>NZ_JAGINW010000001.1:0-4800000 GCF_017876405.1 Kibdelosporangium banguiense | reverse complement strand
ATTCGTCGCCGATCCGCCGGCCGTTGACGTCAACAGCGAGACTGCCGAGGAAAGCACTGGGAGGACTGATGAATCGCCACGCGGACACCCGCTCCAGATGCGCGGTCGCGCCACCGGCCTCGGCGCCCATCAGGATCCCGGCACCATCGTCGGCGACTGTCCCCAACGGCAGGCCACGGCGGTAGTCCGGGGCGTGCTCACGCATCATCTCCCGGTTGGCTACGAACCCGCCTGCGGCCAGCACCACCCCGCGCCGGGCCTCGACCCGGATCGTCTTTCCGTAACGCCGTTCCAGCTTCTTGACGCGCCGGTTCAGTGCTTTGCGGAGCAATGGCACGTACAAACCCGGCTTTGCCGCGTATTTGCCACAGAGCTTGTGGACACGCGCCGCCAGGCCGGCCAGAACGGTGCATTCGACCCCGATCACCCGGTCGTCCTCGGTGATCAGATTCCGCGCGAACGTCTGCGTCCGGACTCGCGCGCCGGCCCGGGCCGCCTCGGCAAGCCGGGCGAAGAAGACCTTCCCCGAGGTCCCCTTGCCTTTTGTGCGGTGACCGCGCGCGGCAGGCGGCGCGACATCCCGGAACCCGCCCGCGGACTCACTGCCGGAGTAGTAGAGGTAGTGCTTGTTGCTCGGATAGGACGTCTTGTACGGGCACAAGCTGGCGTCGAACGGCACGCCCTGCTTCTCCAGCCAGGAGATCATGTCCACGCTGGAGTCGCAGAACCGCCGGAGCGTCTCGGGCGAGACCACGTCCCCCACCTCGAGCGCGAGGTACCGGGCCATCGCCTCAGGCGTGTCGGCGACGCCCGCGGCGGTCTGCTGGGGCGTGCCGCCGCCGGCGTAGACCACACCGCCCGACATCGCCGTCGCACCGCCACCGGCGAATCGATCCAGTACGAGCACATCGGCCCCGGCGGAGGCCGCCTCGATGGCCGCGCAAGCGCCGGCCGCGCCGAAGCCGACGACCACGACATCGGCGCTGTCATCCCAACTTTGTGGAACACGTTTCTGCACGGTCGGACCCGCCTCACAGTGTCAAAATCTACGAACACCATAGCGCGCCTGGCGGCCAAGACTATAACCTGTTCTAGTATTGCCCAGGAGGTGCTGATGACCGAGCCAGCCGAGTTCGACCTCGTTGTCGTAGGCAGCGGGGCGGCAGGGATGACCGCCGCGCTCGCAGCCGCGCACAACGGGCTGAGCGCCCTGGTGGTGGAGAAGGCGCCGACCTACGGCGGTTCCACAGCCCGGTCGGGCGGTGGCGTCTGGGTGCCCAACAACGAGGTGATCCTGCGCGCGGGCGTGCCGGACACCCCGGAGCAGGCCAGCGCCTATCTCAACCACATTGTCGGCGATGCCGTGCCCAGCGAGCTGAAGAAGACCTTCCTCGACCGCGGCCCGGAAACGATCAACTTCATCCTGGCCAGCACCCCGCTGAAGTTCGCCTGGGTGCCGAACTACTCCGACTACTACCCGGAGGCACCAGGCGGGCTGCCGAGCGGGCGCTCGATCGAGCCCAAGCCGATGCCGGCGAGCCTGATCGGCGAGCACCTCAAGACGCTGAACAGGCCATATCTCGCCTCCCCCATGGACGTGGCGGTCACGCAGGCCGACTACCGGTGGCTCAATCTGGTCCGCAGGCACCCTCGCGGCGTGCTGCGTGCATTCCGTGTCGGTGCACGCGGCTTCATCGCACGGGTGACCCGGCGGAGGCAGCTCGCGATGGGCCAAGCGCTTGCTGCAGGCATGCGAGCCGGACTGGCGAAAGCAGGAGTGCCGGTGTGGCTGGAAACCGCGCTTGTCGACTTGGAGACCCAGGACGACCGTGTGGTGGGAGTCCGCGTGAACAAGCGCGGCGAGGAGACCGTGGTTCGCGCCCGTTACGGCGTTCTGCTGGCGTCCGGCGGGTTCGAGCGTAACGAGGAGATGCGCCAGAAGTACCAGCGCGAGCCCATTGGGGCACAGTGGACAGTCGGCGCACTGGAGAACACCGGCGACGGAATCGAAGCCGGGCTGCGACTCGGCGCGGCGGCCGACTTCATGGACGACGCGTGGTGGGGCCCGTCGATCGTGCTCAGCGGAGGGCCGTACTTCTGCCTGGCCGAGCGGACGTTGCCCGGATGCCTCATGGTCAACGCCCAAGGAAAGCGGTTCGCCAACGAGGCAGCGCCATACGTGGACGCGGTGCACGCGATGTACGGCGAAGGTGACGGCCCGGCCCAGAACTTCCCAACCTGGTTGATCGCGGATCAGCGATACCGCAACCGGTACATGTTCGCCGGCTTGTACCCAGGCCAGCCATTCCCTGGCCGCTGGTACAAAGCGGGCGCCGTGTTCAAGTCAGGCTCACTGGCCGAACTGGCCGAAGCGATCGAGGTTCCGGCTGAGGCGTTGACCGCGACTGTCGAGCGCTTCAACGGGTTCGCGAACTCCGGCACCGACGAGGACTTCCGGCGTGGTGAGTCGGCATACGACAAGTACTACGGCGATCCCCGCAACCACCCCAACCCCTGTCTCGCGGCACTGGAGACCGGGCCGTTCTACGCGGTCCGGATCGTGCCCGGCGACCTGGGCACCAAGGGCGGATTGCGGACCGACACCGCAGCACGTGTTCTGCGAGAAGACGGTTCGATCATCGAAGGGCTTTACGCGGCCGGGAACGCCAGTGCGGCCGTGATGGGTCGCACGTACGCGGGACCTGGTGCGACAATCGGCCCGGCGATGACCTTTGGTTACCTGGCCGCACTGAACATGGCTGCGCTATCGAAGGGGAGCAGGCAGTGACACGCGACGAGATCCGGACCATCGACGTCGGCACCCCGCCGACCAGGTTCGCCCGAGGCTGGCACTGCATCGGCCTGGCCCAGAACTTCAAGGACGGCAAGCCGCACGCGATCGAGGCGTTCGACACCAAACTCGTGGTGTTCCAGGGCGAGGACGGCAAGCTGAACGTGCTGGACGCGTACTGCCGGCACATGGGCGGCGACCTGAGCCAAGGCACAGTCAAAGGTGCCAACATAGCCTGCCCGTTCCACGACTGGCGCTGGTCGGGCAACGGCCGCTGTGTCGACATCCCTTACGCCAAGCGGGTTCCGCTGCGAGCGAGGACGCGCTCGTGGACCACTTTGGAGCGCAACGGCCAGTTGCTGATCTGGCACGATCCACAGGGCAACCCGCCGCCGCCGGATGTCTCGATCCCGGTAGTGGAAGGCGCGGGCTCGCCGGAGTGGAGCAACTGGACCTGGGACACCATCCGGATCGAGGGCTCCAACTGCCGCGAGATCATCGACAACATGGTCGACATGGCGCACTTCTACTACATCCACTTCGCCTTCCCGACCTACTTCAAGAACATCTTCGAAGGCCATGTCGCGACCCAGTACCTCAACTCGCGAGGCCGGCCGGACATCGCCCCCAACGGCAGCAAGGACACCGGCAACTACGCGGGCGAGGACAACCTGCTGCGTTCCGAGGCCTCGTACTTCGGTCCCTCGTACATGATCAACTACCTGTGGAACGACTACAAGGGCATCGAAGTCGAGACGGTGCTGATCAACTGCCACTACCCGATCACGCACAACTCGTTCATGCTGCAGTACGGCCTGATCGTCAAGAAGCTGCCGGGACTGGACACCGAGATGGCCGACAAGGTCGCCGGCAAGTTCGCCCGCAGCTTCAAGACCGGCTTCCTGCAGGACGTGGAGATCTGGAAGAACAAGACCAGGATCGACAACCCGCTGCTGTGCGAGGAGGACGGCCCGGTCTACCAGCTGCGCCGGTGGTACGAGCAGTTCTATGTGGACGTCGAGGAAGTCAGCGACGACATGACCCGCCGGTTCGAATTCGAAGTGGACACCACCAAGGCCAACGAGGCGTGGGAGCGTGAGGTCGCCGAGAACCTGGCGCGCCGCAAGGAAGCCGGTGTGTGATGTGGGCGAAGGCTCCTGTCGTCGCCGGCACCGCACCTCATACGGAGGCCGACCGGCGGTCGTTCCTCTCCGACGGGCTGCGGCCGGTGGAGTGCACGAGTTGCGGGACGTGTGTGCTGGTGAAGAAGAACAGCGCGCATCACACCAGCATCCAGTGGCAGACACCGACCGATCGCTGCCCGGAGTTCGCCTCCCGGCCCAAGCCGGCCGCGCTGCTGGACACGTGCTCGAAACTGCGCGCGAGCATCGAATCCCTGGTCGCCGAAGGTCTGCTTGAGGTCCCGGATGGCTGAATACCAGCAGGTCACCGTGGCGGACATGATCCAGGAGACCGCCGACGCGGTCTCGGTCGTGTTAGACACCTCCTTCGACTACCGGCCCGGACAGTTCCTGACATTGCGCTGCGGCCCGGTCGCACGGTGCTATTCGCTGTCGAGTTCACCTGATGTCGACAGCCGTCCACAAGTGACGGTCAAACGCATTCCGGACGGCTACGGCTCGGCGTGGATCTGTGACAACGTACGGCCGGGGACTGTGCTGGATGTCCTGCCACCGGCCGGAATCTTCACTCCGCGGTCGTTGGACGACAACCTGCTGCTGTTCGCGGGCGGCAGTGGCATCACCCCGGTCATCTCGATCATCAAGTCCGCTTTGGCGCGCGGCAGCGGCCGGATCGTGCTGGTGTACGCCAACCGGGACGAGTCCTCGGTGATCTTCGCGTCGGCGCTGCGGCAGCTGGCAGACGAGTATCCGGACCGGTTGCTGGTGATCCACTGGCTGGAGTCGTTGCAGGGCTTGCCTACCGCACGGCATTTCACCACTTTGAAGCCGTTCACGGGTTTCCAGGCTTTCCTGTGCGGACCGGCGCCGTTCATGGAAGTGGCTTCGCAGGCCTTGAAGTCGCTTGGCGTGCCGCGTGACCGCATTCATGTCGAGCGGTTCATCTCCTTGTCCGGCAATCCTTTCGAGGAGACCGTCGAGGAGTTGCCGTCGGACGGCGACGAGGTCACGGTCGAAGTGGACCTGGACGGCGAGCAGCACACGTTTGAGTGGCCGCGGCACAAGAAGCTGCTCGACCTTTTGCTCGAGAAGGGCCTGGCCGCACCGTACTCGTGCCGGGAAGGCGCGTGCAGTGCCTGCGCGTGCCGGATCGAGCAGGGCGAGGTGAAGATGTTGCAGAACGAGATCCTTGACCAGGAGGACCTCGACGACGGCATCGTGCTCGCCTGCCAGTCACTGCCGGTCACCGACACGGTCAAGATCACGTACACCTGAGGAGTCGCATGCCGATCGATCCCGCGGTCGCCGTTGGTGCCTCGCTGGGCGAGACCACGTTCTCGTGGACATCGTCCGACGTGCTGCTCTACCACCTCGCGCTGGGTGCGGGCGCCGATCCGATGTCGCCGCTGGAACTGCGTTACGCGACCGAGCAGGACCTTCAGGTACTGCCGGCTTTCGGTGTGATCGCGGCGAACCTGCGGCAGACCAAGCCGCCCGTGGTGTCCTTTCCAGGGGTGGAAATCGACCTGGCACGTGTGCTGCACGGCCAGCAGGAGATCACCGTGCACCGGCCACTGCCGGTGTCGGCGACAGTGACCGCCCGGGCCCGGATTTCCGACGTGTTCGACAAGGGCAAAGCGGCTGTCATCGTGCAGGAGTCCACGGCGGTCGATTCGTCCGGCGAGGCGTTGTACACCACAAGATCCAGTATTTTCGCCCGAGGCGAGGGCGGTTTCGGGGGTTCGCGCGGGCCTTCGACCTCGGTGGAATTGCCTGACCGTGCGCCTGATTTCGTGCTCGACACACCGACGCTTCCGCAGCAGGCCTTGCTCTACCGATTGTGCGGCGACCGCAATCCGCTGCATTCCGATCCGGCATTCGCTTCGGCGGCGGGGTTTCCCCGGCCGATTCTGCATGGGTTGTGCACGTACGGAATCGTGTGCAAAACGGTGATCGACGGTGTGCTGGAGGGTGACGTGAGCCTGGTCGCCGGCTATTCGACGCGATTCACCGGCGTGGTGTATCCGGGTGAAACACTTCGCACCAACGTGTGGCAGGAGGACAAGCGCCTGCTGGTCACGACGACTGTCGACGACCGGGCAGTCCTTTCGGACACCGTGGTCACCCTATGTTGATCGCCGGATTCTTCGCCGGGTCCAGCCAGCGCATGATCTCGTCGAGCTTGTCGGACGGAATCGACACACATCCGGCCGTGGGCTTGTTTTCCGAGACATGCAGGAAGAACGCCGAACCCGCGCCCGGCTTGACCGGGTTGCGGTTGTAGTCGATCACCACTGCGTGCTTGTAGACCTCACCCGCGGTGATGAGCCGCTCGCCCGCGCGCTCATTGAAGGGGCATTTGCCTGGGGGACAACGGAAATGCTTGTTGTATTCAGGTGAGTTGACGTCGCTGACCCACCAGTCGGAATCGTCCACCTTGAAGTACGGCAGCTTGGTCCCGTTGTTGTCGGCGATACCGAACGCCTCGGTCAGCTTGAAAACACCGGCGGGCGTGCGGGCAATTCCTTCGCGTGCCTCACCGACACCGTCCGAGCCGACATACGCGGTAATCGGGCCGATGTCCTTGCGCCAGGAGTCGCCGTCCCGCGTCCAGGCCGACAATTTCGCGGTCGTCGCTGTCGGCGCCGGGGCCGAGACCGTGATCATCTGGTTGATCACACCGTCGGCCGGGAGCAGCACGCCCCGGCGGGGTGGTTGAGCGGTCTTGGGCGGGGTGGTGACGGCTGCCATCAGCTGCATTTCGTGCTCATCCATGGATTGCTGAAGTGTCTGCGGAGGGGTTTGCAAAGTCGGCGCGAGGGCCGAGGTTGTCGCTAAACCGCAGACGGCTAAGGCGAGCGCGATTGGCAGGGCGATACGACGCACCGCGTCACTCTAGCCGGTTGATCACCCCGTGACTATGAGACCGCTGGTGGGCACTCCGGTACCCGCAGTGACAAGGACCGGGCCGCCGACCTGATTGACCGACGTGCCTCGAATCTGCCGCACCGCCTCGGCGATCCCATTCATCCCGTGGATGTACGCCTCGCCTAACTGACCACCGTGCGTGTTGATGGGCAGCGCACCACCGATTTCGATAGCACCGTCGGCAATGAAGTGCCGCGCCTCACCAGGACCGCAGAAACCGAGTTCCTCCAACTGAACGAGGACGAACGGCGTGAAATGATCATAGAGAACGGCCGTGCCGATGTCCTGCGGGCCGAGCCCGGACTGCGCCCAGAGCTGGTCGCCGACCACCCGCATTTCCGGCAGCCCCAGCAGGTCGTCACGGTAGTAGGACGTCATCACGAATTGATCCTGACCGCTGCCCTGCGCGGCCGCGGCGATGACCGCGGGCTTCTGCGGCAGATCCCTGGCCCGCTCGGCACTGGTGACCACAATCGCGACACCGCCGTCACTTTCCTGACAGCAGTCCAGCAGGTGCAAAGGTTCAACCACCCAGCGTGACGCCTGATGATCGGCCAACGTGATCGGCTTCTGATAAAACCACGCGTCCGGGTTCACCGCGGCATGCCGCCGGTCGGCAACCGCGACCCGCCCGAAATCCTCGGACGTCGCCCCGTACACATGCTGATAACGCCGTGCGAACATCGCGACATCGGCGGCCGGCGTCCCCAACCCCATCGGATAGGACCACGACGCGTCGATCCCATTCGATGTCGGCGCCGAAGCCGCGGCCGTCGACACCCTGCCGAACCGATGCCCCGATCGCTCATTGAACGCGCGATAGCAGACCACGACATTCGCAACGCCCGTCGCCACCGCCATCGCCGCCTGCTGCACAGTCGCGCAGGCCGCTCCCCCGCCGAAGTTGATCCGGCTGAAAAAACTCAGCTGCGGAATCCCCAGCTCCCTGGCAACGGCAATCTCGGAATTGCTGTCCATCGTGAACGTAACCAACCCGTCCACATCAGACGGCTCCAGACCCGCGTCCGCCAAGGCAGCCCTGACCGCCTCGACCGCCAGCTTCAGCTCGGTGCGGCCGGACATCTTACTGAACTCGGTAGCCCCGATCCCCGCGATCGCGGCCTTCCCCGACAAGTTATCCACAGCAACCCCCTCTATCCACAACCAGCGCCAACCCCGCCCGCCCAGCTCCGCCACCCGATAGACTGGCCAGGGGCCGTCCCCCCGGAGAGGGTGGGGGCATTTTTCTTGAAGTTGTAGGGGCGCTGGTGATCGAGCTTGTCATGGCTGGGTCACCCGGACTGTTCCTGTTACGTGGTCGCCCAGGGAGCAGCGGCCCACCACGTCGACCACTGTGTCGTTGCCGTCCGGTTTCGCGGTGCCTGTGAACGTGAGCGTGTCGCCCGCGTAACAGGGGACACCGAGTTTGATGGAGACACTGCGGACCAGGGCTTCCGGCCCCGCCCAGTCCGTGACGAAGCGCTGGACCAGTCCTGTTGTCGTCAGGATGTTGAGGAAGATGTCCTTCGAGCCACGGGCTATCGCGGCTTCGCGGTCGTGGTGGACATCCTGGAAGTCGCGCGTCGCCAGGGCGGTGCTGACCACGAAAGTCGTCGTGGTCTCGATGGTGAGTTCGGGAAGCTGCGTCATGTCGCCCGCCAGACCGGGATCGTCAGCTCGCCGTCCACACGGGACCAGTCGACTGTGACGGACTGACCGATGTGGACTGATTCCGGGTCTGAACCTTGGAGTTCGCCGAGCATTCGGACGCCTTCCTCCAGTTCGACAAGGGCTATCACTATGGGCAGCTTCTTTCCCGGCACGGGTGGGTGGTGGTGCACGACATAGCTGAAGACTGTGCCGCGGCCAGAAGACAGGACATACGACGGATTCGAGTCGCCGCACGATGGGCAGAACGGTCCGGGCGGGTGCCGCAGTTGCGAGCAGGCTGGGCACTTCTGGATCCGGAGCTCGCGTTGCGAAGTGCCTTCCCAGAAGAACTCCGTGTCCTGGTTCATCAGCGGGCGGATCACCGCACCCGTCGCCGCCGGTGGGCGGAACTTCAAGATCCGGAACATCATCTCGGCCACGGGCTCTTCGTCCACGTACCACGTGCTGATGGTTGTGACGAACCAGCCTTCACCCAGCGCTGTCCGCTTCGGGCCAACGACATCGGACAGTCGGGTGGTCACCGACAGCTGTTCACCCGGACGCAGGTAGCGGTGGTAGGTCTGTTCGCAGTTGGTAGCGACGACCGAGGTGAAACCGGCCTGGTCCAGGACTGATGTCATGGCGCCGAGCGGGTCGTCGGCGTCACGGACCCCGTTGAGGCCGTACATGGTCCAGACCTGGACCATCGCGGGTGGGGCGAACTTGGGGTAGGCCGGATTCCGGTCGCCCAGGGCCTCGACCCAGTTGTTGATCATCGGTTCGTTGACGGGATCACGGGCGAGGCGGGGTTTGCTCTCACCTAACGCGGCGAGGCGGGCGGCCTCGGCTTCGATCGGGTTCATCGCGGCACCCTGGGCAGTCGGAGGCCGGCTGTGGCGATCAGCTCGCGTTGGATCTCGTTCACGCCACCGCCGAAGGTCAGGACCAGGTTGCGTTTCGCCTGGACGTCAAGCCAGCGCGTCAGATCCGCGGTCTCCGGATCCGCTGGGTCGCCGTACCGGCCGACGATCTCCTCCATCAGGCGGCCGATACGCTGAGTGCGATCGGCGGAGAACACCTTGGTCGCGGACGCGTCCGCGACATCCAATTCGGACGATGCAATCTGAGCATTGAGCAATGAATTGACTTCGGCGCACGCGTAGGTTTCAGCCAACGCGCGCCGGACATCCTGTTTGCCGAGCAGGTCCCGGGCAGCCGCCCATGCGTGGACGCGCTCGTACATACCGGTGAGGCGACCGGCCGGGCCGAGCATGATCCGCTCGTGGTTGAGCTGCGTCGTGATCAGCCGCCAGCCGCCGTTCTCCTCACCGACAAGCATGTCAGCGGGCACGCGGACATCACTGTAATAGGTGGCGTTCACGTGGTGGGCGCCGTCGCAGGTGATGATCGGCGTCCAGGAATAGCCGGGCAACGAGGTGTCCAGAATGATGATGGAGATTCCCTTGTGCCGGGGCGCTTCCGGGTCCGTCCGGCACGCCAGCCAGATGTAGTCGGCGTCATGCGCACCGGTGGTGAAGATCTTCTGGCCGTTGATCACGTAGCTATCGCCGTCGCGAACCGCCGTGGTGCGCAGTGAGGCGAGGTCGGTCCCGGATTCGGGCTCGGTGTAACCGATCGCGAAATGGACCTCGCCGGAAACGATCTTCGGCAGGAAGAAGTCGCGTTGTGCCTGCGAGCCGAAGGCTTTCAGGGTCGGCCCGACGGTTTGCAGCGTCACGTACGGCAGCGGGATGTCCGCGCGTGAGGCCTCGTTGATGAAGATCTGCCGGTCGACCTCGCTCATGTCCTGGAACCAGCCGTCCGAACCCAGGCGCCGCACCAGGTTCCGATAGGCCACCCCGTGCCGGTCGGTCATCATCTCGGTGCGTTCCCCGGCGGTCAGCAGGTCCGCGAAGTACTCGCGCAGCCGGGCCTGCAGCGCACGCTGCTCCTCGGTCAGATCAACGAACATAGCTGGTCCAGCCTTTCCCCGGCACCGCCGGTGAACCGCACCAGGTCCTTGCCCAGCGAGTAGAAGCGGTGCATCGGATAGGAGATGTCCACGCCGATCCCGCCATGCAGGTGGTGACATGTGTGCATGGCCAACGGAAGTTCGGTGGCCAGCCAGTATCCGGCCACGTCCAGTGCAGGTCCTGGATCACGGTCGACGCTCAGCCGCCAGATGGCCGACCACGCTGCCAGATGCAGTGTTCGGGCGGCGACGTAGACGTCCGCGATCTGCTGGGACACCGCCTGGAATGTGGCAAGTGGTTTACCGAATTGCTCCCTGCTCCGAACATGCTCCGAGGTCAGTGCCAATGCACCGGAGAGCAGTCCATCGCCGATCGCGACCGCACCGGCGAGTGCAATCGCGCGCAATGTGCCGACCTCACCGAGGTGTTCACCTGGAGCATCCGACAGGGTGAGGGTGTATTCGGGTGTCCCGCTCGACGAGTATGTCCGGACCATGCTCACATCGGCGGGATCCACGATGAAAACACCGGACTCGGTCGCGACCAGGATCCATCGCGCTTCCTCGGCATACAGAACATGGGTTTTGGTGCCGGAAAGCAAGCCGTCAGTGACCGTCACGATTCCGTCCAGTGCAGCGGTAAGGACGGATGTCTCTGCCAGCAGGCGATCCTGTTGTTCAGTCGTTCCCATGTGGACTATCGGCAGGACACCGAGCGCGAGCGTCGCCAGCGCGGGAACGGCGACTCCGGCGCGACCGACCTCGGCCAGCACGGCACAGGTCTCGATCACGCCGAGTCCGTCGCCGCCAAGCCGTTCGGGGATCGGCAACGTGAGCAATCCCGCTTGTCCCAATGCTTTCCACGCCTGATCAGGATCACGGCGCAGGACCGCGGCGGTCAGGTCGGCGATCTCGCGCTGCGTTTCGTCGAAGCTGAAGTCCACGCCACCTCCTAGGTTCTCGGCAGGCCGAGGACTCGTTCCGCCGCCAGGGTCAACAGGATCTGACTGGTCCCGCCGGCGATGCTCAGGCACCGGGTGAGCAGGAACGAATGAATCGCGTCGGCGGCGACGTCGGCCAACGCGCCGTCCGCGCCGTAGACGTCCAGCATGGCCTCGGCCACCTCCTGACGCTGCCGGACGCCGACCAGCTTGCGCACGCTGGGATCGGTGCCGAGCTGGTCCATCAGGGACACCACCAGGCCGCCCGCCAGCAGCTCACCCAGCCGCTGCGGGTCGGCGCCGCGCTCGGCAGCGATCTTGAGCAGGTCCTCCAGTTCCGAGCCGAAAGACGAACCGCCGCCCATGGCCACGCGTTCGTTGGCCAATGTCGTGCGCGCCAGCTTCCAGCCCTCGCCCAGCTCGCCGACAACGCAGTCGTCCGGTACGAAGACATCGTCCAGGAAGACCTCGTTGAACATCTCGTCGCCGGTGATCTCCCGCAGCGGGCGGATGTCGATGCCGGGCGTGCTCATGTCCACCAGGAAGTACGTGATGCCTTTGTGTTTGGGCACGTCCGGGTCGGTGCGGGCCAGGCAGATCGCCCAGTCCGCCTCGGCCGCCCGGGAGGTCCACACCTTCTGGCCCTGCAACCGGTAGCCGCCGTCCTGCCTAACCGCACGGGTCCGCAGCGACGCCAGATCCGAGCCTGCTTCGGGTTCACTGAAGAGCTGGCACCAGACGATCTCGCCGCGCAGCGTGGGCCAGACGAACCGGTCGCGCTGCCCGGGCGTGCCGTGCCGGAGGATCGTCGGCGCCGCCCACGCGCCTATCACCAGGTCCGGCCGTCTCACGCCGACCCGGCGGAGCTCGTCGGCGATCATCAGCTGCTGCTCGGCGTTCGCGTCCAGGCCATAGGGCTTGGGCCATTCGGGCGCGAGCAATCCGGTTTCCGCCAGCCGGACGCGCTGCTCACCCTGCGGCAGCGCCGCGATCTCCTCGACGAGCGAACGGGTTTCACTGTCTGCTTCGAACACCGCGCGTACCTGCCTGCGCGCGCCCTGCAGCGCCAGCTCAGCGACTCGGCGGCGCCACTTGGCCGTTCCGCCGAACAACGCGCGGAGCGCCAGAGCACGCCTGAGGTACAGGTGCGCGTCGTGCTCCCATGTGAAGCCGATACCGCCAAGCACCTGAATACAGTCTTTTGCCGTCTGTACTGCGCATTCAAGCGCCACCGCACCTGCGACCGCCGCGGCCAACGGGTGCTCGTCCGGGGCTTCGTCCGCCGCCCTCGCCGCGTCCCATGCCGCCGCGCGTGCCTCCTCGACCCGGCACAACATGCCCGCACACAGGTGCTTCACCGCCTGGAACGAGCCGATCGGCTTGCCGAACTGCTGGCGGATCTTGGCGTAGTCCGTCGCCGTGCGCAGACACCATCCCGCGATGCCTACGGCTTCCGAGGCTGCCAGCGTAACGGCGAGATCGTGCACTTCCTGCGTGTCCAGCAGCAGGACACGGTCGCTCGTGACGCTGCCGAGATCCGACAGCGGGCGGGAGAAATCGAGGGCGTCCCGCTCTGTGGACCCGGCTTCGACCAGTGTCCAGGCACCGTCCAACTGAACCAGTGAATACGGTGCGTGACCAATCAGCGGGGCACCGGGCTCGAGTCCGACTGCGACAGGGACACCGCCTTCGGCCAGCCCAGGCAGCAGTTCCTTGGCCGCGGGCGAATCCGGCGTACGCGCGAGTAACAATCCGGCGAGCACTGTGGGCAACACCGGGCCCGGTACCAGCGCGGCCGCGGCATGTTCCAGCACGGTGGCCAGATCCGCGACCGTACCCTCCTCATCCGGCAGCACCATGGCGAACAACCCGAGATGCGCCAGGTCCGCCCAGTGCTCCCGCCAATGCTTGGCACCCTTGGCTCCGCGGACCGTGGCCAGCACGCCGGCACCGGCCGCCCACGCCGTGACCGACTCCCCGATGGCCCGCTGCTGCTCGGTTGACACTCCGTCATTATAGAACGTGTTTCAGTTCTGAACTCAACCCTGCGACTGAGTACAATTCGCAACCGCGCGGTACACTGACAGTTGAAGTGGAACAGGTTTCAGCAAGGGGACCGATCGATGACAGCCACGCCATCCGGCGCCATCAGTGCCCTCGGCGACGACGAGCTCGGCTCAGCCGCGCAGCGCGACCGACGCAAGCGCATCCTCGACGCGACCATCGCGCTCGCCAGCAAGGGCGGCTACGACGCCGTCCAGATGCGAGCAGTCGCCGAACGAGCCGAAGTCGCCCTGGGCACGCTGTACCGCTACTTCCCTTCCAAGATCCACCTCCTGGTGACCGGCCTCGCCCGCGAGTTCGAGCGTAACCAGGAACGGATCGAAAAGGCCTCGATCCCCGGCGAGACCCGCTACGACCGGGTGCTGTTCGTCCTGGGCCGGGTCACGCGCGCAATGCAGCGGGACCCACACCTGACCGAGGCCATGACCCGGGCATTCATGTTCGCCGATACATCAGCGGCGGCCGAAGTAGACCACGTCGGACAGTTGCTGGAGCGGATGTTCACCCGCGCAATGCACGAGGGCGAACCAACCGACGAGGACAAAGCCATCGCCCGGGTCGTCGGGGATGTGTGGCTGTCCAACTTGGTCGCCTGGGTTACTCGCCGGGCTTCCGCCACGGATGTCGCCACCCGCCTCGAACTGACCGTCCGGCTCCTGCTCAAGAAGTAGTGTTTCCGCTGTGATTGTTTGCAAGAAGATGCCCTAGCCCCGTTTTCCGCACTGTTGGGCGGCTGCGCCTGTCAGGTTCGAAGGGTTAGTTGGTCTTTTCGGGCCAGGGCAGGGGGATGTCGAGGTGAGCGAGGATGGCGCGTTGGGGAGGGGTGAGGCGGTCGAGGTGTGGGCCGGTGGGGGTGTAGGTCAGGTGCAGGCCGTGGAAGGCGGTGAGGACGGCTCGGCTGGTGGGGATCGCGGCTCGGTGTTCGGGCAGCAGGCCGGGTAGTGGGGTGTCGGGGCCGAGGGCGTGGCGGAGTTCGGCTTCGATGAGCCCGTAGATGAGCAGCGCGATCCCGATGATCGCGATGAGGGCTTCGATCCGGTCGTCGTTGTGCAGGAAGATGGGGCGGACTTTGAGTGTTTGCTTGAGGTCGCGGTGGCGTTGTTCCACGATCCACTGGTCTTTGTAGACGGTGAGCACGTCCAGTGCAGTCAGTTCACGGTTGGGTGGGTCGGGCAGGTTGGTGGCCAGGGCGTAGAGCCCGTCCAGTTGGGCGGCGGCGGTGATGGCGTCGTGGTTGCGCTGCCAGTGGATGCTGGGTTTGCCGTGACGGGCGGGTCCGGTGGTGACGGTGATCAGGTCGGCGATGTGCGGTCCGATGATCTTCGCAACACGGGTGTCGACCTGCGTCTTCGTCTTGTAGTAGCGGCCACCGAGCCCGTTGCGGATCCTGGTCAGCGCGGTTTCGGCGTGGGTCAGGGTGCGTTCGCGTGCCTCGGTAACGGAGGCGGCTTCTTCGCTGGAGTGGATGTAGGCCACGCGCAGCCGGTGCTGCCCGGTCTGGCGGTCGGTGACTGTGAACGGCCGTAGTAGTCCCTTGTAGACGGTTCGACGGTCCGGGGGAAGGTGTTGTTCGCGCTGGGAGCGGTAATCGAGCTCGGCCAGGGCATCGAGGGTGCCTGCGTCGGCGCGGAAGCGCTGGGCCCAGCCGGTGTCGGCGCGTAACGGGACCACGAACCGGGTTGCCGCAGTATCGAGCGCGCACAGGGTGGTCAGGTAGCCCAGGCCGGAGTCGGCGACCGCGACCAGCCCGGCTGGCAGACAGGCGCGCAGTGCGTCCAGGGCCGCGGTGAACGCGGGCAGTTCGTTGGCGGAGCCTTTGTGCGGCCGGAAGTACAGCGATACTCCGGTTGTCGTGGTTGCTTGCAGGGTTTTGACCTGCCGGCCGAAACTGCGATCGGCGGCCCATCCCTTGGCCACCAGCGCCGAATCGGTGTGCCGGCCGGCGAACCGGACCGCGGTCAGATCCAGGTGCAGCCGGGAGGCGTCGGCCACCGCGAAGGTCTCGATCGCGCGGAGGAGTAGTTGGCAGCGGACCTGTTCGGCCACCGGTGCCAGCGCTTCCAGCGCCCGGCCGAGCCGGTCGTCGTTGAGCAGCAACGCCGGGACGCCGATCAGTTCGGCTACCGCTGCGGAGGTGGCCCATCCGGCCACGTCGTAGAGCGGCGCCGGCCCGCACAGCCGGTTGGCGACCAGCGCGGCGATGATCTCCCCGTGGGTGGCCGAGGCCCGTCCCCGCATCGGGGCGGTGTCATCGACGATCTCGGTCAGTCCCAGCCGGTTCAGGTAGTGCGTGACCAGTAGCAGCGGGCCGACCTCGCGGCGGGTGCCGACCGGGGGTGAGTCCAGCCGGGCCAGGCCTGCTACCAGCTGCTCCAACCGGCCCGTGGCGGTCAGCTCGTCCAACCGGCCCAGTTTTGCCACAACGCGCTGCCGCACCTGGCCGTCGACCCGGTGGCCTTCCACCAGTTCCAGGTACTCATACACGCGGTCGCCGCGGCGAACCCGCTTTACCTTCGGGTACATGTTGTCACAACGCTAGCGTAGTTGGCGCCGGAATCGGCTTGCGACACGC
This sequence comes from Kibdelosporangium banguiense, assembly GCF_017876405.1. Classification (GTDB taxonomy): domain Bacteria; phylum Actinomycetota; class Actinomycetes; order Mycobacteriales; family Pseudonocardiaceae; genus Kibdelosporangium; species Kibdelosporangium banguiense. The sequence goes on along the minus strand of NZ_JAGINW010000001.1, from coordinate 4,783,940 downwards.
CGTATCCGGGTGGCCTCATACATCAAGTTTGTCACAACAGTCCGACTCTCTCGTCGAGACCGCTCCGGGCCCAAACCCGCAGCCTGGAGCCATCCCAGCAACAGGCAGCCACCCCGCTATCCGGTCACGATGCGGAAAACGGGCCTAGCCGGGCAGGCAAACCTCCCTCGGATGAGGGAAGGGCGGTTCGCGCCCTCGGTCGGCCTGCCCACGGGTGACCACACGAGCCCAGGCCGACCGAGGATGAGGACACTCAGAGCAGACTTCTGTTGCGCTGACGCGCATTTCTTTGCTGGGGCTCGGTAACCGTGCTCGCCCCCGCTCAGGACGCCAACCGGGCAAATACCAAGGCAGCCCTCGTACAAGCCGCCCAGACTTTGACGAAAACCCTTCCGCCCCAACCACAAGACAGTCCCCCACCCAACCCGGGGGGCGTCCCTGCTCCAGCCTACCGGGGGAGCAAGATCAGTAGGGGGTTGCAAGGGGTGAACCGGTGCGAATGGGCCGTTCGCACCGGGTTCACTGGGATGGGTTAACCGAGGGTGCCACTGACTGAGGCGTGTCCTTTGAGGAGGTTACGGGCGATTGTGCGGCGCTGGATCTCGTCGGTTCCTTCGTAGATTCGCAGCAGCCGGAGCTCGCGGTACCAGCGTTCGACTGGCAGCTCGCGGGTGTAGCCCATGCCGCCGTGAATCTGCAGGACTCGGTCGACGATCTCGTTGGCTTTGATGCCACCGTAGAGTTTCGCCATCGACTGGGCCTGGCGTGAGTCCATTCCCTGGTCGACCTGCCAGGCCGCGTGCAGGACCAGCCAGCGCAAGGCTTCGATCTCGACCGCTGAGTCCGCGATCATCCACTGGATTGCCTGGCGTTCGGCGATCGGCTGGCCGAAGGTCTCCCGAGTGCGGGCGTAGTCTATGCCCATCTCGAGCAAACGCTCGCACGATCCGATTGCCCTGGCGGGCAACAGATAACGTCCTTGGCCGATCCAGCGCATCGCCAGTTCGAAGCCGCGGCCGACTTCGCCGAGGATGTTGCGGGCGGGGACGCGGACGTTGTCGAAGGTCAGCGCCGCCGGACCCCATTCGCCCATTGTGTCGATCGGGTGGGACTTCCAGCCCGCGTCGCGGTCCACCAGGAAGCAGGTGACGCCGCCGTTCGCGCCCTTTTCCTTGTCTGTCACGGCGAAGACCATGGTGAAGTCGGCTTCGTTGCCACCGGTGATGAATGTCTTCTCGCCGTTGATGATCCAGTCGTCGCCGTCCTGGCGGGCCGAGGTGCGGATGGCGCGGGCGTCGGAACCGGCGCCGGGTTCGGTTATGGCGAAACAGGATTTGCGGTCGCCGGCGATGGTCGGCTTGAGGTAGGTCTCTTTCTGCTCCTCGTTGGCGAAGAACAGAATGTTGTCCGCTGAGCCGCCGAAGCGGAACGGCACAAAGGACCGGCCGAGTTCGGCTTCCAGCAGCGCCGCCATCACGCCGCCGAGGTTCATTCCGCCGTACTCTTCGGGCGTCAGCACGCCCCAGAAGCCGGATTCCTTGGCCTTCAACTGGAGTTCGCGCAACTCCGACGGTTCGAGACCTGGCCGGCCGGTCCGTTCGCGGCGCAGCACCTCCGGTTCGAGCGGGAGAATCTCCTTGCGTACGAACGTCCGCACCCAGTCACGGACCTCGCGCTGTTCGTCGGTGAGGGAGAAGTCCACCATGATTACTCCTACAGCTTGCGGCCGCCGTCAACGTAGATCGTCTGGCCGGTGATGAACGAGGACTCGTCGCTGACGAGGAAGGCGATGGTGCTGGCGATGTCCGCGGGCTGCCCGACGCGGCGGACCGGAGTGATCTCGGCGCTGCGCGCGGCCAGTTCGTCCGGGGTGATGCCAAGGCGCTCGGCGGTGGCGGCGGTCATCTCGGTGACGATGAAACCGGGGGCCACGGCGTTGACGTTGACGCCGAACGGGCCGAGTTCGATCGCGAGCGTGCGGGTGAAGCCCTGCAGGCCCATTTTGGCCGCGGAGTAGTTGGCCTGGCCCCGGTTGCCGAGCGCGGACACGCTGGACAAGTTGACGATCTTGCCGTATTTCTGGGCGACCATGTGCTTCTGCGCCGCCTTGCTCGCCAGGAAGGCGCCCTTGAGGTGGACGCCGATCACGGTGTCCCAGTCCTGTTCGGACAGCTTGAACAGCAGGTTGTCGCGGGTGACGCCGGCGTTGTTCACCAGGATGTCGAGCGAGCCGAATTCTTGGGCCGCGCGGTCGGCCGCGGCGGTTACCTGTGCGGCGTCGGTCACATCAGCGCCCACAGCGATGGCCCGGCCGCCTGCTGCCTCGATCGCGGCCACGGTCGGCTTGCCGGCTGCCTCATCGAGGTCGAGAACGACCACTGCGGCGCCGTCGGCCGCGAGTCGTCCGGCCACCGCGGCGCCGATGCCGCGGGCCGCCCCGGTGACCAGGGCTACACGTCCGTCGAGAGCGGCCATGCTGGTTCCTCCACGTTGTTGCTCGACCCTGCGAGCAGGTCACGGGCCCTGCGAGCAGGAAAACCATACGGTGTTAGGTATAGTCGAAGCATAACTCTGGAAGGACGCAGATGCCACGGCCGAGCACCCCGATCCTGAGCCGGGAGCGCATCAGGGCCGCCGCGCTGGAGATCATCGACCGCGACGGGCTGCCCGGCCTGTCCATGCGCCGGCTCGCCGGCGAACTCGGCGTCCAGGCACCCTCCCTGTACAGCCATTTCCCGACGAAGGACGCCCTGCTCGACGACGTCTGCGACGAGATCATGGCGGGCGTCGACGTCAGCGATTTCGGCGCCGCCGACTGGCAGACCGGCATCCGGACGTGGGCTAGGTCATACCGCGCCGCCCTGGCCGCGCACCCCAACATCGTGCCGTTCCTCGCCGCCGGCCCAGCCCGCCGCGACGCCGCCCTCCGAGTCGCCGACGCGGTCCACGGCGGCCTCGTCCGAGCCGGCTGGCCACCGCGCTACGCGACCATGATCGGCGCATCCACCAAGTACCTCGTGCTCGGCGCCGCGATCGGCTCGTTCTCCCGCGGCTTCGAAGACGACGTCAAGGTCTACCTCGACCGCTACCCCAACCTCAGCCAGGCCCATCGCCTCGCCGAGCACGCCGACGAGATCGACCAGGGCTCGTTCGAACTCGCCCTGGATTCGTTCTTACATGGCCTTTCCGCTCTACTCACCACAGTGGGTTGAGCCGGGCAGCGCCAATCAGCCGCGGTCCGGGAAAGCGCAGTTCGATCACACCACAGTTCGGCACGATGTAGCTTTCGGCAAACCTGCGGAAATCCTGCATGCTGCCGCCGGACAGCACCGTCCACACCATTGCCCGCATGAAATGACCGTGTGTGAACACCGCGACCGGACCCTTCGGTGTCTGGCTCAACCGGTCCAGCAGGTCCTGGACGCGGCCGCGTAGATCGTTGAACGATTCGGCACCACCGAGAGCGAAGCCCGGATCGCCCCGGTCCCAGTACGCCCGGACAAAAGGCTCGCGTTCCTTGGCTGTGGTGGCCTTACCGTGCAACTCGCCGAGATACGTGAACTCCTGTACCGGCCACTGCTCGTAGGGCACGTCCGGGAACCGCTCGACCGTCGGCTGCGCGGTCTGCCGAGCACGCAGGTACGGCGATGTGACGATCAACGCGGGCGGCCTGGCGAACGCCAAAGTGACCTGCTGTGCCTGCTGCCGGCCGAACTCGGTCAACGGGATCATCGCAGGCTCGGCTGACGTGCGACCGATGTTCGACTCGCTTTCACCGTGCCGGATCAGCCAGACTCGCGTCACTGTTCCCCCTGGGATCGAACGTATCCGTGGACCGGTTCCACGACAACCGCGCTGAGTGATCTTGTATTTTCCCATCAGGTAGTCAGTCGAAGGGAAGGACGCCTTATGGTCTCGCGCTCGGCAACGGCTCGGTTCGCGCTCGTCGCCGCTCTGCTGCCCGCACTCGCTGTACCTGCTGCGGCGCAGGAAAGTGTTCTGCCTGCGTGTCCCGCAGTGTTCGCGCACGGCGGTTATCCGACTGGAGCCAACGCTTGGGAACGCGACCAGGTAAGGCAGCCCAACAATCCGACCGCGTTACAGGACTACAAGAACAAGGGCGCGACCGGTGTCGAGGCCGATCTGCAGCTGACCAAGAACGGCACCAAGGCTGTCATGTGGCACAACACGTCCACGCTCCGGCTGACCGGCTCCAAGGCTGACATCAACACGCTGTGGTGGGACTCCGGAAGCGACAAGCTGAACGGCCGCACCATCGAGGTCGGGCCGTACAAGGGCGAGCGCGTCCACACGTTCCGCCAGTTCCTCGACGACGCAAAGAGAATCGGCATGGTCCCGCTTGTCGAGGTCAAGGGCGAGGCCAAGCAGTCACTTCTCAACTCGGACGCGGCGATCAGGAACACCGGCTGGGCCGAGGTGATCAACCCGATCCGGGAACGCATCGCGTCCCAGGAGATCATGGTCTACACCCACGACTCGGCGCTGGCGCCCGAGCTCACCACACGCTTCACCAACGCCGGTCTGGCAACGGTCATCGCGAACGGACCACAGCGGCCGGTCTGGCCGGACACCGTCGCCTGGGAGGAGCCCGTGCCGTCGTGGACGGGCAATCAGGCGTCCTGGCAAACCGCCCTGGCCAAGGGTCCCCGGCGCATGGCCACCAGTTGGCCCCAGCAGATGCGGACCTGGCTCAACGGCCGCTGCACCGCCTGAAGCTGACGTGCGGCGTCCGAAGGGCCTGGCTCGCTGAGCGACATAACCGCCATTCGATGGTCTCCCTGTCAGGCCAAAGTATCGGGAGGGTCTGACAGGGGCGTTGATCTTGGCGGACGGGCGGGCCTAGTCGAGGGCCTCGGCTATGGCGAGGATTCGGCGGGCGCTCTCGACGTGGAGGTTTTCGATCATTCGGCCGTCCACGGTCACCACGCCGCGGCCGGCTGATTCGAAGGCTTCGATGATGCGGCGGGAGTATTCGATCTCTTCGGGTGAGGGGGCGAAGATCCGGTTGCACGGGTCGATCTGGCCTGGGTGGATCAGGGTTTTGCCGTCGAAGCCGAATTGCTTGCCCTGCAGGCACTCTGCTTCGAAGCCCTCGGCGTTCTTCACGTCGTTGAAGACGCCGTCGAGGATGTCCTTGCCGGCCGCCCGGGCGGCGAGCAGGCAGAGGGAGAGGCCGCCCAGCAGGGGGGCGCGGCCGGGGATGTGGTCGGCGTGCAACTCTTTCGCCAGGTCGTTGGTGCCCATCACCAGCACCGACAGCCTGTCGCTGGCGCTGGCTATGTCGTGGGCGTGCAGCATGGCGATCGGGGTTTCGACCATGGCCCAGATCGTGGTTTTGTCCGGTGCGCCACCGGCTTCGAGGGCGCGTTCGATCGCGTGGACCTCGGCGGCCGAGTTGACCTTGGGGACGACCACGGCGTCGGGGCCTGCCTCGGCTGCGGCGCGTAGGTCGTCGGCGTGCCACTGTGTGCCGAAACCGTTGACACGGATGGTGATTTCGCGTTTGCCGTACTCGCCTGAGGCTGCCGCCTCGCAGACGCGTTTGCGTGCCTCCACTTTGGAATCCGGTGCGACGGCGTCCTCGAGGTCCAAGATCAGCGCGTCGGCGGCCAGAGTTTTCGCCTTCTCCAGCGCGCGTTCGTTCGCACCTGGCATGTACAGCACGGATCGACGCATGATTCAGCCTTTCTCAGCAGCCGCGTAGGCCTCGGCAAGCTCGGGGTCACGAGCAGCGAGCTGGTCGGCCAGCTCCGCCACGACGCGACACTGCTTCACCGTAGCGTCGTCCTGCATCTTGCCGTCGATCATCACGGTTCCGGTGCCGTCGCCCATCTCCCTGATGACCCGGCGGGCCCAGGCCACGTCCTCCGGCGCCGGGGAGAAGACCTTCTTGGCGATCTTGATCTGGGCCGGGTGCAGGCTCCACGCACCCACGCAGCCCAGCAGGAACGCGTTGCGGAACTGGTCTTCGCAGCCAACTGTGTCCCGGATGTCACCGAACGGCCCGTAGTACGGCAGGATTCCGTTCGCCGCGCACGCGTCGACCATCCGCGCCACTGTGTAGTGCCACAGATCCTGCTGGAAGGTCTGCCTGCCGACCGTGATGTCCTCACCGACCGGGTCGGTACGCACCAGGTAGCCCGGGTGCCCGCCGCCGACCCTGGTTGTCTTCATCCGCCTGCTGGCCGCGAGATCCGCCGGGCCCAACGACATGCCCTGCATACGCGGTGATGCGGCGGCGATCTCCTCCACATTGGCCACACCGGTCGCGGTCTCCAGGATGGCGTGCACCAGGATCGGCCGCTGAAGGCCCGCCTTGGCCTCCAACTGGGCCAGCAGCCGGTCGACGTAGTGGATGTCCTGCGCGCCCTCGACCTTCGGCACGATCACCACGTCGAGCTTGTCGCCGATCTCCGGGACGAGCGTGAGCAGGTCGTCCAGCGCCCACGGCGAGTCCAGGCTGTTCATCCTGGTCCACAGCTGCGCCTGGCCGAACTCGGTGCTCTTGCCGATCTGCACCAGCCCGGCCCGCGCGGCCTCCTTGCGGTCGGCCGGGACGGCGTCCTCCAGGTTGCCGACCAGCACGTCCACCTGACCTGCCAGGTCAGGCACCTTGGCCGCCATCTTGGGGTTGCCCGGGTCGAAGAAGTGCAGCGCACGCGAAGGGCGGAACGGAATCTCCCGCACCGGCTGCGGCGCACCCAGCGCCAGGGGCCGGAAGAAGTCCTTCGGCGAACGCATGCTGACCTCCACATCCTCGACTTGACCGGAGAGTAACCCGGCTGCACGGGCTGTGCTCGCGACTCGCGTCACAAAATTCGGTTGCCGCCCGAGTACGGCCTCTGGTCAACTGGCTCGCAGATCGGCCCGACTTAGGAGAGCAGAGTGCGACTCGCGTTCATGTCCATCCAGAAAGGAACTGACGCCTATCCAGAGGACATGAAGCTTGTCACGCACGCTCAACTTGGGCATTCTGGCGCACATCGACGCTGGTAAAACCAGCCTCACCGAGCGGCTGTTGCACGCCGCCGGTGTCATCGACGAGATCGGCAGCGTCGACGACGGCAGTACACAGACCGATTCCCTGGCGCTGGAACGGCAACGCGGCATCACGATCAAATCGGCTGTGGTGTCGTTTGTGGTCGGCGACGTCACCGTCAACCTGATCGACACGCCCGGGCACCCGGACTTCATCGCCGAGGTGGAACGCTCCCTGAGCGTCCTCGACGGGGCTGTCCTGGTGATCTCCGCAGTGGAAGGCGTCCAGGCCCAGACCCGGGTGCTGATGCGCGCCCTGCGCAGGCTACGCATTCCCACCTTGATATTCGTGAACAAAACAGACCGCAGCGGGGCACGGTACGAATCCCTGCTGGAAAGCATTTCCTCCAGACTGACCCCGGCCATCGTCGCGATGGGCTCGGTCAGCGAAATCGGCACTCGCGGCGCGCGAAGTACTCCTTTTGACGCCGCGGATGCTGGTTTCATCTCTCATTTGGTCGATGTGCTCGCCGAGTATGACGACGCGCTGCTCGCCGCGTACGTCCACGACCCGTCAGCCGTTTCCTACGATCGGCTGCGCACGGCTTTGGCTGAGCAGACCAAAAGAGCCAGGACACATCCGGTCTTCTTCGGATCGGCCATCACGGGTGCCGGACTGGACTCGCTGATGGCCGGGATCACCCAGCTGCTGCCCGCTGCCGAGGGCACTGTGGACGGTCCCGGCTCAGGCACTGTCTTCAAGGTCGAGCGCGGTGCGGCCGGGGAGAAGATCGCGTACGTCCGGATGTTCTCCGGCGTCGTGCGGACACGTGAAAAGCTGCGGTTCCAGGGCGGCAAAGAGGGAAAAGTCACCGCGATCAGCGTTTTCGACCGCGGTCCGGCAGTCCGCCGCATGTCGGTGAAGGCCGGTCAGATCGGCAAGATCTGGGGCCTCGCGGACATTCAGATCGGTGACACGATCGGGGTACCGCCACCGCTTGGCAGGCAGCACAATTTCTCTCCGCCGACGCTGGAAACCGTAATCGTCCCGGTCCGCCCGGAGGACAAAGGTGCCCTGCACGTGGCCCTCACACAACTGGCTGAGCAGGATCCGCTGATCAATCTGCGGCAGGACGAGATCCGCCAGGAGATCTCGGTCTCGCTCTACGGTGAAGTGCAGAAAGAAGTCATCGAGGCCACCCTGGCCGACGAATTCGGCATCGCGGTGACCTGCCAGGAGACCACGACGATCTGTATCGAACAGCCGGCCGGGTCCGGGGCCGCGCTCGAGATCATCGACAAGGGCGACAACCCTTACCTGGCAACGGTCGGACTGCGAGTCGATCCGGCGCCGGCAGGGTCAGGAGTCCAGTTCCGGCTCGGTGTCGAACTCGGGTCGATGCCGTACGCGTTCTTCAAGGCCGTTGAACAGACCGTGAAAGAGACGCTGCTGCAGGGAATTCACGGCTGGCAGGTCCTCGACTGTGTGGTCACGATGACACATTCGGGTTACTGGGCAAGGCAAAGCCATTCCCACGCGACATTCGACAAGTCCATGTCGAGCACGGCCGGGGATTTCCGGTACCTGACGCCGCTGGTGCTGATGGATGCCCTGCGGCAGGCCGGAACCGTGGTGCACGAACCCATGCACCGGTTCCACCTGGAGATCCCGGCGGACACGATCGGCACTGTGCAGCCGATTCTGGTGCGGTTGCGGGGAATTCCGCTCACCTCGGAAATACGTGGCTCGGTCTGCCGGCTGGAAGGCGACATCCCGGCCGCCCGGGTGCACGAACTGGACCGGCTACTGCCGTCGTTGACCCGCGGTGAAGGCGTGCTGGAATGCGCTTTCGACCACTACGAACCGGTTCGCGACACGCCGCCGGGCAGGTCGCGAACCGACCGAAACCCATTGAATCGCAAGGAGTATCTGCAGTTCACTCGTCGGTGAAGACCTTGGTCACAATGGTGCCCTCGGCCGTGAGGTAACCGTGCAGCAGCCCAGGAGTGCTGTGCGGCGCGGTGAATACGCCATCACGGTTGAGGGCGACCACGCCACCTGTTCCACCCAGTGCGGGCAAACGCTCCATAACGACCTCGTGCACAGCCGTGACCAGGTCTCTTCCGCCGAACTCGATCAGATTGGAAATCGTGCTCGCCGCGGCGCCACGAATGAACACCTCACCCAGGCCGGTCGCGCTGACGGCCAGGGTGTCATTCCTGGCGTACGTCCCCGCGCCGATGATCGGCGAATCCCCCACACGCCCGAGGACTTTGTTGTTCATCCCGCCGGTTGATGTCGCGGCGGCCAGGTCACGATTGCGGTCCACCGCGACCGCGCCGACAGTGCTGTATTCAGCCTGTTGCGGGGTATCGGGATTCTTGGCGTCCATCAGCTGGTCCCAACGGCGTTGAGTCCAGAAGTAATCCTGGGTGACCGTCGCCAGTCCGTTTCGAATAGCGAGATCCTCAGCACCTTCGCCAGCGAGCAGAACCCATTGTGTGGACTCCATGACCAGACGCGCCGCCGAAATCGGGTTGCGCACATTCCGCAAACCGGCGACAGCACCGGCAGCCAGATCAGTGCCCCGCATGATCGACGCGTCCAGCTGATGTCCACCGTCCTCAATGAACACCGAGCCTTTGCCGGCGTTGAACAGTTCGTCGTCCTCGAGTGCACATACAGCGACCTCGACCGCGGTCACACTCGTGCCACCGCTGCGCAGAATCTGCTCGCCGGCACGCAAAGCCGAAGCGAGTCCGTCCCGATAGGCCTGTTCCAGCTCGGGCGAGGTGTCCGCGCGAATCAGCCCGTTACCGGCACCGCCGTGTACTGCCAGGATGACATTCGGTTCCATCCTGCGATTGACTCACACAATCTTGCGGCAGAGCAACGCGTCGGGAGTACGGCCTGAGCCGAACCGGCCGGTGTAGGCGACGCCGGCAATGTACTCGTCAGTGGCGCATTGCCCCTTGTAATGGCCATACGCGAACTCGCCGCCACCCGGCGCCCGGTTGTCCTGACGGTCGAACCACACCGTCCGGCCGGTTTTGCCGAGCGGGACCGGCGAACGTGCACACAGCACCGACGAGAATGCCGAGCCTCGCACTCCGTAACCGACTGCGGAATAGTTCGGCGGGCACTGCACCTTGGTGTACCCACTCGCCCAGTCAGTGTCCACATAGGTCTCGGAACGGACCGGGGTGAATCCGGTCGGCGCGTGCGAAGCTCCCGTGCACAAACCGCGATTTCCGGTGTGGCTCAGGCCGATCAGCCGTTGCCCGTCCGGGCAGACGCCCTTGCGGGCACCGATGTCCCAATCCGGGTGTTGCCGGATCGTGCGAGACTGCTGGAAGTCGCTGTGGTCCAGGGTAAGCATCGACCAGCGTTCAGCGCTGGTGGCAGGCTTGGCCGGCGCGTTGATCAGCCGACGCCAAGCTCCTGCTCGCCAGTCGTCGCCGTCGTAGAGGCCCATGCGCTGCCCGGCGGCGTCCCAATGCAGCAGGCCCCAACCGTTGCCGGCGCGTGCGGTGTGGAAACCGACCAGCGGCCAGTAGGCGAAGTCCGCGTCCGTCTCAATGAGATAGTCGACGAACGTCTCGAACCACGCCCTGGATTTCGGGTCGTTGTTGTCCCGCCCGCCGACCCCGAACTCGCTGATCCACACCGGCGCGGTGAAGTGGTTCCCGGTTTCGGCGGAGACGTAGAAAGCCTGGCGGTAAAGCACATCGCGCAGCTGCTGCGGACTGAGGTCCTGATACCTCGGGTCGTGCGTCTCGCCAGCACCAGTCGCCCCAGTGTGGTTCGGGCCGGTGTAACCGTAGAAATGCGCGGAATAGACAAGCTTTCCGGACTCCACCAGGGTGTGGGAAAGCGTGCGGACCGGCTCGAGGGTCGGCCGGCCATGCGGCAGGCCGTCAACCGGGATGCCGGTCCAGTTGATGCCTTCGACGAAGATCAGCAGGTCCGGGTTGGCCTCGGTGAGAATGCGGTCGGCGGCCCGCTGGCTCGCCAGCTGCCAGTCGTGTTCGTTGCCCCAGCCCCAGTTCGGATCGTCCAGAATGGTGCGGCGAACCTCGTTGTAGAGGTCGGCGCCCACAACGCGTTTGTTGCTCGCATACCGGCGCGCCATGAACAGCCAGTCTTCTTCCCATTGCTGGGCTGTTTGGCTCGTGTTCCAGCGCTCGTTGCCGTCCACGCCACAACACCAACGGGAAGTGGTCGTGTGGTTGTTGAGGATCACCGCGAAACCACGCGCGGTCAGCCGCTGCACGACCGCGTCATAGATCTGCAGCGGAGTCCGGCCGCGCAGTTCCGGATCGACCGGGCTGGTCACCGGGGTCGTGTCGTGGATCATCTGGTTGGAGAACGGCAACCGGATGCTGTTGAGCCCCAGTTCGATGAAACCGTCGATGACGGTGTTCAGCTTCGTGCGGGTGAGACCGAGCGGGATCTGGTCGGCCTTCTCGCCCGCGTGGTGATTCGCCGGGTCGTCGATATCGCCGGAGCCCGTCCAGGTGCCGCTCGCCCCGTGCCAGTTGCCCGACTTCAGTTTGAAGCGTTCACCGCTCACGTCGACTATGTAGCGGCCGCGCGTGCTCAACGGACCAGCCCAATCCGGGTCTGCCGTAGCTGTCTGTGGCGGAATCAGAGCAATTCCTGAGCACAGCGTGAACGCGACCAATACGCGAACAGTTCTCACAAGCGGACGCTATCGACCCATCACCCGATCGAGCGAACCGGGTCCCTCTGCCAGAGTGAACACCATGGATTACCTTGCGCACTTCCGTCGTGAGATCCTCGAGTTCGAAGCAGCAGTACGTCAGGTGCCGGGGGACGCGCCGTTGATCGCGTCCTGCCCGGGGTGGTCGACCTCGGATCTGGTCGCGCACCTCGGCGGCGTGCAGCGGTACGTAATCCGCCTCATCTCCACGAGAGCCACTGTGCCGCCGGATCCCATGGAGATCAGCTACATGCGGCTTCCCGCGGATACCGAGGGATGGCCGATGCCGGACACCGCTCCGAACCTGGGGCTCATGCCCGCGGGACTGATCGACTGGTTCGCCGAAGGAGCGGCCGAACTGGCGGAACTGTTCGCCACCACAGCATCGGACACGCCCGTGTGGACGTGGTCGCGAGAGCAGACAGCCGGGTTCTGGCTGGAGATGCAGACCATCGAGGCCGCCGTCCACCGCTGGGACGCCAACAATCAGCCGATTGACCACGAACTCGCGCGAAGCGCCATCGAACAGACCTTCACCGTCATGGCACCGTTCCGGCGAGCACGGCAGAAGGCTCCGGCCGGCCAAGGTGAACGGTTCCGCTTCACCGACGGCACAATCAGCCGGACAGTCCAGTTCTCCGGCGATGACGTACAGCTCGTCGACGGCTCAGGCGATGTCGAACTTCTTGGCACAGCTTCCGACCTGATGTTGTTCCTCTGGCAGCGTGTCCCGGCCGACCACTTCGACATCACCGGCGACAGGGAGGTTCTCGACCGCTACTTCACTCTCGTCCCGCCCGTGTAGCCGCTTCAGCCGGGGGTTTCGTACGAACGGCTCCACTCGCAAATCTCGTTGTCCACAGGTCGCTTCTTCCCCTTTGTTGATCACACTCCCCCGGTAGACTGGAGCAGGGACGCCCCCCTGGGAGTGGCGGGGGCTGCCTTCTTGTGTAGGGGCGGAGTTGGGTATCGCCTGGTGGGTTGGAGTTCGTGGGGCTTGGGCGCTGGTGATTGCGGCTCTTTTTCTTTGGAGAGATTGTGCCCTGCCGGGCGGGCAAACCTCCCTCAGATGAGGACGGAAGAGCGGTTCGCGCCCCCACCCTCGATCGGCCCGCCCCAGGGTAACCACACAAGCCCAGGACACCGCACGCTTCCGACCGCCGGCGCCTCCCGACTATGAGGTGCTTTTCGCTGAAAGGTGACTCCGGTTTTGGGTCGGGTTTCGCTGGGGCCGCGCCGGGCTCGGGTTGGTCGCCGCTGTGCTGCGGTGCCCCTGGACTTATGTGATCAGGCTCCGCCCAGGCCGACCGAGGGTAAGGACACTCAGGACACAAGTCTGCTGCGCTGACGCGCTTTTCGTTGTTGGGGTTCGGTAACCGGGCTCGTTTGCGTCCGGGGGCGCTGACCGGGCACGCCAGACCTTCAAACTCGGTAACCGGGCTTGCTCTCCGCTCGGGGCGCTGACCGGGCCTGGCTAGGACTGCCCGTCTGAATGGCGGGGTGTCGGTGTCAATCGGGGGATTGGGTGAATGTGTCGAGGATTTTTTGGCGGGTGGTTGGGTTGGTGATGAATCGGGATATGTCGAGTTTGAAACGGGGCTCGTTGTGGCATAAGGGGGTTATGCGCTGGGCTAGGGAGATTATGTCGTGGTTGCCGGTTTGGGCCTGGATGAGGATTGTGGCGCCGGCTTCCGGGGTGGCCTGGACGATCTTTTCTGCGTTGGCGAATGTCCAGGTTGGGTCGGCTGCGATCAGGGAGGCGATCAGAGGGGCTGCCTTGCCTGGGTGGAGGGCGTCGGTGCGGGCCAGAGTGAGGGCGTCGGTGTTGTGGGCTTCGATTTGGGCGGCGAGTGCTGTCAGTAGTTGCCATTCCAGATCGGTGCCTGGGTGTATTGGGTCGTCGATTGCTCTGAACAAGTCGCGGTTGCCTGCTGCCAGGGTGGTTATGCGGTCGGCTCCGCAGGCGGATGGGTGTGTTTGGAAGAACACCAAGGCCTGGGCGCGGATTCTGGGGTTGGCGGCGGTGAGGCAGCTCGCGACTCCCTGGGCGAGGCGGCAGGCGTATGGCGTTGGCTTCACTTGGTTGTATGCGCGGTTGATCCAGTCGAGGGGGTGGCTGTCGCCTCTGTTCGAGCCGACGCCGCCTCCGCCGCTCAGTATTTCGGCCGTCAGTGCTTCGAAATCGGTGTCATCGTTGAATGTGAGGGTGTCCACGACGATCGGTGGGGTCACGGCGGACCACGGTAGCTTCTCGCGAGGTCATGAACCTACGGCGCCATAGCGTCGTATGGGTATTGAGGGGATCATGGGAGCTGAGCGGCCGGGGGTGCGGATGACATGCTGGAAGCCCGATCTGACCTCCGCTCACATCATTGGCAACGCAACCGCGGACCCCAGCCGGTGCACTGCATGAGCGTCCTGGCGTGGCAGGCAGTCGTCGCGGTCTCTATGTCCCTTCTCCTGTCCATCTGCTGGTTGGTGACGGCACAGGCCAAAAGCGACATACCGCGTCAGCGCAGCAGGGAAACGAACCCGCCTCCAGAAACACACGAGGCCCCGGACACGGTGCCTGTTCCCGCTGCCCGCGGTCCCGTGGTGGAGCAGCCCGCACAGCCTCCGCTTGCCGGCCTCCGCTTCGAGCAACCGGACATCGCCCTCATGCAGCGCGTGCTCGACGGACTGCGCAAGCTCCCGACTGAGGTCTCGAGCCGATGAAGCCCAGGAAGCCTGTTCTGCTTGAGAGCGCACACCATGTGCCGTTGGACATGATCGAGGGGTTCCTTGTCGCGAGCAAAGGGCTGATCGCGGCGGCGTCCCAGGCGCGGGGGTATCTCACCTCGTATGTATCGCCGCCTTCGCCTGGCGGGACGGGCTGGAATATCGCGGTGCAGTTCGACAGTGTCCAGTCGGCCAGGCGATGGCGGAAATCATCGTCACACCGGCAATGGATTTCCCTGGCGGGGAAGTTCGCGCCGCAGCAGGCGCTGTTCAGTACGCGAATACCGCGGAACCTGTTCGCTCCAGCACATACCGTCCTGAAACTCGGTGTTCCGCGCTGGAAAATGGCCGCGGTCAACCTGGCCGCCACATTTCCCGTCGTGCTCGGTACCAACGTCATGATCGTCCAGCAGGTGCCGGACCTGACCGTCATCGCGCAGACGGCAGCTCTGTGCGTGATCGTCAGCGTTTCGATGTCGTGGATCGCGCTTCCCGCGCTCGCCAGGCTGGCGCTGACATTTCTGCGAGCGCGCTCGATCGCCGCGGCGAGATCACGCCCGTTGGGCTCGAACGAACTCGCCGGTATCACTCAGATGAAATCGGGATGGGCGACCTCGATCCCAGGCGACCTTTTCCGGCTGCCGACGATCCCCGACAACTATCGCCCGAAGCCCACGCCTGGACGGCACTCACCCACGGTTCGTTCAGCGCGCGACCGGCTGGATATGAGGTCTCGCACCGAGCGAATCAACTTCCGCGGGACGCTGGACATCTATGAAGACGAGAGCGACCCGCCCGGTTAGTGCGCTGGGACTCCGTTCGCGGCTATCCATTGCTCCACCGAGTACTCGACGAGTGTGATCAGTGTTTGTTTGGTCGACTCGCGGTCGCGGGCGTCGCAGCGGACTATCGGGACGGTCTTGTCCACGGCCATTGCCTGGCGGACGTCCTCGACGCGGTGGTGGAGTTCGCCGTCGAAGCAGTTGAGGCCCACGATGTAGGGCAGGCCGCGCTCCTCGAAGAAGTCCACGGGCGAGAAGGAGTCGGCCAGCCGCCGGGTGTCGGCGAGCACCACGGCACCGATCGCACCTCGCACCAGGTCGTCCCACATGAACCAGAACCGTTGCTGGCCAGGGGTTCCGAACAGGTACAGGATCAGGTCCGTGTCCAGCGAAACGCGGCCGAAGTCCATCGCCACGGTCGTGGTCGTCTTGTCCGGCGTCGCCTCCACGTCGTCCACGCCGATGCTGGCCTCGGTCATCACCGCCTCGGTGGTCAGCGGCATGATCTCGGAGACCGATCCGACGAAGGTCGTCTTGCCGGCACCGAAACCACCCGCCACGACGATCTTCACCGACGTCATGGTCGGCACAAGTGCTTGCGCGGTTCTATAGCCGGCGGAGTCCACCCAATACCCTTTCCATCAGCGCTAGATGTGATGAACCGCCGGACAAGCCGGTCGTCCGGTGGACGACCACCAGTCCGGTCGCGACCATGTCCCCGAGCACGATCTTGGCTACCTGCAAAGGCATGTCCAGTTCCGCCGAGATCTCGGCGACGGACTTGGGCGTACGGCACAGCCGGGCGATCGACCGGTGTTCGATCTCCGCCAGCTCGGCCTCGGCCTGCCCGGCCGGTGACGTGGAGATCATCGCCTCCACGCGCAGATCACCGTCGGCCCTGGTGCGGCCGCCGGTCATCGCGTACGGCCGGACCATCGCCGGATCGTCGTGCGGCATCTCCACCAGCACCGGTTGCGGCGCCGCGGCCGAGCGCGCGACCGGCGCCGGGCGTTGTGAATCGTCCATGCCCTCCCCAGCCCGTTTGCCGTACGTCAGCCCGTTCAGGACGTCGGCGAAGGTCGGACCTGGCGGCGCGTCCTCATGGATCGTCATCGAGTCCTCACACCGCTGCCCCGGTCATCCCCCTCGTCCCCTGAAGAGCAGCGCGCAGTTCAGGGGTGAGCATCTGGCCGACGCGGTCGACCAGCATCGTCATCTCGTACGCGATCTGGCCGATGTCGCAGGCCGGCGAGGCCAGCACGGCCAGCGAGGACCCGTCGCTGATCGACATCAGCAGCAGGATCCCGCGTTCCATCTCCACCACGGTCTCCTTGACCGGACCCGCCTCGAAACACCGGGAAGCCCCGTGGGTCAGGCTTACCAGCCCGGACGCCACCGCCGCCAGCTGGTCGGCCCGGTCGATCGGCAGCCGGGCGGACGCGGTGAGCAACAGCCCGTCAGCAGACACCACGACCGCGTGCGCCACACCCGCGACCCGCTCCGCGAAGTCGTTGACCAGCCAGCCGAACTGGTGCGGCTGGGATTGGGGCGAGGTCATGATGGGCTCTCCTGTCCGTTCTGGTTGCCGGCCAGACTGCGCCGGCCGTTGCTCAGTCCGCGCTGAAGCTCGTCCAGCCGGCCCCGAACCTCCTGGGCCCCCCGTTCACCCCGCACCAGGCCTTCGCCGAATCCCGGCGGCGAGGCGATGCTCCCAGGTACGAGCTTCTCCCGTGGGACGCGCTGCGGCAAGCCCACGGATGTGACACCTTCGGGGGACTTCGTCACCGCTTCGGCGGCTTGAAAACCCTTGTCCGCGACCGACATCACACGTTCGGCCGACGCGTCACCTCCTTGTTGCAGGCGCGCCCGGGACAGCCCGTTCTGCAGGCCGCCGAGGCGCGCACGCAAGGCCTCGGCCTCCTGCCTGCCCCGCGCCTCCACCCTCGGCCCAGCGTCGGAAATGCTGCCGGGGACCAGCTTTTCCCGCGGCACGCGCTGCGGCAGGCCCGCCGCGGTGACACCCAACGGCGCCTCGGCGACCACCTGCGCGGCCTGGAAACCCTTGTCGGCGGCGAACTCCCACGTCTCGGTCGGACTGTCCTCGACCGGCTTGCCGGTATCCGAACCGGTGAACCACGCGGAGATCATCTCGTCGAAAATCGGGGTGGTCTCGTGGATTCCGCGTTCCGCCGGCGGCTCGGTATCCGGCGTGATCGGCTCCCACCAGCCGGTAGTGACCTCCTGCTCGGCCGTGGCGAACAGGTCGCCACGGGTCGGCTGTTCGGCGGGCACGACACGGCCGGTGAGCTTGCCTACGACGTCCGAAGTGGACACTGTATGGCCGTTGGTGCGCGGCTTGCGGTACGGCTCCTCGGGTTCGCCCGCCGCCATCAGCTCGACCGGGACGGTCATGGTGGCCCGGATGCCGGCGATGTCCTTGCCGCCGTGCAGTTCCACCCGCACACCGTGCCGGCCCGCCAGCCTGCCGACCACGAACAGGCCCATCCGCCGGGAAGCCGACGCGTCCAGCTGGCCGCCCTCCGCCAGCCGGGCGTTGACCTCCTCGATCTCCTCTTCCCGCATACCGATGCCGCTGTCGAGGACGTCGACCGACACCGTGCCGTCATCGGCGAGCCTGCTGGAGATGGTCACCTTGGTCTCGGGCGCGGAATACGCGGTCGCGTTGTCGAGCAGCTCGGCTGTCAGCCGGACGAGGTCTCGTGCGGCGTATCCGACCACGGTCAGCGAGGGCGGCGGCTGGACGACAACTCGTTGGTACTGCTCGATTTCCGACACGGCGGCCCGCAGCAGGTCGGCGAGCTGGACCGGTGGCCCGGCCCGGCGCGCCAGCTCGCTGCCGGACGAGAGCACCATCAGGTTCTCGTTGTTGCGGCGCATTCGCGTGGCCAGGTGGTCCAGCTGGAACAGGGTTGCCAGCTGGTCGGGGTCCTCCTCGTCGCGCTCGAGGCGGTCCAGCAGGTGCAGCTGACGCTGGACGAGGCCCTGGCTGCGGCGTGAGAGGTTGACGAACACGTCGCCGTAGCTGGCCCGCAGGTGCGCCTGCTCGGCGGCCAGCCGCAACGCCTGATCCTGCACCGCGTCGAACGCCCGCGCCACCTGGCCGAGTTCGTCCTTGGTGTGCACCGGGACCGGCGCCACTTCGGGCGGCAGCAGGGCACCCGCCCTGAGCCCCGCGACGGCCTCCGGCAGCCTGTGGTCGGCGACCTCGAGCGCGCTGCGCCGCAGGATCCGCAGCGAGCCGACGAGCTGGCGGCCGACGATGATCACCACGGCCGCCGCGAGGAGCATCGCCGCGAACAGGATGACCGAGACAAGCCCGGCGGCGTTGCCGGCCTCTCTCTGCAGCCGCGCCGACTCGGCGCTCAGTTCACGGCCGAGCTCGCCCGCGACGGTCGCCACCGCACCCGTGGTGAGTTGTGAGCTCGTCTGCCAGTCCGCCATGTTGATCGCCGGTTCGGACGGACGCGTGTCCGGCTGTTGCAGCAACTGGTCCAGCATCCGGTCACGGGCGTCGACACCGGCACCGGAAACGGTGGTGTTGAACACGATCTGCTGCGGACGGCTCGCGGTGGCCCGGAAATCCGCGGTCCTGGAAAGCAGCCTGGCCTGCGAGGTGCGCAGCAGGCCCATGTCCGCGACGGTGAGCACGCCGCGGGCCATGCCGGTGGTGACCAGCGCCTGCTGCAGGTAGATCTCCTCATTGGCCAGCTGCAGGTTGTGCAGGGCGTGCGCGGTGCCCGACAACGCCGGGTCGGTGATCTCTCCCGCCAGCGCCCTGTCCAGAGCCAGCATCACACCGACGACCTCGGTGTACCGGGTCAGTGCCGCGCGTCCGTCCAATTGGGAGCCGTAGACCTGGCGGCGCAACCGGCTCAGGGGCTCGATCTGCGCGCCGACCTCGTCGGCGGCCTCGACGGCCACCGGCGTGACGAACGAGACCGATTCGGCCGCACGGCTCATCGCGGCCCAGTTGACGTCGGTGGCCTGGTACTCCTGCCGCAGCTCGGCGCCCGGATCCGCGACGCCGGCCACGAGCAGCCTGGCCGACTCGGCGCGTTCCTGCTGCAGTCCGCCGATCGTGTGGCGAAGCTGGTCGGACAGCGCCACCAGGCGGTCCACCCGGCGGTAGGACTCCGCGCGGGCCACCTGGCCGTGGATCTGCACCGCGCCGAGCGCGACGACGAACACCAACGGGACCAGGGTGACCGCGGCGAGCTTGGTGCGCAGGTGCCAATCCCGCCAGCGCAGTATCCGCGCCCGTGAAGAGCTGGTCACTGTCAAAACACTCCCAATGCGCGCAGTCGCTTACTGCACTGCCTCGTCAAAGACAGGGATCAATTACTTGCGCCGTGCTTGTCAGGGGGGACGGCACCCCCATGAGGAAGCGCCGGAGCCAAGATGCTACATCAGAAGAATGATCAATCAATGGTCTGATCGGGATGGATCGGCGATATGCTACAGGGAGCATAGGAGAATACGAGCTTTATGCCCCGATCGGGGGAAATTCGGCCGGGCCTTGGTAGGCCATCCAGGATGGTCCACGCCCAGGTAGATCCCACCCAGCGGATCACATCTACCCCTTCGGACAACAAACCCGCTGCTCAGACGGGCATACGCTACGCAACCGTAAGGTTCACTCGGAAGTGTGAGCGTCGCCCCTCAGGTACCGCCCCGCTCCGGCCGATGTAGTGGTCAGGCCACCCGGAAGCCTATTGGACAACGCGAAACTCGTGGCTACTATGACGCCCGGCCGATAGGCGTACCGGGGAAGGTACATATGACGCACTGGTCCGGCCGAACTTCTTCGGCCAGCTTCGGAAGAATCGACTCGGCAAGAGAAAAAGAAGGACAAGAAGGGCTCGACTTCGTCCGGATTCAGCGAAGTGAGGAATTCACGGAACTGCGTTCCGGACTGCGCCGGTTCGTGTTCCCGGTCAGCCTGCTGTTCTTCCTGTGGTACCTCGGCTTCGTCGTGCTCGCCGCGTACGGCGGCGAGTTCATGAGCCGCCGCCTGGCCGGCATGATCAATATCGGGCTGGTGCTCGGTGTGCTGCAGTTCGTCAGCACTGTGCTGATCACGCTGGCCTATCGGCGGTTCGCCAAGCGCCGGATCGACCCGAAGGTGGCCGCACTGCGCGAACGGGAGGGCCTGTCGTGAGTACCGATGTCGGGAGCCCGGTGCTGAACATCGCGGTGTTCGGCCTGTTCGTGCTGGCCACGCTCGTGATGGTGGCCAAGGTCAACCGCAGGCAGGCCACGGCGAACGACTACTTCACCGCGGGCGGCGCGTTCGGCGGCGGCAAGAACGGCCTCGCGTTGTCCGGCGACTTCCTGTCCGCGGCATCCTTCCTCGGCATCGCCGGGGCGATCGCGATCCATGGCTACGACGGGTTTCTGTACTCGATCGGGTTCCTGGTCGCGTGGCTGGTGAACCTGCTGCTGATCGCCGAGCTGGTGCGCAACACCGGCCGGTTCACCATGGGCGACGTGCTGTCATACCGGATGCGCGCCCGTCCGGTACGCGCCGCGGCGGCCACATCGACGCTGGTCATCTCGTTCTTCTACATGTTGGCGCAGATGGCCGGCGCCGGTGGCGTCGTCGCGCTGTTGCTGGGTGTGCACTCCGGTGAGGGCCAGGCGGTCGTGATCACCGTCGTCGGCGTCGTGATGATGCTGTACGTGCTGGTCGGCGGCATGCGCGGGACGACATGGGTGCAGATCGTCAAGGCCGCGATCCTGGTGCTGTGCGTGGCGCTGATGACCGTGTTCCTGCTGGGCAAGTTCGGGTTCGACCTGTCGGCGCTGCTGGAGCAGGCCGCGGCCAACAACGTCCGGGGCGAGAAGATCCTGGACCCGGGCGGGATGTTCGGCCAGAGCGGTACGAGCAAACTGGACTTCGTCTCGCTCGCTCTGGCACTCGTGCTGGGGGCCGCCAGTCTGCCGCACGTGCTGATGCGCTTCTACACCGTGCCTAACGCCGTGCAGGCCCGCCGCTCGGTGATCTGGGCGGTCTGCACGATGACGGTGTTCTACTTGGCCACGCTGGTCATCGGGTACGGCGCGTCGGCGCTGGTCGGCTCGGACCGGATCCTGGCCGCGACCGGCGGTGAGAACTCGGCCGCGCCACTGCTGGCGTTCGAGATCGGCGGGACCCTGCTGCTGGGCATCGTCTCTGCGGTGGCGTTCGCCACGATCCTCGCTGTGGTCGCGGGATTGACGTTGACCGCGTCAGCTTCGTTCGCGCATGACGTGTACGCCAACATCTTCAAGCGTGGCCGGGCGAATCCGCGGTCGGAGGTCCGGGTGGCCAGGCTGACCGCGGTGGTGGTCGGCGCGCTCGCGATCGCCGGCGGAATCCTTGCCAACGGCCAGAACGTGGCGTTCCTGGTCGGGCTGGCGTTCGCGTTCGCCGCGTCGGCGAACCTGTCCACATTGCTCTATTCGCTGTTCTGGAAACGGTTCAACACCAGCGGAACACTGTGGGGCATGTACGGCGGCCTGGTGTCGTGCCTGACGCTGGTGGCGTTCTCACCGGTGGTGTCCGGCAGCCCGGGTTCGATCTTCCCGGGCGTGGACTTCGTCTGGTTCCCGTTGAGCAACCCGGGAATCGTGTCGATCCCGGTGTCGTTCATCCTCGGCTTCCTGGGCACGGTACTCAGCTGTGACCGCGGTGACGAGCGCAAACAGGCCGAGATGGAGGTCAGGTCGCTGACCGGCCTGGGTTCATGAGTACATCCGGCCCAGGAACTCGATCAGCAGCCGCTCCCGCAGGTCCGCGGGGGCGGCGGCGAGCAGGGTGTTGACCGCGGCCATGCCTTTGCTCATGTCCACTGCGGACAGCAGAGTGTCGAACTGATCACTGGTCAAGGTGGCTGCGTCGAGGCCTTTGAGGGCGTCGACGGAGATCTCTGCCGGGACCGCGGCCGAGGCCGAGTCTCGCAAGTCCGACAGGAACAGCTGTTCGTTGCCGCGGTTGGCGGCCGTGACGGTCAGGTGCAGGTTTGCGGGCGAGTTCTGGAACGCGAACTGGGGCTGAACGAACCAGCCTCTGGTCCGCATCTGGTCCGCGAGCCCGAACAAGTCGATGTCCGGCGAAGCTATCGAGAACAATGTGGACGCCGGGTCGCCCAGAATCCGAAGGCCATCAATTTGCTCGATGCCCGCACGCAGTTCACGCACCGCGGCAAGGGTTTTCGACGCCAGCTCCAGGTAGCCGTCCTCACCGACGTGCCGCAGCACGGCCCACGCGGCCGCGATCGGGCCACCAGACCTAGTGGACTGCATGGTTGAGTTAAGCATCGTGTAGCCCGGCCACTCGGCGCTCGCGAAGTACTGCGACCGCCGCAAGGACGCGTCCGCGTGCAGCAGCACAGACGTCCCTTTAGGACAGTAGGCGTACTTGTGCAGGTCTACCGAGATACTGGTGACGCCCGCAACGGTGAAGTCGAACGGCTTGAACCGCACGCCAAGCTGAGCGAAATACGGCAGTACCCAGCCGCCGATACAGGCGTCGACATGGCAGCGGACACCGCGATCCGCCGCCGCTGCCGCAATCTCCTCGACAGGGTCGATCACACCGTGCGCGTAGGAAGGCGCGCTTGCCACGACAAGCACAGTCGTGTCGTCGATCGCAGCTCGCATGGCTTCCGGGTCGGCTACGAAGCCATCGGTCACCGGGACAGCGATTGTCCTGATGTTGAAGTAATGCGCGGCTTTGTGGAACGCGGCATGCGCGGTCACCGGGATCACAATGGACGGATGTTCGATGTCCGGCCGGGCTTTCCGGGCTGCCAGCACGGCGAGCATGCACGACTCAGTGCCACCCGAGGTGACTTGACCGAATCCGCCATTGAGCAGTTTCGCCGCTGTCGCGACGACTTCGTTCTCCATCCGCAGCAGACTGGGAAACGCCGTGGGGTCCAGGCCGTTGGCTGAGGACGCGAGCGCGTGCGCGGCCGCACCGAGTTCGTCCAGCCCGGCCAGCCCGCTGTCGTACACGTAGGCCATGGTGCGACCGCCGTGTGTCGGCAGGTCGTGCGCCCGCATTTCCTTGAGCTCGGCGAGCACCTGTTCGGCGGGAATCACGTGCGGACCACCTCCAGTTTCCTGGTCAGCAACGGCAACGCCGCCACAACCAGCAGCATCGGCACGATCGTGAACCCGATCAGCACGGCGGTGACCGCGCTCGGCGGCTGGACCACGGTGGCGTCCGTACTCGAAACGTACCCGCCGATCGCCAGGATCAGGCCGTAAACGCCTGGCCCCAGGGCGAATCCGAGGGTCTCCCCGGCCGTCCACACGCCGGAGAACAGGCCGGCACGGCGCACGCCGGTCCGCTCCTCCTCGGCCGTGATCACGTCCGGCAGCATCGCCATCGGGAAGACCTGCATGCCCGAGTAGCCGACACCGGTGATCGCCGACAGCGCGACGATCACGGAATTCGGCAGCACCTGCGCGGCGGCAACGCCGGCCATCGGCACGGCAAAGATCACCGTCGCGACGATGAAGCTGATCCGTTTGCCGTAACGCACGCCGAACCGTTGCCACAGCGGCATGACGAGCAGCGCGGGCCCGACGAACGACAGGAACAGCAGCGTCTGCATACCTGGATCACGCAGCACGATCCTGGACATGTAGTCCACACCGGCGAGCAGGGTGCTCACTCCGGTCGCCTGGATCACGAACGCGGCCAGCAACCGCCGGAAATGCCGGGAATCCCGGACCGCCGCGACCAGCACCTTGAACCCGGCGCCCGCATCGACGTGGCTCTGGGCCGTCACTCCGCGTGTTCCCAGGTAGACCATGACCGTCCCGAGCAGGATCAGCGCTCCCACCGCGAGGCCCATGACCTGGTAACCGCCGGTCGCGTCCCGCAGTGCGGGCGCGCCCGCGCCGGAGATCAGGATCGCCAGCGCCAGAACGGCCATCCGCCAGGTCATCAGCCGTGTTCGCTGGTCGTAGTCGGTCGTGATCTCGGCCATCATCGCGACATACGGCACCTGGAAGAACGCGTACGCCGTGGCACACAACAGGAACACGACGCCGACGTACGCACCGCCACCGGCAGGCAACGCGAAGAGCGCCGCGAAAAGCACGGCGACACCCAGCCCACCCTGCAGCAGCAGCGGGCGGCGCGAGCCACGTCGGTCGCTGATCCGGCCCGCGACCGGGTTGAACAGCACATCCCAGGCTTTGGGCAGCAGCACGAGCAGGCCTGCGGTCGCCGCCTGCACACCGAGCGTGTCGGTGAGGTAGGGCAACAGCAGCAAGCCGGGCACGGTGCTGAAAGAGCCCGTGACCAGCGATCCCAAGCTGTATCCGGCGCACAGGCGGCGGCTGACGATCTGCGGCATGGTGGCGGGGATCTTAGCCCGGCAAGCCGCCGGAACCGCTGTTTCGTTTCTCAGTCGTTGGACACGGTTGACCATGGTCGCCCGGCTTTTCATGCTCGAAGGCATGACGGTCGTGGGTGTACTTGTCGGCAACCCGAAGCCGGCGTCGAGGACGCTGCGGGCAGCGCTCGCGGTCCGGGACGCGCTGGGCGGGGACCAGGGTCCGGTGATCGACCTCGGGGAGTTCGCGAACGAGCTGTTCGACTACCAGAGCGTACGAGTGGAACGCGCGGTTGAGGATGTCAAGAGCGTCGACGTGCTCGTCGTCGCCTCACCGACCTACAAGGCGACCTACACAGGCCTGCTGAAGGCCTTTCTCGACCGGTTCGGAGCCGGCTCGCTGCGCGGGAAGACGGCTGTGCCGTTGCTCGTCGCCGCGAGCGACAGGCACGCCTTGGCGGTCGAGGTGCACCTGAAACCGGTTCTCGTGGAGATCGGGCTTTCGGTACCGGGTCCAGGCCTGTTCCTCAACGAGTCGGTCTTCACCGAGGGTCTGGAGGACGCCGTGGCCACGCTGCTGAAGGACACCCAGTGATCGACGAGCTGCGTAACGCCCTACGGCACCACCCAGCCGCCGTCACCATCGTCACAGCTCCGGGCCCGGTCGGCCTGACGGTCAGTTCGTTCGGCTCGGTCAGCATGCACCCGCCGTTAGTGGGGTTGTGGATCGGTAAGAGCTCTTCGGCGTACCCGGCGCTGTCGGTCACGGACCACTTCGCTGTGCATCTGCTGCATGCCGACCAGACCGATCTGGCCGACCTGTTCGCCCGTACGAATGCCGACCGGTTCGGGTCCGGCACGCTTTGGGAGTCCGATGTGGACGGGCTGCCGCGGCTGCTGGAGGCGCCCGTCCGGCTGCGTTGCCGGACTGCCAGGCGGATCGAGGCCGGCGACCACATCGCCCTGATAGGTGAACCGGAGGATATCGAACACCAGGCGAATACCCAGCCGTTGCTCAGGTTTCAGGGCCGTTACACCTCGGTGGCCCAGTACGGCCGGGGCTGGGGCGCAGCTCGGCCAATCAGACACTGATTTCCTCGGCGGGCAGGGCTGGACCTATGCTGCCCGCTGTGATCGACGCCCTCCCGCAGGCGCCGGAGCGCATCAGAGCGTTCTTGGACGACCGTAGGCCCCCGACCCCGTGCTTGGTGATCGACCTGGACACGGTGCGGGAAAGCCATACGAGGCTGCGGGAAGCCCTACCCGAGGCGCGGATGTACTACGCCGTCAAGGCGAACCCGGCGCCGGAGATCATCAAGCTGCTGGCGCACGCGGGCTGCGGGTTCGACGTGGCCGGCCGCGAAGAGATCGACTTGTGCCTGGGCCAGGGCGCACGGCCTGAGTTGATCTCCTACGGCAACACGGTCAAGAAGGCCAGGGACATCGCGTACGCCTACCGCGCCGGTGTGCGCCGCTTCACTTTCGACAGTGAGGCGGACCTGGAGACCATCGCCAACATGGCGCCCGGTTCGACCGTGTCGTGCCGGATTCTGGTGGATAGCGCAGGTTCGGCGACGCCGTTCGGGCACAAGTTCGGATGCGCGCCCGAGATGGCCGTACGGCTGCTCGTGCGCGCAGCCGAACTCGGCCTGGACGCCGAGGGCGTCGCGTTCCATGTCGGCTCGCAGCACCTCGACCCGGCCGCCTGGGAGCCGTGGATCGCCGCTGCGGGCACAGTGACCCGGGAGGTCGCCGCGCGAGGTATCACGCTGCGCGGGCTGAACATCGGCGGCGGCTTCCCCGGCCGGTACCTGATCGACCCACCGCCGCTGAGCGACTACGCGGACACGATCCGCGCGTCGGTCGCGCGGCACTTCCACCACGAAGTGGACCTTGCGATCGAGCCCGGCCGGGTGCTGGTCGCCGAGGCCGGAATGATCCGCAGCGAGGTCGTGCTGGTCTCGCGCAAGTCCGACACCGACGAGAAACGCTGGGTGTACCTGGACATCGGGCGCTACGGCGGGATGGCCGAGACCGAGAACGAGGCGATCGCGTACCGGCTGCAGACCACGCGGGACGGCTCCGCCGAAGGCCCGGTTGTCATCGCAGGCCCCAGCTGTGACGGTGATGACGTTCTGTACCAACGGACTGCGTACTCGTTGCCGCTGTCGTTGGAGGCGGGCGACTTCGTCGACATCATGACCACCGGCGCCTACACCCAGAGCTACTCTTCGGTGTCGTTCAACGGTTTCCCCCCGCTGCGGACGTACTTCGTCGGCGGCGAGCCGAAGCCTGAGCAGGCGCACGACGAGGACGAGGTCGGCGAGTTCGCCGGGCGGCACGTGCTCGCCGAGTTCGAAGGCGTGGCGGCGGAACTGCTCGACGATCCCGAGTTCCTGGTCGACAGCCTGCAGCGCGCGCTGGAGAAGGCTGGCGCCACGGTCTGCGACATGAGTTTCAAGCAGTTCGAGCCGCAGGGCGTGACCGTGCTCGCGCTGCTGTCGGAGTCGCACGCGTCGATCCACTCCTACCCGGAGCGCGGCGCGGTGTTCATCGACGTGTTCACGTGTGGCAAGCGCGCGGACCCCGAATTGGCAGTGAACCTGTTGCGGGACATGCTCAACGCGGGCGTCTCTCGAATCAGTGTGATCCACAGAGGACAGGAGGGCCGGTCATGAAGATCGAGGAACCCATGGGCGCCGGTCTGACCCGCGTGTGGCAGATCGACGACGTCATCGTCGACACGCAGACGGCGTTTCAGCACCTGGTGATCGGCAAGACGGCGCAGGGTGTTTCGCTGTTCTGCGACAACGAACGGCAGAGCACCGACTTCAGCCAGCTCGTGTACCACGAGGCGCTGATGGTACCCGCGCTGCTGCTGGCCCAGAAGATCGAGCGCGTGCTCGTGGTCGGGTCGAGCGAGGGCGTGGTGTGCCAGATGGCTGTGGCCGCGGGCGCTTCCGTGGTCGACCACGTCGACATCGACACCGAGGCCGTGAAGCTGTGCGCGCAGCATTTGCCTTACGGCTACACGACTTCCGAGCTGGAGCAGGCCGAGCAGGGCAACGGCCCGATCCGGGTACACTACACCGACGGCTGGGAGTTCATCCGGACGTCGGCTGAGCGCTACGACATCGTGCTGGTGGACCTGCCCGACGAGCAGGACGACACCGACGCCCAGCACAACCGGCTCTACGGCGAGGAATTCCTCCAGCTGTGCAAGGGGTTGCTCACCGAGGGCGGCGTCGTGGCCTACCAGGGCGGCTGCCCGACCTTGTGGCGCAACTCGACGCTGGTCAAGTGCTGGCGGCGGTTCGAGCAGGTCTTCTCGTCACCGGTGTACTTCGGGTCCGATGAGCACGAGTGGGCGTTCTACTTCGGGACCACAGTTCAGAACCCGGTCGAGACGATGGTCGCCAGGCTGCAGACGTTGCCGTACCGCCCGGAGACCATCGACGCGTTGACGCTCAAGGGATCGACGGTTCCGCCGATCAGCCTGCGCTGAGCTCCTTGGTAACCTTGCGCTCGGCGATGAAGGACACGAACGGGACCATGCCTGCCAGCAGGATCAGTCCTGTCTTGACGATCGGCCATCGGGCCTTGAGCCCGAGGTCGACCGCCAGGACCAGGTAGACCACGTACAGGAAGCCGTGCACCGGCCCGACGATCGCGCTGTACTGCGGCTGGTCGAACACGTAACGCATGATCATGGCGCCGACCAGGGCGAGCAGGCCGACACCGACGATGTATGCAAGGACCCGGTAGCGGGCCAGTGCGCCCTTCAGGCCGGGGGCCGCGGCGTCACGGGCCGGGGCCTCTTCGTCGGTCACGGTCTTGGGTTCGGGGGCGGTCATCCGCTTTGTTCCTTCGTGTTCAGCTCGGCCAGGTATCGGTTGTACGCGGTCAGCTCGTCGTCCGGTTCGTCGTCGGCCGGCACCACCGGCTTCGGCCGTGCCATGACGGGTTTCGGCGGCGTGGCAGGCGCAGCGGGTCCCGCCCCGGCCCGCTCCCTCGCCTTCAAGCGCCGAATCCGCCAGAACATGAACGCCGGGAACAACCCGAACAGCGGCCATTGCAGCACGTAACCGAGGTTCTGCCAGCTGCCGCTGGACGACTCGTACCGGTTCCACTGCCACCACGCCAGCAGGCAGGCGCCGAGCAGACTGACCACGCAGACGGCGACAATGGCCAGCCTGCGCGCAATCACCCGGTCACCGCGCACGGTTTGACGCTAACACCTGCGGGTGACGTGACACCGATCACCTACCGGTAGCAGCCTTCGCGTAACTGTCCGCGAGACCGAAGACCTTCTGCCCGTATGGCACGGAGTTGTTGTACGAGAGCACGCCTGCCCACCAGCCGGATGGCGACCCCATGTCACGGCCGCCTACGCAGAGATACCGCGCCGCGGCGAGGGCCGCATCGTCGATCTGCTGCGGGTCGCCGCGGCCGTCGCCGTTGGCGTCGGACGCCCATTTGTTCCAGGTGGATGGGATGAACTGCATCGGCCCGACGGCCCGGTCGAGTGTCGGGTCGCCGTCGTAGCGGCCGCCGTCTGTGTCGGAGATCCGTTGCACGCCAACCGAACCGTCCAGCGGTACGCCGATGATCGGCTTCGAGGGGCGGCCATCGGGCCCCAGCACCGCACCGCCGTACTGGCCGTGGTTGGACTCGATCCGGCCGATCCCGGCCAGCGTGGCCCACGACAGGCGGCATCCGGGCGTGGTCTGCCTGAGAACCAGCTCCGCGTTGCCGTACGCCTGCAACGCGCGTGCCGGTATCCCGGTCGGGCTGGACATCTTGTTCGCCCACGTCAGCAACGGGTCCGCGCCGGCCGTCGCTTGCGGGACGCTCTGCTCCGCGGCCGGCACGACCGCGCCGGGCTCGACTGGAGCGGGCTGTACCTGCAGAGCCGGGATCTCGGTGGTGACCGGGCCCGCTTCAGGCGCGGACGTGGCGCTCAACGCCCAGACGCCACCGCCTGCGAGCAGCAGGACAAGCGTGACCAGCGCCAACCGCTTGATCAGCCCTCGGGATCGATCGACCACCACGTTCGGCTCAACGACTTGGACCGAACAGGCGTTACGTTCACTTTTGGGTGCAACGGGAATGCAAAGGTCGCGGGTACCTTGCCGCGGTGTCGCTCAAGGACGTCTCACGGATAGATATGACCTACACCACACCGGACGGGACCATGGGCCTGATGGCGGCCGTCTGGGACTGGACGCCCGAATCGCTGCGGCTGACCCAGTTCGCCATGAAGCTGCGGACGATGTGGGAACACGGCCAGGACAACCAGCCGTGCCGGATCGAGGTCACGTGCCGCAAGGACGAGCCACCTGTGTCCGCGGTCGGTCTCGCCCGCGGGGTCGGCGGCGTCCTGTTCTGGGGGCCGGGCCGAGTGCCCGTCGCAGGCAGACCGGGTGACTACCCGGCCGAAAACCTGGACTGGCAGGCCATCCACACAGCGAACTCGACGATGTTCGCCCAGGAGCACAGCCTGGACGGCAGCCTCGACTCACTGCGCAGGGTCGACGAGCTGCTGGAAGCAGCGCACCTGGCCGCGCGGGAGCAACCCGCCAAGGTGGACGGCGACATGCTGGTCCTGGCCGGGACGTATACGAGCGAGGTCATGCGCGCAGCCGTCGGCGGGACCTGGGACCCGCCCAAGCCCGAAACCGGACTGCCCTCGTTGCGGATGAACCTCGGACGAAACGGCGCCAGCAGCGTCAGCATGATCGCCAAAGTCCGGCAGTTCCTGCAGAACGGACCAGGCGACGCCGTGCATCCCGCAGCGACGTTCCTGGCCGATCGCGTCATCCCGGTATAGCGAAGCGGGTGGCCTGCCCGGGCCACCCACTGCCACACACGTTCTTATGCGACGCCGTTGCGCTGCTGCCGCTGCAGCCGCGCGACGCACCATGCGGGGGCGCTGCCCCGGCGCAGGTGCTCGAGCACCGTGAGCGGACCGAGCCTGCGGCTCAGGTCGGACGGCACCAGGCCGGCCGCACGGTAGTCCAGAGCGCGCTGGTCAAGCGGGCTGATCCCGGCGTCCCACCACTGCTCGGCCTCGGCGAGCCCACCGACCATCTGCCAGTAGCCCGCGGCCGCGGAGATCAGTTCCTGCGGCACACCTGGCAGGCGCCTGCTCATCGCGTCCAGGTAGCGCGGGTCGGCCGACTGCACGGCCGTGAACGACTTGGCCCCACCCTTGGAGCGCTGACCTGGGATCCCCGGCTGGGAAACGGTTACCGGTCCCTCGGCCAGCCAAGTCGAGGCAATCCGATTGATCTCCTCCGCTTCCGCGTCCTGCGACCGCTCCTGCGTCCACTGGCGAACCAGTGCGTCGACCCCGTGGTCGTCGACCATGCGTGCCTCCTGTGGGGGCGATGATCACTCGTTGCGGAAGACCGTAGGGTGACGTGCCCTCCAGCCGCTAGAGGGGAACCTTCATCAATCTCGCCACCTGGACTTTTCGGCGACAATCCACCCGGACGGTCCAATATGGATGCCCCTTTGGCAGGCAACGTCACCCAGCGTCATTAAGCGAACAGGCTCTTGACAAACGTGATGATCGCTTCCGCGCCGTCACGCAGGGCTCCCAGCAGGCCCTGAACCGCGTTCGCCGACTGCTGCGGCTGCGTGATCAGGTAAAACAGCAGCAGCGCGACCACTGCCAAGAGAACTATCTTCTTCACGTTCACCGGCTCGACTCCGTCCGCTCACACCCCCGCCGGGCGAGGGTGCTCAGCCCTTCCCGGGCACAGAACTGACCGTCATCACTCTACGGGGGCAACCCACTCCGGCACAGTCGGACACACCCCGTAATCACCCATTAGGGGACATCCCTGAACGGGCTATCAAGGCCACTCTACGAATACGCACGACTACGCATAGTCTGGTCAAGAGTGACAATCACGGCGTGTCGCCAAAGACGCGCCGATCACCCGTCCGGAGTGACGACCCCCGGACGGCGCAGCGGCCCGGATTATGCGCTGAAAGCTTCATCCTGCTGGAGCAATCCGCTGTTCACGGCCCGTCGCCGCACGCCCCACCCGAACGAACGCACACCCCATTGCATGAGGAATTCCCGAAGGGAACCCTTGATTCCACGATAGCAGCGGGGTCCGACAGTTTTGCTGTTTACGCAGGTCAGAAGGGGGTTGACGGGGCCAGGCCAGGCCCCGGCCAGGCTTGGAACCGGCCGGGGCCAAGAGCGGCGGCCGCTACAGGGTGCGCGCGATGATCTCCTTCATGATCTCTGTCGTGCCGCCGAAGATGCGCTGGACACGGGCGGCGGTCCAGGCCTTCGCGATCGGGTACTCGTTCATGAAGCCGTAGCCGCCGAACAGCTGAAGGCAGTTGTCGACGACCTTGTTCAGGCGTTCGGTGGTCCACATCTTGGCCATGGCGGCGCCGGTGACGTCCAGCTCGCCCTCGAGGTGCCGGTCGATGCACTGGTCCAGGAAGGCCTTGCTGACCGCCACCTCGGTCGCCGCGTCGGCCAGGGTGAACTTGGTGTTCTGGAAGCCGAAGATCGGCCTGCCGAAGGCCGAGCGCTCCTTGGTGTACTGCAGGGTCTGCTGGACGGCGAGGTCCATGGCCGCGACCGCGGTCACCGCGATGAGCAGGCGTTCCTGCGGCAGCTGCTGCATCAGCTGGATGAAGCCCTGCCCTTCCTGGGTGCCGAGCAGGTTCTCCGCCGGGATGGTCACGTTGTCGAAGAAGAGCTCGGCCGTGTCCTGGCCCTTCATCCCGATCTTGTCGAGCACCCGCCCGCGCCGGAACCCCTGCGTGCCTTCGGTCTCCACGACCACCAGGGAGATGCCGGCGGCCTTCTCCTCGGGGTTGGTCTTGGCGGCCACGATGACCAGGTCGGCCTGGGCGCCGTTGGTGATGAACGTCTTCGAGCCGTTGACCACGTAGCTGTCACCGGTCCGGATCGCCTTCGTCTTGATGCTCTGCAGGTCCGACCCGGTGCCGGGCTCGGTCATGGCGATCGCGCCGACCAGTTCGCCGGACGCCATCCCGGGCAGCCAGCGCTGTTTCTGCTCCTGCGTGCCGTACGCCCTCAGGTAGTGCGCGACGATTCCATTGTGGACGGCGACGCCCCAGGCGTCGTCCATCGCGCGGGCCTGTTCCTGCAGCAGAACGGTTTCATGGGCGAACGTGCCGCCACCGCCGCCGTACTCCTCGGGGATGCTCAGGCACAGCAGGCCCACCGAGCCCGCCTTGTTCCACAGCTCGCGGTCCACCTGCTTGGCCTCGGCCCAGCGTTCGGCGTTCGGCGTGAGCTCCTTCTCGCAGAACGAGCGCGCCAGCTCGCGAAAGGCGGTCAGGTCCTCATCCAGCCAACTCATGCCGAGCCTCCCAGGACAGACAGAAAACAATCCGCTCGGAAGGTACATGCGTGCAGGACTGCATGTAAAGTTCTCGGCGTGAGCGAGGCACGGGTGCATCGAACTCAGCAGGAGCGCCGGGAGCGCACCCGCGAGGCGCTGCTTGACGCCACTATCGACTGCCTGGTGGACCTCGGCTACGCCGGAACGACCGTGCAGGAGATCTGCCGTCGGGCGGGGCTGTCGCGGGGCGCGCAGCAGCACCACTTCACGACCAAGGCCGAACTGCTGGTCGCGGCCGTGGAACACCTCGTCGAGCGGTTGCGCGAAGAGATCACCAGCACCCTTGTCCTGCCCACCGGGCCCGAGCGCGTCGGCGAGGCCATCGACCTGCTCTGGCGCGGGTTCTCCGGAAAACTCTCCACCGCCGCGCTGGAGCTCTGGATCGCGGCGCGTACCGACGACGAACTGCGCCGCTCGATGCTCCCGGTCGACCGCGCGCTGGGACGGGCCACGCTCGACATCTACCGGGAGGCGGCCGGGACGGACTTCCCGGCCGACCGCCTGGAGACCCTGTTCTGGCTGACCGTGAACGTCACCCGGGGCCTGGCGCTCGACGCGATGATCGGCGGCGAGCAGACCCGGCGGGCCCGGTTGCTGGAGGAATGGAAGTCGATCGCGACCTCGGTGTATCTGAGTTGGTCGGCCCGGCCCTCGCTCGGGCCGACCAACACCATGAAAGACATCCCGGTACGCCGGTTATGACGCTCAGGCCGAAAAAACCCGCGCGAAGTGCCGCCGGTGGCAGGATCGACGCCATGACCCAGCACTACTTGACGCCGCATCGGCCCAAGCGACCGGCGTCGCGGCTGGTAGCGGGGTTGCTCTGGCTCGCGGCAGCCGGACTGGCCGTCGGCGCGACCTTCACCAACATCGTGATCTACGAGTTCGGTGGCGGCACGTCCCTGTTCGTCGTCGGCTTCTGGCGGCAGTACGGGCTCGACAGCGCGGGCCAGGTGAGCACACCGGGCACCATCTATTACGGCGCCTCCGAGGTCGCCGGTGCCGCCTTCCTGCTGCTGGCGACGCTGCTCGTGTTCCTGTCCGCGCGCCGTTGGGCCGCGGTGGTCGGGGGCGCCCTCGGCACAGGCATGCTCGTGACGGCGACGCTCACGTGGTTCCTGACCGCGTTGAGCGAACAAGTGAACACGAAGACGTCCATCGAGCCCGGCCTGTGGTACCTGGCCGGCGCCACTGGCGTCGCATTGCTCGCGTTCCTTGTCTCGCTGCTTGAACGCGAGAGGCCCGGAGCACAGCCGTCCCCGGTCGTCGCGACGCAAGCCCCGTCAACACCGCAATCCCTACCGCTGCCGACGCCACCTGCCCCGTCATCACCGGCACCGCCTCCGACGTGGGAACCCGAGACGCCGAAATTCGGTGTCGCCGTACCGGAGCCGCCGACCAAGCCCAAGACCAAGCCGAAGGCCGAATCCAGGACCAAGCCGAAATTCGAACCGAAGACCGAGCCCCAGTTCGAGCCCAAGACCAAACCCAAGGCCAAGCCCAGCATCGAACCCAGCACAGAGCCCGACTCCAAACCGGTGGCGGTCGCCGCCGAGGAGGACGTCTTCTTCGACGCGTTCGACTCGCCGGAGTTCACCGCCACACTCAGCCCGCCCAGGCCGTCCCAGACGCCGGAGACCCGTGCGATCTCCCGCAAGCTGGACGGCGGTGAGCCGTGACGCAATCCGCGGTGTGGCCGGTCGCCCGGCTTCGGCAGATCGGCAGTGGCGCCTGGATCGGCGCTGCCGCACTCGCGGTGATCGGCACGTTTCTGCCACTTCTGGAACGGCACTTCGGCCCCACCAACTCGTACTTGATCACGGTGTGGGGCTACGTGAGCGCCAACGAACTGGACCTGCAGGAGGCTGAGCGGTTCGTGCCGATGGGCGTGCCGCTGCTCATCGGCGTGGTCCTGCTGGTCGCTGCGGGGCTGCTCGGCCTGGCGTCGACCCGGTTGCATCCGGCCAGCGGCGCGGTGCTCGCCTCCCGGCTGCTCGGGACCGGCGCGGCCGGGCTGGTGGCCGGCTCGAGCACGATCATCTTCATCGTCGTGGGAGTGTTCGACGGCACCCCGTCCGATGCGCCGCCGGGGTACGCCAATGCCACCGGCTTCGGATCATGGCTGCTCACCGGGTCGATGGCGATCTCGTTCGCCGCGATCGCGTTGATGCTCGTGCCGAAACTCAGCCCGCGCGGCGAGGAGCCGGAGACCCCGGCGATGGGCATACCCGTGGTGCGTGTCCTCGATCCTGAATACGAGGAGACTGACCCAAAGGGGTAGACATTCGGGCGACGCGGCAGGCATACGGAATGATCTGCGTATGTCCGACTTGGCGGGCGCGTGGCGCGTGCCCGCCGCGTGCCTGGTGCTGGCGTTCACGCTGCTGGCCGCCTCCGGCTGGTGTGTCCTGAGCAGGGCCACCAGCCCGTCCGACGGCACCGTCGTGAACATCGGCGACCAGGCCGTCTCGGCCAGCGCCGTGGTGATCCAGCAGGACACCGACGACGGTCTGTTCCGTGCGGGCGACGAAGTGGTGGCCATCAACGGGGTGCCCGTACGCGACGCGGTGGCGAAGGGTGTTGGCGGGCCTGCGATCAAAGTAGGCGACGCCGTGCACTACGTGCTGCGCCGCGACGGCCAGACGGTGTCGGTGGACAAGACGCTTCAGCTGTTCCGGGTCGGTGACGCGGTCAGCCGCAACTGGCCGACGCTGCTGGTGCTGGCGTTGATCCTGATCGTCGCGGCCGGCATCTTCACCGCCCGTCCCACCGACCCGGCCGCGCAGGCCGCCCTGCTGGCCGCCGCGCTGAGTTTCATCACCACCAGCGGCTCGACGCACTTCCAGCTCGAGGCGATAGACCTGGTCGCGGGCGGGCAGTTCTGGCGCTGGTACACCGGTGAGTTCGGTTTCCTGTTGCTGTGGGCGGCGACATTGCACATGGCGATCGCGTTCCCCGCCGTCTACAACACCAAGTCGTTCCGCCGCAACGTCATTCTGGGTTACGTCGGCGCTTTGGCGCTCTACGGGCTGATGGCGCTCTACGTGGTGGCCTTCGTGAGCGACCCGCTCAGCCGCCTGAGCCTGCTCGGCTCCCCTGTCCTGCCGGTGCTTTTCACGTTCCCGCTGGTGATCCTCGCGGTGTCGGTCTACCGGTATCGGACAGTCCGCGACGAACTGGACCGCAACCGGATGCGGTGGGTCGTGTGGTCGCTCGGCGGCGGCGCGCTGATCTACGCGCTCGTGTTCGCGTTGCCGCAGGCGATATTCGGCGAAACGCTGCTGCCCAGCGAACTGCACACACTGGCTTTCCTGCCGGTCCCGATCGGGGTGGCCGCGGCGATCCTGCGTTACCGGGCGTTGAACATCGAGGTCGTCGTCAGCCGTTCGCTGGTCTACGGCGCGCTGTCGGCCGGCACGATCGGGCTGTACATCGGCTTGGTGAGCCTGCTGTCCTTGCTGTTCCCGCCGTTGGACGAACTGTGGCAGCAGGCGGCGGCCGCGGCGTTCGTCGCGGTGGCGGTCCAGCCGTTCCGGTCCCGGCTGCAGATACTGATCAACAAGCGGCTGTTCGGCGACCGCAACGACCCGTACCGGGTGGTGTCCACACTCGCCGCGCGGCTTGAGCAAACCCGTGCGCCCAGCGAGATGCTGCCCGCACTCGTGGAGACGATCGGGACGGCTCTGCGGCTGCCCTACGCGGCCATCGAGATCCAGGGATCCGGCGGCGGGCAGAACGAACAGGCGGCGACGTACGGCGAACCGACCGGCGAGCTGTACCGGCTACCGCTGTCCTACCAGGGCGAGCAGGTCGGCCAGCTGGCCGTCGCGGCCCGCACACCCCGGGAAATCCTGGGCCGCCGGGACCGGCTCGTGCTGGCCGAGGTCGCCCGGCACGCGGGCGCGGCCGTGTACACCGCCAGGTTGACCCGGGATCTGCGGCGCAGCCGGGACAACGTGGTCCAGGCCCGGGAAGAGGAACGCCGCCGGTTGCTGCACGACCTGCACGACGGCGTCGGCCCGACACTGGCCGCGATCTCGCTGGGACTGCACGCGTGCCGCAAGGCCATCGGGCCGGGTTCACAGGGCGAACTGCTTGGCACACTGCAGGAAGAGCTGGAAGGCGCGATCAACGAGATCCGCCGGCTGGCGCACGGCCTGCGCCCGCCCGAGCTGGACCGCATCGGCCTGGTCGGTGCGATCCGGGCCTATGCCAAGGCAATCTCTACCAGGGCAGATGACAAAGGCGTCACGATTGCACTCGATGTGCCGATAAGCATGCCGAGGCTGCCGGCGACCGTGGACGTCGCCGCGTACCGGATTGTGTCCGAGGCACTGACGAACGTCACCCGTCACGCGTCGGCGCGGTCCTGCGCGGTCCGCCTGTGGGTGGACGACGACTTGCACATCGAAGTCGTCGACGACGGAATCGGGTTGCCCGAGCAGCACGCCAATGGCGTCGGGCTATGGTCAATGCGCGAAAGGGCAACCGAGCTCGGCGGCGATTGTGTCGTGTCGGCGGGCAGCGGTGGCGGCACGAAGGTCCGTGCCACGTTGCCGCTGCCGAAGGAAGGCGGGTAAGGGCGATGGATCCGCTCCGGGTCATGGTCGTTGATGATCACCCGTTGTTCCGCTTCGGCCTGTGCACGGTGCTGGCCGACGTCCCGGAGACCGAGGTCGTCGGCGAGGCCGCGACCGGCCTGGACTCCATCGACGCGGCCAAGGCGCTGCGGCCGGACGTGGTGGTGATGGACCTGCACCTGCCCGACATCAGCGGGATCGAGGCGACCCGCCAGATCGTCACCGAACTGCCCGAAATCGGCGTGCTCGTGCTGACCATGTTCGACGACAGCGAATCCGTGTTCGCCGCGATGCGCGCGGGCGCCCGGGGATATCTGCTCAAAGGCGCCGGACAGGACCAGATCGTCCGGGCGGTGCACGGAGTCGGGCGGGGCGAGGCGATTTTCGGGCCGGACATCGCGACCCGGGTTCTCGGGTACTTCAACACACCGCCGCCCACGACCGACCCGGTCTTCCCGGAACTGACCAGCCGGGAGCGGGAAGTGCTCGCGCTGATCGCCGAGGGGCAGAGCAATTCGGTGATCGCCCGGGACCTGTCGCTGAGCCCGAAGACCGTGCGCAACCACGTGTCCAGCATCTTCACCAAGCTGCACGTCGCCGACCGGGCGCAGGCCATCGTGCGGGCCCGCAACGCCGGCCTCGGCTGAAACATCCGCTCATTCCCCCATTTCGGCCAATGGCGGATATTTAATACGACCGTCCACAATGGGCGGCGTTACGGACGCTTCCATAACGAGACCGTCTCAATTCAAAATCCCAGGGCAACCCGGGCGGGAATGGCCCGCCAATCCGACGTCCAGTCGGGCAACAACGGGACATCAGTCCCATGTGCCCGGGACGCCCCTTGGGGCAATCTGATGAGGCACCTAGTCAGGCACATGGTGATAGCTGCCGGACGAATTGGGGACGTCCGGTCTTGAGTGGGGAGAGAGAAAAAATGCACGAGCAGCGTCGTACACCAGTCGTCGTCCGCGCGACCGATCCGATTCTGCAGAACGGAGTGCACATGGCACTCCGTACCCGGCCGGAAGTCTGGCTGGTCGACGAGGACGCTGCGACCCCCGAGGCCGTCGCCCTTGTGGTCACCGACCGCTTCGACGAGCGTGGCAACCAGCTGCTGCGCACGCTGCAGGTCCGTGGCTTCACCCGGATCGTGCTGATCGCGGGTGAGCTCGAGGACACCGAGATCCTGACCGCCGTCGAGGGCGGCGTCTGCGCCGTGGCCCGGCGCTCGGAGACCACCCCGGATGTGCTGGTACGACTGGTGAAGGCCGCCGCGGCCGGCGAGGGCGCACTGCCGCCGGACCTGCTCGGCCGGCTGCTCAACCGGGTCTCCCGGCTGCAGCGCCACGTCCTGGAGCCGCGTGGGCTGCACCTGGCCGGGATCACCAACCGGGAGACCGAGGTGCTCAAACTGGTGGCATCCGGTCTGTCCACAAAGGAAATCGCGGACCAGCTGTGCTACTCGCAGCGGACCGTGAAGAGCATCCTGCACGACGTGACCAATCGCTTCCAGCTTCGTAACCGTTCGCACGCGGTTGCCTACGCACTGCGCGAAGGCCTTATCTGACAATTGATCACGAGTGGAAGGGCCCCGCTCCGGCGGGGCCTTTTTCATGTGTATACCGATCGCCTCTTCGGGCAGGCCGGAGCACCCTTTCAGGCGGGCGCTAACCCCTTGGGCACACCTGCGTGAGGCTGCACACTCGAAGTGTGATCACCGAGGTGGACGACGCTTTGTGCAAGTTGCTCGGCCGGCAGATGCCGGAGGGTACCGTTGTGCGTCTCGATCCGCCGAAGCCCACCTGGCAGACCGAACGGCCGTCGAACACCATCGACCTGTTCCTCTTCGGCCTGCAGGATGACACCGGCGCACCGCCCCAGGGCGAGCCGATCCGCCGCTGTGAGCTCTCCTACCTGGTCACCGCCCGTGCCGAGAAGGTCCATGAGGAACACCGTCTGCTCGACCGTGCGCTGCGGATCGCGATGTTCTCCGGGACGCTGCCTGCGGACTGCATGTCCAAGTCCCTCGCGGTGACCAAGCAGCCCGTGTACCTCAAGATCGCCAACACCGGGCCGGGCGCGCTGTGGACGAGTCTGGGCATGCCCGCGCGGGCGGCCTTTGTGATGAACGTGAGTGTCCCGATGATTCCCGAGCCGGCCCCGCGAACGTCGCCGCGCCGCTCCTGGGAGACCCCTTAGTCCCTGAG
The DNA here is from genome assembly GCF_017876405.1 of Kibdelosporangium banguiense. Lineage (GTDB taxonomy): Bacteria > Actinomycetota > Actinomycetes > Mycobacteriales > Pseudonocardiaceae > Kibdelosporangium > Kibdelosporangium banguiense. Next base: position 4,744,172 of record NZ_JAGINW010000001.1, on the reverse strand, counting down.
CTGGACCAGTGCTCCGAGGCTGCGGCCGATCAGCACGATCGCCCCGATCGACGCCAGCGTCCCGCCGTTGCGGGAGAACCACTGCGCGGCGTCCGCCTGCGGCTCCGCCTCACGGTTGTGCGGCGCGACGGTCACTGCCAGGCGGTATTCGACGTCGCCGGTCACAGCCACGCCGTCCTCCCCGAAGTCGATCAGGCTCGCACCGCTGAACACCATCGTCGACGGGCCGACAAAAGTGGTCCCGGCCTGCGTGAAGCGGTGTTTGGCCGGACAGGTCACGCTGGGTGCCTCAGTGCCCAGCCCACTGATGAACATGCCCTCGCTGATCCGGTCGAGCACCGGGCGCGCCTCTGCCTGCGACGCGGAGGTGACCTGGACGTGCCCACTCAGCGTCAGCGCGAGATCCACCGCCACGTGCCCGATGTCGGCCGTCGCCGCCGCGATCGGTGAATCGGGCAGCGTGTACCGGAAGGACATGACCACCCCTAGCAGGCGAAAAAGACAAAAGACGAGGCATGATCACGTTATTGGGTCGGGAGTACTCGGCGGGCGGCCAAAAGGGCAGAACATCGGGCGATGCCGGTGCCGTTTCGGCGTACGAGAGGCAACGCACACGTTTGCGGGCGTAGGTCTCACCTGGGCGAAACACTTCCGCAACAACTGGGGGCAAGCCTGGGCGCATGACCGAATCCCACACGTGGCGGCTGCGCGTCGAGATCGACGACCACCCGGGCGTGCTCGCTCGGGTCACGACACGCCTGGCAGCGCGTGACTGCAACGTCCTCGCGCTGTCCATCCTGCCGGTGCCGTCCGGCGTGGTCGACGAGCTGGTCATCAAGGCCGCACCAGGCGTGTCACCCGCAGACCTGATCCGGGAGATCCGGGCCGAGGGCGGCCGGTGCCTGGGCATTACGCACGCCGACGTCCGTGACCTCGTGGACCCGCAGACCGCCGCCCTGCGGGCAACCGCGATGGCACTCGACGACGCGTACGCCGCGCCCGAGGCAATACGCGTGCTGCTCGCAGCCGACTCGGTCAGCCTCGAATCCGGCACGCCGGGTGAGGTCCTGGACGCCGGGCACCGGGCCGTCCTGGGTCTCGGCGACGGCACGACGGTTGTCGCGCGGCGTGGCTGGGCACCGTTCACCGACGTCGAACTGGCTCGTGCGGCCGTGTTCACCGAGATGCTGGCCGACAACTCGGTCGAGGCGGACCCGCCCTCGGCCGTGATCACCGACGACGGCGCGGGCATCGTGCTGCGGCGTGGCGACATCGACGACCTGGACGCGGTCGCCGGACTGCACTCCCGGTGCTCGGCGCGGACATTGTTCGCGCGTTACCACTCGGGTGTCCGGACGCTCCCCCGCCGGCTGTTGCACCGTCTGCTGACACCACCGCGTGGCCGGACGCTGCTTGCTGTGTGCGGGCGGGACGTGATCGGGATCGGGCAGCTGATCCGCACGGCCCGGCCGGAAGAGGCCGAGGTGTCCCTGTTGATCGAGGATTCGTGGCAGCGGAAGGGAATCGGCACGGCGTTACTGCGCAGGCTGGCCGGTACCGCGCGGGCCCAGGGCCATCGGGAACTGGTCGCCTGGTGCCTGCCCGGCGAGTCGGGTTTCGAACGGGCGGTGGTGCGGGCCGGCATACCGTTGTCCGTCCGTCAGGAGGAAGGCATGGTCCGGTTCGGCCTGCAGGTGCATGAGAGCGCTTCCGCGGAGCTGAGGACGCGCTGACCGCCTCCACGACGTCCACCTCGCGCCAGGCTAGTCTGGCCTGAGGTGAGGACATTGGGAGGAACGCAGGTGGCCGGTCGACCGCTCTCCGGAGCACGCCCGACGCTCGAGGACGTCGCCGCCGTCGCGGGAGTCTCCCGGGCAACCGCATCGCGCGTGCTCAACTCGTCGCCACGAGTGAGCCCCGAGGCGCACGAGGCCGTCACAGCCGCCGCACTCCAACTCGGCTACGAGCCCAACCAAGCGGCGCGCACCCTCGTCACCCGCCGTACCGGCGCGATCGCAATGCTGATGTCGGAACCCCAGGCCAAAGTCTTCGACGACCCCCACTTCGGCGCGCTCGTACGTGCCGCGGCCAGCGAACTCGCCCGCATCGACATGCAAGTGGTGTTGATGCTTGTGCACGGCGAAGGCGCGCACAGCCGTGCCGAACGCTTCCTACGCGGCGGCCACGTCGACGGAGCCCTGCTCTTCACACCGCACCAGGACGACCCTTTGCCGTCCACAGTCCGGAAACTCCACCTCCCAGTGATCTTCGGCGGCCGCCCCTGGGGCTCATTGCGCGGTCTCTACACAGTGGACAACGACAACGAAGGCGGCGGCGTCCTCGCCACAGAGCATTTGCTGAGCCTCGGCCGGAAAACAATCGTGACAGTGACCGGCCCCGAGGACGAGCTCTCCTCCCGTGACCGAATCGCCGGCTGGGCCCGCGCGACAGGTGCGGGCCCAGCCGAGATCACCCAGCTCACCGAATGCGGCGACTACACCCGCGAAGGCGGCTACCGGGCGATGAACCTGCTATTGCACCGAGTCCCCAAAGTGGACGGAGTCTTCGCCGCCAACGACCTGATGGCCGTCGGCTGCCTGCAGGCACTCCGCGAACACGGCCGCACCGTCCCCGAAGACGTAGCCGTCGTCGGCTTCGACGACAACCAGATGATCGCCCCCCACACCGACCCCCCACTGACCACAGTCCGCCAAGACCTCGCCGACCAGGTCAGAAAAATGATCTCCAACCTGATGACCCTGGTAGACGGCGGCTCAGTCCGCCGGCGCGAGGTCCTCCCCGTGCAACTGGTCCGCCGCGAATCAGCCTAGAACCCGGTGCCGCTGGATTCCGGGGCCGGAGGCTGCCTTAGGCGGGGAGGCGGTTGGTTCGGGCGAGGGTTGCCAGGGTTTGGGCGCTTTGTTTGATTGTGCGTTTCTGGGTTTCGAAGTCTACGTGGATTATGCCGAAGCGTTGGCTGTAGCCGACTGCCCATTCGAAATTGTCCAAAAGGGACCAGGCTAGGTAGCCGCGGACGTCTGCGCCGTTCGTTATCGCTGTGTGGACTGCGCGGACGTGATTCAGCAGGTACTGGGTTCGCTCGGTGTCCATGATGGCTCCCCCGACGATTCTGTCCGGGAATGAGGAGCCGTTTTCGGTTACCACTATGGGGGTCTTTGGCGCTTGGTTGTGCAGCCAGAGGAGTAGTTCGGTCAGGGCGTCGGCCTGCTGGCCCCAGCCGAAGCCGGTGAGGGGGCCGCGTGGCGGGAGCATTTCGACGCCTTTGAGGCCTGGCATGTTTCCTGGCGTCACGAAGGCCGGGTCGGCTGGGGCGACCCAGGTCGGCTGGTAGAAGTTGACGCCGAGCCAGTCGATCGGGGTGGCGATCGCGTCCATGTCGCCGTCGCGGATGACCATCTCCCAGTCGCCGAGCCAGTCCACGTCGGCGAGCACATCCGCCGGGTATCCCCGCCCCAGCAAAGGGTCGAGCAGCAATCGGTTCTGCAGGCCGTCGACCTTGCGGACGGCTTCACGGTGTTCGTGATCCACCCCATCTGTCCAGACAGGACTCAAGTTCAGCACGATGGACAACGTGTGATCGGGCTGGGACTGCGCGCGAAGCGCCTGCATCGCAAGACCGTGCCCCAGCAGCAAGTGGTGCGCGGCTTTCAGGGACGCGGCCGGATCGGTGATACCTGGCGCATGGATTCCACCGCAATAGCCAAGAAACGCGGAGCACCAAGGCTCGTTCAAAGTCGACCACGTGCGCACCCGATCGCTCAGTGCGGAGAAAACAATCGACGAATACTCCGCGAATCGCTGCGCGGTGTCCCGGTTCACCCAGCCGCCTTTGTCCTCCAGCGCTTGCGGCAGGTCCCAGTGGTACAGCGTGGCCATCGGCCGGATTCCCTGGGCGAGCAGTTCGTCGACCAGACGGTCATAGAAATCCAGCCCGCGTGACTCCACCCGGCCCGATCCTGTCGGCTGGATCCGGGGCCACGACACCGAGAACCGGTAGACTTCCAGGCCGAGCTCGGCCATCAGGGCGACGTCCTCGCGATACCGGTGGTAGTGGTCGCAGGCCGGATCGCCGGTGTCGCCGTTGAGGACCTTGCCGGGAGTCGCGGAAAATGTGTCCCAAATAGACTGTCCGCGACCGTCGGCTGTCACCGCGCCCTCGATCTGGAAGGCCGCGGTGGCCGCGCCCCAGAAGAACCCGGGCGGGAAGACCAGGTCGGAGTCGACGAGACCGGCGGGGTCGGTAGCCGTCATGTGTGCGGTCATCCTTTCACGGCGCCTTGCATGATCCCGCCGACGATCTGGCGGGCCAGCAACAGGAAGAGCAGCAGGACGGGCAGCACGGCGAGCGTGGTGCCGGCGAGCATCATCGAATAGTCCGTGTAGTAGCCGCTGGCCAGAGTGGACAATGCGACCTGGACTGTCGGGCTGTCGTTGGGGTCCAGCACGATCAACGGCCAGAAGAAGTCGTTCCACGAGGTCAGGAATGTGAACATGCCGAGAACCGCCGCCTGGGCACGGACCGCGGGCAGGCCGACGTGCCAGAACGTACGCAGAATCGAGCAGCCGTCCACCCGGGCGGCCTCGATCAGCTCGTACGGCACGGTCTCCTCACATGCCTGACGCATCCAGAAGACCGCGAATGCACCGATCAGCGCCGGGAAGATGACCGCTTTCAGCGTGCCGACCCAGTCCAAATCGGACATCAGCATATGCAGCGGGATCACGCCGAGCTGGGTCGGCACCATCGAGGTTCCGACCACGATCAGGAACAGGGAGTTACGGCCACGGAAACGCAACCGGGCGAATGCGAATCCCGCGATCGAGCCGAGCAGAACATTGGCGATGGCCACCGTTCCGGCGACCAGGATCGAATTCTGCATGGCCAGCCAGAAATCGACGCTGTCGAATACGCGGCTGATGTTCTCGGCCAGGTTCCCGCCCGGGATCAGCGGCGGAACCTTGTCCCCCATCGCCGAGTTGTCCTTTGTGGCCACCACAAACGACCAGTACAGCGGGAAGATCGAGGCCAGCAGAACCGCGGTGAGAATCCCGTAGGCGACCGGGCCCGCACCTTTGAGTCCCCTGGCCATCACGACCCCTTGGCGATTCGCCGGGTGAGCACGAAGTTCACGATCGCGACCATCAGCACGACCAGGAACAGCACCCACGCGATGGCCGCGGCGTAACCGGCGTCGAACAACCGGAAACCCTTCTCGTACATGTACATCGTGAGCGTCTGGAATTGCCGGTCCGAGCCACCGGTACCCGTTCCGGTACCGCCCGGGTCGAACAGCTGCGGCTCGGTGAACAACTGCAGGCCGCCGATGGTCGACGTGATCACGGTGAAGATGATCGTCGGCCGGATGCTCGGCACGGTGATCGACCAGAACATCCGCCAGCGCCCGGCACCGTCCAGCATGGCCGATTCGTAGCGGTCCTTCGGCACGGCCTGCATCGCTGCCAGGTAAAGCAAAGCGTTGTAACCGGTCCACCGCCAGATCACCATCACGCTGACCGCGATGTGCGACGACCACGTATTGGCACGCCAGTCCACCGGGTCGATTCCGACCAGGCCCAGCAGGTAGTTCACAACGCCGAAATCGCGGCCGAACAGTTGCGCGAAAACCAGGGCCACCGCGGCCACCGAGATCACGTTCGGCAGCAGCACTCCCGCACGCCAGAACATCCGGCCGCGCAGCCCTCGGTCCAACAATGCCGCCAACCCCAAGGCCAGCAACAACTGCGGGATCGTGGACATCAGGAACAGACTGAACGTGTTGAGCAACGCGTTGTAGAAGTTGGGATCCGACAGCAGAACCGAGAAATTGTCCAAGCCGACGAACCGGGTCGCACCGTCGATCAGATGCCAGTCGTTGAGCGACACCCAGCCGGTGAACAGCAACGGGTACAACCCGAAGATTCCGAAGATCACGAAGAACGGCGCGATGATCAGATACGGGGTGTACTTCGTGTCCCAGCGCAACAGCCGGAGGCGCCAGCGGCGACGCTCCTCCCGGGCGCCGCCGCCGCGCCCGACATCCCCCGGTGACTGCACCCGCAGCGTCACTTCAGTGCGCCCCGGGCGTCGCCGATCGCCTGGGTGAACGCGTCACCTGGCGACTGCTTTCCTTGTTCCACACGGGTTATCGCGTTGTTGAAGGCCAGGGTGACCGGCTGGTCCTGCGTTCCGCGATAGGTCGGCCGCAGCTTCTCAGCGCCCTCGGCGAAGATCTTGCCGGTCGGCGCGTTCGAGAAGTACGCGTTGGTGGTGGCCAGGACCTCGGGGTCCTTGAACACCGCAGGCTGGCTGGAGAGGTTGCCGGTCTGTTTGAAGATCCGCTTCTGCTGCTCGGGCGCAGTCAGCCACTTCGCCAGCTCGTAGGCCTCTTTGGGGTGCTTGCCCTGCTTGGGCACGGCCAGGAACGACCCGCCCCAGTTGCCACCGTTCCCAGGCGGGGCAGCGACATCCCATTTGCCGGACGCCGCCTCACCTGCACCCTCCTTGATCAGCGCCAGACCCCAGGCCGGGCACGTTGTCGTGGCGAACGAACCCTGCTTGAGCGCGACGTTCCAGTCCTGGCTGAACGGCTCGAGCGCCGCGGTCAGCTTCTTGGTTCCCAGTGAGGAAGCCAAATCGAACGCGGCACGGACATCACTGTTGGTGTCCGCGATGAACTTGTCGTCCTTCTTGGCGAAGAAGCCTTCCTCGTCCTGGTCCATGATCGCCTTGAAGGCGTTGCGCGCGGTGTCGGTGAACTTCACGTCCGGCGTCTTGGCCGCGAACTGCTCGGCAGTCTTGGCGTAGTCCGCCCATGTCGGCCAGAGTTTCGCGACCTCGTCACGTTCGGTGGGCAGACCGGCAGCCTGGAACAAGTCCTTGCGGTAACACAGGCCCAGGCCACCGACGTCGGTTCCCAGGCCCAGCACGAAGTTGCCGCCGTCAGTGGTGCCCTGCTGCCACTTCCAGCCGACCCATTGGGATTTCAGGTCTTTCGCGCCGTAGTCCGCGAGGTTGGCGAACTTGTCCTTGGAGCCACGGAACTGGCTGATGAAGCCTTCCTCGATGGCCACGATGTCGGCCGCGCCGCGGCCGGATCCCAGCTGGCTGGCCAGTTGCGTGTGATGCTGTTCGAGCTTGACCTTGCGCTGCTCGATCTTGGTCGCCGGGTGGGCCGTCTCGTACTCCTTGATCAGGGCGTCGTAGCCGAAGTCGGAGAAGACTCCGATCGAAAGCTCGACCGCACCGGAACCCGGAGCCGAACCACCACTGTCGCCGCCACAAGCTGCCAGTCCGGTCGCCAGCGCGAACGCGGTCGCCACCAGGCCGATCCTGCGCGCCATGCCCGTCCTCCTTGACGTCGTGTTGCCACCGACCCCGCTCGGTGATTCGTGAGAGCGCTCTCACCGTCGTCAAAATCGAACCTTGTGTCAAGCGTGCGAACTTCGGTCTACACCTTTCCGTTACCTTCGCGGGCCGGCCGGCGGCACCCTGCTGGCCCGGAATGCGGGGACGAACGCGCCCACAACGGCGCCACCAACACCCATGAGCAAAGCGAATATCGCGCTGTCGAACTTGTACAGCCCAAGGGCGATCATGCAGAAGCCCAATCCGAGTAACGCCCCGGCCAGCCCGCACCAGGCGGCCTCGGTGAGTACACCGGCGAACACCTGACCACGGCTGGCGCCAAAACACCGCAGCAGCGCCAAATCCCGGCGCCGCCGCCGGACCAGAGCGGAAAACGACTGGTAGACGGCGATTTCGCTGACCAGGAGAACGGTCAGCACCCACCAGCCGGTGGATCCCGCGATCGTAAGCACGACACAGAACGCGATCGGGACGAGGGTGCCGGCCAAGGCGGGGAGACTCATCCGCGGCCCGGCGTGGATCGGGTGCACTGGGACGCTCATCGCCTCTCCAGTACCGCCCGGACAGAATCCGCTGTCGGCCTGGTGATCTCGCCTGTGATCCGGCCGTCGGCCAGGACGAGGACACGGTCGGCATGCGCGGCGACGAACGGATCCGAGGTCGCCAGCAGAACGGCCTGCCCGATCTTGCGCACCCACATGCGCAGAAATCCCAGCAGTGCGGCGGATTCCCGCCGATCAAGCTCCGCGGCCGGCTCATCGGCGAGCACGACATCGGGCTTGTTGAGAAAAGCACGCGCACACGCGACACGCTGCCGCTGCCCGGCAGTCAGCCGGTCGGGTTTCTCCTTGAGCAACGCGGCCAGGCCGAGCAGATCGACAACGGTGTCGAACCAGCACTGATCAGGCTGACTGCCGCCCAGGTCCTGGGCGATCCGGATGTTCTGTCCCACTGACAACGATGGCAACAGACTGCACGTGGCGAAGACGAACCCGATCCGATCCCGCCGCACCCTGGTGAGCGCGGCGTCGCCGAACCCGGTGATCCGATCGGCTCCGATGTGGACATTCCCCCGGTCGGGCCGCCGCAGCCCGCCCACGCAGTCCAGCAAGGTCGTCTTGCCCGCCCCGGCCACGCCCACGACCACCGTCAGCTGGCCGGCAGGCACCTCGAGATCGACCCCGCGCAGCACTCGCCCCCACACCAGGCCCCGTGCGCTCGCCGCCGCCCCGGCCACCACCGACATGACGCCAACGGTACGAGCCGGAACCTCGCCTCCACATCGGCTTGCAGGCCCCTGTGAGGTCAGACCTGAGTCTGATAAACCTCTCAGCCAAGCAACCCCAAGGACTAGACCAGGGTTAACGGTGGGCCGCTCTCGGGCAAGCGGCCCACCGTTGTCTCGCTAATCCAGCAGACCTCGGTCGTAGGCGATGGCCACCGCTTCGGCTCGGCGGCTCGCACCCAGTTTGGCCATGATGCGGGAGAGGTGGACGCTGACGGTCTTCTCGCTGATGTAGAGCTCTTCGCCCACCTGGCGGTTTGTCTGACCAGCCGCGACCAGTCTCAGGACCGATTGCTCACGAGGAGTGAAGAGGTCGACCGTGTCGCGGGCCGGGGTGCTGCTCTCGGTGAGGGGGATTCTGGCTCGGCGGGCGAGTTGGGTGACGGCGTCGAAAAGAGGTTTGGCGCCCAGGTCCGCCGCTGTTTTGCCGGCCTGGCGGAGTTGAGCGGCGGCTTCCTCGCGTCGGTCCGCGCTCAGCAGGGCCTCGGCGTAACGCCAGCGAGCGAAGGACTGCTCGTATGGCACTCCGTAGTCGAGTGCTGCCACGGCCGTGGCCCAGGCTTCGGGGGAGCTTTGGCCGTGCAGCCGGGTCAGTTCCGCTTCCGCGCGGGCCAGCCAGGCCCGGCCGTCGGGACCGAGGACACCGCTGCGAGGTGTGCCGAATTCCGCGGTTTTCCGAGCGTGCTCGACAAAGCGTTCGCCGTCGGCTATTGCCGCGTCGCGGTCCGGGCCTTTGGCTTGTTGGGCGATGTCGACGCAGGCCGCGGTGGCGAGCGCGCCCAGTTTGATGCCCGCGAGCAGCCAGTGACCGCCCGTGCGTTCGCTCCATTCGACGGCCTCGTCCACGCGCTGGACGGCCAGTTCGGGCCTGCCACGCCAGACCGCCAGTTCCGCGCCGACCGAGCCCGCGATCAGGGCGATCGGCAGCTCACGCCACTCCGGCCGAAGGCTTGCGAGCAGGCGTTCGGCGTCGGCGAACCGGCCCCTGCCCACCATCACGTGCAGGCCTGTCGCCGCCAGCCGCGCCGACACTGTGGTGGAGACCCGGCCACGGGGTTGTTCGGCCAGCTCCTCGGCGATGTCCCAGTCACCCCGGGCGAAGTGCGTCAGCACGGCCAGGCATCGCAGTTCCAGTCCGAAGTCGCTCCACGACAGGCCGGTGCTCTTGGCCAGGCGGATGCCGTCCCCCAGCGCGGTGGCCGCCTCGTCCAGCAGTCCTAACTCGAAGCGGTTAAGACCCTGGTAGTAGCGGGCGCGCAGCTCGACGCCGATGGCCTTGGCCTCGATCGCCCGGTCGGTGGCCGTCTGCAACAGGATGAGGCTCTGCTCGACGCCGCCGCCGGCTTCGATGACCGTTGCCAACGTGGTCAGAGCGTCCGCCTCAGCGCCGACAGCGCCCACCGACTGCGCGTCCTGCACAGCTCGTTCCGCACGTTCACGCGACAGCTCGAGCTCACCGTGCGAACGCAGAATCCGGGCCTGGACGGCCAGAACCCAGGCCCGGGTGTCACTCGGCGGCAGGTCGGCGACCTTCGCCCAAGCCGTCTCGATGACCGCGCGGGCCTCCTCCTCACCGCCGTCGATGGCCATCAGGCTCTGCGCCAGCCGGCGCCGGACCTCGGCGGAGACCTGCGGATCGGGCTGCTCGTCGGCCAGCTTGCAGGCGGATCGCGCGTACGCGATCGCGCGTTCCGGGTTGCCGGACGTGCCTGCCGCCCAGGACGCCTTACGCAGCAACTTGAGCTCATCGGTCTGAGTCGGCTTCTCGTCGACCGAGTCCCACAGCCGCAGTGCCTGTTCCAGGTAGCGCAGAGCCTCGCCGGGCGCGCCCAGGTCAGTCGATTGCGTCGCTGCCTCGACCGAGGCGACCAGCGCGGTCTTCAGCGAGTTGCTCTCCAGGCTGTGATACGCCAGCGCGGCCGCGTTACCGCGTTCCCCCTGACGACCAGTCAGATAGCGGGCGTAACTCGCATGTAGACGGACACGTTCCCCGGGCAGCAGATCGCCGTAGACCGCCTCACGGGTCAACGCGTGCCGGAACGAGTAGTGAACCTGCTCACCACTGGCGACGAACACGAAGTGCTGGACGGCCTCCCGCAAGGCCTCCTCCAGCTGGATGTCGTCGAACTCGCCGACCTCGCGCAGTGTGCTGTGCTTGACCGAACGCCCGGCCACCGACGCGAGCCGGATCACCTGTTGGGTCGGCTCGCTGAGCCGTTCCACCCTGGCCAGCAGCACATCCGCCAGTGACGCCGGCAGGCCGCAGTCGTCCGAATCGGACAGTGCGGCCAGCAGTTCCTCCGCGAAGAACGCGTTTCCCTCCGACTGGTCGGCGACACGCCGGATCGTGTCCTCCTCCACCAGCCCTTCGGCGAGCGCATGGACGAAGGTCCGTGCGTCGGTCTTGTCGAACGGCGCCAGCTCCAGCCGTTCCACCGCGTTCAACCGCACGAGCTCGGCCAGCAACGGCCGCAACGGATGGCGGCGGTGCAGGTCGTCGGTCCGATACGTGCACAAAACGAGCACCCGCTGCGACCGCAGTCTGGAAAGCAGGAAAGACAACAGGCCACGGGTCGAACTGTCGGCCCAGTGCAGGTCCTCGATCACCAGGACAACGGGCTTTTCCTCAGCAAGCTCCCCCAGCACGGCGTGTACCGCGTCGAACAGCTGCAGTTGCCCCACATCCTGCTCCGGGCGCGGCGGCAGCCCCGGCAGTTTGCCGAAGTTCGGCACAAACCGCTGCGGCTCCTGCACCTGCGCCGCGGGCGGCGCCAAATCCGGCAACAACATCCCCAGGGCCGGTTTCCCCAGCAACTCCGCACGCCCGTGCGCGCGCACCTGCGCAAGCGCTTCCGCGAACGGCAGGTAAGGCAACCCGGTTTCGCCTATGTCCACACAACGCCCGAACAGCACAACCGCGTCCTGCTCCGCCGCGAACCCGCCCAGCTCGTGCACCATGCGCGTCTTGCCAACACCGGCGTCCCCAGCGATCAGCACCGCACCGGCCGACTTGCGCGCCGCGCGGTCAAAGGCCGCACGCAACCGGTCCATCTCCCGGCTGCGCGCGACCAACGGTATTCCTGATCCCAGTCTCGGCATGTCAGGCATCGTGACACACCTCAGGCAGCGTGACGCTCACCATTTCCGTCATCGGACCGATGCGCCTTGAGCCGGTGCCACCAGCGAGGCTGCCCGTTGTGCGACTGCTCCGTGCGCAGTTCCCGTGCGTGCCTCTTGGCGACCAGGTCGCCCCGGCGGTAGGCGATCTCCGCGTCGATGGCCTCGGGGGTCCATTCCATCTCACTCACCTCTTCTTCGTTGGTGATGATGAGATTCGTCGTAAGGCCGGGCACGCGGCATCAGGTGAACGACCAAGGTTGAGCCGCGCAGGCCTCAGGCAGCCGGGTAAGGGATGCTCCGGTGCGGGTAAGGCCTCGTAAGGGGTTACGGTTTCCGCTGGTCGCCGGGTAAGTGGTCGGTCTTTGTCGCTCACGTGTTCCCGGTGCGGATCACTCGCTTTGGCCGCCGGCGGCCGGAACGGCCCGATCCGAGAGGAACAACCGGCCGCGGCCATTCTTGGCAGAACGCACAGGTTTTCGTCCTTTATGGACTTCAAGATACGCTTCCGGGCGTATCGCAATTACGGCACGGCCGGGACGCCGGCACGGATACACGATTGCCGGTACCTATCCGGGCGAACGCGTAGTTGATGTGGGCGACCTTTGCCCACGCAATGTCATAAGCCGGATAACACAAGCATGTGGCCAAGTCTCGCCGAAAATGTCCTGGACATAAAGCGGCCCAGACCTACCCGGCAATAGGTCTGGACCAATGTTCGGCTATGTGGTGCGCCGGTGACTCAGTCGCACTTTGTCGCAGTGAGGAAGATCGCCCATCTGGTGGCGCCGAAGCGCAGCGTGCCGGCGTCCGGATTCTTGGAATCACGTACTCGTGCCTGTGTTTCCGCCAAGGCGATTTCGACACAGTCGTTGCCGGCACCGCTATGGCTGCTCTTGCGCCACGCCGCGCCGGCCGGATCGGAAACGGACAAAGCCTTACTCCTCTCGTTGACGAGACAACCTTTCGGCCGTCCCAGAGACCAGCTGCAGACTGTCGTCCGGACTCAACGCGGACGCTCGCAAATGGTCGAACATCAACGTATACCTCTGGACGTCGGACTGCTCCTCCAAGTAGACGCCGCCCGTAGTGGTGTCCACATAGACGACATCAGGATCCGCCTGTTCCGGGAATCCCAAGATCAGAAACGGACCCTCCATACTGGAGTGCGCTCCCGCATCGAACGGGACCACCTGCAGAGTGACGTTAGGCAATGCGGAGATTTCACACAACCGGCTCAACTGCGCATTCATCACATCCGGTCCACCCACCATTCGGCGCAACACCGCCTCGTCGATGATCGCCCAATATGCCGGTGGTTGCGAGTCGGTCAGCAACCGCTGGCGCGCCATGCGGGCACCGACCCTGCGCTCCACATCGGCCTCTGTCCAGTCCGGCCGTATCGAGCGCATCACCGCCCGGATGTAGTCCTCGGTCTGCAGCAGGCCGGGCACGAGCAGGGCCTGGAAAGCCCGCAGTGAGGACGCATCGGACTCAAGTCCGACGAAGGCGCCGGTGAAGACCTCGTTGTAGGCGTGCCACCAGCCTTTCTTACGTGCCTCCCTGGCCAGTTGGACAAGCGCTTCCAACTGATCGGGGGCGACGTTGTAGAGCTCAAGAAGATCGCGCGCGTCGCGTGGCGTCACGCCGACGTGACCTGTCTCGATGCGACTGATCTTGGAGGCCGAACACTCCAGTTTCTCGCCGACTTCCTCGATCGTCAGCCGTGCGGCCTCACGGAGTCTGCGTAGTTCGCTGGCGAGTCTGCGCCGTCGGACAGTGGGGCTCTGTCCTCGTGCCATCTGCCACTCCAGGTGTCACCCGTTCGTGTACTGCAACTTGCAGAATGCGGGTTGCACACGCAAGCTTCTTCTCACCGCTTGGAGTAGCAGTCGAAGGTCCGGACGGACGCAGAGGGACGTGGTGACGGGTGGTCGTCGTGAACAATTCAATCTTCGGCCACTTGGAGTCCTCACTTAACGGCTACCTGGCTGATCTCACCCGGCGAGGGGAATCCGCCGACCCGGCGGCCGCAACCCGTATCGCGAACGGCGAACTGCCGCGGGTGGTCGCGGCATTGCAGGCCGTACTGGACGAACACCGGCCGGACGAGCAAGGTCGTTGTCCCTCGTGCCGCAAGCGTTTGTTCGGCCGCGCGCCCGCACCCTGCCGCGCATACCTGGCGGCGCACCTCTGCCTGCTGGTCACCGAAGACGACCAGCCCTACAGCGACACCCGCCAGCTCGGCGCCCGCTGAGCTGCCCCCGGACGGACCGGCCTCAACCCCCCGGTCCGACTGGACGCGCACGGTCCCTCCCCCGGCCAACCCTTCCCCCGGCCGACTTCACCGTGCCGTCCGGTAACCCCTCCCCAGCGGGGCCGGTTCTCGCGCCCCCGACAGAGTTCCGGTCCCGCTGGCTGTCCCGGTCAGTCCACTGTGGTCATTTCAGACCGTCACCGCGCCGCGTGTGATCAACTCGACCGGATGAATTTTTTGCGCTGCAAGCGATCTACCGCCATCATGGAGATCAGGCGGGACGGTACACAGAGGACACAGTGACCGGACCCGTCCAAGTGCCGACACTCGCGGTGCCGACACGGAGGTTTCGAGCAGATGGCCGGTGACACCAAGCAACGGGCTCCCAGGGGCCCCTTTCGCCCACGTGGCGGTTTCGGGCGCGCACGCCGCGCGCTACTGGACCAGCCCCGGTTAGGGCGTCAGGACATGTCCCGTGGGTCACGGGACACGCCCTAGAGCCTGCCCACAAGTCGTACGTCCGGCATGTTTGCCGGACGTTCGTCGACCAGGCGATGCCTGCCACCCCCTTACACGCACCCCGGGCGGTTTCATCCTGCCCGGGTTTCCCAGCCTCCGCAGAGGAAGAAGCATGTCCCGCGTCACCACTGTGCTCAGATACGACCTGCCCGCGTCGTTTGTCGTGTTCCTGATCAGCGTTCCGCTGTCGCTCGGGATCGCGGCCGCGTCCGGCGCCCCCCTGATCGCCGGCCTGGTCGCCGCCGTGGTCGGCGGTATCGTCGCCGGTTCGCTTGGCGGATCGGCGTTTCAGGTGAGCGGCCCGGCCGCCGGGATGACGGTCATCGTCGCCGGTCTGGTCGAGCAGTACGGCTGGCCCGCCACCGCAGGTATCACGCTGGCCGCGGGCGTGGTGCAGATTCTTTTGGCCGTAACAAAAGTCGGCCGCCTGACGCTGTCGCTCTCGCCTGCCGTCGTGCACGGCATGCTGGCGGGTATAGGAATCACCATTGTGGTGGGCCAGTTGCAGGTACTGCTGGGCGGTCACGCCGACAGCGACGTCCTGACCAGTCTGGCCGCCCTTTTCGGCCAGACACCGGTCTGGGGTGCGGTCGGGATCGGCCTGGTGACCGTCGCGATGATGGTTCTGTGGCCGAAAGTGCCGCGTGGCAACGTGATTCCCGCTCCGCTGGTCGCTGTGGTCGCGGCAACCGGAGTGGAGTTGCTGTTCCGGTGGAACGTCGCAACCGTGCAACTGCCCGACGACCCTCTGGCCGGCCTGGCGACACCGGCGATGCCCAACGGCGGCGCGGTGGAGATCGGGGTCGCTGTGGTGACTGTGGCGCTTGTGGCCAGTGTGGGGTCTTTGCTGTCCGCAGTGGCAGTGGACAAAATGCACAACGGCCCGCGCGCGGATCTCGATCGCGAACTCTTCGGCCAGGGCGCGGCGAACGCTGTGTCCGGCGCGCTCGGCGGGTTGCCGGTCGCCGGCGTGATCGTGCGTAGTTCGACGAATGTCGCGGCGGGCGCGCGGACTCGTACTTCCTCGATCTTGCACGGCGTCTGGGTTCTGCTGTTCGTGCTGTTCCTGGCGAACATGTTGGAACAAATCCCCATGGCGGCGCTCGCGGGCGTGCTGATCGTGGTCGGTCTGCGGCTCGTGGACGCCGGACATCTGCGGGATCTCCGCATGCATGGGGAACTCGCGGTGTACGCGGTGACGGTGCTCGGCGTGATCACGTTGGGGCTCTTGGAAGGCGTCGCGATCGGTGTCGCGGTGGCCATCGTGCGAGCGCTGTACCGGCTTGCGCACACGTCGGTCCGGGTCCGACAGGAGAACGACAGCTGGTCCGTGGACGTCGGCGGCTCGCTTGTCTTTCTTGGTGTGGGCCGGCTTGTACGTGAACTACGCCGGATTCCCTCAGGGGAACGTGTGATTCTCCAACTGCGGGTGGATTTCATGGACCACGCCGCGTTCGAGGCCATCGACGACTGGCGGTCCGGTTACGAGGCACGCGGCGGTCAGGTTCAGGTCCGTGAGAAATCCGGCACCTGGTACCGGCGTGCCCGCGACGGCGAACCCGGCCGCCGCAAGACAATCCCGCCGGCGCGCTGGGTCGGCCGGTGGACCGACTGGGAGAAGTGGACTCTGCGGATGCCCGAACCGCGCGAGCCGGTGCTGGACGGCGCGCTCGAGTTCGAACGGATGGCGGCGCCGCTGGTCCGGCCGTTCCTGGCCGAACTCGCCGAACACGGCCAGAGGCCCGAACAGCTGTTCATCACATGTGCTGACTCCCGGGTCCTGCCGAACCTGATCACGTCGACCGGCCCCGGTGACCAGTTCTGCGTCCGCAACATCGGCAACCTCGTGCCTGTGCTCTCGTCCAGCGAGTGCGATGAGGACAGTTCGGTCGGCGCGGCGATCGAGTTCGCCGTGGATGTCCTGGCCGTGCCGACCATTGTGGTCTGTGGCCACTCGCATTGCGGCGCGATGAACGCGTTGCTGAAGGGCAGCAGCCAGCCGGGCACGAGCCTGCACTCATGGTTGCGTAACGCTGCTTCGAGTCTGGCACGCGTCGACGGCACGGACGATCTGGAGTTGCTGGCGGCGGCCAATGTCGCTCAGCAGCTGGACAATCTGCGCACCCACCCCAGCGTCCGCGAGGCCGAGGAACTCGGCCGGCTCAAGCTGGTCGGCATGTACTTCGACCTGGCCGAAGCCCGGGTGTACCTGGTCGACCCGGACTCGTACCGCCTGGTGCAGCTGGAATCGCTGCTGTAGGCGGAAAGAGCCGGCCCGGTGCGTCCGGGCCGGCTCTTTCCGAGTGTCAGGCGTCGATCTCGGAACGGTCCGCGCCCCACAGTGTGTGGAACGTGCCCTGCTTGTCGACACGCGTGTAGGTGTGCGCGCCGAAGAAGTCGCGCAGGCCCTGGACGAGTGCCGCGGGCAGACGCTCGGACCGCAGTGCGTCGTAGTACGCGAGCGCACTGGCGAAACCGGGTACCGGCACGCCGGCCTGCACGGCCGTCACGACAACGCGACGCCACGCCTCGACGGCCTGCTCGACGGCGCTACGGAAGTACTCGTCGACAAGCAGCGATGGCAGGTCGGGGCTCTTCTCGTACGCCTCGCGGATGCGGTTGAGGAACACCGCGCGGATGATGCAGCCACCGCGCCAGATCGTGGCCATGGCGCCGAGGTCGATGTCCCAGCTGTAGGTCTCGCTCGCGGCCCGGATCTGGTCGAAGCCCTGGGCATATGCGACGACCTTGGACGCGTAGAGCGCCGCGCGGACATCGTCGACGAGGGTGTCCGGCACGTCGACCGGGTTGACGCCACCGTCCTGCAGCGCCGAGCGCTGGTCGGTCCGGGCCGACAGCGACCGGGCGAACACGGCCTCGGCGATGCCGGTGACCGGAATGCCCAGCTCAAGGGCCTCCTGAACGGTCCAGCGACCGGTGCCCTTCTGCTCGGCCTGATCAGTCACGACGTCCACGAACGGCTTGCCGGTCTCGGCGTCGACGTGCCCGAGCACCTCGGCGGTGATCTCCACCAGGTAGGACTCCAGGTCACCGGAGTTCCAGGTCCGGAAGACGTCCGCGATCTGCGCGGGCGCCAGGCCACCGGCCCGGCGCAGCAGGTCGTAGGACTCCGCGATCAGCTGCATGTCGGCGTACTCGATGCCGTTGTGCACCATCTTGACGAAGTGACCGGCGCCGTCCGGGCCGACGTGCACGCAGCACGCCTGGCCGTCGACGTTCGCGGCGATCGACTCCAGCACCGGGCCGAGGTGCTTGTAGGACTCGGGCGAGCCACCAGGCATGATGCTCGGGCCGTTGAGGGCACCTTCCTCACCACCGGAGATGCCCGCCCCGACGAAGTGCAGGCCGCGCTCCTTGAGGGCGGCCTCGCGGCGTCGGGTGTCGGCGAAGTGCGCGTTGCCGCCGTCGATGATCATGTCGCCGGGTTCCATCAGGTCCGCGAGCTCGTCGATCACCGCGTCGGTGGGACCGCCCGCCTTGACCATGATGATCACCTGGCGGGGTTTCTGCAGGGACGCGACCAGCTCGGCCGCGGTCTCGGCCGGGACGAACTCGCCCTCGTGGCCGTGCTGCTCGATCAGCGACTTGGTCCGGGCAAACGAGCGGTTGTGCACCGCCACCTTGAAGCCGTGCCGGGCGAGATTCCGCGCCAGGTTGCTGCCCATTGTCGCCAGGCCGGTCACCGCGATGCGGGCCGTGCCTTCCGTGCTGTTCGCCATGTGTACCAGCCTGCCGTATCAGCCCTCATAAGGCTCGCTTGTCCCGCTCAAGCCGCCGACCGTGGCGACGTTGCCGCAGGTCACCCGGGTGGACACGGGATATGTACGGCACGAGCCTATGCGGTCGCGCATGTTGCGGTCTCCTTGCGTCCAGACGGCGAAGCTTGTGGCCGGCCGCCTGTGGCCACAACTCGCCAAGGAGACGACATGAAAGACCTCACATTCGATGTTGACGACCTCGAACTGGACGGCCTCGCGGTCACCTCGATGCGCGACGCGGTCGCCTTACCCGAGTCCGGCGCCTCCACCGTCGGCTCGTCGTGCTCGTGCGGCAGTTCGTCCTGCTGTTGCTGCCACCCGCCGGTGATCGAATTCCCGGCTTGATCGGTTCGGTTGTCCGGTTTCCGGGTTTTTCGGTCAGGAGGTCACGATGACCGGTCCGCAGGTGGCGCCGTTCGCTCTGGTCCGGCTGGCTGCGCTTGTCCACCCTGCGCCGGTCGTCGGTGACTTCCGGACCGCGTTGAACGCCCTGGTCGCGCTCGAGTCCAGGATCGCCGCTCTGGCTCCGGCCGTGGCCGACGCCTTGTACTCCAGCGCGACAGGGCATTCAGTGGAGTTTCACCGCCGAGTCGTCCTGCCGTTACGCCGCTCCATTCACAATGGACGTTCCTTCCGGCGCACTGATCTGGCTGACTTGCCGGATCGTGTGCCGTTGTTGCGTGAATGGGTCGACGCGCAGGATGCGCTTTACAGGCAGTCGTCTGAAGTGCACGAACACTGGGCTTCGGCGTTGACGGCAGAACGCGCCACATTGGCTGAAATGTGTGCTGCTGAACCGCTGCGACGGGCCGCAGTGCTGACCGGACCGGATTTGCTGCACGGTTTGGAGCGGATCGCTTCCGGCAGCAATGCCCGTAAAGCCCGTAAGGCGGAAGCGACCGTATTGCGGTATGCGCTGCGGGCGAGTTCCAAAACGAGTCCGTTGTCCTGGTACACCTATGTTGCATGGGGACATTGGTCAGACGGCACCGATCACGATCAGAAGCCGGTGGCACGGGCACAGATCAATCGCGTGTTGCTCGCGCAGCTGACTGCGTCATTGCTCGGCGCCCGACGGGATTGCATCCCGCACCGGCTCGCTCCTGGACTGCGGGAACGTGACGGCCGGGTTTCATTTCACCGGGACATTCCGGTCGCCGGTTCGGCACGTGCTTATGTGACCAAAGAAGAAGTGGTCGACGTTTCCGTGACCGGGCCGCTGCGTTTTGTGCTCGACGCGGCCCGGCCGAAGGCCGCGATTCCGGCTGAGCTGATCAGCAGGCTGGCCGCGCGGCTGCCGGACGACCAGGCCCCGGCCGCGTCGAGATTCGTCAACCGGCTGCTGGACATCGGCCTGCTGATTCCGGTCGCGCCGGTCGACCCGCAGGACCCGGATGCCGCCCGAGCCCTGGCCGAATGGTTGCGGGACGCGGGCGATTCTGGGGCCGCGCATCTGCTGACAACGTTGGCGCAGGACACGGAATCGTTCGGGACCTTGGATGCGCGAGAGCGTCCGGCGCGGCTTGCGGAGCTGTCGAAAGGCTGGACGGATCTCGGGCAGCCTGGTGTCGCGCCGGTCGTGGAAGATGTTGTGCTGCCGGAGGTCGTCCGGCTCGATCGGTCTGGGATGGACACACTGGCCCGGCTCACCCCGCTGATGATGGCTTTCGACCGGCAGTTGCTGATCCGGCGGATCGCGCGGGAGAAGTTCGTCGAGCAGTTCGGCGTCGGCGCGAGTGCGCATCCAGCCGATTGCGCGGAGTTGTTCTCGGCAGCCCTGATCGATGCACTGACCGGTCCGGTCAGTGCATCGCTGCGGGAGATTCATACCCAGCTGGGTGATCGCGAGGAGATCACCGACGAGATGATCCGGATGGCCGGTGATCTCCTGGCGCCGCGCGGCAGGCCAGTGTCCTATTCCTGGTTCGTGCAGCGAACGGCCGACGGACTCGTGGTCAACCACTGCTATGCCGGTTTCACGAGGTTCGCCAGCCGTTTCCTCAACCAGCTTCCACCGGTCGCGCGTCAGGATGTCGCCGCGTACCTCGCCGGAATCTTCGAGGACGGGTTCGCCCAGTTCCGGCCGGTGGGTGGATTCACGCCGAATCTGCAGCCGAAACTGGGCCAGGAAGTCGGCGAGGACCCGGAATGGTCCGATCTGACACCGGATGAGCTTGTGGTGCGGCATGATCCGGTCTCGGACGAGTTACGGCTGATCCACCGGGGCCGGGCGATCGACGTGCTGTATCTGGGTTTCCTGATGCCGCTGATGTTGCCCGATCGGGTTACCGCTCTGTACACGGACCTTTCGTGCGGCTGGGCTGATCTCGATGGCTTGAGATCCACTGTGGAGCATGGTGATGTACTCGAACGGGGTCGGCTGCGGTATCGGAATGTCTTGCTGGCGCGCCGTTCTTGGGAGTTCGACTCTGTGCCAGAGGTCGGACAGGAGGCAGATGTCGCGTACACGGTGGCAAAACTGCGTGGCCGGTACGGGATTCCAGAGCATGTGTTCGTCAGCGCCGGTGGTGCGATCGCTTCCATGGCCGACTTCGAGGAGCGGTTGAACGCACCAAAACCGCAGTACGTCGATCTGGGTAATGCGTTACACCTGCGGTGCCTGCCAAAGACGCTCAGCCGGTATTCCGGGCCGGTGAAGCTGACTGAGGCGTTGCCGGTGCCGTCCGGCCGGGTGGTCGAGATGATTGCGGAAACCTGGTGGAGGACAACGTGATCGATGTCATCTGCTATTACCACGATCCGGTGAAGGCGCCGCTGTTACGTGAGGCCGTACTGCCGGCATTCGACGCGGCTACACGCCTCGGCGCGACCGGGCACGTCGAAAGGCATTGGCTGCACGGGCCGCACGTCCGGCTCCGTCTCGACGGTCCTGTTGAGGCAGCTCATGCCGCCGCGAGAATGCTAGAGAAATACTTGGCCGATAATCCTTCCTCAGTAAGGTTTACCGAGGACGAATTACTGAGTCAGGCCAGGGCCAACGGCCTGGCCGAACTGATCCAGCCGCCATATTCGCCGATATATCCCGGAAACACCGTTCGCATCGAGCCCACTGACACCACCCGGCTGCACAGCCTGCTCGGCTCGGACGCCTTGATCGACCTGCGCACCGTTGGACTCCGGCTCGGCGTCGACGCTGCCCGGTCGTCACTCGTCGACATCAGCCGCGTTCAGGTGGCGATCACAGCAATGGCCGTACACGCCAGCCGTTACCCACCTGGCCTGGCGAACGGATACCACTCATTCCTCTCGCATCTCGAGGACTTCCTGTTGCACAGTGATCCGGACGGCCGGGTCAGGGCGAAGTTCGACCAGATCTGGGAACGGAATTCCGCTCAGGTCGTCGAATCCGTCGAGCGGGTCGCCACGGGACACCCGACCAGTCAGCTCGAAGCCGCTTGGCAGGCATGGACGATTGGAATGCGGTTGGCCGCCGAGCAGACGTATGACTCCGGCGACCTGACGTCCACATTGAACCCTCGCTACGGCGAACGTGCCTACGAAACAGGCGATCCAGCGACCATCCAGCGTTACAACTTCGCCGAACGAACGAAGTTCAGTGAGTACCACACCCGGCTCTGGGAAGTCGATCTCGAGCATCCGCTGGTCAAACGGCCGCTGACGGTCTACCGATTCGGTACCAACGTGCTCTACCAGCTGCTCGCGATCTGCGACGTGACCCCGATGCAGCGGTATCTCGCCGCCGATCTGATGGCTCGCGCGACCCAGGAGATCACGGGCATCGGCTGGGCAGAACACCTGGCACAGATGGAAAGACGGTGAAACGATGGTGGTCCGGTTACGCCCCGTGGTGCACGCCTCGCCCACACCTGACGGGATCCACGTCCGCGGGTGGGCGTCGAGCTTCACCTTGCAGGGCGGCAAAGGGTTGTGGACCATCTGGCAACGCATCGCCGCGTCCCTGGCCACGGGAATTCCGAATTCTGAATTCAGAGTTCCGAATACCGCATCACCGGCGGTCGCCAAGGCCATCCAGATGATCATCGACCAGCTGCAGGCGCACGACATGGTCGTGACGGTCGACAGCGAGTGGATCCCGGACGCACCGCCGGATGAGGTCGCCGACTGGCTGATCTCCGTTGCCCCGCAACCACAGGAATCCTGGCTACGACTGCGAGCCGCGACATTCACAGTCGTCGGTTCCGGTCTGCTCGCGGCGGCGGCCCGCCGAGCCCTCGAGTCGACCGGGCTCGAAGCCCGCTCTGAACCAGGCGACGGCCTCATTGTGGTCACCGATGAGCACGCCGTCGCGGCCGGTTGCTCCGATCAGGTCGGATACGTCGTCCACCCTGGGTCCTATGAGGACGCCGTCTCCGACGGCAAGGACGTTGCCCGCCGTCTCGGTGTCGATGAGTCGCAACCACCTGAGATCCTCGCCGCGTTGGTCGGCTCGGTCGCCGCGCACCGGCTGATCTGCGCGGCAGGCGGCCTGCCGGACCCGTCCACCGAGTTCATCGTGCACCCCGGTGACGATCTTCCGCCGCAGGTGCCGCACCTCGGCGTGCTGGTGGCCAGGCTCGATCCGCTCACTGCCATGTACCACCCGTGGTTGTCGGCCACCCGGCCGCGTCAGCCAGATCTGGACGCGCTCGTCGACCCCGAACTCGGTCCCATCGCGATACCGGAAACTGGCTCGCTACCACAGCTTCCAGCAAAGATCGCGGTCTGCGAGGGTCATCTCGGCATCGGCACAACCTCCGATGCGGCACGGCTCGACGCGACCGTTCGCGCCCTCAATACCGGGATCGACGACACTCACACGCACGGCATCATTCTGCGTGCCACCGTTCGCGGTCAGCTTCCGGACTTCCCGGCGACCGAAGTGTCCGAAGAGGATTGGGCCGGTGACCCGACTGCGCGACGTTGGTGGAAGGCCTTGACGCTACGATTCGGCGTAACGGCATCGCTTTGCGTGACTCGTCTTGCCGACCATGCTGTGCACGCCGAGATTCGTTCTTTCGACCAAGTGCTGGCTTGGGCAATTGAGGCTGAGGCTGCGGACGCAGTCGCGTTCGCAGCCCTGGCCGCAACCGGAGTCCAGCAGGCCCGAGAGGCAGGGCTGTCCTTTTCGGATGAACCGTGTCACCTCAACGGCGCGGCACCTCTGGCCAAGCCGCCCGAGACCTCCTGGGCGACAAAGGACTGGTTCTGGCCCGCCGATGTCCGCAGCCGCGAGGACCAGCTACAACTCGCGTTGAGCACGCTCCTGGACGCGCGATGATCAGATTCGACGGCGGACTGGCGCTGCTGGGCCCCACTCCCGGCGATGTCTGCGTGGACTGCGCCGAATCCGCAAGGCGAGCGACACTCGGCCCGTTGGTCCCGCAGAGCGACCTGACCATCAGTGGATTTCCGACACCGGCCCTCAAGCCATTTCTGGAGCTGCTGGCGACCGAGGTTCAGGCGCACGCGGACCAGTACCGAAGGTCGGTGGTCGCGGTCCGTACCGATCTCGGTGTCGTGTCACACCATCCGGTACGACCTCGGCCAGGAGGTTGCCCTGTCTGCGGCCCAATCCCGGACGATCACCCACAGGAGCCAGTCCTGACGGCTCCGGTGGAACCAGGTCAATTGCGAGGCGCCAATTCTCGTAGCGGCAATCTGCGAGCCGAATTGTTCGACCTCAAGCACGGTCCGGTTTCCGGCGTATTCCGGACCGGACATCTGCCGCTGGCCGTCGCGAGTGCCGAACTCGTCGGCGCATCGGTGGAAGCCGGATACGGCCGAACGGTGAATTTTGAAGAGGCCGAGCAAGTAGCTCTCTATGAAGCAGTCGAGCGATACAACGGGATGCGGCCCCGCCGGACACGCACCGTGCTTGAGGCGTCGTTCACCGAACTGGGTCCGGATCGCGCGCTGGATCCCACGCGGCTTGGGGAGTACGACGCGGAGAATCACTTGACTCCGTACTCCCCCGACCTTCGGATCCGGTGGGTACACGGCTGGTCGTACACTCATGGCAAATCGGTCGCAGTTCCGGAAGAGGTCGCCTACTGGGCTGTTGGAAGCCGATTCATCGCCGAGACTTCCAACGGATGCGGTCTCGGCAACAGTCTCACTGAAGCCGTTCTGCACGGCCTTTTCGAAGTCGCCGAACGTGATGCCTTCCTGATGGCCTGGTACGGCAGGACTCCGCTGCCCCGGCTTCCTGCGCATGGGACCGTACTGCATTTGGTGGACCGGCTTGAGTCGATCGGTTACGAGCTGACTTTCTTCAATGCCACCAACGACATCGGCATTCCGACGGTGATCGGTGTCGCCCGATACCAGGGGTCTGTCCCTGATACACCCCAGATCTTCTACGCCGCAGGCGCCCACCCCGACCCCCGCCGGGCGATGTTCTCCGCAGCAGTGGAAGTCGCCGTAGACGTAGAGTCCATAGTAGATCGCGAAGCCGCCGAGCCGCAAACCTACCATCGCGACCGATTACGACGACTACTGGCGGAGCCGAACCTGATCCGAACAATGGCCGAGCATGTGGCAGTGAATGCTCTTCCCGAGGCTGCCGACCGGCACGATTTCCTTCTCGGCCAACCGGAAGTGGAACCACCTTCGGCAGATCTCCCCGTCTTCGACAACCTGAAGACGTTACTCGATCACTACGTCGACCGGTTGCGAACCCTGGACCTGGAGGTCATCGCGGTGGACCAATCCGACCCGGTCATCGCCGAACGCCTGGGATTGTTCTCCGCCAAGGTGATCGTGCCCGGCACTCTGCCCATGACATTCGGCCACATCTATCGCCGGACACGCGGCCTGTCAAGGTTGCGCGCGAACGGCCCCCGGCTACCCCATCCGTTCCCATGAAACGGGCACTCGCGGCGGCTTACGCACACGGCCCCGGCAAGGAAATCAAGGTCGGGCCCGCGCCTCAGTGTTTCTCCGCTCCCGGCACTCGGTTTGCTTTGCCCGCTTCAGATGTGGCGCGTCTGCTCGTCGCGGTTCTGACCCCGTCGCGTTGGGAGCCTTGGAATCAGTACAACGATCACCGCGCTTACCCGTCCCCGCGCGCGGCTTACCTGGTAGACGTCGAGATCATCGCCGACGGGGAACGCTGGCTGTTCGACCCCCTACGCCGCGCGGCCATAGCCCAACCGAGTGATCCCCGAGCGAACGGCCCACTCGCACCGACTCACCCCTTGAAACCCCCCGATGATCATGCACCCCCAGTAGACTGGACCAGGGACGCCCCCCGGGTTGGGCGGGGGACTGTCTATATGGGTATGGGCAGCAGGAGTTCTGCAGAGGCGACGTCCGGGCGTGTTTATCCTGGGGTAGCGCGGGAATGTGAGGCGAGGCTCAAGCACACGCCACCCAAGGAGTGTGTCCCTCCGGGAGCGGCGCAGGAACATGTTTGCTCAGAATCGGAACAGGAGCATGTCCCTCCCACGGTGGAGCGTATCTCTCGTGGAGTGGGGCGGGAGCGTACCTCTGCGGGCGTAGAGCGTGACTGTTCTGGGTTGGGGCGGGAGCAACCGGGGTGGGATCGGGGGGTGCGGCTGGAGTTTGTCCGGCGGCCGGATCGGTTGTCGGCTGGGTATGGGCAGTTCGCGGATGCGTTGACTGAGCTGGAAGTGGGGCATGTGGCCGGCGCTCTGGTGGAGAATGCGCCTCGATTCGGGTTGCGGGCGTTTGCTGATGGTGACGGTGTGACCTTGGAGCCTGGTGATTTCCGGGCAGCGCCTGGGAAGCTGCCGAAACGCAGTTCGGGGCTGGGGCCGCGGGGGCTGGCGGCGGATCCGAGGCCGTTGCCGATCGAGACGCTGACCGCTTTCGTCAAGGCCATGGAGCAGATTCCCGAGGGGACGTTGAAACATCCTGCTTTGCAGCATCGTCTTGCTGTCCACAATGTTGTCGGTGCTCGTGATGGTTGGTACACGGTGGATGTTCGGCGCGCGGGTCCGGCGATGGAGGCCGTCCAGGACTGTCATGGACATTCCCGGGCGGTGATGGACGTGTCCGGGATGAATCTGGCGTTGATTATGGCCGCGGATGTGTCCGCTGCTGTCGAAGCGGGGGGCGAAGGCGAGTATTCCGCGTTGCTGCGGGCGGCGGGTGCATTGGGACAACACCTGTGCACGGCTGCGGCCAAAGCGGGGATGTTCTGCCGTCCATTGCGGAGTTTTGACGACACCGCACTTGAAGCCGCGGCCGGTTTTCCACTATCACACAGTTTGCTTTACGTGCTGCTGGCCGGCCGGCCGAAGGTCACTGGATTCTCCTACGATCTGTCCCCTTTGGAGGCGCCGTGACCTGGAACAGTGTGCACTGCCGACTTTCGTGGCAGTCGGGACACGTGGACGACTTCGTCACCGGCAAGCTCGCCGCGTTGTTCGAGGGCGACTGGTTCTATGTCCGCTATTGGGAGACCGGGCCGCATCTGCGCATCCGTTACCGCGGCAAGCAAGACTTGAGGCAGAGCATCCTTGACCTGGTCACCGCGACGGACCATCCTTTGCTCGACATCGACCCGGTCGCGTACTACGCCGAGATCGGCGCGCCCGGTGGCGAATGGTTGCCGCACGGGGATGTCCGCGAAGTTCCGTACGAACCGGAGATCGAGCGTTACGGTGGCCCGGAAGGGCTGCCGATTGCTGAGGACTTGTTCTGCCGCAGCACAGAAGTCGCCGTCGCGGTACTGCGGTCCACGCGTTCGAAGAGCGCCAGGCTCAGCGCCGCGATTGGACTCGCCATCACTACGACCAGGGCGCTCGGAATGGACCGGCCCGCGGCAGCGGCCTGGCTGCGCACGATGGGCGCGAGTTGGCGATACGCCCAGGAACCAGCCACGTCGCCCTCACTCGAGTCACATATCGCCGCGCATCAGATTCTTTCTCAGCGTGGCAAGGAGATCAGCGCAAGGTGGGACCGTCCGGACAACCCGGCAGCCGCACATTGGTCCGAGCAGATCCGCGCCGCCAGGGCGAAGGCTGACCTGCCGCCACGGTTCTGGGCGTCGCAGCTGCATATGTTGTTCAACCGGATGGGGGTCAGTCCGGAAGAGGAACGCATGGTCTGCTGGCTTGTCGCGGCTGCCGCGCTCGCGCCCGACGGGCTGAGCACGTTCCACGGCGATGATTCCGACCAGCGCTATCTTGAGGCAAGCAAGTTCTTGCCCGGGTTCATCAACCAGTTCCCGCGCACAGCAAGCAAACCGCCCGCGCCGGCCAAGAACTGGACAATGGCGTTGCCGCCACCGGAAAACCTCACGGTCCCGCTCGTCACCGCTTTGAACGACAGGCACACCAGCCGCGACGAAGCCCTCAGTGGCACCCTCACCACTGTTGAACTGTCCACTTTGCTCTGGACAGCTCAGGGCGGACGGCCATATCCGAGCGCTGGAGCGCAATATTGCGCACGAATCAGGGCAATCGCGTTGTCTGTCGAGGGATTGACCCCCGGTTGCTATGACTTCGACGAGATCTGCCGGACCCTGGAATGGACCGGGCCGTGTCCGTCCGTACCGGACCTGGAGAGCACGTCGATGTGGTTCGGGCCGGGAACTACCGAACTGTCGGGCACGCCTGCCGTGCTTGCCCTCTATGTCAGGATCGGCGAACTACGGCAGACGTACGGCTTGCGGGCGCTCCGGTTCGCGTTCACCGAGGCAGGTCACCTGGCCCAGAACCTGGGACTGACGGCCGCCGCGATGGGGCTCTCGATGGGGACGATCGGCGGCATCTACGACGACCTCGCGCACGACCTGCTCGCGTTGGACGGGGTGAATGCCACTCTCGTGTACTTGCTCCCGGTCGCGAGATCGGAGTCAGCGGGCTCAGTCAGCGACGCGCAGTAGTCCTTCTTGGACGACTGTCGCGATCAATGTGCCGTCCTGGGCGAAGAACCGGCCCGTGGCCAGGCCGCGGGCGCCGGACGCGCTCGGTGACTCGCAGTCGTAAAGGAACCACTCGTCAGCGCGGAACGGCCGGTGGAACCACATCGCGTGGTCCAGGCTCGCGCCGTTGACCTTGTCGAGCCACCAGTACTTGCCGTGCCGCGCGAGCGGGGCGTCGAGCAGCGTCATGTCCGAGGCGTACGCGAGCACGCAGACGTGCAGCAACGGGTCGTCAGCGAGCTTGCCGTCGGCACGCATCCAGACCTGGTTACGGCCTTCGCGCGGTCCCTTGTCGCGGGACAGCCACGGCGGTTCGCTGACGTAACGGATGTCGATGGGACGCGGCAACGACCTAACCGGGTCCAGCTTGCCGTGCGCCTGCCCGACCTGGTCGGAGTACGTCGGCAGGCTCTCGGGCGCGGGCACGTCGGGCATCGAGTCGGCATGCTCCAGGCCAGGTTCGATCACCTGGAACGACGCGGACAGCGAAAAGATCGCCTTGCCGCGCTGGATCGCCACCACGCGGCGGGTGGTGAAGGAGCGGCCGTCCCTGATCCGGTCGACTTCGTACACGATCGGGATGCTCGGGTCGCCACCGCGGATGAAGTACGCGTGCAGCGAGTGCACGTGCCGATCCGACGGGACCGTCCGGCCCGCCGCGATCAACGCCTGGGCGGCGACCTGCCCGCCGAACACCCGGATCGGGCGGTCGGCGGGGCTCACTCCGCGAAAGATGTTCTCCTCGATGACCTCGAGGTCCAGTAGTGCGACCAGGCGGTCCAGCACCGGCTGACCGGACGCGCCCGCCTGGCCCGGATCCGCCGCAGCGGCCCGCGCGACCTCGGTCATCAAAGCTCCTAAGCGTGGTCTTCTTCGCCCAAACGGTGTACCCGGATGAGGTTAGTTGACCCGACCGTACCCGGAGGCGACCCTGCGACGATCACCACTAGATCGCCTGGCTGGTAGCGGCCGATGGACAGCATGGAGATGTCGACCTGGCGGACCATCTGGTCGGTGGTCTCCACCCGCGGCACCAGGAAGGTCTCGGTGCCCCAGGTCAGCGACAGCTGGCTGCGAACCTCCTGCTCAGGCGTGAACGCGAGCAGCGGCAGGTGCGTGTGCAGCCTCGCGAGCCTGCGCACGGTGTCACCCGACTGTGTGAACGCGACCAAAGCCTTCGCGTTGAGGCGCTCACCGATGTCACGCGCCGCGTAGGACAGCACGCCACGCTTGGTACGCGGGACGTGGGTCAACGGCGGCACGGCCGTGGACTCGGTCTCGACGGCCTGCACGATCCGGCCCATCGTCTCGACGGACTCGATCGGGTAGCGGCCGACGCTCGTCTCACCCGACAGCATGACCGCGTCGGCACCGTCGAGCACGGCGTTGGCCACGTCCGACGCCTCGGCGCGCGTCGGCCGGGAGTTGTTGATCATCGAGTCGAGCATCTGGGTGGCCACGATGACCGGCTTGGCGTTCTCGCGGGCGATCTGGATCGCGCGCTTCTGCACCAGCGGCACCTGCTCGAGCGGCAGTTCGACGCCCAGGTCACCGCGGGCGACCATGATGCCGTCGAAGGCCAGCACGATCGCCTCGAGGTTGTCGACCCCCTCGGGCTTCTCCAGCTTGGCGATCACCGGCAGCCGGCCGCGGCCGACCCGGTCCATCACCTGGTGCACCAGGTCGATGTCGGCAGGCGACCGGACGAAGGACAACGCGATGAAGTCCACGCCGAGCGACAGCGCGAACTCGAGGTCCTCGATGTCCTTCTCGCTCATCGCCGGCACGGACACGTCCATACCCGGCAGCGAGATGCCCTTGTTGTTGCTGACCGGGCCGCCCTCGGTGACCTCGCAGATCACGTCCTGGTTCTCGACCTCCCGGACCACCAGGCCGACCTTGCCGTCGTCGACGAGCAGCCGGTCGCCGGCCTTGGCGTCGCGCGCCAGGCCCTCGTACGTGGTGGATACGCGGTCGTGCGTCCCGACGACGTCCTCGACGGTGATCCGGACGACGTCCCCGGTCTTCCATTCGACCGGCCCGTTGGCGAACGTGCCCAACCGGATCTTCGGTCCCTGCAGGTCAGCCATGATCCCGACGGCGTGTCCCGTCTCGTCGGATGCGGCCCGGACCACGTCGTACACCTGCTTGTGGTCACTGTGGCTGCCGTGGCTGAAATTCATTCTCGCCACGTCCATACCCGCCTCGACCAGTTCGAGGACACGTTCCGGGGTCGAGGTAGCGGGACCCAGGGTACAGACGATCTTCGCGCGTCGGCTCACGTTCGTGCAGCCTAGCCCCTCCATCTGAACCGATGCGGAACTACCTGTCAGTAATATCGCGACGCGGGCCTCGGCCCCCCGGTATCCAGCGTACCGGCGAGCACCGACAGTTCTGGGTTTACACAGGTCAAGGCATTTCAATTGATCTTCACGTGATCATTCCGGCGGGGATCGCCGGCGCGTGAAAACCGCCGTTGGCCAGAAATTCATCCCCTGTCGGCCTCTTTCGTGTTCAGAAACCTCAGGGCGCGTTGGGTGGGGCGCCGCCGCGTTTGACCGGGGTCGGCTTGTCCAACGAGTTCGTGCGGATGAGGTAGCCCCAGGCTCCTTCGCGGTCGGCCAGCCGGGCTTCGGTGTCGTCCTTGGGTTCGCGGATCGCCCAGCCCAGGGGCCAGATCGAGAGGCTGCGGTCGGCGTCGACGCGGACACGGCCGCCGTCGAGCATGGCTGTGGTGGCGAACCATGCTTCGGTGAAGTCGACGTTGCCGCCGAAGCGGGCGGCACGCAGGTCCGCGTTGCGAGTGACGTAGGCGCCACGGAAGCTGCAGTGGGCGGCGAAGAACGCACCGAGGGCCTCGACGTGCGCGTCGAAGCGGACGCCGTTGAACACCGCGTCCTTGGAGAAGGCCGCGCTGCTGAAGTCGGTCTCCGCGGCGAACCAGGCCGAGGCGAATTCGGAGCGGCCGACGAACATCACGCCGCGGAATCCGGCCGCGGCACTGAACGCGACCTGGGAGAAGTCGACCGCTCCGGCGAACACGACCTTCGCGAAGACCGCCTCGCCGTTGAACTTCGCGCCGGTGAAGTCCGTGTCTCCGGCGAATCCGGCGCCGGTGAAGTCGGTCCGCGCGGCGAACCAGGTTCCGCGGAAGTCGGCCCGCCGGCTGACGAACCGGGAGTTGGTGAAACGGGCGTCGGCGGCGATCTGAGTGCCGGCGAACGAGATCTCACCGGCGAAGTGGGCCCGGTCGAAGGTCGCGGTGCGCAGCCGGCCGTTGGCCAGGACGAAGTCGATCAAGGTGGCGCCGGACAGGTCCAGGTCGATTTCGGACCAGAACAGCTCGGCGTCGGCGGGACGGAGGTGGCTCGCAAGGATGCGCTGCGCGGCGATGCGTACGCCGCGTTCGGCCACGTCACCGACGGTGTCCCCGGCTTGCTCAGGAGGTGCGTACGGCATCCGTAGGTAAGAGCAGATGACGTTGACGATGGTCTGACGGTATTGGCCGTCGACTTGCGCGAGACGCTCCAACGCGTACAGGCCAGCCAGCCGTACAGGCGCCTTGTCTGAGCCGAGTTGGTCGGCCGCGCGTGCGTACGCCTCGGCGCCGCGTCTTTCGAGGATGTCTATCTCGCTGAGCGACGCCGTCTGCTCAAGCCGCCAGAAATGCCGGGCGAGCAACATGAGGGCGACAGCACCGCCGGTCAGGATGCCGAACCAGACGCCGGTGCGTACGGCGTCCGGTGCGTCCGTCAGCAACAGGACCACAACGGCGATCGCGGTCACGCCGAAAACCGGCGCCACGACCGTGGCTGCCACCCGCCACCAGGACCACTGGGAGCGTTCCATGCTCTGGATCGTGTCCTAACTTTCGGTGATTCACCACATCGGGGTAGGCCACTACGCCGTTCGGAGACTGACTCCTACATGGTCACGGGCCCATTCGTTGAGCGGCCGCAGCTCGCGCCAGGCCTTGCGCACGCGGGTGAAGCACTCGCGTTCGTGCAGGAAATCGGCTGGTTCCCAGGTACGCGCCGCGTACAGCGACTTGTGTTTGAGCAGTTCGATCCGGGGGTGGTCGGCGTCGTAGCCCTTCGGCTTGGTCTTCAGCTGGTTGCCGAGAATGTCCCAGCCGGCCCGGCGCAGTTTGTTCACCATCTGCTCGAACGCGGGGCCGTGCACCTCCTCGGCGATCGCCGCACGGAACCGGGCGATCTGGTCGGACTCGAGGTAGAAGCACCCGCCGCCGACCCGCAGCCCGGCCGGGCTGATCTCGACGTAGTACGCGCCGCCGCCACGGCCCTGCTCGATCACGCCGCCGCAGTTCGTCTTGTACGGCGCCTTGTCCTTGGCGAACCGGACGTCGCGGTACGGCCGGAAGACCTTCGCCTTGCCGAACTCCGCCGCGAACTCCGCGCTGAGCTCGGCGAGCAGGGCCTCCATCGGTGCCCGCACGTCGTCGTTGTAGATCTCGCGGTTGTCTTCCCAGTACGCCTTGGAATTGTCGACCACGAGCCCGTCGTAGAAGTCGATGGCGTGTTCGCCGAACCCTGAGAACTTCACCCGGTCACACTAATTGGCGCCACATCGGGTACATCCGCGGACCGCCGGCTGGGCCGAACGGTACACCGATGTGCTCGAACCCAAGCCGCTCGTAGAGCGGCGGGCTGAGCTGGGAACTCGCTTCGAGGTACGCGGGCGTGCTGTCCTTGTCCAGGACCGCCAGGTTGTGTTCCAGCAGTTCACCACCGATGCCGGATCGCTGCCGCGCCGGAAGCACACCGATGAACTGCAGGTGCATGTGTGCGCCGTGCTCCGGATGGTGCTCGGCCATCAGGCCGGCCAGCCGCCCGAAGGTCGCCGCCTCCTCGTCGGTCAGCATGCCGAACCTGGCCATGAAGTCGTCTTCGTCGCCATCGTCCTCACCTCCGGGAAACCAGACCGTCGCGGCGATGGCGTCCGCACGCACGTAGACCACGCCGCCGGTGTCCAGCGCCGCCGTGGCGAACGCCTCGAAGAAAGCCGGTTGCACAGCCTGACGCCGTTCCGCCTCCGGGAACACCCATTCACTGACCGGATCATCCTGAAACGCGGCACCCAGCAACCGGCCGACCGACGGCAGATCGGCGTAACCGGCTTCCCGAACGGTCATCGAACTCCCCCCGTACCGCCGACTTTGGCGTAGACAGCCGGTTTCCGCCTGCGCAGCACCGCACCACGCGTGTAGCCCAGGATCACCGCCAGCAGCAGTGGCCCCGGCAGGATCCACGTGAGCGTGGAACCGCTTTGCGTGCCAAGGAGTCTGCCGAAGTTCAGGATGATCAGCAAGAAGACGCCGGCCAGCAACAGCACCGCGAGTGCCGGCGCGATCAGGCGTTGCCACGATGTCTCGGTGCCGGGATGCCGGCGGAAGAACTGGATCACCGCGACCGACACCGTGATCATGATCAGCACGACGCCGGTGGACGCGATCACCCCCAGCCAGGTGAACAGTTCGAAAACCGGATGCCGCCCGGCGACTACGAAACCCGCGACCACGACGAGCGCGATCACCGATTGTGTCAGCGAGCCCGCGACCGGTGAGCCAGTGCGCCGATTCGTGCGGCCAAGTGCTTCCGGCAGAACGCCCTCCCGGCCTAGTGCGAAGAAACACCGCGCGACAGCGTTGTGGAAACTGAGCAGGGACGCGAACTGACTTGTCAGAAACAGGATGTAGACGATGTCGGTGATCGGCGAACCGAGATGCCGGCCGCTGATACCGAAGAACACTCCAGGGCCCTGTTGCTGCGCCTGGCCGACGATCTCCGAGGGCCCGACGCCGACAGCCATGGCCAAGGCGGATACCGTATACAAAACGCCTGTCAGTCCAATTGCGACATATGTTGCCCGCGCGACCGTCCGGCTCGGATGCCTGCATTCCTCGCCGTAGGTGGCGGCGCCTTCAAACCCCGTGAAAGCCGCTACTGACAGCGCGAATACCGCGCCGACTCCCGTGACGAACAGGTTCGCCGGGTCCAACGGGGCCAGTGAGTCACCCGGCGCAGGGTTGGTGAGACCCGCTATGTCGACCACCAGAATCGCGGCGCACTCAAGGATGAGCACAACGCCGAGCACCTTGGCGTTGATGTCGACCCGCAGCGCACCCAGGACGCCCACCACCAGCAGAATCGCCAGAGACCAGAGCCACCAGGGAATATCCGTTCCGGTCTTCTGCTGAACGAAAGTTGCGACCGACCAGCCGAACAACCCGTAAACGCTGATCTGTATACAGTTGTAGGCCACCACGGCGACGAATGAGACCGCAATGCCGGTCGACCGGCCAGTCCCGTTTGCCACGTATGGGTAGAACGCCCCAGCGTTGGTGATGTGCCGGCTCATCGCCGCGTAACCCACTGCGAACAACGCCAACACCGGTGCGAGTACTACAAAAGACAGTGGTACGCCGATAATTCCCGTCACCGCGTATGTCGTGGAGATGCCGCCGGCGATGGCGAACAGCGGCCCGGATGCAGCGACAACGAAGAACACGATCTGCGCGGCACCCAAGCGTGGCCTGGCCAGGCCACGAGTGAACCCCGACGCTGCGGTCACCATGATTCCGTTGTCCTTCTGCAGGATTGGACACGACGCCGCGGAAGTATAGGATCAAGTCCGGCGGTTATCCATTGGTCCGGCCACTTTCTCGTCTCCCCGGGAGTCACAGTGCGGTTGGGTGATCTCTCGCTGTGCGAGTGCCTGTACTTCCTCGGTCATGATCCGTTCAGCGGCAGGCCCCGAATCCGCCGCGACATCCTCGACATCGGTCTTTCCGGTGCGGCACTGGGAGATCTGCTGTTCGACGAGCGAATCACGCTCGACCACGGAACTGTCGTACTGGTAAGCCGTTACGCCACCGGCGACGCGATAGCCGACCGTACGTTGGCGCACATCATGGGCGAAACGGACCAGCACGGGATACGCGATTGGGTGGAACACCTGCGATCCGGCACCTACGACACGGTCGTGGAAAATCTCACGGTCCGGGAACTCGTTACTCCAAAAGAGAAACGCGGCATGTTCAAACTGTCCCTGCACTACCAGCCATCCGATCTCCGGGCAGCGTCGGCACCGCGCGCGATCCTGCGCACCGCGATGCTCGGCAACGCCGACTGCGACGTGCCCACAGCCACTCTGGCCTTACTCGCATGGGCGATCGGCCTCGATGACATCTGCCAGCCCGAGCTGTCCCGCAAACAGGTGATGGCCTGGGTCGAACGAGTGAAAAGTAGGCTTGCCGAGCCGGTTGCCGGCCTGATCGCCGGCGTGGACGCCGCGGTCGCCGCCGCGGTGTACGGCGGCAACCGCAGTTAGTCCACTATGGACATCTACGTCAGTTCTTGGTGCGCTTGATCTTGGTGTGGAACGAAAGCAGACGGGTGCAGCCGCCGGACTTCTCGGCGCTAACGTTGCCGGCCAGGACCCCGTTCTTACGACCGTGCACGTTGTTGCGGTTGTAGTAAGTGTGTGTGTCGATCGTGGCGCAGAAACTACCGTTGCGGTAGTGCACGTACGAGCTGACCGACGTCTGGGCGCTCGTGTACGTGTTGGTCCAGTTGTTCTCCTTCTTGCTCCAGCCGGACGGCGAGTACCAGCCGTAGTTGTAGCCGCCGGTGGGGCCAGGGGAGCTCAGGACGGACGAGCCGTTCCAGCTCCACTCCGTCCAGTTGGACACCGAGTTGACGTCCAGCTGGACCGGGTCCTCGTAGTAGCTCTTGTAGTAGCCGCGTGACCTCGTGACGGCCTGGATGTTCGCGTCGCCGGCCACTCCCGCGCTCAACTGGGGCGTCGCGGCGCCTTCGCTCTTGTCAGTGTCGCTCTCTGCCTCGTCAGCGACCTCGGTCGAGCTGACCAGGACCTTGGACGTGCAGGTGTCCGGGTTGTGCGCGATCTCGTCGATGCTCGCCGTTTCAGTCGTCGGCGAGAGCTCGGAGCTCATCGGGATCTCGCACACGCCCCGCTCGTTGAGCGCGCCCTGAATGGTGACTTGCTGGGCATCTGCGAGCACCGGGACGCGATAGTGGATCCAGCCGTCGCTCTCAGCGCCTGCGATCCCCGAAGCGAGGCTGAGTCCGGTGGCCGTGGCCAGCGTCAGGACCAGTGTTCGAGTGAGTTTCAACTACCCCTCCAGTGATGAAAGGCTCCCCAGAAAATGAATTCCCCCGGACAGGCAAGCAGATCTTGACCTCTCGCGGAGGACAGGTTGCCTTGGAACTCCGATCCTCTTGAGGGTTGTTGATGTTGTCAAGGCACGTGTCAGGGCGTTGGTCCGACTGCCGCATCGGCTCTGAGGAGGGATGTTCCGATGACAGGGCGCCAGTCAGTCCACTCTGGACAAAGCAGTCAGCATCGTCGCCGCGAGCTCGACATCCGTGGTGAGC
This sequence comes from Kibdelosporangium banguiense, assembly GCF_017876405.1. Classification (GTDB taxonomy): domain Bacteria; phylum Actinomycetota; class Actinomycetes; order Mycobacteriales; family Pseudonocardiaceae; genus Kibdelosporangium; species Kibdelosporangium banguiense. The sequence continues at coordinate 4,707,537 of NZ_JAGINW010000001.1, read as the reverse complement.
GAACGGTCGGCCATGCTGGGATCGAGCACCGCGGCCATCTGCTCATATGCCTCGCGAACCGGGACATCGACCAGATCCGCGGCCCGCATCCGCAAAGCCCGCACCGCGGCCACGAGTTCGCACCCGAGAACAACCCGATATGCGGCAGCCACAGTTCCCGCCTGCCGTGCGGCCTGGGTCGAGAACGAAGCATGGTCCTCAAGACCACGGGAAACCACCGCGGAACCCAAAGTCACCGGCAACGCCGCCTGCCGCAATTGGGCGAGCGCGTCGTGGGCGACGTACTCCAGGATCATCACGCCGGAACTCCCGGGTGGCCCGGAGGCCAGAAATGCCGGTAGATCCGTTTGATCCGGTTCGACCAGATCGCCGAGCCGAGCCGCTGAAAGTTCGGCCACATGGTGCACAGTCGCCCGGGCCGTGTCCAGACCCACAGCCACATAAGCCGTGTGGAAGTGGGCGTTGTGATAGACATCGTTGTCCTCCACCGAGATCATGGGATTCTCAGTGCTGGCGTTGATCTCAGTGGTGAGTACGGTCTCCAGCGACCGGACAGCATCCAGCGCAGGCCCTTGCACCTGAGGAAAAGCCCGCAGCCCATAGGGATCCTGGATACGACGCCCCGGCATAGGAACAGCAGTCATACCAAGCAACCGACGCATCTCAGCCGCGCAGTAAACCTGCCCAGGATGCGGCTTTGCATTGTGGACAGTCGTCGCGTAGGGCTCAGGCGACCCACCGAGCGCGATGTACGACAAAGCAGCCACAGTGTGACTGGCACGCAACAGTTCCCGAAGCTCCACAGTGACCAGAACAGCTTCGGCCAGCGTCGCGGAGTTGCTGCTCATGAACCCCAGGGCCTCACCGGCCCCGAACTCGACCGGCGCCAGCTCCCCCACCGCCCACGGCCGCTCCCCCACCAAGGTCATGGCAGTCTCAGCCAACGCCGTGAGATCGCCCGTACCGATCGCCCCAATCCGGTGCACAGCGGGCAAAGCCCCCATATTGAGCGCATCCGCGATAGCCACAAGCAGCCGCGGATGAACACCGGACCGCCCAGCCGCAAGCTGGTTCAACCGCACCAGCAACATCGCCCGCACCAGTTCCGGAGGCATCAGCTCGCCGACACCGCCGGCATGGCTGCGCATCAGCCGCAGCCCATCCTCAGCGCCACCCTCAGTCAGAACGGTTTTGTTCGCCCCGACACCAGTCGTACGCCCGTAGACCGCCCGGCGCGCGACGGCTTCACGCTGCAACTTCCAGGCCGCTTCGGCCGCATCCAGTGACGCAGGGTCAACACCGACCTTCACATCACCAGCCGCGAATCGAACCACATCGTCACACCGCAACGACGCACCATTCAGGACAATCTGAGCCATACCCCAGATTGTGCGCCTCACGTCAACTCACGTCGCGCTATACCACCGTGACAGGCGCCACCCGTCCAGACATGTCCATAGTGGACATAGTTGTTAGCATACCGCTGGTGTTGCCCACACAAGATGTGGCGTAGTGCCGGCCTGACTGCGCACATACTTCAGTGCGTTCTCCGGCTCTACCAGGAGATACTGATTCTTGCCATCGACCAGTTCAACCGTTGAACAGACAAACCGGCTCCTGGTGCCCGGGATACCAAGAGCCGTTCTGGCGGGATTGAGAGGTTGACCAGGCGATTCACTCATGCCGCCATCATTTGTTCTCGTGTTCCGCGCCCTGACGCCGCCACCGCCTGGCGAACTCCATTCCGAGGAACACCACCAGCCCACCGGCGAGTCCTGGGCCTATCCAACCTCTTATCACGAGGTCGACCGTTGTCGCAACGCCTACACATGCGGCGAGAATCAGTAGGCGCACAGGTGTCAGCCGCGGGACACGCCTGGAAGCCATCCCCTCCTTCGCTGGACAAATGCCAGTGCCGCTATCGGAAACTGACCGCCAGCCAGCGGTCACCATACCGTGTTTGGTCACGCCTCAGCTGCCGGTGGTTTCCAGGCTCAGTTCATCGCTTCAGCACATCGGAGGTCGCCCGCCATGGTGAACCGGAACTCCAGCCTGTTGGGCTCAGGGCACAGATCCGACAGTTCCTTCGCCATCTTCTCCGACTGTTCCATCGGGATGCCGCTCGGCACGTTCCTCGGAGCACGCGTGGAAAGAGCAGCCCTCGCTCCGCTGCGGTGCCAGCTGTCCGTTTCGTAGTTCAAGCCTTCGGAGATCAGGGATTCGGAGGCCGCGTCAGTCGCGGCGTGTTCATGCTCTGCCAGGGCGCACGCCTCCACATGTTCATGGACATCGTGGCCGCTGCAGCGACGGCCCAAGTTGTCTCGCTCGACCTTGACGGCCTCGTGTCGGCTGTCGTGGTCAGCGACTAGTGCCCGCCAGGCCAACGCTGCTAGACGACGGCGAGGGGCAGAGCTGTCGGGTGGACAGGGGCCGGCAGGTCTGACGCTCCGGTGAGGTAGGCATCGACTGCGTTGGCGACAGAACGGCCCTCGGCGATTGCCCAGACGACGAGGGAAGCGCCGCGGTGTGCGTCTCCGCAGACGAAGACGCCTGGGGCTGAGGTTTGCCAGTCGGAGCCACACGACAATGTGCCGCGTTTGGTGAGTGACAAACCGAGGCCGTCGAGGAGCGGCATTTGCTCCACGCCCTCGAAGCCGATGGCGAGGAGCACCATGTCGGCTGGGATTGCCTCGACGTCGTCGGATACCGGTGTCACGGAGCGCAGGCCTGTCGCTGGGTCTCTCTCGACGCGGACCTTCTGCAGTTCCACCAAGCGGACGTGGCCGTCGGAGTCGCCGATGAAGCGGGAGACTGCCACGGCGAAGCGGCGTTCGCCGGACTCCTCGTGTGCTGGGTAGGTCCTGAGGACGACGGGCCAGACTGGCCATGGTGAACGCGCGTCGTCGCGTACGTCCGGTGGCTTCGGGTACTGGTCGAGTTGGGTGACGCTTAGGGCGCCCTGGCGGGTTGCGGTGCCGTAGCAGTCTGCGCCTGTGTCGCCGCCGCCGATTACGAGGACGTGCTTGCCTGCCGCGGAAATCGATGTTGGTCCGTCGCCCTCGCATTCGCGGTTGGCTGGGACCAGGTGCTCCATGGCCAGGTGTACGCCCTTGAGGTCGCGGCCTGGGATGTCCGGAGCGTCGCGGCCCTGCAGCGCGCCGACCGCGAGCACCACGGCGTCGAACGAAGCACGAAGCTCCTCAACGGACAGTCCGCTGCCGCCGACCTCGCAGCCGGTGACGAACTTCGTGCCCTCGGCCCGCAACTGCGCGAGCCGTCGGTCGAGAACCTTCTTCTCCATCTTGAACTCGGGGATGCCGTATCGGAGCAGGCCGCCGAGCCGGTCGTCGCGCTCGAAGACCGTCACCTCGTGGCCGGCGCGAGTCAGCTGCTGAGCGGCAGCCAGGCCTGCGGGGCCGGAACCGACGACCGCGACCCGCTTGCCGGAGGACACAGCGGACACTCGTGCTTCAACGTAGTTGTTGTCCCACGAGACTTCCGCGATTGTCTCCTCGACACGTTTGATCGTCACGGCGCCACCGGAGTCGGGCGAGATGGCGAGCACGCAGGCGGCCTCGCACGGCGCCGGGCACAGCTTTCCGGTGAACTCCGGGAAGTTGTTCGTGGCGTGCAAGCGCTCGCTCGCCAGTTCCCAGTCGCCGCGCCTGACCAGGTCGTTCCACTCGGGGATCAGGTTGCCCAGCGGGCAGCCCGCGGAACCCGAGTGGCAGAACGGGATTCCGCAGTCCATGCATCGCGTTGCCTGCTTGCGGACCTGAGTGTCGCGTTCGGACGGTGCGAGCGCCGCGTAGACCTCACGCCAGTCGCCCAGGCGCTCGTCCACCGGGCGCTTCGGCGCGTCCTTGCGTGGGAAGGACATGAAACCGTTCGGGTCAGCCACGGGACGCCTCCATCACTGCCTCGTCGACGTCACGGCCTTCGGCACGGGCAAGCCGCATGGCCTCCAACACTCGCTGATAGTCGCGCGGCATCACCTTGGTGAACACACCCGCGCGCCGTGTCCAGTCGCCGAGCAGCGACGCGGCCACGGCCGAGCCGGTCAGTTTGTGGTGCCGTTCAACGACTCCACGCAGCCACTCAAGATCCTCGGCGTGCAGTCGCTGCAGGTCCACCATGTCGGTGTTGACCAGCGCGGGCTGCAGGTCGAGAACGTACGCGATACCACCGGACATTCCGGCCGCGAGGTTGCGGCCAGTCGGGCCGAGCACCACGGCACGGCCACCGGTCATGTACTCGAACGCGTGATCGCCGACGCCTTCGGCGACGATCACCGCGCCCGAGTTGCGCACGCCGAACCGTTCACCGACTCGGCCGCGCAGGAATATCTCGCCTGAGGTGGCGCCGTAGCCGATCACGTTGCCCGCGATCACCTGCGCCTCGGCGGCGAACGGCGCGTCCGGGTGCGGACGGACGATGATCCGCCCGCCGGACAGGCCTTTGCCGACGTAGTCGTTCGCGTCGCCGACGAGATCCAGCGTGATCCCGCCGGGCAGGAAGGCACCCAGCGACTGACCCGCGGACCCGCTCAGCGTCACGTTGATCGTGTTGTCCGGCAGGCCATCGCCGCCGTAGCGCCGCGTGACCTCCGAGCCCAGCAGCGTGCCGACGGTCCGGTTCACGTTGCGGACCGGCAGTTCCAGCTTCAGTGGGTGCGCGTCTTCCAGCGCTGCCTCGGACAGCTGGATCAGGGTGCGGTCGAGCGCGTGCGCCAGGCCGTGGTCCTGCTCGCGCACCTTGCGGCGGGCCGTGCCGTAACGGTTTTCCGGGACCTCGAACACCGGAGCCAGGTTGAGGCCCTGGGCCTTCCAGTGCTCGACGGCCTTGTCGACGTCCAGCATCTCGGCGTGCCCGACGGCCTCGTCGATGGTCCGGAAACCCAGCTCCGCCAGCAGTTCGCGGGCCTCGTTGGCCACGAAGTGGAAGTAGTTCACCACGTGGTCGGCCTGACCGGTGTACCGCTTGCGCAGCACGGGGTTCTGCGTCGCGATACCCACCGGGCACGTGTCGAGGTGACACACCCGCATCATCACGCAGCCCTCGACGACCAGCGGCGCGGTGGCGAAACCGAACTCCTCGGCGCCGAGGAGCGCGGCGACCACCACGTCACGACCGGTCTTCATGGCGCCGTCCACCTGCACGGTGATCCGGTCGCGCAGACCGTTGATCATCAACGTCTGGTGGGTCTCGGCGAGGCCGATCTCCCACGGCGTTCCCGCGTGCTTCAACGAGTTCAGCGGGGACGCGCCCGTGCCGCCGTCGTGCCCGGAGATCAGGACCACATCGGCGTGGGCCTTGGCGACGCCGGTCGCGACCGTGCCGACGCCCAGTTCGCTCACCAGCTTGACGTGGATCCGGGCGCGGTCGTTGGCGTTCTTCAGGTCGTGGATCAGCTGCGCCAGATCCTCGATCGAGTAGATGTCGTGGTGCGGCGGCGGTGAAATGAGCCCCACACCTGCGGTGGAGTGCCGCGTACGCGCGATCCACGGGTACACCTTGTTGGGCGGCAGCTGGCCGCCTTCACCCGGCTTGGCACCCTGCGCCATCTTGATCTGGATGTCGTCGGCGTTGACCAGGTACTCGCTCGTGACACCGAACCGTCCACTTGCGACCTGCTTGATCGCCGAGCGGCGCTCGGGGTCGTACAGCCGCTGCGGGTCCTCGCCGCCCTCGCCCGTGTTCGACCGGCCGCCGATGCGGTTCATCGCGATCGCCAGCGTCTCGTGCGCCTCGGCGGAGATCGAGCCGTAGGACATCGCACCGGTGTTGAAGCGCTTGAGAATCGCCTCGACCGGCTCGACCTCGTCCAGCGGGATCGACGGCCGGTCGCCCACGCGCAGCTTGAAAAGCCCGCGCAGGGCACCGCCGTCACGGTTGAGCCGCTCGACTTCGGCGACGTACTTGCGGTAGACCTCGTCGCTGCGTGTCTTGGTCGCGTGCTGCAACAGGAACACGGTCTCCGGCGTGAACAGGTGGAGCTCGCCGTCGCGGCGGTAGGCGTACTCTCCACCGCTGTCCAGGCGCCGGTGCACGCGGTCGGTCGGGTTGTCCGGGTGCGCCCGGCGGTGCCGCTGCGCCGCCTCTTCGGCGATCACGTCCAGCCCGACGCCGCCGAGCTTGGACGAGGTACCGGTGAAATATTCGGCCAGGACGTCGTTGGCCAGGCCGAACGCCTCGAAGACCTGGGCTGCGGTGTACGCGCCCACGGTCGAGATGCCCATCTTGGACATGATCTTCAGTACGCCCTTGACGAGCGCGTTGACGTAGTTGCGGATCGCCACCCGCGGCTCGATCCCGGTGATCGCGCCCCGGCTGATCAGGTCCTCAATGGACTCGAAGGCCAGGTACGGGTTCACCGCGGCGGCGCCGTAACCCAGCAGCAGCGCGACGTGGTGCACTTCGCGTGCGTCGCCGCTCTCCACCACGAGGGCCACGCGCAGCCGCTCCTTCGTGCGCACCAGGTGGTGGTGCACGGAGGAGACCAGCAGCAGCGACGGGATCGGCGCCATCCGGTGGTCGGAGTCCCGGTCGGAGAGCACCAGCGTGCGGGCGCCGGCCGCGATCGCCTCGGACGCCTCGCGGCGGACCCGCTCGATCGCCGCCGCCAGCGCCCGGCCGCCACCATCCACCTCGTACAGTCCGGACAGGACAGTGCAGGCGAAGCCAGGCAGATCCCCATCGTCGTTGATGTGGATCAGCTTGGCCAGTTCATCGTTGTCGATGACCGGGTAGTGCAGCTGGATGTGCCGGCAGGTCCGCGGGCCGGGGTCGAGCAGGTTCTGCTCCGGGCCCATGATCCGGGACACCGAGGTGACGATCTCCTCACGGATCGCGTCCAGCGGCGGGTTGGTGACCTGGGCGAAGTTCTGCTTGAAGTAGTCGTAGAGCAGCCGGGCCCGCTGCGACAGCGCGGCAGGCGGGGTGTCGGTGCCCATCGAGCCGATCGGCTCGGCGCCCTTCACCGACATCGGGGTGAGCAGGATCTTGAGCTCTTCCTCGGTGTAGCCGAAGGTCAGCTGGCGGCGCAGGACCGACTCGTGGGTCTGCACCACGTGCTCGCGGTTGGGCAGGTCCGACAGCTCGAGCAGGCCCGCGTGCAGCCACTCGTCGTACGGCAGGTGGCCGGCCAGCTCGGACTTGATCTCGTCGTCGCCGACGATCCGGCCGGCGTCGGTGTCCACAAGGAACATCCGGCCGGGCTGCAGCCGCCCCTTGGCCACGATCTCGCCAGGCGGGACATCGAGCACGCCGGTCTCGCTGGCCAGCACGACCCGGTCGTCAGCGGTCCGCCACCAGCGGGCCGGGCGCAGGCCGTTGCGGTCGAGCACGGCGCCGACAAGCGTGCCGTCGGTGAAGGTCACGCAGGCGGGGCCGTCCCACGGTTCCATGACACTGGCGTGGAACTGGTAGAAGGCACGCCGGGCAGGGTCCATTGTGGCGTGGTTCTCCCACGCCTCCGGGATCATCATCAGCACCGCGTGCGGCAGGCTACGGCCGCCCAGGTGCAACAGCTCGAGGACCTCGTCGAAGGAGGCGGAGTCCGAGCCGTCCGGGTCGACGATCGGGAACAGCCGGGCCAGATCACCGGGGATCAGATTCGACTCCAGCAGCGCCTCACGGGCCCGCATCCGGTTGCGGTTGCCGCGAACCGTGTTGATCTCGCCGTTGTGCGCGACGTAGCGGAACGGGTGCGCCAGCGGCCAGGACGGGAACGTGTTCGTGGAGAACCGGCTGTGCACCAAAGCGATGGCGCTTTCCAACCGGTCATCGGTCAGGTCGGGAAAGAACCTGGGCAACTGCTCGGTGGTGAGCATTCCCTTGTAGACCATCGTGCGTGCCGACAGTGACGGGAAGTACAGGCCGTGCCCGGCGGCCCGGCTCTCGTGCTCCGCGCGCTTGCGCAGCGCGAACGCCAGCCGGTCGAGCTCGACGCCCGACGGCACCCAGCCGGCCTGATCCTCTTGCCCGGCAACGAAGAGCATGGCGAAATGGGGCATCACCGACTTCGCTGTCGGGCCCACGTCGGCCGCGTCCGGGGCGATCGGGACATCCCGCCAGCCCAGCACGTCCAGGCCTTCCTCGCCGGCGATCCGGCCGGCCAGCGCCATGGCGTCGGCCCGCTGCGATTCATCGGCAGGCAGGAAGGCGATTCCGGCGGCGTACAGACCGGCCGGTGGCAGATCGAAGCCGGCCACCGCACGCAGCAGCCGATCGGGTAGCTGGACCAGGATACCGGCGCCGTCGCCGCTGGTCGGTTCCGCTCCCGCGGCGCCGCGGTGCTCCAGGTTCGCCAGTGCCGTCAGACCATCCGTCACGATGCCGTGCGACCGGCGGCCGCGGATGTCCGCGACCATGGCCACACCGCAGGAATCCTGCTCTGTGGTGGGGTCGTACAGGCCCTGGGGACCCGGGATGGCGGAGAAGATCATGAGCAGACCTCCCTCGTCGTCCTCGCGCTCAGGTGTTTGCTTTTCCTCTGGGCGCGGGACGCCGATGGCCCGCTTAGTTGACGTGACCTTAACAGCCGCGAAACGCAAAAAACACTCTTGCGGAGTGAAATCCGTCAGCCCAGGTAACGATTTGACCGGCTGCGACGATACATCGCCGGACGCCTGCAGCTTCGTCTGTCCAACCCAGCATAACCGACGTACGGGTTACCGCGAAACAGCACAAAGTACCTGGTAGCGTGCCTGCAATGACCTCTCGCGGCCGGTTCGCGGCGTTATCGTTGTCGTTGCTCTTCGTGTTCATGCAGGTCGCATGCGCCACCAGAGAGCAACCGGCCACCCCGCCGCCCGCGTCGCAGCCGGCGTTCCCGGCGACGCTGACGGCACCCGACGGTAAGCAAGTCGCAATCGAACGGCAGCCGTCCCGGATCGTCTCGCTGAGCCCGACCGCCACCGAGGTTTTGTTCGCCATCGGAGCGGGTAAACAAGTAGCCGCGGTGGACGACCAGTCGAACTTCCCGCCGGAGGCACCGAAGACGGCGCTGTCCGGCTTCAAGCCGAACGTCGAGGCCATCACCCGGCACAATCCCGACCTGGTCGTCGTCGCGGGTGACCTCAACGACGTCGTCGGCGGGCTGACCGCTGTCAAGATCCCGGTGCTTCTGCTGCCCACGGCCAAGAACCTCGACGAGGCGTATGCACAGTGGACACTGCTCGGCCGGGCGACCGGCCAGGTGTCCAAAGCCGACGACGTGGTCCGCCAGGCCCGTGACGAGATCAAGAAAATCGTCGACGGGACGCCGCGCAAGCCGCTGAAGTACTACCACGAGCTCGGCCCGGACCTGTTCACCGCGACCTCCAGCACGTTCATCGGCCGCGTCTACGGCCTGTTCGGCCTGCAGAACGTCGCCGACCCGGCGGACACCCCGGCCGCCGGCGGCTATCCCCAGCTCGGCCAGCAGGCGCTGTTCCAGGCCAACCCCGACCTGATCTTCCTTTCGGACACCAAATGCTGCGCCCAGTCCGCCGACACCGTCCGCGCCCGGCCACAGTGGCAGACGCTGAGCGCGGTGCAGAACAACCGCGTGATCGCGCTGGACGACGACATCGCATCCCGTTGGGGCCCAAGGGTCGTGGACCTTGTGCGGCAGGTGTCGGAAGCGGTGAAGGGCTGAACCGTCTGTCCGCCCGTGCGCTGGCGGTGGCCCTGCTGATCCTCCTCGTGGCCGCGTTCGTGTCCACGTTGGTCGGTGTGTCCTCGCTCGGGTACCAGCGGGTCCTGCAGGAGATCTGGGCACAGCTGACCGGTGGCGTGTCGCCGTTGTCCGAACGTGAGGCCGCGATCCTCTGGTACCTGCGGGTCCCACGGGTGGTGCTCGCCGGGCTGGTCGGCGCGGCCCTGGCCATCTCCGGGGCCGCGTTCCAAGGTGTGTTCCGCAATCCGCTGGCCGATCCGTATCTGCTTGGGGCCGCAGCCGGAGCCGGGCTGGGCGCGACCATCGTTGTGGTCAGTGCGCCTGGCGTCGCCGGCTGGGGCATCAGTCCGTTGCCGCTGGCCGCTTTCGTCGGAGCCTTGGGCGGAGTCGGGCTGTCGTGGGTGCTGAGCCAGTCGGCCGGGCGCGGCAACTCGGCGACGCTGCTGCTCGCCGGGGTCGCGGTGGCCTCGTTCCTCACCGCGATCCAGACCTTCGTTCAGCAGGTCAACATCGACACGATCCAGCGGGTGTACGAGTGGATGCTCGGCGGGCTGAACACCACTGGATGGCAGGAGGTGCTGCTTACCCTGCCCTACATCGGCGTGACGAGTGTCGTTCTGTGTCTGTGTGCCCGCTTGCTGGACGTGTTGGCGGTCGGGGATGAGGAGGCCGCCTCGCTCGGAATCCGGCCCGCGCGAGTCCGGCTCCTGGTGCTGGGCGCGGCTTCGTTGGCGACCGCGGCGGCTGTCTCGGTCAGTGGTTTGATCGGGTTCGTGGGGATTGTGGTGCCGCACGTCGTCCGGCTGATCGCGGGGGCGAGCTACCGGGTTGTGCTGCCGTTGTCGCTTATCGGTGGGGCGACGTTCCTGATCGCGGCCGACGAGGTCGCGCGGACCATCCTGGCTCCGGCCGAACTGCCGATCGGCGTCGTCACGGCGTTCACTGGGGCGCCGTTCTTCCTGCTGGTGCTGCGGATGAACCGGAGCCGGTCGTGATCGAACTGGTGGGTGTGAGCGCGGGGTACCGCGGAAAGCCGGTGGTGTCCGGGGTTTCCGTGCCGGTGCCGCGTGGCAGCTGGCTGGCGATCATCGGACCGAACGGGGCCGGGAAGTCGACTCTGCTGAAGGCCATCGCGGGCCTGGTCCCGTGTTCCGGCTCGGTTCTGCTGGACGGCAAGCCGGTCGGGGAGCTGACTTCCCGGGAACGGGCCCGTGCTGTGGGCTACGCGCCTCAGGTTCCTGTTCTGCCTGAAGGGTTGTCGGTGACCGACTACGCCCTGCTGGGGCGCACTCCGCACCTGGGCGCCTTGGCCCGGGAAGGGGCCCGGGATCTTTCCGTTGTGCAGCAGGTACTTGCGCGGCTCGATCTCACTTCGCTGGCGGGACGGCAGCTGCGGACCCTGTCCGGCGGTGAACGGCAACGGGCCGTCCTGGCCCGGGTACTGGCCCAGCAGACCGGGATCCTGCTGTTGGACGAACCGACAACAGGACTGGACATCGGGCACGCCCAGTCCCTGCTGGATCTCGTGGACCGGTTGCGTACCGAGGACGGGACAACCGTTGTCTCAACGCTGCACGACCTGACTCTCGCCGGGCAGTACGCCGACCAGCTGCTGTTGCTGGACCGTGGAAGTGTTGTCGCCAAAGGGAATGCGGCGACAGTACTGGACAGTGAAGTGCTTGCCAGGCACTATGACGCCAGGCTCGCCGTGCTGGACGGACCCGATGGAAATCCCGTCGTGGTCCCCAAACGCCGCCCGATCGAGTGATGCAATTCCAGCTGTCCCAGAGCAAGCTTGAACCATGACCCGGCTGACATCCCTGCTGCTCGCCCTGGTCACCTTCTTCTCGGTGGCTCCGGCGGCTTCTGCCACTACCAACTGGTCCGCTCCTGGGCCGCATCCTGTTGTCGTCGAAGCACTTGACGACGCACACACCGTCTACCGGCCCGCTTCTCTCGACGGGCCTCACCCCGTGATCCTGTGGGGCAACGGAACCGGATCCGCTCCGGCGGTCTACGACGGCTTACTCCGGCACTGGGCCTCATACGGTTTCATCGTGGCCGCCGCCAACACCCCGAACTCCGGTTCAGGACAGGAGATACTGGCCGGCCTGGACGCCCTTGAGGCCGAGAACTCCCAGCCCGGGAGTGTGTACTTCGGCAAGGTCGATGTCGGCAACGTCGGCACCAGCGGGCATTCCCAGGGCGGAGGCGGGGCGATCACAGCCGGCGCCGATCCCCGGATCGACACGACAGTGCCGATTCAGCCCGGACCACTGGGCGACGTGCAGTCGTTGCACGGCCCCATGCTGATCCTCGCAGGCCAGTTGGACGTGGTCGTCCTGCCGCTGCTGCTCGTGCTCCCCCGCTACACCGCCGCCACCCACATTCCCGCCGTCTACGGAGAACTCGCCGGAGCCACCCACACCACCCCAACAGGCAACGGCGGCGGATACCGCGGCGTCACCACCGCCTGGTTCCGCTACTGGCTCGCCGGCGACCAATCCGCCCGCAGCATGTTCTTAGGCCCAGACGCCACCTGCGGTCTCTGCAACGACCCAGCCTGGTCCGACGTCCGCCGCAACGCCCTCATCCCCCGCACCTGATGACAATCACTCGTCTCCCATGACATCAAGCGGGAGGTCACCTGGCAGTACCAACAGCCTCTTGAGAAGCGACCTGCCGAGTTCGACCGCGTGCTCGGTCGCCCCTGACACGGCAAAGCAGAACCAATCGACCACATATCCCTGATCCACCAGCCGCCACACCACATCAGCCTTCGGCTCAAGCCGATCCAGCAACCAGTGGAGGTGATCGACGAGCTCGCCAATCCCGACAACAGTCACAGCGACGTGCGACGGACGGTCTCCGCACCACGCCCTACCCGATCCCCAACCTCGGACATGTGCGTGTGCTCAAGCCTCAGCGCCCGCGCCGAGCTCCCACCATGATCACCCGACAACCGAACGTCGCCCCAGTCCGCACAACAGCATCATCGCCCAGCGAAGATCAGCAACGCGAATCGAATACTGGGTCAATGCCTCGCTGAATCTCGGCGTCTATCACGCGAGTGGTCAGCGGGTCGCCTATGCGCGCGTCGTGACCAACCTGGCGACCTTCGCCTGGCTCTGCGATGTCTACGTCGACAAGCTCAAGCGTGCTACTACCAGCCCTCGACGTCCATGCGATCCTCGACGAGAGCTGATCCTCGTGGCGGGTCAACGGCCCCACATCTTGGCGCCGTTGCCATCGGTCACTGACTTCACTGCGCAGCCCATCAATTCTACGGCCTGCAGCAGAGTTTCCCGGGCCTGCTGCTCTTCCTCCGGCGGATAGGCGACCCGGATCTGGTGGCCGTAGGCCGTTTCGTAGGTGAGCTGCCATGTTGCTGTGGCGAAGTGGTCCTGCCGGGTGCCGTCGTCCAACCGGACGCCGCCACGATCTTGTGTTGGTGCAAGGGCTTCGCACAGGATCCGGAGGCGCTCCACATACGGCAGTGAGCCTTCGGTCAAACGCACGTAGGCGTGCTCCAGTTCGCGGGGCGACTCGAACCACTGTGCCTGCGGCGCCGGCAGAATGTCACTTTCCAGCCCGCCGCTGAGCCAGCTTTCCAGGAACTCCACCGCGCCCAGATCGTGTCGCTCGTAGTCGAAAGTCTTCGGATCCCAGGCCACCACCGGCCACTCGTCCGGCTCCCCCTTCGTGAGCCAGCACAGACGCGGGCCATTGGAGGACGTCGCCCAGATCAACAGCCCACCAGGCTCCGGATAGAGCGGATACGGATAGTCCTCCGGGTCGATGTCCCCGCCCTCATCCCGGAACTCGCGATCGCCATCAAGCAAATCCACGCCATAACCCAGCAACGTGCACGGACCGAACGGCGGAAGCAGAGTCACCAGGTCGCAGAACGTACCGCTGCCATAACGCTCGACCAAACCCCGGTAGTCAGCCGGCAAGACCAATCCCAGCCCAGCCCAGTCACCCGTCGCGTCGACCGGCTCCAAGGGCGGCGGCACCCGCGCGACAAGCTCCTCCAGCGCACTCATGACCCGCACCGTATCGGGTACGAAAATTGTCGGTGGTGGGTGAGAGGCTGCTGCGCATGACCACGGAACCGAAGGCGGATCTTCACCGCTATCTGCAAGCTGCCCGCGATGCCTTGGTGTGGAAGCTTGACGGGCTCTCGGAGTACGACATCCGCAGGCCGTTGACGCCGACCGGCACCAACTTGCTGGGGTTGATCAAGCACGTTGCGAGCTGCGAACTGGGATATCTCGGAGACACCTTTGGGCGGCCCTCCGGTGAGCCGCTGCCCTGGTTCGATGATGACGCGAGCGTCAACGCGGACATGTGGGCGACCGCCGACGAGTCACGCGACGACATTGTGGGGCTGTACCACCGGGCGTGGGCGCATTCGGACGCGACGATCAATGCGCTGCCGTTGGATGCGATCGGTCACGTGCCGCACTGGCCGGAAGACCGGAACGAGGTGACTCTGCACCACATCGTGATACGCATGATCGGTGAGACCCATCGGCACGCCGGGCACGCTGACATCGTCCGGGAGTTGATCGATGGGGCCACCGGATTGTGGCTGGACAACAATGCCGTGGCGCTAGGCGACAAAACCTGGTGGGAAAACTACCGGAACCAGTTGGAGCAGACGGCGCGAGAGGCGGGCCGGTGACCAGGTGCTCTTCAGGCCTGGCACAGCCAGTAGAACGTGTTACAGTTTTCCGGTGATCCTTGATCGTTTCGCAGTGAGCGGCAAGGTGGCTGTGGTCACCGGGGCTGGGCGGGGAATCGGTGCGGCCACGGCCGTCGCGCTGGCTGAGGCGGGTGCGGATGTCGTGATCTCCGCGCGGACCGCCGAACAGCTCAAAGACGTCGCCGAACAGATCGAGCAGGCCGGGCGGCGGGCCAAGGTGGTGCCCGCCGATCTGAACAACCTAGACGAGATACCGGCGCTCGTGGCCGCGGCCCAGGAGTCGTTCGGGCGGCTGGACATCGTGGTGAACAACGTCGGCGGGACCATGCCCGCGCCGTTCGTCAACACCACGCCCGACATCCTCAAAGACGCGTTCCACTTCAACGTGGCGACCGCGCACGCGCTGAACCTGGCCGCGGTGCCCGTGATGCTGGAGACCGGCGGCGGGTCGATCGTGAACATCTCCTCGGTCCTGGGCCGGTTGAGCGGGCGCGGTTTTCTCGCATACGGGACCGCCAAAGCCGCGCTCTCGCACTACACGAGACTCGCCGCGACCGATCTTTCGCCGAAGATCCGGGTGAACGCCATCTGCGTGGGATCGGTGGCCACGTCGGCGCTGGACATCGTGCTCAGCAACGAGGAAATCAAGACCAAGATGGAGCAGGCCACCCCGCTGCGCGTGATCGGCGAACCGGAGGACATCGCCGCGACCGTCCTGTATCTGACCAGCGAGGCGGGCAAGTTCGTGACGGGCAAGGTCATCGAAGTCGACGGCGGCACCGAACGCCCGACGCTCGAACTCGGGCTGGAGGACCTGTGACGTACCGAGTCGTCCAGTGGAGCACCGGGAATGTCGGGCGGCACGCGATCGCCGGGATCGACGCCCGCCCGGATCTGGAACTGGCCGGTGTCTGGGTGTCCTCCGAGGCCAAGGCCGGCCGTGATGCCGGCGACCTCGCGGGACTTGGCCGTACGCTTGGGGTTCAGGCCACGAACGACGCGGATGCCTTGCTGGCGTTGAAACCTGACTGTGTCGTGTACACCGCGATGGCCGACGACCGGCTCAACGAGGCCCTGGAGGACCTGGCCCGGATTCTGCGGGCCGGTGTCAACGTCGTGTCCAGTTCCCCGGTCTTCCTCCAGTTCCCGGACGGGGTCGTGCCCGAGGAGGTGTCCGGGTCGGTCAAGGCCGCTGCGAAGGAGGGCAACGCCTCGTTGTGGGTCAACGGGATCGACCCGGGGTTCGCCAACGACGCCCTGCCGCTGGCCCTGACCGGCATCAGCGAGCGTGTCGACCAGGTGCGTTGCCAGGAGATCCTGGACTACTCCACCTACGACAACCGCAAAGTCCTGTTCGACATCATGGGTTTCGGCCTGCCCGAAGGCGAGATACCGCTGCTCCTGCAGCCCGGCGTGCTCCCGCTGGCGTGGGGCAGCGTCGTGCAGCAGATCGCCGCGGGGCTCGGCATCTCGCTGGACGAGGTGACCGCGGACCACGAGATCGTCCGGGCTCCGGAACGGTTCGAGATCAAGTCCGGTGTCGTGGAGAAGGACACCGCCGCGGCGCTCCGCTTCGAGGTGAAAGGCATGTACCAGGGCCGCGCGGTGTGCGTCCTGGAGCACGTCACACGGCTACGCGCCGACCTCGCCCCAGACTGGCCTCAGCCTGTCGGTCACGGCAGTTACCGCGTCATCGTCACCGGCGAACCCACGATGACCCTGGATCTGCAGCTGATGGCCTCCGACGGTGACCACAACACCGCAGGCCTCAAGACGACCGCAATGCGCCTGGTAAACGCAATCCCGGCGGTCGTCAACGCGCCGCCGGGACTGCTCACCGCTCTGGATCTTCCCCTGATCACGGGGAAGGGACTGGTCAGTCCTTCTTCTTAGGCTCCTCGGCCGCCTCGGTCCCGGCTTCGGGAGCCGCCGGGACCTTGGCTTCCTCTTTCTCGCCTGCGGACTCGTCCTTCTCCTGCGACTGCGAGTCGGCCGCCTTCTCGTCGTCGGCCTTCTCGTCGGAGTCGGAGTCGGAGTCGGAGTCCTTGTCGGAAGCCTTGTCCTCGGCTTCCTTCTCTTCGTCGTCCTTGTCCTCGGCGTCTTCGGAGACCTCGATGGGCGCCGGGTCCTGTGGGGTGCCGTCGCCGCGCAACAGGGCCAGATCCTCACGTTCGCCCTTGTTGCGGGCGATGATGAAGTAGAAGACCGCGCCGATGAAGACCAGCACCGAGACCCAGACGTTGATCCGGACGCCGGCGACCATCGTGGCGGCGTCGGTACGCATCAGCTCGATCCACGTCCGGCCCAGCGTGTAACCGGCGACGTAGAGAGCGAACGCGCGGCCGTGGCCCAGGCGCATCTTGCGGTCCACGTAGACCACGAGCAGCGCCACGCCCAGGTTCCAGAGCAGCTCGTAGAGGAACGTCGGGTGCACGATGGCGATCGGCGTGTGGTCGATGGCGACACCGGACAGCGGGTCTTCCAGACCGGTCGCCGGGTTGATCCGCTGGTAGATCTCCAGGCCCCAGGGCAGCGTGGTCGGCCCGCCGTAGAGCTCCTGGTTGAAGTAGTTGCCGATCCGGCCGATGGCCTGCGCCACCACGATGCCGGGCGCGACCGCGTCGGCGAACACCGGCAGCGGGATGCCCTTGCGCTTGGCGCCCAGCCACGCGCCCACGGCACCCAGGGCGATGGCGCCCCAGATACCCAGGCCGCCCTCCCAGATCTTCAGGGCGTCGATCGGGTTCTTGCCCTCACCGAAGTACCGGTGATAGTCCGTGATGACGTGGTACAGCCGCCCGCCTATCAGGCCGAACGGCACCGCGTACACCGCGATGTCCACGACCTCACCTGGGCGTCCGCCCCTGGCCTGCAGCCGCTTCTCGCCCCACCAGATGGCCACGATGATTCCGAGGATGATGAAAAGCGCATACGCGCGAATCGGAATCGGGCCGATCTCCCATACGCCCCTGTCCGGGCTAGGGATATTCGCCAGGAACACTGTCGCACCGGTCACGCGGCACACGGTAACGCCTCGCGTCAGGCCACACGCATACCACCCTGGCGAGTGACCTAAACGTTGCTAAATCACGAGGCCTGACCTGCGGCGACGCGCGACCGGACACCCTGAGCGAGCTCAGCGGCCAACGCACGTACCGGTTCGATACCTTCGCCCGCCTTGGTGACGAACGCCGAGCCCACGATCACAGCGTCAGCGAACGCGGCCGTCTCAGCCGCCTGTGCACCGGAACGGATGCCCAAGCCGACACCGATCGGCAGGTCAGTGTGCGGCCGGACGCGCCGTACCAGGTCCGGAGCGGCCACGCTGACCGCGTCGCGGGCGCCTGTGACGCCCATGACGGCCGCCGCGTACAGGAAACCGCTGGTCTTGGCGACCGTACGGGCGATCCGCTCCTCCGTGGATGCCGGCGCGACCAGGAAGATGCGGTCCAGGTCATGCGCCTCTGACGCCGCGAGCCACTCGTCGGCCTCGTCGACCACCAGGTCAGGCGTGATGATCCCGAGGCCACCGGCCGCGGCGAGGTCGCGGGCGAACGCGTCCACGCCGTAGCGGTATACCGGGTTCCAGTACGTCATGACCACGGCGTTGCCACCCGCGGAAGCGACCTTCTCCACGACCTTGAACAGGTCACGGATCCGGAAGCCACCGCTGAGCGCCTGCTCGGCGGCCTTCTGGATAGTTGGCCCGTCCAGCACCGGGTCGGAGAACGGCACACCGACTTCGACCAGGTCACAGCCGGATTCGATCATCGCCGAGAGGATCTCGGCGGATCCGTCCACGGTCGGGTAGCCGGCCGGCAGATAACCGACCAGCGCGGCCCGGTCCTCGGCTTTCGCGGCGGCGAACAACGCGTCCAAGCGGGCCATCAGGCGTCCTCTTCTACCAGGCCGAAGAACCTGGCCGCGGTGTCCATGTCCTTGTCGCCCCGGCCGGACAGGCTGACCAGGATGACGCTCTGCGGGCCCAGCTCCTTGCCGAGCTTGATGGCACCGGCCAGGGCATGTGCCGACTCGATCGCCGGAATGATGCCCTCGGTGCGCGACAGCAGCTGGAACGCGTCCATGGCCTCCTTGTCGGTGACCGAGCGGTACTCGGCGCGACCGGAGTCCTTGAGGTACGAGTGCTCCGGGCCGACGCCCGGGTAGTCCAGGCCGGCCGAGATCGAGTACGCCTCGACGATCTGGCCGTCCTCGTCCTGCAGCAGGTACGACCGCGAGCCGTGCAGCAGGCCCGGAGAGCCCTCGGACAGCGTGGCGCCGTGCTCACCGGAGTCGATGCCGTGCCCGCCGGGCTCCCAGCCGACCAGCCGGACTTCCTTGTCGTCGATGAAACCGTGGAAGATGCCGATCGCGTTGGATCCGCCGCCGACACAGGCCGCGACCGCGTCCGGCAGGCGTCCCGCCTTCTCCAAGATCTGTGCCCGCGCCTCGATACCGATGACCCGGTGGAAGTTGCGCACCATCAGCGGGAACGGGTGCGACGCGGCCGCCGTGCCCAGCAGGTAGTGCGTGGTGTCCACATTGGTCACCCAGTCGCGGAGTGCCTCGTTGATGGCGTCCTTGAGGGTGCGCGAGCCGGTCTTGACCGGGATCACCTCGGCGCCGAGCAGCCGCATCCGGGCCACGTTCAGCGCCTGGCGCTCGGTGTCGACCTCGCCCATGTAGACGACGCAGTCCAGGTCCAGCAACGCGCACGCGGTGGCCGTCGCGACGCCGTGCTGGCCCGCGCCGGTCTCCGCGATGACCCGCTTCTTGCCCATCCGCTTGGTGAGCAATGCCTGGCCCAGCACGTTATTGATCTTGTGCGAGCCGGTGTGGTTGAGATCTTCGCGCTTGAGCCAGATCTGCGCACCACCGGCGTGCTCGGCGAAGCGCGGGGCCTCGGTCAGCATCGACGGCCGGCCCGCGTAGTCACGCAGCAGGCGCAGCAGCTCGTTGACGAAGTCCGGGTCCTGGCGGGCCTTGTCGTACTCGGTCGCCAGCTCGTCCAGCGCCGGGATCAGCGCCTCCGGGATGAAACGGCCGCCGAACGTCCCGAAGTAACCACGGTCGTCGGGGTCGTGTTCGTCGTGTTCGTGACCGTTCTTCTCGGCGTCGCTCATCGGCTGGGCCTCGGGCAGGCGGGGTGCGAACCGGCGGTGACCAGCTTGGTCAGCGCGGCCTTGGGGTCGCCGCTGGCGACCAGGCCCTCACCGACAAGCACCGCGTCGGCACCAGCTCCGGCGTACGCCATCAGGTCACCAGGTCCGCGCACACCGGACTCGGCGATCTTGACCGTCTCGAACGGCAGGCCGGGCGCGATCCGCGTGAACACCTCCCGGTCGACCTCAAGCGTGTGCAGGTCACGGGCGTTGACACCGATCACCGACGCGCCGGCCTCCAGTGCGCGATCGGCTTCCTCAGCCGTGTGCACCTCCACCAGCGCGGTCATGCCCAGCGACTCCACCCGGTCGAGCAAGCCGACCAGCGTGTTCTGCTCCAGCGCCGCCACGATCAGCAGCACCAGGTCCGCGCCATGCAGCCGGGCCTCGTGCACCTGATACGGGCTGACAATGAAATCCTTGCGCAGCAAGGGAATGCTGACCGCCGCGCGCACCGCGTCGAAGTCCGCCAGCGAACCTCCGAACCGGCGCTGCTCGGTCAGCACGCTGATCACCCGCGCGCCCGCGGCCTCGTAGTCCGCCGCCAGCTCGGCCGGATCGGGGATCTCGGCCAGCTCGCCCTTGGATGGGCTGCGGCGCTTGACCTCCGCGATCACACCGACATCCGATGACCGCAGCGCGCTCATCACGTCCTTGGGCGGAGCCACCTTCGTGGCCTGCTCCTTGAGGACTTCAAATGGAAGCCGCGCTTCCCGGGCCGCGAGATCCTCGCGTACACCGTCGATTATCGACTCGAGAACGCTCACCGCGTATGCCCCTTCCCGCCGCACTGATGCTAACCCCGCGCCAGTTCGCGGCAGGACGCCGGGTCGGCCGTGCACACATAGCATGCGCGCAGCAACGCAACGCCCGCGCGACGGGGTCACTAGACAGTTGGGTCCTTGCCCTCGCTGAGCGCACGCCACAGCTCCTTTTCCCCGGTCGGCTCGGCTTTTGCCGCCGCGGGAGTCTGATAGTTCGCACCAAGCCTGGGCATCCGGTGACCGGCCCGCACCAGCACCACACCGGCGCCGACGACCACAATCCCCGCGATCAACGCGAGCCCCCGTGCCAACAGGCCTGCTCCACTTGTCTGCCCCTGGTCGAAGGCACCGTCGACAGCCAGCCAACCGGCCGCGAAACCGGTCAGCGCCAACAACCCTCCGACCACCCGGCGCGGCCAGCCACTCGTGGCCAGCACGCCCGCGATCCCAGCCAGGTATATCAGTGCGAGCGGCACGAGCGCGGCCACTTTTTCCGCGCCCGTCACACCAATGGACCAGTCCAAGCGCGAGGAACCCCACAGCGCCGCCGCCCCGCCGAGCAGCAACGCCGTCACGATCCATAGTGGACGACGGGCCCGCGCCTGGTCACTCATGGGACTGCCGGGCCGCCGAGGTGATGGTCCCGGCCATCGCGATCGCCGAGAGCACCGCACCGGCCTTGTTCTGGCACTCGTCGTCCTCGGCACCGGGGTTCGAGTCGGCCACGATCCCGGCTCCGGCCTGGACGGAGGCCACACCGTCCTGGATCAGCGCGGTCCTGATCGCGATCGCGGTGTCGGCGTCGCCGGCGAAGTCGAGATAGCCGACCACACCGCCGTACAGCCCGCGCCTGGTCGGCTCGAGTTCCTCGATCAGTTCCATCGCGCGTGGCTTGGGCGCGCCGGAGAGCGTCCCGGCCGGGAAACACGCCGTGACCGCGTCGAACGCGGTCTTACCCGGCGCGAGCTTGCCGGTCACGGTCGAGACGATGTGCATGACGTGGCTGTAGCGCTCGACCCGGAAGAAGTCGACGACATGCACCGAGCCCGGCGCGCAGACCCGGCCGAGGTCGTTGCGGCCGAGGTCGACGAGCATCACGTGCTCGGCCCGTTCCTTCTCGTCGGCCAGCAGATCCTTCTCCAGGACGGCGTCTTCGTCCGCGTCCACCCCGCGCCAGCGCGTGCCCGCGATCGGGTGCGTGGTCGCCACCCCGTCCCGGACGGTGACCAGCGACTCAGGGCTCGACCCGACGATGTCGAAACCGTCCAGCCGAAGCAGGTACATGTACGGGCTCGGGTTGGTGGTGCGCAGAATCCGGTACACGTCCAGTGAGTCGGCCTCGGTCCGCATCTCGAACCGTTGGGACACCACGATCTGGAAGGCCTCACCGGCCCGGATGGCCTCCTTGGCCGTCTCGACGGCCTGGCCGAACTCGGCCCGGGTGCGGCGGCGGGTGAACTCCGGCTTCGGCCGGTCGAAGACCATCGCCGTCGGCTCGGCCGTGGTGCACAGGTCCTGGGTCATCTTGTTCAGCCGGGCGACCGCGTCGTCGTAGGCCTCGTCGACCCGCTGCGGCGAGTTGTCCCAGTTCACCGCGTTGGCGATGAGTGTGATCGTGCCCTCATGGTGATCAAGGGCGGCCAGGTCGGTGGCCATCATCATGACCAGCTCAGGGATCTTGAGATCGTCTTCGGCCAGCTCAGGCAGCCGTTCCAGCCGGCGCACGGTGTCGTACCCGATGTAGCCGACCATCCCGCCGGTCAGCGGCGGCAGGCCAGGCAACGGCTCGGTGTGCAGCGTACGGAGCGTCTCCCGAAGGGCTTCCAGCGGGTCGCCGTTGCCGTTCAGGTCGTGCGGGACCTTTCCGGTCCAGGTGGCCTGACCACCCTTCGAGGTCAGCGAGGCCTCGCACCGCACACCGACGAACGACCATCGTGACCACGAGCGGCCGTTCTCCGCCGACTCGAGCAGGAAGGTGCCCGTGCGGTCGGCGGCGAGTTTGCGGTACACCCCGACCGGGGTCTCCGCGTCCGCGAGCACCTTCCGGACGACCGGGACGACCCGGCGGTCGCGGGCGAGGACATGGAACTGCTCCCGGGTGAGGCTGATCGCCCCCATCGCCGTGGAGCCGAGTGGTTCCGTTCCGATCACGCTGGCCATAGGGGTCATTCTGCCGGGAATGAGAACCGTCCGACCAAGGGGTGACAAATTCAGCGCCTGTTGAAAAGTTTGCCCCCGCCGGTAATGATGGAGACGTGACAACAGGCGCGGATCAGCAAGAGGGTAAGCGGCGCGGCCGCAGACCGGCCGGCGCGGACACAAAGACCGCCCTGGTCGAAGCCGCTCGAGCAGTGTTCACCGAACAAGGCTACGAGGGCGCGACAGTCCGCGCGATCGCCAGACAGGCAGGCGTCGACCCAGCCATGGTCAACCACTGGTTCGGCGGAAAAGAAGGACTCTTCGCCCAAGCGGTCCTCCAACTGCCGGTCGACCCAGCCGTGATCGTCACCGAACTCATGAGCGGCGACATAGAAACGATCGGAGAACGCATCGTCCGCCGCTTCCTCACAGTCTGGGACAGCACCGGCGGCGGCCAATTCGCAGCCCTGGTACGCAGCGTCGCCAGCCACGAAATGGCCGTCACAGGCCTCCGCGACATCTTCCTGAAACAAATCTTCATCCGCGTCGCCGACAAGACAGGCGCCGACAACGCCATGTTCCGCGCAACCCTGGTGGCCAGCCAGCTCATCGGCATGGGCATGGTCCGCTACGTCGCCCGCTTCGAACCCCTGGCCAGCAACGACATCGACACACTGGTCGCAGCCGTCGGCCCCACCCTCCAACGCTACTTCACCGGCACCATCACCTGACCACCGGCTTTGGGTGTCCCCAATGCCACATTGGGGGCATCTGATGTCCCCAATGTGGCATTGGGGACACAGCAACCCCGTCAGTCGGTGAGGAGGAGGTCGGCGTCGAAGCAAGTGTGGTCACCCGTATGGCAGGCGGCGCCTTCTTGGGTGACGGTCAACAGGATTGTGTCGCCGTCGCAGTCGAGGCGGACTTCGTGGACTTGCTGCGTGTGGCCGGAGGTCTCGCCTTTGGTCCACAGTTTTTGGCGGCTTCGGCTGTAGTAGGTGGCTTTGCGAGTAGTGAGGGTGCGGTCGAGGGCTTCGTCGTTCATCCAGGCGACCATCAGGACTTCACCAGTGCCGCGTTGCTGAGCGACAGCGCAGACAAGACCGTCGGCGTTGCGTTTGAGGCGGGCGGCGATCTTGGGGTCGAGGCTCACTTGGGTGTCTCCAGGTAGTGGCGCGCGGGTTCGGTGTTCACGACGACGGCTGCGTAGATGTAGGCAGCGGTGAGTACGCCGGAAACTGCGCGGACCCACCAAGGGGCTGTGTCGGACAGCGCGATCACCAGATGCGCCACCGCGAACAGGGTCACCACGACCATCGTGACCACACGCACGAAGCGCAGCCGAAGAAGCAAACCGATACACACGGCGACGGCCAGAATCCCGGTGCCGATGGGAAACCGGACCGTAGTCGAGTCCCAGAACAACGCCACCAGGATGAACAGCAACGCCCCGGCGCCTACCACGCCGACAGCGACTTTGACCTCCGTCGGCGCGTTCATCGGACTTCGACTCCGCTGGTGCGCAACGCGCCCTTCACGTCACCGATCCGCAACTGTCCGAAGTGAAACACGCTCGCGGCGAGCACGGCGTCCGCGCCCGCTGCGACGGCCGGCGCGAAGTGCGAGGTCGCACCCGCGCCACCGCTGGCGATCAGCGGCACGTCCACCTGTGCCCGGACGAGTTTGATCAGTTCGATGTCGAAGCCGGCCTTCGTGCCGTCCGCGTCCATCGAGTTGAGCAGGATCTCGCCGACGCCGAGTTCCTGGCCACGTGCCGCCCACTCGGCTGCGTCGATGCCGGTGCCGCGCTTGCCGCCGTGCGTGGTCACCTCGAACCCCGATGGCGTGCCGCCGCCGCGCCTGGCATCGACCGACAGCACGATGCACTGGGCGCCGAAGCGTTGGGAGGCTTCGTGAAGAAGCTCGGGCCGGAGGATCGCCGCCGTGTTGATGCTGACTTTGTCCGCGCCCGCGCGCAGGAGCTTGTCGATGTCCTCGACCGCGCGTACGCCACCGCCGACAGTCAACGGGATGAACACCTGCTCAGCGGTCCGGCGGACCACATCGAAGGTTGTCTCCCGGTCCGAAGAGGACGCGGTGACGTCCAGGAAGGTCAGTTCGTCCGCGCCTTCCGCGTCGTACGCCGCGGCCAGCTCGACCGGATCGCCCGCGTCGACCAGGTCGGTGAAGTTGACGCCCTTGACCACCCTGCCTGCGTCGACGTCCAGACAGGGGATCACACGTACCGCAACAGCCATGGCGAAAGCCTACGTGGCACGCTTGGGCACATGGCACGTGCTGGGCGGCGACCCGGGCAGACCGAGACGCGTGAGCAGATCCTGACCGCGGCTCGGACCCAGTTCGCCGAGCTCGGCTACGACGGCGCCACCATCCGCGGGATCGCAGCGCGGGCTGAGGTGAACCCCGCGCTCGTGCACCATTTCTTCGGCACGAAGGAGCAGGTGTTCGTGGCCGCGCTGCAGCTGCCGATCGACCCCGCGTTCCTTGTTCCCGCGCTGCTCGATGGGCCGAAGTCGCAGTTCGGCGAGCGGTTCGTGCGGCTGTTTCTGACCGTCTGGGGCAACGCGGACACCCGGGCGCCGTTCCTGGCGATGATGCGTTCGGTCACGACGAACGAGCAGGCCGCGCGGATGCTGCGGCAGTTCCTCGAACGGCATGTGCTGGCCCGTATCGCCGCCGAACTGGACGTGCCCCAGGTCCGGTTGGCCGCCGCGGCCGCGCACATGGTCGGCCTGGCCATGTTCCGGTACGTCATCGGCATCGAGCCGCTCGCCAAGGCTGGTGACGACGAGATCGTGGCCATGGTCGGGCCCGTGATCCAGACGTACATCGACGGCTGAAACCCCACACGAGCTGTTGACACCGGAATTCCACGGGCGCAGAATTAAACGCATGGTTAATTCTGTCGTGGGCGTCCGGGGCCTGACGGTCCGCCGAGGCGGGCGGCCGGTGCTGCGGGGCGTGGATTTCGAGGTGGAACGAGGGTCGGTCACGGGGTTGCTCGGACCGAGCGGGTGTGGCAAGTCGACGCTGATGCGCGCGATCGTCGGCATACAGATCGTCGAGTCCGGCGCTGTCGAAGTGCTCGGCCTGCCCGCCGGGCATGCCGGGTTACGCGACCGGATCGGCTACGCGACGCAGAACCCCGCGCTCTACGGGGATCTGACGGTCACGGAAGCGTTGCGCTACTTCGCTTCCGTGCTGCACGCACCAAGATCCGACGTGCACCGGGTGATCACCGAGGTCGGTCTGGAAGATCATGCCAACGCGATGGTCGGCCAACTGTCCGGTGGCCAGAAATCCCGGGCCAGCCTGGCCGTGGCGTTACTCGGTTCGCCCGAACTGCTCGTCCTCGACGAGCCGACAGTCGGCCTTGATCCCGTTCTGCGCGAAGAGCTCTGGGCGCTGTTCCACAGCCTCGCCGCGAGCGGCGTGACACTGCTTGTTTCGAGTCACGTGATGGATGAAGCCGCACGCTGCCAACGGTTGCTGCTGATGCGGGAGGGACTTCTACTGGCCGACGACACCCCCGACGGCCTGCGGAGAAGGACCGAGACACAGGATGTCGAGCAGGCATTCCTCAGACTGATCAAGGAAAACGTATGAGCACCGCACGCCGTATCCTCGCCCAGCTCAGGCACGACCCCCGCACGGTGGCGATGATGCTGCTGATGCCGAGTCTGCTGATGGTGTTGCTGCGCTTCGTGTTCAACTCCGAGCAGGCGTTCAGCCGGGCGGCACCGGCGCTGCTCGGCGTGTTCCCGTTCATCATCATGTTCATGATCGCCTCGATCACCACGTTGCGGGAACGGACGAGCGGCACGCTCGAACGGCTGATGACCACGCCGATCGGCAAGCTGGACCTGATCTTCGGATACGCGCTGGCGTTCGGCTCGGTCGCAGTCCTGCAGGTGATCATCGCGACGACCGTGTCGGTGTCATGGCTCGGGCTTGAGGTGACCGGTCCACTATGGATTCTGATGATGATCGCAGTGCTCGACGCGCTGCTGGGCATGGCGCTCGGACTGTTCGTCAGCGCGTTCGCGCGTACCGAGTTCCAGGCGATCCAGTTCATGCCGGTGTTCGTGATGCCTCAGTTGCTCCTGTGTGGACTCTTTGTCCCACGGGATGAGATGGCGTCCTTGCTGACCTGGTTGTCCGACGTGATGCCGCTGTCCTACGCCGTGGACGCCCTGACGCATGTGACCCGGTCGGCTGATTTCACCGGCACCCTGGCCGGCAATCTGGTGATCATCCTCGGCTGCGCGGTCCTGGCGTTGGTCCTCGGCGCGGCAACGCTCAGACGCCGAACACCCTGATAAATTGGGTCAAGTGACATCGACTGGGGTTGTAGCGGCCGTGAGCCGTAGCAAGGAATACACGTTCAGCAAACCGAACGCCGACAGCATCACACTTGTCGCGGGGCTCGGCGTCGAGGGCGACGCGCACCAGGGTGAGACGGTGAAACACCGGTCGCGCATGGCCAGGGATCCCAGCCAGCCGAACCTCCGGCAGGTGCACCTGATCCACGCCGAACTGCACGACGAGCTGCGAGCAGCGGGATTCACCGTCGAACCGGGGCAAATCGGTGAGAACGTGACCACCCGGGGCATCGATCTGCTCGCGTTGCCCACGGGCACGCGGCTTTTCCTCGGCGAGGAGGCCGTGGTCGAGGTCACCGGGCTGCGCAATCCATGCCTGCAGCTGGACCACTTCCAGCGAGGCCTGCAGAAGGCCGTGCTGGACCGCGACGAAGAGGGCAACCTGGTCCGCAAGGCCGGAATCATGTCGATCGTGCTGACCGGCGGCGTGGTCAGGCCCGGCGACACGATCCGGGTCGAGCTGCCGGCCGAGCCACATTCCGCGCTGCAACCGGTCTAGCCTGCACGCGTGGATCAGGAGCTGGCCAGGCTGGCCGACAGCAAGTACGTGCTTGTCACGACGTTCCGCAAGGACGGCACCAAGGTCTCCACGCCGGTCTGGTCGGCGCGCGACGGCGAAGAGCTGATCTTCTGGACGCGCTCGGACTCCTGGAAGGTCAAGCGGTTGCGCCGCAACCAGAACGTCGAACTCGCCGAGTGCGACCTGCGCGGCAAACCCAAGAGCGAGCCGATCCCCGGTGTCGCCCGCCTGCTCGACGCGGCCGAGACCGCCCGGATGCGCCGCGTCATGGCCCGCAAGTACGGCCCGAGCGGCTGGCTGGTGATCTACAGCAGCCGGATCTTCCGTGGCGCGAAGGGCACACTCTGCTACGCCGTCACGTCGTCAACTTCAGGTTGACGACCCGTCATCGTCAACCTAAAGTTGACGCATGACAAACACACCCCGCCTCGGCGAACTCATCGACACAGTGGAGCGACTCCACCCGGACGGCGACCCGTTGAAACGGCTGAGCGACGCCGTGCTCATCGGCCAGCACCTCGACGAACTCGCCGACCACCTGATCGGCCACTTCGTCGACCGCGCACGGCACTCCGGCGCGTCCTGGACCGACATCGGCCAGAGCATGGGCGTGACCAAACAGGCCGCGCAGAAGAGATTCACACCCAACTCACCGGTCACCGCGGACGTCTCCCAGTTCGCCCGCTTCACCGACTACGCACGCAAGGCAACCGTTGCCTCACAACAGGAAGCGCTCCAGCTCAAGCACGCGGAGATCACGCCGGGGCACATCCTGCTCGGGTTGCTCACCGTGCCGGAGGGCCTGGCCGCGCGGGCGATCGTGTCGCTCGGCGGAACGCACGAACGCGTCCGCGAGCTGGTCACGTCGAAACTGGGCCCAGCCGTCGAGAACCCGCCCATCGGCCACATCCCGTTCACCGCCCAGTCCAAAAAGGTGCTCGAGCTGACCGCCCGCGAAGCACTCCGCCTCGGCCACCACTACGTTGGCACCGAACACATCCTGCTCGGCCTGCTGGCACTGGACGACACCTTCGCCAAGGACATCCTCCTCGAAGCCGGCGTCGACGTCACCGGCATCGAGACGATCATCCAGGCCGCGGTCAACGCGTCGCGGCAAGAGCCTCAGAAAGAGTGAATGCCCCGGCGTACAAGGCTTTTCCGACGATCGCGCCTTCCACGCCGTCCGGGCCGAGTGCCGCGATCGCGAGTAGGTCGTCCACACTGGACACTCCGCCGGACGCGATCACCGGTGCGTCGGTGCGGGCGCAGACCTCGCTCAGCAGCTCGAGGTTCGGTCCGCGCAGTGTGCCGTCCTTGCTGACGTCGGTGACCACGTAACGGCTGCAGCCATCGCGGTCGAGGCGGTCGAGCACGTCCCACAGGTCGCCGCCGTCCTGGGTCCAGCCGCGCGCGGAGAGCCGGTGCCCGGCCTCGGTGATCCGGACGTCCAGCCCGACCGC
Source organism: Kibdelosporangium banguiense (assembly GCF_017876405.1). Lineage (GTDB taxonomy): Bacteria > Actinomycetota > Actinomycetes > Mycobacteriales > Pseudonocardiaceae > Kibdelosporangium > Kibdelosporangium banguiense. Next base: position 4,678,720 of record NZ_JAGINW010000001.1, on the reverse strand, counting down.
GACCTTGTCGCCGTACTCGGCCACCACTTTCGCGCACCACTCCGGGTGCTCCAGCGCGGCGGTGCCCAGGTTCACTCGACGGCAGCCGGTTGCCAACGCGGCCTTCAGCGACTCGTCGTCGCGGATGCCACCGGACAGTTCCACCTGGACATCCAGCTTGCCGACGACCTCGGCGAGCAGCTCACGGTTGGACCCACGGCCGAACGCGGCGTCGAGGTCCACCAGGTGGATCCACTCCGCGCCGTCGCGTTGCCAGGCCAGCGCGGCCTCCAGCGGGTCACCGTAGCCGGTCTCGGTACCGGCTTCGCCCTGCACAAGGCGGACGGCCAGGCCGTCGGCCACGTCAACGGCCGGGAGCAGCGTCAATGTCACGGCGAAGACTCTACTGCGCCATGGGCGGCAACCCACCCACCGGCCGACTGTGTATCCGCAATGGACAGACCACAATTCGTTACAGGAATCCCGGTGTAAAAATTCCCAACTACCGGCCCGCCTTCCGGATGGCCAGGATCTGAAACCGCAAGTGCGCGTCCCATCAAACCGAGAGATGACAATCATGCATTTGCTCAGATCATTTAGCCCCGGCAGACTATTGACAGCCGCAATCGCCTGCACGACCGCGGCTGTCGCCCTCGCAGCGCCGTCGGCAGCGGCCGAAACAGCATCGATCCGAACCGTTTCCGACGCGGTTCCGGACAGTTATATCGTCGTTCTGAAAGACCACACTGTCAGCACAGCAGACTCTCTGACCAGCAAGTACGGCGGTACTGTCACCTCGACTTGGCGGCACGCGCTGAACGGGTTCGCCGCCCGGATGAGCGCCAAGCAAGCGGCCCAGCTGGCGTCGAATCCGAACGTGTCCTTTGTTCAGGAAAATGGCCGGGTCGACATTCAGGACTCCCAGCCGAACCCGCCATCCTGGGGATTGGACCGGGTGGACCAGCGCCAGCAGGCCCGGGATGGCAGATACACTTTCGAAACACTGGCATCAAACGTCCGGGCATATGTCATCGACACCGGAATACGCACTTCGCACACCACGTTCGGCGGCCGCGCGAGCTGGGGTGTCAACACGATCGACGGCAACAACACCGACTGCAACGGCCACGGGACGCACGTCGCGGGCACGATCGGCGGCTCGCAGTACGGCGTGGCCAAGGGTGTCAGCCTGGTCGCGGTGAAGGTGCTGAACTGCTCCGGCGGCGGCACCTGGGAATCAGTCATCAGCGGTGTCAACTGGGTGACGGCGAACGCGGTCAAGCCGGCCGTGGCGAACATGAGCCTCGGCGGCGGCGCGAACGCCGCTGTCGACCAGGCCGTCGCGAACTCGATCAACTCCGGCATCACCTACGCCATCGCGTCGGCGAACGCCAATGCCAACGCGTGCAACTACTCCCCCGCACGCGTGCCCGCAGCGATCACCGTGAACGCATCTGACGTCAACGACCGCCGGGCCACCTTCTCCAACTGGGGAGGATGCACGGACATCTTCGCGCCTGGCGTGGACATCGTCTCGTCGTGGAGCACGTCCGACACCGCGACTGCCGAGATCGACGGAACATCCATGGCCAGCCCGCACGTGGCCGGTGCCGCTGCGCTCTGGCTCGCGGACCATCCGTACGACACACCGCCTTTGGTCACCGCAGCACTGCTGACCAACGCCACGCCCAACGTGATCACTGACCCGGCCGGGTCGCCGAATCTCCTGCTGTACGCGCCGGTTCCCAACGGTGTCACCGACATCAACGCCGACTACAACGCCGACGGCCGCGGCGACATCGCACTGAACGGTGTACCGGGCTGGGGATCGATCCCGACCGCATTCTCCGCGGGCAACGGCGGATTCAACGTCACCAACGCGGGCGTCGCCAACTTCGCGACCTGGTCCTCGTCGCCTGGCGTGAAAATCCTGCAGGGCGACTACAACGGCGACGGCCGTACCGACCTCGCTTTGACGGGCGTCGGCGGCTGGGGCTCCATCCCCGTGGCCTTCTCCAACGGCGACGGGAACTACACCATCACCAACGCGGCCGTGCCCGACTTCCCAGGCTGGGCAACCACTCCGGGTGTCAAGATCGTCACCGGTGACTTCAATGCCGACGGCCGCACGGACATCGCACTGACGGGCGGGAACGGCTGGGGCTCCATTCCGGTCGCCTTCTCGGCGGGCAACGGCGCGTTCAACGTCACCAACGCCGGCGTCGCCGACTTCCCGACCTGGGCCTCGTCGACCAACGTCAAAGTCGTGGCACGCGACTTCAACGCCGACGGCCGCACTGACCTCGCACTGACCGGCGTCAGCGGCTGGGGATCCATCCCAGTCGCCTTCTCCGCAGGAAACGGCGGATTCAACATCACCAACGCAGGCGTCCCGGACTTCCCGACGTGGGCCTCGACACCGAACGTGAAGCTGCTCACCGCCGACTTCAACAACGACGGCCGGACCGATCTCGCGCTGACCGGCGTCGCGGGCTGGGGCTCCATCCCGGTGGCCTTCTCCGCAGGCAATGGCGGGTTCAACGTCACCAACGCCGGGGTTGCCAACTTCCCGGGCTGGGCGACGACTGCCGGTGTGCGGATCGTGGCGAAGGACTTCAACGCCGACGGCCTGGCGGACATCTCGCTGAGCGGCGGCCTCAGCTGGGGCTCCATCCCAGTCGCGTTCTCGGCGGGCAACGGCGGATTCAACGTCACCAACGCGGGCGTCGCCGACTTCCCGACCTGGGCGTCGACTGGTGGCGTTGAGCTCGTCGCCCGCGACTTCAACGGCGACGGCCGGACTGACCTCGCGCTGACCGGTGTCAACGGCTGGGGATCCATCCCAGTCGCGTTCTCGGCGGGCAACGGCGGATTCAACGTCACCAACGCAGGCGTCGCCGACTTCCCGACGTGGGCCGCGACTCCGGGGGCACTGGTCCTATAGGGACCCGAGCCAGTTCTTGAGCAGGTGCGCACCGGCGTCACCGGACTTCTCCGGGTGGAACTGCGTCGCGGACAACGCACCGTTCTCCACAGCGGCAACAAAATCACAGCCGTGGTTCGCCCATGTCACGAGTGGGGGCTTGAACGTGGTGTCCGGCTCAAGCTCCCACTTGCGCACGCCGTACGAGTGCACGAAGTAGAACCGCGCGTCCTCCGGCAGACCGGCGAACAACGTCGTGTCCTGCGGAGCGCGGAGCGTGTTCCAGCCCATGTGCGGGACGACCTCGGCCTCGAGCCGCTCGACTGTGCCCGGCCACTGGTTGCAGCCCTCAGTCTCCTGCCCGTGCTCGATCCCGCGCTCGAACAAGATCTGCATCCCGACGCAGATGCCCAGCACTGGGCGCCCACCGGCCAGCCGCGTGTCCACCGTGCGATGCCCCGACACGGCCTTGAGGCCCTGCATGCAGGCAGCGAACGCCCCGACACCCGGGACCACCAGGCCATCCGCGTTCAACGCCGCATGGACGTCCGCGGTCACCTCGACGTCCGCGCCGACGCGCCGCAAGGCACGCTCGACGGAACGGAGATTGCCCGACCCGTAGTCCAACACGACAACGTTCACGGCCCAAAGCCTACCGGTTGGTCCGAACAGGTCACTCGACCCGAAACACCCGCAGGCCACGGCCCCGGCTGGAAAGCTGGGCAACCATGGTCCCCGAGGCAGTCCGCCGCATCCGCGAAGCCCGCGAAACCGGCGCCACCACCCTGGATCTGTCCAGTCTCCGGCTGCGTGAACTGCCGCCTGCACTCGCTGGGATGACCGATCTCACCGAACTCAAACTCAACACCAACCGGCTGGCGGAGCTTCCCGGCTGGATCGCCGGCCTGCCTGCGCTGACGAAGCTCGACATCCGGGCCAACGACTTCAAGGTCTTCCCGCAGCCCGTTCTCCGGCTGCGGAACCTGACATCGCTGCTCAGCAACTTCAACAAGTTCGCCGCCATACCACCTGAGCTGGGCGAGCTCACCCAGCTGACCGAGCTTGCACTGGGCAACGCGGGTGCCACCGAGGTCCCGGTATGGCTGTCCTTGCTGCCTGACCTGGTCAGGCTCAACATCGGCAGCGGGAAGGTGACCAGGCTCCCCGACTGGCTCGCCGGGATGAATCGGCTGCGCGTGCTGACCGTGAGCGAGAACCCGTTGGAGCAGTTGCCGCACTGGGTCGGCGACTTCACCGAGCTGACTGCCCTCTGCGCCCAGGAATGCGGCCTGACCAGCCTGCCTGACTCCCTGACCGGGCTGAGGCACCTGGCGCGGCTGGACATCCGCTACAACAACCTGGATGGACTCCCGGGCTGGATCAGCGCCTTCCCGGCACTGCGCGACCTGCATGTCGACGGCAACCGGCTGACCGGCATCCCACCGGTCAGGGGCCTGCGCAGGTTGTCCTTCGCCACGAACAAACTGTCCCGGGTGCCCGACTGGCTGGCCGGTCAGACGGGCCTCACCGAACTGTCTCTCGGCGACAACGAGATCACCGAGCTGCCCACGTGGCTGGCCGCGATGACCGGCCTGCGGGAGCTGACGATCAACGGTTGCGGGCTCATCGCCCTGCCCGAATGGCTGGCCGAGCTCACCCAGCTGACCCTCCTCTACGCCAAGTCCAACGGCCTGGTCGAGATTCCCGGCTGGATCAGCGGGCTCTCCCGGTTGGTGTGGCTGGACTTCAGCGAGAACCGCCTGCATGAGCTGCCCGCCCGGTTCGCCGATCTGACTGAGCTGAGGTATCTGTTCCTGAGCGAGAACAGGTTCACCGAGGTACCCGGCTGCCTGGCGGGGATGACCGGGCTGAGAACACTCAACATGAATCGCAACTACCTGACGGATCTGCCGCGATGGCTGCCGGATCTGCGTAACCTGCAGACACTGGTGATGTACGGCAACCAGCTGACCAACCTGCCTGAGGCCATCGGCGAGCTGCGTGGACTGGACAGCATCTACGCCGGGCGCAACAAGCTGACCGCCCTGCCGGAGAGCATCGGCACCCTTCCCGAACTGGATCACCTTGCGGTGCTGGACAACGAGATCGGCGTGCTGCCCGACAGCTTCGCCGACCTGAAGACGTTGCGGTACCTGGAGCTGTCCAACAACCTCATCGGTCATCTGCCGGACTGGCTGACCGATCTGCCCAGGCTCACCGATCTCTTCGTCGCGGGCAATCCCCTCATCAGTCCGCCGCCGGAGATCGCCGACGGGACCGGCTCGGCGATGGCGTTCCTCCGGGCGCGGATGCAGGGATCCGAGGCACAGTGGAGTTCCAAGCTGCTGGTCGTGGGCGAGGGCGGGGTCGGCAAGACGTCGCTGGTGAAGGCGTTGAGCGGAGAGACCTTCGACCCGCAAGAGCCGTCCACGCACGGGCTGCAGATCCTCGATCTCCCGCTGGCGCACCCGCATCTTGCCGACGTCGATATGACGCTGTCCGCGTGGGACTTCGGCGGGCAGGAGATCTACCACGCCACGCACCAGTTCTTCCTGACCAACCGGTCGCTGTTCCTGCTGCTGTGGAACTCCCGGCACGGCTGGGAGCAGGGCAAACTGCGGTACTGGCTGGACATCATCTCCGCGCGGGCCCCGGAGTCGCCGATCATCCTGGTCGCCACCCACATCACCGACCGGCCGGTCGATCTGCCGCTGGACGATCTGCAACGTGAATACAGAATGATCGTGGGCAGTATGTCGGTGGACAACGAGACTGCCACCGGAATCGAGGCGCTGCGCACGTGCTTGGCCGATGCCGCGGCCGACCTGCCGCTGATGGGGTCCGAATGGCCGGTCACGTGGCTCAACGGCGCGGCCGTGCTGCGCGGCTCGGAGCACAAGCACTGCACTCCGGAGCGGATGTGGCGGATGATGGCGTCGGTCGGCCTGGAAGATCCGGTGCAGCAGCGGTACATCGCCCGGGCCTTGCACGAGCTGGGCGACATTCTTTACTACAGCGAGGATCCCGAGCTGTGCCGGACCGTGATCCTCAAGCCGGAATGGGTCAACGAGTACATCAGCAAAGTGCTCGACAGCGAAGAAGTGGCCGCTTCGCACGGGCTGTTGTCGCGTGAGCACCTCAACGAGCTCTGGTGGGATCTCGATCAGGGCATGCGGGACCATTTCCTTGGCATGATGGACAAGTACGACCTGTCGTACCGGGTCGACGGGCGTCCGGACGATGTCAGCCTTGTGGTGGAACGGCTTTCGTGGAACCCTCCGACGTACCAGCAGCAGTGGGACGCTTTGGCCGGCTCGCAGGAGATTCGCGTTCTGTACCGGCTGAACACGATGCCTCCGGGCATTCCGACGTGGTTCATCGCGCGATCGCACCGATTCAGCACCAACACTCACTGGCGTACGGGTGCGCTGTTGAAAAATGGCGAGCAGACCGCCCTGGTCCGGGCTGACACTCACCGAAAGACCGTGGAACTCACGGTTCGCGGGCCGTCACCCGCGGCTTTCTTCTCCGTCTTGGATGACGGGCTGAACCGCACTCTGGAACGCTTCCCTGGCTTGGAGATCGACCGTCAGGTGCCGTGCCGCTGCGAAGCCGGATGCACCGAGCTGTACAACTACGACAATCTCAGCAAACGACTGTCCCGGGTTCCGCCGCGGCACGACATCGAGTGCCACCATTCCGGCGAACTCGTTGACATACCCGGGCTTCTGCTCGGACTCGCGCCGTCCGAACGGGACATGACCCGGATGAGCCTCGACCAGATCGCCCGGACCATCACCCGCATCGAGGACAAAGTAGACGGAAATGCCGAATACAATCAGCGAATGTTCATGCGGCTGCAACACATCGCCCAGCTGCAACAGGAGACCCGCTGCCCCAGCGTGTTCGCCTTGGTGTCGGTCAAGGGAAAACGCCGCTACGAACTGAGGCTCTACTGTGAGGAACCCGGCGCCTGGCACCGGCTGCCCGAAACGGAGGGCTGCTACCCGATCCGGCAGCCCGCCGAATGGTTCCGCAAGGCCGGCCCATACCTACGAGGCGTGCTCAAGGTCCTCAAACACGCGGCGCCGCTGGCCGGGCCGATCCTCGGCATAGCCGTGGACCAGCTCGACAGCCAGCTCAAGTCCGACTGCGACCTGATGAAGGAACTCGCCGCCCAGATGCCCTCCGACCTGAGCACAGACGACGAACTGCGGGGCTACGGCCACACCCCCTCAGCCCGCGCCGGCACCGACGCCGACTTCCGTTTCCTCGAAGCCATGCTCCTCGAGCTGGACCCCAACCGCACCTGGGGCGGCCTCTCCCGCACAACCACCCCGGAAGGCCTCACCCTGTACCTCTGCAGCGAACACCGAAAGTCCTACCTCCCCTGATGCGAAGGGGGATGCCCCCAAGTGGCGTCGGGCTACGAGTTCCAACAATCAAACAGACGGGTCGGCGAGCGCTGCGACTGCTCGCCGACGGTAGCGCTCATCGAAATCCGGGTCTTTGGCAAGGACCCGGAAGGCCGAGGCTTCAGAATCACCACCGAGCAGGTCTAGTTCGTACGCAGCTTCGAATCGCTGGCTTGAGGCCAAGTGTGTGTCAGTCACCATGCGCCACAACACCGAACGTGCCTCCGTAGTGCCGCGGGCAGCCTCCTCGCCGAGGAGGGCAATAAGGCTGGCGGAGAACTGCTGTCTCACCAATTCCTGATATACCGATTCTCCTCCACTGATGACGGCAAGGGCGGCGGCGTTTGCTCGCGTGCCCTCGGCAAGGTGCCTGTTCTGGACGATGAGTAGAAATCCTTCGAGAATCTCGTCGTCTGCGTCAGGTATGGCATCGATGGCGTCCGCGTCACTGTCGGGGAACTCCCAGTCAGGGAAGTCGTTGCGCTTCATCAGGAATCCCATCGCTGCGGCCGCGGCAGGGCTTGAACCGCTGGCTTCCGCGATGGCCGCGATGCGCAAATCGTCTGTCAGGTCCGCATCGACGGCCATACCCAGCAGACGTGCTACCCCTTCGGGGTGCATGAGATCCCGCAGTGTGCGGATCGTGCCCCACTGGTGATGAAGGTCCATGACAGCACCGTCGGTGACCGTGGCGAGCTCCGCAGTAGCCTTCGGCCCGATCGGTACGCCTGCTGCCCAAAGTCGACGGACCAGTTGCCAGCTATGGTCCGGTGACATGCGCACCAGTTGGGCGAGGAGGGAATCTGCGTCCTTGCCTCTGGTCTCCCACAGGTCGATCAAGAACATGGGAAGTTGTGAGACTTGGAAGAACCTCGCGCTCTCGAACCTACTGGACGAATGGTTCGCAGCGAGCGTGTCGATGATCCGATTGAGCGTGCGCGTACTGAAGCCCTGCGAGCTGGTCACGTCCAGTCCGGGTCAGATAGCCGGTAGACCCGAGCAGATAGACGGCCTGGCGGCGAAGAAGTGCCTCACCTGCGTGGTACTGCGCTCCGCGACGGTCAGCAGGTGATCAAGGAATCGGATCCGTTCGTGCTCACTACTGCGCGTGGGACAGAGGTGACTGCGGATTCGACCAATGCGCTGGCGCTGGAGTCCGCCGTGCGACGGCAGGGCCGGGAGCGGGTCCGGCTGTGTGCGTCTCACAGGTTGGTACGGACGCAGCCGTTTCCGGAGGCATGGCTGTCACATTTCCGGCTGCTCGCGCTCACCGTCGCCGGGCGGGATGAGGGCTCGTTCCGGTTCGAGACCGAAAGCCTTCACGACCAGCTTGAGGCGCTGTTGACGCTGGTCAGCCACCTGCCGGAGGTTCGCGTGGCGATCACTGATCTGACCGGCAACCGTACGGATGTCCCGCAGGAGCGGGTGCTGACCCCGCTGGCGGAGAAGTTTCCGCAGGTGGAGGTCGTTTTCGATCAAGAGAGGACCAGGGGCCGGGGGTACTACGTCGACGCTTGCTTCGAGCTTCTCGCCCGGGGAATCTCGCTGGCAGACGGCGGTTTCACCACGTGGACGCGCCAACTGCTCGGCAATGCCAAGGAACGGCTGCTGACCGGCGGACTTGGCCTGGACAACATGCACGCCAACTTCGGTCCGCGCAGGCCGGACCTTTACCCTTGAGCCATGCTCAGCCGCATCGATCTGCGTGGCCGTGTGCCGTCGCCCGCCGAACTGCGGGCAGTCCTGCCCCGGGCGGAAACGGACGTGGACGCGGTCATGGACCGCGTGCGACCGCTGGTCGAGGCGATCCATCATCGCGGCGTCGATGCCGCGCTGGACTTCACTGAGCAGTTCGACAACGTCCGGCCCGCCGCCATCCGCGTGCCTGCCGAGGAGCTGGCCAAGGCCGAGCGCGAACTGGACCCGGCGGTCCGGGACGCCCTGCTCGAGTCCATCAAGCGCGCCCGTCTGGTGCACGCCGAACAGCGGCGCAAAGACACGACCACGCAGGTTGTACCTGGCGGGACGGTCACAGAGCGTTGGGTCCCCGTACAGCGCGTAGGCCTGTACGCGCCTGGCGGCCTCGCGGTGTATCCGTCCAGTGTGGTCATGAACGTCGTTCCGGCGCAGACCGCCGGTGTCGAATCGCTTGTGGTCTGCTCGCCCCCGCAGGCCGGTTTCGGTGGCCTGCCGCACCCGACGGTGCTCGCTGCGTGCGCGTTGCTCGGTGTTGAAGAGGTGTGGGGCATCGGCGGCGCTCAGGCCGTGGCATTGCTGGCCTATGGCGGAACGGACACCGACGGCACCGAGTTGACGCCGGTGGACATGGTCACGGGACCCGGCAACATCTATCTCACGGCCGCGAAACGCTTGCTGCGTGGGCTGATCGGGATCGACGCCGAGGCCGGCCCGACCGAGATCGCGATCCTGGCCGACGAGACGGCCGACCCTGTGCACGTGGCCGCCGACCTGATCAGCCAGGCCGAGCACGACACCTTGGCCGCAAGTGTCCTCGTGACCACGTCCGAACAGCTGGCCGACGCGGTGGACGCCGCGCTCGTCGGTCAGGTTGGCGCGACCAAGCATTCGTCGCGCGTTTCGACTGCGTTGTCCGGCAAGCAATCCGGCTGCGTGCTGGTGTCCGATATAGACACTGGACTGAAGGTTGTGGATTCGTACGCCGCCGAGCACCTGGAGATCCAGACGGCCGACGCGCGAGCGGTCGCGGCGAGGGTACGTAACGCGGGTGCGGTCTTCATCGGCGCGTATTCGCCTGTTTCGCTTGGGGATTACTGCGCGGGCTCGAACCACGTCCTGCCGACGAGCGGCTGTGCGCGACATTCTTCCGGCCTGTCGGTGCAGACGTTCCTGAAGGGCATCCACGTCGTGGACTACTCGCAGGACGCGCTGCGTGACGTCGCGAGCCAGGTGATCGCCCTGGCCAATGCCGAAGACCTCCCCGCGCACGGCCAGGCCGTCGCCGCAAGATTCGAGAGCCGATGAAGGACGTACGACTAGAGGACTTGCCGCTCCGTGAGGATCTGCGCGGCCGCACGCCGTATGGCGCGCCGCAGCTGGATGTCCCGGTCCGGTTGAACACCAACGAGAACCCGTACCCGCCGCCGCCCGAACTGGTCGCCGATCTCACCAAAGCGGTCGAGGAGGTCGCGTGGGGGCTGCACCGGTATCCCGACCGGGACGCCGTGGCGCTGCGCGAAGATCTTGCCGCCTACATCACCCGGGACACAGGATTTCCGGTCACGGCCGCGAATGTGTGGGCGGCCAACGGTTCCAACGAGATTCTGCAGCAAATCCTGCAGGCCTTCGGCGGGCCCGGCCGGACCGCGCTCGGGTTCGAGCCGTCCTACTCGATGCACCCGATCATCGCCGCGGGCACCCGGACCGAATGGGCCCCGACGCCCCGGCGTGCCGACTTCTCTCTGGACACCGTCGAAGCGGCTCGGATCGTGCAGGAGCGCAAGCCGGACGTCACGTTCGTGACCAGCCCGAACAACCCGACCGGGCAGTCAGTCCCCGTAGACGAGCTGCGGACGCTGGTCGAGGCGACGCCCGGGATCGTCGTGGTGGACGAGGCCTACGCCGAGTTCTCGTCCCAGCCCAGCGCGGTGTCGCTGCTGGAGGACTTCGGCCACAAGCTGATCGTGTGCCGCACGATGAGCAAGGCGTTCGCGTTCGCCGGTGGCCGCCTCGGTTATCTGATCGCAGCGCCCGCAGTGGTCGACGCGTTGCAGCTGGTTCGCTTGCCATACCACCTTTCCCTGCTCACGCAGGCCGCCGCGCGAGCCGCGCTCAGGCACGCGGACGCGACGCTGACCTCGGTCGCCAAGCTCGCAGCGGAACGTGAGCGTGTGATGGAAGCGTTGCGTGGCATGGGTTTCCAAGTCGTGCCGAGCGACTCCAACTTCGTGCTGTTCGGACTGTTCGAACCCGGTGCCTGGCAGGCCTATCTGGACCGCGGCGTGCTGATCCGGGATGTCGGAATCGAGAAGCACCTGCGTGTCTCCATCGGCACGCCCGAGGAGAACGACGCATTCCTGGCTGTGAGTAAGGAGATCGCGTGAACCGGATCGGGAAGATCGAACGGACCACCAAGGAGTCGTCCGTACACGTCGAGATCGACCTGGACGGCTCAGGCAAGCTCGACATCGGCACCGGCGTGCCGTTCTACGACCACATGCTGACCGCGTTCGGCGCGCACGGCTCGTTCGACCTGGTCGTGCGTGCCACCGGCGATGTCGAGATCGACGCGCACCACACCGTCGAGGACGTCGCGATCGTGCTCGGCCAGGCGATTCGCGAAGCCCTGGGCGACAAGGCAGGCATCCGCCGGTTCGGCGACTCCTGGATCCCGATGGACGAAACCCTCGCGCACGCGGCGGTCGACGTCTCCGGCCGGCCGTACTGCGTGCACGTCGGCGAGCCTGAGCAGTTCAACACGTTCACCATCGGCGGCAACTACCCGTTCGTGCTCAACCGGCACGTCTTCGACTCACTCGCGTTCCACGCCGGGATCGCGCTGCACGTCCGCGTGATCCACGGCCGCGACCCGCACCACATCACCGAGGCCCAGTTCAAGGCCGTGGCCAGGGCGTTGCGCGCCGCCGTCGAGCCTGACCCTAGGGTGAGCGGCGTCCCGTCAACGAAGGGTGTCCTGTAGTGCCCAAGGAAATCCCCGTCATCGGCCTGGTCATCCTCGCCGGATTCCTGGCCGGCGGCGTGTACGCGGCCTGGAAGACCGCCCGGGTCTTCGCCATGCTGCTCGGCGCCCTCGCCGTGCTCGCGCTCGGGGGAGCCGTCGCCTGGATGTTGTAGGTAGCGTCAAGGTGTGATCGATCTTGACGCGGTGCGTGCGGACACCCCTGGCTGCCATGACCTGGTCTTTCTCGATAGTGCGGGCTCGTCGTTACCGCCTGCGCCCGTGCTTCGCGAGGTGCAGGCGCATCTGCAGCGCGAGTCCGAGGTAGGCGGCTACCGGGCCGCCTCGGAACGTGCGGACGACTTGGCGGCGGGTTACGCGGTCTTCGCGGAGTTCCTGGGCTGTGAGCCGCATGAGGTGGCGTTCACGGACAGTGCGACGCGCTCATGGCTGGCGGCGCTTGACGCGATTTCGTTGAAGCCTGGTGACCGGGTGCTGGTGACTGAGGCCGAGTACCACAGCAATGCGCTGGCGCTGCTGCATCTCGGCCACCAGATTGAGCCCATTCCGTCGGACGAGACCGGCGCAGTGGATGTGCAGGCCTTGAAGGCGATGGTGGACGAGCGCGTCAAGCTCGTGTCGCTGGTGCACGTGCCGACCAACGGTGGGCTGGTCAACCCGGTCAAGGAAGTGGCCGAGATCGCACATTCCGTGGGTGCGTTGGTTCTGCTCGACGCGTGCCAGTCGATCGGACAGTTGCCGGTCGACGCGGCCGGACTGGGTGTGGACATTGTGTCGGGGACCGGCCGGAAGTGGCTGCGTGCGCCGCGTGGGACCGGGGTTCTGGTGGTGCGCGATCAGGTTGGACTGCGGCCGCGGCTGATCGATGGTACGGCCGCACTCTGGGAGTCGCCGGACAAGTTCACGTTGTCGCCGGGCGCCAAGGGGTTCGAGCTGTGGGAGTACGGCGTCGCCGAGCGGCTGGGCATGATCGCGGCCGCTCGCTACGCGATGTCGTTGGGGATCGAGGAGATCGCTGCGGCCGTGCAGGAGCGGGCGAAGCTCACCAGGTCCCTGCTGTCCGAGGTGCCCGGCGTGACTGTGCACGATCTGGGCAGCCGGCAGTGCGGGATCGTGACCTTCGATGTGGCTGGGAGGGAAGCCGAAGAGGTGCGTGACCGGTTGTGGGAGCGCGGCATCGCGGTGACGGTCTCGTACGCAAGCTCGACGCAGTACGACATGACCCGCCGCGGCCTGGACAAGCTGGTCCGGGCGTCGCCGCACTACTTCGTCTCCGGGGAGCAGATCGCCCGGTTCGCAGACGCCTTGACTGACGTGTAACCCACTGGTTACGCTTCCGGCGTGTTGGACCTCGTGGCCGGTGCGATCGCGGATCCGGTTCGCCGGGAGATCCTGCTGATGCTGCGGGCCGGCCCGATGCCGGCCGGTGAGATCGCCGGGCGCTTCACCATCACCCGCCCGGCGGTCAGCCGTCATCTGCGGGTGTTGCGGCACAGCGGCCTGGTCCGGGACGAAACCGTTGGCAGACAACGGGTCTACGCCCTGGACACGGACGGCCTGGCCGCTCTGCAGGAGTGGATCGGCCAGTTCGCGGCACCGGCCGGCATCTGGGAGAGCCGGCTGGACGCACTCGAAACCGAGGTTATGAGAACCCGCCGCGAGCACAGGAGGACTGTCCATGAAGCCCATCCCGACCGGCAAACTGGTTCGCACGGATAAGGGCCACGACCTGATCCTGACGCGCACGATGCGTGCGCCGATCGAGGATGTCTGGGCCAGCGTGACCGAATCCGAGCGCACGGCCCGCTGGTTCGGCCCCTGGGAAGGCACCGGCGCGCCCGGCAACACGATCAAAGTGCAGATGATCCACGAAGAAGGCCAGCCGTGGATGGACATCCACATCGACGCTTGCTCAGCGCCCACGCACCTCGCCGTGTCCAGCACGGACGACAACGGCACCTGGCGGATGGAAGTCCAGCTCATCGAGTCCGACGGGGTCACCGAACTGCGCCTGATCCAGCACGTCGAACGCACCGACATCGTCGGCAGCACCGGTCCCGGCTGGGAGTACTACCTCGACGTGCTCATCGCCTCACGTGAGGGCAAGCCGTTGCCGAGCTTCGACGACTACTACCCCTCGCAGGAGGAGTACTACAGCAAGCTCGTCTAGCGAGGCTGCCAGCGCGACAGGTTCCACCACGCACCCCAGGTCCCGTCCTGGGTGTCCGCGTCGACGACGGCCTGATAGCCGGTCCAGTTCCGGCGCAGGACGTAGGTGTGTTCGATCCCGGCCAGCACGACCATGCTGGGGGACTCCACATAGGTGCGCTGCATCTTGCGGTACTCGACGGCCCGTTGAGCCGGATCTGTGGTGGCGCGGGCTGCCTCGAGCGGGGTGGCGATCTTGGTGTCGCTGTCGTGAAGCAGCGGGTACAAGGCCAGGTCCGGGTCGAACGGGTCGCCGACGCTGATGATCGCGGCGTCGGCGGGTGTGGGGGCGCCAACGCTGGTCGACACTTGGATGCCGACAGCGTCGGCGTCGGCCGCGAAGGCCGTCGCGAGGTCACGGGAGACCGTGTCACCAGCCGGGTAGACGAGCGAGAACCTGGCAGGGACGCCGTTCTTGGTACGGATGCCGTCTGAGCCCGTCACCCAACCGCCTGTGTCGAGGAACGACTTGGCGGTCGGGACGTCGTGGGAGAACTTGGCGGATGGTTCGAAGTACTCCGCGAGCACGGGCGACATAGGTGTGTACGCCTCAGTGCCACGGCCCGCGAGCGGACCGTCGATCATGCTGCGACGGTTCACCGCGTAGTTGAGAGCGAGCCTGATCTGCGGGTCGCTGGTGACCGGGTTGGCCGCGGGCAGCCGCACGGTCCGGACGCCGGCGCTGCGCTGCGAGAGCACGGCGAAGACGTCGGAGTTCTCGAAACTCTTGGCTTGTGCGGGCGGCAAGGCCGCGCTGTCGAGCTTGCCGTCACGGACACGCTGAACACGCGCGGCGTCGTCGGGGATGAACTCGATAGTCACCTTGGCGACCGTGGGAGCGCCGCCGAAATAGGAGCTGTTGGCACGCAGCGTCATGCTCTCGCCGCGCTTCCACTCCTCCAGTTGGTACGGGCCCGTGCCGACTGGTTTGAGAGAGGCCACGTTCGCGGGTTGCGTGAGCGTCTCGCTGGGCACGATGCCGAGCACAAGCAGATCCGGGAAGGGCGCGTACGGCTGCGCCAGGTCAAACCGGACTGTGCTGCCGACCGGAACCGTCTTGGTGGACTGTGGCACGCGGCTGGACGTCGTGGGCGGCGCTGACGTGGTGGTGGTCGGCGGCGGTGTGACCTCCGTGACGCCGGTGATCACGCTGTACCGGGAGCGCAACGGCGAGGCGTACGCCGGGTCGAGCAGAGCGCGGTACGTCGCCTCGACGTCCTTGCCGTCGAACGCGCTGCCGTCCTGGAAGCGCACGTCACCGCGCAGCTTCACGGTCCAGGACTTGCCGTCGGCCGACGGTGTCGGCAGCTCGACGGCCAGTGCGGGGCGCACGCTCAGGTCAGCCTGGTGCTCGAGCAGGCCGTCGAAGACCTTGGCGGCGCCGTGCTGGCCGTAACCCGCGAGTGGGTGCACGTTCAGCGGCTCGTTGGGCACGGCGAGCACCAGCGAAGTGCTGTCCGTGCTGCCTGAGGCTGTCAGCGTCGGTGCCGCCGTACAGCCGACAAGTACCGCCGGTAGTGCGAGCAGGGCGGCACTCATCAGGAATGGTCGGCGAGCGGGCACATTCGAGACATTAGCCGTCCGCGCGATGTGCCGCCTGAGAATTGGATGAAACAAGATCCATCCCGAGATCGAGAGCGAGCGCGGAGTGGGTCAGACCACCGACGGCGAGATAATCCACACCTGTCCGCGCATATGCCCGCGCGACATCTATCGTCAGCCCGCCGGATGCCTCAAGGCGGGTGATCCCGCCCGCGGCCTTGGCCCGTCGAACGGCCTCGGCGCACTGGTCAGGGGTGAAATTGTCCAGCAGGACGAGTTCCGCGCGCAGCGCCAACGCCTCGTCGAGCTGGTCGAGATCGTCGACCTCGACTTCACACGGCAGTTGCGGTGCGTGCAACCGCGCGGCTGTCAAAGCCGCCGTTATCGATCCGGCCGCGAGTACGTGATTGTCTTTGATGAGAACGGCGTCGCCGAGGCCGAGCCGGTGATTCACGCCACCGCCGTGCCGGACCGCGTCCTTCTCCAGTACCCGCAGCCCGGGCATCGTTTTCCTGGTGTCGCGAATCGCGCAGCCGGTGCCTTCGACGGCGTCCACCCAGCGTGCGGTCGCCGTGGCCACACCGGACAGGTGGCACAACAGGTTCAGCGCCGTGCGTTCCGCGGTCAGCAGACCCCGCAGGGAACCTTTCACGATCAGCGCGGGATCTCCCGCGGTCAGCCTGCTGCCGTCCGGTGCCCGGCGCAGAACCTCGTAGTCGCCGAGCACACGTTCGAACACGATCAACGCGACCGCACCGCCTGAGAGCACGCCCGGGCTACGCGGCGTGATCTCGGCGATGCCGATCGCGTCGGCCGGGACCGTGGCCTCGGTGGTCGCGTCGGGCCCGTAACGCAGGTCCTCGTCCAGCGCGCGGTCGACGATCTGGTCAATCTCGGTCACGCCGCGCTCCTCAGCAAGGTCTTCGCCGCCAGCACCGGCTGGCCCGACGGGTTGAGCCGGACCGCGAGGCTGTGCTGCCAGGCCGGGTCCACAGCTGGGAAATCAGTCCGCACGTGACAGCCACGGCTTTCCGTGCGTGCCGCGGCGGCCGCGATCAAGGCGCGCGCGACCAGCGTCAACGCGGCGTCCTCGACGTTCTCCCGCGTCGTCAGCACAGTGTCCACAGCGGACACATCAAGCACCGAGCCGACCACGGCGAGGCCTTCCGCGTCACGCCCGATTCCCGCGTAACGGCTCATCACGCGCTGCAGGACGTCGCGGTTGGCCACGGGAGCTTCCGGAAGTGACACGCGTACACCGGCTTTGGGGTCGGCGAGGATGCACGCGGACAGGTCCGCGGCGATGGCTCTCGCGGCCCGGGAGCCGACGACAAGTCCTTCGAGCAGGCTGTTGGACGCCAGCCGGTTCGCCCCGTGCAAGCCGGTCCGCGCGACCTCTCCGACGGCGTACAGGCCGATGACGCCCGTTCGTCCGTCCACAGTGGCCGCGACACCGCCGCAGGCGAAATGCGCTGCCGGAGACACCGGGATCGGGTCGGCCGACGGATCGACACCGATGGACTGGCACGCGGCCAGCACAGTCGGGAACCGCCTGCGGAACAGGGCAGCGTCCAGATGCGTGGCGTCCAGGTAGACATGGTCGTCCACACCGCCCGGCTCCAGCGCCATCCGTCGCGCGATCGCTCCGGAAACGACATCCCGAGGCGCGAGATCTTCCAGCGGATGCACGCCCTCCATCACGCGCTCACCAAGCGCGTCGACAAGCACCGCGCCTTCACCACGCACAGCTTCGGTGACCAACGGACACCGCCCACGCGCGCCCGGTCCCGTGTACAGCACAGTCGGGTGGAACTGCACGAACTCCACGTCCGCAGCTGGCGCTCCGGCTCGCAGAGCCAAGGCCAAACCGTCAGCCGTCGCCACCTCAGGGTTCGACGTCGCCTGATACAGCTGCCCAAGCCCGCCTGTCGCAAGCAAGACCGCAGGCGCGCTGACGACGCCGGGCACACCATTCGGGTCCAACACAAGCAAACCGACCACAGCACCCGACGCCGTACGCACGGTGTCGACAGCGATGTGGTTGTCCAGCAAAGGAACCCGGCCGTCATGTGTGGCCGTGAGCAAAGCCCGCTCGATCTCGGCGCCGGTCGCATCCCCGCCCGCGTGCACGACACGGAACGCGCTGTGCCCGCCTTCCCTTGTCCTGGCGAGCTTTCCATTGTCGGCCGGATCGAACACCGCGCCCAGCCTGCGAAGCCGGGCCACGGCCTGCGCTCCACCGGTCAGGATCGCGTCGACCGCGTCGGCTTCGCACAGGCCGGCGCCCGCCACCAGGGTGTCCTGCACGTGAGCTTCGACCGAGTCGCCGTCGTCATGCTCCCCCGGCATGACGACGGCGACACCCCCCTGGGCCCAACGCGTATTGCCGGACCCCGCGGCCGCCTTGGTGATCACCAGGACGCGCAGCCCCAGTTCGCGGGCCTCAAGTGCAGCGGTCAGCCCGGCCACGCCGGTGCCGACGACGATGACGTCCGCTCTGGCCTCCCAGCGGGGGCTCATTCCCCACCGCCGGGCTGGCCGATCTCGATCATCCGCTGGACCGACGCCCGCGCCCGGGCCGCCGTCTCCGGGTCGACGTGCACCTGGTCCTTGTTCTCCCGCAGGCCACGCAGCAGCGCGGCCGGTGTGATCATCTTCATGTAGCGGCACGACGCGCGGTCGTTGACCGCCCGGAAGTCGATCTCCGGCGCGGCCTTGCGCAACTGGTGCAGCATGCCGATCTCGGTGGCCACCAGCACCGAACGCGCCTGGGTGGCCTTGGCCGCCTTGACCATGTCGCCTGTGGACAGGATCTTGACCTTCTCCGGCGGCACGATGCCCTCGCCGGCCAGGTACAGCGCCGAGGTCGCACAACCGCACTCCGGGTGCACGAACAGGTCCGCGTCCGGGTCCGCCGAGGCGCGTTCGGCCAGCTCAGGGCCGTTGATCGCGGCGTGCACGTGGCACTCGCCCGCCCAGATGCGGATGTTGTCGCGCCCGGTCACACGCTTGACGTGCGCGCCCAGGAACTGGTCCGGGCAGAACAGCACCTCCTTGTCGGCCGGGATAGAGGCCACCACGTCCACCGCGTTCGACGACGTGCAGCAGATGTCGGTCTCGGCCTTGACCTCGGCAGTCGTGTTCACATAGGACACGACCACCGCACCGGGGTACTCGGCTTTCCATGCCCGCAGGTCAGCGCCGGTGATCGAGTCCGCGAGCGAACACCCCGCCCGCGCGTCGGGGATCAGCACGGTCTTGCCCGGCGAGAGGATCTTGGCCGTCTCGGCCATGAAGTGCACGCCGCAGAACACGATCGTGGACTTGTCGCTTTCGGCCGCTATCCGCGACAGCGCCAGCGAGTCACCAGTAAAGTCCGCGATGTCCTGGATCTCGGGAAGCTGGTAGTTGTGCGCGAGCAGGACGGCGTCGCGCTGGTCGACCAGGCGCCGTACTTCGTCCCGCCATGCCGCGTCCGGCTCAACCCCGCTGTAAGGAGTCATGGTTGCCGTCATCTGGTCCTCCTAGCTCAGGATTTCCGGTCCCGAGGTTTTCGCCTAAGGATCGAAAACATGCCTGATGCTACCACCGAGGCACCCCTGCTCGGCCATGAGGTTTTGGCGGCTGTGCTGCAAGTGAGAGCGGGATCACTACAGGTGCTGCTCTGGCAGCGCGCTCGGGAACCGCACATGCACCGCTGGTCACTGCCTGGTGGCAGGCTGCGTCTCGACGAGGACGTAGAGCATTCGATTCGCCGTCAGCTCAAGGAAAAAGTCGATGTGAGACAACTCGCACACGTCGAGCAGCTCGCGGTGTTCAGCGCGCCCGACCGGGTTCCCGGGCCGAGGATGGTCGCTTCGGCGTTCCTCGGGCTCGTACCGTCGGACAACGACCCTGAGCTGCCCGAGGACACCCGCTGGCACCCGGTCGGGGACCTGCCGGAAACCGCGTTCGACCACCAGGCCATCGTGCGTCGGGCCCGCGACCGGCTGCGGTCGAAACTGTCGTACACCAACATCGGTTTCGCGCTGGCTCCCCCGACATTCACCGTCTCCGCGCTGCGGGAGCTGTACTCCGCCGCGCTGGGCTACCGCGTCTCAGCGACCAACCTGCAGCGCGTGCTGTCCAGGCGTGGCCTGCTAGAACCAACTGGCGACACCACCAGGCCAGGCCGGTCCGGCGGCCGTCCCGCGGCGCTGTTCCGGTTCGCCGACCGCGGTATGCAGGTGACCGATCCGTTCGCCGTTCTCCGGCCGCCTGCTGCGAAAAGCCGGTGATGGACGTAACTTGAACTGGTGCCCGAGACGCTTCCGCTGTTTCCGCTGCAGACGGTGCTGCTGCCGGGAGCGAACCTGCCGTTGCACATCTTCGAGCCGCGCTACCGCCAGCTGACCGTCGACCTGGTCAAAGGCGTCGTGCCGGACAAGCGTTTCGGGGTCGCGGCGATCAGGACACCCCTCATCGAGGAGGTCGACAAACCCGACCAGCTCGCCGCGGTCGGCTGCTCGGCGATCCTGCGGCAGGCCACCCGGCTGGGGGACGGCCGCTACGACATCGTCACCACCGGTGAGCGGCGGTTCCGGCTGCTGGACCTGGACGCCACCAGCGCGCCCTACCTGATCGGCACTGTCGAGTGGATCCCGGACGCCCAGATCCCGCCCGCCAAGGCGGATCGGGTCGCGTCGCTCGAACGGTCCGCGCGGGCGGCGTATCGCCGGTACTGCGAGACGGCGTGGGAACGTGAAGACTGGACGGAACCGGACGAGGACACCGACATCGGCAACCTCGCCCACCTGCTGGCGGCCGACTGTCTGCTGCCTATCGAGGACAGACAGACGCTGCTGGAGGAAGTCCGGCCGCTGCACCGCCTGCGCATGGTCTACAGCCTGCTCACGCGAGAAGCAGGGATCATCGCGGCGTTGCGCGCTGTCCCTGCTCCCGCGTCGGCCTTCTCGGCCCCCATGAACCTCAACTGACGCTTTTGCTTTGTCCCCAATGCCACATTGGGGACGTCAGATGCCCCCAATGTGGCATTGGGGGCAAAGCCTCTCAGTCACTGGGAGTGGGGAGCTGCCTTGGGGGCGGCCCGCATTCCGATGTAGCAGTAGTCGTTGCCGTCCTTCAACGTCGAGAACACCACGGGCATCCAGCCTTCGCTGAACGACGGCCCCGCACCGGTCGCGGCCCACACGGTCTCCGAGATCGGGACCAGGTCTGCCTCGATGGTCGGCGCCAGGCCCTTCATACCGTCGACAAACTCGTATGTCAGGTGGGCGTTCCCGGTCACCGTGATGACAACGCCTTCGCGCTTGTATGTCCCAGCGAACCGGCTGATGTCCACGGCAGGCGGCTGTGCAGCAGGCTCGAAGGCACCAGGCAACTGCACACCGGCGAGCTCATCGAGCAACTCACGGAACAGTGCCGCGTACAGCTGACGCGCCCCACCACCGTTGGTGGTCAACGCAATCGCTACGCCCTTCATCGGCACGACGCGCAGGTACGCGTACTGACCGACCGCAGCTCCGTCGTGTCCGTACCCCGGGACGCCGTCCCAGTCGTACAGCGTCCAACCGAGCCCCCACCCGTCGGCGCTGACGGTCCACTTGTCAGGGACGTCAACCTCACGGTGCTGCATCGCCGCAACGGATTCCTCGCTGAGCACACCGGCACCGCCGTCGAGGTGCATCTTGGCCAGCCGGACCACGTCGCCGGCCGAAGCGATGACCCGGGCGCCCGGACCGGCTGCGCGAGGCATGAGATCCCAGGCAGGCGCCGGATCCGGATAACTGCCCGGCGAGCCGAGATGGGACATCGCCGCGCGGAAACTCAAGGCCTCCTCGGGAAGCGTCATCGTGTGGGTCAGGCCAAGCGGCGTGAACAGGCGCTCCTTCAATGCCTGGTCCCACGTCTGGCCGGTCAGCACCTCGATGATCCGGCCCAGGGTGACGTACCCGACACCGCTGTAGGACACCGCGATCCCAGGTGGACAGTCCATCGCCACCCCCTTGGCGGCCTCGACGTAGTTGGCGATGCAGTCGTCGCCGCGGCCGCCGTCGTACATGAAGTCACACGTCAAACCACTGGTGTGGCTGAGCAACTGGCGAGGCGTGATGGTCTTGGTGGCCGCCGGGTCGGCGGTGGCGAACTCCGGCAGGATCTCGGCCACCGGCTGGTCCAGATCGAGCTTTCCCTCGTCCACCAGCTGCATCACCAGTGTCGCGGTGTAGACCTTGGCGACCGAGCCCAGCATGTAGACCGAGTCAGGCGTGGCTTCGACACGCGTTCCCATGTGCAGCACACCGCTGGCCAGTTCGTGGATCTCACCGTCGACAAGCACAGCGACCGATGCTCCAGGCACGTGGTACTGCTCGCGAAGGGTGTCGAGACGGTTCTGCCAGTGGGAGGTGTTGAAGGCCATTGGAGTTTCTCCTTGGTGTGTAAAGGTTATCAGGCTGCGAGGGCGTGTTCTTCGGTGACTTCGCTGGGCTTCGGGTCCCGCATCACCAGCAGGGCGAGCACAGCGGCGGCCACGACCGCGACAGCCGAGATCACGAACGTGGTGGACATGGCGTTGGTGAAGGCGTTTCGGGCGGCGTCGGCCAGACCGGGCACCTGGAGCGCCTCACCGAGGGTGTGTGGCGAGGAAGCCGGCAGCTGGGCGGTGAAAGCCCCGCTCAGGATGCTGCCGAGGGCAGCGACGCCCAGCGCGGCGCCCAACTGCTGGATGGTGTCGTTCAGCGCGGACCCGACCCCGGCCTGCTCCGGAGGCACGGTTCCCATCAGTGCGGCGATCGCGGCAGGCATCGCCAGACCGCCACCACAACCCAGCAGGAACAAGGCAATGGCGATGGACACGAACCCGGCATCTGCGGAAAGCGTTGCCATCCAGCCGAAGGCCGCGGCGATGCTGAGAAGACCGGTGGCCGCCATCAGCCGGTTGCCGAACTTCTGGCCCAGCGTGGCACCGAGGGCGTTGAACAGCAGCGAACCGATGGCCATCGGGATGAACGACAGACCAGCCTGCGTGGGCGTGTAACCGAGGACCAGCTGCAGGTACTGGGTGACGATCAGCATCAGGCCGCCGTTGCCGATCTGCACCAGCGTCAGGGAAAGGCTGCCACCGCGGAAGTTGCGGGCCTTGAACAGTCCCAAGGGGACCATCGGCGAGCCGGTTCGCTTCTCCCAGACCACGAACGACACCAGGCTGGCCAGTGCGATCCCGAACGGGATGAGGATCTCGGCGTCGGTCAGGGCGTACTTGGGCAGCTCGATGATCGTCCAGACGAACGAGGTCATGCCGGCGACCGACAGGATCGCGCCCAGCGGGTCCGGCTTCTGCCACGGGCCCTTGGACTCCGGCATCAGAGTCAGCGCGGCGATGATGGCCAGGATCGAGATCGGCACGTTGATCAGGAAGACCGCACCCCACCAGAACCACGCGATCAGCACGCCACCGAGCACCGGGCCACCGACGAAACCGACCGTGGCAGCGGCACTCCAGATGGCCATGGCCTTCGGACGTTCCTTGTCGTCGAAGACCGTGATCAGGATGGAGAGTGTGCTCGGCATGATCAACGCGCCACCGATGCCCATGATCGTGCGGGCGATGATCAGCTGCGCCGGGTCGGCGGCGAAGGAGGCCAGTAACGATGCCGCCCCGAACAGCGCCAGTCCGATGATCATCACTTTCCGCCGGCCGAACCGGTCGGAGAGGCTGCCGGAGGTCAGCAGCAGTCCGGCGAAGACCAGGATGTAGGAGTCCAGGACCCACTGGATGTCCTGCGCGCTCGCGCCGAGGTCCGAAGCCAGTGGCGGCACGGCGACCGTCAGCACCAGGTTGTCGATGACCAGCACCAATGTGCTGAGAACAAGCACCACCAAGATCCACCAGCGGCGCTGTGAGCTGTTGTGTTCCACGGTCTTTCCCCTCAGCTTGCGAACGTTGTTCCGTCGATGCGCACACTGTACGCATGACGCGAACGCTGACGCAAGTGCGAACATCGTGCGCTATGCTGACGGCATGACTGAGCAGGCACTGTCGGTGTGGACACGCCAGAAACGCGGCCGTGAACAGCCCGCGCTGAGCCGGGAGCAGATCGTCGCCGAGGCGATCAAGCTGCTGGACGCCGACGGCCTCGACACGCTGAGCATGCGCAACCTGGGCAAACAGCTCGGCGCGGGTGCGACCTCGCTCTACCGGCATGTGGCCAACAAGGACGAGCTGATCGAGCTGGTCGTCGACGAGATCTACGGCGAGATCGAAGTACCGGAGGCCGGCGCGGCAAGCTGGCGCGCCTCAACGACTGTGTGCGCGAGCAGTGTGCGCGCGATGATCCTGCGGCACCCGTGGGTGGCCTCGGTGCTGGGCCAGATCGGCACGTCCTACCTGGGCCCGAACGTGATGCGGCTGTCCGACCGGATGCTCGCGCTGTTCGAAGAGGGCGGATTCGGCCTGGAAGAAGCCAACCTCGGGCTGAGCACAGTGCTCTCGTACGTGATCGGGTGGGGCATCAACGAAGCCGCGTGGATGACCTCGCTCGCCCGCAGCGGACTGACCGAGCGCGAGTGGTCCGCACGGATGGAGCCCGCCGCCCGGGAAGCGGCCAGGAGCTACCCGCGGCTCAACCGGTTGTACGAAATGGCCGCCCTGACCTCCGGCGAGGAAACCCGCCAGGACGAGTTCACCTACGGGCTCGACCGGATTCTCGACGGCCTGGAGAAACGGCCCTAGCCCAGGCGGCGGCCCAGGTCGTCGAGTCCGTTCCAGGCCGCCAGCACGCCGTACGCCAGCGCGGCCGCCAACGGCTGCGCAAGGATCACCCAGGTGGATTCGATCGTGGGCGCGACGTCGACCACGTCACCCACGTTCAACGCCGTGGGCACGTCATAGAGCCAGCCGGTGAACAGGCCTGTCATCAACGTGGCCAGATACGCCGCCAGCAGCGAACCGAGCACCACAGCGACCATCGCCACCGGGCCGCGTCGCTCCCGCATGAACCAGACGCTCACCCCGACCACCAGCCCGGCACCCAGGCTGAGCGCGACGAACACCGCCATGGAGTCGAACCGGTGGTAGCTCTCCGCGGTCAACGGCACCAGCTGACCGCTCCGGCTGACCGCCTTGAGCTGGCTCGGCGCGAGCAGTGACCACAGGTACGCCAACGGGATGCCGAGCAGCGAGACGAGCGACACCACACTGATCGCCGGCAGCAGGTCCTGCTTGACCACAACCCGTGACCGCGGCGCGGGCGGGATGTAATACGGGTAGTCGAAGGCCGGGTACAGCGGGACGTCCGCGGGCGCGTCCGCTTCCCGCGCCTCGACCGGCCGCTCAGACACAGCCAGACCTCCCCTATCGGTTACTAGGCCAGGCGACCGAGCTTATCCGGTGACACCCGCGGACGTTGACTCGCCGTGCCGACTGCACCGCGCCGACCACCCGACCGGGGTCACCTGAACGACCATCCGCCGCGCGCACTGTGGACAGAAACGTGGCGGGTCGACCAATGCCAACCGTTTGTGGCACGCCGTGTGGTCGGTCTCGGACTCGGCCTTACCGCACCAGGAGCAGTACGTCACAGGGTCTCGTTCAAAGCCTTGATCGGCATCTTCAGCTCGGCCAGCATCTCGAGGTCCTGGCTGGCCGGGCGGCCGAGGTTGGTCAGGTAGTTGCCGAC
Organism: Kibdelosporangium banguiense; assembly: GCF_017876405.1. Classification (GTDB taxonomy): domain Bacteria; phylum Actinomycetota; class Actinomycetes; order Mycobacteriales; family Pseudonocardiaceae; genus Kibdelosporangium; species Kibdelosporangium banguiense. The sequence continues at coordinate 4,653,298 of NZ_JAGINW010000001.1, read as the reverse complement.
GATGATCGCGTTGATGCCGCCGAGCATGCCCTGCTCCGCGCCCAGATCGCCGAGCGTGAGCTCACGGCCGCCGGCGAACCGCAGCATCGTGCGCGGCATGGCCAGCCGGAACGCGGCCACCGTGCGCAGCGCCTCCGAGCCCTCGACGATCGGGTAGTTCTCGTACGGCGTGCCGGGGTTCGGGATGAGGAAGTTCATCGGGACCTCGTCCGGCTCGAGCTCGGCCAGCTGGACCGCGAACTCGGCACGCTGCTCGATCGACTCACCCATTCCGATGATGCCGCCGGAGCACACCTCCATCCCGGCCGCGCGAACCATCTGCAGCGTCTCCCAACGCTCTTCCCACTCGTGGGTGGTGACCACGTTCGGGAAGTGCGAGCGAGCCGTCTCGAGGTTGTGGTTGTAGCGGTGGACGCCCATCTCGACGAGCTCGTCCACCTGCTCCTGCGTGAGCATGCCCAGCGAGCAGGCGATCTGGATATCGTTGCCGTCGTCGCGGATCACCTTGATGCCCTGGCGCACCTGCTCAAGCAAACGCTTGTCCGGCCCACGTACCGCCGCCACGATGCAGAACTCGGTGGCACCGGTGGCCTTCGTCTGCCGCGCCGCCAGCACAAGCCCTGGAATGTCCAGCCAGGCCGACCGCACCGGCGTGGGGAACCGGCCCGACTGCGAGCAGAAATGGCAGTCCTCCGGGCAGCCACCGGTCTTCAGGCTGACGATGCCCTCGACCTCGACCTCAGGACCACACCAGCGCATCCGCACCTCGTGCGCGAGCCCCAGCAGCTCCTCCAGCCGGTCGTCCCCGAGCCGGAGCACCTCGACCACCTGCTGCTGCGACAGTCCGACCCCACGCTCGAGCACCTGCTCACGCGCGATCGCCAGCAGGTCGGTCTTCTCAGCCGCCGCGGTCAATGGTCCTCCTCGAAGCCGGTGCCCATTCCGGTCGATCAGTCTGCCTCAGATCAGGCCGGACCGTGAGGGATGTATCTCACTCAGCTGGTCATCCGGACTTGTAGGTCATCGCGAACTGTTCCGGGTCGAAATCGCCACCGAACCACGGCGAAAGCCCGGCCCGCGCGCTTTCCAGGAACTGTGCGGGGTTCAGCTGTCCCGCACCCTCGGGGATCGCGCCGAGCAGTGGCGCGCCTGCCGCGACAGGAAGGTCTTCGAGGTTGCACCGGGCCGCCAGATCGGGCTCGGCCGGCCAACTGCCGATCACGACTCCCAGCGACTCGATGCCGCGTTTCAGGAGCACTTCGGCGGTCAGCGCGGTCGCGTTGAGGGTGCCGAGACTGGCCTGGGCGACCATCAGCATGGGTACGCCCATCGCCCACGCGGCGTCGGCGATGGTCGAGCCGTTGCCGTCGAACCGGACCAGCAGGCCGCCCGCGCCTTCGATGATCACCAGGTCGTGGGTCTCGTCCAACTGGGATGCCGCCGCGGCGATGTCGGCGGGGCCGACGGTGGGCAGGCCACTGCGCCGGGCCGCGGTCTCCGGGGCGAGCGGGTCGAGGTAGCGGGCCAGCTCACGGGTGGTGACAGCGCCTGCCAGACGGCGGACTGTGTCGAGGTCGCCGGTGCCGTCCTCGTGCAGGCCCGCCTGCGCTGCCTTGATGACCGCGACCCGCCGCCCGTCGGATTGAGCGATGGCGGCGATTGCCGAGGTCACGATCGTCTTGCCCACCCCGGTACCGGTACCGGTGACCACGATCACGCTCACGTCGAGCCAGACTACGACCGAGACCGGTCTCGCGACACGCCGGGGCTCCAGAAAGCGCTTACCGGCCTGCCGGCGCGGCCACTGATTCACGAACCATCAACTCGGCCGGCATCCACAGCCGGGTCGGCCCGGTGACGGTCTCGACGCCGCTGGCGATCCGGCCGGCGCGGCGAGCACCCTGGTCGAGCGGTAGCCGGACGGTCGTCAGCGCCGGGACGACGTCCACCGCGGCCGGCAGGTCGTCGAAACCGGCCACCGAGATGTCGTCCGGCACACGGATTCCACGCTGCCGGAGCGCCGCGATCACGCCCAGTGCCATCAGGTCGTTGCCCGCGACGATCGCCGTGACGCCGGAATCTGCCAGGTCCATCGCCGCGTTGAAGCCCGACGCGCGGGAAAAGTCGCCGTGCACCACAAGCGACTCGGGAAGTCCTTGCTCGGCAAGCGCTTGACGGTGCCCGGCAAGTCGCGCTGTGGTCGTGCTGTTGCCCGGAGGTCCGGCGACGTACGCGATTTTCCTGTGCCCCATGGTGATCACGTGCTTGGTAAGTGCACGCGCGCCACCCTCGTTGTCGAACGCGACACATGGCACATCCACGCCTGGCGGTGCCGGCCTGCCGCACATGACCACACTCGTACCCGCGGACAGCGCCTGGGTGATCAGCTTGGCGATCGCCTGGAGGTGCTCCGGCTCCTCCCGGCTGCCGCCGGTCAACACCACGCCTCGAACCCGTTGCCGCAGCAGCATGCTGATGTACTTCAGCTCGTCGGACGGCGAACCCGCGGTGTTGCAGATCACGGCGAGCAGGTCGGCACTCGCGGCCTCCCACTGCGTGCCGCTGGCCTGGATCGAGAAGAACGGATCCGAGACGTCGTTCACGATCACGCCGATCACCTCGGACGTCGCCGCCGCGAGCGCCCGGGCCGGGCCGTTGACAACGTAGTCAAGCTCACCCAGCGCGCGGTGCACACGTTCGCGCGTGAGCGCCGAGACGGGGTAATTGCCGTTGAGCACCCGGGACACCGTCGCTGTCGACACGCCTGCGCGCGCCGCGACGTCCGCCAATGTCGCCGCCATCCGGTCACCTCCCAGCACACCCTATTGACACCCGGTCCGATGGCTGCCTAGCTTACGCTGATAGTAAGCGCTTTCTATCCACTGGCCAACGCCATCGGCACCGAGGCAGGATCGGAAGGGGAGACCATGGCAGACCGCAGGTCGGTCGGAATCGCGATGAACGGCATCACCGGACGGATGGGCCTGCGACAGCACCTGCTGCGGTCGGTGCTGGCCATCCGGGAACAGGGCGGCATCCCGGTCGGGGACGGCACGGTGATCTGGCCGGAGCCGATCCTGGTCGGCCGCAGCGAGCACAAGGTCAAGACGATCGCCAACGAGCACAACCTGCCGTGGACGACGGATCTGGCCGAAGCGCTCGCCGACCCGGGCGTGCAGGTGTACTTCGACTCGCTGGTCACCGGCGAACGCCAGAAGACCGTGCGCCAGGCCATCGCGGCAGGCAAGCACGTCTACTGCGAGAAGCCGACGGCATCGGATCTGGCCACCGCCCTGGAACTGGCGAAGCTGGCAACCGAAGCGGGCGTGAAGAACGGCGTCGTGCAGGACAAGATCTTCCTGCCCGGCCTGCTGAAGCTCAAGCGGCTGGTGGACGGCGGGTTCTTCGGCCGGATCCTGTCGGTGCGCGGCGAGTTCGGCTACTGGGTCTTCGAGGGCGACTGGCAGCCGATCAACCGGCCGTCCTGGAACTACCGGGCCGAGGACGACGGCGGGATCATCCTCGACATGTTCTGCCACTGGCAGTACGTGCTGAACCACATCTTCGGCAAACCCCTGACCGTGCAAGCGCTTGCCGCGACGCACATCCCCGAGCGCGTGGACGAGCAAGGCCGGACGTACGCGGCCACGGCCGACGACGCGGCCTACGGGATCTTCGAACTCGAAGGCGGGATCATCGCGCAGATCAACTCCTCCTGGACCACCCGCGTGTTCCGCGACGAGCTCGTCGAGTTCCAAGTGGACGGCACAGAAGGCAGCGCGGTCGCGGGCCTGCGACGTTGCCGCGCTCAACACCGCTCGGCCACACCGATGCCGGTATGGAACCCAGACCTGCCCCCGACCGAGGTCTTCCGCTCGCAGTGGCAGGAGGTCCCGGACAACGCCGTGTTCGACAACGGTTTCAAGACGCAGTGGGAACTCTTCCTCAAGCACGTCGTGCTGGACACGCCGTGGCACTGGGATCTGCTGGCCGGTGCGCGTGGCGTGCAACTGGCGGAACTCGGGCTGCGGTCGGCTCGTGAAGGCCGGCGGCTCGACATCCCCTCGCTGGAGCTGCAGTGATCATCGAACTGCCATCCGGCCCGTACACGCTTCAGTCCTCTGGCGGCTACCGCCCGGGGCCCGCACCGACAAGCCGCAAGTTGTTCGCCGCAGCACATGTTGTCGCCGATCCCCTGGGCGACAACACGCCCGGCAGCCCGGCAGCGGTCGACTGGGACGCCACGCTGGCGTATCGGTATCACTTGTGGTCCCACGGTTTCGGGATCGCAGAAGCCATGGACACCGCGCAGCGCGGCATGGGCCTGGACTGGGCCGCGACCCAGGAACTGATCCGCCGCACAGGTTCCGCCGCGGCGGGGCCGTTCGCCTGCGGCGCAGGCACGGATCAACTGGCGCCGGGCCCGCACACGGTCGATGACGTGATCGCCGCCTACCTTGAGCAGATCGCCGTCATCGAAGAGACCGGCGGGCAGGTCATCCTGATGGCCAGCCGGGCTTTGGCCGCGGCGGCCGCAGGACCCGAGGACTACCACCGGGTTTACGGGCATCTGCTGTCGCAGACGTCCCAACCGGTGATCCTGCACTGGCTCGGGCCGATGTTCGACCCCGCTTTGGCGGGATACTGGGGATCCGCGGACCTGGACGTGGCCACGGACGTGTTCCTGGAGATCATCAAGTCGAACTCGTCGTCGGTGGACGGAGTGAAGATCTCCCTGCTGGACGCGGGTCGCGAGATCGCCATGCGGCGCAAGCTCCCCGCAGGCGTGCGCTGCTACACCGGCGACGACTTCCATTACCCGGAGCTGATCCAAGGCGATTCCGAGGGCTACAGCGACGCACTGCTCGGCATTTTCGACGCCATCGCACCAGCCGCGGCGGCAGCCGTCCGGGCCCTGGACACCGGCGACGTGGCCACGTACAACTCGATCCTCGCGCCCACGGTCGCATTGTCCCGGCACATCTTCGGGACGCCGACCTACTACTACAAGACCGGGATCGTGTTCCTGGCCTGGCTCGCTGGGCACCAGTCACACTTCAGGATGGTCGGCGGGCTGGAGAGCGCCCGGTCCGTGCCGCACCTGGTCTCCCTGTTCACCCTGGCCGACGCGGCCGGACTGCTGCCGGACCCCGATCTGGCCGTGGCCCGGATGCGCGCGTTCCTGGAGGTTTCCACATGACCTCAAGACTGAGCCTGAATCAGGCCACCACAACCCAATGGGACATGCCGGCGTTCGTGGAAGGCTGCGCCCGGGCGGGCCTCACCCAAGTCGGTCTGTGGCGCGGCCCGGTCGCCGACCACGGACTGGAACGCTCGGCAAAACTCGTCCGCGACGCAGGCCTGACAGTGACATCGTTGTGCCGCGGCGGTTTCTTCGCCGACCCCGGCGCGATCGAGGACAACCGCCGCGCGATCGACGAAGCCGCGGCGCTGGGAACCTCAATCCTGATCCTGGTCTCCGGAGGGATGCCGCCCGGAAGCTCGGACATAGACGGCGCCCGCCAGAACGTCATCGACTCGATCGACGAGCTCACCCCGTACGCGGCCTCATGCGGCGTGCAACTCTCCATCGAACCCCTGCACCCGATGTTCGCCTCCGACCGGTGCGTAGTGTCCACACTGGACCAAGCACTCGACATGGCCCTGCTCTTCCCGGCCAACCAGGTCGGAGTCTGCGTGGACACATACCACATCTGGTGGGACCCCAACGTCTATCAGGCGATAGCCCGCGCGGCAGGCAGAATCTCGATCTTCCAGGTCTGCGACTGGATCACGCCATTGCCCGAAGGAGTCCTGCTCGGCCGAGGCATGATGGGCGACGGCTGCATAGAACTACGCCGCCTGCGCCAAGCCGTCGACAAAACCGGCTACACCGGCCCCATCGAAGTCGAGATCTTCAACCAGTCGATCTGGGACTCCCCCGGCGACGAAGTAGTAGACCGAGTAATAACGACATACCAGGACCACGTCCTCTAACCCGAACATCTGTCTGATGTAGACAGCCTCCGGCCCTGGAATCCAGCCTACAGCCGACAACCGCCAGAAATGAAAGGACAAGGCAGTCCACAGGCCTCGCTGTGGACAAGTCACCACCTGTGGACAACCGAGGCCTCGTCACCAGCGATCTCAACTTTCTGTCAGACCTCAACGGTAGGCTGGAAAACGGGGGGCCGTGGCCCAGCTTCGGTGGGGTGGCAGGGCGAGGTCTATCCGGCGGCGACGGCTGCGCAGGCGGCTTTGGTTATCAGGGCCAGGTCTTCGTCGCAGGTTATGTAGGGGGGCATTGTGTAGATCAGGTCGCGGAAGGGTCTGAGCCAGACGCCGGCTTCGACCGTTGCTTTGGTTGCCTCGGCTATGTCGACCTGGTGGTCGAGCTGGATGACGCCGATGGCGCCGAGGATCCGGACGTCGAGCACTCCGGGCAGGTCGAGGGCTGGTTCGAGGCCGGTGAGCAGACCGTGTTCTATCCGTCTGACTTCGGTTGACCAGTCGGCTTCCAGCAGGAGGTCGATGGAGGCGTTGGCGATCGCGGACGCCAGCGGGTTGCCCATGTAGGTCGGCCCGTGTGCGAGTACCGGCAGGTCGCCCTGGGAGATTCCGTCAGCGACCTGGGATGTGCAGAGGGTCGCGGCCATGGAGAGGTAGCCGCCGGTCATGGCTTTGCCGAGGCACATCACGTCCGGGCTGACCGCCGCGTGGTCGGCCGCGAACAATGTGCCGGTGCGGCCGAAGCCGGTGGCGATCTCGTCAAAGATCAGCAGGACGTCGTGGGCCAGCGTGAGCTCGCGCAGTACGTGCAGGTATCGCGGGTCGTGGAAGCGCATGCCGCCGGCGCCTTGGACCAGTGGCTCGATGATCACGGCTGCCAGTTCGTCGGCGTGCTGTTCGATCATGTCGGCGAGGGTCTCGACGTATTCGTAGTCGACGCCTGCGTCGAAGCCGGACGGTGGCGTCGGCGCGAACAACTGTTCCGGAAGGACTCCGCGCCACAGCGAGTGCATGCCGCCGTCGGGGTCGCAGACGCTCATCGGGTGGAACGTGTCGCCGTGGTAGCCGCCGCGCCATGTGAGCAGGCGCCGCTTCTCCGGTCGGCCGATCGAGCGCCAGTACTGCAGGCACATCTTCACGGCGACCTCAACGGACACCGACCCGGAGTCGCACAGGAACACGTGTTGCAACGGCGACGGCGTGATCTGCACGAGCCGGCTCGCCAGCCGCACCGCGGGTTCGTGGGTCAGGCCGCCGAACATGACGTGGCTCATCCGGCCCGCTTGGTCGATCATGGCCTGGTCGAGCCGTGGATTGCGGTAGCCGTGAATGGCGGCCCACCACGACGACATGCCATCCACCAAATCGCGCCCGTCGGCCAGGTGCAGCCGTACACCCGACGCGGCCTCGACCACGAACGGGTCCCTCGTGCCCGGCATCGGCCCATATGGATGCCAGACGTGCGCGCGGTCCAATGCGATCATCTCGGCGACGTCCACGAATCGAGGTTAGTGCCAATTGGTCGCATTTAGCGCGCGTTTCGGACAGTTACGCTGTATTCGTTTGTCACAACCGGCAGTACGCCGTCCGGCGGCAGACGCTACCGTCAGCAACCATGACTGACTGGACAGTCCTGCACCCGATCATCGACGGCGGCGATCCGGACAATGTCACCCGTCTTGTCCGGGGCCTGGATCCAGCTGCTCGCAAGGCATTGACCGAACCGCTGCGGGCGTACGAAAAGACGCTGCGGACAGGCACGTTCGTGAGCAAGCGGTTCTGGACACCACGGCTGTGTGCACTCACAGTGGCCGGGGCGGCGTTGCTGCCAAGCGCGTCCAGTGTCGCGGTGTGGATCGCCCGCAATGGATTGCAGGAAGATGAAACCGGGACCGACGTAATCGACCTTGTTGTTGAAGTTTTGCAGGATCGGCGGGTTGGTTGGTTGCCGGATCTCGTTGACCGGCTCGCACTCCGGCTGCCGGCCGATAAACTCGAGCCTCAGCTACAACAGTTGGTTGTGAAACTCTCCGCATACACCGGGATCGCGCCATTGGCCACGGACGGGCTAGTTTTCGCGTGGATCGCTACCGGGCGTGAGGACACCAGCCGGTCGGCGCTGGCCCGCCGGTTGTTCGAAGTGGACGGTGTCGGGCCGTTGCTCGAACCCGGGGGCTGGCCGACGAAGCTGGCGGCCGACGAGACACTCGACCGGACCATGATGCTGGAAGGCTGCCTGTTCCGCCTCCGGCGTGGCGGAAAAACCGCGGACCTCAACGGTTTCCTGTTGCTGCACAAGGCACTCGCGCCGACGCACAGTGAAGTCGCGATGCTGGCCAAAGACTACGTCGCGCTCTTGTCCAATTCACACACCGCGATCTCGGCAATGGCCCGGCATGAACTGGTGCGTGCCGGACAAGCCGGCGCATTGCCCGACGAGTGGCTGAAAATCAGCCGGTAACCAGTCTTTCCACACCGCATGACAAAAGGCCGGACCCGGAACCCGCTGACCTGCAACGGAATCAACCGCAGGACGTCAGGCGAGACAGCCCGGGCCGAGCAATGCCTTCAAGTCACCCATCAACGCCGGATTCGGCGTCACCCGCAGGGTGTCGTCCAGTCGCAGCAAGGTTTTGCGCTGGCCGTTGATCAGCCGCAAATGCACTTCGGTGGTCCCCGGATGGGTGGAAAGGGCGTCCTTCAATTGAGCGACGACCGCCGGAGTGCATTTTGAGGCCGGCATACTGACCCGGATCGGCTGACTGCCCGCCATTGCCTCCAGATCCGGCACAGCCAGGTCGTTGGCGATCAGCGATGTGCGGTCGTCCCGTTTGGCCACCCGGGCCTTGACCAGCACGATCGCATCCTCGACCACGCTCATGCCGATCACGGAATACGTCTTGGGGAAGAACAGCACCTCGATGCCACCGGCGAGGTCCTCCAGCTGGGCGGACGCCCACGGCTCACCGTTCTTGTTCACCCGGCGGGTGACCGAGGCGAGAATGCCGCCGATCGTCACCTGCGCGCCGTCGGCTATGCCGCCTTCCAGAATCGCCGCGATCGGCGTGTCCGACTGAGCGGTCAGGATGTGCTCGACGCCGTCCAACGGGTGCCCGCTGACGTACAGGCCCAGCATTTCCCGCTCCAGGGCGAGCTGGTGCTTGGTCTCCCAGGCGTCCTCCGGGACCTTCACGTCGAACACGCTGCCGGCGTTGTCGCCGTCGTCGTCCCCGCCGCCGAACAGGTCGAACTGGCCGACCGCCTCCGCGCGCTTGGTGTCCATCACCGCGTCGATCGCGTCGGTGTGCACCAGGAACAGGCCCTTGCGCGGGTGTTTGAGCGAGTCGAACGCCCCGGCCTTGATCAGCGATTCGACGACCTTCTTGTTGCAGACCGACGCGTCGACCTTGCGCAGGAAGTCCGAGAAATCGACGAACGCGCCCTTCTCGGTGCGCGCCTTCACGATCGATTCGACCACGTTGGTGCCGACGTTGCGGATCGCGCCGAGGCCGAAGCGGATGTCGTCACCCACCGGCGCGAAGTCCGCGGCGGACTCGTTGACGTCCGGCGGCAGGACCGTGATGCCCATCTTGCGGCATTCGGCCAGGTAGACCGCGGCCTTGTCCTTGTCGTCCCGGACCGAGGTCAGCAGGCCGGCCATGTACTCGGCGGGATAGTTCGCCTTGAGGTACGCCGTCCAGTACGACACCAGGCCGTACGCGGCGGAGTGGGCCTTGTTGAACGCGTAGTCCGCGAACGGGACCAGGATCTCCCAGAGCGTCTTGACCGCGTCCTTGGGGTAGCCGTTGTCCAGCATGCCCTTCTCGAACCCGGCGAACTCCTTGTCCAGGATCTCCTTCTTCTTCTTGCCCATCGCCCGGCGCAGCAGGTCTGCTTGGCCGAGCGTGTACCCGGCCAGCTTCTGGGCGATCGCCATGACCTGCTCCTGATACACGATCAGGCCGTAGGTCGTGCCCAGGATGTCCTCGAGCGGCTCGGCCAGCGCCGGGTGGATCGGCGTGATCTCCTGCTGCTTGTTCTTGCGCAGTGCGTAGTTCGTGTGTGATTTCGCACCCATCGGGCCGGGGCGGTACAGCGCGCCGACGGCCGAGATGTCTTCGAAGTTGTCGGGGCGCATGAGGCGCAGCAGGTCACGCATGGGCCCACCATCGAGCTGGAACACACCGAGCGTGTCGCCTCGGGACAGCAGCTCGTACGTGGCTTTGTCGTCCAGCGCGATCGTCTGCAGGTCGACCTGCGGTTTGCCGTTGCGTTCCATGTTGCGCAGGCAGTCGTCGATCACCGTCAGGTTGCGCAGGCCCAGGAAGTCCATCTTCAGCAGGCCCAGCGACTCGCACGTGGGGTAGTCGAACTGGGTGATGATCGAGCCGTCCTGCGGGCGCTTCCACAACGGGATCACGTCCAGCAGCGGCTCGGCGCTCAGGATCACCGCACAGGCGTGCACGCCGGCGTTGCGGATCAGGCCCTCCAGGCCACGGCCCGTGTCGATGATCTGCTTGACCTGCGGGTCCTGCTCGTAGAGCGCCCGGATCTCGGTGGCCTCGTTGTACCGCTTGTGGCTCGGGTCATGGATGCCCGACAGCGGGATGTCCTTGGCCATCACGGCCGGCGGGTAGGCCTTGGAGATCCGGTCGGCCACCGCGTAGCCGGGCTGGCCGAACAGCACGCGGGCGGCGTCCTTGATCGCGGCCTTGGCCTTGATCGTGCCGAACGTGATCACCTGGGCAACCTTGTCCTCGCCCCACTTCTCGGTGACGTACCGGATGACGTCACCGCGACGACGCTCGTCGAAGTCGATGTCGATATCGGGCGGGGACACCCGGTCCGGGTTGAGGAACCGCTCGAAGATCAGCCCGTGGGCCAGCGGGTCGAGGTCCGTGATGCCCATCGCGTACGCGATCAGCGCGCCTGCGGCCGACCCACGGCCGGGGCCGACGCGGATGCCGTTGGACTTCGCCCAGTTGATCAGGTCGGCGACCACGAGGAAGTAGGCCGGGAAGCCCATCTGCAGGATGACGCCGATCTCGAACTCGACCTGCTGTTTGTGGACCTCGTCCACACCGTCGGGGAACCGGCGGTGCATGCCCTCCCAGACCTGCTGCTTGAAGTAGTCGTCCTCGGTCATGCCCTCGGGGATCGGGAAGTTCGGCATCAGGTTGCGGAACGTGAACATCCCCTCGGTGCTGACCTTCTCGGCGATCAGCAGGGTGTTGCGGCAGCCCTCCTGCCAGGCGTCGGACGAGTCGATCGCGCGCATCTCGTCCGGCGACTTCAGGTAGTAGCCCGAGCCGTCGAACTTGAACCGGGTCGGGTCCTGCATCGTCTTGCCGGTCTGCACACACAGCAACGCGTCGTGGGCGTCGCGCTCGTGCTCGTACGTGTAGTGCGAGTCGTTGGTCACCACGAACGGGATGCCGACCTTCTTGGCCACGTCCAGCAGCTCGTTGCGGACCTTGAGCTCGATGTCGATGCCGTGGTTCATCAGCTCGACATAGAAGTTGTCCTTGCCGTAGATGTCCTGCCACTCGCCCGCGGCCTTCACCGCCTCGTCGAAGTGGCCCAGACGCAGCCGGGTCTGCACTTCGCCGGACGGGCAGCCGGTGGTGGCCATCAGACCGTCGGACAGGCTCGCGAGCAGCTCCCGGTCCATCCGCGGCCACTTGCCCAGCTGGCCCTCCATCGAGGCCAGGCTCGCGGCGCGCATCAGGTTGCGCAGGCCGACGTCGTTGCGGGCCCAGATCGTCTGGTGGGTGTACGCACCGCTGGCGGAGACGTCGTCGGACTTCTGCGACGGGTCGCCCCAGCGGATCCGGTCCTTCACGTGCCGCGAGCCGGGCGCGAGGTAGGCCTCGATGCCGAGGATCGGCTTGATGCCCGCGGCGGTCGCCTGCTTGAAGAAGTCGTAGACGCCGTTCATGTGGCCGTGGTCGGTGATCGCGACCGAGGTCATGCCCAGCTTCTCGCACTGGGCGAACATGTCCTTCAGCTTCGCCGCTCCGTCGAGCATCGAGTACTCGGTGTGCACATGCAGGTGAGTGAAGGAATCAGCGGCCACGATCCACCACCCTAATCGTTCGCTGCGGGTCACCGACGGAGGCTCGCTGGTTGTACCCGCCACCTCTGACAGTCTTGGCTGGTGCGCTTCCAACCGGTGACGTTCACGGCCCTGGCCGAACATGTCGTCTCACGCATAACCGCCGCACCAGGCCAGATACGGGTCGCCATCGACGGCGCGGCAGGTGCCGGCCCGGGACTGCTGGCAGACGCCCTGGTCGACCCGCTGCGGGTGCTGGGCCGCTCGGTGATCCGGGTCCGGGCCCAGGACTTCCTGCGACCGGCGTCACTGCGGTTCGAGCACGGCAAGACCGACGAGGAATCCCGCTATTCGTCCTGGCTGGACGAGGGCGCGCTGCGCCGGGAAGTGCTTTCCGGACAAAAGGTTCTGCCGTCCCTGTGGGACGCCGAGGCCGACCGGGCGACCAGGGCGGAATACGTGTCGCTGCCGGAGAACGGCGTGATCGTCGTCGATGGCGAATTGCTGCTCGGCCGCGGACTGCCTTTCGATCTCACGGTCCATTTGTGGCTTTCGGCAGGCGCGTTACACCGCCGCACGGCAGCCGTGGACGCATGGAGTCTTCCCGTTTTCGCCCGATACGAAGAAGAAGTCTCCCCATTGACCACCGCTGACATCGCCGTCCGCGTCGACGACCCGAATCATCCGGCGATGCGGATCACGTGAGAATCATCCCGCTCTCCTTGCCGTACAGCAGAAGCCTTCCTTGCTCAGGGACTGCCGTGACTGTCGATCCGATCGCGGGTTCATGCTGTTCCCGGACAGTGAGCCCGAGCAGGCTGCCGTCGGGGCATTCGAGTGTCACGAGTGAACTGACGCCGAGGTTCTCGATTGTCGAAACGATTCCGGTGATGCCCGCGGCACCGGTCGCCAAAGTGAGGTATTCGGGCCGGATACCGACGATCACCTTGCTGTCGTCGGAAAGGTCCACGGGCGAAGGCAGTTTCGCGCCGGCCACCGCGAGAAGACCGTTCTCGATCGCCCCGTCGATGAGGTTCATCGGGGTCGAGCCGATGAAATTGGCCACGAATGTGTCCGCAGGCCGGCCGAACACCTCACGGGGACTGCCGAGCTGGCGGATCCTGCCGGATTCCATCACCGCGATCCGGTCGGCCAGCGCGAGCGCCTCGGCCTGGTCGTGGGTGACGAACACAGTGGTGACACCGATTTCCTGTTGCAGGCGCTTGAGGAAAGTACGCGCCTCCAGCCGGAGCCGGGCATCCAGATTGGACAGCGGCTCGTCGAGCAGAAGCACATCGGCATCGATGGCGACCGCCCGGGCCAGGGCGACCCGCTGCTGCTGACCACCGGAAAGCTGGCCGGGCCGACGGTCCAGCAATTCTGCCAGGCTCAGGCTCCGGGCTGTGCGTTCGGCGACTTCCCGTTGCCGCGCCTTGGGTTGACGGCGGACGCGGAGCGGATAGGCGATGTTCTCCGACACGGTCATGTGCGGGAACAGGGCGTAGTCCTGGAAGACCATCGCCACTTTCCGCTTGCCCGGTTCCACGGTGGTCACGTCCCGCTCACCGATCGAGACCGAGCCCTCGGTCGCCGCCTCCAGCCCGGCGATCGTGCGCAGCAGCGTCGTCTTCCCGCAGCCGGAGGGTCCCAGCAGCGCGAAGAACTCGCCGTCGGCGATCTCCAGGTCCAAGGCGTCCACCGCGCGCACTCCGTTGGGGTACACGGTGGACAGATTTTCAACCGTGATCCGGGCCATCAGCTCTTGATCCCTCCGTGGAAACGGAAGCCGTAACGCTTGCTCACGAACAGATACAGCACGACCACTGGGATCGAATACAGCAACGAGAACACCGGGATCACCGTCAGATTGGCGCTGCCGCCCTCATCCTGGAGGGTGCGCATCAGCACCGCGGCGGGCTGGCTGGTGATGTCCCGCAACAGCAGGAACGGCAGCAGGAAGTTGCCCCACGCCTGCACGAACGACCACACCACGATGGTCGCGATTCCCGGCCGGGCGATGGGAAGCACCACGTGTAACAGGATCTGTCCGGGCGAGGCCCCGAACACCCGCGCCGATTCCTCATACGAACGCGGTACCGCGTCGACGAAATCCTTCAGGATGAAGATCGCCGCGGGCAGCATCCCACCCGCGATCACCAGCGCGGTGCCGTACTGCGAGTTGATCAGCCCGAGCTGGTACATCATCACGAAGATCGGCACCATCGCCGCAGTCCCGGTGACCACGCTGGACAGCAGCAACAGCACATAAAGCAGCACGTCCCGCCCGGGAATCCGGACGCGTGACAACGCGTATGCCGCACACGCAGCCAGAACCGTGGTGATCGCCATCGCGAGAACGCACAGCACCAACGAGTTCCAAAGCGAAGTCAACGCGTAAGGATGCTCGAACGTGGCCGCGATATTGTCGAAAGTCCAGTCCGGCCAACGAAATCCGATACCCGGCCTGCTGTCGAACGGGGCACTGGCCAGCCACAGCATCGGGATCGCGAAAAACGCCAGCACCACGGCGAAGAACACCGAGTAGCCGATCCGGCGCAGCACGAAGGAGGTCACGCGCGCCTCCGCAGCAGCCGCAGGTACACCAGCGCGACAATCAGGTTGACCAGCAACAGCAGGAACGAGATCGCCGAGGCGTAGCCGAGCAGGCCAGACCCCAGCGCCTGCTGGTAGATGAACACCGGCAGCGTCTCCGACGCGTGGTTCGGGCCGCCCGCGGTCAGGAGGAACGGCGTGAAGTCGTTCGCCGTCCACAGGCTGATGAGCAGCGTGTTGGTCAGCACGTGCCCACGGATATGCGGGAACACCACGTCCCGCAACGTGCTCAGCGTCCCGGCGCCGACCATCCGCGCGGTCTCCAGCTGCGACGGCGGCACCACAGCCAACGCCGAGCTGTACAGCAACATCGAGAATGCCGTGCCGCGCCACATGTTGAACACGATCAGGCTCGCCATCGGGTACTCGACAAGCCATGCGATGCCCGGCGTGTTCAGTAACGCGTTCAGCGTGCCGCCGTCACGGTCCAGCACCGCGATCCAGAGATACGCCACCACAGTGCTCGGCAGAATCCAGGCGAGCAGGACAAGTCCCTCGACGAGCCGACGCAGCCAGCGCTTGGCACCGCGCAGGGTCCACGCCAGCGCGAAGCCCAGGATGTTCTGGCCCAGCACCGCCGAGAAGAGCACGAACAGCAACGTCAGCCACAGCGAGTTGCCGAACAGCGGGTCGGCCAGGGCGCCGGTGATGTTGCCGGTCCCGACCATCCGCGGATTCACCGACGACGGCCCGGTCAGGGTGTAGTCGGTCAATCCGATGTAGATGCTCCACAGCGCCGGGAACACCAGGAAGATCGCGATCAGCACCAGCGCGGGCGCGACGAAGCCGAGCGCCCGCATACGCCCCAGCCCAGCGGAGTCGGACGCGTGACCGGCCCGCCGTTTCGCGGGCACGGCCGCGATGTCAGCCTGTGGCAACGTTGGCCTCGCCGACCGCCTTCACCACGGCCTGCTGGTAGGCAGCCGCGGCCTCATCGGGGCTCTTGCCGGTCACCACGTCCAGCGTGGCCTGCTGCAGCGCCGCTGAGACCTGCGTGTACTCGGCCAGGCCAGGCCGATAGCGAGTGATCGGCAGGACCTCTTTGGACACATACGTGAGCATCGGATCGGCCTTGAGGACCTCGTCGTTCACGTCCGTGCGCGTGGTCACCTGCGGGGTGCTGGACACGCGCGCCTTGGTGGCGTCGAACGAGTTCATGAACTGCAACAGTTCCCAAGCCTGCTGCGGGAACTTGGTGTTCGGGTTGATCACCCGGACGCTGCCGCCGGACATGCTCACGAAGTCCTGGCCGCCGACGCCCGCACCCGGCTGCCTGGCGGGGATCTTCGCCCAGCCGACCGCCGTGTCCCGGTCGGCCATCTTGGCGACACCGTTGGCCGGGTTGATCACCGCACGCCAGAAGTAGTCGCTCTCCAGCAGGATGCCGATCCTGCTGTCGGCGAACTGGCTGAACGACTTGTCCCGGCCCTTGGCCTCCTGCTGCAGCAACGGGTCACCCAGGCGGCCGGAGTAGATCTTCTGGTAGAGCCCGAGCGTGTCCTTGATGTTCTGGGTCGCGCCCTGCCACTTGCCCGAGTCGTAGATCGGCTTGCCCGTGCCCACGAGGACAGGCAGAACACCCTGCATGCTGGCCGCCTCGGTCATCGCGGTGCCCGCGTTGAGCTGGATCGGCACGATGCCCGGGACGGCTTTGAGCTTCTCGCCCGCCGACAGGACGTCGTCCCAGCTGCGCGGTTGCCAGTCGGCGGGTAACCCCTCCTGTGCGAAGAGCTTCTTGTTGAAGTACAGGACACGGCCGTCAGTGCCGACCGGAATGCCGTACCTCCTGCCGTCGAAGTCGGCGAGCGCGGCGACCGCCTGAGGGATCTTCGACCAGCCCTCCCAGGTGTCCACTTTGTCCTTGCCGACCAGGTCCGCCAGCGGCCTGGCCTGGCCCGCCTGCGCGAACTCGCCCAGCCAGATGCCGTCGATCTCCTGGATGTCGGCGCCACCACCGGTCTTGAGGTCCAGCGCGACCTTGGTCTTGTAGTCCTTGTCGTCCGCGCCGTTGCCCTCGAACTTGACCGTGGCGGTGACGCCCTTGGCCTTCTGGGCCTCGACGAACTTCGGGATCACATACTCTTCGGTCCACTTGGCGATGTTCGCGTTCTTGCCGCCCGCGATCGCGTTGGAGCTGATCGTCAGGCTGAACTGCTTGACGTCGGCGTTCTGGCCGGTGCTGGTCTCGGCGGGTTTGCCGACACATCCCGCAGACAGCACAGACAGCACAGTCATGACCGCCAGCAGGGGTAACAGGGGCTTAAGTCGCATCGTCGCGCCTCCCATGTGAAGATTTGACCAACACCGCTGACGGTAGGTGGCCCGTATCCTCTGCCAGATATTGATCAATGACAAGAGACCCGATCCGGCCCGTTCGGGCGAGGCCGTGCGGGGTTGCACGCGTTGATCACTGTGACGAGGTAGCGTCTCGAGTCGTGGTAGCCCCCGATCCCGTGGATGTCCGCCTGCTCAGCCTCGTCGCCGAGACGGGCCGGGCGGCTGTGCACGAGGTCGCCGCCCGGATGGGAATGGATCCCCGGGAGGTGGCCTCCCGGCTTGTCGCGCTGTCCGCCAACGGCCTGCCCTTGGTGGTGGGCGTGGAATGCGACCCGAACGGGATCCGTGCGGCGCTCGCCGCGGTCGCTCCGCCCGGCGGATACCCGTCCACCGCGTATCCGGTGCAGGGAACCCCCTCTGGCGCCTACCCGATGAGCACCCCATACCCGAACGCAACGCCCTCAGGGCCCTACCCGCAGGGCACTCCGTCCGGCGTGTACTCGACTGGCACCCCGTCAGGTGCCTACTCGGTGAGCACACCGTCAGGGCCTTATCCGACATCCGGGGGCCACCCGGCAGTCACGCCTTCCGGCCCTTATCCGGCCCCAGCTCCCTATCCGGTCAATGTGCACGCCGGGCTGCAAGCCGGGTACGCCCCGCCGCAGTACCAGCCCCCGCAGCCGTTCCCGCCCAGCCAGCCCGTCCCAGCTCAGCCGCCCGCGCCGCCGGACCCAGTGATGAGCACGTGGGGGCCACCCCAATCGTCCTCATGGGCACGCGGCGACCAACCGGCCGCTGCTGCCGCTGCCGTCCAGGTCCAGCAGCAAACCCGGCCGGTCCGCACGGTCCAGGCCCGCACCGGCAAGGTCGGCGGCACCCTCGAAGCCGAAGGGCTGGACGGCGAGCTCCTGGCGATCCAGCTGGTCGAACTGGTCGACCCCGCCGACTTCCTCTTCACCGCGGCCGGCTACCGCCTGCAGGACGGCGAACGCTCGGTGGTCGTGCACACCGAGATGGTCAACAAGGGAGCCCAGCCCTTCAACTCACTGCCCGACCTCTACCTGGTGCTGATCACCAAGGACGGCCAGACCGTCTCCAAGGCGCCCGTGTCGCTCTCCTCGCGCCCGCCCCACCGCATCGGCGTCGCCCCCGGCGAGACGGCCGGCGGCCACACCGTCTACGTCCTGCCCGAGAATTTCGAGGTCACAGCCATCCGCTGGAGCCCCCGTCCGGACGACAACAGCCGTGCGCTGACCTGGACCGTCGAGCTCTGAACCGGCAGGCTCCCTGCACGTTTGAGCCCGATCAGGACTCGGAGCGCAGCCGTCCCAGTGCGGTCGTGAGGTCTTCGGGATAGTCGCTGGTGAACTCCACCCAGCGGCCGTCCGAGGGGTGATCGAACCCGAGCGCCCGGGCGTGCAGCCATTGGCGCGTGACGCCGAGCCGCTTGGCCAGTACCGGATCCGCACCGTAAGTCAAGTCGCCGACGCATGGATGACGCAGCGCAGAGAAGTGCACCCGGATCTGGTGTGTACGTCCCGTCTCCAGTTTCACCTCCACCAGGGAAGCCGCCCGGAAGGCCTCCAGCACCTCATAGTGGGTCACGCTCGGCCGTCCGGACGCGACCACCGCGAACTTGTAGTCGTGCTTCGGGTGCCGGTCGATGGGGGCATCGATGGTGCCCGACGTCGGGTCCGGATGCCCCTGCACAACCGCGTGATAGATCTTCTCCACCGTGCGTTCCTTGAACGCCCGCTTGAGAACCGTGTAGGCATGCTCGCTCTTGGCCACGACCATCACGCCAGTCGTGCCGACGTCCAGCCGGTGCACCACACCCTGCCGCTCGGCCGCGCCCGACGTCGACACCCGCACGCCGGCCGCGGCCAGCCCGCCGATGACCGTGGGCCCGGTCCACCCTGGGCTCGGATGCGCCGCCACGCCCACCGGCTTGTCGACCACGACGATGTCGTCGTCCTCGAACAAGATCTGCAGGCCGTCGACCGGGACCGGCATCAGCTGGACCGGACGCTCCGGCGCCGGCAGCGTCACCTCCAGCATCGTCCCGGCCACCAGCCGGTCGGACTTGCCGGCCGGCCTGCCGTCGATCACGACGTCACCGGACTCGGCGATCGCCGCCACGGCCGTCCGGGACAACCCGAGCAGCTTGGACAGCCCGGCATCCACCCGCATGCCGTCCAGGCCGTCGGGAACTGGCAACGTACGCAGATCACTCACTGGCCGAGGCCTCCGGTTTCTTGTGCTTGGACCGGCGGCCGTCGTACTCGTGCCCGAGCAGGGACAACACGACGATCAAGATCCCGCCGGCCACGATGCTGGAGTCCGCGACGTTGAAGACCGGCCAGTACTCACCGTTGGGACCGAACAACGACACGAAGTCGACCACATGGCCACGCAACGGCCCGGGCGCCCGGAAGAACCGGTCGACGAGGTTGCCCAGCGCCCCGGCCAGCACCAGCCCGAGACCCACGGCCCAGCCGGTCGAACGCAGCTTCGGCAGGATCCAGATGATCGCGACCACCACACCCACGGCGACCAGGGCGAGCACCCACGTCATGCCGGTGGCTATCGAGAACGCGGCACCCGGATTGCGGACGATCTGCAGGTAGACCAGCCCGCCCAGGACCCGTACCGGCTCCTGGCCCTCCAGTTGCGCCAGCGCCACGACCTTGGTCACGAGGTCCAGCGCGAACACCACCACAGCCGTGCTCAGCAGGATCAATGCCTTGCGCGGTGGCCTGGGCTCCTCCGGGTTGCTCTCGGTACTCACCGGTTCATTGTCCACGTAACGTCAGAGCAGCCGAGACAAGGCCGGTCTCATACGCCACGATGATCAGTTGCGCACGGTCACGCGCCTCGATCTTCGCCAGCAAATGACTGACGTGCGTCTTCACCGTCCCGTGGCTCACGTGCAACTGCTCGGCGATCTCCGCGTTCGTCAGCCCCCTGGCGACCAAGGTCAGCACCTCCAGTTCACGCTCAGTGAGTTTGTCCAGTTCATGCGCTGCCCGCCGCGGCTCCGGCCGCCTGGCGAACTCGTCGATCAACCGGCGGGTGACCGTCGGCGCCAACAACCCCTCACCAGCCGCGACAGTCCGGACAGCGGCCAGCAGATCGGCCGACGGAGCGTCCTTGAGCAAGAAGCCACTGGCTCCGGCCCGCAGCGCGGAGTAGACGTAAGCATCGAGGTCGAACATGGTGAGGATGAGCACCCGCACCGACGGCTGTGCGGCACAGACCAGCCGGGTGGCCTCGATGCCATCCATCTCCGGCATCCGAACATCCATGAGCACGACATCAGGCTGCTCCCGTGCGGCCAAGTCGACCGCCTCCTGCCCAGTACCGGCCGCCCCCACCACGCAGAGATCCGGCTGGGCATCGATGACAGCCTGAAAGCTCTCCCTCAGCAACACCTGATCATCAGCAACAACAACACGGATCATGTCGCACACTCACCCCTGACCACATGCACACACGAATCACCCCACCCTTCATTGCCCCAATCCTTGCTCAGTACCGCTCTCCTGGTCGACGGCCCTTCCCCGCGCCAACGACACCACGGCCCACCAACGCATACAAGGTCAAGGGTCGTTCAGCCTATCGCGGCCCGGAATGTTTCCGGAGGCGGTGGGGCTGATGCCTCCGCACGAGTGCGTGTCGATAACTGTTGCCGTACATAAGAAATCCCGGGAAGGCTAGACATTGCCGGTGCTGCCGGCGTTTTCGCCTCAATGAATAGGCACACGTTTATCGGGTCTCCCTTGCGAAGAAAGCCGCCTCAAAGCCTGGACGGATCCATTCGGTCGTTGATCGGTGGCCAGGGTGACCTGGTCGTGCCCGTGGGGCAGGTGCAGCAGCAGGCAGTACCGGCTGCTGCGCTCGATCAAGGTGGCGATCGCCGAGCCGACGATCAGATCGCCTTCCCAGTGCCAGGGCACCGCCCAGTCGGCGGCCTTCGCAGGCCGCTGGCTGATCTCGACCAGATCCAGGATCCGCGGCGGCCGAGCCGCCCGGGCCTGGGTCTGCCAGCGGGGTTAACCCAGCGCTCGCCCGGTGCGCAGACACTGGGTCAGCTCTCGGCGCAGCGCACCCCGGCCCTGCACGAACAGCGACTGATAGATCGTCTCGTGCGACACCCGCATCTGCGGCTGGCCGGGAAACTCGGTGACCAGCCTGGCCGAGATCAGCTCCGGTGACCACCGATCCTCCCAGCGCGCCCGCGCATACTCCCGCAACCGGCTACTGCCCGGATCGGCCAGCTTCGCCGTCTTCGGCAGCCGCGCCCGCTCTCGTGCCGCAGCGTCGGCCACATACGCCGGATACTGCTCCCTGCCACCATTACCAGCCAACTCCGGTGGTTCTCCGTCCACAGTGTCGCCAGCTCGGCCTTCTTGTCGGTGGGCAGTCCATCGAGGTGTGTCCCGGCGGCGATCTTGGTTTGCGCGGTTGAACGGCGGATCGCCGAGTCCACTGGTGTCTGCGGTAGCTCAGTCATTGTGCTTCTCCATAAGGTAAACGAGCCTGGAGGCGGAAGCCTCTTTGTGGTTGTGGGCCGGCGGCGAATGTGCCGCCGTACATCATCACTCGCTCCCGGATGCCGATCAGGCCGTGGCCGGCTCGGCGAGGGAGCGTCCGGCTGCCAGGGCCATCGTCGGTCACATCGATCCTTACCTCCTTTCCGTCCGCCTCAACCACGATCCGGCATCTCGCCGGGGCCGCGTGCCTGACCACATTGGTCAGTGCTTCCTGCACTATTCGATAGACCGACAGCCCGATGCCCTCCGGTAATCGCTCCACGCCACTGGTTTCCAGCTCCACGCGGACGCCTGCCAGTCCGGCCCGCTCGGCCAGTTCGGGCAAACCGTTCGGGCCTGGCGCGGGTGTCAGTTCGACCTTGGTACTGCCGCCTGCTCGCAGCACGCCGAGCATGTGCCGCATCTCGACCAAAGCGTCACGTCCGGTCTTTTCTATGACACGTAATGCTTCCCGTGCCTGCGCCGGCTGTACGTCGACCAGATGGTTGGTGACGTCGGCCTTCACCACCATCAGTCCCATACTGTGTGCGATCACGTCGTGCAGCTCGCGCGCGATTCGCAGCCGCTCCTCGGTAACCGCGCGGTCGGCTTGACGGATGATGTTCGCCCGGCGATCACGTACTGTCCGGCCGAGCGTCCATGAACCACCCAGCCCGGCCAGCCCCACACTGATCAGCCCCAGCGTGGACCAGGTTTCGCGGATGGGCAGGGCCATCGCGACGAGCAACAGCATTGTCACGCTGACCAGAGCGATCCACAGTGTGGGCTCCCAGTTCGGTCTGCGTGCGGTCAGTGCCACAAGGTAGAGCGCAAAGGAAGGAGCGACAAAGGGATCACCGAGCATACCGAAACACAACGCGACTGTCGCCACGGCGAACACCCATAGGAACACCTGCCACGGCCAGCGCCTGCGGGCCATGAGCGGCAAGCCCATACCTGCCGCGAACAGCCACACCAGCCAGTCCGGCTGCTGGAACAGCTCCGTCGTCGCCAGGGGCGAGCCGAACAGCAGCGTGTAGGCCACGGCGCCCATGACGTCGAGGCTGTACCACTGCCGTTTCGAGAGCCCGTTGTAGAGCGGGCGGACATCGATTTCGTCCACGCCTGGCGACGCTACTGGGTGGGTCTGACATTTCGCGTCTGCCGCGAGATAGAGATCGAGGATCTGTCTGGCGGCAGATGCGCCGACCAGCCTCCACGCGGGAACGTGGACAGCGTGATCGAGACGACGCGCCTGACCAAGCGCTACGCAACCACGACGGCGGTCGACGAGCTGACCGTACAAGTAAGGCCAGGTCACGTGACCGGCTTCCTCGGCCCGAACGGCGCCGGCAAGTCCACCACGATGCGATTGTTGTTGTGCCTGGCCGCGTCCACGTCCGGTGAGGCGCTGGTCAACGGCCGCCGCTACGACCAGCTGAGCCACCCCATGCACGAGGTCGGCGCCCTGCTCGACGCGAACGCGGTCCATCCTGGACGGACAGCGTTCGACCACCTTCTCTGTCTGGCAAGCACCAACGGCATAGGAAAGTCGCGTGTGGTGTCCATTATGGAACAGGTCGGCCTTGCGGGCGTGGCGCGCCGCCGGGTCGGTGACTTCTCCCTCGGGATGCGGCAACGTCTCGGGATAGGCGCGGCGCTGCTCGGCGACCCCGGCGTGCTGATGCTCGACGAGCCGGTCAACGGGCTGGACCTCGACGGTGTCCGGTGGATCCGCAGGCTGACCCGATCCCTTGCCGACGAGGGCCGGACCGTACTGGTCTCCAGCCATCTGATGAGCGAGGTGGAGCAGACCGCGGACCGGCTGCTGATCATCGGCCGCGGCCGGTTGATCAGCGACACCACAGTCGATGAGCTGACACGCCGGTTCTCCCAGGGGGTGCTGGTGCGTTCACCGCGGGCGGCCGATCTCATCGCGGTCCTCACCGGTGCGGGAGCGGACGTCGAGCAAGACCCTGCCGGTGGGCTTTGCGTGCGGGGGCTGGAAGTGGCCACGATCGGCGATCTTGCCGCAGAACATGGCATCGCGTTGTACGAGGTGACTTCTCGGAGCGCGTCATTGGAAGAGGCGTACATGGCGCTCACCGCCGACAGCGTCGACTACCAGGCTGGGGAGAAGTAAATGAACGGGATTCTCGTATCCGAATGGTTGAAGATGCGATCGGTCAGGTCGACCCGGTTCGTCCTGGCTGCCGTGCTCGGTACAGCGGTGCTGGGCATGGTGCTGGCCTGGGCGTGGGGGCAAACGTGGGACGGAATGTCACCCGAGGGCCGGACTCGCCTCACATCCGGCTCGATCGAAGACACCACCGCGCCGTTGATCCAGTTATGTCTTGCTGTACTGGGCGTTCTCGCGATCACCGGTGAGTACTCGACCGGCCTGATCCGGACAAGCCTCACAGTCGCGCCCCGGCGTGTGACCGTGCTGGGCGCCAAGGCGGCTGTGGCCGCCGTGGTCGCTCTGCTCGCCGGGCTGCTGGTCACTTTACCGACGTACTTCGTGGCCCACTCGATTCTCGCGGACCGTGGATTTCCCGGCTATGCGAGGCCGATCTCGGCGGAGTTACCCGGACTGATCCACTCGTCGGTGCTGGTCATGGTGATCGCGCTTGTCGGACTGGGCCTGGGCACGGTCTTTCGATCCACGGCCGGCGCACTGTTCACGGTGGTGGCGTTGTTGTTCATCCTGCCGATCTTCGTGCGGTTCCTGCCCGGGCCGTGGGACGACCGGGTCAGTTCGGTGCTGCTGCCGAATGTGACAAACCCATTGGTGTCAGCCGCTTACGTCGTCGTGGCGCTTGGTGCGGCTGCCATCTCGATTCGCCGGAAGGATGTGTGACGAAGTGCGGAACTCACTCGCAGCCGAGTGGCTGAAGATCCGGTCAGTACGGTCGACGTACTGGATCCTGGCCGTGGTGATCGGGAGCGTGCTGCTGGGCGCGTGCTTGGCTTGGCTGGGTGCCCGGGGATGGGACGAGTTATCGCCCGACCGCCGGACCCGGTTCCAAGCGCCCGCGATGGAGCAGGCAATCCTCCCGTTGGCGCAGCTGTGCGTGGCAGTCCTGGGCGTTCTCGCGATCACAAGCGAGTACACGACCGGCACCATCACGAGCAGTCTCACAGTCCGTCCGCAACGGATGCGCTTGGCAGCCGCAAAGATCGTGGTCGTCGGCAGTGTCGCTCTCGTGGCAGGACTCGTCTTCCTGTTCGGCACATTCGGCGCAGCCCGGTGGATCGTCGGTGATCGGCCGCTGTCACCCGGCTACACCACATCGGTGTCCGAGGAGATCCCCATGCTGCTTGTCACCGGCCTTGTCATGACAGCGACGGCGCTGATCGGGCTCGGATTCGGCGTCATGCTCCGGTCGGCAGCCGGTGCCATCTCGGCCGTCGTGACTTTGCTGCTGTTCCTGCCGATGGTGAGCCGATTCGTCCCCCAGCCTTGGGATGTTCGACTGTCGTCCGTGATGCTGCCCAACCTGGCTGAGCACATCACCCACGGTTCATGGGCAGCAGCGACCGCGCTTGTCCTGTACGTCGCAGGCGCGTTAGGAGGTGCCGCAATACTTCTGAAGCGCAGGGATATCGCGTGATCTGAGCTTGAGCTTGGCCAGAGTTCACCGGTTGAGAAGTCCACCGGCCGAGGTCACCGCTCGTTTCCGGTGTCCACCAAGTTGTTTCGCCATCAACCAGCATGAGCACGCCCGGCCCAGAACCGGGCTGAGAGAACAGGAGAGTGAACTATGCTGCTGTGTCGTGCAGGAAACGCGCCTCGACATCGACCGGATCCAGGCGGCCCGACGGATGATCGACCCGATCTTCCTCGACACTCCGCTGTATCGCTGCGAGGCGTTGGAACCTGGCCTCGGGTGCGCAGTGAACATCAAGCTCGAAACGGCGAACCCGGTCCGTAGCTTCAAGGCCCGTGGCACCGAGCTGGTCGCCAGCCTGCTCGCCGACAGCGGCTCACGAGACGTGGTGTGCGCGAGTGCGGGCAACCTCGGCCAAGCTCTCGCGTGGTCCGGCCGGGACCGAGGGCTCAACGTCACCGTCGTGGCATCCCGCCACGCGACGGTGGCCAAGCTTGATCGCATCCGTGCGTTGGGCGCCCGGTTGGAGCTGGTGGACGGCGACCACGAGCTGGCTCGCGCGCGGGCGGCGGCCATCGCGCAGCACCAAGGCATCCGGCTGGTCGAGGACAGCCTGGACATCGAGACCTGCGAGGGCGCGGCGACCATCGGCCTGGAGCTGGTGGACACCATGCCGTCACTCGACGTTGTCCTGATAGCCCTCGGCGGTGGGGCGCTGGCCACCGGTGTAGGTCATGTGGTGAAGGCCTTGGCACCTGGAGCCGAGGTGATCTGCGTCCAGCCATCAGGCGCACCGGCGATGACGCGCTCCTGGCACGAGCGGCGCGTCGTCACCACCGACTCGACCGACACCATCGCCGACGGCGTGGCCGGCCGGTATCCCATCCCGGCCGTCCTGGACGACCTCCTCGTGGTCGCTGACGACGCTGTCCTGGTCCAGGAGGCATCGATCATCGCCGGTATGCGGATGCTCCTCGGCCATGCCGGCCTCGTCGTCGAACCGTCGGCCGCGCTTGGCATCGCGGCGATCCTCGAAGACCGCGACCGCTTCGCCGGCCGGCACGTGGTCACCATCGTGTGCGGTAGCAACGTCGACATGGACGCCTACCAGCGCTGGGTCGGCGCCTGAGGTTGAGCCGGCCGGCCACGGCGCATCGTGCCGGCGACAGTCGGCAGCAACACCATGATCTCAGCGATCAGCCACAGCACGAGCGACAACGCCAGCGCGGCGATGAACTCACCGCCGCCCTCGACCAGCACCTTGACAACTGCATAGGCCCCGGCTCGCCTGGTTCAGCCGGCAAGGAAGGACGGCAGGGGCCGGGTGTCGTTCTCCGGGACCCAGCGACCTTCTTCGAGGCGGTAGGCAAGCGCCGGTCCTTCGGTCACCAGCGTGCGAAGGGCGTTGACCAGACGGTCGACGTGCTCGGCGGTGCTGCCGAGGCCGAGGCTGGCGCGCAGTGCGCGCTGCTCTGTCGAACCCACCTTCGTGAGCAGGCGACGGGTGGCTATATGGGCGCAGAAGGCACCGTCGCGGACGCCGATTCCGTATTCCGCGGACAGGGCAGCCGCGATCAGGCCGGCGTCGTGGCCGTCGATCGTGAAGCTGACCACGCCGACTCGAGGGCCGTCGAAGATGCTGAGTTCAGCGAGGCCGGGGACATCGCGCAAACCTTTGCGCAAGCGGTGCAGCAGGGCGAGTTCGTGTGCCTCGATGTCGTGCCAGTTCTCGGCGAGGGTCCTGCAGGCGACCGCCAACGCGTGCACGCCGACGACATTGGGTGAGCCGGCCTCGTGGCGTTCGGGCACTGCCGACCAGGAGACGCCGAGCCGGTCTCCCCAGTTGACGACCTGTTTGGTCGCGCCTCCGCCGGCCAGGTACGGCTCGGCGGCCTGCAACCAGTCGGCGCGGCCGATCAGCGCACCCGCGCCGAAGGGCGCGTACAGCTTGTGACCGGACAGCACGACGTAGTCGACGTTCCACGCCTGGATGTCGATCTGGCGGTGCGGTGCGAGCTGGGCCGCGTCCAGCACGACACGCGCGCCGTGCCGTCGTGCGACCTCGGCGAGTTCCACGATCGGCCACAACTCACCGGTCACATTGGACGCACCGGTGAGCACCACAAGACGTGGACCTGTTGGCGCGGCAGCCAAAGCCGTGTCCAGGGCGAGAACCGCGTCGCCCGGTGACGGCGGGGTCTGGATCCGGCGGACCCACGGCCCCCGCCATGGCAGCAAAGCCGCGTGGTGTTCGGTGTCGAACAGCACCACAGCGGTCGTCTTCGGCAGCGAGCGGGCCAGCAGATTGAGGGAGTCCGTGGTGTTACGGGTGAAGACCACCGTGTCCCGGGTGCGGGCGCCGACGAACTCGCGCAGCACGTCACGGGCGCGCTCGTAGACCTTGGTGGAGACCTGAGAGGCGAATCCCGCGCCACGGTGGACGCTGGCGTACCAGGGCAGCAACTCGTCGACGGCGTCCTGCACCGCGCGCAGACAGGGAGCACTGGCCGCGTGGTCGAGGTTCGCGTACTGGATCTGCGCACCGGTGGCGAGCGGGACGGTCAGGCCGGCGCCGGTCACTGCCGGGACCTGGACGTCGGCACAGGTATCCACGCCGTCGAACGAACGTTGAGTTGGCAGTGCGAGCGTCATGGCGGACTTCCTCCGGGCCTCAGGGACCCGTCTTGGAAGGGTCCGCGCTTGCCCGACCACCTTGTGTGGCGGGCCTGGTCCTCACCCGGGGCACCCCACCGCGGTAGGAGGGTTGCCGGCCAGCAAGCCGGGGCTTGACGCTGGCACTCATGACCTTCGTTTCGACAGAGTAGCCGATAGTGGCCGTTCCGCGCGACCGTCTGCCCGCTCAAATGTGCTGCACACCACAGTCCAGGGCGACTGGACAGACCGGGCTCAGTGGCCCTGTTCGCCCCGCCAGCGTGCGAATTTGCCTGCTCGGTCGACGGCCCGGATCCGCCGCTCGGTCGCGGCTCTGGCCTGCCTGGTGGCCACGATGAGGATGTGGTCGTGGGTTTGCAGACGAGTGGTCGGCTCCGGGGTGAAGGCCGATCCGTTGCGTGTGACGAGGCTGACAGTCGCGCCTGGCGGGAGGCGTAGTTCGGTCAGGTAGATGCCGTGCAGCCGGGAGCCCTGCGGGATCTTCACCTGGATCAGCTCGGCTCCCAGCTCGTCCAGGGGCGCCGCGTCGACCTCCATCTCGGTCGACTTGGCGCCCTTGGCCAGGCCGAGCACCCTGGTCAGCAACGGCAGCGTGCTGCCCTGGACCAGGGTCAGCACGATCACCAGCACGAACACCGCGTCGACCAGTGACCGGGCGCCGGGCACGCCTTCACTGAGCGGGATCATCGCCAGCACGATCGGGACCGCGCCCCGCAGACCGGCCCACGACAAGAACACCTGTTCTCGCCAGGGCAGGCGGAACGGCAACGCGGACAGCAGAACCGACAGCGGGCGGGCCAGCAGGAGCAGGACAGCCGCAGCCACCAGGCCGGGAACGATGGCGTCGAGCAGCCGGGCCGGTGAGGAGAACAGGCCGAGCAACACGAACAGGCCGATCTGGGACAGCCAGCCGAGTCCTTCGGCAAACGAGAGCGTGTCCGCACGGTGTGGAAGCTCGGAATTGCCCAGTACCAGGCCGGCCACGTAGGTCGCCAGCAGTCCGGAGGCATGTGCGAGCTGGCCGGTGGAGAAAGCCGCGACGCACACGGCGACCGTCGCGAGCGGGTACAGACCCGTGGCCGGCAACGCGATACGTCGCAATGCGATCGCGCCCAGCCAACCGAAGAGCAGGCCGATCAGGGCGCCCGCCGCGAGCTCGTAGACCGCGAGCAGCGGGACCGTCCAATCGATCACGGTCGAGGTCGAGAGCAGGACGACGGCTATGTACGAGGGCGCGTCGTTGATCCCCGACTCGAGTTCGAGCGAACCGACGATCCGTTTGCTGACACCCAGGCTGCGCAGGACGCTGAACACTGCGGCGGCGTCGGTCGAGGCGAGCACGGCGCCCCAGAGCGCGGCCTGTTTCCAGTCCAGGCCAAGGATGTAGTGCAAACCGGTCGCAGTCACACCGATACTGACCGCTTCGGCCAAAGTGGACAGTGTGATGCCGATACCCAGGGATGGTCGGACGTCTGTCCAGCGAGTGGTCAGGCCGCCCTCGGTAAGAATCAGCACAAGTGCGGCAAGGCCGAGCGCTTTGGTCAGTTGGGCGTCGTCGAAGTGGATGCCAATGCCCGACTCGCCGATCGCGACCCCGATGGCCAGGTACAGCAACAGCGAAGGAAGGCCGAGCCGAACCGACACCCGGACCGCGAGCACGGCCACGAGCACCACGGCAGCCCCGATCCCCAGGGCAAGGGTCAGCCCGTCCACGCGGGCATTGTCGCATCTGTCCTAAGTGCTCTCGGCAAGCAGCATGTTGAGCCGTTCGGCCGCATCTGCCGGTGCGGGCGACAGCTCGATCACCTTGTCGCGGCCCCGATCACCTGCCACAACGGACACATCCCCTTTGCGGACACCAAAAGCCTTCGCCAGAACCGCCCTCAGCCGCTCGTTCGCCTTCCCTTCCACCGCGGGCGCCGCCACCGCGACTATGAGAGCGTTTTCACCCCACCGGCCACCCACCCGATCCTTTCGTGCCCCAGGCTTCACGCGCACACCGAACCGAAATCCCACACCGCATTATCAGCCACCGGACCCGGTCCCGCGCACCATCACCGCAGGCCGCGAACTGGAAAGGCACACAAGAACAAGAGATTCCCGATGAGCTGGACATGGCACGGCCCGGCTCTGGTGACGAGCCGGGCCGCGAGCGGGGATCAGGACAGGGCTGTTTCGATGATCTTCCGGATCTGGGCGACTATGTCGGTGCGGTTCTGTTCGAAGGTGGGGTCTGTCACCAGGGTTGTGTTGTCGGGCGCGAACAGGAGGACCGGGGTGTGGATGTGGCCGCCGGGGGTGGTGAGTTTCAGCGCGTCACGCAACAGGGTTGTGCGGTAGGCGATCTCGTTGGAGAGGTAGCTTCCGCCACCGCCTGCCCGGGCTACTGAGCCTGGAGTCGGGCCTGTCGGGGAGACGACCGGGGTGGTGGTACCTGCGGGGATCTCGGTCACCGATGTGTTGTCGAAGACCGGGAAACGGCCTGATGGGGCTGCGACGATCTTCGCGTAGGGCAAGGTCGTCGGTACGAATTCCGGCTGGGGTGTCACGGTCGGGATGCCCGAAGGGATGGGGATTGCGCTGGCGCGGTTCTCGTTGTCGTTGTCCGGGCCGGTGTGCCAGCGGCCGTTGTAGCGTTCGATGTCGATGCGGCCGACACGGCCCTGGCTGACGGTGGCGAACATGTCGAGTTCGGGCATCGCGCTCAGGAACGTGCGCTCGACTGTGCCGGCCTCGAACGGGCTCCACAGCACCGGGAACATCGCGGTCCGGATCATGGCGGGGCCGGTTGGCGTGCGGAGAATGACACCGTCCAGGGCCAAGGCGTTGGCGCCCGACGGGTTGCTACGCCGGATGTCGCCATCCAACTGGAATGGGTCGAAGCCGCTGACCAGTACCTTGCGCAGGCCACGCCCTGGCGGGAAGGTCACCGCGTCCTGACCGCGGGAACCGGCCTCCAGCGAATTGATCAACGCGGTCCGGGTTCCGGCCGTCAGATTGAACGACGGCCGCCATTGCCGGAGGGCCTTGGTCAGCTGCAGACGAGCCCAGTACAGCGGCCGGTCGTCCGCGCGGGCCAGGTCACCACCAGCGGGGCCACGGCCCTGAACACGGTCCACGGCAGCGCGCCACAGGTTGGCGCCTTCCGTCCGGACCAGCAGTTCGGCTGCATGCTTGGACCGTACGGCGCACAGCAGACGTTCGAAACGAGGGCTGAACCGGTCGAAACCGCTGCGGCGCAGTAACTCCTGTGGCACCGCCAAGTCGATGCGGCGCTCTGACACGGTCACCGCCACAGTGCGGTCGAAACAGTCGGTGCCATCGGTCTGCGCGACCGCGAGCGGTGCCGAAGCGATCAGCGAACCGATGACAATTCCGCAGGTCAACGCCCTACGAAGGACAATTTTCACAAACTCCTCCTCGCGCTCGTCCATATGCAACCAGGACGAGCGCGTGCATCACATGCGCCGAAAGTTCTGGAACGACCGTAGTGTCAGAGGCCGCCGAGGAAGGCCGCGGCCACATTCACGGCCAGACTGGACGTCTTGCCATCCACGACCAGCACGGCGAACGCCACATCCCCGCGGTAGCCGACAAACCAGCCGTGCGCGTTGTCGCCCTGGTTCTCGGTTTCCGCCGTACCGGTCTTCCCTGAGGCGTTGAACTTCGTGAGAGCTGTGGCGGTACCGGACGTGACGACCTCACGCATCATGGTCTGCAGCTGACCGAGGACAGCTGCAGAAGGCGCGTTGTAGCCAGCGACGACCTGGGTTTTCGCGTCGCCCCGCAGCTGCGGGGTGATGGGTCTCTTGGCGGCGACGGTCGCCGCGACGACGGCCATTCCCAACGGCGAGGCCTTGATGTTGCCCTGGCCGATGCTGTCCTCGACGCGCTGCACGATGCTGCCTGCGGGCTCGACCTTGCCGAGTTCGGTGGAGATCCCGGGAATCGAGTAGTCCGCGTTCAATCCGAACTGGTCGGCTGCTTTCTTCAGGTCGTCGGGCTGGAGATTGCCGGCGATCTCACCGAAGGTCGTGTTGCAGGACCTGGCGAACGCGGTCCGGAGTTTCACCGCGCCGAGGTCGAAACCGGCGTTCTTCAGCGTGCGGCCGCCGACCGTCACCTGGCCGGGACACTGGACGCCGGAGTCGAGTGACATGCCCTGCTGGATCGCCGCCGTGGCTGTGATGATCTTGAAGGCGGAGCCCGGCGGGTACAGGCCGTTCAGGGCATTCGACGCGGAGCCGGCCGCGCCATTGTGCGCCACGGCAAGGATGCCGCCGGTCGACGGCTTGATCGCGACGATCATGGTCTCCTGCGTGGCCTTGGCGACGGCGTTCTGCGCGGCGACGGAGACCTTCGCATTGACCGTCGACTTGATCGGCTCGGTCGACGCCGGCGTGGCGGCCGTCCCGAAGAGCGGCTGTCCTACTTCCTTGCCTGCCCCGTCGATGATCGAGATGTGCCGGGTGTCGGTATCGCCCGGCCCACCGCCGCCACCGCTCACCAGGGCCTTGAGCAGCAACGGGGAGATTTTCGGATCGGTGGGCTCAGCCGTCGCGCCCTGCCAGACCATGATCGGGTTGCCGTCCTCGCCGAGCACCGCGGGCTTGCCGGTCTGGCCGACCACCTGGCCGAGCACGGCGATGCTCTGCCCCTCCGCGAGCTGGGGGTGGATCACTGTGGGAGCCCACTTCACGACCCATTTGTCGCCGGTGCGGACCAGGTCCATCGAGCTTTTCCACTCGTTGGCGCTCGATACCGTGATGGTGACCCTGACCGGGACCTTGACCGCCCCGCCATCCGACTGCGCGCCGGTCGTGCCGTCCCGGGTGAACTTCATGGTGCCCGCGGGCACGTTCTTGGCAAGTGCGGCGATCGCCGTCTCCGCGGCTGCCGGGTTGTCGGTCATCGCCGCTGCCTGGGCCGCACTGCCCGCTGACAGGGCCTGCAGGAAGCTGTCGACCACCTGGACCGGTGACGGGCCCGCCGTGGGCTTCGGCGCGGCTGAGGTGGCACTGACCGGTTTGTTCTCCCCCTCCGGCCATAACAAAAGGACCCCGGCGAGGGTGGTCACCACCACCGCCAGGGCCCCGATGATCAGCACGATCCGTCTGTTCTTCGTGTTCACGACGACAACCCCCTGGTGTGAACCATTCCCGCCCGAGGCGAGAATGCCAGAGAGCCGCCGCCGTCGACTACATCCGCGTGACGAACACCCGAACTGTTACACCGTCGCCCACTGTGCCTTCGACCGCGTCATTGCCTGCCGGGCCATAGGAAACGGACTCCGCCAACGTTTCGGACGCGACAAACGACTCATGCGCCCGGGCCGAGGTTTCAACCTCACCGGAGACCTCAAGTACCAATGAGATCCGGTCGGCGACGTCGAGACCGGCCGTACGGCGAGCCTGCTGGACAACACGGACCAAATCGCGCACAAGCCCTTCGGCGGCCAGTTCCGGCGTCACGTCGGTGTCCAGCACGACAAGGCCCGAACCGCCGGGCAGCGGGGCCGCCACACCGTGGTCACCAGTGACCAGGCGCCGCTCGTACTCGCCTTCCTGCAGCTCGATCCCGGCGGCCACGACCGCACCCGATCCGGACGTGGACCAGTCGCCTGCCTTCACGGCCTTGATCACCGTCTGGACGTCCTTGCCCAGCCGGGGACCGGCCGCCCTGGCGTTCACCACGAGCTCGAAATGTCCGTGTGCGGCGACATCCCGAGTCAGCTCGACCTGCTTGACGTTGACCTCGTCGGCAAGCAGGGCAGTGAACGCCTCCAGCACCGGTGCGTCCTCAGAAGCGATCACCAAGCGCGCCAACGGAAGCCGCACGCGCAGCTTGTTGGTCTTGCGCAAGGACAACGCGGCCGAAGCCACCTGACGCACCCGGTCCATCCCGGCGACCAGCTCGTCATCGGCCGGCAGCAGGTCCGCCGAGGGCCAGTCCGCCATGTGCACGGAACGGCCACCGGTCAGCCCACGCCACACCGACTCCGCGGTCAACGGCAGCAACGGCGCGGCCAGCCGGCTCACGACCTCCAGCACGGTGTGCAAGGTGTCGATGGCGTCCTTGTCCCCGGCCCAGAACCGGTCCCGCGACCGCCGCACGTACCAGTTGGTCAGCACCTCCAGGTACTCCCGGACCGAGGCACACGCACCGGAGATGTCGTACGTCTCCAGCGAATCCCGCATCGTCGCGGCCAGATCGTGAGTCTTGGCAAGGATGTAGCGGTCCAGGACGTGCTGACTGTCGACGCGCCACTGCCCCTCGACGCCTTCCGCGTTGGCGTACAACGCAAGGAAGTAGTACGAGTTCCACAGCGGCAGCACCGCCTGCCGGACCGCGTCACGGATCCCGCGCTCGGTGACGATCAGGTTGCCACCACGCAAGATCGGCGACGCCATCAGGAACCAGCGCATCGCGTCCGAGCCGTCCCGCTCGAACACCTCGTTGACGTCCGGGTAGTTGCGCAGCGACTTGGACATCTTCTGCCCGTCGTCACCGAGCACTATCCCGTGCGCCATGCAGTTACGGAAGGCCGGCCGGTCGAACAGCGCCGTCGCCAGCACGTGCAGCGTGTAGAACCAGCCACGTGTCTGGCCGTTGTACTCGACGATGAAGTCGCCCGGGTAGTGGTCCTCGAACCAGTCGCTGTTCTCGAACGGGTAGTGCACCTGGGCGAACGGCATCGAACCGGACTCGAACCAGCAGTCCAGCACCTCGGGTACCCGGCGCATCATCGACTTGCCGGTCGGGTCGTCCGGGTTCAGCCGCACCAGCTCGTCGATCGCCGGCCGGTGCAGATCCGTCGGCCGCACACCGAAGTCACGCTCGAGGTCGTCCAGCGAGCCGTACACGTCCACGCGCGGGTACGCCGGGTCGTCCGACCGCCACACCGGGATCGGCGAGCCCCAGTACCGGTTGCGGGAGATGCCCCAGTCGATCGCGTTGGCGAGCCACTTGCCGAACTGGCCATCCCGCACGTGCCCCGGGAACCAGTTGATCTCCTGGTTGAGCTCGACCATGCGGTCGCGGAACTGCGTCACCGCGACGAACCACGACGACACCGCCCGCTGCATGAGCGGGTTGTCGCACCGCCAGCAGTGCGGGTACGGGTGATCGTAGGTCTCGTGCCGCAGCAGCAGGCCCGCTTCCTTGAGGTCGCGGATGATCACCTTGTTGGCGTCGAAGATGTGCATGCCCGCGTAGGGCGCGACTTCCTCGGTGAACTCGCCGTGCGGGTTGACCGGGCCGATGACCGTGATGCCCGCCTTGTCGGTGACGACCTTGTCTTCCTCACCGTAGGCGGGTGCGATGTGGACGATGCCCGTACCGTCATCGGTCGTGACGTAGTCCGCAGCCAGAACCTGGTGTGCGTTCGCCTGCTGGCCCTCGAAGAACGGGAACGGCGGCTTGTAGCGGCGGCCGACGAGCTCACTTCCCTTGTACCGCGCGACGATCCGCTCGACAGCGTCCTCGCCGAGTTCCCGCGAGTACGCCGCGACGCGTGCCTCGGCGAGCAGGAACTTGCGGCCCTCGTGCTCGACGGTCACATAGTCGACGTCCGGGTTCACGGCCGCGGCCATGTTGCTCGGCAGCGTCCACGGCGTCGTGGTCCAGACGAGCGCCTCTTCGCCGGTGTCCATCCGCAGGCTGACCGTGATGGCCGGGTCCTGCCGGTCGCGGTAGACCTCGTCCATTTTGGTCTCGGTGTTGGACAGCGGCGTCTCGCAACGCCAGCAGTACCACATCACCTTGAAGCCCTCGTAGATCAAGCCCTTGTCCCACAAGGACTTGAACGCCCACATGACGCTTTCCATGTAGTCGAGGTCAAGCGTCTTGTAGTCGTTGTCGAAGTCGACCCAGCGGGCCTGGCGGGTGACGTAGTCGCGCCACTCGGAGGTGAAGCGCAGCACCGACTTGCGGCAGGCATCGTTGAAGGCGGCCACACCGTAGGACTCGATGTCGGCCTTGGTCTTGAAGCCCAGTTCCTTCTCGGCGGTCACCTCGGCGGGCATGCCGTGGGTGTCCCAGCCGAACCGGCGCTCGACGTGCTTGCCCCGCATCGTCTGGAAGCGCGGCACGACGTCCTTGACGTATCCGGTCAGCAGGTGGCCGTAGTGCGGCAGGCCGTTGGCGAACGGCGGGCCGTCGTAGAAGACGTACTCGTTCGAGCCGTTGTCGCCGGCCGGCCGGGCCTCGACCGAGGCCTGGAAGGTCCGGTCGATCTCCCAGTACTGGAGTACCTCGGCCTCGAGCTTGGGAAAGGACGGCTGCGCGGGCACGGTCGCCTCGCCGCCGTGGGTGGCCTTGGGGTACGGCATCGCCGGGTACACCTCTCGCGTTCGTCAACCCAGACGTGGGGACGACAACGCCAGGATTGCCTGACGCGACCGCGGTACCACCCCGCTTGCCCTCGCGCGAGGGCCTCTCATTGACGGCTGTGACGGGCCTACCCGTCCGGTTCTACTGAGACCCCGCGTCTGTGGGACGCGGCGCCCGTTCTTCCGGAGGCTCCCCGGTGATGGCCGGATCTACGCCGTTGGTTCGCTGCCTGTGATCTTTATTGCCCTGATGCTCTCTAGGGTACAAAGCCCGGCAAACGGGTTATGAGCGAGCCCGCCGCCGGGCCGCGAGAGTCGAGTCGGGCGCGCACAGGGCGCACGGCGTGAAGCCCAGGTCCCGGGCCTCGGACACGGGCAATCCCATCGTCGGCCGGTTGTTGAGCCAGGCACACGTCACCAGGTGGTAGCGCGGCCGCTCGTCGATCACGACCACCTCGTCGGACAGCTCGCTGACAGTGAGCACGTCCGTCGCGTCGGTGTTCTCCTCGCCAGGTTCGGTGTCCATGTCGATCACGGGCTCTTGAACCGCGGTGACCGGCTCGTGGATCGCCGTGATCGGCTCAGGTGGTTCGACGGGAAGCGCGAAGGAGCCGGTGCTCGTTCCGAACGGTGGCTCACCCAGCTTCGGCTCGTCGAAGTCCCTGAACGACTCCTCGAACGGATCCGGGAACGCGTCCCCAGAGTCGTGTTGCCGCTCCTGGTGCCCGTGCTGTCCTTGCGCAGTCACAGCCTGCTGTTGCGCGGTCACATCCGTCTCGGGCGGCAGTGGAGCTGCTTCGAACGACGACGGCTCAAAGGACGACTGCTCACGCTCCCGGACGCCCGGCCCGGACGCCCGGTCGGCCGCGGGTTCCTCCCGCGACCGACGACGACGCCTGTTCCGAATCCAGTCGAGCACCAGCAGGCCGGCCGCGACCACGCTGATCAGCACCGAGATCCATGCCCACAGCGTGTTGGCCGTGGTCAGCGCCGCGATCAGCAAGCCGAGCGACGCCACCACGAGCAACAGGATCAGATAAAGCATCTTCGTTACGTCTGCTGACTAGCCGCGGGGCTCAGCCGGCTTCGGCCGCACGCGGCCCGAACGAGTAACCCTGCTGGCTGGCCGACCGGCTGCCCTCCGACGACGGCGGTGCCGCCGGAGCCCGGTCCTCCAGTTCCTGAAGCGAGGACTGCAGCAGGGTCTTCAGACGCGTCCGGTACTCGCGCTCGAAGGTCCGCAGCGTGTTCAGCTTCTTCTCGAGGGTGGAGCGTTCCTGCTGGGCCGAGCCGATCAGCTCGGTGTGCTTGCGCTGGGCGTCCCGCTCCAGCGCCGTGGCCTTCTCCCTGGCCTGCCGCTCAAGCGTGTCGGCCCTGGTACGGGCGTCGTTCAGCATGGTCTCGGCCCGCGTACGGGACTCGTTGATCATGGTGTCGGACTTCGCACGTGCCTCGGAGAGCAGCTGCTCGGCCTTGGTCCGCGCCTCGGCCAGCATCCCGTCGGACTCGGCCTTCGCCTCGCCGGTCAGCCGGTCGGCCATCTCCTGGGCAAGCCCCAGCACCTTGGCCGCCTGGACGTGGTGGTCTCCGCCACCGGCGCCCGGGTTGGTCTGCTCCATCGCGCTCGGCGGCGGAACGGGTGTCAGACGCCGCGACGGCGGCGCCTCGTCAACGACACGGGTGGGCGGGCCGGAGG
The DNA here is from genome assembly GCF_017876405.1 of Kibdelosporangium banguiense. Taxonomy (GTDB): domain Bacteria; phylum Actinomycetota; class Actinomycetes; order Mycobacteriales; family Pseudonocardiaceae; genus Kibdelosporangium; species Kibdelosporangium banguiense. The sequence continues at coordinate 4,615,502 of NZ_JAGINW010000001.1, read as the reverse complement.
AGAGGTTCGCCCTGGCGTCATCCAGATCCGCACGCGACGACTCCAGCTGGGCATCCAGCTGCTCGACCTGCGCGCGCAGATCGTTGTTCTCCTCGATCAGCCGGGCGAGTTCACCCTCGACCAGATCAAGGAAAGCGTCCACCTCGTCCTCGTTGTAGCCCCGCTTCCCAATAGGAGGCTTGCTGAACGCGACGTTATGCACGTCAGCGGGGGTCAACGACATCAGATCACCTCACGCACTCACGGCCTGCGGGCACCAGGGTTCCCCGTCACCCCGGATACACCAGTCGCATCCCGATGAACACGACCAGCAGCAGCACCATAATCGATAAGTCCAGTCCTACGCCTCCGATCCGAACCATCGGTATCAACCGACGGAACAGACGGACCGGAGGGTCGGTCACTGTGTAGATGGTCTCCAGCGCAACCGCAACCCCACCCGCCGGATGCCACTCGCGAGCGAACGCGCGGACGAGTTCGACGATGACACGAGCGGTGAGCAGCAGCCAGAACGCGAACAGCACGTACCAAGCAGCGAGAAGCACTGGTTCCACGCTACAACTCTGCCATTGGTCAGCCCCTGCTGGCGAACCCGCCCTCGGCGAGCCGGCGCCGGTCCTCGGCACTGACGTCGACGTTGGGCGGTGAGATCAAGAACACTTTGTTGGTGACCTTGTCCATCGCGCCTCGCATGGCGAAGGCGAGGCCCGCCGCGAAGTCGACCAGACGCCGGGCGTCCGAGTCGTCCATCTCGGTCAGGTTCATGATCACCGGAGTGCCCTCGCGGTAGTGCTCACCAATGGTGCGAGCCTCGATGTAGCTGGTCGGATGCAGTGTGATGATCCGTCCGAGCGGGGTGGCGGCCGGTGCGGACTCCGGCACGGGACGCAGGCGCCCGGCCGGCTCACGGTGCGGTTCCACCGCGAGCGCGCCGCGCGTCGGCGGCGTGTCCCCAGCCCATGCCGGCCGGCCCCTGCCCCGGTCGGATGGCTGGTAGTCCTGCTCCTCCGCGTCCTCGCGGAAGCCGGAACGACGCCGGCGACCGGCACGATCCGGATACGGAGAGTAGTCATCCTCGAGGTATTCCGAGCGGTAGCCGTCAGAGCGGTACGACGAGTAACGGTCGTCCTCGCCCTCGTACTCCTCGTCTTCCGCCGGGACCATCCCGAAGTAGGCCTTCAGCTTCTGCAGCGCGCTCATGCCTGTGTGCCTCTCCTCCGCGATCCCCGACACGTCATGCGGATTGCCCAATCCAAGTCTGTCCAAAACCGCCAGGGACCGGGCCGTGAATCGCACTCAGGGTGAGGTTAACGGCCGCTCCCCTAGCAGAGCGGTTCCGACACGCACGCAGGTGGATCCATGCGCGATGGCGGACTCCAGATCGGAGCTCATTCCAGCGGACATCTCGGTCACTCCGGGATGATCGTTACGGGTCTGTTCGAACACCTTTGCCAGCAGGTCAAAGGCTTGATCCGGAGTCCAGTCAAGCGGAGCGACGGCCATCAGGCCACGGAATTTCAGTTCACTCTTGTGGGCTACCCCATCTGCCAGGGCCGCGACGTCGGCGACCGGGCACCCGCCGCGGGCCGGATCGCCGTCCAGTGAGACCTGGATGAGGACCTCGAGTGGCGAGTTTCGGTCACCCGCTGTCAGCGCCGCGTCGACCGCCCGGGCGAGCGCGTCGACCAACCGGGAAGAGTCCACGGCTTGGGCCACGGCGGCCCACCGGGCCACCGAACGGGCCTTGTTGCGCTGGATCTGGCCGACCATGTGCCACCGCACATCGACGCCAGGCAGCAGTTCACCGACGGCCCGGGACTTCGGTCCGGCTTCCTGATCACGGTTTTCAGCCAGTTCGGTCAGCCCCAGCTCAGCCAGCAGCGCGGCGTCCGAAGCCGGGAAACGCTTGGTCACCGGAAGCAGCCGGACCTCGCTCACAGGCCGGTTGACCTGGGCACATGCCCGTTCGATACGATCTTGAACAGCCCGCACCGCGGCCGCCAGCTGATCACGGCGCCCGCTCATGCCGGATCGACCCATGTCAGGGCGGCCAATCGCCCAGTGGTCCCTTCCCTGCGGTGACTGAACAGCGAACGGTCCTCCACTGTGCATCGGGGATCGATCCCGACCTTGCCGACACCGATCGCGGCGAGCTGTTCCCAGAGCCCGGCCCGAAGATCAAGCCCGGGTGTTCCCGACCGGGTCCGGCTCGCACTGCCCGGTAGGTGTTTCTCTACATCAGCCTGCATGTCGGCAGGGACTTCGTAGCACTGGCCGCACACGGATGGGCCGAGGAGCACCTCGATCCGATTCATGCGTGCCCCTGCATCCTTCATCGCCGAGAGGGCCGCAGGCAATACACCGACCCGAGCTCCGACGCGCCCCGCATGGACGGCACCGACAACACCGGCCTCAGGATCGGCGAGCAACACCGGGACGCAGTCCGCGACGAGCACCGCGACCGCGATGCCCGGCTCGGTCGTGACCAAGGCGTCAGTCGCTTCGGCGGGCATGGAGCGCGGGCCGTCGACGGTCGTCACGGTCCGGCCGTGCACCTGCTCCATCCAGACGACGTGGTCCTCGGGCAGTTTCAGGTCACGCGCGAGCCGCCTGCGGTTGGCGGCCACGGCCTCGGGGTCGTCCCCGACGTGATCACCGAGGTTGAACGAGTCGTACGGCTTGGCGGAAACCCCGCCGGCCCGCGTTGTGACCACACGCCTGATCCGCAAAGTCCTACTCCCAAAAGACTCGTGAGTGGCCGGCCCTGGTTCCGGGCCGGCCACTCACGAGGATATTCAGATCAGCGGCGCATGAACGGCGGCACGTCGACCTCGTCGTCCGGGTCGTCGGTCACCGGGACCGCACGGCCGGGCAGGTGGCCTGGCCTGGCGTTCTCCAAACCGGTGGCGCGCTGGCCGGGCAGGTTCGGGTTGGCCGGCCGCTCCGACCGCGGAGCCGCGTACTGCGTCGGCGGCTGCTGGATGGTCGACGGCGGCGTGTACTGGGTCGTCGGCTGGACCGGTGGGGGCGGCGGCTGCACCGGCGGCGGGGGCGGCTGGATCGCCGGCGTCACAGGCTGCGCCGTCGGCGTGGCCGGAGCCGCGGGACGCGTGACCTCACCGGCCTGGGCGGTCGCGGTGGTGCTCGGCGTGCGGGAGCCGACGACGGTCGGGTCCAGCTTCTTGTGCGTCGGCGTGCCACCGTCGAAGCCCGCTGCGATCACGGTCACACGGACCTCGTCGCCGAGTGAGTCGTCGATCACCGTTCCGAAGATGATGTTGGCTTCCGGGTGCGCGGACTCCTGGACCAGCGACGCGGACTCGTTGATCTCGAACAGGCCGAGGTCCGAGCCACCGGCGATGGCCAGCAGGACACCGTGTGCGCCGTCCATCGAGGCTTCCAGCAGCGGCGAGTTGATCGCCTTCTGCGCCGCGGTGACCGCACGGCCCTCACCACGGGCCGAGCCGATGCCCATCAGCGCGCTGCCCGCGCCGGACATGACGCTCTTCACGTCGGCGAAGTCCAGGTTGATCAGACCGGGCGTGGTGATCAGGTCGGTGATGCCCTGGACACCGGACAGCAGCACCTCATCCGCCGAGCGGAAGGCGTCCATCAGGCTCACGCCCACGTCGCCGAGCTGCAGCAGCCGGTCGTTCGGGATCACGATCAGGGTGTCGCACTCGTTGCGCAGCTCGGTGATGCCCTCTTCGGCCTGCCGCGCACGGCGCTTGCCCTCGAAGGAGAACGGCCGGGTCACGACACCGATCGTCAGCGCGCCGAGCTTGCGCGCGACCGACGCGACGACAGGCGCGCCACCGGTTCCGGTGCCACCGCCCTCGCCCGCGGTCACGAACACCATGTCGGCGCCCTTGAGGACCTCTTCGATCTCTTCGCGGTGGTCCTCCGCGGCCTTGTGGCCGACCTCGGGATTGGCACCGGCACCCAGGCCGCGAGTCAGCTCGCGGCCGATGTCGAGCTTGACGTCGGCGTCCGACATCAGCAGGGCCTGCGCGTCGGTGTTCACCGCGATGAACTCGACGCCTTTCAGGCCGACCTCGATCATCCGGTTGACAGCGTTGACCCCGCCGCCGCCGATACCGACGACCTTGATCACCGCCAGGTAGTTGTGCGGGGGCGTCATCGGTTCCGCCTTCCTCCAGTCATAGGTTCACACGTGGATACGCCGTCTGCGTCCGGCGGCCACGCAAACCCTCAACCTCAACCAGAGATTCAGAGTCATGTCAACCCCGTACGTCCTCATGCTGGACGGTAGGGACGGAACGTGCTTCGGTCCAGCAGCCACGCCGTGTGTGACGAAAGCCGATGCCCGACGATCACTCGCCCGAACCAAATTATCCCGGTTTCCCGTCGTGCGCACGGCGAGTCTCGTTATCCGGACACAGTCGGCAGATCCGGGGCGGCGACGTCGAAGACCTTGCCCGGCCGGGTCAGGATCGCGGCCAGAACCAGCGCCTTGCGCCCCGAGTCGGCCGCGTTGCCCCACTTCACCAGCCGGCCGTCGTTGAGTTTGAGCTGCACGTCGCCCGGTGTCTTGGCGGCCAGCGTGACCACGCGTTCACGCAGCTGCGGCGGGATCTTGCCAAGCACGTCGACCACGGCCCGGGTGGCCGGGTCCTCCGGCGCGATCCTGGCCACCTCTATCGAGGGCAGGCCAGGTGGCGCCTGCGGCACGACCGCGTAGTCCCGGCCGGTGCCGTCCACCATGTGAGCGCCTTCCGGGCTCAGCGCGTACGCGACCGGATTGCGCTCGGCCACCGTGATCTCCACGGTGCCCGGCAATGACCGGTTGACCTCGACATGCGCGACCCTGGGCAGCGTCGCCACCCGGGCAGCGATCTCGTCGGTGTCCAGGCGGAGCAATGGCTTGCCCATCTCCACGGCCGCGACCTTGCGCACCTCGTCGGGGGTCAGGCCTTGTGCGCCATGGACTTCCACATCGCTGGCCCCGAGTACGGGGGTGAACAGCACCACGTACACCAGCCCGACGATGCCCAGGAACACCAGCAGCACCGTCCACCGGCGCATCAACGCGCGGCGCCGCGTGGGCCTCAGCAGTTCACGCTTTTCCCTGCGCTCGCGAGCCGCCGCGCCCGCACTGCTGGCGGGGCGGCGGCTTTCCGGGCGCGTGGGACTCGTCATTTACGGTCCAGCGCCGCAATCAGCTCAGGACCGAGCGACGTGACGTCACCCGCACCCATCGTCAGCACCAGATCTCCGTCGTTGACGAGCGAAGCGACCAGATCCGGGACCTTGTCGAACGCGGGCTCGTAGTGCACGTGCTCCTTCTCCAGCGGCACGGCATCGGCGATCAGCGCGCCGGAGACGCCTGGCTCCGGGGCTTCACGCGCGCCGAACACGTCCAGCACCACGACCTCGTCAGCCAACGCGAGCGCCTCGGCGAACTCCTTGGCGAACATGCGAGTCCGCGAGTAGAGGTGCGGCTGGAACACGACGAGCACGCGGCCACCCGCAGCAGCGGGCCGTACGGCGTGCAACTGCGCGGCGACCTCCGTCGGGTGGTGGGCGTAGTCGTCGTACACGCGAACGCCGTGCGAACGGCCCTTGAACTCGAACCGCCGCCGGACACCGCCGAACGCGGCAATGCCTTCCAGCAAGCCTTCCAGCGGCGCACCCAGCTCCAGCCCGGCCAGCAACGCGGCCAGGCCGTTGGCCGCCATGTGCTCACCAGGCACCGCGATGCCGACTTCGATCTCCTTGTCCTCCAAGGAGATCACCGCACGACCGGCACCGTCGACCGGATCGTACGACAGCAACTTGGCCGCGTCGTTGCCTTCCGCGTTCCGGCCGTAGCGCCGCACGCGGATGCCGCGGGCCTCGGCCCGTACCGCGAGCGCGGCGGCGCCCGGATCGTCGGCGCACACGATCAGCACGCCGTCCGGGTTCAGCCGATCCACAAAGGACTCGAAGACCGCCGCGTACGCCTCCGGAGTGCCGTGGTGGTCAAGGTGATCGGCCTCGACGTTGGTCACCACGGCGACCGACGGCGTGAACACCAGGAACGAGCCGTCGCTCTCGTCCGCCTCGGCGACGAAGATCCCGCCCGTCCCCTGGTGCGCGTTCGCGCCGGATTCGTTGAGGTCGCCGCCGATCGCGAACGACGGGTCCAGCCGGCAGTGTTGCAACGCGACAGTCAGCATCGACGTGGTCGACGTTTTGCCGTGTGTACCAGCGATGCAGGCCACCCGGTGGCCGACCATCAAGCCAGCCAACGCCTCCGAGCGGTGCAGCACCGTGATGCCGCGCCGCCGCGCCTCGGCCAGCTCCGGATTGGACTCCTTGATCGCGGTGGACACCACCACCGCGGTCGGCCCGTCCGCCAGCAGATCGAGATTCTTCGCGTCCTGGCCGACGGCGATCATCGCGCCCTGCGCCCGCAGCGCAAGGAAGGTACGCGACTCCTTGGCGTCCGAACCGGACACCTGCAGACCGCGGGCCAGCAGGATCCTGGCGATCCCGCTCATCCCGGCACCACCGACACCGACGAGGTGCGCCCGTCGCAGGACCGGAGGCGTTTGCGTGGTCGTGCTCGTCACTTGCCCACCACATCCAGCACCATGCGCGCGAGCACGTCGGCCGCGGCGCGATGCCCGGTTCCCTGTGCGGCGGCGCCCATCGCGCTCAGCCGTCGCGGATTCGTCAGCAGCGGCAGCAGAGTCTCCTTGATCTTCGCCGGGGTCAGCTCGTCATCGTTGATCATCAGCGCACCGCCCGCGGTGACCACGGGACGGCCGTTGAGCGCCTGCTCGCCATTGCCGTGCGGCAACGGCACGAACACCGCAGGCAGGCCTACGGCGGACACCTCGGCCACAGTCATCGCGCCGGAACGGCACAACACCGCGTCGGCCGCCGCGTACGCGAGGTCCATCCGCTCCAGGTACGGCACCGGCACATACGCGGGCGCACCCGGGACCTGCTGCACGGCGAGAGTGTTCTTCGGGCCGTGCGCATGCAGCACACCGACGCCTGCCGCGGCGAAGTCACTTGCCAGCGGCGCGACCGCGTTGTTGATCGACTGCGCACCCTGCGAGCCACCGAATACCAGCAGCGTCGGCGCATACGGGTGCAGGCCGAAGAACTGACGCGCCTCGTCCCGAAGGGCCTGACGGTCCAGCTCCGTGATCGACGCCCGCAACGGGATCCCGATCACCTCGGCGTTCGACAGGCCCGAGTCCGGCACCGCCGCGGCGACCTTCACGGCGTAACGGGCGCCGACCTTGTTGGCCAGCCCGGCACGCGCGTTCGCCTCGTGCACCACGATCGGCGTACGGCCTCGCGCAGCCAGGTACGCAGGCAGCGCGACATAGCCGCCGAACCCGACGACCACATCCGCGCCGACCTTGTCCAGCACCGCCCGGGTCTGCTTGATCGCGTTGCGCACGTTCAGCGGCAGTTTGAGCAGGTCCATCGTGGGTTTGCGGGGCATCGGCACCGGCGGGATCATCTCCAGCGGGTAGCCCCGCGCCGGCACGATCTTGCCCTCGAGGCCACGCTGCGTACCCAGAGCCACCACGCGGGCGTCGGGCCGGGCACGCATCACCGCGTCAGCCAACGCGAGTGCCGGTTCGATGTGCCCGGCCGTGCCCCCACCGGCCACCACGACACACGGTCCCTGGTTAATGACGTCCTCCTTCGTCCGCACGGGGGTGGCCGGCGCGGCCGCGTGCGGAACGCCTGTGTTCCCGACGGTGTTCCGGAATCGGAACGCTACGACGAGTCCTGCGACGCTCCTGCAGCTGCCGCTCCGCCGTGCCGGTCCGCCCAGTGCCTGAGCCACGGCGTCCGGCCGCTCGTGGCGGCGTGGACGGTCGCACCGGCTTTCGCTTCTGCGGCGGGTTGTACACGTCGGGGGCGGGCAGCTTCATGAGCCGGCCGAACCGACCTGGTCCCTGCGAGCGTAGTGCGGCCACGGATTCGGGTTCATGGCGAGCACAGTTTGCGAGCACGCCGAACACGAACATGGTCACCACGATGGAGGTGCCGCCTGCGGAAATCATCGGCAGTGTGATGCCGGTGACCGGCAGCAGGCCGACCACGTAGGCGATGTTGATCGCGGCCTGGCCGACCAGCCAGACGGTCAGGGTGGCGGCCACCATCCGGATCCACGGGTCGATGTTGCGCGCCGCGATCCGCAGGCCGACCACCGCGAGCATCGCGAACAGGCCGAGGACCAGCATGCACCCGAGGAATCCGAGCTCCTCGCCGATCAGCGCGAAGATGAAGTCGTTGTGCACGTTGGGCAGGTAGCGCCACTTCGACGGGCCCTGCCCGAGGCCCTTGCCGAACAGCCCGCCGTCGGCCAGCGCGTAGAGCGCCTGCAGCGCCTGGTGGCCCTTGCCGTCCGGATCCTTCTCCGGGTTGAGGAAGGCCACCACGCGGTCGAGCCGGTACGCCTTGTTGAGCGACAGGACGAGGATGCCCGCGACACCACCGATCGCCGCGGCGCCGAAGATCCGCATCGGCGCGCCGGCGAACCACAGCAACGCGAACAGCACGAGCACGAGCGTGACCGTTCCACCCAGGTCAGGCTGCATCATGACCAGCGCGAACATCAGCAACGCGACCGGCACGAGCGGAACCAGCAGATGCCGGTACTGATGCAGCACGGCCTTCTTCTGGACAAGCACGTGCGCGCCCCAGAGCACGAGCGCGAGCTTGGCGACCTCGATGGGCTGGAACGAGATCGGCCCGATCACGAACCAGCTCGTCGTGCCGTTGATCTCGGCACCGAACGGCAGTACGAGCACAAGCAACGCGAAGCACACAGCCAGCGCCGGTCCGCAGAACTGCCGCATGAGCCGCAACGGCAGCCGCAGCGCGACCCAGAACATCACCGCGCCGATCAGCACGAAGAGCAACTGCTTCTTGAAGACCGCGTACACCGACTGGCCGGACTGGATGGACACGACCGCGCTGGCCGACAGCACCATCACCAGGCCCAGCACCGTGAGCAGGCCGAACACCGCGAGAACGAGGTGGAAGCTGGCCAGCGGACGGCCAAGCCAAGCTGTCAGCACGGTGTAGACGCTGGCGCGCTTGCGGCGTTCCTCCCTGGCGCGCTTACGCTCCTCGGCCGTGCTGAGGGTGGCTGTCACAGCGTTGCCTCCCCGTTTTAAGCCGATGCCTGGACAGCCTTCGTGAACGCCTCGCCGCGGTGCACGTAGCTGGTGAACATGTCGTGCGACTTCGCGGCAGGCGCCAGCAGCACCACGTCACCCGGGCGTGCGAGATCGCGGGCCGCGCGTACCGCTGCAGTCATAGGCTCATCGTCTCGTGAACCAAGCCTCTTGACGGGGACCTCCGGGGCGTGTCGCCGCAACGCGTGCGCGAAAACTTCCTGATCAGCGCCCAGCAGCACCACCCCGCGCAACCGGCCGGCCACCCCCGCGACAAGATCATCGACTTCGGCCCCGTGCAGCAGACCGCCCGCGATCCACACAATCGAGTCGTACGCACTCAGTGACCCGGCGGCAGCATGGTTGTTGGTCGCCTTGGAATCGTTGACGTACTGGACGCCGTCGATCTCGCCGACCAATTGGACCCGGTGCGGCTGCGGCTGATAATTGCGCAGACCCTCGCGGATGGCTTCCGGCGACACCCCGTAGGCCGTGGCCAACGCGGCAGCCGCGAGCGCGTTGCTGATGTTGTGCATACCAGGTGGGCGGACTTCGTCAACCGGGCAGAGCCTCCTGAGACCCGAGTTATCCACAGCCCCTTGCTCTGTCCACAGGCCAGCCTCATGCCCTTCCCCAGCCCCGCTCCCCCGATAGACTGGAACAGGGCCGCCCCCCGGAGAGGGTGGGGGCTGGTGTTGTGGGGTATGGGGGGTTCCGGCGGGTTTTTCTGCTGGTGAGGGCTGGTTTTTCCGGGGGTCGGGTTGGTTTGGCGGCTCGGTTTGGGTCCGTGACTCGGTTTGAGCTGGGAACGCAGCCGGGCTTCGGACCTCCACCAGCCAGTTGTTCAGGATGCCGAAGCGGTTGGGGCCTGGGGCGCTGGTTGTGAAGCCGATGCCGCCGCCTGCCAGGCGGGCTGACCATTCGTCGTCGGCGTTGAAGATGCGGGTTTTGGCGCCGGTGTAGATCTTGGCTTTGGCTGCCGCGTATTCGGCCATGGTGCCGTGCCATTCGAGGTGGTCCTCGGCGAGGTTCAGCACCACCGCTGCTTCCGGGGCCAGGGAGTCCTGCCAGTAGAGCTGGTAGCTCGACAGCTCCACGGCCAGGACTTCGTAGCCCGCGCGGACTGCGTCGATTACCGGCAGGCCGACGTTGCCGCAGGCCACGGCTTTCAAGCCGGCCGCGAGCAGGATCGACTCCAGCATTCCCACTGTTGTGGTCTTGCCGTCGGTTCCTGTCACGGCCAGCCAGATTTGGCCGGAGGAGAGCCGCCAGGCCAGTTCGACCTCGCCTATCACTTCGATTCCCGCTGCCTGGGCCGCCACGAGCAGGGGGCTGGCCGGTTTCCAGCCGGGGCTGGTCACCACCAGGTCTGTGCCGGGCGGGGGTTCGGTCAGGCCTGGGGCCGCCATCGGGCCGAAGTCCGTCAACGCCTCGGGGCGGCCGTCGGTAATGGTCACCTGCGCGCCGAGCTCCAGCAGGGCGGCCACGGTCGACCGGCCGGTCACGCCCGCGCCGGCGACCAGGACCTTGCGGCCACGCAACTCAGCCACCACCGGCGGTCAGCCATTCGCTGTAGAACAGGCCAAGGCCGAACATCGCGCAGACGCCGCCCAGCAGCCAGAATCTGATGATCACTGTGGTCTCGGCCCAGCCGGCCAGTTCGAAGTGGTGGTGGAAGGGCGCCATCCGGAATATACGTTTCCCGGTCGCGCGGAACACCGCGATCTGCAGGATCACCGACAGCATCTCCACCGCGAAGATGCCGCCGATCACGATCATCAGCAGCTCGGTGCGGGTCATCATCGACAGGCCGGCGACCAGGCCGCCCAGCGCGAGCGAGCCGGTGTCGCCCATGAAGATCTTGGCGGGCGCCGCGTTCCACCAGAGGAAGCCGATGCAGCCGCCCATCGCGGCCGCCGCCACCACTGCCAGGTCCAGGGGGTCGCGCACGTCGTAGCAACCGGCTGAGGCGAAGCTCGTGCAGTCGTTGCGGAACTGCCAGAAGCAGATGACCACGTATGTGCCGAACACCATCGCCGCCGAGCCGCCGGCCAGGCCGTCCAGGCCGTCGGTGAAGTTCACCGCGTTCGACCAGGCCGCGATGATGCCGTAGCAGAACACCACGAAGCCGATCGTGCCGAACGAGATGAACGAGATGTCCCGGATGAACGACAGGTTGTAGGTCGCCGGGGTCTGGTTGTAGTTGTCGGCGAACCGCAGGGCGAGGACCGCGAACGTGATGCCGACGACGAGCTGGCCGACCAGCTTCGCGGTCTTGTTCAGGCCGAGGTTGCGCTGCTTGCGGATCTTGATGAAGTCGTCGAGGAAACCGACCAGGCCCAGGCCCGTGGTCAGCATCATCACCAGCCAGCCGGACGCGCTGGGCCGGTCGCGCAGGCCCATCAGCATGATCACGCCGTACGCGCCAAGATATCCGGCCCACATCGCGACCATGATCGCCACGCCGCCCATGGTCGGGGTGCCGCGCTTGGACTTGTGCCCCTGCGGGCCCTCCTCCCGGATCTCCTGGCCGAAGCCTTGGCGGGAGAACACCCGGATCAGATAGGGCGTGAACAGGATGGAGATCAGCAGGGCGATCGCGCCCGCCAGGCCGATACCGATCACTTCTGGGCCTCCAGCAGGGCATCAGCCACACGCCACAGTGCCTCGGACTTCGAGGCCTTCACGAGCACCACGTCACCGGGGCGCAATTGTGCTCCAAGCAGCGCGACAGCCGCGTCGACGTCCGGCACCAGCACGGATTCCTCTCCCCACGAGCCTTCGAGGTGGGCGCCCTGGTGCATCGGCCGCGCCTGGTCACCCACCACCACGAGCCGATTGATGTCCAGCCGGACCACGAGCCGGCCGATGTCGTCGTGCGCGGTGACGTGCTCAGCGCCGAGCTCGCCCATCAATCCCAACACCGCCCAGCTGCGGCGGCCGCCTTGTCTGGCCATCTCCGCGAGGCTCTTGAGCGCTGCGCGGACGGACTCAGGGTTGGCGTTGTACGAGTCGTTCACGACCGTCACGCCGTCGGCGCGGGTCGTGACCTCCATGCGACGAGCCGACACGGCCCTCGCCGAAGACAGTCGTGACGCGACCTCTGCGGGCGTCGCGCCGAGTTCCAACGCGACGGCGGCCGCGGACAGGGCGTTGCCGACGTGGTGTTCGCCGTGCAGCGCCAGCTTCACGTCCGCGTCGCCTTGCGGCGTGACGAGCGTGAAGGATGCGCGTGCTTCGTCGTCCAGGGTCACGTTCTCCGCGCGGACCTGGGCGTCAGCGCTCTCACCGACAAGCACCACGCGGGCGCGCGTGCGAGACGCCATCGCGCGCACCAGTGGGTCGTCGGCGTTGAGGATCGCGACGCCGTCTTCTGGCAGGGCCTCGACGAGCTCGCCCTTGGTCTTCGCGATGCCTTCCCGGGAGCCGAACTCGCCGACGTGCGCGGTACCGACGTTGATCACCACGCCGATCTTCGGCGGCGCGATCTCACAGAGCGATGCGATATGGCCGGGGCCACGGGCAGACAGCTCGAGCACCAGGTGCTTGGTCTGCTCATTCGCTCGCAGGACGGTCCACGGGTGGCCAAGCTCGTTGTTGAACGAGCCAGGCGGCGCGACGGTCTCGCCCATCGGCTCGACGACCTGCGCGATGAGGTCCTTGGTGGAGGTCTTGCCGGACGAACCGGTCACCCCGATCACTGTCAGACCTGGAAGCCGGTCGACGACGTATCGGGCCAGCGCGGCCAAGCCCGCCAGGACCGCGGCACCCGCACCGTCCTTGTCGCCGGTCAACGCCACCGAGCGGGTATGCGCGTCGGTGACCGGCGGGACGATCACCGCTGGGGCGTCGACCTCGCGCGCGGCCAGGGTGAGCCGGGCACCGGACGACTTCGCGAAGTCGTGGCCGTCGACCTTCTCACCGGGCATGGCGACGAACAGGCCGTCCGGCGTGACCTTGCGGGAGTCGAATTCCACGCTTCCTGAGACGGTTGAGGCACCGTCGGCGTTGTGCAGTCTGCCGCCGACCGCCTGGGCGATCTCCGCGGCGGTCAACGGAATCACAGACTCACCTCACGGATGGCCGCGGTCAGCTCGTCGCGGTCGGAGAAGGGGTGCACCACGCCGGCGATCTCCTGGCCGGTCTCGTGGCCTTTGCCCGCGATCACCACGGCGTCGCCTGGCCGGGCCTCGGCGACGGCCGCCGCGATCGCCTCGCGGCGGTTGCCGATGTCGAGAACCTCACCGCGCGGTTCGACGGCCAGCGCGCCGTCGACCATCGCCTTGCGGATCTTGGCGGGGTCCTCGCTTCGGGGGTTGTCGTCCGTGACGATGAGCAGGTCGGCTCGCGAAGCGGCCTCCTTGCCCATCAAGGGCCGCTTCGCCGCGTCACGGTCGCCGCCGCAGCCCAGCACCACGATCACGCGGCCGGAGGTCTTGGCCCGGATCGCGTCCAGCGCCAGGGCGACCGCGGCGGGCTTGTGGGAGTAGTCGACGACCGCGGTGAACTGCTGGCCGAGGGCGATGCGCTCCATCCGGCCGGGCACCTGGACCCCGCTGAGGCCCTGGGCGATCGCCTCGGGCTCGATGCCGACCGCGGTCAGGCAGGCGGCCGCCAGCAGCGCGTTGGCCACGTTGAACGTTCCCGGCATCGGCAGCCGGACCGGGAAGCTCGTGTGCGGGCCGTGCACGGTGAACGTTTGCTCGCCGTCGACGGATGACTTGATGTCCGTGGCAGTCCAGTCGGCCCCGTGCTCGGTGGACACGGTGATCGTGTCGGTCTTCACCAGGCGCGCACCCCACTGGCCGTCGGTGTTCACGACCTCGCGGGTGGACCGGCCGTCGAACAGCATGGCCTTGGCCAGGAAGTAGTCCTCCATGTCCCGGTGGAAGTCCAGGTGGTCCTGCGACAGGTTGGTGAAGGCGCCGACGGAGAACCTGGTCCCGCTCACGCGGCCGAGCGACAACGCGTGGCTGGAGACCTCCATCGGCACATGCGTGACACCCTGCTCGACCATCACGGCGAACAGGGCCTGCAGGTCGGGCGCCTCGGGCGTGGTGAACGCACTGGCCAGTCGCTGACCGGCGATCCGGGTTTCGACCGTGCCGACCAGGCCCGTGGTGTGCCCAGCGGCCCGCAGACCGGCTTCGAGCATGTACGTCGTGGTGGTTTTGCCTGATGTGCCGGTTATGCCCAGGATGGACAGTCGCAGCGACGGCTCACCGTAGATCCACGCGGCGATCGACCCCAGCACGCCGCGCGGGTCGTCGTGCACGAGCACCGGGACGGTTGCGTCCTTGAGAAGGTCGGCGCCCTTCCGGTCGGTCAGGACCGCCGCGGCACCGGCCCGGATCGCGTCCTGGGCGAACTGCGCACCATGGACTCGAGCGCCGGCCAATGCGGCGAACAGGTCGCCAGGCTGGACATGCTGCGCCCGCAAGGTGGCGCCGGTGACCATCCCGTCGAGGTCGCCTGAGACGGGATGCGCGTCCGCACGTGCCACCAACGTGGCCAGCGGGACGGGTTCTGTTTTGGCAGGGCGGGGCGGCGCGTTCACGGCCTTGCCCTCGAGCTTCGCGGGCACGCGCGAGAGGCTACCTTCGCCCGTTCGGACGCCACCCAGCGGTGCACGGACAGTCCATTTCTTGATCGTGCTAGAGGAACTAGTTCAGTACCAACGGGACGATCGGGGTCTGCTCGGGCGACAACGGCAGGTTGGCCCGCTGTGCCAGATAGGAAGCGATGTCGTGGAACAGCGGCGCGGCTGTGCGGCCGAACTCGTTGCCGCTGTAGTTCGGCTTGTCCAGCACGATGCCGACCACGAAGCGGGGGTTGTCGGCGGGCAGGATGCCGGCGAACGTGATCCAGTACAGCGAGTTGCTGTACTTGTTGGTCGTCGGGTCGACCTGCTGCGCGGTGCCGGTCTTGCCGGAGATCTGGTAGCCGGTCAGCGCCGCGCCCGGCCCGGTGCCGCTCTGGCCGTTCGGCGCTTTCTGGGTGACCGCACGGAACATGTTCCGCACGGTGATCGCGGTCTGGTCGCTGACCACACGCACGCCCTCGGGCCGTGGCTCCACGTGCCGGTTTCCGTCACGGTCCACGATGGACTTGATGATCCGCGGCGAAACCCGGACACCGTTGTTGGCGATGGTCTGGTACATCCCGGCCATCTGCAGCACGGTCATCGAAAGGCCCTGCCCGATCGGCAGGTTGCCGAAGGTCGAGCCGGACCACGCCTTGCGGTCGGGCACCGAGCCCGCGCTCTCACCGGGCAGGCCGACACCGGTCTTCTGGCCGAGGCCGAACTTCTTGAGCATGTCGGCGTACCGGTCCGGGCCGACCTGCTCGGCCAGCAGCAGCGTGCCGATGTTGGAGGACTTGGCGAACACACCGGTGGCGGTCATGGTCAGCGTGCCGTGGTCCCAGGCGTCGCCGATCACCCGGTCGGCGACCTTGTGCGTGCCCGGCACACGCAGGGTGTCGTCCGGTTTGGTGATGCCGTCCTCGATCGCGGCCGCGGCGGTGACGATCTTGTTCACCGAACCGGGTTCGTACGGTGTGGTGACGGCCGGGTTCCCGGTCGCGTCCGTGTCGCCCAATCCGTTGGGGCCCTTGGGGTCCGCCGGGTCGAAGCTCTTGTCGTTGGCCAGTGCGTACACCTCGCCGGTGTGCGCGTCGAGCACGACCGCCGAGCCGCCTTTCGCACCGGACTTGGCGACATAGTCTGCCAGTTTGCGTTGCACGTCGTACTGGATGTCCGCGTCGATGGTCAGCTCGATGTCCGACCCGTCCTTCGCCTCGCGCAGATTGCGTTCGGTGCCGGGGATCACCACGCCGTCGGCGCCGCCCTCGGTGTCGACGGTCTGGCTGCCGGCCTCACCGGCGAGCTCGGTGTCGCGGTCGTTCTCCATGCCGAACAGGCCGTGCACGCTGTTGCGGTCTTTGCTTTCGCTGCGCCAGTTCGCGAAACCCAGGATGTTGGACGCGATCGTGCCGCCGGGGTACTCACGACGGGCGCGGGGCTCGGACGTGACCTCCGGGTACTTGCGCCGGATCTCCCGCTCCTGAGCGGGCGTGATGTCCTGCAGCAGATAGGTGAAGTTGCCCGAACGCATCTTGTTCAGCAGGTCCTGCTGGTCGGCGGCGGGCACGACGTCCTTGATCTTGGCCGCGATCTCCTGGATCCGGGTGTCGTAGTCGACCTTGGTCTTCTCGTACTCCCGCTTGACGCTCTTGGGCGCCCACGACAGCGCACGGGTCTCCACGCTGAACGCGAGCTGCTTGCCGTTGCGGTCGACGATCTCCCCGCGCTTGGCCGGGATCGGGATGGTCAGCGAGCGCTGCTGGTCGGCCTTCTGCGACAGCGCCTCGGCCTCGAAGCCCTGCACCTGGATCAGTTTCACGCCCGCCGCGACCAGGGCAGCGATCAGCACGAACCGGACCGACAGGATCCGCAGCCGGTTGTTGGCCACCGGACGCTTACGCCGGGCCATCGACGGCCGCTTCGCCGGTGGCTTGCGTGCTGCCCCGCCAGCCGGTTTCCCGGCCGGCTGGCGGGGCGAGCGATGCATGGTCTGCCGGAGTGGTGGTGGCTTGCGAGTGACCGGCTTGTCCCAGTCCCTCGGCATCAGCCGGTCCCACCCGGCGTCGCAGGCGGAGTCGCGTTCTCCGTCGAGGTCGCGGGCGGCGGTACCGGGGGCGTGACCGGCTTGGGCTCGCCGACCACGCTGACCTTGCCGTCCTGCCCGACGATCAGCCGGGATGGGTCGCCGGCCGGGATCATGCCCATCTGGCGCGCCATCTCGGCCAGGGTGGACGCGGACTCCAGCCCGGCCACCTCGCGCTGCAGCACCTCGGCCTGCTCGGCCAGTTCGGTCGCGGCCTTCTTGGCCTGGTCGAGCCGGTACGAGTCGGCGATCGCCTGCGTGGACAGCCACAGCGTGGTGATCACACCAGCCGCGAGCAGCCCCATCACGAGCATCACGAACGAAGCCCGCGACGCGGTCCCGCGCTCGTGCTTCTGCTGCGGCTTGCGACGCGGGTGCCGCTGGACGGGCTGCTCTCCACCTGCCCGGCCCTCACGCTGAGCACGACGCGCGTACGCACGCTCAGCCGCAGCCGTACGAGGGCGCCGTTGCGTGCGCGTGGGCGCAGCAGTGACCTCAGACGTGGTGTCTGGCTTCTCCGTTGTCTCGGTCGAGGCAGCAGCAGCAGCCTTACGGCGCGCTTGTGACGTGCGGCCACGCGAGGACGATCCACCCACTCTTGCTGGTGCGCTCATTGGTGCACCTCCTTGATGCGCTCGGCTGCGCGTAGGCGGACTGAGGCCGCTCGCGGGTTGTGCTCGGTCTCGGTTTCGTCCGCCTGCTCGGCCCCTCGCACGAGCAGACGCAGTTCAGGACCCAGTTCCGGCAGTTCCACCGGCAGGCCCTCCGGGGTCCGAGACTTGGCCAGCTCCGCGAACGCGCGCTTGACCAGCCGGTCCTCCAAGGACTGGTACGACTCCACGACGATCCGGCCGCCCACGGCCAGCGCCGAGATCGCCGCGGGCATGGCCCGCCGCAGCACCTCGAGCTCGCCGTTGACCTCGATCCGCAACGCCTGGAACGTGCGCTTGGCCGGGTGCCCGCCGGTCCGCCTGCTCGCTGCGGGAACGGCGTTGTACAGCAGCTCGACCAGCCGCTCGCTGGTGCTGAACGGCTCACGCTTGCGTTCTGCCACAACGGCTTTCGCGATCTTTCCGGCGAACCGCTCCTCGCCGTAGTCCCGCAGGATCCGCGCCAGGTCGGCGGCCTCGTACGTGTTGAGCACGTCCGCCGCGGTGATCCCGGTGCTCTGGTCCATCCGCATGTCCAGCGGGGCGTCCTTGGCGTACGCGAAACCGCGTTCTGCCTCGTCGAGCTGCATGGACGACACCCCGAGGTCGAACAGCACACCGTCCACCGTGGACATCCCGAGATCCGCCAGCACCTGCGGCATCTCGTCGTACACCGCGTGCACGAGATGGATCCGGTCGGCGAACGGCGAGAGCCGCTCACGGGAGAACGCCAGCGCGTTCGGGTCCCGGTCGAACCCGACGAGCGTCAGCCGCGGATGCGCGGACAGCAATGCCTCGGAGTGACCGCCGAGGCCGAGAGTGGCGTCCACGAGGACCGCGGGACGTTCGGTGAGAGCGGGCGCGAACAATGCGAGTACCCGCTCCAGCAGCACTGGCAAGTGCCGCGGGTTCTCGCGCGTCATCGTCTCGACCCCTCTGTAGTACCGCCTGGATCCACCCCCGAGAAAGCAGATGCCGTCAGGTCCCAGCCCGGAGAAGCGAACCTGGCGCCGGGGAAGGTGCGCCAGGGTCGATCGCCACCGGGCCGAGGCCTCACGGCATCCCGCTGACTAGAAGAATCCGGGCAGTACCTCCTCCCGCGCCTGCGAGTAGCTGTCCTCGTGCTCGTCCAGATATGCCTGCCAGGCCTGGGCGTCCCAGATCTCCAGCCGGGTGATCGCGCCGATCACCACGCACTCTTTGGTGAGCCCGGCATAGCGCCGGAGCTCAGGCGCGATCGCGACCCGTCCCTGGCCATCGGGACGCTGCTCGTCGGTTCCGGCGAACAGGTACCGCTGGTAGGCACGGACCGCCTCGTTGGTCAGCGGGGCGGCGGCGACTTTGCGTGCCATCTCCTCGAACTCCGCCCGGGGGAAGACGTAGAGACAGTGATCCTGACCCTTCGTGACCATCAGACCCCCCGCGAGCGCGTCGCGGAACTTGGCCGGCAGCGTCAGCCTCCCCTTGTCGTCCAGTTTGGGGGTGTGGGTACCGAGGAACACCGGCGGCCACCTCCCCACCGACCCTACGGACCGGCAATGAGGCACCCGTCTGCCCCACTTGCGGCCACAGTACCCCACTTTTCACCACAGTCAACGCGGATCTGCCGCGCTTCGCCCGGTCGATTGACGCGTTTTCGCAGGTAACCGGAGTGGGGGCGAGGTGGGGGACGCCTGCGGGCCTCCCCCGGGCGAGTGCTGCTCAGCTGCTGTTCAGAAGGTGTTCAGTTGTCCACAGTGGGCATCCAGGGCCTTCCCGGGGCCGGTCGCGGACCACGGGTGGGTGAAAGTGGGGAGGCAGGTACGGACCGGGTCAGCGCCACCCGCCCAAGTGATGACAGTCCGTCACCGGCACGAGTTCACGGTCACACGACGGCCCGGCACGGCGTTTGAACCCATTGGCCCGGTCATCACGTGTGGACCTCATGCGGGGAACATCGGGTCACGGCGGGTGCCGTGCTGGGCGGAAACTCGCGGAAACCGGACAACCCTGGGCACGCCCGTGCGTCAGGTCAGGTGTGCAGTGGATTACAGCTGGTCATTGTCGCCAACTGTTCTGCACGTCGGGCGCGTCTTGCCGGATACTGGTACCGAGTGCAGAACCCGGGGCACTTCGCCCTGGTTTGACACCAATCGTGTCAAGCTGTGCCGCCCCTGTACGCCCTATCGGGTATACGGGGCGCCGGCATCGCATCGGTGGGATCAGGCAGAGCACCACCGAGGAGCATCAGGAGGTCGAGTGACGTCTTCTACCCCGCCTGCCGCGCTGCCAGGGCACCCGTACGGGAGCAACGGCGCAGGGCCCGACCCCTATGCGCAGCTACGAACTGGGCATGACCCGGAAGCGATGCCGGGCAACGGCAGCGCGCCCAGCCCGATGCCACGCCCCGGCAAGGCGCTGGACGAGGTGCACGGCACCGCGCAGCGCATCGCCGCGAACGTCGAGCGTGTGCTGGTGGGCAAGCCCGAGGTGGTGCGGATCGCGCTGGTGACGTTGCTCGCCGAGGGCCACCTGCTGGTCGAGGACGTGCCCGGCGTCGGCAAGACGTCACTGGCCAAGGCACTGGCCAAGTCGATCGACTGCTCGGTCAGCCGGCTGCAGTTCACCCCTGACCTGCTGCCCAGCGACGTGACCGGCGTGTCGATCTTCAACCGGCAGACCACCAACTTCGAGTTCCGGCCCGGCCCGGTGTTCGCCAACATCGTGGTCGGCGACGAGATCAACCGGGCGTCGCCCAAGACCCAGTCCGCCCTGCTGGAGTGCATGGAAGAGCACCAGGTCACGGTGGACGGCAACACCTACCGGCTGGACTCGCCGTTCATGGTGATCGCGACCCAGAACCCGATCGAGATGGAGGGCACGTACGCGCTGCCCGAGGCGCAGCGGGACCGGTTCACCGCGCGTGTGTCGATCGGCTACCCGGACCCGAACGCCGAGCTGGCGATGGTCGACGAGCACGCCGGCCACGACCCGCTCGCCACGCTGACGCCGGTGTCCGACGCCGCGCAGGTGCGCGCGCTCGTCGAAGCCGTACGTGCCGTGCACATGGCTCCGGAGATCAGGCGGTACGCGGTCGAGCTCGTCTCGGCGACGCGGCGGCTGCCAGAGATCCGTCTTGGCGCTTCCCCCCGGTCCACCCTGCATCTCGTACGGGCCGCGCGTGCACAAGCCGCGCTGTCTGGCCGTGACTTCGTGGTTCCCGACGACATGCACGCCGTCGCAGTGCCCGTGCTGGCGCACCGTCTGGTACTCACCGCGGAAGCCCAGGCTGCGCGTAGGTCTCCTGCGGACATGATTCGAGGGCTCCTGCAGCGGGTGCCCGTGCCACACGGCACGGACCCGGCCGGGCAGTGGGTCTCCGACTCACGCGGGAACAGGCAGTAACGCATGGGAGGTCCGCTGGCGGGCATGACCACCCGTGGCCGGTGCCTGCTGGCCGCGGGATTGGCCGCGGCCTTGTGCTCCGCGGTGCTGAACGAGCGGGACCTGCTGCGGGTCTCGGTCTTCGTGATCGCGATGCCGATCCTGGTGTGCGTGCTGGCCGGGCGGTCCCGGGTCGGACTGCACACCGAACGGCACGTCAACCCGCTGCGGACGCCCGTCGGCGGGCGAGCCGAGGTGTCACTGAACGTCTGGAGCACCGGCCGGCTACCGACCGGCGGCCTGCTGCTGCAGGACGGCGTGCCGTACACGCTGGGTGGCCGGCCGCGGTTCGTGATCGAGCATCTGCCTCGCAACAACGGGATCCAGCTGCGCTACACGGTCGAGCCGACCATGCGTGGCATCCAGCATCTGGGGCCGTTGCGGGCCAAGGTGACCGACCCGTTCGGCTTGTCCGAGTTCGACCGTGAGCTGGCCGGAGTGACCCGGCTGATCGTTGTTCCACGCGTGGTGCCGTTGATCGGGATGCCCGGCGGTTCCGGGATGGGGGCAGGTGAAGACGGCTCGGTCCGGCTGCACTCCGGTCAGGGCGAGGACGACGCGGTCGTCCGGCCGTACCGGCAAGGCGACGACCTGCGCAAAGTCCACTGGCGTTCCACCGCGCGCCGCGACGAGATGATGGTCCGCGTCGAAGAGCGCCCGTGGCGCGGCGGCACAACAGTGCTGCTGGACCACCGCGAGCACGCGCACAAAGGCAGCGGCCCGACCTCGAGCATGGAATGGGCCGTCTCGATGGCCGCGAGCGTCAGCCTGCACCTGCTGCGCAACGGCCACCGCGTACGGCTGGTGTCCGAGGACGCCAAGCCGATCGCGCCGGAAAGCGCGGACGGTATCCACAGCGACTTCCTGGTGCTCGACTCGCTCGCCGCGCTGCCGACGTCGCACCAGAAGGACATCGCGATCACCGGCGACCCCGGGCAGGGCCAGGAGCTCGTCGCGATCCTCGGCTCGATCGACCCGGAGTCGGCCGAGCAGTTGATCCGCTACCGGCCCCGGGCCAGCCGCAGCCTGGCGATCCTGATGGACACCAGGGCATGGGCGGCACAGGACTCCACGGCGCTGGATCCGGAGGCGGCGGCGACGCTGTTCGGCGGAGCCGGCTGGAGCACCGTGATCGCCCAGCCCGATGTACCAATGCACCAGATCTGGAACAACCTCTGCCGCGCCAGCCATAACCGCAGCGCGATGCACGCGAGTGGGTGGTCATAAGTGGTGAACGCCCCTGCCCGGGAGACCCCGCCCCGGACGATCTACCGCGGGACTGACCAGCTGACCAACAACGTCACCCCCGTCTTCGCCGCGATCACCACGCTGTGCGCGTCCACCGCGCTCGCCGGTGTGATCGACGGCAGCGTATGGCTCGGCCACGCGGCCATCGCGATCATCGTGGTGGCCGGGTCCGGGATCGGGCTGCGCGCCATCCGGATGCCGATCCTGCTGATCGGCCTGGCTCAGCTGTTCGCGTTGATGTGCCTGGTCGTGGCCCTGTTCACCAGCGAGGGCATCTTCGGGTTCATCCCAGGGCCCAAGGCCGTCGACCAGATCGGCGACGTGCTGCGGGACGCGGTCGAAGTCGTGCAGACCGGGGTGCCCCCGGTCGAACCGACAACGCCGATCCTCTGTCTGGTCGTGATCGCGATCGGGCTCGTCGCCGTGCTCGTGGACTCGCTTGCTGTGGCGGCGGGGACACCGGCGGCCAGCGGGCTTGTGCTGCTGTGCGTCTACGCCGTACCCGCGTCGCTCGCCGACGAGATGCTGCCCTGGTGGTCGTTCGTGCTGGGTGCGGCTTCGTACGCCGTGCTGCTCGCCGTCGACGGGACGCACAAGCACCAGCAATGGCGTGGCCGTTCGCCGCGCTCCAGCGGTGGCAATGGCAACGCGACGGCGCCCGTGGCTTTGGTTTCGGTCTCGCTGGTGCTCGCGTTGATATTCGGCGCGATCTTCACACCGATCGGCACCGTGGGACAGCTGCCCGGCAACGTCGGCGCAGGCGGGATCGGGGCAGGTGGCTTCTCGCTGAAGGCCTTCACCAGCCTGCGCGGCATGCTGGACCAAAAAGGCAACCAGGAGATGTTCCGCGTCCGTGGGCTGCCCGACGACAACCGCTACCTCAAAGCCACGACGCTGAAGTCGTACGCCACCAACGAAGGCTGGAGCCTCGGCGGCGGCATGCCGAGCGGGACGTCGCTGAACAACGAGCTCCCGCTCGAACCCGGCCGCAGCCCGGACGGGCAGACGGTGCGCATCGAGATCGAACCGGTGAACTCCGAGGACAACTGGGCTCCGGTGTACCCGTCGCCCCGGCGGATCGAAGGCCTGTCCAGCGAAGTCCGGTTCGACGAGGCGAGCGGCGCGGTCTACGCCCGCAAGCAGCGCCGGTTCCCCCGGTACGTCGAATACGCCGACCTGGCACAGCCCACCTTCGAACAGTTGCGCGCTTCGCCCGCGGCCGTCAACGAGGTCGGCTCGCAGTACCTGGAACTGCCGCCGCTCAACGCCCGGATCACCGGGCTCGCCCGGGATCTGGTCGCCGGCAAGTCCAGCCAGTGGGACAAAGTCATCGCGCTGAAGAACTACTTCTTGCCGGACAACGGGTTCTCCTACCGGACCGAGACCGCGCCCCGCAACGACGAGGACGCACTGGTCGACTTCCTGTTCAACGGCAAGACCGGTTACTGCGAGCAGTACGCGTCGGCGCTGGCAGTCCTCGTGCGCGCCGCGGGCATCCCGTCCCGCGTCGCCATCGGCTACACATCCGGCTACAAGGTGACCGACTACCGCTCGATCACCACCCAGGACGCACACGCGTGGGTGGAGGTGTTCTTCCCGCAGTACGGCTGGATCACCGTCGACCCGACGCCGTTGTCAGACGGCCGCGCCTACGTCCCGCCCTACATGAATCCGCAGTCCTCACAGACCGGCCGTCTCCCAGACGGCGGAGAGAACTCGTCAACGCCCACGACCACCTCCGAAAGCGAAGCCGCAGCGAACTCTCCCCGGCCCGAAGCCGGGCAGAACGACACTCCCGCAGCAGACGAGAGCAACCAGATCACGTGGGTGGGACTCACCAGCGGTGCTCTCGCCGGAGGGGCGACGCTCGTGTCAGTGCTGTTGCTGACCGGACTGGGAGTCGCCGGGCTCGGCCTGACCGGAGCCGGGCTGACCATGCGAAAACGCCGGCAGAGAACGATCGTCGCGTTTATCGCAGTGCTGTTGTGGCTCTCGGCAGCCGTGTTCGCGGCGGCGATGGTGAGCTGGTGGATCGCTGTGCCGCTCGGGTTGATCGGGCTGGGGCTTTTCCCGGCCTTCACCCGGTACTGGCGACGGCGTGACCGGCTTCAGGTGGTGGTCGGCAACAGTCCAGAGGCTCCGGTGGCGGCTTGGGAGGAGCTGATGGCCGAGTCCTGGGACCGCGGCGCCTCGGCTCCCGACACCGACACGATCCGGATGACCGCGCGCCGGTTGGTCCGGGAGCACGATCTGGACGACGAAGGCAAGGAAGGGCTTCGGACTGTCGTCTCCGTCATCGAACGGTCGTGGTACGGGCCAGGGGTGGCGCCTGGGCCGGAGTTGCCCGATGCGCTGAATGACGTTCGACGGAGCATGCGGCGGAACGCTCCGCTGGCTTTGAAGGCGAAGTTGCTGCCTCGGTCCGTGCTGAAGCCTCGCAAGAAGAAGCCCAAGCAGGACGACGACTGACGGCTGGGGCCACCGCCTCCTTGGCGGGCGGTGGCCTTGGGTTCGGTGTCTGCGACTGGGCCCTGTTCAGGTTTTGCTTCGGTGTCGTGTGGTTGGGCGCTCTTGTTGGGTTTTGGTTCGGTGTCTCGGGCTGGGACGGCTCGATTTGACACGGGAACCCCTGAGGCGGCCACGTCAGGACTAAAGGGCAGGCCCATGGATCAAGGCTGGGTTCTCGGCCAGAGCCATGAGAGGCCTGCCGCGCCGCCGAGCTTAAGGCCGCCTCCACCCCGCGTAGAATCGAGCCTGGAAGGGCCTTCGGCCGACCTTCCAGCCGGGTTCAGGATCGGTCTTGTTGCTCTGGCCCTGGCCCTGGCCCTGGCCCTGGACCAGGCTCATTCGTACGAACGGCTCCAGTCGCAAATCTGGTTGTCCACAGCCCGCCCGAGTCCCACCCTCGACCACGCTCCCCCGATAGACTGGAACAGGGACGCCCCCTGGGAGTGGCGGGGGCTGCTCTCTTGTGTAGGGGCGGCTTTCTGCGCTGGGTGTTGATCTGTTCGCGCTCGTGACCTTGGTGGGAACTGGGGCGCGCCTCTGGTGGGAAACTGGGGCGTGGAATGACCGGTTTCGCATGCTCTGGGTGCATGCGTTAAGGGCCACCGGGGTGCCGGCGGCCCTCAGCGTGGGGACTCTCTGGGTCTCTAGTCCTGTTCGAAGCGCTTGCGGAAGCGCTCCTCCATTCGTTGGGAGAAGGAACTGCGGCCGGGGGCACGGTTCTTTCCGTCTCCCTCAGCCGGAGTAGCGCCCTCAGCGCCCCGCCGGATGGCGGTCAGCGTGATGAGCGCGCCGAAGAACATGACAAGGAAGCCGAGCAGGCTGACGGCAGGGAATCCGCCGAACCAGAACTCTTGCACGACGACACCCAGTACCAGCAGGGCGACGCCAACCACGAACAGCGCCGCGCCCTGCACCCGCCGCCTGCGCGACGGCCGTCGTAGGCGCGCACCGCGCACAGTGGAAGCGAACTTGGGGTCTTCGGCATAGAGCGCGCGCTCGATTTGATCGAGCAGTCGCTGCTCGTGCTCGGAGAGTGGCATCTTTCCTCCTCCGGCACAGCTCTCACGGGCGCCGGGCGTCTGCGGCCGCCGTACCCGGCGGGCGCCCCATCCCTGGGGCGTCACCTCAAGGATACGAGCCCTGCGCCTGCGCGACTACCCGATCCGGCACTCTCCTGCTGGCTCTTGCGAAGAGATCGCGACTCAGGCGAGGATGCCCGCCGGGCGCAGAGACGCGATCGGCGCAGTCAATCCGGCGTTCGGGGGCGCCTGATCCGGCATGTCCTGCGGGTATGGCTTTCTGTAACCGTGAGTGTCCGGTACGCAGCCACTGCCCGTCGGGCGGGTGAACCTGTCGATTTGCTCAAGTGACCTGCGGCACCCTGACCGCTGCCCGTCCAGACGGCACCTTCGGGCAGACGGCGTGCGCCGTCGCGGCAGTTGGACGCGGCGAATTCGCGCCAATGGTCAAAAACTGTGCCACTACAAATTGCGGAGGCCGACCAGGACTCTTTCCATCATCGCGAGGTCCGGTTCATAACCGGCCGATGTCTTGGTCCGGTGCACGTCGACCATGCCGGCCGAGGCCATGTCCCCGAGAACGACTCGGGCCACGCCGAGCGGCAGTGAGCACAGCGCCGCCACTTCGGCCACGGAGCGGGTCGCCAGGCAGAGATCGGCTATCGAGCGGTGGTCGTAGGTCATCCGGGAGCCGAGCCGCTGCATCGTCGCCCGGTTGGTGGAGATCAACGCCTCCAGCGGCAAGTCGTACGCCGTCTCGGTCCGCCCGCCGGTCCACGCGTAGGGCCGGACGATCGACCGGGTCCGGTCCACCTCGACCCACTCGGGTTCCGGCTCCGGTTGCGGTTGCGGCCGGGGCGCGACGTGCTGACGCACCTGCTGAGGGATCTGCACCGACGGCCTGCCCTGCTCGGCCGATCCGAACCGGGCCCCAGTCCTGCCGGTTGATGGCTTAGCCGCAGACACGGCCTGCTCACCCCGCTCCTCTTCGTCATCGTCACGCGCCCGATTGGCGGGCATGTGGCCGAACCGCGCCCCCGTGCGGCCGACTTCGGACTTGTCACGCCGATCAGATCCCGCCACGTCACTTCCCCCGCGCCGGATATCCCGAACGAAGCATCTGAAGAGGAGGCCAAAACGTTAGCCAGAAATCTCCATCCGCAGGTAACGCGCACGTTTCCAGGCAGTTTTGTCCCAGTTGCCGAAATCGCGTACCCGGCCATTCGGCGGATTAATATGATGATGTACCAAATATAATTCAGGGGCGATCCGGGCGGGGCTCGGTCGCGCCTGAGCGCTCCGGCGCCTCCTGCAGCAGCGACGCCGGGCGGATCGCACCGAACCCGAACTTGGCGCGGGCCCGGTCGGCCGCCTGGTCGGCTTCGCGCCAGCCGCTCTCCGGCGCGTCCAGCAGCAACTGCTCGGCGCCGTCCTGGCTGAGTTGTTCGACCCGCACACCGATCAGCCGGATCGCGCCGGGCGGCGTCTGCTCGTCGAGCAACTGGCAGGCGAGTTTGAAGATCTCCTGGGTCACGTCGGTCGCCACGAGCAGCGTCCTGGACCGGCTGATCGTGGTGAAGTCGGCGAACCGGACCTTGATCGACACTGTCCGGCCGCGCAGGCCTCGCCCGCGCAGGGCGCTGGCGGTCTTCTCCGAGAGCCGCAGCAACTCACGCTTGAGCAGCTTGCGGTCCCAGTGATCGACTTCGAACGTCTCCTCCGCGCCCACCGACTTGTCGACCGACTCAGGTACGACGGCTCGGTCGTCATAGCCGAGCGCCAACGGATGCAGGTGCTCGGCGAGCGCGTTGCCGATGATCCGGCGCAGCCGGGGCAGGGGCGCCGCCGCGACGTCCGCGACACGTTCCAGGCCGACCTCGACCATCCGCTCCGCCGTACGCTTGCCCACACCCCACAGCGCGGACACGGGCAGCGGGTGCAGGAAGTCGAGCACGTTCGCCTTGGGCACGACGAGCATGCCGTCCGGCTTGCAGAGCCCGGACGCCAGTTTGGCCACGAACTTGGTCGGCGCCACCCCGACCGAACAGGTGATCCCGTGCTCGGCTTCGACGCGTTCCCGGATCAGCGCGCCGATCTGACCGGAGGTCATGCCCATCCGCCGCAGCGCGCCCGCCACGTCCAGGAAGGCCTCGTCCAGGCTCAACGGCTCGACCAGCGGGGTGATGTCCCGGAAGATCGCCAGCACTCCCCTGGACACCTCTTGGTACAGCCCGAACGTCGGCGAGACGTACACCGCGTGCGGGCACAGCCGACGGGCCCGGCTGGTCGGCATCGCCGAACGGACGCCGTACTTGCGGGCGATGTAGTTCGCCGAGGAGACGACCCCACGGTTGCCGACACCGCCGACGACCACCGGCTTGTCCTTCAGATCCGGCCGTTCCCTGATCTCGACCGAGGCATAGAACGCGTCCATGTCCACATGCAGGATCGGGCAGCCGGTGTCGTCCGGCCACTGCCCGTCACGTGCCACAAACCGCTCGACCAGCCCACGCGGCAAGTCCCCACTACGTCCCACGCGTGAAACTTAACCCGCCCCTCCGACAGTGTTTGATGGCCTCGCTTCGCTCGGCGGGCTTTGTCGCCAAAGCCGGCCGTTTCCACCCCGCCCCACGCAACCGACATCTTCATGGCGGGGCACTCCCAGCGTGGCCGGGGCGATGTCGGGCGCGTTGCGGTGCGTAAACGACCAGCACGACAAAGCCACCCCGGGAAGTCAGCGGTTACGGTCATGGCGTGACGCGTTGGCCCCGCAGTGTGTACGAGGCAGGCGACGAGCCGGACCCGAGATTCTCGCTCGCCAATGAGCGGACGTTCCTGGCGTGGTTGCGGACCTCGCTCGCCTTGATGGCTGGTGGTGTGGCCTTCGCGGCGCTCGGGCCGACTGGTGACGTGCTGGAACTGGTCGTGGCTCTCGCATTGCTGGTCACCGGTATCACCTGCAGTCTGAGCGCTCTGCAGCACTGGATCGCGTGCGAACGCGCGCTGCGGACGAACCAGCCACTGCCGTCGCCGTGGATGGCGGCTGTACTCGGCATTGGGCTGGGCATCACCGGTGTGCTGGCGTGCGTGCTGGTGCTCAGCAGTTGACGTCCTCCCCACGGCTGAAGCCGGGGGATTCCAACCCACCACCCACCACTCAGGGAGCGGAGGTAGCGAGGTGAGGTTCACGGTTCACAGCCCCGCCCAACGGCTGGAGGGCTCCCCGCGCTGTCACCGCCCGCCCGGCGGCGATGTTACGAGCCGCGTTCACGTCAGCATGGCAGGCGAACCCGCAGGCGACGCACCGGAAAACCGCTTGGCTCTGACGATTCTCCGGCGCGATATGCCCGCAGGCAGAACACTGCTGCGACGTGTACGCGGCCCTGACTTTCCTCACCCGGCCGGCAGCCTTGTGCTGCAAGCGGGCCACCAACAGTCCCCAGCCGTTGGCCAGGATGCCCCGATTCAATCCCGCCTTCTGCCCGACATTGCGCCCCGGCCGCTCGACGGTTCCTTTCGCCGAGCGGGTCATGCCCCGGATATCGAGATCTTCCACCCGGATCAGATCGAACCGGCGGGCCAGATCGGTCGAGATCTTCTCCACCCAATCCTTACGCCGCTCCGTCACACGGGCCTTGACTCTCGCGATCGCCGCCTTGACCCGCGCGCGCCGGTTCGACCCGCGCGCGCAGCGAGCAAGCCTGCGCTGCAGACGCCGAAGCCGCCGCCGCTCACCCTGACTGAACCCCGCAACAACCAGCAGCTCACCAGTCGAGAGCGCGGCCGACACGGCAATACCACGGTCCAGCCCGACGGTCTGGCCATTGCCAGGGGCAGGGATCGGATCAGGGATCGCGGCGAAGGCAACATGCCACCGGCCCGCCCGATCACACGTCACCCGATACGACTTCACCCCCTCCGCACGCGACCAACGAAACCGCACCCACCCCACCTTCAGCACCCACACCCGGCCATACCGGCGGTTGAGCCGCTGAACATGCTCCGACTTCACCCCGACCTGCCGGAACCCCTCATCCCGGCCCGCCTTTCGCCAGGACGGCCTGCGATGGATTCCGCGAAAGAAGCTGCTCATAGCTTGAGCAAAATCACGCAACGCCTGCTGTTGCACCGTCACGCTCCCCGCCCGCAACCACGCAAACTCCGCCCGCGCCTCCGTCAACTGACGCGCCTGCTCGTTGTAGCCTGGCGCTGCGGCACGCCCCGGCCGCCAATGCGCGTGCTGCTCGCAGGCCAGATTCCACACGAACCGGGCCTGCGCACAATGCTCCAGCAACTCAGCCACCTGCTCAGGTGCAGGCAACAGTCGGTAGCGAGACACGGACCCAACGTTAACGGCCGACACCGACAAAACCGGGCACACCATGCCCAGACCAACAGAATCGGCTTCCTCCCCACGCCCGAAGGCGGGGGTCCCCGCCGATGAACAAGATGAACCGTCAGCCGTGGGACCCCGGCCTGCAGATCGAGCGGACAGCGCTCGCATGGATACGCACGTGCTTGTCGCTGATCGCCGTCGCGCTCGTCGCGTTCCGGTTCGCCGCGCACCAGAGCCTGCCGCTCGCCCTCGGGCTGGCGGCGGCCATCCTGCCGCTGGCGTTCGCGACGATCTGGCTGGCGTGGCGCAGGTACCGGACGAGCGCCGCCCGGTTGGACGCCGGTGAGCGCCTGCCTGGCGGGTTGCTGGCGCTCATGATGACGGCCGTGACGGTGCTGACCGGCGTGTTGGGGCTGGCGTACGTCTTGCTGGAGCGCTAACGGCGCGCGAGGACGTGCAGGCGGGCGGCGACGTCTCGTAGCGGCGGGGTGGTCGACGCAGCGAGCTCGAGCTGGGCGAGGGCTTCCGCGGCCCCCGGATTGGCCTCCAGGACCGAGCCCGGCACGAGATCGGCCACCACTCCGTGGCCTTGCACCAGCTCGACGGTGAGGCCGCCGTCGATCAGCAGCTGGGTCAGCCCGGCGACGTCGAACCTGCGCGACAGCGTCTCCTCCGGCAGCTGACCTGCGGGATCGTCGAGCAGGCGGCGAGCCTCGACGAGCCGGCC
The DNA here is from genome assembly GCF_017876405.1 of Kibdelosporangium banguiense. Lineage (GTDB taxonomy): Bacteria > Actinomycetota > Actinomycetes > Mycobacteriales > Pseudonocardiaceae > Kibdelosporangium > Kibdelosporangium banguiense. The sequence goes on along the minus strand of NZ_JAGINW010000001.1, from coordinate 4,584,769 downwards.
CGTGATCGCGCGGTGTAGGACCGCCGCGTACCGGTTGGCGACAAGCACCGACACGACACCACCCGGAGCCGCGGCCTCGGCCATGGCGGCGACCGTCGTTTTGGGGTCGTCCACGACCTCAAGCAGGCCATGCCCGAGGACCAGGTCCGCGGAACCCGGAGACACCAGCTGGCCGAGCGCGTCACTGTCGCCTTGCACGGCCGTGATGGCGTCGCGCACGCCTGCGTCCTGCGCGCGACGATGCAGCGTCGCGAGGGCGTTCGGACTCGGGTCGACAACGGTCACGGCGCAGCCCGCGGCAGCGAGCGGGACCGCCCACACACCGCTGCCGCCACCCACATCGAGCACGCGTGGCGGCTCGCCCGCGCGGCGTTCACGCGCTGCTGCCAGTTCGGCGTTGAGCGCGCGGCGGACGGCATCTGGTCGCATGTTCGAAACCCTAATCGGTGGTCATGCCTTTGGAGGATGGGACCCGAGACGGCGAGGCTCCCAAGACCGTAGGCTTCGTCCTCGTGCAGACGGTCGCAGTGCTCAGCCTCAAGGGCGGTGTCGGCAAAACGACGGTGGTGCTCGGCCTGGCGTCGGCCGCCCTGCGACGGGGTGCACGGACCCTCGTAGTCGACCTGGACCCGCAGTGCAACGCCACCGCGACCCTTGATCCTGAAGAGACCGAGACAACGCTCGCCAACGTCCTGGAGAGCCCCCGTCTGCCCGTAGTGCGCGACGCGATCGCGGCAAGCGCATGGGGTGACGGCGTGGACATCCTCGTCGGCTCCGAGGACGTCGAGGAGCTCAACCACCCCAACCCCGGCCACCGCAGGCTGGGCAACCTAGGGCGGGCGCTGCAGGAGGTCCAGAAATTCATCGAGGACGGCGAACTGCCGTACGAGTTGGTACTGCTGGACTGTCCGCCGTCACTCGGCCGTCTGACCCGTTCGGCGCTCGTAGCCGCAGGCGGCGCTTTGCTCGTCACCGAGCCAACCTTGTATGCCGTGTCAGGCGCACAGCGGGCCTTCGACGCCATCGCCGAGACACGTGAGCAGTACAACCCCGAGCTGACCACATTGGGTGTCGTGGTCAACCGCGTACGGCCACGGTCATATGAGCACCAGTTCCGCATCGGTGAGCTGCGCGAACACTTCGGCTCCCTCGTCATGCCAGTCGCGCTACCGGACCGTCTCGCCGTACAGCAGGCCCAGGGCGCGTGCATGCCTATCCACCAGTGGGGCACACCCGGCGCGCGTGAGGTCGCGCTCGCATTCAACCTCGTACTCGCGCGGGTCCTACGGTCCGGACGGCGAGGCCGTCACCACGAGTTCGCGTGGCCCGAGAACGACAACGACGAAACCACTGATGCCTGAAGGCGACACCGTCTTCCTAACCGGCCGTCGACTCGCTCAGGCGCTTGTTGGACAGGCCCTCAAACGGGGTGAGCTACGTCACCCCAGACTGTCGACGATCGACCTCGCCGGGCGGACTGTCATAGGCGTCCGGACCGTCGGCAAACACATCTTCGTACGTTTCGACAACGGCACGAGCCTGCATAACCACCTCCGCATGGACGGCTCCTGGCACGTGGACCGTGCCGGCTCACGCTGGCGCGCGCCCGCGCATCAAGTCCGCGCCGTACTGGCCAACGCGTCGGCCCAAGCCATCGGAGTCCGCCTGCACGACATGGAATTGGCCAGCACAGACAAGGAATCCGCCCGCGTCGCACACCTCGGACCAGACCTGCTCAATCCAGAATGGACAGACTCGGACCTCGCGCGAGCCGCACAGGCCCTGGCGGCCCAGCCCGCACGAGAGATAGGGCTCGCCCTGATGGACCAGACCGTGATGGCCGGGGTCGGAAACGTATACAAGGCAGAGGTTTGCTTCCTGCTCGGCGTCTCCCCATGGGCACCGGTATCCTCGGTGGACACAGCACAGGCCGTAACCCTGAGCCGAGATTTGTTGCTGCGCAACGCTTTGCGCCCCGACCGCAGCACAACCGGCCAACGCGACCGCGGCCGCCGACTGTGGGTGTACGAGCAGACCCGCCGCGGCTGCCTACGCTGCGGCGGCCGCATCCACGTCGCCGACCAAGGCAGCGGCCTGGACATCCGCAAGACGTACTACTGCCCCACCTGCCAGCCCCGGCGATAAATCGCGTTGCCGCCCGGTGCCCTCTCGACATAGGTTTCAGGTACACGAGAGAGGAGGTGGTCCAAAGTTGTATACCAACAGGACACGTGAGGTGGCTGTCCGCTAAGGACCACCATCAAGGCTCAGCCGGCCGGCGAACACGGCAGACGCTGGTAGAACCAGCGCCGTTGACGCGGGCGTGTGGTCGGCGAATCCAAAGCAGCCACCGGCCCCCGGGGTTTCTGGGATCGTCCAATCCCAGGCCTCGTACCCTCGGTACGAGGAGTCACCCCGGGGGTTCTTTACGTCTGGGCTCGCCCTCCGTACGAACGGATCCACTCGCAAATCTAGTTATCCACAGGTCGCTTCTCCCCCCATGTTGATCACACTCCCCCGGCAGACTGGAGCAGGGACGCCCCCTGGGTGGGGGATGTTCGAGGTTGGGTGGGTGGCAAGGCAGCATGTAGGGCGTGTACAAGCTGATTCGACGTGGTCTTTTCCGGGTTGGTGGTGGGGACGCCGAGGTGGCGCACCATTGGACTACCGCTGTGCTGGCGAAGGTTGGGCCTGCGTTGGGGCCTGTGCGGAGGGTTCTGGGTGTTGAGGCGCCGGTGACTGTGTTCGGGGTGCGGTTTCCGAATTCCGTGGGGCTGGCGGCGGGGATGGACAAGGATGGGGTGGCGCTGGCCGCGTGGCCGGCGTTGGGGTTTGGATTTGTCGAGGTGGGGACGGTCACCGCGGTCGCGCAGGCTGGGAATGAGAAGCCGCGGTTGTTTCGGCTGCCGGAGAGTGCGGCGATCATCAATCGGATGGGGTTCAACAATTCTGGGGCCGAGGCTCTTGCCGAGCGGCTGGCCCGGGGCCCTCGCTTGAGGGTTCCGTTGGGCATCAGTATCGGGAAGTCCAAGGTTGTGCCGGTTGAGCAGGCTGTTGAGGACTATCGGACTTCGTTGCGGGCGCTTTATCAGTACGGTGACTATTTCGCGGTGAATGTCAGCTCGCCTAATACTCCAGGGCTGCGGGGATTGCAGGATCGGGCTGCCCTCAGTGAGTTGTTGGCTGAGCTTTCGTTGGAGTGCAAGGCGCTGGCTGAGCGGGAACGGTCTGTGCCGCGGCCGTTGCTGGTGAAGATCGCGCCTGATCTCACTGACGATGCCATCGGTGAGGTGCTGCAGGTGTGCGATCAGCACGGCATCAGCGGAATCATCGCGACCAACACCACGCTTTCGCGGGACGGTCTGGCTGCTGATGATCAGCATCTGGCGGGGCAGGCTGGCGGGTTGAGTGGGCGGCCGTTGACTGAGCGGGCGCGTGAGGTTGTCACGTTCGTGCACAAGGAGACGGGTGGGCGGCTGCCGATCATCGGGGTCGGCGGGATCATGGAGGTCGACGACGCCGCCCGGATGTTCGACGCCGGCGCGAGTCTTGTTCAGCTGTACACCGGGTTCATCTACGGCGGGCCCGGCCTGGTGCGCCGGATCAGTCGATACCGTAGGGATTCACCAGCGAGTCGGGGCTGAGCCGGACTGGGTACGGTTCGGCCAGCTCAGCGAACTCCTCGCCGGCCAGCGAATGGGTTTCGACGTAGCGGCCGTCGCGCAGCGCCAGGCAGCGCACGGTCGGGATGTCCGGGTCGACCAGCCAGTAGTGCGGGCAGCCGGCTTCCTGCAGGCGGGCACGTTTCAGCTCGAGATCCACCAGCCGGGTGCTCGGCGAGTGCACTTCGACCGCCAGGACCGGCGGACCGGCCAGGCCGCGGTCGGTGAAGTCCGCCCGGCGGCCCACGATGACGTCGGGAATCAGGACGGTGTCCTCGGCGAGCACCACGTCCACCGGTGCCGGGAGGACCTCGAGGTCGGCGGGGCAGTCACGGGTCAGCGCCGCGAGCAGTCTGGCCACGGCGCGCTGATGCACAGGACGTGGTGACGGGCTCATCAGCAGAACCCCGTCCACCAACTCGAAACGGTGCCCATCATCAGGCATCGACTCCAGGTCGGCCCGCGTCAACGGTCTGCCGGAGGGGAACGCGGGGACTGCCTCCATGGTGCGCAGTACCTCCTCAAAACGTCCAGGAAAGGCTTCTACCTGCACAAACAACGGGACCATGAAGTCGGGTCAAACGACTGGAGTCTAACGACCCGACCGTCGGAACGTCGCGTGCTCTTGCGTGCGCCCCACTCAGCGGAATGATCACCGTGAGTACGACCAGTCGCGGGGGAATTCGTCCCTTCGGGGGCATCTCGGCCATTCAGGTGAATTTCCCGGATTATTTGTCCCGTCGGGCCCGCAGGCGCCGTATCACCGGGTAGACGATCACGATGACGGCTGAGCCCCAGGCCACGCCGTGCAGCTCCAGGCCCCAGATCGAGATGGTCAGATCGCCGACTCCGGCAAGCACCGCGGTGCCCGCGACCATCAGCGTGACCGGGCTGGACAGATCCACCCCCGCCTGCGACCAGATCCGCACACCCAGCATCCCGACCAGGCCGAACATCCCCAATCCCAGCCCGCCGACCACACCGGGCGGCATGGTGTCGATCACGGCCGTGACCTTCGGGACGAACGCAAGCAGCATGGCGAAGCCCGCGGCCACCGCGCATGCCGCCGTCGACAGGACCTTGGTCGCGGCCATCACGCCCGTATTGGCCGGATACGCCGTCGTGCCTGTCCCGCCGGCGGCACCGGCCAATGTGGTCGACAGGCCGTTGGCGATCAGCGCGTCGCCGATGCTGGGAGCAAGATCCTGGCCGCTGATCACGGAAATGGCTTTGACGTGCGCAACGGTCTCGGCGACCAGCACAAGCACCACCGGAACCGACAGCACCATGACCGACGGCAGCAGTTCAGGCGCGTGGAACTCGGGCCAGCCCAGCCAGGCCGCGTTGAGTACCGCGTCCACTTTGCCCGACTCGATCTGACCGGTCATGGCCGCCAGCAGCCAGCCCGCGCCGACTCCCAGCAACACCGACAACCTGGCCAGCAGCCCGCGCGACAGCACCAGGCACAGCAGGATCGTGCCGATCGTGACGGCCGCGATCCCCGGCTGGGCCTGGAACGGATCGGCCGCGTAGGGCGCCATGCTCAGCCCGATGAGCAGCACGAGACCGCCCGTGACCAGCGGCGGGAGCACCGATTCGAGCAGCCGGACACCGAGCGCCTTCACCGCGATCCCGAACACGATCAAGATCCCGCCGGCGACGACCACCGCGCCGAGCTGCGCGGCGATGCCGTGCTGCTTGGCCGCGAAGAGCGGGGCGATGAACGCGAACGAGGAACCGAGGTAAGCCGGCACCCGGTTACGCGTGATGATCAGGAACACGATGGTGCCGACGCCGGAGAACAGCAACGCGGTCGACGCCGGCATGCCGACCGCGACCGGGACGAAGATGGTGGCACTGATCATGGCGGCCGCGTGCTGCAGGCCGAACCCGACCATCAGCGGCCAGCTGAGGCGCTCTCCAGCTGCGATGAGCTCACCGTCGCGTACGCGGCGACCGTCGCCGTGTACGGACCACAGCATCACCGTCGAGTCCCTTCCCCGCTTTACCTTGCGGGAATACTGCCACGGCAGGTAGCCGCCGGTGCTACGTGACCCTCCCGTTATCACACGTTTGCCCTAACGACACGCGAAACAATGCCGTACGGGAGCAAAGCGATCACAGGGAGTTACGTCAACGGCGGTCGGGAAAGATCTCTCGGAGAGCGACGGCCAAGCCGTGCAGACGGTCGGTCGCATCGGTCAACGCATGACCATCAGGACCGCCTGACGAGCTGGCCGCGACTAAGCGACCTGCTGCGGCGATCAACGTGCCGTACCCCTCAAGGCCCGCGTCAAGTTGCTCGCGGAGCCGCTGGACACCGTCCTCCAGGGCGGCACGGTCGGCTGACGGCGCCATGTCACGCGCACGCTCGACGGCCTGCAACTCGCCCGCGACCTCACGCAGGGCGCTGGCGGCCTCAACCCCGGTGCGGCGGGCGTCCTCCACCGAATCCTGCGGAACGGAGCTACGCGGCGAGCTGAGCTGGCGCAACAGGTCGGCCAGCACGCGCTCGGCGTCTCCTAGGCGCTCCATCGGCTCACGGGCCGCGGACCGAGCAGGCGGCATGGCCGGTGCGGCCGACGGCAGCACCACCCTGTTGAGCTGGCGAAGCCGGCCGCCGGACTTGATCCCCAGGGCGAACGATCCCAGCGCGAACACACCGACGACCGCGCCGGCCAGCGTCGCCTCTATCCCGGCAGTGCCGGTCGCGATCACCGCACCGACGACGCCGAGCAGCAACCCCAGGAAAATGAAGAACCACATGGCGCCGGCCACGCGCTTCTTGCGGCGCTCATGCTTGGCGACCGGATCCGTCCAGCGTGACAGCTGGCTGCGGACCTGATCACGGACGTGGTCGGCGACCGGGCCGCGTAGTTGCCTTTCCACAAGCTGTTTCAGCTCGGCGAACTCGCCTCTACGCGGCCTGTCCACGTCGTCCATGCCCCCTCGTCGTCCGGGAGATCAGGAATTGCCCTGCGGGTTGGCCCGCTGCTCCTGGGCCACCCGCTGCTGGATCTCGGCCTGGATGTTGGCCGTCGGCTGCGAACCGCTGGTGACCTGCTTGGCCCCGCTCGCACCGCCGGCCATCGAGGCGCGGATCTGCTCCAGGCGCGACTGCCCGGCCATCTCCGTGGTGGAGGCCTGGACCTCCATCATCCGGCCCTGCACGGAGTTCTGGGCCAGTTCGGCCGAGCCCAGCGCGGTGGTGTACCGCTTCTCAATCTTGTCGCGGACCTCCTCCAGCGACGGCGTGTTGCCCGGCGCGGCGAGCTCGCTCATCTGGTTGAGCGACTTGGAGACCTGCTCCTGCATCTTGGCCTGCTCGAGCTGGCTGAGCAGCTTGGTGCGCTCGGCGAGCTTCTGCTGCAGGACCATCGCGTTGCGCTCGACGGCCTGCTTGGCCTGCGCCGCGGCCTGCAGCGACTGGTCATGCAGCGTCTTGAGGTCCTCGATGCCCTGCTCGGCGGTGACCAGCTGGGTGGCGAACGACTGCGCGGCGTTCTCGAACTGCGTGGCCTTCGCGTCATCGCCCTTGGAGCGGGCCTCGTCGGCCAGCACCAGCGCCTGACGCGCGGACGCCTGCAGCTTCTCCACCTCACCGAGCTGGCGGTTGAGCTTCATCTCCAGCTGACGCTGGTTGCCGATCACAGCGGCGGCCTGCTGCGAGAGGGCCTGGTGCTGGCGCTGCGCCTCCTCGATGGCCTGCTGGATCTGTACCTTCGGGTCAGCGTGCTCGTCGATCTTCGACGAGAACGACGCCATGAGGTACTTCCAGAACTTCACAAAAGGGTTGGCCATCTCCTCCGCCTGCCTTCTTGCGTGCTACGGCTGCCCACAGGCAACGACCCGGTACCTGTCCTGGTTCCATCGTGTCAGGTGCGCGATTGTCGTTCCACCGGGCCCAGGGGTAAATCAGGGATGGCCCTGATCGTTCATGCCTGCCAACCCTTGTTCCAGGCAGAACGAAAGGGGCGCCGATGTGGCGCCCCTAACAATTCGGCTACGAACTCATGCGGCGAATACCCTCGCCCGGGCGATCTCCGGACCGATCCGGTGCGACAGCGCCGGCTGGATCCGCAGGTCTGACAGGGTGTCGCCGACCACGGTGTCCATGGGGTCCAGCCCGTCCAGCCCGATGTCACCGGCACCGAGCAGTTCGCCCGCCGCCAGCAGCTCTTCGGGCACCAGGGCACCGCCGTCCAGCCCGGCCGCCGACATGCTCGCGTCGCCGCTGCCCGACGAGGCAGGCGCGCTCGGCGCGGGCTGCTCGTTGATCGCGGGCTCCAGCAGCTCGCTCGGATCGATCCCGCTCATGTCGTTCGCGACGTTGTAGAGCAGCTCGGGCATCGGTAGCTCGAGCGCGTCGCAGATCGCTGCCAGCAGCTCGCTGGACGCCTCTTTCTGACCGCGTTCCACCTCGGAGAGGTACCCCAAGCTGACCCGCGCGGTCCGAGAGACCTCGCGCAGCGTGCGGCGCTGGATCGTGCGGGCATGACGGAGCCGATCACCGATCGCCTCACGCAACAGCACACTCATCGCGCCTCCCTTCACCGGCGGGCCCGTGCCGACAACGTTACCGAGGTCCGGCGACATCACGCACCGACTTGACCCGTCGTACGCCAAGGGCGAACGACTCAGCGTGGCTGAATGTTCCCCCGTCAGGGTGCAGCGGGCCGGCCTGCAAGCAGGTCGACGGCGGCACGCACGGCTGCGGCACGCACTTCGTGCCGATCACCCACGACAGTGATCGTCAACACATTCACGCTGGCGGGACCCGCGATCCCGATATGGACGGTGCCCGGTGGCACGCCGTCCTGCGGGTCCGGGCCCGCTACGCCGGTCAGCCCAAGGCCCCAGCCGGCCCCGCACCTGTCCCGTGCACCTGTCGCCAGTTGGACGGCGACGTCCGGGTCGACCGCGCCCCGAGCAGCCAACAGTTGGGGATCGACTCCGGCCAGGCCCCATTTGAGGTCGGTCGCATAGACCACGAACCCGCCCCGCACGACCGCACTCGCCCCCGGAACGCTCGTCAGGGCCGCGCAGACCAGCCCGGCGGTGAGCGACTCGGCCACCGCGACGGTCTCCTGGCGTTCCCTGAGGGACGTGATCACGGCCTCGAGCCGGCCGGCGGCGAAACCGAGGGTGTCCCCTAGGACGTTCACACGGCCCGCCGTGCGCGAATGCCCTGGGCCCGTAGCCGCAACGCGCGGAAGACATAGTCGAGGCCGGTCACCACGGTCAGCGCGACCGCGGTACCCATGATGATCCACTCGACCACGTCGAACGGGCCGGTGGGCAGCGGTGCCAGGAAGAACCCGATCGCCACGATCTGGGTCAGCGTCTTGAGCTTGCCGCCGCGGCTGGCCGGGATGACGCCGTACCGGATCACCCAGAACCGCAGCAGGGTCACGCCGACCTCGCGGGCGGCGATCACGAGCGTCACCCACCACGGCAGCTCGGCGAGGATGCTCAGGCCGAACAGCGCGGCGCCGGTCAGCGCCTTGTCCGCGATCGGGTCGGCGATCTTGCCGAAGTCGGTGACCAGCCCGTGCCTGCGGGCCAGCCAGCCGTCGAGCTGGTCGGTGACCGACGCGACGGCGAAGACGATGGTGGCGGTCAGCCGCCAGCCGAACGAGTGACCGCCCTCGGTGAACAGTGCGACCAGGAACACCGGCACCAGGACAAGCCGGGACACCGTGAGGATGTTGGCCACGTTCAGCAGCGGGACCGGCGTCGGCGGGGTCGCTTCGGGCACCTGTTGCGGCACCTCTTGTGAGGGGTCGGCGGGCGCGGTGCTCACGGCAGCACCTCAAGCGCGCGGACAAGCAGATCGACGCCCTCGGTCTCCTCCACGACGCATCGCACGAAGTCGCCCACGGCCAGTTCGAGGTCGCCTTCGATCAGGCATTCGCCGTCGACCTCCGGCGCCTGATGCGCGGCACGGCCGACGACCTCGTCGTCCTGCACCTGCTCCACCATGACGATCACCTCGTCGCCGATCCGGTCCTCGGCCCGTTGCATGGTCAGCTGCTCGACCAGCGCGGAAATCCGGGACACCCGTTCGGTGACGGTGTCGGCACTGTGTTTCTCGGTCTCCGCGAAGCCGGCAGCCTCGGTGCCATCTTCGTCGGAGTAACCGAACACGCCAACAGCATCGAGCCGGCCACCGACAAGGAATCGTTCGAGCTCCTGCAAGTCCTCTTCGGTCTCGCCCGGGAAGCCGACGATCACGTTGGTGCGGATGCCCGCGTCCGGCGACAGTTCCCGGATCTGCTCGATCAGGGCGAGGAAGTCGTCGCATCCGCCGAACCGGCGCATCCGGCGCAGCACCGCGTTGCTGCCATGCTGGAAGGACAGATCGAAGTAGTCGGCCACACCGGGCGTCGTGGCAATGGTCTTGACCAAACCAGGGCGCGTCTCGGCGGGCTGCAGATAGGACACGCGGACCCGCTCGATGCCCGGCACAGCGGCCAGCTTGCGCAGCAGCTTCTCCAGCGCGTCCGGCCCGCCGTGCTCCCGGCCGAGATCCTTGCCGTACGAAGTGGAGTTCTCGCTGACCAGGAACAGCTCCTTGGCGCCGTTCTGGGCCAGCCACGCGGCCTCCGCCACGATCTCGTCAGGCGTACGTGAGACAAAAGCGCCCCGGAACGACGGAATGGCGCAGAACGTGCACCGCCGGTCACACCCCGACGCGATCTTCAAAGCGGCCACAGGCGACTCGTCCAACCTGGTCCGCAGCACCCGCGGCCCCCAGCCGTGCCCAGGCACAGCCAATTCGGCCTCCTGGCGCTGAACCGGACTGATCGGCAGCAACGTGCGCCGGTCGACCGGGACATGCGACTCAATGGACTTGCCGTGCAGCACCTCGTCGAGCCTGGCCCCAAGCTCGGGGTACTCGTCGAAGCCAAGGACGGCGGCCGCCTCGGGCATGCTCTCGGCCAGCTCCTTGCCGTACCGCTCAGCCATGCAGCCGACCGCCACCACCTTGGCCCCGGTATCGGCGGCCGCCAGCAGGGTGTCGACCGAATCCTTCTTGGCCTGCTCGACGAACCCGCAGGTGTTCACCACGATCACCTCGGCGTCATCAGCCTCGGCAAGCTCCCACCCACTCCCGGTCAACCGCCCGGCGAGCTCTTCGGAGTCGACCTCGTTACGCGCACAACCCAGGGTGAACATGGCGACGCGCCGCTTCGCGGTGGGAGAAGACACCGAATCAGGGTAACCGCCCGCGATCTGTGCCTATCACGTCAGCACTCACCCAGGACTCGCTGCACCAGCCGCCACACGTCAGTCGAGGGGTTGACGGCCAGATCGATCTTGCGCGCCCGCTCGATCGCCGCTGGAACGCGGTCTGCGAAGCAGGCGAAGTCCAGCTTCGTCTTGTCGTAGCCGGTGAGGCACTTCGAGAGGTGGCTCACAATCTCTCTGCATGCGCTGGCAGGCCCGCATGGATCGCGGAAGTGCAACAACAGCCAGAGCTCGAAGCACGGGTTGGAGATCGCAAGCTCCATTGAAATAATCGGCCTCGGTTTTCTCACCGCCGCACAGGATCAGCGTTTGAGATCGCTCTTGCCTCCCGCGACCGCCTGCCCGACGGGTGGAGTTCTCATATCTTGTCATCGGGAACGCTTCGAATCGCGGAAATGAAGTCCTCTTCCAGGGAATTCGGAACCGCGCCGTACTTACCCGCCAGGTAACGTCGCTCCAGGTTGTCCTCTGCCCTCGGTTTGAAGTCGGTCAGCGGATACAGCGAACTGGCCCCGGTCGGTTCTTTCTCGATGAACCAGATCTCGTCGCGGGCAAGCGCCTCCTCGGCGAGCGGCGGATGCAGCAAGGTGGCGTCATGAGTCGTGAAGATCAACTGCGCGCCTGCCGGGTTGGTCTGCCTGTCATGGAAAAGCTTCACCAAGCGGAGGACCAGCACTGGATGCAGACTGGTGTCGATCTCGTCGACCACCAGCGTCCCACCGTCGGCCAGGGTGGTGAGGACAATCGGCAGCATGGCCAGCCAGGACCGCGTACCCGCCGACTCTTCCTCCAGATCGAACTTCTCACCGGAGTCGCCGTGCAGCAGCCGGACGACCCCATCCGGAGAGAAAGCGATCTTCCAATCGCCTTCCGGGTGATCCTCGACAATCACATCGGAAATACCAAGATCGGCGACCCGGAGAAGCTCGCGCATCTGAGCAAGCCCTGACTGGTTTGTTTTCACGAACGTGGCAACATGGGAGCTACCGAGTGATTGCGAATTCAGAAAGGACACCGTCCGGGTGAACCAGCGGTAGACCGGAAGCAGCGTTTCCACGTTCGACTGCGCGGCGAGGCTGAGAAATAACGCATTCGATCGAAGCAGATCGGCCAGCACTTCCAGCTTTACCCGAAGCTCCGCAACCGTGCTGCCGAACTTCACCTCGTTCCGCTCCCGCTCGAACAGCACCCGCTTGCGCTTCTCTGGATAGCTGTAGAGCCACTCCTCCCGAACCTTGTGGTCGTCCACGACAAAGCCGTAGGTGTAGCGCACGTCGGAGATGACCAGCTCGACGACGAAGGTCGACGGCTTCTCCCGAGCAGCCGGATCCAGCCGGAACGGCCGTCGTGGCATCCCTCCATCCGGCGGCCAGCTCGCGAAGGAATCCCGGACCGCCGATGCCATGAACTCCAGGCCGTCGAGCAGGTTGGACTTGCCGGAGGCGTTCGCGCCGTAGATCGCGGCGACCGGGACCACCGACGTGTTCTTGTCGTAGGACGGCATCAGCAGGAGCTCTTGCTCATCCCGGAACGACCGGTGGTTGCCCAACCTGAAGCTCCTGAGCATCTGATACCTCCATGCAGGCAGTTTCAACCCGTTCTGTGCTAGTAAACCGCACAGAATCGCCTCCGGCTCGCCTAGATGAGATTTTAGGCGATCAGGTGGTGCGTGTGTGGCGATGGCGACAGATCCGGCGGCAGGCCTGGGCTGGGGATAAATTAGGAGGGGTTTGGCCGACAGCCTGGTTGGGGCACGTGAACGACAACATGGTTGTGCGGCGCGCACGCGCCACTGATGTCCGCGAACTGAAGTCGATCATCGACCGGTACGCGGGCAAGGTTTTGCTGACCAAGCAGTTGGTCACGCTGTATGAGGACGTCCAGGAGTTCTGGGTGGCCGAGCGGGACGGGCGGCTGGTGGGGTGCGGGGCCCTGCACGTGTTGTGGGAGGACATCGCCGAGATCCGGTCGATCGCGGTCCTGCCGGAGGCGCTCGGGTTCGGCATCGGGCACGCGCTGATCGACCGGCTGATCGACACGGCCAAGGAGCTGGGCATCACCCGGCTGTTCGCGTTGACCTTCGAGGTGCGGTTCTTCGAGCGGCACGGGTTCGTGCAGATCCAGGGCACGCCGGTGAGCCCGGAGGTCTACGAGGAGATGCGCCGCTCGATGGACCAGGGTGTCGCGGAGTTCCTGGACCTGCCGTACGTCAAGCCCAACACGCTCGGCAACAGCCGGATGGTCCGCGAACTCTAGGTCACGAAGACTGTGAACGCGGCGGTGCGGATCTTGCCGCCGGTTTTGAACTCGAGGAACAGCCGGTGCTCGCCGCGTTCGGCGAAGACGGTTTGGAAGGTCAGTTCGCCGCTGGGCAACGCGGTGCCGGGGCGTTGCAACGGATGCAGGTGTGTGACCGACAGCTGGATCGCGTTGAACCCGGTCAGATGTCCGTATGCACCAAGGTATTCCTCGGGTTCGATCTGCGGTGTGATCCGCAGTTTGATGACGGAAGGTTTGCCGACCAAGGGCTTGACTGCGCCATCTGGCCGGGTCACGGTGAACCCGTCCGTTTCGGCGCGATCGGACGGTGGCGGCAGCGGCACGAACGCGGTGTCGCCCGGGATGATGAATGCGGAACCCAGAACTGTGGGGTGCGTGGGATCTCTGCCGATGAACTCGGCGTACATCCGGTATGTACCGCCGTCGGGGACGGAAACCGTTGTGTGCCAGATATCTTCACGGAGCTCGGGGTGAACGTGTTGGTAGGACTGCATGTCGTCGCGGACGACGAAGAAGTGCAGCTGCTTGGTCTGGTTCTCGGGGAACTTCGTCTCCGGGCGGCCGGCGGGGCCGATGATCTGGAACGACAACGGCACGGCGGAGCCGCGTTCGGCCGGCACAGTCACCGGCCGCAGCTGGAATCCGTCCTGCACGTCGGACCGGCCGTCACTGTGCGGCGCGGCCACCGGCTGGACGTGATGCACCACAGTGGACGGTCTGGTCACCACGTAGCCGACCGCGCCGAAAACGACCAGTATCAGGGCCAGCAGACCGATCCGGGCCGGCCATCCCATCCGCCGCAACGCTCATGGCTCCTTTCAGACACCCGCCAATAACCGCCAAACGATGGTCCCCCTGTCAAGCCAAAGTACCTGTGGGGTCTGACAGTTTGCGGGGATTGGGCAACGGCCTGACGGAGGGGATCGGCAGGGTGGTCGCCTCCGCCAGGCCGGTGCCGGGTCAGCTGGTGAGGTTGGGTTTCACCAGCACTAGTCCTTGTTCTATACCGCTGATCGCGACGGTTCCGCTGGCGTAGAAGGGATGGACGTTCCAGGCGCCGTTGAAGCCGGTGGCGTTGTTGGCCGGGTAGATGTCGAAGTAGGCCACTTCGGTCAGCTGGTTCTGCGCTATCCCGGTGATGTCCAGGATGCGCAGGCCCGCGCGGTAGTTGGCCTGGTAGGAGTACTTGCCGATGATGTACTGGTTGTGGTCGGTCGCGGTGATCGCCGGCGAGACGTGCACGCCGGTGTTGATCGGGTCGTCCAGGTCGGCGACGTCCCAGATGAAGGTCTTGGTGCCGGGCGAGTTCGTGTCGAGCTCGTCGTCCAGCAGCAGCCTGCGGTGATCGTCGGTGAGCCAGCCCTGGTGGCTGTAGCGCACGCCGGTGTAGCCCTTGCGGGCGATCTGGCGCGGGCTCGACTTCACGGTCACGTCGACGATCGTGAGAGTGTCGACGTTGTAGTTGAAGCAGATCTCCCGGCCTTGGTAGGTCGTGTCAGGGCCGTGGTAGACCACGCACTGGTTCTCGTGGACGTAACCGTCGTTGCTGACACAGCCCGCGTTCACAGGGTTCTTGGGGCTGCGCACGTCGACCATGTGCACGCCGCCGTTGCACGTGTTCGAGCCGACTGCGTAGATGAAACCTGTGTCGGTGTTGACCGCGAGCGTGTGCGACGGACCGAAGCCTGTGTAGCGCGCGTCGGCGGTGAAGGTCTGGGGTGAGCCGACATTGCGCAGACGCGTGAGGTCGAAGACCTGCATGCCGTGGCCGCTGATGTTGTCGGCACCGATGTAGGCGTGGTTGCTGTAGACCTTGATGTCACGCCACGAGCTGCTCGTGCCGTTGTGCGACGGCAGGTTGCCGAGGTACTTCGGGCTCGTCGGAGTCGAGATGTCGATGAAGCTCGTGCCGTTGGACCGGCCGAAGATCGCGTACTCCTTGCCGGTGGCCGAGTCGGTCCAGCCCCACATGCTGTTGCCCTGGCCGCCACCGATGCTCGACAACGGCAGCACGGACAGCAGGTCGATGTTCTTGCACGGGTACTGGCCCGCCATGCCGTTCGTGCACGACACCGCGGCCGCGCCGATCACCGCGGGTGAACGGTCCGGCGGCTCAAGGTCAGCCGCGAACGCCGCGTGCGCGGCCCGGCCTTCCGGGGAGTTGGGATCGTGCGCCGACGCCGGGCTGGACATGATCGCTACGACACCGGCAGCCAGCAGGGCCAGCCCGGTGAGCCGTTCCGGAAAACTCATGGTCTACTCCATCCGCGCGTTGGCAGGGACGCGTTGGACCTTGAAGGTAAGTCTCCGGCACCCAGCGTGTGATGCTCCGTACGTTCTGTTAATTCACCAGTTTTCGGTCGTTCCGGGGCTGAACGGTCATCGGGAGCGCATCGGGCCGCAGGAACGCCCTGGCCACCTCGCGTACCTGCCGACCTGGCACAACCCGGAGGCGCCAGTTCGCGTACACCGTCGCCAGAACAGTCGCCATCTCCGCCCACGCGAACGTGTCACCGATACATCTGTGGCCGCCCGCGCCGAACGGGATGTACTGAGCCTTCGGCCATTCCGCCGCTTCTTCGGCGAGCCAGCGATCCGGATCGAACCGGAGCGGGTCAGGGAACAGTCCTGGGTCGCGGTGCAGCGCGGGCATACTGATCAGCACCTGCGCCCCAGGCTCGATGGTCACCTCACCAAGCGATACGCGCTCGACGGCCTTGCGCATCACCAGCCACACCGGGGTGTGCTTGCGGACCGTCTCCCGCAGCACTCTGTCCATATAGGACAAGCCGGCCAGCGTGGCGGCGGTGACCGGCTCACCACGCAGGACCGAATCGATCTCCTCGCACACCCCGCGCTCGACCGTCGGGTCATTCGCGATCTCGTAACAGGCCCAGGACAACGTGATCGCCGTGGTGTCGGTGCCTGCCATCAGGATGTTCATCACCTGGGTCCGCACTTCGGCATCCGTCATCTCGCTTGCCACGAGCATCGACAACAGATCACCGTGATCGGTGCCCGATGCCCGGTAGGCCTTGATCACCTCGTCGACGATCGCCATCAACCGGGCCAGTGATGTGTCGAATCGGCGATTGCCCGGCGTGGGAATTCGCCCGAGAATGTCCGGCAACAGGGCACGCGTGGTGACACCGTTGAGAATCGGCCCGAGTGAACGGCAGACCTCCGCCACCGCGGTGGCGCCGAGATCCGCACGGAACAGCGCCTTCGCGGTGACGGTGAGTGTCAGCCTGGATATCTCCTGATCCATTGCGATCACCTGACCGGGTCGCCAGGTGCTGACAAATTCTCGCGTTTCCGAACGCATCACGCCGACATACTTCTCGACCCGGGCGCAGTGAAAGGCGGGTTGCATGACCCGTCGCTGCCGCATATGCAGCGGTTCATCGGCGGTCGCCAATCCGTCGCCGAACAATTGCCGAGCCTTCGCAAATATCCGGCCGCGGCTGAACCTGCGCGCGTCGGTAACCAGCACCCGGCGAATCAGATCTGGCGAGTTGACCAGATGAATCGGCTTGGTGCCCAGATAAAACGTGACAATATCGCCCAGCATCCGCAGATCCTGGATGAACGCCATGGGATCACGCCCCATCGCCAGGGCATGACCGACCACCGGTACACGGCCAGGCGCGACCGGCGCAGCCGCCACGGCTCACCCCCGAATTCACGACCACGATCAGGGCTTACGAGCCACCGCCGCCAGCAGGGACGCCTGCGCCGGCAACTCCTTGACCAGCCTGAGCTGCTTGTCCGGGCGCCACTGTGACGTGTAGACCACGCCAGGTTTCACCACGTCCAGGCCGGCCAGCAAGCCCTCGATCCACTCCCGGGAGCGCGCGACGCCCGCACTCGAGGTGGTCTTGGACAGCTCCACCAGGCGTTTCACCTCCTCGGACCCTTCTGCCTGGTTGTCACTGATGTGCGAGAGCACGAGATGACTGCCCGGCGCGACGGCGGCCATGTACCGCTCGACGGTCGCCACGGCCTCGGCGTCGTCCAGCACGTAGTGCAGCGACGAAGCCATCAGCACCCCGACCGGCTGTTCGAAGTCCAGCCGGGACGCGGTGGCCGGGTGGGTCAGCACCGTGTCCACGTCACGCATGTCCGCGCCGATCATCTCCGCCCCGTCGACACCGGCCAGGATCAGCGCGCCGTGGGCAACGGCCACCGGTTCCTGTTCGACATAAACCACCCGGCAGCTGGAATCGGTCTCCCGGGCTATCTCGTGCACACTCTTGGCCGTCGGCATCCCCGATCCGAGATCAAGGAATTGCCGGATGCCCGCCTGGGCGCAAAACCGCACGGCACGTCCGAGGAACTGCCGGTTGTGCCTGGCCAGATCGCCCACCCACGGCATGCTTCGCACTGCCTGCTGCGCCATCATTCGGTCGACGTCGAAATTCCAGCCACCGCCGAGCAGGTAATCGTAGACCCGCGCCGGACTCGCCCGTTCGACATCGATGTCCGTCGGTATCCAGTTCGCATGATCCGTCACTACCGCTTCACGTCCCGTCACCACTACCCTCGGTCGGAATTGAAAGCACAAAACGCTACCGCTAGCAGAGCATCAACACAAAAACACTACCCGATCGGATGATTGAAGCGGCCACACGCTTCTACCGGAGGTAGCATCCTCGCCTCACTTTCATCACCAATTCGGGAGACGACGCTGCTGTGCGACTGCGACGAACTCTTGCCGGTGTATTGATCTCCGTTCTTGCTTTTCCGCTGATGACAGTGCCGGCGGCCACCGCCACTACTGCTGACACCGGCACGGTGCGATGCTCCACAGTCAGCGTGCCGGTCATGCTCACGCTGCTCCCCCAAACCGTGCGCGGCCAGCTCTGCCTACCCGCCGACCACACTCCGAGAACCGTGCAGCTGCTTGTCCACGGTGGCACGTACAACCGGACGTACTGGGACATCGGCGACGAGCGCTATTCCTACCAACGCGATATGGCCGCTGCGGGGTTCGCGACGTTCGCGATCGACTGCCTCGGCTCGGGCCAAAGCTCACAGCCGTTGAGCACACTGCTCACCGGGACGACTCAGGCGGCGGTGGTTTCGCAGGTCGTCACGAAACTGCGGTCCGGTGCGGTCTCCGGGACAACGTTCGACAAGGTGATTCTCGTCGGGCATTCGATGGGCTCCGGCATCGTCGTCGTGACGGCCGCGACCTTCCACGGCGTCGACGGCGTGATCCTCACCGGGATGACCCACTCGATGGACCTGTTGCGGCTCACCGGGATCTTCGTCGACGGCGTCCGGCCCGCGATCCTGGATCCGCGGTTGTCCCAACGCGGCAGCGATCCCGGCTACGTCACCACGATGCCCGGCACCCGCGGCGTGTTCCATGACCCGGGCGACGTGACCCAGGCGATCGTGAACGCCGACGAGGCGGTCAAGGACCAGGTTCCCGCCACGGTCGTCCCGGACCTGATCTCACTGGCGTTCGCAGGCCCGCTTTCGGCCGGTATCAACGTTCCCGTGCTGATCGCCAACGGCACCGACGACACGTTGTTCTGCGCCTTCGCCTGCGCCGGGGAGTCCGAACTGCGAACCGCCGAGGCACCGTACTTCAGCCCGGCCGCCCAGCTCACAGTGCATCTCACCCCGCACGCCGGGCATTCCGTGGCCTTGTCGGAGCACGCCGCACAACACCGGACAGCCATCCGTAACTGGATGAGCGAGCGTTTTGGCAGCTAGATGACCGCTCCAGAGCCCAACGGCGTCCCATCCCGGACCAAGATCGTCCGCCGGTGGGCGAACGCGCTCACGGCCACCACTCACGTCCCGCTGCCGACCGGCGAGCTCGAACACCAGCTCGCCGGTCTGCTCGACGTTCTGCTGGAAGCCTTGAGCAGCGAGCCGTTCACGCCGGACCCGGCGGTCGGATGCGGTGCGGCCCTGGTGGATTTGCACTGCACCGGCCGGGACAGCCTTCGGTCCACTATGGATGCTCTCGGCACCGGGCTGGCGACATTGCCGGAGGCGGCCGGCCTGTCCCGGCGGACCGAACGGATCGTCTCCACACTCGGCGCGATGGCAGCGGGCTACTGCGAGGCGATCCGGGCGTCCACGCTGACGCAGCAGGACACCGTGCAACGCGCGTCGCTCACCGCACTCGGCGACGTGCACCGCAAACTCCGGGAGACCACGGCCGAACTCGATCATGTGCTGACCGGCTGCCCGAGCGGCGTCGCCCTGACCACTCAGGACGGCCGGTTCGCCCGGGCCAACGCGGCGCTGGGCGACATCCTCGGGTACCCGGCCGGTGAGGTCACCCGGATCTCGTTGTTCGACGTCCTGCCGGCCGAGGATGCCGATCTGTACCGGTCGTTGCTGGCCGGACCGCCTCGCCAGTTCGAACGCCACCAACGGTTGTTGCGCAAGGACGGCGACCAGGCATGGGCGCACCTGACCATGTCCACGACGCCGCATGGCACGTGCGTCACCGTGCTCGAAGACCGCACCGAGCTGAAACTGTTGCAGAGCCACGTGAACCACATGGCGTTGCACGACTCGCTGACCGGCCTGCCCAACCGGCAGTTCTTCTCGACCAGGCTCGAAACCATGCTCGGCCGCGGTGTCACGGTCTGCCATCTCGATCTCGACGCCTTCACGTCGATCACCCGCGGGCTCGGCCGGCAGGTCGGCGACTCCGTGCTCACCCATGTCGCCCAAAGACTCGAGGCCGCGGTAGCCGATCAGAAGGCCATGGTCGCCCGCTTCGGCGCGGACGAGTTCGCGGTCCTGGTCCCGTACACGCCGCCGGAGACGATCACCGGCCGCATCCGGGACGCGTTGCGGGACCCCATCGCCGGTATCACCGTGACCACCTGCATCGGCGTGGTCAGCACCAGCACCATGACGCCGGCCGAGGTGCTCGACGCGGCCGAGATGGCGCTGGCCGAGGCCCGCCGCGCAGGCCGTGACCAGTGGGCGGTCTTCGACGCCCACAAGGACGCCCATGACCGGGATCGGCTCGGACAGCTCGCCAGCCTGTCCACCGCTGTGCGGGCCGGCCAGATCAACGTCACCTACCAGCCACTGCTGAGACTGGAAGGCAAACAGATCGCCGGACTGGACGCCACCCTGTGGTGGGGCCGGCTCAACCATGCCGACTGTGCCGGGCCCGCCCA
Organism: Kibdelosporangium banguiense; assembly: GCF_017876405.1. Lineage (GTDB taxonomy): Bacteria > Actinomycetota > Actinomycetes > Mycobacteriales > Pseudonocardiaceae > Kibdelosporangium > Kibdelosporangium banguiense. The sequence goes on along the minus strand of NZ_JAGINW010000001.1, from coordinate 4,564,416 downwards.
GGAGTGGGTGCTGCGCGAGATCTGCTCAGTGCGGCGCGGGCTTCCGGTGCACATCGGTCTGACCACCCCTGATGCTCAGTTGATCGCGCGAGTCCTGGACGAGACCGAACGTGCCCCGGAGACGCTCTGCGTCGGCGTGCGAGCCAGGGATTTGGCCGCAGTCTCCGATTTGGGAGTACTCGTCGAGATTCGCGACTTCGGCATGGACGATCTCGGCTGCCTTGGCACCGTCCCCGTGCACGCGGTCCGGTTGGCCCGTCGTCTGCACGATCCCGGTGCACTCACCGGCCAGGCGTTGCGACACGTGCTGGAGCTCGTGCACTCCGCCGGGGCCGATGTGATCGTCGACCACGTGGCCGACTGGGACCAGGCCGAACGGTGGCAGGACCTGGGTGCCGACATCGCCCACGGCGAGTTCTTCACGACCTGACACCGGTTAACAACTCCCTGCATCGCAACCAACACTGATGAGTGAGCCCCTAAAGGGGGTTTCGCGGCGAGCGCTTGGTCAGCATGCTGTTGCTCAGCCTGTCAGTCCACAGAGGAGCCCACGTGCCGAACCTGCTCAAACGCGCCTCAGTCCTCGCAGCCAGTGCCGTCACCGCGGTCGTGCTCGGTACCGGAACAGCACACGCGGCGTTATCGCCGTCCCAGCTGGCCACCGTGACCGACGACTACTCGTTCTCGAAGTCGTTGTCGCAGTTCTCGTCCATCCGCAACGGCAGACCGTACGCCGACCAACTGGACTGGTCGTCGGACGCCTGCTCGTGGTCGCCGGACAAGCCGCTGGGATTCGACTTCAAACCGGCCTGCCACCGCCACGACTTCGGCTACCGCAACAACAAGCGGCAGGGCCGCTGGGACTCGGCGAAGAAGCTGCGCGTGGACGACAAGTTCAAAGCCGACATGTACTCGATCTGCGGCGGCAACATCATCTGCAAAGGCACCGCGAACATCTACTACGCCGCGGTCCGCAAGTGGGGCACGTGAGTAACGTGACGGGGTGCTCGAATCGCTTGCGCTCAACGTCGGCCGGCAAGTCGCCCTGCACGTCACCCGTGCCTGGCTCGGGCACCGCAAAAGCGTGGCGGAGCAGAACTCCTCGCTGACCGACCTGCTGGCGACCGGGGTGACCGACCGGTTCGCCAGGCGCAGGCTCGAGCGTCAACTCGAAGACATCGGCGACCAGATCGCCCAGCGGATCACGCCGCTGACCCGTGAATTCCCCGATTTGCCGGAGAACGAACGGGAAGCGGCGCTCGACGCTGTGGTCGATTCCCTGGAGGAAGCCGATCTGACCGATGCGTTGCTGCTTGGCGCCGACATGGACGGCGCCAAGCTCGCACGTTCGGTCCGCCAACGCATCACACTCAACCCAGGCCTCAACGAGTCCGCGCGGGTCCTCTACAACCGTGTGCTCGACGAGACATGTGTGTGCCTGGTCAACGTGGTCAAAAACCTGCCCGCCTTCCAGCCGCGAGCACTGACAGAGGTGCTCAGCCGCCTCACGCACATAGAGACGGTGCTGACCCAACTCCCACGCACCTCCCTGGACTCCGCCGACGAGTTCACCGGCAGATATCTGGGGTTCATCAGCAAGACCCTGGACTCGCTGGAGCTCTTCGGCGTCGACACCCGTCGATACAAACCCCAGATCTCGGTGACGGTCGCCTATCTGAGCCTGTCCGCGTCCTCATCGACAGACACGCACAGTGGCGATCTCCGGATCGAGTACGCGCTCAGTCAACGCACGTTGGTCCGGGGTCAGGCCGGGTCCGGCAAAACGACGTTGCTGCAATGGATCGCGGTGAACGCGGCCCGAGGTGCTTTCACCGGCCCGTTGGATTCCTGGAATGGCTCGGTCCCGTTCCTGGTCCGGCTGCGCAGCTACTCGGACGGTAAGTTGCCGCAACCAGAAGACCTTGTCAGTGCCAATGCAGGGCCGATCGCGGGCGGGGCCCCAGACGGCTGGGCCCACGAACAGTTCACGAGCGGCAAGGCATTGCTGCTGGTCGACGGCGTGGACGAGTTGCGTGCCGACCGGCGGCCCAAGGTCCGCAAGTGGCTAACCGAACTGCTCACGGCATTCCCGCATCTGCAGGTCGTGGTGACATCCCGGCCCAGCGCGGCGGAACCAGCCTGGCTGACGGGCTTCCAGTCGTTGGAGCTGGAACCCATGACTCCGTCTGACGTAACGGCGTTCTGCCATCGCTGGCACACCGCGATCGCCGAGACAGGAGCTTTCCCTGTAACTGAACTGGATGAGTACGAAGTCGCGCTGGCCCGGAATCTGGAAGCCCGGCCACACCTGAGGTCCTTGGCCGCGACTCCTTTGCTATGCGCGATGTTGTGCGCGTTGAACCTGGACCGGCATAAGCAACTGCCGCCGGATCGAATGAAGCTGTACGAAGCCGCGTTGGAGTTGCTGCTCGACCGCCGCGACGCTGAGCGCGAACTCCCAGTGGCGCAGGACATCCGGCTGGACACCAAGTCGAAGATCGCGATCCTGCAGCATGTGGCCTGGTGGCTGACCCTCAACGGCCGCTCGGAAGCCAGTGCCGGCGAGGTTGCCGTTCAGGTGGAGTTCGCCATCCGGCGGATGCCTGACGTGACCTCGGACGCGCCGCTGATCTTGCGATACCTGCTGGAACGCAGCGGCGTGCTCCGTGAGCCGGTGCTGAGCCGGATCGACTTCGTCCACAAGACTTTCCAGGAGTACCTGGCTGGAAAGCAGGCAGCTGAGGAACACCACACCGGCCTGCTGGCCGAGAAAGCCCATCTCGATCAGTGGCGGGAGACCGTGGTGATGGGCGCGGGACACGCCACGGTGCCAGTGCGGACAACCCTGATGAACGCGTTGCTGGACAGGGCGGACAAGGAGCCCCGGCACGCGAGGCGGCTCAAACTGGTGGCTGCGACCTGTCTGGACACGGCTCGTTCGATGGAACCGGAAGTGATCGAGCGGGTGGACGCGGCGATCGACGACCTGATCCCGCCGCGCAAGTCAGTGGAGGCTCGATCACTGGCGCTGGGCGGAGAACGCGTGTTGAGGCGGCTACCGAGAACACTCGACGGCCTCAGTTCCGCACAGGGAGTGGCGTGCGTGCAGACCGCCGCATTGATAGGCGGGCCCCTGGCGCTACAGGCCCTTGCGGGCTATGCCGAGACCAGGGATGACGAGATCCAGGAACAACTGGCGGAAGTCTGGCAGTACTTCCCGGCTGAGCAGTATGCGGTCGAAGTCCTCGCAAACGCGCCACTGCGCGACGGGCGCATCACGATCATGCAGACCGAGCACCTCCCCTATCTGCGATGCCTGACCCGGCTCACCGCGACCGACGTCAGTCTGATCTTCCATTTCAACGTGGAAGATCTGGAGTTCCTGGCCGGGATACCTTGCCTCCGGCGTTTCGCAGCGACCTGCAAGACAGATGCTGTGATCGACCTGGGACCGGTGACCGAACATCCTCACCTTGAGGAACTCCTCCTGTTTTTCGACACCGGACATGTGACGAACCTCGGGGCACTGGCGAGCCTGACCGCACTGACTGACTTGGCCATCTCCTTGCCCGAGATCAACAACCTCGAATTTCTCCGGCTGATCACCACGATCGAAGTGTTGATCCTCGAGTTGTCGAACTGGTCCTTGGACGCCCACGATCTCTCCGCCCTTGCGACGCTACCGAAGCTGCACACGCTGAGGATCTTGAGCGCACCGATGCTTCTTGGGCTTCCTTTGTTGCCGAATGTGCGAAACCTGATCCTGAGCGGCACGTCCTTGAGTGCGGTCGCCAAGGCTCTCGCACAGGCCCCACGCCTCGAATCCCTCTCCATCGGTGGCTGCAAGCCGGACAGCGCCCCGAAGCCGACTCATTCCACACTGTCCAAACTGGACGTCCGGGCAGAGTCCGTGAACCTGGGGTTCTTCAGCCGGCTGGCCGCCTTGACCAAACTGGAACTGAGCGCAGGCCCGAGCACGGATCTGAGTCCGCTGCCTGCCTATCCAGCCTTGCGCGAAGTCACCATCGTCGGTGACGGCAAAGCGGATCTCACACCGTTGGCCGACTTCCCGAGACCATTGGTGATCACTGTGAACACTGAGGTCGAACTGCTGGGAGCAGACACCCTCGGCGACCACGTCACGCTCAAAAGGCGTTAGTCCTCGTCGTCGGGATCTGGCGCGCCGCCTCCACCGCCGCGGATCGTGTAGAGCACCGAGTCCAGCTCGTCCGGCTTCACCAACACCTCGCGGGCCTTTGAGCCCTCCGAAGGGCCGACGACTCCACGGCTCTCCAACAGGTCCATCAACCGGCCTGCCTTCGCGAAGCCGACCCTCAACTTGCGCTGCAGCATCGACGTCGACCCGAACTGTGAGGTCACGATCAGCTCTGCTGCCTGCAGCAGTACGTCCAGGTCGTCGCCGATGTCGGCGTCGATCTCCTTCTTCTCGCCCGCGGAGGCTGTGGTGACGCCGTCCTGGTACTCCGGCTGGGCCTGTTCTTTGCTGAAGGTGACGACCGCGTTGATTTCCTCGTCGCTGACGTACGCGCCCTGCACACGTAGCGGTTTGGACGCGCCCATCGGCAGGTAGAGGCCGTCGCCCATGCCGATCAGCTTTTCGGCTCCCGGCTGGTCCAGGATCACGCGGGAGTCCGTGAGCGATGAGGTCGCGAACGCCAGGCGGGACGGGACGTTGGTCTTGATCAGGCCCGTGACCACATCCACCGAGGGCCGCTGGGTCGCCAGGACCAGATGGATTCCGGCCGCACGGGCTTTCTGGGTGATCCGGACGATCGCGTCTTCCACGTCTCTCGGCGCGGTCATCATCAGGTCCGCGAGCTCGTCGACGATCGCCAGGATGTACGGGTAGGGCCGGTACTCGCGTTCGCTGCCGGGCGGAGCCGTGATCTCGCCGGACCGGACCTTCTTGTTGAAGTCGTCGACGTGGCGCACCCGGTTTGCCTGCATGTCCTGGTAGCGCTGCTCCATCTCCTCCACCAGCCAGGTCAGCGCGGCCGCCGCCTTCTTCGGCTGGGTGATGATGGGCGTGATCAGGTGCGGGATGCCTTCGTAGGGCGTCAGCTCGACCATCTTGGGGTCGATCAGGATCATCCGGACCTCGTCCGGCGTCGCCCTGGCCACCAGCGAGACCAGCAGCGAGTTGACGAAGCTGGACTTACCGGAACCGGTCGAGCCCGCGCACAGCAGGTGCGGCATCTTGGTCAGGTTCGCGGTGATCATGTGGCCTTCGATGTCCTTGCCGAGGCCGACCACCATCGGGTGGGTGTCCTTGACCGCGGTCGACGAGCGCAGGACGTCGCCGAGCCGGACCATCTCGCGGTCGCTGTTGGGCACCTCGATACCGACCGCGGACTTGCCGGGGATCGGCGCGAGCAGGCGCACGTTGTCCGTGGCGACCGCGTAGGCGATGTTCTTGGTCAGCGCGGTGATCTTCTCGACCTTCACGCCCGGACCGAGCTCGACCTCGTAGCGGGTCACTGTCGGGCCGCGGGTGAAACCGGTGACCTGGGCGTCGATCGAGAACTGCTCGAGCACGCCGGTGATCGCCTCGATCATGGTGTCGTTGGCGCGGCTGCGGGTCTTGGGCACGTCGCCCTCTTCCAGCAGCGACGGCGGCGGCAGCTGGTAGTCGCCTTCCACGACCCGCGCCGTGGCCAGTGGCAGCTGGGGCTGCGTCTCCTTCTTCGGCTTGGGTTCCTTCGCCGGTTTGGCCGGCGGGGGTGGCGGCGGTTCCTCCATCGCGGCGGGTGGCGGCTCTTCGGCCGGCTCGGCCATCGCCGCCTGACGGCGCCGGGACGGCCTGCGCAGCTTGACCTCGGGTTCCGGGGCGGGCTCCTCAGCCTCGGGCTCCTCGACGTCCTCCGGCAACCGGCCCAGCTCACGCAGCCGGTTGGGGATCTGGCGGATCGGCGTGCCGGTGAACACCAGCAGGCCGTAACCGAGCGCCAGGATCAGCAACGGCAACGCGACCCACGCGGTGACGCCCTTGGCGAGTAAACCACCGGAGACCCATCCGAGCGCGCCGCCCGCGTACATCTGCTCAAGGTTGGTCTCGCCGCCGTTGAGCAGGTGCAACATGCCGAGCAACGAGAATGTCACGAGCAACGAGCCGACCGCGAACCGTGGCCGCGCGTCAGGCCTAGGGTCGGACCGCATCATCGAGATCCCGACGACGATGAGCACAAGCGGGAACGCGACGGCGGCCGCGCCCATGACAGAACGCACGCCGATCTCGACCCACCGGCCAATCGGACCGGCCGCGCGCCACCAGACGGCCGCCGCGATGATCACAGCGAGCGCGATGTACGCGAATGCCAGACCGTCGCGGCGGTGCGCGGGGTCGAGCTCCTTGGTCCGGCCCAGGGTGCGGGCCAGCCCACCGACGCCCTTCGCGATCAGATTCCAGGTGCCGCGGACGGCTTTACCTGCGGTTCCTTTGGATTTGCGGGGCGCGGGCTTGGCCGGTGTACGGGCAGGCGCCTTCGCCGCGGGTTTGGCCGCGGGTTTCTTGCGCGGTGTGCCACGCTTGGCCGTTGTGGACCGGCTTGTCGCCATGCGTCCCACGGTAGTCGCCCCAGCCTCTCTGGTCACAGAAGTAACACCTGTCGGGGGGTTTGGGGGGCTCGGCCCCCCAAAATTATCCGCGCAACGACCCGGCGAGGTTGCGCAGCAACCGAGCAGGGTCGCCCCGAGTGGAGGCGCCCAGGTCGCAGGGCCATGACTCGGGCATGCCATGCTCCCGACCATGGTTGCGCTGTACCGGGATGGACACGAGCCGACACGCCGGGTGGAGCCCCAAACGGGCGTGCCGCCGATCTGGCGGGCGATGCTGCAGATCGACCGCGCGGTGGTCGCTGGCGTTGGCAAGCTGGAGGTCACCGGTTCGGTGCCCCACGAGCTGCGCAACGGCCCTCTTGTGATGGCCGCGAACCACATCGGTGTGTTCGACGCGCTCGTGCTGATGAAGGCGTGTCACGCGATCGGCATCGCACCGCGGTTCATGCTGGCGGGTGGCCTGCTCGACACCCCGGTGCTCGGCTGGGCGCTGCGCGAGTCCGGCCACGTGCGAGTCGAACGCGGCAAGGCCACCGTGCACGAGTCCTTCGCCAACGCGGTCGACGCCGTCAAGCAGGCCGGGGCGCCGCTGCTGGTCTACCCCGAGGGCCGGATCACCCACGACCCGGGGATGTGGCCGGAACGCGGCAAGACCGGCGTCGCCCGGATCGCGCTCGCCGCGAACGCACCCGTGATCCCCATTTCGCAGTGGGGCGCCCATGAGGCCGCGTACTGGGGCACCGAGGTTGTCACCGGCTGGCAGGACATCAAGCCCGTCCTGACCTCGTTCATGCGCGCCCTACGCAAGCGCCCCACATTCAAGGTGCACTTCGGCGACCCGGTCGACCTCGCCGACCTCTCGGCGACCAAACCCGGCGACGCCGTCCGCGCCCACAAACGGATCATGCAGGCAATCACCGACAACCTGGCGACACTGCGCCCGGACGAGCCCGACATGCCGAAGTTCCACGACCCCACCCGGCCGACCGACACCAAGTCGCCGTGGCGGCCCTGACTTCTGTGGCCGAATACACAGACAGACGGTTTGAGGGCGGCCACGATGACGGGGCCAGTGGTGGCCCAGGACCCCGGCACGCTGGAGATGGAGCTGCAGCATGCCGGGGAGTCCGGCCGGAATGATCTTTCTCACCTCTTGGGAAATCGTTCGTCCGCACACCTGTAAGGCACGCAGACTCATTTAGGTGATTACCGGTTCTGAGCGTGCACAGGGGACGACCCTGCTGATCGTGGCGTCGGCGTTCTTCGCCAGTTCGGGGCCGCTGGCCAAGCCGGCGATGATCGCGGGACTGACTTCGACACAGGTGGTCAGTGTGCGGATCGGGCTGGCGGCGGTCATCCTGCTGGCCGGGGTCGCGGTGCTCAAACCGGGACTGCTGCGGGTCCGGGCGCGCGACTGGCGGCTGCTGGCGGGTTTCGGGCTGTTCGGCGTCGTCGGTGCCCAGACGATGTACTTCGCGGCCGTGTCGAAACTGCCGGTGGGCGTCGCGATGCTGCTCGAGTTCATGGCCCCGGTACTGGTCGCGCTCTGGGTCCGGTTCGTGCGCGGCACGATCCTGCCCGCGAAGGCGTGGCTCGGTACGGCCATGGCGCTGGCGGGACTCGCGATGGTGGCCCAGGTCTGGGACGGGCTGCGACTGGATGTGGTCGGCGTCCTCGCCGGGATCGGCGCGGCGCTGTGCGCGGCCTGCTACTTCCTGGTCGGCGAACGCGCGATGGCCGAGACGCACCCGTTGACGGCGGCGACCTGGGGCATGGTGATCGGTGCCGTGGCCATCGCGATCATCGGACGCCCGTGGGAGATCCCGGGCAAACTGCTGGTCAAGCAGACCTCGCTCGGTCCTGTGTGGATACTCCTGGTCGCGGTCGCGGTGCTGTCCACGACGATCGCCTACGTCATCGGGATGATGGCGCTGAAGCGCTTGCCGTCCAATGTGGCCAGTGTGCTCGCGTTGGCCGAACCGGTCTTCGCCATCGTGATCGCGTGGGTGCTGCTGGCCGAGACGCTCAGCGTGGTGCAGATCATCGGCAGTGTGACGCTGCTCGTCGGAGCCTTCGTGGTGCAGCGCGCGTCCCAGCCCAAAGCGGAAAGTGGTGCCCCCAAAGTGGCGTTGGGAGCGCTGGACGCTCCGAAAGCCACTTTGGGGGCAAGCCCGGACCGTTAGACCGGGATGACGGTCGGGACGATCATCGGGCGGCGGCGGTACTTCTCGGCGACCCAACGGCCGACGATGCGCCGCACGATCTGGGCGATCCGGTGGGTGTCGGTGATGCCCTCGGCCTCGGTGCGCGACAGCTCCATCTCCACCAGCGCGACGACCTCGTCCAACGCCTTGGGGTCGTCGGAGAAGCCACGCCCGGAGATGGTCGGCGGGGCCACGGCCCGGCCGGTGCTGCCCTCGACGGCCACGGTGATCGAGATGAACCCGCCCTCGCCGAGGATCAGGCGGTCCGACAGCGTCGACTCGCCGACGTCGCCGACGGACAATCCGTCCACGTAGACGTGCCCGACCTCGACCCGGCCGGTGATCCGGGCGCGGCCGTCGATCAGGTCCACGACGACGCCGTCCTCGGCCAGCACGACATGGCTGGCCGGAACGCCCGTGCTCACTGCGAGATCCGCGTTGGCCCGCAGGTGCCGCCACTCGCCGTGCACCGGCATCACGTTCGACGGCCGGACTGCGTTGTACAGGAACAAAAGCTCGCCCGCGGACGCGTGGCCGGAGACGTGCACCTTGGCGTTTCCTTGGTGCACAACGTGCGCACCAAGCCGGGCGAGTCCATTCACGACACCGAACACCGCGGTCTCGTTGCCCGGGATCAACGAGCTGGCCAGGACGACCGTGTCACCGGGCAGGATCGAGATCTGCCGGTGGTCACCCCGGGCCATCCGCGACAGCGCGGACAACGGCTCGCCCTGGCTGCCGGTGGACACGAAGAGCACCTCGCTCTCCGGCAGCTCCATCGCGTCGTTGAGGTCGATGAGCAGGTTCGGCGGCATGTTCAGCAGCCCGAGATCGCCCGCGATGCCCATGTTGCGGACCATCGAGCGGCCGACGAACGCCACCCGCCGGTCGTGCTTCACCGCGATGTCGAGGACCTGCTGCACGCGGTGCACGTGGCTGGCGAAGCACGCCACGATCACGCGCTGGGTCGCGCGGCCGATCACGTTCTCCAGCACCGGGCCGATCTCCCGCTCCGGCGTGACGAAGCCGGGGACCTCGGCGTTGGTCGAGTCGACCAGGAACAGGTCCACGCCCTCGTCGCCGAGCTGGGAGAAGCCGCCGAGGTCGGTCAGCCGGCCGTCCAGTGGCAGCTGGTCGAGTTTGATGTCGCCGGTGTGCAGGATCAGGCCGGCGGGCGTGCGGATCGCGACGGCGAGGGCGTCCGGAATGGAGTGGTTGACCGCGAAGAATTCCAGGTCGAACGGGCCCGCGCTGTGCCGCTCCCGTTCCTTGACCTCGACGAGCACCGGTTCCTGCCGGTGCTCCTTGCACTTGGCGGCCAGCAGCGCGAGGGTGAACCGGGAGCCGATCACGGGCACGTCGCCACGCAGCTTGAGCAGGAACGGCACTGCGCCGATGTGGTCCTCGTGGCCGTGCGTCAGCACGATGGCGTCGATGTCGTCGAGCCGGTCCTCGATCGCACGGAAGTCCGGCAGGATCAGGTCGACACCGGGTTGCTGGTCCTCCGGGAACAGCACTCCGCAGTCCACGATCAGCAGCCGGCCCTCGTACTCGAAGACCGTCATATTCCGGCCGACCTCGCCGATACCGCCGAGAGCGACCACACGGAGACCGCCCTCCGCCAGTGCGGGCGGGGGTTTCAGCGAGGTTTCGATCACCTACTAACCGTCTCAGATGACGTTCGTACCGTGTCAGGCAGTCCGAGTGACACGCCGGCGACGGCCAGATCCGCGGCGATCGCGGCGGTCTGTTCCTCGGTCGCGGGCATGATCGGCAGCCGGGGGTCGCCCACGTCAAGGCCTCGCAACCGGAGTGCCGACTTGACGAAGGCGAGGCCGAGGCCGGGCCCGGTCCGGCTCATCGCACGGTTGACAGGCAGCAACGCACGGTTGTGCGCCAGCGCGCCCGCAACGTCGCCACGCTCGTACGCGTCGAGCATCAGCCGCAGCCGGTCGGCCACCACGTGCCCGATCACGCTGGCAAACCCGACGGCGCCCATGGAGAGCCACGGCAGGTTCACCACGTCGTCGCCGGAGTAGTACGCCAGGTCGGTGTTGGCCATGACCTCGCACCCGGCGGACAGGTCGCCCTTGGCGTCCTTCACCGCGACGATCTGCGGGTGCTCAGCGAGGCGGAACAGCGTCGCCGTCTCGATCGGTGTGACCGCCCGCGGCGGGATGTCGTACAGCATGACCTGCAGGTCCGTCGCCTCGGCGATCGCGGTGAAGTGCGCGATCAAGCCGGCCTGCGACGGCCGCGAGTAGTACGGGGTGACGGCGAGCAGGCCGTGCGCACCCGCGCGCTCCAGTTGCTTGGCCACACGCACGCTGTGCGCGGTGTCGTACGTGCTGCCGCCGCTCACGATCGTGGCGCGGTCGCCGACTGCCTCGACCACCGCGCGGACAAGGTCCGCCTTCTCGTCGTCGGTCGTGGTCGGCGCTTCGCCGGTGGTGCCGTTGACGACCAGCCCGTCGTTGCCGAGGTCCACCAGGTGCTTGGCCAGCTGCTGGGCCTTGGCCAGATCGAGCGCGCCGCTCGCGTCGAAAGGGGTGACCATGGCGGTCAGAACGCGGCCGAAAGGGCGGCCTGGCGCAGCGGAAGGACATCTGGTCATGCCGCTGACGGTACCCCGTCCACCTGCGGGGATGACCTTTGACTCAGCGGAGCGGAAATTCGACGGCCACCGGCGCCGGATGCCTTAAAAGCTTCGCTTGGAGCCCCTGATCTCGGCCACCGCGGCCTCGTCGCCGCTGAACTGGACACGCGCCTCGTCCCGGCCGAACGCGTGCAACAGCAGTTCGCCAGGTTCGCCCGAAATGGTGACGGCCTTGGGCGCCTGCTTGCCCACGATCACCTCACCGTCCGGGCGGCGCAGCAACACGCCGACCACACTGCGGCGGTACGACCGCTTGACGGCGAACCGCAGCGTGCGCCACAGCGCGTCGTCACGCTTGGGGTCGGCCGGACGCGGCTCCCAGCCGTCGACCGCGCGGCGGACGTCCTCGTGGTGGATGAAGTACTCGGCGCCGTTGACCAGGTCGTTCACCGGACCGAGGCTGAACGGCGACCAGCGCGGCGGGCCCGTACGTACGAGGTCGACCAGCTCTTCCCACGGCTTGGCCGCGAACTCGGCCTGCACACGTTCGGTCCGCGCGGCCAGCGCCGGGACCATAATCCCGCCCGACGCATCCGGCCTACGGTCCCGCAGCACCAGGTGGGCAGCCAGATCCCTGGTCTGCCACCCCTCGCACAAAGTCGGCGCGTCCGGCCCTACCTCCAGGAACAGATCGCTCAGTTGCTCGCGTTCGGCGCTCGCCACACCCATACGACAACCGTACTCACGACTCGGCGTTCGCGACGATCGTGCCGGTCATACTGCTGCCGTCGGTGGGCCACGCCGCACAGAAGATCGACCGCGGCGGGCTCGACTTGTCGCCCCACACCTGCTGCGACGGGACCAAGGCCACGTAGTTCATGGTCTTGTCCTTCTTGACGTCGGATGAGGAGAACTGCATCGTGCACGAGGCCTCGGCGTACTTGGCCAGCGAGCCGTCGGCCGGATAGCCCGCGCCCGGAGTGTTCTTCTCCTTGTCCGGTGTGGACAGTCCGGTCTTGAACTCGGCGAACACCTCGGCGCCGTGTGCTTCCTTGGTGCAGTCGACGATGTCGGCCGACTCGTACTGCAGCTTGTCCGCGGGCGGCTTGTTCAGGCAGGACTTGCCGGAGTTGAAGTACAGCTCCAGAACCGGGATGTTGCCGCCCTCGCCGTAGGTCATCGTCTGCTGGATGCTGCCGGTACCGCCGGCGCCGAACACGTCACGGCCGAACCAGCCCGCGGTCAGCATCGCCGCGGCGAGCACCACGACCATCACGATCGCCAGCACCCGGCGGCTCTTGGGCGGGGCGCTCGGCTGGGTCGGGTTCGGCGCCCACGTCTGCGCGGTCGGCCCGGTGTTCATGGCGACCTGTGTGGCCTGGCCGAGCAGCGCCCGCACCTGCGGCGCGGTCGGCCTGCCTTCCGGGTTGCTGTTGAGCAGGCCCATGATCAGCGACGCGAGCGGGCCCCGGCACCGGGTCAGGAACGCGACCTCGTTCATGATCGCCTGGATCGACGCGGCCGTGGTCTGCCGGTCGTACGCGCCATAGCCCTCGACCGCGTAGAACAGGGTCGCGCCCAGCGCCCACAGGTCCGACGCGGGCACGGCCTCCTTGCCCTGCAGGCGTTCCGGCGACATGTAGGTGGGCGACCCGATCAGTGTGCCGCTTGTGGTCAGCCGTGGGTCCTCGGTGGACTGCGCGATGCCGAAGTCGGTCAGCTTGACGCGGCCGTTCCCGTCGACCATCACGTTGCTGGGCTTGACGTCACGGTGGATGACGCCGGCCCGGTGCGCGGCGTCCAGTGCGGACACCAGCTGCGTGGCGATCCGGGCCGTGAATTCCTCGCTCAACGCGCCGTTCTGCCGGACGATGTCGGTCAGCGTGGGCGCCTCGATCAGTTCCATCACGATGAACGTGTTGCCGTGCTCCTGCACGACGTCGTACACGGTGACGATCGCCGGGTCGTTGAGACGGCCCGCGGTGCGTGCCTCACGCAGCACGCGCTCCTCGAAGATGTGGCGCTCCTGCGGGTCGATCCCGTCCGGCAGGTGCAGTTCCTTGATCGCCACCCGGCGGCCGATCGTGCGGTCCTCGGCGAGCCACACCACGCCCATACCGCCGCGGCCGATCTCCCGAACGATGAAATAGCGGCCGGCCACGACCCGCTGCTGCGCGTAGTCCTGCGTCACGGCAAGAGGGTAACTCCCACGGGCCACGGGACTGGAGCGGTTACCGCAGGTTGCCCAAAAGGGCGCCCGCGTTAGTTTCCGGCGACAGAGCCCTTCAGTTTGCCACCGTCCGCCCGGGCCACCACGCACAACGCCTTGCGCTTGCCACCGTTCCAGCCTTGTTGGGTGGGTACCAGCACCAGGAAGCGAAGAACTTCGTCTTTGTCCTTGATGGTCACTTCGGAGGCGTACGAGTCCACGCACCCGGACTCGCCGATGGCCTTCACCTCGTCCGGCCCTGGCCACGTGGTCGAGTCGCCGGTCAGGTCGACCTGGTCGAAGATCTCGATGTCGTGCGGGTCGTCACAGCTGTCGACGGGTTCATCGTCGTCGTTGTAGCAGTCGCCTTTGCGGCCGTCGTCCACCGTGACCTCGCCGCCGGGGCCGTAGGTCTTGGTCCCCAGCATGGATTTCGGCTTGTCGTAGTCGGTGTTCACCGAGCTCTTGGTCTTCGACGTCGTCTGCGGGGCGGAGGACTGGCCACCGGTCTGGGGATCGGCCGTGCTCTCGGACCTGAAGACACCGGTCATGGCGAACACCGCGACCAACGTGCCGACCAGGAACACCGAGACCGCGGCGATCGCGAGCACGCGGCGGCTCTTCTTCACAGGTGGTGGTGGCGTGGCGCCGGTGTACGGACCTATTGGCACGACCTGGAACGGTGTACCGGGAGTGACCAGCTGACCGACGGGCTGACTGATGGGCTGGTGGGCGGGATGACTGACGGGCATGCCCATCGGCGGGGACACCGGCGGCATCGACATCGGGCCGGTGGAGATCCGCACCCTGGCCTGGTCGATCAGATACCTCGCCCGCGCGGCGTCGACCCTGGTCATCGGGTTCGAGTCGAGCAGACCCATGATCAGATCGGCGAGCGGGCCCTGGACCTTGCGAACGTGTGGACGCTCGTTCATGACCGCCTGGATCGTCGCGGCCGTGTTCTGCCGTTCGTACGCGCCGAAACCCTCCGCGGCGAAGAACAGGGTCGCACCGAGTGACCACAGGTCCGAAGCAGGCACGGCATCCTGGCCGAGCAACCGTTCGGGCGAGATGTACGACGGCGACCCCACCAACAGCCCGCTGCTGGTCAGCCGCGTGTCCTCAGTGGATTGCGCGATCCCGAAGTCGGTCAGCTTGACCCGGCCGTTGGCGGCGAACATCACATTGCTGGGCTTGACGTCCCGATGCACGACACCGGCCGCGTGCGCGGTCTGCAATGCCGACAGCAACTGGTCGGCGATCTTGACGAGCTGCTCGGCCGGCAACGCACCGTTGCGCAGCACCACATCGGAGAGGTTCGGCGCCTCGATCAGTTCCATCACAATGAAAGTGGCGCCGTCCTCCTGCAGGACGTCATGCACCGTAACGATTCCCGGGTCGCTCAACCGCCCGGCAGTGCGCGCCTCACGCAGCACCCGCTCCTCGAACACATGCCGTTCGTCCTGCGGGATACCCGCGGGCAGCAGAAGCTCTTTGATCGCAACGCGACGCCCGATCGTGCGGTCTTCGGCGAGCCACACCACGCCCATACCGCCGCGGCCCAGCTCGCCGACAATGACGTAGCGGTTCGCCACGGTCCGCTGCGGTTGTGCGTTGTCCTCCGTCACGGGCACGAGGGTAACTCCCGAAGGCCGTAAATTGGCCGTGTTATGCGGATATGCCCAAAAGGGAAGGCCGGCGCCGATGGCGGCCGGCGCCACGGCTCTCCCGAAAGGGCAGCTAGGCGTGCACCTCGTGGCCCGCTTCACGCAACGCGTGCACCGCTCGTTGCACATCCGTCTGTTTGACCAGAATGTGGTCAGTGTCGAATGTGGACACTGCGAACAGCGAGACACCGGCCGCGGCAAGCGAACCGGCAAGCGACGCCATGATCCCGGTGAGCGTGAACTCCAGCGGCCCGCGCACGGTCAGCAGCCGCCATCCGCCGTCGACCTTGGCCCCGGCCGGCTCGTGCCCGGCCGGGGTCACCAGCGAGATCTCGTCCGGCGTACTCGTGACCGACACGAAACCGCTGCCTGTGGGCAACGCCGGCAACGACGATCCCCCGGGCAACCTGGACAGGACGTACTCGTCCGGCCGCAGGTCGATGGTCAGCCGCTTCATCCCTCCGTCACCAGCGGGCTGGAGGCCGTCTCGGTGCCGTCCGGCAGCGAGGTGATGACGAAGTCGTCGAACACGTTCGCGGCGGCCTTCTGCAGCTGGCGCAGGCATTCCACAGCAAGTGCACGGATCTCGACGTCGGCGGCCTCGGTCGCGCGCATGGCGATGAAGTGCCGCCAGGCACGGTAGTTGCCGGTCACGACGATGCGTGTCTCGGTCGCGTTCGGCAGCACCGCGCGGGCGGCCTGACGAGCCTGTTTGCGGCGCAGGGTCGCGCTCGGCTCGTCGGCGAACTTCTTCTCCAGACCGGCCAGCAGCTCGTTGTACGCCTCGACGGCGGCGTCCGCCGCGGCCATGAACTTGGCGTGCAGCTCGGGGTCTCCGGCGATGACATCCGGCTCGACCATCGCGGCCTCGCGCTCGGGCACGTAGCGCTGGGACAGCTGCGAGTACGAGAAGTGCCGGTGGCGGATCAGCTCGTGGGTCAGCGACCGGGAGATCCCGCTGATGTAGAAGCTCACCGAGCCGTGCTCGAGCACCGAAAGGTGGCCGACTTCGAGGATGTGCCGCAGGTAGCCGGCGTTGGTCGCGGTGGCCGGGTTGGGCTTCTTCCAGGACTGGTAGCACGCCCGGCCGGCGAACTCGGCGAGCGCTTCGCCGCCGTCGCTGTCGGTCGACCAGGGCACGTCCGCCGGGGGGAAGAACTCGGTCTTGGCGATCAGCTGCACCTTGGGGGCCACGGTCTCGGTCATGGCGAAGAGCCTAACGGGCCAGGTCCGAGACGTCAGCGACCGGCGCGTGACATCGCAGTGCTGTCTTGAGGATGTCGCTACGCCGTCGCGGTGATGTCACCGCTTCCTTGACTGACACCACAGGTGATGTCATAGTGACGTCATGGATCTCACGCCGTATGTCGAATCACTGCGCGAGGACCTCGCAACCACCGCTTCAGCTGGGGATGAGCAGACCCGGCGGGCGGCGGCTGTGTTGTCCGCCGCACTGGAACCCGCCGTCCGCCTGGCGATCATGAACGCGCTGTCCGACCTCGCCGCCGAAGTCACCGCCGCCCTCGACGACCATGTGGTCGAGGTGCGCCTGGCCGGCCGCGACGTGCAGGTCGTGGTCAGCGGTTCGGCCCGCCGCGACCCCGAGCCCGAGCAGGAACAGCCGTTGCCGCCGCCTACCGGTGACAACAGCGCCGAGAACATCAGCCGGATGACGCTGCGGATGTTCGAGCAGATCAAGAGCCAGGCCGAACAAGCCGCCGCCGCCCAGGGCGTGTCGTTGAACACGTTCGTGTCGCAGGCCGTACAGGGCGCGCTCGGCCGCAAGATGCAGAGCCGCGGCTGGCACCACCATCACCGCGAGGAAGACGACAAGGGCAAGCGTGAGGGCGGCCCGTCGTCACGCGTGCACGGCTGGACGGAGGGGGCATGATCGTGACAGACGAAACGGCTGACGAGACCACGACCAAGGTGCGTGAAGTCAACTTCGACGCCGACGGTCCACAGGACATCAGCATCACCATCAGGTCGGGTTCGGTCGACGTGCTGCTGACCGACGAGCCCGGGATCAGCGTGCGGATCCGCCACCGGCCGGACGTCGAGGCCCCGTGGGCCGAAGGCCTGGCGCAGCTGGCGGGCTGGATCTCGCGGTTCGCCGACAACCCGGCCGGGCCGACGTCGGACGAGGCGATCGAGCTGACCCTGGTCGAGCAGAACGGCAACCGTCTTGTCGTGCGCTCCCCCGAGAGCGCGCTGCGCAACATCCCGCTGGGCGTGACCGTCCGTGCGCCGTCCGGGTCGAACATCGAGGTCCGTGCAGGCGCGGCTGACGTACTGGTCACCGGGCCCGCGGGCAGGATCAACCTGCGTACTGGGTCCGGCGAGGTCAAGGCCGACCGCGCGGACGGCGCGGCCACCATCACCACGGGCACCGGCGCGGTCCGGCTCGGCCCGATGCTGGGCGGCCTGCAGGCCCGCACGGGCAGTGGGGACGTCGAGGTCTCGTCGGTCGGTGGCGACAGCGCCGCGCTGGTCACCGGCAGCGGTGACGTATGGCTGGGCGCCGTCTCCTCAGACGTCATGGTCCGCACCGGCACCGGCGACCTGACCGTGGCCGACGCGGCCGCGGGCAAGATCGAGCTGAACACCGGCTCCGGCGAGATCCGGGTCGGCGTGCGCCAGGGCATCCGGGCCGAGGTCGACCTGTCCTCCGGCACCGGCCAGGCCCGCAGCGAACTGGAGCTGTCCGGCAAACGGCCGGAGGGCGAGGTCAAGCTCCGCGTTCGCGGCCGGACCCGGTCCGGATCCGCCGTGGTGAGCGCGGCCTTCGACGGCTGACACAGGTTTCGTGAGCGCCTTCATGGCACTCACGTGAGGGGGTGGTTGGGCTCCCCGGGCGCGACGCCTGGGGAGCCCTGCCCTATTTGGTCAGCTTTCCCAACGCACTCGCGATGTTGCCCTTCCGGCCCACGGCCACCCCGGAAAGCCCGAGCCACCCGGCCATCAGCCGCAGTTCGCCGGCCAGCTCCACCAGCACCCGCGCAGTGTCCACTCCGGACTCCGCGAACGCGCCCTGGACGCGTAACAACCCGGCGGCGCGATCGGCCTTCAGATCGACCCGGGCGACCAGCTCACCGTCGAGCAGGAACGGGAAAACGTAGTAGCCGTACTCCCTTTTCGGCTCCGGGACGTAGATCTCGATGCGGTAGCGGAAGCCGAAAATCCGCTCGGTCCGGTCGCGTTCCCAGATCAGCGGATCGAACGGGCACAGCAGCGCCCGGCCCTTGATCTGCCGTGGTGTCCTGGCGTCGACATGCCGGTAGGCCTTGCGGTTCCAGCCCTCCACCAGCACCGGTTCGAGCACACCGGCCTCGACGAGATCGATGACCGCCTGCCGGTTGGCATCCGGCGCCAGCCGGTAGTAGTCCCGCAACTCCGGCTCCGTAGCGATGCCCAACGCTCGCGCCGAGCGTTCGACCAGCTGGCGGGCGCACTCGTCGGCGGGGAGCTGACGGCCGAGAACCTCGGCGGGCACGACCCGCTCGGTCAGGTCGTAGAGCCGTTCGAAGCTCCGCCGCGTCCCAGTCGTGAGCTCGCCCAGGCCGAAGAGGTACTCACAGATGTGCTTGACGTCCGAGCGCTCCCACCACGTGCCTTTCTCCCTTTTGTCACCCTCGCCGAGAATCTCGCGCTCCAGAGCGCCCGCGCCGATCGGACCGCGTTCCTTGACCGCCGCGAGGATCTCCTGGACCAGGCCGGGTGAACGGGTGACGGCCTTCTCGTAGTGCCGCCACCAGCCGGCCCGCTTGCCGGTGTGCAGCAGCGGCCAGTCCTCGACCGGGATCAGGCTCGCCTCGTGCGCCCACTTCTCGACCAGCAGCCGCGGCTTGCGCGCCGAGTGCGACCAGGCCGCGTCGTCGACCAACTCCGCCGGGTACGCGCCCAGCCGGCTGAACAACGGCATGTAGTGCGCCCGGACGGCGACATTGACCGAGTCCAGCTGAATCAGCTGAACCCGCGACAACACACGCAGTAAATGGCGTCTGGACGGCACAGCTGTCGGGCGCGGATCAGCAAACCCCTGGGCAGCGAGCGCAGTCCGCCGGGCCGCCCCCTCGGTCATCGTCAACACGCTCCGCATAGTGCCATCGAGGTACGACAGTTCTTGTGCCCCCAAAGTGGCGTTGGGAGCACTGGATGCCCCCAACGCCACTTTGGGGGCACATTGGATAGGTTTTCGTCCCATGGCTGAGGCAGCGGTGCACACCGCCGAGGTGCAGGACATCGAGCACATCGCGCGGATCCAGGTGGACACCTGGCGGGCGGCGTACGCCGATCTGCTGGGCGAGGATGTGCTCGCCGGGCTGGACGCCGACGAGATCGGCCGGGTCTGGGCGATGACCATCGACCAGGGCCAGGCGACTGTGCACGTGGCCACGGAAGGGCCGTGGGTGGTGGGGTTCTGTGCGGCTGGGCCTGCACCAGAGGAGGAAACCGCCGATGCGAAGGGCGATCTCCCTGAAGACGCGGCCACCGTCGGACTGATCGCGACCTTGCTCGTGGAGCCGCGTTGGGGCCGGCGCGGGCATGGCGGGCGGTTGCTGGCGACCGCCGCCGCCGGACTCAAAGCAGCTGGCGGGACGCGCGGCGTGGTGTGGGTGCCGGAGAATGACGATGTTTCGGTCGCCTTCTATGAGCGGGCCGGGTGGGAACGCGACGGAATGGTGCGTACCTTGGATGCCGGCGGCCGGCTACTGCGGGAAGTGCGGCTGACCGGTGATCTGGACCTTCGGCTGACATGACTCGTCCGGAAGACCGAGGCCGCCCCACTCTCAGCTCGGTTACTGTGGAACGACTGGGTCTACACAAAGGGGTACACGCTTGTTCGCGAGCCTGCTTGTGGCGGCTGGTGTCGCCTTCGGCTCCGCAGTCATGCCCCTGATCAGCATCGAAGTCTTTGTCATCGCATTGGTCGCGCGTGAACCCGGGCTGCCGTGCCTGGCGCTCGGCGCGGTCGTCGCGGTCGCCCAGATAGCCGGAAAACTGCTGTTCTACCTGGCCGCGCGCGGGTCGCTGCGGTTGCCGTCGTTCATGCACCGCAAACCGAAACCGATGACTGATCGCAGGCTTCGCTGGCAGCAGCGGACAAAGCGGCTGCGTGCCTTGGTCGACCGGCTGACCGAGAAGTGCCACCGCCATCCGCACTGGATGACCGGCACGTACGGGGTCAGCGCGGTGATCGGCTTGCCGCCGTTCATGGCGACGACCGTGCTCGCCGGCCTGGCCAGGATGTCCATGGCCACGTTCCTGGCAGCCGGTTTCATCGGCCGGTGCATCCGGTTCACCCTGCTGGCGATGTCACCCGCGCTGCTGTCGGGCTGGCTGCTCTGACCTGGGCAAGCCGCTGAATCCCTTCTGCCAGCGTGTGTTCCGGCGCGCCGCCGAACGTCAGCCGCAGGCACGTCACCGGACTCTCCCCGGTGAACCAAGGCCTGCCGGGGAAAACGACCACGTCGTGGGCAGCGGCCGCGGTGGTCAGCGCCAGATCGTCCACACCTTCGGGCAGTTCGGCCCACACATGCAGCCCACCAGCCGGAGTCGCGGCTTGGAAGTCCGGCAACTCCGCGCGCATCGCGCTCAGCAAAGCGTCACGCCGCGACCGCAAGGCGACCCGTAGATCCCGCAAGTGCCGTCGCCACGCAGGCGAGGTGACGAAGTCGATGGCGGCTTCCTGCAACGGACCGGATACGTAGAAGTCGTCGAGCGTGCGAGCGGTACGCAACCTGATACCGGCGGCGCCACGAGCTCCGACTGCGGCGACCCGCAGTCCTGGCGCGGCGACCTTGGTCAACGACCTCAGGTACACCACATGACCGTCAACGTCTTCGGATGCGAGCGTTGGTGGTTCGTCGCCGTCGATGGTGAGCCCGCGTGCCCAGTCGTCTTCGATCAGGAACGCTCCTGCGGCACGGAC
Source organism: Kibdelosporangium banguiense (assembly GCF_017876405.1). GTDB lineage: Bacteria > Actinomycetota > Actinomycetes > Mycobacteriales > Pseudonocardiaceae > Kibdelosporangium > Kibdelosporangium banguiense. The sequence continues at coordinate 4,543,232 of NZ_JAGINW010000001.1, read as the reverse complement.
AACCTCGAACACCTCGGGCCGTCGTTCTGCCGACAGCACGGCGCCGTGAGGATTCGCGTACAGCGGTTGGCAGTAGAACAGCCGCGCGCCAGTACGCGCGAATGCCGAGGCGAGAAGATCGGGGCGTACACCGTCGGAATCCGCGGGCACAGGCACCACACGCAACCCCGCGTCCCGCGCGGCGGCAATGGCACCCAGATACGTCGGTGACTCGACAAGCACGACATCACCTGGCTCACCAAGGCCACGGAACAACGTCGCCAGAGCGGGCTGCGCACCTGGGCATACGGTCATGTCGCCGGCGCGCAGCTCGCCACCAGCCTCACGCGCGAACCACGCCCGCAACTCTTCCCTGCCTTCGACCGGGACACGCCCCCACGCTGACGGCCGGCGCGCCGCACGCGCCAGAGCCGCGCCGAGTGCGTCGACGGGCTGCAGATCGGGGTCGAGATACCCGCTCGAGAGCTGGATGACCTCGGCACGAGGCACCGCGATCAGGCTCGACAGCAGCTCCTGGCCCGGCCGGCCCGCGCCGAGCGCCACTGTCTGCCAGGACAGATCCGGCGTCCGGGCCGGAGCGGGCCTGGCCGCCACGAAACTGCCCCGGCCTGGGCGGACTTCGACCAGGCCTTCGCCTTCGACCGCGCGGATGGCCTGCTGCACCGTCACCGGCGAGGCCCGGTGGCGGGCCATCAGGTCGCGGACCGAGGGCAGCCGTTCGCCCGGCTGGCCGGTGTGCGCCAGGGAACGAAGCTCCTCGATAACGCGAAGGGCGGCGTTATCCTCATACATGAGAGTAGAGAGTAACGTTATCGCGCCCGCGGGGATAACACTCGGCGCGCTCGGAGTACTGGCGTTCAGCTTCTCCCTGCCGGCCACCCGGCTCGCCGTGGCCGATCTCGACCCGTGGTTCGTCTCGTTCGGCCGGGCCGTCGGCGCGGGCCTGCTCGCGGTCGCCTACCTCATGTTCGTGCGCGCACCGCGTCCCAGCCTGGCCCAGATCCGGCGGCTGCTGGTGGTCGCGTTGGGCATCGTCGTCGGCTTTCCGCTGTTCACATCGCTGGCGCTGACCACGCAAACGTCTGCGCACGGCGCCGTCGTGATCACCTGCCTGCCGATGTGCACGGCCGTCTGGGCTGTGGTCCGGGCCGGTGAACGGCCACGAAGCGGCTTCTGGCTGGCCAGTGGCGTGGGTTTCCTCGCGGTTCTGGTGTTCGTCATCGCCAACGGCGGGGTGTCCGGCGGCCTGGAACTTGCGGACGTGTTCCTCCTGATCGCCGTCGTGCTGTGCGGCCTGGGTTACGCGGAGGGCGGCGCCCTCGCCCGTGACCTCGGAGGTGCGCGAACTGTCTGCTGGGCGCTTGTCGTGTCGTTGCCCGTAACTGTCCCGGTGACCGGGTTTGTCGCGGCCACCCGGGATTTCTCCCACGTGAGCGCCTCGGCATGGTCCGGATTCGCCTATGTGACGGTGATTTCCATGTTCCTGGGGTTCTTCGCCTGGTACGCCGGACTGGCCGCGGGCGGAGTCGCGAAGGTGGGCCAGGTCCAGCTCGCACAGCCCGTCCTGACCTTGTTGTGGTCGGTTCTGGTGCTGGGTGAACCGGTGGGCGGGTTGACCGTTTTCGCCGCAGCAGCCGTGCTGACCTGCGTAATCTGGACGCAACGCGCCAGGACTTGAGGCCTGAGGGGCCAGAATTTTGGTCACGGTTAGGTAACGAACGGGCCACGTTTGAACGTCCGGAGCCAACGCGCTCGTATCCCCCATCGAGAGCGCAGAATCCCCGACAGCTTTTCGCCCACAACCCAGGCATACATCATTTCGTAGCCGCCGAGCGGCTTCGGCGCACTCGCCTGGCCAAAATCCGGAACGAGGTGAGAAATCGATGGCCCGTACCAGTGGGCGTCACCGAATCTCCCGCAGAACAAAGATCGCAACCGCAGGCCTCGGCCTCGCACTAGCGATAGGCGGCATTGTCGTCGTGACGACCGCGGGTGATCCTGGTCAGGCCAGAGCAGATGGCGCGGACAGCAAGTTCTTCGTGGACATCACGACTGTCCAAGCCAATGTTCGGCAACCACAGCCACAAGGGGATGCCTCCACAGGAACGTTCACCGTCGATTGCGGCACGAACGAGAACCAGCACTTCAACCCGGACAACTTCATCGCCCAGCCGGGTATCAAGAACGGTGCTCAGCACCTGCACGACTACGTCGGCAACCTGACCACCAACGCCGACTCGAACAACCAGAGTCTGCAGGCCGGTGGCACCACCTGCAAGAACGGCGACAAATCAGCCTACTTCTGGCCGGTCATCCGCATTGTGGATGAAGAGGAAGCCGCCCAGGACGAGGCTCAGCAGCAGAACAAGGGTCAGAACAACAACAACCAGGGCCAGAACAAGCAGAACAACCAGGGCCAGGGTCAGAACAACAACCAGAACAACCAGAACAAGAACAACCAGAACCAAGGTCAGGGTCAGAACAACCAGGGCCAGAACAACAACCAGCAGAACAACAACGGCCAGCAGCAGGGTCAGAACAACCAGCGCGGCCAGCAGGGCCAGAACGGCCAGAACAACGCCCAGCAGCAAGGTCAGCAGCAGAACCGGAACAACCAGAACAACAACGGCCAGAACGAGCAGCAGGGCCAGAACAACAACCGGAACAACCTGATCCAGGGCAACCTGGCGCAGAACCAGAACCGGGACAACGACCAGCAGGGTCAGAACAACAACCAAGGCCAGAACCAGGGCCAGAACAAGCAGAACCAGGGCCAGAACAACAACAACGGCCAGAACAACAACCAGCAGAACAACAACAACCAACAAGGCAACCAGGGCAACAACAACAACAAGAACCAAGGCAACAACCAGCAGGGCCAGAACAACCAGGGCAACAACAACCAGCAGCAGGCCGAGCTGGAGGCCCCGGACGAGAACAACGAGCTCGCCGGCAACGACGGTGAGATCCAGCGGCCGGCCAAGGCGGAGCTCACCTTCCGCGGCAGCCCGGTCGGCAACGTCGAGGCGATGCCGAAGTTCCTCCGGATTCTCTACGGTGACGCCAAACCGTCGGTCAACGGCAACAAGAACACCAAGGCCTCGTGGACCTGCGCCGGTTTCGAGGACAAGGTCCTGATCGACAAGTACCCGATCTGCCCGAACGGTGCCGCTGTCAAGCGAATCCACGACTTCCCCAGCTGCTGGGACGGTCAGAACATCGACTCCGAGAACCACCGCGACCACATCGTTTTCCCGAACCAGAACGGTCAGTGCGGCAACGGATTCAAGGCGGTCCCGCAGCTTCGCATCACCCTCACGTACAACATCCCGCAGGAAGTTCAGCAAAAGCGTCTGTACAAGGTGGACTCCTTCCCCGAAGAGGAGCACAACCCCCTTTCAGACCACGACGACTTCGCCAACGTGATGTCCAACCAGATCATGAACCGCGTCGTCAACTGCATCAACACCGGCAAGAAGTGTAACGAGTAATTCCCCGAGAGCCGTGAGTGCCGCCCCTGGCGGCACTCACGGCGTTGTACCGTTTCATCCCCCGCCACGTTCAATCCCAAAATTGAACAAAAGAATGAAAAAACGAGGTGAGTAGTCGATGGCCCCGAGTAAAGGGCGGCACCGCATCTCCCGCCGGACCAAGATCGCTACTGGTGCGTTAGCCCTGGCGATCGCAACCGGCACCATAGTCGTGATCACGACTACCGGCGGCGATCCGGACGCGTCCGCGGCCATTGCCGACAAGTCCTTCTTCGTCGACATCACCAAGGTGCAACCCAACGTGCCGCAGGTGCGCAACCAGCGCAACGCGAGCTTGGGCACCTTCACGGTCAACTGCGGCAAAAACGAGAACGGCCACTTCAACGCCGACAACTTCATCGCGCAGCCCGGCATCAAGATGGGTGCCGAACATCTGCACGACTACGTTGGAAACCTGAGCGCGAACGCCGACTCGAACAACAAGAGCCTCGCCAAGTCCGGCACGACCTGTAAGAACGGCGACAAGTCGGCCTACTTCTGGCCTGTGGTGCGCATCAACAGCGCGAACAAGGACGCCCAGAAGAACGGGACCCGGGCCTCCGAGGGCAACTGGCAGCGTTACCAGGAAGACCAGCAGGCCGCCGCCGTTGAGAAGCGCGAGCCCCGCGTGGACTGCAAGGACGTCGCCAGCGAACTGCCCGAGGAACTGCCCGACGACGCCAACCAGGTCGTCGAGCAGGAGCTGGACAACATCGACAAGCAGAAGGAAGAGGCCGAGCAGAAGCTCGAGAAGGCCAAGAACGTCGACCAGGAGGTCGTCAACCCGCTCACCGAGAAGCGCAAGCAGTCCCTGGACAAGATCAGCCAGGCGGTCAACAAGAACGGCCAGCAGCCCAAGGACTTCGGCCAGCTCGCCCCCTGCGGCATCAAGCAGCAGAACAAGGGCGGTGTCAACAACAACGGTGACCAGAACAACGAGGTCAACACCGAGGGCAAGCAGGAGCACCAGCACAAGAAGGGCAACCAGGACCCGAACCTGGCGATCGGCATCAACGACGGCACCATCCAGCGCCCGGTCAAGGCCGAGCTGACCTTCCGCGGCAACCCGTCGGCCAAGATCAAGGCGATGCCGAAGTTCCTGCGCATCCTCACCGGTGACGCCAAGGTCTCCACCAACGGCCCGAAGAACGCCCGCAAGGTCTGGACCTGCTCGGGCTTCCAGGACAAGGTGCTGCTCGACAAGTACCCGATCTGCCCGCAGGGTTCACAGGTCATGCGTGTGCACGACTTCCCGAGCTGCTGGGACGGCAAGAACGTCGACTCGACCAACCACCGCGACCACATCCTGCACCGCCAGGAGAACGGCCAGTGCGCGCGGGGCCTCGTCCCGTTGCCGCAGCTGCGGATCAGCCTGACCTACGACATCCCGCGGGATGTCCAGCAGAAGGGCCTGTACTCGGTCGACTCCTTCACCCAGGAGAAGAACAACCCGGCTTCCGACCACAACGACTTCGCCAACGTGATGTCCGAGCGCATCATGTTCCGCCTGGTCAACTGCATCAACAAGAACAAGAACTGCAAGGAATGACCCGGTAGCCACGAAGAAGACCGCTGGGAGTGTCCGATTCGGACACTCCCAGCGGTCTTTTCACGCCAGGGCGAAACGAACCGCCTCAGGCTCGTAGCGGTTGCGCGGCACAGCGAACACGGCCGTTGCCCGCTCGCCGTCACGTTCGGCGGAGTACGTGAGTATCCGCCAGTCGCCTTCATCCCACGTGTCCAGCAGGTCGGACCGCAGGATCGGATACACCGACTGATAGGTCTGGCTCTTGTGCAGCTGCTGCACAGTCGACGCCACCGGAACCACGAACTCGCCGCCGGCCAACGGATGCCGAAGCCGGACCTTCAACCGCCGCAACCCAAGCAGCCAGTAGTCGTCCAGCTCGGCCGACAGCACGAACACCAGCACCGCGGCGGGGAAAACCGAGTACCACGGCAGAAGATCAGCTGTGACGACCATTCCCGCGAGCAGCACGGCCCGCGCCAGTGCCCGTGCACCGACCGGCGCGTACTTCTCCGACAGGCAGCCACACGAGGATTCCGGTTCCGCGACCCGGGCCCACGACAGATACCCCAGCATCCCCAGGAACCAGGCGAACGTCACCCACTCGCCCACCCGCGTGAACAACGCCGCCGCCAGCACAAGCTCCACGACACCGATCACCCGGAACACAGCGACCACATGCTCTTTGCCCACGAGACGGCTCAGCGCGGACCGCTGCGTGCCGCCGCGGAACTTGAACACGGCCGCCCACACAAGGACACCCGCGACGAGTACTTTCATCACGCCGCCGCAGCGTAGACCGTCGCGATGTCGACCTCATTGGTATCCGGCCGCCACGCGCCGATGACTTGCGCATGTCTGCCGACTTGCAGTAACGAAAGGTCACTGACCGCAGGCGTGTTGTTGTACACGGCCGCCGTGGTGCCCGCCACCACGTGCCCGACCACGCGGCTTCCCTTGTGGTCGAGGTGAAGCACGTTGTGGTTGATCGCGACGATGTGGGCCTGCAGGTTGACGATGTTGAGCCAGATCGCGTCCGCCGCGAGCACGCCGTCCGGCATACGCGCGCCACGGGCGTACAGCCCGTCGCCCACTTTCGCGTCGTCGAAGGTGGTGTTGCGTAACTTCCAGAGGCTCGTGCCGCTGGTGACCATGATCCGGTGCAGAGTGCGGTCCGACCCGGTGACCATCAGCATCGTGCCGTGGATACCGGTGATCCGGCCCTCGGCGAAGTTCGGGTCCACCGCATCCGGGTCAAGCGTCCAGCTGTCATCCGCGAACGCGGCCTCAGGCGCGAGGGAGCCAAGCGTGGTCGCGCCGACAACGGCCGTCGTCCCCGTCAGCACAGCCCTGGTCAGGAATTTCCTACGGTCCATTGCAGGCACCTCTCAGCTTCGGATGGTGACAGGGATCAGGCCGGCGGAAAGGTTGCCCAGCCTGCTGAAAGCAGCGGGGGTGAAGTCGATCAGCCGGTTGGTCACGCAGTTGCCGCTACAGCACTTCTGCTCACCGCACCACAGGTCGGTCTGCGGCCCGCAGTCGGTGATGGTGACCGCGATTTCCGTTGTGCCACATAGGTGTTTGACGTAGAACTGATGCCCGCAAGTGCGCCTCAGCAGGTTGTCGCCACACTTGTCCGGCCGCGTGATGTCGAAGCAGGCATCGGATGCGTTCGGCCAGGCGCAATGCAGGCTGGCCGACTTACAGTTGGTGCAGGACCCGCCGCCGGCCGTGCCACACGGGCCCCACGCGGCGCCACAGCAGAACCAGGACGCTTCCGACGTGGCCGGCGCCATGATCTCGTTCGGTGGTGATGCCACTTCTCGCTCCCTTCAAGGCTCCCCCAGCACGCGCAGGTTCTTGAAGCGGGAAAAGGGCAAGACGCATCGCGAGCCCGGCGGCACCGAGCCCGTGGCGCTCTCGTCTGGCCCTCATCGCACGATCGACTACAGGGTTGGACTTTCGCGCGAACAGACGGGAGTTGGTTACGATCTGACATAAAGCACGCTACAGCGCGCCAGCCGATCCCACAGTCACCCGCCCGGGCGAGTAAGGCGCCGCCACCCGGCCTACAACTTCCGGCCTGGCTTGACAGCTGTCCTCAGGACAGTGCCTGCTCGCGGAACTCCGCGGGGGTCAGGCCGATGGCGTTCTTGAAGACGTACCCGAAGTGGGACGCGTTGCCGAAGCCCCATCGGGCGCCGATGGCCGCAGCCGGGATGGCGCGCGTCGCGGGATCGGCGAGGTCGCGTTTGCAGGCCTCGATCCGGCAGTGCCTGATCCAGCCGGCCGGCGTGTGTCCACTGTGGCTGAAGAGCTTGTGCAGGTAGCGCACGGAGACGAAATGGGCCGCCGCGATGGATTCGACTCGCAGGTCCGGGTCGTGCAGCCGCTCGTCGATGTAGGCGTGCACCGAGCGTAACCGGCGAGCCTGATCGTCGCGCCCGTCCGGGCCGGTGATCCCGGCCTGGGTCCGCAGCATGGTGGCCGCCATGTCGATCACGTTGCCCGCCAACAGGATCGCGCTCGCACCGTTCGCCGGGCTCAGGGCGCCGAGGCTCAGGATCGTCGACCACACCACAGGCGCGATGCCCTGCTCGCCGGAGAACGTCCGGGCCACCAGGTGGGCGAAGGCATCGGCGTCGTGCGCGCCAAGGATCTCCTTGCGGAACTTGACGTTCACTGACCGGTAGTCGTCGCTGACGTCGAGTGTCAGTGGCTGTTGCGAGTCGTAGAGCGCGAACTCGCCGGCGCGGATGGTCGCCGACCGGCCGTCCTGGGTGACTTGCTTGTCCCCCGCGATCTGCAGCGTCAGCAGGAAGTAGGCGTCGCTGCCGAGCTCCAGGTCACTCGGCCGGCGGTGCACGGTGTGCCGCTGGCAGGCCACGCCGAACATGCCGAGCTCCCCCAGGGAGCGGTGCTTGATCGTTCCGGCGAACGCCGCCGGGTTGTCGAATTCGAAGCTGAAGTGCAGCGAGACACCCGTGTTGACCTGCTCCTGCCAGATTCCCGTGCCGACCTTGGCGCGCTCGGCAGGCACCAGGCTCAGCATGACCGCTCCTGTGGAGGATTTCGTGGGTCGGCAACGCGATCAAGGCTACGCCTGGATCGCAGCCGTGCACATCCTCGACATAGTCGTGCATTTCTCGCCGATGCGCGGCCGGACGGCCCGTTCGTAACGTGGGCCGGAAAGCTGTCGCAGCTCGACGAGGAGACGCCGTCATGGCCTACATCGAAGGCTCCCATCACATCACGCTGTCGGTCGGCCACGCACAGGAGGACGTCGACTTCCACGTCAAGGTGCTGGGGATGCGGTTCATCAAGCGCACCGTGCTGTTCGACGGCTCGACACCGATCTACCACCTGTACTACGCGAACGCCAACGGCGATCCATCCAGTGTGGTCACCACGTTTCCCTGGGCGCAGGTCGGTCTGTACGGCAAGCGGGGCACCAACCAGGGCCGTGAGGTTCTGCTGTCAGTTCCGCAGGACAGCCTCAACTACTGGCACAAGCGCCTGACCGAGCATGACGTGGCGGTGACCGACGTCGAGGTCTTCGGCCGGCGGCGCCTGGCGTTCGAGCACCCGTCAGGTATCGAGTACATGTTCGTTTCCAGCGAGGGAGACGACCGGGTCGGCAACACCGGGTACGGGGTACCGCAGGAGCACGCGATTCACGGACTGCACGGGCTCGGCGTGCACGTGATGACACCCGATCGCACAGTCGAATTCGCCAACGACACCTTCTGCGCCCAGGACGGACTCGCCGAGGAAGGCGACCGGGTCGCGTTACAGATCGGGAAACAGGCGCACGGCAACCACCTGGAGATCACGGTCAACCGCCGCGACGACCAGGGGACGTGGCACTACGGCGCGGGCACCCACCACCACTTCGCCTGGAACGTCGACACCCTGCAGAACCAGGACGAACTCAAGTTCGAGGTCGAAGGCCGCGGCTACACCGACATCTCGGAACTCAAGGACCGCAAGTACTTCAAGAGCGTCTACGTACGCTCCCCAGCGGGGTCGCTCTTCGAGCTCGCGGTAACCCACGCCGACGGCGGCTGGGACTGCGACGAGTCACCCCACGAGCTGGGCCAGCGGTTCCAGCTGCCCGAGCAGTTCGAGCACCGTCGCGACGAACTGCTCAACGCCCTCGAACAGATCGACATCTGACGCCGTGATTCTGCGTTGGGGCCCAGCCGAAGCGCCGACAGTGGTGCTCGCGATCCATGGTCGTGGCCAGAAACCCGAATTCATGCGGGATCTCGCCGACCGCTTCGGCCCGCTGCCGGCACGATTCGTCGCGCCGGCAGCACCTGGCAACAGCTGGTACCCACTGCCATTCCTGGAGCCCATCGAGCAGAACCAACCGCATCTCGACAACGCACTCACCGCCGTCGAGCAGCAGATAGACCAGCTCCTCGAATCCGGAACACCAGCACACAACCTGGTGTTGTTCGGATTCTCACAGGGCGCCTGCCTGCTCACGCACCTGCTGCTCACCAGACCGCGGCGGCTCGGCGCCGCGGTCCTGTTCACCGGCGGATTCATCGGCCCCGCCCCAATCCCGCCTCCAGACAACGCCGCGCTCGAAGGCATGCCAGTACTACTCCGCAGCATCCAGGACGACCCGTGGGTCCCCGCCCACCGAGTCCTGGACAGCGCCCGGCTGTTCCAAGCAGCAGGAGCACTGCCAGACGTGCGCATCGACCCCGGCACCGAGCACATCGTGACCGACGAGGCCTGCTCCGCCGCCGCTGCGCTACTCCGTAGTCTCGCCTGACTCAACGAGCTCCGTTGAAGTTGACGCGCAGCGTGTAGACCGAGCTCGACGCCGTGATGAAGAGTTCATTGCGGCGCGATCCACCGAAGGTCAGGTTCGAGCAGACCTCGGGCACCCGAAGTTTGCCGATGCGGGTGCCGTCCGGGGCGAAACAGTGCAGGCCGTCATAGGCGGCCGCCCAGACCCGTCCGGCAGTGTCCACCCTGATCCCGTCGAACACCCCGCTGTCGCAGGTGCCGAACACCTCCCCGCCGGTGAGCGCGCCGTCGTCGGTCACGTCGAACACCCTGATATGACTGGGGTTCTGCCGCGTGTCCGCGATGTAGAGCCGGCTCTCGTCAACCGAGAAGGCGAGCCCGTTGGGCCGCTCGAAGTCGTCAGCGACGATCCGGACCTCCCCGTTCGCCGGGTCGACACGGTAGACGTGGCAGGCGCCGATCTCGCTTTCCGCGCGATATCCCTCGTAGTCGCTGTCGATGCCGTAGCTCGGGTCGGTGAACCAGATCGATCCGTCGGACCGTTCGACGACGTCGTTGGGGCTGTTGAGCCGACGACCACGATAACGCTCCGCGAGCACGGTCACGGTGCCGTCGGGCTCGGTGCGGGTGACCCGACGGTGGCCCTGCTCGCAACTGACCAACCGGCCCGCCTGGTCCCTGGTGTGGCCGTTGGCATACCCTGCGGGCTGCCGGAACACGCCGACCTGATCGGTCGTCTCGTCCCAGCGCAGGGTGCGGTCGTTCGGGATGTCGCTGAACACGAGGTACCGACCGGCCGGGAAATAGACCGGCCCCTCGGTCCAGCGGCACCCGGTGTGCAGCCGCCGCATCCACTGGTCCCCGCCGCAGCGCGCGAACCGCTCGTCCAGCAGCACAAACTCGGTCTTAACCAGATCCATGCGTTCCCCATAAATGCCGAACATCATCTGACATACAGCTTCACCACTGAACTTGGTATCGTCAAATCATGGATGACCTGGATCGAAAACTTCTCGCCGAGTTGCAGCGCGACGCCACCCAGGCCTACGCCACGCTGGGGCAGGCAGTGGGACTGTCCACGGGGGCCGCGCACGAGCGAGTGCGAAAGCTACGCGAGCAGGGCGTCATCCGGCGGACCACCATCGACGTCGACCCGTCGACGGTCGGCCGTGGAGTTGCGGCGTTCGTGCTGGTCGATGCCAACGCCTGGATGGGCGACTCGCCGGTGGGCGAAGCACTCGCGGCACTGCCCGAGGTCGTCGAAGCACACGTCATCGCGGGCCCTGCCACCCTGCTGGTGAAAATCCGGACGGCGACGACAGAGGAGCTACAAGCATCGCTTCGCCGGCTCTTCGCGATCGACGGAGTCACCGGCACCCAGACGATCGTCGTCCTGGAGAGCTTCTTCGAACGTCCACTCGACACTGTTTCCGGCAGCGCCTGCCAGGATTAGCAACAGGTCCGGATCGTGGCGTACGCGACCCAGGCGCCGGCAATTCACCCCTGTTCGAGCAGATCAGCCAGCCCGAACGTGGTCGCGTCCAGCGCCTGAGCCAACCCTCGCACCAGCGGTTTGAGCGAGCCGGGTTCGGGTTTGGCCCCACCAGTCTCCCAACGCGAGATCTGATATCGCGACAGGCCGCATGCGTCAGCGAGTTCCTGCTGAGTCAACCCAGCCTGCTCACGCCAACGGCGAAGCCTCATCCCGCAGAACGGAAGACTCAGACTCGTCCTGGCCACTACCCAACTCCGATGATCGGTCCACCCACACAAGATGCGGCGTCGTGCCAGTCAGATTGCGCACATACTTCAACGCGTTCTCAGGCTCAGCCAACGCATACTGATTCCGACCATCCACAGTGGTCACATACGCACCTTCGTCAAGCGCCAACCCCCAAGCGACAATTTGAGCGTCAAGACGATCACCGAACTCCAGCACCACCGCGAAACACCCGCGGCGCCTGATCCGCAACCATCTCGGCGACCAGCGCCGCGAACTCCGCAGGACCAGCGAACGGCTCCGGCTCGACAGTGGACTGATCAGTCGTATTGGACATGGTTGAGCTCCACGAGGTTGTTGTCAGTGCAGTTCATGGTGTTGTGGAAGAACGAAGCGCCCAGCCGATGCGTAACCACTCGACAGCACGCACCCACTGCGGCAAGAATCTCCGCCGCACTGCCTCGAACCTCACGAACAACCAAGTCACACCTGGTTTCAAGGTTCGCTGGGAAAGTACTCGTCTCTTCAACGCGCTCCACAGTTCGGCATGCGACGGGACGTCCGTCCGACAGACCAAGCCTTGACGATCAGCTCGGCGAGCGGGAGGACTGATGTGCGTCTGTCAGGGGGCAGATTGAGGGCAGATCGGCAACCATTTCCAGTTCCCGCCTTGACCACACTGTGTGCGACTATCGTCACTGTCAGCACGAAGGGGATCGCCATGCCGGAAGCGGACGGATTCCCCGGGCGCACCTGGTGAACCACTCAGCCGGCAGGAACTGGCCGAACTGGTCAACGCGTGGGTCTATCAGCATCGCAAGCGCGTTGTTGAGCTGACCGCCAACTACATCGGGAAGATTGAGCGGGGTGTTGTCCGCTGGCCTGGCAAGGACTATCGCGACGGCCTATGCGCGGTACTCCGCGTGGTCGCATACGGTGAACTTGGTTTCCACCGGCCGTGCCGACTCCCCTCTACTGTGGCATCTGTGGATCGCAAGGAGTTCCTTCGTGCAGCCCTCGCGCTCGGCGCCACAGCCGCAACAGGGCCGCTCGCGTTTGCGGATCTCATCGGCCCCTCGCGCCCCACTCCGGTGCCCTCGGTCATCGGTGTTACTGAGATCAACGAGGTGCGAACGACCGCACGCGTCTTCTCGTCGTGGGACCACACTTACGGCGGTGGCTTGGTTCGCGAGGCCGTTGCCGCTCAACTTCGTTACGCGGTCAAGCTGCTTGGTGCTCGTTGCCCAGAACGGCTACACGGAGAGTTGCATTCCGCAGTCGGTTATCTCGGCAACACCGCCGCGTTCATGGCGTTCGATGCCTACGCCCATGACGACGCACGTGACATGTTTCGGCTCGCGTTGGCATGCGCTGACGAAGCCGGAGACTGGCATCTACGGGCCAAGGTGCTGTCCTGCATGGCTCGGCAGGCGATCTGGTGTGGTGATGCGGAAAATGGGCTCACGTTGGTTGAACTTGCGATGGTCAGGTCGGACCGCCTGACCCCGGCAGAACGCGCGATGCTGTTGTCCGCTCGTGCTCGCGCCCTGGCGAAGTTGGGACGTGTGCAAGACACCATCGCCACCGTGGGGTTGGCCGACGACGAGTTCAGCAACATCAGTGCCGACAACGAGTCGGCCTTCATGCGGTACTACGACGCGGCACAGCACTCCGGCGACACTGGCCACGCATTGTGGGATCTCGCCGTGCGCGGCAAGTTCATCGGTGAGGCACGCAAGCGGTTGGCAGCAGCAGTGGCGGGTCACGGTGATGCGTATCCACGCTCCCGCGCGATCAGCGGAACGAAACTGGCATCCCTCAGCCTGTCATGCCGCCGAGATATGCGCGTTGACAGTTCGGGCAAACTAGCGGGGTGAATATGGAAGAAGTTGGTGCGCGGTTGGTCCGTCGATTTGGTCCCAAGGCCGAGGGGTGGCTTGCGGAAGCCCCGCTCGTCGCCGAACGGCTGGCCGCCCGGTGGGGCCTCGTACTCGGTGAGCTTTTCGAGAGCGGCGCCTCATCTGTGGTCATGCGCTGTCAATGGTCCGACGGAACGCCGGCGGTGCTCAAACTCAGTCCGGATCGGACACTGCTGACCAAGCAAGTGGAGATGCTGCGTGTGTTCGCGCCATCGGGCCGGGTGCCGGCCGTACTGGCCATCGACGCGGCTGTCGGAGCAATGGTGTTGGAGGAGATCCTGCCCGGCACCGAAGCCGAAGACCTGCCAGATGCAGCATTGCCGCGGCAGTGGGGAGAGTTGCTGGCCGCACTGCACGCCGTGGCTCCGCCCACGGACTGGCCGTGGGATCTGCGCGGTCGGCTTGACGAGGCCTTCATCCGGATCGGCCGGAGGCTGACCGAACCAGCCATCGGTGCACGGATCGATCAGACCACGTGGCAGCGGGCGCTGCGACGCTGCGCGACGTTGCTGGACACTCAGACGAGGCTCGTGTTACTGCACGGCGATCTGCACCTCGCCAACGTCCTCGACGGCGGCCCGTCGCGGGGTCTGGTCGCGATCGACCCGAAGGCGTGCATCGGTGATCCCTGCTTCGACGCCGTCGACTACGTGGTCGCCGGTGCCGGACACGAGGGCGTCGAGGCCCGTTGCCAACGAGTCGCCACTGCATGCGGGCTCGACGGGGACAGGCTGTATTCCTGGAGTCAGGTGATCGCACCCATGTTCGTCATCGCGCACCTCACCCATGGTGGGCCAGAACCGGTGATCGACGAACTGCTCGCACTGGCTTCCTGATTCCATGCGAATATCCACCCATACCCATTGAGCGCGTTGTCAGCTGTGGACGGCTGGCAGCCGACGCAGACTAGGCGCGAGTGGGCGCAAGTTCAGAGAACATGTCAAGGTCGGCAAAGCCCTGTATTCGGTGCCGTGGCGGCTGATCGGCCAATCCGTCCATGCCCGCCGTTGCGGTGACATCGTGCAGATCGTGCATGACGGCGGCGTCGTGGCCACCCATGTGCTGCGTTTGTCGGGCCGGGCCACCGATTTCGAGCACTATCCACCGGAGAAGATCGCCTTCCAGATGCGTAACCCGACCTGGTGCCGGCGCATCGCCGCCGAGGTCGGACCCGCGTGCGTCGCGGTGATCGCCGAGTTCATGGAAGTCAACGCGATCTCTCGGCTCCGCAGTGCGCAAGGAGTTCTCGCGTTGCGCACACAACCGTGGGGAATCAACGACTTGACGCCGCCTGCGCGCGAGCCCTGCAGGTCGGCGACCCGAGCTACCGCACTATCAAAGGCATCCTCGCCGCGGGCACGGAACGCGACGGCATCACCGAACCTGCCGCGCCGACCGTTGCGGCGTTCCTGCGGGGACCGGGCGCGTTCGGCGTCGATACCGCCTGACAACGCGTTCGGTTGTCACACAACACTATTCGATCCAGACCCGGGAGAACTACGTCATGACCATTCTCGATCCGGCGCTGCGGACGCTGAAACTGACCGGCATGCTCGACACCCTCGATGCACGGCTGGCCCAAACCCGCGATGGCGGCCTCGGCCACCTCGAATTCCTGCAAGTGCTCTGCGAAGACGAGATCGCCCGCCGCGAAACCGCCGCTCTGGCAAGGAGAATCCGGCGAGCGAAGTTCGAAGAACAAGCCACCTTCGAAGAGTTCGACTTCACCGCCAACCCGAAACTCCCGGCAGCCATGCTGCGCGACCTCGGCGCGCTGCGTTGGCTCGAGGCCGCCGAGTCGGTCATCCTCTACGGCCCGGTCGGTGTTGGGAAAACCCATGTGGCACAGGCACTCGGCCACGCCGTGGCACGCCGCGGCGGTGACGTGAGGTTCGCGAAAACCTCCCGCGTTCTGTCCGACCTCGCTGGCGGGCACGCCGATCGGTCATGGGGACAACGCATCCGCGAATACACCAAACCACTGGTACTGATCCTCGACGACTTCGCCATGCGCGAGCACACCGCCATGCACGCCGACGACCTCTACGAACTGATCTCCGACCGTGCCGTCAACGGCAAACCCCTGATCCTCACCAGCAACCGAGCCCCGAAGGACTGGTACGGGCTGTTCCCCAACCCCGTCGTCGCCGAATCCCTGCTCGACAGGCTCATCAACACCAGCCACCAGATCCTGATGGACGGACCCAGCTACCGCCCTCGGAAACGACCCGGCCACACCACCAAGTAGACAACCGCCAACAGGCCCGGTAGACCTACACCGAGGCCCACAACCTGGGGAATTACGTGACGGCAGCCCCTGGGGAATTACCTGACGGTCGACAACCAAACGCGAACTACGACGAACACCCAGGTTTTGCAGCCGTGGAGAAGCAGTAGTGCCCGGATCAGAAGCCACGGACGGCGAGCCCGATGGCAGCTGCGGCACAGCTCGCGTTCGAGATCCGAAAACTGCGGAAAGCCGCCGGACTCAGTCACGCCCAGCTCGCTTCCGAGATCGGGTACGCACGCCAGCACGTGTCCATGGCAGAGCGGCCGGTCGAGGCCTTCCGGCTGAGCCGCTGGTGCGAGCACTCGACGAGGCTTTGGGCGCCAACGGCTGCCTCACCAAACTCAGGCACCAGGCGAAGGCCGACGACGAAGCTCTCCGCGCACCGGCCAGTCTGACTGAACGAGTCCGCAAGAGTCAGAGCGATTGGCTCGCTGTAAGGCAAGCAACCAGCGTCCGCGGCCGGGAACTGAGTGAACTGGCCGCCTGGCTCTATCCGGAATCGCAGCGAGCTCCGGGAGGACATGTCCTGGCCGGACCAGGATGGCTGCTGGACAAACCGGTGGATCTGGACCGCATCCGTCTGATGTGGTCAGAAAACCAGGAGCCGGTCCCGCGGTTCGGCAATCTCGATCACGTCCTGCCGCTGACCGACCGAGGCGAAATGTACCGCGGGTACAGCAGAGCTGTGCGCGACCTCGTGCGTCCCCGGCTGCTGGAAAATCGGCTGAGCTACCGCCTCCTGGACATCAAGCAGGAAGACGGGCTGACGCTGACGTTCGGGACGACCACCTTCGTCGATGTCTTCGATGTGAAACAAGTGCTTGCTCACGAGTTCAAGGCATCGTGGTCGCGCTCGGGCAGATCGATCCCCGAGTGGACCGATCTGCCGTTGCGCACGGCGATAACCGACCCGTTCGATCCGAAGCGCCTGATCATGTCACCGGAAATCAGCACGCTGACTGTCTGACGTTCCAGCTCTGGTGACCACCGATTCGTGTTGCACGAACGTGACGGTGGCAAAGTCGCTGACGGTGGCGGGTTGTGCCACGTCATGCCTGCCGGAGAGTTTCAGCCGTCATCAGTGGCACCAGCCGACGTCCGCGAAGATTTCTCGTTGTGGCGCAACATCATGCGCGATTTCTCCGAAGAGTTCCTTGGCAACCCCGAGCATGACGGCGGCGGCTCGATCGTCTACACGGACGATGAACCGTTCCGATCATTCGAGCAGGCACGGGCCGCCGGAGCATTCCGGCTGTGGCACTACGGCCTCGTGCTGAAACCTCTCGAGCTGGGCGCGATCCAACTGACCGTCGCCGTGATCGATGACAGCACTTTCGACCAGCTCTTCGCCGATATGGTCACTACGAACGATGAAGGCCGAATCGTTGCCAGCAAAGGCATTCCCATCACCGGCGAAGCCATCGAGCGCCTGAATCCACGCTTGTCGGCAAGCGCCTGACTCTCCTGCAGCTGGCCTGGCGAGATCGAACGTTACTGCTTGACTAGGAGGCTGGTTCCAGGGCCGGCCAAACTGGTACCACGCGAGGCTCCCTTGACAGCGGCACAGGCGACCAGGGTTCAGCCCTGGCTGAAACCGTTGGCCCCGCTGGGCGGCGGACCCTACTGTAGGTGATCAAGGTACCCGGTTCGCCGGCTGCCCACCTGACCGTGTCGTGTCGACCACGCTGCACGTGTTTTCGCAGAAAAAAGGGGGAGATATGAAGTCGCTGATCGGTGCTGCCGTCACGGCCGTTGCCATCCCATTCCTTGTCGTACTTGGCGCAACACCCGCCCAGGCGGAAGTGTGGGGCTGTACTGCGACTGTGGACAAGCAACAGAACATCGGTTACGGATACTGCCGCGAGGGCTTCGGAAGCTATCACGTAAGGGTTGAGTGCAACTCGGGACACTGGCCTTACACGAGGAATATCGACGGGGCCGTGGTGTACAAGCCCCAGACAGGCCGAGGGCCGTTCTCCGATGTCAATGGCACGGCGAATGGTTGCCATGTAGTGAAGGCGTGGGTCGTGACCCTCTAGCAGCTGGATTGAACCTCTGATCAGGAGGCGAGTTCCAGGGCTTTGCGCATGGCTTCGCGGGCTCGCCTTCTGTCGCCGGCTATGTCGTAGCCGTGCGCCAGGCGGAACCAGGCACGCCAGTCTTCGGGGGCACCCTCGACCTCCGCACGGCGTTCTTCGAACCAGGCGTCGGCGGCAGAGCGGTCGATACGGCCGGAAGGCATGCGGGGCAGGTCCGAAGTGTCGGGGAGGGTGCCTTCGGCGGCCAGACGCTGGGCCAGTTGTTCGATTCGCAGGCCGAAACGGATCGTGGCGTACACCACCCAAGCGCCGACGATCGGAAGCAGGAGAACACCGACGCCGAGGCCGATGCCTACGCCAGTGCCGGTTCTCAGTAGAGCTACTGCCCGCCCGGTCAACAGGACGAAGTACAGCGCCAGCGCCGCTGTCAGGAGCAGCGCTGTTGTCCGGGCGGACAGTTTCATAGGTCCATGAGCTTGTCGAGGCCGACGATCAGGCCAGAGCGGCCCATGATTGACCGCACGGCCAGCAGGACGCCGGGCATGAAGGATGTCCGGTGCAGCGAGTCGTGCCGGATCGTCAGGGTCTCCCCTTCACCGCCGAAGAGCACTTCCTGGTGGGCGACCAGGCCGGACAGCCGGACTGAGTGGACGCGGACGTCGTCGACCAGGGCTCCGCGCGCGCCATCCAGTTCCTGGGTGGTCGCGTCGGGGGCTTTGCCGAGGCCTGCGGCTGTGCGAGCGGCCTCGATCAGGCGGGCGGTGTGCGCGGCCGTGCCGGATGGAGCGTCGACCTTGCGCGGGTGGTGCAGTTCGATGATCTCGACTGACTCGTAGTACTTCGCGGCCAGCTCGGCGAAGCGCATCGACAACACAGCACCGATGGCGAAGTTCGGCGCGATGACCACGCCGACCCCGGGCTTGTCCTCCAGCAGCTGCGTGACAGCCGCCTGCTTGTCCGCAGAGAAGCCGGAAGTGCCTACCACACTGTGGATTCCGTGCTCCGCGGCGAACCGGACGTTGTCCAGCGCCGCGTCCGGGTGCGTGAAGTCGACGACGACATCGGCACCGGCGTCGGACAGGTCCGTCAGCTCGTCGCCGATGTCGATCTGTGCGACGAGTTCCATGTCCGGGGCGCCGGACACCGCTTGGCAGACCTCGGTGCCCATCCGGCCCCGGGCACCCAGGACGCCGACGCGGATCATCGAATCACCTCATGCACTTCGACCGGCACGTCGTCGGTGTGCGCGTACGGGCCGACAACGGCGGCTGCTATCGGGCGGGACAGCAATTCCTTTGCCAGCAACGCGATGTCCTCACCGGTCACCGCGTCGATCCGGCCGAGGGTCTCGCCGACGGTCAGGTAGTTGCCGTACGTCAGCTCGCCCTTGCCGATCCGCGACATCCGGGAACTGGTGTCCTCCAAGCCAAGCACGAGTCCACCACGCAACTGCCCCTTGCCACGGGCCACTTCCGCGTCGGACAGGCCTTCACGAGCCACCTTGTGCAGGACCTCACGGATGACCGAAGCCGTCTCGCCGAGACGATCCGGCTGCACGCCCGCGTAAACAGAGAGGTGCCCGGTGTCCGAATAGGACGCGACCGAGGAGTACACCTGGTACGCCATCCCACGGTTCTCCCGGACCTCCTGGAACAGCCGCGAACTCATGCCGCCGCCCAAAGCTGCGTTCAGCACGCCAAGGGTGAAACGGCGTTCGTCATGACGGTCCAGCGCACGCACGCCAAGCATCAGGTGCGTCTGCTCGGTGTCCTCGGTGTGCAGCACGAGCCGAGGCGCGCCCGCAATGCGAGCACGGCCCTTGCGCGCGGGCAGCGGAGCGACCTCGCCGACCAGGCGAGCGCGGAGAGCCTTACGCACCAAGCGAAGCACGTCGGCGTGCTTGATGTTGCCGGCCACCGCGAAGACCATCCGCGGCAGCGTGTAGCGACGCTTGTAGAAGCCGTACAGCGCGTTGCGGCTCAGCTCGGTAATCGACTTCTCGGTCCCGAGGACTGGACGGCCCAGTGTGTGATCCGGCAGCAGTGCCGCGCAGAAGGCGTCGTGCAGCAGGTCTTCCGGGTCGTCGTCGCGCATCGCGATCTCTTCGAGCACGACGCTGCGCTCGGTCTCCATGTCGCGCTCGGCCAGCAGTGCCTCGAACACCACGTCGCACACCAGGTCCACGGCCAGCGGCAGGTCCTCGTCGAGGACGTGCGCGTAGTAGCACGTGTGTTCCTTGGCGGTGAACGCGTTCAGCTCGCCGCCGACGGCGTCGATCTCCTCGGCGATCTGCTGGGCAGTCCGCCGGGACGTGCTCTTGAAGAGCAGGTGCTCCAGATAGTGCGCGGCCCCGGCGACGCTTGGCTGCTCGTCACGGGAACCGACACCGACCCACATGCCGACCGAAGCCGACCGCACACCGGGAACGTGCTCGGTCACGACCCGCAGCCCACCGGGCAGCAGGGTGCGGCGGACCTCGCCCTGCTCGGTGCGCTCCAACGTCCGGGTGGTGCCGGGCTTCTGAAGGAAGGCACTGCCCCGGGAGAGACCCGGGGCAGCACCGTTGCGAACCGTCACGTGGTTGCAGGCTCCTGCGTCGCCTCTTCGGTGGCCGGCGCGGGGGACTCGGCCGGCTTCTCGGCCTCGTCCTCCTTGACCAGGATCAGGCTGATCTTGCCGCGGGCGTCGATGTCGGCGATCTCCACACGGAGCTTGTCACCGACCTTGACGACGTCCTCGACCTTGCCGATGCGCTTGCCGTTGCCCAGCTTGGAGATGTGCACCAGGCCGTCCTTGCCCGGCAGCAGGGAGACGAACGCGCCGAAGGCGGCGGTCTTGACGACCGTGCCCAGGAAGCGCTCGCCGACCTTCGGCAGCTGCGGGTTGGCGATGGCGTTGATCCGCTCGATCGCGGCCTCGGCCGAGGGGCCGTCCGCCGCACCGACGTAGATCGTGCCGTCGTCCTCGATGGAGATGTCGGCGCCGGTCTCCTCGGTGATCGAGTTGATCATCTTGCCCTTCGGGCCGATGACCTCGCCGATCTTGTCCACCGGGATCTTCACGCTGGTCACGCGCGGGGCGTAGGCGCTCATCTCGTCCGGCTTGTCGATCGCCTCGGCGATGACCTCGAGGATCGTCAGCCGGGCGTCGTAGGCCTGCGACAGCGCGCCGGCCAGGACCTCGGAGGGGATGCCGTCGAGCTTCGTGTCCAGCTGCAGCGCGGTCACGAAGTCCTTGGTGCCGGCGACCTTGAAGTCCATGTCGCCGAACGCGTCCTCGGCACCGAGGATGTCGGTCAGCGCGACGTACTCGGTCTTGCCGTCGACCTCGTCGGAGACGAGACCCATGGCGATACCGGCGACCGGGGCCTTGAGCGGGACACCGGCGTTCAGCATCGACAGCGTCGAGGCACACACCGAGCCCATCGAGGTGGAACCGTTGGAGCCCAACGCCTCCGACACCTGACGCAGCGCGTACGGGAACTCGTCCCGCTTGGGCAGCACCGGAACAAGCGCCCGCTCGGCAAGCGCGCCGTGGCCGATTTCGCGGCGCTTGGGCGAGCCGACCCGGCCGGTCTCACCGGTCGAGTAGGGCGGGAAGTTGTAGTGGTGCAAGTAGCGCTTGGTCGTCTCGGGCGAGAGCGAGTCGATCTGCTGCTCCATCCGCAGCATGTTCAGCGTGGTGACACCCAGGATCTGGGTCTCGCCGCGCTCGAACAGCGCCGAGCCGTGCGCCCGCGGGATCACGGCGACCTCGGCCGACAGCTGCCGGATGTCGGTCAGGCCACGGCCGTCGATGCGGACCTTGTCGCGCAGGATCCGCTGGCGGACCAGCTTCTTGTTCAGCGAACGGAACGCCGCGCCGATCTCCTTCTCGCGGCCCTCGAACTCCTCGCGCGCACCGACCGTCTCGAGCACCTCGGCCTTGACGGCGTCGATCGCGGTCTCGCGGTCCTGCTTGCCGGCGATGGTCAGCGCCTCGGCCAGCTTGGCCGACGCGGCGGCCTCGACGGCCTCGTAGGCGTCCGGCTGGTAGGCCGGGAACAGCGGGAACTCGCCGGTGGCCTTGGCGGCCTTCTCCGCCAGCTCCTGCTGCGCGATGCACAGCGAGCGGATGAACGGCTTGGCGGCCTCGAGACCCTGGGCCACGATCTGCTCGGTCGGCGCGGTGCCGCCCTGGCCGATCAGGTCGATCACGTTCTCGGTGGCCTCGGCCTCGACCATCATGATCGCGACGTCATCGCCGACGATGCGACCCGCGACGACCATGTCGAACACGGCCTTCTCAAGCTGCTCGTAGGTGGGGAACGCGACCCACTGGCCCTCGATCAGAGCCACCCGCACGCCACCGACCGGGCCGGAGAACGGCAGGCCGGCGAGCTGGGTGGAGGCGGACGCGGCGTTGATCGCCACGACGTCGTACAGGTCCTGCGGGGCCAGGCTCATCACGGTGACGACGACCTGGATCTCGTTGCGCAGGCCGTCCACGAAGGACGGGCGCAGCGGCCGGTCGATCAGCCGGCAGGCCAGGATCGCGTCGGTGGACGGCCGTCCCTCACGGCGGAAGAACGCGCCGGGGATACGGCCGACCGCGTACATCCGCTCCTCGACGTCGACGGTCAGCGGGAAGAAGTCGAAGTGCTCCTTCGGGTGCTTGGAGGCCGTCGTGGCCGACAGCAGCATGGTCTCCTCGTCGAGGTAGGCCACCACGCTGCCCGCCGCCTGGCGGGCGAGGCGACCGGTCTCGAAACGGACCGTGCGCTTGCCGTACGTGCCGTTGTCGATCACGGCAGTGGTCTCGTGGACCCCAGCTTCCTGGGAGTCAGTCATGTAGTTGGTTCTCCTCGTGTACACGGGCCCGCGGTCGGAACTACTCCGCTTTCGACGCGGTGTGGACGAGGCCGGTCTTCGATCGAAGCCCCCGGGGGCCTTGTTCATGCCCGGGAGCCACTACCGAGGACCGGCGCGAATACTGCCCCGTCCGCCAGCCCTTATCTTCTTGTCAAATGTGCTGAGGGGGAGCGACCGGCGGCCGCTCCCCCTCCAGGTTCACCTGCGCAGGCCGAGACGCTGGATCAGCGTCCGGTAGCGCTGGATGTCCACCTTGGCCACGTAGTTGAGCAACCGGCGGCGGCGTCCCACCAGCAGCAGCAGGCCGCGGCGGGAGTGGTGGTCGTGCTTGTGCTGCTGAAGGTGCCGGGTCAGGTCGCTGATCCGCTTGGTCAGCAGGGCGACCTGCGCCTCGGGTGATCCGGTGTCCGAGTCGTGCAGGCCGTACTCGCCAAGGATCGTCTTCTTCTGGTCGGTGGTCAGCGCCACGCGTGTTCTCCTCTATGTTCGTTGTCCCGTGAGGACGCCGATCGGCGTTAGTCGGTACCGGCCGCCACGGACCGCAGCCGGACCCAACTACGAAGGGTATCAGGGCCCTTGCGCACGCGGGCAACCGAGCGGGATGGGGGCTGGCCGGGTACACCGGCGCCCTCCGCTCGGGCAGGCTGGTCGGCATGTTCACCAGGCGCACCTGGGCCGAGTTGCTCTACGCGCTCACCAGCCTCCCCTTGAGTGTACTGGGTCTGGTGCTGATGGTTCTTCCCCTTTTGCTGGGGACAGTGCTGTCGATCGCCTTCGTCGGCCTGCCCGTCATGGCCCTCGGGGTGCTGCTCGCGCGTGGGCTCGGCAACGTGCACCGAGGGCTGGCCTCCGCCCTGCTGGGCGTGCACGTGGGCAAGCCGGCACGACCGGCTCCGAGGCAGGGCATCGTCCCCTCGGTGCTGCTGAACGCCGCGAGCTGGCGCGCGGTGCTCTACGTCATCCTCAAGGCGCCGGTCGGGCTGGTGACGTTCCTCATCCCGGTCGGGTTCTGGGTGTACGGGCTGTTCATGCTCACTCACGTCACGTACTGGTGGGCGCTCTCGGAGAACCTCCAGCTGCCGCTCGGCCGGTACAGAATCGACACCTGGCCGAACGCCGTGCTCTTCGCCGCCAGCGGGTTGGCGCTGGTCATGGCGTCGCCGCACGTGACGCACGCCGTGCTGTTCCTGGATCGCCTGCTCGTCCGCGGCCTGCTCGGACCCACGACCCTGACTCAACGCGTACGTGACCTAGAGGAGACCCGCGCGCACGCAGTCGACGACGCGGCCGCGCGGCTACGTCAGATCGAGCGTGACCTGCACGACGGAACGCAGGCCCGGATGGTCGCGCTGGCCATGCACCTGGGGATGGTCAAAGAGGAGCTCGAAGGCGAACCGGACCTGGAGATGACACGCAAGCTCGTCGACATGGCACACGCGAACGCCAAAGAAGCCCTGGTGGAGGTGCGTGACCTGGCCCGCGGCATCCACCCGGCGGCACTCGACAAGGGCCTGGACGCCGCACTGGCGACGCTGGCGTCCCGCAGCCCGATCCCCGTCGAGCTGTCGGTGTCATTGCCGCGACGGCCACCACGCGCGATCGAGATGATCGCCTATTTCTGCACGGCCGAGCTGCTCACCAACATCACCAGACACTCACAGGCGACCGCCGCCACGGTCACGGTCACCGGTATGCCGCTACGGATCGCCGTGACGGACAACGGAATCGGCGGCGCAGAGGCCAAACCCGGCTCCGGACTGACCGGGCTACGCGAACGAGTGGCCACAGTGGACGGAACAGTGCGGGTCTCCAGCCCGTCTGGAGGCCCCACCGAGATCGTGATCTCATTCCCGCCATGAGGATCGTCATCGCCGAGGACAGCGCGGTACTCAGGGATGGACTGTCGCTGCTGCTGACCACACGCGGGCACGAAGTCCAGGCCGCGGTCAGCACGGGAGAGGCCCTGGCGGAGGCGATCGCCGAACACGTCCCGGACATCGCGGTGGTGGACGTACGAATGCCGCCCACATTCACCGACGAGGGCATCCGTGCGGCGCTGGCTGTGCGTAAAACGCATCCGTCGGTCGGTCTGCTGGTGTTCTCCCAGCACATCGAAACGCGTTACGCCGCCGAACTGCTGGCAAGCGGAGCACGAGGAGTCGGCTACCTGCTGAAGGACCGGGTCGCGGACGTCAAGGACTTCCTCTCCGCCTGCGAACAGATCGCCGACGGCGGCACAGTCCTGGACCCCGAGGTCGTGACCCAGGTCCTGGGCGCGAGTCGGCGCGCCCAGGACCTGTCCGCGCTCACCGCGCGGGAACGCGAGGTGCTCAGCCTGATGGCCGAGGGCCGGACGAACACAGCGATCGCCAAAGCCATGTTCATCTCCGAAGGCTCGGTGGAGAAGCACATCAGCAGCATCTTCGCCAAGCTCGGACTACCACCCTCAGAAGCCGACCACCGTCGCGTCCTGGCCGTCTTGAAGTACCTCGCAGGCTAGTGCGCCAAACCTTCAGAGATCGGCCGTTGTTGTGGCCGTCTCAAGAGCGTGAAGCGACACATATCGTTGGCTTCGAACGAAAGCCGAGCCGCGACCGCTCGCTTGGTGCGGCAGCGCGGCACGCAGCTCGCGGTGGTCGGGATGCCCTCGAGGCGTCAGCAGGAAGACCTGATACCGCCCGTCGGTCCACGTCGCCACCGATGTGCCGATCACCGTGGCGATCTTCCGATCGAATCGGTCTGCCGACGCGCGCAGTCGAGCAGCCTCCTCACAGGTCCACTCGACATTGTCGCGCCGGTGGACAACAGCCGGGATGTCCGGCTTGATCTCCCGGTCGGCGTAGAACGCCATGCGTTCGATCGGCCGGAAGCTTCTTCCAGGTTGGCACACATAGGCCTGGCACTCCTCATAGAGTGACCACGCTTGCTTTGCCGATACGACAACGGTGTCGTCAACCGTGCTCGCCGCCAGGAGTAGGCAGCAGGAACCACGGAATCCCGCATTGATCTTCACGGAAGTACTCGCGCATACAGCGATCAAGTGCATTGCGTAGCAGCACCTCGAGGTGCCCGACGACCTCGAACACCGCAGACGATGTCCGAGCACTCCACTCGTACAGGCCGAGCGCTACGCCCTTGTCATGCGCGGCGAGCGGCAGGTATGGCGCCATCCGGGGCTCGGAAAACATGTTCCACACAGCAGGTACATCGACCTCGACGGATGACACTCCCGGATGCTAACGTCGACGACGAACGCCCCAGTGGCGCCTCTGCTTGCATGCGCCTGGGGCTCCTTTATGCCTTCCACCAGGAGAACGTTCCAGGTCATCGGCGATCATCATGACCCGGAACGCCCTCCAGCGATGCTCGTGGGCAGCACCCGCTTCACTCTTTGGGATTAATTTTCAGTGCGCTGAGCGGTTGCGGAGGCTGCTCAACCTGTGCAAGCCGCGGGGCTTGTGTTGCTGCTCTTCGGTGGTGGTTTCGGGTTCGGTGCGGTCGGTTGCCACGGGCTGCTGGACCGGGACTGGGTCGGTGATCGGCTCTTCGACAGGGGTGCGCTCGGGTTCGGTCTGCACGATTCGCCTGCGGGCGGGGACGATCGCGACGACCAGGCCGAGTACGGCGATGCCGAGGTGCAGCCAGTTGTCGGCGATGTTGAGGTTCAGTGGGTTGCCCAGCTCGGAGACCGGGTTCGTGGACGTCAGCCCGACGATCGCCAGGCCCCAGATCACCAGTACGCCGTAGCCCGCGAACAGCAGCCAGCCGTACAGCCGTGCGGTGACCGAGCTCCACGCCAGCAGCACACCGACCACACCGAAGAGCAGGTGCACGATGTTGTGTAGCGGGTTGATCGCGAAGCCGAGCAGCATGCCGTGCCCGTGCCCGGCGAAATCGCTGAAACCGGTGCGCACGAAGCCGGCGATGCCCAGCGTGAGGAACGCCAGTGCGACTAGTCCGGCCAGCACCTGGGTGGGCTGTACGCGTGCCCGTACTGACTCAGCCATGACCTACTCCCTGGTGATATGGATGTCCCTTAGAGGTTTGCCCGCTTGAGGGCCTGATAAACCGCAGGATTGGGCTGTGGCCACCAGTCACCCTCAGCGATGCCACCGAGGAGGCGACCTGCGTCTCGGCTGTCGCGTGATGTACCGGAAATCGAGGACAGACGACGGGCGGTCCGGGCAGGCACGCTTTCCTGGCAGGCAACCGAGCCAGGAGGTCCACATGAAACTGTTGCGAAGACAGGCGGGCTTCACCGCCGGGGAGATCCGCGGCCAGAGTGAGACGCTGGGCAGGCCATGACCGCGCCGGACCTGACCAATCCCGACGACGCGTTCGTGATCCTGCTGGAACGGTTGTGGGGACCGGAAAGCCTGATCGCGGTCGGTGTCGCGGTGGCGATGTTCCTGTACGCGTGGTGGCAGGCAGGTGTCGCCGCGGCAAGGCTCGCCCGCCGGGCATACGCCGGGGTGTCCTCTTTGGACCCTGACGGCAGGACCCGGGTCGCCCGTACCTCGGTGGGACTTGGCCTGGCACAAGCCGGATACCTGCTGCTGAGCTACTTCATCGCGGTCGAGCTGTCGGTGTTCCTCGGGCTGCAGCCCGGCGTGCCACTGCCGGACTTCGCCAACTGGGCCAAGGTTCCGGACAACGCGCACTGGGACGGGTTCGTCACAGTGTGGTTCCTGATCGCCGTGGTGCTCGTGCTCACCGCCAACTACTGGGCGGCCAAGGGCGGTTCCGCGACGTTCCTGCTATGGCTGTGCGTACCCGGCGGGATGGCCGGGCTTGCCCTTGTGGTGGCCGGGCTGGGCGCCTTCATGGGGTACAAGGACGGTGATCCCCAGTACACGAGTTACGTGGTGTGGACGTATCCGGTGGTTCTGGGCGTTCTGGTGGTCTACCTCACCCTGTACTGCCTCGCGGTGCTCGCACCCGCACGCTTCTTCGCCGCATGGCGTGAATCTGTCAACTGAAACGGGAGGACATGATGGGATTCAAGGAATTCATGGAGCGCCGGGCTGAGGAGTACCGGCAGGCGCAGGAGGACTTCGAGGTCGGTTGCACGATCCTGGGGCCGCCCAGCAACCCGAACTCGGTCATGCAACGCAAGGCCCGCGTCGACGCCGGGCGCCGCGCCCGGGAACGTCGCCAGCGCGGGGACTAAGCGGGTAGCCCGATGCGGTCGACGACTGTGTAATCATGGCGTTTCTCAGCGCCGAGCAACACGACCTCGTCGACAGTCCACTCCGGACCGGCGTACGGCAGATCCACCAGCGGCCCACGGCCCACGGTCAGATGCGGGATGTACTCGGGATGTTTGTCGTCCCAGCGCAGCACCGCCGCGAGATCGGCCAATCTCTTGTCCGGAGTGGACACACGCATGAGCAGCGTTTCACCGAAGTTGCCCAGTTTGGCCAGTGCGACGCGTGGCCGCGCCACGCTGGTCAGCCGGGACCGCACCCACGGAATCCGGCCGGCTGGATCTTCCTCGCCGTAGTAGCCGAGGGTGATGTGCCAGGCCGCACGGGGCGCCCGGTAGGTCATCCCGGGCACGCTCGCCAGCGCGGCTTCCAGGTGGTCGGCGACCTCGGGCGGCGGGATCGCCGCAGTGAACAGCCTCACGTCAGGGCACCCGCGCGGCGCAGCACCTCGGCCAGGCCAGGGAACCGGCCGTCCAGCAGCCGGGCGGCCTCGGCCAGCTCGTCCGGGGTGGCGACACGCCGCAGCAGCACGAGCCCGGCCCGGTCGGCCCGGCCCGGGTCGACCGGGAGCATCTCGCGGCTGACGGTGGGATTGGAGTCCCGGACGTCCTCAAGAGCCTTCTGCAGCGCCTCACGGCGGCCGGAGGCGACCTCCGGGGTGAGCACCTTGCGTTCCAGCATGATCAGTCTGGCCAGCACGGCCGGGTTGCCGATCTTGGCCCGGCGGCCGCTCATCACCTGGCTGAGCATGGGGGCGCTGATCCCGAGCACGTCGGCGAGGTTGGCCTGGGAGACGTCGAAGGCCACCACCAGCCGCCGGACACGGTCGCCCAGCGGTTCGCCGTACCACTGTTTCTGCAGCTCCAGGTTGCGCTGGACGATCTTCTGGTCCTCCACCTTTGCCCCTCGTCGCAGGGTCGCTCGACCTGCATCCTGCCAGGCCAGAACACCTGGCGAGGCGAAATGACGTTTCCCGATCGGGGCCCGCTCAGCCCTCGCCGAGCACCTCCCGGGCCCTGGCCACGTCGAGGTGCATCTGATCGACCAGAGCCTCGACGGTGTCGTAGCGTTCCATCGGCCGCAACCGCTCGATGAAGTCCAGGCCGACCCGCTGGCCGTAGAAGTCCTCGTCGACGTCGAGCACGAACGCCTCGACGCGGCGCTCCCGGCCGGAGAATGTCGGGTTGGTGCCCACCGACACGGCGGCGTTCAGCGACCGCTGGCCGCTGCTGGCCAGCAGCGTGAACCGGCACGCGTAGACGCCGTCCGCCGGCACGGCGGTGTACCTCGGCGTCGACAGGTTGGCCGTCGGGAATCCCAGTTCATGGCCGCGGCCGTCGCCACGCACGACGATGCCCTCCAGCCGGTGCGGACGGCCGAGCGCGGCCTGCGCGGCGACCACGTCACCGGCGTCGACGCAGGCCCGGACGTACGTGGAGGAGAAGGTGATCTCCCCATTGGTCGCCGAGGTGAGCAACTTCGCGCCCTCGACCACGAAGCCGAACCGGCTGCCGAGCTTGGTCAGCAGCTCGATGTCGCCCTGTGCCTTGTGGCCGAAGCGGAAGTTCTCGCCGACCACCACGGCCGACGCGTGCAGCCGGTCGACCAGGACCTCGTGCACGAACTCGTCACCCGGCATCTTGGACAGTTCGGGCGTGAACGGCAGCACGCAGAACACGTCCACCCCGAGCTGTTCGACCAGTTCGGCCTTGCGGCGCAGCGTGGTCAGCTGCGCCGGATGACTGCCCGGACGGACGACCTCGGACGGGTGAGGGTCGAAGGTGACCACCACACTCGGCACATCTCGTTGTCCGGCCAGTTCCACTGCCCGCTGAATGAGTCCCTGGTGACCTCGGTGCACTCCGTCGAATACGCCGATGGTGGCCACACAGCGCCCCCAGCCGCCCGGCAGATGCTCCAACCCGCGCCATCGCTGCACGATCTGCAGCGTACGTGGTCCAGGGATATTTATCCCGCAGGGGCAAGCACGACTATGGCCCTCGCCACAGAACCTTCGTCGGTCGCGAGCGCCAGCACATGCCCGTCCGGGTCGAACACACCGTACGTACCCTGCACGCCTGCGGCCGGGATCCGTTGCCCATAGCGCAATGCGGCCGTCTGACGCTCGTCCGCGTCGTAACGCGCGAACGCTGTGGACACCGAGTCGTCCAGGTTGAGCGACAGGCCAGGCTCCTGCTCTAGCTGCTCCAGGGTCCGCGCGACCCGCAGGTCGAACGGGCCGACACGGGTGCGGCGCAGAGCGGCCAGGTGCCCGCCGACGCCCAGGTCCGCGCCCAGGTCACGGGCCAGGGCACGGACGTATGTGCCGGATGAGCAGTCGACCATCACGTCGAGCTCGGTGGACGTGCCTTCCCGGCGGATGCTGAGGATGTCGAACCGGTTGATGGTCACCGGGCGGGCCGGGATCTCGACCGTCTCGCCTTCGCGGACGCGGGCGTAGGCCCGTTTGCCGTCGATCTTGACCGCGCTGACCGAGCTGGGGACCTGCATGATGTCGCCGGTGAGCTTGGCGATCCCGGCCCGGATCGCGCCCTCCGCCACCGCTGAGGCGTCCATTTCGGACAGGATCTCGCCCTCGGCGTCGTCGGTCGTGGTGGCCGAGCCGAGCTTGATCGTGCCCAGGTACACCTTGGTGTCCAGGGCCAGATGACCCAGCAGCTTGGTGGCCCGCTCGACGCCGAGCACCAGCACACCGGTGGCCATCGGGTCGAGCGTGCCGGCATGGCCGACCTTGCGGGTACCGAGGATGCGCCGCACCCTGGCGACGACATCGTGCGAGGTCATGCCCGGTGCCTTGTCGATCACGACGAGGCCGGGCGGCGGAGTGGGGCGTTTGGCTGACACACGCGGAATCCTCACATCCCGTCCGCGTCCGGCGGAACCGACCTGGGCATCGGCCTCATCCGGAGCCTGCTTGCGCGTAGGCGGCCATCTCGACGAGCTGCTCACGGGTCTGGGCGGCGTCCATGCAGGCGTCGGCGATCCGGCCGGCCAGCGCGCAGTACGCGGTCACGGCGTCGTGGTCTTCCAGGAACAGCCCGACGTATTCGCCTTCCACATAGACCAGCGGCCGGTGGGCGTTGAACTGCAGCATCCGGAATCCACCGCCGTAAATCTCACCGCCTTGTACCACCTGGACCGAGATGAACGGCATTTCGGTGAGCAACAACAGCTTCAACACCTGGTCGAGACTCATTCCGGCCAGCACCCGTTCGTGCAGCAGGAAAATCCGTTTCGGATTCGGCCGGAACACGGTCTTGTCACCCACCTGCATCGGACCGGGGACCGCTTCCGGGCAATATGTCACGCAGACCTCGGCCAGTCCTTCGTGAAATCCCAGCGATTCCACACTGCCGAGCCAGTAGCCGAGATCCCGTGCCGATTCGCGACTCAGCGCCCGCAACCCGCGCATCTCGTTCGCGGAATATCCCAGCATGGCCAGGTACTGCACCACGTCGGTCTCCGCGGCACCCCGCCATCCCGTCTCCAGCCTGGACATCTTGGAGTGCGACCAGCCCAGCCGGTCGGCGAGTTCCACCGAGGACAATCCCACCAGTTCGCGACGGCGGCGCAATTCGAAGCCCAGTTCCCGGCTACAGGCCGTGGTCTCTTTCATTCCGGTCAAGGTGCCATTGGCCAGCCGGTGGTCACGATTCCTGATACGTCACCACAAGCAGTCATTCTCGGCGGCCACCACGTTACTCAGGAGTGAAGACATGGGAACCCCCGGAATGCCGAACTTCCACGGCAGGCAGTTGCTGCGCGAACTGAAGCGCCTGCGTGAACAGACCGGCATGACGCAGGACGAAGCCGGGACACGGCTGCACCTGACCTTGCAGAAACTCAGCCGGATCGAGAACGGCCAGCTGCCCGGCTATCACGAGACCCGCGCGATGCTGAAACTCTACGGACTGACACCGGAACAATGTGCGCCATACCTCGAACAATGGGAGCGCGCCCGGAAACGCGGCTGGTGGCGGCAATACGGCCTGCGCGACTCCAGTTACGTCTGCATGGAGCAGGAAGCCTCGAGGATGTTCGAATTCCAGCTCGGCCGGCTGCCCGCGTTGCTGCAGACCGAGAGCTACGCACGCAGATGCCTGTGCGCGGCGGTTCCCGCATGCGACGCCAAGGAGGTCGAGGCCGCGGTGGCCGTCCGGACGCGCCGCCAGGAACGGCTGTTCGACGGTGAGAAACCGCTGGTCCTGCACGCCCTCGTGCACGAACCCACACTCTGTCAGGGAGTCGACCGCGAACAGCTGATCCTGCTGGTCGAGCGGGCGCAGATGCCCAACGTGACGGTACGGATCGTGCCGCAGTCCGCCGGGCCGCACAGTGGGCTCGACGGGTCGGTGATCCTGCTCGATTTCGACGACCCCCAGGAGCCGGACATCGTTTTCACCGACACGGTGCTCGGTCTGGCACAGAGCCAGGACGACAGCCGCACTTCAGCCGTCCGGATGACGCTGGAGGACCTCGCCGCGCGGGCACTGAGCCCGGAGGACTCCCTGGACACGCTCAAGTCGATGATCGCCTGATCCGGCCTGGTCACGCCGATTCAGGTGATTCGGCGTGACCGCTGGCATATTGTCGCCATGGTCAAGATGCAGCGACTGCCACCGAGTCCCAACGGCGCTGCCGGATCCGGACCGGGACGGACTCGCCACGGGCCTCCGCCGCGAAGATCGCGGCCCGCGCCCGCCGCCACCACACGGCCGTGCGCCAGATTCCCAGCGACATCAGCGCGGCCGGGATCAGCAGCGCCAAGGGGAACGAGCCGGTCAGATCCAGCATCAGGCCGATACCGAACGCCGCGATCGTCGTCGCCAGGAAGCCGCCGACGTTGACCACGCCACTCGCCGTACCGACCCGGCTGATCGGGTTGTAGTCGCGGGCGATCGAGAACCCGATGGCGGACAACGGCAAACCGAGCGCCAGCAGTCCGAACACGACACCCAGCAGCACAGCAGACATAGGCAGGACCAGCAATGCCGTCCACAGCAGGACTTCGAGTACGAGATAGCCCGCGACGAGCGGCATCCGCAGCTCCGGCCGAGGCCCGATCAAGGCACCGATCAGCGGGCCGCTGACGACCGCCACGATCACCATCACACCGAGCACCGAACTGGCCGCCTGCTCGGAAAGTCCGTGCGCGCCAACGAGATACGGGAATCCCCAGAGCAGGCTGAGCACCGCGGGCGCCTGCATGGTGGCGAAGTGCACCCAGAAACCCAGCCGGGTACCGGGAACCTGCCACGAGTGCACCACACTGCGGGCCACGGTCCGCAGTTTCGCCGGCTCCGCGCGCGGTGCCGGGCCTTCGGGCGTGTCCCTCAGCCGGAGCGCGACCAACGCGTAGCCCGCCGTCACCAGACCGGTGATCAAAAACGTCGTCGTCCAGCCGGCGGAGTTCAGCAGCGCGGTCAGTGGGACTGTCGAGGCAAGACTGCCGAGACCGCCCAGAGCCGCGGTGAAGGAGACCACAAGCGAGTACTGGCGTGCGGAGAAGTACGCGGAAGTGAGGCGCAGCAAGCTGATGAACGTCATAGCGTCGCCGAAACCCAGTACCGCACGGGCGATCAGGCCTAGCGGGTAGGACGTCGCGACCGCGAACAGCACCTGGCCGGTCCCCATCAGCAGGGCAGCCATGAAAAGGGTCTTACGCGGGCCGAACCGGTCGACCAGAAGCCCAGTTGGGACCTGCATCGCCGCGTAGACAAGCAGTTGCAGCACAGTGAACGTACCGAGTGCGGCCGGGCCCACGCCGAAACGGTTTGTCGCCTCAAGACTGGCCACTGCCAACGAACCACGATGAAACGCCGCCGCCATATAGACGACCACTGCCATTGCCCACATCAACCACGCCTTGCCGGCGGCGCGCACGCGTGTACCCCTCTCCGAAGATCATTTAGTTAGCTGCCCTTTGCTAACTAAATGCCATGCTAACGAACCGCCCCCACCACTGCCCACCTGCCCGAACGCGTCCGGCCGACAACAGCGACGAGTCTCACAACCATGAACGCGGCCAGTCCGGTCCAGATCCCCGCGAGCCCCCAGCCGAAGATCGCGGCGGCCCAGATCAAGGGCAGAAAGCCGGCGATCGCGGCAAGCAATGTGGAATTCCGCATGAACGCCGCGTCACCGGCGCCGAGCAGGACACCGTCGAGCGCGAACACCACACCGCAGATCGGCTGCAGCGCAACGAAAAACCACCACGCGTGCGGAATCTCGGCGAGCACGGCGGCGTCCGGCGTGAACACCTTCGGCAGAATCCCGGCCAGTGTGGCGAAAACCACGCCGAGCAGTACGCCGAACGCGAGCCCGTAACCCGTGACCTGCCAGGCCACCTTGCGCGCCCGCTCCTCGTCCTCGGCTCCCAGCGCTTCACCGACCAGCGATTGCGCAGCGATAGCAAGGGAATCGAGTACCAACGCGAGGAACACCCACAGCTGCAACACGACCTGGTGCGCACCGACTGTCGCGGTCGACGCGTGCGACGCGACCGTGGTCGCCGAGATCCAGCACGCCTGGAACGCCAGGCCACGCAGCACCAGGTCTCGCCCGAGCCCCAACTGGGCCCGCATCCTGCCGAACTCGGGCCGCAGCGGCACCCGTTCGGCGATCAGCGCCCGGATGAACATCGCGGCCGACACCACCTGGGCGACCACGTTCGCGATCGCCGAACCCTCGAGTCCCCAGCCGACGACGTGCACCAGAATCGGGCACAGCAACGCGGACAACCCGTTGCCTGCGAGCACGTAGCGCAACGGCCGGATGGTGTCCTGGACGCCGCGCATCCAGCCGTTGCCCGCCATCGTGATCAGGATCATCGGCACACCGAACAGGGCGATCCGCAGCCAGCCGACCGCCGCGTCGGCGACCTGCTGCTCACCGGCCAGCACGATCGCGATCGGCCGTGCGAACACCTGGCCCACGACGATCAGGATCACGCCGACAATCACCGCCAGCCAGGTCGCCTGCACACCTTCGGCGACAGCCTCCGCGCGTCTGCCCGCACCGTGCAGCCGCGACGCGCGGGCCGTGGTGCCGTACGACAGGAACGTCAGCTGGGTGGAGACCTGGGCCAGCACGATCGCCGCGACCGACAGCGCGGCCAGCGGCACCGCACCGAGGTGACCGACCACGGCCGTGTCCACCAGGAGGTAGAGCGGCTCCGCCGCCAGCACGCCCAACGCCGGCACGGCGAGGGAGAGCACTTGTTTCAGCGGCGTCACACACGTCTCCTCTTGTAAGGTGTATGCACTGGTTTGACCCCTGA
The DNA here is from genome assembly GCF_017876405.1 of Kibdelosporangium banguiense. Classification (GTDB taxonomy): domain Bacteria; phylum Actinomycetota; class Actinomycetes; order Mycobacteriales; family Pseudonocardiaceae; genus Kibdelosporangium; species Kibdelosporangium banguiense. Next base: position 4,508,088 of record NZ_JAGINW010000001.1, on the reverse strand, counting down.
CAGGTTAAATGTAAGGACCGCAGATGGACAATGCCGATTACCTGGACGTCGCAGTCCGGCTGGCCAACGCCGACCTGGCGGACGTTCCGGCACTCCAGGAGGCCCTGTACGCCGAGCCGTGGTGGGCCGAGCGGGTCACCCACCAGGACCTGGCAGCCCTGCGACCGGTCGCCACCGGGCTCCGCGTGGTACTCGACGCGGCCATCTCCGGCGACACGCCCGGTGTGCGATCCGCCGTCAACTCGCTGCTTGAGGCCTACCCCCTGCGACCTCGACTGTCCGCAGGTCACTCGGCCGATCCGAACTGGCACATCCACGTCGCCGACACCGACGAGCCACCCGCCACCGAGGTCGCCGCAGCGGCCGCCTGGGGCATCGCCCAGGGCATCGTGCGGCTGGGCCTGGAGCGCTGGGGCCAGTGCGCCGACGCAAGCTGCGCGAACTACTTCGTCGACACATCGACCAACCGTGCGAAGCGCTTTTGCTCGGCACGATGTGCCAACCGTGTCCACGTTGCAGCGCACCGGTCCCGTCAACGCCTAGGCTAGGCGGGTGAGTGATCTCGACGGCGCCATCGAGCTGCTGCGTGCGGCGACAGACGTGACCCTGTTGGCCCATGTCAACCCCGACGCCGACGCCCTCGGCAGCGCCCTCGCGCTCGGCCTCGCACTGCATCGGCGAGGTGCGAACGTGCGCGTGTCGTTCGGCGAGCCCGACAAGGTGCCGGAGACACTCCTGCCGCTGGACTTCGCGGGCCTGCTCGTCCCCGCATCGGAGGTTCCGGCCACCGCGCCGTTGGTCATCGCCCTGGACTCAGGCAGCCAGCAGCGGCTCGGCCAACTAGGCGACCGCGTCACCAACACAATCAACGCAGGTGGCCAGGTGCTTGTCGTCGACCACCACGCCTCCAACACCTACTACGGCACACACCACGTCGTCGACGAACACGCCGTCGCCACGGCCGCCCTGGTGGCCGCGTTGCTCGACGCCCTGGGCGTCGAACTCGACGAACAACTCGCCAAGTGCATCTACGCAGGCCTGGTCACCGACACAGGCTCCTTCCGCCGGGCCAACCCCGAGACCCACCAGCTCGCGGCCCGTCTGCTCGCAGCCGGCGTCAACCCCGACGAGACCGCGCGTGAACTGATGGAAGCGCACCCTTTTGCTTGGCTGCCAATGCTTTCCTCTGTGCTCGGCCGAGCGGTTCTCAATCCTTCCGTGGGTGGTCACGGCCTGGTGTACACATACGTGACCCTGGAGGACGCCGCCGCTGTCCGACCGGAAGAGGTCGAGTCCGTTGTAGACATCGTGCGGACAACAAGCGAGGCCGAGGTCGCGGCAGTCTTCAAGGCCGTCGCCCCGGACGAGTGGACAGTCTCGCTTCGGTCAGTATCCACTGTGGACGTCAAGGACATCGCAGTGGCACTGGGCGGCGGAGGCCACCGGCGAGCGGCCGGATACACCGCCTACGGCCCGATCACGTCGGTGATCGAAGCCCTGCTGACTACCCTGTCCCGCTGAGCCTGGCACCGACAAAAGCAAGCACTTCCGGCAGCACACGCATCCAGTACGCGTTGTCGTGCGCACCCCCGGTTATCCTCGTCTCCGCCGGACGTGCTTGCCCAGCAAGAGCTTTGGCCGCGTACAGCAACGGATCCTCAGTGCCGCACCAAACTCCGAGCGGGACACCCTCGATCTCCTTGAGATGCCTGAGCGGCTCGTTGTCCTCCCAATGCTTCTGGTCAAGAAAGACGTTCTTGGACCGAGCATCCGGCCAGCGCCGGAACAACGCCGGACTGATGACCCCGACAGCCTTCAAGTCCTTGCGATCCCGCGCGAACCGCAGCGCCCCGAACCCACCCATCGAAATCCCGAACGCAGCCTGAATCGGCCCCAACTCGTCCCTCAGCATCCGCTGCGGATCATCCCCATCCGCACGGACCGTCCAATAAGAATCCCGCCCACCATCAACAGAAACAACGGCGAAAGGCGGCACACCAGCCTGGACGGCCGCGGTCAGAAACCGATCCACCCCAAGCTGCACCATCCAATCGGCGTCCCCACCCCGCCCATGCAAAGCCACACACAGAGGCAACTTCTCAGCGTCAAACCCTTCCGGCGCCATCGTGATCACCGTGACATCCCGCCGCCGAGCCGCCGAGAAGTACGTCTTCACCACCTTGGCACTCGGCCCCGCACCTTGCCCTGTCTCCGACGTTTGCCCTGTCCCTTGTGTCGCTGTTGCCCCTTGAGAGGGCTCCGTCCCCTGCGCAGGAGCACCACCCGCCAGAACATCAGTCACCACCGCAGCCCCAACTCCAGCAACTGCGACGCCCGCCCCACCAAGAACGAGGACCCTCCTGGAAACCGCCACCCCGCCAAGCTACCCGCCATCAATCCCAACGAACGGCACCACTCGCAAATCTCGTTGTCCACAGGTCGCTTCTCCCCCCCTTGTCGATCACACTCCCCGGTAGTCAGACTGGAGCAGGGACGCCCCCCAGTGGCGGGTGGGGGCTGTCTACTTATGCATGGGACTGTCAGATGGTTGCGAGTTTGCCGGTTTCGAGGAGTGTTTTCAGGTCGGAGAGGAGTTCGGGCCAGCCGCCGCTTTCTTTTAGTTGGCCACTGATGGCTTTGTGCATTGTGCTGCCGGGTTCGAAGTTGTTGTGCATTACCGTCAGCTTTGATTTTCTGTCGGTTTTTTCTATCAGGAATGTTACTTTTGATTGGGGTTCTTTGGCGTGTTCGGCGAATTGGGATTCGGTCCAGCCGAAGACTTCGGCGTGGGCTGGCTGGAATCTGTGCCAGCTGTAGGAGAGCTTGTGGTAGGGCTCCGCCTCGAGGACTACCTGGCCATGGTCTTCCGGCTCGCTGTCCGGCGTGTATTGGAGGTGGACGGGTGAGCCTGCTTTCCAGTCTGAGATCAGGGCCAGGCCTCCCCAGTATTCGCGGGTGAACGCCGGTTCTGTCAAGGCTTGCCAGAGTTTCTCCGGGGTTGTGTTTATGAAGGTTGTGTAGATGAATTCGGGGTTTTCCACCGGATAGGCAGCCCGGCGGCTGCATGTCAAGGTGACATGATGGGGATATGGCCTATGTCGGACTCTTCGCGCTGGTTGTCCGGGATTACGACGAAGCGATCGCGTTCTATGTGGACACTTTGGGGTTCGTGCTTCGGGAAGACACCAGGCTTTCTGATGAGAAACGGTGGGTTGTCGTCGCACCGCCCGGCTCCACGGAGACCGCTTTGCTTCTGGCGCGGGCTGCTTCTCCAGAGCAGGAGGCCCGGGTCGGCGACCAGACTGGCGGCCGGGTGGGGTTTTTCCTGAATACCGAGGACTTTGAGCGGGACTATGCCCGGATGGTCGCGGCCGGGGTCACGTTCGAAGGGCAACCGAGGCATGAGTCGTATGGCACGGTCGCGGTGTTCCGTGACCTGTACGGCAACCGATGGGACCTGATCCAGCACCGCCCATGACCAAAACTGTCGGTGCCTCCGGCTAGCGTGGTCGTGTGACATCGGAGTGGGAACAGTCCCTGGGATCACTGCTCAGTCCTGACCAGGACCTGGGCGGAGCATCCCTGGGCATCGAGCTGACGCTGGCGACAGAGCCGTTGCTGTCGCGCGTGCGTGGCCCCGCTCCTGGTCCGACGATCTTCGCCAAAGTGGTGCGCCAGGGCCGAAACGGCTGGGTCGGCAGCGGATTGTCCTGGGGAAAGCTGGGCCCGTTCGGGTACAACAGCTCGCATGTGCGGCTGTTGCAGCAGATGTATGCGCTTTATCGCTCGCAGGAATCTGTTCACTTCCGCGATGACCGGGTGATCGATCTGTCCAGGTTCGACAGCCGGTATCTGTGGACCTTCCTGGATGAGGCCCAGGAGATCGGCGTGCAGCTGGTACACGCCCAGAAACGGTTCGGCGCGATCGACGGGTACGGCTCCGCTCAGATCTGCCTGGACGCCCAGAGCGATGACGATCTTGTTGTGACGCCGTGTGTACGGGTCGAGCACGTGGCAGACGCGGTGCCGCTCCGGTTCATCGGCGATGGCCATGGGTTTGTGTACGTGCGGCGAGCCGAACTGGTTGAGGCGGGTGACTACGAGGATTGCCGGATCGGGCTGGCGAGACTCGACAGGCAGGCGCCGCAACCGTTGCAGGACATGATTCTCGCCGATCGCCAGTTGGTGATTCCGGCGCGGGAGCGGCCCAGGTTCGTGGACCGCTACTACCCGAAGCTCCGGCACATGGCCGAGATCGTGTCGTCCGACGGCTCGTTCACGCCACCCGTGATATCCGAGCCCAGGCTCGTTCTGAGTGCGTCCTATCTGGACGAACATGACCTCGAGCTTGTCTGGGAATGGGTTTACCAGATCGGCGAGAAGCAGGTACGGGCCTCGCTCGACGCAGAGCCAGGCCCATATCGGGATCTGGCCATGGAAAGCGACATCCTGGCGCGGCTGACCGTTGAACCTGTGGACCGGTTTCTGCGCGGTGTCGACACGATGCAGTTCACCACCGAAGTACTTCCCATGCTTGCCGAACAGGTCGAGGTCGACATCGCCGGCGTGCCCGCGGAGTACCGCGAGGCGGGTGACTCGGTACAGATCGGCGTATCCACCGAGGAGATCCCGGGCCAGACGGACTGGTTCGACCTTGGCGTGAACGTCACGGTCGAGGGCCGCACGATCCCGTTCATGGACGTGTTCCTGGCCCTGTCAAAGGACAAGCCGTATCTCCTGTTGCCCGACGGCGCCTATTTCTCCTTGCAGAAGCCCGAGCTGCGGGCGCTGCACAAGCTGATCATCGAGGCGCGGGCGTTGCTCGACCAGCCCACCGACTCGCTCAAGATCAGCAGATTCCAGGCCGGGCTCTGGGACGAACTGGTGAACATCGGCGTGGTCGAGCGCCAGGCCCGGGCGTGGCGGCGGCAGGTGCACGGCCTGTTGTCGCTCGAGGAAGCCGAGCAGGTGGAAATCCCGGCCATGCCGGACGCCCTGCTGCGCCCGTACCAGGTGACCGGCTTCCAGTGGCTGGCCTTCCTGTGGGAGAACAAGCTCGGCGGCGTCCTGGCCGACGACATGGGCCTCGGCAAGACACTGCAAACCCTGGCATTGATCTGTCACGCAAGGAAAACCACGGACACACCGTTCCTGGTCGTCGCGCCGACAAGCGTCGTGTCAAACTGGGAAGTCGAAGCCGCACGGTTCACGCCAGACCTGAAAGTAATGTCCATTTCGGACACAATGCGGCGCAGGAAGCAGGACATCAGCCAGATCGCCGCCGATGCCGATGTCGTTGTCACGTCGTACACGTTGCTACGCCTGGATTTCGACGCGTACGCCAAGCTGCCGTGGGCCGGTCTCGTACTGGATGAGGCCCAGGTGGTCAAAAACCACCAGTCCAAGGTCTACCAGTGTGCAAGGCGGCTGCCTGCGCCGTTCAAGCTGGCCATCACCGGTACGCCGATGGAGAACAATCTGATGGAGCTGTGGTCGTTGCTGTCGATCACGGCGCCGGGCCTGTTCCCGGATCCTGTGCGGTTCCAGCAGTACTACGCCCGCAGGATCGAGCGGGTCGGCGACCCCGGACTGCTCGCGCAGTTGCGCAGACGGGTCCGGCCCCTGGTCAAACGGCGGACCAAAGAGCAGGTGGCGGCCGACCTGCCGGCCAAGCAGGAGCAGATCCTCGAAGTCGAGCTGCATCCCCGGCACCGCAAGGTCTACCAGACCCATCTGCAACGCGAACGGCAGCGCGTGCTGGGCATGGTCGACGAGGACATGAACAAGAACAGGTTCACGATCTTCCGCTCGTTGACCATGCTCCGGCAACTGAGCCTGCATCCCGCGCTGATGGACGAGCAGCATCGCGACCTGCCGTGTGCCAAGATCGACGCCCTGCTCGAACAACTCCGGGATGTGGTCGAGGGCGGTCACAGGGCGCTGGTCTTCAGCCAGTTCACCAGTTTCCTCGACATAGTGCGCAAACAGCTCGACGCGGCCGGAATCCCGTACAGCTATCTCGACGGCTCGACCCGCGACCGCGGCGGTGTCGTCGCCGGCTTCAAGGAAGGCGCCACACCGGTCTTCCTGATCAGCCTCAAGGCCGGCGGGTTCGGTCTCAACCTGACCGAGGCGGACTACTGCTTCATCCTCGACCCGTGGTGGAACCCGGCCACCGAGGCCCAGGCCGTCGACCGGACCCACCGGATCGGCCAGACCCGCAACGTCATGGTCTACCGCCTGATCGCCAAGGACACCATCGAGGAGAAAGTCATGGCGCTCAAGAGCAAGAAAGCCGAGCTGTTCACCAGCGTCATGGACGACGGCGCCATGTTCGGCTCAGCCCTCAACGCCGACGACATCCGCATGCTCTTCGGCTAAGGCTCAAGGCGCCTGGCCGGGGACACGTCAGCGATTCGTTGTCGCATTGGACGGCGTTGCAGAGCATCGAGCGCCTCATCGATGAGGCGGCTCAAAGGGAATGACAGCTCAGCCTCCAACTCGGTGGCCGCGGCGGTGGTGGCCGCCCATTCGGCCTGCAGGATCGGCAGCAGCCACTTGGCTTTCGGTGTCAGGTGGACGATCCGCTGCCGGGCGTCCTGGCCTGGGGTCAGGATGACCAGTTCCTGCTTGACCAGCTGGGCCACGGTCTGGCTCGCCGCGGAGTGAGTCACCCCGGTGACCTGGGCCAGGTCGCGGATAGAGCTGGGTCCTGAAGCGGCCAACGTCCCGATGATCGGCGTGAATCTCGGGCGGAACCCGTCCAGCCCGAGATCGGTGTAGCCAGCCGCGACAGCGCTCTCCATGAGCTCAAGCAGATGACGAAGCCGCGTTCCCAGAAGCTCGGGACCAAAAACAGCTGGACTCATCCGCCCGGCTGGCCTTCGTCCGAATCTGCGCGCACTACTTCGCCAACGGCGCCTGGCTGGAGGAAGGTGCCCTGGTGCGCGACGCCGGACGCCTCGCAGGCATCCCAGGTGTGTTGATCCACGGCCGGCTCGACATGGGCGGTCCGATCGGCACCGCATGGGAGCTCACCAAGGTCTGGCCGGACGCGGAACTGATCGTCATCAGCGACTCGGGCCACACAGGCAGCGACACGATGCGCACCCGCATACGCGCCGCCCTCGACCGATTCGCCCAGCGGTAACGGAAAAGCCCGGCATCTGTCGATAATGGATTTCGGGTTCGCCTTGCCGGTATTCCTCGCGTGCGGCCGATCAGTGCGGATGAGCCTCAGCGAGGGACTTCCCGGCCAGGCGGGCCGCGACAACGCCGGCGAAGTTGGGGCATTCGAGGATGTTCTCGTGGGGGCAGGCCAAGGCGTGAGCGACCGCGGTGCGGGCGACATTGGCGTGGGCGATACACCGGTCGAGCTCGGTCAGTTTGCGCTGGGCCAGGGCTCGCCAGGCGTCGCCGGACTGGGTGCGCGCGGCGATGAGCGCTTTGAGTTCGCGCAGCGTGTAGCCGATTTCCCGCAGCAGCAGGATCTCGCCGACCCGCTCGATCGCCGAGGGTGGATAGCGCCGGTGACCAGAGACCCGGGCCGGCGCCGGGAGCAGGCCGATCTGGTCCCAGTAGCGCAAGGCCGAGGTGGCGACGCCCGTGCGATGCGCCAACTCGCCGATGGTCAATTGCTGTTCCGGCATCTTGACTTCGAGCGTACTTGAAACCGTTGGATCGCTACCGTGACGACAGCAGACAGAACCCTCAAACGACGCGCGATCATGACAATTGTCCGGCAGTTCGGTCGTCCCCGGGGCATCCCCGGACAGGTGGCCGGCTGGATCATGGCCCATCGCCGCTCCAACCAGCAGCGCAACCGATGGGCAGTGGCACAGCTCGAACCGCGGCCCACAGACCGGGTGCTCGAAATCGGCTTCGGCCCCGGCCTCGCCATAGCCGAGCTCGCGCAACGTGCCCACCAAGGCCACGTCTACGGCATCGACCACTCCGAAGTCATGGTCCGCCAGGCCAGCCGACGCAACCAGGCTGCCATCCGCGCCCACCGCGTCGAACTCGTTCAGGCGTCCGTGGACCAGCTCCCGAGCTTCGACGAACCGCTCGACATGATCTTGGCCGTCAACTCCATCGGCTTCTGGGCCGATCCCGTCGAGACGCTCCGTGGCCTGCGACGGCTCCTGCGCCCCGGAGGACGCATCGCCCTCGTGACCCAGCCCCGCTGCCCCGGCGCCACCAGGGATACCACAACCCAAGCCGCCCAAGGACTCCAAGACCTGCTCACCCAGGCAGGCTTTGCCCGGTTCCGGGTCGAGACCCTCGACCTCGACCCGCCCGTCGCCTGTGTCCTGGCCACCAATCCAGCCGACGAGAACCACCACACACACGGGTGACGTTTCTTGACAAAAAAAGTTGTCGGTGCGACTGTGCGGGCATGCACGACGTGGCAGTGATCGACGATCCGGGAGCGGCCGAGGTCTCGCTGGACCCGGTGCGTGCCAGGCTGCTCGCCGAGCTGTCCGAACCCGGCTCGGCGACCACGCTGGCCCAGCGGGTGGGGCTGACCAGGCAAAAGGTCAACTATCACCTGCGCGAACTGGAGCGGCACGGGTTGGTCGAGCTGGTCGAGGAGCGGCGCAAAGGCAACTGCACCGAGCGCGTGCTGCAGGCGACCGCAGCCTCGTATGTGATCTCGCCGAGCGTCCTGGCCGCGGTCGAGCCTGATCCGGAGCGGTCCCCGGACCAGCTGTCCGCGCGCTGGCTGCTCGCGGTGGCCGCGCGATTAGTGCGTGACGTAGGCGAGTTGATCACCGGCGCGGCCAAGGCTCGCAAGCGGCTCGCGACGTTCGCCATCGACGGTGAGGTCAGGTTCGCCTCCGCGGCCGATCGCGCCGCGTTCGCCGAGGAGCTGTCCGGGGCAGTGACGTCGCTGATCTCGAAGTACCACGACGAATCCGCACCCGGCGGACGGGCACACCGGCTCGTGGTCGCCGTGCATCCGACAGTCCGACGAGAAGAGAAAGGTTGACGATGTTCGTTCCGGTGACCAGCATCCTGGTCGACGACCAGGACAAGGCCCTTGCGTTCTACACCGACGTGCTGGGCTTCGTGAAGAAGACCGACATCCCGGTGGGCGACGCGAAATGGCTGACCGTCGTCTCGCCCGACGCGCCGGACGGCGTCGAGTTGCTGCTCGAGCCGGACGGCAACCCAGGGATTCAGATCAACGGCAAGCCTGCCGCGCAGGTGTACAAGAAGACGCTCTACGACGCGGGCATGCCGTTCACCATGCTCGGCACCACGGACCTGCAGAAGGACTACGAGCGGATGACTCAGCTCGGGGCCAGGTTCACGATGGAGCCGGCAAAAACCGATTTTGGCGCACAGGCGGTGTTCGACGACACCTGCGGCAACCTCATCGTGCTCGTCCAGAAAGACTGATCGCGGTGGACGAACGCCGGCGTCTGGCCAAGGAGATCGAGCTCGCCGCCACACCGGACCAGGTCTGGCAGGCGATCTCCACTCCGCAGGGCATGTCGATCTGGTTCGTGCCGCACGAGCTCACCGGCGAGCAGATCGAGGCGGACTTCGGCGGCGGCAACACCCAGGCCGGCCAAGTGCTGGAATGGGAGCCGGGTAAGCGGGTCGTCTACGCCGCGCCCAGCCCGGACGGCGAACCGCCGATGACAATCGAGTTCCTGGTCGAGGGCAGACAGGGTGGCACCACCGTGCTCCGCCTGGTCCAAAGTGGATTCTTCGGCGACGACTGGGAAGCCGAGTACGACGGTTTCGGCAAGGGCTGGACCATGTTCCTGCACAACCTGGCCGAGTACTTCCGGCACTTCCCCGGGCTGCCGGTGACCGGCGTGGTCGCCACCGGCTTCACCGAACTGCCCGGCGAAACAGTGTGGGCCACCATGATCGCCCGGCTCGGCGCGGATCCGGCACTCGGCGAGCAGGTACACCTCACCCCGGAGGGCCTCGAGCCCATCGATGGAGTCGTGGACCTTCGCGACAAGTCGCTGCTCGGCATCCGCACCGAACACGGTTTCTACCGCTTCATGGCCGACGACCTGCACCACATGGTGAGCACAACCCAGTACTTCTACGGCGTCACGGTGGACCGCGAGTCGCGCACCGCCGCCTGGCAGTCCTGGCTCAATCACCTCGTCGAGGAGTGAAAGCAGACCCTAGGCCGTCCGCCCAGCTCGTCACCGTCGAACCGAGCTGGGCGGACCGGCTGTCAGGCGGTGGGTACTGGGCGGTCGTCGAACTGGGTGTTGTAGAGCTCCGCGTAACGGCCGTTTTGGGCGAGGAGATCGGAGTGGGTGCCGCGTTCGATTACCTGGCCTGCCTCGATGACCAGGATCAGGTCGGCGGCGCGGACGGTGGAGAGCCTGTGGGCGATGACGATGGACGTGCGGCCGGCCAGAGCTTCGACCAGTGCTTCCTGGACCGCTGCCTCAGAGGATGAGTCCAGGTGGGCCGTGGCTTCGTCGAGAATGACGACCCTGGGTTGGGCGAGTAAGAGGCGCGCGATGGTGAGGCGTTGACGTTCGCCGCCCGACAAACGGTAGCCGCGTTCACCGACGACGGTGTCGAGCTGGTCGGGCAGGGATCGGACCAGGTTGTCCAGGCGGGCACGGGTCAGTGAGTCCCAGAGTTCCTCGTCGGTCGCGGACGGCCGCGCCAGACGGAGGTTCTCGCCGATCGTCTCGTGGAACAGGTGCCCGTCCTGAGTGACCAGACCCATCGTGTAGCGGATGGAGTCGAAGGACAGGTCGCGGACATCCACATCGGACAGCCGGACCGAGCCGGAGTCCGTGTCGTACAAGCGAGGCGCGAGAGAGGCGATGGTCGACTTGCCCGCACCCGAGGAACCGACCAGGGCCACGAGCTGCCCGGGTTCGGCGCGGAAGGATATGCCGCGCAAAACCTCCTCGCCGCCCCGAGTGTCCAGAACGGCGACATCCTCAAGGGAGGCAATGGAAACCTTGTCGGCTGCCGGATACGAGAACCGGACGTTGTCGAACTCGACGGACACCGGGCCGTCCGGCACAGGCCGGGCGTCGGCCTTCTCCTTGATCAGTGGCGGAAGATCCAGGACCTCGAAGACCCGCTCGAAGCTGACCAACGCGGTCATGACGTCGACACGCGCGTTGGCCAGGCCAGTCAGCGGACCGTAAAGACGGGTCAGCAACAAGGCCAACGACACGACCGTGCCCGCGTCGAGCTGCCCCTCCAGCGAGAGGTATCCGCCGAGGCCGTACACCAAAGCCAACGCCAGTGCGGAAACCAGGGACAGCGCAGTCATGAACAGCCACTGGTTCACGGCTGTCCGCACACCGATGTCCCGGACTCGCTTGGCGCGACGGCCGAACTCCGACGATTCGTCCTTGGGCCGCCCGAAAAGCTTGATCAACGTCGCGCCGGGCGCGGAGAACCGCTCGGTCATCTGGGTGGTCATCGCGGCGTTGTGCCCGGCCGCCTCACGCTCCAGCCCGGCCAGGCGACGGCCCATCCGGCGCGCCGGCAGATAGAAGATCGGCAGCATGATCAACGCCAGTAACGTGATCTGCCACGACAACGCGATCATCACGGCCAGCGTGAGCACCAGCGCGATGATGTTGCTGACCACTGTGGACAGTGTCATCGAGAACGCCCGCTGCGCCGCGATCACGTCGTTGTTCAGCCGGCTGACCAGCGCACCGGTCCGGGTCCGGGTGAAGAACGCGACCGGCATCCGTTGCACATGGTCGAAAACCGACTGCCGCAGCCGGAGAATCAGGTCCTCACCGACCCGCGCGGACTGCCACCTCTCCACGATCCCGACGACCGCGTCGACCACCGCGATCGCGGCGATGACCAGCGCGAGCCCGACAACCAGGCCGGTTCCCTCCCGGTTGACGATCCCGTCGACCACGCGTCCGGCGATCAGCGGCGTCGCCACCGCGAGCACAGCCGTCACCACACTGAGGGCGACCAGCACGAACACAGCCTTACGCAAGGGCCGGGCAAACCTGATGATCCGCCGGACAGTCGCCCGGCTGACCCGTTTGCCTCCCTCCTGCATGGCACTTTCCAGCGCCATCCACGAATTGAAATTGATCTCCACGTCCTACTCCCCAGTCAGGCGTCACGGGCAACTTGCCCCCAGCATGCAACCTCAAGCAATATCGAGGTCAACCATCAAGCTCGACAAGCACCATAGACCCGACCACCGACAAAAACGGTCGACCGCAGGTGGGGACAGCAAAAGCCCGGCACCGAGACCGGTGCCGGGCTTCGCGGATGACCTTCTCAGTCCTCGGGGTCGGTTTCGCGGGGCTGGCGGTATGGGTCCGCTTCGCCCGCCGGCTTGGCGTTGGTGGCGATGCGGGCGACCTGCTCGTCGACCTCGCGAGCCTTGGCGAGCAGATCCTCGATCTTGCGGGCGTCCTCGGGCACGGTGTCGGCCACAAAGGTCAGAGTCGGTGTGAAGCGCACGCCGGTGCCTTGTCCCACAAGGGAACGCAGCACGCCTTTGGCGCTGTCGAGCGCGGCCGCCGCGCCCTTGAAGTCCGGCTCGGCGTTGAGTGCCTCGCCGAACACCGTGTAGTACAGCGTGGCGTCCTGCAGGTCACCGGTCAGCTTGACGTCGGTGATGGTCACGAGGTTCAGACGCGGGTCCTTGACCTCGTGTTCCAGTGCGGACGCCACGATTTGCTTGATCCGCTTCGCAAGTTTGCGGGCGCGGGCCGGGTCGGCCACGGCGCTCCCCTCCTGTCCAAAGTAGAACTATTCGTCCTCGGGCCCGACCAGCCGGTGCCGCGCGGAGAGCAACTGCAGCTCGGGGCGGCCGGCCACCAGCCGTTCGCACGCGTCGAGCAGGTCGCGGACGTGCTCGGCGTCCGGCGCCACGGCCGCGACCCCGATCAGGGCACGCCGATGCAGTTCCAGATGCCCGGCCTCGGCCGCGCTGACCTCGAATCTGCGTCGGAGCTCAGCGATGACCGGCCGCACGGCGGACCGTTTCTGCTTGAGCGAATGGACGTCACCGAGCAGGATGTCCAGCTCAAGTGCACCGACGTACAACAGGCATCACCGTGTTGGGTTGATAGTCGAGAACCCGTGCGGGGCCTGGGATGAAGACCAGGCCCCGCACGGATACGGTCAGCCTCGCGGCTTCTCGCGCATCTCGTAGGTTTCGATCGAGTCGCCGACCCGCAGGTCGCCGTACGAGCCAAGGGTCAGACCACACTCGTAGCCCTCGCGGACCTCGGTGGCGTCGTCCTTGAACCGGCGCAGCGAGCTGATCGGCAGGTTCTCCGCGACCACCTTGCTGTCGCGCAGCAACCGGGCCTTGGCGTTGCGCCGGATCTCGCCGGACATCACCAGGCAACCCGCGATCGTGCCGAACTTCGAGGACTTGAAGACCTCGCGGACCTCCGCGCGGCCCAGCTCGACCTCTTCGAACTCCGGCTTGAGCATGCCCTTGAGGGCCTGCTCGATCTCGTCGATCGCCTGGTAGATCACCGAGTAGTAGCGGATGTCGATACCCTCGCGGGTGGCCTGCTCGGCCACCTTCGCCTCGGCCCGCACGTTGAAGCCGAGAATGATCGCGCCGGACGCGATCGCCAGGTCGACGTTCGCCTTGGTGATGCCACCGACGCCGCGGTCGATCACGCGCACCTGCACCTCGTCACCGACCTCGATCTTCATCAGCGCGTCCTCGAGTGCCTCGACGGTACCCGAGTTGTCGCCCTTGATGATCAGGGTGAGCTCGCCGGTCTCCTTCAGCGCGGAGTCCAGGTCCTCCAGGGAGAACCGCTTGAACTTCGCGGCGTTCTGCGCGTTGCGGGTCCGGGCCTGGCGGCGCTCGGCGATCTGCCGGGCCACCCGGTCCTCGTCCACGACCAGGAACGTGTCACCCGCGCCGGGCACCGACGTGAAGCCGATGACCTGCACCGGACGCGACGGCGTCGCCACCGTGACGTCCTCGTTGTACTCGTCGACCATCCGGCGCACGCGGCCGTACGCGTCACCGGCGACGATCGAGTCACCGACGCGCAACGAACCACGCTGCACCAGCACGGTCGCGACCGGGCCGCGGCCACGGTCGAGGTGGGCCTCGATCGCGACGCCCTGGGCTTCCATGTTCGGGTTGGCCCGCAGGTCCAGCGCCGCGTCCGCGGTCAGCAGGATCGCCTCGAGCAGGCCGTCGATGTTGATGCCCTGCTTGGCCGAGATGTCCACGAACATGGTGTCGCCGCCGTACTCCTCGGCGACCAGGCCGTACTCGGTGAGCTGCTGGCGGATCTTGGCGGGGTTGGCCCCCTCCTTGTCGATCTTGTTCACCGCGACCACGATCGGCACGCTGGCCGCCTGGGCGTGGTTGATCGCCTCCACCGTCTGGGGCATCACACCGTCGTCGGCCGCCACCACGATGACCGCGATGTCGGTGGCCTGGGCACCACGGGCACGCATGGCGGTGAACGCCTCGTGACCCGGGGTGTCGATGAAGGTGATCAGCCGCTCGACACCTTCCAGCGACGCCGGCACCTGGTAGGCACCGATGTGCTGGGTGATGCCACCGGCTTCGCCCTCGTGCACGTTCGCCTTACGGATGGTGTCCAACAGGCGCGTCTTACCGTGGTCGACGTGACCCATGACGGTCACGACCGGCGGCCGGGCCTGGAGCGCCTCTTCGCCGCCGGAGTCCTCGCCGTAGGTGATGTCGAAGGACTCGAGCAGCTCGCGGTCCTCCTCCTCCGGGCTGACGACCTGCACGGTGTAGTTCATCTCGGTACCGAGCAGCTCGAGCACGTCCTCGGAGACGGACTGCGTCGCGGTGACCATCTCACCGAGGTGGAACAGCACCTGCACCAGCGAGGCCGGGTTGGCGTTGATCTTCTCGGCGAAGTCGGTCAGCGAGGCACCGCGCGGCAGCCGGATGGTCTCCCCGTTGCCCTTCGGCAACCGGACACCGCCGACGCTCGGCGCCTGCATGTTGTCCATGTACTCCTGGCGCTTCTGGCGCTTGGACTTCCGCCCACGGCGCGAAGGACCACCGGGACGGCCGAACGCGCCCGCGGCACCGCCGCGGCCACCGCCGCCACCCGGACGGCCACCGCCGCCACGGAAACCGCCGCCGCCACCGGCCGGCGCACCACCGCCGCCACCGGGACCGCCACCACCGGGACGGAAGCCACCGCCTCCGCCTCCACCGCCGCCACCGCCGCGGAAGCCACCGCCTCCGCCGCCGCCACCGGGACGACCACCGCCGCCACCGGGACCACGGCCGCCACCACCGCCGGGGCCACCACGACCGCCGCCGGGACCGCCACCAGGGCCACCACGACCGCCGCCACCTGGGCCACCGCCCGGACGCTGCGGCCGGGGCGGCATCATGCCCGGGTTCGGGCGCGGGGGCATGTTGCCCGGGCTCGGCCGTGGGCCGGCCGGACGGTCGCCGCCGCCACCGCGAGGTGCACGGTCCTGACGGTCGCCGCCGGGACGCTGGCCACCGCGCTCCGGACGGTCACCACGGTCGCCGGGCGCTCCGCCACCAGGGCGAGGACCGGACGGACGTGGCGTCGGAGCACCGCCGCCGACACCGAACGGGTTGTTACCCGGACGCGGCGCGCGCGGGCCGGGCTTCGGCGACTGGGTACGCGGCGGAACCGTGTTCCCGCCACCGCTGCCGCCGCCCTGCTGGGCAGGCTGCTGCTTCGGGCCAGGACGCGGACCAGGCTTGACGCCGGGGGCGTCGGTCCTGGCAGCGGCCGGCTTGGGCTGCTGCTGCGGCGGCTGGGACTGCGGCTGTTGCTGCTGCGGCGGTTTCGGCTGCTGGCGCGGACCAGGCCGGGGACCGGGCGTGGACGGCTTGGCAGGCGCCGACGGGGCCGCCTGGAAAGTCGCCGTGTTCGATGCCGCGGCAGGGGCCGGCTGCGGCCTCGGCGCGGGCTTGGCCACCGGGGCGGACGGAGCCGCGGACGGTGCGGGTGCAGCGCTGGCAGCGGCTGCGGCAGGCGCCGGAGTCGCTGGCTGGGGCTGCTGGGGTGCTTGCTGTACGGGAGCCGGTTTCGGAACCGGCGGACCGGGCCGAGGGCCCGGTTTGGCGCCAGTGGGCCTGGCGCCCTTGGCTTCGCCCTGCTTCGGGTACGAGTCCCGCAACCGGCGCGCCACCGGCGCCTCCACTGTGGAGGACGCCGACTTCACGTACTCACCGAGATCGGCGAGTTTCGTGAGTACTTCCTTGCTCGTGACACCGAGCTCTTTCGCGAGCTCGTGCACGCGGGCCTTGCCTGCCACTGCTCTCCTCACTGGGGAGGCCGGCGGCAACTGACCCGCTCGACCTCGTCCTAACGTCGCACGTTCATGGCTTCAGCTTCACGGCTGACTCATGACGGGTCGACCTGCTTCCTGTGTCCGGCTGGACCCGGTACCACCGGGTCGTCTGTCGGTCGGGCGACGTGCCCGATCTGGTCTCGCACCAAGTCTGAACCGAGTGGCCCCGCGACACGTAGTGCCCTGGGGAACGCCCGCTTCTTCTCGGCGGAGTCCAGGCACGCCTTCGCGGGATGCAGCCATGCGCCCCGACCAGCGTGCCGCCGCCGTGGATCGGGAATCAGATTCCCGTCCTCGGCGACCACGCGCAGTAATTCCTCGGCCAGCGCCCTGGTCCGGCAACCGACACACGTACGGATCGGGCCATGCCCTTGCGGGGGACCCTCTCGACGTGCGGGAACCGGCCCTCGACGACGACCTGCCAAGATTCTACCTACTACCGCCTACTCAGCCGAACCCGATGTCGGTCCAGCCGCGTTGGCGGCTGTCTCGGCGTCGCTCCGGATGTCGATCCGCCACCCGGTCAGACGAGCGGCAAGCCGGGCGTTCTGGCCTTCCTTGCCGATCGCGAGCGACAACTGGAAGTCTGGCACAACGACGCGAGCGGTTTTCGCCCGCTCGTCGACCACCCGTACGGAGACAACCTTCGCAGGTGAGAGGGCATTCCCGACGAACGTCGCGGGATCCTCGGAGAAGTCGATGATGTCGATCTTCTCGCCGGCCAGCTCGCTCATCACGTTTCGGACACGGGCGCCCATCGGGCCGATGCAGGCGCCCTTGGCGTTGACCCCGGCCACGGTCGAGCGCACCGCGATCTTGGACCGGTGCCCGGCCTCGCGGGCGACCGCCGGGATCTCCACGGTGCCGTCGGCGATCTCCGGAACCTCCAGCGCGAACAGCCGCCGGACCAGGTTCGGGTGCGTACGCGACAGCGTTATCTGCGGCCCGCGGGCACCGCGGGTGACGCCCAGCACGTAGCACTTGATCCGCACACCGTGCTCGTAGCGCTCGCCAGGCACCTGCTCGACCGCGGGCAGCACGCCCTCAGTGTCGCCGACCTGGACCACGACCATGCCGCGCGAGTTCGCCCGCGCGTCGCGCTGCACGACGCCCGCGACGATCTCGCCCTCCTTGGCGGAGAACTCGCCGAAGGTCTTCTCGTGCTCGGCGTCCCGCAGCCGCTGCAGGATGACCTGGCGGGCGGTGGTCGCGGCGATCCGGCCGAAGCCCTCCGGGGTGTCGTCCCACTCCTCGACCACGTCACCGGCTGGGCCCAGCTGCTGGGCCAGCACGCGGACCACGCCGGTCCGCCGGTCGATGTCGATCTTGGCGTGCGGCACGTGGCCGTCGGTGTGCTTGTACGCGGTCAACAGGGCGGTCTCGATCGCCTCGATGACCGTCTCGAATGGAATGTCCTTGTCGCGCTCGATCGCGCGCAGTGCGGCGATGTCGACGTTCACGATGACCCCTCCTGGCTACCGCCGCCCAGCAGGGCCAGCTCCTCTTGTGGTGGTTGTTTGAACTCGACTTCGATCACGGCGTGGTCCACCTGGCCGTACGGCACCTGCCGCAGCTGCCCGCCGACCAGCATCTGCACCTCGTCGTCAGCGGCCTCGCCGACACGCCCGATGAACGTCTCCCCGGCCGTGCGCACCTTCACCAGGCGCAACCAGGCGCGACGCCAGTGCCGCGGTTTGGTCAGCGGCCGGTCCAGGCCGGGTGAGGTCACTTCGAGGGTGTAGGGGCCGCCCAGCACGTGGTCGTGCTCATCCAGCACGCTCGCGAGTGTGCGGCTGACGTCGGCCACCTCGTCGAGGCCGATGCCGGTCTCGCCGTCCACGACCACCTTGAGCAGGCTGCGGCGACCGGCGCGCTGGACGTCGAGCTGTTCCAGCTCGAAGCCGGCCGCGCCGATGGCGTCCCGCACGACGGGCTCCAGCGCCGCGCCGAGATCACCTTGCTGGTTCGCCACGTCCGCCGCTCCTGTTCTGGATGATGGTCTCGATCATGTTCGAGGATGTACATCCAAGAGTATCCGGTCGGGCGGATACCGCCTGCCGGCTGATGCACGCCTGGCAGGATTGCCGGTTGTGAACACCGTTGGAAGGCGCGCCGTGCTGGCCGGCCTGATGCTGCCGCTGGCGGCCGCGTGCACCGCCGAGCCCAAGCCGCCACCACCGCCGGATCCGTTGGCGGAGCTGGCTGAGCAGGCCCGCAAGGACGCCGCCGCGGCGAACGCGCTCGCTCAGTCCAACCCGGAACTCGCGGCGCTGGCGGGTGAGATCGCCAAGGCCAGGACGACGCACGCGACGGCGTTGCAGACCGAGGTGGACAGGGAACGGCCGCCGGTGAGCAGCACGGCTCCCCCGCCATCCACACAGTCCACACAGGCACCCGCGCCCGCGACGAAGGCGACGATGGTGGAGGCGTTGAAGACGGCCGAGCAACGAGCCGGAGCGCTCGTTCCGACCGTGTCGCGGTACCGGGCAGGACTGCTCGGGTCCATCGCTGCCGGGTGCGCGAGCTTGCGGGAGGTGCTGGCGTGACTCAGCCGACGACCACGACCACAACGACCACCAAGGCGATCCCCAGTGCCTCGGTCGACGCCGTCCAGAAGGCGCTCGGCGCCGAGCACGCGGCCATCTGGACGTACAGCCTGGTCAGCGCGTTCTTGCCAGCCTCGTTCAACGCCGCGCTCAGCGACGGCGTGACCTCGCACCGGGCACGCAGGGACGCGACCGAACGAGCATTGACGGCAGCTGGTGCCACGCCCAAGTCCGCCGAGGCCGCGTACGTTCCGCCACAGCCAGTGACCGATCAGGCATCGAGCTTGGCTGTGCTGGCGCTCGCGGAAGCCGACGCGACGGTGGCGTGGCGATCCGTGCTGGAGAACACCGACGACGCAGACCTACGCAAGTCGGCGCTGGAGTACCTGACAGCCTCAGCCGTCCGGGCGACCCGGTGGCGCAAGGCGGCCGGGGCGAACCCGGCCACCCCGGCACTGCCAGGGCAGCCAGGCTGAGCCTCACTTCCGCAGGGCGTCGCCCATCGTGAGGGCCTCGTCGCTGACTTCCTCGAGCTTGGCCTCGTCCTCCTTCTTGCTGCCGCCCTCGAAGTCCGACTCGACGATGATCACGTCGTTGCCGACGACCTTGGCGGCGAAGGCACCGTTGGACAACGACTTCAGGCCCTGCACCTTGACGCGGCCGGCGCGCACGAGGTCCGTCACGTTGCCGGTGCCGTTGGTCTCCGTCAGCTTCTTGAGCTCCTCGGCGTCCGCGGCGCTGGTCATCCGCACCATGGCGACGGAGCTGTAGGCCGTCTTGCCGTCCACGGTCGTGACGTAGAGCTCACGGACCATCTGTGTGCACGGCTTCTTGGCGAAGAACTGCTTGACCTTCTCGTACGAGTTGCTCTCGCAGTTGCTGTCCATCACGGGCGCGTTGGCCTGCTCGTGCTTGACGAACTTGAACTTCGTCTGCGGCTGCACGGGGGTCTTGTCCTGGGCACTGGGCCCAGGGTCGTTGCCGCCCTGCTGGATCAGCCACCAGAGCATGCCCGACAACACCGAGACAAGCAGCAGTCCGAGCCCTTTGAGCACGTACTCACGCGTCTTGTTCGTCGGCGGTTCGGGCGCGCGCGACGGCATGGGTTGCCGTGACCGCAGTGGCGGTATGCGCGTGGTCTGGTCCAGGCCTGGCTGAGGGTACTGGCCCGGACGGTAAGGATCGGACACGTCAAGCACGGTACCCAGTCACCTACCCCTGTAGTGCCGCCAGTACCGATTCGATATCCCCGGCGGTGTTGTACAGGTGGCAGGCAAGCCGGACCCGACCTGCGCGAATACTGGATTTCACGCCGATTTCGGCCAATCGCCCGGCTGCATGCGCGCCCTGAAGCGAGACGATCGCGGACCCCTTGGGCGGCAAGCCGAGCGCGACGAGCAGTCCGTCGGCGAGTCCCACGCAGTGATCACGGACCGCCACCATGTCCAGGGAAGCCAGCCACGGCACCACGATCGCGGCGGTGAGCTGCGAGAACCACACCGGCGAAAGATCGAATCGGCGGGCGTCGGCGGCCAGCCGCAACGGAAGCCCGTACACCGCGGCCCACGGATCCTCGCCCGCGTACCAATTGGCTGACAGCGCAACGGTTCGCTCCATCGCATCCGGCCGGACAGCCATCCAGGCCGCGCCCCGCGCGGACATCAACCATTTGTAGCAACCGCCGATGACCCAGTCAGCCCAGTCGAGTCGCAACGGCATCCAGCCGGCGGCCTGCGTGACATCGAGCACGACCTGAGCGCCCGATGCCGTTGCGGCGTCTCGCAATGCCTCGACATCGAGCACGGCACCATCGGCGGACTGCACGACGCTGACCGCGACCAGATCGTGGCGATCCACATGGGACGGTAACTCGGCCAGATCCACTTCGGTCACCGTCACCCCGCGATGTGCCTGCGAGGCAAAGGGAAACGAGACACTGGTGAACTCACCACCGACGGTAAGCACGCGCGCACCGTCCGGAATGCTCGCCGCGACCAAGCCCATCAGCTGGGAAACACTTGCGCCAGAAGCAACCCGGCTTTCCTCCACGCCGACCAGCGCACCCCAGGCCTTACGGGCATTGCGGACGTCGGAGTCGAAATCGGTCGGCACGTCCGATCCGGACTGCCAGCGCCGGACCGCGTCCACCAGACCGTCGGCGGCTACTCTCGGTGGGATCCCGATACTCGCCGTGTTGAAATATCCGTCCGGCACGTCGAAACTCTGCCCGAATGCAATGCGCACGCTGGGTACGTTACCCGGCATGATCGGCAACGGCAGGCTCGTTTTCCCGGGGAGAACCGAATGTACAGCGAACAGATACAGATCCGGACCGGATCGCAGGAGGTCGTGCACGACCTCACCGACCGGTGCCGCCGTTTCCTGGCCGACGCGGACGCCTCCGACGGGCTGCTGCACGTCTGGGTGCCGCACGCGACGGCCGGGCTGGCGATCATCGAGACCGGCGCGGGCAGTGACGACGACCTGCTCACCGCGCTGGGCGACCTGCTGCCCAAGGGCAAGAGGTGGCAGCACCGGCACGGTTCGCCAGGGCACGGCAGGGATCACGTGATGCCTGCGTTCCTGCCGCCCTACGCGAGCGTGCCGGTCCTCGACGGGCAGATGGCACTGGGGACCTGGCAGTCGGTCTGCCTAGTGGACACCAACGTGGACAACACCACTCGGACGGTCCGGCTCAGTTTCCTGGCCGGCTGAGATTCGCTTGCCGGGCAGCAGGATCACCAGCAGGCCGACGACCGCCATCGAGCCGAGCACGATCACGCCGGTCCATACGTCCGGCGCGGAACCCGTGCCCTGCAACAGACTCCGGGTGCCTTCGGCGGCGAACCTGAACGGCGTCCACGACCACAGGATGTCGCGGTAGAACGGGTGCAGCATCTCGGGTACCTGTCCGGCAACGGCAGGCGCGATGAGATACAGCGGTCCCAGGATCGCCGCGGCCCGCAAACCCAGCAGTTTCAGCAAAGCGCCTTGCACACCGGTGAACGCGAGCGCGGCCAGCAGCATGAAGCCGAGCACGTCCCAGCCAAGGTCCAGGCTCGAATCCCACAACAGCAACAGAAGCGCGACAACGCCTACTGACAGCACACTCGCCGTGAGCGGCAACGTGATCCTGGCCGCGATACCGGGTTTGACGCCGGTACGAGTCCGCAGCGCCACGAACAACAGTCCGGCAGCCAGTCCGGCGATCCACAGCAACGCACTGCCCGCGAGGGGCGCGACCCGGCCTGCCGCACTGGCCGGGTGCAACGTGATTGTCTGCGGCGGCGCGCCGTCCGGGATGGAAGCGGCCAACGTCTGCGCCGCGCCGGTGAGTACCTGCTGCGTGACCTGTGTGCCGCCAGGGTTG
Organism: Kibdelosporangium banguiense; assembly: GCF_017876405.1. GTDB lineage: Bacteria > Actinomycetota > Actinomycetes > Mycobacteriales > Pseudonocardiaceae > Kibdelosporangium > Kibdelosporangium banguiense. The sequence goes on along the minus strand of NZ_JAGINW010000001.1, from coordinate 4,485,882 downwards.
ATCGCGCCGGACAGCAGGACCTTGACCGGCTGCCCGAGTTGCAGGACGCCGTAGACCTCCTTGTCCTCAAGCAGCCTGCTGCCCTCGCCAGGCGGGACGACGTGCCACTCCACGTGTTCGCCACCTTGGCTTGCGACACGCTGGGCGAGTTGGCTCATCGGGCCGGGCGGCGCCTCGACGGCCAGTGGGAGGTGGTCGGGGTCCACCGTGGCCTGCGCTCCGAACGTCAGGAGCCCGAGTACGGCCGCGACCAAGGCCCCGATCAGGCCCGCGACCAATGCTTTTGCGGTCATAAGTGATCCATCTCGTGCTGTTTTCTCATCATCTGTTGAATTCGGGATGAGCGTACGCCCCGGCTCTGTCCAAAATCAACACGCGTTGGATTAACACCCCTGTTCGGCAGCTCACGTCACGAGCAGCTACCGTGCAGACGTGGTTTTGCGACGGTCGACTCGACTGCTGATCACCCTCGGCGCCGTCGCGGCGCTGCTCGTGGTCGGCGGGATCTCGGCCGCGTCCTTGCTGCGGCGTGGCGCTCAGCCTCCTGCCGCGCACTTCGACGAGCCCGCGGCTGCGGCGCCGCACACCACCTGGCAGCCGGTGTCCGATCCGGCGACGCACCTGGCCTACGAGGTTCCGCCCGACTGGGAGCTGGCAGACCAGGAGGAGTCGCTCACCACGTCGAACGGCGTCAAGCTGGGCCACCTCGCCGACTGGGGTCCCTACACCTGCCAGGGCGCCGAGTACGGGCGCGCTTTCGCGGCCAGTGGCGTGACGCCGAACGACCGCAAGCCGAGCCGGGTGGCTTCAGAACTGGCCGCGGCCGTGGCGGCCGACCAGTACAGCGACGGCCATCAGACAGCAGCCGTGAAGGTCGACAAGCCCAAGCCGACCACGATCAACGGAGCGCAGGGCGCGATCGTCCGTGCCGAAGCGACACTCAACGAATCCACAGACCCTTGTGCCAGCAGCAAAGGCACCGTCACAGTGGTCGCGGTCACGACGCCCGCGGGCAATTCCGTACTGGTCGTCGCCGCGGATGCCACGCCTGGCCCGGAGCAGCCGACCCCGCTCGCCGACCCGGAGCGGCTCGACCTGATCGTGCAGAGCCTCCGCTTCGCGAGCTGACAGTAATCGGTTACCGTCCCTGCGGTGTACCCAGGCAATGGCCAGCCCCAACAGAACTGGGGCCACCAGCAGTATCAGGGACTCGGGTATTTCCCACAGCCAGGCAGCCAGCCGCCGCGCAAACGCGGCCGCCTGGTCGTGATCTTCGCGATCGCGGCGCTCGTCGTGATCATCGGCGCGGTCGTGACGATCGTGCTCGTCAACCGCTCCTCCGACGAGCCACAAGCGCAGAACCAGCCGGCCACCAGCACCCCGGAGACCACAACTGCCAGCCAGGGCACGGCCCAACTGGAGCCGCAGAACGCGGGCTGGAGCGTGATCAAGAACGAGAAGGCGTCGCTGATCTACGAGGTCCCACCGGCCTGGACGCCTTCCCCGGGCGGCACCGTGACCAGCAAGACACAACCTGACGTGGTCCTGTCCTCGCCTGCCACACTGGCGAGCTATACGTGTGAGGGCAAGCGGTACAGCCGTGGCGGCATGGGCGGCGGCACAGTCAAGAAGAGCAATCTCGCAGAGGCAGCCGCCAATATGGCCAAGGCGCTCGGCGAGGAGTTCTACGGCAGCGCCCAGCCGTCGGCGCAGGTCGGCCCGCCCAAGCAGGTGAGTGCCAAGACCACCGAAGGCAAGCCGATCAAAGCCGTTCAGGTGGACGCGACCATCACGACCACCGGCAACGCTTGCATGGCGTCCCAGGGAAAAGTGTCCGTACTGATGCTGGAAGGCCCGGACACCTACAGTTTTCTGCTGGTCAACACCGATTTGACTGGTGGCCCTGCGACTCCGCCTCCCCCGAATGAGGCGGAGTCGCAGAAAATCATCAACAGCGTCCGCGGCTACTGATCGTGCTTGGCGAGCAAAGCGCGTAGGGCAGCGATCTCGGCGGCGAGCGCGGTCCGGCCGGCGTCGGTGATCGCGACCCAGGTCTTGGGACGCTTGCCCTCATAGCCTTTTTCGATGTCGACCAGCCCGGCATCGTTGAGAACCGTTATGTGCCGGGACAAATTGCCACCGGTGAGTTCCAGCGCGTCCTTGAGGTAGCCGAACTCGACCCGTTTGGACTCCGCCGCGATGGTCAGGATGCCGAGCCGATGCCGTTGGTGCACAACGTCATTGAGATCGCTTGTCGGGTGTGCGCTCACCGCGTCGCCCGCTTCGACTGAGCGACTGCCACCAGGCCGCCGAGGAGCAGAACGGCGCCAGGCAGCGCGAGGTCCTGCAACAGGATCAGTCGCCCGTCGACATCGCGTAGCCCGCTGCTGAGGTACTCCGACAAGCCTTCGAGGTTGGCGTGCAGGGCTGCCGCAGTGAACAGCACGCCGACCACGCCGAGCAACACGCTTCGCTCGATCCAGGCGAGGAAGAGCAAGGCCGCGGCGACGACCAGCAGCGCCGACAGGCCGTTGATCATGTAGACGCCCACTGCCGCGAACGCCACAGTCGCCAGCAGAGTGCCCACGAACAAACTGAGCTCGCGCAGCCTTTTCCAGCGCACACCCACGAAGAAGACCGCGGCCGACGCCACTGCCGAGATGATCAGGATCGGCAGGTTGACATCGGGCGTGGAGTACAGGGTGTTGCGGGGCGCCGCGGTCGTCTCGAGCACCGGCACGCCGAACACCAGGCCGGTCAGTGCGGCGCCTGCCGTGATCAGGCAGCCGCGGAGGTCGGTCTCCACGCCGATCAGCTCGGCCCTGCGGCGGTACCACCACGTCGTGACCGCGAACCCGATCAGCAGGGTCAGCATCCAGTACCACTGGATCAGCAACGGGTTGTGCACCAAGAGCGCCCGCCGGTATTCGAACGCCGGGAACGGTCCGGGCACGCTCTCGAAGTAGACCCCCTCGGCCGGAATCGGATCGGGCCACGGCCGGTCGGCGTAGCACAGGGACGCCGCCAGGATCAGGACTCCGAACATCAGCAACGGCAGGGCATAGCCATGCCGGTCACGCCGGACTTTGCTGCGCAGCCTGCGCAGATCGCCGAGCAGCTCGGCCGGGCTCTCTGTCATTGCGAACCCCCAATTCGATTGCGATGCAGTTAGGTTTGCATTGCAAACTGGGAATGTCAACAGACCTTCGACACGCCGAAGAGGTCGCCCGATCGTGTCACTATGAGCGAGTGGGTAACCGAACGCTCGTACTGTGGGATATCGATCTGACCCTGGTCGACCTGGCCGGCATCGGCCAGGAGTGGTACTCGGCCGCGCTTTCCAACGCCCTGGGCCTGTCCCTGTCGCATCTACCAGCGTTTCCGGGCAGGACCGAACGTGCCATCACGCACGAGTTGCTCTCGGCGCACGGCGCGGCGGCCACCGAGGAGGAGATCCAGCTGATCTTCACCGAACTGGTCGCGATCGCCGAGGCGGACCGTGACCTGCTACCCGAACGTGGGCATGTCCTGCCGGGCGTGACCGAGATCGTCACCGCACTCGGCGGTCTGGACCACGTCGTGCAGTCGCTCGTCACCGGCAACCTCCCCGAGGTCTCGCAGGTGAAGCTGGCGCCGTTCGGTCTGCTCGAGCACATCGACCTGGAGATCGGCGGATATGGCTCGCTGTCGGCCGAACGCAGCGACCTGGTGTCCGCGGCGATGCGGCTGGCCGGCGAGAAACACGGCGGGTTCGAACCGGATTGCGTGGTCGTGATCGGCGACACCCCGCACGACGTGAACGCCGCGCTGCACCACGGCGCCGTCGCGATCGGCGTCGCAACAGGTCGCCACAGCCTTACATCCCTGCGGGAAGCCGGTGCGCACGCGGTGTTCCGCGACCTGTCGGACACCGCGAAAGTGCTTTCCACGGTTCTGGACCGGCAGTCGGTGAACGGGCACTAGTCTCAGGCCTGTGACTGCTCCAGGTGGGGGATATCAAGGCCTCGGCTACTACGCCGAACCCCCGGAAGAGAAGAAGAAAGCGACCGGCCTGTTACTCGCGGTCGTGGTCGCGGCGGTGGTGGTCGTCGGGCTCGTCGTGACCCTCATCGTCGTCGGCCCCAGCCAGCCGACCTCGGGCGTGCCGCTCGCGGCGCAGGGCTCCGTCTCTTCTTCGGCCAGACCTGGCGGCAATCCGTTGCAGCCGAAGGCAACCGGCGCACCCAAGGTGGCCGGCTGGAAAGTGATCCCGATCAACGACGGCAAGAACCTGCAGACCTCCAAGGCCTATGACGTGCCGTCGAACTGGGAGCCGTTGACCACCTCGGCCGCGTTCGGCCCGGACGGCAACAGGTTCACCCTGTTCACCCCCGCGATCTTCCAGAAGGGCTACTGCCCCGGCGCCCCCACGTCGTTCCGGGCGATGGCAGGCGTGACAACCGTGACGAACTCCGGTGACAACGCCGCCCAGTCGATCGCCGGCGCCCAGAAGATCCTCGACGCGGTCTTCCACACCAAGAACAACACCAAGCCCCAGGTCACCATGGGCCAGCCGACGCCGGTGAGCATCGACCGCGACAAGCGGGGCTACACCGTGACCGCGAAGGCCGACATCACGCCTGGGCCAGAAGACAAATGCACGCCGGCCAAGGCGACAGTCAGCGTCGTGGTGCTGGAGACCAAGCCGGAAGAGAAGACCAGCGTGGTGATCGCCGCGTTCGCCGACCAGGACTTCGCCCAGGCCGTGCCGGAAACCGACCTGCAGAAGATCGTCACCAGCATGCACGCCGCCAACTAGCTTGGGGCTTTGCCCCCAAAGTGGCGTTGGGAGCGTTGGATGCTCCGAAAGCCACTTTGGGGGCACAAAACTCAGCTGTTGACGAGGGCCTTGAGGTGCTCGACGATCTCGCCGACCGCGATCTCGGTGCGCTCGCCCGACGCGCGGTCCTTGACCTCCACCAGGCCGTTGGCCAGGCCACGGCCGACCACGACGATCGTGGGCACGCCGATCAGCTCGGCATCCGCGAACTTCACGCCCGGCGACGCTTTGCGGTCGTCCAGCAGCACGGCCACACCGGCCGCGTCGAGCTCACCGGCGAGCTTCTCGGCGTACTCACGGATGCTGTCGTCCTTGCCCGTCATCACGATGTGCAGATCGAACGGGCTGACGTTGCGGGGCCACACCAGGCCCTTCTCGTCGTTGTACTGCTCGGCGATGACCGCCACCGCGCGGGAAACGCCGATGCCGTACGAACCCATCGTGATCCGGATCGGCTTCGAGTCCGGGCCCAGCGCGTCGAGTGAGAACGCGTCGGCGTACTTACGGCCGAGCTGGAAGATGTGCCCGATCTCGATACCGCGGGCGGCGACCAGGGTGCCCGTGCCGTCCGGCGCGGGGTCGCCTTCCCGGACCTCGGCGGCCTCGATCGTGCCGTCCGGCGTGAAGTCCCTGCCGCACACCAGGTCCACCACGTGGTGGTCGGCCTTGTCCGCGCCCGTGACCCACGCCGAGCCGCGCACGATCCGGGGGTCGACGAGGTAGCGGACGCCGTTCGCGGCCAGCGCGCCCGGGCCGATGTATCCCTTGACCAGGAAGGGATTCGCGGCGAAGTCCTTCTCCTCCAGCAGTGCGACCTCGGCGGGCTCGAGCGAGGCTTCGAGGCGCTTCATGTCGACCTCGCGGTCGCCGGGCACGCCGACGCCCAGCAACGTCCACTCTTTCTCGCCGGGCTGGCGGATCTTGAGCAGCACGTTCTTGAGCGTGTCGGCCGCGGTGAACTTCCGGCCCAGCTCGGCGTTGTTCAGGAAGTCGACCAGGGTCTCGATGGTCGGCGTGCTGGGCGTGTGGTGCACCTGCGCGTCCGGCTTGTCCTCAATGGACTGCTCAGCGGGCGCGGGAGTGGTGACCGCCTCCACGTTGGCCGCGTAGTCCGAGCCGGTGCTGCGGACGTAAGTGTCCTCACCGGACGCCGCGACGGCCAGGAACTCCTCCGACGCCGAGCCGCCCATCGCACCGGACGTGGCCTTGACGATCACGTACTCCATACCGAGCCGGTCGAACGTCTTGATGTACGCGTCGCGGTGCAGCTGGTACGAACGCGCCAGGCCCTCGTCGTCGAGGTCGAAGGAATACGAGTCCTTCATCACGAACTCACGGCCACGCAGGATGCCCGCGCGGGGACGCGCCTCGTCGCGGTACTTGGTCTGGATTTGGTACAGGATGACCGGGTAGTCCTTGTACGAGCTGTACTCGCCCTTCACAGTCAGCGTGAAGAGCTCCTCGTGCGTGGGGCCCAGCATGTAGTCGTCGCCCTTGCGGTCCTTGAGCCGGAACACGCTCGGGCCGTACTCGGTCCACCGGTTGGTGGCCTCGTAGGGCGCGCGGGGCAGCAGCGCGGGGAACTGGATCTCTTGCGCGCCCATCGCGTCCATCTCCTCGCGGACGATGTTCTCGACTTTGCGCAGCACACGCATGCCCAACGGCAGCCAGGAGTAACCGCCCGGGGCAACCCGGCGGACGTAGCCGGCGCGTACCAACAGCCGGTGGCTGGGTACCTCGGCGTCCGCCGGATCCTCACGCAAAGTGCGTAGGAACAGCGACGACATCCTGGTGATCACGGCGTTCACTCCTTGCTGCGGGTGTGCAAAGCAGGGTAGTGAAGGCCGTTGGCCCACTTCCAACCGGTTAAACCACGCGCTCGTTCCCGCCGTCGATCGGCACCTGGGCGCCGGTGGTGAACGCGAACGTCCGGGAGCACATTTCGGCCACCAGACGGCCGACCGCGGCACTGGTCACCTCGGTCCTCAACAGGTTGCGGCGCTTGTACTCCTCGATTGCGAGTCCGTAGTGGGCGGCGCGTTGCGCGAGGACTTCCGGTGTCCAGACGCCGGTGTCGAAAACGGCGTCCGGATGGACCGCGTTCACCCGGATCCGGTCCGGCGCCCACTCCAGGGCCGCGACTCGTGCCAGCTGCGTCACGGCTGCCTTCGAGGCTGAGTACGCGGCTGCTCCGGGGCCAGGTGCGGGCACGTTCTTGGACGCGATCAGGACCACCCTGCCGCCGTTGGGCGCGAGCTTCAGCAACGGGTGGACCTGCGTGAACAGCTCCGCGATGGCGTCTGTGTTCACCGCCAGCGTCCGCCGCCAGGTCTTGGCGTCAAGCTGCGCGATCGGGGTGCTGGGCGGGAACACGCCTGCGGACGGCACCACCATGTCGATCCCGCCGAACCGCTCCACACCTGCCGCGATCGCCTTGGCGACACTCTCGGAGTCGGTCACGTCGGCCTGCAGACCGAGGTAGTCCGCCGCGCTGTCGGTCTCGGTCAGGTCCAGGCCGATCACGCTCGCACCTTTGGCCCGTAGCGCCTGCACGCAGGCCTTGCCGATGCCGGACGCGGCTCCCGTGACCAGTGCCGTCTCGCCGGTGAACTCCGCGGGTGCGCCGGCGAGCTTGAGTTTGGCCTGCTCCAGCTCCCAGTACTCCATGTCGAACAGGTCCTTGGCCGACAACGCCTGATATGTCCCGATCCGTTCGGCATCCTCGATGATCTTGATCGTGTGCCGGTAGATGTCCGCCGCGATATCGGCGTCCTTGGCGCGACGGCCAATCGTGAGCATGCCCAGCTCAGGGTCCAGGATCACGCGCGGCAACGGGTCCAGCATGATCTTCTCGGCGGTCGCGTTGTCGTGGAAGTACTGCTCATAAGCCCGTCGGTAGCCGTCGATGTCGCGACCGACCAGCGGGACTCGTTTGGTGCGGATGACGTGGTCCGGGGTGGCCGGGCCCCTGGTGGCGACATCGGCGAGATCCGGCCGGCCGACAAAGGCCATGGTCTGCGCGTCGGTATGCCTGGTCACGATCATCGGCCCAATCTGGTTGCGGAGCCTCGCAAGCTCCAAGGTTGCCCCCATAGTGGCTTTCGGAGCACTGGATGCTCCGAAAGCCACTTTGGGGGCGAATGAGCCGCTGATGTACGCCTCGGCCTCGGTGACCAGCTGGATGTGCCGGTCGTAGGCCTCTTTGGCGGTGTCGCCGAACGTGAACAGACCGTGGTTCATCAGCACCACGCCGATGGTGTCGTCGGTGAACTGCCCCGGGAACAGCTCGGCGCACGTGCGGGCCAGGCCGAAACCGGGCATCACATAGGGGACCACCACGACTTTGTCGCCGTAGACCTCTTTGACCAACGGCTGCTGCAGGTTGGTCAAAGTGATCACCGCGTCGGCATGGCTGTGCAGCACGGACTTGTGCGGCAACACAGCGTGCAGCAACGTTTCCACGCTCGGATCGGGCGCTTTCGCGTCCAGCAGCGCACACCGGAGTTCGTTCATCATCTGGTTGTCCGGCAACGATTCCAGAGTCAGCAGCTGCCGCAGGCGAGTCAGCCGCAACGGCGCGAACCCGGGGCGTTCGATACTGGCCAGGTCCCAGCCGCTTCCCTTGACGTACAGGACTTCCACCTCATGGCCGGTGATGTCCGGCTGGATCAACTTGACCGAGGTGTTGCCGCCGCCGTGCAGCACCAGATCCGGCTCGGCACCCAGCAGCCGGGAAGCCCGCACACAGTCGTCGATCGGGTCTGGAGACGTTTCAGTCCAACGGTTTTCCATTGATGATCCGTTCGTCCGTGACGATCGCGGTGACCAGGTCGGCCGGGGTGACGTCGAAGGCGTAGTTCAGCGCTTTGCTGGCACCGGGCGAGTCCGGGTGCAGGATCTCGGCGGCGTCCCGGATCTCGATCTCCACCGACTCGCCGTCCGGCGTGTGCGGGTCGATCGTGGATTCCGGCGCGGCCACGACAAACGGGATCCCGGCGCGAGCGGCGGCCAGGGCGAGCGGATAAGTGCCGATCTTGTTGACCACGTCGCCGTTGGCCGCGATCCGGTCCGCGCCGACGACCACGGCGTCAGCGAGCCTCCTTGCCACGACGGTCGGCCCAGCGGAGTCCACCACGACCGTGTGCTCGACGCCCATTTGCGCAAGCTCCCACGCCGTCAGCCGTGCTCCTTGCAGCAACGGACGGGTCTCGTCCAGGTAGACATGCCCCAACGCGTCGCGCTCCTTGAGCGCACGTACGACACCGAGGGCTGTGCCCCACTCAACGCAGGCGAGCGCGCCCGCGTTGCAATGCGTATGGACGTTCACGCGCGGACCGACCCTGTCGATCAGCCACTGCGCGCCTCTCCTGCCCAGGTCCGCATTGCGCCGGATGTCGTCTTCGAGGACATGGACGGCTTCGGCGACCATCTCCTCCGGGCTGCCCTTGGCGAGTACACGATCGACTCCCCAGGCCAGGTTCACGGCCGTCGGACGGGCTTTCCGCAGTTTCTCGGCCTCTTTGGGCACATCCGACCCGTTCGTGGCGGCCAACGCGACACCCAACGCCCCGGCGACGCCGAGTGCGGGCGCTCCGCGGACCGCGAGGCGTTTGATGGCGTCGATCAACTCGTCGACGGTGTCGATCTCGATCGTGGTGAGCGTGCCCGGCAACAGGGTCTGGTCGATCAGGACAATTCGCCTATTCACCCAATCGATCGTGCGTGTCCATGTCCTCGCTCCGCTCGGACGGGCTTGGTCGCCAAAGCCGGTCATTTCCACCCCGCCCCACGCAGCCGACATCTTCGCTCTGGGCAGGTTATCGCCGTGGCCGGGGCGATGTCGGGCGCGTTGCGGCGCGTAAACGACCAGCGCGACCAAGCCATCCCAAATGTCAGAGGCTGGGTCTAGCGTGCGGAGCATGCAACTCGTAATGGTCACCATCGACTGCGCCGAGCCCCGTGAGCTGGCCAGATTCTGGACAGCGGCCCTCCGCACGGAGGTGTCCCAGGACTACAACGGCGATTTCGTCATCCTCGCGCCGTGGGGCGGCGGCTCGGTGGGCCTCGGCCTGCAGCGCGTGCCCGAGGAGCTCGTGGGCAAGAACCGGGTCCACCTCGACATGCACACCGACGACCGCGAAGGCGAGGTCGACCGGCTGGTCGGGCTCGGCGCGACCATCGTGGACGAGCAGAAAATGCCCGGCCTGAGCTGGGTTGTGCTGGCCGACCCGGCAGGCAACGTGTTCTGTGTGGGCCAGCAGGAGCAGTAAGTACACTCGTTTGCCGTGCTCGTGCTGCTTCCGCCGTCGGAGACCAAGGCCGAGGGCGGCAGTGGCCCGTCACTCGACCGGATCACGCTGTCCTTCCCCGAACTGGACCCGGTCCGGGAGAAGCTCTGTTCCGCGCTTGTCGACCTGGCGGGTGATGTGGCCGCCAGCCTGACCGCGCTCGGGATCTCCGAGCGTCAGTCCGGTGAGGTCGAGCGCAACGCGGCACTGCGGTCGTCGCCGACGATGCCCGCGCTGTCGCGGTACACAGGCGTGCTCTACGACGCTCTGGACGTGACGGGCATGACCAAGGCCGAGCTTGGGCGCGCGTCCGGGCGGCTCGCGGTCGCGTCCGCACTGTTCGGCCTTGTCCGGGCGGATGATCACGTGCCCGCGTATCGGCTCTCCGCGTCGAGCGCGATCCCTGGCGTGGGCCCGTTGGGCGCTTTGTGGCGGCCCGTACTGGAACCTGTTCTGGCAGGGCTGGACGGCCTGGTGATCGACATGCGTTCCGGGCCGTACGCCGGATTGGCCAAGATTCCCGGCGCGGTAACGGTCCGCGTTGTTTCACAGGAAGCGAACGGCCGCCGACTCGCCGTGACGCATTTCAACAAAGCGTACAAAGGCAAACTCGCCCGCGCGTTGTCGACTGCGAGTCGCGAACCTGCCACCGTGAAAGCGGTGATCTCCATTGCCGCCAAGGCGGATCTGCACGTGGAGCAGACCGGCCCGGCCGCGCTGGAACTGGTGATCTGAGCAGGACTCGCTTGCCGGCAACCAGGTTCGTACGCAGGCGTAGAACGTACGGTAGATCACAGCGGGACTAATCGGTTCGAATCCGGTGTTGGCAGTCAGGTAAGCTGATCAGGAACTGCGAGCGGCCAGCGGGCCGCCGGTTCTTCCCATCCATCGGCGCCGCCGCGCGCCGGGCTCGTCCGGCCGGAGAAACCTGCTCGGGACGTGCCAACTTCCGAGAGGTTTTCGTGCTACCCACGTTCGACCAGTTGGGCCTGCCCCAGCCGTTGCTCGCCGCGCTGTCCCAGGCCGGCATCACCGAACCCTTCGAGATCCAGGCAGCCACGCTGCCCGACGCCCTGGCCGGCAAGGACGTGCTGGGCCGGGCGCAGACCGGTTCCGGCAAGACCCTCGCCTTCGGCCTCGCGCTGCTGTCCCAACTGGATGGTGGCCGCGCCAAGCCGAAGCGCCCGCGTGCGTTGATCCTCGTGCCCACCCGTGAGCTCGCCCTCCAGGTGAGCGACGCGCTGTCGCCGCTGGCCCGCGCGCTCGGCCTGTGGTGCCGTGCCGCCGTCGGCGGAATGTCCTTCGTCAAGCAGGCCGAGGCGCTGCGCCGCGGAGTCGATCTGCTGATCGCCACCCCGGGCCGGCTGTCCGACCACGTGCGCCAGGGCACCGTTGTCCTGCACGACATTCTGTACACGGCCATCGACGAGGCCGACCAGATGGCGGACATGGGCTTCCTGCCCCAGGTTCGCGAGATCATGGACCTGACCGACCCGACGGGCCAGCGCCTGCTGTTCTCCGCGACGCTCGACGGCGACGTCGACCAACTGATCCGGCAGTACATGAAGAGCCCGGTCACCCACTCGGTCGCGCCGCCGACCGCCAGCGTGACCACAATGGACCACCACGTGCTGCTGGTTTCCCGCGAGGACAAGCCGGCCGTGGTCGCCGAGGTGGCCGCCCGTGAGGGCCGCACGATCATGTTCGTGCGCACCAAGCACCACGTCGACAGGCTCGCCACCCGGCTGCGTTCGATCGGTGTCAACGCCGGCGCACTGCACGGCGGCAAGGCCCAGGGTGCCCGCACCCGCGTGCTCGCCGAGTTCAAGGACGGCCACACGCCCGTGCTCGTCGCCACCGACGTCGCGGCCCGCGGCATCCACGTGGACGACGTAAGCCTCGTCGTGCACGTCGACCCGCCGGCCGACCCCAAGGACTACCTGCACCGCGCCGGCCGCACCGCCCGCGCAGGCCAGTCCGGCACCGTCGTCACCCTGGTCACCCACGACCAGCGGCACGGCGTCCGCCGGATGACCGAACGCGCAGGCGTCCGCGCCCACAACATCAAGGTCCGCCCAGGCGACGCCGAACTGATCCGCATCACCGGCGCCCGCGTCCCCAGCGGCGAGCCAGTGCCCGAGCGCGAGATCCCCGCCCGCCGTCCCAAGGCCCCCCGCGCAGGCGGCGGCTACAAGGGCGGCAACCGCAAGTTCGGCGACCGCACCGGCAAATTCGGTGACCGCGACCGAGACCGCGGCAGCAAGCGCGACGCCGGCCACGGCTCAGCCCACGGCGGCAACCGCTCCTTCCGCGGCAAACGCGACGGCGGCCGCACCTCCCCCCGCCGCGTAGCAGCCGAGTAAGCAAGACATCCAGCCTGAAACTGACAAACCCCGGCCTGGTCAGGCCGGGGTTTGTCGTGTTCGGGGTTTCTGCGTTCAGCCCAGTTCCGACAGGCCGGCGACTGGGCCGATGACTATGATGGCGGGTGGGCGGATCCCTTCCGCCTGCACATCTTTCGCCACTCTGTCCAAAGTGGACCTTAGTACGCGTTGGTTGCGGGTGGTGCCCTCCTGGACGACTGCGACTGGGGTGTCGGTGGGGCGGCCTCCTGCGATGAGGGTGTCGGCGAAGGCTGCTATTCGTTCGACTCCCATCAGCAGGACGATGGTTCCGCGCAACCGGGCCAGGGCTGACCAGTCCACAAGGGACGCTTCGGAGTCTGGGCTGACATGGCCTGATACCACTACCACTTCGTGGGCTACGCCGCGGTGGGTCACCGGAACACCGGCAACCGCGGGCGCCGCGAAAGCCGACGTGACGCCGGGGACAACAGTGACCGGCACGCCCGCTTGGGCGCACGCGATGAGTTCTTCGAAGCCGCGGCCGAACACGTAGGGGTCGCCGCCTTTGAGGCGTACCACGAATTTTCCGGCCAGGGCGTTCTCCACCAAGGTTGTGTTGATGAAGTCCTGGGAGGCCGCCCGGCCGTAGGGGATCTTCGCCGCGTCCACCACTTCCACCTGGGGTGGCAGGTCGTCCAGCAACTCCCGCGGGGCAAGCCTGTCGGCGACGACGACATCGGCGCGGGCGAGCAGGCGTCGGCCGCGAACGGTGATCAGTTCGGGGTCGCCGGGGCCGCCACCTATCAGGGCGACGCCGGGGAGTTCGGAACGCTCGGGCCGTGCGGTCACGCGTCCCTCACGCAGAGCGTCGAGGATCTCGTCCCGTACGGCTCCCGAACGACGGTATTCACCGCCAGCGAGCACGCCAACGAGCAGACCGTCGTGGTCGCCGACGGCGGGCGTGACGGCGCTTCCCTCAGTTCCGGCGTCAGCACGGACACAGAAGACACGCACGCGTTCGGCTTCGACAGACACGGCGGCGTTTACAGCAGGGTCCGAGGCGCAGCTGACGACGTACCAGGCGTCAGCGAGGTCGCCGGGCTCGTAGGGCCGCTGGTGCCAGACGATCTCACCGTTGTCTGCCATCGCCTGGACGGCCGGGGTTGCTGACGGTGCGACAACCTCGACCCGCGCACCGGCGGACACCAACCGGGGCAGGCGGCGTTGAGCGACGGTGCCCGCGCCCACGACGACAACCCGGCGGCCAGCGAGGTTAAGACCGGCCAGGTAGTGCGGCTCTGTGTGCATGCCGGACAGCATGCCCTCTCGACCCCATGACTCGCGCCACGAGGCACATCGAATTAGTCACACCCACGGGCTAATCTGCGCGGGTGACCGACGACTTCGAGGCACGGACGCTGCCTCTCGCTGGCGGCAAGTTCGCCACCCTGGTGCGGGTTCCGGCCGAGCAGGCGCGCGGCGCGATCCTCTATGTGCACGGCTTCGCCGACTACTTCTTCCAGCGGCACGTCGCCGAGCATTTCACCGCTCAGGGCTTCGACTTCTACGCCGTCGACCTGCGCTACTACGGCCGGTCCCTGCGCGACGGCGACACGCCGAACTTCGTGCTGGACATCACCGAGTACTTCGAGGAGCTCGACGCGGCCGTCGAGCTGATGCGCGAGGACGGCCACGAACGGCTGACCGTGATGGCGCACTCCACAGGCGGCCTGATCACGCCACTGTGGCTGGACGCGCGCAAGGACTACCCGGTCGACGGCCTGATCCTCAACAGCCCGTGGTTCGAACTGGCCGAGCCGTGGGTGATGCGCACGATCGGCACGGCGGTGATCAAGGGCGTCGGCCGGATCGCGCCGAAGCTGGTGATCCGCAACGGCCTCGGCGGCGTGTACGGCCAGAGCATCCACAAAAACCACCACGGTGAGTGGGAGTTCGATCTGAAGATGAAGCCCATCAACGCCTTCCCGGTACTGGCCGGCTGGCTGCGGGCGATCCGGATCGGGCACGCCCGGCTGCAGGCCGGACTGGACATCCAGGCGCCGGTGCTCGTGCTGCACTCCAGCCGCAGCTGGCTGCACGCCAAGGCCTGGGCGCAGGACGCGATGACCGCGGACACCGTGCTCGACGTCGCCGACATGATCAAATTCGCGCCACGCCTGGGCAAGCGTGTCACGGTGGTGGAGATCCCGGACGGCCTGCACGACCTGTTCCTGTCCGCCGAGCCGGCCCGGACCAAGACCCTCACCGAGATCGACGACTGGCTGACTCGGCAGCGGTCCTAGGACGCCGATCGGTGGAGACCGCACCTTGAGGCGTGGACAGGAAACGATGCCATCGATCCAGTGTGGCGTGTCCCGAATTGCTGTTACTGGCTGTTGACATTGGGTCATGCCTCGTTACCGGCTGGCCTGACAGCAGGCGAGCAGCACCGGCTGGATCGCTTGCGCCGCGCGTTGGCTCGCCGCAAGCGGGGATCGAACCGGCGCGGCTGGGTCAAACGCGCGATCGCGCGCCTGGCCGCACGTGTCACGGATCGACGGAAGGACTGGGTGGAGAAGACGTCCACCAGTCTGGCACGCGGATGTGACGTGATCCGGGTGGAGGCACTCTCCATTCGAGGCATGACCCGCTCGGCGAAGGGCACCCTCGATCAGCCGGGCCGTGGTGTGCGGCAGAAGGCCGGGCTCAACCGGGGCATCCTGGCCAACGGATGGGGAATGCTGGTAACTCGGCTCGACCACAAGGCACCAGGTCGGATGGAAAAGGTCAAGGCCGCGTACACCTCGCAGCAGTGTTCGGCCTGTGGGTACATCGCGCCGGAGAACCGCAAGAGCAAAGCGGTGTTCCAGTGTGTCGCCTGCAGGTTCGTCTGCCATGCCGATGTGAACGCGGCAAAGAATATCGCCGCCGGACGGGCGGTGACAGCGCGGGGAGCCCTCCAGCCACTGGGCGGGGCCGTGAACCGCGAACCTCAACTCGCGCCTCTCACTCTCTGAGTACAGGTAGCGGGTTGGAATCCCCCGGGTCAACCGTGGGGAGGACGTCAAAACCGGTCACTGTCCGATCAGAAGTGATCACGTTAATCTCGGCGCATGTTCGCCGCCGAACGCCGTCAGGTCATCCTTGAATTGGTCCGGTCCAACGGCGCAGTGTCGCTGCGTGAACTGGCCAGGATCGTCAAGACGAGCGAGGTGACGGTCCGGCGCGATCTGCGCCACCTGGAAGCCGAGGGCATGCTCGCGCGGCGGCACGGCGGCGCGGTCGCCAACGACCGGACGGCGTACGAACCGAGCTACACCGAGAAGGCCGGGGTCGCCAGCGACGAGAAGGCCGCGATCGCCGATCTTGCCGCCGAGCTCGTCGCACCTGGCGATGCCATCGTCATCGGCGCCGGAACCACTACCCAGGCGCTGGCCAAACGGCTGGCCAGGCTGCCCGAGCTGACCGTGGTCACGAACTCGCTGCTGGTCACGCAAGCGTTTGCGCGATCACCCGGGATCGAGGTGATGGTCACCGGCGGACTGCTGCGCGGTTCGATCTACGCCCTGGTCGGCAGCTCGGCCGAGGAGAGCCTGGCGACCCTGCGCGTGCAGCGGGCGTTCCTGTCGAGCAACGGCCTGACCGCGGCCCGGGGCATGTCGACACCGAACGCCGGCGTCGCCGGAATCGACCGCGCGATGGCCGCAGCGGCGACCGAAGTGGTGGCGCTGGTGGACAACACGAAGATCGGAGTGGACACAATGGTCCAGACCGTTCCGGCCGCGCGGATATCCCATGTGGTGACCGACTCCCGCGCCGATCCAGCGGAACTCGCAGCTCTACGAGCCTCCGGCGTCAAGATCTACATCGCGTAGTGAGCACCATGGGAAACAAAACACCGTTGCGCTGATCGGTTTTCCGCTCCCGACCGATCACTTTCGATCGTCACCGTGTCAATTCTTGACGATTGGTCTACCGGGCATAACTAATAGGACACACGCCGTCACCAAGGACGATCGGCGTCCGTCCTACCCCGAAGGCCAGACGGAGGCTCATTTGCTCGAGGCTGTCCGCGTCACCAAACACCTCGCCGGCACGCCCGCCCTCAAGGGCGTGGACTTCCTGCTGGAGCGGGGCCAGGTGCACGGGCTGGCCGGCGTGGACGGCGCGGGCAAGTCCACTTTGGTCAAGGTGCTGACCGGGGTGTACCAGCCCGATCAGGGACTGCTGTTCCACAAAGGCGAACCGGTGCGGTTCAAGGGAACCCAGGACGCACAGCAACGCGGCATCAGCACGGTCCACCAGGACGCCCGCCCGGCGGGCGCGTTGTCGGTCAGCGCCAGCCTGTTCCGGGGCCGCGAACCTCGCAACCGGCTGGGACTGGTCTGCTCGCGGCACATGCACCAGGCCGCGTCGAGACTGCTGGAGTCACTGGGCATCTTCATCGATCCGCGCCAGGAGCTGCGATCGTTGAGCCCCGACATCCAGAAGATGGTCGCGATCGCGCGGGCCGTGAACACCGACGCCCGCATCGTCATCATGGACGAGCCCGCGTCCTCGTTGGAACCGTCCGATATAGACACTCTCTTCGACGTGATCCGCGGGCTGCACGAGCGGGATGTGGCAGTGATCTACGTCAGCCACCAGCTCGACGAGCTTTACCAGATCTGCAACCGGATCACCGTGCTGCGCGACGGCGAGGCCGTCCACACTGGACTGATGTCCGGCATCTCACCGGCCGGGCTGGTGGCCGCCATGCTCGGCCGCCGGCCGGATGCCGTGCGCCGGGAAAGCCTGGCGGCTTTCACCGGCAAACACGAGGCAGCGCGGAGTTCAGTGTTGAAGGCGGAGAAGTTCTTCAGGCATGCGCATGAATGACAACGTTGACGTCTCTAACGTTTCCGCAGTCGCAGCGAAGTCCAGCTGCCGTCGGCCGTCCAGCCACCGTCGACCGGCAACGCGACACCGTTGATGAAGCCCGACATCCCGGAATCAGCAAGGAATGCGACGGCCGACGCAATGTCCCCGGGCGCAGCGAACCGTCCCATCGGCACCTGACCAGTGATGTCGTCGTCGGTGTATCCGCCACTGGCCTGGTCGGCGACGTCCATCTCGGTCTTCACCCACCCCGGGCACACCGCGTTCACGCGCACGCCCCGGCCGCCCCACTCGGCGGCCAGCGTCCGCGTCAGGCCGATCAACCCGTGCTTGCTCGCGTTGTAGGCAGCGCGGTCGGACACGCCCTGCAACCCGGCGATGGAGGCGATGTTCACGATCGAGCCCGACCCGGCGGCGAGCATGTCCCGGCCGAATTCCTGGCAGAGCAGAAAAGGCCCGGTCAGGTTCACGTCGATCACCCGGCGCCACTGCTCGGCTGTCGTCTCCTCAGCAGGCCGCAGCAGCGACACACCGGCATTGTTGACCAGCACGTCCACCCGGCCGAACGTCGAGCGCACCTGACTGGCCAGCGAAGCCACGCTATCCGGGTCACTCACGTCACCGAGCACTGTCAACGCACCGGTTTCAGCGGGTTCCTGCAGGTCAGTCAGAACAGTCGCGTAGCCACGGGCAGCAAGCACACGGGCGACCTCACGGCCGATCCCCTGCGCCGCCCCGGTGATCACGGCAACGGGTGGTGTCGTCATGCCACCCATCCCATCAGTTCGTCGGGTGTTGGCGCAGCTGTCACTGCGCGACACTACGTTCGTTACACGTTGCAACTGGCCCTGTACCCACCGCGAACGGAGTTCAACAGTGGAACGTCGTGACTTCTTACGTGTCGGCGTCGTCGGTGCGGCCGCTGCCGCGTTCGGCGGAGCGTCCTGGCACGACGCGTTCGCCGCGACCGCCCAGCCCGGACCGAGCCCGTACGGCCCGCTGCAGGCCGCTGACGCCAACGGCGTGTCGTTACCGAGCAACTTCACCAGCCGGATCATCGCCCGGTCCGGGCAGCGCGTGGCCAGCACGTCGTACACCTGGCACTCAGCGCCTGACGGTGGGGCGTGCTTCGCCGACGGAACAGGCTGGATCTACACGTCGAACAGCGAAGTCCCGCTCGTCGGCGGCGTGGGGTCGGTGAAGTTCGACGCAGGCGGCAACATCGTGGACGCGTACCGCACGCTCAACTTCACCAGCGTCAACTGCGCAGGCGGCGCGACCCCTTGGAACACCTGGCTTTCCTGTGAGGAAATCGACCGAGGCTACGTGTATGAGACCGATCCGTTCGGTGTGAAGGCCGCGATCCGCCGCCCGGCGATGGGCCGCTTCAAGCACGAGGCGTGCGCGGCCGACCCTGAGCGCAAGGTCATCTACCTGACCGAGGACGTGCCCGACGGCTGCTTCTACCGGTTCATCCCGAACACCTGGGGCGATCTGTCCGCGGGCCGGCTGGAAGTGCTGATCGGCACGGACTCGCAGACCAGCGGCCCGGTCACCTGGAAGCAGGTACCGGACCCGGACGGCAGCCCGGCAACGCGCGGCCAGGTCGCCGGCGCCAAGCGGTTCAACGGCGGCGAGGGCTGCTACTACGCGGCCGGGGTCTGCTGGTTCACCACCAAGGGCGACAACCGGGTCTGGGCGTACGACGCGGCCAACAGCTCGATCAGCCTGACCTACGACGACTCGCTCGTCAGCCCCGGCACACCGCCGCTGACCGGTGTGGACAACGTGACACGCTCCAGCGCGGGCGACCTGTTCGTCGCGGAAGACGGCGGCAACATGGAGATCTGCCTCATCACGTCCAACCTCGTCGTCGCGCCGTTCCTCCGGGTGAACGGGCACGACGGTTCGGAGATCACCGGGCCCGCCTTCAGCCCGGACGGCAAGAGGCTCTACTTCTCCTCACAGCGCGGCACTTCCAACAGCGTCTTCGCAGGCGTCACCTTCGAGGTGACCGGCCCGTTCCGCAGTTAGCAGGGAATCAGTTCGAACGTCGCAGCGGGCTTGCCGCCGAACCTGGCGGCAGCCTGCTGCGCCGCCTCACGCAGGAAGGTGTTCGGGTCCGACATCGGCCCGGGCCCGAGGGCTTCCAGGTATGCCTTGTGCGCCTGCAGGGATTCGACCCCACGGTCCAAACTGGACGTGACATCGACGGCATGCGTGGCCTGTGGTGAACCGGCCACCGCCACCCAGCGCACGCCGTTCCACGGCTCCAGCTCCAGATCCCGGAATATCCAGCGGTTTCCGGCGTCACCGACGGCGTCCAGCAGGGCCTCGCCGACATTGCGGTGGTCCGGCGAGTTGCGGTACCCGCCGGGCCAGGCCGGCGCGAAGTTCAGCGTGACAATGATCTCCGGCCGATGCCTGCGGATCGCGGCGGCCAGGTCGCGGCGCAACGCAACGCCGTACTCGATCACACCGTCCGCGTGGTCCAGGAATTCCACTTCGGACACACCGACGATCCTGGCCGCCTCGATCTGCTCACGCTCACGCAACGGCCCGGACTCCTCCGGGGCAAGCCCGTCGATGCCTGCCTCGCCACGGCTGGCGAGGACGTAGACCATCGAGCGGCCTTCGTCGACCCACCGCGCGATGGCCGCGGAAGCACCGTATTCCAGGTCATCGGGATGTGCCACGACCGCGAGCCCACGCTCCCAGTCAGACGGCATAGGCTCAAAATTATCAGTCATGACCCGGTTCTCCGGCCACGCTGAGGTTGTGTGCGCGTGGTCTTCTTCGTGGGCGTCTTGGCTGCCGTCTTGGCCGGGGTGGCTGCTTTGACGGGCTGCTTCGCCGCCGCCTTGACCGGTGCCGGTTTTGCCGGTGTCTTCTTGGCAGGCGTGGTTTGCGCGGTCACGGACTTCGTCGCCGTGCTCGCTGCCGCGGCTTTCGCGGGCGCGGGCTTCTGTTCCGGCTCGGCGACCGCGGTGACGGTCACGCGCTCTGGCTCAGGCGCAGGCGTTTCCACGACTGTCCGCTTCGACTCGGCGCGCCAGCTGGACTTGCTACGAGTACGGGACCAACGGACCACGCTCTCCGGCCGGCGGGCCGGCTCACCGGCGACCGCACGCGCACGCCCGGCCCGCACAGCGCCGCCGATCAGGAACAGCGTGTGCCGCCAAAGCCGGTGCTGCTTAACGGTTGCGACCAGTTCACCGATGGTCGTGCGGACCACGATCTCGTCCGGCCAGCTCACCTTGTAGGCGGCCACGATCGGGGTCTCGTCGTCGAATCCGCCGCTGCGCAAGGCATCCGCCAGCTCAGCCGCGCGGGCGGCAGGCACGAGCACCGCCATCGTGGTGCCGAACTGGGCGTACTCCTTGATCTGCGCGAGATCGGGCATGCCGGCGGTCTCCTGGCCTGCCGAGATCACCGAGTCGGCGAAGCCGGGCTCGAGGAGGGAAACACCCATCGAGACCGCGGCGGCCGAAGCCGGCGAGACACCCGCGATCACCTCGGCCGGCAGTCCGACCCGGGCGCAGATGTCCAACTGTGCCCGCAATCCGGGCCACGTGGCCGGATCACCTGCGTGCAGCCGGGCCACGCGAAGCTTGTCGCGGACCGCGCGCCGGTACACCTCGACGATCTCGTCGTCGCCATGCCGCGCCATATCGATGAGTTCGGCCCCGGGTCTGGTGTTCTCCCGCACCCAACCGGCCTCGACGATGGCCGGCGTCCACAGCACCACGTCGGCCTCGCCGATACGGCGAGCGCCTCGCACCGTGATCAGGTCCGTGGCCCCCGGACCCGCTCCGACAAAGCTGATTCCTGCGCTCACCCGGCGACCGTACCGTGACACTCGGCACCTCCCGTGCTCGCCCCAGGCACTCGCGATGCGACACTCCAGGGCGTGACTTCGACTGGCGAGCAGGTCTTCGACTGGATCGACGCGCGGGCCGACGAGCGCAGGCGCGCCGGTCTGACCAGGCAACTCCGTCCACGGCGGGCGGACAGTACGCTGCTCGACCTGGCCGGGAACGACTACCTGGGACTCAGCCGGGACAAGCGGGTGAGCGGTGCCGCGGCGGCCGCGGCGTTGCGCTGGGGTGCGGGGTCGACCGGGTCGCGGTTGGTCACCGGCACCACCGAGCTGCACACCGAACTCGAGCACTCGCTGGCGACTTTCTGTGGCGCACAAGCGGCTTTGGTGTTCTCGTCCGGTTTCGCGGCCAACCTCGGCGCGATCACGGCACTGTCGGGAAAAGGTTCGGCAATCGTTACCGACGCCTACATCCACGCGTCGTTGATCGACGGATGTCGTCTGTCACGTGCGGACATAGCGGTGATGCAGCACGGCGACGCGGCCGCCATCAAGCGCGCACTGGAGACCAGGCGCACCGAGCACGCCCTGGTCGTCACCGATTCGGTGTTCTCAGTAGACGGAGACCTGGCGCCGCTGCCCCAGCTCGCCGCCGCGTGCCGTGACCACAAGGCCGGCCTGCTGGTCGACGACGCACACGGCTTCGGCGTGCTCGGCGAGGGCGGCCGCGGCGCGGTCGCCGAAGCCGGACTGATCAAGGAACCCAACGTGATCACCACCATCACGTTGTCGAAATCCCTTGGCGCGCAAGGAGGTGCAGTACTCGGCCCGCGCCGGGTGATCCGTCACCTGCTGGAAACCGCGCGGACGTTCATCTTCGACACCGGACTCGCCCCGGCGAGCGCCGCCGCCGCGCTGGCCGCGCTCAACGTCCTGCGTGAGGAGCCCGACCGTCCCAGCCGTGTCCGCGATGTCGCGGCCACGCTGGCGTTTCGCTTGAAGGACGCGGGTTTCCGCGTGACCGTTCCGGACGCGGCGGTGATCTCGGTGCAGGCACCGTCCCCCGAAGCCGCCCTGCAATGGGCCGAAGAATGCAGAGCGGCCGGAGTGTGGGTGGGCTGTTTCCGCCCGCCGTCAGTGCCGGACAAGATCTCGCGGCTGCGGCTGACCGCACGGGCAGACCTGACCGACGCGGACGTGGACCGCGCGGTCGACGTGATCACCCGGTGCGCGCCAACCGGCGCATCGTGACGTGCGGAATGCCATCTTCGTCGACGTATTCGTCGCCCTCCGCGACATACCCGAACCGCTCATAGAAGCCACGCGCGTAGACCTGGGAGTCGAGCACGCTGCGAACAGCGCTCAGGTCTTCGACCGCGGCGGCCATGAGCTGGTAGGCCAGACCCCCGCCACGCGCCCGCTGCGCCGCACAGACACGACCGATCCGCATGTCGCCGTGTGGCTCCGTGAGCACACGCAGATACGCGAGCACACCGTCGACGTCCTCAAACCAGTAGTGGATCGTGCCTCGCTCCAGGTCACGGCCGTCGACATCCAGATAGGCCGCCTTCTGCTCGACGATGAACACCTCAGCGCGCAGCCGCAGGATGGCCTGCAGGTCGGCCGCTGACAACTCTGGCCCAGGAACCTTCTTCACCCGGATGAATCTAGTTGCCTGCCGGCCTGCGCGATAACCAGCAAACGGCTGGATCACCGAGCCGGGCTCGGCTTGATCTGCTGGGCCAGCTCCGGGTAGTAGGCCATGACCCGGGTGTAGACGCCCGGCTTGTTCGGCAGGCCGCAGCCCTCGCCCCACGAGGAGATCCCGATCAGCCTGCCGTAGGCGATCATCGGGCCGCCGGAGTCGCCCTGGCAGCCGTCTATCCCCCCTTGGGGGTAACCCGCGCACACCATCCAGTCGTTGTTGTACTTCGAGAACGACTTCTTGCACTCCTCGTCGCCCACGATCGGGACCTTGGCCTCCAGCAGGTACTGGGAGCTCGGCCCGCCGGAGGACGTCCGGCCCCAGCCCAGGATCGTGGCCTCCACGCCTTCGGCGTACGCCTGGTCGTCGGCCGAGGAGGCGATCGGCAGCGGCGCGTACTTGGTGATCCGCTTGGCCAGGTTGAGCACCGCGACGTCGTACCCGATCAGGGCGTCGGTGTACTTCGGGTGGATCCAGATGCTCTTGACCGGCACCGAGATTCCCTCGGTCGTGGACTTCTTGTCATCCCTTCCGGCGACGACGAACACCTCTTCGGGCCGCTGGCCCTTGGCGCAGTGCGCCGCCGTGACGACCTTGTCGACCGAGGCCAGGGTGCCGCCGCAGAACTGGAACCCGTCCTTGGTCGCCAGGTAGACGACGAACGGGTACGTACTGGTGCTCGCCCTGGTGCCGCCGACGATCCGGACGTCCGCGGACGCCGGGACAGCCGCCGCGGTCAGGCCCGCCACGAGACACACCACCGCCAGCAGGCTTCTGATTCTGCGCTTGTCCCCCATGGCGTGCTCCCTCCGACTCCTGACAGACATGCCCACGTTATGTGAGAAGACATCAACGCGCTGTCACTGAATCGGGTGGTCTTGTCCCGTGCTTAGCTAGGGGTGTGCGGAGTTTGTTGCTGATCTTGTTGCTGCTGGCCGGATGCAGCACGCAACCTGCGGCCGCGCCTGCTTCGCAGTTGCCGCCACCAGCTTCGACGCAGCCGTCTCAGGCCGCTCCGGCCCCTGCGGCCAAGCCGGTCTGGGAGGTCGGGCGGACGCCGTTGCCACTGGGCAAGGACGGGTTCGGGCAGATCCTGCCCACACCGCCCGAACTGGTGAATCGGTCATTGCCGACAAAGGACACGTTGCCGCCGCCCCAAAATGGTGCGTATGCGTCGAGTGTTGTCCCGGTTCCCGCGGATGTGCTGGCCCGCAGCACGTGGCAGCCGTCATGCCCGGTCGGCAAGAACGACCTGCGCTACCTGACCATGTCGTTCTGGGGATTCGACGGCAGGCCGCACACCGGTGAGATGATCGTGCACGCCCGCGTGGCCCAGCAGATCACGCAGGTTTTCGGCAAGCTCTGGCAGGCGAAGTACCCGATCGAGGAGATGCGGGTGACCTCGCCTGCCGAGCTGACCGCCGCACCGACCGGCGACGGTAATGGGACAGGCAGCTTCGTCTGCCGGCCGGTGCGTGGCCAGACGACCTGGTCGGCGCACGCTTCCGGCCTGGCCGTCGACCTGAACCCCTTCTGCAACCCGTACAGCAAAGGCGAGCTCGTGCTGCCCGAGCTCGCCTCCGCGTACCTGGATCGGGGGAAAGTCCGGCCCGGCATGATCCGGGCCGGCGACGTCGCCGAACGGGCCTTCGCCGCGATCGGCTGGACCTGGGGCGGGACCTGGCGGTCGCCCAGGGACCTGATGCACTTCTCGGCTACCGGCTCCTGACGGCCGCTACTTCTTGGTGTCGCCGTTGCCGCCGTTGGTGCCGCCCTCGTCCTCCGGCGTCTGCTGGCCGCCACCCCGGCGGAACCCGCTGAAGACCTTGTCGGCCACGCCGGACAGCGCGCCACCCACATCGCTGAAGACCTTGACCAGCGGATCGGTGGAGTTGTTCCACGAGTCCTTGTAGGACTTCGCCGCGCCCTGGATGTCCTCGTTGAGCGGGTTGCCGGTGTCCTGGGCGTCCCGGCGCAGGTACTGGCCGGCCAGGATCGCCCGGTATTCCTCGGACGCGGCCCAGCGCTGCAGCTGCGAGGCCCGCACGACCGCGAACGGGTGCGTCTGGTGTTCGACCGCGAGCAGCTTGATGATGCTGTCGCGGATGTCGTCGATCTCCTCGTACTCCTTGGCCTGCTCGAGGAAGGAGGGGATGTCGATCTGTGACAGGTCCGTGGCACCGGCGAGGTACATGTGCGTGCGCAGTGCCGCCTGCGGGTCCTGGCCGACGAGCAGACCGGCCCGGTCACAGCTGAGCTCGGACTTGCGCTGCCACTCGTACAGCGCGGCGATGACCGCACGCAGGCCGATCACGCCCAGCGGCACCCACGCCACCGAACGCTGCAGCCGCAGCAGCCGGTCGAGCAGGGTGAGCAGCACGGCGTGCCCGGACAGCACATGGCCCATCTCGTGGCCGATCACGAACCGCAGGGCCTCGGTGTCCAGCGCCTCGACAAGACCCGTGGACAGCATGATGAACGGCTCGTCGATGCCCCTGGTCTGCGCGATCGCACGCGGGTCACGGGCGACGTAGATCTTGGGAACAGGCTGGAGGTCAAGGACCTCCGCGGCCTCGTTGCGCAACCGGTCCAGCACCGGATACTGAGACGGGCCCACCCGGACGTGGGACGCCACCGCCATCAACCGCTCGGCCCGCTCGTTGAACAACGAGTTCAATGTCTTGAGCACGTCGGCGACGCCGGGCACGGCGCGCAGTGTCGCCATCGCTCCCTTGTCGGCCGGGTGCTCGTAAGCGCGCGGGCTGATTCCGGGGAATCGGACGCGCGGCGACGACTGTTGGACGTCAGATTCAGTCACGGCTGTTAACCCTCTCCCTGTGGTTATCGCCAACCTACGCGGAAACGGACATCAAGTGGGCCGACTGGACGGCATACCCGGCAAAAGCCAGGGTTATCCCTGACGCCAGACTGGGGAGTCCCCACGAGACGGAGGTTGACCATGAGCCTGGAGCGTCCAGTCACGCCCGACCCCTACGGCCTGCTGCCCGCGACCGGGTCGTTCACGGTGAGTTCGAACGACGTGACCGGCGACCAGCTGTTGAACGAAGCGCACCTGTTCGAGGGCGGCAACACCTCACCGCACCTGAGCTGGTCAGGGTTCCCGCAGGAGACCAAGAGCTTCGTGGTGACCTGCTTCGACCCGGACGCGCCGACGCCGTCCGGCTTCTGGCACTGGCTCGCCGTGGACATCCCGTCCTCGGTGACCGAGCTGGCCACCGGCGCGGGCGAGAGCGACGCGACGCTGCCCCAGGGCGCGTTCCACACCCGCAACGACTTCAGCAACCACAAGTTCGACGGTGCCGCGCCGCCGGCCGGTGACCAGCCGCACCGGTACTACTTCGTCGTGCACGCCGTGGACCAGGAGAAGCTCGGCGTCGACGAGGGCGCGTCGGCCGCGTTCGTGAGCTTCAATCTGGTGTTCCACACGCTTGCCAGGGCGATCATCGTGCCGACGTACCAGCACTGAGAGGAACAAGCCGGGCGCCGGTGCTGTTGACTGGGTACGTGCGGAACTTCGACCTGGTGATAATCGGTACCGGCTCTGGCAACTCCATCCTTGACCCAAGGTTCAAGGACTGGAACGTCGCGGTGGTGGAGAAGGGCACCTTCGGCGGCACGTGCCTCAACGTCGGCTGCATCCCGACGAAGATGTTCGTGCACACCGCCGACCTGGCCGCCACCCCGGCCCTCAGTGCCCGGCTCGGCGTCGACTCGACGCTGGACGGCGTGCGCTGGGCCGAGATCCGCGACCGGATCTTCGGCCGGATCGACCCGATCGCCGCGGGCGGCCGTGAGTACCGGATGCACCACGCGGACAACGCGAACGTGACCGTCTACGAAGGACTGGGCCAGTTCACCTCGCCCAAGGTCCTGCAGATCGCGCTGAACGACGGCAGCACCGAGACCATCACGGCCGAGAAGTTCGTGCTCGCGGCGGGCAGCCGTGTGGTGGTCCCGGACGTGCCCGGCCTGGCTGACGTGGGCTATCACACCAGCGACACCATCATGCGGCTGGACGCGTTGCCGCAGCGGATGACGATCCTGGGCAGCGGCTTCGTCGCGGCCGAGTTCGCGCACGTCTTCTCGTCCTACGGGGTTGACGTGACCGTGATCGCGCGCTCGGGGGCGTTGCTGCGCGGTGAGGACGAGGACATCAGTTCCCGGTTCACCTCACTGGCCTCGGCCAAGTGGGATGTCCGGCTGGATCGCAAGACCGTGCGGGCCGAGCGGGCCGGCGACAGCGTCCGGCTGCATCTGGAAGGCCCGTCCGGCGCGGAGGTCGTGGACTCGGACGTGCTGTTGGTCGCGGTGGGCCGTCAGCCGAACTCCGACCTGCTCGACGTGACCGCGGGCGGGATCACGACGGGTCCTTCCGGGCACGTGGTCGTGGACGAGTACCAACGGACATCGGTGGACGGCGTGTACGCGCTCGGCGACATCAGCTCGCCCTACGAGCTCAAGCACGTCGCCAACCACGAGTCGCGGATCGTTCAGCACAACCTGCTGAACCCCGCTTCGCTGCAGGCGTCCGACCACAGGTTCGTGCCGCACGCGGTGTTCACGTCTCCGCAGATCGCCTCGGTTGGGCTGACCGAGCGCGAGGCGATCGCCAGCGGGCAGCGATACGTTGCCGCGACACAGGACTACGCGGGCATCGCGTACGGGTGGGCGATGGAGGACACCACCGGGTTCGTGAAGCTGCTGGCGGATCCCGCGACCGGGCAGCTGATCGGCGCGCACATCCTCGGGCCGCAGGCGGCCAGCGTGATCCAGCCGTTGATCCAGGCGATGAGTTTCGGCCTGGGCGCGCACGAAATGGCACGCGGGCAGTACTGGATCCACCCGGCGATGCCGGAGGTCGTGGAGAACGCGCTGCTCAAGCTCGTATTGGACTGAACCACTCAACCTTCACCGGCTCCCCGGCGTACACGGACCGTACACGGACCGACGCCGGGGAGTTCTGTGACTGACGAACCTATTGCCGCTGTTTCCGCCACGAAGTCCCGCAAGGGCAAGCGGTTATGGCGGGTGGTCCGCAGAACCTGTTTCGCACTGGTGTTCCTGGCGATCGCGGTCCCGATCATCGCGTTCCGCATCTGCTACGAGATCTACAAAGTGCCTGATCCGAACGAGATCGCGGCCGGTCAGAACCAGACCATCACGCTCTACTACTCCGACGGCAGGACCGAGCTGGGGCGGATCGCACCGACCAGCGGCAACCGGTCGTCGGTGCGATTCCAGGACATCCCCAAACACGTCCAGGACGCCGTGCTCGCCGCGGAGGACAACTCGTTCTGGGACAACGTCGGCTTCGACATCACCGGAATCGCCCGGGCGGCGTGGAACAACCTGACCGGCGCGTCCGGCGGCGGCTCGACCGTCACGCAGCAGTACGTCAAGAAGGCGACCGGCAACGAGAGCCTGTCGCTGGAACGCAAGTGGCGGGAGCTGGTGCTGGCCAAGAAGATGGCCGACACCTACAGCAAGTCCGACCTGCTCACGGCCTACCTGAACACCGTCTACTTCGGACGCGGCGCGAACGGTATCCAGGCGGCGGCCCACGCGTACTTCGGCAAGGACATCCAGCAGGTGACCGTCTCGGAGGCCGCGCTGCTGGCCGGCGTGATCCAACGGCCGACGTACTGGGACCCGGACGTGGACCGGGAGAACGCCGAACGCCGCTGGAACTTCGTGCTGGACCAGATGAACAACCAGGGCTGGTTGCCGGTCGACCGGGCGTCGCTGCGTTTTCCCGCAACGCTTCCCCGGGACGCGTCGCCCAGCAGTGCCCGGATGCAGATCCAGAACCAGGTCCTCGCGGAACTGGAGGAACTCGCCGACCTGCGGCGCGACGAAGCCCATCAGCGTGGCTACCGCGTGATCACGACCATCGACCGGGACGTGCAGAACTCGGTCGAGCGCGCGGTGAACGACGTGATGACCGGCCAGCCCGACTATCTGCGTGCGGCAGTTGTGTCGATCGATCCCCGCACCGGTGGCGTGCTCGCGTATCACGGCGGCGGCAACGGAATCGGCCTCGACTACGCCCAGAGTCCGCAGGAAGCCGGCACGACCTTCGGCACATTCGTGGCCGTGGCGGCCATGGGTAAGGGTTATCGGCTGGACTATCAGGTGGACGGCGGCTCACCCCGGATGATCGACGGAATCCCGTTCCAGAACCCGGCGGGCGTTACCTGTCGTCCCTGCACAATCCGCAAAGCTCTCCAACAACCGGTGAACACCGCGATGGCGCAGCTGACCTCCCGGGTCAGCGTGGGTGCGGTGGCAGACGCGGCCTACCAGGCCGGAATCCCCCGCGAACTGCGCGGGAAACCCGCCCTCGGCAAAGACCCCGACACCCGCATCGCCATCGGCTCCGGCAGCACAACCGTCCGAACCATCGACATGGCCCGCGCCTACTCGACCCTGGCCGCCAGAGGCGTCCGCACAACCCCGCATTTCGTGAGCCGCGTCGAAGACATCACCGGAACTCCCCGCTACAACGCGGCGCTCTCACTGACCCAGGCCATCGCGCCCCGCATCGCCCAATCAGTGACCGAAGCCCTGTCCTTCTCCCTCTTGCCATCAGGACAACGCGTCGCCTCCCGGCCAGGCATCCGCCCCTACGGCGACGAAGGTGCAACCGCCAAAGCCTGGATGGTCGGCTACACCTCCGAAATAACCACGGCAGTCTGGATGGGCGCGGACAAACTGTTGCCCATCAAGAACAAAGCAGGCAAAGACATCACCGCGGCCGGCGAACCATCCGTGATCTGGCGCGCCGCCATGGACTCCTACCACGGCGGTCAAATCCCCGAACCCGCTGCCAGACCAACCCCGCCGACCTCTTAGCCTTACGTCACTGCAGCAGTTGGTCGATGGCCTTGTAGATCCTTTTCTCGGAGACCGGGTAGGCCGTTTTGATCGACTGGGCGAAGTAGCTGAGCCGGAGCTCCTCGATCATCCAGCGGACCCGGCGGGCGTCGGGGCCGGCCGGCAGTTCGCGGTAGGCCTCCCAGACCTCCTCGATGATCTGCGCCCATTCGAGGTCGCGGTCGGGGCGTTCGGGCAGTTTGTCGAGTCTCAGTTCGATGCCACGCAGGTAGCGGGTCAGGTGCGGCAGCTGCGCATAGCCGGTCGCGGTCACGAAACCTCGGTACACCAGGCGGGACAGCTGGGTGCGGATGTCCTTCAGGGAAGGTTCCAGCCTTGGTCCGCCCATTGTGGACAGACGGGTCCGGACCGCGTTGTACGCCGTCAAAGCCTGTTGCACGTGGTTGACCACTTCGAATACGGCCGGGTTCAGCTCAGCGCGGACCTTGGTCTGCAGAGCGGTGAAGCCGGCCGCGTCCCAGGCGACGCCGCCGCCTTCGATCACCAGTTTGTCTGTGGCGCAGGCGATGCAGTCGTCGAACAGGTCCTGCATGTCGCGGTGCGGGTTGGTCGACAATGCCAGTTTCGCCGCGTTCGTCATCCGGCCGAGGACGTATTTCAACGGTGACGGCGTGCCCAGGAGCAACAGCCGCCGAGTGCCCTGCCACATTGAAGTTCGCTGCTCGGCCTCGGTTTCGAACATCCGGACGTCGACCGTGGAACCGGCGTCGACCAAGGCCGGATATGCCGTCACCAGGAATCCGTGCTGCTCTTGGCGGAGCATCTTGGGCAGCGTGCCGATATCCCAGGTGCGCAGGCCTTTTCGTTCGATCTCGCCCGCCGCTTCGGACAGGGTCTCGCGCATTTTGGGCTGCAGCCTGCGTTTCAGATCACCCAGGTCTTTGCCCTCGGCCAGCAGTTTGCGGCTTTCGTCGACCACCCGGTAGGTGACCTTGAGATGGTCCGGGATCTTGGTCAGGTCCCAGTCCTGTCTCATCACGGTGATACCCGACAGTGCGCGGATCTCCCGCTCGACCACGTCGAGCAGGTTCTGTTCCTTCAAATCCGGTATCCGGTGCAGAATCGCCTTCGCCCAGTCGGGTGCCGGGACGAAATTCCGGCGCTGCTGCTTGGGCAGCGATTTCAGCAATGCCGTGATGATCTCTTCGCGCAGTCCCGGCACCTGCCAGGCGAAATTGTCCGCGGTGACCTGGTTCAGGATCGGCAGCGGGATGTGCGCGGTCACGCCGTCGTCCTTGCGGCCCGGCTCGAACTGGTAGGACAGCCGCATGGTCAGCCCGTCGGAATTCCAGTTGTCCGGATAGGCCTGCTCGGTCACAGTCTGTGCGTTGGAGTTGAGCAGCATCTCGGTCGGGAACGTCAACAGATCCGGGTCGGTGGCACGGATTTTCTTCCACCACGTGTCGAAATGCCGCCCAGAGACGACCTCCTCGCCGACCCGCTTGTCGTAGAACTCGAACAGGGTCTGGTCGTCCACGAGCAGGTCACGCCGCCGCGCGCGATTCTCCAGTTCTTCAACCTCGGTCAGCAGCTTGCGGTTGTCGTGGAAGAACTTGTGCCTGGTCTCCCAGTCACCCTCCACCAACGCACTGCGGATGAACATGTCCCGGGACAATTCGCGGTCGATGCGGCCGTAGTTCACCTTCCGGGAGGCCACAATCGGGATCCCGTACAGCGTCACCCGTTCGGATGCCATCACAGCACCCTGTTTACGCTCCCAATGCGGCTCGCTGTAGGTGCGTTTCACCAGATGATCGGCGAGCGGTTCCACCCAGTCGGGTTCGATCCGGGCCGCGATCCGGCCCCACAGCCGTGAGGTTTCGACCAGTTCGGCCGCCATCACCCACTGCGGCGGCTTCTTGAACAATGCCGAACCGGGAAAGACCGAGAACCGGGCACCGCGGGCGCCGATGTAGTCGTTCTTCTGCGGATCGCGCAAACCTATGTGGGACAACAAACCGGCCAGCAGCGACTGGTGCACCCGCACGGAGTCGATCTCGCCGGAATCGGTCAGCGTGACGCCCATGGTCTTGGTGACCTGACGCAGCTGCGAGTAGATGTCCTGCCATTCCCGGACCCTGAGATAGTTCAGGTATTCGGCCTTGCACAGCTTGCGGAACCGGTTGCCGGACAGCTCTTTCTGCTTGTCCTGCAGGTACTGCCACAGATTCAGATACGACAGGAAATCCGACGTCTTGTCGGCGAACCGGGCGTGCGCCTGCTGCGCCTGTTCCTGCTTGTCCGCCGGGCGTTCCCGAGGGTCCTGAATGGACAGAGCGGCGGCGATCACCATGACCTCGCGGACGCAGCCGTTGCGGTCGGCCGCGAGCACCATCCGGGCCAGCCTGGGGTCGACCGGGAGCTGAGCCAGCTTTCGACCGAGCGGAGTCAGACCGGACGAACCGAGCGCGCCCAGTTCCTGCAGCAGGTTCACACCGTCGGCGATGTTGCGTTTGTCAGGCGGGTCGATGAACGGGAAGTCGGCCATCTCACCGAGACCGGCCGCGGTCATCTGCAGGATCACCGAGGCGAGGTTCGTACGCAGGATCTCCGGATCGGTGAACTCCGGCCGGGCGTCGAAGCTGTCCTGGCTGTACAGCCGGATGCAGATGCCCTCGGACACGCGGCCGCAACGGCCTTTGCGCTGATTGGCCGACGCCTGCGAGACCGCCTCGATCGGCAGGCGCTGGACCTTCAACCGATTGCTGTACCGGGAGATCCGTGCGGTACCCGGATCGATCACATATTTGATACCGGGCACGGTGAGCGAGGTCTCGGCGACGTTCGTGGCCAGCACGATCCGCCGGCCGCGATGCGACTGGAACACCCGGTGCTGCTCGGCGAACGACAGCCGCGCGTACAACGGCAGGATTTCGGTGTTCTTCAGCTCCTGTTTCGCCAGGGCTTCGGCGGTGTCGCGAATTTCCCGTTCACCGCTGAGAAATACCAGAATGTCGCCGGGGCCTTCCATCGACAGCTCGTCCACCGCGTCCAGGATCGCCTGCGTCTGATCCCGGTCCTCGTCGGCGTCCGGGTCGTCCGGGTCGACGATCGGCCGGTAGCGGACCTCGACCGGGTACGTCCGGCCGGAGACCTCCACGATCGGGGCGTCGGCGAAATGCCGGGAGAACCGCTCCGGGTCGATGGTCGCCGAGGTGATGATCACCTTGAGGTCCGGTCTCTTGGGCAGCAGCTGCTTGAGGTAGCCGAGGATGAAGTCGATGTTGAGGCTGCGCTCGTGCGCCTCGTCGATGATCAGCGTGTCGTACTGGGCGAGGGCGCGGTCGGACTGGATCTCGGCCAGCAGGATGCCGTCGGTCATCAGCTTGACCAGCGTGCCGTCGCCGATCTGGTCGTTGAACCGGACCTTGTAGCCGATCGACTCGCCCAGCTGCGTGCCGAGCTCCTCGGCGATCCGCTCGGCCACCGTGCGCGCCGCGAGCCTGCGCGGCTGCGTATGGCCGATCGTGCCGCGGATGCCGCGGCCGAGCTCCATGCAGATCTTGGGCAGCTGCGTGGTCTTGCCCGAGCCCGTCTCCCCGGCCACGATCACGACCTGGTGGTCGCGGACGGCTTCGAGGATGTCGTCGCGGCGCTGGCTGACCGGCAGCTCGGCCGGATATGTGATCGCGGGCACGTTCGATCGCCGCGCGCCGACTCTAAGCTCGGCAGCGGTGATCTCGGTGGCGATCTGCTCGATGACGGCCTGGCGGGCTGCGGGTTTGCGAACCTTGCGGACGCCGTCGAGGCGGCGGCCGAGCCTGCGCTCGTCGCGCAACGTCAGGGCAGGCAGCCGCTGCGCCAAATCGGCGAGCGTTGATTCTTTTAGCGGAGTTCCCATCTCGACTACCAGGATAAGCAATGGCCGCGTTCAGCACCTGCGGATTAAAAACCGACCGGGTGCTACGCGACACGCCGAAAGAGATGGCACTCTGTTGGGTCGACGCAACACCATGACTACTACAAGAGACGTAGGATGTTCGGTTGTCCCGAACATCGACGTGGGGAGGATGACACCGTGCCGTTGGCCACGACCCGGCGTGCCGGCCTTGTCGACCAAGTGATCGAGCAGATGCGCAGCGCGATCACCACGGGCGAATGGCGGGTTGGCGAGCGAATCCCCACCGAACCCGAGCTCGTCACCGCGCTTGGCGTCGGCCGCAACACAGTCCGCGAGGCCGTACGTGCCCTCGCCCACGCAGGCCTCCTCGAGGTCCGCCAAGGCGACGGCACATTCGTACGGGCCACGAGTGAACTCTCCGGCGCAGTCCGGCGGCTGTGTGGACCCGAGCTACGTGATGTCCTCGAAGTACGGCGGACAATGGAAGTCGAAGGCGCCCGCCTGGCCGCCTCCGCCCGCACCGAAGCCCAGCTCGAACAGCTCACCCGCCTGCTGGAGATGCGCGACGAAGCCGCGGCATCCGGCCAGTGGGCCCGCTTCGTCCAGATCGACGCGGACTTCCACCACCTCGTCGTCATCGCATCACACAACCGTTTGCTCGCCGAACTGCACGCCGGCCTCACCGAAGTGATCAAAGCCAGCATCGAAGCCCTCGACAACTCCCAGCCCGACGCCCGCAAGATCGACCACCGCGGCCTGCTCTTCGCCATCCGCGACCGCGACCCCGAACGGGCCGTCCGCGAGGCCGGCGGCTTCCTCGCCGAAGCCCTCAGCTACCTCGCCGAACACCCAGCCTGACCAAGCAGCCGGCGGTCTGTCTTTCCGAGGGCACATCCCCCGGAAAGACAGACCCAGGCCTGCTCCATGGCGGCCTCCAGCCCCGGAGTCCAGCCTACGAGCGGGATACGACAAGTTTCAGCCACCAACATCCCCGCTGTGGACAGGTCCGTGTCTGTGGACAACCTCCCCTGGAACAGCCTGCCGACACCGCTTCTTGTCAGACCCCGGCGATAGGCTGGTAAACGGGGGCCGTGGCCCATGCTCAGGGCGGCGTCAAGGCAGCGTGAGGATCTCGGCGCCGGTGTCGGTCACGACGATTGTGTGTTCGAACTGGGCGGTCCACTTTTTGTCCTTGGTGGTGACCGTCCAGCCGTCGGACCAGATGTCGTAGTCGACGCCGCCGAGGGTGATCATGGGCTCGATGGTGAAGGTCATGCCGGTCTGGATCTCCGTGGTCACGGAGGGCTCGTCGTAGTGCAGGATCACGAGCCCGCTGTGGAAGGAGCGGCCGATTCCGTGGCCGGTGAAGTCGCGGACCACGCCGTAGCCGAAGCGTTTGGCGTAGGCCTCGATGACTCGGCCGATGACGTTGAGGGCGCGGCCGGGGCGGACCGCCTTGATCGCACGCGTGGTGGCTTCGTGGGTGCGTTCCACCAGCAGGCGGGCTTCGTCGGAGGGTTCGCCGGCGAAGAACGTCGCGTTGGTGTCGCCGTGCACTCCGCCGATGAACGCCGTGACGTCGATGTTGACGATGTCGCCGTCGTCGATCAGGGTCGAGTCCGGGATTCCGTGGCAGATGACCTCGTTGAGTGAGGTGCAGCAGGACTTGGGGAAACCGCGGTAGCCGAGGGTCGACGGATACGCGCCGTGGTCCAGCAGGAACTCGTGCACGATCGCGTCGACGTCGTCCGTGGTGGCGCCCGGTTTGACTGCCTTGCCGCCCTCCTGCAGGGCCTGGGCGGCGATCCGGCTGGCGACGCGCATGGCCTCGATCACCTCGGGCGTCTGCACGTACGTCGGCTCTGTGTTGCGCGCGGGCGCGGGCTTGTCGACGTACTCAGGACGGGCGATGGTGATGGGCACTGGGCGGCGCGGCGTCTGCTCGCCAGGAGTCAGTGGGGCACGTACGGGCATACAACAACACTACGACGCGGCGACAGCGCGCAAGAAACGATCGGTGGCATCCAGTGCCACTCCTGAGCTGCCCGCGTCCGTGAGCAGCACGGCGAACGCGAGATCGCCCTGGTAGCCAGCGAACCACCCGTGTGAATGCGTGCCGTCGCCGAACTGTGCTGTGCCGGTCTTTCCACGCACGTCAGGTAGTTGCGCAAGCGGGTGAGTGGGGTTGGCGGTCACGACTTCGCGCATCATTGCGCGCAACGCATCAAGGACGGGTGCGGGTATTGCCGCGGGCTGCTGGTCGATCTTGGTCGGCTTGTCGCGCAACAACGTGGCCTTCGGCACAGTCCCACTCGCCACAGTGGACGCGACCACGGCCAGCCCGAACGGCGACACGAGGACTTTGCCCTGGCCAAAGCCGTCTTCGGCGCGCTCGGTCAGATCCGCGGCCGGTGGCGCGGAGCCGGTGACCGTGGTGATGCCCGGGATCACGTAGTCGACGCCGATGCCGAACTGTTTGGCCGCGTTGGTCAGGGCGTCCGGCGCCATGTCGGCGGCGAGCTTGGCGAACGTCGTGTTGCACGACACGGCGAACGCGGTGTGCAACGGAATGGTGCCTTTGTCGAAGTTGCCCGAGTTCGGGATCGCTCGCGGGCCGATGGTGATCGTGCCTGGGCATCCGACCGGCGTGTCGGCGGTGACTGCCGAGCCGGCCTGGAACGCCGCCGCGGAGGTGATGATCTTGAACGTCGAGCCGGGCGGGTAGCGGCCGGTCAGGGCTATGGCGCCCTGAGCATCGGCCGGCGCGTTCTGGGCGACGGCGAGCACATCGCCGGTGGACGGCTGAATCGCGACGATGGCGGAAACTTGCGGCACGGGGTCGATCGCTGCCTCAGCCGCGGCCTGGATCTTGCGGCTCAACGTCACGTACGCGGCGGTGCCCGCTTCGGCGTCCTTGACGAAGATCTCCTCGACCTCGCCGCCTGCGGCGTTCAACGTCACCACCCGGAATCCGGGCTTGCCGGAGACCTGGTCCTCCACGAGCTTGCGGATGTTCGGCAGCAGTTGGGTCGCGAGGTTCTTGTCGACCGCCAGCAGCCGTGTCGCGGCGGTGAACCGGACGCCGGGCAGCTCGTAGATCTGCGCCTTGGCCGACTGATAGTCCGCGTCCCGCAACGAGACCACGGTGTACGACTGGCCCTTTGGCGTCTTGTTGACCCCGTCGACGATCGACTGCTGGGTGATCGCCGGGTCGACCTTGCCGACCGCGGCGGCCAGCGTCCCCGCGACCGCTGCCACATCACCGGCCTTCGCGGGGTCCAGAATCACCGAAACCACTCGTTCGGGTGCCAGCAGCGGCGCGCCGTCACGGTCGAGCACAGGCGCCTGCGTGGCTTCCTTGTCCCGCAGGCCGATGGTCTGCTGCGCGCCCAGTTTGGGGTGGATGACCGACGGCAGCCAGTGCACGCGGAAGGAGTCGTTGTCCGGGCGGACTTCCATCTCGCCCTCGTAGGACCAGTGCCGGTCTTTGCCGAGATCCCAGTCGGCGGTGAACCGGACCTTCGCGCTCTTGTCCTCCATCGTCGTCGAACCGGTGACCTGTGTCTTGACCGCGACCGGCTTCAACGCGCCACGCACGTTGTCCAGTAGCGCCTTCGCGTTCACGGCAGAATCGGTCCGACCAGCGGCGCCGCTGGTGTCGCCGCTGGCGTATGCGGTCAGGAAATCGCGGGCGAAGTCCTCGGGACCAGGCTCAGAGCCGAACAACCCGCAGCCGGCTATCGGCAGGACCACCAGGAGTGCGGCGACAAGCCCCGTTCGGTTCACTCGGCGCAGTATGCCGCAACCGCCAAATGAGTAGCGTTAAAACAGCACCGTCGCGTAGACCCCGACCTGGGTGAATCCGATCCGCTGGTATGCGGCCCGCGCAGGCGCGTTGTACGAGTTGACATACAGGCTCGCGGTCCGGTTCATGCCTTTGACGAGCCGTTCCACCACGGCTGCGGTGCCTGCGGTGCCTATGCCGCTGCCCCGCCGGTCGGGGTGCACCCAGACGCCCTGGATCTGCCCGACGGACTTGGAAAGCGCCCCGATCTCGGCCTTGAACACCACGTTGCCGCCCTCGAACCGGGCGAACGCCCGGCCACCGGCGATCAACTCGGCCACGCGGGCGCGATAGCCGGCACCGCCATCACCCACACGGGGGTCGACGCCCACCTCTTCGATGAACATCGCGATCGCGGCGGGCAGGTAGCGGTCCAGCTCGTCCGGCCGGACCGGCCGCACCAGCGGATCGGCTTTGACCAGCGGAGACGAGCTGATCGCCATCAAGGGCTGGTCCGCGCGGACCTCCCGGGGCGGGCCCCATTCCGGCTCGAGCTCGGCCCACATGCCCAGCACCTGCTCGGCCGGGCCGACCAGCGACGAGCACATCCGCCTGCGCCGAAGCGCCCGGTCGGCGAAACACCGCAGCGCAGCCTTGTTGCCGCGCAACGGAATCAGGTTCGGGCCGACGTAACACAGCCCGTCAAGGCGCCCGTTGCGCATCGGCCGGACGTCGGCTCCCCACAGCTCACCACCCAGCCGCCAGGCGTCCAGACCTGCGGCTTCGACCCTCGCCGCCACCATGCAACACGCGACCGGATCCGCGGCCAGCACGGCTCGCACCGCCATGCCGTCTCGTTCGTCGAGTAACCGCGCGGAAGCCATCCGAAGCACCTACTAAGCGTGCCAGATGAACCACCGAATCGAGGAGTCCAAGTGCCCAACCCGTCGAATCAGGCACCGTCTCCGGCCACCACCGAACTGCTGGGTCAGGACACCGTGACGACGGGCGAGCCCTCGACCGGCTCCATGTCCTCGGCGATGCGCATCGCCTCTTCGATCAGGGTCTCCACGATCTGGTGTTCGGGCACGGTCTTGATGACTTTGCCGCGCACGAAGATCTGGCCCTTGCCGTTGCCGGACGCCACGCCCAGATCGGCCTCCCGGGCCTCGCCCGGTCCATTCACGACACACCCCATCACCGCGACCCGGAGCGGAACCTCCATCCCCTCCAGGCCCGCCGTGACCTCATCGGCCAGTTTGTACACATCCACCTGTGCCCGGCCGCACGACGGGCACGACACGATCTCCAGCTTGCGCGGCCGCAGGTTCAGCGACTGCAGGATCTGCGTGCCGACCTTGACCTCCTCCACCGGCGGCGCGGACAGCGAGACCCGGATCGTGTCGCCGATGCCCTGGCGCAGCAGCGCGCCGAAGGCCACCGCGGACTTGATCGTGCCCTGGAACGCCGGACCGGCCTCGGTCACGCCCAGGTGCAACGGGTAGTCACACGACTCCGCCAGCAGCTCGTACGCCCGGATCATCACCACCGGGTCGTTGTGCTTGACCGAGATCTTGATGTCGTGGAAGTCGTGCTCGGCGAACAGCGACGCCTCCCACAGCGCGGACTCCACCAGCGCCTCGGGCGTCGCCTTGCCGTACTTGGCCAGCAGCCGCGGATCCAGCGAACCCGCGTTCACCCCGATGCGGATCGGCGTGCCGTGGTCGCGCGCCGCGGCCGCGATCTCTTTGACCTTGTCGTCGAACTTCTTGATGTTGCCCGGGTTGACCCGCACCGCGGCGCACCCGGCCTCGATCGCGGCGAAGACGTACTTCGGCTGGAAGTGGATGTCGGCGATCACCGGGATCTGCGACTTGCGCGCGATCGCCGGCAACGCTTCGGCGTCGTCCTGCGACGGGCAGGCCACCCGCACGATGTCACAGCCCGCCGCGGTCAGCTCCGCGATCTGCTGCAGGGTGGCGTTCACGTCCGCGGTCACGGTCGTGGTCATCGACTGCACCGAGACCGGGAACTCACTGCCCACACCGACCGAACCGACCATCAGCTGCCGGGTCTTACGCCTCTCTGACAAGACCGGCGGCGGCAGTGACGGCATGCCGAGCAGCACTTCGCCGCTGGTCATGACAACTCCTCTAGTTGAGCGTGATCGGGTTGACAATGTCGGCGGTGATCGTGAGCAGCATCACCGCACCGCCGATGAAGACCACCACCATGGTGAGCCCCATCAGCTTCGTGTAGTCCACGGGACCACCCGCCGGTTTGCCGCGCATGCGGCGGAACGCGTTGCGGACCTTCTCGTAGACGATCACCGCGACGTGTCCCCCATCCAGCGGCAACAGCGGTAGCAGGTTGAACACGCCGATGAAGAAGTTCAGGCTCGCCAGCAGCAGCAGAACCAGGTCCCACAAGCCGCGTTCGATCGCTTCGCCACCGAGTCTACTCGCGCCCACGACACTGATCGGCGTGTCGGGGTCGCGCTCGCCGCCACCGATGGCCTTCACCACAGCGGGCAGCCGCTCGGGGAAGCGCATCAGGCCTTCCCAGGTCTTGACGAACATGTCACCCGTGAAGCCGACAGTGCCACCGACCGCGTTCCAGGCGTTGTACTCGAATATCCGCTCCTGGAAGACGCCGATGCTGCCCTGCGGGTCCAGCACCCGCTGGTCACCCTTCTGGGCCAGGCGCTGCGCGACCGCGACGTCCACAGTGAACGTCCGGTCCTGACCGTCCCGCTCGACGGTGATCTGCTGCGGGCCCGACAGCGGCTTCAGAGTGGCGCGCAGGTCGCT
Organism: Kibdelosporangium banguiense; assembly: GCF_017876405.1. GTDB lineage: Bacteria > Actinomycetota > Actinomycetes > Mycobacteriales > Pseudonocardiaceae > Kibdelosporangium > Kibdelosporangium banguiense. The sequence continues at coordinate 4,445,677 of NZ_JAGINW010000001.1, read as the reverse complement.
GAAGGTCTTGGTGTCCTTGCCGTTCACCGCCACGACCAGGTCACCCGCCTGCAGCCCGGCATCCCGCGCGGGCGACCGGTCGCTGGGTGAGCACTGTGGCCGGGGAGTGTTCGGGTCCTGGTTGAGAGTGTCGTTCTGGACACACGACGTGCTGGCGATCACCGGCTTGTCGACCAGGTTGGGCAGTCCCATGCTGGCGGCGAGGATGTAGAGCAGGATGAAGCCGAGGATGAAGTGCGAGATCGACCCGGCGACCATCACCACCACGCGCTTCCAGGCGGGATAGCGCCACATCGCGCGCTTTTCCTCGTCCGGTGTGAGCTCGTCCATCGCGGTCATGCCGGCGATGTCGCAGAAGCCGCCGCCGGGGATCGCCTTCAGGCCGTACTCGGTCTCACCGCGCTTGAAGGAGAAGATCTTCGGGCCGAAGCCGATGAAGTAGCGGCGCACCTTCATGCCGAACCACTTGGCCGTGAACATGTGCCCGGCCTCGTGCAGCGCGACCGACAGGCCGATGCCGAGCGCGAACAGCACGATTCCGAAGATCAACTCCACGGTCAGTTCCTTCCGAGATGTTCGCGGGCCCGTGCCCGTGCCCAGTCCTCAGCCGCGAGGACCTCCTCGACACCGCCCGGGGTCCCTCGCCAGGCATCGGCCTGCGCCAGTACTCGTTGCACAGTGTCCACGATCGAGGTGAAGCCCACGTTCAGCTCTAGGAAAGCGGCCACTGCCTCCTCGTTCGCGGCGTTGTAGATGGCCGGGTGGCAGCCACCGGTCTCGCCGGCCTGCCGGGCCAGCCTGACCGCGGGAAACGTGTCGTCGTCCAGCGGTTCGAAGGTCCAGGCCGTGGGTTCGTCGAACCTGGAGCGCTGCGCCGAGCCGGGCAGACGGTCCGGCCAGCCGAGCGCGAGCGAAATCGGCAGGCGCATATCCGGCGGGCTGGCCTGCGCCAGCGTGGACCCGTCACTGAACGTGACCATGGAGTGAATGATCGACTGCGGGTGGACGACCACGTCGATCCGGTCATACGGGACGCCGAACAGCAGGTGCGCCTCGATGACCTCAAGACCCTTGTTGACCAGGGTGGCCGAGTTGATCGTGATGACCGGGCCCATCGACCAGGTCGGGTGCGCCATCGCGGCCTCGGGCGTGACGCTCTGCAGGTCGGCCTTGGCCCAGCCCCGGAACGGACCACCCGATGCGGTGACAACGAGCCGCTCGACCTCTTCGGCCCGCCCGCCCCGCAGGCACTGGGCGACCGCGGAGTGCTCGGAGTCGACCGGCACGATCTGGCCCGGTTGAGCCGCTTCGAGCACGAGCGGGCCGCCCGCGATCAACGACTCCTTGTTGGCCAGCGCCAGCCGGGCGCCGGTCTTGAGAGCGTGCAGCGTCGGCTCAAGACCACGCGATCCGGTGATCGCGTTGAGAATCACATCCGCGGGCACCGCCTCGATCAGATCGAGGACGGCGCGCGGCCCGGTGAACACCCTGGCGTCACCGAATCCGGTGCCGCCCTGTGGCACCGCGACGTTCTTGACGCCGAAGTCCTGAGCCTGTTTTGCCAGTACAGCGGGGTTGGCACCACCCGCAGCGAGCCCGACGACCCGGAACTTGTCCGGGTTGGCCGCGATCACCTCGAGCGCCTGGGTACCGACCGACCCGGTGGAGCCGAGGAGGATGACAGAGCGAATGTTTGCGGACATCGCCGCCTATTGTCGCCGACCGTGCCTGAGGCACCGGTGGCCGGGTATGGGACCATTACCGATGTTGGCAGCGTGAACAAGGAGGGACCGTGGCGAGCTCTGAAAAGGCTCCGGCGCACACCGTCAGCCCGCAGGACGAGCCGTCGGCCGAATGGGGCTGGCACGGCAGCTTCCCCAAGGGCACCCGGATCGCCGGCTGGTTCACCGCCTTCGCGATGTTCATCATGCTCATCGGCAACCACACCGGCCGCACCGAGGACCTCTGGCTGATCGGCACCGGAACGGGCCTGATCATCCTGCTCGTGATCGACCAGATCCGCCGCCGCACCAGCTGGCGCCGCTGAAAACCCCCGCACCATTTCGCCTTGGGGCGGCCCTCGGCCCCCCGATTTCCAGCCTACCGGTGGGGACTGACAGAAAACGGTCGCCTCCGAGGCAACAGCCCCCTGTGGACAGCCTGCGTCCCCAAGATCAAGACTGAGGACGCTTGTCGGACCCCCTGAGTAGCATGGAAAACGGGGGGCCGGAGGCCTCGTCTGGGTGTTTGAGGCACGCGCCTCGGTCAGCGGCGGGGCACGAGTTCGTAGAGGATTCGGGCCCCGAAGGGCGCCATGAGGATGTTCTGGCCGACGGCTCCCAGGGCTGAGACCGGCCAGCCGGTGGCGAAGAGGCGGGTGGCGTTGGCGGCTGTGCCGAAGGTCCGGGCGAAACGGGTTGTGTCGACGTTGCTGGATGGGTCACGGGAGCCTGGGTAGCCGCTGACCTGGATTGTGCGGGCTGTGCCGTCTTTGCTGTTGACGCGGACCACGGCTGGGGCGTTGATCTGGCTGGTCATGGCGTGGACGAGGATGTCGTCGCCCGCGCCGGCCAGCTGGCGGCGGCCGAGTTCCAGCGGGCTGAGGCCGACGCCGTCTATCTGTGCGCTGACAGTGGGGAAGCCGACGGGGACTTGGCCGCGGCTGTTGAGGACGCTGATCCCGCCTTGTGGGGTGCTGACGGCGAACCGGCCGCCGGTGAGCGCGGCGGTGCTGCTGCCCGCGGCAATCTGAGTAACGGCTGGGAAGACTGTCGCGTCGAGGATCTTGCCGTCGCGCAGAGCGTCGACTCGCCAGACGCGGGCGTGCGCGCTGTCAAGCAGCACGGGTGTTTCGCCGTCGAAACTGACCGCGGAGAACTGGCTTTCGTTCCAGAGGTCGATCGAATTGGGGATCGGCCGCCCCGCTGGATCCTTGATCCGGCTGGAGTCGGCGTCGTTGGGCGCCTTGATCGCACGGAGGTCGACTGCGCGTCCGCCGTTGAGCTGGACGATCCGCACCGGCCGGGACAGCGTCCCACCGGCCTGTTTGGACGTTGCGTTCGTCGGTACGAGCCAGACCTGGTCCTTGTGCAAGGTCAACGCACTCACCGCACCCAACGTGTCCCGGCCCTGTAACCGGAGTTTCTCCGGAATGTCACCGGGAACTGGGCTGGCGTTCACCGAGAACGGCGCCAGGTTCGGATCCCACGCCACTTCGACGACACCGTCGGTACGGATCCGTAGGATCCGCAGGCTCTGTCCCCACGGCGCGGTGTCGCCTTCGACGCTTCGCGGGCTGACGTCCACCGAGTACTTACGCCCCACGAAGTAGACAGTTCCGTCGGGCGCGGTCGTGATCGCCTCGACAAGACCGATGCTGGCCGACGGCCCCGGTGACGGTCCACTTGGGACATCCGTGTCGCCGTTACCGGCCTTCATCAGGACGTTGCCGCGTTGTTCCTCCTCGAGCGGCGGCGCGACCTCGGACCGGCAACCGAGCCTGCCGCCGTACTTCGACGCCACCACACCGGACAGATCGGCCAGGTCCGCGTCAACGGTGTTGCGGCGCGTGTCGTATCCGGTGATGTCGATTCCGATTTGGACAGGACGGTTACCGCATTTGATGGCGAGCGAGATGGATGGCGCCGCCTCGTTGCCTTTCCGCAACGGGTTGGGCAACGGCGTGCGTGCGCCACGTTCCTGAGCTATCTGAATCGCTTCATTGACACGAACAACCGCGCCTGCCTGATTCGTGTCGATCCGGAGCCGCGCTACTGTCTGTCGCGATTCTCCCTCCGAGACAAGCACGTCGCATTGACCACGGTCCGTGTCCGGCCCGACTGGCAGGTCACCGACAGCTGTCAGATTCTCCTCGGCGCGGGCGGTCAGATGTGCTATGGCCTGTTTCGGCAGCAGAGAACAGATCTCCGGCCCCGCATCGGTCACCTTGTCGGTGTTCAGCGGCTGACGACCACCCGGATCCGGGCTGGTACAGGCAGTCAGGCACAAGATCAGCGCCGATCCCAGGATCCCCAGCCGAGTGCGCACGACCTTGATCGTCCCGCAGGCGTCCTGAGTGGATCGGCTTTATGCCTCAGCCGCAAGTCGATGCGAGACCGGCTAGAGCACCGACCGGACCGCGTCTTCGGAACGGCCCACCACTGTGGTGCCGTCATCGGCCGTGATGATCGGCCGTTGGATCAGGATCGGATGAGCGGCCATCGCCTCGATCCAGCGGTCCCGGTCGGCCGGTGTGCGGCCCCAGCTCTTGACATCCAGTTCTTTGGCCACCGGCTCGGCGGTCCGGACGATGTCCCATGGCTCCAAGCCGAGCCGCGTGAGCACGTCGCCGAGTTCCTGCGCGGTCGGCGGCTCCTCCAGATATCGCCGGATCGTGTAATCGGCACCGGCCTCGTCGAGCATCTTCACCGCGGACCGGCATTTCGAGCACGCCGGGTTGACCCAGATCTCCATGCTGCCCAGTATCCCTAATAAAGGCTGGAACCCGTCTCCAGCAACGTCTTGAGATCGCTGAGCACCTCGGCCCAGCCGCCGCCCACCTGTGCGGCGGTCCGCGGAGCATCGCGAACGTCATGTGTGACAGTCAGTGAGCAGACGCCGTTCCGGCCCTCTTTGATCTCGTAGGTCAGACGCGTAGCCGGTTCGCCAAGCCAGGTCGGGCGCCACGTCTGCACGAGCCGGCGCGGCGGGTCGGCCTCGATGACCTCACCCTCGACCAAAACGCTCGTCGAGTCCACACCGGCCGGCACCTTGAACACACCACCGGGCCGCAGTTCGTACGAAACCGGGCCGCGAAAGCCATAGCGCACCGACCATTCCGGGTCGGTGATGGCACTCCAGATCGCCTCCGGCGCCGCCTTGACGTAGATGCGGTGCACCTGCACGGCCACGGGGTTCTCCAGCTGGGTCTTCAGCTGGACGAGTGCGGCCACCTGCGGCTCGGTGTACTTGTCGATCCATCGGTCGTGGATGAGCCTGATCGGCACCACGTTGAGAAAATGCAGTTTCTCCCGGCCGGATTTCCGGGTGGTGACCAGGCCGGCGTCCTCAAGCTGCTTGAGATGCTTCATCACGCCGAACCGCGTCATGTCCTCTTCGGATTCAAGGTCCGACAACGTCCGGCCGTCGCGCGCGAACAGCCGGTCAAGCAGCCGCCTGCGCGTCTTGTCGGCCAGCGCCTTGAAGACACGGTCGTCGTCGGTCACCCCACGACGATAGGTGACCAAAATGTCACGTGTCAACGCGCCGGCGCCGGCCGCAAGGCGCAGGAACTAGACGACCTTCTCGTCGTCGTCCTCGTCGTCATCGTCCTCGAGTGTCCACTTGAGCTGGAACTCGATCTCCTCTTCCCCATCGCCACGCTCATGCTCGACGGAGAACTCGGCGCGCGCGGGAACCCGGATCCGCTCGCCGGCGATCTGAATCCGGAAAGCCGTCTCCGACTCCAGCGCGTCCGCCAGGCGGCGCAGCTTCGCCACCACATCAGCCGTGGCGTAGACCTTCTCGACGTCCCGTGTTGCGTCGGCCATCCGACCTCCGATCTCGGGGCCCCACCTCTGCAGGTGCCTAGGCACGCCATTCAATCGTGCACCCGCACCAGACCCGCCACCGGATCGAGTGACACTCGCTCAACGACAGCGTTCCTTACATCCAGACGTAAGAAACGCTGTCGACAAATGTAAGCATTGCTGCAGCAGCGCGAGCCTTGGGAGCTATCGACAGTGACGAGGCAACGGAGCGGTCTGTTCGTTGTCGGCGATGTCAGCCGCAACCGCTTCGGCCTCTTCCTCGGCGAGATCCTCTCTCGACCTTGCATGGCGCAGCATGCGCTCACGTGTGACCGGGTCTGCCTCCTCCTGCGCGGCGTCCCTCTGCTCGGCGACTTCTCGCAAGATCCCGGCCAGCACCTGCTCACGCGCCGAACTGTCAGCCACCATCCACCGGTCCGTACCACTGCAGGGCCTGGCCAGTCACCGCAGCGATGCGCTCGAAGTCGTGGTCCCGGTGGAGCAATGTCAGGCCCTGCAACTCGGCGGTAGCGGCGACAACAAGGTCCACCGGGCCTGCGCTGCGATGCTGCCCCTTTGCGGTGAGCTCACCCTGAACCTCCCGGGCGCGGTCATAGGATCGGTCACCGATGGGCACCCAGCCGAACAATGACCGCATGTCCTCGATGCCCTGCTCGCGGTCGGCGAATGATCTCGCGCTGTAGAAGAATTCCAGCTCAGTGATGGGACACACCGCGATGAGCCCGGCCGCGGCAGCCTGGTCCCAGCCGAACGACTCGGCGTCCGGTCGCAAGAGCCGGGCCAGCGCACTGGTGTCGATCAGGAACTCGGCAGGATTCACCGACGGTAGTCTCGCTTGTCCTCAAGTTTTTCCAGATCGAAAGCACCGTCGGCCGCGGAAGCCCTTAACCGGGTCAAAGCCAAGGCCCGGCGGCGGTTCTCCAGAACCTCACGCAGAGCCGCGTTGACGGTCTCCTTCTTCGTGCTGGTTCCCAAGGCCCTGGACACATCTGCCACCAGGTCATCGTCGAGGTCGATCACAGTACGAGCCATGCCGCACCTCCAAGATATCAAGATCTGAATCAATGATATCAGATGTTGCACATGCCTCGATACCCGTCGTGATCCGCCCCACGGCGGCGATACCGTCCTACAGCTTGGGCGGATCGCCCCACGGATCGCGCAACGCGATACCCGCGTCCGCGAAGTCCTTGGTGTTTCGCGTCGCCAGGCAGGCGACGAAGCGCCGGCAGATCGCGGCTATCTGGGCGTCAGCCATGGTGATCGGGCGGCCCTGTTTCTCGCGCGCCGCCGCGATCTGGCCGTAGTGGCCGGCCGCCACTTCGTCGAACGGCAAGATTTGATCTCGGAAGTCGTCTGCGAGAAGTTCCGCGATCCTGGCTGCGAGCACGGTCTTGCGTTGACCGTCGGGAAGCCGGGCGACGCCATACGCGAGTTCGGCGGCCGTCACGGACGTAATGAAGACCTCATCCGCAGGGTATCGATCAACCCACTGGACCACGGTGTCATCCGGGTCCTGCCTCATCAGTTCAGAGATGACATCGGTGTCGAGAACGATCACTCAGGAAACTCCACCGCTCGCACCTGCTCCACCCGTGGTGGAAGCTCGAACGATCCGGAGTCCGCGTCGGCGAACCGCTACCGAATCCTCGACCCCATCCCAGGACCGGGCACCCGCTTGGTCAGCACTGAGGCGAGGATCGCGCGCACCTCGGCCTCCATTGAGCGGCCGTTCTCGGCGGCACGGATCCTGAGCTGAGCCTTCAACCCCTCGTCGAGGTCACGGATCGTCAAGACCGCCATGCTTCACCTCCAGTGCTGTCATTGCATTCAATGCCAGCACACAGTGTGGCTTAGCCTTCGGCGGCGAGTTGGCCGCAGGCGGCGGCGATCTCGCGCCCGCGGGTGTCACGGACGGTGCACGCGACACCGGCGGCGTTGACACGACGGACGAACTCGGTCTCCACAGGCTTGGGCGACGCGTCCCACTTCGAACCCGGAGTCGGGTTCAAAGGGATCACATTCACGTGCGCGAACTGCCCCAGATGACGGCGAAGCAACTTGCCCAGCAGATCAGCCCGCCAAGGCTGATCATTGATGTCACGAATCAAGGCGTACTCGATGGAAACACGACGTCCCGTGCGATCGGCATAAGCCCGGGCCGCGTCAAGGACCTCCGAAACCTTCCACCGAGTGTTCACCGGCACCAGAGTGTCGCGCAATTCGTCATCCGGCGTATGCAAAGACACCGCCAAACGAACCTGCAAACCCTCCTCGGTCAGTTTCCGAATAGCCGGAACCAGACCCACAGTCGACACAGTTACCGAACGCTGGGAAATACCCAGGCCCGAAGGAGACGGATCACAAATACGGTGAACCGCGTCCACCACTCGGCGGTAGTTCGCCAGCGGTTCACCCATTCCCATGAAGACTATGTTCGAGAGTCTGCCTGGGCTGCCGGACATTTCGCCGTCGCGCATGGCTGCTGCCGCCAGACGGACCTGGTCGACTATCTCCGCGGTGGACATGTTGCGTTGCAGGCCGCCTTGGCCTGTTGCGCAGAAGGGGCAGGCCATGCCGCAGCCGGCTTGGCTGGATACGCACAGTGTCGTCCGGTCGGGGTAACGCATGAGCACGCTCTCGACCAGAGTGCCGTCGTGTGCGCGCCAGAGTGTCTTGCGGGTTGAACCGTCGTCGCATTGGACGTGCCGGACCACGGTCAGCAGGGGCGGCAGGAGTTCCTGCACGAGCCGCTGCCTTGTCTCCGCCGGGATGTCGGTCATCGCTTCCGGGTCGGCGGTCAGCCTGCCGAAGTAGTGGTGCGACAACTGGTTGGCACGGAACGGTTTCTCACCGAGCGCCACAACGGCTTCACGCCGGGCGGCTGCGGAGAGGTCGGCAAGGTGGCGCGGCGGCAGGCCACGCTTGGGCGCGTCGAAAACGAGAGGCAGAGCGGTCATAGCCCTACCAGTGTGTCACGTCCGTGGACTAGCGACTCGAACCGGGAACTGTCAAGACCCCAAAGACGCGTAAATCACCCCGTCGGAGAACCGGTCTGCCGGACGACGATGGGGGTATGACGCAACCGAGGGCCCGCCCGGACCCGGCGTTCGACCTGCTCGAGCTGTATGAGTCGGCGTTGCCGGAGGTGTACGGATACCTGCTGTCGCGGTGCGGGAACCGCTCGGTGGCCGAGGAGCTGACGTCGGAGACGTTCCTCGGCGCGGTCGGCTCGTGCCGCAAGGCCGATGCCCCGCCGGTCAGTGTCGCGTGGCTGATCGGGGTCGCGCGGCACAAACTCGCCGACCACTGGCGGCGGCGGGAGCGTGAGGAGCGGGGCCTGCGGCTGATCCATGAGCCTGACGTCACCGATCCGTGGACCGGGGAGCTGGACGCCCTGGTCGCGCGGGAAGTCCTGGGGCGGTTGGGCGCCCACCACCGGGCCGCGCTCACGTTGCGATATGTCGATGGCCTGCCGGTCAACGAAGTCGCCGAGTGCCTCGGCCGGACCGTGCACGCCACCGAAGCGCTGCTGGTCCGCGCCAGAACCGCGTTCCGCAAGGCCTATCACCTCAAAGGAGGGCAGTGATGACCGATCCACTCGACGCCCTCCGCCAGCCGGTCGAGCCGGCCACCCCTGATCCGCGATTCGCTGCCGAGTTGCGCGACAAACTGCGCCGCGCGGTGCTGATGGGAGAGGACATGACCACAACCGAGACAACGACCAGCGCACTCACGCCCTACCTGGCTGTGCCGGACGCGCGAGCGGCATTGGATTTCTACGTCGACGTGTTCGGTGCGCAACGGCGTGGCGAACCGATCGTGATGGATGACGGCCGGATCGGGCACGCCGAGGTGTCCATCGGCGATTCGGTCCTGATGCTGTCCGAGGAGTTCGCGGAGATCGGCCATGTCGCGTCCACAGGAGGTGGCGCGAGCGTCCGGGTCGAAGTGCCCGATCCCGATCGCGCTGTGGACCGCGCAGTCGAACTGGGCGCGGAGCTGATCCGTCCTGTGACGTCGTCGCCGTACGGCCGGGGCGGGTCGATCCGTGACCCGTTCGGCCAGCGGTGGCTCGTGACCCAGGGAACGCGGCCGGACGCGCCGCCGGTCCGGCACGGCGCCGCGGGCTACTTCACGTTCCAGGTCCCGGATGACGCGGCGGCCAAGGACTTCTACGGCGCCGTGCTCGGCTGGCAGTTCTCCCCCGGCCGGGTCGACCGTGGCTGGGGCATCGAGGGCAGCGGGCTGCAGGGCGGTCTGTGGGGCGGCCCGGGCAGGCAGGTCGGCTGGAAGCTGATGTATGCGGTCGACGATCTGCCTTCCGCGCTCGAACGGGTCCGCGCCCACGGCGGGCAGACCGGCGAGATCGAGCAGGAGTCGTACGGCCTGTCCGCGGACTGTGTGGACAACCAGGGCATCGAGTTCTGGCTGTGGGAGCAGCCTTAACGACGTTAGTTTCTTGCCGGAAACCATCGGACACGGTTGTCTTACCCGGTCATAGACCGAGAACGGGAGGACGATCGTGTCGAGACTGGTCCGATTGGCCGTCGTCGCGGGGATCGCCGGGACGGCGCTGATGGTGACGGGCGGGGTGTCCTCGGCGGAGCAGGCAGCGCCGCCGAAGACCACCCACGGCCCGTGCAAGTACACCGAGACTCCGGAAGAGCCGGCCGCGCGGCCGGTGCCGTTGCCGCCGGACCCGCGCAGGACTCCGTCCCACGGCCTGGTCCGTGTGGATGTGCCGACAAATCAGGGAAAGCTGACGGTCACGCTCGACCGGGCCAAGGCGCCGTGCACGGTGCAGAGCTTCATTCACTTGGCCAAGCACCGGTTCTACGACTTCACGTCGTGTCACCGGCTGACCAGCTACCCGACTTTGAAGGTGCTGCAGTGTGGTGACCCCAGCGGCACGGGTGAAGGCGGCCCGGGCTACCGCTACAAGGACGAGCTGCCAACGGGTCTGCCACCCGCGCCGACCGACCCGACCGGTGAGCGCAAGGTCTACGCGCGTGGCGTGCTGGCGATGGCCAACGCGGGCCCGGACACCAACGGAAGCCAGTTCTTCCTGGTGTACGGCGATTCCGCGCTCCGGCCGAACTACACGATCTTCGGCACGGTCAGCCCGGCCGGACTGTCCACACTGGACAAGGTGGCCGCCGGTGGCGTCGTGCCGCCGGACACCGTGGACGGCCGTCCCGCACTGCCGGTCGACATCCGCAAGGTGCGCGCCCACTGTTGATGCCTTGGCTGGTACTGGTATCAACGAAAGGTGAACAAGACCTGGTTCCGCCAGTACCGGCCCTCAGCCGCGCCGGACGTCCGGCTGATCTGCCTTCCCCATGCGGGCGGGGCACCCAGTTCCTACCGTGAGTGGCCGGTCCTGTTGCCCGGAAACGTGGATGTTCTCGCAGTCTGCTATCCCGGGCGGCAGGATCGGTTCGCAGAACAGTGTTTCACCGACATGCACGCCTTGGCCGACGCGCTGACCGAGGTCGTACTGCCGCTCACTGACACGCCGTTCGCCCTGTTCGGACACAGCATGGGAGCCGCGCTGGCGCACGAGGTCACCATCCGGCTGGCCAAGACGGGCCGCAGGCCCCAGGTTCTGATGGTGTCCGGCCGGGCGGCGCCACACCTGGCCAAACCGGAGGAGAACCATCTCGGTGGCGACGAGGCGATCCTCGCCGATGTACGCAGACTCGGCGGTGAGACGTCGTCGGACGCGCTGGACGATCCCGACCTGCGCGAACTGTTGATGCCCGCCTTGCGGGCGGACTATCACATCGTCGGGACGTACCAGCCCTCGAAGGCCGGACCGGTGGCCACGCCGATCGTCGCGTACACCGGCGACAAGGATCCCGATACCCCCGTTGCGGACGTGGAAGGCTGGGCTGAGATCACCACAGCGGGCTTCCGGTGCAAGGTCTTCCCCGGTGACCACTTCTTCCTTGAGCCCAACCAGCGCGACCTGGTCGCGGATGTCGCGAATGTGCTTGTGGGTGGGCCGGCACGCTGACCCACCCACAAGACGTCACCTGGGGAAGCGCGCCTCGCGCGGGTCCACGCGGTCCAGCTCGGACAGCGCCAGTGTCTTGGCGGTGACAGCAGGCGCCGTCACGTTCGCCCAGCGCTGCAACGTGGTCGTCGCGGCAGTGCGCTCCGCGGGGACCAGCTGAGCGATGTTCGCGCCATGGTTGGCGCCTGGCGCGGTGTAACGGTACGAGTCACGCCGGCTCGGGTGGAACGGCTCAGCGCCCCACGGGTCGTCTGAGCCGTACACGAACAGCATCTGGCTGGACTGCGTCCGCACCCAGAAGTCCACGTCCATCATCGGCCACGCCTGGTGCCGCGAGCGCAACTCCTTCGGCAGGTTGGAGTTGGCCTGGTAGAACGACGCCGGATAGTGGGTGAGGCCGCGCAGGTGCTCGAACTTCAACGCGGGCCAGCCCAATTGGGTCGCTGCCTGGTAGTAGTACGGCGCGTACGGCAGGACGCCCTGGTCGGTGTAGAAGGCCCAGCCGGCCACGTCGTCGATGAACTTGTAGATGTCGTCGGTGGACGCGGTCTTGGCCGGCACGTTCACACAGTCGGCCTGCTTGAAGTACTGCCAGAACGCCCACACCGTGTCCAGCACGGTCATCTCGAACGCCTTGTCGGCCGAGCCGAGGACCTGGTTGAACGTCCGGTTGTCGGACTTCGCCCACGACTCGTAGCGCGCCACCATCTCCGGCCGCCGTTTGAGAGCTTCCCGCTGCAGGTCATCAAGGGCCTGGCGGCACGCCGGATCGGTCCCGACGGTGTCGAAGAACTTGTCGTACGCCCGGTCCTCGTCGTTGATCGGGTCGTTCGGGGCCACATAGGCCACCACACCGTCGACATCACGCGGGTAGAACCTGCGGTGGTAGACCGAGGTCATGCCGCCCTTGCTGGCCCCGGTGGAGATCCACTTCTTGGAGTAGACCGGCTTGAGCGCCTGCACCAGCCGGTGGTGGTCGGTTGCCGCCTGCCAGATGTCCAGGTCGTCCCAGTCGGCGGGCTCGGGCCGCGACGGCAGGAAGAACCGCTGTTCGGTGGAGATCTGGTTGCCGTCGATCAGCTGCGTCGGCTCGGAGCGGAACGCCGTCGTGCGCACGTTGTAGCCGCTGGTGTGCAGCACCATCGGCCGGTCGGTCGACTTGTGCAGCAACTGGAAGCGCTGCTCGAACTTGCCTGCCCGCGGGTGCCGGTGGTCGACCGGCTGGGTGTAGCTGAGCATGAAGAACCGGTATCCGGCCGGCGGGGTCGCCGACTCGGAGACCACGGTCAGCCCAGGCACCTTCTTGAGCTGAGCCAGGATGTCACTGTCGGCCGCCTGAGCCGGGGCCGCGCCGACGACGCCGGCCAGCCCCATGGTCAACGCGGTGACCAGACCGGCTGTCAGCGCTCGTCTTCTTCGGAGGAACACGCCGAATCTCCTTAAGCTCCCTACGGCATGGAAGCGCGAGTCTCGCAAATCGAACGTGCCGCCGGTAGCTACGGAAGTGTCGTGTCGGCAGGCTTGCCCCGATTGGGGTCGCGCCCCGTGAACCCCCCAAATGCTCACGGGGCGCGACAATCAAGGCGTCGCCAACGCCTCGGTCGGGGACAGCCTGCTCGCCCGGATGGCCGGGTACAGGCCGGCGATCACGCCGATGAGCATCGTGGCGCCCACCCCGCCCGCAGATGCCCATGCGGGCACGACGGACGGCCAATCCTGGTACGCCGCATAGGAAGCCGTCACCACAACGCCGAGCAAGACGCCGCCAAGGCCGCCCAATGCGGACAACAACAGTGATTCGGCGAGGAACTGGATCCGGACCTGTCCTCGGGTCGCACCGAGTGACCGTCGCAAACCGATCTCCGCCCGGCGTTCCAATACCGAGATGACCATCGTGTTGGCCACGCCGACGCCCCCGACCAGCAACGCCACCGCACCAAGCCCCAGGAGAAGACCGTTGAGAGTCTGGTCGGTCGCTTGCTTGGCGGCCAATGCGTCCGACGGCCGGGACACCGAGACTTCGTTGGGGTTCTCCGGGTTCGCGGTGGCCGCCAGCACGGCCTGCACCGATTCCACCGAGTCCTCACGGGCTCGCGTGTAGACGGTTGTGGCATAGCCGTCGAACTCCAGTGACTGCTTGGCAACCGGCCAGCCGATCAGGGCCGCGCTGTCCAGTTCTGGTGCCAGTGGTACGACATTGAGCACGCCGACCACCGTGAACCACTGGCCTCTCAGGTAGACCCGTTGTTCTTCACCGGCTGTGCCGACGCCCAGCCGCTCGGCCGCCTTCTGGCCGAGAACGACCGCCGGGTACTGGGCGCTGGCGTCGTTGAGGAACGCGCCGCTGGCGATCGTGGCGCCGACCGTGCCCGGCAGGTCCGATCTGGCTGCCAGCACCGCGATCCCGCCGGACTGGGTGTCGGGAATCCGGTCGTTGCGGTACACCTTCGCACCGACGACCTTGCCGGTCGCGGACGTGGACTCGACCGGGGCGATCCGGTCGATCATCCCGATCGCCTCGTCGGGCAGGTGGCTCTGCTCGCCGAACAGCGACTGACCTGGGCCGACGGTGAGCAGGTTGGTGCCGAGCGCGGCCAGTTGCCGGTCCAGGTTCTCCCGGCTGGACGTGGAGATCCCGACCACCGCGATCATCGCGGCGATACCGATCGCGATCCCCAGCGCGGACAGGAACACCCTCAGTGGCCGGGCCCGTAACCCAGCGCCACCGACACGGATGACATCGCGCGTGCTGAGCCGCGCGGGCCTGAGTCTCGACCGGTCAGCCATGGTCACCCACGATCCGGCCGTCCCGCATGTCGACCTGACGCGGCAGGCTCGCCGCGATGTCCCGGTCATGCGTGATGATCACGACTGTCGTCCCGGCCGCGTTCAGCTCCCGCAACAGCGTGATCACACCGGCGCCCGACTGGGTGTCGAGGTTGCCTGTCGGCTCGTCTGCCAGCAACAACGCCGGTTCACCGACCACGGCGCGAGCGATCGCGACCCGTTGCCGTTCACCACCGGACATCTCGTGCGGCTGGTGATCAAGCCGGTGTTCGAGGCCGACTCCGGCCAGCGCCTCGGCTGCCTTGCGCCGCCGGTTGCGCAGATTCGCTCCGGTGTAGAGCAATCCGTCCGCCACATTGTCCATAGCAGACACACCAGCGGCCAGATGGAACTGCTGGAACACGAATCCGAGCACACGGGCCCGCAAGGCCGAGAGTTCCCGGTCGGGCAGGGCGTGCACGTCGTACTCCTCGACGTGCACGCTGCCGGAGCTCGGCCGGTCCAGCGTGCCGATCATGTTCAGCATGGTCGACTTGCCCGAACCGGACGGGCCCACGATCCCCACCAGCTCGCCGCGGCCGATCGACACGGTCACATCGAGCAACGCCGACACCCCACCGGGATAGACGCGGCTGACACCCCGGAGTTCGACCACCGGAGTCACTTCGGCACCCCCACAACGGTTCCCGCCGCGATCCCCGGCCCGCTGACCTCCACCTTGCCGCCGGCGAACATGCCGGTCTTCACGGCGACGTACTTGGTACTCGTCCCATCGACGACCTGCACGCCGTAGCCGCCTTCGGCCAACGCGACGAGCGCGCCGACCGGGACCACGAGGACGTTCTCCCGCTTCTCCGAGACCAATGTGACATCCACTGGGGCCGCGTCGAGTTTGCCCGCTGCGGCCTGATCTGTCAGCGCCACAACGACTTCGATGGTGCTTGTGCTCGAAGTGCTGCCTTGCTGCGCCGGCTTCGCGGTCGCGACGTTGCCCACTGACGTCACGTTCCCGGGAACGGTCTTGCCGTCCGGCAGCGTCACCGTTGCCGCGATTCCTTGGCTGACAAGGTGTTGCTTGGAGACATCCAGGTTGACCGTAACGGTCCTGGTCGTGCCGGTGTAGGTGAGCATCTGGCCGTTGGCCGGGCCGCCGGTCTGCGCCTTGAGCTCCGCGACACGGACCTCGCCAGGGATGACCACGATATCCGCGGTCTGCACGGACCCGGTTTCCTCCCGGCCGAGGTCCTCCTGCCATTGTTCTACTGCGGTCGCTGTGGCTGACGTGTACTCGTTGTCGACCGTGAAACCCTTGTATCCCAGGGCTTGCAGGTTCTCTTCGAGTTGTTTGACGTCGTTGCCCCCGACACCGGATTTCAGGGTGCGATACGGCGGGATCGTGCCGTAGATCGCCGGCACCGCGAGATCGTCCACCGAGTACACCGTCTTGCCGCGGGCGATCACGTCACCGGCTGCGGGCAGCCATGTGACCGTGCCGGGACCGGACCTGATCAGCGGATTCGCCGTACCGTAACCCAGGGTGCCGGAGACCTTCTCAGTGCTGGTCAGCGTGCTGGAGGTGACCTTCGTCGTGCCGGGCGGCAGCCCCGAGGCCGGTGGCGGCGCCGGATCCGTCCCGCCGAAGCCGAACGCCGCCACACCCCCAGCGCCGACCACCACAACGGCGGCACCAACGCCGATCGCCATCCGAGCCGCACCGCGTCGCCGGGTCATCCGCCCAACCGTCCGGGAACCTTGTCCTGGCATGCTTGCATCGCCTTCTTGAACGCCGGGCTGTTGCGATCGATGTTCTGCATCGCGCCAAGGCCCAGCGTCGGGCTGTTCGGATCCGGGTCAGGCACTTCGAGGCCGTTGTCCCGCAGGCACTGGGTCAGCGCCCGGAGCTGGTCGATCAATTTCGGGTCGAGTTTGGACAGATCGCCGCCGCCGGGCAGCATCGACCGGCAGGCGTCCATCGCCTTCTGGAAGGCCGGGCTGTCGCGGTCGATGTTCCCGCCACCGCCACCCATCCCGCCGCCTGGCTCTGGGTCTGGCATGTCCACGCCGTTGTCACGCATGCACTGCGCGAACTTCTGCATCTGCTCTTCGGTGCCGGCCTGTTCGGTCGCGCTTGTCGTCGGCGCCGTCGAACTGTTGCCGTTCGCCGAGGCGACGCCTTGGTCGTTCTCCGGCGTGCTGCTGCATCCCCCGAGCAGGAGCAGCAGCGCCAATGCGGTCATGAATCGTCGCATTCCTGTCTCCCTGTCGTTGTGCGAAACAGTCGAGCAGGACGCCGATAACCTCCGCATAACCACCAGGCCCGCAGTTAACGCGTAAGTTATGCCGGTTTCGCCGATGATGTGTCCATGCGAGTACTTGTGGTCGAGGACGAGCCGATCCTCGCGGACGCCATCGCCGAATGGCTGCGCCGGGAGGCCTTCGCCGTCGACGTCGCCCATCGCGGCGACGTGGCGTTGGAACGGCTGGCGGTCAACTCCTACGACGTGCTCGTGCTGGACCGGGACATCCCGGTGGTGCACGGCGACGAGGTATGCCGGTCGGTGATCAATACCGGTGCCGCGACACGGATCCTGATGCTGACAGCGGCCTCAGGTGTGCGGGATCGAGTTGCCGGACTGGGTCTTGGCGCGGACGACTACCTGCCGAAGCCGTTCGCGTTCGTCGAACTGTCCGCCCGGGTGCACGCTTTGCTGCGGCGCACGATGCCCGCGGCGCCACCAGTCCTGGAACGCGCCGGCCTGCGGATCGACCCGGCGCGCCGGGAAGCCAGCCGGGACGGTGTGCAAATCGCACTGGCCAACAAGGAATTCGCTTTGCTGACCGAGTTGCTCCGGGCATCCGGCGCGGTCGTGTCCACAGAGCATCTGCTGGAGAAGGTGTGGGACGAGAACATCGATCCGTTCACCAACGTCGTCCGGGTGACCATGATGAAACTCCGCCGGAAACTGGGTGATCCACCGATCGTGGAAACGGTCGCGGGCGTGGGGTACCGGATCCGATGAACCGTCTGCTGCCTCGTAACTGGACCATTCGCGGCCGTTTGACCGCGTTGTACGGCGTCCTTTTCTTTCTGGCGGGTGCGATTCTGCTCGCCCTGACGTACCTGCTGGTCCGGCAGATCCTTGAGCGGTCGGCACCGCAGCCGGTGGACTCCGGCGCGCTGCGGGTGGCGCTGTCCCGGCTGGGCACGTTGCCGCTCGGGGAGGGCGGCAAGGAGATCTCGCTGGAGGAACTGGTCAACACGTTCCGGGCCGCCCAGGACCAGCAACGCCAGGAGGTCCTCTCCTCGCTGCTGACCCAGGGCAGCGTGGCGCTGGTCTGCGTCGGCCTGGTCGCGGCCGCGCTCGGCTGGCTGCTGGCCAGGCGCGTGCTGCAGCCCGTGCACAAGATCACCGAGACGGCCAAGCGGATCGCCTCCTCCGACGCCAGCCGTGGCCTGCACGAACGCATCACCCACACCGGCCCGCGCGACGAGGTCACCGAGCTGGCACAGACCTTCAACGCGATGCTCGAACGCCTGGACCGGTCGTTCGACGGGCAGACCCGGTTCATCGCCAACGCCTCGCACGAGATGCGCACACCGCTGGCGGTGAAACGCGCGTTGATCGAGATCACTGTGACCAGGCCCGGCACGTCCCAGGACGCCAAACAGCTCGGCGAGTCCCTGCTGGAGATCAACGCGCGGCACGAGCGGCTGATCGACGGCCTGCTCACCCTCGCCGACAGCCAGAACGAACTGGCCGACGTCAGCCCGCTCGACCTGGCCGATGTCGCCGATCATGTGCTGCACCAGCTGTCCGTGACCGCGGCGGACGCCGACATCACCATCAAGCCCGCGACGCTGTCGGCCGCTCCTGCCGCAGGCGACGCCGTCCTGCTGGAGCGCCTGACACAGAACCTGGTGGAGAACGCCATCCGGCACAACCACCCAGGTGGCTGGCTCGCCGTGAGCACCTCGTCGTCGAACGGGGAAAGCCGGGTCACAGTCAGCAATACAGGGCCGGCCGTTCGGCCGTACGAAGTCGAAGTGCTGTTCCAGCCGTTCCGCCGGCTCGAACGGGAACGCACCGCGGGCGAGCGGGGATTCGGGCTCGGGCTGTCCATCGCCCGGGCTATCAGCCGTGCTCACAACGGTGACGTCACTGCTGTGCCACGCCCAGAAGGAGGGCTCGACGTCACGCTCACGCTCCCCCGTAGCTGAGAGACCTCTCAGCAGGAGACGTTGCATCGCGATACGTTCCGATATATCGTCAACGTATCGGAGGGCAGGCCTCCGAGCATTGACGAAGGAGCAGACGATGTACCGCACATCAGAACGATCATTTGACCCACGCCGGGGACGAGCTCGCCGAGGCGGCTTCCCACCCGGCTTCGAAGACGGCTGGCCCAGGCGTGAGATGGGACGCGGCCGCGGACCAGGACGTGGCCACCGGCGCGGCCGGGGCGACGTGCGCGCGGCGATCCTCGCCCTGCTGGCGGAGCGCCCGATGCACGGCTACGAGATCATCCAGGAGCTCAACGAGCGCACCGGCGGATTCTGGCGGCCGAGCCCCGGCTCGATCTACCCGACCCTGCAACTGCTGACCGACGAAGGCCTCGTCACCTCAGAGGGCGGCGCAGGCAACAAGCGCGCCTACACCCTGACCGAGGACGGCACAGCCGAGGCAGCCAAGCAGGAAACCCCACCCTGGGAAGAGGTCGCCGGCCAGGTCGACCCCCAGGAAGTCGAACTGCGCACAGCAGTCCGCCAACTCATGTCAGCAGCCGCCCAGGTGTCCCAGGCAGGCACAACCACCCAGAAAACCCGCGCGATCGAAACCCTCAACGAGACGAGGCGCGCGATCTACGCAATCCTCGGCTCAGCCGAGTAATGCGGCTACCCGGCGGCAAGCATGAGTTCGCCGACGAAATCGCGTACCTCGGCGTCGGTGACGTCGTCGAGCTGTTCGGTGACTGTGATCTCGAACTTGCAGCTCAACGGGTTGTCCGACCGCTGTACCTGGCCGAACACGCGCAATCCGGTCCGCTCGGACAGCAGCTTCGCGTGCTGCATGACGCGATCGGGTTGCGCGGCAAGGTGAACGTGGAACAGCGGGGTCTGCGGCGGGTCCGGAACCACCTGCACGCCGGGGATCGCGTTGAGCACACCGGCCAGTGTCTGGGCCCGGGACAGGAATTCCGGCATTCGCGGGAGCAGGTCGTCCAGGCCGCGTTCACCGGCGATCGCCATCGGCCACGACGCCGCGGTGTTCCCGCCGAGCCGGTTGCGCCAGATCCTGGCGTGCTCGACGAAGTCCTTGTCCCCGGCCAGCAATGCGCCCGAGATGCCCAGTAGTCCTTTGTAGAGCGATACGTACACGGTGTCGAACAACGCGGCGATCTCCGCGTGCGACCGGCCGTAGTACGGCTGGGCCTCCCAGAGCCTGGCTCCGTCCATATGGGACGCGACGCCGTGTTCCCTGGTCCAGTCGACCTGTGCCACCAGCTCTTCCCAGGCTGGGAGCAAGCCGCCGATCTCCCGCTGCGGCAGCTCCAGCAGCAACGCGGCGATCGGCTGGTTGATCGCTTCGAGATCCGCCAGCGTGATCAACGAATGCCGCTCGCCGACCAGCACGCTGGACAGGCCGTGCACGATCTCGTAGCCCTTGTGCTCGTAGACCTCCATGTGGCACCGCGGGTGGAAGGCGATCATCCGCACGCCCCGGCGATCGGCGTGGATGCGCATCGCGACCTGTTGCGCCATCGTGCCGGTCGGGAACATCGCGGCGTCCGCCTTGCCCAGCAGGTCGGCGATCCGCCGTTCCAGCCTTGGCACCGCGTCGGCCTTGGATTCCTCATCGGTCACACGGGCACGCAGCAGGTCGACAACGCGCGCCGGGCGGTGCTTGCGCGTTGTCGCGATGGACACGGATCGAACGTCCCCGTTGATCGCCATGGCCTGACACTACCGGTCGCCATGGACTAGACCGGTTGGTTTACTTCGGGTGCGCACCCGGTAGCCGACCGGGATGCTCAGACCGGTGACCTCGGCCACCGCCCGGCGTGCGACGGGTGCGGAGAACTCGATCCGCAGCACGGCTTCCAGGCTCTCGCGATCCTCGAACCGCCACCTGGTGGCCACCGCCCGGGAATCGAACCCGGCCTCGGCGAAGAACTTCTCGATCTTGACCGGGTCGTACTTCGGCAGATCCGCCCGCAGCCAGCCGCCATAGGGCGGGGTGCCGCCGTCCAGATCCACAATGGCGAGCACTCCGCCTGGCCGCAGCACACGATCCACTTCCTCAAGCCCTGGCTCACATCCCGGGCCGAAGAAGTACGCCGTGCGGGCATGCACGACATCAATGCTCGCGTCCGCCACCGGAATCTGTTGCGCCGAACCGCCGACGACCTCGACCGCGGGCAGATCGGACACACGCCCTCGCGCGCGGCGGACCAACGGCTGATGCGGTTCGACACCGACCACACTGCGCGCGGTCTCGGCGAACCGCGGCAGGTGAAAACCGTCGCCACACCCAAGATCGAGCACGTCACGACCGGTCCAGTCACACCGCTCGGCAAGCACTCGCCAGATCTCGCCGTCGGCGTCCTGAGCCCGGTTCTCGGTCTCGTAGATCTCCGGCCAGTGCCAGATATTCGGGCTCGGCACAACGTCATCAGGACGTACCGAGGACAGCAGCGCCTCACGCGCGCGGGAAACGAGACCAGGAAGCCACGTCAATGACACCAAATCAGCAAACCACAAGGCGCAGTTCAGGCGTATCGTCCGCCAGTGGGCTTGTTGCGCCCTTCCCCCACCGGAGGTTCGCCATGCAGTTCGGCACACCCTGTTGGATCGATCTCGCCACGACTGACCCCAAAACCAGCAGGGACTTCTACGGCGGGCTGTTCGGCTGGCAATATCAGGCAAATCGGACAGGAGACTATCTCACGGCCCTGGCCGACAATGTGCCGGCCGCCGGTTTCTACCGGGTTCCCGCTCTGGAACACAGCCCGGCCTGGACGCTCTACCTCGCGGTTTCCGACTGCACGCGAACCGCTGAGCGAATTGTCCGGTTAGGCGGGCAGATCGTGATGCCGCCCCAGGATTTCGACGGCCAGGGCAGCCTTCTGGTCGCCGCCGACCCGACCGGCGCCACCATCGGCTTCTGGCAGCCTGCCGCGCCGTGGCCGTTCGCCACCGGGACCAAAGGCGAGTTCCGCTGGGCCGAACTGAACACCTGGGACGGTGACCTGGCCGACAAGTTCTTCGTGGACCTGTTCGGCTACCAGCTCGAGCAGATCGGCGACGGCCAGGGCTTCGACTACACCACCTGGTCGGTCCTGGGCGCCGCGGAACCGGTCGCCGGGCGGATGCAGTTCGGCGCCGACTTCCCGGCCGGCACCAGGCCACACTGGATGATCTACTTCGAGGTCGGCCCGATGCTGGGCACCGACGAGGCGACCGTGCTCGCAGTGCGGCTCGGTGGCCGTCTGCTGTCCGAACCCGCCGACTCCCCGTTCGGCCGGCTGTCGGTAGTGGAGGACCCGTCGGGCGCCGCGTTCACCTTGATCGACTCGTCCAACAGATCGACGCCACACGCCCCGTCCGAAGACGAACTCGGCGCTGTGGCAGACGATCCCTACGACGACTGACGCTTGATCCTGCGCCGGCCCGGAACAAGAGAGTCAGCTGGGCACGAAAAGCCGCAGCAGCAGCCAGGACACGACCGCGGACGGCAACAGCGAGTCCATCCGGTCCATCAGGCCACCGTGTCCCGGCAGCAGGTTGCCCATGTCCTTGATGCCGAGATCACGCTTGATCAGCGACTCGACCAGGTCGCCGAGCGTTGCCGTCAGCACGATCGCGGCGCCGAACAGCGCGCCCTGCCACCACTGCGCGTCCAGCATCAGCGTGAGCGACAACCAGCCGCCGACGATGCCGGCGACCATCGAGCCGGAGAAGCCCTCCCAGGACTTCTTCGGGCTGATCGTCGGCGCCATCGGGTGTTTGCCGAACAGCACGCCCGCGGCGTAACCACCGGTGTCCGACGCGACAACGGCGATCAGGAAGCACAGCACCCGCGCGACACCGTCGTCCGGCACCACCAGCATCGCCGCGAACGACGCGAACATCGGCACGTACGCGGCGGTGAAGATGGACGCGGAGATGTCGCGCAGATAGTTCTCGACGCCGCCGCGGAACCGCCACAGCAGACACGCCAGGATCGTGACCACGAACGCGGACAGCACGCCGTTGCGCTCGAACGGCCACGCCAGCCACACCATCGCCTGACCGCCGACGATCACCGGCCAGAACGCGACCTGGATGCCGGAGCTCCGCTTGAGCGCACCGACGAGTTCCACTGTGGCGACACCGACGGCGAGCGCCACGATGCCGATGAAGATCTCCTTGATGGTCACCAAGGAGACGATGACCGCGGCGCCGAGCAGCAGCCCGACCCCGATCGCGGCGGGCAGGTTACGACCGGCCCGGGACTTGTTGCTGTCCCCGGCCGGTTCGCCCGTCTCGGTGCCGGCGTTGCTGCCCATGTCGGTTGACAACTAGACCTCGAGAAGCTCTGCTTCTTTGTGCTTCACAAGCTCGTCCACCTGCGCGACGTACTTGTCGGTGACGTGCTGCAACTCCTTCTCGGCGCGTGCCACGTCGTCCTCACCGGCCTCGCCGTCCTTGGCGATGCGGTGCAACTCCTCGTTGGCCTTGCGGCGGATGTTGCGGATCGAGATCTTGGCGTCCTCGCCCTTGCCCTTGGCCACCTTCACCATCTCCCGGCGGCGCTCCTCGGAGAGCTGCGGGATGACGATGCGGATGATGCTGCCGTCGTTGCTCGGGTTCACACCGAGGTCGGAGTCCCTGATCGCCTTCTCGATCGCCCCGAGCTGGCTGACGTCGTACGGCTTGACGACGGCCATCCTGGCCTCGGGGATGTTGATCCCGGCGAGCTGGTTCAACGGCGTCGGTGAACCGTAGTAGTCGACGACGATGCGGGAGAACATGGTCGGGGTGGCCCGGCCGGTGCGTACCGCGGCGAGGTCCTCCTTGGCGACCGATACCGCCTTTTCCATTTTCTCCTCGGCGTCGAGGAGTGTCTCGTCGATCACGGCTGCTCCTTGCTCGTGCCGTTCATGGGACTGAGAATTGCCAACCGGCCCCGGCTAGACCGGAACCGTACTCCCAGGTGTGCTCACCAGCGTGCCGATCCTCTCACCGCGCACCGCACGGGCGATGTTGCCCTCGGTCAGCAGGTTGAACACGACGATCGGCATGTTGTTGTCCATGCACAGGCTGAACGCGGTCGTGTCGGCCACGCGCAGGTCCCGCTCGAGCGCCTCGCGGTGCGTGATGCTCTCGAACATCTTGGCGCTGGGGTCTTTCTTCGGGTCCGCGGTGTAGACGCCGTCGACTGCCTTGGCCATCAGCACGACCTCGCAGCCGATCTCCAGCGCACGCTGTGCGGCCGTGGTGTCGGTGGAGAAGTACGGCATGCCCGTACCGCCGCCGAAGATCACCACACGGCCCTTCTCCAGGTGCCGGATCGCCCGGCGCGGGATGTAGGCCTCGGCGACCTGGCTCATCGTGATCGCGGTCTGCACCCGCGTCTCGACGCCCTCGGCCTGTTCGAGGAAGTCCTGCAGTGCCAGGCAGTTCATCACGGTGCCCAGCATCGCCATGTAGTCGGCCCGCGCCCGGTCCATGCCCCGCTGCTGCAGCTCGGCACCCCGGAAGAAGTTGCCGCCACCGATCACGATCGCGACCTGGGTGCCCGCCCGGACCACCTCGGCGATCTGCCGGGCGACCGTCTGCACCACATCGGGATCCACACCGACGGCACCACCGCCGAACATCTCACCACCGAGCTTGAGCAGCACTCTGCGGAACGGTTTCGCGGGTTCGGTCACATCTCCTCCTGCGGCGTTGCATGCGACGGCGGGGCCATGGACGAGAGAAAAAACGCCGTCCACGACCCCGCCCATGCTGTCATCGCTCGTTTTGCCCAGTTGCTTGGGTCAGGCCTGGCCGACCTCGAAGCGGGCGAAGCGGGTCACGGTGACACCGGCCTCGTCCAGCAGAGCCTTGACGGTCTTCTTGGAGTCGGTGACCGACGGCTGGTCGAGCAGCACGACGTCCTTGAAGAAGCCGTTCACGCGACCCTCGACGATCTTGGGCAGCGCGCCTTCCGGCTTGCCCTCCTCGCGAGCGGTCTCCTCGGCGATCCGGCGCTCGTTGGCGACCAGGTCCTCGGGGACCTCGTCACGGGTGACCCACTTGGCCTTCAGCGCGGCGACCTGCATCGCGGCACCGCGAGCGGCCTCGGCGTTCTCACCCTGGTACTCGACCAGCACACCCACGGCGGGCGGCAGGTCGGCCGAACGCTTGTGCAGGTAGAGCGCGACCGGGCCGTCGAGCACGACGACCTTGGCCAGCTCCAGCTTCTCGCCGATCTTGGCCGACAGCGCCTGCACGGCGTCGGCGACCGACTGGCCGTCGAGGTCGGCGGTCTTGAGGACCTCGACGTCGGCGGGCTTGGTGGCCTTGGCGACCGCCAGGATCCGGTTAGCCAGCTCCTGGAACTCGGTGTTCTTGGCGACGAAGTCGGTCTCGCAGCGCAGCTCGACCATCACGCCGCCGTCCGCGACGACCAGGCCGTTCGCGGTGGCGCGCTCGGCGCGCTTGCCGACGTCCTTCGCACCCTTGATGCGCAGGAACTCGACAGCCTTGTCGAAGTCGCCGTCCGACTCCTCCAGGGCCTTCTTACAGTCCATCATTCCGGCGCCGGTGAGCTTACGCAGCCGCGCGACGTCCGCGGCGGTGTAGTTCGCCATCGTGCGTTTTTCCGTCCTTGTTCGGTGCGGTGCCCGCCCCTTCTCGCAGGAGCGGGCACCAGAGTGAAGGGGTGGATCAGGCTTCGGGCTTGGCAGCCGGCGCGTCACCGGCGTCCGCGGTGGCGCTGACCAGCAGGTCGCGCTCCCACTCCGGCAACGGCTCCTCGGCGGCACCGGGCTCGGGCTTGTCCTCACCCTCGACCGCCGAGCCGTTGCGCCCGGACCGGGCGATCAGGCCGGCAGCCGCGGCCTCGGCCACGACCTTGGTCAGCAGCGCGGCCGAACGAATGGCGTCGTCGTTGCCCGGGATCGGGTAGTCGACCTCGTCCGGGTCGCAGTTGGTGTCCAGGATGGCCACGACCGGGATGTTGAGCTTGCGGGCCTCGCCGACGGCGATGTGCTCCTTCTTGGTGTCCACGATCCAGACGGCGCTGGGCACCTTGGACATGTCGCGGATACCGCCGAGCGTGCGCTCCAGCTTGTCCTTCTCACGCGTGAGCATGAGGATCTCTTTCTTGGTCAGCCCCTGGAAGCCGCCGGTCTGCTCCATCGACTCGAGTTCCTTGAGCCGCTGCAGGCGCTTGTGCACGGTGGAGAAGTTGGTCAGCATGCCGCCGAGCCAGCGCTGGTTGACGAAGGGCATGCCCACGCGCAGGGCCTCGTTGGCGATGGCCTCCTGCGCCTGCTTCTTGGTACCCACGAACAGGATGGACCCACCGTGCGCGACCGTCTCCTTGACGAACTCGAAGGCGCGGTCGATGTAGGTCAGCGTCTGCTGCAGGTCGATGATGTAGATGCCGTTGCGCTCGGTGAAGATGAAGCGCTTCATCTTCGGGTTCCAGCGGCGGGTCTGGTGCCCGAAGTGCACGCCGGAGTCGAGCAACTGCCTCATGGTGACGACGGCCATGGCCGGATTCGCACCTCTTCTGCTCGGGCATGCCGGTCCGAGTGGCCCGGCACGCTGGTCGGTTTTCGCGACTGACCGGGTGGTCTGCCGCCCTGGTGGCAGTACCGGCGTCCGCACCCAACCCAATGGGACCGGCGAACGTCGTTACCGGCTGAAGGCCGGTCGTACTGGCACGCGAAGTCGCCCCGTGAATCCACGGGCCGCGTGAGCAGTGTACGCCGCCCGTCCGACAACCCATTACTCGCTCTACCCCCTCAAGCGCGACTTGTCCACAGGCAGCCCCCTTATCCACAGTTTTCATTCAGCCACTCCCGCCCCCACCGGAGCCCCGGCAGGCTGGACCCATGCGCACATCCCTGCAGCTCACAGCCCTGATGCTGGTGTTGCTGCTGACTGCGCCCGCCCAGGCGGCAGCGCCTGTCGCTCCCCGGGCACGATTCGGCTGGCCGCTCACACCGCACCCCGTAGTACGGCCCTACATAGCCCCCGCTTCGCCCTACGGACCGGGCCACCGCGGCGTCGACCTCGGCGGCACACCCGGCCAAACCGTGCGCGCAGCAGGCGACGGATTCGTGGTCTTCGCAGGCACAGTCGTGGACAGGCCGCTGGTCTCCCTCGAACACCCTGGCGGCCTACGCACGACCTACGAACCCGTCACTCCTGCGGTCGTCCGAGGCCAACGGGTGCAGCGCGGCACTGTGATCGGCCACCTCCTGCCAGGCCATGACCAGTGCCAACCGGCCTGCTTGCACTGGGGCGCCCGCCGAGGCCCCGACTACCTCGACCCGCTCGGACTGGTCACTCCCCGCGGCCGAGTCCGCCTACTGCCATCAGCCGCGACGCTCCAGAACCGCAGGCGAATCAACCTGCACGAGGCGAGCGGGCTTCCCGGCTACTCGCGCCAGGCCAGCGTCTCAGGCGTCGGACTGTTCGACGAGTTTGGCGCGCAGGCGCAGGACGGCGCGGGTGTGCAGCTGGCAGACGCGGGACTCGGTGACGCCGAGGACCTTGCCGATCTCGGCGAGGGTCAGGTTCTCGAAGTAGTAGAGGGTGACCACGATTCGGTCACGCTCGGTGAGCTGTTCGATGGCGCCGGCGAGCTGGCGGCGGTTGTCGAGGTCGACCAGGGTGGCAACCGGGTCTTCGGCGCCTTCGTCGGGCAGGGTCTCGGCCAGCGAGGCGGTGCCGCGGCCGGCGGCGACCAGTTCGTCGAGGGCGACGACGCTGGTGAGCTGGAGCTGGGCGTAGAGCTCGTGCAGGTCCTTGACGCTGATGTCCAGTTCGGCGGCGAGCTCGGCGTCGCTGGGCTGGCGCTGCAGTTTGGCGCCCAGGCGCTCCAGGGCGCGTTCGACCTCGCGGGCCCGGCCGCGCACCGAGCGGGGCACCCAGTCCTGGGAGCGCAGGTCGTCGAGGATGGCGCCGCGGATGCGCTGCATGGCGTAGGTCTCGAACTTCAGGCCGCGTTCGGGCTCGAACTTCTCGATCGCGTCGACCAGGCCGAAGATGCCCGACTGGATCAGATCGCCGACATCGACGTGGGCGGGCAGGCCGGTGCCGACACGGCCGGCGACGTACTTGACCAGGGGCGCGTAGTGCAGGACGAGCCGGTCGCGCAGCGGCTGGTCACGCTCTTTGCCGTACTCGGTCCACAGCGCGACGATGCCGGCTTCGACATCGTCGGCGGTTCGGTGGTCGCCCGGGAGAACGCCGTTCGGCTGGCCGACGCCGTACGGGGTGGCGCGCCCGTTTGTTGTCGGCTTCTCGGGCTCGGGTACGGCCACAGTGCGAGAACCTCTCCCTGCGTTATCCGATCTCGTTGGATCGGGGGTGACCTGATCCAGCCTGGAGCCGCGCGACATGCCGTCCAGCTTAGGAGCTTTCCGTGCCCATCTCGCCCCCTAGTGCGTTCAAATTGTCACGGCGCGTCGCGCAGTACCACTCGCCGGAACACGATTACCGCTACGACCTGGGGTGAGCCTGATCGTGAACGGCGCGCAATCTCTCGACTGTCACGTGGGTGTAAAGCTGTGTCGTGGCAAGGGTGGCGTGCCCGAGCAGCTCCTGGACACTGCGCAGGTCCGCACCGCCCTCCAGCAAGTGGGTGGCCGCGGTGTGGCGTAGACCGTGCGGCCCCAGGTCCGGCGCCCCGGGCACCGCCTTGAGGGCGTCGTGCACGATCTGCCGGACACTTCCTGGCTGCAGCCTTCCCCCTCGCACGCCGATGAGCAACGCGGGCGGTGAGGTCTCGGTTGCCAGTTCCGGCCGTCCATCCGTCAGCCAGTCCTGCACGGCGCGCTGCGCGGGGAGTCCGAATGGAACAGTCCTTTCCTTGTCCCCCTTGCCGATGACCCGGACTACCCGGAGGTCCATATGTACGTCATCAATGTCCAGACCACAAAGCTCAGAGACCCGGATACCGGTCGCGTATAGCAGTTCCAGGATCGCGTGATCCCGCATTGCGACGGCATTCCGCTCGGTGGCACCGGATTGTGACGCCTGCATCAGGTCGTCGGCCTGATCCTGGCGCAGCACAGCGGGAAGCTTACGTTGCGGACGCGGTGCGACGAGCCGTGCGCCGGGATCGGCCGCCAGGTGACCTCTTCGGTGCGCCCACGCCGTGAAGGTGCGAGCCGCCGCCGAGCGCCTCGCAAGTGTGGTCCGGCCCGTTCCGGCAGCCCGTTGAGCGGCCAGCCACGCACGGATCGCGGCGAGATCCAGTTCGCAACCCTGCCGTGGCCGCGATTCCCCCGTGCCGATCACGTCAAATCCATGCACATGACCAAGAAGGGAGACAATATCTCCGACATACGCTCGAATTGTGTGTGGTGACAGCCCGCGTTCGGACCGCAGATGGCGTTCGTACGCGTCCACCATCTCCTGGCTGGGTGGTGGCAGGGCGGCCCGCACCTTGATCAGGTCGACCCGGCGTGGCGATGTCGGCGGCACAGCCACAACGCTGCGCCAGGCCCAGAACAGGGTCAAGCACCCGGCGCACCGGCGTGTTGATCGCCCAGGAATCACAGCGTCGGCCAGTTGGGCCGGAAAGTAGCCCGAAAGGAGCAATGTGATCCCCGTTACGCGGGTCTTGATCGTCCCGATCCTGAGTACATCTGGGGATCTGAGCACCATGAAAGAGGGGCGGCATGACAAGTCCACAAGACGCCGGCTTGACCGGGCGTTTTCTGGTCCTGCTCGAAGACGACTCGGTCGCCGCGGGCGCCAGGGCGATGTCGCGCGTGGCCGGGCTGCGGATGGCGAGTACGGCCGATTCGGCGGGCGCGTCCGTGGCCTCGATGCTCAACGACGCGGACGGCGTGATCCTGCACGAGCTTGGCGTCGCCGTGGTGAGTGCGGCTGAGGATCAGGCCAGCCGGCTCGCGGTCGCGGCCGCCGAGCCCGGGCCGATCGCGACTGTGGAAGCCGAGCGGATCGTGCACGCCATCACCGCCGAGGCACCGGCAGAGCCGGCCGCGACGTCGGACGAGAACACGTTCACCTGGGGGCTGCAGGCTGTCCGCGCGGCCGCGTCCACCATCGACGCCACAGGTATCCGGGTGGCCGTGCTGGACACGGGATTCGATGTGCAGCACCCGGATTTCGCCGGACGTAACGTTGTCACAAGCTCATTCATCCAAGGCGAGGACGTGCAGGACGGCCATGGCCATGGCACGCACTGCATCGGCACCGCGTGCGGGCCTCGTAAGCCTTCGTCCGGGCCGGGTTACGGCGTCGCCTTCAACGCGGACATCTATGCGGGCAAGGTCCTCAGCAACCGCGGCTCCGGTTCGGACGGCGGCATCCTGTCGGGCATTTCGTGGGCCATCTCCAACGGCTGTGCCGTCGTGTCGATGTCGCTGGGCGCGCCGACCAAGCCGAACACACCGTTCTCCACAGTCTTCGAGCAGGCGGCCAAACGCGCGCTAGATCGCGGCACCCTGATCATCGCCGCGGCCGGCAACGAAAGCTCGCGTTCAGCAGGTCACATCGCCTCGGTCGGTCACCCGGCCAACTGCCCGTCGATCATGTCGGTCGGCGCGATCGACGAACGCCAAGCGATCACTGACTTCTCGTGTGGCACCGTGGACATCATCGGCCAGGTCGACGTGGTGGGCCCGGGCGACAACGTCTACTCGAGCTGGCCGGGCGCGCAGCACAAGCGCCTGCGCGGCACGAGCATGGCCACACCGCACGTCGCCGGGATCGCCGCGCTGATCGCCGCCCAGCACGGTTCCCGCGCATGGGAGCTGTGGGCTCGGCTTGTGCAGAGCGCCAACCGCCTTAAGCTGCCAGCTACAGACGTCGGAGCAGGCCTGGTCCAAGCCCCCTAGAACGGCAACCGCGGGCCTCCCGCACCCGAGGAGGCAGCCGTGCCCAGGATCATGGTCTCCGTCGACGACAAAAGCCTGAGCGACCTGCCCCGCCTGATAACCGATCTCCGGCAGGCAGGGCTCAAGGTCGACGAAGTCCTCGAAGCCATCGGCACAGTCACCGGCTCCATCTCCCCGGACGCGGTCGGCTCGCTGATGGCGGTACCCGGTGTCGCCCACGTCGAATGGCAGCGCGACATCACGATCCCGCCGGACAGCTCAACGTAGAACCTGGGATTCTCCACAGCAGGGTGGCCCGCAAGCCGGAGCTTGCGGGCCACCCTGTGCCTGTGTCTCCGGTGCCTACTTGATCTGCCCGGTGACCGCCTTGTTGTCGGTCTTCTTGCTCTGCTTGCCGTTCGTGGTCATCCGCGTACCACTGTCCGATGTGTAGGCGTTCGCCTGGAGCAGGTAGTAGTTACCGTTGCCGTCGATGTAGAAGATCCGCTGCTCGTTTCCGGTGACCGCGGTGAACGTCGGGTCGGTGACCGACTGGTCGAAGTTCGTCTCCCAGATACGCCAGGCCGATGAGCCAGGGGCCGTCTGTCCGCTGCGCCGCACCGTGTTGTCCGACTCACGGGCGACGACCTCGACGATGCCGTGCGCGTTCAGCAACGCGGCCGGCGATCCCTTGAAGGTGAACCCGCCACTGATGTTCGTCCAGCCGCCGAATCCGGTCGCTGTCTCTTTCTGGGTGTACAGCTTGTTGTCGGTCCCGCGGGCCACGAGTTGCACCTTGCCGTCGGCGAAGACCACGGCACTCGGTATGCCATCGGTCATCACACCGCCGGCCACGCGTGCCGCGCCAAGCGAGCCGTTGACGAGCTTCTTGACCTCGACCACGCCGGCTGCGGTCCGGTAGACGACCTCGAAGTCGTTGCCGCTGCGCAACACCGTGAACTGGCTGCTCACACCGCCCGAGCCGACTGCCTTGCGCCACGACATGAAGCCGCTGTCCACAGTGGCCTGGCTGGCGAACCACAACTGGCCGTCGCCGGCCACCGCGAACGCCGTCAGCAGGTCACCGGCACCCCGCAGGAGAATCGGGCTGGACGCGAAGGCACCCTTGACGTTCTCCGGGCCGGTCCAGATGCTCGAGCCGGATGCGGACTGGGTGAACGAACGCACATCCGCGTCGGAGCTGCTGTGGCCGAACGCGACCAGCTTGCCGTCCTGCCTCAGAGCTGCCGTGGCCCGCCCGGTGAAGTTCTGGAATCCCGACAGCCCTTGCCATTCAAGCGTCTCCGTACCAGCGCTGGACTGGTAGCCGCGCCGGAGAATGCCGTCGTTGCCGACGAAGAAGACCTCAAGCCGCTGGGTGGTGGTGTTGTAGAGCATGTGCGCGCGCTCATGGTTCGGCCCTGGCACAGTCGGCCTGGAGGGCACCGGGAAGCTCGGCAGCTTGCAGTGGTCGGAAGCACCGACGACCTCGTACTCGCCGTACCAGCCGTCGCCGACGTGCTTGCCCACGTCGCGGCCGCTGTCCTCCCAGGTGTCGGTGTCTTCGTTGTACCGGTACCACAGCAGCTCGCCGGCACCGACGTTGCGCGTTCCATAAAGGACATCGCCACCGACCGAGAAGACCCGGTTGAAAATGTTCCAGCCCCAACCGACCGGCTTGGCGTACTGCAACCACCGGTCGGTCTCGAAGTGGTAGCGGAAGCGCTGGAACTCGCCGGTGGGCTTACGCGCGTACAGCACGCCGTCGCCCGCGGCCGTGATCGAGTCGTACTGGCCCCACCCGGAGTCGATGACCTTGCCCCCGCCGGTCCCCGGCAGCCAGCCGTTGGTGGCCTTGTCCCAGATGAAGATCTTCAGCTGGCCGGACGAGCTGATCTCGTAGATCCGCTCCTTCTCGTCGATTGTGATCTTGTTGCGGTGCTCGGGGGTGTTGTAGCGCCCCCACCCGCTACCCACCGACTGGAACTGGCCCCCGTTGAAGAGATCCCAGCCGGCGCCGTTGTACCTGTACCGCCGCAATTCGCCGCCGTCGGCCGCACGGAAGAGATACATGGCGCCGTCCGGCCCAGCCAGCGTCCGGCCGTCCTGCCACCCCGTGCCGATGTAGGTCTTCGACCCCCACGCGTACGACCCGTTCTCAGGATCCTGGTGCTTGTAGACGAACAGGTCACCGTCCTGTTCAACCCCGAAGATGTTGACTTCCGGCTCACAGATCGGGGTCGCCGCGAAGGCCGCGTTGTTCCCCGAGGTGACGACCGGAATGGTCACGACTCCGACGGCGAGCGCGATCAACGCGCGCCCAAGCCGCCCCAGTCTGAAGCCACGGGCTTTTCCGGGCTTGGTGCAGGACATGACGAGTTGCCCCCTGAAAGGTCAGTGTCATCGGAACAAAAGCGCGAAACCCATGGGCGCTTCAGGACTGCGTGGCGCGACCTCGCCACCCCTGCCGAGCACGCCGAACTGGCGGCCCGGCCGCCGGTCATCCGGAATCCCCCAAAGTTTCCCCACCTCAGTTGCCGACAGACTAGGCACCATCCAGAACGCCGCTCAATAGGCCGAATGTCGCATTCCGGCACAATAACGGCTATCTGGCAAGAATTTCACCCACGAGGATCTTGCCTGCCTACGAGAATCTGGTAGTGCCGCCTGCCATGCGGTAGACCTGCCCCATGCGACCTCGACAACAACGACCACGGATCGGGAGCGCATCCTGGGACCAGGCGGCGGCGAACGCGTACACGCCGTCGAGTACTGCTGGCTGAACCGGATCCGCGCAGTCGAGCTGTTCGCGTATCGCTTGCCGGCCAAAGATTTCCATCCGTTCGGCGGGCGAGTTCCACACGCTCGCGTGGCAACCGTTGCGGTGGAGCCGCTGGGGCCGCCTGAGCCGGTCGGCGATTTGCTGAGCCTGTATGAAGATGCCGCTATCCAGTTGCGTGTCATGGCCAACCTCTGGGAGTTCTGGGACGGGGTGAAATCAAGCACGCTGGGGTTCAGCGGCATCCGTATGCTCAATGCACGGCCGCGCTGACATCACGCTTTGACGCGGCGCCAGCCTGAATCGCACCGGTCGGCGAGACCGGTCAGTTCCAGGGCGGGCAGCACCGCGCGGACTCGTTGCAGCGGAACGCCGGACACCTCGGCGATTCGTTCGGCCGAATGACCGGCACGCATCTCCAGCGCCTCATGCACACGCAGCGACTCGTGATCCAGGCCGTCCGTCGGCCGTGCAACGGCTTCCGGCTTCGTCACCAGGTCCTCACCGAAAAGGCCAACGGATTCCACGACCTCGGCGACCGAACTCACCGACGTCGCCAGACCTTCACGCAACAGTTCGTGACACCCGATGGACATCGGCGAGGTGACCGGCCCCGGCACGACCATGAGCACCCGGCCCAGCGCCGCGGCCGAAGCAGCCGTGTTCCGCGCCCCACTGCGCTGCCCCGCCTCCACCACCACAGTTCCCGCTCCCAACGCCGCGATCAACCGATTCCTCACCAGGAACCGATGCCGGCCAGGCGGCGTCCCCGGCGGATACTCAGTGATGACAAGGCCATCCTGCGCAATACGATCGAGCAGAAGGCTATGCCCCGCCGGGTAAGCCCGATCAATGCCGCAAGCCAGCACTGCGACCGTGCACCCACCCGCCCGCAACGCCCCCTTATGCGCAGCGCCATCAATCCCATAAGCCGCCCCAGAAACAACCGTCATCCCTCGATCAGCCAACCCAAAGCCGAACTCAGCCGCCACATGCTCGCCATACCCAGTCGCCGACCGCGCCCCGACAACCGAAACCGCCCGCTGCAACGAATCCGCGAGCTTCCCTTTCCCCCGCACCCACAATCCCAAAGGTGGACACGCCCACCGCAACCCGCGCGCCCCCGCATTCGTCAGAGGCAACAACGACCACGCCGGCCACTGCTCATCTCCCGGAACCACAAGCCTCGCCCCCACTTCCGCCGCCACCGCCAAGTCCTGCTCAGCGCCATCAAAATGCTTCCTCGCCGAGGTCTCATCAGCAACCGCCGAAGGCACATCCCCGGCCTTCACCAACTTCGCAGCGTCAACCATTCCCACCTCCCCTGCAAACCCGACCAACGCCTTCGCCGGCGGCTCCGCCACCTTGAGCAAATAGGCACAGGCAACCCGCTCCTCATCCATCACCAGCTCAATCCCTCCACAATGGATTGCTCGTCACGCAGCCCGGCGATCACGGAACTCGAGCGCAGCGGCAACATGATCGGCTTCTGGACGTTCAGCGCCCGCCAGATCGGACAATGTCCATGCGACCCAAAGTAAAGTGAACTAGCTGAGCTGGGTCGCTGTCCACATAGGACAGCCCCGGCATCGGTGATGGCGTCACCGGCCGGGGCCTGGACGGGAAGAGGCCCCGCCATGAGCGAGAAGTTTGCCAGCCCTGATGGCGCGCAGGAGCGCGAGCCTTTCAGTTTCACCCACTTGGCCGGTGAGAAGATCCGCAGCCCGCACGGCATTCCGAACCAGTCGATGAGTTCGCTGGTAGAGCAGTGGTCGACGGCCCGCCTTCGGACCTTGCTGGCCCAACATTCCGCCACAGTGGAGCTGGATTGCGAGGACTTGTTCGTCGAACTGACCTATGGCGCGCGGATCGCGCAGGAGGCACTTGCAGGGCGGTGGTGCGTGGTGGCCGACTTGTTGCGGGCGGGCGCGGTGGAGTCGTGGATGCAGGTCGGTTTCGCGATGGGTCTGACGGAAACCGAGGCGCGCGACGGGTTCCACGCGTGGATCGCCGGGCAGGTTGATCTTCGACGATGCACCGGCACGATCGGATTCACCGATACCCAGGCCAGTGAGCTGTACGCGCTGGCCGAGGCGGTGGTCTGGTGAACAGCCAGCACCGCGCCCCGCTCCACCACGCACCATGCCGGGTTCGCCCGCCGTTCAATATGGCTGAAGACCCGCGCCCACGGGAGACCGTCCACCACGGCCGCGACGACTGGCGCGAGGATCGCGTCACAGCGTTGCTGGAAGCGTTGGACGGCATCGAGTTGGGCGCTCATGACCGGCGGATCATCGCCTGGCTAGCCGAGTGGGAAATCTCGACTGTGGGCACCGTGGTGTCGCTGCTCTACCGTGCCCGCGCGGCCGGGGCCGACGAATGCGGCGGCGGCCGGTGAGCATCGAAGCCATCCGGTGGGCGCTGAACGCCGCGCCCATCCCCCGCGATCGACGGGATGCGTCCAGCCTGGCGGTGGTACTGCTCGGGCTGGCCAACCACGCCGACCCGGACGGCCGTAACGCCTTCCCGTCGCTGGCGACGTTGGCGCGGTACACGCGACTGTCCGAGCGCTCCATCCGCTACGCCCTGCGCACACTGCAAGAGCTTGACCTGATCCAGGGATCGGACCCGGACATCGTGGCCGCATACGTGAAGCGGGCCGACCGGCGCCCCAACGGCTACGACCTCGCTGTGCACCGCACCGAAGCGACTGTGGACAACGCGGCTGATGCTGTGGATAACGCGCATCGCGAGGGGCACAGTGTGCCGCCCGTTGACCAGCACGAGGGGCAAACTCGACCGGCGCGGGGGGCAAACAACGACGCTACGGGGGGCAAAGCGTGCCCCCGAACCGTCCTTAACCGTCCAGGGAACCGTCCCGCGCGCGAGCGCGCGCCCCAGGCGCGCTCGCCGCTGTCGCCGCCGTGCGGCCAGTGCGATGCCCGGCTTGACGATCCGGTCTCGGCGCGGGTGCTGTGGCTCAACGCCGAACGCACGCAGTCGGCTAAATGCCCGCGCTGCCATCCGTCCATCGTCGACGCAGCGGGAGGCCGCCAGTGAGTATCCCGGACTTGGAGTTGACGGCCCAGGTGCGCCAGGCGATCGAGGATGCGCGGCGGGCGGGCCAGTCGGCGCCGGGGCGGCCGACGCTGGTGCGGTTGACCGGAGCCACCGATCACGCGGTACGCAAGGCGCTGGCGGAACTGGCGACGCAGACCACCAGCGCTGGTGAACCCGACGCCCAGCACGCCGACGACATCGGCCGGTGGCCCAGGGACCAGTCAGGCGCGACCGACTGGCAGTCGGCCGGTGACGCCCCGGTGAACGGGGCGGCCGCCAGGGCTGGTGGCCACAGCGACGTGACCCAGCCAGCAGCAGACCAGGCGACCGCCCCTGGTGACAGATCGGTCGCCAAGGCGCCAGCGCCGGTTCCGCCGGGTGGGCGGTTGGTCGCGTGGGTGGGGTTCGTGTTCGGCTCGGTGATGTCCATCGCGGCGAACGTGCTGCACGCTTGGCTGCCCGCCGGACACGAACCGGCTGGATGGTCGCCGGGGATCGCGCCGCAGGTCGGGGCGGCGGTGTGGCCGGTCGGGCTGATGCTTGCGGTGGAGGCTCTCTCGCGGATTCGCTGGCCCAAGGGCCTGGGCTGGGGACTGGCCCGCTTCGGCGGCGCGGGCGCGGTGGCAGTCGGGTCGGCGGTCATCTCCTACGGGCACCTGCGGGACGTGCTGCTGGCGTGGCACTACGGCCCGATGGCCGCCGCAGTCGGGCCGCTGGTGCTTGATGGGCTGATGGTGGTGTGCGGCTTCGCGCTGCTGGCGAACAGCCACACCAGCGCTGGCGAGCCTGGTGGCGATCGGCGCCACCATCACCGCCGACTCACTGCCTTGGCGCATGGACAGAGACCGGCAGCGCCGCCAGGTCCGTCACCCCGGTGACCTGTGCCCAGCGGGTGTTCGCCGGGCCAGGCGGGGTGTGCGGCACCTGACACCGCGTGCCCGCACGTCGATCTGCGGGGCCAGTGCGCGGCGACCATCAACCCCGTTACCTGTGCTGGTCACCCGGCCAGCAATCCCTATCCGATGCTGTTGGCCTCCCGGTCACGGCTGATGACCAGAAGGGGGCACCGTCATGGGTTCGCCCACCTCGCGCCGTTGGGATGGCGCACCGGAAACCGAGTTCGACAGGAAGTTCTTCGCCCTGCGCGAGTCCGGGTATCGCGGCCCCATCGACCAGAACGGCAACGCCGTCACCACCGGCCCGGCTGCCGACATCTTGCGCCATCTGGCCGAACAGCGTGGCGACACCATCGATTGGTGAGTTCGCCCCGAACCGGCGGCACAGCCTGCAAGCAACGACCGCCGGTTCGGGTCTGCCACTACCCACTCCACTCAGTGAGCACTGGAGACATTCATCATGCCTGAGCAGGTCACCGACCTCCTCATCACCCCGCTCCCGACCACACGATGCCGCTCAATAGCCGTGGGGAGCATCCGCCCATGCGCCGATCGCACCGAGGTGTCGTCATGAACGCCTCTCCGCGCGACGACCGAACTGGTGACGACATGGGTGAACTGGTGCCCTTCCCGTGCCCGAGCACCGCGCCGGCATCTTCGACCGGGACAACCTTGATCGCCAGTGCCAACGAGTTCGACACGAGCGGGCCTGTGGTCGGTGCTGAACTGCTCACCGATGTCGAGCAGCATCAGCGCGTCAACGCACATCGGTGGACCGAGCTGGTGGCGGCCATCGTGCCCGCTCGTTGGCAGAACCGCGACCACCACAACCATGTGCGCGCCGAGCTGGTCCTGCGCGCAGTGCGGGTGCCGTTGCGGTATCCAGTCGCCGTCGCCAGGGGCTCGGTGACCGCTGCGCGGGCGTGGTGGGCGTGGGTGTCCGTGCGGGACTTCTATGACGCGGCCAAGCAGGCCCAGCAGCTGGCCCAGCGTTTCCAGGACATCCAGCGTTACCGGGTTCGTCGCCGCTGGTCGACCCTGGGCGTGCTCGTGGTGGGCGGCGCCGGGCTGCTGGTCACCGGCATGGTCGTCGGTCCGATCGTGTGGTGGGCCACTGCCGCCCCGGTCTCGGTGGCGCTGGCGGTTGCCGGGCGACGCAAGGACGGATCACCCGGCCGTAAGAACGTCTTCCCCGGCACCCGCACCTTGGCGTGGACCATCAACGGTGACGTGCTCGTGGAGGCGTTCCAGGCAGCGAAGGTCATCGGCCCGAAGGACGGGCTGGCGTTCTTCCTGCGGCCACGCCGTGACGGCGACGGGTGGGCAGTCATCATCGACCTTCCCGCCGGGCGCAAGGCGTCCTCGGCGATCGCGGCCCGCGAATCGCTAGCCAGTGCGCTGGGTGTCGACGAGACGCAACTGATCCTGGAACGCGTTCGGGGCACGGGCGGACATGCGGGGCGGGTGGCGGTCTGGGTCGCCGACACCGACCCGCTGGCACAGCCGCCGTTGCGGTCCTATCTGGAAGACCTCCCCGGACTGTCCATCTGGGACGGAGTGACCATCGGCGCCACCGCACGCGGCAAGGTGGTGACTGTCGCGTTCTGCTGGACGGCGTGGCTGATCGCCGGGCTGCCCCGCTACGGCAAGTCCAACCTGCTGCGGTTGTTCCTGGTCGCCGCGTGCCTGGACCCTCACACCCGCATCTACGCGGTGGACCTCAAGGACGGCGCGGACTTCAACCCGCTGCGCCCGGTCGCGCACCGGCTGCTGATCGCCTCCGCCGAGGGCGCGGAGACCGAAGAGACCTTGCTGCGGCTGCTGGCGCTGCTGATCGAGCTGGAATCCGAGGTACTCGACCGGTACAAGCGGTTCAAGGACATGCCGGAAGCCGACGTGCCCGAAGGCAAAATCACCCGCGACCTGGTGGCGGCCGGCATGCCGTGGCTGGTGCTGGCCATCGACGAATGCCAGCTCGCGTTCGAGGAGTTGGGCAGCGACACCAAACAGGTCAAGGACCTGCGGCGGGTGATCGTGGACAAGGTGTCCTGGCTGGTGCGTAAAGGCCCCGCGGCCGGGGCGACGGTGCTGCTGGCCACACAGAAGCCCGACCGTGGGGCGATCCCGACCCGGTTGCGAGACAACATCTCCAGCCGCGCGGCGCTGCGGTTGCCGACCCAGCAGTCCAACGACATGGCGCTGGGCACCGGCAAAGGAGCAGCCGGGGTTGACGCGACCAAGTTCACCGAGCGGCACCGTGGCGCGGCCTGGCTATTGGCCGATGACCTGTCCGGCGTCGGTGCGTCCGAGGGCGTGATCATCCGGGCGGCGAAGCTGGATCTCGCCCCGACCCGCGCCGCTGCGGAAGCCGGACGGGAGCGCCGTGTCGCGCTCGGACTGCTCACCGGCGACGCCGCCGGGCATCACCCGCCGGCCCCGGTCGAGGGCGCCACACTGACCGAATTGGTCGCCGCCAGCGGCGCGGGCGCCGAACCGGTCGACGCCGAGAGCGTCGAGAGCGTCGAGAGCGAGGCGGCCAGGCCGATGCCGGAAGTGCTGGAACTGCTGGCAGATGTGCTCGGCGAGGACGAGACCGGCATCGTGGCTACCGCCGACCTGGCACAACGTATCGGATGGGATCCGAAGGCGCTCGGCGAAGCCTTGCGACGCCTGGACATTCCCGCGCCCCGACCACCCCGGCAACGCATCGGCGGTAGCAAACATCCAGTCTCGGCGCAAAGCATCGACGCGATCATCGCCGCCATCGTCGAGCACGACGGCAAGTAGGTCCGCACAAGGTGTGTCGACCCGCCATGCGGGTCGACACATCCGGCCGAAGGCTCGTGAGCAGCCGGAATACCAGCGGTGCGGACCTGGATCGTGTGCAGGCGCGTCCGCACACGATCAGCACAGCCCAACCACGAAGAGCCGGTGCTTAACAGGCGTACGCCAACTCGACGCACTCCAGCAAGCGCGTGAACTCACGATTGATGATTGCGCGCTGCAACCGCGAGCGCACCGGGAACCACCAAGGTGGCTCATTCACTAGCGATTCCAACAGTTCCAGCGCCGTCTTGCGCTGTTCGGCACCGCCGGAGCGGATCAACCTGAAGATGCTTTCAGCACCCAGTTGAACTCGCGCATGTGACGTTTCTCCTCGGCGGAGGCTCCGAGCCGGATAAACCAACTGGCCGCGAGCACTACCCGCAGACTTTTAATCCGCTGCTCTGCCAATTGAGCTAGAGGCCCTGCTGGTACAGCGTACCGGGCTGGCGCGAGCATTTTCACGAGCGGTGAGCAGATCGCACGCTGTACGTCTTTCCGGCGACGCACGCGTGGTGCCACGAGATGTACTCGATCGAGCGATCCCGTGGACACTCCGGGACCGGGCACGCTCTACACGCCGACACACCCCGAACCAGGAGACGCGTTGTGGCGATATCAACCGGTGGCCCGGCCGTGGCCAGCGGCGGTGACCGGCCGCTAGAACACGGTGGCTTGCTGTGGAAGCCCCGACCGGGTGCGACAGCGACAGCTGAGGAATTCATCGCGGCGCGTAATCTGGTTATCGAGCTGCACGACAGCGTGTTCTGGAATCCGTGGGTCAAGGAAGATCGCGCACGCGAATACGACGATGCCGTGGCCGTCATGGGCCAGTGGACCCGAGCCGAACCAGGGTTCCGTCAGATCACCGAAGCCGAGCTGGACGCACAGATCCTCCGGATGGAGGAAGACTCCGTCGCCAGGGCCGAGGAGAAGGAACGACAACGGCAGGCACGGGTCTCCGAGTTCGACGAAGCTCGGTACGAGGCGCGGCTTGAGCTGTTGGAATGTGACGCGCAGGTACGGCACATGCACGACGAACGAGCTGGTTTGGCCAGCGGCGAGCGGTTTCCCTTGATGCCCGAGTCACGACGCGCGGAGCAGATAGTGGACCTGGACCGGTCGATCGCATCGGTCCGCGCCACACAGGACCGGCTGCGCCTGCAGGTGGGTGACCCTGACACCGTGGTTGACCGGTGCGGAAACCTGCCCAGCGATCGTCGGGAGATCAGCCTTCTCCGTTTTCGGATC
The DNA here is from genome assembly GCF_017876405.1 of Kibdelosporangium banguiense. Lineage (GTDB taxonomy): Bacteria > Actinomycetota > Actinomycetes > Mycobacteriales > Pseudonocardiaceae > Kibdelosporangium > Kibdelosporangium banguiense. The sequence continues at coordinate 4,404,460 of NZ_JAGINW010000001.1, read as the reverse complement.
TGGCGAGAGGGCGAGGTGCGGAAGCTCAGGGCCCATGTCGACGACACCGACGCCAAGCTCGCCGTGAAAGGACTCGAAAGAATCGAACGCGGGCGCCTGCGCACAGAACTGGACCGAGCCCGTTACCGGCTCAACGAACTACTCGCGTTGCCTCGCCAAAGCCCAGACGACATGTGCTCCGAATGCGTGACACCCATGATCTGGCATGGATACACGTCACGCGGATGGCTGGTCGAGGTCGGCCCGTGTCCCGCGTGGCCGGACTGGGCGCGCCGCGTCAAGAACGCCCGAGAGATCCTCCTCGCGTCCGCCACGTCACGACCAGCCGGGCCCGCATCGCCGGCACCGCAGCCCATCGCAGTCATCCCCTCCGGTCTTCCCATCACCGATGTCATGAAACGCCTCGCGGAGATTCAAGCCGAGCACCCCAACGCTGAAGTCCGGCGCGGCTCACGGAACAAATGGGAGATCTGGCCCGCACGCTCAACCAGCGACACGACCACCACCGCACCACGACACCGGCCCACCACATGAACCGGGCTGGAGCCAGCGAGAACCGTCGGCGCGTCGCCAAGATTTCACTACGATTGGACCGATTCAGCCATTGAACGTGAAGGCGTGGACGTAGGAACTTCACACATTTGGCCGCGCCCAGTTGGTGGATGGCATCACCAGACATAGCCGAGGCACGATGGTCTTATGGCCCGCGACGATGTGCAGGCGGCTCGGTTGCTCGCTCGTCAGACTCACCAGGTGGGCCGCGTGTCCGGTCGGAAACCTTGGCGCGCAGCCCTGCAGTGGATCAGTCGGGGCAAACTCGGCCAACTGCAGGGTTGGCCGATGGTCCCCCAGTTGAACACTCCTTGGCAGGATACGATCTCCGCTGAACGCTTCAGCTGGCGCCAGCGCGCCGCCAACCTCGACGGCGAGATCGTGTTCGCCGTCGACTACCAGACCTGTCGCCAGTGCCGACTGGGTTGGGTCGAACAACCCCACACCGACCCGCAATACCAACGGTGCGGTCTGGCCAGCGCGGGATTAGCAGCTCTGCGTGCCGAACACCCCGGCCTCAGCTGGCACACCCTCGGCGGCCACTTCCCCGACTCCCGTGCATTCTGGACAACCGTCGGCACCAACGTGCCCGGCGGTTACCAACAACGTGAACTCTGCCCGCATATCACCCCAGATTGACGAAGCAACTGTCCAATGTGGCCACTTGACATCTTTGAGGTGTGGCGATCGCGGTCGACGTTGTATGGCTGATCGGTTCACGCGGACGGAGATGGGTGTCCGAGCGTTCTAGCGTGGTCGGGGTGGGCGTGGCGCCAGGCCACGAGTGCAGTCTGGAACTCGTCGCGGAAGCTGTTGGGCTGTCGGGCCAGCTCCTGTTGGGCGTGCTCATCGAGGTTGAGATAGGGGTGGAAGCGGGTCGGCATGCCCGCCAGCAGCTGCTCGATTGCGTTCAGTATCGCCAACTGCTGACGCAAAGCGGTACGCCATTCGTCGTTGGCCAGGATGAGCATGAGCGGGATGAGCGCAGCAGAGGACGGGTCGTCGGAGCTGACATCGGCGAGGCCGGGAAGTTGCAGGTCCTCCGGCAGGAGATGCGCCGCCACCCGACAGTAGCTACTGGCGAACCGCAACAGATCGTGAAGGTCCTGGCGGGCAGTGATCCAGTCGGCTGGTAGGGCGGTTGTGATGGCCCGGATCAGTGCATCAATGTTGATCGCGGCGAGGCTCTCGGCAACCGTGTCGGGGTTTTGTCCGTTGTTGAGGCCGGCGACGGTCAACGCCTCGCGGACACCTTCCGTTGACGCTTTCTCCCCGCTGATCAGTCCGGTCAAGGCCGCACTGACTGCTGCGTTCATGAGTATGTGGACGTTCGCCGCGTCGATGATGCCGTGCCGTCGTGCGTGCCGGGCTCGCTGTTCCCAGCGGTGCACGCGTGTACCAGGGCGAGCTTTGGCGACCATTGCAACGGCGACCGCGTCCGCCCGGTCGTCAGGCTCCACAGGGCCGATGTTGGGGTCGGTCGTAATGACGTCGATCTCCTGCGATAGCCGGCTGAACAGGCCCAAGTACGCGGCCTGCAATGCATCAGGTTCGACGGCGTAGCCGCGAGCGAACAGCACCATGGGCGCTTCCCGCAGCGAAACGCCCTCGGCGAGAAGGTCATGGACAGCGATGACCTGATCCACATAGCCAGGCGGGTTGACCGTGCGGGACCCACGGACACCACGAGCGTGCACAACCCGCCGACGGGGCAAACAGTGCCGCCACCGTTCCAGTTGGCGGGGCGTCATGGTCACGCCGCGGGTACGGCATTCCTCGATGACCTCGTCATCGGCCGAATACACGCGTCTGGTCGGCATCTGCCCAGGTTAGATCACGTACCCGCGAAATGTGTCCTGGTAGGTGGAGGGTACTGAGGAGGCTTGCGGAGTGCGCGACGGCCGCGCACTCGCCTACCCACGGAAGGAGGTGAACATGATGGACGATCAGGTGAAGAACCTCGTGATGCTGGCCATCTCCATTGCCGGACTGGTCACGTCCTGGGCCCGGGTCCTCACATACGCCCGGCGGCTTGGACTGTTCTGACCCACGTGGGGCGCCGGCAGGCCAGGGACCAACCCACCCGCCGGCACCCCACGAGTGCTCTGGTGCGGTCACATGGTCGGCCGCTCGGACCGCCGTAACGACGCGCGCAGCGCCTGGGCTGCGACCCGCGTCGAGTCGAGCAAGCTCTGCCGGAGAGGTTCCGGCAATGTTCCGGCTCCCAGGCCGGAGGCGTCCAGTAGGTCGGTGAGCGCTGCGCACTGCCGACCGGTCACAGCGGCTTGCGTGTCGTGGTATCGCAGTATTTCCCGAGCGGCGTAGCCGTCTCCCGACTCGATCACCTCGTCGGTCACCTGGGCGAGCACTCGGCCAGCCGCATCGGGGTCGATGGTGTCGGCGAGGGTGGTGACGGTGAGTCCGAGCTGGGCGCGGAAGAACGCGTAGCCGGGCATCGGTTGGTGCTCGACGAACCGCGTGATCATCGCGGTGACATCCCGCCGCCTCGACGTGCTGTCTGTGTTGGTGCACATCACCGTCAGGCAGGCGGCGACCTGGAGTTCCCACGGCTGCTGCGGGGTGCTGTCCGCCAGGGCTGCCCGTGCCCCCGTCAGGTCTCCGTTCACGCAGCGGGCCACGATCGTGGCCTGCCGGCCCTCCATAAGGTGCAGGCCGATCCCGCGGTGAGCATGGGCGTGGGCGACCGCGTCGTCCCACCGTCCCGCGAGTGCCAAGGCCCGGATGCCGTCCCCGACCAGGTGCAGCCACACCCATTCGTGCATCTTGTGGTGTTCGGCGCGGGTACCCGAGAGATCGGCCAGCGGCAAGGTGCTTTCGTCGACGAGTAGGTCGGTGTTGGACCTGATGGCCTGGAACATTGCCGTGAGCAGCCGGAGCGCCTGGTCGCCGTCGCGGACGCGGAGCTGGAGCCGGGCGAGGTTAAGGACGGGTTCGAGCATGTGGCGGGCTTGGAGCACGGTGAGCGGGCGGGTGGCGGCGCGGTAGAGGTCGATGTGCTGCCAACACAGGTCGCGGGCCAGGTCCGGCAGACCACAGTCGCTGGCGATCAGCGCGGCCTTGTTCAAGGCGTGCGCGCCTTCGGCCAACTCGTCTGTGTCGTCTTGTCCGGCGGCATAGGCGATGTCGGCGATCTCCTGGACTCGCTCGGGCAGCGACGGGCAGGAGGGCCGGGGGCGGCCCAGCAGCGGAAAGCGGCGGATCACGGCGGTCGACGTGGACGAGTTCGGCGTGGGAGTCACGGTCAACTCCGGGGCAGCAGAGCGGCGGTCGCGGCGCGGACGAGGATGCCCTGGCTCGTGGCCGCGAGGCCGAATCGGTTCCAGTGGAAGATCACCACGTGGGTGAGGATCGCCCGCAGGCCCCGGTCCAAGTGCCCGTCCGCGGCGTCGTGACCGAGCCGTTCGCCAGAAGCACGCAACGCCGCGAGCCACGGCGCGGCGTGCGCAACCGGCCCACCCGACGTGAACAGCTCGCTGTCGGCCAAGTCGGGGATCGACAGGAGCACGCGCACGTTGTCGGCCAACTTGCTGATGCGTGCTGTGTCGGCGTCGGTGGGCGCGGGTCGCAACCGGCCGACCCGGTCGAACACGTCACCGCACTCGAACGTGTCGAGCCCGGCGGCGCGCATCAGCCCGCTCAGCAGCAGGATGGACAGTTCCCGGCGGCCGAGGCCGGGGGCCTCCTGGCACAGGTAGTCGAGCACGCCCGCGCTGTCAGCGCAGAACAGGTCGTGGACGGTGTCCATTCCAGTCAGGCCGCCGAAGGCGGCGGTCTCCGGTTCGTACACCGTCGGCCACCAGCGCTCGATGACTCCGGTGTCGCTCAGCTCGTCGAGCACGCGGCTGACGGCTTCGGTGTCCGCGCCCAGCAGACGCAGCCGCCAGCAGGGGTGTTTGCGCAGGAACCACCATCCGGCCACCGCCCCGTCAGCGCGGAGCCGGTCCAGCGACGGTCCGAGCATCGTGGCGCCAACCGCCTCGGCGGCCGACCAGTCGGGGAATCGGACACGCACCTGGTACCAGGTGCGTTCGGCGCGTAGTTCCAGCGCCGCGAGCCCGGCGGCCTGGTAGGTCTGCACGGCGTCATCGAGGTCGGCCGGATCCAGGGCGTGGTTGACCGAGACGGTGCCAGGGTCGGCGCCCGCGAGCACCGCCAGCACGCCGACGGCGAGTTCGGAGGGCGCGGTGGGAGGGCGAGTGGTGGTCAGGTGATCAGCAGGCATGCGTCCCATCCTGTGTGAGTCGGCGTGCTGTGCCGCGCGGTTTCCAGCGCCAGGCCCACTCCGGCGCGTCCGGTCAGCAGCCCGGCCGCGTCTGCCTCGTCGCCGTCCTTGTCGTCGCCGAACGAACGCGCGTGCAGGGCGAGCCGGTCGGCCAGCGCCGGGAGTCGGTGGGCGAGGGCGGGTCCACGGGCGTCGCGGGAGGCCCGGTAGGCGGTCTGGTACACACCGGCGATGCCGTGGCACAGGCCCGGCTCGGTGATCCGGTCGAGCTGGGTGCCGGTCAGGCTCGCGGCCAGGGCGTGCTCGGCGGCGAGTTGGCGTCGCGGGTCCTCGGCGGCCAGTGCGGCGAGTTGCTGGGCGCGGGCGATGCCGACCGTCCCGTAGCACCACGAGGCCCGGCCAGGGTGAGCGTGGGCAGGGCGGCCTTCGCGCAGCTCCTCGCGGGTGATCCACTGCGGCCACCACGGGCCGTCCGGGCCGTCCTGCCGCCACCGGTCGAACCACCCGGTGAGCACGGCGATCGCCTCGTGCTGGTCCTCAACTACGCAGCCGCGCAGCTTGGCCAGGGCGATCAAGGACAGCAACCCGGCCGCGCCGTGGGCCATGCCGAAGTTCGCGTGCCCACCAGAGGTCAGCAGGATCTCGTCCGGGTCGTGCGCCACCCACCAGCCTGGCAGCTCGACGCCGTCCTCGTGGCGCGGCCGGATCGCCAGCGTGACCACGTACCGCAGAATCCCGGCCAGCTCGTCGCTGTCGGGGTGGAGGCGCAGCAGCAGCGCGCCGATGCCGCTCAACCCGTAGAACAGGTCGTACTCGGCGAAGGTGGCGAACTCCCCGCGGTCGGTCCGGGCGGCGGCGCTGGCCAGACGCCGACGGGCCAGGCGCAGCACGTGCTCGTCCAGCGTCTGGCCAGCGGCGCGGTAGCGGGGATGACGGTCGGCGGCGGCGTGCAGCAAGAACGCGACCGCGGGCGCCCCGTAGTAGAGGCCGGCGTGGTCGGCGGCGTCAACCTGCCCCGCCACTACCCGCCGGATGTGGGCCTGTGCGGTATCCCAACTGCCGGAGCCGGTCCAGGCGCGTTCGACGTGCAGCAGCGCGATCCCGACCGCACCTCGGGCCAGGGACTGGCTGGCCACCTCGTTGAGGGTCAGTGTCACCTCGCCGCTGTCCGGGCTGGGGTTCGTGGCGGGGGTCATCAGGCACCGGCCAGGGCGAGGCGGCGCAGCGCGACAGCGCGGGCGAGTCGTCCGGTCTCCTTCTCGAACGTCGGATCAACGCCGACGGCGCGGATGTGGTGCTCGTGCAGAAGCGTGCGAAGCACCACGCCCGGCTCTCGCCCCTGCTGGAGAAGGGCGCGGTAGTAGGTGTTCAGCGCGGTGTCGCGGGCACGCCAGGCGGCGACGACCGCCTCTCCGCCCGGTAGTGCGCGGACGGCGCGGTACTGCTGGTCAGGGTCGGCCACGGCGAGAGCGTGGTCGCGCAGCGCCCGGTCCATCGGCCCGTGCTCCTGCCGCAGGCACCCCTGCAGCGCTCGGTATCCGGTCTGCGGATCGGGCGCGAAGGACGCGGCCAGGTGACCCATCGACGCCGCGGCCAGGGCCTGGGCGGGAATCCCGGACGCCTGCGCCGCCGCGAGCTGGGCGATGGCGGCCGTGGTGTCCGTGGCGAACACCTGCTCGGCCGCCGTCAGTGCGGGGCCGTCGCCGTAGCGGGCGGGGTGCTGCGGCGACGGGGCGAGGGTGAGCTGGCCGGGAAGTCTGCGGGAGTCCAGGTCGGCCGCGAACGCGGCCAGGCGGGCGGCGACCGGTCCGTAGTGCCGGGGGCTGGTCAGGCGCAGGAACACGGCGAGGTGTTGATCGGTCTCGGGTCGGATCATGTCGCGGTGCCGCCGCACCCACCACGACTCGACCGGGCCATCCGCATCGCGCGGGTCGTGGAGTTCGGCGACGAATCGGGGCAGGTGCGCGGTGAGGATCTCGTCGAACCGCGCCGGGTTGCCGGCCAGTTGCGCGTGCACCACAGCGGAGTCACCGGGGCGAAGGACGGCACCGGGCACCGCAGTCGCGGGCAGCGGCCGTGCGGCCGGGGTGATCGCGGTCATCGGGATCAGCAGCTCCGCCGGCCGCCCGATCCAGCCCTGTCCATCAGGGTGGCCATCCTCGTGCAGCTCGACCCGGTCGGCTCGCTCCAGGTGGGCGCGCAGCAGGGCGCGGTCCAGCTCTTGGTCGAGGTCCACGGGCAGGCGCAGCTCTCCGTGGACGAGCACCACCCGTGCCGGTACGTGCCACCGTTGCCGCCACGACCGCAACGCCTCCTCACCGTCGTGGGTTCCGGGGCGGACGGCGAGGTCGGTGCCGGAGAGGACCCAGCGGGCGGCGGACAGCACCGTGCGCCGGTAGCGGATGCCCGGCACGTAGGGCAGGACACGGGCGACGCCGAGATCGAATCCGCGGAAGATCGCGCTGCGGGCGTCGGCGACCTCGGCGAGGAACCGGGCCAGCGGCGGGCTCTGCACGGCGGTGTCCAGGGCGTGCGGAATCCGGGGAATCACCCGCCGACCGGTGGAGACCTGCACCAGGTACATCTGCTCAGCGTCGGCGGTGACCGCCAGGTCGTCCACCCCGATGACGGTGAGGTCCGGGCGCACCGAATCAGGATGCTCGGGGTGCTCCGACAGCGACACGACGTCGCAGAGCAGCGGCGGCACGCGCACCACGTTCTCGTTGTGGGGGCGGCGTGGCGGAAAGGACAACTGCACCGCTATCGCCGTGCCCGGTCCGTCCTGGTTCGACGGCGGCTGCGCTGGTCCCGCGGTGTAGGTCGCGGCCAGTCGGGCGTGGTCGTCCTCGTCAAGCAGGTAGGCGAACCGTCCGGCCATGCTGGTGTGCGCGTGCGGCGCGGCGGTAACCCGCAGCCTGAACTCGCCGCGGTCGATCGCCGCGGTCGACGCGGCGTACATCTCGACGCCCAGTTCGATCCGCTGGGGTGGGACGGCGTCAGCGTGCTCCCCGACGGTCAGCGCCTCCACGTCGGCGTCGGTCAGCTCGATCTCCCGCGCCCCGGTCAGGGTGGCCTGCTGGATCAACGCCAAGAGGGCGGCGTCGCGATCGGTCAGCACCCGCCACGCGGGCCGGGCGCGTGGCGCGCCGAGGTAGCCGGCGGGGTAGCCAAGCCCGGAGTCGGCGACCAGGTCCCGTACCGGCACCAGCGCGCCGGGGCCATAGCGGGCACGGAACCGGGCGTGGTAGTCCAGCCACGCGGCCGACCCGAAGGGTTGTGTGGTCGTCCGCAGCAGCACGCTGGCGGCACGCGCGGCCTCGTCGAGCACCCGCTCGGGGAGGGCGATCGTCGCGTCGATGCGCACGTCGGCGGCCAGCTTATGGCTTGCTCCGGGAACCAGGGCGGCCATCCGTGTGGCGAGGGCCGCGCGGATTTCCCTGGCCTGTTCGGGGTCGCTGGTGTGGTTGTGCCGGGCCAGATCGGCGCTGATCGCGTCGAGGTCGTGCAGGTGGGCGGCAACGTCGTCCAGGGCGTCCGCTCCGGCCGCACGCAGGGCACGGATCAGGTGGGACAAGGCGTCGACGCTGGTCATCGGAGGCCGCAGGCTCGTGATCAGCACACCGGCGTCGACCAAGCCGTGGAGCAGTGCGTGGATCTTGTCTGGGGACGCGGAGGGGAACCGGGCGGTCATCTGGTCGGCGAGCGTGTCGAAGCGAATCGGCGAACCGGCCGCGGTCAACACGAACCGCACGGGACGGGTGAGCCGGACCGATGATTCCCGCAGCGGGCCTGGAGTGGAGGCACCGACCTCGGCCCGCCGGTGCACGATGACGCGCCCATCGCGCACGGTCCGCGCGTCGTCGACCACGACCGTCAGGCGCGGGCGCAGGTCAGGGTGCCGTTCGAGCTGGTCGATCAGCGTGGTGAGCCATTCGGCGTCCGCACGCGCCACGGCCCGGTGTCGTGTGCCCACGTCGGCCATCGCGGGTCCGATAGCGGCGACCCCGACCCCGGCGAACAGGCCGAACGGCGTCGTCCGCCGCTGCCAGCGCAGCACATAGGACGCCACGGAGACCACAGCGCGGCGTAACTCCTTCGCCGTGTACGGAGCGGTGCCGTCATTGAGAATCTGGTCGAGGCGAGCGCCCAGGACGGGGCTGGCCAGCACCAGTGCGTCACGCACCTCCGAGCGCGCCCACACTTTCGCCAGCCACGCACGACCTTCCCGCTCGACCACGGCCGGGTCGGCCGGGTTCAGATGCGTCGGCGGAACGAGGTCACCGGGGTCGGTGGTGACGCGGGCCAAGACAAGGCCGGTGTGCTGGTAGCGCGGGGACACGGTCATGGCGATTCGCTCTCCTCACCCGGTCATGGTCGATCGCAGCGGCTGCCGTCGGCGCCCAACGGAAACTCGGGCGCCGACGGCAGGAGGGGTTGGATCAGAACGGGTCGTTGGAGCCGGTGCTGCACGCGCTAGTGCTGCACGTGCTGCCGCACCCGTCACTCGTGTCGCACATCATGATCACGAGCTTGGTAGCGGACTCCACCACGCGCATGTCCAGCTCGAACTCCGCGTCATCAACGGTGTCGACCGCGGCGTCCGGGGACTCCGCGTGCTCAACGGCCAGTGCTGCCGACATTCGGTTCACTCCTCACTTCTCGGGGTTGTGCAGGGCACCTTGACCAGCCGCGGCGTCCGCCGCCGATGGCCAGGCGATCGTGGTCAGGCCATGCGTCTTGACCAGCACGGCCGTGTCCTTGCCGAACTCGGGACGCTGCGAGCCGGTCGGCCAATAGGCGAAGGTGGGCTCGACGTCGCGGCCCTGGCGGTCCCACGCCTGGATCTGTTCGACCATCGCGGCGGCCGCGGCCTCGCCGTGCACGCCGTAAGCACGCGCACCGAACTCCACTCCGCCGCCTTCGGGAACCGGGCGGACAGCCAGGTAGGCGAACGAGTCGCCGCGCACCACGCCGAAGGGGAACCAACCCTTGCGTTCGGCGGCCATGTCGGTGCCCTCGTCCACGGCCAGCTTGCAGAAACCGGGGAGCAACGCGGCGAACCACAAGTGCAGGTCGGCGAAGGACACACCGTGCTTGATCGTGACGCCGGACCACACTTCGGTGCGCTCGGTCGCCAGCACCCCGTCCAACAGGCTCACGTCCGCCGACACGTCCTCCTCGAAGCGCAGCTTGACGTGGTGACCGTTCCGGTCGGGCAGCAGGAAGACCCGCTCGTCACGGGCACCCCTGCCCTGCATCGGGACGAACCCGGCCACCTCGGCCGAGGTACTCACTAGGTGATCGCCCTCGCGGCGGAAGCAGATGACGCGAGTGATCCCGTTCATCCGCAACGGAACGACGATCCTGCCGCCCTCGGACAGGTGCTCCAGCCAGGCCGGCGCGAGGTCCCAGGCCCCGACCGTCACCAGGATCGCGTCCACCGGCTCGTCCAGCCCCGGCAGCGGGTTCTCGGCGTCGGCCTGCACCACAGTGACCCGGCTGCCGTATCCAGTCGCGTCCAGCAGTTCGCTGGCGCGGTCGGTCACCTCCGGGTCGATGTCGACGCTGACCACCTGGCCATCTGGGCCGACGACCTCGGCCAGCAGGGCGGCGTTGAACCCGCCGGACCCGATCTCCAGCACGCTCATGCCCGGACCGAGCTCGGCCTGCTCGATCATCCGGGCCTGGATGTACGCCGCACTGGTGGAGGAGATGATCACCCCGTCCGGGTCCCGCTTGATCGCGACCGACTGATCGACGTTGTAGGTGACGTCGAGCGGAGTGCCCTCGGCGACGAACAGGTGCCGGGGCACCGTGCGGAAGGCCCGCTCCACCACCGGCGAGGTGATCATCTTGTTAGCGAGAAGCGTGTCCACCAAGGCATCGCGGAACTCTGCGGCGCTGGCGTCGTCATGTCGGAGTGTGTTCACCTGGCTACTCTTTCAGGGGGCTGTTCTCGACTACATGCCGTTCAAGGTCGATGGACGAGGGGACGCGTCGCGGTCGGGCACGCGCCGCGGCCAGCAGGGTCCGCCACGCCGAGGTGAGCCTGGCGATCTCGGTGTCGGCCAACGCGGCGCGGGATCGCAGATCGCCGTCGGTGGCCAGCATGTCCAGGTGGTCCAACCGGTGGTGAACGCACGGCACAGGGTGACGGCCAGGATTTCATCCATCGTGCTGCTCCTCGTCGGTCAGAATGTGAGGGCGCGGGGCTTGCGGACGGGGTTTCAGAACAGCGACTTCCTGGGGAACAGCCCGGCGAGCGGGGGCACTCGGGGATCGGATGTCCGCGCCCCGGTCCGCACCGACCGTGTGCGACCCCCTGTGGTGCTAGCCCCATTGGGGCTTGACATCGCGGGCTCGACACGACCGACTGGTATCCAGCAGGGATCGACGCTGGGAACCTGCGCGAACACCAAGCAACACAATGACAGGCAGCAGTACGCCACCCCTGCTTTTGGTTCCCAACCCCGAAACCTCCACCCTTATGCAGTTCTCGCACCTGTATTTGCGTAGCTATCCCTCGATCTTTGGCAGCACGGTGTTCGGAAAGTCGCCTGGATCGTGGCCGCGAACAAGCCAGGGTGTGCCGTCGCGTCTAAATGACCGGCACACCCTGGCTGCCTCGCCTCGGGAAGGGCTGGCCCGCACAGGAGGGAACGGGCCAGGCATCGAGGCGAGGATTTCCCCTTTCAGGGTGGCTACTTCACGCCGCCCAGCCGCTCAAACGGCAGCCCATACCCCGGATCTTTCGACGGAACCGGCAAGGCCGGAATCGGCACCGGCACCCCACGCGCCGTGTCGTACATCCACTGCCGGTATTCCGGCGAACTGGTGTAGACGCCGGTATCGGTGCCGCACCACTCACTGCCCCGGCTGGTACCACCGACCAGCTTCCAGCGCCCGTCTTCCTTCTTGAGGGCCGGGCCGCCGGAGTCACCAGCACAGGGGCCATCCGTGCCGTTCGGGTTGGTGCAGATTTCCCCGCCCGAGATCGCCCAGGCGGCGCACTTCGCGGCTGGTACGACGGTGGTATCCAGCTCTTGCAGCATGGAGGGCAGCGGCCCGGAACCGTCCGGCTCGGTGACGCCCCAGCCAAGGAGGCGCACCTTGTCACCAGGCCGGGCTGGTTTGGCGGCCAACTCGATGGTTTGCAGGTCGAGCTTGCGGTCAAGCTTCAGCAGCGCAAGATCGGCTACCCGCTTTTCTGGCGCGCCTGCACCCCAGGCCCATTCCGGGTGCACGGTGATCTTGCTGACGCCGGCTGTTTGGCCGCCCGAGTTCCGGTTGTGCGAGCCGACGCGCACATGCCAGCCCAGTTCCGGAACGGTTTGGCCGGGCGGATTGGTGACACAGTGGGCGTTGGTCACCACCTGATCGCGGAACAGCAGTACGCCACCGCACGTATGGAAGTCCGGATCGCCCTTCCAGTTGATCTGCAATGACACCATCCACGGATACGGTTCCGAGGCCGCATGCCCGCCAATGATGTTTGGCTGCACATCGCCAGCGGCAGCGCTCGACGGTGCAACTGCCACCGTTGCCAAGGCAGTCACCAGCGTGCCGCCAGCTAAGGCCAGCCGATGCAGCGTCTTGCGACTGCTCCGAGGTGATCCCACCTCGGACAGAACAGTTTTCACGGTTAGCGTTCTTCCTTTCCTTTTGTGCCAACAAATCCCTGAACAGCTACGCGGCGCTGTTCGCGGGACAATCTGGGGTTACGGTTCGTCGCTCGGGACTACGGGCAGCACGGCCGTCGGGAAGTCGCCCGGATCGATGCCGCAGTCGCCGCGTCTGGCGCGCTGTTCGTCCTCGTGCCGCCAGTTGAGACGCAGCGCAGAACCTTCGTCTTGCAAGCGAGCCAACAAGTCCTGCACGGGTACGTGACGCGAACGCCTCGGTGGTTCCTCGCCAATGGGCAACAGGGTCAACGCCTCAGCAAACGTCGGCTCGGTTCGTTCTTCCGATTCCGGCAAGTTGTGACGGCCCATCTCAGCAATGGCGGCTTGGGCGGTGCGGCCTACGGCCTTGGCTCCACGAACATCCCGCCGCCAGTCGGCAACCAACCACCACGACACCCAGACCAATGCAACAGCGAGGAAAACGACCAGCAACAACGCGCCGCTCATGGCTCGATCCGGTCCTCTATGTCCACTGCGAACGCACCATCTACGACGGTCGGCTCGGCTTCGTCGGCCATGCCCTGCAGCTGTTTGGCGTGGATTTCGAGCTGCCCGGCCAGTTCGACCATGCGCAGCGCGATGGCGGCTTCGTCTTCGGCGCTGTGCGGCCAATGGGTTCCGGTGTGGTCGGCTTCAATGGCCTTGAGGACGTAGCGCGACAGATCGGCGTTCAGACCGCCAAGGCCCGCAACAAGCACCCGTTCGGCGTGTGTGCGCATCACGGCCGCTCTTTCTTGGTCGGGATACGAGCACGCCTGTCGAATAGCCATGGCAAGCACGCGCGAGCCAGCAACAGCGCGCTGGCCGCCGGATAAGCCACGGCCTCGATGACTTGCACCAGGAGGTTCACGCTTCCTCCCTGTGTGCGATGGACTCCATCCCAGACGGCCCCGCCGCCGTAACCTCGTCCACCGCCAGCAGCTTGGTTCCGGTGCGCCGTAGCTGGCGTGTCAGAACGTCCAGCGTCGGTGCGAACGACGACAAGTGCGTTCGAGCAGGCACCACCACGCCGTAGGAGCCGACCAACCGGCAGACATCCAGCAATGAAGCGAACCCCGGCCGGGCGACGGCCGTGTCATCCACACCGAAGTCAGTAAAGACGGTCGAGTGCATGAAGCCGTTGGCACAGCAGAAGACCAAGAGGTCTGCTTTCAGGATGGTGGCCCGAACCTCGTCCCCAGCAACCACTCGGATGTAGCCGTAGACCACCGGAGGCAATGGCTGACATGCGTCTTGCGCTTCGGCCGACAAAACCACTCCATCCGTTGATCTGGTGAACCTGTTGGCCTGCAAGGGAAGGACGTTGCCACCGATAGCCTTTTCCACTATCCGTACGCCCATACCCGGCCCCTGTTGTTGCTGGTTGCTGGCGGCACCCAGCGTCTGGGCGACGGCCACAGAACAGCGACCCTTGTGCCAAGCTGGCCGCTCTAATCGTTCGTCGGGGGTGTGGCCTGCTCCCGGCGCTGGATGCCTACAAAAAGCCTGGTCAAGACCCAGGCCAACCGGAATGGTCGGCTGTTGCCGTGGCGATGGCGTGGTGTTGCCTCGATCACAGAGGCGTTACGCTCCCAAACAGCGTCCGCAACCGAGGGATCGTGGTGCAATGTGGCGACAGTGCAGCGCTGGACTGGCCTGGAGACGAAAGCGCTCCGTCAGGCCATGCGCCTGAGCATCCGCGACTTTGCCACGCACCTCGATGTCGGTGTCCGAACGGTGGCCCGCTGGGAGTCACGTGGTGCGGGCATCGAACTTGCACCCGACAGCCAAGGACTGCTCGATACCGCTTTCGCCCGTGTTTCGGAGGACGTCAAGCAGCGCTTTGCGGCTGCCCTGGCAGCTGACGAATCAGCCGTCGACGCGGTAGTTGTCCAACCCAGCGCCGCGTTGCCGCCTGCGGATGTCACGGTGCAGCTTCCGGTGGTCATGGACGGCCGCCCGGTGCTGGTACCGCTTGACGCCACCGACCTGGCCGCGTGTGGCCTCGGGGGTTTTCTTAGCAGCGCTACGGGTATGAGATCGGCAGAACGTTCTATCGCTGCTGAATCGGATGCCATGAGTCCACTGGATCGTCGCGCCTTCTTGAAGGCTGGCGTTGGTACGACCATCTGGTCAACGCTGAACCCTGACGAACAGGCGCACGTTGTCGCCGCGCTCGATGAACCTCGCCGCCACCTGGATAGCTCGGTGGTCGGCTACTTCAGCCGCCAGCTCGGCTCCTACATGGCAGACGATGGGAAGCAAGGACCGGCGAAGACGTTGCCTGCAGTGCTTGGGCTAGTGACCACCATTGAACAGAGCGCACGTGACGTGCAGCCGGATGTCCGGCGGCAGCTCCTGGCGATCGGTGCTCGCGTTGCTGAGTTCGTGGCATGGTTGTACCGGGACGCGCATGATCCGCTCCGGGCAAGCTTCTGGCGTGACCGGGCGACTGAATGGGCGCAAGAAGCCGTTGATCCGGCCATGCAGGGCTATGTCCTGCTCAAGAAAGCCCAGGCCGCCTACGACGAGCGCGACGCCCTGCGCATGCTCACCTTGTCCGAAGCTGTCCGAACTGGACCGTGGCAGTTGCCAATCAGGGTGAGGGCTGAGGCTGCCCAGCAGGAAGCCCGCGGCCATGCCATGCTCGGCCACGATCAGGTGCTCGTTGAACGCAACTTGGAGGAAGCACAGCAGCTGCTTGGCGAAACGCAAGCCACCACGAACGAATCTAGCCAGCTCGGTGCGCACTACAACGCCACGCTGCTGCGCATGCAGACAGCTATCTGCTACACCGAAGCGGGTCAACCCCGCCGGGCTGCCGAGCTGTACCGGCAGTGGCTGCAGACCGAGCAGTTCTCACTGCGCGACTACGGTTACTTCTGTTCCCTGATGGCCTCGGCCCTCGCCTTGGCCGGCGAGCCGGACGAGGCCGCCCAGGTCGGCCTGATCTCCTGGCCGCTGGCCGTGGAGACCAACTCCGGCCGCACCAAGGCCGAACTCAAGAAGGTGCTGACAACACTCCAACCGTGGCAGGCGCGGGCGGCGGTGCGGGAGCTGCGGGACGCGGTGCTGACGCAATAGCTTCAGGCCGTGGTCAGCCATTCGGCGACCGTGCGGATGACGAACGCCTGCCACTCCTGGCTCTGCGGGTTGGCGTAGGTCGGATCGTCATGGACGGCGAAGCCGTGCTGCGCTCCCTTGATCTCCACCAGTTGGTGTTCGCACCGCAGCTCACGGACTGCGGTGCGGGATGACTCCACGGGGATGAAGGTGTCTTTGGTGCCGTGGATGATGAGCGTCGGCGTTTTGATCTCACCGAGCACCGTATGCGGCTGGAGCCAGAAGACCTCGTTGAGCAATGCCCGGCCGAGCTTGAAGGTCGGCGAGTGCGCCACGAAACCCTGCTCCGCCAGCTCTTTGCCTGTTTCCTCGTTGATCTGGTCGTCGTGCCAGTACGGCTTGTCGTCGATGAAGCGCTTCTTGTAGTTCAGCAGCGGGTTGCCCAACACCAGGCGGTCGACCAGCTCCGGCCGCTTGGCGGTGAAGTAGCCGCAGATGCCACCGGCGAAGCTGACACCGAGCAGGCTCACCGAAGTTGCACTGATCTCGTTCCGCACGTGCGCGATGGCGGCTTGGATGTCGTTGAGGATCGCCGAGAGCGTGAGGTCTTCCTGACGACCTTCGCTTTCGCCGTGTCCACGGAGATCGAAGCGCAGCGACGCCACGCCTGCCTCAGCCACGCCCTCGGCCAACCGACGGAAGAAGCCGCCCTCCTCACGGGTGACACCGCCACCGTGGATGAGGACCAAAGCTTGATCCGTCTCGACGTCCGGCGCAACGAGCGTTCCGGCGAGTTGCAGGCCGTCGAACGTGCGGAACGTTGTGCTGGTGGCGCGTAGGGGCACCGGTCCCTCCTGAAGGTTGGTTTGGAACTGTGTACCAATCCTGGCAGTAGGTACGTGGGCCGACACCAGTCCACGTTGTTGTCTCTAGTTCCGGCGTGGTGCCTCTCAGGCAGCGCCGCGCACACTCAAGTTCACTCGCTGTCAAACAAGCACAGCGTATCGCGTAGGACGTTCACACTAATGGATGTAATTGCCTGTCTTCATGCGGCCCCAGTGACTCCACTGCGTAACATCCGTCGTGATCGGATCGATGCGCTGAACATAAATTGCAAGCTGTAGAACGGCTAGCCGCAACCGGCTAGTCCATGGTTGGAGCTGCGCAGGGTTCTACCACAAGAAGGTGGCCATGTACGAGGTCGATTTCCTGCCGGTCGAGAGTGGCAAGGGCGAAGGTTCAAAGAGCGGCGACGCTATCGCCATGCGCTTCGACTGCCAGAGTGAAGGCCGACGCGTCGTCGTAGTTATCGACGGAGGGTTCTCGCCTATCGGTGACGAACTGGCCGACCACATAGAAAAATACTACCAGACATCGCAGGTCGACCTCGTCATCTCTACACACCCTGACCAAGATCATATGAATGGACTCGTCACGTTGGTTGAACGGCTCGATGTCCTTGAGCTGATGGTCCACCAGCCGCGGAAACACGTACAAGATGTGTCGGAATTCAGTAACCTTGAGGCAGTCGACAATCTTTTGGACGCTGCCAGAAGTCAAAACGCGCTGATCTCTGAACCGTTTGTAGGTGAGGAACGATTTGGTGGACAGTTGGCGATTCTTGGGCCATCTGAAAGCTACTACACAAGCCTGATCAAACAACACCTGGAGGAGGTGCGGGAAGGAGCGGCGAAGTCGACTGAAAGCGCCCTTTCGTTGAGCTTCGCGCAACTTAAGAAGTATCTGCGCTCCGCTCTGGACCACGTACCCTTCCTTGAAACTCTTAGCGACGACGTCGTGACTGGACCGCGTAATAGTACATCGGCCATAACGCTACTCAAGGTGGACGGCGAACGCATGCTGTTTACCGGGGATGCTGGAATTGAGGCGCTTGAGCGGGCGGCTACTTACTACGAAATGCGGTTCGGAAGTTTCCAGGCCAACCCACTCGACTTCTTTCAAGCGCCACATCATGGCAGTAGAAGGAATCTAGGACCGACGATTCTCAATCGCATCCTGGGTCCTAGAGAAGCGCCATATCTGTCGGAGCGAACGGCCTTTATTAGTTCGGCAAAGTTGTCAGAAAAGCATCCATCACCCAAAGTGGTTAACGCTCTGAAGCGTCGTGGATGTAAAGTCTTTGCTACCGAAAGAAAAACGATACTCCACCACAACGGACTAGCTCGCCCGGGTTGGATTCCGATTGTGCCACTTTCAGCTATGTCTGAAGACTACGATGACTGACTGGTCTGATAAGTTTTCCAGCTACTCTTTGCACGCTCGGATGTATCCAGCTATCCTCACGGTGCTTCCTGTTGCGATTGCTGTCACCGTATTGTGGCCGCAAAAGCCGCTTGAAGCCCTCTTACCAGCTGGAGTTTCCCTCGGCGTAGTCTACTTCCTGATCAATGTTATCCGGGCAAGAGGCCAGCGGCTTGAAAAGCGGCTTGTAGTTGAGTGGGATGGCATGCCCACTACTCGCCTTCTCCGATTTCGAAATACGGAGAATAGCACGCTACTGAAGCGACGCCGGGCACAGATTGAGCAGCTATTCGCGATCTCGCTACCGAGTCGCGAGAAGGAACGTCGAAATCCAACGCAAGCTGACGAGGAGTACGTTGCAGCCACCCGTCTGCTCATCGCTAGAGTGCGAGAACGAACTTCCGAGTTCCCTCGCGTGTATCAGGAGAGCACGCAGTACGGCTTCAGACGCAATTTACTGGCGATGAAGCCTGTAGGCATCGTGATGGTAGCTCTATCAGTTGGTGTCGAGACGATTTATTTCCTGCTGTCCAGCTTCAACGGCCGACTGATAACTTCAGTGTCGACTTCGGTAGTCGTGTTGCTCGCGTGGTTGCTAGCGGTACGTTCTGATTGGGTACGTCAAGCTGGTCAGGCATATGCAGAGCGCCTGTTCGAGACGCTAGAGAGTCTTACACTATCTCAGACATCGGAGCCGCCCAGTTCATAGGCCGCTTCGGGTCTCGGGAGGACCTCGTAGTCGAAGTTGAAGTTCCGATAGTAGTGCATAGGAGAGGTAGCTTATGGCCAACTCGGTTAAAGCATCTGAAAGTAAAACACATCCCGATGCCGAGTTACCTACGCTGATGAGCACTGAAGACATTCGTCGAAATCCAAGATTGGCACTCGTATTCAAGCTGATTGCGTGGACGTTTGGCCTTGTCGCAGTTTCGTTCCCTATTTTAATAACAAAAATCTATCAGACTAACGTCATGCCCGAATGGGGTGGCGCCGCGCTTACCGGTCTTATTGCTCTTGTAGTCGTGACTGGTATCTACAGCTCCTACTACAATAAGTCGCCGCGCGAGATCCAGTTTCAGGCAGAGCTGAGGCAGGCGAAGAAGAACCTAGAGACTGCCAGCGGATTGATATCGCGCCTAAGTGAACAGATCAACGACCGGATAGCCTTGTTTGAGACTGTGAAGAGGAAGGTTGAGGATCAAAAGCGTGTGGAAAAGGAGCTGACGTCTGAGGGTACGCTATCAGTGGCACGTATTGTTGTAGATGAGCTTAGTCAAGGTAAGCGACGAGAAGAGCGACGTAGATTGCTTAGAGACATGCTGCTGCTCGTCGCTGGCTTCGCTCTTGGAGTGGTGGGAAACTGGGTGGCATCCCCACTACTGGCGTGGATCTTCTAGTCATCTGAGACTTTGAACGGCCTGCATGTTGCAATCGAAAGACGAGCTGCCCACGAGATAATCGTTTCGAGTTATCCGTCAGTCGACTAGCCGGCCGCAATGAACACAATGATCGACAAAGTAACGAATGTAATGCCGGCTATTTCAAGCGCGATCGCGACTTGCAAGAGGCGGGCCATCTTCATATTTCGACGGCGCTCGGCTTCTGCAACGGTCAATAGTGTTTTCGCGATTTCCTTCTGAGCATTAGCTGCGGGCGTTGCCCAGAGATTGTCCTCAAGAAGAGGCCGCAACCTGTGGAGGGCAACTGCATCGCTTTGTCGTGGCGCGTTGGTCGTTATACCGACGAATGCCGCGAGAACGAGAAAGATCGCCGCCAAGAACAGCGGAAGTTTGGTGGCAGTCGGTAGCGTGAAGTTCTGCGCCTTGGTCGCTATGGCTGAGAGTCCGAACAGGAGCACGACGAGCGTGCCACATGAGCTAATTACCGCCAGGCCGCGAGCCTGCAACGATGATGTCTTATTTTGCGCGGTTTCGACCTGTTTTGCGATGAACTCGGCGATGACCGGCCCGGCCAGCTCCGTTTCGGGCCGCTGGCCGGGCGGTGGCACACTTGAGCCTTCCTGGGTCATGAACGCGACCGACCGCCTTACCGGCCAGTTTCGCGAGTGAAGGTGTTACCACCCGGCTTTTTGCCGTTCTCGGTGACCTTCTCGGTCCCGATAGTTGGGTAGACGACCGTTTGCTTGGCCGGCTCGGACGTTGTTGGCGGCTGCGCGGGCGTGGCAGCTCCGGCTCCGGCGTCGTCACTCATGTTGGTCTCCTGGCTTGAACTCCGATCTGCATATCACAGACAGGCAGCCGCTCAGCGGCGGCACGACGACTGGCAGGTTCGTGTCGCCTGCTCTCACACATGCTGTAGTCCGCCATGACGCGGAGTCGCAGGTGATGGGTCTGCGACCTTAACACTGTCGCATGTGGACAATTGTCCCTATGTATGTCAAGATGGTTAGCGTACCTAAAAGATTGGTTCGCTAACCATCTTGAGGTGTCGGAGTATCCGTAAGGCAGAACCGGACGGGCCTACGCTCGCCTGCTCCACTCACCCCCAAGCCGCAGCAGCCGCTCGACCTGGGGCGATGGGTGTGAAAGCCCTCCGATGAGGTCCGCCAGCTACCGGTAGAAACGCCGGTCACCCGTGATAGGTCCGCACGGCCAGGTTGAGTGGTGTCGACCAACTGGGGCCATGACGGACAAGTTTGCCCCTCGGCTTGGGCCACGGGAAAACGGCCGCCAGAATCGCCGTAGACGCCCTGAACGCACACCCTTGGTGGATTTTGGACGTTGGAAGTACAAGCAGGAACATGACCGCAGGCTTGCTCGATCGTGGACCGAGAGTCATGCTTCCCGTTGATTGTTCGGGAAGGATAAGTGGGGTGAGAGCCTGTCTTGACCAGCCACACCTGGCCATCAACCTGGCCACACCGGACTTCACACCAAGATCACAGACTTTGACGTTCCCCTGACCGGCTACGTGAGCAGATCTCATCCGGACGTTGGGATTTGCTCGACGATTCGACCGTCTTTCCAGCGTTCTTCTGGCCACTGCTCGATTCCTAACCGAATCGTGTCAGCGCGTTTGCAAACCAGTTCGGGTTCCGTGCTCAAGGTGGACAGGGAACCCTTCTGGCATTACTTCTTTGCCCTTGCCAGCGCGGGCCGCCTCGATCGCCCCCGGGCACGTTGGCGATGTCAGCGTGACCGGTTGGCACTCTGCGGATCTCGCGAGAGCTGATACCCGCTGGTGCGAGCACGCTCCTGCGTCGCGCTCCGTCGACCCCTTCGGCTGTCGAGCCCCGTTGTCTCGGTCATGGGCTTGTCTGCGCGAACGCGACGGTTACTCAGCCCTTGGTCGCCGATGTCGTTGTCCGACTTGAGAAGAGCGATCGTGTGGCGTGCTGCTGCGGCTTGCTGGAGCTGTCCGGTCTGCTGTCGCCATGCCGCGATCTCGGCGAGCAGGGAGACTAGAGCCGCCAGCAACGCAGCCACGGCGATGCCGGTGTTGCCGCGTCGGGACACCACGCCTACTCTCGCCAGGCGTCGCGCCGCGGTACGCAACTCGGCGGCCACCGGTGCCCACTGGATCGGCTGGACTCGGTGCGGCGTGGCGGCAGCTCTCTCGTACGCGACCGCTGCGGCTGTGAGCGGCCCCCTGTCATGGCCCTCAATGACCGCGGCGGTCGCGACCATCATGTCCAGGGTCGCGTGCGCAATGCTGTCGGCTTGTTCGGCGTCTACCAGGCTGGCGTCGGCGTTGCCGGTAGTTGTGTCCAGGGTGCTGCTGGTAGCCAGGGTGAGCACACTGTGGGCTTGGGTGGTTGCGCTGGCGGCGTCCTTGATTGCGGCGGCGTGTTCGGCCCGGCCGATGGCCGTGCGGTCGCGCTCGTCGCGAGGCAGTGGTGGCGGGGCTGCTGGTGCGCTGGCCCACCGGGCCGTCAACTTCGGCGCGGACAGGTCCCGGGCGAGTTTGCTGCCGCTGAACCACACCAGCCCGTCTGGCGAGGAACGGCTTCGATCGATCGGCAGAGCCAGCTTGTAACCGGCGAGCTGACCATCCTCGCTCCACCGCGGCTCGATCCGCACGCCCTCCTGCCTGACCAAGGCCAGGAACTCTCCCGCAGTGCTGGCCTGAGCCGCCGCTGCGCGGACGACCTGTCGCAGGTATTCCCGGCTGGACTGGTCCCGGCCCTGGCGGGTGGCCTTCTCGGTCTCTGCCCGGGTCGGGCGCAACGGTGCGGTCTTATTGGCCGGGGATGTCGGGGTCAACCCGTACCGTCGTTCGACGTCCAGGCACCAGGCTCGCCAGCGGGGCCAGTCCCGGTAGGTGTCAACGATCGAGCCGTCACCCCGAACCAGGTTCAGGGCGAGGTGAACGTGGTCGTTGCCGTCCTTGCTGGGTCCGTGGTGTACGGCGACCCATCGGCATCCGGCGCGGCCTTCACTGTCGGGGCCGAACCCCATGCGGTCGATTGCTTCCTCGATGAGTTCGCGCCATCGGGCGTCACCGAGGTTGCCGTCCTGGCGAGGAACCGACAGCACCAAGTGGTAGACGTGGCCACGCGGCGCCTCAACGTTGTGGCCGGTCATGGGCGCGTCGATCTCGCGTGCCAGGCGTGCCATCCAACCGCGATACCGGGTGGCGAAGGCCCCGCCGGCCAGCCACTCTGGATTCCACGCCGCGACAAGATGTTGGTCGCGATGTTCGTTCGACCTGCCGGGGCCGAACAGGTATCTCAGCAGGCCGTAGGTGTCCGAACCGTACTTGCCCTTCTCTGGCGCCTTGGCGATCACGGCTTTGCCTGGCGTGTCCGGTCGGCCGGGTCGATGGCGGCGAGGATGGTCCTGTGCTGTTCGAGTGTCGCGGTGAAGTACGCCAGCGCGGCGGTGAGTGCTTGCGGCGGTGGTGGTTCTCCGGTCGCGTTGAACGCCGCCGAGATCTGGTTGATGTTGGTTCCGATGCGGATCAGTTGCGTCTCGATGGAGTCGAGTCGTTCTGCCCACCAGTGTTGCTCGCGCTGGCTCCAGCCGTGTGTGGACTCGCGTAGTGCGGACGCGATGAGGTAGTGCGGAACCGACAGTCCTGCGTCTGCTGACAGGACGATCAGACGGTAGTAGCTCGTCATGGTGGTGCGGACGTGGATGCTGACGGGCGAGCCGCCCTTGACGCGACGTTGCCGCCGCACCTTGTTGTGTGCCATTAGGTCCCCCTGTGTTCGTCCGGCGTGCCCCCGCACGCCCCGTGGTGTTCGCCATGGCTTCTTGCCGTGGCACGGGATCCGGTAACCGGATCCCCTAACTTGCTGACCCGTGGTTGGGTTTTCCTGTTCACCCCTGACCGTGGCTGGTCAGCCGTCGTGGTGGCTTGCGTTCGGATCACCATTCAGGTCATTCGGATCAGGCTGCGAGGTGTGATCTGAATGAGCTGAATGTGATCCGAATGGCTCCCACGACCACACCGAGCCTTGCCCGAACCCGGCCCGTGTGGAGGTCACCCCGGCCCGCCGCCGGGCACGCTTGAGGGTCGCCTCAGCGATCCCGTCCGCCCTGGCCGCCTTGAGGATGTGGGCTGCCTTCGCTGCCCCGCCCTGCTCTAGCAGATAGCCCCGCAACCATTCCTCGGCTTCGTTGCGTTCGGCGCGCGACTCCAGGTCGCCAGTACGGGACTCGTGCAGGATGTCTTGCACCGACCGTTCGGACTGGCCGGTGAACACCAGCCGGCCGGTGTGGGCGATCCCCTTGGCCGTGGGTACCTGGACCTCCTCGATGACATACGACAACGACGGCAGGCTGTCGCGCCCCAGGCTGTTCTTCACCTGTGTCATGACCCGGCTACCGCGCTCGTCGACGTCGTCGCGGGCGAAGGCGAGCACCGAGCGCGGCACGTTCTTGAACGCGCCCGAGCCGGTGATCATTGACGCGGCGTCCCCGGAGTTGCCCTTGCTGAAGTGGGCGATGCCGAGCACGACCGCGCCGGTGCGGTCCGCGATGCGTGCCAGCGGGTCCAGAGCGCGCCGAACCTCGCGCTCCCGGTGGGTGTCCAGCCCGGCCGCGATGGTCGACATCAGCGGGTCGATCACCACCAGGACGGCCTGGTGGTCGAGGATGGTGTCCTCCAGCAGTTGGTTGTCCACCGGCAGCGACAGGGTGACCTCGATGCCGGCATCGACCAGCACGTCGAACCGGCCGACCTTGGTCAGGTCGGCACCCGCGGCGATAAGCCTGGGCACCAGGGTGTGTTTCCAGGAGTCCTCTACCGCGACGTACAACACGTTGCGCGGCTCGCCGTAGTAGCAGCCCGGCAGAGTGCCCTGAGACAGCTGCGCGCTCATCCACAAACCGAAGGAGGACTTCCCGGTACCTTCCCGGCCAGCCGCCGTCGACTGTGAACCGACCGGGATACGGCCCTGCCCCTCGTGCTCCCACAACCACACCGCCGGCTCGGGCTCGATCTGGGACGCCCAGGTCACTCTGGCGCGGCGGGTGGGCACCGCGATGGGCTCGGCGGTGGGTTCATGGCCCACCTGGTCGGCGGTGTGCCGTCGCGGAGCCTGGCTACCCGCGGATGTGGCTGCTGTGGCCATGTGAGCGGCGATCCCGTGCCGGGGATCGCCGCTTCCTCGTGGTGTGCTCACCGCGCCTGCCTCCGGTGAGTACCGGACGGCGCGTGCCGCAGTGAGTCTCCCGACCGGGCCGCACGTCGCACGTTAGTGACGTCGCGCACGGTGGCGCAGGGAGCGAACAAGCTCGCCAGTCGGGCTTTCTGGCCCGCTGAGAACGGCGGCGCGGCGTCCACGAGCCGTTGGATGTCGGGATCGAGGTCAGACCCGATCGGTGCCTGGACAGCGTCCTGGGGACCGGTGGTGCACCGCGTGCGGGGCGCCCCCGGTGGTCTCTTGCGTTGCGTCACCGTTGGTCACCGCCCTGGGCGGCTATCCGGTGGGCTGCGGCAAAGTCGTCGAGATCGGTCAGCGCGAGGCGGATCGCCCGACCGAACCGGAGATAGGGCAGGGTGCCCTCCCGGATGGCCCGGCGGACGGAAACCTCGGAGAGATTGAGATATCTGGCCGCCTCACTGATCTTCAGCAACGAGGCGGGAATGGTCTTGTCGTCTGCCACGGTGTGGCCCTTCCACAACGGGAAGACCGACGACGGGCTATGGGACTACAGCGTTCCCTCTGGTACGCGCACAGCCCGCCCCGGCCCTCGCTGCGATCGACAACGAGGGACCACCCACGCCAGGAGCGCGAGCGACACGGGGGCTGGCCACGACCACGCGCCCCGGTGGCCGGGTCACACGCACCGGTGTGCTCGCCGGGACCGGCCAGCACACCACGTGCATGGCGATCGCCATGCCGCTGAGCACTTGAAGCAGAAGCAGGAGCAGGGTGGTGGGGTACCGGCGATGATCGGCCAGGGACAGCAGGATCAGCAAGCGCAGAAGACGCAGGGTATCAGCGGCCAGACGCGCCAAAGCCTCGCGCTGTTGGCGCTGATCGCTCTCGTAGGTCACCCAATAGGAGGCGACGTCAGGCGGCGTTGCACTGAAGATGGTGTCCGCCGTGTGATAGATCAGGTCCTCGAACTCGGAGAACGGCAGCCCCTCGGCGCGATCGAGCATCCGCAGTCGTCGAGGATGGCTGCCGGCCAAGCGGTTGCGCTCTCGGCGGTACTGATCATCCTTGCCAACGAAGCCCTCGGCGTAGCCCTTCGGAATCTCGCCCAGTACGGCCTCGTACTGCTCCGGCGTGAGTTCTGCGCGCAGCCTGCGAACCAGGGCAGCCCGCTGACGAATTTCACGGGACGAGTAGCTGAAACCCAGCCCTGCTGGACCCGCTAACCGATCAACATAGTCACTTACCGTGACAGCTCGATTCCTGTCATCCCCCATGCTGACCAGCATAGACGAAGCCAGAGCACGTGACGTACATCAGAGAGCACCACGGAGTGTTACAGACGAGACGTGTCACCGCAGACCGCGTCCTGATACTGGCGGCGCACGACACGGAGGAATACTTCAGGCCCGACGTCTTGGTAGAGGTGTACAAGAACGCATGGGCGACTGACCTGGTCAAGCGGGCACCGGGACGATTTGGAAATCGTCTAGATCCAGCCAGCGCCAGCCGTAACCCAGGTCGAAGCTCGCTGCGTCAAACCATGGACACTGGACACACACCGCTCAAACTCGGACAACGCCCGCTCACTGTCCCCATCGATCCAGGCAACAAACATCGCCGTCACAACATCCGCAGGGGTAACAACCTCCAGTCGATGCTGATGATCGTAGCTATCACCGGAACATACGCTCTGCACGCGCAACGCACCCTCGATCACGACCAACGCCGACTCGCCACGCCGAACCGTCGTTGCCGCAAGCGCGTTGCTGACCATGCCCTGACGCCTTGCTCGTACAATCCCGAAATTGGGTGGCCTCGAAGGCCGACGCTGTGGCATGACACAGATGGTCTCACCGACCACCGACAACCGCGCGAATGACACTCTTCGGCAAACGCACGAGCAACTCTGGCGGGAAGGCTGAGCCGACCGCATAGATCCCCTCGGGCACCTCGTCCCTTAGACATGTCGTCTGCCACGGCCAAAGGACCACCGTGCTGCTCAAGGGACGAAGCGTGTTCCGTTAGAGCGACGAGTGGTTCCCTTTCCGGGGCCGGGCCGCTCACACGTCCGTCTGCTGATCGATCGCTGCCTCGTAGAAGGCGTCCGCGAGGGCCAAGACGACAGCGCTGATGCCAGGTCCGTCGCTGAAGAAGTAGTCGGCCATGGTGTTGTGGGCCTCTTGGTTGTCGACGACCGCTTCGGTGACCGCCGCTTGGAAGTCCTGCGATTCCATGAACTGCTTTTTCGAGTTCACCTTGGTCTGGTTGATCAGGTCCGGGTAGGCGAGCAGCCGTTGCACCAGTGCCTGCACGAACTCACGGACCTGAGACTCGGTGAACGACTCGGCACCGAAGAGGTCGTTCATTTTGTCGATGACGACCTGGAGTGCGACGTACTTTGGTTCCTTCCGGGTGCCGGTGCCGGCGGCGCTGATCCCCTTCAGCTCACCGTCGCCGGTCAGCGAGATGTCGACCGCGGTCCGCTTGTTGTGCTTGACGCCGACCAGGACCACGTCGGAGAGGTCGACCTCCGCGGCCCAGGATGAGTCTGCGATGACCTTCTCGAGGAGCCGCAAGAAGATCGACAGCATCTCCATGTACGGGTCGCCGTAGTCGACGATCTGACTCATGAAGTCGTAGAGCCGGACGAGGGTCGAGACGTCCTTGCGGAACAGGTCGAGGGTATTGAGGGTGACCTTGTCCTCGGCCTCGATCGCAGCCGCGTAGCGGCGGGCGAACTCGTTCTTGGCAGGGCTAATCGCAGCCGAGAGCGCGTTGTTGCCCTTCCGGGTCACCCACAGTTCAGCGACCTCGCGCACCTGCTCTGGCGTGTAGATCCCAGCCTGGGCGAGCTTGGTAGCGAGGTGGAAGACGACATACGGGTCGGTCTCGGTCTCCAGGGTGGCGTTGGTGAAGTACGGCTCGAACGCAGCCCGGATGCCCTCGGGCTTGTTCACGAAGTCGATGACGAACGTCTTGCGCTTCTGCTCCCCGCCCGCGGTGCGATGGGTGCGGTTGAGCCGCGACAGCGTCTGAACCGCAGCGACCCCGGAGAGCTTCTTGTCGATGTACATCGCCGAGAGCAGCGGCTGGTCGAACCCAGTCTGAAACTTGTTGGCGACCAGCATGATCTTGTACGTCGCGCCCTTGAAGGCGGCGGCCAGGTCCGAACCGGCACCGGGGTTCAGGTTGGCCTCGGTGAACTCGTCGTCCTTGCTCGGCTGCGGCCCCCAGTCCGACACCCACTCCTCGTCCTCTGCCATCGTCACCGAACCGGAGAAGGCGACCAGAGTGCGGTAGTTGTACGAGGCGTCCATTGCGGCCCGCTTGGCGATGTAGGCGTCGATCGCCTTCTTGTACTTCACCGCGGCCTTGCGCGAGTCGGTCACGACCATCGCCTTCGCCTTGCCCTCCAGCAGGTGAGCGACGTTGGCGTGGAAATGCTCGACGATGATCTGCACCTTCTGGCTGATGTTGGTCGGGTGCAGCTTCACCCACCGCATCAGCCCCTTCCGCGCTGCGGCCTCCTCCACCACCTCGTCACCATCGCCGCTCTCGGCCTGACCGGCGATCTTCAGCGCGGTGTCGTAGGACTGGTAGCCCCTGAGCACGTCGAGGATGTAGCCCTCCTCGATCGCCTGCCGCATCGAGTAGAGGTGGAACTCGACCGGCTTGCCGTCAGGGCCCTTGCGGCCGAAGAGCTCCAGAGTCTTGTTCTTCGGCGTCGCGGTGAACGCGAAGTAGGAGATGTTCTTCGACTCGGCCCGCTCGGTCATCTCCGAGGCCAGGATCGACTCGACGTCGACGGAGCCGCCTTCCTCGATCTCCTTGACCTCTTCGGCGGTCAGCACGGCCTTGAGCTTGGAGGAGATCTGCCCGGACTGCGAGGAGTGTGCCTCGTCCGCGATCACCGCGAACCGCTTGCCCTTCAGGCCCTTGTCGGCCCGGATCTCGTCGAGTGCGAACGGGAAGGTCTGCACCGTCACCGCGATGATCAGCTCACCGTTTTTCAACGCGGTCGCCAGCAGCCCGGACTTCGACTTCGCCCCCGCCTTGCGGACGTCCTCGGGGCTGATCGTGGCCACGATCTTCCCCGACCCGTCGATCTGCCCGATCGCCTCCTGGAGCTGCCCGTCGAGCACCGTGCGGTCCACGACCACGATCACCGAGTCGAAGACCTTCTCGTCGTTCACGTGCAGCCGCGCCAGCCGGTGCGCGGTCCAGGCGATGGTGTTCGTCTTCCCCGAGCCCGCCGAGTGCTCGATCAGGTAGCGCTGTCCCACCCCCTCCTCACTCACCGCGGCCACCGTGTTCGTCACGGCCTCCCACTGGTGGAACCGCGGGAAGAGCGTGCTCGTACGCCGCGCAGAGGTGCCGGTGGCGACGTCCCACTCCTCCTTGGTCTCCACGATCATCAGTCGGCCGATGATGTTGAGCCAGGCGTGCTTCTCCCAGACCCGCTCCCACAGGTACGCCGTCGCCGACCGCCCGCCCGCGCCGGGCGGGTTCCCCGCACCACTGTCGTGGCCCATGTTGAACGGCAGGAAATGCGTCTTCTCGCCCTCCAACTTGGTGGTCATCGCGGCCAGATCGTTGGATACCGCGAAATGCACCAGCGCCCGGTGCCCGAACGACAGCAGCGGCTCCGGCCGACCGTTGGTCAGCGGATACCGGTTCTTGCGGTACTGGTTGACCGCCTCATCCAGCGACTGGGTGAAGTCGGTCTTCAACTCCACAGTGGCCACCGGGAGCCCGTTGACGAAGAACACCAGGTCGATGCTTCGCTGGTCAGCGGTGGAGAAGTGCACCTGCCGCATCACCCGCACCCGCATCGCCGCGTACTGCTCGTTAGTGGTCACGTTCAAGCTGGTCTCGGGCCGGAACTGCGCCATCTTCAACCGGCCACCACCGATGTACTGCACCCCGTTACGCAGGATGTTCAGCGTCCCGCCACCATGTTCGAGAGGCTTGTCGAGCGCCGTGGCCAGCACATCAAGGAACTTCGCCTTCGACCCCGCTGCCCTCAGGGCTTTCTCGTACGCCGCCTGCTGAGTTTCCTCCAGCCAAGCGAACAGGTCGTCGGGAAAGAGCGCCCGCTCCCGGTCATAGCCTTTGTCGTCCGGCGAGTACAGCCACCCGTGGGCCTCCAAGTACGCACAGATCTCGGACTCGAAGATGACCTCGTGGTGATCGGCCATCACGCCATCTCCCGTACGTCGATCTGACCCGTCACCGCCGCCGTGATCAGCGCCGCCCGCCGCTCACGAGCGAGTTCGATGAACCGCTCGGTCTCTTCGATCAGCGTGTCGATCTTCGCGGTCTGCTCGTCGAGGTACGCGGCAATGCTCGTCTGCTCATCAAGTGGCGGGAATGGCATCTTGAACTTCCGGACCTGCCACTCGCTCACATGGGGCACGCTGACGCCCGTGAACAGTGGCTCCAAGTAGTTGAAGAACGCATCGGTCGACATCACGTAACGCATGTACCCACGTCCAGCCTCATCGTTGGGCCGGATACGCATGACCCGCTGAAGCAGCAGAGCCGGAAGATCGTTACCCGAGATCGCTGCGACGCGCACGCCGCCTCCCACAAACGGGCGATCCATGCCGAATACGAGATCGCCAACTTCGAGATCGAACTCGCTCGGAACAGCCGCAACCTCAACGTCCCAGTAGACGGTGTCGGTCCAGTTGATCCTCCCGGGCTTCACGTTCACTCCACGAAGTAGACGGACGTGATCCCCATCGGCACTGAACCCGTCGCTGGGGAACGCGTAGCCAGCCACGGTGTCACTCACGAACCCAAGTTGCACGACCCGCCAGTGGGATGGTGTCGGAGGAAGCCACGGCTCGGCGTTGCTATTCGTGGGAGTGCCCTTAAGCCCGGAGAAAACGGCCTGCTCAACGACAGCCTTACGGCGCCCTCGCAGCATCTCGATCAGGCGCTGCTGCTCCTCGATGAGCGTGTCGATGCGAGCGGTCTCGCGGTCGAGGTAGTCGGCGATGGCGCGCTGCTGTTCAACTGCAGGCAGGGAGATCTCGATCGTCTTCATCTCGTCCCAGTACAGGCGCCACTGGGACGGGCGGATGCCCGTGGAACGGAGGGCGTACTGGTCGATCAGGGCGCGCGAGCGGAGCAGACTATGGAGAAAGCTGTGGTCGTACTCGGGAACAGTTGGCCGAAGTACCTCGTAATCAGGGCTGACGATGCCCTGGTACTCGGAGATACCAAGCGACCCCTGCCACGCTTTCATCCGGTTCACGACGAGGTCGCCAGGATGCACGAGTTGGTAATTGCTCAGATTTTCAGGCGTCCGGTTGAAGTTGTCAGTGCGGCTGTCCTTCGGGATCACGCCGTGGTCACGGTAGACGCTGAGGACCCTCTCGTCCTCGTGGCCGCGATCGGAGACCGGCTGGAACAGCCAGCCGAGTCGGGTCGTCGTCCACGGCTCAGACACGACCGTCGTACTCACTTCTCGACCTCCCGCAGCAGGTCGAGGATCTTGATGACCTGCTTCTCCAGGTCGGCGTCGATCTCGGCGAGGGGGCGGGGTGGGACGTACTTGTAGAAGTGGCGGGTGAAGGGGATTTCGTAGCCGGTTTTGACCTTGGCCCAGTCGATCCAGGCATTGGGGACGTGCGGCTTCACCTCGGCGTCGAAGTACGCTTGGATGACCTCGGCCTTGCCCGCGGTGCCGGCGGTCGAGCCGCCGTAGGTGAACGGGACGTTCTCGGTGTCACGCTTCCTGGTGTCCGGTTTGGGCTTGCCCTTGCGGTCGACGACCGACTTGCCGGACTCGTCGAGGAGGGGGCGCTCGACGGTGATGGTCCAGTAGCCGAACTCGTCGTTGCGCAGCACCTTGGAGTAGTCGGGGTCGGCGTCGGTAAAGTCGGCGTACAAGCGGACGACCTTGGCGCGATCGGCGTCGCTGATCTCGCGGCCCTTGGAGCCGAGGTTCTTGCGCATCTTGGCCCAGAACGACGTGCCGTCGATGAGCTGGACCTTGCCCATGCGGTCGGGGTGCTTGGTGTTGTCGAGGATCCAGATGTAGGTGGCGATGCTGGTGTTGAAGAACATGTTGGTCGGCAGCGCGACGATCGCATCGACCAGGTCGTTCTCCAGGAGCCACTTGCGAATGTTGGAGGGGCCGGACTCGGCGGCGCCGTTGAAGAGCGGCGAGCCGTTCATCACGATCCCGGCCCGGCCGCCACCGTCCTCCGGGGCGCGCATCTTGTGGGCGAGGTGGAGCAGGAAGAGCATCTGCCCGTCCGAGGTCGACGGGAGGCCCGGGGCGAACCGGCCGTAGGGGCCCGCTTCGTCGCGCTCTCTGGTGACCGCCTTGGCGTACTGCTTCCAGTCGACGCCGTACGGCGGGTTGGACATGCAGAAGTCGAACTGGCGGCCCTTGAACGCGTCATCGGTCAGGGTGTTGCCGAAGGCGATGTTGGACGCGTCGTGGCCCTTGGCGAGCAGGTCGGACATGCAGATCGCGTACGACTGCGGGTTGTACTCCTGGCCGAACAGGCTCAGGTTCGCGTCGGGGTTGTGCGCGAGCAGGTGCTCCTCGGCCAAGGCGAGCATGCCGCCGGTGCCCGCCGTGGGGTCGTACAGCGTGCGGACGATGCCGGCCTCGGTCAGGTCGGCGTCCTTTTCGGCGAAGAGCAGGTCGACCAGCAGCCGGATCGCGTCCCGCGGTGTGTAGTGGTCACCGGAGGTCTCGTTCGCGGCCTCGTTGAACTTGCGGATGATGTACTCGAACGCGTCGCCCATGTCGGCGTTGGATACGACGTCCGGATGTAGGTCGACGGCCTTGAAGGACAAGATGACCTCGCGCAGGAGCCCCGCCTTCTCCAGGTTGAGGATCTCCTTCTTGAAGTCGAAGTACTCGAACACGTCGACATCGGACGAGAACCGGTCGATGTAGTCGGCCAGGTTGTCCGCCAGCCCGTCGGCGTCAGCCAGCAGGTTGGCGAAGGAGTAGTGCGAGGTGTTGTAGAACGGTCGGCCGGTCGCCTTCTTGATCTCGATCCTGAGCCGGTTCGGGTTGTCGTACTTCGCCGCCAACTCCCGGACCGTCTTCAGGTCGGGTTCGAGGATGCAGTCGAGGCGGCGCAGGATCGTGAGCGGGAGGATCACGTTGCCGTACTGGTTGGGGCGGTAGGGACCCCGAAGCTGGTCGGCGATCGACCAGATGAAACTACCGAGGGTGCTCACAAGACTCCTTACAGCGCTCACTCGACTACAAATGTTGGACGCCCAGCGCGAGCCCGTGCGCGCCGTCCGAACAGGCGGCGCACAGTCTGCAGCAGCCGGTGCGTCACCGGAGCATCATTGCGTATCACGACACTGCGCGTGCCGCCAACCACATCCACGCAGGTCAAGCGCGGCATGCCACTACGCATGGACGGCTTCCTCGGTGCCGGTCGGTACGCCGTGCGTCGGCAGGCTCGGTGTAAAGATCAGCGCCGACTGGAAGTGACTTCCGCCGGTTAGGGAGTGGCGCGGGGAATAAATGGGGAGCAGACAGGCGCGCTCGACGGCCGGCTCCAAACAGGACACGCCGACCTGCGGAAGTCTCGTTTCCGCAGGTCGGCGCACTATTGCGTCCTTGGTTCACACTGAAAGGGGTCAAGTCCAACAGAGCCCGCGGCGCGCGCTGCCCCCTGACGACCACCCACACGCTGTCCAAGACCCAGAGTGCGCGGTCAGGCCCCCTCATGGGCAAGCATCTGGGCGAAGCACCATTCCACCCATGGTTGGCAAGCGTCACCCTGCTCCAGGCAACCCGAAAGACGACTCGATGACCAAGCTGCCGGTACGAATCCCCTGGTCAGCCCTGTTCCCATCCTTTGGTAATCCCGCCGGGGGCACTCATCTGATCAAGAGTTTCTGCAGGTCAGCCCTGTTCCCCTCGTGAGGTCGGCATGACCGCAGAAACACAGATCCCCAGGTCAGTCCAGACCCGGTTGGTGCCCCACGCCGCCCTCGTCTTGGAGACCGGCCACACTGATCAGAAGTCACGCCTATTGATGCGCGCACCGGTGGCGCGGGCGAAGCGGTCGTTTCCTGCACGCGCGCGGCTGCTTCCACGCCCCAGACTGCCAGCTGGTTCTCGCCGACCGCCCAGGCCGTTCGCGCACGCGCAGGACTGGGCTGGTCAAGCCGCCGCCATCGACCACGACTACTGCTCATCGGCAATAGCGGACGTTCTCGGCAGGAGCCGGTTTACGCGCGGACGCCGCTCAACGAGAACGTGTTCACACGACGCCATAGAGCTGAAGGTCGTCCCATCGCTCGCAACACGGTGGTCCCACGATCCTGGCAAATGACACTTAGACACGGCGACAGCGATCCCTGATCGATGACACCGTCGAGGCACCTCAAACTTCCTGGCCGGGAACAGCCAAGCATCTGGGACTGGGACGAGGGCACCGGCAGCTTCTATGCTCAGCTCTGGCGCAACGACGCCGTACCCGGAGCCAGCCGGCATCGCCCTGGCAATCGTTAAGCGCACCGAGGCGTGTCGACCGCAGATCTCGTCCTGGTACTGACGGCGCACTCCATGTCGTCAACCTCACCGCTCTCCGACTATCACGAGTTCGTCGTCCAACTTGTGCTTCCATTCGATCTCCACGGTCTCCGATCGGAACGTACGCACGCCGCGACCGACCTTGTGGAGCTTGATGACCATCAGGGTGTCTATTACGAGACGCTGTTTGGCGCGGCTCATCGCCTTCCAGGTGGCCGCGACGTTCTTGGACCGAACGAGCGGGCCGAGGACGTCAACCCGGCCGGCATCGGCCAACTCAGCCTCGATCTCGGTAATCCTCTCCCGCAGGCGACCCGTCATCGCACGCAACTGAGCCGGAGTCACCGTCTCGTCGTCGGCAAACTCGACCGCAATCTGTTCCAGCCGTGTCCTTTTCGTCACCAACTCCTTCCGTAGAGCAGGCGCATCCAGTCTCTTGGTGTCCATCAACAGCTCAACAGCGTCCTTACGCGACATGCGGGCCACCACCAGCTTGCCGATGAACTCCTCCACCGGCTTGGCCAAGCGGTTAACGTGTCGCATCGACTGGCACCGGTAGACCGGTTTCCCGTGCCGCGCGCCACCGCCATGCACCGTCAACCCACACCCCGGCGCCCCGCACAGTGCCACCCCGGTCAGCAACTGCTGCTCAGCCTTCGCCCCCGAGTAGCGCGAAGGATCCTTCAAGAAGTCTTGTACGGCACGGAAAGTCTCCTCAGGCACGATCGGCGGCCACTGTGCGATCGCGACCTCTTCCTTCTTGTATCGGCGAATCCCTGCGTTGCGAGGATTGAGCAACACCAAGCGAACCGTGTCATGTTTCCACTTCGCCGGCGTTCCCCTGGCGCCATGGCGATTGTCCGCCCACTTGGCCTGGCCGCTGTGCAAGCCAGCGTCGTTCCAGTCGCGGGCGATCTGCGCCAGCGGCACTCCGGTCAGCACATCGTTGTACGCCTGATGGACGGCAACCGCCTCTGCGGGGATGATCGTCATCCCGTCCTGTTCGTAACCGAACGGCTTACGTCCGCCGTACCGGCGGCCCTGCTTGGCCGCCTGCTCGGCAGCTCGCTGGTGACGCTCGCCCTTGATCTTGATCTCCCCGCGGGCGATCGCCGCGAGAATGTCGGCCACGATCTGCCCCGCCGCCGAACCCATGTCGATGTCCGAGCCGCGTGCGAAAGCAAGCAGCATCTTGGCCCGCTCACACGATTCATACAGCCACACCTGGTCGGACCGGTTCCGCAGAAGCCTGTCCAGCATCCAAGCAGTCAGGACCCCTAACTCACCCCGCTCCACGCTTTGAAGCATCCGGATGAAGTCAGGACGGTCGCGCTTGCCCGCAGCGGACAGATCGTTGTCCACGAAGACATGCCGACGATCAAGCGCCCAACCACGAGCCCTGAACAGCCCAATCAGGTCCTCGAAGTGGCGATCTATACCAAGCTCGTCACCCTCACGATCCTCGGAGATACGCAGGTACATCCCGCCTTGCAAGGGACCGCGTACCGGGATGCTGGCAAGCACGTCTCGATGACGCTCCAGCAGGCCACGGACCAGGCCGGAATTGTCTGTCTCCCGTTTGCTCCTCACATCAGCTAGACTACGTTTCTAGCGACTCGGAGACAGCGGTCGGCACCACGCCCGGTCACCGCACCCGTATCCAGCCCACGGTCGAGCAGGGCTGTCACTTTGCGGGGCAGAGCGAACTCACGCCGCAGCGACGGCCCCGGCACTTCTGCGTTTGTCGCCCATCCTTGCTCCGCCCATCGCCTTCTGGCACGTTCCCTCGCTTGCCAGACACGAGCACGCACTTGCTCCGTTCGCTCAGGCTCGGAACCATCTACTGTAGACATCGCAGTGAGCGGGCGCATGCGAACTCGAAGATCGACCCGATCCATGAAAGGGCCGGACAACCTCGAGAAGTAGCGACGGCGTGTGTTCGGCGGGCACGAACAGTCCACGTCACGTGGTGGTGCGCACGGACATGGATTGGTTGCAAGCACAAGTTGGAAGCGCGCGGGGTATCGGACCACACCATCCCGCCGAGCCAGCCGAATCTCGCCTTCCTCCATGGCAGTACGCAACGACTCCAGGCGGTCGGGCGCGAACTCACAAGCTTCATCGAGGAAGACCACCCCGCAGTGGGCTCTGCTTATCCCGCCGGGCTTGGCCAGTCCGACACCGCCACCAACAAGGGCAGGCACCGAAGTCGAGTGATGCGGTGCGAAGAATGGTGGAGTTTTGATCAGCGGAGCTTCTGGCTTCAGTAGTCCGGCAATCGAATGAACCGCTGTGACCTCCAGCGACTGCTCGTGCGTCAGCGGGGGAAGAAGTCCGGGCAAGCGCTTGGCGAGCATCGTCTTTCCTGTCCCCGGAGGCCCGACGAGCAGTAGGTGGTGACCTCCGGCTGCGGCGACTTCCAGGGCCCAGCGAGCCTCCGGCTGACCGACAACATCGAACATGTCCGGTGGTTCGTCTTCGGGAAAACATTCCGTTGTCTGCTCTGGCATCCTAAGAGCGTCTTCCTGGCCTCTGAGCCAGTGCAGCACCTCCTTCAGCGTGTTGGCACCGAGCACATCCATGCCGGTCACCAGTGCCGCCTCTGGCAAAGTCGCCGCTGGTACAACGGCCCGTTTCAAGCCTGCGCGACGCGCGGCCAGCAGGCAGGGCAACACACCGCGCACTTCACGGACACGCCCATCGAGCGCAAGCTCGCCGATCAACACCGTCTCGCGAAGCAGCTCCGCAGGAACGGTCTTGGCTGCCGCCAAGATCACGCACGCCATGGCGAGGTCGTAATCCGCACCCCGCTTGGGGATAGCAGCCGGTGAGAGGCCGATGGTGATCTGCTGCTTGGGCCAGTCTTCGCCGCTGTTGCGAACGGCGGCGTGGACTCGGTCCTTGGCTTCGGTGAGGGCGGCGTCGGGCAGGCCGACGAGGACTGTCTTGGGGGTGCCTGCGCCGATGTAGGCTTCCATTTCGATCATTCGGCCCTCCATGCCGAAGAGGGCGACCGACCAGGCTTGAGCCAGGGCCATCAGAATGCGTCCTTCAGGTGCTGGATGCGGGGTTGCCCACCTGGTGGCCAGACGATCGCGATGATGTCGAATCTCAGTTCGCACCACGGGATGCGGTACTGGGAGAGCCAGGTGTGGGTGAGCCTTCGGATGCGTTTGGCCTTGGCTTCGTCGACGGCTTCCGCGGGCAGGCCGAAGCCGGTGCCTGCCCGGGTTTTGACCTCGCAGACCACGAGGCGGGCGCCGTCGGTGAGGATGAGGTCGAGTTCGCCGTCGCGGCAGCGCCAGTTGCGGTCGAGCACGACGAGGCCGGTCTGCTGGAGGTATCTGACGGCCAGGTCTTCGCCGCGGCGGCCGAGGGCGTGCGGGCGGTGGGTTCCCACGTCCGCTGAGCGTGCGTTGGTGGCTGGTGGAGCTGTGGTCGTCATCGTGTCTCCCTGGGCGTCGCGTCCGGATTCGAGAGTGCCGGGGAGACAGGGGGTGGGCCAGAGGGGCGGGGCCGGGCTGTGGACAAGTGGCCGGCTGTGGACAAGTCCGCGTAGATGATCTTGAAAGAGGTTTGTGTGTCGGGGGTGTGTGGTAACGGGTGTTTCACTGCCGCGAAGCCACTACTGTGAGGCGACTGAAGGGAGCCCCGTGAAGCCCGTAGAGGTGCACTACACGATCGAAGGCCCGCAGGACGCCCCCGTGCTCATCCTCTCCGGCTCTGTCGGCAGCAACTCGGACATGTGGCTGGCCCAGCGCGAGGCGCTCGCCGACGAGTACCGGGTGATCAGCTACGACCACCGCGGCCACGGCAAGTCACCTGTGCCGCAGGGCCCGTACCAGATCAGCGATCTGGCGGGCGATGTGCTGGCGTTGATGGACCATCTGCGGATCGAGAAGGCCCACTTCTGCGGAGTGTCGCTCGGCGGCGCGGTGGGCATGTGGCTCGGCCGGTATCACCCGCATCGGGTCGACCAGCTCGTCCTGGCGTGCACCTCGGCGTGGTTCGCGCCCAAGGAGGCGTGGGGCGAGAGGGCCGAGCGGGTACGCGCCGAAGGCATGGAATGGATCGCCGATCTCTCGCTGACCCGGTGGCTGACCAAGGACTTCGACCGGCATGAGGCCGCGGGCCTGCGCGCGATGATCGCCAACACTCCCGCCGACGGCTACGCCAGCTGCTGCGCGGCGCTGGGCGACTGGGATTTCGTCGCCGAACTACCGGGGATCCCCACGCCGACGCTGATCATCGCAGGCGCCGACGACCCCGCCACGCCGCCTGAGCACGCCCGGGAGCTCGCGGCCGGCATTCCGCGCAGCCGTGTGGCCGTGCTGGACGGCGCCGCGCACCTGGCGAACGTGGAACGCCCCATCGAGTTCAACGACCTGCTGCGTGCGCACTTACTCGGCTAGGAACCGAGTCCTTCGTCCGGCAGACGCAGCTCGGGCTTGTCCAGCTCCTCGACGTTCACGTCCTTGAACGTGATCACCCGGACGTTCTTGACGAACCGGGCGGGCCGGTACATGTCCCAGACCCACGCGTCGGACATGCGTACCTCGAAGTACACCTCGCCGTCCGCGTCCCGGATTTGCACGTCGACCGAGTTGGCCAGGTAGAACCGCCGTTCCGTCTCCACCACGTAGGAGAACTGGCCGACGATGTCGCGGTACTCCCGGTAGAGCTGCAGCTCCATCTCGGTCTCGTACTTCTCGAGATCCTCCGCACTCATCCGACCCGAGCTCCTCCTCGTCCTGATTCAGCCCCTTGCCGAGGGGAGCCCCCATTGTGAACCACGTCGGCCGCCGCGACGCTGAGCGCCACCCGGCGCGGCGGGCGCAGGCCATGCTTTATGGCCGCGGACGCCACGTTCGAGTACGACCAACGGTGCACCGTGCTCGGGCCGTGCTCACCTAACGCGGCATGGTGCCGGCCGGTGATGTAGCCCTTGTGCTCGTCGAAACCGTAGACCGGGAGCTCATCGTGCAGCTCACCCATTATCCGGTCCCTGGTCACCTTGGCCAGCACGGACGCGGCTGCGATACACGCCACAGCGAGGTCGCCCTTGATGACCGCCATGGCCGGGGCGGTGAAGCCGCTGACCCGGAACCCGTCGGTCAGCACGTAGCCGGGGTGCAGTTTGAGCCGTGCCACCGACCGGCGCATGCCTTCGAGGTTCGCGTAGCCCACTCCGCGGGAATCCACCTCATCGGGCGGGATCACTACGACCGCATAGTCCAGCGCACGCTTGCGCACCAGGTCGTACATCCGGTCACGGGCGACCGGGGTCATCAGCTTCGAGTCGGTGAGCTCCTCGAACTTCGCGGAGTCGCCGGGCTTCAGCACGCATGACGCGACCACGAGCGGCCCCGCGCACGCGCCCCGGCCGGCTTCGTCGACTCCGACGACCGGTCCGAGGCCGCGACGCTCCAGCGCGCCCTGCATCGCCCAAGTCCCGCCGTCACGCCGAATGGGAACGCGCGGCGGGCGCAGGCTCATGGTGACGGGCACAGTTGTTAAGTCCGATCGGATCCCCGCGCGTTGCGGACGCGCACTGTCACCATCCGGGTTACCCGGCGACCGGCCCACAGCGCCGGCCAGGCCAGCAGCACGCCCGCGCCGAGCGGGATGCCCTGCTGCCACCCAGGAGCGCCGATCGCCTGCGGGTTCGGGTCGCTGATGCCGCCCCAGCGGCCCGGCGGCAGCACGATGACCTGTGCCTTGCCGATCACGTCCGAGATGGGCACGGTGCCTTCGAGCCGGGTGTTGCCCTGCTTACGGGAGTCCGACGAGTTGTTGCGGTTGTCGCCCATCACCCACAGCGCGCCCGGCGGAACCGTCACCGGCTCGAATGCCTGGTCGTTGTTGGGCGCGCCGCCCTCCCAGTACACGTACGGCTCGTTCAGCAACTTGTCGTTGACGTACACACGGCCGTCGGCGTCACCGCGCACGGTCTGCCCAGGAGTCGCGATGACCCGCTTGACGAAGTCCTTCTCGTCAGGCGGGGCAAGGCCGATCACCGAACCCAGCTGCTCGAAAAACCGGACAAAAGCGTTGTCCGAGCGCTCGGTCTGGAATTCGTTCTGCACCCACGGACCCGGGCCCTTGAAGACGATGACGTCGCCGGGGGCCGGGTCGGTGAAGTAATAGGTGACCTTCTCGACCAGGATGCGGTCGCCGTTGCAGCTGGGACACCCGTGCAGCGTCTGCTCCATCGACCCCGATGGGATGACGTACACCCGGGCGAGGAACTGCTGGATCACGAAGACCAGGACAAGAGCGACACCGATGAGGATCGGCAGCTCTTTCCAGAAGGACATCTTCTTCTTTTTGGACTTCTTCGCTGATTCCGACTCCGCTGAGTCACTCTTGTCGCTGGGCCGTCCGCGCCGAGACTCGTAAATACCGGGTTCGGGCTGTTCGGACTTTTGGGATTCCAGCGGACCAGTGACTTCTTCCGGACGTTCGGGATCATCCTCGGGTGCGTTCGAGTGCACGGGATTAACCACGTCGCCAGGTTACGGCAGAAGTGCCTACGAGCGTCACGCGCCCGACGGGGTTTCGCGCTTCTCCTTGATCTTGGCTGCCTTGCCGCGCAGTTCGCGCAGGTAGTACAGCTTCGCCCGGCGGACGTCACCGCGCTTGGCGACCTCGATCTTGGCGACGTTCGGCGAGTGGACCGGGAAAGTCCGCTCCACACCGACACCGTAGGAGATCTTGCGAACGGTGAAGGTCTCGCGGATGCCACCGCCCTGGCGGCGGATCACGACGCCCTGGAACTCCTGGACACGCGAGCGCGAGCCCTCGATGACGCGGACCTGGACCTTCAGCGTGTCGCCCGGCCGGAAGTCCGGGATGTCGGAACGCAGCGACTGGGCGTCCAGTGCATCCAGGGTGTTCATCGGTTTGTCCGTCCTCGTCATCGGGTGCGTTCTTCGTGTCTCCCGGCGGGCACGGCGAAAACCTCGAGCCAGCCTGGGAGGGGGCTTTGCGGCGCGCGTCGGGAACAGAGCCCGACGGCAGCAACCAAGGAAGTATGACAGGTCGTCACGGCGGAGGCGAAATCGCCCCCGCGCGCAACTGATCGAGCAGTGCGCGGTCATGCTTGTCCAGCGCCCCCTCGGGCAGCTGTTCCAGCAGGTCAGGGCGCCGATGGAAGGTCCGCTCCAGCGCCCGGTCGCGGCGCCAGCGGTCGATCGCAGCGTGGTTTCCCGACCGCAGGACGTCCGGCACCGCGAACTCCCGCCACACCTCCGGACGCGTGTAGCTGGGGCCTTCCAGCAGGCCGTCGGAGAACGAGTCCTGCTGGGCGGAGGCCGGATTGCCCAGCACACCCGGCAGCAGCCGGGCGACGGCCTCGACCATCACCATCACGGCAACCTCACCGCCTACCAGGACATAGTCTCCGATGGAGACCTCGTCCACCGGCATCCGCTGGGCGGCGTCGTCGATCACGCGCTGGTCTATGCCCTCGTAGCGGCCACACGCGAAGACAAGCCTCGACTCGGTCGCGTACTGCCTGGCCATCTCCTGATCGAACGGTCTGCCCGCGGGCGTGGGAACGACCAGGCGAGGCGTATCGCCCGCGCACACAGAGTCCAGGGCGTCGCCCCATATCTGCGGCTTCATGACCATGCCAGGGCCACCGCCGTACGGGCTGTCGTCGACGGCTTTGTGCACGTCGTGCGTCCAGTCGCGCAGGTCGTGGACGCGCACGTCGAGCAGCCCACGGTCGATCGCCTTGCCCAGCAAAGCGGCCCGCAAAGGCGTCAGGTACTCCGGGAAAATGGTGACAACGTCGATGCGCATGGCTAGTCCAGCAGGCCCTCAGGGGGATCAAGGACTACGCGGCGGCCCGCGATGTCCACCTCGGGAACGATCTCGCGCACGAACGGCACGAGTACTTCACGCCCCTCAGCCGTGTCCACGGCGAGCAACTCGCCGGCAGGGCTGTGCACGACCTCACGAACTGTGCCGACGGTCGTGCCGTCGACCAGGAAGGCAGCCAGGCCTTCGAGCTCGTGGTCGTAGAACTCGTCTGGATCCTCGTTCGGCGGCAACGAGTCCGTGTCCGCGAGCAGCAGGGCGCCACGCAGCGACTCGGCGGCCGTCCGGTCCGGTACCTCGTCGAACGTGACGAGGAGACGCTCGCCATGCGGCCGCACGGTCGAGAGCGTCAACGGCTTCGAACTGCCGTCGCGAAGCCGCGCGGCCACGACAGAGCCCACAGCGAAGCGCTGGTCAGGCGAGTCTGTGCGCACGTCCACGGCGAGCTCGCCGCGAATCCCGTGCGCCTTGGCCACGCGGCCGACGACGACGTCCATGGCTAGTGGTCGGTATCCACCACGTCCACACGCACCCCACGGCCTCCGATCCCGGCCATGACCGTGCGCAGAGCGGTCGCAGTCCGCCCGCCCCGGCCGATCACCTTGCCGAGATCGTCGGGGTGGACGTGAACCTCGAGAGTGCGGCCACGGCGGGTGGTCACGAGTTCCACCCGGACCTCGTCCGGGTGGTCCACGATGCCGCGCACCAGGTGCTCGAGCGAGTCCGCGAGGAAACTCACGCTTCGTCCTTGGCGCCCTCGTCCGACTTGGCCTCATCGGCCTTGTCGGCCTTCTTGGCGCTCTTCTTCTTCGGCGTGGTGGCCTCGGTCACCGGCTCCTCGCCCGCGGCGGCCAGCGCGGCGGCGAACAGCTCGGCCTTGTCGGCCTTGGGCTCCTTGACCTTCAGGGTGCCCTCGGTGCCCGGCAGGCCCTTGAACTTCTGCCAGTCACCGGTGATCTCGAACAGGTGCTGCACCGGGTCGGTCGGCTGCGCGCCGACACCCAGCCAGTACTGGGCGCGCTCGGAGTCGACCTCGATCAGGCTCGGCTCGTCCTTCGGGTGGTAGCGCCCGATGGTCTCGATGGCCTTGCCGCTACGGCGGGTGCGCGAGTCGGCGACGATGATGCGGTAGTACGGCGACCGGATCTTTCCCAGACGCTGCAGCTTGATCTTGACTGCCACGGGTTGTGGTACTCCTCGACGTTCTGGATGCTCAGGGTGGAACTCGCTCGGCCCGAGTGGGGACGGGGGCGAGGCCCGAATGGCAGCCATGGCGTGGTGAGAGGGTCCAGCCACAGCGGACAGCCAAGTATTCTGCCAGACACCCGGCCGAGCTCCCAATCGCCCCCACTCAGGCGAAGGGCGTGAGGGTGACGCCAGCCTCTTCCAACGCGGCACGGACCGCCTGAGCGTGGTGTACGGCGCCTGGTGTGTCGCCATGCAGGCAGAGCGAGTCGATACCGGCTTTGATCACGGTGCCGTCCACGGCGACGATCTCACCATCGGACGCCAGCCGCAGTGCACGGTCGACAACGGCGGCCGTGTCCGTGAGCAAGGCGCCAGGTTCGCGGCGGGGTACGAGCGTGCCTTCAGGCGTGTAACCACGGTCGGCAAAAGCCTCGTGGACCGTACGCAGGCCTGCGGCTGAAGCGGCTGACAAGAACGACGAGCCTGGTAAGCCGAGCACAGGCACGTCGCCCCATGCGCGGACTCCGGCGACGACGGCAGCGGCTTGGGCGTCATGGTGGACGATGGCGTTGTACAACGCACCGTGCGGCTTGACATACGCCACACGCGCACCCGCGGCCGTAGCGAAAGCCGAGAGAGCGCCGATTTGGTACAGCACATCGTCGGCCAACTCGACAGGGTCGACGTCGATGAAACGGCGCCCGAACCCGGCCAGGTCGCGGTAGGAAACCTGCGCACCGATGGCCACTCCGTTGGACGCCGCCAGTTCGCACACCGAACGCATGGTGCGGGGGTCACCGGCGTGGAAGCCGCACGCGACGTTGGCCGACGTCACCACGCCCAGTAAGGCCGAGTCGTCGCCGAGCTTCCAGACGCCGAAGCCTTCGCCGAGATCGCTGTTGAGGTCCATCAGGGCGCCATCACTCCGAGCGAGATCAACAGAACCGTCAACGCGGGCAGGAAGTTGTTCACCTGGTGGGCCACCACGCTCGCGCCGAGCCGGCCGCTGTACAGCCTGGCCAGGCCGATCGGGATGCCGATCACGATCAGCAGCGAGGTCCGCAACGGCTCGAGGTGGCTGACCGCGAACACCGCCGTGCTCAGCGCGAAGACCGCCCAGCGGCCCCACTGCAGCCGTTCCAGCGCACCCCAGAGCAGGCCGCGGAAGATGATCTCCTCGCACATCGGGCCGATCAGCCAGGCGTACAGGAACATCACGATCGCCGCCGAGATCGGCAGGGAATGCCCGTCGACCAGCGCGCTGAAGGCCGACGTGGCGTTCTGCTCGCCGACG
This sequence comes from Kibdelosporangium banguiense, assembly GCF_017876405.1. GTDB lineage: Bacteria > Actinomycetota > Actinomycetes > Mycobacteriales > Pseudonocardiaceae > Kibdelosporangium > Kibdelosporangium banguiense. The sequence continues at coordinate 4,360,273 of NZ_JAGINW010000001.1, read as the reverse complement.
ATCCGCGTCCACGCCATCGCGGCGATGGTGGTCAGCACCAGCCCGATCAGCCCGAACTTCAGGCCGATCTTGAAGTCCGCCCGCGAGTAGGACCAGCGCAGGTCGATTTTCGGGCCGTTGCCCCGGATCCTGGTGATCAGCAGCGCCACGCCGGTCGCGATGAACACCGGCAGGATCGACCCGACCAGGATGGTCGTCACGCCCGCGGGCTGGCCGGAGTCGCTGGGCTGCAGGATCGCGCTGATGAACACCGCCGACAGCAGCAATGCCGCCTCTACCAGCAGGAACGCCCCGATTCCCCATCGATGCGCCGGGGGTGGCGGCGGTTGTTCTGCCTCCGGCTCAACGGCCATGGTCTCCGGCTCCCGTGGTATGGGTGGGATCACGGGCGTCCTCCGGCGGTGCAACCTGGCCGCGCCGGAGTGCGCGACCTGCTTTGGAGACTACGCACTGTGTCGGCGTGTCACCGAGTCATTCGGCGTGTCACCGCACAATTCGCCCACGTAGGATGATCCTTGCCGGTGACCGCAGCGCGCCAAGGTCCTGCCGCGGGTCGGTCTCGTAGGCGATGACGTCTGCCGCCGAGCCGTCCTCGAAGCTGGAATAGCCGAGCCAACTGCGAGCCGCCCATGAGCCCGCGGCCAGCGCTTGCGTCCGTGTCATTCCCGCGCCATGCAAGGCTTCGATCTCGTCCACGAGCCGACCATGCTCGATTCCGCCGCCCGCGTCTGTGCCGGCGTACACAGACACACCGGCTTCGATCGCCATCCGCACGGTGTCCCGCACGCCGGCATGCAGTTTGAGCATGTGCGCGGCGTAGGCGGGGTACTTCGAAGCCTGCGCCGCGAGCCCCGGGAACGTCTCGATGTTGATCAACGTGGGCACCAGTGCGGCGCCCGACGAGGCCATGGTCGCGATCGTGTCCGCGGTCAACCCGGTGCCGTGTTCGATGCAGTCGATACCGGCCGCGAGCAGGCCAGGGATGGCGTCTTCGCCGAAGACGTGCGCGGTGACGCGGGCGCCTGCCTGGTGCGCGACCTTGATCGCCCGGGCGAGCACGTCGTCCGGCCACAGCGGGGCCAGATCGCCGACGCCCCGGTCGATCCAGTCGCCGACCAGCTTCACCCAGCCGTCGCCGTACGCGGCCTGCTCCGCGACAGCGTCGGGCAGCTTCTCCGGGTCCTCGACTTCCACGCCCAGGTAACGGATGTAGCGCTTCGGCGCGCTGATGTGCCTGCCCGCACGGATGATCCGGGGCAGGTCGAGCCTTTCCTGCAACGGCCTGGTGTCGATCGGCACGCCGCAGTCACGCACCAGCAGCGCGCCACTGTCGCGGTCGGTCTCCGCCTGGGTGATCGACTCCTCGAGAGTGGGGTTGCCGGACGGCGAGATGCCGATGTGGCAGTGCGCGTCCACCAGACCCGGCACCAGGAAACCGCCGTCCACCACGGTTTCCGCGTTCGGTACCGGGGTCAGCCGGATCCGTCCGTTGACCACCCACAGGTCGCGGGTCTGCTCGCCGGGGAGCACGACTCCCCGCAGGTGCAGCGAGGTCACTGGCCCTTCTTGGGGAACTTCAGCTTCGACGGGTCGAATCCGGGCGGCAGCTGGTCGAGACCGGCCAGGCCGGGCGGGAGCTGGTTGAGGCCGGGCGGCATCTTCGACAGATCCGGCGCCGCGCCCGCGGGGAAGCCGGGCAGCGCGGGCAGGTTGCCCCTGCCCTTGACCTTGCGGCCCTTCTTGCGCGCGTCCTTCTTGGCTTTGCGGCTCATCCCGCCGCCACCGCCGAGGCCGAACCGGCCCGCCATCTGCTGCATCATCTTGCGGGCGTCGAAGAACCGGTTGACCAGGTCGTTGACCTCCGCGACCCGGACGCCGGAGCCATTGGCGATCCGGGCCCGGCGGGAAGCGTTGATGATCTTGGGATCGGCCCGCTCGGCCGGGGTCATGCCGCGGATGATCGCCTGCAGCCGGTCCAGGTGCTTGTCGTCGATGTTGGCGGCGGCCTCCTTCATCTGCGCGCCACCGGGCAGCATGCCCAGCAGGTTGCCGATCGGGCCCATCTTGCGCACCGCGAGCATCTGGTCGAGGAAGTCCTCCAGGGTCAGCTGGCCCTGGGTGAGCTTCTCCGCAGCCTCCTGGGCCTGCTGCTGGTCGAAGACCTTCTCGGCCGACTCGATCAGCGACAGCACGTCACCCATGCCCAGGATGCGGCTGGCCATCCGGTCGGGGTGGAAGGCGTCGAAGTCCTCGAGCTTCTCGCCGTTGGACGCGAACATGATCGGCTGGCCGGTGACCTGCCGGACCGACAGCGCGGCACCACCACGGGCGTCACCGTCGAGCTTCGTCAGCACGACACCGCTGAAGCCGACGCCGTCACGGAACGCCTCTGCCGTGTTGACCGCGTCCTGACCGATCATCGCGTCGACCACGAACAGGATCTCGTCGGGCTCGACCGCGTCACGGATGTCCGCGGCCTGCTTCATCAGCTCTTCGTCGACACCCAGCCGGCCGGCGGTGTCGACGATGACCACGTCGTGCTGGGCACGCTTGGCCTCGTCGATGGCACGACGGGCCACGTCCACCGGGTCGCCGACGCCGTTACCGGGCTCGGGAGCGAACACCGCGACACCGGCGCGCTCACCGACCACCTGCAGCTGGGTGACCGCGTTGGGCCGCTGGAGGTCACAGGCGACCAGCATCGGCGCGTGGTTCTGGCCCTTGAGCCAGCGCGCGAGCTTGCCCGCGAGCGTGGTCTTACCGGAACCCTGCAGACCGGCGAGCATGATCACCGTCGGCGGCTGCTTGGCGAACTGCAGCCTGCGGGTCTCCCCGCCGAGGATGCCGATGAGCTCCTCGTTGACGATCTTGACGACCTGCTGCGCCGGGTTCAGCGCGCCGGAGACCTCCGCGCCCTTGGCCCGCTCCTTGACCTGGGCGATGAACGCGCGCACCACCGGCAGCGCGACGTCCGCCTCAAGCAGAGCGATACGGATCTCACGCGCGGTCGCGTCGATGTCCGCCTCGGACAGTCGGCCCTTGCCACGCAGGTTCTGCAGGACCGATGTGAGCCGGTCGGAAAGCGTGTCGAACACGGGTACGGCGCTCCAGGCAAGTCGTGGGTATCAGACACCAGGGTAGTCGTCCCGCTCGGGCAGGATGTGGCAGTGGCCAAGGCGAGTGTGTACATCTCGGTGGACATCGAGGCAGACGGCCCCGTACCGGGGCCTTATTCGATGATTTCGCTCGGCGCGTGTGTGGCCGGACGGCACGACGGTGACGTGTTCACGGCCGTCGACCCGGCTGGTCAGACCTTCTACCGGGAGCTCCGGCCGATCAGCGACGACTTCGTGCCCGAGGCGCTCGCGGTGAGCGGGTTGGACCGGGCCAAGCTCGTGGCTGAGGGCGCTGACCCCGCAACGGCGATGGCGGAGTTCACCGCGTGGGTCGACGAGGTCCGCGGCCGGGCTTCGGCGGTCTTCACGGCATACCCGGCGAGCTTCGACTGGATGTTCACCTACTGGTACCTGATCCGGTTCACCGGCTCGAGCCCGTTCGGGCATTCGCGGTGCCTGGACATGAAGACGTACTTCGCGGCCCGCAGCGGACGGCCGATCAGCGGCGTTGCCAAAGGCACGATGCCCAAGCACCTGCTGTCCAAACGACGGCACACGCACCACGCGTTGGACGACGCGATCGAACAAGGCGAGATGTTCGCGAAGCTCATGAGCATGTAGAGAACCGCGCAGTTTAGAGAACCGCCCGGGCAGGCCCCACCCCTCGATGGGCCCGCCGGGCGGTTCACGGTCCGAGCAGGCACCCGAGTCGCGGCATCCGCCCAGCCCCCGCCTGGGCGGTCTCCCACTTACCGCGATCCCCTCTCGTACCCGCCTGTCTCGTGACAAGCACAAGACTGCCGGTCACAGCGTTTTCCCGGCAGCGTGAAGCCCCCTGGATCGCACTGGGTAGAACTACTCAACTCACGCGAGTGCTGCTGCGTGCACGGCTTCGGCGAGCTTGCTGCGGCTCGCGGCGGACAACGGGCCACCATCCGCGGCACGGATACAGAACGAGTCGACGGCCGTGGTCCCGAGGGTAGCCGCGCGAGCCCACTGTACGTCCGCGCCACACCGTTCCAGGGCTTCAGCGACTCGGTACAGCAGTCCGATCCGGTCCACGGCCCGTAGTTCCAGCACGACCGCGCTGGGGTAGTCCTTGCCGGCCTCGTCGTCGAACCAGAGCACACGTGGCTCGGGCGCGTCCTCTGGGCGGCCGCCGTAATCGCGTTCCTTGGCGGCCAGACGGTCGGCTAACGGCAGGTTGTCCGACAGCGCCAGGCCCATTTGCTCACGCAGCAACGAGGCATTGGGCAACGAGCCGAACCGTGGCGACGCCGTGAACACCTCCACGGCGATCCCGGCATGCGTGTCGATGCTCGCCGAGTGCACCTCAAGGGAGTTCAACGCGAGCACCCCGGCCGCCCTGGACAGCAGGCCCGGCCGGTCCGGCGCGAACATCGTGATGGTCGCGACCCGGCCGGACGACTCGATCGTGACGTCGTGTTTTCCGGACGCGGCAACAGCTTCGGCCTGCACCCGGTGGCGGGAGTCGAGCGGGTCCGGCCGGGCGATCGGCTCGCCTGCCATGGCCTGACTGCTGTAGGAGACCAGGTCGCCGATCAGGGCCGCTTTCCACTCCGTCCACACACCCGGTCCGGTGGCCATCGAGTCCGCTTCGGCCAAGGCGTGCAACAACTCCAGCAGAACCGGGTCGCCGCCGAGGGTCTCGGCCACGCGCACGATCGTCGACTCGTCGGTGACGTCCCGGCGGGTCGCGGTGTCCGGCAGCAGCAAGTGGTGACGGACCATCGCGGACAGCGTGTCGACATCCTGTTTGGACAAACCGAGCCGCTCGCCGACCTGGGTCGCCAGTGCCGCACCGACCTCCGAATGATCCGCCTTCCGGCCCTTGCCGATGTCGTGCAGGAGCGCGCCCAGCAGCAGCAGGTCCGGCCGGGCGACCCGGGTGACCATCCGGCTGGCGTGCGCGGTGGTCTGCACGAGGTGCCTGTCGACTGTCCACTTGTGCGCGGCATCGCGAGGAGGGAGATCACGGACAGCGCCCCATTCGGGGAACAGCCGCGCCCACAATCCACTGCGGTCCAAGGCTTCGATCACATCGATGATGCCCTCTCCGGCGCCCAGCAACGCGATCAGCTCGTCGCGAGCCTGCAAAGGCCAGGGGGCACGGGGTTCCGGCGCGGTCTCGGCAAGCCGCTGGAGGGTCGCTGCCGCGATCGGATGCCCCGTACGCGCGGCAGCCGCTGCGACACGCAACAACAGAGCAGGATCCCGGTGCGGTTCGGCGTCACGCGCCAAAGTCACTTCATTGCCATGCAGCACAACGCCTTCGTCAAGAGGGCGCCGCTCAGGGCCACGTCTCAACCGGCTGAGCACACGACGCGGAGCGTCGGACCCGACACTACGGATGGCGACGTCGAGCGCGTACGCGACGGTCCTGCCTGCGCCGGAAAGCAGCCTGGCGAGGTCGAAACGGTCGCCACGATCCAGCGCCACGGCCACCTCGTCGGCGTCCTGAGCACGCAGGACATCGTTTGCCCGGTGGACAAGGCGACGCAGTTCGGTGCGGACGTCCAGCAAAAGCCGATGCGCGTGTTCGAGTTCCTCGCCCGGCCGGTCGACCAGCTGTGCCACGGCCAGCGCCCGGAGGATGCCGACATCCCGCAGGCCACCGCGGCCGTGCTTGAGATCCGGTTCCACCCAGTGCGCGACCTCGCCGCTGCGATGCCACCGCACCCTGGCCGACTCGGCAAGCGCCGAGACCCGTTTGCGGGCACTGGCACGCCACTTGTCGCGAGCCAGGGTCTTGAGCCGGTCGGCGACTTCCTGGTCACCGGCGATATGCCGGATGTCGAGCAGGCCGACCGCGGTACGCAGGTCGCTGGCGGCAACGTCGAGTGCCTCACCGACGGTACGGACCGAATGGTCGAGGCCGATCCCGGAGTTCCACAGCGGGTACCAGAGCCGCTCAGCGAGCTCGTTGATCCCGTTGCCGCGCCCTTCGTGCACCAGCAGCAGATCCAAGTCGGCGTAGGGCACCAGTTCACGGCGGCCCAAGCCGCCGACTGCCACCAGCGCGACCCCCTGGTTCGCACCGATCCCCGCCTGTGCCGCCTGCGCGGTCAGCCAGAACTCGTGCAGGTCGGTCAGTGCTTCCCGAAGCGCGTCAGGGCTGAGCCTGCGCTGGCCCGCGACCGGTCCGAGCAACCGGTCGCGGGCCTGCACGAGGTCAGCCGCTGACGGGGCTTCCCCCGTATTTTTCACAGCGCGTCTGTGCCGCGTTCCCCGGTCCGCACCCGAACAATGGTGTCGACCGGCGTGACCCAGACCTTGCCGTCACCGATCTTGCCTGTCCGCGCCGCCTCGACGACCGCGTCGACGACCTTGTCCACCGCCGCGTCGTCGGTGAGCACCTCGATACGGACCTTCTGCACGAAGTCCACTGCGTACTCGGCGCCCCGGTACACCTCGGTGTGGCCCTTCTGCCGGCCGTAACCACGGACCTCGCTGACCGTCATGCCCAGCACACCCAGCTGCTCAAGGGCGGCTTTGACGTCGTCAAGGGTGAATGGCTTGATGATCGCGGTTACGAGTTTCATGCTTTCGTCTCCTCAAGGGAAGCCGCGGAGTGTGCACCGGTGGGCTTGGCCGAGTTGCTCAGGCCACTACCACCGCCCAAGCCACCGAAGTCGTAGGCGCTCTCAGCGTGCAGCGCCTCGTCGACACCGGTGACCTCGTCCTCCTTGGACACCCGGAATCCGATGGTGACCTTGATCAGGAACCCGAGGATAAGGGTGATCACGAAGGAGTACGCCAGAACCGCGCCGGCCGCCACGGCCTGCTTGCCCAACTGGGCGAGCCCGCCGCCGTAGAACAGGCCGTCGGCGCCGGCCGAGTTCACCGAGGTGGTCGCGAAGAAGCCGATCAGCAGCGTGCCGGTCAGACCACCGACCAGGTGAACGCCGACCACGTCGAGCGAGTCGTCGAAGCCGAAGCGGAACTTCAGGCTCACCGCCAGTGCGCAGAGGATGCCGGCGATCACGCCGATGGCAAGCGCGCCAAGCGGGTTGACGAAGCCGGCGGCCGGAGTGATCGCGACCAGACCGGCCACCGCACCGGACGCGGCGCCCAGAGTCGTCGGCTTGCCGTACTTGATCTGCTCCACCAGCAGCCAGCCGAGCACCGCGGCGGCAGTGGCGACCGTGGTCGTCATGAACGCGACAGCAGCGGTCTGGTTGGCGCCCAGCGCGGAACCGGCGTTGAAGCCGTACCAGCCGAACCACAGCAGGCTCGCACCCAGCAGCACGAACGGCACGTTGTGCGGGCGACCGGTGTCCCGCGGCCAGCCCTTGCGCTTACCGAGCACAAACGCCAGCGCCAGGCCCGCGGCACCAGCGTTGATGTGCACCGCCGTACCGCCGGCGAAGTCCAGTGCCTTCAACTGGTTGGCGATCCAGCCGCCGATGACCGAGCCGTCCGACGAGGAGAACGCGAACACCCAGTGCGCCACCGGGAAGTAGACGATCGTGGACCACAGCACGGTGAACAGCGTCCACGCCCAGAACTTGGTCCGGTCGGCGATGGCGCCGGAGATCAGGGCGACGGTGATGATCGCGAACATCAGCTGGAACATCACGAACGCCAGCACCGGGTACTGGTGCCCAGCCGGATCCTCGGCGGTCGCCGCGGTGCCCGCGACGGCTCCGACCGTGCCCTTGAGCCCGACATTGTCGAAGTTGCCGAGCAGGCCGCCGAACGCGTCGTTGCCGAACGCGAGCGAGTAGCCGTAGAGAACCCAGAGAACCCCGACCACGCCGAGCGCGATGAAGTTCATCATGAGCATGTTCAGCACGCTCTTCGAGCGGACCATGCCGCCGTAGAAGAACGCGAGCCCTGGGGTCATCAGCATGACCAGGGCGGCACTAGCCAGGATCCAGGCTGTGTCTCCTGCGTTCACATCGTCCTCCCGTGCTGTGTTTTGCACGGGCAGCATCGGGAAGTGGTGTTTCCTGGGATCGCACGCCAGGTTTCGCCGCTGTGAACTGTGTGACATTCGTTGTTACGTCCGCGTTTCCTGCCTGGTCAATGTCGAATCGTTACCAATCGGACATCCCGCTTTGTCGCACCGGGCGGCGCTCGCTAGCGTCGTAGCGACATGAGCCGAGGTAGAAGCGACGAGAAGGCGACCCAGCAGGTGAGTTTTCCACCGGTGGCGCTGGGCGCTCTGCGCTGCCCGCACTGCCTTTCGCCGTTCACCCAGCCGGGTCGTTCGCTGAAATGCGAAACAGGTCACAGTTTCGACCTCGCCCGGCAGGGCTACGTGAACCTGCTCGGCTCCGGCGTGGGCGACACCAAGGAGATGGTCGCGGCCCGGTTCGACTTCCTGGCGGCCGGCCACTACGCCCCCTTGGCCCGTCTCGTCGCGCACGAGGCCGCCCGCGACCTACGCCGAGACGGCCTCGTCGTCGACGCAGGCACCGGTACGGGTTACTACCTTGGGGCGGTTCTCGCGCGTGCGCACGCGTCCACCGGCCTCGGCATGGACACATCCACCGCCGCCCTGCGCCGCGCCGCCCGCGCACACCCCGCGATCGGCGCCGTCGTGTGGGACCTATGGCGCCCCTGGCCCCTGCAGGACCAGTCCGCAGACGTGATCATGAACATCTTCGCGCCCAGGAACCTGGCGGAATCCCACCGCGTACTGCGCCCCGAAGGAACGCTGCTGGTGGTGACGCCCGACTCCACGCACCTGGCGGAACTACGCGACCACCTCGAGATGCTGAACGTGGACGCCGACAAACTGACCCGCCTGGACTCGTCCCTGCAATCCCAGTTCTCCCTGACCGGACGGCACGACTGCGAGATCGAGCTGACACTCACCCCGCAGGACGTGCACCGAATCGTCCACATGGGACCGAACGCGTACCACGTGCCGCCCACGGCGCTGGACGCGATCCAGTCCTCGCTCACGGTCACCGCGGCGTTCGTGGTTTCGGTGTACCGGAGGGAAGCGTGATCGAGGTTCCGGCGACGGCCGTGACGGATCCTTCGTGGCTTTCCGCGCAGCTCTCCTTGTCGTCCCGGCGGTATCCACTGGGTGACCAGGCCACGCTCGGGGTGCTGTGGTGGTACTCGGCCAGCACCGTGTTGCTTGGGCCGTTCGTGGACGGGAAAGATCCTTCGCTTGAGGCCATCACGCTGTTATTGGAGACCGATGGGCGTGTGCTGGATGCTCGGTCTCGCGCGTTCACCGGCTCCCCGGCTTCGAGCGTGCGGGAGATGTTGATCGCTGCGATCTCCTCCGTGGCGAAGGTGAGCGGGGCGCGGTCACGGCAGTTGTGGGCGATCACCACGGATTCCCTGGCCAACCGGCTGCTCTGGGCGGGCCGTACTTCCTCAGCCGTCGAGGTCGCCGCCGAAATCGGGCCTGAGCTGCCACAGCCCAGGTATGTCGAGGTCAACGGCCGGCAGTTCGTGCGGCGGGTGTCGTGCTGCCTGATCTACCAGGGCACGACAACCACCAAGTGCACAAGCTGCCCACGCCAGACCCCTGGGGCCCGCTTGGAACGACTCAAGGCTATTATCTGAAGGTCTGAATCAGATAGTATGAAGACATGAGAGAGATGAGTGCATCCGAGGCATCCCGCAACTTCTCCGCATTACTCGACGAAGCGGAGCACGGCGAGACCATCGTGGTGACCCGCAATGGTCGCCGGGTCGCACTCATCGTTCCCGCGCCGCGAGCCAACGGCCGCGCACTACGCGACGTCTTTCGCCGCTGGAACAAACACGAGGCATTCGACGACGCCTTCGCCGAGAACGTCGCCGGGGTCCGGGGCACTGCGACAGCGGAATTGGACACGGACCCATGGCGCGACTGATTCTCGATACCGGCGTGCTGGTCGAGGGCGTGCGCGGACGCCTGGACCTGGCCGACCTCACCGACGAGGACGATGTCTCGATACCCGCCGTGGTCATCGCCGAGTACCTGACAGGGGTATTGCTGGACAAGGACCACAGCCGCCGAGCCGCCCAGAAGGCATTCCTGGACGACATCCTTTCGATTGCCCCGGTTGAGAACTACGACCCCGCCATTGCAGAGCACCATGCCGAACTGCTGGCGTACGTCCGGCAGGCGGGCCAGGCTCGCGGTGCCCACGACTTGATCATCGCGGCGACCGCCCGGGCGACCGGACGGATCCTGGTCACCACGGACGCCGCGGCTGAGTTCGGCAAACTGCCGGATGTCGAAACAAGACTGATCGCGCCCGGCGAGTAAGCCGGCTCGGCTCAGGCTAATACCGGAGTGTCCGGTCCAGGCCTGCGTTGAGAGTGACGGTCGCACCGGTCAGTGCTCTGCTTACCGGGCAGGTCAGGGCGGCGAAGGTGGCCAGTTCGCGGAAGCGGGCGGCGCTGACCGCGGGCACGTCCGCGCGCAGCACGAGAGCGATGTCCCTGATCTCGATTCCACCGCCCTGGGCCCGGCCGAGGCTGACCCCGGCGCTGACGTCTATCGAGGTGGCGATCAGCTTTTTCGTCGCGAGCACCCGGGACATGTTCATCGCCAGGCATGCCGAGTGCGCGGCCGCGATGAGTTCCTCGGGACTGGTGGTAGCGCGCGAGTCGCCGATCCGGCTGCCGAAACTCATGTCGAAGTCGGCCGCACCGGATGTCTGGAGCACGACGTTTCCCTTGCCGCTCATCAGGTCGCCTTCCCAGTGCGTGGTGGCGTCGCGTTTCAGCATGGTGTCCTCCTACGCGGGACGTGAGTGACACGGTGTTTCTGATGGATGCCCGACGCTCGTCATCACCGGATGACGACACCAGAAGAGTAGCCCTCAATTAAGTTGTGCACAACATTATCTTTCCGTGACCTTCGGCTACGGTGAGCGTGTGAGTGAGCGGCGTTGGGGTTTTCGCACGCGGGCGTTGCATGCTGGTGGAGCGCCTGATCCGACGACGGGCGCGCGGGCCGTGCCGATCTATCAGTCGACGAGCTTTGTGTTCGAGGACAGCGCGGATGCCGCGAACCTGTTCGCGTTGCAGAAGTACGGCAACATCTACAGCCGGATCGGCAATCCGACGGTGGCCGCCTTCGAAGAGCGGATGGCCAGCCTTGAGGGTGGGATCGGCGCGGTGGCGACCGCGAGCGGGCAGGCCGCCGAGTTCCTCACGTTCGCTGCGCTGGCTGAGGCCGGAGAGCACATCGTGTCCGCGAGCGGGCTGTACGGCGGCACAGTCATGCAGATGGATAGCACGTTGAGGCGGCTCGGTGTGCAGACGACGTTCGTCGACGGCGATGTGGACGCGTATGCCGCGGCGATCACGGACAAGACGAAGCTGATCTGGCGGGGTTCGACACCGGCGTCATTTCCTCACGCCGCAACAAGTTCCGCTGATCAGCCCTTGTGGGCGCGGGCCGCGGCGAAGGAGTAGACGCCGTACGCGGCGAAGCCGAGCGCGACCAGGAACAGCAGGACCGAGCCGAATGTCTGCGCCTGCAACGTCTTCAGCGCACCGTCAAGTCCGGCTGCCTGACCAGGCTCGGCGTTGATGGCGGCAATACCGACAAGAATGCCGATGATTCCGTACGCCACGCCTTTCACGCTGTGCCCCGCAACGCCCAGTGGTTTGGCGGCGTTCGGCAGTTGTGCTTCGTTCAGGTCCTCAAGGAACTTCTTCTTGACGCCCCGGCGGATGGCCGCCACCGCGACCCCGAGGATCACCAGCGCGACAATTCCGACCAGCCACGGCCCGAACGGCTGAGCCATCAGTTTCGCGGTCCACTCCTGGGTGGCCTGGTTGCTGGAACCGCCACCGCCACTGCCTGTGGCGATCTGGATCGCGGTGATGCCGAGACCCGCGGCGACAAAAGCACGTGATCCGGCCCCGAACTTACGCAGGAACCGTTTCTTGCCTTTCTCGACCCACGTATAGCCATTGACGATCATCAGGATCTGCCATACGGCATAGGCCAGCAGCCCGATCGCCAATGCCCATAACAGGACCGGGCCCAACGGCGTCTCCGCGAGGGACCCGACCGCGCCCTTCTGGTCCGCCTGCTCCGATTCGCCGAAGACCACCTGCAGCGCCAGCCACGCGACAAGCAGATGCACGACCCCGTAACAGGTCATGCCGAACCGGCCGAGCCACTGAGTGGCCTTGTGGGTGCGAACGTCGGTCATCGTCATCAACTCCCTCGGCCAAGGGGGTTGCCGCCGACACCCGCCCGCAAACTAGGGCAGCCGGTCCTCCCAGCGGGAGACGAACAGTTCGCGGCCGCCCTCGGTCAGTTCGCCCCAGAGCCGGAGCCGGGCCATCCCGCCGTCCGGGTAGACGTCCAGCCGGGCCTGCGTAGCCTCGTGCGGCTCGGCGACGCGGAACAGATGCCTGGTGTCGGGCTGCAGGCGTTCGCGGCTGAGCAACTGCGACCAGTCACCTGACGGACCCGCGACGCTGACTGACGCCCAGCCGGGCGCGTTTCCCTTGAAATGACTGGTATCCAGCTCGATCAGATGCACGATTCCCTGCGCTGCCAGGCGGATCTGCACCCAGTCGTTGCCGTCGTCCCGGCGCCGCGCGGTTTCCCAGCCTTCGCCCATCACCGCGGCCGGGCCGGGCGCGATCAGGTTGTTGGGCGAGGAATAGAACATGTTGCTGCAGCCGGCGACTTCGGCGCCGTTCTCCAGCGCGGCGAGATCGAGGTGTTCGAGGTTGAGGAAACGCGGGTCGGCGACCGGCGATCCGTGCACCCGCAGCCGCGCGACACCGCCGTCCGGGTAGATCGTCAGCCGGACATGTGTGTAACGGCGCGTATCGGTGACTTCGAACGGGTTCTTCGTGTCGCCTTGGAGCGTGGACTTCGGCAACACCGTTACCCAGTCGGCCGCGACCAGTTCCCCGGCAGAGGGATAACCCTCGACGCTGCAGCCCTCGACCGAGGCGAACGGTGGGTAGTTGCCGGTGAAGAAGGCCGTGTCGACGACCACGCCCTTGATCACACCGGGCATCCCGAGCCGGATGATCGCCTGGTCGACGCCCTGTTCCCGGCGCCGCCGGGTCTCCCAGCCGTCGTAGACCTGTCCTTTGTGGCCGAAGGTGTACGTCTGGTAGACCGGCTCGGCCGGCTTGATCAGGTTCTCGCGTTCGGCGAAGAACTCGTCGTTTGCCCAGACCACGGCACCGCCGAACCGCCGCGAGGCCAGGTCAGGGCTTTGCTCGAAACTCACGCGTCCTCCCGGCCCAGCAGATCGCCGTGCAACTCTTCACCAGTGACCTTGATACCGCGCAGCCACGTCGACACGACCCGGCCCGCGAGCGGCAGGCCGTGATACGCGGTCACAGGGTTGCGGTGATGCAACTGCTCAGCCTGCACGACGAACGCCTCGTCCGGGGCGAACACGCAGAAGTCGGCGTCGAAACCGGGCGCGATCTGGCCCTTGTGCCGCATTCCGGCGAGCTTGGCCGGCCGGTGCGCCATCCACTCGGCCACGTCGAACATCTTGTGGCCCCGGCGGCGCGCCTGCGTCCACACCGCGGGCAGGCCGATCTGCAGACCGGCGATCCCGCCCCACGCGTCCCCGAAATCGCCGGTGTCGAAGCGCTTCAAGGCGATCGTGGACGGTGAGTGGTCGCTGACGATGAAGTCGATCAGGCCGTCGGCCAGGCCCTGCCAGAGCGCCTCCCGGTTGGCGGCCTCCCGGATCGGCGGGCAGCACTTGAACTGGGTCGCGCCGTCGGGGATCTCCTCGGCGACGAACGTCAGGTAGTGCGGGCACGTCTCCACAGTCAGCTCGACGCCCTCGGCCCGCGCCTCGGCGATCATCGGCAGCGCGTCCGAAGAGGACAGATGCAGGATGTGCGCCCGGGCCCCGGTCTTGCGGGCCAGCGCGATCACCCTGGAGATCGCGCCGTTCTCGGCCGCCCGTGGCCGGGAGGCCAGGAAGTCGGCGTAACGCCTGCCGCGCGACGACGTGATCGACTGCTCGTCCTCGGCGTGCACGATCATCAGGCCGTTGAAGCGGTTGAGCTCACGCAGCGCGGCCTCGAACTCGGCGAACGACAGGTGGCCGAACTCGTCGACGCCCGAGTGCAGCAGGAAGCTCTTGAAGCCGAACACCCCGGCCTCGTGCATCGGCCGCAACTGCTTGAGGTTGCCCGGCACAGCGCCGCCCCAGAACCCGACGTCGACGTGTAAACGGCCTTCGGCGGTCTTGCGCTTCACGTCGAGGGCGTCCACGTCGATGGTCGGTGGCAGGCTGTTGAGCGGCATGTCCAGCAGGGTCGTGATACCGCCCGCCGCGGCCGCGCGGGTGGCGGTCTTGAAGCCCTCCCACTCGGTCCGGCCGGGATCGTTGACGTGTACGTGGGTGTCCACAAGGCCCGGCAGCAGCACCTGGTTCGCACCGAGTTCGATCACCCGGTCCGCGTCCAGGGCGCTGTTCAACGGCTCGACGGCGACGATGCGCCCTTCCCGCACTCCGACTGTCCCCTCGACCTCACCGGCCGTGGTGATCATCCTGCGGGCCCGGAACACCAGGTCCAGCACCTGCCACCCTCTTTCCGCGTTTCTGGCTAGTGTGGGGAGTGCCCGCCGTCACCCTGAACCGATTCAATTCGGCACCGGCCGACGACCTGCGTCCCTTGCTGGGAGATTGTCTCTCGGTCCCCCGATGGGCCGACGAGGTGCTCGCCCTGCGGCCGTTCGCCGATCGTGCGACCTTACTGTCCGTGGCCACCTCCCGAGCGCGTGAACTGACCAACGACGAGCTTCACCTGGCCATGGCCGCTCATCCCCGGATCGGCGAGCGTAAGGACGGCGACGCTTGGTCACAAGCCGAGCAGTCCGGCGTCGATGGTTCCGTCGCCACGCGGCTGCTTGACGCCAACGTCCGTTACGAAGACCGTTTCGGCCACATCTACCTCGTGTTCGCCTCCGGGCGCAGCGGCGAGGAGCTGCTCACGATCCTGGAGTCGCGCCTGGGCAACGACCCCGCGACCGAGCTGCGGATCGTCAACGAGGAACTGGCCAAGATCGCCATCCGCCGCCTGGAACAGCTGGTGACGACATGACGAGCGCCGTGACCACCCATGTCCTGGACTCTGCCTCGGGTCGTCCGGCGGCAGGCGTGCCTGTCTCGCTTTCGGCGGCTGACGGCTCGTTGCTTGCCTCAGGCGTGACCGACAGTGACGGCCGTCTGCGTTCGCTGGGACCCGCGTCGCTGGAAGCCGGCGTCTACCGGCTTGTGTTCGACATCGAGGCGTACCACGGGCCGGACGCGTTCTACCCGAAGATCACTGTGGACTTCCGGATCTTCGAAGCCGGGGTGCACCATCATGTGCCGGTCCTGTTGAGCCCATTCGCCTATTCGACCTACCGAGGGAGCTGACGTTGTCGTACAGCCTGGGCCCGAACCAGTACGGCAAAGCCGAGGTCCGCCTCGTGACGGTGTCACGATCGTCCTCAGTGCACTCACTGCGCGATCTGACCGTCAGCACCTCACTGCGCGGCTCCCTCGCAGCGACCCACCTGACCGGCGACAACTCCGACGTCGTCGCCACGGACACGCAGAAGAACACGGTCTACGCCTTCGCCAAGGACGGTGGCGTCGACGAGATCGAGGACTTCGCGCTACGCCTCGGCAGGCACTTCGTCACGTCCTTCGAGCAGATCTCCGGCGCCCGGATCCTGATCGACGAACACAGCTGGGACCGGATTTCCGACCACGCCTTCTCCGGTGGCTCCCGCGAGGTCCGCACCACGGCGGTGACAGTGTCCGGTTCGGACCACTGGGTCGTGTCCGGCCTGCGTGACCTGGTGGTCCTGAAGACAACCGGCTCGGAGTTCCACGGCTACCCCAAGGACAAGTACACAACGCTGCCCGAGACATCCGACCGAATCCTGGCCACGGCAGTGACCGCCCGCTGGCGCTACCAGGGCACGGTCTCCTACACGGAGAGCTTCGCGGCAATCCGATCGCTGCTGGTCTCCACATTCGCCGCCAAGCACAGCTTGTCGCTGCAGCAGACGCTGTACGCGATGGGCTCAGCCGTGTTGGAGGCCCGGCCTGAGGTGGCGGAGATCCGGCTGTCCATGCCGAACAAGCACCACTTCGTGGTCGATTTGTCACCTTTTGGGCTGGAGAACAACAACGAGGTCTTCTACGCGGCCGACCGTCCATACGGGCTGATCGAGGGCAGTGTGGTCCGCGACGACGCCGAGGACGCCGGCCTGGCCTGGTATTCGCTCCCGGAGTTCTAACGCGGCCAGGTGGTCGACCCCGTCGATCACGGTGAGCAGGTTCGGTACAGGCGAAGTGATCTTCGCGCCTCTTGTTCTCCTTGCCGCCCAGGAACTTCACCGCGTCCGCGTAGCTGAGGATGCCCATCCGGCCATCCTGCCGGGCCAGGTACAGGATCTGGCGTCACACGGCTATGTCGTGGTGACGATCGATCACACCTACGAGACCGCTGTGGAATTTCCGGGCGGACGGGTCGAACCACCGATCGCGCAAACCCCGACGCCGGAATACCTGAAAGCCGCGATCGATGCCCGGGTCGCGGACACACGATTTGTTCTCGACCGCCTGCCGCAGGTCAACCGCGACCTCAACAACGTCATGAACCTCAGCAGAGTGGGGATGTTCGGCCATTCCTACGGTGGATTCACCGCAGGCGAGACGATGGTCGACGACCGGCGCATCAAAGCCGGCATCAACCTCGACGGGCAGATGGGCTGGGGATTCGGCCGCGACGGCGTTCCCTACCTTCCCGGCGAGGTGGTCAAACGCGGCCTGGACCGGCCGTTCAAACTGATGGGCAGCCAGATTCGGCTGCCCGACGGCACTATCGTCCACCATTCCCCGCGCAACGACTGGGACCGATCGTGGTTCGAGTTCTGGGCCAACCAACGCGGCTGGAAGCAGGACGTACTCATCAAGGGTTCCGCCCACAACAGCTACAGCGACCTGCAGGTGATCCTGCCCCAGCTCACCGGCCCGTTGGGCTTCCCAGCCGACAAGTGGATCCCGCTCATCGGAACCATTGACCCGGCACGCTCCATCGCCATCCAGAACACCAATATCCGGACCTTCTTCGACCGCTTTCTCGCGTAATCCACCCAATCCGGGTGTGACAGCCAGGTCCACGACAAGAGGCCCCCGGTCGCACCGGGGGCTTCTTGTCGACTAGTGGCCAAGCGATCGAAGTAACGAGACCACCGCTGCTTGGGGAACCACCAGCGTCACGCTGCGATTCTTCGAGTCGCGGATCTCGTCGAGCGTGTGTGGCAGCTCGACGCAGTTGTTCTCGCCTTCAGTTCGCGTCGACTTCTTCCAGCGTTTCGCCTCCATCGTGCTCCTCCGTTGTGTTGTGCCTACGGAGGATCGTCGCAGACTCCTCATCGGCGGCGGCCAACTCCCAGAGCTCCTCGAATCCACGCCTGTACGTCTCGGTCTCGTCTGGCTCGTGGATGTAGGTCGCGTCGGTCAGACCCTCGATGTACACGCGGGTGATCTTGGGGGAAGCGATCTCCAGGACCGTGAATCCAACACCCAACGCACGATGAGCGCCGACCGCGAACGGCAGGATCCGGATAGCGACGTTCGGCAACTGCGCCATGTCCAACAGGTGGGCGATCTGTTCCCTCATTACATCGGGCCCACCGACGGCCCGGTGCAGCATCGCTTCACCAAGCACCACCCTGATCAGCGGAGGGGTCTCTCTGGTGACGATCTTCCCGCGAGAAAGCCGGTCAGTCAGACGGTCCTCGACTGTGCCGGACCCATGTTCCAGTACCGCACGGGCATATGCCTTGGTCTGCAGAAACGACGGCAGCAGCTCCGCGTCGTAATACTGCACCACGGAAGCTTGTCTCAAAAGCGTGACGTAGGTCTGCGCGAAGTCCGCGACCCGAGCGGCTGATTCGCGTTTACGTGCGGCGTCCGCCAGCAGATGCAGGGTGCGCCGCTCCTCGTCATCGATCCCATAGATGGTTGCCAGCCGGTCCATCTCAGCGAACGTCGGGACTCGAGCGCCCGACTCGACCCGGCTCACCTTCCCGGCATACCAGCGCAAGTCCTGCTCGACCTCGGCAGGCTTCTTTTCAGCCCTCGTCCGGAGATTGCGGAGCGTTTCGCCGAGTTCGATCCTCTGTGGATTCCTGGTAGCCATATCCCCTTGTGTCCATCCATCTGTCTGTCGATTGGCACATCCTGCTACGTCTCTGCCGCTCCGGACATCCCTCGATCGAGGCATGGATAACTGGACATGTCTAGTTGTACTGTGCTGATAGACATCAAACAGGTGGGCGTATGACCGCGTTCGATCGAGGTACATCCCCATGACGCACGTTCTTGCCGCAGTCCTACGGGACGCGATGATCAATCGCTTGGCAAGCCTGGACAGCCTGTCCCGCAAAGCATCTGCCAGTACCGAACTTGGGAATCTGACCTCGGCGATGCGGGAGATTCTGGACTTGCATCAGCCTGACAGCAGCGGCCGGTGCCGTGGCTGCCCCGGATGGCGGCGCAACCGCAGGTTTCCCTGTCCTGTCTGGCTGATCGCGCACCGCCATCTGCTGGTCCCAGCCGACCCCCTCGGCAACTCGAACTGATCTTTCAACAATCATTGACTACACTAGGAGCTCAGCCATGTGTGATGCCACGGAACTCGACGACCACGCAGCCTCAATCGTCGCGGCGCAGGCACCTCGTCTGTTCGCCACTGTCATGACGAACCATCGCGACAACGACATCGAGATCATCGGGTGGGGTATGGAGTTCGCCGACAGTGCGTACATGATCACCGCCGATGGCAGGAACCAATACTTTCTTGCCGAAGCTGAGAACGCTCTGATGTACGTCCGCAGCGAGCCCGACACTACTTACGATCTCGTATGGGTTGCTCCTGCCAGCCCGTGCACCGACAGGTAGCCGCCGCACGGTCCTGTCACGAACCTTCGGGCGAACTACTCAGTAGTCGATGCGATCTGTGTTGGCGCTCCAGGCTTTGAATGGGGCGTCGTATGCGTCGGCGCGGATGCAGTGGACTGGGACTGGCCAGGTTTCCCGGGGTTGGGCGAAAAGGTCGTAGAAGGCTCTGTCGTCGAAGCCGGCGGCGGCAGCGTCGTGTCTGTCGGCGGCGTAGATGACGCGGTCGAGGCGTGCCCAGAGTGCTGCGGAAAGGCACAGTGGGCATGGCTCGCAGGATGAGACGAGTACGCAACCGGTCAGGCGGAAGTCGCCGATTGCCTGGCAGGCGTTGCGGATCGCCACGATTTCGGCGTGCGCGGTCGGGTCCAGGGTCGGCGTGACCTGGTTGGTGCCGGTCGCGATGACCGAACCATCCCGGACCACGATCGCGCCGAAGGGCCCGCCGCCTGCCGCGACATTCTCCGTGGCCAGGCGCAGGGCCTGGGCCAGCCATTCGTGCTCCATCAGCCTGTCCCTGTGATGTGTTCGGGCCGGACGGGTACGCGGGGCAACGCCAAGCCGGTCGCGGCGCGGATCGCGGCCACGATCGCCGGGGTCGCCGAGATTGTGGGCGGTTCGCCGACGCCGCGCAGGCCGTACGGGGCGTGTGGATCTGGTCGTTCGAGCACGTCGATGACCATCGGCGGCATGTCCAGCACTGTCGGGATCAGGTAGTCCGTGAAGGACGGGTTGCGGATCTTTCCGTCCTGCAGCTGGATCTCCTCCATCACGGCCAGGCCGAGGCCCTGCGCGGTGCCGCCCTGGATCTGGCCGAGGACCGCCTGCGGGTTGATCGACTTGCCGACGTCCTGCGCGCACGCCAGCTCGACCACCTTGATCAGGCCCAGCTCGGTGTCGACGTCCACGACCGCGCGGTGCGCCGCGAAGGCGTACTGCACGTGCGCGTTGCCTTGGCCTGTCTCGGGGTCGATCCGTTCGGTGGGCCTGTGCCGCCATTCGACGACTTCGTCGATCACGTCCGAGCCGAGCACCTCGGCGAGATCGAGCATGCCCCCGTCCTCGCCGATGATCTTCCCGCCCACCAGTGAGATGTCGTCACGGCCAAGGCGCTTGAACAGTTTCTCTTGCACGGCACGGCAAGCGGCCTGAACAGCGCCACCGGTGACGTACGTCTGGCGGGACGCGGAGGTCGAGCCGCCATCGCCAATGGATGTGTCCATCGGCTGGACGGTCACGACCTCGACCCCCAGCTCGGTGCGGACGATCTGCTGGAGGACCGTGACCAGGCCCTGCCCGACCTCGGCGGCAGCGGTGTGCACCAGCGCGACCGCTTCCCCGCCCACCACGGACAACCGGACCCGCGCGGTGGAGAAATCGTCGAAGCTGTCGGAGAAACAGACGTTCTTGATGCCGATGGCATAGCCGACACCGCGCACGACACCTTCACCGTGAGTGGTGTTGGAAACGCCACCGGGCATGTCTGTCAGGTGAGAACCCTGTGGGGGCAACAGTTTGTCACGGACCAGGGTCATCAGTTCGGCCACCGGCGCCGGTGAGTCGACGACCTGGCCGGTCGGCATGATGCTGCCTTCGCTCATCGCGTTGCGGATCCGGATCTCGACCGGGTCGATCCCCAACTCCAAAGCCAGCTTGTCCATCTGGGACTCGTAAGCGAAAGCCGCTTGCACAGCACCGAATCCACGCATCGCGCCGCATGGCGGGTTGTTCGTGTAGACGCCCCAGCAGTCCACAGTCACACCGGGAACGTCGTACGGGCCGAGCCCGAGCGTGGCCGCGTTGGCCACAACCGCACCCGTGCTGGACGCGTAAGCACCGCCGTCGAGGTAGATCCGCGCCTTGACGTAGACGAGCTTTCCGGAGCGGGTGGCGCCGTGTTCGTAGTACATCCGAGCCGGATGCCGGTGCACGTGCCCGTAGAACGACTCTTCACGGTTGTAGACCATCTTGACCGGTTTGCCGGTGTGCAGCGCGAGCATGCACGCGTGCACCTGCATCGACAGGTCCTCACGCCCACCGAACGCGCCACCGACGCCCGACAGCGTCAGGCGCACGTTCTCCAGCGGCAACCCCAGCGCGACCGCGATCTGCCGCTGGTCGACGTGCAGCCACTGCGTCGCCACATACAGATCGATCGACCCGTCGGGCGCGGGCACGGCCAAGCCGGACTCCGGCCCGAGAAAGGCCTGGTCCTGCATGCCGACCTCGTACTCGCCGGTCACCACGACGTCAGCCGTGGCGTCCTGCGGGCCACGCCGGATCTTCACATGTCGCACCACGTTGCCGTGCGGGTGCAGATCCGGGGCACGGCCGTGCGCGGCGTCCTCGGTGTTCACGACCGGCGGCAACACCTCGTAGGACACAGCGATCCGCTTGATCGCGCGGCGGGCGGTCTCCGGGTGATCGGCGGCCACCACGGCCACGGGTTCGCCCTCGTACCGGACCACGTCGACCGCAAGTACGGGCTGGTCGGAGTGTTCCAGGCCGTAGATGTTGGTGCCCGGGACGTCGTCGTGCGTCAGCACGGCGTAGACACCCGGAACCTTCAGCGCTCCGGTGATGTCGATCGACACGATCCGGGCATGCGGATGCGGGCTGCGCAAAGTCGCGCCCCACAGCATGTCCTCGTGCCAGAGGTCTGAGGCGTAGGCGAACTCGCCACGCACCTTCAACGCGCCGTCGGGGCGTTGCGCGCTGGCGCCGATTCCACCTTGTGTCGTAACAGCAACCGGGGAGGTCATGACTGCGCCGCCGATCGGACCGCGTCCAGGATCTTCTCGTAACCCGTGCAACGACACAGGTTTCCGGCCAGCGCCTCGCGGATCTCCGGATCGGACGGATTGGGCGTGCGGTTCAACAAGTCATGTGCGGCCACCACAAGCCCAGGAGTACAGAATCCACACTGGACCGCGCCAGCGTCCACAAAGGCCTGCTGGATCCGGTCAAGTCCTTCGCCCGGCGCCAGACCCTCGACCGTCTGGACGGTACGCCCTTCAGCCTGACCTGCGGCAACCAGGCACGCACACACCGGCGTGCCGTCCATGTAGACCGTGCAGGAGCCGCATTCGCCCTGTTCGCAGGCGTTCTTCGAGCCTGGCAGGCCGAGGCGTTCCCGCAAGACGTACAGCAGGCTCTCGCCTGGCCACACGTCGTCGACCTCGCGCGATTCACCGTTGACGTTCATGGTCACGCGCATGACCGCTCCCCTCCGCGATACGCATCCCACGCCCAGCCCAGCGTGCGTCTTGCCAGTACTGCCAAGGCGTGCTTGCGGTACGCCGCAGTGCCTCGGACATCATCGATCGGTGACGCCGCGGCGGCAACCAGCTCGCCGAAACGTTGCTTGACCGAGTCGGCCAACGGCCGCGGTGATTCCCAGTCCAGTTCCCTGGCGAGAAAATCCTCCGCCCCGGGAGCGTGCCGCGGCGTCGGCGCGGCAGAACCGATCGCCACGCCGGCCCGCTGCGTGTTCGGATGCAGGCTGATCGCGAACGAGCACACCGCGATCACCATCGCGTTGCGTGTGCCGACCTTGGCGAACTGCTGTGGACCCGTGGCGCTGGGCACGTGCACCGCGGTTATGAGCTCGTCCGGCGCGAGCGCGTTGCGTTTCACGCCAAGGTAGAACTCGCTGGCCGGGATCCGCCGGCTGCCTCGGACAGACGCCACCTCGACATGAGCGTCACACGCCAGCAGCACGGGATGCGTGTCCCCGGCCGGCGAGGCGGCGCCGAGATTGCCACCAACCGTGCCACGGTTACGAATCTGCGGCGACCCCACAGTCCGGGAGGCGATCGCCAGACCTGGCAGGGACGAACCCAGCTCGTCGATCACGCGCGTGTACGGCAGCCCCGCACCGAACGTCACCGTGCCATTGTCGGCTGACCACTCGCTCAGTGAATCGATCCGGGTCAAGTCCAGCAGTGCGGGCGGCCTGCGGTGGTCGAAGTTGAGCTCGACCATCACGTCCGTGCCACCCGCGATCGGCACAGCCTCCGGTACGGCCGCCTTCATCTCCAGAGCTTCGCTCAGGCTCCCGGGACGCAGAAACTCCACGTCTCACCTCCAAACCTCCAGCATGCCCTACTGGATGGCACGCTCGTAGAACGCTCGCAACACGTCCAAGTGAAGTCCAGTCGCCTGGGTGATCTCTTCGGCCGTCGCGGCGCCACAGTCGACGCTACGCAACAATGAGGCCGAAAGCGCTTGCGCGGTGGCCGGTTCATCCAGAAGACCACTCTCGGCCCGCGTGGCGTAGGCGGCCAGTCGCCGAGCGTCACCTGCCAGGCTCTCCCGGTAGTACCCGAAGACAGCGGCATATCGGGTGACCAGTTGGGCAGGATGCATGTCCCACCCCTGAAAGAAACCGTGCTCCAAGGACCGGCGCACCAGTCCGTAGTGGACGCGCCACGCGGCGAGCACAGCCGGGGTCTCCCCCACAGGCAGCACGTTGCTCGACCCGTCCGACAGCCGGATGCCGGTTCCGGCCGCCGACACCTGCATCACATGTCGCGCGAAGTCACACGCGTGATGCCCGAGATGCTGCTGACCGGCGCCGAGGCCACACGCCGCCGTGTAGTCGTACGTGCCGAAATGCAGGCCGGTCACGCGTGGACCACCGGCCGCGATGAACCGCGGGATCGCCAGCCGGCCGTCGCTGTCCACAATGGATTGGGTGGTCTCCACCTGGATCTCGAACTTCAGCGACCCGTCGGGCCGGCCCAGGCGCTGCTCGAAGACCGCCAGCAACTCGGCGAAGACCTCGACCTGCTCGGCCGCGGTGACCTTGGGAAACGTGATCACGAAGCCGGGCGGCGGGTCGCCGAGCGTCTCCAGGAAGATGTCCAGCGTCCGGATACCGCGATCACGCAGGCCAGGCGTGTCGAACGACTTGATCCGCAGGCCCGAGGTGAACGGCGCGATGCCTTCGGCGTGCCATCGGACCAGGCAGCCTGCCGCGTACCGGGCATCGTCGTCCTCCGAGACCGGCGCGCCATAGCCGTCCTCGAAGTCGATCCGCAGGTCCTCGACCGGCTCCCGGGCCAGTTTGGCCTTCACCCGTCCGGTGAGATCCTCCGAAAGGTCGAAACCGTGTTCGTCCATCGCGGCAAGGGCCTGCTCGCCCCAGTCCCGCGGCGTCGTCGGCCCGACCTTGGAGGCGGGCACGTAACAGGTGTGCACCGGCTGCCGGCCGCCCAGCCCGCCCGGATACCGCGCCACCCGCCGCTCGTCCACTTCGGACAATCGAGCGGTGAGCGACGCGATCGTCGGGCCGTCGATGATCATCAGTTCGCACCATTCTGGTAGAGGCCTCTCGCCCGCGACCGCCGAAGGGACGCGCGTCTGCACCTGGTTACAACGAGCAGGCCCGTCAGTTGACCGAAGCCAGAGCTGCATTCGCATGGCTGCGAGCGGGAAGCGTAACGGTTCAGCAGCAGGCGTTGCGAGACTTCGCCCAGGCAATGTCCAGCTTCTTTGGCGGCACGCATGGGCGACCTACGTGGCGTAAGGCAGGAAGGAACGAGGGGTTTCGGCAGGTCGCGGTCCGTCCGGACCATGTCCGGCGGGTCAACCGCCGTCACGGTCAAGTCTGGGTACCGAAGATCGGATGGGTTCGTTTTCGTTGGTCCCGCCAGGTTCCAGAGGGCGTGAAGTCCTATCGCGTCACGTGCGACCGAGCTGGCCGGTGGCATATTGCCTTTGCCGCGATCCCGCCTTCGATCCCCAGCCCTGGCAACGGGCAGACAGTGGGAGTGGACCGCGGCGTCGCCGTGTCCGCTGCACTGTCGACCGGGCAACTGTTGCGCGTGCCTGCATTGACACCTGGCGAGCAGCAACGTCTTCGGCGATTGCATCGTCGGTTGGCGCGAGGCAAGCGCGGGTCGAACCGGCGCGCCAAGGTCAAGAAGGCGATCGCGAGGCTGAAGGCAAGGGAAGGCGATAGGCGCAGAGACTGGGTTGAAAAGACGTCCACCGACCTCGCTCGCAGGTTCGACTTGATTCGAGTGGAGGATCTGAACATCCGTGGCATGACCCGTTCCGCCAAAGGAACCGTGGACCGACCAGGGCACAACGTGCGCCGGAAGGCTGTCTTGAACCGCGGCATCCTGGCCAATGGATGGGGTCGCCTGGTCGCCCGCCTTGAACACAAGGCTCCAGGAAGAGTGGAGAGAGTCAACGCCGCATATACATCGCAGCGATGCTCGGCTTGTGGGCACATCGCACCGGACAACCGCAAGAGCCAAGCGGGATTCCAGTGTGTCGTCTGCAGGTTCGTGGGCCACGCTGACGTCAACGCAGCATGCAACATCGCCGCCGGACGGGTGGTGACAGCCCGGGGAGCCCTCCAGCCACCAGGCGGGGCCGTGAGCCGGGAACCTCAACTCGCTACCTCCACTCCATAGTCGGTGGTCGTGGGCTGGAATCCCCGGGCTTCACCATGGGGAGGACGTCAACAGTCGATCTTCGCGTAGGCGGGCAGGGTCAGGAAGTCGACGAAGTCGTCGGCCAGGGCGACCTGGTCGAACAGTTCGGCGGCCTCGTCGAGGTGGGCCAGCCCGTCCAGTGCCGCACGAGTCTCGGCGAGCACAGAACGCACGAGTGAAGCCGTGACGGTCACGCCGTTGTCGAGCACGACCTCGTTGCGGACCCACTGCCAGACCTGGGCTCGGGAGATCTCGGCGGTTGCCGCGTCCTCCATCAGGTTGTGGATGGCTGCCGCGCCGTTGCCGCTCAGCCAGGACGCGATGTAGCGGACACCCACGTCGACGGCCGCACGAAGACCGGCTTCTGTTGCGCTGCCTGGGGTCGCGGCGACGTTGAGCAGTTCCTCGGCCGACACCTTGACCTCGTCGCGGGTCCGGTCGAGCTGGTTGGGTTTGGTGCCGAGCACGCCGTCGAAGATCTCCTGGCACACCGGTACCAGGTCCGGGTGGGCGACCCAGGAGCCGTCGAAACCGTCGCCGGCCTCCCGGCTCTTGTCGTCGCGCACCTTGTCCAGGGCCTTCGCGGTGACCTCGGGATCACGGCGGTTCGGGATGAACGCGGCCATCCCGCCCATCGCGAACGCGCCGCGTTTGTGGCACGTACGCACGAGAAGCTCGGTGTACGAACGCATGAACGGCGCGGTCATGGTGACGGCGTTGCGGTCCGGCAGCACGAAGTCCGAGCCGGCGTCGCGGAAGTACTTGATAACACTGAACAAGTAGTCCCACCGGCCCGCGTTGAGCCCCGAGGCGTGGTCACGCAGCTCGTAGAGGATCTCCTCCATCTCGAACGCGGCCGGGATGGTCTCGATCAGCACCGTCGCACGGACCGTGCCGTGCGGAATACCGAGTTCGGCCTGCGCGTGCGTGAACACGTCGTTCCACAGCCGTGCCTCGAGGTGGCTTTCCATCTTCGGCAGGTAGAAGTACGGCCCGCTGCCGCGATCCAGCAACGCCTGGGCGTTGTGGAAGAAGTACAGGCCGAAGTCCACCAGCGCGCCGACCGCGGGCTTGTCGTCGAAGGTGAGGTGCCGTTCGTCGAGGTGCCAGCCGCGCGGGCGCATCACGATCACCGCGGGCGTGACGTCGTCCTTCAGCCGGTACTGCTTGCCTTCCGGCGTGGTCAGCTCGATCGTGCCGCGCACCGCGTCATAGAGGTTGGCCTGGCCGCCGATCACGTTGTCCCAGTGCGGGGTGTTGGCGTCCTCCAGGTCGGCCAGCCAGACCTTGGCGCCCGAGTTCAGGGCGTTGATGGCCATCTTGCGCTCGGTCGGGCCGGTGATCTCCACGCGGCGGTCTCGCAGGTCGGCGGGTGCCTGCGCGACCTGCCAGATCGCCTCGCGGATCTCGAGCGTCTCGCCGAGGAAGTCCAGGCGTCCGGTTCTGGCGGCCTGAGCACGCCGATCGGCTCGCTTGGCCAGCAGTTCGTCTCGCCGGGCACCGAACGCGCGGTGCAGGCCGGCCAGGAACGCCACGGCCTCCGGCGTCAGGATCCGATCAACATCGGACAAGGGACGACTCCTTTCTTTCTGCGCTCCGGACTATAATTTTTGGATAGCGGAACTTCAACGTGACGGGAGACGGCAGTGGCGGCCACGGCCAACGGCGGCGTGCAGTCTCTGCAGCGCGCCTTCGACCTGCTTGAAGGGCTCGCGGACGCGGGCGGCGAGGCGAGCCTCTCGGAGCTCGCGGCCACCTCGGGCCTGCCGATGCCCACGATCCACCGGCTGATCCGGACCCTGGTGTCCCTGGGGTACGTCCGTCAGCACCCCAACCGGCGCTACGCGCTGGGCTCCCGGCTGATCCGGCTCGGCGAGAACGCCGGCCGCCAGTTCGGCACGTGGGCCCGGCCGTTGCTGGCCGAACTGGTCGACGAGGTCGGCGAGACGGCGAACCTGGCCGTGCTGGAGCACGACGAGGTCGTGTACGTCGCCCAGGCCCCGTCCCGGCACTCGATGCGGATGTTCACCGAGGTCGGTCGCAGGCTGCTGCCGCACGGCACCGGCGTGGGCAAGGCGATGCTGTCGCAGATGCCGCCCAACGACGTCCGCGAGTTGCTCAAGCGCACCGGTATGCCCGCCTACACGCCGAACACTTTCCGCGATCCGGATTTGTTGCTGGTGCACCTGGCCGAGATCGCGGCGCGCGGCTACGCGCTGGACGAAAGCGAGCAGGAGATCGGCGTGCGGTGTGTCGCGGTGCCTGTCAGGGGCACGCCGAGCCCGGCCGCGATCTCGATCTCGGGACCGGAGGGGCGGCTGACCGACGACATCGTCGGGCGGGTCGCGCCGATCGTGCGCCGTGTCGCGGAGGCCATTTCGGACACTCTGCGGACGCACACCACGGCGTGACCCCGGGGTGATTTTCGGCGGTGCTGTCAGCGGGCTGCGCCGATCAGCGTAATCACCAGGTAAAATCGGGATAAAGCACAATTTGCCCCGCAGCGAAAGACTTACGTGCCGGGCTTCTTCTCGTGTACCCAGGTTCTACAGGCATGGCAATCATTGTCGGATTGCCATGCCTAATTGGTGAACCATGCACGTTCTGGAGGGCTCTGCATGTTTCGAAGATCACAACGATGGCTGGGTGGGGCGATCGCGTTCGCGGTCGTCTCGACACTCGCCGTCGTCACCCCGGCCGAGGCCGGGGCCGATCCAGGCAAACCGTGGACAGCACAATCGGAGAAGTCCACACCTGTCCGCAACGCCACCGCGGAACCGGCCCCGCCGGACGCCGCGGAAGAGAAGGCTCTCAAAGGATCCCCGTCGGTCACCTGGCCCGCCGCGTCGGTGAGCGAGGTGTCGTCGTCCGGCACCCAGCAGCGCGCGGCCGCGCAAGGCCCGATCCGGGTCAAGCGAGCGGCAGGCGCCGCGGCCCGGGCGGCGGACGCCGCACCGATCCGGGTGGAGGTACTCGACCGCAGGCTCGACGGGCCGATGTTCCGGGTGGCCGGCGCGGCGAACGAGAAGCTCGCAGTCGAGGTGGACTATTCCGGTTTCCGCGACGCGTACGGCGGTGACTGGGCCGGCCGCCTCAAGCTGGCCGTCCTGCCGGAATGCTCGCTCAAGACCCCGGAACTCCAAGAATGCCAGGCAAAGCCGCTCAGCACCCGCAACGACGGTTCGGGCACACTGACCGCGGAAGTACAGCCTGAGCAGAACCAGTTGTTCGCGGTCACCGCGGCGGCCTCGTCGGGTGCCGGCGACTACCAGGCCACGTCGCTGTCACCCGGTTCGACCTGGACGAGCGGTACCTCGTCGGGTGACTTCAACTGGCAGTACGAGATGGACACCCCGCCCGCGCTGCAGGGTCCCGACCCTGATCTGCAGCTGTCCTACTCGTCCGGCAATGTCGACGCCCGCACCTCGGCGACGAACAACCAGCCGAGCTGGGTGGGTGAGGGCTTCGACTTCAACCCCGGCGGGTACATCGAACGCCGGTACGCCAGCTGTTCCACCGATACCAAGGACAGCACCAACACCAAGAAGACCGGTGACCTGTGCTGGCGCACGGACAACGCCACCCTGCAGCTCAACGGCAGCGGCGGTGAGCTGGTCCGCGATGACGCGAGCGGCGCGTGGAAGCTGCGCAACGACGACGGGTCGAAGATCGAGCGTGTGTCCGGAAAGGACAACGGCGACAACGACGGCGAGTCGTGGAAGATCACCAGCAAGGACGGCACGCAGTACTTCTTCGGCCTGCACAAGCTGCCCGGCTGGACCACGGGCAAGCAGGCGACGAACTCGGTGTGGACCGCTCCGGTGTTCGGCAACCACAAGGACGAACCGTGCTACAAGAGCACGTTCGACACCGCGTGGTGCCAGCAGGCGTGGCGCTGGAACCTCGACTACGTGGTCGACGTGCACGGCAACACGATGAGCTACTTCTACAAGACCGAGACCAACAACTACTCCCGCAACATGACCGCCACCAAGGTCAGCAACTACGTGCGGGACGGTTACCTGGAGCGCATCGACTACGGTCAGCGCGACGGCGAGGTCTACACCAAGCCGGCCGTGGCACAGGTCTTCATGACCGTGGCCGACCGGTGCATCCCGGGCACGGACTGTGTCACCAGCAAGCCGGCGAACTGGCCGGACACCCCGTTGGACCAGCAGTGCACCAGCACCACGAACTGCGGCACGAAGTACACGCCGACGTTCTGGACGCAGAAGCGGCTGGCCAAGGTCACCACGAAGGTGTGGAACTCCACCGCCTTCAAGGATGTCAACTCCTGGACGCTGACCCACAGCTTCCCCGCGCCCGGTGACGGCACGCGGGCGGGCATGTGGCTGGCATCCATCCAGCGCACCGGTCTGGTGGGCGGCAGCATGAGCCTGCCCGCGGTGAACTTCGACGGCATCCAGATGGCCAACCGGGTCGACGGGATCGACGGCATCCCGCCGATGAACTGGTGGCGGATGAAGGCGGTCCGCACCGAGACCGGCGGCGAGATCGCGGTCAACTACATGCCCAAGGACTGTGCGGCGCCGGCGAACCTCCCCGCGGAGGACACCAACGCCAAGCGGTGCCATCCGCTGAAGTGGACCCCGGACTCGCTCGACGACCTGGCCAAGGAGCGCAAGGACTGGTTCCACAAGTACGTCGTGGCCGACGTGACCGAGAAGGACCTGACCACCGGTCTGGTCCCCGAGGTCACGCAGATGAACTACGTCGGCACGCCGGCGTGGCACCACGACGACGAGGACGGCCTGATCCCGGCCGAGCGCAAGACCTGGTCGCAGTGGCGTGGTTTCGACCGCGTCCAGACGCGTTCCGGCGCTGCGGGCGGTGAGCAGGAGCAGACCGAGGTCCTCTACTACCGCGGCATGGACGAGGACAAGACGGCCACCGGCGGTGTGAAGGACGTCAAGGTCGTCGACTCCAACGGAGTCGCGGTCGAGGACAGCAACGACCTCGCAGGTGCCGAGCGCGAGCGGATCACCTTCGACAAGGCCGGCGGCAAGGTCACCGAACGGTCCATCACGGACCCGTGGGTGTCGGCGGCGACGGCCACACGCGTGCGCAGCTGGGGTACGACCAAGGCGTACAAGACCGGCGAGTCGGCGGTGCGGCAGACCGAGATCCACCCCGACGGCGGACAGCTGAAGTCGGGGTCGAACAACGTCTACGACGCCAACGGCCTGCTGCTGCGCACAGAGCAGCTACACGACCTCAACAACCCGAACGACGACACGTGCACCCGGTACAGCTACACGCACAACCCGACCACTCACGTCCTGGATGTGGAGTACCAGGAGGAGACGGTCCGGGTCGCGTGTGACAAGACGCCGAACCTTCCGGCGGACCTGGTCGACGTGGAGCGCACCTACTACGACGACAACGAAACCCTTGGCGCCGCACCGACAAAGGGTGACCCGACCCGCCGCGACGAGCTCAGCGGGTGGGCCGACGGC
Source organism: Kibdelosporangium banguiense (assembly GCF_017876405.1). Classification (GTDB taxonomy): domain Bacteria; phylum Actinomycetota; class Actinomycetes; order Mycobacteriales; family Pseudonocardiaceae; genus Kibdelosporangium; species Kibdelosporangium banguiense. Next base: position 4,329,341 of record NZ_JAGINW010000001.1, on the reverse strand, counting down.
GCTCCGACGTTCAAGACGGTCGGCCGGTCGAAGTACGACGCCCTTGGCCGGCACACCGAGGCCTCCGACGTCTTCGGCGAGACCGCCACGACGAAGTACGAGTCCACTGTGGGCGGTCCGCTCACGAAGATCACGACGACGAACCCGCTGGGCCAGTCGTCGAGCACCGAGTTCGAACCCGCGTGGGGCGATCCGGTGGCGACGGTGGACACCAACGGCAAGCGGTCCGAGTCGGCTTACGACCCGCTCGGCCGCGTCACCAAGACGTGGCAGCCGGGCCGGGCCCGTGCGGAGAGCCCGACCACCGAGCACAGCTATCTGGTCCGCACGAACGGGCCGAACACCGTCACGAACCGCACGTTGCAGCCCGACGGCAGTTACGTCACGGACATCGACCTGTTCGACGGCCAGATGCGGCAGCGCCAGACCCAGGATCCCGCGCCGGGAGGCGGTCGTGTCGTCACCGACACGATCTACGACTCGCGTGGCCTGGAGATCAAGACGAACGGTCCTTACTACAACGATGCCCCGCCCGGCACGGATGTGGTGATCCCGGACGAGGCGATGCTGCCCGCGCAGACCGTGTTCGAGTACGACGGCAACGACCGCCTGACAGCCGAGATCTTCAAGGTCGAAGGGGTCGAGAAGTGGCGGACCACGCACGGCTACTCGGGCAACCGCGTCGACATCGATCCGCCGGCCGGGGCCACCCCGACCAGCAAGTTCATGGACGCGGAGGGCAGGCTGACCGAACTGCGCCAGTACAAGGGCGCAGGTCCCACCGGGGAGTACGACAGCACCAAGTACACGTACACCCCGCACGGTCAACTGGAGACTGTCACCGACCCGGCCGGGAACGTGTGGAAGCACCACTACGACCTGCTGGGCCGTGAGATCAAGACCGAGGACCCGGACCGCGGCACCACCGAGATCACCTACAACGACGGTGACCAGGTGGCGACGCGCAAGAACGCCAAGGGAGAGATCCTGGCGTTCGCCTACGACGCCATCGGCCGGCAGACCGCCGTGCACGAAGGGTCGCTCGCCGGGCCGAAGCGTCTCGAGTGGACGTTCGACAAGCTGCCGGACGGCACCCCGGTGCCCGGTGTGTCGGTTTCGTCCACCCGGTACATCAACGGCAACGCCTACACCCAGTCGATCACCGGTGTCGACGCGGGCAACCGGCCGACCGGGATGAGCATCACGATCCCGGCGTCCGAGGGCAAGCTGGCCGGCACGTACAAGTTCGCGTCCAGCTACCGGCCGGACGGTGACCTCGCTGAGGCGACCATGCCCGCCGCGGGTGGGCTGGCCGAGGAGAAGCTGACCTACGGCTACAACAGCCTTGGTCTGCCGACCACGTTGTCCGGCAAGACGTCCTACGTCACCAACACCACCTACACGCCGTACTCGGAACCGCAGCAGGTCACGCTGTCCGCGGGCGGCAAGTGGGTCAAGCGGGGCGCCGAGTACGAGATCGGCACGCGGCGGCTCGCCCGCACGGTCACCGAGCGGGAGACACCGGGCCGCATGGTGTCCAATGTGTCCTACGGCTACGACCAGGCCGGCAACATCACCCGGATCCACAACCAGCCGGGTGCCGACACTGGCGAGCAGGCCGACACGCAGTGTTTCCAGCAGGACTACCTGCGCCGGATGACCGCCGCGTGGACACCGCGCGACGGAAACTGTGCCACGGCCCCAAGTTCGGCAGGACTTGGCGGCCCGGCGCCGTACTGGAGTGGCTGGACCTACGACAAGGTCGGCAACCGGACCAGCGAGACCAAGATCGGGCCGGACGGCAAAACGACGTCCAGCACGTACAAGTACCCCGACACCGGCCAGGCCCGTCCGCACGCTGTGCAGTCGGTGACCACGACCGGCCCGGCGGGTACGAAGGTCGACGAGTTCGGCTACGACGCGACGGGCAACACCACCGGCCGCAAGCTCGGCACCGCGCCGGGCCAGGTGCTGGAGTGGGACCTCGAGGGTCAGCTGACCAAGGTCACCGAGGGCACGAAGGTCACGTCCTACGTCTACGACGGTGACGGAGAACGCCTGATGCGGCGTGATTCCACCGGAACGACGTTGTACCTCGGCACCACCGAGGTGCTGCTCACGCCGAACGGCGTCGCGCAGGGCACACGGCACTACGTGCACGACGACGAGACCATCGCCGTGCGGACCTCGGACGACAAGCTGCACTGGTTGGACCCCAACCACGTCGGCACGGCCGAACTGTCCATCGACGCGGAGACCCAGGAAGTCACGCGCCGCCGGACCGACCCGTTTGGCAACACCCGTGGTGCGGCACCGGCGTCATGGCCGGGCCAGCAGGGATTCGTCGGCGGCACGATCGACGGGGACACCGGCCTGACCCAGCTCGGTGAACGGGCGTACGACCCGGCCACCGGCCGGTTCATCTCGACCGACCCGGAGATCGACTTCACCGAGCCGCAGCAGATGAACGCCTACTCCTACGCCAACAACAACCCGATCACCTACTCCGACCCGGACGGCCGGTTCTGGGTGATCGTGGCGCGGGTCGTCGCGACCAAGGTCCTGGTACCGGTGGCCAAGAAGATCGTGGTGCCGGTGGCCAAGAAGGTCGGCAGCTGGGTCGGCAAGAAGATCTGGTCCGGGCTCGGCTGGCTGGGCAAAAAGCTCGGCATCGCCTGGACCTGGGTGGTCAAGACCGTCCGGACCCTGGTGGTCAAGACGATCCGGGTCTGGATCCCGAAACTGATCAAGAAGATCCAGAAGTCCAGGATCTGGAAGGAAGCCAAGAAAAAGATCGCCAAGATCATCGGCAAGAAGAATGTCGAGCGGATCAAGAAGGTGGTCAAGAAGGTCAAACAGATCTGGAAGAAGATCAAGGAGCGCAAGAAAGAGCAGAAGAAACCGCGCAAGAAGCAGAAAGAGCCGAAGAAAAAGGAGCCGACCCCGGAACTTGTCGCGATCGGCAAGGCCAAGACACCGCCGTCACCGAGATTCGGTAAACACGACGCCGAACACGACGGCGACGATGTCCTGCCGCAGAACGGGAAGAAGGAACCCGTCGGGATGTCCTCCTACGACACCGAGGAGAACCTGCGCAAGAATGTCAGTGGCCAGATGTGGCGACTGCCCAAGGGAACGAACCTGCCGGACGGCCTGGACTGGGTCAAGGACAACAAGCCCGAAGGCCACATCACGATCTACGCGACCCGGCGGATGCCTTTCAGCGAGTACCAGCGCCTGGTGGAAGGCCTGCCGTGGCAGTATGTGAAAAAGGTCAGCAGGACAGGGGGAGGCGACTGATGAGTGACGATGCGTGGCAGTCCCTGCAAGACGCCAACGACCAGTACCTCAGCGCGGGTGAAGCGGCGCTGGCGGACGACGCGGCTGGGACGCTGCGGGCCGTGTTCGCGTCGGGCCGGGGCCACTACGCCGCGCTGCGCCTGCTCGGCGATCGGGCCTCGGACTCGCCCGAGCTGGCGCAGGAACTGATGCCGGAGTTGTTCTCCGCAGCGCTCGGCATCAACCCGTACGCGGCCCGTGCGAGGTTCATCCTGGCCGGGCTGCCACCTCACCTGCGCGACTCGCGACTGGAAGCGCTGGCGAGACAGGAGATCGCCAACCCCGACCCGGACCCGGACCGGTGGGCCGACCTTCGGGGCCTGGCGATGCTGCTGGAGCATGTCGGCCGGCTGGACCTGCTGGAGGTGTTGAAGGACGCGGTCCGCGATTCCCCGGATGAAGATCTCAGGGATATCGCGGAGGACTTCCCCGAGTTCAGCTAGCCGGTAAGAACCCTTGACGGGAGTGGCCATCGCGGCCACTCCCCTCAAGCGTTTCTACGGTTCGATTCTCAATGTGTACCGCTGGTTCGCGGCTCCTGAGCAGGTCAGCTGCACGATGGCCGCGTTGTTGGCTGTGCTGGCGCCGGTCACGGTCACGCACTTGTCGCTGTGCACGATCCGCGGCTGGACCACCACGTCCATGCCGGTGCCGCTGACGTAATCCAGCCGGAACTGCTGGTTGGCCTGGGGCACACCGGACTGGTCACAGGTGAACTGGTGGATCGGCGTGTTGTCGTCGTGTTTGAACCCGCCGATGTCCAGGCACTTGGCCGAAGCCGCGTTCTTTATCTTGAAGTACGGCGTGCTGCCGATCCGCTCCAGCTCGAACTGCTGGTTGCTCCCACCCGAGACGCAATCCTGCTGCTGCATCGGGGCACTGTCGGCCACGTTGCCCGCCGGGACACCCGAACACTTGTCGGTGTGGGTGGGGTGCAGGCGGTACCGACGGCCGGGTTCGATGTAGACGGACTCCGCAGTGTCGGCCACCTTGCCCTGCCAGTCGACTCGCTTGTCGGTGAAGGCCGATCCCGTCGAGATGAAGGTGTACATCTGACGGTTGCCGCTGCCTGTGTCGTACAGCGTCGCGATGTCGCCCTTACCGTCACCGTTGAAGTCACCCGCAGCAAGCACGGTCTTCTTGGCGTCAAAGGTGTTCGCCGCACCGCTGTCCCAGCCGACGGAGGTCGTCCAGGTACCGGTCCCAGCAGTAAACACAGTCACCTGCGTGGACGCGTTGCCGCGGTCGTACTCGGCGATGATCTCGTCCTTGCCACTCGCGTCACCGTTGAGGTTCGTGGCCACGAAAGTCGCCTTCGCGCGGTCGAACGCGACCGTGCCGCTGTCCCACTGCATTACCGGGGCAGCGAAACTGGTTCGGTTGGACACGTGCATCCAGAGCTTGGTCTGGGTGGCGCCTGCCACGCCCCGGAATGCCGCGATGTCGTCGTCACCGTCGCCGTCGAAGTCGCCTGTGACCGGAGACAGCTGGTTGACGTCCAGACCGTTGGCTCCGCTGTCCCACTGCAGCACCGGCGCGGTGAACCTGCCCGCATTGGTGCTGTGCACGAACAGTTTGGTCTGCGCGCCGGTAAGGCCTTGGAACACAGCCAGATCGTCGTCACCGTCGCCGTCGAAGTCGCCTGCGACCGGCCTCAGGTGCGACAGACGGTAGTCGCCGACCCACGCCGGCTCGCTCTCGGCGTCGAACCGGTTGCTGTCCGAACGCAGCAGATACAGCCGGACTTTGCGGTCCGGGTCCTCGCGCAGGACCGCGATGTCGCTGCGGCCGTCGCCGTCGAAGTCCCCGTTCGCGCTCTTGATCCGGTACATCGGGAAACCGCCGCTGACATCGGTGTCCCAGCCGACGTAACCGGAGGAGAACCCGTTGCCGGTGGACAGGAAGTTCCACGCCGCTGTCCGGCCGTTGCCCTGGTCGAACAGGGTGGCGAAGTCCGCCTTACGGTCACCGTTGGTGTCGGCCCGCACTGCTGTTCCCGGCACTTGCCGGGAGTTCGCCGTCAATGTCCACACCGGACCTGCCGGGCTGATGTTGCCGGCCCGGTCGACCGCACGGACATAGAGCGGCCGGGTGGAGTTGTCGTCCCAGAGGGTGACCGGGACGGTCGCTGAGCCGTTCGCGTCCGCGGCCACCCACATCGTGGTCTTGTCCTGCTGGAATCCGTACCGGAACCCGGCGATGTCGGTATCCACCGCCGCGCGGGTGAACGTCACCGTGCCGAGCTCGCCGACCGACCGGACCGCTGAATAGTCCGGGAAATCAGCCGAGGTGATGACCGGCAGGCCCGGGCGCGTCCGGTCGACGGTGAAGTAGCAGCGTGCCGAATCCGGGCTGGCCAGGCCGTCGTCCCTGATCCGGGAGCGGTAGTTGAACACCTTCGCCGGCTGGTCCTCGGGCAGTACCCCGGTGGGCACCGGAGACCAGGAGAACGCTCCGCCGGACCGGATCGTCGGGCCGTCCATGGTCTTGATCACCGTGTTGCCGTCGAGAATCTCCAGCTGGCCACGCACGTTGTCGTTGTCGGGGTCAGAGGCGATCGACGAGAACGTCGGGTTCGCGGTGTTCAACGCCGTCGGTGCGGTCGCCGTGCCGCAGGGCGTCGGCGGCACGGTGTTGAAGTTCAGTGGCGCGCGTGGCGCGATGTTGTACTCGACCGTCAGCTTCGCGGTCGCCGGGTGGAACTTCTTCCACTGGCCGCCGTCGCTCTCGTTGGGCGCACGCAGGCCGAACGTGAGCGTCCCCGTCTTGTTGGTCGCGGTGGTCTGCACCAACGTCGTGAACGCCGTCGAGCCGAACTCCATCGGCTTGTCCGGCTGCGTGGTACCGCAACCGCCGCCCTCGTTGGCGTTGCCGGACCGGGTGTCCAGTTTGGTCAGCCAGTAGCTCGGTGTCGTGGTGTTCCACGTCGTGGTGACGGCCGGGTCGATCGCCTTGGTGTGCCAGAGATCCACCGGTGTGGCCCCGCAGGAACCGGAGTGATCCAGCGTGATCCCGAGGTAGGTCTTGAGGATCCGGCCGCCGGCGAACGGCGCCGTGTTGAACTGCATGAACGTCCGGTACCGCGAGGTCGGCGACTCGTAGGGCTGGTAGCCCACGCGCATGACGTCACGCTGCTTGGTCCAGTAGTCCTCGTTCGCGTCCAGCCCGTTCACCGAGGTCCAGCGGTACTGCGTGGCGGTGTAGGACGGGTCGATGTAGACCGGGAAGTTGGTGTCCGGGGACGCCAGCATCTGCGCGTCGGGAACGACTGTCAGCTCGTTCTCGCCGACCCGCAGGTCCATCGGCCGGTGGTCGATCTCCTGTTGCCACTCCTGCGAGGGCACAGCCGATCGCGCGGTCGCTTCCGGGCTCTGCCACATGGTCGGCCGGCCCGAGACGAACATCGCGGCGCCGTCCTTGTCGACGGCCGTTGTGGTCCCGCCTTCGCCCGCCTTGATCTGCAGGCCGGTGCCCGACGTCCGGTAGGTGATCTCCTTGAGTGCCGGGTTGGCCGCAGCTTCGGCGTTGTGCACCACCAGGACCTGGGCGAACCCGTCCACATCGGCCTTGACCCGCAGGTCCACTCCTGGCAGGACTTCCGGGTAGGTGGCCGTGTCACCGTCCAGTTCGGGCTGTGGCAACGCGTTGGGCCAGGCCAGGGACAGCTCCTTGCCGTCCCGTTTCAGCGTGGCCAGCGCGCCGGTGCCACCGCCGGACAACTGAACCGTCACCGGTGTGACGCGGGGCCGGACGGTGCCGTCCGCGTCCCGCACCAGCGTTGTGTCCACTGGTTTCCAGCCGTCCGCGGTCCGTGCCCGGAATGGCCGCGCGAATTCCTCGACCGTCCTGGTGCCGGACGGGTTCTGGAACACACGCGTGGTTTCCGAGCCCAATTCCGTCAACTCGACGGGCTGGGCGGGTTCGGCCTGCTCAGGCTCCGCGTGCGCCGGTAAACCCGGCAGCACGGAGACAAGCGTGATCGCGCACGCCCAAAAGCGTGCCGTTCTTCGTGATCGCATTTTCTCGTCCCCTCCAGAAGACGGCGAGGACAAGGCAGACGTGGTCACCCCCCAAAGGAACCGCTGCGGCCCCCACACCAAACCGTCCCCGCGCGGGAATTTTCGCACGATTCGGGCAAAGTCGGAATGCCTTCCATCCGGGTCAGGCCCGGGCGGGGTCAGCCCAGCAGAGCGTCCACAAAGGCACCCGGCTCGAACGGCGCCAGATCGTCCGGGCCCTCGCCAAGGCCGACCAGCTTGACCGGCACGCCGAGCTCACGCTGGACCTGGAAGACGATGCCGCCCTTGGCGGTGCCGTCGAGTTTCGTCAGCACGATGCCGGTGACGTCGACGACCTCACGGAAAACCCGGGCCTGCGTCAGGCCGTTCTGGCCCGTTGTGGCGTCGAGCACGAGCAGGACCTCGTCGATCTCGGCCTGCTTTTCCACGACGCGCTTGACCTTGCCCAGCTCGTCCATCAGGCCGGTCTTGGTGTGCAGGCGCCCGGCGGTGTCCACGAGCACGGCGTCAACGCTCGTCTCGGCACCACGCTTGACGGCGTCGAACGCGACAGCTGCGGGGTCGGCACCTTCCTTGCCACGGACGACCTCGGCGCCGACGCGGCTTGCCCACGTGGCGAGCTGCTCGGCTGCGGCGGCACGGAATGTGTCCGCGGCGCCCAGCAGGACCGTCCGGCCGTCAGCGACAAGGACACGCGCGAGCTTGCCTGTCGTCGTGGTCTTACCGGTGCCGTTGACGCCCGCGACAAGCACGACAGCAGGCTTCTTGGCGTCTCCGTTGACGTGCGGCAGTGCGCGCACCGCACGGTCCATCTCCGGGTGCAACGCGCCCACAAGGACCTCACGCAGCACCGCGCGGGCCTGTTCCGGCGTACGCACACCGCGGGCCGTCAGCTCGGAGCGCAGCTTCTCGATGATGTCGTTGGTGGTCGCCGAGCCCAGGTCCGCGAGCAGCAAGGTGTCCTCGACCTCGGTCCACGAGTCCTCGTCCAGGTCACCCGCGCCCAGCAGGCCCAGCAGCCCCTGGCCGAAGCCGGACCGCGACCGGGCCAGCTTGCCGCGCAACCGCTCCAGCCGTCCGCTGGTCGGCTCGATCTCGTCGAGCTCGGGCTCAGGTTCCGCGGCTGGTTCGGGCGCCGTTTCGACCGCGTCCGGCAGCGGGATGTCGACGATCTCGCGCTTCTCGGAGTCCCTCGGTACGGAGGCGTCATCGCCGACACCCGGCTGGCCGTCGACCTCTGTGCGGTCGGCGACCGGATGCTCGGGCAGGGCCGGTTTGGCCGGTGCCAGGCTGATTGCGCCGCCCGCCTGGTACTTCGGCCGGTCCTCGACGGCCTTCTTCTCCGTGTCGGTCAGGCTCACCCGGCGACGCTTGGCCAAGATCACCCCGGTGACCAGGGCCAAGGCGAGCAGGACCAGGACAACCGCGATGATCACGATGACTGTGGTGGACACTGCGTCATCCTCGCATCCATAGCGTTGACAACGTTCAACCGCATAAAACTCGGTTAGGTCAAGAATTAACCGCAAGGCTTGCGCGAAGCGTCAGTGTGGAATAGACCACACGGTCATGGACGCGTGCCGGGTCATCGGCCTGATCTCGGGCACGTCGGTGGACGCCATCGACGTCGCCCTGGCTGACCTGCGTCTTCGCGGTGACACCGTCGAGCTTGTGCCGGTCGGGCACATCGAGGCCGGCTATCCCGCGGACGTGCGCGAAGAGTTACTGGCCGCGTTGCCGCCCGCAGGGTGCACCGCGGAGCAGCTGTGCAAACTCGACACGAAGATCGGACAGGCATTCGCCCAGGCAGCAGGCCGCGCACTGGCCGAACTCGGCCAGGCCGACGTGATCGCCTCGCTGGGGCAGACCGTCTATCACTGGGTCGAGGACGGCGACTGCCTCGGCACTCTGCAACTGGGCCAACCGGCCTGGATTGCCGAGTCGACCGGCTTGCCCGTGATCGCCGACCTGCGCGCGCGGGACGTCGCCGCGGGCGGGCACGGCGCGCCGCTCGCCGGCCTGTTCGACCAGCTGTGGCTCAAGGACGAAATCGCGCTGAACATCGGCGGGATCGCCAACATCACGCGTGGGTCCGTCGCGTTCGACACGGGACCCGGCAACGCACTGCTTGATCTGGCCGCGCAGATGGTCGCCGGCCAGAGCTACGACAAGGACGGCGCCCTCGCGCCGGCAGGCAAGGTCCGCCACGACTTGCTGGACGTGCTGCTGGCCGACCCTTACTACCGGCTCGACCCGCCGAAGTCGACCGGCAAGGAGTACTTCCACCTGAGCTATCTGCAGGCGGCGCTGGACGAGGTCCCCGCCGTGGACGGCCCGGACCTGCTGGCGACGTTGGTCGAGCTGACCGCCGTCACGATTGCCGAGGCTTGCAAGGGACATCGTGTGGTCGCCTCTGGCGGCGGGGTGCGTAACCCGGCACTGATGGCCGCGCTGTCCGAGCGGCTCGACGTCGTGACAAGCGATTCCCTGGGGATACCGAGCGACGCCAAAGAGGCGTACCTGACCGCACTGCTGGGCTTCCTGACATGGCACGGCATCCCCGCTGACCCACCCACCGGCGCGGCCGGTCCACGACTGCTCGGCAGCATCACGCCGGGCCGTGGACCGCTGCGCATGCCCGCCCCGGCGGCCATTGATGTGAGGCAGTTGCGAGTTACACCACTGGGAGGGTCTCTTGCGTGTTCTTGACCTCGCCATCATCGTGATCTTCCTGGTCGGCATGCCGCTGTTGGGCGTGCTGATCGGCGGTAGACAGAAATCCTCCGACGACTACTTCGTCGGGGAGTCCAAGATCTCCTGGTGGGTGGTGTGCCTCTCGGTGGTCTCCGCCGAGACGTCCACACTCACCGTGCTCAGCATCCCGACGGTCGCGTACCTCGCCACACCCGGCGCGGGCGGGATGACCTTCCTGTCGCTCGCGTTGGGTTATCTGATCGGCCGCATCGTCGTGTCGTACGTGCTGCTGCCCAAGTACATCGCCGGTGATCTCGTGACCGCGTACGCCTTCCTGGGCAAGCGGTTCGGCACCGGTGTGCAGAGCACGGCATCGGTGACATTCCTGTTCACCCGGTTGCTCGCCGACGGTCTGCGGCTGTTCGCCACCGCCATCCCGGTGAAAGTGGTGCTCGCCAGCTTCGGCGTGACCGCGAACTACTGGGTGATCGTGATCGCGCTCGGCGTCGCGATGGTCGTGTACAGCTACTTCGGCGGTGTGCGCGCGGTGGTCTGGGTCGACGCGATCCAGATGCTCTGGTACATCCTGGGCGCGTTCGCCGTGATCATCGTCCTGGCCGGCAAGCTGCCCGACGGGTGGCTCGGCAAGGCCGCCGACGCCAACAAGTTCCAGCTCTTCGATGTGTCCTCGCCGGTGCTGACCAGCCCGTACGCGATCCTCACCGCGGTGCTCGGCGGCGCGGTGCTGTCGATGTCCTCGCACGGCGCCGACCAGCTGATCGTGCAGCGGCTGATGGCCACCCGGGACGTGAAGGCCAGCCAGAAGGCGCTGATCGGCAGCGGCATCGTGGTGTTCCTGCAGTTCGCGCTGTTCCTGTTCATCGGCACCATGCTGTGGGCGTTCTACAACGGCGCCGCGCCGGTGAAGGACCTGAAGCTGAACAACAACGACGAGCTGTTCGCGAGTTTCATCGTCAACGAACTGCCGAACGGGCTGTCCGGCTTCGTGATCGCGGGAATCCTGGCCGCGGCGCTGAGCTCGTCGCTGGGCGCGCTGGCGTCGTCGACAGTCACGGATGTCTATCAGAAGATCGTCCGCCGGAAGCTGACCGACAGCGAGATCTTCCGTCAGGGTCGCATTTGGACAGTGGTCTGGGCGGCCATCCTGGTGGTGTTCGCCGGACTGTTCGCCCAGTTCACCACCCGTGGCGACCCCATCGTGGAGCAGGGCCTGTCGATCGCGGGCTTCACCTCCGGCGCCCTGCTCGGCGCGTTCTTGCTCGGCCTGATCTTCCGCAAGGCCAGGCAGTTCGACGCGATCGTGGCGTTCGTGACGACAGTGGTCGTGATGGCGTTCGTCATCCTCGGCCTGAAGTTCAACAAGGCCGAAGGAAGCTTCCTCGCGGTGGACTTCTCCAAGGCCGCAGGCAACTCCGTGAGCCTGGCCTACCCGTGGTACCCGGTGATCGGCGTGCTGATCACGTTGCTCGTGGGAGGCCTGCTTTCGTTGCGCCACAAGACACCCGCGACCCCACCCGAAGAAGAGCCCGCCGCAGCCGCCAAGGCTGCTTGATGAAAAGGCGCCTCCAGACCCCCTCTGGAGGCGCCTTTCTCTAACGCCCGTCGACCTTTGTCGCGGCGTCACCGAACGCGAACGGGTGCGGCTCACATTCGGCGATGAAGTCTGCCGGGAATCCGAGCTCGAACTCCACCGCGCCCTCCAGCTGTTCGATCAGTTCGCCCGGCAGCGTGAGCTCTGCCAGATTCTCCGTCAGTTGCTCGACGCTGCTGACGCCGACCAACGGCAACACCTTTGTGGATTTGCTGCGCAACCACGCGAGCGCCACTTGCGCGGGCGTCGCCCCCAGTTCGTCCGCGACCTTCCTCACGGCTCTTGTCGCCGCGTGATCCCGCTCGGTGAGCGTCTTCGGGTCAACCCGCTTCGAACCTCCCGAGAGCACACCACCCGCCAACGGAGCCCAAGTGGCGACACTCATGCCGAGCCCTTCGGCCATCGGCAGCAACTCCCGCTCAATGTCCCGCTTGAGCAGGTTGTACGGCACCTGTAACCCGGCGAAAGGCGTCCATCCACGCCACTCCGCGAGCGTGTTCGCACGGGCAATCACCCAGGCCGGAGCGTCCGATATGCCTATATAGAGCACTTTTCCCGCACGGATCACGTCATCCAAGGCCCGCATCGTCTCTTCGACCGGGGTGTGCCGATCCCACAGGTGCACCCAGTAGATGTCGATGTAGTCGGTGCGCAGCCGTTTCAGACTCTGCTCCAACGACAGCACCAGATTCTTGCGATGATTACCCGCCGCATTGGGATCCTTGGCATCGCGTGACAATGTGTACTTCGTCGCGATGACAAACCGGTCACGCCGCTCGACAACCTCCCCCAGCACAGCTTCGCCGTTCCCATACGCCGACGCAGTGTCGAGCACATTCCCGCCCGCATCGGCATACGCGTCCACAACCCGCCGACACTGCCGGGCGTCCTCCCCCAGCCCCATCGTGCCCAGCAGAATCTCCGAAACCCTCAGCCCAGTCTGCCCAAACAGCCGATACCTCATGCCACAAAGCCTGACCTGCCCAATCACCCATAGGGAGACCGCGCCAGGGCCCCTCTGAGCAGGGCACAGTGGACGGTACGGCTGCCACCCCGTCCGGCAGGCCATCGGCTATGTGGGCTATTCACGTCCACATCCGGCCCGCGGAAGCCTATTGTGGGAACACCATTGGGAGGGGACGGCGATGACCGGCACCACGCGGGCGCCACGACGGCATTACGGCGGCAGGTCGGACGCGGAACGACGAGCTGAACGGCATGAGCGTCTGATGGAGGCCGGGCTGGAGTTGTTCGGGTCGGAGGGGTACGCGGGTACGTCAATCGAACGATTGTGTGCCACGGCGAGTGTGTCCACGCGCAACTTCTACGAGGAGTTTCCCAGCCGGGAGGCGTTGCTGGTCGCGTTGCACGACCGGATCACCCAGCGGGCCATGCAGAACGCGCTCACGGCGCTCACCGGATTCGAGGACGAGCCGCTGGCCGAGCGGGTCGGCCGGATGGTGCGGGCCTACATCACCACCACGTCGAGTGATCCGAAGTGGACCCGGCTGGCCTATGTCGAGGTGGTCGGGGTCAGCGCGGCGGTCGAGGAGCATCGGCTGATGTGGCGGGAACGTATTGTCAAGTTCCTTGTCGATGAGGCGAACCGGGCTGTGGAGCGCGGCGAGGCCGCGCCCCGGAACTTCCTGCTGACATCAGTCGCCTTCATCGGCGCGGTGAACGAACTCGTCTACTACTGGTCGATGCACGACCGGACGCCGCCGTTGGACGACCTGTGCGCCGAGCTCACGCGTCTGGCCGTCGCCGCGATCACGGCGTCTTCTTGAGCATCAGCAGTACTTCGACCACGCCGTGGTCCTCGGTGCTGATGCCGGGGATGCTGGGGTCGGGGATGCCGTAGTCGGCGAACGCCACCGGGATGCTGGTCTGTACCTGGATGGTGGCCGCGTTGCGCACCACGCTCAGTTCGACGTTCACGGGTTTCTGCTGGCCGCGCAAGGTGAGCTGGCCGGCCGCCTTGACGGTCGCCTTCTGACCGGCGGCGGGTACGGAACCGAAGTCGACCGGCGCGGTGAACGCGAAGGTCGCCGCCGGGAACTGGGATACCGACATGATCCGGTTGCGGAACTGCTCGTCCCGGCCGCTCTTGTCGGTCGCCACGGATCCCATGTCCACCGTGACCGTGCCGCTGGTGATCTTCGTGCCGGCGATCGCGACCGTGCCAGTCACCTTGCTTGTCCGGCCGACGGCAGTGGTGTCCTGGCCGAACAGGATCTCCTTGACCCGGTACCCCGCCTGTGATCCGTCCGACACGGTCCACGACCCGTCGACCGGTACGGCGTCCCCGCCGGCCTGTCCTTGCCCGAGGGCCAGTTCCTGGGCGGGAGGGTCACTGAAAACGTTGATGTAGAGCCACGGCCCGCCGACGAACCCCAGCAATGCCAAGGCGATCGCGCCGATCAGCCACGCTTTCCAGTGACGCCTGAATTTACCCATGCGGTTACTACGCCGCTGCCCGTGGATCGGTTCATTGTGTCCCGGCGACAGTGCGGGGCCGGGGTGTTGGCGGGCGCGACATTGGCCTCGATCTTCCATGAAAACAGACTTATCAGAAAAACATTAAAGAGTTTTCAGCGAGAGGAGACTCGATGAGCGCCAAGCGACTGGCAGGCATCGTCGCCGGCACGGTCGCCGCTCTCAGCCTCGTGGCCACACCGGCCGCGCAGGCGCAGCAGCTGCGAGACGTGGTCCTGATCGGCAACGCCCAAGCCGGCACCGTCAGTTTCCTGGACGGCCGCACCTTCCAGGTGCTGGGCACCCTCGATGCCATTCCCGATCTGGAACAGCGGCTGGCCGCGATGAACCCGATCGAGCGGATCGGGTACGAGATCGTGAACTCCATCCAGGGGTACAAGAAGTTCGTCGACGACATCGCGCTCTCCCCCGACGGCACGAAACTGTATGTCTCCCGCGGCAACCTGGCCGACGTCGTCGCCTACGACGTGGCGAGCAAACGCCAGCTTTGGCGGACCAAGGTCGAGGGCTTCAAGGCCGACCACGCCGCGATCTCACCGGACGGCAGCAAGTTCATCGTCTCGGCGCTGAGCGTGGAGAAGGCACACGTCTTCGACACCGCGACCGGCGCCATCCTCACCAGCTTCCCGACCGGCGCGTACCCGCACGGCAACGACTACTCGCCGGACAACCAGACCCTCTACAACTCCAGCATCGGCAACGTGTCACTGCTCAAGGCCTTCAATGGCATCAAGGGCAAGCGCCAGCTGACCGCGGTCGACCCGGACACGTGGACGGTCAAGCGGACCTACCAGTTCGAATACGGCATCCGCCCGGCGTTGTTCATGCCGGACAACAAGACGATGTATGCACAGCTGTCATACCTCAACGGCCTCGTCGAGTACGACTTGGCCGCGGGCCGGATCGTGCGGACCGTGCAACTGCCGTACAGCACGAAGGCCGCGGCGATGAGCCCGGACTCCTACCCGCAGAACTCCGCGCACCACGGCATGGCGTACTCCGGTGACCGGATCTGCGCGGCCGGCACGATCGACGACTACACCGTGATCCTGGACCGGCCTGGGCTTGCCGCGAAGGGATACGTCAACTACGCGACCGACAGCCTGCCGTACTGGACGACCACAAGTGTTGACGGAAAGTACTGCCTGGTGTCACTGAGTAAGCGCAACGCCATCTCGGTGATCGACTACGCGACAGCAAAAGAGGTGGCCACCGTCCCGGTCGGGAACTTCCCGCAGCGCGAACGGCTGGGCAAGCTGAGCGAGGCCGCTGTCCGGTCACTTGGTTAACGGCGACTGCTCGCAATACCGTCACAGCTGAAGGTATTGCGAGGAGGCGAAGATGCCGGGTCGGACGGGACTACGTCGGCTGCTGGAACAAATGCGTGCCGACCCGGGCACTGTCGAAGGCGCCACGGCGGCGGCCAGAGGGAAATCGGCTCTGGTCGCCGCCTTGCCCACACAGGATGTGCAGCGCCATATCGCCGCGCTGCTCGCCGCGGTCTCGGCGGCCTACATCGACGACGTGGACCTCGGCGAGAGTGTCCACGTGGCCGACCGGCTGGCCGAGGACCGTGCCCTGCAGGGCATCCCTCTCGCGGCATTGCTGGAGGGCTTCCAGGCCGGCCGGCACTTCGTGATGAGCCAGGTCTTCGAGCGCTCGGCCAAGGACGGCCTGGAAGGCGAGGAGGTCTTCACCGGTCTGATGGAACTGGACTGTCTGGCCAACGAGATGCAGAACCGGCTTGTCCACGTCTACCGGGAAACCGAGTTGAGCCTGACCCGCACGACCCACGCCGTCCGGCTGCAGGCATTGCGAACCTTGTTGCACAACAGGGAATCCCGTGTGCGGCCAGGCGGTCCCGCGGCGAGCGTCGCGGCGGCGGGGCTGGACACGCGCAAGCTCTACCACTGCGTGATCGCGGATGTCAGCGCACCGCGGGAAGCCCGGCAGTTCGAGGCCGCACTCACCACCTCGGATGGCTTGTGCGGCATGGTGGACGGTTATCTGTGCGCGGTCAGCCCACGGCTGCCCGAGGCACCGTTCGAGATCCTGCTCGTCGCCGCGCCCGCGGTGCCGGCCACGGAACTGGCTGGGGCGTACCGGCTTTGCCAGACCGCACTGGCCTCCGCACGGCGCCGCCGGTTACGTGGCCTGCAGCACCTGACTTCGCTCGCGTTGCCGCTGAGCGTGGACACGCATCCCGCGCTAGGGCGGATGCTCGCCTCGGAACACCTCACCGGGCTGGACCGGTCCGACGAGTTCCACCAGTTGCTCGCGCAGACCGCGTTGGCCTATCTGGAACATGGCGGCCGCACTGATCTGGTGGCCAGTGCACTGCATGTGCACCCGAACACTGTCAAACACCGCCTTCGCCGGATGGCCGAGCTGACGTCGTTCGATCCGGCGCCCAGCGGCAACGGATCGCTGGCGCATTCCTTGCGGTGGTGGTGGGCTTTGCAGTCATGGCTTTCGCCGGTAGCTCACGAGCTCTAGTTCGACGCCGAATCCCAGCCTGGTGAACATGCCGGCCGACGCCTGGTTGTCGACCGCGACCACCGCGGCGGCCTGCCTGCGCGCGCCGTTCTCGGCGTCGAGCCGGCTGATCAGGCCGCGGACGACCTGTCTGCCCACGCCGACACAGCGCATGTCGGGTTCGACCGCGACATAGTCGACGTAGTGTTCGATTTCCTGCGAATAGCCGGCGGCAAAGCCCGCCAGCCTGCCGTCGGCCTGCCTCAGTACGGCTATCGAATGCTTGCCGTTGAGCAGCTGCTCGGCGGTGCTGGTGCGGTTGGGAAAACATCGCTCCAGCAGGACAGTGAACTGTTCGTTGAGACTGCCGTCCGCGGGCAGCGCCTCGACTTTCTCGGTGTCCTGCGCGAGCAATGAACGCAACTGCGCGCCCGCGAGAGTGAATATCCGGGTCGGTTTGTCCTTGGTGAAGCCGTGCCGGTCGGCGAACTCACCGAGTTGCCGGTGCTCGACATGGCCGTAGAGGTTGAGATCTGTGATGCCGGTCATGTGCGGAAACTTCAAGGCGGCGTGGAAAAGCGCGTCGGCGGTCGTGTGCCATGCCTGTGGCGCGGCCGGGTGGCCGCTCGGAACATCCACATGTGGCCCGTACAGCCAGGCGCGGCCTAACTCGGGGTTCACGTCAGTACTCAGCACGCCACGCAGGCCGCCGCTGGACGCGACGGCCACGACGGCGCCTTCGTGCCAATCAGGTTCGACACCGGCCAGCTCGTCGGCGATTTCCTCCTCGGTGTACCCGAAGAAGCCGATGTGGTGCGCGGGGTCGGCCTGCAGGCGGGCGATGAGCGACACGACTGCCGGCAGATCGGCCCGCGTAGCCGGACGGATCTTTGTCATGTCCGAAATCCTGAACTTCCGGACGCCCGCGCGCACCTGGTTTAACCCCGGCCGACCCTGCCGGCCGGGGTTCGCCCAGCTAGAAGGCGATTTCAGGCGGTCAGCCCCAGGCGGACGTCCTCTTCCGGTTCGGCCTCAAGCGCGTGCCGGACGGTCTCGGCCGCTTCGTCCGGCAGCCGGCCCCGGGGCCACGACCTGAGCACGTGGACAGCGGCGGTCCGATGCCGAACCTTTCCACGCAGCGGATGCGGCCCCCACGCCCGCACACGTCGTGTCCGTTCGAATACCGCCATATCCCGATCGGACTGCATACGCACCACGGCATACAACGTGAGTTTTCCCGTGGAACCCGGTAGCAGCAACATATCCCGGTCACGCCCACCCAGGGCATCAGCGATCCTGAGCGCGTCACAGCCCGCGAACAGATCATGAAGCTGGTGCAGCGCTTGGGTTTCCGATGGCGACTCGGTGACGTGTCCAGCAGCTTGCGCGGCACTCAAGGCCAGCGCGTGAACAAAAAACGAAACCCGGTCATCGGCTGCCACTGGTAGCCCCCACGGGCTCATGCGATGGGGCGGAAGCCGCCCTTCAAGTTGGTCACGACACAGATGATGGCGCACATACGGACTCGACGTCAACCACACATCCGAGTCAGTCCACAAACGACTTGAACCCTGGACTACCGGACAGGCAGCGTGTACACGTCCTCGTAAACACCTTGCAGTTCAGTCGTTTCCACGATCCCGGCGAGCCGTTCAAGGGCGTCCGGGCGCGTCAGAACCGCCCGGCGTTCCTCGAACTGCGCCATCGACATGTCCAGCTCCAGGATCGTGATGACCTGCCGGTCGTCGGCGACATTGCGCGCGACGCTGACCTTGGCCGGGTAGTCACCGTCCAGGTCCTGCGGAACCCAGGCCTGCATGAACTGCTCGTAGGTCACGCCCGCTTTCAACGTCCGGGCGAACACTGCACGCAACATCGCACACCCCAGTGAGAAGATCGGCTGCCGCCAGCCTAGTCCTTCTTCTGGTTGAGGCGCTGGGAGATGACCTGGGTGACACCGTCGCCGCGCATGCTGACGCCGTAGAGGGCGTCGGCGATCTCCATGGTCGGTTTCTGGTGGGTGATGATGATCAGCTGGGAGGTGGCTTTCAGCTCTTTCATCAGGCCGATCAGGCGACGCATGTTGGTGTCGTCCAGTGCGGCCTCGACCTCGTCCATCACGTAGAAGGGCGAAGGGCGGGCGCGGAAGATCGCGACCAGCATGGCGACCGCGACCAGGGACTTCTCGCCACCGGACAGCAGCGACAGGCGCTTGATCTTCTTGCCGGGCGGGCGGGCCTCCACGTCCACGCCGGTGGTGAGCATGTCGTCGGGGTCGGTCAGGATCATCCGGCCCTCGCCACCCGGGAACAGGGTGTGGAAGACGATCTCGAACTCGCGGGCGACGTCCTCGTAGGCCGAGGCGAAGACCTCGAGGATCTTGTCGTCCACCTCTTTCACCACAGTCAGCAGGTCGCGGCGGGTGTCCTTGAGGTCTTCCAGCTGGGTGGAGAGGAACTTGTAGCGCTCCTCCAGCGCCGCGAACTCCTCCAGCGCCAACGGGTTCACCTTGCCCAGCAGGGAAAGGTCCCGCTCGGCCTTCTTGGCGCGGCGCTGCTGGGCGTCGCGGTCGTAGGCCGAGGACGGCGGGCGGGTCACGTCCTCGCCGCGTTCCTTCGCCGCCTCGTACTCGGCGATCTCGTTGGGCGGTGGCGGAACCGGGCGATCCGGGCCGTACTCGGCGACCAGGTCGTCCAGGCCCATGCCGAAGTCCTCGGCGATCTTGGTTTCCAGCTGTTCGATCCGCAGCCGCTGCTCGGCTCGGAGAACCTCGTCCCGGTGCACGGCGTCGGTCAGCTTCTCCAGCTGCGTCGACAGCTCACGCACGCGCATCCGGACCTCGGTCAACGCCGCCTCACGCTGGGTGCGCCGCGACGCGACCTGATCCCGCTGCTCGGCGGCGCGCTGCAACGACAAGTCGATGCGTTCGATGGCGAGCTCACCGCCGCGGACAACAGCATCGGCCACGCGCTTGCCGCGTTGACGCGCCTGCCGCGCACGCTCGTGCCGCTCGCGGGCCTCGCGCTCCTGACGGGCGGCACGGCGAAGACCTTCGGCCTTACCGGCGACGGCACGCGCACGTTCCTCAGCCGTGCGCAACGCCAACCGCGAGTCCATTTCCTGCTGGCGCGCGGTGTTCAGCGACGCGACGGCCTCGTCACGCACCCGCGAGTCGGGCTCGTCGTCGAGTGGCTGCTCCTGGGCACCGAGCAGGCGCTCCTCCAGCTCGGCCAGCTTGGTGAGCTGCTCCTCACGGGCCTGCTCGACCTTGGCACGCTGGTTGCGGACGCGCTCGACCTCGGCCATCGCGGTGTTCGCGGCCTGACGCATCCGCGCGATCCGCTCACCCGAGCGGGCCTTACGGACCTTCGCCTCGCCCAGCGCTTCCTTGGCCGCGTTGACCTCGTCACGCCGTGCGTCCTGCTCTGCACGAGCACCCTCAAGCGCCCCAACGGCTTCCGCGAGCCCACGCTCCACAGTGGCCAGTTTGTCGTTGGCCTCGTCAACGGCCGCCTGCACTTCGATAACGCTCTCGGCACGTCCGGAACCACCGACGGCCCAGTCCGCACCGAGCAGGTCGCCCTCGGTCGTGACCGCGCGCAGCGACGGCTGCGAAGCGACGACCTGCCTTGCGGTCACCAGATTCTCAACGACCACAACACGATCGAGCGCACGTTCCAAAGCGGGCCGCAGACCGTCCGGGCACCGCACAAGATCGATCGCCCACCGGGCCCCGCCCGGCAGCATCGGCCAGACCGATCGATCCACAGTGGACCCACCACCGCCGATGACGATCCCGGCGCGGCCGGCGTCGTTGTCCCGCAACAGAGACAACGCCGTCATCGCGTCTTCGCCACCGGCAACCGCGACCGCATCCGCGATCGGGCCCAGCGCCGCGGCCAGCGCGACCTCAGCACCAGGCTGCACCGTCAGCAAAGCGGCGATCGACCCGAGCAGACCCGGCAACCGGTGCCCGGCAGCAAGCAGCGCACCCGCGCCGTCTTTACGGCTCAGCCCCAGCGAAAGCGCGTCGACACGGGCACGCCACGAAGCGATCTCCCGCTCAGCCGCACGCTCGGCGGCGACCAGCTCGTTGACCCGGGCCTTGGCGTGTTCGGACGCCTCGACCGCTTGCTGGTGCCTGCGCTGCAGGCCTTCGTCGTCAGAGTCCTCGACGCCGGTCTCGAGCTCGGTCTCGGCCAGTTCGCCGGCGGCGACCTCGGCACGTTCCTCGGCTTCGGCGAGGGTGGTGGACAGCCGCTCGATCTCCTCGGCCGTCGCACTGTTCTTACTGCGCAGCGCCTCGACCTGACCGGCGAGCCGCGCCAGGCCTTCCCGCCGGTCGGCGATCGCCCGTACCGCGGCGATATGCGCCTTTTCGGCAGCCGCGACCGCGTTCTCCAGCTCGGACCGGCGCCCCAACGCCTCCGAGAGGGCCTCGCGGGCCACCTCGACGCCTTCGGCGAGCTCGACCTCCAGCTCAGCGGCCTCTTCGGCTTCGGCTTCAAGCACTTCGGGGTCGCGGCCCTGGTCCTGGCGTTCGCCGCCGTCCGCGAGATGCCGGGCACGCTCGGCGGCCAGCCGCACCGTGCCACGCAGCCTTTCAGCCAGCGCGGACAGCCGGTACCAGGCATCTTGCGCGGCCTGCAACGCCGGCGCGTCCTCAGCCAGCGAGGCTTCCAGCTCGTTCTGCTCGGCCTGCGCGAACTGCAGCGCACGCTCGACCTCACCGCGTTTGGCCCGCGCGCTGGCCTCGTCGGCCTCTTCCTTGGCCAGTTCGTAGCGCTGGGTCACCAAATCGTCCGCGATCAGGCGAAGCCTCGCGTCCCGCAGCTCCATCTGCACGACCTGGGCGCGGCGAGCGATCTCGGCCTGCTTGCCCAGCGGCTTGAGCTGACGGCGCAGCTCGGCGGTCAGGTCCGTCAGGCGGGTGAGGTTGGCCTGCATCGCGTCGAGCTTGCGCAGCGCCTTCTCTTTGCGCTTGCGGTGCTTGAGGACACCGGCCGCTTCCTCGATGAAGGCCCGGCGGCCCTCCGGCTTGGACTCCAGGATCGCGCCCAGCTGGCCCTGGCCGACGATGACGTGCATCTCCCGGCCGATACCGGAGTCCGACAGCAGTTCCTGCACGTCCATCAGCCGGCAGGACGAGCCGTTGATCTCGTACTCGCTCGCGCCGTCCCGGAAGATCCGGCGGGTGATCGAGACCTCGGTGTAGTCGATCGGCAGCGCGCCGTCGGTGTTGTCGATCGTGAGCGTCACCTCGGCGCGGCCGAGCGGCTGGCGCTGGCCTGCGCCCGCGAAGATGACGTCCTCCATCTTGCCGCCGCGCAGCGACTTGGCGCCCTGCTCACCCATCACCCAGCTCAGCGCGTCGAGCACGTTCGACTTGCCGGACCCGTTGGGGCCGACGACACAGGTGATCCCTGGTTCGAAGCGCAGCGTCGTCGCTGAGGCGAAGGACTTGAAGCCCTTCAGCGTCAGGCTCTTGAGGTGCACGAAACGGTTGACCTCTCCGGTGCGACTGGGACGTCGGGGCGCGATCCTGTTGATCAAGGACCGCGGTGGCTATCTCAGCGAGGGTACCCGGGCACGGTGAGCATCCGGTGGAGGCACGCTCCCCGCGTCGGCGGATACCCGCTCCTACGTGCGCCGACACGCCGCTCAGGGCGAATGCATGCCGACCAGGACGCCACCCGCCGCGATTACCTCCACCCGGTCGATGTCCTTGAGCCGGATGGAGCTGCTGCCGGGGATCGAACGGACCTCCCGGTAGTACCCCGCAGTCCACTTGCCCGCGACTTCCTGGGTCCCATCCCGGCCGTAGACGACAAGGTGACAGATCTTGCGCCCAGCCGGAACATCCTGCATGGAGACCTTCACCTCGGTCCCCCATCCCCGGCTGGTCAGCTCGACCCGCCCGTGAACACCGGTGGTCGGATCGACCGCAGTCCACGTAACCGGCGAGATCGCGGTATCGGTATTCCCCCCGACCGGCCGGAACATGACCAGCCCACCAATAGCCAGCAGAACAACCGCAGCAGCCGCGGCCACAGCCAGCCCTTGCCGCCGCCACCAGCCCCGACGGGCCGCCTTCGGCGAAATGTCCGTCACCGGCGAAAGCACCTCGACAACCGGAACATCACCCACCGGCTCCTGGCCGCCTGGAAGCTCCGCAACCAATTCGGCAGGCATTTGCGCGGACGAGTCCGGTGACTGTTCGGAAACAGGCTGCGAGGGCAACTCACCAGCCGGATCAGCGGGCAGGTTCGGCAGCGGGTCGGCGCCCTCCGGCGAGGCCGGGCCGGTGATTGTTTCTGCTGGTGGCGGGATCGGAGGCAGCGGGAAGGCCAGGTCGATGGGGATGTCGGCCGGGATGTCGGCCAGCGGGATGGCGGGCAGCAGGTCGGCCGGCAGTGGGGGTGGTGGCCAGTCGGGGGCGTCGCCGATCTCTATCTCGGCGTAGTCCTCGGGGGTCAGCCGTTGCAGGAGGCCGGGCAACGGGGCGAGCCGCAGCATCTCGGCCTTGCAGATCGGGCAGGTATCCAGGTGCCGGGAGAACGCCGACCGGTCGGCCGGGTCCAGTGCGCCAAGCAAGTAGGCGCCGAGCGAGACGGTGTGGCGGCAGGTCATGGCTCGGTCACCCCCCGTTCCTCAAGAGCGTCGCGCAACGCGCGGAGCGCGTAGAACGACCGCGATTTGACAGTGCCCGGCGGGATGCCGAGCACGGAGGCCGCCTCCGCCACGGTTCGCCTGCGGAAGAACAGCTCACCGATCACCGCGCGGTGCTCCTTGCTCAACGCGCGCATCGCCTCGGCGATCTGCCAGCTCTGCAGCACCCGGTCGAAGTCGTCATCGGTGCGCGGGATGTCCTGGGCGGGCATGGGCACTTCGGTGACTCGCGCGCCCTGCCGGCGGTATCCGGAGACGATCAGGTTCCGGGTCACCGTGTACAGCCACGGCCCGGCCTGATCCACACTCAAGGTGTGCGAGTTGCGCCACGCACGCAACAGCGTCTCCTGAACCACGTCCTCCGCCCGCTGAAGGTCGCCACCGACCGACCGAAGGGCGTAGGCCAGCAACGGTCGCCTGTACTTCTCGTAGAGCTCGCGAATCAGCTCGTCGCGCTGCTCGGGGGTGCTCCCCACGCCGACTACTACGCCCCCTCCTCCGATGTGGTTCACGCCGGACGGGTGAACCTGCGTCACCGATCGTACGTAGTTGATTTCGGACCGGAACACACCGGAAAAGGGAGGTCGACGTGGTGAAGTTCAACATAGCGGCGCGGGCCGTCGGAGCGGTGCTCGGCGCGCTGATGGTCGTCGTGTTCGCGGCCTGTACCCCGAACGACGGCCCGGCCAAGCAGGACGGCGGGTCTGTGCAGGGCGGCTACTAACGCTCGACGAACCCCCGGAGCCCGCCCCGGGCCTCCGACCAACGCTCCACCACCGTGTCCACACGACCGGGTGAATCTCCACCGCGCAGCATTACGAGCAGTCGCTCGCAATCCTCTCGGCCGCCCTCCGCGACGACCTCAACCCGGCCGTCCTGGAGGTTGCGCGCAGCGCCCACCAGGCCCAGCTCCAGTGCACGACTACGCGTCCACCAGCGAAAACCGACGCCCTGCACGCGTCCGTGCACCCACGCTGTCAGCCGGACCATAGGCCGCTCGGCCCTCGAAACCATGCTCCAAATGATCGCAGGCTCAACGATCGGGTGTCGTTCGGTAGTGGTATTTTGCCGAGCCGTGACGCCCGGTCCGGCCGACGACGGCCGGACGGGATCCCGACGGGGACAACCGAAGCGCCCGCGAGGAGGAGCCCCCGCATGGCCGATTCACCCGACCGGACCGAGCTGCAGCCACCCGCCGAAGGGCCGGTGTCCGGTGCCAGGCGCGCGCCGTACGCTCTGCTCGCGGCCGCCGGAGTCGGCGTTGCGACCGCCTGTGCCGCGCTGGCCAGCTTCGCCGTCGCGAGCGGTGACGAAGCGCGGACTGGCGACAATGTGCCACCGGTCGTCACCCAGGTGAACAACTCCCCCAAGGGTGCGACCCCGCTGTCGGGTGGCGTCAGTGAGACGCCGTCCAGCGCGGAGACGTCGCCGGCTCCAGGCTCGCCGCCGAGCACCTCGTCCTCCAGCAGGCCGCGCAGCAGCGGTACGCCGCAGCCGGGCCAGCCCAACGACCCTGGCCAGCAGAATCCACCGTTACCGCCACCTGGTGGCGGCGGTAACGGTGGCGGCGGCAACGAACCCCCGCCGGAGACAACCTCGAAGACGACGACGTCCTCGGGCGGCTCGAGCACGACCACCACGCAGCCGAGCGGGACCACCACCACGACGGCGAAGTAAGCGGCCAAACGTACTCACACGGGGTAAACCGGGCTGACTAGTAAAACCACCCGAAAGGCCGACAAGATCCCCTGTCGGTGGTACGTTACGCGACCGTGAGTGAAACGCGACCCCGACGCGCCACGATCATGGTAGGGCTGGCCGCGCTTGTCGCCGGATCGGCGATCGCCGGCGCCGCCACCATCATCAAGTTGTCCAACGGCGGGAGATCCCCCGAAGTGCCGGTGGCGATGG
The DNA here is from genome assembly GCF_017876405.1 of Kibdelosporangium banguiense. GTDB lineage: Bacteria > Actinomycetota > Actinomycetes > Mycobacteriales > Pseudonocardiaceae > Kibdelosporangium > Kibdelosporangium banguiense. The sequence goes on along the minus strand of NZ_JAGINW010000001.1, from coordinate 4,304,126 downwards.
GTTACAACGGCGCCGGAAACGAGATCAGACAGACCGGCACCACCCCGCCCTCGCAGACCGCCACGGCGCTGTCCGGTCCTGCCTCAGCCGGTTCGTCCACCCCCACCAGCTCGACTCCGACGTCCACGACCGCCAGTCCGGCCACCAAATCGTCTTCGGCGTCGTCGAGCTCCCCCGAACCCCCGCCGCCACCGCCACCAGCCCCGCCACAGCCCACGCAGACGCCGGAGAACGACCAGCCGGGCTCCCCCAACCCGGCGCTGGCCGCCCAGGTCGTCACCCTGGTCAACCAGGTCCGTCCAGGCTGCCCGATTTCGGTCGACGACCGGCTGACCGCGTCGGCCCAGGAGCACAGCACGGATATGGCGAACCAGAACTATTTCTCCCACACGTCACTCGATCAGAGGACATTCGACCAGCGAATCAAGACAGCCGGTTACCCACGGCCGGGCGCGGAGAACATCGCCAAAGGCCAGCGCACGGCCGAAGCGGTTATGGACGCGTGGATGAACTCGCCAGGACACCGCACCAACATCGAGAACTGCGCGTACAAGAATATCGGTGTCGCGGTTGACACGAATGGGTTCTTGTGGACACAGAATTTCGGTTTCTAGCGAATATCAGTCCTTGAAGCCCCAGGCCTCGAGGGCCTGGCCGACGAACGCACCGCCCACGGCGTTGGCCTCGTCGGCCCGGCCCCTGGCCCGGACCGGCCGGTCGTCTTCCCCGTCACCCTCGATCACCTGGTCGTTCTCGGCCGCCGGGTGACGCCAGCCTGGTCCGCAGCCGTTGGGGCAGGGGTGCTCCAACTCGCGCAGCACCCCGTCGGGGCAGGGCTGCTGCCAGCGCAGCACGCCCTCCCCTTGACACATCGGGCACTCACTTGGGTACCTGGCCGACACCGCCACATGCACGACAATAGTCCTTGCGATTAGGCGCCATTCCCGACCCGAGACAGACTGGGCACTCATTCACACTGCTCACCTTCTTCGTCGTCGCTGGCGAACAGGCCCTCCACATATGAAAGAATCTCGGAATGGTCTGGTCCATAGCAACAAAGACCATCCGATCGAGTGAGTCCCCGTGACCGGGACGTTACGAAAGCAACGCCCTTCGGCCTAATAATTCGTCCAGTTTTCCCAGTGTCACGAAGTCTCGAAGCGGTAGCCCATGCCCGGCTCGGTGAGCAGGTGCCTGGGCTGGGAGGGCTGGGGTTCGAGCTTTCGGCGCAACTGGGCCAGGTAAACGCGCAGATAATGCGTCTCGGCGGCGTATGCGGGGCCCCAGACCTCCTGGAGCAGCTGTTTCTGGGCGACCAGGCGGCCTTTGTTGCGCACCAGCACCTCCAGCACGCCCCATTCGGTGGGCGTGAGGTGGACTTCGGTGCCTTCCTTGAGGACTTTCTTGGCGGCCAGGTCCACGATGAACGAGCCGGTGTCGATCACGGCCTGCTCCTCGCCGGGGCCGGCCACTGTGGAGCGGCGGACGGCGGCGCGCAGCCGGGCCAGCAGTTCGTCCATGCCAAAGGGTTTGGTCACGTAGTCGTCCGCACCCGCGTCCAGGGCCTCGACCTTGTCGCCGGAGTCGGTCCGGGCGGAGAGCACGATGATCGGCACGGTCGTCCAGCCGCGCAGACCGGCGATGACCTCGGTGCCGTCGATGTCGGGCAGGCCGAGGTCGAGGACGACCACGTCCGGTCTGCCTTCGGCGGCCGCGCGCAGGGCGGCGGACCCGTCGTGTGCGGTGATCACTTGGTAGCCGCGCGCCGAGAGGTTGATCCGCAGCGCGCGGACGATCTGCGGTTCGTCGTCGACCACAAGGACCTTGGTCATGACTTGGCCTCCGGAAGTGAGATCACGACGGTCAGCCCGCCGCCAGGCGTGTCCTCGGCTCTGATCGTGCCACCCATCGCGTCGGTGAACCCCTTGGCCACCGACAGGCCGAGCCCGACGCCCGTGCCGCGGTCGTTGAGCCGTTGGAACGGCTGGAAAACCGCGGCCGAAGCCCCCTTGGGCAGGCCTGGGCCGTGATCCACCACCCACAGCTCCACATGATCACCATAGGCGCTGGCGCGCACCGCGACCGCGGGCTCGTCCACGCTCACCTGCCCGTCACCGTCCACATCGACGTGCCGCCTCGGTACAAGTGTCCCGTGCCGCAACGCATTGTCCACCACATTGGCCACAACCCGTTCCAGCAGACCGACATCGGCCAGGACCAGTGGCAGCGTCTCGTCCACATCGACCGCGATGCCGTTGCGTCCGTCCAGTCCGGACAGCGCGCGGGCCACGACCTCGTAGTAGCCGACGGCTTTCATCCGCGGCTCGACGGCTCCGGTCGCCAGGCGTGACGAGTCCAGCAGGTTGTCCACGAGCCCGGCCAGCCGGTCGGCGGACTCCTCGGCGTCGGCCAGCAACTCCGCGGTGTCCTCCTCGGAAAGATCCAGGTCGGGCGCTCGCAGGCTGCCCACCGCGGCCTTGATGGACGTCAACGGCGTACGGAGGTCGTGTCCGACTGCCGACAACAATGCGGTTCGCAGCTCGGTGGTCTCGGCCCGGCGCTGCGCCTGTCGTGCCTGATCGGCCATTCGCTGCTGACGCAATGCAAGCAGCGCTTGCCCCGCTGCGGCCTCGAGCACTCGGCGGTCACCTGCGGGCAATGCACGTCCGCGCAGAGCCAGATGTACGTCATTGGTCACCGGAATGTCCACATCGGCCTCGTCGGGCTCGTCACATGGACTCTCCCCGACGCACGCGACCCGGCTCCATTCACCGTCGGTTTTCTCCAGCAGAGCGACCGAATGCAATCCGAAGTTCTCCCGGACCTTCTCCAGCAATCGGTCCAATGGCTGGTCATGGGTCAGTACAGTCCGCGAATAGGACGCGAGCAATGCCGCCTCAGTGCGCGCCCTTGCTGCGAGCTCCGCCCGTCGAGCGGCTCTGTCGACCACTACGGCGACCATCACGGCGACGACCACCATGACGACCAACGTCACCACGTTTTCCTGAGCGTTCACGGTCAGTGTGTAGAACGGCTCGGTGAAGAAGAAATTCAGCAGAGCCGCGCTGACCAGGGACGCGAACAGCGCCGGCCCGAGACCGCCGACCAGCGCCACGATCACGATCGACAGGAAGTAGTCGATCACATTCGTCGACAGGATCAGGTCGTCCCGCATCCAGACCCCGAACAGGGTCGCCAGCGCGGGCAGCACCACCGCCAGCGACCAGCCGGCAATCCGGCGCCGCCGCGACAACGGGCTCCTGGCGAGTTTCGCGCGCAGCCTGCCGCCGGATTCCTCGTGCGTGACCATGTGCACGTCAATCGGCCCGGATCTCTGCACGACAGCCGCGCCAATGCCCTCGTCGAAGACACGCGCCAGCCGAGTGCGCCGGGAGGTGCCCACGACAAGTTGAGTCGCATTGACCCCACGCGCGAAATCGAGCATTGCCGTCGGAACGTCGTCGCCGACAACGGTATGGAAGGTCGCACCGACGTCGTCAGTCAATTTGCGCAGCTTGCCGACGGCACCGGGACTGACGCCGGTCAGCCCGTCACCACGCAGAATGTGCAGAACCATCAGCTCGGCCCCGGCCCGCGCGGCGATCCGGGTGCCGCGACGGATCAGCGTCTCGCTCTCTTTGCCGCCCGTGATGGCCACGACCACACGTTCGCGGGCTTCCCACGTGTCCGTGATGTCCTTTTCCGCGCGATACCGGCGCAGCGCCACGTCCACCTGGTCGGCGACCCACAGCAGCGCCAGCTCACGCAGCGCGGTGAGGTTGCCGGGACGGAAGTAGTTGGCCAGCGCCGCGTCGATCTTGTGCGCCGGATAGACGTTGCCGTGCGCCAGCCTGCGGCGCAGGGCCTCGGGAGTGATGTCGATCAGCTCGATCTGCTCGGCCTTGCGGACCACCTCGTCGGGCACGGTCTCCAGCTGACGGGCGCCGGTGATCCGCTGCACGACGTCGTTGAGGCTCTCCAGGTGCTGCACGTTCACCGTGGACAGCACGTCGATCCCGGCCTCCAGCAGCTCCTCGACGTCCTGCCAGCGCTTGCCGTTGCGGCTGCCGGGGATGTTGGTGTGCGCCAGCTCGTCGATCACCGCGACTTCCGGTTTACGGGCCAGCACCGCGTCCACATCCAGTTCGTCGAACGCCTTGTCCCGGTGGTCCATGTGCCGCCGGGGCATCACCTCGAGACCTTCGAGCAGCTGCGCGGTCTTGGCCCGGTCGTGTGTCTCGACCAGGCCGACGACCACGTCGGTACCGCGCTCGCGGCGCCGGTGAGCCTCGCCGAGCATGGCGAAGGTCTTCCCGACACCGGGCGCCGCACCCAGGTAGATCCGCAGCTCACCGCGCCGACGCTTGTAATCCACGTCAACAGTGTGCGCTCTGGGCCTGCTCACCCGCGCTTCATGGCCACAACCGCCAGGTTGAGCTTGAGCACATTCACGCCGGGGTCACCGATGCCCTGCGTGGTGTTCTGCGCGACCAGTTGCCTGACCTGGTCCTCGGTCAGGCCGTTCTCCCGGGCCACCCGCGGCATCTGCAACTCGGCGTAGGCCAGGCTGATCTGCGGGTCGAGGCCGGACGCGGACGCCGTCACCGCGTCGGCCGGGACCTTGGAGGGGTCCACGCCTTCGCGCTTGGCGATCGCGTCCTGACGCTGCATCACCACAGCGATGTAGTCCTCGTTCGCCGCGCTCTTGTTCGAACCGCCCGAGGTGGACGGGTCGCCAGCGCCGAGCGGATCCTTCGCACCCGCGGACGGCCTGGTGTGGAACCACGGGTCATGGTTCGGATCTTGGGCGACCGGGTTGATCCCGATCAGTTCAGAGCCCACGGCCTGGCCGTTCTGGTTGACGATCGAGCCTTCCGCGTTGGCCTGGAGACCCGGGATCCGGGACACCGCCCAGACGCCCAGCGGGTAGAGGATGCCGGTGAGGACAGTCAGAACGATCAGGATCCGCAGCCCGGCAAGTATTTGCTTCGTCATGTCAGATTCCCGGGATGAGTCGGACGAGCAGATCGATGAGCCAGATGCCGGCGAACGGCGTGACGATCCCGCCCAGGCCGTACACCAACAGATTGCGCCGCAACAACGAGCGAGCGCTCGATGGCCGGTAGCGGACACCCCGCAGTGCCAACGGGATCAGCGCCACGATGATCAGGGCGTTGAAGATCACCGCCGAGAGGATCGCGGAGTTCGGCGAGTGCAATGCCATGATGTTGAGCTTGCCCAGCTGCGGGTAGATGCCCGCGAACATGGCAGGCAGGATCGCGAAGTACTTCGCCAGGTCGTTGGCGATCGAGAACGTGGTCAGCGCGCCCCGGGTGATCAGCAGCTGCTTGCCGATCTCGACGATCTCGATCAGCTTGGTGGGGTTGGAGTCCAGGTCGACCATGTTGCCGGCCTCCTTGGCCGCCATGGTTCCCGTGTTCATCGCCACGCCGACGTCCGCCTGCGCCAGGGCAGGCGCGTCGTTGGTGCCGTCGCCGGTCATCGCGACCAGCCGGCCACCCTCCTGCTCCTTGCGGATCAGGGCCATCTTGTCCTCGGGCTTGGCCTCGGCGAGATAGTCGTCCACACCGGCCTGCTCGGCGATGGCCTTGGCGGTCAACGGGTTGTCGCCCGTGATCATGACCGTCTTGATGCCCATCGCGCGCAGTTCGTCGAACCGCTCACGCATACCAGGCTTGACCACGTCCGAGAGCCGGATCACGCCGCGGATCGTGTCGCCTTCGGCTACCACCAGCGGTGTTCCGCCCTCGGCACTGATCTTGTCGACGATCTCGTCGACCTCGGCCGGGACGTCTCCGCCGACCCAGGCCTTCACCGCGCTCGCCGCGCCCTTGCGCACAGACGTGCCGTCCAGGTCGACGCCGCTCATCCGAGTCTGGGCGGTGAATTCCGCAAAGACACCGGTCATCTCGTGCTCGGTCGGCGACGCGGGCAGGCCGTGTTCCGTGGTGCAGAGCTCGACGATGCTACGGCCTTCGGGTGTGCCATCAGCCAGGCTGGAGAGCCTCGCCGCGCGGGCCAGATCGGCCACTGTGGACTGTCCGACCGGGATCAGCTCGGTCGCCCTGCGGTTGCCGAAGGTGATCGTTCCGGTCTTGTCCAGCAACAGCGTGCTCACGTCACCCGCAGCCTCGACCGCACGGCCCGAGGTCGCCAGGACGTTGCGCTGCACCAGCCGGTCCATCCCGGCGATGCCGATCGCCGAGAGCAACGCGCCGATGGTGGTCGGGATCAGGCAGACCAGCAGTGCGGTCAGCACGATCACCGACTGCAGGCTGCCGGCGAACCTGGCCATCGGCTGCAACGCCACGACCGCCAGCAGGAAGATGATCGTCAACGTCGACAGCAGGATCGTCAGCGCGATCTCGTTCGGCGTCTTCTGCCGCTGCGCGCCTTCGACCAGGGCGATCATCCGGTCCACGAACGACTCGCCGGGCTTGGTGGAGATCCGGACCACGATCCGGTCGGACAACACCGTCGTACCGCCCGTGACGGCCGAGCGGTCGCCGCCGGACTCCCGGATCACCGGCGCGGACTCACCCGTGATGGCCGACTCGTCAACCGTGGCAATGCCTTCGACGACGTCACCGTCGCCGGGGATGACCTCGCCCGCCTCCACGACGACCCGGTCACCGATCTTCAGCTCGATTCCGGGAACCCGTTCCTCGACATCATCGGAGACCAGCCTGCGCGCGACGGTCTCCTTCTTGGTCCGCCGCAGCGTCTCGGCCTGGGCCTTGCCCCTGCCCTCGGCGACGGCCTCGGCGAGGTTGGCGAACAGCACCGTGAACCACAGCCACAACGCCGTCCCGATCGTGAAGACGTTCGGGTCGCCGATCGCGAACACCGTCGAGAGCAGCGAACCCACCCACACCACGAACATCACGGGGTTACGGGCCTGGTGACGTGGGTCGAGCTTGCGCAGAGCATCGGGGAAACTCGCCACGAGCTGGCTGGGTTTGAAGACCCCGGCGCCCACCCGGCCCGCGTTCTCGACGTGGTGCCGGGTCTCCTCCTCAGGAGTCCGGGTCTGAACTGGGGTCATGCCGATGCCTCTGCAATCGGGCCCAGCGCGAGGGCCGGGATGAACGTGAGCGCCGCGACGAGGACGACCGTGCCGACGAGCATGGTCGCGAACAGCGGGCTGGTGGTCGGCAGGGTGCCCGCGGTCTCGGGAACTTTGCGTTGCGCGGCAAGGGAACCCGCCAGGCACAGGACAGCGATGATCGGGACGAACCGGCCGATCGCCATGCACACCGCGAGCGTCGACTGGAACCAGTCGTTGGTCACCGTGATACCGGCGAACGCGCTGCCGTTGTTGTTACTGGCCGAGGTGTAGGCGTAGAGCACCTCGGAGAATCCGTGCGCGCCAGGGTTGTTCAACGCGCCGGCGGTGTCCGGCAGCAGCAATGCGGCTCCAGTGCCGAGCAGCAACACAGTCGGCATCGCCAGGATCGCGATAGCGGCACAGGTGACTTCCCGTTTGCCCAGTTTCTTGCCTAGATACTCAGGCGTACGGCCGACCATCAATCCGGCTAGGAACATCGCGATAACTGCCATGACAAGGATGCTGTACAGACCAGTGCCCACACCGCCGGGCGACAGCTCGCCGAACATCATGTTGAGCAACGTCCCGCCACCGCCGAGGCCGCTGAAGCTGTCGTGCATGGCGTTCACCGCACCCGTCGAGGTGCTGGTGGTGGCGTTGGCGAACAGCGAAGACGCCGCGACACCGAACCGGACTTCCTTGCCCTCCATACCGCCACCGGCCAGCAGCGCCAACGGACCGTTCGGGTGCGCCTCGGCCCACCAGATCACCGCGAGCATCCCTGTCCAGAGCACGCCCATCACACTCAGCAGGACCGTGCCCTGCCGCTTGTTGCCGACCATCACACCGAAGGTGCGGGTCAGGCTGACCGGGATCACCAGCAGCAGGAAGATCTCGATCAGGTTCGACCACGAACTGGGGTTCTCAAAGGGATGCGCGGAGTTGGCGTTGAAGATGCCGCCGCCGTTCGTACCCAGTTCCTTGATCGCCTCCTGGGAGGCGGCGGGCGCGAGCGCGATCCGGCTCGCCGATCCGTCCGGGTTCGTCACGTCCACACCGGACTTGAGGCTCTGCACGACACCGAACCCGATCAGCACGATCGCGAAGACGAATGCCATCGGCAACAGGATCCGGACCGTGCCGCGGGTCAGGTCCACCCAGAAGTTGCCCAGCCGATCAGTCTTCGACCTGGTGAAACCCCGGATCAGCGCGATCGCGACCGCCAGGCCGACCGCGGCGGACAGGAAGTTCTGCACGGTCAGGCCCAGCATCTGAACCGTGTGCCCCATCACCGCTTCGGGGATGTAGGACTGCCAGTTCGTGTTCGTGACAAAGCTGATCGCGGTGTTGAACGCGACACCCGGCTCGACCACACGACCGAAGTTGAACGGCAGCAACGGTTGCAGCCGTTGGATGAGATACAGCAACACCACCGAGACGAACGAGAACGCCAGCACGCTGGACGCGTACGTCTTCCAGTGCTGCTGCGAGCCGGGGTCGACGCGGCCGACCTTGTAGACGGCCCGTTCCAGCCTGAGGTGCCGCTCGCTGGTGAAGACCTTGGCCATGTAGTCGCCCAGCGGTTTGTACGCCAGGCCCAGGGCCAGCAGAAGGAGACCGGCCTGCACCAGGCCGGCCCAGGTGGGCGACATCAGAACTTCTCCGGTCGAATCAGCGCGACGAACAGGTACACAAGCAGCGCGAGGGCCAGAACCGCGGCGACGATGTTGGCCAGGTCTCCTGTCCCGCTCACAACCGCTCCAGGCCACGCAAGGCGAGTGCCAGCACGGCGAAGATGCCGATCAGCAGCACCGCATAGGCCAAGTCGGCCATGTACGCGCTCCCATCTCATGCCACAGGGTCGCCCCGATGGTGACCCGGCTGGTGAGAGCGTGCATCCCCGAGCCGCTCGATCGGGGCTCACCTGATGGGGTCTTTATGCGGCCGACCACCGCGTTTACGCGATCCTGAGGTCGCCGGTCACCCACCGTCCCCGGCTAGGCCGAACAGGCGATAGCTATCTGGTGACGAAGCTGACATCGACCACCAGCAGTGCACATCTCCGCCGTTTTTACGGAGAAATGCCGTTTTGCCCGAATGAAACAAACTCGCAGCGGTTTCAGGCCGAACAACCTTGCGCGACTTAGTTGTATTAGCTAACAATGTAAATACACGGAGGGTACTGAGGAGGTAACACATGTGTGGGATCACCGGGTGGGTCTCGTACCGCCGGAATCTGACCCATGAGCAGGCAACACTCGACGCGATGACCGAGACCATGTCCTGTCGTGGCCCCGACGCGGCGGGGACGTGGACAACGCCACAAGCCGCCCTGGGCCACCGCCGGCTGGCGGTCATCGACCTGCCTGGCGGCGCACAGCCGATGCAGATCGGTGACGTGGTCATGGTCTACAGCGGCGAGGCGTACAACTTCACCGAACTACGCGAGGAGCTGATCGGCAAAGGCGAGCGCTTCACCACCGACAGCGACACCGAGGTCGTCCTGCGTGGCTACCTGACCTGGGGCGCAGCCGTCGCCGACCGTCTGAACGGGATGTACGCGTTCGCGATCTGGGACGGGCGCACGCGTGAGCTGGTGATGATCCGCGACCGGATGGGCATCAAGCCGTTCTACTTCTACCCCACGGCCGACGGCGTGCTGTTCGGCTCCGAGCCGAAGGCGATCTTCGCGAACCCGCTGGCCAAGCGGGTTGTCGGCGTCGACGGGTTCCGTGAGCTGTTCGGGTTCGTCAAGACACCGCGCAACGCGTTCTGGGAGGGTATGCAGGAGGTTGAGCCGGGCACGATCGTGACAGTGTCCGAGGACGGCATCCGCACGCGGACCTACTGGCGGCTGGAATCCAAGCCGCACAACGATTCCCTGGAAGACACCGTCGGGCATGTCCGGGAACTGCTCGACGACATCGTGCGCAGGCAGCTGGTCGCCGACGTGCCGCGGTGCGTGCTGCTGTCCGGCGGCCTTGACTCCAGCGCGATCACCGCCTTGGCGGCCGCCCAGCTCGACGAGCCGGTCCGGTCGTTCGCGGTCGATTTCGTCGGCCAGGCCGAGAACTTCCAGCCCGACGAGTTGCGGTCCACACCGGACACGCCCTACGTGCACGACGTCGCCGACCACGTGAAGACCGACCACAGCGACATCGTTTTGGACCACGGCGCGCTCTCCGACCCCGAACTACGGCGCAAAGTCGTTGGAGCCCGGGACATCCCGGCCGGCTTGGGCGACATGGACGCCTCGCTGTACCTGCTGTTCAAGGCGATCCGCGGGCAGTCGACCGTCGCGCTGTCCGGCGAGTCCGCCGACGAGATCTTCGGCGGGTACCGGCAGTTCCACGACCCGGAGATCCAGCGGGCGAACTTCTACCCCTGGCTGCTGCTCATGCGGAACATGCACCGCGAGTCGTCGCTCGCGCCGGGCCTGGAGAAGGCCCTGGACATGCGGACCTTCCTCATCGACAACTACAACTCGGCCGTGGCCGAAGTGGACAGGGCCGACGGTGAGGACGACTTCACCCACCGGATGCGGGTCATGTCGTACCTGCACCTGACCCGGTTCGTGCGAATCCTGCTGGACCGCAAGGACCGGATGTCGATGGCCGTCGGGCTGGAGGTCCGGGTGCCGTTCTGCGACCACCGGCTGGTGGAGTACGTCTACAACACCCCATGGTCCATGAAGACCTACGACGGCCGCGAGAAGAGCCTGCTACGCGGCGCCACCAAGGACGTACTGCCTCAATCGGTGGTGCAGCGCGTGAAGAGCCCCTATCCGTCCACACAGGACCCGCAGTACGTCGCGGACGTCACCCGGCAGGCCAGGGCCCTGCCCGCGACCCACCCGGTCTTCACCCTGATCAAGCGATCCGCCCTGGACGCCGGCGAGCGGCACAGCATGGAACGGATCCTGAACCTGGCGACCTGGCTGGACATGTACCAGCCGGAAATGATGTTCTAACGTCCATGAAGGGCGAATTTTGACAACCGAGCAGCAGGCCTTCGACATCGTCGTCGCGCTGCACCGGTTGCTCAGATCACTGCGGCACGCGGTGCGCGACAGCAACAGCTTGCAGCCGACTCAGATCCTCGTACTGACCCAGTTGGTCAGCGCCGGGCCCATGCGTATCGGTGAGCTGGCGCTACGCGTGCCGTGCTCCCAGCCGACCGCGACCGTCGCGGTCACCGGCCTGGAGGCAGTCGGCTACGTCCGCCGGGAACCCGACCCGGCGGACGGCCGCGCCATCCGTGTCGTGGTCACCGACGCGGGCCGCGAAACCCTGCTCTCCCTGGCCCACGGCGAAGCCGAGGAACTGGTCACCCGCATCAGCCAACTGGACCCCGCCGATCAGGAACAACTCCAGCACATCGCCCCTATCCTCAACAAACTCGCAACTCAGCCGTAGCTGGGGTTCAGCACGCATTACCGTGTTTCTCCGTGAGAGTGCAACGGTTGGTGCCGGACGACTGGCGGATCTGGCGGGACGTGCGCTTGGCCTCGCTCGCGGATGCGCCGTATGCGTTTGGGTCTTCGCTTGCCTTGGAGCAGCAGTTCGACGAGGCGGCCTGGCGTGCGCGACTGTCGAACGGGATGGCGGCGGTGGCGTTCGTGGGCGAGGACGCGGTCGGCACGATCGCCGGGTATGTGCCGGAGGATGGCAACGATCCGACGCTGGTCGCGGCCTGGGTGCATGCAGGTGCCCGCGGCAGGGGCGTGGGGGACGCGCTGGTGGCCGAGATGCTCCGCTGGTCACGTGAGCGCGGGCATGAACGGGTGTACTTGCGGGTGGCCGACGGCAACCACGCGGCGAGGAAGCTCTTCCTGCGCAACGGTTTCACTCCGACCGGGGTCCGCATGCCGCTGGAGAGCGACCCCAGCGCCGGTACGGAGTTCCTGGTCCACGAACTCGTCTACTAGGACCTCACGCGGTTGCGGCCGGGCGGGGCTGGCATTTGGGGCAGGAGAAGGACGAGCGGTTCATGAACGGCTCTCGGCGGATCGGGCGGCCGCATCGGCCGCACGGCTTGCCTTCCTGGCCGTAGACGTTCAATGACCTGTCGAAGTATCCGGACTGGCCGTTGACGTTGACGTACAAGGCATCGAAGGACGTCCCGCCGACTGCGAGGGCCTCGTTCATCACGTCCGAAGCCGCCGACAACAAGGCGGCGCATTTCGGGGCGGTCAGCTGGTCGGTCGGCCGGGCCCAGTGGAGTTTCACGCGCCAAAGGGCTTCGTCGGCGTAGATATTGCCGATCCCGGAGACCAGAGTCTGGTCGAGCAATGCCCGTTTGACGTCGGTGCGTTTGCGGCGCATTGCACGGACCACAGCGGCTTGATCGAACGCGGGGTCCATGGGGTCGCGAGCAATGTGCGCGACCGGCTCGGGCAGGCGCGTGCCGTCGACTTCGACCACGTCGGACAGGGCGAGACCGCCGAATGTCCGTTGGTCGACGAATCGCAGCTCCGGGCCGCCGTCGGCGAACCGTAACCGGACCCGCAGGTGCTTCTCGTCCGGGGAACCGAGCGGGCGGACCAGCATCTGGCCGCTCATGCCCAGGTGCGCGATCATCGCGTCGCCGCCGGACAGCTCGACCCAGAGATACTTGCCCCGGCGGCGGGCCGCGTCGATGCGCTGACCGGCCAGCCGGGCCTCGAAATCCAGCGAACCAGGCAGGTGCCTGCGCACCGCACGCGGGTGCATGACCTCGGCCTGGGTGATCACGCGACCGGCGGCATGATCCGCCAGGCCGCGCCGGACGACTTCGACCTCGGGAAGCTCAGGCACCGCTGCCCGAATCGGACCCGTTCTCGGGCAGGTGGATCTCCGACAGCTCACGGTAGGCAGCCTCGGCCGCCTTCTGCTCGGCTTCCTTCTTGGTCCGCCCGTCACCGCTGCCGTAGCTCTGCCCGGCGACGACCACCGTGGCCTTGAACTCCTTGCGGTGGTCCGGGCCTTCCTCTTCCACCCGGTACTCGGGCACGCCGAGACCGGCCGACGCGCACAGCTCCTGCAGGCTGGTCTTCCAGTCCAGGCCGGCACCGCGCCGGGGCGCCTCGTCCAGCAGCTGGTCGAAGAGCTTGTGCACCACTGTGCGGGCGACGTCGATGCCCTCCTGCAGGTACACCGCGCCGATCACAGCTTCGAGCGTGTCGGCGAGAATGCTCGCCTTGTCACGGCCGCCGGTGAGCTCCTCACCGCGGCCCAGCAGCAGATGCGCGCCCAGACCGCCGGCCCCGAGAGCCCTGGCCACTCTGGCGAGCGCGTGCATGTTCACCACGCTCGCCCGCAGCCTTGCCAGCTGTCCCTCAGGCAACTGGCTGTGCGTCCGGTACAGGTGATCGGTGATCACCATGCCGAGCACCGAGTCGCCGAGGAACTCCAGCCGCTCGTTGGGCGGCAGCCCACCGTTCTCGTACGCGTACGAACGGTGGGTGAGGGCAAGTTGAAGCAAATCGGAGTCCAATTGGACACCGAGCGCTGCCATCAGCGAATTGGGATCTCCCGCGCCGTTACGGCCGCCCCTGCCTCCCATTGCCCTCTGTGCCTCCGCCTTTTCGATCAAGCAGGCTGGGTGACCTGGCGGCCGTTGTACTGGCCGCAGTTCGGGCAGGCGACATGCTGGGGCTTGGGCTGGCGGCACGCGCGGTTGCTGCACGGCTCCAGTGGAATCGCGGTGGTCTTCCACTGTGCGCGGCGCGCGCGGGTGTTCGAGCGCGACATCTTCCGCTTGGGAACGGCCACGGCTACTTCTCCTCAGGTCGGTCACTGGAATCGCCGAGCCGCTCCTGCAACGCGGCCCAGCGTGGATCGATTTTCTCATGCCCGTGGTCCGGACCGAGATCCGCCCACTTCACTCCGCAACCGGAGCACAGTCCGGCGCAGTCGGGCGAGCACAACGGGACCTGCGGCAACGCGAGCACGACGGCGTCGCGCACTACGGGCTCCAGGTCGATCCGGTCGTCGACGAGGCGTGGGACCTCGTCTTCGTCCGTGGTCTCGTCGGTGGCGCTGAACGGGTATGCGAACAACTCGGTCAGCTCCACCTCGACCCGGTCGGAGATCGGGTCGAGACACCGCGAGCAGGTGCCCTCCAGGGGCGCCGACGCGGTACCGGAGACCAGTACGCCTTCGACCACCGATTCGAGCAGGACGTCCACGTCGACATCGGCGCCGACAGGTGCGGCGATGACGTCCTCGACGCCGAGCGGGGACTCGAGAGCCACCACCCGGTGCACGGCACGGCTGCTACCCGGACGACGGCCGAGCTCACGGGTGTCTATCGCCCATGGGCTGGCAGCGGCGTTCCGGGTGGTGGCCTGCCGGTTTTCGGACATGTTCCTACTCGGGTAGGTAGTTGGTCGGGAAAGGTCAACCCGACAAGAGTACGCGACGAGGCCGGGCGAGGAAAAATCGGGGCGAGGTCAGCCGTCGTAGTCGAAGGGCGCGGCGCCGTTCTTCTGCGGCAAAGCGCCTTGAACGTGCGGATTCGGTACGTGGATCCCGGTCGCCTGAGTGGCCCGCAAATGCGTGCGGCCCTTGCCCACGGTCCGCAGCGTGTGCGCGAGCAGGTCTTCGAACTCCGCGAGCTTGCCGTCCACATAGGCGTCGCACTCGGCGCGCTGCCGGTCGGCCTCCTGAGCGGTGGCGTCGAGGATCCGGTTGGACTCGACGTGCGCCGCTTGGACGACCTCGGTCTGCGAGACCATCCGCGACTGCTCGATCCGGCCGTCCTCGACGGCATGCTCATAGGACTCACGGCCGGCCTGCAGCATCCGCTCGGCCTCCGCGTGAGCCCGGCCGACGAGCTCCTCGTACTCGGCGTGGCCCTTGGCGACCTCCCGGTCGGCGGCCTGCTCGGCCTCGCTGACCAGCCGGTGTGCACGGGCCTGCGCGTCGGCCAGGATCCGCTCGGCCTCGGCATGCGCGTTGGCCAGGGCGGTCTCGGCCTCCGAGGTGGCCTTGCTGAGCTTGGTGTTGGCCTCGTGCTCGGCCTTGCCGACGATCTCGTCCTTGCGGTCCAGGACGTCCTGGGCGTCGTCGAGCTCGCCGGGGATGGCGTCCCGGATCTCGTCGAGCAGTTCGAGCGAATCACCGCGGGGCACGATGCAGTTGGAGGTCATCGGGACGCCACGGGCCTCCTCGAGGATCGTGACCAGCTCGTCAAGAGCCTCGAAAACCCGGTACACCCTGCGCCTCCCTCTCACATTTTCCGCCGGCCCCAGTCTGCCGGTAAGTCGGCGGACTGGGGTGGACGTCGGCAGGTGTGTCAGGCGCGAATGTTGACGAGACGGAAACTGGCGTAGTGGTCTGCGGTGTAGAAGTACTCGCCGGCGCTGCCGGTCACGATTCGCCGCGCACCGCGCGTGGAGCTACCGGGCGTCTTGACGGTGTACTCGTGGTAGTAGCCGTTCGAGCAGATCGGGAGGATGCGCTCCCGGTTCTGGAAGACGGAACCGTCCTGCGGGTACGGGAACGGGCCGCCGCGCTGGATGAGCCGCACGGTGTCGGTCGCCTGGGTGGGCAGGGACGAGAGGTTGACCTTGGTGAAGCCGGACGTGTTGCCGCACGCGGCCTGGACCTGCAGGTCCGCGGCCCCGGCAGGGACGGCGACGCCCACCAGACCGATCACGAGCGCGAACAGGACCTGCACTGCACGTAATGTGATGTTGGTCATTGTCCGAACGTAACCCGTTCGAGTGACGGTTCCGTGAATCCCGAATGGCACTGTTACGGCGTGACAGTGGAGATCCGCCGAGCTCAAGCCGCCGACGTCGCCGAAATCGTGGCCATGATCGCCAACGACCAGCTCGCAGCCAAGCGCGAAAGCCCCGGCGACCCCCGCTACCTGGCGGCCTTCGCCGAGATCGACGCCGACCCGAACCAGTTGCTCGCGGTACTGGACGACAACGGAGAAGTCGTCGGCACGCTGCAGCTGACCTTCACTCCCGGGCTGTCCCGCCTCGGCATGAAACGCGCGACCATCGAGGCCGTCCGCGTCCGTGACGATCAACGCGGGTCCGGCCTCGGCCGGCGCTTCATCGAGTGGGCAATCGCTGAGGCCCGTGCCCGCGGCTGCGGCCTCGTCCAGCTCACCACCGACGCCAGCCGCGCGGACGCTCACAGGTTCTACGAACGCCTGGGCTTCAAGGCGAGCCACGTCGGCATGAAACTCCCGCTGTAGAGAAATCGGGCGCAGCGTTCCGGGTGCCTGACCGCGTGTAGGGAACCACCACACACCGGGGAGGCACCGATTTGACGTTCGACGAGTTCATGACGGCGCGATTACCGGCGCTGCTGCGCTACGCGGCGGTCCTGACCGGCGACGTGCACCTGGCCGAGGACATCGTGCAGGAGGTCCTGGTCCGTACACACCGCAAGTGGCGCCGGATCGGCACGCTCGACCTGCCGGAGCGCTACGTCCGCCGAATGATCACCAACGAGTTCCTGTCGTGGCGGCGGCGTAAATCCTCACAGGACATGCCGGTGGCGCCCGCCGACATGGCCGAATTCGGTTTCGAGGCGACGGACATGGCCGGCCGGTACGCCGAGCGCGACGCGTTGTCGGCCCAGATCGACCGGTTGCCTCGCGCCCAGCAGGCCGTGCTGGTGCTGCGTTACATCTGCGATCTGCCGGACGCCGAAATCGCCAGTCTGATGGGTTGCCGGCCGAGTTCTGTGCGCTCGTACGCCTCTCGTGCGCTCGCGACTCTACGAACTGTGGTGCCGTTGGAAGGGAAGGGGAGCCGGTGAACCTGGAAGAGTCAGTCAAGGACGCGTTGCAACGGCGAACCGATCTCCAGCCGGACACCGACAGAGTGCGCGAGGCAGTGAACGCCCGGACAGCACGGACACACAAGGGCATGCCGCGGTTGGCGTTGCTCGCAGCAGGTGCGGCGATCGTGGCCGCCGTATCCGTGGTGATCTCGGTGTCGGTGTTCAGCCCGCCACCCGCGAACCACCAGATGGGTCCCCCGCCTTCGCCTACGACGTCAGCGAAACCGACCGTGCCCGGACCAGTGATGAAATACGCACCGACATGGCTGCCACCCGGGATGACCGAGTTCAAGCGTGGGCATCGGCCTGCCCATCCCACTGCCAACTCCAACGCCATGATGTCCCGGTCATGGAGGCTCAACTCCGAGTGGGAGCGGGTCCTGATGACCGTGCGCCAGACGACCGCGCTCACTCCGGTCCAGAACTCCACACCAACCGAGGTCAACGGCATTCCGGCCGTTCTGATCTCGATGGGCCCCGACAAGGTGAGTGTCCAGTGGATGGCGACGCCGACCGAGGAGGTGAGCGTCAACGTTGAATTACTGCCGGATGTGACCGGTACCGCGATGCGGGTGGCCCGTTCAGTCCGGTCGGACGCAGCCGTCCCGATGTCACCCGCGATGACCTTCGGCTGGCTGCCGGACGGCATGCAACCGCAAGGCTACGAGTCCAGTGGCCCCACCCGGGCCGAAATCTTCACAACAGTGTCCGCCGCCAGGGGATATGGCATTGACAGAGTCAGCTTGTACGTGGCGGCCGCCCGGCCGCCCGGCTTCCCGCCCGAGCAGATGAAACCGGTGACCGTACTCGGCAAACAGGGGTCCTACGCCGATTCGAAGTTCTATGCGGAGTTCGCGGTCAAACTCGACGACACCTACTGGCTGCGGGCGGTCTGGGACACCACCCAGTCCGGCCTGCCGTTGAAGGACGACCTGCTGAGGATCGTCGACTCCCTGACGATCACCGACCTGACCTACCAGTGGTACGGGCAGACCGGCATTCCGCGTTGACCGGTGACCTGGCCCGCCGGTCGGCGGGCCAGGTCAGCCCTCCGCGGCGCGTTGTTCGGCGAGGCGGTCGAGGACTCGTTGGTGGACCTGAGCCGGCAGCAGGTGTGAGACGTCGCCGCCGTACTTGGCGACTTCCTTGACCAGCGAGCTGGACAGGAAGCTGTAGACCGGGCTGGTCGGCATGAACAGCGTGTC
This sequence comes from Kibdelosporangium banguiense, assembly GCF_017876405.1. Classification (GTDB taxonomy): domain Bacteria; phylum Actinomycetota; class Actinomycetes; order Mycobacteriales; family Pseudonocardiaceae; genus Kibdelosporangium; species Kibdelosporangium banguiense. The sequence continues at coordinate 4,286,067 of NZ_JAGINW010000001.1, read as the reverse complement.
GATCCCGGACAGCTGCTGGTTCATCTGCGCCATCTGCAGCTCGTAGTCGAAGTCGCTGACCGCGCGCAGACCCTTCAAGATCGCCTTGATGCCGTGCTTCTCGCAGTACTGCACCAGTAACCCGTGCCACGAGTCGACTCGCACGTGCGGCAGGTGCGTGGTGACGTCACGGAGCATGTCCGTGCGTTCCTGCACTGTGAACAGTGTCTTCTTGCTCTTGTTGATCATAACGGCGATGACGACCTCGTCGAAGAGCTCGGCGGCTCGTTCGATGATGTCTAGGTGCCCGTTGGTGACCGGGTCATAAGAGCCTGGGTAGAGCGCCCTCCGCATGGGCCGAACCTAGCAGCCTGATCACTCTTCGGCCGCGTGATGTTCAGCCCAATGCAGGGCTGTGTCGCCGTACTTGCGGACCTTCAGCGGCGCCAGGGACGCCGGCCAGGCCGGTGCGGGCGAGCGGGCCGAGCGTTCGAGGATGACGAGCCCGTCGGGCGCCGTCCAACCAGCGAGAGCCGCGACCACCGCGTCGATGTCGGTGTCCGCGTAGGGCGGGTCGGCCAGGATCAGGTCGTACGGCGACGGTTCACCGGCCAGAAAGCTCAGGACACGGCCGGAAACGACTGAGGTGCCAGGCAAGGACACGGCTGCGATGTTCGATCGGAGCACGGTCAGGGCATCGCGGTCGGACTCGACGAAGGTCACGGCCGAAGCGCCACGAGACAGGGCTTCCAGGCCCAGCGCCCCGGATCCGGCGTAGAGGTCCAGCACGCGAGCGCCGTCCAGATCCAGCGCGGCTTCGATTGCACTGAACATTGCTTCGCGGACCCGGTCGGATGTCGGACGGGTGCCTCGCGGGGGTACGGCCAACCGGCGGCCGCCGGCCGTACCTGCCACGATCCGAGTCACCGCGTCATGATCTCACCGGCCGTTGTGGCCGCCTCCGTTGACGTGCAGCACCTGACCGGTGACGTGCCGGGCGCCGGGTGAGGCCAGGTAGGACACGGCCGCGGCCACGTCGGAGGGCACGCCGGGCTTTCCCGACGGGATCTCCTTGATCAGCTGGTCGCGGCGTTCGTCGCTGAGGGTGTTGTTGAAGAAATCGGTCTCCACGGTCATGCCCGGTGCCACGACGTTCGCCGTCGCACGGCCGGCCAGTTTCTTGGCCAGTTCCACGTTCCAGGTCACGATCGCGGCTTTGGCGGGCCCGTACGAGCCGCTGCCGCGCACGCCCGCGATGGAGCCGATGCTGATGATCCGGCCGTTCTCGGCCAGCCGGGGCAGCAACGCCTCGGTCACCAGGACAGTCGAGATCACGTTCGACTCGTAGTCGCCGAGCCAGAGCTTCTTCAACGCCGCCAGGTCGCCCGCGGTCGCGGCCAGGCCCTGGCGCGCCATGTTCGCGCCGGCGTTGTTCACAAGGATGTCCACGGTCGCGGGCAGTTCGTCGAGGGCCGCTTGGACCGCAGCGGGGTCGGTCGCGTCGAAAGTCACGTACTTGGCGCCGATCTCCGCGGCGGTTGTGGCGAGCACGTCCGGCCTCCGGCCGGTGATCACCACGCTTACACCGTCGCTGACCAGCTGCGCAGCAATCGCGCGGCCGATGCCGGTCCCTCCGCCAGTGACAACAGCAGTCAAGGTCATAGGGGCATAATCTTGGCGAGGCGGTGGATTTGGTCAAGCTTTCACATCCGTGGAAAGTGATCTGGACCAACATCCACTGGACAACTGGTTTGTCAACCGCTGAGAGAGCGTAATGTGGCTCTTCCGTCCCATTTCGAGCACCGGGGGTCGTGGGTGTCGCAAGCCGCAGTCCGACAGGCCGAGATCGCGATCGAGCAGAAGCATGTAGACGTTGTCTACGCGCGGCTGGCCGACATGCGGGTCGAGGCGGCAGAGATGCGCGATCGCGGTGACCGGCTCGCGCACGGGGCCGGCCGGGAAGCTGTTTTCGAGCAGGCGTCGATGCTCTACGAGCGCGACGTGATGGTCCGGTACGCCAACCGGATCCTGCAGACGCTCGACTCGGAGCACGAAGGCCTGGTGTTCGGCCGCCTGGACGACAAGACCGGCGAGGTGCTGTACGTCGGCCGGCTCGGCATCCGGGACGCCGAGTTCGAGAACCTGGTCACCGACTGGCGCGCCCCGGCGGCCGCGGCCTTCTACCAGGCCACGGCCGAACAGCCGATGGACGTGGTGCGGCGGCGGGTGATCCGGTCGACCGGCCAGCAGGTCGTGGAGATCGACGACGACCTGCTGATGCCCGACGCGCAGCCGGAGAGCATGCAGGTCGTCGGCGAGGGCGCGCTGATGGCGACATTGAACCGAGCCCGCGGCGACGCAATGCGCGACATTGTCGCGACAATCCAGAAGGAGCAGGACGAGGCAATCCGCGCACCGTGGCGCGGGGTCACCGAGATCACCGGCGGCCCGGGCACCGGCAAGACCGCCGTGGCCCTGCACCGCGTCGCGTACCTGCTGTACCGCGACCGCAAGCGACTGGGCAGCGCGGGTGTCCTGGTGCTCGGACCGTCCACCGCATTCACCTCATACATCTCCCGCGTCCTGCCGTCGATGGGTGAGGACAGCGTCGAATTGCGCTCATTGGGCGGATTGCTCGACGGCATCGAAGCCACGCGCATCGACCCTGCTCCGATCGCGGCAATCAAGGGTTCACTGAGGATGCGCCGAGTGTTGAAGAAAGCGCTCCGAGACACGCCCCCGGACGCACCGACCGAAATGCGGATCACCTATCAGGGCGAAGTGCTCAAGCTCAACGAGCAGGAGCTGGTGAAAGTCCGCCGCCAGGTGCACAGCCTGGGCCGGCTGCCCAACCGGTCCCGCGTGGACGCGGCCGAGGCATTGCTCGAGGCTTTGTGGCGCAAAGCGGAGTCCTACGAGGGCTACCACGTCAAGAAGAAGGACCTGCTGATCGACCTCGGCGAGCGGATCGACTTCCACCGGTTCGTCGTCGTGTTCTGGCCGGTGCTGTCGCCGGCCTCGGTGCTGCGCTCGCTCGGCGACCGCGCCCGCCTCGCCCGCGCCGCGGGATCGACGTTGTCAGCGCGTGAACTCGACCAGCTCGCGGCCTCATGGCGGACAGACGACTGGTCGGTCGCCGACGTCGCCCTGCTCGACGAGTTGCGTACCCTGATCGGCCCGCCTCCCAGGCGCCGCAACCGTCGCGCGGTCGAAGAGGAACACGAGCCAGGCCGCCGTCGCCCCGAGAACTACGAGGACTACTCGCACATCGTGGTCGACGAATCCCAGGACCTCTCCCCCATGCAGTGGCGCATGATCGCGCGCCGCGGCCAGTACGCGAGCTGGACCCTCGTCGGCGACCCGGTCCAAAGCACCTGGCCGGACGTTGCCGAGGCAACCCAGGCCCGCGACACGGCCCTGGGCAAACGAACCACCCGGCGCCGATTCACCCTGCGCACGAATTACCGGAACTCAGCCGAGATCTTCAACCTGGCGGCGAAAGTGGTCCGCGGCAAAGTCGCCACCGACGACGAATTGCCCCGGGCAGTGCGCGACACAGGCATCGAACCCTCGGTCGAACTGGTCGCCGAAGCCTCCCTGCCCGGTGCCGTGCGCGACGCGGCCCGCGAACTGCTCGACCAGGTCGACGGCACAGTAGGCATCATCGGCTCGATGACCAGCATCGCCAAGGTCCACTCCTGGATGTCCGGCATGGACGACGACCGGCTGAAAATCGTCGACGCGATCGAGGCCAAAGGCCTCGAGTACGACGCGGTTGTCCTCGTCGAGCCCACCGAGATGGTCACCGAATCGATGACCGGCCCCCGCGCCCTCTACGTCGCCCTCACCCGCGCCACCCAGCGCCTGACCGTGCTCACCACCGACCCGTCCTGGCCTTCCTGACACCCACGGCACAATGCACCGAGTGAACGACGATCTCCTGGCCCAAGTACGGGAAATGCGTGAGCGGGGCAATGCGCCCAAGCAGATCGCCAAAGCACTCGGATTGCGTCCAGCCGAGGTCACTCCCCTGATCCGCCAGGCCGCGGCCCTGGCGCAGTCGAAGGCCGATCCCGCCGACCGCGCCCTGCTCGGCTGCTGGATCAATCAGGGCTGGAGCACCGGCCTCGGCTTGGACGACGCCCCCGAATGGGCCGCGGCCGACCCTCTCACGGACCCAGAGCCCGGCACCGGCGGCCTCGCCGCGATCCTGATGGCCCGCCAGGAACGCGGCAGCCGCGCCACCGTCTGCGGCTTCCTGCTCGACGTGTATTGCCTCGGCGTCAAGAACGCCATCGGCCCGGTGTCCATGCCGTCGAGCGCAGTCGACGACTTCCGCCGCAAATTCTTCAGCGGCCACTCGGAGCCACCCGTCACCATCCCCATCGACCTCGCCCAGAACCTGGTCCACGGCGCCGCGGCCTACGCTCGCGACCTCGGCTTCGAGCCCCACCCCGACTTCACCGACACAGCCCCGCACCTCGGCACCCCAGCCACCCTCACACCCATCCGTTTCGGCCGCGACGGCAAGCCGTTCTACGTCTCCGGCCCCTACGACAACCCACAATCCGTCGTCCGAACCCTCGAAGCCACCGCCGGCCCCGGCAACTACGACTACATCGCCCACGTCTGATTGCTTCCATGCTACGAGGAGCCGGGCAGGAGCACCCACACATGGATCCGGTTCTGCCTGCGCGCGCATCACATGCAGGCCCAACTCGTTCAGCGGCGACTCGGTCGGGCCGCTCAGACGTGGCACGAAGTGGCTGAGATCGTGTCCGGCACTGGCATGGACGAGCGTGTCGTCTCCGCGTTGTACGCCGCCGCAGTCGGGCAGTTGCGGCGCACGACCTACCAGCAGGATGAGGGCCTGACCCGGGACCAAGCCGTCCGCGACATCCAGGCATTGCGCCGTTTTGGTTTCGTGGAACCGCTAGGACACGGCCGGACACAGCGTTACGTCGCGGCGGGCGGTGCGCGTGACCGCGCTCTCGAAGTGGTCAAGCGGCTTGGCCGCACGCCGTTGCGTGATCCGTACGACTAGACCGAAGGTGCCAGGTCCACCCAGCCGCCGGTGCGCCAGTATTCGCCGTCGGAGCGGCTGAGGAGTTCTTCGTCGATGAGGTAGCGGCGGAGGGTCACGTGGTCGGTTTCGCTGCCGGCGCACCAGGCGCGTAGGACGACGTCGACTTCCTTCTCGGGGAAACGGCGGCCGGGCTCGAATGAGGACGCGATGTGTTCGAGCAGGATGCGTCTGCGGGCGCGTTTGGCTGGGAAGCGGGTGAGGTGACCGTCCTGGATGAACGTCCGGAACACCTTTTCCACCTGAGTGTCGGGCATGGGCATTGATAACGTCCTGCCGGGCCTTGCCACAAACGGTTATAGTCGGGGCGGCTCGCTCGCGGGCCGGACCTCCTGACCGGGCGCCCACGCCGCCTGGCGGTGCGGAGGCAAAGGTGGCGCTCATGTCATCGCGAGTGAGCGGAGCCGGATCGCGAACGACGGACAGTACCGGTGCGGGCGTGGGGTACAGCAGCGGAAGGCTGTCCTGGGAGAGCGATGACCGAGCACAAGAAGCTCAAGAAGCTGGTGCGGGACCGGATGGCGGCCACCGGCGAGAGCTACACCACCGCCCGTATGCGGATCACCGGCCGGGCGAAGCCGCGGCACAGGGTGTCCACACTGGTGGCGAGCGCGCTGGAGGACGGCTACAGCGAGGCGATGATCACCGGCCTGGCCGGTGGGATCGGGTTCATGTACGCGGTCTTCGAGTACAAGGGCATGCATCCGCTGATGACGATTGTCGCCCAGCACCACCCCGATCCGTGGATCCCGGCCGTGCTCAACCGGCTGAACGTGTCGTTCACCGAGCAGCACAGCGGCAAAGCCGAAGCGGGGATCAAGAAGCTGCGCGGGAAACTGGCATTCGCCCAAGTGGACCGCAGCGCGTTGCCGTGGCACGAGACGTCGCCCTGGGCGGGCTACGACCCGTACACCGTTCTGGTCACCGGCATCGACGACGACACTGTGTCGCTTGTGGACGTCAAACAGCACCAGATGTCCATTGAGGACTTCAACAAGGCGTGGTCTGCCTACCCCAAAGGGAAACATCACGCGATCGTCGTCGGCGAGGCCGGACCGGTCGATCTACCGGCCGCGATCAAGGATGCGGTCTCCACGACCGTCGCGCATCTGACCGGTCCTGTCCTGGGCAACAACTTCGACGTGAACTTCGGGTTCTCCGGGATGGCCAAGCTCGCCACCCAGCTACGCGACGGCAAGACGAAAACCGGCTGGGCCAAGCGGTTCGGCGACACCGATCACGGCACCAAACGGCTCTACGAATGCCTTGAGCTGGAGTACACCGCGCCCGGCGCCACCCGTCCGCTGTATGCCGAGTTCCTGACCGAAGCGGGCATGCCCGAACCGGCGAGGATCTTCCGGGAGTCCGGCGCCAAGTGGTCCGAGCTGGCCACACTCGCCAGGACCTCGCACGACTACCCCGCCATGGCGAACATTGTCGACGAGTGCCTCAACTTGGAACGCCACGCTGCAGAGCTGTTGTCACAGCTTCCAGAATCGGCGCCAGCTTAAGGATTTCGGCCCGGTCGGTGGTGCTGCACTCGGTGATCCCGGCGCCCACCACCGGCACTGGGAGCGCATCGATCGCGGCGGCCACTGCGTCGATACTCAGCCCACCCGGCTCAGGAAAGGTCGCGCCACTGAACTCGGCCGGGTCCAGCACATCCAAGTCGATATGCAGATAAACACGGTCTCCGGGAACCCCTTCCCGGGCAACGAGCCCACGGTCGATGGCGGCCTGCTCTCCCGGATCGATCGACCGCGCACCGACCAGAACGGCGTTGCCCACAGCCGGACTCGCCGCGAACTCAGGATCACCTTCCCCGAGCAGAGCCCGCAGAGCCATCCCGTGAAACGCCCCCGAAGGCGAAGTCGAGGGCGTGTTCAGGTCGGGATGCGCGTCGAACCACATCACCCCAAGACCTTCGCCGTACCGGAAGCGAGCGACCCCGATCGGCGCGACATCCGAACCACAGTCGCCGCCAATCGTCAGCACAGGCCCTTCAGGCGCCTCCAAAGCCGCCAGCTGCGCGGTCCGATTGGCGATCAACACAGCCCGATTGGCCACGCCATCAACAGTCGGCGAGTCCTCCCGTGACACCGGCACGACATAAGGCCGCACATAGGCGATATCGCCGGCCAGCCGGCTCAACTCCAGACAGCCGGCAGGGAGTGTCCTGGCCCGTTCCACAACGGCGCCCTGCCGTTGTGGAACGGCGTGTATCCGCATCAGGACAGCACTAGCAGCAGGTCGCCGCCTTCCACCTGCTGTACGGACCCGATCGCGAGCCGCTGCACACGACCGGACTTGGCCGCGGTGATCGCGGCCTCCATCTTCATGGCCTCGATCGTGGCGACGGTCGCACCGGCTTCGACCTCGTCGCCCTCGGCGACGGCAAGCGTGACCACGCCTGCGAACGGGGCCGGGACGTGGTTGGCGTTGCCCTTCTCGGCCTTCTCCGCGACTGGGAGGTTGGACGCGATCGACCGGTCCCGTACGGGAATCGGCCGCAACTGGCCGTTGAGCGTGGCCATCACGGTCCGCATGCCGCGGTCGTCGGCCTCGCCGACGGCCTCCAGTTCGATCAGCAGCCGGACGCCCTGCTCAAGGTCGACGGGGTACTCCACCGCCGGTCGCAGGCCGTAGAAGAAGTCCTTGCTCGCCAGTACGGATGTGTCGCCGTACTGCTCACGGTGAGCGAGGAACTCCTTGGTGGGCCCGGGGAACAGCAGCCGGTTGAGGGTGCCGCGTGGGTTCTGCTCCAGCGCCTGCTTGTCCTCATCGGTGAGCTCGGTGATGCCCTTGGGCGCCGCCCGTCCGCGCAAAGCCTTGGTACGGAACGGTTCCGGCCAGCCACCGGCCGGGTCGCCGAGCTCGCCGTGCAGGAAGCCGATCACCGAGTCCGGGATGTCGAAGCGGCCCGGGTCGGCCTCGAACTCCTTGGGGTCCACGCCCGCCCCGACCAGGTGCAGGGCCAGATCGCCGACGACCTTCGACGACGGCGTGACCTTGATCAGGTGGCCGAGCATCCGGTCGGCGGCCGCGTACATCGTCTCGATGTCCTCGAACCGGTCGCCCAGCCCGAGCGCCTTGGCCTGGGTCCGCAGGTTGGAGAGCTGGCCGCCGGGGATCTCGTGCAGGTAGACGCGGCCGGTCGGGCCGGGCAGCCCGGCCTCGAACGGGTAGTACACCCGCCGGACGATCTCCCAGTAGGGCTCCATGTCGGACACTGCCTGCAGGCTGAGCCCGGTCTCCCGCTCGCTGTGGTCGGTCGCGGCCACGATCGCCGAGAGTGACGGCTGCGAGGTCGTGCCCGACATCGACGCCGCCGCGCCGTCCACCGCGTCCACACCGGACTGGATGGCGGCCAGGTACGTCGCGAGCTGGCCGCCTGCGGTGTCGTGCGTGTGCAGGTGGACCGGGAGGTCGAACTCCTTGCGCAGCGCGGTGATCAGCTTCGCGGCCGCGGGCGGGCGCAGCAGGCCGGCCATGTCCTTGACCGCCAGGATGTGCGCACCCGCACCGACGATCTGCTCGGCCAGCTTGAGGTAGTAGTCCAGTGTGTACAGCTGCTCGCCCGGGTCGGACAGGTCCGAGGTGTAGCACAGCGAGACCTCGGCGACGGCCGTGCCGGTCTCCCGGACCGCCTCGATCGCCGGCCGCATCTGCTCGACGTCGTTGAGCGCGTCGAAGATCCGGAAGATGTCCACGCCGGTCTTGGTCGCCTCCTGGACGAACGCCTGCGTCACGGCCTCCGGATACGGTGTGTAGCCGACGGTGTTGCGGCCGCGCAGGAGCATCTGCAGGCAAATGTTGGGTATTGCGGCACGCAATTTGGCCAATCGCTCCCAGGGGTCCTCGGCCAGGAAGCGCAATGCGACGTCATACGTGGCACCGCCCCAGCATTCGACCGAGAGCAATTCAGGCATTGTCTGCGCTACGTACGGTGCAATCGCGAGCAGGTCCTTCGAGCGCACTCGGGTCGCCAGCAGCGATTGATGTGCGTCGCGGAAGGTCGTATCGGTGACACCGACCAGCTTTGCTTCCCGCAGCCACCGTGCGAAGCCCTCCGGGCCCAGCTCGGTGAGCTTCTGCTTCGATCCGGCCGGCGGCTCGCCGTTGAGTTCGATGTCCGGCAGTTTCTCCACCGGGTCGACGAACTTCGGGCGCTCACCGTGCGGCTTGTTGACCGTGACGTCCGCGAGGTAGGACAACAGCTTCGTGCCGCGGTCCGCCGACGAGCGCGCCGTCAGCAGGTACGGACGCTGTTCGATGAAGCTCGTGGTGATCCGGCCGGCCCGGAAGTCCGGGTCGTCCAGCACGGCCTGCAGGAACGGGATGTTCGTGGCGACACCGCGGATCCGGAACTCCGCCACCGCCCGCCTCGCCCGGCCGACCGCGGTGGCCAGGTCCCGGCCCCGGCAGGTCAGCTTGACCAGCATGGAGTCGAAGTGCGCGCTGATCTCGGTCCCGGCGAAGGCCGTGCCGCCGTCCAGCCGGATGCCCGCGCCACCCGGCGACCGGTAGGCGCTGATCATGCCGATGTCCGGCCGGAAGCCGTTGGCCGGATCCTCGGTGGTGATCCGGCACTGCATCGCGAACCCGCGCAGCCGTACGGTGTCCTGGCTCAGCCCGAGGTCGGCGAGCGTCTCGCCGGAGGCGATCCGTAGCTGCGACTGGACCAGGTCCACATCGGTCACCTCTTCGGTGACCGTGTGCTCGACCTGGATGCGTGGGTTCATCTCGATGAAGACGTGCTTGCCGGCCGGGTCGAGCAGGAACTCGACCGTGCCCGCGTTGCGGTACCCGATGTGCTTGGCGAATTTGACCGCGTCACCGCAAATGCGCTCACGCAATTCCTCGGAGAGATTCGGTGCGGGTGCGAGTTCAATCACCTTCTGGTGCCGGCGTTGCATCGAGCAATCCCGCTCGAACAGGTGCATCACCTCGCCGGTGCCGTCGGCGAGGATCTGGACCTCGATGTGCCGAGGGTCGACCACAGCCTGCTCGAGGAACACCGTCGGGTCGCCGAATGCCGACTCGGCCTCACGCATGGCCGCTTCGATCGACTCACGCAGCGCGGAGGACTGCTCCACGCGACGCATACCGCGACCACCACCACCGGCGACGGCCTTGACGAACACCGGGAAACCGATCTGCTCCGAGGCCGCGACCAGCTCGTCCACATCGGACGATGGGGCCGAGGACTGCAGTACCGGCAGCCCGGCGGCCTTGGCCGCGGCGACCGCCCTGGCCTTGTTCCCGGTCAGCTCGAGCACCTCGGTGGTCGGGCCGACGAAGGTGATTCCGGCTTCCGCGCAGGCCCGTGCCAGGTCGGGATTTTCCGACAGGAAGCCGTAACCGGGATACACCGCGTCCGCGCCGGAACGGCGGGCGGCCTTCACGATCTCGTCCACCGACAAGTACGCGCGTACCGGATGGCCCGGCGTACCGATCTGGTACGACTCGTCGGCCTTCAGACGGTGCAACGAATTGCGGTCCTCGTAAGGAAAGACGGCGACCGTTCCGGCGCCGAGCTCGTAGCCGGCACGGAACGCCCTGATGGCGATCTCGCCGCGGTTGGCGACGAGTACCTTTCGGAACATGGCCCGGATACCTCCTGGTCGCTCAGGGACGTCCGGGAAACGCTACCGGTCGCGAGGCCTGTCAGCACGGTCCCGGGTGATCGATGTCATGCGCGGGCGTCCATCAGTTGGAATCGACCAGGCCGTAGCCGCGTGCGTTGGTCAGCGCCTGCGGCCGGTTTCTGGCGCTGAGCTTGGAGAAAAGCTGCCGCTGTTCGCTTTGTACGGTCTTGATCGCGATGCCGAGTGCCTGTGCGGTCTGCCGGACCGATTCACCGCGCGCGATCGAGTCCAGAATGTCGCGCTCCCGCTTGGTCAGGTTCCGGGGCGCGTCACCGGTTGGACGCCGCAGCGGGCCCGGCAGCGACATGCCCAGCCGGCCGACCTCGGCGGTGGCCTGGGTCCGGCTCTGCACGTCGAGCTTGCTGAAGATGTGGCGTTTGTGGTTGGTGACTGTGTGTGGACTGATCCCCAGCTCACCCGCGATCTCCATGGCCGAACAGCCCGCACAGATCAACGCAAGGATCTCCAGCTCCCGCACGCTCAGGCCGTGTCCCGGCGCGGCCGGATGCAGCCCCTCTTCGGCCTCGCGAAGCGCGTCACGCAGGCCGGTGACGCCGAATCTGGTGCTGACCAGGCGATGCACGCCCGCGTGATGCAGGAATGAGAGGCTTCGCGCGTCCAAAGCCCGGTGCAGGCCGACTATGTGTGGTGCGCACCGTGTCGTGCGTAACTTGCTGACGAACTCGAGCTCATCCTGGTCGGCCGAGCGCAGCTCGACCACCGCCATGTCAGGCGAACGCAACACGCACAGCCGCAGCAGACCGTCCCCGGTCGCCGCCGCGCCCGCCACGAGGTATCCAGGTAGCGACGCTATCCAGTTCGCGAGCGCATCTCTCAACAAGCCGTCCACACATCGCAGGACGACAGTGTGCCGGGTGTCCGACATGGTGCGGCCCAACTTCCCGCCACGTCGCAGGGTGTGGACACAGGGTAAATCACACCCAGCGCACGGGTCTGAACCATAAGGCTAATTCACCGGTTCGGCCGGTATCACAGGGAGCACGCCGCACCCTCGATGTGGTGAGAGCCCGTGACTCGACCGGCCGACAAGGTCGCTGCCACTCCTCCACCATATGTACGGCGTACCTCACAGGTTGCGCGATCGGGCGATTCACTAAAGTGGTGGAATGGCTGTCGCCGACGAGTCGCAGAAGAACCAGTCCGCCCACTTCGACATCGTCCTGCGCGGGTACAACCAGCGGCAGGTCAACGAGCGGGTCACCCGGCTCGGCTACGACCTCAAGAACGCGGCCAAGAGCCGCGACGAGGCAGTCGCCCAGGTCGCCGAGCTGACCAAGGCACTCAACTACGCGCAGCAGGAACTCAGCGACACCAAGGCACGCCTTGAACGCATGGCGACCAACCCCAGCAGCGCCACGGCCATGACCGAACGCGTCCGCGAGATGATGCGCCTCGCCGACGAGGAGGTCACCGACCTCAGGCGCACAGCCGAGGAAGGCGTCGCGGCCCTCAAGGCCGACGCGGACAAGTACTCGACAGACACCCGCTTCGCCGCGGACAAGTACGCGATCAGCATCCGTGAGGACGCCGACAAGTACGGCGCCAAGACCCGTGCGAAAGCCGACGCGTACCTGGCCGACTTGACACAGAAGGCCGATCAGCTCGCGACCGAGCTCCAGACGGCCCATGAGAACCGGATCGCCGAGCTGGACCGCCGCCGGGCGGAGCTGGAAGAGAAGTACACCAAACACCACGACGAGCTCGACGCCGAGTACGACCAGCTCCGCACGAAGCTGACCGCCGAACACACCCAGCTGATGACCGAGGCCCGCGGCCAGGCCGCCAAGATCCTCTCCGACGCCAAGGACTCGGCGGCCGCGCTGGAGGAGAAGTCGGCAGGCGAGCGTGCCAAGCGAGACGCGGACGCCGAGGCCAAGCGGGTCTCGTTGGAGCAGGCATCGCACTCCGCCATCGCGGCTCAGCAGGCCAAGGCCGAGATGGTGGCCGCTCAGACGAAGGGCGACGCCGAGGAAATCGCCACCGAGATCCTCACCAACGCCGAGCAGAAGCAGACCGAGGCCGACGCCGCCACCAAGCGGCTGATCGAGTTGCGCAACCAGGTCGCCGAGCGGCTGGCCGCCACCAATGCGGCTGTCAAGGAAGCCATCCGGCACTTCGACGCAGCCGAATCGGCTTAGTTTCCCGGCGTTTCTGTGGCTGGATTCCAGCCACAGAAACTACGCCTTCTGCAAATACTCGGCCCGCTCGGAATCGACCAAAGTGGCGGCCATCAAAGCCAGTCCCGGGTACTGGGAAAGCTGGGGATCTTCTTCCACCAACCGCCGGGCCTCATCCCGCGCGCTCTCGATGACATCAGTATCCCGGAGCAGGGAAAGCATCTTCAACTGTGAGCGCCGCCCGGACTGAGTAGCACCGAGAATGTCCCCCTCACGCCGGATCTCCAGATCAAGCTGAGCCAGCTCGAATCCGTCCAGAGTAGAAGCCACGGCGTCGAGCCGCTCCCGGGTGGTGGTTCCTTCCAGAGCCTCACTCACCAGCAAACACAATCCAGGCGCGCTGCCTCGCCCCACACGTCCTCGCAACTGGTGAAGCTGACTGACGCCGAATCGGTCGGCATCCATGATCACCATCGCGGTCGCGTTGGGAACGTTGACACCGACCTCGACAACTGTCGTGGCGACCAGAACATCAACCTCACCGGCAGCGAAGGCTCGCATGGTCAGGTCTTTCTCGTCAGCCGGCATTTTCCCGTGCAGAACGGCAATACGAAGCCCGGACAAAGGACCGGCTGCCAGCAAAGGCGCGACTTCCTCAACCGCGACCGGGGGACGGCGCCCGTTGTCGTCTTCGGGCGGCGGCTCATCCCCGTCCTCAGCACCCGCCTCGCCGATCCGGGGACACACCACATAGGCCTGATGCCCGTTCGCGACCTCTTCCCGGACACGCTGCCAGACCCGGTCAAGCCACTGCGGCTTCTCGGCGACAGGAACCACGTTCGTGGCGATCGGCGACCGCCCCTGTGGCAGTTCCCGAAGCGCGGAAACCTCCAGATCACCGTAAACCGTCATCGCCACAGTCCGCGGAATAGGAGTCGCGGTCATCACCAGAACATGCGGACTCGATCCGTCAGCGGCCCGGGTCCGCAAAGCATCCCGTTGCTCCACACCAAACCTGTGCTGTTCGTCCACGACCACAAAACCCAGGTCGGCGAAAGAAACCTTGTCCTGAATCAACGCGTGCGTGCCCACCACAATCCCGGCCGCACCAGAAGCAGCGTCAAGCAAAGCCTGTTTACGCGCTGCCGCGGGCAAAGAACCGGTCAGCAAAGTCAGCCGAGTCGCCTGCTCGGCCGCCCCCAGTTCACCCGCCATCGCCAAGTCGCCCAGCATTTCCTGCAAAGAACGCGCATGCTGAGCGGCCAGCACCTCAGTGGGGGCAAGCATCGCGGCCTGCCGGCCAGAATCGACAACCTGCAGCATCGCACGCAGTGCCACAATTGTCTTTCCGCTACCGACCTCACCCTGCAGCAGCCTGTTCATCGGATGCTGCCCGGACAAATCATCCGCGACCGCAGCACCCACTTCCTGTTGCCCGGCCGTCAGCTGGAAAGGCAGGCGCTGGTCGAAAGCATCGAGAATTCCACCGGATTTACGCGGGCAAGCCGGAGCAGGCCGCGCAGCGGAGGCGCTCCGACGCTGGGCGAGCACCAGCTGAACCGCGATCGCCTCGTCCCATTTCAGCCTTTTGCGCGCCGCGCCGATCTGGTCCCAGCCCCCCGGATTGTGGATCGCGCGCAGGGACGCCTCCAGGCTGAGCATGCCGCGGCCGTTGACCAGTTCCGGCGGCAGCGGGTCCTCAGCGCCCTCCCACACCGACAGCAACTGCTTCACACAGTTGGCGATCTTCCAGGTCGGCAGCTTCTGCGCGGCCGGGTAGACCGGCATCATCTTGCGCAGCGAGCCGTCCTCGTCGTCGTCGAAGATCTGCGCGTCCGGGTTCTGCAGCTGCAGCTTCTTGTTGAACATGCCGACCTTGCCGGCGAAGAAGCCGCGCGCGCCGACCTTCAGCTTGTCCTTGTACTTCCCGAGCTGGTTGAAGAACGCCATGCTCAGCTCGCGCTGCCCGTCGGTGATCACGACCTCGGTCCGGGTGCCCGAGCGCGACCGCATCCGGTGCTGGGTGACCTTGCGGATCTCGGCCTGGATGGTGACGTGCTCGCCGATCTCCAGGCCGGCGATGCTGGTCAGCTCACCGAACTCGACATACCGGCGCGGATAGTGCCGCAGCAGGTCGCCGACGGTGTGCAGGCTCAGCGAGACGGCCAACGCGTCGGCCGACTTCTTGCCCAGAACGGGCTGCAGGCTTTCCTCGAACGCGTTCATCGAGGCCCAGACTATCGAGCCACACCGACACTTTTACCGCACACCTTTACTCCACACCGAGCATCAGCACCGAGTCGCGCTGGCCGCCGCGGTAGGCCACGAACTCGGCCGCCGGGTACGCCGACCGCAAGTGTTTCTCCAGCTCATCAGCCAGGTGTTCCGGGGCGTCCGCGCCGAGCATGGCGGTGACCAGCTCGCCACCTGCCCCCAGCATCCGGTCCACGACCGCGCACGCACCACGGATCACCATGGCGGCGTCGACCGGACCGTGCTCGATCCGCATCACGTCACCGTCGGCGAATCCCAGCAGGTCACCGGCCTGACATGGCCCGATCCAGGTGATCGCGTCCTGGCTGGTCACCACGAGCTCGCCACGCCTTGTCGCTGCCGACGCCTCGGCCATGGACACCACGTCGTCGCCAGAACGCCGCGCCGGGTCGTGCACCGCCAAGGCCGCAAGCGCTTGCACCGGCGATGCGCACGGGATCACCACCACGTCCTGACCGCCGGCGACCGCCCTGGTCGCAGCCTCATCGGCGATCCCCACCAGGCCTTCGTCACCAGGCAGGACTGTGACGTGCGACGCACCTGTCGATGTGATCAGGTTCAGCAGGTCCCATACGTCCGGCTCGTCGTTGGGACCGATCTCCAGCACTAACGCACCCTCGCCCCGGAACAGTGCCGCTATGCCCGCGCCACGGGCCGGGATGACCACGACACGAGCCCTCCCAAAGCGCGTGGGCGCGCCCTCGGCGTCGGCGAACCGAGCGACCATGATCCGATGCGGACGCCCGGTCTCAACGCCTGCCTCGATCGCCGCACCGATGTCATTGCAGTGCACATGCACCGTCCACAGCCCGGCGCCGTCACCCACGACCGACACGCAATCGCCGAGTTGTCCGAGCTTGTCCCTCAGTTCAATCGCAGCTTTGTCGGTCGTCGAGTCGAGCAGGTACATCACCTCGTAGCCGAACTCGGCCGACCCGGCCTCCCGGGCCGCGACCGGCGACTGCACAGACGTCGAATAGGGCACAACCGGCTCGTCTCGCTCGTTCACGACCGTGACCAGGGACTCCAGCAACACGAGTACCCCACGTCCACCAGCGTCCACCACACCGGCCTCAGCCAGCACGTCGAGCTGCTGGGGCGTCAACACCAGCGCCTCTCCCGCAGCACGCGCCGCAGCCGCTGTGACCTCGTGCAACACACCTGAACGGACCCGCCGCGCGGCCGCAGCCGAAGCCGTCAGGACCGTCAGCATCGTGCCCGCTCGCGGCTCGGCAACCGCGCCCGCCGCCAGCTCCGCCGCCCTGACCAGCGCTTTTCCAAGGTCGACGGCCCCGGCCTGGTCGATGTCACGCAATGCCTCGGCCAACCCTCGGAGCATCTGCGAAACAATCACACCCGAATTCCCGCGGGCGCCCGCCAACGCCCCCTTGGCCAGCACAGTCAACGCGGCGCCCACCTCGGACCGCTCATCAACAGGAGCTCGGAGCAATGCCTCGAGCGCGGCGCGCATTGTGCCGAGCAGATTGGACCCAGTGTCACCATCGGCCACCGGGAACACGTTGATACCGTCGATGGCATCGCGTTGCGCGTCCAACGACCGCACACACACCGCGGCCCAACGGCGGATCGCGGCGGCGTCCAGGGCCTGCAACACGGTCGGTTCCTCTCGTGGTTCGGCGGCTCGCGCGAGAGTAACCAGGAACACGTCACAAGGGCGGAGAACGGGGCCGGTTTGTAACCGCCGGAGGCCACCGGTTACCCTGTCGTAGTTGCCCGGCCGGCCCGGGCTGGACTGTTCGTCGGCTGAATCCCGCCGGCAACCCAGAGGAAAGGACACTGACGTGGCTGCTGTGTGCGACGTCTGCGGTAAGGGGCCGGGCTTCGGCAAGTCGGTCTCCCACTCCCACCGGCGTACCAACCGTCGGTGGAACCCGAACATCCAAACCGTGCACGCCAAGATCGGCATCTCGCAGCGCAAGCGGCTGAACGTGTGCACCTCCTGCCTGAAGGCGGGCAAGGTCGTCCGGGGCTGAAGTCCTAGGTTTTCGCCAACCGGCCCGGGTGGTCCCGACCACCCGGGCCGGTTCGTGTTCACCACCGGCCGACGATCTCCGGCAACGTTCGGTCCGAGGCGCTGGCCAGCACCAGATCCGCAGACTCGAACCGCCCAGGATCAGCAAACGGGTTGGGAATCGCCACACACCTCAACCCGGCCGCCTTGGCCGCGGCAACGCCATGAGGCGTGTCCTCAAACGCAACCGCCTTCTCGGCCCGCACCCCAAGACGCCGCAACGCAAGCTCGTACACCGCTGGGTCCGGCTTCGGCGCGGCCACCTCATCCCCGCACGCCACCACCTCAAACCGGTCCAGGTACCCAGACTGCCGAAGCAACGGCTGTACCCAGGACCGTGGTGAGCTGCTCGCCACCGCCACCCTCAGCCCATCCGCCTGCCCAAGCCACTTCTCGATGCCGGCCGGAAACCTGAGGACAGCGTTCAGCTCATCCCGATAGGCAGTCCTGCGGGCGTGACTCGCGATCTGGTCATACCCAGGCCCCACCGCCTGAGCCAGCGCGGCATACCGATGCCCACTGACATCCCCGCCGTGATCAGCGAAGAATCCCGCCACATCGAGCTCAAGCCCAAACTGCCGCCACTCATACTGCCAACTGGCCAACTGCGTGCTCTCGGTATCCATCAGCAGGCCGTCAAAGTCAAAAATCAGCGCACAGATCCCCACTGGCCCCAGTATGCCCGCTCACGCCCACCAGACCGAAGCTCACAACCAGCACAGACACCCACCGCGCAGGACTCCGTCCAAGTCGGTGCTGGCCGGGTCGGGATTGCGAACAGCACGAGTGGCAGATCCACAGCACGCTCAGGCCGCGGCTCGCTCACGATCACGGGACTTCGAAACCCTCATTCCCAACCAGAGCCGTGCCCGCCCTCACCCCGTGATCAACTTTGCCGAAACCCCGCCCCTACATAAGAAAACAGCCCCCACCCTCACCGGGGGCGTCCCTGGTCCAGTCTACCGGGAATGGGTTCTGAGCAGGGGTTTTCGAAGGGCGAGCCGGTGCGAATGGGCCGTTCGCACCGGGATCACCTGAATGGCTGCGGCTAGGGCAGTTTCCAGTCGACGGGGGTGGCACCCTGCTGGGTCAGCAGTTCGTTGGCGCGGCTGAAGGGCTTGGAGCCGAAGAAGCCCATGTGGGCCGACATCGGGCTGGGGTGCGCGCTTTCGATGCAGGGCAACGGGTCGAGCAGCGGTTTGAGGTTGCGGGCGTTGCGGCCCCAGAGGATTGAGACCAGCGGCTTGTCGCGGGCGGCGAGTGCGCGAATCGCCTGCTCGGTGACTTCTTCCCAGCCTTTGCCCTGATGGGAGTTGGGTTTGCCGGGCGCGACTGTCAAAGCCCTGTTCAGCAACAGGATTCCGTTCTCGGTCCACGGCGTCAGGTCGCCGTTGGCCGGCCGCGGGTGACCGAGGTCCTCGCAGTACTCCTTGTAGATGTTGATCAGGCTTTTCGGGATCGGGCGCACGTCCGGGGCCACAGAGAAGGAGAGGCCGACCGCGTGTCCCGGGGTGGGGTACGGGTCCTGGCCGACGATGAGCACACGGACATCGTCGAACGGCTGCTTGAAGGCGCGCAGCACGTTCTCCCCCGCGGGCAGGTATGTCCTGCCCGCGGCGATCTCGGCGCGCAGGAACTCGCCCATCTCGGCGATCCGGCCGGCGACCGGCTCGAGGGCCGCGGCCCAGCCTGGGTCCATGACTTCGTTCAAGGGACGTGCCATGCCGCCGTAGGATAGTGCACCGCGAAAATGGGCCTAGTCCAGGCGCCGGAGGCCCGCCTTGTAGATCTTGATGTTGGCGACGTACCGGTCGACGATCATCGCCCACGCCATCGGCGGTACCTCGTAGCCCTCGCGAATCTTGGCGGGCACGCCGAGAGCCATTCGCCGCGCTGGGATGTGCCCGTTGAACGACATCACGCCGCCTGCACCGAGCACCGCGCCTTCCTCGACGACGGAACCGTTCAGCAGTACGGAGCCCGACGCGATCAGACAGTTGTCGGCTACTGTCGCGCCTTCGATGTGCACGTTGTGGCCGATCACGCAATTGGAACCAATCACCGCCGGATGAAACTCGGTGCAATGCACGATTGTTCCGTCCTGCACGCTGGTCCGTTCACCGACCTGGATGCTGCCGGAGTCACCGCGCAGCACGGCCTGCGGCCAGACCGAGGCGTAGGCGCGCAGCGTCACGTCACCGATGACTGTGGCGTCCGGATGGACGTATGCATCGGGGTGGATGATCGGCTCGCGGTCACCGAGCGCGTAGATCGGCACATTTCCTCCAATATGGACAGACTCACCGCCAGTGCTGCCAGCCAGCGGGTTTCTCGTACGAACGGCCGTCCACGGTCACGCCGCCACCCCGCCGGACCGTGCCGATGGTCACCCAGCCTTCCGGAACCGCCGCCGGTCCCGGGAAAGTCGCGGCCAGCGCGTGGTCCTCGCCGCCGGTCAGCACCCAGTGCCGCGGGTCGGCGCCGAGCGCGGTGCCGACGTCGACCAGCCGCTGGTGCACTTCCAGCAAGTCGGTCCGTACGTCGATGGCCACCCCGGAAGACTCTGCGATGTGTGCCAGATCCGCCAACAGGCCGTCGGATACGTCGATCATCGCGGTGGCGCCCGCATCCGCGGCCTGCGCACCCGCACCATATGGCGGCTCTGGCGCCCGATGCGCGCTGACGACAGTCACCGGTGAGCGGAACCCGCGCCCCAGCACCGCAAGGCCGGCCGCGGACCAACCAAGACGGCCACACACCGCGACCACGTCGCCGACCAACGCGCCGGACCTCGTGACCGGCTCGCGTCCTTGCATATCCCCCAACGCAGTGACAGAGATCACCAAAGTCTCGGAGCTGACCACATCCCCGCCGACCACGCCCGCCCGGGCCCGGGTCGCTTCCTTCCACATCCCTGTGGTGATCCCGTCGAGGAGTTCCACTGTGGTCTCCGGCGGGCAGGCCAGCCCGACGAGCACCGCCGTCGGTGCCGCGCCCATGGCGGCGACATCGGCGAGATTCACCGCCACCGCCTTGTGTCCAACCTGTTCCGGTGTGGACCAGTCCAACCGAAAATGCACGCCCGCAACGAGAACGTCGGTGCTGGCCACCACGCGCCCGTCGGAGGCCACCACGACCGCGGCGTCGTCCCCCGGTCCGAGCAGCGTGCTCGGCGGTTGGGCGCGCCCGCCCGTGAGCCGCTGAATCAGGGAGAACTCACCCAACTCGGCGACGGTGCCGGGCTCGGCCGGCGTGTCCGATCGCACAAAAGCCTCCGATACCGAATGTTCGGATCACCAAACATTCCCCGCTTGGGGTACGTTGCTGACCACGTTCCTACCTTGAGCATTCTTGTCCAGAACGAAGGGGGCACACCGGTGGTCCACGCATACATCCTGATCCAGACCGAGGTCGGCAAAGCGGCCGCGGTCGCGGCAGAGATCGCCGAGATACAGGGAGTGACCACCGCGGAGGACGTCACCGGTCCCTATGACGTGATCGTCAAGGCCGAGGCGGACAACGTCGATCTGCTCGGCCAACTGGTGGTCGCCCGGATCCAGAATGTGGACGGGATCACTCGAACCCTCACCTGCCCGGTGGTCCATCTTTGACCCGTGCTGTAGTTGGGGCGTGGACAGGCCAAGGGTTCTCATCGCGGCCGGTCTGGCCGTGCTACTGCTCGCCGGGGTGATCATCGCCAGTCTCGTGTTCGGCTCGCGCGAGCAGACCGCCGAGCCGCCGCCCCCCACGCGCACCGGCCCGGTCGCGCTGGTTCCGGTGCCCGCGCCCGCAGCCGGTTCGGCTGACTGCGGCACTTTGCTGAAGAACCTGCCCGCGTCACTGCAATCGGGTTCCACGGTACTGGCGAAGGCACAGCTCGCCGAACCGGCCCCACCGGCGTCCGCCGCCTGGACAGATCAGCGCTCGGACCCGGTGGTGCTGCGCTGTGGTCTGGACAAGCCGGCCGAATACACCGCGACCGCCAACACCCGGGCGATCGACGGGGTGCAATGGCTGCCGATCGACGGCGAGCAATCAAGCACTTGGTATCTCGTGGATCGAACGGTCTACGTCGCGGTGACGGTTCCGGCGACAGCCGGAACCGGCCCGCTGCAGGACCTCTCCGCCCTGATCGGCAAAACCCTGCCCCGCAAGTCCTAGCGAAGGCCGGTTCCCTTCGCGATGGCGGTGTCGATCAGGGTGGTCACCAGGGTCTGATAGTCCACTCCGGTCACTGCCCACATCTTGGGATACGCCGAGCTGGGCGTGAAGCCTGGCATCGTGTTCAGCTCGTTGACCAGCACCTCGCCGTCCTCAAGGACGAAGAAGTCGACCCGGGCCAGGCCCGCGCAGTCCACCGCCCGGAAAACACGCTTGGCCAAGGCTCGGATCTTCTCGATCACGGCGTCGTCGAACTTGGCGGGGATGTCGAGTTCCAGCGACTCGTCGAGGTACTTGGTCTCGAAGTCGTACCACTCCGCGCTGGAGCGGATCTCGGCCGGCAGCGAAGCCTCGATCCGGCCGTCCGGGAACTCCAGCACACCGCACTCGACCTCACGCGCGACCACACCGGCCTCGATGATCACCTTGGGGTCGACCGCACGGGCGAACGCAATCGCGTCCTCAAGGTCGGTCCAATCGGTGACCTTGGTGATGCCGTGCGATGAGCCCGCGCGCGCGGGTTTGACGAACACCGGCAGGCCCAGACGCTCGCGCTCGGACTCCGGCAGGGTCGCTTCGTCTCGGTGCAATACGGCGTACTGCCCGACCGGCAGGCCTTCGGCTATCAGGAGCTTCTTGGTGAACTCCTTGTCCATCGACACCGCACTGGCCAGTACGCCCGCACCGACGTAGGGCACCCCGGCCAGTTCGAGCAGACCCTGGATAGTGCCGTCCTCGCCGTAGGCGCCGTGCAGCATCGGCAGGACCACGTCCACGTTCGCGAGAACTTCGCCTTTGTCCAGCGCCACGACGTTGGACGCGGCCAGGACCAGCTCAGTCCCGCCGGTCACGCTGGGCAGCGCGCTGCCCTCGATCGCCAGAGTGGCCGCACCCGGCGCGAGGACCCAGCTGCCTTCGGGCGTGATACCGATCGGCAGGACCTCGAAACGCCCGGGATCCACATTGGCGAGCACACTGGCTGCCGAGACGCAGCTGATGGCGTGCTCGGTGCTTCGGCCGCCGAACACGACGGCGACTCGGGTTTTCGGCTCGCTCATGACGCCCGACCCTACCTGTCGTGATTTGCCTGCTTGAGCAGGTCCACGAGCTGGGGCAACACGCCGAGGAGCTCTTCGCGGGAACACGCCGCATATCCGAGCGCGATGCCATGCCAGCGGGCGCGGCCGGCGTGGTGCCTGGTGAGCCCGTCGATCCGGACACCGATCTCTTCGCCACGCGTCCTGACATCCCGTTCGGCACGTCCTGAACCCAACGGCACCACCACATGCGCTCCCGCGTCGTCTCCGAGCACCGCCAACCCTGCCTCGCGCAATGCATCGACCACGAGCGACCGGCGCTCGGAGAGCTCTCGGCGCAATCGCCGCAAGTGCCGTCCGAGATCTCCGTGCCGCGCAAGTTCAATCAGTACGCGTTGCCCCGCAACAGCCGGACCAATTCCCGTTCGATCCCGGAGCTCCAGGATCGCCGACACGACAGCTGGCGGTGCAACCATCCAGCCAGTACCGAGTGTCGGGGTCAGGATCTTGCTCGTGGTTCCCAAATGCACCACGACGTCCGGAGCAAGCGCGGCGAGCAATGGCAATGGCGCCACGTCGTAGCGCAGCTCACCGTCATAGTCGTCCTCTATTACAAGGAAGCCGTCACGACGTGCGCGCTCGACAAGCTCCACGCGGCGTCCGGCAGGCATGCGGCCGCCCAACGGATATTGGTGCGCGGGCGAGCAGTACACCGCTTTGACGCCGTCCGGAACGGAGTCGACGCGGAACCCTTCGACATCCACCGGCGCTTGGACAACATTGAGCCCTGCCGCCGTCATCGCCGCGGCGGCCCGCTGGTAGCCAGGTTCTTCGATCGCGACAGTCGTGCCACGGCCAAGCACCGCGGACGCGAGTTCGGACACAGCCGCGGACGTGCCACCCGTCGCGAGGACCGTCTCGTCCTCGGCGCCGACACGCAATCCGCGGTGCCGCAACAGGTGCTCAGCGACAACTTCGCGGTATTCAGGCAGGCCCGCGCGTTCCGGGCGCATGAGCGGGGGCGCGTCTGCCGCCGCGCGCCACGCGCGTCTCCATGCGGCACGGTCAATTCCTCCTGCCCACGGCGAACCTGGTGTCAGGTCGATGAGCGTTCTGGCCGTCGTGCCGCGCTTGGGCCGTGGCGGCGTCTCGGGGAGGCTGCCGGGCGGGGCTGTCGTTATATATGTGCCGGAACCGTGCTTGCCTGCGATCCATCCCTCGGCGTGCAATTGTTCGTATGCTGCGGAGGTGACGGTACGGCTGACCTGCAGTCTCGTTGCGAGCGCGCGGGTCGACGGCAGACGGTCGCCGCTGCGCAGCCGTCCGTCCGCGGCAGCGGACCGCAACGCGTCGGCGAGCTGAACCGCGAGCGGCATCTCGGACTCGCGGTCGAGTGCGACCGGTGGGGCGGGCGGGTCGGCGGACACCAATTGGCCTTTCCATTTTCGGTCTTTTTGGCCCTTTGATGATGCCACTTCGCTGCCGACACTGGTAGTCGTGACCCGACCTCAGCTGTCCCCCACACCGCGAAGCACAATCAAACGCGGAAAGGAACGCGCCGTCGCCGACCGGGCCGCGCTCGACGCCGTCCTCGACGCCGGACTCATCTGCCACCTCTCGGTCGTCATCGACGGCTCCCCGCTCGTGCTGCCAACCGGATACGGCCGCGACGGAGACACCTTGTATTTGCACGGCTCGTCAGGCGCCCTCACCCTGCGGACCGCCGCGCTCGACAACGACATCTGCGTCGCCGTCACCCACCTCGACGGTGTCGTGTACGCGCGGTCGATGTTCCACTTTTCGGTGAACTACCGATCAGCTGTCGTGCACGGCCGCGCTCGTCTCGTGACTGACGAAGCAGAGAAAATGCACGGCCTCCAGGTGCTGACCGAGCACCTCGCACCCGGCTCGTGGGAGCACTCCCGCAAACCGAACGCGAAGGAGATGGCCAAGACATCAGTGCTCGCGATGTCCCTCGCCGAGGCTTCGGTGAAGATGCGGGGCGGCCCGCCGGCCGACGAAGACGAGGACATCGACGCCAACACCGCCTGGGCAGGCGTACTCCCGATCGCGCAACGGTGGGCGGCACCCGTACCCAGCCCGGACCTGGCACCCGGCTGGGAGATCCCGGCTCACGTCACGGATAGGTACGCATCTCGCGGGTAGTGCGGTACACGTGAATGCTCACCGCCGGGTCCACCCCGTTGTTCACGACCTGGTGCACGTAGTTGGGTGCGAACACCCTGGACTGGCCGGGACGCAAGTCGTGCGTGACGCCCGCGCGCATCACAGTCTCGGTCAGCACACCGGACACAATCGTGAACGCCCCGGTTGCGCTGCCGTGGTCGTGCAGATCCGTCGACTGGCCAGGAAGCCAGCTCATCAACCAGACCTCGTGGTCATCAGTGCGCTCGACAAGCGCGGCGAAGCGCTCGACCGGGTCATACCTCAGCAGGCCCTTCCACCGATCACGGTCAAGCGCGACCTCGGCGGCGATCCGCGACGGATGCTTGGCGGTGAGCGAACCAGCACGAGCAACAGTGTTCTCAGGAACGGCGAACATGGAACTTCCTCGGAAAAATGGGCGCGAAAGAGAGGGCAGCGGGCCGATCACCGAGAAAGACACAGCGCGCTCGCGACGAACCCGAGGTCGATGTGACCCCGTCCGTCAGCCATAGCGCGCATCATGCGAATAGGAAAGCAGCCGAACCCAAGGTCGTCAAATCACGCCCACCAAGTGGACCGCAGTTGTCCACAGGCACCCCATCCATCCACAGTCACCCCTGCTCACCCCCTGTCGCACCCCCACCCCCGATAGACTGGCAGCGGGGCCGCCCCCGGGACTGGGTGGGGGGATGTCTTTTCCATATGAGGGGCCGGAAAAGGCTTACATGGCGGTCGAAAGTCTTGCGGGCGTAGCCGAAGATCCTGTCGGCGGCAGGGGCGCTGCGGCTTCGGCGGTCGAAAGTCGGTGGCTGGGGCTTGGTTCTGGGCTCTGGCCTCGCGAAGTGCCAGGTCCCGCCCGGATGTCAGACCCCGCCGCTACTTTGGCTTAACGGGGGAGCCATCGATGTCGGTTTTTGCCGTGCGGGTCCGGCATCGATGGCCATGCGGCAACTTGCCCCTGTCGTTGAGGTGCGGCCAGTGGGACATCAGAGGCGGTGCACCGCAAAGCAGAAACCTCACGCGCAGCGATGCGGTCAGGTGGTGTTCAGGGCTGCCTGGATGTCTGTGAGCAGGTCGTCGGTGTCCTCGCAGCCGGCTGAGAGGCGGACCAGGCCTGGGGGGACTGGGTCGCCCCATTGGGCGCGGCGGTCGGCGGTCGTGTGCAGGCCGCCGAAACTTGTTGCGGCGGTCACCAGTTTGCTGGCGGCCAGGAAACGGTCGACTACTTCTATGGATGGCAGCGTGAATGTGAGTACGCCGCCGAACCTGCGCATCTGGCGGGACGCCACCGGGTAGGCCGGATCTGCCGGGGCCCCAGGCCATCGGAGGCCCGAGACCAGCGGATGGTCCTGCAATGCCGAATAAAGCGCTGCGGCGTTGGTGGCTTGCCTGGCCAGGCGGAGGTCCAGCGTGCCGAGACCACGGTGTGCGAGCCAGGTTTCGAAGGGGCCCGGGATGCTTCCGTGGACTGTTCGGTGCTGACGGATGCGGGCAGCCAGATCCGCGGACGCGCATGTCACGTGTCCCAGCAGGATGTCGCTGTGGCCGGACAGGGCTTTTGTGTCGCTGGAGACCACTATGTCCGCGCCCAGTTCGAGGGGGCGTTGGCCGAGCGGGGTCGCGGTCGTGTTGTCCACAGCCAAAAGGGCGCCTTCGGCGTGGGCCGCTGAGGCCAATGCGGTGATATCGCACACGTCCAGGCCTGGGTTCGAGGGGGTTTCCAGGAGAACCAGGCCCGCGCCGGCGAACGAGGGCCACGGTCCGGCTGTCGGCACTGCCACCGCGTCGAACGATTGCGCCAGGGTCCGGGTCAGGTAGTAACCGTCCGAAGGCAACACGAGTTTGCCTGTGCACAGCTCCAGTACGGCCGAGATCGCGGCCATCCCGGAGGAGAAAACCACGCATTCGCCGCCGTCGAGGTCTCCTATCGCGGATTCCAGGGCACGCCAGGTCGGGTTGTCGGCACGGCCGTACCCATAGGACGGATGTCCGAGGTGGTAGGCCGTGGCGAACACGGGCGAGGCGAGCAATGGGGTCCCGGGCACGGGATCGGCCATCCCGCCGTGCACGCACCGAGTGCCGTCTCCCAGTGCGGTCACCGTTCCGGCCTGACCTTGCGGCCGATCAGTTCCGCGCCCGCTTCACGCGGGTCCAGGCCGTCGTGGCAGACGCGGTGCACCACTTCGGTGATCGGCATGTCCACTCCGTGCCGCACGGCCAGCGCCCGGATGGACGAACACGATTTCACGCCTTCGGCCACCTGTCCGTGGGTCGCCTTCTGGGCTTCGGCCAGCGACTGACCGCTGCCCAGGCGCTCGCCGAAGGTCCGGTTGCGCGACAACGGCGACGAGCACGTCGCGACCAGATCTCCCAGCCCGGCAAGGCCGGCGAAGGTCATCGGGTCGGCCCCGAGCGCCATGCCCAGCCGCGCGGTCTCGGCCAGTCCCCTGGTGATCAGGGTCGCCAACGTGTTGCTGCCGAAGCCAAGCCCGGACGCCATCCCGCAGGACAGTGCGATCACGTTCTTGCACGCGCCGCCGAGTTCGCAGCCGACCACGTCCGTGTTCGTGTACGGCCGGAAGTAGCCGGTTGTGCTCGCGTGTTGCAGTGCGACCGCACGATCGTGGTCCTCGCAGGCGATCACGGTCGCGGTCGGCTGCTCGTTGGCGATCTCCATGGCCAGGTTCGGCCCGGAAACCACAGCGACATGATTCGACGGCACGCCCGCGACTTCCGCGACGACCTCGCTCATCCGCTTGAGAGTTCCCAATTCCACGCCCTTGGCCAGGCTGACCAGGGTCGCACCGGCCGGTAGCCGCCACTGCGACAGGTTGGCCCGCAGACTCTGGCTAGGCACTGCCAAGATGACTGCCTCGGCGCCCTTCAGTGCCTCCTGCGGGTCCGATGTGGACGTGAGGTTGCCCGGCAGCCGCACGCCCGGCAGGTACTCCGGGTTCTCGTGGCGCTGTGCCACGGCCTCGGCCACATCCGGGCGGCGCGACCACAGCACGACGTCCCGGCCCGCGTCGGCCATCACTTTCGCGTAGGTCGTGCCCCACGAACCCGCGCCCAGTACCGCGATCCGCCTCAGTTCCATGTCAGGAGGCCTTCTTCGGGTTGAAGAAGCCCGCCGGTGCCTGCTCGGCACGGATCTCCGCGAGCAGTGTCTTGACCTCGTTCATGATCACGTCGGTGACCCGCATCAGGGTCGTGTTGGTCGGCGGATCCTCGCCACGGAACTGGGAGAGATCGACCGGTTCGCCGACGTACGTCGTGATTGTCTTGCGGGGGAACGGCCGGAAGGTCTTGGTGTACCCGTTGAGAATGTGGTTGGTGCCCCAGCGCGCGATCGGCAGCACCGGCACGTCGTTGGCCAGCGCGAGCCGGGCCACACCGGGGAACGGCCGCATCGGCCAGGCATCCGGGTCCTTGGTGATCGTGCCTTCCGGATAGATCACCACGATCTTGCCTTCCGCCAGCGCCTCGTTGGCCGCGCGCAGGCTGTCGGCGGCATTGCTCGTGCCGCGGTAGACCGGGATCGTGCCGGCCCCGCCGATGATCTTGCCGGCCACCGGGATGCGGAACAGGCTGTCCTTGGCCAGAAACCGCGGCACCCGCTTGTTGCGGTGCACGAACACGGCGTCGACCACCGGATCGAGGTGCGAGATGTGGTTGAGAACCAAGATCGCACCGCCCTGGCGGGGAATCCGCTCGGCACCCCGTGTCACCCGCTTGCCCAACCAGGTGATCGGGTAGAACACCGCCGCGGCGGTCTTCACCCAGAACCCGTCCTTCTCACGACGCGCCAAGGCTCCTCCTAACGCACAGATGAACGGCCTGAGTCTAGGACTCCGCCACTCCCGCGCTGGGCAACCGGGTTTTCAGGCACTATTAGACGGTGCAGACAGATCTCGTCGTCCCGGTGAAGGCGCTGCCCGACGCCAAGTCGCGGCTGCGTGGCGCTGTCCAGCCGGGCGAGCACACCCGTTTGGTGCTGGCCGTGCTTTTGGACACAGTCACCGCGGCGATCCAGACCGACGGCGTGCGGCGTGTCCTGGTCGTGAGCTCGGATCCCACGGTCGCGAGCGTTCTTGCGGCCGAAGGCTTCGAGTGTGTGCCCGAAGGCCCGGCACGTGGTCTCAACCAAGCGCTGCGGCACGGGGCGGCGATTCTGCGCGAGTCGGATCCAACCGGTCAAATCGGTGCGCTTCAGGCGGATCTGCCCGCGTTGCGGCCGCATGAGCTGGCGGCGGCGATCAAAACCGCCGATGGCAGGCGGGCGTTCTGCGCCGATCGGCAGACCACCGGCACGACTCTGCTGCTGTCGGCTCCCGGCGCGCCTTTGGATCCACGATTCGGCGCGGGCTCGGCGCAGGCGCACGCGGCCTCCGGAGCGTTGCCGCTGACAGACAGTTGGCCTTCGTTGCGGTGTGACGTGGACACGGTGGATGATCTCGCGGTTGCCCGTGATCTGGGTCTCGGCCAGCAGACTTCGGCGCTACTTTGCGCAGTGGCCTGTGGGCCGATCGAGTGTTAACCACGTTGTCCGCCCGCAGATGCGCATCTTGACGAAAAGTGCTGGACAATGCCTGCTGTGAGTACCGACAGCAGCGACCTGAACCCACCGGCCCCATCGCCACCGCCCGCCGCGAGCAAGCCCGAACGGAGCGTCCCCTCGGCACCCCCTGCGGCCACGAGCGCTGCGGTGGCCGCCGACAGCCTGCCCGACGACCGGTACTTCAACCGGGAACTGTCCTGGTTGGACTTCAACGCCCGCGTCCTGGCACTGGCCGAGGACGAGTCCCAGCCCCTGCTGGAGCGGGCCAAGTTCCTGGCCATCTTCGCCTCGAACCTCGACGAGTTCTACATGGTGCGGGTCGCCGGGCTCAAACGCCGCCGGGAGACCGGCCTTTCGGTGCGCAGCGCGGACGGCCTGACCCCGCGCGAGCAGCTGGCGTACATCGCCAAGCGCAACCAGGAACTCGTCGAGCAGCACGCCGCGGCCTTCGAGCAGCGCATCCGGCGTGAGCTGGCCGAGCGCGGGATCCGGATCGTGCGCTGGAACGAGCTGGCCGAGGACGACAAGAAGCGGCTGCACAACTACTTCACCGACCAGGTCTTCCCGGTGCTCACGCCACTCGCGGTGGACCCGGCGCACCCGTTCCCCTATATCTCCGGGCTGTCGATGAACCTCGCGGTGACCGTGCGGGACCCGGATGCCGGCACCGAGCGGTTCGCCAGGGTCAAAGTGCCCGACAACGTTCCCAGGCTGCTGAATGTCGAGTCCAATGGGGACGAATGGAGTGCCACCTTCCTGCCATTGGAGGACCTGATCGCGGCCCATCTCGGTGAACTGTTCACCGGAATGGAAGTCACCGAGGTGCACGAGTTCCGGGTGACCCGCAACGCGGACCTGGAGGTCGAGGAGGACCGCGACGAGGACCTGTTGCTGGCGCTGGAACGCGAGCTCGCGCAGCGCCGCTTCGGCCCGCCGGTGCGGCTGGAGATCGCCAGCGACATGAGTGAGCACATGCAGGAACTGCTGCTGCGTGAGCTGGAAGTCGCCCCCAACGACGTGGTCGTCATCAACGGCCTGCTGGATCTCTCGTGCCTCTGGCAGCTGCATGCCGTTGACCGCAAGGACCTCAAGGACGCGCCGTTCGTGCCCGCGACGCACCCGGCATTCGCCGAGCACGAGACGCCCAAGAGCGTCTTCGCAACGCTGCGGGAAGGCGATGTGCTCGTCCACCACCCGTACGACTCGTTCTCCACAAGTGTGCAACGTTTCATCGAGCAGGCGGCGAGCGACCCGCACGTCCTGGCGATCAAACAGACGCTGTACCGAACATCGGGTGATTCGCCCATTGTGGACGCCCTCATCGACGCGGCTGAAGCGGGTAAGCAGGTCGTGGCCCTGGTGGAGATCAAGGCCCGGTTCGACGAGCAGGCGAACATCAAGTGGGCCAGGGCTCTGGAGAAGGCCGGCGTGCACGTGGTCTACGGCCTGGTGGGGCTCAAGACGCACTGCAAGACCTCGCTCGTGGTGCGCCAGGAGGGTTCCACGATCCGCCGCTACTGCCACATCGGAACGGGCAACTACAACCCCAAGACAGCGCGGCTGTACGAGGACATCGGCCTGCTCACAGCCGAACCGTCGATCGGCGCGGACCTCACCGACCTGTTCAACGTCCTGACCGGATACGCACGTCAGGACACCTATCGAAGCCTTCTGGTGGCACCACACGGAATCCGCCGCGGCATCGTGGACCGAATCGAACAGGAGATCGAACACGCCCGCGCGGGCCGTCCGGCGGGCATCCGGTTCAAGGCCAATTCGTTGGTGGACGAGCAGGTCATCGACGCGTTGTACCGGGCGTCGCAGGCCGGTGTCCGGGTTGATGTGGTGGTGCGGGGAATCTGCGCGCTCAAGCCAGGGATCCCCGGCTTGAGCGAGAACATCTCGGTCCGCTCGATCCTCGGCCGGTTCCTGGAACACTCCCGGGTGTTCCACTTCGCCGGGTCGGGCGAGTTCTGGATCGGCAGCGCGGACATGATGCACCGCAACCTCGACCGGCGCGTGGAAGTGCAGGTCCCGGTACGTAACCCGCGCCTGGTCAAGCAGTTGGACGCGATGTTCGACTCCGCTCTGGACCCGGCCACCCGGTGCTGGGTACTACAGTCCGGCGGCGAATGGGAACCGTCGCCGACCGAACACGAGCAGGTCCGCGACCACCAACGGGAAATGATCGCACTGCACGGGGCACAGGGTTAAAGAGATCGTGGCGCAAAGCTCTATCGCGGCGGCGGGCGCAGTCGTTTGGCGGGACGGGACGGTCGCAGTGGCGCACCGTCCCCGCTATGACGACTGGTCCCTGCCGAAAGGAAAACTCGATCGTGGCGAAACGGTGCCACAGGCGGCGGTCCGGGAAGTGGCCGAGGAGACCGGCTTCGACGTTGTTCTCGGTAGGCACCTGAACACTGTTCGCTATTGCGTGGGCGAGGCGGCCAAACAAGTCGACTACTTCGCAGCACGGGCGATCGGCGGACACTTCGAACCCAACGACGAAGTCGACGAACTGCGTTGGCTGCCGCCGGCACAGGCGGCCGCAATCCTGACTTATCCACAGGATGTGGCGGTGCTGGCCGAGTTCACCCGGCTGCCGGCCGAAACCAGATCTGTGCTGCTCGTCCGGCATGCGAAGGCGGGTAAACGGGAAGACTGGCACGGCCCGGATTCGCTGCGCCCGCTGTCGGCGGCCGGGAAGCGGCAGGCCGACGCACTGCGGGATTTGTTGCCACTGTTCGGTGCCGAACGTATGCATTCCGCGCCGCCTGAGCGCTGCGTGCAGACGATTGCAGGCCTCGCCGGGGATCTGGGTAGGACGGTCGCCGAGGAGCCTTTGCTGGGCGAGCTGGACTATTCGGGCGACCCGGAGGCGGGCCGGCGCAGGCTGCTGGAGCTGGTGGCCGCCGAGGGAACGCCGGTGATCTGCAGCCAGGGCGGGGTGATCCCCGGCCTGATCTGCGCGCTGGCCAAGCAATCAGGCCTTGACCTGCCCGAAGTCCGCGCGAAGAAGGGCAGCCTGTGGGTGCTGTCGTTCGTCCACCCTGGACCTGAGCTGGTCGCCGCGGACTAC
This sequence comes from Kibdelosporangium banguiense, assembly GCF_017876405.1. Taxonomy (GTDB): domain Bacteria; phylum Actinomycetota; class Actinomycetes; order Mycobacteriales; family Pseudonocardiaceae; genus Kibdelosporangium; species Kibdelosporangium banguiense. Next base: position 4,253,912 of record NZ_JAGINW010000001.1, on the reverse strand, counting down.
TACCCGAGCCCGCTGCCCAAGCCCTGACGTGCCGCGAAAGGGCTGCTGAATGCCCTGCTGCGGCGTCAGAGCCGCCCCGCCGCCCAAACATATACACGACAAAGCCGTGAGGGCCACCCAGGCGTCCCCGGGTGGCCCTCACGGCTTTTGAGCTACTGCTTACTTCTTGCGGGTCGCCGGCTTCTTGGCGGCCGCGGCCGAGGTCTTCTTGGCCGTGGCAGCCTTGGCGGCGGGCTTCGCAGCGGCGCGACGAGTCGTCGTCGTCTTTGCTGCTGCGGGCTTCGCGGCGGCCGTCTTGGCAGCAGTCTTGGCTGCCGGCTTGGCGGCGGTCGTCTTCGCCGCGGCGGTGCTCTTACGCGCCGTCGAAGCCGTGGTGCGAGCGGCAGCGGCACGCGTGGTGGTGCCGGTGCTGCGGGTGGTCGCCGACTTGGCGGCAGCCACCTTCGGCAGCTTCTTCGCGCCGCTCACAACCTCTTTGAAGCCCGTGCCGGGGCGGAATGCGGGCACGTTGGTCTTCTTGACCTTCACGGTCTCACCGGTGCGCGGGTTACGCGCGGTACGAGCTGCGCGGGCGCGCTTCTCGAAAACACCGAAGCCGGTGATGTTGACCTTCTCGCCCTTGTTGACCGTCCGAACGATCACGTCGACGAGACCGTCGACCGCAGCGCCTGCGGTCTTCTTGTCGCCCAGGCGTTCCGTGAGCGCCTCGATGAGCTGGGCCTTGTTCACCCTTCTGTCCTCCACTATGACCACATGACGGTTACGGCCTTTTGCGGCCGACTTCTCGCCACCATATGCCGAAAAGCGCGCGACCACCACGCGCCACGCCATATTTTTCCTTAAGAGGTTTGTGATCCGCCCATCGGGGTGACATTTGGCCCCGGAATCAGCCCGTCAGGCAAGGGTTGTGACGGGCTTGAAGGCCGGGCGCGAAGCTTCGAACGAATCGATGGCTCCGGCGTGTCGAAGTGTCAGCGCGATGTCGTCCAGCCCTTCCAAGAGGCGCCAACGGGTGTAGTCGTCGATGGTGAACCCGGCCGTGAACTCCTTCGCTGTGACAAGCCTTTCTCGCAGGTCGACGGTCACTTCCGTACCCGGCTCGGCCTCCAGGAGCTTCCACAGCTGCTCGATGTCGTGCTGTTCGCACTGTGCCGCCAGCAGACCCTGTTTGCCCGCGTTGCCGCGGAAGATGTCGGCGAACCGGGAGGAGATGACCGCCCGGAACCCGTAGTTGGACAGCGCCCAGACGGCGTGCTCCCGCGACGAGCCGGTCCCGAAGTCCGGTCCGGCCACCAGCACGCTGCCCCGGGAGTACGGCTCGACGTTGAGCACGAACTGCTCGTCCTGCCGCCAGGCGGCGAACAGGCCGTCCTCGAACCCCGTCTTGCTGACCCGCTTCAGGTAGACCGCCGGGATGATCTGGTCCGTGTCCACGTTGGACCGGCGCAGGGGTACTCCGACCCCGGTGTGAGTAGTGAACGGCTCCATGACGTGCTCTTCCTTCAGTCCAGGTCTTCGGGGGAGGAGAGGGTGCCGCGAACGGCTGTGGCAGCCGCTACCAGCGGAGAAACCAGGTGCGTGCGGCCGCCCTTGCCCTGCCTGCCCTCAAAGTTGCGGTTGGATGTCGATGCGCTGCGCTCGCCCGGCTTGAGCTGGTCGGGGTTCATGCCAAGGCACATGGAGCATCCGGCGGAACGCCACTCGGCCCCGGCGGTGAGGAAAACCTCGTGCAGACCCTCGGACTCGGCGGCCTGACGGACCCGCATTGAACCGGGGACGACCAGCATCCGTACTCCGGTTGCGACCTTGTGCCCGCGCAGCACGTCCGCGGCGGCCCGCAGGTCCTCGATCCGGCCGTTGGTGCAGGAACCGAGGAAGACGGTGTCGACCGGGATGTCCCGCAGCGGCGTGCCCGGCTTGAGGTCCATGTAGGACAGGGCCTTCTCGGCAGCGGTGCGCTCGTTCTCGTCGGCGATCTGCTCCGGGTCAGGAACGTTTTCGGACAAGGGCAGGCCCTGACCGGGGTTCGTGCCCCACGTCACGAAGGGGGTGAGCTCGTCGGCGTCGAGGTGGACCTCGTGATCGAAGACAGCGTCATCATCGGTGCGCAGCTGCTTCCAAGCGGCCACAGCCTCATCCCACTGCTCGCCCTGAGGGGCGTGCTCGCGGCCCTTCAGATACGCGAACGTGGTTTCGTCCGGCGCGATGAGCCCGGCGCGGGCGCCGGCCTCGATGGACATGTTGCACACGGTCATCCGGGCTTCCATCGACAGCTCCTCGATGGCACTGCCGCGGTACTCCAGGACGTAACCCTGGCCGCCGCCGGTACCGATCTTGGCGATGACGGCGAGGATGATGTCCTTGGCCGTCACGCCGGGGCGCAGCGAGCCCGAGACGTTGATCGCCATCGTCTTGAACGGCCGCAACGGAAGCGTCTGGGTGGCCAGCACGTGCTCGACCTCGGACGTGCCGATGCCGAACGCCATCGCGCCGAACGCGCCGTGCGTGGATGTGTGGCTGTCGCCGCAGACCACGGTCATTCCCGGCTGGGTCAGACCGAGCTGCGGGCCGATGACATGCACGATGCCCTGCTCGTCGTGGCCCATCTGATACAGCGGGACGCCGAACTCGGCGCAGTTGCGGCGAAGAGTCTCGACCTGGGTACGGGAGACCGGATCGGCGATCGGCAGCTGGATGTCGACCGTCGGCACATTGTGATCCTCGGTCGCCACAGTGAGATCGGTGCGGCGAACCGGGCGGCCGGCCTGACGCAGGCCGTCGAACGCCTGCGGGCTGGTCACTTCGTGCACGAGGTGCAGATCGATGTAGAGGAGATCCGGCTCGTCGCCGTCGCCTCGACGTACTACGTGTGAGTTCCACACTTTCTCAGCGAGCGTGTGGCCCATCGCTCCTCCAACTGATTGCTTGGAAATGTGGTGGTTCCCGCATACTGGACATCTCAGATATCGGGAAGTTAGTATCGGTGTGTGGGACAGCATAGCGGAATCGGGGTACTGGACAAAGCAATGGCCGTGTTGCAGGCCGTTGCCAAGGAACCCTGTGGCCTGGCGGAACTTTGCACGAAAACCGGTCTGCCGCGGGCGACCGCGCACCGGCTCGCCGTCGGCCTGGAAGTACATCGGTTGCTACGCCGAGGTTCTGACGGCAGGTGGCGCCCAGGCGCGGCCCTCTCGGAACTGGCGGGCGGCGCGACCGACCCACTGCTGGACGCCGCGAACGCAGTCCTGCCAAGACTGCGGGACATCACCGGCGAAAGCGTGCAGCTCTACCGCCGTGACGGGATGCACAGAATCTGCGTCTGCGCCGCCGAACCCCCAAGCGGTCTACGCGACACAGTGCCAGTGGGAGCCCGTCTCCCGATGACCGCGGGCTCCGGTGCGAAGGTCCTTGCCGCTTGGGCAGATCCCGGCACCCAGCGAGCACTGCTGAACGACGCGGTCTTCGGAGAGCGTGCCCTGCTTGAGGTCCGCCGCCGGGGCTGGGCACAATCCGTTGCGGAACGTGAGCCAGGAGTGGCCAGTGTGTCGGCACCGGTGCGTGATGGACAAGGGAACGTTGTGGCTGCTGTGTCGGTTTCCGGCCCCATCGACCGAATGGGCCGCAGACCAGGCTCCCGCTGGGCAGCCGACCTCCTCGCCGCCGCCGACGCCCTCCACAACCGACTCTGACCCCCACCCCCGGGCCCCCACCCGGGGGTGTCTCCATTGGACATCCACTTCGGACATCACCGCGATCGCGACACTCCACCTGAGAAGGCATCTACCCCGCTGCTGTGATTGCGGCTCCTCATCTGTTGAGAGATATGCCCTGCCGGGCAGGCAAACCTCCCTCAGATGAGGACGGAAGAGCGGTTCGCGCCCCCACCCTCGATCGGCCTGCCCAGGGTAACCACACAAGCCCAGGGCACCGCACGCTTCCGACCGCCGGCGCCATCCAGTGTCAATGCATGTCGCTGAAAGGCGGCTCGGGTCTGAGGTTGGGTTTCGTTGCTGGGCGCCGGGCTTGGGCTGGTCGCCGCTGCTCTGCGGTGCCCTGAGCTTGTGTGATCAGGCTTCGCCCAGGCCGACCGAGGGTGAGGACACTCAGGGGCGAACCTTGGTGCGCTAACGCGCTTTCGAAGCTTCCTCGGGCGCCAACCGACGCTCTTTGAGTCCGGGCCCGCCAGAACCTCTCCGCCGTTGCACGCCACCCCTCAGCACACCACGCAGTTGGAGCGAGCCCCTTGTGATTGCGCATGCTTCACGATGTGAGCCCTCACGCTGGAACAGATCCCCAAGCTGCCCTGGCTGGAGCGCAACCCAAAGCCGCGACCCCTGCGAAAGCAGGCCCCAAGCCAAAATTTGAGGAGGAGACGAAAGCCAAACAATGTCCCGCAGCAAAAACCCAACCCAAGCAAAAACACGTGCGCCCGGGGGTTTGGCGGCTGGGCCCCCAAAATAATAGCGAAGCGAGCTATGGAAAGGTGCGAAACACCGACCATAGCTCGCCCACTCGCGTAGCCCCGACGGGATTTGAACCCGCGCTACCGCCTTGAGAGGGCGGCGTCCTAGGCCGCTAGACGACGGGGCCAGGAACTTTCTTGTTCTTTTTTACTGAGGGAATCCTAGCACGTGGTGCTGGGGACTCTCTCGCTGGGGTACCAGGACTCGAACCTAGACTAACTGAACCAGAATCAGTCGTGCTGCCAATTACACCATACCCCACCGGCGTCACTGACTGCTGTCCTTGGCGCCGGAACAGATAGTAGACCACCGCCCGGGGGCCCGAAAATCGGGGGTCAGGCTCGGGGCGATGGGACCGTCAGCGAGGGGGTGACGTACTCGCTGACGAGCAGGGACGGCAGCTCGGAAAGGTCTGGGATGACGTGCACACCCTGGGGGACGCGGCTGGTCGGGAGGTCGTCGCGGTCGAGCCAGATCGCGTGCAGGCCGGCTTCGTGGGCGCCGATGGCGTCCAGGTCGAGGCGGTCGCCGACGTGCACTGTCTGCTCTGGGGGGACCTGAAGTTGCTGGCAGGCGGCGTGGAAGATCTCCGGGCGGGGTTTGGAGACGCCGAGCTCGCCGGCGATGACCACGGCGTCGAAGAAGCGGGTGAGGCCGAGGCAGGCCAGTTTGTCGCGCTGGGCCGGGCCCGAGGCGTTCGTCACAGCGGCGAGTTTGAGGCCGGCCGCGCGCAGCCAGTCGAGGCAGGCCAAGGTGTCGGGGTAGAGCTGCCAGCCGCTGCACATCTGGGTCTGCCGGCGATCTTCGAGCATGGCCACGGTCTCGTCGTCGAGCAGCACTCCCAGGTCGGTCAGGAATGCCTTGGTCCGCTGCATACGCATCGTGCGGGGATCAAGTTCGCCGGATACCGCACGAGCGACGTACTCGTCTGTCGTGTGCTGCCAAGCGGGCCACATGTCATCTCGGCCGATCAGCGCGAATAATGCGGATCTGGCGGCCGAGGTGAAATCGACGAGGGTGTCGTCGATGTCCAGACAGACCGCCGCGATTACCGGTGGATTGGCCACCGATCCGAGAAGGTCGGACCGCAACTCCAGCGCTGATGCCATCCAGGAACGATAGGCGTGTCACCCCTGTTTGCGATTCGGCTAACGAGGTGATTGTTGGGTCACTGACACGGTTAAGCCCCCTTGTCGCCAAGGGGGCCAAACTGCCTGTATCGGATCGACGACCCTCAGGCGTTACGTGCCTGCCTCATGCGGGTGAGAGTTCTCTCACGACCCAGCAACTCGAGCGACTCGTACAGCGGCGGCGACACCGTGCGGCCGGTCACCGCGACCCGGACCGGAGCGAACGCCTTGCGGGGTTTGAGCCCCAGACCGTCGATCAGGGCCGCCTTCAACGCTTCCTCGATGGCCGGTGTAGTCCAGTCGGACACCGCTTCAAGGGCCGCGATCGCCGCGTCGAGCACGGGGTGTGCGTCCTGGCCAAGGGCTTTGGCCGCCGAGTCGGGCTCGGGGGCGAAGTCCTCTTCGGACTGGAACAGGAACCGCACCATTCCCACCGCGTCCGACAGCACGATCAGGCGTTCCTGAATCAGCGGCGCGGCCGCGGTGAACAGCGTTCGCTGCTCGTCGGTCGGTTTCTCGGCGATGAGTCCCGCGGCCGCCAGGTAAGGCAGGGTCCGCTCGACGAAATCGTCCTGGCCGAGCGCACGCAGGTGGGTGGCGTTGATGGCCTCGGCCTTTTTCAGGTCGAAACGCGCCGGGTTGGAGCTGACCTTGCCGATGTCGAAGGCCTGCACCATTTCGGACATGCTGAAAATGTCCCGGTCCTCGGCAATCGCCCAGCCCAGCAGCGCCAGGTAGTTCAGCATGCCTTCGGGCAGGAACCCGCGCTCCCGGTAGGCGAACAGGTTCGATTCGGGGTCCCGCTTGGACAGCTTGCGGTTGCCCTCGCCACGCACCAGCGGCAGATGCGCATAGTCCGGGATGGACTCCGCCACGCCGATCCGCTGCAACGCCGCGAAAAGCGCGATCTGCCGCGGCGTGGACGGCAACAGGTCCTCGCCGCGCAGGATGTGGGTAATACGCATCAACGCGTCGTCGACCGGGTTGGTCAACGTGTACAGCGGCGCGCCGTTGGCCCGTACCAGAACAGGGTCAGGCACGCTGCCAGCCTTGAAGGTCACCTCGCCACGGATCAGGTCCTGGAAGGTGATGTCCTCGTCGGGCATCCGCAGCCGCAGCACCGGTTCACGGCCTTGCGCGCGGAATTCGGCCTTCTGCTCGTCGGTCGTGTGCCGGTCGGCGTTGTCGTAGCCCAGTTTTGTGTCCTGGCCCGCGGCCCTGCGCCGCTCGTCGACCTCGTCGGGACTCGAGAAGGACTCGTAGAGCTCGCCGGCTTCCAGGAGCCTGCGGGCGACGTCGGTGTAGATCTCACCGCGCTGGCTCTGGCGGTACGGCCCGTGGTCGCCGCCGACCTCGGGGCCTTCGTCCCAGTCGATTCCCAGCCAGGTCAACGCGTCCAGCAGAGCGTTGTAGCTCTCCTCGGAGTCCCGCGAGGCGTCGGTGTCCTCGATCCGGAAGACCAGCTCACCACCGTGATGCCGGGCGAAGGCCCAGTTGAACAGGGCGGTACGGATCAGACCGACATGCGGGGTGCCGGTCGGTGAAGGGCAGAAGCGGACTCGTACGCCCGCGAGAGGTGGCGTGTTGTTCATAACAGGGGTGAGCCTAACCGGGTGACGGCGACTTGACGTCACAGCCCGACAAGAGCACCCTGAAGTTATTCAACTGCTGTTGAAAATTGGAAGGGGTTCGAGATGGAGCGCACGACCTGCGCGATCGTCGGGGGCGGACCGGCCGGCATGGTTCTCGGGCTGTTGCTGGCGCGCGCCGGTGTGGAGGTCACCGTGCTGGAGAAGCATTCCGACTTCCTGCGGGACTTCCGCGGCGACACGGTGCACGCCTCGACGATCCGCATGATCGACGAACTGGGGCTGGGCAAGCAGTTCCGGCAGTTGCCGCAGTCGAAGGTGGAGACCATCGGTTTTCCCGCAGGCGACCGGGTCCAGGTGCTCGGGGACATCAGGCGGCTACGCGCGCCGTACAACTACATCGCGATCGTGCCGCAGTGGGACTTCCTCGATCTGCTGGCGGACGCGGGCAAGCAGGAGGCCACGTACACACTGCGGATGAACACCGAGGTCACCGGCCTGCTCAAGGACGGCGCCAAAGTCACCGGCGTGCGGTATCGCACAACCGACGGCACCGAAGGCGAACTGCACGCCGACCTGACTGTCGCGTGTGACGGACGATCGTCGGTGCTGCGCGAGGAAGCCGGGCTGGTGCCGGAGGAATTCCCGGTGCCGCTGGACGCGTGGTGGTTCCGGCTGCCACGCGACGAGCGCGACACCGGTGGACTGGGTGACATCCAGTTCCGGATCGGCGACCGCGAACTGCTGCTGATGATCAACCGGGACCACTACTTCCAGATTGCCTACCTGGCCCGCAAGGGCAATGACCCGCAATTGCGTGCGGAAGGACTGCAGGCGTTCCGAGATCGCGTGGTGCGCATCGAGCCCGATCTGGCCGACAAGGTCGGTGCAATCCAGAGCATGGACGAGGTCAAAGTGCTGGACGTCAAGCTCAATCGCCTGCACCAATGGCACCGGGACGGCCTGCTTTGCATCGGGGATGCCGCGCACGCGATGTCGCCGGTCGGTGGTATCGGCATCAACCTCGCGGTGCAAGATGCCGCAGCCGCAGCGGCATTGCTGGCGAAACCATTGCTGGAGCGGAAGGTGCAATCCGAGGATTTGGCGAAAGTACGCCGACGCAGGTGGCTGCCAATGGTCGTGGCCCAGGGACTGCAACGCTTCCTGCACGCGAAGGTGCTCACCCCGGTGCTGGCGGGTAAGCGCACCACGTACCCGAAGACGCCGACAATCCTGACGAGGCTCCTGCCGCCACTTCGAGCAGTTCCGGCATACATCGTGGCGATCGGGGTGCGTCCGGAGCATGCCCCCGACTTCGCCCGCCGCTAAGAGAAAAACCTGTGCCCCCAATGCCACATTGGTGGCATCGGATGCCACCAATGTGGCATTGGGGGCACAGGAAAGCTGCTACTTGGTGACCACCGGGTTGGTGAGCGTGCCGATGCCCTCGACAGTCACCGACACGGACTGGCCGTCCTTCATCGGGCCGACGCCTGCGGGAGTGCCGGTCAGGATCACGTCACCGGGCAGCAATGTCATCACCCGCGTGATCCATTCGATCAATTCGGGGATGTCGTGCAGGAGCAATGAGGTCCGGGAGTCCTGCTTGACCTCGCCGTCCAGCTCGGTGCGGATGGCCAGGTCCTCGGCCTTCAGCTGGGTCTCCACCCACGGGCCGAGCGGGCAGAAGGAGTCGTGGCCCTTGCCACGCGTCCACTGTCCGTCGGCCTTCTGCTGATCGCGGGCGGTCACGTCGTTGCCGATCGTGTAGCCGAAGATGACCGACGCGGCCTTCTCGGCGGGCACGTCCTTGCACGGCTGGCCGATCACGACCGCCAGCTCGCCCTCGAAGTCCACTCTGGACGAGTCGGCGGGCAGCTTGATGGCCGCGTTCGGGCCGATCACGCTCGTCGACGGCTTGATGAACATCACAGGGTCGGCAGGCGGCTCGCCACCCATCTCGCGGGCGTGGTCGGCGTAGTTCTTGCCGATGCAGACGACCTTGGTCGGCAGCACCGGAGCCAGCAGCCGGACGTCGGCGAGCGGCCACTTCCGCCCACTGAACGTGGGCTTCACGAACGGCTGTTCGGCGATCTCCAGCGCGACTTCCTGGCCATCCGCGTCGCCAAGCGCCGCGTAGGCGAACCCTTCGGAGTGGGCAATACGAGCAATACGCACGGCTCACTTTAACGTCCGCGATGCCGGCCTACCGGTCGACGGGGTGAGTTCACGAAGCTGAATGGTGGATTGTGCCCGCCGAGCACCGCGCCGATGCTGAGACGATGCGCAAAACCTTGACCACACTGGCTTTCGCCGGTCTGTTCGTGCTCGGCGCCACTCCGGCCACCGCCGCGGGGCCACCCTATTGGAACGGCCCCTACGACACTCAGCCCGGCTGCATCGAGGCCCGCGACGGCTGGCGAGAGGCCGGCGGCGTCGCCGGTGGTTGCACCTACAAGGAAGTCCCGTCCAGAGGCAACGGCTACTACTTCTCCTACTGGCCCATGCCTTAGGAAAGATCCGCAGAGCCGTGACCAAGCCAGATCAGGCGTGCGTCGGCCCCGATCTGATGTGAGCGCAACGCCTGACTGGCTGAATCGGACCCGAAGGTCGTGCCGTCGCAGTACCAGAGGACCGCGCCGGGCGGATCGTCGAACTCGATGCCCCACGCGATGAAAGTGTCGCCGTCGCAGATCTTGTCGTGCCGCACGCCACAGATGGCGAAAAGGCGCGGAGCGGTGGCCTTCGCCTCATCAGCAAGTCCCTGCAGTACAACTTCCGCCAGAGTCACCTGACTGACGTTAGGCTAGACGTTCTATCCACTCAACTACTCGATCGAGTGACGACAAGTCGAGCCCGACTCAGGGAAACTTGAGTCATGGCAAGGAATGACCCCTCTGCGTTGCGCTGGCTGGTGGGCATCGAGCTGGCGCACCACCGCCGGCAAGCGGGCTTGTCCCTGTCTGAGGCGGCCGAGAAGTCGGGCGTGGGCAGACCCAAGATCGGCCATATGGAGACCAGCAAGTACATCCAGTGGCCAGCGGATGTCGCCACCCTCATGTCCACATATGGCGCTGCGAAGCACGACGCGGACCGCCTGGCATCGCTGGCGGGAACCACAGCTGGAAAGTCCTGGGTGGCCCCTTGGTCGAATATTGTGCCGGACTGGTTCAGAACTTTCGTGGGGCTGGAGGGACTGGCGGAAAACGAGTTCGTGTTCGAGCCGATCCTGCTACCAGGGTTGCTTCAGACTGCGGACTATGCCGAAGCGGTGACTGAGGCCACCGGCTTTGTCCGGCGTGACCATAGCGAACGGTTTGTGTCGTTTCGCTTGGCCCGGGCCAAGCGGCTCACCGACGATGATCCATTGAACCTGCACGCAGTGATAGCGGAAGGCGCTCTGCGGCTGGCAGTAGGTACTCCCGAAATCCGGCGGGCTCAGCTCAAACACCTGCTCGCGTTGGCCAAACTGCCCAACGTGACTATCCAGGTGGTGCGACCTGAAGATGGTCCGCATGCCGCGAACACCGGTCATCTCGTCGTGCTGGATTTCGCCCAAGCACAGTCCATCGCCTACGCCGAACGAGTGGATGGCGCCGTCTACATACAGGATCCGGCCGATGTCCGGACCTATAAAATGGCAGTCGAGAATCTCAAATCGGTCGCTCTCTCGCCTGCGAAGTCACTGAGCCGGATCAGAGAGTTGATCGACTGAGCCAGGCCTGGAGGGCGCCATGCGCTGGAGGAAGAGCAGCTTCAGTGGCAACAACGGATCTTGCGTTGAAGTCGCGTGGGCCAAGAGCAGTTTCAGCGCCAACAACGGAGAGTGCGTCGAGGTTGCTGCTCTCGCTGACCTCGTCCTGACCCGGGACTCCAAGAACTCGGGCGGCCCAGTCCTCGCGTTCGAACGCTCGGCTTGGGCCGCCTTGCTCTCTGCCTTGGCTCAGGCCGGCTGATTCTCCCGTAGCGCCTTGTGCACCAGGGCGTCACACATGGCCAGCCAGCTGGCCTCGACGATGTTGCCGTGCACGCCGACGGTAGTCCACTCCTGCTTGCCGTCGGTCGATTCCACGAGCACGCGTGTCACCGCATCGGTGCCGTGCTGGTCGGTGAGGATGCGGACCTTGTAGTCCGCCAGCTCGACCTGGTCCAGCCACGACAAGTGCGGCAGCAACGCCTTGCGGAGTGCTGCGTCCAGTGCGTGCACCGGGCCGTTTCCTTCTGCCGTCGCGATCACACGCTCCCCCGCGACATGCACCTTCACCGTTGCCTCAGAGACCACCGTTCCGTCCACGTGGTGGTCCAGGATCACTCGGTACGACTCGAGCACGAACGGCGGCGAGTCCACAACGGACTTCTCCGCCTCCGCCACCTCACCGCGCAGCAACAGTTCCAGTGACGCGTCCGCAGCCTCGAAGGACCAGCCGCGGGCTTCCATCTCCTTGACCTTGCGCACCGCGCTGGTCAGTGCGGCAGGCCGGCCGGCCAGGTCAACCCCGAGCTCACGTCCCTTGAGCTCCAGGCTGGCCCGACCGGCCATCTCGGTGACCAGTACCCGCATGTCATTGCCGACGACGTCCGGATCGATGTGGTTGTAGAGCTCCGGATCGACTTTGATCGCGCTCGCGTGCAGGCCCGCCTTGTGGGCGAACGCTGAGGACCCGACGTAGGCCTGGTGGGTGTCGGGTGCGAGATTCGCGATCTCGGCAAGGGCATGGGAGACACGGGTGAGCTCGGCCACGCTTGCGGTGGGTAGCACCGGCATGTCGAGCTTGGTCACGAGGTTCCCTACAACGGCGAACAAGTCGGCATTGCCGGCCCGCTCGCCGTAACCATTCGCGGTGCATTGCACGTGACTTGCACCGGCTTGAACCGCCGCGACGCTGTTGGCCACGGCGCAAGATGTGTCGTCCTGACAGTGGATGCCGACCCGGAAACCGGTCCGGGCGATCACTTCGCGGACGGTGTCGGCCAATTGCAACGGCAATTGCCCCCCATTGGTGTCGCAAAGCACCGAGACATCCGCGCCCCCGTCCATGGCAGCGGTGAGCACCCGCAGCGCGCAATCCGGATCAAAGGCGTAGCCATCGAAGAAATGCTCCGCGTCCAGGAAGACGCGCCGTCCCTCCCCGGTCAGGAACGCGACCGTGTCGCGAACCATCTCGCACGCCTCGTCCACATCGGTCTTCAGCGCCAGCTCGATGTGCCTGCGGTCCGACTTCGCCACAAGCGTGATGACCGGGGCCTGCGAGTCGAGAAGGGCACGTACCTGCGGATCTTCCGCTGCCGTCGTCCCCGCCCGGCGCGTGGAACCGAACGCGACGAGCGCCGCGTGCCTGAGCTCCAGCTCTCCCCCGGCAGCACGTGCAAAGAACTCGGTGTCCTTGGGCAACGCACCGGGCCAGCCACCCTCGATGAAACCGACCCCAAGCTCATCCAGCAGGCGCGCGACCGCGAGCTTGTCGGCCACGGAGTAGGAAATGCCCTCCCGCTGAGCCCCGTCGCGCAACGTCGTGTCGTACACGTGGAAGTCGTCGCCGAGCGGAGTGCCGGCTGGGGTCTTGCGGGTCACGGGTCTCTCCTGGTGTCTATGCCGGGTGGGTTATGCCGGACAAACAAAAAACCTCCCGCAAGATGCGAGAGGTCGGCGCGCCGGGGATGAGTGCTGGCTATCCGGCGCGCTGGTCGATAATGATCACGGCATACGCGGTCATGCCCGGCATCAAATCACACCCCGCCCCGCCATACCAACCCACGGGCGCAAATTCCCACTTTCTGGGAGGCCGTCAGCCCCGCAAACAGGCAAAGCCGCCTTCACAACCTGTGAAGGCGGCCTTGAGCTGCGGAGACTAAGCCGTGGTGCGCGTAGAGGTGTTGGAGGACACCAGGGCGGCCAGGCGGTCACCGATGGCGTACGTGCCGCCGGGTGAGGCGTGGTCGCGGGTCGCCAGGTCGAAGGCCACGGAGGCCTCGATCCGGCGGGCGGCCTCGCGCTCACCGAGGTGGTCCAGCAGCAGGGCGACCGAGAGCACGGCGGCTGTCGGGTCGGCGATGCCCTGGCCGGCGATGTCCGGGGCGCTGCCGTGTACCGGCTCGAACATGCTCGGGTTGCGGCGGGTGATGTCCAGGTTGCCGGACGCCGCCAGGCCGATGCCGCCGGTCACGGCCGCCGCGAGGTCGGTGAGGATGTCGCCGAACAGGTTGTCGGTGACGATCACGTCGAAGCGGCTGGGGTCGGTCACCATGTGGATCGTGGTCGCGTCCACATGCTGGTACGCCACCGTGACGTCCGGGTGCTCGAGTGAGACCTCCTCGACGACCCGCGACCACAAGGACCCGGCGTGCGCGAGCACGTTGGTCTTGTGCACCAGGGTCAGGTGCTTGCGGGGGCGGGCCGAGGCGCGGGCGAACGCGTCACGGACCACACGTGCCACACCGAACGACGTGTTGACGCTGACCTCGGTCGCGATCTCGTGCGGAGTGTCCTTACGCAGCAGGCCGCCGTTGCCCGCGTAGAGACCTTCCGTGCCTTCCCGCACGACGATCATGTCGATGTCGCCTGGGTCGGCGATCGGGCTACGTACGCCCGGGTACAGCCGCGCCGGGCGCAGGTTCACATGATGGTCGAGCTCGAACCGCAGCCTCAGCAGCAGTCCGCGCTCGAGGATTCCGCTTGGCACAGAAGGATCGCCGACCGCGCCGAGCAAAATGGCGTCGTGTTCCCGCAGTTCGCCGAGAACCGACTCAGGCAGCAGCTCCCCCGTCGCGTGCCACCGAGCGGCGCCGAGGTCATACCGCGTGATCTCAGCACTCGGAACGACCTCGCCGAGCACCTTGAGAGCCTCGGCGATCACTTCCGGCCCGATCCCGTCACCGGGGATCACCGCGAGCCGCATGCAGACACCTCCGTGGATACAGGCCCTGACATCGGGCCGCACAGTTCAGGGAAGGCTACCCGCACCCTCCGGATCATCCGTACCTCGACCACGCTTACGGGGTCCCCCTTTCGGATCACGAAATCTCAGCTGACGGGAATCCGCACCACCAAGGCACGATTTCCACTGGCGTTGTGGTGGTTGAGGACAAGCAATCCAGCAGAATTACCTGTCGCCAACGCCGACTTCTCCCGCTTCACCGAGAGCGCGGTGCCGGGCTGGGCGAGGTACACGAGCGCGTCCTCACCCTGTCCGGTCGCCCGCAGACCGGGCTTGAGCGGGTCGAACGACAACGAGTCCACACTGTCGATCAAACCTGACTCGTCACCCGGCGCGGTGTAGTACCCCGCCACACCGACCGCGTACGAGATCCGCGCCGAGCCCTTGGCCGGGTCGATGCCGAGCGCTTTGAGCGGGACCGGGAGCACGGCGACGTTCGTGTCGAACACCTCGGTGTCGACGTCGCCGAGCAACCCGTTCAACGGGGTACGGGCCACCGAGGGGTTCCCCGGCCTGGCCAAGTCCACTGTGTTCACCACCCACACGTCCGAGCCGGTGAGCTTGGTCACGAACGACTCGAAGTCTGCCTTGCCGTCACCGGTCGTGTCGATGTCCACATACGGGACCGTGTTGCTTCCGAGGTTGTACCAGTTGCCCCAAGTCACTATGCCGAACGCGAGGATCGCCTTGTCGGGCTTGCCTTGTTCGACGGCGTACGGCGCAGTGGACGCTACTCCGACGTATCTGAGATCACCGCCACGAGCGGTGTCGTTGACAGTGCAGGCCTTTGTCAGGTTCTTGCGGCACGACGGCAGCTGCGGGGAGCTCGCCTGCAGCTCAAGCACACTGATCAACGACCGGTAGGCCTCGCTGCCTTTGCCCTGGTCCAGCCCTTTGCCGCGGATGGCCAGCAGGCCCTGTTCCCGGCTGTCGAACGTGACCTGCGGCTCGGTGCTGATCTTGGCGACCGGTTTGGGCGCCGCGTACACCGGGACGCGCAGCTGCGGGCCGGTTTTCGGGGTCAGCAGGAGCCGGCCGGACGCGTCGGCCAGGAACTGGCGGGCGAGGTCGCTCTGGGTCGGCGAGACGGTCGGGTCCATGGTTCTGCGCAACGCCAGCGGGTCGTCGATGCGCAACGTGACCGAGACCGATGCCGCGCCCCGGGGCTGGACCCGGATCGGGCCGCGGGTGACCTCGTAGTGCACGCCCGGGGTCGTGGTGACCGGCTCGTACGCGACTGTGAACTCGGCCGGTCTGGCGCCCTTGTTGACCAGCCGGACGGTCCTGGTCATCGACATCTTCGTGATGGCCTCGACTGTCCCGAACGAGACACTCACCGCGCCCGGCATGTCGATCACCATCGCCAGCACGGAGTTGTCCACGGCTGCCTTGGCGTTCACCCGGCCCGCCCCGACTCGTTGCGGGGCAAGGACAATCCCGTCCGGCCCGGTGCGCACGTCGGCGCCCGCGGTGTTCATGATCGCGGCCTTGATCTCTTCCGGCGTCCAGTCCGGGTGGGTCTGGCGCACCAGCGCGGCCACACCGCTGACGTGCGGCGCGGCCATCGAGGTCCCGCTGATCACCAGGGTCTGGCTGCCGCTGCCGGCCAGTGCCGAGGCGATGGTGTCGCCGGGCGCGGCCACGTCCGGTTTCACGACCGGCGCACGCACTCCGCGTGAGGTGAAACTGCTTGGTGTGTCCGCGATCTCCGGCGACATCGTCTTGAGGCTCGCCCGCTTGGACCCGAGCATGCGCACACTCAACGTGCCTGCCTGCAGCGCCGGCCGCAGCGGATTGGCCGCGGTGGCGGTGAACTGGAACATCGGCAGGCTGTCGATACCCGCGATACCGGCCGGGAACTGGTCGGTCGCCGAGGACAACAACACACCGGCCGCGCCCGCGTTCTTCGCGTTGGCAGCCCGGCCCGAGGAACCGCACCGGCGGGAGGAGTCGGCCTCGTCCCATTCCAGCCAGACGAACTTGTCCTTGACCTTGGCCTTGTCGTCTTCGCCGAACGGGCGGCAACCGTCCATGTTGGATGAATCCGACATCGCCACGATCGGCCTGGTGAGATCCAGCGAGTCGATGCCGGTGAACGCCTGGCTGTACTGGCCACCCGCGCTGGCCGGGGTCGGCGCTGTCACTTCGACAGCGTCCCGCAGCACGAAAGGATCGCGCGTGCTGGCGACGGTCAGCGCTTCGACCGTGTTGCCGGGAGCGCCGCCGACGTCGTACCGGTCGCCGCCGTTTCCGGCTGAGATCACCGAAAGCACGTCGTTGCGGGCGAGTTTGCGGACGAACAGGCTGTCCGGGTCGTCCGGCGCGCCGAAGTCGCTGCCCAGGGACATGTTCACGATGTCCAGGTGGTCGGCGAAGTCGCTGTCGCCGTTGGGATCCAGCGCCCAGTCCAGCGCCTGCGCGGTGAGGTTCGTCGAGCCGCTGCAGCCGAAGATCTTGATGGCGTAGATCAACGCCTTCGGCGCGGTGCCCGGACCGATCCGCATCTCGTTGAGCGCCTGGGAGTCGAGCTTGGTGTAGTCGCCACGGAAGGTCGTGCCGTCGGCGTTCACACCGAATCCGGCGGCCGTTCCGGCCACGTGCGTGCCGTGCTCGCCGCACGCGATCGGGTTCGGATCCGGCGCCGGTGTGGCCGAGCCGAGCACTCCGGCCGAGTCGAACTGGTCACCTGCCAGGTCCGTGCCGCCGACGACCTTGGCGGTCGGGAAGTAGCCGGGTTCCACCTTGGTCCGGTCGATCGCGTCGTAGGCCTCCGGCTTGCCCGGGCCGCCGAATGTCGCGTGGGTGTAGTCGACGCCGTCGTCGATCACGCCGATCCGGACGCGGTCGCCGAGTTTCCCGGACTCCTGCCAGGTGTTGAGCGCCTGCGTGACCTGAACCGCGTTCGCGTTCGTCCGCGTCTTGGGCACGATCGGGCGAACCGACTGGACTTCGGGGCGTGCGGACAGTTCACGGATCGCGGCTGCGTCACCCGTCACCGCCATGCCCGCGACGGCGTTGACGGTGCTGTACAGGACCTGCGCGCTCGCGTCCCTCTCCCGCAACGCGCCGGACAGCTCGTCCACTGCCTTGCCGACACTTTGGGAGGCCTCACGGGCGGCTTGCTGGGCCTTCTCGCGCCCCGCACCCTGGCCGGACTGTTCGTTGTAGACATCGACTGCGGGACGTCTTGCCAGCTCGATGAACGCTGTCGCGCGGCCGGTCGGCGCCATCCGCGCCGAGACCTTATCCGCAGTGGACGGTGGCAGTCGCGGCGTGAGCGCCAGACCCGTGGCCAACGGGTAGTCGGCCGGTTTGCTGATCGCGGTACCCGCACTGCTTACGCTCGCGACAACCGCGAGCGTGACCGTGGCGATTACAGACCGTCGCCTCCACCCGGTTGCACGGGTCCGCCCCACTTGACTGCCTCACTCTCCGCGTCTGATCGACGTCGGAAAGCAACCTATCGGCGAGGTGGCGCAATTGCCTAGTCCATCGGCACGAACATCAACTCTTCGGGTTTGCCCCCAAAGTGGCTTTCGGAGCATCCAGCGCTCCGAAAGCCACTTTGGGGACACAACTCACGCGTCGAACTGGACGGCGCGGATGTTGGTGGCGGCGATGCTCAGGCCGATCGAGTCGAGCACCGAGCTGTCCACCTGGCGGTCGACACGCAGCAGCATGATCGCGTCGTTGCCGGACGTGGTCTGGCTGATCTGGGCGGCCTCGATGTTGATGCCGGCCTCACCGAGCAGCGTGCCGACCGTGCCCATCACACCCGGACGGTCCTGGTACGCGGCCAGCACCACGGTGCCCTCCGCGCGCAGGTCGAAGCTGCGGCCGTTGAAGCCGACCAGCTTCTCGACCTGAGCGAGGCCCGAGACCGTGCCGGACACCGTGATCGTCCCGCCGTCCGGGTAGACCGCGCGCAAGGTCACCAGACTGCGGTGTGCCGCGCTCTCCGACTCCTTGACGATGTCGACCTCGACGCCCAGCTCCTCGGCCAGCCGCGGCGCGTTCACGAACGTCACCGGGGAGTCCACCAGGCCGTGGAAGGCTCCGCGCTCGGCGGCCAGCGCGAGGATCGAGACGTCCTCATTGGACAGCTCACCGCGGACCTCGACCGAGAGCGACGTCGGCGTGCCGTTGCCGGTCGCGGCCAGCACCAGGCCCAGCTTGTGGGTCAGCGGCAGGTACGGGCGGACCTCGTCGCCGACTGCACCACCGACGACGTTCACCCCATCGGGTACGAAATCGCCGCGCAGCGCCAGCAGCACGCTGCGGGCCACGTCCGTGCCCGCGCGGTCCTGTGCCTCTTCGGTGGACGCGCCCAGGTGCGGCGTGACCACCACGTTCGGCAGGCCGAACAGCGGGCTCGACGTGGTCGGCTCGGTGGCGAACACGTCGATGCCCGCCCCGCCGACCTGGCCCGACGCGATCGCGTCGGCCAGCGCCTGCTCGTCGATCAGGCCACCGCGGGCGGCGTTGACGATCAGCACACCCGGCTTGGTCTTGGCCAGCTGCGCGGCGCCGATCAGGCCCTTGGTCTCCGGGGTCTTGGGCAGGTGCACCGAGATGAAGTCGGCCCTGGCCAGCAGCTCGTCCAGCTCGACGAGCTCGATGCCCAGCTGCGCGGCCCGGGCAGGCGAGATGTACGGGTCGTACGCGATCACGTTCGTGTCGAAGGCCTGCAGCCGGGCCGCGAACAGCTGCCCGATCTTGCCGAGGCCCACCACGCCGACGGTCTTGCCGTTGATCTCGACACCCGAGAAGGAGCTGCGCTTCCAGGCACCGGCCTGCAGGCTCTGGTCGGCCGCGGGAATCCGGCGGGCGACCGACAGCAGCAGGCCGACGGCATGCTCGGCGGCCGAGACGATGTTGGAAGTCGGGGCGTTCACCACCAGCACGCCGCGTTCGGTCGCGGCCGGTACCTCCACGTTGTCCAGGCCGACCCCGGCCCGGGCGACGACCTTGAGCCGGTCGGTCGCGGCCAGCACCTCGGCGTCCACTTTGGTCGCCGAACGGACCAGCAGCGCGTCCGCCCCAGCGACCTCGGACAGCAACGCGGGCCGGTCGGTCCCGTCGACGTGACGGACCTCGACCTCCTCGCCGAACACGTCCAGCACGGATGGCGCCAGCTTCTCGGCGATCAGAACAACAGGTCGGCTTGTTGCAGTCACGGCAACGGCTCCAAGTTCATTTCACTGGGTGGGAAAGCGCGGAGCCGTGCGGCCCAGATCGCCGGAACCGCGCTGACCGGGTACGGCAGCGGGCCCGGACGCACAGGAGTCTAGAGCCTCACAGGCGAGTTACAGTTGGGTTATGCCGCAGCTCTCGTGACTCACCAGGGCTCGTCGAACTCCCCGGCCCGGACACCCTGCACGAACGCGTCCCACTCGCTGGGAGTGAACACCAGAATCGTGCCATCCGGATACTTGGAATTGCGCATCGCGGTATAGGTCACGCCGTCCGTGTGCTCGACAAACGCGATCTCGACGTACTCACCGTCGGGGTCCGCACCCGGCTCGGCCGCCCGCTGCCATTCGGCGTCCTTGAGGTCCAGTTTGCCCCTCACATGCGCCTTGTTGTCATAGATGGGCGCGCTGTCACCATTCATAACGCTAGGTATACCCGACCCTCACCGGCACGGGGATGGCCGGTCGTCGTGATCTCGTCGAAGAAGATCTGACATGGGCGCGACCCTGCTATGTTGCGATGTCATGAGCATGATCAACAAACGAGTGATCGGGGCCGCCCTTCTCGTGGCCGCCTGCTCCCTCCCATTAACCGTTCCGGCGGCCGGCGCCACCCCTGCCACCGCCGCGGAATCAGCGTCCTACAAAGGCCATTTCGACCCGAAACTGCTCAAACGCATCGTCCAGGCGAACGCCTATGCCGAAAGCCGCCCCGGTTTCGCCGGAATTGTCGTCCGGGACCGCAAAACCGGCGCGGTCTGGCGCAGCACCCATTCGGACACACTTGTCTGGGCGTGTTCCACCCCCAAACTCGCCATGGTGGTGGATCTGCTGCTGCGTAACGACGCCGGTGTCATCACGCTGACGGCCGAGGACCGCAACCTGATGCACCTGATGCTGAACTCCAGCGACAACAACGCGGCCCACACGCTGTGGAATCGCTACGGCGGCGAGGACTTCGCGACCCGCTTTCCCGCTTACGGGATGACCGACATGCGATTCACCGACGAGCATCCACATCACTGGGGCTGGATTCTCACCACGGCCGACGACCTCGACCGGCTGATGAACTTCGTGCTGACCAAACTCCCGGCCGCGCACCGCGACTACATCGTCAACGAGATGCGTTCGGTCGACGTCAACCAGCAGTGGGGCGTCTGGGGAGCCGGTCCCGCCGCCCGGCCGGGCAACAAGAACGGCTGGGCCGACGACAACGAAGACGGCTCGTGGCTGGTGAACTCGGTGGGCTTTGTCGGCCCCGGCGAGCGCTACACCCTCGCCATCATGAACAACACCCAGGTGGTCGACAACGGCGACATCGTGGGTATGGAAACCACGACCGGGATAAGCCGGATCATGTTCGACGGCTACTTCCGCTGAGAAATCGAATGCCCCCTCAGGAGTGATCTCCCGAGGGGGCATTCCAGGGAAAGAGATCAGGCGGTGTCGGTCAACGGCCGGTCGACCCAGGACATCAGGCCACGCAGTTTGCGGCCCACTTCCTCGATCGGGTGCTGCTCGCCCTCGGCCTGCAGCTTCTGGAAGTTCGCACGGCCAGAAGCGTCCTCGGCCACCCATTCCTTGGCGAACGTGCCGTCCTGGATCTCGCCCAGGATCTTGCGCATTTCTTCCTTCACGGCCGGGTTGATCACGCGCGGGCCGCGGGTGACGTCGCCGTACTCAGCCGTGTCGGAGACCGAGTAACGCATCCGGGCGATGCCGCCCTCGTACATCAGGTCCACGATCAGCTTGAGCTCGTGCAGGACCTCGAAGTACGCGATCTCCGGCGCGTAGCCGGCCTCGGTCAGCACCTCGAAACCGTTCTGCACCAACGCGGACGCGCCACCGCAGAGCACGGCCTGCTCGCCGAAGAGGTCCGTCTCGGTCTCTTCCTTGAAGGTCGTCTTGATGACGCCGGCCCGGCTGCCGCCGATGCCCTTGGCGTACGCCAGCGCGAGGGCCTGCGCGTTGCCACTGGCGTCCTGCTCGATCGCGATCAGGCAGGGCACGCCTTTGCCGTCGACGAACTGGCGGCGGACCAGGTGACCCGGGCCCTTCGGCGCGATCATGAACACGTCGATGTCGGCCGACGGCTGGATCAGGCCGTAGCGGATGTTGAAGCCGTGCCCGAAGGCGATCGCGTTGCCTGCCTGCAGGTTCGGCGCGATCTCCTCGTCGTAGATCTTCTTCTGCTTGGTGTCCGGCGCCAGCAGCATCACGATGTCCGCCTCGGCCGAGGCCTCGGCCGGGGTCAGCACGCGCAGGCCCTGCTCCTCGGCCTTCGCCCGGGACTTCGAGCCCGGCTGCAGGCCGATGCGCACGTCCACGCCCGAGTCGCGCAGGCTCAGCGCGTGCGCGTGGCCCTGGCTGCCGTATCCGATGACCGCGACCTTCTTGTCCTGCAGTACACCGAGGTCGGCGTCATCGTCGTAAAAGATCTCGACACTCATGTAATTCTTCCTTGTCAGCCTGTCGGAAATCAGCGCACCGCGGTCGCGGTGATCGAACGGGGCCCGCGGCCGATGGCGACCATGCCGGACTGCACCATCTCACGCACCCCGTAGGGCTCGAGCATCCGGCGCAGTGCCTCGATCTTGTCCGCGGTGCCGGTCGCCTCGATGGTCAGCGCCTCCGGTGAGACGTCGACCACCTTGGCGCGGAACAGCTGCACGGTCTCCAGGACCTGGCTGCGCACGGTGGCGTCGGCCCGGACCTTGACCAGCAGCAGTTCCCGCTGGACCGCCGAACTCGGCTCGAGCTCGACGATCTTGATGACGTTCACCAGTTTGTTGAGCTGTTTTGTCACCTGTTCGAGTGGCAGCTCGTCGACCGCGACCACGATCGTCATCCTGGACACGTCCGGATGCTCGGTCGGGCCGACCGCGAGCGACTCGATGTTGAAGCCACGCCGGGAGAACAGCCCGGCGACCCGGGCAAGGACACCGGGCTTGTTCTCGACTAGAACGCTCAGAGTGTGCGTGGACATCAGATCTCATCCTCGTCGTTGCGATCCTCGCGGCTCCGGCCGCCAACGCTAGATTTCATCTTCGTCGAACAGTGGGCGGATGCCGCGGGCGGCCATGATCTCGTCGTTGCCGGTGCCCGCCGCGACCATCGGCCACACCTGCGCGTCCTTGCCGACCACGAAGTCGATCACGACCGGCCGGTCGTTGATCTCCAGTGCCCGCTGGATGACCGCGTCCACACCGTCCTTTGTGTCACATCGCAGGCCCGCGCAGCCCAGCGCCTCGGCCAGCAGTGTGAAGTCCGGGATGCGGTGCTTGTGGGTGCCCAGGTCGGTGTTGGAGTACCGCTCGGAGTAGAACAGGTTCTGCCATTGCCGGACCATGCCCAGGTTGCCGTTGTTGATCACCGCGACCTTGATCGGCGCGCCCTCGATGGCGCAGGTCGCCAGCTCCTGGTTGGTCATCTGGAAGCAGCCGTCGCCGTCGATGGCCCAGACTTCCTTGTCCGGCATGCCGAACTTGGCGCCCATCGCGGCGGGCACGGCGAAGCCCATCGTGCCGAGGCCACCGGAGTTGATCCAGCTCATCGGCTTCTCGTACTTCACGAACTGCGCGGCCCACATCTGGTGCTGGCCGACACCCGCGGTGTAGATCGCGTCCGGGCCGACGAGCTGGCCGATCCGCTCGATGACGTACTGCGGCGACAACGTGCCGTCCGAGGGCCACTCGTACCCGGCCGGGAACGTCTCGCGCCAGCTGTTGACCTGCGCCCACCACGGCGTCAGGTCGGCCTTGGCGCGCTCCAGCTCGGCCTGCACCGCGGTGATCAGCTCGGTGATGATCTCCTTGCAGTCCCCGACGATCGGCACGTCGGCCTTGCGGTTCTTGGAGATCTCCGCCGGGTCGATGTCCGCGTGCACGATCGAGGCGTCCGGCGCGAACGACTCGAGCTTGCCCGTCACCCGGTCGTCGAACCGGGCGCCGAGCGCGATGATCAGGTCGGATCGCTGCAGGCAGCCCACTGCCGCCACCGATCCGTGCATACCGGGCATGCCGAGGTGCTGCGGGTGCGAGTCCGGGAACGCACCCCGCGCCATCAGCGTGGTGACCACCGGGATGTTGGTCAGCTCGGCCAGCCTGAGCAGCTCGGCCGAGGCCTGTGCCTTGATCACGCCGCCACCGACGTAGAGCACCGGACGGCGGGCCGCCGCGATCAGCTTCGCGGCCTCGCGCACCTGCTTGCCGTGCGGCCGGGTCGTCGGCCGGTAGCCAGGCAGGTGGATCTCGGGCGGCCAGGAGAAGGAGGTGGTCTCCTGCAGCACGTCCTTGGGGATGTCCACCAGCACCGGGCCGGGTCGGCCGGTGGCGGCGAGGTGGAACGCCTCGGCGATCGTCCGCGGGATCTCCGCCGGATCGGTGACGAGGAAGTTGTGCTTGGTGATCGGCAGCGTGATGCCGCAGATGTCCGCCTCCTGGAAGGCGTCCGTACCGATCAGGGCCCGGGTCTGCTGGCCGGTGATGGCCACGACCGGGACCGAGTCCATGTTGGCGTCGGCCAAGGGGGTGACAAGGTTCGTCGCGCCCGGGCCACTGGTGGCCATGCAGACGCCGACCTTGCCCGTGGCCTGCGCGTATCCGGTGGCCGCGTGGCCTGCGCCCTGCTCATGACGGACCAGGACGTGACGCACCTTGGTCGAGTCGAGCAGCGGGTCGTACGCCGGCAGGATGGTTCCCCCGGGAATGCCGAAGACCACCTCGCAACCGACTGCCTCGAGCGAACGGACCAGCGACTGGGCGCCGGTGACACGCACCGGGGCACCGGAGGGCGGCGCTGGTTTCGGACGGTTGGCCGGGGATGGTCCTGGCGCCCCGGGTTTCGCGGCGGGTCGCGATGTAGCGCTGGTCATCGGTTTCTGCCTCGTGGGTCTGGTGGTCGGGTAGGGGTCCGGACACGAAAAAACCCCCGCCGACCGGATGGGTCGCACGAGGGTCGCGCGTCGACGAGTCTGTTGCTCCTAAGCGTCGACGCGCTTGGGAAGTACGAGACCAATCGGGTTGAACATACAGCCGACCGTAGTGCGGGTTGTGCGCGTGCGTCAAATCTACGGGACGCTGTTCCCGGATAGTGGACCCATCCGGGGGACCCGGCTCCGCGCTGTCACCGCCGAAGGTGCACCATCGATGCGTGACCGTAAGCAAGGTCGTCTTCCGGACTCCGCCGACCGCCCTCCTCGCGCCGCTGCTGCTCGCGGTGGCCGCGACACCGTTCGCCTTCGCCGCACCCGGGTTGTACGCGATCTACTTGGTACCGATCGTGATCGTGGTGTGGGTGGTGCGCCACCGGACGACAGCGGACGCGACGGGCCTGACCGCGCGCACCTGGTTCACCAGCCGGTCACTGCAGTGGGACCAGTTGGCGTCCCTGAAACTTGATCACGGACGAGTGTCCGCAGTGGGCACGGACGAGACCGTGACCCGGCTGCCCGGTGTCCGGCTGCGACACTTGTCCTTGCTTTCCAGCGTCAGCAACGGGCGTATCCCCGACCCGGCCGAAACCGCCGACGCGAACGCCTCCGAGGAACCTCCGGCCACACCGGACGACTCCGGGCAGGCCCCTGAACGCGGGTAATCTCGCGTTGTTCCCACTGAGAGTGACTTGATCTGGAGGGGCGATGCCCCAGTTGCGCTCGCGCACGACCACCCACGGCCGTAACGCGGCCGGAGCACGCGCACTCTGGCGTGCGACCGGCATGACGGATTCCGACTTCGGCAAGCCGATTGTGGCGATTGCCAACTCCTACACCCAGTTCGTTCCCGGTCACGTGCACCTGCGTGATCTCGGCGACATCGTGGCCTCCTCGATTCGCGAAGCCGGTGGTGTGGCGCGGGAGTTCCACACGATCGCGGTGGACGACGGTATCGCGATGGGACACAGCGGGATGCTGTACTCGCTGCCGTCCCGCGAGATCATCGCCGATTCGGTGGAGTACATGGTGAATGCCCACCAGGCGGACGCGCTGGTGTGCATCTCCAACTGCGACAAGATCACGCCGGGGATGCTCAACGCGGCGATGCGGCTGAACATCCCGACCGTGTTCGTGTCCGGCGGGCCGATGGAAGCGGGTAAGGCGGTCATCGTGGACGGCGTCGCCCAGGCGCCGACGGATCTGATCACCGCGATCGCCGCGTCGGCCAACCCGGCCGTCGACGAGGACGGGCTGTCCATTGTGGAGCGTTCGGCGTGCCCGACGTGCGGCTCGTGCTCCGGGATGTTCACGGCCAACTCGATGAACTGCCTGACCGAGGCGCTCGGCCTGGCGCTGCCGGGCAACGGCTCCACCCTTGCCACACACGCCGCCCGCCGCGACCTTTTCTCCGCCGCGGGTACGACTGTCGTCGAGCTCTGCCGCCGTTGGTACGGCTCGGACGACGATTCCGTGCTGCCTCGCTCGATTGCCTCCCGTAAGGCCTTCGAGAACGCGATGGCGCTGGACATGGCCATGGGCGGCTCGACGAACACGGTGTTGCACATCCTGGCGGCGGCCCAGGAAGGCGAGGTCGGCTTCACCCTGTCGGACATCGACGAGATCAGCCGGCGCGTGCCCTGCCTGTCGAAGGTCTCGCCGAACTCCGACTACCACATGGAGGACGTGCACCGGGCCGGTGGAATCCCGGCCATCCTCGGCGAATTGGACCGAGCAGGACTGCTCAATCGGGACGTCCACTCGGTGCATTCCCCGGATCTGTCCTCGTGGCTCGCCGAGTGGGACATCCGATCAGGCTCGACTTCGGACGCGGCGATCGAACTGTTCCACGCCGCACCGGGCGGAGTGCGCACCACTGAGGCCTTCTCGACGACCAACCGCTGGTCCTCCTTGGACACCGACGCCTCCGAAGGCTGCATCCGCGACGCCGCACACGCCTACACAGCCGACGGCGGCCTCGCCGTGCTGCGCGGCAACTTGGCTGAGAACGGCGCGGTCATCAAGTCCGCGGGCATCGACCCGTCGCTGTTCCGTTTCCAGGGCCCGGCGCGTGTGGTGGAAAGCCAGGAGCAGGCGGTCTCGGTGATCCTGACCAAGCAGATCCAGCCCGGCGACGTGCTCGTGGTGCGCTACGAAGGGCCGGCAGGCGGCCCGGGAATGCAGGAAATGCTGCACCCCACGGCGTTCCTGAAAGGTGCGGGCCTGGGCAAGAAGTGCGCCCTGATCACCGACGGCCGCTTCTCCGGTGGCTCGTCAGGCCTCTCGGTCGGCCACATCTCCCCCGAAGCGGCGGGCGGCGGCACGATCGGCCTGGTGCAGGACGGCGACCAGATCCTGATCGACGTCACCACCCGAACCCTTGAACTGCTGGTCTCAGACGAGATCCTGGCGGAGCGACGCGCCAAAATGGAGTCCAGCGAACGCCCCTGGCAACCGGCGGACCGCGACCGCCCCGTCACCACAGCCCTGCGAGCCTACGCCCACATGGCAACCGACGCCTCAACCGGTGCGGTCCGCCGCATCCCGTAACAGCGTCCGCCTACCCCTGCTCTCGTGCAGGGGTAGGCGGAGTCTGGGTTATCGTCGTCGGCGTGCCTGCCGTCCTAGTCACCCGCGCGATGGTCGACGAAGCAATGAACGCGCTGCAGGGTCATTGCGATCTCGACGTGTACACCGGTCCGCCCGAGGCCATCGGCCGCGACGAATTCCTCAAGCGCGCCAAGGACAAGGACGGTCTGCTGACCATGGTGTCCGACCGGGTGGACGCCGAACTGCTCGACGCGGCCGGCCCTCAACTGAAAATCGTGGCCAACCACGCCGTCGGCTACGACAACATCGACGTGGCCGAGTGCACTCGCCGCGGCATCCTCGTCGCCAACACACCGGACGTCCTGACCGAGGCGACCGCGGACCTCGCCTGGTCTCTGATCCTGGCGTGCGTGCGCCGAGTCGCCGAAGGTGACCGGTTCCTGCGCACCGGCACGCCATGGATCTGGGGCCCGAAGATGATGCTCGGCCACGACCTGTACGGCAGAACACTCGGCATAGTCGGCCACGGCCGGATCGGCCAGGCAACCGCACGCCGCGCCACCGGTTTCGGCATGCGCGTGATCCACAATTCACGATCCGGCGGCGTATCGTTCGACACATTGATCGCGGAGTCGGACGTGGTCTCGATCCACGCGCCCCTGACCCCGGAGACCCGGCATCTGTTCAACGCCAACGTATTCCGTCAGATGAAGCCCACTGCAGTACTCGTCAACACCGCGCGTGGACCACTGGTGGACGAGGCGGCCCTGGCTTCAGCTCTGCGCGCCGGCGAGATCTTCGCTGCCGGGCTCGACGTCTTCGAACGCGAACCCGAAGTGGAAAAGTCCCTGCTGGACCTGGACAACGTGACCCTGCTCCCCCACCTGGGCAGCGCGACCGCCGAAACCCGCGCGGCCATGGGCCTTTTCGCCGTGGAGAACCTGCTTAACGGAGTGACGGGCAAGCGTCCCCGCGGCCTGGTCAACCCCGAGGTCATCGATTCCTGAGACGGGGTCCGGCCTCCGGAATCCAGCCTACGGTCAGGCTGTGACAGAAAGGCGCCGCCGAGATCCCTGGTGTGGACAACCCAATGCCTGTGGACAACCTCCCTGAAGCTGCCCGCCGTCATCACTTTCTGTCAGACCCCAGCGATAGGCTGGAAACCGGGGGCCAAGGCCCATGCCCGATACATGGAAAGGGGCGACGGAACTGTTCGTTCCATCGCCCCTGTTCTGTCGCTGGGTCAGCGGAACACGACGAGGGTGACCACGCTTAGGCCGGCGGCGACGATGAGCATGAAGAGGCCGAGGGGGACCGGGCGGCGGCCCCAAGGGGTCGGGCGGTCCAGGGAGATTCGGCCTGGACCGGTGAACAGCAGGGCGAAGGCGCCGGTCGCCACCGCTGCTTCCCATTCGAAGCCCTGGGGCGGGTTGAAGAAGCCGTTGCCCCACTTCAGATAGATCACGTTCGCCATCACGCCGAGCACCGCGGCCGCGCCGATCGGGGTGAAGAGGCCGATCACGAGCAGGGTGCCGCCGACAAGCTCGGAGATCCCGGTCACCCAGCTGAGCAGAGTTCCCTGGGAGAAACCCTGTGTTCCCAGGAAACGGGCGAACCCGTCGATGCCGGGCCCGCCCCACAGGCCGAAGAGTTTCTGCAGGCTGTGCACAACGAAGGTGCCACCGATGACCAAGCGCATCACCAGCAGGGCGAAGTCGAGCCCGCCGTGCCAGGCGTAGGCCGGCCGCGTGCGGCCGGTGTCCTCGGCATCCGGTCTGGACAGCACCGTTGTCGTGGACGAACTCGAGTAACCGGAATCGTCGTACCGGTCGGAGTCGTCATACCGGCCGTAGTCGCTGTCCGACGGCTCGGCCATCCGGTGCGAGCCGGAGTAGCTGTCGCCGCCCGTGGAATACATCCCTGGGTAGCCGCCCGCGGTGGTCGAGCGGTCGTCGTCGGTACTCACGGTGCGTAGGCTAGGCGATGGCGCTTCGAAACGCTCTAAAAACTTTTACTCAATACGCTCCGCCCACCAGATTCTCCGGTTTCCCGCCCGCGGCGAACAACGCGATCTCTCTGGCCGCAACGCCGTAAGCGCGGTCGAAGTTGCCGCGGCACGTTCCGGCGACGTGCGGGGTGAGCAGCAGGCCAGGGGCCGTCCACAATGGATGATCCGGGGGCAGCGGCTCGGGGTCGGTGACGTCGAGCGCGGCTCGCAACCGGCCGGAGTTCAGTTCTGCGAGCAACGCGTCAGTGTCGACGATTGATCCACGTGCCGCGTTCACCAGCACGGCCCCGTCCCGCATGCGGGACAAGAAATTCGGATCCACCATTCCGGTGGTTTTCGCGGTAACGGGCACCATCAGAACGACCGCGTCGTAGTGACCTAGTAGTTCCGGCAGTTCGTCCACACCGCGAACGTCTTCCCGGGCCGTGGTGCCGACCAGTGTGACATTTGTGCCGAACGGTTCCAGCCTGCGCTTGAGCTGATTTCCGAGATCACCCGCGCCGATCACAAGGACGTTCTTGCCCTGCAGTGTGTCGGTCAGGTGCAATGCCCAGCGGCGCTCGGCCTGCGCCTGGTCGAACTCCCGCATCTCCCGGTAGATCGACAGCAGCGCGGCGACGACCCACTCGGCCGTGCTGCCGCCGTGCGCACCGCGGCAGTTGGCCAGCATGACCCCGTCCGGCAGTTTGCCGATCCAGCTCTCCGCGCCGGCCGACAGCAGTTGGACCAGCCGCAGTTTCGGCAGTTGCGCCACCAACGGGAGGGCCCGGCTGCCCGCCTGGAATCCAGGGATCAGCACCTCGGCTTCCTCGGCGCCCGGTGGCAGAGGTTCGCCAACGTCGAAACGCACCAGCCGCACGCCCTCGAGCCTGCCGAGGACCGACATTCCGTGATCGTCAGGTACCAGAACGGTGATCGGCACGCAAACAACAGTAGGTGGTGTCGATCTGCTGTGCCTGACTAGGGCAGACTCAGCGGCGATGCACGAACACGACGTGACCTCGGCCGACGGCACGAGGATTCGTGGCTGGCGCACGGACAACGCGGGCCCGACGGTCCTGCTGTGCCCGGGTCTCGGCACGACGCCGGAAGTGTGGCCCGCGCTGTTGTTGCCCTCGGCAGGCGTACGGGTGTTGTCCTGGTATCACCGCGGCACGATGGGCTCGGCGAGACCGGAGGACGAAAGCCGGATCGAGCTGGCCGATCACGTCGCCGACGCACTGGCGGTGCTGGACGCGGCCGGGGTGCGCCGCTGTGTGGTGATGGGCTGGTCTGTCGGCGTGATGGTGGCCGCGGAGCTCGCGCGCCGTCATCCCGAACGGGTGTCCGGACTGCTGTTCGCCGCAGGTGTGCCCGGTGATCTGTTCGGTGCGATGTTCAGTGCGTTTGGCATCCCTGCCGTGGTTCGTCGCGCGATTGCACTGACCGGAACTCACGCACTGCGCGCGATTGCACCGGTGGTCGACGCAGTACTGCACCACGTGCCGGTGAACACATTCACGGCGACGCTGGCGCAGCACAGTGGGCTCATGCTCCCCGGTGCGGACGTCAAAACCGTCGTGGCGACACTGCGACGGTTCACACAGCACGACTGGCGCTGGTACTTCACCCTCGCCCTGGCTGTCGGCTCGATCCCAGCACGTGAACTTCGCGGCCTGACCTGCCCGATCACCGTCCTGGCCGGTCAGTACGACCTGCTGGCGTCGCCGGAGCGAGCCACGAAGCCCGTATCGATGCTGCCGCAGGCCCGCGTGCGGATCCTGCCGACAAGCCACTTCCTGCCGCTGGAGGCCCCGGATGTGATCGTGCAGGAGCTGACGCTGCTGATCCGCCGGGTCAAGGCCGTGGAAAGGGCCCGTGAACTGGCCAGACCGCCCGCCCGGGATCCGATCGACGCACTGATCCCGCCTGCGCTTACCTACGGTTCACGGCTTCGTTCCTAACCTGGCAAGCGTGTCTCGTTCTGGTTGGCGGCTGGCCGCGTGTTGCGTGGCGGCCGGCCTCGCACTCAGCGGCTGCGTCTCGTTCGCCGAGCAGCCACCGCCCGCGAGCTGGACCTCACAGCCTCAGCTCGAGCCGGAGTCCGGCCCGAACTCGGGTGGTGGCGGTACTGGCAGCGGCAACGGTGGTGGCGGAAGCGACCAGGGCGGCAGTGGCCGTCCACAGGGCGACATCCCGCCACCGCAGGGGTGCAAGGACTTCAACCCGGCCGTTGTCGGCACGTGCATGGACACCATCGACGCCGTAGCGCCCTTCGCCGGCAGCGATCCGCCTGCGGGCCTGGCGGGCGAACGCAAGTCCGGCATTGTGTGGCAGGTCAAGCACGGTGCCGACCCGGTCAAAGTGACGCAACTCCCGGTCGACGCGAGCACCGGCGCCGGGCTGACCGGACTCGCCCTGTCGCCCAGCTACGCCGAGGACCAGCTGGTCTACGCGTACATCACGACCCCGACCGACAACCGGCTCGTCCGTTTCACCGCAGGTGACACACCGAAGCCTGTACTGACTGGAATCCCGCGCGGCACGTCCGGCAACCGGGGCGCGCTGACCCGGGATCGCGGCGGCGCCTTGCTGCTGGCCACTGGCGACGCCGGCAACCCGGCTCTCGCGGCCGACCCGAAGTCGTTGGCGGGCAAGCTTTTGCGCATCGACGTGACCGGGAAACCGGCCAAGGACAACCCCGACCCGAGCTCGCCCGTCATCGCCGCCGGTTTCAGCACGCCCGCCGGCGTATGCCTGGGCATCGACGGCCGGCCCTGGGTGACCGACCGGACGCCGACGCGGGACGTGATCTACCGCGTGGCCCCCGGCAAGCCTCTTGGCAATCCGGCGTGGACCTGGCCCGACAAACCCGGCGTGGCCGGCTGTGTGCTGGTGTCCTCCCTGCTGATGGTGGCCACGTCCACCGCGGGCAACCTGCAGAACCTGCCGTTGAACCCGGAAGGCGTGATCACCGCCAAGCCCACGATCACCATGGAGAACAAGGACGGGTTCGGCCGGCTGGGCGCGATGGCCGTGCTGAACCCGAACTACGCCCTGGCCGGGACGGTGAACAAGGACGGCGGCAAGCCGGTCTCCAGCGACGACCGGGCCGTGCTGATCACGATCGTCCCGTCGGGCTCACTGGGCACCAAGGACTGACCCGCCCAACTGGTCGAGCAGGCCGAGGCTGACTTCCAGCGCGGCGGCCTGCTTCTCGTCCTGGGTCGCGTCGGCCTCCTTCAGCGCGAACATGCCCATGTGCAGGACCATGAACGAAAGCCGGGCGCGCAACTGGTCGGCCAGGGGCGCGCCGGGTTCGACGAGGAACTCGAAGAAGACCTTCAACCGCTCCTGGCCCCGCATTCCGGCGGCGAGCTCGCGCAGGGCGGGCTGGTTCTCCTGCATCAGCCGCATCAGCCGGAAGTGCCTGCCGCTGTCGGAGACCACCGCCGCGGCGTAGCGGCGCAGCAGCTCGGCCCGGGTCTCCGGGGTGGGCTGCTTGTCGGCCAGCCAGGCCGCGACCACGTCCATCCGCTCGCCGGTGGCCTGCAGCAGGCTGGAGATGATCTCCTCCTTGGTCTTGAAGTGGTAGTAGAGCGCCGCCTTGGTCACGCCGAGATGCTCGGCGATCTCCCGCAACGAGGTCTTGTCGTAGCCCTGCTCGCCGAACAGTTCCAAGGCCACGTCCTGGATCTTTTCCCTGGTGTCCGACCGCGTGCCCATGACTTTCTCCCACTTACTTGACGACCGGCTAGCGTTAGCTTACCGTACGGCTAGCAAGTTACCTAGCCGGACGGCAAGTAAGCCCACTGGGGAGGATACCGTGACCAGCACAGAACCGCAGAAGAAACGCAAGCAGTACACAATCTTCGCAGGCCTGATGATCGGGATCCTGCTAGCCATGCTCGACAACATGATCGTGGGCACGGCCATGCCCACGATCGTCGGAGACCTGGGCGGGCTGAACCACTTCACCTGGGTGATCACCGCCTACACCCTGGCCTCCGCGGTCTCCACCCCGATCTGGGGCAAGCTCAGCGACCTCTACGGCCGCAAAGGCATGTTCATGGCCTCGATCGTGGTCTTCCTCGCGGGCTCCGCCCTCGCCGGCACATCGAGCACAATGACCGAATTGATCGCGTACCGCGGCCTGCAAGGCCTCGGTGCAGGCGGTCTGATGGTCGGTGCAATGGCCATCATGGCCGAGATGGTCGCCCCCAAGGATCGGGGCAAGATGCAGGGCATGTTCGCGGCGGTCATGCCGATCGCCATGGTCGGCGGCCCCTTCCTCGGCGGGTTCATCACCGACAATCTCGACTGGCGCTGGGCGTTCTACGTCAACCTGCCCCTCGGTGCAATCGCACTATTGGTCGTCGGTTTGACGCTGCATTTGCCGAAGCGCACCGGCAAAGCCGTGATCGACTACTGGGGTGCGGCCCTGCTGACCGTCGGCATCGCCAGCCTGGTCCTGATGACCACCTGGGGCGGCACGGAATACGCATGGGATTCGTGGCAGATCATCGGACTCGGTGCACTGACCGTGCTCGCACTCGCGGTGTTCGTCTGGGTCGAGCGCCGCGTCGAGGAACCGATCCTGCCGCTGCATCTGTTCAAGATCCGGAACTTCACGCTGGCGTCGGTGCTCGCGTTCATGTCCGGCTTCGCGATGTTCGGCGCGGTCAGCTTCCTGCCGCAGTACCAGCAGATCGTGCAAGGAGCCTCGGCGACCAACAGCGGACTGCTGCTGTTGCCGATGATGGCCGGAGTCCTGGTCTTCTCGACCATCTCGGGCCAGCTCACCAGCCGCACGGGGCACTACCGCACATTCCCGATCATCGGCATGGGCGTGATGGCAGTAGGCGCCTTCCTGCTCACCCAGCTGGGCATGACCACCAGCTCGTTCACCTCAAGCCTCTACATCGTCGTGGTCGGCGCCGGGCTCGGTTTCCTGATGGGCACAACGAACCTGATCGCCCAGAACAGCGTCGGACTGCGCGACCTGGGCGTGGCCACCAGCACGGCGACCTTCGCCCGCAGCATCGGCGGCTCCCTCGGCGTGGCCATCCTCGGCTCCATCTTCACCAACCGCATCCACGACAGCCTGACCACCGCACTCGGCCCGTCAGGCGCCTCGCTGACCAGCACCGGCGGCCAGCTGAGCCCCAAGATGATCGAGGCTCTGCCCACCCCGGTCCGGGACGCCTACCTCGGCGGCATGGTCGACGGAATCCAGGGCGTCTTCACCCTGGCCGCCGTCTTCCTGGCCCTGGGCTTCGCGATCTCGTGGTTCGTCAAGTCCGAGCCACTGCGCGATTTCACCGTCGCCTCCAGCGACACCAAGGACACCAAACCAGTCCCAGTCCTGGCCGACTGAAAGAAGAAAACGGCTGTGCGGGCCACCTTCGGGAGGTGGCCCGCACAGCCGTCTCAGTTTCTGTCAGCCCTTTGCGCTGTCAGGCGTTGGAGCGTTCCAGGATCAGTTCGCGGACGCGTTTGGCGTCGGCCTGGCCCTTGGTGGCCTTCATGACGGCGCCGACGATGGCGCCGGCCGCGGCGACCTTGCCGCTGCGGATCTTTTCCAGCACGTCGGGCTGGGAGGCCAGGGCCTCGTCGACCGCGGCGATCAGGGCGGAGTCGTCGGAGACCACCTTGAGGCCGTGCTTTTCCACGACGTCAGCGGGTTCGCCCTCGCCGGCGAGTACGCCCTCGACGACCTTGCGGGCCATCTTGTTGGTCAGGGCGCCGGAGTTCACCAGCTTGATGACCTCGGCGACCTGGACCGGGGTGATCGGCAGGTCGCCCAGCTCGACACCGCGGGTGTTGGCTTCCTGGGCGAGGTGGCTGACCCACCAGGCACGGGCCTCGGCTGGGGTCGCGCCTGCGTCGACGGTTGCCGCGATGACGTCCACCGCGCCCACGTTCAGCAGGTCGCGGAGCTCCAAATCGGACAGATTCCACTCGGTCTGGATTCGCTTGCGCCGCGCGGAAGGCATCTCCGGCAACGTCTTGCGCAGCTCTTCGACCCACTCGCGGGAGGGGGCGATCGGCACCAGGTCGGGCTCCGGGAAGTACCGGTAGTCCTCGGAAGTCTCCTTCGCGCGCCCCGCCGAGGTCGATCCGCTCGACTCGTCGAAGTGGCGGGTTTCCTGGCGGATTTTGCCGCCGTCGGCCAGGATCGCGGCCTGACGGGTCATCTCGTAGCGCACTGCCCGTTCGACCGAGCGCAGTGAGTTGACGTTTTTCGTCTCGGTGCGGGTGCCGAGTTCCGAGGAGCCCTTGGGCATCAGGGACACGTTGGCGTCACAGCGAAGCGAGCCCTGATCCATCCGGACGTCGGAAACATCCAAGGCGCGCAACAGGTCCCGCAGGGTGGACACGTACGCACGGGCCACCTCGGGCGCGCGGCCGCCAGTGTCGGGGATCATCTTGGTGACGATCTCGATCAGCGGCACGCCGGCGCGGTTGTAGTCCAGCAGCGAGTGCTCGGCGCCATGGATTCGGCCGGTCGCGCCGCCCACGTGCAGGGACTTGCCGGTGTCCTCTTCCATGTGCGCGCGCTCGATCTCCACGCGCACAACGGTTCCGTCTTCCAGCTCGACGTCCAGCCAGCCGTTGAAGGCGATCGGCTCGTCGTACTGCGAGGTCTGGAAGTTCTTGGGCATGTCCGGATAGAAGTAGTTCTTGCGGGCGAAGCGGCACCACTCGGCGATCTCGCAGTTGAGCGCCAGGCCGATGCGCATCGCCGAGGCCACCGCGATCTCGTTGACCACCGGCAGTGAGCCCGGCAGGCCCAGGCAGGTGGGGCAGACCTGGGTGTTGGGCTCCGCGCCGAACGCCACCGGGCAGCCGCAGAACATCTTGGTGTTGGTCGAGAGCTCCACGTGGACTTCGAGCCCCAGCACCGGGTCGAACCGCGAGATGACCTCGTCGTAGTCCATCAGCTCGGCGTCAGCCGTCACTTCAGCTCGTCCTTACGTACAGCGCGGATGGTCAGCAGCACACCGGTGATCGCAACGAGAATGCTGGCACTGGCGTTGACCAGAAGCAGCTTGTCCTTGTCCTTGCGCGCGTTGCGGAAGCCCTGCACGGCACTCACCGCGCCGAAGACCGAACCCGCAAGGCCGAGGACACCACGGATCTTCTTCATCGTCCAACCTCCAGTTCGGGCACCCGGTTGATCAGCGGGCCGCCGTCGGCATCGTTGCGCGCCATCTCGTAGGCCGCCGCGACCCGGTACATCCTGGTCTCCTGCAGGGCCGGGGCCATGATCTGCAGGCCGACCGGGAGGCCGTCGGTCGCCGACAACCTGCTCGGCACGCTCATAGCAGGATGCCCGGCCAGGCTCGCCGGAATCGTGCACAGGTCGGCGAGATACATCGCCATCGGGTTGTCGGTGCGCTCGCCGATGGGGAACGCCGTGGTCGGCGTCGTCGGCGAGACGAGCACGTCCACCTTCTCGTACGCGGCCTCGAAGTCCTGCTTGATCAGCGTGCGGACCTTCTGCGCCGAGCCGTAGTAGGCGTCGTAGTAACCCGAGGACAGGGCGTATGTGCCGATCATGATGCGGCGCTTGACCTCGGGGCCGAAGCCGATCTCCCGGGTCAGTGACATGACCTCTTCGGCGCTGCGCTCCCCGTCGTCACCGATCCGGATGCCATAGCGCATCGCGTCGAATCGGGCGAGGTTCGAAGAGCATTCACTCGGTGCAATCAGGTAGTACGCCGAGAGGGCGTACGTGAAATGCGGGCAGGAGACCTCGATGATCTCCGCGCCCAATGCACGCAATTGCTCGACGGCCTCGTTGAACGAGACCATCACACCGGCGTCATAGCCCTTGCCGGAGAACTCCTTGACCACACCGACCTTGAGGCCGCGCAGATCACCGAGCGAGCCCTCACGAACCGCCTGCACGACAGCCGGGACCGGCTGATTGATGGAGGTCGCGTCCAGCAGGTCGTGCCCGCCGATGACCTCGTGCAGCATCGCCGCGTCCATCACGGTCCGAGCGCACGGCCCGGCCTGGTCGAGAGACGACGAGAACGCAACAAGGCCGTAACGCGAAACACCGCCGTAAGTCGGTTTGACACCGACAGTGCCCGTCACCGCGCCGGGCTGACGGATCGAACCGCCCGTGTCGGTGCCGATCGCCAACGGCGCCTCGAACGCGGCGAGCGCTGCCGACGAACCGCCGCCGGAACCGCCCGGGATCCGGCCGAGGTCCCACGGGTTGTGGGTCACGCCGTACGCGGAGTTCTCGGTCGACGAGCCCATCGCGAACTCGTCCATGTTGGTCTTGCCGAGAATCACGATGCCGGCTTCGAGCATCTTCGTGGTGATCGTCGCGTCGTACGGCGGCTGCCAGCCCTCGAGCATCTTGGAGCCGACGGTCGTGGGCGCGCCCTGCATGGTGACGACGTCCTTGAGCGCCAGAGGCACACCGGCCAGCGCCGACGCGGGCTGGTTGCCCGCCGCGATGTCCTCGTCCACCGCGCGTGCCTGCGACAACGCGCTCTCGGTGCTGACGTGCAGGAAGGCGTGCACGGCCGGGTCGACATCGGCGATCCGGTCCAGATGGGCCTGGGTGACCTCGACCGCCGAGACTTCCTTGGCCTGGATCTTCGCGGCCAGCTCGGCCGCGGTCATCCGGGTGAGGTCGCTCACTGTTCCTCCCCGAGAATGCGCGGGACGCGGAACCGGCCGTCCTCGGCCGCGGGAGCTGCTGCCAGCGCCTGCTGCTGGGTCAGTCCCGGGCGGACGACGTCTTCACGGAAGACGTTGGTCAACGGCACGGCATGCGAGGTCGGCGGCACATTCTCGCTGGCGACCTCGGTCACCTTGGCCACGGCTTCAAGGATGACATCGAGCTGGCCGGCGAACTTGTCCAGCTCTTGCTCCGTCACCGCCAGCCTGGCCAGCCGAGCCAGATGCGCGACCTCGTCGCGGGAGATGGTTGGCACTCCACGTACCCCCGGGGGATTACATTTCGTCTGGGACCTGGTGAGTCTATGGCGAGGGTTGACCGGGGCCCGAACGGGTTATCCGCCGATGCGTAGTTCTTAACCCTCGCGACTCGGACGCGTGCTGCTCGTGCCCACTCGGGTCTGCGAGAATCGGCGCCCGGCAACACGGTGCGGACGGCAGGGTTCCGCGCACGACGCAGGAGGCGTTCGCCTTGTCCTTCCTGATCCGGGTGCAACTCCCGGACAGCCCGGGAACACTGGGCGCGGTCGCGACCGCGCTCGGCAAGATCGGCGCCGACATCCTCAGCGTGGACGTGGTCGAGCGTGGTGCCGGCATCGCGGTGGACGACCTCGTGGTCGAACTGCCCTCCGGCAGGCTGCCGGACATGCTGATCACCGCCGCCGAGTCGATCGACGGCGTGGAAGTCGACGCCGTGCGGCCGTACGCCGGGGTCCTGGACACCCACCGCGAGCTCGAGCTGGTCGAAGAGGTCGCCGCCGAACCCAACGAAGGCCTGCGCACCTTCACCGAGGGCGTCCCCAAGATCATCCGCGCGGGCTGGGCAGTAGTCGTCCAGCACGACGCGAGCGGCACCCAGCCGCTGGCCGCCAGCGCGGCCGCCCCGCAGGTCCTGACCATCGAGCTGCCCTTCATGCCGCTGGCCAAGGCCACCGTGCTGGACGGCGAAGAAGCCTGGGTCCCGGAGACCTGGCGCGAACTCGGCACCGAACTCGCCGCCACCCCACTGGGCAAGCCCGACCGAGTCCTGCTGGTCGGCCGTCCAGGTGGCCCGATGTTCCGCGCCGCCGAGGTCGCCCGCCTGGCCCACCTGGCGGGCATCATCGCCGTCGTCCTCGACGGCTGACCCCGCCTATCCCGCGCCATCCCGCCCAGTCAATCCCCGCATTGGGGACGCAACGGGCATCTCGGTCGGGAGGCCTTGACGCGAGTCGCCGCAAGCTCCTACCTTCAATCAAGCCGCCCTTGTAAACGTTTACATTCCGGTTCCGAGGACGGAGGAGATGTGCGTCTACTTTGGATGGCCGCGGCGATGCTGGTCGCGTTGGCGGTGCCGGCGAGCGCCGATCCCAATCCTTACGGTGATCCCAACCTGGTGTCGATGTTCGACGGGAAGACGCTGACCGATTGGACTCAGGCCAAGTCGGGGCAATTCGTGGTCAAGGACGGTGCGATTCACAGCACTGGGACCGCGCGCGGGTGGATCTACTACAACAAGCAGCAGGCTGGCACGTTCCGCTGGATTTTCCAGGTCCGCCAGGTCAAAGGGAACCACAAGCCGACCGTGTTGATCTGGGGCTCGACCGAGCCGATCCGGGACGCTCTGAGTGCAATCCAGTTCCAGCCGCCCAACGGCGGGCACTGGGACTACCGTCCTGGCCACAACAACGGCGGTGGCAGCCTGTTCAAGCAGTACCCGCATCCCAGCTGGGATGTGAAGAAGTGGGCTCAGTGCGAGCTCATTGCGAACCAGAGCACCGGTATCGCACGGATGGCGTGCTGCCCATTGCCTTCGGGTGCTACGACGTGCAAAGCGACTGAGGTGCTGCGGTTCACCGACAAGACCGCCGGCCGCGTCGGCCCGATCGCGATCCAGATTCACAACAGCAAGATCAACGATCAGTATCGCGGGCTGTATCTCGAATCACCCGTGGTCATGAAGCCGGACGAGTTCATCACGACCTGACCGGCCGTGTGCCCCCAAAGTGGCTTTCGGGGCACCACCAACATGTCCCCAATGTGGCGTTGGTGGCGTCCCATGCCACCAACGCCACATTGGGGGCACATCAGCTGAGGTGTTTGGCGAGCTCTCGGCGGGCCATGGAGCGCTTGTGCACTTCGTCGGGTCCGTCGGCCAGGCGCAATGTCCGGGCGTGCGCCCAGAGACCGGCCAGTGGGGTGTCCTGGCTGACGCCGCCGGCGCCGTGGGCCTGGATCGCCTTGTCGATGATCCATTCCACGGACAGGGGTGTGGCGATCTTGATGGCCTGGATCTCGGTGTGGGCACCCTGGTTGCCGACTGTGTCCATCAGCCAGGCGGTCTTGAGGACCAGCAGCCTGAGCTGTTCGACACGGACACGGGACTCCGCGATCCAGTCCTGCACCACGCCCTGCTGAGCGATCGGCTTGCCGAAGGCTGTGCGGGAGACGGTTCGCTTGCACATCAGCTCGATCGCGCGTTCGGCCATGCCGATCAGGCGCATGCAGTGGTGGATACGGCCGGGGCCGAGGCGGGCCTGGGCGACCGCGAAACCGCCGCCTTCCTCGCCGATCAGGTTCTCCGCGGGGACACGGACATCGGTGAACTCGATCTCCGCGTGGCCGCCGTGGTCGCCGTCGGTGTAGCCGAAGACGTGCATACCGCGCTTGATGTCCATGCCGGGTGTGTCCCGCGGCACGAGGATCATGCTCTGCTGGCGATGGGGTTCACCGGACGGATCGGTCTTGCCCATCACGATGAAGATCTGGCAGCGCGGGTTCATCGCACCGGAGATGAACCACTTGCTGCCGTTGATCACGTAGTCGCTGCCGTCGCGTTCGATCCGGGTGGCGATGTTGCGGGCGTCCGAGGAGGCCACGTCCGGCTCGGTCATCGCGAACGCCGAGCGGATCTCGCCGTCCAGCAACGGCTCCAGCCACTGCTTGCGCTGCTGCTCGTTGCCGAACATGGCCAGCACTTCCATGTTGCCGGTGTCCGGCGCGGCACAGTTCAGCGCGGCAGGCGCCAGGTGCGGGCTGCGGCCGGTGATCTCCGCGAGCGGCGCGTACTGCAGGTTGGTCAGGCCGGCGCCGTGCTCACCGGGCAGGAAGAAGTTCCACAGCCCACGCTTTCGGGCTTCCTTCTTCAGGTCCTCGAGTACCGGCGGCGGGCTCCAGGGATCGTCCTGTTCGGACAGCTGCTGTTCGAACACCGCCTCGGCGGGGTAGACGAACTCGTCCATGAAAGCGGTGAGCTGCTCGCGTAGTTCCTGGGTGCGGGCGTCGTAGCCGAAATCCATCAGTTCTCCTTGAGCGTGGCGTTGCCCTGCGCGACAACGGGTTCGACGAGCGCGCCGACCTGTTCGAAGCCCTCCCCCACGGTCTTGCCCTGGCTGAAGCGGTAGTAGATCCCCTCGGTGATCACCGCGAGCTTGAAGAAGTTGAACGCGATGTACCAGTCCAGTTCGGACACATCACGGCCGGACCGCTGGGCGTAGTGCGCGATCACCTCGTCGGTACTCGGGTAGCCCGGCGCGCCGCTGACGTTCGCGATCACAGAGTCGTCCGGCGCCTCGCGCGTCGCGTAGGCGACCATCAGGCCCAGGTCTGCCAGCGGGTCGCCGAGAGTCGACATCTCCCAGTCCAGGACCGCGTTGATCTTGTCGTCGAGCACCAGTGTGTTGTCCAGCCGGTAGTCGCCGTGCAGGATCGTGGCGTCCTTGGACTTGGGCAAGCGCTCGGCCAAACGCGAGTGCAGCCGGTCGATACCAGGCAGGTCACGGCTGCGGGAAGCGTCCAACTGCTTGCCCCACCGCCGCAACTGGCGCTCCAGATAGCCCTCCGGACGGCCGAAATCGGCAAGCCCGACCGAAGCCGGGTCCACTGCGTGCAGATCGACCAGTGTGTCCACCAGCGACAGAGCGATCGACCGGGTTCGCCCGGCGCCGAGTGCGCCGAGTTCTTCCCTGTTACGGT
Source organism: Kibdelosporangium banguiense (assembly GCF_017876405.1). Lineage (GTDB taxonomy): Bacteria > Actinomycetota > Actinomycetes > Mycobacteriales > Pseudonocardiaceae > Kibdelosporangium > Kibdelosporangium banguiense. The sequence goes on along the minus strand of NZ_JAGINW010000001.1, from coordinate 4,212,479 downwards.
AGGGAATTCCGGGCATGAACTCCATGACGTAGAACGGCGCACCGAGTACTTCGGTGTCCTCACAGAGAAACAGTGTGCCCGGAACCGGAACGTCGGTGTCCTTCAGAGCCGAGATCACCCGGTACTCACGGGCCATGTCGTGCGCGGTCGGCAGCACGTGCCCCAGCGGCGGCCGGCGGACGACCCACTTCGATGTCCCGTCCGTGACGATGTAGGTCAGGTTGGAACGGCCGCCTTCGACGCGTTCGGCCTGCAACGGCCCGTCGCCCAGTCGGCCGGCGAGTTTCTCCAGGTCGAGTCCGGGCAGGCTCATGCGATGACCCTGCTGACGATCTCTGCGACGCAGGCGGGCTTGTCCGCGCCCTCGATCTCGATGGTGACCTTGGTGACCGCCTGCTTGCCGCCCGGGACGTCGGTGATGTCGAGCAGTTCCGACGTGGCCCGGACGCGGGAGCCGACCCGCACCGGCGACGGGAACCGGACCTTGTTCGAGCCGTAGTTGACCACCATGGTCACGTTCTCGACCCGGTAGATGTCCTTGACCAGCACCGGAACCAGCGACAGGGTCATGTACCCGTGCGCGATCGGGCCGCCGAACGGACCGGCCTCAGCCCGCTCGACATCCACGTGGATCCACTGGTGGTCGCCGGTCGCGTCGGCGAAAAGATTCACCGCGTCCTGAGTGACCTCACGCCACTCGCCGGTGCCGAGCACCTCGCCCTTGGCCGCGGCCAACTCCTCGATGTCCTTGAAGACTCGCATGTCCAAGCGCCTTTCAGTCCGTGGGTCCACCGGCGGCGTACACGACCTGGCCGGAAATGAATCCGGCTCCCTCACTGACGAAGAACGACGCCAGGTGGGCGATGTCCTCCGGCTCGCCGACCCGGCGGACCGGGATCTGCGACGCCGCACCGGCTTTGAAGTCCTCAAAGGACACCCCGACCCGCTCGGCGGTGGCCGCGGTCATGTCGGTGGCGATGAAACCGGGTGCGATCGCGTTGACCGTCACGCCGAACTTGCCGAGTTCGATCGCCAGTGTCTTGGTGAAGCCCTGCAGGCCCGCCTTGGCCGCGGAGTAGTTGGCCTGGCCGCGGTTGCCCAGCGCGGACGTGCTGGACAGGTTCACGATCCGGCCCCAGCCCTGCTCGGTCATGTGCTTCTGGACCGCCCGGCTCATCACGAACGAGCCGCGCAGGTGCACACCGATCACCGAGTCCCAGTCCGCGTCGGTCATCTTGAACAGCAGGTTGTCCCTGGTGATACCGGCGTTGTTGATCAGCACTGTCGGTGCACCGAGCTCTTCGGCGACCTGCGCGACCACGGCCTCGACGTTCTCGGTGTCGCTCACGTCGACACTCAGACCGATCGCCTTGCCACCCTCGGCCACGATCGCGGCGGCGCCTTCCTTGACACCGGCGTCGTCGAGGTCGAGCAGCGCGACCGCGAATCCGTCGGTGGCGAGCCGCCGCGCCACGGCTGCTCCGATGCCGCGCGCGGCACCCGTGACGATCGCGACCTTCGAGTGGCTCATTCGGCTGTCTCCTTGTCGTTCAGTGATGTCAGCAAGAGATCGGCGTAGTGCTCGGCGACCTGGCCGGGCGACAACTTGCCGTTGCGGCGGTACCAGACGCCCAAGTGGTGCACGGAGCCGAAGAAGTAGTCGACGACCAGGTCGGCTGGGACATCCGTGCGGAAGTCCCCGTCGCGCTGGCCTTCTTCGATCAGTGCGCGGAACTGCTCGTGGTATTTGCGGCGCTCGGCCCGCACGGCGCGCTGTTTGCCCGGGGCGAGCAGGTGCATGGACTGGCCGAAGATCTTGACGTCGTCCATGTTCTCGATGGTCGTGATGACCACGTCCGCGGCGGCGGCCTTCAGCCGCCGGGGCGCGGGAGCCTCACTGGCCGCGAACTTCTCCAGCCGCGCGGTCTGTTCACGCAGGACACGGCCGTAGATCTCGTGCAGCAGGTCGTCCTTGGAGCCGAAGTAGTGGTACATCGCGCCCTTGGTGACACCGGCCGCCTCGACGATGTCCTGGACGGACGTGCGGTCGAAGCCCCGCTTGGCGAACAGCCTGGTCGCCTCGGCCAGCAGCCGCTCGTCCACACCAGACGCCGCACTGACCGGCCTGCGTGCCATCGTCGGCTTCCCTTCGCTATCCCAGACGCAGCAACCATACTGCTTGGTATGTCGCAGGGAAACCTCGACGTGATCTAAGCAACCGCTTAGCATGTCGGCATGACACTCCAGGACGGCGTGCGCTGCACGGTGGCCGCCGGCGTCGCCACGGTGACGTTCGAGCGACCGGATCGAAACAACGCGATGGACCTCGCCATGGAGCGCCGCTACGGCACGCTGCTCAGGCAACTCGAGGCGGACCCGGCGGTGCGCGCGATCGTCGTGACCGGCGCCGGACGGTCGTTCTGCCCCGGCGCCGACCTGGACCTGCTGTCCGGGATCACCGGTGAGAACGCAGGCGATGCCGAGGGCGACGCGATGGTCTCGCACGTGCAGGCCGCGGCGTTCATCGGCAAGCCTGTCATCGCGGCCATCAACGGCGGCTGCGCCGGGCTGGGTTTCGTGATCGCGTGCACGGCCGATGTCCGGTTCGCCGTGGAAGGCGCCAAGTTCACCACGGCGTTCGCCCGGCGCGGCCTGATCGCCGAGTACGGCCTCGCACACCTGTTGCCGCGGCTTATCGGGCGTGGACGGGCGATGGACCTGCTGCTTTCCGGCCGGACATTCATCGCCGAGGCCGCCCTGGAGTACGGCCTGGTGGAGGAGGTACACCTCGCTGAGGATCTGGTGCCGGCCGCCCAGGCGTACGCCGCCGAACTGGCCACCTACAGCGCGCCGCGGTCGATGGCCGTGATGAAGCGTCAGATCCGCGAGGAAGCCGACCTCACGCTGGAGGAATCCGGCGCGCGGGCGGCCCGGCTGATGATCGAGTCCTTCGGGCATCCGGAACTGAAGGAAGGCCTCACGAGCTGGGCCGAACGTCGTGCGCCGGAGTTCCCGCCGTACACACCGCTGGTGTGAGGTAAGCAACCGCTTAGTATGCAGACCTGGGCACCGACTGGTAGGTATGCCGGTAACTGCCTACTCCGCAGAGGAGCCGAGCATGCGCAGCACCAGCGTGGCGTACTCGCGGCCAAGGGCCCGGGGCGTCTTGCGGGTGCGTTCGCTGTACCACCGGGCCACGTCGATACCCAGGGACAGCACAGCGCGAGCGGCGGTCTTCTCGTCCGGCACGGTGAACGCGCCGGTGCGCACGCCCTCGGCGATCAGCGACCGGAAGGCCTGCTCGATCCGCCTGCGCAGGCCGGCGACGACCGAGAACTCCTGTTCAGGCAAGGCCTCCAGCTCGTATTGGACGACCCGGGCGACGGTGTGGCGCCGCGCGTGCCACTCCACGAAGTCCTCCACGAGCGCGCGCATCTTGTCCGGGGGCGTGCCGTCGCCGCTGGTCAGGTCCTGCACCAGAGCAAGCGTCTGCTCGTGCCCGGACCGGCTGATCTCGAACAGCAGGGCCGACTTGGACGGGAAGTGCACGTACAACGCGGCCGGGCTCATCCCGGCGGCGGTGGCGATGTCCCTGGTCGTGGTGGCGTGGAAGCCGACCGTGGCGAAGGACTCGACAGCCGCGTACATCAGCCGGCGGGCGGCTTCCGGCTTGACGTCCGGCCACAGGTCCGCGGGCAGCGACATCGTCATGGTTCGACAGTATCGTCACGCTAAGCGGACGCTTAGGTCGTGTAGGAAAGGACGGCAGTTGTGACCTCGTTCAAGGATCGCGTGGCGATCGTCACCGGCGCGAGCCGGGGCATCGGGCTGGGGATCGCCAAGGAGCTGACCGAGCGGGGCGCCAAGGTGTGCATCACCGCGCGCAAGCCCGAGGCCCTCGAAGAGGCGGCCGGCCAGCTCGGCGGGCCGCAGAACGCGATCTTCGTGCCCGGCAAGGCCGACGACTCCGACCACCAGGACGAGGCCATCGCGCGCACCGTCGAGGCGTTCGGCAAGGTCGACATGCTGGTCAACAACACCGGCATCAACCCGGTGTTCGGCCCGGTCGTCGACGTCGACCCGGCCGCCGCGGCCAAGATCTTCGGCGTGAACGTGCTCGCGCCGCTGGCCTGGACCCGCAAGGTCCGCGACGCCTGGATGGGTGAGCACGGCGGCTCGATCGTGAACGTGTCGTCCGTCGCCGGCCTGCGCGCGTCGTCCGGCATCGGCATGTACGGCGTCAGCAAGGCCGCCCTGATCAGGCTGACCATGGAACTCGCCGTCGACCTGAGCCCGAAGATCCGGGTCAACGCGGTCGCCCCGGCCATCGTGAAGACCAAGTTCGCCGACGCGTTGATCGGTGAGCACGAGGAGGCGGTGGCGCAGCACTACCCGCTCAAGCGGCTCGGTGTGCCCGCCGACATCGCCGGCGCGGTCGCGTTCCTGCTGTCCGACGAGGCAGGCTGGATCACCGGCCAGACGATCGTGCTCGACGGCGGCATAACGCTAGGCGGCGGCCTGTGAGCGTCGATCTGAAGGACGCCGGCGTCGTCATCACCGGCGCCGGCCGTGGCATCGGTGAGGCCCTGGCCCGCCGGTTCGCCGCCGAAGGCGCCCGGCTGGTCCTGGCCGATGTGGACAGCTCGGTGGAAGCCGTGGCTTCTTCGCTTGGCGCGCAAGCAGTTGTGGGCGACGCGGCCAGCGAGGACGGTGTCGAGGCGCTGATCGCCGCCGCCCGCGCATCGCTGGGCGAGATCGACATGTACTGCGCCAACGCCGGAATCGCACCGATGGGCGGCGCCGAAGCGACCGAGGACGTCTGGGCGCGTACCTGGGACGTGAACGTGATGTCGCACGTGCGCGCTGCGCGTGCCCTGCTGCCAGCCTGGCTCGAGCGCGGCCGGGGCCACTTCCTCGCCACCGTGTCAGCGGCAGGCCTGCTCACCAGCCTCGGCTCAGCGCCGTACTCGGTCACCAAGCACGGCGCCTTGGCCTTCGCCGAGTGGCTGCTCGCCACGTACAAGCACCGCGGCATCAGCGTGCAAGCCCTGTGCCCACAGGGCGTCCGCACCAAGATGTACGAGGACACCGGCGCAGGCGGCAAACTCCTGATGGGCGACAGCCTCATCGAAGCCGAGCAGGTCGCCGACCTCGTCGTGGAGGCCTTGCGCGGCGAGAAGTTCCTGATCCTGCCGCACCCCGAGGTCGCCGACTACTACGCCGCCCGCGCGACCCAGAACGACCGCTGGATCGCCGGCATGAACAAACTGCAGCGAAAAGTCGAAGACCTGGACTGAGAGCCATGGCTGGAAACCGCCAGCTTCGCAGCGGTGGGCTGAGCAGGCTTGCGGTATGGAGATTCGATACACGGCGATTCCCGCCGAGCGGCTTGAGGCGATGCGCTCGGCGGGGCACGACGAGCTCGGTAACAAGTGGCAGTTGCGGGTGGCCGAAGGCTGGGAGCCGTTGCGGTGCTGCCTGCGGAAAGCCGATGTAGACGAAGATATCGCGTTGATCTGTTACACGCCTTGGGAATCGCCCAGTCCGTGGATGGAGGCTGGGCCGGTTTTCGTGCACCACGACGCGTGCGACGGGTATGCCGAGATTGATCGCTATCCTGCGGTTTTCCTGAACAACAAGGCGATTCTGAACCCGTTCGACCACAGTGGGGCGCGGGCGTACGACCACATCACGTTCCTTGAGCCCGAGGACGACCACGAACAAGCGGTTGGGGATGTCCTCGGTCAGCCGGACGTGGCCTACCTGCACGCCCGCAGCGGGACGGCAGGCTGTTTCCACTTCCTGGTGCGCCAGGCCTAGGGCTTGAATCGAGATCCGCCTGAGCCTCGGCCTCCCCGTGCGCGACTTCAACTACGGAACGAACGCGACCCCGACAACAGTTCCACTCAGGCAAGACGAACCCGTGCGAACGGACCGTTCGCACGGATTCACCCCGCCGACTTCGATTCACGGCCTAGGCCTCTTCCTCGGCTTCGGCTTCGCCGATGGTGGCTACTTCGGTGGCGGCTTCGGGGCCCTGGGCGAGCAGGATCCGGAAGCCGTCCTCGTCGAGGACGGGGACCTTGAGCTGGATGGCCTTGTCGTACTTCGAGCCGGGTGAGTCGCCGACGACCACGAACGAGGTCTTCTTGGAGACCGACCCGACTGCTTTGCCGCCGCGGGCGATGATGGCTTCTTTGGCTTCGTCACGGGACAGTGTCGGCAGGGTTCCGGTGACCACAATGGACATGCCCTGCAGGTTGCGCGGGATGGAATCGTCGCGCTCGTCCTGCATGTTCACGCCCGCGTCACGCCAGCGCTCGACGAGCTCCTTGTGCCAGTCGACCTCCCACCATTCGCGCAGCGCGGTGATGATCGTGGGGCCGACGCCTTCGGCGGCGGCGAGCTCCTCCTCGGTCGCGTCGAAGATCCGCTCCAGCGAGCCGAACTCCATCGCCAGGGCACGGGCCGCGGTCGGGCCCACGTGCCGGATCGACAGTGAGACCAGGACTCTCCACAGCGGACGTTCTTTGGCCGCTTCGAGGTTCTGCACGAGCTTGGCGCCGTTGGCCGACAGCTCGCCGGCGATGGTCCGGAACAGCTCGACCCGCTTGAGCTTCTCGGCGTCCAGGTCGAACAGGTCGGCCTCGTAGTCGTAGACATCCGAATTGATCAGCGCGTTCGCGCTCTCGTAGCCGAGGACCTCGATGTCGAGCGCGTTGCGGCTGCCGATGTAGTCCAGGCGCTCACGCAACTGGCCTGGGCAGTTGCGCGAGTTCGGGCACCGGATGTCGACGTCGGCCTCCTTGGCCGGCCGCAGGATGGTGCCGCACTCGGGACACGTGGTCGGCATGACGAACTCGCGCTCCTCGCCGGTGCGCGCGTCCACCACCGGCCCGAGGACCTCGGGGATCACGTCGCCGGCCTTGCGCAGCACGATCCGGTCGCCGATCAGCACGCCCTTGCGCTTGACTTCGCTGGCGTTGTGCAGCGTCGCCCGGGTCACGGTCGAGCCCGCGACGGAGACCGGCTCGGTGACCGCGTAAGGCGTCACCCGGCCGGTGCGGCCGACGTTCACCCGGATGTCGATCAGCTTGGTGGTGACCTCTTCCGGCGGGTACTTGAACGCGATCGCCCAGCGCGGGGCCCGGGACGTGGCACCGAGCCTGCGCTGCAGCTGGACCTCGTCGACCTTGATGACGATGCCGTCGATCTCGTGCTCGGCGTCGTGCCGGTGCTCACGCCAGTACTCGATGAACTCATTCACCTCGGTCTGGGTGGAGAGGACCTTGGTGTGTGCGGAGACCGGGAGCCCCCACGCCTGCAGGGCCGCGTAGGACTCCGACTGGCGGGCCGGTTCGAACCCGTCGCGTTTGCCCAGGCCATGGCAGATCAGCCGGAGTTTGCGGCTGGCGGTGATGCTCGGATCCTTCTGCCGCAGCGACCCGGCCGCGGTGTTGCGCGGGTTGGCGTACGCGGGTTTGCCCGCCTCGACCTGTTTGGCGTTGAGCTCCAGGAAGTCCTCGACCCGGAAGAACACCTCGCCGCGGATCTCGACCAGCTTCGGCACGGGGAACTCGTCCGTACCGGTCAGCACTTCCGGCACGCCTTGCAGCGTGCGCACGTTCAACGTGACGTCCTCGCCCGTGCGCCCGTCACCGCGGGTCAGGGCCCTGGTCAGGCGGCCGTTCTCGTAAAGCAGGTTGATCGCGAGGCCGTCGATCTTGAGTTCGCTGAGGTAGTGCGCGGCGTCACCGACCTCCTTGGCCACGCGGTCGAACCAGGAGCCCAGCTCCTCGGCGTCGAACGCGTTGTCCAGGCTGAGCATGCGCTCCAGGTGGTCGACCGCGGTGAACTCGGTCGAGAACGTGCCGCCGACCTGCTGGGTCGGCGAGTCGGGCGTGGCCAGGCCGGGGTGCTGCTCCTCGAGGGCCTGCAGCTCGCCGAGCAGCTTGTCGAACTCGCCGTCGGTGATCGTCGGCGAATCCAGCACGTAGTAACGGAACTGGTGGCCGCGGACTTCCTCGGCCAGCTCCGCGTGCCTTGTGCGCGCGTCGGCCGGTACTTGCTCGAGGCTCTCCACCTTGGCTGTCTGGGCGGCGGAGTTTTCGTTCGTGCTGGTCACGTTGGGGAGACTAGCTGAGCCCTCCGACAATCTCGCGAAGCTCCAAGAGGCTGACGGCCCCCTGCGGCTCGGTGTCGGCGGTCTCCACCCGGCGGAGTCGTTCGGCCGCGACCCGCTCACCGAGAGTGGCGTCCAGCGGGAGGTAGGTCAGGGCCTCACGCGCAGCGGGCTCCAACTCGGCCAACTTCGGATGATGCACGGCGACGTCCACCACGCCCGCGGTCTGGTCGACTTGGACCGCGACCCGGACACCGGCCAGCGGGATCTGGTGAACTCCCAGGTTGACGGTCACTTTGGTCGGGTCGGGCACCGGTGGGACAGAGTCGTGGTACTCCCAGATGGCGTCCTCGGGCGGCGCGGCGGCCTTCCACGCGTCGGTGAACGGCCTCAGCCGTGGATCCTCCTGGCCGGAGACGACCAGGGCGTAGATGGCGCGCTGCCCACGTTCGAGGGAAAAATGCAGGTCGGGGTGGACGATGGCGACCAGGTCGCAGAGCTCGTTCTCCACCCGGTGCGGCTCGGCATCACCCAGCGCGGCGCTCACGACAGGCAGAAATTCGAACCACCGCTGCCAGAACTCCACTGCCGCCTCGGCCGGATCACGCTCCGGCTGTCGCCTGAACCACTTCATCGTGACTCCAATCGGCGGGGATTCCCGCTTTCAGGTGTGGGGAGGACGTCAATCCGGCAACCTATCGGGCGGCGGCGGCACTGGCGCCTGAGCCGCCGTCCCGGTCGACTCCGGACGCCCGCAGCGCCACAGCCAGCAATTCTGCGGCCGAACCAAGCAAACGACGACCCCCAGGCCAAACGGCACGCAACTGCCGTCGAAGGTCCAGACCTTCCACGGCGACCTCGACGAGGCGCCCTTCGGAAAGGTCGGCATCCACCGCGAGAACACTGAGGACAGCCGGTCCTGCGCCATCGACCACCGCGCTGCGGACTGCCGTGGTCGACCCCAGCTCGGCGACAGGTCGCAGCTCACCGACTTTGGCTCTCCGAAACGCGGTTTCCAGGGTTTCGCGTGTTCCAGAACCGTGTTCCCTGACAACCAACGGTGTTGTGGCCAGTTCCACGGCGGTTAGCGGACGCCTGCGCCTTGCCCACGGATGGTTGGGCGGGACAACGACTGCGAGCCTGTCGGTCGCGACTCGTCTGGCCGAGAGCTCGCTCGGGACCGTCGGCGACTCCACGAAGCCGAGGTCGACCTCCCCGCCCCGGACCAGGTCGCACACCAGGCTGGAGTTGGTCACGACGAGGCCGACGTACAGTTCGTTGCGGGCCCGGCGCAACTCCCCGATCCAACCGGCGGCAAGATGTTCCGCCACAGTCAGGCTGGCGGCGACACGCAGTTCCGCGGCACGTTGCGACCGCAGGGCTTCAGCGCCGGTGACCAGGACGTTCAGTTCGTCAAGCACTCGCCGCGCCCAGTCGATGACAACCCGGCCGTCAGGCGTCAGGGCGGAGCCGCGGCGCGTGCGGTCCACCAACGCGAGCCCCAGTTTGCGCTCCAGGCTGGCCAGCCGCTTGCTCGCCGACGGCTGGGCGATGCCGAGCTTGGCCGCCGCCCTGCCGATGCTGCCCAGTTCACCGACCAGCACCAGCAGACGCAACGACTCCACATCAGGAGTCATAGCTGCAGGGTATGACTGTTAGTCCGGTGTGGACAAGTCGGCCCGGCCGGCCCGTGATCATCGCGCCGGCCGGGCGTGCGGGGATCAGGCAGGGGTGTCGAAGGTCCAGACGGCGCGAGCAGCCGGGCCGACGGTCAGGGTAGAGCGGCCGATGCGCACCTCGTCCTGGTACGTGATGGTCCGGTTGAGCGAGAACTCGATGCGCCGCAGGCCAACCTGCTCAAGCGGAACGGAGTCGAACCGGATCGTGGTGCCGCCACCGGTAGCGATGACACCGTTGGGCACGGTCTGGATGCTGAATCCACCGGCACGCAACAACGGCAGGTTGTTCGCGAGGTCGTTCGCGGTGACCGCCATGCGAATGCCAGTCACATTGCGCATCAGGTGGTTCTGGTAGGCGTCCGACTGGTAGCGCTCCCGGCTGACGTCACCGGGACCGCTGGCCGGCTCGGTCTTGCTGCGCGGGTCAGCGAAGTACTCGTCCCGGTACTCCATCCCCCAGCCACTGAAGGCGTCGTAGTTCTCAACGGTGTTGACGCCGTCGAACCACGGCACCCGCACGCCGTCACCGAAGTCGCGGGTCTGCAGGAACGGCAACGGGTTGGGCAGACCCGCAGCCGGTAACCGGTCGATGACCGTGGCCAGGTCACCGTCACGGTCGGCCGACACCGCCAGGCCAGTGGCACCGGCGTTGGCATCCGGGCCAGGCAGTTCACCCTCCTTGAAGAACTCCAGGTAGGTCTCACGGCCGTAGAGGTAGCGGCCGGTCCAGGTCAGGTTCCCACTCGACGTGGTGCGGACCTCGAAGTTGGCGAACTCTCTCAGATACTCGGAGTTCTTGATGGCCTCAGCGGTCTCACTGTCAAGCACCCCATAAGCGTGGTTGTAGTACAGCAACTGGCCGGCACTTTCCTCAGCCTGCGCCCCTGCACTGCCCACAAGAGTCATGGGAAGAGCCGCGGCAAGGACCATGATCATCCGTCGAATCGACATGATCGTGATCATAGTACGAACAGCATGACATGATCTGTGAATCATTCACAGTGATCATCAGGCGAGGTCCCGGCACCGACATCGCTTACACGCCAGATGGTTGGCCGGGATCCGAGTCGGGGAGACGGTTGATGTATTCGTCGGGGGTGAGGGTGGGTGGGGCGATGGTTCTGTGGAGGTGGCGTACGGTCCAGGCGCGGGAGTGGCGGCGGGCTGGGTGCCAGCGGCGCGGGGTGCGGCGGCGTAGGCAGCGGGGTTCCTCGACGAGGACACGGAAGTAGGGACAGTCGCAGTCGCATCGACAGCCCTCGCGTTGCAGTCTGCAGTGTTCGGTCTGCCAGGTGTCGACGCCGAGATTGTGCTCGCCGGAAACGCACTTGCCGCAGTAGCGCATCCGTTCGCCGGGTAACGCGGTCATCGAGCACCCTCTCGGACGTCGGGCAACGAAACTCCTACGGTGACGTAGGACGGCGGCAAAAAGTACCGCCCTTAGCGTGATTCAGCGGCCGCGGTCGCACCTCGAGTAGTAACGAATCCGAGCAGAAGTGGGCCCGCGGGCAGCTTTGTGACACCTGGGGACACTTGTAGGACATGGCGTTGTCCGCCGGCGAAGACGTAGGCGGTGCCTTTTTCGCTGGTCAGAAGGAATCCGTGGCTGACGCGGATCGGCCGGGCCGCGGGGGCGGCGCCCGGCGGGAGTCCAAGCCGTACTGATTGGGCGATGGACTGAGGTGAATCCACGGAAGCCAGGGCCTCCAACGGGAGTACAGGCGCGGGCGGGTCGATCGGACGGTCCGGCGGCGGGGTGTACCCGGTGAACTGGACGCGGCCCCAGCGGTAGGGATCGCCTTGGACGCCGCCCCAAGTGGACCATCCGATCCGGGTCTGGCCGGTCTTGTCCTGCGTGTCCGAGTCGTAGACCAGCACGTTCAAGGCCGCGTTGGCCGGGTCGACCGCGCCTGGCACTTGGGAAAGCGGAACTGCGAACTCGACTGTATAGCCCGATTCGGTGATCTTTGAGGCGACGCGTACTCCGGGCGCGGCGCCCTGATGGTTGTCCGCATCACGCAGCGCACAGGGCGGTCCCTCCGCGGTCACGGGAAGGACGGCGAGTTTGTACGTTGTGGATGTGTTCTCTGAACGGCCACGTGGGTCGATGGTCAGTTCGACCGAGTCGGTTCGCCAGTGCCGCTTGCAATCCGCTGTGGCCAGACGGGCTCCGAGGACGTCATCGGTCACCGTGACCAATGCGAACAGGGTGTCGTCGCGCCACGAGATCTTCGCGGTGGCGGAGCAGTCCGCGGGCGAAGCACAGTTGTCGCCTTCCCATCTGGGCGAGATGTCCAGCTCGGGCCCGGTGTACTCGCCCGCACCGGAAACTCCGTCCACAACAGGCGAAGCAGACGCCTGCGGGATGGCAGTGGCCGGCACAAGCTCCAGAGCGGCGCGTGCCGTGGCACCGGGCAAGTTGATCGAATACTGGTAGTCGCCACCCTGTTGACCGGTTTTGAGCGTGGAGTCGGTGTTACGAACCGAAAAACGCACGACCGCGCTCGCACCCGGCGCCAGGCTGGGGAAAGGCTGTTGCGGACTGGCGGTGAACCCGGCGGGCATGGTGAGGGAAACCGTGCCGTCCCTGGCCACATCACCCTGGTTGCGAATCGTGATGTCGATATCGCGACCTCCGCCGGAGGGCAGTGTCAACACCGGTGCCACAGAGCCGGCCAGTTCGGGATACCCGATCTCGCGCGTCCATTGTTGATACTGCGCGACTTGTGGCAATGGCTGTTGAGCTGCGGAAAGCGCCGGGACAACCTCCACAAGCGCCTCGGTGAACCCGGTTCTGCCATGGCTTTCGACCTGTACACCGATCCGTGCTTTGCCCTGTGACGCAGTGGTGGGCACAGTCACAGTGTCGCCTTGGACTGTCCAACCGGGCGGTGGGATCAGTGTGGTCCTGCCACGGATCGACGAGGTCACCGCGATCTTCACACTCGAGCCCGTGGTCACCGCGTAGCGCGAGGCCGACGCTGACAATGTGGTCCCGACCGGGAACTCACCGGGGATGACGGCACCTTCGAGCAGGCCGCGCGCACCACGACTCGCCGGGCGATAAGGCACCCGGCTGGCCAGCTGGGTGAAATAGTCACACCCGATCTGCGCCGGATCTGTTGGCACATCAGGGAAACCAGCCCAGCCCTGGCTGGCGTACTCGCGCTGGGCAGCCCGCTCCACCTGCGCCCAGGTCTGCCCGCCGTACGCGGGCTCGCCGGCCCACGCACCCCAGACCCGGTCGGTCGGCTCGCTCGGGGTGAACGCGCTGACGCAGTTCGGGCCCGCAGTGGAGCTTCCACGCAGACCGCTGGTGAACAGCCTGGACACCGCCCACGGCCGCAAACCCTGGTCGCGGAACGCCTTCGGGTCCGCCGCCACCTGGTACGCCTCGATGGCCAGCCGGGCGGCGTACTGGTGGTTGCCATGGTTGCCCGGGGACGGCGCCGGGTTCATCGTCATGATGATCTTGGGCTTGGTCTGCCGGATGACCCGCACCAGCTTGCCCAGCGTGTCTTCGCGGCCCCATGCCTGCTCGGTCAGCGGTGAGCTGACGGTGTAGTAGAAGTCGGCCTTGTCGAGGTTGAAGACATCCGTGATGCCGGCCTTGCCGACCGCGCGCCGCTCCTCGGCCTCGCGCAGCCTGCCCAGCTCAGGGCCTTCCTCCGTACCGACCGCGTTCCCGCCGCCTTCGCCACGGGTCACCGTGACCACGCCGGAACGCACCTTGAACTGCCCTAAGGTCGACAACGCACCGGCCTCGTCATCCGGGTGCGCACCCACGAACAGGACATCCAGCTCAGCGCGGTCTCGCTGCGACGCGGCAACCTGCACCGGAACCGCGGTACCTACGACAAGAACCAGGGACAACAGGCCCACCCAGCGCACTGTCCTCGCCTCCTAGCCTTTCACGGAACCATCCACCATTCCGCGGATGAAGTGTCTTTGCAGGAACAGATAGAGCACCACCACAGGTAACGCGACCAGCACGGACGCCGCCGCCAGCAGCGGCACACTGGTCGTCGACCGGCCCGAGAAGAACTGCAGCCCCAGCGGGGCCGTCCGCAGCGCCTCACTGGTGATCATCACCCGGGCCAGCAGGAACTCGTTCCACGTCCACATGAACACCAGCACGATCAAGGTCACCAGTGCCGGACGTCCCATCGGCACAAGCACACGCCACAGCGTCTGCCAGTGCCCGGCACCATCCAGCCGCGCGGCCTCGACGACACCCCGCGAAGCCGATCGGAAGTACGTCCGCATCCAGAACGCTCCGAATGCCACCGACTGCGCGACCTGCGGGAAGATCAGCGAGGCGTACGTGTCTGTCAGCCCCAGGTCACGCAGATCGAAGTACAACGGCACCACAACGGCCTCGCCCGGCACCGTCAACCCCAGCAACATCAGGTAGAACAACGCATCCCGGCCGCGGAAACGCATAGTCCCGAACGCGTACGCGGCCATCACCGACAGCAGGACCGTCAACGCCACCACACTCACGCTGACGATCAGACTGGAGACCAGGTAGCTGCCGAACCTGGCCTCAGTCCACGCTTTGCCGAAGTTCTCCCAGTGGATCCCGCCCTGGCCGGCGACCTCGGACCGCAACGCGGTCACGATGATCGCCAGCATCGGATACAGGGCGAAGATCGTGAACACGCCGAGCACAAGGTACGTACCCGCGCGCTCAAACCGGGAGACAGTCATGATTGCTCCCTCCCGGCGATGCGGGTGATCAGATAGGTCACGGCGAAGGCGAGGACGGTGATCGTGACGCCGATCGCCGCGGCGGAGCCTACCTGTCCACTGTGGAAGGCGCGTTGGTAGATCTCGTAGGCGGGCACGGTCGTCGAGCCGCCTGGGCCGCCCAACGGGGTCATCATGTAGACCAGGTCGAACGTGCGCAGGGCGGCGATCACGGTCAGCGTCAGAGCCACCCCGATCTCCCCTCGCAGCGCCGGCAGGATGACCGACCGGAACTCGCCGGCCGGTCCGGCGCCGTCCAGTCTGGCCGCGTCGAACAGGTCCGCCGAGACCTTTCCGATCCCGCCGAGGAACAACACCATTGCCAGCCCAGTCTGCACCCAGGTACCGACAATTCCGACCGCGAGCAGTGCGGTGGAGGCGTCTCCGAGCCAGGCTTTCCCTGGTGAGCCCAGCAAAATATTGAGTACGCCGTCCGGCGCGAAGATCCTTTGCCAGGCCACGGCGACCACCACCATAGCCACGACCTGAGGTAGGAACAGTGCTGTCCGAAAGAAGGGCAACCCCCGAACGCGCACTCTATGCAGTGCCGTCGCGAGTACGAGTCCTATGCAGACAGGCAGCACAGCAAAGAAGATGAGCAGCACGGCCACGTGCCCGAAGGCCGCGACCGCACCCTCCTCGGCGAACATCGATGTGTAGTTCGACAGGCCGGTCCACTTGCCTACCGACAGCCCGTCCCATTCGAACAGCGACAGCCATCCGCTGTGCAGCAACGGAAACAGCAGGAAGACGGCATAGACCAGCAGCGCGGGCAGGGCATAGAGGTAGCCGACGCGCCGTGGTTCACCGACCGCCACGGCTCGACTCCAGGTCCGCCTGGAGCTTGCCGAGGAACGCCTGCACGTCCAGTTGCTTGGCCATCAACTGTTCGACCGATCCGCTCACCACTTCGTACGCGTTCGGCGTCGCATAGTCCAGGTACGGCACCAATCCAGGTGACGCGGATGCCTTCGAGAACGCGTCGAACACCTCGCGTACGGGCCCTGCCGCGGACTGCTTCGCGGCGTCCAGGACCGGCAGGTTTCCGTTGTCCGCCAGGATCTTCATCGCCTCCGGGGTGGTGATGAAGTTGATGTACGCCGCCGCCGCGTCCGGATTCTTGGACTTGGCGCTGATCGCCCACGGAATCCCGGTTCCGCCGGTCACTGTCCCACCGGGCGGCAACTGGAATCCGGCGTTGTCGCCCATGGCCGCCTTGAGATCCGGCAGGATCCACGTGCCGTTGATGTGGAACACACCGTCGCCCTTGGCGAAGTTCGCCCACGCGTCGTCGCTCTTCAACCCGGCGAAACCAGTGGTCAGGTAGCCCTTGTCGACCCAGTCGACGACTTGCCGGGCAGCCTGGCGGTTCGGTTCGGTCAGCCAGTTAGCGTCGGCCCGGCCGGTGGCGAGTTCGGTCTCGTCGTCTGGCTTGCCGAACCGGTGCATGGCCAGCGCGTACAGGTACGGCCCGGAGCTCTTCTCCAGGTTTCCCAGCTGGATCGGCAGCTGGCCGGCGCTCTTCGCCTTGGCCAGCGCCGCGTCGAACTCCTCCCAGGTCTTGGGCGGCTGCAGGCCGAGTTCGGTGAGTTTGGCCTTGTTGTACCAGATGCCGACCAGCTCGCCGGTCTGCGGCAGGCCCCAGAGTTTGCCTTCTCCCAGGGAATCCCCGGCGTCCGGGTAGCTGGCGAGCCGCCGGATCGAGTCGGGGAACCGTTGTGTCCATTGGTAAGCACCGGCATACGGGTCCAACGGCCGGAGCAGACCGGCCTTCACGAACGCGCCCATGTCCTGCTTGCCGTTGTTGACCTGGGCCACGTCCGGCGCGTCGGTCCCGGACAGGCCGAGCTTGATGGTGCTGCGCAGATCGTCGAACGACCGGGCCACCCGGTTGATCCTGATATTCGGGTACTTGGCCTGGAACTGCGTGTTGAGGGCGGTGATCTGGGCTTCCTGGCCACCACGGGTCTCCTGGTCCCAGACCGTCAGCGTGACCTGGCCCATCGCGGCGACATCCGTCTTCACGTCAGCCGCGGGTTGTTGTGGAGCGGGCTGGTTGTTCGAACCCGGCGTACACGCCGCCAGCACGACGGCCAGCGCCGCAAGAACGGGCAGTTTCATTACGAGATTCCTCGCAATCCGATGGTCGCGCTCGCTCGCCGGACCTGGGTGTCTCCATGGCTGGGCAGCAGGTCGTGGAGGAACGTGTAGCCACGCAGCTCGTTTGCGTCCCGGCGGCCGACCAGCCGCCACCACGCCGCGATGTCACCCCAGCCCGGCGCGGACTGCGAGCCGCCGAAATGCTGCACGGACAAGGCCGCGCAAAGGTTTGCGAAATGCACCCGGTCCGACAGCGACCAGCCGGCCAGGGTGCCCAGGACGAATCCGGCGCCGAACACATCGCCCGCCCCGGTCGGGTCGAGCGCGGCGACGTTCAGGCCGCGGACCTCCGCTTGCTCGCCTGTGTTGCCGTCGATGGCGATGGCGCCGTTGCCACCTCGGGTCACCACGACGACGGGCACGATCTCAGCCAACGCCGACGCGGCCGCTTTCACGTCGTCCGATCGGGTGTAACTGATCGCTTCGACACTGTTGGGCAGGAACACGTCGTAACCGTCGAGCAGTTCCCGCAGCATGGACGGCTCCCAGCGCTGGGTCGGGTCCCAGCCGACGTCGGCGAACAGCAGGGCGCCTTGCTGCTTGGCCGTTTTCACCCACTGGTCGGCGTGCATGTCCACGTGCACGAAACACGCCTTGGTCGGCGGTGGCGGGTCGAGCAGTTCGTCCGCGCTGATCGGCGCGGGGTGCCCATGCGTGATCATGCTGCGGTCGCGGTTGATCGCCATCGACACCGTCAACGGCGAGTGCCAGCCGTAGAACCGCCTGGAATGGCTGAGATCCACGGCTTCCTGGTTGGCGAGCACGTCCCAGCAGAAGTCACCGTACGCGTCCTCGCCGAACGCGGCGGCCAGCCCGGTCCGCAACTGCAGCCGGGACAACGCGACCGCGAGATTGGCGATGCCGCCCGGACTGGACCCCAGCCCGGTCGCCCACACCTCGGTGCCCGGGTCGGGCAGATGGTCCAGCCCGGTGAAGATGATGTCGAGAAAAACCGTGCCGGACAAGAGAATGTCCAGTTCAGGGCACCCGTCCGCAGGCTGCGTCGACACGCGCGCCTCCTCTCCCAGTCTCTCCACTCTGCACCCATCTGCAGAGAA
The DNA here is from genome assembly GCF_017876405.1 of Kibdelosporangium banguiense. GTDB lineage: Bacteria > Actinomycetota > Actinomycetes > Mycobacteriales > Pseudonocardiaceae > Kibdelosporangium > Kibdelosporangium banguiense. Next base: position 4,194,711 of record NZ_JAGINW010000001.1, on the reverse strand, counting down.
ATGACAAGTTGAATGATGGAATCTGGCTGATACTGACTGATACTGTTCAGCCGTGCTTCCGCAACGGCGGCACGCAGAGATCCTGCGCTGCCTTACCCAGGATGGGTCGGCGTCGGTCACCACGCTGTGCGAACAGCTGGCGGCCAGCGCGGCGACCATCCGACGTGACCTGATCTGGCTTGAGCGCGAGGGTGTACTCGTACGTGTGCACGGCGGCGCAGTGCTCGGCCCGTCACCCGAGCGTCCGTTCGACCGCGTTGCGAGCGAGGACATCAGCGCGAAGGACGCGGTCGCCAAAGCCGCCGCGGCGCTTGTCGACGACGGCGATGCGTTGCTGCTCGACATAGGTACGACCACGCATAGGCTCGCGGCACACCTGCACGGCCGTGCGGTGACCGTCCTGACAAGCAATCTCGCTGTGTACGAGGAGCTCGCCGACGACAACGCGGTCGAGCTGATTCTGTTGGGCGGCGTGGTGCGGCGCAATTACCGTTCCATGGTCGGGTTTCTGACCGAGGACGCGCTCCGCCAGGTTCACGCGGACCGGGTTTTCCTTGGCGCGGCAGGTATCCGGGCCGACGGGTCGGTCATGGACGACACAGTGGTCGAAGTTCCGTTGAAACGCGCCATGCTGGCCGCGGCCGACCAGGTCGTGCTGCTGGCGGACGCGGGCAAGTTCCCCGGCGGCGGGCTCGCGCGGGTGTGCGGTGCCGAGGAGATCGACATGGTCGTGACCAACGCGGGCGAGCCCGGTCCGGGCCTGGCCGCCATGCGCGAGGCGGGAGTCGAGGTGATCGAGGCATGAGGCTGGTCATCCTGGGTGGCGGCGGGTTCCGGGTGCCGCTGGTGCACGCGAGCCTGCTGGCCGATCCGGATCGGCTGGTGGACGAGATCGTCCTGCAGGACGTGCTGGTGGACCGGTTGCGGGCGATCGGTGCCGTGCTCGACCAGCAGGCGCAGGGCGCGGCCTGGCGGCCGAGGATCCGGATGGCGACCAGCCTGGCGGACGCGTTGCAGGGCGCCGACATGGTGTTCTCCGCGATCCGCGTCGGCGGTCTGGACGGACGCAGCCTGGACGAGCGCGTCCCGTTGCGACACGGCCTGATCGGGCAGGAAACCGTTGGGCCAGGCGGGATCTGCTACGCGCTGCGGACCGTGCCGGTGGCCATGGAGATCGCCCGGCAGGTCGCCGAGCACGCACCGGACGCGTGGGTCATCAACTTCACCAACCCGGCCGGCATCGTGACCGAGGCGATGTCGTCGGTGCTGGGCGACCGGGTGATCGGGATCTGCGACTCCCCTGTCGGCCTGTGCCGCCGGGTCGCCGCCGCGCTGGGAATCGACGGCGATTCGGCAACCTTCGACTACGTGGGCCTGAATCATCTGGGCTGGCTGCGCCGGGTCATGGTCGGCGGCCGGGACCGGTTGCCCGAGCTGTTCGACGACGAGACCGCGCTGACTTCCTTCGAGGAAGGGAAGTTGTTCGGCGCGCAGTGGCTGCGGACGTTGCGCGCGGTGCCCAACGAGTACCTGCATTACTACTACTACACGCGCGAAACCCTCGCGGAAATCCAGAATCAGGAGTCCACCCGGGGCGAGTTCCTGCGTGGCCAGCAGAAGTCGTTCTACGAACTGATCGGTGGCAATCCCGCGGAGGCGTTGCACGCGTGGCTGGCGACGCGCTCCGAGCGCGAGACCACGTACGGCGCCGAAGGCCGGGCAGCGGCCGGAATGGGTGAGCGTGCAGCGTGCGACATGGACGGCGGAGGCTACGAGCAGGTCGCGTTGCGGCTGATGAACTCGATCGCCCGAAACCGCCCTGACCAGCTGATTCTCAATGTGCGAAACCAGGGTGTGGTGGCCGGGCTGGCGGATTCGGTCGTCGAGGTGCCCTGTTTCGTGGACGGCAACGGCCCCCGGCCGATCGCGACCGGACCGGTGGCGCCGCACAGCCTCGGCCTGATGCTGCAGGTCAAGGCGTGCGAGCAGGCAGCGATACGCGCCGCCACAACGCAGAACCGTGAGGACGCGCTGTTCGCCATGGCCGCGCACCCGCTTGTCGATTCGGTCCCCGCCGCGATCGCCACGCTGGACGGCTATGTGGAGGCGTTTCCCGAGCTCAACGCGTTCCGTACACCATGAACTGCCCAAAGGTGCAGGTCCGTGCGCGAGTCCCGTGAGACGCTGCTGGAGTGCCGAGCGATTTCATCATCAAGACCGGGGACATGATCAAGATCACGATCCCGCCCCCGGTGATCGTGCCGGCCATCCAGGCCCCGGTCCCGCTCAAGGGCACAAGCACGGATGTGCAGGTCAACAACCAGTTCGTCTGCCTGCAGGGCGACGAACTGCCGATGTCGCTGCGCGGCCCGCTGCCCTACACCGCGCCGCCTTTCGTCACGCCGGGCACCGGCACGCTGAAGCTCACGCTGCTGCCGTCGAACATGACGTTGCAGACGTCGAACGGCAAGAAGATCCTGATCAAAGGCCAGACGTTCACGGCGACATTCACCGTCCAGTCGCCCGCCATGCAGCCCACACCAGGTGGTCCCGTGCCTGACCCGGTCGCGGTCAAGCCGGGCACGGCTCAGTTCATCACCACGAACGCCACCGTCTACGCGGGCTAGGCCCTCACGCGAGCCGAAATTGTCGGATGCCATCGATATGGTGCGCGGCGAGCTCGGACAGTGAGGAGAAAACGTTGGTAGAGGTGGCACTACGACCGATCGAGGACGCTGACCTAGACGGTTTGTTCGATCAGATGCGTGATCCCGAGTCGGTTCGGATGGCCGCGTTCACCGCCAAGGATCCCGATGACCGCGCTGCGTTCGACGCCCACATGGCGAAGATAAGGACCACGCACGGCACCACCCTGCGTGCGGTGATCGGCGATGGAAAGCTCGTGGGCAGCATCTCCAGCTTCATCATGGAGGGCGACACCGAGATCACCTACTGGATCGACCGTTCGGTGTGGGGGCAAGGAATCGCCAGCCGGGCGCTCGCGCTGTTACTCGACGCGGTCGAGGTCCGGCCGCTGTATGCGCGTGCCGCGAGCGACAACGTGGGGTCGCTCAGGGTTCTGCAGAAGGCGGGTTTCACGATCATCGGCACCGAGGTCGCCTACGCGAACGCCCGGGACGCGGAGATCGAGGAAACCATCCTGCGCCTGACCTAGGCCTGGAGGCTCGCCAGGTACTCCAGCAGCACAGTTCGGAATGCCTGGGCGGCGTTGGTGGGCGGGACATCCGTTCGGTGTGCCAGGGCGACACTGCGGCGGAGTCCAGGTGGCGCAATGGGAATCCCGCGCAGGCCGGGCCGCCCGGCGAGCACCATGCTGGGCACGATCGCGAAGCCCAGTCCGGCTTGGACGAACCGCAGGACGGCGTCCATCTCGCCGCCTTCCACCGCGAGTTTGGGTTCGTAGCCCACCGCGCGGCAGGCCTCGAACGTGGTTTCGCGCAGGTCGTAGCCCTGGCGGAACATCACCAGGGGCCGGTCGCGCAGGTCGATCAGGCGGATCGTCGGGCGGTTGACCGGGGGCGGCCGGTCGGCGGCACAGGCCACCATGAGGTCTTCCTGGAGCACGACCCTGCTGGTCAGCGCCGGGTCTGGGCCTGACGGCGGGACGATGACCAATGCCAGGTCGAGGTCGCCGCGCAGCAGCGAACGGGACAGGTCCCGCGAGCCGCTTTCCTCGACGAGAAGCCGGATTCCGGGGTACTGCGCGTGATATCTGGCCAGGACGTCGGCGAAGACCGAGACGCACAGGCTGGGAGTCGCGCCGACCCGGACCCGGCCGCGCCTGAGCCCGACGAGCTCGCCCACCTCGTGCTTCGCGGTGTCGACGTCGGCCAGGATACGGCGCGCGATCGGCATCAGCGTCTCACCTGCGGGAGTGAGCGTCACGTTGCCGCGGACGCGGATGAACAGGGGTGTTCCGAGCTCGGCTTCCAGGCTCTGGATCTGCTTGGACAGTGAGGGCTGCGCCACACGGGTCTGCTCCGCGGCCTTCGTGAAGTGCCGGGTCTCGGCCACCGCCAGGAAGTACCTGAGCTGCTGCAAGGTGAACCGATCGGGCCTTTCCATAGCTTGAGTCTATCAAGTTGAGTGATTCGATATATTGGACGACTCGTCAACCGAGGTGCTTACTGAAGTGCGTGGCAGTGCTCGAGGTGGCGCGGCGCAGTACGCCGGGACGGATCTGGTCGTCGACGATCGGCAAGAAGGCCGTGATGGGTGTGACCGGACTGGCGATGCTGCTGTTCGTCATCGCGCACATGGTGGGCAACCTGAAGATCTTCCTGGGCCGCGAGAGCATCGACCACTACGCGGTCTGGCTGCGCGAGATCCTCGGCGGCCTGCTGGGCAACGAGGGACTGCTGTGGGTTCTGCGGCTTGGGCTCGTTGCCTGTGTGGCACTGCACATGACAGCTGCCATCCAGCTGGCTCGGCGGGCGCGTCGCGCCCGCCCGGCCGGCTACCAGCACCGGCGCAGGATCCAGGGTAGTTACGCGGCGCGGACAATGCGTTGGGGCGGCGTGATTCTGGCGCTGTTCATCGTCTACCACATCCTGGATCTCACGGCGGGTGTGCTGAATCCGAACGGCGTGCACATGGCGGTGTACGACAACATGGTCGCCGACTTCAAGCTCTGGTACGTGGTCCTGTTCTACAGCGCGGCGGTCATCGCGCTGGGATTCCATATCCGGCACGGGATGTGGAGCGCGATGCAAAGCCTGGGGGCGTCCAGCGCCGCGCGCCAGAAGGCCGTTCAAAGCTTCTCGTTCGGGGTCGCGCTCGTGATCACCCTCGGGTATCTGTCCGTGCCGTTCGCCGTACTGACCGGATTGGTGGGTTGATGATGTACACCGAGGGCACGCCGATCGCGGACCGCAAAGCACCGGACGGCCCGATCGACAAACGTTGGCAGCAAAGGCGTTTCTCGGCGCGGCTGGTCAACCCGGCGAACAAGCGCAAGCTGACGGTGATCGTGGTCGGTACCGGGCTCGCCGGTGGCGCGGCCGCGGCGACGCTGGGTGAGCTGGGCTACAACGTGTTGTCGTTCTGCTATCAGGACAGTCCGCGTCGTGCGCACAGCATTGCCGCGCAGGGCGGGATCAACGCGGCGAAGAACTACCGCAACGACGGTGACAGCGTTCACAGGTTGTTCTACGACACGGTCAAAGGCGGCGACTTCCGGTCCCGGGAGTCCAATGTGCACCGGCTGGCCGAGGTCAGCGTCGAGATCATCGACCAGTGCGTCGCCCAGGGTGTGCCGTTCGCCCGTGAATACGGCGGCCTGTTGGATACACGTTCTTTCGGTGGCGCACAGGTAGCCCGTACTTTTTACGCCCGAGGGCAGACCGGGCAGCAATTGCTGCTGGGCGCCTACCAGGCGTTGGCCCGCCAGATCCACGCCGGTCAAGTGAAGATGCATCCGCGCACCGAGATGCTGGACCTGATCGTCGACGACGGCCGGGCACGCGGAATCGTCACCCGGGACCTGGTGACCGGCGAGGTCAGCTCACACCTCGCAGACGCCGTGGTCCTGGCGACCGGTGGCTACGGGAACGCGTTTTACCTGTCCACCAACGCAAAAGGCTGCAACACGACCGCGATCTGGCGGGCACACCGGCGAGGCGCGTTGTTCGCCAACCCGTGCTTCACCCAGATCCATCCGACGTGCATTCCGGTCAGCGGCGCGCACCAGTCGAAACTCACTCTGATGAGTGAATCGCTTCGCAACGACGGCCGGGTATGGGTGCCGAGCGCGCCCGGCGATTCCCGGCCGCCGCACATGATCCCTGAACAGGAACGGGACTACTACCTCGAACGGCTTTACCCGAGTTTCGGCAACCTGGTCCCCCGCGATATCGCGTCCCGTGCCGCGAAGAACATCTGTGACACGGGCCATGGCGTCGGTCCGGGCGGGCTCGGGGTCTACCTGGATTTCGCCGATGCCATCAAGCGGCTCGGCAAACCCGCGGTCGCGGCGAAATACGGGAACCTGTTCCAGATGTACGAACAGATCACCGGCGAGGACCCGTACCAGGTGCCGATGCGGATCTACCCGGCCGTGCACTACACGATGGGTGGCCTGTGGGTGGACTACGACCTGCAGAGCACAATCCCCGGTCTGTTCGTCATCGGTGAGGCCAATTTCTCCGATCACGGCGCCAACCGGCTGGGCGCGTCCGCCCTGATGCAGGGCCTCGCGGACGGTTATTTCGTCCTGCCCAACACAATCGGCGACTACCTCGCCGACGGGCCGTTCGCCGCGGTGAACCAGGACACAGTGACTTCCGTCGAGCAGGAAGTCCAGGGCCGGGTGGAAAAGCTGCTGTCGGTGGACGGCGACCGTTCCCCGGACGATTTCCACCGCGAACTGGGCCAGCTGATGTGGGATCACTGCGGGATGGAACGTTCCGAAGCCGGGTTGCGCAAAGCCCTGGAACGGATTCCCGCACTGCGTGAGGAGTTCTGGCGGCGAGTGCGGGTGCTGGGCACCGGCGAAGGGCTCAACCAGTCGCTGGAGAAGGCCGGGCGGGTCGCGGACTTCCTGGAGCTCACCGAGCTGATGTGCCTGGACGCCTTGCACCGCACGGAATCCTGCGGCGGTCATTTCCGGTCGGAAAGCCAGACCGAGGACGGCGAAGCGCTGCGGGACGACGAGAACTTCTCCTATGCCGCCGCGTGGGAATACGCGTCGCCACCCGTGCTGCACCGCGAAGAGCTGCGGTTCGACCACATCACACCGAGTCAACGGAGTTACAAGTGAGGTTCACCCTGCGCGTCTGGCGCCAGGACAACCAGTTCGACAAGGGCAGGCTGGTGATGTACGTCGTCGACGACATCTCACCGGACATGTCCTTCCTGGAAATGCTGGACGTTCTCAACGAACGGCTGATCGCCGAGGGCGAGGAGCCGATCGCGTTCGACCACGACTGCCGCGAGGGCATCTGCGGCATGTGCGGCTTGATGATCAACGGCAACGCGCACGGCCCGAACAAGGCGACCACCACATGCCAGCTGCACATGCGCAGCTTCGAGGAGAACGTGCCGATCACCATCGAGCCGTGGCGCGCCAAACCGTTCCCGGTCGTCAAGGACCTGGTGGTGGACCGCTCCGCGTTCGACCGGATCATCGAAGCCGGTGGTTACGTCAGCGCCCCCACCGGCAGCGCGCCCGACGCACACGCTGTGCCAGTCCCGAAAGCCGACGCCGACCAGGCTTTCGAAGCCGCTGCATGCATTGGTTGCGGCGCTTGTGTCGCCGCCTGCCCGAACGGCTCCGGCATGCTGTTCACCGCGGCCAAGACCACGCATCTCGGCCTGTTGCCGCAGGGCCAGCCCGAGCGGTATTCACGCGCCGTGGAGATGGTGGCCACGCACGATGACCTGGGCTTCGGCGGGTGTACGAACACCGGTGAATGCACCGCGGTGTGTCCCAAGGGGATCCCCCTCGGTGCGATCGCCCGATTGAACCGTGACGTGCTCCACGCCTCGCTGTCCCCTGTTCGCGATTGACCTGGTGCATGCTGAAGGTATGCGTCCGCACGATGTCGAGGTCGGCCAGACATACCGGGTGCACATCACCCAGCGGGACAACCCTGCGCAATATCTGACCGGTGACCCCGATCGCACCGAGGCGGACCTGCTCATCTTCAGTTTCCTGCTGGATTCGGTACACGAGTTCGACCTGACCGTCACGGCCATCGGCCAGACGCTGGGCGACGAGCCCGCGGTGACCGGGGTCCGCGTTTCGGAAACGTCCCGGGTGAGCCTGCCGTTGCCGCCGGAGATGGCCGCCCGGATGGGTTTGCCGTCGAATGTCGGCTACATCGTTGAAGGCGTGCTGAAAGACGCCGTGACCGGCCGGATCGTCAGCCGTCCGACGGATCAGACGATGACCATCCCGTGCGCCTGGCTGCGGCCTCTCACGTAAGCCAGGCCTGCAGCCGGATCGATCCGGAACCGCTCGTCCGCCGTACTTCGACAGCGATCTCCGCGACGCGGTCGATGAAAACCGTGTGCCGCGCAAGATCCGATGCGATGAATATCTCGTCACCGACAACATTCCCGTCGACAGTGACCCGAGCTGTTCCGGTTGTGTCCTGGTCTGCGACCGTGCGAATAACCAGCGTGTTGCCAGCTGTCGCCGAACCATCCAGGGCCACTTCCCAGTCCGCCGAGTCGGTTGACGGCCAGTCCGACGGCCGGGCGGGCAGCAGCGGTGTGCCCTCTACGGCTCTCATCGCAGCGGCAGGAGCCGCCGCACGCATCCGTGAGCTCTCTAACAGCCGTAGCCTGCGCCGCAGCTCACGCAGCTCGGTCAGCAACGTGTCCGGGCGGTTCACGCGGGTCATTCCGGCTCCAGGATGGACGTGACGGTGAGCTTGACTTCCTCCTGGCCGGCGTCGTCGCCGGGGGTGACCTCGTAGCCGACCAGCCGCATGGTCACGTCCAGCTGCTCTTCGGCGAAGAACGGATCGTCGATGATGATCCGCACGTCGTCGCCGACCGAGTACGTGCCCACCACAGGGTCCAGGTCGGCGCGCACGGTCAGCTCGGGCAGGACGACCGGGCGGCGGCGGGCCGCGAGCTCGCCCCGGGCATGCGCGGCGACCTCGGCGAGGGTCTTGGAGTCCACTTGGGACGTGTCCTCCAGCAGGGGCCAACCGGCCTGGTGCGCCGCGTTGTCCGAGGCGATGCTGGTCAGCGGCGCGTTGTCGTCGGCCGTGCCCTGGGCGATGAGCCTGGTGACCATCGAGGCCGCGTCGCGGGGCCAGGTGAAGTCGATCAGGTTCGCGCCGTGTTCCCACACGTGCGGAGCACCCGGCTGGCCGATCCGTGGGTAGCCGAACCGCACCACACGCTCCGGCTCGCCACTGCCGTCGTAGCGGACGTCGAAGGTGAAGTCGAGGCCGTCTTCCGCGTTGGCCAAGTCCCGCAACAGATCCGCGACCGGCTTGAGTTCGTTCGGGCCGTAGCTGACGGTCCGGGTGATCGGGGACGACTGCGTGCCGATGAAGGTCAGGTCCATGTTGCCGCCGGTGTGCGACTGGGCGATCTCCAGGACCCGGCGGGCGATCACGATCTGGTCGACGTCGGTGTACGTCATCGTGCTGGTCAGGTCCGGGTGCAGGACGAAGCGGTGTTCGAAGTAGGACAGAAAATCCGACGCGCCGATCTCCAGCACGCCGCTCGACGCGCCGTAGCGGGTGGCCCAGATGATCCCGCCCCACAACAGTTCGCCGTCCCGGTTGACATAGATCGCGGTCCGGCCCGGCTCGGTCAGCAGCCGTGGCTCGCGGTCGCGGATCATCGGGTCCGTCACCGGCAACTGGCCGCGGAAACTCCCGGTGTCGTTGAGTTTCTTGTCGAACGACACACCGGTCAACGGCAGCTCGTCGACGATGGTCCCGGTCCGCAGATCCGCGACCAGATACGTGTACGTGGTCCCCATGATCAGTACGTCGCGAACGAGATGCCGTCCAGCGAAAGCCAGCCGTTGTTGCCTTTCAGGCACACCACCGCGCCGCTGGTCATGACGTCCACCCTGGCATTCTCGTTGGGAGCCGTCTCGACGGAGAACAGATGCCGCATCGGTGGCCGGTAGCCGACCGGCAACGTGAAGATCGACCGGGAGCCGTTCGGGTCGATCAACCCGCTGCGGATCAGGCCACGCAGCCTGACCCAGCCGTCGTCGGTCCTGGTGTACGCGGCAGTCGCATAGCCCTGGCCGTAGTTCACCCAGCTGTTCTCCAACGGGGGTGTCGTCCAGCCCTCCCCCCGCGATGGCCGGTACACCGTCCACCCACTGCCCCGCTGGACCTCGATGTTCCCGGTGTCGAGCCGGTAGATGAACGTACTGCCCGCCGCGATGGCCGGCCGGTCACCTGCACCGCGTACCGGCAACAGCCCGCCCAGGCCGCCGGTGAACCGGCGTTTGTCCTGCAGTGTGGCCGAAGTACCCGCGGGCCGGACCGTGATCTCGGCCAGCTCAAGGTAAGTCGTGCTGGTCACGGTCGGCCGCTGTGGCGTCGCACTGTTCTGGCCTTGCAGGATCGACACCTCGAACCCGATCCCGGCGTCCGGCGTGACCACGGCGAGCACCAGGTCGATCCGGGACAGGGACGGGTCGGCGCCTTGCAGCGGCAGTGTTTTGAGCGTGTCCAGGGTGACCAGGAAGGCGCCGTCACCCGGCCGTGCGGGGTCGGCGATCACTGCCTGGAACGGGTTGACCGTGACCTGGTTGGTGCCGAGCGTGACCTGGCCCGGATTCATCGGGCTGTCACGGATTCCGGACCGCACCCTGATCGGGTCCAACGCGTCGCCCTTGCCTTCGGTCATGAACGGCATACCCGCGCCGAGCCGCGCTTCGAACGCGTCGATCCCGTTGATCCACGCCGGATGACGTTCCGCCATCTTCTGCCCCCTACCTAGATCCAAGCGTCTCGCCAGGACACCGTGAGCGTCCCGGCCTCGGTGGTGTCCTGTGCGTCGAAGTCGATGCTCGTGCTGCCGGGCGCGAGACCGAACCAGGTGGAATAACGCTGCATGGCGGCGCGCCGGGAGGCCCCGCCGAGCCGCACGGTGCGCGCGGCGACGTCAATGACCAGCCGATCGCCGTTGACGAGCCGCAAGTTGAAGCCCAGCCACTGGCCGGTGGAGTTGTTGCGGATCACCGGCCGGTTGCACGGGCCCAGGATCGTCCAGACCGGCCACGCGGTGGCAGTGCCCGCGTTGCGCAGACCGAGCGTGCCGCCGAGCGGATCGCCGAACTGCGCCGGAAAGGTCATCGGGAAAGTGACACCAGCTGCGGGCTGCGGCAGGATCGTGGTCTCGGTGTGCACGTCGACGCTGTGCCGCAAGGGATCCGGCGCGGTGAACTGCACCGACCAGTCGAACGTGTCCGGCGTCCGGTCCGAGATCTTGGTCGCCGCGGACAGCCGGACCATGGCCCGGCGGGTCACAGTCCGCTCCCGCACAGCCAGCTCGGCGAGCTTGGAACCGTCGCTCAACAGCGCGGCGATGCGGTCACGGGCTCGTTCCAGCACGTCCGGGTGTGGCGCGATCGCCGTGCCCTCCAACGTGATCACCCGGGCCGACCGGAACGACGGCGCGTCGAAGGTGCCGTCGCGCTGGGGCCGTTCGGCCAGTTCAAGCCGCACGTCCGGCCCGCTGGACCAGCCCTCCTCCTTGGTCACCCACCATTCGACGCCGTCCTCGTCGACCGTGTTGCCGGCCCATCCGTCTACTGTGTACACCGGAGTCAGCAGGTCCATCAGTGCTTCGCCGCCCATGCGATCTCACGGGCCGCGACGCGCCCGATCTCGTACTCGGACTGTCCCGGCCTGGGGTACACGTTCACAGTGACCGGTTTCGCCCCGGCACCGAGCACAGGATTCAAGCGGGACAACGGAATCACGACCTCGTCCTCGTTGCCCTCACCGAGCAGCGCCAGCACGCCACCCGGGCGCTGGGGCACCAGGCCGCCCTCGGCCAGCCGGGGGATGTCGGGGATGAGGTCGTCGATGTGCAGGCCCTTGCCGCCGATGATCGGCACCCAGTCCGGGATCGAGATGTGGATGCCCAGGTCAAGCCGGTTCCACGCGTCGATCAGGAAGTTGATCGCCCCACGGACGGCGTCCTTGAAGCCCTCCCACATCTGCTTGGCGATCGCGGCTATCCGGCCGGGCAGGCTGCCCAGGAAGCCCACCACGTCGTTGAACCGCGCGACGATCCAGTCCTTCACGGCCGTGACCGCGGCTTTGATGTTGTCCCAGTTGCGGATGATCGCCAGCACGGCCAGGCCGATCGGCCCGGTCAGGATGGCCAGCAGCAACGGCCAGTTCGCCTTGACCCAGTTGAACACCGCTTTCGCGGCGTTGACCACCCAGTTGATCGCGGCCGCGACGCCACGCATCGCGGCATCCACGATCGCCCGGAACGTCGCACTGCGCTGATAGGCCAGCACGATCAGGCCGACCAGCAGGGTGATCCCGGTGATGATCAACCCCAGTGGGTTGAGCCGCATCGCGATGTTCAGCAGGGCCTGCGCCGCCGCCCACAATCGCGTCGCGATGGCGATCGCCTTCTGGGCGACCGTCATCGCAATGGTCCGGACTGTCGCAATGGCCGTCTGCACGGCAGCGCGCGCGTAGGCAGCCGCGAGCTGGATCAGCGACCTCACCGCGCCGGCTGCGGCAACAGCCGTGCTGCGGGCGTTTGTGGCGAAGCGGCCTACCGCTGCGGCCGCGTTGGTCGCGCCTGTCCGCGCGGCAGCGAAGGCCCTGTTCAGGTTCGTACTGATCGTGCTGCCCAGATTGCGGATCGCCGCGGGCGCGTTGGCCACCATTCCCTTCAGGTCACGGCCGAACTTGCCCGCTTCGGTCGCCGCGTCCCGCAGTCCCGTGCGGATGTCACGGATGCTGCCCGGCAACGTCTTGATCGCGGTGGCCGTGTCGCTGATCTGGGTCGCCGCGCCCTGGATCGCCGCGCCCGTGGTGGAGATCGCCTCGGCGTAGCCGACCACGTCGGTGACCGCCTGGGTGACGGCCGGGTGCGTCTCCTTGAACTTCTTGGTCATCTCGGTGAGCTCGGTCTTCACGTGCTCGGTGAAGTCCTGCGAGATCTGCTGCGCGGCATCGGAGACCGCGCCGGTCACCGAGTTCTTCACACTCGTGATCAGGTCGCGGATGGCCGCGTCCGCCTCGGCGGTGATCGAGGCGATGGGCTGCGTCACGGCTGTCCTCCTGGTTGCGGCACCCCGAAGAACGCCGCTATCTGGGCCGGCGTCGCCGAAGCCGGCTCCGCTTGCGTCTCGTCCTCGACCCCTGGACGGGGAATCCGCCTCGGCCGCTGCGGCGGATCGGCGTTCTCGGCGGCGTGGGCCGTGGCGAACAGCCAGTTGCTGACGGCGAGTTCGTCGACGGCCGCCGCCAGCAGGTGGTCGCCCAGCCCCCACTCCGCCGACTCGCCACGCAGGGCGCGCACCAGCGCGGAGTCGGCCGGCAGGTGCTGGATCAGCACCCGCAGCCGGCGCGCCGTCAGCCGGTCCCGGTGGTAGTCGAGGACATCCACCCCGTAGTAGCGGAGCAGATCGGCCTCGATGGCCTCGGCGTGCTCGCTCAGGAGCGCGTCGAGGCCGCGGATTCCCCCAGCGTCATACCGGTGTCTTTGCCGTACGCCTCCAGCAGGCCCTGCACGTCCTGCACGCTCATCGCGTGCTCGTCGAGCCGCTTGAACTGCTCGTCACCGAGCAGCAGGGTCAGCAGCCCGTCCAAGTCGGACGGATCCAGGACCGCCAGTTTGCCGACGATCGCGCGGGGCAGCTCGGTGGGCAGCGAGAACAGCTCACCGTCCACTTCGAACTCCCAGCGCTCGCCGAGCGCCTCCAGCCGCTGCGCGCGAGCGGCGTTCACGTTGTACTTGGCCATGTCCCGACCCCTCACTCAGCTGATTCGGCGGCCGCAGCGACCGTGGTAGCCGGGCTGGTCTTGTTCATCGACCACACCGCGAGCGGTTCGAAGCGGGCGTTGATCGGGGTGAGCGCGCTGAACGTGACGCCGAGCTTGATCGCCGAGGTCCGCGTGATCGCGGTCTCGTCTGTCTCGGTCACCACACCCCGCGGGATCACGAAGCGGTGCACGATGTCCGGGCCGTCGGTGAACTCGATGCCCAGCGAGTACTCCTCCACCCGCGGCGCGGCGGCGATCTCGTACGTGTTGGCGGCAGGCGTTGTGGTGGTGCCCTTGCCGAGCACGAACGGCAACGTGTCCGCGTTCACCTGCAGCAGCGAGAACTTCACTGAGAAGTCGCGATCGCTGAAGACGTAACGGATCGCGGCGACCGTCTGCCACGTGTCCACCGGGTCCAGCTTGTCCTTTTTGATGAACTTCACGCCGTCCGCGGAGGTGTAGCCGAGGTTGACCCACGGCGCCTCGAACTTCGCGGCGAAGTTGGCGGGCGCGGGCGTGTTCACGGGCGCCAAGAAGATCTGCCCGTTTCCCGCGACCCGAATCTCACTGGCGTTCAAGCCTGGCATGAGAAAGCTCCATCCCCTGCGATCTAGGTGGCACGAACCGCCACCGCGAACCGGTGGCGCATGTAGTAGCGGCTCGCGTTCGCGTTCCTCGAGTCCGGAAACCAGTACGGCCCTTCGGTTTCCGTCACGTCACTGATCACGGCACCATCGGCCAGCCGCTGCTGGACGACCAGCGGAAGCACGCCGCGCACCAGCGATGCGACCGAATGGGCCGCTGTCTTGTCCGGACCGTAGGCGTCGATACGCGTCAACGCGTTGTCCCGTAAGTCATCCTCGATGAACACGCCACCGACTCTGCTCACCCTGACGGCCCGTTGGGTGCCGTCGAACCCTGGCGGTAGGTCGATTCCGACGGCGACGCCGTCGAGTTCCGGGCGCGCGTCAAGGAAAGCGACGATCACACGTTCGACGTTCGGGAAAACCAATGGCTGCCCCATGCGACCCCCCAAGGTCTTATGGGACCAACCTAGCAACGGCCGGACGGGGGTGCACTGCTCCGATCAGGCAGGCCAGTTGGGCGGGAAGATCACCCGCGCCAGTCGACGTTCTCCAGCGAGACCACCCATGGATCGTTCATGAGCTTGTCGGTGTTGCGAATGTCCACAAGCGACATACGCACGATATCGTCGCCGTCACGCCAGCCGTGCCAGCAGTTGAACATGGTCACCTGCTGGTATTTGTCGCGGATCCGCTCGATGATGCCCGCGGCGTCCCAGCTTCCGTCGTACGGCTCGAGCGACCCGACTTCCAGCAATGCCATCGGGCGGCCGGCCTCGAGCATGTCGCTGATGTCGTCGCTCTGACCGTCCAGACCGAACCGGATGGAGTTCTGATAGATCGTCGGGCCCATGATGTCGATGACGTCGTCGCCCGGGTAGTAACGCATTCGCGGTGCGTTCCACGCCTTGCCCGGCGAGTATCCCCAAAGGATGTTGTGCAGCTTGCGGGTCTGCGTCAGGTAGGCGTGCAGGTCACGGTAGAGGTCGATGGACGCGCTCTTCTGCGTCTTGTAATCGTGCCCCCACCAGAACCAGAGGCCGTTGGCCTCGTGCAGCGGCCGGAAGATCACGGTCACGCCCGCCTCCGACAGCTCCTGCATCGTGTCGCCGAGCCGCTCGAGGTCCGTGCGCCAGCGGGTCCGGGCCGCACTCGGTTTGGCATCGGCCAGCAGTGCGCTGAGGTCCGGCTTCGGTGCAAGCGACTCGACCCGGTAGGACTCCGGGTCGACCTTGTTCAGGAACGGGTTCGGCCGGTGCAGATCCAACGCCACAAGGCCGCCTGCGCGCCAATGGTCCACAAGCACGCGCACGATCCGGTTGTTCCAGTACCCGTCGTAACTCACGCCGATCAACGCCGGGCTGTGACCGACGCTACGTTTCATCGCCCGGAAGAGCCGCTCATAGTCGGGCTGGGCATCGGCGGTGATCTGTTGACCAGAGACCACCCGGCGTTCAGAACGGTTGGGCAGCGCCGTCAGCCACGCGAGCAGTTTGCGCGCGTCGGCCGTGGCGGCCGGGTCAGCGGGGCCCGAAGCCGTCCGCGGACTGCGTGTGCTGGACACGCTCGGAGCCATGGTCGGCTTGCCGCTGGGCGGTGTCGGCGCAGGTGGAGCCGAACATCCGGCCAGCAAAGCACCGGCTGCGAGCAGCAGAGAACGACGGTCGACCCGGGGCACGCCGACTATGAAACCACCTACCAGCTCTCCGGTGGTTCCACGAATGCCTTTCCGACATCTCTGACTAGTTCAAGTGCCCGCCGGGCCCACGCGCCGGTTGCGCCCGCGAGGCCGCAAGTGGGTGTCGGAATAGCACGGTCTGCGAGGATCGAACGCGCGAACCCAAGCCGGTCCACCAGGTCCAACGCCGGTTTCGCGATCTGAGCGAGCGTCGGCGCGCGACCCGGCGCCGTGCTCGGCACAACGCCTAGGAGCATGGTCACACCCGTGTCCCACGCCTCACCGAATTGATCGGACAATGCCGCGGGAATGCCCTCAAGCAATGTGGCGTCAACAGCCAACGCCTCAGCACCGGCCGACCGCAAAAGACCAACCGGCGGCTTCGGAGCACAGCAATGCACAATCACAGGCTGCCCCGTCGCCGTTTTCGCGGCATCGATCACGCTCGCCAGGATGTCGCGTGCGTCCGGCTCGGCGACCGAAGGAACGGTCCCGTAGCCAGAGGCCGTCGGCAGCCCACCGGAAAGGACAGTCGGCAGGCTCGGCTCGTCAAGCTGGACCACGACCGGCGCACCGATCCGGCGGCCGACTTCGACGGCGTGCAACGAGATACCTTCACTCAGGGACTCCGCGAACTCACGCAGAGCTCCCTGGTCGGTCAGCACCCGATGGCCCCGAGCCAGCTCAATCCCGGCGGTGAGCGTCCACGGCCCAGCAGCCTGGATCTTCACCGCAGGCGGCCGCACACCGGTCCGCTCAACGACCTCCTCCAGCGCGTCGATGTCCCACCTCAGCAGGTCCACCGCACGCCGATGCTCATGACCGGGCCGAGCCGCTGTCCGATATCCGGACGGCACCACCTCGACCGGAAGGTCGACCAGCAGAGCCGCGGTCCGGCCGATCATGTCGGCGCCGAGTCCACGGCCAGGCAGCTCCGCCAGATGCGGCAAACCCGGAAGTTCGCCGACGACAACGTTTGCGGCCTCAGCCGGATCAGTTCCCGGCATAGAGCCGACACCGGTGGCAGTTCCCGGAGACCAGGGCACATTCGACACAGGCACAAGTGTGGCCGATGGCCCGGCACACGATCGCACCGCACCGCTATGCAGCATGGAGGTCTAGACCCATTGACTCTATGGTCTAGGCCACATACCGTCGTCTCACTTGCGCGACAACGCGCACACGACCGGCTCCGGACGGTGAGATTGGGGCCCTGCAGACGTGGTGTGGGGGGCGTGTCGCGCCCGCGCCTCCCACACCACACCCCCAGCCCTTGGCGTCTCTGGCCAGGCGGCCCCGCCGTAGGCTGGCGGGGTGAACGTTGTTGAGCTCGCCGCCGCTCGGATCGCGCCGTATGCCCGTCGGACTCCGCTGATGCGGACCGAGATCGACGGGAAGCCGCTGGTCCTCAAGTTGGAGATGCTGCAGCGGACGGGATCGTTCAAGTTCCGGGGTGCGCTGAACGCTTTGCTGGCGGGCGGGAAGCCGGAGCGGGTTGTGACTGCGTCCGGTGGGAATCATGGGGCGGCGGTGGCTGCCGCGGCGGCTGTGCTCGGGGTTCCGGCGACTGTGTACGCACCGGAGTCCATTCCCGACAACAAGGCGCGCCGGATCGTGGCAGCTGGGGCTGAGTTGGTGCGGGTCGGCGACACCTATGCGGAGGCTGCGAAGCTCGCGCAGGAGCAGCCCGGAATGTACCTGCCTGCGTATGACAACCCGGATGTTGTTGCTGGGCAAGGGACTGTTGCTGCTGAAGTTGTGGCTGACGCGCCTGATGTCGATTCCATTGTGGTCGCGGTCGGTGGTGGCGGGCTCGCGGCGGGGACTTCGTTGGGGGCGGGCGGGCGCAAGGTTGTGCTTGTCGAGCCGACTAATTGCCGGGCCATGCATGACGCTCTGGCTGCTGGGGCGCCGGTCGACTCGCCGGTTGACTCTGTTGCGGCGGATGCGTTGGGGGCGACGCGGGTGGGTGAGGTTCCGTTCGGGATTCTGTCCGCGAGTGATCCGTTGTCCGTTCTGGTGGATGACTCGGACATCATCTCCGCGCGGGATCGGCTGTGGGATGAGTTCCGGCTGGCTGTGGAGCTTGCGGCCGCGGCTCCGTTGGCTGCGTGGCTGAACGGAGCGGTTCCGGGCGAGCTGCCGTGCCTGATTGTGTGTGGGGCGAATGCTGCTTGGACGCCGAGTACGTAGTTCGACGTACGCGCGGACGCGCTTCTGACACGACGACTCGACGACACTACCCGGCGAGCATTGCAGGTATGCGGACCATTGATCGAGTCGGGTATGTCGTCGGGTTCTTGCTCTTCCTGAGTGGGCTGGGGCATCTGGTTGTGCTGCTGGTCAGTGGTGGCACGTGGCTTGGGCCGTTGTCGATGCGCAAGCCGATGACGTTCGGGCTTTCGTTCGGGCTCACGGTCGGCGCCGCTGTTTGGGCGACTTCATTCCTCAAAACGAGGTTCCGGGGCCTTCTGCTCAGCGTCTTCTCTGTGGCCAGCATTGTCGAAGTCGGGCTCATCACGATGCAGGCGTGGCGGGGGCGGCCGTCGCATTTCAACTTCGAGACCGGGTTCGACTCGGCCATCTCGATGACGCTGGCCGGCGGCGGGCTTGTGATCATTCTGGTGACGATCGGGTTCACGGTGGCCGCCTTCCGGACGGTCCAGACGCGGAGTATGCAGCTGGCTTTGCGGTTCGGCTTCGTGGCTTTGCTGGTGGCGCTGGCTGTCGGTGCCGTGATGATCGCGACTGGGATCATTGCTGTGCGGTCGGGCAATGCGGAGCTTGCGTACACGACTGCGGGTGCGTTGAAACCCGCGCACGCTGTGCCGATGCACGCGATCCTGATCATGCCGGGACTGGCGTGGCTGCTGGGCAAGTCGCCATGGCCTGAGCCGACGCAGTACCTGCTCGTCAAGATCGCGGCGATCGGCTACGGCGTGCTCATCGTCGGCACGGTCCTGTTCTACGCGATTCCTTGAGGGCGCAGATATCTGCTGACGTACCACGGGTTCGCGGCAGTGACGACGTTGCCGAGAGCGAAGACTGTGGCGTCGTCATAGGGACGGCCGACGACCTGGAGGCCGATCGGGACGCGGTTCTGCGCGAGCCCGGACGGCACGCTCAGCACCGGGCATCGGCTGGCCACATTGAACGGGACGGTCAGCGGGGCTTCGAGGTGGTGCGCGAGCTCGACCCCGTTGACCACCAGCGGAGTGTCCACATAGTCCTCACCCGCGAGCAGGGCCGGGACGCCCGAGGCCGGGCAGATCAACGCGTCGGCCCGGGTGAAGACCTTGGCCAGGTCCTCCTGGATCTTTCCCTCGATCATCATCGCGTCGAAGAACGTGCCCGCCGCGTTGGCCCGCTCCACGAAATCGCGCGTGTAGCGGAGGACTTCCCGGCCCGCGGCGGCCGTTTCGATCATCGGCGCGAAGATGGCACCGTAGTGGGCCCACGCGGCCGCCATGATCTCCTCGCGGGTCCAGGGCAGCTCGATCTCCTCGACCTTGACCCCGGCGTCCCGCAGGATGTCGGCGGCGGTCTGCGTGGCCGACACTACTTCCGGCTCGACCGGATAGTCACCGAGATTCATGCACAGCGCGACTTTCAGACCCGTGATGCCACCGATCGTGATGGGTGGCTGGGCGGGCAACGACGCCGGGTCCATCGGGTGCGGCCCGGCGATGACGTTCTGCAGCAACGCACAATCCGGCACAGTTCGCGCCAGCGGGCCGTCGTGACAGTAGGTGTCCAGGTTGACCGGCGGCATGCTCGGGACACGGCCGTACGGCGGTTTGAATCCGACCACTCCGTTGAAGGACGCGGGAATCCTGATCGACCCGCCGATGTCCGAACCGGTGGCCAGCATCGCCGAACCGGCGGCCAGGGCGGCGCCCGAGCCACCTGAGGATCCGCCCGACGAGTAATCCGGATTCCATGGTGTGCGGGTGATTCCCCACAGGTCGCTGTGGGTGAAACCGGCGCAGCAGAACTCCGGCGTGGTCGTCCGGGCGTGCACGATCCCGCCCGCGGCCATGATCCGCTCCACGATCGGGTGAGTCTCGGTGGCGATGTTGTCCCGCAGCAGCGTCGAGCCCTCCCGCCACGGCAGACCCGCGATCGGCTGCTCCTCCTTGATCGCCACCGGCAGGCCTTCCAGCGGACGCGCCTCGCCCCGGGCGTAGCGGTCGCCGGCTTCCCTGGCCTGGTCCAGGGCATCTTCGAAGTACCGGTCGGTGAAGGCGTTGACCGTGTGCTCCGTCTGCTGAGCACGTTCCACCACGGCCGCCATCAGCTCGACCGGGGCCAGTTCGCCGGACCGGAACAGCGCCAGCGCCTCGGTCGCGGGCAGGTACACCAGATCAGCCACGAACCGCAGCGTAGCTGGTCACTGGCCCAACATCTGCGGGAAGAACAACCGGGCGGCGGCGTCCCGGGCGATCAGGAACCCGGCGATGCCCAGAATCCAGCTGGTGGCGTTGGCGCCGTTCTTCATGATCCAGGTGTTGAGCCGCTGCAACAGCGGCTCGACCAACGACCGCGCGGCGACCCGGCCGGCGAGCAGGAAACCCGCGGGCAGAATCATCACCACGCAGTAGCCCGCGAGCAGGCCGAACACGACCAGTGCGCTCAGGTTCGACGTGGTGAGAATGCCGATCGCGGCGAGATACGGCACCATTGTCGCGATTTCGGTCAGGCCTGCCAGCAGGGCGAGACCGATCAGCCATCGCACGGAAGTGTCCTCGGCTGTCGCCCGATCGCGCCAACGGTGAATCGCCCCGCCACCGTTGTTCTTACGCCGTTTGGGGTCGAACCGGAAACTCAGAATGAACAGGCCGACACCGATCACGAGCTGCACCCACAACGCGGGTGTGCTGCGCAATGCGTCGCCGACAGCGCCGATCACCGAGCCCGCACCCAACGCGATGAGCAGGCCGATGCCGAAGTAGAAAACCGCGATCGCCGCGAGGTACAACAGAATTCTGGCCACTCTGACCCGGCCCGGTGTCAGCAGCAGCCAGATCGGGATGAACAACGTCCCGATGCTGGTGCTGTCCAGCAAAGCCAGGCCGGCCAATGACAGTGCGAGTCCGACGCTCAACCTTCCCCCTTGAATATCAAGATCGAAGGTAGGCGACCGTGCGGCTGTCGCGCGTCCTACTTTGGAAGGAGCACCCTCGCTCCACAGTAGACAACATCGCCAGTCCGGACATGCCAAAACGTTTTGGCGCTCGATCCCGTAGGCTCACCCCATGGCACGCAGGCAGTCGCGGCCCAGCATCCGCGAGGTCGCGAAGGAGGCTGGAGTCTCCGTAACCACGGTCTCGCACGCCCTGAACGGCAAGGGAAGGCTGGATACCGTGACCCGGGAGCGGGTCATCGAGGTCGCCAACCGGATGGGCTACCACCCCAACCGCAACGCACGCGGCCTGCGGTCCGGCCGGACCGACACCATCGCGTTGCTGTTGCCGCTGGCCCCAGGCAGGCGGCGCCAGCCAATCGAGATCGACTTCTACCTCGAGCTGCTGACCGCGTCGGTGGATGCGGCCTTCCAGCACGACCAGGCACTCGTCCAGCTGCCGCCGCTGGAATCAGCGGGCGACCTGCACCGCTTCGCGCTCGACGGCGGGATCGTGGTCGACCCGGTCCGCGACGATCCGCGCGTGGCGATGTTCCACGACCTCGAACTCCCCCTGGTCACAGTGGGAAACCACGATGCCCGGCCGCACGAGCGGTGGACCGTGATCGCCGACAGCGCCGGGACGACTCGCACGATGTGCGATCACATGGCCGCCAAAGGCGCCCAGCGGATCGGGATGCTGACCGTGGACATCGACTGGTCGTGGTTCACCGACGGCATCGCGGCCTATCAAGGCTGGTGCGCCGACCACGGCCAGGAGCCGATACTCAGCCTGGCCCGCCGGGACAAGCAGGAGACCAGCATGCGCGACGCCGTCGCCCGGCTGCTGGACCGGCCGGACCCGCCGGACGCTGTTTTCGTTCCACCGCAATGGCTTGCCAGCGGACTGCTGACCGTGGCCGGGGAACGCGGGATCACCGTGCCCGGCGACATGATCATCGGCGTGGGCGTCGACAGCGGCCTGGCCCGCGGCACTCAGCCGCCGCTGACCGCCGTCGACCTGAACGCGCCCGTGATGGCCCAGCAGGCCGTGGACCTGTTGATGAAACAGATCGCGGGCGAACCCGCGGCACCGCGGTTCCGGGTGGTGCCCACGACTCTGCTGCCACGGGAGTCCACGTCCCGCGTCGGCGTCAGGCCCAGGGGACCTGGCTTGACCGGTAGAAGTTGACGCCCATCGCCTGCCAGCGCGGGCCCTGCGCGCCCAGGCGTTGCCGGAAGGCGTCCCAGTTGTGCTTGGACCACGGCGACCAGCCGATCTCCGCGATCGCGGGCAGCCTCGGGAAGGCCATGTACTCGATATCCTGGCGTGTACGGATCGTCTCCGACCACAGTGGAGCCTCGACACCGCGGACCGCGGATTCGCCGACACCGCTGAGGTACGAACCCGGGTTCCAGTCGTACGCCGTGCGCACCTCGATGTACCCGGCCCAGTTCAGGCCCAGCGAAGTGCTGGAGTTGTACTTCATGTCCAGGTAGGCCTTGTTGGCCGGCGACATCAGGATCTTGTTGCCCCGGCCGGCCGCGGCCGCCACCGACGAGTTGGACGTGGTGGTTCCCCAGTACTGCGGGATGACCGACGTCGGCGGGTTGACCTTGGCCACGTCGTGCCAGCCCATGTTCTGCTTGCCGTACTTGGTGACGATCGGCAGGATCTTGTTCATGAACGTGCGATAGTCCGCGTCCGATGTGGACTGCGCCTCGTCGCCGCCGATGTGAATGAACGGGCCGGGAGTGATCGCTGCCAGCTCGCGGACGACGTCGTCGACGAACTGGTAGGTCACGTCTTTCGGGACGCACAACGAGCTGAAGCCGACATTCGTCCCGGTGTACAGCGGCGGCGCGGTGTTGTTGCAGTTCAATTGGGCGTACGAGGCGAGCGCCGCGTTGGTGTGGCCCGGCATGTCGATCTCCGGGACGATCGTGATCCCGCGCTCGCCGGCGTAGTTCACGATGTCGGTGTACTGCGCCTTGGTGTAGTACCCGCCCGCGCCGCCGCCGACCTGGGTACTGCCGCCGTACGTGGCCAGCCGCGGCCAGCTGTCGATCACGATCCGCCAGCCCTGGTCGTCCGCCAGATGCAGGTGCAGATAGTTGATCTTGTAGAGGGCGATCTCGTCGATGTACCGCTTGACGACGTCCGGCGTGAAGAAATGCCTTGCCACGTCAAGCATCGCGCCTCGGTGACCGAACCGTGGATAGTCCAGGATCCGGGCGCCCGGCACCGGCCAGGGTCCGTTCTGGACAGTCGACGCCTCGATCTTGGGCGGCAGCAACTGCCGGAGGGTCTGCGTACCGTTGATCAGGCCCGCCGGTGCCGTCGCCTTGATCGTCACACCGGTCGTGGCCACGTCCAGCTGATATCCCTGGGCACCGACCTGCGGATCGGCGCCGGACAGCTGCAACGTGATGCCGTCACCGGTGCTTTGCGACACGGGCAAGGCGAACCCGGTCGAGCGCCGGAGCGTTGTGGCGAGCAGGTTCGCGGGCCCGGTCGCGTCTGCCTGTGCCCTGATCTGGGTACTGGATGTGAGGTTGTAGGTCACGTTCGCGATCGACTGCACCGAAACCGGGACAGGCACGACACTGTCGATCGGGGCCGCCGCGGCCTGCGCCTCGCCGGAGGCCAGCGTCGAGCCGGTCACCAGCGAGAACGCGATCAGAATTCGGCCGAACCACGGGGATCTGCGCACGACGAGGTCCCTTCATCACAGGGTGCGGCGGCAGCACCAGACTGAGTGCCCTACGCCGGCCCTGTCAAGGTCTGGACCATTACGGCCTTGATCACCACCGTTCCCCTGGTCGGGTCCAGCTCGGCAGCCTGATCCACACCAGCAGGCGTGATCACGTCGAACGCCTTCGGCACAGACGTGGGCGCGACCGCGCAGACCCGGCTCGTCCCGCCGGGCACGCAGACTCCGAACACGTACTGCTCCGGGTTCGCGGCGAACCTGCGGGCCCGGTCCGGACTGTCACCTTCCTGTCCCGTCAGCACAACCGTGAACTCAGTCGGATTGCCCAGCGCGGACTTCGGCACACTGACCGTGATGAACCTCGACGTCTCGCTCGCCTGAACCGTGGCGTCCCCGAGCGGAACACCGTCGGCGTCGACGAAGACCGGATCGGCGAAGCCCTGCACCTCGATCATCCGGTTCCACGGGTCGACCTGGTAGTTCCTCGACGGATACGGGGCGGCTGTGGATGTCTTGGCTATCGCCGGGTCGCGGGCGTAGATGTTGAGCAGCTGGGCGCCCAACGGCGAGCCGAACGTCGGCGAGAGGTTGCGCAGCTTGGCCCGCAGCACGAAGCGGTCGCCGGTGTCGATCACCTGGAACTGCTGGATGTCGAAAGCGCCCGGGTGGAAGTCCGCGGACAGCGGGTAGGCATACGTGCCAGGGCCGTTGTCGTCGTTGTCCGGGTCGGTGTGGTTCAGCAACACCGTTCCTTCAACGAAGTCCGAGCCGACGTTCTTCTGCGCGTAGCCGGTTTTGTTTCCTTGCGTCGCCGCGGCCGTGATCACGTTGGTGCCCAGTTTTGCCGGCAGCTCGGCGGTGAACGTCCCGTTCGACCTTGTAGTCACTGCTGTTGTGGTTCCGCCCGCATCGGTTGCCGTGGCAGTGATGTCGATCCTGGTTCCGGCTGGGGCGGTTCCGGTGACGGTCACGGTCGGCGCGTTGACCTGCGCGGGCGCGTTCAACGTGATCGAGAGGGTTCCGGGCGGGCCGTGATCCACATACCTGGCTCGCACTTCAGCGGGCTGCTCAACCGGCCGGCCAGCCGCGATCCCCTGCGTCAGGCGGACCGCCTGGGCTTGTGCCCAGGTCAGCGGGGACGCCGACCCAACCGACTCGCCCGGCTTGAATCCGATACTCGCCGTCGTGGGATCGGTGCCGAACGGAGACTCCGGCACGGCCGGGTTCTCCCAGATCTGCTCGGGAATCAGGCCGACGCCGGACGCCTGGGTATGCATCGCGTCGAGCAGCTGCTTGGCAGTCCTTCTGTTACCAAGCTCCAGGTAGTGTTCGGCCCGCTCACCCGCCAGGACCGGCCAGAGGTGACCGCTGCCCACATTGCCTGTGGGCCAAGGCTTTCCGGTCGGGCTACACGTCGTGGGGTCAGGCTCGTAGCAGTCCCCGTAGCCGTCTTCCGAGCCTGGTGTGGATGTTCCGTATCGGTACCAGCCCGGGCCTTTGGGCGTTTCCTTCTTGATGACCTGATCGACTTTCTGCAGGCTCCGCGTGACTTCAGGGTCGTTGGGCGGCAGGATGCCCAGGCGCGTGAGCTCCAGGAACCCGGCGTCCACAACAGACCGCTGATCCACGGTGACCGACCCGTTGCCGAGGTTGTACTCAATCGGGGCATTCGGATCGCCGGTCTTGGAAAGCCGGATGAAGGTGCCGTCGTTGACTGTCCAGCTCTTGATGCTCCGCTGGAAATGGTCGGCGGTCGCCTGGTAGACGTTCGCTCTTTGCTGGTCGCCATTCCTCGCCGCAATGACGCTTGCGGCCGTCAGACCAGCGATTTCGGCGGCGATCGTCGAGGGCGAGTAACCGCCTTGCTCCTCCCAGCGTTCACTCCCGAACGAAGGCCCATGCGCCACAACAAAGTCCGCGGCTTTCCGGATGTGGTTCGTGTACAGGTCTTTGTCCCTGTCAAACCCAGCCTGCAGCGCCATCAGAATCGGGTACGCCGTCTCGTCAAGCTGGTCACCACCCGAGTCAGGCGCCTTCTTGCCGTTGACCATGGAGTTACGCGGGAACCTGCCATCCGGCTGCTGCTGTTTCTTGAAAAGCCAGGTAACGGTCGCCCTCGCGGTCTGCATGTCGCCCGCCGCGTAGAACCCACTGAAACTCTCGTACAGATCGCGGGCAAAGATCTCCCGGTACGAACCGAAGTACACCGGCTTTCCACCCGGCATGTCGCCCGCGCTCACGGCCTGTCCCCAGGGACTGCCCAGAGATGCGACGACCGCACCCGGGAATGTCTTGTCCTCACTGGCTTTCAGGACGTTGACCGAAAGCCAGTCGTTCGTGGGCTTGAGCTTGCGCTCGTAGTCGCGCCAGCCTTGGATGTAGCGCTCCTGCGTCTTGTGGAACGGCGTGTTCAGGCTCGCCCAGGCCGTGTTGACGGCTTGCCTGGCGGTTTGCCCGAAGCCCAGGGCAAGCGTCGCCTCCTGGCCGTCGATCTGGGCTGTCTGCACGACATTCCCGTTGGCAGTGGCGGTGTTCGGCGTCAGCTTCCGGTTCTTGTCCAGCTGTACCAGGCCATCCGACTCAGTGCCGACGTACCCGCTGTTGGCCATCTTGAATGGCCGATCCGCTTTGAGCGCCCCATGCAACGGAACGCCGTAGTCCCGGTTCGGCGCATTGGTAACGGTGTTGGTGTCACTGCTGATCAGCGCCTGGTCGACAGTCGCGCTGTCCGCGCCCCCGTTCTGCGGCCCGCCCCCACCATTGCCGTTGATACTCGCGTCGTACCTGACATAGAGCTTCAGGTCCCTCGGCCCATCGAGCCTGGCCTTGATCAGAACGCTGTCTCGGGCCGGATCCGTGATGAAGTCCGTGGTCAGCCGGTAGTTCCTCGCTTGGGACCGAACCTGGCACGCCATCCCGGTCCGGTCAGCGCTGACCGTGTACGCCATGTCCCTCGACTGCAGATCGGTGAAACTCTTACCGTCCGTCACGATGAACTGCAGTGTCTCAACGTTGGTGTTGTCGATCGTCGGCGAGTAGACGTCGGACAACACCCCATCAGCAACCGTGAACCACACCTTGCTGCCGGTATTTCGCGCCGTCCCAACACAGTCCTTGCGCGCCAGCCCAAAGTGCGACACCGCCCCAGGCCCCGTCTGCGCCTCCGCCACCGGAGCCAGAAACATAACGCTGAGTAGCCCGACCAGTACGACGCTGTATCGACGCATGCCGGGCATCACACCACCCCACGCCGCCCCTCACAACGGACGAACGGGTGAGGCGCACCTACTCAACCAAGTCCCGGACCTTCTTGGTCAGCTCACGTTCCTCGATCGAGCCGTAGTGCACGTCGGTCTTTCCATCCGCGCTGAAGAACACGAGTGTCGGCGTACCACTGACCCGCGACCTTTTGAACAGCTCTCCGTCCAGATCCGCGAGATGCGGGAAGCCATCCATTTTGTGGTCGGCCACGAACTTCTTCATCGGCTCCAGATCGTCCTTGCCCGCCACGCCGACGAACGTCACCTTGCCCACGCTGGCCTTCGCCACTTTGGCCACCAGTTCAGCGTCACCTTTGCAGTACTCGCACCACGGCGCCCAGAACCACAACACCGCAGGCTTCCCAGCCAGGCTCTCACCCGCGAAGTCAGCCCCATCCAACGTCTTCGCTGTGAACCTCAGCTTGAACGGCACTTCCGGCTTCGCGGAAGTCACCACACTGGCCGACTCCCGCACCACACTTTCCTGCGGACTCGCACACCCCACCACCAGCCCAACCACAATCGGCACAAGCAACAGCTGTCTCAGCCTCATCGAACTCTCGATTCCCCCAACTGGACGTTCGCCCAGGTATCACCCTTGACATGCGGACCACGACGATAGGCACTTCACTCAGTGAAAGATTTCCAATATCGGATGGCGGCGCGGTGAGCCACAGTAGACTCGATTCATAGTCGGCCATCACCTTTATTTCCACATCACCCTCCACCTTTAGGGTTCGCGCCCACAACGTATCCGTTGTCTCCAACCGTGACGGCCAGCTTCATGTTCCGCCTTTCGAATTCCATTTCATAGATAGGCCACCCAGCCCCTGATATCCGACAATCCCCCTTCCGTTGCGCCTTCATTGCGATATCAGGAATCTTCACTCCTCAGGGACGCTCACACCATTGACAAGGGTTCGAAATTTCGCATCCATCACACGTCAGGTGAATTCGATATCGCCAAATAGGATTCCTTTGACCAGTACACAAAGCGCTTTTTCCGGCCAGGCCATCCATCGTCAACCAATCCCACGTAAATATCGGTCTCTACCGTCGGTGACGGACCGTCAAACCCGGACTCGTAGCCGGTTACCAGCTCATCTGCGATCTCAGTAACATCCTCTTCGATCTCTACAGTTCGCTCCGTCGCCGCAAAATAGAGCACAACACGCCCTGGAAGAACTTCAAGGGATATCGCTTGCACTCCGCGTGACACATACCCGATCATCGCACTGACCAACAAGAGCACGGCAACGTTCTCCGCATGAATGTCCATCGTCATCTCACTAGATTCGCTCCAGTCAATCACAGAACTGCGGACGCAGCCAGATCGAACTAAGTTCCGCCTCAGACAGACCGAGCAATATACCGGGAGAGATTTCGATCACCTCCTCGCTCTGCGAGTCAGCACAAAAAATTCGAAACCATCCCGAATCGCGATCGTAAGTGATTGACCAAGGCAACTTCGAGATCGAGACAGAAACCGCTTCTTCCAATGGAAGATCGACTTCAGCCACAACCTTCCCTATAGCGGAACCCGGAGGTCGAACCGAACCTGAGGACCACGCCGTCTCAGGACAGTAACCCCAAACATACAAAACCTCACCGGTTTCAACCGAGACTTCAAGCTGAAGGGAATCGACAACAAGGCTCGTTCGACCCCGATCCCCCACCCGCGCAGCCAGTTCCGACCGACTGGACACTTCAAAGAAGAAGCCCATGTCAGAACGGCTGTACTTCAGCACCCCCGCAAGGGAATGCCCAGACACGACATCGAACTTGATCACCCTACTACCTCACGAAGTTGAAGTGAAGAATCGTATTCGTATTTGTATCAATCACCAGCTCCCACGTTCCCGCCGACCCTTTGAACGCGCCGGGAGTGTCCCAACGAACAGCGCCAGGCGTACCACGCGGATCGGCAACCGGCTTGCTTCCAGCCATGATCTCGCGCACCACCTGCGTTGAGTTCATGTAAGGACGAGCAGGCTCTCCCTTCCGGTTGATGTCGCCAAAATGGTTCTCGACCGTTTTTGTCATGTTCAGCTTGTCAGGGTCGATCTTCGCAGCAAGCTCTGACACGTCAGGCGGCTCTGGCGCCTTGTTGGCTGCGCCAGGTCCCGGTCCGCCGCTCGACGGTCCGTTGCCACCGAAGAGATTGTCCATGCTCTGGTAGAACTGGTCGGCGCCAGCGGCCAGCACGCCGCCACCAAGCAGGAATCCGCCTGCGCCAAGAGCAATAGCCCCACCACCGACAGGGCAGAGGACACCTGTTCCACACGTGACCACGCCACCAGCGACCACCGTTGCGCTGCCAACCATCAGCAGACCGCCACCCAGCATGCCGCCGACGCCCAGCAACGCGCCGCCGATGTCGTCGGCCTTGTCGGCAACGAAGTCGGCTGCGTCTGAAGCGGCATCACCGACCGCGTCTCCGGTATCGCAGATCCAACTCCAGAGCGGGCAGTCGTCGCCACCTACCTGGATAACGACGCCTTCGGATGGGGCTGAGGCTGAACTCTTGACATGGCCGAGCAGGACGTCGTTGTCGACGAGCAATGAGTCGTGCAGCCGTTGGTAGCTGCGGTTGACGTCCTCGACCGGTGCCCGGTAGTCGCTCGCTGTCTTCGATGGCATGTCCGGTGCCGCAGACACAGGCGCAGTGAACGAAGAACCGTACAGCGGCACGAACATCGCCTGCGGGATCGGCATCGGGTTGTTGCGGGCGGCCTGGTGGGCCGCCTCGCGAGCGGCGACGGCCGGGTCGGGACGGGGACGCGCGGGTTGGCCTGAGCCAGAGCCTGGCTTACACGCCTTGCGGCAGCGGCCACCTCCACCGCCACCACCGCCTCCTCCACCGCCGCCGGACCCAGTACCGGTGCCATCGCCGTTGCTGTTGCCGCAGGTGTTGTAGCCGACGAGTTGGGCGTCACCCTTCTTGCCGCCGCTGTTGCAGCACGGCGAGCCGCCCCAAGCCAGGATCTCAGGACCGAGTTTGGAACAAGGTCCCGCCGAACCAGAACCGCCGCCTCCGCCGGCACCGCCTCCGCCTGGGCAGAAGCCGAACCAGTCAGAAAGACCTGGGACGTACAGTGCGCACTTCCAGTCGAAGTTGTCCCACCAGTCACCCCAGATCGAGTGGCCGCTGGGGTCGGAGTAGTTCGTCGGGGAGCCGATGGCGTAGCTGTAGCGATTGGATTCGCGGGATGACAGCGTCGCGGAGTCGCGGCTGAGGAACGCGCCGTTGGCTGGGTCGTACCAGCGGGCGGTCATGTTCACGTTGCCTGTGTCCGGGTCGGTGTAGTCGCCCTGATAGCCGATTGGACGTTTGACCCCCGCGGTGGCAAGAGGCTTGCCGAACGGGTCGAAGGTGACCGAGTCGGCCAGCGTGGTCAAGCCGCCTGCCGGGTCGAAACCGCCGACAAGGTCGCCGTGCTGGTCTGCGACGGCCAAACGCTTGTCCGAGCCGGCGGATGTGGCGAGGAGTTCGGAGGACGGGCCCCGGCTGAACCTGGAGGCGCCGTCGGAAGCCAACTCGTTGGTACCGCCGCTGTACTTGAACGATGTCGCGCCACGGGTGACAACGCGGTCGAGGCTGTCGTACGAGTAGCCGACAACGCCTTGTTTGGTCAGGCGGTCGAAAGCGTCGAAGGTGAACGAATCGGTGGTGCCGCCAGTTGTCTTGGTGGACAGGGTTCCGCGCGGCGTGTAGGCGAAGCTGCTTGTCCCGTCGGACTGCAGGCGGTTGCGTTCGTCAAAGGACGATGTCTTGTTGCCTGCCCGGATCCGGTTTCCGGCTGGGTCCCAGCCGTAGTCGGTGGTCGAGCCGTTGCCGGTCCACGACGTCAGCCGGCCGAGGAAGTCGTAGGAGTAGGTGTTCGCGCCAGCGCCCGCAACACCCTGGGTCGTTTTTGAAGTCAACCTGTCGGCCAAGTCGTAGGAGTACGTCATCGACGCGGCTGATCCGACAGTGTCGGTCTTGAGGCGCCCAAGGTTGTCGTAGTCGAACGTACGAGTCCGGCCGTTGCCGTAGTTGACGCTCGAAACCGCGCCGGTGTCGTCGTAGGCCAACGTTTGCGCAGTGCCGGTGATCCCGTCTGTGATCGAGTTCAGCCGGCCGTTGGCATATCCATATGTCGACGTGCCTGAGGCGTCCGTCCGGCTGGTGACGTTGCCGTCCGCGTCGTAGCCGAAGCCTGAGTCGCCGGAAGGCCCGGCAGTGCTGAGCAGACCGCCGCGGTCGTTGTAGGCGAATGTGTTCTCGCCACCTGGCGCGTTGACCCGCGTCACCTGACCGAGTTCGTTGTAGGCGGCCACCCGGTCTGCCGTGTTGGGACCGGTTTCCTTGGTCAATCGGCCGAGCAGGTCGAAAGTCCGATCACGCCGGACCCCACCGGGAGCTGTTGTGCTGACCGGGTTGGCAGTGGCGTCGTACGCGGTTGTCCACGTCCGGTCAGCCAATGCGGGATGGGCTTGAGTGGCTGGCTCGACGACAGATTCCTGCAGGCCCCAGGGATTGACTGTGTACCGAGTCGTGTTGCCGCGGCCGTCGGTGAATCGCGAAACATTGCCGACGACGTCATAGCCGAACGACGTCTTGACGGACTCGGTGGGCGAGACAGGTTCTGTCTGTTCGGTGACACGGCCGAGAGCGTCAACGGTGAACCGCGCAGTGTTCTGCAATGGGTCGATGACTGAGGTGACGTTGCCAGCACGGTCATACCCAAGCTTGGTCTGCTTGATGAGGCTGCCGTCCGGCGCGAGATCCATCGCCTTGCTCAACCGGCCTGCGGGGTCGTATGCCATGCGCTGCGCACGACCCAGACCGTCGACGGCTTTGGCACTGCGCCCGGCAAGGTCGTAACCCAGCTGGGTTTTGACACCTGATGGGCTCGTTGCCGTGATCAATGCACCGACGGTGTCATAGGCCAAGCGGCTTGTCGCACCGGTCGGTGACGTGCTCGCGATGAGGTCGTTGGAATCGTTGTAGGTGAACGAACTCGTAAACGTCCCTGGAGTGGGCCTACGTTCCAGCACACTGCTCGTGACACGACGTCCAAGGTCGTCGTACGTGCTCTCGGTGCGCGCACCCGACGGATCAGTTACCGACAGCAGTTCACCGACCCGCGTGTACGTGTACTGCCATGTACCACCGGCCTCACCTGGCACGTCCGGTTTCGGCTCTGTGCGCGTGACAAGGCGATTCATCTGGTCGTACGCGAACCTGCTGACCGCCCCTCGCGGATCGGTCACCGCGACGGCGTTGCCCAGGCTGTCGTATTCGCTGCGGACACTTGCCTTGATCGGTTGCGTCGCACCGGGAGGGGTGTAGTCAGGCAGCGAAACATCTACCGCCCGCCCTACCTTGTCGTACGTCGTCCGGGTTGTGTGCCCAGCAGCGTTCTTGACATGTGTCGGCGCGTTGAAGGTGTCGTAGCCAGTCTTGGTCTCAGCACGCTTGATCTCGGGCGCAACACCGTTTTGCTCTACCGACACCGGTGGGGCCGTGACGACCACCGGCCGACCGAGCTCGTCATAGGTGATGTTCGCCGTGTACGCCGCACGGTCGGCGCCTTCTTCGGTACCTCGCGGATCCGTCTGTGCTGTCAGCAGGCCCCGCTGATCGTAAGCCCGGGACGTGACGAGACGGTCTGCTCCAACGTGGACGCTCTCACTGGTCTGCCGACCGGCCTCGTCATACCCGAAGTCGACGATCTCAGCCGAGGCGTCGTTGAAGGCGCCCGTGTTGGATTCGTTGCCGGTCCGGGCCACCTGGGTCACGTTCCCGTTGGCGTCGTACTGGAACCCTGTACGCCGTTTGAGTCCGTCCGGATCGGCTGTGCTGCTGACAATCCGGCCGACACCGTCGTACTCGAACGCTGCCTTCCGGCCACCCGCAGTGGTCTGCCGAGTCAAGTGCCCGGCACCGTTGTAGGTGTTGTCCGACAGGACGATGTCCCGCGTGGAACCGTCCGGATTGTGCACTCCAGCGGCGATCACCTGGCGCAGCAGGCCATCGGTGTAGTAACGGTAACGCGTGGTGCGTCCCATGGCGTCGGTCTGCCGCACAAGCTGACCGGCGAGGTCGTAGGCGTAGGACCGGACCACGAGATAGTCCGCCGGTCCCGGAGGCGCCTGCCCCGGATCGCCGTTCCAGCCACGGAGCCGGATCTCGGCGATCTTGTTGCGAGCGGTGTAGGCGAACTCGTACCTCACACCGGCCGCGTTGACCTGCCAAGTGCGGTTGCCGAACACGTCGTAGCCGTAGCTGGTCTCATGGCCTTCAGCGTCGGTGACGCGCGCGAGACGACCTCGGTCGTCGTAGGCCATTGTGGACGTTCGAGCCGGATCACCGCCGGTCGTGTCGACGGCCTCCACGCGCTCGGGCCGTCCATCCGCGTCGTAGGTCGTCGTCGCTTTGAGAGTGTGCTTCACGCCGGTGATCGAGTTCGTTGTCGGCGGCGCGGTTGTCGCAGTTGGCCTGGACAGCTTGTCGTACTCGTACGTCGTGGTCAGGCCGGCTGGGAAGGATTCGGAGATCTGCTTCGACGAGATCCGCCGGCCCAGCACGTCGTAGGTGAAGCGGGTGACCAGTCCGGACGGGCTTGTCACCTCGGCGAGGTCACCGCTGCGGTAATAGGAATATCGCGTGATCGCGCCTCGGGCATCCGTGCTGGTCTTGACCAGCCCGTTCGGCGCGCCCCCGCCGTCGTACGCAGGCTCCCTGTCCTCGTTGTAGACGTGCCGCACGACCGCGCCATCCGCGGTCGTCTGTGTCGCGAGTTCACCTCGGGACGTGTACGTGTAACTGGTCCGGTACGCGGGGTCTGTGGCGTTGGCTGACCGCGCGTCCCGGGACGCGACGATCTTGTCCAGCCGTGGATCGGTCAGATTGTCGGTCATGAAGTACTCGAAATAGGCCGTCTGGCAGTCAGCCGGTCCGGTCCGGCACGTCTTGCGGGAACGGACGTTGCCTCGATCGTCATGCGTGAGCGTGACGCCACTGCCGTTCTCGTCGATGATCGTGCTCTGGAAGCCGTTTTCGTCATAATCAAAGGTGCGCGCGCCCTGCACGTCGACAGGCGGGAACGAGCCCGGACCACCTTCGATCGGCACATCACAGAAAACCGGCTCGCCAGGCGGAGGCGTGGTGCATGTGGGCGGCGGGCGCGTGGTCGTCGAGGTCGGCGGCCGGTCCTCCGGCCGAGTGTCCATACCAAGTGGTGCCAGGTAACGGAGGATCCGCCCACGGACGGGGTCGTAGTCGTAGTAATGCGGCCGGTTGGCAGGATCCGCCACCCGGACGGTACGGACGATGTTGTTGGTCGTCCCGGAGACCGTCGGCACATCGATCTTCCATGTGCCGCCGTCGCGGTCGACATACTCACGCAGCCGGGCGTTCGCATTGTCGTACTTGAGCTGCGCGGTCACGCGGCCTGACGGGAGCTTCACTGCCGCGATCTGATCACCACCGGCACGGGCCTGATGATGTGCCCGCACCGCCGTCAGGCCGACTGGATGCTGATAGACCGCGACCTCATCGATCGTTCCACTGAAGAAACCACGTGTCTGCGGCAGCGACGGCCAAGTCGAGATGTTCTTGGTCTGAGCAGCACCGATCTGGCTGTATGTGAAGGTGCTGTGGTTGATGACGCCCTGACGGGTCCCTATCTCCTGCCCGTCAAGATACAGCGTCTGCGCGACGAGCGAACTGGACAGCACGACATGATGCCATTGGTTGTCGTTCACCGGGTTCGGCGTGGTGATCGGGTTGGCCGTGCCTGTCCAGAACTGTCCGCGAAGCTTCCCGTCCATGCCAACGTAGAGCATTGGCACCGCACCGGTGTCGTCTTGCTCCCATGGCTTGCTTTGCGCACCGAACAGCATTCCGCCGTTGGTGGTCTTGAACCACATCTCGACAGTCAGCTCACGGCTCTTCTTCACCAAGCCGCTCGGCAGCGTCGCCAAGGAGGACCCGCCGTTGAATGTCGCGGCCGAGTTGTCTGTCGCCCCCAGCACGCCCGGAGTGCCAAGCGTGACATCGCGATACTGCGCTTTGTCAGTGCCCAGGTTGACCGCGATCTCGCTGGCCGCAGTGGTCCCGTCAGACTCGCCGAACCGCCAGTAGGAGTCCGGTTTGGAGTCGAGGACGGCGCCCCGGTAGTGCGATCCAGGTGTGTAGTCGTAGCGAGTGCACCCTGCGTTGGGGTCGCACACCGCTGTGAGGCGATCGCCCTCGTACGTGTAGGTCCATGTCAACGGCGATCCGTTGACAGGATCAGTCGTCACGGCTCCAACGTGAGTACCTGACCAGGTGAAAGTCAGTTTGCGTTGGCTTGCCGGGTTGGTGACTGTGGCGAGTTTCCCATCGGTGCCGTAGGTGAACACCACCGATCGCTTGGCATTGTCGTAGACCTCGGCGAGCTTGCCGTCGGCCCGGAACACATGCAGTGCTGCGTTCTTGTCAAGAAGCGTCCAGCCACCACCGGGGACGGATGCCAAAGTCGCGTACCGGCCGGGCGGTGGGATGAGCCTGCCACCGTTCGGGTTTCCATTCGTGTCAAGATTCGCGCCATAACGCACTTGTTGACCGTCCGGATAAGTCACCACGACGTTGCCTGTGCCGTCCCCGTCCGGGACGATGCGCATGTCGTACCTCGTCGACCAGCCGGTGCCGAACGCGTTGCCAGGCCGGGGGTCGAGGCTGTTGTACGTCCGGACGACGTTGAGCTCCGGGCCGACGCTGCCGACCGAGACATCCACCGCGCTGGTGGTGAAGTTGCCGACCTGCGGGTTGAAGTCGTTGGTGTTGCCGCCATACGGGGCGTTGCCCAGATTCGAGGTGATCTCCGGCTGGGGCACGGCCGTGAGCAGGTTGCTGAATTGCGTCTTCGGACTCTCCGACGTGCCGTCGAAGGCGAACACCCGCCATTTGTAGTTCTTGCTCCACACCAGCCGTCCGGCCGGAACCGTCCACGTCGCCGACGGTTGCCTGCCTGAGTCGAAGCAGTTGCGTTCGTCCTTGTCGCAGATCTCGAACCGGAACTGCAACGAAGAGTTCGGCGGGGCGTCTATGTCGATCGCCTGCGCCCATAGACTGGGCGTCAAGGTGGGTGCGGAGTGACCGTTGGGCGGGTACTGCGCGGTGACCGCAGGCGGGACGTCCACCACCTGGAAGGCAAGCACAGCCGGTGGGATCTGCTCGTCGGTGAAGAAGGCCATACCGCGTTTGATCATCGTGAACTCGAACCGGTAGCTGCCCGGTGGTGTCTGCCAGATGTTGGCATCCAGCGTCACTGACGCCCCGCGGCCTATCTCCTGCGGCAGGTCAGCGGACTCATGCCAGCCCCGGTACTGGCCGTCCGCGCTGAAGTACCGGTACGCCAAGGCATAGCGCCCGGGAACCCAATTCTCCGCGCCGAGGTTGGTGACCTGGATCTTGATCTTGCCGCCCTGAAGCCTCGTGACCGGCGGTTCGGGCACCGTCGAGATGAACTTGTATGAGGCGTCGTACGGCGTGTGCGTGACAGAAAGGCGAGGTGGATTGGCTGTGCCCGCGCCAGTGAACTTCTTCCAGCCATACGCGTCCGTCTCGGACGCCCGTACTGTCAGGCCATGGTTGGGCTGCTGGCCCTTGACCCAGCGTTGGACGAGATCACGACCGGCGTCCCCGAGCACAATCGCCTCGGTCGCGGCCGGGCAGGGGGACTTCGTCGTTCCCCGGGGAATGTGGCCATAGGCGAAACTCGGACTGGCCAGTGCATCGCCGTAAGCCGGCCCAGGAAACCGGTTCTGGTTGTTGGCCTGCCATCCTTCGAGCACAGGGTGCACCGTGACCGGCCGGGCGCTGCACGACCACGAGTGGTAATTGGTGAGCGCGAGCTGTGCACCGAAGATCCTGTGGTTGGCCAGAGTGGCTTCGACACCCGGGAACGCCAGGTAGCTGGCGGCGGTGTAGTTGCCACCGCTGTCGAAGGAGTGCCCGGCTTTCAGATCGCCGTCGACCCGGCTGAAATTCTGGCCATCGCTGTTGCGCTGCACGTACATGCTCGAAGCCGCGTCACGCATATCGATGGGTGGATCCACGGTGACAGGAAAGACGCGGCCCGGTGCATTGAGCCACTTCGAGTCCAGGTCCATCCGCAGCGCCTGCTGTCCAGCGTGCTGTACCAGTTGGTATTTCACGCCGTACGAAGTCGGGGGTTCACCGGTGTGGTCGTCCACTGGGGACGCATCGAACATGAACCCGCTGGGAATGGTCGCCTTGACAGTGCCCAGCTCGTCGCGCAGCAGCACCTGGCCATCGACCACCGCTGCGGTCAGGCCGGTCAGGGTAAGCGGGAAGACCCAGCTCTGCGGCGCCTTCGCCGACCGCAGGATCAGGCTCTCCTTCACCAGGCCGGGCTGTGTCTCCAGCACAAGGTCCGAGTCCGGCCGCACGCCCTTGTAGGTGACTGTGCTTCCAGCGGCCTCACCGGCTACCGGGTTCGCTTCAGCGACACCGAAAGCCAGCGAGTGGTCCTTTTCCAAGTCCACTTTGGCCAGATCGTTCTCGGTCGCCTTGGGACCGAACGAAACACCGGCCTGGTCAGCGCGGTTCCGCCAGCCCGCACCGGTGGGCACCAGCGTGGTGTCCACCGGCTGCCAGGAGCCGTCTGGCAGCCGGTAGTTGATCGGATCCTTGGTGAACTCGGTCGTTTCTGTGCCGTCGGCGTTCTCGAACGTGCGCTCGTTCCGCTTGCGGCGATCGGGCAGTTCGCGGCTCGTGGCGGCGTCAAAACCACGAACCGCCTTCGGCTCGGTGTTCAGGACCTGTGTCTTGTTGGCCTGGACTGCCGGGCTCGGCTGAGCCTGGATCGGCGGGTACTTCGACTGCAGCGATTTAGCCTGCGCCGTATTGCCTTTACCATCACCGGCCTCATGGGCCAGCCCGTCTGCGGTACCCCACCGCTGACCGGGCCCCGAAGCCGGTCCCGCGACCGGAACGGTTCGTTCGAACATGTCGCTGAATGCCGGCCCGTAGAGAGCCGCGCTCACAGCGACTACCAGGAAAGCCGCGAACCAACGGCGTATCCGGTGATCCGGGCCGGGCAGAAACCTGTCTCGAGGCATGCGTGTACCCATTGCGGCTCAGTCCCCCTTGGAATCGCCGACGGTTACTGGGCTGGCTGAACAGGCAGATCCACAAAAACCGGTTCATGATCACCGGAGGCCACCCGGGCTGTGGGCGGCAGAGCCTTGCGCAGTTTGGGCACGTCGTCCCCATCACGGAAGGCGACAACCCAAATGTTCTGATCGGGCACGGACACCGCCGTGGGATCAGTCGACGACTGTTGCGTGTGGTCGGTGATATCGCGCCAAGCCCGGAACGCCGAGGATCCAGGTGCCACCTGACCGGTGTTGTACACGTAGCCGTCGGCACCGCGCGCCACGATCTCGATCGTCCCGTTAGGTGCGACGATCGCGGACGGCGAACCTGCGGCGATCAGCCCGGGTATAGCAGTCCATACCTGGGGGAAACCGGTAGCGGTCTCGGTCTGGGAATAGATCTGACGATCCGCGCCACGGGCGAAGACGCGTAATCTTCCGGCGCCGTCCACGACTGTGGCTGCCGCGCCGGAAAACCCGCTACCGCCAAGCAATGACGATGGGCAGCAAACGCCGTCGCGCGACACGATGGTCCGATAGTCCCCAGATCGGCGCAGCAGCGTGACAAATGTCGTCGTTCCTGTGCCCCTGACGAACGTCGGCTGAACTGGAGCGTAATTGTCACAACCGAAAAGGCGCCATGGCCGCAACTCAGCGTTCTGGGCACGCTCCGCAGTCCACCACAGGCAGCCTTCACCGTCCACCACGTAACCGAACAACGTGCTGTCATGTAGACGAAGCAGTGACGCAGGGCCCGTGCCGAAACCACCGACTTTGGTAGTCGGCGACCAGGCACCTGTGGGAGATGCCTGTGTGCTACTGCGTACTTCGGCGTCCGTTCCCAGTCCGAGCAACTGCACACGGCCATTCGCTGCCTCGGCCGCGGTGGGAACGCCGGTCACCCCGAGAAACGACGGAATGACTGAGAAGCCGATCGGAGTGTTGCCTGAGAGATCCGCGGCCTGCGCGTTGACCATCCGGCCATCGCCGACCACATAGGAGTAATGCAGGCGTCCGGTCGATGTGTACAGCAGCGACGCGGCCGCGTTCGGCTGAGCGGGGACCTGAGGGCGCACCGGGTTCCCGTCCGGCGTCACCTTGCAGCCATCCGGGGAGATCTCCAACTGCCAGTCAGCTGGAATGCCCCCGCCGATGCTCTTTCCACTGCCCGCGGCCCACTGGCCATCCCCGGCGTACCTGTACCACCGGAAGGCCCCGCTGTTGTCCGACACGTAAAGCAGGTCGCCGCCAGGCGAGGTTACGTCCGCGGCGGTCTGCCAGCCGACGCCGACTTTTCCGAAGTCGACCAGCCGTTGGCTGGCCGTGTCGTACTGGTAGCGGAACAGATCACCATTGGTCTGTCTCGCGTAAAGGACACCTGCGCCTGCGGACGCCACGAGGTTGAAGCGGTCGCCCCAGCCGTAGTCCAGCAGCCGCTCGGTCCACGCCTGGGTTGCGTTGTCATACCGCCACCAATGCAAGGCGTTGTCCGGTGCGATCCCGTAGAAGTCACCCCGGTTGTCGATGGTCAGCCGATTGCGATAACTCGAGGTCCCCCATACATTCCAACCCGTTGCGATCGTGGCGAACGCACCGTTGTTCTCCCAGCGGTCACCGAGCCACTTCAGCCGTCGAACCTCGCCGTCCGGGCGAAACGAATAGACGTACCCGCTCGGCCCTGCCTTCGTGGTGCCCGACCAGCCACTGCCGATGCTCCGGCGCCCCGACCAGGCTCCGCCCCCGGCCTCCGGCTCGCTGTCGACATCCAGGTCGAGGACCTGATCGGACCGGATCACGAAGTTCGACACACCCGGCTGGCACTCCAGGGCCCCCACGGGAACTGCGGCAGTCGTCGGGGCCTGGGACAACGAAGCAAAGATCACCAATGCGGCCACCGCAGCCGACCCGCGTATGAAACGCGCAGGACGAGGCCGCGCCATGAACCGGCGCTTCATCTAAAGGTGCCCCCTTAGTAGAGGTTGCCCATGCGTGCCCCCCGGCGACGCGCAACCAACTTGAACCATGAAGAGCTTGGCTTATTGATCATGGCTGGAGAATCGGCTGTCCGGGTGAACAATTTCGCTGTGTGTATTGACAAACGCCGTTCGGCGCAAGGGGTGTTGGGCCGGTGAGGCGTGGTGACGGCGGGCACAGTGTGGAACAAACCAGTGTCACAGTCCCTTGAGTGAGACAAAGTGTTATTCTGTCTCACGACGATAAGGAGGCGTTCGACGTGCGTGCTGTGCAGATCACTGAGTTCGGCGGGCCGGAGGTGCTCAGGGTCACCGAGGTGCCGGACCCGGTGCCTGGTGATGATGAGCTGCTTGTCGATGTGTCCAGGGCCGGGGTGAACTTCGCGGATACTCACCAGACGGACGACTCCTATCTGGCGCCTGCCAAGCTGCCGTTGATTCCGGGTGGTGAGGTTGTCGGCACCACGGCTGATGGGCGGCGGGTCGCGGCGATCGTCGGTAGTGGCGGGTATGCCGAGAAGGCTGTTGTGAAGAAGGCCCTCGCGTTCGATGTGCCGGAGGGCGTCGACGACGTTTCCGCGGTCGCGCTGCTTGTGCAGGGGATGACGGCTTGGTTCCTGCTCAAGAAGATCACGCACTTGCAGAAGGGCGAGACTGTCGTGGTCCATGCTGCCGCCGGTGGGGTGGGCAGCCTGGCCATCCAGTTGGCGAAGGCGATGGGCGCCGGGCGGGTCATCGCCACGGCGAGCACGCAGCAGAAGCGTGATCTTGCGCTTGAGCTGGGCGCCGATGTCGCGCTTGACCCCGCGACCGAGGACCTGAAGGCCGCTCTGATCGAGGCCAACGGTGGCAAGCGTGTTGACGTCGTGCTGGAGATGACTGGCGGGCGCGTCACGAATGAGAGCCTCGCGGCGTTGGCGCCGTTCGGCAGGCTCGCGTTCTACGGCATGGCCAGCCGTGAGCAGCCGGAGCCGGTCGCAATGACTTCTTTGATGGCGCACACCAGCACGGTGAGCGGTTTCTGGCTGGCGCACGCCTTTGGCAACCCGCCTCTGCTGCACCAGGCGTTCCGGGAGCTGGCCGACGAGGTTGTGGCCGGCAACTTGAAGATCATCGGTGGCGGCGACTACGCGCTTTCCGATGTCCGGCAGGCGCATGAGGACCTGCGGGGCCGCCGCACCGCGGGCAAGCTGGTCGTCAACCCCGGCAAGTAGGTTCAGCCTGTGGGATGCGTTGACACTCCTGGTGACCAGCCGGTCCCATGGTGCACATGTCCACGGCCCAGCTGACTGTCATCGTGCAGCTCACCGTCGACACCGAGCAGGCTCCCAGCCTCACCGCTCGGCTGGTCGACACCCTGCGCACCGCCGTTGACCTGCCGATCGACCGGATGGTCGTCGACGGTGCGCAGGTGCCGGAGCAGCGTGCCCTGCCATCGGCACAGCTGCGTATCCAGCCGGACGCGCGTCGCGTCACTGTGCGTGACACGCCTGTCGAGCTGACACGGCTTGAGTTCGATCTGCTGTTGTTCCTGTGCCGCAACCCTGGCCGGGTGCACCGCCGTTCGACGATCCTCGCCGAGGTGTGGGGCGTCGCGGATCACCTTGGTACCCGGACTGTGGACGTGCATGTCCGCCGGCTACGCGGGAAAATCGGGTTCGACCCGATCACCACTGTTCGCGGCGTCGGCTACCTGGTCGACCAGAACGCCGGGTTCGCTATCGAGCGTGTGTGATCGTGGCGCTGCCGAGCACCAGGTCGCCGCGGTACAGAACTGCGGCCTGACCAGGCGCGACGCCACGCAGCGGCTCGGCCAGCCGGATCACCAGCTCACCGTCGGCCATCTCGGCGACCGCTGGGGCCGTGCCGCCGTGCGCACGGACCTGCACGACACACTCGGTCAGCCCGTCCAACGGCTCACCGGACGGCCAAATCAGCCGCTCACCAGCGATTTCCCGGACCTCGAGACGCTCGGCCGTGCCGACCCGGACGTTGCCGGACACCGGCTCCAGCGACAGCACGTACCGCGGACGTCCGTCCGCTGCGGGCGCGTCGATGCCGAGACCCTTGCGCTGTCCGACGGTGAAACCGTGCACGCCCGTATGCATGCCAAGCACCGCACCGGTTTCGTCGTCCACGAGCATGCCGGGACGCTCACCGAGCTTGTTGGTCAGGAACTTCTGGGTGTCGCCATCCGGGATGAAGCAGATGTCGTGACTGTCGGGCTTCTCGGCCACGGACAGGCCGCGCTCGGCCGCCTCCGCACGGACTTCGGTCTTGGTGTTGCCACCGAGCGGGAACATGGCGTGCCGCAACTGCTCCGCGGTCAGCGAAGCGAGCACATAGGACTGATCCTTCTCGTCGTCCACACTGCGCCGCAGCTCCGGCTTTCCGTCCACTGTGGTCAAACGGGCGTAGTGGCCGGTGCAGACCGCGTCGAACCCGAGCGCCAAAGCCTTGTCCAGCAACGCCTCGAACTTGATCCGCTCGTTGCAGCGCAAGCACGGGTTGGGCGTGCGGCCTGCGGCGTACTCCTCGACGAAGTCCTCGATCACGTCCTCGGTGAACCGCTCGGCGAAATCCCAGATGTAGAACGGGATTCCGAGCACGTCAGCGGCCCGGCGGGCATCGTGGGAGTCCTCGATCGTGCAGCAGCCACGGGCGCCGGTACGCAGCGTGCCCGGCTTCGCCGACAGGGCCAAGTGCACGCCGACGACGTCGTGCCCGGCGGCGACCGCCCTGGCCGCGGCCACGGCCGAGTCGACACCACCACTCATTGCGGCGAGCACGCGCATGCTCACGCCTCCTTCGCTGCGGATCGGCGCATCCCGGAAAGTCCCGCGCTACGGGCCCGTTCCACGGCCGGTCCGATTGCCTTGGCGAGTGCGTCGACATCGGCTTTGGTCGACGTATGCCCGAGCGAGAACCGGAGCGAACCGCGGGCGGCCGCCGGATCCATGCCCATGGCCAGCAGGACATGGCTCGGCTGAGCCACTCCCGCCGTGCACGCCGAGCCAGTCGAGCACTCGATTCCCTTGGCGTCCAACAACATCAGCAAGCTGTCACCGGCACAGCCGGGGAACGTGAAGTGTGCGTGACCCGGCAGCCCTGGATCGCCGTTGAGTATCGCGTCCGGAACAGCCGCACGCACTGCATTTACCAGCTCGTCGCGCAGCGCCGCGATCTCGGCAGCACGCTGCTCACGGTTCGCGACGACTGAACGTACAGCTGTGGCCAAAGCATGAATCGCAGGCACGTCAACGGTTCCCGAGCGGACGTCACGCTCCTGCCCGCCGCCGTGCAGCAACGGCGAACACGGCACGTCCCGCCCGAGCAACAAGGCGCCGACACCGATCGGGCCGCCAAGCTTGTGGCCAGTCATGGTCAACGCGCTCGCGCGTGACTCCGCGAAGTCGACCGGCAACGAGCCCACGGCCTGGACCGCGTCAGTGTGGAACGGGATGCCGCGCTCAGCGCAGGCCTCGGCCAGCTCACGCACCGGGTTGACGGTCCCGACCTCGTTGTTCGCCCACATGGCCGTGACCAGCGCCACATCGTCGGAGAGCTCTTCGGAAAGCGCGTCGGCGTTCAGCCGGCCA
The DNA here is from genome assembly GCF_017876405.1 of Kibdelosporangium banguiense. Taxonomy (GTDB): domain Bacteria; phylum Actinomycetota; class Actinomycetes; order Mycobacteriales; family Pseudonocardiaceae; genus Kibdelosporangium; species Kibdelosporangium banguiense. Next base: position 4,151,167 of record NZ_JAGINW010000001.1, on the reverse strand, counting down.
CTGCGGTCCACGGGCAGCCAGGTCACATCGGCGCCGTCGTAGTTCTCCAGCCACTCGGCGGCGTCGAGCACCGCATGGTGCTCCACGGACGAGACCAGCACACGGCGCCGGCCCTCCTGGCGGCGCGCCCAGTAGATGCCTTTGACGGCGAGATTGTCACTCTCCGTGCCGCCAGCGGTGAAAATGACCTCGGAGGGTCGCGCACCGAGGGCGTCCGCGATCGACTCGCGCGCCTCCTCAGCCACCCGCCTGGCCCGGCGACCAGAAGAATGCAGCGAAGAGGCGTTGCCCGGAACGGACATCGCCTCGGTCATGGCCGCGACTGCCTCTGGCAGCATCGGTGTGGTCGCCGCGTGGTCTAGATAGGTCATCGCATATGAGTGTATGCGGCGATGTACGTCACGCCGGGCGCGGACTCGACGATGGTGTCGCCCGGCGAGGCCAGCGGGCGTCAAACACGTCCCGCGCGTCCGACAGCGAGCAGACTACGGCCTCACAAGTGTCCAGCGCGGCAGCGAGACGTCGGTGCGCCTCAGCAGCACGCTCGGAACGCGGCACGGAACGCTCCAACGCGTCCACTACCTCCTCAAGTTCGATGTGCCAGCTATGGAACTCGACGAGCACACCGCCGAGAACATCGGCCGCCGCCCGCGCCTTGCACTCGTCGACATCGAGATCCTCCTGAGTCAGCTCCGGAAAGTGCCCGGTCAGCGGCTTGTCAGTCACATCTCCTCCTCAGCCCGACGGCGTGTCCACATGACACAGCACCGCTCATACGAGACTATTCGAAACCACCCATAGATGACTAAGCACGAACGAGTGAATTCATGGGATGCACCCTTTCTGGAAGGAGCGAGATGACCGAGCAGCGCCGGACAGTGGCCAGGGTCGGCCTGGCCGCGGTGGTCAAGCGGCTCCGGATCGAAGCCGACCTGACCCAGAAGGAACTCGCCGACATGATCGGCCTGTCCAACCAGCAGATCGCCAACATCGAGATGGGCCGCACCGGTGTCAAACCCGAGTACATCGAGCGCATCCTGGACGGCCTCAAGATCGAGGACACTGACGAGATCAACCGCACGGACCTGTTGGAGCGTGCCCGCGCTTCCCGGCAACGAACGGGAAAGGTCCGGCGCAGGGCCACTTCACAAACATTCGTCGCACCGGTCGTGCGGCGTTTCAACGACTTCGAGGAGGAAGCCACGGAGCGGTGGGACTACTCACTGAACCTCATCCCCTCCATGCTTCAAACACCGGACTACGCAAAAGCGGTCAACCGATGGTTCGCGCGGTTGGAACCGCGTTTGTCTGACAGGCACGTGAAGTTGCGACTCGCTCGGCAGAAGCTGCTGCGGCGCGAGGATCCAGGTCCCTTGAGCCTCTGGGAAATCATCGGCGAAGCCGCCTTGAACACCATGGTCGGAAGTCCGGCGATCATGCTTGAGCAACTTGAGCACATCCGGCACACCGTCGCCGAACTGAGCCACGTCGCCTTCCAGATTCTGACCTTTGAGGCGGGTAACGGTCCGCTGGGCAACGGCAATGTGATGGTGGTGCGACACCCCATGGCACCGACGGACATGGTCTATCTGGAGGGGGCCGACGATGCTGGCAGAATCGAGGACCGAGAGGAGGAGATCGAGCGAATCCTGTGGTCGTTCGAGCAAACCCGCGCTCTCGCGGAGCCCGAACATCGCTCACTCACCCTCCTCAATCGCCGGATCAAGAGCCTCAAGGAGATGTTGCGGTGAGCGTCATCAAGCCCTGGTTCACCCCGAGCCTGTCCGGCAGCGGCGTGAACTGCGTCGAAGTGAGGTTCGTCGAGTTATCCGACCTCGTCGAGGATGTCCAGCCACACGGCGGTGACCAGGTCGTCGCCGAAGTCCGCAACAGCAAACGCCCCGGCGAGGGCTCGGTCTGGTTCACCGAAGCCGAGTGGAACGCCTTCCTCGGCAGCACCACCGAATTCGCCTGGCCGGAATCATGAACCTCAAGGACCTTCGTAGGTGATCTTGCCGGTGCCGTCGTAGAGGCGGAGTGTGCGTTTGAACGAGCCGGGTGGCAGGACGGCGGCGAATGTCGAGTCGGCGACATCGGCCTCGACGGTCACGTCGCTGGAGACGACCTGGACTCGCCGGGTTTCCTGGGGCACCACGCCTGCGACGAAGACCTGGCCCACGTTCGGGTCGGTGGAGATGGGGAAGGTTTTCGGGGCCGGGCCCTGGTTCGCGGCCTTGTCGGCCTGGTAGTAGCCCCGGCCGGTGATGGAGCCGAACGTCCCGAACTGGTTCTCCGTCGAGTACGAGCAGGACGAGTAGCCGTACGCGTTGCGGGCGACGATCATCACGAAGTTGCCTGCCTGGACCATCGCGCCTGGTTCCCAGCTGTCCTGGTCGATCACGGCTCTGTACAACTCGGTGGCTTTGATGCAGTCGCCGAGGATTCGGCCGCGGCCGGACGAGCGGTCGGGTGCGGGCCCCGGGCGGGCGTCGACAACGGTGATCGGGGGTTGTTCGAGTACCGGCAGGGTGATCCATTCGGCCGGTCGTTCGGTGTTGGCCACTTCGACCGTGTCGCCTGTCCGGAAGCCGCCGACGAACATGCCGTCGACCATGCTGGCCGGCCGGACCGAGTCGCCGGTCTTGATCCAGACCTGCTTCCAGGACGGGTCGGCCACGCCTGCGATCGTGCCCAGCGGGGTGGTCATCACCAGGCCCGCGCCAGTGCCGGGAACGTAGCGCGGTTCGGCCGTGGAGACGGTCGCAGTCGTGTGCGTCAGCTCGCAGAAAACCGGTTTGCCGCCTGCGCGGGCGGCGATGACCTTGTAGTCCTGGAAAGGCGACTCGAATACCTGCTCCCATTCGCTTCGGGGGGCCAACTGACCTGAGTCACGCGCGGCCGCGGCGCAACGGTCCAGGCCCGGGTTCGCGTCATTCGAGGGGCCTGCGCCGCCGGTGGCCTGGATGGTGAAGACAGCCCCGATCGCCAGGGCGGCGACACTCGCGGCGATCGGGGCAAGGACAGAGCGGCGCCGTACCGCCGGTTCGTCTAATGTGGACTGCATGATGCGGTCCTGGACATCGGCGGGGATCTGGCGCCACGGAGGCGGCGCGAGCGGATCAGTCATGGCTGACCTCCACAAGCGTACGAAGGCGCGCTCGAGCGCGGGAGATACGGGATCGAACGGTCACTTCCGCCACGCCGAGCAGCTCCGCGGCAGCCGGCACACTGAGTTCGCCGAGCAGGCACAGCTCGACGGCCTCGCGTTCGGCGCGCGGCAGTTTCTGCACAGCGCGCAACACCACGCGAAGCCGTTGGTCGTGGTCGAGACGGTCGGCGACAGCGTCCGCGTGGTCTTCGACCATGTGTTCCGGCGGGAGACGGCGTATCGCGCGTAGGAACCGTTTGGAGCTGCGGTATTCGTTGCGCGCGAGGTTGGCGACAACCGTGTACAGCCAGGGTAGGGCGCTGCCGTCGACTGTGCGCATGTCGGCGCGTCGGCGCCAGGCCGTCAGGAAGGTGGCGGATGCGAGGTCCTCTGCTTTGCTCCACGAGCCCGTGAGGCGGTACGCGTGGTTCCACACCGCCTCGACGTGCCGCGCGAACATCGCGGTGAACTCGGCGCGTTCACCGACGGCTTCCTGCGTGGAGGGCCTCACACCTTGGATATGTTCACAGCCGGTCGCTTGTTGCAGGCTCCTCGCTGAAACATTTCGGTGCGGGTCCGCTGGACGAAACGTTCTGGAAACGTTTACATTGATCGAGCCTCAGCCGCCGCGGGCACCCGAAGTCCCTATCGATCACTCGGAGGACCCTGTGGTACCCCTGTCCCGATGGCGGGCGGGCGCGGCCGGCGTTGCCGCCGTCGCCATGGTCTTCGCCGTCGCACCTGCAGTCAGCGCGGCGCCCGTCCTGCTCTCCCAGAACAAGCCGGTCACCGTCTCCACGACCGGCGGTGACAACTACGCGGGCCGCAACGCCGTCGATGGCAGCACATCCACGAGATGGGCGAGCCAGAAGAACATCGACCCGGCGTGGATCTATGTCGACTTGGGCGCGGTCGCGGCCGTCAGCCAGGTCAAGCTGACGTGGGACCAGTCCTGCGCCAAGTCGTACCGGGTCGAGCTGTCGACCAACGCGACCAACTGGAGCAGCATCTACGAGACGACAACCGGGGACGGCAGCGTCGACGATCTCGCGGTCGGCGGAAACGCCCGCTATGTCCGTGTATACGGCACAGTCCGGTGCCGGACCGGTTCGGCGTACGGCTATTCGTTGCAGGAGTTCCAGGTCTACGGCACGACAGGGCCTGACACCGAGTCGCCGACCACACCAGGCAACGTCCGTGCCAGCGACATCAAGTCGACGAGCGCGACGCTGTCCTGGGACGCATCGACCGACAATGTCGGCGTCACGGCGTACGACATCTTCAACACCGGTCAGCTCGTGAAGACCGTCAGCGGCACGACGCTCTCGACCACGCTCACCGGCCTGACGCCGAACACGAACTACGGTTTCTACGTCAACGCGCGTGACGGCGCCGGAAACGTCTCCCAGGCCAGCGACACGGTCCCAGTCAAGACGCCCCCGCAGGTCATCGACAACGACCCGCCAACAGCGCCGGGCAATCTGCGTTCAACCGGGACCACAGCCAACAGTGTCGCCCTGACGTGGAACGCGTCCACCGACAACATCGGCGTCACCGGGTATCAGGTGTTCTCCGGTGGCACGCAGGTCGGCTCGGCGACCGGGACAACAGCCACGATCAGCGGCCTGAAGGCGAACACCGCGTACACCTTCACCGCCAAGGCCACTGACGACGCCGGAAACGTCTCTCCGGCAAGCAATGCGGTCACTGTCACCACCAAGTCCGGCGGCGACGCGATCGGCGAGGTCAAGCAGATCACCACAAGCACAGACGTGCCCTGGGGCTTGGTGAACCTGCCGGACGGCTCGGCGCTCTACAACGAACGGGACACCCACAAGATCACCCGCGTGACCCAGTCCGGCACCAAGACCACGGTTGGCACGATCTCAAACGTGTCCGGAACGGACGGTGAAGGCGGCCTGCTCGGGCTGGAAATCTCGCCGGACTTCGCGACCGACCACTGGCTGTACGTCTACCACACCAGCCCGAACGACAACCGGATCATCCGGGTCAAGTACGAGAACGGCTCGCTCGGCGCCTCGCAGGTCCTGCTGACCGGCATTGTGCGTAACAAGTTCCACAACGGCGGCCGGCTGCGGTTCGGCCCGGACGGCAAGCTGTACGCCGGTGTCGGCGACGGCCAGAGCGGCGACCGGGCGCAGGATCTCAACTCCCTCAACGGAAAGATCCTGCGGCTGAACCCCGACGGATCAGTCCCGTCGGACAACCCGTTCGCCGGCAAGTACGTCTGGAGCTACGGCCACCGCAACATCGAAGGCCTGGCCTTCGACTCCCAGGGCCGGCTCTGGGAGGCCGAACTGGGCAACTCCGTGATGGACGAACTGAACCTGATCAAGAAGGGCGGCAACTACGGCTGGCCGTCCTGCGAGGGCACATCCGGCTCGGGTTGCAGCAACTCCGGCTACACCAAGCCAGTCCGGACCTGGGGTGTGTCCAGCGCCTCACCTGGCGGCCTGGCGATCGTCAACGACACACTGTTCATGTCGTGCCTGCGTGGCGAGCGCCTCTACCGAATGAAGATCAACGGCAACGGCACCGACAGTCCCGTGGCCTACTTCCAGGGCACGTACGGTCGCCTTAGGACAGTCGAACCGACCTCGACCGGCGGTCTCTGGCTGACCACGTCCAACGGCGACAAGGACAGCACCGGCAACAACAGCAACACCAAGATCATGCAGGTGGCGCTGAACTAGCCGCCCGGTGGTGGGGGCGCGTGGCACCCCCACCACCCACAGCCTGGCCTGCTCAGCAACCGAGCACGCTCATCAGCATGATGGTGTCGACTTTGCCGTCCTTGGCCATCCGGAACACGACGAGCTGATCCGATTTGCCCGCGACGGGCATCGTGTAGTCGCCGGACTCACCGAGCTTCGCCTCCGGATAGGCCTTCTTCACGTCGCCGACCGACGAACCCGCCGTGATTCCCGCGGGCGTCTTAGCTCCGGGAGGTGCGGCCACCAGCCGTAACTTGCCCACACCGTCGAACGACACCCCCGCCTGCCGCCAGGAACTTCACGTTGCGAGCCGAGCTCTTCTGCGAAAGCTGCCGGGTGGCTTCGAGCGACTCCTGCATGATCTGGGCGATCACGCCCAATTCGTCCGCGGACTTGCGCAGTTCGTCCAGCGTCGGGTTGTCCGCCAGCGGCTTGTGGGCCAGCTTCGCCGCGTCCAGGCGGCTCTTGACCTCGTTCGCCTTCCGCTCGGCTGCCTGCTCGTCGGCCATCTGCGCGGGATCCGGCTTCGGCCCGCCCGTGAAGCTGTAGTCCTCGCAGCCGTACAACGTCGACGTCGGCGCTTTGCCCAGCCGTCCCGTGCCCAGCGCCTCCTGCTTCGACATGCCTACGGTCAGGCCCCGGAACGCGTCCGGCCCGAAGAAGTCCGGCGCGGACAACGCCACCCCAGACTGCTTGGACGTGCACCCCGCGACCAGCAGTACCAGCGCACCGACTGTGAGCAGGACTTTCCTCATCCTCGGCGACCCCCTTGATTCACCGAAGACAGTAACCGACGGCTACGACACTTTTCCGCCGGATTTCGTGAAGGTTCAGTGTCGCCCCTGACTTCCTGCTGAACGCGTACATTATGGACATGGCAGAACGGCGCGGGCGCATGGCGAAAACAGGCGTGGTTTCCCGGGTGGAGCAACTCACGCCGAACATGATGCGAGTGGTCATCGGTGGTGACGGGCTGGCAGAGCTGGCCGCGGGCGAGTACACCGACCACTACATCAAGATCCTCTTTCCGCCGGCGGGCGTGACCTACCCGGACCCCGTCGACCTCGGTGTCATCCGGGAGACCATGCCCGCGGAAACCTGGCCCGCCGTACGCACGTACACGATCCGCCGCTGGCTGCCGGAGATCCCGGAGATCTGGGTGGATTTCGTGGTCCACGGCGACAGCGGCGTGGCGGGACCATGGGCGGTGGCCGCCAAACCCGGTGACGTCGTCCGATTCATGGGACCAGGCGGGGGTTACGCGCCGGACCCGCAGGCGGCGTGGCATCTTCTCGCCGGTGATGAGAGCGCCCTGCCCGCCATCGCGGCGGCCCTGGAACGTATGCCGTCCGGCGCGCAGGCGAAGGCGTTCATCGAGGTCACCGACGCGAACGAAGTGCAGAAGCTGCAGACACCGGCTGACGCCGAGGTCAAATGGCTGTACCGCGGCGACCAGCCTGTCGGACAGTCGCTGGTGACCGCGGTACGCGACCTGGACTTCCCGTCGGGTCAGGTGCACGCGTTCGTGCACGGCGAGGCGACGTTCGTCAAGGAACTCCGCCGCCACCTCCGGATCGAGCGCGAAATCCCGATGTCCCAGCTGTCCATCTCAGGCTACTGGCGACGCGGCATGAACGAAGACGGCTGGCAGTCCAGCAAACGCGAATGGAACCAGCAAATCGAAGCCGAACAAGGCGCCTGACCGCTCAGCCCTGGAACCCGTCCCGGCAGAGGACACCCCCGGTGGGCGAATGTCGGAGCGGAGATTCGCCCACCGGGGGTGAGTTTTCCCGATCAGGTAGTCGTACCCCCAGGAACGGCTACCCGGGCCGGTCGCACCAGAAATGCGCCGAGGATCGCGACGCCGGCCATGCCGCTGTCCAGAATGGCCATCGCGGTGGTGGGTTGTTGCGGGGATGCCAGCAGGGAGAGCAGGACGCCGCCGATTCCGACCAGGAGTGCGCTGAACACCCGCTCGGAGACCTGCAGTGAGGCTGCGTTCGCGCCTTGTTCGTGTGGCAGGGAGAAGCGCATGGTGAGCACGCTCATGCTGGAGTAGGCAAGGCCCATTCCAATGCTTGCCAAGGACCAGGCGGCGAACGAGAACCAGCCCCAGCCCCATGTCGGGGCCACTATGAGCATGCCGAGTGCGCCTGCGGCCAGGAAACCGAATCCCCAGCGCACGAAGATCCATCGAGAAAGATCGGGTTTACGCGCGGGCAGAACCGCCGCTGCGGACCAAGCCAAGGCGCCCAGGGTCAGCGGAAGCCCGGCGAGTATTGGGGAGTAACCGTGCACTGCCGTGAGTGTCAGTGTCACGTACACCTCAATGGCGGTATACGCGCCGGCAAGCAGGCCACGGGCCAGAACTGTGACCGGCAGTCCAGGCCGGGCAGCCAGCGTTCCCTTGGGAAACAGGCGGAACAACGATGGAAGCAGCACGACCAGTCCGGCGACTCCGAGCAGAAGTGTTGCCAGCGAAGGATGTTCGGCCGCCCAGGTCAGTGCCGCGATGCCCACGGCCGCCGCGACCGCGGCGAGCGCCAGGCCGGGCCGTACCGGCTGAGGTTCCGGCGCCCGGGACGGCAGCGTCCGCACAGCCGGCAGCAACAACAAGGCCCCGAGCACGGCAAGCGGCACCAGCCCGAGGAACACCCAGCGCCAACTGGCGTGCTCGGTCAGGAATCCGGCCACTGCGGGACCGACCAGCGACGGCAGGACCCAGGCCGCGCTGAGCAATCCGAACGCCGCGGGCTGCGAACGTTCCGGATAGACAAAGGCGATCATCACGTAGATCGCCACGGCTATCGTGCCGCCGCCAAAGCCTTGCAGCGCACGGCCGACGAGCAGCATCTGCATCGAACCGGCCATCCCGGCCACCAGCAGCCCAGCCAGGAACAGCACAACTCCTGTGTAGAGCCCGAAAGCCGGTCCTCGCTGGTCGCAGAGACGACCGGCGAGAACGTTGGCTATCAGGCTCGTCACCAGGAACACCGTGAACGGCCACGAGTACAGCGCGCCGCCCTGCAGATCGGCGACCATCCGCGGCATCGCCGTGTTCACACCGAGATTCTCGAACGCCACCAGCGTGACCAGCAGGGTCATCCCGATCGAGACAGCACGGTACTGGACTGTCCAGAGTGAACTCTTCGGCGCTTGTTCGGCAATGGTCACGCAAAGGAGTCTGCAACCTCAAGTACGCTGTAGGTCAAGACCGCATGAGTGTGGCCGCCATCCCTCCCAGACCACACACTCACCTCGCACCCCGCCCACATCCGGCCAAGCCCCACCGCATGAACAATTCCCCAAGGGGAACCCTTGATTTCACGGTAGCGGCAGGGTCCGACAGTTTTGATGTTTGCGCAGGTCAGAACCACTATATGGGTGCCGTGCCAAGCAAGCGACGGGCTGACCCGCGTGCACGGATCAGCCCGTCGTTCTGGTCAGCTGACTGCGAGCTTGGGGTGTTCGAACTCGGGCAGTGTCTGTGTCCGGCTCAGGACGTCGCGCACGGCAGTCTGCGTGATCGCCGCCAGTTCGCGCCGGTTGCGCGCGGTGCTGGGCTCGATCGGTTCGAGCACGTGCACCTCCAGTACCAAGCCGCGGGTACGGGCAGTCCGGCGCAGCGAGGTGACCAGGGTCTCGTCACCGATGAACGCGGGTGCGGTCGTGTCCCGGCCGTCCTCCAGCCTGTAGCGCAGGACAAACGGGATCACCGGAACGTCCGCGTCGATCGCGGCCTGGAACATCGCCGGGCGGAACCGGCCGTTGGCCAGGCCGCACCAGGTTGTTCCCTCCGGCGAGACGTTCACCAGCGAGCCGCCGCGCATGGCCTTCATCAGCTCGTCCACCGCGCCGGGCAACGAACGCAGATTCTCGCGGTCCAAGTAGACAGTGCGGGCCGAAGTGGCGAGCTTGCCGATGATCGGCCAGCCGGCGAGTTCCTTCTTGGCCTGTGCGCGCATCGGCTGTACGGCGTTGACGGCGACGATGTCCAGCCACGAGATGTGGTTGGAGGCGACCAGCGCGCCGCGGTCGGCCTCGGCGTACTCACGCAGGATCTCGCCGCCGTGCACCTCGATCCGGACGCCGAACGCCCGCGCGATGCGACGAAACCACCAGCGGACCGCGCCTTCCCGGCCTTTCTTGCTGTACAACGGCATGCACAGCGCCAGGAACGGTCCTGTCAGCAGTACGGCGACCGCTGTCACCAGTCGCCAGACGCGCCTGAACCGGCCGACAGTAGGTGTCTTGCCGGCCATGCAGCTGGGCCCACACGGGGCTTCCGGCTGCCAAAGATGTCCCCTCACCCTTGCTCCCCCAGGAAGAACTTCACGTATCGCGGATCGACCTTCGCGATGTCCAGCAGCACGAACAGGTCTGCCACGTTGAAATCAGCATCCAGCGCGGGCGTCCCGCAAACCCACGCGCCCAGCCGCAGATACCCTTTGAGCAGCGGCGGGACCACTGTGCGCGGGGCCGGCCGGACCCCGTCGGGCTGCCACGGGCGCAGCGGGCGCACCCGGTACTCAGGCGGTGACATGTGGTTGTCCCGCACCATGTTCCACACCGCGGCGGCCAGATGCCCGCCGTCGGCCAGCGGCACGGACGCGCACCCGGCGAGCATGGTCCGCCCGGTGAGCAGCATGTATCGGGCGATACCGGCCCACATCAGGCTTACCACGGAACCTGTGCGGTGGTCGGGGTGCACACACGAGCGGCCCGTCTCCACGACATCCGGCAGCAGTGACCTGATTCCCGTGAGGTCGAACTCGGTCTCCGAGTAGAGCTTGCCCGCATCGGCCACACGGTCGGGCGGCAACATGCGATAGGTGCTGACGATCTCGCCCGTCCGGTCCTCACGGACCACGAGGTGGTCGCAGAACTCGTCGAACTCGTCGATGTCCAGCCCGGTGTCCCCGGACTTCAGGTTCGCGCCCATCTCACCGGCGAAAACCTGGTGGCGAAGCCGCTGCGCCGCGGTGACCTCCTCGGAGTCCCGGGCCAGCAACAGCGAGTAACGAGGTGCGTCCTCCGGCAGTTCGGTCCCAGCGGTGGCAGTACTGACGAGCACCTGCGCCTGAGTCATGACAATCGTTCTACTCGCGCGAGATGACCTTCGACAAGCCGACTTTCTGACTCATCAGTGGAAAATAGGTGAATACCCTGAGACGGGGTCACCCTGTAGGACGACGCTGTCTACAAGATCACTTTCTGCTATGACCAGGAATAAAACGGGGCCCCGTGGGTAGTCGCCCACGAGGCCCCGAAGTGCATACAGAAGTCGATCAGCCCTTGCGCTTGCCGATCTGTTCGGTCAGCTGCGGCGCGACCTGGAAAAGGTCACCCACGACACCGTAGTCGGCGATTTCGAAGATCGGCGCCTCGGCGTCCTTGTTCACCGCGATGATCGTCTTGGAGGTCTGCATTCCGGCGCGGTGCTGGATCGCGCCCGAGATTCCGAGAGCGATGTACAACTGCGGCGAAACGGTCTTCCCGGTCTGCCCGACCTGGAACTGGTGCGGGTAGTAGCCGGAGTCGACCGCGGCACGGGACGCGCCCACGGCGCCGCCCAGCACATCGGCCAGCTGCTCGACCACGCCGAAGCTCTCGGCGCTGCCCACACCACGGCCACCGGACACGACCACCGAGGCCTCGGTGAGCTCCGGGCGGTCACCGCCGACGATCGGCTCGTTGCCGGTGATCTTGGTGGCCTTGGCCGCGTCGACCGCGGGCACCTCGACCGCGACCTCGGCTGCCGCACCGTCGGCCTGCTCGGGCTCGACACTGCCGGCTCGCACCGAGACGACCGGAACACCCTTGGTGGACTTGGCCTTCGCGGTGTAGGCGCCACCGAACACCGAGTGCGTGGTGACACCTTCGCTGTCGATGTCGACCGCGTCGTAGAGCAGGCCGGAGTCGAGCCGGATCGCCAGGCGCCCGGACACCTCCTTGCCCTCGGCGGTCGCGGCTACGAGCACCGCGGCCGGGGACGCCTGCGCCACCAGGGCGGCCAGGACGTCGACCTTCGGCGTGACCAGGTAGCCAGCCGCGTCGTCGGACTCGGCGACGTAGACCTTCGCGGCGCCGTAGGAGGCGAGCGCGTCCTTGATCTTGCCTGCGGTGCCCGGCGTGCCCACCACGACAGCCGACGGCTCACCGAGCCGACGGGCCGCGGTCAGCAGCTCGAACGTGACCTTCTTGACCTCACCGTCGATTTCGTCGACGAGGACCAGAACCTCTGCCATGACTAGTTCTCCTCCTCGCGGTTGATCAGATGAGTTTCTGGGAGACGAGGTACTCGGCGATCTTGGTGCCGCCGTCGCCCTCGTCGGTGATCTGCTGGCCGGCCGCGCGCGGCGGCTTCGGGGCCGACTCGAGCACGCTGGTGGCCGCGTTGCCGAGGCCCACCTCGCCCGCGTCGATGCCCAGATCGGCGATGGTCAGCGTGGTGACCGGCTTCTTCTTGGCCGCCATGATGCCCTTGAAGGACGGGTAACGCGGCTCGTTGATCTTCTCCCCGACGCTGATCACGGCGGGCAGGCTCGCCTCGAGGAACGTGCGGCCGGTGTCGGTCTCGCGCTCCACCTTGACGCTCGTGCCGTCGATCTCGACCTTGCGGGCGTGCGTGAGCTGCGGCAGACCGAGCAGTTCGGCGAGCATGGCCGGGATGGCGCCACCGACACCGTCGGTCGACTCGTTGCCGGCGACGATCAGGTCGTAGCCCTCGACCGTGCCGACGGCCTTTGCGAGCACCTTGGCGGTCTGGATGATGTCGGCGCCGTGCAGCGACTCGTCACTGACGTGCACCGCCTTGTCGGCGCCCATCGACAGGGCCTTGCGGATGGCGTCAGTGGCCCGCTCCGGACCGGCGGTCAAGACCGTCACCTCGCCACCCTGCGCCTCCTTGATGAGCAGGGCCTCCTCGACGGCGCGCTCGTTGATCTCGTCGAGCACGGCGTCCGCCGACGCACGGTCCAAAGTGTGGTCTGCACTCGAGAGCTTGCGCTCCGAGTAGGTGTCAGGCACCTGCTTGACCAGGACAACGATGTTAGGCATGGGTCTTCTTCGACCTCCCGGCTACTGACGTCATGTTGTTGTGCAGACCATCCCACGCCTACCGACTGCCAGCGCGGTGGCATACGACACTAATAGGCATGTTACCGGCCGGTAGCATCGCGGCATGACATCGCCACCGTGACAGTACTCACTACCCCTCTGACGTGCGACGGAAACGGTTGGGCGGGCCAGCCGGACCGCTACGATTTGCGTCCATCCGGGTGATAACCGTTAATCTGGCTTCCCATGCACGGCCGCGTAGTTGTAGTGACCGATTCCACCGCTTGCCTCCCCGCCGACCTGGCGAGGCAGTGGGGGGTGCACATTGCCCAGATCCAGATCCGGATCGGCGAGCAGGTGTCCGAGGAACAGCACGTTCCCAGCGCGCACCTGATCGAGGCGCTGCGCAACCGCACCCCGGTGCAGACCGCGCCGCCGGAGCCTGCCGCGTTCTACCGGCTCTACCAGCAGGTCGCCCAGAGCGCCGACGCGATCGTGTCGATCCACGTCTCCTCGCGGCTGTCGGAGACGTGCAAAGCCGCCAGCCGGGCCGCCGCCCAGATGCGCCTGCCCGTCCATATCGTGGACTCCGGGACCTGCGGGATGAGCCTCGGATACGCCGTGCTGGCAGCGGCCCGGGTCGCGGGTGCGGGCGGCAACCCGCGCCGCGTGATCGACGCGGCCGTGAAGCGGTGCCGTGCCAGCTCGGAATTGATCTATGTCGACACTCTCGAATACCTGCGCCGCGGCGGACGGATAGGCGCGGCCGCGGCATTGGTCGGCAGTGCGTTGTCGCTCAAACCCGTACTCACGGTTCAAGAAGGCCAAATCGCTCCGCAGGACAAGGGCTTCGGTTCCGACCGGGCATTGCGCAAGATGGTCGAGACCGCCGTTTCCCGGGCGGGCGAGGGCATGGTCGACATAGCTGTCGAGCATTTCGGCAACATGCCGAGGGCGACGACGATTCTCGAGGAACTCAAGCCCCGCCTGCCGCAGGCCCGCGACGCGGTCATCACCGAGGTCAGTTCGGCGATAGGCGTGCACGTCGGACCGGGCGCGGTCGGTATCACCGTTTCGCGCGCGGAATAGCCGTGACGAACCTCACCGGCCGACACGATCGGGTCGGCCCGGCGCACTTTCGCCATTTTCCTACCGCTGCGCAGGAAAAACGTTGTGCACCGCGATGATCAGGCGGGATGTGCGGGCGTACCGCCGTTTGTCCGAACCGCACCGTAGGTAGAACGCTATTCACCCGATCGAGGGAACAGCGGATACGCGTGGCCGATCAAGGACAACAATCGGTACGCTCTTCGCCACGGGGTACGCGCTATTCCCACGTATCCCGGGCATCCCGGCAAAACATCTGGGTAGAGGGACATGACCTCACCGCTCCACGACAGCTCACGAGTACCCGCCGGACCCGCCCGTACACCGGCCGACCACGCCAGGGCACGGGTGAAGGTGGCGCGCAAGTGGGCGTACCTGATCAGCTCGAGCACGTACCTGCCGCTCTCCCAGCAGGAGATCGACCAGGCGATGCACGAGATGGTCGACGTCGTGTTCAACGCGGCACTGCGTGACCCATTCAATCCCGAGGAGATCATCGGCGTCGGCGCCCGGTTGGTCGACATGCGTTGCACCGGGCCGACGAGCTTGCGCCGAACCATTGACGTGCTTGGCAAAGCGCTGCTGACCGAGCCCGAGCTCTACCGGATCGACGGCAAACAGGACGAGCGCGCGGTGCAATTGCTCGGTGTGCTCGCCTCCGATTACCTGGAATCGACCCGGCAGTTCGTCTTCACGCAACAGGAGGACATCAAAGAAGCGCTTGTCAGGGCCGGGTCGGACGCGCAGCGCCAGATGCGGGCCACCGAGGCCAGGTTCGACGCGGTGTTCACCTCGTCGCCGACCGGTATCGCGATAGTCGATCTGGCCGGGGGTTTCGTGCGTACCAACACCTCCCTCGACGACATGCTCGACCGGCAGGACTATGCCGGGCTCACCCTGTTCGACGTGGTCGACCCGGACGAAGTGCCGTTCCTCAAGGCGGCCTGCAAGGACCTGGCCGACGGCTGGGCCGAACGGCTGCACCAGCAGCGCCGGCTGCTCAGGTCCGACGGCGAGGCCGTGCGCGCGTCACTCTCGGTGACAGTGTTGCGGGACAACGGTTCCACGCCGACACACTTCCTGGTGACAGTCCAGGACGTCACCGAGATGTCGCTGCTGCAGGGCCAGCTCAGCCACCAGTCGCTACACGACGTGCTGACCGGGCTACCGAACCGGCAGTACTTCAGCACCCGTCTGGAAAGCGTGCTGCGGCAAGCGAATCCGGAGACCGGCGCGACCCTCTACCACCTGGACCTCGACGCCTTCTCGATGATCACCGACGGGCTGGGCCGCCAGGTCGGCGACCGCGTGCTGATGAACGCGGCGCAGCGGCTGAAAGCCGTGCTGGCAGGCGAGAACGCGATGGTCGCCCGGTTCGACGGCGACGAGTTCGCCATCATCGTGGAGAACTCGGACACAACGCCGGACGTGGTGAGCATGGTCGCCTCCATCAACGAGGAACTGGCCGAGCCGATCTACTTCGAAGGCCGCGGGGTGGCCGCGTCGGTCAGCATCGGCATCGTGCACCGGCCACCGGCCGACTCGGACATCACCGAACTGCTGCGAACCGCGGACATGACCCTGCGCCGCGCCAAAGCCAACGGCAGACGCCAGTGGGGCCTGTTCGACGCCTCGGCGGACGCACTCGACCGGTCCCGGTTCAGTCTCTCCGCCCAGATGCCCGGCGCGCTGGAGATGGGCGAGATCACCGTGGTGTGCCGTCCGCTGGTGCGGCTGGCCGATTCGTCGGTCGCGGGCTTCGAAGGCCTGCTGCACTGGGAGCACGACGGCGAAGTCATCTCGCACGCCGACTGCCTCGAACTGGCCGAGCAGACCGGCCTGATCCTGCCGTTGCGCGACACCCTGCTCGAGGATGCCTGCAAGCAGATCCACTCGTGGAACACCGCGTCCGGGGCGGACCTGCCGATCGTCATCGACCTGACCGCGAACCAGGCGTGCGACCCCGACCTCGTCGGCGTGGTCCTGCTCTACCTGGAGCAGATCGGCCTGCGGCCCGGACTGCTGCAGATCGGCGTGCCGGTCTCTGTGCTGCTCGCCGACCGCGGCGAATCCGTCGACAACTTCCGGATGCTGGCGGAGAACGGCATCGGCACAGCTGTCCACGGCTTCGGCAGCGCGGCGGGGGACATCGAGTGCATCGAGGACCTGCCAACCGGCTCCGCCCGGATCGCGCCCCGGCTGGTGGAGCGGCAGCGTTCGAGCAAGTCAACGCTGATCGCCCGGACGCTGACCGACTTGGTCGAGGTCGCCAAACTGGCCGGGGCGAGCGTGACCGTGGACGGCATCGAAACCGCCGAACAGGCCGACTGGTGGCGTGAGATCGGCGCGGACACCGCCCTCGGCCGGTACTTCGCCCCCGAACCCGCCGACCTGCGCGAACTGGCCCCCTCCAGCTGGAACATCCCCGGGACCGGGAGTACTCGCCGCTAGCCAGGTCGCTCTGGCTTGCATGGCGGCATACTTGTCCACCAGCCCGGTGACGGTGTCGATGATGCCGGCGGGCGCGATGTCCTCTCCGGCGTAGACCGCTTCTGCCGCGATCAGGTCAAAGCTACTGGCGAACACCGAAAGCAGCGCCAGAGCTACCCACTCGGCCGGCCGTGCGGAACACCCGGTTAGCCTGCCTGGGTGATGGCTGATTCTGCTCCGCTGCCGCTGACCGGTGAGCGCACTGTGCCCGGCATCGCTGAGGAGAACTACTGGTTCCGGCGCCACGAGGCGGCGTATCTGAAGCTGCTCCCGTACTGCCAGGACGCGGTGGTACTGGAAGCGGGCTGCGGCGAGGGCTACGGCGCCGACGTGCTCGCGGAGCGGGCGAAGGCCGTGATCGGCCTGGACTACGACGAGCTCACCACGAAGCACGTCGCCAAGAAGTATCCCCGGGTCAGCATGCTGCGAGGCAATCTCGTGACGCTGCCGGTCGGCGAGGAGTGCATCGACATCGTGGCGAATCTGCAGGTCATCGAGCACCTGTGGGAGCAGGAGCGGTTCCTGACCGAGTGTGCCCGAGTGCTCAAGCCGGGTGGGCGGCTGCTGATCACGACGCCGAACCGGATCACGTTCTCGCCCGGCCGGGACACGCCGCTCAACCCGTTCCACACCCGCGAACTGTCCGCCGCTGAGCTGACTGAACTGCTGGTCGAGGCCGGTTTTCAGGTCGAGCTGATGGCAGGGCTGAACCACGGACCGCGGCTGAGGGAAGCCGACGAGCGGTTCGGCGGGTCGGTCATTCAGGCACAGGTCGAGGTCGCGGTCCGCGGCGGCACGTGGCCCGCAGATCTGCTCGCCGAGGTCACGGCGGTCACCGCGGCGGACTTCGAGATCAGTGAGTCCGATGTGGACGCCAGCCTCGATCTGGTCGGGGTGGCGACCAAGCCTTGAGCGCACCCATTGGCACGTTCTGTATCGTCCTGCACAGCCATCTGCCCTGGCTTGCGCATCACGGCTCGTGGCCGGTCGGTGAGGAATGGCTCTACCAAGCCTGGGCGCACTCGTACCTGCCGGTCGTGGACCTGCTGCAACGGTTTGCCGACGAGGGTCGTGAGGACGTCCTGACGCTCGGTGTCACGCCAGTGCTCGCGGCACAGCTCGATGACCCGTACTGCCTGCGCGGTTTCCATGATTGGCTGGGCAATTGGCAGTTGCGTGCGCGATATGCCGGCGTGCGCTGGCAACGAGACGATCCACTGCTGCGGGACCTGGCCGCGGCTGAGCACCAAGCCTCGGAAAAGGCGCTGACAGCGTTCGAAACCCAATGGCGGCACGGGTTTTCGCCGGTGCTCAGGACGCTCGTCGACGCCAATGTGATCGAGCTGCTCGGCGGCCCGGCAACACACCCGTTCCAGCCGTTGCTGGAGCCCGGCATTCGTGACTACGTCCTGCGATTCGGGCTTGAGGACACGCGATTGCGCGTCGGGCAAAAACCGGAAGGAATCTGGGCGCCCGAATGTGGCTACGCGCCTGGCATGGAATGGGGCTATGCGAAAGCGGGCGTGCAGCGGTTCCTCGTGGACGGCCCGTCGTTGCGCGGAAACACAGCGGCAGCACGCACGGTCGGAGACTCGGACGTGGTGTGTTTCGGCCGGGACCTCGAAGTCACATATCGCGTCTGGTCCCCCAAAGCCGGGTACCCCGGCCACGCCGACTACCGGGATTTCCACACCTACGACCATCCGTCGGGACTCAAGCCGTCAAGGGTGACCGGCAAGCACATCGAGCCCTGGGACAAGCATCCGTACGATCCGGCACGCGCAGCCGTCGCAGTACAACAACACGCCGACGACTTCGTAGCCACAGTGGTCGACCGGCTGCACAAGCTGCCAGAGAATTCCCTTGTGGTGGCAGCCTACGACACCGAGCTCTTCGGACACTGGTGGCATGAAGGCCCGGCCTGGCTGGAATCCGTGCTGCGCAGGCTTCCCGAGGCGGGCGTCCGGGTGACGACTTTGCGGGGCGCCCTCGAAGCTGGACATCTCGGCCCGAAAGTGGATCTGCCCGCGTCATCCTGGGGTTCCGGGAAGGACTGGCGGGTCTGGGACGGCGAGCAGGTCGCCGATCTGGTCGCGGCCGGCGCCGACCTGCAAAGAGACCTTCTATCCATAGTGGACACATTTGGCCGGGCGGCCCGGAATCCCGCCGCCGATCAGCTCGTCCGGGAGGCGTTGCTTGCGTTGTCGAGCGACTGGGCGTTCATGGTCACCAAGGATTCCGCCGCCGACTACGCGCGGCGCCGGGCCAAGGTGCACGCCGAGCGGTTCAGCGAACTGGCCGGGCTGCTCCGGCTCGGACACCACGATCGCGCCCTGACCAGGGCCGAGGAGCTGCACGCCGAGGACCATCCCTTCGGCCGGCTCGACGCCCGCGGCCTCATCCCCTGATCCTCAGTTCTCTTGCTGGTGAGCGATCCAAGCGGCGACCCGGGTACGCGACCGGAAGCCGAGCTTGGCGAGAATCCGGTCCACATGCCCCTCCGCGGTGCGTTGTGAGATCACCAACTCGGCCGCGATGTCCTTGTTCGACAGCCCGCGGGCGACCAACTCGGCGACCTGGCGTTCCCGCTTGGTCAGCTGCGGCTCGTTCTTGGCCGCCGGCTGCTCGCAAGGGGCGCCGGATGACGAAGTCCGCTCGCCCAACGCGTAGGCGATGACCTCGTCCCGGCTCAGCCGCGCGCCCTCCTGACGGGCGTCGTCGTACGCTCGATCGCCGAGAGCCTCACGGCTTCGCGCCTGGCTTTCCCCGCTCCACTTGAGCAGGGTCTCGGATCCGAGCAGCGGCCTGCCGATCGGCTCCCACATCTTCTCCGCCGCGCCGAACAGCACGACTGACCGGCGCGGGTCACCCAGACAGGCCGCCACCCACGACAGCAGCTCGACACAACACGGAGTACCCACCTGATCATTCAGCTCGCTCTTGCTCCGCAAGGCGTCACGTGCATGCTCGTACGCCTTCGCTGGATCGCCGATCGCCCACCAGGTGACGCCGATGTTCCACGCTATCCATGACAAAGCCCAGCGCTCACCCATCTGCTCGCACAGAGCACGGCACTCGCCGTAAACCTCCATGGCATCGTCGATCTCTCCGGGCAGTCCCGCGACCGGGGCGCCCAGGGCACATGTGAGCAAGGCAAGAGCGGCCCCATAGCCCTGCGCATGGCGTCGCCGGCGCACCTGATCCAGACCAGTCAGCGCACGCAGGAGACTGTCGGCCCACAACTGCTCATCACCGAGAAATGCCGCGCGGGTCAGCATGTTCCTGTCTTTCATGCGCCACGCCAGATCACGGCTTTGACTGTGCAGCGTCAGGCTGGCGGCCGAATCGCCCTGCAGATGGGCGATCCATCCCGCGACCCACAGTGCCGTGACCCGCTCGGGGCTTGGCGCGGTCTCGAGGTCGAGCGCCTGGTTCAGCCAGTGCCGTCCCTTGTCGAGACGGCCGCACACGATCCAGTAGAACCACAGCGCGGCGGCCATCCGCAGGCCGGTCCTGACCTCGCCAGGCTCGGTGAGACAGTAGTCCAGCGCCGCGGCGAAGTTGACATCCTCAGCATGGAACCGACGCACCAGTTCGTCCTGCCGCGGGCCGCAGGAGTCCGCATCGCACTCCTCGGCGACACCGAGGTAGTAGTCCCGATGCCGGCGGCGGAGCTGGGCCTGTCCGCCTGTTTCAGCCAGCCGCTGCCTGCCGTACTCACGGACGGTCTCCAGTATCCGATACCGGGCAAGACCACAGCCTTCCTCCCGGAACAGCACGGACTTGTCCACCAACCCGGCCACGCCCTCGAACACGTCGGACTCAGTCAGTCCCTCCCCTGAACACACACTCTTCGCCGCCTGGAGATCGAACTCCCCAGCAAACACCGCGCACCTTGCCCACAGGGCACGTTCGACCGTCGAGCACAGCTCGAAACTCCAGTCCATTGTGGCCTGAAGCGTCCGATGCCTCGGTGAGGCACCGCGGTAACCCGTGGTGAGCAGCCGGAACCCGTCGTCCAACCGGTCCAGGATCTGCTCGACCGACAACGCCCGCAAGCGCATCGCGGCGAGCTCGATAGCCAGCGGGACACCGTCCAGCCGTCGGCACAACCGCGCCGCCGCCACCCTGGTGTCGTCATTGAGTGTGAATCCCGGTATCAAGGCAGCCGCGCGCTCCTCGAACAACATCAACGCCTCGCTCTGGCGCGGCGAGGTGTCCGCATCTGGCCCGTCCACGGCGGAAACCGGCAACGGAGGCACCGGCCAAACGTGTTCGGCGGTGCTACGCAACGGCTCCTGACTGGTCGCCAGGATCCGCAAGCCAGACGCAGTGGACAACAACTTGTCTGCCAGCCGGCAGCAACCGGCCAGCACATGCTCACAGTTGTCGAGCAGCAACAACGCCTGCCGGTCTGCCAGGTAGTCCGCCAGCGCGGTCTGGAGATCGCGTCCTGACCGGTCACACAGGCCCACGGCAGCCGCCACCGCGTGTGCCACGAGCGATGGATCCTGGACCGTCGCCAGCTCGACCAGCCACACGCCGTCAGGGAACGCCCGCTGCATGTCCTTCGCCACGCGCAGCGCCAACCGTGACTTGCCGACCCCACCCATACCAGTCAGCGTCACCAACTGCGCCGCAGACAGCGCGTGCTTCACCGCGTCCACCGCCTGCCGACGCCCTACGAAACTTGTCATCTCATTGGGAAGCCGGACCGCCTCGCGGCGCCTCGCCTCGGGCGTGACGGAATGACCGCCGGTTGCCGAAACAAGAGAGCGGCGTGGACGTTGTCGGCCAACGCCGTCTGGAGTCATGTGATCCTCCTGAACTGCGCCTGGATGGAGCGTACGTCTCGCGGCAGGCCGTTTTCGCCGTGCTTCCGGCCGCTGTGCCCCCTATTCGATCGGACAGGTAGCGCCTGGCCAGTCGTACGGACTTCCTCGCCACGCGACCGGGATCGGCCGACGATGGATTGGTTGACGCAGCGGCGCGGATTACCTTCGTGATGTTCCGATCTGGACGGGGATGAGCGCGGCGCATCAGGCGGCCGCGGGCGCAGACCGGACAACGACCATCGCCGGGAAAGCAGGGCTACCAATGCACACCATTGACATCGACCCGTTGGCCCCCGGCCCGTATCAGGATGACCTGGTCGAGGTGGTCCGGGAGGACCCGGCGACAGGGCCACGGCGGGTCCCGCCGATCGTGCGCACTGAGCATTTCTGTCTGCGCCGGTGCGACCGCCGGCTGGAGGTGAGCCATTGGCTCAAGCCGGAGCAGCTCGACGCCGACCTCGGCGGGTTGCTCGCCGAAGAGCTGTTCGCCCCAGGCTGGCTGACTGGCGCCTCGGTGTTCGAGCGGGTGTACATCGGCGTCGCCCGCTCGATCGGGAACGACCCGCTACAGTCCTGGATCACGTTCTACGACAACACGTTGACGCGTATTCACGACCACTGGCGGGTGTCTGAGCGGGATCCACGGCATTCCTGGATCGCCGAGCACGCCGTGGTGTGGCGGCGGGCGTTGCAGCTCGTGCCGGCCGGTGAGGTACTCGATCTCGGCTCATGCTGGGGATTCCTGCCCTTGCTGCTGGCCGAGCGCGCACGTAACACAGTGACCGCCGCGGACATCTCCTCCGGCGCCATGCGGCTGCTGGCGGCAGCGGCCGCCCGGCGCGAGACCCCGCTACGGACATTGGTGTGCGACGCCGCCTCTGTCCCGCTGCCTGACGACGCGGTGGATACGGTGACGGTGATCCACTTGCTCGAGCACCTGGATGACAAGGAAGCCCACGACGTACTGCGTGAGGCTGTCCGCCTGGCTCGTCGCCGGGTGGTCGTCGCGGTCGGCTTCGATGAAGAGCCCACCGCGGCCTGCGGACAGGTCCGTAGCTTCTCTCACGACAAGCTGACAGAGATGGGCTTGCGCACTGGAAAACGCTTCGACGCCGAGGCGTACCACTGCGGCTGGCTGGTCATCCATGCCGACTGAAAACGTGGTACTAAAGCACACCGAGCTTGCTGGCCTCGTAGACCACCTCGGCACGAGTGTTCACGTCCAGCTTGCGCATGATGTTGCGAACGTGGAACTTCACCGTGGTCTCCGAGATGTACAGCCGCGCGCCGATGTCCTTATTGGACAGTCCACGGGCGAGCAGCCCCACCACCTTCAATTCCCGTCCGGTGAGCACGGGTTGCTCACTCCCGGCACGCATCGAGCGGACTATCGCCGCCGCCGTGCGGGAGTCGAACGTGCTCTCATCGCGAGCCACCGCCCGGATCGACCGGACCAGCTCGGTGGTGTCCACATCCTTGACCACGTACCCCCGCGCACCACGCTGGACCGCTTCCACGACGAGCGCGTCATCCAGGAAGGTGGTCAGCACCAGTACACCGACCTCCGGATGACGGCTGGTGAGCTGTTCGCACAGGTCCAGCCCCTCGGTGTCCGCCCCGGTGGACAGCTTCAGGTCGAGCAGCACGACGGTCGGACACTCACGCAGCACAACGGCCAGTGCCTCCCCTGCCGTGCACGCCTCACCCACGACCCGCAGGTCCTGTTCCCGATCGAGAATCGAGCGAAGACCCTGCCGGACGATCTCGTGATCGTCCACCAGCACGATCCGCACCTTGCCTGGCGGTGCGTCACGGATGACCATCTGTCCCACCCCCCGTTACGGCCACCGGGAGCGGAATCGCCACGCGCAGCATGACCCCGCCGGCACGCGCACGCAGGATCGTCATGGTGCCCCCGAGTTCGTCCGCTCTGGCAAGCATGTTCGCCAGACCCCGATGCCGCCCATCCGGGTTGGCCACCTGCGACAGCCGCATTCTCCGCCTCAGCTGCGCCGGGTCGCCGGTCCCGTCGTCGGAGATCGTGAGCATGATCCCGTCAGGCGCATACACCAACCGGACGACGGCCCGGGAGGCGTGTGCGTGCGACGCGGCGTTGAAAAGGGCCTCACCGGTGATCCGCACGATGGAGTGCTCGGCCTCAGGCGGCAATGGCATGGGCGTGCCGCGTACCTGCACGTCCACGGTGAGGTCGCTGGGCAGGTGCACAGTGGACAGACGTTCCAGCATGACCGGCAATGGGGCCGGCGGTTCGTCCGATGAATGGTGCAGCGCGTAGATCGCCGCGCGCAGCCGTTCCACCGCACATCGGGTGAGGTCCTTGGCCGGGGCCAACTTGTCCGCGATTTCGGCGGTCTGGGGTCCCATCGTGGCCAACTCGGCGCGGCACACTTCTATCGTCATGCCGGCGGACAGGACGGACTGGGTGACGCTGTCGTGCAGTTCCCGGGCGATCCGGCGGCGCTCGTCGTCGAGTGCCTGCCGCTGCATCGCGGCGAACAGACGCTGCTGGGTCTCTGCCAGCTGGGCATTGCGGGCCGCGAGGTCACGGGCCTGTTTCGCGGCCGCCTCGGACAGTTGCTCGGTGCGGCCGCGCAACTGGGTCGTGGCGTGAAACAGGTACGAGTTGTACAGCGCGACTGCGGCTTGGTTGGCGAGCACCCGCATAACAGCCAGGTCGGTGGTGGCCACCTCAAGAGCCGGGCACGGCCGGGCCACGATTGCGCCGACCGGCTCGCCGTCGAGAGTCATCGGCGCACGCACCAGGCCCGGCACCTGAGGCTGCGTCGCGATCTCCCACGGCCGCATGCGCGCCATGTCCAACTGCTCGCGCATCTCGATCGACAGGTGTGCGACGTCGTCGATCAGCCGGTCGTCGGTCAGCAACAGGAACCGCGGGCGGGCTGCCCGCAGCGTGCCGTCGGCGATGGCGAGCAGCAGCCATCTCGCCTGCAGGTGTTCCGCGGCCGCACGTACGACCGCCTCGACCAGTGCCCGCGGGCCCTCAGCGCCACGCACGAGCGCGCGGGAAATCCCGTCCAATGCCTCGACCGCTCGTTCCAGCCGTTCGTTCGACCGGACGTAGGCCGGGTAGAACGAGCGTTTCCCCGTGCGCAGCCCGGTCAGCGCCCCCAGATCAACCGGGTCACCGGCCTCGTCATAGTCGCGTGGTGACACTGGACGACTCACAGCGCCGCGTAGAACAACGCTTCGATATCGTCGGCGGTGGCGTCCCGGGGATTCGTCGTCATGTTGGCGTCCTTGAGCGTGGTGCGCGCCAGCGTTGACACGTGCTGCTTGGTCACACCCAGCGCGGCTAGTCCTCTGGGCATGCCGACCGAGTCGGCCAGCTGCCGAGTCCACTCCGCGAACTCCAACGCCACCTCGTCCGGCGGAACCGACTCGGTGTCCAGCCCGGCCGCCGCGGCCAACGGCACGAACCGCGTTGGATCGACTTCGGCGTTGAACCGGATCACGTGCGGCAGCAGGACACCGTTGAGCACCCCGTGCGGGGCGTCGAGCAGCCCGCCGACCTGGTGACTCATCGCGTGAGTGGCGCCCAGGATGGTGTTGCTGAAGGCCATCCCGGCCTCCAGCGAGGCCTGTGCCATGGCCAGCCGGGGCCCGGCCCGCTTCGGCTGCTCGATCGAGCGCAGCAGGGCTCCGCCAGCGACCAACCGCACCGCGTGCAGGGCGTGGAGGTCCGTCAACTCGTTGTGCGCCCGCGAAACGAACGACTCGATGGCATGGGTGAGCGCGTCCAGGCCGGTGGCCGCGGCCAATTCGTCCGGCATGGTGATGAGCAGCCGCGGGTCGGTCACCGAGATCTCGGGTACGAGGGTGCGGCTGAGGATCGCGACCTTCACCAGGTTGGCGGTATCGGTGATCACACACACCTGCGTCACGTCGGCACCGGTACCCCCAGTGGACGGCGCCATCACCATGGGCGGGATCGGGTTGGGCACCTGATCGATCCCCCCGTAGTCAAGAATCCGGCCGCCATTGCCGGACAAGATGGCCACCCCCTTGGCCGCGTCGATGCACGACCCGCCCCCGACCGCGATGATCACATCACTGCCGGCCTCCGCGTAACACTCGTATGCCGCCTCAACCTCGTGATCCTTGGGGTTGGGCGTGATGTCCTCCCAGATCACCGGCTGGATCCCGGCCAAGCGGAGATAGCCGATGGCTTCGTCCACCCATCCCGCCTCGATCAGCCCCGGATCGGTCACCAGGAACGGCTGGCGCGCACCCAGGCGCAGCGCGCAATGACCCAACTCGGCCAGCGCACCCGGGCCGAACAGCACCTCCGACGTATGGAACTTGGCCAGACTCGGCGAGGGCTGGACCTTCCCCGGACACACGACCTGCGGCCCAGCCAGCTCCTCCTGCCTCTCTTCCCTCTCTTCGAGAGACGAATACGAGGCCGGAACCTCCTGCTCCACCATATCCACACCTTCCAGGTGATGGATTCGGTCATCTCCTGAAACCGCGCCGCACCAGAAATTCAACATACGCACGTCGCGGAGATTTCAGGGGACATGTCATGGCGCATATCGGTCAGCGTCATACATGGGCCTCCCTGGCCGGCCTCGTTGCCGGCCTTGCCGAGCGCGACCCGGTCAACTGTTGCACAAGCACTTGTTAGGGGTACCGGCGAGTAGCTCCGCTGCCGGGGATGCGAGGATCAACGTCTCATGCGCGTGTTGATGTTGTCCTGGGAGTACCCACCGGTGGTGGTCGGCGGGCTGGGCCGGCATGTGCACGCGCTGGCCACCCACCTCACCGGGCAGGGGCACGAGGTGGTCGTGTTATGCCGTCACCAAGCCGGCACGGACGCTTCGACCCATCCTGCGACCGACGAGGTTCTCGAGGGTGTCCGGGTGATCAGGGTGGCGGAGGACCCTCCGCATCTGGTGTTCGAGCGTGACCTGGTGGCCTGGACGCTGGCGATGGGGCACGCCATGGTGCGCGCCGGCCTCTCTCTGCTGGACGGCTGGCGCCCGGATGTGATCCACGCGCACGACTGGCTGGTCACTCACCCCGCCGTCACCCTCGCCGAGTACACAGGCAAGCCATTGGTGGCCACGCTGCATGCCACCGAGGCAGGCCGGCACAGCGGCTGGCTCTCGCAACCATTGAACCAGCAGGTGCACTCCGTGGAATGGTGGCTCGCCAACCGGGCGGACGCGCTGGTGACGTGCTCGGCGGCGATGCGGGCCGAGACGGCGCACTTGTTCGACCTCAACCTGGACGGCATCACCGTCATCCACAATGGCATCGCCCCACGTTCCTGGCGTGTGCCCGCGGCCACCGTCCGTGCCACGCATCAGCGGCACAACCCGGAGGGCGGACCGATGTTGCTGTTCTTCGGCCGCCTGGAATGGGAGAAGGGCGTCCAGGACCTGATCGCCGCGCTCCCGCGGGTGCGGCGCTCGCACCCCGGCACCCGCCTTGTGGTCGCCGGAAAGGGCCGACACGGACCGGAGCTTGTCGAGGACGCTCGGAGGGCCCGGGTGCGGCGCTCCGTGGACTTCGTCGGCCACCTCACCGACCGCCAACTGGTCGCCGCCCTCGCGGCCGCGGATGTGGTGGTCCTTCCCAGTCGCTACGAGCCCTTCGGGATCGTAGCGCTGGAGGCGGCCGCAGCCGGAGCACCACTGGTCGCGTCAACCGCAGGCGGCCTCGGCGAGGTCGTGATCGACGGTGAAACCGGGCTGTCCTTCGCCCCGGGCGACATAGACGGTCTGACAGCCTCGGTCAGGTCCGTCCTCGACGACCCGGCCGCCGCCCGCCGCCGAGCACGAGCGGCAAAGGCACGGCTGTCCTCCGACTTCGACTGGGCCCGCATAGCCGCCGCGACCGCCGAGGTCTACCGCGCGGCGCGGGCAGGCGATCGAGGTCCCCTCGGCCGCCCCAAAATCGCCACGGGCAACGCCTTCAGCTGACGGGTCGCGGCCAACGGTCATGACCGGAGTCCTCGAGGATCTTCCGGACCGCTTCACACGCGCACCTTTTCGATCACGCCGCATGCCACTCGGCCACCGGAATCTCCGGTTGCCAAGGTCTCGGCGTCCGGGCCGGTCACCGAGTAGCGAGTGGGGATATTGGCGAAGTTGTCCGGCAGTGCGTGAATGATGATCGCGCTGCCGTCGGCGTCGAAGAGCGCTGCCGCGGTGAGTTTGTCGTTCTGGGTGATGCTTGTGCTTGTGCCGTCGGCGGAAACATTGAGCAATGGCAGATCGCCGGTGTGCTGGGGGTGGCCGGCGCCTTCGAGGTCGAGGTGCTTACCGGCCGACAGATACGGCACGACCACGCCGTCGGGGTCGGTGGTGTTCGGGTCGCAGATGCCCACAGCGTGCACATGGAACCCATGGAATCCAGGAGAAAGCCCGATCAGTCTGCCGCTGACGAAGGTCTTCCGGTGGATCATGTAAAACCTGACGGTGCCGAGCACTTCGCCGCTGACGTTGCGGACGGTGGCGCTGGCGACGGTGCTGTTCGAGACCTCGGCAGTACCCGCCGCGGAGGCCGCCGCGGGGACGACGGCGGCGAAAATGGCAAGCATGGCAAGGATTCGCGAAGCTGATGGTGGGCGCATTCTGCCTCCCTGAGGAAATCAGTCTTCACGTTCTATCAAATCAATGGCCAGACAGGGGACAGCCAGCCAGAAAGCCCCTGAGCCGCGCTCTCGTCAGTGGCCACCGGCAGCCGGCGGACACCTCACGTTCGCGACGTTCGCGCCTGGGCAAGTTGTCGTCACTGACCTGTTTACGCCACCACTCGATATTGCCGATGGTCGACCGTAAGGCAAAGGTGTCAGAAACGTGGACAGCAATCGCAAAGTAACGGGTCCGCTCGTCTTCCTGTGGCCTACGAGCCCTCCAGCGACGGTGCTGCTTGAGCGCTCAGCGGTACCCAGGCCGCAAGTGCCCGTCGATGTCCAAGACAATCCGGCACGCAGCGGGTGTCAGTCGCCTGCAAAGACCGGCGATGAAAACTGAAACGATTGGTGAACCAGGAGCGCGATCATGACCATGTCCGACCAGGAACGGATCGCCATGCAACGCCGGACGATCGACGAGCACATCAAAGGCGAGAACGAGCATGACTGGGTGCGCGTATATGACACCTTTCTGAAGGACGAACGGGCGTACTACGACGTCGTCCCCTTCAGCATCCGTTACCCCGGAATCCGGGGCGTCCAGGACTTCTACGAGATCATCGAAGCGGCCATCCCGGACTTTCGGGTCGTCGTCACCGGCGAATACGACACCCCCGGAGCATCCGTGCGTGAGGTGACGATCACGGGAACGCACCGTGGCGAGTACTGCGGAGTCGTGCCCCAGGGCCGGCCGGTTTCGGTGGAAGTGGCCGCGTTCTATGTCTTCGGAGAGGGAGACGAGTCGGGCAAACTCCTCGCTGAGCGCATCTATTACGACAACGAAACCCTGCTCCAGCAGATGCGTGGCGAGCAGAACGCCCTGTCCGGCGTGGGCCTGGCTTCAGCCAGTGGCCTGTCGCTCGATGACCCAGGTGGCGACCTGAGTGCGTGAGGCCACGCCGAGCTTGGCCAGGATGCGTTCCGCGTGTGCCTCGGCAGTGCGCTGCGCGATGACCAATCTGGCGGCGATGTCCTTGTTCGACAAACCTTCGGCGATCAGCAGGGCCACGTCCCACTCCCTGCGAGTCAATGGTGACCATAGCCGGTTGTCGCGCTTTGGCGGAGGTTCTCGCCGGGTGGCTTCTTCGCGCAGTACCTGGTCGAGCGCTTGATACGGATCCATCCCCGCGACCTTTCCGAACGCGGTGTCGAAAGCCTCTCCACCGAGGGCGGCGCGGGCCTTCGCCTCGTTCTCCCGATGGTGCTCGGCGAGCGGCTGGATACCCATCAGCGGGACGCCGACCAACGGCCAGATGCGCTCGAGGGTCCCGAACAGCCGGGCCGCGTCTTCGTGGCCGCCGGTACAGGTCAGCGACCAGGCGAGGAATTCCACCGCCATGCCGAGACCGAAGAGGTCATGGAGGCTGCGCTTGATCGCGATGCTTTCCCGCAGTGGCTGGATCGCCGGCCGATGGTCGCCCCGGCACCACAGGGCGAGGCCGAGCACGACGAGCCCCCATGAGCGGGTCCAGTGCTCGCCGTGTGTCCTGGTGATGTGCACACACTCCTCGGCATAGTCGACAGCCTGGTCGAAGTCGCCCTGCAGCGACGCGGCGAAACCCTGTTGCATCAGTGCCATGACCGCGGGGCTGGCGACATGACCGTTGGCGCAGTGGCGGTCCCACGCCTCGGCGCACAACACCCGCGTGCCCACGAGATCGCCGCTGCTCAGCGCGCTCAGCCCGGCCACCTGCAGGCTGTAAGCCGCCATCTGCGTGTCCCCCAACTGCTCGGCCAGCCTGCGGCTCTGCTCGGCGCTGGTATGGCTCGCGGCCGGTTCGCCCTGATGGGAGGCCGCCCAGCTGTAGACCCACAGCGCGGTACCGCGTGCCCTGGTCGGTTCGGGATCCAGTGGGAGCAGGCGGTCGATCCACTGCCGCCCTTCCGCGAGGACCCCGCACGGCATCCAGTAGCACCACAGCGCTCCGGCTATGCGCAACCCGGCCTGGACTCCACTCCGTTCGGCGAGGCAGAACTCGATGGATGCCCGCAGGTTGGTGTGCTCGCCGCGCAGGCGGGTGACCCACTGCACCTGGTTCGGGCCGAACCACTCCACCGCGGCCTGCTCGGCCAGGCGCTGGTACCAATCGCGGTGCCGCTCCCGCACCCGTTGCTCCTCGCCGTCGGCTCGGAGTTTTTCCTGTCCGTACCGACGAAGCGTGTCCAGCATGTGGTACCGCGCGTGCTGACTGTGTGGCGGGTCGGACCGGGTCAGAATGGACTTGTCCACCAAGTCCCCCACGAGCTGGATGACGTCCTCGGGGGCGATGCCGTCACCGGAGCAGACGCTCTCCGCCGCGTCGAGGTCGAATTCCCCGGCGAACACCGATGTCCGGGCCCACAACCGTTGCTCGTCGGGCGGGCAGAGGTCGAAGCTCCAGTCAACGGTCGCCCGCATGGTCTGGTGGCGGGGCAGTGCGGTGCGGCTTCCGCCGGTGAGCAGGCTGAAATGGTGTTCCAATCCGGCGAGCAGTTGGTCGATCGACAGCGTCCGCAACCGCACGGCGGCGAGCTCGATGGCCAACGGGATCCCGTCCAGTCGCCGGCAGAGCCGGACCGCAGGCGCGGTGGTGTCGGGAGTGAGGGTGAAGCCGCGGCCCACGGCCGCGGCTCGTTGGATCAGCAGGCTGATCGCCTCGTACTGGTCGAGTTCGTCCGGCTGCGGCATGCGGTCGGAGTCCGGTAGCGACAGCGGCGGCACGAACAGAAGCCGTTCGCCCTCGACCCGCAGCGACTGGCGGCTGGTGGCCAGTACTCGCACTTCAGGGGCTACGCGCAGCAAGGTCTGCACGAAGTTCGCGCAGGCACCGATCAGGTGCTCACAGTTGTCCAGCACCAGCAGGATTTGCTTGTCCGCCAGATAGTCCAGCAGCACGTCCCGGGTCGGCCGGGACGACCAGTCCCGGATTCCCAGTGGCGTGGCCACGGCCTGCACCAGCAGGTCCGGATCCTCCAGCGCGGCCAGTTCGACCAGCCAGACGCCATCCCGGAACGCGCTGCGCACCTTGGCGGCGATGCGCCGCGCCAGCCGCGTCTTGCCCACCCCACCGGGACCGGTCAGGGTCAGCAGCCGAGTTCCCGACAACAGCCGCCTCGCCGAGTCGACCTCCTGGGTGCGGCCGACGAAACTCGACATTTCATCAGGGAGGTTGCCCTGCAAGGGTTTTGCGACCATGACTCATCCACACTGCTCGTTCGAGTTAGGGCGTTGGTCCAAGACGGGGCGATTGTCTCCACTGTCTGGGCCTGGCGGAACAGCGGCGCCTGGCGTGCTGTCGTCAGTGGCCCCTGGCCGCCAGCGCAACCCCACGTTCGCCGTTGTCGACTGATCCAGATGGCGAGCTGGGTGCGCGAGGCGAGGCCGAGTTCGGCGAGGGTGCGTTCGACGTGGGCCTCGGCGGTGCGCTGGGCGATCACCAGCCGGGCGCGGCGACCTTCTTGTCGGTCAAGCCCTCGGTGAGGCTCAGGCCGGCCCAACCGATGTGGCACACGCTGGCATCTTGTGGCCGCTGACGAGAGTCCGCCGGCACTGGCCCCTGCCGAAGGAGTTGGGTACGCAGCATCCTCGACCCCGTGTCAGCCGCATCCGGCAACTTCGTCAACCCGACATGACCGGCACCAGGTCGCGTCGACCGAAAGGCAATCTTCCTGCCGAGACCACCAGTTTCGTCGGCCGGCGGGGAGAAGTCGGCAAAGCCAGACGCCTGCTGTCGACCGCCCGCCTGGTGACGCTGACCGGGGCCGCTGGGGTGGGCAAGACCCGGCTGGCCCTGCGCGTGGCCGCGCAGCTGCACGACGGGTTTCCCGACGGTGTGTGGCTGGTCGAACTGGCGGCGCTGGCCGATGACAAGCTGCTGCCCCAAACGATCGCCGATGTCCTGGGGATTCAGGATGGGTCGGCTCGGCCACTGCTGGACACGGTCTCGGGCTACCTCGAGGACAAACGGCTGCTGTTGGTGCTGGACAACTGCGAGCACCTGGTGGATGCCTGCGCGATCCTGGCGGACAGGCTCCTGCGCACGGCGCCGGACCTGCGGATCCTGGCCTCCAGCAGGCACGCGCTGCGAGCGGCCGGCGAGCACCTGCTGGAGGTGGCGCCGCTGCCCGTGCCGGACCTGAACCAGGCACAGCGCCGGCCGACGCGATATGCGGCGGTGCGCCTGTTCGGTGAGCGGGCCGCGGCCGCGCTGCCGGGTTTCCGGGTGGGTGCCGGCAGCCGCGACACCGTCGCCCGGATCTGCCATCGGCTGGACGGCATCCCGCTGGCCATCGAACTGGCCGCGGTCCGGGTGCGGGCGATGCCGGTCCACCAGATTCTGCGCCGGCTGGACGACTACTTCGAGTTCCTGGCCGAGGGAAGCCGGGCCTCCATACCCCGCTTGCGGACGCTGCGCGCCACTATCGACTGGAGCTTCGACCTGTGTTCGGTCGAGGAGCAGGACATGTGGGCGCGGGCATCCGAGTTCATCGGCGGGTTCGACCTGAACGCCGCCGAAACCGTCTGCGCCGGCGAGGACATCGCCCGCGAGGCCGTCCTCGACCTCGTCGACAACCTGGTGAGCAAGTCCATCCTGACGCGGGTGGACGGTACGGCCATGGCGCGCTACCGGATGCTGGAGCCCATCCGCCAGTACGGCCAGGAACGACTGGCGTCGTCCGGCCACCGGACGACCGTACGGACCCGGCACCGGGACCACTACGGACGCCTGGCCAAGCAGGCCGAGCGGGCATGGCTGGGAGCGCAGGAACTGGAGCACTACGCCCAGCTTCAGTGCGAGCACGCCAACCTGCGGGCCGGGCTGGAGTTCTGCCTGACCGAATCCACCGAGGAGAAGGCCGGGCTCGACATCGGATCCGCACTGTGGATCTACTGGTTCCTCTCCTGCTCTCATACCGAAGGCCGCTACTGGCTCGATCGGGCGCTGGAGGCGAATCCGCAACCGAGCCCGGCACGGGCCAAAGCCCTGTGGATCAATGCCTGGCTCGCCCTGATGCAGGCCGACACCGCCGCGGCGCTGTCGATGGTCGGGGAAAGCCGCCGCTCGGCACAGCGGCTCGACGCCGAATCCGCCCTCGGCCACGCCCTGCGAGTCGCCGGCCTGGCCACGTTCTTCCAGGACGACGTCCCAGGCGGGGCCATGCTCCTCGATGAGGCGCTCGACTGCTTCCGCGCGGCCGGCGACCGCAGTGGCGTCTGGATCACTCTGCTCCAACTGGCCGGGATGACCGCGATCCTCGGAGAACCCCAGCGTGCTGTCGACCTCGGCGAGGAGTGTGTGGACCTCTCTCATACCCGCGCCCACCTGTCCAGGTCCTGGGCACTGTGGGGCCTGGCCATCAGTCGCTGGCTGATCGGCGATCGGGAGGGTGCCGGCGGGCTGGTCCGGGAAGTCATCCGAATCAACCACCGGCCGTCCAACCGGTGGAGCCTTGTCCACAGCATCGAGATACTGGGCTGGATCACGGCAGCCGAGGGACAGTACAGACGTGCCGCCCGATTGCTCGGGGCAGCCGACCCCATCTGGCGGTCGACCGGCGTACTACCGGGCACGCTCAGGCATCTGGCGCCGTCCCACCACCAGTGCGAGCAACAAACCCGCCAGTCACTCGGCGACGAAACGTTCACGCTCGCGTTCCGCGAAGGAACCCGCCTCACCATCGACGAGGCCATCGCCTACGCACTGGAGCCACAGCGAAGCTAGTTGTATTGACCACGAGCGTTGTTGACAGTGGGCGGGGTGGTTCTGTCTTTTGCTTCCGGCTGTGACCCGGCTCTTGTGCGGTCAGCCAGCGGCGACAGCCTCAGCGGGGTCTGTCTCGTCCGCGACCGCGGAGGGGGTGTTCCTGGGGCCGAGGAGAGCGATGTAGACGAGTAGGGCGCCCATGATGGCGGCGCCTGCCCACATCGCCTGCTGCCAGCCGTCGACGAAGGACTGGTGGGCTGCGCGGAGCAGGTCCTGTGCGTGCGGGCCGGTGCTGCCCGCCGCCTCGACGGCGTTGGCGACGCCTTCCCGGGCGGTGTCCGCGGCTCCCTGGGGGATGCCGTGCAGCCTGTCGTCGATGGCGCTGCGGTAGCCGGCGGACACGAGCGCGCCGAGCAGGGCGACGCCGAGTGCGGTGCCGAACTCGCGGGTGACGTCGTTGAGGGCGGAAGCGACACCCTGCTTCTCGCGCGGCAGGGAGGCGGTGATGGCCTCCGTGGACGGGGTCATCGACAGACCCATGCCGACGCCCATGGCGAGCAGGCCGGGCAGGACGGAGATGTAGCCGCCGCTGACGGAGACGAACAGCGCCATGAGCGCCATGCCGGCGCCGGCCAGTGCGATGCCCACGACCATGGTCGAGCGTGCGCCGATACCTGCGGCCAGCTTGGGGGCCAGGCCGGAGGCCATCATCATCGCGAGGGCCATGGGCATCATCGCGACCGTGGACAGCAGGCCCGACCAGTCGAGTACGGCCTGGAAGAACGGGAAGAGGACCACGCCGATGCCCGCCTGGACACCGAAGACCACCAGCAGAGTGAGCGAGCCGCCCGACAGTCCGCGCTCCCGGAACAGGCGCACGTCCAGCAGCGAGGCGTCGCGGCGGTGCAGCTCCCAGGCCACGAAGCCGATGGCGGCGACGAGGCCGACGGTCAGGCTGATCAGTGTCGCGGGCGCGGTCCAGCCGCGTTCGGGGCCTTCCTGCAGGACGGAGATGAGGCCGGTCACGGCGATCACGCAGACAAGGGCGCCGACGGTGTCGAATCGATGGGCCGAGGTCTCGCGGGAGTTGGGAACCGACTTCAGCGTCATGGCCAGGGCCACCAGGATCAGGACCACCGGCAGGGTGAACAGCCAGCGCCAGTCGGCGACGTCGACGAGGAGCGCGGCGAGGAACATGCCCAGGATGCCGCCGCCTCCGGCGACGCCGGTCCACACGCCGATCGCCTTGCCGCGCTGCTCTTCGGGGAAGGTGGAGGTGATGACGGCCAGCGTGATCGGCATGATCATCGCGGCGCCGATACCGCTGACCACGCGCGCGGCGAGCATCACCTCCGCTGTCGGGGCCAGGGCGGCGACCACGGTGGCGACGCCGAACACGCCGAGTCCGGCGACGAGCATGGGCTTGCGGCCCAGACGGTCACCCAGGGCGCCGAGCGGCAGCAGCAGCGCAGCCAGGGCAAGGGTGTAGATGTTGATGATCCACAGGACCGTGCTCTGGGAAGCGTCGAATTCCACGGCCATGTGGGTCTGCGCGATGTTCAGCCCGGTCGCCGAGGCGATCACCGCCATCAGGGCGATCGAGACGGTGATCAGGATCGAGCGCAGCTGACGCGCATCAGGGGCACCCCCGTCGTCGGCCTGCGTGGCCTGTACGGGCTGGTTCGTACTCATGGATTCCTCTCAAAATGGGCATGCCGAGTCAGCGCCGGAGCAGGGCCGGTCGCCGGGTGAAGGGGGATGGGCGAGGCCCCGGGCCGTCGCACGCATCGAGGGTGTGCGGGCCCCGGTGCCGAGCCGGATGTCAGAGGGCGGGAGTTTCGCCCTGGGTTGCGGCGAGGGCCGCGTTGGTGTCTGCGGTGGCCAGCATGCTGTTGATGTGGGCGCCGGCCAGGGCACCGGCCGCTGCGGAGGCGCCGACCTGGGCGGCGAGGTCGGTGGCGTTGCCCGCCACCCACACGCCCGGCACCTCGGTGGTGCCTGCCATGCCGGAGGCGAAGCGGCGGCCCATGTTGTCGGGCAGGTCCTCCACCGGCAGCTTCAGACCACCCAGGCCCTCGATGCGGGCTTCCATCCAGGTGGCGACCGCGATCACGCGGCGGGCCACGACCTGGCCGTCGGTCAGGCGCAACCCGCCGAGGGTGCCGTCCTCGTTGTTGACGACCTCCTGCACCGGGGTGTCGACGGTCCCACCGGGCAGTGCGTCACTCGCGCACGGAGAAGTTGTCACAGCCATGGCCTCCTGCCTTTCTCGTGCACTGGTCCCAGACGTCGCGGCCATCTGCACACGACGCTAAGCCCGGCTTGCCGTGAAGGCATACAATGTTGCTCATGACGCAAGAAGATGGAGACCTGGACAGCCTCGTACGCAAACGCATCCGCGCCCTGCGGGTAGCGCAGGGCTGGTCCCTGGAGGAATTGGCCTCCCGCGCCCACCTCAGCCAGTCCTCACTGAGCCGCATCGAGAACGGTCAGCGCCGCCTCGCACTGGACCAGCTGGTCACCCTCGCCCGCGCCCTGGACACCACCCTGGATCAGCTCGTGGAGACCGCCACCGACGACGTCGTCACCAGCCCGACGATCGACAGCACCCACGGCCGGATGCGCTGGACCATAAAGGCCGACCCCGGGATGAGCGTGGTGCGCCAGCGCATGACCGAACCACCCCCCGAGAACCCGGCCCGCATGCGCGCCCACCCGGGACGTGAATGGCTCGTCGTCCTGTCCGGCACGGCGACCCTCATGCTCGGCCACCGCCGCTTCCGCCTCGAGACCAACCAGGCCGCCGAATTCCCCACGATGATGCCGCACGCGATCGGCGCCGAGGGCGGACCCTGCGAGATCCTGGGCATCTTCGACCGGGACGCCCGCCGTGGCCACCAGAGCGACAACGGCGACGACGCTCAGGGCGCTCCCGAATGATTGCGCGGGCCGCGCGACGACCTCCGCACCGATGACCTCTTGCGCGTCGGGCAGCACCCCCGGCCATCATCTTGCGTAGACCGGGACACTTTGTGCCGCAGGGGCATATCCGTCTTAGTGTGAAGAGCATGAACCACGCACCCACACACACCCCCCACCACGGCGCTTCGCACGGTCACCACCACGAGCACGCAATGGACGGCCAGGCGGAGATCCTCGACCTGGACGCCGAAGTCCTCGCCGAGCACACCGCCTCGATCACCGCATGGCTGCCGCTGCAGACCGCCCCACGCCACATCGTGGACCTGGGCTGCGGTACGGGCGCGGGCACCTTCGCCCTCCTCGACCGCTTCCCCGACGCGCACGTCACCGCCGTCGACGCATCCCCCGAACACCTTCAGCGCCTGCGCACCAAGGCATGCACCCTCGGCGTCCAGGAGCGCATACGCACCGTGCAGGCCGACCTCGACGAAACCGCTTGGCCCGACCTCGGCTCACCGGACCTGGTCTGGGCGTCGGCCTCGATGCACCACATGGCCCACCCCGACCGCGCGCTGCGCACCGTCTACGACACGCTCATGCCGGGCGGCCTGTTCGCCGTCGTCGAACTGGCCGGCCATCCCCGCTTCCTGCCCGAAAACGCCCCCGAGGACCGGCCCGGCCTGGAAGAGCGCGTCCACGCCGCAGCCGACCGCCGCCAAGCCGAACACATGCCCCACCGCGGCGCCGACTGGGGCCCGATGCTGACCGCCGCCGGATTCACCATCGAGGGCGAACGCACCATCGCCGTGAACCTCGACGGCACCCGCAGCGAAGCAATCGGCCGCTACGCCACCGGCGTCCTACAACGCATCCGCAGCGTCATCGCAGACAGGCTCTCCCCCGAGGACCTCACCGCGCTCGACCAACTCCTCGACACCAGCAGCCCGCACAGCATCCTGCGCCGCGACGACCTGACGGTACGCACCGAGCGCACCGTCTGGGCCGCCCGCCGTAACTGACCACGGACGGTTCCTCCCGCCAGGGCGGGCCCGCCGCCGAGCCCCCGGGCGGTGATTGACCAGACGACCAACAACCGTCCCACGTCGCCGACGAAATGGGGATCTCCCGCACCACAGCCCACAAATGGATCCGCCGCCGGCGAGCCGAAGGCGATCAAGGGCTGCACGACCGCTCAACCCTGCGGGTCAATACAGCTAGTGCGGTGACCACCGTCAGTGCGGCTCCTGAGCGGCACCCTGGTGCTCGACGACCCAAGCGGCGACCTGAGCACGGGAGGTGAATCCGAGTTTCGTGAGAATGCGCTCGACGTGGCCTTCCGCGGTGCGCTGGGCGATGACCAGCGCGGTGGCGATGTTCTTGTTGCTCAGTCCCTGCGCGATCAGGCCGGCGACCTGTTGTTCGCGGCGGGTCAGCGGCGTGGCAGCAGCCGAGGATGATGGTGCAGGCCGGTGTTCCTCTTCGAGGGCGTAGGCGAGGATGTCCTCACGGGTGAGGGCTTGACCGTGGCGGAAGGCCTCGGTGAACGCCGCGTCGCCAAGTGCGTCGCGGGCTTGCCGTTCGCAGGCGTTGTGATGGCCGGTGAATTGTTCCATCGAGGCGATGGAGGTGCCGGAGTCGGCGAAGAATCTGTCGGTGGCGCCCAGCAGGGTGGCGGCGCGCCGGTAGTGCTGCCGGCCGGCGGTGATCCAGGCCAGTGTCTCCAGACCCAAGGCCAGGTTGTATGGATTCTCCTGCGTCAGTGCCCGGGCGATTCGCAGGTTCTCCACCGCTTGTGCGGCCGCGTGGGGAAGATCCCCCTGCACCCAGGCCGCGACGGCGCCGCCCCACAGCGCGAGGGCTCGGTAGAGGGCTCCCTGCCGGGACTCGGCGACCGCCAGCATCTCCCGCTGGACGACGTCGGCCCATTCCCGCTCACCCGCCAGCCCGGCGGCCACCCCGAGCGTGATCAGCATGTTCATCTGCACGTCCAGGTCGGGCTCCGGCTGTGTGGACAGGATCGTGCGGGCCCGTGTCAGGATGTCGATCGCGCGGGGCAGGTCGTTGGCGAACAGCGCGCCCAGTCCCCGGATGTAGGCGGCGTGGCCGATCTCGGTGCCGTTGTCCAGGCGCCGGGCAAGGTCCTCGCCCTGGTCCAGCAGCCGCATTCCGGTGTCGGCGTCGCCTTGTGCGAGTGCCAGCTGGCTGTTGACCAGCAGTGCTCGGGCGTGCAGCGCGCTGGCACCCGTGGCCTGGGCGAGTGCCCGGTCGAGCCACCGCCGGCCCTCGCCGAACAGGCCCCGGGTCCACCAGTAGTGCAGGGGCAGGGTCGCCACGATACGCAGCGCGTCCTCGGCCTCGCCGGACTCGGCCAGGCAGTACTCCACGGCGGCGCGCAGGTTGGGGTGCTCGCGGCCGAGCCGGGCCAGCCAGTAGGCCTGCCGGTCACTGACCCACTCGCCGCGGGCGCGGACCACCAGCTGCAGGTGCCAGTCGCGGTGCCGCTGCCGCAGCAGCGATTGCTCCCCGTCCTCGATGAGTTTTTCCTGGCCGTAGCCGCTGATGGTCTCCAACATCCGGTACCGGGCCGACCCATCGCCCTGGTCGGCCCGGATCAGGATCGACTTTTCGAGCAAGCCGGTCACCAGGTCGAGCATGTCCGTATCGGGCAGGCTGTCGTCGGCGCAGACGCCCTCGACGGCGTCCAGCTCGAACCCCCCGGCGAACACCGACAACCGCGCCCACAACACCCGCTCCGGCTTGGCACACAGCTCGAACGACCAATCCACACACGCCCGCAGCGTCCGCTGCCGCTGCGGCACGTCGCGCCGGGCCCGGCTCAGCAGCGAGAACCGATCGGCCAGCCGATCGAGGATCTGCTCCGGCGACAACACCCGGCTCCAGGCGGCGGCCAGCTCGATCGCCAACGGCAGTCCATCCAGGCGGCGACACAGATCGGCCACCGCGCGGCGGTTGCCCGCAGTGAGACCGAAACCGGGCACCACCACCTCGGCACGAGCCAGGAACAGCGCCACCGACTCACACCGGCTCACCTGCGCCAGGCCGGGCCGACGACGGAGGTCCGGGACGGGCAACGGCGGCACGGAATAGGCCGTCTCCCCGGCGATGGTCAACGGTTCCCGGCTGGTCGCCAGCACCCGCAGCCGCGGGCAGGCCCGCAGCAACTCCTCGGTCAAGATCGCACACGCCGGCAACAGATGCTCACAGTTGTCCAGGATGAGCATCAGCCGCCAGTCGGCGAGTTGCTCGGCCAGCATCCGCAGCGGCGCCCCGCCCTGGTCGCGCAACCCGAGTGCGGCCGCCACCAGGAACGCCAGCACATCCGGGTCCTGAACTTCCTGGGTATGCAGGGCCAGGTCGTGCAGTTCGGCCAAGTCGACGAACCACACCCCGTCGGCGAACGCACGCCGCACATCCGCCGCCACCCGCAGGGCCAGCCGCGTCTTACCCGTCCCTCCGACACCGGTCAACGTCACCAACCGGGAGTCCGCCAACAGCCGCTTGACCTCACCCAGCTCCCGCCGACGGCCGATGAAGCTGCTCACCTCGGAGGGAAGATTCCCGGCCTTGCCCGCACGCACCTCTGGCATAGCGCTTCAACTCGTCGCCACGCCGACTCGCAGGATCAGGTTTCCGTTGCCGTCGACCGAGGCCGGCACGCCGTCGGGGACGAACACCGTCGCGTCGAGCTGTTGCACGACAGCGGGCCCGGCAATGGACGTACCAGCAACGAGTTGGGTCCGCCGGTATGCCTCGCCTGTATCCAGGTTCCAGGCGAAGACATCAGTGAACGTGCCCCCGACATCAACGGCGACGCTGTACTCGGTCATGGCTGGTGGCTCAGGGCGTAGGCGATGGCGTGCTCGCTGGTGAATTGGGTGCCTTCGCTGAAGAGGGCGGTGAATGCCTCATTTCCCAGCGCTTGGTGGGTGCGTTGCCGGCAGA
Source organism: Kibdelosporangium banguiense (assembly GCF_017876405.1). Classification (GTDB taxonomy): domain Bacteria; phylum Actinomycetota; class Actinomycetes; order Mycobacteriales; family Pseudonocardiaceae; genus Kibdelosporangium; species Kibdelosporangium banguiense. The sequence goes on along the minus strand of NZ_JAGINW010000001.1, from coordinate 4,110,542 downwards.
GTTCGTGTGCCGGGGCGAGGTGCCGCAGTTCGGCCGGTGAGGATCCGGTTGACCGCCAGAGCCGGTCGGCGGCCCCGAGCAACCGAGCGGCGCGCTGCTTGTGTCGTTCCGCTGCCGCGTTCCAGGCCAGTATTTCCAGGCAGTGAGCCGTACCCCACTGATCGTCCAGTGGTCGTCCGGTGCGCAGTGCTTCCCGGGTCAGCCGGTCGGCCTGCTGCCGATCGCCGGTGATCCACCGCCCAAGTCCGTACACCCACAGTGCCCATGACTTGGACATGGATCCGCCGCGGTCCTCGACCAGGCTCAGGCACTCCTCGCCGCAGTCGACCGAACGGTCGGGGTCACCATTGGCCGCGGTGGCCACAACCAGGTGCAGCAAGTTGATCCAGACACCGCCGCGGTCCCCGGTCGCCCACAAGCCGGGCAGGGCGTCCTCGAACAGCGCCACCGCACGGGGGATGTCATCGCGGAAGAACGCGAAGACCCCGGAAATCCGGATGGCCTGCGCGAGGGAGTGCTCATCGTCCACCCGCTCGGCCAGGACGCGGCTTTCCCGCGCCAGTGACAGTCCTGCGGCCCAGTCGGCCTGGAGAAGCGCGAGCCACCCGTTGACCCAGAAGGCCTTGGCCCTCGCCGGGCTGGGCTCCCGGTCCACCTCCAGGGCGCTGTCGAGCCAGTGGCGGGCCTCGCTGAACCAGCCGGAGAGAGTCCAGTAGTTCCACAGACAGGCCGCGATCTCCACCCCGGCCCGTGCCTGGCCGGGTTCGGTCAGGCAGAACTCCAGCGCGGTCCGCAGGTTGGCGTGCTCGCGCAGGAACCAGACGAACCAGGCCTGCTCGTCCGGCCCCACCCACGCCCGCTCAGCCCGCTCGGCCAGCAGGCGGTAGTGGTCCCGGTGCCGCAGCCGGACAGCCGTTTGGTGGCCGGATGACGCCAGTCGCTGCTCACCGTACTGGCGAATGGACTCCAGCATCCGGTACCGCGCCGTCTCCCCTTGGTCGATCCGGATGAGGACGGACTTGTCCATCAGCCCGGCCACCAGCTCCAGCACGTCCTGTCGCGCGATACCGGTGCCGGTACAGACTTCTTCCGCGGCCCGCAGGTCGAACCCGCCGGTGAACACCGATGCCCGCGCCCACACCCTCTGTTCCTGCTCGGAGCACAGGTCGAAGCTCCAGGTGATCGCGGTATGCAGCGTCTGCACCCGCGGCAGCGCGGTCCGGCTGGCCTCCGCCAGCAGCTCGAAGTACGAGTTCTCCAGCCGGGTCAGGATCTGCTCCAGGGACAATGCGCGTACACGTGCCGCGGTCAACTCGATCGCCAGCGGTATTCCTTCCAGCCGCCGGCACAGGCAAGCGACCGCCGCGCGATTACGCGCATCGACTGTGAAACCGGGCCGGGCGAGCGCCGCCCGCGTGGCGAACAGTCGTACCGATGCATTGTGCGCCAGTGTGCGGGTGGTTACGGGCGTCTCGGTGTCGGGAGTCGGCAACGGCGGCACCTCGAACAGGCGCTCCCCGCCAGACCGCAACGCCTGCCTGCTGGTGGCCAGCACTCGCAGCCGGGGCGCCGCCCGCAGCAGGTCGTGCACCAGCATCGCGCACGCATCCAGCAGGTGCTCGCAGTTGTCCAGCACCAGCATCAGGTCTTTGTCGTGCAAGAACGCCACCAGCACGTCCATCGCAGGCCGAGAGGACTGATCCCGGATACCCAACGCGTCAGCGACCGCCTGGACCAGGAACTTGTCATCCTCCAGCGCGGCCAGCTCCACCAGCCACACCCCGCCAGGAAAAGCATCCGCCAGCCGCGCGGCCACCCGCATGGCCAGCCGGGTCTTACCCACCCCCGGCCCGCCGGTCAAGGTAACCAGCCGATGTCGGCGCAGCATCCGCTTCGTCGCAGTGACCTCCTGACGGCGACCGACAAAGCTGGTGGCTTCGGCGGGAAGGTTGCCCGCCAAGAGACGCGAACCGGTACGTACCGTCACGGGTTTCGGCTTTCTGCCCTGTCACAGAATCCGCATCAAGAGTGACCCAGCAACCCGGCAGGTTGGAACAACAGGGGCAGGCGCAACCTCGTCAGTGACTACCAGACGCCAGACCACCACCGTTGCACCCGCGTCGTTCGAAGCACAGGGTGGACAGGTACCGGGACAACCCAGCATTGGGAGGCACGCCCGATGGCTATCTGCGACGTGTGCGGGAACGACTACTGGCTGACCTTCGAGGTACGCACGGCCGGTGGGAACGTGCACACCTTCGACAGTTTCGAGTGTGCGGTCACCAGACTCGCCCCAGTGTGCGAGCACTGCGAATGCCGGATCCTCGGCCACGGTGTCGAAGTGGCCGGCCGCTTCTACTGCTGTGCGCACTGCGCACGGGAGGCCGACTCCAAACTGGGCGCGCAGATCCGCGACGCCGTGGGTGTCCACCCCGGCTGACGAACTCCAGAGTCCACTATGGACGGTCCCGTCGGGACGGCGCCCGCGCGAGGGGCGACAGGCAATCTTCGGGCCGACGTGACGAGTTTCGTGGGTCGGCGGCAGGCCACGGCCGAGGTGAAACGCGTCCTGTCCGCGTCCCGGCTGGTGACGTTGACCGGCGTGGGCGGGGTGGGAAAGTCCCGGCTTGCCCTGCACGTGGGCCGCGAGGTTCGCCGGGCGTTTCCCGACGGGGTGTGGCTGGTGGAGCTGGCCACGCTCAGCGATCCGGCGCTGGTGGAGCAGACCGTCGCCGCGGCGCTGGACTTGCTCGATCATTCGCACCGGGATCCGGCGACTGTGCTGGTCGAGTTCCTGGCGGACAAGCGTCTGCTGCTCATTCTGGACAACTGTGAGCACTTGCTGGACGGTTGCGCCAGCCTCGCGGGTCGCTTGCTGACCACCGCCCCGCAGTTGTCCATGCTGGCCACCAGCAGACAACCGCTCGGTATAGCCGGTGAACATCTCTGGCCCGTCCCACCGCTGGCCCTGCCACCCACCAACGTTGGCGCGCAGGCACCGAAGGGCACTTATGACGGTCTGGCGTTGTTCGAGGACAGAGCGGCCGCGGTTGTCGCGGGTTTCACCCTGGACAAGAACAACAGGCTCGCGGTGACCCGGCTGTGCCGACGGCTGGACGGGCTGCCGTTGGCGATCGAACTGGCCGCGGTCCGGCTGCGGGTGTTGTCGGTGGAGGAGATGCTGGTCCGGATTGAAGACCGGTTCATGCTCCTGACGGGCGGGAGCCGCGCGGCCCTGCCACGCCATCAAACCCTGCGCGCGGCAGTCGAGTGGAGCTTCGAACTGTGTTCGAAACCGGAACGACTGCTCTGGGCCAGGTGTTCGGTGTTCGCAGGTGACTTCGACGAGGATGCGGCCGAAGGCGTGTGTGCCGATGCGGGGCTGACTGTCGGCGAGGTCTTCGAGGCGATAAGCGGGCTGGTCGACAAATCGATTCTGACTCGGGAGGAACGCGCGTCCGGATCGCGCTACCGGATCTTGGAGACCATCCGCCATTACGGGCGGGAACGGCTGGAGCAGGCCGGCGACACCGCTCTGCTGCGCCGTCGGCACCGCGACTACTACCTGGACCTGGCCGCACAGGCCGACGCGGACTCAGGCGGTCCGCGCCAGTATGAGTGGGCCGAGCGGCTGCGGGCTGAGCGGGCCAACCTGTTCGCGGCACTGGACTACTGCCTGACCGTTCCCGGACAGGAGCGGGAAGGGCTGCGGCTGGCCGCTTGCTTGTGGTTCTACTGGGCCGCCTGCGGATCAGTCCGGGACGGCCGGTACTGGCTCGACCGGGCGCTGGCGACAGACCCGGCACCCAGCCGGGAACGCGCAAGGGCACTGTGGACCAACGGATGGATCGCCTGCTTGCAGGGCGACATCCAGGCCGGTCTGGCCTTGGTGGAAGAAGGCCGGAACCTCACCCAGAAGCTGGGCGACGAGACCGGCCTGACGTATGCGATCCAGATCCTGGGCTGGGCGAAAATGATGTCCGGCGACCTGCCGCAGGCGATGTCACTCTTTGATCATGCCCTGGCCCGCCACCGGACGTCGAACCGCTGGACCGCCCAAGCGTTGATCATTTTTCCGATGCAGGTATTCACTGCCGGTCTCTCCGGAGACTCCGGCCGTGCCATGACGGTTCTCGACGAGTCCCGGGCCGTCTGCGCGCGGCAGGGAGACCGCTTGGCCATGTCCTGGACGCTGTGCTGTGTCGGCAACTGGTGGGCAGCGGGAGACCGCCCGCAAGCGGCGGCCTACCTGCGTGATTCCCTCCGCGTCAAGCGTGACTGGAACGACCAGTTGGGCTACCCGTTCTGCGTGGACCCCCTGTCGTGGGTTGCCGCCGCGGAGGGTGACTGGACCCGGGCGGCCGTGCTGCAGGGGGCGGCGGACAAGATGTGGGGGCCGATCGGCACGCCGCTGTGGGGCTTCGCCTCCTTGATCGCCCAGGGTAAGCAATGCAGGGCGCGAGCTCGCGAGGCCCTCGGTGAACGTGCTTACCAGACCGCTATCCAGCAGGGCGCACAGATGAGCCCAGAAGCGGTCCTTGCCTACGCACTGGGCGAAAAGCCGTCCACACGCGCAACCGATCCCGCCGGGCCACCAGCGGCCACGTCGGTGCTGACGAATCGGGAGCGGGAGGTCGCCACCCTGATCGCACAAGGATTGACGAACAAGGAGATCGCGGCCAGATTGGTGATCGCCCAGCGCACCGCGGAAGGACACGTCGAACGCATCCTCACCAAGCTCGGCCTCACGTCACGAACCCAGGTGGCCACCTGGCTCACCCGCAACGACTCCCGGCGAACTTGATCAACGGAAGCACTCTTCACCACGGCTCACAGGCGGTCACCGTCGAGTGTTCAGGCTTTGCGGGCCAGGACCACGCCGTTGGCGCCAGGTGCGGTGAAGGGATGGACCCGGATATCGGCGAAGCCGGCATTGGCCAGCCACGCTCGGTACTCGGCTGCGGTGTAGTTACGGCCGAAGGTCTCGACGAGCATGGCCAGGCTCATCAGCGCCGCGTCCAGGGGGCCGTCCTTCGTGTCGGCCACCAGCAGTTCGCTGATGAGCAGGGCTCCGCCGGGGGCGAGGGCGGCGAAGCATTTGTCAAGGATCCGGTGGCAGTCCGGTGGTGCCCAATCGTGCAGGATGTTCGACAGCAGGATGGTGTCGTAGCCGGTCGGCAGTGGCTCGGTGCTGAAGAAGTCGCCGGGGACGAGGGTGATGCGGTCGGCCAGGTTCGCCTCCTCGATCTTGGGGCGGGTCAGCTCGCACACTGAAGGCAGGTCGAACACCGCGGCCCGCAGGTGCGGGTACTGCCGGCACAGCTCGATGTCCTGGCCGCCGCCACCACCGCCGACGTCGAGCAGGGCGCGGGTGCCGGAGAAGTCCACGGTCTGGCCCAGCACCGGGGCGGTCACTCGGGAAATCGCCGACATCGCGTCCCAGAATGTCTCCATCATGACCGAGTCCGGGTTGTCGAACAGGGACGATTTCTCCTCCGGGTCGAACACCGTTGGCCGGTTGGTGCGCAGCGCCTCGCCCAGCCGCATCCAACCTGGGTAGTCGTGGAGCTCGAGCATGTCCACCCAGGCGCCGAAGTAGCCAGGCTGCCCTCGGACAAGGTGGTTGTCCGCCACCGGCGTGTTGCGGTAACCCTCGCCGTCCCGTTCCAGCAAACCCAGTCCGGCGCAGGCGGTCACCAGCAGCTCGGTCGGGCGTTCGTGGAGCTCCAGAGCGTCGGCCAGTTCAGCAACGGTGCACCCTGGCGCGGCGGCCAGAAGGGTGAACAGGTCCAGTTCATGAGCGGCGACCAAGGTCTTGGACATCCACAACCCTGACGTTATTCGCATGATCGGCTGAACGGAGGTCGCGTCATCAGTGTGTGCCACGAATATCACTCCTCACAGGTCACGACCAGCTATCGCTCGGGTCGCTGAGGTCCGGGACGATCAGTGGTCACCACCGGAGTCCTCAAGGATCTTGCGGACCGCTTCGCGCGCCTTGCGGTCCATGTCCGCGATCGCAGTCCGCCGCTCAGCCTTGGCCTCGTAATCAGCCAGCCGGTCACGCACGACCTTCGCCGGCGTACCCACAGCGATCGCGTAGTCCGGGATATCCCCACGCACCACGGAATGCGCGCCCAATACGCAGCCGCGGCCGATCCTGGTGCCACGCAACACCGAGACCTTGGTGCCGATCCAGGTGTCCGGGCCGATCCGCACCGGTGCCTTGACAATGCCCTGGTCCTTGATCGGCTGGTGGATGTCGTCGGTGACATGGTCGAAGTCGCAGATGTACACCCAGTCCGCGACCAGCGAGGCGTCGCCGAACTCGATATCCAGGTAACAGTTCACCACGTTCGCACGGCCGAACACCGCCTTGTCACCGATCCGCAGCGACCCCTCGTGACACCGGATGGCGTTGCCATCCCCGATGTGCACCCACCGGCCGATCTCCATGCGGCCAAAGCCAGGCCGGCAGTGGATCTCGACGTTCTTACCGAGAAACACCATGCCCCGCAGGATGATGTGCGGGTTCGCCAGCCGGAACTTCAGCAGCCGCCAGTACCTGACCAGATACCACGGCGAGTAGGCCCGGTTGCGCAACACCCACCGCAGCGAGTCCATGGTCAGGAACTTGGCCTGGCCCGGATCCCGCCGCACCCGCCACCAGCCTCGCGCCCGCGCAGCTACAGGCGAGCCCCACATCGACGTCATGCGTGGAGACGGTAGATGATGACCGCGGCCGACCCGCGAGGCGTCCGGATGCCGGTGGCCTGATAGGCATGACTCTCCTCGCCTGGTGAAGTTCGCGTGAAGGAGTGCCACGATGGCCCTCGCATCGGCTGCCCGCAACACATAGCGGAGGCGAATACCGGACAAACACGCCTATCCGCCAACGGACTGTCACACCAGCGGAGGACCCGGCATTCCTCCAAGACGGATACGACCGCGGATATCTCGCCAGACCAGTGACCTCGCCGACATCCGTTCCGGGGAGTCCGGCTGTACCCGTGCGGCTGCACATTCCACGTCCCTCGGCACCCGACCAGGAGCCATCAGTGGGTGTGTGACGCGCTTTGGCAAGTTGTCGTCACTGGCATTTTACGCCACCGCGCGATATTGCCGACGGCCGGCCGTCGGGTAAAGGTGTGGAACGCGGAAAGTAAACCGCAAGACGACGGGCAGGTGGTGGCCGCCGAGGCGGTCACGACATACAGGGCGATTTCGTTCGCCATTTCACAACGATTGTTGTTTCGTTGATTCTCCACAGAGAGTTGGGCCATTTCGGTGAGGCATCTCACGAGTCGAATCATGAGCCGCACTGAACGCGGCGGCCTCTTATTGGCCGCAGCGTTCACACTGGGCTTATCACCCCGGCCTCCGTGACCAGAGCGGAATCTTCCAACGACGTGAAAATCGACATCCACGGGGGGCGGCACCGTCACCTTCGGCGGTTGCGGCTAAGACGGGCAGCACAAGGCGGGCGGACCCCAGCGCCCTGTTCTCCATGGCTGCCCCGTCTCCATGTGGCCTGTGAGCCCTCCTATGGGGAGAGGAGGCTCACAGGCCACGCTGTCCAGTTATCCCCTCCAGGCCGAGGCACGACATACGTGGCAAGTTGTCGTCACCGACACGTTGCGCCACCGTTCGACATTACCGAAGGCCGACCATCAGGTAAAAGGTGTAGAACGCGGAAGTCAACCGCGAGATGCCGGGAAGGTGATGGCCGCCAGGGCGGTCATCGCAGATTTCAGGGAATTCGTAATTCTACGATGATTGTTGATTCTCTCCAGAGAGAAGGTCATTTCCTATGGGACACGTCATGAATCGAAACATGGGCCGCGCCGGACGCGGTGCCGCCATCGCAGTAGCAGCAGTATTCGCGATGGGCTTATCCAACCCAGCGAGCGCGACCCAGAGCGGAACCTTCAACGACGTGAAAATCGATATTCACGGAGGCAACGCCGCCGCTTTCAGCGGCTGCGTCAACTACGCGAAGGCGAGCGCGAAAAGGAACAAGATACCCCAGTCCAACGCATGCAAGAACTTCGCCAGTGCCGCCGGAGGCTCGGTCGAGCTGGCGCAAGTCTCATTGTTCGTCGACCAGGAGGGCAACGGACGCACGACGCACAACAACGTCAAAATCGCGATCTCCGGCGGTGACGCCACCGCGGTCGCCGGCTGTGTGAACTACCTGCAGGGCACCGCGACGCCGGCACAAGTCGACGCCTGCAAGAACGCCGCGGACGCGCAGGGAGGCAGCGTCAAGCTGAACAACGTCGACATCGTCATCATCCAGCTCGGCGGCTAGGACAGGCAGCGGGACTGGGCGGCGCACCGTCCAGCCACCACCCCTGCTCCTGTCCACTGTGGCCTGCGAGTTCGTCTGGCGAGAGGGCTCGCAGGCCACACCGAACGAACAAAGGTGATGACATGACAACACTGACAGCACAACTCTTGGCCGTTGTTGTCGCCTCATCGGGCTTGCTTCCAGCAACTGCCGGGCCATCGAACCCGCCGGCGAAGTGCACGATCCTCGGCACAGCAGGCAACGACTACCTGCGCGGCACACCGGGCGACGACATCATCTGTGGTCTCGCGGGCAACGATGTGCTGCTCGGCCGTGATGGCAACGACGTGCTCATCGGCGGACCCGGCCGGGACATCCTCGTCGGTGGGCCCGGCAACGACGAACTCCTTGGCGACGACGGCGACGACGTGCTCCTGGACACCAGCGGCATCGGCTTCGAAGGCGGGGGTGACGGTACCGACCACTGTATCGGAACAGGAGGGACAGAGTTCGTCGATTGCGAACGCGTGATCACGCTCCCGAACCATGAGCGGGGACCAGCGGTCAGATGAATCCTCGGGCGAAAGGAGGAAGAACAATGCTCATGTCACGGTTGCGGCGGCTGGTCCCGGCCGTGATTGTGCTCGCCGCGTTCACGACGACCGGCCAGGCCCACGCCTCGACCGGCTTTGTCGATGCCCATGCCGGCTGGAAAGGTGATGTTCTCACGGTGAGCTTCCGGGAAACTGGTCTTCAGCCTGGCGTGGCGACGACGATCTCGGTGACGGCGAGGGGCGTGGTCGACGCGGTGTGCAAGAAGGCCGGCACCGTCGTGATGTCCGTGCGCGCCACCGGGACGGTGAAAGACGTTTCCGACTACACAGCAGCGAACGACGGATCGGTCGACGGTGTGCGTGTCCTCGACTTGTCGGTGAGAATCCCGGCAGCACAAGGATTGGACTGCACCTTGGCGGCCAGCCGGCTGTTCTTCGTCGCACTGGAAGACCTCACCACGGGCGCCGCAATGGAGATCCACGGCCAAGACCCATCCGGTTGGACAGCCAGCGAAGGAGCCGGACTGCCATGAGCGATCACAGATCTCGTCGTCCCGCCCGTGCGGCGCTCGTCGTGCTCGTGGTTTCCGCCGTGCTCGGCGCCGGATTGTCCACGGCCGCACCCGCTGCGGCCGGCGACGCGGATATCCGGATCGTTGGCGGCGACGCCTCGAGCGCCATGGTTTGCGGCAACGTCGCCGCAGCACAGGATCTGGCGCGTCAACGTGGCATCGCGATACAGCGCACCAAATGCACCGCCAGGGCCGTCGCAGGAAACGTGGTTCTGGAGAACGTGGACATCTATGTCCGCAGCGCCGCACCGGCGAGCGGCGACGACGCCGTGCTCGCCGCGTTCGGCACGAACAAAGCTCCCGGCGTCGCCCAGGCGAACTGCAACGATCACCGTCCGCCCGACCCTGGCGGAAGGCAGCTCAACAAATGCTGGGCGATCGCTCACGGCGGACAGCTGTTGCTTGAGAACGTCAAGCTCGTCAACCACCACAGCGATGGCAGCATCAGTTCGCGATCGGTGACCGGCATGGCCTTGCCTGCCGGTAACGGGACCGCTGACGCGTTCTGCGCCAACATCGTCTCGGATCCGCTGAACCAGCGGGACGACTGCGGCGGCACGGGAGCGGGTGCGGCCTGGAGCATGCGGGGCGTGGATGTCGTCATACACAACCCGGACGGCACTTCCTCGACCCGGCGTGGTATCACCATCGAAGTCCGGGGTGGCGACGCGAACGCGACCATCCACTGTTTCAACGTCACGGATGGCAAGGGCCGGGTCATCCAGATCAACGTCTGTAACGCCGACGTGCACGGCGGCGAGGCGACGCTGCGCAACGTCACGATCCACAGCACCGCCTAACGGAGTTGGGGGAGATCCGGTAGCCCCTCGCGGCGGTGTTCGTGGCGGCTGCTGGAGGTGGCATCGTCCCGAGTGTGCCCTTCCGGCCACCTTCGGCAGTCGTCAGGGTCGTTGTCCAGTGCGCTATGCAGGGTAAGTACTTTCTTGGAATCGGTTGGGATGACGAGATCCTCGACCAGCGCGCGTTCCAGCCACCCACCTGGCGATGACGCCGGTCCGGGCGGCATCGATCACCTGCCGCACGAGCATCGGCTGGATCAGTCCGGCGGCGGGCGCCGCCGGGGTTCCGCTCAGGCGGTCACCAGCCCGGCTTCGTGAAGCCGGGCCAGCAAGTTGTGCACGTCCCTGGTCACTGTGTCCCGATCCACCAGGTAGCGATCGAGCACCTCGGTGATCGCCTGGTCGATGTCGCCACCGTCGAGCAACACCCGCAATGCCAGCACACCAGTCGAGCTGATGAGCCAGTACACCCCACTCAACTCGTCGAGCAAGGCTGTTCCGTAGTCCGTCTCAGCGAAGGCGACATGCCCGCGCAGCCTGGTCATCGTCGCTCCAACTGTCCGGCGTGCAGCCTGTCCATGCCGACAACGCAAGTCAGACGCGTGACGGTGATGGGGCAGTACCCCATCACCGTCACGCGCGATCTCCCCACCTCGGCCACACGGATTACCTCCGCTGACCAGTTACCTGGCAGCCATGGCCGGCCCGAACCGTGGGGTACCGGCAGCGGTGCGTCCTGACGCACCATCACGGTGGCATTGCCGCAGGCATCGGAACCAGGCAAGGCCATGAACCGTGAGGCACTGGGCGCCGATGCGGGGAAGCTCATCATCTCACTATGTTCCTGTTGCCTTTCACCAATGATGCTTGTGGAGCCGGCAAGGGCGATCTCGGCCACGACCCTTGATACGACATCCGGTGGCCTTGGCGAAGGCGATTCGCCGGCGATTCATTCGGAGGCACAATGCGCGAGTTCAATGCCGAAGCTTCACGAGTCGGCAGCCACAAGCACTGGCCTGTCATAACGTACCGTTCATGCGTCCTCCCATCGGACGAAGGCAAATCGGACCAGCCGGCGAGAGATGCGGCTCGATGGACGACGAGCGGTTCAGCCGACCATTCTGGTTGACCCGACTATGGTTCATTGCCGGCTCACTGGAAGTAAGGCGCGACACTACTGGCGTTGACGCAGGTCTCGGAGGAACGGTCCGGTCAAATCGCCGGTCAACATCTGCTGGTGCAGTTGCCGCAGTTCGGCGCCTGGCTCAATGCCGAGCTCCTCGGCAAGGAACCGATATGCTGTTTGGTAAGCGGCCAGCGCCTCAGCGCGCCGCCCGGACTGACACAAGGCGACAAGCAACCTGTACCACACGTGTTCTCGCGTGGGATACTCCATCGTCAACGCGCGCAGCGTCGGAATAACGACATGATGCTGGCCGAGTGCGACGTGGGCATCGATCAGGTCCTCACGAACGGCCCAGCGATGTTCCTCCAGCCTGGTCGACTCAGTCTGCTTGACGGCCACCGGCAGTTCCTCGAAGGGCTCACCGCGCCACAGGTCGAGCGCGGCCTGGAGGTGTCCGATGGCCCTGCCGGGGTCGCCGTCCTGCAGCGCCTCTCGCCCCTTGCGCGCCGCTTCCTCGAACAGGAACACGTCGAGCTCGTGCCGATCGGCGAACACTCGATATCCGCCAACGCGACTTTCGATCCGGTTTTCGAGATCATTGGCATCAATCAGTTTTCGACGCAGTTGTGACACATACGTCTTCATATTCCCGAACGCGTTCCGTGGCGAATCACTCACCCACAGCGTCTCGTGGATGAGATCAGTGCTCACCCAGTTCCCAGGAGTGAGCAGCAACAGCGAGAGCAAGGTCCGCTGCTTGTGTTGCGTTATCGGCAGCGACGCACCATCCGGACCGCAAACATCCAATGGTCCAAGAAGGCGGAACATCATGATCTACCCCTTTAGTTCCGCAAACACCTACGACGGCAGGCGCCGCAGCTGTTACACATTCTCCAACGCCCAAATCCGAAGCCGTAAGGCATATGCCCAAACAAGGCGCTCGTACTACCGTACCAGGAGATCACAGCGAGGGCAGTGGCCAGGAAAACGGCCTACAGAGGTAGGGTCAGATCCGCTTGGCAGCACGAAACACTTTGGAGAAATGGCCACCTCCGTCGAGAATCGAGGCGCCGCCAAAATCGCCGAACGTAGGCCCGTCGGCCGTCGGCCGGCTCGAAATGAACCGATGATGATGACCACTGTCCATCCCTAGATAAATACCAGCGAAATCGATCTGCTTGCCGCCATCCGAGTCGAGATCGAAAAATACGAGATCACCAGGCTGCAGCAGGTTGTACGCTTGTGTGCGCTCGCCATCGTCAGGGATGACCTGCACACCGGAACCGAGTTCGTACATCGCGTGGGCACTGCGTGGCAACCCGGCGCCGCGCGTGTTCGAACCGAGCAGTGGATAGCCGAGCCGGTAGCCGTAGACCAGCCGCAGGAAGCCCGAGCAGTCGACCGCGCCATAGGTTCCCTCGGCGGGTTTTCTGCGCACCCCGTCGGGAAACGTCCACCGCATGCCGAGGTACTCGTAGAAGTCGGCGGTCACCGACGCCGTCTGATCGTCCACTTCGGCCCGACCGGATGACGCGTCACCACGGAAGCGCACGTTCTTCTCGTTCGTCCCGCTCGGCGCGCCATCGAGGTATTCCATGGCGACGCCGAGAGCGTCCGGGCTACGGTCGCCCAAAGCCGAATCCAGCCACGGCCGAAACCAGGCCGCCCGCTCCTCGCCCTCCCGCCACTCTTGTGCGATGAGCCGCACCCAAACGTTGGAGGTGACGGTGGCCAGGGTCGTCCGCGGTTCTCGGAACGTCCGGCTGTGCCCGGTGAGGACGACCGTATGAGCGCCGTCGGTGAGGGTGGCCACCACCACACCTGCGTCGTCTCGCACCACCGTCCGGGCGGGATTGGCCAGCCGTTCGTAGCGGTACGCCGACACGGCCGGAACAGCCGCGTCCTGAATTGCGAAGGCGTTGATCAAAGCCGGGGCTCCCGGACCTGATCGACCGTGTCCAAAGTAGAGCGTAGCGGTCACGGACAAGCCGACCACGACCAGTAGCGCGGTGACGCGAGTTGCCCGGCTCCAATGTTTCCGGCGTTCAATCCAGGCCAATGACATCAGCGAATCCACCTGTTTTCTTCCCTAGATCGTTGGCACGAGTCCGACCAGCACACCGCTGACGAGCACGCCGCAGGTGGCCATGCTGACCGCCGATGTCACCAGCAGCGTCGCGACGGGGGGTTGCCGCACCAGTTGGTATGCGATCAGTCCCGGCACGACGAAACCCAATGTCTGATGGGCGAACAGGAGCGGATAGTCGTTCTGGATCACCAAGAACAGCGAGCTCTGAAGCAGCACAGCGAGCAGAACGATCGCCGCGAACAGGCGCTTGCCGTACAAAATGGCGAAACGCCGCATCACCTTGGTACCCCCATAGGTGAGTGCGGTCATCAGCACGATGATCGCAGCGCGGCGGTAGTCCTCGACCAAGGTCAGCGCGAGCCAGCCAGGGCTGATCATTCCGCCGGGAGACAGATTCGTGATCAGTACACAGATCAGGGCCATCAACAGGCCGATGGCGAGCCCGATCGTCGCCACCTCCGCCGCGAGAAAGCGTGTGGTCACTGGCCACTCCCGACGCGTTGCAAGGCCTCGAACTGTTCCAGCAACCGCTCACCCTGGCCGTGGATACTGCCGACTGCGACGACAGAGGCGTAGTGATCGATACCCGCGATGATCCCGTCGAGTAGTTCGGCCGGGTGACGACACCCGCCAAGGTCCGTTGTCCTGTCCTGCCATCCGGCCGGGATGGCCACCCGGGCACTGCGGGTCGGCTCACCGATCAGCACCACTCGCTCAGGGTCGATCTTGCCGACCAGGGAGCCGATTTGGCCGTTGCGTTCGATCCGATCGGGACGGCAGCCGATGACCATGTGCAATGGCCGGGAGATCAGCCGTTCAGCCAGTAGTTCTTCGATGTTCATGAGGGTCGATTCCGGGTCGTTGGCGGCGAACATGTTGGCGAACCACAAGCGCTTGCCGGCCACCCGGTATTCCTCGACGCGAAGCGCGCCTGGATCCGGTGCGGCCGACCACATGCCGAGCAAGGCTGATCTTCGATCCACCCCGAGCTGTTGAGCCACGGCGAGCGCGACCGCCACGTTTTCCTTGAAGGTGATCCAACCGAAGCCACGTATCTCCTCGTCCGTAACGGACATCGGATCGACCACGACGAGCTCACAGTTTCTCCGCCCGGCCTCCTCGGACAGCACATCGAGCCGTTCCCGTTCGGCGGTGATACAGACACCGCCGATCGGCATGGACCGGCTCAGCGAGCGGGCGATGTCATCCGCGGTCGGCCCCATCTCAGCGACGTGGTCCATCCGGACATTGGAGATCACGCCGATCGTGGACTGGACGAGTTTGGTCTGGCTGATCTCCTGCAAGTCGGGCATCACAGCCATGCACTCGACGACCAACGCCGCGGGGCGATAAGCCGCGGCACGGCGTACGACGCTCACCTGCTCGACAACGTTCGCGATCTCGAACTTCCGGTAGACCGGTTCTTCGCTGCCGTCCGGGTGAATGAACCGCGCGGCGGTCCCGGTCGTCTTGGCGACGGTGACCACGCCACCGCCGCGCAGCGCCCCGGCACACAGTCTGGTGATGGTGCTCTTTCCCCGGGTGCCGTTGACGAGAATCCGTACGGGGATGTCGCGCAGATTGGCGTAGTGGCGGCGTTGCTCGACCACGCTGGCGGCCAGAGTCAGCAAGCAGCCAATGAGGTACACCACATAGCAGAACAACATTTCAGCTCTCTCGTCGGATGAGGGCATGTTTCGGTGGGTTCGCCGCGGATCGTCCCGGCCGCGCCGGAATCCCGGCGGGCCTGCCGCGCGGGCGGCGGACATCACCCAGACGGTGAGCGCCATCGGTGAGCGCCTGCCGGCAGATCTCCAGGCAGGACGTGATCGTCCCGATATGGTCCTGGCGGACCGGGTAGATCACGGACTTGATGTCCCCGTTCACCAGCCGCTCGCCGGCTGCGGCGGTCCGCCGTAGCGGCCGGACGAACATGAGTTCGTGCCATCCACAGTGGAGCAACGCGATGACCATGCCGAGCAGCGCCACCACGAGGGCTCGCCGCCGCAGCTCGTTTCCCGGCAGGTTCAGCTCGGCGACGAGCTGCTCGGTGACCACGACCCAGCCGAGCATCGCTGCCGATCGGGAGCCGCCGATCGCCACCGAGGCGACAATGGAAGGGCCGGTAGGACTCTGCATGACACTCGCGCCGGACATTCGTGTGCGCGCCTCACCGGCGCTTCGTCGCAGTGAGTCGTCGGACAGTTCTTGGAATGCCAGGTATCCTTCGGTGTCGGCGATCGTGCGCAGTCCGGTGTCGACAATCCGGGCCCGGCCGGCGGACTGCCTGAGCAGCCCGGAGATGTGCTCGACGTCGAACTCGGCCACCACAGCGCGCTGCCCGTCCGGCAGCGAGCGGTGCGCGAAGATCACGGGCAACCGGCCGCTGGTGTTGTACTGGTGCAGACCTTCTTCGTCGACGGGCAGCCGCTCCGCCGCACGCAACGGTGGGCGTCCGAAATGGACGATGATCCGCCCGGTCAGGTCGACGAGGTAGACACTTCGGTACCTGTCCTCCCGGCCGGCCAGCTGCGCCATCGATGTTCGCAACGCCGGCTCCTCGTTCCTCGCACTGAACCGGCTGAGCGCCTTCAGGTCGGACATGCCCTCGTCGAGGCTGCGGCGCACCGAGTCAGCGATCCATGCGACTTCCACACCTCGTTGCGCAACGGCGGCCGCGGGTACCGCCGGCACGGAAACGCCCACGGTCATGGCGACGAGTGCCGACCAGGCCAACAGTGCGGCAGTGCCAAGGATGACGGCATGCCGGGCGGCAAATCCCAGTGCTGAGCGCCTGTTCGGTCTGGCGAACTCACCTCGCAACCGAACCCGGCAGTTCTCGATCACCGCGGCGATCCGCCGGACCTCGACGACCTTCGAGATCCGGATGGTCCGGTCGAGAACCCCGGACGCGACCGCGATGGCGTCGGCTCGCAGCCGGCGGACCGGGCCGACCAGTACCGCTCGGACCAAGGCGAATCCGAGGATGGCCACAACGACCAGCGCCGCGGCCGGCACAAGCGGATGCCACTGCGACTCGTCGTGATCGATCGACGCATGGCTCACTGAAACCAGACTGAGCCCGAGGGTCCCGGACATCTCGGCAACCGCCAGTGGCGCATAGGCGACTACCGGCACCACAGCGGCATCTTGCGTCGAGCCGTCTCGTTGCGTCGCACCCACTTTGCTGCCACTGCGGCCCGCCGTCGCCTCAGCGGCAGCCGCACGGATCAGCGGGGGAAGTACTCGGTCGCCGGTTGCGGGAACTGGGCCGTAGGAATCGACAACCGCGCCGGTCGCCGTCACCAGCAGCACGCTCTGCCCCAGCCGTTCATCAAGGGGAAACTCCGAGCTGGACAAGTCGAGGGACGCCACCAGAAGCCGTCCGTTGTGGTCACTGCCCAGCGGGATGGTCGCCACCAGCAGCACTCCGTGTCCGGCACGGGCAACCGGCCGGATACTCGCTACCCGCAACGATGTGCGATCCAGTTCATCGAGCGGTACCGGTTCGCCCCTGGCGGCGATCATCCGTTCGCCCGCCCCTTCGACCAGCGCCATCCCCCGCCACCGCGGGTAGACCTCGCCGAGCTGGACGAGTAGATCATCGGGGTCCCGTGCGAGGCCTGCGGCGGGCGACGTCACTGCCACGCGCAGGTTGGTCACCTCCTTGGCCACCGATGCGGCGAGGGTGCGCGCCATCGACGCGGTGAATCGTTCCTGCGGCTCGACAACGGCTGCCGGAACCGCCGGTGTGGCCGGTTGCTGGAGGTAACACGCACAGAAGACAGCCAGCAACAGCGACAGTGCCAACCCGACGCTGGAAGGCACCCCCACACCACCAGGAAATCGTGCCTCGGCGAGTTGTTTCTCCAGCCGCGTCTGACGCCGGCCGATCCACGTTGTCGTCATCGCTCACCCACCACGCCTAGCAGGAGCCTGATGTGCGTCTGCGTGGGACTCAACCACCGCAATGAATTCGAGCCTTCGTTCGACTGGACAAGGGCGTGCCGTGGATCTCATCCGCGACAGCCGGGTCACGCCCCAAAGCCGGATGGCGGCTTGCGGGACTTGGTCATCTTGGCTTCACGTGATCTTGCGGACCAGTGGCCACTCAACTGGCCTCTAGCTGAATCGAGCAATGCCCGGCTGATCCGATCTAGAGTTCGCCGAAGTGGACGACAGATCGGCAAGCCTCAGGCTCCGTGCTCTCGTGGTCACCTGCGTGCTGGCCGCCGCTGTGATCATCGGGATCGGCGGGTGGCCCGGGCAGAACGGCGAGCGCCCCATTGCCCGGCTGGCCGAGCGCCTTGCCGAGTTCACCCGTGGACTTCGGCCGGACGGGCGCTACCGGGCTCCGACGAGCGCAGAACGCGAAACCGCCTCGCGCGGCTTCGCGTCGCTGTTCGTCGGCGCGAACGTCTGGCTTGCCACCAGCCGTTTGACACCGCTCGGATTCTCAATCGATCACGAGATCGACGAGGCAACCGGGCGCCCGTACCTGTTGATCATGAACGAACCTGATTCCGAACGCGCCTGGGGCATGTACATGGTGGACCTCTCCGCGGCCGTCCGACTGGCGATCGAGGTGCCCCACCCGAACTCGGATCTCAAGACCGAGCAGATGGGGCTCGAACTGTTCCGGCTTGTCCCAGGCTCGATCCTGATGATCGCTGGAGCGCACCGCGACGCAGCCGGTAAGGCCGCGGATGTCGCTCATCGCAGGGATTCGATGTTCCACGTCATGGCAACCGGCTTCGCCGGCCGTGGCCTGCCCCAGGTCCAGTTGCACGGCTTCAGCGACGCAACCCTGCCGGCACGGGATCTGGTGATCTCCACCAGCACTGGCCAGGCCGGTGAAGTCGCCGAACACACCGCGCTACAACTTGAGCGAGCGGGACTCGCTGTCTGCCTCGCATGGCGCGAAAAATGCGGGAAGCTGGGCGGAACCCGGAATGCGCAGGGCCAGACGGCGGCGGCATTTGACAGCCCGTATCTTCATGTGGAGGCCAGCCGATCCGTGCGCGAGGACGCCGGACGACGAGCGGCCGTGATCGAGGCGATCGCTGCCGTTCTTCTACTCCGATAGTGAGCCAGCAGGGCTGTGCCGCATGGGCGGCCGGTACCACTGCTCGACAAGGAAACGACTTTGGCAAGAATGCACAAAAGGTGCCGAAGTCGATCTCGCCGATCGCGTCGGCGAGATCGACTTCGGCACCGCGAGCGAGGGCGGCTCGGAAAGCACGACCACCTTCGGCAGTCGTCAGGCCGTTGTTCGCATTCAGCCCTTCATGAGGCTACCCCTGACAGCGACGGACTTCTTCGGCGACGAATTCGCGACGGAAACGGCTTTGTCCTTTCCGCATGCTTTCGGGGAGTCAAGCATCTTGGTGCTGCCATCTTCCATCGTGTACCACAGCCGCACCCAGACGCACTTCCCGTCATCCTTCTTGTCGAGCACCTTGCCCTTGGACCGTCCGCCCTTCCAGCAGACCGTGCCCTCAGCGGATCCCCACGGCTTGTCTATTTTGAAATTGCCGCAGTCGGCTTCCAGCAGTGCGGCGGGCGACGCAGTCGCGTCGCTTTCCGGAACGAGCGCCACCTCGTCCGCATGACCCTGGGATACAGGAGCAGCGTGTCCGGGTCCGGCGACGCACAGTAGTGAAATACCCAGCGCCGTCGCGAGTCCGGCCGCGTGCAACCAGTATTTGCTCATATAAACATAACCCTTTTCTGGTTTACAGGGAGCAAAACAAAAGTGGCGGCCGATGCGAAATCAGCACCACCACACTGAAGCAGAGTCCAGTATGAGACCAGATACTCGAAAAGTGCAGGGGCCATGTGCGCGGCCCACAGGAGTGAACTTCTGACCCACGGGCCGGAAAGCTGCCACGTGGGGCGTCAGGCAGCGGAGTGGATCAGCTGATTTCCTGAGGCCTCGCCTGAGGGATGGCCGCCAAAGCGAAGTCGACTGCTTGCCGAGGGCTACTGGCAACTATCACGGATTCTGGCAGCGGGTTGCCGTCACGGTCGAGAATGGTCCAGCTGCCAAGGGTGATGACAGGGATGCCGCCGCGTCGTTTGGCCAGGGCGATCTCGGACAGGGTGCCCCAGGAGCCACCGATCGCGATGACGGCGTCGGCCGACCACACGATGATGGCGTTGCGGGCTTCACCGAGGTTGGTGACGATCACCGCCGAGAGATCGGGGCTGGCGTCCGCGACGGTGTTGTCAGGGCGGACACCGATGACGAGGCCGTTGGCGGCGCGCGCTCCGGCAGCGACAGCGGCCATGACGCCGGCGCCGCCGCCGCAGATCACGGTGACTCCAGCCTGCGCAAGCAGACTGCCGACCTCGCGAGCGTGGATCTTGTCGTCATCGGTGCAGTGGCGGGGTCCGCAGACAGCGACCTGTAAAGGCAGCATTCCAGGTCACCTTCCATGTGTCGATCAGCCGGCTCTGCCTGACTCGAGTTCCGCCGGGCCGACCGCGTGCTGGGTACAGAAGTCAGCTAGATCATCCCGCAGGGAGGCCACTCGGCGGGAGTCCTGATCGGATCGTTTCTCCAGCAATGTGCTCAGCGAGCGGGCACGGCTCATCACGGGCACAGTGCGGTGTTCGGCGACAGTGGACCGCAGCACTGGGCTGAGTTGCTCCCCGAGGGCGTCGAGGTCTCCACGAGCCAGGTGGGCGCGAGCGAGGTCGATGCGCGCGGCGGCAACGAACTGGGCGTTGGGCTGGGATTCGGCCGTGAACTGGTCGACAGCGCTGGCAGCCCAGGCAACCGCGGCTTCCATGTGCTCGGTGCCGCCGAGCGCGCGGTGGGCCTCGCTGGCGTAGTAGGCGGCTTTGCCGGGAGCGAAGGCCAGCACTCCGGGCTCGTCGACGCCCGGCTCGATGGGTGCGGACTCGGCGATCGCCAACGCTTGTTTGACCTCGTCAGGCCGTCGGCGGGCAGCGTTGATGCGGGCCTGCTGGCTGACCAGCCGCAACAGCGCGGTGCCGCCGGTGGCGTCCGGCAGCGCGGCCTCGACCAGTTGGGCGGCCTCGTGGAAGCGGCCGTCCCAGTACGCGACGTTGGACTGCACCCAGCGGATGTAGACCCTCAGCGGGGTGTAGCCGGCCTGCTCGGCACAGTGCAGCGCGGTACGGGCGTGGGTTTGTGCGGCGTGGCCGTGCCCCAGATCGGCTGTTGCGTGGGCGAGCAACGCACATATCTGCCCGGCGACCTTGTACAGGTCCATCGTGTGCTTCGGCTGCTGGCGCCCGGCGATCAGCGCGAACATGTCGTCGCGGGCACCGAGCAGCCTGGAGAACAGCGGGGCCGGCGGGTCGATCAGGTAGCGCGCCGCGATGTCGGCGACGTCGGCGGCCATTTGTTCCAGCACGTCGTCGTCGACGTTGGTGGTGGCACTCCAGCGCCGGAACCGGGCTGATTCATCGGCTGCCATGACAACCTCCTCACGGATGGGCAGACCTTGTGCGTCGCAGCGCACGACGCGACGGCCGCCCCGAACAGGAACAGGGGCGACATCCTGGTGCGCTGACCCAAGATCGAAGTGGATGCTGTCACTTCGCATGCTGTGCAGGGGGGAGGCCGCAGTTACGGCCGGGGCCGGCAACGCGAGCAGGTCCCCATGCGGGAACATGGTGAACAGGCTGCGATCGGCGGGGCCGAGGTGTTCCAGGTCGTCGGCATCAACGAGCTGGGATGGCGTGCATCCGCAGCCGAACACGGCGGCGAGGTTGGCCAGGTAGTGCACGCTGGGCTGGACACCACCGTGCGGCCAGCTCTCATACTCACTGACGCGATTATCCGACAGCTTCGCCCCAGGGTGAGCGGTGTTGTACCGCTGTGCGAGCTTCCACTGCGTCCACCCCAGGGCGTGCCGCCAAGCCACGCGGGGGCGCAGATTGAACCGGCGAGCCATTTCGGCGGCGATCTGGGCGGCAGAGCATCCTAAGCCGCGCATGCGCTCGCGGAGCTGATCACGCTCGGCCTTCGGGGAGATCCCGGACTTCCTGGGCATGGCCCACCCTTCGAATGCGAGTGGAGTACCGAACCTGGGCGAGTGGAGTATCGAACCTACGGCGGATGGTAGCCCGGATGTTGATCGCATTGCGAGATCGACAACCACACACGCCGGAAGTTCTCCCCTGCCGTTCGCGTGTTCGCCCAGTTCAGCGAGGTGTTGGCGGGCGAGGAAAAGTTCCCGTTCGCACCGGAACCGAAAGCCCGCGACAGGCGCCAGGGTTGTGTGTGGATGCAGGCACCATGCCCAGGGGACCCCGCGGGTCCTCCAGACGAGGAGGTCGGCTTACGTGACCACCGCGATCAAACGCGAGAGTCCTTCAACCCCACCCGAGACGCCCTGCAGGCAGCCGCGCGCGGTGCTGTACCAGGCGGACGGGCCGCACACCACAGGGCAGGCGACGGCGAGATGACCACGGCGGACGACACACAAGGCATCGTGGCCGTCGTCGTCGCCGTGGACAGTCCACTGGGGCGCGCCGTCAAGGCGATCGACGAACTGACCGCACACTTACCATCACCGCGGGAGCCACAAGAGTGCCCGCTGTGCCCGAAACAGTCCTGGCCATGCCCCGGGTTCCATGCCGCCGCCCATCACGTCCACGCGGCCCGGCTGTGGATCGCGGAGTTGGTACCGCCCCACCTGCACCCCCGGTTATGGCCCATGCCGCCCCGGCTGCCGATACCGACGGACTCCGTCGGCAGCGACGACTCTTCTCCTCTCTGGCCGCCGCCGCAGGAGGAACCACCCGTTGGCGTCCTCTCCACACCTGAAGGCGGGGTCTCCGCCGATTGGAGTCCTGATGAACGAGGTCTTGGCCTCGACCCTGCGTAACGCGGTCTACGAGCGACTGGACTATCTGGACAGATTGGTCAACGAGGCCGATCTGCCTTCCCGTGCCTCGCTGGCCGATTCCGAGATCGCCCGTATGACGGCCGCATGGCGAAACCTGTTGGCCAAACACGAGCCCGACTACCGCGGCCGCTGCCGGGAGTGTGGCGGATGGCGCCGTCGCCGGCCACATCCGTGCTCAGTATGGACGACCGCGCACAAGAACCTGATCGTCATCGACTCTCCCAAAACGCCCTCGACCGGCCGGCACGCCGCTGCCTCCTACCTGCCATCGGCGGGGTGACCGGCCAGGGGAGCGCGCAGTGCCCCCGATCCTGTGCGCTCCCCGCAACATCTGCTGTGTTCGTGTGCCGTCCGGCCTGTGCCCGGGCGGCACACTGCCGTTCCGGTACGACGCCGCCTGCGGCCCAGTTGCGTTACGGCTGCGGCCGCCGCAAGCACGCCGCAATCGGCGGGCGTTCCAGTGGTCGCCAGAACAGTCCGATACGCCCAGGCTGTCAGTGGCTCCTCCCTCAGCGCGCTGTCGCTCGTAATGTGGGAATCCTGCCCGATCAAGGCCGCGGGCGTGGCATCCCGGCGGCGCACGGCCATTCCCTGGCGGACCGCTGGAAGGAGGCGCGACATGTCAGTGGACCACCGAACCCTCGACGGCTCCGACGCCACGACCGGCATCGAGCCGGCCATCGCTGGGATACTGGCCGAGGTCGTGCGCGTCGAGCGGGTGCCAGTGGACAGTCACTTCTTCGACGACCTCGGCGCCGACTCGATGATGATGGCCCAGTTCTGCGCCAGAGTCCGAAAACGGCCAGACCTGCCGTCAGTGTCCATAAAGGACATCTACCAGCACCCCACGATCAGGAGCCTGGCGGCGGCGCTCGCGGACACGGCGCCGAACCCGATCGAGCGGATGCTGGCCGAAGTGCTGGCCGAGGTCGTGCGCGTCGAGCAGGTGCCAGCAGACAGTCACTTCTTCGACGACCTCGGCGCCGACTCGATGATGATGGCCCAATTCTGCGCCCGGGTCAGGAAACAACCGAACCCGCCATTGGTGTCCATAAAGGACACATATCAGCACCCCACGATCAGGAGCCTGGCGGCGGCGCTCGCGGACACCGCGCCCGTCCCTGCAGGCTCGCCGGTCCCGGCGACAACCGAGGTGGCGACGCCGGTCAGCACGCGGCAGTACGTCCTGTGTGGAATGCTGCAGGTCCTGATCCTCCTCGGATACGCCTTGCTTGTCGGGCTCGCCGTCGGACAAGGCGTCGACTGGATTTCCGCTGGGAAGGGCCTGCTCGACGTCTACCTGCGGATGGCGCTGGCCGGTGGCGCGGGTTTCCTTGGCATGTGCGTTCTTCCGATCCTGGCGAAGTGGGTGCTCATCGGCCGGTGGAAGCCCCAGCGGATCCGGATCTGGAGC
This sequence comes from Kibdelosporangium banguiense, assembly GCF_017876405.1. Lineage (GTDB taxonomy): Bacteria > Actinomycetota > Actinomycetes > Mycobacteriales > Pseudonocardiaceae > Kibdelosporangium > Kibdelosporangium banguiense. The sequence goes on along the minus strand of NZ_JAGINW010000001.1, from coordinate 4,086,812 downwards.
CTGGCCTACGTCCGCTTCTGGGTAGTCAAGACCTTGGTCACGCTGAGCCCGCTGGTGTTGTTCGTCGGCTCGCCGCTCTATGTGCTGTATCTGAGGGCGCTGGGTGCGAGAGTCGGGCGCGGCGTGGTGGTCTTCTCCCGGCACGCGCCGGTGTGCACCGATCTGCTGACCATCGGCGAGGGCACGGTCATCCGCAAGGACGCGTTCCTCACCGGCTACCGGGCCTGCGCCGGCTGGATTCAGACGGGCGCAGTGACTCTCGGGCGGGACGTGTTCGTCGGCGAGAAGGCGGTGCTCGACATCGGGACGTCGCTCGGCGACGAGGCCCAGCTCGGCCATGCTTCCTCGCTGCACGCCGGGCAGGCCGTGCCCGAGGGCGAGCGCTGGCACGGGTCCCCGGCGCAGCCGGCCGGAGCGGACTACCTGGGGGTCGAACCGGCCGGCTGCGGCACCGGGAGAAGGGCCGCCTACAGCGTCCTGCAGCTGGCGAGCTTGCTGTTCTTCTACGCTCCGCTGGTGTTCGGCAGCGTGGACTTCCTGTTCGCCGAGGTCCCGTGGCTCACCGCGCTGACGCAATCAGAGCCGTCGGCCTTCACCAGCTGGACGTTCTACGGCCTCGCGCTGGTGACCTCCGTCGTGCTGTTCTTCGGCTCGGCACTTGTCGGTCTGCTCGTCGTGGTCACCGTCCCGCGCGTGCTCAACCTCGCCATCAAGCCGGGCAAGGTCTATCGCCTGTACGGAATCCACTACGCCCTGCATCGAGCGATCGCGCGCCTGACCAACTGGAAGTTCTTCATCGAATTGCTCGGTGACAGCACCTACATCGTCGGCTATCTGCGTGGCGTGGGCTACCGCCTGGCTCCGGTCGTGCAGACCGGGGCGAATTTCGGCAAGCAGGTGAAGCACGAGACCCCCTACCTGGTCTCCGTGGGCAGCGGCACGGTGGTCGCCGACGGGCTGTCGATCGTCAACGCCGAGTTCTCCAGCACATCCTTCCGGGTGTCGCGAGCCTCGATCGGGGCGCGCAACTTCCTCGGCAACGACATCGTCTATCCCGCGCAGGGCAGGACCGGCGAGAACTGCCTGCTGGCGACGAAGGTCCTGGTCCCGATCGACGGACTGCTCCGGGAGGGTGTCGGGCTGCTGGGCTCGCCCAGCTTCGAGATCCCGCGCACGGTCGAGCGGGACAGCAGGTTCCACCACCTGGCGAGCGGGGACGGGCTGCCCCGGCGTCTGGCCGCCAAGAACAAGCACAACGCCCGCACCATTGGGTGGTTTCTGCTGTCGCGGTGGTGCTATGCGTTCGTGCTGTCCCTGATCGGTTTGTGGACTGTGGACCTCTACGACTCATGGGGAGCGCCGGCGATCGCGTTGTTCTCCGTGTTCTCCCTGCTGTTCGGCGTGGGCTATTTCGCGCTGGTGGAACGCGCGGCCACGGGATTCCGGGGCACGCGACCGACGTACTGCTCGATCTACCAGGTTGATTGCTGGCAGCGGGAACGTTTCCTGAAGATGACCGGGCACATGCACATGGCGCTCAACGGCACCCCGCTGAAGAACGTGGCCTGGCGGCTGCTGGGTGTCCGGCTCGGTAAGAGGCTCTTCGACGACGGCTGCAATATGGCGGAGAAGGACCTGGTGACGATCGGTGACGACTGCACGCTCAACGCGGGAAGTTCGATCCAGTGTCACTCACTGGAGGACTTCGCCCTCAAGTCCGACCGGATCACGATCGGTTCTGGCTGCACCGTCGGGACCGGTGCGCTGGTCCACTACGGCGTGACGATGGGCGACGGCGCGGTGCTGGCCCCCGATTCCTTCCTGATGAAGGGCGAGGAAATGCCACCGCACGCCCGGTGGGGCGGAAACCCGGCCCGCCAGATGCGGGACGCCTTGGCCGGTTCGCGGGTTCTCCGGGACCACAACGACAACGCCGCTGTGGTCACGTCCGGAACTCGACGAGAAGCAGCACCCGGGACGTAGCCGTCTGGCGCACCGGGAGCGGAGGAAAGGTTTTCCGATGGACATGCATGTGGAAGCCGACCGGGAGTTCTGGCGGAATGTGCTCGTCGCGGGCGGGTTCACCGCGATTCCGCGGTGGACTCTGGATCCGGTGCCCGGTGTGGCCGGGCACGAGGTGCCGGTCCCCGGCCAGGACGTGGTGGCGTTGCGGCGGCTGGCGGACGAACTGGCGGTGCCGTTCAGCTCGGTGCTGCTAGCCGCGCACGCCAAGGTGCTGGCCGCGTTGTCCGGTGAGCGCGAGGTCGCGACCGGCTACGTGGCCGTGGCGGGCGGGCGGCCGTTGCCGTGCCGGCTGACCACAGAGCCCATTTCGTGGCGGACGTTGGTGCTGGAAGCCCATCGGGCCGAGTCGCAACTGCTGTCGCACAAGGATTTCCCGGCCGATGACCTCAAACGCGAGCTGGGCCTGACCGGACCGCTCTTCGAGACCGTGCTCGATCCGACCGGCGCCACGGTCGTCGGGCACGACCTACCCGGGGACACCGTGCTGTGGGTAGAAACCGTATGGCACAACGGCCACCTCGTGCTGCGGTTGCGGTACCGGACCGACGTGCTCGACGCGGGCTATGCCGCCCGGATCGCCGACTATCACCGCACCGCGCTCGCACTGATCGCGGCCGATCCGGAGGCCGAGCACGGCCGGCAGAGCCTGCTGACGGACGAAGAAGTGCTCTTCCAGCTCGACGGGCTGGCCGGTGCTCGCCGGGACTTGCCGGACCTGCGGGTGCATGAACTGTTCGAGCAGCGGGCGGCAGCGCACCCGGACACGGTCGCGGCCGTGCACGGCGACCGGCAGTGGACCTACCGCGAGCTCAACGCCCGGGCCAACCGGCTGGCACGAGCCCTGCTGGCCCGAGGCCTGCACCGCGAGGATGTCGTCGCGGTGGTGATGCAACGCACCCTGGACTGGATGGCCGCCGTCCTGGCGATCTTCAAGGCCGGTGGCGTGTATCTGCCGCTCGAGCCGCAGTTCCCGGCCGGTCGCATCGCGACCGCGCTCTCCCGTGCCCACTGCACGCTCGTGCTGAGCGAACACGGCAGCACCAGCACCCTCCAGACGGCCCTCGACACCCTGTCCCGAACCCCGACACCCGCAACCCAGACACCCGCAACCCAGACACCCGGAAGCCAGGCGCCCGGAATCCGGCTACTGCGTGTCGAGGCGGCCTACGCGGAGAACCATCCCGACGGCAATCCCGGTGTCCAGGTCGCGCCGGACCAGCTCGCCTACGTCCTGTTCACCTCCGGCTCCACCGGCGAACCCAAGGGCGCGATGTGCGAGCACGCGGGCATGCTCAACCACATCTACGCCAAGATCACCGACCTCGGAGTCGGGGAAGGCGAGGTGATCCCGCAGACCGGCCCGCAATGCTTCGACATCTCGCTCTGGCAACTGCTGGCCGCGCTGCTGGTGGGCGGGCGGACCCTGCTGGTCGGCCAGGAGACGATCCTGGACGTCGAACGGTTGCTCGACACCATCGCGGCCGGCCGGGCCGGGGTGCTGCAGCTCGTGCCGTCCTACCTCGACCTCGTGCTGTCCTACCTGGAACAGCACCCCCGCGAGCTGCCGCACCTGCACACCGTCTCCCCCACCGGCGACGTGCTGAAGAAAGAGCTCGTCGAACGCTGGTTCGCCGCCCAGCCCGGGATCACCCTGGTCAACACCTACGGGCTGACCGAGACCTCGGACGACGCCGTGCACGAGGTCATGGACCGGGTACCGGCCGGCGAGCGGATCCCGCTCGGCCGCCCCATCCACAACGTGCACGTCTACGTCGTCGACGAGAACCTCTCACCGGTGCCCCTGGGCGCCCCCGGCGTGATCGTCTTCTCCGGGATCTGCGTCGGCCGCGGCTACATCAACGACCCCGAACGCACCCGCGGGGTCTTCACCACCGATCCGCACCGCGAGGGACAGCGGCTGTGCCGGACCGGCGACTACGGCCGCTGGCGGCCGGACGGCACACTGGAGTTCCTCGGCCGCCGGGACAACCAGGTCAAGGTCCGGGGCTTCCGGATCGAGATCGGCGAGATCGAGAACGCCCTGGTACGGGTGCCCGGTATCCGCGACAGCGCCGTCGTGGCCACCGGCGCGATCCATGGCACGCGACTGGTGGCCTTCTACACCGGCCGGCAGCCACTCCCCACCGACCACTTGGCCGACCGGCTGGCCGAGTCGCTGCCCGGCTACATGATCCCGTCGGCCTTCCACTGGCGGGAAGACCTGCCGCTGACCCCCAACGGCAAGATCGACCGCACCACCCTGACCACGCTCGCCGGGCAACCCGGCGACAGTGCCACCACCGACACCACCGACACCACCGATATCACCGACAGCACCGAGCAGGACCACCAGACGCCCAGCACGCCCACCGAACAGCGCCTGGCCACCGCCTGGGCCACAGTGCTCGGCATCCCGCCCGACCAGATCAGCCGGCGGGACCACTTCTTCGACCGGGGCGGCACCTCACTGTCAGCAGTACGGCTGGTGATCACCTTGGACCGCGCGGTGACCCTCACCGACCTCACCCGCCACCCGATCCTCGCCGACCTGGCCACGATCCTCGACGAGGCCGCCACATCTACCACTGCCGGGTCACCGGCTTCGCCACAACCGGCTTCGTGAGGAGCAGCACCGGCTTCTTCCCCACGGAGCAACTGAAAGGACAACGAGATGTCGTCCTCATCCCGGGTAGCACCACCCGGCGTGGACCTGCACCCCGGCACACCCCCGATACTCCTCGCCGACCCGGCCGGCGACCCGCCGGGCTGGGCGGCCGAACACCGGGACACGCTGCGCGCCATCGTCACCGAGCACGGCGCGGTCCTCATCCGCGGCCTCGGACTACGCGACCCAGCCCAGACCACCGCCGTCTTCCACCACCTGGCCACCGATCTGATGACCGAGAAGGAAGCCTTCGCGTCCCGGCGAACCTACCCCGGCGGCGTGTACTCCTCCTCGACATGGCCGGCCAACCAACAAATGTGCATGCACCACGAACTGAGCTACACCCTCCAATTCCCCAGCCTGCTGCTGTTCGCCTGCCTGCGCGCCCCCACCACGGGCGGCGCCACCGGACTGGCCGACGCACCAGCCATCCTCGACGCACTACCCCCCGAACTGGTCGACCGGTTCACCCGCGAAGGCTGGCTGCTCACCCGCACCTACAACCACGAGATCGGCGCGCCCTACACCGAGGCATTCGGCACCGAGGACCGCGCCGCCATCGAACACTACTGCCGCGCCAACGCGATCGCCTTCCAATGGCAACCCGACGGCACACTCCGCACCCGACAACACCGCAGCGCCATCGTGCGCCACCCCATCACCGGCCGACGCAGCTGGTTCAACCAGATCGCCTTCCTCAACCAATGGACCATCGACCCCGAAATACGCGACTACCTCATCGACGTCTACGGCGCCGACGCCCTGCCGTTCAACACCCACTACGGCAACGGCGACCCCATCAGCGCGGACGTCATCCACCTGCTCAACAAGACCTACGACGCCCACACCGCACGCGAACCCTGGCAGGCCGGCGATCTGATGCTCGTCGACAACATCCGCACCGCCCACAACAGAGACCCCTACCACGGACCACGCGACATGCTCGTCGCACTCGCCGACCCCGTACGCCTGGCCGACTGCTCACCCACCGTGGACGTGAGCACCAGATGACCACTACCCGTTCCACCACACCACAACCCGCACCCCAGGCCGGGCCAGTCACCGTGCCCGGATTCGCCGTGATCCCCGGCGCCCAGGTCCAGCACGCGCTCCAGGGCCGCGAAACCCTGATCGTGGAACTCATCGAGGCCACCTACCGGCTGCACAGCGCCGGCGACTCGGTCAACCCACCGTCCTACTTCCTGCGCTTCCCCGACCACCCCTCCGCCCGGATCATCGCACTGCCCGCCTCGATCGGCGGCCCGGCACCGGTCGCCGGCCTGAAATGGATCTCCAGCTTCCCGCACAACGTGACAGCCGGCCTCCCCCGCGCCTCGGCCGTCCTGATCCTCAACGACCACAACACCGGCTACCCCTTCGCCTGCCTCGAAGCCTCCATCATCAGCGCCACCAGAACAGCCGCACTCGCCGCCGCAGCAACCGACTGGCTCACTCGCAACCGACCACGCCCCACCCACGCCGGATTCATCGGAACCGGCCTGATCGCCCGCTACATCCACACCTTCCTGACCCGCACCGGCTGGTCATTCGACGAGATCGGCGTGCACGACCTGTCCACCGACAGCACCACCGGCTTCCGCAACTACCTGCAGCAGTCAGGTACCACCGGCCGGATCACCGTGCACGACACCGCCGAACACCTCATCCGCTCCAGCGACCTCGTCGTCTTCGCCACCGTCGCCAGCCAGCCGCATGTCCACGACCCGTCCTGGTTCGAGCACAACCCGTTGGTACTGCACGTATCGCTGCGCGACCTCGCACCGCAGATCCTGCTCACCGCCACCAACATCGTCGACGACATCGAGCACTGCCTGAAAGCCGACACCTCACCACACCTGACCGAACAGCTCACCGGCAACCGGGACTTCCTGCACGGCACCCTGCACGACGTGATCGCCGGACGGGTCACACCACCGACCGACCGGCCACTGGTGTTCTCCCCCTTCGGCCTCGGAGTACTCGACCTCGCAGTCGGCAAATACGTCTACGACCACGTGGCCTCCTCCGGCCAACTACACACCATCGACAACTTCTTCCACGAACTGCGCCGGCACGGATAAGCAGCTCGAGTGCTCTACCAGACACATGAGGGGTGCAACGGTGCCAGTCATCTCCGTTCCACAGGACTTCAACGAGGAGGAGCTCTACGTCGACCTCCGGTCGATCGTCGGGCACCCGCTCTTCCTGAAGTGCGAAGGCTTCAACTTCGCCGGCTCCATCAAACTCAAAGCCGCCACCGAAATGATCACAGCCGCCGAACGAGACGGCGCCCTGACACCGGGATCGATCCTGGTCGAATCCTCATCCGGAAACCTCGGCGTGGCACTGAGCATGATCGCGGCCAGCAAGGGCTACCAGTTCCTCTGCGTGACCGACTCCCGCTGCAACCTCTCCACCAGACGACTGATGGAAGCACTGGGCAGCCACGTCCACATCATCACCGAACCCGACACCAACGGCGGCTTCCTCGGCGCACGCATCGACCACGTCCGCACCCTCTGCGCCTCCGACAACCGATACATCTGGCTCAACCAATACGCCAACCCAGGCAACTGGAAAGCGCACTACCACACAACAGCACCAGCGATCGCAGCCGCGTTCCCACAACTGGACGTACTGTTCATCGGAGCCGGCACCACCGGCACCCTCATGGGCTGCGCACGCTACTTCTGGGAACGGCACCGGCCAGTACGGATCATCGCCGTGGACAGCGTCGGCTCGGTCACCTTCGGCGGCACACCACGCCGCCGAATGATCCCCGGCCTGGGCACCAGCCTCCGCCCGCCACTGCTCGACGAATCCTATGTAGACGACGTGATCCACGTCGAAGAAGCCGACACCATCCGCACCTGCCACCGCCTGGCCCGAAACGGATTTCTCTTCGGCGGCTCCACCGGCACAGTGGTCAGCGGCGCAACAGACTGGCTGGCCCAGCACGACACACGTGCACTCACCGCAGTAGCCATCGCCCCCGACCTCGGCGAACGCTACCTCGACACCATCTACCAAACCAACTGGCTACAGGACCTCTACGGCGAAAACGTACTCAATTCCAACAAGCTGACCGCCGGCTCCCAGCCAGTCTGACACACGAGGTGACCACGACATGGACCGTGTGACCGGGTCGGTCGGCCTGGCGGGTTGTGAATGGCTGCAATACGACTACAACCCCACGCTGATAGCGCAGGACCGGCCGGGATCGTTCACCATGTGGCGATACCGGGAGCTGCTGCCGGTTGACGATGGTCCGGTGCGGTACCCGGTGCCGATCGGCGGCACACCGCTGCTGCCCGCGCCGGCCCTGAGACAGACGATGGGCATGCCGCACCTGTGGATCAAAGACGAGACACGCAACCCGACTGCGTCCAATAAGGACCGCGCCACCGCACTCGTGCTCGAAGACGGGCTGCGGCGCCGAGTGGACACGATCACCACCGCGTCCACCGGCAACGCGGCTGTCGCGACCGCCTTCGGTGCCGCGGCAGCCGGGATACGGGCCGTCATCTTCGTGTCCACCGACTGCCAGCCGGACAAACTCACACTCATGACCCAAGCCGGCGCATGGGTCTTCCTGGTACGCGCAGGCTACGCGGCCGCCGTCGACCTCTCCCGGGCCGCCGCCCGCACATTCGGCTGGCTCGACCGCAACACCGGCGCCAACCCATTCACCATCGAAGCGAAAAAGACAGTGGCATTCGAGATATGGGAACAACTCGAACGCCGGCCACCGGACGTGATGATCGCCCCGGTCGGCGACGGCCCCACACTGGTGGCGCTCGACAAAGGCTTCGCCGAACTTGTCAGCTGCGGCCTCGCCACGCGGCGACCACGCCTGATCGGCGTACAGGCCGAGCACTGCCAGCCGTTGGTGCGAGCCTGGCTCGGTACCCCCGCCGGGCCGGCGGAGCTGGATCCCGCCGCCACGGTCGCCGACGGCATCGCAGTGGTGCGCCCGGCCATCGGGAACGCCGTGCTGGACGCGGTGCGCCGAGGCGGCGGAGCAATGGTGGCGGTCTCTGACAACGCACTACTGGGCGCGGTCGCGACATTGGCCGGCCGGGCCGGCGTGGGCGCCGAACCCGCCGGGGCGGCGGCCCTGGCCGGGCTGGAAGTCGCTGTCGAACACGGCCTGGCAGACCGAGCGGAAACCGTGGCTCTCCTGGTCACCGGCCGGGAAGTGAAAACCAACAGGGCGACGTCCCGCCCGGACCGGACGGCCATCGTCGAAACACTCGACCAAGTCGAGCGGGCTTTGGAGCAATAACAGTTCGATTGTCAGATTTGAGACAATGGCACGTTCTGGTCGTGCTCTAGCCCTTTCTTTCCCTGGAGAGCAGATAGCATCGGTCATTCTCAGAGCCGTGTCTGACCTGCGGATGGGCGCCGCAGGCGGGGGTGGGAATGCCGGAAAACGTGGAGATCCATCTGCTGGGGCCGATGGAGGTAATCGGTCCGGGTGGTTTAGTGGAGCTACATGGTGGAGGACAACGCACTCTGATCGCCCGCCTGGCATTGCCGCCGGGCAAGACGGTGACTCGTGCGACACTCATCGATGCGTTGTGGGCTGACGCGGGACCACCAGCGGCTCAGAAGACCCTGCACAGTCACCTGGCTCACCTGCGCCGTCAGCTTCGTGCGGCCGGCTTGGCGGATCTGATCGCCACCCAGGATTCCGGCTACGCACTGCGCGCACCCGCGGACGCGGTCGACGCCATCCGCTTCGAGACCTTCTCTGCTGACGGGCGGAACGCATTGGCAGCAGGAGACCCGAAAACGGCGACAGAGTTGCTGCAGACGGCGTTGACGATGTGGCGTGGCGAGGCGTTGGCCGACTGCCGTCTCGGCGAATGGCAAAGTGCCGAGACAACCCGGCTCAATGAGGCCAGACTTGCCACTACCGAAGACCTGATCAGTGCGCGCCTCACCCTTGGCGAACACGTCACCGCCGTCGGCGAACTGGAATTCCTCGTCATCCAGCACCCATTCCGGGAACTGCTGTGGGAACTGCTGATCCTTGCCCTGTACCGCTCGGGTCGCCAAGCCGATGCCTTGGCCGCCTTCCAACGTGCCCGTGTCACATTGATCGACGAACTGGGAATCGAGCCAGGCCCCAAGCTACGCCGGCTCGAAACAGCCATACTCACCGCCGACCCCTCGATCGATCAGCCGGTTGCCCCGCAAGCAGACACAACAGTGACCGGCCAGCGCTTCAGAGGCCGCTTGCCGGTGCCGCTCACCCGTCTTGTCGGCCGGGAGACGGATGTGGCAACGGTGCGGCAGTCGCTTCTCCAGCGGCGTCTGGTGACACTCACCGGCCCCGGCGGCTGCGGCAAGACGCGGCTGGCCGTGGCCATAGCGGCGCAGTACACCAAACCTGTCTGTTTCGTGGATCTGGCCCCACTGACCGAATCCGACCTCGTACCGCGGGCGGTCGCCGACGCTCTCAGCCTGAGCGAACAGGGCGGTCGCAGCATCACCGACAGCCTGGTCGACCAGCTGGCAGATCAAGCGCTGCTTCTTCTCCTCGACAACTGCGAACATCTTGTCGGCACCTGCGCGCGGCTGGCCCATGTACTGCTGCCCAACTGTCCGGAGTTGCAGGTCCTGGCCACGAGCCGAGAGCCACTGCATGTACCCGGTGAAACGGTCCACGCTCTGCGGCCCCTGGCCACCCCGGACCCCGGGGCCACGTATTCCCACCGGGATCTTCTCCACTACGACGCGGTCCGGCTCTTCCTTGATCGGGCACAGGACGCCGGAGCCCAGATCGGCACAGACAGGGCTACCGCGCACGAAGTGGCCTTGATCTGCGCGCGCTTGGACGGACTGCCACTCGCACTCGAACTGGCGGCGGCCCGCGCGGCAGCGTTGCCGGTACGCCAGATCGCCGAGCACCTGCACGACCGCTTTCACACGCTCTTTTCCGGCAGCCATGCCGCACGTCCCCAGCATCGAGCCCTGCACACGACCATCAAGTGGAGCTATGACCTGCTCAATCCCGACGAACGCGCACTGTTCCGGCGGCTCTCCGTGTTCGCCGGGAGTTTCGGGTTGGCGAGCGTCACAGCACTATGGCCGCACGACGACGACGCGGCCGATCTGTTGGGCCGATTGGTTGAGAAGTCATTGGTGGCCAAGGAAACCGGCGCCTCGCGTTACCGCTTGCTGGATACGATCCACCAGTTCGCCACCGCCCAGCTCGTCGGGGACGAACTGGCCGACGCGCGGCAACGACACGCCGAATTCCACCTGGCGCTGGCCGAACAGGCGGAAGAACACCTCGACCGCGTGAACGCCGTGGAGTGGCTGGACCGGCTGGCCACCGAGCACGAGAACCTTCGAGCAGCCATCGCCTGGGCGACTGCTCAGCCTGATCCCGCACTGGCCTTGCGACTGGCCGGCTCACTGTCCCGGTACTGCCGGCTGCGCGGACACTACGGGGATGGCCGCAAATGGCTGGCGGACGCCCTGGATCATGGTGAGCAAGCCCCTGACGCACTGCGGGCGAAGGCGTTTGCCGGGGCCGTCACCCTCACCTTCCTTCAGTGCGACTACGACGCTGCTGTACGGCTGGCCGAGCAGAGTCTGGACCTGTATCAGTCGCTGGGTGACGTGCACGGCACTGCCAGCACCCGCCTGCTGCTCGGCTCGATCTGCCGGGAACATGCCAGCTACCAGCAGGCCCTGGACTACCACCAGTCCGCTCTGGAGACCTTCCAAGCCATGGACGATGCTCCGGGCATCGCGCGAGCCCTGCAGCTGTGCGCCTTCACCGCATGGCTGCGCGGCGACTTCGACTCAGCCGCCGAGTGGGCGCGCGAAAGCCTGCGCCGCTTCGAGGAACTGGGCGACACCGGATCGACAGCCAGCGACCTCATGCACCTCGGCGCGGTAGCGCACTACCGCGGCGACAACACGGAGGCGCTCCGGCTGCTCATCAAGTCCAACGCACTTTCCGAGCACAACGGATGCCTGGAAGGAATCGCGTGGACGCTCAACCTCATCGGCCTGGTACACCATGCAACCGGCTCAGCCGAAGCCCGCATGCTCCTTGAACGAAGTCTTGCTCTGCACCGCGAACTCGGTGACCGATGGCGAATGGCCAGCGTGCTCGAGGCACTGGCCGCGATCGCCTGTGATCAGCACCGTTGGCAAGACGCGGCCCGCCTGCTGGACGAGGCCGGGACTTTGCGCACGGCGATCAACAGCCCCATCCCCACCTGCGAACTCCCGCTCTACCTACGCACACGAGCCGCGCTCGAGGCTGCCGACGAACGCCCGATCACCGACCTGCGAGTGGCCCGCCGAGCGAAGTAGTCTCGCCGTCCCCAAGTCCCGAGGCTTACGGCCGGGTCACGCGTCGTCGGCGCCGCCCTTGATCCAGGCCGCTATCTGGACCCGCGATCGGAAGCCCAACTTGTCCAGGATGCGCTCGACATGGCCCTCGGCGGTGCGCTGCGCGATCACAAGCCGAGCGGCGATCTCCTTGTTCGTCAGCCCTTGCCCTACCAGCTCGGCGATCTCTGTCTCGCGACGGGTGAGTTGGGCCGCCGTCGCCTTCTCGTGACTGGGAGCCGCCTTTTCCAGCGTGAACTCGACCACTTCGGCCGGCGACATCGCCTTGCCCCTGGCAAGGGCTGCCTCGAACCCGTGCTCGGTGAGCGCGTCCCGGGTGATCCGCTCGTACTGGACGAAGAGCTTGGAGATGTGCGGATAACTCGGCTCAGCCCCGACGAACCGCCGCAGCGTGTCGGCCGCACCCCAGAGCAGAGCCGCCCGCTCGTGCCTGCCATCACCCGAGGCGCACCATCCCAGCACCTCGACGCACCGGCCGATCGCGCGCAGATCGTAGGTCTGCCAGGCCAGCGACAGGGCCTCTTCGAACAGGGCCGCTGTCTCCTGGAGCGCACCGTCGGCGAGCCGGTACCGGCCAAGCAGCCGCAGCACGATGCACTTCGACCAGCCGGCCCCCGCCAGCTCGACCAATGCGCGTGCCTGTTCCGCGGATACCCGTCCTTCGTCTGGCGCGACGGTGAACGCGGCGATTCCGTGCATTATCAACGTGCGGAAGACGCCCGCCATGTCCGACGCCGCACGGAATCCGACCATCGCCCGATTGAGCAGCGTGAGCGCGCTCGGCGCGTCGCCAAGGTAGATGGCACGCAGCGCTCGACACCAGTCGGCCTGCGCGATGGTGGCGGGGTCCCCGAACTGTCCGGCCAGCACACACGCTTCGTCGAGCATGCTCGCCACCGCGTCATACTCGCCGCAGAACTCCAGCAGATACGCACACGCCACCAGTGCATGGGCACGCACCGCGCTTGGTTGCGGGGCAGCCGCGAGCGCCCGGCGCGACCACAGTCCCCCTTCGCGGAGGAGGCCGCAGGCAAACCAGTAGAACTGAAGCCGGGCAACGATGTCCAGGGCGACGGGCGCACGGGCGGGGTCGGCAAGGCAGAACTCAAGCACGGACCGCAGGTTGCGGTGTTCGCGGCGCAACTCGGTGAACCACGCGATCTCACAGGCGTGGAAGTAGGCGTTCTCCCCGCGATCGACCAGGGCGCGGTAGTAGCCCAGGTGCCGTTCGCGGACCGCGAGTTCCTCGCCAGAGCTGGCCAGCTCGCGTGCTCCGTACTGCCGGACGGTGACCAGCTGCCGGAACCGCGCCTGCCGGCCGTAGGACCCGTCAACCCGGATCACGATGGATTTGTCGGCCAGGCCGACAACAAGGTCGAACACCTCGGACCGGTCGATCCCGTCCCCAGAACACACGGCCTCGACCGCATCGAGGCCGAAGTCGTCGGCGAACATCGACAGCCGCGCCCACATCCGCTGCTCGGTCGGGCTGCACAGACGATGACTCCCCGCCATCGCCGTCTCCAGGGTGCGGTGCCTCGGATCGCCCCCACGGCGCTCGGACGTCAGCAATGCGAACGCATCGTCCAGGTGGGCCAGTATCTCGGTGGGCCCGAGCCCGCGGCACCGCACCGCTGCCAGTTCGATGGCCAGCGGGATACCGTCGAGCCGCCGGCAGATGGCGTGCACTTCAGCCAGGTTCTCGCCGGTGAGCCGGAAGCTGGGCGCTGCGGCGGCCGCCCGGTCGGCGAACAGGGTGACCGCCTCGGAGGCGAACCGCTCTCCAGCGCCGCCGGCCCCGTCCGACGGGAACACCGTGAGCGGTGCCAGCGGAAGAAGCTGCTCGCCTTCCATCCTGAGAAGCTGCCGACTGGTGGCCAGGATGTGCAGACGGGGCGCCGCCGTCAGCAACTTGGTCAGCAGCACAGCGCAGGCGTCCACCAGATGCTCGCAGTTGTCGAGCACCAGCAACAGGTGCTTGTCCTGAAGGTACTCGGCCAACCGGCCGGTCGGATCGGCGCGATGATCCGACAGCCCGAAGGTGTCGGCAACGGCATCGGCGATCAGTTCCCCCTCGTTGAGGCCGGCCAGCTCGACGAGCCAGACACCGTCGGGAAACGCCCGCTGGCACTGCGCGCCGATCCGCAACGCCAGCCGGGTCTTGCCCACCCCGCCGGGTCCGGTGCAGGTCACCAGCCGCGATGTGGACAGCTGGCGGCGCGCCTCGGATAGTTCACGCCGTCGACCGACGAAACTGGTTTGTTCGACAGGCAGGTTTCCCAATGTCCGAGCCGGCATGCCTCGATGGTCGCACGAGGGCTAGTGGTCTGGTACCGAGTGCAGTCGGGGCCGGCGAGGCAGACGCACGGCGAATGTCATGCCAATGAGCGCGAACGCGCCCATTACGAGGATGGCGGCACGCAATCCGTCCACACGCGCCGCGGCATTGATCCGGATGAGTTCGTCGGCCGTAGGACCGGTGATCCCTTTTCCTGCCAACGCGCTCGCTGCTTGCGCATCGCTCATCGCAGCCGCCTGCATTCCAGACTCGACAGTCTGCGTCACCTCAGACCGTGGGCGCCACACCGCCCTTGGCCATCTGTCCGAATAGGACGACATCGTTGCGGGCGACGAACACGCCTTGCCAGCCGTCGACCAGGTCGCCGACAACACTGCGCCGACAACGTCGAAGGCACGGCTGGGCTGCGGACCGCGTTGCTCGACAACTCGCGTCTTCGGCCGGCTCAAAGCTCACCTCGGCTCGTAGGCGGGGTGCCTGGGGCCAGGTCCCTGGGGAGGAACGCCGCGGCAGCGAGTCCGCCGAGCCCGACGGCCGCCAGTGTGATCATCGCGGCGGCATATGCATGGGACGTGAAGCTGGCGACGAGGATCGTGCCGGCGATGGCCGTACCGAGCGAGGAGCCGAGGTTCGACACAGCGCGCGACAGGCCCGAGATCTCGCCCTGCTGCTCCTCGCCGAAGCTCGACTGCACGACGTTGACCGACGGGGTCAGCATCACGCCGAGTCCCAGTCCGACCAGGAGAAGTCCGGGTACGGAGGCCCAGACACTCGGAGAGACGGCCACCATGGCGAGCAGGACGCCGATGCCGGCGATCGTCACGACGAAGCCTGCCACGATGAGCGTTCGCTGGGCGCGCCGTTTCGCCAGGCGCTCGGCGGATACTGACGACACGAGCAGGCCCAGCGTGGCCGCCGTGAAAATCAGACCGGTCTGGATCGCGTTGTACCCGCGCACGACCTGGAGGTACGCCGCCACGACGAACGACGTCCCCATGAGCAGCAGCCACTGCGTGTTCTGCGTGACGAGACCGAGATTGGAGGTGCGATTGCGGAACACGCTCGTCGATATCAGCGGCTTGCCGCCGGCCTTTTCTTTGGCGCGTATCCATCGGAAGAACCACGCCAGGACGAGTCCGCCGAGGACGAGCAGGGCGAGCATCAGCCAGCCGTTGTCGTCAGCCGCCAGGATTCCCATGACAACGAGGACCATGCCGACGGCCGACAGGACCACTCCGCCGATGTCGATAGGGCACGCAGGGTCCGGGGGCAAAGGATCTTTGATCCGGCGGCCGAGCAGAATGATCAGCACTATCACCAGGGCCTGGAACACGAAGGCCGCGCGCCAGTTGAGCACCGAGGTGATGAGCCCTCCGATCAGCGGTCCCGACGCGCCGCCGATGCCGCCCATCGCCATGATGACCCCGAACGCGCGGGCGCGTGAGGCCACCTCTGTGAACAGCAGCGTCGTGAGGATGTAGACGGGCGGGATGAGCAACGCCGTACCGACACCTTCGAGGATCGAGTTGCCGAGGATGAGGACGCCCAACCCCGGGGCGACCGCGCTCAGCACGGCGCCGACGCCATACAGGGCGAGACCTGCGACGAAGCACCGCTTCCGGCCGTATCGGTCGGTCACCTTGCCGCCGGGAATCATCAGGGCGGCCATGACCAGCAGAAAGATCGTGATCGTGACCTGCACGCCCTGCACCGTCGTGTGGAGGTCCGCGCTGATGTCCTTGAGCATGACATTCATGTTCGAGCCGGCGAAGCTGCAGATGAACTGCGCGAGCGCGAGCGGGATGAGCACCGCTCGCAGTGCCCGGTAGGTACCTGCTTCAGCCATAAGTGCCGCCTTCGCCGCGTGGCCTCACATGAGACTCCTTGACGGCCGGGCTTCCGCCCGGTCGAGCTCTTCATCGAGTGCTATGGCGCCGGCGACCAGGGCGAGGTGCGTGAACGCCTGGGGGAAGTTGCCGAGATGTGGAGCTGGATCTGGCCAGCCGCCGCATACCACGGCATTCGCGGAAGCCTGGCCGTCAAGGCGCGCCCCTCATTTCAACGGCGGGTCGGGTTCCTCGGCGAACGCCGCGCGCAAGGCCTCCTCCTGCTCATCGGAAAGGCTGGCGAACAACAGTTCCGGCCGTCCCTGTCCGGCCATCGCCTCCTTGATCTTGTCCAGCACGGCATCCGAGCTGAGCAAGAACAACGCCGACGTGCCCGGGGTGACCTGGTCGCGGATTCGCGCTATCAGCTTGTCGTCGATGCCGACGTCGGAGAACGTGCCCGCCAGCGCGCCGGTCGCCGCTCCGATCGCCGCTCCGAGCAGCGGTACGAAGAAGATCAGCCCGAACAGCATCCCCCAGAACATTCCGCCGAGGGCTCCCCTGCCGGCGAGGTTGCGCAGTTGCCTTGTCTTTGGCTTCTTCGCACCTTCCGCCCATGACACGGTCGCCGCGTCATGCAACGTGATCAGACCTGACGCGGCCAACGACTCGAGAGTGTGCACTGCCTGGTTCGCGCCGCCGGGAGTGTCGTACCGCCAGATGGTCAACGTAGCCATTGTTGTCTCCTCTTGCCTTCCTTTGCTCGACGGGGCCCGAGTATGCGCGGATCCGCCCAGGCCGGACGTCACCCAGCGAGGATGGGACAACCGGCCTGCCTGGCTTCACGAAGCCCGCGGCTCCAGTGCCCGTATCCGGCTGGCCGGCAGCCGGCCCCGCACCACCCCGGCGATCTCATCCTCAGCGGGTGAGGCTCGTGCTCAGTCACAAGCCACGCTGTAGGACCGGACCACCACAAGGGGAAAGGGCTCACATGGCGACGCACCCGTCGGAGGACAACATTTCCGGTCGCCGAATGCCGTTGCGGGACTACGCCGCGATCACCTTGGTGGTGATCGGTGTGGGAGCGCTGGTGGCCCTCGCCTACCTGGCGCGAGGAGCGCTGTCGTTGGCGGCTTTCGGTCTCTTTCTCGCGATGGGTGTGGAGCCAGTGATTCGCGCACTGATACGCCGTGGTGTACGTCGCCGGACTGCTTGTGCAGTCGTGCCGGCCGTCGCCGTGGCGGTGATCGTGGCACTGATCCTGCTGTTCGTGATCCCCGCCGTGCGCCAGCTCGGGGCGTTCGCCGCCGAGGTACCCGAGCGCCTCGACGTGCTGGCCGACCGGTTGCACCTCCGCGACTCCCCGCTCACCGATGCCCGCCGGCAGGACGAACTCGCGGCCGCCCTGCGCGCCGCCGCCGGCATCGCCGTCTCGTCATTCGCCGCGGCACTCGGGGTCTTCGGGGAGATGGTCGGCGCTGTCGCCGCCGGCATCACGGTGCTCGCCCTGCTGGTGTACTTCTCCCTTGCCATGCCCCGCATCCTGGCCGCTGCCGGGCGGCTGCTCGGCACCCCTGAACGTGCTCTGCTGATCGAGCAGGTTGTGGCGAAGGTCGGAGGCTATGTCAGCGGGCAGGCGGTGCTGTCCGCGTGTGCGGGTGCGGTGTCATTTCTGTTCTTCCTGCTCATCGGAGCGCCCCACCCGGCCATGCTCGCATTGGCCGTCGCGATTCTCGATGCCATCCCGCAGGTCGGTGCACTGCTCGCGGCGATCCTCAGCACGGCGGCGGTGCTCACCGAGGACAACATTTGGTTCGCGGTCGCGACAGTGGGTTATTTCTGCGTGTACCAACTCATCGAGAACTACCTGCTTGCGCCGCACGTCTTCGCGCGGGCCATCGCACTCACCCCGGCGACGGCGTTCGTCGCCACACTCGTCGGCGTCTCGGTCGCCGGCCTGCTCGGTGCGATCGTCGCGCTTCCAGTGACGGCGGCGGTGAAAGTCGTTGTCCACCATTGGTTGTGGGGTCGCGGCGTGGACGTCGTAAGACCCGAAACTCAGGCGGAGTAGCCTCTTCGGTCCTCGCCGGAACTGAGTTCCTGACGGAAGTCAAGCGGTGCACCGGCTTTGGCGACAAAGCCCGTCCGAGCGGAGCGAGGACCATCAACACTGTTAGATCAAGCCGAGTTCGCGGGCCGCGACCACCGCCGCACGGCGGTTGCTCACGCCGAGTTTCGTGTAGACCGAGCGCACATGCGTCTTCACCGTGTTCACGGACAAGGTGAGATCCGATGCGATCTCGTCGAGCGGCCACTGTGAAGGCAGTCTGGCCAGTACGGCCTGCTCGCGCTGAGTCAGGGCACCGTGTGTCCGCCCGGCATGAAACCTGGTGACCGCTTCGCAGACCCGGCTTGCGAAGTCGTCCAGCACCCCGAAACCACCCTGCTGATCAACCAGCAGCTGCCGCACCGACGAGCCGGCTTCGCCGAACGGCAGGATCAACCCCGCCGGTTCGGCAAGTGCCAGTGCGGCCTCCAGCGCGCATCGCGCCTTGGTCCGCTGTCCTTGGCGCAGCTCGATGGTCGTCTCCAGCAGTCGGGCCTCAACGCGAGTGATCGGAGACAACCGCGGCCGGGCGACATCCAAGGCGCCACGCAGCGCCCGGGACACACCAGCCTGCGCGGTCATGGCAAGCGACCACGCTTCCAGCAGGGACAACTCGGCCGTGTCACCTATCCGGGCCCGCGTCCAGTCGAAGACCTCCCGTGCGTGGGCGTGCTGGCCGAGCTTGACCGTGCAACGATGCTCCAGGACCGCGACTGTGGCGGCCAGTTCCGGCAACAGGACAACGTCACCGAGCTGCCGGCGCGCCTGCCTCATCCGGTGCAACCCGGTCAAGCGGTCACCCGCGTCGAAACGTGCCGCCCCTTCGACGAAACTGATCATGAATCGAAGTCTCGGCTCGTGCGCCGCGCGGTTCGCCCGTTCAGCCTGCGCCGCATAGTGCCTCGATCCCGCCGGATCGAGCCGCAGCAAGCGCGCGAAGGCGAGTACCAGGTAGTCAGTCGCCAGCCAGGGCGCCCGGCACCAGCCTCGCTCACTCGCCAGACCGATGGCCGCCGCTGACGCCTCCGCCATCGCGGGATAGTCGCCGCTCAAAGCGCAGGCCGCGCCGAGGACTGTCTGGCATTGCACGACAAGGTGATCGAAGCCATTACCGCGGGCGAGCCGGAGAGCTTCCCGCAATTCTCGCCGGGCGGTAGCCAGGTCCGCGGCATACAGCGAAGTCCAGCCGACAGCCATTCGAGCCCAGGCCTCGAGCCCAGCGCCCATCGACAGCAACCCGCCCGGATACTCCGCCGTCAACAGCGCAGCCGAGGGTTTGCCCCGGACGAGCGCGAGATGTGCTCCCACGAGCCAGCGGAGCAACGCCATGTCGGTGCTGCATGTGGATGGCCAGATGGCGTTACTGCAGGCGAAATCCGTCTCTGCCGCGGCCAGTTCGCCGGTTGCGAGGTGCGCGAACGCGGATATCAGGGCAAGCGAAGGATCTTGCGTGACCGTGCCGGGGCCGACCAGCGCCAACGCCCGGGTGACGTCATGGTGCTCGCCAGTGAGCAGCAACATGACGGCATGCCGGTGCAGGAGGGCCACGACCATGTCCTGGTCCCCGGCCTGTCCAGCGTGGTCGAGCGCCTCCAGCACCCGCTGTTCGGATGCGAACCATTTAGCGGCCGTACCGTGCAGCTCGGCCGTCCGCTCCGGCTGCTGCCGGTCGAGGTCAGCACGCAGGTACGAGCGCAGCAAGGTGTGGATCCGATACCGCTGCCCGCCTATGTCGACGCTCGTCACCAGCGAACTCTCACGCTCCAGCACATCCAGGAGCACGCCGGCGTCATCCAGCCCGGACAGCGCCGCCGCCAGGGGTGGCGACACCTCGTCGCAGACACTGATCACCCGCAGGAACTCCCTGGTCCGCCCGGGCAAGCGAGTCAGCACCTCGCCGACGAGGTAGTCGGCCACGGATCGGTCGTCGGCAGCGAAGTCCGCGAGGAACTCGTCGCGGTCGGCCGCGTCGCGCAGCGAAAGTGCGGCCAGCCGCAGCCCGGCCGCCCACCCCTCGGTCTGGTCGACGAGCAGCCGCAACTGCTCGTCATCGAGTTCGACTCCGGCAGCGCGGAGCATTGCCGCGGCGTCATCGGGGCAGAACCGCAGCCGGTTCGCACGGATCTCGGCCAGGTTGCCCTGGGAACGCAACCGAGCCAACGGGAGCGGAGGGTCGAGCCGGGTGGACAGCACCAGCCGCAGCCCCTTGGGTACATACCGGATGAGCGCCTCGACGCCGCGCAGTGTCCGCAGCGCCACGATCTCGTGCACGTCATCCAGCACCAGTCGCAGCGGGGTGTCCAGCGCGTCAAGGGCGTCGACGACCTCGGCGAGAAAACCCGGCTCGTCGGCCACCGCCGGTGGTGCGAGGTCTCGCAACGGGCTGTCGCTGGGAACGCACTCGGCC
This sequence comes from Kibdelosporangium banguiense, assembly GCF_017876405.1. Lineage (GTDB taxonomy): Bacteria > Actinomycetota > Actinomycetes > Mycobacteriales > Pseudonocardiaceae > Kibdelosporangium > Kibdelosporangium banguiense. Next base: position 4,066,106 of record NZ_JAGINW010000001.1, on the reverse strand, counting down.
ATGGCACTGAGCACGGCCGACCAGAATCGGCTGGCATCGTTGTCGTCGCGGTCCAGCGACACCCAGGCCACGGGGGTCGCCGTGACCCAATCCGCGAGCATGAGCGTTTTTCCATAACCCGCCGGCGCGCATATCACGGTGACCGGGACTTCCGCCGCCTGGTCGAGCAGGCGCCGCAACCGCTCTCGCCGGACGAAGCTGACCGGCACCCGCGGCACCGCGATCTTGGCGCGGGGAACCCGCCACCGGGTGTGCCGGGGCAGCTCACCGGCTCGAGCCGTCTGCCGGACCCGCTCGAAAGCAGTTCGCTGGATCTGTGGCCGTACCGCCATTGGTTCCCCTACCCCCTAACGGGCGGCTCTCAGGCCGGCGGTCCACGACGGGGCTTCGATAAGTCCCTGGTCGACGGCGACCGCGAGGGCGTCGCGGCGGGTACCGACGCCGAGTTTGGTGTAGATCGCCCGCACATGCGTCTTGACTGTGTTCGGGGATACCGTCAGATCTTGCGCGATCTCCGCGAACGAGCGCTGTGTCGGCAGCAGTCGTAGCACCCCGCGCTCCCGATCGGTCAGCGATATCGGCGCCGACTGCACGCCGATCAAACTCCGGGCAGCCAGTACGCGGCGGGCGAAGTCCTCCTCCGCACCGAGCCCGCCGATCAGCCCGATGAGCAGCTCGATCACCTCGTGCGCGGCGAACACCACCGGATACAGCGCATCCATCGGCGCGGCGAGCGACAGCGCTGTCCGCAATGCGCGGCGCGCCTGAGTGGCCTGCGCGGTACGGAGCGCGATCTCCGTCTCAAGCAACCGCGCCTCGACGATCGACCAGGGCAGCAAAGGGTGGGCAAAGCCGTCGAGCAGCGGCTGGAGAACAGCCCGGGCAGTGCCGTATCGGTGCGACGCCGCCTGAGTGCGGGCACGGATCAGCAGCAACTCACCCGAGGCCGGAATCACCTCACTCACCCAGCGCACCACGGCGCCGGCGACGCCGCCCCACCCGAGCAGCGTGGCGGCCCGATGTTCCACGACAGCGGCAAGCGCGACCTCGTCCGGCGCGAAGTGACCACCCGCCGCGTTCAGCCTTGCTTCCCGCATCTGCCGGAGCCCGGCCGAACGGTCACCGGTATCGAACTGGGCGGCGCCCCGCAGGGTGTGCATCAGGAGGCTCGCCGGCGGAGCCCCTGCGTCGAACAAGTCGGCCGCTCGAGCCGTCTGGTACAGACACTCAGCGGGGTCCGCGCGCAGCAGTGCGCCGTACGCAAGCAGCAGGCGCGCCGCCATGCCTGCCGTCTTCGCGGGCAATCCGCCCGCGAGCCGCGAGTCGACCGTCGTCGCCAGTTCGTTCATCAGCCGAAAGTCACCTTCGGCTGCCGCGATACGACCAAGGATCGTCAGGCATTGTGCAGACAGGTAGTCGTAGCCGTTGCGCCGTGCGTCCGCAAGTGCGGCCTGCAGGAGTTCACGCGCCCGGGCCCGATGCCCAGCGTGCAGCAGCACTGTGCCCTGGTGGAGCTTTGCCAGCGCGTCGACGGCCGGCGCGTTCCCAGCCGGTGAAGTGGGACTCTCCGTAATCCGCGACATGTCGTCGATCCCGCCGGCGAACTGGGTGAGGCACGAGCAGACGAACTGTCGCAATGACTCGAGCTCAGGTGTCTGTCCGGCCGGCCGAATCGCTCCGGCGCGCGCCAGATCGGCCGACGCCGCAGCCGGCTCGCCGGACTCCAGGTGCAACAACGCGGTGATCAATGCCGGCCATGGCTCGTCGGCGAACGATTCGTCGCCCAGCACGGCGACGGCACGGCGCAGCACCACGTGCTCGCCGGTCAGGACCAGCGGCAATGCGTTGTGCCGAAGCAGGTCGCCGACGCGCTCACGGTCCACTGCAAGACAGGCGTGCGCCATCGCCTGTGACGTGCGCTGGTGCGCCGCGAGCCAGTCGGCTGTCTTGCCGTGCAATGTCGCGGCGCGACCGGGAGCTTGCCGCTGGAGGTCAGCGTGCAGGTGCGAGCGGAGCAGCGCATGTACGCGGTACCAACGTCTTCCGGTTCCGGTGCTGACGACCAACGCGGTCTCGCGCTCGAGACAGCCGAGCATCTCGCCGGCGTCGGCCTGTCCGGATACCGCGGCCGCCAAGGAGGCCGACACCTCCTCGCACCCGCTGATCGTGCGCAGGAACTCCTGTTTCGCATCCGGCAGCCAGGACAGAACCTCATCGATCAGGTAGCCGGCCACGGCCCTATCGATCCCTGTGCGATCGGCCAGGAACTGCTCCGGGGCATCGGTTTCGGTCAATGCCTGAGCGGCCAGCCGCAAAGCGGCCGCCCATCCTCCGGTGCACTGCACGAGTTGCCGTATCTGCCCGGCAAGCAGCCCAACGCCCGCGGCCCCGAGCAGGGCATCGGCTTCATCCATTGTGAACTGCAGCTCTTCGGCGCGTACTTCCCGCATCTGGCCCGACAATCGCAACCGCGCCAGCGGAAGCCGCGGACCGAACCGGCTCAGCAACACCATCCTGAGCCCAGCGGGCTGGAAGCGGATGAGCGTTTCCGTGCCCTGTAACGGTTCCACGGCCGTGAGCTCGTGCAAGTCATCGAGCACCAGCCGCACCGGTGACGGCAGGCCGTCCAGCACGTCGACGATCTCGGCGAGAAAACCGGGATCGGTGCTCGGCAACGCCGGCAATACCAACTCCCGCAACGGATTGTCAGGGGGGATGGCTGGGCAGGCGTCCAGCGCCGCGAGCACCGCCGACCAGAAACGGCGGTCGTCGTTGTCGTCGGAGTCCAGCGACACCCATGCCGTGTCCGACGAGTGTCCTCGCCGGACCCATTCCGCCAGCAGCAGCGTCTTGCCGAACCCCGCGGGAGCCTGGACCAGGGTGACCGCACTGTCCTGCGCTCGATCCAGCTCTGTCCACAATCGCGCACGAGAGACCATCCGGGCCGGCAACTCCGGCACGACGATCTTGGTCCGCGGTACCCGCGGCCGTACCCTGCCTGACCGAGCCTCCGGCATCCCCACTGCCTTCCAGCGTAGGAACGTGCGTTCCATCAGTCTCTCACCGCACTGTCGCGAAGGGACGAGGCCACTCGGCGATCCATCTCACCTCTCGCGGGCGAAGTGGCCCTCTGGCCGCACCTACCACGGTAGTCCCGGTGCCGGTGATACCGCCGGCGGTGGCACAGGGAGGAAAGATGGGTGTGCACACTCGCTCGACGTGGTCGAACTGGATCTGGTTCGCCGGAACCATCTTGATCATTACCGGGTTCTTCACCGTGATCGAGGGCATCGTCGCCCTGTTCAGGAACGAGTACTACATTGTCGGCAGCAACGGCCTCCTGGTGTTCGACATGACCGCGTGGGGCTGGATCCACCTCATCGTCGGCGCGTGCGCCATCGTCGTCGGGCTCGCGTTGTTCACCGGTGCCGCGTGGGCTCGCGTCGTCGCGGTCATCCTGGTCAGCTTCAACGCGATCAGTCAACTGGCTTTCCTGGCCGCCTATCCCATCTGGACGACCATCATCATCGCCCTGGACGTCCTGGTCATCTGGGCCGTCGTCGTCCACGGCGAGGTCGTCCAGGACGAGGAAACACGCATCGACGAACAGCGCTGACCGCCCGCTACACATCATCACCCCCGAGCCCGAGCAGCAGGTGAAGCCATGTCGCAGACACGCTATGAGTTTCGCGTGACTGGACACGTGTCGGACCGCGCACGACACGCCTTCGGTGAATTCGGTGAAATGCACATCGTTCCCGCCGCACCCGAAACGATCATCTACGGCGACGTGGTCGACGACTCACACCTGCACGGGATCCTGGCGATGGTCCAGAACCTCGGACTCCGCATCGTCTCGATGCACTCGGTACCCAACCCACCACCTAACGCTACGACGTCCCCCTGAAAGTCCCATAGGGCTGAGGTGGCGTGTTTGGTTGATTGGCCGATTGTGGACAAATCTCGCCGCATGCGAAAGCCTCGGCACCACAGCGCCAGACTGCGGTGCCGAGGCTTGCCCGGCATCAACAGAAGCGTCCATTGCGGACAGCGAGCTCATATTCGATCGGATCGTCATGAAGCCGCGAGCGCGGGTCAGCGGCAGCCGATCCAGACAGGATCGCTCTCCTCACGATCCCGGTAGCGATCCCGGTCATCGCGTGCGAAGTGCACGGATACTGTCCGGTACCGGCCTCGTTCGCACCGAGTTTCGGCGTCGGCGCGCACCCAGCGTGCGTTCTCCCTCCTTTCGGAACCCTCCCTGACGTTCTCCCATTTGTCGTCGTCGCGGTCGTATTTCTGCAGCCACACTCGCACCCCGATCACGTCCGCCTCGTCGCGACAGCGGGTTACGGCGCGGGCACGCACACGGTCGCCGTCTTGCTCGGGGCGATCCACCCTGCCCTCGCACTGCAATTGCGGCAGCGCCACACCGGTCCCAGTGATCGCCGCCCCGGCGGGGGCGACCCCGGACAGCAGACCAGACATGAAGAGTGTCACACCCGCCACGGCCACCGAGCGTCTGATCAATGAGTTCGTCACGACAGTTCTCCCAGGTTTGTCAAGAAAAGAAGAATGACCAACGACGCCATTGTCAAATCGGAACACAGGGGACCGCAAGTAGCCTCTTTCCCGGCCCCGGAATCGATCGGCCGATCGTGGACAGGCCTTGACACCGCGACGAGCACCGCGGTGCCAAGGCCTTCTCATCAACTGACAGAAGCGTCCGTTGCAGACAGCGAACTCATGTTCGATCGAGTCGAAGCTGCGAGCACGGGGTCAGCGGCACCAGATCTGGACAGGATCACTCTCTTTACGATTGGTGTTGGTGCCCTCGCTATCGCTTGCGAAGTGCATGGATACTGCCCGGTACCGGCCTCGCTGACACTGAACGTCGGCGACAGCCTCCACCCGGCGAGCCTCCTGATTCCTGCCGGCGCCGTGCGCGACGGTCCTCCATTCGCCGGCCTCGAATTTCTCCAGCATTACCCGGACCCGGACCACGTCCACCTGGTGGCCGCAGGAGGTCACGGCAATCGCACGAATAGTGTCTTCGTCCCGGGCCGGAGGTTCCACCCGGCTGATGCACCGCAACTGCGGCGCGACACTGGCCTCTGTGACCGCTTGAGCGGCGGACGCACCCCCGGCCAGGAGTCCGGACAGGAACAGTGCCGCGCCTGTCACGGCCAGCGAGCGCCGAACGATGGAATTCGTCAAGACAGTTCTCCTCACGTATCCAGAAAAGAAGAATGATCAAATTGAGCGCCCATTGTCGGATCGAAGCACAGACGAGGACAAGTAGCCTCTTTCCCGGCCCCGAAATCAACAGCAAGACGGGGCCAGACACATGGCCACCTATTCTTTTCAATCCTCGGATCGCAGACTGATTCCCCAGTCAAGCACTGGGGAAAGCAAGACGAGTTCTGTTGCGCTTCGCCTGTCCCTCGTCGAGCTGGTTACCGGTCCACGCGAGGTGCAGGAAGGGAAGCTGTGCACGAGAACACGAAAAAAAGAAGCGAGGTCGATCCGGACGTTACGCCATTCGATATCTCCTCGGCGCGGGAAAGCCAGCCGCCTGAGATCAGCGTCATCATTCCGGTCCGCACCAAGACCGACGATCTCGCCATCGTGTTGCAGCGACTTTCCGAGGAGAATTCAGGGCCGTCGATGGAAATCCTTTTCGTCGACGACAGCGACGACGGCGCCAGAGATGTCGTGCTTTCCCTGGCCGCGCTGTCAGCCGTCCCGATCCGGCTGATCCTTCGCGAGCCGGGCGAACGGCACGGTGGGCTCGGCGGCGCGGTGCTCGCCGGTCTGGCGCAGGCACGCGGCACGTGGGCCGTGGTGCTGGACGGCGACCTGCGGCACCCGCCGGCACTCGCGCCACAGCTGGCCGAGATCGGCCGATCGCGGGGCGTGGACGTGGTGATCGCCACCTGCAGGCACGTGGTGCCCGTTCTGTCCACCGTGATCGCCAAGGCCGTCTTCCCGCGCCGGCTCGGTCAGCCGAGCGACCCGCTGAGCGGCTTCTTCGCCGTCCGCCGCGCCACACTCGACCTCGACCGGTTGCGGCCGGCCGGGTTCAAGATCCTGATGGAGATCCTGGTCCGGCATCCGGGCCTGCGGATCGCGGAGGTCCCGTTCGGGATGGAGCGGCGGCCGGCCGGGCGCCGCAAGGCTTCGCCGCGTGAAGGCATGACGTTCGTGCGGCATCTGGTCCGGCTGCGGACCTCGCTGTCGAGCCGGCAGGCGACCTCGTCGCCGAAGGGCCGACTGTTGCACGCCGGGGCGTTCGGGCTGGTCGGGCTGTCCGGGCTGGTGGTCAACATGGCCGTGCTGTGGTTGTTGTACGACCACCTGCTGAGCCTGCACTACCTCGTGGCCGCCACACTGGCCACCGAGGCGTCCACGACCTGGCTGTTCGTGCTCACCGATACGCTCGTCTACCGGGGCGCGAAACCGGGCACGATGGTCTCCCGCGCTGTTCGGTTCTTCCTGCTCAACCATGCCTTGCTGGCGCTGCGGCTGCCGGTGCTCGCGTTACTCGTCGACGGCATCGGGCTGGGCGTACTGCTGTCCAACGCGTTCACCCTCGGCCTGCTGTTCCTGGTGCGGCTTTTGGTGGCCGACTGGGCGATCTACGGCCGCGGCGAACCAGAGGCAGAGCAATCCGCGCGCGAGGCCACCCGGGTCATCGTCGAGGTCACCCCCGCCCCGAGGGTCTCAGTCGGTATCACCCTGAAGCGTTCCCCCGACCTGGCGCGGTACCTGCCCTACCGCTACTGCATTCCGGGAGTGGCGACGATCGGCTCACAGGTGCGGCTGGCGGAACTCGAGTACTTCCGTGCGCAGTGGCTGGACAACGACACCGAGATCCAGATCCGGGTCGGCCCGGCCGGCCGCCGGCACCCACTGCCGCGCGCGGTCGTCACCCAGCTCGCCTGCCCGCCCGCGATCGAATACTCCGAGCACCTCGGCCGGTTCGGGGCCAACTTCCGGATCTCGCTCGGCGACCCGATCGAGGTGGTCGTCTCCCCCAGCCTCGCCCGGTCGCCGCATGTGGTCTACACGAACATCCTCGAGGCGCTGCTGCGGTTCGTGGCGGTGTCGCGGGGCGCGATGCTGCTGCACTCGGCATGCCTGGAGCTCGACGGGACCGGCGTGCTGATCTCTGCCAAGACCGACACCGGGAAGACCGGCACTGTACTCCGGCTGGTCCGGGAGCGCGGCGCGAAGTTCCTCTCCGACGACATGATCGTGCTGTACCCGGACGGCCGGGCCGGCTGCTTCCCCAAGCCTCTGACGATCAGCCACCACACGCTGCGAGCGGTGCAGTCCGACGAGCTGACCCGCCGGGAGTGGCGGCGGCTATGGCTGCAGAGCCTGCTGCACTCCCGGACGGGCCGCCAGTTCGGGCTGGCCCTCAGCCACCTCAACGTACCGATCATGGGCGCGAACGCGCTCACCCAGCGGATCGTGCCGCCGCCGAAGTACGCGGTGGACCGGCTGCTGCCGTGCGAGATTCTACCGGAAAGCAGGTTGACCGAGCTGTTCGTGATCGAGCGGGGAGCGTACGCAGTCAGTGACATGTCGCCGGAGGACGCGATGAGCACGTTGCTGTCCAACACCGAGGACGCCTATCAGTTCCCGCCGTTCCGCCAGCTCGCACCGTCCATTGTGATCGGTGAGGACGACCACTTGGCGTTGCGGGAGAAGGAACGCCAGATCTTGGCCGCCGCGGTCCGGCGGATCAGGGCACGGTCGCTGGCCACGCCCGGTTTCTCCTGGGCGGACGAGATCCCCGGGCTGTTGGTCCCGGGCCCGGCCCACGGGTGGCTCGTGCCCCGCCGGTATGCATGATGGGTGCACCGGCGACGCCGGACATGGCGGCCTGTGCCGCCACTGGTCCGCGATATCGACGGCCGGCGTGGGTACACCCGCGTGGCGGCACAGTGCTGGCAATGGCGCTCATCGTGGGAGCCGGTGGCTTCGTGCGCGTGTGGGCACTGGGCGAGGTCGGCTTCAACAGCGACGAGGCCGTCTACGCCGGACAGGCCGCCGCGCTGGCCGGTGATCCCGCGCTGGCCGGGCTGTTCCCGGTCTTCCGGGCGCATCCGTTGCTGTTCCAGGCAATGTTGTCGTTCGGGTTCCCCGCCTCTGTGAGCGACACTGGCACCCGATTGCTGTCCGTCGCCTTCGGCCTGTCCACAGTGGTCACTGTGTACCTGCTCGGCAAGCTGCTTTACGGCCGGAAGGTCGGGTTGACGGCGGCGTTCTTCCTGGCAGTCATGCCCTACCACGTGGTGGTCACCCGCCAGGTGCTGCTCGACGGACCGGAGACCTTCTTCGCAGCAGTCGTCTTGTACTGCACAGCGCGGTTCTGCGCCGAGCGGACCCCGCGGTGGCTCTACTGCGCTGCCGCCGTCATGGGGCTCACCCTGCTGACCAAGGAGAGCGCCGCCATCCTGGTGGCCGCGCTGTTCGTGTTCTTCGTGCTCCGCCGGGAGTTCCGCATCCGGCTGCGTGACCTGCTGGTCGCGCTCGTCATCCTGGCCGCAGTCGTCGTCGCGTATCCGCTGTCGCTCAGCCTGTCCGGCTGGACCAGCACCGGGCAGAACTACCTGGTATGGCAGCTGTTCCGGCGTGCCAACCATGGGATCTCGTTCTATGCCGAAACCGTGCCTCCGGCGATCGGGCCGGCCTTGATCGTACTCGCCGCCGGCGGCCTCTGGCTGCTGCGCGGGCAAAGCACATGGCGCGAATGGCTGTTGGTCTGCTGGATAGTCGTACCGCTCGTGTTCTTCCACCTGTGGCCGGTAAAGGGATACCAGTACCTCTTGCCGATCACGCCCGTCGTGACAGTGCTGGCGGCACGAGCAGGAGTACATGTGGCCGTGCCATGGCTGTCGGCTCGCCGTCCCGCGGTGGCCCAGCGGGTCCGGGCAGCCGCGATCCTCGCTGTCGGCGCAAGCCTGGCGGTGCCGGCCTGGCTGGCCGTGAATCCGGCACCGAGCACTACGTTTCTGGCCGGCTCCGGCGGAGTGCCTGCAGGCCGGGAGGCCGGGAGATGGATCGCGGCCAACCTGCCCGAGGGCAGCCGGTTGATCACGGTCGGCCCGTCGATGGCCAACCTGGTGCGATTCTACGGGCACCGTAAGGCCTTCGCGTTGTCCGTGAGCCCCAACCCGTTGTCCCGCAATCCATCCTATGAGCCGGTTGACAACCCTGACCGGGCACTGCGCGACGGCGACCTGCAGTACGTGGTGTGGGACGCGTTCTCGGCCGCCCGTGCGCCGTTCTTCGGCGAGCGGTTGATGCGCTACGTGCACAAGTACGACGGTGTCGCTATCCACACCGAAACGATCGAAGTCGCCGGGGCTGACGGCCGGACCACACCGAAACCCGTGATCATCGTCTATGAGGTGCGACCTTGACCACTCGTCGTCTCGCAAGGGTACTGGCCGTGCTTGTCATTCTGGCCACGCTGGCGGCCTGGCCGGCCGCCGCCGGGCCGGCACGCGCGACCCGCACGCCGATCAAGCACTTCGTGGTGCTCATGCAGTCCAACCACTCCTTCGACAACTACTTCGGTACCTACCCCGGCGCGGACGGCATTCCCGCCGGCACCTGTATGCGGCTGAGCAAGGACAACTCCAGCTCGAACGGCTGCGTCCGTCCGTTCCGGCTGGGCAATCAGTCGCCGGATCACCTTGATCACAACCCGGCCACCCAGCGCGCCCAGTACGCGGACGGAAGGATGGACGGTTTCGTCTCTGCATACCGGGAAAAGGGCCTCGACGGCGCCAAGGCGATGGGCTACTACGACGCGAATGACCTGCCCTACTACTGGAACGTCGCCGAGAGGTACACCCTGTTCGACCGGTTCTTCAGCTCCGCGACCACCGGCAGCCGCCGCAACCACTTCTACTGGGTCGCCGGCGTGCCTACGCCGGACAGCAGCGAACGCGTACCACAAGGCGGCTACGGCGACATCCCGACGATCTTCGACCGGCTCGAAAAGGCCGGTGTGCCGTGGAAGTTCTACGTGGAGAACTACGACCCGAAGATCACCTACCGCACCCCGGGCAACGGTCCCCTTGCCGGGCAGACGACCAGAGTGCCGTTGCTGAACTACGCCCGATTCCTCGACGATCCCACGCTGTTCGGCAAGATCGTCGACCTGACCCAGTACTACACGGACCTTCGCAACGGCACGCTGCCCGCGGTGGCCTACGTCGTGTCGTCAGGGTCGAGTGAGAATCCGCCGAGCCGGGTGCAGGCCGGCCAGACCCTCGTCCGCAAGATGACCGCCGGGCTGGCGAAGAGCCGCCATTGGTCGAGTTCGGCGTTCATGTGGACCTACGACGGCTGGGGCGGCTGGTACGACCACGTCCCACCGCCCAAAGTGGACAATTACGGCCTCGGCTTCCGGGTGCCGGCCCTGCTGGTCAGCGCCTACTCCCGGCGCGGGCACATCGAGCACACGCAACTGGATCACACCGCGGTGCTCAAGTTCATCGAGGACAACTGGCGCGTGGCGCCGCTGGGCGAACGGGACGCCCGCTCGGCGGGAATCACCGGGGCGTTCGACTTCGCCTCGCCGCCAAGGCCGCCGGAACTGCTGGACACAGATCGCGCCGCCGCACCGCCGACGGTCCACCCGGCGATGATCGTCTACCTCAGCTACGGCGGCGCTGTGGCGCTCGCACTGCTGAGTTGCTTCGGGGGCACACCCGTCCGCCGATGGCTCACACACAGGCGACGTCCCGTCGAGGAGCGTATCCAATGAGGGCGGTCGGATGGATTGGAGTCATGGCGCTCGCGGCCATCGCCATCGTCGGCTCCCCCTCGACGGTCTCGGCGGCGCGACCGCCGGCGCAGAACGTTCTCGAAGTGGTCACCGTGCCGCCATTGCCGTCCGCCAAGTTCACATTGGACGGCAAGCCACTGGTGACCGACGACAAAGGTGTGGCGCGCGCGACTGTGCGGCGCAGCCGGGACAAGCACCAGCTTCAACTGCTCACGCCGCACCTGGACATACCCGGCGGATCCGCCGACTTCGTCCGTTGGGTCGGGCGCGGTGACGCCCACCCGGGATTCACCCCGTCCCTGCCCAACCTCGTAATCGGGCGCAACACACGGATCCAGGCCGCGTTCCAGTCCACCCGGATCGTTCGCTACGACTTCGTCGACCAGGCCCGCAACCCGGTCGCACCGGATCGGATCACCTCGCTGACCATCCGCAGCGACTCCGGTCAGCACTTGACCCTGGAGGGTGGCCGACCGGTCAGGCTGACCGCCGTGCGGCCGGTGCTGGAAGCCGGTTCCGCAGTCGGCAAAGAGGTGACGTACTACTTGCAGAGTGTCGTAATCGACGGCACGAACGTAGTCAATGCCGGTGAACAGCGGCTGATGCCCAACCGGACGGCCGACGCAAAGTTCGTCGTGCTGTTGCGGTCGGTGCGTTTCCAGGTCCGCGACTGGCTTTTCGGCGACCCGCTCGCCAGCGCGATCGAACTGACCTATCCGGACGGTCGCGCCGAGCGGTTGACCGCCGGCCTCGACGGTGACGCGGAACTGGAGAACCTCGCCCGGGGCGACTACCAGGTCAAGGCCTCCGGGTCCGGCTACTCACAGGCCCGGGAGATCGCGTTGTCCCGCAGCCAGTATGTCGAGCTTCCCGTAGTGACCTATGTGGACGTGGTGACACTGACGGGCGCCGCACTGGCGATGCTGACTGTGCTCATCGTGGTGGGCAGGCGGCTCGTGGTGGGCAGGCGGCGGCTGCGCAAGCGATCGAGGACGGTCGCGTGATACGACTGTCCGCCCTGCTGTCCGCCGCCCTGCTGTCGGTCCTGCCGCCCCACCCGGCGGCAACCGGCCTGCTTGCCGGACCTCCGGTGCTGGCGTACTACTACATCTGGTACGACAAGACGTCGTGGGATCGAGCGAAAACCGACTATCCAAGCCTGGGCCGCTATTCCAGCGACGACACCGGCGTGATGCGTCAGCACATCCGGGCTGCCAAGAGCGCCGGTATCACCGGGTTCATCGTCAGCTGGAAGTCCACTCCCGCCCTGGATCGCAGACTGGCGATGCTGGTGGGTGTGGCCCGGACGGAGGACTTCACGCTCTCGATCATCTACCAGGCGCTGGACTTCGATCGTAACCCCCTGCCTACCGACCGGGTGGCCGCCGACCTGCTGCGGTTCGAGGAGCGCTACGCGGCCGACCCGGTGTTCGCCGTGTTCGGCAAGCCGCTCGTAATCTGGTCGGGGACTTGGAAATTCTCAGTCGAGGACATCGCCCGCGCCACCGGGCCTGTGCGCGACCGGCTGCTGGTCCTCGGCTCGGAGAAAAGCCCTGAAGGCTACGAACGCATTGCCTCCGCAGTGGACGGTGACGCGTACTACTGGTCCTCCGTCGATCCTCAGCGCGACAGAAGCGCGGAAACCAAGCTCGCAGCCATGAGCGCGACCGTACATCGGAACAAGGGACTGTGGATCGCACCGTTCGCACCAGGATTCGACGCACGGGTCATCGCCGGCAAGCGCGTGGTCGACCGGCAGGACGGCGAGACGCTGCGACGCCAGTACGCGGCCGCGATCAAGTCGTCTCCGGACGCTGTCGGTCTGATCAGCTGGAACGAGTTCAGCGAGAACTCCCATATCGAACCCAGCGTCACGCACGGCGACCGTTATCTGGCCGTGCTTCGGGACATCACACGCACGCCGACGCCCACTCTCAGCCCTCTTGCGGAGGATTCCAGCGACGCGGGCGATCCACGCGGATTCCCGTTCGGGCTGGTCGTGGCCGGTGGCGCGGTTCTGCTGCTCAGCATCCTGCTCATCCTGTCGATCCGGCGCCGCCACACCCGGTCTTAGTGGGGTCGCTTTCGGAAGTTCTTTCCGGGTCGTGAAGACCCGATCAGAAGGGGTTGTCCAGGTAGAGGCGGCTGTCCCCCGGCTACAGTAAGTCGCGAGCGTCCTCCCCGGCGTGAACGCCAGGGGTATCCGCCGACTGGAGTTCAGATGAACCGCAGCCACCGAGCATGCGAACGCGCACGCTCGATGGCTGCGTGTAACTCAGAATGCTTGCGGGAACGAGCCACAGTCACGGAAACCGAACCGTCCCGCTGGATCATGATTTCTGCGACAAACGCCATCGCGGTCCACGAATCGCACCGTTGACCGCTGCGGCCGAACAGACCACCGTATCCACTTTGGACAAACTGTCGTCAGTGGTGCGGCCGGCGAGTGGTCAGCAGTGGCGCTCGGCCTCGTTGAGCAGTTTCAGGTGGCGCATGACGACCGGAACGGCCGCGGCCGCCAGCGCCTTCACTTCCGGCGAGCGTCCGTGCCGCAGTTGCTGCCTGCCCAGTTTGATCGCTTCGCGAACCCCGGCAGCCCGCATCCGCAGCCAGGCGGCATCGAACTCGCGCCCGGACAGCGCCGCCAGTTCGGCAAGCTGCTTTCGCGCTTGCGCATCTGGGGCATCCGGCAGTCGTACATCGAACTTGTCCGCCAGAGACTGGACATCGTTGTCTATTCGGGAGTGGTCCTCAATGAACACGTGGGCAATCCGGTTGACCACCTCACACCGCCCCTTCTGCAATGCCAGCCGTCCCGCCTTGATCTCTGCGAGGTTGCCCTGATGCACCGTCATGAGGAACATCCGATCCTGTTCCGATATGGCAGCCACCGCGTCGGTGCCGGAGTCCGCGTGTGACGGTGCGAACGACGAATGGGCTGGTATCGCCCGCGTCGGAGAGGCTGCGTGGGCGATGGCGGATGTCGGCAGCATGAGCGTGCCGACCAGGCCGGCGATGGCCAGGTAAGGCGTGGGTTTCATCGTCCTCCTTTGTTGATAACGCAGGGTGCCCAGACTGGCGAGTGGCCAGCCGGCGGCAAAGGGGCCATTTACCTGGCCTTCGAAAGGGCGGATTCCTCATCCCCGCATAACCTTCGAGGAGCCACGGGCAGTAGCCGAGTAATTGGCCTCTTGCCGAAATCTGACGTGATAAACAAGCTGATATCGGCACGGCTTGGACTCATCCAGCCCGGCGACTCCGGCAGGTCACGACGGCTGGCCCCGGTCAACCGGCCGTTTCCAAGCCTTGCCAGACCAGGCCGCGCCGCACGAGGTCGACGGATCCGGGAACCTCGCGTGGAGGATGGACTCCGGCGTGTTCGGATCCGGCGCCTGCCCGGTGCACCTGCTGATGCCCAGCCACGAGCACCTGCGGCTGGCCCGGGGTGAGACCGCCGTGCCGGCAATGCCCCGCCTGAGCTTGTGCAGCGAGGGCTCAGTGCCGCCGAGATGTCGTCGATTCGCTGCGAGCCGCTCGCCACGTACCCGGGCTGGAACCCCGCTGTGTGACACAGAAATCCACGAGAGGCAGGAGTGACCATGGCGTCGGAACCCGCCTCTCGGCGCTATCGCGTCCACCTGATCCAGGCCGGCCGGGCCGACCATGTCACTGCGGTTGCCGCCCTGCTCGACGGCGCTCACGCCGACGAGTTGCGGAACATCAGCAGTCCGGCCACATTGCAGGAATTCTTGCAACAACCCGACTTCGAGATCCCCGACGGCACACCCATCATCCGCCTCGACCTCACCGACGACGCCGAGTTCTGGCGACATTTCCGTCAAGGCCCCCACCTCAACAGCACGCAACCACTGGGCACAGTGTCGCCACCCGGCACCGATGCGCCCATTGCTTACGCCGGACAGACGGCCACTGAGCTGCACGGCTGGTGGGTCGCCGCCGACGTCTACGGCCAACTGGCCGCACAGGCAGGTCTCGTCGTCGAACACACCACCAGCCACATCACCCGTCGCGGCTAAACTGGTACCGAGATCCGACACGACCGCCACTGCACATGGCATACATGAGCGTCTGGCGGCCACCGGCTCCCGACGAACAACGCCACTCAGGCGGGAGCATCACATTGGCTGAGTTCACAGTCGCGCACAAGCGGGTCGACATCACCCCCACCGCGGCGAATGGGCAGAACCCTTGGATGTCCGGCTACGGCTGGAAACCGCGTGGCAACCGGCACTATGTCGTGAATAGGTCGCTACACGCCGACTGTGCCGTGCTGCAGCCAGACTCCGGCAACCCGCTGATCATGGTGCGAGTCGATGTGGTGAGCGTGCCGTCGTTCATCTATCGCAGGCTCCGCGATCACGTGGTGAGCATGCGCAAGACCGATGAGGCGTCGTTCCTGCTGGTCTCCAGTCATACCCATTCCGGGCCGGCGCTGCCACGGGAACCGGACCCGTACAGCCTGTTCGGCCTGACCGGACGGCAGCTCGAACGGATCAACGCCTACGGGGAGTGGCTGATCAACGAGCTGATCAAGCTGATCGAC
Organism: Kibdelosporangium banguiense; assembly: GCF_017876405.1. GTDB lineage: Bacteria > Actinomycetota > Actinomycetes > Mycobacteriales > Pseudonocardiaceae > Kibdelosporangium > Kibdelosporangium banguiense. The sequence continues at coordinate 4,050,732 of NZ_JAGINW010000001.1, read as the reverse complement.
CGTACCGCGGCGGAGCCAGGCGTCGGCGTGATCCTGAAGTACGGCGTCGGTGAGGAACGCGGAATCTCCGTCAATCGGACTGGGCTGTCATGGGTGCTCGACGACGTGCAGACTCTGGTCGCGTATCGAGACCGCACGAACACGCCCGAGCTCGCACTCCTGGGCTTTGCCTGTCACCCCGTCTCCTGGGGTGAACAACCGGTGTACGACACCGATTACCCGGGCGTCGCCACCCAGGTCCTGGAGAACTCCCTGGAGTGCCCGGTCATGTTCTTCACCGGCTGCGCGGGTGACCAAAACCCGTACCGCAACGACGGCGACGCGGCCGTCGTGGAGATCGGCACCCGAATCGGCAACGCCGCGCTCACGAAGATCAACTCTGGGCTCTCCCCGGTGTCCGGGCCTGTCAGGACCGTTTTCCGGAGAGTTCAGCTCCCGCTGGCAGTCAACCTGGCCGACTGTGCGACCCGCGCCGGCGTGAACAACAGATACGGGCAGGAAAAGGCGGCCGCGGAAGCCAGAGGCGATCTGCCTGTGGCCCGGTTCTGCGAGGTGATGCAAGCCGAACTGGCCGACGTGACATCGCCGACGGTGGTGTCGCTGCCCGTGCAGTACTGGAAGTTCGGCACCGATTTCGGCATCCTGGCTCTCGGCGGTGAAGTGCTCTCCGGCTACCACGTCGGCCTGCACAGATTGGTGCAGGACAGCGGCGTGCGGCTGTGGGTCATGGCCTACGCCGACGAGATCCCTTGCTACATCCCGGCGGACGACGTGCTCTGGCATTCGGGCGACGCGCGCATGCACTACGAGTCCGGCTGGGTCGACGACCCGACGTTCACCGGCTTCTACACGAGTTTGATGGCCTACGGCTGGCCGGTTCCGCTGGCTTCCTCACAGCCGGTCGGAACGTCCCCGGCGACACCGGAAAGCGCCGAAGGCCGGCTTATGGCCACGTGCCGGAACATTCTCGGCAGGTGAGCAACCGGCAGACAACCGAATGCCGAGCCGGTCACAGACTCGGCCGCTTTCCGGTCAGCCAGGGGGAATTGATCACGATGGCTCGTTTTCACCGTCGCGACTTCTTGCAGAGCGCACTACCGTAACCGCTAGTTGGTCAGCTGGCCGGTTATCTGGTGCACGGCGTACTGGAGTCCCGGATCGGCTGGCATCTCGTCGACGAAGTACCACCAGTACCCGCCGCCGACGCTGCGCTGGTAGCCCAATGCGGCCCGGTAGTAGTACGCGGCCAGCGCTCGCCGGGCCCTGGCAACGTCGTGGGGATCGAAGGCCCAGTACAGCTTCGAGGTGTCCGCCGCCCAGTAGCCGAGCTCGCCCAGGCCGACCTTCTTGCCGGCGAACTCGTCGAGCAGCGTTGTCATCACCTGGTCGAAGGCCAGGCCCAAGGGAGCGTCCTCCACCCAGGTCGACAGCAGCACTGTGTCGATGTTCCGCCGGATCTGCGGGGTCAGATTCGCCCTGGCCCAGTTGAAGGTCGACCACTCCGGGCTGTCGGTGCCGATCTGCCAGTACAGGGTGAGCACCACCATGGCATCCGGCCGCTGCCGGCGTACGTACAGCGCTGCCTGATCGACCTTGGTGATGATGCGGTCCTCGTGGGGGACCTGTTGCTCGGTGCATGTGCCCTGCTCGTCGGTCTTGCGATCGAGCCAGCAGCCGTTCACCTCGTTGCCGACCTCCCAGGCGTCTATCCATGGGAAGGCGGTCACATACGCCCTTACCCGGGTCAGATACTCCTCGGTGGTGTACCGGTTCGCGAAGTGGGAGTCCACCGGCTGGCCGAGGATCTTCAACCCGGCGGCGCGGGCCGTTTCGACTGCCTGCCGATAGACCTCGGGATCAGGGTGCCCGCGGTCGTTCTCGCCGTCTACCCCCGGGTCGAACACGATGCGGACCCAGCCGTATGACCCGCTGATACGCCGCGCGAGCGTCGACCACTCCTCAGGCGTGCCGATCGTGTCCACGGTCAGGCCGATCTGCGGGTCGGTGCGGTGGCTCCTGGCGTACTGGGGCCCGTACTCCGCCAGCAGCGTGTCCAGGGCCAGGTGGATCGAGTCGAGCGCGAGCTGGCCGTACTTGCCGCGGTCGCTGTCGGTGCGCGCGTGCCGGGCGCTGCTCAGGTTCGATTCGGCCGCCGCGTACGCGGCGGCCCAGTCACCCGAGCGGGGGTAGTCCGGCCGGGCGTCCAGCGCCGCGTCCAGCCGTCGCATGGCATCGACCGCCGCCTGGTAGTTGAACACGACCGTGCCTCCCGCACGGAAACCGGCGCCGCCATCGTCGAGGACCACGAACGAGAAACCCCGTTGGGTCGGCCAGTTGACCGCGAAGGCGACCGGACGGCCGGGGATGTCGAACTGCCACCGTCTCGGCATGCCCTCCTCGTACAACGGCTGCGTCGCGAGATTCTGCATGGTGGCCGGATCGAGCAGGGTGTCGCTGTCGTGTTCGCCGGTGCCGTGCATCACCGACCTCACCTCGTCGGCGAACAGTTCGGTGCCCGAGCCTTGGGCATCGTAGAACTTCAGCGTCACGGTGTTGCCGACACTCGGAGCTGAGCTGGAGACCACCGTGCCCACGACAAGCACTCCGACGCAAAACCAACCGCCAACGCGTGCGAAACGACTCATCATCCCGTCGATCGTCCCGCCAAAGCCGCGCCGAGGGGAAGCGGCCAGCACTCTGTCCAGTGTGGATGACAGCGCGCAATGGATACCACGTCGACAGCCTGACACTCCCGGATGGGCGGGTGAAGGGCTACGTGTGGCGCAGAATCGCCGTTGTCATGATTGGGCCAATACTGGCAGCGGTGAGTCCGGGCCGGATCACGTGGTCACGGACGAACCGGCGTTCCACACTCCACAGTGGACAGGTGTGGGTCATGGCCACGTCACCCAAGTCACGAGCGACAAGTCGGCGGGGCCTCGGGCAATCGCGCCGGCTGTCGCCGGGCTCCACCGCGACCATCTCAACCTCGGCCACAGCACCCTCACCATCGGCCCTGACACAGACGTTGACTTACCATCATCACCATCTGGCAACGGCGGCAGAGGATTGAGGGCGGACATGCGAATGCTGCGAAGCGTGGCCGGTCTGCTGGTCCTGCTGCTCACTTTTGGTTGGGTCTCCGTGCCGGTGGCCTCGGGTGTGGTGGTGCAGGCGGTAGCGGCCGACGTTCATCTCTTCTACTACCCGTGGTACGGCAGCCCGTCGGTGAACGGGAGCTATCGGCATTGGCAGCAAGGCGGTCGCACGCCGCCCAAGGACATCGGCGCGGACTTCTACCCGGTGCTCGGCGCGTACGACTCGGCCGATACAACCATGATCGACCAGCACATGCGCTGGGTCCAGCGGTCCGGCGCGGGCACGATCGTGACCAGCTGGTGGGGCCAAGGGTCCTATGAGGACAATGCGGTGCCCGCGCTGCTGGCCGCCGCGGCACGACACGGCATCAAGGTGGCCTGGCATCTCGAGCCGTACTCCGGCCGGACCGCCGACTCCACGGTCGCCGACATCAACTACATCAACTACCGATATGGCGGCAGTCCGGCGTTCCACCGCGACGCCGCCCACGGCAACCGTGGCGCCTTCTACGTCTTCGAAAGCCTGCGGATCACCGACTGGACCGCCATCGAACAGGTCAAGCCGACGAGCATCGTGCTGGCCCAGACCACTGACACCAGTAAGGTCGCGCACTTCGGCGGGATGTACACCTACGACGGCATCGCGGGCGCGACCGCACCCGGCTGGAAGAACGCTTCCGGCTTCTGCAAGGCCAACGGCCTGGTGTGGGCGCCTTCTGTCGCGCCTGGCTACATCGACGACCGGGCAGTGCCCGGTAACACCACTCCCACGCTCAACCGTGACAACGGTGCGACGTACGACAAGCAGTGGAGCAATGCGTTGAATCCGGCGACCGGTGGGGCGCCGACGTGGGTCTCGGTCACCTCGTTCAACGAGTGGCACGAGGGATCCATCATCGAGCCGGCACGCTCGAATCCGCCCGTGGGCCAGGGATATCTGACGTTCCAAGGCGCCTATGGGCAGACCGGCGCCGCCGCGGAGACCGCGTATCTGGACCGGACCCGGTACTGGGTGCAGCGGTTCACCGGCGGGAGCGTGCCGCCGGCAAACCCCAGCCTCGGCGAAGGTCGCCTTCCCTTGTGAAGGTGACCTTCGCTGTGTCTACTGGGAAACGCCCTCATGTTCCAGACGATTGCGTACAGCTCTTTCGACGAGGATCGGCACGAAGGCCTGGACTGGCATGTCAGCGAAACGCTCCGCTTCGGCCTTGGTGTACTGCCGGATCCGGTCGGCTGGAATGTCCTTGTAGCGCTCGAGCAGCCGGTCCTGCACCCCGGCCAGGTAGGCACCGAACTGGCGGGTCAACTCGTCGATGGTGTGGTGGTGGGGCATCTCACTCACCGTTCCCGTTCATGGCGGTTCACGAGCCTCGTGTTGCCATTGAAACCTCCGGAATATGAAAGGAAGATGAACCTCGGCTGGTAGGCCGTTGCTGTGTTTGGTCCCGGCGGCGGTCCTGACACGATCAAGACACCCGGCGTTCGTCTCCAGGAATCGACCAGTAGGTTCCCGTTCACCTCGATGTCCATCTTGATCTGCGACAAACTCTCTGGCCGATCGAACGCTCGGCTCTCGAGACGTTCGCCCACTCCGCCAACGAGTTTCATACGCAGGACGCTGGAGGTCCCGGTTTGACAAGAAGCAAGCACACAGACATGGCAGCGTTAGCCATCGCCGGCGTGCTGCTGAGCGGCGGTCTCTGGATGACATCGGGCGCGCCGCCGCAGGCGACAGCGGCACCGCCCGCCGAGAATCTCACCATCCAGCAATGGCTCAGCGGCCGCGAGGCGCTCCAGATCAAGCTCAACAACACGCTCGTCGAGGCACGGCAGCTGGCCGCACCGTCCGCCCGGACGACCTCGATATGCCAGAAGCTGGCTCGTGTGTCGCAGCAGTTGCTGCACGGCGGGCGTGCACCGCACCCACACCTCGACACAGCCGCCAACGTAGGCATCATGCAGTTCACCCAGGCCGCACAGGCATGCCTGGCGGGGGACTTCCCACAGATGCGGCGCCAGATCGACGACGGAACGACGCTGCGCGCCGAGGCGCAGGACACCCTGGATCAGCTCCTGCACGGAGAGCACAATGACCACTAAATCCCGCATCGCGGCCCTGTGCGGTGTCCTTGTCGTGCTCGGCCTCACGACAGTCACGGCCCCACCACACGTTTTGGCCGATCCCCCGCCGCCGCGCGATCCTGTGGTCGTCGCAGCAGGCGACATCGCGTGCTCGCCGTCCGATCCGAACTTCAGCAACGGTCTCGGCACGCCGGGACACTGCCGCATGAAGACCACGTCGGACCTCGTCCTCGGGATCGCCCCGGCCTCCGTGTTCATGCTCGGTGACGCCCAGTACCACGGCGGTTCGCTCGCCGACTTCAACGCCGGCTATGCCCCGTCGTGGGGCCGGCTGAAACCGATCACGCGCCCGGCGATCGGCAACCACGAATACGTCACGCACGGTGGCAGTGGGTACTTCACCTTCTTCGGCAACGCCGCGACCCCACGACAGCCAGGGTGTGCCAAGGACTGCGAAGGCTGGTACAGCTTCGACGTGGGCAAGTGGCACGTGGTGGTGCTGAACTCCGAGTGCACGAAGATCAGCGGCGGCACGGGATGCGCCGTCGGGTCACCGCAGCAGCAATGGCTGGCCGCCGACCTCGCGGCGCATCCGGCCAAGTGCACCGCGGTACTGCAACACCGGCCACGGTGGAGTTCCAACAGCTTCGCCAGCGCGGACGTGGCACCACTGGTGGACACCATGTACGCGGGCGGTGTGGATCTCCTGCTGGCCGGGCATTCCCACAGCTATGAACGGTTCGCGCCGCAAACCCCATCCGGGGTACCGGACGACGCCCGCGGGATCCGCGAGATCGTGGTCGGCACGGGTGGCGCGTTCTACACCGGATTCGCCAAGGTCATGCCGAACAGTCTGGTACGCAAGGACAAAATCTTCGGTGTCCTCAAGCTCACCCTGCGCCCGGACAGCTATGACTGGGCTTTCGTGGCGGCCCCCGAAACGCCGTTCACCGACTCCGGGACGGGACAGTGTCACTGATCCATGTGGGCGACTGATCTAACTGGACAGACTAAGAGGCTCCGTCACTCAGCGGAAGCACAAGGCGAACGTCGGCCCCGCCCTCCGGCCGGTTGGCGGCCTCGACCCGTCCACCGTGCAGGACGAGGACTGACCGCACGAGAGCCAGGCCGATGCCGTGGCCGCGGGCGTCGCCTCTGGTGAAGCGACGGAAGATGTGCGGCAGCAGATTCGGGTGGAACCCCGGTCCGTCGTCGGTGACCGTGATCACAACCTCTCCATCCTTTGTGGTCACGGTCACTCTGACGTGATCGGCACGATCGACAGCGTTGCGCAGCACGTTGTCCATCGCATGGCGAAGCAACGCGTAGTCCGCGTCGACCACGGCAGGGGTGGCGGAGAGCAGCTCGACCGGAGCGCCGCCGGCGACAGCCGAGGCGACGACCTCCTCAGCGAGCAGATCCAACCGCAGTGGAGCGCGGACCAGCTCGACTGATCCAGTCTCGATCCGGCTGAGGTCGAGTAGTAACAGGACGCCAGTGCTGGCCCGCTCGGCAGCCGCGCGGACCTCGGTGAGCGCGGACACGTAGTCCGCGGCGTCCCTCGGCCTGGACAGGGCATGGCTCGCTGACGCCTGAATGACCGCAAGGGGCGTACGCAGCTCGTGCGCCGCGTCGGCCAGGAAGTCCCGCTGGACACGCTGACTGAGCGTCACAGGTCGCATCATCCTGCCGGTGATCAACCAGACAGCCAGCACCAGCGTGGCGGCGACGCCGGCGACGGCGACGATGGCCCACCACGGATGGCTGACCATCACATCTGTCCCGCCGAGATCGCCGGCCGCGACGCAAACTCCCGCGCCACCAAGCACGAACACAACGAGCAACGCTGTGGTCAGTGTGAGGCGGGTCCGCAGCCGTCGCAGGTGCACTGTCAACTCCCGGTATCGGACGTACGACCAACGTACAAGTGATAACCGACTCGACGCACCGTTTCCAACCGTACATGTGAGGTCGAGAGATCGAGCTTGCGGCGCAAACTCGCCACGTGCACATCTACGACATTGGACAATCCGTCGTAGTTCATGTCCCACACCTGTTCGAGCAACTCGGCGCGGGTCACTACCTGCCCCAACCGGACCATCAGGTATCGCAGAAGGGTGAACTCCTTGGGGGTCAACGGAACGAGGACGCCCGAACGCCACACCTGGTGAGCCGCCATGTCCATGCGTATCTCTCCGGCCTCGATGCTGGTGTCGCCCAAGGTGACCGGGCGCCGCAGCAACGCCCGGACCCGCGCCGCGAATTCCGGAAAGTCAAAGGGCTTCGTGAGATAGTCGTCCGCTCCGGCATCCAGCCCGCGCACCTTGTCGGTCAACCCGTCTCGGGCGGTCAGCACGAGTACCCGGGTACGGCCCTCGGTTTTGAGCTGCCGGCACAACGCGAGCCCGTCCCCGTCCGGCAGGCCCAAATCCAGCACCACGAGCGCGTAGTCCGTGGCAGAACACGCTTCCTCCGCCACCGTCAACGTACTGACGTGATCGACCGCGTGTTTTTCGTCACGCAGCCCCCGAAGCAGGACAGCGGCCAACGCCGCGTCGTCTTCGACCACTAGTAGTCGCACTCCCCCAGTATCACCGCAGTTCGGCCATCCTCGGGGTCACTTGTCGTCCTTCATCATCCGTTCATGATCCACATGCAACCGTTTCCTTGTCCCAGGGCAGATCCCCGCGGGGCACCGACAGGAGCGGAGGCCATGAAGCAGATGTCCATGAGACGGAAACTGATGACCATCCTGACAACAGCGATGACGACAGTCGCGCTGACGGCAGGAGATGCGCAGGCCGGCAACAACCAGGTGCTGGTGGACTTCTACGCACTCGACAAAACGGGGGCGCCGGTACGGCTGAGCGTCGGCGACGGGCTCAAGGTGATCCACCACAGCTCGGAAAAGAACCCGGATGACGAGCGCTGGAGCGAAGTACTTCTCGACCCGGACACTTTGGAGGCGATCCCCGGCAAGGCAGGCCAGGTGCGGGTGACCGATGACGGCGCCGGTCACTTCCGGCTGACGTTCACCGCGCGGAAACTGCGGTCGGGCAAGGGACCGGCGCTGGCGCTGGCCTGGCCGACCGGTAAAGGCTATTCCTACGTGATCATGGACAACGGCGGCAAGGGATACGCCCAGGCGCCGGACAAACCGGTGGTCTTCAACTACCAGGCGGCCAAGGACATCGAGGACCAGCTGCGGGCACGGGTGGCCGCCGTCCCCGGCTACCGGCCGCCGGAGGCGTACACCAACGCGTTGACCCGGGCCACGAGCGAGCTCGGCAAGGTAGGCAATTCCTCGTCCCCGCCCACACAGGGACGACACGGCGAACGCGCACTCAATGCCCTGCATAGCGCGTATGACGCCTTCATAGCCGACTACGGGCCACGCGTCGCCCAGCAGCGGATGGTTGCGGCGCCACCTGGCCAGGACGCGCGACCGTGGCTGGGTACCACCATCGTCGAGTCGGAGTCGGTGCCGTTCTACGACAACGTCTGGCCTCGCATCGTCAAGGCCACCACCCCGCTGGGCAAGCAGTCAGGCTACGGCTGGGTACGGATCGTTTTCGAGTACGAGAATGGGACGACCGTCGACTTCGCCAGGTATGACACAGCAATCAGGAACGCCCACAAGGCGGGCCTGCGGGTGATGGGCGAGATCCTCGATTCGGCCGACGCGGCCAAGCTGACCACCGCGCAGTACCTGAAGCGGACACGCAACCTGCTCAAGCACTACGGGCGTTCAGCCGACCCGGGGCTGCGGATGGATGCTTGGGAGGTCGGCAACGAGGTCAACGGCTGCTGGGTCGACAACCCCGGCTGCGGTAAGCCGGTGCCCCAGGGTGACCGCATTCACGTCAAGGCCGGCGCGGCGGCGCGGGCGGTCAAGCAGGACAGCCCGACGACGCCCGTCACCCTGACGCTGTTCTGGGAGCTTGGCGCGTGGGGGCCGTCCACCGACCTGCGGGGCGGCCCGACTGCCCAGCAGACGCCCTGGGCGTACTCGCCGTTCAACTGGATCGCCCCCGGCTCGGACAATCTCCAATGGACAGACGGCGACGGGGTGAAACGTGACCTGATGGCCGACGTCGACGTCGTGCTGCTGTCGATCTATACCGACAACGCCCCGTTGGGCGTCTCCGTCGATCGGGTCATGTCCACTCTGGACAAGCGAGTGTCGGAACTGTCCAAGAAACTCAACAAGAAAATGAATGTCGGCGTCGGCGAACTGGGCTACTGGTGCGGACGCGCCGCGCGCCGGAAAGCGCCGGTGTACGAGTGGTGTGCGGACATGAACCGCGTGTGGCCGATGGGCGACGACGGTATGGGCAACGCCGGCATCGAGAAGGCTCGCTCCTACATGGTCGACCAGTACACCCGCGCGGCGCTGGCCACCGACCACGGCCTGGGCGGCGGCTTCTACTGGTACGCGCTGCAGGAGATGTTCCCGCAGAAGACCAAATCCGGCCTGTGTGCGGCGCTCAATGCGGTCACCGACGCAGTCGGCCCCAAGCCGGCCGACCAGTCCGGCATGGCGGCACCCGCGAAGCCCTGCTGACCTTCAGCGACATCAAGAGGCTCCGGGGTCGATCTCGGCGAGGGCGGAGAAACCACGTGCGGAAGCACGCGCATGGCGCGTGCTTCCGCTAAGTGTCGGTTCCTTCCCCCTCTGCACCGAATCGTCGATCAGTTGCCCAAGTTGGAGGAACAATGAAGACGATCTCCGTCGCGCTTGCCGCGACACTAGGTATGAGTCTCCCGTCAACCAGTATCGCGGCCCTGAGGGCCGACACCACCGATCCGGTTTCGCACGCCGGCACTCGCGTCACCGGCCACCAGCGGACTGTCGTCTCGTCACCGGATATCTGTCCACGAACGGGCGCGGAAAGGTTATGCGCCAACGCGGATGGTGGGCACCGCCGCAGCGCGATCGACCAGCAGGTCCCGCACCAACGGGCTGCCGAGGAGTTGATCGACCACCTCAATGCCATCGGCTGGCCCCAGGCGAGAAAGTACAACTGGTACCGGCAGGAACAGCAGGAGACCATCGTGCGATGGGGACAGCCTGGCCGGCCGTCCACCTACAAGAACGTCTCGCGATGCGCCTCGTTCGTCACCGAAACGCTGAAGCACACCTACTCACAGTGGGCCACCGACAGCTTTTTCAAAGCCCATTTCGGCAATTACAGCCCGTTCGCGCGCGACTACCACGACGCGATCGCGGATGACGCCAACCCGGTCCCGCACTTCAAGAAGATCACGAAAGTCACCGACCTGCGGCCGGGCGACCTCATTGCGATCAAGTATCCGGAGTCGAAAGACCCCACCGGCCACGTCATGCTGGTACGCCGAGTCACAGGCCTTGAGCAAACCGGCCCAGCCCTTGACGGCGTCAGGTCGTACGTAGTGGAGGTCATCGACACCACCAAAGAGGCGCACGGCAGCGTCGGCCAAAGTGGTGCCTACCGGGACACTCGGATCACCGCGAGCACAAAGGAAACCGGCGCCGGTTACGGCCATATGGTCTTCTACGCCAACAAGGATCGCACGTTCGCCGGGTACCGGTGGAGCGTGGCCAGCCATCAGATCGTCCCGGTGCAGATGCACCCCATCATCGCGGCCAGAATCACCCCAGCATCGCTGGGGATTCCCCATCAGGGACAAGCAGGCGTGGCGTTCCGGAGCCGTCCGCGGGTACCGACCAGACGTCGGAATGGTCAATACCTCGGGGAATCGCGTAGGCGACGGTGCGATCGTCGATCCACACGGCCTGGTCGTCGACATTGCGCGTTTCCGCGAGTGGTGCCACGGCAGCGGTGGACAGGTCAAGCACTGACAGCCGCCATCCCTTCGCCGGATCACCGTCTACTGCGGACTTGAACGCCAGGCGCGTACCGTCCGGGGAGAGCGACGGGCACTCGACGTTCTCCCGCACCGTACGGACGGTGCGCGCCGCGAAATCACCGTCGACGAGATACCGGTGGCCACCGGTCGACATGGTCGCGAAGAACCGGTTGTCGTCCTTCGTGAAGGTGACACCCCAGAAATTCACGTCCGCCACCGGATAAGGCTCACCGTTCACAGTCACCGCGTAGTCCTCCAACGTGCGCGTGACCTCGCCGGTCGTCGTGTCCAGGATGCCGGTGCGGGTGGAGAAGAACCTACCTCCGCTGTAGGAATCTCCGGTGACGAACACGGTCCATGTGACCATCCGGCCACTTGGCGAAACCCTGGCTCGGCTGGGTAGGCCGAACAGCGGGATTTCCCGCTTCTGCTTGAGCTGCTCGTCGAGGACGACGAGGTAGGTCGTGAGGTCGCTGTCCTGGCGCAGACAGAGTCCGGTGCCGCCGGCGGCGTGAACCCGGGTGCAGGACACCGGCGACACCGCGCGTGGGCCGCCAGGATCAGTCGCGGAAACGGTGACCAGATGTCCGCGGTCCCCGTCCGCGGTGCTCCGGACGAGCAGCCTCGGGCCGCGGGTGAGAGTCACCGCGCCGGCAGTGCCGACAGCGGTCGCGTCCCGGTTGCGCGCGGCGGCTAGTCCTATGTAGACGACGGCAACCGTGGCGAGCGCCACGACACCGACGATCGCGATCAGGATTCGGATGCGGGTGTTCACAGCTGATCCTCCTTCGTAGCCGGGCGCGGGACCAGGAGCACCAGGGTGATGACGATCGCGAACACCGCAGCGCCCACAGCCAGTCCGGTCGCCATGCCCGCGCCCCAGGCGCTCCAGGCCAGTCCGAAGAGGACGGAAGAGACGAAGCAGGCGAGCGCTTGTCCGGTTTGGATGAGCGCGATCCCGGTGGTGCGCAACGCCTCCGGCAGAATCGGGCCCGCGAGCGCCATCAGCACTCCGTCGGTGGCGGCGTAGAAGGCGCCGTACAACCCGAGCGTGATCACGAGCAGCGGCCACCCCGAAACCGGCCCGGCAAGCTGCAGATAGACCACGGCCAAGGCGCCATATCCGCAGAGCACCACCCGAAGCCGGCCGAACCGGTCGGCCAGCGCGCCGAGTGGCGCGGCCAGCAGCAGGTAGGCGAAGTTGACGCCGACGGCGAGCAGCGGAAACCATCCGGGCGCGATTTCTTCCTTACGCTGCAACAACAAGTACACGAATCCATCGCCGATGGCCACCATCCCGAGTACGCAGGCGGCAAGGAACAGTCGGCGCACCCCGGCGTCGCGCAAGAGGGTAAGAACCGCGCGTGGTGACACCCTTCCAACGGCTGGGCGTGGGGCCTGGTGGTCGCGGACGAACAGCACGAGCAGTAGCACGCCGATCGCGGCGATGCAGAAGCTGGTGACGAACACGGCGTTGAACGCGCCGGCACTCGCGGACGAGCCGACCACAGCGAGTACCCCGAGCGCGACCAGCGGACCGGCGAACGCGCCCGCGCTGTCCATCGCGCGGTGCACCCCGAAGGCTCGGCCGAGCATGGATTCCGGCACGGACAGGGTGATCAGTGCGTCACGCGGTGCCGTCCGCAGCCCTTTGCCGGTCCGGTCGATGGTGATCGCGGCGCCGATCGCGGTCGCCGACGCGCCGGCCGCGACCAGGCCCAGCTTCGCGGCCGCGGAGAGCGCGTAGCCGATGCCCGCGACGGTCTTACGCTTGCGCACCCGGTCAGCGAGGTAACCGCCGACTATCCGCAGCAGCGCGGTCGCTCCGGTGTAAAGGCCGTCGACCAGCCCATAGACCGCGGGGCTCAGATGCAGGCCGAGCACGAGGTAGATCGGCAGGATCGCGGTGACCATCTCGGCGGAGATGTCGGTGACCAGACTGACGGTCCCCAGTGCGACGACGTTCGAACCGATCGCGCCGGGCTTACGCCGGGACACCGTGCCGCAGTCCTCTCGGCCGATGTTGGACAGGTACACGTTGTTCGCCCTTCCACGGCCGCGTGGGCGGCACACGCCAGACGGAGATATCCGGCCAAGAATGATGCACCACGAGAGAGGAACATTTTTATCCATCATTCACGTCCAATCCGTGGTCCGAACGTGAACAAAAGAAAACCACCCGGCGGGTTGGCGAGTTTTGACCATTGGCCACTATTGGCCAAAACCAGCGCGAAAGTCGGCGATACAAGCGCTCAGCGAGGCCAGAATGCGACATTGGCAAGAATACGCCGAACGATCACCCGAATATGCTCTTGCGGGATGTCCGACACAAGGAAAAAGTGACGTACACAACAGGGCAAACATCCCATCGTCGGATAAGCGTTCGGGTGGACTTTGCGATTTCGGAAAGGGCGAATCATGACTAGGGACCGTGGAATGCTGGCATCTCTGACAATCGCTCACATCGAGCACGTCGGCCACTACCACGTGCACGGTGAAGGCTGTGGCCACGTTGCCATCCCGCACGACAGTCACGTGGATTACGTGCATGACGGCCACTTGCACCGGGTCCACGCGGGTCACTACGACGAGTGTGAGATGACCGAATATGCCTCGCACGACGGGCACGACCACAAGCACGGTGAGAATTGCGGCCACGTTGCGGTGCCGCACGGTGATCACGTTGACTATGTGCACGACGGCCACCGGCACGCCGCTCATGGAGACCACTACGACGAGCACTGAACTGGGCAACCCCGTTGCCCGGCTGAGTCCGAAGCCCTCAGCCGCTGTCCGGAAACGCGCACAGACCAGTACCCAATCAGGTAGTTCTCCCGGTGGCCCGAGGCCTTGCCGAATCCATACTGGTGAAAGCCAGTGAGGGTCTACTCGAAGCGAGGCGATCACGATGTCGGTCACCAGCATTCGCAGGGCTGCGGAACCGTTGGACGCTGTGCTCGGCCGCGAGGATCGCGACGAGGAACTCGGACGGCTGTCTCCTCATGAACGGCTCTCGTGCCCGGTGCACCGCAGGTGGATTCACCAGTGCGTCAGCTCGCCACTGCACGCCATCCCGGTGACCGGGCACCGCTGGTGCCGCCGGTGCGAGTGCGCGCAGTTGATCGCGATCGACGAGGTCAACGGGACGGTATCGATGTCGTGCCCGAGCTGCGGTGAGGTTCCGACCACGCTGGCCAGCCGCCAGATCGTGCGGACGTGCCGGGCGAGCATGGCCGCATGGCGGTTGCACCGCGACTCGGTGCCGACTCGAAAGCAACCCGGTGAACAGGGCCGGCGAACGGAGTCCGCCCTGTTCACCGGGTATCCAGCATGCGCCGCCGGCTGATCCCGGGTCATACGAATTTCGTACGTACAGCAGCCCAAGCCGATCCCGTCCTTCCCAACGGCCATAGCGGATGTATCCGCAACAGGAGCACTTCCGACTACAGTCCTTTTCGGATAGTTTTCCGGGATTGACCCCGTTTGGACGGATAGTTGGATGCGAGGCGGCCAGGCGACCTCAAGCCGGACAGGTGGCGCGACTCCGGTCGTACAGGGGATCCGAGTGGCCAACTCAAAGGCTCTCTCCTAGAGCGCCGTGACCGCCCTACGGTGTACGAGGATTGCTGGAAGGGTGGCGCTCCTCAATCGCGCCGCCGCTCCAGGGCAGAAGTTAGTCCATTTCGGACAGAGCTGCGGTCGTTACGCAGGCCGGCCGCGAATCCTTGTAGCTGAAGACATTGATCATGCTGGACGCAACGATTGTGAAGGGCGGCATGAAATATTTTGGTGTGGTGCTGAGCTGCATACTTGCCGTTGTCGTGTTGCCGGCAGGCAGCGCCTCGGCGATCACGGGAGGCGCCGAGGTGTCACCGGGCAGGTACCCCTGGCTGGTGAAGGTCGGTAACGAGGCCGAGGGCTACTGTTCCGGTTCACTCGTGTCGGCCAGGCACGTACTGACCGCCGCGCACTGTGTCGGCAAGGAGACCGGCACCCCGAGCGGGTGGTTTGCTCATTTCCTTGGGCTGCCCCCGCCCTTCTCCGGTTTCAGGGTCGGGGTGATTCGGACCGAGCGCCATCCCAGTGGCATAGCCGATGCCCGCAACGCGGACATCGCCCTGCTCACGCTCGAACACCCGGTGTTCGTCAGGCCCATCAGTGTGGTCGCTTCCGGTGACACCAGCCCGACCAGGCCCGGCAGCGAGATCACGGTCGCCGGCTATGGCAAGACCAGACAACAGCAGGGGACCGTCTACCGCGCCCGTGAACTGAATTTCAAGGCGACGAACACTTGTGCCAGAACCGGACGACAGTGGTTCTGCGCCGACGCTCCCAGCCGGGACACCGGCATCCGCCCTGAGGACAGCGGTGGTCCGGCATTCACCGAGATGACTGTGGACGGCGAGTTTCGGTACGTCCTGCTTGGAACGTCCAGTAACCACCGTGGCGCCAACACATGGTTCGCCAACCTGTCGTTGCCCGCGTTCAACGACTGGATCCACGACGCGATCTCCGGAGACAGGCGTTAGAAGGTCAGCGGCTCCGCCCAACAGCATGGTCGCGTCACTCGTGCAAGGCCGCCGCGCGGTGCTCAACGGTCCACACATCACCAGTCAACTTGCAGTAGTACACGTGGAGCGTACCCTGGAAAATATGTTGAAAAAGGCACGCTGAGCCGTCGCCGAGCACCGGATTACCACTGACCTCACGGAAATCACGGTCAGGAAATATGCTGGTCAGGACGTTGGTCTCCCAGACCCCTCCCCGAAGGACTTCGACGGCGAGATAGTACGTACCGCGATAATAGAGAACGTTCGGCGCGGCCAGCGTGGAGTTCGCGGACAGCAGTACCTCCGAGGGACTGTTCACGAGGTCGCGGACAGACTTCGCCGACTTCACCCGGATCTCCCAGTAGGTGGTGTCATCGCCGCGATACCAGTAGAAGTAGTAGCGCCCGCTTCGCGGATCCTTGAAGAGTGTCGGATTCTGATTCCGCCACCCCTTCTCCGGCGGAACAAGCGTGACCGGATCGGTGAAGCGCAGACCATCGCGACTCGTCCGCGACACAATGTAGCTGTCGTGACAGTAGTTCATGGTGTGCACCATTTGGAATTCGTCGCCGACCAGCAGAACGAATGGCCATCGTTCACCGTGCTCATGGAACAGGGGAACAGGATCCTTCACCCACGTAACGAGATCGTTGCTCCATGCCCGGCCGATGCCGCCGCATTCCTGAAGACCGTAGTAACCCCAATACCGGTATCCGCCGCGGCCGGGTTCGACCACGCTCAACGTATGCGGCGCATCGGTCTCCCAACCAGACTGGACCAGAACGGTGGTCGGCGGGCCAAGCGGAAAGTAAGTGGTGCCCGGCGACAACGACTCGCCAGATGCCGGCCGAGGACCGGCACCGCAAAGCAGGACAAGAGTCACTATTCCCATGATCGCACTGGTTCGATTCCACAGCGCGTGCCGTCTCAGGGACCGAATATTCTCATTCATCGATACGTGCTGCAGGGGCATTTTACCGCCTCCTATCGCCGGCGTGTTCGCATGACTAAGCTGCAAACACCGCAAACGTAGCGATCGTTGCGTTGCAGCCACACACTATGGCATTGAGCGCACCGGTCGGTGGCGCATACTGGCCCGCGGCGACTATTGGCCTCGCCGGCATGCGCCTGCGGTGGGTCGCGCATCGCGGCATAGCTCTACCATCGATGGCCGAGTAATTGGCCCCTTGTCCAAAGGACGACACCTGAAGCAAGTTCGGTATCGCCGTGAAAGTCGCCGCTCGGGAGTGATGCAGGATGGCCGGCAAGAGCACACAATCCGCAGAGCTCCGCCAGCGCACTGCCGGCGGGGCCGAACCGGTGCGCCTTGGGCGGCACTTCCTCTGCCGCGATGGCCAGGCGTTCGTGCCGGTAGGCACGCATGTGGTGCCGAGGTCGGGTCCGGACTGGGCGAAGCGGGTGGGTGCGGAGGCGTTCGACGAGGCGTTCGCCCAACTCGCCTCGCTCGGGCTGGACGCGGCGCGTATCGACGTGCTGTGGGCGGCCGTGGAGCCCGAGCCGGGACGGTACGACGAGGCGCATCTCGCGGTCCTCGACGAGATTCTCGCCGCTGCTCGCAAGCACGGTGTGCTGCTGCACCCTGCTCTGTTCGTCGGCGGTGAAGTCGGAGACGCGTACTGGGACCTACCGTGGCGTAACGGGCGCAACCCGCACACCGACGTCGAGCTGCTGCGGGCACAAGCCGCGCAGGCACGGATGCTGGCGGAGCGCTGGCGGGGCGATCCCGCCGTGCTTGGCTGGGATCTCACCGACGAGCCGCCGTACTGGATCATCGCCGGAACGACCGATGCCGAAGCGCGCGGCTGGACCTCTGACCTGGTCATGGCATTGCGCGACGAGGACCCTCAGCACCTGATCACCATCGGCACGGCGTCACAGGAGGTGACTGGCGGCCCGTTCCGTGCCGACGTGGTGGGTGATCTGCTCGACTTCACCTGTGTGCATCCGTATCCGATCTATTCACCGGCACTGTTTCCGGACGGGTTGCTCGATACCCGGATGACTCACTCCGCGGCGTTCGAGACGGCGCTGGCGGCCGGCGCGGGCCGGCCGGTGATGCTGCAGGAGTTCGGTGCCTCCTCCGCCCAGTACCACCCAGAGCGGATCGCGGCCTACGACCGGTTGTTCCTCTGGTCGAGTCTCGGCCGCGGTGCCATCGGTTTTCTGTCCTGGTGCTGGTCGGATGCCGAGCCGGCCGCCTACCGGCGCGTCCCATACGTGCGATGGCCGCACGAGACTCAGTTCGGTTTCACCGACGCCTCCGGTGAGGTGCGGCCACGAGGGTGGGTGCTGGCGGAGTTCGCGGCATCCGTCCACCAACTCGACCTCGACGGCCACGCCGGACGCGGGCCGGACCCGCGAGCCGGCATCGTGGTGCCGTACGAGTACGTGAAGCCCTTCGACCGGGAGTTCTACGGCCTCGACGAGAAGTCCGGCATCTACACCCCGGCCGAACCGGTGTGGAATCCCAATCCGGGTGTCGTACCCCTCGTACACGGGTGGCTGAACGCGTTCGTCCTGGCCGCCCGAGCCGGCATCGCGGTCGGTTTCCCCCGGGAACGCCCGAAGGACGACCAGTGGCCCGAGCTTCGCCTGTTGCTGCTGCCGGCACCGTTGACGACCACCTCGACCACCCTGTGGCACGTGCGGACCACCTTCTGGCGGGGCGCACCCGCTTTCCACGCCGCTGGGGGAACGGTGTACCTGTCGCTGTCAGCCGACAGCGCCATCCCGGAGATGACCGAGCTGGCCGGATGCCGGATTCTCGACCGGGAACCCGCGGACCAGGACGTGCGGCTGACTTTCGTCGAGCCATGGGGACCGTTCGCTTCGGGTGACACCATCGAGATTCCGGCTGCCGACGACAACCTGTCTACCCGAGGGGTCCTGCTCGACGTCGACGACGCCCGCACCATCGCGGTCGACGAGCACGGGCATCCAGCCCTCGTAGTGGCCGACCGAGCCAACGGACACACCGTGACCTTCGCTTACCCAATCGAGTTGCTCCTGGCGCGCATCCCCGACGCGCAACGGCGCCACGCGGACTGGTACGGCTTGTACGCCGGTTTGGCCGAGCTGAGCAACGCCCGGGAGGACGCCTGGGCCGACCACCCTGACATCACCAGCGGGGTCCTGCTCGGTGACCGTGGCGGGCTGGTCACGTTGACCAATCACAGCCCTGAACAAGTGGAGTTCGACCTCGTGCTGCCGTCAGGCGCGATCGCCCGCGACACCTTGCCGATTCGGACAGAGCGTCCCGCAATGGGCAAGTTCAGGTTGAACGCCTACGACTCGGCTGTGGTGACCTGGGACAGCCCCGACTCGTAGACCACTCAGACCGTTACGACTTCTGGGCCGCGTTCGGCTATCGCGTGCGCCAGTGCGGGGTCGACGTTCTTGTCGGTGACCACGGTGTCGAGTTGCTCGACGCCGCAGACTCTGGCGAACGCGATCGTGCCGATCTTGGTGCTGTCGGTCACCACGATCTTGCGCCGGGCGCTGGCCGTGGCAGCCTGTTTCACCGCGGCGTCCTCGGGGATGTATTCCGTGACACCAGCTTCGGGGTCCACCCCGCCCGCTGAGAGCACCAATGTGTCGAAGTACAGGTCAGCGAATGCCCGTTGGGTCATCGCGCCGATGATCGAGCGCTCGCCTGGTCTGGTGATGCCACCGGGGATCATCACGGTGAGGCCCGGCTCGTCGGCGAGCAGGTCCGCGATCCGTAGGCTCAGCGCGAGCACTCGCAGGTTTCGCCGTCCGCGCAACGCCTTCGCCACCTCGAGCGTGGTGGTTCCGGCGTCGATGATGACGGTTTCGCCGTCGTGTATCAGTTCGGCGGCCGCTCGGCCGATCCGCTCCTTGTCGTCGACTCGCTGCAGCCTGCGCGCATGGTAAGCCGGTTCGTAGCTTCGGGACGGCGGAGCGGCGGCACCGCCGTGCACCCGGGTCAGGGCGCCGACCTGTTCCAGCGCCTCGAGGTCGCGACGGATCGTCATCTCCGACACGCCGATCCGGGCGGCGAGTTCCGACACCTGGACGTTTCCCTTGGTCTGCACCAGATCGAGGATCAGTTGGTGCCGATTCTGTTTGCTCATGGGTTTCGGGATCCTCGCTGACCAGGATGCGGCGTGTCCGCGCATGGTAACCGGCCGGCAATCGGCGCCGGGCGTGGTTCCGGCGGTTGACGGAGCTGCCCGCGGTGGCGACCGCTCAGCATGGCCGGTAGAGGTATTTGGCGATGTCGGGATCGTCGACGTTCGCCGCGGTGGCCACCACGATCGACGTCTTCGACTCCGGCTGGACGGGTTGCCCCTTGACCGCGGCCAGTGCCTGTTCCACGCCCTTTTCGCCGATCTCGTAGGGCTTGTGCAGCAACAGTTCGGCGACTTCGCCCTTCTTGAGTTCCTCCACTTGGAACGGCTGCGCGTCGCCGGAGATGAACTTCACCTGGTTCTGCTTTCCGGCCTCGCGTAGCGCGGTCACGACGCCTTGGGCGTCACCGCCGTTGAGGGTGAACACCGCCGCCAGATCGGGGTGCACGGACAGCGTCGCCGCGACCAGGCTCGCCGACTTCGCGGCGTCGCCCCCGCTGAACTGGGTGGAAACCAGCTGAAGTCCGGGGTATCGAACCAATGCGTCGGCAAGTCCCTGGCGGCTGAGGTCGCTGGTGGTCACGCCGGGCGGACTCGCGATGACCAGGATCTTGCCCTGGCCGTTCAGCAAGGTGTTCAGCCGCTCGGCGGCCGCGGCGCCGAGCTCCACGTAGTCCGAACCGACGGCCGCGGCGACGATGTCCTTGTTCTTCAACGTGGTGTCGACCGTCACGATCTTGGTGCCGGCGGCGTGCATCTGCTGCAGCGGCGGGTACAGAGCGGTGTCGTCCGTGGGTGCGATCAGCACCGCGTCCGGATGTTTCGCGGCCACCGAGTTGACGATCTGGACCTGCAACGAGGTGTCGAAGGCGCGGGGACCCTGCAGGTCCAGGCGCACGCCGAGGCGTTCTGCCGCCGCCTTGGCGCCACACTCCATCGCCTTGTAGAAATCGTCGCCTTCGTTCCCCACGATCAGGGTCATCCTGTGCTGGTCAGATGACCCGCCGTTGGTGTTGCCACATCCGCTGATGCCGATGGCCAAGGCCAGCGTCACCGCGGAAAGGGCTATGAGCTTCGTACGCATGATGGTGATGCTCCTTCGGCAAGACGCCGGTCAACCGGATGCCCGTGCGCGACGCAACTGGTCGACCAGCACGGCGATGATGAGCACTGCCCCGACGGCGACCTGCTGCCAGTACGGGACCAGGCCCATGATGACGAAACCGTTCTGCAGCACGGCCGGGATGAGGACACCGATACAGGTGCCGAGGATCGTGCCGATCCCGCCGAACAGGCTCGTGCCGCCGATGACCACAGCGGTGATCACCTGCAGGTTGTCCGTCGCATGCCCGGCGATGGTGGTCGTGCCGAACCGCGCCAGCGCCAGGTAGCCGGCGAGGCCGGCGAGCGCCCCGGCAAGGACGTACACAGTGATCAGATGTGATTTGACGTTGATCGTCGCCCGCTCCGCCGCTTGCGCGTTCGCGCCAATGGCGTAGGTGTGCCGGCCGAATCTGGTCTGCGCGAGCAGAACGCCGAACACGATCGCCACCGCGACGGCGATCAGCACGAGCCAAGGGACGCCGGCCAACCGGCCGACCCCCACCTCCACCAGCGCGTCAGGGACCGTTCGAACGTCCAGGCCGTCGGTCATGATGTAGGCGAGGCCGAGCGCGGCACCCAATGTGCCGAGGGTGACCACGAACGACGGGATCTTCGCGCGCGCGACAAGCACGCCGTTGAACGCGCCCCAGGCCGCGCCGCTGACCACCGCCACGACCAGGCCAACGAGTGCGGTGCCCCAGCCGTCCCCACCCATCGCGCCCATCGCCTTGGCCGACACCACTCCGGAGAACACCAGTACCGATCCCACGGACAGGTCGATGCCGGCTGTGATGATCACGAAGGTCGAGCCGACCGCGAGTACCAGCAGCACCGCGGCATCGAGGGCGATGTTCCTGGCGTTGTCCGTGGTGGCGAACTCGGCAGGAGAGAGCACCGAGAAGAGCACGATGACGAGCACCAGGACAAGGAAGATCATGCTGGTCGGGCGAGCGGCCAGCCGGCGCAGCCGGGTCGTGGCCGGACGGGGCACTGAAGTGGCGTCGATCGTGTGCTGTCCTGCTTGCCGAAGTCGGCTCACCGCTGGCCTCCGTCCACTGTGCCCTGCTCGTCCAGCAGGTCCTCGGTTTCCGCCCCTGTGATGGCGGCGACGACGCTTTCGGTTGTCGCGTCGGCGGCTTGAAGCCGGGCTACCCGCCTGCCGAGGCGCATCACCTCGATGCGGTCCGCGACCGCGAGCACCTCGGGGACGCTGTGGCTGATGAGCACCACCGCCACCCCGGAAGACCGGACGCGGTCGATGAGTTCCAGCACGTTGCGGGTCTGGGTGACCCCGAGTGCGGCAGTCGGCTCGTCCATGAACACCACTCGGCTGGCCCACATCACCGCTCGGCACACCGCGACGCCTTGACGCTGTCCACCGGACAGCGACCCCACCGCGCCGTGTTCGGCGCGCACGGTGACCCCGAGCCGGTCGAAGGCTTCGCTCGCCTGTGCCCGCATGGCGCCGTGGTTGAGAAAACCGAGCCGGCCCCACAGCCCTTTGCGTACCAACTCCCGGCCGAGGAACAGGTTCGCCGGCGGGTCGAGGGTGTCGGCCAGTGCGAGATCCTGGTAGACGGTCTCGATCCCGCGCCTGCGCGCGTCCTGTGCGGATGTCAACGACACCCGTTCGCCGGCGAACCAGATCTCCCCGGCATCCGGGGTCAGCACGCCGGAAAGCGTCTTGACGAGAGTGCTTTTCCCCGCGCCGTTGTCTCCCATGAGGGCGACCACCTCGCCGTCGTGCACCTCGAAGTCGGCTCCGCGTAGCGCTTCGACATGGCCGAAGCTCTTTCTGATGCCGCGAGCCTCGAGCAGTGCCGGTGGCCTCGCCATCTTGTCTCCTCGTGTCATCGGTCGATGCCAACGAAAAGTACCCATCCGAACGGCCAGATTCAATCAGTTCGAACAGAAATTCTGTTCGGATAGGTTGTTTTCACGATCGAACCTGTGCGACCCTCCGTTCGTGCGATCCGTGTGCTTCCTGATGCGCCCTAGGAGAACCTGTGCCCGACTCCCTTGAGCACCCTGTCCAGACATTGCCCCGCTACGTCCAGGACATCCTGGGACAGCCGCAGGCTCTGCGCGGTCTGCTGACCGCGGGGCTCGGCTCGGCGGCGAGCACCTTCCTGTCCCATGGGATCGCGGGCTTCGACCGGATCCTGATCACCGGAATGGGCGCGTCCCTGTACGCGAGCTACCCGAGCTACCTGCGCCTGGCCAAAGCCGGTCTGCCGGTCTGGCTGGTGGAGACCGGGGAGCTGCTGCACGACGTGCCCGAGCTGGTCACCGGCCGCTCACTGCTGTGGGTGGCCTCGCAGTCCGGCGAATCGGCTGAGGTCCAGGCCCTGCTTGAGCGATGCGCCGACCCGCGGCCAACGGTGCTGGGCATCGTGAACAACACCGACAGTGCGTTGGCCCGGGCGGCCGATGTCGTCATCGAACTGCACGCCGGTGAGGAGACGGCGGTGAGCACCCGGACGTATGTCAACACGCTCGCGGCGTCAGCGCTCGCCGTTCGCCTCGCCCTCGGTGAGCCCGAGAGCACCGATCTCTTCGACGCGACCGGCGCCATGCAGCACTACCTTGCCCACTGGCGTGCGCACGCCGACGCGATCAGCGACGCGATATCCACACCGGACGCCCTGGTCATCCTCGGCCGGGGTGCTTCCCTGGCCGCGGCCAGCACCGGGGCACTGATCATCAAGGAGGCCGCGAAGTACCACGCGGAAGCGATGAGCACAAGCCAGTTCCGGCACGGCCCGCTGGAGATGGTCGCCGAGGGCGTCACCGCCGTGCTGCTCGAAGGCGATCGGCGCACCGCGCCGTTCAGCCAACGACTGGCCGATGACATTCGCCGGTACGGCGGGCGGGTCGTCTGGCTCGGCCAGAGGGTGCTCGACCCGGACGCCATCCCGCTGGCGGCCTACCGAGGGGCGGCGCAGCACATCGCCGAGATCCTCCCGCTGCAACTGCTCAGCGTCGTACTCGCCGAGCGCGCCGGCATAGAGCCAGGCGTGTTCCGCCACCTGGAAAAAGTCACCAGAGTGCTGTGATCGACTGGAGGTACGAACGATGACCGAAGCCTCCCCGGAGGTCGAGCACCACACCACACTCGCACTGGATATCGGCGGCACGTGGATCCGTGCTGCCACGGTCACGCACGACGGACAGTTGCTCGGTGCGCGTAAACAGGCGAGCCCCACCACCGGTTCCGCAGCGGAGATCCTGGCGTTGTGCGCGCAACTGGCTGACGAGGCGCGGGCTGCCAGCCCCGTGCCACCACGGGGGCTTGGGGTGAGTACGACCGGGCCGGTCAACCCGCAGACCGGGGTCCTCTACGACCCGCCGAACACCCCAGCCGGATTCTCGGGCCTGCCCCTCGGCCAGTACCTGCGGGAACGATTGGAGCTGGCGGTGGTCGTGGACCGGGACGTCAACGCGGCGGCGCTCGCCGAGCAGCGTTTCGGCGCGGCCCGAGGATGCACCGACTTCGTGTACCTCACGGTCTCGACGGGCATCGGCGGCGCGGTCATAGCCGACGGCGAGCTGTTGCGTGGCGCCGACGGTGCTGCTGGGGAGCTCGGCCATGTGGTGGTCGCGCCTGGCGGGCCGACGTGTGGCTGCGGCCGCCGCGGCTGCCTCGAAGCGGTCGCGGCCGGGCCGGCGATCGGCCGGGCCGCAGACCGGCACGCGCGGGCCCACCCCGGATCCGGCCTGGCCCAGCTGCGTGACTCGCTCGGCGGAACTCCATTGCGAGGCCACCAAGTCGGCGCCGCGGCCCTGGACGGTGACCCTGACGCGCGGGAGATCCTGGCCGCCGCCGGAGCGGCCGTGGTCTCCAGCATCGTCGACATCGTCAACGTGTTCAATCCACAGCGGGTAGTGCTGGGCGGCAGTGTCGCGATGGCCCAGCCATGCTGGATAGAAAAAGCGAACGCCGCAGTGCGGCAGTCCGCGCTGCAACCAGCGAGCGAGACCGCCCGCGTCGTCCCGACCGAGCTTGGCGACAACGGCGGGCTGCTCGGGGCCGCGCTACTACTCGACCGTCCAACCGAGGCCGATCATGCTGCCCGGCACCGGCGGCGCTGAGACAAGAGATCACCCTGCTGAAGCTACCAACAGCCTATTGCGCGAATCGGAGGATCAGTGACGGTATGCCATCGGCCGGTGCCCAATGGTGATGTATCGGGAACGGGGCGGGACCGGCCGCTGGTCCGTCGGCTGCTCGCGCCACGCGCGATCGGTCACCGGCTGGTCCGGATCAGGCTGGCGTCGGTGACCCTGGTGCTGGTCCTGCTCGGGATGGCCATCGCCGGGCAACTCAGCGACTACTCGGACGCCTGCGATACCAAGCAGGCCGTGTCGCTCGCGCTCACGGTGCAGGACTTGACCCAGCAGTTGCAGCGGGAACGAGACTTGACCAACGGTGTGCCCGGTGGGGAGTCCCAGTTCAAAGCGGAGATCGGGCCGCAGCGCGTGAACACCGACAAGGCGCTGGCCACGCTGACCCTGGCCGTCGCGGCCGACGACACCCCTGATGCCCGTGAGGTTCGCAGCGCCCTCGACCGGCTCAACGCGGTGATCTCGACCAGACAGAACATCGACGACGGCCGGGCCGACCGAACTGCCGCGTTCCAGTGGTACACCGCCGGGATCGCCGCACTGAACGAGGCGGCGCCCGGTGTGGGCCAGGGGCGGGATGCCGAGCTGCGCAATGGCCTACGTGCGTTGGGTGAGCTCGGCGCGGCCAAGGAGGCCACGGCACAGGAACGCGGGTTGCTCAACCGGGTCTTCGCCACCGGCCATTTCAGAGCCGGTGAGTACATCCGCTTCACCGAGATCCGGGCCGACAAACAGGCGGGGCTCGCGGCGTTCCAGGACGACGCGAACGTGGTCCGGCGCGCCCAGCTGGACCAGACCCTCAAGTCCGAGTCCGCGGTACAGGCGGCCGCCGCCGAGACGGTGGCGATCTCGTCGGCAGTGGGCCCGATCGCGCGGTGGATCGATCCGGTCGGCTGGTGGGCGCAGATGACCTCGGTCGTCGACCAGATGTGGGACCTACAGCGCGCGGTCGGACAGGACTTGACGTATCGCGCGAGCGAGTTGCGTGCCGAGGCCACCAGCGGGCTGGTGGTGTTCCTGCTCTTGGCATTGCTCGCCGTCGGCCTGGAGATCACCCTCGTGGTGGGCTGTCTGCGGTCGGTCGTCCGGCCGCTGGCCGCGCTGGCGGTGCAGGCGCACGACGTCGCCGCTCGCCGGCTGCCGACTTCGGTGGCCGGCTGGCACGCGCCCGGCACGAACCAGCCGGTGCCGCCGGAACCGGTACGCCCGCCCGCCCGGGCGGGTAGCGAGATCGCGTCGGTCGCGCAGGCATTGGACCGCGTGCAGAGCACAGCCTTCGAGCTGGCCGGCCAGCAGGCTTTGGTGCGCCGCAACACCACCGAGTCGCTGGCCGACCTTGGCCGCCGCAACCAGGACCTGGCCTGCCGCCAGCTCGGCTTCATCAGCGCGCTGGAACGTGATGAGCCGGACCCGGCGGTACTGGCGAACCTGTTCGAACTGGACCACCTGGCCACCCGCATGCGCCGCAACGCCGAGAGCCTGCTGGTCCTGGCCGGTGAGTCGAGTCCGCGGCGTGGAGCGGAACCTCTCGCCATCACGGACGTCGTCCGCGCCGGGATCTCCGGCGTAGAGGATTACCAGCGAGTCTCGCTGCGGGATGTCGACGACGTGTATGTGACCGGTGCGGCGGTCGGCGAACTGGCGCACCTGCTCGCCGAGCTGATCGACAACGCCCTGTCGTTCTCCCCGCCAGACCTGCCAGTGGAGGTCTACGG
Source organism: Kibdelosporangium banguiense (assembly GCF_017876405.1). Taxonomy (GTDB): domain Bacteria; phylum Actinomycetota; class Actinomycetes; order Mycobacteriales; family Pseudonocardiaceae; genus Kibdelosporangium; species Kibdelosporangium banguiense. The sequence goes on along the minus strand of NZ_JAGINW010000001.1, from coordinate 4,024,096 downwards.
CCGACGGGCAGGCGTCCGATATGCGCTCACCGTGGCCGACCACGGCGCCGGAATGTCCCATGAGCAGCTGGCCACGGCCAACACCCGGTTGCGCGGCGAGGAGGACTTCCCCGTCGCGCCGACCCGGTTCCTCGGGCACTATGTGGCCGGCCGGTTGGCCCAACGGCTCGGCGTCCAGGTCGAGCTGACTCAGGCACCGGACAGCGGGATCAACGCCCAGCTGCTGCTGCCCGACACCATGCTGATCGACCTACTCGCTCCGCGAGCCGAGAACAGCGACGAGCCGGCAAGGGAGATCCCAGCCGGCAACGGCTCGGCCACCGGCACCGCGACAAAGTCGCATTCAACAGATGAGTGGGTCACAGCCGGGCCCGCGATCACTCAAATCACCCGCATGGTGAAACGCAACCCCAAGCGCCAGGGCGACCAGACACGGCCCGCCCCGGTCAGACCCGCCGAAAAGGGCACATGATTCATGTGCCGTTGGCACCGGCGAGATCCTCGATGCCGGCAGACAGACCGCCGGCACGACTCCAGACGATCGGAATATGTCACACGATATTCGTGGTGCCCGGCGCCCTGTGCTGCTTGAGCGGGTCCTGTCCCCACGCCGGGCCACGCTACCTCCGCGACTCAAGAACGTCCCGGAGGATTGCTGCGACAGCTAGTCGAAGTAGCCGTACTTCACGGACTCGAGGAACACGACCCACTCGCCCTCACCGAACACCAGTGCGGGCCCGGAGGAATTCTTGGAGTCTCGCGTCGCGGTATGACCGGGAAACGGCCCGACCTCGACGCAGGCGCCTTGGCCAACACTGCGGCTGGCCTTTCGCCACATCGTGTCCTTCGGTATCACGATTTCTTGACTGATCAACTACAGCTCCTTGACGATCTTGTGAATGAATCCGACGGTGACCTCCGGGTCCATCGCCAGCCTCCGAAGCTGGTCAAATATGCGCGTGTAGTCCGTGATTTCGTTGTCCTTCTCCAGATAGAGGCCGCCAACCTGGGTGTCGAGATAGACGACGTCAGGATCGGTCTCTTCGCGGAACTTGAGTATCGTAAAAGGTCCAGCCATTCCCGGATGCTCGCCTACGGAAACGGGCAGCACCTGCACGTTGATGTGGGGCAGTTCCGCCAGTTCCATGAGGTGGTGAAGTTGTTTCCGCATCACTGCGTCACCACCCACCGGACGTCTCAGAGCCGCCTCACTGTGCACCGCCCATAGTTCGACCGGCCGGTCGTCGAACAGCCTGTCCTGACGCTTCATTCTCAGCGTCACCCGCCGGTCGGCTCCATCCTCCGACATCCCGATCACGGTCGCCAGCGTGACCGCCCGAGCATAGTCGCGGGTCTGCAGGAGTCCAGTAACCACCTCACCCTCGTACACATGACTCGCGGAGGCTTCCGCCTCCAATCCGACGTAGGTCGCGAGCCACTCTGGCAGCACATCACCGTAGCCATGCCACCAGCCCTTCACGCGAGATTCTCTCGCGAGACGGATCAGACGTTCGGCTTCAGGACCGTGCACTCCGTAGAAATCCAGCATCAAACGGACATCGCCAGGCCTGATGGTGCCATGCCCATTCTCGATTCGGGATATCTTCGGGTGCCTGCAACCCAGGTACTCGGCGACTTCCTCGATCTTTCTACCAGACATTTCCCGGTGGCGCCGCAGTTCGGCGTCGAGCCGCCTGCGCCGGACGGTGGGACTGTAGTCGGATGTCACCTGGTTACTCCTCTCGCCGCTGCGGAGCGTCCACCAGACGTGCCGACTTGCGATAGGTCCAGTCAGAGTAATGATTCGACAACACTCGTGGGTGATGTACAGCTCCGTACATTCCAGACCAGACTGTACGGCGAGATCAACAACCGACCGGATAGCGGCCGGCGGGGCAGAGAAGTTCACGATGTTGCACCATCCGAGCGAACCTCTCGGACGGCCATCTCCTGCTGCCTTTACATTGACATTCACATCGCACGAAAGCACGAAAGAGTGCAAGATGATTCGGATCGAGTGGGCGGCCAATTGTCGAGACGCCGTCGGACGACGCCGCGCCGTACGAGTGACGAGTATCGACGGGATGATCGCCTTGACCTTGCCGCACGGCGAGATCGCCTACTTCACGGCGGCTCAGGCTCGCCAGCTGCACACGGCGATTCGAAAAGCGACCAACATACGCAAATATGAAAGAACCTCCGGTGCCGGGATCGCCTTCTCCGCTAGGGCCGGCACCGATCCGGCCGGGCGGCACAGCGGCGTCTCCTCCCCTCAGGTGTCGTCTGTCGCCGCCCGGCATCCCAGCCGCGGTGAGGCCGGGCTGGCGCGGATCCCTGGCCTCACCGCACCCCAGTCCTCGCGACGGGAGTAGCTCGTGCTGGACTACGTCGCGGTCGGCGCAGTCGGCGCAGTCGGCATAGGTGCCGCACTACGCGTGGTCGCCAACCGTCTCGACAGGCGATCCAGCATCGAAACGACGGCGGCACACCGACGTCCGCGCGGGCGCCCGCCAGATCCCGTGCTACGTCTGGCATTGGAGACAGCCGGCACACATGGGCTCGGTCTGGGCCCGGCACGAACGAATATCCAGGCGGACGTGCGCTCGAACTCGACACTCCCAAACCGCCGGACGGTGTGACGTGCTCCGTCGAGCCGTCCGGCACCGGCCGCGGTGGAACCGATTGCCTCCTGTCCCTCCGTCGGTTCCGCTGCGGCCGGTTTCTCCCACTGACTGCTGACCGGAAACGACGCCAGCGAAAAGAAGACGAAGAGGGTGGCTCACTGTGCGTGGCGCTATCTCATACCTCGGCGAACAAACGTCCCTTCTGGACGGCGCGGCGGCCAGAGCCATGGCTTACCAACACCTCTACGGCTGGCTGACCAGCGTCGATGTCGCGACCGGGCGCCTCGTACTCGCCGTGTCGGAGAGCGTGAACGCCGTCATCATGCGGGTCGAGCTCGGCATCGAGACTCAGTCGCTGCTGTCCGTGCGAATGCTCGCCGGCCCAGTGATCGCTCTGCCCGGCGACTGCCCGGAATGGGTGTTCCTCACCGGGCCGGCCAGTTCGATCAGTGCCAAGACGTTGACTGCCCTCAGTCGCCTCGGCGTTCGTCTGCAGAAGCATGGAACATTCGTCCCGCTGCCGCCCTCCAGCCTGGACGGCGGCATGGTTCGGTGGGCGAGTGGGCCGACGGTCGGCCGCGACCTGCCACCGTGGACCGCCGTCTTGGCGGCCACCCGATCCGCTTCGCTCTCACCGATGTGTGGTGTGCGCTGATCGGCTTCCTGACTCCATCGACCCCCGTAGGGACTGACGCGATGCTCGGCGCGGGTGTGTTCCGGCAGTTGATGCACATTGTGGATCCTGACGCGCTTTCGATCGAGTTCGATGGCATTCCGCTGTGGTTCGCTCGCTGCGGCGCCGCGTGCGTGCTGATCAACGGCGACCTGCGCATCGACCGCAACAGATGTTCAGCGTGCGACCAGGCGGCGCAACGACAGGTGAGGACACCACGTTCTACTGTGGACGTCGAGAGGAACACGCCATGCCTGACCAGGACCGCGTTCCGCAACTGTCCGAACTCGTGTGGGCGCTGGGCACGGACGAACCGCTGATGCTCCACGTGGTGATCATCCCGGGGCGGACTCACCTCGATGAACCACTGGACAGCGCGGTATCGCTGACCTTGTGTGGAGCGCAGGCAGTGCCGTTCCGTGCCCTCGGCGGCTTCCCTGCGCATGGCTCGCTGCAGCCCGGCGAACTCTGCGACATGTGCGTGACGGGTCTTCGCGCGATCCACCGCGCGCTCGGAGGTAGCTGGTGAACAGCTCTGCTGCGACGTCATGTCATTGCCGGCGAGATCCGATGCGCACCGACAGTAATCCGGTGCCGGCTCAACCCAGCGCGATGACGGCATTCTTGAGTGACAAGTACCACGGACTGGACGTGAAATCCGGGCCTTGCTCTTCACCGATGTATATGTCGATGTGCTGAGGCCCGCCCAAGCCGGGTGTGAACTCGTCCCGGATCGTCCAGCGAGCCGACCGGATTCGCCCGCACACATCGTCGGGTGGCTTTACTCCTGAATCAAGCGTGCCACACTCCGCGATCGTGAAATTCGTACCGGCGGCCAGGACACCGGGGTCTGCGGCGGCACTCACAAATGGTTCGAGTACCTGGCCGCGAGAATCTCGTGGACTATCGTCCAACCAGTAGCCGAGGTCGTATGACCAGTTCAGGTAGCGCCCAGCGTTCGGGCTGCTCGTAATACGTCCGGCGCCCTCCGCCTTTACGGCGGCCACGAAGTCGTCGGGATATTCACCCAGCGGCTCGTCGCCGCGCTCGCACTCGAGTCGCAAGCACCCGCGGACGGATTCAGCAGAGCCGGCGTGGTAATTCTCGACAGCCGTGTAATAGACGGTAATGGACCAGCCGTCGAGTCTCGGGCCGGTAGGTTTCGGCCGTGATGAGCAGTTGGTCACGACGAAGGCGAGCAAGGCACCGACCACCAGGGCGATGCCAAGCGACGCAAGCCTGGTTCTGCTCATGATCCCTCGACAACACGCTCGGTCTTCGCCCAGTCGTCGCGACGGGCGAGGTGCCGGGCGACCGCCTGGCAACTCCCGGCGGCGCCGAGCATGAGAAACACCGGGTAGCTCAGTGAAACGAGAAGGCAGCGTCCCAGCGGTTCGTCTCGCAGCCGCAACCAGTGCGCCAGGCCCCAGATCGCCCCGGGCAGCAACAGCGCGGTCACTCCGACGGCCAAGGACGCCGGCCTGTCCGCCGCGCTCGCGACGAAGGGAGTCGGGACCAGTCCACCGAACTGGCCATAAATGCTCAGGCCAAGCAGGAGCAGCGCGATCACCGAGACCGGCGGCACCAGCCACGGAGTGATCAGGTAGTGCAGGAAGTCGAGTAGTCCGAGACTGGAAACGCGCGGTGAGCCGAGCAGGCCTGGCACGTGCCGGACACACTGGAGGTTTCCCTGCGCCCAGCGTCCACGCTGCCGCACCAGGCGGCGCAGGTCGACCACGGCCTGCTGGGACACGTCCGCCTGCCTGACATAGCGGATACGGACACCCGCTCGGTGCAGCCGGAGTCCCAACTCGACGTCCTCGACCAAGCAGGACGACCATGGCGAGTCCCCGAATGGCATCAACACGGACAGCTTGGTGAACTGGCCGTTGCCGCCCAGCCCGACGCTGCCGATCGCATCGCGCAGCGCCTGGGCGGAATCGGCGATACAGCCGAACTCGACGTCCTGCAGCAGGCCGAGACGGGTGTGGCGGTTGCGGATACGGACCCGGCACTGCACCGCCCCGACGGCGGGGTCGGCCAAGTAGCGGCTCACCTCCGTCAGGATGCCGGGACTGGCCCTGCCGTCCGCGTCGATGACTCCGATGACCGTGCGACGTACGGTGCCCTCTCGCCGCGCGACCTCTCGGATCGACCGATACGCGGCGTTGAGCGCCGGTCCTTTGCCGTTACGCGCGTCAGGAGGCTCGCGCCGCAACACGACCAGGCGTTCGTCGTCGATGCCGGCCAGCACCGCCGATGTCCCGTCCGTGCTGCCGTCATCGACCACCAGCACACGTAGTCGGGCACCCGGCGCTTCAAGTGCGAGCAGTGACCGGACAGTGCCGGCAATGACCAACTCTTCGTTGAGCGCCGGTACCACGAGCCAGAAACATGATTGTTCCGCCGCCTTGACCGAACTCGGCCGAGGAGTTCTCAAGCCCAGAACAGAAAGTACGAGATTGTATATAGGCCAGGCGAGCAAAAGCCCGAGCATCAATGCGGGAAGGTTCATTTCCGGTTTATTCGCCGATCTCGGCCCACAGGCGCAGGGATAGCCTGCGCAGGACCAGGAAGGTCGTGGCACCGACTACGATCTGCCCGATGAGATGTGCGGCGCTGGCACCCGCTGAAAAAGCGAATCCAAGAGCGACCGGAGTTCCTGCCCGACCGACCAAAGCAGTCGACATCTTGACAATCCTTTTGGTGAGTGGATAACTTGCTGCGTCGATTTAGAGAGCATGGGAAGCTCTACGTACCGCTACTACTGAACCTGCTTGCGCGGCCTCGGGCAACTCTTCTCGAGGACTTCGCGCAAGAATCACTGAGCGGGAGTAAGAATGGACTGCGCTGTTCGGAGCAGGGCAGGGGTCACCCTAACGGCAAATCCTCGTGCCGTCACGACCGCTACCACCACACCCAAACCGGAAATAATGCTCGTCGGCGGGACACGGCCAGAGGCGGTCAAGCTGGCGCCCGTGGTGGAGGCGATACTGGCGCGTGGCCGAATGCGCCCTGTCGTGGTGGCCAGCGGTCAGCACGAGTCGATGTTCGAGCCGGCGCTCGACGCGTTCGCCCTGCGCCCCGACGTCCGCTTGCGCATCGAGCGCTCGACAGGAAGCCAGCCCGAATTGCTGGGCGAGCTCGTGCGAGTGCTCGACCGGCAACTCGCACAACGGAATCCTTCGATCGTCGTGGTGCAGGGTGACACGACGACTGCCCTGGCCGGGGCGCTGAGCGCCTTCTGGCGGAAGGTGCCGGTCGCACACATAGAGGCAGGGCTGCGGTCACACGATCTGGACGCTCCGTTTCCGGAGGAGGCCAATCGCAAGCTGCTCGCTCAGATCAGCTCATTGCACCTGGCGCCGACGAAGCGCGCCGTGGAGAACTTGCGGGCGGAGGGCATCACAGGACCGGGCGTGGTGCTGACCGGGAACACCGTGGTGGACGCCGTCCTCTCGATCGCCGGCCGCCCTATGGCGTACAGCGACCCCAGGCTGGCCGCGGTGGAAGACAGGGTGCGCTCCGAACGGAACCGCCTGATGCTGGTCACTGTGCATCGCCGGGAGTCTTGGGGCCCGCCGTTGACGGGCATCCTGGCCGGCTTGCGGAACGTGCTGGAACGCCACAAGGACGTCGAGATCGTGCTGCCCATCCATCCGAATCCCGACGTTCGCAAGCAGGTCATGGCCGGAGTGTTCGGGGTGGACCGGGTTCACCTCACCGCGCCGCTGAGCTACATCGAGTTCTGCCGCCTGCTCTCGATGGCTCGGCTGGTCGCATCCGATTCCGGTGGCGTACAGGAGGAAGCGCCCAGTTTCGGCGTTCCGGTCCTGGTTCTGCGAGACGTCACCGAGCGGATGGAGGCGGTGGAGGCCGGCTGCTCGACGCTCGTCGGAACCGATCCCATGGTGATCGCGGACCAAGCCTCGCGGCTACTGAACGAACCACCGCTACTGCCGGAGAACAGGCCGGTCAATCCCTTCGGCGATGGGCTCGCCGCGCACCGCGCCGAGCACGCGATCGCCTGTTTGCTCGGTCTGGAGAGTGCCCATCCCATGGCACCGCCGGTGCTTCGCCCCTCGGCCGCCGGGGGCGAATGATGCGCTCATCGACCACCACTCTACCGACCAGTCTATGGACGCCCGCGTGGCTGCGGTTGTTGTTGTGCGTGCTGGCAGTCATCGGTGTTCTGCTGGCCCCGACCTCGGCGCCGGCACCGGTGTTGCTGCCTGCCGAACCGAAATGGGGTTCCGTGCCCTCGGCATCGCTCGCGGGCAAGCCGGGCGATCCGGCTCCTGGTGCCCCGGAGGGCAGCCGAACACTCGTGCTGTACAACAGCTCCGCTCCCGGCCCGGTCACGCCATCGGCCGCCAGCGGCGAGGGCTATGGGACACAAGCCGCCAATCTCGTCTCGCACAGCAGCGCTTTCGAACTGCGTCAGGCCGAGAAGTACCAGCCGGGTGACATGACGGGGTTCTCGGCAGTCGTCTACGTAGGTCTCATAGATGGCGGCCCGCTTCCGGACGCGTTCTTGGCCGACGTCCGCGCGGGCGGGACGCCGGTGTTGTGGCTGGGATACGACATCAACCGCTTGTTCGACGGCGACAGCGGATACGCGGCGAAGACCGGCTGGCAGCCGGACGGCTGGGCAGAGCGAGCCATCACCGGCGTGGACTACAAGGGAGTACGGCTGACCCGTGACGCCCAAGCGGGTACATCTGTGCGTACCCGGCTGCTGGATCCCGCGAAGGCCAGGGTTCTCGCTGAGAGCGTCCACGACGACGGCAGTCGAACCCCTTGGGCGGTGCGCTCGGGAACCTTGACCTACGTGGTCGAGATACCGTTCGCCTATGTGGGTCCGACGGACCGGTATCTCGCAGCCGCGGACCTGATTCGGGCGACGCTGTCGCCGTCGACCCCGCCACGGCCGGCGCGCGCGTTGGTGCGACTGGAAGACGTGGGACCGTCCGCGAATCCCGAACAGCTCAAGCAGATCGCGGACCGTCTCCACGATCGGGGGGTGCCTTTCTCGGTCGCTGTCTACCCGTACTACCGCGATCCCAAGGGGATCGCCAACTCAGGGGTACCGACGGAGCGACGGCTCGCGGACCGCCCGGAGATGGTGCGGGCGCTGCGATACATGATCGACCGCGGCGGAACGATTGTGCTGCACGGGTACACCCACCAGTTCGGCGACGAACCCAACCCGTACGGGGTCAGCGCCGCTGACTACGAGTTCTACCGAGCGCGGTTGAACGACGAGAAGGTAGTCGAGCTCCTCGGACCCGTGCCTGGCGACTCCGTGCAGTGGGCGAGTGAGCGATTCGCCCGTGCCCTTGGCGAACTTGCTCTGGTCGGACTACCGGATCCCGCGGCATTCGAGTTCCCCCACTACACGGCGTCCGCCGCCGGATATCAGGCCGCGACCGCGACCTTCGGCGTTCGGTACGACCGGGGAAGCTACTTTCCAGGCTGGTGCTCGACCGAGTGCGGCGACATCGTGCGAGCAGACCCGGCGGGGATATTCACGCAGGCGTTCCCGTACGTCGTGCGTGATGTATACGGTGCGGTCGTCGTACCGGAGAACCTTGGCTACATCCCGCCGTGGTCTGAGCCCGCCGAACTCGATCGTCACATCGAGGGAGTCCTCTCCGGCGCCCGGACGCTTCGTGTGGTCGACGACGGGATCGCGAGCTTCTTCTACCACCCTTATCTGGGCACCGAGGCACTCGATCGGATCATCGACGGCATAACGGCCGCCGGCTACCGGTTCGTGTCCGTCTCCGAAGCCGGGCAGGGGTGACCTCATGCCCACACTCGACTGTCCAATCGAGACAGATAGAACCGGGTGAACCGCGACTGGCGCTGTCACCACCATCACAGGAGTACCCATGAGAATCCGCGGTTGCATTCGTCGGCTACCAGCCGTCCTGCTCGCACTGTGCGTCATGTTCACCGGCGTGGCCAACGCAGTCCCCAGCGCGCCCGGGAGCGCCGTGACGCCGGAGCACCATCGTCCACGGCCGGCCCGCGTGTCGGGCGGCTGGCAATGGCCCGTCCTGCCCGCCCCTCCACGTCCACCCTCGACCCGGCCCGATCCCAAGGACACCACGACAAATCCGGCAGCCACGGATACCCCAAGGCGCGTACGGACCTACCCGTCCGCTCCCGGAGCGGATCCCGGCCGGCGGACGCTCGTGCTGTACGACACGGGTGGGGTGTACGGCTGGCTGGGCGAGTCCTACGCCGTGATGACCGGAAACCTCATATCCCACAACAGCGCGTGGGTCATGCATCCCGTCCGCGCGTACCGGGCGGGCGAGATGTCCGACTACACCTCGGTGATATACATCGGCTCCACCTTCGACGAACCGTTGCCGAACGCATTCCTGGACGACGTGCTGAAGGCCCGAACGCCGGTCGCGTGGATGTACGACAACATCTGGCGTCTCGCCGAACGTGGTCGGGACTTCGCGACCCGGTTCGGCTGGCGGCCAGGCCCCATCGACACGACCGACGTGACAACTGTCCGCTACCGAGACGTGGACTTCACCCGTGACCGTGCCACGATCCCCTCGGGCATCGTGCGTGCCGACATCGAGGACGCTGACAAGGCACGTACAGTGGCGCAGGCGGTCCGATCGGATGACAGCCGCTTCCCGTGGATTGTGCGCTCAAAGCACCTGACCTACTTCGGTGAAGTGCCGTTCTCGTACACCGGACCGGACGACCGCTACCTCGCTGCCGCTGACGTGCTGGCGCGGCACGCCGACCCCAACGCGCCGGAACACAAGCGCGCTCTCGTGCGCATCGAGGACGTGGGCCCGGACGACAATCCCGCACAGCTGCGCGAGATCGCGGACTACCTGGCCGGCCGCCGAGTGCCGTTCTCGGTCGCGGTGTATCCGCGATACCGGGACCCACACGGGGTGTACCACGATGGCAAGCCGGTGGACAGGACCTTGGCCGACGCACCCAAAGTCGTCGCGGCGTTGCGATACATGCAGGACAAGGGCGGCACGTTGATCATGCACGGCTATACCCACCAGTACCGCGACACCCTCAATCCGTATAACGGCGTCAGTGCTGATGACTACGAGTTCTACCGGGTGCGCATGGACGACAAGGGTGAATTGCACTACGTCGGTCCGGTGCCCGAAGACTCGCGATCCTGGGCGACCGACCGGATACGAGCGGCCGCGCGGGAGTTCCGGGCGGTAGGCCTGGAAGTACCAGAGATCTTCGAATTCCCGCACTATGCCGGCTCCACCATCGACTACACGGTGGTGGACGACCGGTTCGAGGCGCGCTACGACAATGGTCAGTACGCAGCCGGATGGTGTCGCAACGGTGACTGCGGTTCTGGTACTCCCGACTATTCACGGATCTACGGCCAGAGCTTTCCGTTCCTGGTACGCGATGTCTATGGGTCCGTGGTGATACCCGAGTCACTCGGCTACGTCGACTTGACAATGGCTGATGACAACCGCCGCCGGCTGCCCTCCCATATCCTCGCGACCGCCCGCCGTGTCGCAGTGGTGCGTGACGGCGTGGCGAGCTTCTTCTACCACCCAGGGCTCGGCACCTCGCATCTCGGCGAGATAGTCGCCGGTATCCGGGATATGGGCTTCACATTCGTGAGTCCTGCCGAACTCAACTGCAGCTGATCGTCCGGGCATGAAACGAGCTCAAGCGGGAAACCACCGGGACAGGAAACTGAACGTGCATGACAGAGAGCCACCTGAATCAATTTCTGAGCTGATCAGGTCGGCCCGGCACAAGCACAAACTCAGCCAGCGCGAGCTCGCCGATGCGCTGATCGAGGCGTCGGGCCGTGATACGGTTACGCGTTCCGACGTATCCAGATGGGAACGCGGCAAGCGTATTCCAACCGGTCATTGGCTGTACTGGCTGAGCCACGTGCTCCAAGTACCACTGGCCGGCTTGCGGCACGCGGCTACCGTGGCCAGGAAGTACCGGTTGATGGCGGCTGTACTCCAGCGGCCCCCGTGGCATACCGACCCGCCCGACAAACCGGAACGAAATCAGCACGATGCGGAAAACCAACGAGATAACAGACCGATGAAACCGGGGCCACGTCAATGGCCACTTTCTTGAAGAACAATCCAGGTGGAACAGTCGAACACAGGGTTCCTCGATGTCCTGGAGCACGTGATCGAGGCACCTCGCACAGGTGACCATGTGCATTATTCCTTGAAATCACCCTCTGAGGAGATTCCCTCAATGAAACGCACAATTACCGCCGTTCTCGCGGCATTTGCGGTTCTCGGACTCGCCGGGGCCGGCACCGCGAACGCATCCGGGCAACAGGGCGAGTCCATCGCGCCCACGGTCGTCCCAGCCGAACTGTACATCAGCGAAGTCGCCACCCGCCTCAACAACCTGCCGCTGCCCACCGAGCAGGAGTTCATCGAGATCTGCACCCGCGCCACCGAGCCTTTCGTCGTGCCGATGGGCGGTATCCAGGTGCAGGCCACCTTCAGCGGTGCCGACCGGCGGGGCCTGGTCGTCGAGATCCCCGCCGGCACGGTGATCCACCCAGGTCAGGCGTACGTGATCGCCAGCCCCACCTACACCCTGACCGTTCCCGACCAGATCTTCGAGACCACGAAGAACCTCCCCGACCTCTTCGGGATTGGGCTGGTGAACCCGGCGACGAATATCACGTTCGACAGCTTCGCGACCATTGCCACCTCGCCGTTCGCGGCACCGCCGGTGGCGACTCCGCTGACCCCGAACGACCCTCGCGCGACGTCCCTCTCCCGGGTGAACTTCACCGGAATCAACAAGTTGGACTTCGTCAAGACGGTCGCCACCCCGGGCCTCTGCAACCCGGTCCAGACCCGGTAACGTACCGGTAACAACCAGAGCGTGTGGAGCTCGGGCCACCCCGACGGCCCGAGCTCCACCGCGTTTTACGAGACCGGGATCGTTGGCAGTCCGGGCACAGTACCCAATACGACTACGACGAGCACAACGGGCGCCATTCCGACCAGTCTTCCGAGGGAGGTTGTAAGAATGAAACGCACAATTCCCGCGGTTCTCGCGACGGGCATGATGATTCTCGGACTCACCGGCACGGCGAACGCATCCGAACCGCAAAACGAAGCCAGCGCGGTCAAAATCGTCCCCGGCGATGTGTACATCAGCGAAGTCGCCACCCGCCTCGGTGGTTTGCCGAACCAGGAATTCATCGAGATCTGCAACCGCAGCGCCGACGTTTACACCGTGCCGATGGGCGGTCTCCAGGCGCAGGCCTCCTTCGGCGCTGCCGACCCGCGGCGCCTGGTCGCCGAGATCCCCGCAGACACGATGATCCACCCAGGTCAGGCATACGTACTGGCCAGTCCCTCGTACATCTTGTCCATCCCCGACCAGACCTTCGACACCGCGAGGGACATCCCCGACCAAACGGTGATCCGACTGGTCAAGCAGGCGACGAATGTCACGATGGACAGCGTCGCGACCACTCCTGCCACGCCGCACCTCACCCGGGTGAACTTCACCGGAATCAACGCGTGGGACTTCGTCAGGAAAGAAGCCACTCCCAGCACCTGCAACCCGTGAATCACCTGCCACACCCGGGCGGTGCCGAAGAACAAAGCGAGCCGGAACTCTGGCGAGTAGTCGCAACCGGCTGGTCCGCGCCACCCGAGTTCACAACCGGACAGTACCGGCGGCTGCATACTTACGAGCAATTTCGATCAGGATCGCACGCAGCGGACGAGCCCGAAGAGGGCTTGTAGGTGGGACAACGCCCGAGCGCTCCGCCGACATGGCTGAGCGCGGCAAACGGCCCCCGGTGTCATGACCACCGGGGGCCGTTTTGTGTGTCAGCGGTCAAACCGGCCGGCACGCACCATTCTGACGAGCATGCGCACGTCCACGGTGAGCGTGCTCTCCGGGTTCTTGCTGTCCCGGACCGCCTCGAGATTCTCCGTCATCGCAACTTCGACACAGTCCGACTGCGAGCCACTTCGTGACGACTTGCGCCACGTTGCCCCAGATAGATCCATAGTCAGCTCTCCATCTCGCCCTTTCTGTGGGAGATCCACTGACTCGATTCTGTCTCACTCAGCGCAACTTCCGATACCCCGGCCAGGGTGTCGAAGTACGGCCCTGTCAGGGACGGCTCGTCCAGGAACACGCCGGAGCGCGCAAGCTCGACGTGCACCACCGGCTCCTCGTTCTCCAGCTCGAGCGCGAGGAATCCGCCGAGCCGGCCGGCGTGCTTGAGCCGGCCGATCGGCACGACTCGGATCGAGATGTTCGGCCGGGCACTGGCGGCCAGCAGAGAGGCATACTGCTCGGCGGCGAGGGCAGGGTCGAGGCCGGACAGTGCGGGCTCGCCGATGATCGCTACGTACTGCACGTCCGACCGCGTCAGGCGATGCTGCCGACGCAGCCGCGTAGTCAGCCGGCCCTCGACCTCGGATGGTGCGATCCCGTCATCGAGCATGTACGCCCGCGAGTAGCTCATGGTCTGTAGCAGGCCCGGGATGAGCAGTGGCGCCCAACTGGTGATCCGGCGGGCGCGCTCCTCGTAGTCCGCGAGGGTCGCCGACTCCTGCGTCAAGCCCGGCATGTCGTGTTCCCACCAGCCTGGGTCGTTCAAAGTGCGGGCCATCATCAACAACTGCTCCCGCTTCGGGCTGGCAATGGCGACCTCGTACACGGTGAGCAGGACCAGCACCTCCTCCTCGGAGATGTTGCGGTTGCCGGTCTCCAGCCGGGAGATGACCTGTACCGACACACCGAGCGCACGAGCAGCGTCGGCCTGTTTCTTCTTGGCTCGCTCACGCAGGATCCGCAGCTCCGTGCCAAGACCCTTGGCTTTGGCTCCCGGGCTCTTACGCGGCATGAGTGACTCCATTTGGGTGACACAGAGTGGCATGTTTCCGGAATCATGGCATAGTTTCCGGAAACGTCATGGGTGGGCGCAGGGCGCACGACATCGCACGGCAGCGGGCAAAGAGACGTGGAGGAATGACGATAGCCGAGCTAGCGGAACTCCTCGCCGCTGACTGGTACCTAGCGCTGATGTCCGCTTTATGGGTCGCCGGACTGGTGATCTGGGCGGGTCGCTCGGTTCTGCGGAGCCGCCGTGATCACCCTCTGTCACAACAGCGGATTCGCAAACTCCGGGCTGCCGGTCACCTGCAGCGTGACGTTCCGGCGGCGGTCCGGCGAGGCTCTGTCGCCGGCGCACTCGGCGACGAGCCTCAGCCCGTGCCCGGCCGCCAAGACGGTCGCCGGGCACGGGCCTACAGCAGACGGTCGACGCCGAGGACCGGATGACGCCCTTCGAGTCCCGGCCGTTCCGATTCCGATCCGAAGCGCCGCAACAGCTTCCAATCCCTGATGAGTCCCGGCTCGCCCTGCCGTGCCCGGTCGGCAGATGCGGCACCTACGTGTTCGGCGCGACCGCCGAGCAGGCGGCCGTGCGACTCGCCAGGCACACCCACTCCGCCCACCCGCGAGCCTCTTGAACTTGGGACGGGATCCGGCAATGAGCCGGCTCGCCGGCGGCGTGTTGCGCTCAGTTGACTGAGCCGCCGGCGGTAGGTGGAACGATGTTCCCATCGTCGTGATGACCCGAGAGCCTGTCGCTCTCGCGGGCCAGGAAGTCTTCTACGTGGAAGAGGTTGTCGCCTGCGCGTTCCACGACGTGCACCAGCCGGCTCATCTGGGCGACTTCCTCCACCTGCTCGCGCAGGAACCAGTCCATGAACTGCTCGCCGATGTAGTCCCCCTCGTAGCGGGCGGCGTTGGCGAGCCTGGTGATCTGCTCGGTGACCTCCTGCTCCTGGTGCAGTGCGAGGGCCACGAGTTCGTGCGCGTTCTTGAAGTCGTTGCGGACGTCGTCGGTGCCGGGGATGGCCACCGGAAGATCCTTGTCCAGAAAGTACCGCACGATCTTCATGGCGTGGTCGCGTTCCTCCAGCGCCTGCCGGTAGAAGTGCGCGGCCAGCCGGGGCAGGTCCTGGTCGTCGAACCAGACTGCGAGTGCGACGTACTGCTGCGACGCGGTGAACTCGTTGCGGATCTGCGCATGCAGCAAATCGAGGAAAGTGGTGGTGGTGGCTGTGTTCGGAGACATGATTCGTCCTACCTCCGTGCTCGATCCTGAGGACCCGCGGGCTGGGACAAGGTAAGAGGCCACATTCCGTATCGTCGCACCTGGGGACGTCATATTGACGTCACCGTCGTACATGTGCCTCAAGTCATTCGCGCAACGCGAACCGGTTGTGCAGGGCCCGCAACGGCCTGGGTGCCCACCAGCTCCACCTGCCTGACAGACGCATGAGGGCCGTTACCAGGACGGGCCGGATGAGAAACGCGTCCAGCAGAACGGCCAGGCTGGCACCGAGCCCCAGGAGTTGGATGAGCGACACGCGCGAGGCGAGCATGGCGAGAAAGGACACACACAGGATCGCCGCGGCGGCGGTGATCACCGGTCCGCTGCGCGACAGTCCATGCACGACAGCCCCGTTGAGATCGGCCCCGGCGTCGTGCTGCTCCTTGATCCTGGCCAGGACGAAGACCTGGTAGTCCGTCGATATCCCGAAGATGGCGCAGAACAGCAGCACCGGGATCACGACTGCGAGCGGGGCCGGGGTGAACCCGAGCAGTCCGGACAAGTGCCCGTCCTGGAAAACCCACACCATCGCCCCGAAAACCGCGCCAAGGCCCAGCAGGTTGAGCACCAATGCGTTGAGCGGCAACAGCAGGCTCCCGGTCATCATGAAGAGGAGCACGAAAGTGCTCAGGGCGATCAGAGCGAGCGCGTACGGGAGCCGGTCAGCGATCGACTTGGTCACATCGGCGAGCTGGGCACCCTGCCCGGTGACGAACACGCGACGATCCTTGGGTACCGGAACGGCCCGTACGTCGCGCGCGAGCTGCGCGCCCTCCGACGAGTACGGCTCGACCCCGCTGAGGACGGACAACCATATGACCTCACCGGAACGGAACTGCTGCTCCCCGCCCGGCATCGGCGGCTGCATCAGGACACCGTGGGCGAATGACCCAGCCGCACTGTCCACACGGGTCACGCCCGGCACGAGAGACACCCGCTGTCCGTACTCGGCAACGGCTTGCTTCGCGTCGAGAGTGTCGCCCCACTGTTCACCGACGACCGCGAGCGACCCATTGCCGGTCGAGCCGAAGTCGTCACGTACGCGGTCGGTGACTTCCCGGCTCTCCGCCGAGCGGGGAAGCACCCGCTCATCCGCTATTCCGAATTGGACGTGCAAGAACGGCGCGGCGAGCACCAGCAGCAGTGCGACCACCGGCGTCGCGGTGAGAACAGGACGACGCAGTACCAATCCCGCGACGCCGCCCCAGAAGCCGGCGGCCCGATCACGACGGATCCTTCGGCCTGGCAACGCAAAGGAGTCGATGCGGTCGCCTACGATGGCCAGCAGCGCCGGCAGGACAATCGTGGCGCCCACCACGGTCACACCGACAACGCCGACGCCCGCATAGGCGAACGAGCGCAGGAAGTACTGCTGGAAAACCAAAAGACTGCAGAGCGCGACAGCCACGGTCAGCGCGCTGAACACAATTGTCCGGCCCGCCGTGCGCATGGTGGCTGCGAGAGCGAACGTTGCGTCCGGATGACGGCGACGCTCCTCGCGGTAGCGGGAAACGAACAGCAAGCTGTAGTCGACCGCGAGCCCCAGGCCAAGTGCGGCGGCCAGGTTCACCGAGAACACCGAGACATCGACGACCGACGCCATCGCTCGCAGGACGCCAAGAGTGCCGGCAATCGCCATGAGGCCGATCAACAGCGGTACACCGGCCGCGACGACGGTGCCGAAAACGAACAACAGCAGGACGAGTGTCAGCGGGATGGCGACTGACTCAGCCTTGACAAGGTCCGCTGCAGCCTGAGTATTCACGTCGTTCTCCACCTGGGCCAAGCCGCCGAACTGCACCCGGACCGGCCCGCGCCAACCAGCCAGTTCGTCATGCAGTCGCTTGGTCACATCGGCGACTTCGTCCTCGCCGCCACCCACTCGGGCCAGGATGAGGCCGGCTTCACCGCCGTCGCTACGGAGTTCGGCGATCGGAGTGTCCCAGTAGGACGATCCGACGGTGACATCAGGTGTCACCGCGAGCCGATGCGTCACCTCTCGTCCGATCTCGGTGACGTCCGGATCCGCCACACTGCCACCAGGGTTGGCGACCAGGACAACCAGATTGGGATTGGCGTGCGGAAACCGCTCGGCGAGGATTTCCTGGCCACGGACCGACTCGGCCCCCGGGGCGTCGTAACCTCCGGTCTTGAGCTCACTCAGGGCTCCGGCCCCGAAAACACCCATGCCCGCAGCGAGAAGGAGGGTCATCAGCAGGATTGTCTTCGGCCAGGCGAGCGTCAGGCGCAACAACCGATTGACCGGCGGAGCGGCAGCGAGGCCGGCCTTTGTCGCTGCTGGGCGTAGATCGGCAGTCTTCTCCGTACCATCTACCACTTGAGTCACCTAACTACCTGAACGTTCAGGCTGGGGCGGTCTGTGCCGTCTTGGTCGCTTGGCCGGCTTCGAGCCGATCGAGTTCGTCGGCGAGGATGGCCACGGTCTGCGTGATCTGCTCGGGTGTGTGCTCGCTCGTGACGAAGAACCGCAACCGGGCCAGTTGTTCTTCGACAGCCGGGTACAGAATCGGGCAAACGCTGATGCCGCGCTCGAACAATGCGTTGGCCAGCTGTACACAGCGCAGGGAGTCGCCGATGACACACGGGATCACCGGGGTACCCGCGCTGCCGGCGGTGTCGATGCCGGCCTGTTTGGCCAGCCGGAGGAACAACTGTGCGCGTTCATGCAGCCGGACCAGCCGCTCGGGCTCGGCCCGCATCTGTTGTATCGCGGCGAGGCTGGCCGCCGCATTGGGTGGCGTCAGGCCGACGCTGTAGACGAACCCCGGCAACGTGTATTTCAGGTAGTCGATTACACCGCGGCTGCCGGCGATGTACCCGCCGCAGCCGGCGAAGGCCTTGGACAGCGTGCCCATCCACAGGTCCACATCGGCGCGCTCCACCCCGAAGTACTCGCCGATGCCACCGCCGGTGGCCCCGAGGACACCGATGCTGTGCGCTTCGTCGATCATGATCAACGCGCCGTGCCTCTTCTTGACCCGGATCAGCTCAGGCAGATCCGGGATGTCGCCGTCCATGCTGTAGACACCTTCGACGACGATGAGCACGCGCCGGAACTGGTTCCGAATCCGGGTGAGCAGCTCGTCGAGTGCGGCGATGTCGTTGTGCGGAAACGGCCTGCGTGTCGCGCCGGACAGCTTGCAACCCTGGAGAATGCTGTCGTGGGCGAGCGCGTCGTGCACGATCAGGTCGTCCGGTCCGAGCAGGTGCCCGATCATGGTGACATTGGTGGCGTGACCGCTGACGAGTCCGAGCGCGTCTTCGGTCTGGAGCAGATCGGCGAGCGCCATATCCAGCTCGCGATGCAGCGGACGATCCCCGGAGAGCAGCCTGGCCGCGGACACCGACGTTCCGTACAGATCGGTGGCCTGCTTCGCCGCCGCACTGACGGCGGGGTGGCCGGACAGCCCGAGATAGTTGTAGCTGGAGAAGCAGATCAGCTCTTTGCCCTCGACTTGGGTGAGATCGCGCGCGGTGCCCTCGTGAGTCAGGAAGTACGGGTTGGTCAGCCCGGACTTCGCCACGAGATGAAAGCGCTCCTGGTGCCTCAGGATCTCGGGAAACGCGGACATGTCAGTGAATTCCGGCACGTCGCTGAATTCTGGCACGTCGCTGAATTCCGTATGGTGCTCCGGCGGGCCGGCCGGCGCGGAAACGCCGACCTGCTCATGATCGGGCTCTACCGCCACGCTGGGTGTCTGGGCACCGACCTGACTGGCGATGGCCCGCACGAAATCATCGATAGTGGTGATGGCGTGCAGGTCGCCCATGTCCACTCGTAGTTCCGGCCAGAGTCGCTGGAACGCGGCGAACAGGTCGGCGAGCATGATCGAGTCGAACCCGAGATCGCCGACTATCGCGTGGTCGCCCCGCAGATACTCGTACGGGTACGCGCTGATCTTGGCGATCGCGCCGAACACCCGATCACGGATGTCCGGCTCACCCGCTGCCGGGACGAGTGTGGGACGCTGTGGCACGGTGTCATGATCTGGCGCGGTCGTGGTCACCGCCGGGACGACTGCGGGTAGCGGGCAAACCTCGGTGACCGTGGTGGCGCAGGCACCGGTGGCGGCGCGCAGGACGTCAAGCTGCTCACGAAGAAACTGGACGACATCGTTCATGCGTACCTCCGGGGATCCGGTTGTTTCCGCCGTATCCGGCTGCGAATAACGGTGTGCGGGCAGGCACGGATCGGCCTTGCGGATCGTGTAGCGCTGTGTGACCAGCGGGCTCGCCGGCAGGTCCACCAGGTTGCGTTCGGATTCCTCGAACAGTGGCAGCAGATCGACCGGTATCCCCAGCACGGCGAGCCGGCCGAGACCTGCGAGGAACGTGCGTCCCTCGTCCGGCTCCGCACCGGACAGGCTGACGAAGTGGTGGGACGCGGGATCGGGAACAGACTGTCGCGCCATGGCGAGCAGCCCGTTCCCGCCGAATGCCTGGACGAAGACACGGTTACCGCCCTCGGCAGCCACCTGGATGGCCGTGCCGAACCGCACTGGCGACGAGCAGTGCCGTCGCCAGCAGCTACGCAGCTCATCTGGGTCCATGCACGCCTGGCCGCTCACAGTGGAGACGAAGACGCGGTCGGGTTGGCGCAATGGGAGCCGTGCCAACTGCTCGGCAACCTGCGTGTCAGCCTTTGCCACGAGGGGCGAATGGAAAGCGTGCGAGACACGCAGCGGGGTGGCCGTGACACCAGCCGCTGCGCAGCGCTCGGCAAGCCAGTCAAGCGCGTCCGCCGTCCCACTCGCGACAACCTGCCCGGGGTGGTTGAAACAGCCGGGCCACACCCAGTCGATGTCGGTGGCCAGTTCGGCGAACTGCTCTTCGGTCGCCTGAACCGCAAGCATGCCCCCCAACTCTGTGTCGCCGACGGCTGCCATGGCCGCCCCTCGGTGCACGAGGAAGTTGGTCGCGTCCACCGCATCCAGAGCGCCGGCGGCGACCGCGGCCGGAAACTCGCCCACACTGTGGCCGAGCACGATATCGGGGCGAACCCCACAGTCGGCGAGCAGCGAACTCATCGCGATGCCCAGTACACCCAGTGCGGGTTGACAGATCCGCGTGTCGGTCAGCGCCAGGTCGGCATCCTCAGCCGCCACCCCTTGCGGCCAGACCAGTCTGGTAAGCGACGTGCCGATGCCCTGGTCGACGTCTGCTTCGAGCCCCTCCACGATGTCGCCGAAGGACGGGAAACGACGGCGTACGTCGCCGAGCATGCCGGCTCGCTGAACCCCCTGGCCGGGGTAGACGAACACGACCGTCGGCAGGTCCTTCGGGGGCGGCGCCGCTGCCACGTGGATGCCGGAGCCGAGATCACCACTGGCCCCTGATCGCAGCGCCACGGTTGCCGTATCGAGGAGATCGATCAACTCGTCCCGGGTCGCCGCGACGAAGGTCACGCGGATCGACAGCGGCGAACGGGTCGCAAGGGTGTACGCGACCGACGCCGGTGTCAGATCAGGGTTCGTGGCGACCTTCTCCCGGACCGCGGCGGCGTGTTCGGCGAGCAGCTGAGGCGATCCGGCTGAGAGCACATAGAGCCAGGGCTTCTCACCGATCTCGACGCCAGGAGCGGCGGCCGCCCGGAAAACTCGCCGATCCGGTGCCTCCTCGAGCACGACGTGGACGTTGGTACCGCCGAAGCCGAACGAACTCACCGCCGCGCGCCGCGGATGGTCCGCAGGTCCGTTCCACGCAATCGCCTGCTCGGTGATCTGGAATCCCGCCTCGGCCAACGACAAGTGCGGGTTGGGTGCGGTCTCAGGCTGCGGAGGGATGGTCGTGCGATGCAGCGCAAGCGCGGCCTTGACCAGTCCCGCGGCGCCGGCCGCGGGCAGTGTGTGTCCAATCAGCGCCTTGACCGAGGAGAGATAGCAGTGTGCTGTCTCGGCCCTCAGGCTTTCCGTCCGCGCGGCACGAAGAGCTTCGACCTCGACGCGGTCCCCTACCGCTGTAGCCGTGCCGTGCGCCTCGATCAGCTCGACCGTGCCCGGATGCACTCCAGCGTCCTGGTACGCGGCACGAAGGGCCGCGAGTTGACCTTCGACACGCGGCGTCAGCGGGCCTTCGGCCGCGGCGTCATTCGACACCCCCACCCCCTTGATCACCGCGTAGACACGATCGCCATCACGCATCGCGTCTTCGAGCGGTCGCAGAACCGCAAGGGCACCACCCTCGCCGAGCACGAACCCGTCCGCACGCGCATCGAACGGACGGCACACGCCGCGCGCCGACACCGCGCCCACCAGGCAGAACCCGAGGAGCGCGTCTGGGGTGAGGTTGAGAAAGACACCTCCGACGAGGGCTGCCGCGCAACTGCCTGTCCGCAGGTGGTTCACCGCCTCCTGCAGCGCGACCAGCGCCGACGAGCAGGCCGCATCGACGACGAAGGACGGCCCACTGAGTCCGAACGCCGAGCTGACCGCGCACGCACCCATGTTCAGCAGGGTTCCGGGCAGTGAGAACGCCTGGCCGGGAGCGAGTGCCCCGGCAGCCGCGTCCTCGATCGCGGCGAGCAAGCCGGAGTCGGAGTGTCCGGCGTGCAGCGAACCGTCGGCGAGCAACCTCGCCCGTAGCCGTGTGGTCAGCAGGTCCCGGTAGTCAGACTGGCTCATGCCGATGAATACGCCGGTGCGCGACCGGTCGAAGGGGCGGCGTTCCCAGCCGGCGTCCTGCAGTGCCTCCCTGGCGAGGTCGACGAGCAGCCGGTGTTGTGGATCCATGGCTTCCGCTCGCAGCGGCGGTATGCCGTAGTGCAGCGGATCGAACTGATCCACATCTTCGAGGAAGGAGACCTGGTCGGTGTACGCCTTGAGCGGGTCGCCGCTCTCGTCCGGGTTGTAGTACATCTCATGCCGCCAGCGGTCCGGGGGAACCGGACGGAACTGGCGTGCCGCCTGGAGAATCATCTGCCAGTACTGGTCCGTGCTGGCCGCACCCGGGAATCTGCAGGCGAGTCCGACGATGGCGATATCGTTCACACTGCGGCCCTAAGCATTCACTATTCTCCCTCGGGAATGTCATCCAGTCACGTTATTCGCGCAGCACTGAACCGGGCCGAACAGTAGAACGAATCCTATATGCCCGTTATTGCGCGAAGAATGCTTCCAGCTTAAGGCCCCCGACCGGCGAACGCAGGAGGCCACTTGACTGGCCCCTGGCCCGAAACAATCGGTGAGCCACTGGCCATGACTTGACCCGGTGACGTGCTGATTCGACTGTCGGTCTGCGCGGTCACGAGGCCCGGATGGAGGGCGGAACGGACAGCGAATCCAAGGGCGTTGGCTTGGCGGATAATGTACGTAACTGCTCAGACGAGTCCATACGCCAACACGTGATGTAGACTACTTCTCGATTAACACACGACACAGGTTCGGGGCTGCAGCCCCACGGCGACAAGCCTCCAAGAGCCAGCGGAGCGGCCCTCTTGCCCTCGGAGAATTGCGAGAACAAACTTTGTCTTACCGGAAGTGAACTCGCGCACTCTTCCCGAATCCGCGACCAGTATCATCCCGACAGCGGTCACCGCCGAAGCCCCTACGCCATTCTCGACCGATTGACCTGCGGTTCACGAATCCAACAGCGCCGACGTGGAGTGGTGACGTAAGATGCAAGTACATCAATCAAGTGTGTCTTTCGAACCTTTCAAGGGTTCAGGACCACGCACAAAAAAATACGAAGGAGAATTTGACTCACCGGTTTCTACGCTTACCGCGGTCCTCAGGGGTTTCAGTATGCGTTTCACGCACAGAGATGGCGACCATGAACTGGGAAACCTCAACATGTACCTCGACGTCCGGCAACTCAGTCCGACAAGGTTCGAGCTTGGTGCAACTTTCGGACTGCCTGTCTGGACCGGAAACTGGGATGACGAGTACTCGGGGACCGTATACTTCACCGTAATAGGCGAATAAGCAGGCGATGGCTTGCCGCCGACTTCACGCAGAGATATCCGGACGATGAGGCCACGCCCAATAGTGTCGCCCCTACGTTCACGACTCGACTTGACCAGGTCGGACGATGTCAGCGATGTCGGCGAACGCCGCGATGATCTGGTCGATCTGGGCTTCCGTGTGGGTGGCCATGAAGCTGATACGGATCCTTTCCCGGCCTGGCGCCACGCCTGGAGATATCACGGGGTTCGTGTAGATTCCGCGGTCCAGCAGCGCCTTCCAGGCGGCGGCCGTTGTCGGTGCGTCGCGCGTGAGGACCGGCACGACGGGGGTCTCGCTTGTTCCACAGTCGTATCCCATCGCCCGCAGCTCCTTGAGAACTCGGTCCGCATGTCGCTGTGTGCGGATCGGGCGGTCGGGCTCGCTCTCCAGTACGTCGAGGGCTGCCAGTGTCGCTGCTGTGCTTGACGCCGACAGGGCCACGCTGAACAACAGCGACCGCGCATGGTGCCGCATGAAGTCGATCACCTCGGCCGAACCGGCGACCACGGCACCCCCCGATGCCAGTGCCTTGCTGAACGTGCCCGTGATCAGATCGATGTCGGGCACGCAGTCGAAATGGGCGGCGGTCCCTCGTCCGCCGGGGCCCGTCACTCCCAGGCCGTGGGCGTCGTCAACATACACTCGGGCGCCGTTGCGGCGCGCCACGCTCACGATCTCTGGCAGTTTCGCGCGGTCGCCACTCATCGAGTACACCCCGTCCACGATCACCAGGGCCGGCGTGCCCGCGTACAGCTTCAGCACAGCTTCGAGGTCTGCGGAATCGTTGTGCCGGAACCGTGCGAGTTGAGCACCGGCCATCTGCACCCCGTCAAGGATGCACGCATGGACTTCCTTGTCGCATACGGCGACGTCAGCCGGGCCGAGCAGCGCACTGATCGCTCCGACGTTGCATTGATAGCCGGTGCCGAACAACAGCGCGTCCTCCTTGCCCAGGAACCGTGCAATCCGCTCCTCGAGTTCGAGGTGCATGGCCAGTGTGCCGTTCATCAGCCTGCTGCCGTTGCAGGACATGCCGAATCGCTGAACGGCCTCGATGGCCGCTGCGCGCACCCGCGGGTGGCCGTTGAGCCCGAGGTAGTTGCTCGACCCGGCCATCACAAGGCGTTTACCTTCCATGACGACCTCGGTTCCTTCGCTCTTCTCAAGCGGAAGGAAGTACGGATACATGCCTTGCGCGCGTGTCTGGGCGGCCAGCTCGGTTATCGGGTCATCGGCCAGGACACCGAACACGTCGGTCATGGTTGTCACTTGTTCACTCTCCACTTAGGCCTGATACTGCGGCGACCGCGCAGATCTTGGCGTCATACAGGACCTGCCCCACGATCGTCAGGAAAAGGCCGTCGTCGAAGACCTGCGCGATGACTTCGATCTCGCCGCTGGGAGGTACCGGCCGCGTGAACCGCGCAGCCAGTACATGCGTCACGGAGAAGTTCGTGACCGCACCGTTGCGGATGCCGTCGATGATGATGCCGGCCTGCCCGACGGTCTCGATCTGCAGTGCCCCCGGGTATACCGGCCGGCCGGGGAAGTGCCCGGCGAATATCTCTCGTGCTGCCGCCAGGTCGTAGCGGGCGATCACGATGCCGCGTTCGCTGTCCAGCATGGTCACGCGATCCACGAGCAGGAACGGATCCCGGTGCGGCAACAGCGCTTTGATTTCGGCACGGTCGAGCACAGTCGCTGTGGGCCGGTCGTCGACCAGCGGGTTTTTCTCGGCGTGCCGGTACAAAGCCGCGATCTCGTCGGTCATCGTGGCGATCATCGGGCCTCCGTACCGATGCTGGCGACCAATGCCGCGCCATCGCGGGGGAACTCGAACGGTTCACGGCGGCCGACGAGAAATGCCGATGGGCCAAGCAGCGACATGCCTTCGTCCACCCGCAAGACCTGTCCGGTGACCGCGTCGAGCAGTCCGGACGACAAGGCTACGCAGGCCCGGCCGACACCGGCCGGGTCCATCAGGATGTCGGGGCGATCCTTGACCGATTTCACGACGTCGTCGCCGACGACCGCCCGTGCGCTGGGCGTATCGACATAGCCGGCACGCACGACATTCACGCGGACGCCTTGTGGTTTGAGCCGCACCGCGAGATATCGGCAGAGCGTTTCGAGTGCGGCTTTGGACACGCCGGCCAGGTCGTAGCTGTCGTGGCAGACTTCGACACCGTCACTCGATATCGCCATGACGTACCGTGGATACGAGCCGAACGCGGCATGTGCGCATTGCACCAAGTCGACGACGGGCCATGCCGAATAGCCGAGGGACAGTTCCATACTGGACCTCTTCAGGTCATCCATGTCGTCGATGACCTTCGCGAAGGACACATTGCTGACCACGGCATGGAGCTGACCGGCCTGTGATTTGATGTGGGCCATCAGGGCGCGCGTCGCGGCGTGGTCACTCGCGTCGGCCTCGACGACAACCGGTGATGGAAGTCCTGCGGCGTCGAACTCGCCAGTGAGCTCGGTCTCCTCGACGCTGCCCCATCGGTGCGTGACGAACACAGTTGCGTTGGCACGCGCGAACTCCATGGCTATGGCCTTGCCGAGGCCACGCGTGCCTCCGGTCACCAGAGCCGCCCGGCCGGCGAAGTCGGGCATGATCATGTTGTTTCCTTTCCGTGGCGGGCGGCGACCGGCGCGGGGTAGCTCTCGTCGATGCGTGTGCGGGTCTCCGGCTGGTCGAACACCGCCGTATGCATGGTGAGTTCATTTACGATCGCACGTTCGAGCTGGGCACGACGTCGCGTCGTGATGTGTCCTTTGAGGAGTCCCATCGCTGCTCGGGGTGCCTGAGCCATCTCAGTGGCGAGCGCGTACGTCCGGTCTCGGACGTCACTACGAGGCACTACGGCGTGCGACAGCGGTACTCCCGCTTCGCGGATCTCTCGACCTTTGATCATTCGCCCGGTGAGCAGGAGGTCCCGCGCGAGCGGCACCCCGAAGACCTCTTCGAGCAGTACCGTCGAACCCATACCCGGCGTGAAGCCGAGAGCGAGGAAATTGGCTCCGTAGAGCGATTCCTTGGCCAGTACGGCGACATCACACCACAGTCCGAGCATCAGACCACCGCCGACCGCGTGTCCGGTCATCATCGCGAGCGTCGGGATCTCCAGGCTCAACAGCAGTCGTGGAAGACCACCCGTCAGCCGCGCGATGGCCTGTGGTGCGTCGGCGCCGAGCAGCGTGTCGCGGGTCGCTCCGCTACAGAAGTGCTGCTCGCCACCTTCGAGCACCAAGGCACGTATGGACGGATCACGCTTGATGACATCGACAGCATTCGTGAGTGCTGTCAGGGCAGCGTCGCCGACATGGGGAGTTTCATCGGTGGTGATCCGCAAGGTGGCCACGCCGTCAGCGGCTCGTTCGAGTCCATACAGTGCGATGGTCACATCGCCACCTCGCCCAAGCCACCAGTGGCCGATACGGCCTCACCGTTGATGTATCCGGCACGCGCTGAGGCCAAAAACAGTACTGCCGCGGCGATCTCTTCCGGCTTTGCGTTACGTCGCAAGGGGGTTGCCTCAAGTAGCAGTCGGCGCAGACCCTCATCGAAGTGCTGAGTGAGTTCCGTTTCCACGTATCCCACAGTCACCAGGTTCGCGACGACCGACTTGTGACCGTACTCCTTCGCGATCGTCCGGGTGAGCCCGAGCAGTCCACCCTTGCTCGCCGCGTACGCCGCCTGGGATGTCGCACCATGTTGCGACAACGAACTGATCGACACGATCCGCCCACCGCCGCCCTGTGCCAAGAACTCCCGGACAGCTCGACGGCAGACGAGAAAAGCGCCGGTCAGATTCGTGGCGATCACATCGTCGAACGCCTCGGTCGTGGTGTGCACCAGCAGCGCGTCGCGATTGATTCCGGCATTGTTGACCACGACATCCACCCGGCCGAACCGGTCGACGACCGCGTCGAACAGTTCCTCGACGTCGGACTCGATGGCCACGTCCGCGGCGACCGCAAGGGCACGGTGCTTGCCGGCCAGGCTCTCCACCTGGGTGATGACCTCATCAGTCGCAGGACCAAGCTTCCGTGCGCAGAAAGCCACCCGTGCACCCGCTGTGGCAGCCGCGAGCACGATCGCACGGCCGATACCGCGTGATCCACCCGTGACGACCACGACCTTGTCCTGCATGGTTCCAGGAGTGGTCACAGCTCTCCTTCGCTGTCGTCGAGCCACGGTGGCTCACCGGCCGCCATCCGTACGATTCGTCTCTGCGTTTCGGCTGTGGCAAGTAGCTTCGTGAACCGGCGCAATGCCGCGACTTCGGTATCCGGTGCGTTCATCTCCACGATCCCCGCCTTGACTTCCTGCTGTGCACGAGCATCCGCCCGCAGCCACCTGCGCGCGTGCCGGGCAATCGCGATGTCGAGGTCGTCGGCTATCTCGTCAACCAGGCCAATCCGTAGTGCGGTAGGCGCGTCGACAGTCCCGCCGTCGAGTGCGAGCAGCCGGGCCTTGGCCACACCAACGCGTTGGGCGAGGTAGGGCAACGCCATCTCGGGAATGAGTCCGACGAGGACTTCGGGAAGCCCGAATGTGGACCTCGATGTCGCGATCACCAGATCGGCTGTGGCCACAAGCCCGAGTCCGCCACCAAGCGCAACACCGTCGACCAAGGCGACGACCGGGCATGCAGCGCGTTCGATTGCCCGCAACATAGCCGCGTATCCACGTTGGACAGCCGTCCAATCCTCAGCCGGGTCCGACAGACAGTCCAAGTCCAAGCCTTCGCAGAACGCGCCCGCTTCGCCTTCGACGGTGACATAGCGAGCCTTCGCCTCGGTCAGGGTGGTCGCGATGTGTTCGGTGAGCGGGCCGGTGATCGTGGGCCGGCCGGACACGGCCGACAGCTTGATCCGAAGTCGTTCGTTCACGGTCATTTCCAGCCATACGTCCGGTAGTAGTCACGCACGTGCTCGAGGACCAACCGTGACCGGCCGGTATAAGCCTCATCGAGAAGCCCCGGCACGAGTGATGTGTCAGGCTTGAAATGGGCTTCGGTCAGGCTCCGCTCGGCGTCCAGCACAATCCTTTCGTACTCGGACACATCCACGAGCCTGCGGCTTGCAAGGTGCTGGCCGATCTGGTGACGGCCAACGGTTTCTCGCGCGGCCGTCCCGAACCGGCCACTGAAGAACTCGGCACAGGACCCAGAACCATACGAGTACAAGCCGATCCGCTCGCCGATCGCGACCGACGGCGCGTGATCCACCAGTGCGACCAGTGCGGCCCACAAGCTCCCCGAGTATGTGTTCCCCAGTTCCTGGCAGTACTTCAGCGACGGCCGGACCATCCGCCCGAAACTATCCGCAACGGCGCTTGGTTCCACATCCGGTCGATGGGCCTCGACGACGAGGCCGTGCGCTTGCTGAACGAGCGGAGTGATCGGCGTGTGATAAATGACATGACTGAAGGTGTCGAACACGTCGGCGCCGGCATCTTCGCGATAGCCGTCCCACGCCAGTTCCAGCAGATCGAGATACGCGGCCAGAGAAAGTCCAGAGTGGATGGTCTCCAAGGATGGGGTCGGCCGCATCACGTCGTAGGTCTCCCGCGCGGCCACACCGCTCGCCGGCTCCAACGCAAGCACCCGCGGCTCGGCCGCGACAGCCATGGCGACGGCGCCCGCACCCTCGGCCGGCTCTGCGGGATCGTGGAACAGTCGCCGGGCCATGTCGGTCGTGATCACGAGCGCTCGGCGCGTGGGATTGCAGTGAACCCACGCGCTTGCGAGCCGCAGCGCGGCCGTGCCGGCGTAGCACGCGTGCTTGACTTCGAGATGCCGGCAGCGACGTGAGAGCTGGAGGTACTTGTGAACATAGGAGCTCAGCGGTTTCGCATAGTCCACACCGGACTCGGTCGCGACCACCAGTAGCCCGTAACGGTCCGGGTCGTCCGGATCGGTGAGCGGGCGCGCGGCATTCACAGCCAAGGTGACCGGGTCTTCGAAGCTCGGCGGCAAGGATCGGCGCACCAGTTGCAGTCTCTGGATCTCACGCTCGGATGTGCCACGGGCCGATGCGAGCCCGGCGGCGTCCACGGCCAGTGTGCTGCCATAGAGAGTGAGGTCGTCGATACCTACTGACAGCTGCATAGGTGCTTCCTTCGACGTCATGACATCATCCGCGGCACGTCACGTACCGCTCCTGCCACATACACGGCGTCACCCGTCACGAACGACGCTTCATCTGATGCCAGGAAGAGGACCGTGCCGGCGACCTCCTCCGCGAGCCCGAACCGCCCGTAGGGTGAGAGCTGAGCCAGCGCTGCCCGAGCAGCCGGGCGGTATCCGGTGGTCATGTCGGTCTCGATGAACCCGGGAACGACCGCATTGCAGAAGATTCGGCGGCGACCGTACTCCTTGGCCACACTGCGGGTCAGCGACAGCAAAGCGGACTTGGAAGCCGCATAGCTCGCCGCGCCCACAAGACCGTTGGCCGTGAACGAAGCAACGTTCACGATCCGGCCACCGCTGCCTTGGGACAGCATATCGTCCACCGCGCGACGGCAGACCAGGAACGGACCACGAAGGTTGACGTCCAGCACATACTGCCAGTCCTCGAGGGCGGTCTGCACGAGCAACGAGCCACGAGTGACACCGGCGTTGTTCACCACGATGTGCACCTCGTCCAGCCATCCGAGGGCGTTGTCGAACAACCGCTCGATATCTGCCTCCACGGCGACATCCGCCGGGACGAACCGCGCCTGACCGCCCGCCGCACGGACAGCGGCTTCGACCTCGGCTCCGACAGGCGCGGATTCACCGCGTCCACAGAACACCACGCGGGCACCATCGGCGGCAGCGCCGAGCACGATCGCCCGCCCGATGCCACGCGTACCTCCGGTGACAACAAAACTCTTGCCGTTAAACCGGCCCGACATGTGCACCTCCCGCATCGCGCGTCGCAGCCGCGGTCTCCTCGAATGTCGCGCGTGGGACGTCCGGAATGGTTCGCGATGCGAATTTGAGCCCCGCAGTGCCTGGCCCGCATCCGATCACGCGCTGGACGCCCAGCTCCATCAGGGTGCGCAGGCTGTCCTCGAACAGCACCGGCGCTTCAATCTGGTCCACAAGGGACTTCCTGACCGCCTCGGCGTCACGCAACGGCTGCGCTGTGACGTTGTCCACCACAGGAATTTTCGGCGCCTGTATTGGTGTTTCGGCTATCAGTTGAGCAAACTGCGGCACGATAGGAGCAAGGAGCGCGCTGTGGAACGGCGCACTCACCGGCAGAGCGACAACACCGCCTCCAACGTCCTCGCAGGCATTCGCAGCGACCGCGACGGCGTCTGCTTCTCCGGAGAGAACGGCTCGGCCGGGTGCGTTGAAGCAGGCCACACCAACCACACCGTGCTCGTTGCCGAGCTTGCTTGCCACCGCAAGGGCCTCCGGTGGCAAGCCCGAGACAGCCACCATCGCTCCGGCTCCGCGCGGGACAGCCTGCTGCATCAGCTGCCCACGTGCCGCGACGAGGCGCACTGCATCGTCGAAATTCAGCGCCCCGGCCGTCACCAAGGCGGTGTATTGGCCGAGGCTGTGTCCCGCGAGTGCCACTGGCTCGATGCCATGCGCCAGCAGGTGTTCCCCCTGCGCGACACCGATTGTCAGCAGCGCGGGTTGTGCGATCTCGGTACTTCGCAGGACATCCTCTGGCCCCTGCTCAATCCAGCGCGACAACGGCCGGTCCAGTGCCTTGTCCGCGGCGGCAAACGTGGCCCGGCAGCCCGCACAGGCAGCGGTCAGCCCAGCACCCATGCCAACCCGCTCGCTGCCTTGCCCTGCGAACAGCAGTGCGGTCATCCTGGGCATCCCACAACCAAGCACGAGTTGATCCCGCCAAAACCGAACGAGTTCGAGATCGCTACGGTGACGGCCTGCTCACGGGCCTCATTCGGGACGAAGTCCAGATCGAGCTCCGGGTCCTTCTCCTCCTGGTTGATCGTCGGGTGCAGCACGCCATGCTGGATCTGCAGCGTCGTGGCAACCAGTTCGATGACTCCGGCCGAGGTGAGGCTGTGTCCGATCATCGACTTCGTCGCGTTCATCGGAACACTGCGCGCCCGGTCGCCAAGGACGGCCTTGACCGCGGCGACCTCGACCGGGTCACCCTGCGGCGTCGACGTCGCATGGGCATTGACGTAGTCGACCTGTTCCGGGCGGACACGCGCGTCCTGCAATGCGTTCCGCATCGCACGCTCCTGCCCGTCCTGGTGCGGCTGGGGTTGCCGGGAAGCATCCGACGCCGCTGCGCCACCAAGAAGTTCCGCGTACACGCCTGCGCCGCGCCGCCGGGCGCTCGCCATCGTCTCGATCACCACCGCGGCCGCGCCCTCACTGGGCACGAAGCCCTCCCGTCGAGCGTCAAAGGGCCGGCTGGCGCGGGCCGGATCATCGTTGAACGACCGGAAGGTCAACGCCTCGATCTCCACCCACGCCTGGATAACCGCGGGATCCATGGCAACCGGGCCACCCGTGACGACGACCACGTCCGCTCGACCGGCGCGAATCATGTCCAACGCACTGAGGGCAGCCAAGTTGCCGCTCGCGCATGCGCCACCGACCATCAAGCTCGGCCCACGCAGGTGCAACAGCTCGCAGACCACACCGACGACGTCGGTGTCCAGTGCCACCATCCCCATCAACGGGGTCATGTACTCCGGGTCGTCGGCAAAGATACGGCTGTTCTCCGTGATCAGCGGCGTATTCAGGTTTTGACCGGCCAGCACGTGCCCGACTCGGCGAGGATCGACCGTGGCGGAATCAAGCCGAGCGTCGACGTATGCCTGAGCCGCAGCCGACGCTGTCATTCGCCCGGAAAGCGGCGTGACGCGAAGGAGTCTCTTGGCCGCCTTCGTCAGCTCAGCGTCATACCCACGACCCACACGGCCCAGATGCTCGTTGTAGTCGAAGTCGCTCATGTCGCCCGCGACCCGGCACTCCACCCGCTCATCCATGCTTTTCCAGTTCGTGATCCCGGACCGTCCGGCGAGAAGTCCCGCCCAGAACTCGGGAACACTGTCACCAAGACACGTCACCACACCCATGCCAGTGATCACGACACGCTGATCGAAAGTCCGTTCCATCGAGCACCTCAGGCGGCTGCGGCGAAGTGCTCGAAGATGTCCACGAGCTCCTTGAGGTTCGAAGCCTTCGACAGCTCGGTGCGCGGGACCTTGATCCGTAGCTCCTTCATCGAGCGCGACACCACCTCCACCATCTCCAGCGAGTCCGCGCCGAAGTCCTTCATGCTGGCTGTCTCGGTGACCTCCAGGCCTTCAGCTCCTTCGATCACGGTGGCAATGTTCTTCGTAATGACAGCGAAGATGCCTTCGCGAGTGACAACAGGCTGCGTCATGGTTGTTCCGTTCTCCGTCCACAGAGGTGCACTTGCGCTTTTCCGTAGTCAGGGCAATACGCGACACACGGGAAACTCCTTGCTCAATTGGCAACTACGACGAGACTCGTAGCACCCATCGTCGTGAACACATCGACACAATGTCGATGCCATGCCGCGCCCGCTTCCTGCCAAACAACTGTCTGCGACGGTCGGGCACGGCACCGGGGCGAGCCGTTGTCAGTGTCACGTCTCTGCGTGCGTCGCGAAAGGGGCCGCTGAACTGGTCCGCGTAACCAACGGCGGTGATGTTGGTGGCTACCAGCTCGGAGCAGCCGACAATACGCCAAACGCGTTGCGGTACAACAAAAAACATAGAATGCCGGTATGAACATGGTCCTTGATGGACTACCTACCGCGCGTCCAGGGACCATCGTGCCGACGCGCTGCCGGACGCGTTCACCGAGACGACGAATTCGTAGTACTTCTCACCGGCGTGGAGCTCATCGGCCCGTGACACCGTGGGCGGCGTTCGGTGACTCGATCACTGACGGTCCGACGCCGGTGAAAGGGCACCATCCGGTCACCGGCTGACCATCGCGGCGGTTCCCCTGGGACGTCGCACCTTCAGATGCCCCAGGGGAACCACAGTTCGAAAGCAGGCGTATCAGGTCGGCGGGACAAGGCTGTGTACCGTCACGTGATCGGCTGCCTGTTCGACATGCAGATGGTGGATCTCGTCCGGCCTTGCCTTCGGCCAGGCCCGGTGCTCCCGCAGAGCCACCTCGACGGCCGAGGGATGCACGCGGGCAAGCCGCGCCACATGGTCTTGCATCGCGATCCGGGCGAGATGGTCCCTGCCTCGGGATCCGGCTGGGAGACCGTAGACATGCGCGATGGTTCCTCCCAGCCAGTCGAACTGTTCGACGTCCGCAACGGACAGTCGGGTCACATCCGCGTCCTTCACCGAGATGCCGAGGCCTCCCGCGTAGCGCCGGTGCCGCAGGAAAGCCCGTCGTACACCGGGTTCCGCAATCCCCAAGCGTCCCCCGGGCATCAGGATGTCGACCAGGCGGATGGTGGCGAGTAGCCGCCGCTCGTCCGACAGCCACAAGTCCACGACCGGTCGCGTCCTGTTGCCCTGGTCGAATCCGACGAAGCGTGCCTCGACGTACACATTCCCGGAGTCCGGCAGCGGCGCGAACGACTCGAACGCTGTGATCTTGTGCGGGAATCCCACCACGTCCCTGCCGATCTCGTCGGACCACCGCCAGAGCTGGGCATGGGGTATGACGTGGGTAGCGGCATCGAGTAGTCCCTGGTTGAGTATCCCGCGCGGCACACTGCCACGACCGGCGTCGAGGACTCCCGATGCTCCGCCGATCCCCAAGCGCCATGACACGAGGTACTGGAAACTCGGCCCGTGGAAGACCACTCCGGTGCAGTAGGGATCGCCTGCGGGCTCGGCGCCGGCCAGAGGTCCGGGCGCCGCCCGAGATCCGGCCGGTTGCCCGCCGACTCGCACGGTGGCGCTGGCTACCGGTTCGAAACGGGAGAGCGCTGGTGTCGCCGCGTCACGCCATACCAGGAGCGTCACGTCCAGCTCATCGCCCGATCCACTCACCTCTGTCCTCAGCCGAACCGCCTCCCTGATCGGCACCCACCGGCGCAGCTGCACGTCGCGCACTGCCGTGACGGGGCGGCCGGTGTGGCCGACAGCCGCACCCGCAAGCAGATCGACCGTGGACATCATCGGCAATGCCGGAAACGTGAAGGTCGGACAGTGATCCAGCAACCATTTGTCGACCGCGGGATCGAGCACGTGCTCCGCCGAGCGTGACACCGGACCGCCGGTGGCGCCCTCCACGACACGCATGCCCAGGTTCTTCACGTGGTAGATGCGTATTCCGTCCACCCACAGCCATGCATGCCCGACCGCGTGGCGGTCGTGCTCGTCGACCTCGATGATGTCCATCTCGACCGTGACGCGTTTGTTCGTCGGTACGACCTGACCACGGTACTTCCAGGTCACCTGGCGACCCGGCAGCACGGGTTCGAATCGCGGATTACGCAGTCCCGCACCGAGACCGCGCTCGATGAGGTAGAACTGCAGGAGCTGGCACATGCCCTCGACACCCAGTGAGCCCGGCTGCACGGGATCCTGGAAGAAGTGGGCCTTGAAGAACCAGTCACCCGGATCGATGTCCTTTTCGGCACGCAACCGGCCGAGCCCGGCCTCGCCGCCGTCCGGCCAGTAGCCGGTGATCCGGTCGAGCATGAGCAGCATCGGGCCGGCCAGCCGCAGCGAACCGTCGAAGTAGCGGGCCGGGCGTCGCGTAAGATCGACGACGCGGTCGCATGGTGCCGCGAGCCGGGCACGTTCGGCATCGGACGGCGGCAGGCCGACCTGATTGTCGAAGGCCTTCGGTGCGAAGTACCCGAACCCGCTGGACAGCTGGAAAACCGATTGCCCGTCGGCGAAACACTCGATGTCGAAGGACATGATGACCACGCCGGCGACCTGCGAGACCCGGGTCAGCTCGGCGCGAGTGCGTAGTGTGCGTGTCCCCGGCCGGATCTCACCGGTCACGGTGCCTGTGCCGTCGAGGTTACGTATCAACAGGTCCGTGTCGCCGCCTGCCAGCGCGACGCCGGCGTACAAGCCCACCCAGCCGCAGGCCTGAAGGACAACCTCCAGGAGCACCGCGAACGGCATGGCCGGGCAGCCGTTCTGCTCGAAGTACCAGATTTCCTCAGGAACGTCATATTCGACCTCGGCCCGAGTACCGACTTTCATGCCAAGGAACGGGCCGTCGACCCACGCTACGCGGCTCATGAAACCGTAAGGCGGGCCGGGCATGCGAGTGATCCGACGCGGACCGTCGAAGACCTCATAGGCGGGTCCGAAAGCCTCGGACGGCTTCCCCCATGCGAGCGCGAGCAGAGCCGCGTAGTCGAAACGGAAGCCGTCCACTTCGGCCACTGGCTTGGTCTCGTGGTAACCTCGCAGCCCGCCGAGTTCCGCCGGCGCCACCGGCTCACCGGTGGTCAGGACGGCGGGAGGGCCGAGCGGGCGCCAGTACGACAGCGGCCAGTCCGGCACGAGCCGCAGACCCAGACGGCGGCCGTAGAACATCCTAGTTCCGTCCACTGTGCACAGTACATCGGCGAACAGTGTCGGTTGCGGGCCTGCCGCTACCTCCCGGACGAACACCTCGTAAGTCAGGCCGCGACTGTCCGGGGTCACCCGGCCGCGGTTGCGCACGTGGTAGGCATGGTCGGGCACTGGTTCAAAGCGCCAGCCGTCGCGGTCGACCGTATATCCCATGGCCGCCAGGTAGAACGCCAGTGCCTGCAGGCATCCGTCGAACATCAGCGAGCCGGGCATGAACGGGTCATCGGTGAACTGAGCCTCGAACAACCAGTCCCCCTGCGAGACGGGTGTTTCGGCTCTCAGATAGCCCCGGCGCCACGGCCCACCGGCCGGATCGAACTCGGTCACCTCGTTGAGGAGCATCCGGCCGTCCGATATCCGCGGACTGCGGATGTGGCATCGGGTTCGCTCCCAACCGGGCCCGAAACAGTCGGCCGGCTGGCCGTCGACGAACGCGCGCACCGCGTCGGGACCGAATCGGCGAACCGAGCAGACGACGGCCGGCGGATCGACTGGCTCCGAGGCGCCGGGTGACTCTGCCGCAGGATCCCATTGCACGCCGCCAAGCGCAGCGAGTTCCTTCTCGGTGAAGAAGCCGGCAACGCAGTCGTGGGCTGTCATGCGGGGCTCGTCGCCGACGTACCAGGTGCCGTGGAAGAACGACAGGCGCACACCATTGTGGTCGCCGTACCCATCGACGCGAGTCTCGCCGCGGAGCTCCTCACCGAGCAGGGGCGGGCTGCCATGGAAGGTCAACTCGGCGCTGAGCAGCCGGCAGAACCGCTCGCCATGGCCGGGCTGGTCGGCACCGGCATCACGTCGCCCGGTGGGTCCAATGTGCCCGGTGTTGCCCGTCCCGTGGTGCACGACGCTGGTGCTGCGCTGGGAAAGCAGGAACCGCTGGTGGACTTCTGCTTGGCGCGTCAGGAATTCCTGATGCCGTGCGGAGATCCGCCGATAGATGTCGCCGACCGCCGTCACGGCCGTCCGGGGGTGTGCCGTGGCCGGTATGGCTGCAGTCGGCGCCTCGGCGGATACTCGTGGCCGCGATGGCGCGGGCGGCATCATCTGTGGGGCAGCGCTTTCCACGGCCGGCGCCCGGTTTCGCGCCAAGTGATCGAACAGTGGATCCGTCCGCATGGGCACGCCCGCTGCGACGAGTTCCGCGACAGTGCCGGCGAGATGGTGCACGCCACGACCGTCCATAGCGACCGCGAGATGCTCCCGGTCACCCAGGATGCGGCGAATCCATCCGGTGCACAGCGCCTGGGGACCGTGCTCGATGAACACGCGTACCCCGTCGGCCCACGCACGCTCGACCGTCGCGGCGAAGTCGACCGTGCTCACCGCCTGCGCGGTCAGCGCATCCGCCGCGGCTTCCGGCGTCGGTGAGTACCAGTCCGCAGTGGCGCAGGAGTAGAACCGCACGTCCGGTACTTCGAAGGTCGGCCGGTGGTGCAAATGCCACCATTGCTCCCGGATCTCGTTCAACTCGGGCGCGTGCACCGCGATCTCGTAGTTGAGAGGCAGCGCACGTCCCGGTCCGAGCCGGCGGACGACGCGTTCACATCCCGCCGCCTCGCCGCCCACGACGCACGAGTCCGGTGCGTTTATTGCCATCAAGTGCACCGCGGGCTCTCCGTCGAGCGCCACGCGGACGTCTTCCACCGGTCCGTTGACGATGTAGTTCATCCACCGATCGCCGTCGACTCCGAGGCGCCGCCACACGCGGCGCACCGCCTCGAACTCACCCACCAGCCCGCTGGTGAACAGCACGGAACCGCGTGCGTCCGTGACCAGATCCGGGACGTCCCGCCACGCCCCCATGGCCACCAGCGCATTGGATTCGCCGGACGAGTAGCCGATGATCGCGTCCGGCGAGATGCCCAGCAGGCCCCAGTTGATCTCGGTGTGCAACTGGGCGAGCAAGCCGGCTGCCCAGATCTGATCGAGGGCATCCACACTGTCCACTTTGGTGTCTGTGTACGCCCATCCAACGGGGTCCAACGGGCCGCAGCGCGCCTCGAGGGCAGCCATGATCTCGGGGAACTCGAGCATCAACTCCTTGCCCATGCCCTGATAGGCGGCGGCACCGCTGGTGAAGACGAACGCGACCTCACCCTTTATCGGAGTCTCGCGGAAGGCGACGCCTTCGGGTGGCCGCCCGGAACCGGTCAACCACTTGCGGGCAGCGGCCACGCGCGCGGCGTGCTCCGCCGCCCCCGCGGCGAGGATGACCAAGCGTGCCGGCCCCTGGCCGGATTCCTGGCCGGCCGCCAGCGCCATCAGTATGTCGTGCCGATCCTTTCCTGAGTAGACGTGCAGGCGGAGCGGAACGCTTGCGCCGCCGCCATCGGCAGCCGGTCCGAATCCCAATCCCATGTGGACTTCTCTCATCTTCCGTCATTCCGGGCGCAGCACGAGATTCACGGCGAGCAATTCCGCCCGCGGTGATCCATCGGCGTCCACCAGCCCGATGTCGCATTCGGCACGGTCGAGGTAGACCTGTTTGGCCCGCACGACGCACCGCATCGGCCCGTCCGCCGGACCTTCCCGGTGCAACCGGTACTCGCCGACGGACATCGGCAGCGTGGCGCCGCCAAGTACCTGCTCGGCCCACACCAGCGACAGCTGGAGGCAGGCGTCCGTGGCCGCGGGGTCGGTCCGCCAAACTGTGCGTTTCCAGCCATTCCCGCTGTTCCAGCCCAACTCCTGCAGACCTACGACGTCAGCGGTCGCTCCCAAACGCGAAACGCCGTGCAGTGAACGGATCGCTTGGAAACGTGGGCCGTGGAAGAGGACACGCCCGCCGTAGATCTCTGCCGGTTTCACCGGCTGGAGATCCGGCCGGAGATCCGGTGGAGTCTCCCAGGCGGTCATCGGTCCGGGCCCCGCCTCGCCAGGGTTCATGGTCGCCCGGTAGTGCGGCCTGCCATCGTCACCGAGCAGCTCCATCATCAACCCCGGACCGCCGGCGTCGCAGCGCACGGCAAGACGTGTGCCGCCGTCTTCGAAACGGTTGAGGCTGATCTTGCGCAGCACATCGATTCCGCGAATCACCACGGCGTTCCCCGACGGGCTTGACTCCCGTGCCGCTGCAGCGAACCACTCGAGCGCCATGGCCACCGGCACGACCGGTGTACCCGCGATGTCATGGTCCGCCAGGTATGGATGCGTTCGCGAACTCAGCCGGATCTCCGCCCTCGTGGTGCGCTGGTGGGTAGCCCCGTTCACCTGGCCGCCACTGTCACCTGGCGTGATGACGACCTGGACCTCGTCCGGTGGGCTACCGAGTTCGGCGACGAACGCCTGTGCGCCGGCGGCAACCGGAATCAGCGGCACCTGGCGGCTACGGAAGTGGCTCTCGACTTCCGGCGTGACCATGCCGCCCTGCCACGGTCCCCATGCGATCGACCGAACCACGCTGCCCGGCCGCTTCGCTGCCTCGGCGCTCGCGACCTGGTTGAGCACCTCGTTGGCCATCGCGTAGTCGCTCTGGCCAGGATTGCCGTAGCGCGCCACCACCGAGGAGAACACACACAGCACCTCGAGAGGATCATGCGCCGTCGCGTCCAGCAGCGCCAGCAGACCCGCGGCCTTCGTGTCGAAGACCTTCTCGAACTGCCCCAAGGTCTTGTCCGCGACACGTTTGTCGGCGAGCACACCGGCTCCATGCACGACGCCGGTGATCGGCCCCCAACTCCGCCGCACCTCGCCGAGCGCCTCACTCAACGCCTTGGCGTCCCTGACGTCCACCGCGAGGTAGCGCGCCTCGGATCCGGCTCGCTCCAAGGCCGCCAGGGTGTCCCGGATCTCACGCGCGGCCTCTGCCGCCGCGACCAGCGAACCCACCTCGGCGGGAGTCGGCGTCCGCCCGGTCCGTCGCCGCTCGAGGGCGGTCACGATCTGTTTGAGCGAGGCGTCATCCGTAACGCCTTGCAACGCAGCGGGTTCATCCATCAGCGGCGTACGTCCAATAAGGACAAAGCGAGGTCGGCACGCCTCAGCGAGGGCGCGCAACGAGGCAGCCGTCACCCCGCGCGCGCCACCCGTCACCACGATCACGGATTCCGGCCTGATCCTAGGCGTGCCAACGGGTTCGGCACGTGCCTCGGCCACTTCCACTGTGGTCCTGGTGCCGTCCGCGCGCAGGCCGACCTCCAGCGTCGGCCCACCGGCGAGGAGCTCACGCACGATATCCTCGGCGATCGCCGAAGCCGCCCGGCCGCCGCGCTCGCAGTCGATCGTCTTGACACTGGCGGCCGGCCATTCCTGACCAACGGTCCTGGCGAGCGCGGCAACGCCACCGAGCCAGGCGCGGGTCGGCTCACGACCACCGAGACCGAAGTCTCCGCCGGTGTCCTGCACGGTCACGAACACGCCACCGTGCTCCTCGAAACGCCGCGCCACCGCCGCCGCGGTACGAAACGCTTCGGCGTTGACGGCCATGGCCTGTTCCTCGGAGTCGACATCCCGCAGGCCGCCAAGGAAGACCACACCGGCGACGTCAGGGGGAACGTCGGTGACGACACTGGCGGACAAGCCCTGTTCGTTGAGCCCGTCCACCACCAAGCGCGCGATACCGCAACCGTCATCGGTAACAGCCAGCGGGCCATCGCTCAACCCGGCCATCGCCAAACCGGATGCCTCAGCGGCCACCGTTCGCACAGCGAGCCGGACGAGCGGCGACGCCCCGTCGGTGCCGATGCTCGACCCGGTAACCAGATCTTCGCGTGCTTCCCGGAGTTTGTCGACGATCTCGCCGACCGTACGCAACTTGCCGAGCTCCATGGCATCCACATCGGGCAGGCCCGGCGCCTTCTCCCGCACCGCCGACAGGATCTCCACCCGCTTGATCGAATCGATCCCCAGATCGGCTTCCAGCTCCATCCCGGCATCCAGAATGTCAGGCGGATAACCTGTCTTGTCCGCGACCACCGACAGCAGCACCGATTCCAGGTCCACCGTTTCCGGGTCCACTGTGGCCACTGTGGCCACCGGACCCGGTGCCGTGGCGATGCCGGTGGGCGCGGCTTGCATCGGTTGCACCGGTGGCGCGATCGCGAGATCCGGTCCGCAGGACTCAATGCTCGACCCGGCAAGAAGATCTTCGGGCGTTTGCCTCACCAGATCCGGCGGCGTCTCGTGCGCCGTGACTGTCGCACGGAGACCCCCTCCCCACGTATCGGCGACCTTCAGGAAGGCGATGTGACTGTCGGCCATCGCACGCTGATACGCGGCGTGCGCATCTATCGTTCGGCGCGCGAGATCCTCGTGAACCCGCAGCCACCCATCACCAACAACATCGGTGTCGATGGTCGATCCTCCCAGCAGATCCTCGGTGTCGATGGTCGGTCCTCCCAGCAGATCCTCGGTGTCGATGCTCCATCCGGCGAGCAGATCCTCGGTGGGCTGTGGCGGATTCGGCAGCGGAAGCGCTTGCGCACCACCTGCCGGGGGATATCGACGATTGTGGTTGACACTGGAGATTTTCAACACCGCCTTGGACTTCTGCACTGCCCGAGGCGTAGCCGGTGCGTAGCCGGCCCACAACGTGTCCAGATCCAACGACATGCCTCGTGCGCAAAGCAGTCCCAGTGCGTCGTAGAGGCTCGTGACACCGTTGCTGCCCTTGCGATCGAGACTCACGGCCGTATGCGCGCGGCCGCCGAGTATCTGACCGACCAGGCCGGTGACCGCAGAACCCGCACCGACCTCGATGAACGTGCGCACCCCTTGGGAGTACATCGCTTCGATCTGATCGACGAACCGCACCCCGGACGCGAGGTGATCCGCGACGCGGCGACGCACAGCCTCCGGATCCGCCGGGTACCGGGTGGCGTCGGCGTTGCCGTACACGTCAATCCGCGGGCCACGGATATCCATGCCGGACAGGAAGTTCAGCAGCGGGCCACCTGCCGCCATGACCATCGGGCTGTGAAAACCGGTCGCGGCTTTGAGCCGCTGTGACGCCATCCCGGCCCTGGCGAGCTTGCCCTCCAAGGTCGCGACCGCCGCGGCACTGCCCGAGATGACGACCTGTCGAGGTCCATTGTGGTTGGCCACCCACAGTTTCTCCTCGCCGCAGCTGGCCATGACCGCCTCGACGTCTTCGCGGGAGCCGGAAACGGCCACCATTACGCCAGGGACGGCCGCCGCGTCGCGCATCAGCTCACCCCGACGACGGGCCAGCCGTACCAGCGTTTCGTCGTCGAACGCCCCTGCGACGTGCAACCCGACCAACTCACCAAAGCTGTGCCCTGCCACGCAATCCGGCCTCAGCCCAAGCGCACGCAGCACGTTGAGCAACGCCAGGCTCGTCACCGCGAGGGCCGGTTGCGCCCACTCGGTCTCGGTCAGCAGCCGTTCCTGCGCCACACGTTCGACATCGGTGAAGACGGGAATCGGGAAGACCACCTCGTGCAGCGGCCGGTCGCCGATGTCGATCGCGGCCGCCTGGTCCCAGACAGCGGCGGCCGCTGGAAAGTGCATCGCCACGTCGGCACCCATGCCGACGTACTGGCTGCCCTGGCCCGGAAACAGGAAAGCGACCTCGCCGGCTGCCGCAGGCCCGGCTCCGTAGTGTATTCCGGCCGGCGTGGAGAACGAGGCGCCCGGGTTCTTCTCGATCAGCGTGACGGCCTGCTCGAGCTTGCTCTCGAGGTCCCCGGCATCGGTGGCGACCACTGCCAGCCTGTGGCGGTCGTCGTGGCGGAAGTCCTGCTGCGTCTCCTGCGCGATGCGGGCCAGATCGTCCTGGGCGACGCCACGAGCGCGATCCACGAGTTCCGGCACGGTGGGCGCACTGAGGAGCACGAGTTCAGCGGGCATCGTGCGGGCACGCCACGCCGGGCTGCCACCGGCATCCCCGGAGCCGGGGATGTACTCCTCGAGCGTCACGTGGAAGTTGGTGCCGCCGAAGCCGAAGCTGGACACCGAGGCCCGGCGTGGATGCGTCGAGTCCCGTATCCACGGGCGGGCATACGTATTGAGGTACAACGGGCTGTTGTCCAGGTCCAGCTGGGGATTCGGGCGCTCGACCTTGATCGTCGGCGGAAGTAGCTTGTGCTGCAAGGCAAGCACCGCTTTGAGCATTCCAGCCGCACCCGCCGCGGACTTGGTGTGACCGACCTGCGACTTCACGGAACCGAGCGCGCACCATTGCCGGCTTGGCCGGCCCGGCTTCTCGAACACCGAACGCAGAGCGGCGAACTCGGCGGCATCGCCGGCCTTGGTACCCGTGCCGTGTGCCTCGACAAGTTCGACGGTGTCCGGGCCGTATCCAGCCGCATCGTACGCTCGGCGCAGCGCCCTGGCCTGCCCTTCCGGCAGTGGCGCGTAGACCGCGGTTGCACGACCGTCCGAGGACGAGCCGACACCACGGATGACCGCGTAGATCCGATCACCTTCCCGCTCGGCGTCCACCAGGCGCTTGAGCGCGAACATGACCACGCCCTCGCCGAGCACCGTGCCGTCAGCGGTATCCGAGAACGGCCGGCAGTCCCCGGTCGGCGACAGCGCCGGTGTCTTGCTGAAGCACATGTACATCGGGATGTCGTTGCAGGCGTCGACGCCACCGGTGATCACCAAGTCGGACCGGCCGAGAGTGAGCTCGTTCACCGCACCCGCCAGCGCCGCCAATGAGGTCGCGCACGCGGCGTCGACGGTGAAGTTGGTGCCGTGCAGGTCGAACTTGTTGGCGATCCGGCCGGCGACGACATTGCCCAGCAGCCCCGGGAAGGTGGCTTCCTGCCATGGCACGTAGTGGTCTGCGATCCGGTCGCAGATCGCCTGCGCCTCCGGCTCCGCGACACCACTCTCGCGCAACGCCTTGAGCCACACCGGACGTTGGACTCGAGCACTCATAGTGGTGAGCAGTTCCAGCGCTCCGCTGCCGAGGATGACACTCACCCGGTCGCGGTCCACTGCGAGCAGATCGCCGCCAGTCACGTCGGCGAGCACCTTCTCGGCCACCATCAGCGCCAGCAGCTGGGCCGTGTCAGTGGCCTCGACAGTGTTCGGCGGTATGCCGAACGCGACCGGGTCGAAGTCGACCTGGGGCAGAAAGGCCCCTCGACGGCTGTACGTCTTGTCGAGGGCTGCCGGGTCCGGATCGTAGTAATCCTCGAGCAGCCAATGGGTCGGCGGGACATCGGTGATCAGGTCGCGCCCCTCCAGCACGCCACGCCAGAAACCTTCGACATCCGTTGAGCCCGGCGTCAGAGCGCCGACTCCTACGACGGCGATGGGCTGCTGCCGGACATGGCTGTCGCGGGACATCATCTTCATCGTCACCTCGGAAAGTAGGTGTGCTGGTTCAGGCCAGCGGGCGCGGCACGAACGTGAACGCGGCCGCCGGCACGGGAACGCCACAGGTGCGCAACTGGTGTGCGCGAGTGATCACCGCAGCCCCTTCGAGGAGATTGCGGGCGATCTGCACAACGGATCGATTCGCCGGCTTGGCCAGGAAACTCCCTGCCGTCCAGCGGTTGAACGCACCCATCGCCGGGCCGCACCAGATCTGGTAGTCCGCACGGCGAGACACCTCGCCGTCAATGGCCCAGCGGCTGGACTTGCCCAGGTACCAGCGAAACAGCAGTGCCATCCGGTGCTTGGGATCCCGCTCGGCCTTCGCCAGCTCCGCTGGGTCACGCCGCTGCCAGAAACCGGCTGTCTCCGACCAGATCTCGTCCAACGGAGCACGCAGGATGTCGCGTTCGACCTTGCC
Source organism: Kibdelosporangium banguiense (assembly GCF_017876405.1). Taxonomy (GTDB): domain Bacteria; phylum Actinomycetota; class Actinomycetes; order Mycobacteriales; family Pseudonocardiaceae; genus Kibdelosporangium; species Kibdelosporangium banguiense. The sequence goes on along the minus strand of NZ_JAGINW010000001.1, from coordinate 3,979,427 downwards.
GCGGATTTCCGCCGGGATCCGCTCAAGACTGGGATGGCTTCGGTAGATCTCGTACAACTGGGCGGCACGGCTGGCGAACAGGGTGCCGCGACGCAACACCTGCAATCGGACACCCATCTCGAACATGTCCGCGGCCGGTGCCATGGTCACATCGGCCAGGTCCGCTTGTGCGAGCATGCTCTTGGCATCCTCCGACAGCCCGGCCTCGACCGACGCCTGGTTCACCGAGCCGGTCACGACATACGCGGCACCGAGCGCGAACGCGGCGGCGACACCATCGGGCGCACCAAGGCCGCCTGCGGCGCCGACCCGGATCGGACGGGTGTAGCCGTACCGATGGGTCAGCTGATCTCGCAGCGCGAGCACCGCCGGCAGCAACGCGACCAACGGCCGGTTGTCGGTGTGTCCTCCGCTGTCGGCTTCAACGGTGACGTCCTCGGCAACCGGCACCCGCGCCGCCAGCCTGGCTTCGGCCTGCGTGAGCTGCCCCCGCGCCACCAGCACATCGAGCAACTCGGCCGGCGCGGGTGACATGAACCGCTCGGCGATCTCAAGGCGGGAAACCTTGGCGAACAGCTGAGTGCGGCGTTCGATCTGTCCACTGTGGTCGGCACGAAGGCCGCTGGCCGCGCACCGCACCACAGCAAGAGTCAGCCCCATGAACGCCGACGCTGAGATCCGGGGGACCTCGCGGCGCACGAGCAGGTCGGCGACCCGCTCCTCGAACTGCGGCTCGCGCGGCGAATGGATGAGATTCACGCCCCAGTTCGAACCGCCGCCCACCTGGCCGGCGAGCTCGTCGACAGCCCGCTCGACACAAGCGAGGTCCAAGCCCGCGGCACCGAAGAAGCCGAGCATCTCCGCACGCGCCAGCTCGGCCACCATCCGCGTTGTGGCGATGCCATTGGCCATCTCCCCCGCCACATAGGGAAAGCGTGTGCGGTGCGCCGCACAGAAGGATCGGCCACCCAGCCACTCCGGATACAGCGGCGGGAGCAGGCCGATGATCTCCTGGCGATCACCAGGCACCGGTCTGCCACCGAGGGCGACGCCCACACACCCAGCGGAGGTGTCCGCCACGATATGGATCGGCTCCCGGACCTTCGCGACGACGCCGGCTATCCCTTCGGGGCTGAACATCCCCCCAGGTCCATCGGGAGGCGGGCCATCCACCTGTGCCGGCCCGGCGGCTGCGAAGCCGCTCACCGTGTCGCGTCCACGCCACGCGTGTCCTGTCGAGAACTCTGGAACACCCCGATTGTCGTCTGGGCCGCATGGATCTCGCCCGTGAGGTAGGCACGTCGACATGCCGAGCGGCGAATCTTGCCGCTGGTGGTCTTCTTGACCGTGCCCACGGTGCCGAGGACCACCGCGTGACAGGCGATCTGGTGATCCTCTTGGATACGCCGGCGAACGGCCCGCAGGATCGCCTCTTGATCCGCTGGGCCTTGCCCGTCCCTGCGGATCTCGACGAACAACACGAGTTGCTCGTCGGAATCGTCATCGTCCGGCGGGACCGAGAAAGCGGCGAGTCCGCCCGGCCGGACAAGTGGATGAGCCTGGCGCGCGCTGTCCTCGATGTCCTGCGGATACAGGTTGTGGCCCCGCAAGATGATCAGGTCCTTGTGGCGTCCGGTCACGAACAACTCACCGTCGAAGAAAAACCCGAGGTCACCGGTCCGCAGGTACTCGCGTGAGGCGTCCTCACCATGGCACCGGGCTTGAAAGACCTCTCTGGTCTCGTCGGCCAGTCCCCAGTAACCGGCCGCCTTGGTCGGGGAGTCGACCCAGATCTCGCCGATGCGTCCAGATGGGCACGGCCGGCAGGTGTCCGGGTCCACAATGCGTACGCGTGCCATCGGCTTGGTGACACGTCCGCAACTGAAATACGTGAGCGCGGGCCGATTCGAGGCATCGCCGAGTGGCACGGCACGGCCGCCCTCGAGCTCCTGCTTGTCCAGTCTGAGCGTGGTCTTGCCACCCACGGACACCGACACGGAGCACTCCGCCAGCCCGTACCCGGAATAGAACGCATCTGGCCGCAGCTTGCTGTCCGCGAAGGCGTCCAAGAACGCACGAACCGTCGCCGGGCGTACCTGCTCGCCTGCCGACCCCACGAGCCGCAGCGAGCTCAGATCCCAGCTCCGCCGCTGCTCCTGCGAGGTCTTGCGCACCAGCAGGTCGTACGCGAAGTTCGGTGCCGCGGTGTGGGTCGCGCGTACCCGCGATATCACCTCGAACCAAACCGCCGGCCGCTTCAGGAAAGTCAGCGGGGACATCAGATAGGTGTCCAGGGAGTTGCCCACGACGGTATTGATGATGACGGTGATCAAACCGAGATCATGGAAGTGCGGCAGCCAGAACACCCCTCGGGTATCCGATCCCAGGCCGAGATCCCTCGCATTCGCCCATACCTCGTGCCAGAGGTTGCCATGGGTGATGATCACCCCCTTCGGGGATCCGGTCGAGCCGGAGGTGTACTGCAGAAACGCGGGCGTGTCGGCGGTGGCACGCATGTGCCAGGTCGTCGGCGTGGTCGAGCCCGGCAGGCAACGATCGGTCTGGTACCACGGGACATCGGGCCAGCGAACCTCAGAGCAGGACATCGGGTCGACGGTCGCGTCAGCCATGCTCAGCGCCTGATCGAGGTCGGTGTTGGTGAGCACGACCCGGGCGCCGGCACTCTCCACGATCGTGGTAAGCGCGGTGATGTCGTGCTTGAGTTTGAACGGATTGGGCGGGCATACCGGAACAGGGATCACCCCCGCCGCCAGGCAGCCGAGAAACGCCTTCACGAAGTCCAACGAGGGCATGTAGACAAGCACCGCGCGGTCTCCCGCCTGGACGCCCCATGACCGCAGCGATCGGGCGATTCCGTCCGCGGCCGCGGCAAGCTCACCGACAGTGAGCACCTCGTGGTCCCTGCCCTTGTCGTCAACGAAAGTGAAGAGAACCGCACCAGGATCACATTCACAGAGCCGCCGAAATGCGGAGACAATCGAGCCGGCTTCTTGGACATCGCCTCCGCAGTTCCTTTCCGCCGTCGAGACCAAATCCACTCCAATTATCGTCGGGATTTCCGGGAACGTGAGCCCATAGTTTGCTTGGCGACTCGGAACCTAAAAAGGGGCCACGCAGCAGGCCCCCTGCGGAACGCCGCACCCAGTCCCGCGTCGCGGAAAGCGGCCGGCGGGTTCAGGGCCGCGTGATTGGCCACTTTCAGCGCTTGCGCTGCGCCAGCACACTGACCCAGGTCATGCAGGGTAGCGGCACCGAAGCGACGTGCTTGAGCAGCGAAAACGATTTCCGGCCTTGCTTGTTCGAACGAATGCGGGACGCACGCCGCCATCGCTCTTCGACCGCCGGCTCACGAAGGCGCTGCCCGCTCGAGCCACACCCGACATGACGGCCACCCTGTTCTCCCACAAGGAAAGGACCGATGTGTCTCCTGCCGCCCATATCGTGTCCACGGGCACCGCGCTTCCCGGCGATCCCGTTGACAACGAAGCCATCGCCCGCAGGTTCGGCACCGATACCGACTGGGTCGAGGCGTTCATCGGCACCAGGCAGCGACACTTCGCCGTGGATCTGAACACCGGCCAGGTCACGCACACCCTGACGGACCTCGGCGCGCAGGCCTGCGCGCAAGCCATGGCCGGGGCCGGCCTGGAACCACAGGACGTGGATTTCCTCGTGCTCGGTACGTCATCGCCGGACGCGCTCATGCCCGCCACGGTGAACCTGATCGCCGACCGGCTCGGAATCGACCAGGTGGCGACCTACCAGCTGCAGTCGGGTTGCGCCGGTGCGTTGCAGGCGCTCGACCTCGCGTGCCGGCTGCTGGACGAGGAGCATCTGATCGGCTTGGTCGTCGGGGCGGACGTCTGCGTCAAGCACCTTGTGCTGGACCGGGACGCAAGTTCGGTCCGGCCGTCCGGCCGTGTGCTCTCCGGCGACGGTGCCGGCGCCGCGGTGCTGGCGTCCGAGCTGGTGCCCGGCTCAATCGCGGTGCGCCGTGTGCTCAACCGGTTCAGCGGGCTCGGCCAAGCTCCCGGTCAGGTCGTCCGCTGGTTCGGCGCGGCCGACCTGGCCGATCCGCGACAGCCCGTCGAGGAGGACCACAAGGCCATTGCGGAACGAGTGCCACTTCTGGCCCGGCAGGCCATGAAGGAGATCCTCGGCATGACCGGCTGGCATCCGGCATCCATGTCATACCTGCTGCCGCCGCAACTGCCTGGCCGCGTGGCCCGCCTCGTCACCAAGGAACTCAGTCTGACTGATGTAACGGAGATCAGCTCCATCGCGCACCTCGGCAACGCCGTGCCGTTCTTCCAGTTCGACCTGCTGCGCGATCGGATCCTGGCTGAGCAGCGAGCAGTCGCGATCGCGATCGAGCCGAGCAAGTGGATCAGGGCTGCCGTCACCCTCGAAGGAGTGTGACTTGATCTCGAGGACACCAACGCTGGTGTGTTTTCCGCACGCCGGTGGCGGTGCTTCGGCCCTCCGGTCGCGGCGACGGCATGCCGATACGAAGATCCCATTCCCGGCAGCCATTTCCTGGTATCGGACGAGAATTCCGAGTTGCGATCCGAAGTGTTCGCGCTTGTCGAAAGCGTCACCCATCCGGACGCGCCCCGGTTGCAGTAAGGGAAAGGCCAGCCATCCGGCCTCTTTCGGCGCCGCCGCCACCTTCTCCAGAATCACCCGAGCCAGAACAACGACGAAAGGCAGAAACCAGCGTGCGTCGAATGGTAAGGGTCATCCTCACGACCATGGCCGTAACCGCCATCCCTGTCGCCATCGCGGCGGGAGCGAATGCCAGTCCGCTTTTGCCCCAGCCGGCGGCATCACACCTGCATCTCGACTGGCGGATCGACGGTCTGCGCGCAGGGGTCCACATCGATCACTGTGGCGTGTCCGGGTGGTTCTCCGACAAACACCTCGGGATCAAGAAGAGCGTCAGCATCGGCTGCTGACAGCCTCGGACACGACAACCCAGTGCAGCATCGCCCGATGGGTATCGACCGGCAGGAGTTGACGTGCCGGCCGATACCCATCGGCATGCAGGAAGGGCACCATGAGCGGCACCCAGTTTCTGGAGCGCCCCGGGGGGACGCTCGCCTACTCCGTCGCCGGAGAAGGACCACTTGTCGTTTGCTCTCCTGGAATTGGTGATCTCAGAAGCACTTTCACCGACCTGACTCGCCTGCTTCTCGCCGGCGGTCTCCGGGTAGCGGCGGTCGAATTGCGGGGCCACGGGCAGTCGAGCACCAACTGGCCGTCTTACACGGCGAACGACGTGGCGGACGACCTACTCGCGGTCTGCAGAGCGCTGGACGATCAGCCGGCGGTGTTGCTGGGCAGCGACTACAGCGGCGCAGCCGCGGTCATCGCGGCGGCCAAAGCGCCTGACGCCGTGGCCGGAATCGTATTGAGCCGGTCATTCGTCAAGGCCCCTTCGTATGACCCGTTGGAAAGGACGATGACGAGCCTGGCCATGCTGCCCGGGCTGGGCCGGACATTGTGGATGTCCTATTGGCCAACGCTGTTCGCCACAAAACCGGCCAACTTCGAACAGCGGCGCCGTGAACTTGCTGTCAGCCTGGCCGAGCCGGGCCGGTTCGACCCGGTCCGCGAGATGATCAAGAGTGATCATACCGCTGCCGAGCGGGCACTCCCCGACGCCGGATGTCCAGCACTGGTGGTCATCGGCGACCGTGATCCGGACTGTCCCGATCCCGCCGCCGAGGCCTGCCTCACGGCCGACCGACTGGGCGGCCCGGCAACCGTGCTGGTGGTGCCGGACGCAGGTCACTATCCACACGCGGAGGACCCTGAGCGGGTCGCCCTTGAGGTCGTCGCCTTCGTACGGGACTCGTGCCGGCTTAGCGGCTCCGGCGATTGAGTCTTGGAATAGCGAGTCCGCCCCGGCCAGAGGCCGGAGCCGGGCGACTGGAGGTGGATGCGTCGGTGCCCGGCGGGCCGGGCCTGGGCTCCGAGGAATCCCGGGTCTGGTTCGCCGGGCACCGACGCATCCTGGGCCCGATCTCGCCCAAACGCTCAATGGCCGCAGCCGCGCCAAGTGAATGATCCGCAAGTGGATGGGTTCGGCTCGATTTGACGTACGCGTCAAATCGAGCCGAACCCACGTCTACGCCACACTCGACCTTCTGTCCGAATTGGACGTAACAGACAATGGGTTGCGGGTCACGGGATCTCCTCGGTGTACACGTGACTGAGGTCGAGTCGTGGCGCCAGCGGGCAGAGATGAAACACGACGCGCACCTCCACGTCACCGGCGTTGCGCACGCGGTGGCGGACGTAGCGCGGCACCAGTACGCCCTGGCCGGTGCACATGGTGATCGGCTCGTCGTCGAGATCCAGGGTCACATCACCGGAGACCACGTACAGGAACTCGTCGGAGTAGGGGTGGTAGTGCTCGGTGATCCGTTCGCCCGGCTTGAGGATCGCGACGCCGAGAAAGCCGGTCGACGCGCCGACCGTGCCGGGTGTGAGCAGCAAGCGAATGTCGCCACCTCGCGTGGTGACGGCGGGTACGTCGTCGATACCGATCACGCGACGGACGTTCGTGGTCATCTGGGGACTCCTCGGCCGGCCGCGCCAGTGCACATGTGAGCCAGGCAGCTGACGAACGGAATGTGTGAGTGCACTGAGGACTTCGCATCACCGCACCTCCCCAGTGGTTTCCAGAACGCACTCACCATGGCGCGTCACACTCACGGATCGGTGACTGGCGCACAGGATCGCTGCGTTGATGTTGCCTCGGCCGGCCACTGGCGAAAAGCGGCCAGTCAACTGGCCCCCTGACCGGACCGATCTTGATCCCCGCCGGCCGGCCCCGATTCGCGTGGCGCCTGGGCCCCCGGCTGGTCCGCGGGCGACGACGGGGGTGGGACCAGCCCGTGAAACGCGGCCTGCAACCCGGCCTGAAACCGGGTCCGGACGCCCAGAAACTCGATCAGGGCACCCAATCTGCGCTGGAACGTCCGGTAGGACAAACCGAGCTGCCGGGCCACCGCCTGGTCCGGAAGTCCGGCCGTCAGCAAGGTGATGAGCCGGGCGTCCTCAGGGGTGAGCGAACTGGCACCTACCGGCCTCGTCGAGTCGGCGGGTATCGGCAACGCCGTCCGCCACAGTGCCTCGAACAGCGCGCTGAGAGCGTCCAGTATCGCGGAAGGATGAACGGCGACGACACTGTCGACCATCGTTGGATTGGACTGCAGCGGCAGCAGTGCGAGACGGCGATCCGACAAGATCAACTTGACCGGTGCCTCTGGTAGCACTCTCGCCTGTTCGCCCATGGCGATCGCCGGTTCGATCTCAGCCTGGATACTGCGGGTTGCGAGCCCTGCGGTGTCGTAGAGCGCACGATAGGCGATACCTCGCCGCAGCATCTCCGCCTCGACTGGGGCGAGCACGGTCGGGGCGACGACGTACGGGTGTTTGTCGATGAAGCGGATCTCGTGACTGGTGCTGCGGACGATCTGTTCCACGAGTTGAGCCACCGCCTGCTGGCCGGAGACGACCTCGACCAGTTCAGTCGGCTCCCATCCCGCTGCCGTGCGAACGTATCGACCAGCGAGTTGCTCGACATACAGACGGGCGCGCTTGATTTGCTCCTGTTGCTCGAGAAGTAGCACCTCCAGCGCGACGTCGGGGGCGGTGGCGGTGAACTTGGGCGGTACGCACGCCGTGCTCTTCACAAGCCCTAGGGATAGGAGCTTCTCGAGCACCTTACGCAGGCATGCGTCATCGATGTCGACCCGTTGGCATATGTCGTCGAAGGTGGCCGGTGGGTTATCGATGAGCAACTCGTAAACGGTCTGCGCAGAATTATCGAGGCCAACGATCTCAAGCATGAGGTGATCCTCTGCTTCGCGTCGCTCTGATGGGGTGCGGATTTCGGCGAGCCATCGCCACTGTCCAGCATGCGCCAGCATTCAGAGCCGGATTCGGCGCGGTGGGCGGGACACGATGGCGAAGCTCCCGGTCTCCTGATCACCCGGCAGCGTTCGCGGAGGCTAAGGCGGAAGCCAGCCGACGTGTCCCGGTCGACTCCCGCCGATGTTATTTGCACCCGGATATGATTGCCCTGCGCCAGAAGTACAGCGCGCGAAACCACCCGGAACTAGGCGCCCATGCGAAGCGGGCCCGTCGCCGTCCACGGAAGGCTCATGTCCAACACCTCCTCGGTGACCTTGTCGAGTTGCCGCTGCGTGGGAATATTCAGCACTTCGGATGCGGGCTGAACGATCTTCTTCCCCTGCACATAGAACCCCCTGTCATTCACCGGTTTGGTCACGGCATAGAGCACGTTGTCGGCCGCCGCGCTAACGGGCGCACCCGGCCAGCCGAATGACTGTCGTTGCAACTTCGTCTCGGTGAAGCCAGGATCGACGCACACCACGGCGAGCCGAGTCCCGGAACAAGCGGAGACCAGCGAGGCAGTATGCGCGACCAGGGCGAATTTGGATTGCGCATACGCCACCGCAGGGTGATAACGGCGGTCGCAGAGCGAATCTTGATCGAAAGTCGTAACGTTACGGTAGACGTCACAGGCGACATTGACGACACGGCCACGCCTGGCCACGAGCAGCAGATCGAACAGTCCAGCGGTCAGGAGAGCCGGAGAAAGATAGTTCACCTGGAAGGTCAGCTCATGCCCGTCCTCGCTCTGCATAGCGGAATGCTGCCCGACCGTCGCCGCGTTGTTGACGAGAATATCGAGGTGACCGTAGGTCGTGCGAACGCGATGAATCAGGCGTTCGACGTCGGCGAAACACCCCAGGTCGGCCACAACCGGAACGATGCAGGTACCCGGGTTCGCCGGTGCGAGTGCGGCGGCCAGCGTCGCCAGTGGCTGGGGACTTCGACCGTGCACCAGTAGTGTGTCAACCAGCCCAGCCAAACGGTGCGACACTGCTCGGCCGATTCCGTCAGTCGCGCCGGTGACAAGTGCCGTCGGCCGTGTCTGAGATATTTCGACGGTTGACCCCGGTGGATCTCCTCGCGCAACGCGTACTTCCGATTCGACCGTTGGTTCCAAGAGTTGAGTCGAACTGATATCCATTCGTCCATATCCGTCAGGTCCTTCTTCGCGCGCGGCGGTGAATACCAAGGGGTCGCTAAAGTGCTCACGAAGTGTCTGTATCTCATACCGTCAGGCGCTGTAGCGCCTCGTGCCGAAAGTGGGGATCACCCATGCGGATTTACTCCAGAGAGGAGTGAGCCGAGTGGACGAGTGCAACGGAGCCGCGGCGGGACCGATGACTCGTCCGAACCGCCCCTACCCCGTTGACCCATCCAGCGGATTGCCAGTGAACCCAGACAACTCTGGCGGGACCTCATACGGTCCGCAAGGACCAGACGTGTGATGCACCGACACCCGTTTGAGCTAATTCCCGAATCACTTTCGGTTATTGGGTTGAGGCGTCGACCAGATGACGATCTTACTGCTGCGCCCGGGTGACGTCCATCTGGATCTGATGCCGGTCCACCCGGACGGCTGATGCGCCGCGGGAATTGGGTCTGAAAAGGTTCAGACCGTTCCGTTGACCTTGACATCGTCATCAGCAAACGCACCGCCGGCGGCATGGTGCGAGCGCGAACCGGTCGACCGGCTCTCGAATGTCATTCCAGAGCCGGCCGGCCGCGAAACGGCGCAGGACTGGCGCGACTACGACGTGGGCTTTCAGCTGGACAAACGTTATTCCGAACAGTCGACACATGAGCGGCGTTGCTTCATTTCAATGTCACATGCGCCCTGCGACCTGGTAGTAGAGAGGCATTTCGAGTTGGACATGCGTTACGAGGAGTTCTGCCTGGCAGACACTTGGTTTTACGACACACCGGCCAGGTTGAGCTCTGACGCTGATTCGTTCGACCACGTGTGGCGTCCACTGCCCATGGGATGGGAGTGCGCCCGGCGCGACATCTGGGTGACCATGAGCTGTCGCGGCCGGACTCTGCCAAGGCAGGGCTGGAAGGTGCATGTGTCCGCCAGGCTGGACAACGCCGAACGCATACTGAAGGCGGTGTGCGACTACTGCTTCTCCCGGGGGATCAGCTTCAAGTTCCTGCACAGCAAGAAGATCCTGCTGGCCAGGAATGCCAAGTACACACCCCGCGAGGACAGCGGCAAATTCGTGACGATTTATCCCGCGGACTACGCGGAGCTCGAACGTGTGCTGGTCGACCTGACCGGCGAACTGGCCGACGAGCCCGGGCCATACATTCTGTCGGATCTACGGTACGGAGCGGGACCACTCTACGTGCGGTACGGCGCGTTCACCGAACGGTGGCTGGCCACTGACAGGGGCCGGCTCGTGCCGGCCATCGAACGTCCCAACGGAACTCTCATTCCCGAGCAACGCACTCCGGTCTTCTCTGTTCCCGACTGGGCCGAGTTGCCCGACGTCCTGGTTCCACACCTCGCACTGCGCGAACTTCCGCACGAATCCCGCTTTCCGCATCTGGTCGAGCACGCACTGCACTTCACCAACGGCGGCGGGGTGTACCTCGCCAAGCGTGACATGGGCGACGAGTTGGTGGTGCTGAAAGAAGCGCGGCCGTACGCCGGTCTCGACGCCGACGGAACGGATGCCGTCGCGCGGCTGCACCGCGAACGAAACTCCCTTGAGCGGTTGCAGGGCGTGACAGGTGTGCCGATCCTGCACGACTGGTTCACGGCATGGGAACACCACTACTTGATGATGGAGTACCTGCCGGGCCGCCGCCTCGACCGATGGCTGGCCGCCCAGTACCCGCTGACCATGTGTGATTCCGAGCAGGCGGACCTCGCCGCCTACACGAGGCGTGCACTTGGTGTGCTCGACCAGGTCGAGAAGCTGATTCGCTCGATCCACGAGCGCGGAATCGTCTTCGCCGACCTGCATCCCGGCAACATTCTGATCGCTGAGGACGACACGGTCTCGCTGGTGGACTTCGAGCTCGCGTTCGCGATCGACGAGTCAGACGGCCGCCCCGTCCTCGCGGCTCCCGGATTCAGCGCACCGGACGAACGCACCGGGCCGGCGATCGACAATTACGCACTCGCCGCCCTGCGGCTGCACATGTTCCTGCCGTTGACGCACATGATGCGGTTCCAGCCCGACAAGGTGAATCTCTACATGGAAGCCATCCAGGAGCGCTTTCCCGTTCCCGATGAGTTCGGCAAGGTCGTGCTCGCCGAGCTCGCGCCGACGAGCGGATCGGTCGTGGGCGTCCCGTCGCAGACGACGTCCCGCGCAAGGGTGAACGCAGGGCGCCGCAAGGCCCCGACAGTGTCGGAGTTCGATTCGGCACAACCTGACTGGCACGCGATCTGCGGGTCACTGATCGACGCCATCCTGCTCAGCGCGACCCCGGATCGCCAGGATCGGCTGTTTCCCGGCGACATCGAGCAGTTCACTGCCGGGGGCACATGTTTCGCCTTCGGCGCGGCGGGCGTGCTGCACGCACTCTCGACCAGCGGTGGGGGCCGCTACGTAGAGCACGAGCGTTGGCTGTTGGAGTCGGTCCGCCGAGACCCCCCACGCCGACCAGGTTTCTACGACGGCACGCACGGCATCGCATACGTGTTGCGCGACTTCGGCTACGTGCACGAAGCGGTCGCGTTGATCGAGGAGTCGGCGCCACTGGTCGGGCCGCTGCGCGATCACGGACTGCACAGCGGCCTGGCAGGGGTCGGTCTCAACCTCCTGCATTTCGGTCAGGTGATGCAGTCCGGGACGTATCTGGCGCAGGCGATGTCCATCGGCGACCGGTTGACCGAAAAGCTGACCGTCGTGGCCGGTCGGCTTGACGGGCGTGAGCCTCGAGCCACGGCGGGTCTATTGCATGGCTGGTCCGGCCCTGGACTGTTCTTCGTCAGGCTGTACGAGCACACGAGTGACCCTTCCTGGCTCGACATGGCCGCGTGCGCCCTGCAGCTGGATCTCGACGAATGCGTCGCGCGGCCGGACGGCTCACTGCAGGTCCCCAGCCAGGACGGGCGAGCACTACCCCACCTGGACGTCGGCACTGCCGGGATCGCGCTGGTGGTCCAGGAACTCGTCCGGCATGTACCGGACACCGAGTGCGCAATCGCGTTGCCGGCCATGCGGCGCGCCTGCTGCCCGGAATTCGTAGTCCAATCTGGATTGTTCGCGGGAAGGGCCGGCCTGCTGGGCGCGCTCGCCATGCTGCAGCGTGGGTATGCGGGCTTGGACGGCGAGCGTGCGCTGACCCGTCACCTGGTGCGACTGGGCTGGCATGCGGTGCCCTACCGAGGCGAACTCGCCTTCCCCGGCAACAAGTTGCTGCGCCTTTCGATGGACTTCGCCACAGGCACCGCTGGTGTGCTCCGCGCCTTGACCGTCGCGGTGGATCGGTCCGGTGCTCTGCTGCCGTTCCTCGACGACGGCGACTCGACGAAATGAGATTGGAGCTTCGATGAACCATATATTGCGCCTGCAAGGTCTCGAAGTCGAGACTCCGGACGCCAAGCTGGATCTCGGCGCGGGGGCCTGTAGCTGCTGTGGCGGAGCCGGCCACCGTGAGCAGCCGGCATACCGGTCACATGATCGCGGCCACACCCTGCTGCGAACAGACAGCGACGACTACATCTATTCGAGTGAAACAGCGTAAGACATTCGAGTGAAAAACGGCCAGAAGCGCATGCCCCGTCCGATAAACATATGCGGGATTTACCAGCAGTAACAGTTGGCCACATGTGGCCATTTGGCGATTTCCGCCAAATGGCAATCGAGCCGTGTGTGAGAAGTCACGACAACGATCAGTGGAGCACGGAGTTTGAATTGACCATCAAATACCCACTCTTAATAGTTGCACTGACAATTGCCCTGGTGACCTACGGATTTGCGACACCAGGTCGCGCTGCGATCTCGAACGCGCAACAGACTGAGTTGGACTTGACGATCTCCGAGGGTCTGGTGCGGGTAGCCGCACCGCGAGTCAGGAAGCTGATCTGCGACCCGCCGAGTGGAGACCACCCGCATCCCGAGATGGCATGCCATGACGTGGCGGCCGCGGAGGGTGACCTTGCCCGGCTCCCAGGGGAGCCGGGCAAGGTGTGCAGCGGTCTGTACAAGCCGGTGACCGTGACCGCGCTCGGCGAATGGCGAGGTGTCCCGGTGCGCTTCGGGCAAAGCTATCGCAATGCCTGCAAGTTGATGGCGAGCACTGGGCTGGTGTTCGACTTCTAGCCTTCTGGTTTGTCTGGTCTGTGCCGCGCAACGTGGTCGCGCGCGTTGCGCGGCACAGTCCCCTTATGCGGTTATTGCACGGGATTCGCAGTCAGCGCGTATGCACGCTGCATGGTTTGGTTCATGCGGTTGCCAGCGGAATCCCACACTTCGGCGCGCAACGAGACGAATCCGTTTGTCTGGTCGAGCGCTGGATGTGCGATCTGAACCGTGTACCGCCCACCTCCCTTGGCGACTACCTGGGCACGCTGCCAACTGCTGCCGTCGTTGGTCGAGTACCACAACCGGAACTCGGTGATCTTGCCTGCCGATTCCACGGCCTCGTGATCCCCGGCCACGACATCGAAGGTGTGCGTGCGGCCGGCAGGCGCCTGGTTGAGCAGATCGAGCCCGAGTTGGTAGTCGAGGAGGATGACGGGCTGGTAAGCGCACCTGGCCCAGATCTCCGGGCACACATAACCAGACGGCACTGTGCGTGTCGGCGGCGCCGAGGAGAAGGTCGCCACCGTGTTGATCCGGGGTGTCAGCCGGTTGATCGCCCCGCTGGGCAGACCGTACACGGGCTTCGCCGGCCACTCGTCGACGGCCTCGAGCCGGTAGATGTCAGACTGCTGACCGAGCTGAAACAGTGGTACCACCAGAGGACCGATGCGGCCCGGAATCTCCTCGCCGCGGCGATACAGCCGGACTTTGCCGGGGTTCTTTCCGGCCAGCCACGGTTCGATGAAGTGTCCACGGTGGGAGTCCATCAACTGGACGGCGGGCAGGAAGTCACCTGTGTCGCCTCGGCACAGTGAGCACACCCGGGGGAAGGCACCGTATGTATGCGCGACCGCGCCGCTGTGAATCGGTGCCTGGAACCAGCGCTCCTGGGGCCGTGGGCCCGCTGTGGGGAACACGTCTTCGGACAGCAGGTTGAACGTCGTGGACCGATCGGGCGCTCCACCTGGGCCTGGTGCCATCTGGGATACGAAACGCTTCCAGAACACCTTGTCATCGGCTGGCCCGATGTACTCCTTCCACTGGGACGGACCCTGGAACTGGGTTCCGTTGAGCGCGATGCTGGACGGAGTGTCCGTGGGCAACGCGAACCACCGCTTACTGAACAGGTTGTCGGGCTTGTCGCTGTGGTAGCGGGTGTCGACCGCGACCAGCCTGGCGGGGTCGGCCTTCTCGACGTGCGACGCGGGCACTCCATTGCGATCGCGGAAGTACAGGTTGTACATGTAGTCCGGCTTGCTGCGGACATCGACCGAGATCGTGGCATCGCCCCGCTGGGCCAACTCGCGCAGTCGCTCGCCTTCCTCGCGGCTCAACGACAGGTGCGGTCGCGAATCACCGGCGGTTTCCTGGATGGGCAGTGCACCTGGCACATCGAGGAAGGTCAGGGTCGCCACCGCACCGGCTTGCCCGGCCTGGGCCACCGCGGCCTGAGCGGCCTGAGCGGCCTGCTTCGGCAGGGCGTCCTCGGCGATTCCGGGCGGAATGCCGATCCGGACCAGCGCCACCTTGTCCCTGGCCGCCTGGAAGTCCGCCGGCTTTGCCGAGTCGACGGAGACGACCGGCAAGTCCCGGCGACCGGCAAGTCCCCCTGCGATGCTGGACGCGTCGTACAGCGGGTGCAGCGTCAACTGCTGAGGTGCGCGAACACGGAGGTCCACCAGGGCCTGCCCCAGCGTCAGGTGGTCTTGTGAGCTCACTGTTCCGTGTGCCGCCGCGGCACCGGGTGTGATGTAAGTCTGCCAACCGGCTCCAGAGGTGAGCACACCGCTGCTGAGCGCCATGGGCGCTCCTGGAAGGTAGCGCTGCACTGCGGTGTACCGCTCCCTGGTGTCAGTCGGCTCCTTGGTCTCCACCTGCATGGGCACGGCCGCACGCGCGTCCAACGCGATGGTGCTCGGCCCATTCACAGCGACCTCGGCAGCAGCCATCAGGGTGGCACGCCGCACGTCGGCCGCCTGCTCGACGACGGCTGTGACGGTCGAGTACTTCCCCTTCGGCACTCTGATGGTGCCGGTTCCGTTGTCCACCAACACACGGAACGTCGGGGGGATGAAGGGATCGTTGTTCTTGGGATTGGTCCAATCGTAGTCGTCACGGGCGATCGTCAGCAGCTGCCGAGAGGGCGCGTTCCCCCGGGAGTCGGTCACCTTCACGGTAAGCGGGACTTGCTCGGGTTCGTCGTAAAAGCTGATCGGCGTCCGGATGGCGGTCCCATCTGCCTTGTCGGTGGCTGTGATCAGCCCGCCATACGCTCCTGCCGGGCCGATGGTGGGATCGATCCGCACCGCGAGTGTGGCCTGTCCCTTCGCAGGCACCACGACGGTGTTCTTGTCCAGCGACGCCACACCGCCGGGCGCTGGGCGACCGACCCATTCCGTTGCCGACACGGCCAGCGAGAGAGTCACGTCCCGTTCGGTGACGTTGGTGTAAGTCACCGTACGCGTCGTCGCGGCCTGGCCGTCCGGATAGGACAGTCGACCGAACGCGACCGACGTCGGCCCGACGACCTTGCTGGCCAACGCCGCTGGGACGTCGACGCGACCGGCGCCTTGCTCGTACCACGAAGCGCCGACGTCCTTGGCACTCGCGGTGAGAGACGCCTTCAGTTCGCCGGATCGCCAGTCGGGATGTTTCTGGGCAAGCAGCGCGGCCGCGCCGGCCACGTGCGGCGTCGCCATGGATGTACCCGACAACTGCGTGTACTTCTCGCCGACCACTGGACCAAGGTTGGTCCCCGCGGCACGGGCGGCGACGATGTTCACACCGGGCGCTACGATTTCCGGTTTCACCATGGCGTCGCCCAACCGCGGCCCGCGGGCGGAGAAGCCGGCGAGGTGATCGGACTTGTCCACGGCGCCGACCGCGAGCGCGGAACTGGCCGCCGCCGGTGTCTCCACCGCTGCGATGCCACCGGAGTTGCCCGCAGCGGCCACGAACAGCGCGCCTGTCTCGGCGGTGAGTTTGTCGACCAGCTCACTGATCAGGTCGTCGCCGGCGGAGGGACCCCCGCCGAGACTCATGTTGATCACGCGCGCACCGGCGTTGGCCGCCCACTCCATGCCGGCCATGAGCTGTGAGAGCTCACCGGAACCCGTGCTGTCGAGTACCTTGCCGTTGAGCAGCCGCACGCCGGCGGCCACTCCCCGGTACCGGCCGCCTGAGGCCGCCCCGGATCCAGCGATGATCGACGCGACATGGGTTCCGTGACCGTAACCATCTCCGCTGTCCGGATCCGTCGTGAAGTTGCGCGAGTCGGCGATCTTGCCGGCCAGATCGGGGTGCTGGGCGTCAATGCCCGTGTCCAGCACCGCTACCGTCACTCCCTTGCCGTCCAGCCCGGCCTGCCACGCCTCGGGCGCGCCGATCTGGGGCACGCTCTTGTCAAGACTGGCCTTGACCTTGCGGTCGAGCCGGAGCTTTGTCACGCCGCCACCGAGCGCGCGTGCGCCGGCCCGGTCGCCACTTACCTCTCCGGCCAGAGCCTTCCAGAACGCGTTCGCCTCGGTTCGGTTCACCTGCACCGCCGCGGCGTGCACGCTGGGCAAGGTCACTGTCCGGTCGCTTGCCGGCAGGTCGTCCGCACGACGCGTGACTGCGTCGGCAGGAACGGTGTCGTCGTAGCTCACGACTACGGGCAGCTTGTCCTCGGCCGCGTCGCCAAAACCTTCCTTGGAAAGCTTCTTGACGTCGAACAACTCCGGGTCCACCGCACCCGACGCCAGGTAGGGCGCAGCATCGGATGGGACTACCAAATAGCCGTCGGCACTGCTGCTGGTCTCGAAAACCGGTCGCGAACCGGAACGGGGTGCCGCCTCAATCGATACCGTCGACTGTCCACCAGTGCTTTCGGTATAGGTGACCACATCACCGGTCAGCAGCGTTACCCGATGCCGTTGATCACTTCCTGCACTTGATTGTCCACCGAGTGTGACTGTGTGCTGGCTGTCATTCGACGCGAGTTCCGCATGTGCTGTCGACGTCGCGGAGACCGCGACCACTACGCCGAGCACGAGACCGCGCAGGCCACACCAACCGCGTAATAGGCCACTTTGATGTGGGGTCAGTTGGGCACGCATAAATCCTCATCTCTGGGGACTAGAGGAAATGATCTGCCGACACGACAGACGCGACTCACTTCCACCGTTCGCTCTCTGTCCTCTGTTGTCCTCCGCTTGTTGGTTTGGTCGGTTACGCCACTTATTGCTGTTGAGGATGACTGCCCGAGTGGCCCCTGACACCTGGAGATCGTCGGCGAAGTTATGTCATTGGCCACTATTGGCCACAGCAGACGCTCAGCACGATCCAGCAGGTTCAGCCACTTCGTTCCTCTCACCACCGCCACGACGGCGGATCGTCGGCGACCGGCCAATTAACCAGCCATGAACCGAAAGGGTCGCCAACTTGACCGGGATGCGATACGGGAGAAATACCTGGGCGCCTACCCGAAGCCGGCCAGGTAGGCTACGTTCCTCTCGTCATGGACACGGACGGATACAGTCGAGCACCTGATGATTCTTATTGGCAAGAATGCCTCAGGCTCCGCCCGTACCTGCTCAGAGTCGCTGCCTGGCGCTGTCAGGGCTTACTTGAGCCCGACGACGTAGTGCAGGAAGCGTTCGTCCGCGGTGCGGAGTCACGCCATCTGGAACTCAGGTGGCTGCGACCGTTTCTCGTCACGGTGATCTGCCGGTTGTGCGTCGACGAAGCACGTCGCAGGGCGGTGGCCGGGCGGTTGGGCTCGCACCCCCGGCTCCTGCCTCCCCCGGCCGAGGATCCCGCCGAACTCGCCTGCGACAGGGCGGAAGCTCGCTGGCTGGCGATGAAGTCGAGAGATCTCTCGCCGAGCGATCGCAGACTGCTGTCACTGTTGACGGCCAGACGCGGGCGCAAGGAGATCGCCGACGAACTGGGAACCACCCCGCAGGGCACGTACTCCGCTGTCCACCGGCTGCGCCGCAGGATCGGCCCTACCTGCTGACGAGGCTCTGACCGGAGCGAATGGTCGGGCGGGAGTGGGTCCGCCTGGGGGGTTAGCGTCCCGTACTCCCGCCCTCGGGAGGCTGCCTCCCTGCCTCCGTCTGGCCCCCGCCAGGGCGATTCCCTGCAAACCGCTCTTCGCTGGGTGCAGACGCTCACGCAGCCTCCGTCGTTCGCACAATGGCCCATCCACCGCCGCAGCAGAACAGCAACTGGTGGCGCACTGTCGCCATTGGTGTTTATTCGCCTACCCGAAGCCTGCCCACTGGATGTGTGCGAGTAGCGGATCACCTCATGCTTGAGATCGCCGGCCTCGGCGCTCACGCTCAGACGGCGTATGAGACGCTCGTGAACAAGCCGCCCCTTTACCCTGGAAGAGCTGCGTCAGCAATTGACGTTCAGCGACGCCGGCTTGAATTCCGCCGTCGGCGATCCGGCAGCCCAGAGGGCTATTTACCTGGACCACAGGCCACCCAAAACGACTTGTCCTCGCACCACCCGATGTCGCGCTCGAGATACTGCTGCCGGAGCGGCAACAGCAAATCAAGCACGGCCGCTTGTTCACCAAGCGACTCGCCGATCGCTACCGGCCGGCCTCGTCAGGCGAAAGCCCAGCCGACGTCATCGAGATGATTCCCGGCCGCACAGCCGTGGCCGGGAGTATCAAGCGAGTCTTCCGCGACGCCCTTGTCGAGATTCGCCTTATCGGCAAGCATCCGTATGGGCTCGCCCCAGAGATCCCGGCTCCTCTCCGTACCGAAAACTGCAGCGAGCGGTTTCTTGTCGTGGGCTTTGTGACGCGGAGGTACTCGCCTCGCTCGAACTGCGAGCCGAGTTCGAGCCGGCCATGGCGGGCGGTGAACAGACACGGGTGCTGCCCGCCGCCCCACCAAGCTGATCATGTCCGATGATCGCCTGCCAGGATCGGGCACACCAGCCCTGATCTCGGACGCTCCCAGCACAGTGGACAGCCGCATCATCACATTGATGAGACCGCATCAGGCAGTCAGCGGCTTCGGCCAGGTTTCCAGGTAGGTACTCAGGTAGTTATCCCCTCACGTCGTCCCGGCATGTCCGCGACTCTCAATGCTCATACGGCCGACCGGCCAGGAGACGCAGCCGATAGAAAGGGATGTCGTTGTCCGAGCGAGTATCCGCCAGGCCCAGGATCGCACCGTGCAACTCGTCCACACCTGCCGCTCGTCGTCTGATCTCCCTGCGGGAGGCCGCGCTCTCCGCGAGCCAGCACGGCTGGCCGGTGGTACCGGGTTCGGTGTGGCGGCGATCCCGCTACTACAACGCCATCACCGATGCGATCACCAACGGCCTGACGCCGGTATTGCCACGCCAGCACGCCACTGCCGACCCTCGTCGAGTGCGAGCTTGGTGGGCGAGCCTGCCACATGCCGTGCTACTGGTCACCGGGGAGGCGTTCGACGTGATCTCCGTACCGATGGCCTGGGGAGTCAGTGCCGCAAAGAATTCGACGCTTCGTCAGGATCCTGCCCCACTGATCGTCACACCTGACCGGGTGGCGCACTTTCTGGTCACCGCCCGAGCGGCACTGAGTGACGAGCTGAGCCGCTGGCCGCAGGCGGTGCTGGCCAAGCCCTTGTCGTTGGTGCCGGCGCCCCCGACGCACATGGACGGCAACGTCGTCAAGTGGTGGATACCTCCGAACCGCACCGACTGGACGCCGGGCGATCCGGCCATCGTGCAACGCGCCCTCGTCGCCACCGCCACCGCCACACGCCGCCGCACAGCGGATGATGCGAACGACTTCGGCATTTCCTGACCGAACATCCAGGAACCCGCGGTTTGACCAGCCGGCCGCCCGTCCGGTGCACCTTGGTCAGCCGCGCGCCCGCGCTCTGGGTCGGCGCGGGCAAGGCCGCAGCGCCCCCACCCCTCCCCCGGCACGGGGGCGCTGCGGCTCACGAAGCACACGAGTGAGAGCGGTTGTGCCGCAAGGCGGTCATTCGGCAACCTGAAGCAGTGGACACAGGCCAGGACAGTTTCTGGGGACGGCTCGCACCGGCCGAACGGGAGGCGCTCGAAGTCGCCGCGGCGCGCCGCCGGTACGCCGCCGGGGACTATCTTTGCCACGAGGGCGACCAGACCAAACACGTGATCGTGGTGCTGTCCGGGCACGTCCAGGTGATCAGCCACACCACCGACGACCGGGAAGTGGTGATCGCGGTCCGGTCCGCGGGCGACATCGTCGGCGAGATGGCGGCGTTGTACGACCAGCCCCGGTCGGCGACTCTCCAGGCGCTGGACAACGTCGAGGCGATCACCTTGCTCAGCGACAGGTTCACCCATCTGTGCCAGACCAGAGCGAAACTCACCTATGCGTTACTCGGTGTGGTGCACGCACGATTCGGCGAGCTGAACCGGCAACGCGCCGAATACGGCGGCGGCAGTGCGAGCCGCCGCGTTTTCGCGCAGCTCGTGCAAATGGCGGTGCAGTACGGACAGAGCAACGGCACCGGTATCGAGATCAAATCCGGGTGGACGCAACAACAGCTTGCCGACAACGCGGCTACGTCCCGTGAGTCATACGCACGGGCGCTGCGCAGCTTGCGGGAACGTGGCATCATCACCACGGGCCGAGGCTGGATCCGCGTCCACCGGCTGGACGAACTGCGCCGCCTCGCTCATTGACTTCCTCCTTGCCGAAAACCGGCGCTCTGTGTCACGTGACACAGACCAACTGCCCCGCCTCGGGTTGTATCGGTTGTGACGAAACCCGAGGAGGGGGGCATCAAATGGACCCGTTTCTTCCCGCACCAGACCGGAACCGGTGGCGTCGTGGCTTCTTCGCCGCGTGCATCGCCATCCCGTTCACCGCGATGCAGATCTGGGCTGTCACGGTGGTTCTGAGCACCGCGACCATCGAAGGGCCTGCCGGAGTCGCGTTCCTGCTGGCCGTCGGAGGTTCCATCGTCGCCGTCCTCGACGGGTGGCGGTGGGCCTGGCGGCTCGGCCGGGCCACGCCTTCGCCGTCCCGCCGGGCGTATCTGGTCACCTGACCCGGAGCGAGGACCGCCGACCCGAGGGGGGCCGACGGTCCCGCTACCCCCGGTCACTGCGGTGGCCGGCATTTTGTTTGGATTCGCAACATATCGCTGTGTCAGGGGCTGGCACAGCCGCCGATCAGGTTCACCCAGGAATGCGTTCAGCCTGGCAGAGCAATGCTGTCGGAGTGTGACCGATCCGGGTGAGCACCACAGTCCCCTCCCGCGGTCCTCGTGGCCGTAGGCGGGGACGCAGGGCGTTCGGATCCACGTCCAGCCCGCGGACCAGGATCTCCAGCCGGCCGATCTCGTGCCGGCCGAGCACCTGCTTGAGAGATTTCTCGGAGTACCGGCCATGTTCGATCACCCGGAACGCTCGGATTCCGGGCGGCGGTCGCATCCCCGTCAAGTACGCGATCCGCGGATCGAGCTGTGCCAGGCCGTGCCTCGCCGCGTAATGGCGGACCAGGCCGGCCCGAACGACCGCGCCGTCCGGGTCGATGATCCACTCGGCCGGCGCGGTCACCGGGCAGTCGTCCGGCTCGGCGTCCGTGATCGTCCAACCATCCACATCGGACTTCAGGACGGTCGCTCGCCTACCCACCGTAGCCAGATCGCCGGTCCACAAACAGGATTCACGGACTTGTCCGTCCAATGAGACCAGTTCAATCTCACGCGCCCAGGGGACGTCCGGGGGGTCGATCCCAGGTGCGCACTTCACCGCCATGTCCCGGCCGCGGTACACCTCGGCCAGTTCGTCGAGCGGTGGCGCGAAATCCGCAGGCCGCCATTTTCTGCGCCCAGACGAATCCCGGCGTGCCGGATCGGCCAGGACCGCCGCGTGTTTCGTCACCGGTTTGAGCGCGTCCGCCCGGACGACCGACGCGCCAGTGTTGTGGCGTGCCATGGCGATCCGGACTTCGTCGAGGTCCGAACCAATCGCCTGGTCAGCGGTTTCGCGGAGATGAACGAGTTCCGTGCCGATCGAACACGTCACGTCGTGCACGACCCGGCCGGTGAACCTTCGCGCCCGGTGCTCGGCCACACGAGAAGGCGTGGCCTGCTGCAAGGCCTCGTCAGTGAACAGCCAGCGGGTCGAGTCGTCCAGTTTGGACACTGCTTTCCGGCGCAACAGCACGGTTTCCAGCAGCATCGCGGCCCGGTCGCCGGCCTGCTTACGAGCCGTCGCGACGTCGGCGAGGTAGCTCGCCGACGTCAGCTCCAGCCGGTCGATCTCCGCCAGGGCGGCCACGCCCTCGGCCGAGCCGAGGAACGCGACATCCGCGACGGTGAAGCGGTATCCCACGGATCAGGGCTTGACGCCGGTGATCATCACGTTGTAGAAGAGCTCACGCGGCATGACCCCGCGCAGGATGTTCTCGTCCACCCAGGACAGCCGCTGCCACGCCCGGTAGGCGAACATCCGCCAGCCGAACGTCAGCTTCTCCTGCGGCACAGCGGCTTCGAACGTCCGCACCGGCCAGCCGAACAACGCGGCAGCCAGCTCTTCGGTCTTCGCGTGCACGTCGGCCGCGCCTGCCTCGCGCACCAGCTTCTCGAGCTCGGTCGGGTCGAACGTGTGGATGTCCACGACCGCTTCCAGAGCCGCGGCCCGGGAGGACTCGTCGAGCTCCTCCTGCGGCCGCCGCCACGAGCTCAGCGCGGGCAGTTTCGTCAGGTTCGTGGTGAGCCACCAGGTGATCTGGCCGAGCTTGCGGGCGTAGGCGTTGCCGATGTTGGTCGGCTCACCCGCGAACACGAACCGGCCGCCAGGCTTGAGCACCCGCAGGATCTCCTTGAACGCGGCGGGCAGATCCGGGATGTGGTGCAGCACCGCGTGCCCGACGACAAGGTCGAAACTGTTGTCCTCGTAGGGAATCCGCTCGGCGTCGGCGACCCGGCCGTCGACGTCCAGACCGAGGTTCCGCGCGTTGCGCAGGGCCACCTCGACCATGCCCGGCGAAAGATCCGTCACGGACCCCTTCTTGATCACACCGCCCTGCATCAGGTTCAGCAGGAAGAAACCCGTGCCACTGCCCAGTTCCAGCGCGGTCTCGTACGGCCAGCCGCGTTCCCCGGCAACCGAGGAGAACCGGCCGGTGGCGTACCCGATACACCGCTCGTCATACGAGATCGACCATTTCTCGTCGTACGTGCCGGCTTCCCAGTCGTGGTAGAGCACGTTGGCGAGCTTGAGGTCCTTGTACGCCGCCTCGACTTCCTCGGCGGTCGCGTGCGGGTTGGGCGTGGGGTCACTTGCCACTGAACGTCGCCTTTCCTGGGCCGTTGGCGATGAAGGACTCCATCCCGGCGGTCCGGTCTTCGGTCGAGAACAATCCGGTGAACAGGGCGGTCTCCAGGCGCAGGCCGGCATTGAGGTCGCCGTCCAGCCCGCCGTCGATGGCCGCCTTGGCCGCGGCGAGCGCACGCGTGGCGGCCCCGCTGAACTGGCCGGCCCACTTCTGCGCGGCGGTGTAGACGTCGTCGGGTGCCACGACCTCGTCGACCATGCCGATCCTGAGCGCCTCCTCGGCCTCGACGAACCGGCCGGTGTAGACGATGTCCTTGGTCTTGCTCGGGCCGATCAGCCGCGCCAGGCGCTGCGTGCCGCCCGCGCCGGGGATGATGCCCAGCAGGATCTCCGGCTGGCCGAGCTTGGCGTTGTCGCCGGCGATCCGGCGGTCGCAGCACAGGGCCAGTTCGTAGCCGCCGCCAAGGGCGTATCCGGTGATCGCGGCGACGGTCGGCTTCGGCAGCTCGGCCACGATGCTCAGCGTCCTGGAAAGTTCCGGGGCGTAGTCGGCGATGTCGGTGTGGCCCATCTTGGCGAACTCCTTGACGTCCGCCCCCGCGGCGAACACCTTCGGGCCGCCGTAGATGATCACGGACCTGACGTCCGCCCGGTCGCCTGCCTCGATGGCGATCTCTCGCAGCTCGGCCTGCAGCTGCCGGTTCAACGCGTTCATCGGCGGCCGGTCGAGCCGGATCGTGCCGATCCCATCTGCTACCTCGAGCTTGACGAACTCACCCATGCTCGGAGGTTACCTTTCAGTAGGCAGGTCAGGCTCGCCGGGCGAAGAAGCGATCTCCCGACCGTTCCAGCCGCAACTGCTGGCCGAACGTGGCGGACAGGTTCTCGCTGGTCAGCACGTCGTCCAGCAGGCCCTGGGCGACCACCGCGCCTGCCGAGAGCAGCATCAGGTGGGTGAAGCCCGGCGGGATCTCCTCGACGTGGTGGGTGACCAGGATGGTCGCCGGTGCGTCCGGGTCCAGCGCCAGCTCCGACAGCCTGGCCACGAGGTCCTCACGGCCGCCGAGATCCAGCCCGGCCGCGGGCTCGTCGAGCAATAACAACTCGGGGTCGGTCATCAGGGCACGCGCGATGAGCGTGCGCTTACGCTCCCCTTCGGACAGAGTGCCGAACTCGCGGTCCGCGAGGTGCCCGACGCCCAGACCGGCCAGCAGCTCCTGTGCGCGGCCCGTGTCGAGCGATTCGTATTCCTCGCGCCACCGGCCCATCACCGCGTAACCCGCGCTCACCACGACGTCGAGGACCTTCTCCTCGACCGGGAAGCGGTTGGCGGTGGCAGCCGAGCAGAAGCCGATCCTGGGCCGCAGTTCGAAGACGTCCACCTTGCCGAGCTTCTCGCCGAGCAGGTGCACACTGCCGTTGGAGGGGTGCAGCTCCGCCGCGGCCATCCGCAGCAGAGTGGTCTTTCCCGCGCCGTTGCCGCCGAGGATCACCCAGCGCTCGTCCAGCTCGACGCTCCAGTTCACCCCATCGAGCAGCTTGTTGCCGCCCCGGCGCACGCCGACGTCGGCCATGTGCACCACAAGGTCGTCGATGTCTTCCGGGACGTTTGGCTCGCTCACGCCTTCATTCTGTCGTCAGCCCTCTGCGCGGGCGCCAACCGGGGTGGTCGCTACGCCAGGAGCTTGCCGAGATCGATGTTCAGCGGAGCGGGCGTGGTGACCGACAGGACGCCGTCCGTCTCGGCGTTGAGCTCGTAGTCCCCGTCGATCAGTTGGAACGCGGTGACCGACACCGGCGGATCGAGGTCGACGATCCAGTAGTCCGGGATTCCCGCCTCGGCGTACTCGTTGAGCTTGTGAACGCGATCGATCTTCCGGGAGCCTGGTGAGACCACTTCGACGACAAGAAGCACGTCCTCGGCCCTGACACGAGGTGGGTTCGTCCTGCCCACCGCTTCCGGGACCACAAGCAGGTCCGGCACCCGGATCGTGGGCGGGAAGCTGTCGGACAACACAAGCTCGAACTCGGGCTGGACAACCAGATCCTGGGGCAACTGCGAATCCAGCCGGCCAAGCAGCTTCGTGATGGCCCGTTGGTGGTTCCACACCGGGTGTGGTGACACCTGCAATACCCCTTCGACGAGCTCGAAATGGCGGGAGTTGTCCTCTGGGAGGGCTTCCCAGTCCGCCAGGGACAGCAGGTGATCCGGCCACATCACAGCGCCCACTGTGCACCCTTCCTTAGCCAAGGCTCAACCCATTGTCTCATGACCTGCGGTTATACCCCTACTTCGGCACCTGACAGCCCCTGACTTGATGGTCCGATCGGCTGGCTTCGAAATCGATTGCG
The DNA here is from genome assembly GCF_017876405.1 of Kibdelosporangium banguiense. Classification (GTDB taxonomy): domain Bacteria; phylum Actinomycetota; class Actinomycetes; order Mycobacteriales; family Pseudonocardiaceae; genus Kibdelosporangium; species Kibdelosporangium banguiense. The sequence continues at coordinate 3,953,601 of NZ_JAGINW010000001.1, read as the reverse complement.
ACGGACTGTCGGTGGTCCTTGCCAGAATGGGAGGGTGCCGATCTCTCCACGCGAGTACCCGACGATCCTCGCCGGCCGCCCGTTCCCGCTGGGTGCGTACCCCGAATGGGGCGGCGTGCGCTTCGCCGTGGCCTCGTCCGTGGCCGAGGCGGTCGAGGTATGCCTGATCAGCGAGGACGGAACGGAACGGCGGGTCGAACTGGCCGAGCACACCTTCGGCATCTGGCACGGCATCGTGCCCGGCGTGACCCCAGGTCAGCGGTATGGCTTTCGCGTGCACGGGCCGTACGACCCAGGTCGCGGAATCCGCTGCAACCCGGCGAAGCTGCTGGTAGACCCGTACGCCCGGCGGATCACGGGCGACGTCACGCGGATGTCGGACACATTGGACTACGTCGGCAACCTGATGGACGGCGTGCCGTCGCGTGTCGACTCGCTCGGTGCTGTGCCACTGTCTGTTGTCACGTCGCCAGGTGGGGCTGACACAGGTACGAGGCCTGACGTGCCGTTCGAGGAGACGGTCGTTTACGAACTGCACGTGCGCGGGTTCACCAAGCAGCATCCCGAGGTGCCTGAGCGGCAACGCGGCACGTACCTGGGGCTCGCGCACCCGGCGGTGGTCGAGCACTTGGTACGGCTGGGCGTCACAGCCGTCGAGTTGCTGCCGATCCACGCGATCAGTTCCGAGCCAGGCCTGCGTGACACCGGCCGGAGCAACTACTGGGGTTACTCGACGCTCGGATTCTTCGCGCCGCACAACGGATACGCGAGTGAACCGGGCCGCGAGATCGAGGAATTCCGCACGATGGTCGCGGCCCTGCACGCCGTGGGCATCGAGGTGATCCTCGACGTCGTCTACAACCACACGTGTGAGGGTGGCGCGGGCGGGCCGTCGCTGTCGTTCCGTGGGCTCGACGCGCCTGCTTATTACGTGCTCGGGCCGGACGGTTATGACCGTGACATCACCGGTTGCGGCAACACGTTGGACAGCGGATCGCCGACCGTGGTCCGGATGGTCACCGACTCGCTCCGGTATTTCGCCGGTGAGCTGGGCGTCGACGGCTTCCGGTTCGACCTGGCCAGCGTGCTCGGCCGGCCGCGCAGCGGTGCGTTCGACCCGAACGCGCCGTTGCTGACCGCGATCGTGACCGATCCGGTGCTGTCCCGGTGCAAGCTGATCTCCGAACCCTGGGACGCGACCGGCGAGGGCTACCGGGTCGGCGGCTTCAGCCCACAGTGGACAGAGTGGAACGGCCGTTACCGGGACACGGTAAGAGATTTCTGGCGTGGCGCGGTCGGCGTGCGGGACCTGGCGTACCGGCTGTCGGGCTCGTCGGACCTGTACGCGCTCAACCGTCGCAGGCCATGGGCGTCGGTCAACTTCATCACCGCGCACGACGGATTCACGTTACGAGACCTGGTTTCGTACAACCACAAGCACAACGAGGCCAACGGCGAAGAAGGCCGCGACGGCACCGACGACAACCGCGCCTGGAACTGCGGCGCGGAAGGCGAGACCGAGGATAAGGAGATCCTCGCGCTGCGGGCCCGTCAGGCCCGCAACCTCGTCGCGACACTGCTGTTGTCGACCGGCACGCCGATGCTTGTCGCGGGCGACGAACGCTGGCGCACACAAGGCGGTAACAACAACGCGTACTGCCTGGACAACGAGACATCCTGGGTGAGCTGGAAACGTGACGACGACGCGCTGGACATGAACACCTTCGTCCGGCACGTGATCGGCCTGCGCACCCAGGCACCCGCGCTGCGTCAGCCGCATTTCTTCGACGGCAGGCCGACCCGCTCCGGCGAACCGGACCTGGTGTGGTTCCGGCCGGACGGCTGCCCGATGTCCGACGAGAACTGGTTCGACGACGGCGCCCGCTCACTGGGGATGTGGATCGACGGCTCGGAGTCGCTGTCCCGGACGCGTGACGGCGAGCTCGTGTCGGACGACTCGTGGCTGCTCCTGCTGCACGCGGGCAGCGACTCGACCGCCTTCACGCTTCCCGCGGCCAGGTACGGCGACGATTTCGAACCCGTGCTGGACACCGGCTCACCGGACGGCAAACCGTCCGAACCGCAACCGCTGGAGCCCGGCGCCAAGATCACGCTGCCGCCGCGTTCGCTACTCCTGCTGCGTGCCCGCCGCTGAGTCGTCCAGCTGGTGAGAGCGACTTTTCGAGGTGCGTGAGACATGGCACCATTCGAATATGACCCGGCCGCTGCTCACCTGGCGCGACCGCACAGTTGACCTTCAGAAGCTCAACCTGTGCGCGTGTACCGCCACGCGGTACGGGTCCTAGACGCTCTTCGTTCTCCGTGCCGCGTGTCGCCTCACACACCCGACACTCGTTGCCTGGAGACCTTCCATGACCGCGTCCATCGCCGACGTCGAGCTGCACCCTGAGATAACCGACCCACTGCTGCCCGACCTGCTGCACCCGTCCCGCCTGCTGTGGACACCCCGCGAGCTGCGCGACCTGACGTCCACAGTGGCCTCTGAGCTGACATCCTCGTTGCTGGGAATCCTGACCTTCACCTCGCCCGACCGATGGTGGGCGCGCCTGGCGTTGACCGAGGGCGTGGAGCTGTGGTTGCTTTCATGGATGCCCGGCCAGCACACCGAACCACACGACCACGGCGGCGCCGCGGGATCGTTCACCGTGCTCACCGGCACATTGGCCGAGTTCTACCGATACCCCGGCGGCCCCATCCGCAGCCAGGAACACACCGTCGGCTCCGCACTCGGCTTCGGCGCGGGCCGTGCCCACCAGGTGCTGAACCTGTCCAAGCAGAACGCCGCCAGCGTGCACGCCTACTCACCACCTCTGGTCGCGACCCGCGAATACGCAAACCTCGCCGACATCCCCGCGGACATCCCGCCCCTGCCCGCCCACCGCTCGCTGGCCGAACTCCGGAAGGAACCAGTCGAACCGTGAGCAAGATCGACACAATCCTGGACTCCGCCCGGGCCGGGCTCACACGCGTGCAGCCCGCCGAGTCGCTGCTGACCGACCCGAACACCCTCATCGTCGACATCCGCCCAGCCCACAACCGGGCCGCCGAAGGCGAGATCCCCGGCTCAGTCGTGATCGAGCGCATCGTCCTCGAATGGCGCCTCGATCCGGACGGCGACCACCGAATCGAGGGCTTCGACGCCACCACACGGGTCATCGTCGTCTGCAACGAAAGCTACTCCTCCAGCCTCGCCGCCCGTGACCTCCAACAGGTCGGCCTACCAGCCGCAACCGACCTGATCGGCGGTTTCCGCGCCTGGAAAGCCGCCGGCCTCCCCATCCGCAAGGGCACCACCACCCCGATCACGTAACGTGGCAACCGGCTACTCTTGGTGAGTGCGAGTAGGGGTAATCGTGAATCCTGGCGGGGGCTACGTTGCCGGAGCACTGTCGGCGGATGCCACCAGAGGCGCAGGCCGCCACTGGTGGCGTATCCTGCGGCCCGCGGACTTCGCCGAACACCAACTCCCATATCCGCCCGGTCCCTCGTGGGCCGGGTTTTCCTTTGTGCCGGATACGCCGACCGAGCAGATCTGCCCCGATGGACACCCCTGTGGACGTAGGTTTGCGAACGATGGGTGCGTAACGTCTCTGTCTCGTGCGGACAGTTTGCTCCGGAACTTACCTGGTCATCGCGGTGGTGACCGCGGTCGTGGCCATTGAGTGGTCGCGGGTGGGCATTGTGTTCGGGCTGCTCGGGGCGCTGGTCGGTGCAATCGTGACGTTTGCTGTCATCAAGCTCGGTCTGCTGGTTGGGGCGTTGCTGTTCGGGGTGCGTGTGCACGGCGTCGTCATCGGGATTGGGCCGAGGGTGGCGGAGTGGCGGGTTGTTTCGGTGCGGGCGTTGCCGCTGGCGCTGTCGGTCGATGTCGGTCCTGGGCGGTTACCTGCACGGCGGCGGCTGGTGGGCGCGGCTTTGGTGTCGGTTTTCGCGGGGTTGGCCGCGGTCGTGACGTTCGGCTTTGTCGCCGGGCTGGGGATGGCGCTGGGCGGCGCTGCCGCGTTGATCAAGTCGATGGTTCCGGACCGGATGTCCACCGGGTGGTTGCTGTTCCGGCAGCCCTGGGCCGAGATGACTCCGGGCGTCCTGCAGGTGTTCGACCTGGTGCAGGCCGGGGAGTTGGACGCGGCGGAACGGCTGGTCAGCCAGCTTTCAGTGGCCCACCCCCAGATGCGGGCCGTGCGCGCGTCCCGGGTCCTGGTCCTGGAGGCGCGCGGACGTTACGCCGAGGCTCTGACCTTGGCCATCGGCATGTCCTCCGACGCCGAGCAGCATGACGCCGCAGCCGCCATGGCCACGGTCGCAGGCCTCACCGGCGCGGCAATCGAAGCAGGCCAATTGGCCGCCTCAGATGGGTTACCCGTCGCGGCCCGCGCCCTGCACGAAGCCATTGAACTCGGCAACCCCAGCTACATGCTCGACGGAGCCCGCGCCCTGATCGCCCTGCTGGCCGGTGACCCCCAGCTCGCCGTCCAACTGGCGAGAATGGCCTGCAACAACAACCACGGCTCACTCGGCCGGGCCGACCACCTGGCCACCCTCGCCCGCGCCTACATGGCCGCCGGCGACAACTCGGCCGCCCGCCGAACCCTCGCCAAAGCCGAACGCCTCGTCCCATGGTGGCCCCGAGTCGCCCTGACCCGCCGCCGCCTCGACCTCGCCTGAGACAGTTTGTGCGTCCCCAATGCCACATTGGTGGCATCAGATGACACCAATGTGGCATTGGGGGCAAACTCAGTTGGCGAGGATGACGCGGCCTAGCTCGGCGGTTGAGGACAGCAGGTCGTGCTTGGGCAGCACGCGGACCGTGTACCCCAATGCGCCGGCGTGCGGCAACGGGAGTTCGGCTACGTAGGTGCCGTCGCTGTCCGGGTTCATCGGGACTGTGACGACGTCGAGCAGGTCGTCTGTGTCGCCGACTCGGCCGACTACGGCTTGGACTTCGACGTCGGCCGGCTGGAGGCCCGCCAGTTCGACTGAAGAGCGGACCTGGACGCGTTCGCCGATCACCGGAGTTTTTCCGTCGGGGAGGGTCAGTTCGCTGTCGGTTACGCGGACGTGGTGCCAGGCTGCGTCGACTCGGCCTCGGTAGGCGGCGAGGTCCTTGGCTTGCTGGTAGCCGTCGGAGTTGGCGCGGGAGGCCGACGTGGCCGCGGGCGCGTAGAAGGATTCCACGTATTCGCGGACCATTCGGGTGGCCTGCACCTTGGGGCCGAGGGAGGCCAGGGTGTGCCGGACCAGTTCCATCCAGCGCGAAGGGACTCCGTCGGTGCCGCGGTCGTAGTACGTGGGCGCGACCTGGGAGGTGATGAGGTCGTACAGGGCTGAGGCTTCGAGGTCGTCACGGCGCACGGGGTCGGTCACGCCGTCCGCGGTCGGGATCGCCCAGCCGTTGCGGCCGTCGTAGAACTCGTCCCACCAACCGTCCCTGATGGACAGGTTCAGGCCGCCGTTCAAGGCCGCCTTCATGCCGGAGGTTCCGCACGCTTCCAACGGCCGCATCGGGTTGTTCAGCCAGACGTCGCAGCCCCAGTACAAATACCGGGCCATCGACATGTCGTAGTCGGGCAGGAACACGATCCTGTGCCGTACTTCGGGGTCGTCGGCGAACTGGACGATCTGCTGGATCAGCGCCTTGCCGCCGTCGTCGGCCGGGTGCGACTTGCCGGCCACGACCAGCTGGACCGGCCGTTCGGGGTCGAGCAGGATCGCCTTGAGCCGGGCCGGGTCGCGCAGCATCAGCGTGAGCCGCTTGTATGTCGGCACGCGCCGGGCGAAGCCGACGGTCAGCACGTCGGGGTCGAACACCGAGTCGGTCCACGACAGTTCCAGTGACGACGCGCCGCGCTGCAACCACGCCTCACGGACACGCCTGCGGACCTCGTGCACGAGCCGGTCCCGCAGACCGCAGCGCAGTTCCCACAGCAAAGCATCCGTCACAGGCTGGAAGCCGGTCAGCCCCACTTCGGTGTCTACTTCGGACTCACCCAGCAGCTTCGAGATCTCGCGGGCCGCCCAGGTCGGGCCGTGCACGCCGTTGGTGACCGACTTGATCGGCACCTCGTGGGTGTCGAAGCCCGGCCACAGTCCGCCGAACATCGACCGGCTGACCTCGCCGTGCAGCTTGGACACACCGTTCGCGCGTTGCGCCAGCCGCAGGCCCATGTGCGCCATGTTGAACATGCCGGCGTTCTCTTCCGCACCGAGCGCGAGCACCCGCTCCACGTCCAGGCCGGGCAGCAGATTGCCGCCGCCGAAGTAGTGCCGGACCAGGTCCACCGGGAACCGGTCGATGCCCGCGGGCACGGGCGTGTGCGTGGTGAAGACCGTCCCGGCGCGCACAGCCGACAGCGACTGGTCGAAGTCGAGACCCTCAGCCGCCATCAGCTCACGGACACGCTCCAGCCCCAGGAAGCCCGCGTGACCTTCGTTGGTGTGGAACACCTCAGGCTGCGGGTGGCCGGTCAGCTCGCAGTACGTCCGCACGGCGCGTACGCCGCCGACCCCGGCGAGGATCTCCTGGCGGATGCGGTGGTCCTGGTCGCCGCCGTACAGCCGGTCGGTGACCCCGCGCAGGTCCTCGTCGTTCTCCTCCACGTCGGAGTCGAGCAGCAGCAGCGGCACCCGGCCGACGTTGGCCTTCCAGATCCGCGCACGCAGCACCCGGCCGCCAGGCATCGAAACGTGCACAAGCAGCGGTACGCCCGACGGCTCGGTCAGCGGTTCGAGCGGCAGGCCACGCGGGTCGATCACCGGGTAGTGCTCGACCTGCCAGCCCTCGGCCGACAGCGACTGCCGGAAGTAGCCGGAGCGGTACAGCAGCCCCACACCGATCAGCGGCACGCCCAGGTCGGACGCGGCTTTCAGGTGGTCACCGGCGAGCACACCGAGTCCGCCGGAGTAGTTCGGCAACGCCTCGGTGACGCCGAACTCCATCGAGAAGTACGCGATCGACCGCGGCAGCCGCAGCGCCGCCGGGTCGCCCTCGGCGCGGTGCGTCAGTTCCTCGTTGCGCCGCTGGTACCAGCGATCGCTGGTCACGTAGCGCTTCAGGTCGTCGGAGATGGCCCGGACCCGGGTCATGAAGTCCTCGTCGGCCGCCAGCCGGCGCAGCCGCTCGGCGGGCGCCTGCTCCAGCATCCGCAACGGGTCGCCCCCCAGCTCCTCCCACGCCTTCGGATCCACCGTGGCGAAGAGGTCCTGGGTCGGCGGATGCCAGGTCCACCTCAGGTTGTTGGCCAGAGTGCCCAGCTCGGCGAGCGACTCCGGCAGGCCGGCACGGACGGCGAAACGACGCACAGCTTTCACCCGAGCACCATACTTACCGATGCAGGTGATCTTGAAGGGCCCTTTCAGGCGGGAAAACCGGTGTTCCCATCCCCTGGTGGGCCGATAAAAACAGGTTATGAGACCTTCCGGTCCGCAGGTCGCCGGCCGCACGGGCATGCTTCGCCCGAACGGACCGTTTGTTCCCGGCGAGACCGGGTACGTCTGCCGGCTGTCCTCCCGGCACGGTGGATTCCAGGCGGGACACCCGAGAGAAGGTGATCTTGCCTGATCCCGCCTCGTCAACATCGGGTTAACCCGGGCTTACCGGCGGGTTCGGGCCAACCCCGTTACGTGATAAGCACTCGGACACGGCAGACTAGAGGCAGAACCCGGACTTGAGGAGTGCCTCTGTGAGCGGCCGCCTGGGCATCGATGACGTGACACCCACTGTCGACTGTGGCCGGTATCCGGTCAAAGCCGTTGTGGGAGAACACATTCCGATCCAGGCGACGGTGTGGCGCGAAGGTCATGACGCGGTCGCGGCCACCGTCGCCTGGCGCGGGCCGACCGACACTGTGGCCCGGCAGACGCGGATGGTGCCGCATCCGGTCGAGCCGGACCAGTTCGTGTCGACGATCGTGCCGGACACCGAGGGCCTGTGGACGTACCGCGTGGACGCGTGGAGCGACCCGTGGTCGACGTGGAAGCACGCCGTCGAGGTCAAGGTCGGCGCCGCGCAGACCGCCGAGGAGCTGTGGAACGACCTGGAGAACGGCGCCCGCCTGCTGGAGCGGGTCTCCAGGCGGCCCAACCGCAACGGTGAGAAGCGGCTGCTGGCCTCGGCCGCGCAGGCTCTGCGGGACACCGAACGGCCGCTGCCCGCCCGGATCGCCGAGGCGCTGTCGGAGCCGATCCACAAGATCATGACGTCGCATCCGGTCCGGGAACTTGTCACGCGCGGCAAGACAATCCGGATCTGGGTGGACCGCAAGCGCGCGTTGTTCGGCTCCTGGTACGAGTTCTTCCCGCGTTCCACCGGCGGTGTGGACGAGTCCGGCAAGCCGGTGCACGGCAACTTCACCACAGCCACCAACGAGCTCGACCGGATCGCGTCGATGGGTTTCGACGTGGTCTACCTGCCGCCGATTCACCCGATCGGCCGGGTCAACCGCAAGGGCCCCAACAACAGTGTCATCTCGGTGCCGGAGGACGTCGGCTCGGTCTGGGCGATCGGGTCGTCCGACGGCGGGCACGACGCGATCCACATGGAGCTGGGCTCGCTCTCCGACTTCAAGGACTTCGTGGCCCGCACCCACGAGCTCGGGATGGAGGTCGCACTCGACCTGGCGCTGCAGTGCGCGCCCGACCACCCGTGGGTGGCCGAGCATCCGGAATGGTTCACCACCCGTCCGGACGGGACGATCGCGTACGCGGAGAACCCGCCCAAGAAGTATCAGGACATCTACCCGCTGAACTTCGACAACGACCCCGCCGGGTTGTACGCCGAGGTGCTCAGAGTCGTCACGCACTGGGTCGAGAGCGGGGTGCGGATCTTCCGGGTGGACAACCCGCACACCAAGCCGCCGGACTTCTGGCACTGGCTGATCACCCAGGTCAAAGCGACACACCCGGATGTGCTGTTCCTGTCGGAGGCGTTCACCCGCCCGGCCCGGCTCTACGGCCTCGCCCGGCTGGGATTCACCCAGTCGTACACGTACTTCACCTGGCGCGTGGGCAAGCAGGAACTGATCGACTTCGGCACCGAGCTGGTGAACCACGCCCACGAAGCGCGGCCGAACCTGTTCGTGAACACGCCGGACATCCTGCACGCCTCGCTGCAGGAGGGTGGTCCGGGCATGTTCGCGCTGCGCGCCGCGCTCGCCGCGACCTTCTCCCCCACATGGGGGGTTTATTCGGGCTACGAACTCTTCGAGCACGAGCCGGTCCGTGAAGGCAGCGAGGAGTACCTGAACTCGGAGAAGTACGAACTTCGTCCCCGCGACTGGGAGCAGGCGCTCGCCGACGGCCGTTCCCTGGAGCCGTGGCTGCGCAAGCTCAACTCGATCCGCCGCGCGCACCCGGCGTTGCAGCAGTTGCGCACGCTGCACTTCCACAGTGTGGACAACGACGCGATCCTGGCTTACTCCAAAGTGGACCCGGCGACCGGCGACACCGTGCTCGTGGTGCTCAGCCTCGACCCGTTCGCCGGCGAGGAGGCCACGGTCTGGCTGGACATGCCGGCGCTCGGCATGCGCTGGCACGACCGGTTCACCGCGCGTGACGAGGTCACCGGCCAGTCGTGGGACTGGGGCCAGGCGAACTACGTCCGGCTGGAACCGTGGAACGCGGTCGCTCACATCATTTCTGTGCAGCGCTAAATCCGGCGGGCTGCCCGGAAGCCCCGGGAGTACATGCCGCCGTCGTCCAGCAGTGATGTTCCGCCCACGTCGCCGAGGGTGGGGCCGTTGATCCGTTCACGGCTGGACATGAACCGGTGCCGGCCGTCGGAGTCGGCACCGAGGTAGATGCCGGCGTGGTCGAGTTCGTCCGCGCCGCCTTCGACCTCGAAAAAGACCAGGTCACCAGGTTGCAGGGCGTCGTATGCGGTGCTGCGCTGCCCTGTATTGGGTACGGGCGTGACGCCTGGGCCAAACGCGGCGATCGCGTACGCGCGTCGAGGCAGGCCGGGGCCACGGGTGTTCGTGCCGAGCAGCGGGTACTCCATGCGGTAGCCGTAGACCAGCCGCACGAAGCCCGAGCAGTCCACAGCTCCGTAGTGCTTGCTGTCGGGCTTTGTTCGCGTGCCGTCCGCGAATGTCCATGGCACGCCTAGGTAGTCGTAGAAATCCGAGCGTTCGAGGCGGCCCGCGCCTGTCGACGCGACCGGCCCGAACGAGGCATCGCCACGGAACCGCACCCCCTCGGCGTTCTTCTGCTCGGCGGCGCCGTCGAGGTATTCCATCGCCACGGCAAGCACGTCCGGGCTTTTGTCGCTCATTGCCTTGGTCAACCATGGCCGCAACCAGTCCGCCGACTCGTCTCCTTGCTTCCACGCCTGAGGCGCGAGCCGTACCCAGGCATTGGTCGTGACATCGGCCGTGGTGGCTTTCGGCTCACGGAACGTACGACTTGGCCCTGTGATCACGACGGTTCGGGCACCATCGGTCATCGTGGCGGCAACAACCGTGCGACTGTCACGGACGACTGTGCGTGGCGGATTGTCCAATCGCTCGAACGTGTAACCGTCATTCACGCTTTCGGGCAAGGCATTTTGTCTGGTGGCGCCGGCCACCGGGGCGGGCGGCGGCGTTTCCTGGTCGAAGTAGACAAAGGCCCCGGCGGCCACACCGATGACTCCGAGCAGGACGCCTGCCCGTATGGCCGTGGTGGTTCTGGACATGTCACTTCCTGCCTTTCGTCAGGTGGTCGGCACCAGGCCGACCAGGACGCCGCTGATCAACACTCCATAGCTGGCCAGACTGACCGCCGTCGTACTCAGCACAGTGGCAACCGGTGGTTGGCGCACAAGCTGGTACGCGATCAGGCCGGGCACGACGAACCCAAGCGTCTGGTGAGCGAACAACAACGGATAATCGCTTTGAATCAGCACGAAAAGCGATGTCTGCAGCAACACCCCGGCCAGCACGACAGCGGCGAACAACCGCTTGCCGTAAAGAATGACCACCCGCTGCAGAATCTTGGTCAGGATGAAGGTGAGCGCGGTGGTGACCACGATGATCGCGGCCCGCCGGTAGTCCTCGACCATGGTGAGCGCCAGCCACCCGGGCGTGATCATCCCGCCCGGCGACAGATTCGTGGCCAGATAGCAGACAAGCGAGAACACCAGCCCGATCGCCAGCCCCAGCGTCGCGACCTCGCTGAGCAGCCCGCCCGCGATCACGACCCACTCCCCGGATCGGGAACCCCACCTTCACCAGGCGGCGCCACCCTCCGCGGCAACGGAATGGTCCGCTGCACCGCCGAAGACCGCCGCGGCACCGGACTGGGCCGAGAACCATTGGCAGGCTTGGGTTTCACAGCCTCGGGCTCGACCGGCTGCGATCCTGTGACAAACCAGTACTCCGACGACAACCGACGACCTGCTGGCTGCACTCGAGCAACAGTGCCCGGTTCCACGGACTGCAGCAGTTCGGCGCCGGGCCAGGACTCGACCGGCGAGTGGAATCCGGTGGGCTGGGCTTGTGCCGAGGGGCCGGGCCAGGGCTCGGTCGGGGGGAGAAATCCGCTGGTGGGCTGAGGCTCCGGGGGTAGTGAAGGGCCGGCACTTGGCTGTTGGGGGTCGGCGGGCTGGAGGGTGGCCAGTTGTTCGAGGAGGACCTCGCCCTGGCCGTGAATGTTGCCGATGGTCACCAGGGAGGCTGTGCCCGCCATTGCGTTGAGGACGCCGGCCAGCAGTTTGCCCGGGTCCTGACGGCCACCGAGGTCCACGACTTCGCCCTGCCATGAGGTGGGGATCGCGGCTCGGGCGCTGCGGGTCTGTTCGCCGATCAGGACTACACGGACGGGGTCGATGCGCGGGATCAGGGCGCCCATCTGGCCGTTGCGTTCGATTCGGTCGGGCCGGCAGTTGATCACCACGTGCAGGGGGCGTTCGATGGCCTTGTTGCCCAGCAGCTGTTCGATGTTCATCAAGGTCGACTCGGGGTCGTTGGCCGCGAAGATGTTCGCGAACCGCAGGTGGAGGCTGCCTGCCTGGTAGCGCTGCACGGAAAGCACGCCTGGGTCGGGGGCCGCGTCCCACATGCCGGCGAGCGCGGACTGCCGGTTCACGCCAAGCAGATCCGCGACCGCGAGTGCGATCGCCACGTTCTCCTTGAAGGTGATCCAGCTGAAGCCGGCCATCTGCTCGTCGGTCACGGACTCGGGCTCGACCGCGATGAGCTTGCAGTCACGGCGCTTGGCCTCCTGCTGAAGGATGTGCAGGCGTTCCTGTTCCGCGGTCACGCAGATGCCGCCGACCGGCATCGAACGGCTCAGCGAACGGGCGACGTCGTCCAGCGTGGGGCCCATCTCGGCCAGGTGGTCCTCGCGGACGTTGCAGAGCACACCGATGGTGGACTGGATCAGTTTGCGCTGGTTGATCTCCTGCAGGTCGGGCTGCACGGCCATGCACTCGATCGTGAGCACGTCCGGACGGTAGGCGGAGGCACGCCGGACAATGCCGATCTGCTCGACCACATTGGCGATGCCGAATTTCCGGTACACCGGTTCCTCGCTGCCGTCGGGGTGGATGAACCGGGCCGCAGTGCCGGTCGTCTTGGCCACGGTCACCAGGCCGCCTCCGCGTAGAGCGCCCGCGCAGAGGCGTGTGATCGAGCTTTTGCCGCGAATTCCGTTGACGAGCACACGGGTCGGGATGCGGCGCAGATTCGCGTAGTGGCGGCGTTGCTCGACCACTCCCAGAACCAGCAGGGACAAACATGCGGTCGTGAAGACCACGAACAGGAACAGCACGTCAGACCTCGGCTCGGGTATCAGCGGTGATCCGGGGCAGTTGCATGGTGTCCTCGGTGGCCGCGCCTCTCGGGCGGCGTGCCACGCCGAGTCGTTCGACTCCGTCGGACAGGGCCTGCCGGCAGATCTCCAGGCAACAGGCGATGGTTCCGATCTCGTCCTGCCGCTCCGGGAAGATCACGCCGGTGAACTTTCCCGCCGCCGCGACCCGGCGAAGCGGCCTGATCAGCACCAGGTGGTGCCAGCCGAACAGCAATATCGCGAGCAGGCCGCCGATCAACGCGACGAGCATCGCTCCACGCCGTACTTCGTTGCCGGGCAGACTCAGCTCACTCACCGGCTTTTGCGAGACAATGGCCCACGGCAGGTCCTCGACCGGCCGCGCCACGAGCACCGACCGGTCCCGGCCGGCGCCGTCCACCCTGGCGGCGGGCCGCCCCGAGAGCGCCTCGGCGACGCCGCGCCGCGCGTCCTGCCCAGGCAGTTGTTCGAACGCGACGAAGCCGTCGGTCGCGGCCAGCGTGCGCAGTTCCGAGTCGACCAGCCGGACCCGGCCGGGGGCACGCCTCAGCAAATCCGCGAGGTGGTCCACGTCGAACTCCGCGACCAGCGTGAAGTTCGCACCAGGCAGTAACGCGTGCGCGAACAAAACCGGCACCCGGCCTGCGGTGTCCTGCAGCCGCACGCCCGGGTCAGCCGGCAGCACGTTGATCCCGCGCAACGGTGGTCTGCCTGCGGAAGTCGGGGTCACGACCCCTGACCGGTCGATCACGTACACACTGCGGAACCGCTCCTGACCAGCAAGTTCCTGCACAACAGGCAGCAGTACGGCAGGGTCTCGGGAGCCGTTGAGCCTGGCGACCGATTGCAGGTCGGTGAACCCGTCGCCGACGGTCCGGCGGATGGTCTCGGCCGCGTTGCCCACCTGGCTTCGATGGCCGCTGACCACCGAGTCAGGCACCTGGGCAGTGCCGGCACCCACTGTCAGGGCAACCCATCCTGACCAGGCGAGCACCCCAAGCGCGGCGAGAAAGACCGCGATGCGGGCCGACAACAACGGCCAGCGCCGCACGCGTGGGGCCGGGTCGCCGCGAAAACTCGCCCGGCAGTACTCGACGGCCGCCGCGATCCGGCGCGTCTCCGACGAATGCGACAGCCGGGTCCGATGGTCCAAGTTCCCGCCCGCGACCTGCAACATGTCCGCGCGCAACCGCCGAACCGGGCCGACGAGAGCCATCCTGATCAGCCCGAATCCGGCCAGCGCGACGATGACCAGCGCAAGCGCGGGCCGTACTCCCTGCTGGGTCGGTCCGGCCTCGGCCAACGGCGAACGCACGACCGAGAGCAGGGAAAGTCCTCGCGCGTCGACCACGGGTGCGTAGGCCACGACCATGGCACGCTCGTCCAGACCGGGTTCGCCGACGTAACTGCCGGTCTGCCCGGCACTGGCCGCTGCGGCCGCGCTGGCCAGCAGCGACTGGGCGGGCTGGTCGTCGACTGCGGGAACCGTGCCCCGGCGGTCGATGATCTGGCTGTTCTGGTTGGTCAGCAGCAGCCCTTGCCGCAGGTCAGCGTCCAGCGGGACACTGGGAATGCCTGAGGCCGTGGCCGCCACGAGCACTCGTCCCGAGTCGTCGGGCAGGACGACCGAGACCACCATCCACAGCTCGCCGTCCGCCCGGACCACCGGGGTGATCATGGCGTCGGTGAGCGGATCCGGGGCCGGAATCGGCTCGCCGCGGGTGGCGATCGGCTTGCCGGTGTCGCGTTCCAGCAGGGAAAGGCCCTGCCACTTGGGCTGGCTCTGGTTCACCGCGGCCAGCAGGTCCGCAGGTTCACGCGCCGGATCCGAGACCGTGACCGCAGTACGCAGGTCCGCGACGTTCTGACCGGCCGTGGCCGCGACGGACCTGGCCATGCTCTGCACAAGCGCCCGCTGGGACTCGACAACCGCCTCCGGTGCGGACACGGCCGGCTCGCGCAAATGCAGTGCGCTGAATCCGGCGAGCAGTATCAGCAGGGCAACGAGGACGGTCGAAGGCACGCCGACCCCAGCGGGGAAACCGCCTTCTGCCAGCTGCCCTTCCAGATCCGTACGGTTGCGCCCTTTCCTGAAGATCCTCAAGGCCACTCCGAAATGTCGGTTACGGTGGCGCGCGCTTCGTATAACGCATACGGGCTCATGCGCGAAGTGGTTCATCCGGCCGGGAAAACGCGGGATTCCTCTACACTGCGCGGCGATGAAGTTAAGTGCGCGGCAGTGGATACCCATCGTCACGGCCACCGTTGCACTCGTGGCAGTTGTGGGGGTGCTGGTGGGTATCGATGGCCAAGAGCAGCCGAGCATGGAGCCCACCCCGCCCTCGCTGGATCTCGGCGACGTGCTCACGGGTTTCGCAGCGACGCTGCGGCCGGAAGCGCCCTACCGGCCGCCGACCGCGAGCGAGCGCAGGGATGTCGTCGCCGCGCTGAGCCCGTTGTTCGGCGAGAGCTCGCGCATCGATCGGTCCCACGAAGCCGATGCCCTGCGGCCGCTGGGATTCACGCCGACCATGGGCACCGATCCCGCGACTGGCCGGGAGTACGCGCTGGTGGTCAACGAACGGGGTACCGAACGCGCCTGGGGCTTCTATCTGGTCGATCTCTCCCGCCCGGTGCGGCTGGCCGTCGAGGTGCCGCATCCGAACTTCGACCTCGGTACCGAGCGGATCGGGTTGGCGCTGTTCCGCGCGGTGCCGGGAGCGGCACTGCTCGTCGCCGGTACACACCGCCGGGCCGAACGCGGCGCCGGCGACGTGGCACATCGCACCGACTCGGCGTTCCATGCAGTGGCCACCGATCTCGCTGAGCGAGACGTTCCACAGGTGCAGCTACACGGCTTCCACGACGACAGCCTGCCGGACACCGATGTGGTGATCTCGCCGGGCGCCGGCAAGGCCGGCGAGATGATCCGGCGGATCGCCGCCGGGATCGACGACAGAGGCCTGAAGACTTGCCGCTCGTGGGAACGCGACTGCGGCAGGCTCGAGGGCACCAGCAATGAACAGGGCAAAGTGGCCGCTGAGCAGGAGTCCGTCTTCGTCCATCTGGAGATGAACCGGAGCGTGCGGGACGACGAGCGACAGTGGGGCGATCTCGTCCGCGCGGTCGCCCGCGGACTGGAAAAGTAAAGAGCCACCCGTGATTCGCTCGTCCGGCGGTTGACCAGCTAGAGTCCGCACACCGCCGAAGCATTCGCCGTCCGGACAGCCGCCGTTGTTGATCGCCGCTGTTTCGAACAGTCACGCTTTGGGGTACCACCAAAGTGTTGAGTCTCGAGTGAACGAGTGGTGCAGACGTGGCGAGCATGCCGGAAGAATCCCGTCCAGACTCCGCGTTGGGCCTGGACGGTGTCCCGCATACGGGTGAAGCCGTCCTTGCCGACGGTCACCTGGTCGAGCCGCAGGCCGAGGACTTCCGATCGGCGCGGCTGGTACCCCGTGACCCTGACTGGTTCAAAAGCGCTGTCTTCTATGAGGTTCTGGTCCGGGCTTTCACCGATTCGGACGGTGACGGCACGGGCGACCTACGCGGCCTCGCGTCCAAGATGGACTATCTGGCCTGGCTCGGGGTGGACTGCCTCTGGCTGCCGCCGTTCTACGCCTCGCCGCTGCGCGACGGCGGCTACGACATCAGCGACTTCCGCGCGGTGCTGCCCGAATTCGGCACCGTTGAGGACTTTGTCTACCTGCTCAACGAGGCACACCGCCGCGGCATCCGGGTGATCACCGACCTGGTGCTCAACCACACCTCGGACGCGCACCCGTGGTTCCAGGCGTCCCGCAACGACCCGGCAGGCCCGTACGGGGACTACTACGTCTGGTCGGACACCAACGAGGCCTACCCGGACGCGCGGATCATCTTCGTCGACACCGAGACGTCGAACTGGACCTACGACCCGGTGCGCGGCCAGTTCTACTGGCACCGGTTCTTCTCCCACCAGCCGGACCTCAACTTCGAGAACGCCGAGGTGCAGGAGGCCATGCTGGAGGTGCTGCGGTTCTGGCTGGACATCGGCATCGACGGCTTCCGGCTGGACGCGGTGCCCTACCTCTTCGAGGAGGAGGGCACCAACTGCGAGAACCTGCCGCGTACGCACGAGTTCCTGCGCCGCTGCCGCAAGGTCGTCGACGACGAGTACCCCGGCCGGGTGCTGCTTGCCGAGGCCAACCAGTGGCCGTCGGACGTGGTGGAGTACTTCGGCGATCCGCAGGTCGGCGGGGACGAGTGCCACATGGCGTTCCACTTCCCGTTGATGCCGCGCATCTTCATGGCCGTGCGCCGGGAGTCCCGCTTCCCGATCTCGGAGATCCTCGCCCAGACGCCGCAGATCCCCGACGGCTGCCAGTGGGGCATCTTCCTGCGTAACCACGACGAGCTGACGCTCGAGATGGTCACCGACGACGAGCGCGACTACATGTACACCGAGTACGCCAAAGACCCGAGGATGAAGGCCAACATCGGCATCCGGCGCCGGCTGGCCCCGCTGTTGGACAACGACCGCAACCAGCTCGAGCTGTTCACCGCGATGCTGCTGTCGCTGCCCGGCTCGCCTGTTCTGTACTACGGCGACGAAATCGGTATGGGAGACAACATCTGGCTCGGCGACCGGGACGCGGTCCGCACGCCGATGCAGTGGACTCCCGACCGCAACGGCGGGTTCTCCCAGTGCGATCCGGGGCGGATCTACTTGCCGGTGATCGCCGACCCGGTGTATGGATATCAGGGGATCAACGTAGAGTCACAGCTGAATAACACGTCATCGCTGCTGCACTGGACACGTCGGATGATTGAGGTGCGCAAGCAGCACCAGGCGTTCGGGCTCGGCGATTTCGACGAACTCGGCTCGTCCAATCCGAGTGTGCTGGCGTATCTGCGCCGGTTCGGTGACGACACGGTGCTCTGCGTGAACAACCTCTCGAGATTCCCGCAGCCGGTGGAGCTGGATCTCTCGAAGTACGAAGGGCGTCAACCGGTTGAGCTCACCGGCGGCGTGCGGTTCCCGTTGATCGGTGAACTGTCCTACCTGCTCACCCTGCCGGGACATGGCTTCTACTGGTTCGAGATCGTGGCGGTGGACGAGGGATGACTGAGGCGCTCGCGCGGATGCTCGCCGGCGAACTACCGCAATGGCTGCCTGGGCAGCGGTGGTTCGCCGGAAAGGACCGGCCGGTCTCAGCGGCTCGCGCGGTGCGCCTGGTGACATTGCTGGCCGGCGAGCCCAGGCTGGAGCACGCGCTGGTCGAAGTGGTGCAGGACGACCGCAAGTCGGTCTACCAGATGCTGCTGGGCAGCCGCGAGACGCCGCCGGAGCACCTGTCCGGCGTGTGGGTCGATGCCGACGGCCGTCAGTGGTACGAGGCGACCGCCGACCCTGAGCTGATGGCGTTCCTGCTCGACGCGATCGCGGCCGGGCAGAACGCCGGGCCGGTCAGCTTCCACCGTGAAAGCGATGTCAAGCTGACCGAAGGCCTGCGTGGCCGGGCTGTCACCACCGAGCAGAGCAACACGTCACTGATCTACGGCAAGCAGTACATCCTCAAGCTGTTCCGTCGTCTGGCTACGGGCCCGAACCCGGATCTGCAGATCCATCGGGCCTTGCATTCGGTTGGCTGCGAACACATCGCGCAACCACTCGGCTGGATCGCCGACGACGAGGGCGCCAGCCCGACGCTGGGCATGCTGCAGGAGTTCCTGTCGGACGCGGCGGACGGCTGGGCGATGGCCACCACGAGTGTGCGTGACCTGATGGCCGAAGCCGATCTGCACGCCGACGAGGTAGGCGGCGACTTCGCCGGCGAGGCGCACCGCCTCGGCGCGGCAGTGGCCACTGTGCACGCCGATCTGGCGCGGGCGTTGGGCAGCCGCCCCGTCGAACCCGGTGAGATCGAGGCGACCGTCAACGCCATGCACCGCCGTCTGGACGCAGTCCTGGAAGCTGTTCCTTCGCTTGCACCGCAAGAGAAAGCTCTTCGCGAGGCGTTCGAGGAGGCGCGCGGCGCGGACGGCGGCGTACCGATCCAGCATGTGCACGGCGACCTGCATCTGGGCCAGGTCCTCCGGACGGTCAACGGCTGGGTCCTGATCGACTTCGAGGGCGAGCCGTCCGCACCGGTGAGCGAACGCAGCGCGCCACGATCCCCGTTGCGGGACGTCGCCGGCATGTTGCGGTCGTTCGACTACGCCGCTCACCAGCTGCTCGTCGGCCAGCCGGAAGACCACCAGCTGGAAGTACGCGCACGCGAGTGGACCAGCCGAAACCGCAGCGCCTTCTGCGACGGGTACGCCGAGGTCTCCCCCAACGGCGACCCCCGTGAACACGAGGTCCTGCTCCGCGCCTTGGAGCTGGACAAGGCTGTGTACGAAGTCTTCTACGAGCATGCCAACCGTCCCGACTGGATCCAGATCCCGCTGGCGTCGATCGCACGGATCGCGTCCTGACGTGATCTGCGCCCAGCCGGCCTGACCACTAGGATGTCCTGGTGAATCCACTCGACCCGGCCCCGCCGGCCGAGGATCTCGACCGCCTGCTCGCCGGCTCACACCATGACCCGCATTCGGTGCTGGGGATGCATCCGCATCCGGCCGGCGCGGTCGTCCGGGCGTACCGGCCTGGGGCGAACTCGGTGACGGTGCTTGCCGGTGACCTCAAGCAGGAGCTGGACGAGGTCGCGCCCGGGCTGTTCGCCGCCGTGCTGTCGCAGACCCCGACGGAGTACCTGTTCGAGGTGGCGTACGGCGACAAGGTCGAACTGGTCGAAGATCCGTACCGCTGGCTGCCCACGCTGGGTGAGCTCGACCTGCACCTGATCGCCGAGGGCAGGCACGAGCGCCTGTGGACGGTGCTCGGCGCGCACGTCCGTAACTACGACACGCCTGCCGGCGTGGTCGAGGGCACGTCGTTCGCGGTCTGGGCGCCGAACGCCCACGGCGTAAGGGTCTGTGGCGAGTTCGACGGCTGGGACGGCCGGGCGAACCCGATGCGCTCGCTCGGCTCCTCGGGCATCTGGGAGCTGTTCCTGCCCGGCCTGCCGCCTGGCACGCACTACAAGTTCCGGATGCTCGGCAAGGACAACGGCTGGCACGAGAAGGCCGACCCGCTGGCGTTCTCGGCCGAACCGCCGCCCGCGACCGCTTCCATCGTGTCCACTTCGAACTATGAGTGGCAGGACGACGAATGGGTCGAACAGCGTGAGAAGACCCAGTGGTGGCGTAGCCCGATCAGCAAGTACGAGGTGCACCTCGGGTCCTGGCGGCCAGGTCTGGGCTACCGCGAGCTCGCCGAGCAGCTGGGCGACTACGTCAGTCAGCTGGGGTTCACGCACGTCGAACTGATGCCGGTGGCGCAGCACCCGTTCAGCGGGTCGTGGGGCTACCAGGTCACGTCGTACTACGCGCCGATGTCGCGCTTCGGCTCGCCGGACGACTTCCGGTACTTCGTCGACCACCTGCACTCGCGGGGCATCGGCGTGATCATGGACTGGGTGCCCGCGCACTTCCCCAAGGACTCCTGGGCGCTGGCCCGGTTCGACGGCCAGCCGCTCTACGAGCACGCCGACCCGCGCCGCGGCGAGCACCCGGACTGGGGCACGCTCGTGTTCGACTTCGGCCGCAACGAGGTCCGTAACTTCCTTGTGGCCAACGCGCTGTACTGGCTTGAGGAGTTCCACATCGACGGCCTGCGCGTGGACGCGGTCGCCTCGATGCTCTACCTGGACTACTCCCGCCAGGAAGGCCAGTGGCTGCCCAACGAGCACGGCGGCCGGGAGAACCTGGACGCCGTGCGGTTCCTGCAGGAGCTGAACGCGACTGTCTACAGGCGACACCCAGGCGCGATGATGATCGCCGAGGAGTCGACCGCGTGGCCGGGCGTGACCAGGCCGACGCACCTGGGCGGCCTCGGGTTCGGCTTCAAGTGGAACATGGGCTGGATGCACGACACGCTCAACTATCTGGGCCACGACCCCGTGCACCGCTCGTACCACCACAACGAGATCACGTTCTCGCTCGTCTATGCCTGGAGCGAGAACTACGTCCTGCCGTTGTCCCATGACGAGGTCGTGCACGGCAAGGGCTCGCTCTGGACCCGGATGCCCGGCGACGACTGGAACAAAGCCGCGGGCGTCCGAGCGTTGCTGGCCTACATGTGGGCACACCCCGGCAAGCAGATGCTGTTCATGGGCGGCGAGTTCGGCCAGATCGACGAATGGTCGGAGAACCGGTCGCTGGACTGGCACCTGCTCGACGACCCGCTGCACGCCGGAATCAAGGCACTGGTCGGCGACCTGAACTCGGTCTACCGCGACAACCCGGCGATGTACACCGGCGACACCGCGCCCGAAGGCTTCTCCTGGATCGACGCGAACGACGCCGCCGGCAACGTCCTGAGCTTCCTCCGCCAGGACCCCGACGGAGACAACGTCGTCGCCTGCGTCGCCAACTTCGCGGGCATGCCCCACCACGACTACCGCATCGGCCTGCCCAAAGCCGGGCACTGGCGCGAGATCGTCAACACCGACGCCACCGCGTACGGCGGATCAGGCGTCGGCAACCTCGGCGGCGTCGAGGCCACCGCGAAGCCGTGGCACGGCCGACCGGCTTCCGCTGTACTGCAATTGCCTCCCCAAGGCGTGGTGTGGCTCGTACTCTCCAAGAGTGGCGAGTGATCTGACCAAGCTGCTCGGCGCGTTGCACGAAGCCGGGCGCCAGCCGGAGGCGGATGTACGTCACCAGGTGCTGACGACCGTGACCGCGGTCGTCGGCGGTGACATCGTGGCCTACCAGTCGATCGACCAGACCACCGGTCGAAGCGAGCAGGTCTCGGTGCCGGACTCGTGGGTGACCAGGGATTTCGAGGAAGTCTTCGTCCAGCACGTGCCGCGGCACCCGTTGTTCCAGCACTTCCACCGGACCGGACAGCTCGACGCGCTTCGGCTCAGCGACGTGGCCACTGCCCGCGAGCTGCGGGGATTGGGGATATATCAGGACTTCTACCGGCCGTTGGGCATCGCGTACCAGATGATCTGCCGGTTGCGCGGAGAGTCGGGCGTGTCGGACATCCTCGTGCTCAACCGGGGGCACGCGGATTTCACCGATACGGAGCAGCAGGTCGTCCGGATGGCGCAGCCGTTTCTGGCCAATCTGGTCGCCACCGCGGCCGCCACCTCGTGGTTCGACACCGCTTTGGCCGCACTGGAAGGAATCGACGACACCGCGTACGGCGTAGTGCTGCTCGGCCCGCTCGACAAGATCAGCGTCACCAACCAGGCCGCGCGACTACTCTTCACGGCCTATTTCCGCCGTACGGCAAAGGAAGGCGACGTCCTGCCGGAGGAACTGGCTTCCTGGCTTGCAACACAGGGTCTCGTTCCCGAGCCGTACACCGTGCGGCGTGGATCGCGTCAGCTGACTGTGCGGCTGTACAAACATCGTTCCTCGGCAGCTTTGCTGATGTCCGAGACTCGCACCGAGTCACCGCCGGTGCCGCAAGCGGATCTGACCGCCCGCGAATCCGATGTCCTGTGGTTGGTGACCAACGGCCGGACCAGCGCACAAGCCGCACAGGTCCTGGGAATCAGCACCCGGACCGTGGAGAAACACCTGGAGAACGTCTACAACAAGCTCGGCGTGACGAACCGTATGCAAGCCTCGGCTCTGATCTTCGGTAAGTAGGACAAGGTGCGTGCCGGCGCCCTGCATCGCCGGCACGCACCTGGTGAACGGTCAGGCAGGCGCGAAGGAGAAGAGCTTGGCCATGCCCGTGTACTGAGCCATGATCGTGTTGGGGCCGTTGCTGTTGTTCAGCATGTTCATGAATTTCCCGCTATGGGAGACCTGCAGCAGGAACAGACCGGTCGGCGGATCGATGAACCGGGAGAATCGCTGGTGGCTGCCTGCCACGCATTCGGTCTCGGTGAAATAGGCGCCTTCTCCCTGATCCGCGCCATAGGCACCGAGGCAGTTACGGGTGTGCACATTCCAGAATGTGTACTGCGCACTGGGATCCGAGCCGCCAGTCTTGCAGACCAGCCATTTCTGCTCGGCGCCGCCCCAGATCCAGTGCTGAACGACTTTGCCCTGGTTGGGCGACTCCTGGGAGATCTGCAGCGCGTAGCCGTCCGCCGTCTTGATCCGCTGTGCGCCAGGAGCGCAGCTCATGTCGCCGCCCACGCCGGCCGGTCTGATCGTGATCTGCGCGGACGCCGTCGGCGTGAGGAATGCGCAGGCCGAAACCACGATCGCGACGACGGCACCGAGTTTGCGCAGCATTGTCTTGTTTCCAGCCATTGCGCTCAGCATCCGATCCGGCGCCGCGCGGCTTCCCGCAACGTGCCCTGGGGTTCAGTCTGGGCGCAGGACGCCGTGCCTTCCTCGATATCGGCGAAGGTCACAAAGCTGCCCCGGCCGCCAGGGGTGATGTTGACCCAGACCCCGGTGGAATTGCCGGTCCTGCCGCAGATGTACCGGGACCACTCACCCATCACCCGGCGGGTGCCCTTGTACAGGCCGTACTGCCCGGGCTGGTTGAAGTTCCAGGTGATCGCGGTCTGCACAGTGTCCGTTGTGGACTTGGTGCGCTGCACCGAGAACCCGACCTTGACCGACACGTTGGCGAACAGGCTCGTGCCGATGACGGCGCTGAACTCGGTGCTCTGGTTGACCGACGTGGTGACGGTGTCGACCTGGGTCAGGGTTTCGGTGCGCGAACCCGTCGTACCCGGTGCGATGGTGATTCCCCGGAAATGGGTCACCGTCGGCATTGTCTGCGCGGAGATGATGTCGTACCACTCGGACTCGATATTCGGATTGCAGTTACGGCCAGGTGGCGGATCGGCAGCCGCCGATCCCGCCGGAATCGCCAATGCGGCGGCCGCGGCGGCGGCGACGCCGATTGCGATGTTCCTGAGCTGCCTTCGCAAGGATTTCCTCCCGATTCGACAGGGTTTGTTGTTTTCCCATCGTCGGGTCCGGCTGTTGGGCGTCGCAATACGTATCGCTACGTAGCCCGGCCAGACCTCGGAGGACTTGCCCTGGTTGGTCTAGTCCATCCCTCTTGACGCGACTCGCCCGGCTGCCTACTTTCGTGATGAACTCGGGTGCACTGCCGCCGCCCCGCACCTGCTCACGAGTCAAGGGACGGCGCATGCCCAAACAGAGCTGGGATGTTTCCCGGCGCGGTTTCATCGCTGGAACGGCCGCGGCCGCGACGGTGGCCGGAACTGGTTCCGCCGCGCAGGCGGCGGTTCCGGCCGCGCTGGACTGGCCCGCGTTCATGGCGAAGCAGGACCTGATCTGGAAAAAGCTGCCGAACGACTGGTGGCAGGGCCCGTTCCTGGGTGACGGCCGGCTTGGCACGATGGTCTACAAGCAACCCGGCAAGAACCAGATCCGGTTCACCACGCAGCACGCCGAAGTGCAGGACTACCGGCCCCAGTTCGGCAGCGCCTGGGGCGTGTGCCGGTTGCCGGTAGGCCAGCTGACGCTCGAACCGGCTGGGACGATCAGCGGCGTGGACTGGCGGCTCGACCTCTGGAACGCCGAGTTGACCGGCACAGTCACCACGAACAAAGGCACGCTGAGGCTGCGGGCCTTCATCCACACCACGCAGTCGGTGCTGGTCGCGACCGTGACGGCGACCGGAACCGAACAGGTCAAATGGGTCTTCCACGAGGAGAAGGCCATCAGCCCGAAGTCGGCGTCCGAGTCGCCGCCGTCCGGGTACACCGAAAACCCCGCACCCACAAAGAAAACCACCGCGAACGTCAATCTCGTGGTGCAGCCCTTGGTCGCGGACGGGCAGACCGCCACCGCATACCGGAAGGCCGGCGACACGCTCTATCTCAGCGTCGCGCATTCGTTCCCGGACAAGACAGCTGAAGCAACAGCTCGAACAACTGTTGAAAACGCTGTCAGCACAGGCGAAGCGGCCCTGCGGACCAGCCATCGGGCCTGGTGGAACGCGTACTACCAGAAGAGTTTCCTCTCCATCCCCGACCAGCGGCTGCAGGCGTTCCACTGGGCGCAGCTGTACAAGATCGCGTCCGGCACGCGGGCGGACGCGCCGGTCATGGCCACCTGCGGGCCATGGCTGGAGAAGACCGGCTGGCCCGCGGTGTGGTGGAACCTGAACGTGCAGCTGGAGTACTGGCTGATCCACGGCTCCAACCATCTCGAGCTCGACGCGATCAGCAAGACGTTGCACGACAACACAGCCAACCTGATCAAGAACGTCCGGCCCGAGTACCAGTCGGACTCGGCCGGTGTCGGACGCAGCACCGACCGGCGCACGATCAAGGGCAGTTACGTCCAGCGTCCCGGCGACAGCGGCAGCGGTGAGGTCGGCAACCTCGCGTGGACCCTGCACAACGCGTGGCTGAGCTACCGGCACTCGATGGACGAGACCCTGCTCAGGGACACGATCTTCCCCCTGCTGCGCAGATCGACGAACTACTATCTGCGATTCCTCAAGACCGGCAGTGACAACAAACTCCACTTGCCGCAAACGCTTTCCCCAGAGTACGGCCTCGCGCCGGACGCCAACTACGACCTGTCGTTGCTGCGCTGGTCACTGGAAGTATTGCTGGACACCAACACCAAGCTCGGCCTGAACGACCCACTGGCCTCGAAGTGGCGCCAGGTCCAGCGCGATCTCGTGCCGTATCCGGTGGACAGCACGGGTTACATGATCGGCACCGGTGTGCCGTACGAGAAGTCGCACCGGCACTACTCGCATCTGCTGATGGTGTACCCGCTGTATCTGGTCACCCCGGACACCACGGCGAACCGGACGCTGATCGAGAAGTCGGTCAAACACTGGCACAGCATCCAGGGCGCGCACCGCGGCTACAGCTACACCGGCGCCGCATCGATGTTCGCCTTGCTGGGCAACGGAAACGAAGCGCTCACCTATCTACTGAAGTTCTTCGACACGAGCACTCGTTACCCCGCGACAGAGAACACCATGTACAAGGAAGGCAGCCCGGTCGTCGAGACCTCGTTGTCGGCCTCCCAGTCCATTCACGACATGCTGTGCCAGAGCTGGGGCGGAGTGATCCGGGTCTTCCCGGCCGTGCCGGACAAATGGCCGGCTGCCGCGCTGGACAACTTCCTCACTCAAGGCGCTTTCCTGCTCAGCGCCGTACGCAAGGGCGGAAAGACGAGCTGGGTCAAGATCACCAGCCAGGCCGGTGAACCCTGCAAGGTCAAACACGGCATCGGCGGCGACATCGCCGTGAGCGCGTCCGACGGCACACCCGTGACCTGGCGAAACCTCACCGATGGCGTGATCGAGATCGATCTCGGCAAGGACGCTGCCGCCGTCGTGCACCCGAAAGGGGCACTGCCTGACCTGACCGTCGACGAAGTCCCGATCACGATCCCCGGCAAGCCCTGGGGCCTGCCGGCCTAGCCTTATTGCGAGGGAGCACCACCTGTGTCCAGAAAACTCGTGGCGGCCGTGGCCGCACTGTCCACTGTGGCCGCGTTTGTGGTCGCACTCGTCGTCACCGTGGCGGCGGTACCCGCCCAGGCCTTGGAGAACGGCCTCGCCCGGACACCTCCGATGGGGTTCAACAACTGGAACACCACCAACTGCCGGGCCGAGTTCAACGAGAAGATGGTCATGGACACGGCCGACATCTTCGTCTCGCGCGGCCTGAAGGACGCCGGCTACGAGTACGTCAACATCGACGACTGCTGGGCCAAGACCAGCCGCAACGCCCAGGGCAACCTGGAGCCGGACCCGGTGCGCTTCCCGCGTGGCATCAAGTTCGTCGCCGACTACGTGCACTCCAAGGGCCTGAAGTTCGGGATCTACACCAGCGCGGGCACAAAGACCTGCAACACAGCGGGTTTCCCTGGCGGGCTGAACAACGAACAGCGGGACGCCAACCTGTTCGCGTCGTGGGGCGTGGACTACCTGAAGTACGACAACTGCAACAACCAGGGTGTGGACGCCAAGCAGCGCTACACCAAGATGCGGGACGCGCTGGCCGCGACCGGACGGCCGATCGTGTTCTCGATCTGCGAGTGGGGCCAGAACAAGCCGTGGGAATGGGCGCAGAACGTCGGAAACCTGTGGCGTACCACCGGTGACATCAACGACTCGTACAGCAAGATGGTGGACATCTTCAAGAAGAACCTGCCACTGGCGCAGTACGCCAAACCCGGCGCGTGGAACGACCCGGACATGCTGGAGGTCGGCAACGGCGGCATGACCGCGACCGAGTACCGCTCGCACTTCAGCCTGTGGGCGATCATGGCGGCACCGCTGCTGATCGGCGCGGACCTACGCAAGGTGAACACCGAGAACTTCACCACCCTGCTCAACAAGGACGTCATCGCCGTCGACCAGGACACGCTGGGAATCCAGGGCAAGCAGATCTCGTTGTCGTCCAACAAGTACGTGATCTCCAAGCAACTGTCCAACGGGGACTACGCGGTCGTGTTGTTCAACAACAACTCCTCCGCCCAGACAATCAGCACAACGGCGTCCGCGATCGGGATCGGATCGTCCACCAGTTACAACCTCAAGGATCTCTGGTCCAAGTCGACCCAGACGACAACCGGCGCGATCAGCGCGTCCGTCCCGGCCCACGGAACCGTGATGTACCGGGTCAGCAAGGGCGTCCGCACCCCGCCGGCCGCCGGAACGCACCAGGTCTCGGACCTCGGCTGGGACTCCGCGACCAGCGGCTGGGGCCCGATCGAGAAGGACCGCAGCAACAACACGCAGGCCGGCGGGGACGGCCGGACGCTGACGATCAACGGCACGACCTACGCCAAGGGCCTCGGCGTGCACGCGGTCAGCGAGATCACCTACTACCTGGGCGGGGCGTGTAGTTCGTTCTCGTCGAGCGTCGGCATCGACGACGAGACCGCGAACGGCTCGGTGGTCTTCCAAGTGTTCGCCGACAGCACCAAGATCGCCGACAGCGGGCGCATGACCGGCGCGGACGCGGCCAAGCAATTGACCGGTTCGTTGGCCAATGCCGAACAGCTCCGCCTTGTCGTGACCAACGGCGGCGACAACATCAACTCCGACCACGCCGACTGGGCGGCCCCCACGATTGCCTGCGGATGAACTTTGTGTGTCCCCAATGTGGCGTTGGTGGCATCTGATGCCACGAACGCCACATTGGGGACATGTCGGCGGTGCCCCGAAAGCCACGTTGGGAGCATCCAGCGCTCCGAAAGCCACTTTGGGGGCACACCCGGCACCGAAATGAGGCAGGCTGTGGGGCGTGACTGCGCACGACTATGACCTGATCGTCATCGGTTCCGGGCCGGGCGGGCAAAAAGCCGCGATCGCCGCGGCCAAACTGGGCAAACGCGTCGCCATCGTGGACAAACACGACATGGTCGGCGGCGTCTGCGTGAACACCGGCACCATCCCGTCCAAGACTCTGCGCGAAGCCGTGCTCTATCTGACCGGCATGAGCCAGCGCGAGCTGTATGGCGCGAGTTATCGCGTCAAGCAGGACATCACAATCGCCGACCTGCTCGCGCGCACGCAGCACGTGATCGGCCGCGAGGTCGAGGTCGTGCGGGCGCAGTTGCTGCGTAACCACGTCGACGTGATCGACGGGATCGCGAAGTTCGTCGACCCGCACACGCTGGCGATCGAGGGCCGGTCACGGACCACGATCAGCGGCGGCAAGATCGTGATCGCCACCGGCACGAAGCCGGCCCGGCCCGGCGAGGTCGACTTCGACCAGGCCCGGGTGCTCGATTCCGACGAGATCCTGCAGATGGAGTCCATCCCGGCGTCGCTGGTCGTGGTCGGCGCGGGCGTGATCGGCATCGAGTACGCGTCCATGTTCGCCGCGCTGGGCTGCCGGGTGACCGTGGTCGAGCAGCGTGAGCAGATGCTGGAGTTCTGCGATCCGGAGATCGTCGAGTCGCTGAAGTTCCACCTGCGGGACCTGGCGGTGACGTTCCGGTTCGGCGAGAAGGTCGTCGACGTGGCGGTGAACTCGATCGGCACGGTCACCACTCTGGCCAGCGGCAAGCGGATCCCGGCCGAAGCGGTGATGTACTCGGCCGGGCGGCAGGGCATGACCTCCGAGCTCGACCTGGAGAAGGCTGGGCTGGAGGCCGACAAGCGCGGCCGCCTCGCGGTCGGCCCGCACTACGTGACCTCGGTGAATCACATCTACGCGGTCGGCGACGTGATCGGTTTCCCCGCACTGGCCGCGACTTCGATGGACCAGGGCCGGCTGGCGGCCTACCACGCCTTCGGCGAGCCGACGAACGAACTCGCGGCCCTGCAACCTATCGGTATCTATACGATTCCGGAGATCTCGTACTGCGGCGCGACCGAGGCCGAACTGACCACTTCCTCGGTGCCGTACGAGATCGGCACGGCGCGTTATCGCGAACTTGCCCGAGGTCAGATCGCCGGCGACTCCTACGGGATGCTCAAACTCCTGGTGTCCACAACGGACCGAACCTTGCTCGGCGTGCACGTTTTCGGCACGGCGGCGACCGAACTGGTGCACATCGGCCAGGCCGTGATGGGCTGCGGCGGCACCGTGGACTACCTCGTGGACGCTGTTTTCAACTACCCGACGTTCTCCGAGGCCTACAAAGTGGCCGCGCTGGACGCCACGAACAAGATCCGCGCCCTGGAAAAGTTCCGTCCTTGATCGTCCTGAGCTGCACTTTTGGGCGGTGATATCGGTCAAGCGCATGCTCGGGCCCCCGTGGGCGCGGACGAACAGGCACACTTGAGGGGTGTCTCGGTCATTCGGCGTAGCCAGTGCCGTGGTGGCACTTGCCCTGGTGTTGTCCGCGTGTACGACCACAGTCGCGGGCAGACCGCTGGCTGCTGGACGAGTGATCGACTCCGGCAAGTCCGGCCAGGAGGTCAACCCGTCGTTCATCAACAACACCGACGGGGGTGAGATCGACAAGCTGGCCGGAACCGTGGTCAAGGACGTCGAGAAGTACTGGGAGGAGACCTTCCCCAAGACGTTCGACAACAAGCCGTACCAGCCGCTGCGCGGCGGCTACTACTCGGTGGACACCAGCAAGGCGAACTCGCCTGCGCCGCCGTGCACCGACCAGGCCTCGGACGTGGAGGGCAACGCGTTCTACTGCCCGTCCGCCGACGTGATCGCGTGGGACCGTGTCGCGTTGCTGCCGGTGCTGAAGAACAAGTTCGGCGAGGCCTCCGTCATGCTCGTGCTCGCGCACGAAATGGGGCACGCCGTGCAACGCCGCGCAGGCTTGACGCAGGCAGCAGAGCGCGCGAACCCACAGCGGTTCCCCACGATCCTGCTCGAAGCGCAGGCAGACTGCTATGCGGGCTCGTTCGTGCGCTGGGTGTCCGACGGCAAAGCCCCACGGCTACAGCTGGACCGTGACGCGCTCGACCCCGCGCTCGAGGCGATGGTGCTGTTCCGTGACCCGGTCGGCACGTCTCAGACCGCCGAGGGCGCGCACGGCGACGCGTTCGACCGCGTGTCGGCTTTCCAGGACGGCTTCGAGAAGGGCGCGAAGCTGTGTTCGGAGATCACCGTGGAAAACCGGACCTTCACCCAGCGCGGCTTCCTGTCCGCGGACGACCAGGCCAGCGGCGGAAACCTGACCCTGGACAAGGCGATCGACGGCATCCAGACCGAAGCGGGCAAGTACCTGCAGGCCGAGATGACCAAACTGGGCAAGCAATGGCCGGGCACCAAACTCCAACAGGTGACCGCCGCCCCCCGATGCTCCAAGGGCGACCAGGGCCCGGCCGCGTATTGCCCCGAGCAGCGTGAGATCGATGTGCAGACAAAGGGCAAGCTGTCCGAGTTGCACACCAAGATCGGCGACTGGTCGACCGGGACAATCCTCGGCAGCCGCTACGGCCTTTCGGTGCTGGCTGTCCTGGGCAAACCGCTCACCGGTCCGGAAGCGCAGAAATCCGCGCTCTGCGTGTCCGGCGCGTACAGCGGGTTTCTGCTCGCCCGCAACGACAACGGCTTCACGTTGTCCCCCGGCGATCTCGACGAGGCGGTCCAGGTGTTGCTCGGGTACGACTTCGCCGCGCGTGACGTGGAAGGCAAGGCGCCTGCCACCGGTTTTGAGCGGGTCACGGCATTCCGAGCGGGTGTGGTCGGCGGGTTCGACGGTTGCAAGCTCGGCTGAGTCCCCGGTTTCCGGCGTGTCCTCAGGACCCCCACAGTAGGGTGCGGGCGTGCGGTCATATCTGACTTTGGCGCTTGCCGCGGTCGCGTTGGTGCTCGTGAGCTGCGCACAGGCAGTCCCTGGCGTTCCCAAAGCAGAAGGCGATGTCGACCCCGGCACAGTCGCGGGCCTGCGCGTCACCAACGACAACGAAGTGCCCAGCGGCCCCAAACAGAGCGCTCCGCAAGTCGACTTGTCGGCCGAGAACGGCGACAACAGTTCAATGGACGCCCTCGCCCTCGCGGCGCTCGCGGATCTGTACGAGTACTGGACCGAGCGAATGCCCGCCGACTTCGACGGGCAGAAATTCACGCCGCTGGCGCGGCTCGTGTCGTACGACTCCAAGGGCAATTCACTCAAGCTGTGCCAGACGAACACGGCAGGCCTGGTCAACGCCTTCTACTGCAGCCTCGACGACAGTATTGCCTGGGACCGTGGTGTCCTGCTCCCCGAGCTGAGCAAGCAGTTCGGCAAAATGTCGATCGTCACCGTGCTGGCGCACGAAACAGGCCACGCAGTCCAGTTCAAACTGGGCGGGCGAAGCGGAATCACCCAGGCGACAAAAACGATCGTCAAAGAGCAGCAGGCGGACTGTTATGCCGGCGCCTTTTTCCGCTGGATAGCGGACGGAAAGTCGAAGCGTTTCCAGATCTCCACCGGCGAGGGCCTCAACAAGGTGCTCGCGACGATGTTCTTCATCCGCGACCCAGCGGGCACGGACGCGAACAAACAGGGCGCCCACGGCCTGGCCTGGGATCGGGTCTTCGGCTTCCAGGTCGGCTTCAGCGACGGTCCGAAACGCTGCGCCCGCATGGACCAGGAAGAGATCGACAAGCGAATCAGCGAGCAGAAGTTCGCCGAAGACGACACCGGCCGCGGAAACCTGCCGCTGAACGCGGAGAATCTCCGGAAACTGAAGGTAAGCCTGGACGAAGCCTTCAAGCAGAGCGGAGTGACCCCGCCCCAGCTGAAGGACAACGGCTCCCGCTGTCCGAACGGAAAAGCCACCGAGCCTGCCGCCTTCTGCCCGGAAGACAACTCAGTGGTCCTTGACCTGAAAAAACTGGCGGAAATAGCAAAACCCCCGAAACGCGACCAAGAACCAGGAGAAGATGGCGTAGGGATCGGAGACTTCGCCGCCTTCGCCGAAGTAGCCTCCCGCTACACAATGGCAGTGCAAAAATCGGTAGGCCTCTCCCTGGACGACGAAAAAGCAGGCCTGAGAACAGCCTGCCTTACCGGAGCCTGGGCCAGAGTGGCGGAAAAACCCGGCACCCAGGAAAACCCCCTCAGGATATCACCGGGAGACCTGGACGAAGCCGTAGCCGAAATGCTCATGGGCAAAAGCCTGATCGCAGCCGACATCAACGGAAACCCGGTAAAAGCAGGCTTCGCCCGGGTGGAGGCCTTCCGGATAGGCCACACCAACGCCAAAGAGTGCACAGCCCGATTCTCCTGACAGACGTCACGGCCCGGCCTGGCCAGATCGGTCAGGATTCAAGAAGTCAAGTCGCGCGGACGCACCTAGCATGATCGCCATGGACATCACCATCCACACGACGGTCCTCCCCCATGACGACCCCGAGGCCTCCGTGGCCTTCTATCGCGACGTACTCGGCTTCGAGGTCCGCACCGACGTGGGCCAGGGCAAGATGCGCTGGATCACGGTCGGCCCACCCGGCCAGCCAGGCACCTCCATCCTGCTGGCCCCACCGGCCGCCGACCCCGGAATCACCGACGAAGAACGCAACACAATCGCCACAATGATGGCCAAGGGGACCTACGGCTGGATCCTCCTGGCCACCCCGGACCTCGACAGCACATTCGAGCAGGTGCAAGCCGGCGACGCCGAGGTAGTCCAGGAGCCGACCGAGCAGCCGTACGGAATCCGCGACTGCGCCTTCCGCGACCCAGCAGGCAACTTGATCCGCATCCAGGAAACCCGCTAAGGGAGCCCTCATGTGCAAACCCTCATGGGGACGAGCACGCGCAGAGGCCCACCGCCTAAGCGACCTCGCCCAAGGAAACGAGATCAG
This sequence comes from Kibdelosporangium banguiense, assembly GCF_017876405.1. GTDB lineage: Bacteria > Actinomycetota > Actinomycetes > Mycobacteriales > Pseudonocardiaceae > Kibdelosporangium > Kibdelosporangium banguiense. The sequence continues at coordinate 3,920,590 of NZ_JAGINW010000001.1, read as the reverse complement.
CCGGGCCGGCTCCGGCGCCGCCGCTGAGATGCCCGAAGACGACCAGCGCGGCGACGCCAGGAACCATCCCAGCAAAGCAGGATGCACGGCCTAGCCGAGAACTGACCGTGCGTCGATGGCCATAGGGTTGGTATGCATGGCTTCGTTCTGGTCGGCAAGTACTTTCACCAAGGGGCGCAACAACTCTGCCAGGCGCTGCGTCTTCTCGGCGCCCAAAGCGTGCCAGGGCGAGGAAGCGAGCTCGTCGGTGAGCTGTTCGATCTCGGCTCGCAGGGCGGTTCCGGCCTCGGTGATCGAGCTGTCGGACAGGAGGCCGCGGTCGCTCAGCCTGGACTCGGCCGCGGCCCATTCCTCCGAAGACCAGCCGCGCGCTTTCTGCATGTACGCCTGAGAAACCTTGCGTTCCGCGGCGAACAGAACCAACGTCTCGACCGGAGAAAGCTGCGCGGCGACCAGAGCGGCGACGTGACCGTCCCCACGGGACTCGCGCAACACGGTCGCTGCCTGCCACAAAGCGAGATGCGGCTGCGAAGGCGACTCGAGTGCAGCGTTCGCGGCAGCCAAAGGACGCCCAGCGATCGGCGCGTGCCGGGCCGCCTCCTGCGCCAGGTCTGCGGCTTCGGAAACAGTCGACACAGCCGGCCCGAGCATGCGCTTGAGCGCGCCGTCCACCCCAGCGAGACGGGTCGCTAGAAAGTCTGCTGGCGAGGCGATCTGCCAGGCGTCCGGGATCGCGCGCCGGACCATCCATGGGTGGAAGTTGTAGAACGTCGAGATCACCATTTCGGGCGGGACGGCCCCCAGGGGCGCCGCCCGCATGCCGAAGTAGCCCATCCAGCCGCCTTTGCAGCCCAGTTTGTCGGCCGCCGCCCTGGATTCGGGGGTGAAGTACGTGACGTCGTGGTAGGTCTCGAAAAGTACCCACATCTGCCGGCTACTGATCAAGGTGCTGCTCCAGTCGTTCGACCTTGGCCGTGATCTGCCCGGTGTAGCCCGGCCTGATGTCCGCTTTGAGCACGAGGCTCACTCGCGGCGCGTCGGCTTGCAGTACTTCGATGGCGCGCTTCACCACCGCCATCACTTCGTCCCATTCGCCGTCAACGTTTCGCATATGGGTAATCAAATCCATCGCGGTTCGCAGACGTGAGCGATGAACCATCGCTGCACGTCAGGAGGACCTACCGATGGCCACGCGCCACACGTTACCCGCCGCTCCGCCGAACACCGCGAGCATCTACGTCCGTCTCTCGAAGCTTGCCGGCGACGAGAACCTCTCGAAGGACGGGATGGTCGAGGACTGCGTCAAGGCGTGTCTCCCCGACAACCTCACGCCCATCGCTATCCACATTGACGACGGCATCTCCGGTGCGGTCCGGAACCGGCCAGAGTTCACGGCCTGGCTCGACGACGCTCGGGAGTGCCGCGCGTCCACCCTGGTCACCTGGCACGTCGACCGGCTCACCCGTGAGGGCATCAACGTCGCCGCACTGATCATGGACACGATCGAAGGCAAGGACCCTGAAACCGGCAAGCCCGTCCGCGCGGAGGCGCGCCTGATCGACACCAAGGGCCTCGACTCGGCAGGCGATGAGACGACATTCCGCTTCCGCTTCGTCATCGCAGCCGAGCTTGCACGCGGAGAGCGGGTCCGCATGATCGACCGCTCCCGCGCCCGGCATCGCCGTTCGCGCGAATCCGGCCGTTGGTCCGGCGGAGTGATCCCGTACGGCTTCCGTCCCGTGAAGGCGACGAACGGGAAGGGCCTCGTCCTCGAACAGCACCCTGAGGAGGCCCGCGCCGTGCGTGAGGCAGCCGACCGCATCCTCTCCGGTGCGAGCTGGGGCGCCGTCACGCGCTGGCTCAATTCCTCCGAGGGCTATCCGCCGCGCAGGGCAGATGCGTGGTCGTCGACGACCGTTCGCAAGATCCTCACCGGAGGCCCGCAGGCTGGCTACCTCGTCAAGACAGTGAACGGTCAGAAAAGGCCGGTGGTCGACGCCAACGGCGACATCGTCACAGTCCCCGCCATCCTGACGCCGGACGAGTCCGCAACGATCCGCGCGATGGTGGACGAGGCCGCCGAGCGTCGGCTTCAGGAGCTGGGCCGGTCGTTCAGCGATCACACGACGGGTGGTCGTCACTCGACGCGCTGGCTCTCCGGCGTCGCGACGTGCGCGTCCTGTGGCCGCCTCCTTGCCTTCTCCCAGGCGCATAACGGCGGACGCGGGATGTACTTCTGCCGGAACGACAGCAACGGCGGATGTCCTCATCCTCCCTACGTCGCGTCCGCGCGCCTGGAGGAGCACGTCGAGAGCACATTCCTCGGCACGTTCGGTGATCGGCCGGAGTACCTGAAGCGTCGCGAGGTGAGCGGCGCGGCCGAGATCTCCGCCGCCGAGGAGGCCGTCACCACAGCCATCGCCGCCCTGTCGGAGGCCGCGACCGCGGAGGCGTTCAAGGCGCTCCAGAACGCCCAGGCTCGTCGCGAAGCGGCCCTCAACGCTCCGCGCGTGCTGAACGAACGGGTCGTCGAGACCGGCCGCACGATGCGCGAGGCGTGGGAGGCGACGGCCGAGAACCCGGAGGCCCGCCGCGACCTCCTCCGGGCGAACTACGCCGCGATCGCCGTCCGCCGGTCCGCGCCGGATAACCACGGCTCGAAGGTGTGGGACCCGCGCCGCGTGACCATGGTCGCGAATTCCCCGGTCGTCGTCGGCCTCACCGAGCACACCTACCGCCACGGCATCGCCGTCGTGAACGTCGAGGAGGAGACCGCCGCATCGTGAGCACGGCGGCACCGCTTCGCAGATCTCCAGGGTATGAAGACCCCTGTCCAGAACTGTGCCAAGCGCCTCGCCACGCTCTGCCACAGCGCCGCCGACCGCCTCCTGGACCTCGGCCTCCTCACCTTCGAGAGCCAAGGCACGATGACCGTGTGGGACTTGGCCGTTGTCCGGGTCGCGTACGGCCTCCTCGTTCTCGGCAACCTCGTCGAGCGGGCCTCCGGACGAGAGGACGCAAGGACTTCTCCGGAGGGACGAGTTTGAGCATCCACGAACTCGTTGGTGGCATCACCGACCCCGACGAGAAGGCCTCCGCAGCGTCCGCTATCCGGCACGCTGTAGCTCGACGGCTCCGCGCCGTCGAGTCCAGCAGGGTTCCGCGGATCATCCGGGCCGCCAAACGGTGCCCGTCGTGCCGAACGGATAAGCCGGTCGCCGAGTTCGGCCGGAACTCCGCCCGGCCCGACGGCCTCCAGTCCGTCTGTCGGGCGTGCCGTTGACGAAAGCCCCCGTCTCCTCACTAGGAGGCGGGGGCTCTTTGCGTTTACACGTGCCCACCTTGTTTCGCCGACACCAGATGCGGATGGCTGGGGGCGGACTTGTTGTCGAGGGTGGCTCCGTGAGAGCGGTTGACGGGCGAGTACGCGGTGTTCCCCGACAAATGGGTGGCCGGCCTGCTCGCCGTCAGGCACCCTTGACGCCGTGAAACAGCTTGAGCGCCTCGTGGTGCATGTCGAAGAGGCGATCCGTTTCGGCACGGCACAGGATGAACCTCACCTTCGACTGGGCCTGATGATGATCGACTCGGCAGCTGAGCTCATGATGTATCGCGAGACCGACTACCTGCTACGCTGGGGCGCGGAGTATGGGGAGTGGCTGAAGCGCGCCGAAGAGTCCTTAGCACGCGGATTCGGCGACCAGAAGCACGTTGACGAGTTGCGCGGGAAGGTGTTCTCAAAGACTCAACGCAAGAAGATCGAGCGCGAATTCAATGCGAAGTGCGACCTGCTGGTTCGGGAAAACATCCTCGACGTAGCCCAAGCGCGGGTATTGAAGAAACTGCACGAGTACCGCAATGAGACCTACCACCGCGACGAATTGCGTCCGGCCACACTGGCAAGCGCAACCAGGATCTACATCTACTTGGTGTGCACGATGATGACCACGATGCCGGTGCACAGCATGAGCTATTCGTCGCCGATCCCACCGGACACTCTGAAGAAGTACCTGGAGCCAGAGGAGACCGGTCTCGGCGCCGGGATGGACATGCAGGCGCTTATCGGTCGGAAGTTGCTCGCCGTCTCTGGAATCGACAACCAGATGGAAATAGGCGAGGCCCTCGCCGAGCATGTCACCTACCGCCTGGACGAGATCGAGGCCATGGTCGAGGAGTGCGCCTCAGTCTTCAACGACATGAATAACCGCGGTTGGGATTTTCTGTCCGTGCTCGGCATGATCCAGGCGCCTGAGCCCGACGATCCGTTCGATCATGTGCGGCGCACCGTCGAGGACTATCGCAACTGGGCGCGGCCGGTGAACAAGGCGCAATTTCGGGCCTGGCGGACAGCCGCGGCGACGCTGGCGACCGAGACCGACGACCTGATGGCGTTCGCTGCCTTCGCCGATCTCGAAGATGCATTCGAGCCGATAGAACAGCGGGTGATGAAACTAGGACTCGACGTCGACAGAGCAATCCAGCATGAGATCGACGTTGCACGGGGCAAGTGACGACGATTCGTAGGTCGGTTCTCCGTTTACACGAGGTGAGTCACAGCGTCCGCCGATATACCCAGTAGAGAGCACTGGACCTTCTGGGTCCGCCGACGCGAGCCCCTGGGGGCGCCGCGGGCCGGTCCCGTGCCCTGCGATCGGCAGTACGCGATACCCGTAGCCGACCGCCGCCCCGTCGAGCGCGCTCCTCCGCTTGCTACCCGGAGTGGAGCGCCCGGCGGGGCCTTCATCTTCCCGCGTCAGGTCGGCTTCGGACGCTGCTGTGGGTTCTGGCCGCGGCGTCCCGGTTTCTTTTCGACGCGCGGCGGCTTGTTCACGTTGCGCTGCCTCCTGTTCGCTCCATTTGGCACGTGCGTGATCAAGCCGCCCCCCTTCGATCCGACGACTCCCTGGTAAATGACGAGCGCACGGTCGCGCTGCTTTTCGTCCAGCGCACAATTGAGGACCTGCTGCGCTGACTTGTTTCGCAACCGCGTCGCTGACACTGAATCGTAGGCCTCAGTGAAGCGGTGCAGATTCATGATCACTAACGTTGCAAAGATCGCCCAAGGGCCGTGCGTCGCCAAAGTTTGGAGCAAAGACAAGAGTTGAGGATGCATTCCGGTTCCCCGCCTAGGTTGAGCGGGAACCGCGTCGGGGCTAACCCGGCGACGCATGGTTCCACGCATGACTATCGACAGTCACGCGTGTTCAGGCAGTCGCCAGCGGGTGATCAGGGCTTCTTACCAGCCTCTTGATCATCCCAGCCTCTCGGTGCGGACGGAGGCTCAACTTCTCCGACGGCCATATCAGCATGAACGCCGACAGCAGGACCGCTACGAGGATGACCTCGAACATAGACTCGAACAGAGAGGCGAGTGCCTGAATACAGTGGTGTGCCCGTGTGGTGACGGCGAACCTGACGTTCCATCGGACGTCACGTCGACCGGTGCCGAAACGGGCGGACTGCATAGCCGCATTCTGCCCCATCGAGCCCCGCATCGGTACTGGGGGCACCAGTCCCGGATAGCTCAGATGGCAGAGCAGCGGATTGCTAGTCCGCAGGTCCCAGGTTCGAGGCCTGGTCTGGGAGCAATGGAGAGTGGCCGCACGGCGATGGCACCCGCTTCGAAAGCGGGTTCGGGCTCTGCCCTACGGGGTTCGACTCCCTGACTCTCCGCAATATTCCGTTGTCTGGAAGGAGTCCGTGGTGAGGACGCCGCCGAACACACTGCGTGCGCTCCAACGTGCCGGCTACAAGTGCCAGACCCGCACATCCGAGGGCTACCAATGCAATGCTCCTGCCGGCCACGTCGACCGCTCGACGGGCCTGGTCGTATGCCAGGGCCATAAGGGTGGCACGGCGAGTATCTGAGCCTGCTTAGGTTCCCATAAGGGTAGTTATGGGAACCTAGCTGATCACGTAATGCCTGGTCAGGCAGGACGACCGACGGAGCGCGCCGCTTCTGCCCGGCGCTTCATCCGTGTCTTCGCAGGTAGCGCCTAGTCTAGGTTCCGCATACTACCCTTATGGGAACCTAGCCGGGCGTGTATCTGGTAGCGACCTACCCCGGCTGTCCACCGTGCACCGGCGACGAGCACCCGGGGCACATCCCCAGACCTTCCGCCCCCAGCTCCCGAGTGGTCGAACTGGGGGCGTACGTCCGTCCATTTGCCTCAACCTGACAGGGCCGACGGCGACGCTCAAGAGTGAAGGGCAGAAGGTAGGCCCACATGCCCAGGGCTAGGCGCGTATGCCGCGAGCATGGATGCCACGAGACCACCACCTCGACCCGCTGCGCTGAGTGCCAACGCAAATACGAGGCTCAGCGCGGATCGGCCGCAAAGCGTGGCTACGGACACGCACATCGCAAGGCCACAGCACGAGCCAAGGCCAAGGTCACTCACTGTGCCCGATGTGGATTGCCGTTCACTGCCGACAATCCTGCGACTGGTGGTCACATCAAAGCAGTCCGAAATGGAGGTTCTGTCCACGACGGCATCGAGGCGCAGTGTCGGCGATGCAACTACGGATGGCGTCGTACGGGCCTCTAGAAACTTCGCTGACACGCGCACGCTTCAGACCATCGGATCACGCCGGCACTCCCCCTGGGGGTCCCTCCCCTCCCCTGGGATCTCTGGAGACCGGTGGAGAGGGCGGCTCGGGGTCAGTCAGGTTCAAACATCCCCAAAGTCATCACCAGACCAGACCACAGGAGGTCACCGAATGGCCCTCGTGTGGGTCGCCCTCGCTCCAATCTGGCACGGCCAGTTCCGCGCGTTCAACATCGGTGAGATCGTCCCGGACTCCGTCGAGGCCCGCTGGGACTACTCCGGCCAGGGCCTCGTCGCCCGCCAGGAGATCCCCGACGGAGGGAGCCCTGACCTTGAAGAGATCGGTGTGGCATTCCGCAAGGACGTCGTCCTCCGATCCCAGCTCCACCTCGGGAAGACGCCACCCGAGTCGCCGGCCGTCGGGACCGTCTGGATCGACACCTCCGTCTGACCGTCTCACCAAGATTTCTCGGTCCCGAACACGAGGAGCCCCATGCCCATCGACACGGCGAAGCAGCGGGAGAACCTGGCTCTCGCATACGGCAACGCAGCTACTCACGTCGCCGCTCACTCCACAGACCCAGGCAACACCGGAACAGGCGAAATATCCGGGACGCGGAAGAGCGTCATATGGACGCCCGGCACGGTCGATGGGGTCATCACGGCGACCGTCACCCTCGACATCCCGTCCGGCGCGACCGTCGGCGGCATCGGTCTGTGGGACGCCGCGTCCGGTGGCAACTACCTCGACGGCGGCACTGTCACGGCCCAGGCGTACTCGGCCAACGGCACCTACACGATCACCCTGACCTACACCCAGAACTGACGCCCAGGTTCAGGACCGGAGAGGAGGGCTTCTGTTGGCAATTCAACCGCCCACCTTCGTCGCCGCTTACGGCCCCGGGGCGTACTCCAGCGCAACCACGCTCACGACCTCCGTTACGGCGGACTCCGGCGACGTCCTGGTCCTCGTCGCGACCAGCGGAGACGCCAACAGGACGATCTCGACGCCGACCGGCGGATCGGGCGTGAACTGGACGCCACGTGAGCAGGTCGGCCCGATTGAGCACTACGGCAGAGCCGTCGTGTGGACATCGTCGGTGCCGTCCAGCCATACGTTCACGGTCTCCATGACAGCGGCAGGTGGCAACCCCGGCGACAACAACGTGAGCTTCAAGGTCCTCCGGTTCCGGAACTCTGACGGGATCGGCGCGTCGGCGAAGGCGAACGACATGTGGCTGCCGACCTTGGGCGTCCCGACCACGCAGGAGAACTCAGCCCTCGTCGTCGCGACTACCGACTGGAACGCCCTACCGGGCTCGTCGCGGGCGTGGAATACAGCAGCGGGCCCGGTAACCGAGGTCTACTACTACTCCGGCGCTTCCCAGACCGACTACTTCGGCGTTTACCCGAACGTCGGGGCGCTCGGGACAAAGACAACCGGACTCGTCGCGCCGACCGGACAGCAGTGGTCCATGGTGGCCGTCGAGGTTCTCGGCACCACGGCGCCGAGCGTCGCGCTGTCCGGCTCCGGATCCCTGGCGTTGTCCTCCGCTCTGCCTCATGTAAACACCACCATTCCCGTCGGGGCCGCCGGCTCGCTCGCCCTCCTCGGCTCACCCGCCACCTCCGGATCCGTGTCTCTGTCCGGATCCGGGCCACTGGACATCGCCCATGTCTCCTCCGGCTACTTCGGGTCTCCGAACCCGCTCACGTTCTCTGGCGTCGGCGCGCTCACGCTGGACGACCCCAACGCCAAGCCGGTCTACATGTGGAATGGCGAAACCTGGCGATCCCCTGACGTCTGGGTATGGAACGGCCGGGCGTGGCTTCCCATCCGCGCCAACGACATCCACATTTACTAGGAGGTGACCATGTCCTCTGGTGGTGCCCGTGGCCGATCTGGCCCGGCCCCTGATCTGAACGCGCTTCGCCGCGACCGCGAGGGTGACTGGGTCATCCTCACCGAGCGGACCGGCCCGATACCGACCTGGCCACTCTCCATCCCGGCATCCCCCGCGGAACTCCTTCACTGGGAACGAGCCTGGACCACGCCCCAGGCCACTCAGTGGGAAAAGAACGGTATGGAGGTCGAGGTGGCGCTGTACGTCCGTTCCCTCGCCGAGGCCGAACTGCCCGGCGCAGCCGCGAACCTGCGGAACCTCGTCAAGCAGCTCCAGGAGAACCTCGGCCTCTCGCTCGTCGGACTGGCCCGGTTCCGCTGGAAGATCGCCGACTCTCCTTCTGCCACAACGGCTTCTTTCACCCGACAGTCTCCAGCCGCACGGCCCGCACGGAGCCGTCCTTCGGCGCGCGAACGATTCAAGGTCGTCTCGCCTCCTCAGGACGCATAGTCCAGAAGGGAGGCCGTTTACACGATGGCCTCCCAGCCAGAGTTTCCGCCCATCGACTTCTCCACGCTCGGCTTTCTGATCATCGACTGGATCGAGGCCCACTGCGTCATCCCGGACGGCTTCTCCAAGGGCGACCCGTTCATCCTGTCAGGCTGGCAGGCCTGGAACATCCTCAATCACTACCGCGTCAAGCCAACCGCACAGGGCGTCCGAGCCAATCAGTACGCCTCAGCGTTCGTCCATCGCCGGTCGCAGACCGTCCGTCCACAGAAGACCGGCAAGGGACCCTTCACGTCCGCAGTGGTCTGTGCTGAGGGCGTCGGCCCCGTGCTCCTCGACGGCTGGGCAACCGGCGACGAGGTCTATGACTGCCGCGACTGGGGCTGTGGGTGCGGCTTCCTCTACTTCTACGAGCCCGGCGAGCCCATGGGGACGCACTGGCCCACGCCGCTCATCCAGATCACCGCGACGTCGGAAGAGCAGACGGCCAACATCTACGCCGCGCTCCGGCCGATGATCGAGGGCGGCCCGCTCGCCGAGATCATCCGCAAGACCGGCGAAGAATTCATCCGCCTCCCGAATGACGGACGCATCGACACCGTCACGAGCAACGCCCGTTCACGCCTCGGCGCCCGCGTCACGTTCGTTCCCCAGGACGAGACCGGCATCTGGGTCCCCTCGACTGGAATGGTCAAGGTGGCCGAGACGCAGCGCCGCGGCTTGGCCGGCATGGGTGGTCGGGCCTGGGAGACCACGAACGCGTGGGACCCCACCGAGAACTCCGTGGCACAGCGGACCTACGAGTCCGGCATGGAGGACATCTTCATCGACTTCCCCCAGGCCCCCGTCGCACTTTCCTTCCGCAACAAGGCAGAGCGGCGCCGCATCCTCCGCGCCGTCTACGCCGGGTCCCCCTGGGTCAACCTCGACGACATCGAGGGCGAGGCCGCCGAGCTGCTCCGCGTCGATCCCCAGCAGGCGGAGCGATTCTTCGGCAACCGGCTCGTCTACGCCGCCGGTACTTGGCTCCCGGAGGGACGCTGGGATGAGACAGAGGACGCGCAGAGATCCCCAGTAGACGGAGCTTTCGTCTGCCTCGGCTTTGACGGCTCCGAAAACAACGACTGGACGGCTCTCCGCGCCGAGACTTCTGACGGCTGGCAATTCACGCCGACCTACGGCCCGGACGACCGGCCGACGGTCTGGAACCCGGCCGAGTGGGGCGGCTCGATCCCGCGCGAAGAAGTCCATGCCGCCATCGACGAGTTGTTTACACGCTTCAACGTCGGCCGCCTCTACGCGGACCCTCACGACTGGTACTCCGAGATCGGCGAGTGGTCGCTCAAGTACGGCGAGAAGCACGTCATGGAGTGGGCGACCAACCGGCCCTCCGCCATGTACGACTCGCTCCGCCGGTTCGAAGTGGACCTGGCCTCCGGCCGGCTCACGCATGACGCCTGCAAGATCGCTGAGATCCACGTGGCGAACGCGCGCAAGAAGGCTGTCCCTGGCCAGAAGTACGTCCTCACGAAGCCGACCGACCACCAGAAGATCGACGTAGCGATGGCTTCCGCGCTTGCCCACGAGGCCGCCTCTGACGCGCTCGCGAGTGGCTGGGGGAAGGCGAGGTCCAGGCGCGTCCTGGTCCTCAGTTGACCGTCAATTCCCCCTTGACGCACTGGCGTCACCACTTCGCCACCGAGATCTCTCGGCGGCCCGTACGCGAAGGGAGGGAGACGCTCCGTGTCCCTGTCCAAGTACGAGCTGGACACGATCAACCGGCTCTCCGCCCAGCTCAGACGAGACGCCGTGAAGCTCACTCGATACGGCGACTACTACGAGGGGACCCGTCACCTCGAACACCTCGGTATTGCTATCCCGCCCGACCTGCGCCAGTTCATCGTCTGCGTCAACTGGCCCCGCATCACGGCTGACAGCCTGGAAGAGCGGATAGACCTCGAAGGCTTCCGGCTCCCTGGCAAGCACGAACGCGACAAGAACCTATGGCATGTCTGGCAGGCCAACAATCTCGACGAGGAGAGCCAGCTCGCTCACCTCGACGCGATCATCTACGGCCGCTCCTACATCTGTGTCGGCTCCAATGAGGACGATGAGAGCACGCCGCTCATCACCGTCGAGTCGCCACTGGAGATGACGGCGGAGGTCTCGCCGAAGACCCGCAGGGTCACGGTCGCGCTCCGGCTCTACCGCGACAAGGACGAGAACGGCCACGTGGTCGACAAGGCCACGCTCTACATGCCGAAGGTCACTGTCTGGGCGGAGAAGCGCTGGACCGGCTCAGAGCGGGGCTGGGTTGAGGTCGACCGCGACGAGCACCTCCTGGGACGTGTCCCGGTTGTCCCGCTGGTAAACCGCGCACGGACCGGAGACCGCTACGGCGTCTCTGAACTCCAGGACGTCATCGACCTCACGGACGCCGCAGCTCGCGCGCTCACACTGGCACAGCTGGCCACCGAGGCCCTGTCTGTACCGCAGCGCGCCGTACTCGGCGCCGAGGAGAAGGACTTCGTCGGCCCCGACGGCAAGGTCCTTCCAAAGTGGGCCGCCTACTTCGGTGCCATCTGGGCACTGGAGAACCCGGACGCGAAGCTCCACCAGTTCACCGCGGCGGATCTCGGCAACTTCAAGACCATTGTTGACCACTACGCCGCGATGGTCTCCAGCGTCACCGGCCTGCCGCTCCGTTTCTTCGGCCAGAACACGGCAAACCCGCCGAGTGCCGAGGGCATCCGCGCCGACGAGGCCCGCATCGTCAAGCGGGCCGAGCGCCGCCAGCGTGCTTGGGGCGGCGCGTGGGAAGAGGCGATGCGCATCGTCAAGCGCATCCAGACAGGCGATTGGGACGACGATCTCCAGGAGCTGGAGACCATCTGGCGCGACCCGGCGACCCCGACGCGCGCCCAGCAGGCCGACGCCGCCGTAAAGCTCGTCCAGGCTCAGATCCTCCCCGTTGAGGCTGCCTGGGAAGAGATGGGCTACTCCCAGACCCGCATCGACGAACTCCGATCGATGCGAGAGCGTCAACTCGCCGCCACCGACGTCCTCGCACGACAGATCAACGCCTACCGGCAGAACGTGACCGGAAACCCCGGGGACAACAACACCCCCGAGAACGACTCCGGCCAGGACACCACCGCACCTCCGGCGGAGTGACCCATGCCGGAGATCGCCGCCGCTGAGTCCTACGAGCAGCAGGTAAAGATCATGGCCGCCGCCGTCCAGGCCGCCCAGGACATCTGGAGCGGCCTGGATCCGACCCGGCTCTCCGAGAGCTGGGTCCGTGACCAGGTCGGCGATCAGATCTTCCTGTCCGTCGCGCGATCCCAGGAACTCGCCGCCATGGCCGCAGACGTTTACACGGACCTCGTCCTCGCAGAGGCAGGTATCGCCGTGGACGCCGACGGAGCCATCATCCCGGCATCCCTGGCAGGTGTCGCATCGGACGGATTGCCTCTCGACTCGCTTCTCCTTCAGCCGCTCATCACCGCGAGCGTCGCTCAGGCTGGAGGCGCCACCGCCAGTGAATCGATGGCCGCTGGACTCGCCCAGCTCACCCGGATCGTCGGGACGCAAGTCCAGGACGCCGGGCGCAGTGCCACCGGTCTTTCCATCGCCGCACGGCCACGGACCGGATGGGTGCGCCTGGTAGAGGCGAAAGCCTGCTCCCGATGCGTAATCCTTGCGGGCCGCTGGTACCGCTGGAGCGACGGATTCGACCGGCACCCGATGTGCAAGTGCCGCAACATCCCCGCCGCCGAGGACACGCCGGGACTGACCGCTCAAACCGATCCCAAGACCCACTTCAACTCCCTCACGGAGGCCGAGCAGAACCGCCAGTTCACGAAGGCGGGCGCTCAGGCCATCCGCGACGGAGCCGACATCGCCCAGGTCGTCAACGCCCGCCGTGGCGCCATGGGCCTCTCCGCTCCCGGCCGTTTGACAGCCGAAGAGCAGAAGATCCTCCGAGGCGGAGCCGAACGGGGCCGCATCGTCCGCACGGACGTCTACGGCCAGCCCGTTTACATCACCTCTGAGGGAACGACCAAGCGCGGCCTGGCCGGCGCCCGCCTCATCAAGGCATCCGGCTCCACCCAGTCCCGCGAGCAGAGCAACGGGCAGCCCATCTGGCGCACGCGCGCCGCGACGCCCCGCCTCATGCCCGAGTCGATCTACCAGATCGCAGAGGACCGCGAGGACGCCATTCGGCTCCTCAAGCGGTTCGGCTACATCACCTGATTTCCCTTGCCCCGCAACGGGGCCTGTCCCGCTACGGGAGACAACAACCATGCGCCAGACCACGACCGATCCGAACGGCCAGCCTGACCCCGGCGCCGAGGACCCGAACGGCAAGAACGACGGCACGAAGTCCGACGAGACGCCAAAGAGCGTGGAGGAGCAGCTCGCCGAGCTGACCGCCAAGTTCGAGGACCTCAAGACCAACTCCCGCAAGTGGGAGACCCGGGCCAAGGAGAACAAGAAGGCCGCGGAGGAGCTGGACCAGATCAAGGCCCAGGGCATGACCCCGGACCAGAAGCTCCAGGCCGCCGAGGACAAGGCCAGCAAGGCCGAGCGTGAACTGGCGCGCTACAAGGTCGCGGCCGAAACCGGCGTTCCCGCCGCGCTCCTGCACGGCGGCGATGAGGACGCCATGCGCGAGTCCGCCAAGGCAGCCCTGGAGTTCCGGGGCACCGCGCCGAAGTCCACAGCCCCGAAGCCTGACCCATCCCAGGGCGGCACTGGCACCACGCAGAAGCCCAGCGCTCGGGAGGCGGGCCTCGACGAGGCACGGCGCCGCTTCAAGAAGTCCTGACCGATCCCCGTAGGAGGGACACCCCCGCATGACCAACATCTCTGTCCGCAAGGCCCCGGCCGTCCAGAGTGAGGACCGGAGCTGGCTCGCAGGCCCGCACGGTACCGAGACGAACGCGATGCCCGGCGTCACCGTCGACACCGCGCTCTTCCCGGCCGGCGCGAAGGTGAACGGCTACATCAAGAGCGGCACTGTCCTCGGCCGCGTCACCGCGACCGGCCTGTACGGGCCGTACGACTCGACCGCGAACGACGGCCGCCAGACGCCGACCGGCCTGCTCTTCCAGAGCATCGACACGAGCCACGGTGAAAAGACGTTCGGCACCGCACAGCTCGTCCACGGTTTCGTCTTCGGCTCGAAGCTGCCCGGCGGTGCTCCGGCCGCGACCGTGAAGGCCGCGCTGCCCCTCATCTACTTCTACGCCTGATCCCGGCGAGAACAGGAGCTAACCCCAACTCATGGCGATCTTCTTCGACGCCGAGGTCACTCCGGACGCCCTCACCGCATTCGTGCGCGAGGTGCCGACGCCGGCCAACCTGGCGTTCTTCAACAACATCGGCCAGCGCACGGTAGACGACCACAAGGTGGACTTCTCCGAGCTGGTCCACACCAACCGCACCGCGAAGTTCCGCGCCTTCGACGGCAACCTCCCGACGATGGCCCGCGATGGCGGCAGCACCTCCGAGGTCTCGCTCCTGCCGCTGGGCAACAGCATGAACCTCGGCGAGTACGAGCGGCTCCAGATCCAGTTCGCCCGGACCTCCGGCACGAACAAGGCCGCTCTCGCGAACGCGATCTACAACGACGCGGAGAACCTGACCGCGTCGGTCTACAACCGGCTTGAACTGGCCTGGGGTGACGTGCTCGCCGACGGCAAGCTGACGATCAACGAGAACGGCTACAAGGGTGAGGCCGACTTCGGCGTCCCTGCGGAGAACATCGTCACCGCGGCGAAGAGCTGGACCGACCCGACGGCCCCGATCCTGGACGACCTGCTCGCCTGGCAGCAGGCGTACATCGACTCCGGCGTAGGCGCTCCGGGCGCGATCCGAGCCAAGATGAAGACCATCCGGCTCATGCAGCGCAACGAGCAGCTCGTCCGGTTGGCCCGTGGGCCGGCTGCGAACTCGACGGCGACCCGCATCACCGCGCAGGAGCTGCGCGACCTGCTGGCCTCGGAGGACCTGCCGCCGCTGGTCGAGCTTCCGGACACGTCTCTGGACGTGGACGGCGTCGCCACGAAGGTCATGGCGGACGCGAAGGTCCTGTTCACCCCGGCCAGCCTCGGCGACCTGGGTTTCACCGCGCTGGGCGTCTCCGTGACCGCCCTGGAGCTGGTGAACAGCAACAAGGCGGAGATGACCTTCCAGGGCGCAGCTGGCCTGGTCGGCATCGTGGAGAAGGTAGGTCCGCCCTACAGGCAGTTCACCTACGTGGACGCAACGGCCATGCCCATCCTGAGCCAGCCGAAACGGCTCTTCATCGCTTCCGTCTGACCTAGCCACAGAGATCTCTCTGTGACGAAAGGGGGCGCCACCCGTGGAGGTGCGCACCTACGTACACGTCCGCTCCCATGATGGCGCCAAGAGCGCTGTCCTCAAGCCGGGCGACACAGTCCCTGATTGGGCCGAGGTGACCAACCGGGCCGCACTGCTCGACGCCCCGGAAGCCGCGGCGCCGAAGGAGGTCGCGGAGCCAGCCACCGAGGGTCCGGCGGTCGAGGACGAGAAGCCGACCCCGAAGACCTCAGCCCCCAAGGCGACGACCAGGCGTAAGCCTGCCGCAAGGGCCACCGAGAGCAAGACGGAGTGATCCGCAGGAAGGGCCGGCCTCTGGTAGACAAGGCCGGCCCTTCCTCCGTGCCGCGGGGCTAACTCGTCACGACACCTTGCCCGAGCACCAGATGAGACCACCCGGGCACCTGATTTACGAAGAAGGAACCCAGGGCGGATTTCCTTTCCAGGGATTAACCACTCCGTTGATCTCGTCAATTCGAGCCAGCAGCAGATGGTATCGTCGCATAAGTTCCAATTCTGACGGTCCACCAGAATGTTCAATTCCCTCAGTGATCGCCGGAATCCACCGCTGAACAGACTCCAACTCTGCTACGCGGCGGCGGGCACCTTCCGCCCGTTCTGGCGCGCGGAGCGCCGCGATTCCGGCCGATAGAGCGGTGCCTACAAACGATACGATGATCACGAACGCTCTCCAGCCACCGTCTAGGTCACTAATGCTAGTTACACCGCCGGCGATAGCAGCCGCGATGGCCGACACAACCGGGAGAATGACGCCCAGCCTCGACCATCGAACGGCTACCTGCTGCGTCTCTCTGTGATCCCGAGCAACACGTTCAGCAAGTCGATCGATCGAGCCTTGGCCTACATTCATGGCATCCGGTGATTGCGCGGTGGCCATGACGCCTCCTTACCCACATCGTCACGCATTCATTGCGAGGGCAAGTCAATCCTCTCTTCAAGCGGTTTGCAGTACTCCATCTCGGCGACTTTGCCACCCCATTGGGTGATTCTTCGCATGGCTTAAATGAAGCGGCGACCTGACTAGAATGGAGGGAGCGGGCATGGCCCAGCTCATCTCCCGCGAGGAGCTGGCCCTCGTCCTCGACGAGGACATCTCCGAAGCGCGTTTCAACGCTCTCTACGCTTCCGGCCTCCGTGTCGTGAGTGCCGGCTACAACGGCGACCCCGAGGCCGCCAAGGGCCGAGCCGCCCAAGTGGTGGCCGGGGTCCTCTTCGGAGTCCTGGTCCGCATCGGTTCCAACCCCAAGGGCGCTCGCCAACTCAACGCGGGAGGCGCCGGTCTGACCTTCGGGGGAGCGGACGCTGATATCGCCGCGGTCTTCTCGCTCACCGACGACGAGCGCGCGAACCTCGACAGCGTTTCCCCGGCACCGATCGGCCGATCTCGCGCATTCACCATCCGGCCTGGCGGTGGCCAGTGAGCTTCAAGGCTCTCTTCGAGCAGAACTTGTTCAAGGTCCGACGCTACGGCCCAGGCCCCAAGGACCCTCTCGGCAAGCCGACGCGGGTGGTCCTCTCCGAGACCACGGTAGACGGCATTCTCCAGCAGACCGGAAGCGTCGAAGGCGAAGCCTTTGTGGTGAACGAGTTCCGCGCGACCATGCCTCTCGGCACCGATCTCCGGCCCGCCGACGATGTGGTGAGCAAGGGACACGTTTATACGGTCGAGGGCAAGCCTTTCGCCGCTGTCGTCCCGAAAACCAAGATCGGCGTTGTCACCGCCATTCTCAAGTACGTCGGACCGGTGACCGCATGACCGTTCCCTATCCCGACCCGGCCATCATCGCTCT
Source organism: Kibdelosporangium banguiense (assembly GCF_017876405.1). GTDB lineage: Bacteria > Actinomycetota > Actinomycetes > Mycobacteriales > Pseudonocardiaceae > Kibdelosporangium > Kibdelosporangium banguiense. The sequence goes on along the minus strand of NZ_JAGINW010000001.1, from coordinate 3,903,529 downwards.
CCTCACAACGCTCCCCGGCCTCGACGAGATCGGTGGCCGCGTTTCAACCCAGCTCGACTCCACCCTCCCCGCTATCCGAGTCACGAAGGTCAGCGACCGCGAGGCCCCCGTGAGCTGGGAGGCCACGCCCATCTACCAGATCGAAGTCTGGGCCGACGACGAGTTCCAGGCTGGCGCGCTGGCGTGGGCGATCAAGAACAACTGGCCCACCGCGAAACGAGCCGTCGTCCTCGACGCGCTCGTCCACGGCAGGTGGGTCGATACCGACCCGATCTCCTCGCCCGACCCCGAGACCGAACTCCCTCGGTTCCTCATCACCGTCGGCATCCGACTCTCTGGAGCTTCGTCATGAGCGACACCCGCCACATCGCCACCCAGGACATCTACGCCGCGCCTGGCGTCCTTGCGTACCGCAAGGGGAGCGAGGTCCCGGCGTCCGCCGTCGAGAACCTCGATTGTAAGGACAAGGTCGCCACCGAGCACCCGAAGGCTCAGTCGGCCGCCAAGGGGGCAGCCAAGGAGTGAGCCGAGTCCACATCGACGCCCGCGCCCTCGCAGAGATCATGCGCAGCGACGAGGCCGTCCGCTTCATGGGCACCGTCGGCCGACAGGTCAGAGACCGTGCCCGCGCGAACGCGAAGTCCGTGGTCCCTCCACCGGGAAGCGAACCCGCCGGAAAGGTCCGCCGAGACGCTCAGGGTCGTTTCGTCAAGGGAACCGACGACCCCATTGACGCCATCATCGCCGTGCCAGGCAAGGACGAGGACAGCGCACACGTCGATGTCGGCTACTCGAAGCATCATCCCGGCTTCTACCTGTGGTGGTGGGAGGTCGGCACTCAGAACCACCCCGCCCGGCCTCACCTTCGTCCCGCTCTCCGGCCGAACGGCTGATCCGCACATCCTCACCTCGGCAGGCACTCGCCACCGAGATCTCTCCATCGGAGGTACTCCTCTTGACCAGCCCCGGCAACGCTGGTGCCCTGTCTCTGGGTCCCGGCCGCCTGTACTACGCCCCGCTCGGCACCGCGCTCCCGACCGACCTTGGCACCACGCTGGACGCCGCCTTCAAGCCGATCGGCTACACGGAGGAGGGCTCCGAGTTTTCCTACGAGCTGTCCTCGGACCCGGTTGAAGTCGCCGAGTCGCTCGACCCGGTCTTCTACCGGACCACCGGCCGCAACGGCACGGTCACCTTCGCGATGGCGGAGAACACCGTCCGGAACCTGACCCTCGCCTTCAACGGCGGCACCGTGACCCGGACGGCCGGAGGCAACGTCTCCTACGAGCCGCCGGAGCCGGGCACCGAGGTCCGCCGGGTCCTGGTCTTCGACTCGGAGGACCGCGAGGAGCGCTGGGTCTTCCCCCAGGTCTTCCAGGGTGGCTCCGTCTCGATGGCCCGCCGGAAGGGCGCCGACAAGGTGACCATCCCGGCCGAGTTCCGGCTGGAGAAGCCCGCGCTCGGCGGCGCTCCGTTCAAGGCCTTCTACGCCGACGACCGCGACGGCGGCTCCGGCGTAACCCCGGTCACCCCCTGACCTTCCCCTCCTGACCGAACTCCCGCAGTAGACAGACGAGGACACTGAAAATGGCTGCCACCAAGAAGAAGGCCGTCCAGGCCATCGACTCCGACATCGCCGAGAAGAAGGAGACCGGCTTCGGAACGGTCACCTTCGAGGGTTTGGAATACACGATCGAACGCAAGCCGAACACGCTGCTCATCTCCGAGCTTGCGCGCACCGGATCGGGTGATCCGGAGGCAATGGCCGTCCTGGCCGAGTTCTTCGAGGTGACCTTGGGCGACGGGTACACGCGCTTCAAGAAGGCCGTCTACCGCTCCCCGGCAGCCGACGACGACAGCGTCCTTTTTGGAGTCCTCCAGGAGATCATGGAGAAGACGCTGGGCCGCCCTACGGAGTAGTCCAGACCCTCGTCGGCTGGGCCGCCGACTCGTGGAATGAGGTCGAGTCCCGAGCAGTGATACTCGGCCTCATCGCCCGAGTTGGCGGCCCAGCGTCGGTTCTGGACTTGGGCGCGCGTCACTTCCTCGCATTCCTGGAAGGCATCGTCCGCGAGGACGACGGCCGCCGGAAGACCCTCGACGAGGTCTACGCGAAGTCGCGTCCCGCCGCCACAAAGTCATCCGTCGACCGCCGCGAGCGCCGCCGCGAGATCGACCGCCTCGCCCGCATCTTCGGCGGCTGACACCGCCTCCCCATCCCCATCTCCCGCGAGAGGAGGCGATTACCCTGTCCAACTCCATCCTCGGAAACGCATACGTCCGCATCCGGCCAGACACCACCGGCTTCGAGAGCGACGCACGTAGCAGCATCTCGAAGGCCGTCGCGGGACTCGCGGTCACCGTCGCAAAGGGACTCGCTCTCGCCACTGCGGGCGCCGCGATCGGCGGAGGCCTGGCCGCGGCCTGGGGCCTCAAAGTCGCGTCGGACATGGAGCAGGCGAACATCGCCTTCACCACCCTCCTCGGCAGCGCCGTGAAGGCCGACGCCTTCCTGCGCAAGCTCCAGGCTTTCGCTGCCACCACGCCGTTCGAGTTCCCCGAGCTCCAGACGGCCGCGTCCTCCCTGATCTCCATCGGGATCGACGCCGAGAAGGTCATCCCGATCATGACCACTCTCGGCAACGTCACCTCCGGTATGGGAACTGGCGCCGAGGGCTTCAAGCGCGCCACCGTCGCGATTCAGCAGATGAACGCCGCCGGGCGCATCACGGCCGAGGATCTCTGGCAGCTCCGTGACGCCGGCATCCCCGTGTTCGACCTTCTTGCTGGCGCGACTGGCAAGACCACGGAGCAGCTCGCCGAGATGGCGAACTCCGGCAAGCTGGGCCGTCAGGAGCTTGAGCAACTCATGACGGCCCTGGAGACCGGTAAGGGTCTGGAGCGTTTCAACGGCCTCATGGCGGCGCAGAGCCAGTCCCTGAAGGGAATGGCTTCGACCTTCAAGGACGCCGTGCAGCTCAACCTCGCCGAGGCGATGCAGCCGTTCATCCCCGGCATCAAGCGCATGATGTCCGAGGCCACGCCGATCATCGACTCCGCGCTCAACTCTGTAGCTCAGAAGTCGACCGTCCTCGTCCAGCAGGTCCCCAACCTCTTCGCCGCGATCGCAGAGCGCGACGCGCAGGGAATCGGGGAGGTCCTCGACAACATCTTTGGCAACACAGGCGACAAGGTCGACTACTTCCGAAGCAAGGCCGAGCAGATCCTCCCCGTGATCGACCAGGCGAAGGAACTTTTCGCCAATCTCTGGCAGATCGCCGGGCATCTCGGCCCGGCTCTGGGGGCGGTCGGCGACTCCGTGCAGGTTGCCTGGGAGATCTTCAAGTTCCTGTTGCCAATCCTCGTTCAGATCACGGGATTCCTCGCTGAGAACAAGGAACTCGTCATCGGTCTCGCTGTGGCCTACGGAACCCTGCGTGCTGCGATGATCGCCCACCAAGCGGCCCAGGCCGTTTCCACAGCCGGTGGCGTGGTCAAGTGGCTCACGGCCTGGATCGGTCAGATGAAGATCGCCCAGTCCGTCCAAAAGGCATGGACCGCCGTCCAGTGGCTGTTCAACGCCGCAATGAACGCCAACCCAATCGTCAAGATCGTCTCGATCATCGGACTCCTGGTCGGCGCTCTTGTTGCGGCATACCAGAACTCCGAGACCTTCCGGAACATTGTGGACGGTGCGCTCCACGCTGTCGGTGCCGCCGCCTCCTGGCTTTGGAACGACGTGCTTTCACCGGTCTGGAACGCGATCAAGACCGGCTGGGACGCCGTCGTCACGGGCATCCAGTGGGCCTGGCAGAACATCCTCAAGCCGGTCTTCGACGTGCTAGGCACTGTGGCCCAGGCTCTCGGCATCTTCCTCATGGTCGTCGTCTTCGGCCCGATCATGCTGGCCTGGAAGGTGCTGACCGAAGGCATCAAGCTCTACTGGGAGCACGTCCTCAAGCCGACCTTCGAACTGGTCGCCGACGTGGCGGTCTGGCTGTGGCAGAACGTCCTTTCGCCGACCTTCGACGGGATCAAGGCGGGCTGGAACGGCGTCATAACCGGCATCCAGTGGGCCTGGCAGAACATCCTCCAGCCAACCTGGAATGCGCTCCAGATCGCTGCCCGCTGGCTCTGGGACAACGTGCTCGCACCGGTCTTCGCAGGCATCGCTGCCGGCTGGAGCGGACTGCTCACTGGGATCGATTGGAGTTACGAGAACGTCCTCAAGCCCACCTGGGATGCGATCTCCGTCGCGGCCGGGTGGCTCTGGAACACCATCCTCAAGCCGATCTTCGACGCCATAGGCACAGGGTGGAGCGGACTCTTCAACGGCATGAAGTCGGTGTGGGACAACGTCCTTTCGCCCGTCTTCAGTGCATTCGGTCGCGCTCTTGATGTGATCAAGGACAGCTTCAACACTGCCGTCGAGTGGATCGGCAAGGTCTGGGACGGCATGAGGCAGAAGCTCATGTCTCCTATCCAGTGGGTCGTCGATTTCGTCTGGAACAACGGGCTCCGCAAGCTCTGGAACTGGATCAATAACCTCTGGGGCGGAGACGACCTCGAAGCCTTCAGGCTCGACGCCGCGACCGGCGCCGTGGTCCCGACCAACCTCGGCCGAGCTGGCGGCAACCGTGCGTACGCGACCGGCGGTGTCCTGCCCGGGTACACGCCCGGCCGTGATGTCCACCGGTTCGTCTCACCTACCGGCGGTATCCTCAACCTCTCCGGTGGAGAGGCCATCATGCGGCCGGAATTCACCCGCGTGATGGGTGTGCACGGTGTAAACGCCCTCAACGCCGCGGCCCGGACAGGAGGTCTCCAGGGCGTCGCCGATGCTCTGGCCGCGCGGAGTCAGTACGAGCAGAGCCACAAGGACGGCGGGATCATCTCCCTCCCCGGCTGGCTGAGCACCGCGCTCGAATACATCCCGGGCGCTGGGATCGTCACCGACGCCATCAACGCCATCAACGGCGGCAAGGGCTGGGGCGCAGGCCAGTGGTCGGACGCATTGATCGGAACCGTCAAGCAGGTCGGCTCGAAGATCTGGGAGAAGGTCAAGTCCTGGTTCGACTCCGACTCCGGCACCTACAGCGCCAAGAAGCCCAGTCCCCCCGGAGTCAATGGTCTCGGCCCGATGGCCAAGGCGGCCAGGGAATTCGTCATGCGGACCTGGGGAATCCAGAACATCGGCGGCTACGCCAATCGGAACATCGCCGGGACTAACACGCCGTCGGACCACGCCCTCGGCAAGGCCATCGACGTCATGATCCCGAACTACCAATCGGCGGCTTCGATCAACCTGGGCAACAACATCGCCAACTGGTTCACCGCCAACCCCGCCAAATTCGGCACGAAGTACGTGATCTGGCGAGACCACATCAACTCCGGCCGCGGCTGGGAGCCATACGGCCACCCCGGCGGCGGACGGAACGACACGCTCCAGCACCGCGACCACGTCCACGTCTCGCTGTACGACCAGGGCGGCGTACTGGAGCCGGGACTCACTCCAGTCCTGAACAAGACCGGCAAGCCCGAGGCCGTCTTTACCCACGACGAGTGGGGCGTCTTCAAGTCAATCGCCGCTGGCGGTGGGAACGCCCCGCTTGTCGGCGGGGACCTCATCCTCCAGGTCGGCGAGGGCGCCAGCGTCCGTGACCAGATGGAGGAAGCGATGTTCCAGCTCCGGAGGATCAAGCGAGGAGGTGCGCTCCGGTGATTGATGGCCAGTGGAAGCTGACCTATCCAGGCATGGAGTACACCTTCGGGACTCCGGACCTGCCTACGTTCAACCGGACGACCCCCGATGTCGGCGACGTGGACATCCGCGTCGCCGACGTCGATCGGCCCCGCACGGACGGACGGACGTTCGGCGTGGACTTCCGTTCTGGCCGCACGATCTCCTTTGACCTCGGAGTCCGCGGCCGGACGGAGGAAGATGCCCGCCGGGAGTCCGCCCTCCTCACGACGGCCTGGCGCGCCGACCCGGTCCGACTCACTCCTGGTGGCGTCGCCGAGCTACACGCCCGGTACGCCGGCCGCGACCGAGTCGCGTTCGGACGGCCACGCCGGTTCTCGCCGAACTTCTCCGATGTGCGTGTAAACGGCTTCGTCACGGTGACAGCGGATTTCGCCGCCATCGACGACCTCTTCTACGCACCCGACACGGAGACCATCCAGTTTGGCATCGTCCCGCCGCTAGGTGGCGGCCTTCTGGCCCCGCTCGCCTCGCCGCTGTCGACGACGATGAACTCCGATCGCTCCCAGGCCATCCGCGTTGCATCGGAGATGCCGGTCTGGCCCGTCGTCGAGATCCACGGACCAGTCGCTAACCCCGTCCTCACTGTCGTCGGTACTGGCGGCTCAGGGTTCACCTTCGATGTCCGGCTCACCCTGCTCTACGACGAGTCGATCACCATCGATACCCGGCCCTGGGCTCGTTCGGCACTGCGGAACGGGACGGCCAACGTGGCTGGCGCCGTCCGCGGAACCCGCCTCTCGAAGGCAGCCCTCGCCGCCGGGTCCTATGAGGTCGGACTCAAGGGGAACGACCCAACGGGGACCGCGCGTGTGCGGCTCTCCTGGCGTCCCACCTACGCCTCCCTCTGACCTGCCCACGGAGATCCCAAAGTCGCGCCTTCGGTGTCAAGAAGTCCTTGACCCTCCAACGCCTTCGAGGCATTGGCCGCGCAGATCTATCCGGTAGGCCCCCGAACTCGGCCCCTGGGCCTGGCGCTCCCCTCGTCTGGCGCCAGGTCCAAGGGGCCGACCCGTCTTGCAAGGAGATCACCTTCATGTGGGATTCCGTCCCCTGGTTCATCGGTGGAGGCGCCCACCACTCGCCCGAGGTTGCACGCCTCCTCGCCTACGCCGCGACGTCCGGCGCCGAGGGCGTCGTCACCCCGGGGGATCTCAAGGTCGTCCCGCTCGACGTACCCGGCTCGTCCGTACGTGCGCTCTCCGGCGCCTGCTTCATGCTGAACAAAGCGGCTGGAGGAGCCCAGCAGACTTACGTGGGTCGTAACCCGTCGGAAGACGTCGTCGCCATCTCGGCGACCGGCTCCGGCTCCGGCCGTTCGGACCTCGTCGTCGCTCGTGTCGAGGACCCGAACATGCCGGGCGAGCCCTGGAACGACCCGGCAGACCCGACCACCGGCCCTTACATCTTCACGCGTGTCATCCCGAACGTCTCGCCAACGACGACCACGATGCCGGCCGGCCAGAGCGGAATCCCACTCGCCCGCATAGACATTCCGGCCAACACCGCGACCATTACGTCCTCGATGATCAAGGACCTCCGCAAGCTGGCCCGGCCGCGGAGCTGGAACGACTACGACGTCCAGGCAGGCATCAACGCCGCCGGAGGTGGCGCCGAGTACATCCGTGTCACGGACTCGGACTGGCGCACGTGGCCCCTCAACACGATGTCCGTCACGATCCCGACGTGGGCGACCCACGCGCAGATCTCCATTCACCTCAGCGGCATCGGCGCCACCGGTCCCGGTGACGTGAACACCCGCATCCAGCTCGGCAACCTCTTCGGCGCGATCTCCTACCTCGACCACAACGGAAACCCCGGCACTCCGGTCGGTTTCGTCGAGAAGATCAACCACTTCGCGTACGCCGAGTTCGACGTCCGGGCCTACCAGGGCACCACACAAACGCTCAAGGTCAACTCCCGCCGCACTTTCCCGCAGAACACCGGAGATATCTGGTTCGGCGAAGGAGAACAGATCGCCTTCGACGTCCGCTTCCGCGAACTGGTGGTCTGATCGATGAGCGCATGGACCTTCATCGCCCAACGCGCGACGACCGGTGAGTGGCTCGACTGGGACATCCCCATCACATTGTCCTCTCTGGAATGGACGCTCTCCGGGCCGGGCGCCCTGACCGGCACGATCGCCCCCGATGTCGGCGGCCTCCGAACCGACGACGGCCGACTCCTCCTGGAGGAGTGGGGAACGCTGATCTACGCCGAGTCCGGCGGCGAGATCCGTTGGGGCGGAATCGTCATCTCCAGCTCATTCGAGGGCGAGTCTTGGCGGCTGGAGTGCGCTGGGTTCACGACCTACCCGCGCGCAATCACCTACGAAGGCGAGTACTCGAAGATCGGCGTCGACCCGGCCGAGGTCGTCCGCGAGCTCTGGCGGCACGTGCAGAGCTTTCCGGACTCCGACCTTCGGGTGATCGTGACCGGCTCCACCTCGACATCGGTCCGGCTGGGCAAGGACGCCGAGCCCTACGCGCTGCTCTGGTGGGAACACCCGAATTGCGGCGAGGAACTCGACAACCTCGCCAAGCAAACTCCCTTTGACTACATCGAGAAGCACTACTGGGCTCCGGACAAGGAGTCCGTGGTCCACGAGGTCGAGCTGGGCTACCCACGCATCGGCCGACGCCGCGAGGACCTCGCCTTCGTCCAGGGCGACAACGTCGCCAAGGTCGTCTCCGTCGAGTCCAATGGGGACGAATACGCGAACACCATCCTCGGCCTCGGTGCTGGAGAAGGCCGCTCGATGGTCCGCCGGGAAACCGGCCTCCGCGACGGCCGTCTCCGTCGCGTGTCGGTCTACTCCGACAAGGCCACCACGGACGCCGCACGCATGGACGCGCTCATCGCCGACGAACTGGCCCACCGTAAGGCCGCGCTCCGCATCACCAAGCTCGACGTCATCGACCATCCCAACGCCCCTCTCGGCTCCTGGCAGGTGGGCGACGACGTCCTAGTGCGGGCCGAACTTCCCTGGCTCGGCGACTTGGAGATGTGGGTCCGCATCACGTCGTGGGCGCTCACGGGCGAGAACACCGCGTCGCTCGAAGTGACCCGATCCGACCACTTCCGTTACGGAGGCTGACTGTGCCTGTCCAGGACCCCGCCAAGCAGCTCGCCAGGCAGCTCGCCGACCTCCAGCGCCAGGTCTCCTCGCTTTCCCGCGGATCCCAGGCGTCCCACCGATCCATCGAGGGTGGCGCCATCGCGGTGTATGACGAGGAGGGCAACCTCCGGGGGACCGTCGGCCAACTTCCGGACGGGACCACCGGCTTCATCACGGTGAACGGGCCGCCTCCCCCGATGCCCTCGGCGCCGATTCTGGAGCCAACGGTCGGCGGGCTGGCCATCACGTGGGACGGAAGCTTCTTCGGCGGGGCCGAGAAGCCGGGCGATTTCCACCGGCTGGAGGTCCACGCATCGACCTACTCCGTTTACACGCCTAACGAGGCCACCCACAGGGTTGACCTCATCGGCCCAGGGACGGCAAACCTCATCCTTCCGCCGTCCCCGTGGACCGTCGTCTTCGTCGCAGTCTCGACGGCCGACACCCGTTCCGAGTCATCGATCTCCGCGACCGAAACACCAGAGCAGGCCCCTACGTACACAGAGGTCATTGCCGCCAACGGGAAGAACAAGGTCTTCTGGCGCAAGGACAATGCCGCTCCGACCGTGGTCGAAGACAAGCTTGTGGACGGTGACCTCTGGTTCCAGGCGGACCACGACTTCCGGCCGATGAAGTGGGACGCCGCGACGTCGGCGTGGGTGGCCGCTAGCTTCGGTGACCAGGCCCTCTCCGGCCTCAACGTCGGCAAGCTCGTAGCTGGAGAAATCGCAGCGGGCCAGAAAATCATTGCTGGTCCCCAGTTCGGCACACACGCCGAGATGGCGTCCGACGGCTTCCGCGTCTACCGCCAGGACGAGGTTGAGGGCGGCACGGACGAGGTAGTCCGGCTCGGCACCTCGACGAACGACTACTTCGCTGTGGTCAACGCCAATGGCGAACTCGTCGCCTCGGTCGATGACACCGGCCAGGGCAACTTCTCCGGACTCAACGTCAGCGGGGACCCGGTAATCCAGGGCACGCCTCTCTCCGCCATGCTCGATGAGAAGGGCGGGGCCGTCGTCGGCTGGTTCGCCAACGCGTTCGCCAACGACTACGGCCCGATCCGCGACGCCATCGGCGTCTGCGAGGTATCCGCGATCATGCGGAAGAATCACCTTTACGAGATCTCGGTACGTCTGCCGTGGAGAGCCATGGTCGAGAAGGACGAGATCCGCGTCTTCGTCACCCGGCGCAGCGGCACCGACGGGACCACTGACACCCCTACCGCACCACTGGCCTCCGATGAACGCCTGGTGAGCTGGTACACGACCACGGAGGCAGGAGGTCGCTACCAGACCTTCTCCGGCCAGTACGTCTTCCAGCCTGGACGCAACGCCCGATACCGCTTCCTCCTCGCACTGGAGCGGGGAGTCGGCACGGGGGACGCCTGGGTCCTCGGCAGCCAGCAGATCACTCTCCAGATCCGCGACCTCGGACCGTCGATCCCGTCAACAGGTCAATTCACGCAGGGAGGCGGATCGTTCTACCAGGGGCCTCCACCGCCCCCGCCGCCCCCGCCGGTCCAGCAGTACTACGTGGACCTCGGCGCGGTCGGCAAAGCGTCCTGGCGTGGCAACGGCTCACTCCGCACCGACCTCGGCGGCAACGAGGTCGTCCAGGGCCATGACCCGTCGGGCTACAACGGCGACGGCCGCGGGATGTGGTGGTTCAACCTGCCCGTCATCACCGGGACCGTCGACCGCGTGGACGTCTACCTCTACTCGTCCCACTGGTACTACAACTCCGGCGGCACGGTGATCATGAACATCTCCGATCAGCGTGGCCTCGGCGGCGACTTCTTCCGGTTCAGGGGTGACTGGCACGTCGGTGGTTATCCGAAGCCCGGCGGCAAGACCGTCACCGTCCCCGGCGATTGGTTCCCACTGTTCCGCGGCACGAACAACGACAACTACAACGGCCGCGCCACCTGCATCACCGTCGGACCCGGCTACGGCACCAACTTCACCTACTACGGCCGGTTCACCGACATCCGGCTCCGCATCTGGTACACCCAGTAACCCCCGAGGAGCACCGCATGATCCACGTCTGGATGAGCCTCGACCCCGAGACCCGGAGAGTCACCCTCCAGACCCGGGAGTTCGGTGATGGTGATCTCCCCCGCGGGTTGAGAGGGCAGGGGTGGCCAATCCGGCAAGCCCACATCGACGAGACCACCTGGGATGCCCTGCTGGCCGGCGAGCTGACCGCCGTGCAGCAGGACGACCTCCATCGAACACTTTGGACTGAGAACGGAGCTACGGCGTGGCCGGACCTGTGACACCCTTTGACGCACCGCCGGTTCCAGTGGCGGGGCTCCTCGTCCCCGCCGAACTCGTCCCTCGGATCATCGCCGCCATGCGTGGGCTCTACCCCACCGCCACCGCCGACCTCGATGATGAGGCGGCTGTTCGGGCAGTGCTGAAGCATTGGGTCACCACAACGCTTGCGACCTTCGAGGCCCAGCGCGTCGCGGCCCCCATGGCCGAGCAAGTGGCCGCGCTCCAAGCGGATGCCCAGCAGAAGGAGCAGGCGGCCCGAGAGCAGGCGGAGCGCGCCGCCGGACTGATCACCGAGGCGGCCCTTCCGTCGCCAGACGACCCGAGACTCTAATCCAGCTGAGAAGAGGCCCCTTTCCTATGCAGAAGGTGGCCTCTCGGCATCCCAGAAGGGAAAGCGATGCGCCACATGTTGGACCTCGTCGCCAAGTTCCGCCTCTTCTACGCCCCCACGCGCGAGCCGCTGCGCCGTCGCGTTCACACGACCCTCCTCGCCATTGCGGCCCTCGCCGTCACGGCCGGCCTCATTGCAGGCTCGACGGTCGCCGCCCTGATCGGTCCGCTCGCTCTGCTCCTGGCCGTGCCCGCCGTCGAGAAGGTCCGAGCCCAGGTGACGCCCGCGGCCTCCCCGCCAGGCAAGCACGCCGCCCCGGAGGTGACCGATGACTCCCGCTGAGTGGATTCCCATCCTCATCGCGCTGATCTCCGCCGGCCTACTCAAGTACGCCGTAGACGTCATCAAGTGGTGGACAGTGCGACGAAAGAGCAAGACCCCCGAGGGCAAGCAGGCCGCAAACCTCGCCACCCTCGATCAGTCCCTGGCCGTCGTCGCCCGCGCCCGCGACGAGCTGGAAGCAGACAATGCCCGGCTCCGCGCCCAACTCGCCGAGGCCGACGCCCGGCATGCCGTCGAGCGTATGACGTGGACCGAGGAGAAGGCCGCGATGAAGAGCGAGATTCACGAACTTGAGCGCCGTCTCCGCGAGATGCTCGCCGAGATCGAGAACCTCAAGCTCCGCCACGCCTGAGCAGGGCGTCAAAATCTCGCAGACCTCCCCATGTGGCAAGTCCCGACACCACATGGAGAAGTACATGGCATCTCTCGTCGTCGGCATCACCGGTAAGAAGCGGTCCGGAAAGGACACTTTCGCTCACCGGTTGATCGAGCACCACGGCTTCACCCGGATCGCCTTCGCCGACGCGCTCAGGGCAGTGATGGAGGGCGTCAACCCTGTCGTGCCCATCGAGGCCGACGAGACCGGCATCGTCTTCGGGCCAGACTCGTTCGGCCGCCGCGGCTACCACCGACTGGTGTCCCTCGTCGCCGAGGTCGGCTGGGAGCGGGCCAAGGAGGCCCGCGAGGTCCGACGTCTACTTCAGACACACGGTGTGAGCATCCGCGAGCAGGTCAACCCCGATGTCTGGGTTGACGCGGTCCGCCTCAAGGCCAACGCGATCCCAGGCCCCGTCGTGATCACGGATGTCCGGTTCCCGAACGAAGCGGAGTATGTCCAGAAGACCGTCGGAGGTCAGCTCCTCAAGATCGTCCGCAGTGGACATGACCACAACGACACCCACATCTCCGAGACCGCGCTGGACGCCTGGCCCGTCGACCACTACATCGCCAACGACGGCGACATGAACGACTTACATGTCCGGGCAGACGTTCTCGTCCGAATGTTCCTCACGACCTGCTGATAGCACCCCCGCAAGGCCCTCTCTGTCCCTGGACGGAGGGGGCTTTTTGCGTTTCTGGACTAATCTACCTACTCCGACGACGCCATCGATGTTATAGGTTGCTTGGGGACGTCACCGTGATTGAAAGAGGCCTGGAACATGGCGCGCAAGTCCGTCAGTGAGCTGACCTCCGAGGCCGTGGCCATCCTCAAGAAGTACCTTAAGAACCCACGCACAGAACATCTTCGCGAGCTGGCACCGGTCATCGTCGAGCTCAGGTCCAACTTCAACCTCGAAGACGGGCGAGTGGACTGGAGCGGCCGGTCACCCGGCTACCGAGAGGCGATCGCCGACGTATACAAGAAGGCTCGCGTGCCGCAGGACGACCTGGACCGTCTCCAGACAGCCCTTCGATACCACGTTGGCAACCTCATCCGCGAGCGGGTGCCCAAGCAGGAGCTGACCTCGGTGGGTCTCACCTCCGTGAAGCCGAAGGAGCGCATCCAGAACACCCGGGACGCCTTCCAGGCTATGAAGGAGGCCGCATCCCCACGCGACGACATCCCCCGTCTCGCGGCCTACGCACAGGCCCTCCTTGAGTACGTCGACGAGACGTGCATCCCCGATCTGAAGCCTGAAGAGGTAGAGGCGAGCCTGCTGGCGATGGAGGCCGTCCAGACCCGATCCGCCGAGCTTCTCGTCCGTCTCAAGGACGCAAAGAATGGTCATGGGATCACCCGACGAAACACGCGGGGCCGGCGGTCGCAGATTCACGGCGTGTAAACGACCGCTCCGCCTCCAAACCCCACCGAGAGTGGGGTTTGAACCCCTGCGCCTCATAAGTGCCTATATGAGTGTCTTTTCTATCCTCGTTAATGCCGAATACCACCAAGAACCTCACTGAGAGTGGGGTTTCGAGGGTGCGACCCCGCGATGCGCAGCTCCACACGCGACTATCATCGCATCTCGGTCATAGAGATCTCTCGGTGACTTGTTAGGATGCGTTGCCAGCAGTACGGTCTGACGCATGCGATCCACCGAGAACAAGGTCACCGAGAAGACCGGCCGGTGTATGACCGAGACCGACAAGTACGGCCAGTTCGTTCGCCGCATCATGCGCGCCTACGGCAACCGCGTGGCCGACCTGGACATCGAAGGGCTCAAGGGCCTCGTCGACCTTCGCGCCGAGCTGGACGCCGAGATCGCCAAGGCCGTCGCCCAGCTCCAGGACCGGCCGAAGGGCAAGGGCTACTCCTGGGCCGACATCGGCCGCGTCCTCGGCATCACCCGCCAGGCTGCCCAGCAGCGCTTCGGCAGGAGGTGATCATGTTCCCTGCCATGGTTGCTCGCCGTGGCGGGGGAAACCGCGATCTTCATCCCGTTACGTTAGGCCCTTTGGTGCCGATGGTGAGGCGTGAGCGAACCACCCGCCGTCCTGCCCAACGCGTCAGCTGACGGGCCACCGCCGAGGCGTCCGGTGCTGACGCCGATCCCGCGGTGGGTGATCGTGGTCGGCGTCCCGGTCATGGTCCTGGTCGCAGTCGCGACGGTGTGGCTGCTACTGGGCATCGGCGTGACCGGCGACAAGCTGGACGCCATCCGCACCGGCGGCACGCTCGGGGTCGGCCTGGGCGGCGTAGCGGTGCTGTGGCTGGCTGTGCGCCGGCAGCGCTCCACCGAACTGGATCTGCTGCAGAAGTACGAGGCACACCGACTCGCCGAACGCGTCGCCGCTCACAGTGCAGAGGACGCGGTCGAGCGGCGGATCACCGAGCTGTACACGAAGGCGGTCGAACAGCTCGGCTCCGAGAAGGCACCGGTCCGCCTGGGCGGACTCTACGCTCTGGAACGCCTGGCTCAGAACAACACGAGCCAGCGCCAGACCATCGTCAACGTCACCTGTGCCTACCTACGTATGCCCTACACCCCGCCCGACCTCCAGCTTTCTGACAACGCCGACACCGAGACCCGCACAGTCCACGAGCAACGGGTCCAGGAACGCCAGGTGCGTCTCACCGCTCAGCGGCTCCTCACCACCCACCTTCGCCCCGACCCAGACTCCGATCACCCGGTGGAAACCTTCTGGGACGGCATCGACCTCGACCTCACCGGCGCCACTCTCATCAACCTCGACCTCCGTCTCTGCCACATCAGGACCGCCCAGTTCACAGGGGCGACGTTCACCGAGATCGCCCGATTCGACCACGCGACGTTCACCGGGCCCGCCTGGTTCGACCACGCGACGTTCACTGGGCCCGCCTGGTTCGAAAGGGCGACGTTCACCGAGATCGCCCGGTTCGACCAGGCGACGTTCACCGAGGACGCCCGGTTCGACCAGGCGACGTTCACCGGGATCTCCTTGTACGCCGGGGCGACGTTCGGAGGGGCGACGTTCGGAGGGGACGCCCGGTTCGCCGGGGCGACGTTCACCGGGAGCGCCTGGTTCGACGGAGCGACGTTCGGAGGGGATGCCCAGTTCACCGCGGGCGCCTGGTTCGACGGGGCGACGTTCAAGGGCGGCGTTCCGCCCGAGGTTGCTCGCTTCGCTGCCGAGGCCAGCCCTCCGGCCGAGGCGGGCGCGGCGCCGGACCACTGAGGCTTCCTTGCGTGTCACGCCGTCTGGTTGATCAGTGATAAATCCGTTTATCGCCGAACTGGGCGGCCCTTGGGAGCGCGTGTTGCGCTGCTGCCGTGGGATGCGATGTTGAGGTGTGAGCGAACCACCTGTGCCCGTGCCCCTCTCGCCTGACGGGCTGCAGCCCCGGCCAGCGCTGACGCCGATCCCGCGGTGGGTGATCGTGGTCGGCATCCCGCTGATGATGCTGGTCGCGGCCGCAGCGGTGTGGCTGCTGCTCAAGTTCGGGCTGGACCGCGACAAGCTGGACGCGGTGCGCACCGGCGGCACACTTGGTGTGGGCCTGGGTGGTGTGGTCGTGCTGTGGTTGGCCGTCCGTCGACAGCGCTCCACCGAGCTGGACCTGTTGCAGAAGTACGAGGCTCACGTACTCGCTGAACGGATCGCAGCGCACAACGAACAGGTCGCCGCCGACAACCGCGCGCACCAGTTGCAGGTCGCGGAAGATAGCCGGCTGGACGCGACTGAGCGGCGGATCACGGACCTGTATGTGCGGGCCGCCGATCAGCTCGGTTCGGACAAGGCCCCGGTCCGACTTGCCGGGCTGTACGCCTTGGAGCGATTGGCCCAGGACCACCCCCGGCTCCGCCAAACGATCGTGAATGTGCTCTGTGCCTACCTGAGAATGCCCTACACGCTGCCCGTTGCTGCCCCGCGCGTCCCCCGCCCGCTGGGCCGTCGACGCCGGATCCACCCCGGCCACCCAACGCCTCCGCCAGTCAGCACTCCGACTACAGCACGCCCGGTAGCTGTAGAGATCGACCGTCAGGAACGCGAAGTCCGCCTCACCGCCCAGAGCATCCTCACAACCCACCTACATCCTGGTAACGACCCCGGCCACCCCGCAGACACCTTCTGGGACGACATCGACATTGACCTCACCGAAGCCACGCTCGTCAACCTCGACCTCACCGACTGCAAGATCAGCACGGCCACATTTGACAAGGTGAAGTTCGACGGGCCTGCCCGGTTCAACAGGGTGAAGTTCGGTGGACATGCCTGGTTCAACGACGCGGAGTTCACCGAGAGGGCATGGTTCGATCAAGCAGCGTTCAACGGGGACGCCGCGTTCAGCAAGGTGAAGTTCGACGGCAACGTCCGATTCGGCGAGGCCAAGTTCGTCGGGGACGCCCAGTTCAGAGAGGCTGAGTTCGCCGGAGACGCATGGTTCGCCAAGGTGAAGTTCGGTTGGGGCCTCTGGTTCAGCAGGGCGAAGTTCGACGGGACCGTCCGGTTCACCGAGGTGGAATTCGGCCAGGACGCTCGGTTCAACGGAACGAGGTTCGCCAGGGCCGCCTGGTTCCGCGGAGCAACGTTCACCGAGGACGCCGATTTCGGCAAGTCGGAGTTCGGCGGGAACGCCTTGTTCGAAGGAGCGAAGTTCCGCGCGAACGCTTGGTTCGACCTGGCAGCATTCAGCGCGCGTGCTCGGTTCGACGGAGTGCAGTTCGGCGCAGAGACCCGGTTCGAGGGAGCAACGCTGGCGAATGGCGTCCCGCGCGAGTTGGCCGCCTTCTTTCCGGGTCCACCTTCGAGCGCGGATACATGAGGGCTGACACCGCCTCGTCGTGGTCGGCCATGAGCCCTGACCGGCAGTTGCATGACGTCTAAACCGGTCCGCCATGATGGACCGCATGCCTCACGTGCTGATCTTGGGCGGGTCATGGTTCCTCGGCCGAGCGACCGCGGAACTCGCGGTCGCCAAGGGCTGGGATGTAACTATCTTCCGGCGCGGCCGGAGCGAGTCAGGGCCAGACCCAGCAGGTGTGCGAACGATCCACGGCGACTACGCAGACGCGCGGTCCGCGTCTGATCTCGCCGCACGCGGACCATATGACCTGGTCGTCGACAACCTCGCATTCACCCCACGCGACACCCTGGCGATGGCTCACGCGCTCTCGTCGGTGGCACAGAAGTACGTCGTGATTTCTTCTGTCAGCGCCTACAAGGGCTGGCCTACCGAACCTCTGACAGAGGACTCGTTCACTCTCGACTGCGAGCCGGACGCCGGCCCGGACCCTGGCTATGACGCCGACCCTGGCCCCTCAACCTATGGATTCGGCAAAGCAGGCTGTGAGCGCGCGGTGTTGCGGGTGTTCGGCGCGGCAGGATCGGTGGTCCTCCGCCCCGGCGTCATCCTCGGCCCCGGCGAGTACGTGGGACGTACGGCGTGGTGGCTCGCTCGAATGCGGAAGGGCGGCGACGTCGTGGCGCCGCACCCGGCCGACCGGTCAATCCAGCCGGTGGACGTTCGCGACGTGGCAGCCTTCGCCCTGACGGCCCCGACAGGCGTCTTCAACGTGACGGCAACCGGCATGGACACGTTCGGCGACTTCCTCGACGCCTGCCAGCGCGAGGCCCCAGCCCCAACCGGCACAGCGCTCCACTGGGTACCTCCGGAGACTCTCCTGGCGCACGACGTCCATCAATGGACCGAGCTACCTCTCTGGCGCACCTACGCGGGTGCCTGGGACGTGGATTCCTCTCGCGCCAGGGCCGCAGGACTGGTCACCCGACCCATCGCGGAGACCGTGCGGGATACGGCCGCGTGGCTGGCCGACGGCGGCGCCCTGGTCACCAGCGAGCGAGCCGCCGAGCTGGGACTATCACCCGAGAAAGAAGCCGAGATCCTCGCCGACCACCGCCGACGAACTCACGGGTCAGACGCCCGGTAGCTCGCTCGCGCTGGGCAGTTCGAGCGTGGCCGTAGCCTTCGGCAACGTGTCAGAAGCCCATGTGGTGACGGCGTCTCGGATACGAACGCCCTCGACGGCGCCGCGGAATGACCCGGCTGTCACCAGCCTCCCTAGGCCGGTTACTCGCTGGGTCAGCGCTTCCGTTCGGTGTTCGGCCGGAAGCGCCAGCACTGGCTTCAGGGCGTACTCGGCGCCTGCCAGGTCGCCGCGAAGGACGCGAGCGGTCGACAGGTCGACCTGGGCGGCCAGCTCGCCGGCCCGCCAACGCTGGGACACGGGATGTGCGGTGAACGCCTCAACGGCCGCCGCGGCCTCGATCTCTGCGCGCTCGCCGTCGCGCAGTGCGACGTGAGCGGCCCCGGCGCACAGAGCCCGGCGTGTGTGGCCGAAACTGAGTTCACCACCGACGCCGTCCATGAGGGCGTCATTCCCGGCCCGGTCCAGCTCGTCTGAGCACGCGCCTAGATTGGTGGCCACCTCATCGGCGGCGCCGAGGTAGGCGAGCGCCCGAGATTTCACCGCGAAGAGTCGAGCGCGTGGCGTCCCGGCGGGAGCCAGCTCGATGGCACGGGTCGCCACGTTCACTACGTCGTGGTAGCGACCACTCCACAGCAGTACCGACATCGTCAATGCCCTCGCCCATCCGCACAACGACGGGTGGTCGATGACGTCCCCGTAGGTGTACGCAGCACGGGCCAGTTCCTCGGCCGCTTCGGCGTGTCCGAGGTCGAAGGCGACGGACGACAGCAGGCCACAGGTTTGACCGGCCAGCAGGAACAACTCCGCGCGCTGGCGCGGCTTGTGAGTGCGTTCCAGTTGCTGATAGACGGTGTCGCGCAGCTTCACGAGTTCACCGAGCAGCTCTAGGGGCGCCTTGGTGAAGTACGCGCGGGCAAGGCGACCAGCCTCGGCGTGCAGTGCCTCCAAGGCGGCCGACGCCAGGGCGGTCGCGGCGTTCAGCGCGTGGTCCGCGGCTTCCCTTCCGGCAGACATCAGCAACTCCTCGGTGTTGACGGCGATGAGGGCGGGAGAGGCCTCACTCGGCGGGCCGAACAAACGATCTACGGGCTCGCGAAGCCAATACTCCAGCACTCGACGTGCCTGGGGTCGGGGCAGCTCTGAGGCTCCAGCCAGCCAGCGTTTCGCCTGCCGTTCGGATACCTGGGTGTTCTCGCCGATTTCCCCGGCTGCCTTGTTGAACGCTGAGCAGAACTCACGCAGGGTCCAGTGAGCCCCCTGCACGCGCTGTTCGAGGCGGGATCGGGGTTGTGGCGCGAGCCGCCTCCCAGTCGTTGACACAATCCAACGGTAGCTCGCCGAGGCACTGATTCTCTGCCTTCAGACTGAAATGGCCCCGCAATGACCCTAAGTGGCCCTTCCATGGCCTCTTGATGGCTGGGCTCCGAGGGCGAATCTTCAGTGAGACGCCTCGCCGTCGAGCCGTCCGGCCGTCCCTCCCGACGATATGCCGGGCCACACCTCGACGGTGGGGCGTCGCCCACAGTCCCGCGACCCACGGAGCCCCTGTGCGTTCCCGCATCGTATTTGCCATTGAAGGTCCTTGGCGGAAGTGCTCTATGCCAAGGTGCGAGCATTGCGAGACGTGCCGCATTGAACAAGCTGCTCGTCATGACGAGACGTGGCACTACGTTGATGATCGGACATTCGTAGTTTCGTGCGGACACCCGTATGGGCACCTAGAATCGAAAGGCGTCGCATTTCCGCCTCACCCGCTGGGTGGCTGCCCTCCATGCATGAAACATCAAGAAGCGAATGCCAATGCTGTGACGCTCAGCAGGATCACCGTCGCTCGGCAGCTTGTTGTTGACTCTTACGATCTCGCTGCGCGGGCAGTGGCGGCACAGCTGAAGATCGAAACTGAAGAAATCGCCAGCCAAATTTGCGACATGATCTCCGAAGGCGGACCAGTCTATGCGGACGCGTCATGAGCAAGCGTGCTCGTGGTGCTCGACGACTAGCCAGTTTGCTGACCGCCGCGTCCCATACCTACGTCCGGGTGTATTACGACCGGCAAATTCGCCGGTACCGAGTCGTGTGGACCAACGGGCCGGACGCTTCTCAGATGTTCACATTGGCAGTTCAGGCATCCGAGGAGGTACCGGACCTCGACATATCGACCCTGTTGTGGGACCGAGGTACTCGCTGAGATACCCCACGCGGCAGAGGAAGGAGGACACACAACCGTGCCCACATACGCCGTGCTCGTTGCTTTCATCGTGGCGCTACTTGCATTGCTGGCCTTGTTGCGCCTGCGCGCTCGGGATGGAGACCCAATCGGACGACATCGGGCCAACTCGGATAGCGCACCTACCATGCCCGACATTCTCGAACGGCTTGCCGACGCGCATCCAGACTCCTCCTGTCCCGGCCGTACGGTCCGGATCACATCCAACGATACGGACGCCGACAGGTTTAAACGGACCGGAGACTTCGACCCGGATTCCGACACTGACTTCCTCGACGTCTTCGCTTCGGCCCTCGTGAGGCCATATGTGAGTAAAACGGAGCAAGATCGACAGACTTCAGAATGGTTTGACGCATCATTCACAGCCCGCGAAGACCAGCCGGAATTGATTCCACCGGATCAGATGAGCGAAAACACAAACGTCGCTACACAAGAAGCAGAGCGCCATTCGCCGAATAACGTGCCGCCCGTCGGGGAGTCGGGCCGCGTCGCGAAGGTGGCTTAGAAACCTAACCGCTTGCGACATGAATTCACAGGTTCAACCCCGATGAACGGCTACCTAGAGCAAGAAATCATCGCGAGAGCTTCTCACGCAGACCTTGCGCTGTACTTCCTACTTCGTGGCGGAGGATACGTGAGCGCCATATCGTTAGCCCTCGCGACGGGCCACACCAAGGAGTTGTTCCGTGTCGCGCTGAACTGGGAACTAAAACACGGGAACTTGATTCGTCGGCCAGAGGCCGAACTCAAAGGCACAGGACCGAAAGACTACAACAGCGTCGAGTATCAATTGACGAATCAGGGAGTTGCAGCAGCGTTCTACGCATTGAAGCGCAGAAATCCTGCCCTGCACGTCATGCTGCTTGAGCAGCAAGGATGGCCTGATCACCCCTGCCGCATCGAAGCCTCGACAAAGGAAGGAAATACGCACAGGTGTCCGAAGAAATGTGTCTGACCAGAGGGCCGAGCGGGATGATGTGCACGTTACCGAAGGGCCATACCGGTGATCACATCGCCGAGTCAGGCAAGAGGGGCAACATCAAGGACGCGTTCCGAGAAGGCGTCCCCAGCGCCAGCGAAGAGACCGACCAGGAGCACGCCAGTACCGGCGGAGGCGGGACCGTGGTGGTCAAGGGCGGGTGCCCCCTGGTTGTCTTGCCCGTCGTCGGCGGCGTAACTGTCGTAGTGCTCTGCCTGATCAAGACACTCCGCCGCATTCGCTAGTCGTTGACGGCACGGATTTCGCTTAGCTGCAACAGAAACAAGAGCCCAGCTCCGCCCGGCCCCGCGCATGGGCGTCGAGCGGGCCGTGAGGGCAGCCCCGCTGAGCCTGGACATCGCTCAGCGGGGCTGCTGCGTTCCGTGAAGCCGCTCCCCGGCGACCTCACGACCCATCGCGCGGCTGGAGCGCCCCGAACGGCACTAGCTGATCTTCGAGAAAGACCCGGTGACGCCGCCCGTCGGCATACGGAACGTAAAAATTCACCACCCCTAGCCACCGGCCTCGTACCGACCGGAACCTCCCGTAGATCCAGCCCTCCGTCTTGAAGTCGAGGTCAAGGCCGTCGCCCACGGACCGTGGAGCCTCGTCCTCGCCGGCCTGGTACAGCACGTCCAAGAGGACCCAAACCGCGTCGGCCTTCGGGATATGGCCGTGGAGGTCGTCTTATGTGGACTATCTTGTTATGCCGATCTTGTTTGCGTTGTGCCTGGCGAGGGGTGTCGGTTCTATTTACACAGAAGAAATTCCAAACAGTTCGAGCCATCACCCCTGTGTTCAATTCTCTGGGGTGGACCGCGGGTCGCGCAGGCGCAATATTAGGTTTAGAGCCATTGCCCGTGCCGCACACGCCGAGCATTGGGTAATACCAAACAGTGCGGTCAGTCGGGCGACGTATTCACCAGCGCCTATCTCGTTCCCGCGCCCAACGAACCATGGAACGGTAATCGGCGTGCGGGGACTCGGCTCAGTCATTAGAAACGCTTTCCCCCTCCGGCGCATAGAATAGTATGTATTCGCTTGCAATGACGTCGACGATCTTCTCTGAATGAAAATCTTTAATGACTCGCCGGACGCTAGTGTCGCGGTAGAGGCGAATGCACGCTTGACATCGATGTGCGTACATTCCCTCCCATTCGATCGACGTGTCGTGTTCTGCCGCCCATGCGAGGATCCGCTCTGGTCCTTCTACTCGTAACCAATGCTTGAGAAAGTCATTCCCGGCCCGTTCATCCGCTTGGGCAAGGGTTGTATTTTCGATGTGGCCTACAAGTAACTCTGGAACCGTCCTCATTCCCAACCCGCAGCATGCTGCGATACTGCCGTCAGCTTGGATTGTCGTGGTGGTGAGAACGCTATCGCATCCTTTGCGCGCCATGACATTTGACCGATCTGCCGCCATGCCGGCAGGGTAATTCTCAATCAGGTCGGGCTCTATAGGCATCCACGGGCTCTCGCGAAGCGGAATGGCAACATTGGGGTGATCACGCCTTAACCTAACGTAATCTGGATGCTTGGCGATAGCGGCCGCCGTAATACGTCTCTGAGCCCTGGTTTCGACCATGATAGTGAGCGGAAGTTGGCGTTCTATGGCAGCGCGTGCGGCCAAGAACAGGCGCTCAAGTGGCACGAAACGCGCATGCTCGTCGCCGGTGGAAAAATTGATCTCGTCGAGTCCAGCGTCGAAGAGACGGCGAACTTTGTGGCGTGCAGCAGAAGGGCTTAGCGCCCAGTACCCGTTCGTCACGATTCGAGTGACAAGGTTACGTTTGCGTGCATACTTAATTGCCGCCAGGAGATTAGCGCCCGCTAACGTCGGTTCACCACCAGTAAAAACAACCACGAGATATTCGTTGTCACTGGCTTGGTCAATCACTCGTGTCATCTGCTCTAACGAGAGAGCATGTCGTTCCCGAGGGCTACTGCCAGTTCCGCAATGGAGACATTCGGCTGTGCACCGCCATGTCGTCATAATCGATAATGTTCGCCCACCAGGCAGTCCGCCGGTCACAACTGAGGCCCACGCCGTATTGCGTCCGGATCCGTTAGCACGCCTTGCTCTCGAAGAATCATAGCTCGCCGTTCGAAGCGATCCGACAGCAGGTTGCTCACTGCAGCAATATCTTCACGTGTGAGTCCCACGGGAGCCGGCTTCGGCGTAAAGTCGATCACTGTCACCACTACAAAAGCTAACGCCACAGCGACAGTTACGACCGCGACCTCGTGATATGCTAAAGTACTACCTACAGGTGGCCCTTTGGGGCCAACCTTTGGATCGGGACACAGATCTGGCAATTTTCCGCCAGGCTCGGGGATGTCAGGGCACCAATCTCCGCCGCCTCCTCCTCCAGGGTCAGGCATTAGCCTTGTCGTCGGGTCTACGAACGCCATCGAGAATAACAATTCACGGTCCATGTTTCTGATCAGACCGTCCGCGACGCGGTTATACAGAGCGGTTCGATCCATTCGAGTGGCGTACAAGCGAAGCCCTTCTTCAAAGTCCTCGATACCCTCGTTAGCGGCTTCGCGCCTAGCCTCAGATTCCATTTCTTCTTGTAGGTTCCGAGTGAACTCCATGAACCCTGGATTGCTCAGAACCGAGAACAGTATTCTATTGGCTTGATTGAGGGTTTCAGGCATGGGCGGCATGTAGCCGTTGAACACCTTTCGGCTAATCGTTCCGGCCGGATCGCGTAAAAACAGCTCCGTAAATGAGCGAGAGTCTCGCATATTCCAGAACAAGGATCGGACATGTCGAGAAAAACCTGAATAGTTAAGGATGAGTAGCTCATCAGCGCGCATAAGATCACCTCATGCCTTCACGACTGGACCAGGCGACTTACTGTAACTACGAGGACCCGGTGCATCTAGAGCTGACAAGCCCGAGCGCCTGATCCGTTGGGGTGAAATCGCATGGACCGCTTCGTTACATATGCAATCTAGTGTTTCCAGCTTCGTCCAATCGGTCTAATTTTTGTTCGCCACCGACCGAATCGCTGTCCGTAGTGGTGATCAAAAAGTAGGGTCGTACATCTTGATCGCGAGTCGCGATTAGTCGTGCGCGTACTGGATCGATCACGAAGCCCTGTGCCATTGTCTCGAAGTGTCGGACTGTCGAAAACGGCACGTTCAAACGGCATTGACTCTCAATGACCTGAGTAATAAGTAGCGTTGATCCATTATCCCGCCGGGCGGGGGCCGACGCCCCTAGCTTGCACGCCTCAGCCGCCTGTGATTATGCCGAGCCGACACGAGCATTGGCCGCCACCTCAAGGCACCCGCCGTGGGCGGCATAACGGAGAGATCCACATAAGACGACTTACGCCGAGGTCGGCATAAGTCGTCGCCGATCCAGGTCATGTAGGGGCTGATCAGCATGGGTCGAGGATGTCCACAGTAGAACAAATGTTCGAATCCGCCCGGATGTGCGTGGCGTCGATGGTCCTGCTAACCTACGGCCGTGAGGCTAGCCGCCCTTAGGCGCTAGCCACGCGAAACCTTCCCAGGATTGGCATCGACGGGCCTGTCCACTGCGGAAGCGATCGCGTAAAAGTGTCGAAGTGCGATAGTGCAGGACCTGCAGTAAGACTAATGTCCGAACCGTCGGGCGGATCTTAGTTCAACCAGTTCATAGGACTGGTCGAGCTGAGGTGCGCTTTCACCCTCTCGGCCAGCAGAGGGTGAAAGGGCGATCGTCGTGGTGGATGTCCTCGTCTACGCGGCAGCCGCGGCAGTGGCTTTGGGCTCTGTCGTCGGCCACATATGCAAGCGCCTGACGCAGCGAGACCTGATCCGGAAAGCTCGCGTGAGCGACATCGCGACCATCTCCAGCCACATTCACGGCCAGACTGAGCCGCCACCGCCGCAGCTCGACAGCGGGCAAGGCGGCCTCGATTCTTCCCCTCCCGCGAATCCGGACGGTCCTTCCGCTCCCTCCTGAGCAGACCTGTGCACACTCGCAGATGTCCCGAAGTGGCAACTAAACCCACCACTTTCGGAGACAACGCACATGACCGATCCGTTCACCACGGTCGCCACTGAGCTCCCTCGTGACCGCTGGGGCCGGCCACTCATCACGCCGCCGGAGGGCAGTGAGCCGGTCGCCTACATGCGGACGACGACATTCGTCGGAGCGCTGGAGGACACCTTCCACCTCGGTAGGTGGCAGATGCGTATGACCGCCCTGGGGATGGCCCGCCGCCGAGACCTCCAGCTCGCCGCGTCCGCGATCCAGGATCCCAAGGACCGCTACCAGAAGCGCACGCTCAACGACCTCGCCAAGGCCGCCATGGAGGCCGCCTCCGGGTCGGCAGCTGCCACCACCGGCACGGCGCTCCACACCTTCACCGAGAACATCGACCGCGGCCTCCCGGTCGGCTACGTACCGGAGGAGTACGAGGCGGACCTGGAGGCGTACCGTCAGGTCACCGCCGGATTCGCCGTCATTGACATCGAAGGCTTCTGCGTATGCGACCACCTCCGGGTCGGCGGCTCCTACGACCGGATCATGGGCCTGCCATCAGATGGCATCTTGGCCCCGGACTGGTGGCTTCTACGCCACCCCGCCGAGAACCCGATCATCACCGGCAACGTCATCTGGGACTTGAAGACCGGCGGTTCGATCGAGGACGGCCTCTTCGGCATGGGCAAGATCGCTATGCAGGAGGGCGTTTACACGAACTCCGTGTCGTATGACCACACTCTTGGGACTCGATCCCCGTTACCTGGCAACCCAAGGAAGGACCTGGGGATCGTCTGCCACCTGCCAGCAGGGAGCGGTCAAGCCCAGCTCCTTTGGGTCGACCTGGAGTCTGGCTGGGAGATGGCCGAGGAGGTCGCGCCGCGCGTTCACGTCTGGCGCAAGCGAACGGATATCTCCGCACCGTTCGCCGCAGCGACAGCGCGGCCCACGATCACCCCGATCCCGGAGTTGATCCGGAGAGCCAGCTCGTACGCCGAACTTCAGGCCATTTTCGCTGAGTACCAGATGGTCTGGACGCCAGGCCTCACCGCGCTTGCTGCGGCACGTAAGGCCGAACTGGCCGTGTGACTTCCGCGCCGAGGATCGCCAAACGATCCCGACTGGCGCTGAGCAAATGCCGCTCGCCTCGCAGACCTCTTTGAGTGAGGCGGGAAAGAGCCTGTCTCGCTCGCAAGCCACAAGAAGGAGCACGACTCCCGCATGAGCGAATTCAAGGACCCGAGCACGGCCACCGGCATCGAGTGGAAGGACTTGAACGGCGCGCTGCTGCTGTTCAGGGTTCACAGCCAGGAGCACGGCATCAAGACCGTGCACGGCGACTCCTCGGCCGTGCGTGGCGACGTGATCGTCCTGGACGGCGACAACGTCGACACCGTTTACACAGACACGCTGGTCTTCCCAAAGGTGCTCCAGAGCCAGCTCAAGCCGTCGATCGGTTCGATGGTGCTGGGCCGGCTGGGCCAGGGCCACAAGAAGCCGGGCCAGAGTGCACCATGGACGCTGGCCGCGGCTTCCGAGGCGGACAAGGGCGTCGCCCGGGAGTACCTGGCAAAGTCGGTCGAGACTCCTTTCTGAGCCAACCACCGAGATCTCTCGGTCGACTCGAGAAGCCTAGCCAGGTCACCCCCTGAGACACGGCTGTACCGGGCGGCTCGACCGAGCCCTGACTGGACAGGCGCCGTGAGGCGCTGCAACGGGTACCCGCCGCCGAGTGCGTTCCGGTGACGGCGCCTGTCCTCCTTTCCCTGGTAGCAAACAACTTTCCCAGGAGCGCACCATGACCGAGACCGCGACCGAGCCGACGACCGCCCAGATGCGCGCCTACCTGCGCGCCAACCGGCCGGACCTGGACGTCGGCATCCGCGGCTTCCTGTCGAAGGACGCCATCAAGGCGTACCGCGAGGCACACGGCCTGCCGGTCGAGGACTGACCTTCCCACTCACAGAGGCCCCGTTCCCACCGCAGGGAGCGGGGGCCTTCTGGCGCGAGCGATCCAGAAAGGACAGGGCTCGATGATCGAGAAGTCCACTGCGGACGCCGTCGGGACGGCTCTCCCGGCGGTGGTGGTGTGAGCGTAGATATGGACCGAGTGGACGCCGCGTGGCTCGCCGGGCTGCTTGACGGCGAAGGCTGTTTCGACGCGCCACGCGGAAACCCGCGCGTCCGCGTGAAGATGAGCGACTTCGACGTGATCCTTCGCGCCGCCGCGCTCATGGAAGCGCGAACGCATCGGGAGACAGTTCCCGGCCGCAAGCCGTTGCTCGTTGCGCAGATCACCGGAGAGCCCGCTGTGCGCGTTCTGCGCGCTGTTCTGCCTTTCCTCGGTGCGCGTCGTTCCGCTCGCGCCACGGAGATCATCGTGTCGCATCAAACCAAGGGGAAGACCGGCCGTCGTCTCGCCCTGGCGCGTGCGGCGTGAGCAACCCCAACAAGGCGCGTGGTGACCGCTGGGAGCGGTCCGTCCTGGATTTCCTCCGTGAGGTCTTTGGACGGGCCGCCATCCGGCCCCGCCAGGAGGGCCACATCGACGTCGGCGACGTCCACCTCTCTCCCTGGGCTCTCCAGCTCAAGGACGAGGCGTCGCACAACTTCTCCGGCTACCTCAACGACGCCGAGAAGCAGGCCGCCGCGGCCGGCGAGCCGTTTGCCGCCGCTGTCGTGAAGCGGCGCAGGTACTCCGTCGACCGCGGCTACGTGGTCATGACGCTCGCAACCTTCCGCCGTGCCACCGCGCGCCTTCGCCGCGCCGAGGAGCTGCTCCTCCGCGCCAACTCGGACCTCTTCGACAAGCACATGAGCGAGAACCTGAAGGAGAACGAGAACCGGTGAACACCGACACCCGCAACGCCTTGATCGGCGCCCTGCCGCACGGGTCGAAGTTCCTGTTTGTCCTGAACGCCAAGGCGTCCGCGACCGGCGCGCCGATCTTCGCTGGGATCGACCGGGCCGAGAAGCTCCGGCGCCGGGCGGCCGGGAAACGTCAGCGTGCGGCGCGCCGGATCAATCGGGCGGCCTGACGTGCCGGAGTCGTACGAGAAGCACGTCATCGGGGGAACGACATTCTCGTTTCCCCCGTTGCCGCCGAAGGACGAGATCGACCCGGTTCTGTTCGAGCGCCTCACCACCGAGCGGGAGAAGATCCTCGACGAGGCGCGGAAGGTCAAGCCCACCAAGCGAACGGCGCCGCGCGGCGTACGCACACCGAAGCCGGGCAACGGCGTCTTCGAGCCGGAACCCGGTGCTCCAGGGTCGGTGCTCGAAGTAGATGGTCGCCGTTTCGAGGTCTGGTGTTCCGCTCCGACTTACCTGGGTCACCGCGCTGTCTGGGCAACCGTCGAAGGTTCCGTTAGCTACTGGCACGTCAATTGCCATGGCTCCTATCAGGAATGCGACGCCCGGGGCCACCGCGTCGAGCGCGAAAAGGAGGCATGACATGCCGCGTCGCATTGCCACCGACGGCAAGCAGCTTTACCGGGCCGTCATCACGACCACGGTGACACGCCAGGGCGAAGATCCGAGATCCCGAACCGAGGTCTACGGCCCCTACAACCGGACGAACGAGGCCGCCGCACTGATCACGCGCGAGAAGAACGACGCCGAGCGTGAGAACTTCCGGTTCGGCCCGGACGGCATGGTCACCCACAAGCACGGAAGCCCGTGGACGGAGCGGGCCGAGGAAGGTCACGTCGAGAAGGCGACCGTCAACTGGGAGCGGGTGGGCGCGTGAGCAGGTACGCGCGGCAGTACGAGGGCGACGTCCTCTACCGGGTCGTCATCCGGATTTTCGACGAGAGTGGTCACGTCGTCCGCAAGACCTACCTCGGCCCATATGACACCCCAGGCAAGGCCAAGGCACGACTCACCGGAGCCATCCGCCACCGCGATCCCTCGCGGGTCGTCGGCCGGGTCGAGGAGGCCCGTCCCGATTGGATTCCCATCCAGACGTGAAGGAGTGCGCGTAGTGCCGTTCATGTTCGACCCTGCACTGTCATGTCAGGCCGACGGGGTTTCCTTCCGGCTCCTCGCGCCAAACGTCTACTTCGGACGGTCGGATAGGTGGATCATTCCGGAGGGCTTCGTTACCGACTTCGCCACGATCCCCGCCGTCGTCTCCTGGGCTATTCCAAAGCTTGGCGCCTACACAGAGGCCGCAATCGTCCACGACTACTTCTGCTCAGTAGGTATCGGTACCGGGGAGATCTCGGCGCGCGATGCCGACGCGGTCTTCCGCCGGATCATGCGTGAGCGAGGCGTAGACCTCGTCACTCGATGGCTCATGTGGGTCGGCGTCCGCTGGGGAGCGGCGTTCAACTCGATCCGTCGACCCGAGTGGTGGAAGGACATCCCCGCGGTACTGGCCCTCACGGTCCTCGCCGCGCCGGTCGTCGTCCCCGTATCGCTTCTGGCCGTCGGAGGCCGCCTGGTGTTGCGGGCGGCCTCATTTGTGGCCCGGATTTTCTGCCGGTAGCCACTCACACCGAGAAGACCCCGTCTCCACCCGGAGACGGGGTCTTCGTCGTTTAAACACAAAGGAGATCTCTTGCCCAAGTCCTACAACGGCTGGTCTGCCTCGCCCAACCCCGCAGACTTCGGAGGCCTGGCCCGGCTCGAAGTTGCCGGGGAGACCTTCGCCCCTGGTGTTCGCGCTGGCGATGTCCACGCGGTCTTCCAGTACCTCGCCGAGCAGCTCCACCGCCGCGTCGAGCCGATCGTCCGGCCGGACTGGCACCAGGCGGACGACTGGGGCTACTCGTACCGCAAGAACGTCAACGCCAACAATCTCTCTTGTCACGCCTCGGGTACGGCCATCGACTACAACGCCACGCGCCACCCGAACGGCAAGCGCGGGACGTTCTCTGCTGGGCAGGTCGCGGAGATCCGCCGCATCCTCGGCGAGCTGGAGGGCGTCGTCTGTTGGGGCGGCGACTTCACCGGCACGGCGGACGAGATGCACTTCGAGATCATCAAGGGCGCCGGGGACATCGCCCGCGTGGCCGCGAAGGTTCGTGGAGGTGCTCCGGCGCCCGTTCCGCCTCCGGCACCCGCTCCTCCGCACACTCCTGGCAAGTTCGCCTGGAACCTCCCGGCGGGTCACTACTACGGCAACATCGCCGGGCCAGCGAAGAGCCACGGCGGGTACTACAGCGCGGAGCGCGACGAGGTCCGCAACATCCAGCAGTGGCTGATCTACCACGGCTGCGTTCCGGGCGTGCCGTCGTCGGCCTGGGCTTCGAGCGGCTGGGCGGACGGTAAGTGGGAAGGCCCAACCGATGGGGCGATGGCTACCTGGCACGCCCGTTTCTACGCCGGCCAGCCGTTCCCGGCGCAGTGCTGGAGGGACGACTACGACCGGCTCGCTCGCGCCTGAGCCCGCCAGTCCGGCCCTGTCCTGGCCGTCCATTCGACGTCAAGTCCGTCTTGACGTGAGCAGATCAGTGCCTCCTCGCAGAGGTTCCGAGTGACAGCAGGACATTCCACCGAGAAGCCCCTGTCCTCCCAACGTGGAGGGCGGGGGCTCTCGTTGTTTACACGAGCAGGAGCACCGTGGACCCCTTCAACGACCCCGGCCCGGCTGGACGGTCGACGCCCCTCACGCTCGCGGCCCTCCTCGACCGATTCGACGAGGTCGAAACTGAGTCCAACGGATACGTCGTCACGTGCCCGAGCCACGAAGACTCCCGGCCGTCGCTGCGCATCGGCTACAACGCCCAGAGCAAGAAGGTCGGCCTCAAGTGCCGCGCCGGCTGCGAGACCAAGGACGTCCTCAAGGCCCTCGATCTGACCATGTCCGACCTGTTCAACGTCGAACCCGGCGACATCGACGACGTCCGCTCTGCTGGCCGCGTCCCGGAGAAGCCGTCCGTTGGTGACCGAGCCGCCCTCAAGCTCTATCTCGACCGTACCCAGACCATGCTCCGCTCGGTCTCCTACGAGGCCGACGGAACTCCGATCCTGTCCGAGGTCATCGACTACGCCTTCCGCCGCTTCGGGATCACCCTGGAGAAGGCGAACGAGCTGGGGCTGGGATACGACGACGGAACCGTGGACGGCGGCAAGCTCACGCTCTCCCGCGCCCTCTACCACGACGTCCCACGGATCGTAATCCCGTTCTATGACTTCGACGGACACCCGCAGTACCTCCAGGCACGCGCGCTGTCCGACGAGGGCGTCCGGGCGAAGTGGTCGGGGCCGAACAACCCAGAAGGCGCCGCGTGGGCGAAGTACGGCTACTTCCCTGGCGGCTCCGGCTGGAACGAGGTGATCATCACCGAAGGGCCAGGCGACGGCCTGACCGCAAACGCGCTGGGATATGACGTCATTCTGATCCGCGGCGCCGCGCTAGGCATGAACGCCGCCCTCGCCGACGAGCTGGCCGCTCACTTGCACGGGCGTCGCGTCGTAGTGGCGGGGGACGACGACGCCGCCGGAGTCAAGTTCACCCGCGACGTCGCCGGGGCGTTGTCGGAGCGCAAGCTCGACGTCCACAAGCTCTCAATCCTGGCCGACGCCAACGACATCACGAAGTGGCGAGAGGTCTCCGGCGCAGCCTTCGACAAGGCCTTCATCCAGGCCGTCAAGGACGCACCGCGCTACGGCTCCGACGAGATCACCGTGGAGCAGATCGCACAGGACATCACCCGCCTGTTCTCCGACGTCTACAACGCCAAGACGCTCCTCGCCGTCGTCCAGGAGCAGGGCGGAGACGTTCGCTTCACCTCCGAAGCGGGCTTCATCGTCTACCAGCCGGACGCGGGGACCTGGCAGGTCGACCACGCCGAGTGGGTCCGTTCACAGGCCCAGACCGTCGCGGCCCGAGTCCAGCGCGCCATCCTCGACCAGATGCAGTCGATGGACTCGCGCGTCGCGGGCATCGACGACAAGGACCTCCGCGAGACCACTGGCGACCTCCTGGACGCCCAGCGCAAGAAGGCCCGCTCCGGCTCGCTGGTCTCTTACGTGATGTCCACCCGCGGAATCGATTCGATGATCCGGGAACTCCGGGCGTTGCCCGGTGTCTTCGCGTCCTATGAGGACTTCGATCAGCATCCGCATCTCCTCGCGTGTGGCAACGGGGTCGTCAACCTCGAAACCGGCGAGCTGTCCCCGTACTCTCCGGCCACCAAGGACCTTCTCCTCCTGCGACGGGTCGACGTGCCCTACATCCAGGGCGCACGGAACCCGCGCTGGGAGAAGTTCCTCGTCGAGATCTTCGAGAAGTACCCGGACCTTCCCGCGTATATGAAGCGGCTGACCGGCTACGGGATCACCGGCCACACGACCGAACAGGCCCTGGTTGTCCTCTACGGCGGGGGATCAAACGGCAAGGGCGTCTTCATCGAAACCCTCACCGGGATCTTCAAGGGGATCACGACAACCACGCCGTTCTCGACGTTCGAGATCAAGCCGTCCGGCGGAATCCCGAATGACATCGCCGCCCTGAAGGGCTCCCGGCTCGTCATGGCGTCGGAGGGCGAGCAGGGTAGGCAGATGGCCGAGGCCGTCATCAAGAGGCTTACCGGTGGCGACACGATCTCCGCGCGCTTCATGCGCAAGGAGTTCTTTGAGTTCGTTCCGACGTTCCTGATCATGCTGGCCACCAACTACAAGCCCAACTTCCGGGGCCAGGACTACGGCCTGTGGCGCCGGGTCAAGCTCGTCCCCTTCGACCGCACCTTCACCGCGGACGACAAGGACAAGTACCTGACCGCGAAGTTCCTCGGTAAGCGCGTGCCGAACGCGGCTTACCGCGACGGCGAGGACTACGGCGACGGGCCGGCCGGGATCCTGGCCTGGGCCGTCGAGGGCGCGATGGAGTGGTTCTGCGACACCCTCAAGGACCCTGACGTGGTCACCAAGGCAACCGCCGAGTTCAAGGAGACGAGCGACAACCTCGCCGAGTTCTACGCCGAGCACCTCGTCAAGGACCCGGCGGGCCGGATCAAGGGCCAGGACGTCTGGGCGCTCTATCAGGAGTGGTGTGAGGAGGAGCAGCTCGACAAGAAGGAGCGCTGGAAGCGGTCGACGTTCTGGAAGGCACTGGAGGAGCGCGGCGCAGTCAAGACCCTGCCCGCTGGATCGGTGAGCTTCAAGGGCATCCGTAAGCGGCGCCCCTCCGAGCACATCGGCGACCCAGCCCCCGACAGGTCTCCGCAGAAGTCTGATGAGCCGCGAGCAGAAGCCTCACCGCTCGCAGATGTCCCGAGTGATGGACCGATTGGGGCGCCAGACCTCGACGCCTTCCTCTCGTAGCACAGGCACCTAGCCCCACCGCGCCAGCTCCATCCCAAGGCCCCGCCTTCCCATCCCGGGAGGCGGGGCCTTTCCGCGTTTACCCCCGGATCCGTGAAGGGCGACCGCCCAGTGAAGATCTTCAAGCACCGTGTAAACGGGGACGAAGTCCCCATCTTCTACCCAGAGCGCGACCAGGACATCACCGGCTTCGAGCGGTTCCTTACGGACACTCCCCGCGTGCTCGGTCTCGACACCGAGACGACCGGCCTCAAGATCTATTCCCGTGGATTCAGGACCCGGCTGGTCCAGTTCGGAGACAAAGAGCGGGCCTGGGTTCTCCGCGCAGACCAGTTCCGTGGAGTCATCGCCGAAGCGCTCGCCGCTCAGGAGCTTCGCTTCGCCGCCCACAACGCGCCGTTCGACCTCTTGGTCCTCGACCGCTGTGGGCTCGCGTCGCTGGAGTCCCTCGGCCCTCGCACGTTCGACACCTACATCCTCGCCCACCTCTGCGACCCGCGGACGGAGCACGACGGCGGCGCTGGCCTCGGCCTCAAGCCACTCTCGACGGTCTATGTCGACAACGACGCCGCCGACACGGCTAAGGGTCTCTACGAGGTGTTCCGCCGCGAGTACAAGGCGAACAAGTCGACCGGCTGGGCACTCATCGATATCGATCACCCGCTCTACGTGACATACGCAGGGCTCGATGTCGTTTACACGGCCCGACTTCTGGCTGAGTTGGGCCTCCTGATCAAGCAGGCCGGGCTCTCCAAGCTCGCCCAGTTCGAGCACCGAGTCCAGCTCATCACCACCCACCAGCAGCGCCGCGGCCTGCTCATCGATGTTGACTACACGAAGAAGCTCGTCGACCGGCTGGAGGAGGAGTCCGAAACCTACCTCCACATAGCTAAGGGCTACGGCGTCGAAAACGTCAACTCGACGCGCCAGGTGATCGAGGGTCTCCAGGGCATGGGCGAGGCCTGGAAGGACAAGACGGCCACCGGAAATCCCGCCGTCGGCAAGGAGGTCCTCCTCCCGATGGCCGACCTGGATAAGGACTGGAGTCGCATCGGTCGCCGGGACCCCAACCCATTGGCCGACGCGATCCTTCGGAGCAAGAGGGCCGCGAAGTGGCGGGAGTCCTATGCTTTGCCGTTCCTCACCGACCGCGACGAGAACGACCGGATTCACCCGTTCATCAAGAGCCTTGCAGCACGGACGGCGCGGATGTCGGTGTCTGGTCCACCGCTCCAGCAGCTTCCCTCGTCAGACTGGACGATTCGGCGCGCGATCGTCGCCGACCCGGGCTGGCTCGTGATCGCCTCGGACTACGCACAGGTCGAAATGCGCGTCCTCGCAGCGATGGCGGACGTCAAGGAGATGAAGAAGGCCATCCTCCAGGGTGTCTCGATCCACGAGTACACGGCGAACCTTCTGTGGCCCAACGGTTACGAAAAGTGGCAGTACAAGATCGCCAAGAACACCGGCTTCGCCAAGGTGTTCGGCGGAGGCGCGGCCACGATTTCCAAGACGTCGGGCGCAACGCTCGAAGAGGTCCGGCCGGTCATCTCCTCCTACGACGAGGCGTTCCCGGAGATCCCGGCCTATGGCCGCGTTCTCCAGCGGAAGGCCGCCTACGGCGGAGGCGCTGTCGTCACGCCGATCGGACGCCGTCTCCCGCTTGACCGCGAACGCGCTTACGCCGCAACGAATTACATGGTGCAGAGCACGGCCCGCGACATCCTCGCAAAAGCGCTATGTGCCATCGACGAC
Organism: Kibdelosporangium banguiense; assembly: GCF_017876405.1. Taxonomy (GTDB): domain Bacteria; phylum Actinomycetota; class Actinomycetes; order Mycobacteriales; family Pseudonocardiaceae; genus Kibdelosporangium; species Kibdelosporangium banguiense. Next base: position 3,868,173 of record NZ_JAGINW010000001.1, on the reverse strand, counting down.
GCCAGCATGAGCGAGTACATCCTCCTACCGGTTCACGACGAACTGGTGGCCCAGGCGCCAGCTGCGGACGCCGAGGAGGTCATCCGGGAGATCGGACGCCTCATGGAGCGCGACTTCATGGGCATCCCGATCACCTCCGACCCCGAGGTTTACGGGCGGAGCTGGGGAGCGGGATACATGGCGGCCGAACAGAAGCGGCTGCTCGACGCCGCCTGACGGCTGCATACCGCCCGTATGACGTGGTTTTCAAAGTGATCCACAACACCAAGTTTCAGGGCCTTCTGAAGTTACGGCAAATCCCGACGTGTCGATAGCAAATTTGAAAGGTGAATCAACCTCACTATGAGCACCGCGAAGGACGACTACAAGACACTCATCGACACCATCAGGAAGTTGGGCCTGGCATTGAGCCCTGCCCTTGCCGCCCAGTACGAGGCCCCGCCTCGGAGCCGACACTCAACGGGATCGGCCGAGTCCGGCGGCGTGCGGAACCCCACTTTGGACACCGTCCTGGATCCCCGGAGACTGGCCCTATCCGACGAAATCCGGGCCACTGCCACAACACTCCGCAAGGCACGCAACGTTCTTGAACCACACATCGCCGCCCTCAATGCCGCCGTCACCCGGTGGGAGGGTCAGGAAGGAAACGAATAGTGACTCTCCCCGGCCCTACGGTTGCAGAACTCCAGGGGCGAATGCTCTACGAGCGGCTCCTGGAAGAGGCACGAACCGTGGTTGCCGCACATGACTGGACGAGCGGTTCCGACTGGTCCCCATCGGTCGATGAGTTCGAGACAGAACTGAAGCCACCCAGAGAGTTAGCCGGATAACGCGTCACCAAGGACACAAGCCCCGCCTCCACCTGGAGAGCGGGGCCTTCTTTTTGTAGTTCCGCCAAACCATGTGCCCCCATGGGAAGCAGTCCAACTGGATGCTAAGGTCGCTCCACCGAGAACTCACGGTGAGACCCCTTGCTGGATCGCCGCCAGGCGACACCCTGGACTCCACCGCTCAAAAGTAGGGAAGACGAAGACAGCACAGCTCCACTAGCCAGCCGGTAAGCACGCCACAAGCGCCACGGCAGACGACCTGCCGGTTCCCGCCTTCCCCGGGCACCTCGCGCTAATCGCGCCTCTCACAGTCCCTTTCGTGCTCAGCACAGTCCCGGCTACCCCCATGCCCAGGTAAGTCACTGCCTGCAACATCGCCATAACGAGGAGTAATAACGTGCAGAACTACACAAACGTCGACACCACCGAGATTTTTCTGTCGCCCGAGGCGCAGTACGCCCTGATCTCCGCCGCTCAGGACGTCCCGTGCACCGTGATCACCGATGCCACAGGAAACGAAACTGTCGCCTTTGGCAAGACCCGCAAGTCGGAGGCTGCGCTCACGCGGCTCGTTCAGAGCTTCACTCCACTCATCCGCTCCATGGCCCGTACTGCCACCCGGCTCGACTACGACGAGGCCGAGGCGATCTGCTACGCCCGTTTCATGCAGGCCGTCCGGGAGTTTGACCTCGACTCCGATGTCCCGTTCTCCCGCGACATCCGGACCATGCTGCGGTACGAGCTCTCCGACAAGTCCCGGACCAAGGACCTCATTCAGGTCAAGGAGAACGTCGCCGCGCGCTACTTCCGGCTCCTGCGTCAGCACGACCGCGACGTCAAGGCCGCCTACGAGGTGTGCCGGACCACCCCGAACGGCCTCGACCCGTCCACCTTCCTCGCCGTCCACCGCGCCTACGGTCACGTCGTATCGCTTGACTTGGCGATGGACGGCGACGAGAACAGCGACGACCGTCACGAGGCGTTCCTGATCGACCACATGGCCGAGGACGCCGCCGATGACCTGGCCAACCGCGACCTCATCCGTTGGGCGTTCTCCAAGGTCTCCGACCGGGAGGAGCAGATCCTCCGCCTCCGTTACGGTTTCGTTGACGTTGCCACCGAGAACATTCGGTCGGCAGCTGGGTTCCGCTCCGACACGAGCGACCCCGTCATGAGCGACCGCGAGGTGGCCCAGTGCCTCGGCCTGGCCCTGTCCTCCTGCAACCGCTACCGCCGGGACGCGCTGGCCACCATGCGCGCCGCCCTGGAGTCGCTCGTCGCCGACGGGGAGTGAGCAGAGCCGACACCGCGCGCAGACCTCTCCAGTAGCCCCAAGCACAAGAACAAGAAAGAGCCCGAGATGCACACCGTCACCACTCTCTCCGCAGACGACCTCGCCAACTCCTGGCCGCTCGACTTCGACGAGCTGGACGAGCTGGAGGCCGACCTCGCCGTCCTCGCCCGCGATGTCCTCACCGGACTCCCTGCCCGGTCGGGAACCCGTCGATGACCGTCGTTTGGTTCCTCCTGACCTGGCTCCTCGTCGCCCTCCTCGGCGCGCTCCTGCTGGGCCGCCTCATTCACGAGAACGAAAAGCGCGGCTGACAGTCCGCTCCGTCACGGCCTCTGTCCCTGGGATCCATTGCCCTGGGCGGAGGTCGCTTCCGCGTCAAGAGGTCCTTGACGCCGCTCATACTGCTGCCCGCATCCCCAGTAACCACCCCAAACGCGGACTTTCCCGCGTGTGGTGAGCAGCCGGCCGCGCGCTCGCAGACGTCCCGGGTAGCCCGATCACACCACCGCACAAGGAGCGCGAGACGCCTTGACCACCGACACCTTCAGCCGCGAAGACCGCGTCATCATCCGCGACGTCGAGTCCTCGATCGACCGCCGCTTCATCGGACGCCAGGGCAGGTTCCTCGGCCGTACCGGGATCGGGCACACGGGCGCTTACATCGTCGGTATCCCCAATACGAGCAGCCTTGCTGGCCCGATCATTGTCCGTGCCAAGAGCATCGATCACGCCCTGGAGTCCTGGGAGCGCGAGCTTCTGTCCGAGGCCCGACCGCCGCGTTCCGGCCGTTTCAACGTGGCGCATCCGCCGCTGACTCAGGCTGTAAAGCCCAGTGTCGGCGACCGGGTCCGCATCGTCGCCGTTGCTCCACAGACAGACCGCATCGCAATCGGCAAGATCGGGACTGTGGAGGCGGCCACCCCGGCGAACGGACACATGCCGCGCCGGTTCCGTGTAAACGTGGCAGGGACCCAGTACGTCGCAACCCAGGTTGAGCGAATGGGACCCGCACTCGTGAGCACCATCGCCGACCAGTCGAAGCCTGAGACCGCCGAGGTCCTCATCGACCCGAAGCGGCTCCAGGCCGCACACGCCGCGCATGCGATGCTCGGCAAGGACGTCCACCTCGACGACCTCATCGGCGTAGCCGAGTTCATCCTGTCGGAGCACAAGCCTGTTCCGCGCGTCGAGACGACCGCCGTCTCCGCTCCGCTGACGCTGGAGGGGGCCCGCAAGGCCACCGAAAGCAGCTTGTCTGTCCGGGACCTTGAGATCCGCCGAGACCGGACGGATGACGACGACGTCGTGGAGATCGACGTCAACGGGGAGACCTCCTTCCTGACCAGCAGCGACATCGACCGCGTAATCGCCTACCTCGCCGCGGCGAAGGTCGACCACACCGCACGCTGACCCACCTCTGAGCCGAAGCCCGGCCGCCGGTTGACCACTGTGTCCCGGCGGCCGGGCCTTTTCCCATCCCGAGGAGAGATCAATGCCTGGTACCGCCACTCCCGACTACCGACCCGGCGACAAGGTCCGCGTCCTGGTCGACGAGCCCTACGCGACCGAACTGGCCGAGGGTGACATCGTCACCGTGATCGAGCAGCGCACAAAGGTAGAGCAGGGCGAGGAGGTCGAGGTCGTCGCGGTCTCTACGAACCACGGTAACCGGTGGCTCGGCCTCGATGTCGTCGAGCCGTTCCGCGACGACTACAAGCCCGCAGAGCCGGACGAACTGATCGACGCTCAGTTCCGCGCGCTGTTGGAGTCCGACGAGGAGCTGACCCGCTGGGCTTCCGATGCGGATACCACACTCGGCGCCGAGGACGAGAAGGTCCCCGGTCAGCTCACCCCCGAACAGTTCGACGGCCTGACCTCACTGCCCGGGAAGGAGAACCGCTTCCGCGCGACCGACTACGCAGGGGACGTCCTCGACGTCTACTACGCCGAGCGCGAGTGTGCAGATCACGGCCGGGAGAGTGCCTTCGTCTTCGACATCAACGACGGCGACGACGTGGTGGTGATCCCCGCGGGCTCTGTCGGTCCGCTCATCGCGTTCTTGTTGGACCGGGCACGGTTCTCGAAGCGTCCGCGGTGACGTAAAGTCGGGCGCCATGCCCACCTCAACGTTCTCGGTCGGCCTTGTGGCGCTGGCCGGCGCCCTGACCCTGACCGCCTGCGGAGGCAGCGACGCTCCTTCTCCAGGAGCCGCTGGAGCCACTCCGCCAGCAGCGTCCCAGGACGCCGGCCTCGACCCAGCCCAGTGCTCCGACCCGGGCTTTCTCAATGCACACAAGGCATTCTGCGAGGGACACGCACCAGTCTTGACCGGCCCGGCAACGGCCCCGATCACCCTGCCAGACGACATTCAGGTCCAAATCGTCTCTGCAACTTCCGGTGCGGCAGACCCGGCCATATACGACTCCGACCCCACCGAGAACACTTTGGCAACAATCACCACCGAGATCACAAATCGCAGTAACGCTACGTTTTCCTTCCCGGCCGAGAAGAGCAGTGTCCGCGCTTCGCTTCTCTACGGCGTGAACCGCTATAAGGCGACCGGCTGGGCGGTGAGCAACGGCGGCGCATCTGACCTGCCGGGCCAGCTCGTCGCGGGCACTTCGGCGAAGATGACATCCAAGTTCACCCTCCGCAAGGAGGGCCTGGACTCCGTCGTATTCCAGTTCAGCCCGAACGGCGACACAGCCGCTGACGCCACCTTCACCGACGTCCAGAAGCTCTTCCGCTAGCGCCCCTATCAGCTCGATCGAGCCCCCGTCTCCCGCGTGGAGGCGGGGGCTCTTTGTGTTTCAGGAGTGCATCCACACACGTGACCGTACCGAGAAATCTCGGTGAGCGCCACGTGTAAACACGTGACGACGAGCACACCGTTTACACTCTTGCATCCACCGAGAATTCTCGGTAGCTTTTGTCTTGTCCGGCCCACAAAGGGCCACAGAGCCAAGGAGGCCCCCGATGACCGCTCCCACCACCACCCGCGAGATGTGGCTCCACAACGCAATCGAGGCCCTCCGCCCCCGCTTCGTCGAGGTCGGCATGCCGCTGCCCGAGAAGATCCACGTCTCGGTCGGCTTCGGCTTCGGCTCCAAGGCCGAGAGCAAGAACATCCTTGGCCAGTGCTGGGCAAAGCGCGCCTCCGAGGACAACGTCAACCACATCTTCATCTCGCCAGAGGTCAACGACACCGCGAGAATCCTGGACATCCTGCTCCACGAGCTGATCCACGCGGCCGACGACTGCCAGCACGGCCACAAGGGCGCCTTCGCCGAAGCCGCCACCCGGCTCGGCTTGCAGGGCAAGATGACCGCCACGACCGCTTCGGTCGAGCTGGCCGCCGAGTTCGTCTGCCTCGCCGAGACGCTGGGCGAGTACCCGCACGGCGCGCTCACCGCCGCGACGCTCATGCGCACCAAGCAGCCCGTCCCGGCCGGTCCCGGTGGCGCGGACGGCGACGGCGGCCGGATCTCCTCCGGCCCTAAGCCTCAAGGAACTCGGATGCTCAAGCTGGTTTGCCCGGAGGACGGCTACACCGTCCGGACCACTGCCAAGTGGATTGCCATCGGGCTCCCCTCCTGCCCTTGCGGGACCCAGATGGTCGAGGCGTGACCTTTCCACCGAGATCTTTCGGTCGCTTCGTCATTCGTTAGCGGAGCGACCGGCCCACAGGGAGACCGACATGGACAAGAAGACCGGCCACCTCGTGCGCCAGGCCAAAGATCAGGGCTTTCAGGTGGAACGCAACAAAAAGAACCACTACGTCATCCGAACTGGAGCGGGCGATTTCGTCACTGTGCTCGCCTCGACGCCTTCGGACTGTCGGAGCTGGAAGAACGGTGTTGCCGCGCTGAGACGACACGGCTTCGCCGACCCCGACCGGAAATTTCGCTAGAACGACTGTGCTCCTATGACCCAGGACCAGGTTCGTCTTCCTTGCCGTCTTGGTCTTGAGTCGTCGAGTCTGCAGGATCGGATTTCCCGCCAAACTGGAGTCTTGGCCGGTACATCTCCCGGGCGATGGCGGGGAGATCCTTCTTCGCGGCGTGCTTAACGAACAAACGGGCGGTGGCGAACCTGAAGCCAGCGGCGCCGAGAAGTGAGATAGCACCGACAATCGGTGCGATTATGTCGACCATCGCAATGGACCTTTCACCATTGCTGGTCGAGACTGCGGCACACCTCAGCTCGACCAGCGAATTGGGCTGGTTGAACCAAGGTCCACCTGCGCGGCAGGCTCTCGCGTCGGATGATCCCAGTAGCGGAACCAAGATGTGGTGCTTCGTCAGGTTGCGAGAGAACAGAGCGGAACTTGAGAGCAGCTGCGCTAGTGCGCCCGAGCTGCTAGTCCTCCGCACCTCCTAATGCGGTCATGGCATTGCCCGGACTTAGGCACCTACCGGTCGCCCAAGTCCGTTCCCTTTCAATGGCAAGTGTAGCGCAGAGACCAGCGATCCCGGCATACCTCGCCTTGACCGCAGGGGTCCCGCCTGAGCAAACGTCCTCCGCCGCGCAGACGTCAGGACTATGAGCGAGCACCCGATCAAGGACACCGAAACCGTCGAGGCCACTCCGGAAACGCCGTACGTACTCGGCGACGTGTCCGAGGAGCGCAGTCTCCAGGTATATCGGGACGGCGTCCTGAGCCTGCCGGATAACACCGGAGTTGCCTGGCTGGCCGCCGCCGGAGAGGCCTTTCGGATCACCACTGAGCGCGAGCGTGAGGGCCTGCTCTGCTGGCCGGACCTAGTCCTGAAGGACGTCTTCGCGACTCTCGCCCAAGACGACCCCGGCGCCCTCCGCTCCATGCTCATCCAGCTCGCAGCCACGGCGACGGCGTGGGCCGAGGACCTCGACCGCAGGACGGCACACCGTGGCTGAACAGACTGTCGCCGACCTTGGCGCCCGCGCGATCCGGGATGCCTACGAGCAGGGCCGCCAGGACTTCGCCCAGGAGGCACTCGACGACCTCACCCACCGCGGCTTCTCCATCGCACTGTGGCAGAGCCACACCCGCCACGACATCCGCCGCTGGCTCAACGCCCTCCGCAATGGACAGAAGTGGAGCGACCCAAGGTGACTACGTTAGAGCGTCGCTGTTGCGCCGGCCCGCTGGCCGACGGCAGCCACTTCGTCAACTGCACTCAGCGGTGCTGGGACTGCTACGGGGACCCGGACGGCCCTCGCGCTTGCCGATGTCGCGAGCTGACTGACTTCCCCTACCGCCAGTTCCCGCACCGACACGCGGGAAGCAACCCGGAGCGCCAGTCCGTCGGCGACCCCGGCCACTGCGAGCCATGTGTCTCGGTGGGCCACGTGAAGGCCCATCCCGACCTCGGGTGCGGGGACGTCGGGTGTGCGGCCTCACACGAACACAGCATCCGCTTCGTGGCCTGGCCCGCCTCAAGGAACGACGCAACCGGCCTGCCTCTCATCGACTGGCGATGCTCGTGCGGCGCGGCGGATGTCGGCTTCGGCGTCGAGGACGAGGCCCGCGACGACGCAGAGAAGCACCTCGGCGACGCCGACCCGAGCGAGCCCGCCGGCGTACCGCCCGCCCGCCTCCGCGAGTTGGCCGCATTCCTGGAGGACTTGGCCGAGAGTGGCCGGTTCTGGATGCCCAACAGCACCGACGGCGAGCGCAAGGCCGGAGGCCAGGCCCTGGCCGACACGGCCGCCCGGATCGAGAAGCTCATCACGGAAGGGACATTCAACTGAACGCCCTGGGCCAGCTCGGCCCTGTAGAGCGGGATGCCTTGGAACACACGGCCGTCGTTCACTTCCGCGACGCGGGCGAGCTGGCCGCCGAGTTGCGTAGTCCGGACGTCCGTCGGGAGCCCGTCCGGCGCTCAAGTTCCGCAGTGGCCGACCGCATGGCGGAGTTCCCTACCCGGCTCCGCGCATTCCGTTGCTGTGGCGCGCCGAGCCTCTGCGGTGCGGCCTGTTTGAACAGTCAGGAATCGCACCTTCTGGCCGAGGCGCACACCGTGCTGACCGAGGCGCTTCACGCTCTGCACCGTTTACACGACCCGAACAAGGAGGCCTGAGTGACCTACCCGCCCGCCCTCATCACGCTCCTCGACCCCGACGAGGCCCGTAAGGCAGCCTCCTTCGTCAAGGCCATCGCCGAGATCGAAGCCAAGTACGTCCTCGACCACGTCCCCGGCGGTATCCGCATCGGTGGTCTGACTGCTCCGTACGTGTTGGCCCGGGAGTCCAACCAGCACCCGCTCACGCTCGCGCTGGAGACGCGGACCGAGCAGCTGCGAACCGATGCCCCGACGGTGGCCGACATCAAGGCCGACCCGAAGTATTGGATCTCCGGCCCTGGCCGGGACGTCGCAAGCCGGACGAAGTGCCCGCATGAGTACCGGCTGACCGACTCATGCCCGAACTGCGACGCTGACCTGGAACTGGCAGACGCGAAGGCGACCCAGCGATGGTGAACGACGTCGAACGCGTTTCAACGATCCGCCGGGTTCTCCACGAGCACCGCGAGACATCCGGTATGCGGGTGGCCGCGGGATGGACCTGCCGATGTGGCCACTGGGCAACCGGGCGACCGGGGAAGAGCCGCGAGGACCACTGGGCTGCCGTTGTCGTCGAGGCCCTCCGCGGACGCGTCACAGGGCCGGCTGAGAGGGTCGGCGCTTACCTCGACGAACTGGACCGGCGAGTCGCCAACGGCGGGAACACCGACCCGGAGCGCATCCACTCCTTCGGGCTCGACGGCGACGCCGCCCGCCTCCTCGTCTCCGACCTGCACGCCCTCCTGGCAGCAGTGGGCGAGGACAGAACCTGGTGAGTCGCTTCCATGATGAGCTCGTCGCCGCGCGCCGTCGCGGAGATGCCCCAGGCCAGGCACCTCAGCCAGCATCGCCGTCGGCGGTCCCGGCGACCTTCTCCGAGATCCCCCAGGGCGTTCCGTTGGTCATCTGCTCCCGATGCGGATCGGTCGTGACGGCGGACCGGACCGAGTATCACGCCGACTGGCACGTCCTGATTGGATACTGAGGACACGAGGCCGCTGTTCTCCGCCCGGTGACGGCGGCCTCGCCACCGAGAGGTTCACGGTAGCCGAGTGACGCACGCGGGTAGGAGCCGACCGGGCGCCCACGTCGTTTAAAACCCCACTGACAGTGGGATTTTGACGCCCTGGTCCGTTATTCCTTATATAGAGACGTTTCATATAGGTATAGATGACAGAACAGGCAGAAAACCCACTGTGAGTGGGGTTTCGCCCTCGGCCTCGCCACCCGCACGCCCGTAGATCACTGCTTCGGGTCGGCAGCCGACGGCTCACCACCCTCCGGCTCAAGCGCGCGGCCTTCGCCGCGTACCTCCCCTTCGATGTCTTTGCATGTTATATCCATCTCAACGCGAGGCCACGGCAAAAGCCGCACAACAACCTTCACGTTCTTGTCAGCAGCTGCCGACCTGTCCAGGACAGAGTTCACGATGGCGCTCACCCAGAGCGCTGCGACGATGGCAAGCAGTACAAGCCCGACCGGGCCGAGGAAAGACAACACGGACACAGCCCTTCACCAGCTAACAGCCCAGGGCTCTGATCGCTAGATCAGGAGAATCACCGTGCATGCCTTATTAGGACTGGGGAGCCCTTAGGACACGACCACCCAGCTTCACTGCACTCCGCTCCTCCGTGCCGCACACAGCTCGGGTCACTAGAGCGGTCACACGCATGTCAGCCTGACGGCTGAAAGACGGCAACGCCGTCTACGCCCTACCGGACGTCTTAGTGGTCGCTCCAGCCCTGGGATGGCGGGACGCCTGGCAACGACCTGCACTCCGCACTTTAGCTCCTTGGCTCGCGGACTATGTCTGACAATGTCGGCGGCGACCACAATTAGGATCTCCGCACCGCCGTGGTGGTTCTCGCCTCTACTCCCGAACCGTCCACAGCTACAGGACCAGGCTAACGCGATCCGCCCCGTAAGTCACTTCCTTCGCCCAGTTAGACGAGCCGGGTTCGCGGCACTCGCAATAAGTTCGCCGGCCGGCGGACGCCTAACTCGCAGACGTCCCATCCATGGCCGTCTTTCGAGAAACCGCTACCAGCACATATGATGCCGCCGATCTCTTCGCCGGACCTGGAGGATGGGACGTCGCCGCCCGCGACCTCGGCCTCCGGGTCCGCGGCATTGAGAAGGACCACGACGCATGCGAAACCCGCCGCGCCGCTGGGCTTCCGACCTACGAGGGCGACGTCCGCGACTTCGACCCGATCGAGTTCCTCGGCGTGCCCGGATTCATCGCCTCGCCGCCGTGCCAGACCTTCTCCCCAGGAGGGAAGGGCGCCGGTCGAAAGACCCTCGACCTCGTCGTGATCGGCATCAAGAGCCTGGAGGCCCGCCACACCGTCGATACCTTCGCGTTCACCGACGAGCAGACCGCGCTCGTTCTGGAGCCGCTCAGGTGGATGCTCGCGCTGCTCGACTCTGGCGCTCCTGCCGAATGGGCCGCGTTTGAACAGGTTCCGACCGTGTTACCGGTCTGGGAGGCCGTCGCCGACGTTCTCCGCCGCGAGGGCTACTCCGTGGCCACTGGAAACCTCGCCGCCGAGGAGTTCGGCGTTCCCCAGACGCGTTCCCGCGCGATTCTCGTGGCGAAGCGATCCGGCACGGCCGCTCTCCCGACCCCAACCCACCGCCCGCTCGTAAAGGACGTCCCTCAGGACAACGGCGACTCCTCCCTCTTGCCCTGGGTCTCGATGGCCGAGGCCCTCGGTTGGCCCGCCGGACTGGTCGGCTTCCCGCGGCTCGTCGACCCCGGCGGCCGGGCCATCACGATCAACGGCACCGACTACCGCGCTCGGGACCTCCGCGCAACCGGCCAGCCGAGCTTCACCGTCACCGAGAAAGCCCGGAGTTGGCTGCGCTGGCCAACCGAGAGTGTGGACTCGGAGCCGGACCGCGTGACGGTCGAGGAGGCTGCCGCCCTCCAGACCTTCCCTGCCGACTACCCATGGAAGGGCGTCCGGACCAAGGCGTTCCAGCAGATCGGCAACGCCATTCCTCCAGTACTCGCTCGCGCTGTTTTGTCCGCAGTAACTACGTAGCGCGTTGCCGCCGTAGGTCGATCAGCACGAACCTGGCCTATGGCTAAGTCGACAGTGAGCGCCGCTCCTGCTGACGCACGCGGCGCTTCCGCCGCCGGACCGCTTGAGCTGCCGTGATGCTGGCAGCTGCACCGAGACCGCCCGATAACCACGGTGCCGAAAGCGCGGTAAGAAACACAATCGCAGCGAGTACTAGAGCCAGCCAAAGGCTTAGCCAGAAGGGCGCCGCGCGCCAACTGAGAACAACGAAGATCACACGCCAGTGGGGCGGATCTGACGACTTCGCACGCGTGGGCGTAGCTGGAGCTTGGGAGCGCGGCATGCCTGAAGTATTCCTCAAGGCACTCGCCTACGCGACAACCGTAACACGGATTGTCAAGAGGGCGCGACTGCCTGTTGGCCGACAGTACGAGAAGTCAAGATATTTGAACAGACTTTGTTGATCGGACTTCAAATCAGGCCATCCGGCGCCTCATTCAACGGGAAGCAATGCCGCCTCGGCCAGGCCGAATATAGAAAAATCACACAGCGTCACAGGTAAGATCGCGAAGCGTTACCACCTAACAGGTGACACACATCACATGGGATGGCCCGCTAGTCGAACGAATCTGTTCGACTAACGAACTGAGCAGAGATCGAAAGTCGCGCAGACATCCCACAAATGCCCGACTTTCAGAGCGAGCCGTACGACGCCATCGACCTGTTCGCGGGCCCTGGCGGTTGGGACGTGGCGGCCCGGCAACTCGGCATCACCGCACTCGGAATCGAATGGGACTGCCCTGCCTGCGCTACCCGCCGGGCGGCCGGGCTGCTGGCCGTCGAGGACGACGTCCGAAACCATCACCCGATCAGCTTTCGGAGCGTGCCCGGCTTCATCGCTTCCCCGCCGTGCCAGCCATTCTCGGCGGGAGGGAAGGGTGCGGGCCGGGCCGCGCTCGACACCGTCTATCACCTGGCAAAGACCTTGGAGGCTCGCCAGTCTGTCGACTACTCCGTCTTCGCCGACGCTCGCACCGGCCTTGTCCTAGAGCCCCTCCGCTGGGTCCTCGACGCCCTCGACAACGGCCAGCAGTACGAGTGGCTGGCCTTCGAACAGGTTCCGGCCGTCCTGCCGGTCTGGGAGTACATGGCCGAGGCGTTCCGGCGCGAGGGCTACACGGTCGCTACCGGCAAGCTCTCCGCCGAGCAGTACGGCGTACCACAGGTGCGAAAGCGGGCCTTCCTGGTAGCCCGTTTACACGGAGGCGTATCCCTCCCAGCCCCGACGCACCGGCCGTTCAAGCGCGGCGTCCCCCAGAACGAGGGAGACCCGACGCTCCTCCCATGGCGGAGTATGGCCAACGCTCTCGGCTGGGGGATGACTCACCGTCCATACCCGACAATCGCGTCCGGCGTGACCGGCGGTCCCGACCGCGAGAAGGTCGGTGGCTCCGGCGCGCGAAGGCAGATCTACGCCGAGAAGGACGCGGGCCGTTGGATCCCCAACGCCGCCGACGACGCTCGGATCTCGATGGAGGAAGCCGCAGTTCTCCAGTCGTTCCCCGCGGACTACCCGTGGCAGGGGAGCCAGACCAAGATCTTTCAGCAGATCGGCAACGCCGTTCCCCCCGCGCTCGCCCGCGCCGTTCTGTCCGCCGCCATCCCCTGAGCACGAAGGCCCCGTCTCCCGGTGAGGAGGCGGGGCCTTTTGCGTTCACATGCTCTGTCGGCCTGTCTCTGCTGGCCACTGATGTAGTCTATGGCGAACGTCGCTCCTTCGATTTCGGTGAACATGGCGCTTGTGCGGTTGGGCAGACCGGACTCGCGGACCACCCGGACCGCCTGCGCTACCGCCTTGGCCACACTGTCGGATTCGCCGCCGAGTGGGCTGACACTGAACGCGACCAGCATGTGGGCCTCCTTTCTGCTGCGGACATTGCATGGATACCGCCTGGTAGCTTTTGGCGCCATGACGTCACGCCCGTTGCCGTTCGACCCCATTGCCCGTGCGGCCGAGATATGGGAGGAGCGGATCGGCCCGTCCGAGTCCATGGCGGCGGTCACCAGCGTGATGCGGGTCCAGCAGATCATCCAGTCGGCGGTGGACGGTGCACTACGGCCGCACGGCTTGACTTTCGCGCGCTATGAGGCTCTTGTCCTGCTTTCGTTCGCCAAGCGCGGCAGCCTGCCGATGCGGGTGATGGGCGAACGCCTGCAGCTGCACCCGACCAGCGTGACCAACATCGTCGACCGGCTGGAGGCCGACGGCCTGGTCAAGCGCACGCCGCACCCGACGGACAGGCGCACCACGCTGACCGAGATCACTGAGGCGGGCCGCGAGCGCCGGGAAGCAGCGACCAAGGCTGTCACCGAAATCGACTTCGGCCTGCGCGGCCTGACCACGCGGCAGACCAAACAGCTCTCCGAGCTGCTGGCCCGGGTACGTAAATCGGTCGGCGACTTCACCGACTGACTGCCAGGATCTGCAGCCATGTCCTGGACTGCCCCTCAAGTCGGCCGGATCGACGCGCCGCCGGCCGCGGACGAACGCACCATGCTGCTCAACTGGCTCGACTACCACCGCTCGACCTTCCTGATGAAGTGCGCGGGCCTGACGCCCGAGCAGCTGGCCACCAGGTCGGTACCGCCGTCCACACTGTCCCTGCTCGGTCTGATCCGGCACCTGGCCGATGTCGAGCTGGTCTGGTTCCGCCGCCGGTTGGGGGGCGAGGACGTGCCGATGAACTTCTACAAACCGGGCGATCCCGATCCGGATTTCGACCACAACGGCGCGACCGCGCAGACCGCCGAAGCCGACTACAACCTGCTGATCACCGAGATCGAGCTGGCCAAGAAGTCGTTCGAAGGCATGTCGCTGGACCACTCGTTCGACGAGCCACCGCACCGATACGGACTCACAGCCCGCTGGGTGCTCGCCCACATGATCGAGGAGTACGCCCGGCACAACGGGCACGCCGACCTCCTGCGTGAACGGATCGATGGAGCCGTGGGCGACTAGAGATCATGGACGACTGCCACATCACCGAAGACATCAACGAGTTTCTCGCCCGAGCCGGTGACTTCCTGCGCTCCCGCCCGGCTCTGCACAACACTCCGCTGACGGCGATCGAGAAACTGCGGACACGCGGGGCGGACGCAGCCACCATGTTCGGCTGGCTGGAGCAAGGGGGCGAGGTCAACGCCATCTTCTACCGCCTGCCGACCCGCCGCCTGAGCGTTACTCTCCTCTCCCCCGAGCAGGCTGACGCACTCGCCGCGCACCTGGCCGGCCTCGGCCAGTCCTTCATCGGCGTCACCGCGGCCCACGACACCTCCACCGCTTTCGCCGAGTCATGGCAGCGGCACACAGGCGCAGTGCCGACGCGCTTCTGGCGGACCCGTCTTTATCGTCTCGGCACGCTCACGCCGCCGGAGCCGGTCCCTGAGGGCCGGGGTCGCGTTGTGGACGCGCAGGACCGTGCACAGCTCATGCGCTGGTGCGATGCGTTCGTCACCGAGCTCGGAGAGACCCCCGCCATCAACGCCGGCACGTGGGCCGGCTCGCGCTTTGCCGACAAACAGTTCACGTTCTGGGAAACCGGGGCCACTCCCGTCGCCATGGCGGGCTCGACTTCGATGGTTGCCGGGATGGTCCGAGTGGATCCCGTCTACACACCGGTCAGTCTCCGGAGGCGTGGCTACGCGGGCGCCGTCACGGTCGAGGTGAGCCGGGCCGCGCTGGCCGCGGGCGCGACGGACGTGGTGCTGTTCACGAACCCCGACAACCTCACCAGCAACGCCCTCTACCAGCGAATCGGATACGTCCCGGTCACCGATTTCACTGGTTACAGCTTCTCCGAAGATGCCATGACCACAGCCGGGTAGCCACCGCAACGGTGTGGCGCTCGGCACACTGGGCCTTGTCAGGCGACCCGGCCTGACCACGCCCGCCGAACGTGCCAGGATGGATACGTGACAAGGCCAGATCCACGTCAGACGGCCGCGATGTCCGCGGCTCTGTCCGGTGCCGTCGACCTGTCCGCGCTCAAGGCGCGGGCGGACGCCGTACGGCAGGCACCCAGCAGGCCCGCGGCGGCCCCGCCCGCAGGTGGCGGTGCACCCGCAGCAGGCGGGCCGTTTGTCTTCGACGTCACCGAGGCGACCTTCCAGCAGGACGTGGTCGAGCGTTCGCTGCAGGTCCCGGTGGTGGTCGACCTGTGGGCCGAATGGTGCGGCCCCTGCAAGCAGCTGTCCCCGGTGCTCGAGCGGCTGGCGAACGCCGGTGGCGGCGCCTGGGTGCTGGCGAAGGTGGACGTCGACGCCAACCAGCGGATCGCGCAGCTGTTCGGGGTGCAGTCGATCCCGACGATCGTGGCGATCGCCGGTGGCCAGCCGGTCGACGCGTTCTCCGGCGCGCAGCCCGAGCCACAGATCCGGCAGTGGATCGGCGCGCTGCTCGACGCGCTGCGTGACCGTCTGCCGGGCATCGCGGCCGCCGAGGCGGCTGCGGGCGGCGCACCGCAGGAAGTCGCCGAGGAGCCGGTCGACCCGCGCCTGATCGAGGCCGAGGACGCGTTCGAACGCGGTGACTTCGCCGCGGCCGAGCAGGCCTACCAGCGGATCCTGGACGTCGAGCCGGCCAACGAGGAGGTCAAGGCCGCCCTCGCGCAGGTCCGGTTCACCGCCCGCGCCGAGGCAGCGGACCCCTCGACGGTCGGCAAGGCCGACGCCGACCCCGGCGACCTGGACGCCCAACTGGCCGCGGCCGACGTCGAGGTCGCCCAGCAGCAGGTCGACGAGGCCTTCGCCCGGCTGATCAAAGCTGTCCGCAACTCGGCCGGTGAGGACCGCGACCGGGTCCGGTCACACCTGGTCGAGCTGTTCGGCTTGTTCCCCAGCGACGACCCCCGCGTAGCCAAGGCCCGCCGGGACCTCGCGTCAGCATTGTTCTGAGCCGGATCGGCGGGCTCCGGCACGGCCAGAGCCCGCCGACACCGCGTGGCGGACGAGGACCGCTGCGGCCGGAATGGCTTGCAGCGGCAAGTCGGTGACGTAGTCGAGGACGGGTGTCACCAGGATCGCGATATAGATCGCCGGGTGACTCCAGGGGCGGATGGATGGTCCGGGACGCAAGCGTCCCCACGGTTTGGTGCGGCCGATCCAGGCGAGAACAGCGATCGCGACGACCATCAACACGCCACCCGGCACAGGAAGGCCGTGCGCGAACAACGTCCGGCCGCCGAGCGCCAGAACCAGGGTGACGGCGAGTTTCACCGTGACCCACCAGAATCTGGTGTATCCCCAGTGTGCGGTCCCGGCCAGCATCAATCCTGTGTAGACGGTCATAAACGAGAAATCGGCGAGTAATCGGTCGTCGACGAGCAAGGCCGCGTCCGGGTGACCGGACAACAGCAGGACGGCCAGAGTGGCGGCCAGCCAGCCGAACGCAGTCATCAGATGCAAGAGCACCAGAACTTGACGAAGTCGTTTTGCCATGACAAAAGCGTGGAGCACGGGACTCGTAACCCGCGTCAGCCGGGCAAAGGAAGTTCCAGCTACCGCACAAGACCAGACTGATAGGCGATCACCACAATCTGCGCACAGCCCATATCCAGAACCACCAGACCCATGCCCGCACCGGTTGCGAGTCTCGACGATCAGCCGAGCCGGCTCGTAGGTCAAGGTCAGCGTCGCCTTCCCGGTGCCGTGTTTCCGGGCGTTGGTCAGGGATTCCTGGACGATCCGATACGCCGTGATGTCCACAGTGGCCGGCAAGGGCCGCTGGGCGCCGACGACTGTCAGCTCGACATCGTCGTCCAGCAAGGCAGGCAGACCGGCAAGGCCGACCGCGGGTTCACGCAGGACGCCGAGCAACGCCCCGAGCTCGTCCAACGCCTTGCTGCTGGCCGCGGTCACGTGCCCGAGCGCCTCCCCGGCCTTGTCCGGCTGGTCTTTCAGCAGGTGGGAGGCTGCGCCGGCCTGGACGTTGACCACCGCGATGTGGTGGGCGACCATGTCGTGCACGTCCTGCGCGATGCTCAGCCGCTCGTCCTGCCTGGCCTGCTCCAGGCGTTGCCGGGTCAGCTCCTGCCCGGCCTTCACTGCCAGGCCGACAGCCGCACCGGCTGCCAGCACGGCGAGCACCATCGGCCGCATTCCCGCCCACCAGTCGGGAGTGAAGCTCATGAACTGCGCAGTGACGCCGTAGGAGATCCCCATTGACACAACTGCCGACAAGGTCACCGGCCAGCTGTACCTGTGCCCGACCGCGAATGCCGCGAACGCGACCAGAATGGCTCCCCATGCGGTCAAATCGCATTTGACCAGCACGGCAGCGGCCTGAGTCGCGAAGAAGAGAACGACAATACGCACATCTACGACGCTACGGATTTTCCCGCGCCACGACATCCCACGATCGCGGTACATCAGCGCTACCGTGTCCACAGTAGGCATCCATGAGAGGGTGACCGCGTGGAATTCCTGTATCGAGTGCTCGCCTCAGCCGTCGCCGTCTGGGCGGCCACCATTCTGCCGGGGATCAACCTGCTCACTGGTTCGACCGCGGCCCGCATCGGCACCCTGATCGGTGTCGCGCTGCTGTTCGGACTGGTCAACCTGATCCTCAAGCCGATCGCCAAGATCGCCGGCTGTGTGGTCTACATCCTCACGCTCGGGCTGATCGGCCTGGTGGTCAACGGGCTGCTGTTCTGGTTCACCGGCTGGCTGGCCGGTGAGCTCGATCTGCCGTTCGAGGTCACCGGCTTCTGGGCGGGCTTCCTGGGCGCGATCATCGTGGCCATCGTCAGTTTCGTGCTGACGCTGCCGCTGCACCTGAAGAAGCTGACCAGCCGCGGCTAACGAGCGGCCGGTGCCAGCCCGATCCGATCCAGCTTCTGCCACGGCAGGCGGGCACCGGCCACCGCGGTCATCACCGACTGCACAACCACCAGGTACATCAGCTGCCGGTAGACGAACTGCTGCAGCGGCAACGCGAGCAGCGGCGCGAGCGGTTCGTCGTCCAGCCGGAACGCCACGATACCCGGTATGACCTGCATCAACTGGAACGCCAGCCAGAACGCGAACGCGCTCCACCAGCCGCCGGCCAGCACGCCGAAGATCGCGGCGACGTCGACGAACGGCGCGGCCAGTGGCAGCACCACCTGGAACAGCAGCAGATACGGAATGCCGCGCCGCCCTAGCCGGCCCGCGGCGCCACGGCTGAACACCGCGCGCCAGTGCTTCCAGACCGCCTGCAAAGTGCCATAGCACCAGCGATAGCGCTGCTTCCAGAGCTGTCCGAGGGACGCTGGGGCCTCGGTCCACACACGCGCGCCCTGCTCGTAGACCACGCGCCAACCGCCCCGCTCCAGCGCCATCGTCAGATCCGTGTCCTCGGCAAGAGTGTCCAGCGGCACGCCACCCAGGCCGAGCACGGCCGATCGGCGAAACGCGCCGACCGCACCGGGAACAGTCGGCATGCATTCCAGGATGTCGTACATCCGGCGGTCGAGGTTGAAGCCGATCACGTACTCGATGTGCTGCCATTTGCCCAGCAAGCCGCTACGATTGCCCACCTTCGCGTTGCCGGACACGGCACCGACGGTCTCGTCGGCGAAGTGCTTCACCAATTCGCCCACCGTGTCCGGTTCGATCAGTGTGTCGCCGTCGACCATCACCACGAACTCCGTGCGTGCGGCGGCCAGGCCGGCGTTCAACGCGGCCGCCTTGCCCGCGTTGCGTTGCCGGATCACACGGACTCGCCGCAGGCGCAGCCGTTCGATGATGTCCGCGGTGCCATCAGTCGAGCCGTCGTCCACAACGATCACTGTCACCGGATGGGTGGAGTCCAAGGCTGACCGCACGGTCGCCTCGATCCCTGCTTTCTCGTTGTACGCCGGGATGATGACCGTCACCGGCTTGCTGGTCCCCAACAGGTTGCGGAACTTGCTGCGCCGCACGTGCATTCGGGTGGTGACGAGGACGAGCAGGGTCCGCAACGCCGCCAGAGCAGCGGCTACGACAAGCACCACGGCCATGAAGCCGGAAAGGACCTCGCTTGCCCAGGCCGCGGCCACCAGCAGCCATCCGCCGATTCGCGCGACAGTCCCCGCTGAGGAGTTCACCTCCGTCATCCCGACGGTCTCGCTGACCGTACCGACTGTGCGCCCGTCCGCGCGCAATGCCAGAATCAACTGGTCCAGGGCGGCAACGGTTTGCGACCGGTCGCCACCCGCGTCGTGCATGAGCACCACGGCACCGCGCTCGTCCCGGGGTGTGGAGTTCTTGACGATCTCGGCGGTACCGGGCCGTTCCCAGTCTCGGGAGTCCAAGTCGGACAGCACGACGAGCCGGCCCTCGGCTCCGATGGCCGTATACGCCTGCCAGGCCAGGTCGTCGACCGAGTCCGGCGTCGCCGAATACGGCGGCCGGAACAGCGAGGTCTGGACATCGGCCGCACCTGCCAGCGCGACGTCGGTCAGCCGTAGCTCCAGGTTGGTCCGGGCATCGCCGGCGCCGCGGACATCCGTGTGGGTGGCCGTGTGGTTGCCGATCTCATGGCCCTGGTCGAGGATGTCCCTGATCAGGCCGGGATGCTCGGCCGCGTGCGTGCCTGTGACGAAGAACGTGGCTTTCACGTTGTGCCGCGCCAGCACCGCGAGCACCTGCGGAGTCCACTGTGGATCAGGGCCGTCGTCGAACGTCAGCGCCACGGTCCGGTCCTTCGGACGCAACGCGACTGGCGTGGCGGTCCGGTCGTCGATGACCGCGCCGCCGTCCCGGATCTCATCGGGCACTGTGTTCGCCGTGCCAGGTGGCACGTTCTCGTCCGCGTTGAAGTCGCCCAGTACCAGGGCGTTCAACGCGAGCAAAGCGATGACGACGGCGAGTGACGACGCCAGCAGCAGCCAGTGCGCACGAGGAGCGGGTCTACTCACTACCTGCCATTTCTGCCGGGATTCGATTCGCTGTGTTTGGTGAGGCCCGGCGGCGCCGTTGCCGCGTTGGAATTGGGCCTTTCCGGTGTCAGCGCCGAACCGGCCGCCGGCGTCACAGTTGCGGTTTCCGGTGACCCTGCTGTCGCGGAAACCGCAGGTCCGCCCGTCTGTGGTCCGCCGCGGTCCCGCGACGGCTCAGCACGCTCGGACGTGCCCGCCGCAGGGCCGTTCGAGGCGGGCGGACCTGGCGGAGTTCCGTTCTGCACGGGGTCCTGCCACTGGGTCGGCTGCACGGGCGCGGCCGGCAGCGGGATCAGCCCTGATCGAGGGATTGGGGCACCGAGCAGCGCGGCGATGAACGCGATCAGGTAGCACACGAAAAGCGCGCATGCGCCCAACGCGACGTATCGCACGATTCGGCGGCGCCGGCCACTCGGGTCGACGAATACCGGCGGCAGCGCCAGATCCTGGGTGTCCTGCTGATCGAGTGAAGTCCGCATCCTCGGCTCTCCGGGCAAAAGGGAAGCACACTCTAAACAAGACCCGGCGGCGAGGGGAAGGCCGGCATTTCGTCACGAACCCGGACGAGATCAGGGAACTCTCAGACCGCGGCGAATCGCAGCGGCAGCTCCAGGGGGCCGCGGCTGATCAAGTGGTTTCGGTACTTGATCTCGTCGGCCGGCCGGTCCAGCGTGACCGCGGCGAATCGCTGGATGATCGTCTCGATCGCGATCCTGACTTCGGCGCGGGCCAGCATCGCGCCGAGGCAGAAGTGCACGCCATGGCCGAAACCCAGGTGCTGGTGTTCCGGCAACCGCCGTAACCGAAGTGTGTCGGGTTCGCAGAAGACCGCTTCGTCCCGGTTGCCGGAACCGAACAGCAGCAACAAGTGCGCGCCCGCGGGCACATCGACCTTGCCGACCTTCGTGTCCACCAACGCGGTCCGGAAGAAGCCCTGGAACGGCGACTCCAGCCGGATGAGTTCCTCGACCGCGACGGAGACCGTGGGCGGGCACATCTGACAGACCGCCAGCAGGTCCGGGTCGACAGCCAGCCTCAGCATGACGTTGGTCAGCAGGTTCGTCGTGGACTCGGTCCCGGCCACCACGATGGTCAGGCAGAGGCCGAGCAGTTCCTCGTCCGACAGCGACTGCCCGTCGTCGCCGGCCGCGACCATGCGGGCCAGCGGGCTGCCGTCCGGCTTCTGCCTAAGCTCCTCGAACCTGCGCCGGAAGAACACACTGAAGTCGGCCATTCCGGTCACGTACTCGGTGAACACCTCCGCGCTGATCTCACGGCCGCTGGTCACCTCGGTCACGCAACGGGTGCACCAGCGAAAGAACGCGTAGTCGGAACCCTGTACTCCCAGGGCTTCGGCGATGACCTCCACTGCGAGCGGCGCCGCGAACTCCCGGACGAACTCGACCGGCTGGCCGGCTTGGATGCGATTGACCAGCTCCGCGCACCGGGTGGTGATGAACGGTTCGAGTGCGTGCACTGCGGCGGGGTTGAAGGCCTTGGCGGCCAAGCGTCTCAGTCGGGCGTGCCGCGCGCCGTCCATCGTGTTCACCGACGACAACAGGCCGAGCAGTTCGGTGTTCAGTTGCGACGCCAACGATGTCAACTGCTCGATGGCACTGGGACCGGCCATGTACCGCGACGAGAAGGTGTCCGGGTCGTCGAGGATCTCACGCTGCTCGGTGTATCTGGAGACCACGTACACGCCGCTCGACGATTCGTACCACACCGGTGCCGCGTCACGCATCCGCGCGTAGGCCGGGAACGGATTGCGAATGAAGGCCGGATCGTTGTCGAACAGCTTGCCGAAGTCGTCCATGTTCGCCTCTCGAGTGGTCGATGGGTATACCAGGCAACCAAGGGCCTGCTGTACGGCGGTTGCATCCGGGTTGCGTAGTTCGGTGGTTCCCGAACCCATCAGCGTCACTCGAACGTGGAGCCGCGTCACTTGTTCGGCCCTAGCGGCCGTCACAGAGCGAATGGTTGTGTCACAAGGCTTCCACTTTCAGCCAGCAGGAAGATCACATGCGGGACGACGTGAATGTTCGCCTACTGGGCTCGTTGGAAGTTACCGGCTCACTGGGAACGGTTCCAGTGCACGGCGCCGGTCACCGCACGCTGGTGGCCAGGCTGGCGGCACATCCCGGTGAGACGGTGCCTGCCTACGCGCTGATCGAGGCCCTGTGGGGTGATTCCTTTCCGATCACAGCAATCAAAACGCTGCACAGCCACCTCGCCCGGTTGCGCCGGGATCTGCGCGAAGCCGGCCTGGACGGCCTGATCGCCACCCGGCCACCGGGATACCTGCTCGACATCCGCCCGGAACTCGTCGACGCGATCCGTTTCGAATCCCTTGCCCTGCAAGGAAGGCAGGAACTGGAAGCCGGCCACACCACGACCGCGGCGAGAACCCTGACCAGGGCAAAGACGTTGTGGCGGGGTGAACCGCTCGGCGACTGCCGCCGAAGTAGCTGGGCACAGCAGGAATCCGCCCGGCTGAGCGACATCCACATAGGCCTGCAGGAGAACCTGTTCAGCGCACAGGTGTCGCTCGGCGAACACACCGAGGTGGTGACGGAACTCTCGACGCTGGTCAAACGGCATCCGTTCCGCGAACGATTATGGGAACTGCTGATGCTGGCGCTCTACCGCGGCGGCCGGCAGGGCGAGGCGCTCAACACCTACCAGCGGGCCCGCGCCATCCTGGTCGACCAGCTGGGAATCGAACCGGGCAAACGATTGCAGGCGCTGGAGGCGTCGATTCTGACCGGCGATCCGGACCTCGCCCCGGCCGAGACCCACACCCTGGTCAGACGTCCGGTCACCAGCAATCTGCCGGCCGACGTGACGAGTTTCGTCAGTCGGGACACCGAGACGGCCGAGATCACCTGGCTGCTCGCGACAAGCCGGATGGTCAACCTGGTCGGTGTCGGCGGAGTCGGGAAGTCCCGGCTTGGGCTGCACGTGGCGCGCTGCAACCAGCCGTCGTATCCCGACGGCGTGTGGCTGGTGGAACTGGCCGCACTGAACGATCCCGCGCTGGTCGCGCACACCGTCGCCGACGTACTCGACGTGCACGACCAGTCCGGCCGTGACATGACAACGGTCCTCGCGGAACACCTTCGTACGCGGGCAGCGCTGCTCGTGCTCGACAATTGCGAGCACCTGGTCGAATCCTGTGCTGTGTTCGTCGAAACGCTCCTGCGTGCGGCGCCTGGTCTGCGTGTGCTCGTGACAAGCCGCCAGGCTCTGCACGTCGAGGGCGAACGTGTTGTCATCGTCAACCCGTTGCCTGTCCCCGATCTCGACGAGCAGAACGACGGACATGAGTCCCCCGCAGTCACATTGCTGGTCGAACGCGCGGACGCGGCGCTACCGGAAGGTTTCCGCCTCACCAGCGACAATCGGGCCGCGGTGACCGCACTCTGCCAACGTCTGGAAGGAATTCCACTGGCAGTGGAACTCGCCGCCCGGCGACTGCGGGTGCTGTCCCCCGAGGAGTTGCTGGCGCGGTTGGACGACCGGTTCCGGTTGCTCACCGAGGGCGGGCGGATGGTCCTGGCCAGGCAGCAGACGTTGCGTGCGACCGTGGACTGGAGTTACGAGCTCTGCTCGCCGGCCGAACGCCTGTTGTGGCGCCGGATATCGGTATTCGCAGGCAGTTTCGATCTTCCCGCGGTGGAGAACATCTGCACGGGCGAGGACGCCCCGGCGGACACAATGCTCGACGCCATCGCGGGCCTGGTGGACAAGTCGGTTCTGGTGCGTGTCGAAGGCACGGGTGCGGCGAGATATCGCCTGTTGGAGACGCTTCGGCAGTACGGTCACGAGCGACTACGCGAAGCCGACGAAGAGCATCAGCTTCGTGGCCGGCACCGAGACTGGTATCTCGGCCTGGCTGAGCAGGGCGAACAGCGCTGGTTCAGCGCCGCGCAGACCGACACGTCCATCCGGACCAGGCTTGACCACGCGAATCTCCGTGCGGCACTGGAGTTCTGCATGACCGAGCCGGGCGAGGCCACGACCGGGCTACGGCTGGCAGGCGCGTTGTGGTTCTACTGGATCGGCAGCGGGCTGCTCGCCGAAGGCCAGCACTGGCTGGACTGGGCGCTGTCCACCACCGAGCAGACCTCGATGGTTCGTCCGAAAGCGTTGTGGGTCAACGGCTATGTCGCAGCCCTGCAAGGAAAGACCTCAACAGCCAGGGAACTGGTGGCGCAGATGCGGCCGGACGCCGACCAGACGTCACAAGCGCACGCCACTTTCGTGCTGGGCGCGGCCAGCGTGTTCGACGGCGACCTGACGACCGGCGCACACCTGCTGGCGGAGGCGCACGAACGGCACCGCGAACTCGGCGACCCGGACAGCAACGTGATCATGACCCGAGTGGCCCTGGCCATCACGGTCGCGTTCGAAGGAGACCTGGCCAGGGCCGAGTCACTGTGCCTGGACGCCCGCACGATCTGCCTGGCCAACGGGGAACAATGGGCGCTGGCCTACGCTTTCTGGGTCCTGGCGTTCATCACCGCCAGCCGTGAGCAACCCGTGTACGCCACCGAACTGGCCCGCGAATCGTTGCGGATCAAGCACGCCTTCAACGATCTGCTCGGTGTGGCGGTCGCGATCGAACTGCTCGCACTGCTCGCGGTCATGACCGGCGACGCCGCCAGATCCGCGGCACTTCTCGGTGCCGCACACCAGATCTGGCCACGCGTGGGCGCACAGTTGTTCGGCTCGGCGCATTTCAACGCCACGCACCAGCAATGCACAACCCTGACAAAGCAGGCCTTGGGCGATCTCGCCTTCGAGATCGCCTTCGACCGGGGCGCCTCACTGCGGATGGTGGACGCCGTCACCTACGCCCTGGATGACAAAGCAGAACTGGACTAGTCGAACTGGCCGACCTTGTAGTCACCGGCCGGCAGCTGGACCATGACGTTCACCCGGTTGAAGGCGTTGATCAGGGCGACGAGCGACACCAGGGCGGCGAGCTGGTCCTCGTCGTAGTACTTGGCGGCGTTCGCCCAGACCTCGTCCGAGACGCCACCGGCCGCGTCGGCGATGCGGGTGCCCTGCTCGGCCAGTTCCAGGGCGGCGCGCTCGGCCTCGGTGAACACCGTCGCTTCTCGCCAGGCCGCAACGAGGTTGAGGCGCGTCGTGGTCTCGCCGGCATGCAGGGCGTCCTTGGAATGCATGTCGGTGCAGTAACCACAGCCGTTGATCTGGCTGGCCCGCAGCTTCACCAGTTCCTGCGTCGCGGCAGGCAGACCCGAGCCGGAGATCGACTTGTCCGCCGCGATGATGTGCTTGAGGAACTTGCCAACGACCGCGTTGCCGAAGAGGTTCAAACGGGCTTCCATCGTGCACTCCCTTGTCGTTTCGTCGGTACGCCTCGTTGACGAAATGACTCGGCAGGATGTGACCGGACTGGATTGTGACGTGCGTCTCCCTGCCAAAGCAGCCGCAGGGAGACGACGTCCAGGCGTCTAGCTGTCCCAGCGGAACAGCCGCGTCGCGATGAACCCGATCACCAGGGTGAACGCCAGCAGGATTCCGCACGGCAGCAGCAGGGCTTCCACACCCTTGCCGCGAACCAGGAAGTCCTGCATGCCGTCGTTCATGTGCCGCAACGGGAAGATCTCCGAGACGGTCTGCAGCCAGCCCGGCGCCCGGTCGATCGGGAAGAACGTGCCGGACAGGAAGGCCATCGGCAGGATCACGATCTGCGCCGCGCCGTTGGCCGCTTCCTCGGTCTTGGCGAACGAGCCGATCAGCAGGCCGATGGCGAAGAACGCGAGCATGCCGAACAGGAAGACCGGAATCGACAACGCCCACGTGCCCGACAGCTTCAGCCCGAACAGAGGCAGCGTGGCGATCCCGATGAACAGGACGGCCTGCACGACCGCGACGCCCAGCGTCACGCTGATGCGTGAACCGAGCACGGTCAACGGCGACACCGGCGCCAGCCAGAGGCGTCGCAACACCTGCTTCTTGCGCCAGGCCACGAACGTCAGCGCCGAGCCGAAGACGCCGGCCGAGGCCACCGCCCAGGACAGGATTCCCGGTGTCAGGTACTGGATCGCGTTGAGCGAGTTGTCCTCGACCTGACTGGCCTGGAACTGGAATCTGGGCTGCTGCCCGGTCGCGGCGATGTTGGACTTGTCGACCACACTGGACACCAGGCCCTGCACGATCCCGGCCTGGGTCTGGTCGCTGACGGCGAACCGCAGCTGGACGTCGTTGCCGTTCTCGATCACGACGCCAGGCAGGTCACCGTCCTTGACCTTGGCGATCCCGGCGTCGGCGGTGTCGAACTTCGTGACCTCGACGACCGGCAGCTGCTGCAGCGCCTGGACGACCGGGCCGTCACCGGCCAGCCCGATCTTGATCTTGTCCGTGCCCGCGTCCCGGAACAGCAGGCCGAACACGACCAGGAACATCAACGGGAACAGGAAAGTGAAGAACAGCGCGGCCTTGTCGCGCGTGAATGTCTTGATACCCGCTCCTGACAGGCTTTTGAACGCGCTCACGCCCGGTACTCCCGTCCGGTCAGGTCAAGGAAAACGTCTTCGAGGGTGGCGGTCCGCACCTGCAGTCCGTCCAAAGTGCCACGCTCGGCCAGCGCACCGAGAACCGGCGCGGGCTTGCGGGTGATGATCGTCAGGACCACGCCGTCGTCTGTCACCTCGTCGACGCCGACGAACTCACGGACCTCGTCGGCAGGCAGAACACCGTGCTCCAGCAGGATGTGCGCGGGCGCGTCGAGTCCACGCACCAGCGCTGCGGGCGTGTCCATCGCAAGAATGGTGCCTTTGTCCATGATCGCGACGCGGTCGCAGAGAATCTCCGCTTCGTCGAGATAGTGCGTGGTGTACACGATTGTCTTGCCGCGTGCCTTGATCTCCCGCAGCACGTCCCAGAGATTGCGGCGGGCCTGCGGATCCAGGGCCGCGGTCGGCTCGTCGAGGAACACGATGTCGGGATCGTGCACCAACGCGCACGCGATCGACAGCCGCTGACGCTGCCCGCCGGACAGCTTGTCCTCGCGTGTGTTGGCCTTGTCGCTCAGGCCCACAATCTCAAGCATGTCGTCGATGCTCTTCGTGCCGACGCCGTACAGCGACGCGAATGTCTCCAGCTGTTCACGTGCGGTCAGCTTGTCGAAAAATGCCGACGCCTGGAGCTGGACGCCGATTCTCGGCAGCAGTTTCACCTTGCGTGGCCAAGGGTTCTCACCCAGTAGCGTGACCGTGCCCGAATCGGGCTCCCGCAATCCCTCGATGATCTCCAAAGTAGTCGTCTTACCGGCGCCGTTCGGCCCCAGAATGCCGAAGAACTCCCCCTCGGCCACGGTGAACGACACACCGGCGACCGCCTGCAAGTCCCCATAACTCTTGCGTATGTCGGAGACGACGATCGCATCTCCCCCAGCTGCACTCATGCGGGAAAGATATCCCGCGCGCCACCGGAAAACAGCGACGCACGGGCCATTCGATACAAATATCAGTCTTTCGATTACCCCATTCGGCCTATTCCGCTGACGAGGCGAACACGTGCTGCGACCCGCCGGGCACTCTCGTCGTGCGAGCAGGGCGAAGCCGGCCATCCCACCCCGCGTTCCACAAAGGACTCGGTTGGCCAGGTCCCGGCCGGCCGAAAAGTCACGCCCGCGATGCCCGTACCCGGCCAAGATCGTCGCGAATCGGATCGCACAGGGCGTGACCGGCGACTCCAGTCGTTGTACCGTTGACACGCGCCGGAAGCGCAGTGATACTCAGCGCCACCATGACAACGTTGTCGGAACCAGGGACACGCAAGGTCCGCCGGGCGACCATGAGTGACGTCGCGCGGCTCGCCGGTGTGAGCATCAAAACTGTCTCCAGGGTGGTCAACGACGAGCCCGGTGTCCACCCGGACACGGCGGAACGTGTGTTGGCCGCGATCGAACAACTCGGCTTCCGCCGCAATCTGGGCGCCCGCAACCTGCGCCGCGGGATGTCCACCGGGACCATCGGCCTGGTCCTGGAGGATGTCGGAAACCCCTTCTACTCAACGCTGACACGCGCGGTCGAAGAGGTCGCCAGGACCTACGGCAGGCAGGTGCTCACCGGCTCCTCCGCCGAGGACCCGGCCAGGGAACGTGAGCTCGCGCTGGAGTTCTGCTCACGCCGGGTGGACGGCCTGATCGTTGTGCCCGCCGGGATGCAGCACGGCTACCTCGTGCCCGAGATGCGCGCCGGAACGCCAGTGGTGTTCGTCGACCGGCCGGCCGGTGATGTCGTGGCCGACACCGTGCTCGTCGACAACCTTGGCGGGACCGCGATGATGGTCAACCATCTCGCCGGATACGGGCACTCCCGGATCGGATTCCTCGGTGACGCACCGGATATCTTCACCGCGAGTGAGCGGCTGCGCGGTTTCCGGGAAGGGTGCGCGAGGGCCGGTATCCGTTACGACGAGAGCCTCGTCGTGATGGGGCCGCACAGCGACGCGGGGGTGGCAGTCGCCGTCCGCCGCCTGCTGGCGGGTGTCTCGCCCGCGACCGCGTTGATCACTGGCAACAACCGGATCACCATCATGGTCCTGCGCGCGTTGAGCACGTTGAACACGCGCCCCGCGCTGGCCGGGTTCGACGACTTCGAACTGGCCGATCTCCTGAGTCCGCCGGTCACCGTCCTCGCGCACGACATCGCCGCGATGGGCCGCGCCGCCGCCGAGTTGTTGTTCGCCCGGATGGAGGGCGATACGTCACCGCCGCGCAGGCTAGTGCTGCCGGCCGACATCATCCCTCGGGGATCGGGAGAGGTAAGCCCTTGAACAGCGCAGACGCCGCCACAGGTCGTGGTCCCGTGTGGTTGCCGGCCAACCAGCCCACCCAATTCTACGCCGGCGGCGGCGCGATCGAGGCACTCAGGGGCACCGGCAAGGCGCGGACCGAGTTCGGTCCCGAGGACTGGGTCGCCTCGACAACCCCGAGGTACGGCAAGCAAACCGACGGCATGACCAAGCTCGCGGACGGTCAGTGGCTGCGCGACGCCGTCCGTGCGCACCCGGAGAACTGGCTGGGCAGAGCACATTCCGACAGATTCGGGGCGGACCCGGCCGTACTGGTGAAACTGCTCGACGCGGGCCAGCGATTGCCGGTGCACTGCCACCCGTCGGACGCGTTCGCCCAGGCACACATGGGTTCGCACTTCGGCAAGACCGAAGCGTGGATCATCGTCGGCACGCCGGGCGAAGGCGGTTCTGTCCACATCGGATTCCAGGAGGACCTGTCGAGCACGACGGTCGCCGACTGGGTGGCCGAGCAGGACACCGCGGCAATGCTCTCCGCGCTGAACCCGGTCACCGTCCGGCCCGGCGACACGGTCTTCGTGCCCGCAGGCCTGCCGCATGCCATCGGCGCGGGCGTGTTCATCGTCGAACTGCAGCAGCCCACCGATCTCTCGGTTACGTTGGAATGGAAGGACTTCCTGGACTCCGAGGCGGGCGGTCACCTTGGCTTCGGCTACGACGTCGTCCTGGACTGCGTGGACCGGTCCGGCTGGGACGCCGACCGGCTCCGCTCGATCGTCCGGCACGCCGAGGACGCGTCGCCGGTGACCGATCTGCTCGGCCCGGACGCGGCCGGTTTCTTCCGGGCACAACGAATCCGCGGCGGCGCCACACTGGACGCGTCGTTCTCGATCCTTGTCGCGCTCGAGGGTTCGGGAACCCTGCGCACCGAGCATGGTGAAGTGGCGGTGAACAAGGGCGATACATACGTGTTCCCGTACGCAGCCGGGCCGTCTGCCGTGGACGGTGATCTCGTCGCGATTCGATGCCTGCCACCGGAGGTTTCGCAGTGACACCCGTGTTACAGGCCCAGAACATAGTCAAGCACTACGGTTCCGTTGAGGCACTGCGAGGCGCCTCGTTCGAAGTCGCCGCCGGTGAGGTGGTCGCCCTGATCGGCGACAACGGCGCCGGGAAGTCCACATTGGTCAAATGCCTGTCCGGGGTGGAGATCCCGGACTCCGGCACTGTGCTGATCGACGGGAACCCGGTCACGCTCGACTCGCCGGTGACCGCACGACGGCTGGGCATCGAGACCGTCTACCAGGATCTCGCGGTCGCGCCCGAGCTCGACCCGGCCGCGAACCTGTTCCTGGGCCGAGAGATCAAGCGCAAAGGCCTGCTGGGCAAGCTCGGCGTGCTCGACAAGCCGGAAATGCGCAGGCAGGCCGCTGAGGAGTTCAGCCGGCTCGGCGTGACGCTGCAGAGCATCGATGTTCCGATCGGCTCCTTGTCCGGTGGTCAGCGTCAAAGCGTCGCCGTCGCGCGGTCGGTCGTATGGGCGAGCAAGGTCGTCTTCATGGACGAGCCGACTGCCGCACTCGGTGTGGTGCAACGGGAAAAGGTGCTCGACGTGATCCGGCGGGTCCGGGACGAAGGCATGGCGGTCGTGCTGATCAGCCACAACATGCCCGAGGTGCTCTCGGTGTCCGACCGGGTGGAGGTACTGCGGCTGGGCCGCCGCGTGGCCCGGTTCAGTGCGGCCGGCGCGACGCTGGAGGACCTGGTGGGCGCGATGACCGGCGCACTGACCCAGGAGGACGCCGCATGACGACCACATTGGACACACCGCCGACGGTCGAGCGGCGCTCCTTCAGCGCGCGGCTGTTGTCGGCCAACACGTTCTGGATCGCTTTGGTGCTGCTGGCGCTGGTCGTGGTGTTCAGCGTGCTCGCGCCGGACTCGTTCCTGACGTTCTTCAACTTCCAGCAGCTGTTCATCGAGACCTCGGTACTGCTGGTGATCGCGGTCGGGATGACGTTCGTGATCATCACCGGCGGCATCGACCTGTCGGTCGGCTCGGTGCTGATCTTCGCAGGGATGATCTCGGCGAAGACCATGGAGTGGATGAGCCCAGGTCAGGACGCCAGCAACGCGGGCTGGGGCGTGATCCTCGTCGGCCTGGTCGTGGCGATCGCCGGTGGCGCGCTGTGGGGCCTGGTCAATGGCCTGCTGGTGGCGCGGGCGAACATCCCGCCGTTGATCGTCACGCTGGGGACGCTCGGCGCCGCGCTCGGTGTGGCGTCACTGCTCAACGACGGCACGAACGTCCGCACGGTTCCGTTGGAACTGCGCGACAGTCTCGGTTTCGGGACGCTGGAAGGCAATATCCCCAACCTGGTCGTGGTGGCCGTGGTGATCACCGTGATCTTCGGATTCGTGTTGCACACCACCAGGTTCGGCCGTTACACCTTCGCCATCGGTTCGAACGCCGAAGCCGCCCGGCGCGCGGGCATCGGCGTGACCCGGCATCTGACCAACGTCTATCTGCTGACCGGGTTCCTGGCCGGGATCGCGGGTTTCATGTCGCTGGCCTACTTCCAGTCGACCACGATCTCCGGGCACACCACCGACAACCTCAACGCGATCGCCGGCGTGGTGATGGGCGGCACGAGCCTGTTCGGCGGGATCGGCACGATTCTGGGCACCGTGATCGGCGTCTTCATCCCCGCGGTGCTGCAGAAGGGCTTCAACATCATCGGCGTGCAGCCGTACTGGCAGATGATCGCGGTAGGGGCGGTCCTTGTCGCCGCAGTGTGGTTCGACCAGCAACGCAGGCGGGCCAACAACAAACGATAGTAGGAGGTTCGTAGTGTCAACGAGGACGCTCACTCTGGTGCTCGCCACAGGCGCGTTACTGGCCGGTTGCGGCGGTCAGATCGGCCAGAACAACGCACCGGCCCAGTCCGGCAGCGGCACGGCGCCGTCCAACAAGAACCTCGAACTGGTCGTCGGCGTGAAGAACGAGCCGTTCTACACCTCCATGCAATGCGGCGCCGAGGCAGCGGCCAAACAGGCCGGTTACACGTTGAACACCCAGGCCCCGGACGAGTTCGACCCGACCATGCAGGGCCCGATCGTGACGGCGCTCGGCGCCAAGAAGCCTGCCGCGCTGCTGATCGCGCCCACGGACGACAAGACCATGGCGCCCCAGATGAAGCAGATCAAGGACATGGGCGTGAAGATCATCGAAGTCGACACCGCCCTGCAGGACACCTCGGTCGCGGCCTCCTCGATCTCCTCGGACAACACCCAGGGCGGCCAGCTCGCAGCCCAGACCATGGCCAAACTGAACAACGGCAAGACCGGCTCGGTACTCGTGCTGGACACCAAGCCCGGCACATCGACCACAGCCGCCCGCGCCAAGGGCTTCGAGGAAGAACTGAAGAAGGTGGCGCCGAACCTGAAGTCGATCGGCATCCAGTTCACCGACAACGAGCCCGCCGTGGCCGCCCAGAAGGTCACCGCGGCCGTCTCCAGCACCCCCGACCTGATCGGCGTCTTCGCCACCAACCTCAACAGCGGCGAGGGCGCCGCCACCGGCCTGCGCAGCGCAGGCAAGGTCGGCCAGGTCCAGCTGATCGGCTTCGACGCAAGCCCTTCCGAGGTGGAGGGCCTCCGCAGCGGCGCCTTCCAGGCCCTCATCGCCCAGGACCCGGCCACCATCGGCAAAGCCGGCGTCGAACAGGCAGTCGCCGCCATCGAAGGCAAACCCACCCAGCGCAACATCTCCGCCCCGCTCATCGCCCTGACCAAACAGGACATGGACACAAAGTCGGAGTTCTTCTACAAGACCAAGTGCTGAGGATCTCTCTCCAGCAGGGGGTGCGCCCGAGCCGGGTGCACCCCCTGCTTATTTTTGGCACGCCGAAACACCCACAATGCCAGCAGCTCATCGGACATAACATCGGGACCGGTGTACCACCCTGGCCGCCGCTCGTTGCGCCGGGCGGGCCTGAGCGATCTGCCGGATCAACGCTGGTTACTCGCATGTCTCTTGAAGGACATCGGGTTCAGGGGATCAGCCGTGGTACCGGAACTTCTGAGTTCGGAGCGAACAAGTGGTGCCAGATCCGCCCCGGGTCTGCGAACTCGGACCCGTTCGACGGCGCCACATAGACGTCGCCTTCGGTACCGCGTACAAACACGACGATGTCGTCCTTTCCGTCACCGTCGAAGTCACCGACACCAGGGATCTCGTCGTCGATCGCGAAGTAGTTGTGCCACAACGGCGCGAACGGGGTGTCACCGAACTTGGACCCAGTCGACAGCGCCACATAGACGTCGCCACGCTGTGCATTGCCAGCCTGGCCCCGGAAGAAGGTGACGATGTCGTCCCTTCCGTCGCCGTTGACGTCGCCGACAGCCGGGAACTCGGCGTTGAACGCGAAGTTCTCGTGCCACTTCTCGGACGTCATGAACGCGCTGCCGGTCGACAGTGCCACGTAGACATCACCGCTGGAGCCCTGGGTGAACACCACGATGTCGTCCTTGCCATCACCGTTGACGTCACCGACCGCGGGAACTTCCGAGCGGAAGGCAAAGTCTCCGTGCCACAACGTCGTGGGCTGGAAGCCTGTACCGGCGGACAACGACACCCAGGCGTCACCAGTGTCGCCACGGGTGAACGCGACGATATCCGCCTTGCCGTCGCCGTTGAAATCACCGGACAGCGGGAGTTGTCCTGGTTCCGCGAAGAAGTCGTGCCATATCTGGTTGTCCTCTATGAAGTTCTGGCCGGTCGAGCGGGAGACATATACGTCCGAGCTGCTGCCTTGCACGAAGGTGGCGACATCTTCCTTGCGATCACCGTTGAAGTCGGACTGCAGGGCACCGGTCGTCTTCGCGGACACCACCGGTGAGACGGGGCCGTCCAAGCCGGTGGCGGGATCGACCATGACGACCTTGTAGTACCAGGTCTGCTTCGGTTTGAGGCCCTGGTGTGTGAAAGCGGTCAACCGGCCGGGACCAGCCAGCAGTGTCTGCTGCCCGATCGGCACCGCCGGGTCGGTCGATCCGTGGAGTTTCAGGTTGGGGACGAGTCCCGAGACAGTCGGCACCTTCCAGCTCGCGGTGATCGACTTCGCCTGCGGGACGGCAACCGGGTCGAATTGGTTGGTCTGGATCCAGCTGACGATGTCGTCGAGCCGGGTGGCCACACCGCCGCGACGGGTCTCCGTCTCGCCGAGACAGCCGCCCTGCCACGACGTGCTCGTGATGCCGATCAGCTGGAAAGTCCCGTTGTTCTCACGGAAGACCGGGCCGCCGCCATCGCCCCGGCAGATCGACGGCTGCCCAGTAGCCGCACTGTCGACCGCGAACGTAGTGGGAGTCACGTTCTGCACCGTGAATGTCCCGGCGTGCAGCCGATCCGGCAGCCATTCGGTGTTGGTGCGGCCGTAGCCCGCGATCCTCAGTACGTCATTGGTCGCCGCGGGTGAGGAGCCGAACTGCAGCGTGGGGACGTTCACCGGTCGCGCCAGCTTGGCCAACGCGAGGTCTCGGTCGCCGCGGGGGATCACGTGCACGACGTCGACGACCTCGCCGGCTGACGACGACAGCCTGGTTTTGCCGATAGTGGCCTTCGTCGCGTGCGCGGGCGCGCCTGGAGCGGTGTTCTCCACGAAACATTGTTTCGCCGTAAGCAGCCAGTCCTGCGAGATCAACGCACCCGAACAGTTACGGACACTGTTGCCGACCTCGATCTTGGCCGTGAACCGGTAATTGCCGTCGGCGACCTCGTCGCCGACGAGCGCCTGCGCGGAGCTCGCACCCAGCACGATCGCCGCCGTCGCCGCCACCAGACTGGCGACGCGCACATTTCCACCCCGCACCGGGCACACTCCCCTATTTGTTGTCATGGCTGCACGCGCCTGGACCGAAGCGGTCACACGCTTCCAGAAGTCGGAATGTGTCCCCCCGAATCAGCCAGAACGATGCAGACCCTACCGCTGCCCTCACGAAAAAGGAGCGGCCAAACGGTGTTTATACAGCTCCAAACGGGACAGGCGAACGGCCGACATACACTGCACCGTTCAGTGGATCACTACCATGTACAGCATCACCGATAGCCACCCGAGAGCTGCCTTGACCGGCTTGTCCACCTCGACCGAACGACGCGAACGTCTCCCTGTCGAGCGGCTCACAACTGCAGGCTGCGGCGCTGTGGCACGACTGGTTCGCCCCGTTCACAGAAATACCCCAACCACGATTCGCCCCGTTGACGTGAATCAGATAGGGATTGGCGGAGGTTCACTCGATACGGCTGCGATTGCAGGTACCACAGGCACAACCGCCTTACGATTCAGGACTACCGTGCTGCCAGTCAACTGTGCACTGCCATGATGCTTCGCGTGACAGCACCTGGAACACGACGGTTGCTGCTGATCGGGGGCCTGGTTGCGGTTGTCGCGGGAGCCATCGCCGCGCTGCTGCTGTTCAGATCAGGCCCTGATTCGGCGGAATCCCGCGGGCCGATGCCACTCGGCGATCACCAACCCTGCACCGACCAGGTCCTTCTCTATTTCAGGGAGGACGTCGAAATGACGCGTGCCGCTGCCATGCTGGCAAACGACACACAAATCGCGAAGATCTACACCGAGACCACTCAGGAGGCTGACGACCGATTCCGGCGAGTCTTCGACTTCCGGCCGGACATCCTGGAAACGACCCCAAAAGGCCTGATGGGCGCCATCCTCCATGTGGCGCCGGCATCCCAAGTCGGCACGCGCGACCTCGCGGACCGACTACGCAACCAATTCCCGGAAGCGCGGCAGGTCGGACGAGGACAGACCGTCAGATCTCGATGGTCGGGTTCGCCGGCGACAGGAACGGGTCGTCATGTTCGGTGACAACGCCGCGAGCAAGCCTCCTGACCCGGAACGCGTTCCCGCCAGGAGGCTCAGTCATCTCGTCGTCCCGCTCGTACATCAGACCGTACGAACCCGGCAGATGCTCGGCCAGGAACGCCAAAACGTCGTCCACTGTGGCCGCTTCGCCAGGGAAACGACGACGATTCGTGGATCCGTTGATCCACAGGTAGTACTCGCCATTAAGAGCCTGGATCTCAGCAACCGCGTTCAGACTGCCGTCGAACTCAGCTACCACAGTCCTCAGCCCGTCGACGCCGTCCTCCAGCGGCGTGCCATCAAAGGTGTCCTCGACTGTGTCCCGCAGTTGGAACCAGCCATGGAATTGATACATGTCAACCTCACAACGGTCGGACGTCGAGTACATAGCCCACCCCGTACCTCGAGGCGTACTCGTCCAGCTTACGGATGACGCCCGGGTCCGGCGGTCCTTCAAAGTGGAAATACGGTTGTCGTTCGGTACTCATCGCGTATTCGAAAGTGGCCTTTGCCTGGTCACGGAACTTGGGGCCGACAACGAAGCCGGCTGGCTTGGTCTGGGCGATGTAGAGGTCTGAGATGGTATCGAACTCTCGCCGTTTTGGATCTGCCTGGAACGCCACTTGTGCCTCGCCACCGAGCCGCGCCGCCAGCTTTTGGGCCGCCTCGTCAAGCTTGTCACCGGTTTTGACCACCGTGCCGAGCAGATCCCAGGCATGCTCGCCGGCCTTGAGCAGATGTGTGAACTGCCACCCAAGGCCAACGCCCAGGTTAGGACCGGAACCAAAATCCGCCAACGGAATTGTTGGCAGGTTCATCGACTTGAGCGCCTGGCGCAGCACATCGCTGCATTTGCTGTCGCGGTCCCTACAGTACAGCTTGAGCACGATGGCCGCGGCGTCGTCTCGATCCTTGATGCTGTTGAAGTCGAAGAACGGTCCGATGTCGCTCAGAAACTTGTCGAAGGACGCTGCGAACTCGTCGCAGTTGGCGACGCCGACCGCGTGCACCCCGTTGACGAAACACTGACCGTTGAGAACGGCGGCCATGACGCCATTCTCGTACGTACGGACCGAGACGGTGCCGATCGGATCGTCACCAGGAGGGCCGTTCTGGGCCGCCTGACTAGCCGCTTCTTCCCTCTGCTGCAACGCTTGCGCCGCTTTCAGAGCGCCCAGGGCCGCTTCAGCTGTCAGGATGAGATCCTGGCTGGCCTCCCATTTCGCGATACGCGCTCGCTCAGCAGAAGCCGCGGCGTTCGCGGCGTACGCCCGCGCCTGGCCCGCTGAGGCTTCCGCACGAGCGGCCGCCGCTGCCGCTTGGCGTGCTAACTGTTGCGCTGCAGCAGCAGCGTTACGGGCGATTCTCGCCGACTCGGCGGCACTTGCCGCGCTCGCCTGAGCTTGATCGGCGGAGGCCTTGGCTTCGTTGGCGGAGTTCGCTGCCTGGTTCGCCCATTCGAGTGCGTCCTTGGCATGCTCGGCAGCTTCGGTGGCGGCGTTGCGTGCTTCGGCGGCCACCTTCGCGGCCAACGCCGCGTTCTGTTGCGCAGTGTCCACGATCTTCGTCGCCTCGGCGAGGTACTGGCCGACCTCAGCGACGTGTGCCGCGGCGTCTTGGTCACGGCGCCGCGCCTTGTGTTGCTCGACGTCCAGGAACTGCTTCTGGTAAGAGGACGGGCCCAGCATCGCTATCCGGCCGGCGGCCCGGACCTCCGGCCCACCCGCACTCATGATCTGCGTGATCTTGATCCGGTCGTCCTGTTCCGCGGCGATGTACTGCCCGGTGCGCAGGAAGTACTCGCGGTCCACAGCGGACCCTTCCATGGCGCGCCGTCCAGCGGCCTTGAGGGCCGGCCCACCGTCGGACATGATCTGGGTGATTCGCACCCGGTCGTCGATGTCCTTGCCCGGGTAGTCCAGAGTCCGCAGGAATTCCTTGACCGCGGCATGGTTGCTCGCAAGCGCCGCCACAGCGGCCGTTTTCAGCGGCGCGACTGTGGTGGTGGCGGCAATGTGGCTGACCCTGGTCCGGTCGTCCTGTTCGGCACCCAGTGCCAGACCAGAGGTGACGAATCGGCGAACATCCTCGCTGGTGCCAGTCAGCGTCGTCTCCGCAGCCGCCCTGGTCCACTGGGCGCCAGTGTGCAGCATTCGGACCGCCACCCGCCGACCATGGCCCACGACCACCTCGGTGGGCGCACCAGGTGCGGTGGCCTCGGCCAGCAGCCGTCTGGTCTCCTCGTCGCGCCGCGTTTCCTCGGCCTCTTCCCAGGCCTGCGTCGCCTTGCGGTTCTGCTCGGCTTCCTTCGCCAGCTCCGCTTCCTGGACTGCTTTCTCGGTCTGTGTGGCGAGTCGTTCCGCGTCGGCCCTACGGGCTGCTTCCTGAACCTGGTGCGCCTTCTCGGAGGCAACCTCAGCCGCGTCGGCGGCGGCTTTGGCTGCCGCAGCGTGGTTGGCTGTCCCTTGGGCCATCTGATCGGCGTGAGTGGCTTGATCTGCTGCCAGTTTGGCTGCCGTTGCGGCTGCCTCGGCATGCGTGGCAGCGTCCAATGCCGCCTGACGGGACTCGTTCGCCGCTTGTGCCGCTTCGCGAGCGAGCGTCTCGGCCGCATTTGCCGCCTGCGACGCCGTTTGCGCCGCCTTACGGGCCTGTTCAGCAGCCCGACGGGCCTTGGTGGCGTCACCGCCTGCCGCTGCCGCGTGCCCGGCCGCCGCGTCAGCTGCAGCTGCGGCCTGGTCCGCATACGTGGACGCGTTCTTCGCGGCACCGACCGCGGTATTCAGCTGGCTGAAGGCCTCATGCACCGCCGTCCACGACGCGGCCGCGTCCCGGGCAGACTGAGCCGCCTTCTGTGCGTTCTCCGCCGCTACCCGAGCCTCGCCAACCTTGCTCCGGTCCACCACCGCACCGGCAGCCGCGTTGTATGCGCGAGCAGCGGCGTCACGAGCCAATACGGCTGCGGCGGCCGCTCGAGCCGCGAGAGAAGCCGCCGCACGAGCGGCCCGTGTGGCCGTGCTCGACGCTTCGATCGCGATCCGGACAGACTCTGCCGCCCGCTCGGCTGCGCTCGCCGCACGACCTGCGGCATCGCTCGCCTGCCCGCAGAGTCACGTGCGGCAGCAGCCTCGACAGCAGCTTGCTCAGCAGCCTTTTTGGCCAACGCAGTGGCCTGGACGGCCTGCGTCGCGCTCTCCTTAGCCGCCTCGGTCTCCGCAGCCGCCTGGGCGCCGGCCTCCCTGGCCAATGTGACCAGGTGTTGGATGGTCACGACTTCCTGGTCACGCTCCCGGGCGACATACTGACCAACCTCAAGGAACTCGACGTCGTCGGGCGTCCCCTCCAACAGCGCGGTCCGGGCAGCGCGTTGCACGGCCGGACCGCCGTTAGACATGATCTGCACGGCACGGACCCGGTTGTCTTGGTCGCGGGCCGTGTGCTGCCCGGACACAAGAAAGTCGAGTAGGTCGTCGCGGCTGCCATCCAACGCGGCCTGCCCCGCGAGGCGCACACCGCGACCGCCCGCATTCATCACCGCGACAGTCCGGACCCGTTGATCCTGCCAGTACGAGTCCTGCCAGCCGGTCGCCAGGAACTGGTGAATATCCTGAGACGAGCCGGCGAGTGCCTGCTGGGCCAATGCCCGAAGACCACGACCGCCCACACTGAGCATGTAAGCGACCTGGAGCCGTTCGTCATGCTCGCGTGCCGCATGCTGACCGGTGGTCAGGAATGCCCGCACGTCGGCGTCCGACCCGATCAAAGCGGTCTCCGCTGCGGCCACCAGCCCAGGACCGCCGGACTTCAGCAACGCCAACGCTTGCATACGTTCTGGCGCAAGTTGTTCCGTCGGCCACCTGGTGGAACGTACTTCACCACACAATATTTCCGCATATCGCGACAGAACAGCCCTCGGGAAACTTCAAAACTCGACAAGTGGCGGTGGGATGACCGAGTGGGAGTTACGGCAGTTCGAGAAGCGTGGACTGCTCAAGTACCTTGACTTCTACTATGGCGCCTATGGCGGCGGGCCGTTGCCGAATCCCTACAGATAGGTATATCGAAATGTCGGAAGAGAACATCGCGTTGCCGCTCCAGTTCGGGCGGGAGTTCGAGCTGTGGTCCTACGGGGTGTCGCACTGCCTGCTCCTGCTGCGCAGCAAGAGGAACATCGACGACCCCAACTCCACCAGGTTGGATGTGTTGTTTCGCGGTGTGAAGGAGATGAAGGTGCCGCGCTCGCTGAACAACATCTCGATCGACCTCATCCACAAGGGCGATCCGCTGCTGGACAAGCTCGGAGTGGAGCGTGAGCCTGAGTTCTATGTGTTCTCGCTGACCGCAGATGACTACCAAAGCGGCTATGTGGTTGCCTGGAGTGTGTCCTTTGCCGAGGACGACTTGGATTTCGAATATCCGTGCGCGATCGAGGACAGCACCTTCTGGCCACACGTGATCAAGTACGGCCAGTACCAGTAACCGACGCAGGGGTAGGGATAGCCCCACCGCCAACTCGGGGGTTTGAGCCATTCAAATGGGTCTGCCCTGGTCAATAGCGTTGGCGGTATGAGAACTGAGGCGACACTGCAGGCGCCGGTGGGCACTCCCGCGCTCAGGATGAACGGCGTGAGCAAGGTCTACGGCTCCGGGGATGGGGTTGTGCACGCGCTGCGGGATGTGAGCATCGAGTTGAGGCGGGGCACGTTCACCGCGGTGATGGGGCCGTCGGGTTCGGGCAAGAGCACGTTCCTGCACTGTGCGGCCGGGCTTGACAAGCCGACGTCGGGGCAGGTGTGGCTGGGGGACGCCGAGCTGTCGCGGTTGAAGGAGACCCAGCTGACGACGCTGCGGCGGGAGCGGATCGGCTTCGTCTTCCAGGCGTACAACTTGCTCACCACGTTGACTGTGCAGCAGAACATCACGTTGCCGTTGCGGCTGGCGGGTAGGAGGGTGGACAAGGCGCTGCTGGCGGAGGTTGTTCGCGCGGTTGGGCTCAGTGATCGGTTGAATCGGCTGCCGAGTGAGTTGTCGGGTGGTCAGCAGCAGCGTGTGGCGATCGCGCGGGCCTTGGTGACGAGGCCTGACGCGGTGTTCGCCGACGAGCCGACGGGGGCGTTGGACACGCGGACCGCGCGTCAGGTGCTGGAGCTGCTCCGGCACGTCGTCACCGGTATGGGGCAGACGGTTCTGATGGTGACGCATGATCCGGTGGCGGCGTCGTACGCGGACTCGGTTGTTTTCCTGGCGGATGGGCAGTTCGCCGGCGAGATGCACCGGCCGACGCCGGAGCGGATCGCCGAGCGGATGACTCATCTGGGTGACCGCGCGACGTGATTTGGTGTAGCCCGTACCACTGTGCCGGCGGAACTCGGGCGGCAGACTGGGGACATGCTCAAACAGTGGGGGCGAAGCGCCGGGTACATGGCGTTGGCCGGGTTCAGTGCACCGTTCTCGATGGCGTTTTTCCTGCTCATCCTGATGTGCGGGGTGGCGCTGTTCGCGGCCGGGCTGGGGTTTGTGCTGTTCCCGATCGTCATCATGACCATCCGGCTCTGGACGGACATGCACCGCGGCCTTGCCGGCTGGGTCCTGGGGGCGGAGATCCAGCCGGCGTTCCAGCCACTGCGCGGGGGTGTGCTGGCCCGGGTCCGTCAGGTGATCACCGACTCGACCACCTGGCGGGACCTGGCGTGGCTGGTCGTCCACATGTTCCTGGGTTTCGGTCTCGGCATCCTCACGATGATGCTGACCGTCTTCGCGGTGTTCACCACGTGGATGACGGTCTTCTGGTGGACCTTGGCGCCGCAGGACACCGGGCAGATCTTCGACATACGGATCGACAACTGGGCGATGGCGCTGGCGGTCGGGGCACCGATTGCGGTTGGGGCGCTCGGCCTGGCCTGGTTCGGGGTGCCGTTCATCGCTCGTGTGCACGCGATCATGTCGAAGTTGCTGCTGTCGCAGTCGAAGCTGGCCGCACGAGTGGAAGAACTCGCCGAGACCCGGGCCGGTGCGGTCAACGCACATGACGCCGAACTGCGCAGGATCGAGCGCGACCTGCACGACGGCACGCAGGCACGGCTCGTGTCGATCGCGATGCGGCTGGGCGTGGCCGAGAAGTCCCTCGACGACAAAGATCCGGTGTCACACCTGGTCAGGGAGGCGCGGGAGGGCGCCGAACAGGCCATGGGCGAGCTGCGGGACGTGATCAGGACGATGTATCCGCCGATCCTGACCGACCGGGGCCTCGACGGAGCACTGGCAGCTTTGGGGGCGCGCTGCCCGGTGCCAACCGTGGTCGAGACGTCGGATCTGGGCCGGGTTCCCGCGCCGGTCGAGGCCGCCGCGTACTTCGTGGTTGCCGAGGCGTTGACCAACGTCACCAAGCACAGCCATGCCACAGCAGCGGTCGTACGTGTGACACGCGATGAATGTCTGCGAATCACGGTGTCCGACAACGGGTTCGGCGGCGTGAACGAGTCACATGGGACAGGCATTCTCGGGATGCGGCGACGAGTCGCGGCGCTGGACGGTACGTTGGCCGTGGACAGCCCGCCCGGCGGGCCGACTGTGATCTCCGTGGAGGTGCCTTGCGTGTCGTGATCGCGGAGGACAACATCCTGCTCTCCGAAGGCCTCAACCTCTTGCTGCGCTCCGCGGGCATAGAGGTTGTCGCCACAGCAATCGACGGCAAGGCATTCGTCGCGGCAGTCCGCGAACACAAGCCGGATGTGACCATTGTGGACGTCCGGCTGCCACCGAGCTTCCGCGACGAGGGCCTGCGCGCGGCCCTGGAGGTACGGGCCGAAATGCCCGGCCTGCCGGTACTGGTTCTCTCCCAATATGTGGAAGAGACCTACGCGGGCGAACTGTTGGCCGACGGCGCAGGTTCGGTTGGCTACCTGTTGAAGGACAGAGTGAGCAGGGTCGACGAATTCGTGGACGCGTTGCGGAGGGTCGCGGCTGGCGGAACAGTGATGGACCCCGAAGTGGTCGCCCAGCTACTGGTCCGCCGCCGCACCCAGGACCCCGTCGGCACCCTCAGCCCCAGAGAGCGGGAAGTCCTCGGCCTGATGGCAGAAGGCCACGCAAACGGAGACATAGCAACAAAACTGACGGTCACCGAAAGAGCCGTGCACAAACACATCGGCAACATCTTCGCCAAGCTGGACCTACCACCCAGCGACGGCGGCCACCGAAGAGTCCTGGCGGTCCTCGCCTACCTCAACCGCTGAGGCCGCCCAGGAAAGATCGCCAAGCCCCATCGGGGAAGGCAAGCATCCCGGCAGCCGGATTCTTCGAGTCGCGGACTGCAGCAGCCAGCGGTAAACACGCGACCTCAACACAGTCAGCGTTGCCGCCGTCGTCGCTATAGGTGCTCTTCCGCCAGGTCAGTCCGGAGTGGTCCACGTGCATGCCTCACTTGTCGGGGGCCATACAGCTCGGTCGCCAGTCGCTCGATCAGTGCAACCGAATCGGTGGGGCTCAGTGCATGGATTCGCAACTGGTCGAACACAAGTCTACCTTCGCGCACCTTTGGCGCCTCCTCAATGTGGTGGGCTCCGCCGGGGTGCTCGATGTAGAGCAGCTCAGGATCCTCTGGATCTGGGAATCTCAGCAGATTGAACGGCCCATACGGCACCATGTAGCTGCCTTCGTCAAGCGGAATCACCTGAAGAGTCACGGTGGGAAGTGCGGCTGCCTTCACCAAATGCCGCATTTGCTCGCGCATGACCCTCCGGCCGCCCACGACGCGACGAA
Source organism: Kibdelosporangium banguiense (assembly GCF_017876405.1). Lineage (GTDB taxonomy): Bacteria > Actinomycetota > Actinomycetes > Mycobacteriales > Pseudonocardiaceae > Kibdelosporangium > Kibdelosporangium banguiense. The sequence continues at coordinate 3,824,581 of NZ_JAGINW010000001.1, read as the reverse complement.
GCGCGGCCTCGTGCACGACTGCGACCAGTTGCAACGGCCGCTCCTCACTGGTCAACCGGAGCTGCCGGATCCCCCGCACCTTGACATCACAGTCCAGCTCCTCCGGGCTCCGGCTGCGACCAACGTGGAACAGCGCTCTTGTGTATGCCTTGGTTTGCAGGAGACCTGGTATACCAACCAATTGTACCTGGTTGACTTCCTCGGCCTCAGTTTCGACATCGACGTAGCCCTTGTCCTTCACTCCGTAGGCCCTGTACCAGGGAGGTTTGAGGGCGTGCCTGGCTTCGTCGAGGAGGTTTGGGTCGAAACAGTCGTAGATGTCCATCATTGTGCGTACAAGATGTACGTCCGCTTTTGTCTCGCCGGTTTCCACACGATGTAGTGCGCTTTTTGTCCTGTCCAGTCTTGGGGCCGCGTCGGCCAGCGTGAGCTCTGCCCGCTCACGCAGGCGACGGAGTTTGGCGCCCAGCTTCCGGCGCACGAAGATGGGTCGTGCCGGTTCTGTCATGAGAACTCCCCTAATGGTCACCCGGGGTGTTCATTGTGGCATTTGGGACTCACATGACTGGGATTTCCAGTTTCAGCTATCGACGTCGAGTTCGAGAATCGCGCTCGCTACCTCTGATGGGAACAGTGTCGACCAGATGATCTCGCCTGGCGACGGGTCCATCGCCGCAAGCTGAGATGGCTCAGGCTGCCATTCGTCCGGTGCGATGCCGGGAACACAGTCAAGGAGCAGAGCAAAGATCGCAGGGTCGGGGATACCTTCGGCAATGATCGCCAAGTAGGCCTCGTGGCCGTCGTCGACACGGACAAGAGCCTTGATGCGATGGTGCCGGAATTCGGCCACTGCAAGACTTCCCGTTGTGAGAGACATGGCGATAAGGCGGGTCACGATTCGCTTCATCTCGCGTCGCCAGGCAACCGCTTGCTCGGCGGTGAAGCGCTTCCAGTCCCAATCGTCAGGGAGGAGGCGAGCGGTCGAGACAGTCTTGCCGACGGTGCACTCGCGCCTGATCGATTCGTAGAAGTCGCGCTGTGGACTGTCAGCCTGACGGTGTCCGGCCGCGCCGATCCACCACGTGCCGGCACCCCACGGAACTCCGTCCGGCACGTCGTCACCATTCATTTGGGTGACAACGGCTCGCTGATCGCCGGTCTTGACCTTGAACCACACACGGTCGCTCAATGACAAGATCCGTCGGGCTCCGCCGGCGTCCCGCTGTACCGGGACCGCCTGGGCGGCGGCAACGACGGAATTCTCCATCTCTTCGAGAGGTTGGCCAAGGTCTGGCAACGATAGGCCGAGATCGGCAAGGCATCTTTTGGTTGGGCGTACACCGACCGGGACCTGAGTCATGTTCTGAATGCTAGAGAACCCTGCCGTGACAGAATCGACCGCCATGCGCCAAGCTATTTCGGCAGGCCACCGAGGTCGTCAAGTTCGTCAACGCTGAATCCGGTCATCATGGAGATGGCGGCAGCATCAGAGCCATTGAGCTGACCGAGCGCAGCTTTGATCCCAGCATTGATCTCGTCGCGGTGAGCGTCGATGTATTCGCGTACGGCAGCATCGACGATGTCCTTCTTCGAGCGCGACAGGAAATGAGCTGCGTGGGACACGAGTTCATCGGTCGCGATGTCTACCTTGATAGGCGCGGTGGCGGCGGCCATGACCGAACCCTCCTTGGGCGATGCGAGCGACCTTGCCGGGTACCAGAGTACCAGCGACTACCCCAGAAGGGTAGTGAGCGTGCTCCCACCGGTGCCCTGCTTGCAGAAACACACAGGTCACGGCATGAGCCGCCTCAGTCTCGCCGCCGCACACTCAACGTGCCGATCCGATCGTCGTAGCGGCACAACTGGGGTTTCAGCCTCGTTCATAATCGGACACTTTGGCGGCGTACTCGTCGAGCAATTTGAGGGTCTCGTCACGCGGACGAGTCGGCAAGAACAGCGCCACCTGGCCAAAGCCGAGAGCCGCGCAGGCACGCCAGTAGTCCAAGTCCTTCGGCGAGCCGAACATGGCCAGGGGGACATCGCGGCCTGCACCGTCACGCATCTGGGCAACGGTTTTTGTGAGCACCTCTACGGGGAACGGATTCGCGATCCAGCCTGCGTCGTGCTTTATCACTCGACGCACTGTGACGTCGGAGGCGCCGCCGATGTAGATCGGTGGGTGTGGCTGCTGGACTGGCTTCGGGCGGGAGAAAACCGGGTCGAAGTCGACATATTTTCCGTGGTATTCCGCCGGTTCTCCGGTCCAGAGGGCCTTGATTGCCTCAATACGTTCGTCCAGCAGGGCACCGCGCGCGCGAGGGTCGGTGCCGTGGTTACGCATCTCTTCGAGGTTCCAGCCAGCTCCCACTCCGAAGACGAGCCGACCGCCGGAGATCAGGTCGAGAGTCGCGGTCTCTTTCGCCGTGATGATCGGGTCGCGCTGGATCAACAACGTTATGCCCGTGAACAGCTGGATCTTTGTGGTCACGGCGGACGCCGCGGCCAGCGTCACGAACGGGTCCAGGGTCCTGTAGTAGACCGGCGGCAGGTCGCCGCCTCCCGGGTACGGGGTTTCACGACTTGCCGGGATGTGGGTGTGTTCTGGGACCACGAGTGAGACGAACCCGCGTTCTTCGACCGCTCGCGCCAGGTCTGCTGGGCTGATGCTCTCGTCGTTGACGAACGTGGAGATCCCGAACTTCATCCGCCGCCCCAATCTGCCGGTTTCCTCGGTGCGACGACGGTCAGGGCCGGGATATTCCCGCTACCAGCCGATCGGCCGCCGCGTACGGGTCCAACTCCCCCGAGGCTACCCGTTTGGCCAGGTCAGCCAGCACGTCCTCACCGGGCCCCGCGAAACTCGCACGCACGGACTCCAGGGCGATCGCCTCCACCTCGGCGCGGGCCCGGCGGTCACGGCGCTGCTCCAGTTCGCCGTAGGAGGTCAGCCAGTCATGATGCTTGTCCAGCGCGGCGACAACCTCCTCTACACCATCCATTTCGGACGCAATGGTCCGGACAATGGGCTGACGCCAGGAAGTTCCACCAACTCCTCGACGGGCCATGGCGACCATGTTCTTCAGGTCTCGCACGGTCGCCTCGGCGCCGTCACGATCTGCCTTGTTCACCACGAACAAGTCCGCGATCTCGAGAATGCCCGCCTTGGCGGCCTGGATTCCGTCTCCCATTCCCGGCGCCAGCAACACAACCGTCGTATCAGCGAGTGACACGACGTCCACTTCGGACTGTCCAACCCCGACGGTCTCGATCAGCACGACGTCGAACCCGGCCGCGTCGAGCACGCGCAAAGCCTGCGGCGTCGCCCAGGAAAGTCCGCCCAAATGCCCTCGAGTGGCCATCGAGCGAATGAAAACACCGCGATCCGTCGCATGTTCCTGCATACGAATCCGGTCGCCGAGCAAAGCACCGCCGGAAAATGGCGAAGAAGGATCCACGGCAAGCACTCCGACGCGTTTTCCTTGCCGCCGAAGGCTAGTGACCAGCGCGGATGTGGATGTCGATTTGCCGACCCCAGGTGGACCGGTCAGGCCGATTACCCGAGCACGCCCGGAGTAAGGCGCCAGCGCCGCAGCCACGGACCGAAGCTGCGGGCTGGCGTCCTCGACGAGCGAGATCAGCCTGGCGACCGCGCGCGGTTCAGCGTCCCGCGCGCGGCTGACCAGGTCGTCTACATCACTTGGGGACACGAATGATCAGCGCGTCGCCCTGGCCGCCGCCACCGCACAACGCAGCCGCGCCGACACCGCCACCACGGCGCTTGAGCTCCAGCGCAAGGTGCAGCGCCAGCCGCGCGCCGGACATGCCGATCGGGTGGCCCAGCGCGATCGCGCCGCCGTTGACGTTCACCTTGTCCGCGCTGATGCCCAGCTGCTCGATGGACACCAGGCCGACCGCGGCGAAGGCCTCGTTGATCTCCACCAGGTCCAGGTCGGCCGGGTTGAGGTTCTCCTTGGCCAGCGCGGCTTTGATGGCGTTGGACGGCTGCTCGTGCAGCGAGGCGTCCGGACCGGCGACCACGCCGTGCGCACCGATCTCGGCCAGCCAGGTCAGGCCCAGCTCCTCGGCCTTTGCCTTGCTCATCACCACGACCGCGGCCGCGCCGTCGGAGATCGGCGACGCCGAGCCTGCCGTGATCGTGCCGTCGCTGGCGAACGCGGGACGCAGCTTGGCCAGCGTCTCCGGCGTCGTGTCGCCACGGATACCCTCGTCGGAGTCCACGATCAGCGGGTCGCCCTTACGCTGCGGGACCGCCACCGGGACGATTTCCTCCGCGAACAAACCGTTCTTGACCGCCGCGGCGGCCAACTGGTGCGAGCGGGCCGCGAACTCGTCCTGCTGCGCGCGGGTCACGCCGTAGCGCGAGTTGTACTTCTCGGTCGACGCACCCATGGCGACCTGGTCGAAGGCGCAGAACAGACCGTCGTGCGCCATGTGGTCGACCATGGTGACGTCGCCGTACTTGAAGCCGGACCGCGACTTCGGCAGCAGGTGCGGCGCCTGGGTCATCGACTCCTGGCCGCCGGCCACGACGATGTCGAACTCGCCCGCCCGGATCAGCTGGTCGGCCAGCGCGATCGCGTCCAGGCCCGACAGGCAGACCTTGTTGATGGTCAGCGCGGGGACGTTCATCGGGATACCCGCGGCGGAGGCGGCCTGCCGGGCGGGGATCTGGCCCGCGCCCGCGGTCAGCACCTGGCCCATGATCACGTACTGGACCTGCTCCGGAGCGACACCGGCCCGCTCGAGCGCGCCCTTGATGGCGAACCCGCCGAGCTGGGTACCGGAGAAATCCTTGAGCGACCCGAGCAGCCGCCCCATCGGCGTACGTGCTCCAGCGACGATGACGGAACCGGCCACAACTTCCTCCCAATGCAAGCGCTCGTTAACTCTGGACGATACCCACGTCCAACCATCTGCACCGATTCCGTGTAACGGCTTATGTCACGCACACCACAGAAGTCTCGCTCACAAGCCGCCGCGCATGCCTATTCTCAACGGCATGCCGAATGAACCTGCCGCTCGTGCCAGCGCCATCGACCACGTGGGCATCGCGGTGCCCGACCTGGACGAGGCGATCGAGTTCTACCAGGCGAAGTTCGGCCTGGAAGTCGCCGTACTGGAGGTGAACGAGGAGCAGGGCGTGCGGGAGGCGATGCTGCGCGCACCGGGTGACGACGGCACAGGCACCGCGATCCAGCTGCTGGCGCCGTTGAGCCCGGACTCCGCGATCGGCAAGTTCATCGCCCGCAGTGGCCCGGGGCTGCAGCAGCTGGCCTTCCGGGTGAACGACGTCGCCCAGGCGGGCGACGGACTGCGGTCCGCCGGGGTGAAAGTGCTCTACGACGAGCCCCGGCACGGCACCTCGGACAGCAAGGTCAACTTCGTGCACCCGAAATCCGCAGGTGGAGTACTGGTCGAATTGGTAGAACCGGCAGCGGCCGACTAGGTCTCTGAATCGGTCCGGGTGGCGCACCTCTCACATTTGTGGTGATCTCTGATTACTCGTGGGTAACCTCCGGAAATTCGCGACGTTGGAGGAGATCGTGGAAAAGATCCGTGACGCCATTCTTTCGGGTGATCTGGCCGCCGTCGCCGGCCTGGACGTGCCGGATCACTACCGTGCGGTGACAGTGCACGCCGACGAGACCGGGATGTTCGCCGGACTGTCCACTCCGGACAAGGACCCGCGCAAGTCACTGCACGTGGAGGACGTGGCCACGCCGGAGCTGGGGCCGGGTGAGGCACTGGTCGCGGTGATGGCCTCGGCCATCAACTACAACACGGTGTGGACGTCGATCTTCGAGCCGCTGGACACGTTCGGCTTCCTGCGCCGCTACGGCAAGACGTCCGAGCTGGCCAAACGGCACGACTTGCCGTACCACGTCGTGGGTTCCGACCTGGCCGGCGTGGTGCTGCGGACCGGTCCGGGCGTGGGCGCGTGGAAGCCCGGCGACGAGGTCGTCGCGCACTGCCTGTCGGTGGAGCTGGAGCACCCCGACGGCCACAACGACACGATGCTCGACCCTGAGCAGCGGATCTGGGGCTTCGAGACCAACTTCGGCGGCCTGGCCGAGCTCGCGCTGGTCAAGTCCAACCAGCTGATGCCCAAGCCGGCCCACCTGAGCTGGGAGGAGGCCGCCTCCCCCGGCCTGGTCAACTCCACGGCGTACCGCCAGCTGGTGTCCCGCAACGGTGCCGGCATGAAGCAGGGCGACACAGTGTTGATCTGGGGCGCTTCCGGCGGCCTCGGCTCGTACGCCACACAGTTCGCGCTGAACGGTGGCGCGACGCCGGTGTGCGTCGTGTCCAGCCCGCAGAAAGCCGAGATCTGCCGCAAGATGGGCGCCGAGCTGATCATCGACCGGTCGGCAGAGGGCTACGAGTTCTGGTCGGACGAGCACACCCAGAACCCGCGTGAGTGGAAGCGTTTCGGCGCCAAGATCCGCGAGCTGACCGGCGGTGAGGACCCGGACATCGTCTTCGAGCACCCAGGCCGGGAAACCTTTGGTGCCAGCGTGTTCGTGACCCGCAAGGGCGGCACGATCGTCACCTGCGCGTCCACCTCGGGCTTCATGCACTCCTACGACAACCGCTACCTGTGGATGAGCCTCAAGCGGATCGTCGGCTCGCACTTCGCCAACTACCGTGAGGCCGCCGAGGCGAACCGTTTGATCGCCAAGGGAAAGATTCACCCGACCGTGTCGAAGGTGTACCCGCTGGCCGAGACCGGTCAGGCCGCCTACGACGTGCACCGCAACGCCCACCAGGGCAAGGTCGGCGTGCTCTGCCTGGCCCCCGAGGAAGGCCTCGGGGTGCACAACACCGAACTACGCGCCAAGCACATCGACGCGATCAACGCCTTCCGCGGCGCCTGATCCCAGGGCTTTCAGCCCTTTGCCAGGAAAAGCGAAGCCTGGCCGGAGAGTGCTCCGGCCAGGCTTTCCGCGCTGCAGGTTCAAGGTCGAAATCTATGTGGTGACAACAATTCTGTCGACCGCGGGAAGAAAAGCCGGCGGCTCATCCCCGTACCAAGCATATTCGAGCCCGGACAGCGCACCCGACTGAGTCCAGAGAATGATCTCTCCGACGAGTTCGCCGGACTGGTCAACCACCGTGGCCTCCACTGGAGCGACTCCCGACGGGACCGGGGCCACGGGGAAGTCCCCTCGAACCACCAGGTCCACACTCACCGATCCGACCCCCCATTGCGCCACCACCTCGACGTTGTCGAGCTGACAGCGCAGCTCTTCGGAACCGGGGAAATCCGCCGACAGCACATGCCCCATCACTGCCCGCTCCCCGGAATTCAGCGGTCGAGGCTCAACAGGAACGGACATCAGTCACACCACCAGTTCGTCCCCCGGCTCTCACCCCGGGAATTTCCCAGGAATGAACGCCGTTCCCAGCCTGGGAACTCCATCGACCACAGCCCCTCGAATTGTGACGCTTTCACCGTCGATCACCCGGCCGACCTCGAATTTCCCGGCCTGCGGCAGATCGTCCACATCGCCAAGACTATCCACAATGCGCCGCATCGCTTGCTCGCGACCACCAGAACGCTGGACCAGGTCGGCGAAGCCGTGCTTCGCCGGGTCGATCACATGTTCAAGCTTTGCCGGGGTACTGGCCGATTTGTAGGCCTGCTCCAGGATTTCCGGAGTGCAGTTCAAGTTGTGGACGAGTACCGGCGTGTTGCCTGCCAACACGTAGTACGTGTGGGTGTTGGCAACCGTCAGGTCGTACATCGTGGTGGCGCCAAGGAAGTTCGCCTTGGCCGCCAGCGTGGCGTGCTGCCCTGACGGCGTGCGGAACCGGAGTCCTGGCCGCAGTTGCCCCGCGGGCAACCACTCACGGGCCGTCTCGTCCCAGATCTCGTGGTGCTGGGTCGTGTGCAGTATCGCCTGGGTGCCTGTCCCGTCGGCGACTGTGAGATCGGTGAGTTCGGTGTCGTGGTTGGTGTGGACAGCGACCACAGGCCGGGAGGTGGTCTCGCTGGTCTCTGGGTCGGTGGCGAGAACCTCGTCACCGGGCTGGATGTCCTTGATGGCCTTGGTTGAGCCGTCGGCCATCAACACCTTGGTGTCCGGGGAGAAGCTCTTGCCACCCAGACATGTCTTGGCGACGTTGGCTGCGCCGTTCTCGGTCTTGGCGCCGGCCTTGAGGGCGTCGTCGATGACGTCGATGCCCTTGACGGTGGCGCCACCGGCGATGACGACGCCGGGTGCCGCGGGAGCGACGGCCATGGGTGGGCCGACGGCCTCCAGGGCGCCGAGAGCGATGGCGCCGCAGGGTTCGACGACGGCGCAGGCGATGCCGGCGACGACGCCGCCGAGGATCAGCCAGCGGGTGCCTTCACTCAACTCCTCCGGCGGGGTGTAGCCAGGCAGGGGGTCGAGGATGCCCTCTTCGCCCTTGAGCGGGTACCACTCACCGAAGTCGTAGTAGAAGTGCCGTTGGAGGTCACGGATCAGCGGCGGCTTGGCGACCTTGGACAGGTCCAGGGCCAGCTTGCCGTTGGAACCGGCCTTCGACGGGTAGTTGCCGTGCGGGGTGGCCCAGCCTTTTCTGTTGTTGCACCCGTCGCAGTAGTGGTCGTAGGTGTTGTTGGACTTGGGACTGCTCGCGGGCGGGCTGCCGCCGCACGGCGGGCAGTCCACGCCGACTGTGCCGCTGCAGCCGTCGCAGAACAGACCCGTCGGGTCGCTGTGGTCGACCGGGTTGTTGTTGGCGTACGCGTAGCCGTTCCACGACTGCGAGTCGGCCAGATCCAGCATCGGGTCGACGGCTGTGAACCGGCCGAGGGACGGGTCGTACTCACGCGCTCCGATGTGGACCAGGTTGGTCGTGTCCTGGTAGCCGCCGATGAAGCCGTGTTTGTCAGGCCACGACAACGGGGCCGTGCCACGGATGTTGCCGTAGGGGTCCTGGTAGCGGCGGGTCACCGACAGGTTGGACGCCAGGATGCTTGCCGTGGATGTGCCGTGGTGGTCGGCGACCTTCCACGTCAAGCCCGTACCGTTGCGGATGGCGACGGACTTGCCACCGTGGTTGTAGAACCGTGTGCCGGTCGCCGTGCTCGTGCCCGTCGCGACGAACAACTCGACGTCGCCGACGAACAGCGTTGTGCCCGTGGGGTCGCGTGTGATGAGGCGGGTGCCGTCAGCGTCGTACAGGTACGACGAGGTCTTGCCTGCCTCGGTCGCGGTAGCTACGCGGCCTTCGATGTCGTAGGTGAAGGTCTGCGTTGCGCCGGCCTTCGTACGCGTGAGCGTGTTGCCTGCGGCGTCGTAGGTGTACGAGTCGTTGGTCGTGGTGAGGCCCGTCGTGGTCGCCGAGGTGACGGCGTGAGGACGGGGCGAACCCGGGTTGGGGTAGGTCAGCGTGGTGACGGTGTCGCCTGCGGTCGCGTGGTCGGTCTCCTTCACGCGGTTGCCGGTGACGTCGTGGGCCCACTCTGTCCAGAACGGTGCCGCGCCACCCAAGGAGCCTGTGCCCTGTGGTGCGGCGCAGTCACCGGAGGCAGGTGTCCAGGCCTGGGTCAGGCGCTGCAGGTAGTCGTACTTGAAGCACTGCGTGTCGGAGACGTCGGAGATCTTCGTGAGCGCACCCGACGGCGTGTAGGTGTACGCGCGGTTGGTCACCCACTGGTCGTTCTCGGTCGCACGCACGGTGGCCGACGAGCTGAGGCGGTTGGTGCCGTCCTCGTACGTCCACGTCGTCGACACCTGCTTCGGGTCGTTGACGTCGGCGTAGTTCATCCGCAACGGCAGGCCGAACGCGTTGTACTTCGTCTCGGATACGAGACTCGTGCCCGCGCCGCCACCTGCGTTGGCCGCGTACAGCTGGCTCGGTTTGCCCAGCGCGTTGTAGGTATGGAAGACCGTTTCCTCAGGCAGTCCACCCACACCGGGTGAGGTCTCTCGAGCCACAGCACCGGTCAACGGGTCGTAGGCCGTGGTGAACGTGTACGTCCCGGACAATCCCGTTTCGTTGCTCGGGATGGTCACCTTCGTACCGGTGGGGCGGCCCGCCGCGTCGTAGCCCGCGACGGCCTTGACGTACGCCTTGCCGGACACGAACCGCACGGAGGTGGTCGGCGCGCCCTTGAGCAACGTGTCGTAGGTATACGCCGTGAGACGCGTTCCTGTGGTGGCGGTGTCGTACGAGCCCGTTTTACGGCCAAGGTTGTCGTAGGTGTAGACGACCTTCTTGCCGCGTGCGTCGGTCGTCGACAGCAGTTGCCCGAGGGCGTCGTAGGTGGAGCTGGACGCGCCCGCGTCCGGGTCGTTCTGCGCGATCTTGTTGCCGCGCAGGTCGTAGTCGAACGTCCAGGTGTTCTGGCCGGTCGCGTCCTTCACCGTGGCCAGCTGACCCGCCCGGTTGTAGGTGTAGGTCGCGGCGTCGGCGGGGTCGTTCGGCCCGGTATGCGCGAGGTCCTTGTAGAGCAGCGTCTTGACCTTCTGGCCCAGACCGTTGCTGATCGCCGTGGATGCCGTACCGCCCGCGGGCGGAATCGTGGTGACGCGGTCGCCGTCGTGCTTGGTTGTCGTGCGCCACTTTTCCGTGCCGTTGAGCAGGAAGATGGACGCGACATTGCGGTTGGCCGAGTCGAAGTTCGACACCGTCGTGTTGGGGACGGCGTTCTCCTGCACGACGAGCAACTCGCCCTGTGGTGCAGCGCTGTTCCAGTACGGGTTGTGCACCTTCCACGGACGGCTCTGCGAGTCGTACAGCGTGTCGACCACAACGCGGCCGCCGTCAGCGTACGAAGTCGGTTCCTGCACCTGGACCGTACGGCCCAGACCGTCGACGATCGTGTACGTCGTGGCGTACTGCCCCGAGGACAGCAACCTGTTGGACGTCACCACGCTCGGCGTGGAGGTGTTGACGGTGTAACCGAACGTTGTCTGCGCGGACTCGCCCGCGGCCTTCGAACGGCCCGGCGCCCAGACCGCGGTGACGCGGCCGAGCGCGTCATACGTCGTGTCGGTACGGAGCCCAGCCGCGTCCACCTTGGATGTCGCGAGGCCGGAAACGGGGTCGTAGTTTGTGCTTGCCGTGAATGATGTGGGTACGCCCGCGATCGTCACGGGTGGGCTGGTGACCGTGACCTGGGTGATCGGGCCGCCAGTCGACGGCGTGTAGGTCGTCGTCGTCTCACGGTTCAGTGGATCGGTGACCGTCAGCGGACGCCCGTAAACCGTGTCGTAGGTGGTCTTCGAGGACTGGAATGTCGGAGGACCGTTGGCGGGCCACTTGTCCACGGTGTCGACCTGGGTCAGCTTGCCCGCGACCGGCGCAGCCTCGAAGTCCTTGCCGTCATAGTGGTTGCGCTCGTACGAGATGATGTTCGCGCTGGTCGCCGGATTGCTGTCAGCACACGGGCCGGCCACCTTTTGCACCGAGCTCGGAGCGCTGTGCAGCCACACATCGGTGTTGGCCACATAGGTGGTGCGCGTGCACGTTGTCTGCGCGGGATCGGCGATGTCGCCGTCTTCCTGCACAGCGGTCGGCAGACCTTTGTCGTTCAACGTGGCCGTGCTGCGGGTCTCCCGCCACGAGTTCGTGGCCGCGATCCAGCTACGCGTGCGGGTGCCGCCCGTCCCGGTCACGAAGGACTGGACACTGTTCGCATCGGTCGCAGTCGCCGCGCTTGACCACGGATCGGTGATCGTGGTCGACATGACGTTGCCGTCCCAGTAGGACAGCGCCTCACGCTTGAATCCCTGGAACTGCTTGGCGTCCGGAATGGACTCGTTCAACGAGTTGCTCACCGAGACGCTCTTGGTGCCGCTCGCCGCCTTGTCACCGTCCATGCCACGCATGAACTTGTCCTTGACGACCGTACGCGGACCGGATGGGTCACCGGGGTTTCCGGTCGTCGTGGTGACGTCGCCGTAGCCATGCCACTGCGACCACGTCCGGTATTTCTCTTCGACAAGGCGGTTCTCGTCGAAGTGCCAGGCGCCACCGCCCTCGTAGTCGTAGTGCGTGCGGTTCTGCACCGAATTGACCGTGCGGCCGTCGGAGTACACGTCGGTGACGACGTACTTGTTGAACCAGTCCAGGATCGGGTCGGTTTTCCCGCCTGGCGTCCAGTACATCGGGTAACAGCGAGTCGTGTTGGTCGCTGGGTCGGGCGCGCCGCCCTGGCAGTCCGGAGCCGAGTAGTCGACCGTTGTCGAACCGCCGAGCTCACCGGTGATGGACGTGATCCGGTAACGCGACAGGCTCGTGTAGTCCTGGCTGGCGAACGTCCGGTTCGACTTGGCCGTACCGCCGAACGTTGTGGCGGGCATGGCGAGCGGGCCACCCGCAAGTCCGGTGTGGACAATGTTGTCCAACCACAAGACCGGATTGTTGCCGTCCCCACTGACCGGGAACGTGTGTGCGAGAGTCCACTTGTCGCGGTTGTTCCAGCCACCCGAGCCGTTGGCGACCTGGGTGGTCACGGTCGTCAAACGCTTGCGGGTGAAGAACGTCGGGGACACGCTCTTGCAGGTCGCGCCCTGGTTGCAGATCTGGTCAGCCGGGACATCCGGCCATGAGGAGGCCGTGCCGGAGTTCAACTGGCCGGGGTCACATGTGATCGTGCCGGACGGCAGGCACCGTTCGGCTGTGTCGAACACGACCCGGGCAGGCGCTTGCGCATAAACACCGCCTGCCTTGGTGTTGAGGCCGTATTCCATCCGCAGCAGATAGCCGCCACGGACGTACGGCGTGCCCGCGGTGGTGGTGTTGAGATTGAGCCCGTAGTAGTTGGTCTCGGGCTGGTAGTAGTAGGCGATCTCGTTGCCGTGGGGATCCACGACGTAGTCAAGGTTCCAGCGGTAGGCCTGCTGACACCAGGACGCGGCGAACGTCGCCTGGTTGCACGGTTCGCCCGCGTGGTTGCCGAACACCGGTGCGGTGAAGGCGGACTGGGTCTCCGGCCTGCCGCTCGCCCAGCCGGGCAGGTGGTTCAGGCCGAAGAAGTACTGCGTGCCGTCGGTGGTCGTGACCTTCCAGTACTCACCGTCGCGAGCGCCGTTCGACGCACCGGTGAGCTTCTCGACCTTGGCACCGTCGTCGCGCTTCGGGTGCCACGCGCCGGTGGTCTGGTCCTTGACCAACGGACCGCTGCGTGCGCCGAGCGACAGCGTGGCGTTGTCCGTGGCCCAGCACTGGTCGCCGGTCTTGGTCTGACTGTTGTTACCGCCGAGGTCTTTGGCGCAGGACTTGTAGGAGCGCTCGATGTAACCGCCGACCGACATACCCCAGCCGTCGCCGACCCAGGAGGGCTGGTTGTTCGTCGCGGAGGTGGCGCCGTCGACGCTGCCCGAGGAGTAGCTCAACGACAGGCCAGGCGCGTCGCCCACAGGCGGGGACGGCATGGTGATCGGGTACTCGTAGGTGAACTCGCCGCTCGACCCACCCGCCGACCACGTTCCCGCCGGGGACAACGAAGTCGCGGTCAGGTCGCCTCCGCCGCCCTTGGTGCCGCCGACCGCGGCGACCACCATGGGTGCGGCGATCGCATTGGCTTCTGGCCGTGCGTTCCCGATCCGGACCGCTTTGCCCGGCAGCGTCACCTCGCTGCGGATGTGCTTGTCCGAGGTGTTGGTGGTGGCCAATGGCGTTGCCACCCGACACTGCGGCTGATCCGGTGCGGACAGTACGCAGTCCGGATAGGACACAAGGGTAAGCCGGTCACCGAAGCCACCGCCGTACGCCGAGGCAATGCCCGCGTAGTCGATGTCCACCGACAACGGCCCCGACACGTCACCCGAGGCCGGCGCGATCTTCATCAGCACACCGGCCACACCGGCACGGTCCGACGCCGCGCGGTCCAGCGTCTCGATCCGGACCCGGCCCGGCAAGTCCTTGGCCGCCTTGCGACCGACCGCCAACGGTGCGACCGTCTTCGCCTTGGCGGCCACGTCGACCTCGACGGACGTCGTGGCAGGCCACGACACCGCCTGCGGGGCCTTCAGCGCCTTCTGCGCGGTCTCGCTGCGCGGCGCCGGACGGGTCGGTTCCGTACTTCCCGGCACGGACTTGGGCTTCTGCAGGCCGGGCAGGTTCCAGCCCAGTCCGTGCCAGCCGCCCCTTGCCGGCGCCGCGATCGCGGTCGTCGTCGTCCCCACCATCAGGACTGAGACGACCGCGGCCAGAGTTCTGCTACGCCACCGTGCTCGCACGGCTCCCCCTCGACAGATCGGTGTGGGTCTCAGTTCTTGATTTCGAAAAGGGCGCCCGGGTCGTCGGCCGTCCGGTCGTCCTTGATCTGGTTGGCGGTGCGAACGCCTGAGTACAACCGGATTCCAGCCAGGCCGCCGCGCCACGGATTGACCAGCTGGCCGCCGTTCCAGTAGCCCGCGCCCGCTACGACCGAACCCCAGTTGTTCTTGGAAACCACGCCCGTGGAGCATCCCTGGACGGTGGTCGCGCCGGAACTGGTCAGCTCGGTGTTCTGCAACTGGCCGTCGACGTAGAAGCACGCACGGTTGGTCGCGGCGTCATACGTTCCCGCCAGATGCGTCCACTTACCCTCGACCGGGCTGGCGTCACTGACCAGAATCCGTGAATCAGCCAGCATGAAGGTCCACTTGCTGCCCCACTCAGGGTGGTAGTCCAGCGATACCGGCATCTTGTCGCCGTCCACAAAGGTCGCTGCAGTCGCAGTGCCACCGGCGAGTGCGTCGTCACGGACCCAGGCCTCGACAGTGAAGGACTTGTCAGTACGGAAGAACGCCGGCCGCGGCCACGTCACCCGCGCACCGATCTCGCCCGGGTACTTCGCGTATGCGGCGCCGTTGTCAGCGACTGGGTTCACCGTTCCGGTCGACGCACCGTCGGACGGACCGTGCTGCCAAACACTGTCTTGATAGGACAGCCCAGCTAGTGCCGCGACCTGACTGGCGGTCAGCGCCCGCTGCCATAGCTGCACGTTGTCGATCGTGCCGTTGAAGAAATGCGTCGCGGCACCGTTCAGCTCGTACGTGCCGACCGTGACGTGCCCGGTGGCGTCCCACGGGACACCAGTGAACGTCCGGGAGCCCATGAGCTTGCCGTCGACGTACAACTGGATCTGCTTGGTGTCGTTGTTGTAGACACCGGTCACCAACGTCCACTTGCCCGTTTCGCTGACCGATTCGCCACGGTAGGTCCACTCGGTGAGCGCGTCGTTCGCGTCCGACCGGTTCAGGCCGAAGATCCACGCCTTGACGTCCGGCGAATAGCGGATCTGGAATCCGGGCCGTTTCGTGCCCGACTGACCGACCACGGCCTGGTAGGCGTTGAGGTCGTCGAGCTTGACCCACGCGGAGACCGTGAACGACTGTGACGTGTTCACCGCGCGACCCGCGGAGTAGCTGTAGCTGCCCGAGGTTCCGTTGTATTTCAGGGCGGTGCCCGTCTTTCCGGGAACCCAGGCAGCGTTCGTGGTGATCAGGTTGTTCTCGTAGCCGGCGCCGTTGTTGCTGGCGTCGGACACCGTGGTCCCCGATCCCTCGTCGAACTTCCAGTAGCCCTGCAGTGAGGGAACCGGGGCGGGCACGTAGTTGCCGTTGAGCTCATCACCGGTCGCACCCGTTGCCAGCTTCGCCCCGGCACCTTCGGCCAGGCCGTAGCCCGCACGAGGAACCGCCACCGTGGCGAGGTCGTGCACGTCCTGCGCGGACAGAACTCGCTGCCACACCTGGACATCGTCGACAAATCCGGGGAAATGGTCCACCCGGCCACCGTTCCATTTCGCGCCGCCGACCACGAACGGGCCATTGGCGCTCCACAGTGGATCTCTCAGTACTGTCGTGCCGACCCGCTTGCCGTCCACATACATGGAAAGCTGCTTCGCCTGCGCGTCATAGCTGCCCACGAGATGGGTCCACGTGTTCAACTCCGGGACAGCCGCGTTGTCCGCCGACGTCGTGCGGTACGGGGTGTCGGTGATGGCGTCGGTCGGCGTGGTGGAGAAGGTCCACTTGCCTACGTCGGCCGAGTACTGCAGGTAGAACCCGCCGACATTGGTGCCGTCCTGCGAGGCGACTGTGTAGTACGAGTTCTTGTTGGTCAGCTGTACCCACGCCGCCACGGTGAACGACTGCGAAGTGTCGATCACCTTCTCCGACGTCTCCATGTAGCCGCTGTTGGTCAGGTACATGCCACCGCGCGTGCCTTGCTTGGCGTCAAACGCATCAGCCTGCGTCCACGAGTTGCCGCGGTTGTAACCAAGCGCCCATGCAGCACCGCCGCGGAGGCTGAGCGGATGCGCGGTCTCGCCCGGGTTCAACGTGGCTACCTGGTCCGACGCTGAGGTACCCCACGTGTCGTCGATAGCCCACGCACCCTTGAGGAACTTGGCGGACGTCAGCGGCGCGACGGTGTAGCCGCACGCTGTGCCGACCGTGACCAACGGGCTGGCGCAGGTGCCATTCGGGCCAGGAGTGCCTGCTTTGTTGACAGCACGGACTTTCACCAGGTTCTGGTTGGCGTTGACCGCGGTCGTGTTCAGCACGGCGGACGCGAAGGCCTTGCCCGTACCGGCATCCACGGTCCGGACTGCCGCAATGCTCGGCGAACCCTGTGTCGACGGCTCACTGCCGTCCGTGGTGTAGACGAACCGGTCGATGTCGTAGAGGCCGTCCGTGGCCAGGTCGACGTTCACGCTGAACGACGCTGTGTCGCCCTGGTTGACCGGCGCGGTGCCCGCCCGGGTCACCTTCGGCGCCAACGGAGGCGTGCTGTCCACATAGAACTCGCAGTCCCAGTCCCAGCGCGGTGAGTAGATCTCGCCGTCGGTGACCCGCATAGCCCACTTGTAGATGCCGTCCGTGGTGATCCAGTCCGGCGGGATCTGGACCTGCGCCAAGGCCTGCTGGTTCTGGCCCGGTGTACCGATCCACGGCAGCGCGCCACCGTTCTCATGCCAAGTTCCAGGCACGTCGGCGCCGTAGGGCCCGCCGGTGGTCGCGACGTTCACGCCGAGGCTGCCACCGTCCGGATCGGACACACGGGCCTGCACAACCGGCGTCCTGGTGGCGATCCACGGCCGGTTGTCACCCTTCACGCACGGCACCGTGCCGTTCTGCATGGCGTGCCCGACGGGGTCGTTCGGGGTCGAGTTGTAGCGAACTTCGAGATACGGGTTGAGGCCGAATCGGCGCCACGAGGTGGTGTTGTCCTCTCGGCTGCCCTTGAGCAGGAAACTCACCGAACCCCAGGACTTCGAGGCGGCATAGGCCACCGCACCGGTCGCGCCGAACTGCATCGACACGTTCGACGCCTTGCCCTGGTTGGTCACGTTGCTCGACGACTGGTACGCGGGAACGTTGGGGATGTTGGCCACCCAAGGCTGGGTGTTCCAGTCCGTGCCCCCGCCGAACCCGTTGGCCAGGTACAACTCTGTGTGCGTTGCCGAACCGTCGCCCCACCACGAGTAGAGCAGCGTCGTGTTCAGCGTGGCCCACTTGATGTTCTTGCCCGCGAGCGCACCGGTGTACATCTCGACGTAGGAGCGGGAGGTGCCGGACGAGTCGGTCGTCTGGAGTCCCGCTTTCAGGTCGTTGAGGGAACCGCTGGTGGCGTCGTAGTTCTTCGCGGTCTTGTAGCCCGACTGCACGACGATGTGGTGCGCCTTGCCGCACGCGGTGCAGGAATACTCGGGATCGAGGTAGACCGGGTACTTCGTGGCCTTGTCCGCCAGGAAGCCCTGGTCCGGAATGATCGACACCTTCTCCGGCGTGACCTCGGTTCCCATCACCGCAGCGCGCTTGCCCTCGCCCTTGCCGGCCAAATGCTCGGCCGGCGTCGAGTCCCCGCTGGAGTCCCACATCCGGGTGGCGTCACCGGTGAAGAACGGCGTTCCCTTGGCGTCGACCACCTCAAGGTTCGGCTTGGCCGCCGCGGTCTTCTGCCGGACCTGCGTGTTGCGCGTGTGCGAACCGAAGGTGACCTTCTTGAGGCCCGGGTTGCGGGCCGCCTCAGCCGACTTGATCACCAAGACCTCGGAGAACCCGAGCACGTCCGCGGTGACCTTGAGATCGACGCCGGGCAGCACCTCAGGGTAGGTCGCGGTCGAGCCGTCGAGCACGGGTTCGGGCAGGTCGGACTCCCAGTTGAGACCGATCTCGTTACCCTGGTGCGCCAGCCTGGCCAGCGGACGTCCCTTGCCACCACCGGAAAGCGCGATGTCCACAACGGTCGCTTTGGGTGCGACAGTCCCATCAGGACGTTTGACCAGTGTGGTGTCCACCGGCGTCCACTCGCTACCGCGCTTGATCCGGACCGGACGCTCATGCTGCCGATACGTGAAAGACCCGTCGGGGTTGGCGAAGAACTCCTCGGTCTGCGACGTCTTGCCGGTGATCTCCACCGGCTTGCCGAGTTTACGGGCCGCGACCTGCGCGGACGCCTCGTCAACAGCCTTGTCGGAGACCGCCGGTGCGGCCGTGGCCGTCACCCCGGACTGGACGGATGCCAGCACGACGGCCGCAGAAAGAAGTACCGACCAACGGCGGCGCGATCTGGACGCGCGCATGCCAGAACGAACGATCACTTAGAAATCCCCCACGTTTCACGGCCCGCCCCCCACCGGACGGATATCAGCCACGCGCACTAAACCACGCCATAAGCCAAAAGTAACTAGGCCAAAAGGCGTAAGAGTCCACTGTGAACCGTCAAATCGGACATTCGAATCGGACGTTGCCAGAACGCCACACCCTTCCTTGATCAACCGAAAATGGGCCACCGCAGCGTGCCGGGGCGGCCACCCGCAACACCGGCTTGAGACTTTCCCTGGAATCACCCCTCGGTTACAGGGAAAAGTCTCCGGGACGGCTTCAATGACAGCCTGGATGACATGGGTGATCTTCAAGAGCTGAGCAGCCCGCCGCGGTGGCGCGAGCTACTGGGCGCCGGGCATCTCGGCGCGGTGACCGTACTGGCGGGCGGAATTCTCGTCGGTGCGGTGAATATCTATCTGGCGTCCAGCCTTTTGCCGACGGCCGTGGCGGAACTCGGCGGTGCCGGTTTCTACGCCTGGAACATGACGATCTATCTCGTCGCGATGGTCGTCGCGACGATGCTTGTCAGCCGGGTGCTCGCGCGGTGGGGCAATGTCGGCGCGTACCTCGCCGGGTTCGGTCTTTTCCTTGTGGGCTCGCTTGTTTGCGCGCTGGGTCCCGCGATGCCGGTGTTGCTGGTTGGTCGTGGCGTTCAGGGAATCGGCGCCGGTTTGCTTTCAGGGCTTGGGTTTGCCGTGATCCGCTCTGCCTTGCCTGCCAGGTTGTGGACACGCGGCAACGCACTGATGTCGGCGATGTACGGAGTTGGCAACTTCGTCGGCCCCGCGCTCGGCGGCCTGTTCTCACAGTTCGGTTCGTGGCGCCTTGCTTTCGTGGTGATGGCGATCTTCGGCGCGGTGTTCGGCGCGATCGTGCCACGGGTGTTGCCTCGCGGCGAACGCACTGACACACGCGTGCCCATCCCTGCTATATCTCTGGCGTTGGTCACAGCTGCAACGGTCGCTGTCAGCGTGGCGAGCGTTCTTCCTGGAACGCCGACCAAGATCGGCGTGGTCAGTATCGGGCTTCTTCTGCTTGCCGGGCTCGTCGTTCATGAGCGCCAGAGTTCACAGCGAGTGTTCCCGCGCTCGGCCTATCAACCAGGCTCGCCACTGAAATGGGTCTATCTGACGCTCGGGCTGCTGGCCTTCGGTGTGGCCGTCGAGTCCTTCCTGCCGCTGTTCGGGCAACGGCTGGGCGGCCTGGCCCCGCTCGCGGCCGGCTTCTTCGGCGCGGCCATCTCGCTGGGCTGGTCCACGGCCCAGATCGTCAGCTCATCCGCCGTTCACGAACGGGTGATCAGGCGTTTGCGCATGCTCGGCCCGATCCTGCTCGCATCCGGCTTTCTCATCTTGGGCCTGCTGCAACGCGAGGACGCGCCGCTCTGGCTGGTGATCACATGGGTGCCGGTGCTGTTCCTGGCCGGGTGCGGCATCGGCGTCGCCTATCCACACCTTTCCGTCGCCGCGATGGCAGACGGCCAGCAAGCAGCAGCGGCCGTCGCCACCGTGACGACTTTGTCGACCGCGTTCGGCACAGCCGTCGCCGGAGTCCTGATCAACATGGGCGAGCCTGCACTGCTCGATTCGGCCCGCTACCTGCTGTTCGGCTTCGCGGTCGTCTGCGCTCTCGGCGTTGTCACGTCTTCGCGCCTGCGCCCAGCGTCAGAGCGTCGGCAATGAAGTCGACCTCGCGGTCCATCATCGGGGTGTCCTCCGGGTGGCGGGCCACCGAATGCCGGTAGCTCACCGCCAGGGCGAACAGTCCCGACGCGCTGTCGACGTCCGACATCGCGATCGTGCCCGCCCCAGCCGCGATGATCACCGCTTTGACCTGGCGGACAATCGACTGGAAGCGGGACTGCAGTGCCTCACGGACATCCTTGTGGGTGTCCGCCTCACGCCACAGCAGATGTGAGAGCAAGTGGGACTCGTTGAGCCGGGCGTCCAGTTCGGCGACCAGGCGGCGCAGGCTCGCGGCCACGTCACCGGGCACGACCACCCGTGACGGTTCGATCCGTTCGTCCGGCAGCCGCTTGACCAGCGCGGTCAGCAGGTCGGACTTGCGGCGGAAGTAGTAGTGCACAAGGCCTTTGGGCACTCGTGCGGCTTCGGCGATCCGGGAGGTCGGCGTGGCGTCGAACCCCGTCTCGGCGAACAGTTTCTCGGCTGCGGCGAGGATCCGCTCCCGCGCGGAGGGATCGTCGTCACCGGATTTCGACCGGGCCACTGGCCACCCCCTCAAGCGGAAAGCGCACCGGAATCACACCAAGTCCGGTGCGCTGTCCGCAAGGGCTGGAACTCTCAGTGCTGGCCCGCCATACCCTGGTGTGCGGTGTTGGCAGCCGGCAGTGCGGCCGCGCCGGCGATGATGGTCAGCGCGCCGATGATGAACGCACTCCACATGGCGCCTGTCATGTCAGTGAAGCCCATCACCCATGGCGAGATGAACAGCAGCACTCCGAGCACCACCTGGACGTACTCGCCGTAGACCACACCCGGCATGGCCAGCGAGAACAGACCGTCGAGGGCGATCAGGGCGCCGAGCACGATCATGGTCCACATCACGGTGTTCGTCGTGTCCATCCAGAGCGGCGAAAGCACCGCGACCACTCCGAGCACCACCTCCGCCCAATCCTGCCAACGGGTCCACGCGCGGGCTGGGGCTGACGTGTCGCTCATGGCGATCACCTCCATGAAGGAGAAAGGTCCTACCAATTCATGGTGCGCTTGGTTGGCCGGCCGGTCAAGACTTGTGACGTGGTATACGGCGATGGGTTTGTGGGCGGCCGACGCGCGGTAGGTTGTGGGTATGGCTCTAGGCGAGGAGCGCGAGCTCGTACCACTCGGCGTCGGCTTCGACATCACGAAGCGCGGCTACAGCAAGATGCAGGTCGAGGAACACCTCGAACGCGTGGAACGGGATATGCGCCTGCTCGCCGCCGACCGGGACGCGGCGGTCTCGCAGGCTGCGGATCTGGCCCGGCAGCTGGAGATCTCCCGCTCGGAGATCGACGACATGCGCGGCCAGATCGAGCGGCTCTCCCTGCCGCCGACCACCCTGGAAGGCCTGAGCGAACGGCTGCAGCGGATGCTGCGCCTCGCCCAGGACGAGGCCACCGAGACCAAGGCCCGCGCCGAGGCCGAAGCCGGGCACATCCGGGCCAAGGCCGAGACGGACGCCAACGCGCTGCGGGCCCGTTACGAGGAAATGCTGCGCGGCCTCGACACCCGCCGAGCCGAGATGGAAGCCGAACACCGCGACGTGCTGGCCAAAGCCCACGCCGACGCCGCGGAGATCACAACCAAGGCGACCGACGAGCGTAAACGCCTCGACGCGGAGTCCGAACAGCGCCGCGCCCAGGTCGAAGAGGACTTCGACATCGCCATGGCCTCCCGCCGCACCGAGTCGATGCGCGCCCTCGCCGAGCAGGAGGCCACCAGCAAGTCCGAGGCCGAACGCCGCGTCCGCGAGGCAACGGAAGAAGCCAACCGCCGCCGCCACGACGCAATCACGGAATCCAAGGCCCGCCTCCAGGAAGCCAGCGAAGAAGCCCACCGCCGAGTCCGCGAGGCAACAGAAGAGGCCAACCGCCGCATCAGCCACGCAGCCCAGCGCGTCGCCGCCCTACGGCAGCTCCGCACCCGAGTCGCCAACCAACTCCGCCAGGCCCGCAGCCTGATCCAGGACGCGGACGTAGTCCTGGAGAACGCGACCCCGGTCCTCGACCCACTGCCGGAAGAACGCCGCCCCTCGGAGTCCCCGACCACAGCCTTCAAGGTCCCCTCCCAAACCGAAGCAGCCGGCGGCCCACCCAAAGAGCACTGGGAACCAGCCGAACCAGAAGACGCAGTCAAAACAGCAACAAAAGGCGACCTAGCCGACAAAACCAAGCCCGTCGCAAAACCAGTCCAGAAACCCCGCCCCTGAGACCCAGCCAGTCGGCGAGGTGAAGGTCCGGCACCCCTGCTCAGCGCCCCTGAGCAGGGAGCGAGCCCGGTTGCTGAGCTGGAAGGTGTCTGGCGTGCCCGGTCAGCGCCCCCGGACGCAAACCCCAGCCCCGGTTACCAAGCCCCAGCAAGGAAAAAGCGCGTCAGCGCACCAGAGATCGGCTCTGAGTGTCCTCACCCTCGGTCGGCAGTGCGAAGCCTGATCACACAAGTCCAGGGCACCACAGAACGACGGCGACCAGCCCAAGCTCGGCGCCCCGCAACGAAACCCGGCCCAAACTGGTGTCGCCTTCTCGGTGGAAAGCCTGGTGATGGGAGGCGCCGGCGAGCGCACGCGTGCGGTGTCCTGGGCTTGTGTGGTTACCCTGGGGCAGGCCGACCGAGGGTGCGAACCGCTTTTCCGTCCTCATCTAGGGAGGTTTGCCCGCCCGGCCAGGGCACAATCCCTCAAAGAAAAGGACCCACAATCACCAGCGCCCAAGCCCCACGCAAACCAGCCATGACCAGCGCAAAATACGAACCCACCCAGCCCTTGCATAAGTAGACAGCCCCCACCCGCCACTGGGGGGCGTCCCTGCTCCAGTCTACAAGGGATGGCGGGTGAGCAGGGGTTTTCAAGAGGCGAACCCGCGCGAAA
Source organism: Kibdelosporangium banguiense (assembly GCF_017876405.1). Lineage (GTDB taxonomy): Bacteria > Actinomycetota > Actinomycetes > Mycobacteriales > Pseudonocardiaceae > Kibdelosporangium > Kibdelosporangium banguiense. The sequence continues at coordinate 3,801,431 of NZ_JAGINW010000001.1, read as the reverse complement.
GGGCCGTTCGTACGGGAAGTACACAACCGGGTGAGCCTGAATCCAGTGCGGGCGTCTGAGGGCAGGGCGAGGGCACGGTGGCGGGTGAGACTGACGCGATCTCCGGTCCGAGTGTCAAACGAGGCTACGGCAGGGTAAGTTACTGGCAGTAGCTTGCCCGAGGAGGACTCGAGATGGCCGCCTACCAGACCATTGTTGTCGGCACGGATGGTTCGGACTCGTCGTACCGTGCAGTTGACAAAGCCGCTGCGGTGGCTGCTGCGACGGACGCGACGCTGGTGATCGCGTGTGCGTACCAGCCTGCGAGCCAGCGTGAAGTGGAGCACGCGCAGGATGAGCTCGGCAGTGATGTGGCGTATCAGGTTGTGGGCTCCGCTCCGGCTGAGGACACCGTCCGGACTGCGTCCGAGCGGGCGGCGAAGGCCGGGGCCACGAAGGTCGACACTCAGATTGTGATCGGTGACCCGGTGCCGACGCTGACCAAGCTGGTACGGGATCGGGACGCCGACCTTCTGGTGGTGGGCAACCGCGGCTTGAACACGCTGGCGGGCCGGTTGCTGGGTTCGGTCCCGTCGGAGGTCGCGCGCAAGTCCGGGGTCGACGTGCTCATCGTGCACACCACTTGACGTCCTCCCCACGGTTGAGCCGGGGATTCCAACCCACACCCAGCACTCAAGGAGCGAGGGATGCGAGTTGAGGTTCGCGGTTCATGGCCCCGCCCAGTGGCTGGAGGGCTCCCCGCGCTGTCACCGCCCGCCCGGCGGCGATGTTGCGAGCCGCGTTCACATCAGCATGGCAGGTGAACCCACAGGCGACACACTGGAACACCGCTTGGCTCTTGCGGTTCTCCGGCGCGATATGCCCACAGGCCGAACACTGCTGCGACGTGTACGCGGCCTTGATCTTCTCCACCCGACCGGGAGCCTTGTGCTCCAGCCGAGTCACCAACATTCCCCATCCATTGGCCAAGATGCCCTGGTTAAGTCCGGCCTTCTGCCGCACACCACGGCCTGGATTCTCCACCGTGCCCTTCGCCGAACGAGTCATGCCCCGAATGGAGAGGTCTTCCACCCGGATTACATCGAACCCGCGCGCCAGACCCGTGGATGTCTTCTCTACCCAATCCTTACGCTGATCCGTGATGCGCACGGTCAGCCGCGCGATCGCGCGTTTAGCTCGTCCGCGCCGGTCCGATCCGCGCTTGCGGCGGCTCAGCGCGCGGCGCACGCGATCCAGTCGTTGCTGCTCGCCGGGTGTCAGGCCGGGCACAGTCAACAGCTCCCCGGTCGACAGTGCCGCCGAGACCACCACACCCCGATCGACCCCCACAACCTTGTTGTTGCCGGGCGCGGGGATCGGAGCGGGAACCGCGGTGAACGCCAGATGCCACTGGCCCGCCCGATCTTGGGTGACCCGATACGACTTCACTCCGTCGGGCACGGCACGCGTCCAACGAAACCGGACCCACCCGACCTTCGGCACCCACACCCGCCCCCATCGGCGGTTGAGCCGCTGAATGTGCTCTGGTTTCACCGCCACCTGCCGGAACCCCTCATGCCGGTCGGCCTTGCGCCAGGTGGGCCTGCGGTGTGTACCACCAAAGAAGTTTCGCATCGCCTGGGCGAAATCCCGCAACGCCTGCTGCTGCACCGTCACCGACCCGGCACGCAACCACACGAACTCCGCCCGTGCCTCGGTCAACTGCCGCGATTGCTCGACATGCCCCGGTGCCGCGGCGCGCCCTGGTCGCCACCACGAGTGTTGCTCGACAGCCAGATTTCACACGAACCGAGCGTGCGCACAGTGTTCCAGCAATCCCGACTCCTGCTCAGGCGTCGGCAACAACCGGTAACGCGACACGCACTCAACGTTAACAGTCGGTACCGACAACTCCGGACACGCCACGCCCGGACCGACCGGCATCGGCTTCCTCCCCACATCTGAAGGCGGAGCCCCGCCAATCGGAGTCACGATGAACGAGTCCCTGCAGGCACGGATCGAGCGGGTCCTGCTGGGCGGCCGTCGCAAGTACACGCGTCATGAGGTCGCCGAAAAGGCCGGGGTTCCGCTGGAACGGGCGACGGATCTGTGGCGCTCGTTGGGGTTCGCGAGTGTCGCCGATGACGAGGTTGTGTTCACCGAGAACGACGTCGAAGCGCTGCGCATGGTGCAGGAGCTGGCTGATCTCGGCTTGTACGACATCTCGGTGCAGAACTCGATCGCGCGGGTGCTCGGCCAGCATGTGTCGCGGATCGCCGAGATGGAGATCCATGTTCTGCGGGAGCTTGTTGCCGCGGAGCCGTCTCTGCTGGCGGACGAACGCGGCTTCGCCCGGTTCGTCGACCGGCTGATCCCGGATTTGGAACGGCTGCACAGCTTCACCTGGCGCCGTCAGCTCGCCGCGTATGCCGGACGAGCGCTCGCGGTGCCTGAGGAGGACTTGGAAACCGCGAGCCAGACTGTCGGCTTCGCCGACATGGTCGGGTATACGAGCCTTACGCGCCGGTCCAGCGAGTCCGAGCTCGCGCATGTGCTTGAACGGTTTGAGACGACCGTGTCCCAGTCGATCGCCGAGAATCACGGCCGCGTGGTGAAGATGCTCGGTGACGAGGTCCTCTTCATCGCCGACAGCCCGGCCGCCGGCGCGGAGATCGCGCTCACCCTGGTGGAACTCGCCGAAGCCGACGAGGACTTGCCGTCCCTGCGCGCAGGCTTGGCTTACGGCCGCGTGCTGAGCAGGTTCGGCGATGTCTACGGCTCGACGGTGAACATCGCCAGCCGCCTGACCTCGATCTGCAACCCCGGTGCTGTGCTCATCGACGCCGAGCTGGCGGCCGCGCTGAAAAACACCCCGGGCTACTCGGTCCGTCACCGGCGGCCGGTGTCGGTGCGCGGCTTCTCCCGGCTGAAACCGTCCGTGCTCAGGCGCGCCTAGTCGGCTTACGCCGCAAACGGGCCTCCCAGCAGGCCCGATGCCAGTGACGCCGCTCGTCCACGCTGCCGTACTCAGCCGCAGGCCACGTGACGAGGTGCGGTGTTCCCGGCCGGATCTCGTGGTCGCAGCCGGGACAACGGTACGTCTTCGTGGTCGCGGTCCCCGAGATCGCCCGGACGTTCCACTCGCCGTCCGGCCCGGATTCACTGTGTTGCGTCAACCCGCCGCCCGGCTGGCGGGGTTCTTCGCGTTTGGTCCGGTTTCGGCGGGGCACGGGCAAGAACTATATTTCCAGCTGTGCCCATGTATGAGTTCAAGTGCCGCGACTGCCACGACACGTTCGAGGTCAACCGGCCGATGAGCGAGTCCAGCGCGCCCGCGACCTGCCCATCGGGCCACTCCGACACAGTGAAACTGCTGTCGATGGCCGGGCTCGCCGGCTCCGCGTCCGCCGCCGGGCCCGCTGCCGGCGGTGGCGGGGGTTGTTGTGGCGGCGGCTGCTGCGGCTAGACCGGTCAGGAATCGAGAAGCACGATCACCGGGCCGCATCTAACGTCTTTCCCATCAACGAGCTGCCCGCTTCGCGGATGGAGACCTGAAGAGCATGGCCACGAGGAAAAAAGCTTCTGAGCAGCATGCCGCTGACAGTCACGATCTGATCCGCGTGTACGGCGCGCGCCAGAACAACCTCAAAGACGTCAGCATCGAGATCCCCAAGCGCCGGCTGACGGTGTTCACCGGCGTCTCCGGCTCGGGCAAGAGCTCGCTGGTGTTCAACACGATCGCGGCGGAGTCGCAGCGGTTGATCAACGAGACCTACAGCACCTTCGTGCAGGGTTTCATGCCGACGCTGGCGCGGCCCGAAGTGGACGTCCTCGACGGACTGACCACCGCGATCATCGTCGACCAGCAGCGCATCGGCGCCGATCCCCGCTCGACGGTCGGCACCGCGACCGATGCCAACGCGATGCTGCGCATCCTCTTCAGCCGGCTCGGCAAGCCGCACATCGGCGGTCCGCAGGCGTTCTCCTTCAACGTCGCGTCGATCAGCGGAGCGGGCGCGGTCTCCATCGAGCGCGCCGGACGGACCATCAAGGAGCGTCGCAGCTTCAGCATCACCGGCGGTATGTGCCCGCGTTGCGAAGGCCGCGGCCGGGTCAACGACATCGACCTGACCCAGATCTACGACGAGAACAAGTCGCTCAACGAGGGCGCCGTCACGATCCCCGGGTACAGCATGGAGGGCTGGTACGGCCGGATCTTCCGCGGTTGCGGCTTCTTCGACCCGGACAAGCCGATCAAGAGGTTCACCAAGAAGCAGCTGAACGACCTGCTCTACAAGGAGGCGACCAGGATCAAGGTCGACGGCGTCAACCTGACGTACCTCGGTCTGGTCCCGCAGATCCAGAAGTCGTTCCTGTCCAAGGACGTCGACGCGATGCAGCCGCACATCCGCGCCTTTGTGGAGCGGGTGGTGACCTTCATGACCTGCCCGGAGTGCGACGGCACGCGGCTGAGCGAGGAGGCCCGTTCGTCGAAGATCAAGCGGATCAGCATCGCCGAGGCCTGCGCGATGCAGATCAGCGACCTCGCCGAGTGGGTGCGCGACCTGAAGGAAGCATCCGTCGCGCCGCTGCTGACCGCGCTGAGCGACACCCTCGACTCGTTCGTCGAGATCGGACTGGGTTACCTGAGCCTCGACCGGCCGAGCGGCACGCTCTCGGGCGGCGAGGCGCAGCGCACCAAGATGATCCGGCACCTCGGGTCGTCGCTCACCGACGTCACCTATGTCTTCGACGAGCCCACGATCGGGCTGCACCCGCACGACATCCAGCGGATGAACAACCTGCTGCTGCGACTGCGCGACAAGGGCAACACCGTGCTGGTCGTGGAGCACAAGCCGGAGGCGATCGCGATCGCCGACCACGTCGTCGACCTCGGCCCGCGCGCCGGCGCAGACGGCGGTGAGGTGATGTTCGAGGGCACGATCGAAGGGCTACGGGCAAGCGGAACCCTCACCGGGCGGCACCTGGACGACCGCGCGGCCCTGAAGCCGTCGGTCAGAACGGCCTCCGAGGTACTGGAAGTGCGCGGTGCCAACACCCACAACCTGCAGAACGTCGACGTTGACATCCCGCTCGGTGTGCTGGTCGTCGTCACCGGGGTGGCCGGCTCGGGCAAGAGCTCGCTGATCCACGGCTCGGTGGCCAAACGGGACGGGGTGGTGGCTGTCGACCAGACCCCGATCCGTGGCTCACGTCGGAGCAATCCGGCGACATACACCGGATTGCTCGATCCGATCCGCAAGGCATTCGCCAAGGCCAACGGCGTCAAACCGGCATTGTTCAGTGCGAACTCCGAGGGTGCCTGCCCCAATTGCAACGGCGCGGGCGTGATTTACACCGACCTGGGGATCATGGCGGGCGTCGCCATCACGTGCGACGTGTGTGAGGGCAAGCGGTTCGACGCATCGGTGCTGGACTACCACTTCGGCGGCCGCGACATCAGCGAGGTGCTCGCGATGTCGGTGACCGAGGCCGAGAAGTTCTTCGGCGCGGGCGACGCGCGCACGCCGGCCGCGCACGCCATCCTGGACCGGCTTGCCGACGTCGGGCTCGGCTACCTCAGCCTCGGCCAGCCGCTCACCACGCTGTCCGGCGGCGAGCGTCAGCGGCTCAAGCTGGCCACCCACATGGGTGACAAGGGCGGCGTGTACATCCTCGACGAGCCGACCACCGGTCTGCATCTCGCTGACGTCGAGCACCTGCTCGGCCTGCTGGACAGGCTCGTCGACGCCGGCAAGTCGGTCATTGTCATCGAGCACCACCAGGCCGTCATGGCACACGCCGACTGGATCATCGACCTCGGTCCCGGTGCAGGTCACGACGGTGGCCGGATTGTCTTCGAGGGCACCCCGGCCGATCTGGTCGCCGGCCGCGACACACTCACCGGCGAGCACCTGGCCGAATATGTCGGCGCCCGGGCCAAGACCGCACGCAAGCGATAAACCACCTTTCTTTCTCGATACTGAGGTGTAGTTCACGCGATTTGAGGCGATCCGCGGGGCATGGTTGTTACCGGACGGTAAGACCCGGCCTTGGAGGTTTCGGTGAGTCGTGAGTTCAGGCAGATCGGCGTGGTTGGTCTCGGCGTGCAGGGGGCCGGGGTCGCGGAAGTGTTCGCGCGTGCCGGGCTTGCGGTAGTCGGCGTCGAAGTGGACAACGACGGCGTCGGCCGGGGCCGCGGCCTTGTCGAGCACTCGACGGAACGTGCTGTGGCCGGCGGGAAACTGACCGAGGACGAGCGCACCGAGTTGCTCGGCCGGATCAGTTACACCACCGACATCGCCGATGTGTCCGAATGCGACATCGTGATCGAGGCGGTGACCGAGCAGCTTGAGCTCAAGGCCGCGGTGTTCGCCGAGCTGGACCGGGTGACCAGGCCGGAGACCATTCTGGCCTCCAACACGTCCTCGCTGTCGGTCACCGAGATCGGCGTCCACACTGGACGGCCGGAACGCGTGGTCGGCACCCACTTCTTCAACCCCGCCCCCGTGCTCAAGCTGGTCGAGGTCGTGCGTACGGTGGTGACCGAGCCGGACGTCATCACCGACGTGACGGCGTTGATCGAGCGGGTCGGCAAGACCGCGCTGGTGATCGGCGACCGGGCCGGGTTCATCTCGAACTCGTTGCTGTTCAGCTACCTCAACCACGCGGTCATGATGTTCGAGCAGCGCTACGCCACGCGCGAGGACCTGGACGCGGCGATGCGTTACGGCTGCGGCTATCCGATGGGCCCGCTCGCCCTGCTCGACCTGATCGGCCTGGACATCGCGTCGGAAATCCTTGACACGATGTACAAGCAGTCACGCGACCGGATGCACGCGCCTGCCCCGCTGCTCAAGCAAATGATCACTGCCGGTCTGCTGGGACGTAAAAGCGGCCGTGGTTTCTACACCTACGAAGAGCCTGGATCGCCGGTTGTCGTGCCGGACGCATGGACCCCGTCAGAGTCCACAGAGGACTCAGTGCGACCGCGGGATATCGCCAGGGTCGGCGTCATCGGCACTGGCACGATGGCCACGGGCATCGCTGAAGTGTTCGCCAAGCGCGGCTTCGATGTCGTGCTCCGCGCCCGCAGCGAGGACAAAGCGACCGCCTCGATCGCGAAGGTCCGCAAATCCTTGGACCGGGCGGTCGCGAAAGGCCGTTTGTCCGAAGAGGACCGCGACAGCACACTCGCCCGGATCGTGCCCGCGGTCGAGTTCGAGGAACTGGCCGACTGTGATCTCGTGATCGAGGCTGTGGCCGAGGACCTGAACGTCAAACGTGCCGTGTTCGGTGCATTGGACGAGGTCTGCAAGCCGGGCACAGTGCTCGCGACCACGACATCGTCCCTGCCGGTGATCGAATGCGCGGCAACGACCGCACGCCCGGCGGACGTGATCGGCCTGCACTTCTTCAACCCGGCCCAGGTGATGAAGCTCGTCGAGGTCGTTGCCACGATCGCGACCAGTGCCGATGTCGTGGCCACCGCGCATGCGATCTGCCAGAAAGTCGGGAAGCACCCGGTGCATTGCGCCGACCGGGCCGGGTTCATTGTCAACGCATTGCTCTTCCCGTACCTCAACGACGCGGTCAAGATGGTCGAGGCGCACTACGCCCCGGCTCAGGACGTCGACACGGCGATGAAAACCGCGTGCGGCCTGCCGATGGGCCCGTTCGAACTGCTCGATGTGGTCGGCCTGGACGTGTCGCTGGCGATCCAGCGCACGCTGTACAACGAGTTCCGCGAGCCCGGATTCGCACCGGCTCCGCTGCTGGAGCACCTGGTCACGGCGGGCCGGCTGGGCCGCAAGACGGGCAAGGGGTTCCGCGACTACACAAGTTCCTAGCAGGTACTTTGGGCGGCGTGCAGCAAAGGTGGATCGCAGCTGGGCTGGCGCTGGTCGCCACCGTGGCCGTCGGGTGCGCGAAAACAGTGCAGGGCAACGCCTTGAGCGGGCCGGAGCCCGTGCGTACCCGGACGACCACACCGACCGAGAACCCGCTGGAGAGCGCACCGCCCAGCGCACCGCCGAAGATGGAGCAGAAACTGTGCTCCCTGCTGACGTTCGACGATCTGCCGTTCAAAAGCCAGGGTGACAACGCCCAGCAGCCGATCGCGCAGACCAACATCGACGAGGATTTCGACCAGTCCTGCCGCTGGACCTACGAGATCCAGAAACCGCAGATCAAGGTCGGTGCGCAGCTCTACTACCGCAAGACCCGCGATCTGACGGTGAAGGACCCCACCGGCTCCTTCACCGTCGGCGGCCGCCAGCTGACCTACGCCCAGACCGGCCCGACCTCGTGCGTGCTGTCCATGAAGTACTCCGACGGGCACGTCGGAGTCGGCGTCATCGACGGTTCCGGACTCTTTGGACCGCAGTGTGAGATGGGCAAGAAGCTCGCCGAGATCATCGTGACCCGCGAGCCGCAGACGTTGTCCTAACGCAGGATCACCGGGAGCTCGTGCACGTCGAAGATCAGAGAGTCCGCACGCACCCGCAGGTCTTCGAACGGCACCGCAAGGCGCATGTCCGGGAACCGGTCGACCAGGCCACGCAACGCCACTCGCATCTCGATCCGGGCCAGTTGCTGGCCGAGGCACTGGTGGACGCCGTGGCCGAACGCCACGTGGCCGCTGCTCTGTCGCTGCACGTCAAGCACATCCGGAGCCGTGAACTGGGCAGGGTCGCGGTTGGCGGCCTGAAGCGACAGCGTGACTGTTTCGCCTGCCTTGATCTCGTGCCCGTCGAGTTCGACATCTTCCAGGGCGACACGCACCAGGAACGGGACAATGGTCAGATAGCGCAGGAGTTCCTCGACCGCCTGGTCGGTGTTCTCCCGCATTGCCTCGAATTGCTCCGGCTGCTGCAGGATGGCGAGCGTTCCCATCGTGAGCATGTTCATCGTCGTACCCAGGCCTGCACCCAGCAGCACGACCGCGATGGTCGCGAGTTCCTCGTCGGTCAAGTCGCTGGTGACCAGGCCGCTGAGGATGTCGTCGCTTGGTTCGGCGCGCTTGGCCAGCACCAGGTTGCGCAGGAACTCCTGCAGCCGGCCGTAGGCCGCGTAGAGCTCCTCGGTCGGGTCGCTCGACCCAGTGATCAGCTCGGCGTCGTGCTGGAAGATCTCGCGCTGGTCGTACGGAACGCCCAGCAGTTCGCAGATCATCAGCGCCGGAATCGGCCGCGCAAACGCTTGCACCAGGTCGACTACCGGACCGGTGCGGTCCATCTCGGCAAGCTGCTGTGCGGTGATCTGCTCAATGCGGTCGGTCAGCGTCCGCATCCGGCGGACGGTGAACTGGCCGGTGAGCAGTCGCCGGTAGCGGCTGTGCCGCGGGTCGTCCATCCCGGTGAAGTCGCCGGGCTCGGCAGGCGGCGGCTGCGCGCTCGTCGCTCCCGGTGTCGGCAGATTCATCAGTTCGGTGCGGGCGCTGAAACGCGAATCGGCGAGTACCGAACGGACAGTCGCGCGGCCGGTGGCGAGCCAGCCGACGTGCCCGCTGGGGTATTTCATCCGGCTGAGCGGGCTCACGTCCCGGATCCGTGACAGGTCCCCCGGCGGATCGAACGGGCACTTTGCGTTGCGTGTCATCGGCATTGCGTCCAACATGTCCTGTCCTCCCTTTAGACATTGCCGAACGCTACGTTGCATTCACCAAACGGGCAACGAAGTTGCCCTGCGTATGTACTATTTTCGTGGAATCATTGCAACGATATTGCGAGTGAATGCAACGGCCATTGCAATGACGGTGACACTGAATGCACGGAGGCGGGTATGCCGGGTGGCCGACTGACCTACGAGGACCGGCTGCGGATCGCCGCCGGGCTCGCCGACGGACTCGGGTACGCCGAGATCGCCCGGCACCTCGGCCGTCCGACGTCCACGATCAGCCGCGAGGTGTCCCGCAACCTGGGCACCGACGGCTACCAGCCCGAACGCGCCCATCAGGCCACCGAGCAGCGCGCCCGCCGCGACAAACCCGTCCGGCCGGAGGCGCCGCTCGCGACCGGCGAACGCTACGGCCGCGATCCGCAGGCCATCCAGGATTTCGCCGGCCAGTTCACCGGCCTGATGGTGGAGACCGGTATGCCACGGATGATGGCCAGAGTGCTCGCCTGCCTGCACATCACCGACAGCGGCAGCCTCACCGCGGCCGAACTCGTGCAGTTGCTGCAGGTCAGCCCGGCGTCGATCTCGGCGGCGATCAGCTACCTGGAAGGCCTCGAACTCGTCGAACGGCACAAAGATGCCAACCAGCGGCGGGAGCGGTACGTCATCGACGACGGCATCTGGTTGCGTTCCCTGCTGGCCAGCGCGAAAGCCACCGGCTCATGGTCGTCGGTCACCCGGCGCGGCGTGGCGATCTTCGGCCAGGACACACCCACGGGCACCCGGCTCGACGAGATCAGCCAGTTCTTCGACTACATGACCGAGCAGATGGTCAAGGCCGTGCACGACTGGCAGGAGCGACGCGGACAGAGCACTATGGACTGATCAGGAAGGCGCCGGAAGTTTGCTCCACACCTCGGCGGCGACGCCCCGGGCCGCCACACAAGCGGCCTCCTGACTGCCCGGGGCAAGGCGGACGATCACTTGCGCGAGCTCCCGGCCGGTGCCCTGCTTGACTTCCGCGACACAGAGCGTCCGGCCGTTGACGTCGACGTTGTAGACGCCGGTCTGCCGGCCGGAGATGTTCTCGTGCTGGACGTTCGAGGCAGTCGACGGTTCACTGAGGACATACCGCAGCGTGAGCGAAGGCACAGTCTCGCTGCCCCACCGGCATTGGTGCGTCGCGGGGTAAGTGGTGACCTCGCCCGCGGCCAGACCCGGGACTTGAGGCAGCGAAACGGTCACCGCCGCACAAGCATTCAGCGGGCCCAGAGAAGACGCCGCGTACTGATGATGTGTGACCTTGCGGGCGGCGACGTTCTCGGCAATCACGGTCGCTGCCTTCTCGGTCACCGAGCACAGCTGAGAGATGTTCTTGCCTGGCGTGTCACGGGTGTCCGCGGACACAGCCAATGTGACGTTGTCACTGAACAAAATGTACCGGGCGCATCGGTCCGGCAACGGCGGCTCCTCGAAGATCCGCAACCCGGCCACCGGTTCGACCTCTTTGGCCTCCAGATCGCCGACCGCACGAATCCGTTCAAGCAGTCCAAAACGGACCGCCACACTGGACTCACCGGCCTTCATCCGCAGCCAGCAGTAGTCGTAGGACTCCTGTAACGGCACCTCGGCCGTGCCGAACTGGGCCAGGGCAGCGGGTTCCAGCAGGCTGCACGCGTCCAGCGTGTTCGGCGTGCCGATCAGGGCGGAGGTGCTGCCACCACGTTTGGGCGGCAGGTACCCGGGGTCGGACAACGCCGTGCCGTCGACCTGGTTGGTGCAGCCTCCCAGGAAAACGGCAGCGACCAGCACCGCCAGCCGAGCCCTCCGCATCGCGCCCCTCATTCGTCGAAGCCGCGGTCCACAAGGTCATGGACCCGGCGCAAGGCTTCCGCCGCATCAGGGCCGGTGGCGGACACCTCCACCCGGTCACCGCCCCGCGCACCCAACCCCATGAGGGCGAGCACACTGGCCGCGTCAGCCTGCTTCTCGCCGAATCGTACGGTGACTTGAGCGTCCAGTCCGCCAACAGTTCGGGCAAGCAGCGCGGCAGGCCGCGCGTGCAGGCCGATCTCGTTGGTCAATATGAATTCCGTGCCGGATCCGCTTGCCTCCTCCACCGGAGGCGCCCCCGCGGACACGGCCGCCTCGATCACCGCGTCGAGATCTCCGCCACCTTGCGCCGCAACGGCTGCGGCCACAGCGCCTTCGACAAAAGGGGCGTCGACCACGGCGGCCCGGTTCGGGTCGCCCAGCATTTCGACCGCCAGCTCGGCGGTCATCCGTGCGCTGCCAAGGTCGTACAGCAACGCCACACCATCGCCGGACTCGGCACGGTCCAAGGCGTTGGACACCGCGTCGAAATCCGTGCCCAAAGTGCCGTCCGGCAAGCCGCCCGCGGGCACGATCTGCACGTCCGGCGCCATCTGGCCGGCCAGCTCGGCGAGCCCGGCGGCCAGATTCGCGCTGTGGGACACCAGAACTATCCCGATCACGAGGCCGCCTGCGCGAAAGCACGCAGCAGCAACGCGGTCGACCGCGCACCCGGATCCATGTGACCCGCACTACGTTCACCGAGGTACGAAGCACGGCCTTTGCGTGCGACCAACGGCACAGTGTCCTGCGCGCCTTGGTCGGCAGCGTCGGCCGCAGCCGTGAGCACCGCGGCGATATCCGTTCCATCCGAATCCCGCGCGGCTTTCACCGCCGGTGCCAGGGCGTCCACCATCGTCTTGTCGCCGATTTCGGCCTTTCCCCGGGCGACCACGCCATCCAGCGCGGCCTGCAACGCGTCCACAACAGACGAAGCGGTCAACTCGCTCTCCTGACCGAGTTTCGCCGCCGCACGCAGGAAAGCCGTGCCGTACAGCGGGCCTGCGGCACCACCGACCGTGGAGATGAGCGTGCTGGCGACCAGTTTGAGTACAGCACCTGGCGTGTCGCCTGCCGTATCCAATTTGGACACCACTGCGGTGAAGCCGCGCTTGAGGTTCTCGCCGTGGTCACCGTCACCGATCTCACGGTCCAAAGTGACCAGTTCGTCCCGGTGCTCGATGATCACATCGGCCGCCGACCGCACCGCGGCCGCCACCCCGGCGGCGTCGCACGACGTGCCCATCAGACTCCCCATCGCAGCGCGGCGGTCCGCACCGGGGCGTCCCAGAAGCGCAGCATCTCTTCGTCCACTTTCAACACCGTGAGGCTCATTCCCTGCATTTCCAGGCTGGTCACGTACGGCCCGACCAGTCTGCGCTCCACCACGATGCCACGTTCGGCCAGCAGGCGCTCGGCGATTCCATGCGCCAGGTACAGCTCGACCAGCGGTGTGCCGCCCATCGAGTTGGTGAACAGCACCACCCGGTCGCCGGACTCGAACGGCAGGTCCTCGACGATCGGATCCAGCAGCGTCCGGACGAGTTCGTCCGCGGGCTGATGCGGAACGCGGCGACGGCCGGGCTCGCCGTGGATGCCGATGCCGATCTCGATCTCGTCGTCCGCCAGCACGAAGCTGGGCTCCCCCACATGAGGGACCGTGCATGCCGTCAGCGCGACGCCCATCGACCGGACGGACGCGATCACCCTGCGTGCCAACGCTTCGACCTCGTCAAGGCTGTAGCCGGCCTCGGCGGCCCCGCCGACGATCTTCTCCAGCAACGCCGTACCGCCGACACCACGCCGTCCAGCTGTATACAACGAGTCCTTCACGGCGACGTCGTCGTCGATCACGACTGTCCGCACGTCGACATCCTCTGCCGCGGCGAACTCCGCGGCAGTCTCGAAGTTCAGCACGTCACCGGTGTAGTTCTTGACGATCAGCAGCACTCCGGCGCCGCCGTGCACATGCCCGACCGCGGCCTGGACCTGGTCCGGTGTGGGCGATGTGAACACGGCACCCGGTGCCGCGGCGTCGAGCATGCCCAGCCCGACGAACCCGCCGTGCATCGGCTCATGTCCCGAGCCGCCACCGGAGATGATCGCGACCTTGCCCGCTACGGGCGCGTCGGCCCGGTAGATCACGGCCGGGTCGGTCTGCACTTGGAGAATGTCGCCATGCGCGGCGGCCAGGCCCCGCAGCGATTCTTCGACGACGTTCGACGGATCATTGATGATCTTCTTCACGACGGCCTCCAGACGCTGGTGGGCACCGTCTTCCTACCTGATGGGCTGCGATCGCGAAAGTGCGGTGATCAACTTTTGGCCAGTTTTCCAGCCACTGCCCTGGCCGCCTCCAGCGTCTTGGCGCACGGGTCCTCTTTCGGGTCCTCCGGCGTGCGCTCGAACGCCACCCGGACGTTCTCGTTGCGGTTGCCCGACAACGCCCGGTGCACCCATTCGATGACACACCTTTTCTGCGAAATGATGCTGCGGTACTGGGCGGCGCCCTTGATCTTGTCGGTCACGTCGACCCGGACCGCACCACGCGCGCTGTTGCTGGTGTACGGATCGGAATCGATCGTGTAGTCGAGCGCGACCACGGTCAGGTCTGCCTGGTACAGACACGACCTGATGCCGTACGGCGTCTTGGACGCCGCCGCGCCGAAGATGGTCCTGGCCGTCGCGTCGTCGATCGCCGCACACGGCTCCAGCTTCACCAGGCTACCCGGAGTGTCCTGGTAGACCGGTGGATTCCCGGCGATCTGCCTGATCGCCGACTCGAGCAGCTTGGTCGCCGAGCCGCACGTGTCGCCGCCCTCCCAGAACACCTGGGCGGTGATGCCGGTCTCCTTGTTGGTGATCGCGCTCTGCGTGCAGCTGGACGACGCGCTGGTCTCGAACACACCGAGACCGCGGATCGACTTCGAGGTCTGCTTGGGCGCCCCGAGCAGACCGGCTCCGACCTTGATCGTCAGGTTGATGGTCTGCTTCTCGGTCGCCTTGTCGGTGATGGTCATCGAGCACTCCGAGTAACCGGAGCGGTTGGTGTTGCTGCTCGACCGCTTCTTGCCGATGCTGTCGACCACCTGGTCGGTCAGCAGGCCGCACGGCTCCACCATGCGCAGCGCCTCGTCCTCGAAGGACCCACTGGCCTTGACCGTCGTGCGAGGCGTGACCGTTTTGGACAGATCGACCTGGCCGGCACAGCCGGCGAGGGCCGTCACCAGCGCAGTGGCCAGCCAGATACGAGCAGATCGGGACACAGCGTGCACGGTAGCGACCCGAACCGGGCCGCGTGCACGGAACACCTCATTTCGCCTCGTCGGGCACCTGCAGCGGGCGGAGCAGCGCCCACACGGCCATCAACGCGGTGAAGACCAGCATGCCGATGCCGACCCACAGGTTGACGTTGAAGCCGCCGGTCTTCACCCGGTCGGCGTCGGTCTCGAAACCGATCCCGAGCACGAGCAGGACCACGCCGTACACCCCGAACAGCAGGGCGATGATCCATCGCAGGTCGAACAGGCTGCCACGAGCCGCCATCGTGAATCCTCCTCACCAGAAGATGATGTTCAGAACCAAGGTCAGGGCCAGCACTCCGGCGGCGAGCACGCCTGGTTTGCGGGTAGGCCGCGATGAGTGGTGTCCGTTTGGCGGCCGACATGCTCTTCGCGGAGAGTCCACGTTGGACCTCAGCGAAGTTAGTTGTCCAGTAACCGAAGGAGAGTACAAAACCGAGGCCGAACACAATGCCGAGAACCGAGAGCGTTGCGTCGCCGATGCCGGTGATGTTGGTGCCGGGCCAGGAACTGAGCTCGTTGGTCTTGTCGGTGATCCGGTCCACGAGCCCTTCCCAGCCGCCGACCCGGTGCAGGCCGACGACAGTGAGCGGGATGAGCATCGCGATGATCACGAAGAACTGCAGTACCTCGTTGTAGATCGCGGCCGACAGCCCGCCGATCGCCGTGTACGTCAGCACAATCGCAGCCGAGATGACGATCGAGAGCCACAACGGCCAGCCCAGCAGAACGTTGACCACCGAGCCGAGCGCGAACAGGTTGATCCCGGAGATCAGCACCTGCGCGGTAGCGAAACTGATGCCGTTGACCAGATGCGAGGCCGGGCCGAACCGCCGGCGCAGGTACTCCGGCACACTGCGGACCTTGGATCCATAGTAGAACGGCATCATCACGATGCCGAGGAACACCATCGCCGGAATGGCGCCGATCCAGTAGTAGTGCACCGTCGGGATGCCGAACTGGGCGCCGTTCGCGGTCATCCCGAACACCTCGACCGCACCCAGGTTCGCCGACACGAACGCCAGGCCCGTCACCCAGGCCGGCAACGACCGCCCGGACAGGAAGAAGTCCAGACTGCTCGAGATCGACCGGCGCGCCAGCACCCCGATCCCGAGCACGATCACAAAATAGAAACCCAGCAGCACATAGTCCACGGCCTGCGCGTCAAGGCGGAAGTTCGCGTCAGCCAACAGCATCCACTCAACCTAATCACGCCACCCAGTCCCCGCACGACGAAACGCACCGACCGTGACCTTTCACCCAAAACGGTCACACACCCCCGTCCGGACCGACTGTCCACTTCGGTCAGCCCCGCAGCTCCTGACAGAAGTCGACCATGGTGCGCCAGGCTTGCGCGCAACACTGTCGGACCCCACCAGTACCTTGGCTTGACAGGGGGTGCATCAAATGGCGGTATTTGTCACCTTTCGTGCATCAGGAGCATCGCGTAGGCCGCGATCGACTGGGAGTCGGTGACTTCGCGGCGCTGGATCATCTGCTCGAACTCCGAGCGCAGGATCCAGGCTGTGCGCATGTCCTGTTCCTCGTGTTCGCGTTCGTGGGGGCCTTCGGTGAGGTCGGTGGCGAGATAGACGCGGCCGCGCTGGCTGGAGATGCCGGGCGCGACGTCCAGCAAGCCGAGTTCGGCCACGCGGCCCGCCCGCAGGCCGGTTTCCTCGCGCAGTTCGCGGGCGGCCAGTTCGAGCGGGTCGCTTTGGGCCATGCCTGGGGCTGTGCCCTGGGGGAACTCCCAGCGACGCAGGCCCAGCGGGTAACGGAACTGTTCGACCATGTGCAGACGATCGCCGTCGAGCGGGATGATCAGGGCGTAGTCAGGTTTGTCGACGACGCCGTACACGCCCTCGGAGCCGTCCTGGCGCTGGATCTTGTCCTCGCGGACCCGCATCCACGCGTTTTCGTAAACCTGGCGGGTGTCGATCGTCTGCATACGGCCAATCGTGTCAGACCTGGCCGACGTAGATCGCCTTCGCCGATGTGAAGTCGGGCTGGAACGTCAACTGCATCTCGCCCGGCTCGGCGCCGACCGCGAACGCGATCTCGAACGAGTACGTTTTGCCTGGCAGCACAGTCGCGGTGTCCAGTCCGGTGTCCTTGCACGGCCCATCGACGTCGGTCACCTTCTCAGCCTTGGCACCGGCGAACTGGCCGTCGCTGCCGATGGCGAGCATGCCCGCTTCGAACGGCTTCTTGGAGTCGTTGACCACCAGGACCTTGAACTTCGCGGCGCGCTTGATGTCCTCGGGCAACGAGAACTCGCCGGGCTTGCACGCCGCCGGTGCCGCGACCTCGATCGCCACCCCGTCCGGCCACGTGAATCTCTTGCCCCAGGTCGGGTTCTCGGCAGGCGCGGCCGACTTTGCCGAGCCCGACGAGTCGCTGACCGTGCCCGGCTTCGGCGTACAGGCCGAAAGCACCAGAACAACCAGCGTGATCAAGGCGGCGAAGCGCATAGGGATCCTCCCTCGAGTCAATGACACGAGGGATACTGGCGGCGGCCACCACACGCACCATCCACGCAACCGTTACCCTGCCCCGGTGCGTCTAGTGATAGCTCGCTGCCAGGTCGACTACGTCGGACGACTGACCGCCCACCTGCCGATGGCCCAGCGTTTGCTGATGGTCAAGGCGGACGGCTCAGTCCTTGTGCACTCGGACGGCGGTTCCTACAAACCGCTGAACTGGATGAGCCCACCGTGCTGGCTGACCGAAGAAGAAGGCCTCTGGACCGTCCAGAACAAGGGCGGCGAAAAGCTGATCATCAGCATCGAGGAGGTCCAGCACGACTCCAAGCACGAACTCGGCGTGGACCCCGGCCTGATCAAGGACGGCGTGGAGGCCCACCTGCAGGAACTGCTCGCCGAACACGTGATCACCCTCGGCGAGGGCTGGACCCTCGTGCGCCGCGAGTTCCCCACCGCGATCGGCCCAGTCGACCTGATGTGCCGCGACTCCGACGGAATCTCCGTAGCCGTGGAAATCAAGCGCCGCGGCGAAATCGACGGCGTGGAACAGCTGACCAGGTATTTGGAGCTCCTCAACCGCGACCCACTACTGGCCCCGGTGAAGGGCGTCTTCGCCGCCCAGCAGATCAAGCCACAGGCCCGCACCCTGGCCGAGGACCGCGGCATCCGGTGCGTCGTCCTCGACTACGACGCACTACGCGGAATGGAATCCGACGAGTTCCGCCTGTTCTGAGGAAACTCACTGGCAGTGCAGCTCTTTCAAGCTCCCAGGGTGCGGCCGGCCTGCTTGTCTGAGTCGATCACCTGTGCGTTACCGGGGCTGGGTGGGTTCGGTCCGAAGCCACGCGAGGTCGTTCACGTCCAGTTCGGGAACGTCGTCGGCGCGCTCGACGGCCAACTGGCGCATCTGCTCTCCGCTTGGTCCGCCAGTCCACTGCACGCCGTACCGGCCGTCTTGCCGGTAGTAGCGGACGATCACGTCGACGCGGCTGGCCGCGGTGAGGATGGACGCCAGTCGCCGCGCATGGCGTGCCCGGACGCTCACGACGCATCCCCGTGACGGTGGTGGTCCTCGGGTATCTGCTCGCCGACGGCGATGAGGCAGGGCAGGCACCACAACTGCTTGCCGGGGTTCTCCTCGATCCGGCTGCGCAGGACAGTGTGTTTGCACGCCGCTTCGAGGTAGGGCGTTTCGGCTTTGAGGCCGAAGGCGTGGACCTTCTTGCCCCGCTGCTCCGGCGCGAGCCACCAGGTCCAGTCTGCTTCGATCATGCCGCGCTCCTGGTTGCCGGTGCAGCCTGCTTGTGGTCAGCCGCTCCGGCGGCGTCCGGTGCCATGTCGGGGGCACGGCACCGGACGCCTGCTTGTGGGCCCGCGCCCGGGTTGGACAGTGAGGAGGGCCCAGGCGCGGGCTGAGGCTCCACGCTGGCTGGGGGGTCAGCGGAGCCTCGCCGGGCCGCCCGATCGACCCGGAGTTCAGGACCCGCGGCCGGCGCACCGCAAGGCGCGGGGGATCCGGTCGCGGGCTTTCCTCGAGCCTCTGCCCTGGCCCGAAGCTTGCGGTGCGGCACACGGTGGTGTGTGCGGTACCGGCGGACACTGAGGTGGACAGCGATGATCAGATCGGCGACGGCGCCGCCGATGGCCACGGCCAGGAGGTCAGTCAACGCTGTCGCCATCCGCTCGGCGCGGTTGCTGGTGTCACCCACGCCATGTCGTTGGGGGACGTGGACGGAGACCATTCCAGTGTCGTCGGCCTCGGCGAGCCTGACTAGGGGGCCACTGGCCAGGTCGACCGGTTGACATCCGCGATCGGACTTGCGAATGTCCGGATCGGCATCCTGCCCGCGTACCGGCCGATCCCGCACCTGCTGCCGCACGGATTCTGGATCATCGGCACCGAGGTCCGTTCGAAAGCGTGGCCGGAGAGCATCGCACCAACGATCCGGATGAAGTCGCGCTGTACAGCAAACTCACCGACCGGCTGTGGGCGGTTGCCGCGGAAGGTGACGAGGCTCGGACGAGGCTGCTGCGCGTTCTCGATGCCATCGGATCAGGTGGCTGAACGTAGCCCAACCGGCTCGACTGGTGGTTGCCGGCCATTGTCGAGTTCGCACCGATCAACGGGGCGATCCCCGCGACATGGTGGTAGGACCTCCACGTGAGCGACGAGGACATCCCGGCGGCCACTCGACTGCCGGCCAGAGCGATCCTGGCCGAACTCGGCCACCGGCCGAGTTCGCGGTTCCGGCTCATCCACTTGTTCGACACCATGGTCGTGGTGGATCCGGCCACGTTGCCCGATCGCCTCGCCAAGGCCGGGTTCGCCGATGTCGACGTCAAGACGACCGAGACTCGGTTCCGTTTCCACGCAAGGAAATCCTAGTCCGGCCAGACCGGCGGACGCTTCTGAAGGAAAGACGCCATGCCCTCTTTGGCGCCCGGCAGCTGGGACGCGGCCGCCATGACCTCCAACGCGATGGCGTACGCGTCGGCTTCGGGCCTGTCCAGCTGGGCGTAGATCGTCTGCTTGCCCAACGCCTTGCTTGCCCGGCTTCCCTTGGTTGCCCTGGCCAGCAACGAGTCCACGGCCTCGTCGAGCTCGTCGTCCGGGACGACGCTGTTGACCAGGCCCCAGTCCAGCGCTGTCCCGGCTGGAATCACGTCTCCGGTCAGCGCCATCTCCATCAGTCGTTTACGGCCGATGGAGCGGGCGACGGGCACGGCCGGGGTGTGGCAGAACCAGCCGCCTTTTCCGCCTGGCAAAGCGAATCCGGCCGACGAGGCCGCGACTGCAAGGTCGCACGACGCGACAAGCTGGCACCCGGCCGCGGTCGCGAGGCCGTGCACCCGGGCGATCACCACCTGTGGGACCGACTCGATCGTCCGCATCAGGTCGGTGCAATGCCGGAGCAATGCCCGGACGCCGACGAGGTCACGGGCCGCGACGTCACCGAAGTCGTGGCCCGCTGAGAAGACCGGCCCGGCGCCGGCGAGCACGATCCCGGTCGCGTCCGTGTCGCCTGCGGCCCGGAACGCGGTCAGCAGCTCGGTCAAATGCGCGAAGGACAACGAATTGCGCCGAGCGGCCCGGTTCATGGTGATCCGGACCGTGCCGCCCTCGGTCTTGACCAGGATGTGCTCGTAGTCGGTCATGCCCCGACGCTAGCCCGTTCCGCCAGGGCCGCCAACACCGACAGCCGGTCGGCCTCGACGATGCCGCGGGTGGTGATCCGGTCCGGGTAGCAGCGCATGAACATGTTGGTGAAATGCGTTCCGTAGTGAATGTACGAGTCCTGGTCCGAGCCGAGCAGCGGCCTCATACCCGCATCGAAATTGGGCTCATGGAAGTACGCCATCGTGTAACGCTCGCGATCGTTCAGCCGCACTTTATGCGGTGTCGAAAGCAAGGCCCCGCCTGTCAGGAATTGCAGGATATCGCCAGGGAAAACCGTCAATGTGTCGGCGACCGGCCGGACGAGGTTCCACGGCTCGTCATTCTCGTACATTCCGGCCGAACTTTCCGATTCCAGCCAGTTCCGATTTCGTTTCTCACCTTCGACCGGAGGCCTGATGTACAGCCCGCCTACATCGTCCTGCGCCGCTATGACCAGCATTCCGTAGTCGGTGTGTGCCCCGATACCGCGTTCGGTCTGCGAGCTGCGCGCCGGGAAACGCAGTACTCGCATATGGTGCCAGCCATTGTCGGTGAGCCGGGTCAGTGTGTTGATTCCGGGAAGGTCGAGTCCAAGCGCGATCAGCCGCAGAAGTTTCTCGCCCATCATGCCCACTTCGAGCATGTACGCCTGCATGGTCCGCCGGTACTCCGCGCTCGGCCAGGGCACCGGTCCGTGGCACGGCCAGTTCCCACGCACCCTCGGGTCGTCGAGCGAAATGTCCTGACAGACGGTGAATATCTCGGAGTAATCGGCTTCACCGGCGGTTACTTCTTCACCCGATGCGATATATCCGGCGTAGCTGAGCGGGCTGACACATCGTGACTTCATCCCCGCGGCCAGCGCGAAGAATTTTCTGCTCGCCTCGAACGCGTCCTGGATCTTGCGGGCCTGCCACCGGTCGCAGGCGATCTGGAAGATCCCGTCCGTGCGCCACGCGTCGATCATTTCCTGGGCCAGCCGGACATCCGGCGCACTGCCTTCGATGCAACCCGGTAGCCCGAATGTACGAAGATCGGCCATTGCCTTTCCCTTCGTGTCCCGACAGGGTGATCGACACACACGGGCCGCAGGCAGGATCGGTTCACAGATTTGTGTCAGGCCCCGACACTGGCACGTTTCGACAAGCTCGCCAAGATCGATAACCGGTCCTCCACCGCGATCCGGTGGGTGGTCATCCGGTCGGGATACCGGCGCATGAAAACACCGGTGAAATGCGATCCATAGTGGATGTACCCGGTGGCCGGTTCGACCACCGGCCGCATGCCACTGTCGAAACTGGGCTCGTGGAAGTACGTCATGACCTGCTGTTCGCCCTCGCCGACCACGACCTCCAGCGGGGTGGCCACCAGCGCGCCGCCGGTCAGGAACTCCAGGATCTCGCCGGGCGACACCAGTACCGCGCCCTCGTGCAGGGTGATCACCAGCAGGCCGTGGCTGCTGATGTCGCCGGACCGGTTGGCCGGGATCTGCTGGGTCAGCAGGTGGTGCCAGCCGTCCTCGGCCAGCGCGGTGAACGTCTCGAAGTCGGGCAGTTCCAGGCCGATCGCGATCAGGTGCAACAGCCGCTCGCCGATCCGGGCCAGTTCGTCCAGGAATGTCCGCATCGCCCGCCGGTACTCGATGCTCGGCCACGGCACAGGCCCGTGACACGGCCACTGCGCGCCGACGCGCACGTCCTCACGGGGGATGTCCTGGCAGATGGTGAACGTCTCCACGCCGTCCGCGGCGGAGTAACCGGCGTAGGTCAGGTCGCTCACGCATCTGGTCTTGATGTCGTCGGGGAGCGTGAAGAACCTTCTGCTCGCCTCGAACGCGTCCTCGACCTTGCGGGCCTGCCACCGGTCGCAGGAGATCCGGAAGAGGCCGTCGGCCCGCCACGTCTTGACCAGCTCGTGGCCCAGCCGGACGTCAGAGTCAGTCCCCTCGACGTAATCCGGTAGTCCGAACGTACGAAGATCGGTCATTGTCCCTGCCCTTCCTTCCCTTACGGGGCAAGGGACATACGAAGCGGTGAACACGTTCGGTTCACCGCCCCGCCACTACCCGTGGGTAGGTTGCTAGACCTCCTCCAGCACCGAGCGCAGGAAGGACTTGGTGCGGTCATGCTGCGGATCGTTGAACATCTGCTCGGGCGGGGCCTCTTCGAGGATCTTGCCGTCGCCGAACATCAGCACCCGGTTCGAGACGTCCCGCGCGAAGCGCATGGCGTGGGTGACGCAGAGCATCGTGACGTCGCTCGACCTTGCCACGTCCCGCAGCACGTCCAGGACCTCGGCGGCGATCTCCGGGTCCAGGGCCGAGGTGACCTCGTCGAGCAGCAGGATGTCCGGTTCGACAGCCAGCGCACGGGCGATGGCGACCCGCTGCTGCTGGCCGCCTGACAGCTGGGACGGGAAGAAACCGGCCTTGTCCTGCAGGCCGACCATCTCCAGCAGCTCCCGGCCACGTTGCTCGGCCTCGTCCCGGGATTTGCCGAGCACGTGGATCGGCGCCTCGGTGACGTTGCGCAGCACCTTCATGTTCGGGAACAGGTTGAACTGCTGGAACACCATGGTCACGCGGCTGCGGACCTTGCGGATGTGCGCCTCACTGGCCGGGACGAGTTCATCGCCCTGCTTCTCGTGGAACAGGAACTCGTCGGAGATCGCGACCGTGCCGGAGTCCGGTTTGGTCAGCGTCATCAGCATGCGCAGGATCGTGGTCTTGCCCGAGCCGCTCGGGCCGATGAGCGTCACGCGTTCGCCGTTGCCGACCTTGAACGAC
This sequence comes from Kibdelosporangium banguiense, assembly GCF_017876405.1. Lineage (GTDB taxonomy): Bacteria > Actinomycetota > Actinomycetes > Mycobacteriales > Pseudonocardiaceae > Kibdelosporangium > Kibdelosporangium banguiense. Next base: position 3,778,235 of record NZ_JAGINW010000001.1, on the reverse strand, counting down.
AGGTCGTCGAGCACGACGTTGTCCCCAAAGCGTTTGCTCACTTGGGAGAACTCGATGAAATTCATACCGCCACCCCCTTGTACCGGCGCTCGACGATCCTGCCCAGGTAGGACAGCACGAGCGCGACGGCCAGATACAGCAGGCCGGCCATCGTGATCGGTTCGAACGGCCGGAAGGTCTCTGAGATCACTTCACGCCCCACGGTGAACGGTTCCGCCACGGTGATCGCCACCAGCTGCGGAACGTCCTTGAACAGCGCGATCGAGTAGTTGGTCAGGGCCGGGATCGACCGCGGCACCGCCTGCGGCAGGATCACACTGGTCCAGACCCGTCGTTTCGGCAGGTGCAACGCCACAGCCGCGTCCCACTGTCCAGGTGGGACACCTTCGATGCCTGCCCGGTACACCTCGGACGTGTAGGTGGCGTAGTGCAGTCCCAGCCCGATGATGCCCGCCGCCAACGGCGACAGGGCCAGACCCAGTTGGGGCAGCACGAAGAACAGGAAGAACAGCTGGATCAGCAGCGGTGTCCCGCGAATGAACTCCACCAGGATCCCGGTCGGCACGCTGATCCACGGCTGGTTGCTGCGCCGCAACAGGGCGAAGACCAGGCCGAGCACCAGCGCGACCGCATAACCGATGACGGTGGCGATCAGTGCGGTCAGCAGGCCGTCGAGCAGTCGCGGCAGGATTTCCACGGCATAGTTCCAGTCCCAGTTCATGCGCGTGCCACCATCCGCTTCCACATCCCCGGCGACGGCGTCCGGCCGGTCGCGGCGGCGACCTTACGTTCGAGCAGCCGCACCAGGACCATGAAGATCAACGCCATCAGGCCGTAGCCGATCAGCAGACCGCCGAAGATCGCGGCCGCGCGGCCGTTGCCGCTCCAGATCAGCTGGCCGTTGAAGGTCAGTTCCGGGATCGACACGACCGCGACCACCGCGGTCGCCTTCAGCTGCTCGATCACGTTGTTGCCGAACGAAGGGATCATCGCGGCCACGGCCTGCGGCAGAACCACGCGCCGCATCCGTTGGGACGCCGTGAAGTTCAACGCGATCGAGGCCTCGATCTGGGCAGGCGGCACGGCCTGGATCGCGCCCCGCACGACCTCACCGGAGTACGCGCCCATGTTCAGGCCCAGCGCGAGAATCCCGGCGAACGTCGGATCGAGTTGCCAGCCCAGGGAAGGCAGCGCGTACACGAACCAGAACGCGAGCACGAGAACAGCCGCGCCCCGGAAGATCTCGACGTACACAAAACCTATGGCACGCAATATCTTGCTGTTGCTCACGCGAGCAAGGCCGACCAGAAAGGCCAGAACTATCGCCAGAGCCATCCCGCCCAGAGTCAGCAGAATGGTCTGCCACGCGCCGTAGAGCAGAAGGCCTACCTGTGCACTGGACATCAGGCCTCCGGCGCTTTGCAGAGATCACGGGCCTTCATGTCGGTCATCTCGGCCTCGGTGAATCCGAACGGCTGCAGGATGCGCAGCAGCTCACCGGATGTTCGCAGGGCCGCGAGTTCCTTGTTGAACGCGGCGACGATGTTGGCCTGGTCAGGCAGGAACGCGAACCCGCCCGACGTCAACTGCGGTTTACCGTCCACTTCGGGTACGAACGGCGTGGTGACCTCCAGTGGCGCACCGGGATTCTTACCCAGCACGTCCCGCAACGAGATCGAGGTCAACGCGAACGCGTCCTCCCGGCCGGTGTTCACCGCCTCCAGGCCGCTTGGCTGGTTCTGGTAGGCCGTGATCCGGTTCTCCGCAACGCCGTTCGCCATGGCGTATTCCTTCTCCACCGCGCCGATCAGCACGCCGAGTCGCAGATTCTGTTGCGCCACTTCGGCGAACGTCTTGATCCCGCGGGGATTTCCCTTCGGCACCAGGAACGCCGCCGGCGCGATGAAGTCCGGATCGGTGAACAACACCTGCTTGCAGCGCTTGGGCAGGATCGACATGCCCGCGCCGATGACGTCGAACAGGCCGACCTTCAACCCCGCGATCAGCGATCCGAACTCCGAGGGGATCGGCGTGAGCCTGGGCACGCCAAGCCGCCGGAACACGACCTTGGCGACCTCGGCCGCCTCGCCGGTCAGTTCCGCGTCGGAGTTGATGAAGCTGTACGGCGCCTCGTTGGCGAAACCGATCCGTACCTCACCGTCTTGTCTGAGCCTGTCGAGCAATGTGCCGCCGTCCGGCTCGGCGGACAAGTCCACTCGGGTACAGCCTGGCAGCACAAAGGACAACGCCCCTGCCGCAGTCGCCTGCAACAGCAGTCTCCTGGAAGCCACGCCCCGACCGTAAGGGGTCGGTTGGACACAGGTCAACACAGTCCACTGTAGACACGTGAAGAACTGCCAGGTCAGAGCGGCAAACCCCGGGTTTCCCGGATCAGGTCCACAATGCCCGACATGATCTCGGTGAGCTCGTAGTCCTTGGGCGTGAACACTCGCGCGATTCCGTTGTCCAGCAAGGACTTGGCGTCTTCGGGCGGCACGATACCGCCGACGACGACGGGAATGTCGTCGGCTCCGGCCGCCCGCAGCCCTTCCACCACCGCGGGCACGACTTCCAGATGTGATCCGGACAGCACTGACAGCCCGACCACGTGGACGCCTTCCTGCACAGCGGCAGCCACGATCTGGTCCGGCGTCAACCGGATACCCTGATACACGACTTCGAAACCAACATCCCTGGCACGCACCGCGACCTGCTCGGCACCGTTCGAGTGGCCGTCGAGCCCGGGCTTGCCGACCAGCATGCGCAGTCGCTCCCCCAGCTCGGCATTGGTCGCCTGCACGCGCTCGCGAACGCGCGCCAACTCGGCACCGGCCTCGCTGCCGACTGAGACGCCGGACACTCCGGTCGGGGCGCGATACTCACCGAACACCTCGCGCAGCGCGCCGGCCCACTCACCGGTCGTCACACCTGCCTTGGCACAGGCCAATGTCGCGGGGACCAGGTTCGCCTCGGTCTTCGCCGCCTCGCGCAGGGCATCCAGCGATTCGTCCACAGTGGCCTGATCGCGGCCGGACCGCCAGCGCTGGATCGCCGCTTTGGCCTGCTGCTCGACCAACGGGTCGAGCTGTTCGATCGCATTGGCACCCTCGGCCTGCAACGGCGACGGCTCGGTGGTGTCGAACTTGTTGACCCCGACGATGATCTCCTCGCCGGCCTCGATGCGCATCCGCCTGCCGGCCAGCGATCCGACGAGCTGGGTCTTCATGTACCCGCTCTCGACCGCGGCCACCGCGCCGCCCATCGCCTGCACGCGGTCGATCTCCGCGCGGGCGCCGCGCAGGATCTCGTCCACTTTGGCCTCGATTACCGGCGAACCTTCGAAAATGTCCTCGTACTCCAGCAGATCCGTCTCGTAGGCCAGCACCTGCTGCATCCGCAGCGCCCACTGCTGGTCCCACGTGCGCGGCAGGCCGAGCGCCTCGTTCCACGCCGGAAGCTGGATCGCACGGGCGCGAGCGTTGCGGGACAACGAAACCGCGAGCATCTCCAGCACGATCCGCTGGACGTTGTTCTCCGGCTGTGCTTCGGTCAGCCCCAACGAGTTCACCTGCACGCCATAACGGAAGCGGCGGTGCTTGGGGTCCTGGACTCCGTAACGCTCCAGCGTGATCTCGTCCCAGAGCGCCGCGAACGCCCGCATCTTGCACATTTCCTCGATGAACCGCACACCCGCGTTGACGAAGAACGACATCCGCGCGACGACCGGGCCGAACTCCTCCTGCGGCACCTGACCGGAGTCACGCACCGCGTCGAGCACCGCGATGGCCGTGCACATCGAGTACGCGACCTCCTGCACGGGGTTGGCCCCGACCTCCTGCAAGTGGTAACTGCAGATGTTGATCGGGTTCCACTTCGGCACGTTGGTGACCGTCCACGCCACCATGTCCGTGATCAGCCGCAGCGACGGCCCCGGCGGGAAGACGTATGTGCCGCGGGACAAGTACTCCTTGATGATGTCGTTCTGCGTGGTGCCGCTGAGCGCCGAGATCTCCGCGCCCTGTTCCTCGGCGACAGTGACGTACATCGCAAGCAGCCACATGGCCGTCGAGTTGATCGTCATCGAAGTGTTGGCCTCGGCCAACGGGATGCCCTCGAACAGCTGCCGCATGTCCCCGATGTGGCTGATCGGCACACCGACCTTGCCGACCTCGCCGCGGGAGAGCTCCTGGTCCGGGTCGTAGCCGGTCTGCGTCGGCAGATCGAACGCGACCGACAGTCCAGTCTGGCCTTTGGCCAGGTTGCGGCGGTACAAGGCGTTCGACGCCGTCGCCGACGAATGGCCGGCGTAGGTCCGCATGACCCACGGCCGGTCACGTTCGCGGTCGGTCGGGTACGGCATGTCTACCTCCGGTAACGCGGGGATTCCCTTACGGTACTGGCCGGTAATCGCCGAATAACGTGCACTGACTCACATGGATCGAGAAAGCACACGACCGGGTGGCGCCCTCAAAGGCCACTTTTGAGGGCGCGTGACCAGCTAGCGGCTGGGAGGCGGACCACCCGGGCCACCGCCGGGTCCACCACCGGCAGGAGGCGCGCCGCCGCCGGTCGGTGTCGTCGTGGTGTCCACGCCGACGGAGAGAGTAACGGCGTAACCGCTGTTGATGTCACCGGTCACGGTCGCGAGCTGCAAGGCGCCGCTGTCGTCACCGAACACGTTGTCGCTGCTCAGGCTCACCTTTTTGAGGTTCGACACGGACTGCTCGTAGCCGGTCTGGGCATACACCGTTTCGCACACGTTCTGCGGCAACGCGACCTGGGAGGTGGCGATCGCCTTGGTGGCGTCGGTGATGCTGGCCTCGTCGGGGTAGACCTCGAAGTGGATGTGCGGCCAGCGGCCGTCGTAGCAGGCCGGGAAGATGCTGGTGTACTTCACGCGGCCGTCGCTGCCGGCGATCTGCACACCGCGCAGGTAGTTCTGGTTCTCGATCCCTTGTGAATAAAGGGAGTAACCGCCGGCGCGGTCGCAGTGCCAGACGTAGACGGCCACGCCGGCGAACGACACGCCGCCCTTGGCCAGGTCGGAGATCACCAGTTCCAGGGTCATCGGCACGCCCTCGGCGGTGCCGCTGAAGTCGCCGAAACTGGAGCGGAGGTCGCTGCGCACCACGCCGCTCTGCTCGAGCACATCCGGCCCGTTCGAGCCGTCGCCCGGGTACGGACCGGCTGTCTCGTCCGGGATCTCACCGGACGAACCGGCCGAAGACGAAGCTGTAGTGGTTGTTGTGGTGGTGGAACCGCCGGCGTCGGCGCCGCACGCGGTCAGCGCGACACCGGCCGCGCCGAGACCGAGAACCCGCAGTGCACGACGACGGCTCAACAGCGTTCCGATGTCGAAACCGAGGCCCTGGTCGACGACCTCGTCCTGCGGGCGGGGCAACCGGCGGCCCTGGTAGGTCAGCTCAGGTTCTGTCATAGGCCCATCGTCACGGGACGGGATTTGAGCCTTCTGTGCGACACCTGTGCGCCCGCTGTGGGGTGCCCCCAATGCCACATTGGGGGCATCTGACGCCCCCAATGTGGCATTGGGGGCACATGAAAACCGGCTAGCGGGAGGGGGCGGCGGCTACTCGCTCGACCTGGGCGCCCAGACGGTTCATGTTCTCCACGAACTCCGGGTAGCCACGGTCGATGTGGAACACGTCCCACACCTCGGTCACGCCGTCAGCGCACAACCCTGCGAGCACAAGCCCTGCGCCTGCGCGGATGTCCGACGCCCATACGGGAGCGCTCGACAGCTTCTCCACGCCACGGATCACCGCGTGGTGACCGTCAGTCCGTGCGTCCGCGCTGAGCCGCATCATCTCCTCGATGAAACGGAATCGCGCTTCGAACAGGTTCTCCGTGATCATGGCGGTGCCGTCGGACACCGCGCACAACGCGATCGCGAACGGCTGCAGGTCCGTGGCGAACCCGGGGTACGGCAGCGTGACGAAGTCCACCGACTTCGGGCGCTCGTTCATCACAACCCGGAACGCTTTGTCGTCGTAGACCGTGATCTCCGCGCCCGCCGTACGCAGCTTGTCGAGCACGAGGTCCAGGTGATGCGGGTCGACGCCACGCACGGTGATGTCGCCACGCGTGATGGCCGCGGCGAATGCCCAGGTCGCGCCGACAATCCGGTCACCGATCACCCGGTGCTCGGTCGGCTGCAGGGACGTGACTCCGTGCACGGTCAGGGTCGACGTGCCCGCGCCGTCGATCTTGGCGCCCATCTGCTGCAGCATCGTGCACAGGTCGACGATCTCCGGCTCACGGGCCGCGTTGTCGATCACTGTCGTGCCGTCCGCCAGAACAGCGGCCATCAGGATGTTCTCGGTCGCGCCCATGGAGGGGAAGTCCAGCCAGATCTGCGCGCCGTGCAGCCCCTCGGCCTCGGCGACGACCGATCCGTGCTCGATTTCGCTTGTGGCGCCGAGTTGACGCAGACCGTTCTGGTGCATGTCCAGCGGGCGCGAGCCGATCGCGTCACCACCTGGCAGCGCGACGACCGCGCGTCGGCACCGTCCGACAAGCGGGCCGAGAACACAGACGGAGGCACGCAGTTTGCCCATGGAGACGGCGTCCGGGCGGTGGTTGAGCTCTGACGGTGTGGTGATGACGACCGTGTCGCCGTCGACCGACACCTCGCAGCCGATGCTGCGCAGCACATCCGCCATGTACGGCACGTCAAGGATCTGCGGGCAGTTGGTGATGGTGGTCGTGCCCTCCGCGAGCAGCGCCGCCGCCATCAGCTTGAGCACACTGTTCTTGGCGCCGACGACATCGACCTCGCCGGCCAGTCTCGCGCCGCCGTGAACCCGGAAGTGCTCAGACACGCACCCTCCTGACAGATGAACCCCTTGGATTGGCGCCAATCGTACGGCTCAGCCGGATTCCGGTACGCCGGCGGCCTCGACTCGCTCGCGCAGCCGCAACATCGGTTTCTCGGCCAGCTCCACGAAGTGGTGCATCGTCAGTTCCGCGGCTCTGGCGGCATCCGAGGTCTCGATGGCGTTCGCGATCTGCCGGTGGTCGTCCAGCGCGCGCTGCCTGATCTCCGCGTCATAAGGCAGTGAGTCCGTCCCGAAAGTGAGCTGGATACGCAACTGCGAGTCGATGCTCACGTAGTACGGATTGCCGGTGGCCTCGGCGATCGCCGAGTGCAACGTGTGGTCGGCCGTACGCATCACGTCGCGGTCCTCGGCGTGCTCGTACGCCTCGACCGCGGCCCAGATCTTGCGGATGTGCTGCTCGGTCCGGCGCTCCGCGGCGATCCCGGCGATCGTCGGCAGCAACGTCCTGGTCAGGTCGAACAGCCAGGTCAGATGCTGCCAGCGCGGCAACAGCATGCTGCGGATGTGCGAGGACGACTCCGGGCCCCATGTGCTGTGCACACGCACGCCGCCGCTACGCCCACGCGTGATGCCGACGTATCCCAGGGATTCCAGCTGGTGCAGGGCGTCACGCAGGGTGGTGCGGCTGACGTTGAGGCGGGCGGCGAACTCACGCTCCGGCGGGAGCTTCTGCCCCGGCAGCAACGCACCGAGGGCGATCGCCGTGATCAGCCGGTCGACCAGCTGTTCGGCCGCGGACTTGACCTTCATAGGTCCGGACGGAGCCATGTCGAGGCTCAGGCGAAGGGACGGCCCGTCGCTCGCACGAGTTCTCAAATTCCAACGCTCCCCATGACGCCGAAAACAGAACATAACCCATCAGGTGATCTCTTCAGAGGACCCTAAAGTTAAGGACCAGTATTTGGCCCGAAAATGGGTGAAGTACCTCGCCACCGGGCCCCTCGGCATGCCTGAGTTGCATAAAGTTCGGGGTATGGCAGTGCACCTGACGCGCATCTACACCCGGGTCGGCGACGACGGCACCACCGGATTGGGCGACATGTCCCGGGTCTCCAAGACCGACCCGAGGCTCGCCGCGTACGCCGATGTCGACGAAGCGAACTCGGCCATCGGGGTGGCCCTGGCAATGGGCGCGCTGCCCGACGACGTCCGCGACGTGCTGCGACGCGTGCAACACGACCTTTTCGACGTGGGTGCGGATCTGTGCACGCCGATCGTGGAGAACCCGCCGTGTCCGATGGACCGGATCACCCAGCCCTATATAGAGCGTCTGGAAACCTGGTGCGACGAGTTCAACGCCCGGCTGACCAAGCTGAACTCGTTCATCCTGCCCGGCGGGACGCCCGGCGCGGCGTTGCTGCACGTGGCGCGGACGGTGACGCGGCGCGCGGAACGCGGAACGTGGGCCTTGATCGAAGCGGAGCCCGAACGGACCAATCTGCTGGCCGCCAAGTACCTCAACCGGCTCTCTGACCTGCTGTTCATCCTCTGCCGCGTGGCCAACCCGGAGGGTGACGTGCTTTGGCAAAGGGGTGGTGGCGGACAAAATACCGAGGACATGCACGCTTGAGGAACGGTTAGGTCTTAGAGTGTTGGTCGCACTCGAGCGCCGAGACGGAGGTGACCATGTCCACGGGTGAACCCGCTGGCAGTGGTCCCACCGCGCGCAGGATGGTGCTGGGCAGCCAGCTCCGCAGGTTGCGCGAGGCCAAAGGCATCTCCAGAGAGGACGCCGGCTACGCCATCCGCGGCTCCGGCTCCAAGATCAGCCGGGTGGAGCTCGGCCGTGTGTCGTTCAAGGAACGCGACGTCGCCGACCTGCTGACGCTCTACGGCGTGACCGACACGTCCGACCGGGAGATCTTCCTGCACCTGGTCCGCGAGTCGAACCAGCCCGGCTGGTGGCAGCGCTTCAACGACCTGATGCCGCACTGGTTCCAGGACTTCGTCGGCCTGGAGGAGTCCGCGTCCCGGATCCAGACCTACGAGGTGCAGTTCATCCCTGGCCTGCTGCAGACCGAGGCCTACGCCCGCGCAGTGATGTTGCGAGGCAGACCGGACGCGCCACCGGAGGAGATCGACCGCCGCGTGAACCTGCGGATGCAGCGGCAGAGGCTGCTCGCCTCGCCGCAGGCGCCGAGGTTGTGGGCGGTCATCGAGGAAGCGTGCATCCATCGGCAGATGGGCGGCCGCAAGGTGCTTCGAGGTCAGCTCGAGCACCTGATGGAGCTCACCCGGATGTCCAACATCTCGCTGCAGATCCTACCGTTCGAGCTGGGCGGGTCGGCCGCCGAGACGCCGTTCACGCTGCTGCGGTTCGCCGAGCCCGAACTGCCGGACATCGTCTACCTGGAGCATCTCTGCGGCGCGCTGTACCTGGACAAGACCGACGAGGTCGAGGTGTACAGCAAGGCCGCGCACCGGCTCGTGGTCGAGGCCGAGACGCCCGAACACACCCGCCGCACGCTCGGCAAGGTCCTCAAGTCGCTGTAACAACGTCCTGTATCCGGGCGTGCCTGTCTGTCTCCACCCCGGCGCACTTGCGCGGTCTGAATGTGGCATAACCCACTACCTACGTCGGCGTAGATATGTAAACGTTCGCACCGTCCGTGACCAGCGATTACGGACTGTCGAGAAAATCCGTGAAGATCTCAGATTTTTATCCAAGTGTGAAATTCGTGCAGATGCACGTGCATGCGCCCGTGCAGTCGCTCGTGCTACCTTGCTTGTGCACGAAGATCCAGACGTGCCGCCGCCAAGGCAAGTCGGGGAACAGGTGGGAGCACTTCATGAGCGCTGTACACAACGGGGTATCCGCAGACCGCCTAGGCGGTGTGGACTGGCGCAAGAGCCGCATGAGCGGCGCGGTCGGCAACTGTGTCGAAGTCGCCTCGCTCGAGTCCGGTGAGATCGCGGTCCGCAATTCCAGGTTTCCGAACGGCCCCGCGCTGATCTACACGCGCGCGGAGATGGCCGCGTTCCTCGCAGGCGCGAAGGACGGCGAATTCGACGACGTCCTGTTGTGAAGCGGGTGGCGACATGGACCAGTTCGAAGAGCAACTCCGGGAGCTGATGGCCCGCGGTTTCAGCTTCGCGCACCCGCGCGACGCGGACGGCGAGATCGCCGCCGTGGTCGGTGTGCGTGTGCACCACGGCGTGATCGATGTGGTGCAGATCTACGGCGAGCAAGATGCCGACGCCACCCGCATCCCGGGTGACGAGTCCGACATCTTCTTTCCGTACAAGGTTTTCTGGCGCTCCAGCGGCCCGTCCGCCGAAGTCGTCGCCCAATTGCTCACCCTGCCGGATCCCGAGCCCGGGGATGTGCCGAACGTCAACGGGTGCTGGGTTCCGGCCCGTCCTGGCAGGTCGAAATGGCTGTCCGCGTCCGCGTGAGCCCAGCCGTGCTGCCACATGATGGCAGCACGGGTCCTCGAGTGTTCATCAGAGAGCTGGGGGTTCGTCTTGCCGCAGGAGTGACCCGGCTCGGGCGCACCCGCGGCAAGGCGGCCTCCGCCGAATCCAGATAGCCCGCGCCGCGTCCCATCCACTAGCGTCTGTGCCTCCGGATTGGCCCGACTGAGACCAATCCGTTCGCCCGTACGGAGCGAATCTCCGGCGTGCAGGCAGAATTGCTAGGAGGGGTGAGGATGCGAGAGCGGGCGCAACGATCACCGCAGGCCGGCGGGGCACAACCCGCCACCCTTGACGACCTCCTGCCGCGGGTGGCCCGCGGCGACGACGTCGCGTTCGAACAGCTCTACCGTCATCTCTCCGCCCCGGTTTTCGGCCTGGTACAGCGGATTCTGCGAGACCCCGCGCAGTCGGAAGAAGTCGCGCAAGAGGTCTTCCTCGAACTTTGGCGCTCTGCCACGCGTTACAGCCCGGACCGCGGCTCGGTGTTGTCGTGGGCGATGACCATCGCGCACCGCAAAGCCGTCGACCGCGTCCGCTCCGCGCAAGCCAGCACAGACCGCGACACACGCGCCGCCCGCGCTGAAAGCGCCCGTCCGTTCGACGAAGTCACGGAAGTGGTCGCGGGCAGGCTCGAGCGCGAACAGGTGCGGCGCTGTCTCGGCAGTCTCACTGATCTTCAGCGCGAGTCGGTGATGCTCGCGTACTACCAGGGCTACACCTACCGGGAGGTCGCGCACCTGCTCGATTCCCCGCTGGGGACGGTCAAGACACGACTGCGGGACGGGCTGATCCGGCTCCGTGACTGCATGGGGGTGACGGCGTGAACAACGATGTGCACACGCTGACGGGTGCGTACGTACTGGACGCGTTGTCTGAAATGGAACGCAGGGCGTTTGAGGACCACATGTCCGGGTGCCCCGCCTGCCACCAAGAAGTCGCCGAATTGCGGGAAACGACCGCGCGCCTCGGCACAGCCACGGCCGCGTACCCGCCGCCACAGCTATGGAACAAGGTGCTGACAGCCACCGTGCAGGCGAGACAGCTCCCCCCGCTGGCCGTAGACCGCGTTGTGGTGCGGCCAAAGCGTTGGGGCACGCGTGTCGCTGTGTTCGCGGCAGCCGCGAGCATCGTCGGGGCCGCAGGTGTCGGCGTCGGGTGGTACGTCAGCAACAACAACCTGCAGGAGCAGTTGGCGCAGTCCCAGAGCGAGTTGAACAAGCTGCAGTCCGTGTTGATCGGCCCGGACGTCAAAGTCCTCGCGTCACCCATCGACGGTGGCGGCACTGCGGTCGCCTTGGTGTCCGCACGCCAGAACAAGATGGTGATGTCCTTGGTGAACGCGGCGCCGCTGCCATCGAACAAGGCCTATCAGCTGTGGTACGTCAAAGGCCAAGGCCAGCCGACCTCTGCGGGACTGATCCATGCTTCCAATGGCAGCATCGCCGCCAATGACCTCTCACCCGCCGCGGGAGCCACTGCGCTGGCGCTGACGGTCGAACCTTCGAACGGCTCGACGAGCCCGACGACCAACCCGGTGATGCAGGTCAAACTCTGACCTAAGACGCGTAAGGAAGGCGACGGCCCGGAGGCGCGGATTCCAGCCACGACAGGAAACCGGTCAGTGCGTCCGGGGTCATCGCGATCTCGACCTCGGTGTCCGGGCCGCCGAAGGCCTTCTTGGAGCGCGGCGGGTCGAGTTCGGCCCGGCAGCGCAACACGATCGCGCCGTTGGGCACGCCGTAAAGCTCCTGGGGATCCGGCTCACGCCGGTCGTCGATCTCGAACCCGTCCCGCTGGATGATCCGGTTCGGGCCGTTGCGCAGGCTCAGCGCCCGGTACCAGGCGAACTCGTCGCCGTGATAGCGGGCCACGCCAAGATGCCAGCCGCGCGGATTGTCCAGATGCGTGCGCAGCGCGACATTGATGCCGCCCATCCGGATCAACCGGAGCCGACGCACCGCCAGCAGGATCAACGTGGCCGCCGTGACGGCCAGGAGCGTCCCGATCAGCCAGAGGATCTCCACGGCCGCTCCCACCCAGTCCCGCGGCCAGTCAGACCGTCTGTCCGGCGGCGCGAAGCCGGCCCGCTGCTCTGGCCCGCTCGTCCTCGTCCTGCGCGCCGGTCACAGCCGCACGCGCCTGCTCTACGTTGATCTCCTCAGCCAGCTCGGCGGACTCCGCGAGGATGCTCACGCCGTCACCGGTGATGGACAGGAAACCGCCGTGGACCGCGGCCACGATCGTCTCGTCGTCGGCCGTCCGGATCTTGACGACGCCACCCTCGACCAGCTGGCCGAGCAGCGGTTCGTGACCGGGCAGCACGCCGAGCTCACCCTCGGTGGTCTGCGCGATCACCATCTTGGCGGTGCCCGACCAGAGGCGCCGCTCGACGGCGACGAGTTCGACGGAAATCTCGGCCACGCGTTTCTCCTTCGTGTCCTGGTGCCGCCAGTCTAAACGCCAGGACTTCGCAACCTCGACGCCCCTCCCGGTGTGATGCCGGGTGAGGATGGCCGTAAGGGGGTTCACCGGGGTGAATGACAAGGGTGAGTTCGAGCTGTTCGTAGCCAGTCGTTCAGCAGTCCTGCTGCGCACAGCGTACTTGCTCTGCGCGGGCGACCGGGGCGCCGCTGAGGATCTGCTGCAGGACGTGCTGGAACGGATGTACCCGAAGTGGCGGCGGCTCAAGGGCCATCCCGAGGCGTACGCCCGGGCGGCACTGGCCAACGCCTCCGCAAATCGATGGCGCAGCAAGTCCAGACGCGTGCATGAGACACCCCTCACATCCGCACCGGCACCCGTCGTAGACGGTCCGGAGAAGGACGTGGTGGACCGCGATCTGGTGGTCCGTGCTCTCGGCGAACTACCCGAGCGCATGCGCGCGGTGATCGTGTTGCGGTTCTTCGACGATCTGAGCGAAGCCGACACCGCCGCGGCGCTCGGTTCCTCGATCGGCACGGTCAAAAGCCAGACATCGCGAGGCCTCGCCAAGTTGCGGGACCTGCTCGGCGACAACGTGGGGAGCAAGCCATGAACACCGAGGAACTGCGGGCTGCTCTGCACGGAGCCACAGCCGAGTTGGAGACCGCACCGGACTTCGCCGGGAAGGTGGTTCGCGGCGGTGCCCGCCGGGTCCGCCGCAGAAGGCTGGTTGTCGCGGGTGTGGCCGCTGCCACAGCGTTGGCCGTCGGCGGCACGGCCGTCTTCGGCTGGCAGTCTCTGTCCGAACCGGCGCAGGTCGCCACCGATCCGCGACTGGACCAGCCGACCCGGGGCGATCTGGCCAAAGACACCGCTTTTCTCAGCGAGGCGGTGCAGGTCTGGGAGAAGGCGATGCCGGACTTGGTCCGCAACGGGGTCCCGGCGCCGCGGCGTGTGACCGGCCGGCCACATGTGTACTGGGCCGGCAACACACCAGCCGGGCGCGCGGCGATCGTGATGCAGTCGGCCCAGGACTTCGCACTCCCAGGACGCGAGACGATCCGCGTGCTCATCGGCATCGATGTCCGCACGGGGATGTTGGGGATGCTGGCCACCTACAGCCAGCCGGTCGAGGGGCCTGGTAACGACCACGCGTTCCGCTTCGGGCCAGGCCTGCGGACTGTGCTCGCGATCGAGCAGGACCAGCCGCTGTCGTTGTCCGCCAAGGCGGACTACGACAAGTCGCCGAAGCGGACCTGGCAACCGATGGCCCCTGCCGATGGCGTGGTGCTCGCGCAACTACCGGACGGCATCGGTGCAGAGGACCCCGCTGTCGCGGTGGGCGACCCGGGCCAGGTCAATTTCCCCGAGAACGTTGTGCTGTTCATCGTGGTCGACGACGGCAGCACGGCGATATCGCCCAGGAGACCGCGCAGGGGTCTGCCCTGGAACAATCCCGGCGAGAGCCACATGATGTGGGCGGGTATCGAACCCGATCGCTGGCGGGACAAGGCCGCGGCAGTCTCGCGGTTCAATGCCGCGGTTCGGATCTCGCCCCTGATGGACCGTGCGACGCCACCTTCCAATGATTCAAGCTCGTGGTATCTGACGGTGGGACTGTCCGACGGACGGATGGCTGTCGTCAGCGAGTACCAGGCACCCAATGAGGCACAGGCCCGAATCTACGTTGTAACCCGCAAGTCCGCCGATGTCTCACAGAGAGGGATCCGCGGCGTCTCGCTCGTCGGGCCGGCCGACCCCACGAAACTGTTGCCCGTGCTTGCCCAACTTCCGGACAACGAAGGATGGGTCGCCGCAGCCAAGGACACGAAGCTCAGCTATAGGACCACTGTGGACGGTCCATGGCAGGGTGAGCGTGCCGAATCCTTGCTGGCGCCGGTCGGCACTGTTCAGATCCTCGTACAGCGGGCCGGCCAGGCACCAGCCATTGTGGACGTCAAGTGAGAGTGGGTGACCCGCACCATGCAGGGCGGCGCGGGTCACCCTTTTCTCAGGAGCCGTCGGCGTTGTAGATGCCGCTCGGCGTGATCACCCAGAGCACGTTGTTCGGTCCCGCGACCTCGTCACGGGTCCGGCCCAGGTTGGTGTAGAGCTTTCCACCCGCGCCGCTGGTGTTCAGCTTGTAGGTGCCGCCCTTGAGGGAAGCCATGAACAGGCTGCCCTTGTAGTAAGTCAGGCCGCTCGGCGTCGCGCTGGACGTGGGCCACGTCTTCACCGGGTTGGTGAAACCCGTGTTGTTGCAGGGGCCTTCACACGTCGGCCAGCCGTAGTTGGCGCCCGGCGTGATCTTGTTCAGCTCGTCCACCTTGCTGGCGCCGATGTCCGCGACGTACAGCTGCGATCCAACCCATGCCAGGCCCTGCACGTTGCGGTGGCCCATCGAATAGACGCGGCTGTTGAACGGGTTGCCCTGCGCCGCTGCGCCGTTCTTGTCCACGCGGAGAACCTTTCCTCCCAGGGAGTTCTTGTTCTGCGCGTTGTCGCCGTTCTGGCCGTCACCGGTTCCGGCGTAGAGGTAGCCGTCCGGGCCGAACTTGATCCGGCCGCCGTGGTGGTACTGGGAGCCGCGCGGAATCCCGGTGACGATGGGAGTCGGGGCCTGACCGAGCTTGAGTTTGGCTATCCGGTTGTCGGAACTTGTCGTGTAGTAGATGAAAACCAATTGATCGGATGAGTACGTCGGTGACACCGCGATGCCGAGCAGACCGGCCTCCTTGGTGACACTGACACCCGAGATGGTCTGCACATCCGAGATCGCGCCGTCCGGGGCGATCTTGCGGATCTTGCGGGAGTCCTTTTCAGTGAACAGAGCCGTTCCGTCCGGCAGGAAGTCCACCGACCAGGCCTGGTTGAGTCCACTTGCGACCTGACGGATCGCCAGTGGCGACACGTCCGCGGACGCGGCTGGGGCCAGTACCGTACCCAGCACAGTCGCCGCCGACACAGCGGCAGTGGCGACTTTTCGACGAATTGTCATGAGTTTGCCTCCTGGAGCATCCCTTGGGCTTCACGGGCGGCAACTGCATACAAGCACACAGAGTGGTGACCGACCTACCTCCGACCGAGTTAAGGATGCCGGAAACATCCGATCACTGCCGTTACAATCGGTGACAAGCAGGACAATGGATGTCCCGTTCACAGGGATCAACGCGTCACCGGAACACAGAAAGCCCTAGAAGACTAGCTTTGCGGCCCGATCAGCTCCTACGCTCAGGATGCTTGACACAAGCCCTTTGGACGACGGTCCACCAAAGACCGTCACCGATCCGAGGAGTGCACAATGATCGAAAGCACGGAGCGCGAGGTCTGGACCACTCCGGACTTCGTCGAGTATGAGACGCCGATGGAGGTCACGGCCTACGCGGCTCGGATGGACTGAGAAAACGTCCTGGTGGCGGGGACCGGTCGCGCCCCGGTCCCCGCCCTTCCCGTCCTGGAGGAACGTGTGTCCACTTCGAACTCTCCGATGCCGGCCGACGAGTTCGTCGGCGCGCTGCGGGGCCTGTCGCACCGCTACTGGGGAAGCCATCCGTTTCACCGCAGACTGCACGACGGCAGCCTCTCGGAGTTCGAGCTGCGCACCTGGGCGGCCAACCGCTGGTACTACCAGAGCATGCTGCCGCAGAAGGACGCCGCGATCATCAGCAACTGTCCCGTGCCGCAGATCCGCCGGGACTGGCTGGCCAGGATCGTCTACCACGACGGCGGCGCCGAGGGCGAAGGCGGCCGTGAGCGCTGGCTGCGGCTCTGCGAGGCCGTCGGCCTGACGCGTGAGGAAGTTCTCGATGAGCGGCACGTCGCTCCCGGCGTCCGGTTCGCCGTCGACGCCTACGTCACCTTCGCCCGCACCAAGCCGTGGGTCGAGGCGATCGCGTCCGGCCTGACCGAGATGTTCTCCGGGCACCTGATGCGTCAGCGGGTCACCGACATGCTGGCGAGCTACTCCTGGATCCGGCGTGAGGACCTGGCGTACTTCACCAACCGGATCGACGCGGTGTCCGGTGAAGGACAGGCCACAGTAGACATTGTGGTCGAGTACAGCAGAACCCTTGTTGAGCAGGAGAAGGCGATCGCCGCACTGTCGTTCAAGTGCGACGTGCTGTGGTCCATGTTGGACGCGATCGAGCGAGCAGCCAGGAAGGAGTGACGCCGGTGACCACGATCGGGCTCGACTCCACGCCAAGATTGCGCCGAGGCGTCAGGCTGACGTACGACAAGACCCGTGAGACGCACGTTCTGTTGTTCCCAGAAGGTGTTCTCGTACCGAACAAGACCGCGGCAGCCGTGCTCGAGCTGTGCGATGGAGTCACCACGGTCGCCGAGATCACTACTTTGCTGGGCAAGAAGTACGAGGGCGTCCGGGCGCAGGACGTGCAGGACGTCCTGACCAGGCTGGAAGATCGGCGGGTCGTGTCGTGGACGTGACCGCGCAGCCGCCGCTGGGCATGCTCGCCGAGCTGACCCACCGGTGCCCGTTGCACTGCCCGTACTGCTCGAACCCGATCGAGCTGGTGACCCGCGACAACGAGCTGTCCACCGCGCAATGGCTGTCGATCATCGAGCAGGCCCGTGAACTCGGTGTCCTGCAGGTGCACATGTCCGGCGGAGAACCGCTGGCCCGCCCAGACCTGCCAGAACTGGTCGAACGCGCGTCAGACCTGGGCTGTTATGTCAATCTGGTGACCAGCGGCCTCGGTCTGACCGAGAAACGCCTGGCAGACCTGGCCGACCGCGGTCTCGCCCACGTACAACTCTCGGTACAGGGCGCCGACGCCGAGATGGCCAACAAGATCGCCGGCGTCAAGGCACACACGCACAAACTCGCGGCGGCGCGAGCGGTCAAGAAGCTGGACATGCCGCTGACGGTGAACGTAGTGCTCCACCGCGCGAACCACCACCAGGTGGCCGACCTGATCGCCCTGGCCGAACAGATGGGCGCCGATCGTCTGGAACTGGCCAACACCCAGTACTACGGCTGGGGCCTGCGCAACCGCGACGCCCTCATGCCCACAGCCGCCCAGCTCGCCTCAGCCGAACCAATCGTGCGCGCCGCAACAGAAAGACTGCGCGACACAATGCAGATCGTCTACGTGGTTGCGGATTACTACTCGCCTTATCCCAAACCTTGCATGTACGGCTGGGGTTCACGTCAGTTGACCGTGGCACCGAACGGCGACGTCCTCCCGTGCCCAGCCGCATCCGCGATCACAACTTTGAAGCTGGACAACGTACTCTCCACGTCCCTTTCGGACATCTGGTACAAGTCATCATCCTTCAACGTATATCGTGGCGAAGACTGGATGCCAGACCCATGCCGCAGCTGCTCACGCCGCGGCATCGACTTCGGCGGCTGCCGCTGCCAGGCATTCCTGCTGACCGGCGACGCGGCGGCCACAGACCCAGTCTGCTCGAAGTCACCCAACCGAGCGACGATCGATACAATCCTGGCCGGAAGCCCGGACACAGCACCGGACTTCGTGATGCGCAAGGTGGTGCGGTGAAAGCCCTGCTGCTCGGAACGGCGGCCGGCGGCGGATTCCCCCAGTGGAACTGCGCCTGCCGAATGTGCAAAGCAGGCCTGCCACCCCGAACCCAGGACTGCATAGCGATAAGCGCGGACGGTGAGGGCTGGTACCTGATCAACGCCTCCCCCGACATCCGCGCCCAGATCCTTGCCGCGAAGCAACTGGCCCCCGGCCCAGGCCCCCGCGACACCCCCATCCGAGGAGCCCTGCTCACCGACGCCGAACTCGACCACACCCTAGGCCTGACCATGCTCCGCGAAGGCGCGGGCCTCCGCGTCTGGGCCCCGGCCGCGGTGTTGCACGCCCTGCAGCACGATTTCCCCTTGCAGGAGATCGTTTCCCGTTACGGCGCGTGGAACTGGCAGCCAGTGACCTCCGCCTTCGAGGTGGACGGCCTCCAGGTGAGCATCCTCCCGATCAGTGACAAGCAGCCCAAGTACGTCCGGTACACAGTGAATGGACCATGGGTGGTCGCCTATAAGATCACCGACCCGGCCGGCGGTATCCTGGTCTACGCCCCCTGTTTGAAAACCTGGCCCCCAGAGTTCGACTCCTTCATCGCGGACGCATCCTGCGTAATCCTCGACGGCACCTTCTATTCCCCTGACGAAATGTCCAGCACCACAGCCAAGGGCATCGACACCAAAGCCCAACACGCCATGGGCCACATCCCCATCGCAGGCCCGGATGGCAGCCTCACCCACATCGCCCGCCACCCCGGCAAGCGCTTCCTTTTTACCCACTTGAACAACACCAACCCGGTTCTCGACCCGGACTCCCCCGAACACCAGGCAGTCCTGACCGGCGGTGCCGAGGCTCCCCCAGACGGCATCGAACTGTCCATCTAGTACATCGCGTCGACGACACGAAAGCTACAAGTAGGCAATCCAACTAGCGCTGACGTCCACCTGACACCTCGGTTGGACCGCCCAGCACCTGCGATTACTCGCCGAAGTCCTGGCCTGTTCGACCCCTGTGACATCTGCCAGGCCCTCCAGCTGTAGCAGTCCATGCTATAGGCCCCCGCGTGTTATGCCACTAGTTGAACATTCGGCCATTAAGGTGTGCTCGCATGACCAGCTCAGCCCTGATCGACCTAGAGTCGGTGACTCTGCGTGACCTTCGCAACCTCCGGAATCCGGAGTTCATAGCAGCTGTCCGGCAGACCATCGACGCCGCGGCCAGGGATTACGCCACCGCTATCCAGATGCAGGATCAATAGCCTCGGATGCGCATACATTCGCTGTCTACCGCCATCCTGGACGAGATCTTCGCCGGACCGGTCCCCGAAGCGACCATGGCCAAGCTCAAGTCGACTCAGTACAGCCTGCGCAAACTGCGCTTGGCCGCACTCGTTCAGGTCATTGCGTCTGAGACCGACTGGGAACACGCCTGGCAGATCCTTGCCGACGCGGACGAAGACCGGCCCGACGTAGTTCGTGACGTCCTGATGCACCCACCAGTTGGCGTGTGGCTGGTCAGTGCTCTGCGCTCGGGCAAAGGGCTGGAGTACTTCGATCGCTTGACCGAGGCGGTCCGGACCGGAATTCCCGGGACACTACATCGTACACAGTCCCAAGGCATCGAGCTCGATGTCGTGATCGACGACTCGGATCCTTATCGGGAGTTCGGTGAACCGCTGCAGCCGCAGCCTCTCGGCCCTGCCGAGCTGGCTGGATGGAGACGCCTGCTCGACGAGGCCTGGGATCTGCTCACCGAACGACACAAGCCCTACGCCAGGGAACTGTCCGCGGGCCTGAGTGCCATAGTCCCCATTTCCTCTGGCCGGAGGATCGCGGGTGCGTCATCGCGAGCAGCCTTCGGCGGAGTTGCCCTGTCTCCAAAGGACAATGCGACCGCGCTCGCCGAGGTGCTCATCCACGAGATGCAGCACTCGAAGATCAACGCCGTGCTCGATCTGCTTCCCCTGCAGGACGGCGATTCCGGCCGGATGTACTACGCACCTTGGCGGTCGGACTCCAGGCCGCTGATCGGTACTCTGCATGGCATCTACGCGTTCGCCAGTGTGGTGGAGTTCTGGGAGGTCGAGCGGTTCGCCGACCGTACCGCCGAGTTCACGTTCGCCTATCGCAGGCATCAGGTGAGTGAAGCGACGGCGAACATCGCTGGGGCACCGGATCTGACTGAGCACGGCCGGCGCTTGGCCGACGCGGTCTCGGCGCGGATGGCCAGGTGTCATGAATCCACTGTGGACCCTGAGCTGATGGAGATCGTCACGCAGATCACTGACGACCATCGCGCGATCTGGGAGCTGCGGCACAACGAGCGGGACCAGGCCGCGGTCGAGCACATGGCGAGTGCGTGGCTCAGTCATTCGACCGCTCCAGAACTTCCCAAGGTCGTCCGGGTCCGGCCGGGCGAGCAGACCATGTCGACGTCGGTCCGGCTGGAGATGTTGAAGGCCAAGGCGCTCGAACAGGATCATGCAGACACCGACGGCCCCGATGCTGCTTACGTGCGTGGTGACCATGATGGTGCCAGGGCCGGCTATGTGGCCAGGATCCGTCAGGAGCCCGGGGACATCCATGCGTGGGCCGGTCTCGCGTTGACGACGAAGTCGTTCGTGCCTGACGCCACTTTCGCTGTGTACCAGCAGATCAGGGCGCGGGGGTGGCAGGCGCCGGACCCGGTGGAACTCGCGGCCTGGATGAACTCAGAGCTGCATCGTGTCGGTGTCGCAGTTGGCGCGGATTGATTGGACGGCCAGTGAAATGGCTGGATGACCGTCGCCGAGTACCCGGCGGAATCCGGCCAGTGTTTTCGTTCGCATGATCGCGGCCTGGTCCTCGTATCCGAGACTGGCCAGGTCGAATGAGAGGTTCAGCTGGATGGCCAAAGTGGACGGATGCTCGGCTCCCAGCATCCGGCTGGATCTTTCGAGTGTGTCGGCGTCCATGTCACGGGCTGCCGAGACCTCACCGAGGGCGGCCAGGTCGCTGGCTGTGTTGGTGGCACTGACCAGGGTGAACGGATGGTCGTCGCCGAAACTCTGCCGGAGCTGGGTCAGGGTTGCCTGGTCCAGCTCGTAGGCGTCGTGCACCTCTCCCATCAAGCGGAGTGTTGTCGCCAGGTTGATCGCGGAGATCAGCGTATAGGGATGAGTCGAGCCATGGGTCTGCACGAACAATTCATGGCTGTGCCGGGCGATCTTCTCAGACTCAGCCAGCTCGTCGAGCCTGCGTAGATCTGCGGACAGACTCATCTCGGCGGTGATCGTGTCGAGGTGACGGTCGCCATGCCTGCGCCGATAACGCTGCACGCATTGTTCGGAGAGGTCTCGGGCTTCCTCGTGGAATCCGGCCATTCGACGGGCGACCGCCAGATTTCGCATGGCGCCGATGGTTCTCGGGTGATCCTCGCCGATCGCGGCACGCTGCCGGATGAGCGTCTCCTCCTGCAGCGTGCAGGCGGCGGACCACTCGCCGCATTCTCTCTGGTCCATCGCAAGCGCGTTGAGCGAGAGGAACGTGTCCGGATGGTCATCCCCCAGCACGGTTTGCTTGCGGAGCAGAGTTTCCTCGTCAACACGTCGTGCCTCGGCGAATTTGCCGTTCAGTCGTAGGCAGGCCGCAAGATTGTTGGCATACCTCAATGTGTCCGGATCGTCCTCGCCCAGCACGCGCCGCGAGCGCTCGAAGATGTCCTGCTGCATCCCAAGCTCTTTGCCGAACAGGCCTTGCGACCGCATGTCAGCCCGGACTGTGTTCGCCACAGTCAGTGTCAGCTCGTCATCCTCACCGAACGCTTGCTTGGCAAGATCGTAGATCCGTTGGTTCAGTGTCTGCGCCTCGACCAGACGGCTGAGGCGGCGCAGCGACTGGCCGCGACGGTTTGCCATCCTCAGTGTGTCCGCGTGTGTCTCACCGAGAGTCTCCCGCCACAGCGACCAGGTGGTGCGTGCGAGTTCCTCAGCGCTGCCGAAATCACCACGGTTCATCAGATAGAGGACCAGGTTGAGCAGCAGGCGGCGGATCCAGTTGTCAGGACGGCTGCAGGTGGCGGCGCCAGAGTTGGTGGCGTGCGACAAGAGCTCGGCGTAGCGCGGCCACGACGAGGGCGGCGCTGGGTCCTGGGGGTCGCCGTTGGCTAGCAGGACGTGGACGGCGTGGGACATGTCGGCTTGTTCGGATGTGGTGAGTTTGCTTTTGACGACGGTTTGGACTAGGCGGTGGATTTGGATGGTTTTGTTGCGGTGGTCGATTTTGGCGAGGCTGTATTGGCTTAGTTCGCGGATCGCGCGGTTGAGTTTGATGGGGTCGTTGAAGGCTTCGGCCAGGGCTTCGGGCATGGGGGCGTCGCGGATGCCTGTGAAGAGGTTGCGGGAGATCGGTTCTGGGCCGAAGAAGGCGCATACCTGCAGCAGTTGCAGGGCGGCCGGGTGTTCGTTGCGTAGGCGGTTGAGCGATACGTTCCAGAGGGCGACTACTGAGGGGCGGTAGCCGGCTGGGCCGAATTCGTCGGCTGGGTCGGCGCCGAGCAGTTCTGGGAGGTGTTCTTCGAGTAGTTGGAGGATCTCGTCGACCGGCATTCCGGTGAGGGCACGCCAGGCGGCGGCTTGTTCGATTGCCAGGGGGAGGTCGCCCAGGGCTTCGGCGAGGCGGTCGGCGTCGGTCTCCGTGATGTCGCCGCCACGGCGGCGTAGCAGTTGGATGCTTTCGTTGCGGGCGAAGACGTCGACCTCCACGGTGCGTGCGACGCTTGCCCATTCGGAGTTGCGGGAGGTGACGACGATATGGCCGGAGGCGGGGAAGAAGGGGCTGACCATGTCGGGACGGTCGGCGTTGTCGAAGACCAGGAGCCAGCGGCTGAAGGGGGGTTCGCCGCGGCGCAGAGCGTCCAGGACGGCCGGGATCGCCACTTCGGCTGAGCCTGAGGGGAGGTCGAAGCGGCGGGCCAGTTCGACGAAGCTGCTGGTTATCAGGGACGCGTGTTCGGCTGGGACCCACCAGACGACGTCGTATTCGGCGGCGTGGCGGTAGATGTATTCGACGACGGTCTGGGATTTGCCGACGCCGCCCATTCCGTGGAGGGCTTCGGGGAGCACCGCTGTGGCACCAGGTTCGATGAGGCGCCTGCGGAGTTGTTCGAGGAGGCCGTCGCGGCCGACGAAGTCCGGGTTGCGCAACGGGACTGCGCCCCAGATTTGGGGTCTGCTGGCGGGGGCACGGGCGGATTGTGCGGGGGCAGGAGATCCGGTCACGCGTTCTCCTCCGGAACTGGCGATCTGGATGGCTTCACGTAGTCGCGCCGCACGAAGGGCGTACCGCCCGCTCAAGGCCCGGAAAGTGACCTGCTGGACCTGGAGGTACGGCAGGTTCGCGGTGACTGGTTCCAGCAGCGGCACTGTGTCGGGATCGTCGATGGCGTCGCGGAAGTTGCGTGCCTCGGGACAGGACGGTTCGTGGCCGAGCACCCGCACGACTCGGACTGTGTCCGCGCGTCGCTCGCCGGCCAGCAGTTCCTGCCGGACGCCGTCGACGAAGTCGAACGTGACCTGGCCTGCCGCGACTCGGCGTAGCATTCCGCCGAGCAGGATCTCCGACAGGATCGACGCGTCCGCCTTGGGGAGCATTTCGCGTTGGACGCGGCGCATGACCGGGATGTTCAGCGGCACCGCGGCCAGGAGTCCGGCCAGCTGGAATGCCTCCACCGATGCGAAAGTGCGGAACGTCAGCACACGTTTGCGGGGTGACAGGCCGACCGGCATCTCGGCCGGTTCCGAGAGGATCTCCATGTCTGGGCGGACCGATTCGGCGGTCATCAGTAAGGGCCGTCCGTAGACGAGCAGGTTTGCCCAGCCGGACCACCAGGCCGGTGCCAGGCCGAGAACCGGCACCGCCTCCCGTTGATTCTTCGCTGTCAGCCGCATGCGTTGCGGTGACAGGCCTCCCCAAGGCCACAATCGTTGTGGGAGAACGTTCACGACCGCGACCGGCATCGCTCCGGCCCACTTCGCCAGTTGTCTTCTCATCGCTCCGGAACGCCAGCCGGGTGCGATCGTGTCGGTCACGACGAGCACCACCTGCCTGCCTGCCGGTCCGCTGCCGGATTCCACGGTCGCGGTCGTACAGTTGATGCGTCGCGTTCGGACAGTGCGGAAACCGTCCTGCCGGGCCAGGATGCCGCAGAGTTCGGCCACCACCGGGTGCCAGATCTCCATTGACGAACCCGAGTCGACCACCACCAGCACATCGAGGTGCTGCCCGGCGACCGGCCTGAGCGCTTCGGAGATACCGGCAAGATTCATTCCGCCTCCCGCACGTCGTGCCAGATCGACGTGGCCACATTCGGCGGCACCACCCGCGCCAGGTGGACGGCGTTGAGCAACTGGTCGGCGCCCAGGTTGTCGCGGGCCAGGAACTCGGCCACGAGCTTGTCGACATCAAGCCCTTCGACATCCCCGGCCTGGGCGGCCACGAGTGCGGTGAGTTGTTCCGGGGTCGCGGCGGACAGCCGCAATCGCAGGCACTGACGCAGGAAACTCGGCGAGAAGGCGCGTTCGCCGGTACCGGTGACGATCACCACCGGGAACTCCCGGCATCGCACCAGCCCTTCGGCGACCGGAATGGGCACGTTGTCATGGGTGAACGCCCGCGCACCGTCCACAATGTATTCACCGGCATAGAGCGTCGCGACGATCTCTTCCGGCAGGTCCAACGGTGCCCGGTCGAGCCCGGTGATCAGCAGGACACGCGGCCGTTCGTACGGCAGCAGAGCTGTGCCGAGCGGGCCGAGCCGACCGGGCCGGCATAAGCCGTCGGCCAACGTGGATCGCGCGGTCATGTTCCACCGCAGCACCGGGCCGAGCGCCAGCTCCCGAGCGATGACATACGCCAGGCTCGCCTTCCCGCTGCCGACCGGACCGGTGACCACGAGCGGGCGGCGGAGCAGGATCCCGGCGTTGACCACGTCCACTTCCTCAGCGAAGGGCACTCTCGGCTGGGCACGGCCGAGCTGCCGATCGGTTTCGCCGCCGTCGTCCACGGGCAGCTCTGTCGATCCCGTGCCGGTGTACCGGCGCCACGGCGGAGCATCGGGAATTGCCGGAATCGGTGCGCGCGCCACCCCGGTGCCGCTGTAAACCTGCCAATCGTGCTGCGCTGTCACGCGACCTCCTCCGGCGGGGCCGGCCGGTCCGGCACCACCACTCGTTTCGGGTCATCCCAGAGGACAGTCATGTGCGCGCCGACATGGCACTGATCAGATTCCACGAAGGCGTTCGACCGGACCACGCGGACCCGGTCGAGCAGGTGCCCGGTGCCCGCAGCATGTAGAAATGCATTGACAGTTGCGACGAACTCCTCGTCAGCGGCGCCCTTGCGGTGCCACACGACAACCGGAATACCGGCTCGCAGGCCGACCATGAGCTCGTCGAAAGCCGGCGGCAATGGTGGTGCGCAGAGCATCAACGCCACGACGTTGCCATGCCGCTCGAAATAGGAAGTGAGCTCACGCAGACCGGGCAGGTCCGCAGCCCGGCTCCAGTAGCCGCATTCCGCGATGACCGAATTGCTGGAATAGACCTGGGATTCCAGCTCGGCCCACCGGGCATACCAGTGCCGGTGCCATTTACGCCATTGCATTCGTTCGAGACTACGGACCACGACCGAGAACCGGCAGCCCATCGGCTGCGGCAGCGGGCTTTCGACCTCCCATTGCCATTGGTCGACCGCGAGATTCAACAATGTCAACGGCAGGACGAACTCGACCCGGATGTCCGGCACGTAGTTCGCCCATTCGGACTCCACACATTCGATGAGCGCGGCGACATGGTGTTTGATCTCGTCCAGGGTGCCGATGAAATCGTCGCCGCGTTCGGGATACCACCCGCCGGTGACGTCGAGTTGGCGCCAGTAGGACAGCCGGTACCGCGAGCCGAGACCTTCGTACTGCAGCAGGAAGACGATGTACGCCGGCAGCCTCGGCTGCAGTGACGTGGGGATTGCCGCGCGGCCCAGCTGCCTGCGGACCTCCTGCAGCTCAGCGAACAGGTTGATCCTCGTGGCCTGCAGGTCGACCCAGTTGCGCAGTTTCGTCGCCAGATCCAGCCGGACCCGGGCGGCGAGGTGTTCGACGAAGACCAGCGGCCGTGGCAGGCCGTCGACGCCGGCATTGAGTGTGTCCAGCGCGAGGAGCATTTCCTCGAAGGTGGTCTGGTCACCCAGTTTCGGGGCGTTCGGCCCGGCCACGAACCGGTAGACCTCGACGATGTCCGGCACGATGATGCCGGCCAGCAGCGCGAACAATTCCCGCTGTTCCTGATGCGTCCAGGAATCCAGCGGAACCATCTGGGTGACGATCTGCCGGACGCCATTCGTCGACAGCGCGCCAGGCTCGACATATTCCAGCGCTTTCACCAGCGCCCGCAACCCTTCCGGCGATTGCCGGCAGGCATCGACAATGCTGAACAAATGCATGGTCGTCTGCGAATGCTCGTCGACCATGAATGGTCTGCCGAGCTCGTCACCGATGATCCTCAGAACCAGCCGTCTGCCATTCGCGTCGGCCATACATGGGACCTTTTGCAGGGCCTCGACGAGTGGCCACAGAACGCTGCGCGCGGGGATCTCCTGGTATCCAGCCATCGTGGCCTCCCGCCTGCGGCAGTGGTCAATATGATACCGACGGGCAGGCACAATGGCACAGATACAGACGACCGTTGCTCAGCGTCACGCGCTTACTCCATCCGCTGGGGCAAAGCCGTAAAAATGCAGATTCACTCCCCCTTTAGGGACGGCAAACCCGGATATCAGGAGGCTGTCCGTACGGGGAGCTGGTAGAGCACCTCGGGCGGGGCGGCGAGACCGGCTTTGACCTGACGGCTGATGTCATCGGCGACGACCTCGTAGGCGCCGGTTTCGATGGCTTCGATGGTCTGTGCGGCAACAAGGGCGGGTGCGGTTTTGGGGCCGTCGACGTGGGCGGCCATGTCGGTCTCCATGTAGCCGACGTGGACGCCGACGACGTGGGTGCCCTGGTCGGCCAGCTCGAGGCGGGAGGCGTTGGTGGCAGCCCAGGCAGCGGCCTTGCTGGCGGCATAACCGCCGACGGCGCGGTGGATCCAGGAGAGCACCGAAAGAACGTTGACCAGTGTTCCGCCGCCGTTCGCGCCGAGGATCGGGGCGAAGGCGCGGGTCACACCGACGAGGCCGAAGAAGTTCGTTTCGAAGTGCCTGCGCAGGGCCGTTTCGTCACCCAGAACCGGGTCGCCCAGCGAGATGCCGGCGTTGTTGATCACGATTGTCACGTCCTGGGCCTGGGCGGCGGCCGCGGCGATCGAGGCCGGGTCGGTGACATCGAGCTGGATCGGGGTCAGCCTGGGGTCGGTGATGGCCGAGATGTCCCTGGCGCCCGCGTAGACCTTTGCCGCGCCCTGGTCGAGCAGGGCCTGGGCGAACTCCGCGCCCAAGCCTCGGTTTGCCCCGGTGACCAGCGCGACTGCACCTGATACCCGCATCGGAGAGTCCTTTCACGGAGTCAGTTCGTTGATGAGACTGACTGTAGCACCAGCCAGTTCGATGACAGGACCGACTCGGTCACACAAAAGACCCCCGTGAGCGGCCTCACGGGGGTCTCGTGCGGTCTCCCCTAGATGACCAGGAGAGTGCCCTTCAGCTGACCATCAGCGGTCTGCGCGCCGGTCCACTCCGAGGAGAGCAGCAGCTTCTCGCCCTGGAGCAGCGTGATCGACGCCGCGTCCTTGCCGAACAGCTCGGCCTTGCCGGTGACCCGCAGCGTCAGGCCGGTGGCAACGGTCTTGGGCCGCCAGTGGTCGGTCACGTCCACCAGCTCCGCCCTGCCGCGGTAGTCCAATGTGGCCAGACGACCGGCCGTCTTGGCACCAAAGGACTCCACGTTGGTGCTACGGATCTGGTAGCGCTTGCCACCGGACTGCAACGACACCAGCGTCGCACCGGAAGTGTTCTTCACGTGGGCGATCGCCAGGCTCAGGCTGGCCTTCGAGCCCTGGTCGGCCGCGAACGCCCCGGCGGACTTGACCGGAGACAGCGTGCCGTCACCGATCACGACCTTGCCCTGGTTCTTGACCACCTCGACTTTGCCAGTGGCAGTGCCGGTGTAGTTGCCACCGACGGTCGCGGTGACGTCGTGCACGCCGACAGGAAGCTGCGCCGTGCAGCTACCCGACGCATCCGTCGCAGCGGTGCCGAGTTCGCCCAGTGTGGCCGTGCAGAGCGTCTGCCCGCCCGCACTGAACGTCAACGTTCCACTCAGGACATTGCCAGGACTGCCGTCCGAGATGTCCTGCACGGTCGCCCGGAGCAACGCGGAATCGCCGTACACCAAGGCATCCCCTGTGTACGTCGCCTGCGCGTCCTCCGGCTTGACCTTGATCACGAACGAGGCCTTGCCCGAGACGCCCGTCGAGTCGGTCACGGTGACCGAAACCGGGTAGTCACCGGGAGCGGCCGTGGTCGTGCCGGACACCGCCCACGCGCCGTCCGCGGACTTCCCGAAGGACAGCCCGGCCGGCAGTTCCGAGGCCGAAGCGGTCAGCGTGTCGAGAGTGCTGTCCGGGTCGGTCGCGGTGACCGGGAACGAGGCCGCATCGCTGTACTGCACGGTCGCGTCCGTCGGCACGGTGATCCGCGGCGAGGCCAGGATGGTGAAGTCGGCCTCGTTCAGGTCGAAGAAGACGTTGCCGACCGCCTCGATCTTGATCCGGGCCTTCTGCGTGGCCACATCCGGGATGGTCAGCGACTCGCTGCCGTCGTTCGGCGTGCTCTCCGCCAGCACATGCGGGAAGGTCACGCCACCGTCGGTCGACAGCGAGATCTTGACGTTCTTCGCGTCGACCGGCGCGACATCCGTACCGGCCACGTTCCACGTGATCGGCTGAGCCGAACCACCGGGGTACGTGGTGCCCGCGCCCTGCGAGGTCACCAGGAACGGGCCGGTGTTCTGCGCCAGCACCAAAGCGGTGTCGCCGAACCCGATGCCGCCGCCGCCTGCGCGGTAGTCTCTGGCAGTGAGCCGGAAGTGCAGCGTCCGGTCGTTGGTGAAGCCCACCCAGGCCGACGTCGGCAGGAACTCCGAGTAGCAGTCCACAAGCGCGGCCGGAACCACTGCGGGCGCAGCCGGAGCGGCCGGGCACGTGCCGGTTTGGGCGTTGGTGTTGTTCGACGCGATCTGCTGTATGTCCGGGAACACCCGCGTGGGGTTGCTGTTCACAGCGTTCTCGCCCGGCGAGTAGTACTTCAGAGTGTCCTCTGCGGACACAATCGCGGCCGTGCCGAACTGACGGAACAGCGGGCCGTTGGTCTTGGTGTTGTTCACCAGAGCCGTGCCGCTCGCGCCACCACGGTCGTTCTGTTCCCACATGTAGGTGAGCTTGTCGCCGTCGGCGTCGGTCGCGTTACCGGTCAACGAGAACGGCGTGCGCAGCGGGATCGTGTACTGCGGAGCAACCGTCACCACGGGAGCGTGGTTGGTGGTGTCCTCGACCTTGATGCCGGTGTTCTCCTGCGGGCCGCCATCAACGGTCTCGCCGACGACGGCAGTGGTCCCGGTTCCGGCGAAGACGAGCGACGCGACGTCCACCGCGGCAACAGGTCCACTTTGGAACGTAACCTGGAAGCCGGTGTCGTTGAGGACACCCGCGCCGAAACCGGTGACGGACACGGTCGCACCGGCGGGCCAGCCCGGGATGCCCTCGATCGCTGCCTTGATACCGGCGGCCGTGTAGTTGGTGCCGCGCGTGATCGGCGCGGAAACCTGACCGTTGAAGGAAAGCGTGAACGAGTCCGTGCCGTCGAAGTCACGCAGACCGATGTTCTGCACCTCGTTGATCGGCGCACGGGGCGTCGAGGTGAACGTGGTGATCTCGGTGTAGCTGCGCTGCGACCAGTACGGGTCGCTGTGCGGCTGCAGGTTGTCCTGCTGGCAGATGCCCGCGTACGCCATGATCGACGAGCCACTGCCCGGCTCGACCGACGTGCCCGGGTTCCGGTTGGAGCCGGAGCAGTTGACCTGGGTGCCGTTGAACGTGTGGTTGCCGGCGAACTGGTGACCGATCTCGTGCGCCACGTAGTCCACGGCGTAGAAGTCGCCGACCGGAGTCGGCAAACCTGTGCAGCCACGGGCCTTTCCGCTGCCACCGACCACGCCGAGGCCGGCAACGCCGCCACCGTTGACGCCCAGACCGATGTGGCCGACGTCGTAGGAACCCGCGCCGACGAGCTGGCCGAGCACAACCTGGTTGCGGTTCAGCAAGGCGCTGGTGCAGCCGGCGATCTGCGACGTCGTGAAGCATGCCGCCGCGCCACAGGGACCGTTCGCGCCGGTCGCTTCGGCAGCGGTGTTCAGGTTCGTCTTGTCCGTGTCGTTGATCAGCACGAGCCGGATCGCGGTCTCGTCCTCGTAGATCTGCGCGACCCGGTTGATCAGCGTCACCTTCGCGGCAGTCACGTTCGCCGCGCCGAAATAGGTCGCGTACGACGGGTCCGTCACGAACGCGAGCCGGTAGGTTCGCAGCTTCACGATCGGGCCAGCGTCAGCCGGGACGGCGTCCTGGACGAGCTCCTCGAGGTCCTCGTTCTCCACCAACGGCCCGGCCGGGTTCTGCAGGTCGTGGCCGTAGTAGCTGGCATAGACGCTCTGGTCCTTGTGGTTACGCGGATCGACGTACCACTGACCGCGCTCGGACCGGACCGAAGCGTGGAACCCCAACGGGGTCAGGTCCGCGCGCACGGTCGCTGTCGGGTCGTCGAGGCCCCGGCCGGAGTAGGTCTTGATCTCCGGGTGGGCGGCGGCGAGCTTCTCCTCCATCACCGGGGCGTTCACCAGCGAGAACCGCTGGAACTGGCCCTCCGGCGTCGGCAGCAGCACCTCGAGTGCCTGAGCGCCTCGGGCCGCGATGCCCGGCGCACGGTCCAGTTTGGACTTCATGAGCGCCCGGTCCAGAGTGAACCCGGCGAACTTGTTGGTCCGGATGTCGCTCTGCTGGACGGACCGGGCCGCGACACCATTGCTTGGGGCCTTGACCCATGGGTTCTCGGGCGCGGCCGGGGCCGTAGTACCGATCACCGGCAGCAACGCGAGCGACATGCCCGCGATCGCGAGTGCGGCGATACTTCTGCCGCGAGAGGGTAACGAGGATCTCGCCAAGTGAATTCTCTCCCTGTGAAGGCGAAAAAACCCTCGTGTGTGGCCGGCCCTGTCAGCAGGACCGGCCACACACGAAGGGACAGGCATGTGCCCCCAATGCCACATTGGGGACATCTGATGCCCCCAATGTGGCATTGGGGGCACAACAACTAGACGATCAGGAAACCGCCGGTTCGCAGCGAGGTCTCCTGGGTCCTGGCTCCCGTCCAGTCGGACGAGAACAGCAACTTGTCACCCTGCAGAAGGGTGATGGCAGTCTTCCCGCCGGACGCGGTCACCCGCAGCGTCAGGCCGGAAGCCACCTGGGCCGGGTAGCCGGTGATGTCCACAAGCGACACCTTCGCCCGGACGTCAAGCACGCCGGATGTCTTGGCACCGAAGGATTCGAAGGAGGTGCCGTGCGCCAGGTACTCCTTGCCGCCGGACCGGAACTTCACGAAGCCGAGTCCGGTCGTGCGGGAGTTGCTGTGCGACACGAGAACCGACACATCGACCTTGGTTCCGTGGTCGGCCTTGTACGCACCGGCCGAACGAGTCGCGGTCAACACCCCGGCTCCGAGCACAGTCCGGCGTTGCGAACGCTGTGTCTCGACCTGAGCCTTGGCGTTCGCGGCGTAGTTGCCGCCGACCGAGACCGCCACCGAATTCACACCCGTGGGCAGCTTGGCCGTACAGCTTCCGGAGGCGTCGGTGGGCGCGGTGCCGAGCAGGCCGACAGTGGCCGTGCAGAGTTCCTTGCCACCGGCGGAGAACGTGACGTTCGCCGTCTTCACGTCACCCGGGCTGCCATCGGTGTTGTCCCGGACAGTCGCCCGGAACTGCACGGAATCGCCGTACACCAACGCATCCCCGGTGTACGTGACCTCAGCGTCCTCCGGCTTGACCTTGATCGTGAACGCGGCGTTCCCGACCACACCGGTGTCGTCGGTGACCGCGACCTTGACCGCGTAGTCACCCGGATTCGCCGTGGTGGTACCGGAAACAGTCCACGTCCGGGTGTTGCCGTTGGCCGCACCCGCCGCCAGCGTCAGGCCCGCGGGCAGACCGGTCGCGACCGCGTTCAGGCCGGTCCCGGCGCTGTCGGGGTCGTTCGCGGTGATCGTGACCGGCGCCAACGCGTCGCTGTACTGGACTGAGACATTGGTCGGCGTGGTCACGCGCGGCGAGGCGTGGATCGTGAAGTCGGCGTCGGACAGGTCGAAGAAGACGTTCCCGACCGCCTCGACCTTGATCCGGGCCTTGGTGGTGGCCACGTCCGGCACAGTCAGCGACTCGCTGCCGTCGTTCGGCGTGCTGTTGGACAGCACGTGCGGGAACGTCAGGCCGCCGTCCACCGACAGCGAGACCTTCACGTTCTTGGCGTTGATCGGCGCTGCGTTGGTACCGGCGACATCCCACGTGATCGCCTGCTTCGAGCCACCAGCCACAGCGGCCGAGGACGCCTGCGAGGTAACCAGGAACGGACCGGCCGTCGGCGCGATCGTCACAGCCGTGTCAGCGATGCCGATACCGCCACCGCCTTGCCGCGCATCCCTTGCGGTCAAACGGAAGTGCATGGTCCGGTCGTCGTTGAAACCGACCCAGTCACTGGTGGGCAGGAACTCCGAGTAGCAGTCGATCAATGCCTGCGGCACGTTGGTCGCGCCGCCCGAGGCCGGAGGTGGCGGCGCCTGCGGGCACGCACCGGTCTTGGCGTTGGTGTTGCCGCTCGCGATCTGCTCGATGTCCGGGAACACGCGCGTCGGGTTGCGGTTCACCGCGTTCTCGCCCGGCGAGTAGTACTTCAGCGTGTCCTCGGCCGAGACGATCGCGGCCTTGCCGAACTGCCGGAACAGCGGACCGTCCTTCTTGACGTTGTTCACCAGGCCGGTACCTTCGGCCTTGCCACGGTCGTTCTGCTCCCACATGTAGGTCACGACGTCGCCATCGGCGTCGGTCGCGCTACCGGTCAACGAGAACGGCGTGCGGGCCGGGATCGTGTACGACGCCGGAACCTTGACCACCGGGGCGTGGTTCGAGGTGTCCTCGACCTTCCAGCCCTTGTTGTCCTGCGCGCCACCCTTGATCGACTCACCGGTGAACCCGGTGCCGCCGGTCACGGTGATGCCGAGCGAGCCGACGTTCTGGCCGGCCAGCGTGCCCTCGAAGGTCACCTGGAAACCGGTGTCGTCGAACGGCATCTCCCGGTAGATCGCGGTGTTGCCGAAGCCCGCGACGGTCACGGTGGCGCCGGTCAGGCCCTCGACCGCGGCCTTGATCGCCTCCGGCGTGTAGCTGGTGCCGCGAACAATCGGAGCGGAGGTCTTTCCCTTGTAGGACAAGGTGAACGAGTCCGTGCCGTCGAACCCGCGCAGCGACACGTCCTGGACCTCGTTGATGGCGGGCAGATCAGCCGAGGTGTACGTGGTGATCTCGGTGTAGCTCTTGTGCGACCAATAAGGATCGCTGTGCGGCTGCAGGTTGTCCTGCTGGCAGATGCCTGCGTACGCCATGATCGACGAACCGCTGCCCGGCTCGTACGAAGTGGTCGGCTCGCGGTTGCCGGTGGAGCAGTTCCACTCGGTGCCGTTGAACGTGTGGTTACCGGCGAACTGGTGGCCGACTTCGTGCGCCACATAGTCCACGGCGTAGAAGTCGCCGACCGGAGTCGGCAAACCGGTGCAGCCCACGGCCTTCTCCGTGCCACCGACCACACCGAGACCGGCGATACCGCCGCCGTTCACGCCCAGGCCGAGGTGCCCGACGTCGTACTTGTCGGCGCCGATGAGCTGGCCCAGTGCGACACCGGTCGCGTACAACGACGGAATATCGCAGAATTCCAGCTCTTCAGGCTTGTAGCACGGCGCGGCACCACACGGGCCATTCGGCTCAGAAGCCAGCGCCGGGGTGTTCAGGTTGGTCTTGTCGGTGTCGTTCACCAGCAGCAGCCGGATCGCGGTCTCGTCCTCGTAGATCTGCGCGACCCGGTTGACCAGCGTCACCTTCGCAGCGGTCACGTTCGCCGCGCCGAAGTAGTTCGCGTACGACGGATCGGTGATCAGCGCGAGGCGGTACGTCCGCAGCTTCACCAACGGGCCCTTGGCCGCGAGCGCCGCGTGCACCTGCTTCTCCAGGCCTGCCTGGAAATCGCGCTCCTTCAGCGGGCCGACCGGGTTACGCAGGTCGTGGCCGTAGTAGCTGGCGTAGAGGCTCTGGTCGCCCTTGAAGTACGGGTCGACGAACCACTGGCCGCGCTCGGAACGGATCGAAGCGTGGAACCCCAAGGGAGTCATGTCAGCGCGGACAGACGCAGTCGGGTCGTCGAGCCCCTTGCCGGAATAGGTCTTGATCTCGGGGTGTGCGGCCGCCAGGCCCGGCTCCATCACCGGCGCGTCCACCATGGCGAAGCGCTGGAACGTGCCTTCGGGCGTCGGCAGCACCATCTCCAGGCCCTGCGTCCGAGCAGCCGCTGTCTTCGGCGCCTTCCCCAGTTCGGACTGCATGGCCGGACGGTCCAAGGTGAACCCGGCGTACCGGTCGGTGCGGATCTCGGCCTGTCTGGCCGATCTGGCCGCGATCGAATTCCCCGAAGGCGCCTTCGTCCACGGGTTGTTCGGCGCGGCAGGTGCCGTGGTGCTCAGCACCGGCAAGAGCACGACCGCCAGAACAGCGATCGCAAGAGCGACCAGACTCCGATACGAAGCCGGCCGTAACGACGAAAAGCCCAACTCACCCCTCCTAAGAACGCGTGCACCCGCATTCTTGTCCCGGGAAGGGCCGCTCATAACAGCCGAAAGTAGGCACCCGAACAGCAGAACGGCGTGGTGATCGGCGTGTCACCGCTGAGCGCTCGCCACCGGCCACTGATGCGCTCCGCGCTTCGCACTCTTGAGCTGCAACTTGATTCCCGCCGTGTGCCGTACCGGCAGGTTCAGACCTTGAAAGAAGTACTGACCGCGGCCGTCGTCACCCACTGCCACATCGACGCTGAAGTTCGGATCCCCGCTTTCGAAGCCCACCGGCTCCCAGTACGCCTCTTGCCCTGCCGGCAGAACGATCTTGTAGCTGACTTTTTCGACTTGTTGCTGGAAGAAGGTGAAACTGAACTGGTCGGTGATCCCGTTCATCAGTGGCGCACACTTGCGGGGCCAGTCAAGGAGCACAATGAACCGAACCTCACTGCCCACAACCGGGGGCGTCGAGAAATGGATCATCGCATCGATCTTCCCGTCCGCCACCCAGGAGAACGTCACGTCCGGACTGGTTCCCAGCACATCAGTGACCAACAGATTCCGGACATTCACTGTGACGCCCCGGCGATAGCGGGCCGGTTGACTCCAGCCGCAGCTGAAGACCAGCCGGACGACCCACATATCCGGCCGTAAGACCCTGGCGCGAATAGTGACGACTTCTTTTGTGTCACCACTGGAATTCGCAACATGCGCAACCTGTTCCCAGGACAACACCTGGTACCGGGGAGAGAGCTCATCGACCTGTTTGGAATACCGCGATACAAGCCGTTTGTGCAGGTTCAGCTGACCGTGCAGTGACCGGCGATCTGCCAAGAGCAACAAGGCAAGGCTCAGCAACGTGAGAAGAACAGCGACAACAACACCGGCTTTGACGGCCACGCTGCCCAACAGCGCACCCAGCAGCGCCGCGAAGGACAGCAAGCCTACGATCCCCCGCACGATCGCGGTTGACCCCTCACCCGCGAGATGGTCGTCCAACCACACGACAAAGCTCCGTAGCATGCTCCCGAACCTCCCTGATCTTGGAGCATGTCCGTAAGCTGCGTGCCTCCCCGACCCGACTGATTGAAGATTACCGGGTCACTCCAGACCCACGTGCAAAGTTGGTACGAACGGGCGAGTGTCGCACCAGATCAAAGGTCTACGGCCATCGACCGGATTCCATCAGGGGCAACGCTCGACCCGATGGCCGCATCCCGTCCTCCACTATCCCAAGGCCACCAGAAGTACAGAATCAGCTTCCGCCGCAGGCATAAGTCCGTCGGTACCATTCTCGCCACCACCCTCGCCTCCCAGTCGGAATAGCAATTCCGCCAACGACATCGTGCATCGCATTATTTCCTCCTTGGACAACCCGACTCCGGGTTTCTTCTCAACCACAAAACCACCGCACCCGGCACTGGGTGCGGTGGAGCCTGCGAAACACAGCACAAATGAGTGCAAAATGCTGGAGAGGTCTTCGCTGGCCGACTCACCAGCGAAGACCTCTCCGATTACTCCCCGCGCTTACTTGCCGGAGAGTTCCTTGGCCTTCTTCTCGAGATCCTCGAGGCCGCCGATGCCCAGGAATGCCTGCTCCGGGACGTGGTCGAACTCGCCCTTGGCGATCTTGTCGAAGGACTCGACGGTTTCCTTGACGGGGACCGTGGAGCCGGGCTGGCCGGTGAAGATCTCGGCGACCAGCATGTTCTGCGACAGGAAGCGCTCGATGCGCCGCGCCCGGTTGACCGTCAACTTGTCCTCTTCGGACAGCTCGTCCATGCCCAGGATGGCGATGATGTCCTGCAGCTCCTTGTACTTCTGCAGGATTCGCTTGACTTCCTGGGCGACGCGGTAGTGCTCGTCGCCGACGATGTTCGGGTCCAGGATGGTCGAGCTGGAGGCCAGCGGGTCCACCGCCGGGAAGATACCCTTGGAGAACACGCCACGGGAGAGCTCCGTGGTGGCGTCCAGGTGGGCGAACGTGGTGGCCGGCGCCGGGTCGGTGTAGTCGTCGGCGGGCACGTAGATCGCCTGCATCGAGGTGATCGAGCGGCCACGGGTCGAGGTGATGCGCTCCTGCAGCTCACCCATCTCGTCGGCCAGCGTCGGCTGGTAACCCACGGCCGAGGGCATACGACCGAGCAGGGTCGAGACCTCGGAGCCGGCCTGGGTGAACCGGAAGATGTTGTCGATGAACAGCAGCACGTCCTGGTTCTGCACATCGCGGAAGTACTCCGCCATGGTCAGCGCGGACAGCGCGACCCGCATACGCGTGCCGGGCGGCTCGTCCATCTGGCCGAACACCAGGGCGGTGTCGTTGATGGTGCCGTCCTCGCTCAGCTCGAGGATGAGGTCGTTGCCCTCACGGGTACGCTCGCCGACACCGGCGAACACCGAGGTGCCACCGAAGTTCTTGGCGACACGGGTGATCATTTCCTTGATCAGCACCGTCTTGCCCACGCCGGCACCGCCGAACAGACCGATCTTGCCACCCTGCACGTACGGGGTGAGCAGGTCGATCACCTTCAGGCCGGTCTCCAGCACGTCGGTGCGGCCTTCGAGCTGGTCGAACGCCGGCGGCTTGCGGTGGATGGTCCACCGCTCGGCGTCCGAGGCGTAGCCGGGCTGGTCCAGGCAGTCACCGAGGGCGTTGAACACGTGGCCCTTGACGACGTCGCCGACGGGCACGGCGATGGCCTCGCCGGTGTCGCGCACCGGGGTGCCGCGGACCAGGCCGTCCTGCGGCTGCATGCAGATCGTGCGGACCAGGTTGTCACCCAGGTGCTGGGCGACCTCCAGGGTCACGGTCTTGCGCAGCTGCTCGAACTCGATGTCGGCCTTGAGCGCGTTGAACAGCTCCGGCACGGCGCCGCGAGGGAACTCGACGTCGACGACCGGGCCGGTCACGCGGACGATTCGACCGGTGGCAGTTGCTTCTTGGGTGGCAGTCATCGCTTAGTCATCACTTCCTGCGGCGGCGGCGAGCGCGTTGGCGCCACCGACGATCTCGCTGATCTCCTGGGTGATCTGGGCTTGGCGCGCCTGGTTCGCCTCGCGGCTGAGAGTGAGAACCAGCTCGTTGGCGTTGTCCGTGGCGGACTTCATCGCGGTGCGGCGGGCAGCGGATTCCGACGCGGCCGCGTCGAGCAGCGCGGAGAAGATCCGGGTGTTGATGTACTTCGGCAGCAGCGCGTCCAGCAGTGTGTCCGCGCTCGGCTCGAACTCGTAGCTCGGCGGGACCACGTCCGGCTTGCCCTGCGAGTACTCCACCGCCAGCGGGGCGACCCGCTTGACGGTGGGCACCTGCGAGAGCATCGACCGGAACTCGGTGTAGACGACGTGCAGCTCGTCCAGGCCCATGATCCCGTCCGGGCCCGGGTTGCCGCGCTCGTCGTCGGCGCCGTGCAGGAACGCCTTGACCAGCATGTTGCCGGCCACGACCGCGTTCTCGTATTTCGGCGTCTCGGAGAACCCGGTCCACGAGGCCTCGAAGGCGCGCTGGCGGAACGTGTAGAACGAGACCGCCTTGCGGCCGATCAGGTACAGGACCGGCTCCTTGCCCTCGGACCGCAGCAAGGAGACGAGCTCCTCGGCGGCCCGGAGCACGTTGGCGTTGTAGCCACCGCACAGGCCACGGTCGCTCGTCACGACCAGCACACCAGCGCGCTTGGCGTCGGTGCGCTTGGTCAGCAACGGGTGATCCAGGGAGGTGGCTGCCTCGGCCAGCGCGGTGAGCACGTTCGTGATCTCCGTCGCGTACGGCCGGGCGGCCTGAACCCGAGCCTGCGCCCGGCTGATCCGTGTGGTGGCGATGACCTCCTGGGCCTTGAAGATCTTGCCCAGGCCCTGGGTCGAACGGATCCGTTGGCGTAGTTCGCGAAGCTGTGCGGCCATGTGGCTACCCGATCACTTCTGGGGCTCGGGCCGGTGAACCTTCACCGACTCCTGCCCCACCTTGTCGGCTTCCATCGCGTCGGCCGGCGTGTCCACGACCGCGGAGCCGTCGGAAGCGGTGAACTGCTGCTTGAACTTGTTGACCGCCTCGTTGAGCCGGTCGATCAGCTCGTCGGACAGGTCCTTGGTGTCGCGGATCTCCTGCAGGATACCCGCGTGCTGGCGGCGGATGTGCTCGACGAGCTCACGCTCGAACTTGCGCACGTCCTCGGTCGGCACCGAGTCCAGCAGGCCGCGGGTACCGACGAAGATCGAGATGACCTGCTCGTCGACCGGCACCGGCGAGGAAGCGTTCTGCTTGAGGACCTGGTAGAGCCGGTCACCGCGGTCCAGCTGGGCGCGGGAGGTGGCATCCAGGTCGGACGCGAACGCGGCGAACGCGGCCAGCTCACGGTGCTGCGACAGGTCGATACGAAGCGAGCCGGAGATCTTGCGCATGGCCTTGATCTGCGCGGCACCACCGACTCGGGACACCGACACCGACACGTTGATGGCCGGGCGCTGACCCTGGTTGAACAGGTCCGCCTCGAAGAAGCACTGGCCGTCGGTGATCGAGATGACGTTGGTGGGGATGTAGGCGGAGATGTCGCCCGCCTTGGTCTCGATGATCGGCAGACCGGTCATCGACCCCCCGCCCAGCTCGTCGGACAGCTTCGCGCAGCGCTCCAGCAGACGGGAGTGCAAGTAGAAGACGTCACCGGGGTAGGCCTCGCGGCCCGGCGGGCGGCGCAGCAGCAGCGACAGCGCGCGGTAGGCCTCGGCCTGCTTGCTCAGGTCGTCGAACACGATCAGGACGTGCTTGCCCTGGTACATCCAGTGCTGGCCCAGCGCCGAGCCGGTGTACGGGGCGATCCACTTGAAGCCCGCGGAGTCCGAGGCCGGGGCCGCCACGATGGTGGTGTACTCCATCGCGCCGTGGTCCTCGAGCGTCTTCTTGACCGCCGCGATGGTGGTGCCCTTCTGGCCGATCGCGACGTAGATGCAGCGCACCTGCTGCTTCGGGTCGCCGGTCTCCCACGCCTGCTTCTGGTTGATGATCGTGTCGACGCAGACCGCGGTCTTGCCGGTCTTGCGGTCACCGATGATCAGCTGGCGCTGGCCGCGGCCGATCGGCGTCATGGCGTCGATCGCCTTGATACCGGTCTGCAGCGGCTCCTTCACCGGCTGGCGCTGGACCACCGTGGCGGCCTGCAGCTCCAGGACACGGTTGTCGTCGGCGACGATGTCGCCGAGGCCGTCGAGCGGCGCGCCCAGCGGGTCGATGACCCGGCCGAGGAAGCCGTCGCCGACCGGCACCGAGAGGATCCGGCCGGTCCGCTTGACCTCCTGGCCCTCTTCGATGCCCTCGTAGTTACCGAGGATGGTGACACCCATCTCGCGCACGTCGAGGTTCTGCGCGACGCCGAGGACACCACCGGGGAACTCGACCAGCTCGTTGGCCATGGCCGAGGGCAGGCCCTCGACGTAGGCCACGCCGTCACCGGTCGAGGTGACGGTGCCGACCTCTTCCTTCGTCACGTCCGGTGTGTAACCGGAGACGTAGTTCTCGATCGCACTGCGGATCTCGTCCGACGAGATCGTCAGCTCCGCCATGTCTTCCCGCTCTCGCTTTCGTTACATCAATGCTTGGGGTTCAGCCGGCCAGCCGGCGTCGCAGGGCGTCGATCCGCCCTGCCGCGCTGCCGTCGATGATCTCGTCGCCCACCTTGACGACCAGGCCACCGAGCAGCTCGGGGTCGACCTCGACATGCAGCGCGATCGGCCGCGAATAGATGCGCTGCAAGGTGGCTGCGAGCCTCTCCTGCTGCTGTTCGGTGAGCGCGACCACCGAGGTCACGTGCGCGACCGAGCGCTCACGGCGCTTGGCAGCCAGATCGGCCAGTTCCTCGAGCCCTTCCACGGCCCGACGGCCGCGCGGGTAGGCCACCAGTGCCTCGGCCAGCTTGGCGGTGATCGCGTCGACCTTGCTGGCGACCAGCGAGCTCAGCAGCGTCAACTTGCCTTCGACCGGAGCCGCCGAGTCCGACAGCAGCCGTTCCAGCTCACCGTCGGCCGCGACGATCCGGCCGAGCCGGAACAGCTCGTCCTCGACCGTGTCGAGCTTCCCGGCGCGCTCGGCGTTGACCAGCAACGCGGTCCGGGCCAGCGACTCGACACCGTCGACCAGCTCGCGCGGGCTGGACCAGCGCGAGGCGACCACGGCGGCGAGCAGTTCGACACTCTCGTCGGCGAGCTTGCCCGCGAACAGGCTTCGCACCAGGCCGGTACGGCGCTCCGGGTCGGCCGACGCGTCGGCCAATGCCCTGCGCAGCCCGGCTTCCCGGGTGAACAGGCCGACCACGGCGAACAGGTCGTCGCCGACTGTGCCGAAATCGCTCGCGTCGAGCAGCTTCAGCTCAGCCGAGGCGAGCGCCTCACGGCTCGCGGCGTGCAGCAGCGTCATCTTTGCCGTCCCCTACTTCTTCGCGGGTGCCGACACGGAGTCCAGCTCTTCGAGGAACCGGTCGACGGTGCCGCGGCGGCGGGCCTCGTCCTCAAGGGACTCACCGACGATGCGGCTGGCCAGTTCGACCGCGGTACGGCCGAGCTCGGCACGCAGTTCCGCGACGATCTGGGCCCGCTGGGCCTCGAGCTGGTTGCGGCCCTGCGCCACGATCCGGGTCGCTTCCTCCTGCGCCTGGATCCGCAGCTCCTCACGGATCTGCTCGGCCTCGATCCGCGCGTCGTCCCGGATACGGGCGGCGGCGGCGTTGGCGTCGGCGAGCAGGTCCTTGTACTTCTGCAGGTTCTCCTCGGCCTGAGCCTGAAGCTTCTCGGCCTTGTCGATCCCGCCTTCGATCTTCTCGGTGCGCTCCTTGTAGGCGGCCTCGAAGCGCGGGACTGCGAACTTCCACATCACGAAGAGCAGCGCGACGAACGCGACAAAACCGATGATGATCTCGGAAGTGTGCGGAAGTACCGGGCTCGGAGTCTCCTCCGCGGCGAGATAGAGCTTTGTCAGCATGACGTCTCCCAACGCTTCCCGGGCCGGATCAGCTGGTCGGGCCGGTGCCCGCGATGAAGAAGAACACCAGGCCGATCAGGGCGAGCACCTCGACCAGAACGAACGTCATCCACGCGATACCCATGAGCTTGCTCTGGGCCTCCGGCTGACGGGCGGTGCCGTTGATGACCGCGGCCCAGATCAGACCCACACCGATACCCGGGCCGATGGCGCCGAGGCCGTAACCGATGAGCGACAGACCGGGGTTGAGGTTGCCGTTGAACGTGTTCTGTGCAAGGACGACAGCTGCACTCACTTGCTTTTCCCTTTCATTCGTCTCCGCGAACTCTCGCGGATCGGGGGTCTTGATGGTGCCGGCGGACTTTCTCAGTGCTCGTCGGCCAGGGCCATACCGATGTAGTTGGCCGTAAGCAGAGCGAAGATGTACGCCTGCAGAACCATGACCAGCGCCTCGAGGAACGTCATGGCGATCGCGAAGGCGAACGAGATCAGCGCGACGGGCTTGAGCGGGCCGCCCGCCTCGATGAGCAGGTATTCGCTGGCGATGGAGAACACCATGATGATCAGGTGTCCGGCGAACATCGCCGCGAAGATCCGGATCGCGAGGTTGATCGGGTTCATGATGAACTTGACGAAAACCTCGACCGGGGTCAGCAGGAAGTAGATCGGCCACGGCGGGCCCGACGGCATGACCTGGTTCTTGACGTACCGGCCTAGCCCGTGCCGGCGGATACCGGCGTAGTTGAAGACCGGGTAGACGATCAGGATCGCGATCGCGAAGGCGTACCCGATGTGCGACATCGTCGGGAACTGCACGATCGGGATCAGGCCGTAGATGTTGTTCACCAGCATGAAGGTGAAGATGGTGAAGATCAGCGGCACGAACCGCTTGAAGTCCTTCGAGCCGATCTGGTCGCGGGCGATGGAGTTGCGCGCCACGTCGTAGATGAACTCGGCGGCGAACTGCACCCGGCCCGGAACCAGTTTCATGCGACGTGTCGCGATCAGGAAGAACGCCGCGATGATGATCACCGAGAGCACGACGAGGATCATCGGCTTGGTGACGCCCGCGAAAATCGGCGGCAGGAAGAAATCCTTCACACCAGGCGGTGTGAACTCGCCACCCTCAGCCAGGAGCATCTGCGCGCCCAAGTGGGCTCCTTCCGGTTCTCCCGGCCGGCCGTTTCACACTGCCGGGGGAATCGTCACGTTCGGGACTTAACGTACCTGACGTACTGCAGGCACTTCGCAGCGGCTCCCCGCTAGTCAGCCGGGAGGGCCGCGGTGCCCTTCACGCGCACGTTACCAACTCGCATAACGGGCGTACGGTTAGGGGTCTTTCCAGCACTCAGCTGGGGATGATCGTAGGCAGGTTGGTCTTGCGGAAGGCCATCATGTCGGCCGCCGCGGCGGTCAGGATGCCCACGAGCATGGTGATGGCCAAGGAATACGAGTGAACGGCCTCGACACCGCGCAGCGGCAGGAACACCACCATCAGGATGATCATCTTGACGATGAGGCCGCCCAGTGCCGCCGCCAGACCGGCGTGCGGGCCGTGCTTGGCTGAAATTCTCATCAACCAGAAGGTGAACATTGAGGACGCGCACGCGGCGACCGCGCCGATACCCGCGCCCAGCAGGCCTGCCATGCCGTTGAGCACCGTGAAGACGACGACAGCCACCAGCAGCGCGGGCACCATCACCTTGGCCTGCCAGCGCAACATCGCCTCGGCCAGCCGCTGCAACGCCTCGGTGTGCGTCTTGGGCAGGTCCGGTACCTCGAAGTTCTCGCTCATCTCGCCCTGAGTCTAGGGATGGCCGAGACGAGCAACGCAACCAGGAGGCCGATCGCCACCCCCCACACCACGACGAGCCCGTCGAACAGGCTCAGCGAGACAGCACCGAACGCGAGCACCGCGGCCCACAAGTAGATCAGCAACACGGCCCGGCGCTGGGAATGCCCGATCTCCAGCAGCCGGTGGTGCAGGTGCATCTTGTCGGCGTGGAACGGGCTCAGACCGCGGCGAGTCCGGCGGATGACCGCCATCAACAGGTCGAGCAGCGGCACGAACAGCACGGCGGCGACCACGATCAGCGGCGACAGCACGGCCAGGGTGTTCGTCGGGCCCAGCTCGTTGGGCACCTGCCGGCCCGCGGCCGACGTGCTGCCCGCGGCCAGGGTCAGACCGATCAGCATCGAGCCGGAGTCGCCCATGAAGATCCGGGCGGGCTGGAAGTTGTGCGGCAGGAAGCCGATGCACGCACCGGCGAGCGTGATCGAGATCAGCGCGGGCGCGTAGTTGACCACGTCGTTGCCGGTCTGGGAAAGCAGGTGGAACGAGAACGTGCAGGTCGCCAGGGATGCGATCACACCTATGCCGGCGGCCAGGCCGTCCAGTCCGTCGACGAAGTTCATCGCGTTGATCAGCACCAACGCCAGCAGCACGGTCAGCAGGCCGCCCTGGTTCATGTCCAGCGAGATGAGTGAACCCGTTGGGCCGTAGTCGTTTCCGCCCCACGGCACCCACACCAGCACCCACTGGATACCGAACAGCACGATGATCCCGGCCGACATGGTCTGGCCGGCGAACTTGGTCAGCGCGTCCAGCTCGAACCGGTCGTCGAGCATGCCGATCAGCATGATCACGCCGCCGCCGACGAGCACCCCGACGGGATCCAGCAGGTAGTCGAACGAGCGGCGCAGCAACGGAAGCTGGTGCGCCAGCAGCATCCCGCCGCAGATACCGAGGTACATGGCCAGGCCGCCCAGGCGCGGGATCGGCT
Source organism: Kibdelosporangium banguiense (assembly GCF_017876405.1). GTDB lineage: Bacteria > Actinomycetota > Actinomycetes > Mycobacteriales > Pseudonocardiaceae > Kibdelosporangium > Kibdelosporangium banguiense. The sequence continues at coordinate 3,733,394 of NZ_JAGINW010000001.1, read as the reverse complement.
GGGTGTGCACGTCCCGGCTGCGCGGTATGGCCACCGCGCCGATCTTGAACGCCAGCAGCCGGACCGGGCCGGTCAGCAGGAACGTCAGGGCGAGGCTGGTCAGGCCGACCAGCAGGTACTCCCGGATCGGCAGGCCGTTGAAGGGGATGGCGGTACTCGGCACGTTCAGCTCCGTGGATACGCCGGCCGGTCGGTGGCCAGGCGGGACACGCCAGCGATCACCCTCAGGCCGGCCCGCCCAGCGTACGCGGCGGACCCACCGATGATGATCTTGGGGCAGAACGCCACCCAGTACTCCCTCATGCTCAAGCCGGGCTGAGAACCTCGACGCCGAGGGCGTCCGAGACGTCCTGGCGACTGACCGCGCCCTCGCGCAGCAGGACCGGGTCGCTGCCGGTGAGATCCACGATCGAGGACGGCACCGGATCCCCGGTCGGTCCCCCGTCCAGGTATACCGCGACTGACTCGCCTAGCTGGTCACGGGCTTCCTCAGCCGTGGCAGCAGGCGGGTGCCCGGACCTGTTCGCGCTGGACACGGCCATCGGGCCGACATCCCGCAGCAGTTCGATGGCGACCGGGTGAAGCGGCATCCGAAGCATGACAGTGCCCCGCGTCTGCCCCAGATCCCAGGCCAGGCTCGGCGCGTGCGGCAGGACAATGGACAGGTCTCCTGGCCAGAACGCCTCGACGAGCTTGCGCGCGTGATCCGGCACGGACAGCACCAGACCGTCGATGGCCGTCCAACTGCCGACGAGAACACCGACCGGCATGTCGGGGCCACGGTTCTTGGCCTCCAGCAGCGCTCGCACCGCGCCACCGTCGAACGCGTCGCAGCCGATCCCGTACACAGTGTCCGTCGGGATGACCACAAGCCGCCCGGACCGCACCGCGCCCGCGGCAGCCGCGAGCCCATCCTGCCGGTCCTCGGGCAAGGAACAGTCGTACAGGGTGCTCACGCCCCGAACTCTAGTCCTCACCCCACAGCTCGCCGCGACAGCCACCCCAAGTCCAAAATAGCCAAGTGACCACGTACAAGGACCTGTCGCCCTACTCGTACTGGAGGGCCGACGAGGAGCCCGACAGCATGGCGGATCTCAACGTCGGCTGGCTAGGTGGCGCGGGCTTCGACACCGGTCCGGTCGACGCAGCGTTCCTGGCCGCGCTGCGAACGCGCCCGCAGACCAACCAGACGCGCGGATTCCACGTCTGTGGACTGTGCATGCAGTCGGGTTCGGCCGACGACGCGGCGTACGGCAGCGCCGAGATCCACGTCCGTGGCCAGAACGGGGTCGTCTACGGGGCACCGACATTGATCGTTCACTACGTCGAGGCGCACAACTACCGGCCTCCTCAGGCCTTCATCGACGCTGTCCTGGCGAGCTAGGCGACGCCGCGTCGCCACACCACCTGCGCGATCTCTGCCGCGCGGATCTGCCACGCCTGCCGCCGGAACGCCATCACGATTCCGTAGATGGCCAAGCAGGACCTGCTCGATCAGCTCGCGGCCCTACGCACCCAGGTCGAGCCGCTGGACAGGCCCGAGGCCATCACCCGCATCGACGACCTCACCGAAGAGGCGTCGGCCGAGGAACTCGACGAGAAGGGCGGCATCAAGGCGTTCGACCGGCTCAAGGGCGCGCTGGCCGGGGTCGCCGCGGTGACGGGCCTGCTGGCCGGCATCGAGGACCAGGTCAGGGCGCTGTTCTCCTAGCGGTGGCGAAGCGAGGACGGCCGGCGAGGTCCTTGTGGTCCTGGGCTTCGGACAGGACGCGGCGGGTCCTCAGCAGCGCTGGGACGGATTCGCCCTGGGTGTCGTCGTGTTCGATGCCGAGGAAGCCGCCAGGTTTGAGCAACCGGGCGGCGCAGGAGACGACGCTCTTGATCACGTCCAGGCCGTCCGGGCCGCCGAAGACCGCCAGGGCCGGGTCGTGATCGGCGACCTCGGGCGGGACCTCGGTACCGGCAGGCACGTAAGGCGGGTTGCACAGCACCAGATCCACCGTGCCTTCCAAGTCTGCCAACAGTTTCGGGTTGGTGACGTCACCGGAGTGCAGCCGGATCGGGGTGTCGCCGGCCTCGACGCGGAGATCAGCGTTGCGACGCGCCCAGGACAGCGCGACTGAGTCGATCTCGACGGCGTGCACGACCGCGTCTGGCCGGGTATGGGCGAGCGCCAGAGCCAGAGCGCCGGATCCTGTGCAGAGATCGACGACCAGCGCACAGTCCGGCAACACCGAAAGTCCCCACGCCAGCAGCAGATCCGTCTCCGGGCGGGGGATGAACACGCCGGGACCGACATTCAGCGTGATCTCACCGAGCCAGCCGATGCCGGTGATGTGCTGCAGTGGCTCACGTTTCGCGCGTCGCGTGACAGCCTTGCCCAGAGCGTCCACAACGGACGGATCGATCAAAGGTATCAGCGGCAGGCGATTGCGCTCCACACCGAGCACATAGGACGCCAGCAGTTCCGCGTCGGTCCGTGGACTGTCCACACCGGCCTCGAGGAGAATCCGTTCGGCCTCACGGATAGCCAGTCGCAGCGGGGTTCGCGTCATGGCGTCACAGCATAGGTCAGCCGCCCGCGGCGGCCAGACGCTCGGCCCGGTCGGCCTCGGCGAGCGCGTCGAGCACGCCGTCGAGTTCGCCTTCGAGGACCTGGTCGAGGTTGTAGGCCTTGTAGTTCACGCGGTGATCGGAGATCCGGTTCTCCGGGAAGTTGTACGTGCGAACGCGTTCCGACCGGTCGACGGTGCGGACCTGGCTGCGCCTGTCGTCGGACGCCTTCTTGGCGGCTTCCTCGTCGGCGAGGGCCTGCAGGCGGACCTTCAGCACGTGCATGGCCTGCGCGCGGTTCTGCAGCTGGGACCGCTCATTCTGGCAGGAGACGACGATTCCGGTGGGCAGGTGCGTGATCCGGACGGCCGAGTCGGTGGTGTTCACGCTCTGGCCGCCGTGCCCGGACGAGCGGAAAACGTCCACCCGCAGGTCCTTCTCGTCGATCTCGACCTCGGACTCCTCGATCTCGGGGTAGACGAGCACGCCCGCGGCCGAAGTGTGGATCCGTCCCTGCGACTCCGTCACGGGCACGCGCTGAACGCGGTGCACGCCGCCCTCGAACTTCATCCGGGCCCACACGCCGTCCGGGTCCGAGCTCTTGGATTTAACCGAAAGTGTGACGTCCTTGTAGCCGCCCAGGTCCGACTCGTTCGCGTCGAGCACGTCGATCTTCCAGCCGCGGCGTTCGGCATACCGGGTGTACATCCGGAACAGGTCGCCGGCGAACAGCGCGGATTCCTCGCCGCCTTCACCGGACTTGATCTCGACGAGCACGTCCGAGCCGTCGTGCGGGTCACGCGGCAGCAACTGCTCGGAAAGACGCTCCTCCAGCTCAGGGATGCGCTTTGTCAACGCATCGGCCTCAGCGGCGAAAGCCTCGTCCTCGGCGGCGAGTTCCTTGGCCGCGGCCAGGTCCTCGCGGGCGCTGTCGAGCTCGCGAAGGGTCTTCACGATGGGGGTGAGCTCCGAGTACCGGCGGCCGAGCTTGCGTGCGCGCGCCTGGTCGGCGTGCACAGCCGGGTCAGCCAGCTCACGCTCCAGTTCGGCGTATTCGTTCAGCAATTCGTCCACGGTTCACCCTCCTTCGCGAGATCAATCTCTGGACACGACAACGGCGCCCGCCCCAAAGGGGACGAGCGCCGTGGGCGTCGCTACTTCTTGCGCTTGCCGTAACGGGCCTCGAAGCGCGCGACCCGGCCACCGGTGTCCAGGATCTTCTGCTTGCCCGTGTAGAACGGGTGGCAGTTCGAGCAGACCTCGACGTGGATGGAACCGGAAGATTTGGTGCTACGGGTGGTGAAAGTATTCCCGCAGCCGCAGGTCACCTCGGTGGTGATGTACTCCGGGTGGATACCGCTCTTCATGGATCTCGCCTCTCGACTACTACACAGTGGCCGCCGGGTCCCCGCATGGTGTCTGGGGTGAACCGGAGCCGGACTCGACCTACTAGTTTGCCAGACGCGCTGACCAGCTTGTACAACACCTCCCCCGAGGTGTTCATTCCCGCTCGCCCGCTCGTCGCGGGCAGGTCACCAGTCACCGCACAGCCGCGTGTCCTGGCCGCCCCAAGCTTATGACCTGAGGCGACAGCGACCACACTGACCTCGTGCAATGCGCCGTACGCCGTCCGCTCCCGCTGCTCTCCTGGGCAGCGCTCCCGGTCGTGTTCACGGCAGCTGTGCTCGGTCTCACATCACTGGGCCAGCTGTTGCTCGGCCTGCCCGGTGAGGTGCTGGTGACCAGTGCGCATCTGGGCGCGGCCGCCGGTGTGACGGCCATGGTGGGTTACTCGATCGAGTGGCCGCCGCGCTGGCGGTGGGTCCACTGGCCCTATTCGATCGCCGTTCTGCTCGCCGGGCTTGCCCTGCACGGGCTGATGATCCCGGCGGTCATCATGATCGCCGCCGCGATCCCCAGCGGCGCCGTCCTGCTGCGAATGGCGTGGGTACACCGCTCGATCCGCAGGCCACGAACCGTCGTGAGTGGCCAGCCAGGCTGACTGGCCACTCACAAGGGCCGTTCTCAGTCGTCGCCCGCGCCCGGGGTGGTCTTGGCCACCTGCATCAGGAACTCGATGTTGGTGCGGGTCTTGCGCAGCCGGTCGAGCAGCAGCTCGATGGCGGCCTGCGGCTCCAGGGCGTGCAGCACGCGGCGCAGCTTGTGCGTGACCGCCAGCTCGTCCGGCGAAAGCAGCAGGTCTTCCTTACGGGTGGACGACTGGTCGACGTCCACGGCGGGGAAGGTGCGCTTGTCGGCGATCTTGCGGTCCAGCTTGAGCTCCGCGTTGCCGGTGCCCTTGAACTCCTCGAAGATCACGCTGTCACCGGCGGAGCCGGTCTCGACCAGCGCGGTCGCGAAGATGGTCAGCGAGCCGCCGTTCTCGATGTTGCGCGCGGCACCCAGGAAACGCTTCGGCGGGTACAGCGCGGTCGAGTCGACACCACCGGACAGGATCCGGCCGGACGCCGGCGCGGCCAGGTTGTACGCACGACCCAGACGGGTGACCGAGTCGAGCAGGACGACCACGTCGGTGCCCATCTCGACCAGGCGCTTGGCCCGCTCGATCGCCAGCTCCGCCAGCATGGTGTGGTCTGACGGCGGGCGGTCGAAGGTCGCGGCTATGACCTCGCCGTCGACGTTGCGCTGCATGTCGGTGACTTCCTCAGGACGCTCGTCCACCAGGACGACCATGAGGTAGCACTCCGGGTTGTTCTTGGCGATCGCGTTGGCGATCTGCTGCAGAACAGTGGTCTTACCCGCCTTGGGGGGCGACACGATCAGCGCACGCTGGCCCTTGCCGACCGGCATCACCAGGTCGATCACACGGGTCGACAGGATGTGCGGCTCGGTCTCCAGGCGCAGTCGCTCGTTCGGGTAGAGCGGCGTCAGCTTGGTGAACTCCGGCCGGGCCTTGGCCTGGTCGGGGTCCATGCCGTTGACGGTCTCGACACGCACCAGCGGGTTGAACTTCTGCCGCTGCTGCTCGCCCTCACGCGGCTGGCGGACCAGACCGGTGATCGCGTCACCACGGCGCAGGCCGTAGCGGCGCACGAGCGACAGCGAGACGTACACGTCGTTCGGGCCTGCGAGGTAACCGGAGGTACGCACGAACGCGTAGTTCTCCAGCACGTCGAGCACACCCGCGACGGGCAGCAGGACGTCGTCCTCACGGACCTCGGTGTCAGTGCCACCGCCACCGCTGCGGCCTTCACCCTCAGCGCGGCCACCACGACGGCGACGGTCACGGAAGCGACGGCCACGACGGCCGCCCCTCTCGTCGTCGTCATCGTCGTCCGGCGCGTTGTTCTGGTTCTGGTCCTGCTGACGGCCCTGACCACGATCACGGTCACGGTCACCGCGGTTGTTCCGGTCGCCACCGCGCTCGTTACGGTCCCCGCGCTCGTTACGACGGTCGCGGCCCTGGCGCTCACCGCGCTCCGGGCGGTCCTCGCGGGCGGCCTGGGGCTCAGCCTTGGGCTCGGCGGGGGTCTCGGCCTTGGGTTCGGCCTTCACCTCGGCGGGCTTGTCCTGCTTGGCCTCCGAGGACGGCGCTGACGGCGCTGACGGCACGGCCTCGGGGCTGCCCGCGGGACGGCCTGCGCGGCGGCGACGGGGCCGGCTGGGTGCCTGCTCCTCGTCGGCTCCGGCCTTGTCGGCCTTCTCCTCCGCGGCGGCGGGCTTCTCGATGGCCCGCTTGGGTTCCTTGGCGGCGGACCTGGGCGGCTTGGCGGCCGGCAGGTTGTCGAGCGGCAGCGTGTCCGCGGTGCCCCCACCACCGGACCCGCCCTGCCGCTCCTTGATAGCAGCGATCAGATCGCCCTTGCGCATCCCGGTCGTACCGGTGATGCCGAGCGTGCCGGCCAACTCGCGCAGCTCCGCCAGCACCATGCCTGACAGCCCTGCACGGCGGCGCGGGGCACCGCCGTTGGAGCCGGCGACCTGGGACTTGTCGGGAGTGCCCGCAGCCGTATCGCTGCTCAACAGATCGGTGTTGCTCACTAATGTCCTTCCTGACCGGTCCCCGCCTCCTACGTGGACCAGCGGACCGCCGCCCGACGGAACGCGGAACGGCTTGTCTCTCCGTCCTCGGCGAGCCCGGGTCAGCGCGTCGGCCACGAATTGAGCCAGGCGCGAGACTCGGTCGCCAATACGGAGCATCGGTCACCACAGCTGTCGGGAAACCCTTGGACATCGACTCCAGCTTGGTGGGGCCGACATCCTTTAGGCAGATGCGACCCAGGAAGAATTCCCTGGGAAGACACCGGGCGCCCGTGCGCGCGGTGACTGAACGCTCCCGAGGGTAGACGGCGACGCGACGAGGTGCAACAACCACCCCCCGGCGCGTCGCGGCCACTCAGAGCGTCCTGACCTGCACTCCGAGCCGATCCGGTGGCAGCTGAAGGACATCGAAGCCGGTCAGGTCCACACCATCGGGCAATTTCCCGTCCTGGGTGAGCACCATCACTGTCGGCCCGGCACCGGAGACACAGGCCGCGAGGCCGTGCTCCCGCAAGATCCGTACCAGCCGGGAAGTCGCAGGCCAGGCGGCCTCCCGGTAGTCCTGGTGCAGGCGATCCGCGGTGGCCGCGAGCAGCAGATCGGGCCGTGTGGTGACGGCCTGGACCGCGAGTGCGGACCGTCCCGCGGCGAACGCCGCGTCGGCGTGCGGGACACGATCTGGCAACAGTTGCCTGGTCACGGCCGTCGCCGAGGATTCACCCGGAATGAGCAATATCGGCCTGAGTTCCGAATGCGGCTCAAGCCGTACAGCCCGGTAACGATCGTCCTCGGTCCACGCCACGACGAGGCCGCCGAGCAGGCTGGCGGCCGCGTTGTCGGCGTGGCCCTCGAACTCCGCAGCAACCTGCAAAGCCCGGTCGTCGACTTCCAGCCCGGCCAGGCCGTAAGCTGCCGCGACTCCGGCCACGGCGGCGGCGGCCGACGAGCCCAGGCCCCGGGAGTGCGGGATCGCGTTGCGGCAGCGCAATTCCAGGCCAGGTGGCCGCAAGCCGAGCAGCTCGCCCATCGCCCTGATCGCCCGGACGACAAGGTGTCCCTCGCCGTCATCGACCTCGCCGGCGCCCTCGCCCTCCACGGTGATCTTCAGACCGGCGTCGGCCACCCGGACCTCGACCACGTCGTAAAGCCCGATGGCCAAACCCAAAGCGTCGAAACCGGACCCGAGATTGGCGCTGGACGCCGGGACAGTGACCTCGACAGCTGTCACGTCAGGCCCAAAGCGGCAGCGACGGCACCGGCGTCGACCGGTACGGGCTCGACCTCGTGCATCGCCAGCAGAGCTGTGTCCGGGTCCTTCAATCCGTGCCCGGTCACCGTGCAGACCACGACCGATCCGGCAGGCAGCCGGCCGTCCTGCGCGACGGCGAGCAGTCCCGCGACGCCGGCTGCGGACGCGGGCTCGACGAAAACGCCCTCACGGCCTGCGAGCAGGCGATATGCATCCAGAATTTGCTCATCTGCAACCGCGTCGATAAGTCCTCCGGACTCGTCGCGGGCCTTGATCGCCCCGGTCCACGACGCCGGGCTGCCGATCCGGATCGCGGTCGCGATGGTCTCCGGGTGGGTCACCGGCTCACCGCGCACCAACGGCGCGGCACCGGCTGCCTGGAAGCCGAACATCCTTGGCGCGGCAGGGAGTACTCCATCCGTGGCGTATTCACGGTAGCCACGCCAGTACGCGGTGATGTTGCCCGCGTTGCCAACCGGCAGGCAATGCACGTCCGGCGCCCGGCCGAGCACGTCGCAGATCTCGAACGCGGCGGACTTCTGGCCTTCCAATCGGACCGGGTTGACCGAGTTGACCAACGCCACCGGGTGGTCGGCCGCGGTCTTGCGGGCCAGTTCGAGGCAGTCGTCGAAGTTGCCGTCGACCTGGAGGATCTTGGCGCCGTGGACCACCGCTTGAGCCAGCTTGCCCAGCGCGATCTTGCCGCGCGGGACGAGCACCGCACAGGTCAGCCCAGCGCGTGCGGCGTACGCGGCGGCCGAGGCCGACGTGTTGCCGGTGGAGGCACAGATGACGGCCTTGCTGCCTTCGGCGAGCGCGTACGTCATCGCCACGGTCATGCCGCGGTCCTTGAACGACCCGGTCGGGTTCGCGCCTTCGACCTTCAGCAGCACGCGGCTGCCGGTCAGCTCCGACAGGTGCGGCGCCTCCACCAACGGGGTACCGCCCTCGCCGAGCGTGATCACCTTGGCGCCCGCGGGCACCGCGATCCGATCGGCGTAAGCGTTGACGATCCCCGGCCATGCTGGGCTGATCACTGACGTGGTCACGATTCCTCGCCCTCGACGCGCATCACACTGACCACCTCGCGTACCGCGGGCAGCCCGGCAACCTTGTCCACTGTGGATTTCAAGGCGGCGTCGGGCGCCGCGTGGGTGACGATCACCAGGCTGGCGTCGTCGGTCCGCCCTTCCTGGCGCACAGCCGCGATGCTCACGTCGTGCTCGGCGAACACCGCGGCGACGCTGGCCAGCACACCGGCCTTGTCGGCCACGTCCAGACTGAGGTGGTACCTCGTCGAGACCTGCCCGATCGGCCGTACGGGCAGTGCGGCGTAGGCGGATTCCCGGGGCCCGCGGCCGCCGTGGACCCGGTTGCGGGCCACCGCGACAAGGTCGCCGAGCACCGCACTGGCCGTCGGCGCGCCGCCGGCGCCCTGGCCGTAGAACATCAACTGGCCGGCGGCCTCAGCCTCGACGAAGACGGCGTTGAACGCGCCGCCCACGCTGGCCAGCGGGTGGCTGCGCGGGATCATCGCCGGGTGGACGCGGACCGAGACCGAGTCGTCGACCTGCTCGCAGATCGCCAGCAGTTTGATCGTCCGGCCGAGTGTGCGGGCCGCGACGATGTCCGCGGAGGTGACCGCCGAGATGCCCTCGCGGTACACGTCGTTGGCCGTCACACGGGTGTGGAACGCAATGGAGGCAAGGATCGCGGCCTTGGAGGCGGCGTCGTAACCGTCGACATCGGCTGTCGGGTCCGCTTCCGCGTAGCCAAGACGGCTCGCTTCTTCCAGTGTCTCGCCGTAGTTCGCACCGGTCTCGTCCATTGCGGACAGGATGTAGTTGGTGGTGCCGTTGACGATTCCCATCACGCGCGTGATCCGGTCGCCGGCCAGCGACTCCCGCAGCGGGCGGAGCAACGGGATCGCACCGGCGACCGCGGCCTCGAAGTAGAGGTCCGCGCCGGACTCGTCGGCCGCGGAGAACAGCTCGCCGCCGCTCTCGGCCAGCAGCGCCTTGTTCGCCGACACCACGGACTTGCCTGCCCGCAAGGCATCCAGCAACAGGGTGCGGACCGGCTCGATCCCGCCGACCACCTCGACCACAACGTCCACATCGGACGTGACCAGCCCGGCCGCGTCCGCGGTCAGCAGCTCTTTGGGCACCTCGCGGTGGCGGTCCGGCCGCCGTACCGCGATCCCGGCGAGCTCGACCGGCGCGCCGACCCTGGCTGCCAGGTCGTCGGCCTGCTCATGCAGCAGCCGGACCACCTGGGTGCCCACGGTCCCGCAGCCGAGCAGCGCGACCCTGATCGGTTTCACTGGACCTCCAGAGCGAACAGGTCGTCGGTCGTTTCCCGGCGCAGCAACAGCCGGGCCTTGCCATCCTTGACTGCCACCACGGCAGGCCGCGGCAACCTGTTGTAACCACTCGACATCGCGTAGCAGTACGCGCCCGTCGCGGCCACGGCGACCAGGTCGCCCGGCGCGATCGTCTCGGGCATCCAGCAGTCGCGGACGATCACATCGCCTGCCTCGCAATGCTTTCCGACAATCCGGCTGAGTGTCGCCTTTGTGTTGCCGGAGCCTTCGTCGCTCGTCCGCGAGACCAGCCTGGCGTCGTAGACCGCGTCGTACAGCGCGGTACGGATGTTGTCGCTCATTCCGCCGTCCACACTGACGTATCGGCGGTACGCGCCCGCACCGAGCGTGATGTCCTTGATGGTCCCGACTTCGTAGACCGTGACCGTGCCTGGGCCGACGATCGCCCGCCCAGGCTCGACCGCGATCTTCGGCATCTCCAGGTTCTCGTGCTCGCACTCCTTGGACACGATCGTGCGCAGCTGCTCGGCCAGCCAGGCGGGCGGCGGCGGGTCGTCCTGCGGCGTGTAGGCGATCCCCAGGCCGCCACCGAGATCCACAGTGGACAGCCCGGCGATGCCCTCGGCCCCGTGCTCGTCGCGAAGCTGGGCCAGCAGCTTGATCACTCGGTGCGCGGCCACTTCGAAGCCGTCGACGTCGAAGATCTGCGAGCCGATGTGGCTGTGCAGACCGACAAGCTTGAGGCCGCCGGACTTCAGCGTGCGCAGGGCGGCTTCGGCCGCGTCGCCGGAGGCCAGGGAGAAACCGAACTTCTGGTCCTCGTGCGCGGTGGCGATGAACTCGTGGGTGTGCGCCTCGACACCGACCGTGACCCGGATCAGCACCGGCTGCACCACGTCACGCTCCCGCGCGATCTGGTCCAGCCGCGCGATCTCGTAGAACGAGTCGACCACGACCGCGCCGATCCCCGCGTCCACCGCCGCGGTCAGCTCGGCGACGGATTTGTTGTTGCCGTGCAACGCGATCCGCTCCGGCGGGAACCCGGCCCGCAGCGCGATGGCCAGCTCGCCACCGCTGCACACGTCCAGGCTCAGACCCTCCTCGGCGACCCACTTGGCGATCTCGACGGACAGGAACGCCTTGGATGCGTAGTGCACCAGCGACGGGTCGCCGAACGCCCGCGCGTGATCCTGGCAGCGGGACCGGAAGTCGTCCTCGTCCATCACGAACAGCGGCGTGCCGTACGTCTCGGCCAGCTCACGGACATCGACACCGGCCAGGCGGACCGCGCCGTCGTCGCCACGGGTGGCGTTGCGCGGCCAGACCTGCTCGGGCAGCTCATCGATCTCCGCGACGCCGGCCGGGCGCGGCCCGGCGGTGTTCCCGGGCAGCAGGACGTCCGCGTGCCGTGGTCCAGCGGGGTGGGCTCTCACTTCTCACATCCGTTCAGGGGCCGAGACGCCGAGCATCTCCAGGCCGTTCACCAACACTTGGCGTACCGCCAGGGCCAGCCGGAGCCTGGCCAGGTACACCGGGACGACCTCGTCGTCGCCCTGGGGCAGAGTCGTGCATCCGGGAGTGTCGTACCAGCGGTGCAGGCCGGCCGCCAGCTCCTGCAGATACCGCCCGACCCGGTGGGGTTCGCGCAGCTCAGCGGCGGTGGCCACGACTTCGGGGAACTCGCCGAGGGTCCGGATCGCGGCCCCCTCGTACTCGTGCGCCAACAACCCTAGATCGGCCCCGGCGGGTTGCATGCCGAATTTTGTGGAGTTCTCCACCACTCGGCAGATCCGGGCATGGGCGTACTGCACGAGGAAAAGTGGATTTTCCCGGACGCGCCGATCGAGCAGTTGCGGGTCCACCGGCGGCCTGCGGACCTGCGCGAACCGCTCCGCGTCGGTGTCTCCGCCGATCAGAGCCCTGATTGCCGGATGACGGCCGTACCCCGCGCCCGCGCTCTCGACGGCCACCACGATGCTGCCCAGGGCAGCCGGGGCGAGCCGGAGATTGAGGAACCCGGGACCCGCGACCTGCGCTTCGGCGATGTCACCGGTCGAGGTCAGCGCCTGCGCCAGCCAACCGGCCAGGTCCCGCGACGGCACCCCGATCTGGGTGCTCACCTGCAGTGCGAGGTTGGTCGCGTAGTCGCCGTGCGACGGGTTACGGGGCCGTTCGACGAAGACGGTTTCGGGCAGCACGGTACTGTCGAGTCCTCGGTCGGCGAGGACCTCGACGGCGGCAGCCCGGACCTTCCCGGCGAGCACGGCGGGGTTCACTCCGCGAAGTCTAGGTAGAGCGCCCCGACCAGGACGAACCGGCTCTTGATGAAGACGTGACGAAAGGGTGTCGGCAGCGTGCGTATCCCCCCTCTCCGGGTGGCCGTCATGGCCGCTGTCGTCCTGCTCGCCGGTGCGTGCAACTCGTCGGTGTCGGGTCAGCCCAGCAGCGGCTCGAACCTGCCCTCGTCGAACTCGTCCCCGCCGGACGCGTCCATGACCGAGAGCACCGGGACCCCCGAGGCCGCCGGGGACAACGACCCGTCCACGAAGATCAACGGGATCGAGATCAAGCAGTACAAGGGCGGCGACCACGTCCAGGCGCCGCAGCGCGTGGCCTACGACCAGAGCCCGCCGTTCGGCGGTGCCCATGACGGCATCTGGGCGGCATGCAACGGGGTGGTCTACACCAAAGCGGTCCGGTCCGAGCACATGGTCCACACGCTGGAGCACGGCGCGGTGTGGATCGCCTACAACCCGGACACGCTGCCGGCCGCCGGGGTCGAGACGCTGGCCAAGAAGGTCACCGGCGTCCCCTACATGGTGATGTCGCCGTACCCTGGCCTGGACAAACCGGTCTCGCTGCAGTCCTGGGGGCATCGTCTCAAACTGGACGATCCGGCCGATCCGCGTGCCGATGAGTTCATAAAGGCTTTGAAACAGAACAAGTACACCTACCCAGAGCCTGGTGCCACGTGCGATATTCCGACGAGCGCGTTCGACCAGGACAACCCGCCGCCGTTCGACCCCAGCCCTGCCCCTGCCGGGTCGAAGCCGGTCGGTAGTTGACATCCAGCAGACACCTGGTCCTTACACTGTGCTACGGGGTCCTGGGCAAGCGGTGAATCAGTAACGAGAAGAGGTCCGAGAGCGGCATGGCCAGCGGCACGAAGAACAAGAGCGGCGGGAAGTCCGGCGGCTCCAGGGGGAAGTCCGGCAGCGTCAAAGCGGCCCGGTCAGCCGCCGCGGTCAAGAAACCCAAGCCATGGGGCACAGTGGGGATCGTGGTGGCCCTCGTCGCCCTGGCCGTCGTGGTGTTCGGCTACGCGTACATCAAGATCGACGCGGCCACCGCGTGGAAGCCGTCGGACAGCAACAAGGACCCGTCGACTGAGATCCCGGGCATCGTGAAGGTCGACTACAAGCCGGCCCAGCACGTGACCGCGACCCAGCGCGTCGCCTACGACCACTCGCCGCCGTTCGGCGGGCCGCACGACCAGACGTGGGCCAGCTGTGAGGGCATCGTCTACGCCACCCCGGTGCGTAACGAGAACATGGTGCACATGCTCGAGCACGGCGCGGTCTGGGTCGCCTACAACCCGGACCAGGTCAAGGGCGGTGACCTGGACGTGCTCAAGGGCAAGGTCTCCGGCCAGGACTTCATCTCGATGTCGCCGTACCCGGGCCTGGACAAGCCGATCTCGCTGCAGTCGTGGGGCCACCAGCTCAAGCTGGACAACGTCAACGACGAGCGCATCGACCACTTCATCCAGGCGCTCAAGCGCAACGACTACCAGTACCCGGAGCCGGGTGCCCGGTGTGACGCCGGCGCGGAGTTCGACCCGAACAACCCGCCGCCGTTCGACCCGGCCCCGGCGCCGGCCGACGCGGTGAAGATGGACGGCACCGGCTCGCAGCAGGCCCAGGTCAGCAACGGCATGGAGGTGCCGCCGGCATCGGGCGCCACCCCGCCTGCCTCCGGCTCACCGGCCCCGTCCGCGCCCGCCTCCGGCTCGCAGCAGCCAACCCGGTGACAGTGGACGACCGGCTGGACGACGAGGTCTCCGTCGAGGACGACGAGGCCCCGTCGGGCAGCCGGACCCGGATCATCATCTTCTCGGCCGCGGCGCTGGCGATCCTCGTCGTCGGTGCCGCGATCGGGATGCTGATCACACTGGCGACCACCGGGCAGAACCCGCCGCCCGCCGCCGACTCGGTCGACGTCGGGTTCGCGCAGGACATGACCACACACCACCTGCAGGCGGTGTCGATGGCCAGCTGGGTGCGTGACCACACCGCGGACCCGACGATCAAGACGCTGGCGTTTGACATCGAGGGCACCCAGAAGACCCAGGTCGGCATGATGGCCGGCTACCTGGACATCTGGAACCAGCCGGAAAGCCGGCCGCCCAACCGCCAGGCGATGAGCTGGATGGCCACGGACGCCGCGGGCTCCCACAGCCACGGCAGCGTGAGCAACCACCCCGGTATGGAGCCGGGCCAGTTGATGCCCGGCATGGCGACCCAGGAAGAACTGGCCAAGCTGCGCAAGCTGACCGGCAAGGACCTGGACGTCTACTTCCTGCAGCTGATGATCCGCCACCACGAGGGCGGTCTGTCGATGGCCACCTACGGCGAGACGCACGTCCAGCTGGACCCGCTGCGTAACCTCGCCCGGACCATCGTCACCTCCCAGACTGGTGAGGTCTCGTACATGACGAGCCTGCTCGCCGAGCGTGGCGCCAAGCCACTGCCGCCGAACTAAGAGGTTTTCAAGGCCAGGGTTCGGTCGAACACGACTTCACGGGCCGAACCCAGGCCGACGGCGATCGCGCCACTGAGGACCGCGGTCTCGCCCAGCTCCCCGGCCACGATCTTCGGCCGGAGTGGCGTGGTGGCGCGCAGGGCCTGCTCCAACGGCTCCGCGAGCAGATCCGTATTGCTGCCGATGCCGCCGCCGAGAACGACGAGCTCCGGGTCGATCACGGCGGCGACAGCGCCGACGACGAAGGCAAGCTGCTTGGCCTCCTCGGCAACGGCTCGCTGGGCCGATTGGTCGCCGCGCCTGGCCAGTTCGAAGACTTCCTTGGCGGACTTGGCATCCAGGCCAAAGGCATGCGCCTTACGGACCACAGAATGGCCGGAGACCTCGGTTTCCAGCATGCCGCGCTCGGGCGGCTCTTCGCCTTCCGGTCGGCCGTACGGGAGGTAGCCGACCTCGCCCGCGGCTCCGTGGGCGCCTCGGAAGAGCTGGCCGTTCACGACGATGCCCATACCAATGCCCGTGCCGACAGTGATGCACACGAACACCTGCGCGCCACGGGCAGCGCCTGCCGTCAGTTCGCCGACAGCCGCGAGGTTGGCGTCATTCTCCACGACCAGCCCTGGCCCCAACGCGGTCGCGAGCTCCTCCAGCAGGCCTTTGCGGCCCCAGCCGGGCAGGTTCGGGGCGTGGTGCAGCGCGCCGGTCTCCGGGTCAGGGACTCCTGGACTGCCAACGACTTTCGACACGACGTCACCGAAACTGATGCCCGCGGTCGCCACCGTCTGCTCGGCCAGGTCACGGACCAGTTGGACCAGACTGCGGGCAGACCGGCAGCGGTTTCGTTCGTCCACACGGGACACAGTGGCGCCGGAGAGATCGGCGACCGCGAGCCGGATACGTTCCCGCCCGATGTCGACACCGAGCACAAAACCGGCGGCCGGATTCTCCTCGTACACCACCGCGCTTCGCCCTGGCCCGGCCGACGTCCGGCCGACTTCCCGGACCAGGTGGCGTCGCTCCAGGTCAAGCAGGGCCTGCCCGACAGTCGGTTTGGAGAGGCCGGTGTCCTTGGCGACCTGCGGGCGCGTGGCCGGGCCCGCGGAGCGCAGCCGGGCGAGTACCGCGCGTTGGTTCAGCTCACGCATTCCGGACGGTGTGCCCACCTGCGGCGTTGTGCCCACGTATCACTCCTTCAACAGCCTCAGGAGAGTCTACGGGTCGGCGGGGCCGGACGTCGTCCAGCGCGTTAGGAAACCTTCTTAACCATTCTCACCAGCTGAGCTCGCGGCATTTGGCCGACGGCTGCTCAACCTGCAGGGTGGCATGCTCGATGTGATAGCTCTGCGACAGAAGCCCTTGCGCGGCAACGAGAACATCGGCCTGATCAGCACCGTCCACCATGGTCAGATGAGCCGAGACAACCTCCATACCAGAGGTGAGCGTCCACACATGCAGATCGTGAACCTCTGACACACCAGGCAGTTTGGTGAGATCCGACGTCATCTGCGTGACATCGACCCCCTCGGGGGCATGCTGGAACAGAATCCGCAACGCACTGCGACCGAGCCGCCACGCTCGCGGCAGCACGAACAACCCGATGGCCACACCGATGACGGGGTCGGCATACCGCCACCCGAACAGAAGCATGAGCAGGCCGCTGACAAGGACCCCGATGGACCCGATCATGTCCGCCATGACCTCGAGGTAGGCGCCCCGCACATTCAGGCTCTCCTTGGCCCCATCCCGCAGCAGCAGGAACGCGGCCACGTTCATGACAAGCCCAACGGCAGCCACAATCGTCACAGGCAACCCAGGCACCTCAGGCGGAGCCCCAAACCGGCCGATGGCCTCATAGAGCACCCACCCAGCCACCCCGAAAAGAAGCACGGCATTGACCAAGGCAGCAAGCACCTCGGACCGATAAAGCCCGAACGTACGCCCCCGCCCCCGCCCAGACCGCCGCGCGACCACGATGGCCACAGCAGCCAGCGCCACCCCGAACACATCAGTGAAAACATGCGCGGAGTCAGCCAGCAAAGCCAACGACGACGTCGCAAGCCCAACAATCAGCTGAAGCACGAACGTGACGAGCCCAAGGCCCACCGCGATCCACAACCGCCGCAAATGCCGACTCCCCGCCGACACAGCCTGCTCCGCGGACATCCCATGCCCATGTCCCTGCCCCATCAGACCTCCTCACTCCCCCGCAACATATAGCGACATGCGCATGAATGCAACCCGACCATGACAAGGGACACCCCCAACCCACCCCCTCCACCCATACGCTAAGCTTCCCCACGTCCCAAAGAGCCCCCGTAGCTCAGGGGATAGAGCACCGCCCTCCGGAGGCGGGAGCGCAGGTTCGAATCCTGCCGGGGGCACCATCGCTGGCCAGCATAGAACGCTCTCTGACCAGCAACAAAGGGGCCAGAGAGCGTTCTCGCAAGTCCAACCGTGTCCGACTGAATCCGGTGATCTACGGCTGGTTGTGCCAAATACGTGCCAAAGTTCAGCGGACCGGCTGGTGACCTAGAGCTGCCTCGACGCGCCGCTGGACCGTGGCTGTCTCGCCGTCCAGGCACTTGGCGTAGATCTTCAGCAGCACCTCAACCGAGTGACCTGCCCACCCGGCCACCGTCGTAGCCGGGACACCGCCATTGAGCCACGTAGACACCGCTGCATGCCTCAGGTCGTACGGAGTCCTTGCCAGCGGCCCGGCGGCCACTTCGGGCGTGAGCACTGCTGTCCGCGCTCTCTTCCACGCCCGTGTGATGGTGAGCTTCGGCAGCTCCCCCGCGTTCGCTCGCCCGTGAACAGCCGCCCGTCGGCAGCCGTGCCGAACTGGCGCATATGGGAGTGCAGCAGCGTTGTCAGCTCGGGCGGGCAGGGCACCGTGCGGCTCTCACCACGTGCACGTTGCTTGAACTGCCGCCGGTCGCGGTTGTTGCCGCTGTCGGTCCACTCCCGGCCGGCATATGGCTCGGCGGTGTCAATCGTCAGCTCTCCCCACCCCTCCTCAGGCAGGGACAGGTTGTGTTTGGACAGGGCAACGGCCTCCTCAGGCCGCATGGCAGCGAAGTAGAGGCATCCGAAGAACGCCACCAGCCGTGGCCCGCTCCGCTGCTGGCAGCCCACACCAGCAAGGTGACACGTCGGTAGGTGGGCTGTCACCGGCCGACATCGGGACGAAGTAGCGGCCGGTGCCGTCCTTGGTGAGCTGCCCGTCATCCGCCATGCGGAGACAGGTTTGCTTGACGTTGTCGTACGACAGGCCAGTAGCCGTAGCGATCGCCTTTGGCTGGCTGCCAGGGTGTTCCCGGAGATAGCGCAGAATGACCGCCCGCGTATCCGCCACGAGGTGATCGATCGCAGGGCCTTCGAGCATGTTCCACGCACCATGCGCGGGATCGAAGGAAAGCGCGTATTCGCACTCTTCGACGTCGCGGCCGGTGACGTGCAGCTGCCCGTCCGCGTTGTTCCTGCCGCGCTGGAGAACGAGCACAGCGTCTGCTGCTCCGGCGATGCCGTTCGTGCCTGACACGGTCGCCAGGAAGTCCTCCGCAGCAGCCTTGCGGACGTGCGTCACCACGAGCACGGCTACCCCGTAGTGGTCCGCAATCCTTTTGATACGGCCGATTGCGGCATAGTCAGCGGCGTACTGGCTGCCTCCTGAGCTCTCTTGACCACGCACCTTGGCCAGAACGTCTATGACGACCAGGCGGGCGTCCGGGTTGCGGTCGAGCCACCCGGCAATGGCACGGTCACCTCCGTCCGCCAATGGCGGGCACTCTGTGACCAGTGTCAGCCCACGGGGCGCACGTTTCCCGGCAAGCAGCTTCCCCATGCGGGACTGCAACCGCCGCGCAGTGTCCTCAAGCGCGAGATACAGAACCGGCCCGGCTTCCGTTGCGATAGAACCGAATGCCGGTTCCCCAGCCGCGATGGACAGCCCAAGACCGAGCGACAACCACGACTTCCCAACCTTCGGCGGCCCGGCAACAAGGTTGACGCCTTCACAGATGACACCCCGGACTGCCCATTTCGGCTCAGGAAAGTCAGCCGCCATGAGCTCATCGGCTGTCCACGCGGTACGCAACGCGGGAGCGTCATCCCGGGGGCACAGTGAGGTAGACCTCGGGTCTCCGCCTCGGGAATCCGGTCGGTGCGGTACACGTTGGTGTCCGGCACATCGCCGAGTGCCGCCACCTCCTGCCCCGGCTCGATGCGGCGGATCATCTCCACCGACTCGGTTGGCAGCGCGGCGGTCTGGCCCGACATCGTGCTGCCGGGCGCCACGGTGAGCAGGTTCGCGCCGAGTGCGGCGAGCTGGCGGTCCAATTCGGCACGGCTGGAGGACGACACCCCGACCACCGCGGTCATCGCGGCGATGCCGATCGCGATACCCAATGCGGACAGGAACACCCGCAGCGGACGGGTACGCAGGCCGGCGCTACCGACTCCATCCCGGTCATCGTGGTGCTGCTGGAGGTCTGCAACGAATTCGAGCTACCACTGCCCGTAGCTCAGGACCACGACGTCGCTGCCCTGACCATCCTGGCCATCCAGATGCTCGACACCGCCCACGACATCATCACGTGCCCGCGAGACGTCCACCTCGGAGACGAGGGCAACCTGGCCGTCATCCTGGCCCGTGAGAACAACACCACCATCCAGGAAGGGATGGAACTCGCCGAGACCACTGCCGGGGTCGTCGGCTCTCTCTGTCATAGCCGGACGGCGGGCGGGAGTTGTCAGGACTCGTAGAGGTCCGTCTCGCTCAGGACCGGGTTGCTGTTGTATGAGCGTTTCAGGCGGGCCGCTGAACCGAACATGGGGCCTCGGGCGCGCTGGATTCCGGCGAAGCGTCCAAACCCCAGTGGCTTGGGCACATCGTCGTAGACGGCTTCCATGCCGCCTTTGACCGAGTACGTCTCGTGCCAGAAACCTGTGCCGCCTGAGTCTTTCAGGAAATCCAGCCACCACTGCCGATGTGGCTGCGACCGGGCGAAGTCGAGCAGTGAGGGCAGGTCTCGCCAGTACTGACGCATCCCCATGTTCATGGGGAAGAACGAGTAGTAGACGGGCTCATGCAGCAGCAAGCCGTCGGGCTCGTCCGCGACCGACTTGCTGATCTTGCGGCCGAAGCTGAAGAAGGTCCGGATGCCGTACAGATGGTTCACCCGCATGCCGAGGTACAGCACGATGAGGTCCGGGTAGGCGGACAGGTCGACGGTTTGCCGACTCACTTGGGTTGGCATCCAACGCTCCTTGGCTTGGCCTGAGTTCGTTCCGTGCGATCCCAAGGTACGAATGTGCTCTTGACGAACAGTGGACGACGACTTACCTCCGGCTTCGGGAAACAAAAATCACATGATCGCTTGAGCTGCGGAACGGTGGATTGACCGGCTGCGGAGTGCCGGAGAAAATTCGCCATGGACTCCCCATGGCTCCTGGCCAGCCTGCCTTTCGCCCTCGGCGTCGTCATGTTCGGCTTGGGCCTTGCCCTGAGGATGGATGACTTCCGACTGGTGGGCCGGCATCCGAAGGCGGTCGTGGTCTCGCTGCTGTGCCAGGTCTTGCTGCTGCCGGTCATCTGCTTCGGCCTGGTGCTCGCGTTCCGGCTGCCGCCGGAGCTGGCGGTCGGGATGATGCTGCTCGCGGCGTCCCCGGGCGGTCCCACGGCCAACCTGTACAGCCACTTGTTCGGCGGGCATGTCGCGCTGAATGTCACGCTCACCGCGATCAACTCGGTGTTGGTCGTGGTCACCATGCCGATCGTGGTGAACCTGTCGGCCCGCTACTTCTTGTCCGGCGAAGCCGACATCGGGTTGCCGCTCGGCAAGGTGCTGCAGGTCTTCGCGATCGTGCTCGTGCCGGTCGCCATCGGGATGCTCGTCCGCGCGCGAGCGCCCAAGGTGGCGCAGTGGCTCAACCGGCCGGTCCGGGTCCTGTCAGTGGTTGTCCTGGTCGTGGTCATCTCCGCCGTGCTGTACGGGGCGCGGGAGGACCTCGCCGACTATTTCGTCGCGGTCGGGCTGGCCGTGCTGGTCTTCAACATCGTGAGCCTGTTGATCGGCTACGGTGTGCCGCGCCTGGCCGGCGTCGACCACCATGCGGCCACCGCGGCCGGGTTTGAGATCGGCATCCACAACACCGCGTTCGCCATCACGATCGCGCTGAGCCCGGCACTGTTGAACAATGCCGAGATGGCGATTCCGGGTACGGCGTACGGCATTGTCATGTTCTTCACAGCGGCCGGGTTCGGCTGGCTGATCACCCGTCGCCGCACTCAGGAGCCCGTTCCCAGCGCACAGACGCCGGTTGAGCCCGCATGAACTCACATCGGCTCGACCGCGAGGATCCCGCCGGTTTCCCGCGCCTGCTCATCCTCGGCCCGTTACGGGTGTGGCGTGACGGTGCCGAGCTTGATGCCGGCCCCCGGCAGCAGGCCTATCTGCTGGCCCTGCTCCTGGCCCGCGTGGGCCGGCCGGTCACGACGAGCGAGTTGATCGGCCTGATCTGGGGGGACGATGTCCCCACCAGCGCGCTCAACGTCATCCACAAGTACGTCGGAGCGCTGCGGCGCCTGCTCGAACCCATGAACCCTGCCCGGGGTGCCGGCTCATACCTCCACCGCCGCGGCAACGCGTACCTGTTCAGCGCCGGCTCTGACACGCTGGATCTGGTCGCCTTCCGGGAACTCGTCGAAGCCGCCAAGGCGGCTCTGGCGCAGCGTCATCACGAAGCGGCGCTCGATCACTACGTCGAAGCGCTCAGCTTGTGGCAGGGCCCTGCGGGGGACGGATTCACCCACGGAACAACCGCGATGGCGATCTTCACCGCCCTCGACGACGAGTTCCACGCCGCCTGCGAGGCCGCCGCCGACCTGGCCGTGTCGCTGCGCCGGCCGGAGCGGGTGCTCCCGGCGTTGCAGCTCGCCGCGAAGATGGCACCGTTCCACGAACCTGTACAGGCCAGCCTCATCTCCATCCTCGGCGCCACCGGACGACAGGCCGAGGCGTTGTCGACGTTCCGGATGCTCCAGGGCCGCCTGGCCGACGAGCTCGGCATCGCCCCTGGCCCGGCCCTGCAGGACGCCTACCTGCGGGTGCTGACGCAGACCCCGGCGTCCGCACTCAAGCCAGCACCCGCGCGAAGGACCAGCGGTCTGGTCGGACGGGCCGAGGAACTCGCCGTGCTGCGGCAGGCAATGGAGGCGGCGTTCACCGGCCGCACCGGGCTCGGCATCGTCGAGGGCGAACCGGGCGTGGGCAAGACCCGCATCCTTCAGGAGGCCGCCGCGGACGCGAACCAGCGTGGCGCGCTCGTCGTCTGGGCCTCCTGCCTGGAAGGCGATGGAGCACCCTCGATGTGGCCGTGGGAGCAGGCGCTCACCACTGTCCTCGACAGCCTGCCCGCACCCGCGCGGGAGAAGTGGCTGGGCGGCGAACTCGGTGGCCTCATCGAGGCACGAAACGATCACGCCGCACCGGCGGCGTCCGGCAGCCGTGCCCAGTTCCGCCTGTTCGAGCAGGTCGTCACCGTCATCGGCCAGGCCGCGAGCCAACGGCCCATGCTGCTCATCATCGACGATCTCCAATGGGCTGATACCGCCTCGCTCCAGCTGTTCGGCCATCTGGCGACCCGGCTGCCTGCCAGTTCCGCGATCATCGGCGCACTTCGCGACCGCGCACCCACACCCGGCTCCGAGTTTTCACGAGTCCTGGCCGCCGCCAGCCGGCAGCCCGGCCACCGCAGGATCCGGCTCGGCCCGCTCAGCCTGACCGACGTGATCGAACTCGTCCGGCGCGAAACCGGCCACGAGCCCAGTGCGGACATCGCCCGCACAATCCATGCCCGCACCGCCGGCAATCCGTTCTTCGTCCGCGAGCTGTCGCGGCTCCTCAGCGACAGCGGCGCGCTCAGTGACAGCGCTGATGCGTCAGCCGGGGTCCCGTCCACAGTGCGAGACGTCGTCCGCGATCGGATGGCAGGCCTCGACGACAACGCTCGCGACGTGCTGCGGATCGCCGCGCTCATCGGCCGCGACGTCGAGCTAGGTCTGCTCGCCCGCGCCGCCGACATCGACGTCACGGAATGTCTCGAACGCCTCGAACCGCTGCGTGCGCTCGGTCTGCTCGAACCAACGGCGGCAGATCCGTTCTCGTTACGCTTCGCACACGACCTGGTCCGCGAGTCGATCAGTGAGACAACGGCGCAGCAGCAGGCTATCCGGCTGCATCTGCGCATCGCAGACGCGCTCGAGGAACGTCACGCGGACCACGAGTCCATCACCGAACGCCTCGCCTACCACCTGCAGGCCGCCGGCCCCCTCGCCGACCCAGTTCGCACTGCGGAGGCGCTGAAACGCGCTGGCCGTCGCGCATCGGTCAAGCTCGCGTTCGCGACCGCCGACCGGCACCTGCAGTCAGCCGCCCAGATCGCACGGACCGCCGGGCTCCCGGAACTGGAGCTCTCCGCTCTCTCGCTGCTCGCCATCGCCCCGCGCCGGCAGGCCGGGTACGGCGGCACCACGTTCGATCTGCTGGAGCGGGCGGAACACCTGGCCCGCCAACTCGGCCGGGAGGTGGAGGCCGCCGGCCTCCTCTTCGCCCGTCTGTTCGGGGCCTACACCTTCCTGGAGTGGGACCGGGAACGCCTGGTCCGCCGGCTGTACGAGCAAGGGGAGGCGTCCAGCGATCCGGTCGTCCGGGTGTACGGCCGGCAGGCCTGGGGCCTGCATCAGTGGGACATCGGCAACATCGGCGAGGCTTACCGGTGCTTTGAGGCGAACAACCCCGCCGTTCTCGACGGTGTCGTCTCCTCGCACAGCGAGACTCCGATCCGGCGTGACGTCTCAGGTGAGTGGCCCGGCTGGCGGGCCGTCGTGACCGCGTTGCACGGTGATGTCGAGACGGCCAGGACCATGATCGACGAATGGAACGGCCCTGACGACCCGTACGCGGTCGCGACCTGGGCCTACTACCTCACCATCATCGGTTCCATGGCCGGTGACGCGGGCTTGGTGATACGCACGATCGAACGGTGGATCGCCGTGGGCACCGGCCGTGCCGCGGTCCAACAGGAGCACTATGTCCGGCTGAACTGGTTCTGGGCCCGTGCCCTCACCGGCGACGACCCGGCCGGGATCGCGGCGGAGGCCGATCAGCTCCTGGCCGCGACGCTGGTCGACCCGCCGAGGTGGGGCGTCGCGTACCACTATGGACTGATCGCCGAGATGTGGCTGGCCGCCGGGATGACGGACAACGCCGGCGTCGCCATCGAGCGGGCGGACAAGGCACTCGAGGCCAACGGCCAACGCTACGCCGAAGGACTTGTCCGGCTGCTACGGGCGCGCCTGCTGCAGGCCCGTGGCGAGCCCGTTGACGTCGTACGGGCCGCCGCCGAAGAGGCCCGCGCTTGGTCCACCGATCGCGAGGCCCATCTCTTCGCCCGCCGCGCGCAGGAGTTCTTAGCCGAGCTCGACCTGTCCTAGTGCGACGGTCGCTGGAGTACTGGCCGGGCTGTTCAGCCGGGCGACGGTGACCACGTACAGGAGCAGGCCTGCGGCGGTGAGGACGAATCCGGCCCAGACGGTGGACAGGGTGCCCCAGCCGGCGTCGAGGACGATCGCACCCCCGATCGCGCCCAGCGAGTTGGCGAGGTTGAGGGCGGCCAGATTGAGGGCGCCCATCAGGGCCGGGGCGTCCGGGGCGAAGCGGGTCAACCGGACCTGGATGGTGGGGATCGCGAACATCATGGTCGCGCCGACGCCGAACAGGCAGAGCAGCAGGATCGCCAGGTCGCTGCCGGCCACACCGATCAGCGCCAGGAGCACCAGGACCCCGCCATAGCCGTAGGTCAGCCCGCGGTGCTCGTACCGGTCGGCGACGCGTCCGCCGAGGTGGTTGCCGACCGCCATGCCGATGCCGAAGACGGCGAGTGCGATCGGGATGAGTGTGGCGTCGCGCTGGGCGGCGTCGGTGACGAACGGCCCGATGAACGTGTAGACGGCGAAGATGCTGGAGATTCCGAGCGCCGCGACGGTGACCATCAACCAGACACCCCGCCTACGGAGGGCGCCCAGCTCGTTCGTGATGGAGCCACCGCGCAGGTCGTCCGTGCGTGGCAGCCAGGCCACGAGGGCCGCGCCTGCGAGCAGACCGACGGCGGCCACGGTCCAATACATGACGCGCCATCCGGCGTTCTGGCCGATGAACGTGCCCAGCGGCGACCCGAAGATGGTGGCGAAAGTGAGTCCGCCCATCACGGTGGCGAAGGCTTTGCCGCCCTTGCCCGGGCCATATACGTACGCGGCGACGACGGCCCCGGCGCCGAAGAACGCGCCCTGCACACTGCCGGTGAAGAACCGGCAGACGACGAGCAGCGCCACGTTCGGCGCCAGAGCTGAGAGCCCGTTGCCGATCAGGAACAGCGCAATCAGGCCGAGGAGCAGAGCGCGCCGGTTGACCCTGGCGGCCAGCAGGGTGATCGCCGGAGAGCCGATCATCACCCCGAAGGCGTACGCGGTGATCGCGTACGTCGCGACCGGAATCGACACGTCCAGATCGGACGCGAACAGCTGGATGACGCCGTTGCTGCCGAACTCGCCAGTGCCGATCGCAAAGGTACCCAGTGCCAGGGCGAACAACGCCGGCTTCGGATTGCGGATGGGTGATCTCGCGCTGGTGTGCCGCTTTTCCTCGGCGGCGCACTGGCCTTCGTAGGCGTGCTGATGCATCGTCTCGTCCTTGGTAGGAGGAATCCGCGTCAGCACGCGGCGCGCTTGATGAGGTCAGCCGTCGCGGCGGGTTGCGAGATCATCGCGACGTGTGAGGCACCGACCTCGACAGTGCGTGCGCCGGCCCGCCGCGCCACAAACCGTTGCGCCGCAGCGGGAAAGACGTTGTCGTCGCGGGCGACGAGGTACCAGGAAGGAATGGTCTTCCAGGCCGGAACGCCCGACGGCTCCCCCAGTGCACGCACGTCGACTGGCCGCTGGCCGGCCCACATCAGGTCGGTGGTCGCTCTGGGCACGTCACCGGCGAACACGTCGCGGAACACTTCTTTTTTGATGTACGCGTCGACGCTCGCACCGTTGGGACGGAAGTCCAGCGCCGTCTCGTCGACCTTGCTTCCCGGGTACTTCGTCTGCAGGCCTTGCAGCGACTCACCCGCATCGGGTGCGAACGCGGCCACATAGACCAGCGCCTTGACGTTCGCGTTGCCGGTCGCGGCATTCGTGATCACGTTGCCGCCGTATGAATGTGCGGCGAGGACGAGCGGACCGTTGAGGGTGGCGAGGACGCTCGCCAGGTAGGCGGCGTCGGCGGCCACGCCGCGCAGCGGGTTCGCCGGGGCGAGGACCGGATAGCCGGCACGGATGAGCTGAGCGGCAACGCCGTACCAGCCGGAGGCGTCGGCGAACGCGCCGTGTACGAGCACCACAGTGGGCTTCTGCTTGCCGTCGGGCCGGGGATTTGCCTGCGCCTCCGGCGCTCCGACAGCGGCACCGGCCGCGACCGCGGCGGATCCGGCCAGCAGGCTTCGGCGAGATGTGGTCATCGATGTACCCCTCATTGTCCGTTGTTCTCAGCTGTGATCGCGGATCAGCATGCAACCGGGTACTTGACGAACACTGAACGAGCCGACGGGCCGGGTTTCCGTAGTAATTCCGTCCCCGTCAAGTGCGTCGACCTGACTTGTGGCAATGCGATCGAAACAAAAGCGAAACGCCCGGAAATGGGGCGTGCGTGCGCGATCCGCTCGATCGGCGGCCGCCCATGGGGAGCGTTCACCGAGAACGGCCGGCCCGGGTGCTGTCCGCGGTGGTCGTTGGCCTGCCGCTGCGCGGCGTGTTCAGCACGTTCGCCTGCGGTCGGCACTGGTTACTGGCGCACCAGGTCGTGTGGCTGCACGGGAATCGATTCGATGATACTGTCCGGAAGGGGATCAAGGAGTCAAAACGGATCACTCGTTCGGACTGCTGAACGGCCGAATGGTTTGATCCGGATGCCGCGGCTGCCGGGCTTTGATGCGGACAGTGATTGACGTGGCACGCTTGGACAGCAAAGTTGTTCACAACTTTTCTGGGGGAAGCGCAGTGGATCGTGGTTTCGGAAAGTTACTGTGGTGTCACGCTTTCGGGTAGGTGGCACCGATGATGCGGGTGGCGAATGGGTGGCGATCAGCTCGCTTCTCCCTGCGGATTCGCCGAGGCTGGCGGGTGAGAGCGTCGAGCACATCCGGACACTCGCCGCGTCGGATGCGGCGCTGCCGCCGATCGTTGTGCAGCGGGCGAGCAGGCGAATCGTCGACGGAATGCACCGGGTGCAGGCGGTCAAACTCCGCGGCAACGACGAGATTCGAGTGCTGTTCTACGACGGCGACGACGAGGACGCGTTCATTGTGGCTGTGGCGGCCAATATCGCGCACGGTCTGCCGCTGTCGCAGACCGATCGGACTGCCGCCGCCGCTCGCATCCTCGGAATGCGGCCGCAATGGTCAGACCGGAAGATCGCCTCGGTGACAGGTCTTGCCGCGACGACTGTCGGCGGCATCCGCAAGCGTTTAATTGATGCATCTGGACGGTTGAACGCGCTCGAGCGGGTCGGCAAGGACGGCAAGGTACGCCCGGTCGACGCGAAAACCGGCCGGTTGCGGGCCAGCGAATTGATCGCACAGCGCCCGGACGCCCCCATTCGAGAGATCGCCAAAGCCGCGGGTGTATCGCCGGCGACAGCTTTGGACGTACGAAACCGGTTGCGTGACGGCCTGGATCCGATCCCCCGCGGGTACCAGAAGCCGCCTGCGAGTCCACAGGTCAGCTACGACATCCTGCTGAAGGATCTCAAGCGGGATCCATCGCTGCGCTTCACCGATTCCGGCCGCGCGTTGCTGCGCTGGCTGGACGCGCACTCAGTGGACCAGGAGCAATTGCGGCAGTACGCCGATACCATCCCGGCGCATTGCACGCGGGTGATTGCCAGACTCGCGCAACACAACATCACCTGCTGGAAAGACCTTCTCCAGCACATCGAAAGTCGCGACCTCTAGCACATCACCCGGTCCCGCTCTATCTGTTCTCGATGCGCCTGCCTCACGATAGGGACGCCCCTGAACGGAGGAACCGGGATGACCGCAGTCGAGCATTGGAAGAACTCGTCCAGCGTGAGTGCCTACGACCGAGTGGTCGGGCACGAGAAAACCGCTCGGATCGCTGCCCGGTTGCTGTGGGGCACTCGCCTGAAGAAATGGTACGACCAGATCAGATCGCTGAACGAGGACGCACGTGGCAAAACGGTGCTCGACGTGCCGTGCGGTGGTGGCGTCACTTTCCGTGGCCTGACTGGCCTGCCTGCCGAGGAAATCGATTACGTCGCCGTCGACATCTCGAACGTCATGCTTGACCGCGCGCGGGACGAGGCACGCAAACGGGGACTGACAGGAATCACGTTCACCCAGGCGAGTGTGGAGCAACTGCCGTTTCCCGATATGTCGTTCGACATGTGCCTGACCTACAACGGCCTGCACTGTTTTCCTGACCCGGTGGCCGCACTGACGGAGATGACCAGAGTGCTCCGGTCCGGAGGCAGACTGCAGGGAACAGCCATCGTCCGTGGCGCGGGCCGCCGGCAGGACAAGATCATCGAGGTGAACCAGCGGCTCGGAGTGTTCGGCGTGACAGGCACCTATGCGGACCTCGAGCACTCCTTGCACCGCGCTGGTCTTGCCGGCATCCGGATCGAGCGCAGCGGCGCGATGGCGTTCTTCACAGCCACCCGGCCGATGCCGGAATCCGCTGATCAGGTTTCGGACGGAAACGAGAGATAAGGCTTGACCATCGCGGTGGCCGGCCGGTTGTTGCCGAGGATGGACCGGTGCAACTCCTGCAATTCGACGGCCGGTTCGATCCCGAGGTCGTTACGCAGAGTGCGCCACAACGACCGGTAGACCTGGAGCGCTTCGCCCCGCCTACCCACTTTCGCGAGTGCCCGCATGAGCTGTGCGTAGAAGAATTCGTTGAGCGGGTGATCGGCGACGAGCTCCTTCAACTCCCCGATCATCTCACGATGTCTGCCCATCGTGAGGTCCACTGTGATCCGTGTTTCCAGCGCCTGCATCCGGAGTTCGTTCAAATGCGTCACCTGCGCCGAAAGAACCGGCCCGAGCGACACGTTCTCCAACGCCGTACCCCGCCACAACCGCAACGCGTCGTGCAGCAGTGGCGCCGCCTGAGCGGGATTTCCCGCGTCAAGAGCGGTGCGGGCACGCTCCATCAGGTCCTCGAAATCGTTCAGGTCCAGCTGCCCGGCGCCGACATTGAGCATGTACCCGGGTGGCACCGTGGACAACAGTTCTTCGGCACCGCGAAAGCGTCCGATCTCCTTTCGGATCTGGTAGACGTACGTCTGCGCGGTGGTCGACGCGCTACGCGGCGGGACTTGGTCCCACAGCTCTTCGATGATCGCCTTCAGTGGCACCACCCGGTTGGCCCGAAGCGCCAGCAGCGCCAATACCTGGCGCTGCTTCGGCGGATTCGGTGTGTAGGTGACCCTGGGTAAGTCAAGTTCCAAAGCGCCAAGTATTTTCGCCCTCAACATATGTCCCCCAACGCATTTGTTCGAAGCTCAATCCTTCCGCGCGACCGGCAACACCGCCAGAGACTGGCCCCAAGACTACGGCCGGCCAGGCCGGACGATAACTCCGCCAAGTCGATCCAAGCAGTGTATTAATCAGGGGATGACGCGTCAAGCGTTCGCCGAGCCATTAAGCACGGACTGAAGTCGTCAAGAAGTACACGCGCGCAAACACAGCGCAGTCGTGTGGAACTAATCGTCAGGCGCCGGTCATCACCGGCGGCCGGTTGGACTGCCGCAAAATCTCGGGAATCAGCGCCGTTGTGTGCTCGCCACTTCGATAAGCGGGATGCGACAGTACTTCCAGGAGGAATTCCTTGGTCGTCCGCACGCCATTTCCGCCGACGTGGAATTCCGTGAGAGCCCGATTCATTCTGGCCAGCGCCTGGTCACGGTCGGCTCCCCACGTGACGACCTTGGCCAGCAACGAGTCGTACTCACGAGGCACGACGTAACCGGCGCACGCGTGCGTGTCGACCCGGACGAATCCTCCACCGGGCGGCGTGAAAGTGGTCAACGTCCCGGGGGCCGGCGCGAAGTTCAGCCGTGGATCCTCCGCGTTGAGCCGGCATTCGATTGCCACACCGCTTGCGCGCACATCTTCCTGCCTGACGCGCAGAGGGGCACCCGCGGCAATACTCAGTTGTTCGGCGACGAAGTCGATTCCGGTGATCATCTCGGTCACCGGATGTTCGACCTGAATGCGGCAGTTGATCTCCATGAAGTAAAAGCGGGAATCCTCGTCGACCAGGAATTCCAGCGTGCCCAGTCCGGTGTAACCGGTTCCGCGCGCCCCGTCGACAGCGGCTTGTGCCATCAGTGCCGGCAAACCGTCGGGCAGTGTGGGAGCGGGCGTTTCCTCGATGAGTTTCTGATGCCTGCGCTGAACGGAGCAGTCCCGCTCGGGAAAATGCACCACCGAGCCACTCTGGTCGGCCAGCACCTGCACTTCGATATGGCGGGCATTGTCGACATAGCGTTCCAGATACACCCGGCCGTCCCCGAAAACGGCGGCAGCCGTGGCGCGGGCATCGCGATATGCCTGGGTGAAGCCGGCGGCGTTGCGGATCACGCTCAACCCGCGCCCGCCGCCACCGGCGCACGCCTTGAGGATCACGGGAAACCCGATGGCATGGGCAAGATCTCGCGCATCGGTGCTGTCCACGGCGTTCTCGCTGCCGGGCAGCACCGGCAAGCCTGCCTCGGCCATCATCCGGCGAGCTCGCGCCTTGTCACCGAGCGCGGCGATGACCGACGCACGCGGACCCACGAAGACAAACCCCTCGGCCTCGCAGACCTCGGCGAAATCCGGGTCCTCGGAGAGGAAGCCGTACCCAGGGTGAATAGCGTCGACTCCGGTGAGCCGCGCGGCTTCGATGATCGCGGGTACGTTGAGGTAACTCTGTTTGACCGGTGGCGGCCCGATGTGCACGGCCTCGTCGGCGAACCTGACCACCGCCGAGTCCCGGTCCGCGGTCGAGTACACCGCGACCGTGCGCAGCCCCAGCTCCCGGCAGGTGCGGGCGACTCGCATGGCGATCTCGCCACGGTTGGCGATCAGGACGCTGCCGATCATCTCAGTCCGTCTCCTGACCGGTTTCGGCACTAGGCCGGATCATGACCAACGGCTGGTCGAACTCGACCCGCGTCGCGTCGGCCACCAGCACCTTGCACACGGTGCCGGCCACACTCGCGGTAAGCGGCGTCATCAGCTTCATCGACTCGATGATCCCGATCTGCTGGCCGACGCCGACGACATCGTCCTCGGCGACAAAAGGCTGGGCACCCGGCTGTGGTGCCCAGTAGAACGTGCCGACCATCGGCGCACGGATGTAGTCGACGTCCTCATCCAGAGGAGTCTCATCGGGGCTCTCCGGTTCCACCGGGACGGGCTGCGCGGTGCCGCCGGACGATGGCCATTCGATCTCGATGCGTGTCGTCCCGCTGCCGACCTCGATGCGCTGCGGGCGGACCGGCAGTTTGCCGAGCAACTCGATCGCGCCACCGACGACGGCTTCGATCGGATCCTTCTCGTAAGGCTCATCGCGCAACGGGACTCGTTCCCATTGGCTCATGACCGTGCTCCTTCCACGTAAGCCTGCGAACCGAAACCCGCGAACCGCCGTCTGCGGGTCCGGACCAGATCGTCCGGGGGTACGGTCGCGAGTTCGGCGAGGCATGTGGTGACCGCCGCCCGGACGGCATCGGCCACATCCGGGTGATTCACGTGCGCGCCGCCCGGCGGCTCCGGGATGACTCCGTCGACCACGCCGAAACGGAGCAGATCCGCCGGGACGAGCCTGAGCGCCGCGGCGGCTTGACCGGTCGCGGACGGCGTGCGCCACAGAATGCTCGCGCAGCCTTCCGGGGAAATGACCGAGTAGACGCCGTGTTCGAGGATGAACACGCGGTCGGCCACGCCCAGCGCGAGTGCACCGCCGCTGCCTCCCTCACCGGTGACCACCGCGACGATCGGGACACGCAGACTGCACATCAGCCGTAGATTGGCCGCGATCGCCAGCATCTGGCCCTGTGCCTCGGCTTCGACACCTGGATACGCCCCAGGGGTGTCGATCAGCGTCACCACCGGCAATCCCAGCTTCTGTGCCAGCAGCATGAGCCTGGCCGCCTTGCGGTAACCGGCAGGCGTGGCCATCCCGAAGTTGCGGCTGGTCAGTTCACTGGCGTCGTGGCCTTTCTGGTGCCCGATCAGCACGACCGCACCGCCCGCGAGTCTGCCGATCCCGGCCACAACGGCCGGGCAGTCCGCGGACATCCGGTCGCCGTGCAGTTCCTTGAAGCTGTCACACAGTTGGTACGCGTAGTCCAAAGTGGTCGGACGACCGGGATCGCGCGCGGCCCGCACGGGTCGCATCGGGTCCGCCTCGGCCAGCGCGGCCGGATCCGTGATCACCGGCGTCGGGTCCATGGCCACAACGGTTCCTGGCCGCCCCAAAGTGAGCAGCCGGGAAAGGACCGCCCGCAACCGGCGGCGTGGCACGACGTCGTCGATCAGGCCGTGTTCCAACAAGTACGGCGCACGCTGGAAACCTTCCGGCAAGCCCGTGCCCAGGGTCTGCTCGATGACTCTTGGCCCGGCGAATCCCATTCGCGCGCCAGGTTCAGCGAGGATGACGTCGGCCTGGGTGGCGAACGACGCCGCCACTCCGCCGAACGTGGGATCGGTGATGAGGCTGACGGTGAGCACACCGGCTTCGTCCAATGCCACCAACGCCTGGCTGGTACGCGCCATCTGCATCAACGCGAGCGCGCCCTCCTGCATCCGCGCGCCACCGGACGCGGTCACCATGAGCAGCGGAGTCCGCTCCGCGAGTGCGGTCTCGGCCGCCCTGACGACGAGATCGCCGACGCTGGTGCCCAAGCTGCCACCCAGAAACCGGAAGTCCATCACGACGACCACAACCGGATGGCCGCCGATCCGGCCACGCACTTGAATAGCCGCGTCGTTCAGACCAGTCGCTTCCCGCGCCTCGGCAAGCCGTTGCGGATAGGGCATTCGGTCGGCGAAACCAAGCGGGTCGCCGGCTGGTTGCGCATGGTCGATGTCACCCCAACCGGGATCGAGCAGTTGCTCCACCCGCTGGATCGCCGACAGTGGTGCGTGCACACCACATTCGTGGCAGACCCGCAGATCACGGGCGAACCGGTTGGAGTAGATGAGATGCCCGCATCCGGTGCAGCGCACCCAGACCGATCCGTTGCCGCTCACGTCGCCGAGTCCTCGTCAGCCCTTTGCGGGGGCGGGAGAACCACTGCGCACCACGCGGCGCCGAGGCTGATCAGTCCACCGAGGACGAATTCGCCGACGGTACGCAGGATCGGGCGGGGTTTGCTTTCCTGGTCACCGGCAACGCCGGGCATCGTGCCCTGCCCGGTCACGGCAGCAGCGCGACGACCGCGACGTTGGCCGCGAAGGCGACCAGGCCGCACACCGTCCGGCCGAGGTTCCACGCTGCCCATTCCCGACGCGGATCCGTCTGCTCCCAGTCAGGCGGCAGGTTGTGCGGATCCAGTCTCATCACCCGGCGCTTGAGCGGGACGTTGCGGAACTTCGAGATGACGATCACCCCGAGCGCGGTGGCGGCACCCACCACGAAGAGCGACTTGGTCAGTGCGTTCGGTGCGGCCACGGCGAGCACCACGTCGGCGACCAGCGTCGCGGTCACCAGCAACGGCTGCAGGCCGTCGAACCGGCTACCCCAGAACTGGTGTGTTTCGACATATCGTTCCGCGGGCAGGCTGAGCAACAGCGGCACACCGCCGATCACCGACCACAGCAGCACGCCCGCGGCGACGCCACTCATCAACAGGGTGACCGACAACAGGATCGGGAGCAGGTCGCTCACTGGTGCCTCCCCGCAGCCGCCTCGACCTGCTGCTTGATCCGTGCCATCTGGATCGGGGTGTTGCGGTCGATCCGCGCGGCCATGGTCTTCTCGTCCACCGGCGCGTCCGGCTTCATCGCGAACTCCTGGAACCACCGCATCTCGATGCCATCGCCGGTTTCCTCGTACTCCCAACGGATTTCCATGTACTGGAAGATCCCGGTCTCCACACGTCGTGCGTTGACTGTCCGCGTGACCGGGTCAGCGACGCGTTCGGACACCCAGCTCCACTGTTTGCCGTTCTCGTCGGGGTGCATGGTCAGCCGGAACCGGACCTTGTTCGCCGAGGTCTCCAGCACCTCAGCGGCGGAGTACTCGCTGAACAGGTGCGGCCAGGACGCGACGTCGTTGGTCATGCTCCAGACCAGGTCCATCGGGGCGTTGACGACGACGCTGTTCTGCGTGCGGGCGGCCATGGTCAGGCCACCCCCGTGAGTCTGCGGTTGAGGTAGCCGATGGCGGCGCGTGGTGTCGGGAACTCACTGATCACGTCGGACACCTCGACGCCGAACTCGGTCTCGATCCTGACCGCGAGGTGCAGCAGGGCGAGTGAGTCGTATCCCAGTTCGATGAACCCGGTGTCCATGATGTCGCCGCGCAGGACTGCGGGATCGTCCAGTCCCCCCAGGTCAAGCAGGATTCTCCGTAGGTCGTCGAGCGTGCACTCTCGCATCTGTCTCTCCCGAATCGCTGTTCCCCCAACTCGTCGGCCGTCAGCCGATGAGAAAGATCCTGACAACCGGCATTCGGTCCTCGTTCGAGAACCGTTGGGGCACTGTTCAGCTGGTCGCCACCACCGTGGCGGCGTTGAATCCGCCATATCCGCGAGCAAGCACCAGCGCCGTGTCCAATGCGGTCTTGCGAGGCGAACCGACCAGGTCAAGACGATCGTGATACGCGGGATGGCGAATGCCGACAGTCGGCGGGATGACCTGGTGGCGCAGCGCCAGCAATGCCGTGGCCAGATCGAGGGCCGCGCCACCCGCGTACAGCCGGCCGGTCATCGTCTTCGGCGCCGTCACGGGGACTCCGGACGGGCCGAAAACCTCGCTCAGCGCCTCGATCTCGGCCCGGTCAGCGTCAACAGTGCCGTGTGCGTCGGCGAACACGGCGTCAACGTCGTCAGGGCCGATGCCCGCGTCGTCCAACGCGAGTTCCACGCATCGGCGGAGATTGCGTGGCCGTCCGCTGCACGGGGGCGGGTCGAACGTCGCCGCGTAACCCGCTATCACGCCGTATCCGGGTCCATGGGCCTGCCCGGGATCCTGGATGATCATCATCGCGCCGCCTTCACCAGGGAGGTAACCGCGAGCGCGGCGGTCGAACGGCACGTACGCACCAGCTCTGCTGAGCTGCCCGTTGGCCGTCTGCGCGACAAGGCCGTACGGGCACAAGGACGCGTCCGTACCGCCGGCGACCACCATCGGAGTACCGCGGCCGATGACCCGCCGAGCTTCGGCGACGGCGTCGAGCCCGCCTGCCTGTTCGGTCGCGATCACTCGGCAAGGACCACGCATTCCGTGCAGGATCGACACCTGCCCGGTCGTCGCCGCGTAGAACCACGCGATGGACTGATACGCGCCGACCGCACGGGGGCCGGTGTTCCACAGCCGTTCGATCTCGCGCTGGCCGAATTCGGTGCCACCAGAGGAACTCGCGGTCACCACTGCCATGTCGTACTCGTCGAACGCGGCGGGATCAGTCCCAGCGTCGGCGAGCGCCATCGCGGTTGCGGCCAGGCCGAAATGCGTCCACCGGTCGGTCTGGACCACGATCCGGCCCGGCACGTGGTCCTCGGCGACGAACCCGTCGATCTCACCGCCGAACTGCACCGGATAGCGGTCCGCGTCGACCCGCGTAAGCCTTCGGATTCCGCTTCGAGAAGCCAGAATCGCGTCCCAGTACGCCGCGGTGCCGATGCCGTTCGGTGCCACGATCCCGATCCCGGTCACCACCGGCCGGATGGTCATGGCAGCCGTCCTGGCCGCGTGAGGACCATCGCGCTCTGGAATCCGCCGAAGCCACTGGCGACGCTCAGCACCACGTCGGTCTTCTGTTCGCGTGCGGTGAGCGGCACGTAGTCCAGATCGCACTCCGGGTCGGGGGTGTGCAGGTTGGCGGTCGGTGGCACCAGTCCCCGGTCGATGGTCAACGCGCAGGCCGCCGTCTCGATGGCGCCGATCGACCCCAGCGAGTGCCCGATCATCGACTTGATCGAGCTCATCGGCACCCGGCGGGCGTGCTCGCCGAGGCTCGTCTTGACGGCCGAGGTCTCATGCCGATCGTTCTGTTTGGTGCCTGAGCCGTGCGCGTTGACGTAGCCGATGTCCTGCGGCGCAATGCACGCTTCCGCCATCGCGTGCCGGATCGCCTCTGCCATCTCGCGTCCGTCAGGGCGTAGGCCGGTCATGTGGTACGCGTTGCTACGGGTGGCAAACCCGGCCACAGTGGCGTAAACCCGCATTCCGTCGCGGCGAGCGCGTTCTTCTTCTGCAAGCACGAACACCGCCGATCCCTCGCCGAGTACGAAGCCGTCTCGGTGCAGATCGAACGGGCGTGACGCGTGCTCGGGATCCGCATTGTTCGGTGACGTCGCCCTGATGGCGTCGAAACAGGCCACCGTGATCGGCGAAATAGGTGCGTCGGTGGCACCCGCTATGACCACGTCCGCGCTGCCCTGCTCGATCAGCCGCACACCGTGACCTATGGCATCCACGCCGGACGTGCAGCCTGTGGAGATGAGCGCCACAGGCCCTTCGGCACCACACGACCAGGCAACCTCGCAGGCCAATGTGCTAGGCACCATGTAGTCGTAGAGATGCGGCACGGCATAGGCGGGGTCCACTTCCCATTGCCTGCCACGATCGCTCAGCACCACGTACTCGTCTTCCAACCGCATGGTGCACCCGACCGCGCTGCCGATACTCACACCGATCCGATGTGGTGAGATCCCGTCAAGAGCGTTACCCGCGTCCGCGACGGCTTCACGTGCACTGAGGACCGCGAGTTGCGCGGCCCGGTCCATGCGGCGGATCTCCCGTACGCCAAGGCCGAGTTCGGCCGCGTCGAAGTCGCACTCGGCGGCCACACGCGAGCGGAACCCGGAAGCGTCGAACAACGAGATCGTGCGGGTCGCGGTCTTGCCCGAGGTGATCAGGTCCCAGAACGCCTCCCGGCCGGTGCCGCCGGGTGCCATCACACCGATGCCGACGATTGCCGCGCGACGCCTGCTCAAGCCTGTTCTCCCGCACCGGGAAGCGGCTCGGTGTCCACGTGCCCGAGTTCCGGGCGAGGCGCGAGCGGGCACAGGTGGAAGGTCAGCTCGGCCTCTTCGGTGCCCGGGTTCTCCAGCCGGTGCTTGATCCCCTTGGGCACCAGCACAGCTTTGCGCGGGGCGAGCGGGATCGGGTGACCGTCCACTTTCAAAACCGGGTTGCCGCGAATGACATAGATGTACTCCTCGGAGTACGGGTGGTAGTGCTCGCTGACGAACTCACCGGGCGCCAGCAGCACGACACCCATCAGGCCGGTGGTGGAGTTCCCGCTTTTCGGGCTGAGCAGGATATGGATCTCCCCGCCCCGTTTGGTGTTCGTGATCGCGTCCTCGAAGGCGATCGCCTCGGTCGTGGTGGACATGGTCATCCCCTTGGCTCAGGTCGATTCCAGCCAGCCTCGCGACTGTCGTTCGAACTCCGTTGGGGATCCGTTCGGGTGCCCGCTCGAACGCAAGCCCATCGGGACCCGAACCCCTGCTGGTGCAATCCGGGCGAGACGAACAGGAGCGACGAGATGACCTCAGAGGCGTTCGACGTGGTGATCGCGGGCGGTGGGCTCGCCGGTCTGTCGGCGAGTGCTTTCCTTGCCACGCACGGTGTGTCGAGTCTGCTGGTGGAGAAACACCGCGGCCTGTCGATCCATCCGCGAGCACGTGGGCTCAATCCGCGTGCCATGGAGTTGCTGCGGTCACTGCGACTGGACCGCCAGCTGATGGCGGCGGCCGCAGGATTCGCCGGATTCGTGACGCGAGCGCAGGTGGAATCCCTTGCGGGCAGGGAACTCAACAGTGTCACGTTGCCGACTCCTGCGCGGTTGCGCGATATCAGCCCGGCGCAATGGTGCCTGTGCAGTCAGGATCGGGCGGAACCGTTCCTGCGTGCCAAGGCGGAATCACTCGGCGCCAGTATGCGTTTCGGCGTCGAGCTCATGGACTTCGAGCAGGACTCGGACGGTGTCGTGGCCCGGATCCGCGACCGGGACAGCGGCGCCGAACAGCCGGTGCACGCCCGCTACCTCATCGCCGCCGATGGTGCACGGGGAACCATCCGTGAACGGCTGGGCATCGGACTGACCGGGCCGGGCGTGCTCGCACACCAGATGAGCATCCTGTTCCGGGCTGATCTCCGGCCATACCTGCGTGATCGTCGATTCGCGGTGTGTCAGATCCAGAACCAGGACGTACGCGGCATTCTCGCGCACGACGACACACTCCAAGTCGGTACTCTGATCGTTCGCTTCCAGCCGGAAGCAGGGCAACAGCCTGCGGACTTCACCGACGAACGATGCCAGTCGTTGATCCGCGCCGCGGTCGGTGATCCGGATCTGCACACCGAGTTGCTGGCCGTGCTGCCGTGGGAGATGGCTGCCACGTCGGCGGATCGCTACCTCGACGGCCGCGTTCTGCTGATCGGCGACGCCGCGCACGTATTGCCGCCGGCCGGTGGATTCGGTGCCAGTGCGGGGATGCAGGACGCGCACAACTTGGCATGGAAGATCGCGTCAGTACTGCGCGGCACGGCCGGCCCCAGCTTGCTGACCACCTACGACACTGAACGCAGACCAATCGGCGAGTTGACCATGCGGCAGAGTCACCTGCGGATCGCCAGCGGCACGGGAGTGACTGTACGAGCAGCACCTGCCGAGCTCCTCGACGAGCTCACGCTGACGTTCGGCTATGGCTACCGTTCGCCCGCGATCTGCCTCGAGGACGATTCCGACCCCAGCGCGCCGGTGGATCCACGCACCCTCAGCGGAATCCCAGGAACCCGTGCGCCGCATCTCGAATTGAACGACGGCGTCGACCAGATGTCCACACTGGACCTGTTCGGTCCCGGACTTGTCCTGCTGACAGGCAAGGACGGCGAGCAGTGGCTGCACACGGCAGCGGCGGTGACGCGCCGCCTCGGCGTCCCCATCGATGTTCACCTGATCGGCCGTGAAC
Organism: Kibdelosporangium banguiense; assembly: GCF_017876405.1. Classification (GTDB taxonomy): domain Bacteria; phylum Actinomycetota; class Actinomycetes; order Mycobacteriales; family Pseudonocardiaceae; genus Kibdelosporangium; species Kibdelosporangium banguiense. The sequence continues at coordinate 3,694,243 of NZ_JAGINW010000001.1, read as the reverse complement.
TCACCGATGTGACAGGCGCTTGGGACCAGGCGTACGGAGTCGGTGGCGACGGAGCGGTGCTTGTCCGGCCGGACGGATTCGTCGCGTGGCGGACTGCGCAACCTGGCGCCGGACGCAGCGCGGAAGTCGCGTTGGCCGGCGCGATCAACCACGTGCTGTGCCGAGGACAGGAGACCACATGACGTCAGACGTGAGCATACTCAGATTTCCCTTCCCCTCCGCCTATCCCGGTGAACCCGCGCCGGAGTTCGCACGGCTGCGTGAGACAGAGCCCGTCGTACGCGTGCTCTTGCCGACTGGCGACACCGCTTGGCTGGTCACCGGCTACGAGGACAACCGGACGGTACTCAGCGACCCCCGATTCAGCAGGGCCGCCACAACCGTGCCTGGTGCACCACGCCTGCAACCCATTCCGCCCGACCCGACAGCACTGTTCAGCATGGATCCACCCGCACACACCCGAGTACGCAGGCTCGCATCGCGCGGCTTCACCCCGGGCCGCGTCGCGGCATTGCGCCCGACGACAGAACGAGAAACAGATCAGCTGATCGACGAGCTGCTCGAAACAGGTCCGCCCGCGGATCTCGTCGCCGGGTTCGCCCGGCGCCTGCCGATCGCGGTGATCTGCGAACTACTCGGCGCTCCCGCGGCCGACCGCACTCAGATCGCGGGCTGGGTGGATGTCCTGTTGAGCCTGACCGCGTTCGCACCAGCGGAGATCCGCGCTGCGCGGATGGCTCTCAAGCAGTACATCGCGCAACTGGTGGCCACCAAGCGCCGCTCTCCCGGCGACGACCTGATCAGCGAGTTGATCAAGGTACGGGACGAGCAGAACGACCGGCTGAGCGAAGACGAGCTGATCATGCTCGGATGCACCGTGCTCACCGGTGGTTTCCTCACCACAGCGAGCCAGATCGCGTTGTCCTGGCTGTGCCTGCTGCGGCATCCCGCCGAACTGGCCAGGCTGCGGCGGGAACCGGACCTGCTCGACGGCGTGGTGACGGAACTGCTCAGGTACAACGCGTTGACCACCGGTGGCGGCCTGATCCGGATCGCGCTGGAGGATGTCCGGCTCAGCACGGCGACCATCGCCGCGGGCGAGGCCGTCCTGCCAGCGATCGCGGCGGCCAACAGGGATCCACGTGTCTTCGCCGACCCCGATCGTTTCGACCCGGCACGGACCGACAACCGGCACCTGACCTTCGGTCTCGGTGTGCACTACTGCCTCGGGGCGCAGCTGGCCAAGATGGAGCTGGAAGTCGCGGTGAACGCGATCGCCCGGCGGATGCCCGGACTGCGACCGGCCACCGATGTCACACTGCTCGGCGTCCAATCAGGACACCTCGTACGTGGATTGCCGGAACTACCAGTGAGCTGGTGACCGCGGAAGCCGCGGTCACCAGCAGTGGTCACGAACAGCCGCCGTGCTCCGCGAGCAGGGCGGCTACCGCGTCGTCCGCGGCATCCAGGCCGTCGCTCACATTCGTGGCGGCTTCCCGCGCTTGCGCTTCGGTCATCCCGATGTAGTGCACGACCACCTCGTGGTTGGTCGACGGGATCACGTTCTGCGCACCGGTCCGGTAGTAGAGATCAACCGTGATTCCCGTACCGCTCAGATCGGGTTGCGTGCCGGAGCGCAGAGCCGTGACGATGGCAGGCACATCATGGGCGAGTTCGACGTTCGCCCGGACGAAGAACTCCTCACCCGCGAGTTCGAGGACCGGCAAGGGCTCCATGTGCTCAGCAGCCTTGGGGTGCTGGTACACCGGCAGCGTCAGCAGGTCGTACCGGAAGATCTCGGCAAGCACCGGCGCGTTCTGCTGACTCAGCAACGGCTCGATGGCCTCGGTCCACCATCTTCGCAGCATGCGTTTCGCGGCCGGGTCACCGAACAGGTAGCTCACCGCTTCGCCGTACGCGACATCGCTGTTGGCCTCGATGGCATCGGCCAGCAGCCGACGCAACGGGATCGCTGCCGGATCGTCGGTTTCATTGATCCAGTCACCCAACGCACGCAGCACAGTGGACTGTGTCGTGCCGCCGAGCTCGCGAATCCCGACCCAGATATTGCGCAGCACGGCGTTCTCGGCGACCACCCGGGCCCAGAAGAGGAAGATCTTCATGTAGTCGTTGTCCGCGAATGACACCGTGTCGTGCGCGAGGATGTATTCGAAGTCGTCGGTGTCGCCGCGGACCGAGATGATGCCGTACTCGGACTTCTGCTCCGCGTACTTCGTGTTGGGCAGCAGGTGCAACGGATAGACAGCGATCCGGGACACATGCCGTGACAGCCGGTCGTAACCTTCCATGAAGGTCTTGATCGTCTCGCCTGGCGCGCCCCAGATCAGCTCGGCGTAGGAGTCGAGTCCTTCCTTGTCGAGCCATTCGGCGAGGTCTTCCCAGTCGTTGACCTTCATGTTGCGCCGGTTCATCTGTTTGAGCGTGTTGTCGTCCAGCGTCTGCAAGGCGAGGGTGAACGAACTGCGCAGCCCCGCCTGCTTCATCGTGCGGACGATCTCGTAGAACACTTTGGACTTGTTCTTCGCCCACGAGGTCTCCAACGCCCGTGGGAATCCGAACGCCTGGCGTACTTCCAGGAGGTCCGCCACGAACTCGGCGTCGGTCGGCAGCATGCCGAAGTTGGCGTCGCACAGCACAATCGTGTGGACTTTCAGTTTGGCGAAGAGCTCCAGCTCGGCACGCAGGCGCTCCCTGGAGAAGGCGCGCACCCGCTGCCCGACCGCCCCGCCCCAGTAGCAGAAGGAACACTTGTAGGGACAGCCACGGTTGGTTTCCATGAGCGCCACGTCGTACCGGAACTGGCCGCCGTCGTCGAGAAGTTCGATCGCTCCGGTCAATGTCGGTGACGGGATGACGTCCAGGTCCTCCAGACGTGTCCGTTCGGCGGTGGTCACCACCTCACCCGCACTGTTGACGAAGGAAATTCCCTCGATCCCGCCCAACTGCGAGCTGGGTGTTCCGGCCAGGTGGGCCTTGAGCAGCTCGACGAAGACCTCTTCCCCTTCACCGTTGACGATCACGTCGACTTCCGGGTAGAGCCGGAAGGTGCGTTCTGCCTGGTTGGCGACGTGCGTACCGCCGAAGATGACCAGGCCGTGCGGGTTCATCTGCTTGAAGGTCTCGGCCAGCGCACCGAACTCCCGGAAGTTCCAGCCGAAGACCGAGAAGGCCATCACGTCGGGCGGGCCCTCGGCGAAGACGTCGTTGGCCATCTTGAACAGGGTCACCCCACCGCGGAAGTTGCGGATCCGCACGTCCACCCGGGTGCGCAGGTAGTCGTCGGCGAGTGCCATGGCCTTGAGATAACCGGAAGCCAGCGGCATCGACTCCATGGGCATGTCCCACACGCCCTGCTGGAGTATCTGGACGGACAGTTTGTCCTCTGTGGTCATTGGCCATCTCCCTGACCTCGGCGGAGTGGCTTCACCCCTGAAACCGTTGTATGGATGAACAAGAAAGGCCCGCCCGGCTGTGCTCAACTGGGCGAGACGAAGTCACGAAACCGGCGGGCGACCTCCGACGGATGCACTGTCGGACGGCCGGTACGCCGGGGCGAGCCCGGACGGATCGCGAGGTGGATGAAGCACGGACCGTCGTTGGCCAACGCCAGACGAATGGCGTCGGCCAACTCGCCGACGTCGGCACATCGATAGACCCGCCGATAGCCACAAGCCTGCGCCACCGCAGGAAGATCGATCTGTCCGGACAACGTCCGCTGGCCACCGGTCGAGTCGTGCACGCCGTTGTCGAGCACGACGTGCACCAGGTTGCCGGGCTGCGCCGCGCCGACAGTCGCAAGCGCGCCAAGACGCATCAACGCGGCACCATCGCCGTCGATGACAACGACCGGTCTCGGAGTGTGCAGGGCCACTCCGAGACCGACCACACCGGCCGACCCCATGGCTCCGACGAGGTAGAAGTGCTGCGGTCGATCGGCCAGCTCGAAGAGTTCCCGGCTGGTCATCCCGGTGGTGGAGACGATCGCGGCCTTCTCTGGCACCGTTTCGAGCAAGCACGTCAGCGCGTCCGTCCGCGAGGGCCAGCCGTTCGGTCCTCCGGCGCGCGTCACCCATGCGGCCGGATCCGGCGGTGGTGGTGACGCTTCAGTCAGTTTCTGCTGAGTCATCGTCCCTTCGGAGACAATGAAGGCATGGGGCAGTTCGGATCGCGCCAGCCGTTGCCATCCGTCTTCCAGGACGGCGTCCAGTTCGGCTGCCTCGGCCGGAATCCGGCTCCAGCCCACCTGCATCTTCTCGAGCAGGTGCGTGGTGATCTCCCCCATCAGTGTGTGCTGCGGCTCATCGCGCCGGCCGGGCTCACCGCGCCACGTGACGATCAGTGGAATCGGTATGCGATGCGGGAAAGCAAGTGACGTGAGCGGGTTGACCATGTTGCCAAGGCCGGAGTTCTGCGACAGCACACATGCCGTACTGCCGGCCAGCCAGCATCCCGCAGCGATCGCGAGCGCCTCGCCTTCCTGGGTGACCCGCACGTACCCCACATCCGGATCACCGGCCACATGGTTGAAAAGCGGGATGAGATAAGAGCACGGCACCCCGGTCACCGTCGCCACACCTCGGTTGCGCAGGCCGGTGACCAGCTCGGCGGAATCGATCACAGCGGGTTCCGGTGTTCGTACGAGCCGTAGAGCTGCTCATCGCGTTCCAGTGCGTCGTAGTCGAGCAACGAGAAGACCTCTGGCAGGGAACTGATCGACGAGTCGATGCCGGCCGGCCCGTCGTGCAGTGCCGCGCACACCCGTTTGACGGCCGCCACCGCGGCGCGCATCGCCTGGTTCGCCCAGATCACACCGGAAATGCCAAGCCGCTCGAACTCGGCGATCGGAGTGCGGTGGTACGTGGTCGGCGCGATGATCAACGGCAGCTTGTCGTTCCAGCCAAGGGTGAACTCCGCGATCTGGGCGACGGTCGGCATTCGCGAGTGGATGAAGATGGCATCGGCCCCAGCCGCACGGTAGGCCTCGGCCCGTTCGAGCGCGACGCCCATGCCGGCACCCGCGATGAGCGCCTCCACCCTCGCCACGAGCACGAAGCTGGAATCGCGGACCGCGTCCTTGCAGGCGGCGATCTTGCCGCAGAACTCGGGAATCGGAGCCAGCGCGTGGCCGTCGCCGACGAACGAGTTCATCTTGGGGAAGACCTTGTCCTCGATGCACACGCCTGCGGCGCCCGCTCGTTCGGCGCGCATGGCGAACCTGCGCGCCGTGTTGAAGTTGCCGTACCCGGTGTCCCCGTCGACCAGGATCGGCAGATTGGTCGCCTCGACCATCCGGGCCGTGATGTCGAGCAGTTCGGTCCATGATGCTTCGTCACAGTCACGCAGGCCCAACGCCGTCGACATACCGAGTCCGGATGCCCACAGCGCCGGATAGCCGCAGTCGGCCGCTATCCGCGCGCTCAGTGCGTCGTGAACCCCCAGAAACGTCGACACGCCAGGGGATTCCAGGATCCGCAGCAGCCTGGATCCCGGACTGTGAGTGACCTTGTTGGACAGTTCGTCAACGGTCACGTTTCCTCCCTGAAGTCGCTGACAGCGCACCAGTCTGCGAGCGCACCATCGAGTTTCGATCCAGGCTGAACCTTTGCCGCGTCGGACGAAGTTTTCTCGACCACCGCTCGAACCGGCGGCCCGACGATCAGGCGATGTTCGCACCATTCCGTGGAACACGAGGGAGGCCGACCGCATGGGCGGCATGGCTGGATGGGTCGATTACACAAGGGATCTCAGGGCAGACCGCGACATCGTGGCGACGATGGCGGGCACGGTCGCCTGGCGTGGTCCCGACGCCTCAGGGCTCTGGGCGTCACCGCGGGCGGTGATCTGCCATCACCGGCTCGCGATCATCGACCGCGCCGCCGGAAATCAGCCCATGGTGGCTGAGGAGAACGGCACACCACTGGCCGTTCTCAGCTACGACGGCGAGGTCTACAACTACCGTCAGCTCAGGGACCAGTTGTCCACGCTCGGCCACAAGTTCCGCACCGAGGGTGACACCGAGGTGGTCCTGCGGGCGTACCTGCAGTGGGGCGAGTCCTGTGTGGACCACCTGGACGGCGTGTTCGCGTTCGCCGTGTGGGATGCCCGCACCGAGGAGCTGCTGCTGGTCGGGGACCGGCTCGGGCTGCGGTCGATCTACTACCAGGTGACGCCCTCCGGGGTCCTTTTCGGATCCGAGCCGAAGGCGATTCTGGCGCATCCCTTGGTGGACACCGTGGTCGACGAGGACGGGCTGCGCGACGCGCTGTCGTTCACCGTGGTACCCGGCCAAGCGGTCTACCGCGACATGCGACGAGTCGAGCAAGGGCAATTGGTCCGGATCTCCCGGTCGGGCCGGACTGCCCGCCGTTATTGGGAACTGGTCGCGGCACCGCACACCGACGACACCGCGACAACCGTCGCCACCTGGCGGGAGTTGCTGGAACACGCGGTGGCTGAGCGGCTCGTCGGTGAAGTGGACCATGGCGTGCTGCTGTCCGGTGGCGTGGATTCCAGCGCGATCGTGGCATTGGCAACCCGCGTGCTGAAGGAGCGCGGCGGTCCGCCGTTGCGCACGTTCACCCTCGACTTCACCGGCCCACTAGGCGGCCCCGCGCTGCTGCAGAAGTCGCGTGACCTGCCGTACGCAGCCGAGATCGCGGCGCACTTCGGCACCGAGCACACCGAGATCGTGCTGGACGCCGCCCAGCTGAGGGACGCGGTGCTCGAAGGATCCATGCTGTCGGCCCAGCAGGACCGTCCGACACCGACCGCAGACTTCGCGGTGGCCCTGCGTTACCTCTGCCGCACTGTCGGTTTCACCACGCCCGCCATCCTCAGCGGGCAACAGGCCGGCCTGATGTTCGGCGGCGCGCTCGGGATGAGCGACCCGGCCAGCACCGATTCGGGCACGATGCCGTGGATCGCCTTCACCCAGGGCCGGACCCACAAGTCCGGAATCGGCACCGGCCTGCTTGATCCGGGCCTGCTCGACCGGCTCGACCTGCCCGGCTACTGTCAGCACCGCTACCGGGAGACCGTCAGCACGGTGCCCGTTCTCGACGGCGAGTCCGAAGCCGCTCGCAAGAGAAGGGAAATGCGGTACCTGAGCCTGGCCGGCTGGCACGAGTACGTGACGATCTTCGACACCGCGCTCACCCAGACCGCAGGCGTGATGACCCGGTGGCCGTACTGCACGCCGCAGATGATCCAGTACTGCTTCAACATTCCCGGCGATCTGCGCGACGACGAGGGAAACCCGCTGGAAGTCGCGACCGCCGCACTGGTGGACGTCCTGCCGGACAGGATCCGCAACCGGTCGGCGAGCCCGTTCCCGATCGGCGTTGATCCGGGCAGTGTACCCGTACTTCGCGAGAGGCTGTCGTCCATAGTAGACGATCCAGGCAGCCCGGTGCTCGACCTGATCGATCTGGACGCCGTCAAGCGGATGCTCGCCGGGGCGTCCACGCCCGCCACCGCGTGGCGCGACCGCACCGACATCCAGATGGTGCTGCAGATCAACGACTGGCTGACCCAACGCCGCATCCGGCTCGTCTGAGCCCACGAATCGAGACGAGGACGAATGTCCACTTCCGACTACGACGTCGACCCATCGCCCATCCACCACTTCGGCGACTTCTACTTCGCCTACAACGCGATGCTCGCGGGAATCGAAATAGGCCTGTTCGACCTGCTCGCAGGCGCGCCCGCCACCGCTGAGCAGATCGAGCAACGGCTCGGACTGCACCCGAGGCTGACCGGGGACTTCCTCGACTCCCTTGTGGCGATGGGATTCCTGGAGCGGGACGGCGAACAGTACACAAGCACCTCGTTGAGCGACCACTACCTGCGGTCCGGGTCACCGACCACGATCGTCCGGTATCTCAAAGGCGCGCAGTCACGGTGGCAGCGTCTGCCGGAGGCGTTGAAGACCGGCGAGCCGCTCGTCCGGGTGCCCACTCCCGGTGCGACCATGGACAACCTGCGTGAAGGCAAGGACGACTGGCGACTGTTCTTCGCTTGGGCCGACTACCTCGCCGAACTGCGCAACCGCTGGCTGGCCGGCGAGTTCGACTGGTCGGGGATCACCGATCTGGTGGATTTCGGCGGTGGCAACGGAAGCGCGGCCGCCTACATCGCTCGCGAGAACCCGCACATCCACGCCACTGTGTTCGACCTGCCGAACGCGAAGGTGCCGTTCGACGAGCGCATGGCAGAACTGGATATGACCGACAAAGTCAGCTTCCACGCGGGCGATTTCTTCGTCGACCCGCTGCCGGAGGCCGACGCCGTCCTGCTCGGCGGCATGCTCATCGACTGGAGTGAAGACCAGCGCGCCGACATGCTCCGGGCGGTGTACGACGCGTTGCGGCCGGGCGGGCTGGTGCTGTCCGGCAGCCACCTGATCGACGACGACCGCCGCGAGCACCTCGCGAGTATGACCGCAAGCCTGAACATCGCGCTGGTCTCCCAGCACGGCCGGGTGCCCAGGATCGGCGAAGGCATGTCGTGGCTGCAGCGTGGCGGTTTCCTCGATGTGCGGGCCCAGCCGCTCGGCGAGTTCGAGACCCTGCTCATCGGCCGCAAACCGCAGGGGTCGAGCCGATGACGGGAGTAGCGGACATCAACGGCCGGGACGCGATCTGGCGGCTGGGGATCTCCTTCTTCGGCTACCACGCCATGCTGACCGCGGCCGAACTGAACCTGTTCGACCTCGTGCATGACAAACCGGCCACCCGCGACGAGATCACGCAGTCGCTCGACCTGCATCCGCGGTTCACCGCGGATTTCCTCGACTCATTGGTCGCCATGGGGCTGCTGGCCAGGACGAACGAGCTGTACACGACCACTGCGCTGAGCGCCGAGTACTTCCGGACCGACTCGCCCACCAGTATCGTCCGGTTCTTCCTTGGCGCCCGGCGCCGGTGGGAGCGGCTGCCGGAGGCGTTGAAGACCGGTGAGTCGCAGGCGCTGCGCAAGCCGGGCAGCGACATGTTCACGGCCGCGCACCGCGGCGCGGAGGCCTGGCGTTCCCTGATGTCGTGGTTCGACTACCTCGGCGCGATGAAGAACAGCCAGCTGGCCAAGGACTTCGACTGGAGCGCGGTGACCGATCTGGTCGACGCGGGCGGCGGCAGCGGTACCGCGGCGGCACATGTCGTGCTGGAGAACCCGCATGTCCGGGCCACTGTGTTCGACCTGCCGCACGCCGAACCCGCGTTCGACGCACGGATGGCCGCACTCGGCGTGAACGGCCAGGTAACGTTCCGGCCAGGGGACTTCTTCACCGATCGCCTGCCGGAAGCCGACGCGATCCTGTTCAGCGCGGTGCTGCACGACTGGGACACCGGCCAGCGCGATGCCCTGCTGCGCAATGCCTTCGACGCGTTGCGCCCCGGCGGTGTCGTGCTGGTGACCAACCACATGATCGACGATGACCGCCGCGGCAAGTTGTCGAGCCTTCTGGTCAGTATCAACATGATGCTGGTGACGCCGGGCGGTCGTGGTTACACCACAGGCGAATGCCAGTCCTGGCTGCGTGACGCCGGCTTTGCCGACACCGGCGTCACACAGCTCGGTGAGTTCGAGACGCTGGTGACCGGGCGCAAGCCGGCCACCACGCCTCAGAACACGTGATCGCACCGCCGTCACCGCTGGGCTCGCTCACGCTCCTGGTCGAGCCTGCGGTGTACGGCGGTTTCCCGTGCCGAGATGAACAGGACCTTGCCGAGCCACTTCGGCATCCACCACGTCCGTTCTCCGGTCAGCGCCACCAGTGCGGGCACGAGCAACGCACGCAGAATGGTCGCGTCCAACAGGATTCCCGCGCCGAGGCCGGTCGCCGCGATCTTCAGATCCACCACGGGCAACGCGGCCAGCATGACGAACGCGAGGAACAGGATCAGTGCCGCACTGGTGACCAGTCTGCCGACCCTGCCAAGACCGGTCGAGATCGCCGCGTGGGTCGATCCGCTCACGTCGTATTCCTCCCGCATTCGTGAGAGCAGGAAGACCTCGTAGTCCATGGAAAGCCCGAACAGGAACGCGAGAACCACCAGCGGCACCCACAGCGCGATCGCGCCGGTCGCGTCGATCCCCCAGATCAGGCCCGAGCCATGGCCCTCCTGCCAGATCAGGACAAGCAGGCCGAACGCCGCGCCGATCGAGATCGCGTTGAGCACGATCGCCTGCAACGCCAGCAGAACGGAGCGGAACACCCTGGCCAGCAGGATGAATGTCAGCACCAGCACGACGATGATCATGATCGGCACCTGGTCGTAGAGTGCTTCGGCCGCATCGAGCGTCAACGCTCCACGCCCGCCGACCTGGACACCCGGAGGCAGTTCGGCCACCGCGTCCCGCACCAGCCGCACAGTGGTCTCACCATCGGGCGTGCTTGTTTCGGCCACGGGCAGAACTTCGACCAACGCCGTGCCGTCGCGGCGCCATTCGGGCAGGTCCGGGGCTGACGCCGTGAACACGCCGGGTACGTTGCCCAGCCGATTCGCCACTGATTGCGGGTCGGTTCCACGCGGCACGAGCACCTCGATCGGTGTCATCACGCCACGCGGAATGCCGTTGCTGTCCAGTCTCGCCAACGCCTCGCCCGCGGATCCGTTGGCGGGCAACGAGGACGACGGTGGATCGCCCAGTTTGATGGTGAACGCGGCGGCTGTGAGCGGCGCCAGGATGAGCAGGCCCACCACAAGCGCGATCACCGGGTGGCGGGTGACCACACCGGCCCACCGCGTCCAGACCTTGCCCACGCTTTCCGACTTGTGCAGCCGCGGCCATTCCAGGCGCATCCCTATGGTGCGGAGCAGAACCGGAACGAGCGTCAGCGTGACGACCGTGCTGACCAATGGAATCAGCATGCTGCCGTAGCCGATGCTGCGGATGTACGGCACCGGCAGGACCATCATCGTGCCGAGGCTGACAGCGACGGTGAGCCCACTGAACACCACGGTCCGGCCGGCCGTGCGCATAGCCCGGTGTATCGCCTCTTCCGGATCCGCGCCGGCCGAGCGTTCCTCCCGCCATCGCTTCACCAGCAACAACGAGTAGTCCACCGCGACACCGAGACCGATCAGGGCGACCAGGTACTGGATCGTGGAGTTGATGTCGGTGATCTGGGTCAGTCCCAGCACCATCAGGAACGTCACCAGGATCGACACCGCCGCGATGATCAACGGCAGCAGGGCGAGCAGCGAGCCGAACACCCAGGCCAGCACGATCAGCGCACCGAGCCCACCGATCAGCGTCTCCGCGACGACCCCGCCGCTTGCGCCGCCTTCGATCTGGTCCTCCAGCACGCCCAGCCCGGCGAGGTCCACTTTGGAGCCAGAGGGAAGGGCGCGTTGCAGCACGTCCGAGACGGTCTTTTCGATCTTGCCTTTCCCGCCCCAGCTGCCGGGCGGGAACGCGAGCGCGACCATCGTCGTGCCGTCGGACGAAACGAGGCGCCGGTCGCCGGTATCGGCGTACGACAACATCCGTATCCGGGCCGAAGCCGACAGTTCCGCCGCCGCGGATCTCAGGCCTTGGCTGACCGCCGGACTGTCGGCTGTCGTGCCACTGGGCAGGACGATCACCGGCGCCAACGGCTCGGTAGCCCCACCGTTGCCGTAAGTCCGGGTGATGGCGGCACTCGCCTGGTACGACGGCTCGTCAGGGAACGAGTAGTCGTCGACGAGCCGGTCCGGCACCACAGACGACGCCATCCCGCCGCCGATCGTCGCGGCAAGCCAGAACAGGATCACCATGAGCTTGTGCTTGAGGACAAACGTCGACAACCTTCGCATGACCGTCCACGCTAGGGACGGATGCGGTGGCTGACGTCCGCCTCACGACGTCGCCCACGTACTCCAGTTGTGGTAGTTCAGAGCCAGCCAGGCCGCACAAGTCCCACCTCGTAGGCCAGGATCACCAGCTGTGCACGCTCATGCGCGTCGGTCTTCGTCATGATCCGGCCGACATGGGTTTTCGCCGTCGCCGGGCTCATCCCCAGTTTCTCCGCGATCTGTGCGTTGGACAATCCCTCGCCGACCAGCGACAACACATCCCGCTCCCGCGCGGTGAGGCCGACGAGCCTGTCCGAGCCGCCCGACTCGCCACGTGTGAACTGCGCGATCAGCCTACGAGTGACCGAAGGCGCGAGCAGGCCGTCGCCACGGATCACGGTGCTCACCGCCCGGCGCAGCTCGTCCGGTTCAACGTCCTTGACCAGGAACCCGCTCGCGCCCGCGTGCAGCGCCTCGAAGACGTACTGGTCCATCGCGAACGTGGTCAGGATGATCACCCGGACGTCGCCGAGCGACTTGTCCGCGGTGATCTGTGCGGTCGCCTGCAACCCGTCCAGCACAGGCATCCGGATGTCCATCAACACCACATCGGGCCGGAACGCCTTGGTGGCCTGGACAGCTGCGGCGCCGTCCTGGGCCTCGGCCACCACCTCGATGTCGTCGCTGTTGTCCAGCAAGGCCCGCAGACCGGCCCGGACCAGCGGCTGGTCGTCGGCGATCAGCACCTGGATCATGGTGATTCGTCTCCGGTCGTGGGAGTGGGCAGCCAGGCATGTACTCGGAAGCCCGCACCGGCACGCCGTCCGGTGGTCAGCTCGCCGCCGATCGCGGTGGCCCGTTCGGCCATGCTCAGCAGCCCGAAGCCCGGCCGGTTGGGCGCTTGTCCTCCTGCGGCAGGACTTGCGCGGCCATCGTCTTCGATCACCAGCTCGATGCCATCGGGCCGATAGTCCACACCGACACGCACGCACGACGCCTGAGCATGCCGCAGGGCGTTCGTCAGGGATTCCTGCACGATCCGGTACGCGGTCAGGTCGACCACCGCGGGCAGCGGCCGTGGTTCCCCGCTGACCATGAGATCCGCGGGCAGACCTGCGTCCATTGTAGACGCAATGAGATCGTCGAGTTGTGCGAGGCCGCTCGGCGGATTGCGTGGGCCCGAAGGGTCTCCCGTGTCCCGCAGGACCCCGATGGTGGCCCGTAGTTCCGACAGCGCTTCCTTGCTGGCCTTGCGGATCGTGGTCATCGCCGTATAAGCCTGCTCAGGGCAGTCCGGGTAGTCCTTCATCGACTCGGCGGCGACGCTCGCCTGGATCGCGATGACCGAGATGGTGTGCGACGTGATGTCGTGGATCTCGCGTGCGATCCGCATCCGCTCCTCACCGGCTCGCCGGTGGGCTTCCTCTTCCCTGGACTTCTCCGCCGCGAGCATGCGCCGTTCGATCTCCGCGAGGTACCTGCGCCGGACGCGGGCGTTCTCGCCCAGGACGACGACCGCGAGCATGATCAGCACCCACACCAGAACCGCCGCGGCGGAGCGTTCGTTGGTGAGCACCTCGGGGATCAGCTCGACGATCGGGTATCCGGCCAGCACCCCGGCAACGCCGAACGCCAGCAACCGATCACCGCGACCGCCGGCGGAGACCACCGTGTACGTCGCGATCAACGCAGCCAATGGCGCGGGCCCATAAGGGTAGCCAAGCACGTGGTACGTCAACGCCGCGCCCAACGTCACCAACAAGGTCATGGCCGGATGCCGGTGGCGCAGGGCCAAGGCGAGTGCCGCGGCGCCGAGTAACAGGTACGCGATGCCGTCGAGCGGTGTGCGGTCTGGCTGCCTGCTGGCCGCGAGTACGGAGCCGACCACCCCGATCACGCCGACGCACAACACCAAAGCGACCTCAGCGGCCGCGCTGCGCACTGCCGTCGGAGCTCTCCCGCCCATCTGGCCAGGGTACAACGGCCTGTCCGCGTGCGATCTCCAATCATCGCCGACATTTCCTCGAAGGCCGGCAGGCAGGATCTCCCAGCAGGATTCGCCGCTCTGTGAGGAGAAGCCCTTGACACACCGCACACTGATCGTGGCGAGAATGGACCCGGACAACGTGGAGAACGTCGCCGGTGCGTTCCGCGCATCGGATTCGACGGAACTGCCGCACATGATCGGCGTCACCCGCCGGACCCTGCTGCGGTTCCACGGTCTCTACTTCCATCTCGTCGAGGCGGAGGACGACATTTCCGAGCGGCTGTACCGTGCTCGTTCCCACTCCCGCTACCAGGAACTGAACACGGAACTGGCGCGCTACATCCGGCCGTACGATCCCGGTTGGAAAGAGCCGAAGGACGCCATGGCGCAGCCGTTCTATTCATGGACGGCCGACAACGCGGCTCACGCGCGCTCATGTTCCTCGTGCGATTGCCGGTGACCCGGAGATGTTCCGAGTGATCCTTCGTATCGACGTCAAACCCGGGTCGGCGCAGGAATTCGAAGCCGTGTGGCGAAAGATGGCCGGCACCGTGTCCCTGCGGCCGGAGAACCTGGACCAGTGGCTGCTGCGCGGCACCGAGGACGACACGGCGTATTTCGTCGTCACCGATTGGACCGACGAGGCTTCGTTCCGCGAATTCGAGCACAGTGCCGAACACCTGGGCCATCGGGCAGCACTGGCCCCGTTCCGGCGCGGCGGCTGGATGGAGACAACCCAGGTAGCCGAGCACGTCACGGGGACACGCTGATGGACGACGAACTGATCCTGCTCAACCCCGGCCCCGCGGGGACGTCCAAGCGAGTCCGCGACGCGCTGCTGCGTGGCGACATGTGCCACCGCGAGCCCGAATTCACCTCATTGCTCAATCGAATCCGGGAAAACCTGCCGCACGGCCTCGGTCTTGGTGACACGCACGAATCGATTGTCGTGACTGGTTCCGGGACCGCGGCCATGGAGATGGCCGTCATCGGCTCCGTGCGCGCCGGACGCTCGGCGTTGATGGTGAACAACGGGGTTTACGGCGAGCGCATGGTGAAAGTCGCTGCCGCGCACGGCATCAGCGTGCACGAGGTCGCCGGTTCGTGGAACCAGCCGATCGATCCCGAAGCGGTCTGTGCCGAGCTCGCCGCCCACGACGATGTCGACGCTGTCGTGTGTGTCCAGCACGAAACCACTACCGGGCTGATGAATCCGGTCGCCGAACTGGGTGCATTGGTCGCGAAGACCGCCGCGGTCTTCGTGGTGGACGCCACCAGCAGCCTGGCGATCGAGGATCCGCAACCGGCGGGCATCTCGGCCGACATCATCTGTGGCTCCGCCAGCAAAGGGCTGCACGGCTTCCCGGGCGTCGCTTTCCTGCTGTGCAGCGCGAAAGGGCTGGCCAGAATCGAAGCGGCGCCACCGCGATCGGTATACCTGAGCCCGGCTGCCTATCTCGCGCCACAGCGCAAGGGCGAAGTCCCGTTCACCCCGGCCGTGCAGATCCTGTACGCGCTGGACGAAGCACTGGCCGAGCTCGCCGAAACCGGCGGCCCATCCGCGCGAATCCAGCTGTATCGGGAACGTGCGGCCTTGGTCAGGGCGCAGTTCACGCGAGTCGGTCTGTCCACATTGGTCGATGAGCGACATCGATCGAACAGCGTCACGTTGCTGCGCCTGCCGCTCGGGGTGTCCTACAAGGCCTTGCATGCGCAGCTCCGGCACCGCGGATATGTCAGCTATGCCGCGCAGGGCAAACTCGCCGCGGACTTCTTCCGGATCTGCACGTTGGGCGAAATCCCCTGGCACAGACTGGAAGAACTCGAGGACGCGCTCGCGGCCTCGATCAGCGCGGCGCGTTAGTACACGGTTTGGGCGCGGCGGAGTGCTGTGCTGAAGCGGACTTGGCGGCAGGCTTCGACGAAAGCACAACTTGTCATAATCGGCATGACGAGGACAAGGTAGACCGCCGGCTGGCTGATCAGGTCGGTGCCGATCGTGGCCGGCAGCACGATCATCGCCAGCAGCGTCATGGCCAGTGTTGCGACGCAACTCCATGCCAGTGGGCCGACCCACCGATGGGCGGAGTTCATCCCGATGGTGGTGAGCAGTGTCGCAGTGAACAGCAGGCAGGCCGAGGGGGCGTACTGCACCGTGAACGTGCTCAGGTTGAACAGGGTGCGGGCGAGATCGCTCGTCGGCGCGGCCACGGGCCTGCCGATGGCCACCATGTATGTCAGCCAGCCGGCCAGAGCCGACAGCAACAACACCAGAATCCGGCGACCACCCACTTTGGTGTCACGCAGGACGGTTTCCGGGGAGTGCGCGACCGCGACTTCCCTTGCCGTGCCGAACTCCTGGACGGCCGCGTGTTGTGCTGCAGTGATGGACAGACCGCGCCGATGGTACGTGTCCGCGGCGCAGCGCAGGCCTTCGCGCAGCTCATCGAGGACATCGCGGCGCGCGGCACGGCTGCCGATCAGGAGGCGGTCCACGTCAGCGAGGTAGCCGTCGATCGCGTTCATGGGGTGCCGCCCGCGGTCAATACCCGGCTGATCAGGCGCGAGAAGGTATTCCAGTTGTCCCGTTGCGCTGCCAGGTCTTTGCGCCCGGTGGTGGTCAGTGCGTAGATCCTTCTCTTGCGTCCGGCACCTTCCGACCATGTGCCGGCGATCAGGCCTCGTCGCTCAAGCCGGTGTAGTACGGGGTAGATCGTGCCGGCGGGCAGCTCGAGCGCGCCGCTGCTGTGCTCACGCAGGGCCGTGATCACCGCGTAGCCGTGTAGCGGACCTGCTTCGAGCATGGCGAGGATCAGCCCGTCGAGGTGGCCTTTCAGCTCCTGAGGTCCCACTGGGGCAGGGTATCCCGAAATATATCGCAATGCGATATATAGCAATGCTAGTGTTGGGTGATCCGAGAGAGCGAGGGGGGAAATCGCATGTCGGTCGCTGATACCGCCGTTGCGGTGAAGAAACCGCGCGTCACGCTGTGGGTGCTGCGAGTGCTCGTCACCGGTGTCGCGGCGATGATGGCAGCGCAGCCGATCCTCGCGGGGATGTACTTGTCCGGCGATTTCGACGCTCTCGACGTGCACGGCGAGATCGGCACAGCATGGCTCGGCGGCGGATCGATCTTCCAGCTCGTCGCGGCCATCGTCTACACGTGGGCCGGCCGCGGGTCCTTCCTGCCACCCGTCGTGGGCGTGGCGGTGCTGGCGTTGGTGGTGGTGCAGTCGGACCTGGGCACCAACCGTATGGTCGGCTGGCACATCCCAGTCGGTGTCAGCCTTGTCCTGACCCAGATCCTGTTCGCCATCTGGGTGTACAAGTCCGCGGCCGGACGGGCACGCCGATGAACTCGTCACGTCGAACGTTCCTCACGATGCTGGCGGGCGGTGCGGTCACGATCGGGGCGACCGGGTGTGGCATCGACCTGCGCCCCGGCCAGACCGGGGAGCTGGTGCGCAGCCGGATTCCCCTGCCACAACCGTTTGGCGTTCCGCTACCGATCCCCGCGGTGAAGAAGCCCGTGCGGTCCGACGCGAACGCCGACTACTACGAGATCGTGCAACGCGAGGCGTCGGTGGAGATCCTGCCGGGTGTCCAGACGCGGATCTTCGGCTACGACGGCACTTTCCCCGGCCCGACCATCGTGTCCCGCAGCGGAAGACGCAGCGTTGTCCGGCACCGCAACCAGTTGTCCGTCCCGGTCACTGTCCACTTGCACGGCGGGCACACCCCACCGGAGCACGACGGATACCCGACTGACCTGTTGCCCGCGGGGACCGGGACGCACGACTACGACTATCCGATGCGCCAGCGAGCGTCGACCTTGTGGTACCACGACCACCGGATGGACTTCACCGGACCGCAGGTGTACCGGGGACTGGCGGGTTTTCACCTCGTGCACGACGACGAGGACGACGCCTTGCCGTTGCCGAAGGACAACCGGGACATCCCACTGATGATCGTCGATCGCGCGTTCGAAGACGACGGCTCGTTCGCCTACCCGACTGACCTGTTGCCCGCGGGGACCGGAATGCACGGCGTGCAGCAGGACTTCATGGAAGGCGTGCTCGGTGACGTCATCCTCGTCAACGGGGCGCCATGGCCGTCGCTCGAAGTCGACGCGGTCCGATACCGATTCCGGATCGTCAACGCATCCAACGCCCGCCGCTACGAACTCGCCCTCGACCCCGGGATGCCGCTCATCCAGATCGGCAGTGACGGCGGCCTGCTCGCCGCGCCGGTCACCCACCAGACCCTGGTCATCGCACCGGGTGAACGCTTCGACGTCGTGGTGGACTTCTCCGGCGTCGCACCCGGCACCCAGGTGACGATGGTCAACCGCCTCGGCGATTGCGACACCACCTCCCATGTGATGCGTTTCGTGGTCGCCCGCCAGGCGAAGGACGAAAGTACTGTGCCATCAAGGCTTTCCGACGTACCCAAGATCGATCCGGCGCAGGCGGTCCGGACCCGCGAATGGCGGTTCGAACGCAAGTTCCTCGACAAGCACGGCATGGAAGGCTGGGCGGTGAACGGACAGGCGTTCGACCCGGAGTCGACCGGCGCCACGATCAACCGGGGGCAGCTGGAGATCTGGCGGTTCAGCACCGATCTGCACCACCCGATCCACGTCCACCTCGCCCCTTTCCAGGTGGTCGGTCGCAGCGGCCACAAACCCGGCCCGTACGACGCGGGCTGGAAGGACACAGTGGACATCCGCCCAGCCGAGTTCGTCGACGTGGCAGTGCGATTCGAGGCCTTCTCCGGCCGATACCTCATACACTGCCACAACCTCGAGCACGAGGACATGGCCATGATGGCCAACTTCCACGTGACCTGAACCCAGGCACTATTAAGGCTACAGATGTAGGTTTATCGACGACTGTGCGGGAATGTACGCTCGGAGCTATGGCCACGACCGAGAGCAGTAGTGCCGCTCCTGTCGATCGGCGCGTGCGGCGCACCCGGGCGACACTGCAGCGTGCCCTGATCGATCTCGTCGAGGAGCGGGACCTGTCGCAGATCAGCGTCGCCGACGTCGTCGAGGCGGCCGAGGTGAGCCGGTCGACGTTCTACGATCACTATCGGGACGTGCATGAGCTGGCCGAGGCCGCCAGCACGTCGATGATCGACGACCTGATCGGGGTCGTTGTCGATCTCGATGCCACCCGCGACCAGCCGTCCGAGTCCTCCAAGGACCCGGACCCGACGCTGACGGCCTTCTTCACGCATTTCGCCGAGCACGCGGGCCTCTACCGCAGCCTGCTAGGGCCGACGGGAAGCGCACGCGTCATCGAGCATGTGCGCCGCCGCTCCACGGCAGCCGCCCATGTCTCCCATTACCTGACGCCGACGGACGACGAGGCCGACGCGCACGACGTTCCCGCGGCGTTCGTCGCCGGGGCACTCATCGGTGTGGCGACAGACTGGCTGCAGCGCGGGTGCCCGCGAACGCCGCTCGAGATGACCATCCTGACCAAGCCGCTCCTGGTCGCCCTGTCAGCCGACGCCGGCACACCGTGACTGGGTCGTTCTGGTGGGATCTGGTTCTCGGCATCGCCGGGGCGCTCTTGCTGGTCTGGGTCGCCCTGGTTGTTGTGCTGCTTGTCGCCTGCCCGCGCGGTGGGCTGCTTCGGGAGGCTCTGCGGGTACTGCCTGATGTGCTGCGCCTGGTTCGGCGACTTGCCGCGGACAAGACGTTGCCGCGGGGTGTACGCATCCGGCTGGGGTTGCTGCTGGCTTACCTGGCTATTCCGATCGATCTGATTCCCGACTTCATTCCTGTGCTGGGCTACGCCGATGACGCCATCATCGTCACCGCCGTGCTGCGAGGTGTTGTCCGGCGCGCCGGCATTGACGCTGTGCGCGCACACTGGCCGGGCACTGACGACGGCTTCGCCGCTGTGACTCGGCTGACCGGGCTCGACCGCGCGAACCCATGATCATCGTTTGTCCACTATGGACATAAAGGTTTCCGGTGGACCTTTGACCCGAAGAGGGGGTGCGCCGCCCAGCCATCGCCCCTAGTGTGGAAAGCGCCGGTCTGCGATACAGCCTGGAATTTTTCGGCAGAACAGGGAGATGCGCGACGAGGCAAGGGCGGTTCGCCACGATGAGGGATGCACATCGGCTTGAGCCCAACCAGGGCAACGGTTCCGTTCTCGCGGCCTGGGAACGGTTCGTGCAGGGCGAGGATCTTCTTCCGGGTGTCCGGCCGCTGGTGGCCATCTCCTGGCATCGCTGCCGGGAGCAGTATCGGGTCGATCCGCTGCTCACCGAGGCCCCGATCGCCGTCGCGGAGCTCGATCGCACGCCTGAGCACGATGTCGTGTTCGCCGAGCTGGGCTTTCGCGCCGCGTCCGTGGCGCATGAGGTGGGCAATCTCGGCGGGGTCGTCACCATTGCCGATGCCACCGGCCGGATTCTGGCCGAGTGGGGTGACCAGGCCACACTCGCCAAAGCCAGCGACTCCAACCTGGTGCCGTGGTTCTGCTGGTCGGAGTGCGCGGCCGGGACCAACGGCATGGGCACGGCGCTCGAGGCGCACGGCCCTGTGCTGATCAGGGGCGCGGAGCACTGGTGCCAGGCGTTCCACAACTGGGTCTGTGCGGGCGTCTCGGTGCGTGACGTGGTGACCCGGGAGCCGATCGCGGTCCTGAACATCTCCTGCTGGCGAAGCCAGCTCCCTGCCTCCGCGGGCGGCTGGCTGGCGAACGCGGTCACCAAGACCCAGCACACGCTGAAAAGACGTGCCCGGGACAGCGGCTCCGAGTTGGTCGCGGCCTACACCCAGGCCAGGGCACGCTCCACCGCGGCGCTCGCCGCGGTGGACACCGGGGGCAAGGTCGTGATCGCCGACGACATGGCAAGCGTGCTCCTGGGCGTCCCGGCATCCACCCCGGCGGTCGACCCCACGCTGCGATGGAACTCCAGGCTGCCGGAACTGATCGCGGCCGCCCGGTATGCCAGCAGGCAGGCGGCCCGCGATCCCGGCTGGGTCGGCTCGACGCAGATCTTCACGCACCTCGCCGACGAGCCGACGTCGATCAGCATCCGGCCCGTCTTCTCAGCCGGGCACCTGATCGGGAACCTGGTCTCGTTCGGTGCTTCCGAAGGGGCGCAGGTGCCCCAGGCTGAGGGAACCGCGCACCCGGGGGTGCGGCCGCGCCGGCTGGTCGCGATGCGCGACAACCGGATGGTGCTGCTTCGGTTGGCGGAGGTCTTCTTCGCCGAGTCACAGGGAAACGACGTGTGGCTCGCCACTGATCAGGGGCGACTACGCGCCGCCTCCGCGAGCCTGGACAAACTCGGCAGCGAGCTGGCGGACGCCGGCTTCCTGCGGGTGCACCGCAGATATGTGGTCAACCTCAGCCGGATCCGGGAAGTCGAGCGCGGGGTGAAGGGCGAGCTGTCTCTGGTCATGGACGACCGGGCCAACGAGATGGTGCCGGTTTCCCGGCGGAACGCACCGGCCGTGCGTCGCGCGCTCGACATCTGAAAACCCCTGTCCCGGAAGGATTCCCGTGTCTGACAGCATGAACGCCGGGCCTGCGGGCGGCCTCGGCCTCTCCGGGACGGCCGGGCAGCGCAGTCGTCCGATCCAGGGTGCGAGCAACCGCGACTGGTGGCCGAACCAGCTCGACCTGTCGATCCTCCGCAAACACCTTCCCGCAGCCGACCCCATGGGCAAGGACTTCGACTACGCCGCGGAGTTCGAGACCGTGGACCTCAACGTCCTGGCCGCCGACATCGACGCGGTGCTGACGACCTCGCAAGAGTGGTGGCCGGCCGACTTCGGCCACTACGGGCCGCTCGTGATCCGGATGGTGTGGCATTGTGCTGGGACGTACCGCATAGACGACGGCCGAGGCGGCCCGGCCACCGGCATGCAGCGTTTCGCGCCGTTGAACAGCTGGCCGGACAATCGCAACCTCGACAAGGCGCGACGGCTGCTCTGGCCGGTGAAACGCAAGTACGGGCGCAGGATCTCCTGGGCCGACCTGATGGTCTTCGCGGGCAACCGCGCGCTGGAGACGATGGGCTTCAGGACTTTCGGTTTCGCCGGCGGCCGCGTGGACGTCTGGGAGCCCGACGACGTCTACTGGGGTCCCGAGCGGGCCTGGCTCGGCGACGAACGCCACGGCGGCGTCCGGGATCTGCGCAATCCGCTTGCCGCTGTCCAAATGGGACTGATCTACGTCAACCCGGAGGGCCCGAACACCGTCCCGGACCCGCTGACCGCGGCCCGGGACATCCGCGAAACGTTCCGGCGGATGGGGATGAACGACGAGGAGACCGTCGCGCTGATCGCGGGCGGGCACACGTTCGGCAAAACGCACGGCGTGGCCGACCCGGACTCCCACCTCGGGCCCGAACCCGAGGACGCTCCCCTTGAGGAGCAGGGCCTGGGCTGGAAGATCAGCTACGGCACCGGAAAGGGCACCGACACCATCACCAGCGGGCTCGAGGGTACGTGGACACCCACCCCGACGACGTGGGACAACAGCTTCCTCGAGACCCTGTTCGGCTACGAATGGGACCTGGTGCTGAGCCCTGCCGGTCTGTGGCAGTGGATCCCGGCAGACGGCGGCGGGGCCGGCACCGTGCCGGACGCCCACAACCCGTCGAAGACTCATGCCCCGACGATTCTGACGACCGACCTCTCGCTGCGGTTCGACCCGGCCTACGAGCAGATCTCCAGGCGTTTCCTGGAGAACCCTGACCAGCTCGCAGACGCTTTCGCCCGGGTCTGGTTCAAGCTGACACACCTGGACATGGGCCCGATCCAGCGCTACCTCGGCCCCCTGGTGCCTGAGGAGAAGCTGCTCTGGCAGGACCCGATCCCCGCAGTGGACCACGAACTCATTGGGGCGGAGGACATCGCCGCGCTCAAGAGCCAGATCCTCGCCTCGGGCCTGCCGATCTCCCGGCTCGTCGCCACGGCGTGGGCGTCGGCCTCGACGTTCCGCATCAGCGACAAGCGCGGTGGCGCGAACGGAGCACGTATCCGTCTGGAGCCTCAGCGGAGCTGGGAGGTCAACGAACCAGACGCGCTGGCACACGTACTGCGTACCCTGGAAGGCATTCAGAAGTCCTTCAAAGGCAAGAAGGTCTCGCTGGCGGACCTGATCGTGCTCGGCGGATGTGCCGCGATCGAGCAGGCCGCCGGTCACGAAATCGAGGTCCCCTTCACCCCAGGGCGGATGGACACGTCGCAGGAATGGACCGACGTGACGTCCTTCGCCTCGCTT
This sequence comes from Kibdelosporangium banguiense, assembly GCF_017876405.1. Lineage (GTDB taxonomy): Bacteria > Actinomycetota > Actinomycetes > Mycobacteriales > Pseudonocardiaceae > Kibdelosporangium > Kibdelosporangium banguiense. The sequence continues at coordinate 3,671,198 of NZ_JAGINW010000001.1, read as the reverse complement.
GAGCCGAAAGCCGACGGATTCCGCAACCACCGAGGGAGGGGAAACCGGCTGCCGTCGGAGTATCTGCTGATCGACCGTGCGAACCTGCTCAACCTCAGCGCGCCCGAGATGACCGTCCTCGTCGGCGGGCTGCGTGTCCTCGGCGCCAACTACAAGCAGTCCTCGCTGGGCGTCTTCACCGCTACGCCTGGGGCACTGACCAACGACTTCTTCGTGAACCTGCTCGACCAGAGCACGGAGTGGACGCCGGCGAACGGCGGTGGATTCGAGGGACGCGACCGCGTCACGGGTGAGGTCAAGTGGACCGGCAGCCGTGTCGATCTTGTCTTCGGCTCGGACTCCGAACTGCGTGCCGTCGCAGAGGTCTACGCGAGCGACGACGCGCGGGAGAAGTTCGTGCAGGACTTCGTGGCCGCGTGGGACAAGGTCATGAACCTGGACCGGTACGAGCGGTAGCTGATCAGGTACGAACGGTGGCCACTCCGGGGCGAACGGCACGTCTCTTGTCGGTGTGATCCACCCGGCGTAGCGTGCTTTTCGACCGCCGATTTCCCCCCTTTTCGCTGTGGTCGAGCCGGCGAGCCGCAAGACAATTCGAAGGATGTTTCTCCGGAAGGAGTGAAAACCCGATGACGACCGCGCAGGAGCGATCCGACCTGCTCAACAAGCTGGGGCTGGACGCACAGAACAAAGCAGCGCTTGGTCGAGTACTGGGAACCGGGAACATTGGACAGGCCTCCGAGGGATCGGATGGCCGTATGCACGCCACAATTCGCATCAACCCGGATGAGCTGGCCTGGGATCCGTCCATTCTGGTCATGCCACACGGTGGCGATATCGAACTCGAACTGATCAATGACGACCTCAACACGCACTGCGCGCTCCTGCCGAGCAATGGCGACCGGAAGTTCATCTGGCTGGTGAACCACTCGAAAGGACGGGCGAGTCTCAATCTCGACGGGCCGGGCTACTACTGGTTCAGCTCGCCCACCGGAAATGACGAGGGCCGGGGGCTGACCGGCGCCATCGTCGTGCTCGGGGACGCTCCGCCGGAGGCCCGCCTCGACCGTCCCGAACAGCCGCGGCCATAGGAAGGAGCAGGCACGATGACCGTCGAGTACGTGGACGCGGGCGAGGCTATCGACCAGGGAAAACTGAGCGGCAAGGTCGCGGGCGGGGAGATCGCGCCGCCGGTGGTGGCCGGCGTCGACTACGAGCGCATCCTCAAGGCCCGTGAGGAGCCGCAGAACTGGCTCACCTACTACGGCGCCTACAACGGGCAGCGGTTCAGCCCGCTGGACCAGATCAACACCGAGAACGTCAATCGCATCGGCCCCGCGTGGATCTTCCAGGCCGGCACGACCGGCCTGATCGCGGGTGCGTCGACCTACTCGTTCGAGGCCGCCCCGATCGTCGTCGACGGGGTCATGTTCCTGTCCGGCTGGGACGGCTGGGTCTGGGCCCTCGACGCGAAGACGGGCGTGGAGATCTGGCGGTACAAGCACGCGGTTCCGTTCGACGTGTCCCTGTGCTGCGGGAACGTGAACCGTGGGGTTGCCGTGGCGCAAGGGAAGGTCTTTTTCGTTACGGCGAATGCCCGTGTGCTCGCGCTCGACGCGACCACCGGCAAACGGGTCTGGGACCGGACCTACGGGGACGTCCGGGCCGGTGAGAGCGCCACGGTCGCACCGCTGGTCGTGAAGAACATGGTCATCGTCGGGAGTTCCGGCGGCGAGTTCGGCGTACGCGGCCACCTCGACGCGTTCGACCTGGAAACCGGCGAACCCCAGTGGCGCTGCTACATGGTGCCCAAGCCCGGCGAGCCCGGCTCGGAGACCTGGCCCGCCGACGGCGAGGCCTGGGCCCGTGGCGGGGCGAACTGCTGGCTCACCAGCACGTTCGATCCGGAGACGAACCTGCTGTACGTCGGTACCGGCAACCCGGCGCCCGACTTCGACGGAGGTGTCCGCGAGGGCGACAACCTCTTCACCGACAGCATCGTCGCCGTCGACGTGGACAGCGGCCAGATCCGCTGGCACTACCAGTGCACCCCGCACGACCTGTGGGACTACGACAGCATCGCCGAGTGCATCCTGTTCGAGCAGGGCGACCGCAAACTGCTCGGGCACTTCGACAAGAACGGCTACTTCTTCGTCCTGGATCGCACGGACGGCTCGCTGGTGCAGATCACTCCCTTCGTGGACCGCATCACGTGGGGCGCGATCACCAGGGACGGCAAGGTGACGGCCAAGATCTATCCGGACAAGGAGGGCGAACCGGTCCACTTCTACCCGGGCCCGGCCGGCGCCAAGGAATGGACCCACGCGGCCTACAGCCCGAAGACGGAACTCTTCTACGTCCCGGTCCAGGACACCGGTGCCACGGCCACCCGGCGGCGCCGGGAGTTCAAGGAGAGTATTCCGTACTGGGGCGCGGGCGTTCAGGTGGACATCGAGGACATGGCGGGGTCCATCAGCGCGTTCGACGCCAACGGCGAGGAGAAGTGGCGCTGGCGCAACGAACTCCCGATGTGCGCCTCGGTGCTGGCCACCGGCGGTGACCTGGTGTTCGCCGGTGAACCGTCCGGGGAGTTCAACGCCCTCGACGCCCGCACCGGCCAGCTGCTGTGGCAGTTCCAGTGCGGAAGCGGCCACCACAGCAGCCCGACCACCTACATGGTCGACGGCAGGCAGTACATCGCCGTGCCGGTCGGCTGGGGCGGATGGGCCGAGGGATTCCTGCCCGGCATGCTCGGCGCCGGCCACGGCAGCGCGCTGATCGTGTTCGCTCTCCCGGAGACGCCGTAGTTCCCGAGAAGAGGTGAATCCGTGGAGTCTCAGCTCGCTGTGTGGGAGACGCCCGACTTCGATGAGATCGCAGTCGCGCCCGAAGTGACCATGTACGTCGCGCAGCTGGACGACTGACAGAAACATTGGGAAGGGCGCCGGAGCCGGCGCCCTTCCCCTAGCCTCCGAACACCAACGGCAGTGCCACCGCGGCAACCATCAGGGTGACTCCGCTCAGGAGGTCCGCGCGGATCTTGATGAAGCGCGCCGCTGCTCGCCCGAGCTGCAGCCCGGCCAGCGACAACATCGCCGTCATGACGCCGAATACGGCCGCCGAGAGCCACGGCGGGAATCCGAGGATTCCCAGGCTCGCCCCGGCGAACAGGTTGTCCAGGCTCAGCGCCAACGGGATGCCGAACAGCGCCCACGGATGGTCCAGCTCGTCCGGCTCCGGATTGCGCAGGGCCGAGATGACGAGGTAAAGACCGTACCCGCCGAGTGCGACCGCACCCACCAATTCGGCGACGTCCCCGACGGATTCCCCGATCTGCCGGCCGATCAGCAACCCGATCAGCGGCATGATCGCGTCCCACAGCCCGAAGGTCAGCGCGACCTGTACCGCGCGCTTGAGACCGAATGGGACAGTGCCGAGTGCGACCGAGACCCGGAAATTGTCAAGACTGAGCACAAAACCGAGGACCAGCACTTCCCAGATCATGGCATTCTCGCCGCCCGATGACGACTTGCGCGGGCAGCAACGACTCTGTCTCGGCCAGCATCCGCCATAGTCATCGATAATATCCCAGATGACCCGGGAACCATACCCGTCAAGCCGATTTCCGACGGTTTTCGTTCACCTTTTTCACTATTCCGGTAATCGGCTTCGGTCTCATTTGCGGGTTGTCGGCAGGTGGGCGCGTTCTCCCTGAGGGCCGAACAGGATGAGCAGTTCCGCGGGCTCGTCGCCGGCGCTGCCGATCCAGTGCGGCAGGCGGGTGTCGAACTCCGCGGCCTCGCCGGGACCCAGTCGCAGGTCCTGGTCGCCGAGCACGAACCGGACATGTCCATTGAGGACATAGAACCATTCGAATCCCTCATGGGTCTGCAGGTTCTTCTTCGGTGCGCGGCCCGCGGGTGGATGGATCACCTTGTACGCCTGGATTCCACCCGCCCGCCGGGTCAGGGGCACCACGGTCAGGCCGAAACGCCGCACCGGCCGCAGGTGGATACGTGGGTCGCCGGTCAGCGGCGCCTGGACCAGATCGTCGAGCGGGACGCCGTGCGCCCGGGCCAGGGGCAGCAACTGCTCCAGTGTGGGGCGGAGTTTTCCGGTTTCGAGACGGGACAGCGTGCTCGCGGTCAGGCCGGTCTCGACGGCCAGGTCCATCAGTGTCGTGCCACGCGCCTTGCGCAGGGCCCGCAAGCGGTCCCCGACTCCGGCCAGTACGTCATGTTCGATGTCGCCCATCGGCTGATTGTGCGGATCCGCAATTTTTCTTGCAAGAGCGAAACGCTGCCGGTGATGCTGGAGCCACTGGAAAGGAGATCGATGGAAACCGAAGCAGAGTTGTTCTGGGAGAAGCGTTACCGCGCACACCGCAAGTGGGGCGAGCGCGTCAATCCACTGCTCGCCGAGGCGGTCGAGCCGCTGCGTCCGGGCACAGCCCTGGATCTGGGCTGCGGTGCCGGTGGCGACACGATCTGGCTCGCCCAGCAGGGCTGGCAGGTCACCGGCGTCGACATCGCCACCACCGCCGTGGCCAAAACACTGGAGCGTGCCCGTGAACTCGGCGTCGGAGACCGGGTCGTCACCGAACAGCACGACCTGGCCTGGACTTTCCCGGCCGGTGAGTTCGATCTTGTTTCCGCGCAGTACTTCCATACGCCGTTCGCACTGGCCAGGTCTCAGGTGCTGCGCACCGCGGCGAACGCGCTACGGCCGGGCGGCCTGTTGTTGATCGTCGACCACGGTAGTGCCGCACCCTGGTCGTGGAACCAGGATCCCGACACGCATTACCCGACACCCAGCGAGGTCTCCGCCGAACTGGACCTCGATTCCGACCGGTGGCGGATCGTACGCAGCGACAAGGTCCAGCGGACGGCAACCGGACCCAGCGGCGAGACAGCCACTGTCACCGACCACGTACTCCAGATCGTCCGGACCACCGGCCGCTGATCAACGTGGCCCCAGACCGCGCAATGCCGTGTCCACCACGTGATCGACGTAGTCATGGGTCAGCGGGCCGGTGTGTTGCAGCCACCGGTTGAGGACCGGCCCGAACAGCATGTCGACAGCCACGTCTAGGTCGACATCCTCGATCAGCTGTCCCACACGCTGAGCGGCACGCAGCCGCTGCTTCTTCAACTCCCGCATCGGCTCGTCCAGGCGCTTCACGTAGTCGGCGGCCAGGACGGGGTCGTGGACGATCTCGGTGTGCAACGCGCGCATGGGCTGGTCGAAGCGCGGGTCGTTGAGTTCGTCGACCGTGGCCCGCAGAACCATCTTCATATCTGCCGCCAGATCGCCGGTGTCGGGCAGGGCCGTGGCCTCGCCCTCACCGGCGAGCGTGAGGAACGCGTCGAAAAGCAGCGAGCCCTTTGACGGCCACCACCGGTAGATCGTCTGCTTGCCGACTCCAGCAGCATGCGCGATGCCCTCGATGCTGAGCTTCGCGTAACCCACTTCCGCGACGAGGTCGAGGGCGGCGGCGAGGATGGCTCGCCGCGCGGTCTCGCTGCGGCGGCTGGCATCAGGGGCGGCCTTGTTCGGCATCGATCCACTCTAGCAAAGCTGAGACGAGACGGTCCGTCTTGACAACCGGCGCCGACTGGTCCAGGCTTGCGTCATCAACGAGACGGACCGGTTCGTCTCGACAGCCGGAAGGAGCCCATGGAAACCTCAGCGGAATCCCGCGTCTGGTTCATCACCGGAGCCAGCCGCGGCCTCGGCCGCGCGTTCACTGAGGCCGCGCTCGCCGCTGGTGACCGGGTTGTCGGCGCGGCCCGCAACGTCACCCCGCTCGACGATCTCGCCGCCCGGCATCCAGACCGCCTGCTGGCACTACGCCTGGATGTCACCGATCGCTCAGCGGTCTTCGACGCCGTCGCCCAGGCAGTCCAGCACTTCGGACGACTCGACATCGTGGTGAACAACGCCGGGGCACTGTTCGCCGGAATGGTCGAGGAGTTCACCGAAGCCGAGGCCCGTGCCCAACTGGAGGTCAACTTCTTCGGCGCGCTCTGGGTCAGCCAGGCCGTCCTGCCGCGGCTACGGGCCCAGGGCAGCGGGCACATCGTGCAGATCTCCAGCATCGGCGCGCTCGGTGGCTTCCCCAGCACCGGCCTCTACAGCGCGAGCAAGTTCGCGTTGGAAGGCATGAGCGAGGCCCTGGCCGCCGAAGCCGCCGAGTTCGGCATCAAGGTCACCATCGTCCAGCCGGGCGGCTACTGGACCGACCTCTACACCTCCAGCACCGCAGCCACCCCGGACCCCGCCTACGACTCACTGCGCGCGGAGCTGGAGAAACAGTGGACGGAGGGATCGATCGACAGCGAACCGGAACTGGCGGCCAAAGCCTTGATGACACTGGTCGCCAGCCCCAATCCGCCGCTGCGGCTCCTGCTCGGCAGCATGGTCTACGACCTCGCCTTCGACATCTCCGGACAGCGCATGGACACCTGGGCCGGCTGGGAACGGGTCAGCCGCGCCGCGGAAAAAGCCGTCCCCGCACCGATGAGTTCCAGCCTCGGGACGGGTCCAACTTCCGGGACGACGATGAGGAGTTGATCCGCGTGGACTTGTACAGCGTCATGCCGGTTCGGGACCGGGCCAGGGCACTGGAGTGGTTCGGGGTGTTCTTCGGGCGCCCGGCCGACGAGGTCATCGGTGCGGAATACCTGTGGCAGGTCGGCGAGAACGCGTGGGTTGTCATCGACGATCGGGATGTGCGGGCAGAGCGGGTAGGCGGGACCATGATCACGCTCGGGGTGACCGACCTCGACGAGATCCTGGCCCGCCTCGCCGCGCACGGCATCGAGCACGAACCGGTGGAGACCTACAGCAATGGAGTGCGCCACGTCGTCATGCTGGATCCGGACGGGAACAGCCTGTCGCTAGCCCAGGCGCCGGCATCTGTTATTCAGGTGCCGTAACGGGTTCGAGCAGTGCGACGGTTTCCAGTCGGTGGAAGTGCCGGGCCCAGTCGAGTGGGGTCGCGTTGAAGCGCCGGTCGCGAAGATTGGGATCGGCACCGAGATCCAGCAGTCGACGGGTCAGCTCGACGTTGCCTTCACCGGCACTGTGGTGCAGTGCGGTTTCCCAAGTCGCCTCGACCGGGGCGTCACCACGGCCGAAGGCATTCACGTCGAATCCCAGCTCTGCCAGCAATGTGACCGTCTCGACGGTTGTCTTAGCCGCGGCCCACACGACTAGTCCGGGTCGGGCGCGACGGGCTTCCGTTACGACGTCAGGGTGTTCAGCGCAGACTTGGTCTACTGTGGATCGGTCAGCGCGGAACGCAGCGGCGATCAGGTCGTGCACCGGGTCGGGGCCGGGCAGCGGGGCGCCTTGGGCGACAAGGTAATCGGCGATTTCGGCGTCGCCGTTGAGCTGGGCCAGTTCGACTGGTGTGCGGCCGTCGCCGGGGCTCCACGCGGGCCCGTCACCTTCGAATGGCGAACAGAAGTCGACGCCGTGCTCGACCAGCAGCCGTACTCGGGCGGGTTGGTGGTGCTCGACTGCCCAGCGCAGTTGGATTCGCAGCATCTTCTCGGGTGTGCTCAGCTCGCTGATCCGCGTCTTCCACGGGCCGCCGTCGCCGGTACCGAGGCCGTATTCGAACAGCAGGTCCAAGTGCGAGTTGTCCTGCGCGAACATCCGGTTGTACAGGGTCTGGGCGTCGTTGGGGTCGGCGCCCGCGTCAAGCAGCAGCCGGCCCAGCTCCTGCCAGTGCGGGTGACAGGACTGGCTGGACTGGCCCAGTTCGCCGTGGCCGAACACGCCGGTCAGCAACGTGAACGGCGACGGCAGGCCATCGAAAAGGTAGCCGTCATTGGGGTCTGCGCCCGCGTCGAGCAGTTGCCGGGCGACCGTGAGCACGCGTTCGTTGGGAACGTCCGGGTCGAATCGCGAGTAGACGAGGTAGTACAGCGGCCGCCAACCGAACGGGCCGCCCCGCTCGGTCACCAACCGCGGCTGCTCGGCGAGCAGTCTGCCGACATCGTCTGGGCGTGCGGCCGCTGCGGCGGCCCAGATGTTCGTCGTGGTCAGATCGGGATGTTCGGCCAGCAGCCGACGGGCCTGGGCCCAGCGTTCCGGCCCGTCCTCGCGGCTGTACGTCAGGCAGGCGAGGCGGCAGAACTCCTCCGCCGGGTCGGTCGTGGGCGCTGCGCCGAGTCTGGTGTCCCAGCCGTGTTCGGTCACGGTTTCCAGGTATTGCGTGAGCCTGGGCCAGCTGGCGAAGCCGTATTCACGGGCGACGACCAACTGCGCCACGCTCAACTGCAAGTCGTCGGGCACTGCACCGGGATGCTGACGGTCCAGCCGCGTGAGGGCGTCAGGTTCGCCGGCCCGCGCAGCCCGCTGCAAGGCACGGGCCTGCCGACGGAAGTTGTCGATGTGGGGACGGTCGGGCATGCCGAGGGTCGGCACGATGGTCTCCTCTCGTCTGCCTGATGTCCGCTTGGTCAGGCCGAAAGGAGAGCGATGGTGACGCGTGGTGCACACGCCAGGTGGGCTGAGCCCATTCCCGCGGACCGGTGGCTTCCTGGCAGCCACCGCCACTGTAACCCAGTTCTCAGAGGAAGGTGCCGATCACCATGGCGCCGACCCACACGACCACGCCTATCGAGATGAGCACGAGCACCGCGACGGCGATGGCCAGCTTCTTCTTCCGCGCGGCGTCGTTGACCGGCGGTTTCGTGGTCCACTCCGCGCCGCTCTGCTTGGTGCCGGGAAGGAGCTCGTCGTCGTCGGGTGCGGCAACAGGGTTGGCGCTCTCGGTCACCTGCCGCAGAACCTGCACGATGCTGTCGCTCGTACGGATGCCGCCGGCACTCACATCGGTGAGGCTGCGCACCACGACGTCGGACAGCTCGGCCGGGACCTCCGGCTGCAGCTCCCGGGGCGGGACGATCCGGCCACCCGGCGCCGGCCAACGGCCGGTGAGCAGGAAATACAGGATGGCGGCGAGACCGCGCACATCGTCGATCAGGCTCACTCCCGCCGGTGGGCCGGGGAACGCCAGCCGCAACCTGCCTGCCGGAGTGACCCGGACGCGATGCGGATGTCCCACACCGAGCATCACGCCGCGCCGATGGGCCTGCGTCACCGCGTCGGCCAGGGGTTCGAGCAGCAGGCAGGCATGCAAGGGCGAGACCGGTTCACGTGCGACGACATCGGACATGCCGGTGCCCCGGGTCCATTCGGCGGCGACAAGGCCCACGATGCCTTCGCTGCGGCCGACGCCATCGCCGACGCTCAACACGTTCAGCACTGCGGCGATGCCGGGATGCATGAACCGGGTAGCAGGCGCGACACGCTGCAGGGTGTTCCGCACGGCCTCGGGATCCGAGGAGTCACCACGCAGGATGGTCAGCGCGACATCACGGTTGAGCTGGCCGTCACGCGCCCGCCACAGGTGTGCGTTGTCCCGCTCGTCGACTCCGACAGGGTCCAGCAACCGGTAGCGCCCATCGCCGACCACTGTGCCCGGCGCCAGCAATCCGTCCACCACTCGCACTACGTCCACCCTGTCCAGTATCCCTGCTCTGGCCGGTGCTCCGGGTACCCGAAACCACCGGGACCGAAACGTCGAAATGATCTTCAAACCCGCCGCCGGGGAGATCGATTGCCCGGCCGTGAACACCGAGAACATTGTCCCGGTGGTCCGGGTTGACGATTCACGGTGCCCGCTCGATCATTTCCCGTAGCAGATCCACGGGTCTCCGCGATATGTGTGGGCAAGGGTGCCGGCATGGGGAGTATCGCGATGTTCGATCCGGTTTCGTTGATCGTCGGCGCTCTTGTGCGGGGAATGCTCGCGGGTGTGGAGTCCGTGGGCCAGGAAGTGGTGGTCGACGGATACCACGCGCTTCGGCATTACCTGGTGCAACGGTATGGCGGGCAGGTCGCCCGAAGTGTGGACGAATTGGCTGCCGATCCGCGGTCGGGGCCGTTGCGCGCGAATGTCGAGGCGGCTTTGCGGCGGGCCGGCGCCGAGCGGGATCCGGAGCTTGTCCGGCTGGCCCGGCGGCTCACCGATTTGGTGGACAACCCCGAACGGGTGCTTGCCGACGCCCCGGTCGACCCGGTGGAGCAGTTGAAGCGGTTCTCCGGGCTGCGGGCGATCGCGCAGATGCTGGACCAGCACATGACCAAAGTGCTGGATGTGCGGTCCCGCTACAGCGTGGAGGACACCGATCTGCTCACGCGCAACGTCGATGCCAGCCGGGTCGTCCCGCCTGCCGACCGGGCCGGCCTGACCGGTCTGCATGCCGGTATTCGCACCGTGATCGAGTCCATCGCGAGGCAGATCGAGGAAGGCCGTTACCAGGAGGTCGAGCGCGGGGTCGGGCACCTGCAGATCGGGCTGGCCGAACGCAATCGCGCCCAGCGCCTGATTCTCGCGGAGAAACACCTGCATATCTCGTACGAGTCGCTGCGGCTCACGGTGGAATTCCTCAGTGAGCTCAATCGCGGGATTCTGGAACGTATCGAGCTCGAACCGGGAACGCACCGGCTGACGAACATGATGTTCGGCAACGCCGTGCTCATCTACGAACTCGCCGACTTCGTCATCGGATACGTCCAGGGCTTTGTGCTCAACGACGGACTGGCCGAGTTGCACCGCGAGGCGCAGGACCGGATCTCCTCGGCCAGGACCGCCCAGCAGGCGCTCAGGCCCAGCTGGACACGAACCAGGTGGACGAGATGGTGCGTCAGCACACCCTGGAGAGCATTCTCGGCCGGGAAAGCGCGCTGGACGAACTCGAGCGGGAATGGTCGGAGTACATGGGCGAGGTCGACAACCTGAAATCGGCCGTCACCCAGGTCCGCAACAAACTGCCCACGCTCGGGATCATCCGGGAGAACGCCCGGATCCAGATTGTGACGCTGCAACTCGTGGCGCTGCTGAGCCTGTTGAAACAGAACGACCGGTCCATCCGGGGCGCGGTGGAGGCGCTGGAGGGATTCCAGCTGGCGCCGCTCACTTCGTCCCGGGTCCGCCGATTACTCGGAATGTAGGAGGCGAAGACCCATGACCTCGCCGAACGCGGGCCGTTTCAGCCACATGCCGACCACCGAGCTGGAGAAGCTGTTACGCCGCAACGGCCTGCCGCTCGCCGACTTCCAGTCGGTCCAGGCGGAGCTGACCAGGCGCTACACCGCGGACGTCACCTCCACTCCACCACCACCGCCTCCGGTGGCCCCGCCGCAATGGCCACACACCCCGCCGCCACCTGCGCCGGCCCAGGCACCGATGCCGACGCCCGCACCACCGCCCCGGCCGGTACACCAGCCCTCGGCCGGGGGTTCGGTGGGCAAGGCGGTCCTGACAGTGATCCTGGTCCTGGTCCTGGTGATCGGCGCGGTGCTCTATTTCAGCGCCGGTTCCGACGACGGTTTCGACACCTGGCAGCCCGCGAGGTCGACGACGTGCATGGCCACCCTGGGCCCGTGCCAGTTGCCTGCCGCGGTGGCCGTCGGGTCATCCTGCACCTGCAGCGACCAGTACCAGACGTACCCCGGGACGGTCCAATAAGGACTTATCGCGACGGGAATTCACAGCCAGTCGATGTGATATCCGCCCACATGCGCCATTCCGATCAGGCTCTGGCATTGCGCTTGCGATGAATCGGAACCGACATGCCCGAATGTTCCGTAGTCGATCCACGAGCTGATACCGGACTCGCAGTGGGCGATCACCCGGAAGCTGTCCGACGGCCCGGAATCGCACAGTACGGACACGCCTTCACCGTTGACCAAGCCGTAGTAACGCGAGTCGCATCGAGGTGGCCGAGGTTGCTCGGCAGAGGCCGGACTGGCGAAAAGAATTGAGGAAAACAGCATTGTCAAACCGAAGGCGACGACCCTGATCATACATTCTCCGTTGGTTCGCAGATACGTAGAACGTACCGGGCTGCGCGCGGCGTGGGCAATTAACCGCACGGGTGGCCCGATTATCGCGGATGGTCACGGCATTAACTCCACAGAGGGACGTCCATCCCTCAGCAGTGCCCAATAAGCGCACGAAAGAGACCCATCAGTACTTGACCGGAGCGTGGCACAGGTCACTTTCGTGATTCACCAGATCGCCTGCTCAGGGCCGCCGGGAGTCAAGGTGATCGGCGACACAGGCCAGGTAGAGCTTGAGGACAAAGCGGGCATCGCGGGTGCTGTGGCCGGTCAGTTCTTCGATCTTGTTCAACCGGTAGACCACGGTGTTGCGGTGGATCCGCAGCTCCGCGGCGGCGCGGACCAGGTTGAAGCCGCACTCGCACCAGGTGATGATCGTCTGGCGCAGGATCGGCCAGTCGGCAAGGGCGCTCAGCTCGCCCGCCAGAGCCCGGACGAACCGGGCTCGTAGCTGCCGGCCGCTGGAGGCGACCAGTTCGTGCACGCGCAGGTCGTCGATGTGCACCACCGAGGCCGCCCCGGCGAGCCGTTCTGCCAGGTACAGCGCGGTCGACGCGTCCTGATACGAGTCGTGCAGTTCGGGAACCGACTGAGCGCGGCCGCCGATCCCGGCTTTGCAGCCGGTCCCGATCTCGCCGGGCACTCGGGCGCATCGGTCGGCTACCGGGACTTTTTCCATGTGCAGCACGACAAACCGGCCGGAACTGGTACTGCCGACGATGTCCTGGGGATCGTCGAACACCCGGCGTAAGGCCCGTACGACCTTCGTGGGCTCCGCCGGAGTCTCGACGTCCACCACGACGACGACTCGCCGCTGGCGCAGGTCGTACCCGAGTTCGTGAGCGCGGAGGGTCAGCAGCCCAGGATCCGCGGTCTCCCGGTCGTAGTGCGCCACGTTGCGCAGCAGATCCTCGACAGCCTTCTCCCGGAACAGGCGCGAGGACAGCAGGACCGACTCGCGCAGGAGGATCTCGGTCTGGTTGCGCACCAGACGGCCGAATCGCTCGACTTGGCCCGGTGAGCCGGTGATGCCCACAGTGCCGACTGCCTCACCGTCGAGCACGAGCGGCAGCGTGATCCCCGGTTCCACGCCGACGAGCCTGCGCGCCGCATCCGGATCATGGCTCATCGCGGTCTGCCGGCGCACCACCTCGACCGACGCCTCGTGGAAACTGCCCACCCGGCTGGGGTCGCCGCTGCCGATCACCATGCCGTCCCGGTCGGTGATCAGGACGTTGAATCCGATGATCGCGCTGGTGTCGACCGCGATCTCGTTGGCGACCGAGGACGTGAGCATCGCCGTCACCCCTTTGTACGAGTCGTACCGCGAGCTGTCCAGGATAGGGCTCATTTCTGGTCAGAGTAACCAGTGACCGGCAGGATTCGGCCGCCTAACGTGTGACCAACCTCATTCGCCAGTTAGGACGTGTGCCATGTCGAGAACCGCAGTGCTCGCTGTGAGCGGCGTGCTGGTCGCCGCGTTGACTGCCTGCTCGGCCAGTGAGGCCGGCAGCGGCGCGACGAACGACCTCGGCACCCTCGAACCCGGCGTGCTCAAGGTCGCGATCCAGCCGTACGCCCCGTACACCGACTACAAGGACCGCAAGCTGACCGGCCTGGACAGCGACATCCTCAACGCGGTCGCCGCCAAGCTGAAGCTGAGGGTCGAACCCGAGGTCACCGACTTCGCGGGCATGCTCGCCGGAGTCCAGTCCCGGCGCGTCGACATCACCGTCGGCGGGGTCGCGTGGTCGGCGGACCGGCAGAAGCAGGGCCTGTTCACCGACCCGCCCTACTACTCGCCGCCCGCGATGGCGGTGAAGTCCGGCAAGCAGTACAAGACCGTCGCCGACCTGGCGAACCTCCGCCTGGGCACGGTGGAGGGCTACGTCTGGGTCAAGTCGATCCAGGCCGTGCCGGGCGCGAAGCTGCAGGCCTACCCCGACGGCAACGGGGTGATCGACGACCTCGGCGCAGGCCGGGCCGACGTCGGCTTCCTCGACCCGCTGATCATCATCGCCGCGCAGCAGGCACGGCCGGATCTCGGCCTGCAGACCGAGTACCTGACCCCGCCGACCGATGCCGACATCCAGCAGCACCCGGCCTACGAGTACTTCCGCTCCTACATGACCAGTTTCTACCTGCCCAAGCAGGCGACCGCGCTGGAACAGGCCATCTCCAAGGAGATCAGGGCGATGTACGCCAGCGGTGAGATGACCGGACTGGTGAAGAAGTACGGCGGCGACCCTGCGCAGTTCCTCAAGCCCGCACCGCACATCGCGCCGCTGCGGCGAGGCGTCGACCGGCCGCAGGACTGGACCCCACCGTCGATCTGAGGAGTGTGACCGTGTTCGAGGTTCCGTGGTCGGAGTATCTCCCGGATCTGTGGGAAGGCCTCCTGAAAACCTTGTCCTACACCGTGGTCGGCTTCGCCGGTGCGGCACTGCTGGGACTCGCGGTCGCCCTGATGCGGCTGAGCGGCCGTCGCCTGGTGCGGATTCCGGCGGCCGTCTACACCGAGGTGTTCAAGAACGTGCCGCTGCTCGCGGTGATCTTCCTGACGTACTTCGGGCTCGGCTCGATCGGGCTGAAGCTGGACGTCTTCCAGGCCGGGACGCTCAGCCTGATCGTCTTCTACGCCGCGTACCTGTCGGAGATCTTCCGGTCGGCGATCCACGGCGTGCACGCGGGGCAACGCGAAGCCGCCGAGGCGCTGGGCCTCGGCCGGATCAGCACCTTCGGCAAAGTCGTTTTCCCGCAGGCGATGCGCCTGGCGCTGCCGGGCACGAACACCATGCTCGTGGACCTGCTGAAGTCCACATCGCTGCTGGTGACCATCTCGGCCGCCGAACTCATGTCGCAGGGCAGGCTGATCACCTCGGCGACCTTCCGCGCACTGGAGGTCTACCTGGTGATCGCGGTGATCTACTTCGCGCTCTGTTATCCGCTGTCGCAGGGCCTGTTGTGGTTCGAGCGGCGAATCCGGGCGGGCACACCGTTGTCGGCCCGGCGGCGACGACGGCTTCGCGCGGCGAAAGCGTTGCTGGCAAAGGAGATGACGACATGACGGACGTGACTGAACGGACCGGCACCGACGTCCTGACCATCACCGGGCTGAGCAAGTCCTTCGACGGCAGGCTGGTGCTGGACGACGTGTCGTTGTCGGTCCACCACAGCACGATCACGGCGATCATCGGGCAGAGCGGTGGCGGCAAGACCACGTTGCTGCGCTGCCTGAATCTGCTCGAACGACCCGACAGCGGTGTCATCACCGTCAACGGCACACCCATCTTCGACCAGCGAGTGGTGTGCCCGGATCTGCCGAAGCTGCGCCGCTCGGTGGGCATGGTCTTCCAACGGTTCAACCTTTTCCCGCACCTGACAGCCGTCGAGAACGTGATGCTGGCGCCGCTCGACGCCGGAGTACCCGAGTCGGAAGCTGTTGAGCGCGCGGTAGAACTCCTGAGCCGAGTACGGCTGACCCACCGCGCGACGGCGTACCCGGAGCAGATGTCCGGAGGCGAACAGCAACGCGTGGCCATCGCGCGAGCGTTGGCGCTACGCCCGTCCGTGCTGCTGTTCGACGAGCCGACGTCCTCTTTGGACCCTGAGTCGACCGGTGAGGTCCTGCGGGTGATGCGGGAGCTGGCGACCGACGGGATGACCATGGTCCTGGTCACGCACGAACTGTCCTTCGCCAGGGACGTCGCCGACCACGTGGTGTTCGTCGACGGCGGGCGGATCATCGAGCAGGGCGAGCCTGCGAATGTGCTCGGTAATCCGTCGCAGCAACGCACGCGTGAGTTTCTGTCGCACCAACGGGAAGGGTGATCATGCCTTCGGACTCCCCGGTAATCGTTGTCGGCGGAGGTGTCATAGGCCTGTGCATCGCCCATTACCTGACGTCCGCCGGCGTTCCGGTCGAGGTGACCGAGCGGGCGTCATTGGGATCGGGCGCGTCGTGGGGCAACGCGGGTTGGGTATGTCTGAGCCATTCCGCGCCCGTGCCCGCGCCGGGCGTGACCCACTACGCCCTTCGGTCGCTGGGCAAGCCGGAGTCGCCGCTCTATCTCCGGCCGCCGCTGGATCCCCGGTTCCTGGTGTGGTTGTGGCGTTTGTGGCGCAACAGCAACGAATCCGCGTTCCGCCACGGCTACGCGGCGGTCGCCGCGCTGAACCGGCCCACCTTCGACCTGTTCGAGGGACTTGCCGAGGCCGGCGTCGACACCACGTTGCAACGTCCTGGCCTGGTGCACGCTTTCCTGTCTGCCAGTCAGGCCCGGCACCACCTGGACGTCCAGGGCGAAATGGCCGACGGTCACTACCACCTGCCCGAGCAGGTGACCGTCGGACCTGACGCGCACCGGCTCGACCCGGCGCTGTCCGCCGAGGTCCAAGCCGCGTACCTGGTACGCGGGGAAGGCGTCGTGGACCCGGTCCGGCTGGTCACATCGCTCGCCCAGGTCGTCAAAAACGCGGGTGGCCACATCCGCGAGAACGTCACTGTCACAGGGTTTCGAACCGTCAACGGCAAAGTGACTGCGGTCCGCACCGCCGAGGGCGACCTGCCGTGCCGAGCTGTGGTCGTCGCGGCAGGCATGTGGTCGCAGTCGCTCATGGCACAACTGGGCGTACAGCTGTCCATGCAGGCAGGCAAAGGCTACAGCTTTTCTGTCGACCTCGATCCCGCGCCGAGCCACGCGCTGTATCTCGGCGACCGGCGAGTCGTCGCGTCCCCCATGAACGGGACCACCCGTATCGCGGGAACCATGGAACTCAGTGGCAACAACCGGAAACTGGACTGGCGCCGGATCGTGGCGATCGCCCGCGCGAGCCGTCACTACCTCGGCCGCTGGTTCGACGACCCCGACGACCTGCCCCGGCGAATCCGTGATCCCTGGGTCGGCGGACGCCCGTTCCTGGCCGACGGGCTACCCATGATCGACCGCACTCCCAGCCATGACAACGTGTTCGTCGCCACCGGCCACGGCATGCTCGGTGTCACCCTCGGTCCGGCGACCGGCCAGGCCCTTGCGGACTACTTCCTGACCGGCCACCGTCCCGACGTCCTCAACGCCTTCCAGCTGCGCTGAACTAGCTGGGTACTATTCGGACAGTGAGGTTGGGGTCGCGAGCGATCTCCTGTTCGGTGAAGAGACCCGTGACCCATTGTTTGTTCGCATAGAGCCGGGTTTGATCGGTGTGATGCGGTGACGCCTGGTTGGCGGACTGGCTGTAGACCAGCAGCGAGCGCATGCGTGGCCCGGTCTTGGTCAGTTCCGCGGCCATGATGTAGCTGGTGCCGTGGCTGATCTCGGAAGTCCTCCCGACAGCGCCGGGCACTGAGATGACGTTGAAGCAGCCTTCAGGCCCGCTGCAGCCGTGGATCGGGATTCCGGCGTAGCTCTGGATGGCGTCCAGCGGCACGTCCACCGGGACACCGGCGGCCGCAAAGAGCTGCGCGGCGTCAGCAAAGGCTTGCCGGACATCGGGATTGCCGGCGTTGACGTCACGCGGGGTGCGTGCTGGGTCGGCCGGGTCGAAAGGCACCTTCCACAGGTTGATGTCAGGTCGGCGAGCCATGTTCATGAAGACACGCCATAGGAATGCGCCGCGGCCTGCTTCGCCGGTGTCGCCTCTGCCGTTCCACGCCGCCAAAGCCGCACACGCGGCCCGGACGTCGACAGGCCGGCCATCGTGAGCGACCAATGTCGGGTTCGCCTGACACATGGCCACAATGGACTGGCGGCCTTGTTCGGCGGTGAGGTTGCGGTTGCCGAACATCGTTGCCTGCAATGTGGACAGTGTGAAGCCAGGAGTACCGAGGCCGTCGCTGCCGTCGAGGCGATCGGCGATCATGTCCAGGCCCAGCCGGGTCCGGGGCGAACGTTCGGTGCCGGCATTGCCGACGATCGCGGGATAGCCGGTCAGCGGTGCGGCCGGGTTCGCCAGCCAGGGGCTGTTGTTCATGTTGCTCACGTAGTCCTGGCGAGTCAGGCTGGGCAGCTTGCTGGGGCTGAGCAGCCCGGGGGCCACAGTGCCCGGGTCGCTCCCCCAGCCGCACGCGGAACGACTGCCGTCGAGAACCACCCTCCCGATCTCCGGCCCCGTGCCACACCGTGCTTGTAGCTCGTCGGTGACGTGCGGGACCACCTGGATGTCGCTGTAGTACGAGGTTCCGGTGTCGTCCGCGGCGATCGTGTTGACCCAAGGCAGGCCTTGGTGGCGGATGAGCGCCGCGTTCAGGTCGGACACGTTGCGGGATCGGGCGATGGCCAGCCATTGATCGATCGTCCGCAGGTTGCCGGCGTTGGCGTCGTGCAGCACAAAGGCGTTGGTGCCAGACCATTCCAGGGGACCGCTCGCCTCGAGAACGGGGCCTTCCGGCGTGCGGTACAACGTCCGGGTCACCGGTGCGATGCTGCCGTCGGCCTGCCGCGCGGAGACAGTCACATGCTCGGCCACCATGGGGTGCATTTGGCCGTCCACCACGTAACTCGTGTTGCTGCCCGGGGCCAGCGTGAGCTTGGTGATCGTGGCCGTCTGCACGGTGGAACTCGTGTGGCTCCAGGCCATCCGGTCGTTGTGCCCGATGTTGACCAGCGGCAGGCCCGCCAGCCCTGCCCCGCTGACGTTCAGCTCGCCGGGGATGGTCATCTGCTGCTGGTAGAAGCGCCAGTCGTCCGGCCAAAGGAAGTGCGGGTTGCCCAGCACCATCCCGGTGCCACCGGCCGTGGCCGCCTTCCCCACGGCGATCGCGTTGCTGCCGATGTCCTCGGGACGGCGCAGCGGGGCTGCCGCCGGGGCAGGTACGGATGCTCCGGGTGGCTGCGCCGACACGATCATGTCCTGAAAAGCCTCGCCACCGTCGAACGCGGCGACCTGATAGGCGCGCCGCCACACATCGATCTCGGTGATCGGACGTACCCATTGCGCGCCACGGCATGCAGCGTCAGGCAGGTTGGCCGCACCCGTCTTGGCGAGATAGCGGTTGAAGCCGTCCGCGTAGCCGCGGACCAGATCCCTGGCCGGCCGCGACGGACCTCGCGGAGCGGCAAGCAATCGCTCGATCACCTGGGATTGGTTGATCCGCTGGTGATAGAGATCGCTGACAAGGTTGTTCTCGCCGGACTTCGTGGCCGCCTCCGGGCCGAACCAACGCGACCGCTCAGCCGACAACGTCACCGCGATGTCAGCCATGACACAAGCGTTGTCCTCAGCGAACGCGTACCCGAGCCCTACCCCCAGACCCTGATAGTCCGCCGCCTTGATGTGCGGGATTCCGTAGGACGTTCTCCGGATCACCGGCCCCTGGCCGGCGTCGGCAGGCAGGCTGGTCGCCAGCACCCCTGCCAACGCGAGTAACGCTCCACCCCAGCGCCTGATCATTGCTGCCCTTTCATTCGTTGTGCAGGACGGTGGCGATCGAGATCCGCGCCGCGCCCCTGGCCGGAACGAGGGCGCCGAGTACCGCGATGACGATTCCCGCCAGAGCCAGCAGGACGAGCGTCGGTGCGTGGTAGACGTTCATGAACACGTCGATGGCATCGGCCTGACCCGCGGCCGCCATGGCCGGGACGATCAGCTCGTGCACGGCGACCCCGACGGGCAGGCCGACCAGTCCGCCGACCACGCCCAACGCCGCCATGGAGGTCACCATCATCACGGTGACCTGGCGCGGGGTCATCCCGATCGACTTGAGCATGCCCAGGTCACGCCGGCGTTCACGGGCATTGAGGAGCACGGTGTTGAAGACACCGAGCGCCGCGACCGTACCCAGCAGGAGCGTCAGGATCGTGGCAGCACTGATGATGATCACGGCGCTCGAGGACTGGCCGTCGCGCGGTGGCAACGCCCGCAGACCCGGGTCCTTGGCCCGGACATCGGCTGTGTAGGTCGCCCGGTCCGTGTCCGGCTTGAGTTTGACCTGATAGGAGTCTGCACGCGTACCCGGCGCCAGAAGGTCCACTGTGGACCAGTCGGCGAAGATCTGGTCGGCGTTGTTGGTCAGCACGACCCCGACGATCTTCAGCTGGGTCCGGTTGCCCCGCAGCTCCGCCGTGATGGTGTCGCCGACCTTGAAGCCACGCTGGTTGAGGAATCTCGATGGCGCCACCACCTGGCCCGGCGCGTCCGGCCAGTGCCCGGTCACCACACGGGGGCCCAGAGCAGCGGTGTCTCCCCGGTAGAAGTGGACATCGGCGTTCTGGCTGCCACCGGCCACCTGGACCATCAGCTCGGCCGTCGCCAACACGTTGGCCGTACCTGGCAACGAGCGCAGCATCGACTCGTCCTCGGCATCGCCCAGCACCGCATTGGGCTCCGTCTCCTCACCGGGTTCGACCGCCACAGGTCCGCCCCGTGGCTTGCCCGCCAGCAATTCGACCCGGTCGGTGTACGACGGCCTGACGGCATCGGTGTACGCGGTCATCGACAGCGTCACGCCGACTGCGAGCGTCGCAACCGTGACACCAAGGACAACGGAGGCCATGGTCAGGACAGTGCGGCCCGGACGGGCGAACGGCACGCCCAGGCCGAGACTGACTGAACGCGGCAACCGGGTACCGCTGAGCCAGCGCTGGACCCGCAGCGCCCGCCCGACATGTTGCGTGCTGCCGGCGCTGATCGCCTGAGCAGCCGACAGCCTGCGTGCGCGCAGTGCGGGAACGAGCGCGGCCAAGGCGACAATGAAGGGCATGCCCAGTATCGCGACGACATTCACCCACGGCGCGAAACTGATCTCGTCCAGCCCGAAGCCCTCAAGCGCGTCCTGCACGATCGGCTGAGTGAAGATGTTGCCGGTGACCGTGCCGAGCACGCAGCCGATCACCGACGGGATCAGGACCATGGTCAGGTAGATCGCCATCACCTGGTTGGAGGTGAAGCCGATCGACTTGAGCACCCCGATATGCCGGAATCCGGCCACCACCGCGCCGCTGACCACGTTGGCGACGATCAGGACCGCCACCGTCAGGCCGAGAATGCCGAAAACCATCAGGAACGGGATGAACACGCCCACCTCGGTCGTGGCCTTGTCCCTGACAGTCAGATAGGAGAGCGAACCCATCAGGGCGTTGGGCGCCAGTCCCGCTGTGACGGCGGCCTCGCCCGCACTGATCTCCGCTGCCGTCCCGGCGTGGGCGAAGCGGTAGAGCATCTGCGATGCCGTCGGCTGAAGGTCTTTCACCTGATCAGGGGTGACCCAGGCATCGGCGGATCCGCTCACCGAGTAGGCGAATCCGACAATCGTCAGCACGGGACGCCCAGGAAGCGAAAGCTTGAACCCGATATCGGCCCGGCCGCCCATGGTGCCTGGGGCGCGGTTCAGGACGATCTCTCCCGGGCCGGTCGCCCACCGGCCGTGCCATACGTTCAGCCGGTCGACCGGACCACCGGGGTCAGCCCTGCCCACCGTGGTCAACGTGCCCAGGAAGACGTCGCCCTCGGACGCGTCCAGAGTGGCCTGGCCGAACGGTCCGGCTGCCGCCTCCGCCTGCCGGGCGTTCTGGGTGAGCTGGGTATCCGTCGCTTTCGTCTGGTCGAACGCGGCAACCAGGTGCGCGCCGTTCTGCTGGGCGAAAGCGCGGTCGAACGGCGCGGCTGACGCGTCCAGCAGGCCGAGTCCCATCACGATGGTCGCCGTGGAGACCCACACCACGACGCCGATCACGATCGTCTGCAGCCTCCGGCGTCGCACAGCCGCACGAGCTGCCCGCCACACCGCGTTCACGGCGTGCGCTCCAGGCTGTTCTCACGTGCGATCCGGCCGTCGACGACTTCGATCACCCGGCTGGCACACCGGGTGGCGAGCCGCTCGTCGTGCGTGACCAGCAGCAGCGTCTGGCCGATCTGGTTGAGGTCGAGCAGCAGGTCCATCACCTGCTCGCCGGACCGGCTGTCCAGCGCGCCGGTCGGCTCGTCGGCCAGCAGCAGGGCCGGCCGGTTCATCAGGGCCCTGGCCACCGCGACTCGTTGGCGTTCCCCGCCACTCAGCTGCGCCGGATAGATGTTGCGGCGACTGGCGATGCCCAGTTCGTCGAACAGCTCCAGCGCGCGGTTGCGGGCCTGGCCTGCCGGGGTTCCGGTCAGCTGCGCGGCCAGCGCCACGTTGTCCAGCGCCGAGAGGTCGTCGAGCAGGTTGAAGAACTGGAAGATCATGCCGATCTTGTGCCTGCGGAACAGGGCGAGGCCGGTTTCGTTCAACGCCGTCAGGTCGGTGCCGTGCACGACCACTGACCCGGACGTCGGCCGGTCCAGACCGGCGACCATGTTCAGCAGCGTGGACTTGCCACTGCCGGACGGTCCCATCACCGCGACCGCTTCCCCGGCGCGGATGGTCAGCGACACTCCGTCCAAGGCGACCGAGTCGCTGTATTCCTTGCGCACGGCCGCCAGTTCGACGACCGGATCTGCACTCTGCATGGACGCAATACTGCGCAGTGACAGGCGGAACGGCATCAGTCCGGCGAGGTAACCTGCCGGACAGGGTCATCCTGGGGATGTAGCCCCTGCATCCGGGGAGTGATGCGTCCGCCCGGTCGCTCTGGGACAGTGGTCCCTGTGTGGGATCTCGGGGCCGGCTGGCTGCTCGTGGCCGTGGCCGCCTGCCTGGCCGCGGTGTTCTTCGCGGTACGGCTGGCAAAGGCCAGGCGTGCTTACGTCCACGCGATGCAGGAGCGCGGCTGGCTGCTCGAACGGGAGCGTGAAAGCGCCACCCGCAACGCCGTCGACGCCGAACGAGCTCGGATCGCCCGTGAACTGCACGACATCGTCAGTCACAACGTAAGCGTCATGGTGGTACAGGCCGGAGCGGCCCGTCAGGTGCTCGCCACCCAGACCGATGAGGCGACCGACGCATTGCTGGCAGTCGAAACCGCCGGACGCGACACGATGACAGAGCTGCGTCACATGCTCGGCCTGCTCGCACCCGCACCCGAGGACTCCGACCACCTGGCGCCGCAACCCAGCCTGAGCCGGCTCAGTTCCCTGATAGACCGCATCAGTTTCGCCGGGCTGCCAGTGGAAGTCCGCCTCTCCGGCGAGCCACGGCCACTACCGTCCGGTGTGGACCTCACGGCGTACCGGATCATCCAGGAGGCGTTGACCAACGCCCTCAAACACAGCGACGGCCAGAAAGCGGAGGTGACCGTGCGGTACGCGGATCACTACCTACGCATCGAGGTACTCAACACCGGCCCGAGTGTGTTGTCCGGAGACCGGACCTCGCCCATGGACAGCGAAGGAGAAGGGCGCGGATTACTCGGCCTACATGAGCGCGTGGCCGTCCTCGGCGGCGACCTGGATGCCAGGCGACGGCTCGGCGGCGGATTCCGTGTCCGCGCCCGGATTCCGCTCGAACGCCCATGACCGCACCACGAGTCGTCATCGCCGACGACCAAGCCCTTGTCCGCACTGGCTTCCGCATGATCCTGACCTCAGGCGGCATAAACGTCGTAGGCGAAGCCTCCGACGGAGCCGAAGCAGTGACAGCGGTGTCCTCACTACAGCCGGACGTAGTGCTCATGGACATCCGCATGCCCAACATGGACGGCCTGGAAGCCACCCGCCGCATCCTCAAGCAGTCGAGTGATTGCCGCGTGCTGATGCTGACCACATTCGACCTCGACCGCTATGTCTACGACGCCCTCGCCGCCGGCGCCAGCGGCTTCCTGCTCAAGGACGTCACCCCCGAACACCTCGTGGCCGCGGTACGTCTGGTCGAAACCGGCGACGCCCTGCTCGCCCCCTCGATCACCCGCCGACTCGTCGAACGCTTCACCGAACCACAGCCCCAATCCCCCGCCATCCACCAGGACCTGGCAGCGCTGACACCCAGGGAACGAGAAGTCCTGTCCCTGATCGGCCAAGGCCGTTCCAACTCCGAAATAGCCGACGACCTCACCCTCAGCGAGGCAACCGTCAAAACCCACGTCGCCCGCATCTTCGCCAAACTGACCCTCCGCGACCGCGCCCAAGCCGTCGTCCTCGCCTACGAAACCGGCCTGGTCATCCCCTCCACCCGCGGAGACCAGGCCTAGATCAGGATCCGAGTGCGGTGAGTTGGGCGCGTACTCGGGCCACGCCGGGGTTGCCGAGGTCGGTGAGCATCGATTCGGTCACCTGGTAGTGGTGGCGGGCCTGGTCGTGGTCGCCGGTCTTTTCGTACAGCTCGGCGAGGGCCCAGTGGGTGTCGGCTTCGCCGAGAGGGGAGTTGACTTCGCGCATTGCGGTGAGGGTTGCCTGGAGGTGGGTGTGGGCGCCGGTCCAGTTGCCGGCGCCGGTTTCGGCGCGGGCAAGGGCGAGCAGTGCACGGGCTGAGTTGTATGGGTCCGGGATGGGCAGGGCGGTCAGTTCGGTGTGGGCTTCGTGCAGGTGTCCTGTGGCTTCGGTGTATCTGCCTGATTCGATGAGGGCGCGGCCGAGGCTGATGAGGGCGAGGCCGGTGCTGCGGCTCTCGCCGGCTTCCCGATAGCCCGCCAGGGCGCGGGTGAAGTGGTCGATGGCCAGGTCCGCGCGGCCTTCGTCGAGGTGGGCGAAGCCGAAACGTTCGGTGGAGCCGGCGATGCGGTGGCGTTCGCCCAGTTCACGCCAGAGCTCGGCGGCTCTGGCCATGTGTGTCAACGCTTCGTCGTTGCGGTGCAGGGCGTGGTAGAGCAGGCCGAGACGGTCCTGGGCTTCGGCTTCCGCGGCCAGGTCTGGGCCTCCCCGGGTGGCTTCGACGGCGAGCAGGTCGAACTGCATCCAGTCGTGGTAGTGGGTGCGGTACAGGAACAGGCCCCACATGGCGTCGGCCAGTTGCCACACCTTGGTGGGCATTCCCCGCTCTGCTGCGGCCCGGGCGGCGGCGAGAAGGTTGGTACGTTCCCGATCGAGCCAGTCCAGGGCGTCGGCGTGACCGTCGAATGTGACCTGGTCGACTGGGACGTGCTCGATGTCGCGGCGGAGGCCCTGGCGGTGCGGGGTGACGACGCGCCCCGCGGCGGTCGCGGTGTCGAGGTACCAGTCGAGCATCCGGTGCACGCCCAACGCCCGGTCCGCGCTGGATTCATCGGACTCTGCGATCTCCATGGCGTGCAGCCTGATCAGGTCGTGGAACCGGCAACGGTCCTCGGCCACCTCCTCCAGCAGGTTGGCGTTCACCATCTCGTCGATCAGCCGCTCGGCTTCCGGCCGTGATGTCCGCAGGGCCGCCGCGGCCACGCCCGCGTCGAAATCCGGCCCGGGATGCAGGCCGAGCAGCCGGTACAGCCGGGCCGCTGGCATCGAAAGCGCTTGATAGGACACGTCGAACACCGCCTTCACCGACAAGTCGTCGCCGAAACTGAGCCGGTCCAGCCTCCCGTCGAGATCGGCGACGAGTCTCTTGACTGTCCACTTAGGATGAGACACCAGCCGGGCGGCGGCAACACACAGTGCGATCGGCAGGCCACCGCAGAACGTCACCAGCTCACGCGCCGAATCCAGCTCGTTCTTGATCCGTACCGCTCCCACCGCCCGGCTGAGCAGTTCCACCCCGTCCGGGACGCCGAGCCGGTCGATCTCGACGAACCGGGCGCCCTGAGTAATGAGTCCACCAAGCCGCACCCGGCTGGTCGCGACCGTGACACTCGATTCGGACGCAGGCATGAGCGCGCGAACCTGATCAGCGGAAGCGACATTGTCCAGGAGGATGAGCAGGCGACGGCCCGCTGTGAGCGACCGGAACATCGCGGCCTGTTCATCGGTGTCGACCGGGACTCGCGCGGCCGCCACTCCCAACGCCCGGAGAAACCGGCCGAGAACCTCGACAAGCGCGACCGGCCGGCCAGGACCGCCGAGATCCGCGTAGAACTGCCCGCCGTCGTATCTGGCCCGGACCCGATTGGCCCAGTACAAGGCGAACGCGGTCTTGCCGACGCCAGGCGGCCCGATGAGCACGACCAACTGTCCCTGGCGACCGGCCTGATCAAGCGTGCGCAGTTCCCGTTTGCGGTTGACGAACGTGCCCGTGGCCGCACGCAACTGCCGTGGCGAATCCGACGGCGGGTCCTCGCGATCGATGACAGGCGGGATGCTGGTGCCCGGAAGATGAATCCAGCCGTGCAGCCGGTTTCGTTTCACCTTCACCGCGACCGGGTGGAACGCGGCGGGATCGATGTTCCGGAAACCGTGTCGCACAATGCTGTCGTAAATGCCGTCGGACACGATCGCGGCGAGCGGCACGGGTGAGTGCCGTAACGCGATTCTCAACTCCTCAGCTTCAAGGAGCCGGCACGCGGCCAGGAGATCCGTGCCGGACAAGCCGTAGTCATCAACACCGACTTCACCTGCGTGCACCACGAGCCGCAGCCGGATCCGTTCGGACAATCGCGCGTGCCGGTTGTAGTCCACCAAAGCGGCACACAGCCCGCTCAGCAACGGATCCAGCAGCAGCACCTTCGAAACCTCGGGCGGCACCACAACAATGGCGCCGTCGCCTCGGTCCTCATGGACGCACAGGTCCCAGGGGATGCCCGCGGCGGCGAAGGAGTCCTGAACAACCCGGTAGATCCCAGCCCGGACAACAGTCTGAGCGCTGTCGTCGCGGTAGGGGTCGGAGAACCCCTCCACGTCGAAAGCGAGGACAGACTGGTGCGTCGGGTATGGATGCATCAGCCGCCAGATCTACCCGCCCGGGCGGACCGGACTCCATGTCAGATGACACAGTGAGCCGGAACGTCACCCGGCTGGCCGAACCGCTCAGTGGATCCAGCCCAGCCTCAGGAAGACCGACTCACCGGGCGCGTCATCGACGCCGTCGTTGTCCACCACGCCGACCAGGCGGCGGAACAGACCTTCGCCCACGACCGCCAACCCTTCAGGCTTGTCATGCACGGCCCCGCTGCCTGCCGCGAGTGCGGGCATCAGGTCGTATGCGAGAGTCTTGGATACCAACGGTTTCGGCTGGCCGGCAGCGACCGGGGCCACTTTGCTGATGTCCACGCGGTACACCTTCTTGACCTTCGCCGCATCACCGCGTTGGTTGTCACGCTCCAGTACCAGCAATGTGCGGTCGTTCAGCGCGGTCACTTCGGAAAGCCCGATCCACGCTCCTGCCGGGGCCGCGTCCAGCGGATACGCCACGAACGCCCATTCGCCGGTGGCTGGCGTGAACCGTGCCAGCGTCACCTGACCAGCCTTGTCGGTCTTCCATTCTCGTTGTACCGCAACCCATACGTGCTCCCCCGCAACGGTCACGCCTTCAAAACCATTGCTGGTGGCCGTAGCCGCCACTGCGGCGGGCAACGGAACCTCGCGGACAACGGCTCCGGACGCGGCCACTTCCACCAGGAGGTTCGGCAGTTTCTTGCCGTCGCCCTCGGCCGCCAGCCAGTAGCCACCGCCACGGCGTGCCGCGATGCCCTCGCCGTCGTAACCGACCGGCTGGCCGTTCTTGGTCAGCGTCAACTCCCCGCGAACGCGGGCGGGTGAGGCGAGAGTGTCGATGGTGAGCACACGCGTCGGGCTGTACGCCGCATCGGTCACGGAAACCACATTGCGGTAGTCGCCCGGGATTCCGGAGAGCCCTGACAACGCACCGAATCCGATGCCGTCAGAGACGATCGACGGCGCCGACAGCGGCGTGCGAGTCAGACGGTACGAGCTAAGCGAAGACCGCACGCTGTCTTTAGCGGCATCCTCCTCAGCGGAGACGACAAGCGTGCCGGTCGCGGGAATCGGAAGCAGCCCTTCAGGCCCCACGCCGGTTGGCACTGCTTGTAGGAAGCGTGGGCGGCGCGGGTTGTTCACGTCGTACACCGCAACGAGGTTCGCACGTTCCATACCGACGAACGCGTACCGGTTGCGGCCGAACGTGGCCACGGCCAGGCCCTCCGGCTCGACGCCCTTGTTGTCGGAGCGACCATCCGGGTACTGGCCCTGCGTGATCGCGACCTGCTGGAGTTCGTTGCCCGAGGAGTACACGACGTGACCGGTACTCGCGTCGAAGACCGTCCACGTACGCGAGCCGCCCAGATAGTCGCCCTCGTCGGCGGTGCCGAGCGTACGGTCGTCGAGCCAGGCCACCGCGTCCGGCTCGCGCGCTGCGGTGATCGTGCCTGTCGGGTCGATCCGGCCGTCATCCTCGGTGTCGACGCCGTTTACCGTCACCGAGCCCGCGGAGAAGTGGTTGAGGATCTTGCCCGAGCGCAGGTCCACGACCGCGATGTGGTTGTTCTCCTGCAGGGTCACGGCCACCTGATCACGCCCGTTGATGCTGACGTACTCCGGCTCCGGGTCACTCGGCGCGACCGCGGCAAGGCCCGTGAGCTCGACCCGTCGCAGTCCCCAAGCCGCCGGGGCGCTCTTCAGGTCGACGATGGCCAGGAAACCGGCGGGCAGCTGCGGGATCTCGCCCTCGTTGACGTCCTCGTCGCGCTCGTTCTCGATCGCGATGGCGGCGTACCGGCCGTCATGCGAGATGTCGATAGAGTCCGGCTGCCCACCCAGGTCGTGTGTGGCCACCACGGCCCGGCTCGTCAAGTCGACGACCACCAACACCCCGGAAGGCTCGGTGAACGACTTCGACGTGTTGACCGCGACCAGCGCCAACCGGCCGAGGATGTCCACCGACGTCGGCTCACCCGGCATCGGCAGCACACCGTCCGGCGCGAGCTTGCCGTCCCGGCCGACCTTGGTGAACCCGATCCGCTTGGCCGGCGAGTCGGTGTAGACCACGGTCTTGCCGTCCGGCGTGGCGGCCGCGATCTCCGCAGCCGTGTGCTCGTCAACGGAGCTGTTACGGAACACGGGCATGGTGTCGACGCGCTGGAACCGTTCGGGCACAGTCGCCATCGCTGGCGACGGCAGAGCAGACAGGGTCAGCACAACCGCGAGTAACCAGACCGGACGGGCCACGGAGCCTCCTACCTCGACATTGGGCGCGCGCATTGTGGCCCGCCCAGACGACGAAAAGATGAACAACTGGCCTGGTTCTGGGATGATGCTCCCGGCGTTGGGCCCATCCGCACAAGGAGCGCGCTATGGCCGGTGGTCAGTTCGAGGCGACTGTGGAGATCGACCGACCGGTGGCGGAGGTGTTCGCCTTCCTCGCCGAGGGCACGAACGATCCCAAGTTCAGCCCTCGGGTGCAGCGGATCGACAAGAAACCGGCTGGTCCGACCGCGGTCGGCACGGTGTTCGTGAGCACGGTCAAGGACGCCGGGATGAAGACCGGCCGGGAGTTCGAGATCACCGAGTTGCAGGAGAACAGCCGGATCCGCTGGGCGGAGCGGAGCAAGAACCTGGTCACGGCGGCCGAAGGCGGGTACGACTTCGAGGCCGTCTCCGACAGCAGGACCCGCGTGCGGATCTTCAACGTCCTGGAAGGCCATGGTTTCGGCAAGGTCATCGTCGGGCTCGCGCTGGGCGCGGCCCGCAAGGACGCGCCGGCCTTCGGCAACCGGATCAAGGCCGCCGTCGAGGGAGCCACGCCTTGACGCCCACGGCCGTCACGCCGAGGTAGCCGGAGCCTGTCCTGGTCGTTGCCGGTACGGCGTCCTGAGTGGCCTTTGCCGCGCGCGGCAGGTCCACAGCTGTTACACAGGTATGCCACAGCTTGCCCATACCCGCAGCACCGAAAGTACATCCATGACTCCGCCGACTCCCGGTCCTGACCTGCGAAGAGCCGACGGCCAGCCGATCCGTGCGCTGGTCGTCGACGACGAGCTGACGCTGGCCGAACTGCTCTCGATCGCGCTGCGGTTCGAAGGCTGGGAGACCGCGACCGCCACCGACGGGTTGAAGGCGGTCAAGACGGCCAAGGAGTTCCGGCCGGACGTCGTGGTGCTCGACATCATGCTTCCCGACCTGGACGGTCTCGAGGTCCTGCGCAGGCTGCGCGCGGACGAGCCGAACCTGCCCGTGCTGTTCCTGACGGCCAAGGACGCGGTCGAAGACCGCATCGCAGGCCTCACCGCGGGTGGAGACGACTACGTCACGAAGCCGTTCAGCCTGGAAGAGGTCGTGCTGCGGCTGCGTGCGTTGCTGCGCCGGACCAGGGTGGTCGCGGCCGACGAGGGATCGGTGCTGACGGTCGGCGACCTGACGATGGACGAGGACAGCCGCGAGGTGACCCGTGGCGGTGACCTCATCGAGCTCACCGCGACCGAGTTCGAGCTGCTGCGCTACCTGATGCGTAACCCGAAACGGGTGCTGAGCAAGGCGCAGATCCTCGATCGCGTCTGGAACTACGACTTCGGCGGCCAGGCCAACGTGGTCGAGCTGTACATCTCCTATCTCCGCAAGAAGATCGACGCCGGGCGGCAGCCGATGATCCACACGATGCGAGGCGCCGGGTATGTCCTCAAGCCGGCCACGTAAGCGCTGGACGCTGCGGGCACGGCTGCTGGCCCAGCTGATCGGCCTGCTCGCGCTGATGTCCGTGCTGATCGGCGGGCTCACCGAGCTCGCGATCAGCGGCATTCTGATGCAGCAGCTCGACACCCAGCTGTCGGGCGCGCGCAGTCGTGCCTCAGACGCCCTCGAACGAAGCGTGCCGCCGCCGCGCGGCGGCGGTCCACGCTTCGATCGTCGGCCACTGACACCCGACACGCTGCTCGTGCAAGGGCAAGGGCCCGGCACCCTGGGCGCTCTGATCCGCGATAACAGCATCCAGGCCAGCGTGATCACCACGGCCGGCGCGCCCCAAGCCGTGCAGGTGCCCGGCTCGGTGCGCAACATCCCGCTCAACCAGCAGCCGCAGACCCTGGATCTCGGCGGCTCGCTGGGGAGCTACCGGGTGACGGCCAGCCGGACCAAAGAGGGTGACGTGATGGTGGTCGGGCTGCCGTTGGACGACGTGAACACGATCCTCATCCGGCTCGCGCTGATCATGGCCGCGATCGCGTTGACCGGGCTGCTCGTCGCAGGCGTGGTGGGCGCGTTCATCGTCCGCCGCACGCTGCGCCCGCTCAACCGGGTAGCGGACACCGCCAGCCGGGTCGCGGAGATGAAGCTCGACGTGGGCGAGGTCGCGCTGTCGGAACGTGTTCCGGACACCGACTCACGCACCGAGGTCGGCAAGGTCGGTGACGCACTGAACCGCCTGCTGGGGCACGTTTCCGCCGCGCTCGCCGCCCGGCAGGCCAGCGAAACCCGGGTCCGCCAGTTCGTCGCCGACGCGAGCCACGAACTGCGGACACCGCTCGCGGCCATCCGCGGCTACGCCGAACTGACCAGGCGCAGCAAGGACGTGGTGCCGCCGGACGTCGCCTACGCCATGAGCCGCGTCGAATCCGAGTCAGCCCGGATGACAACCCTCGTGGAAGACCTGCTTCTGCTGGCCCGTCTGGATTCCGGCCGGCCACCAGTGCACGAGCCGGTCGACCTCTCCCGAGTGGTCACGGACGCGGTCGCCGACGCCCACATCGCAGGCCGCGATCACCACTGGGTACTGGACGCACCCGGCGTCCCGGTCATGGTCTTCGGCGACGCCGGGCAGCTGCACCAAGTGATCATGAACCTGCTGGCCAACGCCCGCACCCACACCCCACCCGGCACCACAGTGACCACCTCACTGTCCATACAGGGCAGACAAGTAATGATCATGGTGGCCGACAACGGCCCCGGAATCCCACCCGAGCTGCAGCCCAACATATTCGAACGCTTCGCCCGCGGCGACAGCTCAAGATCCCGGGCCGCCGGCAGCACCGGCCTCGGCCTGGCCATCGTCGCCGCAGTCGTCGGCGCACACGGCGGAACGATCGAGGTCCACAGCCAACCCGGAAACACAGTTTTCACGATCAGACTGGGAAGCTAACCACTGCAAAGGATTTCGCCGTGGGTGATGGTGAACCAGGCGTCTCTGTCGGCGCTCCATTCGCGCCAGCCTGCGGAGATTCGTTCGAGGTCGGCGGGGGTGGCGTAGCCGTATTCGACCGCGTGCTCGGCGATCGCGGTGTGCAGGATGCGGTCGGCCCACATTCCGCCCCACCACTCGCGTTCCGCTCGCGAGGCGTAGCACCAGACTGACGAAGATGCTGTCACCTCAGCGAATCCGGCTGCGTTCGCCCACGAGAGCAGGCGGCGGCCAGCGTTGGGTTCGCCGCTGTTATGCCGTGCGACCCGCTGGTACAGGGCCATCCATTCGTCCAGGGCGGGCAGCTCGGGATACCAGGCCATTGACTTGTAGTCACAATCCCTGACCGCCACCACGCCACGCGAGACGCGCCGCATTTCCCGCAGTGCGCCAACAGGGTCGTGAACGTGTTGAAGCACTTGATGGGCATGCACCACGTCGAACGAATTGTCCGCGTACTTGAGCGTGTGCACGTCCGCGATCTCGAATCGGACGTTGTCCAGATTTCGTTCGGCCACATAGCTTTCGCCCACGGCAAGGGCGTCGGCGACCGGCTCGATCGCTGTCACCCGGCCTGGCGCGACGATCTCGGCGAGGTCGGCCGTGATGGTGGCCGGCCCGCTTCCGACGTCCAGAAGCGACAGTCCGGAACGCAAGTGCGGCAGCAGGTATGCAGCCGAGTTGACTGCCGTCCGGGACCGGTGCGATCGGAGGACGGCTTCGTGGTGTCCATGCGTGTAGATCGGCACACTACCGAGACTAGAACCTTGTCTCGAATTATGGGAGCTATTTCTCAATATATGGAAGCCCCTCCAGCTCTCGGGCCATGTTCGCCCTGGCCTTGCTGTCCCAGTGGGCCTTGGCCTGTGGCGTGACGAACAGATCTTCACGGTCCAGCAAGCGGCCCAGGACGGCCGCCCGGCCTTGCTGCCAGAGATCGTCGGGGACGGATGCGTACTCTTTGCGGACTGCGGCCGCGTAGCCGTCGTAGATGTCCGGGTCTGCACCAAGGATGGACAGGTCCGCGTCCAACAACAGGTGGGCGAGCTCGTCGTCCGACTCGTGTTTGAGGGTCGCCAGGATCAACTGCTCGACTCTGGCGATGTACACCTCATCAACGCTCGCCTCGCTGAGTTTTTCGCGGGCCCATTGAGCGCTCGCACGCTCGTCGTCGCCGGGACGGGCGTCGTAGACCACGTCGTGCGCGCAGATCGCCAAGGTCAGGATCGCCCGGTCCTCGCCGGTGAGCTCGCCGAGTGTCCGGGCTTCTCGTAGCACGGCTTCGATGTGCGTCGCGTTGTGATAAGCCCGGTGGCTCTCGGCGTACCGGCGGGCCAGGTCGTCGGCCGCGTCTGTGGCGACGCCGCCGAGCAGACGGACCGCTTCGTCCCACTGCTGCTTCATCCGGCCAGGGTAGCCGGGCGCATAAACCCGAACTTGGTCTAGACAACTGACGAACGTTGTCCACACAATACGAGTCCGGTGGCACCCTGCCTCGCCACCGCCCTGTGGAGGTCGCGATGACTGCCCTTCGTCGAAGATTATCCGCTCTGATCACCGCGATCGCGGTGATCCTGACGGCCTTCGCCGCCCCAGCGAGCGCGGCGAATCTGCTGACCAACCCCGGCTTTGAAGCCGGCTCGTTGTCGGGCTGGTCGTGTTCGGGTGGCACGGTGGTGACAAGCCCTGTGCGGACCGGGAGTTACGCCCTGGCCGCGACCGCGTCCGGCATGGAGATCGGCAAGTGCACACAGACTGTGTCGGTCGTGCCGAACACGACGTACACGGTTTCCGCCTGGGTGCGCGGGAATCCGGTCTACCTCGGCATCACCGGCGGGCCGTCGACGTGGACGAACGCGCCCAGTTACACGCAGCTGTCACTGACATTCACGAGCAGTGCCTCGCAAACTTCGGCACAGCTGTACCTGCACGGCTGGTACGGCGCCGGAACCTACAACGCCGACGACATCGTCCTGGATGGACCTGGCGGCGGGAATCCCGGAGCGCCTGGAACGCCTGGGAATCCGAGCATCGGCGCGATCACGAACACCTCGATCGCCTTGTCCTGGAGCGCTTCGAGCGGGACCGTGACCGGTTACCGCGTGTACGAAGGCAGCACTGTCCGTGCGACCGTCACCGGCACATCGACCACGATCACCGGACTTGCCACGTGCTCCAGCCACAGCTACACGGTCGCCGCCTACAACAGCGCGGGCGAGTCAGCGAAGACCACACAGGTTTCGGCCACCACAACAGGTTGTGTGTCGACCGGTCTGCCGAAGCACGCACTGATCGGGTATCTGCACACGAGCTTCGCCAACGGTTCCGGCTACATCCGGATGGCCGACGTGCCCGACACGTGGGACGTCATCAACCTCGCGTTCGGCGAACCGACCTCGGTCACGTCCGGCGACATCCGGTTCCGGCAGTGCCCGGCCGCCGAATGCGCGGGAGTCGAGTCCGAAGCGGACTTCATCGCCGCGATCCGCGCCAAGCAGGCCAAGGGCAAGAAGGTGCTGATCTCCATCGGCGGCCAGAACGGCCAGGTCCAGCTGACGACGGCCGGGGCGCGGGACGCGTTCGTCAACTCGGTCAGCGCGATCATCGACAAGTACGGCCTGGACGGGCTCGACATCGACTTCGAGGGCCACTCGCTGTACCTCAACGCCGGTGACACCGACTTCCGCAACCCGACCACGCCGGTGATCGTCAACCTGATCTCGGCCCTGCGCACGCTCAAGAGCCGCTACGGCGCCAAGTTCGTGCTCACCATGGCACCGGAGACCTTCTTCGTCCAGGTCGGCTACCAGTTCTACGGCGGTGCGGGCGGCGGCGACAACCGGACAGGCTCGTACCTGCCGGTCATCCACGCCATGCGGGACGCCCTGACCGTGCTGCACGTCCAGGACTACAACTCCGGCCCGGTCATGGGCCTGGACAACCAGTACCACACCATGGGCGGCGCGGACTTCCACATCGCGATGACCGACATGATCAAAGCCGGCTTCCCGGTGGCCGGCACCGGCCACACCTTCCCAGGCCTGCGCGAGGACCAGATCGCGTTCGGCCTACCGGCCGCAGTCAGTGCAGGCAATGGCTACACAGCCCCGGCTCAGGTGCACACAGCACTGAACTGCCTGGCCCGCAACCAAAGCTGCGGCGGTTACACCTTGCGCGGCGGCGCCTCACCGGCCATCCGCGGCCTGATGACGTGGTCGATCAACTGGGACCGTTACTACAACTGGGAATTCCAGAACAGCCACGAACCGTTCCTCAACGCCCTGCCGTAACTATCCAAGGGCCCAGGCCCGGACCATGTCCATGTGATCTGGCCGCATGCCC
Source organism: Kibdelosporangium banguiense (assembly GCF_017876405.1). GTDB lineage: Bacteria > Actinomycetota > Actinomycetes > Mycobacteriales > Pseudonocardiaceae > Kibdelosporangium > Kibdelosporangium banguiense. Next base: position 3,636,118 of record NZ_JAGINW010000001.1, on the reverse strand, counting down.
GTGCTGGGGTCGACATGGACCAGCAGCGTCGCCTTGCCCGCCCGGCTTTGCTCAAAAGCCTGGCGGGCTTCGGCGTACATCGGGTCGTCGTGTTCGTCGTCCAGCCAGGCCAGCGGACGGCCGCCGGCGAACTCAGCCACGCCGGACCATTTCCAGCTCCCGTCACGCCGCCAGTGATGGCCACCCGCGACCGGTTGCAGGTCGGACTCAGGGAACTCGACCACCGGCAGGTCCGGCAACGCCAGCACCGGCGCGACATAGGCGTTGGCCTGGTGCAGCCAGGTCGTCGCCCAGGCCAGTGTCAGACCGGTCTCCTCGGCCAGCGCCCACAGCTGTTCGCCGTGGTCAGGGTTCAGCCAGACGCGCATTCCTTTGCGGCGCCTGGCATCTTTGCCGGTCAGCCATCGGCCTTGCGGCGTCAGGCGGTAGGTGGAGTAGCCAGGTGGGCGGCGTGTCGCTTTCGCCGCATAGGGATTCAGGGGGCCGTCCACGTCCAGCAGCAGTAACCCGCGCATCCCGCCTCCCTTCTCCACAGTGGAGACCCATCCGGGAGTCGAACCCGGAATCAACTGCTTTGCAGGCAGTTCCACGACCGTCGTGACATGGGCCAGGAGTGCCCCCAGCAGGAGTCGAACCTGCATCTCCGGCTTCGGACGCCGGTGTCCTGTCCATTGAACGACAGGGGCTGGCTTTTCTTGGTGGGCCGCCAGGGACTTGAACCCTGAACCCGCTGATTAAGAGTCAGCTGCTCTGCCAGTTGAGCTAACGGCCCGCGGAGGATGCAGGATTTGAACCTGCGCGGCGCTCTCGCACCGACTACCGTTTTCGAGACGGATGCCTTACCAGGCTCGGCCAATCCTCCTTCTGCTTTCGCGCTCCCGGTCCAGGGTTCGAACCTGGATAGACGGATCCAAAATCCGCCGTGCTGCCAGTTGCACCAACCGGGAATGCCGTACCCCTAGTCGGGTAGCCCGGGGCATCTCAGCCCCAGGCTCCCGCAGATCCGTACGTGAACCTCTCGGTTCATACGGCTCTTGTCACCTTGATCACCAGACAGAAGTGACCCATTTCCAGTGCACGAACAGCCGGGGATACGAACGCGTGACCCCTTCAATGCACTGGCGGGCCTTCTTGACTGCCGCCAACCGTCTGTACTTGTCGCGGATCCAGCGCACCAAGTAGGCGTTGATGCGCCCCAAGAGCGGATACAGCTTGGACTGATAGAACCGGCCGTAATACTGCATCCAACCCGCCACGATCGGATTGATCTCCTTGGCGAGTCCCGAGAAGGTGTGATTGCCGCGCAGGTGAAGCCCCCACTTGCGGACCTCACCACTGATCTTCTTCAAGGCTTCCTTGCTGATCGCAGGCGAGAACGACAGGAACATCGCTCCCTTCTTATCCCGCGCACCACGTGCCTGGAACGTATAACCGAGGAAGGTGAAAGAGGTGTGTTCGTACGAACCGCGCCTCTTCCCATCCTGGCAATACACGATCTTGGTCTTGTCGGGATGCAACGTCAGCCCGACTTCGGCCATCCTGTTCCTCAGCGCCCGCAGAACCGCACGGGCCTGCTGCTCGCTCACGCAGTGCACTACCGCGTCATCGGCGTAGCGCTCGAACTCGACCGTCGGGAATTCCCGGGTCAGCCACATGTCGAACGCGTAGTGCATGAACAGATTCGCCAGCACGGGAGAGACCGCCGATCCTTGCGGCGTGCCCCGGTCTCTCTCCTGCAAGGAACCATCCGGGAGCTGCAACGGGGCAGCAAGCCACCGTTTCACATACAGCAGCACCCAACTGGCGTCGGTGTGTGCTTCCACAGCCTTGACGATGAGATCCCACCGGACGCTGTCGAAGAACTTCTGGATATCGAGGTCGATAACCCAGTCGCGCTTCCAACACCGCTTCCGGCAGCGTTCCACCGCTTGCAGGGCGGACCGCTTCGGCCGGTACCCCCAGGAGTCATCGTGGAACGCCGGTTCCACGCGTTCTCCCAGATGACGGGCCACTACAGTCTGTGCCACCCTGTCGGCGACCGTGGGCACGCCCAACAGGCGCACCCCGCCACCGTGCTGCTTCGGAATTTCCACCGCGAGCACTGGAGGCGGAAAGTACGATCCCGAGGACATGCGATTCCAGATCTTGTACAGATTGTTCTTCAGATCGGCCTCGAACTCCTCGATGGACTGCCCGTCCACCCCTGGCGCTCCCTTGTTCTTCCTCACCTCCTGGAAGGCCTCCCAGACCTCCCACTTCGAGATATCAAACGGTCTGCCTTGCGACTTCAGTTTGTTCACGTAGCTCCTCCCAGGCACATGCCTGGTTGACTAAAAGAACAGAACCACAGATGACCCAGCCCCTTCGCTCCACCTCCATTACAGAGGCTTCGGCACTACTACGAGCTGGTCCGCCAGCCGACCCCGCGTCGGTACTCAGTCTCTTACGGTTTAGCCGCTTGAAATTCTCCCTCTCGCCGTCCACAAGGGACAGCAGTGTCGGGGCAAGCCTTCTCACGTTCCCCGTGGAAGCAGCAGATCAGGCTCACGTCGCCTCCATGCCGGACACCACCTGGCCAGTCGACGGGCACCCGCCAGGCTCATCCCGGGATTTCCTGGACACCCCGGTTTTGATGTCAACTGATTCGATTTCGACACGTCAGCAGCGATTCGCTTGCGCTCGTCTTCCTGATCCCTACCTGACACCTATCTGATGCCTTTTCCTCATCGCTCACCACGACAGTCTTCAGCTAACGCAGCATGAGGCGGTTTGAAGCCTCCCCCCGCAGGGCGGCTCCGAAGGGCCACAACCTTCATCTTCCACGTGGCATCGCTTCGGGAACTCTGCCTACATCCAAGCTCCTTCCACGTTCGTGACACACCCAGGATTCGAACCTGGACCGGACGTGTTCTGAGCGCGTTGCCTCTTCCGTTGGGCTATAGGGGCTTGTTCTGCGTACGGCTCCGGGGAGTCGAACCCCGACTGGACAGGCCCTCAACCTGTTGCCTCTACCTGTTGGGCTAGAACCGCTGGACACTGCGCAGCGCGTACGGGATTTGAACCCGTGTCTTCGGTGTGAGAGACCGATGTCCATTCCCCTGGACCAACGCGCCTCAATTGTTTTCGGGCATCGCCGAATAAAGAAAGCCGCCCGGATCGGTTCCCCGATGGGCGGCTCCCTGGAAAACGAGACCTCTAGGGAGCCTGTTCGAGTTGCGACGACAGACAGGACAGCAGCACGACGGACCGCTCAAGCTGCCGCTCAGAGCTCCGCTTCGTGATCATCGTTTTCTCCTGTCATCCCGAATTGCCTGCCAACAACTATGCCGAGTATTCGCAGAGGAGTCAATGCCATTTATGAGCGATCGGCGATCTTGCCTCACTGGTTTGGACCACGTAGGGTCCTGGCGACCGCCCGTGAGGGCGCCGCCGCCGGTTTCAGCTCAAGCGAGGAGACCGGTATGCGCAAGTTCAGGGCGGCCGTGTGCACGGCCGCCGCGTTGACCCTGATCGGCACAGCCCAGACGGCCGTCGCGGCGCAGGACACCGCAACCATCACGATCGACAGTGCGAACCCGGCAGGCCGGCTGCCGCGTGACTTCGTCGGCCTGTCGTACGAGATCCGTGAGCTCGGCGTCGGCAATCTGGATCCCGGCAAGGGCAACGTGCTGGCGATGTTCAACACGTTGGGACGCAACAGCAACATCCGGCTGGCGGGCAACACGCTGGACCGGGACACGCTCTGGGTGCCGCGCGGCCATCAGCCGCCCAACCCGCTGCCAGAGTGGGTCGCCAACACCCTGACCCCCGCTGACATCGAGCGGCTCGGCCGGCTGCTGTCGGCCACCGGGTGGAAGGCCGAGGTCGGGATCAACGTCGGCCGCTGGGACCCGACCCTCGGCCCGGACCAGGCCAGGGAGATGGTCAAAATCCTTGGCACCAAACTGACTGCGGCCGAGTGCGGCAACGAGCCCGAGCAATGGGCGCAGCGCGGTTACAAGCCGACGGGCTACGCGTACGCCGACTACCGCGCGGACTGGGCCGTCTGCGCGGCTGCGGTCGGCAACAACCGCATCGCAGGCCCGGACACCGCGAACCCCTCGTCGGTATGGGCGTCGAATCTGGCGAAAGACGAGCACGACAAGCTGTCGATGCTGACCGTTCACCAGTACCCCGGCGGTTCCGCGACCACGGCTCAGGCGCTGCTTTCCCCTGAAACTGCCGCGAAACAGCTCAAAGCCGTGTCTGCGAACCTGGCTGCGGCCAAGGAACAGAACCTGCCGTTCCGGGTGGACGAGGCGAACTCGACGTACAACGGCGGCATCGACGGCGTAAGCAACAAGTACGCGTCAGCCCTGTGGGGCATGGACTACGCGATGCAACTGGCGCAGGCAGGCGTGTCCGGCATCAATATCCACAGTGGCCTCGGCGTGTGCAACGAGCCGATCTTCAACGGCAAGTTCCAGCGCTACACCCCGTTCTGCGCGGCGACAAAGCAGGACGAACTCGCCCAGGTGTACAAGGCGATGCCGATCTACTACGGCTTGTGGATGGCCCGGCAGATGGGTTCCGGCACGTTCCTGCCGTTGAACCTGACCACCGACCGCAACATCACGGCATACGCGGTGAAGGGCGACGACGGTAAGACCAGGATCGCGGTGATCCAGAAGGACGACACCACCGCAGCACCGGTCAGCCTGAGCATCAGCGTGGGCAACCGCGTTCGCAACGCCGAAGTACTGCGGATGACCGGCACCAACCTGGCCGACGAAACCACAACCGTCCAGGGCTCTACTGTGGACCGTAACGGCCACCTGAAGCCCATGCGGCCCGACCAGGTGCGCGTACGCAACGGCTCGCTCGCGGTAAACCTGGCCGCAGGCAGCGCGGTCGTGATCACACTGAACAGGTGATTTTGTGCCCCCAAAGTGGCTTTCGGAGCGCTGGATGCCCCCAACGCCACTTTGGGGGCACACCCGATGCCGCTCACACGTTCAGCGATTCCAGCATTGTCCGCAGCATCTTGGCCAGTTCCGCCCGTTGTGCCGCGGTCAGCCCGGACAGCAGGCGGAAGCACCGTGTCTATTTCGCGTGTTCTCATTCGTCGTATGAGTGACGAAGGAGGTCGGGCGTGAAGTACATGCTGCTCATCTGTGGTGCCGAGGGCGTTCCGGACGGTATGGAAGAGGGCTGCGGCGGCTGGAGTGACGAGATGCGCCGCCGCGGTGTGTTGTTGGAAGGTGGCGTCGGGCTACGGCCTCCGTCGGATGCGACGACTGTGCGTGTGCGTGAGGACTCCGTGGTGCTGACCGATGGCCCGTTCGCCGAGACCAAAGAGCAAATCGGCGGGTTTGTGCTGGTCGAGTGCGCTGATCTGGATGAGGCCATCGAGGTCGCCGCGCAGCATCCGGTCGCCGCGTACAGCGCGATCGAGATCCGCCCGCTGCTGCCATGACCTCCCCGGTGGCGGCTGCCGTGGCAGCGGCCTTCAAGGCGGAGTGGGGTCAGGTCGTGGCGACCTTGATCCGGATCACGGGCGACTGGGACCTCGCCGAGGAGTGTGCCCAGGAGGCCTTCGCCCTCGCACTGCAGCGCTGGCCGCGCGATGGCGTGCCGTCGCGGCCTGGCGCATGGCTCACCACAACTGCACGCAACCGGGCCATCGACCGGTTGCGCCGGGACGCGGTCGGTGCCGCGAAACTCAAGGAGGTCGCGGCCATGGCGTACACACCCGAGACAGAGGAGTCCGCGGTACCCGACGACCAGCTCCGGCTGATGTTCACCTGCTGCCATCCCGCGCTGTCGATCGAGGCCCAGGTCGCGTTGACGCTCCGCACGCTCGCGGGCCTGACCACCGCCGAGATCGCGCATGCGTTCCTGGTCACGGAACCGACCATGGCCAAACGGATCGGCCGCGCCAAACAGAAGATCAAGAACGCCGGGATCCCCTACCGCGTGCCGCCGGACCACCTGCTGCCGGAACGCACCCCTGCCGTGCTTTCGGTGATCTACCTGCTGTTCAACGAAGGCTATTCGGCGAGTTCGGGCGCCGATCTGATCAGACGGAACCTCAGCGCCGAAGCCATCCGCCTGGCTCGGGTACTAGTCCGGCTGATGCCTGACGAACCCGAAGCGGTCGGGCTGCTGGCGTTGATGTTGCTGCACCACGCACGCCAGGCGACCAGGCTCTCCCCCGACGGCGATCTGGTGACGTTGGAAGACCAGGACCGGACCCGGTGGGACGCCGCCGAAATCACAGAAGGTGTTGCGCTGCTGGACAATGTGCTGCGCCGGGGCCAAGCCGGGCCGTATCAGATCCAGGCCGCGATCGCCGCGTGCCACGCCACCGCACCCAGTGCTGAGGAGACCGACTGGGTGCAGATCGCGGCGTTGTACGGCAGGCTCTCGCGGTTCGTGCCATCCCCGGTGGTGGAGTTGAATCGCGCGGTCGCCATCGGGATGGCGGACGGCCCGGCTGCCGGGTTGCGCCTGATCGAGGCGTTGATCGCGTCCGGCCGGCTGACCGGGTATCACCTGCTCCCGGCCACCAGAGCGGATCTGCTCCGCCGCCTGCGAAGACACGACGAGGCCGCCGAGGCCTACCGTGAGGCCCTGTCGCTGACCAGCACCGCACCCGAACGGCGATATCTCATGAAGCGCCTCGCAGAGGTGTCCATCTAGCACTCTCGCGTTCGTCGGGAGGGCATGAACACAGTTACTTCTCCGGATGGCACCAAGATCGCGTACGACCGGGCCGGCGCGGGGCCGCCGATCATCTTCGTGACCGGCGCGTTCAACGACCGGTCGACGTGCGCCGCACTGGTGAAACTGCTGGAGCCGAAGTTCACGGTGATCACGTACGACCGGCGTGGCCGCGGCGACAGTGGCGACACGCTCCCGTACGCGATCGACCGTGAGGCCGAGGATCTGGAGGCGTTGATCACCGAAGTCGGTCCGGCATACGTCTTCGGCTACTCGTCAGGTGCGCGGCTTGCCCTGAAAGCCACAGGAGTCCGGAAGTTCGCGCTGTACGAGCCGCCCTACGAGCCGCAGAACACCACTTTGGTACAAGAAATCGCCGCGTTGATCGCTGAAGGCCGCCGGGGTGACGCGGTCGAAGCCTTCCAGACCAAGGCAGTCGGCCTGCATGCCGACATGGTCGCGCAGATCCGCCAGTCGCCCTACTTCCCCGCGCTGGAGGCAATGGCGCACACCTTGGTGTACGACCTCATGCTCACAACCGAGCAGAAGATCGAGCCCGCGCGAGTCCCGGCTCTGGTCCTGAGCGGCGCCGAAACGTGGCCGAACCTCACCGAGACGGCCCGTATTGTCGCCGAACGAACCGGTGGCCGGCACGAAATCGTGCCCGCAGGCGCGAACCATCACATCGAGCCAGAGACAGTCGCGCCTGTGCTCGCTGGTTGGTTCACTCAGGACTGAGCCGGACCGCCAGGTCACCGGGTGGGCAGGCGGGGCCGGAGAGGGCGCCGATGGCGTAGTCGGCTCCCGCCATCCTCCACCAGTCGGCCTGCTCCTGCGTGTGCACGCCGTCGACGATGACTTTGGCACCGGCTCGGTGCACAAGCGGCACCGAGGTCGTCAACGCGGCGGTCAGCGGCGCGTGGACGGGCGAAAGTGCCTGGCGCTCAACGAGTCTGCGAGCAAAGCGGACGTACGTCGCCGGCACATCCTCGAGTGATGCGAGCTCGTCCGGCGCGGTCCCGAAGTCGTCGAGCATGGTCTGTATGCCCATGTCCGCGAGAACGCCGAGGTTGTCGGCGGCTTCCGACGCGCGCAACGCGGTCACCGGGATGCCGACGATCAGTTGATGCGACTGGCCTTCGACCTTGCGCAGGACGCGGGACACCAGATCGGCGTCGGTGCTCTGGTGCGCGGTCAGCCCGATGAGCAGCGGCAGGTCCCGGCCGGTCCGTTGCCGCCACCAGCCGGCCTGCCGGCCACCCTGCTGCAACAGCCATTCGCCCAGCGGCAGGATCAGGCCGGTCTGCTCGGCCAGTCCGACGATCTCTTCATGGTGCAGGGTCCCGACTTCCGGCCGGTCCCAGCGCAGCAACGCCTCGACAAAGACGATCCGGCCCGTCGCCAGCTCGGCCACCGGCCGGTAGACGACAGTGATCTCGCCGATCTCCCACGCGCCCGGCATCGCGGCGGCCAGCGTGTAGGTCTGCCGGTCACGCGCGTCCTGGTCGGCATGGAACAGTTCCCACTGACCACGGCCCGCGGCTTTCGCCCGGCGCAGCGCGAAATCCGCTGCCTGCAACAGTTCCGCCGGATCGGAGTTCGCCGGCGGGCGGTGCACCACACCGATGCTCGCCGACACCGCCACACCGTGACCGTCCACATAGACCGGTTCGGCGAGTTCCTCGTTGAACTTGGCCACCATGCTGGAGACAGCAGGAGTGGATGCCGTGTTCTCCACCAGGATCCCGAACTCGTCGCCGTCGAAGCGTGCGACCATCGCCTTTTCACTCGCGAGGACACCCCGAAGCCGCTGCGACACCGATACCAGCAGGTGATCGCCGATCCGCCGGCCGAGCCCGTTGCAGATCATCGCGAACGCGTCGAGATCGAGGTGGAACAGGGTCACGCCGAACTCCGGGTTGGCCCGGCGCAAGGCGATCTCCACATGCGTACTGAAATACTGCCGGTTCGGCAGGCCGGTGAGCACGTCGTGCAACGCCTGCCGGTTGAGTTCTCCTTGCAACAGCATCAGTTCCGTGCCGTCTTCGATGACTGTCACGAAGTGGCTCGGCCGGTCGCCGTCACCGCGCAGGACGGACGCGGTGAGAGTGATCCGCGCGATCTCGCCGTCCTTGCGCAGCAGGCGTTGCGGCTGTTTGATCCGCTCTTTCCGGCCCGTCAGAAGGTCCTGGTAGTCGTCGCGCAGCACCTGCCGGAGATCCGGGTCGACGAGGTCGAACAACGTCAGGCCGGTCAGTTCCGTCGAGCTGTGGCCGAGGATGCCGGCGATCGCGCCATTCGTGCGCAGCAGCCGGCCTTCCGGGTCGGTGATGATGATCCCGCTGGCCGAGGACATCGCGACCTCGTCGAACCGGGCCTCGCTCTCGCGCACCTGCCACTTGGCATCCCGGACCGCCTTGAGCAGCGACAGTTTCATGTTCTCCTGCTGCTCGAACGTCAGCATCCGGTTGGCCTCGGCGAACCCGCTCGCCATCGCGCCGAGCCCGAGCACGATCGGCTCGGCGAACCGGTCGACGGGCTGAAACTCCGGCAGTGCGAGCAAACCTTTACCCAGAACGTCCATTGTGCACGGCAGCGCCTGGGCGTTGGTGCAGCCGAGCTGGACCAACCGGGCACCGGCCTCCGCCGCGGCGCTGGGGTCGAACGGATCCGTGCGGACCACCGCGCAGATCACCTCGAGCAGCTCGCTCAGCCGGAGTTCCAGCTCCTGGACGCCGATCGACAGGAAGACGTTGTCCTGCATGACGTATGCCCATTTGCGCGCCAGGATCAGCCGGGCACGGGCCTCGTCCCTCGGTTCCGGGACGTCCGGACTGTGTCTGAGTTCAGGCATGTCATCGAGTCCTATTCGGACTTACGCCCCACACCCGCGTAGACCAGCATGTTCATGTCCGGATCGTCGGAGATGTCCCCCGGCCCGCCGGGCCGCCACATCGCGCAGCCGACCAGTCCCGGCTCGACCAGCTCGAACGGGCCGAACATGGCCTTGATCTGCTCGCGGGTACGCAGGTTCATCTGGTCCGGGCTGTTGCTGCGCCGGATCACGCCGGTCGCCTCGGCCAGATGTTCGCCCTGGTTGTCGCCGGTGGCATGGGTGACCGCGAAGTAGCTGCCGGCCACCAGGGGCGCCCAGTAGCGGTCCAGCAGGCCACGCGGGTCGTCCTCGTCGGGAACCCAGTGCAGCATCAGCAACATCAACAGGCCGACCGGCTGGGAGAAGTCCAGCAGCTCCCGCACCTGGGGGCTGCCGAGAATCGACTCCGGGTCACGCATGTCGGCCTGTACGACCGCGGCCTTGTCGTTGCCGGCGAGCATCAGCTCACTGTGCGCCACCGCGATCGGATCCCGGTCGACATAGACCACCCGGCAGTCCGGGTGTTCGTGCTGGGCGATCTGGTGGACGTTGCCGACCGTCGGGATGCCCGAGCCGATGTCGAGGAACTGCCGGACGCCCTGGCCGGCCATGAACCGCACGACCCGGCCGAGGAACGCCCGGTTGACCCGGGCGGCCTGCTTCAGGCCAGGCATCAGCGACTCGATCTTGATGCCCACTTCCCGGTCCACAGCGAAGTTGTGCCCGCCGCCGAGCATGTAGTCGTACGTCCTGGCCATGCTCGGCACGGAGGTATCGACGCCAGGCGGGACCCAGTCCTGTTGTTGCTGCGACACCGGGAACACCTCTTCATGATTGTGAAAGCTAAGAGCTTACCTACTGCGAACGAACGATTGTTAACCCATAGGTGTGACCACGCTCCACCCGATCGGGTGCTGTCAATCTGCGCCGAATGGGTCCTATTGTGTACCGTCTCTCATCTTCTCCGCGAGGAGTACGGATGCCCGTCCCTGTGGCACCGGGTCGCTGGCCTGTGCTGGGGCACACGCCGTCGATGCTACGGCATCGATTCGGATTCACCGCCGGTCTGCCGAAACACAGCGACGTGGTGAAGATCTTCCTGGGCACGATGCCCACCTATTTCGTGACCAGTCCCGAACTGACCTACCAGGTGCTCACCGATGGGAGCAATTTCCGGAAAGGAGCCATGTTCGACAAGTTCCAGCCGTACATCGGGACTGGCCTGCTGCTGTCGAACGGCCCCTTTCACCTGCGTCAACGCCGATTGATTCAACCCGCTTTCCGGCACGAGCGGATCGCGCACTACAGCGCCACGATGGTTCGCGCGGCACGGGAGATGGCTGAATCGTGGCGGCCCGGCGAGGTCCGGCAAATCGATCACGACATGCAGGGCCTGGCCGTGACGATCGTCGGCGAGACGCTGTTCTCCACCGAGCTGGGAAAACAGGCGACAGACGAGGCCCGGCGCTCCATTTTCATCATCATCAAGCAGGGGATGATCCGCGCGCTCTCGCCCGGTTTCGTCGAGCGGCTGCCCATTGCCGGCAACCGGGAGTTCGACCAGGCGGTGGCCCGGATGAAGGCGGTCGTGTTCAAGGTCATCGCGGACTGGCGGGCGCAGGGCGTGGACCGCGGCGACCTGCTGTCCACCTTGCTGCTGGCCGCCGACGATGACGGCGAAAGCATGAGTGACCAGCAGGTTTACGACGAGGTGCTGTCGATGCTGACCGCGGGCATCGAGACCACCGCGCTGGCACTGGCCTGGCTGTTCCACGAGATCGCCCGGCACCCGGAAGTGGAGCGGCGGCTGCACGCCGAGGTCGACGAAGTGCTCGGCGGACGGCCGGTGACATTCGCCGACGTGCCGGAACTGACCTATACCCGGCAAGTGGTCAACGAGGTACTGCGGATGTATCCGGTCTGGATTCTGATGCGCCGATCGACCGCGGCGGTGGATCTCGGCGGCGTTGCGATCCCGGCCGGTGCCGAAGTCACCGTCAGTCCGCATATGCTGCATTTCGACTCCCGGTTCTACGGCGAACCGGACCGTTTCGACCCCGACCGATGGCAACCGGAAAAGATGGAAAAACTTCCTCGTGGCGCGTTCATCCCGTTCGGCGCGGGTGTTCGCCAGTGCATGGGAAACACATTCGCGCAGACCGAGATCGTGATCGCGGCGGCGACCGTGGCCGCGCGCTGGCGGCTGGTCCCGGTCGCGGATCAGCCCGTCCGGGTGAAGTTCACCTCCGCCGCATATCCGAGCCGGATGCCGATGACCGTGACCGCCCGTAATCAGTAGGTTTTCACAAGAGTGTTCTTCATAGGAGGTCGTTCTGTCGTGCGTTGGTTCCATGCTGCCCGAAAACGCCGGCAATTCCGCCGGTTCATGGCCACCGCGTTCACCACATTGGGTGTTTGCCTGGCATTGTCGCCGCTGCCCGCACAAGCCGCGGTAACGTGCCAGGACCTCAATTTCCCGGTCACCCTCGGCACAATGTACGGAAAGCTGTGCAAGCCGAGCGGTGCGACCACGGTACAAGTCCTGATCCCCGGCGGGACGTACAACAGTTCATATTGGGACATCGAATTCTCGCCGGACACCCGTTCGTACCGGGCGGCGATGAACAAGGCCGGGTTCGCCACCCTGGCTCTCGACCGGCTCGGCACCGGACGCAGCGCCAAACCGCTGAGCCTGCTGGTCACCGCCTCCGCGCAGGCCCAGGCCGCGCACGAGGTGATCCAGCAGGTGCGGCCCCAGTTCCAGAAGGTGATCATCGGCGGGCACTCGATCGGCGCGGCGATGGCGATGATCGAGGCGGGCAACTACCGCGACGTGGACGGTGTGCTCGTCACCGGGATGACCCACCGGATGAACCTGATCACCGTCCTTCCGGTGCTGGCCAACATGATCCCGGCGCCGCTGGGCCTCGGCGGCGGTCTGGACCCCGGCTACCTGACCACCAGCCCAGGCACCCGCTACACCTCGTTCCACGCGCCGGGCCCGAACATCACGGGCGCGATCACCTTCGACGAGACCACGAAGGACGTCTTCGCGGCGACCGAGGCGATCGACACTATCGCGCTGACCAACGTCGTCATCCCCGCCACGCGCCGGATCAACGCACCGGTCATGCTGATCGTCGGCAACGACAACCACTTCTGTGGCGCGCCGCTCGGCAGCGACTGCTCGTCGGCGGAGGCGTTGCGCGTGTCCGAGGCGCCGTTCTTCGCACCTGAGGCCCAGTTGAGGACGTACATCCTCAACGGCTACGGCCACTCGATCAACTACGCCCCCAACGCGCCGGACTACCACGCCGTCGTCAGCGCCTGGGCGAAAGAGATCGGCTGAGGTTTCTCCCCCGGCTAACGGAACAACAAGCCCGAGAGCCGTCCCAAGCCCACTTTCCCGCAACCGCATCCGGTGAACCAGGCCGACCTGAGCCCAACGCAACCACCACACCAGCCACAAGAGAACTTTCAGCAACCGAAAACGAGCACCCCGGCGGCCTCGGCCCCCGAAACCCAGCCTACGGGCGATATACGACAAGTTTCGGCCAAGCCCGCCCGCACTGTGGACAACTCCCTGCCTGTGGACAGCTCACCCGCGCACGCACGCAGGCAACGCTGAATGTCAGACCTCGTCGATACGCTGGATTCCGGGGGCCGGAGGCGTCCGGCGACCTGGGAGGGCGGGTGTTCAGGTCCCGCGGGTGAGAGGCCGGACACAGGCTTGGCGGGTTGCTGAGCGCTGGTAAGCAGCACCATCCGAAACACGGCCGCTGATCTGGCCGGACCGCGGTCGGGCTCTCGCGACCTGGGGCGGGAAGACCTAACCTGAAGCTGAAAGTCAGGGCTCGTGATCACTTGCCGGGCCTTTCGCCGGGCGAGCGGACTGGGTACCGTTGTGTATACCGTATGCAGATGTATCGTTGGGAGATGAGCATGACGCCCGAGCCAGCAGTATCGGTTTCACTGGCCGACCGGGTGCGTGCGGTGGTCGACGCGCATCGCGGCGACCGTGGTGCGCTGATGCCCATCCTGCATGGCATTCAGGCCGAGTTCGGTTATGTCGGGCCTGAGATGGTGCCGATTCTCGCCCGCGAGCTGAACATCTCCCGGGCCGATGTGCATGGCGTGATCAGTTTTTACACCGATTTCCGGGCTGAGCCTGCTGGGCGCACGGTGGTCAAACTGTGCCGGGCGGAGGCCTGCCAGTCGGTCGGCGCCGAGAAGCTCGCCGAGCACGTCCAGCAGGTGTTCGGGGTCAAGCTGGGGCAGACCACGCCGGATGGCTCGGTCACCCTCGAGCAGGTGTTCTGCCTGGGCAACTGCGCGCTGGGGCCCGCTGCCCAGATCAACGGCCGGATGCACGGCAAGCTCGACGAGAACCGGTTGGACGCTCTTATTCTCGGTGCGGAGACGGGGAAGGCATGACCACGATCTATGTCCCGCGGGATTCGGCCGCGGTTTCGGTCGGCGCTGACGCGGTCGCTGAGGCGATCCGGCGCGAGGCCGAGGCCCGTGGCCTGGATGCCCGCGTGGTCCGCAACGGCTCCCGGGGCATGCTCTGGCTGGAGCCGTTCGTCGAGATCGACACCCCGGAAGGCCGCGTCGGCTACGGCCCGGTCGCACCGCATCAGGCCGCCGAGCTGCTGGACAACCCGGACCACGACTTGAAGGTCGGTCTGGTCGACGACCTGAAGTGGATGAAGGACCAGACACGGCTCTGCTTCAAACGGGTCGGTGTCACCGATCCGCTCTCCGCCGACGACTATCTCGCCAACGGTGGCATGGCCGGGCTGCGCAACGCTTTGGAGCTTGAGCCGCAGGCGGTTGTCACGCAGGTGACCGATTCCGGGCTGCGCGGCCGGGGCGGCGCGGGATTCCCCGCCGGCATCAAGTGGAACACGGTCCTCAACACTCCCGGCGAGCTGAAGTTCGTCTGCTGCAACGCCGACGAAGGCGACAGCGGCACGTTCGCCGACCGGATGCTCATCGAAGGTGATCCGTTCTGCCTCATCGAAGGCATGACGATCGCGGCATACGCAACAGGCGCGACCGAAGGTTACGTCTACCTTCGCTCCGAGTACCCGGATGCCGTCCGCACGCTGCGCCAGGCCATCGAGATCGGCTACGCCCGCGGCTGGCTCGGCGAGAACATCCTCGGTTCCGGCTTGAAGTTCGATCTGTTCGTCCGGGTCGGCGCGGGCGCTTACATCTGCGGCGAGGAAACCTCGATGCTCGACAGCCTCGAGGGCAAGCGCGGCATGGTCCGAGCCAAGCCGCCGATCCCCGCGATCACGGGCCTGTTCGGCAAACCCACGGTCGTCAACAACGTGCTTACGCTGGCCTCGGTGCCCGCGATCCTGGCCGATGGCGCGGAGGCTTACGCCGCGCTGGGCATGGGCCGCTCGCTGGGCACGCAGGTTTTCCAGCTGGCAGGCAACATTGCGTGCGGTGGCGTGTTCGAGACCGCGTTCGGCATGTCGCTGAGCGAACTGATCAACGATTACGGCGGTGGCACCCGGTCCGGGCGCCCGGTACGAGCGGTGCAGGTCGGTGGCCCGCTCGGTGCGTACCTGCCAGCCGACCAGCTTGACCTCCCGCTCGACTACGAGGCGTTCGCCGCTGCGAACGCGATGCTCGGGCACGGGGGTATCGTGGTTTTCGACGACACCGTTGACATGGCCGCCATGGCGCGCTTCGCGATGGAGTTTTGCGCCGAGGAGTCGTGCGGCAAGTGCACCCCGTGCCGGGTGGGCTCGGTGCGTGGCGTGGAGACCATCGACAAGATCGTCGCCGGACAGGACCCGGACTCCAACCTGGCCGTGCTGAACGACCTGTGCGAGCTGATGATCGACGGATCGCTCTGCGCGATGGGCGGCCTGACGCCGAATCCGGTGCTCAGCGCGCTGAAACACTTCCCGGACGACTTCACACGGGCACAGGAGACCAAGTCATGACCCTGATGAAGGAACCCGATCTGGGCACACCCGCCCAGCCAGGCGAAGCGACAGTCACAGTAGAGATCGACGGCATGCCGATCACGGTGCCGCCGAACACCTCGATCATGCGGGCCGCAGCCATGACCGGAATCGATATTCCCAAGCTGTGCGCGACCGACAGTCTCGAAGCGTTCGGTTCGTGCCGTCTCTGCCTGGTCGAGATCGACGGCCGCAAAGGCACGCCCGCCTCCTGCACCACGCCCGTCGCCGAAGGCATGAAGGTGCGTACGCAGACGCCCAGGGTGGAGAAACTCCGCCAAGGCGTCATGGAGCTGTACATCTCCGACCACCCGCTGGACTGCCTGACCTGCTCGGCCAACGGCGACTGCGAGCTGCAGGACATGTCCGGCGTGGTCGGCCTGCGGCAGGTCCGCTACGGCTACGAGGGCGAGAACCACCTCGACCTGCTCACCGACAGCAGTAACCCGTACTTCGACTTCGAGGCGTCCAAGTGCATCGCGTGTTCGCGGTGTGTCCGGGCCTGCAGCGAGGTCCAGGGCACGTTCGCGCTGACGATCGAGGGCCGCGGGTTCGAGTCGAAGGTCTCCGCTGGTGGCGTGGACTTCATGAGCTCCGAGTGCGTGTCGTGTGGCGCGTGCGTGCAGGCGTGCCCGACGGCCACGCTGCAGGAGAAGTCCGTGGTGGAGCTGGGAATGCCGACTCGCAGCGTGGTCACCACGTGTGCGTACTGCGGCGTCGGCTGCTCGTTCAAGGCCGAGCTGCGCGGTGACGAGCTCGTCCGGATGGTGCCCTACAAGGGCGGCGACGCGAACGAAGGCCACTCCTGTGTCAAGGGCCGTTTCGCGTTCGGCTACGCCACACACCCCGACCGCCAGATGAACCCGATGATCCGTGAGTCCATTGAGGACGAATGGCAGGTCGTCGACTGGGAGACCGCGATCTCCTACACCGCCCGCAAACTCCTTGAGGTGCAGGCGAAGTACGGCTCAGGCTCGATCGGCGGCATCACCTCTTCGCGTACCACCAACGAAGAGGTCTACGTGGTGCAGAAGATGGTGCGTGCCGCGTTCGGCAACAACAACGTCGACACGTGCGCCCGCGTCTGCCACTCGCCGACCGGTTACGGCCTGAACCAGACGTTCGGCACCTCGGCGGGCACCCAGGACTTCAAGTCCGTGGCCAAGGCCGATGTGATCGTCGTGATCGGCGCGAACCCGACCGACGGCCACCCGGTGTTCGCCTCCCGGATGAAGAAGCGGCTGCGCGAGGGCGCGAAGCTGGTCGTGATCGACCCGCGCCGGATCGACCTGGTCCGCTCGCCGCACGTCGAGGCGCAGTACCACCTTCAGCTGCAGCCAGGCACGAACGTGGCCATCGTCAACGCGTTGGCACACGTCGTGGTCACCGAAGACCTGGTGGCAAAGGACTTCGTGGCCGAGCGGTGCGAAGGTTACGAGGAGTGGGCCGAGTTCATCGCCCGTCCGGAGAACAGCCCGGAGGCCACCGAGTCGATCACGGGCGTGCCCGCGGCGGATCTCCGTGCGGCTGCGCGGTTGTACGCCACCGGTGGCAACTCGGCGATCTACTACGGCCTGGGCGTGACCGAGCACAGCCAGGGTTCGACGATGGTGATGGGCATGGCCAACCTGGCCATGGCCACCGGCAACATCGGCCGTGACGGTGTCGGCGTGAACCCGTTGCGCGGTCAGAACAACGTGCAGGGTTCGTGCGACATGGGCTCGTTCCCGCACGAGCTTCCCGGCTACCGGCACGTGTCCGACGACGCGGTCCGCGAGACGTTCGAGGCCGTGTGGGGCCGCACGATCCTGCCGGAGCCCGGCCTGCGGATCCCGAACATGTTCGACGCCGCGATCGACGGCTCGTTCCGCGCCTTGTTCGTGCAGGGCGAGGACATCGCGCAGTCCGACCCGAACACCAAGCACGTGTTCGCGGCGCTGGAATCCCTTGACCTGCTTGTGGTCCAGGACCTGTTCATCAACGAGACCGCCAAGATGGCGCACGTCTTCCTGCCGGGTACCTCGTTCCTGGAGAAGGACGGCACGTTCACCAACGCCGAGCGCCGGATCAACCGCGTGCGGCCGGTGATGGCGCCCAAGACCGGCAAGCACGAGTGGGAAGTCGCCTGCGAGATCGCCCAGGCCATGGGCTATCCGATGAGCTACAACCACCCGCGCGAGATCATGGACGAGATCGCCGCGCTGACCCCGACGTTCGCCGGTGTCTCGTTCGACCGGCTGGACAAGCTCGGCAGCATCCAGTGGCCGTGCAACGAGAAGGCCCCTGAGGGAACGCCGATCATGCACGTGGACGCCTTCGTCCGCGGCAAGGGTCACTTCGTGCCGACCACGTTCGTGCCGACCGACGAGCGCAGCACCCGCAAGTACCCGCTGATCCTGACCACCGGCCGGATCCTCAGCCAGTACAACGTCGGTGCCCAGACCCGCCGGACGGCGAACGTGGCCTGGCACCCCGAGGATCTGCTGGAGATCCACCCGCACGACGCGGAAGTCCGTGGCATCAACGACGGCGATGAAGTCTCGTTGTCCAGTCGTGTCGGCGAGACGGCGCTGCGCGCGGTGCTGTCGGACCGGATGCCGGTCGGCGTGGTCTACACAACGTTCCACCACCCCGTGACCGGCGCGAACGTCGTCACCACCGAGAACTCCGACTGGGCGACCAACTGCCCGGAGTACAAGGTGACGGCTGTCCAAGTCGGACTGCGTACCCCCGTGCCGCCCAAGCAGGGCGCGGGTTTCGACCAGATCCCCGTGACGGTATTGGACTGAGATGGCCCATTCGATGTCGCCGCAGGTCAGGATGGCCAACGAGATCGCGGTGCAGTTCCACCACCGCCCCGCCGACGAGGCGGCGGCCGCGATCGCCAACCACATCCGCAAGTTCTGGGACCCGCGGATGAAGGCCGATCTGCTCGCCCGCGTCCAGTCCGACGCGGCCTCGCTCGACCCGCTGGTGATAGCGGCCGCGCGCCAGATAGCGCCACCGCAGTAAGACGAACACCCTGGCAGGCCCTCGTGTACGCACGAGGGCCTGCCGTGCTCATCCCATGGTGATCGTGGTCGTCAACGTGCCGTTGTGTGGAATGCGCAGAACGTGCATACGCCGGGCGGCGTCGCGAGACGCCGGCAATCCGCGCCACCTGTGCCTGTGTGACACGTCCCGCCATCTCCTCCCCTTTCGGTCCGCCTCGTGAGTACCACTTTCCGGCTCACGGTACTCAGGAGGAAAACCGGCCCGGGCACGGTGGGTCTCACCAGGTGACGGGGAGCTTTCGCAGGGCGCGGATGGACGTGCCCTCCCGCCAGGTCAGCTCGGATTCGGCGACCGCCAGCGAGAAATCCGGGAGACTGGTCAGCAACGCGGTCAGCGCGGTGGTCAGTTCGAGCCGGGCCAGTGGAGCGCCGAGACAGTAGTGGGTGCCGTGCCCGAAGGTGACGTGCTGGTTCGCATTCGGCCGGGTGATGTCGAGCTTGTCCGGCGCGGTGAACATGACCGAGTCCTGGTTGCCCGCGCCGGGCAGGGCGAGGACACCTTCGCCTGCCTCGATCACCTCACCGCCCAGCGGCACGTCCTCGACCGCGACCCGGGGCAGCAGCGCGGAGTTGAGCCTGGCGTACCGCAGGAGTTCCTCGACGGCTTGGCTCATCAATTCAGGTCGCTGTCTGAGCAACGCGAACTGGCCGGGATTGCGCAGCAAAGCCAGCACCGAGTTGCCTAGCTGGTTCACGGTCGTCTCGTGTCCCGCGATGAGCAGCAACTGGAGGTTGGCGACGAGCTCGGTCTCGCTCAGTCCGCCGTCCTCTCCGGTGACCGCGATCAACTCGGTGGTCAGGTCTTGCGCGGGCTGCGCGCGCTTGGCCTCGATCAGACCGCCGAGATACGCCCGGATCTGCTGCACCGCTTCGCCGATCTCCTCGGCGGTGTGCGCCGTCGACATCAACCGCTCGGCCCAGCCACGGATCGCGGCCCGGTCGGCGTACGGCACCCCGAGCAGCTCACAGATCACCATGATCGGCAACGGCGCGAAGTACCGCTGCACCAAGTCCACCGGCGGCCCATCAGCGAGGATACCGGTCAGCAGATCGTCCACAATGTCCTGGATCCGGGGCTCCAGCAGGGCGACGATCCGTGGGCTGAACGCCTTGGCCATGAGCTTGCGAGTGTGTCTGTGCCGCGGTGGGTCCTGGCTGGTCAGGATGTCCGGGTCGTACGCGGACCGTACGGTGACCGGCGCGTCCGGGCCCATCGCCGCCTCGCGGCTGAGCCGTTGGTCGGAAAGCACCTGCCGGACCTCGTTGTGGCCAAGCGCCAGCCAGACGTCCGTGTCGCCGAATTTCGCGCGGAGGACTGACGCCTCAGCCAGCAGGGCCACCGCCTCGGTGTCGATGTCCTCGGATTTCGGTGTGGTCAACGGGTATCTGCGCACACCTTCAGACGTACTCCGCTGATCCGGCGGTATCAATCGGCTGAACGGCGCTCGATGTAGGCCGCCATCCCGTCCAGGTAGATCTCCAGGCCGAGATCGAAGTAGGGGTCCATGCCGGTGTCGTTGTCCTCCCAGAGCGATTCCGTGTCGAACACACCGGCTGAGACGAGTTTGCTCAACGCCGGATACTCCCGCGGATCGACCAGCTGGGTGAGCGCGTTGTTGTACTGACGGCTGAACGCCACCGGGTTCTGCGCGAACCCGATGGCCAGTTCCGCGTTCATGCGGTAGCTGCCGCGCACGTAGGTCATCAGGCCCATCACGATCCCGGCCTTCTCGGCCTCGGCAAGTTTTGTTTCGGCCAATGTAGACAGTGCCCGGTCGAACCACCGCAGGTTGTTCGGGCCGAAGGGCGGCGCGTTGATCGGAATGGTGGCGAACCAGGGGTGCCTGCTGACCGCCAGCATCACCGCCTGGGCCCAGGCCCGCAGGTTGGCGCGCCAGTCACCGCCCGGCGAGAAGTCCGGCGGCTGTTCGAACGCGATGTCCGCCATCAGCATCAGCAGGTCCTGCTTGCTCTTCACATGCCGGTACAGCGCCATCGTGGAGTTGCCCAACTGTGCGGCGACTCTCGCCATGGGGACCGCGGCCAGTCCCTCGGCGTCGGCCACCTCGACCGCGGCCTTGACGATGTCGCCGACCGTGAGCGAGGGTTTCGGGCCGCGGCGTGGTGTTTCGCGCGTGCCCCACAGGAGGGCTATGTCCGGCGGCAGGCCGGTCTCGTCGGTCATCCACGCCCTTTATGCCGCAGGCATCCCGGTCGCGCGGGTGTCCTCGCACCGCCCGACACTCGACGACGTCTTCATGAGCGTGACGGCAAACCGTTCCCCCGCAAAGCAAGGAGCGAGCGCATGAGCGTGGCTGTGAACCATGGGGGTATCGGCAACGCCATCAGCGACTCGCTCACCATGATCGGCCGTTGTAACCGGCTCAGCCGGCGCAACCTGGACACCCTGATCATGTCCATCGTGTTGCCACTGCTGATGATGGCCCTGTTCGTGTACGTCTTCGGCGGCGCGATCAACACCGGCACGGCCTACATCAACTACGTCGTACCCGGAATCATCTTGCTGTGCACCGGATACGGTGCCGCTTCGACGGCGATGGCGGTCGCCGACGACATGCACAGCGGCATGATCGACCGGCTGCGGTCCCTGCCGATCCGGAGTTTCGCGCTGCTCACCGGGCACGTGACCGCCAGCGTCACCCGCAACGCCATGTCCACCACGGTCGTGATCGGCGCCGCGATCGCGATGGCATTCCGTCCAAACGGGACGTTCGGCGAATGGCTGCTCGCCGCCGGTCTGCTGCTGCTCTACGTCCTTGCCCTGTCCTGGCTCGCCGCCGGACTCGGCGTGATCGCCGGCAGTGTGGAGTCGGCCAGCGTCCTGAGCTTCTTCATGCTCTTCCTGCCGTACCTGAGCAGCGCTTTCGTGCCCACCCACACAATGCCGTCGCTCCTGCACGCGGTCAGCCAGCACCAGCCCATCACGCCGATCATCGAGACCACTCGCGGCCTGCTGACCGGCACCCCGATCGGCAACCAGGGCTGGATTGCCCTGGCCTGGTCGATCGGGCTGCTGCTGGCCTCCTTCACGTTCGCCACCTGGCTGTACCGCAGCCGCACCAGGAAGTGACATCGCCTCACTGATGGTGCGGTGCCGCGATCCTTGCCTGAAGCAGTGCGAAGTCCAGGGGAAGTTCGTGGCTTGCGGCCAGCGTGAAGCCCGCCTCGGCGAGCATTTCGCGGTAGTGCTCCATCGTGCGTTCACGGCCGCCGACGTTGCAGAGCATGTGGACATCCCAGGCGAAGGCGAGGGAAGGCGACGAGTCCTCGGGCAGCAACCGTTCGATGATCAGCAGTTCCGCGTCCTCGGGCATGGATCCGGCCAGCTGCCTGAGGATCTGCCGGCACTGCTGGTCGTCCCAGTCGTGCAGGACGCGCGACAGCAGATACACGTCGCCACCCTGGGGAACACCCGTGGTGAAGTCGCCGGCCACGAGCTCACATCGTTCCCGACGGCGCAGCGAGCCGATCACGTCCGGCCGCTCGAACAGCACACCGTGCACGTGCGGCCGGACGTCCAGGATGTGGTTGAGCAGCTCGCCGTTGCCACCGGCGACGTCGACGACGACCTTCGCCGAGGAGAAGTCGAAGACCTCGGCGACCTGCCCGAAGATCGAGGCGCTGGACGCCATCGCCTTGTTGAACCCCAGCTCCGGGCGCTCGGCGAAGTAGTCGAAGTGGTGTTTGCCGAAGACGTGCGCGAACGACTCCCGGCCGGTGCGCACCGCGTGGCTCAGCTCGCCGAACGACTGGTAGAACGAGCCACCGTAGAGCAAAGCCAACGCGTGCAACGAATACCGCGCGTCGGTGCGCAACAGCTCGCCGAGCTCGGTCAGCTCGAACTCCGGGCCACGCAGCACGCCCAAGCTGGCCAGGTAGCGCATCAGGCGCAGCAGGCTGTCGTGACAAGTCCCGGTTCCGACCGCAATGTCCTGAGTGGACATGCCCTGCGCCAGGTAATCGGCGATCCGTAGCTCGGCGGCGACCGCGATCGCCTGCGTCTCCCACGCTCCGGTCATCATGCTCAGCAGGCGGTACGCCGGTTGCTGCCGGAGGTGCGTGGTGAGCGCCTCGGCGTGGTACCCCTGCGAAATCAGCTCCAACCGCTGCGCGGCCTTGCGGAAGTACAGCACAGTCGAGTCGACGTGCGCGTTGTAGCCACCACCGTCCGGGGTGAGCCCGGCCCGGTCGAGCGCAGTCGTCAGTCCTGAGAGGACAATCGGGTCCGGCGTGACGACCTGCAGCGCCACATGGGTTTCGTGCTGCTCGGCACGCTCGGCGAGCTCGATCTCGCGCGGCGCCGACGGCAGCGCGAAAATCTCTATCTCACAAGGGGAATCACCGGCCGCGGTGACCGGAGCCCGCAGGATGGCCACCTCAATGTCGGTGTATCCGTACCGGCGGCACAGCCGGTCACGCACGACGACGCTCGGCACGGCCTCGCCAGGCGCCAGCCCGTGCTCACGCAGTTCGGCGCAGAGTTCGGCCACAGTGGACGGAAAGACCAGCACCGCGCCGTGGTCGAACCTGCAGTGCGCGGCCACACTCGGATCGATTCCGAACTGCCGCAGCACGCTGCCGGTGTCGTTGGCCCGGATGAATCCGAGCATGCCCTGGAGCAGATCCAGATCAAGTCTCATGAAAATTCAGATCCCGACGTAGTTCTCAGCGAAGAAGTCTTGGTGGGTACGGGAGTTCTGCAGGCTTTCCAGCCGGGCCCGCTGCAGCGACCGGGCGAAGAAAGCGTCGTGGCCGTCCCCGGAGGGACCGTGCAGCAGGTTGATCATCCAATGGGAGAACTCCTGCGCCCGCCAGATCCGGGGCAGGCAGTCCTGGGAATACCTCGCCAGCAGGCGTTCGTCGCCGTGATTGACCGCGCGTGCCAAGGCATGCGCGAGCAGCTCGACCTCCATCAGCGCCAGGTTCGCGCCTTTCGCGGCGGACGGGCTGATCAGGCTGGCCGCGTCGCCCGCGAGGAACAGCCGTTCGTGCTGGATCGGGTCCAGCACGTCGGAGGTCATGTCCACCACCCGGCGCTCAATGAACCGCCCCTGTTTGAGTTCGCCGTACTCGTCGGCCCGCATTCGCAGGTGCAGCTCGTCCCACACGCGATCGTCGGTCCACATCTCCGGATCGGTGCCGCGCGGAACCTGCAGGTAGTAACGGGTGATTGTGGCGGTTCGCGCCATATGCCCGGCAAATCCGTTCGGGTGGATGGCATACATGACCGCAGCCATGCTGGGCGGGGCCTCGGCCAGCAACGCAAGCCAGGAAACGCCATGGTCCCGCTGAAAACGCCGGCCCGGAACGGCCTGCCGCGAAACCCCATGCCGGCCATCGCAGCCCGCGACGTACCGCCCGCTCAGCTGCCGCCCGTCGCGCAAGGTGATTCGCGCCTGGCGGGCGTCGACCGACGCGACGTCGGTCTCGAACAGGATCTCGCCACCCCGGTCGAGGAACTCCGCGATCAGGTCGCGAACCAGATCTTGTTGCGGGTAAACGGTATGAATCTCACCGCGGCCCAACTCGCCGTAGTTGAGCTCGAACTGTCCACGGTCACTACGAAAAGCGCATGTGTCGTGCTGCTGCCCGGCGGCCAAGAGCCCGGCGGCAAGGCCGTTCCCAGCCAGGATACGTACGCTGTTGGCGGCGAGAAATCCAGCGCGCGCACGGCTTTCCACGTGTGCACGGCTTTGCCGCTCCACGATCACACAGTGGATGCCTTCCGCCCGAAGCATGTTGCCCAGCACCAGACCGGCCGGCCCCGCACCGATTATGAGCATGCAGGGCTCAGCAAATGCTTGCAAGTAGCTAAGTTTCTGACGTCCATAGTGGACGCTATCAGCCGGGGCCGCCCGCCCCGGACAGGTGATCATGAAACCCGACGGACCGAACGCCGGTCATACCGCCAGTATCACTGCACGGCAGCGTCTAACCCGGACAGGCGAATACCCGGTCACCCAATCCTGTAACGGAAAGGGCCCCCGGGTACACGACCATCGGGCCGATCAGGGCGACAGCGCAGGTGGGCTTCGAAACGGTTCCCGGTCGTCGACGTTTGTCGAGCCGAACAGGCGCGGACGCGGCTTGGCCTGCCGGGCGTGGTTGCGCTCCAGGCCGTAGACCAGGAGTGCCAGGACGATGACTGCGAGGATGATTTCAACCATGGCAGTAATTCTGCGCTGATCGATTTCCTGCCAACAGTGGCAGTACTGACCTTGTTCGACAAAATCCTGCCAACTAGGCTGGGGGCATGCTCAGAACCGTGGCCGCCGTGCTCGTCGAGGACCTGGCGATGTTCGAGTTCGGCGTGACCTGTGAGGTGTTCGGCATCGACCGGACCGACGAGGGGGTGCCGGCGTTCGACTTCCGCGTCTGCGCCGAGCAGCCGGGTGTCCCCTTACGCACCTCCATCGGCGTGACACTGACCCCTGACCACGGGCTGGACGCGCTGCTGGACGCCGATCTGATCGCGGTCCCCGCGGCCAACATCCGCGACGAGTACCCGCCCGCGATCCTGCAGGCCCTGCGGGACGCGTCCGCCCGCGGTTCGATCCTGCTGTCGGTCTGCAGCGGCGCGTTCCTGCTGGGCGCGGCCGGCCTGCTCGACGGCAGGCAATGCACCACCCACTGGCGGCACGCGGCCCAGTTCGCGGCCCGGTTCCCGGACGCCAAACTCGATCCGGACGTGCTCTACGTCGACGACGGCGACATCGTCACCAGCGCGGGCACGGCCGCAGGCATCGACGCCTGCCTGCACCTGGTCCGCCGGGAGCTGGGCTCAGGCCCGGCCGCGGCGATCGCGCGGCGGATGGTCGTCCCACCGCAGCGGGACGGCGGCCAGCGCCAGTTCGTCGAGCTGCCGATCCCGGAGTGCACCGGCGACAGCCTCGAACCGGTGCTCACCTGGATGCTGGAGAACCTCGCGACCGAGCACACCGTGGCGGCGCTGGCCGGCCGGGCACGGATGTCCGAGCGGACCTTCGCCCGGCGGTTCGTCGGCGAGACCGGCACCACACCGCTGCGCTGGCTGTCGGCGCAACGCGTGCTGCACGCCCAACGGCTGCTGGAAGAGACCACGATGAGTGTGGAGGAGATCGGCCGTCAGAGCGGTTTCGGCAGCGCGGCCCTGCTGCGTCATCACTTCCACAAGGCCGTCGGCGTTGGGCCGACCGACTACCGTCGTACGTTCGCCGCGCGCCCAAAAGGGCGGAATTCCGGGTGACCGGGGCCACTATCCGACACGTTCGAGTGATCATCAGCTATATCGGCATCAGACAGGCCATGGGGAGGCGTCTCATCGCCGCAAGGCCACGGAGCTGAGGCAGGGAGGCAGCGATGACACGCGAAGACCACCACGAGATCACCACCAAGGTCCAGTTCGACCTGGTGTCGGACCACCCGGTGCCGGTGGACGTCGAGCTGCGCTACGACACACGCGACCCGTTCGCGGTGTACGCGCTGTTCGAGCCGGAGGGTGCCAGGGCAGTGCAGTGGATCCTGTCGCGCGACCTGCTGGCCGACGGCCTGATCGTGCGCAGCGGCGACGGCGATGTGCGGATGTGGCCGGACCCGGAAGACGCCGAGATGGTCATGATCGAGTTCGTGACGCCCAAGGGCCAGGCCCGGTTCGAGGCGTTCGCCCAGGACATCGCCGACTTCCTGGACACCACCTACGAGGTGGTGCTGCCCGGGGCCGAGGACAACTGGTTCGACTTCGACCACGAGATCCAGCGGATGATCGCCGCGGGCTGATGTCCAGCGAACACCGGACCGGCGAACACCAGAGCACCGTCTCCCGCGGTAAGCAGGTCCGCGGGTACCACCGGCACACCACAACGGCGCAGTTTTCTACCGCCAAGCTTCGGGGATCTTGGTAGTAGAAAACCGCCCGGTCCGTGGCTGCCGGTGGTACTTGCGGGCCATATCAGTCCTCAGATGCGCGGGACGGCGATGCCGACACCGGCCAGCTGGCTGTACAGGGTGCGCACCGAGACGTCGTCGCCGTACTTCGACAGCCTGCGGACCACCGAAGTGAGGCAGACCTGGTCGCGAACCGGCCGGATGGGGGCCACCCGGGGCACCACCTGGGACGTGGTCGCGCAGGCTTCCTCGATCTTGCGTTGGTCGGCCAGCGCCGAGGCCAGCAATGTCCTTGTGCACAGCCGGACTCCTGGCCACCGTTCGCTCAACTTGACCGCCGTACGCGCGAAGCCCTCGGCCTCCCGTGGCCAGCCCAGGAACCGGAACGACAGCGCGCAGCCGGACGCCAGGTAGAGCCGGTCGGTCGGGTCGGACGAGCCGATGGCCTCCAGTGCGCGTTCTGCCCGGCGCAGCACTGTCAGGCACGTGTCGCGGTCGCCCATCATCGCGTAGCAGGACGCCGCCATCGAGGCCACTTCGACCTTCAGCTGCGTCAGCCCGCTCTTCTCGGCGGCCTGCTCGGCCATCCGGATCACCGGCACCGCGGACTCGAGTGTGCCGTGGAACAGCGACTGGAAGCTCAGTGCCGCCAGGATCTCCGCCGACAACGCGAGCTCACCCGAACGCCTGCTCAGGTTGAGCGCGATCCGCATCCGCTGGCTGCCCAGCGCGACCTCTCCCTCGTCAAAGGCGTACCAGCCGCCGCGCAGGTACGACTCCGCCGCTGCCCGGAACACGTTCTCGGTAGCGGTTTCGGGCTCGTCGGTCACCTCGTTGCCCAGCCACCGGAAGAGCGATCGCATGCCCAGGCCCACCTGGTCATCCGAACGGCTCACCGTCCGCAGGGCGTTGAAGGAACCCTCAGCGCCCGCGAACTCCGTCGGCCGGGCGCCCGAGAGCTGGAACCACAGCAGCCGCTGCGGGATCTTCAGCGCCTTGGCCCAGCGCTCGAGTTTGTCCAGATCGTGGACCTGACTTCGGTCCCGTTCGATCCGGCTGATCTGGCCCTGGCTGACACCCAGCCACTGGGCCACTTCGGCCTGGCCGACGTTGCTCGCTCTGCGGTACTCCCGCAGCAGCTGGCCGAAGTGCCGTTCCGAGGACGCGGCCCGCATCGCGGCGGCATCCCAGAACTCGTCCGGGCGGGTCGGCGCGCCGGCCCGGCCGGATCGCCGCGTGGTGGTCTCCACCCCGCCGTGGGCGCTGGACCGCCCACTCAGTTGTTGTTTCATGTCTGACTCCGCTCCTTCTTCGCGGCCGAGGATCAGGGGTAACTCAGCACCACCGGAGCGCCATCGGATCGCAGTTCGTCCCGCTGGATCCTGATCCGAACGAGGACCAGTCCGAATACCAAGTTGTCGCGGGCCTGACCGCCGGCTGCGGGGTGCCGGCTGCGGCCGTCGCGGGGGCTTGGATCTGCCCCGAGGCGTTGGGAGATGAATTTGTCTCGTTTTTTGTCTCGCTGGCACCCGCGAGACCGTTCATCAGCGTCGCGGCGACGGTCGCTGTCGCCA
Organism: Kibdelosporangium banguiense; assembly: GCF_017876405.1. Taxonomy (GTDB): domain Bacteria; phylum Actinomycetota; class Actinomycetes; order Mycobacteriales; family Pseudonocardiaceae; genus Kibdelosporangium; species Kibdelosporangium banguiense. The sequence goes on along the minus strand of NZ_JAGINW010000001.1, from coordinate 3,608,046 downwards.
CTCCCGTGACGGTCAAAACGATCACCCGGGGGTCAACACGGAGCTTCCCGCGCTCGCCTACAGCACGAGATCCACGACGGCTTGCTCTATGCCGTGCGCGCATATGTGAACCTGCCTATCAGCTCAAATGTTGCACCCTGGTCAGGCGGCGGCGCTTACACCATGACTTCAACTGACGTAGAAGATCTGGTGTATCACCCCCAACAGGAGTAGAAATACGCCGACCGGAGCATAGGGCTGCGACGCACAGTGTTCAACCCTTGCCTGAGTGTTTCGAACGAGTACATTGTCGACGCAAATGAGTGAGGAGGGGGATATGACCCGAGTCGGGGAGGGTCTGTTCGCCGCGGTCCTCGATGATCTGTGCCGCCACCCACCGGGGCGGCGCAGGCGACTGAGCAACGTAGAACTGTCCGCGGCCATCCGGGACCGCGGCGGTGACATGGGACACGCCTACATCGCCCAGCTTCGTAAGGGGCAGAAGGACAATCCGACGCGTCAGGCCATTGAGGACCTGGCAGGCGCACTGGACGTGCACCCTGCGTACTTCGTCGGCGGCCGCCGTCAGCTGGCCGAAGGCGAGGCACCACACTGGCGGCACGACGCGCTTCGAACGCTGTTCGAAACCGCGCACGGGACCGTCTCGCCGGAGGACGTGGCCAGCGCCATCAGCGCCAACGGCCGCTTCGGCTCCATCTCGGCCAGCTACATCCGCGAGCTGCTCAACGGTGTCAGCGACAACCCCAGGTTGAAACACATTCTCGGGTTATCTGAACACTTTGACGTGCCTCCTGCGTACTTCTTTGATGACAGGCTGGCGCGCTGGGTCGACAGCGAGCGTGCCGACCTGGTGCAACTGCGAGAACTAGGAGTGGTCGAGTTCGTGACGCGGCTGGCCGGCAAGGTTCCGGAGCTGTCGCAGCAGACTCGAAGGGCTACCATCCAGGCGATCGCCGATGCGCTGGAGCCCGGGAAGTACGAGGGCTGGTTCATTCGGCGGGACCAGGAGTCAAGATGAACAAACGCACCCGCCGTGCACTGGTCACCAGCGTCACCGCTGAGCTGAAACTCGCTCCGACGGCCACGTACCAAGAGGCCGCGCGGCGCGTGTGCGAGCTGATGGGCCAGCATCTGGGCAAGCACGTCGAAGTCCGGTTCGCCCCGCTGCCGGACGCCCGGCTGACCGGGGTGTCGGCGTTGCTTGCCAACGGCAACTACCTGGTGATCTGCGCCGACTCACCACGCTGGTATCACCGGCTGCAGATCCTGCTGCACGAGTTCGCCCACCTGATGCTCGGCCACCAGCCACTCACCCTGTCCAAGGCCGAGAGCCTGCGCCGCCTGGCGCCCGGCCTGCTGCCCAACATGGCGCGCTACGTCGCCGGCCGGACCTCGTTCAACGACCAGGACGAACGGGCCGCCGAGGAGCTCGCCGACGAGCTGCTCGAGGCCATCACCGACCACCGCACGTTCAGCGACGCCGGCATGCCCGGGCACGTCCGCCGGATCGTCGCGTCGTTCTCCACCGCCGGTGAGGACGCCCATGACGTCTTCATTTGACGTCATCTTCCTCTGCGGCGCCGTCCTCGGCGGGCTTGCCTTGGCATACAAGGCTTTCCGGCTCCACCGGCATGGCGGCCACGCCCGTTCGTGGGCCCTGACCATCACCTTGGCGTACGCGGTGGGTACCGCGGTGATGTCCGTGCCGACGTTCACTGTCTGGTTCGACCACGCCGTCGGGATCCCCAGCTTCTCCACCCTGCTCGAAGCCTGCATGGAAGCCGGTTTCGCCTGCGGCGCGCTCTCGCTGGTGACCTACTGGCGTTACCCCATCCGCCGGGCCTGCCAGCTGGTGTGGCTGTTCAGCAAGATCTTCTTCGGCATCGTGGCGATGCTGGCGTTGCTGTTCGCCCTGTCGTCGTTCCCGGGCGGCCACATGGTCGACTTCATCAGCCAGTACGCCCACCAGCCGACGGTCTCGGCTTTCATCCTCGTCTACCTGATCCCGACCACGATCGCCACCGCGGCTTCGACGCGTGGCTGCGGCAAGGCGGCCAAGGACCCGGACATCTCCGGTTTCCCTTGGCTGCGGCGGGTCTTGCGGTGCCTGCAGATCGCGGTCGGCTTCGCCCTGCTGCACCTGCTCGGCCAGTACGTCGGGCTGTTCGCGGTGTGGTTCGGCTGGGATTCGCTGGACTGGGTCTCCCCCACCGCTCGCGCGGTGTCGGCGTTCGGGTTCATCCCCGGCGCGATCGCGGCGGCCCTGCCTGGCATCGAGCGGCTCAAGCCACGTCTCGGCCTGGCCGCCGAACGCTGGCAGGTTTTCCTGCTGTTGCGGCCGATGCACCGGTCGTTGCGGTACGTCAACCCCGCGGTTGTGTTCGTGGCCAGGGGAAAGCGGTTCGACCCGCATCACCGGGTCCGGCGCCAGCTGCTGGAGCTCAGCGAGTGGCGTTGGACACTCGCGCCGCGGTTCGACCCGGAAGTCCGGGCGGCCGCCGAGCGGATCGGCACGATGCGCGGGCTGACCGGCGTGGATCTGGGCGCCACAGTGGAAGCAGCACAACTGAAAGCCGCCGTCATGCACACCCGCCGGGCCTCAGGTCCGCCGGTGGAAGGCGAAGCGACCCAGGACGGGTCCGGGTTGGACAGTGAGTACGCCTGGTGGGTCGCCGTGGCGCACGCTTTCCGGCACTCCAATGTGGTTACCGCCGCGCTGGCCGAAGCCCGCGAACCGCGGGCCCGCAGCTTTCTGTTCACGTCCGGTCGCTGAGCGTCCGGCGCAGCGCCCGGACTCCGTGGTACATCCGGGATTTCACGGTTCCCGGTGGCACACCCAGCGTCTGCGCGACCTCGTTGACCGTTTTGCCATGCATGTACGTCTGCAGGATGACCTCGCGCTGGGCGTGTGGCAGCTTGTCCAGCGCCCGGTGCACGACGACTGAGGAAACGGTCTGGTCAGCCGGATCCGGCACGCTGACATAGTCCTCATGGGCCTCTTCGACCTCGAAGGGGCGCGCCCGCCGGCTCCGCCGGTCGTCGATCACGACACGCCGGGCGACCGTGCACATCCAGGCACGCATCAACTGTGGCCGCGGGTCGAGTCTGTTGGCGTTGCGCCAGGCTCTGATCAGGGTTTCCTGCACAACGTCTTCCGCCCAGTGCCGGTCGTAACCGGTCAGCCGCAACGCGTACGGCATGAGCGAGACGCCCATCTCCTGATACAGCACTTGACCCATGACCACATCGTCTTTTGTTGCGCCGCAACAATCCAGCCGAAAATCCCGTTACGCATACCTGCCTCGTCACACCCGATTTCCCAAGCACGGCAACGAAATTTGCTACTCACCGTTAGGTTCGTGACCCGCTGGGCGAATCGCCCGGTCCACCAGCACGAACCCCGTCGCACAACAGAAGGTCGACAAAGGAATGTCGTCACGTAAGGAAAGTGTTTCAGAAAGAGCGAGGAGGGACATGGTCAGCTTGGGGGTGAAACTGACCAGGCCCCTCCTCCAGTGGCGGCTGGTGCTGGGGACACCGGATTGCCGCCGGCCACCTCCCACCGTCCGCGGAGGGGTGTGCCGCTCATGTGCGCACGCCCGGCGTGGGTACTACTACCGTTGCCGATAGGCCCAGCCGGTTGGCACGCTTGTCCTCTCAACTATCACCGGCCGGGCCACCTGGCGGGAGTGGTTGACCGTTGCCTCGTCAGCAGGCAACGACTGGGACGGGAGGCGCGGGGCTGTGTCAGGCACGTTCGGCGATCGGCTGCGGGAAGCCAGGCTGGCCGCGGGCTGGTCGTTGCGCGAACTGGCCGGCCGGGTGCACTACAACACCGGGTATCTCAGCAAAATCGAGAACGGGCTGCGTCCCGCGTCGGTCGAGTTGGCGAAACGGTGTGATGCGGAACTGGGTACGGCACTTGCCCGGCTGATCCCGCCCGCGGTCCCGCGCTCGGCACAGCGGCCCGCGCCAAGGCAATTGCCCGCGCACGAACCGAGGATCGTTGACCGGCAAGACGATCTCGACGCACTGAACGCGATGCTCGCCGACGACCGGATGACCGTCGCGGTGTTGTCGGGCACAGCGGGTGTCGGCAAGACAACACTTGCATTGCACTGGGCACACCAGATCCGGCACCGATTCCCGGACGGCCAGCTGTACGCGGACATGCGCGGGTTCGGGCCACAGTCTCCTGTGGACGCCAGCCGCGTGCTGCGCGGCTTCCTGCAGGACCTTGGCGTCGCGCCGCAGGCGATCCCGGCCGAGGACGACGAGCGCGCGGCGATGTTCCGCAGCCTGCTGGCCGACCGCCATGTCCTTGTCGTGCTTGACAACGCCCGTGACAGCGAGCACGTCCGTCCACTGTTGCCAGGCAGCCCGAGCTGTGCCGTGATCGTCACAAGCCGGGACCGGCTGGACGGGCTGGTCGCGTCGGCAGGTGCACGCCGGCGCACACTCGGGCTGTTCAACGTGGACACCAGCAAACAGATGCTTGCCATGCGGCTGGGGGAATCCGGGATCGCCGCGGAGCCCGAGGCCGCCATCGAACTGGCCCGGCTGTCGGCCGGGCTGCCCCTGGCGCTGAGCATTGTCGCGTCCCGGGTGAACACGGAGTTCCCTGCGCCACTGCATCATCTCGTCGAGGATCTGCGGGATACCAGGCACCGCTTGGACGCGCTCGACCTCGGCGAGACGGATCTCAACCTGCGTACCGTGTTCTCGTCGTCCTACAAACGACTCTCGCCTGGCGCTGCGCGGATGTTCCGGCTACTGGGCGTGTTCCCTGGCTCGGACATCGACGTGCACGCCGCATCGGCGTTGGCGGGCACGGACTTCGGTGCGGCGCGCCGGGATCTGGCCGAACTGGTGCGTGCGCACATGCTGACCGAGCAGCGACCCGGCCGGTTCGGCTTCCACGACCTGCTCCGGGTGTACGCGGCCGAGAAGGCCGAACCACAACCCGAAGCGATCGCCCGGCTGCTCGATCACTACCTGCACACGGCGATCAGCGGCGACAAGCAGCTCTACAGCAACCAGTCCGGGTTCGAGGTGGCCGAACCGGTCGCCGGCGCGGTACCCCGGCAACTGCCGGACTACCCGAACACGATCCGCTGGTTCGACGACGAGCACCAGGTCCTGATCGCCTGTGTCCAGCACGCCGCCGACGGAGGCTGGGATCAGCACGCCTGGCAGCTGCCGCGCGCCCTGGCCGGTTTCCTGCGCCTGCGCGGGCACTGGCAGGACTGTCTGGCTACGCAACACATCGCGCTCGCCACCGCGCGGCGAATCGGCCACAGGCCGGCACAAGCCGACGCACACCGGCTGCTTGCCCAGGTGTACCACAGTCTTTGCGAGTACTCCGAGACTGTTGACCACGCCGAACAAGCCATCAACCTGTACGGGCAGCTAGGTGACCGCAGCGGCGAAGCGTTGGCACACCGGCATTTGGCGTGGACGTATCACGAGAAGACCGACTACGAACGGGCTGTGGCGCACCACCGCCAGGCACTTGCCCTGTTCCGGTGGAGCGGGCACCGCCTCGGCGAGGCCAGCAGCCTCAACGGTCTTGGTTGGACAACGGCGTACCTCGGCGACTACCAGGCCGCGCGCGGCTTGTGCGAGCAGGCACTGCGGATTGCCGACAACCTGCGCGACAAGCACATGCAGGCCGCCGTACGCGACAGCCTCGGCTATATCCACCACCGGCTCGGTTCACTGCCCCGCGCCGCGGAGCACTACCGCCAGGCCATCACCGGATTCCGGGAACTCGGCAGCTCGTACTACGAGGCGCTGTCGCTCAACAACCTCGGCGACGTGCAACTGGCCGAAGAGGATCTCTCCTCGGCTACCGAGTCCTGGCAGCAGGCCAAAGCGATTCTTGACTACCTGGGTCATCCGAAAGCAGCCGAAGTGGCTGCCAAACTCTCCTAGAGAAGGCGGAAGGCCCGCACCATGAGTGGTACGGGCCCACGCTACGAAGTGCTGATCAGATCGCACGCACGCTCTGGGCCTGCGGGCCCTTCTGGCCCTGGCCGATCTCGAACTCAACACGCTGGCCCTCGTCCAACGACCGGAAGCCCGTGCCCTGGATCTCCGAGTAGTGCACGAACACGTCGGCGCCCCCGCCGTCCTGCTCGATGAACCCGAAGCCCTTCTCGCCGTTGAACCACTTAACGGTGCCTTGCGCCATACCACTATCTCCCTGAAATACAGCCCAGGTCATCACAGCGAAGACCCGCGACCGGCGTCCATACTGCCACCAGATGGCGATCGAGGCATAGCTGGCCAGCCAATTTGATCCAAAAACACTCTGTGACCAGGGCAAAGCTGACAGCTACCTGGCCGCCCGATCACCCACAAGGGCCCCACGGCGGCCTCTGGCGTGCCGTAGACCGTCGAAACTGAGCACCGCGAGGGCCACCCAGACCAGTCCGAAACCCAGCAGCCGGGCGGGCGGCATCGGCTCGCCGAACACGGTGACGCCGAGGGTGAACTGCAGGACCGGGGTGATGTACTGCAGCAGCCCCATCATCGTCAACGGCAGCCGCTGCGCCGCCCCGGCGTAGAACAGCAGCGGTATACCGGTGACCGGTCCAGCCAGGACCATCAGCACCACGTGCCACGCGGGCCCGTCAAGAAATGTGTTGCCACCGGGGCCGGCGAAGAAGAACATGTACCCCAGCGCGATCGGCGTGAGCACGAGGGTTTCCACGGTGACGCCTTCGAGCGCGGGCACGGTCACCGATTTCTTCAGCAACCCGTACGTGCCGAACGCGACGGCGAGGGCGATCGCGATCCACGGCAACCGTCCATATTCGACAGTGAGCACCAGGCCGGCCGCGACACCGAGGCCGACCGCCGTCCACTGCAGGCCACGCAAGCGTTCCCGGAGAATCGTCACACCGAGGATCACGGTCAGCAACGGGTTGAGGAAGTATCCGAGCGCGGTCTCCACGACCTGGTTGGTGTGCACGCCATAGACGTAGACCAGCCAGTTCACCGCGATCGCGAACGCGGCGAGGACCAGCTTTCCCTGAAACGCCGCGCGCAGGCCACGAAGCCGCTGCAGCGCCGTGAGCAACAGCACGCCGAACACCGCGGTCCACAAACAACGGTGGATCAGGACCTCAACCGGCCCAGCCGGTTTGAGAGCCTCGAAGTACAGCGGGAACAACCCCCATACGGCGTACGCGGCGATCGCGTAGCCCAGTCCCTTACGACTCTCCACCCGGCCAGTGTCCACGCAGCGCACCCGCGAGCTGCGGGCGACCGGATATTCCCAGTTTCCGGTACGCCTTGGTCAGATGCTGTTCCACGGCTCGTTGCGTCACGTACAGCTCGGCAGCGATCTCCCGGTTCGTGCGGCCACGCACGGCCATGGAGGCCACGCACAGCTCCTGATCGGTCAGCGCGGTCGAGTCACGCCGCGACCGGCGCCCGCCGGCGGCCCTGAGCTCGTTGGCGGCCTGCGTCATGAGCGGGATCGCGCCGCACGCCTTCGCCAGATCGTGTGCCCGGCGGTACACCGGCCGCCGATCGGCCGGCGGTAGCAGCGCGCCCCAGCTCAGCAACGACCGCGCCAGCTGCAGCCGGGCCGACGAGTCACCGAGTACCTGGACCGACTCCTCCAGCAGCTCGTAGCCCTGCTCCTGGGCGGCCACACCGGCCACCCGCAACGCCATGCCCAGCGCCCGTGGCCGGCCCCAGCGCCTGGCCAGGGCGACTTCCTGCTCAGCCAGCCGCAGCGCGTCAGCCGGCCTGCCGAGCGCCAGGTACTCCTCAGCCGCGAAGGACCGCCACGCCGTGCCGCCCGGGTTCGTGACCCCGCGCCGCATCAGCCGCTTGCCGCATTCCAGCAGGTCGAGCAGGGCTCCACCGTGGTCGCCGAGCCGGGAGCGCACGATGCCGCGGTGGTAGAGCACCCGGTCGAACCGCCGGGACTCCGGGACGGCCCCGTCCAGCCGGTGGATCGCCAGCAGCTCGGCCGACCGGTCCGGGTCGCCCATCTCCGCCCAGGTCGAGCACAGGGCCGTGACGGCCAGCGTGACCACTCGTTGGCGGCCCAGCTTGAGCTGGTCGAAGATCCGCAACGCCGCCTGGCCGGCCGTCTCGGCCTCAGCCAGCCGGCCCAGCCGCAGGTAGATGTGCGCGCGCAGGGAGTGCACCTGCGCCGAGGCGACCGGCACCTCGCCGCTGCCGGTGGCCGCGAACGCGTCCTCGCACAGCCGCAACGCCAGGTCCAGCTCGTCGGCGATCATCAGCGAGATCACGATGTGGGTGAACGCCGCCCGATCGATGATGTCGCCGACCGCGCCGTGCACCAGGCTGGGCGGGGCCGAGCGGGCCAGTTCGGCCGACCGGCTCGGGTCCTCGCCGCGCAGGCAGTCCCGGAACGCCAGCAACGCCGACAGGAACAGCTCGTTCTTCGGTGACATACCCGGCTCGGCGAGCAGCCTGGCCAACCGCGGCTGCAACCCGGTATCCACACAGGATTCTTCGAGGATCAGCCTGGCGGCGTACAACTGCAGTGCGTGCCCGAGATCACGGTCGGCAGCCGCGACCGCCGCCGAAGCGCTGTCCAGCGCGGCGACCGCACGGCCCCGGTCCTGGCGTTCGGCGATCTCGTAGGCGAGCGTCAGCGTCAACCGCGCTTCCTCCACCGGATCGGTGACGTGACTGTGCGCGTTCTGCAGCGACTCGAACGCGGCCTCCGGGTCCAGATGGGTCTGCAGGTTGCCCAGCTCAAGCATGATTTCGGCGCGTGAGCCGTTGTCCGGCAACGGTTCTCGCAACAGACGGCGGAGATACGCGGCGGCCCGGTCAGGGCTTTCCGCCCGCCGCGCGGCTTCGCGCAGCTCGGCGATCGCCCACTCCGTGCCGAGTGGCGCGCTGGCAAGCAGGTGTTCACCGGCGGGCTGGCCACGGCCGTGCAGGAACTTCGCCGCCCGGCTGTGCGTGGTCTCCCGCTCCGGGCTGGACATCGCGTGCAGCAGGGCAGACCGGGCGATCGGGTACGTGATCGAAAGTGGTTCCTCGCCGACGAAGCCGAGTTCGTGGAGCGTCCGTGCCGCGGCCATCGCCGGGGCGAGCTCGAGCCCGGCGGCCGCGGCGGCCAGCGGGATGCCCGCCTGCCCCAGCAGCGCGACGGCTTTCGCCAGGTCGAGCACGTCCGCGCCATGCCAGGTCAGCCTGGGCACAAGACTCGCCGCGACCGAACCCGCGGCCGCTTCGATGCCCTGCGGCGTCTGGGCCGTCTGCGCGGACACCAACTCGCGTAACAGGTACGGATTGCCACCTGTGGCCGTGCGGCACGCGGCGATGTACTCGTCCGTCGCAGGGCCGATCATGCGGGCGCAGCCGGACAGTTCGAGGCCGCTGAGCTTGATCCGGTCGAGCGGGCCGGTGAGCTCGTTGACCAGGGCGGAGCGGACCGGGCCACAGGTCAGCACCAGGGTGACCGGCAGATCGGCCAGCCTGCGGTGCATGAACGTGAGCCAGCGCAAAGACTGCTCGTCGGCTTTGTCGACGTTGTCCACACCGATGAAAACCGGATTCCCGGCGGCCAGTTCCCGCAGATGCCTGGCCAGATGCCGGAGCACCGGATGCATATCCGTCCGGCAGGACAGGTCGAAATCGTCCAGCTGCCCGGCAAAGAGCTGGTCGACCACACCGAATGCCAATCCGGTCTCCACCGCGGACGCCTCTGCGGTCCGTACCGTCAATCCGGACGCCTCGGCCTGCCGCGCCATTTCGGCGAGCAGCGACGTCTTACCAGAACCCAGCTTCCCCTCGACACATGTTATCCTGTGCCGATATTCCCTGGGTCGTTCCGGAAATTCCGGCACACCGTTTCTCGCGTCGAGAACCCCGGTCATGTGATACCCCCGAAGGCAGGTCAGAAAATCGTATCACCAGCCGGATACACCGCCGACCCAACAAATTGCCATAACTCTGCGATTATGCTCGATCACCCTCACGTGAACTCCACCAGCGCGCATACACCGGCGAGGCACGCATGAGCTCCAGATACCCGGCGAGCATCCGCTCGTAGATCTGGTCGGCGACCTGCGCGATCGGCGAGTCACCCCGCCAGGCCAGCAGTAGCCGCCGGTAGTGCGGGTTGCCCGCGATCGGCCGCAGGACGACCGCCCCCTGAGGCTGTGACGTGGGAAAGTAGCATCCGATGGCCTCTCCTGAAGAGACCAGCAGGCTGGCCGCGATCGAACTGGCCACCCGGTGGCGGATCTGCGGCACGAACCCGGCCGCCCCACAGGCCATCCGGAAGCTGGCCAGCCCGCCGGCCTCGTCGTCCGGCGGCAGCACCCACTCGGCTTTGGCCAGGTCGGCCAGCACGATCTCGTCCTGGCCGGCCAGTGGATGGCTGGCCGGCAGGCCGATGAAGAACGGCTCGGTGACCAGGACCCGGTGCTCGATTCCGGGGCCAAGGTAGATGGGATAGCGCGGGAATTCATGCAGCACAGCTATTTCCAGCATGTTCGCACCGAGGGCCTCGATGACCGGACGAACCTCGGCCGATATCCAGCTGGAGACATCGGGGTCCGGCAGCACCGCGCGAATGACCGTGACCAGCGCGGGCGTATGCCTGTTGTCGATCCCGCCGACCCTGATGACCGGATCGAGCACGCGATCGGAGAACTGCTCGCCCGCTTCACCCAGCTGGTCGAAGCGCTCGACGAGCTGACGTGCCTCGTCGATGAAGTGCTGACCGAGGTCGGTCACCACGATGCCGTCCCGGCCCCGCCGGAACAGGTGCCCGCCGACCTCCCGCTCGATGCGCTGGAGCTGGGAGGACAGGCCCGGCTGCGTGACCTGCAAGATCGCTGCGGCACGGCTGATGCTCCCTGCGTCGGCCACGGCCAGCACGGTGCGCAGATGCCTGATCTCCAGGCGCATCCGACAACCCCCTACCCCCGAAGGTGTTAGCGTTCGCAATCCCCGCCTTCGGTCACCCGAACACACTATGCGAAAGTAGGTTAATCACCCAACCAGGCTCTTGTAGGCTCACCGTTTCAGAGTAACGTCCCCGAAGTGCGCCGGTTCAGCAAAGAAGACAAATAATCAATGCCCACACTAGCGGACATGTACGACGGATTCGTCTTCGAACTCGAAGGATTACTCGATGCCGACTCCAGAGCGATCCCCTTCGCCAGGGAAACGCTCGAGTCACTGCAATCCATTGCATTTGTGAGCAGCGACGCCATACGGACACCGGCCGCAGGAGCGGCATTGCTGGCCGATCTGGGAATCAATGCCCATAGGGGCCAAGTGATCACCAGCTCGCAAGCGGCGGCGCGACAGGTATCCGGCCTGGTCCCCCGCTCGGACGCAGCCATCGTCGGCGCCGGCACGAGCGTCGACGACGAACCGTCCTACCCTGCGTTGCTACGTTCGGCCGTACAGCTGACCGGCGCCCGGTTTCCCTTGGTCGTCAGCCACTCGCTCGCATGTGTTTCCGCGGCGCGGTTGATCCACCTGCCCAGCGCGCTGGTGCTGAACCCGGAGAGCGATCTGCGGGAACTATTGCTGTGTCCGCCGCCACAACGGCCCACATTCGTCCTGACCGATATGCGGGACATGTTCCATGGCCAGCCGATCGTCGACTGTGACTCGCGTTACTGGGAATGCGAAGGATGGATAGCCGCCGTCAGGCACGGCCGGCTACGGCTGTACCCAGGCCCCTCATCCACGCTTGCCGCAGGCGCCCGCGTGTTGTGCGCGGCGGCATGGAACTGGCGAGGGCCGGAACTCGACGTCGAACCGGCCGTGTCGCTGTTCACTTCCCTTGTTGGTTGAACACCACAAGCGCGTCGTCCATGCAGGGCAGCAAAGTCACGTCACCGTGGATGTTCGGGCCCTGGTAGGTGGCGGTGAACTCACCTTCCGGGCCGGCCGCGGCCTCTTGCGCCGTGCTGCTCCAGCCCCGCTCGGTGACAGCCTTGGCAAGCTGGCTCTTGAGCTCCAGCGGCTCCGCGTCCGCGACCGCGGCGACCTGGATGTCCGTGCCTTTCTGCTTGCCGCGCGGGTCGATGACGTCGGTCGGCAACGGCGGCACCGGGTCAGGCTTGAACTCCTCGACCGGCAGGCCGGTGGCCATGATGTCCTTGGCACTCTGGCACTTCTGCTCCAGCGTCGGGTCCTTCTCCTTGATGGAACACCCACCGAGCGCGAGCACCAGCAGTGCGACCAGTACGAACCGCAACGCCCCTCCTTAATCGATTTGACCCTAGCCGGACGATCGAGCCCATGGAGGTCTTTCTGACAACCTCACGCCTGGTGTTGCGCCGTTTCACCCCGCAGGACGCGGACAACCTGCTCGAACTGGACAGCGACCCGGAAGTGATGAAGTTCATCAACGGCGGCCGCCCAACCCGCCGATCAGTCATCGAAGCCACAATATTGCCCGGCTACCAGCTCTACGACGCAGGCCACGGCCACTGGGCAGCCCAGGAAGCGACCACCGGAACATTCATCGGCTGGTTCGCCCTGCAACCCACCTCTCAGCCCAAGGAGGCCGAACTCGGCTACCGCCTACGCAGACCCCACTGGGGCAAGGGCTACGCAACCGAAGGAGCCCGCGCCCTAGTCCACAAAGGATTAGAAACCTTCACCCGAATAACCGCCCAAACCATGACAGTGAACAAAGCCTCCCGCCACGTCATGGAAAAAGCCGGCCTAGAGTTCGTCCGCCACTTCCACCACCCCTGGCCAGACATAATCGAAGGCTCCGAACAGGGCGACGTCGAGTACGCGATCACAAGGCCAGGCGTGTCAGATCAACCTCGTACCCGGCCGTGACCAGCTGGTCTTGATGAGTCCCCGTTGCCTCATAACGGTCTGAGCCCGCCGGAAGCTCAAAGGTGTGCACCGTGATCCCAGGCATCCCACTGGCAGGCCCCTCCAGCCGCCAGAAATGCGGGATGCCGCCTTCGGCGTACGCCAACGGCTGGACCCTGCGATCTGGCTGCCAGGCGCCGTTGCGTCTAGGTGCACGACTTCGCCACACCAGCACCAAAGGCGCTGCGTGCCGCCGCGGTGATCAGTCGTCCGAGGTGTGCTAGACGTCGCACCTCAGCTAAGGATCAGGTCGGTGACGAGCTCATGGAAGGGCTTCACGCGACGTTGTTGTACCAGTTCTGCCCACTCGCTTTGTTGCCTGGCCGTCGTCCCACAGGTCTTCACTGCTCGGTCCAGCTCTTCATAGAGCAAGTGATAGACCGCATCCACCTCTCCGGTGCCCCGACCGATGGAGACAAGACGGCTGGGGGACGGCTCTATAGTCACCAACACGAGGTGTGGCAGGCGTCCACGGCGGTGTCGTACGAGCGTAGCGAACTCGTGCCTGACGTTCTGGACGCGGTCCGAACGGATCGACCACTTGCACGAAATCGCAGCATGAAGGAACGGAAGCCGTCCTGCCTGTGGAGGATCGACGCCGACAAGGACATCGGTCTTGATGTGATAGTCACGCCCAAGAGTCGTACGCAGGGTCGGGTGATCCTCAAGCAGGCTTTGAAGTTCGCCGAGGTGGTGAAATTGGGCGTAGTCGGAGGCGTCTCCTTTGCGGGCGACCGTCCAGCCGCGACTGGGAGCCTGCTCGCTCAAAGACCGTCGGATGTCGGTTTCGACCCCTATCTCGAAGGGCGTTCCGTGGTTACGGTTGTCCTGGGATGCGTCGCCGATGTCGGCGCCCTTGCGTCCTCGAGGAATGCCCAACTGTTGGTAGATGTCGCCTGCGATTCGAAGACTCTCGTCGGAGCCGATGTCGGCGATGTTAGGTGCGATCGCTTCATTGAGCACGCGTTGACAGCGCGGCATGCCTTTCTTCGTCGCAGGGCGCCAGCCGAGGAGTGCGTGAAGCCAGAGAGGGGCTGCCATTGGCGTGAGGCTACCGATGGGACCGCGTTCTTCGCCTTGGGGTCGACGGGACCTGTACAGGGCAGTCCCAAGTCTTGAGGGACAATGCCGGTATGCAGCGATTACCCACGACCGAGGGCACCCGGACCCGAATGAGCAGGCAGCGGGCGCGGGACACGAGCGCGGAGACGACGCTGCGACGGGAACTGCATCGCCTCGGTCTGCGGTATCGGATCCATCGTCGACCGTTGGTGTCAGTCCGCCGCGAGGCCGACGTGGTGTTCGGTCCTGCCAAGGTGGCGGTCTTCGTCGATGGGTGTTTCTGGCACGGATGCCCAACACACGGCACCTGGCCGAAGCGCAACGGCGAGTTCTGGCGTACCAAGATCGAGAAGAATCGCGCCCGGGATCTCGACACCGACCGGCAACTGGCGGAAGCAGGCTGGCTCTCGATCCGGGTGTGGGAACACGAGGATCCTTTGGCTGCGGCGACCCGGATCGCTGAGGTGGTAACGGCACGCCGATCCCTGGCCCGGATCCCAATGCCCGGGATTGTCAGTGGGGTCGGCTAGTGTTCGCGGTGTGGGATCACGACTGTTCACGATGATCGACCTGTTCGCGGGTTGTGGCGGCATGACCTCGGGATTCATGGCCGCCAAGGGGTACAAGTCGGTGATGGCGGTCGAGTTCAACCTCGAGGCAGCCGCGACATACGCGGCCAACTTCGGTGAGGCTCATACTCACTACGCGGACATCGCTGACATTCCTGATGAACAGGTCCCGGCGGTTGACGTGATCATCGGTGGACCGCCCTGTCAGGGCTTCTCCAACCTCGGTTCACGCAACGTAAACGACCCGCGCAACAAGCTGTGGAAAGAATACATTCGCTTCGTCCGACATGCGCATCCGAAGGTCTTCGTGATCGAGAACGTCGACCGGTTCTTCTCGTCGAGTGAGTTCGCGCTCCTGCAGGCGGAGACACGGCCAGGCGGTCTGCTCGAGGAGTATCACCTCGAGGCTGGCTTCCTGCTGGCCGCCGACTTCGGGGTGCCGCAGCGTCGCAAACGAACGATCGTCATCGGTTCGCGGATAGGCGAGATACCGCTACCCCTGCCTACCCACATCCGACCAGGTTCGCTGGGCAAAGAGCCGGAATGGCACACCACTCGGGACGTGCTCACCGGGCTACCCACGGTGCCAGCCGTCCGTGACCTGCCGGAATCCTGGACTCGCGTCTTCGACCAGCGCGTACGCGGGGTCTTCAAGAGCCCCGACCTGCACATCGGTCGCAACCCGACACAACTCTCCCTGGATCGCTACCGCCACATCCCACCCGGTGGCGGCCGCTTCAACCTGCCGGACCATCTGCTGTCCCGGTGCTGGCGAGAGAAGAAGACAGGCACCACCGACGTCATGGGCCGAATGCAATGGGACATGCCTTCTCTGACGATCCGGACTGAGTTCTACAAACCGGAGAAGGGCCAGTATCTCCATCCGCAATGGCACCGCGACGACCCGGATCGCAGCGTGGACCGACCCATCACACATCTCGAAGCGGCGCGCCTGCAGACCTTTCCGGACGATTTCGTCTGGTGTGGCAGCAAGATCGAGATCGCGAAGCAGATAGGTAACGCAGTGCCATCGATGCTGGCCGAAGCGATCGCACACCACCTCAAGCCCTATCTGCGTGGCAAAGGTGGCACACGTCCCAAGGAACTGCCCTGCCGCCTGTGCCAACGGCGCAGTCAGTAGTGGATGTTGTCCGGAAGCGGCTGCACGGCTTCCCCTGGTCTGGCGATGGCGTAACCCCTCTCGGCGATGTCGGCGACAGGGCGATCGGTAGTTCCGACCGGGACTTCCACAAGCCGCACGGACAGGAA
Source organism: Kibdelosporangium banguiense (assembly GCF_017876405.1). Lineage (GTDB taxonomy): Bacteria > Actinomycetota > Actinomycetes > Mycobacteriales > Pseudonocardiaceae > Kibdelosporangium > Kibdelosporangium banguiense. The sequence continues at coordinate 3,592,288 of NZ_JAGINW010000001.1, read as the reverse complement.
TGTCCCTTTGGGCGGCACAGGTAGCCGCAAGGCCCGGGCGATCTTGGGACTGTCGTTCTGATGCCCCAGGACGGCGATCCCTTCGGGACGCAAATGCCTTCGAGCATCTCGGCACCGTTTGAGCCCGTCCTGTTGCTGGGCCACCGTGACGGCTGCGTTGCGGTCGATCAGCTGTCCCTGCACGCTCCGCAGCAACTCGTTGATCTTTCGCTGCCCGGACCCTGCACTCATGATCCGATCGACCGTGGTACATGGAAGCGATAGCAGCAGATTGTGCGGGAGCGGGGCGTTGCGTGCGAGCCAGGCGATCGATGCCTTTGCCTGTTTGGTGATAGTGGTCTTGTGATCCTTGTTCCGACCCTGGTTGAGGATCTCGGGACGGATCCGGATCACTCCGACGTCGAACGTGCTCTTTCGATCGTTGGCGCTCATCAGCAGGCACAAATGCCCCATGGCTTCGGTGGGGATGGCCCACGCCCCTGTGAGTGAGAACTTGGCATCGATATCGTGGCCTGCGACCTCGTAGTCCATCTTGATGCCTTTGGATAGTTCGAAGGCAGCGCGGGTGACGATCTCGACCTTCGTGCCGAGGTAGGTCTTCTCGGTCTTGGCGAGGTCGTCGATGTCGAACCGGCCCGTCCTCTGACCGTCAAGTACCTCGTCAAAGGACTGTCGGAATACTGACCCGAACCGCGCTTGCAGGTCCCTATGCCCGCGGAACCAGTCCAAGACCGCTTGCAGTGCCGATTCGACTGCGCTGCCGGACTCGCCGCCATGACCGATGTCCTCTGGCCCGCTGGTCAGGTCGAACAGGCCACCCGTGTCTCGCATGAGAAGAAAGGTAGCGGAGTACGGACGGGCGAGGAGGTCCATTCGCCCGGTCCACACTGGATCAGAATTCGCCATCGGTGTCGGCGAGACTGTCCTCGCCGCAGTTTGGCACCGATCTCCGCGACGGTTACTCATCCGGTGTGCGAGCAACGCGACGTTGCTCGTTCTGCATCACCTCTTTACCCGCCTGGTGAGGTCAGGCGACTCGTCTAAGCCAGTCCACACTCACAACAGCGGTCCACCGGACCCAGCCTGAGTCAGAGCAGCAGGCGGTAGCTGCCCGGAGCCAGTTGCGGATCCTCGTCGGCCGAGCGGATATCCCAACCCTCGTCCCGTAGGTCGCCGATTGCGGGCTTCCAGGTTCCGCTCTTGGCCACATATTCGAGATCATCACGGTCGGCGGCCTGAGGGCTGACGGCTTTCAGGAAAGCGAGGATGCGGTCTCGGACCGTGCCGCTGCTTCTGCGGATATCGGAAGCGAGTTGCCACTTCCTTGCCAGTTCTTCGTCCCGTTCCCCCCGGAGGAGGATGTACTCGTCGGGGCGGAGCGTGGATCGCTGAACCCCGCTCTCGATGGGCCACCCCTCCTCGACGCGTAACTCGCGGATTCGCCGCGGCCATTCGGCGATCCCGGCGACCCCGGACAACTCCGGACCCGAGACGACCTGACCAACGTGTCGCAGCAGATACCGCAGCAGGCGCTTCTGTGCTCCGCCCAGCCCCAGGAGAACGCCGACTCTCGCCATGTTTTCACGGTGAAGAGCCATGCTGAGCCCCACGGCCGCACTGGCGTCCTGCCAGTCATCCTCCGTAACCCTTTCGGCGGTACCAATCTTGTCCAGATGGCTGATTGCAGCAGTCAAGGCATCCCGAGCGCCCGCGATAGCGGTACGTAGTTCGTCGTCCGAACACATAGGTATAGTCTTTCATGCAATGCGACTCACTCGCCCGCGCTTTCGGTCCACCGTTACAGATATCCGAGCCTGTCGATTGGGTCGTACTGCGGCCCATTTCGACAGCGGTAGTGGCGGTGACCGGGAATCGTGTCCGTGAACAGAATCGGCTATCGAGAACTCCGTCGCAGTCGCGAAGGGGTCCAGCCAGGGGCCGCCGATCGTGTCGCATCGGATTCCAGCAGCTCAGGGTTTCTCGCCATCTGAGCCAGGACGCCCGATTCGGACTGTCCACACGTTTCGCAGGGAGATGAACATGGTCGACAGTGGACGAAGCCGTTGGTGACCGCCGACAGTGCCTGGAACCAGGAGGATCCGGACCTGGTCCGATGGCTTGAGCAACACCGTGTGAACACGCTCAAGGCCTACGCTGCGGATCGACTTCTGCTGGGCGAGCACGCGAACCAGGAAGACAGTTACAGGACTGGGGGCTATTCGCGACGACAGATTCTGGAGCTGGTCCAGAATGCGGCCGACGCACAGCACGAGAACCGGCGGGGCCGCATCGAGATACGTCTCGTCGGTGAAACCCTGTACTGTGCGAACGAGGGGAAAGCCTTCTCCAGGGGTGGGCTTGAGGCCATCTGTCACGCCTTCCTCAGTGACAAGCGTGACGAGGCGATTGGCAGGTTCGGCCTCGGGTTCAAGTCTGTGCTGGGCATCACCGGGAATCCAGCCGTCTTCAGTCGGTCGATCAGCTTTGGCTTCGACGCCGAGCGGGCGGCAACGGAGTTTCGTCGTCTCGATCCGACCGCCACACGCTTCCCTGTACTCCGCATGCCTGCTCATCTCGACGTGATGGAGGAAATTCAGCGCGACACCGTGCTGGCCGATCTGGCTGAATGGGCCACCACGGTCATCCGTTTACCGCTGACAGCGGACGCGGCTCGGCTCGAACGCGAGCTCAAGGACTTCCCGCTGGAATTCCTGCTGTTCGTTCCGAGAGCGTCAACCCTACGAATCGTGGTCGATCGCCCAGAGAACGAACGCGTCGAACTGGAGCACGAGTGCATTGCGCTCCCTGACGGGGTGCGCCGCCTTCAAACCAAGGGTCGTGCACCGTCGGACTGGCGGGTATGGCAGGGCATACACCGACCATCACCCCAAGCCCTGCAAGAGGTCGGAGAGGCAATCCGCCGCGAGAGCGTCAAGGTGACCTGGGCAGCGCCGTTGGCCTCGGACCTCTCGACGCTGGGGCGGTTCTGGGCCTATTACCCACTGACGGAGACCACGTCGCTTCGCGGCATCCTGAACGCTCCCTGGCAGATCAACGACGACCGCACAAGCCTCCTCCGCGGGAAATTCAATCAGGAGATCCTGGAGAGGATCTCCGCTCTCGTCGTCCAGGGTCTGCCGGACCTCGGCGATCCAGCAGACCCTGCCCGCCACTTCGACTACCTGCCTGCGCGAGGTCGCGAGGCGCCGAATTTCGCCGATCGGTTCCTCACCGAACGCGTTCCGCAGCTGGTAGCGGCGGACGCATGCATTCCCGACCGCGACGGCGTGCTCCGTCGTGTCGACGAGCTGCGCTTTCCGCACCAAGAGCAGGTCCGACTCGACGCTGCCTTACTCAATGCCTGGTACTCGGCCCCAGGAGGCCCACGCTCGGTGCCCCACATTCAGTGCTTTCGCAACACCACCCGACAGGCGCGGCTGCGCAGTCTGATCCGCGCCGACGACACACGGGCTGCGTCCGTCGAGTTACCCGCCCCGGCCTGGCTCGAACAAGTTGTCGGTAACGCGACTGACAAGGAATGCGCATCCGCTCTCCAGGTCGTCGCGGCTACCAAGGATCAGGACACTCGACATAGGTTCCTGTCCGCCAGGATTCTGCCGGATGACAGTGGACGCTTGTGGCCACTGAGCGCGACCGGAGATGTGTTCCTCCGTGGGGACGCCCTCACCAGCCAAGCCAGGATCAGCCTGGTGCGACAGTCCCTTCTGGCACTTCCCGATGTCGAGCCTCTCCTTCATGAGTTCGGCTTTCAGGACGTCAATCCCGCCGACGAGCTGGCCAAGCTCACTCGTGCGGACACCAAGAAGTGGGCCAACGCCGAATGGGCCGAGTTCTGGCGGCTGGTGTCCGACGTGCCGAAATCCCTTGCCGAGCAACACCTGGAGGACCATCTCGCCAAGGGACGCAGGCTCAAAGTCAGATGCCGGGACGGCTGGTGGCATTACTCCGACGAAGTCGTCATCGCAGGCAAGGTCCGGCCGCAAAGCCCTGTGATGGTGCTCGACGAGGACTTCCATCACGATCTACATCCCGACCTGTTGCGACGGATCGGCATTGCCGCCGAGCCTGTGGTCAGTCGTGCGCTGGCCCAAGACTCGACCTACCTGGAGTATCTGCGACGAATCCGTACGACGTACCTGTCGAAACTGCCGGCGCGAGGTCGGCCCTCCGATAAGGAGCTCGGATTCCTGGACCACGACCCGGTGGGGCCTCTGCACATCCTTCGTAGATTCCGGGATTCCGGCGACGTCGAGTCGTGTATGGGCTGGACCGATGCGCTCCTCAAGCTGGACGTCCCCGACAAGTGGATGTTCGGGCGCGTCGCCCGCAAGACCCTTTCGCCCATTGAGGTTCTCGCGCCCTCGGTCTGGGCAGCCAGGGAATACGGACTGCTGGCTACCTCGTGGGGGCCGCGTCCAGCCACGGGCAGCGTGGCCCGGACACTGCTGGCGTACGCGCCTTTCCTGCCCGTGGCCGAGTGGCAGGCCGCTGACAAGTTGCCCCTGACCGAGTCCCTGGCCGACATCGCTCCAGGTATCTGGCAGGAGTTTCTCGGTCGGGTGCCCTCAATAGGGGACGCGTGGACCCTCGGTGGCCTGGTCGCCGAGGCGGCCCGCACTCTGCCCGAGAGCGAAGTACCGGAATACGTACCTGCGATCAGCGGCTCCTCGGGCTGCCGCGTGCCACGCGAGGAGCTTCTGATCGCCAGGACGGAAGAGGAAAACCTGGCTCTCGCCCAGCGAAGGTCGGCCTACGTCGTGGTCTCCGATAGCGCACTCGCCACGCTTCTCATCGACAAGTGGGGCTGCACTCTCGCGTCATCCCGACTGCGCGTGGAGGTGCTGGCTGAGAACCCGGCCGAGCCCGTCGTCGTCCTGGACCGCTACCGCGGCCTCCGTCCGCTTGCGGAGGGCGCGCTTCACAACGTGGACCTCGTCGAATGCGGCGACCTCTTCCGACAGATCACAGGACCGGAGGGGGTGGACCGGGAACCGGCGGATCTGCTGCGCGACGGCAACGTCGTCTACCATCGCGCAGCGCTGCAGGACGAAGATCTCCTAACACGGCTCGCCAATGAGTTCCGTATCGAGCTGAACACCAACGCGATCGCCCGAATCCTCGAGGACTCGCAGGACGAGGCGGTCCAGACACGCATCGCGATGTGCCGCAAAGAGCGGAACCACCCTCGGAAGCTGTTGCACCTCCTGGATGTGGAGAAACTCGAGGCCAGGCTCCCAACAGGGCTGCTGGACACCGTGCGCAAGCTCGACGACGACGAGGGAACTTATCAAGTCGCACAGCTGCTGGTGGACGTGCACGGCTACGACGTCCTGCGTGAACTGCGCCACGACCTCAAGGCCGCAGGCTTCCCGGTACCCGACCGCTGGGCCGGAAGCCCGCCCGCAGTAGGTTTCGTCCGCAGCCTCGGTTTCCCCACCGAATACGCCGGGGAACGCGGTTCCCACCTCGAACCTGACCTGACCGTGCTCGGGCCACCTCGCCTTGGTCCCCTTCACCCTTACCAACAGGAGCTCGCGGAGAAGATCCGGCGCCTCGTCGCCGACCGAGGTCGGGGCTTGTTGTTCCTGCCAACCGGCGCAGGCAAGACCCGGGTCACTGTGCAGGCACTGGCGACGGCGTTCATTGAGGACGGTCTGACGGGTCATTTGCTGTGGGTCGCCCAGAGCGAGGAACTGTGCGAGCAGGCCGTCCAGACATGGAGCACCGCGTGGCGCGATATCGGTGACGGCCGAGCCCTGCGGATCTGCAGGCTCTGGGACCGCAACGAAATCGCCGAGGGCGAGAACGAGCTGATGGTCGTCGTGGCCACGGATGCGAAACTTACCGGGTGCCGAGACGATCCAGACTACACATGGCTCGCGAAACCGGCCGTGGTTGTGATCGACGAGGCGCATGAGGCAACCGGCAAAGATTACAGGAAACTCCTTGCCTGGCTCGGGTTGGATACCCGCCGGACAACCAGGCCCTTGCTCGGGTTGACCGCCACGCCGTTCAAGGGCACCAATGAGGAGATGACCCGGCGGCTGGTGGGACGGTTCGGCGGCAACCTGCTGGACGTCCTCGGCGATGACCCCTATGGCAGGCTTCAGGAGCTGGGAGTTCTCTCCCGAGTCAAGCATCAGGTCCTCGACGGCGGTGCAGTGATCCTCGATGCGGAGGAGGCCGAGACCACCCAACGCACACGGCTGTTGCCTTCCAGCGTCCTGGAGCGCCTTGGTCGTGACGAGGCAAGGACATTGCGTTTGTTGGAGCACATTGCAGGCCTGCCACCGGAGTGGCCGGTCCTGGTGTTCACGGCATCGGTGTTATCGGCCCAGGTCTTGGCAGCCCTGCTGCGTGTGCGGAAGATCCCGGCGGCCTCGATCAGCGGCTACACACGCATCCATGAGCGCAGGCGCAGTATCGAGCGGTTTCGTGGCGGCGAAATCAGGGTTCTCACGAACTGTAACGTCCTGACTCAGGGTTTCGACGTCCCTGGCGTCAGAGCCCTGTACATCGCCCGCCCCACCTTCAGCCCCAACGCCTACATCCAGATGGTCGGGCGCGGATTGCGCGGCCCCGCCAACGGAGGCAAGGCAGAGTGCCTGGTGGTCAATGTCGCGGACACGTTCGGTCAGTTCGGCGAACGCCTCGCCTTCAGGGAATTCGATCACCTATGGGAACGACAAGGGGGACGAGACACGTGAGGATGATCCCCGCCCCCGAGACCTTCGGCTGTATCGACAGTGTCGCGGAGCTACGAGTGGCAAAGCTCCTCGCTCAGGCAGATCTGGGCGTGCCGACAACCTGCCTGTACTCATTGAGACTACCCATCCACGAATACAAGCGGATGTCCGAAGTGGACTTCGTCGTGGTGTGGGACGACACCGTCCTGGTCATCGAGGTGAAGGGCGGACGCATCGGCCGCCGGGACGGCCTGTGGACCTTCACCGATCGCTACGGACAGACTTACGAGAAACGCGAAGGTCCCTTCGAACAGGCTGCCTCTGGCATGTTCGCGCTGCAACGCCGACTTATGGACCGTCTGCCGCATCTCGACGTCGCCTTCGGCTCCCTGGTGCTCACCCCGGACCAGGAACTCGACCGGGACCTGGAGTGGGAGCCCCGACAACACGCCGGGCCGCGGGCCATGAGCGTCCGCGCGCTGGAACAGGCTCTGCGGCGCGCTCGCAGCTTCTGGCACGAACGCCTCGGCCACCCGGTACGAGGCGGCGCCCGCAAGGAGCTGCTGACCGTGCTCCGCCCGGACTTCGACCGGGTGCCCAGTCTGGCCGCTCGGGCAGCAGGGCTTGAACAGGAATACGTCCAGCTGGCCGAGCGGCAGTACGACCTGATCATCGGAGTTGAAAACAACAAGCGGATCGTGTGCACGGGTGGCGCGGGTTCGGGCAAGACGCTACTTGCCGTGGAGACGGCGCGCCGTGCCGCCGCCTCTGGGGACAAGGTCCTGCTTACCTGCCGATCCCCTTTGCTGGCTGGGGTGCTCCGCGACGCTGTCGCAGGCTCGGGCGTCATCTGCGGCGCATTGGCCGAACTGCAGGGAGCGTCATCCGCCGATGTCCTCGTCGTCGACGAGGCCCAGGACCTCATGGACGTCGACGCCCTACTGCAACTGGATGATCTGGTCCAGGGCGGATGGTCGACCGGTCGTTGGCGGATCTTCTGCGATCCCAATAACCAGGCCAACGTCGATGGAACATTCGACAGGCAGGCTTATGACGAACTGGCGGCCAACGCAGTGCCCATCGACCTCCCGTACAACTGCCGCAATACCTCGCCGGTGGTCCTGCAGACCCAACTCCTCACCGGGGCCGATCTTGGAGTGGCCCGAGCGGGAGCCGGTCCTGTTGTCGAGTACAAACGCCACGACGACGACCAGGGGGCGGCCCGGCTGCTGGACACGCAATTCAGCAGGCTTCGACAGCAGGACGTCGACCTCGCCGACGTCGCAGTTGTCACTCTCCGGGATCGGGTGGAGGACAGCGCCGCAGTGAACTCCAAGGCATTCCGTACCGGTCTGCTCACAAACCGGCCGGACCCGCGAACGAAACAATCGGGTACAGCCCGGCTCGTTACGAGTGCCCAGATCAAAGGGCTTGAGGCAGCCCACGTCTGTCTGGTCGACGTGGAGGAGATCACAGAACCCGCCCGACTGGCACGCCTGTATGTGGCGATGACCCGGCCGAGGATCAGTCTCTGGGTTGCCATCAGCGAGACGGCATGGCAACAGCTCGAGCAAGGCTCAAGCGAGAGGACCATACCATGAGCGACCGTGCTCAGGTCGGAGTGCGCGACGATCTGCTCGCCTACTTGCTTGATCAATACCTGGGTCCGGCGTCGGGCCTGGAGGAAGTCGTCCACACCAGACCAGAACACACCTACCTTGTCGGGACGCTCTATCCCCAAGGGCCGTCAGCCGAGAGGCACTACGGCGACAGCCTCGGAATGGATGCCCACGACGAGGAGCTGGACGAACCCATCGAGATGGCGAACAGCTGGCATCCGGCCTCCGCCGCCATCTCGTTCCTCCACGACGCTTCCAGGCTACGCTGCGAGATCAGTGCAGGCACTTACGAGAGGATTCCAGGGAACGAACCGAACACGCATGGCAATCAATGGTCGCGGCGTGACTGGCGCGATGAGGCAGTCTTCCGTGCAGACGGCACCCCCGATGACAACAAGGTCGAGCTCCTAGGCGGGCGAGCGCAGTTGGTTTGCGTATGGCGCAAAGCGGGCACGGCATGGTTGGTGACCGTCGCCCTCGAGAACCGTGCCGAGCATGACGAGGCGGAGTCCCCGCCGCCGACCGAGATGTGTCTCTTTCAGACCGCCTTCGTCTGCCATGTACAGGATGGCCGGATCCTGCCGTATCCCAGTAGCACTGATTTGTCCGACGAACCGGAGGACCAAGAACTTCGGCTGTTGTATCGGCACCGACGCGTATACGGCATCGGGCATGGCTGCTCCGTCGACTGGACCAGAGACCCTGACGGCGAGATCCGTACAGTGCAGACGAAGATGCTGCCCGCCACGGTCGTTCCTGGTGTCGCACGGCCGTCAAGCGGAGGCGACGTGCTTCGGATGGCCTACCTCGCAGACGAATCGGTCGATGTCAATGAGCTTCTCGCGCAGCTCAGGGATTTTGTCGGCGGCTACGAGGCGTGGGTCGCCCAGCGCGTACAGGACGCACAGACTCTCGAACCGTTCCATCAGCCCGCTGCCCGGCGACTCCTCAAGCGGATGCGACGCGCGGCCGTACGCATGCACGAAGGAATCGACCTCCTGCGCGATGATCCGAAGTGTCTGCTGGCCTTTCGCCTCGCCAATGCAGCCATGTTCGAGCAAGTGTGCCAGACGCGACATGTGAAGGATCACCCCGGCGAACTGGGCATGTCACTCGTCCCCCGAGACCCGTACGGCGACGAGCCTCGCTGGTATCATTTCCAGCTCGGATTTCAACTGCTCAGTCTGACCTCGACCGCCGACGGATCGCATGCCGACCGCAGCGTCGTCGATCTCGTCTGGTTTCCCACCGGTGGTGGAAAGACCGAGGCATATCTCGGGCTCGCCGCGTTCGAAATGATTCGCAGACGGCTTGTGGACGGCCTGCGCGGCGGCGGCACCGCCATCCTAACCCGCTACACCCTCCGGCTCCTGACGAGCCAGCAGTTCCAGCGTGCAGCCACTCTGATCTGCGCCCTGGAACGCCTGAGGGAAAGCCATCTCGACTTGAGAGATACTCCACCGTTCAGCATCGGCCTGTGGGTGGGCGGCGACACCACACCGAATAACTACAAGGACGCCCTCAAACGGGTCAACGAGTTGCTTCTTGCGCAGAAACCGAAAAATCCTTTTCAGCTACAGAACTGCCCATGGTGCGGAACGCTGATCGTTCCCAGGAGACGACAGCCGAAAGCACCCGATGGCGGACCGAGCCCGGCATACGGGGTCAGAGCCACGAAAAGCCACTTCGAGCTCTTCTGTCCGCACGGCGATTGTCCGTTCCATGAAATCCTTCCAGTGGGCGTGGTCGACGAACAGATCTTCGCCGACCCACCCACGTTGCTACTGGCGACAGTGGACAAGCTCGCTCGCCTGCCGTGGGTGCAGGACGCGGGCCGGCTATTCGGACGGGGCTCGGTGCCCTACAACGCACCGAGCCTCGTGATCCAGGACGAGTTGCATCTGCTGTCTGGTCCGCTGGGAACCACAGTCGCGTTGTATGAGGCGGGAGTGCACGCCCTGCTCTCCTGGGACGGGAGCACCCCGAAGATCGTCGCATCGACAGCCACAATCCGTGCCGCCGCCCATCAAGTACGCAGTCTCTATGGTGCGCCGGTCGAACTGTTCCCACCCAGCGGACTCGACGCAGACGACAGCTACTTCGCACGCACCGATCGGACAAGCCCAGGCAGGCTCTACATAGGTCTGATGCCGCAAGCCTTCACACAGGCCTCCGCCACCATTCTGAGTAGCGTGGCAATTCTCCAGGCACCCGCCGTTCTAGGGTTGTCGGACGGGGAATTGGATTCGTACTGGACACTGGTCATCTACCACAACAGCCTGCGTGAACTCGGGCGAACGGTGACTCAGGTACGAGATGACGTCGACGCCATGCTGCAGGCCCGCAGAACCGATGCGACAGTCACCCGCAGCCTGCGCGGCGGCGGCGTCGTGGAACTCACCAGCAATGTCCATGCCGATGAACTGCCCGAGATCATCACACGTCTGGAACAGAAGGTTGGCCAGCGGGATGCCGTCGACGTCCTGGCGACGACCAACATGCTCTCGGTGGGTATCGACATAGGCAGGCTAGGGGTGATGCTCATGAACGGACAACCGAAGACCACGTCCGAGTACATCCAGGCCACCAGCCGAGTCGGTCGGTCCGCCGCGGTTCCGGGACTGGTCGTCACTCTGCTCCGGGCCAACAAACCAAGGGACCGCTCCCACTACGAGTCCTTCCGCGCCTACCACGAGTCGCTCTACCGGCACGTCGAGCCCACCAGTGTCACGCCCTGGTCGTTGGCCTCTCGCGAGCGGTCATTGCGAGCCGCATTCGTCTTGCTCATCCGACACGGAGTGGGACTCCGCCGTAATGACCAAGCTGGGGACTTCTCCGCTGACGACCCGGTTGTGCGTCGGGCCCTTGAACGGTTGGCCGAAGCCGCCCGCCGCGCTGATGCCGATGAAGCCGATGCTAGCGAGCGTGAGCTACGGCGCATCGCCCAGGAGTGGCACGAGCGCGCCAAAGCAGTCACCGCCAGGGGCGAACGATTGTTTTACCGATCCAGGGACCACGCCACCTTGCTCAAGGATTTCGGGACAGGAGGCGAGGGCTGGCCAATCGCGCACTCCATGCGGTCGGTCGATCGGCAGGTGCGGATCCTGGCTGTCGGAGAGGGGCGTAGATGAGAACCGTACGGCTGAGTCAGACCATTTCGCCCTTTGGTGTAGGAGCCATTGTGGACGTAATGGGGGAATCTCTCATGGGTGTCGACATCAGTGAATGGCCCTACGAGCGAACGGTGCGAGTGGAGTCCAAGAGGCTCGAGGAACGCCTGGGGGTGCACGAGCTCCGCTCGCCCCCAAGCGTCCCGGCAAGGCCGTCGATCAACAGCCCAGGGATCCCATACCAGCGTTTTCCCCGGTGGCTGTTCTGTCAGGACTGCCGTCGGATGCACCACTACCGTGCCCAGCAGGAGACCGGTGAGGCGCCCCAATGCGGCCAGTGCAGGGGAAAGTTGGTGCCAATGCGATTCATCGCGGTCTGCGCGACCAGGGGACATGTCCGGGACGTGCCTTGGGACAAGTGGGCGCACTCCGCGCCCGAGTCGGATTCCCAGCAGCGGTGCCAAGATCATATGCTCGTCTTCGACACGGCCGTCAGGGGAAACGAAGGGCTATCCGGTCTCGTCGTGCGCTGCCTGACCTGCGGTGCTTATCGGAACCTTGGTGACCTGCCCGCCAGGGGGGCGCTCAGCCGAATCGGAATCGCCTGTACTGGAGGACAGCCGTGGCAACGAAACTCTCCGCCTTGCGACCAACCTCTCGAGATGCTGCAGCGGGGTGCAACCAACGTTACGTTGGCTGACACCACCACTGCCCTTGACATTCCTGAGCCAGCTGGCAGTGCTCGGGACATCGCAGCAGAGGTGCGCCAACACCGCAACTTCGAGGATGTGTGCAGTGCGCCCCACGGCCCTCGAGCCTCTGTCCTCGTTGGGCTCATCGCCGAAGACCTCGGAATTGATGAACGGCAAGTCCGCCAGGCGCTTGACGGCGACCCGAACGAGGTCCTACGTGAGATGCGGCGAGGGCTCCTCAGCGACGAGTGGGATGCATTCCTTGAGGCCACCGGCTCGACCGACGAGCCTGTCGGCACGCCTGACTTCGTCATCAGTGCCACCGAGCTCAGGCGCCTCGGAGCCGACACCTCTGTCGTGACAGAACAGTTGAGCGGACTTGTCGACGCGGTGGTTCTCGCACATAGGCTGCGTGAGATCCGTGTCCTCCATGGTTTCCGTCGCTACACAGCCGACGCCGACCTGGTCGACGTGAATCTCGGAAGGAGAGGACGCGGACGGTGGCTTCCGGCCGTCGAATCATTTGGGGAAGGGATATTCGTCTCGCTGAATCAGGAACGTCTCACCGAGTGGGAGCAGGAGGAGATGGTCCGTGTGCGGGCTGCCGTACTGGAGGATCGCCGCCGCCGCAGCATCATGGGGTCGAGGCTTTTCGAGGCGACACCTCGAGCCGTGCTGCTCCATACACTGGCGCATATTGTCATGCGTAGGCTTGCTTTCTCGTGTGGTTATTCCTCAGCCTCCCTGCGTGAGCGTGTCTACGCCGAGACCACTCCGCGGTCCGAGGCAGGATTTCTCATTTACACAGCTGCGGGTGACGCCGAGGGCACTCTCGGAGGCCTTGTGCGGGAAGGTGAGGCGCCCAGACTCGCGCGTACCCTTGTTGCCGCAATAGAGGAAGCTGGATGGTGCTCGGCCGACCCACTCTGCCGGGAAAGCCGCGGACAAGGGTTGAACAGCCTCAACCGTGCTGCGTGCCACGGCTGTTCGCTAGTCGCGGAGACGTCGTGCGAACGGTCCAACGTCTTGTTGGACCGGGTATTGGTCGTTGGAGATGACAAGACACCTGGTTTTTTCCAGCCAGTACTTGAAACCATCCGCGCTGAAACAGTGGCCCGGTCCCGATATCTTGCCGATGAGTAATTGCTCTCCTACGTCTCGTTTGGGCCGTCGATGGCTGTGCGAAGCAAGGAGGTGCGAGTCAAATGAGGGCGAGCCCTTCTTAGTCAGGATCGTGTGAGACCCCTGAATGAGGACGGGGCCATGCCAAGGACGGAATCGCCCAATCGTCTATCACTCCATAGAACAGACAGACGTCACAGGGCGCAGTGCAGGGGGCCGCCGTTGTAGGTGATGGCGTCGGTCAGGGAGGCGACGAGGTTCATCTCGGTGTTGGTTGCCTCGGCGTAGGCGCGGTGCAGGTTGAGGACGATGCGTTCCTGGTCGGGGAGGTCTTTGAACTCGCCGAGGGTGGCTTCCTGGGCGGCCTGGAGCGGGGTGAGGCCGCGGTCGAGGCCGGACTGGGCGGTGGACTGGATGAAGCGGTAATAGCGGGCGTGGAAGTCCAGGACTGGGCCGAATTCCTCGCCTGTGAGGAGGGGGCCGTGGCCGGGGACGACGTGGGCGGCGGGGAATGTGCGCAGCCAGTCCAGGGCTTTCAGGGCGCCGGCGACTGAGCCCATGAAGACCAGGGGCGTGACCTGGTGGAAGACGAGGTCGCCGGTGAACAGGACTGCTGCGGAGGGCACCCATGCGATGGCGTCGCCGACTGTGTGGGCGGTGTAGCCGGGGTGCTGCACCAAAACAGCTACGTCGCCGGCGTACAAGGTCATCGCCGAGTCGAAGGTGACGGTCGGCGCGCGGACGGCCGAAATTCCCCAGTCTGGGGTTGGGGACCAGATCGGTGGGGTGTTGGCGAGCAGGAAGTCCGCGAGGATGCCGTCCCGGGTCAGGGTCTGCGAGACGATCACGGTCGAGTCGGGCAGCAGGGCGTTGCCGTACATGTGGTCGCCGTGCAAGTGGGTGTTGACGGCCATCTTCAGAAGGCCGCCGTCCGTGGCCGTGGCCACCGCGTCCAAGAACAAGGCAGTTCGCTTGCGGGTGGCGCACGTGTCGATGAGCACCACATCTGAGCCGGAGTGCACGACTCCGGCGTTGTTCAACCACCACGAACCGTCGGGCTGGACCCAGGCGTGGATGCCGGGGGCGACCTCGTGCAGCGCTGACATAGGGCGAACCTATAGCAACCGCAGCTGCCTGCTCTTGCGTGAGGTCCGCCCTGCCAGCTGTTCGGCGAGGTCGGGGCCGAGAGTCTTCAGGAAGGGCGACGGCGTGTCCCGATGGCTGATGTACAGGTGTTTCTGGGCGCGGCTCACCCCGACGAAGAACAGCCGCCGTTCCTCGGAGACGTCCTCGGCCCACCGCATTGGCAACAACTGGTCAGAACAGCCCACGATGAACACGACCGGGAACTCCAGGCCCTTCGCCGCGTGCAACGTCAGCAGTGAGATGCGGTTCGCGCGCGGGTCCCAGGTGTCGACCTCGGCGCCCAGCGACAACTCGGCCAGGAAGGCGTCCGGGGCCAGGCGCGCGGCCAGTGGGGCCAGCAGTTCCAAGGCGTCCTGGACGTCAGGCGAATCCACGGCCTGAGCTGCGCGTTTCAGCAGTGCGGGAGTGTTGGGCGAGTCGACGACCATGTGCCGCAACAGTTCCTGGACGCCTGGGTGGCCGCTGAGCCGGTTGTGGGACCGTTTCTGGAAGGGCAGGCCTTCCCGGGAGAGCGTTTCCATCACCGGCCGGGCCTGCGCGTCGGTCCGATACAGCACGGCGATGTCGTCAAAGGACAGTCCACCTTCGACACCATCACCAGATACGCGGCCTGAGTCGTGGGCGTGGAATGACGATCCGCCAAGCAATTCCTCTATGGTCTGGACCACGAACTCGGCCTCGGACTCGTCCGAGGCCGCCGGGTAGATACCGATCCTGGACCGGTCGCCGGGCTCGGACCGCATCGCCTGCAGTTCCCGGTCCGCGACCAGCGTCGACGGTTTGATCGCCGCCACGGCACCCGCGACGATCACCGGGCTCGACCGGTAGTTGCGTGTCAGGTGCACTGTCCGGGCAGTCGGGAAATCGCGCTGGAAACGCAGGAAGAATCCGACATCAGCCCCACGGAATGAGTAGATCGCCTGATCGGGGTCGCCGATCGCGCACAGATTCCCGGTCGGCGGCGTCAGTTCCTGCAGCAGCCGGTACTGCAGTTCGTCGACGTCCTGATACTCGTCGACACAGATGTAGGTGAACCTCGACCGATAGTGCTCCACCAGGTCGATCTGCCTGGACAGTAAAGTCACCGGCATCGTCAGCAGATCGTCGAAGTCGACGAGATCCTTGCTGTGCAAGGCTTTGTCGAACCGTTCGACCAGTCCGATCAGGTCGCCGTCGATCTCCTCGCCGATCGGCAGCTCACCGGCGGCCGCCGCCGCCATCCTGGCAGCAAGCATTCGCTTGGCACGTGAGATGTCCTGCAGCGCCCGCCGCGGCTCCTCACCGATGATCTCCCGCAGTACGGCGATCTTCGTCGGCTCGTCGGCGACGCTGAAATCCGGTGCCAGGCCGAGCTTGTCATGCTGCTCACGCACCAGCATCAGGCCGAACTGGTGGAACGTGGTAACGGTCATCTCGGCGGCCGACGCAACCAGGCTCGCCAGACGTTCCCGCATCTCCTCAGCGGCTCGTCGAGTGAACGTAATAGCCAGACAGCTAGCGGGATCAACACCCTGCGAAAGCACCAGATGTGCCAGCCGGTGCGTCAAAGTCCGCGTCTTGCCCGTTCCCGGACCGGCCACGATCAGCAGCTGACCGTCCACAACAGACGCCGCGGCCCGCTGGTCGGGATCGAGGCCGTCCAGCAACGAAGCCGAGGACTCGTAGACCACCGCCGGAGCCGGTCGTTCCACCGGAACCTCGACAATGGGCTTGATCCCCCGCCGGGAGACCACGATCTCCTCGACCGTGGGCACGTCGAACAGGCCCGGCGACTGGTCGGTCGGCGCGTCCAGCTCACCCGGCGCGAACATCTTGATCGTCCCGTACTCGCCGTCGAATCCGGGATCGCAGCGCACCTGACCGCTCCGCAACCGGTCGATCGCCTCATGCACAAGCGGATGCTTGATCTCGGAAAGCGGAACCTCCATCAGCATCGGCAGTTCCGGCCCGTACGAGTTGACCAGGTCGGTCACTGCCGTGCCGACCGCCTTGCTCTTGGGGCCGACCTTGAGAATCTCGCCCATGATCTCCGGCAACGGCACGATGCTCCACGCCTGTCCGGCGTTGGCCGGCCGCGTGCCGGCGTCCCGGTCGGCGAGCTCCGCGATCCGGTGCAGCACGCCGACGGTCAACGGCTTCGAGCACGACGGGCAGATCGCGTTCAGCTTCTTGGTCTCGGCCGGCTCCATCCGGATGTCGCATTTGCGGTGCCCGTCCAGGAAGTACTTGCCTTCCTCGGGGAACATGTCCACCGTGCCGACGTACCCAGGGCCGTCGCGCAGGGCGTCACGCAGCGCGAAGTAGCTCAACTCGGTGTCGAAGACGGTCGCGTTGCGGCCGAGGATCGGCGGCGAGTGCGCGTCGGAGTTGCTGACCAGCCGATACTTGTCGAGGCTGGACACGCGCCAGTTCATCGTCGGGTCGCTGGACAGTCCCGTCTCGACCGCGAAAACGTGGTCGGCCAGGTCGGCGTAACAGTCGGCGACCGCGTCGAACCCGGATTTCGAGCCCAGCACGGCGAACCACGGCGTCCAGACGTGCGCGGGCACCAGGTACGAGCCCTCGCCGGACTCCAGCGTGATCTCCAGCAGGTCCCGGGAGTCCAGACCGAGGATCGGCCGCCCGTCGGATCCGAGATTCCCGATCTTGGCCAGGCTCGCGGTGAACTTCTCGGCCGCCTCGAACGACGGCACGTAACAAAGGTGGTGCACCTTGCGGGTGCGGTCGTCACGCTTGTAGATCGTCGAGATCTCCACCTCGAGCATGAACCGCACTTCGCCGTGACAGCTCGGCGGCAGCTTGCGCAGCACGTCGGCGTCGATGTCGTCGCGCAGCTTGAACAGGCCGGGCTCGGCGGGCACCAGGGTTTCACGCAGCTCCTGCGCCCACGCGGGATGCGTGAAGTCGCCGGTGCCCAGGACAGTGATCCCCTTGCGCCGCGCCCACCACGCCAGGTTGCGCACGTCACAGTCGCGGCTGCAGGCCCGGCTGTACTTCGAGTGCACGTGGAGATCAGCGTAATAACGCACCGACGGATACTGCCATGACCACCCCCGGACCCTTCGGAGGCTGGCCTTTCCGGCGGCGTGGCGAGCGATGACGATCTTGCTGGTTCCACGTGGATCAGCGGATCTTCGCCGAAACGGTTGAGCCGCTTCAGGTTTACCTCTCGCCCAAGTTCACCCGGTCATCGGAACAACAACACCCGAATGGCCCTGGCCAACGATCCCAGGCTATCTTCCGTCGAAATTGGCACTGAGTGTCAGCGTTCGAGCGCGTCTTCGATCCGGCTCATCACACTGGCCAACGGCATCCCCCGGCGCATGACCGCGACAACGACGTCGTCGACATCCTCGGAGCGGGCCGCGGTGACGCCCAGCGTCTCGCGGATGTAGCGGAAAGCGCGGTCCGCCTTGCCTAGTACGTCACCTTTGCCACCGGCTTTGAGGTACTGCCGGAGAACGTGGTTGTGCGCAGCGACGACCGCCGAACCGGCAACCTCCGCCCACAGCGCACCGTCCGGTTCGTCGCCGACACGGCCGACGAGATACCGCGTGACAGCGATGTGATAGCTGTGCGCACTCGCGATCTCTCTAGCCCGCAACTGGGGGAAATCGCGTGTCAACCGGTACCGCTGTACTGCGATAACACCTTCATCGAGATAAGCCTCAAGCACTCCGTGCACCGCCCGGCACGCCACCGACAACGGCGACTCGTCGATCGGCGCCGTGGCGAAAACCTCCGCGACCCGCAGCAGCCGCGCCTCATGGTCCGGGAAGATCACGTCTTCCTTGGACGGGAAGTACCGGAAGAAGGTCCGCCGGCCGACCCCGGCTGCCGCCGCGATCTCGTCGACCGTGGTCTCCTCATAACCCTGCGCCTGAAACAGGTCGATCGCGGCCGCTGTCAGCGCCTCGCGGACCCGGCGCCTGCGGTCGGGCACCCCGCTCGTCATGCCGGAAAACTAGCACGAGGTGTTGCGCAATGGCACTGAGTGCCATTAGTGTGTTGAGTCACGCTCACCAACGATGGAGGCAGCGATGAATCCGAGCACCGCCTGTCTGTGTGTTTGCGCCCCGGCGGGCCACCACCACAGCACCTGCCAGTCCACCGCCGAACCAGGTCTGAGCGTGGCACTGAGCCAGTCCACCACCAGGCCGATCCGCGTCCCGGCGTGCCGCCCCTGCTACGAGGCCGTCCGCCGCGCACTCTGGGCAGGTGTCGGCCTCCGCCTGCACCCAGCCAACGCCTGACAGAACCCCCGGCGTGACCACCCCGCCAGTTTTGAACCCTCGAACCCCACTGGGCCCCGGCACATCCACAGGCCGGGGAGCGCTGGTCGCCGTAACCTCCTGCAACTACGTCGACCAGCGCACTACCCACGCCACAACCTTCACTCTGGACGCACGACCACCAAGATTCCGATCCAACGGGTGTGTCGTGCCGGTCGCTGCCCAGTGAACTGGGACGATGTCACCAGTAGCGGCGATGGAAGGGTGGTGATCCACAGATGAAGGCGGATGCCCTCGACCGGTTCTCCACCGCGCTCTACACCGTGCCCGAAGCGGCCCGCTACCTGGATGTCCCGCCGAGCACACTGAAATCCTGGGCGCATGGCTACCGCAACCGTCCAGCCGGCCGGCCCGAGGTGGTCGGAGCGCCGATAGTCACCGCGCTTTCCCGCGATCACATCCGGCAGCCGGTGATCCCTTTCATAGGCTTGGCCGAAGGCGCGATCTTGAGCGCGATCCGCCGCAGCGGTGTTCCGATGCAACGCATTCGCCCAGCCCTGGAGCAACTCGGCAACCAGTTCGATCTGTCCCATGCGCTGGCGAACAGGCGTCTCTACACCGACGGCGCTGAAGTCCTGTTCGACTACGCGGAAGGCACCGATGACCCTGGCCTGGTCCGCGCCGCGCGGGAACTTGTTGTGGTGCGCAACGGCCAGCGAGTGTTCAACGAGGTAGTGGACGCCTACCTCCAGCGCCTGGAATTCGACAGCGAAGGCTACGTACGTCTGATGCGGCTACCGGCTTACGCGGTGGCCGACGTCGTCGTCGACCCCGCCCGGGGGTTCGGTCAGCCGATCTTCGCTCACGGCGGTGTGCGGCTTGAGGATGCTCTCGGTTTGTTCCGCGCAGTCGAGCCGCTCGACGTTGTCGCCGACGAGTACGGCATCCCGCGCGACCATTTAGAAGACGCAGTCCGTATCGCTACCCGGCCTGCGGCTTGACATGACGGCCGGGCATCCAGACGGCTTGCCCCCGCTGTTCCTTGATCGCAGCCTCGGCCGGCGGCAAGTACCCGATCTTCTCTGTGCCGAGGGGTTGTGCCTGCAAACCCTCGCGGAGGTGTACGGCATTCCGGCCGATGAGGACGTGGCCGATGTCGACTGGCTCGCTCGGGCAGGCAGCGAGGGCTGGGTCGTCCTCATGAAGGACGAACGCATCCGCTACCGCCCGGCCGAGCGAGTCGCGCTTGTCGATCACCAGGTTCGAGCATTCTGCTTGACGAGTGGAAATCTTCGAGCCGCCGAAATCGATCTTGATCAGGACTCCTGATCGAGGTTGTTCAGGACTTCCTGGGCGATGGACAGGGCTCGGTTGGCGGCTGGGACGCCTGCGTAGAGGCCGACCTGGAGCAGGACTTCGGAGATTTCGGCCCGCGTGACGCCGTTGCGCAGGGCGGCCCGGACGTGCATGGCGAGTTCGCCCTCGTGTTGCAGGGCGGCCAGGAGGGCGAGGGTGATCAGGCTTCGTTCGCGGCGGCCCAGGCCGGGGCGGCTCCAGATGTCGCCCCAGGCGTTGCGGGTGATGTAGTCCTGGAAATCCTGTGTCACGTCGTCGGTTCTGGCGATGGCGCGGTCGACGTGCTCGTCGCCCAGCACCTCGCGGCGGACACGCATCCCCTGGTCGTAGCGCTCCTGGTCGTTCATTTGGGCAACAGTAGGCAACTGTCGCCGAATTCGTGCCACAAGTAACCCTCGTCACCGGCTGCCGCGTAAGCCTGGTCCACGAGCGCAGAACCGGCCACGGCCTGCAGTAACTGCAGGTGTGAGGCACCTGGTGCATGCCATCCGGTGATCAGTCCGTTGACCACGCGCGCAGGCCACTCGAGTCCTAAAACGAGTTCTGTCCAGCCCTCCCCGGCACGCACCACACCATCGGGTGAAGCCACGGACTCGAGTGCACGAGTCACGGTCGTGCCCACTGCGACAACCCGGCCACCGGCAGCACGAGTCGAGTTCACAAGCCGCGCGGTCGCGGCAGGGACCTGAAACCTTTCAGGCAGCGGAGGTTTGCCCTCTTCGATCGACGAAACGCCGGTGTGCAAAGTGATCGGAGCAAAAGCAATCCCGGAAGAAACCAACGATGTAACCAGTTCAGGAGAGAAGGGCCGGCCCGCGCTAGGCATCTCTGCGCTCCCAGCCGACTGGGCGAAAACCGTTTGATAGTCCGAGATCGGCCACTGCTTGGGCACATACGAGTACCGGATCGGTCGCCCATGCGAAGCAAGCATGGTAGGCACGTCGACCGAGACCTTCGCCCGCCAGAGCCGCCCCGGCACGTAAGGATCGAGGAGTTCGAGGTCCCCGCAAGGCAGCGAGATCCGCTGTCCCGCAACCGCTTGCGTCCCCTCCGGGCGCAGCTCGACCACCCAGGAGCAGTCGTCGAGCTGAGTGGAGAAGTGCACGGTCACCTCACCGTCCACGGCGGCTGCCATGGTGCCGGAGTTGTTGACCACGATCAGGTCACCCGCACGAAGGAACTGCCGCAGATCGGCGAAGTGCGCATGCGTCACCCCCGACGGGCGAGCCACGAGCATGCGCACGCCGTCCCTCGGCACCCCATGAGCCTCAGGCGGCTCGACCGCGGAAGGCATCATTTTGTGTACCGCCCGCTCGGTGGGCGTTCGTCCAGCAGCTTGAGCAAAGAAGGCACAACCGTTGACGGTTCCGGCCGGTCCGAGATGTCCTCGCCGGGGAACGCGGCCTGATGCATGTCGGTCCGCATGTCACCCGGATCGAAGGCGTAGACACGCAAAGAAGGCTGCTCCACAGCAAGCACTGCGCTCAACCGATCCAGAGCAGCCTTGCTGGACCCATAACCACCCCACCCTTCATAGGCTTCAACGGCAGCGTCGGAGCTGACATTCACGACAGTTCCATCCACTTTGGTCAGCAACGGCAAGGCAAGCTGGATCAAAGCGAGCGGCGCGATGACGTTCGCCTCGTAGACGCTGCTGAACTCGGTCAAGGGATAAGAAGCCAGCCGCGGCTGAGGACTCGGTCCCAGCGCGCTGGCATTGTTGACCAGCAAATCCAGGCGTGACACGGCGTTGATCAGGTCCGCACGATGTGCGGGATCTGTGACGTCACCTGGCACGAGCGTCACCGACGATCCGAAATCCGCTGCTTTCAACGCCTCCGCACCACGCGCGTCAACGACCAACTCCCAGCCGCGAGCGGCCAGCGCGTGCGACAGTGCCCGGCCGAAACCCTTCGATGCCCCGGTGACGATGGCTACCGGCATCAGACTCTCCTTGCCTCGGAGTACTTCTGAAGGCATCCTGGTAGTTGAAGTCAACTTGAAGTCAAGGCGTGATATGCACACCAGGGATCTGCTCACAGTCGGTGAGGTCGCCAAGCGCAGCGGCTTCGCGGCATCGGCGCTGCGTTACTACGACAGCCTCGGCCTGATCTCGTCCACGCGCACCTCCGGCGATCAACGCCGTTACGAACGCGGCGTCCTGCGCCGGCTGGCGTTCATCCGGGCCGCCCGCAATGTCGGGCTCACCCTGGACGAGGTCGCCGAGTCGCTGGCCCGCCTGCCGCAGAGCCGCACACCCACGAAAGCCGACTGGGCCAAGCTTTCCCGCGGCTGGCACGACCGGCTCAACGAGCAGATCCAGGCCTTGGAGAAGCTCCGGGACGATCTTGACTCGTGCATCGGCTGCGGCTGTCTGTCGCTGCGCAAGTGCGCGTTCTCCAACCCCGATGACGGGCTCGCGGCCCTCGGACCGGGCGCGGCCTATCTGCCGAGGCGGCTGCGTGAACCCCAGGCGGGCCAAGGTGGTTAACTCCGGAGCATGGAATACCAGCTCAAGGCCGAGGTCGCCCCGCCGGCAGGCACCTCGGAACTGGACGCACTGCACCGCCACGGCGTCGTGTCGCTGCTCGACGAGCAGCTCGACCTGCTGGCCGGCATCGAAGGCCCCGACGGTGTCGAGATCGAACCGCTTGATCATGAAGTGAGCGCCCATCCGGGTGGTGCCTCGATCAAGTGGCTGGTCGAGGCGCCCGCGCTGGCGTTCGCCGAGGAGGCGGCCCGCGCCGTGCTCACCGAACTGCTGGAGCGCACCGAGCTGCTGTCGGCCTGGTCCGTCGGCACCTGCGAGGTCACGGTCAGTGACGAGGACCTGGAGACCGCGCTCGAGGACGAGCCGGAGGACGAGCTCGAAGACGACGTGGTCGAGCTGGTCGAGCTCACCGAGGACGAGCTGGAGGAGCGCCGCGACCTGCTGCTGGCCGACAGCGAGCTGGTCACGGCGCTGGGCACGGACGCGTTCGGCACCGAGGACGGCGTGACCGCCGACCAGGCGAAGCTGGTCGCCGGTGCGCTGGCGGAGGCCGTCGTGGTGGTCATCGACGAGCTGTTCGACGACGTCAACGCCCTCGACGAGGACGACACCACCGCCGACCAGCACGAAGAGCTGCTGGTGATCGATGAGCTGCCGGAGGGGTTCGCCGACCAGTACTCGGCGTGGTTCGCCAAGCGGTTCCTGATCGCGACCGTGATCGTCGGCGACCGGTTGACCGAGGACGAGTGGCGTTCGCCGACCTGCGTCGCCGAGGCGTTGGCGCTGCACCTGCTGAAGGGCCGCGCGCGGACTGAGCTGACCGCGGCGGGCCTGCTCGACGAGGAAACCCTCAAGCGCGCGTTCGCCGCGTTCGACGAGCACGCGTTCGACGACCTGGAGCACGAGGCCCTGTACACCGACGAGGCCGAAGGCTCCGTTGTGGACTGGCTGCCGGCCATCGCGAAGTCGTAGTGTTCGTGCCGGCCCGGGTGTCGAGTCCGGGCCGGCCCGGTCGTCATTCTCCTGACAAAGGAGGATCAGATGCGTTACATGTTGTTGATCTACGGCTGCCACCGTGAGGAGCTGCCGGACGGCTATGACCAGGTCAACGCCTACGTGAAGGACCTGACCGCGCGGGGAGTGTTCGAGGCGGCCGACCCGCTGCACCTGCCGGCCACCGCGACGACCGTGCGCGTGCGTGACGACGAAGCGTTGATCACCGACGGGCCGTTCGCCGAGACCCACGAGCAGCTCGGCGGGTATTTCATCGTCAATTGCCGGGATCTGGACGAGGCGATCGAGCTGGCGGCGTTGTGCCCGCTGGCCAAGCTGGGCACGGTGGAGATCCGGCCGATCTTGGAAGTCACTTTCCGGTAGTGCATCCGGTCGAGCAGGTGTTCCGCGCGCACCGGACCCGGATGCTCGCGGCCCTGGTCCGCGTCCTCGGCGACATGGAGCTCGCCGAGGACAGCCTCCAGGACGCGTGTGCCCAGGCGTTACGCAGTTGGTCCGAGGTGCCGCGTGATCCGGTGGCGTGGTTGCTGACGGTTGCCCGTAACCGCGCCATCGATCGCCTCCGGCACGCCAACCGGGCGCCCGTGCAGGACGTCGTCCCAGCTCGGGAGCACAGCGAAGACAGTCTGGTGAACATCGGTGACGACCGGCTGAGCCTGATCTTCACGTGCTGTCACCCCGCACTGTCGATGGAAGCGCGTGTCGCCTTGACTCTGCAGGCGGTGGCGGGTCTTACCGCTGCGCAGATCGGCCGCGAGTTCCTCGTGCCAGAGGCGACGATGGCGCAACGCCTGGTCCGGGCGAAACGCAAGATCCGCGACGCCGGGATCTCGTTCGCGGTACCGGCTGATGATCAGCTGCCGTCGAGGCTTTCGGCTGTGCTCGCGGTCGTGTACCTCGTTTTCACGCAGGGCTACACCTCCGCGGACCGGATCCTGGCCGATGAGGCGATCCGGCTGGGCAAGCTGATCGCGACGCTGATGCCCGACGAGCCGGAAGCCCTGGGCCTGGTGGCCTTGTTGCTGTTGCAGGATTCCCGGCGTGCCGCCAGACGTACACCATCAGGTGATCTCGTCCTGCTGGAAGACCAGGACCGTTCGGTCTGGAACACCGCCCAGATCACCGAAGGCATCGGCCTGCTCGACCGCGCACTACAGCGGCGCGACGCCGGCCCCTACCAACTCCAGGCCGCGATCGCCGCCGTGCACTCGCAGGCACCGTCCACAGCAGACACCGACTGGGTGCAGATCGTCGCCCTCTACACAGAACTGGTCGCCCGCAATCCCTCCCCCGTGATCCGGCTGAACCTCGCAGTGGCGATCGCGATGGCCGACGGCCCGGAGACCGGGTTGAAGCTGATCGACTCGATCGAAGGCCTCGACCGGTTCCACCTGATGCACTCGGCCCGCGCGGACCTGTTGCGCAGACTCGGCCGGACCTCGGAAGCGGCGGACGCCTACCAGCTCGCGTTGTCGTTGGCCGGTGAGGAGTCCGACCGCCGCTTCCTCCAGTCCCGCCTCACCAGCCTCCACTAACTCGAGCCCGAACATGTGCCCCCAATGCCACATTGGGGACATCGCATGCCCCCAATGTGGCATTGGGGGCATACTTGCTACGTCTTGTGGAGGAATTTGGGCTGGTCGGCTGTCCACTCAGGAGCGTTGAGCTCGTTGAGCGCCTGGATGATCTTGCGTTCCTCGTAGGCGAAGTGGGACTCGATGATGGCCTCGATGCCGTTGAGCTCCCGCAAGGAGTCCTCCGGATCGGTGAAATCCAGCTGTTCCAAGCGTTCCAGCATCATGGTGATCAGCCCGTGGTCGTGCGCGAGCTCTTCGAGCACCGGTTTCAGTTCCGGGAACTGCTTGGCCAGCGCGGGAAAGGCGCCTTCGTCCTCACCCGTGTGATGTTTGGTGACGGCAGCACAGAACGACAGGCAATGTGCCTGCAATTTCTTTGGTCGCACCCCATGCTGCACATCCGAACGCAACCGGGCCAACTCGCCCCGGAGCCAGTCATGAACCTCGATGAGTTGAGTGCCAAAAGCCGCGAACCGGCTCGTGTCCTGCAAAAACTTCCCCTGTAGTACGACGCCTCCATGCCCACGGGGTTCTCCAGCCGGGTACACGCGACGCTGGCCCGAATCAGATCATCCAGAAGAGTCCCCGTCAAGTGGCGGCTCCGGGTCGATCCACACAACCTCGCACGAGTCCCCGAACAGGAAGGAGACCGCCGCGACCGTGCTGAACCGCCCACACATCCCCGGTTCCACGGAATGCACGTCCACATTGCCCGGTGCAGCAAGTCCCCAAGCCACAAGCTGGCCGCCGGAGTCGTCATCAAGAGTCTCGAACACGGCGAACCGGCTTGGCGGAGAATGAAGGTCAGCAGTCACAGAACCAACCGTGGCACAACGGAATTGTGTCCCAGCACATGAAACAGCTAGCCCGATCGTGTAGTGGCGTAGGCCTGTCCCGCCCGGTGCACTGGAATTATGACAAAGAAGCGCGGCACAGCGCGAATCCGTGGCCTGGCAGCAGAGTTGAAAGACCTCCGCACCAAAGCAGGTTTGAACACCCGGGAAGCCGCCGCCCAAGCAGGACTCTCGGCATCAACCCTCAACCGGATAGAGCTAGGCAACAGAATCATAGAAGTAGCGGACATGGCAGGACTGCTTGTGGTCTACGGGGTGACAGGAGTTGAGCGAGAACGCTTGTTGACTATGACAAGGGAGGCCGGTCAGCCTGGCTGGTGGGAGACCACTGGACCAGGCCTACCCAAAGAGGTGCCAGCACTGATCAACTTCGAAGCGGAGGCAGCCAGAATCGTCGAGGTGTCGTTGCTTCGAATCCCCGGTTTGCTGCAGATACCCGGCTATATCCGCGAGATCCTGACATCTGCAGGTGTCACTGGCACGAGCCGAGAAGCCATGGTGTCAGCGCGACTCGGCCGCCAAGCAGTCCTGACTCGCCCAGGCTCACCCCAGTATGTAGCGATCATCGATGAGGCGGCATTGCAAAGGCCCATCGGCAGCCCGCAGGTGATGGCCGAGCAGCTTCGGTATGTCATCGCCCAAGCGAGCTTCGCGAACGTGGATGTTCGAGTCGTGCCCTTCACACTCGGGGCTCACACCGGCCTGGATGGCACCTACATGACCCTTGAATTCACCAAGGCCAGGTCGATCGTGTACCTCGAGCACAAGCGATCCTCACTGTTTGTCGACGAGCCAGAAGATGTGGCTCCGTTTCATGAGGCAACCGATATTCTGTTGGAGACAGCCCTGGATTCATCCGAATCGGTGAAGTTCCTGACCCGCCTGGTAGCCGACTACGAGAAAAGTTGAGACAAGATGGATCTTGAAACCGCCCGGTGGCGCAAGTCAAGCCACAGCGGATCAAACGGCGGTTGCGTTGAGGTCGCCTTCGTGCCTGGCATCGCCGCCGTCCGCGACACCAAGAACCGCACCGGCGGCACCCTCACCTTCCCCGAATCAGCCTGGCGCTCTCTCACTCGAATCACCTGACCAGCACCTACTTACACAATACCCCTCGACTCATGGGGAATTGTGTAAGTGTGGGCAGGTCAAAGGCCTGTGCAGACCCCGCTAAAAGATCTTGGAGTCACCTGTCGAGTCCGGTGAGGGCCGGTCGTCCTTGGGGAGTTGGCACTACCCGAGAGGACAGATTCATGGCTGGCGAGATCAACTGGTACGAGCTGGCGGTCGAGGACACGGACAAGGCCGGTGCTTTCTTCGGTGCGGTGTTCGGCTGGCAGACGATGCCGTTCGAGGGGCAGGACTACCACCTGATCACCAATGGGCTCGGGGCCATCGCGCCGAAGTCCGCGAACCTGCCGGGCAGCCGGGTGTACTTCTCCGTCGACGACCTCGACGCCACCCTGGTGAAGGTGGGCGAACTGGGCGGCAAGGCGGGTGAGCCGTCCCCGGTTCCTGGGTTCGGGCGGATCGCGCACTGTGAGGATGATCAGGGGACCACGTTCAGCCTGTTCCAGCAGAGCTGAGGCCGAGGTCGAGGCGCTGGTGGGATAGGTTGGGGAGTGCCATGACACTCACCGAGCTTGTTCCCACCAGCCCTGACCCGGACTCCCTGTTCGAAGCGTTCTCCGAATGGGCGGCCGGCCGTGGCCTGAGCCTCTATCCGGCGCAGGAGGAGGCGCTGATCGAGGTCGTCTCCGGGTCGAACGTCATCCTCGCGACGCCGACGGGTTCCGGGAAAAGCCTGGTGGCGGTGGGTGCGCACTTCGCGGCCATGGCTGATCAGCGGCGTAGCTTCTACACCGCGCCGATCAAGGCCCTTGTCTCGGAGAAGTTCTTCGACCTGTGTGAGGTGTTCGGCGCCGATCAGGTCGGCATGATGACCGGCGATTCCAGTGTGAACGCGGGCGCGCCGATCATTTGCTGCACTGCCGAGATCCTGGCGAACATCGCGTTGCGTGACGGCGCCGAAGCGGATGTCGGCCAGGTTGTGATGGACGAGTTCCATTTCTACTCCGAGCCGGAGCGCGGCTGGGCGTGGCAGGTTCCGCTGCTCGAACTGCCGAAGGCCCAGTTCATTCTGATGTCCGCGACACTCGGTGACGTCACCAAGTTCGAGAAGGACCTCACGCGCCGCACCGGCCGGCAGACCACTGTCGTCTCCTCGGCACAGCGCCCGGTCCCGCTGTTCTACAACTACTCGCTGAGCCCGCTGCACGAGACGCTCGAAGAATTGCTCTACACCAACCAGGCCCCCATTTACATCGTCCACTTCACACAGGCGTCGGCGATCGAACGGGCTCAGGCGTTGATGAGCATCAACGTGTCCACGCGCGAGGAGAAGGACGAGATCGCCCGGCTGATCGGCCGGTTCCGGTTCTCGTCGGGCTTCGGCAAAACGCTGTCACGCTTGGTGCGCCACGGAATCGGCGTGCACCACGCGGGCATGCTGCCCAAGTACCGCCGGTTGGTCGAGCGCTTGGCCCAGGCCGGGCTACTGAAGATCATCTGCGGCACGGACACGCTCGGCGTCGGCATCAACGTTCCGATCAGGACAGTCCTGTTCACCGGTCTGTCCAAATACGACGGTACGCGGACCAGGCATCTCAAGGCACGCGAGTTCCACCAGATCGCGGGCCGGGCCGGGCGCGCCGGGTTCGACACGGTCGGCAACGTCGTCGTGATGGCGCCCGAGCACGATATCGAGAACGAGCGCTTGCTCGCCAAAGCGGGTGACGACCCCAAGAAGCGCCGCAAGGTGGTCCGCAAGAAGGCGCCGGAAGGCTTCGTCTCGTGGGGCAAGCCGACCTACGAGCGGCTCATCGCCGCCGATCCGGAGCCGTTGACCTCCAGCTTCGCGGTGAGCCATTCCATGCTGCTCAACGTGATCGGCCGGCCGGGCGACGCCTTCAAAGCCATGCGCCACCTGCTGGAGGACAACCACGAAGAGCGGCCGTCGCAGCGCAGGCTTATCCGCCGGTCGATCGCGATCTACCGGGCGCTGCTCGCGGCCGGTGTCGTGGAGAAGCTCGACGAGCCGGACGAGACCGGCCGCACGATCCGGCTGACCGTGGATCTGCAGTTCGACTTCGCGTTGAACCAGCCGCTGTCTCCGCTCGCGCTTGCCGCGATCGACTTGCTGGACAAGGAATCGCCCAGCTACGCACTCGACGTCCTCACGGTCATCGAGTCTACTTTGGAAAGCCCACGGCAGATTCTGTCCGCGCAGCAGCACAAGGCGCGCGGCGAGGCCGTGAACCGGATGAAGGCCGACGGCATCGAGTACGACCAGCGGATGGAACTGCTCGAAGAAGTCAAGCACCCCGAGCCACTGAAAGAGCTGCTCGACGCGGCGTACGAGATGTACCGGCAAGGCCACCCGTGGGTCGCCGACTACCACCTCGAGCCAAAAGCTGTTGTGCGGGACATGTTCGAGCGAGCGATGACGTTCGCCGACTACGTGAGCTTCTACCAGCTCGCCCGTTCCGAAGGCCTTGTGCTGCGCTATCTCGCGGACGCGTACAAGGCTCTCAAACAGACCGTGCCGGACGAGGCCAAGACCGAAGAACTCCAGGATGTCGTGGAATGGCTGGGTGAACTGGTCCGCCAGGTCGACTCCAGCCTGATCGACGAGTGGGAGAAGCTGCGCAACCCCGACGACGAGGATCTGCGGGAGCAGGACGAAACACTGGCCGGGGTCACCAAGAACGACCGGGCGTTCCGGGTGCTCGTGCGCAACGCGTTCTTCCGCCGAGTGGAATTGGCGTCCCGCCGCAACTACTACGAGCTCGGCCGGCTCGATTCAGCTGACGGCTGGGACGCCGAGTCCTGGCAGGAGGCGTTGGAGCCGTACTTCGAGGAGCACGACGACCTGCCGGCCGGCCCGGAGGCCCGCGGCCCGCACCTGTTCGTCGTCGAACAGCAGCCCGAGCGCTGGCTGGTCCGCCAGGTCATCGACGATCCCGCTGGTGATCACGACTGGGCGATCTCCGGCGAAGTCGACCTCGCCGCGTCCGACGAGGCCGGCAACGCCGTCATCCACATCACGGAAGTCGGGAACTAGCTCGGCACTGGGAACGCGACCGGGCTGCGGTGGCCTGCCTTGTCGTAGGCCCGGACGCCGAAGAACACGTTGTCCTTGGACAGGTCGATCTTGGCTGACGTGACGTCGCCGACGTCGATCGCGCTTGTCCAGTCAGAGGCCGTGGTCTCCCGCCAGACGACCTCGTAACCACCGAGATCCGGCTCGGATCCACGGTCCCACAACAGGTCCGTGTCGTTGGTGAGCTGTGATGTGTTGACACGGACGTTCTTCGGCGTGCCTGGCGCGTTGGCCAACGACCACAAAGTAGCGCCGTTGACACGCGCCACCCGTGCGATATAAGGAAAGTCGCAGAACTCGGGCAGGTCGCCGAACTGCTTGCCGTCGACCACACGGACATCTTGGTGCTGGTGCGCGTAGTCCTCATTGGGTTCCGTGAAACGGGCAGCCGGATATGCCTGCTCCAGGAACGGAATGTGGTCGCCGCCGCGCAGGTATCGGTCCCGCCGGTAGATCACGCGAACGTCCATACCAGTGGCGTCGTTCACCGCAACGCTGCGCACGAACCTGGACAGCTGCCGCGAGCTTGAGTCGTTCTCACCACCGACCGACCGCCGGATATTGGCTTGAGCAGGGGTTTCCGCCGTTGGTACGCCTTCGGCGAAGAGCCGGATCGTGCGTGGGTCGCGGGTTGCGTCGTCGGCTTTGGAGCTGCCCACGATGTCGTTGGTGAACATGGCCTGGATGTCGGCGTTGGCGGCCTTGTATTGGGTCGCCATGTAACGAGCGCCGTGCAGGCCTTGTTCCTCACCGGCCACGGCAGCGAACACGATCGTCGCCTCAGGCCGCCGTTTCGCCATGACACGGGCGAGTTCCATGGCCACGGCGACACCTGATGCGTCGTCATCGGCGCCAGGTGCATCGCTGGTAAAATCGTTAGGATCGGTGCAGCGTGAGTCGTAGTGACCGGAGACGACGTAGATCCGTTCCGGTGACGTGGAACCGCGCAAGGTGGCGACCACATTGGTGATCCGGACCGCTTCGGGGATCCGGGGCGGTGCCGGTTGCTGGATGTAGGACTGCAACTCGACGGTCAGATTCTCGTTGGCGTACTTGCTCATCTCCGCGAAGATCCAGTCCCGGGCGGCGCCGATACCGCGGACCGGATTGTCCTGAGAGGACAGTGTGTGCCGGGTACCGAAGGAGGCCAGCTTGCGCACGGTCGCCTCGATCCGGCGTTCGTCGACCTCCTTCAGGATGGCGCGCAGTTGTGCGTCCGGCGGCTGCGGCTTGACCGGCTTGCCGGGCCCGCGGTCGCCGAGTTCCTCGGCACCAGCCGGAATACCGGCGCCGGCCAGCGCGACCGTGGCGATGGATGCGGACAAGAACGTTCTTCTCGTGCCCATGTTCGCCGTCCTACGCCCATCCGAAGGTCACCGCCACCCTCGAAAGTAGTTTTTGCCCCCAATGCCACATTGGGGACATCCCATGCCCCCAATGTGGCATTGGGGGCACTACACCAACTGGCGCCAGGCTTCGCGGCGGCGGCGCTGACCGGCCGGGTCGGCGACCGGTGCTGCTGCGAGAAGTCGCTGCGTATAGGGGTGAATCGGCCCTGCCAGCACTGCCGCGGTCGGTCCTTGTTCGACCACGTGTCCACGGTGCATCACCGCGACTCGACCGGCCAACTGCTCGATCACTGCGAGATCGTGACTGATGAAAAGACACGCGAACCGATGCTCTTCTTGTAGGTCTCTGAACAGGTCCAGGACTTTGGCCTGCACGGACACGTCGAGCGCACTCGTCGGCTCGTCGGCGACGAGCAGATCCGGCTGCAGAGCAAGCGCTCGTGCGATACAGACCCGCTGCCGTTGCCCACCGGAGAGCTCATGCGGATACCGGGCCCGCAAAGACGGGTTGAGCTGCACCGATTCCAGCAACCCGGCCACTCGCCGATCCACTTCGGACCCTCGAACGGCTTTGTGCAGCCGGATCGGCTCGGCCACACTGTCCCCCACGGTCGCGCGCGGGTTGAGCGACGACAACGGATCCTGAAACACCACGCCAATCCGGCGCCGCAGGGCTTTGGCAGCGCGGCCACGAACCCGGGCGACATCAACACCATCGACCAGGATCTGGCCGCCGGTGGCCTTCACCAGGCCGGTCACCGCGCCCGCAACCGTGCTCTTCCCGGAACCCGATTCCCCGACGAGGCCGAGCACCTCACCTGGCTCCACATGCAACGAGACCCGGTCAGCGGCATGTACTGCCATTGACCGGAACCTGCCGCCGTAAACCACCGACAGGTTCTCGATACGCAGCAACGGCTCGACGCCGGGCACGTCCGGAACCGACTCGGTCGCTGGATGATCCGCCGCCGCGAAATGATCCTCCCGGACCACAACATCCGAGATCAGAGCGCGTTCAGTCACCGTGCCGCTCAGGGAGATCACCGAGCCCAGCAACTGTTGTGTGTACTTCTCCTTGGGCGCGGCGAAGATTTCCTCTACCGGGCCTTGTTCGACAACCTTCCCGTCGTACATCACCACGACCCGGTCGGCAAGATCGGCGACCACGCCCATGTCATGGGTGATCAACAAGATGGCGGTGCCCAGACGGGTTCCCAAGTCCCGCAACAACTCCAGGATCTCGGCCTGCACTGTCACGTCGAGCGCGGTCGTCGGCTCGTCGGCGATGAGCAGCTTGGGATCGTTCGCCACGGCCATCGCGATCACGATCCGCTGCAACTGCCCACCGGACAGTTCATGCGGATACGACCTGAACCGCCGTTCCGGATCCGGCAGGCCGACCAGGTTGAGCAGCTCGATCGCCCGGCGCTTCGCGTCCCGCGCGGACATCTTCTGGTGCACCAGGATTGCTTCGACGAGCTGCTCGCCCACCGTGAACACCGGGTTGAGCGCGCTCATCGGCTCCTGGAACACCATGCCGACCTCGCCGCCGCGAACAGCCCGCAGCTCGGCCGGAGTCATCGGGTACAGGTCCCGGCCGGACAACAAGGCCCGGCCGGTGACCTGCGCGTTCGACGGCAACAGTCCCAGCAGGGACATCGCCGTCACGGTCTTGCCGGACCCGGATTCCCCCACCACGGCGACGACTTGGCCCGCCGCGACGGAGTAGCTCACCGACCGGACCGCGGGCACGGAGTCGAACGTGACTTCGACTCCGTGCAGGTCGAGCAGTGTTGTCACGGAATGATCCCGAACTGCCGGTAGTCGGCGTAGGCCGGGAACCTGCCGATGATCACGTTGCCGACCTTGGACCCGTGCAGGTACGAGTTGCGGGTGTAGATCAACGGCACCACCGGCGAGTCGGCCAGGATCTTCTTGTCGATCTCGGCCCACTTCCTGCCGGCCTCATTCGGGTCCACTGTGGCCTGTGCCTCGGTGATCAGCTTGTCGATCTCGGGCTTGTTGTAGCGCGAGGTGTTGAATCCGCCGCCACCGATCTCGGTGGACTGGAACAGCGGCTGGATGTTCGCGTTGGCCGACGGGATGTCCGGCTGCCACGACTCGAGGACCAGGTCGTAGTCCGGGTTCGGCTTGGTCTGGACCTCGGCGGTGAAGGCGTCCTCGTCCAGTGTCTTGATGGTGACCTTGATGCCCGCGGCGGCCAGGCCCGCCTGGATCGACTGGGCCTTCTCCGGACCGCCGTTCTCGTTGCGGGTGACCAGAATCAGGCCGTCCAGGCCATTCGGGAGCCCGGCCGCGGCCAGCAGTTCCTTGGCCTTGTTCGGGTCGCCCTCAGGCTTGGTCGGATACGGGTCGAACTGCTCGCGGCCGACCAGACCGGGCGTGATCAACGTGGTCGCGATGTCGCCGGCCAGCTGCGCGTTGCCTGCACTGGCGACCTGGAAGGCCGCCTTGTTGACTGCGTACTGGAACGCCTCACGCACCTTGGGATCGGTCAGCTTGCCGCGCTCGGTGTTCAGCGCCAGATACGCCAGCGCACCGGATTCGGACGTCACCAGCCGGGACTTGGCCGAGGCGTTGCCCTGGATCTGGGCCAGCTGGGCGGGTGAGGCGAACGAGGTGCCGAAGGCGTTGCGGTCGTCACCGGAGTCGTCGATCAAGCGCTTGGACACGACGTTCGTCTGCTGGCCGAGCTGCCAGACGACCTTGTCCGGGTACGCCTTGCGGGTGTCGTCGGTCGCCTTGTCCCAGTAGGTGTTGCGCGCGAGCACAGCTTCCTTGCCGCGCTCGAACTTCTCGAGGAAGTATGGACCCGAGGCGACGGGGTGCTCGTTGTAGTTGGCTTCCGCGCCCTTGCCCTTCGGCACCGGGGCGAACGCGGGCGTGCTGGCGACCCAGTTCCAGTCACCGTACGGCCGGGCGAGCTTGAAGATGATCGTCTTGTCGTCCGGCGTCTCGATCGTGTCGAGCTCCTTGCCACCCTCGAACGGGCCTTTGTAAGCCAGGCCAGGCGAAAGCAGGTCCTTGTGGTACGCCAGGCCGCCGGAGAACGCGGCCGCGAACGAACGCTCCAGGCCCCACTTGACGTCCGCCGACTTGATCGGCGTGCCGTCGTTGTACTTCAGGTTGTCCTTCAACGTGAAGGTCCACGTCTTGCCGCCGTCGCTCGGCTTGCCGGTGTCGGTGGCCAGGTCCGGGACGATCGTGGTGTCCTTGCCGGGCGCGACCTGCCACGACGTCAACCGCCGGTGCACGAACTGAAGACCGGTGACGACCAGGCTCGAACTGCGCGCCGGGTCGTACTGCTGGGTCGGCGAGTCGGTCAGCAGGTAGAGCGTGCCGCCTGGCTTGACCTCGGCCCCAGCCTGCGGCCCGGCCGGCTTGTCGTTGGCGCCGCAGGCGGTGAGCAGCAGCGTCGTCGCTGTGATCGCCGTCAGCAAATGCCTGCGTTTCATGGATTCCCTTTCATGTCAGCCGCGCCCGTGGGTCGAGCACGCCGTAGAGCAGATCGACAAGGAAGTTGACGAACGTGACCAGTAGCGCCGAGAACAGCGTCACACCCAGCAGGATCGGCAGGTTCAGCCCGGCGATCCCGTCCACCAGAAGCTTTCCGACACCGGGCAGGCCAAAAATCCTTTCGGTGATGACGGTTCCGGCCAGCAACGCGCCAAGGTCCACTCCGAACACTGTGACGATCGGCAGCAGTACGTTGCGCAACGCGTGCCTGCCGATGACTTTGCGTTCGGTCAGGCCCTTGGCCCGCGCGGTCCGGATGAAGTCCTCGCCCAGGGTCTCCAGCATCTGACCACGTGTCAGCCGGGCGTAGATCGCGGCATGCAGGAACGCCAGGACCAGCCACGGCAGCACCAGATGCCACGCCCACTGCACCGGGTCCTCGCCGATCGGCACGTATCCGGTCTTGGGCACGACATCGAGCGCGAACGCGAAGATCGTGATTCCGATCATGCCGGCGAGGTACGCGGGCATCGACACTCCGGCCATCGCGACGGCCATCGTGACCCGGTCCACTGTGGTCCCCCGCTTGAGCGCGGAGACCACGCCGAGCCCGACGCCGGTGATCAACCAGATGATCGCCGCGCCGATGGCGACGGAGAAGCTGACCTCGACCCGGTCCAGGATCTCGGTGAGCACCTCGGCGTTGTTCTGGAAGTCGTAGCCGAAACACGGTGCCGGGCAGTGGATGGCTGACGGTCCGCTGCCGAACGTCCGGCCGGTGAAGATGCCGCCGACAAAATCGAAGAACTGCTGGTACCAGGGGGAATTGAACCCCATGAACTCCCGTGCCAGTTCAAGGCTTTGCGGAGAGCACGGTCGTCCACACGCGAGCTGCGCCGGATCCGACGGCAGGATGTAGAAAACCAGAAAAGTCACGAACGTGACGATCAGCAGAACAAGCAGCATTCCGGCGAACCGTCCGGCGATGAATCCAGCGACGCGCATCAGCCCCGGCCCTCCGCCTTCGGGTCAAGGGCATCCCGGATGCCATCACCGACCACATTGAACGCCAGCGTGATCAGGAACAACGTGACACCCGGAAAGACCAGGTACAGCGGATCGGTCTCGAAGTAGTCGATGGCCGTGGAGATCGTCCGGCCCCAGCTCGGCGTCGGCGGCAACACCCCGACCCCGAGGAACGACAACGCGGCCTCGTTGCCGATCATCGACGGAATCGTGAGGCTGGACACGATGATGATCGGTGCCCAGAGATTGGGCAGCAACTGCTTGGTGAACACATGCCACGGCCCGCCGCCCATGGCCGACGCGGCCTTGACGAAGTTCCGCTTCGTGAGACTCAACACCTGGGCCCGCACGATCCGCGCGACCCTAGGCCAGCCGAACAGCCCCAGCACGACGATCATCAGAAGCTGCCGCGGAAACTCCACCGGAGCCACGGCCCCCAGCGCGATCATGAAGATCAGGTACGGAAACCCCAGGATGACGTCGGCAGTCCACGTCACCACGCGGTCCCACCACCCGCCCAGATACCCGGCACTTGCTCCGATGAGGACACCGAGAACGACCGAGAGGGCGGTCGCTGCCAAACCCACTAGCAACGACACCCTCGCGCCGTACGCCACCAGGGCAAACAGGTCTACACCTGTGAGTGGCTCCACTCCGAACCAGTGCTCCGCGCTGGGTCCTTCAGCCGGAAGCCCGGTCGGCCCGAGGTTCTTGATGTCCGGGTTGAGCCCCTGCCCTTCAATGGCCGTAAGCAGGTCAGCCGCGACCGCCATGAAGACGATCAGAACAATGATGATGGCGCAGGTGAGCGTCCACTTGTCGCGGCGCACAGCCTGCCAGAGGGCAGCCGGGACCGACTTCGCGGCACCCGGCGTGACTCCGCCGCCAAGCGGTAAGGGGTCGGACACAGCACCTTCTGTCGTTCAGCCGATCGAGTGACGAGCACGGACCTTATGTCCAGACCATGCCAGCTCCTTCACCATCTCACCATCTGGACAGTAAGTAACGCGCGCCGAAGATCACCACATCACCCCTCAGTGGCAGACCCGTAGTAGTGGCTCAGCAGCCACTCCCCACGCTTCACAAGCTCAGGCCGACGCCCGGAATCAGCCAGTTCGCGAAGATTCGCCCGCCACAGGAACTCATCCCACAGCTCCCAGCCAGGATCGATTCCCAGCTCAGTGATCCTGAGGTTGACCTCGACCCGAAGCACGATCTCCTCGACCGGATCCGTGATCCGGATCTTCAACTGGGTATAAAAGTCCAGCAGCACACGATCAGTGTCATCACTCCATCCCAGAAACCGCACAACACAGGGAACAGCCACTGACGGGGTGACCGTGTCCACACCGAGCAGTTCGAAGATATCGACAACCAATTGCGGCGAGATGCGCTGATCAACACACATCCGGGAAACTACCAGATCCGCATAGTTCGTCCGCAGTTCCGGACTATTTTCGGTGACCGAACCAGCAGCCTTGGCGCACCAGAGATAAACCCAATCAATGTCCTCACCATTCTCGACAACCGGATTCAACAAGAGCGTGAGCGCCATATTGGCAATGGATCGGACGCCCTCGTTGGAATCCCCGAATCCAGTGAGCATACCCGGGAGATACTCGACAACCGGCTCGGCGAGATGCGCGAACACATCATCACCGGCACTCGCAAAGAAATTCTGACGCCTGAGCAGTAGCGAATCAGTATGAAAAAACGATCGCAAGCCATGGCGACCAAAAACCAGGCCGTCCTGATAGGACCAATCCAGTGCGACCCGCGACGCCATACCAGAGCTTGACAGTCTGAGAACAATATCTCTAACCCGGCCAGCCCATATCTTCTCCACCGAAAGAGCGTTAACCATGCTGTAGTAGTCGATCTGCGAACGCCACAGCAGCGCATCAGCCTGCCAGAGGTCCATCGCGCGTTCTTTCCTGCCATACAGCTGACTTGCCCTGATCTCGCCCAGCAGAGCCGTCACAAGAATCACCAAGTTCGCACTGTAGTTGGCATGCCGTCTCGACATCGAAGCCGATCGCGGTTCATAACTATCTCGGCCATGTGCAGAGCGGCGGCGATCCACTATCCGAAACAGGCGGATGAGAATTTCCCCCATCGCCTGTCGATCCGCAACAGTCAACTGCTCGGGAATCTCAGCGAGAAATCGGACAGCTGCTGCTCGCGTACTGAGCGGCGCGAACGACAGCAGTGCATGGAGCATGCTGTCGTCCAACGGCGGCCGATCAAAGAACTCCTCGACGGCTGCTTCCCTCGCCACTAGTGCCTGAACAAGCTTCCATGCCATTCTCGCGACCAGGTACTCCGCGAAGGTGGCATGCAGGAACTCAAAGGTCTCAATGCTCTTTTCCGCCTGCTGCGCACGGGCGCGGTGAATGAAGAAGAACCGGCCGATCGCGATCTCGGCATCGCTCAACTGCCTGCGGAGGCCCGAGGCCGACCCCGCGGTCTCGCCAAGCAGCGCGACCAGGTCGCGATTCAGGTCTTCCTGGGTGACCCATTGCGCGCCTCGGTTGAACATCGCAAACGCCACATAGGACAGTCGGCGCAGTTCGCTCTCAACCGCTCGGTCGATCTCATCGTCCGACTGGCCCTTCGCCTTGGTGACCTCGCGGCGCGCGAACTGGACCAGTAATCCTTCGTACAGATCACTTTGGCTGATCGTGCCGGCTGAGCCTTGTAAGGCATTCTTGTCGCCGTCATAGAGCGCGAGCATGAGCAGGAGAAGCGGCTGCGTCGCCAGCTCTGGATAGGCCAGCACGGCTTCGGGTGCCAGCGAGGCAACACCGCTACGGGCGAAATAGCCACGGTTCTCCGAGTTCCAGATACCCACCCACTGTTCGACCTGGTTCCGGTCGAACGGCTCGAGCCGCAGCGCGATCGATTCCCCGGGAAAACGCGCGAGCCCGGCCACCGCTATCCGAGTGGTCACGATGACAGCCAGCGGGCGCTCCTGATCGGCCTCCCGCTTCTGGAACTGGGCGACTCTGGTTAGGTAGTCGATGTGTTGAGCGCCGGTCGCCTGCAGGAGCTCGTCGAAGCCGTCGAGCAGGATCACCGGAATCGCATCGCCCGTCGACCCAGCCAAATCGGTCCATTCGACACGGTCGCCAGTGGCCTGCCTGATGGCGTGTTCAATCTGGTCCTGAATGTCGGCCTCGGCGGGTACATCCCGGAGTTCGACCCGAATGGGCAAGAAGTCAGAGGCAGGCAGCCTGGCAGCGAGCACTTTGGTGAGCATCGATTTCCCGGCGCCCGGTTGGCCGAGCACCACCAATGGAGCGCTCGCAGCCTGTGTCGAGGTCAGATAAGCGACAAGATACTGCTGTATGTCATCGCGTTGAAGCGAATCCCTCCACCAGGATTCCTGACTTGGTTTGCTGTCTGCATGGACCGCACTCACCCGGAATCGCGGATTGACGTACGCACGCTCGACTGTCGGAATCCCGAACTGACTCGACACCTCGCCGCGTGGCAGGACGGGTTCCAAGAGCTGCGCCCGATAGGCACGGGCCAACGCCACGCGGCGGTCGTCAGGCTCCTTACCTGTCCGAATCTCGTCCAGGATCTTCTCGAGTCCGGCCAGACCCGCGCCCAGCGCGCGGACCTCGTGACGGGTCGCGGCGTGATCGGTCATGTTGACCCAGCACGCCACCTCCGGGAATTCCGCCACCAGAGTCCGGAACAGATTCTCGTACCTGCGAAGCGCCTTTTCCGGCAGTGCCTCCACTTGAGCGCGGAACTTCTCCCGGCCGACCTCATTGCTCTGCTCCCAAACAGCCAACCGCAGGACAAAATTGAACAGGCCACGCGCCATCATCGCGTACCGAGTTTCTATAGATAAGCGGTTGATCTCATATGGCCGTTCAGGGGTGGGCAGCAGGTTCTGATCATGTAGCCACTCGCCGACTGGGAGGTGCGCGGAATTGAAAGAACTCACCTTTTGCAGGTAGTGCTGATCCTCCGGCGTCAACGCGAAGTCCGCCCTGCTGAAAGGCAGGTCGAAATCCTCGAAGGCCTCGAAGAACGCCGTCATCACAATGACTGTGTGCGCGGCCTCGATGCGCTGGGTGCGGTCGAAGCGGCGAATCCCGCGCTTGGCTTCGATCACCGCGTTCACCAGGTCGTGCGAGAGCCTGACAAAGTCGGCCTTGGCGTCGAACCAGGACAGTACGTCGGAAACCACCGTCGCCGCACCGAACATGATGCCGCCGGTCGCCTTGTCCAGCGCGGTTACCAGCTTGCTCTGCCTGCCACCGATGAGGATCGCCGCTTCACGGTAGCTGAAGGTCCGCATTCGGGTATGCGATCGTGCTCCACCGCCACTGTCAAGAATTGTGCTGCAGCATCACCGGATCAGCGCAACTCAGCCATTCTGGTCCGGTACCAGTCCGGCGTCCTGGGCGAGGATCGCGGCCTGCACACGAGAACGAAGGTCGAGTTTGGTGAGCACTCGGGAGACGTGTGTTTTGACTGTTGTCTCGCCGATGTACAGCCGGCGGCCGATCTGCTGATTGGAGAGACCTTCGCCTAGGCAGACGAGGACTTCGCGTTCGCGTTCGGTCAGTTGGTCGAGGCCGTCGGGCTCGCGGGTGGGCTTGGGCACGGCCGCGGCGAAGGCTGACAGCAGGCGACGGGTGATCTTGGGTTCGAGCACCCCGTCCCCTGCCGCGACCAGGCGAATCGACTCGATCAACCGGTGCGCTTCCACCGATTTGAGCAGGAAACCCGCCGCGCCGGCTCGAAGCGCGCCTTGCACGTATTCATCCAGGTCGAATGTGGTGAGCACCAACACGTCGCACACGCTGTCGCGCACAAGTTCCTTTGTTGCCTCGATGCCGTCCATTCCGGGCATGCGGACGTCCATCAACGCCACATCAGGCCTGAGAGTGCGGGCCATGCGCACGGCTGTCGCGCCGTCGCCCGCCTCGCCGACGACCTCTATTCCGTCGGCACCGCTGAGAATCAGGACCAGGCCGGCTCGGATTGCCGCGTGATCGTCCGCGACCAGCACCCGTATCAACTTGCAATTCCTCCTATCGGCAGGTTCGCGCGGACTCGCCAGCCGCCGTGCCATGGGCCGGCGAAGAACTCGCCGCCGACGGCGTGGGCACGCTCTCGCATGCTCACGAGTCCGGTGCCTGTCCCGGTTCCCGGTGCGCCGGTCAGTTCGTTGGTCACTTCCACGACCAGCTTTTCGTTGTCCACCCGGACTTCTACTTTCGCCACGCCGCCGGACGCGTGTTTCAGGGCGTTGGTCAACGCCTCCTGCACGATCCGGTATGCCGCCATGTCGACGGCCACCGGAAGCTCAGCCGTGTCCTCGGATCGTCGCACGTCGAGGTCGAGCCCGCCGGCGCGGGCCGAGTCGACCAACCGGTCCAGCTCGGCCAGCCGCGCGGGCGCGGTCCGCGGGTCCTCCGGGCCGCCGTCGGCGCGCAGGACCTCGATCATCGCGCGCATCTCGGCGAGCGACTGGATGCTGTTCTCCCGCACGGACTTCAGCACGGTTTTCACCAGCTGTGGGTCGCGGTCGGCCATCGTCAGCAGCGCCTCGGACTGGATCGCGATCGCCGAGAGGTGCCCGGCGACGACATCGTGCAGGTCACGGGCCATCTGGGCGCGCTCGGCGGCCACGGCTGTGCGCCGGTCCAGCTCTGCGATCTTCCTCAGCTGCCGGGAGTTGGCTCGTTCGGCGTCGGCGATCTCGGTGACCTGCCGCACGTTGATCGCCCACCACACCGGGACTACCAGCAGGGTGAAGGCGTTGATCATGTTGAAGAACGCGTTACGCCACTCCAGCGACAAGGCCGCCGTCACCACGCCCACACCCAGCACGATCACGATCACGCTGCCGAGAATGAACCGGCTGGCCGTCCGGGGACTGTTCATCGTCGCGGAGAACAGCAGGTCGACGAACACGATGATGACCGGAATGGTCAGGCCGTAGGCGAAGTCCGCGAGCAGGATCGCCGTGGCGACACCCAGCACGATCAGCGGCGCCTTCTTACGGAACATCTGCGCTACGCACAGCACCGCGGATTGCAGGATGAGCATCCATATCGGCATCTGCCCACTGGTGGACACCGCGTAGAAGCCTGTGCCGTACAGCACCAGCGCCACGGCGAAGGTGGTCAGCGCGACGAAAACGTCCCACCAGGGACGGTCCCGGTAGCGGACGATCACCTGGCCCATCAGCACAACCACAATGAGAACACAGTTCCGGCCGGAAAACGGTCGTACGAAGGGATGACCCGGCTGATCGCGGCTCAGCCTCCACAGTGCACGGACTGGCCGCGATCCACCGGCGTCACGGCCAGTCGATGTCGTTGACCATCTTGGGAACCGGAACACGGGTCCATCGTGCGGCCAGGTCCGGCTGGTCGAGCCCGAGCAGGCGGTAGAGCGTTTCCCTTAGCAGGGACGCGGATCCGCCCGGTGCGGCGGACACCCGTTCGAACGCCGCGCTCCACTGGACCGGCGGGCTCATCCGGGCGGCCAGCACCTGTTCGAAGAGCGACCTGTCCAGATCCAGTCTCGGGCTCAGCCGGGCGAGTTCGGCCATGATCGAGTTCGGGTCGACCTCGTCCTTGGCGAAATGGCTCAGCAGCACGGGAAGACCGACCGCAGCCGCGTAGACCGAGACCGAACTGTGGTCGGCCACCAGGACATCGGCGGCGGTGACCAGCGCACGCCAGTCTTCGCCGACGTCGATCAGGTCGACTCCCGTCTCCCGGACGTCACGCAGCCAGACCCGCACCTGGCGGGCGCCGTGCTCGGCCCACACAGCGGGGTGCACCGTCGCGATCACCTTGTGGTTGCCGGGCAGTTCGGCGGGCAGGCGAAGCAGCAGGTCCCGGCGGGTCGCCATCAGAGATTGTGGCCCCCATGTGGAGGCGACCGCGACCAGAACCTGTCCTTTTCGGACCCCCATCCTCGACCGGTAGGCCTCACGGTCGGGCAGCGATGCCACCAGCCGGTCCAGGCAGGGATCGCCTGCCATGACCGCGGCAGGCACCGACTCGGGGCACTGCTTTTCCAGAGTTGTCAGGTGATCGTGGTGCGGGAGCACGATCGCGTCGAACACCGGCTGGCCGTTGTGCATCAACGAACGGCGGTCAAGGCCGTACACCGGCCTGTCCTCTCGAGCCCCGTCCCAATCCAGCAGCGGCCACAGTTTGTTGTATCCGGCGCCGTGCGGCGCGGCGAACCGGTAGCGAGCCTGGATCCGTTCCATCTGGTGCAGGCTCGCCGAGATCGCCAGGTCGAATGAGCTCTGAGTGGCCTCCTCCCAGGGGACCACCCGCACATCGAGGTTGCGCAGCCGTCGTTCGACACCGTTGCCCAGTTCGTCGGGCACCTGGGTGAATACCAGCTGCACCCGGGGGTCGACCTCGATCAGCGGGATGATGTCCTCAAGACGCATCAGGCTGGCGACAGTATGCGCGGCGACCAAGACGACCCGTTCGACGTTGACCGTCCGCCACGGTCGCACTTCGGGATGAACATCAACTAACGACGGGGGCAGAGCTCGCCGCATGATGTGAATCGCCGCAGTGCCGCGAGTCGACGTCCACCGCGCGGCCGACGTCCGCAGCTTCCGGATCCCGCTCCTGCCGAGACGGCCGGGCTCCGCCTTATGTAAGGGTTCGGCCGTCTGAGGGCGGCGCGGTATCATGTACATGGCTCAGCAAGCCTTTCCTGACTTTGCGGTGGGACCGGCGATGCGGACCATGGGCGGTTCCTGTGCCAGCAGGGCCGCCCTTTTTCTTTGCGATGTGAGTACCGACGGGCCGGATAGGCGGTCGGATCGTCGGACACCTGCCCAGCGGGCGGCGTCTCGCTACTCGAAGCCTCATCGCACGCTCCTCCCAACCCTGGGAATCCCACGTTGGATATATCAAAGCGTACGACTCTTCGAATCGAAGTCAAGCCTCTTCTCGTTCGTACTAACGCTTGCGTCAAGGCGCAACTGTCGAGTCGGCCTTGAGCGCGAACGCGAGCGCACCGCGGGCACCCGCGAACTGACCGAGCTCGGAACCGACCAGCTTGGTGGGCACCGGGTGGTCGTACATACCGCGTAGCGAGAACAGCTTCATCTCGTGCATGGCAGTGTCGATCAGGAGATCCGAGGCGCGGCCGAGATCGCCGCCGAGCACCATGACGTCCGGGTTGACCACGTTGGCGACCTTGGCGAGGGCGACTCCGATGTTGCGGCTCGCGTCCTGCAGGACCCGGCGGCAGACATGGTCGCCGGCCTTCGCGCGCTCGATCATGGCCTCGAGGCTGGTGGGCAGGTCCATCCGGTAGCCGGCGTACGCCTGCCGGACCTGCTCGATGAGCCGGGCACCGCCCACGAGCGTCTCAAGGCAGCCGCGGTTTCCGCACCGGCAGACGATTCCCAGCGGATCCATGGTCAGGTGACCGATTTCCCCGGCGAGGCCGTGCCGTCCCCGGAAGATCAGGCCACCGACGATCAGGCCGGCGCCGA
Organism: Kibdelosporangium banguiense; assembly: GCF_017876405.1. GTDB lineage: Bacteria > Actinomycetota > Actinomycetes > Mycobacteriales > Pseudonocardiaceae > Kibdelosporangium > Kibdelosporangium banguiense. The sequence continues at coordinate 3,547,845 of NZ_JAGINW010000001.1, read as the reverse complement.
TGCCGGTGGATGCCTTGACCAGGAACATCGTCTCCTTGCCGCGGCCGGCGCCGTAGATGTACTCGCCGTACGCAGCCAGGTTGGCCTCGTTGTCCACGATGATCGGCACACTCGGGAACTGGTCGCTGAACCGTTGTTTCGGGTCTCCGGCGAGGTCCCAGTCGAGTGACGCCGCCACCTGGCTCACCAGCCCGGTCCGTGGGTCGATCGCGGCGGGGATGCCGAGACCGAAGGACACGATGTGGTCGGCGTCCAGTCCGGTCTGCCCTGCCAGCTCCCTGATCAGCTGGCTGGCCTCGCGGACCCAGACGTTGCCGCCTTGGTCCGCGCCGAAGTCAGCGGTCTCGAATTCGATGGCGGAGGTGTCGACCCGTCGTGCCGCGACGGCAAGACCGTTGTGGTTGACCTCGATACCGACCGCGACTCCCCGGACGTTGCCGACGCGGAGCTTCTTGCCACGCTCGCCGTCGCCGGCGGAGTCCACCCGCAGGATTTTCTCCGCCACGAGTTCGTTGACCAGTCCGGAGACTGTGGCAGGGGACAGGGCTGTCAGCTTGGCGATGTTGACCTGGGTGGCCGATTCGACCATCACCGCGCGGATGATCTTGCGCCGGTTGGCGTCACGGAGGGAGTCGGATGGCGTCCAGAGCAGCTTCCTCGCATCATAGGTGGTACTGCTCGACGTCACGGCGGCGATCCCTTCTGGCTTCGAACCGAACTCAGGTAGTCATCGAGTCTACCCAGGAAGCAGTATAGGGCCGGTTGAGCAGCGGTCAATTGAAGCCATAGTAGCTGCGAATTGCGACTTCCGTATTATCGAGAAATAGTCGTGGAATATTTGCGCGAGCGACCGAGGTGTACCCCGAACAGGTACCTCCGTTCGTCACTGGTGGGTGATGTGCGCGTGCGGCTAGTATCAACGTACTGTTAAGCGCAGGTGACCGAGTGGGATGGCAGCCTGGGAGGTGGCCGATGGCCCGACGGGGCAGTGAGAACAATCACGACGTGCCAATCGGTGATCGGGATTATGAACCGCCTGCCGTTTTAGATTTCGGTGCCGTCCTTGAGGTCACCCGGGGCGTCAATGGTACTACCTACGAGGACAATAATAAGCAGACTTACGACTAGCCTGACGCGGATGGGCGGAGTTTGACTCTGATATTCGTTCGCGAGGCTCGAATGAACTTCGTGGTTTTGTGGCGCGCTGGGTCGTCATCGCCGGAACTTGTCACACGCCAGGCACGGACGATCAAGGCGGACGCCGTGCGAATGATCGTTCTCGGTCACTGCCTGGCCTCCGACACACAGCTGACGGAAGGCCTCTCGGTCGTGAGCCGGACCCGGCAACCGCATCCCGTGCTGAGCGGCTGGCCCGGCTGTTATTCCCTTGTGGTCCTCCTGCCGGACGGAGTCGTCCTGCTGACCGACCCGGTTGGACAGTTTCCTGTGTACTCGACGGCCGCCGCGGACGGGACCTGGTTCTCCTCGTCCGCCGTCGAACTCGCCGCGCGGGAGAATATCGGAGTCGACCATGTCCGGCTGGCGACTGGCATTGCCTGTTCCGACGTGCTCGACATAATGGACAATCACACCGCGTTCACGGAGGTACGTCGTCTCCCGCCCGGACATGTGGTGAACGTCGATGCGACCGGTATTGAGATGAAACCGGTCGGTTCGGTCTCGATCGATCGCGGAACCCGATTCGAAGATGCCGCGGAGCGGCTGAGGTCGGCCCTTCTGAAATCGGTGGAATCGCGTGTGGCCACGGCACCAGTGATAACGGGAGACTTCAGCGGGGGTATCGACTCGTCGGTATTGATGTTCCTGAGCATGCGTGCCGGAGCAGAGGTTTCGGGATTCACGTTCCACCATTCGGCGGCCGAGACGGACGATCTACGGTGGGCCAGGCGATACGCGGCGCTGGCGCCGGAGCTGACCCACCACTTGGTCCCTTCCACCCAGGACGACCTGCCGTACATGAACCTTGTCGCGTCCGAGGACGAACCACACCCGTCGTCGCTGGGAGTCGGCTCCACGCGGTCGAGGCTGCGGATGGCCGCCGAGCAGGGCTCCACTCTCCACCTGGTGGGCGAGGGAGGGGACGTGGTGGCCAGTGCCCCGCCCACCTACCTGGCGGATTTGGTCCGCCACGGCGAGGTGTCCGCGTTGTGGACGCATTGCATGCGGTGGGCCAGAGTCAGGCAATGCTCGCCCCTCGCGTTGCTGAGGCGAGCGATGTACGTGGCCACGACGCCCCGCAGGCAGGCGCTCCTCTCGTTGGCCGCAGCGGTTGAGCGTGCGTCCCCTGCTGATGACACCCTGCCGTGGCCTAACAAGGCGATCCGTCATTGGGGTTCACCACAAGCGGAGTGGCTGACCAGACGAGCCCGCGCCGACCTGGCCGCGCAACTCCGATCACGTGCGGACACACCAACAGACGACATCGGCGTGGCGGACGCGGTGACGCTGAGCCTGCTGCGAATGCAGGTGATGACGCAGCGAGCGGTCCGGGATGCCGGCATGGAGTTCGGCATCGAAGTCCATGCTCCGTACCTGGACACCGAGGTCGTCCAGGCCTGCCTCGCCCTTCCGGCGTACCGCCGGGCCGGTCTCGCGGGGCCGAAGCCGTTGCTGAGGGCGGCGTTGACCGGGCTGGTGCCGCGAGCCGTGCTCGACCGCCCAACAAAGGGCGACTACACCAGCAGTTCCTATCGGGGAGTCCGGCAAGCAGCGCCCGCATTGCGCGAACTGCTCCGGGAGTCCGCCGCCGCGGACCACGGCATAGTCGATCCGGTTCCGGTACGGGCCACGCTCGAACGAGCGGTCCAAGGCCTGCCGGTGCCCTGGTCGAAGCTCGACCAGGTGTTCGCGGTCGAGCTGTGGCTTCGTGCCCTCTCCCGGAAAGTGAGCGGCGTTTGAACGAGTTCACCGTCCCGGACAGTGTGCACGCCGCCGAGGACAGCAACGGCGATCTTGTCCTGCTCAACCAGGCGACTGGCCGGTGGCACAAGCTCAACCGGACCGGAACGGACGTCTTCCTGGCGTTGCGGTCCGACGTCGGTCTGGACGAGGCCGTCGAGGCCCTGATCCACCGGCACCCGGACATCCCGGCGGAGCGGATTCGCCAGGACGTCGACCGGCTCGTGGGCACATTGGTCGAACGAGGGCTGCTTGTCCTGGCCGACGACTTCAAGCGAAGCGCGGCGGCGGTCCTGATGACCCCGGCCAAGCCGGGACGGCCGATCACGGCCGGCCAGTGGGTGATCACGATGGCCGGTTTCGTGCTCGCCGTGGTGCTGCTGCGGCTGCCGTTCCGGATCGTCACAACCAGCGTCATCCGGTTACGGCGACTTCTGCTGCGCCGCAACGCATCTGTCGATGAAGCCCGTTCGATCCTGGCCGCCGCCCATCGCGTCAGCACCTACTATCCGGGCCGGGTCGCGTGCCTGGAACTGTCCTTGACCGCAGTGCTCGCCGGTGCGTTGTCCGGCCTGGGGATCGACTGGTGTCTGGGCACAGCGGTCGACCCTCAGACGTTCCACGCGTGGATCGAGGTGGAAGGCGAGCCGGTGACCGACCCGTCCGACGACCCGATCCCGCCCACTTACCGCAAAGTCCTGACGGTGTGACGGTCAACCAAGCGCGTCGAGCTGGGCCCGCACCTTCTCGACGCCCGGATTGCCGAGTTCGGTGAGCATCGTCTCGGTGCGCTGGTAGTACTCCCGAGCCAAAGAGCGTTGGCCTGACTTGTCATAAAGCTCGCCCAAAGCCCAGTGCGCGTCCGCTTCGCCCAATGGGGACTTCACTTCACGCATCACCGCTAGGGTTTCCGTGAGGTTCTCACGCGCGGTTTCCCAGTTGCCCGCACCGGTTTCCGCACGCCCCAAAGCAAGCAATGCCCTCGCGAAGTTGTATGGATCCGACGGTTGGAGACTGCCGAGTTCCGCGCGGGCCTCGTGCAGAGACCCGATCGCCTCGTCGTAACGCCCTGCCTCGGTCATGGCCCGGCCGATGCTGATCAACGCGAGACCGGCGCTGCGTTGCTCGCCGCGTTCCCGGTATCCGGCCAGCGCCTGCTGGAAGTGCTCGATCGCGAGCTCGATCCGGCCCTGGTCGAGGTACACGAAGCCGAAACGTTCGATCGAACTGGTCATCCGGTGGCGCTCATCGAGCTGCCGCCAGAGCTCAGCGGCACGCTGCATGTGCTGCAACGCCTCGTCATTGCGCCCCAGGGCTTGGAACAACAGCCCGAGACGGTCCTGAGCCTCGGCTTCGGCGGCGACGTCCGGACCACCGCGGGTCGCCTCGACCGCGAGCAGATCGAACTGCATCCAGTCGTGATAGTGCTTGCGGAAAAGGAAAAGGCCCCACATGGCGTCCGCCAGCTGCCACGTCACCGTGCGCAGTCCTTGCTCGAAAGCCTTACGGGCGGCGGCAAGCAGGTTACGCCGCTGCCGGTCGAGCCAGTCGATGGCATCGGCGTGACCGCCGAACGTGACCGGTTCCCGGGGAATCTGCTCGATATCGCGCCGCAGCCCTTGGCGGTGCGGGGTGACCACGTGGCCTGCCTCGGTTGCGGCTGCGAGGTACCAGTCCAGCATCCGGCGCAGGCCAAGCGCTTGGTCGGCTGCGGACTCGTCGCGCTCGGCAAGCGACAGCGCGTGCAGCCGGATCAGGTCGTGGAACCGGTAGCAGTCCTCGGCCACCTCCTCCAGCAGGTTGGCCGTGAGCAGTTCGTCCACGAGGTGTTCCGCGTCGGAATGCGACGTGGCCAGCACAGCAGCGGCGACGCCGGAGTCGAAGTCCGGGCCGGGGTGCATGCCGAGTAATCGGTAGAGCCGGGCCGCGGGCAGGGAAAGAGCCTGATAGGACACGTCGAACACCGCCTTGACAGACAGGTCGTCGCCGTAGCTGAGCCGGGTGAGCCTGCGTTGCTCGTCGACCAGATCGGCAACGACTTTCTGGACTGTCCACTTCGGTCGCGACACCAGCCGGGCCGCCACCACGCACAGTGCGACAGGCAACCCGTCGCACATTCTCACCAGCTCACGCGCCGCGCCGGGCTCCGCCTTGATCCGTTGCCCGCTCACCGTGCGTGCGAGCAATTCGACGCCGTCCTCGACGGCGAGCCTGTCGACCTGGACGAACTGGGCACCCTCAGCGATCAACGCTTCGAGCTGCGATCTGCTCGTGGCGACCGTGACACTCATGGGCGAAGATGGAAGCAACGCACGAACCTGGTCGGCCGAGGCCACGTTGTCCAGCAACACCAACAGCCGTCGGCCTGCTGTGAGCGACCGGAACATCGCCGCCTGCTCGTCAAGGTCGAGCGGCACCTGCGGCGGCGCGATTCCCAGTGCCCGCAGGAACTTTCCGAAAACCTCGGCGAGCTCCACCGGCCGGCCTGGGCCGCCGAGATCGGCGTAGAACTGGCCGCCTTCGTACCGGTCTCGCACGCGATGGGCCCAATGCAGTGCGAACGCCGTCTTCCCGACGCCAGGCGGCCCGACGAGCACGACAAGCCGCCCCGAACGGCGGGCCCGGTCGAGGGCCCTGAGCTCCTGTTTCCGGTTGACGAATGTGGCGACACCAGGCTGGAGCTGGCGTGGCGAATCGAGCATGCCTGCGGCGGGGGCACGCTCGATGACCGGCGGCGTCTCGGTCCCGGGAAGGTGGATCCACGCCTGCAGCCGGGTTCTCTTCACGCTGACAGGCACCGGATGGTAGTTCGCCGGATCGATGTCGCCGTAGCAATGCCGGACGATGCCGTCGTAGATCCCGTCCGACACGATCGCGGCGAGCGGGACCGGGGAGTGGCGAAGAGAGGTCCTGAGCTGCTCGGCGACGAGCAACCGGCACGCCACAACAAGATCGGTCCCGGACAGGCCGTGATCGTCCATGCTGACCTCGCCCGCGTGCACCGCGAGCCGTAGCCGGATCCGCTCGGCCAGCCGCGCCTGCGAGTTGTGACCGACCAGCGCCGCGGACAGGGTCCCCAGCAGGGGACTGATCAGCAGCACCTTGGAGATCTCCGGCGGGACGACCACGATCGCCCCGTCAGTGCGGTCCTCGTGAACGCACGCGTCCCACGGGATCCCGGCCGAGGCGAACGACTCCCGCATGACCTTGTACATCCCTGCTCGGACAGCGGTTTGGGCGTCGTCGTCGCGGTACGGATCGCTGAAGCCCTCGACATCGAACGCGACCACGGAACGATGAGTCGGGTACCGGTGCATCGCAGTCCTTCTCCCCACCATCACACACAGGACCGTGGTGCCAGATCTCAAAGATCCTGGAGTGCCGCCTCGAATCCGGTGACCAGATCGGCGACCTGGGCATCGGTCATCACGAGGGCCGGTGAGATCTGCAAACCGCCCGCGCCGACTGCTCGGCCGGAGACGCCGTGCTTGCGTAGCAACCGAACCATTGCGGGCGCGTGTGCGGCGTCGGCCATCTGCACCGCTGCCACGGCACCGACTCCGCTGCGGACTTCGGCGACGGCCGGGTGGGCGGCCAGGGCTGCCAGTTCTTTGTCCAGTGTGGACTCGATACGGGCGGCCGCGGTCAGCAGATCCTCGCGTTCCACAATGTCCAAATTGGCCAGGGCGACGGCGGCACTCGTGGCGTGGCCCGAGTACGTGTAGCCGTGCCGGAGCCAGACGCCAGGCTTGAAGAACGGCTCGGCCAGCGCGCCCGCGATCAGGACCGCGCCCATCGGCAGGTAGCCCGAGGTCAGGCCCTTCGCCGTGGTGATCATGTCGGGGTCGAGGGCGAACCGGGTGCTGGCGAACCAGGCGCCGCCGATCCGGCCGTAGCCGGTGATCACTTCGTCGGCGACGAACAGGATGTCGTTGTCCCGGCAGATCCGGCGGACCTCGGTGAGATAGCCGTCCGGCGGCGGGTAGACGCCACCCGCGCCGATCACCGGCTCGCAGAAGAACGCGGCGATCTGGTCGGCGCCGACGCGCTCGATCTCGGCGCGCAGAGCGTCGGCCGAATCCCACGCTACCGAGGAAGCGTCGGGCATAAGTGAGCCATAGCCCTCGCGGTTGCCGGGGATGCCAGCCAGCGCAGTGCCGCCGATGTGGGTGCCGTGGTAGCCGCGCTCACGGCCGATCACGATCTTCTTCGACGGCTTGCCGAGTTCGTGCCAGTAGCGGCGCGCCAGCTTGACGGCGGTGTCGATCGAGTCCGAGCCACCGCTGGTGAAGAACACCTTCGTGTCGGCCATCGGCGAGATCGCGGCGAGCCGCTCGGCCAGTTCGATGGTCGCGGGCGTCGCCACGTCACCGAACGTGTAGTAGGCCGCGATGTCACGCATCTGCGCGGCCGCGACATCGGCGAGCTCAGCGCGGCCGTGCCCCACGTTGGTGAACCACAGTCCTGCGGTCGAGTCGAGGTACTGACGACCGTCAGAGTCGTACACGTACACGCCCTCGCCACGGGAAACGACGAACTCACCGTCCCGAGCGACCGCACCCATGTCTGAGAACGGGTGCCACAACGCCCCCATCACGCCTCCTACCTGAACGCGCTCACGCCCGTGAGCGCCTGGCCGATGACGAGCAAGTGGACCTCACTCGTCCCCTCGTAGGTAAGCACTGATTCCAGGTTGTTCGCATGTCGCATCACCGGGTATTCCAGAGTGATCCCGTTTGCACCGAGGATTGTGCGCGCCTCGCGAGCAATCTGCAGCGCGGCGCGAACGTTGTTCAGCTTGCCCATGCTGATGTGCTCCGCACGCAGGGTGCCCGCGTCCTTCAACCGGCCGATCTGGATCGCCAGCAGCATGCCTTTGCCCAGTTCAAGGGCCATTTCCGCGAGCTTGGCCTGGGTCAGCTGGTAGGCCGACAGCGGCTTGTCGAAGACCTCGCGGTCGCCCGCGTAAGCGATTGCGGTCTCCAGGCAATCCCGGCCTGCACCGAGTGCACCGAAGACAATGCCGAAGCGTGCTTCGCTCAGGCAGCCAAGCGGGCTGGACAGGCCCTTGCTCTTCGGCAGGATCGCGTCGGCAGGCAGCCGGACGTCCTCGAGCACGAGCTCACTGGTGACCGAAGCGCGCAACGAGAGCTTGCCCGGCACGGTGTTCGCGGTGAATCCCCTGGTCGAGGTGGGTACGACAAAGCCGCGGATGCCTTCGTCGGTACGCGCCCAGACCACGGCGACGTCCGCGATCGAGCCATTGGTGATCCACATCTTGGTGCCGTTGAGCACCCAGTCACTGCCGTCGCGCTTGGCGTTCGTGCGCATGCCGCCGGGGTTCGAGCCGAAATCCGCCTCGGTCAGGCCGAAGCAGCCGATCGCCTCGCCGGTGGCCATCCTGGGCAGCCACTCGTTCTTCTGCTCGTCGCTGCCGTACGCGTAGATCGCGTACATCGCGAGCGAGCCCTGCACAGACACCAGGCTGCGCACACCCGAATCCGCCGCCTCAAGCTCGTGGCACGCGAGACCGTACGAGACCGCGCTGGTGCCGGCGCAGCCGTATCCGTGCAGGTGCATGCCCAGCAGGCCCAGGCCGCCCATCTCCTGGGCGAGCTCGCGAGCGGGCAGCTGGCCCTGCTCGAACCAATCCGCAAGGTGCGGCCGGATGCGATCGGCGCAGAACCTACGGACCGTGTCGCGGATTGCACGCTCCTCGTCGGAGAGCAATCCGTCGGCATCAACGAGGTCAAGCGGAGCAATACGGGTCATACCCAGCAGGCTAACCCCAGATTGGATCCAATATCAATTCTCCAATGGTAGTCTGCGTCGCGTGCAAGCTTTGGCAGGCGTGACGATCGCCGACTTCAGCCGCGTGCTGGCCGGGCCGTACGCGACGATGCTGCTGGCCGACCTGGGCGCGACGGTGATCAAGATCGAGCGACCCGGCACCGGCGACGACACACGTGCGTGGGGGCCGCCGTTCGTGGACGGCGAGTCCACCTACTACCTCGGGCTCAACCGAAACAAGCGATCGGTCGCGCTGGACCTCGGCAGCCCGGAGGCCCGCGAACTGGCTGCTCAGGCCGATGTCGTGATCGAGAACTTCCGGCCGGGCACGATGGCGCGACACGGCCTGGACTACGCGACGCTGTCGGCCGCGAACCCGAAACTGGTCTACTGCTCGATCACCGGGTTCGGCCCGGATTCATCGCTCCCCGGCTACGACCTGCTGGTCCAGGCCGTCGGCGGCCTGATGAGCGTGACCGGGACGCCCGGTTCACCGACCAAGGCGGGCGTGGCCCTGGTGGACGTGATCACCGGATTGCACGCGATGTCCGGCATTCTTGCAGCCCTGCGACACGCCGAACGCACGGGAGAAGGACAGTTGGTCGAGGTTTCGCTGCTGTCGTCCCTGTTGTCCGCGTTGGTGAACCAGTCCGCCGGCTATGTGATGGCCGACGTTGTGCCAACCCCCATGGGCAACCAGCACCCAAGCGTCGCGCCGTACGAGGTGTTCGAGGCCCGCGACCGGCCGATCGTGCTTGCGGTCGGCAATGACAAGCAATTCGCCGGATTGTGTGAAGTTCTCGGAATTCCGGATGACCCCCGGTTCCAGACGAACGCGCTGCGTGTTCAACACCGGCCTGCGCTGACCAAGGAGATCAACTCCCGGCTGGGCAGTCAGGACGCGGCCCATTGGCTGCCCGCGCTGACGGCCGTCGGCGTCCCTTGTGGACCGATCAACAACGTGGCCGAAGCGGTCACCCTGGCGGCCCGGCTCGGCCTGGAACCGGTCATCGAGATCGACGGACTGCCGCAGGTCGCGAACCCGATCAGGCTGGCGAAAACGCCGGCGGAGTACCACACCGCCCCGGGAAAACGATGAGCGCGCCCAAGCGTCCGCCGACTGCACAGGAATTCGTGCTCGCCGAACTCCGACGCGCGATCCTGACCGGCGAAATGGCACCGGGCACACCGATCCGGCAGGACGCACTCGCCGAACACCTTGGGGTCAGCCGTGTTCCCCTACGTGAGGCCCTGCGGACGCTCGAAGGCGAAGGCCAGGTGATCTACCGTCCGCACCGCGGATACCACGTCGCCGACCTGTCCCTGGACGACCTGCTGGAGGTCTACCGAATCCGCGAGCTGCTCGAAACCGAGGCAACCCTGCGCGCAGTCCCCCTGATGACCCCCGAGGACATCGACCGCCTCGAACAGTCCGATGCGGACATCCAAACAGCCGCGGCAGCCAACGACATCGTCGGCATGGCCGCGGCAAACCGGCAATTCCACTTCACAGTGCTGGAAGCGTCCGGAATGCCCAGGCTGACGCGCCTTGTCCGAGTCCTCTGGGATGCGACCGACGCCTACCGCTCCCTCTACTACAGCTCCCCGGCGAACCGCGATCGCGTCCACAGCGAGCACAAAGCCATCATCGCCGCAATCCGCTCAGGCTCCGCCGACGAGGTAGTCCGGCTCTGGAACCAGCACCGCGCCGGCGCCGTCGACGCCCTCCGCCAAATCGTCCAATAAGGACAAGGATCGCGTCCTGCGCGGTGGTGGCACCGGGCAGGACTGTGGCCGACTCCATGCCTATGCCTGCTTTGCATCCGCCTTCGGTGTCGATGAGCAGTTCCGCTTTCGCACCCGCGAACTGGACTTCTGAGCCGACGGTGAGTACGGAAGTCTCGAACGGTTTATCGGTGCCGTTCGTGACCTTGACCGTGACCTTGACGGCTCGTTTGGCCTCTGGGGTCGCGAACTCGCCGGGCTTGCACTCGGCCGGCTGGGGGATCTCGACAGCCAGGCCGTTCTTCCACGTGTATCTCTGGCCCCACGTCGGTGCGGCGGGCTGCTCTTTCCCGGCTGCGGGGGCGGCGGCTGCGCCGGAGGCGTTCGAGACTGTGCCGGTGTTGACGTCCGGCGTGATCAGTGGGTACCGGGCAGTGGTGGACCCGGCGCGGCTCGGCCTGCCGATCCATGCTGTGCTCCGGCTGCGTACCACCCACGCGCGCATCGTCGCCTGCCTCGACTACTTCTCCGAAGTGCCCGAGGTCGTCAACGTCTACCGGGTCACAGGCGAGGACTGTTTCTGCTCGACCTGTACGTCGCCGGCGCGGAACGTCTGGAGACCTTGGTCGACAGCATCGGCCGGTTCGGCCCTGTCACAACATCACTCGTCCTGCGATCCTATGAACCGAAGGCGATCCGGCCGGCGGGCAGTGAGTTCGTGCGCTGACCGTCCATTTGGCGTGCGAGCGACTGGTTCTTGGTTATTGCAGGGATTCCAGGTGGCGGCGGGCTCGTTCGGCGGCTTTTTCGGCTGTGCGGAAGACTGTGCGGGCTTCGCGGACTTCGCTGTTGGCTTCTTGTTCGGTTGTGCGGGCGCGTTCCAGTTCCGCGGTCAGCTCTTCGAGGTGGCGGGTGGCGCGTGCGGCTTTTTGTTCGGCGTGGGCCAGGGCGTTTTGGGCGCGGTCGCGGACTTCGCTTGTGTGTTGAGCTTCGGCGCGGGCGCGGCCTAGTTCCTGGCGTTGGCGTTCGGCTCGTTGTTCGCGGCGCAGGGCGACCTCGTCGACGACGGGCTCCGCTGGTTCTGGCCAGCCTTCCTGTTCGGTGAGTTCGTTGGTGGCCGAAAGGTTTCCTGCCTTCAAAATCTCGGTGACGGCAGGGTCGGCGAGCGCCGCGGTGAAGACCGATTCGATGTCGCGCACCATGGATTCGCTCAGCTTCTGGCCTTCGTCGGAGGCCAGTCTCCGGACTTGGGCGACCAGGGCACGGATCAGCTGATGCCGCTGCTTGGAGAGCTCTCTGAGGGTCTCGCCGTCGAAACGGCCATGCGCGTCACGCAACGCCGCGCCAAGGTTACCCAACCGTTGCAACTCATCGGGTTGCCGGCGCGCGAGCAGGTTCAGGGCCCACGCTGCCTGTGACGGCTTGCGGAGTTTGGCGATCTTGGCTGCGGTTTCCTTGTCGCCTGCGGCTTTCGCCTCGCGCACGTACTCCGCCCGGGCTGCCATGAACTCGGCCGGCAGCAGGGCGTAAAGCTGATTCGCTATGGATTTGAGATCCATGGTCACTAGTGTGACCCAAATGTACGAGGAATCCGGCGGACGCGCCGCACCCGTGCTGGCCGATCGCTACCGCGTGGTGTCCCAGCTCGGCAGGGGTGGCACCGCACGTGTCCTGCGGGCATGGGATGAACGGCTGGATCGCGAGGTCGCGGTCAAGATTTTCCAGCCGCACGCCGACCCGGTCGGCCGCCTGCGATTCGAGGACGAGGCCAAGCTGCTCGCCGGATTCGACCACCCGGGCCTGGTCAAGGTCTATGACTCCGGTTGCGCCGACGGCGAACCGTACCTCGTGCTCGAACTGATCAACGGCCCGCAGCTGGGCAGGCGGATCGACCTCGGCCCGATGCCGCCGGACGACGTGAGCCGCATCGGCATCGGACTGGCCGAAGCCTTGGCGTATGTGCATTCCCGAGGTGTGGTCCACCGGGACGTCAAGCCGGGAAACGTCCTGCTCTCCTCGGACGGCCAGCCGCATCTGGCCGACTTCGGACTGGCAAAACTACTAGCCCGAAGCGGCATGACGGCTTCGGATCGAATTGTCGGCACCGCGGCCTATCTTTCACCCGAACAGGTGCTTGGCACAGACGTAGGTCCGCCCAGTGACATCTACGGCCTCGGTCTGGTCCTGCTGGAATGCCTGACCGGCGAAATCGAATACCCGGGCTTCGACGCCGAGACAGTGGTGGCACGCCTCAACCGGTCACCCAAGATCCCCGAATCGATTCCGCCCGCCCTGGCCGAGGCGATCGAGGCGATGACCCGATCCGACCCGGCCGCCCGCCCCACTGCCGAGGCGTGCGCGGAATTGCTGCGCTCCGACCGCCCGACCGTGCCGATCAAACGCCCCCGGAAACTGGTTCGCGCGAAGGCCGCCGCTCTGGTCGGCGCCGCCCTCGCAGCGGGCGTCGTCAGCCTGGTGCTCACTTCGCCCACGTCAGGGACACCATCCCGGCCCCAGCAGTTGGAAAACGGCACAGTTGCCGGTTCGACTCCGGGTTCGGCAGCGCCGGGTTCGCAGATTCCCGATGACGCCGAGACCCCACAGCCCACCGCGGATCAACGGCATGTCAATTCCGGCGGAAAAATCGCGAAGACCCCTCCTCCGTCGGTCAGCACTTCGGTCGCGACATCGGATGCGGTGACGCCCGGCGATGACGATGTCGTGGATGACGGCGAGCCTGATTCACCCACCAAGACGAAAAAGCCCAAGAAAACCAAGACCAAGACGAAGACCGGGCAGCCCGACCCCAGTCCCTGATTTCGGCCGGCGGCCCGGTGCGAAAACACACCGGGCCGGACAGCTCTCAGCTGGAAAGGCCGAAGGCCAGCAAAGCAGTGGACGTGAAATCGATTGCGGGCTCGGAACTCGGCCATGACCGCAAATCGTCGAAGAACCGGGATCCTTGCCCGTCAAAAGCCTCGAAATTATTGGAGCAGGCGATTGCGCCTGGCGGCATCTCACCGAGATCCTCGAAGTTGTCGGCTCCGTTCGGTCCGTTGATCACGGCGCCGTAGAGGATGCGTGAGCCGCCGTTGGGGTCGCCGGCGAGGTTGGCGGCCTGGTGGTGGGGGCACTTCGGGAATGTCGAACCGGCACCGACGACCAATGAGATACCCCAGGCGTTCGACCCGAGCGCGAAATTACGTTGCTGCACACCGAAGGCGTCAAAGGACCTGTCCCCTGTGACCGACCGGTAGAGCCGGGCTGTCGCCGCGAAGCCGAAGCTCTTGCTGGCCGCGTCGAACTGGGTGATGTCGACGCCGGTGCGGAACGGGCTGGTGGCTGCGTTCGTCGCGCCCGATGTCAACTGCCGCCGCAGGTCACCGACCAAATCGGACGCAGTCACAGCGGCACCTGGAACACCGCGCCGCAACAGAGGAATCAGCTCAGCGTGAGCCAAAGCGCTTGTGTCATAAAGGTTGAGAGTGTCCTTGTCATCGCTTGCGATGTAGGCCTTGGCCCAGTGGGCCGCCTGCCGCGCCCAGTCGGATGCCCGGTGGTCGCCGAGTTTGCGCGCAGCCAGAGCCAGCTGGATCGCACCGAGCTCCATGTCGTCCATCCAGGACGATTCGGGGTAGTAGGCGTGCGGGAACGCCGTCACGAGCTCACCGACGTCTGTTGTCTTGGCAGCGGCAAAGATTGAGGCAGCTTCGGTGAGATAACGCTTGGCTTTGGCAGGATTGCTCTCAAGCTGTGCACCGAGCGCGAACGCAGCCGCGACACGACCGGCGAGGTTGGGACTGACGGGTGATCCTGCCGGCCCGGCGGGGAATACCGGCCGATACTTGATGAAGTACTCGGAGTCGCCTGGCTTGACGTCCAGTTTGTCGTCCGCTTCAGCCAGGCGCCACACGTCGTGGTCGCCGACAAAGCCGAATTCCTCACTGCCGGTACCGATCCCGACCTGGGCATAGAGAGTGCCCGTGCGTGCGTCCCAGGTTTTGTCCAGCCAGTCCAGGCCGTGCCTGAACTCCGCGAGCAGCTGGGGATTCCCGCCCTCACGCTGGACATAACCCATCTCTGCCAACGAATACGCCGTGTTGGACGTGAACTTCACGAAGTCGCCCGCGTCAACCCAGCCGCCCTCGACATCGACCGGCCCGCCGATCGGCTTGAGTGGTTCGGCGGGGACGTCTCCCCCGTCGCCCTTGAACTTCGGTTCGGCGTAGACGGTTGCCCTGCTGTCGGTGAGGTGGGATTTCCCGCGGTTGAGACGGCCCGGGATTATGTCGCGGCCGTCGCGCTGGGCCTGGAAGAACTCCGTGGTAGCTCGAACCAGGGGCTGGAACAGTGTTTCCGCGCGGTCGACCTTGAACGACGGTGAGGTCGCGGCGATCCGGCCGGTGAACCTGACCCGGTAGCTGCCGGGCTTGGTGATCTTGGAGAAGTCGACCTGGTGGACCGCGGTGTATCGCGAGTTCCAGCTGCCCAGGCTGGCACCGACCTTGCCGGACAGCACGGTCCGGCCCGAGGCGTCGACCACGGTGTACGGCGCGCCGGCGACCGCGGCCGTACCCAGCAGGTATCCGTACTTCGCTTCGCTCGTCGCGTACCCGACCTGGTCCACGCGGACAAATCCGGCGGCGGCCGCGGTCGCCGGAGTCGCGGTCGCAGCAAGACAACACAGTGTGACCACGGCAACCGACCCACGTCTGAGCATGACAGCTCCATCTCTGGCGGCGAGATAATTAGGGAACTTTCCGAACAGTAAAGACTCGCGCACCGGGATGGTCAAGAGGCCGGCCTCCGCGAACCACGCGAGGGCCGGCGCGACTTCAGTTACGTGAGGTGTACGCGACGAACGAATCAGACTTCGCACGCTTGCCGAACTCGTCGAAGCAGTTGACGTTACGTACGACGGCATTGCCGCCGGAGGTGCCCCACAGGTCCTCTAGGCCGCAGTGCTCCGAGCCCTTCCCGAACGCGGTGACCTGCACGTGGTCCTCCAGCATGCCGACCTTCGGGAACGTCACGAGGTACTGCCCGGGTCCGAAGAACACGGTGTTGACGGCACCGAGCGAGTTGTAGTTGGTCTGCGACGGCAGCGCCGGGTTCACCCAGACATACCCGAACAGCTTGGGCGGGCCGATGGCACCGACAACCGGCCGCTCGCGGTTGTAGCTGAGGGTCCATCCCGTGTCGAAGGGCTTGCTGTTGTAGTCGTAGCAGCGCACCACGACGGTTTGCCCCGAGGCACCGGGGTACCACTCGGAGATCTTGCAGCGCGCCGGCTTGTCATTGACCGCGGTTGCCTGGAAATTGCCACTCTCGTCCGGCGGGCCGGACATCGGCAGCCAGACCTTCCACTCGCCCGTGCCAGGGCCGCCCCAGCCGACGTAGTTCGCAAGGCCCTCGGAGTTGTACTCGTCGAGAATCGTGCCGTCGTACGCGGAGTGGATGTAGGCGTGCTTGTCCGTACCAAATGGACTGAAGCCACTGCTGCCGGTGAACATCACGGTGAACCGTGAGTCGGCGGGAACACCGCCGAAGGCATAGCAGTCGACCCACACGTGTTCATAGCCGGTGCTGAAGCTGGGTTTCCAGCCGACAAGCTGGCAGTAATGTGGCTTGGGGTTGACCGCGGTGACGTGCGGGATGCCGACTTTGTTGGCAGTCTTGGCAAAGCGCACCTCGTAGCGGCCGGTCCCGTACGAGCGGACCTCGCTCGCCGGACCGGTCGGGGTCCACTGGTGCGACGGGTCCATCAGCCCGAACACCGGGCCGGGCGCGGGTTTGTCGTTGTAGGCGAACGCCCACACGTCCCCGATCGATGCCTGGGCGGGCACCGAAACGGTGATTCCCAGCAGTACAGTGATGATGGATATCAACAAGGATCTCAGCCGCATCGCGGCCCCCTTTGGATGGCGTGATTTTCCTCCTTGCCTCACTCAGGTCGTGAGTTACTCGCTCACTGTTAGCTACTCGAAGCTGCAAATCTTTTAGCCCGAATGGACCTAGCGGCGCTGGACTAGACCAATTCACACTCGAAACAACGTCCTCTTCATGGGTCGGGCGCGACGACTTCATGACATCGCTGTCAAGGAGACGCCTGATGACCATGCGCCGGAGAGCCGCCCTGGTCGCCCTGCTCGGTGCGATCCCCATCCTGCTGTCCACAGTCGTGCCGGTGTCCGTGGCCAGCGCGCACGGCTCGACCATGAACCCGCCCAGCCGCACCTACCAGTGCCGATTCAACGAGAACCCGGAGAACCCGACGTCGGCCGCGTGCCGGGCGGCCGTGCAGGCAGGCGGTACGCAGGCCTTCTACGACTGGCACGAGGTCAACCTGCCCAACGTCGCGGGCAACCACCGCGCGTTCATCCCGGACGGCCAGCTCTGCGGCGCCGGCCGGGCCAAGTACACCGGCCTCAACCTGGCCCGCAACGACTGGCCGGCCACCCGGCTGACCTCGGGCGCCAACTTCACCTTCCAGGTCAAGGCAACAGCCGCGCACCTGGGGGTGTGGACGATGTACGTCACCCGCAACGGCTACAACCCGACCACACCACTGCGCTGGTCGGACCTGGAGCAGTTCCACCAGGTGACCAACCCGCCCATCTCCAATGGCGTGTACCAGATCGCCACTCGCCTGCCCAGCGGCAAGTCCGGCCGGCACGTGATCTACACGATCTGGCAGCGCCAGATGCCCGACAGCGGCGAGGCTTTCTATCTCTGCAACGACGTTCTGTTCTAGACAGCACTCAGGGGCGGCCGGACGGCCGCCCCTGAGTGTTTTCCACTAGCTCACAGCATTGATCTGGACAACACCGTTGCCCACGATCCCGCCGTCACTGGTCTGCACGGCCAGCTCACCGAGGAGCTTGCGACCGGCAGGCAGCGCGGCGTTGACCGTCACCGTGCCGGGCGCGTTCCATACTGTCCCGATAGGACGGAGCTTGTCGGTGTCGTTGACCGCCACGTTGCCCAGCGCAGGCGAGGCGAACACGTCGGTGTAGTCGAACTCCGTGGTGCCTGCCGGCACCGAGAAGCCGTCCACCAACGTGACCCAGAGGCCCGCTGCCGGGTTGGCGACGCTCACCGCTTCGTCGGAGTCCCCGTCCGCGCTCTGCGCGGCCAGCACACAGGTGCCGGTCGTGCAGTTGAACAGGAACAGGTCGAGGTCAGCGGTCCCGTCCGACGTGTTGCCGATCGCCGCACGCAGCGACGTCGAGCCCGGCAGCACCTGGATCGCACGCTGTTGCTGCGCGAGGTCGGCGATCGTCGGCCGGATGACCAGCGAGCTGCTCAGCGGACCGCCGGCGAGCTTGCCGGTGAACGCGGCAGCCGTGCTGGAAACCGTGTAGTTACGCGGCAACGGCACACCCGTCTGGATGGTGTCGATGACATCCGGGTTCGGGCTGATCGCCGTGGTGATCGCGCTGACGGTCAGCGAGAACGGCGCCAGGCCCGTGTCGGAGGTCCGGCGGGCCTCCACGTAGACCTCCCAGACACCACTGATCGGGTTGTTCACCGTCCGGGTGGCCGGCAGACCACTGGTGCAACCCGCACCCGCATCGGGGTTGTAGCACGAGGTCGTTCCGGTCGGGTCGATCGGAATGCCCCGCGGGTCGACGCGGATGAACCGGACCTGCCCGGCGCCTGGCGTGGCACCGCCACCGGTGAGGTCCACCTTGAGGCCCGTGGTGCCCTGCGGCACGCGGACAAAGAAGTTCTGCGTCTGGTTACGGGCGATCTTGCCGCTCACGGTGTAGGTGAACTTGGTGCCCGCGTTGAACTCCTGCGGCACGAACACAGTGTTCAGCGTGCGGCTGTCGATGCCCGGCGTGAACGGGTTGTCCAGCTGCAGGCTGGCGCTGTGGATGCCCGCCTTGCCCGGATCTACCCGGACGTCCACCTTCACCGGCTTGTTCAACGGCAGGTTGACCACGCCCGGCGAGGAGAACGTGCCGTCGTTGCCGACCCATCTCAACCGGTACGGCACCGTGCCCTTCGAACCCGTTGTCCGGGTGAAGGTGTAGGTGCGGGTGTACTTCTTGCCGCGCTGCACGCCTTCCCGGTCGTGGATGCCGATACCGACGCCCGGCGTCGGCAGGAAGGCGTCCAGCACCGTGTTGACCTCGACCGACGCGGTCACGGTGTCCGGGTTCGGGTTGATCGCCAGCTGGAAGAACGCGCCGAACACGTCGAACAGGCCGTTGCCCTGCTCGTACGCGCCATAGTTGTCGATGAAACGCGCGGACGAGTAAATCGCGTTACGCAGATCGCTCACCGACGGACGCTTGCCGCCATGCGTCTGCTTGTAAGCACTGACAAGCAAAGCAGCCGCACCAGTCGCCTGCGGGGACGCCATCGACGTGCCCTGCAGGTGGCCGTAGCCGTTGGGCAGCACGTACGTTCCGGGCACCGCGCCCTGTGCCTGCCAACGCGGAATCGCCGAGATCGCCGAGCCAGGCGCGATGATGTTCGGCTTGAAACCACCGTCCTCAGCCGGACCACGCGACGAGAACGGGTGCAGGTTCTCCTTCTGGGCCGTCTTGGAACCGTAGTTCGACAGCCAGGTGTCCCGCGTGATGTACGAGCCGACGCTCACCACATCCGAGGCCACCGACGGGTCGCCTATGGTGTTCGCGCCGGAACCGCTGTTGCCGGCCGAGAAGAACACCTGGACGTTGTACTGCTCGATGACACGGTTGTAGATCGTCGTACCGGCACCGTTGCCGTCGTTGAGGGCGGGCAGGCTGCCGATCGAGACGTTGATGACGTCCGCACCGTTCTTGGCGGCGTAGACGACACCGTCGATCATGCCCGAAGTCGTGCAGGACGGCGTGGAGAAGCAGGCCTTGACCGCGAGCAGGTTCGCACCCGGTGCCGCACCGGACATCCGGCCGTCCAGCAGGGCGTTACCGGCCGCGATACCGGAGACGTGCGAACCGTGCGCGGCACCGGCGATGCCGAGGTTCACGTACGGGGTGTCCGTGGGGCCGTACAGCGACTTGTCGGTCTGCACGGTGAACGGGACCTGCTCGGACACGGCCGGCGTGGCCGGGTTGTCCGTACCGAAGTGGCCGACGTCCTGCTTGACCTTGTAGTCGATCATCGCGGTCTCGTCGGTGAAGTTGCCGTTGCCGTTCAGGTCGACACGGACTTCCTTTGTCGCGACGTCCTGCAGCACGCCGAACCGGTCGAGCTTGTCGCCGTCCCGGTTGACGTCACCGGCGAGCTCGCTGGCGGCGTTGGCGAAGTCGCCCGCGTTCTCGGTGAACAGGCCGAACGAGTACGGGCCGCCGGTCGCCGGTGCGGTCCAGGTCCGGCCCGAGGCGCTGAAGGAACCGGTGAACGTGGTCTTCGACATCGGGACCCACGTGTTGTCACCGGACGTCGGCGGGTTGGCGTTGTACCAGTCGACGACCTTGCGCTCGCCGCGGCTGGTCTTGGTCAGCGCCGGGTGGTCCAGGTCGATGCCACTGTCCACAATGCCGACTGTCACACCCTTGCCGTCCCAGAACGGGAACAGCTGGCTGAACTGGGCGGCGTGGGTGTCGCCGGTCGGCATGTACGGGTTCACGCGCGGGGTTTTCGGGCCCGGCGCCGGCTGGGGCAGCGGGTCGGTCATGCCCTGCGTCGACGGCTCGTCCCGGGCGATCACGCTGTCGACGTCGATCGCACGGACGGCGTCGAGCTTCACCGCCTTGCGGGCCGCCTCCGGCGGCAGTGTCACTTTGAGATAGTCGACGTCCTTGTCCACGGACTTGACGACCGAGCCGAGCCTGCGCAGCTCGTCGGCGGCCGCGTCGGTCTTGCCCTTCTCGGCGGCCACCAGGATGGTGACCTCCGTCTTGCCCGTCTTCTCCGCTTCGGCGATCAGCGCGCGGTCGTTCGAGTCAAGGCTCTTCTTGTCGGCGGGCACCGGCTGTTCCGGCGTCGGTTGAACCGCGAGCGCGCTCGGCGCCGCGAGCCCGAGCAGGGCGGTGCTCATCGCAAGCACCGCCCACCCGGCGCGCATTCGCAGGGGAGATCGTGATGCTGTCACGGCGAAACCCTTCATGGGGATCCCAGGGAAACTGCCATCAGAGCACATATCGCGAAAGGTGCCCGGACAATCACACAACTGGCCTATTCTCCGCAGTCCACATTGGCCTGTTCGGGCTACAGCGGAGAATTCGTAACACGAAGGGGGTTGCGATCCAATAACGGCGCGGACACTCGCTCACGCACCGCGCACGATCGGCTGCGTTACGTCGCCATCGCCGCGGTTCGCGGAATACCAAACCACATTGCCATCTCTTCATTTAGTCCACTAAGGACGGTGTCGCCCGCCCAGGCGACGTAGCCGTCCGGCCGGACCAGGATCACGTCGGCAGGTGGCCGACCCGATTGCACCGCCACCAGATCCACCCGGTCGCTCCAGCCCGCGGCAAGATCCGCGAGCGCGGCCGATCCGGTGAAGTCAAGCAACGTAGGTCGGGCGTCGTACATCAGTTCGGCAACGCGGCTACCGTCCGACAATTCGATGTCCGGCAGGAACTTGCCCGCCAACGGGTGCGTTGTCCGCATTTCATAACGGATGTCCGAGCCCGCCATGGTCTCCGCGATGTGCCGCACAGTGTCCACGTTGGTCAGCAGTTCCCCGAACAGCTCACGCAACGCGGTGACCTCACCGCCGGGCGCGGTCAGCGCGGACTGCGCCTGGGTGTGCATGACGACCCGTTCAGCCACTGGCCTGCGCTCGGATTCGTAGGTGCCGAGCAGCCCTTCCGGCGCCCAGCCCCGCACCTGCGCGGCCAGCTTCCAGCCGAGGTTGGCCGCGTCCTGCAGGCCGAGGTTGAGCCCAGGGCCGCCCATCGAGGAATGCACATGCGCCGCGTCACCGACCAGGAAGACCCGGCCCGCCCGGTACTTCTCCGCCAGCCGGGTGTTGCCGCCGGTCAACCGCCGCAACACGTGCGGCCCCGGGGACGCCGGCGGGCCGATCGGCACGTCGGCGCCGAGCACTCGGTGCACACTCGCACGCAACTCGTCGATCGTCATCGGGACCTCGTCACCGGGCGCCGAATCCCATTCGACCGTGGTCATCAACGGCCTGCCCGGCTCCAGCTCGGCCCAGACGAACAGGCCACGGTCGGTACGGGTGAAGCTGGCACTGGCGATCCGGCCGAAACCCGGGACGTCCAGCCGGCCATCCACTCGCTCCGGCATCGTCACGTGCGCCGCCCTGGCCACAGTGTCCACAGTGGTCACACCAGGAAAGTCGATTCCTGCTTGCTTGCGTACCACGCTGTGCGCGCCGTCGGCGCCGACAAGATATCGCGCCCGTTCGGTGTAGTCGCCGTCCGGACCACTGATGGCAATCGTGACACCGTCATCGTCCTGTGTGAACGAGACAACCCGGTGTCCACGACGGACTTCCGCACCGAGCTCGACCGCACGTTCTTCGAGCACTTGCTCCAGCCGGCGTTGCGGCACCGGCAGAATGGTGACCGGATTGACCTCGAGTGCACTGAGATTGAGCGGCATCGCACCGAACATGAACATCGGTGCTTTGAACGGAACCCGGCCGCCGCCGAGCCGTTCATGCAGGCCGCGATGGTCGAGCAGCCGGACGACCTGCCCCACCATGCCGTTGGCCTTGGGTTCCGTGCTGCGTTCGGCCAGCTGTTCCAGCACAATCGGGCGCACTCCGGCCTGTGCGAGCTCGCTGGCCAGAAGCAAACCGTTCGGGCCGCCCCCAGCGATCACAATCATGGTTCTCCTCCTTGCAGATGTGTCAGGTGTCCCAGTGCGGTACGGACCAATGGGCCGAGCGGCATCGGTGGATCAGCGCTCACCCACTGTTGCTGCGCGACACCGCACGCAGCCCCGACCGCGCCCGCGACGACCCGCGGGTACATGTCCTTGTCGACATCCAGGCCGACTCGCTCGGCGATCGCCTCGGCCAGCGCACGTTCCATTGCCGCATGGACCTTGAGCATCTCGCCGAACAGCAATGGCGAGTTGACCATTTCCCGGACACCGCTGGTCCAGCTCTTGTCCGGGACGGTGTCGTTGTCGTAGACGGCAAGCACTGCCTTGGTGATCGCCTCCCAGAACGGCTCCCGCGGCGGGCGTTCCCGCAACGCGTCGCCGATCTGGGTCATCCGGTCCAGCTCACGCCAGACAATCGCCTCGTACTTGCTGGAGAAGTAGTTGTTGAACGTCCGCGGCGAAACACCTGCCTCCGCCGCGATCTCCTCGACAAGCACGTTCTCCACACCACGGTCGACGGCGAGCTTGAGCGCAGCCCAGCTCAACGCCTCCCGGGTGGCCCGCTTCTTGCGTTCCCTCAGGCCTGACACCACCCGAGGGTAGAGAAAAAGTGCGCGCCACGCAAGTTTGCCGCTCACGCACTTTTCTCCGGGCCGTCAGCGGTGAGCCGGCAGTCGAGGACGTCGTCATTCGCTAGATTTGCCGCCATGACGGACTGGATCGGCATGGCCGAGGACGTGGCCAGCCAGTTGCAGGCGGACGCGGCCGACCGCGACCGGGCGAACCTGCCACCGACCGCGGAGGTCGAACTGCTGCGCGCCTGCGGCCTGCTGGCGGCCGACGACGAGGTCACCGGCGCGGTGACCAGGATCGTTTCGGCGGCGGACGCGTCGATCGGCCACCTGATCGGCTACCACTACCTGCATCTGTGGCGCGCGAAGCTGTTCGACAACCCGGCCGCGTCCGACCGGATGCGGGCAGATCCGAGCTGGTTCTGGGCCGGGGTGAGCAATCCGCTCGACGCGGCGTTGTCGTTGACGCCCGAGGGTGACGGGTTCGTCGTGGACGGCCGTAAGACCTTCGCGACCGGTGCGAGCGTTGCGGATCGACTGGTCGTGTCGGCGACCAGGACCGACAGCGGCGAGAAGCTGACGTTCACTGTGGACGCCAAACAGCCGGGCATCTCGTATCCGTCCGACTGGGACAATTCGGGCCAGCGGCTGACCGCGAGCGGCGGCGTGGTATTCGACAAGGTCGCCGTCGACGGCAGGGACGTGCTCGGCGCCCAGCCGGCCGACGACGTCCGGCTTTCCCTGGCAGCGCTGGGTTTCCAGCTGGCTTTGACGCAAGTTTACGTCGGCATCGCGGCCGGTGCGCTGGCCCAGACCGCCGAGTACACGCGCGGCAGCGCCCGGCCGTGGTTCCTGTCCACAGTAGAGAAAGCGACCGACGACCCGTACATCCTTGCGGGATATGGCGAACTCGTCGCCCAGGTCGAAGCCGTGGGCCTGCTCACCGACAAAGCCGAGGTATCACTCCGGCAGGCGACCGATGCCGGCAATGGCCTGACACCCGAGCAACGCGCGAACACCGCGCTCACGATCTCGGCCGCGAAAGTGTTCGCCACCAAGGTGGTCAACGAGACCACAGCCAAGATCTTCGAGTTCATGGGCGCCCGGGCGACGGCTTCGAAGTACGGCTTCGACCGGTTCTGGCGCAACGCCCGCACGCTCACCCTGCACGACCCGGTCGTCTACAAGGCCCGCGAAGTCGGGGCGTACTTCCTGACCGGCGAGCACCCGCCGTTCACGGGATACAGCTGATGGCGCCGGTCCTGGCCGACAGCGTCAGGCTCACCGAAAACGGCGTGCAGATCCTCGACCGCCGTGGCTTCCCGTTCGCACGCGAGTGGGTGCTGTGCCGGACCTCCGACGAGGTCGCCAAGGCCATTGAGGACATGGTCACGCAATCCTCAGGCCCGTACTTCGCAGCGCTGTACGGCATGGTCCTGGCCGCACGCGAAGCCGCAGGGTTACGCCCGCACGCGGCGTACGCCTATTTGGAACAGGCCGGCACGCGACTCATCCGCGCACGGTCCACGAACAATCACCTGCGTAAGGCCGTGCACGCCGTGCTGTCGACCGCGGCGGGCTCTGGAGACGACCTCATCGCGAGCGCTATGGCGGGCGCGCACGCAGGCGACGAACTGTACCGCGAACGCAGCCGTGCGCTGGGTTCCGCGGCGGCCGCGCTGTTGCCTGACGAGGGCGGAGTCCTCACGCACTGCTGGGCGGACCTCTACTTAATCGAGACCGTTTCCGCAGCTCAGCGGAGCGGCAAACGCTTGCGATTCTTCTGCACCGAGACCCGGCCGTACCTGCAGGGCGCCCGCCTGACCGCGGAGACACTCGTCGAGATGGGTGTGGACACCACCCTGATCTCCGACGGCATGGGCGCCGCCGTGATGCAGTCCGGCGAGGTCGACGCCCTGATCACCGCCGCCGACCGGGTCACGATGGACGGCCACGTGGTCAACAAGGTCGGCACGCTCGGGCTGGCCGTCGCCGCGACGGCGTTCGGCATCCCGTTCCACGCCCTGGTGCAGGCGCCCGACCAGGACGCACCCACAGCGGCCGACGTCCCCATCGAGTACCGGCCCGGCGACGAGGTCCTGCACACGCTCGGCATGCGTACCGCCAGCGAGAAGGTGCGCGGGTTGTATCCCGCATTCGACGTGACACCGCCACGGTTCGTTGCCACGATCGTCACCGATCGCGGCCCATTCGAACCGCATCGCATCGCCGAGTACTACCGCGAAGGAGAAACAAACCAGTGACCGCGCTGACCGCTCGATGGGTCGTCGTCGACATCGAAGGCACGTTGACCCCGACCAGCCAGGTGCACGTGGTGCTGTACGACTACGCGCGCCCTCGGCTCGGTCCGTGGATCGACTCGCACCCGCGCGATCCAATCGTGGTCGATGCCGTCAGTGCAATCCGTTCATTGAGCGGATTGCCCGACAGTGCAAACACCGAGGCAATCGTCGAGGTGCTGCACGGCTGGATGGACGCGGACCAGAAGATCGCCCCGCTGAAGACGTTGCAGGGCCTGATCTGGCAGCGTGGCTACGCCGACGGCGACCTGGTCACCGAGTTCTTCCCGGATGTCGTGCCGGCTCTGCGGTCGTGGCACGACACGGGCCTGGACCTCGCGGTGTTCTCCTCGGGCTCGGTCGCCGGGCAGGTCGCGTCGTTCTCCCGGACCACCGACGGCGACGTGACCTCGCTGTTCTCGGCGCACTTCGACACAGTGAACGCCGGGCCCAAGCGGGAAAGGCCGTCCTACACGGCGATCGCGGCCGCGTTGAACGCCGCCGGACCGCAGATCGTCTTCTTCTCCGATGTCCCGGCAGAGCTGGACGCGGCGGCCGAGGACGGCTGGCAGACCGTCGGCCTGGCCCGGCCCGGCGAGCCGTTCGGCGACGCGGACTTCGGCACCCACCTGGCGATCAAGGCATTCGCCGAAGTCAGCGTGGACCTGCCGTGAACCTGCTCGAAGCCGGGGTTCTGCTGGCCGCGGAGTCCGCGCGGTACACAGCCATGGGCTGGATGCGCGGCACCTCCGGGAACCTGTCGGTGCGCCTCGGCGACGACCCGCTGCGGCTGGCCGTCACAGCGAGTGGTCTGGACAAGGGCGAGCTGACGGCTTCCGACGTGGTCGAGATCGACGCATTCGGCAACGCGATGTCGCCCGGCGTGCCTTCGGCCGAGGCTGGTCTGCACGGCCGCATCGCTGCGGTTTCCGGCGCCGGCGCTGTCATTCACGTGCACGTTCTGGCGCCCGTGCTCGCGGGCGAACGCTGGCCGGACGGTGTCGTGCTGCGCGACCTGGAGATGCTCAAGGGCTTCGGGCGCCAGGCGCACGACGACACCGTGACCATCCCGGTCGTTCCCAACAGCCAGGACATGGCCGTGCTCGGCGACGCCTTCGAGGCCGGTTTCCGCGCGGACACCCCAGCCCTGATCGTGGCCCGGCACGGGCTCTACGTCTGGGGCGCCGACCTGCACCAGGCCCGGCATCGCGCGGAATGCCTCGAATGGCTGCTGAGGTTCATACTCGAAGCATGACGTTGCTGACCGTTTGGCCCGACACCGACCCGTCGACAGTGCTGCTGCGCACCGAGGATCACACCGAGATCCAGGGCGAACTCAAGCAGCTCGGCGTCCGCTTCGACACCTGGCCGGTCGTCCCCGGCCTCCCCGCGGAGCCCACCTCGGAGCAAGTGCTCGACGCCTACAGGTCGTACGTCGGCCGAGTCGTGGAGACCGAAGGCTACGTCTACGTCGACGCCCTGCACATGACACCCCGCGACACTCCAGAATGGACCAGAACGGCCGCCGAGGCCCGGCAGAAGTTCCTCGCCGAACACACCCACGACGACGATGAGGACCGCTTCTTCGCACGCGGCTCCGGCGTCTTCTACCTGCATGTCGACGGCAAAGTCTTCGGAATCCTCTGCGAGGCAGGCGACCTGCTCAGCGTGCCCGCCGACACAACCCACTGGTTCGACATGGGAACCCGCCCCGACTACGTCGCCATCCGCTTCTTCCATGACGACGACGGCTGGGTCGGCAACTTCACCGGCGCCCGCCTGGCCGAGGACTTCCCCAGCTTCGACACCCTCACCGCCACTCGCTGAAAGGGAGCGGCTAGGGCAGGAACTGCTTGATCTCCGGCGGCGTGCCCCGGGCGAATGTGACGCGCTCGAAGTTCGTCGTGTTGCCGAACACAGCCGCTTTGAAGACAGCGCTGCGCTCGAACACCGCTGACTCGAACATCCCGCTGCCGGCGAACTTGGCCGATGCGAAACTGGCGTTGCCGCGGAACCTGGCGGACCCGAAGAAAGCGTTGCCCCTGAAGGCTGTCGCACGGAAGACGGCTTCGTCGGTGAAGATCGCCGATTCGAACGAGACGTACTCGGTGAAGACCGATGAGTCGAAGGACGCGGTACCGGTGAAGAGGGCCGATTTGAACTGGGCGGTTTGCGCCTGGCAGCGCTTCAGATCGAGCGCGATGAGGTGCGCCCCAGACAGGTTGATCTTCATCTCGGCCCAGAACTTGTTGTCCGGATCCCTGGGCAGGTCACGCAGATGAGCGCAGAGAATGTCCTGTGCCGTACGCCGGACTTCAAGCTCTTGAGTCCGTTGCCTGTCCTCCGCATCATCGGTGGGCTCGACACCAGGGAGTACATAAGGCATGCGCAAGTACGCGCAGAACACGTTGACGATGGTCTGTCGTTGCACTCGATAGTCCTGTGCGAGGCGCTCCAGGGCGTAAAGGCCGCCCATACGGACCGGGGCCTTGTCTGAGCCGAGTTGTTCGACAGCTTTGGTGTAAAGATCCGTGATCCGCCGCTCGGTCGCGTCCGCGCGGGTGTCACTGGCAACGCGTTCTTGGCGCTCAAGGTCGGCTTCGGTGGATCGTTGCCGTTGCCACGCCAGGTAGAGCGCGAACAAACCGCCACTGCCCGCGCCGACGCTCAAACCGATCTTGAGTGCGTCGAAACGCGCCGCGACCAACTGCTCGCCATTGAGCCCTCTGGTGGCTATCCACCACAGTGCGGTCACTATCGCAGCGGTCAGCAGCGCGATCGTGGTCGCGATTCCGGTGATTCCCCGGTGCGAGACGACCGGTGGTGCAACCCGGCGATTTGAGGAGTCCATAGCCACTTTGCTCAACCGTTCCAGGTGATGCCGTAGAAGGTGAACCGCCCATTGCTGGCCGGTGAGCCGGGAAGCAGCCGCACGACCAGCGAGGCATATCGATCCATATGGCTCAGCCCGCACAACTGGCTTCCGACATGCAACTCGGCGAAGCTGATGGAGTCGCGCCATCCGGTCGCCCTGGCACAGCGCTCGCGATTCGCCAGGGGATCGTCCGGAATGATCGTCAGTTTGGCGCCCAGGTTGGTGAACACTTTCTGCGTATCGATCTGTAGTTCCCCAGGCTTTGTGGAGTCATGGCGCCAGTACTCGATGTCCACCCAGTTGTACCCCTGCTGCTGAATCAGTTCGACGACACGTTTCTCCTGCACCTTGTCGTATCTG
The DNA here is from genome assembly GCF_017876405.1 of Kibdelosporangium banguiense. Classification (GTDB taxonomy): domain Bacteria; phylum Actinomycetota; class Actinomycetes; order Mycobacteriales; family Pseudonocardiaceae; genus Kibdelosporangium; species Kibdelosporangium banguiense. Next base: position 3,519,541 of record NZ_JAGINW010000001.1, on the reverse strand, counting down.
CCGGGATCTTCGGATGGCTGCGCAGGTTGTTTGCCCACGTTGGTGGGTGCTGTCGCACTGGGCGTGTTTTTCGTGGTGACCGGCGGGGATCCTGTCGGCTTGCCGGTTGGGGTTGCCGGCCCGTTCGGCAAACCCGCGGAAGTCGAAGGCGGTGCGGTGGACGTAGGCGACGGCGCTGAACTCGCCACTGTGGAAACAGGAGCGGAGCCGACGGCCGGCGGGTCGGTGCGCGGAGTTCCGCCTGGCACCAAAGCGGTCACCATGACTATGCCGACTGTGAGGGCAACTGCCCCGAGGATCAGGATCGCCGGCCGAATCCGGCGTGTTCTGCCGGTTTGTTCCTCAGTGATGGTGTCCGACCCGGGCGGCTCATCGGACGGTTCCGGGCTTTCATCGTCTGCCGACGAGATCTCGTCCTCGCGATCAACACCGGTGTTTTCCAGTGCGGCGCCGACAGCCTCCCATTCGGCATGCCACTCTTCGATATCGCCGTCGCATGCGGAGACGTAAGCCTCAACGGTCCTCCAGGCCGGCCAGATCTTACCGGACGCGGCAGCCAGCAGCTTCTCGTGCGGACATCCGGTCTTCCCCTCCATTTCTTCATAGGACATCTCAGACCTGCGCAGCTGTTGCAGCTTACCTGCGAACCGCTTAACCGGGTCATACTCAGGTGGATCTTCCGATTCGATCATATGGCTTCGCCCCCTCGGCTTCACTGCGAAGGAATTGAACCAAAAGATCGAATCAAGTGTTTACCGACCCCATGTGACCGAGTTGTTATCTGCTCACAATTTGCCTTGCACATATGGTTGACCGAAATCGGGCGACGACCGTCCTGGAGTACGCGCAGGACACATCGCCCGAAAGTGCCGTGCACCGTCTCAATCGGACTCGACTGTCCAATGAGGACGAGGAGTGACCAGGCACCCACAAGGCCGCGGCGGTTGCCGGGTTAGGCTGCCGACATGGCGGCTGAGCGCGAGATACTGACATGGGACCTGTTCGGGACGGCGTCCCGGGAACTGGCCACGACCATTGCGCAGGACGGGTTCCAGCCGGATCTGATCCTGTCCATCGCCCGGGGTGGGCTGTTCGCGGCGGGTGCGCTGGGCTATGCCTTGAACGTCAAGAACTTGCATGTGATGAATGTCGAGTTCTACACCGGTGTGGACGAGCGTCTGGACCTGCCGGTGATGTTGCCGCCAGTGCCCAATGTGGTCGATTTGACTGGTGCGAAGGTGCTTGTGGCCGACGATGTCGCGGACACCGGCGCCACGCTCAAGCTTGTGCGGGACTTCTGCCAGGACCATGTCGCCGAGGTGCGGTGCGCGGTGATCTACGAGAAGCCGCGCTCGGAGGTCAAGTGCGAGTACGTGTGGCGCCGGACGGACCTGTGGATCAATTTCCCCTGGTCCGACCAGCCACCCGTGGTCGACGCCCCGGACGCGGTTCTCGAGGCCTAGGCCGTTCTCAGCAGTTCCTCGATGCGGTGGGCGATTCGTTCGCCGTCCGCGGGTGCGATGCTGACCCATGTGCCGTCGTGCACCATCAGATAGCGGCCGTCGCTTGTGTCGAACCAGGTGATCATGGTTTTGGCACGGGTCCGGACGCCTGCGCGGACGCTGGTTGCGCGGCTGCTGGTGGTGACGCCGAACTGGCCGCCGCGGATTCGGCGCTCGGCGAGTTCGACGAGCATGGTGGCGTCATCACCGCTGACGCCATTGCTCATCAGGATGTCGCGCTCGTCGCTGTCCCCGAACGGGTCAGCGTCCTCACCGTTGACCGCACGCTGCATGGCCTGGTACGGCAGCGAAATCGCGTTTCCCGTACCGGCCTCTCCCTCGGGCAGAACCTCCACAATGGACCATGCCAGGGAGGTCGGCCGGACTGCCGCGAACGACAGGGTTTCGCCTCCGATCGCGACCAGCACCCCCTGGGTGCCGTCGGTCGCTGCCAGGCCACGGATCGGCGCGTCGCCGAATCCGACTGTGTCCACCGATGTGGCAGGCGCGGCGAGCACCTTCAGCAGGTTGGCCAACCGTGCGTCGAACTGCAGCCCGGCCATGGTCTCTGCCCGCATCTCGGCGCGTTCCTCCAGCGTCGCGCCGTTGCTCGGCACGTCGAGGGGGTACGGCATCCGGCCGAGTTCGAGATGTTCCCAGAGGAAGTCGAACTCCCGTGTGGACAGTTGGTAGTCGATACCGACTGTCATTTGTCCCCTGCCGGTTTGCGGGCCGTCTTGTCGCCGATCACCGGCGGCGCCATGCGACCAGGCTCGTCCACGACCTTCTCACCGGTGACGTACTTCGAGCGGTGTTCCTTGTCCTCTTCACCGCGCTGGCCACCGCCGCCCATTCCGCCCATGCCCATCCCGGGCGCCCCGGCGGCACCAGGACGGCCGGCGGCCGCCGGGTTGCCGGGGTTACCGCCGCGCATCGCGGCTTCCTCAGCCGCCATCACGCCCGCGCCGGCGCCGAAGCCGGGGTTACGCATTCCGCCCTGCTGCTCGATGAAACCAGGGGCGCCGCCGCGTGGCGCAAAACCGCCGCCTGTTCCCCCACCGCCGCCGGGAACACCGGGAACGCCTGGGCCACCGGCGAAAGGCATCGGACGGGGCATCATGTTGGGCTTGTACGGCTCGCCCGTGAGCGGGTCGATCCTTGGCGGCATGTAACCGGATCGCGGATCACCCGGGGCGTAAGGACCACCACCACCCTGGTTGTTCGTCCCGCCTGGCTTGTTCTGCCCACCTGGCCGGTACGGACCACCGCCGGGCGGGAAGTAACCGCCGCCCGGGTAGTTCGGCTGTTGGAAGTTGGGCGGTGGCTGATAGTTGGGCGGCCGGTACGTCGTGTCGCCCTGGAAGCCGGTGCCGCCCGGCGGCACGAACCCTGAGGTGGTCGTCGCGGTCTGGGGACCGTTCGGCGGCACGTTGGCAGGTGGGCCAAAAGAAGCCGCGGCGGGCTGGAATCCGGCGCCACCAGCGAAGTTCGGCGCGGCACCGCCGGAGAAGCCACTGCCGCCCTGGAAACCGGAACCACCCGACGAGCTGCCGCCCTGGAAACCACTGCCCGGCGAACTGCCACCCTGGACGTTGCCGCCTTGGAAGTTGCTGCCCTGGAAGCTCTCCTGGCCGCCCGGCACTCCAGCAGGGCTACCGGCCGAGGACAGCGGCAGCAATGCACTCGCGGTAGTCGGTGCGCTGCCAGCAGTCGCATCGCTGACGCCGCGCATCATCAGGCCGTTCACAGCGTCGCCGTCGGTCGTGGTGGCGTCCGGCGGGACGACGAATCGCGGCGTGGTCTGGTCCACCGACCGCGACTGGCCTTCCATGCTCACCATGACCTGCACGGCCTGCTCGTGCGCGGACCGCGCCTTCTCGCTGACCGCCTGCACGTCCTGAACCGCCTGCGTCAGCCCGGCGAGCCCGCCGGTGGCGAATCCCTGGCGCAGCATCTGCTCCCAGTCGAAGTCGACCGGCTCGGGCATCGAGGCTTTGGCGCGCTCGGCGGTCAGTCCCTGCTCGGCGATGCGCGTTCCCATGTACTGCGAGGTCTGCGCGGCGTCGCCGCCCCAGGTGGCCAGCTTCAGCGTCGACTCACGAGCCGCCTGCGCGGCAACACCTTGCCAGCCGGACTCCGTGCCACGGATGATCTCGTCCATCGCGCGGGAGTTGTCGGCCATCATGTTGCCGAGATCGGTCCACTCGCGGGCGAGCGCGTACGCCTCGGCCGGGTCGTTGCCCGCGTGCACCGACTCGTACAACTGCTGGTGGGGCACGGATGCCCAGTTGCCGGACTGGTTGAGCACCCGGTCCTCGCCCATCGAGACGTTCTCGTCCAGCTTCTTCGCGGCGTTGTCGATCCGGATCTGGTCGATCAACCGGCCGAGGTCGCCGAAGAGCCCGTCGCGCCCGGTGTCGGTCGTCTCGGAGACAGGTGCGTCGAACGTGTCGTAACGCTCGAATTCGTCCTGGTCAAACCCGCTGTGATGGCGGTCGCCGGCCATGAGGCTGTTATCTCCCTAGAACTTCGAGGAAACCCGCTGGAACGCCTGCGCGGACCCCTCTTCGGAGGTCTGGTAGCGCGCGATCGCCTCGGCCACCGCGTCATGGGCTTTCACGAGCATCTGGTGGTATTGGTACAGCACGTTCACGAAGGACACGTCCTCGCCGTCGGCCCGGCGCTCGAACTTGCCCGACATGGCCTGCCCGACCCAGTTCGTGCCCAGCGGCACCGGGCGGGACATGCCACGCAGCCGGTTGAGCCACTCGGCCGCCGAGTCGGCCTGGCCGCGCAAGGTGGTGAGCAGCCGTTCGCCGGCCTCCGGCTCGAGAATCACATCGCCCGACTTCACCGCGGCGTCCAGGGCCGCGACGTCCACCATTCGCTCTGCCAACGTTGTCGCCGCGTGGCCGGCGGAGGTGACCGGTGTATCGGCGACGGATGCAGGGTTGTCGTCGACGTACATTATTTCCTTCTATGAAAAATGGTAAATGGACGCAAACCAAAACAGTGCCACATTTGTGCGCGAGGGTACCAATACCTCCGAACGATCACCACCGGCGCATGAGTTCAAGTTGGCGCAAGCTCGCCACGCGGCTCAGGCCTGCTCGGACAGCAAGCGCGTCAACTCTGTCCGGGAGCGCACACCCAGTTTGCGGTACACCGCAGCTAGATGGCCCTCCACCGTCCGCACACTGGCGAACAGCTGTGCGGCAACCTCTCTGTTGGTCAGCCCGGTCGCGACCAGTTCCGCGATTTTCGTCTCAGTCTCGGTCGCCGCCACGACCGTCGCCGACGTCGGATGCCATCGCCAACGCGACCGCGTGCAGATGCTGGTCGTCTCGGGCTTCGGCGATCGTGCAGCGGATCAGCTCCTGCGCGGCCGGGGCTCCGCGCGCCCAGTACGTCAGCTCGGTGCGGAACGGCAGAGTGCGTCTACGCAGGTCCGGTGGCATGTCCGCACTTTCGTTCTCGTCGACGTATCGCGCCGCACGCTCCGGTTCTCCGACTGCGTACAACACCTCCGCCGCTTCGAGCCTGCGGCGGCACAAGGCCCACCGGTCGTCTGGCGGCGTGAAGTCGACGGCGAGCTCCACCAACTCCGCCGCACCACCAGTGGCGCCACGGGCCCGCGCCACCGACGCTCCTTCGTCCAGCGCCACAGCGACTTCGGCGTCCGGTGGTTCGGCCGCGACCGCCATGTGCCTGGCGCGCTGCTCCGGGTCCTTGACAATCTCGGCAAGCCGCCGATGCAACGCGGACCTTCCGCCCGGTGGCAACGCCTCCAGCGCGGCGTATCCCAGCAATGGGTGCGCAGGACGCAACTTTCCGGCCGTCTCCACGACCACACCCACGGTCACCGCGACGTCAAGAGCCTTGCCAGGGTTCGCAACAACACTGTCAAGTGCTTGCAACGCCAGCGAAACCGTCGGATCTGCAAGGGCCGAGACCGCGATCAACGCCGCCCTCGTCGACGCCTCCAGTCCGGTAAGCCGTTCGGTGACAACGGCAATCAGCGACGCCGGCAGCGGCAGGTCGATCGTCGGGCCGCCGGGCTGGCGGGCCAGCGCGCGGCCGACTTCCAACGCCCAGAACGGATTGCCAGCCGTACGCTCGACAAGAGCACGCAACACCCGTGGCGGCAATGTGAGGTCGAGCCGCGAGCTCAGCAGCTGTTCGATGGCGCCTGCGTTCAACGGCTCCAGCCGAAGCTCGTCGACGGGGATTTCCCGCCACAGTGCGGACGCGATCTGGTCGAGCCGCAACGTCCCGAGGATCCGGATCGGCTCGGTCCGCATCCGCCGCAACGCGAACCGCACGGCCTCCACCGTCGGAGTGTCCACCCAGGACACATCGTCCAGCACGATCAGCACCTGCCGGTGCTCGCACAGCCGCCGCAGGACAGCCAGCACGGCCATCCCCACTTCGCGCTGCCCGCCCGCCGCCGGACCGGGCATCCGCCGCGCGAGCGCCACCTCCAGGGCGATCCGCTGCGGCTCCGGCAGCTCTCGCAGCAGCCCGTCCGCGGCCTCGTCCAGCAGATCGGTCAGCCCGGCGAACGACAGGCCGGTCTCGCTCTGACTCCCCCGGGTGGCCAGCACCAGATACCCACGGTCACCAGCCAGGTCCATGGCCGCGGCACAGACGGTGGTCTTGCCTATGCCCGGTTCACCCACCATGAGCAGGCCTCGCGGGCCGTCGTCCGGCTCGTCGAGCAGTCTGCCGACCGCCGCCAGCTCCCGTTCTCTGGCCAGCCACCCCCGCGTCCGCATATCACCCATCGTGACAGAGATCCAGTCATCCGTGGGGGCCACGGTCACTGCCCGATCGGGCGATCCCGGCAGCCAACAACCTCTTGCCACCGTGCGATCCAGGCACGACAGTGTGACCATGCAAGCGAGCCGCGAGTTGATCGAGGCGAGACAGATGCTGACCGTGGCGCGTCAGGAGGCGCTTCGTGGCAAGGCGGAGGGTGGGATCCCCATCGGCGCGGCGATGTTCGGGCCGGACGGCGAGCTGCTCGGCAGCGGCCACAACCGGCGGGTGCAGGACGGCGACCCGTCCATGCACGCCGAGACCGCCGCGTTCCGCAACACCGGCAGGCGGCCGGACTACCGCGACACGGTCATGGTCACCACGCTGTCGCCGTGCTGGTACTGCAGCGGGCTGGTCCGTCAGTTCAACATCGCCAGGGTGGTGATCGGCGAGGCGACCACGTTCTCCGGCGGGCACGACTGGCTGGCCGAACACGGTGTCCAAGTGACCATTGTGGACGACCCGGACTGTGTCGAGCTGATGACGGAGTTCATCAAGGAACACCCCGAGCTCTGGTTCGAGGATATCGGAGAGGCACGAACATGACTGTCCCGCTCGTCGATCTGGAGCCCTGGTTCCACGGCTCACCCAAAGACCGTCTGGCCGTCGCCGACCAGATCGACCGGGCGTTGCAGAATTCAGGGTTCCTGCTGATCACAGGGCATGGCGTGGACCCCGCGTTGCGCGCGGACACCCGCGCGCAGGCCCGGCAGTTCTTCGGCCTGTCCGGTGAGCAGAAGCAGCGCTATGCCGTGTCGGTCGGCGGGCGTGGCTGGTTGCCGCCCGGCGTCGAGGCCAACTCGTACGCCGAAGGCACCGAGACACCGCCGGACCTGAAAGAGTCCTATTCGATGGGTGCCGACGCCGCGGTGGGCATTCCCGAGATCGACTCGTTCTGGTTCGCTCCCAACGTGTGGCCGTCCGAGGTTCCTTTCCTGGAATCGACCGCACGTGAGTACATGACGCGGATGCGGGCCCTGTCCGACACGCTGCTCACGATTTTCGCGGTGGCGCTGAGATTGCCGGAACGGCATTTCACCGCGCACACGCACAATCCGACGTACACCTTCAACATCAACTGGTACCCGCCGTTGAACGTGGTCGGCGAGCCCGACGACGGCCAGTTCCGGATCGGCCCGCACACCGACTTCGGAACGGTCACGGTGCTGGACCGTGAGGCCGGTGTCGGCGGGTTGCAGGTGTACACAAAGGATGGGCATTGGGTCAACGCTCCGTACAACCCGGACGCGTTCACCGTGAACATCGGCGATCTGATGGCCCGGTGGACCGGCGACCGCTGGCGTTCGACGCGGCACCGCGTCCTGCCGCCGCACGCGAGCGCGCCCGACGAGGATCTCGTCTCGCTGATCTTCTTCTACGAGACCGACCATGACGCCCGGATCTCCTCGCTCGGCCCGCCGATCGGGCAGATGTCGTACCCCGAGGTGATCGCCTCGGAGTACCTCAAGGAAAAGCTCGACGCGATCACCGTGAGCTGAAAGTGGCCTACGGCGAGAAAGTCGTCAAGGTAGAGCCGGGTGGAATCGAACCGGTCGCGGCGCAGGACAAGCACGGCAGGCCGATCCAGCTGTTCTGGACGTGGACCTCGCCGAATCTGGAATTCGCCACGATCTTTCTCGGTGTGCTCGCGGTGTCGGCCTTCGGACTGTCCTTCTGGCAGGCGGCCGCGGCGCTGACGCTCGGCAATCTGCTGGGCTCGATCGCACACGGCTTTCTTTCCGCGCGTGGCCCGGTGCACGGCGTTCCCCAGATGGTTCTCGGCCGGGTGGCGTTCGGCTATTGGGGAAATCTTCTGCCGGCTTCGCTGATGTCCATCATGGCCGGTGCCGGCTGGTTCGCGGTGAACAGTGTCAGCGGCGCGTTCGCGTTGAACTCGTTGACCGGGTTGCCGGTACTGCTGTGCCTGGTCCTGATCGTGGCCGTGCAGATCCTGATCGCCTTCTTCGGCCACAACCTGGTCCAGGCGTTCGAACGGTACGTCTTCCCGGTGCTCGCCGTGGTCTTCCTGGTCACGGCCATATTCATCTTCGCCAGGTCGGCGCTCAGCGGAATTGGCGGCGCCGGCGGGCTGGGAGGTTTCCTGCTCACGGCCAGCGCGGCCTTCGGCTACACCGCGGGCTGGAATCCTTACGCCGCCGACTACACGCGTTATCTGCCCGCCGGGACATCACGCCGGGCCGTCGGCTGGTTCGCGGGCTCTGGCCTGTTCCTCGCCACGACCGTGCTCATGCTTGTCGGTGCGGCCTCCGTGACTGTCGGAGGCAATGCGTCGAGCAATCCCGCGACCACATTCACCAACAACCTGCCGCCCTGGCTGGCCGCACTGACCTTGCTGGCGATCGCACTCGGTGCGGTCGCGGCCAATGTACTGAACGTGTACTCCGCCGCACTCGCCTTCCTCACCCTGGGGATCAACCTTCCGCTGGCGTGGCGGCGGGCCGTGGTCGCGGCTTGTTTCGGTGCGATCGGGTTCGTCCTGGCGTGGCTGGGGCTTTCCGACGCCGGGCACGCGTACGAGAGTTTCCTGCTGGTGATCGCGTACTGGATCGGGCCCTGGCTCGGTGTGGTCCTGGTGGACATGCATGTCCGCCGAGGCCAGGTGATCGACAGCGCCCTGACCGACACCCGGCACCGCAACTGGGCCGGTCCAGTGGCGATGCTCGCCGGCATGCTCATCTCCATCGGCCTGTTCTCCAACCAGTCGCTCTACACCGGCCCGATCCCCCAGGCCGTGCCGTGGATCGGTGACATCACGTTCCTGGTCGGTTTTGTCATCGCGGCGGGGATTTACGCGGTATGGCCCAAAACTCCGGTTCGCGCCGGATAGCCGTCTACCCGGGAAAGCGGACCGGCAGCTGCTGCAGTCCGCGGAAGACCGGGAACGGGTGCCATGTCAGTTCGCCGTCCAGCCGGACTGAAGGGCGCTGCCGGAGCAGGGTGCCGATCGCGATCTCGCCTTCCATACGGGCCAGCGGAACGCCGAGACAGCGGTGGATTCCGTGGCCGAAGGCGAGATGTGGTTGCTCCGGACGAGTGATGTCCAGCCGGTCGGGATCGTCGAACCGGCTGGGATCGCGGTTGGCCGAAGCGACCCCCACGATCACCACACTGCCCGCCGGGATGATCGTCCCCGCGATCTCGATGTCCTCGGTCGGATAGCGGGGTGACGCGCGGGCGGTCGGCCCGTCGTAACGGAGAAGTTCGTCGACCGCACCCGCGATGAGCGCGGGCTGTGAGCGGAGCAGGGAAAGTTGCTCTGGGTGGCCGAACAAGGCGGCGAGGCCGTTGCCGATGAGGTTCATGACCGGCTCGTGCCCGGCGAACAGCAATTGCTGTGTGAGCGCGACGACTTCCGCCTGCTTCAGTTCGCCTGCCCGCAGTGCGCTGACAAGATCGTCACCTTCTTGTTTGGTGGCAACAAGATCTGTGACGTATTCGCGCAGCCGACGGCCGCCTTCCTCGCGTGACATGCCTTCCGGCGTGATGTAGGGCGGTGTCATCGCCGCGGTGGTCCACTCGCGGAACTGGTCACGGTCCTCGATCGGGATGCCCAGCAGTTCGGCTATCACTGTGAGGGAGAGCGGGTACGCGAAGTCACCGATCAGGTCGGTGCGATCCGGCAATGACGCGACCAGTTCGTCGGCAATGCCCTGAACTCGCGGCCGGAGAGCTTCAGTTCGCTTCGTCGTGAAGGCCTTGGTGACGAGCGCACGCAGCCGCGTGTGCCGGGGCGGGTCGGTGGTGTGCAGGTCGAACGTGGCCTCGGCCGGGTCGCCGCTGACCATTCCGGCGTTGCGGAGCGCTTCCCACGCGTGCCTGGGGTCCTTGGCCAGTCTCGGATCCGCCAGCGCGGCCTTGGCCTCGTCGAACCTGGTGATCAGCCAGTACGTCAGGCCTCTCGGGTCCTGGATCCGGTGTACCGCAGCCTCTTCCCGCAGCTCGCGGTACGTGGGGTGCGGGTCGGCGAAGAACTCAGGCGTGTACATCGCGATCCAGCCTATAGGCGCGTATCGCGTTCTCGCTGGCGATCAGTCTGGCCACCCGTTCACCGTCGGTTGCGTTCCAAGATCCTTCGGACACCGCCGCGTCGATGACCGCCGACAAACCCCGCCGGAACAATCGCGCGGACAGGTAGTAGAACTCCGGCAGGCCGAAGGCGTCCGACGAGTACAGGAACTTGCCGAACGGCGTCAGCTCAAGGGTCTCCTCGATCACGGCGGTGGCCCGGTCGCCCAGATTGTGCGTGGCCAGGCCCACGTCCACGAACACGTTGGCGAACACCTGCGCCAGATATCCGGCGTGACGGTGGAACGGGTAGTTGTGCAGCAACATCACCGGCACCCCGGTCGGCTCGATTTCCCGGAGCAATCCCATCAGCAGCAACGGATCGCACGACCGCATGTCCACATCGGAGTCACCGAGGCCGACGTGGAACTGGATCGGCAACCCCCGGTCGACCGCACACCAGATCAGGAACCGCTGCAGCACCGGATCGGCCAGCCGTTGATCGCGCGCCAGCCAATGCGCTGCCGCGTTGGCCACCTCGGCTTCCGACGGCCGGTCCGGATCGAGGTCCAGACCGGTCCGGTAGGCCGCGATGGACTTCACCCCGACCGCCTCCCGGGTCCTCGATTCCAAAAGGGACTGGAACGCGCCGGCGAATCCGTCGGCGTCGACGGTGCCGAACAGCGACTCGGCGACCTGCTCCAGCCGGACGATCTCGTAGGCAGGCGCCGACGCCAGCGCCCCGAGTTCCGCCGGGGTCAGGATCGGTTCAGGCACGTAGCCGGTGTCCACGCACAGGCCCGACAGTCCGGCGGCGGCCAGGAACCGGGCGTTGACCTCCTCGAACCCGAGCGCGGCCCGCTGCACGAGGTACTCGAGTGCGGGTGTGTGCGGTTCGAGGCCGAGCACCGGCGCGCACCACCTGCGGACCGCGTAGCCGATCCGGGAATCCAGCAGGCTTCCGCCCACTGTGGACATTTCGCCGCCGGCCTCGGTGAGCATCGCCTGGAAAGCGGCCTCGTCCAGGTCACGCCGGACAACTCCGTGGCAGTGGTGGTCGATCAGGTCAAGTTCGGCCCATTCCGGCATCGCGCGCGCCCCTCAACAAGGAGATCATTGCCCCGAGCCTAAGAGTGAGGGGAAGCGATGGATTCCGCGAACCTGACCGCGCGGGGTGTGCTCGCGGTCGCGGTCACCTGGGTCGACAACAGCGGCGTCACGCGCGTCAAAGCGGTCCCGGTCAACCTGCTCTCCAGGGCCGTGACCAGCGGAATCGGCGCGTCCCCGGTCTTCGACTACTTCCTGCTGGACGACTCGATCGTCGGCGGCGGGCCGGTCGGCGACCTGCGGCTGAAACCCGACTTGAGCAGGCTGACCGTGCTGGCGGCTCAGCCCGGCTGGGCGTGGGCACCCGCAGTGCGGCACGACCAGGACGGCAACGTCCATCCAGGTGACGCCCGGGGCCTGGCTCAGCGGGTCGTGACGCGGCTGGCCGCCGACGGACTCGTCGCGATGGCCGCGTTCGAGGTCGAGTGGTGCGTCTCCAAGGGCGAGGACGACTTCGTCCCGGCGTGCAGCGGTCCCGCGTACGGCATGACCAGGCTGACGGAACTGTCCGGCTACCTGCACGACATCCTCGACGCGCTCGCGACGCAGGGCATCGAGGTCGAGCAGATCCACCCCGAGTACGCCGCCGGTCAGTACGAGCTCTCGGTCGCGTGCCAGTCCCCGGTCGCCGCCGCGGACACCCTCGTCCTGGTCCGCGAGACCATCCGCGCGGTCACCCAGAATCACGGTCTGCGGGCCACCTTCGCACCCAAGGTGGTCGCCGGCGGTGTCGGCAACGGCGGGCACATTCACCTGAGCATATGGCGCGACGGCAAGAACCTGCTGGCCGGAGGCGATGGCCGGTTCGGGCTGACCGCCGACGGCGAGTCATTCCTCGGTGGAATCCTGTCCAGACTGCCCGCATTGCTCGCGATCGGTGCACCGTCTGTAGCGAGTTATCTGCGGCTGATCCCGTCGCATTGGGCCGCGCCGTTCGCCGCCTGGGGCCTGGAGAACCGGGAGACCGCACTGAGGTTCATCACCGCAGGTGAACCGAATGTCGAGGTGAAATGCTTCGACCTGTCGGCCAACCCGTACCTGGCCATCGCCGGGCTGCTGGTCGCGGGCAGCGCCGGGATCGCGGAAGGGGCGCTTCTGCCCGAGCCGGTCGACGTGGACCCCGCGACGCTGGACGACGCCGTGCCGCTGCCGTCCTCGCTCGGTGCGGCTCTGGCGGCGTTCGAGGCCGAACCGGCGTTGCTCACCGCGTTCGGGCCGGAACTCGCCGCGGCCATCAGCACCGTCCGCCGGGGTGAGATCAGCCTTTTCGGTGATGCCCCCGCCGAAGAGGTGGTCGCCCGCAGCCGATGGAGTTATTGACGAGTCTGGAATTGGCCGGGTCGATGTCATAGGTTTTCAGCTCCAGGGTGACGCAAAGGAGCGGGCGTGGGCAGTGTTGAAGAGGCACGGCAAGCAATCGACGGCCAGACGGTAGCCAGTTTCCTACGACGTAACGCAAAAGAATTCGCCGACCTGCCTGCGATCAGTTCGAGCTGGGGCCCGGACGCCACGACGCTGGCGTGGGGTGAATTCCGCGAGCACATCGCCGCGCTCGCGCACGGCCTCAGTGAGCTGGGCCTGTCCACCGGCGACCGGATGCTGATCATGTCGGCCCGGCGCCCTGAGCACTGGGTCAGTGATCTCGGAGCACTACACCTCGGTGCGATCTCGTGCACCACGTACGACACCCTGTCCCCGGAGCAGATCACCTTCGTCGCCAGGCACAGTGCGACGCCCGTCGTTGTGCTGGAAGGCGCCGAGCAGATCTCTCGCTGGCGGCCCGCACTGGACGAGTTGCCCGGCCTGCGCAAGGTCGTCGTCATCAACGAGGATGACGTGCCCGCGGGTGACGACAGGTTCGTGTCGTACCGCGAGGTTTACGAGAAAGGTGCCGCCAAGCACGCCGCGGATGTCGAGGCGATCGAGCGGCTGGCGGACACGATCAACCCGGAGCAGCCCGCATGCATGATCTACACGTCCGGCACCACAGGTGACCCGAAGGGCGTAGTGCTCAGCCACTACAACCTGCTCTTCGAGGCCGCGTCGGTGGACACGGCGCACCCGTTGCCGATGCATGGCAAGTCGGTGTCGTACCTGCCGTTGGCGCACATCGCCGAACGCATGCTCGGTATCTACCTGGTCATCTACAAGGCCGGGCACACCACCACGGTCGCCGACCACACGCAGCTTATTCCCGCGCTGCATGGGGTTCGGCCGTTCGGATTGTTCGGCGTGCCGCGCGTCTGGGAGAAGATGGCGGCCGCTCTGCAGGGCGGTCTGGCTGCCATGCCTGAGGAACAGCGTGCCGGCGTGCAGATGGCCCGCGACGCTGCCGCCGAGGTCTGGAAGCTGGGCAGCGAGGGCAAGCCGGTTCCCGAGGAGCTCGCCGCACGGCTGAAAGTGCTCGACGAGAAGGCCTTGCTGCCGATCCGGACCATGCTCGGGCTGGAGCAGATGACCCGGGGCGGCAACAGCGGTGCCGCGCCGATCCCGGTCTCGGTGCTGGATTTCCTTGCCAGCATTGGCATTCCGGTGCTCGAGGTGTGGGGCCTGAGCGAGACCACCGGCGCGGTCACCCAGAACGTGCCGGACTCCTACCGGGTCGGCTCGGTCGGCCAGGCACTGCCCGGGTGCGAGATCAAGCTCGGCGAGGACGACGAGTTGCTGGTCCGCGGCCCGACAGTGTTCCTCGGCTACCTGCAGGCGGACGGCACGATCAAGCCGGATGTCGACGCGGACGGCTGGTACGCCACCGGCGACGTCGGCAAGATCGACGAAGACGGATTCGTGTTCATCACCGACCGCAAGAAGGAACTGATCATCACCGCCGGTGGCAAGAACATCGCGCCCGCCAAGGTGGAGGGCCTGCTGCGAGCCCACCCGCTGGTCAGCCAGGCAGTGGCGATCGGCGACACGCGGCCGTACATGACCGCGTTGATCGTGCTGGACGACGAGGCCGCACCGATATGGGCGCACGCCAAGGGAATCCCCGCCGACAACCTCGCCGCCCATCCCGTTGTCCTGGAAGAACTCGAGAACCTCGTACAGCAGGCGAACGCCGTATTGTCCTCGCCCGAGCAGATCAAGAAGTACCGAGTGCTCTCCGAGACATGGACCGCGGAGTCCGGTGAACTGACACCGACACTGAAGCTCAAGCGCCGCGTGATCACCGACAGGTATTCGGAGGCGATCGCGTCGCTCTACGAATAATGTCTGGTGGGTGACATCCCACCACGAACAGACGACGTCACTAACGGTCAACGGCCGGCCCTGTCAGGTGCCGGCCGATCCAAGGATGACGCTGGTCGACGCGCTGCGCGAGCAGCTCGGGCTCACTGGAACGAAGAAAGGCTGCGACCGCGGCGAATGCGGAGCGTGCACAATCCTGCTCGACGGCAGGCGTGTTCTGTCCTGCATGATGCTCGCGGTCGCGGCCTCGAATGCCGAAATCACCACCATCGAGGGTTTGTCCGCTGAGGGCGAACTGCATCCCGTGCAGAAGGCGTTTCATGCCAATGATGCCTTTCAGTGTGGTTTTTGCACACCCGGACAGGTGATGTCCGCGGTCGCCTGCATTGCCGAGGGCCACGCGGGTTCGGCCGCGGAGATCAAGGAGTGGATGAGCGGCAACATCTGCCGCTGCGCGGCATATCCACAGATCGTCGCCGCCGTGACGGAGGCGAGCGTCCAATGAAGACATTCACCTACGATCGCGCAGGCGATGTCGCTGAGGCGCTGGCGGCCCTGGCCGAGCCGGGAACCCAGCTGATGGCCGGCGGCACGGAGATGGTGAACTGGCTCAAGGAAGGCATCGAGACGCCGGACCGTGTGGTGGACATCAACGGCCTGCCACTGGCGTCGATCGACACTTCCGGCCCGCTGCGGATCGGCGCGCTGGCCCGGATGAGCGATGTCGCAGCCGATCCTGTTGTGCAGCAGGACTATCCGGTGCTGCGTGACTCGTTGCTGCGGGCGGCTTCCGCTCAACTGCGCAACATGGCCACCATCGGCGGCAACCTGCTGCAGCGAACCCGGTGCGCGTACTTCCGCTCGGATACGCCTTTGCCTTGCAACAAACGGGAACCTGGCAGTGGATGCTCGGCACTGATCGGTGACACGAGCGCGCAGGCCATCTTTGGATGGAGTGAATCCTGCGTCGCCACGCACCCTTCCGATTTGGCCGTGGCATTGGCGGCGCTGGACGCGTCGGTGATTGTGCAGGGTCCGTCTGGCGAACGCCGAATTCCAGCTGTGTCGTTCCACCGGCTCCCTGGCGATACCCCCGCGCTGAATACAGAACTCGCGTCGAACGAATTGATTGTCGCAGTGGAGGTTCCGGCCGCCGCGCCACGATCACATTACTTGAAAGTTCGCGAACGGGTGTCGTACGAATTCGCGGTCGTTTCCGCGGCTGCAGTCATCTCCTTGGAGGGCGACACGATCACGTCTGCCCGAATTGCCGTGGGCGGCGTAGCTCATCGGCCTTGGCGGCTGACAGCGGCCGAGTCCGCACTGACCGGCGTCTCGATCACCGACCGCAATGCTCTGTCGGATGCGGTCGCTTTGTCGTTCGCCGATGCACGTCCGCTGGCGGACAACGGCTACAAGGTGATCCTGGCTCAGCGGGCCGCGGTTCGCGCACTGGAGGAGGCCCGATGACCTCGCTCATCCGGCCGGACGGCCCGGCCAAACTCACCGGCGCCGCGATCTATGCCGCCGACACCCAGGTCCCGGATGTCGTCCACGCGGCTCTCACGACCGCAACAATCCCTTTTGGGCAAGTCGCGTCGATCGACAAGTCCGCGGCATTGGCGGCGCCTGGCGTGCTGGACGTTATCGACCACACGAACGTCCCGCAGCTTCCGCCATTGACCAGCCCGCCCCTCGGACATTCAGTCATCCCGTTGCAGACCACGCAAGTGCACTACGACGGCCAGCCGGTCGCGCTCGTGCTTGCTTCCACGCTCGAACAGGCGCAACACGCGGCAACCTTGGTATCCGTGTCCTATTCGGACGTTGGAACTCCACTGGCCTTCGGACAGGGTGCAGCTGTCATCCCGAGCGGCCCGGCCGTGTACGGGCCGCCGGTGGAGCGCACGGGCGATGTCGACGCCGGTTTGGCTCGTGCGGACAAGGTCGTTCAGGCCACGTACACCACCTCGGATCGCCATCACAGTCCAATCGAGCCGTCGGCCACGATTGCCTGGTGGGACGACGATCAATTGACAGTGCATTCCTCGGTGCAATCCTCGTCGATTGCACAAGGCGCACTCGCAGGTCTGTTCCAGATCCCGTCGGAGCATGTCCGGGTCATTTGCCCGTATGTCGGCGGTGGCTTCGGTGCAAAAGGCTACGTCTGGCCGCACCTGGTGCTGGCGGCTGTCGCGGCCAAGGCCAGCGGCCGTGCAGTCAAACTGGTGATGACACGGGCGCAGATGTTCTCGTTGTCCGGGCACCAGCCCGAGACCTCGCAGACTGTCACCCTCGGTGCAACCGCAGACGGCAAGCTCACAGCAATCCGGCACCACAGCATCAATGCCGCTGCGCGCGTCGACATGTACACCGAGATGACCACCGGCGGCTCGACCTGGCTGTACGACAGCCCGGCGATCGACACCGAGCTGAGGGTCCGGCAGGTCGACCGGCCCCAGCCGACGCCGATGCGTGCGCCGGCCGAGGGTCCCGGCCTGGTGGCGCTCGAGTCCGCGATGGACGAACTGGCCGTGGAACTGGGCATCGACCCGGTCGAGCTCAGGGTGATCAACGAGCCGCCTGCCGACCCGATGACCGGCAAACCGTTCTCCGCCAGGTCCTTGGTGCAATGCCTTCGGCAAGGCGCGGAGCGCTTCGGCTGGGCGGACCGCAAACCGCAGATGCGTGACGGCAATTCACTCATCGGCTGGGGCATGGCCGTGTCCTCGATGAACGGCTTCCGCGGCTCATCCTCAGCACGCGTCCGGGTCTCGTCGGACGGGCACGTCGTGGTCGAGGCCGGTATGCAGGAGATCGGCAGCGGCCTGCCCGCCATGATCCAGGTGATCGCCGCCGAAACACTGGGCTGCGCCCCGTCGGACGTCGAAGTCCGCCACGGCGACACAGCCTTCCCGCCTCACATGGGCACGATCGGATCGATGTCCAGCGGCAGCCTGAGCGCGGCCGTCCAGGACGCCGCAAGCTCGGTGATGGAGAAGCTGCAGGCCCAGCCCGGCGACTCGCTGGCCGGCCTGATCGACGCGGCAGGCCTGGAGTTCGTCGAGTCCGACGGCAGCTGGGCACCCGGCGCGGAAGGCAACGAATACTCAATCCGCACCTACGGCGCGGTCTTCGTGGAGGTCAGGGTCGACGCGGACCTGGGCCTGGTCCGCGTCCCCCGGATAGTCGGCGTCTACAGCGCGGGCCGGATCATCAACCACCTCGCCGCCCGCAGCCAGATGACCGGCGGGATCATCTGGGGCCTCGGCCAGGCCCTGCTGGAAAAATCCGTCCTGGAGCCGAACCTGGGCCGCTTCCTGTCCCGCAACCTCGCCGGCTACGTCGTCCCGGTGAACGCGGACGTCGGCGACATCGACGTCACCTTCATCGAAGAGGAAGACCGCATCGCCAGCCCAGTCGGCGCCAAGGGAATCGGCGAACTCGGCGCCACCGGCGTCGGCCCAGCCATCGCCAACGCCATCCACCACGCCACCGGCCGCCGAATCCGTTCCCTCCCCATCCGCATCCACGACCTGCTTTAGCCAATACCCCTCGCTCCCGCAGGGGTCCCCTCCCGGGGGACCCCTGTTCACAACGCTATTGGAAGGGGGCGACAGTTCCGGGCGACCGACGCCGAAGCAGACGCGACTTATCCACAGATCCCAGTTGTCCACAACAGGGATCCAACTGGACTTGACTTACGGCTCGTGCACATCTCTTCGGAAGCTATCTGGCCGAGGTCACTCGCCAGTGGCGCGACGTCACCAAGAAGTATCAACCGACAGTGCTCGAAGCACACCAGCGGGTCACCCGAACAAGATGATCTAATACCTCAAGTAGTGAATCAGCAACAAAAGATGGCTAACGCCCATGAGTTGCTGACGATGTCCAGGGGGTGACCGTTCCTCCCACGCACCAAAGACCGCTCGCGCCTGTCGCGCCTGATCGGCCGGCCAACGGCGCCGCACCGACTGCGTTCGCGGCCCTGATGCGCGGGAACGCGGAGCGGATCCGCGAAAAACGTCAGTCGCTACGTGCCGGCTTGCGATCGGATCACTTCCGCTTCCTGCTTGTGCTGGGCGTCATCGCCTACGTCGCGACGTTCGTGGTCTACAACTACTTCTTCACCCATGTCGGCTTCACGAACCACACGTTCCCGCACACCTGGGTATTGGGATACCCGTCGTTCAAGACCGAGTATGAGGGCCGCTGGTTCGCCGACATCCTGATCCAGCTCACGGGCGGATCCGGGGTCCCGACGTTTCTGATCGCGTTGGCCGCGGCCGTGCAGATCGTCAACGCGTTCGTGTTCGCGGCGATCTGGCGCGTCCGCAACCGGGCCACGCTCGTCGTGCTCGTCCTGCTCTTCTGCTTCCACCCAGCGATCCTTGACTACTACTCGTTCTCGGTCGACCACGTGTCGTTCGTCATCGGCGATCTGCTCGCCATCCTGGGCACGCTGGCGCTGGATCGCCTGCGCAACAGGTGGTACCGGATTCCGCTGGCAATACTGGCCTTCGCGCTCGCGCTGGCCACCTACCAGCCGAAGATCGCGCTGATCGCCCTGCTTCTCATCGCGTGGTGTCTACGACCTGGCGACGACAACGAGGTGGAGGCGGCGGCTCCCGCAATGGTGCGACGCGTGGCTGTCGCAGTGGCTTCCCTGAGCGCTTCTGTCGTCGTCTACTACCTCAGCGTCCTGCTGACCGCCGCGAGATCGGGCGGCGAGCGGCGGCACATCAACTCGGTCTCACGGATGATCGAAACGTTCGCGGATTCGTACCGGGAGACGATCGCGAACTTCACCACGCGGGTGGACTACCTGCCAAGCCTGCTGTCCTTCCTCCCGGCACTGCTGTTCGTAGCCGCTGTCGCGGTTCTTCTGGTTCGGGCCCGGCGCCGCGGGCTCGCGCCGGTGATCCTTTCCGTGCTGCTGATCGCCTGCGTTCCCCCGGCGCTGCAGCTGAGCTACATCATCAACGACGAGACCTGGGCTTCGGTCGGCCGGATTCTCTCGGTCCACCTCTACCTCGTCGGGTTCGCCGTGATCGTCGTCATGGCGGCGAACACGCTCGGACGGATCGCTGTCGGCGTCGGCTCCACAGTCCTCCTCTACTTCTTCGTCACCGTGGCGTCGCAGGAGGCCAACAGCGCAGCCCTGCGAGAGGTCTATGACACAGCCAAGGTGCAACGGATCGTCACCCGTATCGAGCAGGTCGTCCCCGATGGCTTGGCCAGCCCTCGGCCCGTGGTCGTGATCGGGGAGCTTCCACTCCAGTCCGAACAGCCGTTCAAGCGGCTTCCCAACCTCCTCTACGGCGCCCATGTCAACTCGGAGCCGTTCGTTGCCTACCGGCAGACTCTGATCCTCAACTTCTTCCTCGGCCGGCCTGTCATCGTCGCGCCGACCGAAGCTCAAATCGCCTCGGCGACAAAAGCGGCGGGAACTCACCGCGCGTGGCCTGCGTCGGATGCGGTTTTTGTGACCGATGACGGTGTCCTCACCGTGCTGCTTCAGCCCTACCGGGACGGTGTGCCGGTGACGTGGAAGCGTTGATGACCGCAGGAGTACAGGTGTGGGCTCGTGGGCGGCGGTGATGGTTTGTAAGGGCTCTTGCCAAACCTGGGTGTAAGCGCGAGAGTGAGGGGCGCCCGTATCCGCGCCGCCGCATAGCCCAGGAGCGTCCCTTATGAGACGTCGCCGTGCCGGCCTGGCGGTCATCGCCGGCTTGACCTTGATGTTTTCCCTGCTACCGGGGCTGAGCGCGAGCGGCGCCCCGAATCTGAGCCTGGCCGCGGGCCAGGTGAGCACGATCCCGGACTGGCGCCTGCAGACCAGCCGGACAGCCACTCAGACCGGCGATGTGATCTCCGGCCCGGGGTTCAACGACTCGAGCTGGCTGCCAGTGCCCGCCCGGTCCACGGTGCTGGCCGGGCTGATCGCCAACAACCGGTATCCGGATGTGAACTTCAGCGAGAACCTGAAGCAGGTCAACAAGAACGACTTCAGTGTCCCGTGGTGGTACCGCAAGGGTTTCACCGCCGAACAGCCTGCGGGCACGCACACGTTCCTGAAACTCAAGGGCGGGGTCATCTCCCGCGGCGAGGTCTGGCTGAACGGAACGAAGGTCGCCGGGACGGACACGGTGATCGGCGCATACCCGACCCGCGAGTACGACGTGACCTCGCTGATTCGTAACGGCGACAACGCGATCGCGATCAAGGCGATGCCGTCGGACCCGTCGAAGGATCTGCTGATCCACTTCGTGGACTGGACGCAGCTGCCGCCTGACCGCAACCAGGGCCTGTTCCGGGATGTGCAGTTCGCCAACAGTGGCGCGGTGTCACTGCGGGATCTTCGGGTCTCCACGGATCTGCCGCTGCCGAATCTGAATACAGCCGACCTGAGTGTAAAAGTCAATGTTCGCAATGACTCCAGTGCCGCCGTCAGCACGCAGGTCACCGGAACGATCGACA
Source organism: Kibdelosporangium banguiense (assembly GCF_017876405.1). Lineage (GTDB taxonomy): Bacteria > Actinomycetota > Actinomycetes > Mycobacteriales > Pseudonocardiaceae > Kibdelosporangium > Kibdelosporangium banguiense. Next base: position 3,498,419 of record NZ_JAGINW010000001.1, on the reverse strand, counting down.
ATGTCGGCTTCACGCAGTCGGTGTCGCTGGCAGCCAAAGAGACCAAAACAGTCACGTTCAACCCGGCCAATACACCCGGCCTGCGGCTGACGAACCCACGCGTTTGGTGGCCGTTCACAATGGGCGACCAGCCGATGTACAACGCCGAACTGTCCGCGACTGTCGGTGGCGTGGTGTCGGATACCGCGAGCACGAAGTTCGGCGTCCGTGAGATCACCTCGTCGCGGGTCAACGGCGGCGGACGGCAGTTCGTGGTTAATGGCAAGCCGTTCCTGGTCCGCGGTGGCGGCTGGGCGTCAGATCTGTTCCTGCGCACCAATGTGCGCTACATCGAAGACCAGATGAACCTGGTCCGCGCGATGAATCTGAACACCGTCAGGCTTGAGGGCAAGCCGGAGAACGACGAGTTCTACGATATCGCCGACCGGCTGGGAATCATGGTCCTGACCGGGTGGGAGTGCTGTTCTGCCTGGGAGAACTACGGCTCGTTCAATGCCGAGAAGAATCGCGTCGCCGGTGAGTCCGCCGAAAGCGAGGCCAAACGCATCCGGAACCACCCCAGCCTGCTCGGCTTCCTGATCGCGAGCGATCTGGCCACACCCGCGGCGCAGGAGAAAATCTATCTCGACGCGTTCGCCCGCGCGGACTGGAACCTGCCGATCATCGCGTCCGCGTCGAACAAGAGCTCCCCGCAACTGGGCAATTCCGGTATGAAGATGGACGGCCCGTACTGGTGGGAGCCACCGGTCTACTGGTACAACAAGCAACAGGGCGGCGCGGCCGGGTTCGCTTCGGAGATCGGCCCGGGCCCGACCATCCCCGAGATGGACGAGCTGAAGAAATTCCTCACCACGGCCGACATCAACAAACTGACCAACTACACCGCGAGCCAGTACCACCTGTCGCCGACCGGCACGTTCGGCAAGTTCTCCTTCTGGGGAACGGCACTGGACAGCCGCTACGGCAAACCGGCCACTGTGGACGAGTTCGTCCGCAAGGCGCAGCTGGCCAACTACGAGACGAACCGCGCCCAGTTCGAGGCGTTCGCGGACAACTTCTCCGACAGCAGCAACCCCTCGACCGGCGTGATCTATTGGATGCTCAACGACCCATGGCCCAAGCTGTTCTGGCACCTGTACGACTACAACCTGGCCACCGCCGGGTCGTATTTCGGCGCGAAAACCGCACTCCGGCCGTTGCACGTGCAGTATTCGTACGACGACAAGTCACTTTCGGTGGTGAACACCGGACTTCAGGATTCGTCCGGACTGAGTGTCCAGGTGACATTGTTCAATGCCGACGGCACACAGAAGGCGAACGAAACGCGCGCTGTCAACTCACGCGCGAACGCAACGGTCAAGGCAGGCAACCTGCCACAACCCAGCGGCCTGTCCACGACCTACTTCGCCAGACTGCTGCTGAAGAACTCAGCCGGAACAGTCATCGACCGCAACGTGTACTGGCTGTCCACAAAGGCCGACACGCTCAACTACGACGATTCTGACTGGTACTTCACGCCGCAGTCGGCCTACGCGGACCTCAAAGGCCTGAACTCGTTACCAGCAGGCACAGTCGACGCCTCAGCGACGTCCACTGCAGAAGGGGAGAACACCAAGACGACCGTCACGATCACCGGAACGGGCAGCAAGGTCGCGTTCTTCCTACGAGCGAGCCTGCGCAAGGGTTCCGGTGGACCTGAAGTCCTGCCCGTGAACTGGTCGGACAACTACGTCACGCTGTGGCCAGGCGAAACCCTGACGCTCACGGCAACCTACCGCACCACCGATCTCGGCGGCGCGGCACCGGTCGTGGAACTGTCCGGCCACAACATCACCAAGCGGAGTCTGCCCGCGAGCTAATCCCTCATCGCTTCAAGGAAACGTGACAGGGCGGCCCATGTGTCCGCCAGGTCATCCGGATTCGTCGAGGAGGCCAGCCAGAGCGCCGCTTCGTTCATCGCCCCGGACAGCAGGTGGGTGAGCGGCGCGACTGGTTGCGCCGCAATGATTCCGGCCGCGATCAACGAGGTCAGCGCTTCGCCAGGGCCGATGCCGTACGAACTCGCCCTGCTCGACCCGACGCAACCGACCATTCCGGAGGGATACGGCAAGCCCGTGCAGGGGCTGCTGCTGAACTTCGAGGTGGAGGACGTGGACGCGGAGTGGGCACGGCTGGTCGACGGCGAAGGCCTGCCGGTCGCCTTGTCCCTGCGCAGCGAGGACTTCGGCCGACGGCACTTCATCGTGGCCGACCCCAAAGGAGTCCTGATCGACGTCATCACGCCGATCGCACCGTCGGCGCAGTACGCCGATCAGTTCCTCAACGCCTGACATGCCTTGGCCAAGTCGCGAGCCAGGGTGGGCTCGTCCGCGGTGAGCAGCCGGTCGTTCCCGACCACCGGTTCACCGCCGACGAGCAGCATTTCCAGTGGCGGAACGCGCCCAAGTACCAGTGCCGCAACAGGATCCACGATTCCGGCGTGTGCAATCGTGTCCACGCGCCAGATCGCGAGATCCGCGAGCTTGCCCGGCTCGATCGACCCGATGTCCGCAGCCCTGCCCAGGCACCGCGCACCGCCCATGGTGCCGACCCACAACGCTTGCCTGACCGTCAAAGCCTTCGCCCCACCACGTTGCCGCGCGGTGAACAAAGCCTGCCGGAGTTCTTCGGCCAGACCACCGGATTCGTTGGACGCCACGCCGTCCACACCCAGCCCGACGGGCGCGTTCACATCCAGCAACGCACGAACCGGCGCCATTCCGGAGCCCAGACGCGCGTTCGAGCTCGGGCAGTGCGCGATCCCGGTACCGGTCCGGCCCATCAGCGCGATCTCGTCGTCGTGCAGGTGCACGCCGTGCGCCAGCCAGACGTCAGAACCCAGCCAGCCCAAGTCCTCCGCGTAGGCAACCGGAGTCTTTCCGAACTCCCGCAAGCATTGCTCTTCCTCATCCTGGGTCTCAGCAAGATGAGTATGCAACCGCACGCCGTGCCTACGCGCCAGCCCAGCGGCCTCCCGCATCAGTTCGGTGCTTGCCGAGAACGGCGAACAGGGCCCGACCGCGACCTGAATCTTCGCCCCGGCAGACGAATCGTGGTACTTCCCGATCGCCCGCTCGGTCTCAGCGAGGGCTTCATCGGTTTCCTCCACAATGGAATCCGGCGGCAGCCCGCCCTTCGACTCGCCGCGGTCCATCGACCCCCGGATGGCGTGCAGCCGGATGCCGATCCGCCTCCCGGCGTCGATCAACGCCTCGAAAACGTCTCCGCCGTCGCGCGGGAACACATAGTGATGATCAGCGGCAGCGGTGCAGCCACTGAGCGCCAGCATTCCCAGGCCCGCGGCCGAAGTCGCGGACACGATCTCCGCGTTGATCCCGGCCCAGACGGGATACAGCGCGACAAGCCAGCCGAACAGGTCCTCCTGCTGGGCGTAACCGCGCGTCCCCCATTGGTACAGATGATGATGTGTGTTCACCAATCCAGGCGTGACAAGGCAACCAGCCCCATCCACCCGCCGCAGACCGGAATACTCCGCAGGCGCAGCACCAGAACCCACTGCGGCTATGCGACCGTCCACAACAGCCACATAGCCGTCAGCAAATTCAGTGCCCTGCCCGTCAATCGTCGCGACGTACGCGCCTGTGATGAGTGTGTCCACTCACCCAGACTAAGCGAGCCACTCCTTGACCTGCTCGACCAACTTGGCCGGGTTCTCACCGATCGGGGTGACGTTCAGGGTGGTCACGCCGGCTTCCTTGAAGGCCTGGAGACGTTCCTTGACGTAACTGGCCGGGCCCACCAGGTTCATCAGTTCGGCGAACTCGGCGGGGACCGCGGCGGCGGCCTCCTCCTTCTTGCCTGCGAGGTAGAGGTCCTGGATCTTCTCGGCCTCGGCCTCGTAGCCGTAGCGACGGGCCAGGTCGTTGTAGAAGTTACGGCCCCTGGCGCCCATTCCGCCGACGTAGAGGGCGATCACCGGGCGGGAGGCGTCGCGCAGCGCTTCGACGTCGTCGCCGATCGCCAGCATGCCGCCGGCCACGATCTCCAGGTCGCCGAGCTCCGCGGAGCGCTTGGCCTTGCCCGCCGCGAGTGCCGGGCCCCAGACGTCCTGGGCCTTCTCCGGGATGAACAGGGTGGGCAGCCAGCCGTCGGCCACCTCGGCGGTCATCTGGACGTTCTTGTCACCCAGGGCGGCGATGTAGATCGGGATCGAGTCGCGGACCGGGCGGGTCAGGATCTTGAGCGGCTTGCCCAGCCCGGTGCCCTGGCCGGCCGGCAGCGGGATCGGATAGTTGCCCTCGTTGGTGATCACCTCACGGCGCCAGATCCGGCGGCAGATGTCGACGATCTCCCTGGTCCGGCCGAGCGGCTTGTCGTAGGCGACGCCGTGCCAGCCCTCGACCACCTGCGGGCCGGACGCGCCGAGCCCGAGGATCGCGCGGCCGCCGGAGACGGCGTCCAGGCCGGCGGCCGTCTGCGCGAGCAGGGCCGGGGTGCGGGAGTAGATCGGCAGGATCGCCGAGCCGATCTGGACCCGGTCGGTCTTCGCGGCGACGTAACCCATCAGGCTCGGAGCGTCGAAGCCGTACGCCTCAGCCACCCAGACCGCGTCCAGGCCGGCGTTCTCCAGGCTGACGATCTGCTCGATCAGCTCTTTGGGGTCGCCCGCGTACATCAGCTGTGTGCTGATCTTCATTGATCATTCCCGTCTTGTACGGCGCCGTGCGCCAGCAGTTCGTCGACATCCTGGAAACCCCAGTCCACCAAGGCGTTGCGGGTGTGCTGGCCTGGAAGTGCCGGCGGGGTGCGCAGTCCGGCCGTGGTGGCCGAGAACCGCGGGGCGGGCGCGGGCTGGACGACGCCGTCCCGCTCCACCAGAGTGCCGCGAGCGGCGATGTGCGGATGGTCCTTGGCCTCCGCGAGCGAGAGAATCGGCGCCACACAGGCGTCCGTGCCCTCGAACACCTCTGTCCATTCGCGACGCGTCCGGGTCGCGAACACCTCGGCGAACCGCTTTCGCAGCTCCGGCCAGCGCCTGAAGTCCAACTGCCCGGGCAGGTCCTCGTCGGCCAGGCCCAGCAGGCGGACGAACTCCCGGTAGAACTGCGATTCCAGCGGTCCGACGGCCATGTGCTCGCCGTCTGAGGTCTCGTACACGTCGTAGAACGGCGCCCCGGTGTCCAGCAGGTTCACGCCCCGCTCCGGGCGCCAGACACCAGCGGACATCAGTCCGAAGATCATGGTCGCGAGGTGCGCGGCGCCGTCGACGATCGCCGCGTCCACCACCTGGCCCTGCCCAGTCTGTTCGGCGTGCCGCAGCGCCGACAGGATGCCGACCGCCAGATACAGCGAACCGCCGCCGAAGTCGCCGACCAGGTTCAACGGGACCTGCGGCGGCCCGTCGACGCGACCGAGCGCGTGCAGGACGCCGGTGATGCCGATGTAGGCGATGTCGTGACCAGCGGACTGAGCGAGCGGGCCGTCCTGCCCCCAGCCGGTCATCCGGCCGTAGACAAGCTTCGGATTGCGCCGCATGCACTGCTCGGGGCCGATGCCCAGGCGCTCGGCCACGCCCGGCCGGAAGCCCTCGATCAGCACGTCCGCCGCCTCGGCCATGCGAAGCACGACCTCGGCACCCCGATCGTTCTTCAGGTCCACGAGCACCGAACGCTTGCCGCGGTTGAGCAGGTCACGGTTTGCCGGCCCGGCCACCGGGACACCACCCGGCCGGTCCACGCGCACCACGTCGGCCCCCAGATCGGCCAGCAACATCGCACAGAACGGGGCCGGGCCAATGCCGGCCAGTTCGACCACGCGGAGACCCGCGAGTGGTCCTGTGCTCACCGTCGACCACCTCCTACTCGCCAGTACGGGACTGTATACCTAACACCGTACGGATAGCTGTCACGAATCCCACACTGAAGAACGGGCTCGTTGCCTGAGCCTGCATGACGGGGTCGCCGATAGGCTTGCTGCTGCCGCCCTAGCTGGCTGCCAGGGTGGGCGCTGCGTGTGGACGCGTGACTTCGCCCCAGCATGCAACACCGCGTCGCGCGATGTTGCATGCCGCGTTGTAGTCGGCGTGCCCAACGAAGCCACACCGGCCACAGACAAACGACGCCTGCGAGCGCCGGTTCTTCTTCTCGGTCCAGCTGCAACAGTGGCATTCCTGCGACGTGTAGGCAGGATCGACCTGAACAAACGCCGTTCCTGCCTGCTCAGCCTTGTAAGCCAGATACCGGCCGAGTTGCGCGAACGCCCAAGAATGCAACGTGGCCCGTTGGGGCTTGCGAAGCCGTACCCGTGCACGGATCCCCGTCAACTGCTCGACAGCGATGCCACGTCCGGTGCGTTCAGCCTCGGCCACGATGCGCTTGCTGATCTGATGGTTCATGTCGGCCGCGAACCGCCGTTCCCTGCGGCGGCGTTTCTTCAGCAGACGCCGCGCGGAGGATGTTCTCCTGGCTTGCAGCCGAGTCCGGATGCGCTGCTGCCGCTTGCGGTAGCGGTTCAGGCGTGACCCGGACATCCGGTCACCGTCAGATGTAGTGGCGATGTTCACGATCCCCAGGTCGACGCCGAGAAATCCGTTCACAGGCGCCAGCCGCGCGGCCTCGGGGCTCTCGACGACGGCGTGCAGCAGCCACACCCCGTCGCGCCAGATCAGATCAGTTTCGCCAATCGATCGGGACCGCAATACAGCGAGATGACCGGGATGGCCTGCGACCCGCAGGTGGCGCAGTCGGCCCGCCACCGTCCATATCGACACTGTCACCTCGTGGCTGGCATCGCCGAATTGCCAGGACAGGCAGCGAGCATCAAACGGCTGCCCCGCCACCGGGCGGAATGCAACCGGCGTTTGCTCGACTTTCCGGCGCTGATCCGATCCTGGTGGCCCGTAGTTCCCGGCCGTCAGGTTGGCGTGCAATGTCGTGTACGCGTTCGCGGTCTTGGCGATCACCCGGATCGCCGGCTGTGCCGCCAGGCCGAACCGTTCCCGCAGCTCGGTGTAGAAGCGTTTCTGCACGTCGAACTTCCGGAACACCCGGCTGGCGTGCATCTGTTCAGATAGCCAGGACGCAGCGGCGTTGCAGGTATGCAGAGTGTCGGCCAGCGCCGACGTCTGCTCAGGCGTCGGCAGCAATCGCACCTGCACCACACGCTTCACGAAAATCACCGTACCTGTCCAGACCGATCACCAGCCCCAACGGCGCGCCCCCACGGAGCGCGCTTCTCTCGATCACCAAAGAGGACAACTTGTGAACTACGCCATGTGGATGATGGGGCGGCCTGGCTTGGTCGCGCTGGTCATTTACGCCGCGCAACCCGCCCGGCATCACCCCGGCCAGAATGGTGAGCACCTGCAACGAGGACGCCGGTTGCGCGGGGCGGGGTGGAAATGGCCGGCTTCGGCGACCAAGCCCGCCGAGCGGAGCGACACCAGACGACACTGTGCAGAATGGGCTCCATGGTGAATGCGGCTGTTGTTGCAGGACCGGATGCGGCCATCGAGGTCCGCGAGATCGAGCTCCCGGCGCTGGGGGCGAACGACGTACGGGTCAAGGTCGCGGCGGCCGGGGTGTGCCACTCCGATCTGTCGATGATCAACGGGACCTTCTCTCCGGTCTTCCCGCTTGTCCTCGGCCACGAGGCCGCCGGGACCATTGTGGAGACTGGGTCCGCGGTGACGCGAGTAGCCGTTGGCGACCGGGTCGTTGTCAACTGGGCACCCGCGTGTCGGCACTGCTGGTTCTGCCTCAATTCCCAGCCATGGCTGTGCACGGCCGTCGAGGGCGTGGTCAGTCCGTCACGCGGGACTGTGGATGGCGCTCCGCTGCAGGTCACGCTTGGGGTTGGCGCTTTTTCCGAGGAGGTTGTCCTCGGGGAGAACTCTGTTGTGCCACTTGCGCCTGGTGTTCCGCTTGATGTGGCCGCGTTGCTTGGGTGCGCTGTGGTGACTGGTGTGGGCGCGGTTCGTAACACCGCTGCTGTGCGGCCGGGTGAGTCCGTGGTTGTGATCGGGCTTGGTGGCGTCGGGTTGTCGGCGATCATCGGCGCGCGACTGGCCGGGGCCGGGCCGATCATCGCGGTGGATGTCGCACCGGACAAGGAAAGTCTCGCGCGCAGTGCGGGTGCGACACATTTCATTGTGGCGCATGACAAGCTGGCCAAGGAAATCCGCAATCTGACCGCCGGGCGCGGCGCGGACCACGCGCTGGAATGCGTCGGTGCCTCAGCGACAATCCGGACGGCGTGGCAGACCACTCGACGTGGCGGCCGTGTGACGATTGTCGGCGTCGGGCGGCGGGACGATCAGGTCAGCTTCAACGCCTTGGAGCTGTACCACTTCGCGCGCACGATCGGGGTGTCGGTGTACGGATCGGGCGACCCGGACCGCGATATTCCGTTGCTGGCCACGCAAATCGAACTCGGCAGGCTGGATCTGGCACCACTGGTGTCACACCGGATCGGTCTCGACGAGATCTCCGACGCCTTCGACCGGATGAAAACAGGGACCGGTGCGCGGTCGCTGCTGATGTTCACACCTTGAGCCACGCCACCAGATAAGTCTTGGCGAAGGCCCGCATCTCGCGTTCGTTCTCGGTCGGGATGCGGCCTTCCGGCGTGAGCACCATCGAGTGAATCAGGCGCGCCAGCATTTCGGCGAGCGGTTCGGCGTCGAAATCCCCGAGGTGCCCGGCGCGCTGATCCTCTTCGATTTTCTGCTTCAGATATCCGCGAGCGAGCGCGATCACCGCCCCGCCGTGCAACGTCAGGCCGGGCAGCACCGCCTCGGGCTCGCTGGAGAGCAGCCGGTTGAGCAACCGGTGTTCACGCAGGCCCCGGACGACCGCCACAAACCCCTCGACCATCCGCTCCTCGGCATTGGCGGCCTTGCTGATCTCGACGTCCGCGGCGGCGATGAACCGGCGCACCTCCCGCAGCCCGACCGCCGCGACCAGGTCGTCCTTCTGTGGGAAGCGGCGATAGAGGGTCGCCCGGCCGATGCCGGCCTTCCGGGCGACGTCGTCCATCGTGGTGCGGCGCAGGCCGAATTCCTCATACGCGTCCAGCGCCGCGTCGAGGATCCGGCGCGTGCTCTCATCCTCGGGCTCGGCGGCCGTCAGGACTTCGGCGAGGAACATTCCGCGAGTCTACGGCCGTGCGGCGCGTTTGGCGGCCAGCGCCATCGGGTGATAGCGCAATCTGGCCGGTATCAGCGGCATCCCATTACGCACAGTCGCCTGCAGTATCCTTAAATTCCGCCGGTCCTGATCCGTCCACTGTAGACCAAGGCGATTCCGGAACACCGGCGGAAGCGTTCCCGTGGTGGCGGTCGTCATGACTTTCGAGGAGAACGGGCCGATGGCGCGCCACGCGGCCTTCGGCCAGCCAGGCGGGCAGATCGGCCGACGGTCGCCGAGCGACGCCAGGACCGCCCGCACACTGCTGTTGTCCTCCAGCTTGTTGGCGACCATATCGTTGAAATAGTCGAAGAATCCCGGCAGATCCTCAGGCATCTGATGCGCCTTGAGGCCAAGCACCTCGCCCAGTTCCCGCCATTCCCGGTAAAGCCGCTGTTGCTTGGCCGTGCTCAACGGCGTGGCGAACCTGGCATGCAGATCCACACTGCCTTCGAACAACGTGGCATGAACCCACCAATAGGCCTCGGGATTGAGCGCGTGATAGCGGTGGCCGTGATGGTCGACCCCCTTGATGTCCTTGTGCATTTCCCTCAACCGGCCGGCTTCGGCGACCGTCCGGCTGCCGCCGTACGTCATGATCATCAGGGAGTCGACCGTGCGCTGAAGCCGTTGCCAAGGCCTGGACTGAAAGTCCGAATACTGGGCGACGCCCGCACCGACAGCGGGGTGCGCGACCTGCAGCAGCAACGCCCGGCCCGAACCGAGCAACAGGCGCCAGTCCAGGACGTTGTGCCAGGTTTCCGACTCAGGTCCCAGCATCAGCCACCTCCTTGAGACGCTGATACTCCAATTGTATCATAATCTCAGCATGATCGGATCTTCCTGGCTACCGTCCGTGGCGGTAATCTCTGCTGGTCGCACCGGGGACAGGAGGCGCCCATGGCCCGGATACCGCTCATGCCCGTGACCGACTCGATGTTCTTGATCGGCGAGTCGCGTGAGCATCCCATGCACGTCGGCGGACTACAGCTGTACACCCTGCCGGACGACGCCGGGCCGGACTATCTGAGCCGGATCTACCACACGCTGGTGGCCGACGAGCAGAGCGTTCAGCCGCTGTTCCGGCGTCGGCCCCGGCGGCCGGTGTCCAGCCTCGGGCAGTGGTCCTGGACGACCGATCACCAGCTCGACATGGAATACCACGTTCGGTTGTCGGCGTTGCCGCGGCCAGGGCGGGTTCGCGAGTTGCTCGAGCTGACTTCGCGGCTGCACGGCTCGTTGCTCGACCGGCACCGTCCACTGTGGGAGTTCCACCTGATCGAAGGCCTGGAAGGCAACCGGTTCGCGACGTATTCGAAAGTCCACCACGCCCTGATGGACGGCGTCTCGTCGTTGATCCTGGCCAACCGCGCGCTCTCGGCGGACCCCTCGACCATGGACATGCCCCCAGTCTGGGCTGTTCCCCCGATGGACCGGCCGTCGACTTCGGACGGCAGCGGCCCGCTCGCGGTGCTGGAATCCTTGCGCTCCACAGCGGCCGACCTGGCCGGCGTCCTGCCCGCAGTCGTGAAGAACGCCAACATAGCCTTGCGCGAGCAGGCGAGCGTGCTCCCCTTCCAGGCGCCGCGTTCGATCTTCAACGTCCAGATCACCGGCGCCCGCCGATTCGCGGCCCAGGCCTGGTCAGTGGACCGGATCAAGTCCATCCGCCGCGCGACCGGCGCGACACTGAACGACGTGGTCCTGGCCATGTGCTCCGGCGCGCTACGCCGCTACCTGCTGGACCTCGGTGCGCTGCCCGACCGCCCCCTGATCGCCATGGTCCCAGTTTCCTTGCGCGCCAAGCAAAAGAACACTGAAGCAAGCGGAAACTCAGTCGGCGCGATCCTGGTGAACCTCGGCACCGACCTGGAGGACCCGGCCGAGCGCTTCACCCAGATCCAGTCCTCGGCGCAGGTCGCCAAGCGCTCCCTGGCCGAGCTGAGCCCCCTGCAGATCCTCGCGCTGTCCGGCATGACCATGGCGCCTCTGGCGTTCGCCCCCATCCCCGGCTTCGTCAAGCTGACGCCGCCACCGTTCAACCTGATCATCTCCAACGTGCCCGGCGTCCCAAAGCCGTTGTACTGGAACGGCGCCCGCCTTCAGGGCATGTACCCACTCTCGATCCCGTACGACGGCCAGGCCCTCAACATCACCATCACCAGCTACGCCGACAACCTCCAGTTCGGCCTCACCGGCTGCCGCCGAAACGTCCCCCACCTGCAGCGCCTGCTCGTCCACCTCGAGGAATCCCTCTCCGAGCTGGAGAAAGCCACTTTGTGATCGACACATGGCGGGATGGCACCGACAGCCATCCCGCCGCCGGACGACTCGACTGAACGCGGCCTCCGCCCCCCGGAATCCAGCCTATCGGTGGGGTCTGACAAGAGCGGGCCGGTGAAGATCCACAAGCCCGAGTTGTCCACAAGCGCCGACTTGTCCACAGCGGTGACCGGGATCCGACTTGGTCACCGGTTCCTGTCAGACCCCGCCATTAGGCTGGAAATCGGGGCCGAAGGCCATCCTCCCGGCAACACGGTGAACGACAGCACGAAGCTGACACCGCAAGCTCAGCCCCTGTCGGCCCTGCCGACAGGGGCTGGACTCCAGGGGCTGACTGCCACAGGAACGACTGTGTGGGCTCTGGGGGTGGGTTACTTCAGCTGGGCGGAGGTTTTGCCGAGCAGGCGGCGGGCGACGATCAGTTGCTGGATCTGCTGGGTGCCCTCGAAGATGTCGAGGATTTTGGCGTCGCGGGCCCATTTTTCCAGCAGGGCGTTCTCGGAGTAGCCGATTGTGCCGCAGAGTTCGACGCAGCGCAGGGTTATCTCGGTGGCGACGCGGCCGGCTTTGGCCTTGGCTTCGGAGGCTTCGAGGGAGTTGGGGTTGGCGTTGTCGGCCATCCAGGCCGCCTTCAGGGTGAGCAGGCGGGCTGCTTCCCAGTCTGCTTCTGCGGCAAGGTAGGCCGCTGCGGCCGCCGACTGGTTGTTGATGGGGATGTCGTAGGAGATTTCGATGCCGGCTTGCGTCAGCAGGCGCTCGGTTTCCTCGAGGGCTGCTTGGGCCAGGCCGACTGCCATGGCGGCCACGAGGGGGCGCGTGTTGTCGAAAGTCTGCATGACGCCGGCGAAACCCGTGCTGATCTCGGGGTTGCCGAGGAGGTTCTCCGCGGGCACGTGACAGTCGGCGAAACGGATCACGGCTGTGTCGGACGCGCGGATGCCGAGTTTGTTCTCCAGACGCACGACTTCCATGCCTGGCGTGCCCTTTTCGACCACGAAGGACTTGATCGCCGCGCGGCCCAGCGACTTGTCCAAAGTGGCCCAGACGACCACCGCGTCTGAGCGTTCTCCCGCGGTGACGAAGATTTTCTCGCCGTTGAGCACGTAGTGGTCGCCGTCTTTGACGGCCGTTGTTTTGATCGCGGCGGAGTCGGAACCTGTGTCGGGCTCCGTGATCGCCATGGAGGCCCAGAGCTTTCCGAACCGCGTCAGCTGTTCCTCGTTGGCGACCGATGCTATCGCCGCGTTGCCGAGGCCTTGGCGGGGCATCGAGAGCAGGAAGCCGAGGTCACCCCAGCACAGCTCCATGGTGCCCAGCACCGTTGACATGTTGGCGCCGTTACGGATCCCGGTGCCGGATTCGGTCCGGCGGACGCCGGAGGCACCGCCGCCGCCTTCGCCGGAGGCGTTCACGCCGTCCAGCAGGGCCGCGAAAATGTCGAGCTCTTTGGGGTACGTGTGCTCGGCGCGGTCGTACTTGCGTGAGTTCGGCCGGAAGATCTCGGCCGCGGCCTGACGCGCCTGGTTCAACAGCGCGCCGAACTTGCCCGGCACCTCGAGGTTGATCACAGCAGGACCGCCCCTTCCATCAGACCGACCGCCCGCAAGTCGCGGTACCAGCGCTCCACCGGATGCTCCTTGACGAACCCGTGCCCGCCAAGCAGCTGCACACCATCGCTTCCGATGGCCATTCCCTTGTCAGTACACAGTTTCCGAGCCAACGCCACCTCACGGGCGAACGATTTGCCCTGCTCGGCACGAGACGCGGCCCGGTAAGTCACCAGCCGCATGCCGGACAGCTCGATCCCGATGTCGGCCACCTTGAACGCGACGCCCTGCCTGTGGCTGACAGGCTCACCGAACGCAACGCGCTCGTTCACGTAAGGAATCACATAGTCCAGCACGGCCTGCGCGGTACCGACGGCCAAAGCGCACCACCCGAGCCGGGACAATCGGATGCAGTCGGCGTACACATCGCGAGAAGCCCCGCCTAGCAACGCGGACCGGGGAACCGTGATGTTGTCGAGCAGCACCCGGCCCATCGAGGCGGCACGCAATCCCATCGCGGGCTCGGCCTCGATCACGACGTCCGACGACTCCACGAGGAACAGCGCGGGCGAACCGTCGAGCATGGCCGCGACCACGAACAGTTCGGCCTCGGCTGCGCGCGGGACCAGGGATTTCACGCCGTCCAGCCGATACCCCTCGGGTGTTCGGCGAGCGGTCGTCTGCAGCGCGAAAGGATCGAACAACGGCCGCGGTTCGAGCACTGCCAAGGCCGCCGCCGGCACGTTCTCACCGACGAAAGCGGGCAGGTACGTCGCCTGCTGGTCGGCATCGCCCCACAGCGCCAAGGCATTGCTCACAGCCGAAGGCGCCAGGCACGCCACCGCGAGGCCCATGTCGCCGTGCGCCAGGGCCTCAGCGATCAGGACACCGGACACTGTGGACCGCTCGCTGCCCGCACCGCCGAGCTGCTCGGGCACGCCGATCATGGTTACGCCCAGCTCAGCGGCGGTGTTGAGCAGTTCGAGCGGCGCCTTGCAGGCGGTGTCGGCGTCGGCAGCCGCGGGGCGCAGCTGTTCGGCGGCGAACTCCGCGACCGTGTCGCGGATCATCTGCTGGTCCTCGTCGGGCGTGAGGTCGAACAGGCCACGCTCGGGTGCCGCGGACAGGCGCGCGGGTTTGCCCAGCTTCTGCACGGACTGAAACGACCGTGTCGCGGCGCCGAGCGTGCGGAAACCCGTCCTGGTCGCATAGAAGACGCCGCGCTCAATGGGCTTGTTCAGCCCGAACCGCTGCACGAGGCGAGCTCCCGCGATCCGGTTGAGCACCGCGAGCGCGATACCCATCGCGTCACGCTTGTGCCGGTCGACCATGTCACCAACTCCTCGCATCCCGAGTCTTATCTACTCTAGAGTAGGTAAGACTCGGGCGCGAGACCAGAGTCAGTCGACCAGGGCGAACGCATCCCCGTCGGACGTCCCGGTGATGCCGCGCACATTCGTCGGCCCCACCACCCGACTGGGCGTCCCGGTGTCGCAGCTGCTGCTACACGCGTCGCCGGTCGAGCGGTTCGGTCCAGTTGGACTGGTCAGATGTCCCTGGCGGCGATGTAACCGAAGGTCATGGCAGGGCCGATGGTCGAGCCTGCGCCGGCATAGCTGTGTCCCATCACCGCGGCGCTGGCGTTTCCGGCCGCGTACAGGCCTGGAATGACCGAACCGTCGGCACGGAGCACGCGAGCGCGGGCGTCGGTCCGCATTCCGCCCTTGGTCCCCAGGTCGCCGGGGACGATCTTGAAAGCGTAGAACGGTGGCAGCCAAAGGGAAGCGAGGCTGGACGACGGGAAGACACCCGGGTCTGTGTAGTAGTGGTCGTACGCGCTGTCGCCGCGACGGAAATCGGTGTCGCGACCAGAAAAGGCCATGCTGTTGAACCGGTTGACAGTGGCACGCAAAGTCGCCTGTGGAACGCCGATCGCGGTGGCCAACGCTTCCACTGAGGACGCTTTGACCACGGCTCCGGAGTCGAACCAGGCCTGCGGCAAGGGAAGCAGCGGTGCAGTGTCCTTGAACAGGTACCGGTTGCGGTAGTTCTGGTCCACGATCAGCCACGACGGGATGCACGGCGCCGACGGGTTCTTGTCGTACATCACGTGCACGACATCGCCGTAAGGTGCGGCTTCGTTCACAAACCGCTGGCCGGCCTGGTTGATCATCAGCCCGCCCGGCAGAGTCCGCTCAGCCAGGCAGAAATAGGGACCTTCGGGCAGCGGGATCGCCGGGCCCCACCACGCGTCGTCCATCAGATCCAGCGCGGCTCCGGCTCGTTGACCGGCCCGGATGCCGTCGCCCGTGTTCTCGCGGGCGCCCACGGACCAACCCGTGTTGATCGGCTGGCGCTGGTACTGAACGCGCATGACCGCGTTGTGCTCGAACCCGCCGGAGCCGACGATCACGCCACGCCGCGCCTTGATCTGTCCTTGTGGTGTCTCAACGCCTTTGACAGCACCGTTCTCGATGACAAGGTCCAGCAACGGCGTGTTCAGCAACACCGGCACGTTGGCCGCCATCAGGCCCGCGCGCAACGCGCCCGCAAGCGATTGCCCCATGGTCAAAGGCTTCTGACCGGCGGCCGCAGCGGCCGTTCCGCGAGCGACGCACTGGAGGGCGACCGCCAGCCCCTTGGCGTTCACCGCGGACAGCGCGAGCCACTTGTAGTCGGCGCTGAAAACCACCAGTCCAGGCGGGGTCGCGAGGTACGGCGGGTTCAAACGGGCCAGTTCGGCGCCCAGAAGGTTGCCGTCGAACTGGTCGGGCTCGATCGACCGGCCGTTGGGCATACCGCCCGGCAGCTCCGGATAGTAGTCGCTGTAGCCCTCCATCCACCGGAACCGCAACGGGCTGTTGGCCATCACGAACGAGATCATGGCCGGCCCGTTGGCCAGGAAAGCCTGTTGCCGGGCAAGGGGAACTTCCGCACCGACCACAGCGGACAGATAGGAGGCGGCCTTCGCCGGTGTGTCGGGCACGCCGGCCGCGAGGATGACCGGGTTGTTCGGGATCCAGATGCCCGCGCCCGAGCGGGCCGCGGACCCGCCGAAGGTCGGCGCCTTCTCGATCACCACACAGGAAAGTCCACGTTTGGCCGCGGTCAGCGCGGCGGTCATCCCCGCCGCGCCCGAGCCCACTACGACAACGTCGTATTCGCTGGCGGCATCGGCTCGCAACGGGTTCGCGAGCCCGGCTGCCATCGCGAGCCCAGCTCCGGTGAGGACGTGACGACGGGAGACGTTCGGCATGAGTCAGCGCTCCATCGACGGTGATGTTGCCGCTCAAAGCTAGAACGCGTTACACGTCGTTCGCAATCCATCAAATGGCGCACTGCAACAGTAACCGACGATGTCGGCAGAACATGTTTCAGGCGATGAACGAGTCGATCACCCGCCACGTCGTGTCCCGGGCGCCCCGGCCGGTCAGCACACCGAGGTGGCCGCCAGGACAGACCTCGAACCGGACTTCGGGCGAATTGTCCAGCAGGTGCGTGAGCCGGCGGACGGCCGGCTCGGGGGCGATGCCGTCGGTCGCGCCTGCGATCACCAGTACCGGGACCTCGATCCTGGCCAGCGAGATCAGCCTGCCCGCCACGTCCACGATCCCGTCGTGCAGGTCGTTGCCGCGAAAGAACCGATGGTAGAGCTGGCCGAAGGTCCGGCCGGGATAGGCGATCATGTTCTCCATGAAGCGGTCGACCGCCTCGATCTGGGCGAGAAACTCCTTGTCGTCCAGGTGCGTGGCGATCGCGATCGGCTTGGTGAGGTACTTGTCCACAGAGGTCAGCTGGAACGCCCAGCGGACGACCTGCCGCGGCGCGCGGCCGAGCAGCCGGTAGGGGCCGGTGAGCAGCCAGCCGCCGGTCAGCTCGATCAACGGGCGGGCCGGGGCGACCAACGGGATCGCGGTGAAGTCGATCGGGCTGGCCACCGTGGTGATCGACGCGATCGGCAGATCCGTCTGGTCGGCGGCGGTGAGCAACGACAGGATCCCGCCCAGGCACCACGCCACGATGTGCACCGGACGACCGCCCGCGTCCTGGCTCGCGGCGCGGATCGCGTGCGGCAGGACCTCGTCGATCCAGTGCTCGATCCCCAGGCCACGGTCGGAAAAACTGACCGTGCCGTAGTCCACAAGGTACGTTGCCCGGCCTTGGGAGACGAAGTGCTCGGCCAGGCTGCAGCCGCGACGCAGGTCGAAGCACAGCGCGGGCGCGGCCAACGGCGGCACGAGCAGCACCGGGTCGCCGGACCGGGCCCCGGTCATCCGGTAGACCCACCGGTTCGGACCGTGGTCGACCAGCACCCGCGGCATCGGCCTGAGGTCGGCGACGCCGCCGCGCAGCACCTTGTCGAGCGCGTTCGTCGTCGCGGTCGAGAGACTGATCATGCCGCCATTATCGCAGGTAGTTAGCGTATGCCCGCCTTTCGGAACAGTCGCAGCAAGGCCCGCATGTTCTTGGCGAACAGGCCGTACGGCAGCCAGCGTGGTGGCGTGGTCAGCGGCACTTTCTGCACGGAGACGTTCTGGGCCTCGGTGTACTTCAGCAGGCCTTCGGCACCGTTGCGACGGCCGAGACCAGAGTCCTTCATCCCGCCCATGGGTGCGTCGGCGCTGCCGAAACCGACGACGTGACCGTCGTTGATGTTCACCGTGCCGGCGTTCAGTTGGGCGGCAACGCTCTCAGCGTGCGGAATGGATTTGCTGAAGATGCTCGCGTTGAGGCCGTACATGGTCGCGTTCGCGCGTGCGATGGCTTCGACATCGTCGGCAACGCGATAGATCGACACGACCGGTCCGAAGGTTTCGCTGTCGTAGCAAAGCATCTCGGGCGTCACATCGGTCAACACGGTCGGCTCGTAGAAGAACGGCCCGATGTCGGGGCGCGCACGGCCGCCTGCCAACACCGTCGCGCCCTTCTCACGGGCATCCTCGACGTGCGCCGACACCGTCTCCAGTTGTCGTCGGGACGTCAGCGATCCCATGTCCGCGCTGAAGTCGTATGCCGCGGTGAGGTTCATCCGCTTGACTTCCTCGATGAACCTGGCCACGAACGCGTCGTACACGGCAGTGTGGACGAAAAGGCGTTCCGGGGACATGCACAGCTGCCCGGAGTTGGAGAAACACGTCTGCACGGCCCCGGTGGCGGCCTTGGCGAGGCTGGCGTCCGCCAGGATCAGCAGCGGATTCTTGCCGCCGAGCTCCAGCGAGCACCCGACCAGGCGCTGCCCGGCGCGGGCGGCGATCTCCCGGCCGGTCCTGGTCGACCCGGTGAAGCCGACGTAGTCGGCGGTGTCCACGATCGCAGTCCCGACCACCGGGCCGTCGCCGAGCACCACGCGGAGCAGTCCTTGCGGCAGCCCGGCTTGGTAGAGCAGGTCCACGCCGAACAAAGTGGACAGTGCGGTCTGTGTGTCCGGCTTGAGCACCACCGCGTTCCCGGCGATCAGCGCGGGAATCAGGTCCGTGAACGCCAGGGCGAACGGGTAGTTCCACGGCGTGATGATGCCGACCACACCTTTGGGCGCACGCAGCTCAGTCGTCTTGACCAGCAACGGCATCATGCCCTCACGCCGTTGCGACGCCAGCAGCTTCGGCGCTTTGCGCGCGTAGTAGCCCACAGTCACCAGCGGGCTCGCGGCTTCGAGGAACGCGTCCCGGCGCGACTTCCCGGTCTCCGCCTGCAGCAGATCAAGCACTTGCTCGGAGTGCTCGAGCACCAGCGCGTGGAACCGTTCGAAGATCGCGATCCGGTCGGCCACAGCTACGTTCGCCCAGGCCCGCTGGGCCACCCTGGCCGCCTCGACGGCCTCGGCGACGTCCTGCGGCGAGGAGCGCGGCACCTTGGCCAGCGTCCCACCGGTGAAGACCTCGACCGTACTGAGAGTGTCCGATGTGGATGCGGAAACCCGGTCGCACAGCCGGGCGACCAACGCGTCCGTGATCGTGTTCATGCCTTGAAACCGTAGGCCTCGTCGGCCGCGGGCGCACTAGCCGCGGCGCGTGATTCGTATTCCGCCCGTTCGGCCGAATGTGCGGCGTCCACGAACAACCGGTCGCCCTTCATCTGGCGGACAAGCCATTCACCGACCGAACGCGGCATCAGACGGGCGAACCTGTTCGTGGTTCCCACTGCACGGGGTACGAACACGTCGAACCTCGGCCGCTTCAGGGCGCTCACGATCGCGGCGGCGACCTGCTCGGCGGTGACCGTTTTGATCATCTTGGCGTCCTTGACCCCGGCCGCGAGTTCGGTGCGCACGATGGCCGGCATCACGCATGTCATCTCGACGCCGGAGCCGCGCAGTTCCATCCGTACGGCCTCCGACAGGCCCACCACACCGTGTTTACTCGCGCAATAGGTCGCTCCGCCTGGGAAACCGGCCTTTCCGGCGGCTGAGGCGATGTTCACGATGTGGCCGGTTGCGCGAGGGCGCATGCGTTTGACGGCTTCACGTGTGCCATGCATGACGCCGTGCAGGTTGATCTCCAGCACGCGCATGGTGGTGATGTCGTCTTCGTCCTCGAACCGGCCCAGCGGCATGATTCCGGCGTTGTTGATCAGTACGTCGATCGGGCCGGTGCGGCTTTCGGCCTCATCCAGGAACTTGGTGAACCCCGCCGGGTCTGTGACGTCCACATGAAGTGCGAGTGCGCCGAGACGTCTGCCCGTGCTCTCTGCCGTGGCCAGGTCGAGGTCGCCGATGACGACCTTCGCCCCCTCTGCGACCAGGGCCTCGACCGTCGCCGCACCGATTCCGCGGGCGCCGCCGGTGATCACGACCACCTTGCCCTGCAGGGAACGCGCCACACTGCACCTCCGTGTCGCCGGACAGTCCAACTAACATACACACCTGAAGGTATTGTTGCGTCATGTCGGTAACCACCGAGAAGCCCCGTAGGTCCAAAACCGGCCGTACGCAGGAGGAACGCAGTGCGGCCATGCGCGAGCGGCTGCTCGACGCGACCATCGACTGCCTGGTCGAGTACGGCTATTCGGGCACCACGACCACTCGCGTGGCCGAGCGCGCCGGCGTGACCCGCGGCGCCCAGGTGCACCACTTCCCGACCAAGACCGACCTGGTCACGGCCGCCGTCCGGCACCTGGCCACACGCCGGGCCGAGCTGGCGTTCGCCCAGATGGATCGGCTCTCTGAGTCGGCCGACCCGGTCGGCGACACCCTGGACCTGCTGTGGGAGATCCACCAGGGCCCGATCTTCGCGGCCAGTACGGAACTGCTGCTGGCCGCGCGCACCGACCCCGAGCTACGCGTCCAGGTCTCCGACGTGGAGCCGGAGATCGGCGCGATGGTGATCGACTTCGGCAAGCGCCTGTTCGGCGAGCAGGCCGCCACGCCCCAGTTCCGGCACTACTCCTACACCGCGATGGACACCGTCCGCGGCCTGCTGATCAGCAACTGGGCCTACCCGGACGACAACCAGCTCGATGCCCGCTGGCAGCGCGCGAAAGCATGCCTGCGCACGATGGCGCCAGCCGGCCTGACCCCGTCCGGCTAGAGATGTGCCCCCAAAGTGGCGTTGGGGGCATCCAACGCTCCGAAAGCCACTTTGGGGGCGAAACAACCTCACCAGGTGGGGCGGAGGGGGAAGCCGGAGCGGCCCTGGTTGTCGAGTTTGACGCCGAGGACCTGGTGCAGCTGGATCTCGTTGCGTTCGAAGCCGAGGCGCGAGCCGGCCATGTAGAGCCGCCAGACGCGGGCCTTGTGCGGGCCGACCTCGCGGACGGCTTCGGTCCAGTGGCGTTCGAGGTTCTCGCCCCACGCGGCGAGTGTGAGTGCGTAGTGCTCGCGGAGGTTCTCCTCGTGGCGGACCTCGAAGCCGGTGTCGTTCATCTGGGTGATGATCCGGCCCGGGCCGAGCAGTTCGCCGTCCGGGAAGACGTATCGGTTGATGAAGTTCTCGGTCCGGGCGTCCTGCAGGTTGTCCGAACGGGTGATGCAGTGGTTCAGCAGCCGCCCGCCTGCGCACAGCTTCGAGTAGAGCATCTCGAAGTACGAGGCCAGGTTGGCCTCGCCGATGTGCTCGGTCAGGCCGATCGAACTGATCGCGTCGAAGTCCGACTCGAAGACGCCGCGGTAGTCCAGGTGCCGGACTTCCGCGAGATCGCCGAGGCCTTCCTGGGCGATCCGTTTCTGTGCCCACTCGGCCTGGTTGGCCGAGAGGGTGACGCCCAGGGCACGGACGCCGTAGTACTTGGCGGCGTGAATGACCATGCCGCCCCAGCCGCAACCCACGTCGAGCAGCCGCATGCCGGGCTGCAGCGCGAGTTTCCGCGCCACCAGGTCGAATTTGGCGTACTGGGCGTCCTCAAGGGAGGTGTTCTCGGTTTCGTAGACGGCGCATGTGTACGCCATCGAAGGACCGAGCACCCACTCATAGAACTGGTTGGACACGTCGTAGTGGTGCGAGATCGCGACCGCGTCCCGCTGGCGTGAGTGCCGTCTGCCTGACAGCCGTGACTCCTCGGCCGGCGGTCTGGTGGGCCAGAGCACCTTGGCGACCGCGAGCTTGGTGGCCACCTTCATCAGCAGCGAGGCGGAGAGCTTGCGCGGTGACATTTCCGGGAATGTGGCCAATGCGGTGTACATGTCGCCGACGATCTCCAGCGCACCGGTCACGTACGCCCGCACCAGACCGAGTTGGTTGGGCGAAGAGGCGATGTGCGACAACGCCAGCGGCGAGCGCACCTCCACTCGTACGTCGGCGTCCCGGGTGCCAGACCGGCTGCCGTCGTAGGCGATGAACTCGACCGGCACACCAGGACCGGTCATCTCTTGAATGGCTTCAGCGATTCGCATCAACTACCTCGCACGCACTTGTCGTAGAGGCCGGGCAACCGACCGTCCGGATCGAACTCACGCTTGAGGGCGCGATAGCGCTCTCCGTTGTACAACCGCCAGAAGTCCTCCTGGGAGTAGAAGGACTCCGAGTACAACGACTTGTGGCCGCCGAGCTCGGTGACGACCCGCTCGATCATGCGGTTGTGCGTGCCTGCCGGTTCACCGGGCGCCAGCGGGACGGTCGCCCAGAAGCCGACGTTGACGTACAACGTGCCGGGGTCCATCGGGTACAGCGGCCAGGTGCGCCGGTCGCGCAGCTTGATCGGGCACAGCCAGACCGGGCTGATGCCGATGTCCCGGTGGAAGAACTCGAGGAACTCCGCGAGCCGGTCGAGCGGGATCTCGACGTCCTGGATCACCGGTTCGCGGGCGGCCGCGCCGCTTGCCCGGCCGATCCGTTCGGTGATCCGGTATCGGCGGTCCAGTGCGACGATCTTGCGGTAGACGTCCGAGCGCAGGTACCGCTTGGGCCACAGGCGACGCACAACCGGGTGCTGCACGCCGAACGCCCGGGAGCACCAGAACCAGTCGGTGTCCCAGCGCCACAGGTAGTCCCGCACTGTCAGCAGGTCGGCCGACCGCTCCCGGATCGATTTGTAGAAGATCTCCTGGCCCTGGTAGTCACTCGGCCGATGCGTTGGTTTGTCGACAAATCGACCCAAGGTCAGGTACTGCTCGTCCGGCCCGAACACCGTGCCGTCCAGGAAATCCACGTCGGGACGTTGTGCGATCGCAGTGATGTCCGTCGGATCATCGAACTTCACGTGCCGTAGCTCGACATACGGCAGCACGGGTTCGAGCTCGATTTTCAGCCGCAGCGCGTAGCCGAGCGTGCCGTACGAGTTGGGAAAGCCACGAAAGCGTTCGTCATCCCGGTCCAACCGGACAATCCGGCCGTCTCCGGTGAGGATCTCCATCTCCAGCACGGATTCGTGCGGCAGCCCGTTGCGGAACGACGTCGACTCGATGCCCAGGCCGGCCACCGCACCACCGAGCGTGATGGTCTTGAGCTGGGGAACCACCAACGGCATCAGCCCGTACGGCAGCGTGGCGTCGACGAGCTGCTCGTAGGTGGTCATCCCGCCGACGTCGGCCGTCCGCGCCTCGGCGTCGATACTCAGGACACCGGCGAACTCACTGACGTCCAGCGTCCGCGTGGCCGGATCGCGGAAGCGGAACAGATTCGAGGTGGTCTTGCCCAGCCGTACGGGCGCCCCCGGCGGGAGCGCCGCGTACTGATCGCGTAGAGCGGCCGCTGCCCGCTCATGGCTCATCACGGCATGGTTGCCCATGACAACCGATGCTATGCCGCCCCGATCGACTCAGCAGCGTGATTTTCCAGCTACGCCGCCGCGCGGTACTCCCTGAAGAGGTCGGGTATATAGGCCAGAAGCAGGTCCACCGTGGTGAACAACCCGGCAATCGGGTCCAAACGGGCGAAAGCGTAGGCGAGCTCGCAGCCCTTGCGGGACGGCACGGGGTTGCCCACATCGGTGAACCAGTCCAGGAACGGCACCCGCTGGCGGGCCAGGTCGGGGTGGATCAGTCCGCCGTAGACGGCCAGCAGGTCCAGCGCGGCCGGCCGGTTACGCAGCGTCCACCGGTAGAACTCGGAGAACAGGAAGAACCGGCGCTCCACGGCGGTCGGCTTGATCTTGTGAACGCGCTCCGCGAGCACCACACCGTGATCGGTCGACGCCTGTTCGGCTTCACCCCACGCTTTGTCGTGCACGTTGCGTACGGTCAGCTGCCCGGCGTGCAACTTCGTCAGATATGTCGCCCATTTGCGCGAACCCGGGTTGCCGAACTCGTCCTGCGAACGGCCGAGCGCGATCGCGATCCCGCGTTCGACCCCCTCGACAATCCCGGAGTCCACGTAGGACACCCACGTTCCCGGCGCGCCCATGTTGTGGTCGCGGAAGAACGTGATCACGCCCTCGATGTTGCGCCACCGGTCGGTCGCGTCCAGTTGCGCGCCCGGACCGCTTTGCATGAGCCGGACGAACTCCAGCCGGTCGTCCATGGACATCAGATTGATCTCGGCCGCCGTGCAGTCCAGCGCGGCCGTGCAATCGCCTGGAGTGCGGCCGGCCGCAGAGGCCGGCAACGGCATCACCAGACTGGCCAACAGCGCGAATACGACGATCCACCCAGAGCGCTTCATGCCTCAGGACGTTAGAACCTGCCGAGGTGACTCAGCAACAGTTCGGAAATACCGGGCGAAAACTGTTCCCACTGATACGGGCCGGTGACCCAATCGGGTGCATTGTCGGCGATGAACAGCGTAGGAACCGTGACGCGGTGGCCGTACCCGAGAAAGTCGTTGGCGCGATACCAGTTGAGCGCCGACTCCAGCGCCTGGCTGTCCTCAGGAATCGGCTGCGGCCCTGGCCTGGGCAACGACACCGTGGCCAGCGTGCGCACCCGGTGCGTATACCGCGCTGCCGCGATCCACCCCACCGCCGCGCCCCAGTCCTGGCCGACCAGGTCGAAGCGGTACCAGCCAAGCGCGTCCGCCATCGCGACGACATCGTCGACGGCGTAGTCCAGCCAATAGTCCTCGACCGCCAGGGGCCGTACGTCCGGCGAATATCCACGCTGATCCGGCGCGACAGCCCGGTATCCAGCCCTGGCCAGCGCCTGCAACTGGCCCTTCCAAGCGATACCGGACTGCGGGAAGCCGTGCAGCAACAGCACTTTGCGGCCGTTGCACGGACCGGCGGCGACCGCGTCGAAAGTCCCCGCGGCGGTCGGGATACGTAACGGCGTGATGGTCTCACCCCGGTCGAGCACACTGCTTGCCATGGGCACAGCGTCGCGCGCGACCGGGCCACGCATCATCAGGGATGCCCCGGAGGGAGCCCTTGTTTCTACTGCCAGGGGCGGGCCAGACCCAGGTCACGGGCGATGAGCATGCGCTGGACCTCGCTGGTGCCCTCACCGATCTCGAGGATCTTGGCGTCCCGGTAGAACCGGCCGACCGGGTACTCGTTCATGAAGCCGTAGCCGCCGAAGATCTGCGTGGCGTCGCGGGCATTGTCCATGGCCGCTTCGGAGGAGACCAGTTTGGCGATCGCAGCCTGACGCTTGAACGGCTCGTTGCGCAGCATCCGGGCCGCGGCCTCGTAGTAGGCCAGGCGGGCGACGTGGGTGCGGGCCTCCATGTCGGCGATCTTGAACTGGATCGCCTGGTACTCGCCGATCTTGTGGCCGAACGCCTCGCGCTCCTTGACGTACCGCACGCACTCGTCCACACAGCCCTGTGCGAGCCCCACCGACACCGCGGCGATCGCGATCCGGCCCTCATCCAAAGTGGACAGGAACTGGGCGTAACCGCGACCTTTCTGACCCAGCAGGTTCTCCGCGGGGACAACGCAGTCCTGGAAAGACAGTTCCCGGGTGTCCGAGGCACTCCAGCCGACCTTCGAGTACTTCTTGGAGACCGAGAACCCTGGTGTGCCGGATGGGACGATGATCGCGGAGATCTGCTTGCGGCCGTCATTCTCGCCGGTCACCGCCGTGACTGTGACCAGGCCGGTGATGTCGGTACCGGAGTTGGTGATGAACGCCTTGGTGCCGTTGATGATCCAGCTGTCGCCGTCGCGGCGGGCGGTGGTCCGGGTCGCACCCGCGTCGGAACCGCCGCCCGGCTCGGTCAGTCCGAAGGCGCCGAGCATCTCGCCGGACACCAGCTTGGGCAGCCATTCGGCCTTCTGCTCGTCGTTGCCGAAGCGGTAGATCGGCATCGCGCCAAGGGAAACGCCGGCCTCCAGCGTGATCGCGACCGACGAGTCGACGCGCGCCAGCTCCTCCAACGCGATGCACAAGGTGAAGTAGTCGCCGCCCATACCACCCACGGACTCCGGGAACGGCAGGCCGAACAGGCCCATCCGGGCCATCTTGGCGACGATGTCGTACGGGAACTCGCAGCGCTCGTAGTACTCGCCGATGACCGGCGCGATCTCTTCCCGCGCGAACTCCTGCACGGTCTTGCGCAGCGCTTCGTGCTCCTCCTCGAGCCTGAAGTCGATCATGTCGTCATCTCCTCTGGGGTCACCAGGGCGAGTGGTTGGTTGAGCGTGACCTGTTGGCCCGCTTGGACATGCAGCTCGGTGAGCACGCCGTCGACTGGCGCGGTGATGGTGTGTTCCATCTTCATCGCCTCGACCACCAGCAACGGCGTTCCCGCGGTGACGCGGTCGCCCTGCACGGCCTTGACCACCAGCACAGTGCCGGGCATCGGGCTGGTCACCGGCCCGCCAGCGGTACCGGAAGCCGTGGATTCCTCCAGCAGCGAGTGCTCGGCGATCGACCAGGTGAAGCCGTCTTCGGCGAGCCAGAGCACGCAACCGGCCCTGGCGCGGCGATACTTGTGCGTCCGGCCGTCGAAAGTCAGCCGTAGCAACGAATCCTCGACGGAAGCGGACGCCTGTACAGGAGCCGCGTCGCCGACAGTCACCTGGTCGCCGACAACCCGGACAGTCACCTGCCGGTCACCGGAGTCGAACCGGACCGAGAAGCCCGCATGCGCGCCGATTCGCCAGCCGCTGGGCACGTCCCACGGGTCGACAACCGGGCCATTGGGTTGCAGCGCAAGCAGATCGTCGAGTGCCGCGGCGGCGAAGACATGGTCGGGAGTCGACTGGGTGAACTTGCCGCGCCGCTCCACGAGCTGGGTGTCGAGCCGCCCGGCCAGCACGTCCGGATCGTGCAGCAAGTCCCTCAGGTAGGCCACGTTCGTGCCGACGCCGAGCACAGCCGTGTCCGCCAGCGCCGCCGAAAGCCTGCCCAGGGCGGCTTCCCGGGTCGGCGCCCAGGCGATCACCTTGGCCAGCATCGGGTCGTAGTTCGAGCCGACCTCGGTTCCCACGCGCAGACCGGAATCGACGCGTACGTCCACAGGTTCCGCGATGTCCAGCACGGTCCCGCCGGTCGGCAGGAAGTCCCGTGCGGGGTCTTCGGCGTAGACCCGGGCCTCGATGGCGTGCCCGGTGAGCTCGACCTGCTCCTGCGACACCCCCAGAGGCTCGCCCGCGGCCACCCGGAGCTGCCATTCGACCAGGTCAAGGCCGGTCACCAGCTCGGTCACCGGGTGCTCGACCTGCAGCCGGGTGTTCATCTCCATGAAGAAGAACTCGTCCGGCCGGTCCGCGGAGACAATGCATTCCACGGTCCCCGCACCGGTGTAGCCGACCGCACGGGCCGCATCGACTGCGGCAGCGCCCATCCGGGCCCGTGTCTCGGCGTCGAGCACAGGCGACGGCGCCTCTTCGATGATCTTCTGGTGCCTGCGCTGCAGGCTGCACTCGCGCTCACCAAGATGGATCACGTTGCCGTGCGCGTCGGCGAGCACCTGGATCTCGATGTGACGAGGCCGCTGCACGAATCGCTCGATCAGCAAAGTGTCGTCGCCGAACGAGCCCCGCGCTTCCCGCCGGGCCGACTCGATCGCCGCCCGAAGCTGCGTCACCTCGGTGACCAGGCGCATTCCCTTGCCGCCACCGCCGGCGGAAGGCTTGAGCAGCACCGGGAAACCGATCTCGGCGGCCGCCTCGACCAGGTCCGTGTCGGTCATGCCCGGCTCGGTCCGGCCGGGAACAACCGGAACACCCGCGGCCATCACGGTCTGCTTGGCGCGGATCTTGTCGCCCATCGCCTCGATCGCGCCGGTCGGCGGGCCGATGAACACCAGCCCGGCCTCTTCACAAGCCCGCGCGAAGTCCACGTTCTCGGCCAGGAAGCCGTAGCCGGGGTGGATCGCCTGGGCGCCGGCTTCCCTGGCGGCGGCGATGATCCGTGGGATCGAAAGGTAGCTCTCCCGGGCCGCGGCCGGGCCAATGCGGACCGCGGTGTCGGCTTCGAGCACGTGCCGGGCGCCGGCGTCCGCGTCGCTGTAGACCGCGATGGAGCGCACGCCGAGCCGCGCCAGGGTCCGGGTGATCCGGACCGCGATCTCGCCGCGGTTGGCGATCAGGACTCGCTGGAACATCTGCCTCACATCCGGAAAACGCCGTAGCCGGCTTCTTCGAGTTCCGCGTTCGCGGCCACCGACAGGGCCAGCCCGAGCACGGTCCTGGTGTCGCCTGGATCGATCACGCCGTCGTCCCAGAGCCGCGCGGTCGAGTAGTACGGGTTGCCCTGGTCCTCGTACTGCTGGCGGATCGGGTCCTTGAACGCCTCTTCGTCCGCGGCCGGCCAGTCGCCGCCGCTGCCCTCGATCTGGTCGCGGCGCACGGTCGCGAGCACCGACGCGGCCTGCTCGCCGCCCATCACCGAGATCCGGGCGTTCGGCCACATCCACAGGAACCGCGGCGAATACGCCCGGCCACACATGGAGTAGTTGCCGGCGCCGAACGATCCGCCGATGACCACAGTGAACTTCGGCACCCGGGCACACGCCACGGCGGTGACCATCTTGGCGCCGTGCTTGGCGATGCCGCCCGCCTCGTAGTCCCGGCCGACCATGAACCCGGTGATGTTCTGCAGGAACACCAAAGGAATCCGGCGCTTGTCGCACAGTTCGATGAAGTGTGCGCCCTTGAGCGCGGACTCTCCGAACAGGACACCGTTATTGGCGATGATGCCGACCGGGTGGCCGTGAATTCGCGCAAACCCTGTTATAAGCGTGTTTCCGTACTCCCGCTTGAACTCGCGGAACTTGCTGCCGTCGACCACCCGAGCGATGACTTCCCTTACGTCATAAGGGGTTCGTGAGTCGGTGGGCACGACGCCGTACAGCTGCAAGGGGTCGACAGCGGGCTCTTCCACGGGAGCGAGGTCCCAAGGTTTGGGAACACGAGGACCCAAGGTCGACACGATCGACCGGACGATCCGCAGCGCGTGCGCGTCGTCCTCAGCCAAGTGGTCGGTCACACCCGAGACGCGAGAGTGCACGTCCCCGCCACCCAGCTCTTCGGCCGTGACGACCTCGCCGGTCGCGGCCTTCACCAGCGGAGGTCCGCCCAGGAAAATCGTGCCCTGGTTGCGTACGATCACCGCTTCGTCACTCATCGCGGGGACGTACGCGCCACCGGCGGTACAGGAGCCCAGCACGGCAGCGATCTGCGGTATGCCGCGTGCGGACATGGTGGCCTGGTTGAAGAAGATCCGACCGAAGTGCTCGCGATCCGGGAAGACCTCGTCCTGCTTGGGCAGGAACGCGCCACCCGAGTCGACCAGGTAGATACAAGGAAGATTGTTGTGTAGCGCGACTTCCTGCGCGCGCAAGTGCTTCTTCACGGTCATCGGGTAGTACGTGCCGCCCTTGACCGTGGCGTCGTTGGCGACGATGACGCACTCCCGGCCGGAGACGCGCCCCACACCGGTGATGATCCCGGCAGCAGGCGCTTCGTCGTCGTACATGCCGTCTGCGGCTAGCGGAGAAAGTTCCAGGAACGGCGAACCAGGGTCGAGCAGGGAATCCACCCGCTCGCGAGGCAGCAGCTTGCCGCGCTCGACATGCCGCTTGCGAGCCTTCTCCGGGCCGCCCAGGCGCGCTCGGGCCAGCCGTTCGCCCAGGTCGTCGGCCAGCGCGGCATGCTCTTTCACGTAGCGCTGGTAGGCGGCATCCGACGGGTCTGCCTGGCTGCGCAGCACGGGCGCGTCCATCTCGCTCCCAAGTTAGTCATCGTTAACCTAAGCTGAATGTTAGCGCTGACTAACGTGCCCGTCCACCCGGACAACCCCGGCCGAAGCCGGGGCCGTCGGGGTGTTGATCAGCCGGTGATCGCGGTCAGGGCCGGCAGGTAGCCCCTGGCCTGGCCGTTCTTGTTGGGGTGATAGGACTCTTCGACGGGCCATGTGAGGCTGTTGAGCCACAGGTCGCCCGAGCAGATCTCATGCCCTGTCCAAGCGTTACGGATGTCGACGAACGTGAATCCGGCCGCCGCCACTCGCGCCGCGGTCACCTGGGCGAGGGTGTCCGCACCGCTGTTGATCGCGGACCGTTTGGTGTCCGACAGGCCCACACTGCAGGAGCCGGGCACCTTGTAGAACCGCGGATAGCCGAGCACGACCACCCTCGCCGAGGGTGCGCGTTGTTTGATCTGGTTGTAGACGTTGTCCAACCGGGCAGGCAGTTCGTTCTGCGCGAACGTCTTGGCCTGATTCACCCGATTGGTACAAGTGGAATCACTGCCCAATGTGCATGTCGTGATCACGTCGACAAAGCCGGCGTCATTGCCGCCGATCGAGATGGTCACCAGTGATGTACTCGCACTGAGCGCACTGACCTGGCTGTTCAGCACGTCAGCGGTCTTCGCGCCGGAACACGCGATGAAATTGAACGACGCCGGTGCGTGGGTGTTGGCCCACAACCGCGGGTACGCATTGGTGCTGCGTTTGCAGCTACCGCCGCTGTAGGTGCCGCCGGTGCCGACACCGGATGAGTAGGAATCTCCAAGAGCCACATAGTTCTCGGCCGCCGCATAGGCCGGCGCGGACAGTGTGGTGAAGCCAAGGGCAGTAGCCGCAAGGCATAACAGGACACGGAACGGTCGCCTCATTGAGCCCTCCGCAAGTTCCCACAAGCAGGGTTGGGACTTTCAGGATGAGCGGCGTTTGTCGATTGTGGAAGTAACTGGTGAATTGTTAACCCGACTGTCCGTACGCCGTCACTGTTAGCGCTCGCTAACGTCACCCCGCTAGCATGGCCGCGTGTCGTCCCATCCGTTGTCCACAGGCGCGCCGGCCACACGGCGTGAACAGATCCTCGCCGCCGCGGCGGAGTTGTTCGCCCGGCACGGCTTCCACGGGGTCGGCATCGACGACATCGGCGCCGCGGTCGGCATCTCCGGCCCCGCGCTCTACCGGCATTTCCGCAGCAAGGACGCGATGCTCGGGGAGATGCTGACGTCCATCAGCGAGGTCCTGCTCGACGGCGGGCAGAGCCTGGCGGCCCGGTTCACCGAGCCGGCCGGGCTGCTGGCCGAACTGGTGCGTTTCCAAGTGGACTTCGCCCTGGACAATCCGGCACTGATCACCGTGCAGGAACGCAATCTAGGCAACCTGACCGACCCGGACCGCCGTCGCGTGCGCGCACTGCAACGCCGCTATGTAGAGGTGTGGGTACAGGCGATCCAGGAAGTCGTCGCCGGTATCGACGAGCCGTCCGCGCGGGCGGCCGCGCACGCGGTTTTCGGATTGATCAATTCGACCCCGCACAGCCGTCACCTCGACCGTGACCAAATGGCGGCATTACTCCGCGAGATGGCAATCGCCGCCCTGACGCAGCGTGGGACAGCAGCGCCGTAAGGACAGCGCCTGACGACGCATTTCTGTCACACGGCACGGACACAAGTGCTATGACACAGGCAGGTAACCGACCCCTGCCAATCCGGACATATAGCTGTAGGCTTCCCGCCGTTTTCACTCGAACACAAGCGAAATGGGCTGGGTAGATGACCGGCAAGCGCGGCTGGATTCCGGAGAACCTCGACCCTGCCCGGCCTTCTCCGGCCCGGATCTACGACTACGCCCTGGGCGGCGGGCACAACCTCGCCAGCGACCGGGCGATCTTCGACGAGCTGGTCAGGATCCAGCCCAATGCCCGGCAGATCGCGTGGAGCAACCGTGCCTTCATGCGCCGGGCCGTGCTCTTCATGATCGAGACCGGGATCCGGCAGTTCCTCGACCTCGGCTCCGGTATCCCTACAGTCGGCAACGTGCACGAGATCGCCCAGAAGGCCGCGCCCGGATCCCGGGTGGTCTACGTGGACGTCGAGGAGGTCGCCCTGGCGCACAGCCAGCTACTGCTGGAGAACGAGCCGGACGCGGCGATCGTCGACGCCGACATCACCTACCCGGACAACGTGCTCAAAGCGCCGGAAACGCTGCGGCTGCTGGACTTCAGCCAGCCGGTCGGTGTCCTCGCGGTGGCGGTCGGCCACTACATCCCGGCCGATGTGGACATCCACGCGGCGTTCGAGGCGTACCGCGAGGCCGTGCCGGACGGCAGCGCGCTGGCGATCAGCCACTTCACCGCCGATTTCGAACAGGTACGGGCGCAGGAGATCCTCGAGACCGTGCAGGCCAGTGCGTACAACCCCGCCTGCCTGCGGTCCCGGCCGGAGATCCTGGCGCTGTTCGGCGACTTCGAGCTGGTCGAACCCGGTCTGGTGCCGGCGTCCGGCTGGCGCCCGGACACCACCCCGCCGCAGTCGGCGGTGCCGGAGGACGACGGCATCTGGGCGGGCGTGGCGATCAAAAAGGGCACGACTGCGTAGTGACAGAATCTCAGCCCTGACACCCGGGATATCCCGTGAAACTTCATTCGATCGGACTAATGAAAACTACGGTGAGCAACCGTTTGCTGGCACCTACTCGCCTGAATGGGCCGCGACAGTGCGCCCGTCTACCGGATGGCTACTCCGCTGAGTAGCCTGGCCATCACCAGAACAGGACCGAGAGGTGTGCTGTAGCAGTGGTGTGCGACTTGGGCGGCCAGTCCCGACGGCGAGATCGAATGCCCGCGACACCGTGAACACTCGCCCCACAGGCCCGACATCCCGATAAGCACATGATCCACCGGTATACCCCGTTGCCCCGACCGCGAGAAGGTGCGTTGTGAGACCGAGCCCCCGCTCTGTGGTGGCGCACCGTCAGGAGCAGGCCCCGTGACCCCGCCGGGACCGCTTGACCCCGAGCGCGCCCAACGGCGTGCCGAGGTCGCCAAGGCATGGGCACGGGTCATCGGCCGCACTGCCTACGTGCCGATGACAGCCGACGAGATGGACGAGTTCTTGCTCGATCAGCTGCACGTGCTCGCCGACGCGGTCAACGCCGAACTGTTCGACCCCTCCAGTGCCGTCGGCGTCGGCCACGCCTTGGTGAACAACGACTTCACCGGGCCGGAGAGCCTGCAGTGCACGGTCGAGATCCTCGCCGCCGCGCTGCTGCTGGACTCCGACCGGCGCACCGACCGCGAGCTCGCCAAGAAGGTCGTCGGCCTGCTGTCCAACCTGGCCACCGGATACGCCACCGGCATCCGGCTGCGCACCCTGGACCAGCAGGAGCACATCAAGCAGGCGCTGCTGAAGTCCAAGCGGGAGGCCGAACGGCGGGAGCGCGCCGCGACCGAGCGGTTCGAGGAGGTCTTCCACGCCTCGGCGATCGGTATGGCGCTGACCGACATGGCCGGCAACTTCGTGCAGACCAACTCGGCGCTGGCGCACATCCTCGAGTGCACCGAGGCCGACCTGGACGACCGCAACGTCCGCGAGCTGTTCCCGCCCGAGGACGCCGACGACGTGGTGATCTCGTACCGCGAGGTCACCGAGGGCATCGTGCCGCGGGTGCGTGAACGCCGCCGGATGGTCCGGCAGGACGGCACCATCGCGTGGGTCTACCTGGTGATCTCGCTGCTGCGCGACGTCAACGGCGAACCGGCCTACCACGTAACGATGGTGGAGAACCTCAGCGAGCTGCAGGCGCTGCAGAACCAGCTGGGCCAGCAGTCCGTGCGCGACATGCTCACCGGCGTGGCCAACCGGCAGCACTTCCAGTCCAAACTGGACGCGATTCTGGAGGGCGCGTCACCGCGGACCGCCATCACCCTGCTGCACGTCGGCATCGACTCGTTCTCGGTGATCAACAACGGCCTTGGCCACCTGGCCGGCGACCGGATGCTGCAGGTGGTGGCCAACCAGCTGCGCGCGATCGTGGCCGACTACAACGCGGTGGTCGGCCGGGTCGGCGGCGACGAGTTCGCGATCCTGATCGAGAACACCCCGGACGTGCCGCACTACCAGGTGCTGATCGACCAGATCAACGACCGGCTGGCCGAGCCGACCTTCATCGGCGACGCCGGCGTCGCGGTCTGCGTGAGCATCGGCGTGGCGCAACACGTCGGCCGGGCGTACGGCCGGCTGGACCTGTTGCGTGCCGCCAACTCCACCATGCGCCGCGCCAAGGCGGTCGGCAAACGCCAGTGGGAGGCGCACAACGTCCACGAGGACGCCGACCAGAAGGCCCTGTTCGCGCTGACCGCGGCGATGCCCGGCGCGTGGGAGAACGGCGAACTCGACTGCGACTACCAGCCGGTGATCGACCTGGCCGACGGGCACGTAACCGGCCTGGAAGTGCTGCTGCGCTGGGATCACCCCGACGGCGTGATAGGGCACTACGCGTGCCGCGACATGTCCGAGAGCACCGGCATGTCGCTCACCATCGGGCCCTGGGCGTTCCAGCGAGCCTGCGAGCAGGCCGCGGATCAGGAGATCGGCCTGCGGCTGCGGCTGACACAAATGCAGTCCTCCGACGGCAACCTGGCAGGCGTGCTCAACCGGGTGATCGCCAAGACAGGCATCCAGCCGGACCGGCTCGAGATCGCGCTCGACACCCGGGCGGTGATCGCCGACCGCGGCGAGGCACAGTCGAACCTGCAGGCGCTACGCGACAACGGCGTAATCGTCGGCCTGCACGAGTTCACCGGCAGCCAGACCGAGTTCGCGATCGTGGAGGACGAAGAGGTCCAGTCGGTGATCCTGGCCGGCTCGATCGTGGCCGACCGCCCCGACCGCAGGCGGCCCGACTCGCTCTTGACCAAGGTGACCGCCGGGATGATCGCAACCCTGAACCAGGCCGGCGTCATGGTCAGCGTCGTCGACGTGCCCACAGCACAGGACGCAGCGTGGTGGCACGCCATCGGCGTCACCCGCGCGCAGGGCGAGTTCGCCGGAGTGCCCGGCGACCTGGCGAGCGTGCTCCCTGAACGCCCGGCCCGTCGGTGAACCGGGGCCCGACAGTTTTCAATCACCTTGCGGAAGGCCCATACGGCTGTTGGAAGATGTCGTAGTGGACCCGAACTCCGATCAACCGCAACGCATCATCGCCGCCGCCAGCCAAGCGCTGGCGTCGATGCACGCCGGCCAGGACACCGGCGCGGTCGAGCGGATGACCGCCTTCGCCCGCGACCGCGGCCGCGAAGAGGCGACCGAACTGATGCTCATGCTGTTCCGCGAATGCAGCGCCATGGTGGCAGCCCTAGGCTCAGGCGGCACAGCACCGGTGAAAATGCAGGTCTACGACGACGACGGACACGAAGTCCCCATCGACGAGGCCGACCCACCCGTCCGCACAGCCGTCCGGACACTTCTGGCCGAAGTCCACGGCGACACCGAAGCCGCCAAGGACCAAATCGAGATCGCCCTGGCCAACGCCTCCCCCGCCGAGATGGCCATGGTCATGATGCAAGCGCTGCGCTGGACAATCAAACTGGCCGCCGAATGCGCCACCCGCGCACTCCCCGTCTCCGGCTGGATCACCACAGCCTTGAACGGCGACTGACCGATTCCGCTCCGGCGGCCAGGCCACTTCCCACCCGGCCGCCGTTCCCCAGCCGTCGATCGCACCTACCCAAGGCAGGGCCAGCCTCCGCTCTGGCTCTGGCCTTAGCTCTGGCTCCGGCCAGCGCCCACCCGGTCCAGCCCCTCGCCCAGACGAGTAAACCTCGAGCGAAAGTCCCTTTCGCACGGGTTCGCCTCTTGAAAACCCCTGCTCACCCGCCATCCCTTGTAGTCTGGAGCAGGGACGCCCCCCAGTGGCGGGTGGGGGCTGTCTACTTATGTAAGGGCCTGGCGGGTTTGTGTTTGTGCTGGTCAGGGCTGGTTTGTGCGGGGCTTGGGCGCTGGGGCGCTGACCGGGGCTCGACCCTTCAGGTCGGTGACCGTGCTCGCCTACCGCTCGCGGGCGCTAACCCAGGCTGGTTCTCACGTCGAGGCTGGGGCGCTCAACAACCAGATTCTACTTGGCCGGCTATGTGAGTAGTTCCTTGGCGAGTGCCGAGATCTGTGGGGTTTCGATCAGGAATGCGTCGTGGCCGTAGGGTGATGTGACTACGCGGAGGTCGCCTGCGTTGGGGATGGCTGCGGCGAGTTCGGCTTGCTGCGACAGGGGGTACAGGCGGTCGCTGTCTACGCCTGCCACGATTGTTTTGGCTTGGATGCGGTTGAGTGCGGCTTCTGTTCCGCCTCGGGAGCGGCCGACGTCGTGGGAGTTCATGGCTTCGGTCAGCACGACGTAGCTGCCTGCGTCGAAGCGGCGGACCAGTCTGGCTGCTTGGTGGTCCAAATAGGACTCGACGGCGAACCGGCCGTCGCCTTGGGGTGAGCGGCCGAAGCGGGCTGCCAGTTCGGGTTCGCTGCGGTATGTCACGTGGGCGATTTGGCGGGCGATGCCTAGGCCGGTGATTGGGCCGGGTGGGTTTGCGTGGTAATCGCCGTTGCGCCAGGCTGGGTCGGCGCGGATCGCGGCCAGTTGGGGTGAAGCCCAGGCGATCTGTTCTGCTGATGCGGCTGCGGGACAGGCCAGCAAGAGCAAGGCTGCGACTCTGGTTGGGTGCGTGACTGCCCATTCGACCGCGCGCATGCCGCCCATCGAGCCGCCGAGGACTCCGGCCCACGTTTCGATTCCCAGGGCGTCCGCGAACTGTGCCTCGGCGGCGACCTGGTCACGCACTGTCAATGCTGGGAATCTGCTGCCCCAGGGTTTTCCGTCTGCCGCTGGCGTTGATGGACCGGTTGTGCCTTGGCAGCCGCCGAGTACGTTTGGGGCCACCACGAAGAAGTGGTTTGTGTCCACGGCTTTGCCTGGTCCGATCAGGCCTTCCCACCAGCCGGGGGTGCCTGGGCCCGCCACATGACTGTCGCCTGTCAGCGCGTGGAGCACCAGGACGCAGTTCGACTTCGCCTGGTTGGGCAGACCCCAGGTTTCGTACGCGATTCGGATGTCCGGCAGGAGGTCGCCGGACTCCAGTTCCAGCGGCTGCCGGAGGCGGACCCAGCGACGACGGCCCGCTGGGTCTCCCTCCTGCCAGCCACCGGTCATGTGTTCGCCTTCGCTGCTCGGAAGCCTGCCTCCAGATCCGCTTTGAGGTCCTCGATTCCCTCGATACCGACCGAGAGACGAACCAGGCCCGGCGTCACGCCCGTGACGGCCTGTTCCTCCGGCGTCAACTGGCTGTGCGTGGTGCTTGCCGGGTGCACGATCAGGCTGCGCACGTCGCCGATGTTCACCAACTGTGAGAACAGTTCGGTACCGTCCACAAAGGCTCGTCCGGCGTCGACGCCGCCGCGTAGTTCGAAGCTCACGACTGCGCCTGCGCCGCGCGGCAGGTACTTCTGGCCTGCCGCGTACCACTTGCTGCCCGGCAGGCCAGCGTAATACACAGCGAGGACCTCATCGCGCTGTTCCAGCCATTCGGCGAGCGCCTGGGCGTTGGCCACGTGCCGCTCGATCCTCAGTGACAGCGTCTCGATTCCTTGGATGAC
The DNA here is from genome assembly GCF_017876405.1 of Kibdelosporangium banguiense. GTDB lineage: Bacteria > Actinomycetota > Actinomycetes > Mycobacteriales > Pseudonocardiaceae > Kibdelosporangium > Kibdelosporangium banguiense. Next base: position 3,461,269 of record NZ_JAGINW010000001.1, on the reverse strand, counting down.
AAGGAAACTGGTCAATGGCGCGATCGCGGCACCTGTGTCACGCAACAGCTGCACGCGCAGTTTCGCTGCGAAGGCACCATGTCCGAGAACTGGCCAGTACTGCAGGCCGTGGTAGCTCGGGTCTGGCTCGTGGAAGTCCGGGAACCGTTCGGCGTTCGCGCCGAAGTCGAACTTGCCTCCGTCGACGACTACGCCGGCTATGGCTGTGCCATGGCCACCGAGGTACTTGGTCGCCGAGTGGATCACTATGTCCGCGCCATGCTCGATCGGCCGCAACAGGTATGGAGTCGGCACAGTGTTGTCGACGACGAGCGGTACTCCCGCTTCGTGTGCCACCGCGGCGACAGCCTCGATGTCGAGCACGTTGCTGCGCGGGTTTGCCAACGTCTCGGCGAAGAACAGCTTTGTGTTCGGCTGGACCGCCGCACGCCACTCGTCGAGGTTGTCCGGGTCGTCGACGAAGGTGACCTCGATGCCCAACTTTGGCAGTGTGTAATGGAAAAGGTTGTATGTGCCGCCATACAACGAGGCGCTGGAGACGAGGTGGTCACCGGCTCTGGCGAGCGTCAGGATCGTTGCGGTCTCGGCTGCCTGCCCGGAGGCGAGCGCGACCGCCGCGACGCCGCCTTCGAGTGCGGCGACGCGCTGCTCGAGTACATCCTGCGTCGGGTTGTTGATCCGGGTGTAGATGTTGCCGGGCTCAGCGAGGCTGAAGAGGTCGGCGCCGTGCTGTGTGTCCCGGAACACGAACGATGTCGTTTGGTAGATGGGTGTCGCGCGTGCCCCGGTGGCCGGGTCGGGAGCTGCGCCGGAGTGGATCTGCTTGGTCTCGAACGACCAGCCGTCGGTGGACATGCCAAGCAAGCTAACGAGTCCGTCTACGCCCCACTACCGCGTCCACTTGCTGGAACCGGCCCTACCCGTTCGGGTGATCCGCCACTTCTCGGCGAGTCGTAAGACTCTTTCCCAAAACGACATCTTGTCAAACTAGTCTCTTAGTTCATAAGATGCTCTCATGGCTGAGGCACTTGTACTGATAGTCGGAGCGGGACTGGGCGGCACGTCGACAGCGATGTTCCTGGCAAAACGGGGCGTGGATGTGACGGTCGTCGAGCGGCACGAGAGCACGTCCATACATCCGCGGGCGTCCGGGCAATATCCCCGGACCATGGAATTCCTCCGGATCGCGGGCGTGGACGAGCAGATCAAGGCCGTCGCCGAGGACACCGGGCTCAAGATGAGGGTGGCCGAGACGGTCCGCGGCCCGATCCACCAGACGATCATCGGCAATCTCGACGAGCTGAAGTCGGCCGTCGAAAAGGTCACGCCCGCCGGCTGGGGGTCGGCGAGCCAGGACCAGGCCGAGCCGATCATGATGGCCCAGGCCGAGAACCACGGCGCACGGTTCCGGTTCGGCACCGAGCTCGTGTCGTTCAAGCAGGACACTGACGGTGTCACCGCACAGCTGCTGGAGCGCGATACCGGCCGCACCGACGAGGTCCGGGCCCAGTACCTGATCGCCGCGGACGGAAACCGCAGCCGGGTCCGGGAGAAGCTGGGCATCCCCCGGTTCGGCAAGGGCCGGCTGGCCAACCACATCGGCATGGTGTTCAACGCCGACCTGTCGGAACTGCTCACCGACAAGGACATGTGGCTGTACTACTTGCAGAACAAGGATTTCACCGGCGCCTTCGTCACCACGAGCGTTCCCGGCCGGCACATCTTCTCGGTCGAGTACCACCCGGAGAACGGCGAGAGCTTCGCGGACTACCCGGTTGAGCGCTGCGCCGAGTTGATCAGAGCCGGGCTGGCCATGCCGGATCTCCAGCCCGACATCGTCTGGCGTGGCCCGTGGGAGATGGCCGCCAGAATCGCCGAACGTTGGCGTGACAACAGGGTTTTCCTCGTCGGCGACGCCGCGAAGGTGACGCCGCCGACGGGCGGGCTGGGCGGCAACGCGGCCGTGTGCGACGGCTTCGACATCGCCTGGAAGCTGGCTGCCGTCCTGAACGGCGAGGCAGGCCCGGGCCTGCTCGACACCTATGAGGCGGAACGCAAGCACTCGGCCCGGATCGTGGTCGGCGAATCGCTGTTCAACTACGTCCAGCGAATGGCGCCGCACCTGGCCGGTGACGACATCCCGGCGTCGGTCGGCGCGGTGGAGGCGATGTTGGGCGAACGGCGCCACTCCAGTGCGGTGATCGACGAGAACGACGACGGCTCACCGGTGAAGAACCCGCTCGAGCTCCAGGGCGAACCGGGTTTCCGGGCGCCGCACGTGATCCTGCCGTCCGGTCTGTCTACACTGGACCTGTGGAGCACCGGCTGGGTGCTGCTGACCGGACCGGACGGCCGCTGGCAGGAGGTCACGAACCTGCCAGTGCACGACCTCGGCGAACACACCGAGAGGTTCGGAATCAGCGCCCACGGCGCGAGCCTGATCAGGCCGGACGGGATCGTCGCCTGGCGGACGTCCGAGCAGGCGGACAAAGAAACGCTGGAGAACGTACTACGCCGCGTGTTGTCTTGTTAGGTTGTCAGCCATGCGAGTGATCGTGCTGGTAGTGACGCTGTTCGGACTGCTAATGGCCGCTCCGGCCGCGGCGGACCAACAGCACGGCCTGTACCGCAGTTACGTCGCGCTCGGCGACTCCTACGCCTCCGGTCCCGGCATCCCGGCGCAAACCGGGCTGCCGGCCGGATGCACGCGGTCGGACCACAACTATCCGTCACTCATCGCCAAATGGCTGCGCATCCCTACGTTCACCGACGTGAGCTGCGGTGGCGCCCGGACCGTCGACATGACGTCGCCGCAGCAGGTGTCCGGCGGCACGAACCCGCCGCAGCTCAACGCGTTACGCGCGGACACACAGCTGGTGACGTTGATGATCGGCGGCAACGACATCGGGTTCGGCGAGATCCTGCAGACCTGCGGCAGCCTCGCCATGAAGGACCCGAATGGCAACCCGTGCGAACGGCACTACACGGCAGGCGGCAAGGACCAGCTCGCCGCCCGAGTCACCGCGGTCGGACCGAAGATCGCCGCCGTGATCAAGGAGATCCACAAGCGTTCACCGAAGGCGCACGTGGTCGTGGTCGGGTACCTGCGAATCCTTCCCGCGCAGGGAAGCTGCTTCCCTGTCGTGCCGTTCGCGACCGGTGACGCGCCTTATTTCGACGGCGTCGGCAGGAAGCTCAACGCCGAACTCGCCACCCAAGCGCGTAAGAACAAGGCGTCCTTCGTCAACCCGTACGCGTTCGCGTCCGGTCATGACGCGTGTCAGGCCCCCGACCGCAGATGGGTCGAGGGCCTGATCCCGGCTTCACCGGCCGCGCCGATGCATCCGAACGCCAAGGGGATGCAGGCGGTCGCGGTGCTCAGCGTTCCCACTGTCCTGTTCGGACGGTTCTAGAGGTACAGATTCGCGTGCTGATCCTGGGTGTCGGCCACGACCGGTGCCGTGCCCTCCCGGATCGAGTACAGCTCGGCGAGGGTCGCACCGGTGCCCGGCGCGACACCGGCGTCACCCAGCCAAGCGCTTGCCTCGGCATGGGTCAGTGGACCGACCTCGACCTGTGCGAGGCACCGGCCAGGCCGGGTCACCGCCGGGTGCAGGCGTGCCAGGTTCTCGTTGGTGGTGATCCCGATGAGCGTCCGGGTGCCCTGCCCGAGCAGGCCGTCGGTGAGGTTGAGCAACCGGGACAGCGCCTGCCCGGTCGAGGCCTTCGCCTCCCCGCGGATCAACTCGTCACAGTCCTCCAGCAGCAACAACCGCCACGGCTTCTCGTCGTCGTTGCTCACGCCGATGGCGACTTCGATCAGGTATGCAGGGTCGCCGAACAGCCGCTCCGGGTCGAGCACGCAATCCACCTGGCACCACTTGCGCCACGACTGCGCGATCGCCCGCAGCACGGTCGTTTTGCCCGTGCCCGGCGGACCGTGCAGCAGCAACAGACGCCCGGCGAGGTTGTCGGCCGTGGTCGCGAGAAGACGGTCGAACGCGGTAGCCACACCCGCGGTGTAGTTGCCCCGGATCTCCGGCCACATGGGCGCGGCGATATCCCGGACACGCCGGCGCGACACGCCGTCGAAGTACCAGAAACCCATGCTGACAACCGAAACGTCCTCGGTCTCCGGCTCTTCGGCACCGTCGATCGCTTCGGCCAGCACGCGCTCGGCGAGCTCGTCGTTGATCGCCGTGACGGTCACCCGCGCGCCCTCCTCCCAGCGAGACGCCAGGAGCATCCAGCCTTCGCCGGTCGCGAGCACGGCCTTACGGGCGTTGTCCTGGGCGACCCGGATGACAGTCGCGTTAGCGGGCAACAGTGCCGCTTCCTTGCGGACGCGCTTGACGTTGCCCGTCCGCGCGAACGGCAGGTCGCCTCCGGCGAATGGTGCGATGCTCAGCGCGTCGAGAACGTCGATCGGCGTGTCCGCGTCGTCGAACTGCAGGCGCAGCGGCATCACCGTCACCGGATCGGTTGAGGTGGCGGTCTTCAGAACATGCAGCTGCTGGGACACTTGACCATCATCGCGGGAAATCTCTTAGTCGACAAAGGATTATCGGATTCACCCGAAAAGCGGGTGCGGAAGTGTGACCGCCCCCGATGACGGCCACACCTCCGCTCGAATACCCGGCAGGCCCGGGTGCGTCTGCCCCAGCCCTGTCACCCTCTGTGGTGAACCGCTAACGCAGTACCCCAGAGCGTGCGCTGCTAAACCCTCTACCTCCAAAGACGGCATGAGTACGCGAAAGGTTGCGTGCGGATAGGGCGAAAGTTTGGCGCAAACAGACGACACTGAATCTCCTGAGCAGGGAGGTACTCATGATCACTGTGCAGGGCGTGGTCGACCGGGTCGGCCCGACGCTCCTGCGCACTGTGCTGGCCGGCGACCGGGTCGTCAGCGACGTGGTGATCGCGGAGCTCGGCAGGAGGACCCATGTGGCCGACGGCGACCTCGTCCTCGGCGTCACGGTGAACACCGCCGGCAAGGCCGCTGAGCTGGTCGAACACTGTGGCACGAAGGGTGCTGCCGCGGTTCTGCTCAAGCCACCTCTCGCCGCGAGCGCGGGCGTGCTCAGCGCGGCCCGGTCGACCGGCACAGCGGTCATCGAGGTGCACCACGCAGCAGCCTGGGCGCAGTTGGTCTGGTTGCTGCGCACGATTCTGGACGCCGCCGCGGACGACGAGCACGCAGTCGAGCCCGGCAACGCCGGTCTCGGCGACCTGTTCCGGCTGGCCGACGCGGCGGCCGCAGTGGTAGACGCGCCGGTCACGATCGAGGACGCGAACTCGCGGGTGCTGGCGTACTCCGCTCGCCAGGACCGCACAGACCCGGCGCGGGTGTCCACGATCATGGGCAGGCGCGTGCCGGACGACGTGCTCGCGCGATTCCGGTCCCGCGGCGTGTTCCGTGAGCTCAGTCGGGGCCGGACCACGATCTTCGTACCCGCCCAGAAGGACGGCACCTTGCCGCGGCTGATCGTGCCGATCCGGATGGGCGGCGAACTGCTCGGCTCGATGTGGGCCGTGGTGCCCGGGCCGGTCTCCGACGAGCGCGCCGCTGCTTTCGCCGACACCGCGCCAGTTGTGGCACTGCACCTGCTGCGTCGCCGCGCGCTGGCCGACGCCGAACGCCGCCGGTCCGCTGAGCTGGTCCGGACCGTCCTGCAGGGAAAAGGCAGCGTCCGCCTGGCCGCGGCCGAACTCGATCTTGAAGACGAGCCGCACAGGGTCGTCGCCATCGACGTGGACACAACTGACGCGCTCGGCGCCGAAGGCCTACGGCTGGCTTTGTGGGAGCGCATTACCGCTGGGGTTGGACGTCGCCCGGCCGTGACAGACCTGCACGGCGTGCTCTATGCGATCGTGCCCGACCACGCGGGTTGGCCTGCCCTTCGTGACGCGTTGCGTACCGAGACTCAGGCCCTTGTCGGCGTCGGCTCTCCCGCGGAGATCGTCGAACTGGCTGAGTCACGTGCGCAGGCCGAGGAAGTTCTCGGTCTCGTACGAGCGGGGTTGGTCAACGGTCCCGCCGCAAGCCACGACGAAGCATGGTCGGTAATCGCGTTGCACCGCGTCTCAGCCGCTGCCGTGCCAACCGGCGCCGCCGATTTGGGGCCTCTGTCGATATTGCGCGCCCACGACGAAGAGTCCGGCTCGTCATACGTCGACACGTTGTACGAATGGCTACGGCACCCCGGCGACCCCAAGGCCGCGGCACGTGCACTGCAGATCCACGCCAACACCCTCCGGTACCGGATGTCCCGCTTGATCGATCTGACCGGCCTGGATCTGGACGATCCGGACGTCCGGCTCGCGGTGACCGTCCAGCTCGCCACGACCCGTTGGGCCTAGCAACTGTGCTCCCACGACAACAACAAGAGGCTCGAATAGTGCCCCGAGCACGATGACACGACTCCAAGTGTCCGTCACCGTGGGATAAAGCACCCGGTTGGCCGATTGGCAGAGGAGCATCCCGTGAAGATCGCTGTCCCCCGCGAGGTCAAGAACCACGAGTACCGGGTCGCCCTCACCCCAGCCGGCGCCCACGAGCTCACCTCCCGCGGCCACGACGTGTTCGTGCAGGCCGACGCCGGTCTCGGCTCGGCGATCCCGGACGAGGAGTTCCTCGCCGCCGGCGCCAAGATCCTGGCCACGGCCGAAGAGGTCTGGGCCGAAGGCGAGATGGTGCTGAAGGTCAAGGAGCCGATCGCCTCGGAGTACCAGTTCCTCCGCAAGGACCAGGTCCTCTTCACCTACCTGCACCTCGCCGCCGACGCCCCGCTGACCAGCGCGTTGCTCGACGCGGGCACCACAGGCATCGCCTACGAGACCGTCCAGACCCCCAACGGCGCCCTCCCGCTGCTGGCCCCCATGTCCGAGGTCGCCGGCCGGCTCGCGCCCCAGGTCGGCGCCTACTCCCTGATGCGCCCCTCCGGCGGCCGTGGCGTCCTGCCCGGCGGAGTCCCCGGCGTCCACCCAGCCCGCGTGGTCGTCATCGGCGGCGGCGTCGCCGGCGTCAACGCGGCCCGCATCGCCCAAGGCATGGGCGCGGACGTGGAGATCCTGGACACCAACGTCGACCGGCTCCGCCAGATCGACATCGACTTCAACGGCCGGATCAGGACCCTCACGTCCAACCGCTACTCCCTCGAGCAGGCGGTCCTGGAAGCCGACCTGGTGATCGGCGCCGTGCTGGTGCCCGGCGCCAAGGCCCCCAAACTCGTCAGCAACGAACTCGTCGAGCGCATGAAGCCCGGCTCAGTCCTGGTCGACATCTCCATCGACCAAGGCGGCTGCTTCGCCGACTCCAAGGCCACCACGCACGACGACCCGACCTACCAGGTCCACCAGTCAGTGTTCTACTGCGTCGCCAACATGCCCGGCGCCGTCCCGCGCACTTCCACATACGCGCTGACGAACGTGACGCTCCCCTACGCAGTCGCCCTCGCCGACAAAGGCTGGCAAAAAGCCCTGCGCGACGACCACTCCCTCGCCCTCGGCCTCAACATGCACGCAGGCGCCCTCACCAACGCCCCAGTCGCCGAAGCCCACAACCTCAAGCACACCCAACTGACCCACGTCCTCTAGACGAACACCCCCCAGACTGAGCGGGTCCGCGACACATCGCGGGCCCGCTCAGCCGTCCCAGAGGGCAGTCAACACAGCCCCCAAGAGACGTCGATCACGGGAACAAACGTTCAAGACGCACGACCAAACACGCCCCGAGCTGCGAAATCACGCCCCGCATTGCCGATTAACCAACGACAACGACGTTGTGTTGATAAAAATCACCGACATACCAGCCCCCCGATGCAGCGCGAAACGACTTTATTGCCTAAGCTGTACCTGACGGCCCGCTCCCGGTGACCCCCAGGCTGGTTGAGCGGGCCGTCCTTCGTCTCGTTCCCGCGGCTACTCGGTGCTTCGCACCTTCGCTGCCGCGAGACTCAGTCTGTTCCTTCTGGGGGCCGAGCCCCCAGACCCTCACGTTCCGTTATGCCGCGATTCGGCTTGGCGCGGCTGACGGCGCGGAGCGCCATAGCCGCAGTTTGAGTGCTTCGCCACTCACAGGGCCCTGAGTGCTTCGCCTGTCGCAGGCGCTTGGGTGCTTGGCCACTCGCAGGCTTTGAGGGTTCGTGGTTTGGGCTTGGGTGGGCGCAGGGAGAGGGCCGGTTGGCGCCCCCGAGCGGCACGTGGGACCGGTTGCCGAGGCTGGAGGTGCTGGCGGGCGTGGTCAGCGCCCCCGAGATCAAAGAGGCCGGGTTGGCGACCACCCGAGTGTCTTTGCCCCGTTTGGCGCGTTAGCGCAGCAGAGGGCTGCTTCGTGGGTTCCCTCGCTCCAGTATGACCTGGGCGAAGCCTGTTCACGCATGTCCAGGGCGCCGCAACACAGCGGCGAGCAACCCAAGCTCGGCGCTTCCCAGCGGACAACAACCCGTAACGGGGCGCCGGCGAGCGCACGATTGCGGTGTCCTGGACATGCGTGCTCACCCTTGGGCAGGCCATGCTGGAACGAGGGGACCCGACGCAACCCACCTGTCCCACGACGGCGATCCCCCACCCCTCCTCCTGGCGGTCTGCCCGCCGGCGAGGCAAACAATCACCAGCAAAAACTCAAGGTGAAGCACCCAGGAACCCAGAGGTGGGTGGACAGTCACGAGAAGAAAGGGCAGGTGGGGAAGGTTTACCGGGCGGGAGAAGGGGCCGGTTGGGGGTTCAGGTGGGGACTGGAGATGTCGATTGGGTAAAGGTGACTGGTTGGGACAGCAGTGGCTGAGCCGCGGTGGGATGTGCAGTGTCTTGATCCGTTCGGGCGTGATCGGGCGTTGACGGTGCTGGTGGAGCGGGGCCGGGTGGTGCTCGTGCCGCCGCCGGGTGCTTCGGCGGTTCTGTCCATGCAGCAGATCAAGAGACTGCGGCAGGCCCTTGACCAGGCGGCCGGGCGGGCGAGTGAACCATGAGCAATCCGTTGGACGACGTGCTTCGCGCAGCCGTGTTGCGCAGGCTTGATCTGCTTGACCAGGTGGCCGAACAGGGGGACCCGGCCACCTTGCTTCCGCTGGCCCGCTCTGAGATCAGCCGGCTCGCCGACGGGTGGCGGCTGCTGCTGACGGTGCACCAGCCGGGTCCGGACCGCAAATGCACGGCCTGTCCACGCGGCTGGCGGGGTCGCAGGTGGCCTTGCCAGGTGTGGCGGATGGCACATGAGCACCTGATCGGTGAAGGTCTGCCGCATCGCGAACGCAGGCGTCCGCTACGCAATTCCTTGTTCCGTGCGCTGCGTAAGTCGCGGTCGGGGCAGGTGCCGCCGGAGCTCGCATGTGAACAAACGATGGAGATTCCGCCAGTCCCCCGCGCCTGACGTCACCCTGTGGAGGAGGATGTCGCCCACTGATGACCCGGGCGATCTGGAGGGCGTGTGCACGACGGTAGTGGTCGGGTGGTGGTCCAGGGCCTGACCAAGACGTTCGGTCAAGTCCTGGCGGTCCAGAACCTCAGCTTCACCGTGGAGCCCGGCACAGTGACCGGCTTCCTGGGCCCCAACGGTGCAGGCAAGACGACGACGCTGCGCATGCTGCTCGGTCTTGTCACGCCCACAGCGGGCTACGCGACGATCAACGGACAGCCGTTCCATAGCCTCGGTAACCCGGGCCGCGTGGTCGGTGCCGTGCTTGAGGCGCAGAGTTTCCATCCCAAGCGCAGCGCACGTAATCACCTGCGGGTGTACGCGGCCGCGATCGGTGTTCCGGATCAGCGCGCGGACGAGGTGTTGCGCCTGGTCGGCCTGGCAGACGCCGCCGAGCGTGGTGCGGGTGGTTTCTCAATGGGTATGCGGCAACGGCTCGCGTTGGCGACTGCGCTGCTCGGCGACCCGCAAGTGCTTGTGCTCGACGAGCCCGCGAACGGCCTTGACCCTGAGGGCATCCTGTGGCTCCGGACGTTCCTGCAGGGCTTCGCGCGCAGCGGCCGGACCGTGCTGGTCTCCAGCCACCTGCTGGCCGAGATCGAGCAGACCGTCGAGCAGGTCGTGATCCTCAGCCGTGGCCAGGCCATGTACTACGGCCCGCTCGACCGGTTGCGCAAGTCCCAGCAGTCCCGGGTCGTGGTGCGGCCCGCGGACCCGCAGAAGCTGATCACCGCTTTGCAGGAGGCCGAACTGACCGCGATCGAGCACCTGCCGGAAGGCCGGCTCGCCGTCACCGGCGCGACGCCCGAGCAGGTCGGTGACATCGCGCTGCAGGCCCAGGTCGCGATCTACGGCATGCTCACCGAACACGCCGACCTCGAACGGATCTTCTTCCAGCTGACCAGCGGCCAGTTCTCCGGCGCGAACCTCGATCCGTACCAGCAACAGCAATACCAACAACCGCAGTACCAGCAACAACCACCGCCCGGCTGGCAGCAACAGCAACCGCCGCAACAACATCCACAGCAGCCCGGCCAGGGATTCGGGGGTGGCTACTGATGGACCGCCTGATCAAAGCCGAGTACCGCAAGATCTTCACCACCAAACTGTGGTGGGCGCTGCTCATCCCGGCCGCCGCGCTCAGCCTCGGATTCACGTGGGGTGGCGCCGCGCTGGGCCTCGTCGGGGACCTGCAGCGCGAGGTCGGTGGCGTGTTCCCGTTGGCGCTGCCCGCGTTCGCCCAGGGCATCAACTTCGCGACCGTCTTCGCCCTCATCCTCGGTGGCACCTCGGTGACCGGCGAGATCCGCCACAAGACGATCACCACCAGCTATCTGACCGGCCCCACGCGTGGTGCCGTGCTGACCGCGAAACTGATCGTCTACACCACGATCGGCGCGCTGTACGGCGTGGTCTGCATGATCGCGGCAACGCTGGGTGCGTTGCTGGGCAACAACTTCCCGGACCCCGGCGACTGGTTCGCCCTGGCCGGCACGGGTGCGCTCGCGATGGTGCTGTGGACGCTGTTCGGCGTCGGGCTCGGTGCGTTGATCGGCAACCAGGTCGGCACCATCGTCGGGGGCATCGTCTACGTGCTCGTGGTCGAGCCGGTCATCGCGATTGTGCTCAGGACCAACGATGCCGGCGAGGTCCCGCCGTTCCTGCCCAACACCTCCGGCGGCCAGATGGTCAGCGCGCACTCGCTCGACCTGCTCGTCGACAACCTGCCGTTCGCCAGCCGGCGCGAGCAGCAAGGGGCCCGCGACGGGTTCGAGAGCATCTTCGGTCTCTCCGACAAGCTGGCATGGTGGGGCAGCGGCCTGATCTTCGCGTTCTACGTACTGGCCTTCGCCGTCGTCGGCTACCTCGTGGCACGCCAGCGGGACATCACCTGACCTGCGAAAATCCAATATTGTCGGTATGGCGGCATAACCTGGCGGGGTGCCTGAGAACTCACCTGGATGGATCCGGCGGCTGGCCGGTGCGGCTTGGCGGCATCGCCGCCTGGTCTTGTTCTCCGTACTGGCTTCGGTGATCGGGGTCGGTTTTCAGGCTGTGGGGCCGATCCTGGTCAAGGTCGCCGTCGACGGCGCGGTGGCCGGGCACACCGATGGGCTGGCCGGGCTGGTGGCCGCGCTCGTGGTGATGGAGCTGCTTACGTTCGGTTCCGCGTTCGTGCGGCGGTATCTGGGCGGCCGGCTGGCCTTGGACGTGCAGCACGACCTGAGGCAGCGTGTTTTCCAGGCTGTGCAACGGCTCGACGGCGCGAAACAGGACGCACTGCGCACAGGCCAGGTCGTATCCCGGTCGATCACGGACCTGCAACTCGTGCACGGCTTGCTTTCCATGGTGCCGCTGGCGGTCGGCACTGTGGTCTTCGCGGTGGTCGCGATCGGCGCGATGTTGTGGCTTTCACCACTGTTGACCGTGATCGCGCTCGTGGTGGCGCCGGCCGTGGTGATCGTCGGCGTTCGGAGCCGAAGGCTGCTCTTCCCGGCGACGTGGGCCGCCCAGCAGAGCGCCGCAGATCTGGCTCAGCACGTGGAAGAGACCGTCACGGGTGTCCGTGTGGTCAAGGGATTCGGGCAAGAGGTCCGCGAGGTCTCCCGGCTGGAGAAGGCTGCACGCAAGCTGTTCGCGGAACGGATGCGTGCTGCGGCGCTGACTTCGAGACCGGCCGCGACGATGGTGGCGCTGCCGGCGGTCGGGCAGGTCGGCGTGCTGGCGCTCGGTGGCTGGATGGCGCTCAACGGCCAGGTCACCTTGGGCACGTTCCTGGCGTTCACGAGTTATGTGGCCAACCTGGTCGGCCCTGCGCGGTTGCTGTCGAGTCTGGTGGTGAACGCGCAGCTGGCCAGGGCTGGGGTCGAGCGCGTGTACGACCTGATCGACTCGCAGCCAGAGGTCAAAGAGGCTGCGGACGCGCGGGATGTGCCGGATGGCCCATTGGCGGTGTCGATCGACGGCGTCCAGTTCGGATACACCCGCAGCGAACCTGTGCTCAACGGCCTGAACATCCAGGTTCAACCGGGTGAGACGCTGGCGCTGGTCGGCACGGCGGGGTCCGGGAAATCGACGATCTCCATGCTGCTGCCGCGTTTCTACGACGTCCACGAAGGAGCGATCAAGATCGGCGGCGTGGACATCCGTGAGCTTCGGCTGGCGGAGCTGCGGCGCGCGGTCGGGGTCGTGTTCGAAGAGGCTTTCCTGTTCTCCGACAGCATTCGCGCCAACATCGCGTACGGACGTCCGGACGCCGGCGAGGAAGAAGTGGTCGCAGCGGCCAAAGCCGCGCAGGCGCACGAATTCATCACAAGCCTCGCCGAGGGCTATGACACGACTGTCGGCGAACGCGGACTGACGTTGTCCGGCGGGCAAAGGCAACGCATCGCGCTGGCGCGGGCCTTGTTGACCGACCCGCGAATCCTGGTCCTCGACGACGCGACGTCCGCTGTGGACACCGCGACCGAAGCCGCGATCCACGACACCCTCAAGGAGATCACCGCCAGCCGGACCACGCTGCTTGTCGCCCACCGCCGGTCAAGCCTGGCTCTGGCCGACCGGATAGCGGTACTCGACGGCGGCCGCGTGATCGACATCGGCACGCACGACGAGTTGACAGCCCGGTGCGAGCTGTACCGGAATCTCCTGGCGAGCCAAGGCGAAGCGATCGAAGAGGAGTGCAGTTGCACGCCTGAGCAACTGTCACACGAGGGAATCACGCCCGCACTGTGGCCCGAGAACGCGGAGCAAACACCGGCAGCGACCTCCAAGTCGGCTCCTGCCCTGCAAATGGCCGGTGCCCGGGGTGGGCCCGGTGCGGCGGCCGGAAACGTCCCGGCGACACCGGAATTGCTCGCGCAGATCGAGGCTTTGCCCCCGGCGACCGAGAAACCCGACCTGCCAGGCGAGGATCCGACCACACCCGACCCGAAGTTCTCGTTGCGGCGGCTGCTCAAGCCGGTGCGGTGGGCGCTCATCGTGGTGGGCCTGCTGGTGATCGCGGACGCGGTCATCTCGATGAGCCTGCCCACGCTGGTGCGGTTCGGCATCGACAATGGCGTTGTCACGGGCAGGTCCGGCGGGCTGTGGCTGGCCGCCGGAATCGGGGTTCTGCTGGTCGCGATCGGCTGGCTGACGTCTGCGGCAGGCACGGTGCTGACCGCGCGTGTCGGTGAACGGCTGCTGTTCCTGTTGCGTGTCCGCAGCTACGCACATCTGCAGCGGCTGGGACTCGACTACTACGAGCGGGAGATGGCCGGCCGGATCATGACCCGGATGACCACGGACGTCGACGCGTTGTCGACGTTCCTGCAGACCGGGCTGGTGACCGCGGTGGCGAGCCTGCTGACCGTGGTCGCGGTGACGGTCGCGTTGATCGCCACGGACGGCTCGCTGGCGCTGGTCGCGCTGGCGGTGCTGCCCATCGTGATCGTGGCCACCGTGATCTTCCAGCGACTGTCCTCTGTGGCCTATGCGGAGGCACGGGAGCGGGTCAGCGCGGTCAACGCCGACATGCAGGAGAACGTGTCCGGGCTGCGCGTGGCGCAGGCGTACACCAGGGAGGGCCGGTCCGCCGAAGCCTTCGCGGCCCGCAGTGACGCGTATCGCCGGTCCCGGGCCAGGGCACAGCGCTATATCGCCACCTACTTCCCTTTTGTCGACATGCTTTCCGGGATCGCGCGGGCCGCTGTGCTGGTCGTGGGCGCACAGCGCGTGGCTGAGGGCAGCTTGAGCCCGGGTGTACTACTGGCGTTCCTGCTGTACCTCGGGTTGTTCTTCGCGCCTGTGCAGCAGCTGAGCGGAGTGTTCGACGGGTACCAACAGGCGCGCGTCGGTCTTCGCCGGATCGGCGAGCTGTTGCGTACGCCGAGTTCATTGCGGCCAACCGAGAAGCCTGTTGCCGTGCCGGCGAGCCTGCGCGGCGAGGTGGATCTGCGAGACGTCTCGTTCCACTACCCCGGGGTGGACGAGCCCGCGTTGGACCGCGTGACGTTGCGCGTGGCGCCTGGCGAGACAGTCGCACTCGTCGGCGCCACCGGTGCCGGGAAGTCCACGCTGGTCAAGCTGGTCGCCCGGTTCTACGACGTCACCTCCGGCTCGGTCCGGGTGGACGGTGTCGACGTGCGGGACTACGACCTCAGCGCGTTCCGGCAGCGTCTCGGGGTCGTGCCCCAGGAAGCACACCTGTTCACCGGAGACGTCGCTCGCAACATCTCGTACGGACGGCCCGAGGCGTCGCGTGCGGAAGTCGAAGACGCTGCGCGTTCGGTAGGCGCACTACCGATGGTCGCAACGCTCTCCGAAGGATTCCGCCAACAGGTGGGCGAACGAGGCCAAGGCCTGTCGGCTGGGCAACGCCAGTTGGTCGCGTTGGCACGGGCCGAACTGGCGCAGCCGGACATCCTGCTGCTCGACGAGGCGACGGCGGCGCTCGACCCGTCGACGGAGGCGACTGTGCTGACCGCGAGCGAGCAGCTGACCAGATCGCGAACGACGTTCGTGGTGGCGCACCGGCTTGCCACAGCGGCCCGGGCCGACCGGATCGTCGTGCTGGACGGCGGCCGGATCGTCGAGCAGGGCAGCCATGACGAGCTGATCGACGCGGGAGGCCATTACGCGCGTTTATGGCGGTTCGGTATCGCCGACGAGTCGCCGGACGTGCTGGCCGGATCGGGCTTGGACTGACCGGCGAGCCCTTGCCAGGTCGGCACATCATTGCGCACACTGAGCCGGGGTACGAGCACGGACGGCCAGCCGCCTCTGAAACCATCTCGTGATCGATTCAGTGACCGATACCCCATTATCGGCATGCGCACAAGGTTCAATCGGGTCACACACAGCCCGAGCGGGGTACTAGCCTGGTTGGCGAGTGTGTGTTCAATATCGAGAACGAGATGGATAGAGGCGAGTGCCAGCCGTGTCCAGCAGCAGCCCTGCGTCACAGTTCGGCCCCAATGAGTGGCTCGTCGAAGAGATGTACGAGCAGTTCCTCGCGGACCCCGCGTCAGTGGACCCCGCGTGGCACGATTTCTTCGCCGACTACAAGCCCACACAGCAGCGGACTCAGGGCGTGGCCACCAACGCAGCCACCGGTCAGACCACCACGGTCACCAAGATCGAGCCGCCCGCTGCCGACACCAACGGCCAGGCGCCCGTGAAGGTGCAGCCGTCGCCGGCACCCCCGAAGCCGGCGACAGCGCCCAAACCGGCCCCTGCACCGGTGAAGAAGGCCGAGCCGGCCGCCAAGCCGGCCGCCGCCAGTGGGGCCAGACCGGCGGGCGAGACCACCAAGCCGATCCGCGGCGCCGCGGCCGCGATCGCCAAGAACATGGAGCAGTCGCTGACTGTGCCGACCGCGACAAGCGTTCGCGCGGTGCCGGCGAAGCTCCTCTTCGACAACCGGGTCGTGATCAACAACAGGCTGAAGCGGACCAGGGGCGGGAAGATCTCCTTCACGCACCTGATCGGCTACGCCATGGTGCGCGCCCTGCAGGCGTACCCGAACATGAACCGGCACTACGCCGTCGTGGACGGCAAGCCGCAGCTGATCACGCCCGAGCACGTCAACCTGGGTCTGGCCATCGACCTGCCCGGCAAGGACGGCCAGCGCACCCTGGTGGTGGCGTCCATCAAGGGCTGCGAAGACATGAACTTCGTGCAGTTCTGGCAGGCCTACGAGGACCTGATCCGCAAGGCCCGCGGCGGTCACCTGACCACCGAGGACTTCCAGGGCACGACGATCTCGCTGACCAACCCGGGCACCATCGGCACCAACCACTCGGTGCCGCGGCTGACCGCAGGCCAGGGCGCGATCATCGGTGTCGGCGCGATGGAGTACCCCGCGCAGTACCAGGGCACCAGTGAGAAGGCCCTGGTCGAGATGGGCATCAGCAAGATCATGACGCTGACGTCCACCTACGACCACCGGATCATCCAGGGCGCGGAGTCCGGCGAGTTCCTGCGCCGGATCCACCAGCTGCTGCTGGGCGAGGACAACTTCTACGACGACGTGTTCACGTCGCTGCGGATCCCCTACGAGCCGATCCGCTGGGTGCAGGACATCCCGGACGGCGCCCTCGACAAGACCGCCCGCGTGATCGAGCTGATCGACGCCTTCCGTAACCGCGGCCACCTGATGGCCGACACGGACCCGTTGAACTACCGGCAGCGGCGCCACGACGACCTCGACATCCTGTCGCACGGCATGACGCTGTGGGACCTGGACCGCGAGTTCGCCGTCGGCGGCTTCGCCGGCCACGAGCGGATGACGTTGCGCGACGTGCTCGGCGTGCTGCGCGACTCGTACTGCCGGACCGTCGGCATCGAGTACACCCACATCCTCGACCCAGGCGAGCGCCGCTGGATCCAGGAGCGGGTGGAGGTACCGCACGAGAAGCCCGACGCGGCGGTGCAGAAGTACATCCTGTCCAAGCTGAACGCGGCCGAAGCCTTCGAGACGTTCCTGCAGACCAAGTACGTCGGGCAGAAGCGGTTCTCGCTGGAGGGCGGCGAGACAGTCATCCCGCTGCTGGACACGATCCTGGACAAGGCCGCCGAGTACGAGCTGGACGAGGTCGTCATCGGCATGCCGCACCGCGGCAGGCTGAACGTGCTGGCCAACATCGTCGGCAAGCCGATCTCGCAGATCTTCCGCGAGTTCGAGGGCAACCTCGACCCGGGCCAGGCGCACGGTTCCGGTGACGTGAAGTACCACCTCGGTGCCGAGGGCAAGTACTTCCGGATGTTCGGCGACGGCGAGACCAAGGTGTCGCTGACGGCGAACCCGTCGCACCTGGAGACCGTCGACCCGGTGCTCGAGGGCATCGTGCGGGCCAAGCAGGACATCCTGGACAAGGGTGGTTCGGGCTTCACTGTTCTGCCGGTCGCGCTGCACGGTGACGCCGCGTTCGCCGGCCAGGGTGTGGTCGCCGAGACCCTGAACCTGGCGCTGCTGCGCGGTTACCGCACCGGCGGCACGGTGCACGTGATCATCAACAACCAGGTCGGCTTCACCACGGCACCCGAGCACTCGCGCTCGTCGCAGTACGCGACCGACGTGGCCAAGATGATCCAGGCGCCGGTCTTCCACGTGAACGGCGACGACCCGGAGGCCTGCCACTGGGTGGCGCGCCTCGCGATGGACTACCGGCAGGCGTTCAACAAGGACGTCGTGATCGACATGCTGTGCTACCGGCGGCGCGGGCACAACGAGGGCGACGACCCCTCGATGACCCAGCCGGCGATGTACGACATCATCGACACCAAGCGCAGCGTGCGTAAGACGTACACCGAGGCCCTCATCGGCCGCGGCGACATCTCGGTCGACGAGGCCGAGAAGGCCCTGCGTGACTTCTCCTCGCAGCTCGAGCACGTCTTCAACGAGGTGCGCGAGCTGGAGAAGCACCCACCGGTGCCCAGCCCGTCGGTCGAGGAGGAGCAGCAGGTCCCGGCGCGCGTGCCCACCGCGGTGTCGCGCGAGATGATCGAGCACATCGCGGACGCGCACATCAACCTGCCCGAGGGCTTCACCCCGCACCCGCGGGTCAAGCCGGTGCTCGAGCGGCGCGCCAAGATGGCCCGCGAGGGTGACATCGACTGGGCCTTCGGCGAGCTGCTGGCGTTCGGTTCACTGAACATGGAGGGCAAGCTGGTCCGGCTCGCCGGCCAGGACTCGCGGCGCGGAACGTTCACGCAGCGTCACTCGGTGATCATCGACCGGAAGACCGGCCAGGAGTACACCCCGCTGCAGAACCTCAGCGAGGACCAGGGCCGGTTCATGGTCTATGACTCGGCGCTCTCCGAGTACGCGGCCGTCGGCTTCGAGTACGGCTACTCCGTGGCCAACGGCGACGCACTTGTCCTGTGGGAGGCGCAGTTCGGCGACTTCGTCAACGGAGCGCAGTCGGTCATCGACGAGTTCATCTCTTCGAGTGAAGCCAAGTGGGGCCAGCTCTCGGACGTCGTGCTGCTGCTGCCGCACGGCCACGAAGGCCAGGGCCCGGACCACACGTCCGGCCGGATCGAGCGCTTCCTCCAGCTGTGCGCGGAGGGCTCGATGACCGTGGCGGTGCCGTCCACTCCGGCGAACTACTTCCACCTGCTGCGCAGGCACGCGCTCGACGGCGTGACCCGTCCACTGGTGGTCTTCACGCCGAAGTCCATGCTGCGCAACAAGGCCGCGGTCAGCAAGGTCGAGGACTTCACCAACGAACGCTTCATGTCGGTGATCGACGACCCGACCAGGCCGGACCCGGCGGGCGTGCGCAAGATCCTGTTCGTCTCCGGCAAGCTCTACTACGAACTCGCCGCCGAACAGGCCAAACGCGGCGCCACCGACACAGCCGTGGTCCGCGTCGAACAGCTCTACCCCGTGCCCCAGAAGAAGCTCGCCGCGATCTTCGACAAGTACCCCAACGCCCACGACGTGCGCTGGGTGCAGGAAGAACCGGCCAACCAGGGCTCGTGGCCCTTCTACGGCCTCTTCGTCCGCGAGAAGTTCCCCGAGCGCATGGGCAACATGAAGCGCGTCTCCCGGCGCCCCATGTCCGCCCCCTCGGCCGGCTCCTCCAAGGTCCACGAGGTCGAGCAGCGTTCCTTGATCGACCAGGCATTCAACGACTGAACAACGTAAAACCGGCTCCCGGGGTCTCTCACCCCGGGAGCCTTCTCATGGAGCGAACCTATGTACTTCACCGACCGGGGAATCGAAGAACTGGAACAGCGCCGCGGCGACGAAGAAGTCACCCTCGGCTGGCTCTCGGAAAAACTCCGCACCTTCGTCGACGCAAACCCCTCCTACGAGGAAGCCATCGAACGCCTCGCCACCTTCCTCGCCCGCGACGACCAGGACATCGACGACTGAGCCAACTGATCGCTCGCGACTTTCCTCTCTACGGCCGGTGATCGGCAGACACGACATGCCGATCACCACTGTCCAATGTGAACGCCGCAAGAGCTTCTTATCGTGCCTGAAGGCAGCCGAATGGTACGGCCCTTGCCACCCGTTTGGACATCACATAGATGGAATGCAGCGCAGTCTCAGCGGGCGCGTTCACCCTTTCGCCACACCGCGTACGTCAGTGGAACGCCTGGGCGGTAAGCAAGATGCGTAACGGAAGGCGCGTCCAGTACGTGAATGTCGGCCCGCGAACCTGGCCGGAGGATCCCGATTTCGTTCTCGCGGCGCAAAGCGCGGGCGCCGCCCCAAGTAGCCGCGCGAACAGCTTCGGAAACACTCATGCGCATCTGCAGCACGGCAGTAGCGACGCAGTAGGCCATAGAGGTCGTATACGAAGAGCCGGGATTACAGTTGGAGGCCAACGCGACTGTGGCGCCTGCGTTCAGGAGGCCCTGGGCGTCGGGTAGGGGTTGGCGGGTGGAGAGGTCGCAGGCGGGAAGCAGGGTTGCGACGGTTTCAGACGAGGCGAGGTCGTCGATGTCGGACTTCGTCAAGTATGTGCAGTGGTCGACGGAGGCGGCGTTCAGCTCCACAGCGAGACGGACGCCGGGGCCGTAGTCGAGTTGGTTGCCGTGGACGCGTAGACCTAGACCGTGTTTCGCGCCGGCTTCCAGCACCGCACGGGACTGCACCCCGTCGAAGGCTCCGGTTTCGCAGAAGACGTCTATCCAGCGGACGTGGGGGGCTACCGCTGAGAGCATCTCCCCGCAGACTAGGTCTACATAGGACTCTGCGTTCCAGCCCTGTGGTACCAGATGCGCGCCCAGGAAGGTGACTTCGTCGACCAGAGGGCCGGCTATCCGGGCGGAACGGACTTCCTGCGGAACGTCCAGGCCGTAGCCGGTTTTGGTTTCTATGTAGGTTGTTCCTTGGGAGACGGCTTCGGTGACGTGGCGCTGGATTACCGCAGCCAGTTCGGCGTCGGTGGCGGCGCGGGTTGCGGCTACTGTTACTGCTATTCCGCCTGCGCGGTAGGCGGAGCCGGCCATTCGGGCGCTGAATTCCGCTGTCCTGTCTCCCGTGAAGACCAGGTGGGTGTGACTGTCGACCCAGCCGGGGAGGGCCGCTCGGCCTTCGAGATCAACGCTTGTGTCCGCAGCGGGGGCCGAGGAGGAGGGGCCTGTCCAGACCACCCTGTCGCCGTCGATCACCAGCGCCGCGTCTGTGAGGGTGCCTAGTTCGTCGTCGTTTGTTGTCAGCTCGCCGATGCCGGTGAGCAGCAGAGTCATGGCCAGAGCTCCTCAATTGCCTCAGCCAGCAGCAAACCGACGTTGCCCAGCCGTTCGTGCTGCCCGTCGCGGACAACGATCCGGCCACTGGCGATGACTGTGTGCACGTCCGCCGCGGTCGCGGCGAGCATGGCCTGCTCGGGCAGGCATCCTGCGGTGCGGGGGCTGTCCATGCGGATCGCGACGAGGTCCGCGTGCCCAGCCGGCCAGCCGAGACTGGAGTGCGCTGTCAGGGCCGAGAACAGCTCAGCCGGGGTGAAACGGCCGCGTTGACCGGTTCTGAGACGTTCGCCGTGTTCCAACGCCCTGGCTTCAAGCAGCGGGTCGATCACGGCATGCTGGTCGCTGCCAAGCGAAAGCGGCGATCCCGCGTCGACGAGTTCACGTGCGGGGCCGATGCCGTCCGCCAGATCGGCCTCGGTGGTCGGGCAGAAACAGGCTCCGGTCGCCGAAGAGCCCAGCAGGTTAATGTCCTTCGTGGACAAATGGGTGGCGTGGACTGCCGTGGTACGCGGGGAAAGTGCTCCCGCGGAAGCAAGCAGCTCAGTCGGGGTGAGCCCATATGCCGCCAGGCAGGCCTCATTTTCGGCAGGCTGCTCCGAGAGGTGAACATGCAACGGGCCGGTGGGCCAGGCGGATACCAGCTCACCGAGAGCGGAACGCGGAACCGCCCGGACCGAGTGGATCGCCGCGCCCGCGAGCAAAGTCGAGTCCGAGGCCAACGCGGAGACCCGGGACGCCCAGGCATCGACCGACCCATCGGAGAACCGTTGTTGCGCGGGGGAAATCGGCTGATCGATGCCACCGGCCAGGTAGCAGGTGTCCAGCAGGGTCACCCGGATTCCGACATCCCGGGCGGCCTGCCGCAATGCTTCGGCCATCTCGTTCAGGTCGGAGTACCGGGCCCCGCCCGGGGCGTGGTGCACGTAGTGGAACTCGCCCACACATGTCACCCCGGCCAGCGCCATCTCCGCGTACACCGCGGTCGCCAGCTTCCGGTACGAGGACGGATCCAGCCGGGACGCGAGCGCGTACATCCCTTGGCGCCACGTCCAGAACGTGCCGCCGTCGGAGTGCGTGCGCCCGCGCAAAGCCCGGTGGAACGCATGCGAATGCGCGTTGGCGAAACCCGGCAGCACGAGCCCGGTCAACCGGTAGGCGTCCGGCGGCCGGGGCAGATCCGGTGTGGCCGAGGCGATCCGGCCATCCTCGGCCACCTCGACCAGGACACCGGCACGTACGCCTGACGAGTCCAGCCAGGCGTGCTCACACCAGTATCTCATCCGACGAGCTTCTCGAGGACTTTCGCCAACGCCTCGACGCCGGCCTCACAGTCAGCGGGTTCGGCATGTTCGGCAGGCGCGTGGCTTACTCCGGTCGGGTTACGCACGAACAGCATCGCGGTCGGCACGTGCCCGGCCAGGATCCCGGCGTCGTGACCTGCGCCGGTCGGCAGAGCGGGTGCTTTGCCCAACGCTGAAACCACTTCGTCACGCAGCTCCGAGTCGAAGTGCACAGCGTCCCCATAGGACTCTTCGGTCACCGTGACCTCGCAGCCTTCGTCCCTGGCGGCCTGTTTGGCCGCAGCGGTGATGCGCTCGACCACCGACCGGGTGCGGCCGTCGTTGGGCGCCCGCGCGTCCAGCCAGACGTCCACGGTCGAGGCGATCACGTTGGTTCCGCCCGGGGTGGGTTCGATGCGGCCGACGGTCGCGCGTGAACCGTCCACACTGGATGCTGCCCATCGGGCGGACAGCACCAGCTGGGAGGCGGGCAGCATCGGGTCGTGCCGGGAGGTCATCGGGGTGGCCCCGGCGTGGTTGCCCTCGCCGGTGAACCGGAACCGCCAACGGCCGTGGGCCAGGATCGACGTGGCCACGCCCACCGGCGCGTCCAGGTCGACCAGCCCACGGCCCTGTTCGACGTGCAGCTCCACGAACCGCCCGATCCGGGACAGGGCCTCCTCGTCCTTACCGACGCGCGAGGGATCCAGCCCGGCGGCCTTCACCGCGTCGGCGAACGTGTCGCCAGAACGGTCTTTCAACGCCAGCGCCGCCTCGGCCGGGGTGGCGCCGGTGAGCAGCCGGGAGCCGAGGCACGGCACGCCGAACCGGCCGCCCTCCTCCTCTGCGAACACCATCAGCGCCAGTGGCCGGCCCGGCTTGAACCCTTTGGCCTGCAACGCGTCCACCGCCGCCAAGCTCGACACCACACCCAGCGGCCCGTCGAACGCACCACCGCCGGGCACCGAGTCCAGATGGCTGCCGGTGACCAGTGCGTCCGGGCCCGGGGCGCCCCACCAGGCCCAGATGTTGCCGTTGCGGTCGACCTCGACGTCCAGGCCACGCTTGCCGGCCTCGGCCGTGAACCATTCGCGCAGTTCCAGCTCGGGGGCTTCGAAGCCGTGCCTGGAGTATCCGCCGCGCGCCGAATCCGTTCCGACGTCCTTGATCGCGGTCAGCAACTCCGTCGCCGTGCTCATGCGAAGATCATGCCCGGGTCATCGGAATATGCACACCCCGTGATTGCGCGATCTCACCCGCTCGGTCGTATCCGGCGTCCACATGGCGTAGTACACCCATACCCGGATCGTTGGTCAGCACCCTTTCGATCTTCTGGGCGGACAACTGCGTTCCATCCGCGACAGTCACCTGTCCGGCGTGGATGGACCGGCCGATGCCGACCCCGCCGCCGTGGTGGATGGACACCCAGGTGGCCCCGGACGCGGTGTTGACCATGGCGTTGAGCAGCGGCCAGTCCGCGATCGCGTCCGAGCCGTCGGCCATCGCCTCGGTCTCGCGGTACGGCGAGGCGACCGAGCCGCAGTCGAGGTGGTCGCGGCCGATCACGACCGGCGCGGACAGCTCGCCGCTGGCGACCATCTCGTTGAAACGCAGGCCCGCCAGGTGCCGCTCGCCGTAGCCCAGCCAGCAGATGCGGGCCGGAAGACCTTGGAAGGCAACGCGTTCGCCGGCCATCTTGATCCACCGGGCCAGTGACTCGTTCTCCGGGAACAGCTCCAGGATCGCCCGGTCGGTGGCCGCGATGTCGGCGGGATCGCCCGACAGTGCCGCCCACCGGAACGGGCCCTTGCCTTCGCAGAACAGCGGCCGGATGTACGCGGGCACGAACCCGGGGAAGTCGAATGCACGTTCACAACCGCCGAGTTTTGCCTCGCCACGCAGAGAGTTGCCGTAGTCGAAGACCTCGGCGCCCTTGTCCAGGAAGCCCAGCATCGCGTCGACGTGCTCGGCCATCGAGTCGCGCGCCCGGTCGGTGAACTCGTCCGGCTTCTTGGCCGCGTAGTCCGCCCAGTCCTCCAGAGCGACGCCCTTCGGCAGGTACATCAACGGATCATGCGCGGACGTCTGGTCGGTGACGATGTCGATGTCGACACCCCGGCGCAGCAGCTCGGGCAGGATTTCGGCGGCGTTTCCCACCACGCCGACCGAAAGCGCCCGCTTCTCCCGTTTGGCGGCCTCGACCCGCGCGATCGCACGATCCAAATCGGACGCGAGCTCGTCGAGGTAGCGGGTCTCCAGGCGGCGCTGCGCGCGGTGCGGGTCGACCTCGATGCACAGGGCGACGCCGTCGTTCATGGTCACCGCGAGCGGCTGGGCGCCACCCATCCCGCCCAGACCGGCGGTCACGGTCAGAGTCCCGCGCAGCGAACCGCCGAACTTCTTGTTGGCGATGGCCGCGAAAGTTTCGTACGTGCCCTGCAGGATGCCCTGCGTGCCGATGTAGATCCACGACCCGGCGGTCATCTGGCCGTACATGGTCAGGCCGGCGGCCTCGAGCCGGCGGAACTCCGGCCAGCTGGCCCAATCCGGCACCAGGTTCGAGTTGGCGATCAGCACGCGCGGCGCCCACTCGTGGGTCCGCAGCACGCCGACCGGACGGCCGGACTGCACGAGCAGCGTCTCGTCCTGGTTGAGGTCGGTCAGTTCACGGGTGATCGCGTGGAAACTCGGCCAGTCGCGTGCGGCCTTGCCCGTGCCGCCGTAGACCACGAGGTCTTCGGGGCGTTCGGCGACATCCGGGTCGAGGTTGTTGTGCAGCATGCGAAGCGGGGCTTCAGTCGCCCAGCTCTTCGCGGTCAGCTGGGTGCCGGTGGCGGCCCGAATGGTCACTTGATGCCTCCAGAGCGGATGAGTTCTTCGGCAGCGGCGATGTCGGGCGCGAGGTGCCGGTCGGGCCCTGGCCCGGGAACACGGGTGCGCAATGCCTCGACGGCAGCCGCGGTGGCCGTCGACGGTTTGAGCGGGGCCCGCATGTCGAGCGCGCGGGCGGCGGTGAGCAGTTCGATCGCGAGGACCGTGGTGAGGCCGTCGACCGCTTTGCGCAGCTTGCGTGCGGCCGCCCAGCCCATGGAGACGTGGTCCTCCTGCATGGCGCTGGTCGGGATCGAGTCGACCGACGCGGGCACGGCCAGCCGCTTGAGTTCGGCGACCACCGCGGCCTGCGTGTAGTGGGCGATCATGTGTCCGGAGTCGACACCCGGGTCGTCCGCGAGGAACGCGGGCAGGCCGTGCGAGCGGGACACGTCGAGCATCCGGTCGGTGCGCCGCTCGGACATGCTGGCCACATCGGCGACCGGGATCGCGAGGAAGTCCAGTACGTACGCGATCGGCGCGCCGTGGAAGTTGCCGTTGGACTCGACGCGGCCGTCCGGCAGGACGACCGGATTGTCCACAGCGGACGCGAGTTCCCGGTCGGCGACAAGCTCGGCGTGCGTCAACGTGTCCAACGCGGCGCCGTGCACCTGCGGGGAGCAACGCAACGAGTACGCGTCCTGCACGCGCGTGCAGTCGGGACCGCGGTGGCTGGCGACGATCTCGGAATCGGCCAGGATCGACGCGATCCGCGCGGCCGATTCGCCCTGGCCGGGGTGCGGACGTAGGGCGTGCAGCTCGGCGGCGAACACACGATCCGTGCCGAGCAGGGCTTCGATGCTCATCGCCGCGGTGAGATCCGCGATCTTCATCAGCTTGCGCAGGTCCGCGGCGGCCATGATCAGCATGCCGAGCATGCCGTCCGTGCCGTTGATCAGCGCCAGGCCTTCCTTCTCGGCCAGGCTGACCGGCGTGATGCCGGCTTCCCGCAGGGCTTCCCCGGCGGGCCGGAGCACGCCGTCGACCCTGACCTCGCCCTCGCCCGTGAGGGCCAGGGCAACCGAGGACAGGGGTGCCAGGTCGCCCGAGCAGCCGAGCGAGCCGTACTCCTGGACCACGGGAATGATGCCGGCGTTGATCATCCCGGCCATCGCTCCCACCGTGGCGACCTTCACGCCACTGTGCCCCATCGCGAGCGTCCGCAACCGCAGCAACATCAGGCCACGAACCACTTCGGGCTCGACCTCAGGGCCCGCGCCCGCCGCGTGCGAACGGACCACCGCGTGCTGCAACGCGGTCCGCCGCGCCGGTGGGATGTGGCGGACCGCGAGCGCACCGAACCCGGTGGACACGCCGTACGTCGGCTCCGGTTGTGACGCCAGCCGTTCGACGTGCTCGCGCGACTGTGCGACCGCGCGCAGGGCGTCGTCAGTCAGACGGACGCCCGCGCCTTCACGAGCCACCGCGACAACGTCGGCGCGGCTGATCGGGGTGGGACCCAGGTTCACCTGTTCGGCCATAGCCGCCATCACACCGCGCGGATCACATCCGCACGACCCGACGGAACCCGATCGTGTCTGGGATCCCAGACATTCACTTGCCGAGCCAGGAGAAGTCCGGTTTCGGCCCGACCTTCATGTCCTCCGCGATCTGCCTGGCCTGCGGCTCGGACAGCTGGGAGCCGCCGCTGTAGACCAGTTCGATCTCCCGGCCGTCCGGCGTGGGCACGACGACGTTCCACCCGTTCAGCTTGGTCGCGTTTCTGGGCACGACCCTGGCCTGTATGGCCGGCGGCCCCGAATCGGTTGTTGTCGAGGCATCGGTCCAGGCTTCGCCGGTGGCAGGCGAGCTGCCCTGGATCGACACCCTGATCCGGCTCAGCCCGGCAGGCAGCGTGCCGAAGGACAGTTCTTGGCCGACCACCGCGACGCCGTCCGGTCGGACGGAGTTCGCCGCCTTGATGGCCCTCTCCCGGATGTCCGGGCCGCCAGAGGCCTGAACGACGATCGCCGTGTCCTGGTCCGGCATGAAGACCACGTTGATGAACCCACCAGTGGAGGGACCCGCCACCCAGCCGGGCGCGCCGCCGACGAGGATCTGTTCAGCGCCCTTGCGGGTGACCGAGGACCAGACCGGGCTTCGCGGGGTGTGCACAGCCAGGTGGATAGACCAGTCCTTGTCGGTGCTCCAACTGCGCGCCTGCCCGCCTCCGTCGAGGTCGGCGCTCCGGCTCCGCTCCACAAAGCCGGGTGGGAGGCCGGTCACCGTGTATCTCATCGGGAAAGCGGTGACCGCGGGCGGCGGGGTGGGCTGGGTCGTCGCCGGTGGCGCCGGTAGCACCGGTTCGGCGCTCTGGCGGAACGCGATGGGGACTGTGATCGCCGCAGTCACCACAGCCGCTCCAATGACCACCACCAGCAGGGATCGACGACGGCGACGGGGCTTGGCCAGCGCGTTGATGATCTGGCCGGGATGCGGCGCACGGTTTGCTGCCTTGGCCAGCGCGGCTTTGATCAGCTCTTCGGTGTCGGTCATCGCGGGCCTCCAACCGGCTCGGTCTCGGCGACACGCAGGGTGGCGATCGCGCGGGAGATATGACTGCGGACGGTGGTGACGCGACAGCCCAAGATTTCGGCGATCTCGTCGTCCGAGCAGCCCTCGTAGTAGCGGAGCACCACGCAGGCACGCTGTTTTCGAGGCAGGCACGCGATCTTCGCGAGCATCGCGTCCCGCTCGTCGTAGTGGGCCGTCGGGTCCGCCATGACCGGTTCGAGATCAGCCAGCGCGACGTCCTTCCTGGCTTTGTGCCTGCGCCAGGACAGGTACTCGTTGGTGACCATCCGTTTGACGTACGCGCCGGGATTGTCCATCGCGCCGATGCGTGACCACCTGACCTGGGCGCGCAGCATCGTTTCCTGCACGACGTCCTGAGCCAGGTTGGGGTCGCAACTGAGCGCGGTGGCATACCGCAGCAGTGCGGTCAGCCGGGCGCTGACGAACTCTTCGAAGTCCACGCCCCTCCAATGCTCGAACCGCCGGATTCATTGAGCCCGTATTAGCGTGACATTCGTGGTCACCAGTTCGGACGTGCCGGCGTTGCGCCGCGGCTTGGCCGTGTTGCGGCTGATCGCGGGCCGGCCTGGGCCGGTGTCGGCCGCGGCTGTGGCCCGTGAGCTGGGATTACCGCGATCGACCACGTATCACCTGCTGGCGGAGCTGGCCGAGGCCGGGTTCGTGACACACCTGCCGGAAGAACGCCGCTACGGCCTGGGCGTGACCGCGTTCGAGGTCGGGTCGGCGTACCTACGGCAGGACCCGCTCGAACGACTCGCGCGGCCGTTGCTGCGCCGGTTCGCTGACAGGGTCGGGCACACCGGGCACTTGGGCGTGCTGCACGGCGCCGAGACGCTCTACGTAGTGCGAGAACAGCCGTCGCATCCACAGTCGCTGGTGACGTCCGTCGGTGTTCGGTTGCCCTCACAGTTGCCAGCGTCAGGCCGGGCGATCCTCGCGTACTTGCCGCCCGCGCAGGTCAGGGCTTTGTTCCCAAGCAAGGACAGTTTTGTCGCACGTACCGAACGCGGACCGCGGGACCTTCCGTCGCTGCGGCGGCTGCTGACCTCGGAACGCCGACGGGGCTGGGCAGTCGAAGACGGCTACGTCACCAGTGGGTTCGCGTCGGTCGCGGCGCCGATCTTCGACCACGGCGGCCGGCCGATCGCCGCGATCAGCGCCACCTTCCGGCACGAATGCGCCCAGGAATGCGGCGAGACCTGGCCTGACCTGGCCGCCGAGGTGAGCAAGGTGGCCACCGAGATGACCATCCGGGTCGGCGGGGTCCGTTAGGAAGGCTTCAGCACGCCGCGGTCCACGTCTTCGAACAGCGCTGCGGCCCGCGCGGCGGTGCTCTTGGCCCACGCCCCGGTGCTGATCAGGCCCAGCGCCAGGATGCCCACTCCGAGGCCGAACACGAGCCACCACACGCCACGCTCCGAGTCAGTGAAAGCAGTGCCTCCACTGACCGAGCCCACGATCGTGCCGGCGATCGCGACGCCCAGGGTGGTACCGGTCTGGCGGCCCGCGGATGCCAGCGAGGTGGCTACGCCCGCCATTGATCGGGGCATGCCCGAGACGGCCGTGTTGGTGATCGGCGGGTTGACGGTGCCTTGGAAGACACCGAAAAACAGGTACACAGCAAGCACGAGCACAAGCGGGGTCGCAGGCTCGAAGAACAGTGACAGCAAGCCGCCCAGAGCCAGTGCTGTTCCGGAGACCACAAGCGGCGGCCGCGGACCGCGTACACCGACCAGTTTGCCGGTATACGGCGAAAGCAGCGCGATCAGCGCACCGACCGGCAGCAGGCTCAGCCCGGCCGCCAGTGCCGACATCCCCCGGATGTTCTGCAGGTACAGGGTTGTGACGAACAGGAATGCACCGAAGGCGCACAAACTGAACAGGGCCATCAGGATCGCCGAACTGAACGGCACGCTGCGGAACAGACGCAGTTCCAGCAACGGATCGGCACGGCGGCTCTCGTAGATGATGACGCCGGCCACGCCCAGAACCGCGACGCCCAGCAGGACGATGATCACCGGTGAGGTCCAGCCACGATGGTTGGCCTCGATGATCGCGTAGACCACACTGCCCAGCACGAGGATCACCAGGAGCTGGCCGATCGGGTCGAACCGGCGGGCCCGCGGCGCACAGGACTCGGGCACGAACAACGTGGTGAGCACGACCGCGACGAGCACGATCGGCACGTTGATCCAGAAGACAGAACGCCAGCCGATGCCGTCGACCAGGGCTCCGCCGAGGATCGGGCCCAGCGCCAACGACAGTCCTGACATCGAGCCGAACACGCCGATGGTCTTCGCCCGCTCGGCCGGGACGGTGAACGTGGTGGCGATGATGGCCATTGCCACCGGATTGAGCATGCAGCCACCGACGGCTTGCACGGCACGAGCCGCGATCAGTCCCTCGATGTCCGGCGCCAGGGCGCAGAACAGCGAGCCGAGGCCGAACGCGACGAGGCCGATCTGGAAGACGCGCTTGCGGCCGAACCGGTCGGCAGTCGACCCGGCCAGCAGCAGGAAACTGGCCAGCACCAACGTGTACGCGTCGACTGTCCACTGCAGACCAGTCACCGAGGCGTTCAGGTCACGGTGGATGGCCGGCAGCGCGGTGTTGACGATGGAGATGTCCATGACCACGACGATCATGCTGGCGCAACAGATGGCGAGCACCAGCGATCGTTGGCTGAGTTTCATCACGTGCGTTGACGCTAGGACTTGGAGTGCGCTCCAGGTCAAGCTCGGATTGACCTGAACCAAGGTTGAGGATGCACAGTGGCGGTATGACGATCCTCGTAACCGGGGCGACCGGGAAAGTCGGCCGGCAGGCCGTGAGCCAGCTGCACGCCCAGGGACACGACGTCCGCGCCCTGGTCCGCCGCCCATCCGGGCTGCCCGGCGAAATACCGGGCGATCTGACCGATGCGGGCAGTGTGAAGCAAGCACTGGACGGCGTGGACAAGGTGTTCCTGGTCTGGCCGTTCTTCGACGCCGACAACCTCGCGCCGGTCCTCGAAGCCATCTCGGACCGGCACATCGTGTACCTGTCCTCCTCCGGCGAACCCCCTTGGGCGCTTGCCGCCGAAGCCCTGATCGAGCAGGCGACTCCGCGGTGGACTTTCCTGCGGCCGACCGGATTCGCCGGCAACGCACTGGAATTCGCGCCCGAGATCAAAGCAGGCGACGTTGTCCGCGCGCCCTTCGGCAAGATGGCCAGGCCGTTGATCCACGAGTACGACATGGCCGCGGTCGGTGTCCTCGCCCTGACCGAAGACGGTCACGCCGGCAAGAAGTACGAGTTGAGCGGCCCTGAACTGGTGACCCAGATCGAGCAGGTCCAGATCATCGGCGATGTGATCGGCCGGCCACTGCGTTTCGAGGAACTCTCCCCCGAACAGGCCAAAGCCGACATGACGGCGGCAGGCTGGCCGCAGCAGCTGATCGACAGCGCACTCGGCGCCTGGGCAGGCATGCTCGAGACACCCGAGGCCATAACGTCCACAGTGGAGGAGCTGACTGGCAGGCCCGCCAAGACCTTCCGCGAATGGGCCGAAGACCACGCGGCCGACTTCCGGGCATGAGAAACGCGGGTTCCCCAGCGGAACCCGCGTTCTCCGCAGATGATCAGATACCGGCTGAGGCCAGCCAGTCCTGCGCGACCTTGGACGCGTCCGGCTTGTCCGGGGCGGCCAGCTTGCCGTTGAGGTCGAGCAGTGTCTTGGTGTCCAGCTTCGCCGAGATCTTGTTCAGCGTCGTCTTCACCACGTCGGATGCCTTCTTGGCGTTGAGCACCGGCACGACGTTCTGGGCGGCGAAGTTGTTCTTCGGGTCGTCCAGCACGACGAAGCCGTTCTGCTCGATCGAGGCTTCGGTGGTGAAGATGTCCGCGGCCTGGATGTCACCGTCGAGCAGGGCTTTGGCGGTGATCGGGCCCGGCTCCAGGGACTTGTACTCCTTGAAGTTCAGCCCGTAGCGCTCCTTGAGGCCCGGGATGCCGTCCGGCCGCTGCTGGAACTCCGGCGGCCCGCCGAAGACCATCTCACCGGCGTGCGCGGTCAGGTCCGCGATCGACTTGGCGTTGTACCTGGCCGCGGTCTCCTTGGTGATGACCACCGCGTCCTTGTCCTCTGCCGACGCCTTGTCCAGCACGGTCAGAGTCTGCGGCAGGACCTTCTTCAGCTCGGCGTACACCTCGTCGGGGCTGGTCGCGGTCTTGGTCTTGTCGATGTACTGCATCAGCACGCCGGTGTACTCGGGCACCAGGTCGATCGAGCCGTCCTGGATGCCAGGGAAGTACGTCTCCCGGCTGCCGATGCCCAGCTTCTTCTCGACCTTCACGCCCTTGGCCGACAGCGCCTGGGCGTAGATCTCGGCCAGCAGCCTGCTCTCGGCGAAGTTCGCCGAACCCACGATGATCGTGTCGGCCGGTGCCGGATTGCCTGTCGCGTTGTTGCCCGCGAGCGGGTCGGACGAGCCCCCGCATGCGGTCAGCGCGAGCGATGCCGCGACAACGGTCGCCAGCCCTGCCAGTGTGCGCCTCATTGTTGATCTCCTCATGCGGTTTCTATTGCTACATCAACGGGCCGGACTTTGCGGTCACGACGCCGGGTCGGGTTGCGGCGCAGGCCGCGCGAGACGACAAGCCACTGCAGACCGATCAGCAGCCCTTCGACGACCAGCGCGAGGGCGGCGATGACGTACGTGCCACCGAGCGCCTGCGAGAAGTCACGGATGTACAGACCGTCGATCACGTACCGGCCAAGCCCGCCGAGCGAGACGTAGGCCGCGATCGTCGCCGTGGCAAGGACTTGCAGCGCGGCCGCACGCACACCGCCCAGGATCAAAGGCAAAGCGTTGGGCAGCTCGACGCTCCACAGGATGCGCCCCTCGCGCATGCCCATACCGCGGGCAGCGTCCACAACGGAACGGTCGACGTTGCGGATTCCCGCGTACGTGCCCGCCAGGATCGGTGGAATAGCCAGCACGATCAGCGCGAGGGTGACCGGCAGCAGGCCGATCCCCATCAGTAGCACCAGCAGGATCAGCAGGCCGAGCTCGGGGATCGCGCGCAGGCCGTTGACCGCGCCGACCAGGATCCCGGCTTTGCCGGTGTGCCCGATCAGCGCGCCGATCGGAACCGCGATCACCAGGCCCAGCAGGACCGCGAGCCCGGTGTAGCCGAGATGTTCCAGGATCCGCGTGGGAATGCCGGTCGAGCCGGACCACTGCGCGGGTTCGAAGAGCCATGCGAAGGCGTTGCCGAAGTTGTTCATTTCGAGGCCTCCACTTGCTGCCCGGCCCTGGCCCACGGCGTCAGCACGCGGCCGATCAGCAACAGCAGGCCGTCGAAGATCATCGCGAGCAGGAAGATCAGCACGATCGCAGCGATGATCTCGTCGTAGTTGCCCACTGCGAACCCGTCGGTGAACAGTGCACCCAGTTGCGGCACACCGAGAATCGCCGCGACGCTGGTCAGGCTGATGTTGGAGACCGTGGCCACGCGCAGGCCCGCGATCAGCACTGGCACCGCCAACGGCAGCTCCACGCCGAAGAACCGGCGGACCGGCTTGTAACCCATCGCGTTCGCCGCCGCGATCACCTGCGGCGGGACCGCGAGGAGCGCGTCTGAGACGGAGCGGACCAGCAGCGCGACGGTGTAGATGGTCAGCGCGACGATCACGTTGATCTGGTCGAGAATCCTGGTTCCCAGCAGGGGCGGCAGGACCAGGAACAGCACCAGCGACGGGATCGTGTACAGGATGCTGGCCGCGGGCACCAGGATCGCCCTGGCCACCGGCGAGCGGCTGGCCACCCAGCCGAGCGGCACCGAGATGACCAGCCCGAGCAGTACCGGGATCAGCGAGATCACCAGGTGCGAACCGGTGAGCTCGACGATCCGGTCGATGTTGTTGCCGACCCAGTTCATGCCTGGGCCGATCGCGAATGGTTCTCGATCAGATCGAGCACCTTGCGCGCGGAGATCACACCGAGGTATTTGCCGTCCTCGTCGACCACGACACCACAACTGGTCGGCGAGGACAGTGCCGAATCCAGCGCACCTCGCAACGGGGTTCCTGTTGTGTACAAAGAACCGCCCGCCACCAAGGAATCCGGCGTCAAGTCACCGTCCACAGTGGCTCCTGGCGGCAGCCAGCCGCACGGACGGCCCTCCGCGTCGAGCACGAGCACCCAGTCGGCGGCGCCGGAAAACGGTTTGCCGATCGTCGCCGTGGCCGTCTGGTCGATCTCGACACCTTCGGAGCCCACAAAAGACAGTCCACGATAACCGCGGTCCCGGCCGACGAAGCCGGAAACGAACTCGTCCGCGGGCGTCCGCAGCACCTCGGCAGGCGTGCCGTACTGCGCCAGCACACCGCCTTTGCGGAACACAGCGACCTTTTCGCCGATCCGGACGGCTTCGTCGATGTCGTGGGTGACGAACACGATCGTCTTGTCCAGTTCGTCCTGCAGGCGCAGCAACTCCTTCTGCAGATCCTCGCGGACCACCGGGTCCACGGCGCTGAACGGCTCGTCCATCAGCAGGATCGGCGGATCGGCGGCGAGCGCCCGCGCGACGCCCACACGCTGCTGCTGCCCGCCGGAGAGCTGGACCGGGTACCGCTTGCCCATCTCCGGGGCCAGGCCGACGGTCTCCAGCAACTCGGCGGCCCTGGCGCGGGCTTTCTTCTTGTCCCATCCGGACAGCAGCGGCACTGTCGCCACGTTGTCCAGCACAGTGCGATGCGGGAACAGCCCCGCCTGCTGGATCACGTACCCGATGCCGCGGCGCAGCGACGCGGGCTCGGAGTCCCGGATGTCCTTGCCGTCGATCAGGATGGTGCCCGAGCTCGCCTCGATCATGCGGTTGACCATCCGCAGTGAGGTGGTCTTGCCGCAGCCGGACGGCCCGACGAACACCGTGATCGTGCCCGCCTGCACGGTCAGGTTCAGCTTGTCCACCGCGATGGTCCCGTCTGGGTACTGCTTGGTCACGTCCCGGAACTCGATCACCGGGGCCCCTGTCGTCGCGGGCAGCCCCTCGCCGGCCACCTCAAGTCTCAAAGACCCTATCCCGGGGCACCGACAACGGCACGGAATTCCAGCATATGGCCAGCGTGGAGCCCTACTTGGGCACGTGCAGCGGCCCCAGGCCCAGCAACGCCCGGAACGCCTCGGCAGGCACGGCGCGCGACATCAACCAGCCCTGATAGGCGTCCACACCGATGTCCCGCAACATCGAGAACTGGGTAGCCGTCTCGACACCTTCGGCCACACAACTGCGGCCCATCGCACGGGCCAAATCGACCACCGCACGCGCAACGGCGAAATCCGACTCGTCGGTGCCGATCCCGGCCACGAACCTTCGGTCCACCTTGATGATCTGCGCAGGCAGGTCCTTCAGCCTGGCCAAAGAGGAGTATCCGGTGCCGAAGTCGTCCACAGCGAACCGGACGCCCCGGCTGACCAGATCGGCCATCGCGGTCCGGCTGCGCGACGGCAGATCCACGAAGCTCGTCTCCACGAGCTCGAGCACGACTCGTTCCCATTCCACACCGGAACCCGCGATCGCGGTCGCCACCACGTCGACGAACTCCGGGTCGCCGGGCACCAGGCCGGCCAGGTTGATCGCCACCGACACCTGGCGGCCGTCCACCACCGGCCAGGTCTTGGCCTCCTGCAACGCCGTCCGCAACACCCACCGGTCCAGGTCACGCAGCAGGTCGCCCTGTTCGGCGACCGGCAGGAACTGGCCCGGGGTGAGTAAGCCCCGGTCCGGGTGCGGCCAGCGCACCAGCGCCTCGGCCGACAGGATCGCCCCGTCCACCCCGACGACCGGCTGATAGTGCAGTTCGAGACCGTCGTTGCCCAACGCCTCGCGCAACTGGCCTTCCAGCACCATCTGGCTGTCCGCGGACGCGATCAGTGCCGCGTTGGCGAGCGAAACCCGCCCGGCACCACGTCTTTTCGCCTCGAACATGGCCGCGTCGGCGAACCGCAGCAAGTCCGCGCCCGTCGTCTCCGGGCACGTCGGCACGGCCGCGCCGACCGACGCCGAGACCCGCAAAAGCTGATCCCGCACCGGAACCGCGGTCCGGAACAGGTGCGCGACCTTGTTGGCCAGCTCGTCGACACCACCGACCTTGGTCTGGTCACGACAGATCA
The DNA here is from genome assembly GCF_017876405.1 of Kibdelosporangium banguiense. GTDB lineage: Bacteria > Actinomycetota > Actinomycetes > Mycobacteriales > Pseudonocardiaceae > Kibdelosporangium > Kibdelosporangium banguiense. The sequence goes on along the minus strand of NZ_JAGINW010000001.1, from coordinate 3,425,816 downwards.
CCACGTACTCGTCACCGGACATCCGCGCGGCCGTACAGCCGTCAGGCAAACCGTCCTCAAGCCGCCGGGCGAGCGCGATCAACAGCTCGTCGCCGGCGTCGTGGCCAAGGGAATCGTTTACTCGCTTGAAGTTGTCGACGTCGCAGAACAGCAGGGCGACATCCTTCGCGTCCGGCCCGGTGAGCAGCTCGGCCAACAGCTCGTTCACCGCGGCCCGGCCCGGCAGGCCGGTGAGATCGTCATGGGTGGCCTGGTGGCGCAGCAACTCCGCGGCCCGCAGGCGTTCGGTCACGTCCTGGAACACCACAAGCCAGAAGCGACGGCCGTCATCGGCCACCGACGAGACGACGTTGAGTTCGCAGTACACCGGCTCACCGGCGGCGGTCATCAGAACTCGCTGGCCGGCCTCCAGCCGGGCCGCCGGATCATGGTCCGGGTGCGTCAGCCGCTCCGCGGTCATGCCCCGCAACCGTTCCAGGTCCATACCGAGCAACCTGCACAGCGCGTCGTTCGCGTCCACCAGGCGTTCACCCGCGTCGAACAGGCCGATCCCGACCGGGGTGATCGCCACCAGATCGGTGAACCGCTGGCTGGAGCGTTGCATCCGGCTCTCGGTCGACCGCTGCTCGGTGACGTCCTGTGCGGTGCCGACCATCACCGGACCGTCCTTGCGCCCGGCGAAAGAGGCCCCGCGGCAGCGGAATACACGCACTGACCCGTCAGGACGGACGATCCGGTATTCGCAGACCACCGGATCGCCGTTCTCCGCGAGCTGGCGCCAGGTCCGGTCCACCCAGGCCCGGTCATCCGGATGCACGAATTCGAGGTAGCCGTCGTACGTCATGCTCGTTCGCGGCTCGACGCCGAACAACTCATAGAGCATCGTCGACCAGACACAGTCGCCGGTTGCGGTGTTCCACGCCCATGTGCCGAGCAACGCGACGCGCTGGGCGTCCTCGAACAGTCTGCGGTCCAGGCCGCGCTGACGGTCCGGCACGCGCAGGTTGGTGATGTCCTGGACGACGCCACGGACCCGGTACACAGCGCCCTCATCGTCGAACACCGGCTGCGCGCGGACCGAGAAGACCCGGTCGCTCTCACGTTCCCGCAGTTCCAGCTCGATCGGCTCGTCCTCACGAGCCTCCATCAGCCGTTCCCGGAACTCCACCACCGTGGGCAGGTCCTCCGGGTGCGTGCGAAACAGCAGCTGCGCTTCGGCGTCGTCACCGTCCAGGGAAGCACCGAGCAGGTCGTACAGCGTCTCGGAGTAGTACGTCCGGCCTTCGGCGACTTCGTGGACGAAGCTGCCGAGCCGGGACACGCGCTGCGCCTCGATCAATTCGTCGGCGCCGAAGCGGCCGTTGACCGCAGGCGCGAAAACAACCGTGGCCGGGCCGCCGTCATCGTGCAGGCGCAGAGCTGTGACCTCGACAGATGTGCCGTCAGGGCGCAGGACGCGCTGACCGGCCGTGTCCTCGGCGAGCAGGCCGGCCAGTGACTGGCCGATCAGCTCCTCCGGCGAATGGACCCCGGCCAGCGTGGCCGCACCCAGATTCGCCTGCACCACCAATCCGTCCGAACACCGGACCCAGCCCGCCTCCGCCGGCAGCGAATCGGTCACCGATTCACGCGCCGGCCCCGCAGGCTCGACCAGTTCGGCCACGGTGCCACCCTTCCCGCGCCTCAACTCGGGCGGGCCGAGCGCCATCCTGGATACGTACCTCCCGCCGCGCGATCAGGCTACCGCAGTGTTGGATTGTCCTCGCTCCGCTCGGACAGGCTTGATCGCCAAAGTCGGCCATTTCCACCCCGCCCCACGCGACCGACATCTTTCGCTGTGCTTCTCCCAGCCTGGCTGGGGCGATGTCGGGCGTGTTGCGAGGCGCAAATGACCAACGCGATCAAGCCAGCCGTGAGCAGGCCGAAGCGCCGCCAGTGCTTGTCTGGCGGCGCTTCAAGCCCGATATTGGCAACGCTCAGGCAACGCCGTCCTTGACCGCAGCGGCGGCCACGGCTTGTGCCACCTCCGGGGCAACACGGGGGTCCAACGCGCTCGGCATGATGTGGTCGGCGTCGAGCTCGTCGGTCGCGCAGGCGGCGATCGCCTCGGCCGCGGCCAGCTTCATGTTCTCGGTGATCCGCCGGGCGCCCGCGTCCAGGGCGCCGCGGAAGATCCCCGGGAAGGCCGAGACGTTGTTGATCTGGTTCGGGAAGTCGCTGCGGCCGGTGGCCACCACGGCGGCGTGCCTGCGCGCGATGTCCGGGTGGATCTCGGGGTCCGGATTGGACAGTGCGAACACGATGGCCTGCGGGGCCATCGAGGCGATCAGCTCCTCGGGGACCTGCGAGGAGGACAGGCCGATGAAGACATCCGCGCCCCGCAACGCGTCCGCGATACCGCCGCGCAGGCCTCTGGCGTTGGTGATCTCCGCAAGCTCGGCCTTGTAGGCGTTCAGGCCGTCCCGGCCGGGGTGGATGATCCCGCGCGAGTCCAGCAGGGTGACCTCACCGACGCCGGCCGCGATCAGGATCTTCGCGCACGCGATGCCCGACGAGCCCGCGCCCGCGATGACCACTCGCATCTGGTCGATCGGCTTGCCGGTCACCGTTGCGGCGCCACGCAGCGCGGCGAGCACGACCACGGCGGTGCCGTGCTGGTCATCGTGCATGACCGGGCAGTCCAGCGCCTCGATCAGCTTGGCTTCCAGCTCGAAACAGCGCGGTGCGGAGACGTCCTCAAGGTTCACCGCGCCGAACGACGGGCGCAGGCGGACCAGGGTCTCGACGATCTCGTCCACATCGGTCGTGTTGAGCACCAGCGGGATGGAGTTGAGCCCGCCGAAAGTCTTGAACAGCGCGGACTTGCCCTCCATCACGGGCAGGCTGGCCGACGCGCCGATGTCACCGAGACCCAGCACCGCGGTGCCATCACTGACAACCGCGACCAAGCGGTGGGTCCAGGTGTAGAGAGCGGCGGCCTTCGGGTCCTCGGCGATGGCGCGGCTGACCTTGGCGACACCCGGGGTGTAGGCGATGGCCAGCGCGCGCGGATCGGAGATCGGCCTGGGAACACCGATGTCGAGCTTGCCGCCCTCGTGCGCGCGAAAGATCTCGTCGTCGGTCACCGGCTTGGCCAGGTCTTCAGTTGCAGTCACAGGAGGCGTCCTCAAAGTGCGTGCTTGGGTGGGGGAAACGGCGCCGGTATACCCGGCGCGGTGGCACCGGATGTCGAGCGGCGTCGACCGCCCGGCCGCACCCGCCGCTTGGTTTGACGGGGCAACCGCGGACGCTGCGGTTCAGACAGCCTCGCACATCCACACAGCAGTGTCTGCGGTGGGGATCACAGTTTCCCCCATGATTTCCGCATGTCAGACCCAATTTTCGCAAGACGTCCGTCCGGTTTGTACACAAGACCGCAGGCAAGCGCCTTCACAATCGGTCAAGAGAAGCCGAACACGTCGGCGAACAAGAAAGCGCCGCCTCCAGCCGGGCTCCCCGGCACGAGCCCTGCGACTCGGCGTAGTCCCCCGAAGCTCACTCCAGCACCCCAGAGCCGCTGCGGTCATGGCCGATTCCTGGCCACGAGCGTTGACGGCGTCGGCCACCTCATGGCTGGACGAGTTGCAGGCCCGGCATCATCTGGAAGTGACGAACATTATTCGTCATCAGCGGGGCACCGTAGAACACGGCCGTCGTGCAGATCCATAGATCGTTTGTGTTCTGCGCCTGCCCCAGGGCATGCCCGGCTTTGCGCGCCTCAGTTTTCAGTTTCCCCCACAGCGCGGCCATATCCGGAGTGTATGGAGCCACCACGTAGGGCCGGATGGCAGCTTTTAGTTGCGAGATCTTCTTCTGACCCCAGTTCGCGCTGATCGCGCCGAAATGTGCCTCCGCTATGGAGATGAACGACAGGGTCGGAGTCGCGCCACGCAAGGAGTTCAGGTAGGAGGGCGAGATCTTCCGGCCCTGCCAAAGACAGGAGAAGACATCCGTGTCGACAACTATGAAGTTGCTCATTCGTCACCACGCGCCGCACGGAGCGCGGCTAGAAACTCGTCGAAGTCCTCGATGGGGGCACCGCGAAGCTGTTCAGGATCATGTAGCGGCCGCACGCCCTGCTCGGCGGCCAGATCCTCAAGCGTGCGCGACTGGGAGGTCTCGATGGCGGTCAACTCCACCAGGTGCAGCACTCTGACGGTTCCGTCGGACTGCAGCTCGGCCGAGCCGCTCGCCATCACCAGTTGTTCCAGCTGATTGAAGACGTCCTCCTTCAGATCGATGTCGAAATCGCACCACACACTTCCCAGCGTCGTGTCGATCCGGCATTTCAGGGACAGCGGTTCGAAATCGCCCATATGCAAGCGACCCACGATGGTCGTCTGACTCGCGGTGTTGAGTTTCTGGATCTGCCGGAGTTGGGACCGGACGCGACTGTCGAGGGTGAACAGCACGGTCTCCCCGACGCTGAACTCGATCCGGGTCAGGCCTCTTCGGCCAATGCCGCCACACAGCGTCGCGAGTCCGTTGAGAACCAGCGGCGTGAAGTGCGTGCCCAGTTCTTCGGCCGGCTTCTCTCCGGTCTGCTGTATGTGTTCGATTCCTGTGACTAGCGTGTCGAATGAGGCGTCCAGCAGGTTGTCGAGTGTTGACGTTTCTGCTGGTAATAGTCGCATCACGGCAGAGCCACCACTGAAGCCCGCGAAATCCATCCGGACGGCTTCAGCGATATCCGACGGCCGTCTGCCGGCCCGAGCGCGGACACCAGAGATGGACAAGGCGATACGTTCCAGAGTGGCTTGGAGATTCGACGCGATGCGCGCGAGCTCGCTGAGGGGGATGCGCGCGCCCGAGGTAGCAGGACCGACTGCTCTGACAGTCAGCCCTTCGTCAAGCGATCTGTTCATTCTCCCCTCCTTCCCTCCGAAGTGCCTGCCCCTCCAGCGTAGTGACCGGGGAATGGACGGAAAGCGTTCCTTGATCGTGTCACCCGACTGCGCTACATGGAAACCTTTGTGCCACGGGCAAGGGACACTGGCGGGTGAGCTCCAGCCTCAAGGTCACGATGAGTAGCGCACCCGGCTCAGCCGTCTGGCCGCCTACGGCCTGGCTGTGGGGCAAACGCGGAGTTCTAGGCTGATGGGCATGCAGGTACGTGAGATGTCGATTGCGGGTGTCTTCGAGTTCTCTCCGCAACTGTTCGGCGACAGCCGCGGCCTGTTCGCGGCGCCGTTCCAGGACGAGGTGTTCGCCAAGGCGGTGGGGCACCCGTTGCGGCTGGGCCAGACGAATCACAGCGTTTCCAAGCGCGGCACCATCCGCGGCGTGCACTTCGCCGACACCCCGCCGGGGCAGGCGAAGTACGTGTACTGCCCGCGCGGCTCGCTGATGGACATCGTGGTGGACGTCCGCGTGGGGTCGCCGACCTTCGGGCAGTGGGAAGCGGTCACCCTCGACTCCCGCGACTACCGCGCGCTCTACATCCCCGAAGGCCTCGGTCACGCCTTCGTGGCGCTGGAAGACGACACAGCCATGAGCTACTTCTGTTCAACTGGCTACAACCCGTCCGGTGAACACGGCATCACCCCGATGGACGAGTCCCTGCGGCTGCCCTGGCCCACCGACATCGACCCGATCCTCTCGGAGAAGGACACCAAAGCGCCCACCCTGGCCGAAGCCGAGGCCGCGGGCCTGCTGCCTACGTACGAGGCATGCCTGGCCCACTACGCGACGCTGCTCTGATCGGCCAGATCACCACCCCAAGCACCTCGGCCATGCCGAGCTGGTTCGAGTCCGTCGACGCCAGCTGGTTGTCCCCGACCACGAAGTACCCCGGCCGGGCAACCCGCTTGATCGACAGCTGACCCGGCCGACTCGCCCACCGCACCAGCACGACGTCTCCCACACGCGCCCGAGCCGATCTCCGCACAAGTACGGTCGCGCCGTCCCTCAGCGTCGGCGCCATCGACGGCCCGCGCACAGTCACCCGCCGTATCGGCCAGCGGCCCAAGGGATGGTTCATTCGATCACCTCCGCCTGCCGCCGCCCATCCGCGCGAGTAAGGTCCCCATTGTCGGAGCATCCGTAATCAGAAGCGCGCCGAGGTGCGGATATCTCGGTGCTATTGCCAGGGAGGCACCATGCGACTCTCGTCGCGGATCAGGGCTTTCGTGCGCCCGCGGCTGGAGGCAACCGCGCACTGCGACCTGCCGTGTGGCGTATATGACCCCGCCCAGGCCAGGATCGAGGCCGAGTCGGTCAAGGCCATCCAGGAGAAGTACCAGGGCAACGAGGACCCGGAGTTCCGCTCCCGGGCCATCCTGATCAAGGAGCAGCGCTCCGAGCTGGTCAAGCACCACCTGTGGGTGCTGTGGACCGACTACTTCAAGCAGCCGCACTTCGACAAGTACCCCGAGCTGCACACGCTGTTCAACAAGGCCACCAAGGCCGCGGGCGCCGCCGGCGCCAAGGGCAGCATGGACCCGGCCAAGGGCCAGGAACTGCTCGACCTGATCGCCGAGATTGACAAGATCTTCTGGGAGACCAAGCAGGGCTGAGGTCAGTTGACCTGAAACGGCGCTCACCGGTGAGGTGGGCGCCGTTTCGCGTTCGGGGCCGGTCTTGGCGTGGTTAGGCTGCCGGTATGGAGCAGGGCGGGACCGTGCTGGTCACTGGGGGAAATGCCGGTATTGGGTACTTTGTTGCTGAGCAGCTTGCCGGGGCGGGGGCGTCGGTTGTTCTGGGGAGCCGGAATCCGGGGAAGGCTGATGCGGCGATCGGGGTGATCCGGGAGCGTGTGCCCGGGGCCGATGTGCGGAAGGTACGGCTTGATCTTGCCGATTTGGGGTCGGTGAAGGCCGCGGCGGATGAGGTGGGGGTTGTGGGCGCGGTTGTTCACAACGCGGGGATGTTCGGCGCGGGAACGCGTAAGACCACCGCGGATGGCAACGAAGTCATGTTCGCGACCAATCATCTTGGGCACTTCGCGCTTACTCATTGGCTGAAGCTTGCGGAGAACGGCCGGGTTGTCGTCACGGGGAGTCTGATGGCCCGCAGTGCCCGGCTGGATTTCGATGATCTTCAGACTGAGCGGAACTACAAGACCATGCGGGCGTATGCACGGTCGAAGCTCGCGCAGATGGTGTTCGGGTTTGAGCTTGATCGACGGTTGCGGGCTGCCGGCAGCACAGTCAGGTGCGTCGTGACCCATCCAGGTGGGGCGCTTGATTCGCTCACACCGAACAGGCCCGCGGTGGCGACCGGACATTCAGCGTGGGCGTCGCCGGCAAAGGTTTTGCTGCAGGGTAAGGATTCTGGCGCATGGCCTGCCGTCAGGGCCGTGCTTGATCCTGGAGTGGAGGGCGGGCAGTTGCTGGGGCCGCGGGGCCTGTTCTCGACGAGAGGCAAGCCGAAGACCGAGAGTCCGCGCCCGCACTTCGTCGATCCGGCGGACGCGAAGAAGCTCTGGGACGCAAGTGCGCGGCTCACGGGCGTCGATCCGCTCGCATAGCGATCAGCAGTAGAGGTTCGGGCCTGCCGGGACACCGAGGATGCCGACGAACCGGGTGTAGTTGTTCACTCGGCTTTGGACCTGGGCCGGATTGCGGCCGTCGCATTCGAGCGAGCCGTTGATGCTGCGAATGGTCTGACCGAAGCCCGCACCGGTCACCATCGCGTTGTGGCCGGTCATGGTGCCGGGGCCGGTCTGGGTGTTCCAGTACCAGAGACCTGTCTTCCAGGCCACGGCCGCGTCGTTCTGCACCAGCCATGGGTTGGTCAGCAGGGGAAGGCCGAGGGCATTGCCGGCCGCGTTGTAGTTGAAGTTCCAGCTCAGCTGGATCGGGCCACGGCCGTAGTACGCCGCCTGGCCGGCAGGGCAGCCGTAGGGCTGGCTTGCGTCGCAGTAGTGCGGGTAGTTGGCCTCGTTCTGTTCGACGATGTGGACCAGGCCGCCGGTTTCGTGGTGCACGTTCGCGAGGAAGGCCGCGGCTTCCTGCTTCTGGACCGTGTCACTGCCGGTCTTGGCGAAGCCTGGGTACGCGCTCATCGCCGCCACGAGGCCGCTGTATGTGTAGAAGCTATTGCGGCCCGGGAACATCTGGTTGAACTGGGCCTCGGTCACGACGAAGTCGCCAGACGGAGGCGGGTTGGTGCCGCAGGTGTACGGCTCCCAGAACCAGGTGCTGATCACGGGGTCGTAGCCGGGGTTGTCGTGCTCGGCGATGTAGAACTTGCCGTCGGTGTATTGCACGATGTCACCTGTGACATAGGCCTTGCCGGCCTGCCAGTTCGGGTAGTCGCAGCCGGGGCCTGGCGGTGCTCCGCCACAGGCTCCCTGGTCGGCCCAGACGGCCGCGGAGCCGGGGGTTTCGTTCTGGGTCCACCATTTCGCGGACCAGTTGTGACCATTGTGGGACGCGGTCATGCCATTGGTGTAAACCTGGGTGGCGCTCCATGCGGAGACACACGCGGGAGCGGCCGATGATGTACCAGGCGAGAAGATCGCCATGGCGCCGACGGCCGCGAACGCGGCCACGGCCGCCACAAGGCGGCGTAGGGACACTGGTTAACTCCTTAGGCAGGGTAAGAGTTTTCGCGCCTGTGTCACGTGACTCCGGCCACTAAACCGCAATTGGTCTACACCAGTCAACTGTCACCCGAAAGGATTGGGCGGCGGCTGTGGCGGGCACCCTGGATCATGCTGTTACAGCTGGTATGGGCGTTTGTCGCGGCGTTGAGCAGAGCGCGCCGCCGGAAAGCAGGCAAGTCTTTACAGGACAAGCGTTTTGTAAAGAGTACGACGCAGCTCACATCTCAAACGCACCGCGCGTAGCGGTGCCCGAACCTACGATCGGCGGGTGACAGTCGAAACAGGGTCGGCGCTGTACATCCTTCGGCACGGCGAGACCGAATGGTCCGCGAGCGGCCAGCACACTGGCGTCACCGACATCCCCCTCACCGCGACAGGTGAGCAGCAGGCGAGGCGCGCCGGTCTGGTGATCAGCGCCCTGCGCGGCAGCGCTGTGCCGCCGTACCGCGTGTTCACGAGCCCTCGCGAACGCGCCGTGCGTACGGCCGAGCTTGCTGGGTTCACCGTCGACGAGAAGGCCGAAGAGCTCGCCGAGTGGAACTACGGCGACTACGAAGGCCTGACCACGTCCCAGATCCGCGAGCAGGTGCCTGGCTGGACGGTCTGGACGGACCCCATCCCGGGCGGCGAGGAGGCCAAGGAGGTCAGCGACCGTGCTGACACCCTGCTGGCCCGGGTCCGTGAGCTGCTGCCGTGCGGTGACGTGGTTCTGGTCGGGCACGGGCACTTCAGCCGGGTGCTGATCGCACGCTGGCTCGACCAGCCCGCCACCCAGGGTGTCCACTTCGGACTCGATCCGGCCGGTACCGCGGTGCTCGACTACGAGCGCGGCGAGCCCCGGGTCGGACGGCTGAACATACCGCCGCTGGACCTCTGAACCTGCCGAGTAGGTTTGCCGCGCACGATCATCACACGCGAGGAGCAAACCTATGGGCGCATGGGACGTGGGGCCTTTCGACAACGACGCGGCAGCCGACTTCGCGGGGGACCTGACCGACGCGTCGCCGGACGACAGACCGCAGTTGATCCGCGAGGCCCTCACCACCGCCGCCGACAACACCGAGTATCTGGACAACTCGGATGCGTGCGCGGCGATCGCCGCCGCGGCCATTGTCGCGTCGCAGCAACCCGATGGCCCGGAGGTGGATTCGGTCTACGGGCCGGATTTCCTGACCGACGGCGGCAGCATCGACCTGCCGGAGGACTTCGTCGAACTCGCGGTACGGGCGATCGCACGCGTCCTGGACGAGGAGTCCGAGTGGCGTGATCTCTGGGACGACGCCGACAGCCTGGACGACGCCATCGCCGCGCTGGAGCCGATCCGAGCGGCGCTCAACCGTTAGTTCGCACCATGAGATAGCCCTGGTTGGCTGAAGGGGCCAGCCAACCAGGACCGGTCTGCAGCACGTCGGCGAACGCGAGCACGCGGTGGTACGCGCACAGCGACTCGGGCACGCCCAGGATCGACGGGGTGTCCATGCCGATCGGGAGTTCGTTCAGGAAGTACGCACTCGCCGTGATCACCTGCTGCTCGGTCGGCGTCTCGCCGCGGTGCCGGAGGTAGGCGCGGGATACCGCCAGACAGGACGCCCGGAATCGCTCATCATCGTCGAAGGCCGTGCGGACCAGATCGCGCAGTTTCAGGTATCCCGGATTCCGTTCCAGGTCCGACCAGCCCAGCAACATGCCGTCCGGATCGCCGGCGCCCACGTCAGCCAGCGCTCGATGCACCCGGCTGCGGACCCGACGGGCCTCCTGCTCGACCTTGACGGCCGCTCTCTGCGGCGAGTACCCCACTGCGGCCAGCGTGTGGATGCTCGGCGTGTCGGCGATCAGGAAGTGCACGGAGTCGAAGCGCACCAACGCCCACGCGGCCAGCTCGAGCAGCCGGGCCTGCGAGAAGAAGCTGTTGAACAGACTGACTCCGAAGAGCATGTGCCGCCCACCGGCCAGCAGCCGCTGGCAGTTGGGCGACGCGGCGACCGCCTCACACATGCGCTCCACAATGGACCAAAGCCGGTCGCGGCGGGAGTCCCCGAACGGGTTGACAATCCGGTTCGGACACCGGAAAACGGGCCCGGGCTTGGATCCCCGGGCCCGCTTCACTCAATCAGTTGATCTCAGACGCCCGCGTTGGCCTGAATCCACGGGCGGTAGCGGGTGACGTTGGTGTACGCGGTGCGGGTGGAACGGTCGCTTGTGGACGCGACACCGACCTGATAGCCGGAGGCGGAGAACATCGGGCCACCGGAGTCGCCACCGGCGGTGATGCCGTTGACCCGGGTGCCGCACACCGCGATGCCACCGCGGTAGTCACTGCAGCCCACCGATGTGACCCGCACAGTGGCGACCTTCAGCCGCTGCGACTGGCAGTTGATCTCGGGCTGGCCGGTGCAGGTCGCACCCCAGCCGTAGACCTGCGCGTTCTGGCCGGTCGCCACGTTCGCCGTGGTCCCCAGCGGCGAGTAGGTGCCGCTGTAGGACTGGGTCAGCGGCACGATCGCGAGATCGGCCGACGGGTGGCGGACGATCTGGTTGGTGATGCCGGTACGCATCTGGCCGCCGGAGGTCTGGTCCAGGCTGCCGATCCGGAAGGTGTAGGTGGCAGTCCTGTTGCTGACGCAGTGTTCCGCGGTCAGGATGTAGGTCGGCGCGATGATCGTGGCCGTGCAGTTCTGCTGGCCGTTGACGAACAACCGTGCTGCCCAGGGGGCGTTGGTGGCATAACCGCCACCAATGATCATCGGCGTGACGTCCGACGGCTCCCCGGCGGGAGCGGCGGAGGCCGCGGGCGCGGCAATGCCCATCACAGCCAGGGTCACACCGGCGACGGACATGCCAAAACGCGCGAACTTCATGGAGATCACTCGATTCCGCGGCGGTCGGCCGCTTGCAGGGTGGAATCAGGGACCCGTTCAGAGTCGCCCGTTCGAGTGAGTCCATGTACCCGTCAAAAGTCGGGTTTGTTACTTGGTGTCTTCCTCGCGGTAACCGTCCGCCCAGAGCCGCGACGGCGCACGGAACAACAGGACGAGCGCGGACACGCACAGCACGGCGATCGGAACACCGAACAACGGCTGGCTGGACGGGCCGATGGCGTACCAGGACACGCCCAGCAGCAGGATCTGGATGGCGGTGGCCGGGCCGCGCGCCCAGCGCTTGCCCAGCAGCAGGCCGATGCCGCAGGCCAGGACGCCGCCGAAGATCACGATGAAGTAGCCGGCCTCGCCATAGATGTTCATCCCCGGCCGGGAGCTGCCGCCGATCAGCAGGATCACCGCGAACGCGATGCCGGCCAGCCCTTCGAGGCCGACGAGGACGCCGGCTGCCTTGACCGTGCCCGGCACGGAGGTGTTGGTGGTCACAGAAACTTCCTGGTAGCGGCCGGTTTGTGACTTTCGGTACGTGGTAACCGATCGTATGCCACCCGTACGGCCGGTCCCATCCGGCGCCGGTTCGCGCGATGATCTACACACTGTGAAAGGGCCGGAGCCGGCCCTTGACCAGAGTGTCGTCGTCGAGCGGATTGGTCGTCCGGGTGCACTCGTCACGACAGTCGCGTCCTCAGGATGGTGTTGGGACGAAGGGAGCGCCATTACTGGCCGCCACGACCTGACTCGGGCGGGTTAACCCATGCCCCTCGATCGATACCCGTGCTGGGCAGGTCTGCCTACGCACTGTTTTACCCTGCAGTCATGCGCGCAGTACTGGTAGTCAACCCACAGGCCACGGCGACCACGCCGGCCGGCCGGGATGTGCTCGCGCACGCCCTGGCCAGCGAGGTCAAGCTGGACGTCATCGAGACCGACTACCGGGGCCACGCCATGACCGCGGCCGCCAAAGCCGCCGAAGAGGGCGTCGACCTGGTCGTCGCGCACGGTGGCGACGGCACGGTGAACGAGGTCGTCAACGGCCTGCTGTCCGGCGGCAGTCACGCACCGATGCTCGGTGTTGTGCCAGGTGGGTCGGCAAATGTCTTCGCGCGGGCGCTGGGCCTGCCGCGTGACCCGGTCGAGGCGACCGGCGTGTTGCTCAAGGCGATCGAGGACGGCACGAGCCGCCGGGTCGGGCTGGGCAGGGCTTCCTGGGACACCGGCAGCCGATTTTTCACATTCAACGCGGGAGTCGGCTGGGATGCCGACGTTGTGGCATGGGTGGACCGCAAGCGCGGCAAGCAGACCAGCCCCGCGCTCTACGCCAGAGCGGCTGCGGCCTGCTATTTCAAGCCCGCGCACGGCCAGCCGCGGCTGCAGATCGAGATCCCCGGCGAGCAACCGCACCAGGGCATGCGCCTGGCGTTCGTGTCGAACACCGATCCCTGGTCCTACCTGGGCGACCGCCCGGTCCACCTCAACGCGGGCTGCACGTTCGACGGCGATCTGGGCCTGTATTCGTTGAGCACCCTGCGGTTGCCGACAGTTTTGCGAGCACTGCGCCAGGCTGTGTCCAAGCGGGGAAACCAGCACGGCGGGAAGCTTTTGCGGCGTGACGACGTTGGCATCATCAGAGTCACCGCGGAGGAGCCTGTGCGCCTGCAGGTGGACGGTGACCTGGTCGGCGAGCGTACGAACGTCGAGTTCACGTCGGTTCCGAAGGCACTTGTGGTTGCCGTCTGACCGATTGGGTACTTGAGATACCGGGTGTGTGATGCGAGGTCACACTACGTCCGGAGATACGTCGTGACGTCGATCTTTCGGGTGAGTTCACTCACCGGCCACAGAAGACCTCTTGACATCCGGCCAGTTCGTGAAAGCATTCACAAGCACCCCGACGACCGAAATGAACGACGACTGGCGCGCCGAAGCGCGCCTGGCAAGGAGCTAGGAACAATGGACTGGCGCCACCGCGCGGCCTGCCGTGACGAGGACCCTGAGCTGTTCTTCCCCGTTGGAAACAGCGGTCCTGCGCTCCTGCAGATAGCCGAAGCGAAGGGCGTTTGCCACCGCTGCCCCGTGACCTCCTCGTGCCTGTCCTGGGCCCTCGAAAGTGGCCAGGACGCAGGCGTATGGGGCGGGATGAGTGAGGACGAGCGACGCGCACTCAAGCGGCGCAACGCTCGGACCCGGGCGCGCAGCAACGCCTGAGGCTCTGCATAAACCCGCGCAATACAAGCGCCCAAGGGCCCGGTACCGATGACCTCGGTACCGGGCCCTTGGGTTATTCAACGCCTATGCGACAACGGGACCCGAAGTACCGCTTCGGTACCGCGGGTTTCTCGCCTCCGAAGCGACAATGAGCCGCGCAATTCGGACTCGACAAGGGTCCGCACGATCTGCAGACCGAGACCATCGGTACGTTCCAGCGAGAAACCGCGTGGCAGACCTTTGCCGTCGTCGGAGATCACCACGTCCAGCCAACGCGCCGAACGGTTCGCCGAGATGGTGACCTCGCCGCCCTGACCGCCCGGATATGCATGCTCTATCGCATTCTGGGCAAGTTCCGCGAGAACCATGACAAGCGGGGTCGCCAGCTCCGCGGACACGATGCCGAACTGCCCGCCGCGCCGGACCTTCACATGCGACTCGGCCACCGCGACGTCGCCTACGACCGGGATCACCTTGTCCAGCAAGGTGTCCAGATCGACCCGTTCGTCGACCGACATGGACAGTGTCTCGTGCACCATCGCGATCGCGGCGACCCTGCGCACGGACTCGGCCAAGGCCTCCTTGGCCTCGGCACTGTTGGTACGCCGGGACTGCAGGCGCAGCAACGCCGCCACGGTCTGCAGGTTGTTCTTCACCCGATGGTGGATCTCGCGGATCGTGGCGTCCTTGGACAGCAGTGCCCGATCGCGGCGCTTGACTTCGGTGACATCACGGACAAGCACCAACGCGCCGGCCGGAGTGTCCAACGGCCGCAACGGAAGCGCCCGGAACAACACCGCGGCACCGCGCCGCGACTCCACTTCGGTCCGCATACTCGGCTGGCCATCGATCGCGGCGAGCATGCGCTGCGCGATTTCGGTGGCGTCGAACGGGTCCGCGATCAGCGACCGGGTCAGCGGCGCGAGCCGTACTCCGACCAGATCGGCGGCGTGCCCCATCCGATGGTATGCCGACAAGGCATTCGGGCTCGCGAAGATAACGGTTCCGTTGGCATCCACACGGATCAGGCCATCACCGACGCGTGGGCTCGTGTGGACATCAGCCGTCGGTTCGACGCTCGGAAACGTGCCGTCCGCGACCATCTGGCACAGATCGCCGGCACTGCCGAGATACGCGATCTCCAACGGCGACGGCACGCGCGGGACCGCGAGGTTCGTCTCCCGGGACAGCACACCGACGACTTCGCCGTCGAAGACGACCGGGATCGTCTCACGTCGCACCGGCACGCCGAGGTACCAGTACGGGTCCTCTTCCCGGCAGATCCGCCGTTCGACCACGGCCCGTCGTAGCTGAGGGTGATCGGCGACCTTGATGAACGTGCCGACGACATCCTCGGGATGCGCTGTCGGTGCCGTGGTCGGGCGAGCGTGCGCGACGCAGAGGAACTCGCCGCCGAGCTTGTCGTTGTCACCGTCCGGGTGCTCGACGTACGGCACCCAGAGCAGGAAATCGGCGAACGACAGGTCGGACAGCAGCTGCCACTCGGCAACGACCTTCTGCAGGTGATCGACGGCACCACCAGGCAGTCCGGTGTGCTCCGCCAGCAGGTCAGCGAGAGTGGACACGGGTCTCCCTTGCAGTAGTCAGTGCCGGCCCGATCCAACCACGGTCCGTGCCGGTCCCCGGCACCTGTCACAATGGCAGGACGAAGGACCATCGCATCCGCCAAGAGCTGGACACACTTGCTCCGGCGAGGATCGCAAGCAGTAGGAGACTGGCATGTCGAAGCGCGCCCGTAAGCGTCGCGATCGTAAAAAGGGTGGGGCGAACCACGGAAACCGCCCGAACAGCTGAATACGAAACGGCCCCGGAACTTCTCCGGGGCCGTTGTCATGTCTCAAGGCGTCTTGCGGATCTCGACCTGTGCCTGCGTCACCTCGAAGGCGACACCGCCCTGCTCGACGACTGTCTTGCGGATCGTGGCCCGCAGCCGCTCCTTCAGGGCCTCCGGAGCGTGCTCGCCGCCGCACTTCTTGGCCAGCAACTCCTTGAGGTGCTCGTCGATGCCGTACTCCGCCAGGCATGGGCTGCACTCGTCAAGATGCTGTTTGAGCAGCGCCTTACGGTTGCCGTCGCACTCGTTGTCCAGGAAGAGCCACACCTCGGCCAGTACTTCCGAGCAGTCCGTCTCGTGGTGGTCACCGCAGCTCACGACCCCGCCACCTCCGCCCGCACGAATCCCCGCTCTTTGGCGACGTCGGCCAGCATGTCGCGGAGCTGACGGCGCCCGCGATGCAGCCTCGACATCACGGTCCCGATCGGGGTACCCATGATCTCGGCGATCTCCTTGTAGGCGAATCCCTCGACGTCCGCGAGGTAGACGGCCAGCCTGAACTCCTCCGGCAGCCGTTGCAAGGCCTGCTTGACGTCGTCGTCCGGCAGGTTGTCCATGGCCTCGACCTCAGCCGAGCGAAGGCCGCTCGACGTGTGGCTCTCGGCCTGAGCCAGCTGCCAGTCCGTGATCTCGTCGGTCGGCTGCTGCAGCGGCTGGCGCTGCCGCTTGCGGTAGCCGTTGATGTAGGTGTTGGTGAGAATCCGGTACAGCCACGCCTTGAGGTTCGTACCCGCGGAGAACGACTCGAACGCAGCGAACGCCTTCAAGTACGTCTCCTGCACCAGGTCCTCGGCGTCGGACGGGTTGCGCGTCATCCGCAACGCGGCCGAGTACAGCTGGTCCAGCATGGGCATGGCATCCCGCTCGAACCGGGCCGCCCGTTCCTGGGCGCTCTCCGGCTCCTTGCTCACCTGGGTCTCGGTGCCCGGCACCGCACTCCTCTCCCACCGACCGGCAGTCGTCCCGGTCGCTCGCGACTTCATCAACGATACGCGGCGTGTGGTCAGCCGGCTGGGCGCCTTCGGCGGGGCGATCTCGGTCAGCACGTCCGGATCAACACTGACGAAGGGCGGCACATTCCCAGCCGTAAGCTGCACCACATGGCGGGCAAGGGAACCCCGGGCACAGCACTGCTGACCAAGCAGAAGGTGCCGCACACTCTGCACTCGTACGACCACGACCCCAGGGCCGCCTCATACGGCCTGGAGGCGGCGGAAGCTTTGGGCCTCGCTCCCGAGCGTGTGTTCAAGACGCTGCTGGCAGAGGTGGACGGGTCTCTTACCGTCGGGATCGTGCCCGTGACGGCTCAGCTCGACCTCAAGGCTCTGGCCGCCGCGGTCAACGGCAAGAAGGCTCGTATGGCGGATGTGGCGGATGCTGAGCGGGCTACGGGATACGTTGCCGGTGGAATTTCTCCGCTGGGGCAACGCAAGCGTTTGCCTACCGTGGTGGATAGTTCTGTTCTCGAGTTTTCCACTTTGTTCTGCTCCGCCGGGCGGCGTGGCCTGGAAGTCGAACTCGACCCAGCCGACCTCATCCGGCTGACCGGCGCCATCGTCGCCGAGATCGCGGCCTAGCTGGGCGTTTCCGTACGAACGGCCCACTCGTACATCCAGTTGTCCACAGTCCGCCCGCTTGACCCTTGTTGACCATGCTCCCCCGATAGACTGGACCAGGGCCGCCCCCCGGGATGGGTGGGGGCATCTCTTCTTGTGCCGGGGCGGGTTTTGACTGGTGAAGCCTGATATCGGGTATCTAGTCCAGGGGGCGGAGGACTCGGGAGAGCCAGTCCTGGACTGTTTGGGATATGCCCTTGGCGTCGGCTTTCAGGCTGTGGTCGCCGGCGAGGAGGACCACTTCGCGGTGGTGGGCCGGTTCTGGGCGGCCGAAGGTGTCTTTTTCGCCTTGGACGACCAGGACTGGGACGTCGACTCCGCTGAGTTCCGGGAGGCGGGTCTTTTCGGGCTTGCCGGGTGGGTGCAGGGGGAAGGCCAGGCACAGCACTGCGACGGCCTCGCCTTCGGTTGCGGTTCGGCAGGCGACGCGGGCGCCGGAGGAACGGCCTCCGAAGACGAGTGGGAGGTCCGCGAACCAGCGTTCTGACAAGTCGTCCGCGACTGCGAGCCAGGCTTCGTCGAGTTGACCTGCTGGGGCGGGGGCGCGGCGACCGGCCACTCTGTATGGCTGTTCGACCAGGGCGACGTGGACGCCGGCGGCTGTGGCGCCGCGGGTGGCGGCGACCAGGTCCGGGGCTCCGATGCCGCCGCCTGCGCCGTGGCCCAGGAGCAGGGCCGCGCGGCCTTCGGGGGCGCAGTGGAGTTCCGCGCGGGCGGGCCCGCGGGGGGTGGCTATCCGCGCGGTTGTCATCGGCCCAGGTCGAACAGGGCGGATTCGTCCTGTTCCGGCACGGGATCCATCAGTTCTGGACCGTTGTTCTTGACGCTGTTCACCGCTGGGGAGACCGGGCGCAGTTCGAGCGCGGCCAGGAAATCCTCAGAGGGCGGTTTGATCAGGGCCGCCGGGTCCGTCGAGTCCGGGTCGAGCCAGGCGTTCCAGGCGTCCGGGGGCAACAGGACGGGCATCCGGTCGTGGATCTCGGCGATCTGGGCGACCGCCGGCATCGTCAGCACGGAGCACGTCACGAGCGGTGGACTTTCCGGCTTCTCCTTGTCGTGCCAGACGGTCCACAGGCCGGCCATGGCGATGCTCAGGCCGTCCTTGCGGGTGGTGAAGAACGGCTGCTTGACCTTGCCGTCGCGCTGCCATTCGTACCAGCCGTCGGCGGGCATGATGCATCGCCGTTTTGTCCATGAGGTGCGGAACGCGGGTTTCTCGGCCGCGCTCTCCGAGCGGGCGTTGATCATCTTCGCGCCGCTCTTGGGATCCTTGGACCAGGCCGGCACCAGGCCCCACTTCATCACCCGCAGGCTGCGCTCGGTGGTGGACATGTCCGGCTCGCCGTCGTCGTCGCGCGGGTGGCGTTGCACCACCGCCACGACGTGGCGTGTGGGCGCGACGTTGTAGTCCGGGCCTTTGATGGCGTCCTCTGTCGCGTCGACAGCGTCGAATTCCGCCGCGAGGGTCGCGGGGTTCTTGGTGGACGCGTACCTACCGCACAATGTGACAACACCTCCAACAGAATCGTGGCACGTGCGCGCGAGCATGGCGAGTGGATGGGGGATCATCGACGCATGACGCAGCCTTGGCCTGCCCCTGCCGCCGCCGGACCGGTGCGTGCCGCCGTATCGATTCCCGGGTCCAAGTCGATCACCAACCGCGCACTCGTCCTGGCAGCACTGGCCGACAGCCCGTCCGCCGTCCGCGTCCCACTGCGCAGCCGCGACACCAATCTGATGGCCGCTGCACTGCGTTCGCTCGGCGCGGAGATCACCGACGAGAACGAAGACTGGCTGGTCACACCGAACACGCTACGCGGCCCGGCGGACGTCGACTGCGGACTGGCCGGGACGGTCATGCGGTTTGTCCCGCCCGCTGCGGCCATCGCGGCCGGTGAGATCCGTTTCGACGGCGACGAGTACGCCCGCGAGCGTCCGATGGGGACGATCCTGAACGCGTTGCGCGGCCTCGGCGCCGACATCACGGGTGACCGCCTTCCCTTCACGATGCACGGAAAAGGTGCCCTCGCGGGTGGCGAAGTCACCATCGACGCGTCCGCCTCGTCGCAGTTCGTGTCCGGGCTGTTGCTCTCCGGACCT
The DNA here is from genome assembly GCF_017876405.1 of Kibdelosporangium banguiense. Taxonomy (GTDB): domain Bacteria; phylum Actinomycetota; class Actinomycetes; order Mycobacteriales; family Pseudonocardiaceae; genus Kibdelosporangium; species Kibdelosporangium banguiense. The sequence goes on along the minus strand of NZ_JAGINW010000001.1, from coordinate 3,406,574 downwards.
CGTTACGACAAGGGTTTGACGGTCGTGCACGACGGCAAACCGGTTCCGTCCATGCCGCACATCGAGATGACCGTGGACATGCTGCGCGCCGCGGGCGTCGATGTGGACGACTCCGAGCCCAACACGTGGCGTGTCCAGCCGGGTCCGATCCGTGGCCGTGAATGGGTCGTCGAGCCGGATCTGTCCAACGCCACGCCGTTCCTCGCGGCGGCCGCCGTCACCGGTGGCACCGTGACGATCAGCGGCTGGCCGACGTCCACAACCCAGCCCGGCGACGACATCCGCGGGATCCTGCTGGCCATGGGTTGCACGGTCGAGCTGGACGAGAACGGGCTCACGGTGTCCGGACCGGCCAGACTGTCCGGTGTGGACGTTGACCTGCACGAAGTCGGTGAGCTGACGCCGACCATCGCCGCACTGGCGGCACTGGCCGACGGGCAGTCTGTCCTGCGCGGCATCGCGCACCTGCGTGGCCACGAGACAGACCGTCTCGCAGCGTTGGTGAATGAACTGAACGCGCTCGGCGGCGACGCCGAGGAGACCGAGGACGGTCTGATCATCCGGCCGAAACCGCTGCATGGTGGTTCGTGGGGCGCCTACGCCGATCACCGGATGGCCACTGCCGGCGCGATCCTCGGCCTGGTCGTGTCCGGTGTCGAGGTCGACGACATCGCCTGCACCAGCAAGACGATCCCGGACTTCCCCGGGCTGTGGCAGCAGATGCTCGGCGGAGGCCACTGACGTGAGCCCGCGGGACCGGCGCCGCGACTGGAGCAGGCTCGACGAAGCGGACGTGCGTGTACGTCCAGGTCGCGGCACCAGGCCCCGCACCAAACGCCGTCCTGAGCATGCTGACGCGCTCAGCGCGATGGTGGTGGGCAAAGACCGCGGGCGCTGGACGTGCGCCCTCGGCGGAGACCCGAAACAGCTGGTCGTGGCGATGCGGGCGCGTGAACTCGGCCGCACGCCGGTGGTCATCGGCGACAACGTCGACCTGGTCGGCGACACAAGCGGCAAACCGGACACGCTCGCGCGGATCGTCCGTGTGGCCGAACGCACCAGCGTGCTGCGTCGGACCGCCGACGACACGGACCCGTTCGAGCGCGTCGTGGTCGCGAACGCGGAACAGCTGCTGATCGTGGTCGCACTGGCCGACCCGCCGCCGCGGACCGGTTTCATCGACCGTGCCCTGGTCGCGGCCTATGCGGGCGGGCTGGAGCCGGTGCTCTGCCTGACCAAGGCCGACCTGGCCAGCCCGGACGACCTGATCGCCGCGTACGCGGATCTGACCTTGCCGATCCTCGTGACCAGGCAGGACCGTGAGCCCGACGAGGTGCGTGAACGCCTGCACGACCGGGTGTCCGCCCTGGTCGGGCACTCGGGTGTGGGCAAGTCCACACTCGTGAACAAACTCGTGCCGGATGCCGAGCGGGAGACCGGCGTGGTCAGCGCGGTCGGCAAAGGCCGCCACACCTCGGTGACCGCGGTCGCGCTGCCGCTGCCGGACGGCGGCTGGGTGATCGACACGCCCGGTATTCGATCTTTCGGCCTGGCGCATATCTCACCCGACGACATCGTCGCGGCGTTCGACGAATTCGTTGAGGCAGCTGAGGAATGTCCGCCTGGTTGTGGGCATCTGGGCGAACCTGAAGATCCAGACTGCATGCTCGACACGGTTGTCACAGATGGGCACGCGACCAAAGGCAGGCTGGAATCACTGCGCCGGCTGCTGTCGTCACGTGCGGGTATCGACGAGACACAGCGTGAAATCGGTAGCGAATAACTGGAACCTCACGATATACCCCGACGTCCAAGTATTCGGACAACCGCTGATAGTTTGACCTGCGGGCACAGGAATCCGACGCACTAGCTGGGGTAGGACGCAGAATGCGGAAGACAGGATTGGTGGCGGCGAGCCTGGCGCTCGCGCTCAGTTTGACCGCTTGTGGCAGCAAGCAGGCCGGCACGCCGGTGGCCGGGGACGGCACGGGTGGCGGCACCGGTGGCGACAGCGGCCAGAGCAAGACCTTCGACGCACTCGGTCTGGCCGCGGCGATCAACGACAACAGCAAGGCCAAGCAGAGCGCCAAGATCGCGATGACCATGGAAGCCGCTGGTCAGAGCATCAAGGTCGACGGCCAGGTCAAGATGGACGCCAACCCGGCGATGCAGATGACCATGGACATGTCCACCATGAAGATGGAAATGATCCTCATCGACAAGGTGCTCTACATGAAGCTGCCCGCCGGCATGGGCGGCGGCTCGAGCACAAAGCCGTGGGTCAAGATCAGTAAAGATGGTGACGACCCCATCTCCAAGCAGATGGGCACGATGCTCGACAGCATCGACGACAGCTTCGACGTCGGCAAGCAGATGGAGCAGCTCAAGACCGCGGGCACCATCACCAAGCAGGAGAAAGAGACGCTCGACGGCGAGCAGACCACGCACTACTGGATCACCCTCGACATGGCCAAGATGGCCCAGTCCAGCGACCCGAACGTCAAGAAGGCGGCCGAGGACGCGACCAAGGGCGGCCTGGACAAGATGAACATGGAACTCTGGGCCAACTCCGACAACCTGCCGGTCCAGATCACCACCAAGATGGCCGCGATGGGCCAGAACGTCTCCATGAAGATGACCTACAAAGACTGGGGCAAGCCGGTGACCATCACCGCCCCGCCCGCCGACCAGGTCGGCGAGATGCCCCGCTAGCAAGAACCACAGATCAACCCTCGTGAGTGCCCGCACTCACGAGGGTTTTTCATTGCCGGCCCCAGGTCCAACCTGAGTTCTCATCGCGAAGAAGACATGCGACTGGCAGGGCCGTCGGGCGCGTCCTCTCAAGCGTGATCGAAGCCACTCACTGAACTGAAGAGGCCAGCGCCCCAGCCGAAAAGAGCGCCGATCGACGGGGAGAAGGTCCTGGCAGGCGCGGTCAGCACCCCCCGAGCGGGAAGCGAGCCCAGTTGCCGAGACGAAAGGTCCGAGCCCCGGTCAGCGCCCCCGGTCGCAACGGAACCCTGGTTGGCGAGGTGAAGGTCCGGCGGGCCGGGTTGGCGCCCCCTGCCCGGTTGCCGAGCCGAAGTGGAGCGCAAATACGAACCCGCCCAGCCCTTACATAAGTGACAGCCCCCACCCGTCCACTGGGGGGGCGGCCCTGCTCCAGTCTACAAGGGATGGCGGGTGAGCAGGGGTTTTCAAGAGGCGAACCCGTGCGAAAGGGCCGTTCGCACGGGGTTCACTCGGGTGGGTGGTCTCTCATGTGGGGGTATGTGTGGGTGGTCGGTGGGACGAAGGTCTCCTTGATTGAGCGGGGGCTGATCCAGCGTTGCAGGTTGAAGATTGATCCGGCTTTGTCGTTTGTGCCTGAGGCGCGGCTGCCGCCGAATGGTTGCTGGCCGACGACGGCGCCTGTTGGCTTGTCGTTGATGTAGAAGTTGCCGGCGGCGAATCGTAGGGCGCGTTGGGCTTCCTCGACTGCGTGCCTGTCGGTTGCGAAGACGGCGCCGGTCAGGCCGTATGGGGCGGCTGTGTCGACGGTTTCGAGGATCTTGGAGTAGTCGGCGTCGTCGAAGACGTGCACCGCGAGGATTGGGCCGAAGTACTCGGTTCGGAAGATCTCGTGGCCTGGGTCGTCGCCGAGGAGGATTGTGGGCTGGACGAAGAATCCGATGCTGTCGTCAGCCGAGCCTCCGGTGAGCACGTCCGGTTTGCCCTCGGCGCGGACCTGTTCGAACAAGGCTGAGTGCTTGGCGAACGCGCGTGAGTCGATCACGGCTCCGCCGAAGTGTGCGAAGTCCGTGACATCGCCGTAGGACAAGGACTTTGTCGTTTCGACGAGTTCGTCGCGGACTCCGCCTTCCCAGAGGGAACGCGCGATGTAGGCGCGGGACGCGGCCGAGCATTTCTGGCCCTGGTACTCGAAAGCGCCGCGAACCAGTCCGACGGTCAACGCTTTCGGGTCCGCGGACCCGTGTGCCACAACGAAATCCTTGCCGCCGGTCTCTCCTACTATCCGCGGATATGCCCGGTAGGTGTCCAGGTTTTCGCCGATGGTGCGCCAGAGGTGCTTGAAAGTCTTGGTGGAGCCGGTGAAATGCAGTCCGGCGAAGTCCGGGTCGCGCAGCGCGACCTCGCTGACCGCGTGCCCGTCGCCGGTCACCAGGTTGATCACGCCGGGCGGCAGGCCGGCGGCTTCGAGCAGGCGCATCATGTGGTGCGCGGCCAATGACTGGGTCGGCGACGGCTTCCAGACCACGGTGTTGCCCATCAGGGCGGGCGCGGTCGGCAGGTTTCCGGCGATCGCGGTGAAGTTGAAGGGCGTGATCGCGACGACGAAGCCGTCCAGCGGCCGGTGGTCGAACCGGTTCCAGATGCCGGGGCTGGACTCGGGTTGCTCCTCGATGAGCCTGCGGGCGAAGGAGACGTTGAAGCGCCAGAAGTCGATCAGTTCGCAGGCGCTGTCGATCTCGGCCTGCTGCACCGACTTGGACTGGCCGAGGACTGTCGCCGCGTTCAGTGTGTCCCGCCACGGCCCGGACAGCAGGTCCGCGGCCCGCAGGAGGATCGCGGCTCGTTCGTCGAACGGCAGGTCACGCCATGCGGGCGCGGCTGCTTTGGCTGCCGCGACGGCCGCGGCCACGTCGTCGGGCGTGGCCTGTGCCGTCCGGCCCAGGATGTGGGCCCGGTCGTGCGGCTGGACGACGTCCACCCGGTCGCCGCCGGCCATCCGCTCCTGGCCGCCGATGGTCTGGGTGAAGTCGAACTGGACGCCTTCCAGTTCGGCGATTCTCGCTCGCAGTGACTCACGTTCCGTGCTGCCGGGCGCGTACGCCCTGATCGGCTCGTTGACCGGGACTGGCACGGACGAAACGGCGTCCATCAGCGGCTCCCTACATCAGCTCCAGCAGGAAAGGCAGTTCCTGGGTGGCGTACCAGGCCAGGTCGTGGTCCTCGGCGTCACCCAGAAGGAATTCTGCGTCCTCATCCCCCATGTCCGCAGCGTCGATCACCTCGGCGGCCGCGGCGACGGCCTGTTCCGCCTCGGGTGCGTCGAGGTGGATCGCCGCGATGTCCTTGAGCTGCACCGGGCCCGAGAGCCGGACCACCGAATTGTCCAGGTCGGGCCGCACAGTCACACCGTCCACATCGGCCGCGATGACCACGCGACGGCGCATCGCCTCAGGATCGGCGGCCAACAGGCGCAGCGATGCCCGCGCGGCGTCGGCCATCGCGACGTACTCGAGGTCCTCGGCCGAACCGGCCGTGTACGCCTCCCGCAACGCCGGGGTCAGCGCGAACGCGGTGCCGTTCAACGGCTTGAACTCACCGGCCGCGTTGAGCTCCTGCAGCATCGGCACCGTGCCAGGAAGGTAGACCCGCACGCCCTCACACCCTTACCGTCGAAAGCAGTTCTTCCAGTGACTCCTCGACCATCCTGGCCAAGTTGTCCACATCGGACATGGCGGCCCGGTCTCCGTTGAGTCCGAAGTAGACGCCGCCGTCGTACGAGGTGACCCCGATCGCCAGCGCCTGGTTGCGCACCAGCGGCACGACCGGGAACATCTCCATCATCTTGGCGTTGCCCGCGTACAGCGACTCCTGCGGCCCCGGCACGTTGGTGATCACCACGTTGAAGATCCGGCGGGAGAACGAGCCGGCCGCCCGTGCGCCGAGCGAGTGCAGCGTCGGCGGGGCGAACCCGCTCATCCGGCGTAAGGCACCAGCCGCGACTTTTCTAGCCGAGTCGTTATGCACACGCATAGCGTGACTGACATGGTGCAAACGCACGACCGCGTTCGGCTCACCGACTGGCAAATCGACTAGCTTCGCGCTGACCGTGTTGCCCAGCATGCCCGGGATCGTCTCGTCGGCTTCATCTTCGCGCACGGCTAACGGCACCAGCGCGCGCAGCGTGGTCGACGAGGTGACCGTCTCGCCGCGCGACAACAGCCAGGTCCTCAGCGCGCCTGCGAGCGTCGCGAGGACAGCGTCGTTGACCGTGCAGCTGTGCTCGCTACGAATCGCGCGGAAGTCGTCGAGGCTCGTTCTCGCCACGGCGAACCGTCGCTGCGGCGAGATCCTCACGTTGAGCGGGCCGCTTGGCGCAGATGTCGCCGCCGTGCCTATGGCCGTGACCAGGCCCCCAGCCGTGTCAGCGAGGCGCTGGACAAGCGTGCTGGAGAAGATGTCCCCAGCCACCGCGCGGGCGTTCTCGACTATCTCCCGGGGGCTCTGGACGGCGTCCGAGAGCGCGTCCATGAGAAGGCGGGTCGGGGTCGGCGTGCGCTGCGGGATCCAGACGCCGTCGCTACGGTGCCCGACCTGCGGCGACGTGTCCAGGATCAGCTGGCCGATGTCGATCGTGCCGATGCCGTCGACCAACGCCAGATGCGCCTTGGTGATGATCGCGAACCGGCCCCGGGCCAAGCCCTCGACCAGGTACGTCTCCCACAACGGGCGCGTCGGGTCCAAAGGCCTGGACATCAGGCGCGCGACCAGCTCGTGCAACTGGTCGTCATTGCCCGGTTTGGGCAGTGCGGAGCGGCGGACGTGATGCGTCAGGTCGAACTCGGTGTCGTCCACCCAGACCGGCCGCGCCAGGTGACCGGGCACCGGCACGACCTTCTGGCGGTAGCGCGGGATGAGGTCGAGCCGCTGCTCGATCATGGCGACGAGCTCGTTGTAGTCGAACCCACCCTTCGGTCTGCGGAACACCGCGACCCCGCCGACGTGCATCGGCGTCGCCTGGTCCTCCAGGTAGATGAACGACGCGTCCACCGCGGACAGGCGATCCGGCATGCATTGAGTTTATGGCCCTCGCCCCGCTCGGGCGGGTTTGGTCGCCGAAGCCGGTCGTCAGGCCGCGGGCAGACCGTGGGATTCTGGCGCGCATGGCGTCACCGAAGGACAGATTTGTCACTGTGTACGGCCGCAAGCCGGTGCTCGAGGCGCTTGGCGACACGATGCTGCAAGTGGACAAGGTTGTCCTGGCCGACACGGCACGCGGGCCTGCCGCGCGCGAGATCCTCGACGCAGCCGCTGCGCGGGGCGTCGAGGTGCAGCGTGCGACCGCGCAGCGCGTGAAGGTGCTGGCCGGCAATGGCAAGCAGGACCAGGGCGTACTCGCTGATATCGTCGCGCCGCGGATGAAACTGCTGGAAGACGCGTTGGCCGGGCCACGACCCCCGCGCGGGGTGCTGGTGCTCGACGGGATCACCACTCCGGCCAACGTCGGCATGATCCTGCGGACCGCGACCGCCGCCGGGATGGGCGGGATCGTCGTGCCGCGGCGCGGGGTCGCCGGCATCGATCCGCTCGTGGTCAAAGCCTCGGCAGGTGTCGCATTTCACGCGCCGGTACTGCGGTGCGCGACCGCCGCGGAGGCCGCGTCAGCGCTGCGTGACGCTGGGTATCCCCTGTTCGCGTTGGACGCGGGGGCACGGACTTCGCTGTTCTCGGCTTCGATTCCGGAAAAGGCCGCGTTCGTACTCGGTAGCGAGACCGCCGGAGTGAGCGCCGAAGTCAGGGCGCACGTATCCGAGTTGCTGTCGATTCCTATGCGTGGTGGAGTGGAATCATTGAACGTCGCAAGTGCGGCGGCGGTGTTGTGTTTCGAACACCTCCGCCGCAATCAAGCGACTTATTAGTATATTAGCGCTCGTCTATGCGGTAACGAGCGACGCGGGGTACATGAGTCAGCAGACCTCCCTGACATTCAGCGCGGGACGTGAGTCCCTGCTCGACCCAATAGCCGTACTCGTACCACAGGCTCGACCCGGCCACGCAGGTCGCGACCACCCGATACATATAGGGTGGGTAAGGCAAGTAATCGCAGAAGACCGAGACGCCCTCACCGAAAGCGATGTCGTACTTCCACACATCACACCCAGGCGGCGGCAGATCCTGAGTGGCCGCGGCGGCCGGCGTGAAACCGACGACCGCGAACAGCGAGAACAATCCGGCCAGCAATTTTCTGCGCATCGCGACTCTCCTAGCTGAACGACTGGCAGGATCGACGATACGAGCCAGCGAGAATTGCTGACAATTAACCGGCGTGGTGAAAATAAAACGCGGCCGGTGACGTAGGTTGCTCCAACCGAGCGATCCTCGCCTCCTACGGAGTGTGATTCGGCGTCATCCGGCTGGGCGAACCTTGTCCGGATCCGGCCGCCTGCGCCCTCAAAGGGTCAAACGATCCAGAGGGGGAGAACCCGATGTCACCCACGTTGCGGCCGCTCAGCGGCTACGAGCCTGCCAGCACAAAACCCCGCCTGACCTGGGCGGACTTCCCAGACCCCACCGAGCTGACCGAGCGCTGGACCAGCCTGCGCCCGGTCAGCACACCCCAGGTCACCCCGCCGGAAACCCCCGACGACAGCGCCTTCACCCTGATGCTCACCAAGATCCTCGAAGTCCTCGACGGCAGACGCCAGATCGGCCAGCTCCAGGCTCTGCTCGCGGGACCGGTCTACGAGGCGACCCTCACCCGCCTGCGTGTCACCCCGCCCAAGGGCATCCGCCACCAACTCCAGACCCTCCGAACCTGCCGCCCAGGCCCCGACACAGTCGAACTCTGCGCCCGCATCGACACAGTCCAGGTCGGCAAGGAGAAGCGGACTCGCGCCCTGGTCGCCCGAGTGGAGCGACATCGCGGCCAGTGGCAATGCGTGTTCCTCCGCCTGCTGTAGCCGGCCATGGGCGCCGGCAGCGATGTTGCCCAAGGGATGAAGAGCTGGCGCCTCAGTCTCGCGGAACGGGGTCCCGGATCCGGAACGGCGGGTGAACGGTGTCCACGTCGAGGCCACCATTTTCACGCTGTGTGGACGCACCGCAAGAGCCCCGGGACGGCCTTCGGCCCCCGGAATCCAGCCTATCGATGAGGTCTGACATCCAGCGTGCCGTGAAGATCCACAAGGCTGAGCTGTCCACAGGGCGTGGGTTGTCCACAGGTTGAGGTGGGGCTGTTGTCGCACGTCAATGCGGCGCTTCAGACTGGGCGTGCGGTTGGGTGTGGATGCCTGTGGGTGGGCGCTGCGTGAGTGAAGGCCGGTGCGAACCCCTCGGGTCGCACCGGCCTTCGGTGGGTTGGTTCCTACCTAGCGGCGGGGGCCTTTGCGGCCCTTCTTGGCGTTGGCGCGGGCTGCGGCGCGGCGTTCGCGGCGGCTGCCGGAGCCGGAGCCTGAGTCGTCGTCGGAGTCGCTGTGGGACTCGACGCCGCCATCCTCGGCTGGGCCTGTGTAGTTCAGCTGTTGCTGGGCTGGGCCGCCGAGACCTTTGCCGCGCAGGGCCGGTGGGACCTGGGACTCCGGTTCCGGAGTTGGGTCCTGGAGGCGGTGGCGGCCTTGGCCGTTGCCGGCTTCCGCTGCTTGCGCGGCCTGGGCTGCGCGGGCGAAGGCGGCGGGGACCTCGACGGGCTGCTGTTGCTGGGGTGGCGGGGCCGCGGCCTCGACCTGGAGGTTGAACAGGAAGCCGACGGTCTCTTCCTTCAGGGCCTCCAGCATGGCCTGGAACATCTCGTAACCCTCGCGCTGGTACTCGATCAGCGGGTCACGCTGGGCCATCGCCCGCAGGCCGATGCCCTCCTTGAGGTAGTCCATCTCGTAGAGGTGCTCACGCCACTTGCGGTCCAGCACCGAAAGCACGACCTTGCGCTCCAGGTCGCGCATGGTGCCCTCGCCGAACTGGCCGTCGAGCTCGGTCTCACGCGCGGCGTACGCCTGCATGATGTCGTTGATGATCGACTCCTGCAGATACTCCGCGGTCAGGTCCTCATCGCCTTCGGCGAGGTCCTCCCACGTCACCTTCACCGGGTACAGGGTCTTGAGCGCGGTCCACAGCTTCTCGTGGTCCCAGTCCTCGGCGTAGCCCTCGGAGGTCGCGCCCTGCACGTACGCGGTGGCGACGTCGGTGATCATGTGCTCGATCTCGTCGCGGATGTCCTCGCCCTCGAGCATCCGGCGGCGCTCGGCGTAGATCACCTTGCGCTGCTCGTTCATCACGTCGTCGTACTTCAGGACGTTCTTGCGGATCTCGAAGTTCTGCTGCTCGACCTGGGTCTGCGCGCTCTTGATCGCACGCGTCACCATCTTGGCCTCGATCGGCATGTCGTCGGGCACGCGCAACGTGGTCATGACGCGCTCGACCATGGCCGCGTTGAACCGGCGCATCAGCTCGTCACCGAGCGACAGGTAGAACCGCGACTCGCCTGGGTCGCCCTGACGGCCGGAACGACCACGCAGCTGGTTGTCGATACGACGGGATTCGTGCCGTTCGGTACCCAGCACATACAGGCCGCCGAGCTCGGAGATCTCCTTGCGCGACGCGCTCGCAGTCTCGTACGCCTGGGTGTAGGTGCGGTCGTACGCGGCCTGGTCGAACAGCGACTTGTGCACGAGCTGGAAGTGCTTGTCGTACAGCGCCGCGTGCACGACGTCGTAGATCGCCGCGCCCACGGACTCCTCGAGCTTGGCCTCACGCTTGGCGTCGTCGGCGCCACGGTCGCGCTTGGTGGAGCGCTCGGTCGCCTTCTTCACCACCGACAGCGCCTCGTCGGCGGCCTTCTCCGCGGCGCCAGGCGCCTGGACGTCGGTCTGCTTGTTGAGGATCTGCGCCACACCGTCCCGGATGCGGTCGTTGATCTGGTCGAACACGGTGTCGCGCCGCTTGAAGTAGACCTCTTCGACCTTGGCGGCACCGCCGAGCCGAGACGCCTTCGCCTTCTCGTCGGCCACCGCGTCCGTCGCGACGAGGACGTCACGCAGCGCGGACCCGAGCCGGCCGAGCGCCTCCTCGCGGGAGGCTTCGGCCACCGGCTTGGTGCTGCGTTCCGCCGCGGCGCGGGCCTTCTCCTCGGCCTTCTCAGTCGCGATGCGGTGCGCCTGCACGTGGGCCGGGTCGCCGCCGAGCTCGCCCTCTTCGGGCTCCTCGTCGAGCAGTTCGGTGTCCTTGACCTCGATCTCGCCACCACCGAGCACGATGTCGGTACCACGGCCGGCCATGTTGGTCGCGATGGTGACCGCGCCCTTCTGACCCGCCTGGGCGATGATCGCCGCTTCCCGCTTGTGGTTCTTGGCGTTGAGGACCTCGTGCGGGATGCCCAGCTTGACCAGCAGCTTCGACAGGTACTCCGAGCGCTCGACGCTCGTGGTACCGATCAGCACCGGCTGGCCCTTCTCGTGCCGCTCGGCGATGTCCTCGGCGACGGCGTCGAACTTGGCCTGCTCGGTCTTGTAGATCAGGTCCGTCTGGTCCTTGCGGATCATGTCCTTGTTGGTCGGGATCGGCACCACGTTGAGCTTGTAGGTCTGCGAGAGCTCGGCCGCCTCGGTCTGGGCGGTACCGGTCATGCCCGACAGCTTCTCGTAGAGCCGGAAGTAGTTCTGCAGCGTGATCGTGGCCAGCGTCTGGTTCTCGGCCTTGATCTCGACCTTCTCCTTGGCCTCGATCGCCTGGTGCATGCCCTCGTTGTAGCGGCGGCCCGAGAGCACGCGGCCGGTGAACTCGTCGACGATGAGGACCTCGCCGTTGCGGACGATGTAGTCCTTGTCCTTCTTGTAGAGCTCCTTGGCCTTCAACGCGTTGTTGAGATACCCCACCAGCGGCGTGTTCGCCGACTCGTACAGGTTCTCGATGCCCAGCTGGTCCTCGATGAACGCCACGCCGGCCTCGGTCACACCGACCGTGCGCTTGCGCTCGTCGACCTCGTAGTGGATGTCGCGGCGCATCAACGGCGACATCCGCGCGAACTCCTGGTACCAGCGCGACGACTGGTCGGCCGGGCCGGAGATGATCAGCGGCGTGCGGGCCTCGTCGATCAGGATCGAGTCGACCTCGTCGACGATGGCGAAGTAGTGCTCACGCTGGACGCAGTCGTCGATGCTCCACGCCATGTTGTCGCGCAGGTAGTCGAAGCCGAATTCGTTGTTCGTGCCGTAGGTGATGTCGGCCTGGTAGGCCTCGCGGCGCTGCTCCGGCGTCTTGTCCGACAGGATCGTGCCGACGGTCAGGCCGAGGAACTCGTGGATCCGGCCCATCCAGCGGCCGTCACGTTCGACCAGGTAGTCGTTCACCGTGACGACGTGCACGCCGCGGCCGGCGATGGCGTTGAGGTACGCGGGCAGCACACAGGTCAGGGTCTTGCCCTCACCGGTCTTCATCTCCGCGACCATGCCCAGGTGCAGCGCGGCGCCGCCCATCACCTGCACGTCGTAGTGCCGCTGGCCGAGCACGCGCTTGGCGCCCTCACGAGCCACCGCGAACGCCTCGGGCAACAGGTCGTCGAGGTCCTCGCCGTCCTCATAGCGCTGTTTGAACTCGGCGGTTTTCGCGCGCAGCTGTTCGTCGGTGAGGTCGACTACGTCCTCTTCGAGGGAGTTGATGTGCGCAGTGATGTTGCGCAAGCGCTTGAGTGTCTTTCCCTCGCCCGCGCGGAGTACCCGAGCCAGCACCATGTTGCCTGACCTCATTACGTGATCGACTGTGCGCCCGCCGATGAGGGCACCTCACCCCCATCGTAGGGGCTGTGTTTGACTGCCCTCGCTCCGCTCGGGCGGGCTTGGTCGCCAAAGCCGGCCATTTCCACCCCGCCCCACGCAACCGACATCTCCGCTTTGTGCTGATCACCAGCCTGGCTGGGGCGATGTCGGGCGTGTTGCGGCGCGTAAATGACCGGCGCGACCAAGCCACAGGTCGGACACAGCCACCCTCTATCAAGAACGCCCCGGGAACGCTGAGGTTCCCGGGGCGTTCTTCTTTCTCGCCGATGTCTAGGACATTCTGATCACGCCGTAGTCGAAGCCCTTCCGGCGGTAGACCACGCTCGGGCGGCCTTCTTCGGCGTCGAAGAAGAGGTAGAAGTCGTGTCCGACCAGTTCCATCTGGTAGAGAGCCTGGTCAACGCTCATGGGAGTCGCGGGATGCTCCTTTTCCCGCACGATGCGACCTGGCCTGGGTTCCTCCAGACCGTCGTCCCAACGTTGCTCGGGTACGACACCGTCGTACTCCGGGGCTTCCAGCAGCGCGGTCTGCGCGACTCGCTGGCCGTTGGAGAAGTTGCGCGCGCGCAATTCCGGCGCTGCGTCAACGGAGCCGATAGCTGGCGTGGACGTCGCTTCGGCCACTGAGGCCGGGCTACGGCGTCCGTGGTGCACGCGCCTGCGGTCATGCAGCCGGCGCAACCGGTTCTCGAGTTTGTTCACCGCGGAGTCCAGCGCGGCATAGAAGTCGCCTGCGCAGGCCTCGGACCGCACAACCGGTCCCCTGACTTTGGCGGTGATCTCCACCCGCTGGCAGTTCTTGGCCTGCCTGCGGTTGGGCTCGTGGAACAACTCAACATCGAAGCGGATGACCTTCTTGTCGTACCGCTCCAGGCGGGCCAGCTTGTCCGTCACATGTACCCGGTAGTGATCGGGCACTTCGACGTTGCGCCCCTTAACGACGATGTCCATACACGACCTCCTCGCTGCTTTCTGCGAGCCATTTGTCGGCGAAAACATGGCGACCGGGGTCCTGCCGAACTGAGCCGTTGCCTCTTTGAAGGCTCAGTTCCCCACCGGCGCCAGGGTCATGGGCTGATCGCCTCCTCCCTCATGCCGGGGCTGATAGCGCTGCACGTTAGCCCGGGTTGCGGTTCAGCAACAGTCCCCTTGGTGAGGGAACTCGCACTGCGACGGAGAGTGACGCAGGGCACAGGAAAAGCTGGTCCGCAGTACCCGAGTGGCGGCGTCCCGTCCACACGACAAGGACGCTTTTCACCCTTGTGGAGGAGCGATAACCCCAGCACGGTCGCTGTCCGGGCACTCTCGGATGGGGCCCGTCGTCCCTCCAACGGGCCCACCGGTCGTTCATCCCGGTGTCTCATACCGTTAAAACGTGCGATAGCCGATCTTGGTTCCCGGAGATGTTTCACCCGTGTGGGGGTATGCAGACGATCTAGGTCGCCGTCAGTGCCACAACGGCCGTGACCTCGGCACCTGCCTGGTGGAGCGCACTGCAACAAGCCGCCGCGGTCGCGCCCGTCGTGATGACGTCGTCGACCAAGATCACGCGCGCACCCCGCACAGCCGCGCAGGACAACCTGCCGGCCAGGTTCGCGGCCCGGCCCGCCGGATCCAGGCCGACGGAATCCTTGGCCCCACGGTCCAGCCGGAGCACCGGCCGCACAACCGCGCCCGTATGCGAGGCGATCAGTTCCATGTGGTGAAAGCCGCGCTTACGGACCGCCGCCCGTCTGGAGGGCGCCGGCACCACATCGGCTTCGGGTAAGACCCGTAAAGCTTCGGCGAGCAGCCTGCCGAAGTACTCGGCCAGCTCACGCCGTCCACGCTCCTTGTACGCGATCACAGCCCGCCTCGCCGCCCCTTCATAGGCCCCCAGCGCGTACATCGGCGGCCCTGGGGAACGAGTGACGAGTTGAGGCTCGGACATCGTGCGGTGGCACCTCAGGCACAGCACAGTGCCCGGCTCGCCGCAGCCCGCACAGCAGGCCGGCACGAGCAGTTCCAGTAGCCCCCGAAGCATGCGAACACCCTCGCACAAGGGTCTGACAGTTTTGAATGTCCTCGCTCCGCTCGGACGGGCTTGGTCGCCGAAAGCCGGTCATTTCCGCCGCGCCCCACGCGACCGACAACTTCGTTCGGGGCCAGGCACCGCTGTGGCTGGGGCGATGTCGGGCGTGTTGCACGACGCAAATGACCAGCGCGACCAAGCCACCTAACCAGGGTAGAAGGGGCGGGCGGCGGCGCCCTGGTTGTGGGGGTGCGGCAGCCAGAACTGGCCGATGTCGGTCGCGGTCCACATGCCGTTCGCGTCGGTCACGATGACTGGACGGCTCGGCGCGGCGGTGATCGAGGTCAACGGCACGGTCAGGTTCGCGAGGTTGTAGCGGAACACTTCGATGCCGTCGACCGGAACGCGCCACACGAAGCCGTTCGGCATGTTCGTGGCCACCGCGAGCGTGCTCGGGTTCTCCCAGTCGACGCTGACCACGCTGCTCACGCCGGGCAGCAGTTGTTTCGGCGCGGAGATGCTCACGCCTGTGGACTGCGACCGGGCGACGGCACCGACATAGAGCTTGCCGTCGGCGACCACAGCGACCCGGACACCGTCCCGGGACAGCCGGAGCTCGGTGATCTTGCCGTATGCGGCCAGTTCTGTCTGGTTCACCGGCAACGGATCCCACGCGCCCTCGCGGGTGCGTACGAGCCTGGTCACGACGCCGTCGTTGACCGTCCAGACCTCGTTGCCGACTTCGTCGGTCCGAACGCCGTACTGCCATGTCGGGCGTGTCATCTCAGGTCCCGTGAGCACTGTGCGCAGGCCTTCGGTCACCGGCCCGACGCGCAGCTGTACGGAGTTGGGGCCGGTTCGTTCCACGACCGCCAGTTGGGAGCCGTCGACCGACTGCGCGGCGCTCACCGCGTTCTCGATGCCCGCGCCCGCTGCACTGCCGATCGGATTGCCGTCCTTGAGGTCCTTGATCCGGCCGCCGACCACCATCATCCCGGCCAGCTGGGCCTTGGGGGTGGTGCGATCGCTGGCCGACGGGACGTCGGCGACCTTCCAGTCCGAGCGGTCCGGCAGCAACGGCAGGTTCTCGACCTGCAGCCGCACGGTGGTCGCCGCGACCTCCTGCAAGGACAACACGATCTGAGCGGCGATCGCCTGCTTGTCCTCGGCGGTGAGGTTGCCGAGCTCACCCAGGTTGACCACGGTGGCCACACTGTCTTTGGCCTGCGTGACGTTGGTGCGTAAGACCGTGCTTGGCGGCAACGCGCTCTTCACCGCACCCTGCAGGCCCGCTGCGGGACCACCGAGCAGCAGGTCGACGACGTCACGCGCGGACGCCAGCGGCGCACCGGGCAGGTAGCGCCGGTCAGGGACCAGAATTGAGCGCGACGGATCGTAGAAGTACAGGTTGACCGGCCGGTAGTGGTTGGTGAACGCCGAGAACGGGATGGTCAGGCCGCCGTTGGGCACTTCGTTGATCCGCCACTGCCCGTCCTGGCGGACCAGTTTGACCTTGCCGTTGTGCGGACCGCCCTGCGGGATGAAGGACCGGTAGGAGTCCAACGACCCCTTCTTGACGCCCTTGATCTCGACTACCGCGGTGTCCTCGGCCTCCTTGTCCACCGGCTGCGGCACGGTGCTGTAGTTGTCGTCGATGATCGTCGGCTGGTTCTCCGGCCGCCAGCTCTTTTTGGCCTGCTCGGTGAGGTACGCGCGGGCGATCTCGGTGTCGCCGCTGGCCTCGATGAACCTGCGCACGAAGGTGATCGGGTCGGTGTTCTTGCCCGGCAGCTGCACCTCACGGGTGGTCTGCACGCCCGAGTTCGGGATCACCTGGGCAGCGGTCTGTTCAGGGATGTTGGCGCACGAGGCGACTAACAGCGTGCACGCAAGCAAGGGGATCAGGCGCCGGATCACCGGACTTCCTCCAACGATTCGGCGGTGGCGGCCTGGACCTGTCCGGACGGAGCCTGCGCGGTGGGCTCAGCCGGGGGTTCGGCGTCGTCGGCCGGGCGCAGCGGCAACGGGCTCTCGCCGACCTCGACGTCCTGGTTGCGCGGCAACAGAAGCCGGAAGTTCGCGCCACGGCCCGGCTCGCCCCACGCCTCCAGCCGGCCACCGTGCAGCCGCGCGTCCTCCACGCTGATCGCCAGGCCGAGGCCAGTCCCACCGGTGTGCCGGTTGCGGGACGGGTCAGCCCGCCAGAACCGGTTGAACACCAGGTCGGCTTCGCCTTGCCGCAGGCCGACGCCGTAGTCCCGGACCGTCACCGCGAGCGTGTTGTCGTCGAATGCCATCCGCAGCCGGACCGGGTGGCCTTCACCGTGGTCGACCGCGTTGGCAAGCAGATTGCGCAGGATCCGTTCGACACGCCGGGCGTCCACCTCCGCGGTCGCGGGCGCTGCAGGCAGCTCGAGCTCGATGCGGCTGCCCGCGTTCTCCGCGATCACCCGGACCGAGTCCAGGGCGCGTTTGGCGATCGCCCGGACGTCGGTGATCTCGGCGACCAGTTCCTCCACACCCGCGTCCAGCCTGCTGATCTCCAGCAGGTCGCCGAGCAGGGACTCGAACCGGTCGAGCTCGTCCACCAGCAGCTCGGTCGACCGGGCCAGGCCCGCGGGGAACTGGGCGCGGGACGCGTGCAGCACGTCGGCGGCCATCCGCACGGTGGTCAACGGCGTGCGCAGCTCGTGCGACACATCGGACGTGAATCGCCGCTGGAGCTGGCCGAACTCCTCAAGCTGGCGGATCTGGTACTTGATGCTCTCGGCCATCTGGTTGTACGACTCGGCGAGCTTGGCGACGTCGTCCTCACCGACCACGACCATCCGTTCGTCCAGCTCACCCGCGGCGAACCGTTCGGCGGCCTCGGCGGCACGCCGGACTGGGCGGACGACCTGCCTGGTCACCAGGTTCGCGACGCCGGCCAGCAGCAACAGCAGCACGAGCCCGCCGACGATCAGCGTGCTCTGCACCAGGTTGATGGTGTTCTGCTCGGAGGTCAGCGGGAACATCAGATACAGCTGCAACGTCCGGCTCGCGCTGGTCACAGGCGCGCCGACGAACAGGAACGTGGTCCGGGCGCCGTTACGCTCGACGGTCGCGATCTGCCGGGCCATCTGATTGGTCTGCACGAACGCGCGCAGCGACTCCGGCACGTCCAGGTACTCGCCGACGGACACGCTTTCCGACACGTCAGGGCCGTCGTACGCGATCACCGGCTCGAACGCGCCGGCCACCGAGTCGGCTGTGCCGGTGTCGTCGTCGGACGAGCTGGAGAGCTTGTTCAACGCGTTGCTGATGCGCTCACGGAACCCGTCCGCCAGCACGTCGGCGCCCTGCAGCTCGCGGTCGGCCACCGACACCGCGACCAGCGTCTCGGCCGTGGCCGCGTCCTGCTTGCTGGTCAGCAGCCGGTCGGTGATCTGGTTCTGCAGCACCATGCCCAGCACGAACACCACGGCAGACGACAGCGCCAGCGTGCTGACCACGACGCGCACCTGCAGCGAACGGCGCCACAACTCGCCGAACGCCAGAGCGCGTTCACGGCTGAACGCGACCGCGCGGCCCGCCTGCCGGATGACCAGCCGGCTGGACCGCGCGAAGAACCGCCTCATACGTCCAGTATCACGGAGGGCCTGCCTTGTACCCCACGCCCCGCACGGTCAGCACGACCTCGGGGTGCTCCGGGTCCTTCTCGACCTTCGAGCGCAACCGCTGGACATGCACGTTCACCAGCCTGGTGTCCGCCGCGTGCCGGTAGCCCCACACCTGCTCCAGCAGCACCTCACGGGTGAACACCTGGCGCGGCTTGCGGGCCAGCGCCACCAGCAGGTCGAACTCCAACGGGGTCAGCTGGATCGCCTTGCCCTCGCGGGTCACCTCGTGGCCCGGGACGTCGATGGTCAGATCGCCGATCGCCAGCACCTCGGCCGGCTCGGACTCGGTGCGCCGCATCCGCGCCCGCACCCTGGCCACCAGCTCCTTGGGCTTGAACGGCTTGACCACGTAGTCGTCCGCGCCGGACTCCAGGCCGAGCACGATGTCAACGGTGTCGCTCTTGGCGGTCAGCATGACGATCGGGACGCCGGACTCCGCGCGGATCGCTTTGCATACGTCGATGCCGTTCATGCCGGGGAGCATCAGGTCGAGCAACACGAGGTCGGGTTTGAGCTCGCGCAGCGCGGGGAGCGCGCGGGAGCCGTCGGCCACGACCGCGGTGTCGAACCCTTCACCGCGGAGCACGATCGTCAGCATCTCAGCGAGGGCGGGGTCGTCGTCCACAACCAGCACGCGTGCCTTCATGCCCCCCATCGTCGCACTTTCGCCGGCGGGGGCGTGCGCAACCCGCTGATCTTGCCCGTGTATCACCCGTTCACTCCGTTCGATCGCCTCGCTCCGCTCGCGGGCTTGGTCGTGATGGTGACCTATCCGTATCAGCCGCCAAGGGCGTTACGCGTCAGCCATAAGGGTGCAGCTCAGCTCGGTGAAATCGACGTCGCCGGTGCCGTCGAGCACAAGCCAGGGCGCGAGCCAGCCGATTTCGGCGAGGCCGTCGTAAACGCGCGCACATCTGGCCTGCAAGCCGCCGTCCTTTTCGTAGGTGTCCCGGACTCGGTCGCGGGTTTCCGCGCGACTGACGGCCAGGTCGACAGGCACTTTGAGCAGCAGCTGCATGTCCGGCACAGGCAGGCCGAGCCGGTCCACTTCGAGCGCCCGGATCCACTCGACGACCTCGCCACGCTCGTCCTGGTGCAGCCGCGCCGCCTGGTAGGCCGCGTTGGACGCGATGTAGCGGTCCACAAGCACCACGTCGAAGTCCTGGATGTCCTGCATGAGTGTCTCTTTTGCACCGTGGCGGTCGAGCGCGAACAAGACCGCCATGCCGTGCACCGAGTCCCCGGTGTCACCCAGGCGTCCGTGCAACGCGTCACTGACCAGATCCGCGTGCACGCTTTCGCCGTAACGCGGAAATGCGTGCTGTGCAACCTTCGTTCCGCGACGCTCGAATGCCTCGGTCAGTGCACGTGTAAGCGTGCGTTTACCCGAACCGTCGAGCCCTTCGATGACCACCAGTCGACCCACGCCGCAACCCTAATCGGACTTGCGCTGATCGTTTAACCTGGCGTTGATTCGCGGGTCCGACCGCGAACATGGGGGTTGGAGAAATCTTTTGAACACCATCAGAAGACTGCTCATCGTGGGCAGTTGCACCGCTGCCGCGCTCGCGTTGATCGCCGGACCGGCCTCGGCCGGGCGCACCCGGATGCTCATCCAGCTCGACGCGCTGGAGCTGGGCGTGGCCAGCGGTGCGTGGGGGATCAACAACAGCAACGTGGCCGTCGGCTGGTCGAACGTCGGCTCGACGTCCCACGCGGTGAAATGGGAGCCTGGCAAGGCCGTGACGGATCTCGGCACGCTGCCGGGCGGAAGCGGCAGCGCGGCCAACGCGATCAACGACGGCGGCACGGTCGTCGGGGAGGGCTCCGACGGCACCGGCAACCGCCGGGCGATCAAGTGGGCGCCTGACGGCACGGCGACGGCTCTCGCCACGCCCCAGGGGGACAACCACTGCAAGGCGACAGCGATCAACAACCAGGGCGTGATCGTCGGACAGTGCTCCGTGGACGGGTCGTCCTTCGGTGGTCACGCGGTCCGCTGGTCGTCGAACGGCGCCGCCTCGGTCCTCGGCATGATGTCCGGCCACACGGTCAGCAACCCGTCGGCGATCAACCCGGCCGGCAAGATCGTCGGCTGGTCCCGCCAGTCCGCCGGTCACCCGCCGGTGGCCGTGACCTGGAGCCCGGACGGAACAGTCGCGCAGCTCGAGTTCTCCGGCGACAGCGAGGCGTACGGCGTCAACGACCTCGGCCAAGCCGCAGGCCGGTTCTACGCGATGGAGAGCGGATCCCGTGCTGTCCGTTGGGAAACCGACAGCCGCAGGACTGCGATGGGCGCGCTGCCCGACGTCGCCAAGCCGGAATCCCGCGGCATGGCAATCACGTCAAAGGGTGCCGTCGTCGGCGACACCAAGGCGGCCAACGGCCGCTACGTCGCAGCGGTCTGGACTCCGGACGGCACGGCGACGAAGCTCGCTTCGCTGTTCGACCTCCCGCCGGGAACGATCGACTTCGCCACAGCCGTGAACAACTCCAGCGGCTCGATCGTCGGCAGCTCCGGCGGAAACGCCGTGATGTGGACGGGTTATCTGCAGTAAGGCCCTAGTCGTGGCCGGGGCGACCCGGCCACGACTTATTCCTGTGGAACCTTCTGCCGCACCCGCCGTGCGGAGAAAACGCCACCAGCGCCGACGGCAAGCCCGCCCAGTGCCACAAGAAGCAGCAGTGGTTCCCGTTTGGCGGGGGCCGTCTCGGCGACCGCCTCACGTTCGCCCCTGGCGATCACCTTGGCCATCGGCGCCGGTTCGGCGACGGCCGGCAAGGCCGTCCCGAGGGCGAGGCCGGCGCCGAGGATCGCGGTCGCGGGCAGACGCCGCGTGAGCCATGGCGCAGGCATGGGCTTGGGCTCCCTTCTCGCCCTCAACGTGCCGGGCCAAGTGCGATGACCGGATGCAGGGTGGCCGGTCATGGCAATTGGCACGGCTTTGGTGACACACACTGCGATCAGGTGATCCCGCACGGCAACCCCGGTGTGCGGGCAAGGGGATCGTTCGCGGCTACCTCTCGTTCCCACGAGGAACTACTGTGAACGTTCACGGCTCGTTCACAGGTCGTGAACGGCTGCTCGAGGGGAAGGCGATCCGAGAGGTGGACAACGGCCCGCTGCCTGAACGACTCAGCGACGCACTGCGATATGGGCCTTTCCACCGTGCGCTGCGTGAGGCGATCGAGTACCGGGGCCTGTCGCTGACCCGGATCACGGCGCATCTGCAGCGGCTGGGTGTGAAAATCGGTCAGTCGACTCTCAGCTACTGGCAACGCGGCCTCAGGCACCCCGAGGTCCCCCGCTCGATAGACACGGTACGCGCGCTGGAGACAGTCCTGCGCCTGCCGCCGGACTCACTCGTCGTGCTGATCGGCCCCCGCCAGCGAGGCCGCCCGGACGAAGTGGTCCCAAAATTCACGGAAGTAAGCCGAGTCTGGCAGAACGCCACGGACCTGCTCACCGAATTCGACGTCCTCCCCGAGAACAAGACGAACGCGGACCTCCGGATCGATGCGGTACACGACTACATCCAACTCGGGCCACACCGCGAACAACGCACCCAGACAACCCGATTCGTCGTGACAGCGGCCCGATCCGGACCGGACCGGTACTTCGCGACGCACGGCGGAGACGAAGGGTGCCTCGTCGACCGCATCGAGATCACCACCGCCGAAGGCTGCCGCCTTGGCCGAGTCCGCCGCACGCCGGAAAAAGGCGTGATGGCAATGGAATTCCTGTTCGACCGCAGGCTTTCCGAAGGCGAGACACACGTTTTCTGCTTTACTATCACCGATGGCAGTGGCGGCCCTTCACCCGGGATGGAACGGACTTTCTTGCGCGGCGTGGGGACTTACCTTGTGCAGCACGCTTTTCATCGGCGGGCTTTGCCTTCTCGGGTGATCCGCCAGTTCCGGACTCGGGAGGGTGCCGAGCCTGTTGGTATTGAGGGGCTCGTTTGCGGGTTGGGTCGCGTTACCAGCGGCTACTTCACCGACCTGCCCGCCGGAATGGCCGCGATCCAAATCGAATGGCCTTGAACTGCTCTTGCAGCGCTACGCCATCGGTGTGAACCCCGTGCGAACGGCCCTTTCGCGCGGGTTCGCCTCTTTCAACCCCCTGCTGATCTTGCTTTCCCGATAGACTGGCGCAGGGACGCCCCCCAGTGGTGGGTGGGGGCATGTCTTTTTCTTGTGTAGGGGGCGGGTGGGGTTGGTTTTGCTGGTCAGGGTTGGGTTTCGCAGGACTTGAGCGCTGGTGATTGTGGCGCTTTTTCTGTTGAGAGATCATGCCCTGCCGGGCGGGCAAACCTCCCTCAGATGAGGACGGAAGGGCGGTTCGCGCCCCCACCCTCGATCGGCCTGCCCCAGGGTAACCACACAAGCCCAGGACACCGCACGCTTTCGACCGCCGGCGCCTCTCTTTGTTGATGCATGTCCCTGAAAGGTGACTCCAGTTTGGGCCGGGTTTCGCCGGGGGCGCGCCGGGCTAGGCCCGCCAGACCTTCAAAACTCGGTAACCGGGCTCGCGTCCCGCTCGGCGGCGCTGACCGGGCACGCCGGACACCCTCAGGCTTGGTGACCGGGCACGCCGGTCGGCTCCACGGCGATTGGGGCCGACTGGCGTACGTCGGGAAGCGAATCCTGGCGAGTCGCGGCCCGGCAATGGTCTGGGCCCTGGGGGCGGACTGTTGCCGGGCCGGGGTTTGGGTTAGTAGCGGTAGTGCTCGGATTTGAAGGGGCCTTCGACGTCGACGTCGATGTATTCGGCCTGTTCTTTCGACAGTTTGGTGAGTTCGCCGCCTAGGGCTTCGAGGTGGATTTTGGCGACGTACTCGTCGAGCTTCTTGGGGAGGCGGTAGACCTCTTTGTCGTACTCCTCGTTCTTGGTGAAGAGTTCGATCTGGGCGATCACCTGGTTGGAGAAGGAGTTCGACATCACGAATGATGGGTGGCCTGTGGCGTTTCCAAGATTCAACAGCCTGCCTTCGGACAGCACGATGATTGAGCGTCCTGAGGGGAACACCCATTCGTCGACCTGGGGCTTGATGTTGATCCGGCGGATGCCTGGGTATCGCGCGAGGCCTGCCATGTCGAGTTCGTTGTCGAAGTGGCCGATGTTGCCGAGGATCGCCTGGTGTTTCATCTGGGACATGTGGTCGGCTGTGACCACGTCTTTGTTGCCGGTCGTGGTGATCACGATGTCGGCTTCGCCGATGACTGTCTCGAGTTTCCTGACTGCGTAGCCGTCCATCGCGGCTTGCAGGGCGCAGATCGGGTCGATCTCGGTCACGATCACGCGGGCGCCCTGGCCGCGCATGGATTCTGCCGCGCCTTTGCCTACGTCGCCGTAGCCGCAGACCACGGCGACCTTGCCGCCGATCAGTACGTCTGTGCCTCGGTTGATTCCGTCGATCAGGGAGTGGCGGATTCCGTACCTGTTGTCGAACTTCGACTTGGTGACGGAGTCGTTGACGTTGATCGCCGGGAACAGCAGCTCACCGGCTGCCGCCAACTGGTACAGCCTCAGCACGCCGGTGGTGGTCTCCTCGGTCACGCCCTTGATGGACGCGGCGATTCCAGTCCATTTGGACGGGTCCGCCGAGAGCGAGGCGCGCAGCGTGGCCAGGATGACCTTCCACTCGTCCGGGTCGTCTTCCTCCGCGGAGGGAACCACTCCGGCCTCTTCGTACGCCTTACCTTTGTGCACAAGCAGGGTCGCGTCGCCGCCGTCGTCCAGCAGCATGTTCGGGGTCTTGTCGCCGGGCCAGGTGAGCATCTGCTCGGTGCACCACCAGTACTCCTCCAGCGTCTCGCCCTTCCAGGCGAAGACCGGCACGCCCTTGGGCTCCTCCTCGGTCCCGTGCGGGCCGACGACCACGGCCGCGGCCGCGTGGTCCTGGGTGGAGAAGATGTTGCAGGACGCCCAGCGCACCTCGGCACCCAGCGCGACCAGGGTCTCGATCAGGACCGCGGTCTGCACGGTCATGTGCAGCGAGCCGGAGACCCGGGCGCCGCGCAGCGGGTACACCTCCGCGTACTCGCGCCGCAGCGCCATCAGACCCGGCATCTCGTGTTCGGCCAGCCGGATCTCCTTGCGGCCGAACTCGGCCAGGGACAGATCCGCCACCGCGAAGTCGAGGTCGCCGACCTTGCCGGCGAACCGGGTCCCGGTTTCGTTCCGCGTGTCTTCAGCGGTCATCGTCCAATTCCCTCCAAACTCGGTCCCCGGAACACTACCGCTGGTCACTCACTGGAGTCGTCGTGCTGATGCCTGGACGCGAGACACGCGTGGTCGAACTGCGTGTCCACGGCATCATGGGCACCACCGCGGAATCCCTGGTCGGCGCCGTGGCCGCGGTCGATGTCGCAGGTGACGGCGTCGGCCGGATCGTGCGCCCGGCGGATCGGCTGCGCCGCCCGGCTCCCGGCCCGATGCTGCACACCGCGGTCCGGGCGGTGCCGCGCACGATCGAGGGATACGTCTGGGGCGGGATGACCTCGGGCGGCGTGACGAAGTCCACGTGGGCGCTGATGTTCCCGTTCACCCTCGCCAACATGGCGCACTGGATGCTGCCGCCGGTCCCCCATGACAACCGTCCCGCCGCAGCGTTGGGCCTGATCGGCCGCTCGTTACTACGGCTCGCCGCGCTGCTGCTGACTGTGCTCTTCGTCACGCAAGTAGCAGTGGTGAGCCTCGACCTGGTCGCGGCGCAGTGCCTGGCGCCCGGTTCGCCGTGCATGTCCGGTCTGGTGCCGGATTGGCTGCGCACGTGGCCGGGATTCCGTCCTGTTGTAGGACTGCTACCTGCGGCGTTCGTGATTCTGTTGCTTGGCCGGGTGTCCTCGGTGACGTGGAACGTGAACGCGCCGCCGATGCCTGGCCCAGTGCCGGGCAACCGGCCGCAACGGATGCCGGGCGCGAGTCTCACCGCCGACCCGGACACGCCGACGCTGCGCGCGCTTCACACGGTTGCCGCGTTGGCCGTGCTGGCGTTGTTGCCGGGTACGAGCGTCATGACTGTGCAGTGGGTCGCCGCGCTCGTGCTGTTGGTGCTGTCGGCGTTGGGTGTGCTGTTGCTGGACGATCCCACTGGCGCTGCGCCGCATCGCGCGGGTCGCTGGTTGCGGATCGCTTTGGGGGTCGTGACCAGGCGCGTTTTCCTGATCGCGGGTGTCCTGCTGGTCATCGGCAGTGCGTTCACGCGGGATCCGCTGCCGAATCGGGTGCCTGCGCTGGACGTCACGATCGAGGGCATCGCGGGCCTGCTCGTGATTGTGGTCGTGCTCTTCGGTTTGGTGACGATTCCAGCGGCTTTGCTTGCGCGGCGCGAGTTCTGGGCTGATCTGCCGTACGAGTTGCGGCCGTGGGCAGGCGGATGGATCTCGCCGATCGTGCTCGCGGTGGCCGGGCTGCTCGGCGGCGGGTTCGGTGCTGGTATCGCGATCACTGTGCGCGGGCTGCTGGGCAACAACGATCTGCAGCTGCCCTTGGGGTATGAGCCGTTGACGCTGTTGTGGGGCGTTTCCGCCGCGCTGGCAATCGCGATCGGCCTGGTCCTGGGGTCGATCACCGGCGTTCACCGGTGGCACAACGACCGCAAAGGCAAGCAGCCGCCCGAGGCGGATCTGTTGCACCAGAACACAACTCCTCAAGAGCACTCGACCGCGACGCGCGCCTGGCGGCGCGGCCGGTTCCAGCGAAACCACCTGCACCATTTACTGATCGCGTTCGGAATCGCGTTGGGCGGTGGCGCCGGGGTCGCGATCTGGATGCGGCTCAGGGACTTCGGTGCGCCGGAATGGATGGCGCCGTTCTCGGCAGTCGGCGTCTTCGCGCTCGGTTTCCTGGCCGCGACGCTGATGCGTGCCGTGTACCAGGCGGTGCGACGGCCAGAGCTGTCCAGAACGCTTGGTGTGCTTGCGGATCTCGCGTGTTTCTGGCCTCGTGAGGCGCATCCCGTTGTGCCACCGTGCTACGCGCTCAAGGTCATTCCTGAGGTCGCTGAACGAGCCGCGGAACACCTGGCTGATCGCAACACCAGGGTCGTGATCACCGGGCACAGTCACGGCAGTCTGATCGCCGCTGTGGCAGTATCCCGATTGATGGAGACGCTTCCTCCTGAGGATCGTGAGCGGGTTGGGCTTGTGACAGCCGGTTCTCCCCTGCAATGGGCCTATCCGCGGGCGTTCCCGAGCGTGGTCCCGCACAAGGCGTTGGCGGAGTTGCATGGTGAGCTCAACGGTCGGTGGCGCGCCTTGTGCCGTGGTACGGATCCGCTTGGTGGTGCGGTGACGACGTGGCGGCGGCAGGTCTTCGACTCGCAGATGATCGGCGTCGGTTTCCGCACAGACGGCAGCAGTGGGCCGTTGACCGCCGCGCAGCAGACGGAATCCGGCGCGCTCATCCTAGGCAGTGATCACTGGCTGCCGGACCCGCAGCTCAAGCCTGTTCCTGGGTTGCGTTGGTCGCCGGGCGTGCGTGGGCACCGCGACTATCAGGCCGACCCGGAGTGGGATGAGGCCGTCGCGATCGCCGCAGGACTCAGCTAGCGTGGCACCATGTCGCCGCCAATCGTCCGCAAGAGGCGCCGCGCTGTCTCGACGTGACCGTCCTCGGCCAGCAACCCTGCCGGGGCCAGAACATAGTCCCGGTCAACGACAATCCGCGCCGACCGGATCGCCGGGCGCAGCACGGGATCGGCCCGCAGCTGATCGATCACCTGGCTCACGTCGGGAGCGTGCCGGAACACCCCGCCGGACAACACCAGCAGCCCGGCACCACGCGGCCCCAGCTTGCCCTCCACCATCCGGAGATGCCTTCGCACAGCCAGAATCGCCGCCAGCCCGGCGAGTTTCAAGTCCACAGAGGATTCTTCGGCGGTGTCCGGAACGAAGTCGACATCCCTGGCACGCCGCTCCGCGAACTCCTGCAGGCCCTCCGTTCCAGGGAGTCGCTCCGCCGCCGCTTCGGTCAGGATTCCCGCCGCCGACCACCGCATACCGATGTCGCCTTCGACCGTTCGACGGTCGTCGGGTAACGCGACAGCGCGTTCTTCTGCGTCCTGTATAGACACTGCGGAGTAGACATCCGTAGTGGCTCCGCCGACATCGACCACCAGGACGGCATCTTCGCCGGCCAGCTGGGAAACCCCTGCCAGTACGGCATCCGGCGTGACCGCGCGGACGAGTTGCCGGAATGCGGGGCCACGGGACAGGCCCTTGCCGCCGATGACGTGGTTCAAGAACACCTGGCGGATCGCGGCCCGCGCCGGACCAGGCGCGAGTTCACCGACATCCGGCAGGACGTTGGTCGCAGGGACGACAGTGCGGCCGTCCATCAGCGACAGTGCTTCTGGTTGTGCGTCCTGGTTTCCGGCCAGCACGATCGGCGGCCTTATCCGATTGCGGGCCAGTTTTCTCGCGTTGTGAAGCAGTACCTTTCGGTCGCCGCCGTCCGTCCCGCCGACCAGCAGCACCACGTCCGGCGAGGCGGCTCGCAGCGCCCGGATTCCGGCGCCGTCGAGCTCGCCCGCCGAGACGTACACGACTTTTGCGCCAGCCGACAAGGCGACCCGATACCCGGCTTCGGCGCTGATCAGGCGCTCCTGACCGACGACGGCCAACCGCAGGCCGCCGCCGGCGGAGGAACACGCGAGAACCTCGTCGGCGTCGCCTAGTTTCGACAGCACCGCCTGGACCCCGTCGAGCACTTCCGGCGGGGTCGTGGCGTGCTGCGCCGTGGCCAGCAGCTCACCGGTATCCGAGACCAGCGCACCTTTGGTCCACGTGGATCCGACATCAAGACAGGCGATCGACGGCATTTTCCTTGATTCTCTTACCCAGCAACGAGTTCCTGCGACTGTACGCGAAGTATACGACCACGCCGATCACCATCCACGCGATGAACCGCAGCCAGGTGAGCACCGACAGGTTCAGCATCAGCCACAGGCACGCGAGGATCGCCAGGATCGGGATCAGCGGCACCCACGGCACCTTGAACCCTCGGGGCAGGTCAGGCCTGGTGCGGCGGAGCACCCAGACTCCGGCGGAGACCAGGATGAACGCGAACAGGGTGCCGACGTTCACCATTTCCTCGAGCTTGTCGGCCTCGAAGAACGTCGCCGCGATCCCGACGAGGATCGCGACCAGGATGGTCGCGCGGCCCGGCGTGCCGTGCTTTCCGGTCTTGGCAAGGCCTCGCGGCAGCAGCCCGTCGCGCGACATCGCGAACAGCACCCGGATCTGCCCCAGCAGCAACACCATCACGACTGTGGTGAGGCCTGCCAGCGCGCCGATCGAGATGATGTTGGCCGCCCAGTCCTGGCCGTTCACCGCGAAGGCGGTCGCCAATGTCTTACGCCCAGCGGGTTCCGCGGCTGTGGACAACTCGTTGTACGGCTGCATCCCAACCACGACAAGGGATACGGCAACGTACAGCACTGTGACGATCGCGAGTGATCCCAGAATTCCACGCGGCACAGCGCGCTGCGGATTGCGGGTCTCTTCCGCGGTCGTGGCCACCACGTCGAACCCGATGAACGCGAAGAACACCAGGGAAGCCGCGGCCAGCAGACCGAAAATGCCGTACGTGCTCGATGCGCCGCCCGCCAACGCGGAGAACAACGTCTGGTCCACACCCGTGGCCGACGTCGCGGATGCCGGCGCCGCATCCGGGATGAACGGCGTGTAGTTGTCGGCCTTCACGAACGACAACCCGAAGAAGATCACGAACAGCACGATCGCGACCTTGATGCCCGTGATCACCAGGCTGACCCGGGACGACAGTTTCGTGCCGATGGTCAGCAACACCGCGAGCACGATCACCAGCAGCAACGCGCCCCAGTCGACGTGCAGGCCGAGGATCGTGGCCGTCGTGCTGACGTCCTTGCCGAAGATGTAGCCGAGCACCACCTGCAGGTACGCCGACCAGCCCTTGCCGACCGCGGCCGCACCGACCGCGAACTCCAGCACCAGGTCCCAGCCGATGATCCACGCGATGAACTCACCGAAAGTCGCGTAGGAGAACGTGTACGCACTCCCAGCCACCGGAACAGTCGACGCGAACTCCGCATAACACAACGCCGCCAACGCACAGGCGATCGCCGCGAGCACGAACGCCAGCGAGACCGACGGGCCCGCGAAGTCACCCGCCGTCCGCGCGGTCAGCGTGAAGATGCCCGCCCCGATGACCACCGCGACACCGAAAACCGTCAGATCCCACGCCGAAAGGTTTCGGCGGAGTTTGGTATCCGGTTCGTCGGTGTCCGCAATGGACTGTTCGACCGTTTTCGTTCGCCACAAGCCAGTACCTGGCACCGTTGCCTCCTAACACGCGCCCCGACAGTGCGTGATCCAGAGACTACGGGTTGACACCGACAATTGTCGGACGTCTCGTCTCGCCTGCCCCAGATGGCCGCTAGGTTGGTTGCTGTGGCTGGGATCGATGACGTCCGTCGGCTGAAACTGCGCACGGTCCTCGGCTGGGGGATGGACGACCTGACAGAGCTGACCCATCACCGCAGCAGCTTCGACGTGGCGACCGCGGCCGTCCGGCGGCTGCGCCGCAGGGCTCGCTTGTTCAGTCTGGCCGGTCTTGCCCTGCTGGTCAGCTTCGTGCTGGGCGCGATTCTGATCGAGCGAATGGCGAACGAGCTGCCAGCGGGCGGCTGGCGGGCCGAAGGAGTCGTCACCGACAAGTCGTCGAAGGTACTCGATGTCAGGTTGACGGTGGACAACGTGGAAGGCGTGGTTACCGTCCGGCTGACCGGCACGAGCCCTGACTACCAGCTCGGCGAGCGCGTCACGGTCTTGTACGACCCGAATGGTCACGGCCTGTACCGGACCGACGATCCACCGAACTCACGGTTCTTGACGGCGGTGCTGATGATCACTGCCTTGATCGGTGCGGTGTTCCTGGTGCCGAGTGGCCTGATCGCGGGCAGGCGCTGGGGCAAGCGGCTGCGTTCGGTGCGCGAGCACGGCTGGCGATCCGGCCGAGCCCTGGTCCGCCGACGAATGCGGGGTCATACCGTCCTGTCGGTCAGAATGCCGGACGGCGACGTCCTGACGGTGGTGACCGTCAGGCCGGTGACCCTGCCACTCCCCATGGACCTGACAGCGAGCGACGTGTACGTCGGCGGTCAGGGAAACGCGCTGTCGATCATGTTCCTGACCGGCCCGTTCGTCGTTGCCGCCAGACTGCAGCGGCACCACGAACGCTGACGGACGCTCAAGCCTTGGAGGTGCTCCGATCCAGGTCGGGCTCCAGGTAGATCAGGCGGGCTGAGGGGACTTTGCCGCGGACGCGTTGTTCGGCGTCGTCGATGGCCTGGGCGACCTCTTCGACGGAGAGACCGGGGGTCAGGGCGATCTTGGCCGCCACCAGGAGTTCGTCCGGGCCCAGGTACTGGGTCTTGATGTGTATTACCCGTTCGACACGGCCCGCGGCCAACTCGTCGACGATGGTGTCCAGTTCAGCCGGGGTCGCGCCTTCGCCGATCAGGAGGCTCTTCATTTCGATGATCAGAATCACCGCGATGACGCCGAGCAGGATGCCGATCATGATCGTGCCGACGCCGTCCCAGACCGGGTCGCCGGTGACGGTGGCCAGGCCGACGCCGATCAGGGCGAACACCAGGCCGAAGAGGGCTCCGGCGTCCTCCAGCAGCACCACCGGCAGCTCCGGGGTGCGGGACTGGCGGATGAAGCCCCACCAGGACACGTCGCCCTTGATCAACCGGGATTCCACGATCGCGGTCCGGAAGCTGTAGCTCTCCAGGACGATCGCGACCACCAGGATGATCACCGCCACTATCGGGGACGACAGCGGTTCCGGCTCCTGGATCTTGTGGATTCCTTCGTACAGGGCGAAGGCCGAACCCAGGGTGAACAGCATCAGCGCGACGATGAACGAGTAGAAGTACCGGTCGCGGCCGAAGCCGAACGGGTGCTCCGGGGTGGCCTTGCGCTGGGACGTCTTCTGCCCGAGCAGCAGCAGGCCCTGGTTGGATGTGTCGGCTACGGAGTGCACGGACTCCGCGAGCATCGACGACGACCCTGTGATGAGGAAGCCGACGAACTTCGCGACTGCGATACCCGCGTTAGCGACCAGCGCGGCGATGATCGCCCTCGTCCCGCCCCCTGCAGACACATGTCCTCCCAGAGCCGTCCGGAATGTCCGGTCGAAACCCTAGACGATGGCTCCTGGGGTAGCCCGGAAGACCTGCGCTTCCGCGCCTTCCACCGGCACGACGTGCACCTGGGGGCTGGACGCCGGCAACCAGACCGACTGGCCACGGCCGAGCTCGACCTTGTTGCCTTCGGTGTCCAGCAGACGCACCGCGCCCGATGTGCAGATCAGGATCTGTGGTCCGGTGCTGTGCAACGGGACCTCGTCGCGTTCGCCGAGTGCCCACTGCAACCGGCTCAGCTCGAATTCGGGAGCGGGCGTCGGGTAACGCCACATCCCGGGCGAGACCTGCTCGCCGCGCAGGATGGGCATCTCGCCGCAGCTGAAGTCCAGCACGCGCAACAACTCGGGGACGTCGACGTGCTTGGGCGTCAGGCCGCCACGCAGGATGTTGTCCGAGTTGGCCAGGATCTCCACGCCTGTGCCGTGCAGGTATGTGTGCAGGTTTCCGGCAGAAAGGAAGATCGCCTCGCCGGGAGCGAGCACGATCCGGTTGAGCAGCAACGCGGCGAGCACGCCCGCGTCGCCTTCGTGGGCCTCGCCGAGCTCCAGGACTGTGCGGCACTCCAGGTCGAACTCGCCGCGTTCTTTGACGTGCAGCACGCAGGCGTCGAGTAGTTCCGGCAGGACTGTGTCCAGCGAGGTCTGCGGGAGCGTGATCCAGGTGGTGAACAAGGCGCGCAGGCCGTCCGAGTCGGGCTGACCGGCCAGGAGCTCGGTGTACGGGGCCAGGCCAGGTGTCTCGAGGGTACGGAGCAAACGGACGGTCCGTTGTGGCTCACGGAAGCCCGCGAGCGCGTGGAACTCCGTCAGCGCGCAGATCAGCTCGGGCTTCGCGGTGGGATCCGGGTAGTTGCGGTCACGTGCGTCACGCGCGATCCCGGCGGCTTCCTCACGCTCGTAGCCCTCGCGTGCCTGTTCGGCCGACGGGTGGGCCTGCAGGCTCAGGGCCTCTTCGGCCGCGAGGATCTTCAGCAGGAACGGCAGCCGGTTGCCCCACTGGCCGGCGCAGGTCGAGCCGAGCTGGCCGACCGGGTCGGCCTCGACGAGGTCGAGCAGAGAACGTTCGTCGTCCAGGCGGGACGGGTCTCCGGGGTGTGCGCCCATCCACAGCTCCGCTTCCGGATGCGGCGCCGGTACGGGCCGTCCCAGCAGCTCGGCTATGGTCGTGCGCGACCCCCATGCATAGGGCCGCACAGCGTTGCGCAGCAACTCCACTCTCAAACTCTCCCTAGTCAGACGCCGGCGGGTGCATATCTACCCGACCCGCCGATCGTCCCGGCCGCGAGGCCGAGATAGAGCGCCGCGAGCTCGAAGCGCAGCGCCAGCACCGCGGCCCTGGTCGGCTCGTCCGCACCGACCTCCTCCGCGGGCACGAGTACATCCGCACCCGGCAGTGTTTCCGCGGCCATGTGCTGTGCCGCGTCGGCTGCCGGTCCGGAGCTGATCGCCAGCAGCTGTACCCGCAGCATCGCTGTCGGATCGCCGGCGAAGTCGTCCGGATCGTCGAAGATACCCTGACCGGACGTCGAGTGTACCGCCGCCCGATGCAAGGCGAACCTCGTCTGCGCGTCGGCATACGACCCGACATCGCAGACAAATCCGGCATGCGCGGCGAGCACATGACGGGCGTGCGCGGCCACGGCGGTCGCCGCCGGATCCAGTCCCCACAGTAGCGGGACGCGGTCGGCCAGCCGCAGTGCCAGCGATTTCGCCGGGTTGACGAACGACTCGTGCGCCGGGTGGCCCTTCTCGGCTTCCTTGTCCAACTCGTCGGCGACCCGCCCCATGTCGGTCCGCAGCAGGCCCATCATGTTCACCGCGAGCAGGCCCGTCGCGAGCGCACGGGGGAATGCGAAACCAGGCGGCACCGGGACACGTGGCGGCAGTAAGAACGCCTTGCCCGCACCCGCCGCGGCCACGGGACCGTCAGGCGGGGCGGTCAGCACAGTTGTCGCGCCGTAGCGGGTCGCACGGCCGATCGACTCGGCGAGCACACGGTCGCCCGGGTCCTCGGTGTGCGTGATCACCACGTCGAGCGGGCCGACCCAGCCTGGTACCTCGTCGGTCACCACGACCGGAACCGGGCACGCCGGACCGAGCAACGCCACCAGCAGGTCAGCGATCGCACGCCCGTGCCCTGGCCTGGTCACGAGCAGCAGCGCCCGTGGCCGGAAGTCACGCAGCGCACGGCCGAGATCGCGCTCCTCGGCCATCTCGATCACCGAACGCACCTGGGCGCCGGCCTGCGCGCCGGCCCGCAGCAGGCCCTCCGTGTCGACCTCGCTCAGCCTGGCCGGGTCGTCCAGCAGGGACTCGTCAGCCACCGGACTCACTCGTTCGCGGTCTGCGGTTCTGTCGCCTCGTCCAGCAGCAGCACGGGGATCCCGTCGGTCACCGGATACTGGCGGCCACACGACGTACAGGTCAGCGCGTCGGCACTCGGGTCGTCCGGGGTGCCAGGGCGCAACGGCGCGTGGTCGTCGGACGGGCACGCGAGAATGTCCAGCAACTGCGGATCGAGCTGTACGGCCACGATTCCTCCTTCTCCCGCTCTCCAGTCTGCCTAACCGCGAACGATCGCGAGAACCTCGTCGCGTAGCGCGGCCATCGCCGCCTCGTCCGCCGCCTCGACATTGAGCCGGAGCAGCGGCTCGGTGTTCGACGCCCGCAGGTTGAACCAGGCGCCCCCAGGCAGTTCGACAGTGAGACCGTCGAGTTCGTCGATGGTGACGCCGTCGCGGCCGGAATAGGTGTCCTTGATCGCTGCCAGGCTGGCCTTCTGGTCACCGACCGTGGAGTTGATCTCCCCGGAGGCGGCATAGCGGACATATTCGTGCGTCAGCGCGGACAACGTGCCGTCCTGACCGCCCAGCGCGGCCAGCACGTGCAGTGCGGCCAGCATGCCGGTGTCGGCGCGCCAGAAGTCCCGGAAGTAGTAGTGCGCGGAGTGCTCGCCGCCGAAGATGGCGTCGGTCTTGGCCATCTCCTGCTTGATGAACGAGTGCCCGACGCGGGTGCGGACCGGCTTGCCGCCGCGCTCGGCGACGATCTCCGGCACGGCCTTGGACGTGATCAGGTTGTAGATGATCGTCGAGCCCGGCGCCTTGGCCAGTTCCCGGCTGGCGACCAGGGCGGTGACCGCGCTCGGCGAGACCGGCTCGCCCCGCTCGTCCACCACGAAGCACCGGTCGGCGTCGCCGTCGAACGCCACGCCCGCGTCCGCGCCCACCTCGCGGACCTTGGCCTGCAGGTCGACGATGTTCTTCGGGTCGAGCGGGTTGGCCTCGTGGTTGGGGAATGTGCCGTCCAGCTCGAAGTACATCGGGATGACCTCGATCGGCAGACCCTCGAACACCTTCGGCACGGTGTAGCCGCCCATGCCGTTGCCCGCGTCCACCACGATCTTCAGCGGCCGGATGCCGGACAGGTCGACCAGCTGGTTGAGGTAGCCGGCGTACGCGTCGAGCATGTCGCGCGTCTCGAGCTCGCCCGGGGTGGCGCCCGACTCGGGCATGCCCTGCTCGACCTCGCGCTGCATGTCGGCCAGGCCGCTGTCCTGGCCGATCGGCGCGGCGCCGGCGCGGCACATCTTGATCCCGTTGTAGGCGGCCGGGTTGTGGCTCGCGGTGAACATCGCGCCGGGCAGGTTGAGGTTGCCGGAGGCGAAGTAGAGCATGTCGGTGCTGGCCAGGCCGATGGACACCACGTCGACGCCCTCGCGGTTCACTCCCTCGGCGAACGCCGCCGACAGGCCGGGCGAGGAGTCACGCATGTCGTGCCCGATGACGACGGCCGGGCCGCCGACCAGCCGCGCGAAGGCGGCGCCGATCTCGCGGACCACGTCGGCATCGATCTGCTCGCCAACCAAGCCGCGGATGTCGTATGCCTTGAAGATGGCGGACAGGTCGCGCACAAGCTCTCCCGGGGTCGGATTGTCCTGTCCAGGAGCCTATTCGACCCGCTATTCGACCACGGGGTCGGGCAGCACCCGCAGATGTCCGCGGCGGCCCGACGCACCGGGATCAGGGGCCTCCACCGGCCTGTCCGGGCGGCCGGCCTCGCGCACGGCCTCGGCCAGCGCGGTCAGATCGTCGTGTGAGGGCTCGGGTACGGCGAACTCGCCGTCATGCCGGACCACTTCCCACCCCTTGGGGGCGGTGAGCCGCAGGGCATGTTCTTCGCAGAGGTCGTAGCTGTGCGGCTCGGAGTACGTGGCCAGCGGCCCGACTACGGCCGTCGAGTCGGCGTAGGCGTAGGTCAGCGTCGCGACGGCCGGATTGACACACCCGGTCCGCGAACAACGCCGCATGTTCCGCACGATCGTGGACGATAGCGCGTTTCTCGCCGGTGGGCAGGCAGGCACACCGATGACACGCCCCCAGTACCCTGTTTGTCCTAGGCGTATGCATTCTGGAGGTGCTTGGAGCGTGGTCATGCCTCGCCGTGCGCGGCGCCGCGGCGGCCGCCGGGGCCGGGATCGGCATGGTCGTGGTCTGCGCGGACCCCTCTACCCGTCCACGCTGCCGGCGGCCAGTACCCGGGCGGAACGGTTCGACGCGCTCGTGCTCGACGCGCTGGAGCCGATCGAGGCCCGCTGGCGGACCGAGCTGACCAAGCTCGACGTGGCCGTGGACGACGTCCCCGAGATCGAGACCCAGCCCCCGGGCGCGCCGCCGCCCGACGGCGTCCTCGCCGACAGCGGCGTACCGCTGGCGCGGCTCGTCCCGGCGGGTATGGACCGCCGCGGCAACCCGACCAGTGCCCGGATCGTGCTCTACCGCCGGCCGCTGGAGGCACGCGCGAAGGACAGCGTCGAGTTGGCCGACCTGGTGCACGACGTACTGGTCGAACAGGTCGCGAACTACCTGGGCGTGGATCCCGACGCGATCGAGGGCGGCGCCTGAGTCCGGTTTGTGTGTCCCCAATGCCACATTGGGGACGTCAGATGTCCCCAATGTGGCATTGGGGGCAAAACAACTAGCGGCGGCGGGCGGGGATGGCGGTCAGGAGTGTGAACAGCAGGGCCGCGCCTTGCAGCAGGAGCAGGAACGCGCGCAGCGTCGAGCTGTACTCGATCCGGACGTCAGCCGACCGCGCGGGCACGGCCACGCCGACGAGATTGCCCCACGCCCGCACGACCGGGACCTGACGACCGTTGACCTCGGCACGCCATCCCGGCTCCTCGGCCGCGCCGATGACCAGCAACCGGCCTTCGGAACCGTCGGACACCCGTACGGCGACATCCGGCGGCCGGGCGTCGACCGGCACGATGCCGCCTGCGCCCAGGGCGGTCGGCGGTGTGCCTCCGGTGACGGCCTGTTTGGCCAGTTCAGGCGCGAGCAGCACGGCCAGGCCCGCAGCGGGTTGCAGCCGGAGCGTCGGCCTTCCGTCCGAAGTGGACCCAGCAGGTGAGACGAGATCGCCCGCGGTCGTCCGTAGCCGGTCGCTGGTCGCCTGATCAGGCATGACCACGAACAGCACCCCGGCCGCCGCGGCGGAAGCGACCGCCGGCTTGGCGATTTCCGGCGTCGGCGAGCGCAAGTCGTTGTCCCACCGGCGAATCCGGCTTTCCGCCGAAGCCACCGCAACCAGGTCGTCGTCGCCGAACGCGGGCATCCGGCCCGCGGCCAGGCGAACCGGTTCATTGCCGTGCGACATCACCAGCACACCGCGACCGGTGTCCGCGAGCTCGTGACCAGGCGACGAAGCCAGCTGCACGCCTTCGCCCGCAGTCAACGGCCCGTCCCGACCAGCGATGAAAGCCCCGGCGACAAGCACTGCGAGCCCAACAGCACCAACAGTCATCGCCGGGCGTGGCCTGAGGTCCGAACCCGCCAACGCCCACAACAGACCCCAGCCAACGATGATCAACGGCGTGCCCAGCCAGCCGTGCTGCGGCGCGCCTGCGCCGACCGGAGCCGCGGCCAGCAGTCGCACGACCGCGACCGCACCCAGGCCCAGAACGAGCAAACCCAAGCCTGGCAACGAACCCCGGCCTGGCCGGAACACCAGTCCCGCTACCGCGACGACCGCGACCACCAAGCCCAGGACCGGCAACGCACCCGGCCCCAGACCTGTCTGCTCAGGAACCCAGGCGCCGACACCGTGCAGCAGAGCACCCGGATGCTGGATCAGCACAGCGGGCCACGGCAGCAGCAAAGCCAATGGCAGCAACACAATCGCGAACAACGCGGCCCCACGGCGAGGCCCGTCGCCGCGTTGGCCACCGGCAAGCACGAACCCGCCCAGCGCGCACACCAGTATCAACAGATGCGTCAGTGGTGAGAACGCGCCGATCACGGCCAGTCCGAGCGAAGATCCCGCCGCCAGCGACAGCCACGACCGCGAGCCGCGTACCAGCACCGACACAACCCCGGCAAGCACAGGCGGCAACAGGATGTGCACCACGACAGCGTCCAGCCGTCCTTGTGCGACGGCGGCTGTCGCAGGCGGCAGAAGTGCGTAAACACCGGCGATGACGGCCCGGACGCCACGCCGCACAGGCAGCCGCCGCGTTGCAAGATACGCGCCCAGGCCCGCCAACGGCATGTCCGCGAGCAGCAACAACCCGGCCTGGCCGCCCAGAATCCCCAGTACCGCAAGGGCTGTCGGCGCCGGTGACGCCGTGCCACCGTCCACTGCGTGCCAGGCCGCCAGGTACTCCGGCCAGATGTCCGGCATCGGCAGCAGTCGTCCGCCGACCAGATCGAGGCTCAGCCGGTGCCGGTTGACCGCGAGGCCGACCACGAGCAATCCCAGCACCAGCAGCAAAGGCGGTGCCAGCAGGATCTGTTTGAGGACCCGGCCACGGTCCACTTCGACCAGCATGACTTCCGGGACTGCGCTGCCGTCTCGTGGCACAGGCGACGGACGCGGCCGTGGACTGGGCTTTCTTGCTCTCAGAGGTGGCAGAACAGGGACGACGACCGCACTCGCCGGCCGGCGCAGTCCCGCGGCCAGGCGCTGCCCCTTGCGTCCCAACGCGCCCGCGGGCAACGCGTCCGGCCCGACCGGGCGCGGCAGTTCCTCGGGCGGCACCCACACTTTTTCGGGCGCTTGTCCAAGCGCGACATCGGCTTCCACGCGGCGCCGGACCAGTTGTGTGACACCGGCACGAATCATGTTGCGCAGCCTGGTAAATCTGCTGGTGAACAACCCGCCGACACTTCCGCCGAGTTTTCGCCGGTCACGGCGGCCGCGCAGCAGTTTCATCCGGCCGCCGAGCAGCCGGCCCAGCGCCACGAATTCCGCCCGCGCCCGGGAAATCCGGCGCAAAAGCGTAAAGCCCAGTCCACGCAACAGACAGAGCACCGCCAGTCGCGGCACGCCTGTCACAAACGACAAGAAAGCGCAGTTCACCAGGAACGTCCGGATACCGTGCGCGCGGGATTGCGCATCGGCCGAAGCGGTTCGCACACCGCGTGTCATGGCCCGGGCGTGTCGAATCCGCGCCGCGGGCACGCACAAAGCGACCGCGCCGGATCGATTGGCCCGCCAGCCGAAATCGATGTCATCGAACACCAGCGGCAGCGCCGGATCGAAGCCGCCGAGTTCTTCCCAGAGATCACGGCGGACCAGCAGCCCCGCCGACGGGACGGCAAGAACCTCACTGCTTTGGGAAATTCTCACCAAATCGCCGGAACCGATTCCGGTCTGCCGGTGACCGGACGCGTCGGTGGACAATCCGGCCTCAACGACCAGCCGGGGATCCGACCAGTCCAGCGCCACCGGTCCGAGCACTCCCGCGGACTGGGACAACTCGGCCGCGGTCATCAGCGCGGCCAGGCAGTCCGGCTCGGGTGCACAGTCGTCGTGCAGCAGCCAGATCCAGCCGCCGGGATCGCCCCACCGCTCCACGGCGTGCTCGAACGCCGCCTTGACAGCGGCACCGAACCCCGTGGAGCGATCGAGCGTGAGTACGCCGTCGAGCACGTCATCGCTGGTGGCCAGCAGTTTCGGTGTGCCGTCGGTCGAGCCCGTGTCGACCGCGATCACGTGCCTTGGCCTGGGTGTGCTGCGGCGCAGCGCCGAAAGCGCGAGCCGCAGCCATTGCTCACCGTCGTGACAGACCAGGACCGCGAGCACGGGCACAGTCCTGACCTGTGGGTACACCTGCTACCTCCGTAGATATCTACTCGCGAGTAGATACCGTACGGCCCCGCGATACCCCGTGCTAGATCGCGCGTTTCTTCAGCTTGCGGCGTTCACGTTCCGACAGACCGCCCCAGATGCCGAAGCGCTCGTCGTGCCCGAGGGCGTATTCGAGGCATTCCGAACGCACCTCGCAGCCCTGGCAGATCCGCTTGGCCTCTCTGGTGGAGCCGCCCTTCTCCGGGAAGAACGCCTCCGGATCGGTCTGTGCGCAAAGCGCGCGTTCCTGCCACTCCTGTTCGTCGTCTGCCGTGTCGAAGAGATGTACCAGGACGCCCAGATCCTCAGTCGGCGCGTCCCCCCACTCCACGACTCGGTCCCCTTCGTCAGCAATCATGTCCGTCCACCTCCCCGCCTTCCACTCCCCGGTTGGCGGACGCCACCCGCCCTCCCATTCGGCGAATGACATCTCTGTGATTACACCCGTGTAGTCCCGGCCGGTCAAGCGAAGTACCCACGTGGGTGACGGTATTTCCCGAGGAAAGTCCGGTTCTTTGCCCGATCGGGTGATGAGAACCGACAGCGTCCGGACAGGAGGTGGATCAACCCCGACCACTACCTGTTGCCACACTGGTGGTGTGCGGAGACAAGATGTACGTCCCAGTCCCCTGTTTCTGGGCTTGCTGGCGGCCACGATCGCGGGTGGTGTGCTGCTCGCGCTCGTCGAAGGTGAGATCGCCACCACAGCAGGCACTCTGCTCCTGGTTCTCGGCGGCTGGGCGGTATCGCTCTGCCTGCATGAGTTCGGCCACGCATACCTGGCGTATCGCGGCGGCGACCACGAAGTGCGGCTCAAGGGATATCTCACACTCGACATCCGCAGATACACCGACCCGGTGCTGAGCATCGTGCTACCGGTGATTTTCCTGCTGATCGGCGGTATTCCGCTGCCCGGCGGCGCGGTCTGGATCAACCACCACGCGTTGCGCACCAAGCGCGTGAAGTCGATGGTGTCGCTGGCCGGACCGCTGAGCAACCTCTTTCTCGGTGTCCTGCTGACCCTGTCGGTCGTGTTCTTCTTCGACCCGGCCGACTTCACCCCCACGCCCGACCCGCTGCCGGCCGCACTGTCCTTTTTGGCCTTGCTGCAGATCCTGGCGTTCCTGCTCAACATCCTGCCGGTGCCCGGCCTCGACGGCTGGGGCGCGATCGAGCCGTACCTGTCCTACCAGGCACGTTCGTTCGGCGCGAAGGCCCGGCCGTGGGCGCCCTTCATCCTCTTCGCGGTGCTGATCGGCATTCCCGGTGCCGGACAGGTGTTCTTCGAGATCGGCTACTCACTCTTCAGAGTGATCGGCGGCGAGAGTTTCGTGGCCGCCTGGGGCCGGGACAACTTCATGTTCTGGTACTGACCAGCTGCCCAGCATCGCGA
The DNA here is from genome assembly GCF_017876405.1 of Kibdelosporangium banguiense. Taxonomy (GTDB): domain Bacteria; phylum Actinomycetota; class Actinomycetes; order Mycobacteriales; family Pseudonocardiaceae; genus Kibdelosporangium; species Kibdelosporangium banguiense. The sequence goes on along the minus strand of NZ_JAGINW010000001.1, from coordinate 3,365,686 downwards.
GTTTGTCCGCGCTCGGCGAGCCCGGCACTGCCACATAGGTGATCAGCATGGTGTCCGGCTCGCCGGCCGGCAGCGAAAAGCTCTCGAAGGTCAGGTCGAGCTCGCCGACCAGCGGGTGGTTGATCAGTTTGCGCCCGAAGGTCTTCTCCTTGACGTCGTGCTGCGCCCACAGCCGGCGGAACTCCGCGCTGTGGATGGACAGCTCGCCGATCAACGCGGCCAGCTGCGGATCGTTGCCGTTGCGGGTGGCCGTCCATCTGAGAAGGCCGACAGTGTCCTCGGCCGCATAGACCCATTCCGGGTACATCTCCTGGGCTTTCGGGTCCAGGAACAGCATGCGTGCCATGTTCGGCCGCTCAAGGGCGCTGAAGCCGTACACCGCGTCGCCAAGGCGGTTCCAGGCCAGCACGTCCAGTCGCAGCCCCAGCACGAACGCGGGCAGCCGGTCCATCTGATCGAGCACCATCTGGACCGACCCGCGGACTTGGGCCCCGCGCGGCGACGGGCGCGCGCGCCGCGTGGGGCGCACCAGAGTACGCAAGTGTTCGCGTTCAGTCTCGTTCAGGGACAAGGCGTTGCCGATGGAGTCCAGTACGGAATCCGACACATTGGGGCTTCGTCCCTGTTCAAGCCGGGTGTAGTACTCCACACTCACGCCCGCGAGCCGGGCAAGTTCGTCGCGTCTGAGGCCAGGAACCCGGCGCCGTTCACCACGCGGCAGCCCGACCTCCTCCGGCGCGATCCGGGCCCGCCGCGACCTCAGGAACTCGCCCAGCTCGTTGCTCATGGCTTCCAGTGTGCAACGGGCGTCGAGGGCCAAGGGTGGTCCTGGCAGAACCAGTCACCGGGAAACCAGGTGAACCGGGGCCTCGTCGCCTGCTCGCAGCGGGGGCACGGTGGTGACATGAGCCAATACGAGAACCTGGCAGGACGGACTGCCGTCGTCACCGGTGCGGCCAGCGGAATCGGCGCCGCGATCGCCAAGGCGTTCGCCGCCAACGGCGCGAAGGTCGCGTTGCTGGCTCGCCGCGCCGACCGGATCCAAGAACTCGCTGACAAGATCCGTGCCGACGGCGGGCAAGCGCTTGCCGTAGCGACCGACATCACGTCGGACGCGTCGGTGGACGCCGCCGTGACCGCTGTGAACGCCGCTTTCGGCCGCGTGGACCTGGTCGTGAACAACGCGGGCGTGATGATCCCCGGGGACATCGGCAACGCACCGTTCGCCGACTGGCAGAAGATGCTCGACACCAACGTGACAGGCCTGCTGCGGGTGCTGCGGGCGTTCACACCGGATCTGACCGCGGACGGACACGCCGACCTGGTCAACATCTCGTCGATCGCGGCCCACCTGACATTCCCGGAGTACACGGTTTACGGAGCGTCCAAAGCAGCCGTGACCTTTGTGTCCAACTCACTGCGCGCGGAACTGGGCCCGAAGGGCGTCCGTGTCACGAACATCGAGCCAGGCCTGGTGGAAAGCGAACTGCGCGACGACATCACCGGTGAGTCCGGCGCGTTCCTCGACGAGTGGATCGCCAGTGCGGGCATCCTCGCCGCCGAAGAACTGGCCGACGTGGTCGCCTACACCGTCAGCCGCCCGGCCCGCGTGAACCTGCGCCAGATCATCGCCCTGCCGACAACGCAGTACTGAGGCTGAGGATGGCTCCGGGGCCCCTCGTCCCGGAGCCATGGCCTCAGTTCTTGAACGACCAGTCGGCGTCCCCGTCGGTGACGGTGGCGTCGTTGAAAGTGCCGGTGGTCGGGTCCGGCCACTTGCCACCAGGGAACTTGCTGTTGTCAGTGGCCTCACCGTGCAGCGTGACCATCTGCGCCGCCTGCGCGGTGAGCACGGCGCCGAGCGTGGTGACCGCAGCGATGATCAGGCCGCTGCTGATGCCCGCGTCGGCGACCACCATCGCCAAACCGGCCCACGACAACACAATCGTGCCGACCGCCGCGATGGACGCGACCAGTACCGCGATGAACTTCGCGACGATGATGCCGATCGCCACATAGAACGCGCAACCCGCGACAGCACAGATACCCAGTGAGATAGCGGTTTTCTCCGCGACAGTGCCGACCTTCTCCGACGCGGCGGACTGTGAGCCCGTGACGGCCTTGTAGCGGTCGGCGGCGACGCCCTTCCAGTGCGCGTCGGTCTGCAGCAGTTCCGGCTTCAGCTGGCCGGCGACCGTGGTGGCGGTACCACGCACGTCCATCCAGTCCCAGCCGTATTTGAAGAACATCACCGGCGCGGCGACGCCCTTGAGGATCTCGACGATCTTGTTCCAGATCGACTTGGCGATGTCGACCAGCTTGCGGCACAACGCCATCACCGCGTCCTTGACGAACCCCGGGATGTACCAGTGGTCCATCGCCGCGCTCGCGGCGGGCATGACCGCGTCGGTCTTCTGCGACATCGTCCGCATACCACTGTTGATCTTGTCCACGACGGCGTTGAACTGCGCCTCACTGAAGCCCATGACTGTTCGCCTTCCTCAGTAGAGGTTCCGCAGTGCGTGCTCGTTCTTGGCTTCCTCGGCGTCGTAGGTGTCCGCGACCGTACGCAGCGTCTTGCCCACTTCGGCGAGGCGGCCGGTGCCCTCGGTGCACCGGTCGGTCAACTGGTCGGCCAAGGTGTCGTACGGGCCGACCATGAGCTGGAAGACACCAGCCTCGATCCGGCTCAGCCGCAGGTCCTGGACTTCAGGACCGATCTTGGCCAGCTCGGCGCTCTGTGCGTCCCAGACGCCCGCGTCCGAGCGCAGTGCGTTGGTGGCAACGGTCACTTGTTCTTTGGCAGGTGGCACTTCGAGTGTCCCTTCAGGAATCGGCGAGCCGCTGCGGATCGCTGAGCAGAGCGAAGGTTTCGCCGATCAGACGGTCCAGCGGATTGGCCGGTTCCTGGGCAGGTGACAATTTTTCCAGTTCCCGCGTGGCCATCGCCAGGGCTTCCGACAGCGCGTTGGTCAGCCGGGTGGCAGTCTGCGCGGAAACCCAGCGCGAATCAGCCACACAGGACACAACTGCAGATTTCGACAACGTCAGCACGAGTTTCCCGCCACCTGCCGTACCCACCGCGTTGTTCGGTTCGGGCAGGTCGGGAACCTTCTCGGCGTCGTCGAACGCTTTGATCATCTCTTCGGCGAGCGCGTCGAGACTCCGGGGTTTGCCGGAGAACTTGGGTCCCTGGAACATCACCGGCACCTCAGGACGGCGGTCCAGGTTGTCCACCTTGGACTGCCAGTCGTCCTTGCTCAGAGTGGCTGACCAGGCCTTCAGCCGTTCGTCCATGGCCGCCTGGAACGCGCCGACAACAGCGTCGCCGAATGCCTCCGGCTTGAGTTTCCGTTCCCAGTCCCCCTCGACCCGAAAGGACTTCGGCACGCCATTCGGACCGAGCACGACATGCACCGCCCCGGTGCTGTCGGTGCCCTCGGCACGGGCGGGTGCGTTGGCCTCGGCATTCGCGATCAGGCCCTGCAGGCCGGCCGCGTACTGCTGAAGCTGCTGAAGCTCTTTGATCAGGTCGTCCATTCGCCCATACCTGTCTATTGCAACCGGAAAATCTGCCAGTCGACCACGCTCATCCCCACGACGGCGGCGATGAGGAGAACAGCCGCGACCACGTCGGATCCGGTGCGAGCGGCAAAGAAGCTCGCGAACACCATGGTCAGAACGCAGGCGACGAGAAGCCCGAGTGGGAACGCGACGAGCCAGAACAGCGTTTCCGACCGGGCCGGCGAGAACAGCAGGATGACGACAGCGATGGCCGTGAAAGACATCGCGGCCGCCAGCACCACCAGTGCGCCACGAGGACCGAAGATGGCCGCTCGGCCCACTGCCTCCGGCCTGCGCAGCCAAAGCAGCAGTACAGCGCCCAAGGCGAACTCGGCACCTATACCCCACGGCAAGCTCACCACGTGAGCACCACCTTCCCTGCCCGGTCGCGGGCTTGGACGCCAAATACCGGCGCGAGGTTCCCACGGCCCCGGCCAGGGCGTTCGGCAAAGGTCGAACGAGTCGTGCAAGGATCGGATCGTGAAGGTCGTCGTGGTTGTCGGAGGAGTCGGCGGTGCCCGATTCCTCCTGGGAGTGAAGGCCCTGCTGGGACTGCCGCCGGTGGGACCGGGCGAGTCGCCGCACGAGATCACCGCGGTGGTCAACACCGGTGACGACGTGTGGATGCACGGCCTGCGGATCTGCCCGGACCTGGACACGTGCATGTACACGCTGGGCGGCGGGATAGACACCGACCGTGGCTGGGGACAGCGCGGCGAGACCTGGGTGGTCAAGGAGCAGCTCGCGGCCTATGGCGCCGACCCGGACTGGTTCGGGCTCGGCGACAAGGACATCGCGACGCACCTCGTACGCACCCGCATGCTCCGCGCCGGTTACCCGCTCTCGGCTGTGACCGAGGCGCTGTGCGACCGCTGGCAGCCAGGCGTACGGCTGTTGCCGATGTCGGACGACCGCGTGGAGACGCACGTCGTCGTGGACACGCCTGAAGGCGAGCGCAAGGCCATCCACTTCCAGGAGTGGTGGGTCCGGTATCGGGCCGAGCTGCCCGCGCACTCCATCGTGCCCGTCGGCGCGGACGAGGCCCAGCCAGGACCAGGCGTGATCGACGCGATCAGCGAGGCCGACGTCGTCATGTTCGCGCCGTCCAACCCTGTCGTGAGCGTCGGCACAGTCCTGGCCGTGCCCGGGTTGCGTGACGCGATGCGTAAGACCGACGCCAGTATCGTCGGCATCTCACCGATCATCGGTGGCAAACCTTTGCGCGGTATGGCGGACGCGTGCCTGACCGCGATCGGCGTGGAGACCACGTCACAGGCCGTCGGCCAGTACTACGGCTCGCGTAAGTGTTCCGACGACGGCGTCCTCGACGCTTGGCTCGTACATACCGGCGAGGCGGCGGACGTGCCTGGTGTGGCCGTGCGGGCCGTGCCGTTGCTCATGTCGGACGTTGACGCGACCGCCGAGATGGCGCGTGCCGCGCTGGAGATGGCCGGGCTGGAAGCATGATCGAGATCCTGCCGGTCGAGGGCATGCCCGAGTTCCGGCCGGGTGACGACCTGGCCGCCGCCGTGGCCGCCGCGGCGCCGTGGCTGCAGGACGGCGACGTGCTGGCCGTGACCAGCAAGATCGTGTCCAAAGTGGAAGGCCGGCTGGTACCGGTGGACGCGGCCGGCCGGGACGCCCAGCGCCGGGAACTGGCCCGCGCGGAGGCCGTGGACATCCTCGCCCAGATCGGGCCGACCCTGATCACCCGCAGCAAACTGGGGATCGTGCAGGCCGCGTCCGGCGTGGACAACTCCAACATCGCACTCGACGAGATCGCACTCCTGCCAGTCGATCCCGACGGATCGGCAGCGAGCCTGCGCGCACGCCTCCACGAGTTGCTCGGCGTCACAGTGGCCGTAGTCATCACGGACACAATGGGCCGGGCCTGGCGCAATGGGCAGACCGACGCGGCCATCGGCTCAGCCGGTCTGCCTGTGCTGCAGGACTACGCCGGCCAGACCGACCCCATGGGCAACGAACTGCAGGTCACGCTCGTGGCCATCGCCGACGAGATCGCCGCAGCAGCGGACCTGGCCAAGGGAAAACTCGGCGGCATCCCGATCGCGGTCGTCCGCGGACTGTCCTATGAGGACAACGGCTCGACCGCCCGCGACCTGAACCGTCCAGTGGCTGAGGACCAGTTCCGTCTGGGTACGGACTTCGCCATCGCCCAGGGCCGCCGTGAGGCAGTCCTGGTCCGCAGGTCTATCCGTGCGTACAACGACACTCCCGTAGACCCAGCCATGTTGCGCCGCGCAGTCAACGCAGCTTTGACCGCCCCGGCCCCGCACCACACGCACCCAGTCCGCTTCGTCCACCTCACCGACCGCGGCCGCCGCAAGCGCCTGCTCGACGAGATGCGCGCCGCCTGGATCAACGACCTGCGCACCCACGGCATGCCCGAGCAGCAGATCCAGCGCCGCATCCGCCGCGGAGATCTCCTTTACGGTGCAACAGAAATCATCATCCCCTTCCTGATCCGCGAAGGCTCCCAGCACACCTACCCGGACGCCCGCCGCAACGGCTTCGAAGACACCATGTTCACCATCGCCAGCGGCGCCGCCGTCCAAGGCCTGCTCGTCGCCCTGGCAGCCGAGGGCGTCGGCTCATGCTGGGTCTCCTCCACCATCTTCTGCCCCGAAGTGGTCCGGGACGTACTGGAACTCGGCCCGGAATGGGAACCCCTCGGCTCAGTCGCCATCGGCTACCCGGCCGACGGCCCCCTCAGCCCCCGCCCCCTGCCCGACTTCCCCGACTACTTCGTGGAACGCTGAGACAGATTCAGTTGGAAGGCTGAGCCTCGCCGGCCCGGCTGCCAGCCTGCGGCCAATGCTTTGCGGACGGCACGCGTCACTTCCGTCGGAAGGACCGGCGCGGTGGGAACGCCGCTCCAGTTGGCGGTGTGCGGGCGGCCGGTGTCCACGACGAGGGTCATGCCTGGTTCCTCGGCGCGTTCGACCGCGAAAGTCATGGAACTCCAGCAGTTGCCTTGGCTGTAGGTCGGCTTGCCACGCAGCCGCCAGCGGTAGGTGGTGCCGTCGATGTCTATGTAGCGGGAACCCTTCTTCACCAATGTCACGCTGCCTGACGGTAGTGAGTGGATCCGGTTCCGTCGCGTGAATTCCGGTGGGATCGCTACGGTCCCCACTTCCACTCCGGTGGAATCGTTGCCGGTGGGCCAGTGGCATGCGCCTGCGGTTCCATCAGGGCGGGTGTTGCGTGTCCGGCAGGTTGTCCGGCAGTGGTGGCAAAGTCGATGTCGCTCCTGTCCTGAGCCGCTCGCTGTCGGAGACTCGCAGTCGCTGCGGATCGTCTTGGGCCTGTTTCACTTCCATGAGTAGTGCGGTCAGTTCCTCGTGCGAAATGCCGACATCGCCCGATCCGGAGGCCATGGGCCTCGTACTCGCCGCTCAAGTCCTGCACCGTGATGCCGCGTTGTACCGGCAGCCGGTCGACCCCCAGCAGCCTGCCCATCGCGGCGTTGCCGAGATGTCCCTGCGGGTGCACCAACCGGTTCACAGTCATCCCGGGCGGACCGGTCTTTGCCTGCTCGGCAGCGGGAACTGGCCGGGAATCACGCGCGGACTCGAACACCGGGTGCCTCCGTCGTCAGCCGGGGTGACCCTCGATGCAACCACAGTCGGTGACTTTCCGGCGACACTCACCAAGGTGATTCGACCGTACGCCGAACGGGACTGAGCCATCACATACAGTGCGGGCTGTGGGCGTACATGCTGATGCGGTGAAGGTGCTTGCCGAATGGCGGCCTGGGGATACCGCGCAGGAGTCGTTGCGGCAGGCCTATCTCGGTTTCCTTGCGGCGCGGGAGGATTCGTGTGAACGGTCCTGCGCAGCGGGACATTTGACGGCGTCGGCGGTTGTGTTCGACGGGGATCAGGTTCTGTTGACGTTGCATCCGCGGGTGGGCAAGTGGTTGCAGCTTGGCGGGCATTGCGAGCCTGCGGACGAAACCCTTGCGGGGGCGGCACTCCGGGAGGCGACCGAGGAGTCCGGCATCGACGGGCTCACGATCGACCCTCTTCCTGTTCACCTTGACGTGCATCCGATCACGTGCTCGCTGGGTGTGCCGACGCGACATTTCGATGTGCGGTTCGTGGTGCACGCGCCGCCCGGCTCGCGGCCGAAGATCAGTGATGAGTCGGATGACCTGCGGTGGTGGGCGATCGCGGACGTGCCGAACGAAGAACTCAGGCCGATGATCGACGCGGCTAGATCGCGCGATAGTCGCGCGGCGAGAAACGGGGCCCGCGCCGGGGCTTGACGATTCCGGCTGCCTCTATGTAGCGGACGGCTCGTTGGCGTTGTGGGGCGTAGGGCGCCAGCAAGGCGAACATGCCCTCGTCGTCGACGGGTTTGCCGGTCAATGCGTAGCCGACGTTTCCGGCTATGTGGAAGTCGCCGAAGCTGACCGCGTCCGGGTCGCCCCAGGCTCGCTGGGCTATCTCGGCAGCGGTCCAGACTCCGATGCCGGGGATCTTGCGTAACAGGGCCCTGCCCTCGGCACCTTTCAGTTCCGCGGCTCGTTCGAGGCGGGTGGCGACCTGGGCGGCGCCGATCAGGGCGCGGCGACGGGCCGAATCCACGCCTGCGCGGTGCCATTCCCAGTCGTTGATGGACATCAGCGCGCGTGGCGCCGGCGGCACGTACAAGCGTGCTGGACCGGGCGCGACGGTGCCGAATCGGTGGCACAGCTCACGCCACGAGCGCCACGCCTCCTTGCCGGTCACTTTCTGCTCCAGCACGGCGGGCACGAGCACGTCCCACACGCGGCCGCTGCTGCCGAGCCGGAGTCCAGGCATGCGGCGGCGGGCCTCGGCCACGATGTCGTGGTGGGAGACGAAATCCGAGTCGTCGTCCGATGCCCCCAGCAGGTCCGGCAGGCCTTCGAGCAGGAAGTCCGCGCCTTCGCCCCACGCTTCGGCGTGCACGTCCCCGCCTGTGCGGGTCACGCCGAGTGTGCCGGGACCGGCCGGGGTGTTCGCGGCGAGGAAGATCGCGCCGCCTGGGGTACGCCGGAATGTGGGGTCGCCGCCGCCCCGGCCAAGGGGTGACAGCACGGCGCCCAGGTCCAAGGCGAACCCGGGCCGCCACACGCGGACGGACATGCGAGGGAGTTTATGGTGCCTGCATTCGGAGTATCGCGGCGACGTTAAAGTGACCTGGTGGACCTCCATGTGGTTGTGCCCGCGGGCGGCAGTGGGACCAGGTTGTGGCCGCTTTCCCGGGCCACCGACCCCAAGTTCCTGCACCCGCTGACCGGTACCGAGCGTTCTTTGCTGCAGGCGACCTACGACCGGCTCGTGCCGCTCGCCTCGGCCGACCGCGTTCACGTCGTCACCGGGACGGCCCACGCGGCCGCAGTGGCGCGTCAGCTACCGGAGGTACCGGAGCGCAACATCCTGGTCGAGCCGCTGGCCAGAGACTCGTGTGCGGCGATCGCGCTGGCCGCGGCCGTGATCGAGCAGCGCAGCCCGGGCGCGGTGATGGCCTCGTTCGCGGCCGACCATCTGATCGCCGACGTGGACGCGTTCTCACAGACGGTCATGGAGGCGGCCGTGGGCGCCGCCCAGGGCAAGCTGATGACCATCGGCATCGCGCCGACACGCCCGGAGACCGGCTACGGCTATCTCCAGTGCAGCGCCACGGCTGAACTGGGCGTGCAGCAGCCGGTGCTGGAGTTCAAGGAGAAGCCTGCGCTCGACGTCGCGACCGAGTACGTCAGCTCCGGCCGGTACCTGTGGAACGCGAGCATGTTCGTCTGGCGGACGGACGTGTTCCTGCGTGAGCTCCAGCAGCGCAGTCCGGAGGTCTACGCCCCCGTCACCGAGATCGCGCGGGCCTGGGACACCGACGACCGCGCAGCGGTACTGGGCGAGCTGTGGCCGACCATCCCCAAGGTCGCGGTGGAATACGCGGTGATGGAGCCGGCCGCGGCCGACGGCTTGGTCTCGACGGTTCCGGGTGACTTCGGCTGGAGTGACATCGGCGACTTCGAGACGCTCGGCGAATTGTTGTCGACCGAGGTGGACGGCACCCGCGTGGTGAACACGCCTGGTCGCGGCGTGGTCGTCTCGGTCGACAGCGAGGGTGTCGTGGCCGTGCCCGCGAGCGGCCGGCTGGTCGCTGCCCTGGGTGTGCGCGATTTGATCGTGGTCGACACGCCCGACGCGGTGCTCGTCTGCCGTCGCGACCGCGCCCAGGACATCAAACGGCTGACCGAGATCCTGCGTGACACGGGACGGACCGAGTACATTTAAGATCAACATACTGATTTGAGTTCTTCCCTGACGCCAACCCTCTCTAGGGATACTCTTGGTGGCAATGGAACAGCCGGTGGAAGTGCCGGCTTGAGGCGACGCGGGAGAGGCCGGAGCATGGACCCCCGGGAGCGAGCCGATGCCGCTCTGGCCCGCGCCCGCGCGCGCGGCGCCTTCGTGGTGACGCCGGAAGACGCGATCTCCCCGATGGACGCGGTGAACACACTGCAGATCCCTCGGGTCGTCGTGGACGCGCTGGACAACCAGCACCAGGCTGATCCCGAGGCCACCATGGCCGTCGGGCATCCGCTGTCCGACCCCCAGCCGACGCAGCGCCATCCGTCGCCGCGCAGGCCTCAGCCTTATCCCAACGCGCCGAAGCAGCACCACTATCAGCACCAGGCGCCGCCGCCTCGCCAGGCACCGCCTCCTGAGCAGGAGCAACAGCAGCAGGAGCAGCCCGAGGGCATGGTGCCGACGGTGAAGAAGCAGCCGAGCCCGCGCCCGACGATGTCGCAGCGACTGGACGGCAAGCTCTAGCGCTTCAACGCAGGGCCCCTTCACGAGCGTCTTACAGGTGGCAAGTCAGCTACCGAAAGGCGCCATGTGCATAAGCGGGCGTTCGCCTGCGTGCTGGGGGTCGTGGCCAGCACTCTCATCCTGACAAATTCCACTACCGCGTCAGCCGGGCAACCGGCAGTGCCGTCGACGGGGCAGCGGGTCACTCTGATCACCGGCGACGTCGTCACGTCGGCCGGCGGGCAGATCGGCATCCAACCGGCCAAACGTGACCGGCCGGTCCCCTTCGAGCAGTTCACTCGCAACAGCGACGAATACGTCATTCCGGGCGACGTCACCGGGCAGGTCGCGACCGGCAAGCTCGACCGGCGACTGTTCAACGTCACCGGGCTGATCCGGCAGCGCTACGACGACGCGCACACCGATTCGGTGCCGCTGATCATCGAAGGCGCCGCGCGAGCCGAGCGGCGATTCGGCGAGTTGAACCTGGCTTCGGTCAGTGCCCGCAAGGGCTCGTGGCGGGACGTCGTGGCCGGCGGCCGGAAAGTCTGGCTCAACGCCAGGGTTTCCGCGTCCCTGGACGTCAGTGTCCCGCAGATCGGGGCACCGGCCGCGTGGCAGGCCGGTCACACCGGCGAAGGGGTGACCGTCGCGGTGCTCGACTCGGGGATCGACGCCACCCACCCGGATCTGGCCGGAAAGGTGGCTCTGGGCAAGGACTTCACCGGCACCGGCGGTACCAACGACGTGTTCGGCCACGGCACGCACGTCGCGTCCACCATCGCGAGCGGGGACGCGAAATTCCGTGGTGTCGCGCCAGGTGCGCGGCTCGCGGTCGGCAAGGTGCTGGACGACACCGGATACGGGCAGGCCGACGACATCATCGAAGGCATGCGTTGGGCGGCTACCGAAGCCAAGGCCAAGGTGGTCAACCTCAGTCTCGGCGGCGCCGAGTCCGACGGCACCGACCCGATTTCCCAGGCTGTCAACGAACTCTCCAAGGCGCACGGCACGTTTCCCCTGGCCAGTGAGGTCTACGCCTACTCACCCCGAAGGTGTCCTCGCCGCTGTTCACGTACTACGACGCCTTCAGGCTTTTCGCCGCTGAGGACAAGCAGTACGAACTGACTTTCCCGACCAAGGGACAAGTTCCGGCGAATGTCGCGTACTCGGTACGTACGGCCGACCTGGCCGCGGTGACGGCGCGGTTCTACGGGCAGCATCCGGACGCCCCGCCGATCACCGGTGCGAACAACATCGGCTTCGAAGTCCCGGTCGGCCTTTCCTTCTACACACCGGCGAAACCGGGCTCGCAGCGAATCGAGTACTTCACCCCCGGCAAGTGGCGGCTGGCAGTGTCCACCGCGAGGGACTCCTCGCGCACCCAGGAAATGGCGCTGGCGGCAGGCGGCACCTACCAGGTCGAATGGAACCGCGCGGTGCTCAGCCCCGGATTCACCGGCCGGACGAGCAGTGAGCTGGGCGTCGATCATCCTTGGGCGTTCCGCCGCAACGGCCTCATGCCGATCGAAGTGCCGTTCTACACCGACGCGGCAGGCCACACCGTCACGCCGGACACCGAGACCGGGACAGCCGACGGGACAATAAGTCTGTACAACGGCGACCAGTTGATCGGTACACAGAACTCGCCGGGTAAGGGGATCTTCTGGGTCGGCCAGCACGACAGCGAGTTCCGCCTGGTGGCCGAGGCGAACCGGGACCAGCAGTGGTGGCCGTTGTCCACAAAGGTCACTTCGGAGTGGGCGTTCTCCGCGCCGTTCCGGCAGGGCCCGTTCGACGTCGCGCTGCCGTTGCTCACAGTCCGTGCCGAGCCGCCGGTGGATCTTGGCAACAAGTCGCCAGGCGGGCCGGTCGAGATACCGTTGACGGTCACCCGGCAGGACGGCCCGGCCACAGTTTCCGGCCTGTCGCTCGAATACTCCGTCGACGACGGCGCGACCTGGCAGCAGGCACCCATCACAGCAGGGAAAGCAGCTGTCACCAACCCTGCCGGCGGTTACGTTTCCTTGCGCACCAAGGCAACCGACACTGAAGGCAACGGCGTCACGACAACCGTGATCCGCGCCTACCAGACCACCTAACAGCTGTTCGGTGGCCGACCGCTCACTTGCGGGTCTCCAGTTTGAGGCGGAGTTTCAGGCCGGCCTTGATCGCGGCCAGCAAGGGCTTCCACTCCGCGCCCTGGTGGCGGTCGGCCATGTAGCGGTAGGCGCTCAAGTGGTGCGCCTCAAGCATTTTCGCCGACGCCTTGGACGTCGAGTGCCCGCCGATGTGCACGACCTCGGCCGAGGGCACGTAGACGTTCTGCCAGCCCGCCTTGCCGATCCGGTCGCCCAGGTCGACGTCCTCGAAGTACATGAAATAGCGCGGATCGAACCCGTCGACCGAGTCGAAAGCCTCACGCCGCAACAACAAACACGAGCCGGACAGCCACCCGGCCGGACGCTCACGCACCTCGGTGTCCGACTGCCGGTACGCCTTGGTCCACGGGTTGTCACGCCACACACGGCCGACCACCGCGTGCCCCACGCCCTTGCCGAGCGACGGCAGCAACCGCGCCGACGGGTACACCTCGCCGTTGGTCTCACGGATCAACGGTCCGAACGAGCCACCACGCGGCCACCGTGACGCCGCCTTGAGCAGCTCGTCGATCGAGCCCTTGCCCCACTCGATATCCGGATTCGCGACGATCACCCAGCCGTACTCGTCGCCGAACTCCGCCACCCCGCGATTGGCCGCGGCGCCGTAGCCCAGGTTCTCCCCGGTCACCAGCAGCCGGACGTTCGGGCGTTCGGCCGCGACACGCTCGGGCACGCCGTCGGTCGAGCCGTTGTCGGCCAGCACCACCTGCGGTTCGCGTTCGGTCGCCTCGGCCAGCGTGTCGAGGAACCGCTCAAGCGTCTCGCCCGGGGAGTAGGTGACGGTGACGACCGCCAGCTCGTCGCCATAACGTCTCGGTTCGGTCACGGCATTGGATTCTGTCACGTCGCGCATTGGATCTTCATAGGGTGTGTCTGATGGGTCTCGGTCGATGAGAGCCGGGCCGGCTATCGCGATCGAGACCCATCAGACACACCCCAACCTCTTCGATGGATGGCCAGGGCTCGGGCGTAGACGGCGCGATGGCGCTCGGCGCTTTGGGACCAGGTGAACTCCTTGGCCCGGCGTTCGGCGGCCGAAGCGAGAACAGCCCGGCGGGCCGGATCGTCCAGCAGTTCGGCCAGTGCGGCACCGATGTCGCCCGCGCCTGTGCCGCAGTAGGCCACGGCGTCGCCGCCGACCTCTGGCAACGACAGGCGGCTCGTGGTCAGCACACAGACGCCGCAGGCCATGGCCTCCAGCACCGGCAGGCCGAAGCCCTCGCCCAGGCTGGGATACGCCACCACTTCGGCTCCGCCGAGGAAGCCGGCGAGCTGGGAGAAGGCGAGGTAACCGGCCCTGATCACGCGCAGGCGGTGCGGCAGGGCGTCCAGGGCCCGTTCGACCTGGCCGTCCCAGCCCGGCTGGCCGGCCAGGACCAGAGCGGGCGGGTCGGGGCGGTCGGCGACGGCCTTGGCGAAGCCACGGATCAACGCGGGCACGTTCTTGCGGGGTTCCAGGGCGCCCAGGAAGGCCACGTACGGCATCTTGCTGAGGCCGATCGCGGCTCGTGCCGCGTCGATCTCCGACTGGGTCGGCGGGTGGAAGCGTTCGACGTCGACGCCGTGCCGGACGACCACCATCGAGCGAGGGTGGGCACGCGCGACGCGGACGAGCTCGGACGCGGTGGCGTCGCTGGGAACGATGCACAGCGAGGCACGGTTGAGGGCGACCCGGGTCCAGCCACGGAAGAACCGTGCCTTGACCGAGGAATGCAGCAGGGCATCTGTGAAGAACGTGGCGTCGTGCAGCGTGACCACCGAGGCCGCGGGGCTGGCGAGCGGCGTCGTGTAGTGCGGCGAGTGCAGCACGTCCACGCCCAGCCGCCGCACTAAACCCGGCAACGTCGTCTGCTCCCAGGCCAGCCGGGCTGTCCGGGTCTCGATCGACTCCTTGGTCGGCACGATCCGCGAGCGCGGCGCGAGCCTGCTGTACAGCTCGGCGTCCCGCTGCTGGCAGACGACCGCGATCCGGGCACCATCGGCGTCCAAAGCGGACACCAGCGAGTCGACGTAGCGACCGACGCCACCACGGTCCGCGGGGACCGCGGTGGCGTCGATCAACACGCTGGGTTCAGGACTGACCACCCAAGCAGACTACGGCCAAGGACTGACACACAGTGCCCAAACCCGGTAAGTCACAACAGCCCGGCGTGTACTGCGTGTGACAGCTCGATGTGCAGTTTCCACAGCGATTCGGCCGCTCGGTCCCAGGTGAACCGCATTGCCCGAGCTCGCGCGGCCTCCACGAGGGTCGCTGTGTGCTCGGGGAAGGCCACAACGCTGTGCAAGGCGTTCGCCAACGCTGCCGGATCGTTACGACGGGCCAGCACTCCCGTGCCGCCAGCCACCTCGACGAGCGCGGGCGCGTCGGAGTGGACGACGGGTACCCCCACGGCCATGGCCTCCAGCAGGGGCAGCCCGAATCCCTCGGCCATGCTGGGCGCGGCCAGCACGGTCGCGCGGTTCAGCACAACCGCCAGCTCGCTGTCGGCGAGCCGGCCGAGCAGGTGCAGCCGTCCGGGCCTCAGGCCGACTTCGGCCGCCACTCTGGCGAGATCAACATCACCCCAGCCCTGTGGGCCGGCGATCACCAGTGGCAGGTCCGGCGCGGTCGGCCGGGCCATCGCTTCGACCAAGACGTCAAGGCCCTTACGCGGCTCGACCGTGCCGACTGCGAGGACGTAGTTCTCGGGTAACCGTAGACGGTCGGCGATCTCGTCAGCGCTGTCCGGCAACCGCGTGACAACCGCAGGAACGCCATGGCCGACAACGTGAACACGCGCGGGACCGGGCGCGTACTGGCTGAGCTCGGCGGCGACCGCGGCTGTCGGGACGACAATGGCCGTCGCGCGCTGAGTCGCGCGCCTGATCATGGCCTGATGCCAGGACGCACCTCGGCGCGTGAGGGTCTCGGGGTACGTGAACGGGACCGTGTCATGCACGGTCACGACGAGGCTGCGTCCCCGGCGCGGTGCTGGAGGTGCGAGCGGTGTTGGCGCGTGCACGGCGTCGCCGCCTGGCCATAGCTTGAGCCCGCGTTCCCAGGCGGCGGCCAAACCGCGGCGTGGCAACGGCAGCATCCGAGGGCCGTCGATACCAGGGACCATGGCCGCACCAGGGTTACGGTGGCGTGCGGTTACGCCCACGACCGTCCACCCAGCGGGCGCGTGCTGAACCATGGCGTGAAGAAGCTCACGTGTGTAGCGGCCGGTGCCGCCCGGCACAGGGGCCAGCAGTTGCTCCGTGAGCACGACCAGTTCAGGCACGTACCAACCATATTTTGTCGTGGGTAGTGTTGCAGTTTGTGCTGACAACGGGGCGTACGACTGTCGTTGTGGTGACCTGGCGCGGTCGTGAGCACATCGAGGCCTGCCTGGACGCCCTGGCCAAGCAACAGCGTCCACATCGGATCCTGGTGGTGGACAACGCCTCCGACGACGGCAGCGGAGCACTCGCACGAGCGCATCCGAGCAGGCCAGAGGTACTGCGGCTGCCGGTGAACACCGGGTACGCCGGCGGGATCCAGGCAGCCCTGGAGGTTTGCACGACTCCGTTCATGGCCTGGCTGAACGACGACGCGATGCCCGAACCGGGCTGGCTCGCGGCCATGGAAGACGCACTGGACGCCGACCCGAAAGCGGCCGCGGCCAGCGCGAAACTGCTCACCCTCGACGGCGAGACCCAGTCGGTAGGCGTGGGCCTGACCCGGGACGGGCACGGCGTCGACCTGGTCGAAGGCAAGATCTTCGGGTTCTGCGGCGGCGCTGCGCTGGTACGCACCGAGCCGTTGAAGGCCGTGGGCGGCGTACCAGCGGACTTCTTCTGCTACTACGAAGACACCGACACGTCGTGGCGGCTACGGCTCGCGGGATGGACCGTCCTATCCGTACCCGACGCGCATGTGGTCCACGTGCACGGCGCCACGACGAACCCGGGCTCGGTCAACTTCCATCACTGGAACGAGCGCAACCGGCTGCTGATGCTGATCAGGTGCGCGCCGTGGTGGGTCGCCGCTCGCGAGATCGCCAGGTTCGCCCTGATCACAGCGTTGCTGCCGGTCAAACGCGACGCCCCGGACGCGGCCAATTTCAAGATCGACCTGCGGGTCCGGGTGCTCGGCGAGGTCGTGGCCAGGCTGCCGTGGGCTATCGCGAGTCGGGCGGGTCGACGGTCAGGTAGACGCAGTCCCATTTGACCCAGTTCGCGTTGGTCGCCGCGAAGAACTTGATCATGGCCGTGTCCGCCGGCGCAGCGCTCGCGCCGAGGTCGAACCGGCCGAGCTTGCCGTCCGTGTCAATGTCGTGATCCGCCTGGACCGAGCGCTCGGCGACCTGCCGGCCGTCCTTGTCGTAGAACCGCAGCCCGACCGGCTGG
Organism: Kibdelosporangium banguiense; assembly: GCF_017876405.1. Taxonomy (GTDB): domain Bacteria; phylum Actinomycetota; class Actinomycetes; order Mycobacteriales; family Pseudonocardiaceae; genus Kibdelosporangium; species Kibdelosporangium banguiense. The sequence goes on along the minus strand of NZ_JAGINW010000001.1, from coordinate 3,348,783 downwards.
TTCTGCGAGATGTCGTGCGTCCCGGCCCACACCACCAGGCGATAGCTGCCGCGCGGGATGACCGTGGGGATGGTCTCGTAGGCCGTGCTCACGCGGCCCGCAGGCGTCGAGATCGTGGCATTGAGCAGGCCGAACGCGGGGTTGGACTTGTCGGCGAACAGCTTGGGCTGCTGCTCGGTGGGCGTGCCCGGCGGCACGCTCCACGACGGCTCGAAGGTGTACCCGGCGGGCTGGCCGTTGGCCGCGATCTCCTCGACGCTCGGGTTCGGTGCGACACCGCCCGCGCAGGTGGGCACGTCCGCGACAGCCACCCCGGCCGGTACCAGCCCGGCCAGCAGAGCAGCAGTGATCACGCGCACGAACACCGCCGCAGGCTAACCACTGATGAGCCGTCTCGCTCGATGAGGCACTCTTAAGAGACCCAACTTGCCTGGAGGTGTCGTGCCCGACGACGCGCTGCTACCGGTGGTGTCGGTGATCGTGGTCAACTACCGCGGCTCCGAGGACACCATCACGTGCTTGCGGTCGCTGCGTGACGACCTGGACTATCCCGCCGACCGGCTGCAGGTCATCTGCGTCGACAACGCCTCCGGCGACGGCAGCATCGAGCGGATCAGGACCTCGGTGCCGGATGTCCAGCTCATCGAGTCGGACACCAATCTCGGCTTCGCCGGTGGCTGCAACCTGGGCGTTCTGCACGCCAAGGGCAACGTCGTGGCGTTTTTGAACAACGACGCCCGGCCGGACAGGAACTGGGCACGGGCCGCGGTGGACGTACTGCTGACCGACCCGACAGTCGCCGCGGTCGCCAGCAAGGTGCTCGACTGGGAGGGCAAGCGCGTCGATTTCGTCGACGGCGGCCTGACCTGGTTCGGCATGGGCTACAAAACCCATCAGGGTGAACTCGACGAAGGCCAGTTCGATACTCCGCGTGACGTCCTGTTCGGCACGGGCTGCGCGCTGTTCGTCCGGGCCAAGACCTACCGCGAGCTCGGCGGGTTCGACGAGCGGTTCTTCATGTTCTATGAGGACGTCGACCTCGGGTGGCGGCTCAACCTGCGTGGCTGGCGGGTGCGGTACGCGCCCGCCTCGGTGGCGTACCACAAGCACCACCAGTCGATGACCACTTTGGACAACTCGCGCGAGATCTACCTGCTCGAGCGCAACGCGCTGGCCGCGCTGTACAAGAACGTCTCCGAGAAAGCCCTGGGCAAGGTGCTGCCCGCGGCGCTCGCGCTGTCGATCCGGCGCGCGACCGCGCGTGGCGGGATCGACCCGTCCCAGCTGGAGATCACCAACCGGCCCGCGAACGGGCCCGATCACTCGGATCCGATCGAGATCCCCAGGGTGGCCGCGGCCGCGATGCTGGCAATCGACCAGTTCGTGGAGATGCTGCCGTCACTGCGCGAATCCCGCGCCATCGAGCAGGCCGCGCGGGTACGTTCGGACGGCGACTTGTTGCCGTTGATGCGCAACGCGCTCGAACCCGCTGCGCCCGAGATGCGGTACCTGCTGGCGCACCAGAATCTCGTCGCGACCCTGGACCTGGACGATGTGTACGGCCACCGCCGCAACATCCTGGTGGTCACATCGGACTCGATCACCGAGCGGATGGCCGGGCCGGCGATCCGGGCCTGGAACATGGCCGACGTGCTGGCCGGTGAGCACGACGTGCGGCTGATCACGATGAACGCGCACTCCGACCCGCCGCAGGCGCCCTTCACCGTCAAGTACATGCCGCCTGCCGACATGGGCCCCGAGGTCGACTGGGCCGATATCGTCATCATGCAGGGGCATGTGCTCGAGCAGGTGCCGAAACTCAAGACCAGCAATACGATCGTGGTCTGTGACATCTACGACCCGATGCACCTGGAGCAGCTCGAGCAGGGCAAGGACCTCACCGACACGCGCCGCGCGCACGTGGTCGAGGTCGTCACCGAGGTGCTCAGCAACCAGTTGCTGCGCGGCGACTTCTTCCTGTGCGCGTCCGAGCGGCAGCGGCATTTCTGGCTCGGTCACTTCGGCGCGATCGGCAGGCTCTCGCCGACGCTCTACGACAGCGACCCGTCAGTGAAATCGCTGCTGGCCGTCGCGCCGTTCGGCCTCTCGGCGAAACCGCCGCAGCGCAACGGGCCCGGCCCGCGCGACACGCTGCCCGGCGTCGGTGCCGACGACAAGCTGATGATCTGGGCCGGTGGGATCTACAACTGGTTCGACCCGTTGACGCTGCTGCACGCGGTGGACCGGCTGCGCCCCACGCGCCCGGACGTGAAGCTGCTGTTCCTGGGCATGAAGCACCCGAACCCGGACGTCGGCGAGATGGACATGGCCACCAAGGCCCGGTCGCTGGCCGCGCGGCTCGACCTGGGCCGCAACGTGATCTTCAACGAGACCTGGGTGCCGTTCGACGAGCGGCAGAACTGGCTGCTGGACGCCGACTGCGGCGTGACCACGCACTACGAGCACGTCGAGACCACCTTCGCGTTCCGCACCCGCGTGCTGGACTACCTGTGGTCCGGGCTGCCGATCGTGACCACGGCAGGCGATTCGTTCGCCGATCTCGTCGAGCGCGAACGCCTCGGCGTGGTGGTCCCGGCCGAAGACCCGGACGCGCTGGCCGCGGCGCTGGAGAAAGTCCTGTACGACGAGGAATTCACCCGGTCGTGCCGGGAACGGATCGAGATCGTGCGGGAGCGGTACACCTGGGAGACAGTTCTCGCGCCATTGGTCGAGTTCTGCCGGAACCCCAGGCCTGCCGCGGACCGTCTGACCGGTACCGGGCCACTGGTGCCGGACAAGCCGCTGGGCGCGCTGGCCACAGTGCGCCGGGACGTGGCGCTGATGAAGGAATACCTCAACGCCGGCGGGCCACGTGAGCTCGCGAAACGAGCCGGTGGCCGGTTGCGCCGGGTGTTGGGACAAGGGAGGTAAGCGAATTGGCCAAGGGCAGGTTGCGGGTACTTTTGGACGGGACGCCACTACTGGGGTCCCGGACCGGAGTTGGCAGGTACACCTCTGCCCTGGCCGAGGAACTCGCGTCCATGCCCGAGGTCGACATGCGTGCCGTCGCGTTCACCTTGCGCGGCTGGAGACGACTGCGGCGCGTGCTGCCGCACGGTTCCCGGGCGCGCGGGATGCCCGTTTCCGCGCAGCTGCTGCGGAAATGCTGGCTGCGTGCGCCGTTCCCGCCGATCGAGCTGTTCGCGGGTTTCACCGATGTCATGCACGGTACGAACTTCGTGCTGCCGCCGTCTTTGCGTGCGGCCGGTGTGCTGACGATTCACGACCTCGCCTTCCTGGACGCGCCTGACGAACTGCCGCCTAGCGACCGTGAGCTGCCTGAGCTGGTCCGGCGGTCCGCGAAGCGTGCGGCGATGGTCTGCACGCCGAGCCAGGCTGTCGCCGACGTGGTCGCTGAACGACTCGACCTTCCGGCCGAGCGGATCGCGGTCACCCCGCTGGGGATCGATCCCGCGTGGTTCACTTCCCGGTCTCCCGGCGACCATCTGCGTAAACGCCTTGGCCTGCCTGAGGAATACCTGCTGTTCGTCGGCGCCGCCGGGCCGCGCAAGCGCTTGGACTGGCTGCTGAAGGCGCACGAGTCAGCGCCCGACCTGCCGCCGCTCGTACTCGCCGGTCCTGGCCACACGGCCGTGTCCGATCGCGTCCGCCCGGTCGGCTATCTGTCCGATGTAGACCTTCGCACGGTGGTCGCGGGCGCTTCGGCTCTGGTGCTGCCGTCCCGGGACGAAGGCTTCGGCCTGCCGGTGCTGGAGGCGATGGCCTGCGACGTCCCTGTCATCTGCTCGGACGTACCGGCCCTGCGTGAGGTCGCGGGCGGGCACGCGACGCTCGTTCCCTTTGGGGACTTGGAAGCCATGCGACTGGCGTTGAGCGCGGCACTACAGGAACCGCCCACCCCGGCGACGTTGACCGCGCGCCGGACGCACGCCGCCTCGTACACATGGCGGCGGTGCGCCGAAACGACGGTCGCGGCCTACCGGCGCGCGTCTTCCTGAAAACTGGGGAACGCCTTGGCGAGCGCGTCTCGCCAAGGCCGCAACACAGTCAGGCCGGCGTCCACCCAGGAAGCCGGGGACAGCACGGAGTTCTCCGGACGCTTGGCCGGCCGCGGGAATTCCGCTGTGGTACACGGTTTCACGCGGTCAGGGTCCGCGCCGAGCTCCTCGAAGATCGCCCGGGCGAAGCCGTACCAGGTGGTCTCGCCGCCGCCGGTGCAGTGCAGCGTCCGGCCTTCCGGCCCGTTGCCCGCCACGATCCGGCCGGCCAGCTCCAGCAGGCCCGAGGCCAGGTCCGCGCTCCACGTCGGCGATCCGCGCTGATCGTCCACAACAGACAGCGTGGCGCGTTCGCCTTCGAGCTTGGTGATCGCCTTGACGAAGTTGGATCCGCCGGCGCCGTAGACCCACGCGGTGCGGACTACCCACGCGTCCGCGCCAGAACGCAGAACTGAGGCCTCACCGGCGAGCTTTGTCATGCCGTAGACGGATTTCGGCCCGACCGGGTCGTCCACTTCGTACGGTCCGGCCTTGTCGCCGGGGAATACGTAGTCCGTGGAGACGTGCACCAGCGGGACCTGCCGCGACGAGCACACCGCGGCCAGCAGCCGCGGACCGTCGGCGTTCACCGCGAAAGCCTTGGCCTGAGCGGATTCCGCCACGTCGACCGCGGTGTACGCGGCAGCGTTGACCACGATCGCCGGGAGGCCGGCTTCCGCTGCCGCGGCGACCAGGTCATCGACCGCACGGACGACCGAGCCGGCCTGCGTGACATCCAGATCGTTGGAACCAGGGGCGCGTACGACAGAACCTTCGGGCGCGGCGGCTACGAGATCGTGGCCGAGCTGCCCGTTCCCACCCGGGACCAGCAGTGCGAGGGCCGTCATCGCGACGATGCCAACGCGGCGCGCTTCTTCAACGGCTCCCACCACGAACGGTTGTCCCGGTACCACTCGACCGTGCTACGCAACCCCTGATCGAAGGGCACCTTCGGCTGATAACCGAGCTCGCCGCTGATCTTGCTGATGTCCACCGAGTAGCGGCGGTCATGGCCCTTGCGGTCCTCGACCGGCTCCACCATCGAGAAGTCCGCGCCGACCGACTCGAGCAACAGCTCGGTCAGCTCACGGTTGGTGAGCTCGGTGCCACCGCCGATGTTGTAGACCTCACCCGCCCGGCCGTTCTCAGCCACCAACTGGATGCCGGCACAGTGGTCGTCCACGTGCAGCCAGTCACGAACGTTCAGCCCGTCACCGTAAAGCGGGACTTTCGCACCATCGAAGAGATTGGTGACGAACAGCGGGATCACTTTCTCAGGGAACTGGTACGGACCGTAGTTGTTCGAGCACCTGGTGATGCACACCGGCAGACCGTATGTGCGGTGGAACGACCGCGCGATCAGGTCCGACGACGCCTTCGAGGCCGAGTAGGGGGAGTTCGGCAACAGAGGGTGATCCTCCGGCCACGACCCCTCGGCGATCGAGCCGTAGACCTCGTCGGTGGAGACGTGCACGAACTTGCCCACCGAGGCGTCCAGCGCGGCCTGCAGCAGGTACTGCGTGCCCAGGACGTTGGTCAGCACGAAGTCGCCCGCCGACAGGATGGACCGGTCCACATGCGACTCGGCAGCGAAGTGCACGACCAGATCCATGCCCTGCATGAGCTCGCTGACGAGGCCTGCGTCACAGATGTCCCCGCGCACGAAACGCAGCCGCTCCGAGCCGGCCACCGGGTCCAGGTTGGCCATGTTGCCCGCGTAGGTCAGCTTGTCCAGCACGACCACCTCGGAACCGGCCAGCGCCGGATAAGCGCCGCTCAGGACCTGCCGCACGTAGTGCGAGCCGATGAAACCCGCACCTCCGGTCACCAGAACCCGCATTCGCTGCCCCTCTCGTGCCAGATGTCGGCCGCAAGTCTGTCATGTCCTGTGTGCGGCCGGATCAACTGTTTGTGGCTGTCGAGCGTATTAGAGGTGAGCGCATTCCCAGCCGTCACCGTCGGTTGCCCAGTAATGTGGGCCAGACGGGGATTCGATCACAGGAGGAAGCTTGGGCAGCGGCGCACGTCTCGCGCTGTACCTGGCCCGGTGCGTAATCGCACTGGCGTCGGTCCTTGTGCTGACCTTCACCACGTATGCATATGTCACGTTCCGTAACGTGAACGCCGATGTCGTCACCACGGACGTGATCGCGCCCGAGGTGAAGCAGGCCGGGCCGAAGCCGCTCGACGGCGCCCAGGACATCCTGCTGGTCGGCCTCGACAGTCGCGACGACGCGTACGGCAACCCGCTGCCCAAAGAGGTCATGGACATCCTGCACGCCGGTATCAACGACGGCGAGCGCAACACCGACACCATGATCCTGTTGCACATCCCGACTGACGGCAGGCGCGCGGTCGCGATCTCCTTCCCCCGCGACACCCTGGTGGAGGTGGCCGGCGGGTTCGGCAAGCACAAGCTGAACTCGGCCTTCGTCTACCAGTTCAACGACACCATGAAATCGCAGAAAAATGTGCCGAAGAAGCAGGCGGAGGAGAAGGCCAAACAGGAGGGCCGCAAGAACCTGATCGCCACGATCGAGACGCTGATCGGCAAGGCGGTCACCATCGACCGGTACGCCGAGGTCAACCTGGCCAGCTTCTACGAGATCACCAGGGCCATCGGCGGCGTGGAGGTCTGCCTGAACAAGCCGGTGGACGAGTACCGCTCCGGCGCGAAGTTCCCGGCCGGGCGGCAGACCATCGAGGGCGCGGCGGCGCTTTCGTTCGTGCGGCAGCGTTACGAACTGCCAGACGGCGACCTCGACCGGATCGTGCGCCAGCAGGTCTTCATCGGCGCGTTGGCGCACAAGGTGTTGTCCACCGGCGTGCTGACCGACATGGGCAAACTCGGCGATCTGGTGACCGCGATCAAGAAGTCCGTGGTGCTGTCGACCGGCTGGGACATCACCACGTTCGCCCAGCAGATGCAGGGCCTGTCCAGCGGCGCGATCGACTTCTACACCATCCCGACGCTCGGCCCGGCCAAGTTCGGCGGCGCGGACGTGATCAAGGTCGACACCAAGCAGGTCAACGAGTTCGTCAGCGGGCTGACCCGCGACGAGCGCACGTCCCCGTCATCGAGCAACCAGCCCACCACCACACCGCAGCCGACCACTTCGGCGAACGTTCCGCCCAATTCGGACACCAAGATCACGGTGGATGTACGTAACGCATCGAATTCCAAGGGTCTTGCCTCGGCGGTGCAGAACATCTTGTCCGGAAAGGGTTTTCTGCCGGGTGTGGTCGGCGACGCGACGCAGCAGCAGCGCACCTCGACGATGTTCTACCGGCCCGGTGAGCAGGCCTACGCCGAACGCGTGACCACGGAACTGGGCACACAGTTCAAACTCACTGCCGACGCCACGCTCAAACCAGGTCAGGTACGCGCGATCCTCGGCCAGGACTTCCCTTCCGACATGGCCCGTGTGCTGTCCGGCCAGAGCACCGGCCCGGTCGCCCAGGGCCGCCCCACTTCCCCTTCGGGCAGTCTTTCCCCCAGCGGTCAGCAACCACCCAAGCCGAGCATCAACGCCGATGGGGTGACGTGCGTCAATTAGGTCGCGGCGAGCCGGGAGACCCCACACTGGGGTGACTACTCTCGTAGGAGACGCCGGGGGTGGGGAGGAGAAGCTTCGGTGAGTGACGAAGAGGTTTCGCACGAGCCGGATCGGAAGTCAGGGGGACGCCTGCGGCGCGTCGCGTGGATGACCGGTCGGGTCCTCGTGGCATTGGCTTCGGCGGCAGCGCTCGCGTCGGCCGGGCTGGCGCGTGACCGCGTGGAAACCGTGCGCGAGAACGTACCGACCACCGACGTGCTGTCCGAAGAGGTGCAGAAGACGGCACCGCCGGCGGACGACGGCGCCGACGACTATCTGGTCGTCGGTAGCGACACCCGTACCGACGCGCAAGGGCATCCGTTGCCGGCGTCTGTGTTGGCACTGCTGAAAACCGAGGCTTCTGACGGCGTAAATACCGACACGATCATCCTGCTGCGCGTGCCCAAGGACGGCTCGAAGGGCTTCGCGATCTCCATCCCGCGGGACACGTACGTCCAGATCCCCGGCTACCGCGAGGACAAGATCAACGCGGCGTACGGCGCGACGAAGTACCGCACAGCCGAACGCCTTGCGGCCGAAGGGAAGACCGACCGCGCGGAGATCGAGCGGATCTCCGACACCGAGGGCCGTTCCGCGCTGGCCCAGTCCGTGCAGAACCTCACCGGCGTGCGCGTGGACCACTACGCGGAGGTGAACCTCTACGGGTTCTATCTGATCACCAAGGCCATCGGCGGTGTGACGGTGTGCCTGAACCACGGCACCAGCGATCCCAACTCCGGCGCGAACTTCCGCAAGGGCGTGCAGACGATCTCCGGTACGTCGGCGCTCGCGTTCGTGCGTCAGCGCGACGGCCTGCCGCGTGGCGACCTCGACCGGATCGTCCGCCAGCAGGTGTTCCTCGGTTCGGCCATGCAGCAGATGCTGACCGCCGGCACGCTGACCGACCAGACCAAGCTGAACGCGCTGACCGACGCGGCCTCCAAGTCGATCGTCGTCTCCCCTGGCCTGGACATCCTGACCCTGGTCAAGCACCTGAGCTCGATGGCGTCCGGCAAGATCGAGTTCGTGACGATCCCGGTGGTCGCGGTCGGCGCGCGCAACGAACGCGGGCAGAGCATCATCACAGTGGACCTGCCCAAGGTGAAGGAGTTCGTCGCCGGTCTGCTCGGCCGTCAGCCGCCCAAGTTCGCGTCGAAGGGCCCGTTGTTGCTCAACGGCACGGTCGCGCAGCAGCAGCCGGCCACAGTAGACGGTGTGCGATGCGTGGACTGAGGGAGTTTTCTTGAGCGTCACAGAAGCGTTGTTCCGGCCACTGCTCGCCGGCGACCGGTCGCGGCCGCTGATCACGCACTACGACGACGCTGCCGGTACCCGGGTCGAACTCTCCGTGGCGACGCTGGCGAACTGGGCCGCGAAGACCGCGAACTGGCTGGTCGAGGAGTTCGACGTCGAACCCGGCGACTCGGTCGCCGTACGGCTGCCCGCGCACTGGCAGACCGCGGGCATCCTGCTGGGCGCGTGGTGGTGCGGCAGCCGGATCACCGCGTCAACCGAGGACGCCGTGGTCGCGTTCACGACCGTGGACGGGGAGGCGCCCGGCGCGCAGGCGCACGCCGTCGTGTCGCTCGACCCGATGGGAATGGGCGTGCGCGGACCGGCTCCCGACGGCACGCTGGATTACATCAGTGAGTCCCGCATTTATGGCGACGAATTCTTTCCGCTTCTCAAAGTTTCTGAGACAGATCAGGCCCTGGAGTCGATGACCGTCGCCGAGGTCATCGCCGCGGCCAAGGCCGAGTCGACCAGCGAACGAGCACTGTCCAGCATGGACTGGACATTTCCCGGCGGCGTTATCACCGGCCTGCTGGCCATTCTCGCAGGCGGCGGCTCACTGGTGCAGGTGAGCAACCCCGGCGAACCGGACGCACATTGGGCGGCAGAACGGGCCACACTCGTTCTTCCAAACGGGTGACTCCGCGCTGTACCCTTCGGACCAATTGACGTTCCGGGGGGTGCGAATGAGCAGGCGGACCTACTTATCGTGGCTGGCTGTCTGGATTGCCTCGGTGGTGGTCTACGCCGTAATCCAGACAGCGCCCAATTGGCAGATACCGGGATGGGTGAATATACCCATCATCCTGCTGGGCGTGGTTTCCCTGGCGCAATGCTGCCGCTGGCATTGGTATCGGCACCGCTGCCGCGTCTGGTCCAAACTCAACGCCCGCGCGGCCGCCGACCACGCCCGCGCCCATCAACGGTGAACAAGCCGCAGCCCATTGCCCGACGGGTGCCTGAGCTCCAGTGACTCGTTCTTGATACGGAACGTGACCTCGCCGTCGAGCACCGGAACGATGGCCTGCTCAGCCTGCATGAGCTCGTCCGGGCAGGCCTTGCGGGTGAGCCCGACCGGCTCGAACGTGATCCGGTCGCCGGCCATCCGATAGCCCGCCCGACCAGAGTTGCATTCAGTGGTCACAGTGACCGCGTTGTCCGCGAACACAAGCGTGGCCGTCGACTGCGTCGACTGAGCCAGCTCCCCAGTCGTCACCGACTCCAACTGCCACTGTGTCCCTGTCAAGGGCAAATCCTTCTTGGCAGTCAGAACAATTTCGGTGTCCGCCGACGTCAGTTTCAGCGTCGTCCCGTCAAACCGGAACGCAGGCCCACTCTCGATGACCCCGGCCAGCCACGTGTCCTGCTCATGCCGCGCCCGATCACACCCCATCTCCGTCATCTCGAGGCTGTCAGCCTTCAACCGCCCATCCCCCGTGGCCACCCGCCCACCCATCATGTTGCACCCAGCCTTGGCCAGCAGCCGCCCATCCTCAGTGAAGTCAAGCGTCACCTGCGTCCCGCCCACCATCGGCCTCGGCTTGCCCTGCACCGAAACCGACTCCGCGACAAACGCCCGCCCCTTCAACTCCTGCTGCTGCGGCACCTGTTGCCCACCAGGCTCCTGCCGACCGCCACACCCAGCAACAACCAGCACAATCCCAACCAGCCACACCGTCTTCATAACCCAAGGACGGACCAGCGAGGTGCTCAGGTTGCACACAGGGTTGTTGCCCGGCCCATGGCTGCCATGGGCCGGGGCCTGGTTCAGCTGGTGAGGCGGTCGCGCAGTTCGCGTTTGAGGATCTTGCCCGCGGCTGAGATCGGGATCTGGTCGGTGAGGATGACCTCGCGGAGGCGTTTGTAGGGCACGACCTGGTCGTTGATGTCGGCCATGATCTGCTCGGCGGAGGCGTCGGGTTTGGCCGGGATGACGAACGCGACGGGAAGTTCGCCGACCTCGGTGTCCTTGCGGCCGACGACCGCTGCCATGGCCACGGCCGGGTGGGCGATCAGCAGTTCCTCGAGTTCGCGCGGGTAGACGTTGTATCCCTTGTAGAGCAGCATGTCCTTCTTGCGATCCACAATGGACAGGTAGCCGTCCTCGTCGAGGATGCCGATGTCGCCGGTGTGCAGCCAGCCGTCGACGATGGCTTCGGCTGTCTCCTCCGGACGGTTGTGGTAGCCGAGCATGATCTGGGGGCCGCGGATGCAGACTTCGCCGGGCTCGCCCGCGGGCAGCGGGTCGCCGCCGTCGAGGGGAACGATCTTGACCTCGGTGTCGAAGACGGGCACGCCGACCGTGCCGACCTTGCGGAGGCCGGACGCGAACGTCGGGGAGCCGGTGGCGCCCATGGTGACCTCGGTGAGGCCGTAGCCCTCGGAGATCACGGCGTTCGGCATGATCTTCTGCAAAGCGTTGGTCATCTCCAGCGGCATCGGCGCCGCGCCTGAGCCGATCGCGAGCACCGAGGTCAGGTCACGGGTGTGGATGTCCGGGCACGCGAGCAGGCCCGCGAACAGCGCCGGCGCCCCGCCCATGTAGTTGACCTGGAGTTTCTCGGCGTCCGCGAGGTAGGCGACCGGGTCGAACCGGTCGTGCAGGGTGGCCGTGAAGCCGACGAGCAGCAGGACGTTCAGACCGGCGATCGTGCCCATCGCATGGAACCACGGCGTGAGGTTGATGCCCTTGCCCTCGCCGACACGGGCCCGGTACTCCTCCGGGGAGGCGCCGCTCTGGTCGAGATACAGCCCGCCCTCCGCGTCGAGCGCCGGCACCGAGCCGGTCTGCCAGCAGGCGAACTGCAGCGTGTTGATCACGACGTTGCGGTGTGGCAGCCGCACGCCTTTGGACAGTCCGGTCGTGCCGCCGGTGTAGGCCAGATGCGCCAGGTGGCTGTGGATGTCGATCTCTACCTCGGGCTGCGTCTCCGGCTGGCCCTCGCAGATGCTCGCGACTTCGCCGGGTGTGACCGTGAGCACTGCGTCGGAGTCCTTGAGCACGGCTTCGACGGCCGGCTCCGGCAGCAACGGGTTGACCGGGACGAACGTCGCCCCCGCGAGGAGCAGGCCGTAATACGCCACCGGGAACGGCAGGCAGTTGGGCATCCGCAGGGCGACCCGGTCACCGGGCTTCACCCTACGCGCGACCAGCCCATTCGCGAACTGGCACGCCCTGCGCCAGAGCTCGGCGTAGGACAGCTCCTCGTCGTGGTGCCGGAAGGCCACCCGGTCGCCGAACCGGCGAGCGGAGCCAGCGAGGATCGCACCGACGGCGACCTCCGGGTAGTCGAGCTTCTTACCGAGATGGGGAGGCCACGTAGCGCTCATTCGTCGACACTTAATCCAAATGCGGGCCACGACACAAGCCCGGGCCGGTAAACGAGGGCTAACATCGGATCGTTGCAATGGATTGCGCGGAAGGCGGAGCACGGTGAACGCGGGCCTATACCAGCTGGCGGAGGAACACGACGCGTTGCGGGAGGCGGTGCGTGCACTCTCGGAAAAGGAGATCGCACCGTACGCCGCGGACTGTGACGAGAACGAGCGATACCCCGTAGAGGCGAGGGATGCGCTTGTCCGTTCCGGCTTCAGCGCCCCGCATGTTCCGGAGGAGTACGACGGCCAGGGTGCAGACGCAGTGGCGACATGCATCGTGATCGAAGAGGTCGCCCGGGTGTGCGCGTCGTCCTCGCTGATCCCAGCGGTGAACAAGCTCGGGTCGATGCCGATCATCCTGTCGGCGTCCGAGGAGTTGAAGAAGCAGGTTCTGCCGTCGCTCGCGTCCGGCCAGGCGTCGATCTCGTACGCGCTCTCAGAGCGTGAAGCCGGCTCCGACACGGCGGCGATGCGCACCAAGGCGCGCCTCGAAGGTGACCAGTGGGTGCTCAACGGCACCAAATGCTGGATCACCAACGCGGGCGAGTCCACTTGGTACACCGTCATGGCGGTGACGAACCCGGACGCGGCCAAGCCGTCCCAGGGCATCTCGGCCTTTGTGGTGCACGCCGACGATCCCGGCTTCTCCGTCGGGCCCAAGGAGCGCAAGCACGGCATCAAGGGCTCGCCGACCCGCGAGATCTACCTGGAGAACTGCGTGATCCCGGCCGACCGGATCATCGGTGACCCAGGCACCGGCCTGAAGACGGCCCTGCGCACCCTCGACCACACGCGCCCGACCATCGGCGCCCAGGCTGTCGGCATCGCCCAGGGCGCCCTCGACGCGGCCATCGCCTACGTCAAGGAGCGCAAGCAGTTCGGCAAGGCCATCGCCGACTTCCAGGGCGTCCAGTTCATGCTCGCCGACATGGCCATGCAGATCGAAGCCGCCCGCCACATGGTCTACGTCGCCGCCGCCAAGGCCGAACGCGGCGAACCGAACGTCGGATTCGTTGCCGCCGCGGCAAAGTGCTTCGCCTCAGACGTCGCCATGTCCGTCACCACCGACGCGGTCCAACTATTCGGCGGCGCCGGCTACACCCGCGACTTCCCCGTCGAGCGAATGATGCGCGACGCCAAGATCACGCAGATCTACGAGGGCACCAACCAGATCCAGCGCCAAGTCATGGCCCGCTCCCTGCTCAAGGGCTGAGAGCCGGATCGCCGGCCCTTGCGTAAGGGCCGGCGATCGTGGGTCCTTTTAACCTGCCAGGACAGCGCCCTGCGTGAATACCTTGGCGTGATGACCGGACCCGTACGGGTGATGACGTGTTTCGCGATAGTGCTACTTGCCGCAGGATGCAGCACGCCAGAGAAGACGCTGCCCGCCGACTACAACGCTGTCCCAGTCACCAAGCGGACCGACTACACAGCACCGACGCCTAGTGTTCAGGGCGGGATTCTCGGCGCGTCCGCGCTGACGACCATCCGGGACCGCGTGCAACGAATACTGCTGCCACAAATCCGCAAACAGGTCACCGTGCCGGTCGACTGCGACCGCTCACCCGAGCCGACCGGCACCCAGAAGTCCGTGACATGCCACGCCATCTGGGAAGGTGTCCAGGTGCCGTTCGGGGTCCACGTCCAGGGTGCGGGCCGCCCGTACTACCAACTGGAGGTCAGGCAGATGGAAGGCCTGCTCCTGGCTGAAGCCGTACGCGATGCCTGGGCGTCAGAGAAAAACGAAGGTCCACTCAGCTGCGACAGCGGCATTCCCACAGCGACGCTGGTCCCGCTCGACCAACCCACGCCATACCGCTGCGCATCCGGCACAAATGTTTACACAGTCAGGATCACCAGAGGCGACAACACATCACACATGTGGTTCGAGTCGGTCAAGACGTAGCCGGAGCCTTCGCCGTGTCGCAGAGCCTCAGCTGTCGAACATGTTCGCAAATTGATCCCATCGTCGGACTCGATCCCTCCAGTAATTTGGGTCGACGCTGTCGATTACTCCCGCCATAGCCCATCGATCCCACGGCCCATCAGTTTCAATAATTTCCATAGCGTGATTAGTCGCCAAGCGTTCGTCAATCGCCAGCAACGCGCCCAACGCCCACGGCTGATAACCTCGCCACTCCAAGTCAGGAAGCAAGCGTTCAAGATACGCCTTGATAACTAGGGCGTCATCAGGATCGCCAAACCTTGAGAGGGCAAAAAATATACCCTTAGCTACTTTGTTTTCATCTCCGACCAAAATTCGGCAATGGAGCACGTCACGAAACCGATCGCGTCGCATAAACCCAATGAGCCAACATGCGGTGAGAAATGCTCGCCAATCATCCGCTAAAAGCTCCTCAAGTTCGACATCCGAGATCTCGCGAGCGTCAGACATCAATTCTGAACCAAAAGCCATGCGCCAATCCGCATCAACGTCGAGGAAACTTTCCGAGAGCAGTTTTCGATATCTACCATTCACATGGACATACCGGAGAAGCAACTCCCTTCGTTCGACTTCCGACACTCTATCCCCTTCACTGATGCCCCGACTCCACGTACACATGAATCAGCGCTTGGGCTGAACAAAAGGCCTTCCCATGCCGCAGCTTACCGCACACCCTTCCACACGCCCCTCGATAAGAATCTCGAGTTCATCCAGCCCTCGTTGGCCAGCCACGGACATTCTTCCTGGATTGACGGCCGAGCGTGGGATTCTCAATATAAGAGCCCCTTCATCGCCAAACTCTCTCGCGAACTCCCAAGCAGTTTCAATGTCGGGTGTCCATGAAGTAAACACACTCTCCGTTTCACTGCCTTGGTGTCTCCCAGGGTCGCTATGCCCACCAAGGGGCTCTGCAACGCCAGCCTTGGCCTCATCCAACTTCCAGTGATTGTTCGTGACGCCACGGTAAAGATACTCACCATCGGAAACACCAAGCCAGTCCGCTCGTTCGAACACCTCGTCCGGACCGCAGTTATGCGTCAGTACCGAAGTGTTACCGGCGAGCACGTAGTAGGCGTGGAGGCCGTCGATGGTGAGGTTGTAGACGCGGCGGACCTCGGACCAGGACCTGGTTACCGTGACAGTGGCGTCCTGGTTGTCGGCGGTGGCGAGCTTGTGGCCGGGTTTGAGGTCGATCGCGTTCAACCAGCGCTTCTCCGAGGCCACCCAGAACGGGTGCTCATCAGTCGCCACCACAGAGCCGGAACCGGTGTCCGAGCCAACGGTGACCTCAACCAGCGTTCGCCGGCTGGCGTGCGAACGAACGTCGGTGACCTCGCGTACCTCAGTCCGGTCTGTCGTCGGGTCAGTGGCCAGGACCTTGTCACCCAGCCTGACGTCCTTGATCGGCTTACGAGAGCCGTCACCCATCAACACCGGAGTGCTCGGGTCGAAGCTGTTGGGACTACACGAACCAGCACCAACACCGGCGCCAAGGGAAGCCTGCGTCAACCAGACAGTCTGATGAACCGTCGAGCGAGTCGGGTCACCACCATTGCCGACATTGAAGACACCATCATCCGTATAGATAGTCGAAACTTCGGACATGGGGTCATCAGCAAGCTGGTCAATTACAGGTTTGCTCGGATCAAGGATCGCAGTCTTGATCTTGTCAAGGATCTCGCTGGCATCCTTGACCGCGTCGATTACCGCCGCGACCCGGTCGGCGGGAGCGTTGGGGGTACCGGAGACCGGTTGACTGACATACGGGTTCTTGACCTCAGGCGGTTCCACGATGGCTTGCTTGCGCCACTTGTCTTCCTCAGCCTTGCGCGCTTGGTCTCTGAGGTCTTCAGGGGTGGGACCGTCACCCGGAGGTTGCCAAGGGCCGGGACCGGGGCCGGGACCGGGGCCGGGGCCAGGACTTTTGATTCTACGAAGCCATTGAAGGAGCGCGAGAAGCAATTTCGCCGATCCCATGGCCATAGCCATAGCAACCGAGACATTGCCCCAGGGAAATCCGATGTTCGGCCGCCCGATGTATGGGAGTTGAATATTCTTGACCTTATTCGTATTACCCGCACCAGTGAGACCGTAATAAATGTCCAACGCGGTATCATAGATATTGTAACCCGGAATGGCTTTTTTACCGCCACACTTCAGCGCAGCACGAACGGCACCTCCGACAGATCCATTTCCGGATATCGCTTTCTTTGTTTCTTTGACTGCCGTGGCCGCACAGTGCCCGTCGGGGTCAATATTGTTGGTTGGACTGCCTGCCGCGTACGTATAGCGGTTAGCCAACCCCGACGGTGTACGTGGGAGGGAGATTTTGTCGCGCGCGTTGAAGCCACCGGTCGAGGGGGTATACCAGCGGGCGCCCATGTCGACGTTGCCTGTCGATGGGTCGGTGTAGTCGCTCTGGTAGCCCAGCGAGCGTTTCGCACCAGTCGTGGCGAGCGGTTTGCCGAACGGGTCGAACGTGGCCGAGTCGGCGACAGCGAGCGAGCCGGTCGGGGCAAGGCCGCCGATCAGGTCACCGTGCTGGTCGGTGAGGGTGAGGCGTTTGTCGGTTCCTTGAGACAGAGCCAGCACGTCGCCGCCGGGGCCGCGGCTGTATTGCGCGGTCGGGTCCGAGGCGAGATCGAGCCCGGTGCCTACGTAAGTGAAGGCCTGATTGTTGCGAGTGGTGAGCCGGTTGAGACCGTCGTAACGGTAGGTCGCGTCGCCGCCCGAAACCAGCCGGTCGAAGGCGTCAAAAGTGGTGGTTTCCGTGTGACCGGAACTGGTGCGGGTGTTGAGGGTGCCGCGCGGGCTCCAGGCGTAGGTGTAGTCGCCGTCGGACAGCAGCCGGTTACGTTCATCGTAGGTGGCGGTCTTGGTTCCGGCCTTGGTGCGGTTGCCTGCCTTGTCCCAGCCGTATTCGGTGGTGGTTCCGTTGACGGTCCACGAGGTCAGGTTGCCCGCGCGGTCGTAGCCGTAGGTGTTGTCAGTGGCCGCGCCGAGACCGGCGGTGGTTTTGCGGGTCAGTTGGTCGGCGACGTCGTACTCGTAGGCGATGGACGCGACAGCAGTGGTGTTGTCGCGCAAGGTATCGCCGCGCATGCGGCCGTAGTCGTCGTAGGTGAACTCACGGATCCGGTTGGCGCCGTAGTTGACGGTCTTGACTGCTCCGGCGTTGTCGTAGCCGAGGACCTGGATGGTGTTGGTGATTCCATCTTGGACGGTGGCGATACGGCCCTGCGAGTAGGTGGTGTTGTGGGTTCCGGCGGCGTCGACGCGTTGGGTGGGGCGGCCGTTGGCGTCATAGGTGTGGGTGGAGTTGCCGCCGGGGCCGGTAGTCGTCAGCAGCGCGCCGCGGTCGTTGTAGGTGTAGGTGTTGGGTGTGCTCGGTGTGCTGATGCTGGTCAGACGACCGGCGAGGTCGTAGCTGGCGGTGCGGTCGTCTGTCGCGGTCTGGGTGCCGGTGCCGGTTTCCTTGGTGAGGCGGCCGAGTGCGTCGTAGGTGCGCTGTTTGGTGATCCCGCCGGGGGCGTTGATGGTGGTGGTGTTGCCAGCGAGGTCGTAGCCGAGGGTCCAGGTGCGGTCACCGAGGTTGGGATGCGCCGAGGTGGAGGGCTCGGTGACGGTTTCGGTGAGGCCGAGCGTGTTGCTGGTGTAGCGGGTGATGTAGCCGCGGCCATCGGTGAAGCGAGTGAGTTTTCCGTTGACGTCGTAGCCGAAGCTGGTGTTGATCGTGTCGTTGGCGGTGAAGGGTTCTTGTTGGCTGGTCAGGCGGTTGAGTGCGTCGTAGGTGTAGCGGGATGTGCGGTCGAGAGCGTTGGTGGTGGTGAGGATGTTGCCGGCTGGGTCAAACGATCGGCGGACGACTCGGATGACTTGTTCGGCGGGGTCGAGTTGGTAGCTGGCGGTGGCGCGGCCGACGCCGTCGTGGCGAATCCAGGTGGTGCGGCCCAGCCCGTCGGATTGGCGAACGGTGTTGCCGGCGAGGTCGTATCCGTGGCGGGTGATGACTCCGGCAGGATCGGTTGTGGTGATGCGCTGGTTGAGCGTGTCGTAGGTGTAGGTGGTGGTGTCGCCTGTGGGTGTGGTGCTGCTGGTGAGGTTGCCGTCGTCGTCGTACCGCATGGTCGTCGTGTGCGCGGCGGGTTGTGGCCGGCGTTCGAGCCGCGTCAGCGTGGCTTGGCGACCGAGGTCGTCATAGGTGGCTTCGACGCGCGAGCCCGTGGGGTCGGTGACCGACAGTTGATCCCCGGCAGGGGTGTAGGTGATCTTGGTGATGCCGCCGGGTTCGGTAAGTGCGTCGTGTTTGGGGGCTTGGATTTCGACAAGCCGACCGAGTTGGTCGTAACGGTGCCGAGTGACCGCACCTCGTGGATCGGTGACGACAGTGGGTTTCCCGAGAGCGTCGTACTGGGTCAGGACAACGCTTCGGTACGCAGCACTGTCCCCCGGTTTGCGGTACTCCGGAGACTCAGCACGGGTGACCAGGCCTCGACGGTCATAGGTCTGGGTACTGGTGTTGCCTGCGGGATCAGTGGTGTGCGTGGCTTCACCGAAGGTGTTGTAGCCGGTGATGGCCTTCGGCCGGGACGCGACGGGGCCGGTGCTGTCGCGTTCGACCTGGACGGTGGGGCCGGTGGCGGAGACCAGCCGGCCGAGTTCGTCGTAGCCGTTGTCGGTGGTGAAGTCGGCTGCCACAGCGCCCGGTGCGTTGCCGCGTGGGTCGGTGACCTTGCGTGGCAGTCCGCGCTGGTCGAGAACGCTGAAGGTAACCAGCCTTTCCTGTCCGTTATAGACAGTCTGGCTCGTCAGCCGTCCGGCGGGGTCGTAACCGTATTCGGTCTTCTCGATCCGGCTGGTGTCCAGGCGGATGCTGTTGGAGCTGTTGCCGGTGCGAGTGGCTGAGGTGACGTTGCCGTTCTTGTCGTACGTGGTGGTCGTGCGACGTTGGAGGCCCGCAGGGTCGGCGGTGGTGACGGTTCGCCGTCCGACGGCGTCGTACTCATGGGTGACAACGCGGCCGTTGGCGCTGGTCTGCCGGGTGAGGTTTCCTACGGCATCGTAGGTGTTGTGCTGCAGGATGATGGTGCGCGGCGGCGCATTGGGGTTCGCTGGGTCGCGGACGTCGCGGGCTACGATTCTGCGGAGGCGGTCGTCGGTGAAGTATTCGAGACGGGTGGTTCGCCCAGCGGCGTCGGTGTGGCGGACCTGACGTCCGGCCATGTCGTAGGCGTAGGAGTCCAGGACGAGCGTGTTGTGGACAGTGGCTTGTCTGTCGCCGTCGCCACCCTGTCCGGCGTCCGGGTTCACGGGCTGGCCATGCCAGGCCCGCAGCCGGACTTCGGCGATCTTGTTCCGGCCGGTGTAGGCGTATTCATAGGTGCTGCCAGAAGGATCCACTGTGGACGTCAGGTTTCCGAAGCCGTCGTAGCGGCGGAAAGTCGTCGCCCCTTCGGGGTCAGTGATCCTGTTCGGCCTGCCGTGCTCGTCGTAGCCGGTGGTGGTCACCCGGGACGGGTCACCACCGGTCAGGTCGCTGGATTCGACGCGTTCCGGGTTGCCGTCGGCGTCATAGGACGTGGTGGTGCGTCCGGTGTGTTTGACCCCGGTGACCACGTTGGTCGTGGCCGGTGAGGTGACCGACGTCGTCCTGGAGAGTTCGTCGTAGGTGTAGGTGGTGGTCAGGCCTTGCGGATAGGAGTCGGAAACCTGGGTCTCGCTCGTCTTACGGCCGAGCATGTCGTAGGTGAACTTCGTGACCAGTCCGGCGGCGTTCCTGATTTGGGCGAGGTCGCCGTTCTGGTAGTAGCTGTAGTAGGTGACCGCGCCGAGTGGATCAGTGGTGCTGGCGAGCAGACCGGCGGGTGCGTTTCCGCCGCCGATCGCGGCTTCGTTACCGGTGGTGTAGATGTGCGCGACGACGCCACCGTCAGGATTGGTCTGGCTGGCGAGCAGCCCGCGCTGCCCCAGGTCGGTGTAGGTGTAGCTGGTGAGGAACCGGTCGTCGGCCGGTCCGCTGGAGCGGGCATCGCGGGAGGCGATCATCTTGTTATTGCGCGGGTCGATCGGGTCCTGCGGATTGAAGTAGTACGAGGAATACGAGGTCTGGCAGTCCCCCGGGGCGACGCGGCAGGTTTTGCGTGAGGTGATGTTGCCGCGTTCGTCCATGCCGAGGACGACACTGTTGGCGTTCTCGTCAGTGATGGTGTTCTGAAAACCGTTGTCGTCGTAGTCATACGTGCGGATGCCCTGGCCCTTGACGGGGCCACCGACCCACTCGCTGCCTCCGCCGGCAGGACCGCCACAGTAGATCGGGCCCTCGTCCGGCGGCGCCGGGATCGGGGTCGTCGGCGGAGTGCCGGGACATGTCGGGATGGCAGGTGGGGTGGGTACGCCGGCTGCGTCCCGGCGGTCCTCCTCTCGCACGCTCAACCCGAGAGGTGCCATGTAGCGCAGGATCCGGCCGCGCACAGGGTCATAGTCGTAGAAATGGTGCCGGTTTCCCGGGTCGGTGACCTGCGCGGTACGGATCAGGTTCTTGGCACTGCCGGTGACGACCGGGACCGCGAGTTTCCAGAGACCACCGTTGCGGTCGATGTATTCCTGCAGACGGTCGTAGGTGACGTCGTAGGACAGTTGTGCCGCGACACGCCCGCTGGGCAACGTGATCTTGGCCAGTTGGTCTGATGCGGCCCGCTCCTGGAAGTGAGCGGTCACGGTTGTCGGGCCGAGCGGATGTTCGTAGTAGGCGACCTCGTCGATCTGGCCTGCGAAGAACCGCCGCGCCTGCGAACCCCAGCCCGGCCAGCTCGCCGATGCGTTCGCCGCACCGATCTGGTTGTAGGTCACGTCGTTGTGGTTGATCTCGCCCGCAGCCGTTCCGACTGGTACGCCGTCCAGATACAGGGTCTGCGTCGCGAGCGAGCCGGAGAGCACGACGTGGTGCCACTGGTCGTTGTTCACCACAGTGGGGCTGGTGATCGGCGCGGTCCTGCCGTTGGCGAACTGTCCGCGCAGCTTGCCGTCGGTACCGATGTACAGCACGGGCGTACTGACGCTGGGGTCTTGTCCAATCAGTTTGTTCTGGTAGCCCAACAGCGGCCCGCCGGTCGTGGTCTTGAACCACATCTCGACGGCCAGATCCCGGTTTTTCCGTACCGTTCCGTCGGGCAACGTCAGCACCGAGGAGGTGCCGTTGAATGTCGCGGCGGTGTCGGAGGTGCCGGCCAGCACACCCGGCGCGCGCAGGGTGACATCCTTGTAGGTGCCCTTGTCCTTGCCCAGGTTGGTGCGGACTTGGCTGGCTGCTTCGGTTCCGTCTTGTTCACCGAGACGCCAATAGGAACCGGGCCGGGCGTCAGCGACCGAACTGCGGTAGTGCGACCCAGTTGAGTACTCGTAGCCGGTACAGCCGCCTTTCGGGTCACAGACCTTGGTGAGTTTGTCGCCGTCGTAGGTGTAGTTCCAGGTCAGCTGGCGGCCGTTGATCGGATCAGTGCTGACCGTGGAGATGTGCCGCCCACTCCAGGTGAAGTACAGGATGCGGTCACTGGTCCGGCTGATGGCGCGCTTGAGTTTGTCGATCGGGCCGTAGTCGAGCTCGATCCAGTGCCCCGACGCCTCATGGATGGTGATCAGGCGGCCGTCCGGACGGAAGGTGTAGAGCGTGGACTCCTGGTCCACCAGCGCCCAGCCGCCTCCCTCTTGTGCGAGACGAGTACGGAAGTTCGCTGACCGGCCGGGCGGTGGGGAGAACGTCGCGTCGGCGTTGCGTCCGAATCGGACCTGCTGCCCGTCCGGGTAGGTCACCACCACGTTGCCGGAGCCGTCGTCATCAGGGATGACTCTCATGTCGTAGCGACTCGACCATCCGGCGCCGAAGCTCAGGTCCCGGCGCGGGTCCATGCTGTTGTAGGTACGCGCGACAGTGAGTTTCGGGCCGGTGGTCTCCACGGAGGCGTCGATCGCGCTGGAGTAGTAGTTGCCCGTCTGGGGATGGAAATCCGTGCTGGGACCGCTGTACGGAGCGGTCGCGAGCTGGGCGGTGATCTCCGGTTGCGGGACAGCGGTCAGGATGTGGCTGGGTGGTAGTGCTTCGCTTTCCGCGTGGCCGTCATAACCGAACGCGCGCCACTGATAGTCCTTGCTCCACTTCAGCGCTCCGGCAGGGACAGTCCAGAACCGGGAGTTGATGTATCCCGAAGAGATACATCCGACGCCTTTCAGTGTGCCGTCTGGTTGCCGGACGTACTCGGTGCAGATCTCGAAGCGGTACTGCGGCGACAGGTTCGGTGGAGCATCGACATCGACCGCGTCCACCCACAGCTGGGGAGTGAGTGTCTGAGCGGAGTATCCGTTCGGCGGGTACTGGGCCTTGACGATCGGCGGGACGTCGATCACCCTCAGCATCAACCGGATCGGCGCGATCTGCTCGTCGGTGAACCATGGCCCACCGCGCCGCAGCATGCTGAAATCCAGCAGATAGTCATCAGGATCGAGCGGT
This sequence comes from Kibdelosporangium banguiense, assembly GCF_017876405.1. Lineage (GTDB taxonomy): Bacteria > Actinomycetota > Actinomycetes > Mycobacteriales > Pseudonocardiaceae > Kibdelosporangium > Kibdelosporangium banguiense. The sequence continues at coordinate 3,326,010 of NZ_JAGINW010000001.1, read as the reverse complement.
TTGACGGTCGCTTCCAGCGTCACCGACGCCCCGCGCGCAACATCATGCGGCAGGCTCGCCGCCTCGACAGAAGCGATCGGCGTTCCTCGGGTGGTGAATGCCCGGTACCCCAACGCGAACGTGGACGGCGTCCAGGTCTCGGCGCCGCGGTTGGTGACCGTGACCTTGACCTTGCCGCCCTGCGTCCGCGTCACCGGCGGGTCGACGACGCCGTTGTCGATCCGGTACTCCGCGTTGTACGGCGAGTGCGTCACATACAACCGGGGCGGGTTCGCTGTCCGGTAGCCGTAGAACTTCTTCCACCCGAACGTGTCTGTTTCCGACGCGCGAACCGTCAGGCCGTGGTTCTCCCGCGCACCGGTGACCCAGTCCTGCACCAGGTCCCGGCCGGCGAGGCCCAGGTTGATCGGCGCGTGTGCGGCCGGGCAGTTCGAGACGGTCTGTCCGACGGCGATGAATCCGTGCGCGAACGATGACTCTGTCAACGCCGGACCGTAGGCAGGCCCGGGGAATCCACCATTCGTGCCCCACGGCGCGGTCACCGGATGCACCGTCACCGGACGCGGCTGGCAGGACCAGGACCAGTAGTTGGTCAGCATCAGCTGCGCGCCGTGAATCTTGTGGTTGGCCAGCCGGGTGCGAACGTCGCCGAAACGCAGATAGGCAGCGGCCTTGGTGTCCCCGCTCGTGCCGACCTTCAGATCATCGGCACCATCCGTGCGCCACGAGTTCTGCACGAACATGCTCGCATCGACAGTGAACGTGTCCACAGGAGGATCCACCGCGACGGGGTAACGGCGAGCCGGGTCACGCAGCCACGCCGAGTCCAGTTCCACTCGCAGGGCGGGCTGTCCCTGGTGCTCGATGAGCTGGTAGGTCACGCCATAGGACGTAGCGGGGTCACCGGTCTGCGCGTTCTGGGACGCGTCGGTCATGAACCCGCGCGGGAACTGCGCGCGTTGAACGCCTTTCTCGTCGGTGAACACAACACGCCCGTCGGCGATGGACGCGCGAAGACCTTTGAGCCGCAGGGGGAAAGTCCACGAATGCGGCGCATCAGGGGAGGCCAGGACCAGGGTCTCCTTGAAACCACCGGGTTTCACGTCGATACGCAAGTCCGCAGACGGCCGGATCCCGGCGTACGTGATCGCGTTGCCCTCAACCCGACCAGCCGTCGTAGCTGCATCCAACAGACCGAACGACAGCTCGTGCTGATCATCCAAACGCGTCTGAACCAACGTCGCGGCGTCCGATCGACGCGCGAAACGCAGATCCACCGCGTCAGCCCGATTACGCCACTCGTTGGCCCCTGCCTCGACGACTGCGGTGTCAATCGGCTCGTATCCGCCGTTCGCGGTCCGGTAGTTGACCGGATCGCGGTTGAACTCCGTGGTCTGTGTGCCGTCGGTGTTGCGGTACGTCCGTTCCCGCTCCGTGCGCTGCTCCGGTATCTCCTTGCTCGTCGCGGCATCGAACCCACGCGCCGCGGCGGTTCTCTGCTCGACGCGGGTCTCGTTGTGTGGTGCGTTGGTCTGCTGACCCTGGATCGGCGGATACTTGGCCTGCAACGACTTCGGCGCAGCCTGATTGGCCGACTCGGAAAGCTCCTCCGACGCCTGCCCGCCCGCCGGGCGCACCTGCTGTTTCGGCGACAAGCCCATGGCCTGCTCGAGAGCGGCCTGCTCGTCGATCTGCCCAGGTGTCAGCAGCGGTGTGCCTGGCCCTATCCCGGTCGCGACAAGCGACAGCACCAGCAGCAAGACGATCGACTTGATCGTGAAACGTGGACGGCGCGCATGGGTCTTCCACGACAGCACGAGAGCCCCTCCCCATAAACCAGCAGGACACAGACAGTCCTATGGCCGTGACTCGGCGAAATCACCTTGGCGGAAAGCGAGTCGGAAAACAAGCCACCACAAGCAGGAAAAACACTGCCCTACCACGGAATGTAGTTCAGTCAAGACCCCACCGAGACTATCGGTCTTATGATTTTCGCGGCATACGTTCGCTGTAACGCCCGGAACTTGCCGGACGAGACAGACAGCGGTTCACTCTCCGCGTCGCAATGCGTCGGTCGCGGGAGATCAACAAGGGGGATGACATGAGAAAACTGCAGGAAATCGCGCTATCAGCAGACGCGATCAGCGGTTAATCCCCAGCACACGCAGTCCAACTGGAGTGGACACGAATACCGCTCCCTGGGTATTTCGGCATCAGAGAAAGCGAGCTCCTGCATGACCACACGCACGAGGCGAACAACTCGAGGAATCCTTGTCGCCAGCGCAAGCATCGCGGCGCTTCTTATTCCTGTATCGCATCAGAACGCCTATGCGCAAGATCCGATCCAGTGTCGTGCCTCGGTGCCGGTCTTTGTCGCCACCACAACCGGCGAACTCAGCCTCCTCCAGCACGAAGAGCCTGAGACAGGTGTCGGCTCCTGGAGCGGAGGCAGCCAGATCGGCGCCGGCTGGACCCAGATGAAAATCGTTGGCGGCCCCGACGGGCGCGTTTACTCGATACCTCAAAACGGCGAACTACGACGCCTGCGATGGAACGGCACCGGCTGGGACAGCGTCAACGGCGGGCAACACGAAGTCATCGGCACCGGCTGGAACCGCTACACCACGCCCGAATACTCCAATCGGATCACCGTCGACGAACGCGGCCATTTCTACACCGTGGAACCCGACGGAAACCTCCACCAGTGGGTCCACAACGAAACCAGCAAGACCTGGACCCACCGAATCATCGACACCGGCTGGAGCCAATACAACCTGGTCGTCGCCGCAGGCAACGGCGTCATCTGGGCCCGCAAACCCGACGGAAACTTCTATCGCTTCCGGTATCACACCGAGTCCCAACGCTGGCTCCAGCGCGAAAAAAACCTCGGAATCGGCTGGAACAGCTTCAGCGCCGTCTTCTCGCCCGGCGCCGACATCTTCTACGCAGTTCGCCCCGACACGGGCGACATGTTCTGGTACCGATACTTCGAGTCCACCGACAGCTGGGCCGGCAACGTGGGCAAACTTGTCGGCCAAGGCTGGAACCGGCCCAACGTGCTGGCCACCACGAACACCTGCGCCCTCACCACCAACCCTTTCCCATCGCGCCCCGCCGTAACCACCCGCGACAACGCGCCCACAAGCATCAGCGAGGCAAACAGCGGCCTACTGCAGTACTTCTACACCGACACCTTCGGCCGGCTCGTCCACGGCCGTCAACGCAACACCAGCGATCTCACCCTCATCGACTACACAGTCGTCGCCGGTCACCAGTCCTTCACCGACATGCCGACGTCCGTAGTGGACGGAAACGGCAACCTTCATGTCGCCGCCCTCGGGCAGGACAGTGCAACCCGGCGCGCGACCCAAACCGCGGGCAGCACCACCTGGACACCACTGGCCGACTTCGGTGGCTGGACACCCAAACCAGCGACATTCATCACCGACACGAACAAAACCATTACCGCACTGGCCATCGATGCCACAGGAACATTGCGCACCCACAACCACAACCCCGCCACAAGCGCGGATCTTGGCTGGCGCGCCACCAACGCAACCGGACTGACCAACGACATCACCACGGTCCGGACCGGCGACGCCTACGAAATCCTGGTCAGAACCACCACCGGCGAACTCAAAGCCGCCCGCTACACCGCAGGCACCATCGGCCCCTGGCGCAACCTCGGCAACCTTCCCGGGACCGGGAAAACCGGCTTCGCCATCAACCCTGACAACACCCTGCAACTGTTCGCGCTGAACAACGGCACCGTCGTCACCGCACGCGAAACAACAGGCAGCGCACTCACGTGGAACCCGTTGCCGGCCATCACGGCCCAAGGAACACCGATCGTCAGTGTCTCCAACGGAATTATCCACCTCGCCGTCCACCACACTGACGGATACATCTACGTCACCGAACAAACCGCACCCGCCAGCGCCAACTACCGCCCCTGGCGCGTACTCGCTGACAGCCGCACCGGCCTAGCCTTCCGCTCCGTCACCGAGCCCACGGCGATCAGCACCACCAACGGACGCGTCGTCATCACATTCCGCGACGCCGACGGCCAACCCTACGTCTACCAATCCCTCATCCCCACCGCACAACGCAACAACCAACAACCCAGCCAGGAAACCACCTACGAAGGCGGCCCCACCACCAAACCGGCCAACTAAAAGCTCTTACAGGCTGCGGCCACCACGCGCAGAGTCATCAGCCCGCGCTGGGTACGCGTTGTGGTCGCAGCCTGAACCAGAACTCACGAGTCCTGGGCGGCTGTTTTGCGGAGGTTTGTGTCCTTTTCCAGGACGAGGGATTCGAGGTCGGCTTGGAATTGGGCCATTTTTGCCTGGAGGGGTGGGTTTGTGGCGGCGAGGATTCGGACGGCGAGCAGGCCTGCGTTCCGGGCGCCGCCTACCGACACTGTGGCGACGGGGACTCCGGCGGGCATTTGGACGATGGAGAGCAGGGAGTCCATGCCGTCGAGGTATTTCAGGGGGACTGGGACGCCGATCACGGGCAGGACTGTTGCCGAGGCGACCATTCCGGGGAGGTGGGCCGCTCCGCCTGCGCCTGCGATGATCACCTTGAGGCCTCTGGAGGCGGCTGAGGTGGCGTAGTCAAGCATTCGCTGCGGGGTTCTGTGCGCGGAGTAGACGCCGACTTCGTAGGGCACCTCGAATTCGGCGAGGGCTGTTGCGGCTGCGGACATCACGGGCCAGTCCGAGTCACTGCCCATGATCACGCCGACGTCGACCACTTACTTTCCTCCGTGAATGTCGTAGCCGTCCGGCCAGGTGCCGGTGGACAGCCAGTCCGCGGCGAAACGGGCGCGGCGGCGGACTTCTGCCAGATCTGTGCCCAGGACTGTCACGTGGCCGATTTTCCGGCCGGGGCGTTCAGCTTTTCCGTAATAGTGCACGTGGACGTCGCGATAACGCGCGAACAAATGGTGCAGGCGCTCGTCCGGCCCCATGTCCGGTGTGGACCGGGCACCGAGCACGTTCGCCATCACGACCACGGGCGCGACCAGGTCCGTTGAGCCGAGTGGATAGTCGAGCACGGCCCGCAGGTGCTGTTCGAACTGGGAAGTGCGGGCCCCTTCGATGGTCCAGTGCCCGGAGTTGTGCGGGCGCATCGCCAGTTCGTTGACCACGAGACCGTTTGGTGTGTCGAACAATTCGACCGCCAGCACGCCGACAACCTCCAGCGCGGATGCCACGCGCAGCGCCAATTCCTGCGCTTGCTCAGCGCGCGAAGGGTCAAGCGAAGGTGCGGGTGCCAAGACCTCGACGCAGATTCCGTTTGACTGCACGGTTTCGACGGGCGGCCATGCGGCGCCCTGACCGAACGGGGAACGGGCGACCACTGCGGCGAGCTCGCGTGTCATGTCCACGCGTTGCTCAACCATGAGTGGCGTTCCGGCCTCGAGCAGTTCGGCGACGAGGGACTCGCCTGATGAAGGCACCATCCACACGCCACGGCCGTCGTAGCCGCCGCGTGTCGCCTTCACTACCACTGGCCAGCCGTGCTTTTCACCGAATTGTGTGACGTCCGCCGGGGAGGTCACCTCTGCGTATTCGGGGACCGGGATGTCCATCGCGGCCAGCCGGTTGCGCATCACGAGCTTGTCCTGCGCGTGGATGAGCGCCTCGGGTCCGGGATGGACGGCGAAGCCCTCGGCCACCAGCGTCCGCAGGTACTCGGAAGGCACGTGCTCATGGTCGAACGTCATCACGTCACACGAGGAAGCGAAGGCGCGCAACGCCTCCAGGTCGGTGTGATGGCCGAGCATGACATTCGGGGTGACGAGCGCGGCGGGCTCGTCCGCGGAGATCGCGAGCACACGCAACGACTGGCCGAGCGCGATCGCGGCCTGCTGGGTCATCCGGCTGAGCTGGCCGCCGCCCACCATGCCGACGACGGGAAAGCCGGTAACTGGGTCCACGAGCAGGTCACCCTACCTGCGCCAACTTGCGAGCCGGACGCCAGGAGTGCAGAGCCGCCCCGAGCAGAGCGATCGGATAGATCAGGTACCCCCATCGTGTCGCGGGCATCAGCAGCATCGCCACGCCCAGCCCGACGCCGGTACGCAGCAGGATCTCCGCCGCGGTCCGAGGTGGACGCGCCAGCAGCCACCACAGCATCCCGACGGCCGCGAGTCCCATCAGGATCAGCACCAGCGTGTGCCCGACCGGCCCGGTCTCCTCCAGCAAATGCCCAGGCAGAGGGCTTCCCGCAGGCGATCGGACGGCCGCCATGTTCGCCGGGAACCTGATCACGTTGTCCACGAACGCATGCCAATTCACCGCTGCCGACAACCCGGTCAGCACCACGCCACCCGCCAGGAACGCGCCCAGGAACCGCCAAAGCCGCGCAACCCCAATGGCCACAGCGACCACAGCAGCCGCAGGCAAAGCCGTGAGCTTCATACTCGCCGCGAGCGCGAGCACAAGACCGGCCCACTCAGGTCTGGACCGTACGGCGAGCACGGCCGCGAGGATGAGCAACGCCACAACAGGCATGTCGTTGCCTGCGACGGCGGCGGACAGCGTGGTGAACGTCGTCAAACCAATGAGCTGCACGGGCCGCACGGACAACCGCGGCCAGCCGGCAACCTTCAACACCAACAGGAAGATCCCGATGGTCACCACGAAGGCGATGACCCGGGCATCGGTCAGCACGGACCGTCCGAACAGCGCGTTGGGCAACCCGAGCAACACCATAGCCGGGCCATAGGGGGTGTAGTCGTCCACGACAGGCGGCCGCGTCAATGTCGTCAAATCGACATATGGCGACCCGGTTTGCAGCAACAGCCGTCCCGCCCGTTCGATCACCCAGACCTCAGGCTGCGCGGTCATCGAATGCGCGGGCGACCCCCAGTCCCGCCCGGTCATACGCTTGAACACCAGCACAAGCATCGGTACGACCATGGCGAGCACGACGACGTACCCGACCGGCACCCACCGCGAACCAGGCCGTCGCGTGAGCACCAGCACCAACGCGTGCACGAACGCGAACAGATACCCGACGACCGCGAAGTTGCCCCACACACGGAAGCCGTAGAACTCCGAGAACACTGCCGTGTACAGCGCGTCCAGACCGAATCCCAGGTAGAACGCGACGTCGATCCACTGGGAACGCAGGCTCACGACGACTGGCCCGCAGGCACCTTCGGCGCGCCCTCCGGCGGCTGCGAACGGGCGCGCATACGACGGCGCAGCACCCGGATGGCGATCGCGATCCCCGCGCCGACCGGAACGATCATGTACGCGCTACCCGGGATGAACTCCCACCAGTACCAGTTCAGTTCCTTGCCGAAGCCGCTGCGCATCCACAGCAGCACGCAGCTGACGAACACCGCGAACACCACGAGAGGCGCCACCGCGGTCCGGGCGATCTTCCAGAAGCCCTTCGGCAGCGGGTCGGGCATCCGCGCGATCAGCATGATCAGCAGCGGCACCACCCAGACGTAGTGGTGCGTCCAGGTCACCGGGCTGAACAGCAGTCCGAAGAAGGCGCTGACCAGCAACGCCGTCACCGCGCGGCCGTGCCGGTGGAAGCGCCGGACCAGCAGCATCGCCGGGATCGCCAGCAGCGCGCCGATCGCCAGCGCGATCTTGGTGGAGTTCGGGTCGAGATCGGTGATCCGGTTGATCAGGCCGTTGAGCGACTGGTTGCCGTTCCAGAACACCGGCCCGATCCGCATCGGGTCGCCGACCACGGTGATCGTCCAGAAGTGCCAGGCGTCCCGGGCGGAGATCACGAACATCAAGCCCTGCAAAGCCAGGAAGGTCGCGAACGCCCGGACGGCGTCGTTGCGGCGACCGACCAGGACCAGGTGCGCGACGAAGATCAACGGTGTCAGCTTCACCGCGGCGGCGATACCGATGAGCACGCCGCCCCACTTGCCGAGCCTGCCGCCGGCGCCGCAAACGACGAGCACGTCGAGTACCACGATGACCATCAGGATCAGGTTGATCTGACCGAGGAACAGCGTGCGCCACACCGGTTCCATGCCCAGCATCACGATCGAGAACCACACCGTCGCCTTGGTCGGCGAGAGCCAGCTCGGCCGGTTGGGCAACTTCTCCAGTACGACCCGGATGACCACGCTCATCGACAGCACCGAGACCATGCTGAGCACGCCCCAGGCGATGGTCGTGGGCACCACAGTGAGCGGGACGAACAGAAGCGCGCCGGTGGGCGGGTACGTGAACGGCAGCTGAGCCCACCACGGCTCGGCCAGCAGCGTCATCTTGTCGTAGAGCGGCTCGCCGGTCAGCAACGCGACGCCGCCCGCGCGGTACACCGCCGAGTCGACGCCCATCCGGCCGTGCAGCAGGGAAACGATGATGCCGGTAAGCAGGAACGCAAACGGCACGATGAGGATCACCCACATCGCACGCCAGGATCCGGCAAACCAGACAACAGCCGCCGTCAGCCGCTCCGTCGCCCGCACGGGCGCACCCCCATTGCGCTCGCCCACGTCGCTCACGACCAACAGCAAATCACGAGATCCACCCGAACGTGGCTTGAGCCCCCTGGACGGCCTCCGGCAGGTGGTTTGCCAGACAATCGCGTGCCGACCCGCTCGAACGCGTTGAGCTGCGTTTTCCCTAGGCGCGACCGAGGGACTCGATGAGGTCGCACGCTTGTTCGTGGGTCGGCGGCAACCGGTGCAGGCGGACTTCGACCGGACCGAGCGTGTGCAACTGCGGGTCGACCGAGAGCCGCTTGGCGAGCGTCCACTGCGCCTCGGCGCTGCGTTTGGCCAGTTGAGGCTCTCGTTCGGTCAGCACGACGGCCACTGACGGGCCGAGCAGAGCAAGGCTTTCGCCGCCGTCGAAGACCTGCCGGAGCACGTCGGCGGCCAGCACCATGGCCATCAGCCGGGACCACCCGACCACGGCCGAAAGATCGATACTCACAGTGAGCAGAACATGGCCGACGGATTTCTGGTCGCGAGACGCCTGCCGGTAGATCTCGCCGAGCCGGGTACGCAGGTACGCGGCCGTGGACAGGCCGGTCAGGCTCTCGCGGACCTCGCTGCGGCAGATCTCGTTGGAAGAGACGTCCGCCCAGGCCAGCGCGGTCAGCCGGAGCAGACGGGCCGGCGTGGTGTCCGGGTTGGCGGCCAGCAGCCGTGGGTCGCTGAGCACCGCGTGCAGCGCCGCGACGTCCGTCAGCGTCTCGTCCAGGCCCGCCCCGGACACCGCCCGGGCCCGGCCCAGATCCGCCAACGGGTCCGCCAGGTCGGCCTTGACCAGCGCTGACGCACACACCGCGTCGACCTCGGGCAACGCCCAGTCGCTCGGGTAGCGCCAGCCGGCCGCGATACTCGCGGTCCGCCATCTGGCACGCAAAGACCGAAGGGCGGCCTCCGCGCCATCGGCGTCGCCACGGAATGACCGTGAACCCGCTTCGCGAAGCGCCACAGGTACCAGTTCCTCTCCGCCGTTCGAAAGATCCGGATGGGAAACGTCGCTGGGCCTCAGGTGTGACGCGATTTCAGCCGATTTGTCATACGGACGGGTTACCCGCTTACGCTCAGCTAGCAAACGCGTTGACCGGGGAGATGACTCCGTGATGTAGGTCCGTCACACTTGTCCGCATCACGGGCAGCGACGAGGGAGGCACGTGTCCACGGTTCCTGCTGAGGTGCACGGGCCGAGCGACGCCGAACTGATCGAATCGGTTCGCAACGGCACGGTCGCGGCTTACGGATCGCTTTACCAGCGACACGTCGGGGCCGCGTACAACCTCGCCCGCCAGCTGTCCCGTTCGCAGGCTGAAGCCGATGACCTGGTGTCCGAGGCGTTCGCGAAGGTGCTCGACACGTTGCGGGCCGGTCGCGGCCCGGACTCGGCGTTCCGCGCGTATCTGCTGACCGCCCTGCGGCACACCGCCTACGACAAGACGCGTCGCGACAAGAAGGTCGAGCTGTCCGAGGACGTCACCACGATCGCCGGCGCGGATACGGCTGTCCCGTTCTCCGATACAGCTGTTGCCGGGTTGGAGCGGTCGTTGGCCGCGCGTGCGTTCGCGCGTCTACCCGAGCGGTGGCAAGCCGTGCTGTGGCACACCGAGGTCGAAGGGCAGTCGCCCGCTGAGGTCGCGCCGCTCCTCGGCCTGACGCCCAACGGCGTGAGCGCGCTCGCCTACCGCGCGCGTGAAGGGCTTCGTCAGGCGTACCTGCAGGTGCACCTGGCTGAGTCGGACAACGAGCGTTGCCGCGCGACGGCCGAACGGCTTGGCGCGTGGACGCGTGGCGGACTGTCAAAGCGTGAGACCGCTCAGGTCGAGGCGCACCTCGACGAGTGCGAGCGTTGCCGGGTGCTGGCTGCGGAACTCGCCGACGTCAACAGCGGTCTGCGCGGGATCATCGCTCCCCTGGTGCTGGGTGTCGGTGCTCTGGGCTACCTGGCTACGACAACCGCCAAGGCAGGCAGTGCCGTTGTGGCCGGTGTCGCGGCGGGGAGCGCCACCGGCGCAGCAGGCGCCGCGTCTTCGTTGCCACGGCAGTTCATCGGTGTCGCGGCGTCTGCGACCGCGCTGGCCGCGGCGATCGCGATCGCGTTGACGTCGGGTGGTCAGCAGGAGCTCCCGATCGCGCAGCCCGCGCCCGCGCCCACCACACAGACGCAACGGCCGACCCTGCCGAACATCCCCCCGGTGCCCCCGGTGCCCCCGCCACCGGTGCCCCCGCCACCGCAGAACACTCCGACCCAGCCGTCGGCGACACCTGCACCGACACCTACGCCCACGCCGACCACCGCTGCCCCGAGTCCGTCCTCGCCGACGGTGACGACCCAGCCAACGTCACCAACAACGCCACCGCCCCCGCCGCCACGTCTCTCGGCGCCGACGATTCAGCCGATCACGGTGGTGCCAGGTACCAGCCCGGTCGACATGCCGATCACGGTCAGCAATACCGGCGGCAGCGTGTCCGAGCCCATTCTCGCGGCACTCAACCTGCCGGAAGGCGTGAGCGCGGTCGGGACCTCACGGTTCAGCACCGGTCCGATGCTCAGGTTGAACGCGGCCCCGCCCCCGTCATCGGTGCAATGCCCCGGCGGCACAGGCACCGTCGTGTGTACGAATGGCCGTGGCCTGGAGCCAGGCGAGTCCACGACGTTGCTGTTCCGGATCGACGCCACCGAGGACAGCCCCGGCGGCACCATCACCGGCTTCGTCAGCGCGGGCTCATCGTTGAGCGTGCCGATCTCGGTGAAGGTCGACGTGAAGCCGATCCCGAAGAAGGACGGCGTCTCGATCTACGCCTTCCGCGACTGGCTCGACTTCCCGGTCCCTGGCCGACATCACAAGGCTGGCATCGTGGCTATCGCCACGAACACGGGCGAGAGCACCAAGCAGGTGACGATCTCGTTCGACCAGCCCGTCGAACGCATATCGGCCTGGCCCGCCGCCTCCTGCACGCCAAACGGCGCGACAGCAAACTGTGTCACTCACGACAACCTGAAACCCGGCGACCGGTTCTACCTGCGTGTGAGTCTCTCCGACCCGAGCGGAGAGACCCGCAAGCCACAGGGCCAGTCCCGCAAGGTCCTGGTCACCGCCACGCTCGGCACCGCGAGCGCCCGCACAACCGTGAAGTTGCCCTGGTGGAGCTGGCCGGATCCGCCTCCCAAGCCGACCACCACCAAGCCGACGCCGACCAAACCGACTCGACCAACTGAGACAACGAGGCAGACAACTCCGACGTCGCCGACAACAGAGACAAAACCCGGGGACCCGACCAAGCCCACGGAACCGACGAAGGCGCCGCCTGAGGAGACGAAGCCGACCACGACTTCGACTCGCACGCAGCCGCCGCCTGAGCCGAGTGATTGCGACAGCTTGAGCGATGTCGAACGGTTGCTCGCCGTTCTGACCGGCCGGTGCCCGGCCTCCGAGGGGCCAGCCCCACGCTGAGCGCGGCTTGTGCGTGCTTCGTCCGGTTCTAATCGGACGAAGCACGCACATGGGGTCAGGCCCGTGTGTGTAGGCGCACAGTGATCGGGAGCTGCTGTCAAGCGGCCGAATGGCGATCAGTAGGGTCTGGCTCCATGGCCTTTGTGCAGACCGTTCTCGCGCGGATTCCCGAGCCTGTGCGCAGGATTGTGCTCAAGCACCGGGAGCTGCTGAGATTCGTCGTGGTCGGCGCGGTCTGCTTTGCCGTGACCAACGTTGTGAACTACACGTTGAAACTCACGATCCTGAATGCGAACCCGGTCACGGCTTTGGCTGTGGCGGTCATCATTGCCACGATCGTGTCCTACATCCTTAACCGTGAGTGGTCGTTTCACACTCGCGGCGGGCGCGAGCGCCACCATGAGGCCGCGCTCTTCTTCCTGATCAGCGGGATCGGCGTCGGGCTGAACTCGCTGCCGCTGGGAATCTCCCGCTATGTCCTGGACCTCAAGGTTCCGAATGTGAGCCTCGTCACTCAGGAGATCGCCGACTTTCTCAGTGGCATGATCCTCGGCACGCTGCTCGCGATGGTGTTCCGCTGGTGGGCCTTTAAGAAGTGGGTTTTCCCCGAGGCCAACGCCCGTACGGGCGAGGCGCGTGCGGCCCGTCGGTTGCGTGCTGTGCGTGACGATGAGGAACAGCGCGCTGCGTAGCGTGTCAAGTGCTGCGGCATTTCCGTCCGTAGACTGCGGAAGTGTCGATAGTCGAGAGCGTGCTGGCCCAAGTGCCAGAACCGTTGCGTTCTGTGCTTATCCGGCACCGCGAACTGCTGAAGTTCGCGATCGTCGGCGGTACCACGTTTGTCATCGACAACGGCATCTGGTTCTTTCTCAAGCTGACTGTTCTGGAGAGCAAGCCGATCACGGCCAAGGCGATCGCCGTCATCATCGCCACGATCGTGTCCTACATCCTCAACCGTGAGTGGTCGTTCCGGACTCGGGGCGGGCGCGAGCGTCATCACGAAGCCGCGCTGTTCTTCCTGATCAGCGGTGGTGGTGTGGCCATCAACCTGGTGCCGCCGTACGTCTCGCGTTATGTGCTGGACCTTGAGGTGCCGCACGTGGAGCGCTGGGTGCAGGAGGTCGCCGACTTCATGTCCGGGTCGGTGATCGGCATGCTGCTGGCGATGTTCTTCCGGTTCTGGGGATTCCGGCGCTGGGTGTTCCCCGAGGCGAACGCGCGGCCCCGGATCGTGCGCGACGACTCCTAGCGCGGCGACCGTTCGGCGGGCCAACGCACGCCGCGCACATCGTCAACGCGCGGCACAGGTAGGAAGATCGTGAACGTGGCAGGGCGCGAGACCGACAGTTCCAGCCGTCCGCCGTCAGACTCGACGAGCGCCCTAGCCAATGCGAGCCCGACGCCTGTCGACCCGACTCCGGAAACACCGCGGTCGAAGATGTGCGCGACGAGCTCGTCAGGGACACCGTTGCCACCGTCTGACACCTCGATCGCGACGGTCGCGTCACCGCCCCGCACGGCCAACGACACCGGTCCTGCACCATGCCGTAGCGCGTTGTCCAACAGCACGCCTATGGCTTCCCGTAGCCGTGCTGTCGTCGCCTTGGCCAATGGACGGCCGTGTACGCGTAGGCGCAACGCACGTCCCTTGGAACGCAACGGCTCTCGCCACTCGCCCACAATCGCCGGGAGCGCCGCCGCGAGGTCCAACGGCTCCGCGTCGGTTGCACGCGCCTCACGGGCTGCGGCAAGCAGCTCGCTGAGGACGTCACCGAGTCGTTCAGCCTGTTCCAGAGCCGCCATGGCATCGGTTCTGTTCTCGTCGTCAGTCGTGTGCGTCAAGGCTTCGAGCCGCAACTGCAGCGCTGTCAACCGGCTACGCAGCTGGTGCGAGACATCTCCGACCAGATCGCGTTCCCGCTGTACGAGCTCCGCCAGCGCACCTGCGGAGGTGTCCAGGGCCTCGGCGACACGGTCTAGCTCAGCTACCCCGTAGCGCCGCGAATCGGGCCGGAAGTCGCCTGCGCCCAGGCGTCCCGCACGGTTGGCGACGTGCCCGAGTGGCTGCGCCAACCGTCTTGCCGTCACGATTGCGACGCCCGTCGCGATGGCGATCGTGAGCACGATGACGAGCACGACAAGCCCGGCGACCTGCGTCTGCCGGGCGCGGGTGGGCGCCGCAGGGATCTGCACGGTCACGGTTCCCTGGCGCAGGATCTCGATCTGCTCGGCGAGATAGTCCTGGCCAGGGTCCGGGCCGAATATCTCGGGCGGCTGGTCCGGGCGCGTGACGATCAGCCGCCCTTTCGGCGGCACCACCGACTCGACGTCGGTGATCGTCGGCTCCCGGTTGTTGGCCAGGTCGTCGTCCAGCTTCAGCCCGATCTGCTGGACCCGGGTCCGCAGATCCTCCGTGGTCAGGGTCTCCACCAGCTCCAACGCCGTGTAGCCGAGCGGGATGCCCAGCGCACAGGTGGTCACCGCGACAGCCAGCAGGATCGCCAGCAGTATCCGTCTGCGCATGTCCTAGTCGGAGTTGAATCGGAAGCCCACGCCACGGACCGTGGCGATGCGCCGTTCCGCGGCGCGCGGGCCGAGGTCGCCGAGTTTGCGGCGCAGCCAGGACATGTGCATGTCCAGCGTCTTGCTGGTCTTGCGTTCCGGCGTGTCGTCCCACACCTCGGCGAGGATCTCCTCGCGGGTGACGACCTGGCCGGCTCGCTGGATCAGCACGCGCAGCAGCTCGAACTCCTTGTTGGCCAAGGTGATCTCCTGGCCGTCCACGGTCACCACGCGGGCGGCGAGGTCCATCTTCACGCCGTTGACCTCGACCGCGCCGGGCGCCTGGCGCCGCATCAGGGCCCGGATCCGGGCCAGCAGTTCGGCCAGCCGGAACGGCTTGGCCACGTAGTCGTCCGCGCCGGCGTCCAGGCCGACGACGAAGTCGACCTCGTCGGCCCGGGCGGTCAGCATCAGCACCGGCAGCCCGCGCCCGGACGAGCGCAACCTGCGGCAGACCTCCAGGCCGTCCATTCCGGGCAGGCCCAGGTCCAGCACGAGCAGGTCGGCACGACCCGCGTCGGCGAATTCCAACGCACTCAGCCCGTCGGTGACGACCTCTACCGCGTAGCCCTCACGCTGCAGAGCGCGTGACAACGGGTCTGCGATCGCCGAGTCGTCCTCGGCCAGCAGCACCACACTCACGGTGACCACTGTAGGCCTGGCAACATCAGGTAGGTGTCATCCGACCTTGAGTTCGCACTGCGTCTTGCCGACGCGGCGGACGCCATCACCTCCGCCCGGTTCCGTTCGCTGGACCTGAAGGTCAGCCGCAAGCCCGACCGCACCCCCGTGACCGACGCGGACACCGCGGTCGAGGACGCGATCCGTGCCCTGCTCAAGGAGTCTTTTCCGGATGACGCGGTGGCCGGCGAGGAGCGCGGCGGGACCGTGGGCGCGGGCCGGACATGGGTGCTGGATCCGATCGACGGCACCAAGAATTTTCTGCGCGGAGTACCCGCTTGGGCGACATTGATCGCACTTGTCACAGACGGCAAGCCCGTCGTGGGTGTGGTGAGCGCGCCCGCTCTCGGCAAGCGTTGGTGGGCGGCTGCCGGATATGGGGCTTTCACTGACGACGGACGCAAGCTGAGCGTGTCCGATGTGTCCAGTTTGGACGACGCATATCTGTCCACAACACACTTGGGCTCCTGGGTGGAGTACCACTCACGGGAGGCCTATCTGCGGCTCGTGGACGCCTGCTGGGAGAACCGCGCGTTCGGCGACTTCTGGCAGCACTGCCTGGTGGCCGAAGGCGTGATCGACATCGCCGCCGAGGCCATCGTGAACCCGTGGGACGTGGCGCCGCTGCAGGTGCTCGTCGAGGAAGCAGGCGGCCGTTTCACCGATTTGTCCGGCGTTGCCACGTTCGAGGGCGGCTCGGCGTTGTCCACCAACGGACATCTACACGACGCGGCCCTCAGCAAGCTCAGTCGTTGAGGTGAGCCAGCGCGCTGATCATGCGCTCGGCGATGTCTTCCGGCCACGGGAACGCACGGGTCACGGCGCGCTGGTGAGCCAGTCCGTGCAGGCCCAGCCAGAGTGCGACAGCGTCGCTGAAGAGGTCGGTGCTGGTGGCCCGGCCGGCTTTGACGCAGTCGCCGAGGGCGCCGGAAAGGATCTGCAGTGACTCGGTGCCCAGCGCGATCAGATCCTCCGCGGTGATCGAACTTTCGCCCAGAGCCGGCATCCACAGGCCGCCGAACATGGTGCGGTAGCGCTCGGGATGGTTCTGAGCCAGCTCCAGGTAGGCGTGACACACCGCGAGCAGACGCTGCCGCGGGTCGTCGCCGCCGGTTTCCGCGGCGGCACGCAGACCCGCTGAGAGCCGGTCGAACTCCTGGCGCACGACGGCGAGCATGATCGCCGGCTGGTCGGGAAAGTGCGGGTAGATCGAGGGGGCGGCGATTCCGATCCGGCGAGCGACCGATCGCAGCGTGATCGCACGTTCGTCGCCTTGTTCGTCGAGCAGTTCCACGGCGGCGGCGATGATCTCCTCGCGGAGCTTGCCTCCCTCACCACGGCGGTTGCGCCTGCGCACTCCTGTGTTCTCCACGCCGTAACCATACACCGCGAAGTTTATGGCTGTAACCTCTTGTGGGCCGACGACTAACGACTGTAGGTTTACATCTGTAAGCAAACGAGCGAAGCCTTAAGGAGTACGTTGTGACCAGCGCAGCCACCGAGATCGTCCTGCCAGGCACTGTCGAGCCGGACGGCTTGGAGATCCGCACCCGCGAGTTGCCGGCCCCCGCCGCCGGGCAGGTTGTGCTCAGGATGGACGCGACCGGCGTCTCGTTCGCCGAGCAGCAGATGCGCCGGGGCAAGTACTACGACCAGCCGCCGTTCCCGTTCGTGCCGGGCTACGACGTGGTCGGCACGGTCGTCGCCACCGGGCCGGGCGTGGATTCGGCGCTGGCCGGACGCAGGTTCGCCGCAGTCATCAAGGTCGGTGGGTGGGCCAGCCATCTGCTGGTCGAGGCCGCGGATCTGGTTGCGGTGCCGGACAACGTGGACGCGGCCGCCGCGGAGACCGTGGCCGTCAACGGCGTCACCGCGTGGCAGATGTTGCACCGCAAGGCCAAAGTCCGTGCCGGTGGCACGATCGTGGTGCTGGGTGCCAACGGCGGTGTCGGGTCCACGCTCGTGCAACTGGCCCGGCACGCCGGGATCAGGGTGATCGGCACAGCCTCGGCGCGCCACCACGAGTCGGTGCGCGCCATGGGCGCGATCCCGGTCGACTACCGCGACCCGGACATGTACGAGCAGATCCGCAAGCTCGCCCCCGAAGGCGTGGACGCGGTGTTCGACCACGTCGGCGGCCCCGGTCTGACGCAGTCGTGGCGGCTGCTGCGCCGCGGCGGCACGCTGGTCCAGTACGGCTCCGCGGCGACGAAAAACGAGGAGGGCAACTCGAAACTGCCCGTGCTCAAGCTTTTCGCGCAGCTGATGACGTGGAACTCCCTACCCAACGGCAAAAGCGCGTACTTCTACAACTTCTGGGCGGGCAAGCGCCTCAGCCGGACGGCCTTCCGCGCCCGGCTGAGCGAGGACCTCACCCAGGTCCTGAAGCTGGTCGACGATGGCGTCATCACTCCGCAGATCGCCGCCCGGATTCCGCTCACCGACGCCGCTTCCGCGCTGACGCTGGCCGAATCCCGGACCGTCCTGGGCAAGGTCGTCATCGTCGCCACGCCGTGACGTCATGGGCCACCTGCGCAACCGCCGGGGCGAAGGCGTCCGCCTGCGGGCCGATGTCCTGGCGGCGGCGACCGGCCTGCTCGACCAGGGTGGCGAACGCGCCGTGACCCTGCGAGCCGTGGCCCGCGAGGCCGGGATCGCGGCCCCCTCGATCTACCCGCACTTTCCTTGCCAGCAGGCCATTCTGCGTGCGGTGGTCCACGCGGCCTTCGCCGAACTGACCGACCATCTCGAGGCAGCGGTGATCGCCGCGGGCGAGGACACCGCGCAGCGCCTGTACGCCGCCTGCCACGCGTACCTCGATTTCGCCGCCGCGCACCCTCAGCGCTACCGCACCATGTTCAGCCTGGCCGGACAGCGCGATCTCGACGTTCCCATCCTGCAGCTGTTCGCCGATGTCCTCACCGACTGCGCCGCCGCCGGCCGTTCGGCAAGCACCGATCCTGCCACCGACGCCGTCGCGCTGTGGCTGGGCCTGCACGGCCTGGCGCACCAGCGATCGGTGATCCACACCTTCTTCTGGTCAGCCGAAATCGTGCCGCGCCTCGTGACCGCGCTGGCACTCGTCAACCAGCTTCCGGCACGCCCGTCGCCCCAGCCTCTGCCCTGATCGCGGGCATCTCACTTTTCTTCGGTGTCTAATCGGCTTTCAGAATCCCGACTGCTCCACGTGCGACCTGGGCCCAGGTGAGCCGGCCGAACAGGTAATGGCAAGCGACCTGTTCGTTGGTGAACCGGGCCCAGTCGTATCGGTTGCCCTGCTCACGCCAGAAGACCTCCCAGGCGATAGTGCCGTTCTCGTCCGGGTCGTCGGCACGGATCAGGCACCAGGCGTTGTCGGCCTCGGTGCCGACCGACACCAGCTCCGGCGGGATGCCTACCGCGCCGAGCCAGCCGGTGATCGACTCAGCTTTCATCTCTCTCCTCAGCAAGGTAGCCAAGCGCGACCAGGTCGAGCGCCGGGTGAACCGTCCGCAATCGCACGCCACCACCGGATTGACCGAACCACGCGGCGGAAATCCCGCGCCACACGGGAAGCGGCTTCAGTACGCGGTACCGGCGGTACTCGGCGTTCACATGCGACGGCGGCAGGCTCCGTTGTGTGAAAGTGGTGTCCACGGCGGCGAAAACGCGGCCTTCGGGCGTGCCGAACCGGTCGATGACCGTGCCCGGCTCCAGGACTTCCGGTTCACCTGGGGCCGTCACGCCTTCGGGGAAGAGTTCGCTTGGCGGCCAGGCGTATTCGGTGTCGAGCGTGTCCCGGCCGGTGCCCGCGCGCACGACGAACCGGCGATCCCAGTCGCGTTCGTTCTGCCCGGCAAGGGGATCGTGCCCCTCGGCCAGCTCATGTTCTTGCGGCGGACCGGTTTCCACAGCGTCGCCGCCATCGAGCGCCCACGCCAGAGCTTCGGCGTCGTCGATCAGATCAGCCTGAGGGTGATCGTTGGGCTCGAACCGCATCCCGGCCGCGTAGTCGAATTCGGGACTGGGCGGCGGAAGCTGGCGGGACGGCCGGTCCGCGGCGATCGGCATGTGCCCGATCGGGAACATCCGAACCAGCCAGATCGCGATGACCGTGTCGCGCTCCTGATACCTGCCGCCGGCGGCATCCGGTTGCTGCACCGCCATTCCCGCCACCGCCGCGGGCATCTGCCGGGCCGGCTCGACGGGCATCACAACCGGCGCCGGGCCACGCTGCACCGCCGGCCCCGCCGCGAGCGGCTGCTGTCCCGGGATCGGTTGCCCCGCAACAGGAGGAGGAACGGCTGCGGCCGGTGGCGGAGGCGTCGGGCCACCACCCACGAACGGCCCGCCACTGGCGGGCGGAGGTGGCGCGACCGGCTGGTTGACCGGTGGCGGGCTTTGCTGCACAGGGGGCGGTGGAGCGTCTAGGACTGCCGCTGCGGAAGCGGCTTGCACAACGTGGTCCGGCCGCGGGATGCCCGCAGGTGGTGTGGGTGCGTCCGCAGGGAGGATGTGCGGCCTGTCCTGCGCTGGAATCGGCCCAGTCGCGGGATCTACCGCATGATGATCGATCACGCCGCCGGCCGGAGGCATCATGTGGCCGCCGCCGTCCGGGACAGGACCCGGCATGCCGGCATGGCCGCCACCGACCATGTCGACAGCCCCGGGCACCACACCGCCATGGCTGCTGGGACCACCCGTCATGGCGTCCACCACACCAGGAAGAACACCTGGCCGCTGGCCATGATCGCCCGGCCCCACGACACCGTCGACGACCGGCTGAACCACACCGGGCAACAAGCCCTTGCCGTGCTCACCGGGCCCTGGATGGCTGGGCACCGCGCCATCACCGGGCAGCAACCCTGTGCTGTGTTGCCCTGGGTTGGGGTTGACGATGGGCTGGACCGCGTCGACAGTCGCACCGGAGATGGGCTGGACCGCGGTGACCAATGTGGAGTGGACGTTCGCGACGTTGGCGGCGGTGCCTTTGATCGCGGTGTCGAGGCCGAGCAGGGCGGTCGGGTGGCCGGAGGCGGCGGCGTGCTCGGCGACGTCCTTGTTCTTGGCCAGCGGGACCAGGTTCTGCACGATGGCCAGTTTGGCGTCGGCGACCTGGATGGCGGCGTGGTCGAGCTGGTCGGCGGCCTTGGTGCAGCCGCGGGCCATCGAGGTCAGTTTGCCGGTGTCCGGCTGGACGTAGGTTCCCCAGTGTTTTCTTGCCGCGTCGGCGCTTTCGCCTTCGGTGGTACCAAGCGCGGAGCGGGCGGTCGTGTCCGCGTCGCTGATCAGAGCGGTGATCTTCGCGCCGGTCTGCCGCCAGGCCTGCGCGGTCTCGCGCATTTTGTCCTCGTCGGCCTCGGGCCATTTGACGCCGGTCTGCGCCGCCACGTCGGCGAGTTCCGCAGGCAACTCGATGCCCATGTCAGACCGCCCCAAGATCTCTCGACGCGCCCGTATCGACGTCCCGGTAGGCGGCGGCCATCGTGGTCAGCCGGTCGCCCATGTCGCCGAGCTGGCCGGACGCCGCGTCGATGTTCCTGCGCGTCTCCTGCGACGGCCCGGAGTAGACGGCCGCGAAACTCTGGCCGACGTCGTCGGTCCCCCACGGGCTGCCGAGCTCGTCCAGCGTGCGGCTCAACTCCCCCGCGAGGGCCGCGGCCCGTTCCGCCAGGCCGCCGAAGTCACCGGCATGCTGGGCGAGCCGTTCGTGATCGGTCAGAAAGCCGTCCTTCACACCCGCCCCCTCGGGTTGTCCAGCCAGCTGACGTCTTCGAAGCTGTCGTCCTCCGAGCGATGCCGCCCCGGCGGCGCGACCTCCGCCGCGGTCAGGTCAGCACGCCCGCCAAGCAACGCGGCCGGATCCGTCTGCACGGGAAGCAACGGACTGACAGTCCGATTGGCCGTCTCAGACGCCTTGGTGGTCGCCGTCGCGACCGTCTGGACGATGAGCTTGCCCAGATCTGACGGCCGATATCGGAGATACGCCTGATCCGAGATGGTCAACCCGGTCAGTGTGCCGTGCGCGCCGACAGTCGCGGTCACGGTGCCGTCCGAGCTGGTCACCGTCTCGCTGATGGCCGCGAGTGTCTGCTGCATCGACGCAAGCTGCTCACGGCTGCGCCGGTAATCGGCAAGGAGTTCCTCGACCTGCGCCCGATGGTCGGTAGCCACGGCCACCTCCGCTTCGCCCTCACACTGCCCCGTCACGCGTTGGACGTGGCAGGTCCCGTCCCGGTTCCAGCGGTTTGCGGATCCGTACGTCCCGAGATTAGAGAGCGCGAAGCAAGGCGGCGAACCGATCAACAGGGAAGGTGCGCAGGTCACCCTTGATCAAACACGGCCTGCACGACGCGGGACGGGCTCGGGCGGCCCAGTTTGCCTGCCATCCAGGCACTGGTGGCGACCAGCTTGGTCAGGTCGACGCCGTGTGACAGGCCCAGTCCGTCCAGCATCCAGACCAGGTCCTCGGTCGCCAGGTTGCCCGTCGCCGACTCGGCGTACGGGCAGCCTCCGAGGCCGCCGGCTGACGAGTCCACTGTGGAGACGCCGCACTGCAGGGCGGCCAGCGTGTTCGCCAGGGCCTGACCGTATGTGTCGTGGAAGTGCACAGCCAGGGCGTCCGGCGAGGAGAACCCCGCGATCAGCGCCTCGACCTGGCCTGGCGTGGCCACACCGATCGTGTCGCCGAGGGACAACTGCGAGCAGCCCATGTCCAGCAGGCGCTGACCTGCGGAAACGACCTGTTTGAGAGCAACCGGGCCTTCCCAGGGGTCGCCGAAGCACATCGAGAGGTACCCACGGACCTCCAGGCCCGCCTCGCGCGCCCGCGTCACCACCGGGTCGAACATCTCGAACTGACTGTCGAGCGTCCGGTTCAGATTGCGCTGCGCAAACGTTTCCGTCGCGCTGGCGAAGATCGCGATGTGCGAGACGCCCGCTTCCAGCGCCCGGTCCAGACCCCGGTCGTTGGGCACCAGGACCGGGTACCGGACTCCGTCCCGTTTGGACAGACCGGCCAGCAGCTGCGCCGCGTCCGCCAGCTGGGGCACCCACTTCGGGTGCACGAAACTGGTCGCTTCGATGGTTCGCAGGCCCGCTTGGCCAAGCCGGTCGATGAACTCCAGCTTCACGCCGACGTCCACGACCGACTTCTCGTTCTGCAGCCCGTCGCGCGGGCCGACCTCCCAGATCGTGATCTCGGCCGGGAGCTCGGTGCGCGACGGGACCTTGTCCGGCAGGCCCGCGGCGGCCATTCAGCTGCCCTGCACCGGCGGCTGCTGCTGATAGCGCTGCTGTGCTTTGAAGTCGTCGTCCGGGTTGTCGTTGATCTCCCGGTACAGCAACGAGTGCACCTTCTCCACCTGCGGGATGTCGTCGAACTCCAGCGGCTCGTCGGACGCCGACTCGATGATCAGCGTGCCGCAGCCGACGATCCGGTCGATCAGGCCGTGCTCGAAGCGCACACTGTTGATCCGCGACAGCGGGATGTCGATCCCGGTCCGGTTGATCAGGCCTTCCCGCGCCATCACCCGGTCGGTGGTGACGATGAAGTGCGTGGTGCGCCACCGCACGAACGGCACGAGGAACAGCCACACGATCAGGACCAGCGCCACGACACCGATCGCGATCATCGCGACCATGCTCCACGACAGGTCCTGTGCCAGGATCGTCAGCCAGATGCCGACACCGAGCGTGACTACCAGCACGATGTACGGCAGCAGCAGCATCTTCCAATGCGGGTGCTTGTGGATCACGACACGCTCGCCGTCGCTGAGCAGGTCGTCTGGATAGGCCACGGTGTCCTCCCGTACCTGGTGATGACGCACGTACCGTACCGCTGGCGGGTACGTCCAGTGTCGCAGAGTCTTAAGAGGCCCGAAGGTGAACCACGTCGCCGGCAGGTACCGAGTGGTCGTGCCCTTCGGCGTCACGCACAACAAGCGTTCCGTCTGTCTCGAGGTAGCGCGCGGTACCGACAAGCTCCTTGTCACCTGACAGCTCGACGCGTACGTCCTGGCCGAGCGTCAGACAGTGCTTGCGGTACTCCTCGTGCAGGCCGCTGGCGAACGGGTCGCCCTCGGCTTCGCGCCACGGCCGCTCCCATTTGTCCAGCTCAAGCAGCAAGCTCGTCGCGAGTTCGGTGAGATCGAGCTGGTGCGCGCCCTCCGCTATCAGGGATGTCGCCTCGATACCGCCAGGGCCGAGCCGCGCGTCGACGGCGCCGACGTTCAGGCCTATGCCGAGTACGACGCCTTTTTCCTTGGTCACGGCCAGCACACCCGCGCCTTTGCGCTGCTTGGGACCGAGCAACAGGTCGTTCGGCCACTTGAGCGCGGACTGCACGCCTGCCTCGTCGGCGACGTTGGCGAGGGCAACCCCCGCGAGCAGGGTCAGCCACGGTACGCGTACCGCGGGCACACCAGGCTCGTAATACACGCTCATATACAAACCGCCTGGCGGCGACGTCCACTCACGGCCACGACGGCCCGCACCTGCGGTCTGCTCACGCGCAATCAGCACTGTGCGGTCGGGGGCGTTGACGCCTTCCAGATCCGCGTTTGTCGACTCAGTGCTGTCGACGACCGTTATGCCCGAATAGGGGCCGTTCGGTTCCACCAAGCGTCGGGTTAGCACATCTACGTCCACACCGAGAACCCTAGATGGTGACGAGCGCAACGGCGGGAATCCCCGGGACGGCGCGCCTGGCTAGAGTGCCAGCCCATGAGCAGTGCGTCGCAGCCCATTGGGCCGCCACCGGGTGCCGACACGAACACGGACATCCACACGACGGCAGGCAAGCTGGCGGATCTCTACCGCCGCAACGACGAGGCCGTGCACGCCGGGTCGGCCCGCGCGGTGGAGAAGCAGCACGCCAAAGGCAAGAAAACCGCCCGTGAGCGGATCGACATGCTGCTCGACCCGGGCTCTTTCGTCGAGCTGGACGAACTCGCCCGGCACAGGTCCACGAACTTCGGCCTGGAGAAGAACCGGCCGTACGGCGACGGCGTGGTGACCGGCTACGGCACCGTCGACGGCCGCCCGGTATGCGTGTTCAGCCAGGACGTCACCGTCTTCGGCGGCGCGCTCGGCGAGGTCTACGGCGAGAAGATCGTCAAGGTGATGGACCTGGCGATCAAGACCGGCCGGCCGATCATCGGCATCAACGAGGGCGGCGGCGCGCGGATCCAGGAAGGCGTCGTCTCGCTCGGCCTGTACGGCGAGATCTTCATGCGCAACACGCGTGCGTCCGGCGTGATCCCGCAGATCTCGCTAATCATGGGTGCGAACGCGGGCGGGCACGTCTACTCGCCCGCGCTGACGGACTTCGTGGTGATGGTCGACAAGACGTCGCAGATGTTCATCACCGGGCCGGACGTGGTGAAGACCGTGACCGGCGAGGAGGTGACGTTCGAAGAGCTCGGCGGCGCGCGGACGCACAACACCAAGTCCGGCAACGCCCACTACCTGGCCTCCGACGAGGACGACGCGGTCACCTACGTGAAGGAACTGCTGTCGTACCTGCCCTCGAACAACCTGTCCGACGCGCCTGTCTTCCCAGGTGAGGACACCGGCGACGGTTCGGTCGCGGACATCCTCAGCGACACCGACCGCGAGCTGGACACGCTGATCCCGGACTCACCGAACCAGCCGTACGACATGCACGAGGTCATCACCCGCGTGCTCGACGACGGCGAATTCCTTGAGGTACACCAGCTGTTCGCACCGAACATCCTGGTCGGCTTCGGCCGCGTCGAAGGGCGTGCGGTCGGCGTGGTCGCCAACCAGCCCACCCAGTTCGCGGGTTGCCTGGACATCGACGCGTCGGAGAAGGCAGCGCGGTTCGTGCGTACGTGCGACGCGTTCAACGTGCCGGTGCTGACGTTCGTAGACGTGCCAGGCTTCCTGCCGGGTACGGACCAGGAATGGAACGGCATCATCCGTCGCGGCGCGAAGCTCATCTACGCGTACGCCGAGGCGACCGTTCCGAAGGTCACCGTCATTACGCGCAAGGCGTTCGGTGGCGCGTACGACGTCATGGGCTCCAAGCACCTCGGCGCCGACATGAACCTCGCGTGGCCGACGGCGCAGATCGCCGTCATGGGTGCGCAGGGCGCGGCGAACATCGTGCACCGTAAGACGCTCGCCAAGGCCGCAGACGAGGGTAAGGACGTCGAGGCGTTGCGTGCCGAGCTCGTCCAGGAGTACGAGGACACGCTCCTCAACCCGTATGCGGCGGCTGAGCGTGGTTACGTCGACTCCGTCATTCCGCCTTCCTATACGCGTGGCTATGTGGCACGTTCGCTGCGCATGTTGCGTGACAAGCGTGAGACGTTGCCGCCCAAGAAGCATGGGAACATCCCGCTATGACAGCTTCGGACAGGCCGCTGCTCCGGGTCGTGCGGGGCACGCCAGACGACATCGAACTGGCCGCGTTGACCGCTGTCGTGGCCGCGCTTCCCGCGCCTTCCGTTGCCGCCGAGGAGCCGCCTCAGTCCGCCTGGTCGGACCCGGCCAGGCGGATGCGGGTGTCGCTGCCGTCGGGGCCGGGCGCGTGGCGGGCCTCGGGATTTCCTCGGTAACTGGCAACAACTTTCGGCTCTGACATCCGGGCACGCGCTTGACCTAGCGTGCCCGGTATGTCACTTCGTGGTTGGCTGACTGCCTGTTCGTTGAGTCTGATCGGGCTGCTGTCGGGACTGGTCGTCGTGCCTGCCTCGGCCGCGCAGCCGGCGTACGTCATCAAGGACGGCGTTACGCAGCCGGTGTTCTCGTTCGCCGACGCCGTCCGGGAGACCGTCTGGGTGGACATCGGACTCGACCTGGACAGCAACGGCGTGGGTGACCGCGTGGCCACCGACATCATCCGGCCGGCCACGACCGACCGCGTACCGGTGATCATCGACGCCAGCCCGTACTACGCGACCTCCGGGCGTGGCAACGAATCCGAGCGGAAGTCGTACGACTCCGCGGGCAAGCCGGTGAAATTCCCACTGTTCTACGACAATTACTTCGTCCCGCGCGGATATGCGGTGGCTCTGATCGACTTCAGCGGGTCTTCGCGTTCCACGGGGTGCATGGACACCGGTGGGCGGTCCGAGGTCGCTTCGGGCAAGGCGGTGATCGACTGGCTGAACGGCCGCGCGACCGGGTATTCGGCCGTGTCCGGCGGTTCCACGGTTTCGGCTTCATGGTCCACAGGTGCCGCCGCGATGATCGGTAAGTCTTGGGACGGCAGTATTACGCAAGGTGTGGCGTCCACCGGGGTGGACGGACTACGCACAATCGTTCCCATTGCCGCGATCAGCTCCTGGTACGACTGGTTCCGGTCGGACGGTGTTTCATTCCGCGGATTCGGCACCCCGACAAGTCTTGCGTCCGGTTTCGAGAACGCGAATGCCCAGTCTCGTTGCGCGGCAGTACGTTCCGAGATGACTTCGGGCGCACCTTCGAATGGCGACTTCACACCGATGTGGCAGCAGCGTGATTACGTACGCAATGCGGGCAACGTGAAGGCCGCAGTGTTCTCGGTCAACGGGCGTGCGGACCTGAACGTGAAGTCCATCAACTGGGGCCAATGGCTCGACGCGCTCCCGGCGTCCGTGCCCCGCAAACTCTGGCTGTCGCAGACCGGCCACATCGACCCGTTCGATTTCCGTCGCGCGGAATGGGTCCAGACCCTGCACCGCTGGTTCGACAGGTGGCTGCTGGACATCCCGAACGGAATCGAGAACGAACCCAGGGTTTCGGTCGAACGCGGCGTCGACCAGTGGAGCGACACAGCCACCTGGCCGCCCTCCGGAACCCAGCGCCAAACGGTGTATCCGGTCGCGGGTTCTGTCGCCGGAGTCGGCACATTGAGTTCTTCCCCAGGCAGCTCGACTTCCGCGTTCACCGACAACGGCTCCGGAACGCCAACCTCCTACATTGCGTCCCCCAATGCCACTTCCACCCGCCGCGTGCTTTACAGCACAGGAGCTTTGACCTCAGACCTACGAGTCGCCGGCATTTCCCGGATTACCGTCGCCGCAACGCCTTCCACCTCCTCAGCCCACTTGTCGGCCTACCTGGTGGATTACGGCCCCGCCACTTCCCGCAGCACAACCGGCGAGGGAATCCGAACCCTGACAACAGAATCCTGCTGGGGCGAAAACCGAACCGGCGACGACGCCTGCTACCGGGACACCGAGCCCACCACCGCATCAGTGGACGCCCAGGTAATCGCCCGCGGCTGGGCGGACCTCGCGAACTACGCCTCCCTGAGCACACCCCGCACACTGACCCCAGGAACCAAGTACACCATCACCTTCAGACTGTCCACAACAGACTGGACTGTCCCTCGCGGCCATAGGCTCGCACTGGTGATCGCCGGCACCGACAGCACCATGACGCCGTCTCCGGCCCAACTCCCCCGCGTGACAATCAACCTGAGCGAAACCTCAGCCCAAATCCCCATCGTCGGCGCAATCCCCCAAGCCACAACCATGGCACCCCTCGACACAACGAAGATCCAAGCCGACCCAGCCCCAGGCCGCCTCGACAACTGAACAGCTGAGGGAACCCGCTCGCCCTGATCGCGAGCGGGTTCGTTTCCTCCGGTCAGCGGGCCGGTGGGGTTCCGATGGCGTCGGCCACGCCGATGGTCACCGCGCTGGAGTCGAGTAGCTTGCCGGCTGAGGTGTCTTGGAGGGTTCGGTCACCGATGTAGTCACCGGTACTCTGGTCGACGATCATGTCCTTGGTCCACTTCCACTGCGAGTCGCTGACCCTGATTGCGATGCCGGTTCGGCCGTCCAGGTTGGCCAGGTTGTCGACGGTCGTCATGCCGGGGATCTTGGTGAGTGCACGGTAGATTGCGGCTCGTAGGTCGCCGGGGATCTCTCCGGTGCCGAGAACGCTTTGCGCGGCATGGAATGCGCAGGCTTCAGCCAGGCATGTCGAGTCCCTGAGCAGAACGAACAACTGCTGAGGGTCACGCGTCAGCCCGGCCAGGAACTCTGGTGTGGGATTGAGGATGCTCACCGGAATCGGCGGCGCAGGTTCCTGTTTGTCGATGTTGACGCCAAGTGGCAGCGCGCCGTCCGGAACCGAACGCGGCGGTGCGGTTTGCTTGGGCGGGACAAGGTCCGGCAAGGTGAACTTCCCGTTCTTCGCGCGGGACTCCCATGGAGTGACCTCGTTGAAGTAGAACGGCGCGTCCATGGCCTCCTGTTTGGTACAGGACTTGGTCTCCAGTGGTTCGGTGTGGGTGGTGCGGCGCAGCCAGTCCTGGTCACGGTCGGCCGGAATCCAGGTCTCCTCGGTCTGTTCGTACCGGTACCAGCAGTTGGCGTCGAGGGCCCCGTGCAGCACAACCCCAAGCCACCTGGACTCTTTCTTCTTGATGTACCGATACTGGCCGGACCCGACTGGACTGTCCGTGGCGTTCACGGTCATGTCCGCCGCGGTGTTCAGGACCGTCACCGCATCGGCGGAGGGCGTAAGCCCGGAATCGCTGAAGTTGATCACGGCCATGGTGCCGGCCGTGAGCGCTGCGACGGCGGCCGCCGCACCGATCCATCGCCGCGGCTGCCGATGCGGAGACTGCACACCTGCGGCGCCCGCGAGCACTCGGTCGCGTCCGGCATCGAAGTTCGTCTCCGACATCGGCGGCACGTCCGGCGCCAAGTCCCGCACGGCGAAATCAACCCGGTCCTCATCGTGACGCATGGCGCTCAACCTCCTGATCGTCCATGGTTTCCTCGGTGTCCACCAGTCCACGCAGCCGGCTTCTGGCTCGGTGCAACCAACTGCGCACGGTGCCGACTGGGACGTCGAGCACCTCTGCGATCTCGACGGGAGCCAGGTCGCCCCACGCGACCATGAGCAGCACGTCACGCTCCTCGACCCGCAGCTTGGCCACGGCAGCAGCCAGCTTGCCGGCGAGCGTCGCCGCGTCCGCGATGTCCACCACCCGGCTGCTCAGGTCGATGCCAGGCACCTCCCGAGCACCGTGCCGTGTCCATGCCCGCAGACGCCGGACCTCGGTACGAACATGGCCCCGCAGCACATTGCTGGCCATGCCGTACAACCACGCCCGCGGACTCGCCCGGGACGGGTCGTAACGCTCACGGTTCTGCCATAACAGCAGGAACGTCTCAGCGACCAGGTCGTCCGCGACATCCGGCCCAACGCGCTTGGACAGATAGCCGTGCAGGGGTCGCGCGTACTCGTCGTACAGCTCCGCCAGAGCCGGCAACCCGTCGAGATCACTCATCCTGTGCACGGCCTCTTATTGACCGCAGCGGCATGCGGCGTTGCAGCCTTGTTCACAGCGATCTCCACAGTGCCTGTCGACGTCAGGAGCCACACCCCGGCGGCCTCCGCCCCTGGAATCCAGCCTAGACAGCAGGGGCGACAGTTCTGGGTGGCGGCGGGTCCTGGCTGTGGATGGGCGCTCAGTGTGGACAGGTCCGGGTAAACGATCTTCGGGTCACCGAAACTGTCGGACCCCATCGGTAGGCTGGAAATCGGGGGGCCGAGGGCCGCGTGGGTGCAGGTGTGGGCTGTTGCTGTTGCGGTGGGGTTGCGGGGATGGGGTTAGCGTTGATCTTTGTCCGGAATGGTTTCGGCGGATCAATGGGGTGTGACGTGAATCTGTCGCCCTTGGCGTTGCTTGTGCTGGAGTTGCTGGCGGAGCGGGAGATGCATCCGTATGAGATGCGGCAGCTTCTCGCGCGGCGGGGGCGGGATCGCAGGATCAGGGTCACGCCGGGCTCCTTGTACCGGTCGGTTGAGCGGCTGGCTGAGGATGGGCTGGCTGAGGTCGTGGAGACGAGCCGGGAGGGCAGGCGGCCCGAGCGGACTGTCTACGCGATCACGGGGGCTGGGCGGGAGGCCTTCGCGTATCGGCTGCGGGAGATGCTGGCCAAGCCGGTGGATGAGTTTCCGCAGTATCCGGTTGCGCTTGTGTGCATGCACGCGCTCGGCAAGCAGGATGCGCTTGATCAGCTCGCGCGGCGGCGGGTGGAGCTCGAAGCCGAGATCGCCCGGTCCCAGACGACTGGGCCGCGTGAGGTTTTCATGGTCGACCTCGACTATTCGCAGGCTATCCGACGGGCTGAGCTGAGCTGGACCACGCAACTGATCGAGGACCTCACCTCAGGCCGCCTCGGGTGGCCGGAGAGGGCAGCACAATGAGCAGGAGCTGGGCAGCGCTTTTCGCACTGTGCTTCGGGTTCTTCATGATTCTGCTGGATACCACGATCGTGAATGTGGCCATCCCCCGTCTGATCACCGATTTACCGGCCACGCTCAATGAGGTTGTCTGGGTCAACAGTGTCTATCTGCTGACGTTCGCTGTTCCGTTGTTGCTGACCGGACGGCTGGGGGATCGGTTCGGGCCACGCCGCCTTTACCTCATCGGCCTGGTTGTCTTCACGGTCGCGTCGTTGTGGTGCGGGCTGGCGACGTCCGCGTCCGAGCTGATCGTGGCGAGGGCTGTGCAAGGGCTTGGGGCTGCCGCTCTCACGCCGCAGTCCATGGCGTTCATCAGTTTTCTGTTCCCCACCAATCGGGGGACGGCCATGGGGGTCTGGGGGTCGGTCGCCGGGCTGGCCACGATCGCCGGGCCGGTGCTGGGCGGCCTGCTGGTGCAGACGCTGGGCTGGGAGTGGATCTTCTTCGTCAATGTGCCGATCGGGATCGTCGCGCTCGTCCTTGTTCTCGCGCTCGTCCCGGATTGGCAGCCACGCCACAGTCACCGGTTCGATGTACCCGGCATCATTCTCAGTTCACTCGGCCTGCTCGGTCTGGTCTTCGGCATCCAGAACGGTGAACAGCTCGGGTGGGACGCGGTCGCGTGGCCATTGGGTGCCGGGGCCGCCCTGATCGGGATCTTCCTTTGGTGGCAGGCAAGAAACCCGAACGAGCCGCTGCTTCCGCTCGAGCTGTTCCACAACCGCACGTTCTCGTTCGGCAATCTGACCGGGGTGCTGATCGGGTTCGCGATGTCCGCGATGTTCATCCCGCTGACCATTTACCTGCAGTCCGTGCTGCACATGACGCCGTTGCAGGCCGGGCTTTTCATGGGTCCGATGTCGGTGGTCTCCGCTGTGCTCGCGCCGTTCGCCGGGCGGTTGTCCGACCAGATCGAGGGCAAGTTCATCGTCATCTTCGGGCTGATGGCCTACGCGATCGGCATCGGCAGCATCGCCCTGATCGCGCGGCCGGAGCTGAACGCCTGGTGGCTGGTGCCGGGGCTGCTTCTGTGCGGAGCCGGGATCGGCACGATCTTCAGCCCGCTGTCGAGCACGTCCATCTCCGGCCTGCAGCCGCAGCTGATCGGCGCGGGCGCGGGCATCTACAACATGTCGCGACAGGTCGGCAACGTGCTCGGCAGCGCGGCCGCCGGTGTGCTGATGCAGGCCCAACTGGCGGCCACGAACGATCTCACCGAAGCCGCGGGCAACACCATGCTGCTGCCCGCCGTCGTGCTGCTCGCCGCGGTGTTCTTCGCCGCCGGGATGCGCAAGCACGTCCCCGAGCCGGAGTTCGCGTTCGCCGACTAGTTACCCTGCCGGACGTGCGCCTCATTCTCGCCTCCGCGTCCCCCGCCCGGCTCAACGTGCTCAAGCAGGCCGGGATCGAGCCGATCGTCCAGGTGTCCGGTGTGGACGAGGACGCCGTCCAGGCCGCCCTGCCGGACGCGAGCCACCAGGAGCTGGTGACCGCGCTGGCGCGGGCCAAGGCGCACGCCGTCGCGGAGGTCACCGAGCACAAGGACGCGGTGATCGTCGCGTGTGACTCGATGCTGTCGATCAACGGCGAGATCCTCGGCAAGCCGGGCACGCCCGAGCGCGCCAAGCAGCGATGGGCGACGATGGCCGGCAAGAGCGGCGAGTTGCTCACCGGGCACGCGGTGATCGTTCTGGAGAACGGCAAGCAAGCCTCCGACTGGGAGAGCACGACCGTCCGGTTCAGCATGCCGACCGAGGCCGAAGTGGACGCCTACGTCGCCAGCGGTGAACCGCTTCAGGTCGCCGGCGGTTTCACCATCGACGGCAAAGGCGGCTGGTTCGTCGACGGGATCGACGGCAACGCCTCCAGTGTGATCGGCATCAGCCTGCCGTTGACCCGCCGGCTGCTCGCGGAGGTCGGCATTAGCGTGACCACCCTCTGGTAAGCCTGGTCACAGCCAGGGGCGTTGGGGAAGATGTGACAGACGGTCAACTGTTCTAGACCATTGCTGTCTACATCGGGAGGGACGTCACCGTGCGTTATTCCCTGCTGCTGACCCAACGCAGGTACCTCGACCAGGGCCGGCTCGCCAGCTCTGTGTGTCCGGACTGACCACCTCAGTCCTGTTCCGGCTCACACATCGGGGTGACCCATGTCCTTTGTCCGCACATACACCAAACCCAAGGTCTTCGGCCTGATCACGCTCGCCGCCCTCGTGCTCGGCGCGTTACTTGGCTTCATAGCGAAGAATTCGAACGTCTCGTGGCTGGCGGAGACGCTCGACACGATCGGCACCGTCTTCACGAACCTCTTGCAGGTGACCGTTATCCCCCTCGTGTTCACGGCGATCGTGGTCGGTGTGAACAGTCTGCGGTCGCTCGGCGGGCCACACACCGCCGCACGGCTGGGCGGCAAGACCCTGCTGTGGTTCGCGACCACGTCCCTGATCGCGGTGCTGATCGGCATCATGATCGGGCTGATCGCCAGGCCCGGCACCGGCGTGCAGGTCACGCCGTCGCAGGCGACTGTCGACCGGCTGTCCCAGCGCGCGCAGGGCGACTGGTGGACCTTCATCAAGGATCTCGTCCCGGACAACTTCATCGCCGCGTTCTCCGAAGGCGACGTGTTGCAGGTCGTGTTCCTCGCGCTGTTGATCGCCACGGCCACATACGCGCTCGGTGACCGCGCGAAACCGTTCGTGGCGTTCAACCAGTCGGTGTTCGACGTCATCCAGAAGGTTCTCGGCTGGATCATCCGGCTGGCGCCGCTGGGTGTGCTCGGCCTGATCGGCCACGCCTTCGCCACGTACGGCAACCAGTTCATCAAGCCGCTGTTCTCGTTGATCTGGACGGTGTACCTGGGCGCGGCGCTGATCCTGTTCGTGGTCTACCCGCTGCTGCTGAAGTTCGTCGGCAAGGTCAGCCCGCTGAAGTTCTTCGCCAAGGCGTGGACCGCGCTGGAGTTCGCGTTCGTGTCCCGTTCGTCGGGCGCGACGCTGCCGTTGAGCCGGCAGACCGCGGTGAACCTCGGTGTGGACCGTGGTTACGCGG
Source organism: Kibdelosporangium banguiense (assembly GCF_017876405.1). Taxonomy (GTDB): domain Bacteria; phylum Actinomycetota; class Actinomycetes; order Mycobacteriales; family Pseudonocardiaceae; genus Kibdelosporangium; species Kibdelosporangium banguiense. The sequence goes on along the minus strand of NZ_JAGINW010000001.1, from coordinate 3,292,585 downwards.
GATTCGCGGTTCCGCTGGGGACCACCACGAAGATGGACGGTTGCGCGGCGCTCTACCCAGCGCTGGCGACGATCTTCATCGCGAACATCTTCGGGGTGCAGCTGAGCTTCGTGCAGTACCTCGGGATCGTGCTGGTCGCGGTGTTCGGCGCGCTGGCCACGGCGGGCACGACCGGCTGGTTCACCATGCTCACGCTCACCCTGAGCGCGATCGACCTGCCCGCCGAGGTGATCGCGACCGGTATCGCGATCGTCTTCGCCATCGACCCGATCCTGGACATGATCCGCACGGCGACCAACGTCGCAGGCCAGATCACCGTCCCGGTCCTGGTCGCACGCAGCGAGGGCCTGCTCGATGACGAGGTGCTCAGCGCCCCGAGCGCCCCGCCGCTGCTCGAACCGGAAAAGGAGCCCGCGAAAGTCTAAGGACAGGGCTTGCGGAGCTGGTTGTCCGCAGGATGCACGGTGGGCCAGCCGGGCAGTTTGTCCGGCTTGTTCACGACCGCCGTGCACCCGATCTCGGCGCCGTCCAGCGTGAACACTTGCGCGAAGTAACCGCGCTGGACGGCCACGACCTCGGGGGCTCCGTCCCCGCGCACGTTGGCCAGCGACAGGTAGCCGCCGGTGGCGAGATACTGCTGTCCGGTCGCGCTCCACTTCCCGGAACGGCCGACCACGACCTCACCGATCATTGCGTTGCCGTCCACGTCACCGCGGATCATGCACGCGGAAAGTGTTCCGACCGTGCAGTGCAGGGATTTCGGCGTCAGTACGGCACCCCGGCCGGTGATCGTCGCCTCGATCAGCCGGTCGTCGCCGATCCTCAGCCGTCCGGACCGGGCGCCCGCGTCGGCGATCAGTTCGATCTTGGTGCTGCCGATGATCGTGGCCAGCATGACCGAGCACGGTTCGACCCGGCAAGTCACCGGCCCCTGCGGCACCGCCGACGTCGTCGGCGTGTTCGGTGGTGCCGCCGCGGCCTCCCGCTTGATCCGCAGATAGGCAGACGCACCCACCGCACCGGCCGCGACCAGTAACGACAGCAGTACGGTTAGCAAAACTGAACGCCCACGCCCCACCCCGTAAGGGTAGCGAGACAAGGGTCCAACCGTGGCCTTGCTCGCAGTTGGGCGGCCGTTTTGAGCCGTAAACTGCCCCGAAGGTCAGCACCGGGGATTTTCTCGCACAAGGAGGAGTGGGCGTGCCCGAGTCGGCAATCACGACGGATCTGGCTTCGCTGCACAAGGTACTCATCGCCAACCGCGGGGAGATCGCCGTCCGGGTGATCCGGGCGTGCCGGGACGCCGGGTTGGCAAGTGTGGCCGTGTACGCGGATCCTGACCGTGACGCACCTTTTGTCCGGCTGGCCGACGAGGCGTTCGCGCTCGGCGGCTCCACCCCGGGCGAGTCCTATCTTTCCTTCGACAAGCTGCTGGACGTGGCCAAGCGCGCGGGCGCGGACGCCGTGCACCCCGGCTACGGCTTCCTGTCCGAGAACGCGGACTTCGCGCAGGCCGTGCTCGACGCCGGGCTGATCTGGGTCGGCCCGGACCCGCAGGCCATCCGCGACCTCGGCGACAAGGTCACCGCGCGGCACATCGCCACGCGCGCCGGTGCTCCGCTGGTCCCAGGCACCAAGGACCCGGTCGCCGGGCCGGACGAGGTCGTGGCGTTCGCCAGGGAACACGGTCTCCCGGTCGCGATCAAGGCCGCGTTCGGTGGCGGCGGCCGTGGCCTGAAAGTGGCCCGCACGCTGGAGGAAATCCCCGAGCTGTTCGACTCCGCGGTTCGCGAGGCCGTCACGGCGTTCGGCCGTGGCGAGTGCTTCGTGGAGCGTTACCTTGACAAGCCGCGGCACGTCGAAGCCCAGGTCCTGGCCGACAAGCACGGCAACGTGATCGTGGTCGGGACGCGGGACTGCTCGCTGCAGCGCCGCCACCAGAAGCTGGTGGAGGAGGCGCCCGCGCCGTTCCTGAGCGACGAGCAGCGCGCGAGCATCCACTCCTCGTCCCGGGCGATCTGCAAGGAAGCCGGTTACTCGGGTGCTGGAACGGTCGAGTTCCTGGTCGGCCAGGACGGCACCATCTCGTTCCTCGAGGTCAACACTCGACTGCAGGTCGAGCACCCGGTCAGCGAGGAGACCACCGGGATCGACCTGGTCCGTGAGCAGTTCCGGATCGCCGACGGCCAGCCCCTGCGGTTCACCGAGGACCCCGAGCCGCGCGGTCACTCGTTCGAGTTCCGGATCAACGGCGAGGACGCGGGCCGTAACTTCCTGCCCGCGCCGGGCACGGTGACCACGTTCGTCGTGCCGGACGGCCCTGGTGTCCGGGTGGACGCGGGTGTCGAGTCCGGCAGCGTGATCGGCGGCCAGTTCGACTCGCTGCTCGCCAAGCTGATCGTCACCGGTGAGAACCGGGAAGAGGCCCTGCGCCGGGCCCGGCGGGCGCTCGACGAGCTCGTGGTCGAGGGCATGGCCACGGTTGTGCCGTTCCACAAGGCGATCGTGCGGGATCCGGCCTTTGTGGAGAGCTTCACCGTGCACACGCGGTGGATCGAGACGGAGTTCGAGAACAAGATCGAACCGTTCACCGCTCCGGGTGAAATCGGTGAGGAAGAGCCGCGCCAGACCGTGGTGGTCGAGGTCGGCGGCCGCCGCCTCGAGGTCTCACTGCCCGGCGACCTGGCCATTTCCGCTGGTGGAGGCGGTGGCGGCGGGGTCGCGACGAAGACCGCCAAGCCGCGTAAGCGCAGTGGCGCCAAAGGGGCCGCCGCGGTCTCCGGCGATGCGGTCGCCGCGCCGATGCAGGGCACCATCGTCAAGATCGCGGTCGAGGACGGCCAGCAGGTCGAGGCGGGCGATCTGATCGTCGTACTCGAGGCGATGAAGATGGAGAACCCGGTCAGCGCGCACAAAGCGGGGACGGTCACCGGGCTCGCGGTCGCGAGTGGCGAAACGGTCACGCAAGGTAGCGTCCTGTGTGAAATCAAAGACTGACGTTCCTACACTAGGGATATGGCACCGAGCGACGGCAACGTCCGGATCGGCACCTCAGAGCGAGAGGAAGCCGTCCGGGCGTTGGCCGAGCACATGACTGCAGGGCGCTTGGACGTCACCGAGTACGACCAGCGCTGCGCGCTCACCGCCGCGGCCAAGACCCGCGCGGAGCTCGCCGCGATCTTCGACGATCTGCCCGAGCCGAACCCGATGCGGGACATGCCGCCCCCGGCGCGGGCCCCGATCCCGATGCAGCCGGCCGCGCCGCTGGTGGAGAAGGAACGCAACAACACCAAGGCGATCATCATCGGGTTCGTGGTGTTCTCGGTCGCCGCGATCGTCACGGTAACCGCGATCCTCGGTGAGTGGTGGGCCCTGGTTCCCGCGTTGCTGATCGTGATCGTCCTGGCGATCGCGTCCTGACTAGGATTCCGCCATGGCACAGCGCCCGTTCATGCATGTGAGGATTGGCGACAAGGAACGGGACGAATCAGTCACGCTGCTCGCCCAGCACTTCTCCTTCGGCCGCCTCTCACCCACCGAACACGAGCAACGGCACAACGCGGCGCGCGCGGCCATATTGCGTTCCGAGATCGAGATCCTGTTCGAGGACCTGCCCGCGCCGCACCCGGATCTCAGCGCGGCCGAGCCACCACCATTGACCCCTGATCAGCGCAAGGAGCTCGACGCGAGCCGGGAAACGCCGCTGTCCAGCGCGATGAATGTGGTCGGCGGGCTGTCGTTGTTGTTCGGCCTTCCCGCCGGAATTGTTCTCGGGTTCACCCTGGGTTGGTGGTGGACGCTGCTCGTGGTGTTCGCGGTGATGATCATCTCGATCGTGCTGTCGGCGGTGACCAAGAAACGCAGGATCCACGACTGATGTCAGGGTTGGTCTCAGCTTCGCCGCCGTACGATTGACCTGTGAGTGATCCCGAGATCCGTGTGGGAGACGCCGAGCGGGAGGAAGCCCTGCAGGCGTTGGGTGACCACATGAGCGCGGGGCGTCTCGACATAGATGAGTATGGCGAGCGCACGGCCCGCGTCGCGGCTTCCAAGACCCGCGGGGATCTCCTTGCGCTGTTCAAGGACCTGCCCGACCCCAAGCCGGCGTTCCTGCCACCGGCCACCGTCCAGGCCTCGCCGATGCCCGAGCCGAGCACTCCCGCACCGCGTCCGACCACGCCCGTCGGCGCCCGGATCTACGCGGCGATCGTGCCGGTGGCCTGGATTGTCGCGGCAGTGCTGTTCTTCGCGGTGAAGACGCCGTTCATCTTCGCGTTACCGGTGATCGTCATGATGGTCGGCGCGAGCGTCTGGGGCGACGACTGGTCGCGTGCGCGGCGGGAACACCGCGAACGCCAGATACGCCACCGTGAGCACCGCCAGCAGTGGAAGAACCAGCACCGCAAGTACTGGGAGGACAGGCGGCGTTACTGGGACGGCCGGCCCCGCCGCGACGACTACTCCTGACGAAACCGCCTTGGCGCCGCGGGCATGGGTCATGATGGCGCGATGACCACGCCTGACATCAGTGCGGCGCTGGAACGCACCTCTGTCTTTCCCCGGCTCAGGTACATGGGCTCCAAGTACAAACTGGTGCCACACCTGGCCAAGGTGTTCACCGAGATCGGCGGGCGCACCGCGCTGGACGCGTTCTCAGGCAGCGGTGTCGTCTCATATCTCCTGAAATCCCTGGGATATCGGGTCAGCTCGAACGACTTCCTCAATTTCCCATCGGTCATCACCCGCGCCACTGTCGTGAACCAGACGGTCCTGCTGACGAAGGACGACATCGAAACCGTCTGCGGCCCCGCGGCCGATGATCGCGACTTCATCCGGCGAACCTTCGACGGCCTGTACTTCACCGCTGAGGACCGTGAGTTCCTCGATACGGCATGGTCCAATATCGCCCAGCTTACCGACGACAAGCAGGCGATAGCGATATCGGCGCTCGTTCTCGCCGCCGCGCGAAAGCAGCCACGCGGAGTCTTCACCATCACCGATCTTCGTTACGACGACGGCAGGCGCGACCTCCGGCTCCCGCTCTCCGAGCATTTCCGGGAGCGCGCGGCCGAGTACAACAAGGTCGTATTCAACAGCGGGGTACAGAACCGGGCATTCCGCAGCGATGTGTCCACCCTGGAACCAGGTGGGTACGACATCGTCTACCTCGACCCACCGTACGCTCCGCCGCGCGACGACAACGACTACATCAAGCGCTACCACTTCCTGGAAGGTCTCTCCGTCTACTGGAAAGACCAGAAGATCATGGAGAACACCAAGACCAAGAAGCTGGAGAAGCGATTCACGCCGTTCGCCTACAAACGCACGATCACCGAGGCACTGCGGCAGACCTTCAAGCAGTTCAAGGATTCCACGATCGTGCTGTCGTACTCCTCCAACGCGGTGCCCGACGCCGGAACCATCGCGGGCCTGTTGCGAGAATTCAAGGGCGATGTCCAGGTCCGCCCGGTGGACCACAAATACTCGTTCGGCACACACGCCACAGCGCAGCGCCGGGACGTGTCGGAGTATCTCTTCATCGGGCGGTGATCAGCTGTCCTTCCTTGAGTTCCAAGCGGCGGTGTGCCCGCGCGGTCAATGTGGGGTCGTGCGTCGCGATAAGACAGGCGCTTCCCTCTGCCACGAAATCCAACAGCAGTCGTACAGCCAGCTCGATTGTCGCGTGGTCGAGGTGCGCGGTGGGCTCGTCTGCCAGCAACACCTTCGGTCGGCCGGCGACCGCGCGAGCCAAGGCCACCCGCTGCCGCTGGCCGATGGACACTTCGGCCGGATAACGCCGTGCCAGCTTGCCGATCCCCAGTGTGCCAAGCAGATCCGCGGCCCTGGCCATCGCATCGGCCACCGGCCCGCCGCTGAACAGCATCGGCGAGGCCACGTTCTCTTCCAGCGTCAGCTCGTCCAGCAGGCCGAAACTCTGTGGCAGCACCGCCATCGTCGACCAGGGCGGGCAAACACCCTCAGGCAGGCCCGCGACCTGCACTGATCCCGCATCCGGCACGTCGAAACCTGCCAGCAGCGCCAAAAGCGCGCTCTTGCCGGAGCCGGAGCGGCCCACGAGCGTGACCAGTTCGCCTTCGCGCAACTCCAGTCCGACATCGACGAGAACCGGGCTGCTGAAACTGCGCGATACACCAGAAACGCTGAGAACCGTACTCGACGCTGTCATCGCTCCCCCAACCGGAACACTCTCGCCGCGACCTGGAGAACGGCGTCGTCATGCGACGCGACGACCACCGTCACTCCGAGCCTGACCAGGTCCAGCAATGTCTCGATCACCAGCTCCGCGGACTTGGCGTCCAGCTGCGATGTCGGTTCGTCTGCCAGAACGACCTCCGCGCCCGCGGCCAGTGCGGTCAGCAACGCCAGGCGTTGCTGCTGACCGCCGGACAACGCGCTGATCGCCCAGTCCGCGGTTCCAGGCAGGCCAAGGCGGTCCAGCAGACCGATGTCCGGGTCGGGCGCGCCGGCGAGCTGGGCGGCGGCCCGCAGGTTGTCGCGGACGTTGAGGTAGCTGAAGAGATTGTCGACCGGGCTCTGGAACACCAGGTGGACGCGGCGCCTGAGCGACCTGCGGGCTCGTTCGCTGAGACCGGCGGTGTCGTTGCCACGCAAGGAAACCGCGCCGCTGGTGGGACGTTCCAGGACGCCGAGGATGCGCAGCAACGTGGACTTGCCCGAGCCGGATGGGCCCGCGAGCACGGTCAAGCCGTCGCCCGGGATGTCGAACGTCGCGTTCCTGACCGCCGTGACCTCGCCGGACGGCGTTCGGTAGCGATGCACGACATCGCGGACCTCGTAGACAACGTCAGGCACGGAGCAGCTCCCTTACCTTGGCCCGCCGGGCAGCTCGGACGGCGTAGACGGCGACGAGGACGACGCCTGAGATCGCCACCGCGAGCGTCAACAGGCCGACACCCTGCAGGCTCGCGGGTTGCGGAATCGGTGCCAGCATAGGGAACGGGTCAAGTCGCTGCGTGATCAGTTCCAGGATCAGCCAACCGCCACCGACGCCGACCACTGTGGCCGTGCCCGCCAGGATCGCGAGCTCGACGAGGTGCGTGACAAGCAGAGCTCGGGCGCGTAGCCCCATTCTGGCAAGCAAAGCGTGGGCGACAGCCGTGGACCTTCGGCGGGTCTCGACCGACACCAAGAGCGTCACCACGGCGACCGCTGCGAGCGCGAACCCGAGCACGATGAAGAAAGCGAAGATCCATGCGACGACGAGGAACGGCAGTTGCTCGGTCGCACCGCTCGCGTTGACGACTTCGCTGGTCTGGTCGCCGTTCGCGTTGAGCACCGCGACGGCCTGCGCGGGATCGCCCCTGGTCAGGATCTGCTGGGTGAAACCGCGCCGGATGTCCGGGCTCACCGCCCGCCAGGACGCGATGATCATGCCCTCGTACTGGCCGGTCGCCGGGAAGCTCGGCACGGTGCCGGCAACACGCATCTTGGACAGGTAATCACCCGGAGAGATGAACTCCGACAGCGGGTACTTGCCCGCGATGATCACCGGGATCGTGCCGTCGGTCGTCGGTTTGTTCAGCACTGCCATCAAATCGGTCAGGCTCTTGTCCGCCCAGCGATCCCGCCACCGGGCGCCGTCGGCGAACGTCTCCGGGTCCACGATCAGGATCCGGGCACCGATGTTGCCCTTGATCACCAGCTGGCTGAACGCGATCCGGGTGGCCTGGCCCTTGAGCCCGGCCGGCACGCCTTCGGCTTCGGCCGCGCTGCGTACCAGCGGAATCGCGTGATCCGAGCCGACCCGCATCCAGGTCTTGTCGGCGAGGGACTCACGTTCGGTCTGCGCGACACCGACACCGGCCGCGATCACACCGATCGCCAGACCGGCGACCGCCAGCAGCGCCACAGCGACTTTCCGTTGCGCCGCGGTCCTTCTCAGCGCCCACAGCACAGTCGGGTTCCGCCAGCCCTTGAGCCGGTGACTGGCCCTGGACAGCAGGCCGGCGAGCCTGGCGACCACGCCGACGACGAACACAATGCACAGCAGTGGGAACGCGAGCGCGGCCAGGCTCACAGTCGGCAACTGGTTGCTCGGGTCGATCTGGATGGCGTGGTCCGCGCTCGTGGTCCACACGACGATCGCGGCGACCCCGGCCAGCACTTCCCACGGGATCTTCTTGGCCAGCACGACAATCCGGCGCGGCGCGCGTTCGATCGCGCTGAACTCACGGCGCACACGCATGGACGTGACCACGCCTAGAACTGTGAGGCCGATCAGCCACGTGATTGCGGCCAGAATCGCGGCGCTGCCGGGCGCCCAGCCGTCGAGTTGCCGGGCCGGCGCCAGCAGCGGTGTGATCAGCCAGGCCATCGCCCAGCCCGCGATCGCGCCGGCGAGCAGCGGACCGCCCATCTCCAGCACCGCTTTGCCGCCGATGGCCGCCGGATGCACTCCGCGCGTCCACAGTAGACGAACCTCGGCACTGCGGCGCTGCAACCATTGGGAGGCAAGCCCGATCACTCCCAGCAACCCGGCCAGGACGCTGATGACCGTGAGCGGCAGGACGGCTTCACGGACCGTTTCCTGAGTATGCGCGGCCGATTTCGCGCTCAACGCGGCGTAGTCCGTGACTGCCGGCTTGACGTTCAACGCTGCCACCAGCTGTGGCGCCATCTCCGCCGTGTCGGCCGCCCAGGCGTCGATCTGTTCCCGGGTCTGCAGTGGCCGGTTGGCGACGATGTCCACATGGCTGCCGATGGACGGCTTGGGGCCCAGCTTCGCCAGCAACTCGGAGGTGACAAGGAAAGGCGCAGGCGGGTCGTTGACGCCGGCCACCGGCTTGGGCACGATCTGCCCGCGGTCGGCACACCAGTATTCGCTGACCGGGTCGGTCATCCGCTCGTAGACCGCGCCGACGAGGACGGGCTGCCGGTCGATGGCGATCATGTCGCCCGGCTTCACCTTCAGGCGCGCCGCGACGGTGTGCGGAATCCAGACGCCGTCACGATTCCCGCCCGCCAGGACCTTGACATTATCGAACGCGTTGTCCCGCGTGATCAGGTAGGCCCAGTCGGCCGGGCCTTTCGCCACGAAGATCCTCGTCCGGTAGGTCTGCGCGCCGTACCGGTCCGCGATCCGTTTCACCTCCGCGTCCGTCGACGGCGGCAGATCGACTTTCGAAGCGTCCAGCCGCAGGCCGTTGTCGGTCTCACATCGATGACCCACCACGTACTGGGTCGCCGCGGACCCGGACGCCGAAACGTAAAACGCTGTCGCGGATGCGACGAACGCCAGAACAAGCCCTGTCACCAAACCGACGACAACGGTCACAGGGCTGCTCAGTGCCGCGCGCGGGGCACTCCTCCAGGGCAGCCTCACCTGGTGAAACTATCGCAACAACCGACGATCCCAGGTCTTCGGTGGCCAAATCGCTACCCTTGGGCCCAGGATGGGGCCCACTCGGCCCTCACAAAGTGTCAGAGGGGCACGCTAGCGTTCTTGTCATGGAGCCCATCGAGATCAATGCCGGCGGGTACTACCTGCGGGCGTTGCGGGCGGACGACCTGCTCGACGACCGGCCGGCGATCGTCGAGGCGTTCGCCGACGCCGAGACCCGCAGATGGGTCGCCGACTACCGGATCGACGACCTCGACGACGCGGGCGCGTATGTGCAGCGCCGCGCCGACGAGTGGAAACGTGGCGTGCGGTGCTCGTGGGCGGTGTCCGAACCGACGACTGGTCAGTTGCTCGGCGAGGTCGATTTACGCGGGCTCGAGGGCGGTTTGAACGCGGTGCAGGCGGCGTGCTGGACCCATCCCGGTCATCGCGGGCGCGGCGTCGCGTCCACCGCGTTGGCGGCGGCGGTGCGGTTCGGCTTCGGCGCGCTCGGTTTGACCAAGATCGGTTACCAGCACCAGGAGGGCAACCACGGCTCGAGGCGGGTCGCCGAGAAATGTGGTTTCAAACTGACCGGCGAGAGCCACGAACGGCTTGGGGAGCAGGAGGTCCGGTTACTGCACTGGGCCACGACCCTTGATCAGATGCCGGCCAAACCGCTGACATCTGGGTGACGAATACACCAATAGTCGAATCCGATTGTGGGATTGCGGCTACGGTGTCCAGACATTCGCGACCGTGGGAGGACGGCGTGGCGGAAGAGGGATTCCAGTTCGATCCCCAGGTCTTGCCCCGATTACACAGCGCTTTCGCCGACGCGCTGGCAAAGGTGGACCGGCAGATCGAGCTCGCCAGATCCGAACTGCGGGTGACGGCGTGGGCAGGCGACTCCGTCAGCGGGTACGCGCACACGCGGTTCAACGCCCGCTCGCTGGACGGCGAAGCCAACGCGTTGCAAGCACTCGAGGACTACCGCGAAGCGCTGAACACGTTGGTGGTCAAGCTGCACAAGGGCGCGGGTGACTACCGCGACAGCGAGGACGACAAGCACGCGACCATGAACCAGCAGGGGGAAGGGTGACGCGCGAAGACCTGGAAGTCACGCGGTGGCGCGGCTTCACCCATGCCGAACTCTACGCCCAGCTGCACAGCGGACCGGGCGCGACAGCGTCGGCGGTTCCGTCGCGCCGATGGGCCGACCTGGCAACGACGATGCAGGACATCAGCCAGGACATGACCAAAGCGATCGCCGACGCGAAGGCCATGTGGGCCGGTGCGGCGGCCAACTCGGCGTACGCCCAGCTGGGCGAAGTCGCCGCGTGGGCAGGCAGGACAGGCGACGAAGCCGAGAAGATGCGCGCGAGCGTCGACCAGCAGGCCGACCACATCGGCCGGGCGCGTGCGGCGATGCCGGCACCGGGCGAGGAACCGACGCCGCAGCCAGATCCGGCAGTCGCCCCGGTCGCGCAACTGCTGGCCATGCAGAAAGATCACGAGGTGGTCGAGCGCGCCACCACGGATGCCGCACGCCGGGCGTTCGAGGTGATGGAGGCCTACCAGAACGACACGACGTCGACCACGGACGCGCTGGCCTCGTTCGACGAATCCGTGGACACCTCCGGTCACCACGGGCACAACCAGCGCCACCGGGGCGGCGTCCTCGGCTTTTCCGAGCAGACCAGGCTTTCGGGCGCCGGGCCGGACTTCACACCGACGCCCGACCACCACCGCAACTTCTGGGAAACCCCGCACAGCCGAGGCGGTCAGACCGTTTCCCAAGCGGGAGCACAGTTCCTGCCGATGACCGAGTCCCGGTTCCAGCCGGCTACGCCGTTGCAGCCAGGCGTCGCCGCGGGCGCCGATCCGCTCGGCAGTCCGGTCGCCGCGACACCACGACGTGAGCCGTCCGCACGGAAGGGATCGATCACCGGCAAACTCCCGGTGACAGCCAGTTCCCTTGACGCAGGCCCGATTCCGGGTGCGGCACCGCCGGCGGGCTCCCATGTTTCGCCCGCAGCCGCGACATCCCCCGCAGGCAGCTCGTCCGAGCGTCTCGTGCCGCGGCGCGGTGGCGAGCAGTTGATTCCGTCGCAATGGGCAGATGACGCGGTGGAACCGGCGAACCAGGCCAAACGGCGCCGCGATCGCACCGAACAGGAGAAGATAACGGAGAGTGTCGAAGGAGCCGAGGCCGAGGTTCCTCCACCCGTGATCGGAAACGGGCCGTATCGTCAGTGACGATGTTCGACACGGGACTTGACGACACCGGGCTGGGTCAGCCGGTCACGCTGACCGCGCTGGAGTTCGACGTGCTGTGGGAACACCTCGACCTCGGCGACATGCCGTTGGTGCTCAAGGTGCCCTCACCAGGCCGGACGAACGCCGAACGGGCTGAGCTGGTGGACCGCGCGTGGCAGGGGATCCAGGCCAAAGGCCTTGGCAGGCAGGTGGATCTCGACCCACGACTGGTCGGGCTGCTGCGACTGGTCGCACGGCCGCAGCGGGAGCTCGACGGCCGGCTCTGGCTCGGCCACAGCGTCCGCCTGATGGCCGCGGCCGACGGCGAGGCCGGTGTCCTCGCGGTGCAGGAAGGCAACCGGTTGACATTGCGCGGCGCGGACGGCCTGGGCCTGCCCAGGCACACACTGTCCGTGCTGCCACCGGCAAAAGCCGGCGTCGGCCACTCAGTCACCTTGCCCAGCAAGGAGTTCGAAGCCGCCGCCCGGCAAGCTACGGCCCCGAAGGAATTCGAGGCCGCACTATGCAGCCGTGGCGTGCGCGACGCCGACGCCGAGGCCCTCCGCAAAATGATCGGCGACGTCGACCGCCAGGGCCAGTTCGGCGGCGCAGCCAGAGACAAATGGGGCCGCCGTGTCCGAACCAGGCGCGTGATCAGCTTCTTCGACACAGCCGACGGCCGATACCTGCAGGTACGCAAGGAAAGCACCGGCGGCGAAGCCTGGACGACAATCTCCCCGACCGACCACAAACGCCTCCTGCACCACCTGACCGAACTCCACAGCGACGACGTCTCCTCCTGACCAGACCGGTGCGCCTCAACAGTGTTTCGTCGGGGTCTACGCCGCCCAAGGTAAGACCTGGGCCATCCAGGTGATCCCCGTGCGAACGGCCCTTTCGCACGGGTTCATCCCTTGAAAACCCCTGCCCAACCACAATCCCTTGTAGACTGGACCAGGGACGCCCCCCGGTGAGGGTGGGGGCTGTTTTCTTATGTAGGGGCGGGGTTTCGGCAAAGTCGATCACGTGGATGATGGTGGGCTCGGGCTCTGGTTGATCATGAGAGGGTCGCGCCAGCCGCTGTATCGTCCTCGACTACCGCTGTTGGACCGACCAGGTTCGGTGAACTTGCAGAACTGTTTCGTCGCAATCCTGATCCACGGTGCGCGGCCGAACCCGCCCTGCTGCGCGGGCACTGGCAGATCGGCAACCGACCGCACCACGCCTGCGACATCACCTACCGCGAAACGTATCCCGCGCCATGGCCATCCTGCGTGGCCTCGCCATTAGCGCGCTGCACCGGCACCCGTGACATCGCCCAAGCCCGCCGACAGATTCACACTGCTCGCAGCCCAAGCCGGCTTCTGGCCGAACCGGCAGGGCTGTTCTCTTGGGGACGTACTGGGTCAGGAGACTGGTTCGATGATTCGGGAGCGGGCTTCGGGGGCCTTGGAGCGTAGGGCGTCCGCTCCTTCGTCGTCTGGTTGGGTTTGTGAGTCGCGTTCGGCCTTTACGCGGGCGGAGTAGATGTCGATCTCGCGTTTCACGGTTTCGGGGTCCCAGCCGAGGATCTCGGCCATGAGGCCGGCTATTTGTTCGGCTGCGTCGACGCCGCGATGGGCGTACTCGATTGAGATCCGGGTGCGCCGGGCGATCACGTCTTCCAGGTGCAGGGCGCCCTCGTGGCTGGTTGCGTAGACCACCTCGACCTGCAGGTAGTCGGGCGCGGCCGTGAGTGGCTTGAGCAGCTCTGGCCTGTTCTCGGCGAGGGCCAGCACCTGGTGGATCATCGAGCCGTAGCGGTTGAGCAGGTGCCGGACCCGGTATGGGTGCACGCCCGCTTTGGTGGCCAGTTGATCCGCCTGGTTGACCAGGGCGTGGTAGCCGTCCGCGCCGAGCAGCGGGACCTTGTCCGTAATGGACGGTTGGATTCGGCCGGGCAGGTCGACTGAGGCCGCGTCGACGGCGTCGGCCGCCATCACGCGGTAGGTCGTGTACTTGCCTCCGGCGATCGCGACGAAACCTGGCGCGACGCGGGCGACCGCGTGTTCCCGGGACAGCTTCGAGGTTTCCTCGCTCTCACCGGCCAGCAACGGCCGCAGGCCCGCGTAGACGCCTTCGATGTCGTCGTGCGTCAACGGCGTGGCCAGCACGGTGTTCACGTGCTCGAGGATGTAGTCGATGTCGGCTTTGGTCGCTGCCGGGTGGGCCAGGTCGAGGTTCCAGTCGGTGTCCGTGGTGCCGACAATCCAGTGGCTGCCCCAGGGAATCACGAACAGCACCGACTTCTCGGTGCGCAGGATCAGCCCGGCTTCGGACACGATCCGGTCCCGCGGCACGACGATGTGCACGCCCTTGCTCGCGCGCACCCGGAATCGGCCGCGGCTGCCGGACAGGCGTTGCAGCTCGTCGGTCCAGACGCCGGTCGAGTTGATCACGGCGTTGGCCTTGATCTCGGTTTCGCGGCCGTCCTCGACGTCGCGCACTCGCACGCCCGAGACCCGATCGGCCTCGCGGACCATGCCGATGACCTGTGTGGACGTCCGGACCACAGCGCCGTAGTGCGCCGCGGTGCGGGCCACCGTCATCGTGTGGCGCGCGTCGTCGGCCTGGGCGTCGAAGTACCTGATCCCGCCGATCAACGCGTCCCGCTTCAACGCAGGCACCATACGCAACGCGCCTGCCCTGGTCAGGTGCTTCTGCCCAGGCACGGACCGCGCGCCGCCCATCGTGTCGTACATGAACAGGCCGGCCGCCGTGTACGGGCGCTCCCAGACCCGGCGCGTCAGCGGGTAGAGGAAGGCGACGGGTTTGACCAGGTGCGGCGCGATCCTGGTGAGCATCAGCTCACGCTCCCGCAGCGCCTCGCGGACCAGTCCGAACTCGAGTTGTTCCAGGTAGCGCAGGCCACCGTGGAACAGTTTCGACGACCGGCTGGACGTGCCGGAGGCAAGATCCCGCGCTTCGACGAGCGCCACCTTCAGGCCGCGCGTGGCGGCGTCGAGCGCGGTGCCCGCGCCGACCACACCGCCACCGATCACGACCAGGTCGAACGTCTCTTCGGTGAGTCTGCGCCACGAATCCTCGCGCTCGGCCGGTCCCAGGCGGCCCGCGACGGTCACCGGGTCGGTGCGGACTGGCTGGCTCGGCTTACGGCTGGCCACAAAACGCCTCCCTGTCCGGCATGGGTGCACTGTCCAGTCCTCACGCTACCGCCATCCGCCGACAATCGCGCCGTACGGACACGTGAGAAGGATTGCGTCGTTCGGATCATGGACAATTGCCGTTGGAGCGCACTAACGTCGCTGCTCACCGAGGGTTTGGCAGCGGTGCCAGTCGGGGCGTCGCTGGCTGCCCCTGGTCCGTGTGACCAACCTGGAGGTGGCGATGGGCGCGGGCGAGATATTCCTTTGGGAATTGCTGGGTACCGCCGTTCTGATCTTGCTGGGTACCGGCGTGGTGGCCAACCACGTCCTGCGGGACACACTCGGTAGCGGCACAGGTTTCCTGTTCGTCAACATCGGATGGGCGTTCGCCGTGTTCACGGGTGCGAGCATCGCGGCGCCGAGCGGTGCGCACCTCAACCCGGCGGTCACCCTTGGCCTGGCGATCGCGGACAAGACCGACTGGGCCGACGTGCCGATCTACATTCTCGGGCAGATGGTCGGTGCGATCCTGGGTGCCACGCTGTGCTGGCTGACCTACAAACTGCAGTTCGACACACATCCGGAACCGGCGAACACGCTGGGCATCTTCTCCACCGCGCCGACCGTGCGCAATCCACTGTGGAACACGATCACCGAGGTGATCGGCACGTTCGTGCTGGTGGGATGGATCCTGTTGTCACCGGCGATCAAGGTCGGCGGCGACGGCGTGCCGCAGTTCGGCAACTCGGCGCTCGGCTACGCCGGTGTCGCGTTCGTCGTGCTGGTGATCGGTACGTCACTCGGTGGTCCCACCGGGTACGCCATCAACCCGGCTCGTGACCTCGGCCCCCGCATCGCGTACGCGATCCTTCCCATCCGCGGCAAGGGCAGCCCGGACTGGGGATACTCGTGGGTGCCGGTCGTCGGACCGCTGATCGGCGCAGTGCTCGCCGGCCTGCTCTATCTCGTACTGCCCGTCTAGGAAAGGACTCGCACGATGGCCCAGTACGTGGCCGCGATCGACCAGGGCACCACCTCGACCCGGTGCATGATCTTCAGTCATGACGGCCGGGTGGTGTCGGTCGACCAGAAGGAACACGAGCAGATCTTCCCGAAGGCGGGATGGGTCGAGCACGACCCGGAGGAGGTCTGGCGCAACACCCGCGAGGTGGCCGCGGGCGCGGTCGCCAAAGCGGACCTGCATGTGTCGGACATCGCCGCGGTCGGTATCACCAACCAGCGCGAAACCGCGGTCGTGTGGGACAAGGCGACCGGAAAACCGGTCTACAACGCGATCGTCTGGCAGGACACCCGGACCGACAAGATCGTCAACGAGCTCGGCGCCCTGGGCGGCGGGCAGGAGCGCTACCGCGCCAGGACCGGTCTGCCGCTGGCGACGTACTTCTCCGGCCCCAAGGTCCGCTGGATCCTGGACAATGTGGACGGTGCCAGGCAGAAGGCCGAGAACGGCGAACTGCTGTTCGGCAACATGGACACCTGGGTGCTGTGGAACATGACCGGCGGGCCGGAAGGCGGCGTGCACGTCACCGACCCGACCAACGCGTCCCGGACCATGCTGATGGACCTGGACACCCTGCAGTGGGATGCCGAGATCGCCGGTGAGATGGGCATTCCACTGTCGATGCTGCCGGAGATCCGGTCCTCCTCGGAGGTCTACGGCAACGTCCGGGAGAAGGGCGCGCTGGCCGGCGTGCCGATCGCCGGCATCCTCGGCGACCAGCAGGCGGCGACGTTCGGCCAGGCCTGCCTGTCGCCCGGCGAAGCCAAGAACACCTACGGAACCGGCAACTTCGTCCTGCTCAACACCGGAACAGAGAAGGTGATGAGCGAGAACGGCCTGCTGACAACGGTTTGCTACAAGATCGGCACGAACGAGACGGTCTACGCGCTGGAAGGCTCGGTCGCCGTGACCGGCTCGCTCGTCCAGTGGATCCGTGACAACCTCGGCATGATCTCGACCGCGGCCGAGATCGAGGACAGCGCCCGGACAGTCGAGGACAACGGCGGCTGCTACTTCGTGCCCGCGTTCTCCGGGCTGTTCGCGCCCTACTGGCGTTCCGACGCCCGTGGCGCGATCGTCGGCCTGACCCGGTTCGTCAACAAGGGGCACCTGGCCCGCGCGGTCCTGGAGGCGACCGCTTTCCAGTCACGCGAGGTCATCGACGCCATGAACGCCGACTCCGGCGTGCCCCTCACGGCGCTCAAAGTGGACGGCGGCATGGTGGCCAACGAACTGCTCATGCAGTTCCAGGCCGACATCCTCGATGTCCCCGTGATCAGGCCCGTGGTCGCGGAAACCACCGCCCTCGGCGCCGCCTACGCAGCCGGCCTGGCGGTCGGCTTCTGGGCAGGCGAGGACGACATCCGCAACAACTGGGCAAAAGACAAGGAATGGGCCCCGGCCCTGGACGCGGACAAGCGGGAAGCCCTCTACAACGAGTGGAAGAAAGCCGTGACCAAGACCTTCGACTGGGTCACGGACTAAGCACCGTCAGGCTGGTTCCCACCACGGTGACGTGGTGGGAACCGGCTGTCATGGCAGGTCGGTCCACTTGCCGGGGAATCGCACCACGGCCAGTGAGGCGGGTGGGAAGTGTTGTGGGGCTTGGTTTCCCAGTAGTTGCCAGGCCAGTTCGTGTACTGCGGGGTTGTGGCCGATCAACAGCAGGGTTGTGGCCTCGTCGGGGGTTTGCCAGACCTGCTCGCGCAGGGTGTCCGGGCCGGCTTGATAGAGGCCTGGTTCGAAGTCGATTGTGGGCTGGGCCTTCAGTTGCGCGCTGATCTGGTCCCAGGTCTGGCGGGTCCGGCGGGCTGGGGAGCAGAACACGTGGTCCGGGTGCATCGCGGCGATCTGCCGGCCGACGTGGGTCGCCTCGGTGCGGCCGAGCGGGGTCAGCGGGCGTTCCACGTCGGCTGTGCCGGGCACGTCGGCGGCGCTGGCGTGCCGGAGAATCAGCAACGTGCGGGCGGTCATAAGACCCAGTCTGGCATTTTTGTCGGTGGGTGGGTGCATGGTGTGAGGCATGCGATTCTCGGTGAGCATCCCCAACTTCGGCGACTTCGCCGACCCGGAGGCCGTGGCCGTGCTGGCCCAGGCCGTCGAACACGCGGGCTGGGACGCCCTGTTCGTCTGGGACCACATGGTCCACGAGAAGCGCCTGGTCCGGGAGATCGCCGACCCCTGGATCCTGCTCACCGCCGCTGCCCTGGTCACCAGCCGGATCCGGCTCGGCACGATGATCACTCCGGTCGCCCGCAGGCGTCCGCAGAAGCTCGCCCGTGAGGTCACCACGCTCGACCGGCTCACCGGCGGCCGGATGATTCTCGGGGCCGGTCTCGGCGACCCGGTCGACGACGAGTACGGCGCCTTCGGTGAGCCCACGTCCCGCCGGGTACTGGCCGAACGCCTCGACGAGGGCCTGGCTGTGCTGGACAGGCTCTGGTCCGGCGAACGGACCACCTACGAAGGCAAGCACTTCACGGTCCGGGACGTGATGTTCCGCCCGACTCCGGTGCAACGCCCGCGCGTCCCGATCTGGGTCGGCGGGCGATGGCCCAACATGCCGCCGATGCGCCGGGCGGCCCGCTGGGACGGCGCCATTCCGATCATGACCGGTGCCTGGCAGGCGGAGCCGCCGCCGATGCATGAGGTGACTGCCGCGGGCGCCTTCTTACGCAGTGCGCGCGCCGATGCGGGGCTTGCCGACGAGCCGTTCGACTTCGTCGTGGGTGGTTCCAGTCCGGCCGGCGCATGGCCGCTCATCGAGGAGTTGTCCGAGGCGGGCGTGACCTGGTGGGACGAACGCATGCCTTTCGGCGAGCTCCTGGAGGACATCGACGCCATCAGGCGCCGCGTCGACCAGGGCCCGCCGAAAACCCGTCAGCAGGAGGATTAGCTAGGCCTGACCAGGGACGAAGGAGGCGAACACGATGATGTTGTCCTTGTAGCTCTTGGCGGTGTGGTCGAACACGCCGCCACAGGTGATCAGCCGGAGCTCGGGACTTACGGTGTCGCCGTAGACCGCGTCGGTCGGGAAGTCCTTTTTGGATATCTGTTCGACCCGCGTGACCTTGAAACGCGCGGTCGAACCGTCCTGACGGGACACCAGGACCTCGTCCCCGGCGGCCATTTCCTTGAGCCGGAAGAAGATTCCCGGTTTCTTGTGGCCGTCCACGTGGCCGAGGATCACCGCGGGGCCGGCTTCGCCCGGCGTCGATGCCTTCTCGTACCAGCCTGCCTGCATGGGTTGGTCGACCGACGGGACCTGGATGGTCTCGTCGGCGTTCAACCCGAGCGGGATCAACGAGGACTTGGCGCCGATCTTGGGAATCGAGATCTCCGTCGGTACAGAGGCCGGTAACGCGGCCGCGTTCTTGGCCGCTGGGGGTGCCTGTCCGGCTGCGCCGGGCGCGTCCGGCGCAGGCACCGTCGGCGGATTGTCCGGGCTGCTGCAGCCAGCCAGGACGAGCAGGAGAACCGCGCTACCGAGCCATTTCCGCATCGGCGATCAGCTCTGCTTCCGCGTCCGGCGCACCGCCAGGGTGCCGCCGCCGGCCAGCGCGACCAGACCGACGCCACCTATGACGTACATACCGGTGTTGGACGACGCGTCCTCCATGCCGGCGCCGGTCTCAGGCGCGCCCTTGGGCTTGATCCGCGGACGGTCCGGCGTCCCCTCCGCGGGGCGGGCCTCGGGCGTGGCAACGTCAGCGGCAGGGCGCTGGCTGGGCGCCACGGGTGTGCGCACGCGCGTGGACGTGGGGACGGGAGAGGTGGTGGTTTCCTTGGGGTTGGTGTCCGCGAAGGCAACCGGGGACGACAGCACAAGCGCGCCCACGCCGATCGCGAGACCGGCCAGGATGGAACGAATACGCATGCGGAGACCTTTCAATGAATAGGGCGGGTTCAATGCCTTCGCGGACTACACGCCCAGCCCCGGTCTCGCAGTTGCCTTCAATTTTGCGACGCAGATCTCGTGGCCGGCACTCAACCTCAGTCGGCCACGAACGTCTACTTAGTCCAAGTCGTCATGCCGCATGAGCCGCCGGCCGGCTTCGGTGATCGAGCCGGACAAAGACGGGTACACCGAGAACGTCAGAGCCAGGTGCTCGACTGTCAGCTGATTCTGCACGGCGATCGCGATCGGCAGGATCAGTTCGCTCGCGGACGGCGCCACGACGACACCGCCGATGACCACACCTGTCGCGGGACGGCAGAACAGCTTCACGAAACCGCGGCGCAGTCCTTCCATTTTGGCGCGGGCGTTGGTCGCCAGCGGCAACATGATCGTGCGCGCGGGCACCTCACCCGAGTCGATGGCCTGCTGGCTGATACCGACCGTGGCGATCTCCGGGTGCGTGAAGACGTTCGCGGCGACAGTCTTGAGACGGATCGGCGCGACGCCCTCACCGAGCGCGTGCCACATCGCGATCCGGCCCTGCATGCCCGCGACCGACGCGAGCATCAGCACGCCCGTGCAGTCGCCCGCCGCGTACACGCCGGGGACGCCTGTCCGCGACACGCGGTCGACGGAGATGAATCCGCCAGGTCCTGGCTGGATGCCGACCTTCTCCAGACCGATGTCGGTGGTGTTGGGCACCGAGCCGACAGTCATCAGTGCGTGGCTGGCCTCGATCTTGCGGCCGTCCGCCAGGTGAACCACCACGCCGTCCTTCACGCGCTCGACCTTCTCGGCGCGAGCGTGCTTGTACAGAGTGGTGCCGCGCTCGGCGAACGCATCCTCCAGGACGGCAGCTGCGTCGGCGTCCTCGTGCGGGAGCACACGGTCCCGGCTGGAGACCACGGAGACCTTCACGCCCATCTCGGTGTACGCGGAGGCGAACTCCGCGCCGGTCACACCGGAGCCGACGACCACCAGGTGCTCAGGCAGCTCGGTCAGGTCGTAGAGCTGACGCCAGTCGAGGATCCGCTCGCCGTCCGGCACCGCGCCGGGCAGGACACGCGGGGTCGCGCCCGTTGCGATCAGCGTCACATCGGCGCCGAGCACCTCGGGCTCGCCGCTGAGCGGCGTGACCCCGATCCGGTGCGCGGCCAGTCCCGGCTGCTCGTCGACGAACCTCGCCACGCCCGCGATCAGGCGAACGCCCTCCCGCTGCAGCCGCGCCCTGATGTCGGCCGACTGCGCCAGCGCCAGGCCACGGACACGCCCGTGCACCACCGGAACCTCGACGATCGCTTCCTCGGCGTTGGTACGAATCCCCAGCTCATCAGCGTTGCGGAAGGCCGAACGCGCACCAGCCGAGGCAATGAACGTCTTGGACGGGACACAGTCATAGAGCACGCACGCGCCACCAAGGCCGTCGCGCTCGACAATCGTGACGTCGGCGCCGTGCTGCGCTGCGACCAGCGCAGCCTCGTAGCCGCCGACGCCGCCCCCCATGATCACGATCCGGGTCAACGGGCTCCTCCTGTACCGCACTAGCTGGTCGAGCTCAACCGTACGCGTGACTCCCCGAGGCGCATCCCGTCGGGGGATGTGTCGGGTCGCTACGCTGTCCGTCGTGCCGCTCTACGCCGCTTACGGGTCCAACATGGATCCCAGCCAGATGCTCGAGCGAGCGCCCTATTCGCCGATGGCGGGTACCGGGTGGCTCGTCGGCTGGCGCCTGACCTTCGGAGGCGAGGACCTCGGCTGGGAGGGTGCCCTCGCGACCATCGTCGAGGACCCCGAATCGCAGGTGTTCGCGGTGCTCTATGACGTGAGCCCGCGTGACGAGTCCCGCCTGGACAGGTGGGAGGGCGCGCTGGGCCTCTACAAGAAGATCCGCCTGCGTGTGCAGACCCTGGAAGGCTCGGTCGTGGCCTGGCTGTATGTGCTGGACGCCTACGAAGGCGGCCTGCCCTCGGCCCGGTACCTCGGTGTGGTGGCCGACGCGGCGGAAGCCGCGGGCGCGCCCGCTGACTACGTCGCCGACCTGCGCATCAGGCCATGCCAAGGCATCGGCCCCTGAGTACCAGCTCGGCCTCGCGCCGGCCACGTGGGTCGGCGCGAGTACGCACGGCCAAGATCACCCGTTCGGTGAAACCTCGGCGGCACGGCACCCTCGCAAGCGCTTGCTCCAAGCACGCGATCGCGGTGAACGGATCCCCTCGGCACAGCACCTCGGCCAGTGCGTGCTCGAACGAGAGCACCTTGAGCCCGTAGAACGTCTCCACGTCCCGTTGCGCGAAGCTGCCGTGATGTACCTCCAGGCCGGGCCTGGAGCGCACGCGGCGGTGGTCACGAACGAGGACGTGTATCGGGACTTGGTCGGCCGCGTGGCAGCCATAGAGGTACGCGGCGGTGTGGCTGGTCAGGACGGCATCTGGCCCGGCGAGGCGGAGCGCCTCGGTGGCTTCGGTCAGCAGCGGCATGCCTCCACGTTCGTGGATCGCATGCCGCCCGACCAGGTCGTGAAGATCAAGTTGTGGACAACCGGGTGCCTGTGGACAACTGCCTGGATCCGGGGCCCCGGGATTTGACAACGTCCGCTATGCCCCCTTTGCGTGCGGCACCGTCGGCTTCCAGGGGAATTTCTTGGACTTGATGGCGTTGCAGATCACGCACAGTATCTGGAAGTTCCCCTCGACTCCCTTGCCACCCTTCGCGTGGGGGAAGCGGTGGTCACCCCGCGCTTCCAAGATGTCGGTGAGGGTGCCCTTCTTCGACTGCGTGGGCGGCCTTAATATGCGCTGGCATTCGGGATTCTCACAGACCAGATTCCCGTTATAGAGCTCCTTGAGCTTGGCGTACAGCTTCGCCTTCAGGCCCTTGGCGAACTCGGACGCCTTGCCCTTGACGCCCTTCGCCACCTTCGACCAGCTGCTTTTGAGCTCCTTCCAACGCTTCTGGATGCCATCGCGCTGTGCGTCGGTGAGGGCCGGGTCGTCGATGTCGAACTTGCGTGCGTTTTCATACGCCTTCGCCCGCTTCGCCTTCGCCTTCGCCTTCGCGATC
This sequence comes from Kibdelosporangium banguiense, assembly GCF_017876405.1. Classification (GTDB taxonomy): domain Bacteria; phylum Actinomycetota; class Actinomycetes; order Mycobacteriales; family Pseudonocardiaceae; genus Kibdelosporangium; species Kibdelosporangium banguiense. Next base: position 3,269,840 of record NZ_JAGINW010000001.1, on the reverse strand, counting down.
TTGCCCTGCGGGCACTTGACGTTGTGGACTAGGACCGGTGTGCCGCCGGTGACCACGTAGTAGGTGTGGATCTCGTCGACAGTGAGGTTGTGGACCCGTTGACCGCGCTCGGTCCACCGCTGGACCGCCGTGATCTGCACGTAAGTGCCGGCGGAAGTGCGCAGCAGTTCTCCGGGACGCAGGTCGGTCGCGTCGACCCACGCGTTGCGCTCCTGGACCCAGAACGGGTGGGCGTCGGTGGCAACGACCGTTCCAGTCGCCTCGCCCGCGGCACCGTCAGTGTCCACGGTGATCCGGACCAGGTTCTTGTCGCCCTGGCCGACGATGGTGTCGGTCACCTCACGACCGGCGGTCCGGCCGGTGGTGGGGTCAGTGGCCATGACCTGCTCGCCCGGCTGGATCCGGCTGATCTGCTTCTGGCTGCCGTCCGCCATCAGGACTGGCGTGTCCGGGGCGAAACTGTTGCACTCCTCGGGCTCGGCGGCATCGGCGACATCCGCCGCGTCCGCTGCCTCCGACTCGGCACCGCCGGCAGCGCTGTCGGCAGCGGCACTTTCAGCAGCGCTGTCGGCACCCGCTTTGGCAGCGCCGGCTTCGGCGTCGCGCGCGGCGGCCTCCGCGACATCACGGACAGCGGTCTCACCCGCGGTCGCAGCGCCGCCCGCCGCCTTCCTGATCGCCGAACTGACCAGCGAACCCATGCCGTCGAGCACCCCGGCGGACGCGCCGTTGATCGCGCCCTCGACCAGGGCGTTGCGGAGCATCTCGTTGGGGGTGTGCCCGCCCTCGATCAGGTCGTGGGTGAGGGAGCCGGCGACTCCGGCGAGCGCGGCACAGCCCACCACGCCGACGACGGACTCGCCGACGACCGCGTCACAGCCCACGTTGACCAGGATGTTGACCGCGATCCCGGCGATATCGGCCTGATGGTCGGCTACCCAGATCGCTGCGGTGCTGGCCGCGTCGGCAACCTTGTGCTCTGCGCTCTTGGCCGTGTCGGCGACGGTGTTCGCCGCACCCTTCACCGTGTTCCAGGCGCGGGAGAACCAGCTGTGCCCATCGGGATCGACGGCGTCGATGGGATCCGCGCCGCCGTAGGTGTAGCGGTTGGCGCGTACCGAGGGGCCGCCCGTCTCGAGGTCGTCGATCGAGTCCCGGGAGGCGAAGGCTCCGGCGCCGGGATTGGCCCACCGGGCACCCATGTTGACCAGCTCGGTCGCGGGGTCGGTCCAGTCGCCCTGGAACCCGACCCGGCTCGTCGCGCCCCTGCGGTAGAGGACCTCGCCGAACGGGTCGTAGCCAGTGGAATTGGTGAACCGTAGGGCGCTGGCCCCGGCGTCGAAGCCGGTCACGACGTCACCGTGTTGGTCGGTGACGGCCAGCCATGGGCGCTTGTCGTCGTCCCGGGTGACGCCAAGCAGCTCGCCGTCCGGCATACGGCTGTACTTCTCGGTGCCGTCGGCGATCGGGTCGTCACTGAGACCGGCGTAGGTGAACGCCTGGCCCGAATGGGAAGCGGCCCGGTCAAGGCCGTCGTAGGTGTAGGTGGCAACGCCCGCGCCGACCATCCGGTCGAAGGCGTCGAAGAGGTACTCGTCGACCTTGCCGGAACTGCTCCGCGAACTCAGCGTGCCCCGGGAGGTGTACTCGTAGATGTAATCGCCGTCGGTGAGTAGCCGGTTGCGCTCGTCGAAGACGGCGAGCTTCCTTCCGGCCTGGAGCCGGTTGCCGGCATTGTCCCAGGTGTAGGCGGTGTTGTTGCCCAGTTCGTCGACCCAGGAAGTGAGCCTGCCGATCTGGTCGTGGGTGTAGGTGCTGGTACCGGGCTGCGTGGTGCCGGCGGCGATCCTGGTGGTGATCCGGTCGTTGAGGTCGTAGGTGTAGGTCGTCGATATGCCACGACCACCGCGGGGGTTGCCCAGAGTGTCGGAGGTCAGCCTGCCGAGGACGTCGTAGCGGAAGGTACGCACCCGGCCTTGGCCGTAGTCGATGGTCTCCAGGTTGCCGGTGCCGTTGTAGCCGAACCTCTGGATGGTGCCGGTGCCAGTGTGGGTGGCGGTGCTCAGGCGGCCTTCCATATAGGTGAAGCTGGCACTGCCGGACGCGTCGACACGGTCGAGGATCTGGTCGTCGGCGTTGTAGCGGAAGCTCGCGGTACCGGACGGCCCGGCGGCGACGACGAGGTCACCCCGGTCGTTGTAGGTGAACTTGTTGTCGCCGCTCGGGGTGTTCACGCCGACGAGCTGCCCGGCCGTGTCGTAGGTCAGCGTCCGGTGCGCCTCTGGGGTCTTCGACGAGTCCCCGCCGGTGCCGTCCTCGGCGACCATGCGTCCGCCCGCGTCGTAAGTACGGGTCCGGACGACCCCACCTGGAGCGGTGAGCCGGACGGCAGCGCCGCGTGCGTCGTAGGACGTGGTCCAGGCCCGGTCCGCCAGGTCCGGGTGAGCCCGGGTTGCCGGCTCGATCACCGACTCGGGCAGGTTGAGGGCGTTGAACGTGGTGAACGTCGCGTTGCCGCGGCCGTCGGTGGCCCGCGTGCGGTTGCCCGCAGCGTCGTATCCGAAGGAGATCTCGATCCAGTTCAGCGGACCGGGGTCGTTGGGGTTGCCCTCGTCCGGGCCGCTGACCTTCTCCTGCTGCGTGACCAGACGGTTGGCCGCGTCATAGGTGAAGGTGACGGGGTGCTTGTAGGCATCGGTGGCCCGGACCCGGTTGCCTGCCTTGTCGTAGGTGCTCGTCCGGGTCCGCAGCGGTGTCGTGCCGTCGGTGTCATAGTCGGTCTGGGTGGTGACCTGGCCGGACTGGTCGTAGGTGGCCGTGGCGGTCCGGTAGACACTGTCCGGCTTCTGGTCCTGTGGACCGAGGCGTTCGGAGACCCTGCGGCCCAGGAAGTCGTACCGGAACGTGCTGGCCGTTCCCGCCGAAGCGGTCATGAGCGGTTCGTCTGCGTTGCTGTAGGACGTGGTGGTGACCACGCCACCGGGCGTGGTGGTGCGCGTGAGGTTCCCGGCGGGGTCGTACTGGAACGTCGTGGTGAAGTTGCTGTTGCCGGCGTTCCGCTCGACGTCCGTCTTGGTGATCACACGGTCGAGGTCGTCGTAGGTAACGGTGGTGACGGCGCCAACCGGGTCGGTCTGCGAGAGGATCTCGCCACTGAGCGCGTAGGTGTACGAGTAGAGCGCGCGTTCGGCGTCCGTCGCGCCTGGCCCGTCCGCGGTGATCACGCGGTCGAGCGCGTCGTAGGTGAAGTTGCTGACGTGGTTGAGCGGGTCGACGGTCTGCACCAGGTTGCCGACCCGGTCGTAGGTCACCCGCGTGGTCGGGACGATCGGGCTGTTGGCACCGACGGAGGTGTAGGCAGGCGCGCGCTCAGCGACCAGCTGACCCAGCCTGTCGTAGGAGGCGCTCCGGACGTTGCCGGATTCGTCGCGGTTGGCCACTGCCTCGCCGAAGGCGTTGTATCCCACGGTGATCGTCGGCCGGGTCGTCGTCGGCGTCCGGCCAAAGGTCTCGGCGGTGACCGAGGGCTTGGTGGTGCGGACCTGCCGGCCCAACTCGTCGTTCTGGTACGTCGTCGTGTATGCGGCTGGATCCCCGCCGGCGTTGCCGCGTGGGTCAGTGGTGCCGGTCAGCAATCCTCGCTGGTCGTAGGTGTGGGTCGTCACCCGCGTGTCCCCGTCGCCGGTGACCTCTTGCCGCACGAGGTTGCCGCCGTCGTCGTAGGTCATCCTGGTGACACGGGTGACGGGCGCCCCAGACGGCTGCAGGTCGAGCCCTGACCGCGTGACCCCGGTGACGTTGCCGTTCGGGTCGTAGGTGTAGGCAGTCTTGCGTTTCAGACCGCCAGGGTCGTCCACTGTGGACGCAACACGGCTCGCACTGTCGTAGGTGTTGTCCGTGGTCCGGGTGCGGTCGGCGGTGACCTGACGGGTCCGGTTGCCCACTCCGTCGTAGGTGTTCTCTTCGAGGACGAAGTCGCGGACAGTGCCGTCCGGGCCGTGGAAGTTCTGCAGGATCTTCTGGAACAGCAGGCCGTCGTTGTAGTGGGTGTACCGGGTCGTGCGCCCCATCGCGTCGGTGTGGCTGACCAGCACACCTTCCTGGTCGTAGGCGTACGAGTCCAGTACGACGTCCGCGTCGGCGGTCGCGGGTGCCCCGGAGCCCTTCCGGAGCCGTTTCTCGGTCACCTGGTTGCGGGCGTTGTAGCTGTAGTCGAAGTGCCGGCCGTTGCCGTCCCGCTCCGAGGTCTTGTTGCCGAACCGGTCGAACTCGAACGTGGTCTCGTTGTCCTCGGCGTCGACGACGTTCCACGGGTTGCCGTGCTCGTCGTAGGAGACGTCGGTGTCCCGTGCCGGATCGCCGGTCAGCAGGTCCTTCGTCTCGGCGCCAGTCGGGTTGCCGTCCGCGTCGTAACTGTTGGTGATGCGCAGCTGATGGCGGGTGCCGTCCACCTGGTCGACGGTGACCGGGCTGGTGACAGTGACCTGCCGCGATTCGCCGTCGTAGCCGAAGACGGTGGCCACCCCGCCGGGGAAGGTGTCCGAATAGGAGGTTTCCCGGACCTTGCGGCCAACACCGTCGTAGTCGTACTGGACCCGCGAACCGCTCGGCGAGCTCACCGAAGCGGTATCGCCTGTGGAGTAGTAGTTGTAGAAAGTGGTCTCGCCCCGGCCGTCGGTGACGGAGCTGACCAGTCCCGCCGGGAGCAGTTTGCCGCTGGGGCCGGGGATTCCGAGATCCCCCTTGCTCGTATACGTGTAGGTGGTGGTGCCGGCGCCCGCGACCGTTTTGGTCTGCACCCGGCCCTTGTCGTCATAGTTGTAGCTGGTGAGGTACGTGTTGTCGCCAGGACCGGACGAGCGCGCGTCACGCTTGGCGGTCGGGCGGTTGTTCCTTGGGTCGTAGGGGTCTTGGATGGTCGCCGGATAGGTCCAGTACGTGGTGTGGCACTCGCTTATGGTCCGGCAGGTCGTGTTGGAGGTGACGTTGCCGCGACCGTCGAGCGTCAGCTTGTTCGTCTGGTTCGTCTCGTCGACGAACTGGTTGAGGAAACCTCTGTCGTCGTAGCTGTACGAGCGGATCGCCAGTGCGTCGCCGGGGATCGTGATCGGGTCATCACGGTCGCCGTGGTCGACCACGCAGAAACTCGTGTCCTGCGGGGAAGGCGCAGCGCAGGACTCTGTGGGCACGGTGTGCGGGCTGCCATCGAGCGGCGTCGCGGAACGCAGCAGTTGTCCCGTCAGCGCGTCGTACTCGAACGGATACGGGCGGTCCGCCGGGTCGCTGACCTCGACAGTGCGGCGCAGGTCGGTACCGCCGCCGAACACCGTCGGCTCACTGACGCGCCATGTGCCACCGTGTGAGTCGGTGTAGGTGTCGACCCGGTCGAGGCCGACGTTGTAGGTCACCTGTGCGGCCACCCTGCCACCAGGCGTGGTCATAGTGGTCAGCGCGTTGGAGACGGTGACGCCGGCCCGGTAGTGGTCGCGGACTGTCGTTTGGTCGAGCGCGTAGTGGTAGACGGCGACCTCGTCGATCGCACCGGCGAAGAACCGGCTCGGCGCCGTTCCCCAGCCAGGCCACGAACCTGGTGCGGACGCGTAGGCGGCGCCGATCTGGTTCACATAGGACGTTCCGTCGACAGTGCGGTCGTTGGCCTGGCCGACCTTGACTCCGTTGAGATAGAGGGTCTGGCCGGCACCTGTGCTGGACAGGACGACGTGGTTCCAGCCCACGGAAACGGGCGAGGTGGTCGTGATCGGGTTGCTGGACGCAATGCCGCCGAACTGACCGACCAGGCGCTTGTCCGCGGTCAGGTAGAGGATCGGCGCACCCGAGGTAGGGCCGGCGTCCAGTTTCTTGTCCTGGTAGCCCAGCAGCGGACCACCGGAACCGTTTGCCGTGGCGTTGAACCACAGTTCCACAGTGGACTCACTGGCCGCGCGTGCCGCGTTGTCGCGCAACTGCACCCACGAGGAGGTGCCGTTGAAGGTCGCTGCGGTGTTGGACGTGCCGGGGAGCGAACCAGGCGCGCCGAGAGCGACATTGTGATAGGCACCAGTGTCGACACCAAGGTTGGTGATGTTCTCGCTCTGTGCTGTGGGTTCGCCGGAGGCCTCTCCCAGCCGCCAGTACGACGCGGGACCCGCGTCCATCACCACGCTGCGGTAGTGGGAACCAGCGGCGTAGGTGTAGCGCGTGCAGGGAGCCACTGTCACACCAGGCGGGCAAACCTGGACGAGCTTGTCCCTTTCGTAGGTATAGCGCCAGATCAGTGGACTGGCCGTGGCCGGGTCGGCGCCGTAGGCAGCGACCGGGTCAGTGGTGACGGTGGTGACATGGCCACCTGCCCACGTGAACGACAGTGCGCGGCCGACGCCACCGAAGTCGGCAGTGACGACCTGGACCTTGGTCAGCATCGTGCCGGTGGCGTCGTAGCTCAGCACCACCGACCGGCCCGACGGGTCGGTGATCCTGATCAGCCTGCCAGAAGCCGAGAACTGGTACACCGTGCCCGAACCGTCGAGCAGATTCCACCCGTCGCCGTTCGGAATCAGGGATTCGGTCCGGCCCGGGGGCGGCGAGTACGTTTGGTCCTGCGGGTTGTAGCCGAACCGGAACTGCTGACCGTTGACGTAGGTGACCACGACGTTGCCGGAGGAATCCGGGTCGCTGGTCAGCCGCATGTCGTAGCGGTTGGACCAGCCCTCGCCAAACATGCTGTCGCGCCGGGGATCGAGGCTGTTGTAGGTGCGCAGCACCGACAGTGCCGGACCGGCGTTGGCCACCACGGCATCGGTGGCCCGGGTGGTGTAGTTGCCCGACTGGGGATCGAACGCGTTGCCCGCGATCCCGGCCTGGGCGGAGGACAGCAGGGCGGCGACCTTCGGCTGCGGCACGAAGGTCAGCAATGCCGAGTACGGGCTCGGTGCGCCTTCCTGCCCGTTGACGCTGACGAATGCCCGCCACTGGTAGGTCCGGTTCCAGCGCAACCGATTCGCCGGTATCTGCAGCGTACGGCTGGGTGCCGAGTGACTGGTGCAGTTCACCGGTGCCTTGGCCGCGTTGGTGTCGCAGATCTCGAACCGGTAGGTCCTGGTCGCGCCTGGTGCGGCGGTCCCATTGGACACTGTGCTCAGTTGCGGGGTCAGAGTCGGTGCCTGGTACCCGTTGGGCGGGTACAGATCACGGATCACCTGCGAGCCGTCGGGCACCATCAACGTGACCGAAAGGCTGCGGGCGAACGGACTCCCGGTCTGGCCGGTGGTGTGCATCATCGTGAAGGTCAGGCGATGCGAGCCGGGCGGCAGCGCCTCGATGACGGCGTCAAGCTGCACTTTCGCATTCGTGGGCACGCTGCCCGCGAGCGAGGCGGCCACTACCCGGTACGGGCTGCCATCCACCTGGTATGTCAGGTTGACACTCGAGGGGTCCCATGTGGCGGGACCGGTGTTGGTGACGCTGACTTTGAGGGTGCCAGGCTTGGTCTCGAGCACCGGCGGGTTGGGCACAGCGTTGTCGATGTCGTACTGGGCGTCGTAGTCGCTGTGGGTCACCCACAGCACCGGCTGGACGTTGGAAGTGGTGCCACCAAAGGACTTCCATGCCGTCGGATCGGTGTCCGACGCCCGCAGCGACAGGCCGTTGTTCTTGGCCGGATCGGTGACCCACTGCCGCACCAAGGCCGCCCCGGCCGTGAGCAGCCCCATGTTCTCCCACGTGGCAGGGCAGCTCGCGCCGGTGGCATCAGGCGTGGACCGGTGGGCGAACGTGGCGCTGGCCAGTGCGTTGCCCACGGCAGGGCCGGGGTAGGAGTAGCGACCATCGGGTGTCCACGGCTCGGTCACCGGGTACACCCCGATCGGGCGGGGTGTGCAGGAATCGGCGCCCTGGTTGTACAGGCTCAGGCTGGCGCCGAAGATCGCCTGGCCGCGCAAGGTGTCGGCCAGACCGTTGAACTTGAGGTAGGACGCGGTGGGCACGCCCCCTGACATCCCTGCCGGCAGCGTGGCGCTACCCGGCACCGTACCGCTGCCTTGCACGACCATGCTCGTGTCTGCCAGGCCACGGTCGATTGTGGACTCAACGGTGGGGTCCACTTCGACCGGATAGACCCGCTCCGGGGCGTCCAGCCACGCGGAGTCCAGCGTGACCTGCAACGCGGGAGCGTCGCCGGCCTTGACGAGCTCGTAGCGGACTCCGGTGGAGGTGGCCGGTCGCTGTCCGGTGTCGTTCATGAAGCCGGGCGGGATCACGCCTCGTGGCTTGCCCGAGCTGTCGGTGAGGACCACCTTGCCGCCGGCCATGCTCGCCGACAATCCCGAAAGGTGCAGGGGGAACACGAACGAGCGGGGCGCCTTCGGCGACCGCAGAACCAGGATCTCCTTGACCGAACCGGCCTTGGCCTGCAGCCGCAGATCGGTCTCGGCAAGGGCACCGGGATACGTCACCGTGTCCCCGTCGGCCCGACCGGCGGTGTGCGTAGCACCGTTGAGACCAAAGGAAATCGCGTGCTCCGCGTCCAGGCCGATCGTCGCCACATCGCGGGCGTCGGCCCACTCGGCCAGCCGTAGGTTCACCGCGTCGGCGGTGTTACGCCAGCCTCCGCCGTCAGCTGGGGTCAACTTGGTGCCGACTGGCGCCCATGAGCCGTCTGGCTTGCGGTAGTGCACGGGATCGACGGAGAACTCGGTGCTCCGGCTGCCATCGGGGTTGTCGTAGGTGCGATGGGACGCACCCCTTGCCTCGGGCACCTCGCGGCTGAGCTTCGGATCGAACCCGGTCACCGGGGCTTCCGGCAGGGTCTTGACGGGCTGGGCCTCCTGGCGTGTGAAGTCCAGTGCCGGATACAGGCCGCGTGACGACTGCGGCACCGTCCGGTTGCCCGACGATGCCGTCACCACGTGCGGCTTGCCCGCGGCAGAACCCTGCCGTTGTTCTGGCCGTGTCGCCGATCCGCCCACTCCCCAGGCCGAGGAGCCGAACGGATTGGCATCCCCCGGCCACAGCGAGGTGAGAACACCGTCACCGGTGGCACTCAGAAACACCATGCAGACAAGAAGCAAAGTGACAGGTCTAGCCAGCCGAATCACTGCCGGACTCCCGGGTCGAGGAGGAAATATCAGGCAAAAGCCACGGGACAGCTCAACATCCGTGCGGCGGGAGAACCAGGAACGACGACCGGCAGAAAAATCGGCAGAAATCACGTTTGCCAAAAGCTATGAATGCCTGATCGCCGCCACGGTCTGTGGAGTCAGGAGCAGGGCCTGGGCGATCTGACGATCGGTACGCCCGGCGGAGCGCAGCACCGCGACCCGGTGCTCGATGATCGACAGGCTGGGGGCGGCCGGCGGAACCGGTCCTGGCCGCACGCCGACGGCCACGAGCTCCGCGCGTATCTGGTCGGCCAGCACCCTGCTGCCGCAGATCTCTGCCTGGTCCAGGGCCTGGCCGAGGGTCCGTCGACCGGCGTCGAGGTCACCGGCCCGGCAGGCGGCCATTCCCCATTCGTACCGGGCACGGGCCGACTCCAACCGGGCAGGCGACAACTCCAGCACGGCAACGGCCTCTGCCAGCAGCGCACGGCCCTCAGCGCCGCCGGTGACTGCGCCCAGGCAGCACAGACTGGCCCCGATCACCCGTGGAGTACCCCATCGGTGTGCCAGTTCCAGTTCCTCGGCGGCCAGCCGCCGCGCTTCCTCCCGCCGCCCGAGCGCCGCGTGGATCCGTGCGGCCTGCAACCGCCACGAAGCCACTGCCGGGTTGCCTGCTCCGTCCTGTTTCTCGTGGCTGCCGTACGCCAGCAGCATGGCCAACGCACCGCCCATGTTGCCCAGTCCGGCCTGCACCTTGCAGTGGCTCAGCAACACCGGTACCCACAGGACCGTCTCCGCCTCGGTGGTGACACCGCCGTGCTGGGCCAGTACTTCGGCTGCCCCGGCCAGATCCCCGCGTTCGATCAACGAGCCGACCACCGTGTTCACGAACGACAGCCTTGCCCGGGCGTCGGTGATGTCCACGCCTTCCGCCCCGGCGCGAACGAGCTGCGGGGTGAGCGGGATCTGTTCGCCCCGCCGGGCCTGGACGTTGAGCAGCCCGGCCAGCGCCTGCGAGCTCATCCGGGTCGAACCGCACCGGACGGCCAGCTCACCCATCTGTTCGAACCGCATCACCGCGTCGTCAAGCCGGTCGGTGGCGGTGTAGCCGATGCCTGCGATCGCCAGCATGAGCCCGGCCTGGCCGCCGGCCGGCAGTTCCCCGCGCAGCGCGCGGTCGAGCAGGTCGTTGACGACCGCCGCGCTTGCTTCCCCCACCAAGCCCGCGACTGCCAGCGCCAGGAGGACCGCGCGCTGGCCGGGAGTGTCGCCCGCCACGTCGTGTTCGCGCAGGCGTCTGGCCCACTGCCGGGCGACACCGATGGTGGACGGGTACTCATAGCCGATCATCACGAGCTGGGCCTGCAGGTGCCACGACACCTCCTGGCCAGCCGCCTCGGTGACGTCCAGTTCCGCGATGGCCTGTTCGAGAACCTCGACGGCCCGTTGCTGGCGGTGCGCGGCGAACAAAGCATCGGCGAGAAGGCCCGCTGCGCGGCCGCGGGCAAGCGGATCGGACAACGAGGACATGGCCAGGCTCAGCCGGCCCGCCGCCGCTTCCGGGTCGGTGAACACCTCGTCGGACCCCAGTTCCAGCAGGAGATCACCACGCTGTTCGGCCGCTGCCGGTTCACGCAACGCGCGCCGCAGGTAGCGCGCACCGGCCTCCGGCGCTCCCCGGCCCCGAGCCACTCGGGCGGCTTCGCGCAAGGCGTCCACCCGCCAACTCCCGTCGCCGGGCTCGGCGAGCAGCAAGTGCGCCGCCACCGCGTCGGCTGCCGATCCTTCGGCGTACAACAGCTCCGCCGCCCGCGCGTGCCCGACGGCCAGTTCCACCGGTGTCATGACCGACTCCGCGATCGCGGCACGGATCAGTGGGTGGCTGAACCGCGCCACCTCGCTCGCGCCCAGCACACCGATCTGCCGCAGCCGGTCGGCGTGGACCAGGCTTTCGGCCTCACCGAGCCCACTCAACGCGGCCGCGACATGCCATCCGGTCCCGTCCCCCAGAACCACCAGCGCTCGGGCAAGACGGCGGGTCGCCTCGTCCTGACGGGCCAACTGCCTGACGACAGTGGCAGCCAGCAACCGTCCCCTGAACTCCGCCACCAGATGCGACTGTCCGGCCGTGGGCTCGACGCGGTGCTCTCGCAGCGTCCGGAGCAGTTCCCGCACCAGCAGCGGGTTACCTTCCCCCGCCATCGCACACGCGGCACAGAACGTCGAGTCGGCGTCGTGGCCCAGTTCGGCACGCACCCATCGGGCGACTGCGTCGACGGAGAGAGCCGGCAGTGTCATGCGGTGACAAGCCGTCTGCGCCTCGATCCGTTCCAGCATCGGCTCAGCCGGATCAGTTCCGGCAGGTCTGGCGGCCAGGACCAGCAACACCGGCAGGCCAGTGATCCTCCGCGTCAGATAGTCCAGCCACCGCAAGGACGGTAGATCCGCCCAGTGTGCGTCGTCCACGACGAGCAAGACCGGTCCGCCGTCGCAGGTGTGCACGATCAGCCAGTACAGACTGTGCAGCAACCCCGGCAGCCCGTCGGGCGGCAGCGGCGTGGCCCCGGCACCCAGGATCTGGGTCGCCTGCCCGGCAGGACCGGCCAACAGCCGATCACGCACAGCCGCGGGAGCCTGGGTCAGGATCTGCTCCAGCATCTGCCGGACCACCCCGAAGGCGAAGTCCTGTTCCAGTTCCCCGCCACTGGCCCGCACCACGCGTGCGCCCCGCGTTGCCTCCCGGTCTGCCAGGACATTCAGCAGCGACGTCTTGCCCATGCCGGCCCCGGCCCGTACCAGTGCCGCCGCGCCTTCCCCTGCCTGTGCCGCCTCCGCCAGGCGCTCCAATGTCGCCAGCTGGCCGTCGCGGTCGAACAGCGCCACGTTCGCCGCCCGGGTGGTGTCACCGCGACGCGCGGTGCCCAGGAACGCAGCCGCATCGTCGTCGCTCAGCCCGAGTGCGTCCGCAAGCAGCTCGATCGTGCGACGCTGCGGACGGCCACGCCGCCCCCGTTCGAGGTCGCCGATCGCCCGGACGCTCAGCCCGGCCGCCGCTGCCAGCTCCTCCTGAGTAAGTCCTGCCGAGCGCCGGAAGCCCAGCAACAGGTCCCCGAACACACTCAACGGCAGGCCGCCGGAGTGCGAAGGTCACGTCCCGACACCCGTCCAGCAATCCATGCCCGGCTGGACGGGTCAAGACCTGAGTCAGGTTTACGCCGCGAGGGCTGTCAGCGCGGTGTGCACCATCACCCGGACACCGGTCAGCAGGGCGCGTTCGTCCAGCTGGAAGGTGGGTTGGTGCAGATCGCGCATGACTCCGTCACCTGGCCAGACGCCCAGGCGGGCGAATGAGCCGGGCACATGCTCCAGGTACCAGCCGAAGTCCTCGCCACCGGATGACTGCTTGGTCCCGGCCAGGGCGTCGGCGCCCAGGGCGGACTCGATGCCGGCCCGCAGGATGGCGGTGCTCTCGCCGTCGTTCACGACCGGCGGCACGCCACGGCGGTGGTGCAGTTCGTAGCCGACGCCCAGCGGCGTGACCAGGGACTGGACGAGGCCCGCGACCAGGGGCTCGAGGTCTTCCCAGACCTCGTGGTCGCCGGTGCGCAGCGTGCCGCGCAGCAGGCCCTGCTCAGGCACCGCGTTGGGGGCCTCACCGGCGTGCACGGCGCCCCAGACCAGCACAGTGCCGGATCGGGGGTCCACACGGCGGGAGAGCAGCGCGGGCAGGCCCGTGATGACCGTGCCAAGGGCGTGGACCAGGTCGGCGGTCAGGTGCGGACGGGAGGTGTGGCCGCCTGGCGACGTGAGGCGAAGCTCGATCAGGTCTGCGGCGGAGGTGATCGCGCCGACGCGCGTGCCGACCCGGCCGACCTCGACACGCGGGTCGCAGTGCAGCCCGAAGATGCGCTCGACGCCCTGCAGGGCGCCTGCTTCGATCATGTCGAGCGCGCCGCCGGGCATGACCTCCTCGGCCGGCTGGAAGATCAGCCGGACACGGCCGGGCAGCTCCGGCGCGGAGGCCAGCGCGAGCGCCGCGGCGAGCAGGATGGTCGTGTGCGCATCGTGACCACATGAATGCGCCACGCCGTCCACCCTGGACGCGAACGGCAGTCCAGTCGCCTCCTGCAACGGCAAAGCGTCGATGTCCGCACGCAGTGCGACACACCGGTCACCGGAGCCGACTTCGCAGATCAGGCCCGTTCCAGTTGGACTGATGATCGGCTGCAGACCGGCTGAGGCCAGCATGGTGGCAAGCAGCTGGGTGGTCTGGAACTCCTGCCTGGACAGTTCCGGGTGGGCGTGGATGTGGCGGTACCAGGCGACGATGTCGGCGATACTCCCGGACAGCCAACCGTCCAACCAGGACGGGCCGCGACCGGCGCCGATGTCCTCCACAGTGGGCATACTGACGGCCGTGTCAGTGATCAGCACCTCGGGGTCGCCCTCCGGGGCGTGTGAGTCCAGAACAGTCATGCCGCACCTCCGCGGCAGCACCGCTTGCCGCGGTACCGGGATTGAGCTTCGTGTGTCTTAGTGACATCGTGCACGGTCGGCGCAACATAAGTGTCACTCGCACATCATCCTGCACCATCGCCCTAAAGCCCCGCTGAGCAACCTGATGATCAAACCGGTCGCCGGTAGGACGGATGCGCCGAACGGCAGAGCAAGATTCAGTCTGGCTGAAGCCCGCTCACTTCGCCTTGCGCTTGGCCCGGGCCCGGTGCCCGAGGATCACGATTCCGAGCAGCACAACCGCGATGACACCGATGACCAGGCGCTGCCGGGAGTTGGCGGCGTCCTGCTCGGTGGGCGGCGTCTCGATCGTGGGCCCGGCGGGCGCGGTGGCGGTCTGCTGGGCAAAGGGAGCCAGTTGGACGTGCGGCTGGACAGCGGCGTTGGCTGCCCCTACGGGCAGGAAAAACAGCACAACGAGCGCACACGCGACCACTGCTCGCACCATGGCTCGAATTTAGCGCACACCGAAGGCCTTGAGGATGCGCTCGGCTGCCAACGATGGGGTGACTCTGCCGTCACGGACATCACGCTCCAGTTCAGGCGTGACGGACCGGACTTCGGGATGGTCCTTCAGCCGGGTCATCAGCGTGTCGCGGACCATCGACCAGGTCCACTCGACCTGCTGGGTGCGGCGCTTGGCGGCCAGTTCGCCCGCTTCGTCCAGTTTCTTGTGGTGTTGCTCGATCTGCTCCCAGACCTTCGCAAGACCGTCGCCGGTCAGTCCGCTGCAGGTCAGCACCGGTGGCGTCCAGATCTCGTCGCCACTACGCAGCATCCGCAACGCGCCAGCGAGTTCCCGGGCCGCCTTGCCTGCCTCTTTGGCGTGCTCGCCGTCGGCCTTGTTCACCGCGACCACGTCTGCCAGCTCAAGGACACCTTTTTTGATGCCTTGCAGCTGGTCACCGGTCCGCGCGAGGGTCAGGAACAAAAAACAGTCGACCATGTTGGCCACCGTGATCTCCGACTGGCCGACGCCGACGGTCTCGACAAGCACGATGTCGTACCCGGCCGCCTCCATCAGCACGATCGTCTCGCGGGTCGCGCGGGCGACGCCGCCGAGCGTGCCGGAGGTCGGCGACGGCCGGATGAACGCCGCCTGGTCGACCGCGAGCCGGGCCATCCGGGTCTTGTCCCCCAGGATGCTGCCGCCGGTCCGGCTGGACGACGGGTCGACCGCGAGCACAGCCACCTTGTGCCCCGCCGCCGTCAGCATGGTGCCGAGCGCGTCGATGAAGGTCGACTTGCCCACGCCGGGCACGCCCGTGATGCCTACGCGATGGGCGTTGCCGGCGTGCGGGAGCAGTTCGACGAGCAGCTCCTGCGCCTGCCGGCGGTGATCGGCCCTGGCCGATTCGACCAGGGTGATCGCCCGGGACAGGGTCGCCCGGTTGCCCTCCAGGACGCCCGCCGCGTAGTCCATCATGAGTGCCCGAGCTGCTCGGAGAGTTTGGCGAGCAGGTCTGTGACCGCGTCGGCGATCACGGTGCCAGGCGGGAAGATCGCGGCCGCGCCGGCCTCGCGGAGCGCGTCGAAGTCCTGCGGCGGGATCACGCCGCCGACCACGATCATGATGTCCGGCCTGCCGTGCTCGGCGAGTTCCTTGCGCAACGCGGGCACGAGCGTCAGGTGCCCGGCGGCCAGCGACGACACGCCCACGACGTGCACGTCCGCCTCGATCGCCTGGCGGGCGACCTCGGCCGGGGTCTGGAACAGCGGGCCCACGTCCACGTCGAAGCCCAGGTCGGCGAACGCGGTGGCGATCACCTTCTGGCCGCGGTCGTGCCCGTCCTGGCCCATCTTGGCGACCAGGATGCGCGGGCGGCGCCCTTCCGCCTCGGCGAACGCGTCGACCACCCGCCGCGCGGAGTCCACATTCGACACCCCGGTTCCGACCTCCTCGCGGTAGACCCCGGAAATCGTACGGATCTGCCCGGCGTGCCGGCCCCAGACCCGCTCCAGCGCACCGGAGATCTCACCGACCGTCGCCTTGGCCCTGGCCGCGTCGATCGCGAGTGCCAGCAGGTTTCCGTCACTTTCGGCGGCCGATGTCAGCCGCCGCAACGCGTCCTGCACCGCCTGCGGGTCACGCTCGGCCTTGAGGCGTTCCAGCTTCGCCAGCTGCTGCGCCCGCACCCCGGCATTGTCCACTTTGAGCACTTCGATCTGCTCGTCGGCATCGCTGAGCCGGTACTTGTTCACGCCGATGACCGGCTGGCGGCCGGAGTCGATCCGGGCCTGGGTACGGGCCGCGGCCTCCTCGATGCGCAGCTTGGGGATGCCGGCGTCGATCGCCTTGGCCATCCCGCCGGCCTGCTCGACCTCGCTGATGTGCCCCCAGGCCTGGTGCGCCAGTTCGTAGGTCAGTCGCTCGACGAAAGCACTGCCGCCCCACGGGTCGATCACGCGGGTCGTACCCGATTCCTGTTGCAGCACAAGCTGAGTGTTGCGCGCGATCCGGGCAGAGAAGTCCGTCGGCAACGCCAGTGCCTCGTCCAAAGCGTTGGTGTGCAACGACTGCGTGTGCCCCTGGGTGGCGGCCATCGCCTCGACACAGGTCCGGACCACGTTGTTGTATACGTCCTGCGCGGTCAGCGACCAGCCCGAGGTCTGGCTGTGCGTCCGCAGCGACAACGACTTCGACGACTTCGGCTCGAACTGGGCGACCAGTTTGGACCACAGCAGCCGGGCCGCACGCAGCTTGGCGACCTCCATGAAGAAGTTCATCCCGATCGCCCAGAAGAACGACAGCCGCGGCGCGAACTTGTCGATGTCCAGGCCGCCTGCCAGGCCTGCGCGGATGTACTCGACGCCGTCGGCCAGGGTGTAGGCCAGCTCCAGATCGGCGGTCGCCCCGGCCTCCTGCATGTGGTAGCCGGAGATCGAGATCGAGTTGTACTTCGGCATGTGCTGCGAGGTGAACGCGAAGATGTCGGAGATGATCCGCATCGACTGCGCGGGCGGGTAGATGTAGGTGTTGCGGACCATGAACTCCTTGAGGATGTCGTTCTGGATGGTCCCGGCCAGCTGCTCCGGCGGCACACCCTGCTCCTCGGCCGCGACCACGTACAACGCCAGCACCGGCAACACGGCGCCGTTCATGGTCATCGACACGCTCATCTTGTCCAGCGGGATGCCCTCGAACAGCTGGCGCATGTCGTAGATCGAGTCGATCGCGACACCGGCCATGCCCACGTCACCGGTCACACGCGGGTGGTCGGAGTCGTAACCGCGGTGGGTGGCCAGGTCGAACGCGACCGACAGGCCCTTCTGACCGGCCGCGAGGTTGCGGCGGTAGAAGGCATTCGACTCCTCGGCGGTGGAGAACCCGGCGTACTGACGGATGGTCCACGGCTGGGTCACGTACATCGCCGGATACGGCCCGCGCAGGAACGGCGCGATGCCTGGGTAGGTGCCCAGGAAATCCAGGCCCCGCAGGTCTTCGGCGGTGTAGACGGGCTTGACGCCGATGCCCTCGGGCGTCTCCCACACCAGTGCGTCCGCGGCCTTGCCGGTGGACTCGGCCAGGGCCGCCTGCCAGCCGGCGATCCCGGCGGGGCCCGGCTCGCCCAGTTTGACGTCCGTGAAATCGGGGATCATGCGCCCACTCCCAACGTCTTCAGGGTATCGCGCAGCACACCGAGCGCGTCGGTTCCAACGTGGACATACCCGTCGATGCCGTCGACCTCACCTCGGCCGGCCAGAAGAATCCTGACCGCGCCCGCGTCACGAAGCGCTTTGACCACATCTGGGACGCGCTCGGCATACAGATTGTCCGGGCCGCAGACGCACGCGATCTGCGCGCCACTCTCGGTGAACGCGCTCGCGACTTCCTCGGCTGTACTGGTGGGTCCGGCGTTCGGTGTCTCGATACCGCCTGTCTGGAACAGGTTCGCCGCGAAACTCGCCCGTGCGGTGTGCGCGGCAATCGGGCCTAGCGTGGCCAGGAAGACCTTCGGGCGCTGCGGCTGGGCATCCGACAAGTCCCGGAGTTCCTCGTACGCCTCGGCCAGCCGGACCTGCGGCAGCCCGCCCGACGGCCCCGCGGACGCGGGCTTGCGGACGACCGGTTTCTCCTTGATGTCAGGGAATTCGCTCACACCGGTGAGCGGATCCTTGCGGCGCGCCAAGTTGCGTGACCGGCGCTGCCATGTCTCGCCGAGCCTGTCCTCCACCAGCCCGGAGTCCAACGCCTTGACCAGGCCACCCGCGGCCTCGATCTGCTGGAAGAACGCCCATCCGGCACGCGCCAGCTCGTCGGTCAGCTTCTCGACGTAGTACGAGCCGCCCGCCGGGTCGACCACTCCGGCCACTTTGGACTCTTCGAGCAGCACGGCGTGGGTGTTGCGGGCGATCCGGCGGGCGAAGTCGTCCGGCAGCCCGATCGCGTCGTCGAACGACAGCACTGTCACGGAGTCCGCGCCGCCGACACCCGCTCCGAAGCAGGCCAGCGTGGTCCGCAGCATGTTCACCCACGGATCGCGCCGGGTCATCATCACCGGCGACGTCACCGCGTGCTGCCGCTGCGCCATCGCTGGAACGCCACAGACCTCGGTGACCCGAGCCCACAACCGGCGCGCGGCGCGCAGTTTGGCGATGGTCAGGAACTGGTCCGCACTCGCGGCATAACGGAATTCCAGCTGGCCGGCGGCCTGTTCGACACTGAGCCCGGCGTCGGTGAGAGCCCGCAGGTACGCCACGCCCGTGGCGATCGACAGGCCCAGTTCCTGCGAGTCCGAGCCGCCTGCCTGGTGATACGGCAGTGCGTCGGCGACGATCGTGCGGAGCTCGGGGAACTCGGCCGCGATCCGGACGGCCAACTGGACAGCGCCGTCGAGATCCTGCGCGGCACCAGTCCTTGCCCGCAGACCGAGCGGGTCGGCGCCCAGGTTGCCGCCTACTTCGCTGGCCGGGACGGCCTTGTCCGAATGCACTTCGAGCAGGACGTCAGCCGCCTCGAGGAACGCCGCACCGGCCTCCAGCACAACCGGCGCGAGGTCGACGTAGACCTCGTCGAGTACGTCGGGCAACGCCGAAATCGGCAGACCGGCATCGCCGACGACCAGCCAAAGCGAGGTCACGCCGTGCTCCAGGTCCGCGAGCACGGCCTTGCGGGCGACCTTCGGATCGGGGTGAGCGTGCCGTTGCCGCACATCCCAGCCGGTGGTCACGCCACCTTCGGGCCGCGCACCCCGGACGAACGGGGGCAGGCCCGGCATGCCGGCAGGCGGGGCGACGTCGTCGGCCGTGTAGAGCGGATGGACCACGATGTCGTCGTACGTCTTCGTCGCGATCAGGTCGTCGGCGTGGCCGTCGAACCCCTCGGGCAGCTTGCCTGATTTGCGCAGCACGCCGGCGATCAGCTCCTGCCACTGCTCCCGCTGTGGCGTGGGGAACTGGGCGGCGAGGACCAGCTCGTCTTGCTCCGGCGCCTGACTCATAGCACGTGATGCTAGTGAAGCGTCCTAAAGCCGGACTGTGAAACGGACCATGCCCAGGGGCCGGGCTGGGGTTTGGGCACAATAGGGGACGTGGCCTCCGAGACCGACCGGCAACCGGCTGAGCAGCCGGCCAAGGAGCCTGCTCAGCGGCTGATCGCGGGCCGCTACCGGCTGGTCGACCTGATCGGCCACGGCTCGATGGGCACGGTCTGGCGCGCGTACGACGACTTCCTGCACCGGCCGGTCGCGGTCAAGGAGGTCCGGCTGCCCGTCGGCATCCCCGATCGTGAGGCCGACGAGCTGCGGGAACGCACCATGCGCGAGGCACGCGCGATCGGCGTGCTGTCTCACCCGAACGTGGTCACGCTGCACGACATCGCGCAGGAAGACGGCAACCCGTTCGTCGTGATGGAGCTGGTGCCCGGCAGCAGCCTCGCGCACCTGATACGAGCGCACGGTCCGCTGGACAGCCGGCAAGCCGCAGCGGTGGCTGACGCGGTCGCAGCAGCGCTGCAGGCCGCCCATCAGAAGGGCATCACGCACCGTGATGTGAAACCGGCGAACGTCCTGGTGGCCGCGGACGGCCGGATCAAGCTCGCCGACTTCGGCATCGCCCGCAACATCTCCGAGCACACGCTGACCAGCACCGGCATCACCCTGGGGTCACCGGCGTACATCGCGCCCGAGGTGGCGTCCGGCGGCGAGGTGACCAACGCGGCCGACCTGTGGAGCCTGGGCGCGACACTGTTCGCCGCGATCGAAGGGCACGCACCGTACGACCCTGAAGGCGACGTCATCGCGACGCTGCTTGAGGTCGTGAACGGCGAGGTGCCGGAACCGAAGTCGACCGGGCCGATCGCCGAACTGGTCACCGAGCTGATGGTCAAGGACGGGACCGCCCGTATCACTCTGGCTGACCTCCGCAGACGGCTCTACCCGCTGCTGCCCGAGCCGGGCACGTCACCGTTCACCGTGGAGGCGATCGCCGAAGCCGAGAGCGCGACGTACGACCTCCCTGTGCGAGAGACGCGACCCGCCGAGCCGGAAGAGGAGACCGACGAAGGGCAACCGTCGCTGGCCGAGGATCCCGGGCCGTTGCCGTTCATGCCGCCGCCCGAGCCGGTCGTGGTCAAGCAACGCCGTGGTGTGCCAACGGTTCTGATCTACGCGGCGGCAGTGCTGGTGTTCGTCGCGGCGGCCGGCGGCGGGTTCGTGCTGAGCCGGTACGCCGGCGGAAAGCCGTTGCTGCCGGCAGCTCCCGCTCCGGTCGAGCAGCCTCTGGTGGCGCCGCCACCGCCGACCCAGGAAAGCGACTACAGCGAACGTAGCGGCGACAACGCGACCCTCAAGGGCGCCAAGGGCGGCGCGTTCAGGATCAAGGTGCCGACCGGTTGGGAGACATACGTCGAGGAGCGGCGGCCGAAGGCCGGACCGGAAAGCACACACGTGCACTACGTGTCGCAGGACGGCAAGTACGAACTGACCGTCGAACGGTTCCTGAACTACCTTCCCAACCGGGATCTCACCGATTACCAGGCCGGTCTGCAGGCGATCTGGCCGGGCAAGGACGCTTTCGTGGCAAGCGATCCCAAGCTGATCCCGGGCATCCCGCCGGACGAGGGCCAGCAGCTGAAGTACAACACCGTGGACTCCGGGTCGCTGCGGCGCACGACGTACGCGAACGTCATGACCAAGGCCAACGACCTGTGGGTGGTCAGCCTGACCGTGCCGACCCTGGAAGAGGACACCGGCCGGGACATCTTCGACGAGATCGCCCCGTCATTCACGCTCGCCTGAGTCCGGGTCGATCCCGAGCGCCTTCGCGGTGGCGTACTGGTGGGCGAGCCTGCGCAGGGCGCCGAACATCTTCTCGCCCAGCACCGTGCCGATGACAACGCCTTCGATCACGTCCTCCAGGCTCCGGGCCTCGGTCACCGTGGCCACGTCGATCACCGCGACCTGCTCGGCCGCCTCGGCGTATCGCTCGACCAGGCCGGCGAGGTCGTCGCGGCCCAGTTCGTAGACCGAGGCCAGCGCGGCGATCAGGGTCTTGGCCGGCGGGCAGTCGAGATCCCGCGGCCAGCCGCGGTCGGCGAGCACCTCCGCGACATGCTTGCGGGCCGCGTCCCAGTGCTCGCCCTCGCCCTCGATGGACGGCGGCTCGATGCTTTTCTGCACGGTGCCGAGCACCTCGAAGGGCTCCTCCGGCGAGTCGACGGTGTCCAGCACGTCGCGCACCTTGGCGATCGGCAGACCGCCGACGTCGGCCAGGGCCCTGATCATCTTCAGCCTGCGGACATGGGACGCGTCGTAGAAGGCCTGGTTGGGGCTGGTGCGTTCGCCGGGCAGCAGCAGTCCTTCACGCAGGTAGTACTTGATCGTCGGAACCGGCACGCCGGTGCGCCGGCTCAGCTCGGCCATCCGCATTTCGCGCCTCTCCTTCTCCGCACTTGCCATCACCGCTCGCGGCATGGATAGTGTACTTATCGATAGCGGATAGCATCACTATCTGTTCTTGGGGAGTGGACATGGCGTTGAAACAAGAGCTCAGAACGTGGCACCGGCCGTTATTGGTCCTTACCGCGCTGATGGCGGCGACACTGCTGCTGTCGGTCGGCGGCCTGCTGTTCGACGACCGGGTCCTGCGAGGCGAGCCGCTCTGGCTCAAGCCGTTCAAGTTCTCGGTCTCCATCGGCGTGTACGCACTCACGCTGGCGTGGCTGATCTCCTTGCTGGGCAAGGGAAGGAAAGTCGTCTGGTGGATGGGCACGATCAGTGCCGCGATGCTGATCCTCGAGATGATCGCGCTGGTCACACAGGTCTTTCGGGTCCAGCCCAGTCACTTCAACAACGCACCAGGTTTCGACTCGCTGGTGTTCCGGATGATGGGCGTGGCGATCGTGGTGATGTGGCTGTCGAACCTGGTCGTCGCCTTGATCGTGCTGCGGCAGCGGTTCGTCGGCGCCCCGATGCTGTGGGCGATCCGGTTCGGGCTCGTGCTGGCCCTGATCGGGATGGCGGTGGCGTTCATGATGCCGCAGCCCACGCCCGAGCAGCTCGAACTGCTGCGTAACGACGTCCAGCCCGCCCTCATCGGCGGCCACTCGGTCGGCGTGCCGGACGGCGGGCCGGGCATGCCGATCACACACTGGAGCACCACCGGCGGCGACCTGCGCATTCCACACTTCGTCGGAATCCACGCCATGCAGGCACTTCCGCTGCTCGCGTTCTTCTTCGGCCGCCGCTTCGGCGGGCGTTCGGAGCTCACCCGGACCCGGCTGATATTCGTGGCCACGTTCGCCTACGCGGGTCTGCTGGCCCTGACGATCTGGCAGGCGCTGCGCGGCCAGCCGCTGATCCACCCCGACGGACTGACCTTGGGCGTCTTCGGGCTACTGGTGGCCATGACCGCGGTGCTGACCACATCGGTGTTGCGCACGAAGGAAAAGACACTCGTCTGATGTGGAGGATGTGGGATGTCGTTTCTCTTTCAGCTCAGCTTCTACCTCGCGGCGCCGTTCTGGGCGTTGATGATCGTGGCGCCGCGGTGGTCGTGGACAGCGCGGGTGATCGGTTCCCCGCTGATCGCGGCACCGGTGGCGCTGCTCTATCTCGTGATCGCAGTCCCCCGGTTGGCCGATCTGTTGCCATTGGTGACCGGACCGACCCTGTCGGGACTGCAGTCCGCGATGGCCGACGGCGGCGCGGCCACGCTGGTGTGGGCGCACATCATCGCGTTCGACCTGTTCATGGGCCGGTGGATCTACCTGGAGAGCAGCCGGCTCGGCGTCCATCCGTTGGTGACGGTCCCGATACTGATCGTCACGATCCTGTTCGCACCGATCGGTTTCCTGGTCTTCCTGATCGTCCGCGCGGCCCGCAAGTCGACAAGGGAGCGTTTGCCGGTTGACGTAGGCTCGCGGCCGTGACCGGTACGAAACAAGACACACAGGCTCTCGCGACAGCGGCCGCCGAGGCGCTGGCCGAGCGGACAGCCACCGCGACCCACGACCTGGCCGTGGTGCTCGGCTCCGGCTGGCGCCCCGCGGCCGACGAGATCGGCACCGGGACCGAGGTCGCCATGAGCGACCTGCCCGGCTTCACCCCGCCGGTGGTGGAGGGCCACGGTGGGGCGATCCGCTCGATCGAGGTGGGCGAGAAGCGGGTGTTGTTGCTGCTCGGCCGGACACACCGGTACGAGGGCCACTCGGTCGGCCAGGTCGTGCACGGCGTACGCACGGCCGCGGCCGCCGGTTGCCGGACGATCGTGCTCACCAACGCGGCCGGTGGCATGCGGCAGGGCTTCACCGTCGGCCAGCCGGTGATGATCAGCGACCACCTGAACCTGACCGCGACGTCACCGTTGATCGGCGCGCAGTTCGTGGACCTGACGGACCTGTACTCGTCACGGCTGCGCGAGGTGGCGCGGAGCATCGACCCGTCGCTGCAGGAGGGCGTCTACGCAGGTCTGCCGGGGCCGCACTTCGAGACCCCTGCCGAGATCCGGATGCTGCAGACCATGGGCGCGGACCTGGTCGGCATGTCGACCGTGCTGGAGGCCATCGCCGCCCGCGCGGCCGGTGTGGAGGTGTTCGGCCTGTCGCTGGTCACCAACCTGGCCGCGGGCCTCACCGGCGAGCCGCTGAACCACATCGAGGTGCTCGAGGCCGGCCAGCGCTCCGCCGCACAGATGGGCAAGTTGTTGCGTGAACTGGTGATCCGCGCGTGAGGCTGACGCCTGAACTGCGGGACCGGACCTTTCGCTGGATAGCCGACGACGTCGAACCGGCCGCACGGGTCGAACTCCAGCAGGTGCTCGCCCAGGCAATGGGCGGGGCACCGAACGCGCTGGCCGAGCTCGAGGACCGGATGGCCGGGCCCCTGACGTTCGGCACAGCCGGGCTGCGTGGCCCAGTCCGGGCCGGAGTCAACGGAATAAACCGATCCGTGGTCGTCCGGACGACATACGGCGTGGCGACCTGGCTTGCCCACAAAGGACACTCAGGCGGCCTGGTTGTTGTAGGCCGGGACGCCCGCAACGGCTCCGCCGAGTTCTTCCGTGACGTGGTGGGCGTGCTGGCCGCGGCCGGTTTCCAGGTCTGCCAGCTGGACGGCCCGTTGCCGACGCCGATCACCGCGTTCGCAGTCCGTCACCTGGGAGCAGTCGCGGGAATCCAGATCACGGCGTCGCACAATCCCCCTGCGGACAACGGTTACAAGCTGTACGACGCATCCGGCACGCAGATCGTCCCCCCGGACGACCGTCTGATCGAAGCCGCGATCAGGGACGCACCCCCGGCTGTTTCCGTGCCACGGATCGAAGTCATGCCCACCACCCGTGACGACATCGTAGCCGCCTACTTCGCACGCGTGGCCACGCTGCCTCGGAGCGCGTCGCGCGATCTGAAGGTCGTCCTGACACCGATGCACGGCGTCGGCGGCAAACCCGCACTGGAAGCCTTGCAGCAGGCCGGTTTCACCGACATACACCTGGTACCCGAACAGGCCGAGCCGGACCCGGCGTTCCCCACCGTGTCGTTCCCGAACCCCGAAGAGCCAGGCGCGGCCGACTTGCTGCTGGCCACAGCCGCCTCACACGACGCAGACCTCGCCATCGCCCTCGACCCGGACGCAGACCGCTGCGCCCTGGGAATAAAGCAGGACGGCCACTGGCGAATGCTGCGCGGCGACGAAACCGGCGCCCTGCTAGGCGAGTACATACTGTCCACTTCAGACAGTCAGACGGATCGCCTGGTAGCCACCACAATCGTGTCCTCATCCCTGCTCAGCGCAATCGCCGCCGGCTACGGAGCAAGGTACGACGAAACCCTGACCGGCTTCAAATGGCTAGTCCGCGCAGGCGACGGCGCCGGCACAGGACTGGTTTTCGCGTACGAGGAAGCACTCGGCAACTGCGTCGACCCGAACTACGTGCGGGACAAGGACGGCATCTCAGCGGCAATCGTCGCCTGCGATCTGGCCGCCTCCTTGAAGGCTTCAGGCCGGACACTGGTCGACGTCCTCGACGATCTGGCCACCAAGCACGGCGTGCACCTCACCGACCAGGTTTCGTTGCGCGTCACCGAGTTGCCGCTCATCGGCAGGCTGATGTCCCAACTGCGATCTTCCCCACCCACCACGCTGGCCGGTGTCGCGGTGGCAGTCGAGGACTTGTTCCCCCAGGCCGACGTCCTGCGATTCACCGGTTCCGGCGTTCGCGTGATCATCCGCCCATCCGGCACAGAACCAAAACTCAAGGCATACCTGGAAGTCGTCTCACCAGCAGCCGACGGCCTGCCAGCAGCCCGCACAAGCGCAGACAAGCGTCTGGCAACGCTACGAACCGAGATCTCCGCGTTGTTGGGAGCCTGACCATGGCCCGCCTGCTGATCGTGCACCACACACCCTCACCAGGCATGCAGGCCATGTTCGAAGCAGTGGTGTCCGGCGCGACCGACCCCGAGATAACCGAGGTCGACGTCGCCCGGCGCCCCGCCCTGACAGCGTCGGCCGCCGACGCCCTCGAAGCCGACGCCTACATCCTCGGCACCCCCGCCAACATCGGCTACATGTCCGGTGCCCTGAAACACTTCTTCGACCAGATCTACTACCCCTGCCTGGACTCCACCCGCGGCCGCCCCTACGGCCTCTACATCCACGGCAACGAAGGCACCGAGGGAGCAATCCGCGCCATCGAGACCATCACAGCAGCTCTAGGCTGGGAAAAGGCATTCGCACCGGTGGACGTGAAAGGCCCACCAGGCAAGCAGGACCTCGAATCCTGCTGGGAACTAGGAGCAACCATCGCAGCACAGCTGATGGCGTAAGCCGCGTTCTACACCAGGGCTTCCACGTGCCGAACACGGTCGTCGGTCCGCGCAGACGGCATACGCGACGCGAACTCACGAACGCGGCCCAGAGTCTGCCTGGCGGCGTCAAGAGCCCCCGCCCGTTCGTATGACTCCGCCAGCCACGTGAGGTAGAGAGCCACTTCCCGGGAATGCTCCTCCGGGTAGTCGGCAACCGCGCCGGACAGCAGCGGTTCCGCCTTGCCCGGCTCCCGCAACTCGATCAGGACGCGTCCTGCCATCACGTCGATTTCAGCTCTGTTGAGCCAATAAACCCACTCTGATTCAGGGATGCCCGGCGACCGTCGCTCGTACGCGTCGTCTACCGCATCCAACGCCCGGAGCGCGGATTCCCCGTCTTGGGCTTTGGCACTTGCCCACGCCACCCGTTCCAACAGCAGCGTCTCAACCAGGGGTGTAGCTTCTTTGACTCCCTTTACCGCGGACCTGGCAAGTAGCAACGCATCCGCCGGGTTCCCGTTGTTCGCCAGCTGGTAGCTCAGCGTCGAAAACAGTTGAGCCACCAGTGGAGCGTTTCCCGCCGTCTCCGCCGCCGACGCTCCGGAGAGATAAATCCGTTGAGCATCTGCCAGGCGGCCCGCATCACTCGCCACCCAACCGGCAAGCTGGGAGAGTTCACCCGTTGCCGTGAGCAACCTTCGGGTTGTTCCGCGACGGAACCGGACTGGCCTACAGAGCCCCTATGCCTGCCGACGCCAGCCCGTTCTGCCCAACGGTCGTCTTCTGGACGTTCGCGGGAGACCCCGTCTGGGCAATCCGCGGTGTCCTGAGCCTGCCCGAGCCGGGTACAGAAAACGAGCCGGTATGGGTCCAGGACGCGCCGCCACTGTGCCGGGTCTTGGGGGACCTTGCCGACGGCGGGTACAGGGTCCGACCACCGACGGTTGGGACGGCAGGTCCAGAGTGAGCGAGCAAGAACAAGCAGGCAGCTTTCCAGCTGAGAACCAGCGCCACGATCGCGGCGAACCTTGTGTAACCAACCATGCAACCTCAGTGGGTCACGTGTCGTGAGCAGATGTAGCCGGCCGTGGGGGCCGGCGTCATCTACCTGAGGGAACCAAGTGGGCAGAAAGCAATGCGCGGTCCTGACAGCCGCGCTGTTCGTCACTGGGTTGGCGGTGACACCGGCAGGCGCGGCGGAACCCACGCCTACGGCGGCCGCCGGTGAGCTGGGGACGGTCACGTTGATCACGGGTGATCGTGTGACTGTGCGAGGCGAGCGGGTGGCCGGGGTGCGGATGGCCGAGGGCCGCAAGCACATCCGGTACTGGCAGTACCAGTTGAATGGGCATGACTATGTCGTGCCTGATGACGCTGTCTCGCGGTTGACGGAGAACAAGCTAGACAAGCGCTTGTTCGACGTTACTGGGCTTGTGCAGCAGGGTTACGACGACGAGCACGAGCCGAATGTGCCGACGATTGTGACCGGTGGCGTGAGCAGGCTGGCAAGCAACCTGCAGGCTGTGGACATTCCCAAAGCGGAGGCCGCGAAGACCTGGAGTGCGCCGAACCGGGTCGCCGGGGAGCAGAAGATCTGGCTGAACGGCCGGGTCCGGGCGACGCTCGACCAGAGCGTGAAGCAGATCGGTGCGCCGCAGGCCTGGCACCAGGGTTTCCGGGCGGACGGCGTGAAAGTCGCCGTTCTGGACACCGGATACGACGCGAACCACCCGGATCTCAAGTCCAAAGTGGATGCCGTGATGGACTTCACGGGCGAGGGCGACCGGGACACAGTGGGCCACGGAACCCACGTTGCCAGCACTATCGCGGGTACCGGTGCGGCTTCGGGCGGCAAGTACGCCGGTGTCGCGCCGGGTGCGCGGCTGCTGGTGGGCAAGGTCCTCGGCGAGTTCGGTGGCCAGGAAGACTGGATCATCAACGGCATGCGCTGGGCCGTGGAGAACGGGGCCAAGGTCGTGAACATGAGTCTCGGCGGCAGCCCGACCGACGGCACCGACCTGATGTCGCAGGTCGTGAACGAGCTGTCGGAGTCCAGCGGCGCGTTGTTCGTGATCGCGGCTGGGAACTCCGGTTCACCAGAGACGGTCGGCTCGCCCGGCAGTGCGGACCGCGCGCTCACGGTCGCGAACGTGACCAAGTCCGACGAGCTGAGCGTGTCCTCCAGCCAAGGCCCGCGCGTCGGCGATTACGGCCTGAAGCCGGAGATCGCCGCACCGGGAACGGACATCGTCGCCGCCCGCGCGGCAGGCACGTTGACCGAGCAGTCGATCAACGAGCAGTACACCCGGATCTCCGGTACCTCCATGGCGACGCCGCACGTCGCGGGTGCTGCGGCGATCCTGGCTGGACAGCACCCGGCGTGGACCGGCGAGCAGATCAAGAACACCCTGATCGGCTCAGCCAAACGCTTGCCTGGCATCAGCTCGTTCGCGCAGGGCTCCGGCCGTCTGGACATCGCTCGCGGTGTCTCGCAGCAGGTTCGCGCGGAAGGTGTGCTCGGATTCGGCAACCTGTGGGGCAAGCAGGACGCCGGCCGGAAGATCTCGTACGTCAATGACGGCCCCACCCCGGTGCAGCTCACGCTGAGCCTGGATGGTGTGCCGGCAAACCTGTTCGCCACGGACAAGACCGTCACGGTGCCTGCGAAGTCGAGCGCGACGGTTACTGTCACCGCGCGCGCCGGTGCGAAGCCTGCAGGCGCGCAGTCCGGTTTGCTGCGCGCGCAGGCCGGCGATGTCGTGCTCAACACGCCGGTGACCGCTAACTTCCTGGGCGACAAGAACACCTTGACCGTCAACGTCCCGTCGCGGGAAGGCGATCCGCTCCAGTCGCTGGTGATTGTCCAGAATGAGGAGACAGGCGTCTCGGACGGGATGATCACGCGAACTGGTGCGGCGACGTTCGAGCTCCCGGCCGGACGCTACCGCGCGCTTGGCCGGATCGTCGACCCGTCGTTCGCCTCGACCCTGTTCGCGTTGCCGGTTCAGGTTTCCGGCAACACCGCGGTGACTGTGGACACCAAGCAAGGCAAGAAGATCACTGTCGGGATCGATGACCCCGAAGCCCGGCCGGGAGCCGGCGGCGGCGTCGGCGTTCTGTCCGATGTGGATGAAGACGGTCCGAAGCGCGGCGCGGCTGTGCTCAGTGGCGGCGGTCCGCCCGAGAACATGTACGCCGTCGGCGGGCACCAGATGCGAGGCCTGAGTCTTGAGACAACGACCTACTGGACGCACCCGTGGGCAGTGGTCAACGTGGACGGTCCTGGAGGGTTCGAATTCGGCTCCAACAGCACATACGTGCCGTACGACCTTGACTTCCAAGGAAAACTGACCGCACGCGTGGTCGATGTCGGCGAGGCGGACGCGGAGACGATCAACAAGGCGGGTGACCTGACCGGCGCGATCGCCCTGATCAGGCCCAACGACTGGGCCACGCCGAACTACCCGCCCAAGGGGCAGGTGTTCAGCGGGATCGAGTTGCTGAAGGCCAAGGGCGCACGCGCGGTGGTGTCGTTCTTCCTGCCCACCCATGAGCTGGAGGGCAGTCCGCCGCCCGCGTTGAGCACGATCATGGCCTACAACCCGTCCGATGTGGAGGCCGTTCAGAACCTGCTGAAGCAGCGGCCGGTCGAACTGACCCTCACCGGCCGGCCGAACAGCCCGATCGCGTACTTCGTCGCCGGCTCGGTGAAGGGCACCCTGCCGACCGGGCACGACTTCCGGTTCCGCAAGGACGGGCTCGGCCGGTTCGACCGGCAGTTCAACGACACGCTGCCCAAGGGCACATACCGATACCAGCCCGCCGTGATCGACACGGGCGGCATGATCGCGAACGCCGACGTCGAGACGAAGTGGCCGCAGCAGCGGATCGACTACGTGTCACCAAATGCGGCGCTCATGCTGTACTCGGCCGCGGGCTTCACCGATCAGGCCGACTTCGGCGGCGAGACAACACCACCGGTGTTGCTCAAGCCGGGAGAGCGACGGGCGACGCACATGTTCAAGGCCCCGTTCGGCCCGGAGCTGACCACAACGCCGAGCTCCCGGCAGGACGGCAAACCGCTGCCGTGGGCGTACCGGCAGGGCGACCGGATCAACCTGTCGATCCCGATGTTCGCCGACAGTGACCCCGCGACCGCGAGCATGTTCGACCGCACCAACCTCGGCAGCACAGTACTGTTGAAGGACGGCAAGGAAATCGGCCGCCGCGACGACCGGCCCGCGCTGGGCATGTTCCCCATCCCACGTGGCCCCGGCAAGTACACGCTGATCGCCGACGCCAACCGGCCGCAGTCCGAGACCATGGCGCCGCCTCTGTCCACCAGGACCCGCGCGGAGTGGACCTTCACCACCTGGGGCGGCAACAACGACCGGACCGCACTGCCCCTGCTCGACGTCCGGTTCGACCTCCCCCTCGACGCCCACAACACAGCCGTCGCCGGAAAACCCTTGTCCGGCAAGGTAACCGCCGTGCACCAGCCAGGTTCGCGGCAGTCCCGGATCCGTGACGTCTCGGTGGAGATCTCCTTCGACGAAGGCAAAACCTGGCAACGCGTCCAGGTCCAGGGCGACCGCCTCGACCTGCCCGCCGGCGGACCGGACTTCGCATCCCTACGTGCGACCGCCCGCGACTTCGACGGCAACACAGTGACCGAAACCATCACCCGCGCCTACGCAATCAAGTAGTCCCGCACGCTGCACGTCCTTCCGCCAGTGCGAAAGGAGGTGCCCCCAAAGTGGCGTTGGGAGCGCTCAATGCTCCGAAAGCCACTTTGGGGGCACAGCAGCGCTCTGGTCAGCGGTTGAGGAGTTTCATCATGTCGGCTTGGTAGCGGTCGCCGGCTACGTCTCCGGCGGCGGTGGAGATCTGGGCGAGGTCGTCGGCGGTCAGTTCGATGGTGGTGGCGGCGATGTTCTCGGCCAGGTAGGTGCGGCGTTTGGTGCCGGGGATGGGGACGACGTCGGCGCCTTGCTGCTGGACCCAGGCGAGGGCCAGCTGGCCGGCAGTTACGCCGCGGTCCTTGGCCATTGTCCGGAGGGCCTCGACGATGGCGTAGTTCCGGTCGAAGTTCGGGCCTTCGAAGCGGGGCATTTCGCGGCGGGCGTCGTCCTCGGGCAGGTCGGCGGTCACTTTGCCGGTCAGGAAACCGCGGCCGAGTGGGGAGAACGGCACGATGCCGACTCCCAGTTCACGGCATGTCGCGAGGATTTCGCCTTCGAGGTCGCGGGTCCAGAGGGACCATTCGCTTTGCAGGGCCGCGATCGGGTGCACAGCGACGGCCCGGCGGATTGTGTCCGCACCAGCTTCCGAGAGGCCCAGGTGGCGGACTTTGCCGGCTTGCACCAGGCCTGCCATTGCGCCGACGGTGTCCTCGATGGGCACGTCCGGGTCGACGCGGTGCTGGTAGTACAGGTCGATGTGGTCGACGCCGAGCCTGCGCAGGGACGCGTCGCAGGCCTGGGCGACGTAGGCCGGGTCGCCGCTGACTCCGCTGTCGGATGGGTCGATCATCCGTTTGAAGCCGAACTTGGTCGCGAGCACGACCTGCGAGCGGCGGGACTTGATCGCCTCGCCGACCAGTTCCTCGTTGTGGCCGAGGCCGTACATGTCCGCTGTGTCCAGCAGGGTCACGCCGGCGTCCAGCGCGGCGTTGATCGTGGCCAGTGATTCGTCACGGTCAGCGGGCCCGTAACTCTGGCTCATCCCCATGCAGCCGAGGCCCTGAGCGCCGACCGAGAGCGCGCCCAGCCGGCGGGTGGGCAATGTCATGCGGTGGCCTCCTGCAGCTCTTCGCCGTATCGGTTGATCTTGTAGTTCAGGGCGTCCAGGCAGCCCTGCAGTTCGGCTATCCGGTTGAGCACGTCGGTGCGCTGGTCGACGAGGATCTGCCGGCGCCGTGCCTCGGTTCCGACGCCCCGCATCCGCAGCTGCGCGTATTCACGCATCATCTTGATGGGCATGCCGGTGGTGCGCAGCTTGGTCAGGAAGGCCAGCCAGTTCAGGTCCTCGTCGGTGTAGGCACGTCTGCCGCCGGAATCCCGGGCGGGCGGCTCCACCAGGCCGATTCGTTCGTAGTACCGCAGCGTGTCGATGGACAACCCGCTGCGCTCGGCAGCTTGGGCGATCGCGTAACTCACACCCTGACGCTAGAACCTGGAGTGCACTCAAGGTCAAGGTTATTTCCGCGGCACTCCCCACGACTCCAGGTGGGCGGCCAGGGCCGGGATCTCGATCGCGCCGCGGTCGACCTCGCGGACCAGGCTCAGGGCGGCGTCCTCGTCGGCGTCGACCCAGTAACCGTTGATGTCACACAAGGTCACGGCCGCGACCCAGCCGAGGCGCCAGTTGCCCTCGGCCAGCGGACGGCTGCGGATGATCGATTCCATCAGTGCGGCGGCCTTGAGCCAGAGGCTGCTGTACGCCTCCACGCCCAGGACAGTCGCCTGTGGGCGGTGTGCGGCGGAGTCGAGCAGACCGAGGTCACGCACCACCAGATCTCCCCCGGTCACCGCCGCCGCCAAGACGAGTAAGTCGCTGGCGTCCAGGTAGGTGATCACGGGAGACTTATACCGTGCGTGACTGGATCACCCGGTTCCGAGTCTGTCGAGCAGGCCTTGGTAGCGGGGCAGGATACGTTCGAGCACGTCACCGATCTGCTGCTGCTTGTGCAGTTTCGACCAGCGTTCGTTGAGTGCGAGGCGGAGGATCTCCTGCGTGGAGCGTCCCTCGGCCTCCGCGAGAGCCGCGAGCTGCTCGCTCTGTTCATCACTCAGGCGCAAGGTCATGGCCATTGCGGCATCTTAACGGTTCAGTCTCGAAAAGCAGAGTCCCGGCTGCCGCTGCCCAGGAGGTTGCCCCTTGGTGCACAGTCGGAAGCGACTAGTTAAAACCGGGCTAATCTCGACAAGTGCCGCGCCCAAAGACGCATGATGAGGCCCTCCGAGTCCGACTCCTGGACCGCGCAGGCGAACTGCTGTCCAGCGAAGGACCGGAGGCCCTGAGCCTTCGCCGACTCGCTGCCGACGTCGGGACCTCGACGACTGCTGTCTACTCCTTGTTCGGCGGGAAACCCGCACTGGTCAGGGAGCTCTACGTAGCGGCATTCCAACGCTTCGGCGGCCGCCTCGGCGAGGTGGGCCGCACCGGGGAACCGGCCGAGGACCTGGTCCAGCTGGGCCTGGCCTACCGCACCGCCGCGCTCGCCGAGCCGCACCTGTACCTGATCATGTTCACCAAGGCGGTGGCCGGGTTCGAACCCGACCACGAGGTGGCCGTGCAGGTGCTGGGGCCGCTTGTCGAAGTCGGGCGCCTGGCGGGCTTACCCGACCCCGAGACCGCCGCGATGACGGTCTGGGGGCTCGTACACGGCCTGGTATCGCTCGAACTCAACGGAAACCTGACGGACGCCGGCCAGGTGGAGCGCGTACTGCGCGCCGGCCTGGCCGGATTCACTGTCTCCGTCGCGGCTACCAGTCCTTACGCATGAAGGTCTGATTGCTGAAGTCATCGTCGTCGTCGGGCCCACGCCGGGCCCGTCGCGCGGCGGCTTCGGCTTTGCGCTTCTCGGCCTCCTCCTGGGCCGCGAGCTCCTCCTCGGCCTGCTGCATCTTCGAGGCCATCATCGGGCCGCTGGCGGCCAGCATGGCCCGTACCTCGGGCACGTGCGCCGCCTTGCCCTCGGCGACCGCGGCCCAGGTCGTACGGCCCTCGTTGACGGCCTTGAGCACCGCCTTGAGGTGCGGCGGCGCGTCAGGTCGTCTGGCCGCTTCCTCCAGGGCCTTCGGGTCGGCCGGCGGGAGGTCCTTGACCTCCATCTCCCAGGCCCGGATCAACCGGGTGTCCAGGTCGGCGACCGCGTTGGTGAGATTGCGCATCGCGCCCTGCAGGAACGGCGGAATGTGGTCTTCAGCCACCGGATCTCCTCAAGTCCTCGTCAGGCCCCGGCCCGCTTCGGATCGGCGCCCACCTCGTACGTACCCGTGGGCGTCTTGCCCCAGACCGACGTGTCGCTGAGCTCTGCGAGATCCTTGGCCACCTCGTAGCCCTTCTCGGCCTGCTCGATCTTTTCCTTGTAGGGAGCCAGTTTCTCGTCGACCTTGCCCTGCACGAAGCCGACCGGGTCCTGGGCCAGCTCGACCACGGTCTTGACCGCCGAGATCACCTTGTCCAGTTCCTCCAGCAGGGTCTTGGCCTCGTTGAAGACGTTGATCGCGGTCCGCACCGCGTCGATGATCTTTACCCAGCCGAAGCCCGGGATCCACGATGTCGCCGCGGCCTCGACGATCTTGTCGACGGCCTTCTTGAGCACCTCGACCATCCACTTCGCGACCTTCTCGATCTGCTGGGCGACCAGCTTGTAGACGCCCGCGACGATCCGGTTGAGCGGCCCCTCGATGTCGATGCCCTTGGCGAGGTTGTTGATGTAGTTGTTGAAGTCCTGTGCCGACCCGCCGTTCCAGTTCGGATCCAACGTGGACAGTCCGGTGGTCAGGTTCTTGGCGACCTTCTCGGCGCCGTCGCCGGCGCACTTGAGCACCTCGCCCGCACGCTCGAGCCTGGTCCAGTTGCCCGACATGGGTTCCACGAGCGCGCTGACCGGGCTCCAGCCGGTAATGAAGTTCACGGCGTCGTCGATGACGTTGATCGATCCGCCGACCTCGTCGAGGATCCCGCGGATGTCGGCGTTCTCGGCCTCCGGCACCTTCAGGGCCGCGACCGGGTCCTCGGCCGGTGGATACGCCACCGGGTTCGGGAAGTCCTTGACCTCGACCCGGTCCTCCCCGGCCAGGGTCTTGCTGTAGGTGGTGTAGGAGTTCACATCGGACGTGGTGTACATCCAGGCCGCGGTGTTGAGATTGTTCGCCGACCTGGTCAGCAGCAGGTGTTTCGGGTACATCCGGTTGTAGGTGGCGTAGGCGTACGCGTCCACCGGGCCCTTGAGCAACTGCATCAGGCCGGAAAAACCCTCGTCGGCCCTGGCCCACTGGTTGGTCCACGAAGCCACTGAACTCAGGTCCATTCCGGCGTCGTGCACGAGCAGCCCGTAGCCGGCTATGTGGTCCGGATTCGCCTTGAATCCCTCAGCCATTGTCATCCCCCCACGAGATCGACTTGTCGGCGAGTTCGACGGTAGAACCATTCGATCGGTTCCGCCGAAGTACCCAACCACATCCCGCGAACGGAGCAGCACCCGCTACCCTCCGAACACATGCGACTCATCGCCGTTGCCATCGGAAGCCTTCTGGTGCTGGCCGGATGTGGTTCGGAATCCGCGCCCCAGAACACAACCACATCCACGCCGGCCCCGCCACAGCAGGCGAGTTCCGCGGGCAGCACCGAATGGTCCAAAGTCGACCCATGTGGCCTGCTGTCCGCTCAGGACATAAAGGACTACCTGGGGCCCGAGGCGAATACGACCGGAACCAAGACCGACAAGTTCAACCGTCCGGAATGCACGTGGACCGGCAAGGACCGCGACCAGGTCAAGATCACCGTGTGGCAGCCGCCCGCCAAGGACGTCATCGCCGGCCCCACGAAGAAGACCCTGCCCGTCGGGGACAAGACCGGCTACATCACCTCGTCCACTTCGGCCAGTTGCCTGCTCGAAGTGGACGGTGGAACGGCGTTCGTGAGCATGGATGCCAAGGCGTATACCCAGACCGCGTCGAATGCCGCTGAGGACAGCACATGCAAGAAGGTGGCCACAACCCTTTCAGGCGTGGTCGAAAAGCTGGGCTGGTAGCCCCCTCACACCGCGCCGTACTGGCGGTCGCCCGCGTCGCCGAGGCCGGGCACGATGAAACCGGAGTCGTTCAGACGTTCGTCGATGCTGGCGGTGACCAGGCGGACCGGCAGCCCGGACTCGGCGAGCGCCTGGATGCCTTCCGGCGCGGCCAGCACGCACAGCGCCGTCACGTCGGTCGCGCCGCGAGCGGTGAGCAACTCGATGGTGTGCTTCATCGAGCCACCCGTGGCGAGCATCGGGTCCAGGACGAACACCGGACGGCCGGCGAGGGTGTCCGGGAGCGACTCCATGTACGGAGTCGGCAGCAGCGTCTCCTCGTCCCGGCTCATCCCGACGAATCCCATCTGGGCGTCCGGGATCAGCTTGTGCGCCTGGTCGGCCATGCCCAGACCGGCCCGCAGCACAGGCACGAGCAGCGGAGGCTTCGCCAGCCAGTAGCCGTCGGTCCGGGCGACCGGCGTGTGGATGCGCTCGACGCGGACGGGCGCGTCCCGCAGCGCCTCGTAGATCAGGATGACGGTGAGCTCCTGCAGCGCGGCCCGGAAAGCCGCACTGTCGGTGCGCGCGTCCCGCATGGTGGTCAGGCGTGCCTTGGCCAGCGGGTGATCTACCTCGACGACATCCATGCGCAACACGGTACTGGCTGTCGGACCAGTGGTTATCGTCCGGATGCAGGGTGGGCGTGTCCATCGGGCCACTGACATTTTTCCTGGTCTTGACATGCTCCTCCCCCTGGCCACGCGGCGGTACTACCCTCTGGGGCGTGAGCGAGCAGCAGCCGGGGGACCACCTGAGCATCAGGATCTCGAACGAGGACCGCGAGAAGGTGGCGCAGATCCTGCACAACGCCATGGCCGAAGGCCGGCTGGAAATGGCCGAGCTGGAGGAACGCCTGGACGCGGTGTACGCCGCCAAGACGTTCGCCGACCTCGAGCCGGTCACCCGTGACCTGCCCTTACAGGCTCCGCACCCGGTCGCGCCGCCTTTCCAGGCGCCGGTCCCGGCGCCCAGCGCCCGGGTCGTGCACGGTGTCACGCCGGGCCCGTCGCAGTCGATCGCGATCATGTCGGGCGTCGAGCGCAAGGGCGAATGGGTCGTGCCCGCGCATCACAATGTCGTCGCGGTCATGGGCGGTGTGGACATCGACCTGCGGTACGCGCGCTTGACCGCGCAGGAGACCACTATCCAGGTCTTCGCGTTCTGGGGCGGAGTCGACATCAAGGTCCCAGACGACATCCAGGTCCAGGTCGACGGAGTCGGTTTCATGGGCGCGTTCGAGGACAAGACGATCGGTGTCGGCGCGCCGGGCCGTCCGGTCGTGCGGATCACCGGTTTCGCGATGATGGGCGGGGTCTCGGTCCATCCGCCCAAGCGCCGGGAGATCGAGCGTGAGCAACGGCACCTGGACCGGGAGCGCCGCCGCGAAATCGAGGACTAGATCATTTTCCTTCCCGCGCTGTGTGCAGAGTGTCCAGCTGATGTGTGAGTCGCGAACAGGATGACCACCACCGCAACGACATAGACTCTGGTGCCATGGCCACACCGCCTTCAGCACCACCTGCGCCAACAGCAGGGCTACCGCCCGAACTCGCCGACGCGACCCGCGACGAGACCAGCCTGCGGAGGTTTCTGCAGGGATTGCCCGGAGTCGACCAGGTCGGCGTCGAACAACGAGCCGCGGGCCTGGCCACGCGCAGTATCAAGAAGGCCTCGAAGCTCTGGGCCATCGATATGGCCATCTCGATGGTCGACCTGACCACGCTCGAAGGCGCGGACACCCACGGCAAGGTGCGCTCGCTCTGCGCGAAGGCCCGCCGTCCGGACCCTGAGCGCCCCGACGTGCCCCAGGTCGCAGCGGTCTGCGTGTACCCGGACCTGGTCGCGACCGCGGTCGAGGCGCTCAAGGGCGCGCCGGTCGGCGTGGCGAGCGTGGCGACCGCGTTCCCGTCCGGCCGTGCCGCCCGGGACATCAAGCTGGCCGACGTCAAGGACGCGGTGGACGCGGGAGCGTCCGAAGTGGACATGGTGATCGATCGCGGCGCGTTCCTGTCGGGCCGTTACGGCCAGGTGTTCGAGGAGATCCAGGCCGTCAAGGCGGCGTGCGGCGACGCGCACCTGAAGGTCATCCTGGAGACGGGCGAACTGGCCACGTACGACAACGTCCGCCGTGCGTCCTGGCTGGGCCTGCTGGCAGGCGGCGACTTCATCAAGACCTCGACCGGAAAGGTCTCCCCCGCGGCGACGCTGCCGGTCGCGCACGTGATGCTGCAGGCCGTGCACGACTGGCACAAGACCACCGGTGAGTTGCGCGGCGTGAAGCCCGCGGGCGGCATCCGTACGACCAAAGACGCGATCCGCTACCTGGTGGCCGTGCACGAGGTCGCCGGACCGCAGTGGCTGGACCCGAAACTGTTCCGGTTCGGCGCGTCCAGCCTGCTCAACGACCTGCTCATGCAACGCAGGACTCAACTGGAGGGCCACTACAGCGGCCCCGACTATGTGACGGTGGACTGAGATGACCACTTGGGAGTACGCGCCCGCACCGGAATCCCGGGACATCGCCAATCTCAAGCCGAGCTACCGGATGTTCGTCGACGGCAAGTTCGTCGAGGGCGCCGGCGAGCCGCTCAAGACGATCAACCCCGCCACCGAGGAGGTGCTGGCCGAGGTCTCCACCGCCGCACCGTCCGATGTGGACGTCGCGGTCAAGGCGGCCCGGCGGGCGTACGACAAGGTGTGGGGCAGGATGCCCGGCGCCGAACGGGCCAAGTACATCTTCCGGATCGCGCGGATGATCGCCGAGCGCGGCCGTGAGCTCGCAGTACTGGAGAGCCTGGACAACGGCAAGCCGATCAAGGAGTCGCGCGACACCGACATCCCGACGGCGTCGGCGCATTTCTTCTACCACGCGGGTTGGGCGGACAAGCTCGACTACGCGGGGTACGGCCCGTCGCCGCAGCCGCTCGGCGTCGCGGGTCAGGTGATCCCGTGGAACTTCCCGCTCCTGATGGCGGCCTGGAAGATCGCGCCCGCGCTGGCGTGCGGAAACACGGTCGTGCTCAAACCGGCTGAGACGACACCGCTGACCGCGCTCGTGCTCGCCGAGATCATCCAGCAGGCCGACCTGCCACCAGGCGTGGTCAACATCATCCCGGGCGCCGGCGGTGTCGGCGCGGAACTGGTGAACCACCCGCAGGTCGACAAAGTCGCCTTCACCGGTTCGACCGAGGTCGGCAAGCTGATCCAGGGTTCGCTCGCCGGTACGGGCAAGAAGCTCACGCTGGAACTGGGCGGCAAGGCCGCGAACATCGTGTTCGAGGACGCGCCGCTGGACCAGGCCGTTGAGGGCATCGTCAACGGGATCTTCTTCAACCAGGGGCACGTCTGCTGCGCCGGTTCGCGGCTGCTGGTCGCCGAGTCGATCGCCGACGAGCTGATGGAGAAGCTGCGCACGCGCGTGTCGACGTTGCGCGTCGGCGACCCACTGGACAAGAACACCGACGTCGGCGCGATCAACTCCAGCGAGCAGCTGGCCAGGATCCGCGAGCTGACCCAGGCGGGCGAGGACGAGGGCGCCGAGCGCTGGACGAGCTCGTGCCCGTTGCCGGACAAGGGTTTCTTCTTCGCCCCGACAGTGTTCTCGAACGTCAGCCAGGCGATGCGGATCGCCCGCGAGGAGATCTTCGGGCCGGTGCTGTCGGTGCTGACGTTCCGCACCCCGGACGAGGCCGTGGCCAAGGCGAACAACACGCCCTACGGGCTGTCGGCCGGGATCTGGACCGAGAAGGGCTCCCGGATCCTCTGGATGGCCGAGAAGATGCGGGCCGGTGTGGTCTGGGCCAACACGTTCAACCGCTTCGATCCCACCGCGCCGTTCGGTGGCTACCAGGAGTCGGGCTTCGGCCGCGAGGGCGGCCGCACCGGGCTGGAGGCTTACCTCGATGTCTGAGAACCGTTTTGCCCGCGGCGGAGCCGCAGATCGGGTAACAGTCGCGAAAACGTTTAAACTTTTCATTGGGGGCGCATTCCCCCGCTCGGAGTCTGGCCGGTCGTACCCGGTGAGCGACCCTAAGGGCAAGTTCCTCGCCAACGCCTCTCAAGCGTCGCGTAAGGACGCTCGCGAAGCGGTTTCGGCCGCGCGCAAGGCTTTTGGGAAGTGGTCCGGCGCGACGGCGTACAACCGGGGCCAGGTGCTGTACCGCGTGGCCGAGCTGATGGAAGGCCGTCGCGAGCAGTTCGTCAGCGAAGTCGCTGCCAGTGAAGGCATCCCGGCCAAGCGCGCACAGTCCCTTGTGGACGCGGCGATCGACCGCTGGGTCTGGTACGCGGGATGGACCGACAAGATCGCGACCGTGCTCGGCGCGGCCAACCCGGTCGCCGGTCCGTACTTCTCTTTCACAGTCCCGGAACCGACCGGTGTCGTGGCCGTCTTCGCGCCGCAGGAGTCGTCGCTGCTGGGCTTGGTCAGCGTGCTCGCTCCCGTGGTCGCGAGCGGGAACACGGCCGTGGTGGTGACGAGCAAGGACCGGCCGCTGCCGTCGATCACCTTGTCGGAGGTGCTCGCGACCTCGGACGTGCCCGGTGGCGTGGTGAACATCCTGACCGGCAGCGCCGTCGAACTGGCGCCGTGGCTGGCATCACACGCGGACGTCAACGCGCTCGACCTGACCGGTGCGCCGAGCATCCTGCGTGCCGAGTTGGAGAAAGCCGCAGCCGGCACGGTAAAACGCGTGCTCAGGGCGCCGTCGGCCGAGCAGGACTGGACAAAGCAGCCGGACATCTCCCGATTGAGGGCGTATTTGGAAGCCAAGACGGTCTGGCACCCTCTGGGGGTATGACCCTCGGATTCGACGAGTGGGAACCGGAACAGATCGCCGAACTGATCGCGGGCACCCTGGCGGTCGGCGGTGCCCGCCACGGCAACACGCTGATCGTGCCCGGCCTGGAGTTCAGGATCGAGGTCGGGCCGGTACGGTGGCACGACGAGGGATTCGTCGAGGTGCCGATCGGTATCGGCGATCCGGCCTGGGGCGGATACGCGTGGGACCGGACCATCGGGGTGAGCGAGAGCGGCACTCACCCGGTCGGTGAGGCCGTGATCGCGTGGACGCACTACGTGCTGCCGCCGTTCATCGCGATGCGGATGCCGGAGCACCCGTTGGCCGCCCTGGTGCACAAGTACGAGACTCCCGGGGCGGAGATTCTGGCCGCACCGGTGCTGACTCGTAACTTCACCGGGCTGCCGGAGGGTTTCGCGGCAATGGTCGGTGCGAATCCGCCGACCGTCGCCGTCGCGGGCATGCTGGCCGCTGAGGGCGACTTACCGGAGCGGCCGATCTGGCTGTACACCACATGCAGCCGGGTCGCCGGGGTCGACGCGCACGAGGTGACGTTGAACAACGTGCATGTCACCGAGCATTTTCCCGGCTTCGCCGAAGACCTGGACTGGGGCGACGGCAGCGGCACAGTCAAGTCGTGGGCCGTGTTGCACCGGGTCCCCGAATAGCTCAAATCGGGGGAACTTGGCCCCGGGACTGTGCGTCGTAGTGCACAGTAGGGCCAGGACAGGACGGACGGGGGGAACATGCCGGACGGCTTCAAGGTCGAGCCCGAGGCGCTCGAGTCGTACAAGAGCACCATGACCGCGATGGCCGGTGAGCTGGGCAAGGTCGGCACCGGGACGCTCAGCGGCGTCACCGCGCTGCCCGGCGACTGCTTCGGCAAGATCGGCGCCGAGGTAGGCCTGAACGGCGCCTTCCAGCAGGCCGCGCAGGCCCAGCTGGACGGCGTGGCAGCCTCCTCGACCGGGCTGGGCGACCTGGCCAAAGCCGTCGGCGACGCGCTGGTCTCGTACGAACAGCAGCAGACCGACCACGCTCAGAAGATCAAGAAAGCCGAACGTATATGAGTGCGTCCGGATTCGTCGGTGGCCTGGTCGAGCCGATGCGGGAACATCTGGCCAAACTGGACGGTGACACCGGCTCGGGCAGCCGCGCCGCGGAGACGTTCGGCCGTGGCGTGACGGCGCTGAACGAGATGAAGGGCCGCCAGGAGTCGCAGGCGAAGACCACCCTGCAGGGCTGGTACGGCGACCAGGCAGGCTCCTTCCAGGGCCGCTCGGCCTCGTTCACCAACGCGATGACCACGTTGTCCGCCAACTGTTCCACCGCGCAGCAGGCCGCGAGTACCGCGGTCACAGCGGTGACCACCGGCCGCGGCAGCATCCAGAAGCTGATCGACGAGTTCGTCGGCTGGGCCACCCCGATCATGTCGGCCGCCGAGGCGGCGATGCGCAGCGGAAACCCCGGCGCCTGGACCCAGGCGGCCGCCGACGCCAAGGCAAAGGCCGACGACTACGCCACCAAAACCGCGCAGGAGCTGCAAAAGGTCCGCGACCAGCTGACCCCGCTGGTGGCCAAGCTCAATGGCCTGCCCAAGGTCGACGCCGGCGCCCTCGGCGGCCTCGGCACCTCGATGGGCCCGCCGCCCAGCACCGGAACGTCCGCCCAAAGCGCCGGCACCCACAGTGGTCTGGCCGCCGCCGAACGCGGCGGCAACGGCGGTTCCGGCGGCGGCTCGGGTTCCGGTGGCGGAGGCGGGGGTGGAGGCGGCGGAGGTGGCGGGGGCGGCACTGCCGTTGGCCCGCGTCTGCCGGTCGCGATCCCACCGCAGCCGGGCAGCGGCGTCGGCATCAACCTGCCCGGCGGCGCCTCCGTGGAAGCACCGAACGAGATCGCCGCTGCGGCGGTCCGCAACGCCTTGACCGCCCTTGGCACGCCCTACGTCTGGGGCGCCTCGAATCCACCCTCCGGCACCGACTGCAGCGGCCTGACCTCATGGGCCTACGCGGGCGCCGGAATGGAGCTCCCACGCCATTCCGCGGCTCAGGCCATCGGCGCCTCCGTGCCCGACGCGAGCCAGCTGCTGCCCGGCGACCTGGTCGTCTGGAAGGGGCACGTCGCCATGGTCATCGGCAACGGCCAGATGATCGAGGCAGGCGACCCCGTCCAGATCAACCCGATCAGAACCTCCAACATCGGCATGCCCTTCATGGGCTTCTACCGCCCCACCGGCTGAGCCACATCCGCACCCGAGTTGTTTGCCCCCAATGCCACATTGGGGGCATCGCATGCCCCCAATGTGGCATTGGGGGCACAAACTCAAGCCGGTCTGCGGACAGGGAGCTACCGGATTTCCAGTTCTGGCAACGTATCCACGCTTTGGACAGGCCGGCACGCGCAGTGTTCGGCCCGGGCGTCGATCACGACCCGGACCGACTCGAACAGTTCCAGCCGGACACTGACATCCCGGCGGCGGCACAACAAGATCAGCACGATCAAGAGGATGAGAGCGACTACAGCCACGAATGGCTCCTCGATGACCGCCCAAGTTCCCGGACTGGGCCCCACGCGCGGCGGTCGTAGCGCATCGCCAGGATAGCGTAATTCGGCTGTTTCGCGCTTACGCCAAGTGAGTGTGGCCATAGACTCGCCGGTGTGGGGAACGAGGATCACGTGCAGGACGAGCTG
Source organism: Kibdelosporangium banguiense (assembly GCF_017876405.1). Classification (GTDB taxonomy): domain Bacteria; phylum Actinomycetota; class Actinomycetes; order Mycobacteriales; family Pseudonocardiaceae; genus Kibdelosporangium; species Kibdelosporangium banguiense. Next base: position 3,226,685 of record NZ_JAGINW010000001.1, on the reverse strand, counting down.
GACCGGCTCGGCCGGAGCGTCAGCGAGGCGGGGGACCGGGTCAGCACGCAGATCGGGCGCAACGGCCCGATCATCGGCGAGGCGTCCTCCGGGGACAACGCGATCACGGTGTCGGTCAGTCCCGGCGGGATGCTGCGTGCGGTCGACCTCAAGCCGACCGTGCTCGGCCGTCATCCTGACGAGGTCGCGAACGAAGTCATGCGGCTCGCCGCGCAGGCCACCCGGATCGCGAACGGACGGATGCACGCGTCGCTGGGGCCGGTCGTCAGCCCGAGCACGGCGCGCAGCCTCGAGGACCTCGGTATGCGTGCCGAGGCGTTGCCCGAAGAGCCGGACGACTTCGACGGGATCATGCGGTGACCGAACCTCCTGTTGACGAACTCGTGCAGCAGGCCGAGCTACGCCGTAAGGCAAGCGAGGACCTGCAGCGCCGCATCGGGTCGATCCTGGCTTCCGCCCGTGACCCCGACGGACTGGTCGAGGTGACCACGACCGCCACCGGCGAGATGAAGTCGTTGCGGCTGCACCCCGCCGCACTGCACCGCGGTGTTCGCTGGCTCGGCGAAACGATCACCGCGACCGCGCAACAGGCGGCGCAGTTCGCGACGCAACGCAGCCTGAACCAGCTCGCCCTGGTGCTGGGCGACGAGGTCGCCGGGCAGCTCGAAGGCGCGATGGGCATCGCCCCGGCCCGCGCCGCGGGCTGGGACGTGGTCAGCAACCACCCACCCGCCGCACCGCCCGCGACCGCACACGGCACTATCACCTCCGCACCCGGCGAAAATGAGGACGACGACGTGTTCTCGTTCGATCCTTCGTCGCTGCGATCCGACCGGTGATCGACGCGGTCGGCAAAACCCGTAGGCTGCCCGCGTTCGGTACGCCCAGAATGGGCGCTGATCACGGGATCGAGCAGGAGAAGGCGGAGGGCCAATGGCTCAGGACATCGTCCCGATCGAGCTGGGGCTGCCACAGGGCGACGTCGTCACGCTCTGGGCTCCCCGCTGGCGGGAGGACGGCGAGGACTGGGAGGCGTTCCTCGGAGACGAGGACGACTTGTACGGGTTCCCCGACGCGGCTCACCTCGCCGCGTTCGTACGGACCGCGGCCGAGCACGACCTGACGGACCACCCGGCCTGGCCGGTGGTGCCGAAGCTGTCGGTGCCCGAGCTGCTGCCGGATGAGGAACACCAGTACGACCTGGTCGGCGTGCCCGAGCTGGCGGCGCAGGACCCGGACACCTGGACGCTGGACGAACTGGCCGGGATCGTGGCCATCGTGCGCTCGCTGGCGGATGTGTGCGAGCTGGACGCCGTGCACGACGTGCTCGGTGCGGCCGAAGGGTTCGACCTGCTCGACCAGGGCACCCTCGCGTTCACCGGCCGGGAGGGCGAGCGGCGGTGGACCGATCTGGCCGAGACGATCGTCGAGCGGTGGGACGAGGTGCTCGACGCCATCGACGAGATGGTCGCGACACCGGACGTCGAAGAGGCCGCGCTCGAGGTGGCGGCCGAGGAGCTGACGGCCTTCCAGGACGAGGAGGCCGAGGCCGAAACCGACTCGGAGTCCGACGCCGACTCTGACTCGGAATCAGATTCGGACTCGGAGGAGTCGCCGGAATCGGCCGAGGATTCAGCGGCCCCGGCGCCGACCGGCTTCTGGGCCGAGGTCGGCATCGACCCCATCAAGATCATCACCGATGGCAGCGAGTACTACACCCTGCGCTGCTACCTCGACGACGAGCCGGTCTTCCTCGGCTCCGACGGCAAGATCGACGTGTTCTCCTCCGCCCGCGCGCTGGGCCGGCACATCGCCTCCGGGGAACTCGCCGACAACGACCTGACCGAGGTCTCGACGTGGGAAGAGGTCGTCACCAAGGCGACCGACGGCAGCCTCGACGTGGAAGTCCACATCGACAACACCTACGTGCTGCAGGGCCTGGCCGACGACATCGCCGAAGGCCCGAACGCCATCGACCCGACCCAGCTCGACCTCGCGGTGGAACTCTTCACCGACGCGGCCGACTGGGCCGGCGACAAGAGCGTCGGCGAGGCCCTCTCGGAGTCGGAGTCCCTGGGCTGGCTGGTCTCGTTCGTGCTGCGGCCCGACCCCACCCGCCTCGTGCCCAGCGCCCCGTTCGACGCCGAGGTCGAAGCCTGGCAGAAGCTGGTCAACGGCTTCGAGGACCGGCTGAACAACCACTGATGTCCCCAGCCCCCGAAGCGGCCGTCGACGCCGCTTTGGGGGCTGTTCTGTCTTCGGCGCGTCTCTGGGTGGCGCCAGGACACGCGGTCTACGTCGGCCCTTCCCTGCGGCTCGACACACACGTCGGTTCCGTCGCCTGCCTCGTGCTCGGCCTCGACGGCACAGTCACGGTCGACGTTCCCGGCCACTCGATCACCGGCGTCCGGTCGGCCCTTGTCCCGCCTCGTCTTCCCCACAAGATCACCGTTTCCGGGCGCGCGACGGCTTTCTGCTACCTCGAACCAGCGGCCGCAGCCGCCTGCCGGGCGCGAATGGATGATCGGCACGTCATCGCTGTGGATCATCGCGACGAAGACGTGCTGTCCGGGCTGGCGATCCGCGGTGGTTCGCTGATCGAGTTGGCTGTTCTTCCCACAGACGCACGAATCCTCGCCGCCACAAGGACATTGCACAGCGCCGACGGCATCGAGACCCCAGCCGCCGTGCTGGCCGCCCAGGCAGGCCTGTCGTTGTCCCGGTTCCTGCACCTGTTCGTCGAGCAGACCGGGACAGGCGTCCGCTCCTACCGGCGGTGGGCCCGCATGCTCATCGTCGCCCAGGTTGTCTCACGCGGCGGCGACCTGACCCGGGCCGCGGCCGACGCCGGGTTCGCCACACCGTCGCACTTCAGCGCCGCGTTCCGCCGCATGTTCGGGCTCACGCCCAGTCGGCTGCTCGCCACCGGCGTCTCGATAGCTGTTGCGTGACAGCGCCCGGGTTTCGCCGCGGCCACACTCGTTGCCATGTCAAGCGTGCTGATCACTGTGGTGGCCTTGTTCTTCGCCGGCATGGGCGTGTTCGCCCTGGCCGCTCCCCAGGCACTCGTCGCCCCGTTCCGCATCAGCCTGCAGGGCGGTGAGGGGCGTGCGGAAGTTCGTGCGGTCTACGGCGGCTTCGGGGTCGCGATCGCCGGTCTGCTCACCTTCGCCGCCATCGAACCTTCCCGCGCCACCGGCATAGTGGTCACCGTGGCTGCCGCCGTCCTCGGAATGGCCTTCGGCCGCCTGGTCAGCCGTGTGTTCGACCGGCCCGCGGCCTTCTACCCGATCTGGTTCTACTTCTGGGTCGAGATCCTCGCCGGCGCAATCCTGCTGACAGCCGTGGCCCTGCCCTGAGGCCACGGCTACCCAAAGCCTGGCCCCACCTGCGGAAACCGCGAAACTGTCAGGCCCCTGCGGTAACGTAAAAATCAGGGGTCCCCCTGGCGAATTCCTGGTGAACCGCCGCGCGCCTGAAATGCAGGGTGCCTGTTTTCGCCCCGGGGCTGGGAGCGGAGTCAGGGCGGTCGCGCGGCCCTGGTGCGAGGCCGCGCGACCGCGTCCTGGTCATTCCGAAGGGTGTCGCTCGTTCTCGGCCAGCAGGGCGGCGTAGCCGGGCTTGATGATGTTGTTGATCAGGTCGAGGCGTTCGTCGAAACCGATGAAGGCGGACTTCATCGCGTTCACGGTGAACCAGCGCAGATCGGCCCAGCCGTAGCCGAAAGCGTCCACCAAGGCGGCCATCTCGCTCGAGACTGTGCAGCCGCTCATCAGGCGGTTGTCGGTGTTCACGGTCACGCGGAAACGGAGCTTGGTGAGCAGGCCGATCGGGTGTTGCGCGATCGAGGGGGCCGCGCCGGTCTGGAGGTTGGAGGACGGGCACATTTCCAGCGGGATCCGGCGGTCGCGGACGTAGCTGGCGAGCCGGCCGAGGTGTGCCGTGCCGTCGCCGTCGATCTTGATGTCGTCCATGATCCGCACGCCGTGGCCGAGTCGTTCGGCACCGCAGTGCTGGATCGCCTCCCAGATCGAGGGCAGGCCGAAGGATTCGCCCGCGTGGATCGTGAAGTGCGCGTTCTGCTGGCGCAGGTACTCGAAGGCGTCGAGGTTGCGGGTGGGCGGGAACCCGGCTTCGGGGCCGGCGATGTCGAAGCCGACCACGCCGTGATCCCGATAGCGCACCGCCAGCTCGGCAATCTCCACCGAGCGTGCGTTCTGGCGCATCGCGCACAGCAAAGTGCCGATCCTGATCTTGTTGCCGGTCGCGCGCTCGCCTTCGCGGAAGCCGGCCTCGACCGCCTCGACGATCCGGTTGAGCGAGAGGCCCTTCTCGGTGAAGAGCTCCGGGGCGTAGCGGACCTCGGCGTAAACGACCCCGTCGTCGGCGAGGTCTTGTGCACATTCGGAGGCCACCCGGACGAGTGCATCCTCACTCTGCATAACGCCGCAGGTGTGGGCGAATGTCTCCAGGTACCGCTCGAGCGTGCCCGCGTTGGCGGCTTCGGTGAACCAGCGCCCTAGCTCGGCGACGTCGTTCGTGGGAAGATCAAGATATCTGGCCGCATCGGCGAGTTCGATCACAGTGGCCGGCCGCAGCCCGCCGTCGAGATGGTCGTGCAGCAACACTTTGGGGGCACGCCGAATGGCCTCGGGGGTAACCGGGTTCGGGGTCGACATGCAAGTACGTTACCTGGCCCTACCCTCACCCGATCGTGTCCAACCGTGCCCACGTAGTGTGCCCACTCGGTCATCGACCGCGACGGGTTGCTTACCGCCGAACGGCCTAATTGACCGAGATCAACTAACACGAAACTAACGGGTGGTGTATGGACGCGTTTTGGGACTGGCTAGGCTCCCCTGCGTCTCCCCTCCCCAGGACGAAGGTCACCTCCGTGAACGAGAACAACAACGCCACGGTGTCGTTCGACCGGATGCGCAATATGCTGACGCGCGCGGCCGAGATCCGTGAGAGCGAACAGCAGCAGGTGTTCGACGCGCTGGACGAGATCCACGCCCGGCTCTCCCCGCTGGACTCGATCGGATCAGTGCGCAAGCGGTTGTCCGAGCTGCCGGACCGCACCGAGGTCGGCGTGATCGCCGAGCGCCTGGACGAGGCGATGGCGAAGCTCGAGGCCCAGGACACGGCCATCGCCAGCCTCGCGCGTGCGGTCGAATCGATCGTCGACAAGCTGGCCACTCCCTTCGCCCAGCTCGACGGCCGCCTTGACGGCGTCGTCGGCAAGATGGAGGGCGTTGTCGGCCGGATGGACGGTCTCGAGGACAAGCTGGCGAACATCCACCGGCGGATCGACTCCCTCGACGCACACCTCGACAAGCAGGACGTGCGCATCGACACCCTGCCCGGCCAGGTCCACGTGCCGGTGCGCGAACGGATCGACACCCTCGAAACCGCGCTGCGCGGCCGTCTCGACGAGGTCGACGAGGGCGTGCACGAGCACCTCGACGGCACCAAGGACGCGTTGCACAGGCACGTCACCGAAGTCAACGACGGCCTCGGCCACCGGCTGGACGAGACCCGCGACAACATCAACACGACGCGCGACTCGCTGTCGAGCTCGGTGTCGGACTCCCGTGACGCACTGGACAAGTCGCTGAGCGGCACCAGCGACATCCTGTCCAGCCGGATCACCGACAGCACCGCGGCGCTCGACAAGTCCCTCAACGAGACCCGCGACGGCCTCAGCCACTCCCTCGACGAGGCGCGCAACGCCCTCAACGCGGCGCTGGACGAGACCAAGGAGACGATGGACGCCAGCGACCGGCTGGAAGCGCTGGCGCAGCGCCTCGAGCAGGCCCTCGGCCGGCTCGACGACATGGCCACCAGGCTGGACACCGTCGAGGACGGCTTCGCGGCCCGCCTTGGCGAGCTGGGCGGAACCCTGGAGCAGAGCCTGACGAAGGTCCAGGGCACCCTGGCCAGCCAGCCCGACACCAGTGTCGTGACGTCCTTGGTGAAGAAGAGCAACGAGGAGACCGAACGCCGCATCGGCGGTCACCTCGACGAAGCCATGGCCACCTTCGCGGAGCTGATGATGGGCGGTGGCCCCGCAATGCCGGCTGCCCCGCCGTCGACCCTGCCCCGCCAGCAGCGCCGCGCCCGCGGCAGCAAGAAGGTCAACGGCGAGAAGCCACGCCTGGAGGAGCTGGAAGAAGCCGAGACCGGCGACGACAGCTGACGTTCGCTTGAGAGGCAGGCCCCCGGTTCGCCGGGGGCCTTTCTCGTTTCAGCGGACGGTGTCGATGACCAGTTGCTGCGGCGCGGGTGCGTCGCCGATCGTGATACCGCCTTCGAGGGCTGCCAAAGCACCGGAAACAGCGTCTGGCGTGTCCGTACGCAGCTCCAGCAACGGATCCCCGGCACTGACGCGGTCGCCGGGCTTGGCGAGGCACAGGACGCCAGCAGCGTGCTGCACGGCGTCTTCCTTGCGGGCCCGGCCGGCGCCCAGACGCCACGCGGCCACGCCGACCGAATAGGCGTCAAGGGAACTCAGGACGCCGGATTCGGGCGCGGACACGATGTGCACATGCTGAGCGGTGGGAAGCGGCGCTTCAGGGTCACCACCCTGTGCGCTGATCATGCGGCACCAGGTCTCGTAGGCCTCGCCGGACGCCAGCACGGCCGCCGGATCTGTCGAAATCCCAGCCAGGGCAAGCATTTCACGCGCCAGAGCCACAGTCAGGTCGATGATGTCCTGCGGCCCGCCGCCCTTGAGCACGTCGACAGACTCAGCGACCTCGACGGAGTTGCCGACCGCCAGCCCCAACGGCACAGACATGTCGGTGAGCAGGGCCGACACCTTCCGGCCGTGCTGCTTCCCAATGCCCACAAGGGCTTCCGCCAGCGCCCGGGCGTCGGCCAGATTCTTCATGAACGCGCCTGATCCGACTTTCACGTCCAGGACCAGGGATTCCGCACCCTCAGCGATCTTCTTGCTCATGATCGAACTGGCGATCAGCGGAATCGACTCAACCGTCGAAGTCACGTCCCTGAGCGCGTAAAGCTTCTTGTCCGCCGGAGCCAGCCCTTCCGTCGCCGCGCAGACGACCGCGCCGACGTCAGCCAGTTGGCGGGTGATCTCGTCGGTGGACAGCTGGGCACGCCAGCCAGGAATCGACTCAAGCTTGTCGAGAGTTCCGCCCGTGTGCCCGAGACCGCGCCCGGAGAGCTGGGGAACAGCCGCACCACACGCCGCCACCAGGGGCGCGAGCGGCAGGGTGATCTTGTCGCCGACGCCTCCGGTCGAATGCTTGTCAACGGTGGGCCGGTCGACCTTCAGGTCCAGGGTCTCGCCGGAGTCGATCATCGCCTGAGTCAGCCGGGCCGCCTCGGCGGTGTCCATCCCGTTGAGGAAGATCGCCATCGCCAACGCGGACATCTGCTCGTCCGCCACGACGCCCCGGGTATAGGCGTCGACAACCCAGTCGATCTGGTCGTCGCTCAGACGCCCGCCATCCCGCTTGGTTCGGATCACGTCCACAGCGGACAGTCGCTCTCGGCTCATGCCGCAACCCTAACCTTTCAAGCACACCCGACGCTGTCACGTGGGCAGGTGTTCGGGGCCGAAGGCGTCGGGGAGGACTTTGGTCATGGGCAGGATTCCCTGGGGTGTGTCCAGGAGGCAGTCGGGGCCGCCGAATTCGTGGAGGATCTGGCGGCAGCGGCCGCAGGGCATGAGGAGGTCGCCTGTGCCGCTGCGGCAGGAGACGGCGACGAAGCGGCCGCCGCCGGTGAGGCGGAGCTGGCCGGCCATGGTGCATTCGGCGCAGAGGCCGAGGCCGTAGGAGGCGTTCTCGACGTTGCAGCCGGTCACCATGCGGCCGTCGGAGACCAGGGCCGCGGCGCCGACCTGCAGGCCTGAGTATGGGCAGTAGGCGCTGGCTGCGGCCTCGATGGCCGCGGCGCGCAGGGCATCCCAGTCTGGGCTCATGATCGAACACGCTACTACGAGGGTTTACCGAAGTTGGTACCTGCGCGGGAGGACTTGGCCTTTGATCGCCGATAACGTTCGGCGGATGAGATTCGGGAAACTCCTTACAGGACTGTTAACTGTCGTCGCGCTGGTTGTCCCGGTGCCCAGCGCGGCGGCTGCTGTGACCTCGGGGGCGATCTTCAATGATCCGACTGTGCCGGCCAAGCAGCAGGTGATCGTCAACCACATCCGGTCGCTGATCCAGGGGGCCGCCGTGGGGTCGAGCATCCGGGTCGCGATCTACCACTTCAGTGACGCGAACGTCGCCGCCGATCTGGTGGCCGCGCACAACCGCGGTGTCGACGTGCGGATGGTGCAGGACTACTCCGACTCCGCCACCGCCGCCAGCAAGACCGTGAAAACCGCGCTGGGCAGCCGGGTCACGGTCTGCACTCAGGATCGGGCGTGCATCGGCGACTACAAGAGCCCGATCATGCACAACAAGTTCTTCCTGTTCTCCAACACGTCCGGCTCGACGAACGTGGTCGTGCAGTCCTCGGCGAACCTCAACGCCGGCAACTCGACCAAGCTCTGGAACAACGCGGTGACACTGGTGGGCAACGCCGCGCTCTACACCTCGTACGACAAGTACTTCAACGACCTCGCGGCCAAGAAGAAGGACAACGACTACTACCGCTCGGAGAACGCCGGCAACACCAAGACGTACTTCTTCCCGCGGGCCGGCAGCGACGAGTCCACCGACACGATCTACAACATGCTCAACGAGAACGTCACGTGTGAGGGGAACACGTCGACGGGGACCGAGACCGGGCGCACGATCATCCGGATCGCCATGTGGTACTTCAGCCGCGACGACATCGCCCGCAAGCTACGGCAGCTCGCCGACCAGAAGTGCTGGATCGAGATCGTCTACACCACGCTGGACGACGGCAGCCGCGGCCATCTGACCGGCCATGACCGGATCGTGCTCTACCAGATCTCCGGCAACTACGAGGTGCACTCGAAGTACATGCTCATCGAGGGCACCTACGCCGGCAAGAAGGACACGAAATGGGTCATGACCGGCAGCCACAACTACACGTCGTCCGCACTGCGGGAGAATGACGAGGCACTGCTGCGGATCGAGTCGGGCCCGATCCACGACCAGTACCGCGCCAACTTCTGGGCACTGCGGGCAGCGGGATCGTAAAACCTAAGATCCCTGACCGCGCTTGTAGATGAAGCCGTCTGCCTGTGGCATCCGCAACCGCTGGGATGCCACAGCCAGGACGATCAACGTCACGAAGTGCGGTGCGTACGGCGTCAGGTCGCGGGGCAGTTCGTCCACCGAGAAGTAGATCGCGTACAGCAGGCCCGCGGCCAGGACCGAGGCGCCGGCAGCGAACCACTTGCGGCGGAACAACTGTACGACCACCACGATCACCAGCAGCAGCACAGCGGCGTAGAGCAACGCCAGCACGGCTGGGCCACGGCCGGACAGCTGCAGACCGTCGGTGTAGCCGAACAAAGCCGAACCTGCCGCCAGACCACCGGGCCGCCAGTTGCCGAAGATCATGGCTGCCAGGCCGATGTAGCCTCGGCCGTTGGTCTGGTTCTCCAGGTAGTCCGCGCCGTCCTTGAGCAGCACGAGCGAGGCGCCGCCCATTCCGGCCAGGCCGCCGGAGATCAGCACCGCGATGTACTTGAAACGGTAGACGTTGACACCCAACGACTCCGCCGCCACCGGGTTCTCGCCACAGGAGCGCAGCCGCAGGCCGAACCTGGTGCGCCACAACACGATGTAGCTGATCGGCACCAGCAGGACCGCGATCATCGTCAGTGGCGCGACCTGGGTCAGCAGGCCACGCAGGATGCCGGCCACATCGGACAGCACGACGCGCTGCTGGGTTTCCAGGTCCGCCAGCCAGTTCGTCAGCCCGGTCGCGGAGTAGGTGTCGAACTTCGGCACCACCGGCGACTGCCGCGGGTTGCCCGACAGCGGCTCGAAGATCAGGTGTGCCAGGTACTTCGTGATGCCCAGGCCCAGCAGGTTGATCGCCACACCGGAGACGATGTGGTTCACGCCGAACGTCACCGTCGCGATGGCGTGCAGCAGACCGCCGATCGCACCGAACAGGATCGCCACCAGCAGGCCGACCCAGACGCCTCCGTGATACGAACCCCAAGCCGCGCCCCAGGTTCCGAGGATCATCATGCCCTCGAGACCGATGTTCACCACGCCCGCGCGCTCCGCCCACAGGCCGCCGAGCGCGGCGAGCAGGATGGGCAACGCCAGCCGCAACGCGGTCTGCGTCGTGGTCGACGAGGTCAGGTCACTGTTCCCGGTCAGGTACGAAGCCGTTGACAGCACGGCGATCGCGCCGACGGCCCACAGCACTCCGCTGAGCCAGCCAGGGATCTTGCGACGCTTGGGCGGCACCGCCATGGTGACGGGCCCGGCGACCGGGCTGTCCGCGATTCCCGCTGTCATCAGACACTCCCCCCGGCTGCGATGTCGCTGGTATCGCGGCCGAGCTGGCGACCGACGCGGCGTTGCTCAGCGGCCAGTTCCATCCGGCGCACGATCTCGTACGCGATGACGACCGACAGCACGATCGCTCCCTGCATGATCGTCGTGATCTCCTGCGGCACGCCCACGTTGTCCAGCGACACCGCGGACTTGTCCAGGAACGCCCACAGCAGCGCGCCAAGCGCGATCCCGCCCGGATGGTTCCGGCCGAGCAGCGCGACCGCGATACCCGCGAAGCCATACCCCGCAGGCGAAGTCTGCAAGTACTCGTGGTCGCGGCCCAGCAGCTCCGGCAAGCCCGTCAGGCCCGCGATACCACCGGACAGCAGCATGGCAGTGAGCACCATCTTGCGGGCGTCCACGCCACCGGCGGTCGCGGCGGTCGGCGACTCACCGCTTGCCTTGAGCTCGAAGCCGAACCGGGTCCGGTTGAGCAGCACCCAGTAGCCGGCACCGACGAGCGCCGCGATGAACACGAACCCGAACAGCGTGCCGGTGCCCATCGGGATGCCGGGCATCCAGCCGGACTCCGGGATCGGCTCGGTGCCGATGTTGTTGCCCACCTGGACGCCGAACGCGTCCGTGCTGACCAGGTAGGCGATCAGGCCGAGCGCGATGGCGTTCAGCATGATCGTGGAGATGACCTCGCTGACACCTCGATAAACCTTCAGCAGCGCGGGGACCAGCGCGTAGAGCGCACCGGCCAGCACCGCCACGATGATGATCACCAGCGTGTGGATCACCGGCGGCAGCACGACCCCGCCGCCGACGATCGCGGCGACCACGGCGGCGAACCGGTACTGGCCTTCCACACCGATGTTGAACAGGTTCATCTGGAAGCCGATGGCCACCGCGAGACCCGCGATGTAGTACACCGCGCCGCTGTTGATCGTGTCGACGGCGGTGGTGCCCCGGCCGAGCTGGCCGATCATCGCACCGAACGCGTCCAGCGGGTTGTCGCCCGAGATCAGCAGCGCGACCGTGCACAGCAGCACCGAGAAGATGATCGCCAGCGCGGGCGGCAGGAGTTTGGCCCGCAACGAGGACTTCACGACTTGACCTCCCGAGGCGCGCCGGTCATGGCGCAGCCGAGATCCTCCGGCGTGACCGTCGCCGGGTCCTCTTCGGACACCAGACGGCCACGCAACATCACCACGATCCGGTCCGACAGCCCGATCAGCTCGTCCAGGTCGGCCGAGATCAGCAGCACGGCCAGCCCGGCCGCACGGGCCTGCCGGATGTGCTCCCAGATCAGCGCCTGCGCGCCGACGTCGACACCGCGCGTCGGATGGGACGCGATCAGCAGCACCGGATCGCCCGACAACTCCCGGCCGACCACGAGTTTCTGCTGGTTTCCGCCGGACAGCGCGGCCGCGGCCACCTCGATGCCCGGGGTACGCACGTCGTAGTCCTCGACGATCCGCCGAGTGTCCTTTTTGGCCCCGGCGATGTCCAGCCACTGTCCGCGTGAGACCGGCTCGCGGGTCTGGTAGCCGAGCATCCGGTTGGCCCACAACGGCTGGGTCAGCAGCAGGCCGTGCCGGGTGCGGTCCTCGGCGATGTAGCCGATCCCGGCCTCCCGGCGGGCCAGCGTGCCGAGCTTGGTGATGTCCTTGCCTGATAGGCTGACCGTGCCGTCGGTGGACCTGCGCATCCCCATGATGGTCTCGACCAGTTCGGTCTGGCCGTTGCCTTCGACGCCTGCGATGCCGAGCACCTCGCCGGCGTGCACGACCAGGTCGATGTCGTCGAGGATCGCGCGGGCCGAGCCGGCTTCCTGCAGCCGCAGGCCGGACGCGGAGAGCACGGCCGTCTCGGTGACGGTCGACTCCCGGGTCTCCGGACTGGGCAGTTCGCTGCCGACCATCATCTCCGCCAACTGGCGTGAGCTGATCGTCTTCGGGTCGGCGGTGCCGACCGTGGTGCCGCGCCGGATCACGGTGACCGTGTCGGCGATCGCGCGCACCTCGTCGAGCTTGTGCGAGATGAAGATGAAGGTGAAGCCGTCGGCACGCATCTGCCGGACGGTCTCGAACAGGTCGTCGACCTCCTGCGGCACGAGCACGGCGGTCGGCTCGTCCAGGATCACGATCTTCGCGCCCCGGTAGAGCACCTTGATGATCTCCACGCGCTGGCGGTCGGCGACGCCGAGGTACTCCAGCGCGATGTCCAGATCGGCGTTCAGCCCGGTCCGCCTGGCCAGCTCGGCCACCTTCTTGCGGGCCTTCGCGCCGATCCCGTGCAGGCCTTCGGCGCCGAGAACGATGTTCTCCAGCACTGTCAGGTTGTCGGCGAGCATGAAGTGCTGGTGCACCATGCCGATGCCGACCTTGATGGCGTCCGAGGGATTGCGGAACCGGACCAGCTCGCCGTTCACCTTGATGGTGCCCTCGTCGGGCTGCTGCATCCCGTACAGGATCTTCATCAGGGTGGACTTGCCCGCGCCGTTCTCGCCGCAGACCGCGTGCACCTCGCCGGCCCGCACTTCGAGATGGATGTCGCTGTTGGCGACCACCCCAGGGAACCGTTTGGTGATCCCCTCGAGCTCAACGGCCTTCTCGTCAGCCATCGTTGCCTCCCGGAAACACAGGCTCGGGGCCCGGAAGATCGTTCCGGGCCCCGGCCTACAGCTGCTGGATCAGTTGGACGGCTTGTCCGAAACCGTGATCTTGCCGTCGATGATCTGCTGACGGTAGGCGTCCAGCGTGGCCTTGATGTCGTCGATCTTGCCGCCGGAGGTGGCGTAGCCGACACCGTCGGCCTTCAGGTCGAACCGCTTGGGCAGCGAGGACAGCGTGTTGCCCGCGACCGCGCGGACGTAGTCGTACACCGCGACGTCGACCCGCTTGAGCATGGACGTGATGATGACGTCCTTGGAGTTCTCGACCGTCTTCTGGTTGTACTGGTCGGAGTCCACGCCGATGGCCAGCGCGTTCTTGCCCTTGGCCGCCTCGAAGACGCCCTTGCCGGAGGCACCCGCGGCCTGGTAGACCACGTCGGCGCCACGGCTGATCTCACCGGCCGCGACGACGTTGCCCTTGGCCGGGTCCTGGAAACCGGTGAAGTCACCGGCCGGCGTGATGTACTCGCTCTCGATCTTGGCGTCCGGCGCGGCGGCCTTGACGCCCTGCTTGAAGCCCGCCTCGAACTTCTGGATCAGCGGCACGTTCACACCGCCGACGAAGCCGACGTGGCAGCCCTTGCTCTTGTAGGCGGCCGCGACACCGACCAGGAACGAGCCCTGCTCCTCGGCGAACACCAGGCCGGTGACGTTCGGCAGCTTCACGGTGTCGTCGTCGACGATCGCGAACTTGACGTTCGGGAACTCCTTGGCGACCGCCTCGACCGACTTGGCGTAGGCGAAGCCGACCGCCACGATCGGGGAGAAGCCCTCGCCCGCGAGCTGGCGCAGCCGGCTCTGCTTGGCGTCCTCGGTCTCGTTGGGAGCCGCGGTGAGCTCCTTGGTCTCCTTGACGCCCATGTCGGACTTGGCCTTGTCCAGGCCGGCGGCGGCGGAGTCGTTGAACGACGCGTCGCCACGCCCGCCGATGTCGTAGGCCAGGCCGACCTTAAACGCACTGGCATCGACCTTGGCCGGCGTGCCGGAGCTGGCACCGCCCCCGCCACTGCCGCCCGACGGAACGGGGCTGAACTTGCAGCCGGAAGCCTGGGTGCCGCCACCCGCGGGTGGGGTGGTCGACCCGCCCCCGGAGTCCTTGGCGCAGCCGGCCAGCGCAAGAGCACCGGTCAGGGCGACGGCCGCCAACGTGGTAACGCGCGATCGACGCACGACGTGTCTCCCTCCCCGCTCTCATGAGCGGCGACGAACCCCAGCAAAGCGCTGGGAACTTGCGAATTGGCGAACCGTACCCGCCCGTAGGACCACCTCAGCACAGCACCGGCCGGGCGTAACCTAATCGTTTGCCGGTGATCCCACCCCCGGAACCGACCGGGCACTGTGCGTGATCAAACCCCGCCTCACCCACGCGCTGAGTTGTGCCCCCAAAGTGGCGTTGGGGGCATCCAATGCTCCCAACGCCACTTTGGGGGCACACCCTTCATGTTTCTTGGGTCACAGACGGCAACCGTTGGTTGGGCTGTGCGTAGGCGCTCGGACTAGCATCCGAGCAGTCAAGGCCCGGTGGGTGTTTGTCCCGGTTGGACTGCCGATCCCCATCAGCCGAGTGATCAGCGATGTTGGAGGCCTGAAAACCGATGTCCGCCGAAGCCCCAGCGCGGCCCGGCAAACGCGGGACGCTCTACCGCGGTGACCCAGGCATGTGGTCATGGGTCGCGCACCGCATCACCGGTGTCCTCACGTTCTTCTTCCTGTTCGCGCACGTGCTCGACACGGCGCTGGTGCGGGTCTCGCCGGAGGCCTACAACGAGGTCATCGAGACCTACAAGACGCCGCTGGTCAACCTGATCGAGGTCGGTCTGGTGGGCGCGGTGCTCTACCACGCGCTCAACGGCATCCGCGTGATGCTGGTGGACTTCTGGGCCAAGGGCCCGCGCTACCAGAAGCAGATGCTGTGGACGATCCTGGTGGTCTGGCTGCTGGTGATGATCCCCGGCGCGTACTTCATGTTGGTGCGCACGGTCTCTGACATGTTCGGAGGATCGTGATGACGATCGCACTCGACAAACCCCGCAGCCCGCGCCGTCCCTCCGCCCGGCGCAGCAACTGGGAGCTGGCCAGCTGGCTGTTCATGCGGCTTTCCGGGCTGGCACTGGTGATCCTGGTGCTCGGCCACCTGCTGATCATGAACATCCTGGACGGCGGTGTGCACCGGATCAACTGGGGTTTCGTGGCCGGCCGCTGGTCGTCGCCGTTCTGGCAGTTCTGGGACCTGTCGATGCTGTGGCTGGCCGAACTGCACGGCGGCAACGGGCTGCGCACGATCATCAACGACTACGCGCGCAAGGACCAGACGCGGTTCTGGCTCAAGATGCTGCTGTACGTCTCCATGGTGCTGATCCTCGCGCTCGGCACGTTCGTGATCTTCACGTTCGACCCGAACATGGACGCCTGACTCCACTTACCAAAAATCGTCACTGCGAAGGCCGATAACGAATGCAGTTCCACAAGTACGACGTGGTCATCGTCGGCGCCGGTGGCGCCGGCATGCGGGCCGCGATCGAGTCCGGCAAGCGGGCCCGGACCGCCGTGCTGACCAAGCTGTACCCCACGCGGTCGCACACGGGCGCGGCGCAGGGCGGCATGTGTGCCGCGCTGGCCAACGTCGAAGAGGACAATTGGGAGTGGCACACCTTCGACACGATCAAGGGTGGCGACTACCTGGTGGACCAGGACGCCGCGGAGATCATGGCCAAGGAGGCCATCGACGCGGTGCTGGACCTGGAGAAGATGGGTCTGCCGTTCAACCGGACGCCGGAAGGCAAGATCGACCAGCGGCGGTTCGGCGGGCACACGCGTAACCACGGTGAGGCCGCCGTTCGCCGTGCCTGCTACGCCGCGGACCGCACCGGGCACATGATCCTGCAGACGCTGTACCAGAACTGTGTCAAACAGGGCATCGAGTTCTTCAACGAGTTCTACGTGCTGGACATCTGCCTGACGCCGGACGCCAACGGCGACCCGGTCTGCACGGGCGCGGTGGCCTACGAGCTGGCGACCGGCGAGATCCACGTCTTCCAGGCCAAGTCCGTCGTGTTCGCGACCGGCGGGTTCGGCAAGGTGTTCAAGACCACGTCCAACGCGCACACCCTGACCGGCGACGGGATGGGCATCATCTTCCGCAAGGGCCTGCCCTTGGAGGACATGGAGTTCTACCAGTTCCACCCCACAGGCCTGGCCGGTCTGGGCATCCTGCTCACCGAGGGCGCGCGTGGCGAGGGCGCGATCCTGCGTAACGCCTCGGGTGAACGGTTCATGGAGCGGTACGCGCCGACGATCAAGGACCTCGCGCCCCGGGACATCGTCGCCCGGTCGATGGCGCTCGAGGTGCTCGAAGGCCGTGGCGCCGGGCCGAACAAGGATTACGTGCTGCTGGACTGCACGCACCTGGGCGCCGAGGTCCTGGAGACCAAGCTGCCGGACATCACCGAGTTCGCGCGGACGTACCTGGCCGTGGACCCGGTCAAGGAGCCGGTGCCGGTGTACCCGACCGCGCACTACGCGATGGGCGGCATCCCGACCAACATCCACGCGGAAGTGTTGCGGGACAACGACCACGTCATCCCCGGTCTGTACGCGGCCGGCGAGTGCGCGTGCGTGTCGGTGCACGGCGCGAACCGGCTGGGCACGAACTCGTTGCTGGACATCAACGTCTTCGGCCGCCGGGCCGGGATCGCGGCCGCGGAGTACGCCGTCGGCCGTGAGCACGTCGACCTGCCGGAAGCGCCCACGCAGTTCGTGGAGGACCAGCTGGCGCTGATCCTTTCCGAGCACGGCCGGGAGCGCGTGGCGGACATCCGCACCGAGCTGCAGGCCACAATGGACGCCAACGCGTCGGTGTACCGCACGGAGGACACGCTCAAGCAGGCGTTGCACGACGTGCAGGCGCTGAAGTCCCGGTACGCGCACATCACCGTGCAGGACAAGGGCAAGCGCTACAACACCGACCTGCTCGAGGCGATCGAACTGGGCTTCCTGCTGGAGCTGGCCGAGATCCTGGTCGTGGGCGCGCTCAACCGCAAGGAATCCCGCGGCGGGCACGCCCGTGAGGACTACCCCAACCGGGACGACACGAACTACATGCGCCACACCATGGCGTACAAGCAGGGCGACTCGCTCACGGCGGACATCCGCCTGGACTACAAGCCCGTCACCTTCACCCGGTACAAGCCGATGGAGCGCAAGTACTGATGACTGCCACAGTGGAATCGGGTATCCGCGGCGAGGCTCCTCCGGTACCGGAAGGCGCGATCACGGTCGCGCTGAAGGTGTTGCGGTTCAACCCGGAGATCGACGACGAACCGCACTGGGAGACCTACGACATCCCGGCGCTGCCGACCGACCGCGTGCTGAACCTGCTGCACTACGTGAAGTGGTACCTGGACGGCACGCTGACCTTCCGCCGGTCGTGCGCGCACGGCATCTGTGGCTCGGACGCGATGCAGATCAACGGCGTGAACCGGCTGGCCTGCAAGGTCCTGGTGAAGGACCTGCTGGCGCGCAAGGGAAAGCCGACCACGATCACGATCGCGCCGATCAAGGGCCTGGAGGCCCGCAAGGACCTCCTGGTCGACATGGAGCCGTTCTTCGAGGCGTTCCGCGCGGTCAAGCCGTATCTGATCACCTACGGTAACGAGCCCACCAGGGAACGCATCCAGTCCCAGGCGGACCGTGAGCGCTTCGACGACACCACCAAGTGCATCCTCTGCGCGTGCTGCACCACCTCGTGCCCGGTGTACTGGTCGGACGGCTCGTACTTCGGGCCGGCCGCGATCGTCAACGCGCACCGGTTCATCTTCGACAGCCGTGACGAGGGCGCAGGCGACCGCCTGGACATCCTCAACGACACCGAGGGCGTCTGGCGCTGCCGGACCACGTTCAACTGCACCGACGCCTGCCCCCGTGGCATCCAGGTCACCAAGGCGATCCAAGAGGTCAAACGGGCCCTGCTTTTCCGTCGTTGACCCGGTAATTCCCCTGGTGGGTGGTCGGTCCGATTTCTGCCGGACTGACCACCCACCAGTGTTTTATGCCTGATTCGCGAGGGATGTCCCGACGATCGATGGGTTTACCGGTGATCATCCGGCAACTTAGCGTGAAAGCGCGTTCGGGGACGCGATAAAGGCCACCCGAGCCATTCCTTTTCTCACCCTGCCGAAAGGAATGCGCTGCTCATGCGCAAAATGATTTCGATCGCCGCGCTCGCGTTCGCCGCGTCCGCGATGTCGGTCCCAGCCGCGTCCGCCTCGGTCGAGCCGCTGATCATCGGCGGCGGCACGGTCAGTTCGGCGCCGTGGGGCGCCCAGGTCTACGCCAGCGGTTCGTTCACCTGCTCCGGCACGATCATCGCCCCGCAGTGGGTGCTGACCGCCCGGCACTGCGACAGCTCGGCCATGTCCGTGCGGGTCGGCAACGTCAACCTCGGCCAGGGCACCAACCGGACCGTCGACCGCAAGGCGACTTCCCCTGACGGCGACATCCTGCTGCTGCACCTGAGCTCCGCCGTGCAGACCACCTACATCAAGCTGGGCGACTCGGATCCGGCCGTCGGCTCGACCAACAGCATCTACGGCTGGGGCCGCACCCAGGGCAGCAACCCGGCCTCGCCCGTGCTGAAGACCGCCACGGTCCGTGTGACCGGCACAAGCGAGGACGCCTTCGGTGGCGAAGCGATCGCCAGCAAGGGCGACAGCGGCGCCGCGTGGCACGGTGACTCCGGCGGCCCGCAGATCGCCAACGGCGTCCAGGTCGGCGTGTGCTCCACCGGTGAGAACAGCGGTTTCGACCCCCGTGGCACCCAGAATTACGCCAGCGTCGCCGCCAACCGTTCCTTCATTCGCGGCACCGCGGGCGTTTAACCCCAACACCCTTTTTCCAGCCGGTCTTCCATGGGAAGGCCGGCTGGACTCGTCATGACACCTCCAGGGTGGTTCAGACCTATTTCGGTCATGCCGAATGGCGGCTCGCCGATGTCCCGGCCGCCGCCAAGTGTTACCCAGTCGTGATCAGAGATACCCGGATGGCCCGGTCTCAAACGCCGGGTGGCGAAATGCGCCCAGTCGCCACCCCTGGTTGCGGCGAACTTCCCAGTGAATGTTGCTTCCCTTGCCCGAGAAGGCCGCCCGGCACCCCGCCGGGACATGATCACTTGGAGTAACGAGGTTTCCGTGTCGCCGATCACACGAGATGATGAGTGGGCAATCGCAGGAACACCAACCCCAACCAGCCGGCGAACCCGGGAAGCTGACGCCCGCCCAGGCGATCCGCAAGGCCGTTGAGCACTTCGGCCTGCTGTCCGGGCGGCAGCCCGACGGCGTGACCGGGATCCGGGCCATGGCCGAAGGCGGCTGGTCGGTACTGATCGACGTGGTCGAGCTGGAACGGATTCCGGCTACCACCACTGTCATGGCGACCTACCGGGTCGACGTCGACCGGGCAGGCGAACTCGTGGCGTGCGAACGACTCCGGCGTTACACCAGGGGTACGACCGACGTGTAGAGATGCGGGTGAGCTCCACTGTGGACAATGGCTCAAGCTCGCTGGCCGACGTGCTGGAACGGGTGCTCGACAAGGGTGTGGTGATCGTCGGCGACATCGCGGTGAACGTGATGGACATCGAGCTGCTCACCCTGCGGCTGCGGCTGTTCATCGCCTCGGCCCAGACCGCCCGGGAGATGGGAATGGACTGGTGGACCAACGATCCGTTCTTCAGCCCGAACGCGGCGATCAAGAGCGGGGGGCAGGAGCGCGATGAACTCCAGCGGCAGAACGCCGAACTGCGTGACCGGCTCGCCGCATTGGAGAAAACGTTGGGAGAGCTGCAACCGGCGTCCCGGAAGGCACTCCCGTGAGCCTTGACGACGCGCTCGGCGCACTGGCCCGTGAGCACGTCCCGGATGTGCTCGCCGACGCGGTGCGGCTGGCAAGGTCGCGGGCCACCGCGGAACTGGCCGACCGGCTGACCAAGGCCATCATCGCCCAAGTCACGGCACCTCCCAGGAAAAGTGACCGGGGACTCTGCGCCTACGCGATCACCCGGGATCATCCGCTCGACCTACGCCTGGACACCGACGTCGAACCCCGGCTGGTCGCCCACCGCGGGCTCGGCATCGTGGTGGCCGAGATGGAGCTGGCGCGGTTCGCGGAACTGGACGTCGATCCCGCCCAACCGCCCGAAGAGGACAGTCCGCTCGTCGTGCTCGCCCGTCAGCACGACGCCGTGATCCGTGCGGTGTTCCAACGACATCCCGTCCTGCCGCTGCGCTTCGGCACAGTCCTCGGCGACGAGGACGCGGCGGTGCGCCTGCTTCGCGATCGGCACGACGAAGCGCTGGTCTGGCTGGACCGCGTCGACGGCTGCACCGAGTGGGGCGTCCGGGCCCGGCTCGCCGATGAGTCTCCCGTCCCGGACACGCCGTTGGACGGCCTTTCCGGGACCGAATACCTTGCCATGCGCCAGAAACGCCTGACCGGAATCGAGAGTGGCCGCAAGCGCGCAACAATGACAGCACGAACCCTGCACGAGGCGCTGCTGCCTTATGCCACCGACAGCGCGTCTCGCGGTAACGCGAACGGTTTACTGCTCGATACCGCCTATCTCGTCCCGGCGGCCCAGGAAAAGGCGTTCCACTCCGAAATCGACCGTCTCACCAAGGATTTCAGCGGGGTGACCGTGCAGACCACCGGCCCCTGGCCGCCGTATTCGTTCACGAACATCGAACTGGCGGTGGGTAATGCCTGAACACCCCACGGCCACCAGCATTGTGGACCTGCTCGACCGGGTGGTCCAGGGCGGGGCGGTGATCAACGGAGACGTGATCATCACGCTGGCCGGCATCGATCTGATCCGGCTCGACCTGCGCCTGCTGCTGATCGGGATCCAGTGAATCCCGGCGGCGTGCGGGTGCCCGCCGACGCGGGCGCGGGCCTGGGCAGGCTCGTGGTCGCGGTCCTGGAGATCCTGCGTGACCTGCTGGAAAGGCAGGCACTGCGCCGAATGTCAGCCGGGTCGCTCGCGCCGGACGAGGTGGAACGGCTGGGCCAGGCGCTCATTTCGTTGGAACGCCAGTTCGCCGAACTGCGTGCCGTGCTCGGGGGCGACGAGCCGTCCGGCTCCCGTCCGGCCATGGACCTGGCGGCCCTGCTCAACGGGAACCAACCGGACACAGACGAGAGGAGATCCGTGTGACCACTCCTATCCTCCCCGGAACCAGTGGTGGCCTGGCCGAAGCGCTCAACATCCTGCTGGACAAAGGACTTGTGCTGGACGCCTCGATCAAGATCACGGTGATCGGCATCGAGGTGCTCACCATCGAGATCAAGGTCATCATCGCCAGCGTCGACACCTACATCCGTTACCTGGAGGCGATGCAGCGCCTCGAGCTGGCCAGGCAGAACCCGCCCAACGGCCAGACACCGACGCCCGCCCCGCAGGTCCAGGGCATCGCGGGCACGTACGGACTCATGCCGGCCGCCCCGGTCGGTGTGATTCAGGCACCGCCCGCGACCGTTGAGCGCGCACCGGAAGAGAAGTGAGACTCCAGCTTCACGGCGTCGTCCGTGCGGCCCATCCGTTGGGCCGCACGGGCACGTCATCCCAAGTCGTGGTCTGGGAGGACCTGGCGGTCGTCGTCAGCCCGCTGCCGGACGGCCGTGTGCTCGATCAGCAGGATGGTGTGCGACACCTGGAGATCCTGTCCGAACTGGTGCAGGACGGGCCGGTCCTGCCCATGCGTTTCGGGACCGTCGCCGCTGAGGAAGGGCTGGTACGGACCGAGGTGCTCGCTCCGGCCGCGGCCCGGCTGCGGGCAGATCTCGACCGGCTGGAAGGCCTGGTCGAAGTCCACGTATACCTACGGTTCGACGAGAGCACCGCGTTGCGCGCGGTGTACGACGAGCATCCCGATCAGCGTGAACTGCGGGGTCACTCGAATCTGAACGAACGGATCCGGGCGGGCGAGGTCATCGCCCAGCGGCTGGTCGAATGGCGGCGTCGCCGGGCGAAAGCGTTGCTGGCACCGGTATCGGCGCTGGCGCGGGAGTCAACATCGCTGGAAGACGGGGAACACACCGACGAGCGCTGGGCTTTCCTGGTAGGCCAGTACGAAATGACGGCTGTCCGCATTGCCGTGGGTGCGATCAAAGGTGCCGTGGCCGAATGCGTCGGGCCGTTGCCCGCCTACAGTTTCCTCACCTCCAGCGGCGGCGAAAAGACCTGGGAACCGGCTTCGCAGTCCCGATGGGGGTGGTGAACCGGCTGGTGTCAGTGGACCGCCAGCTCGATGCGAGTGAACGAGTACGGCGGCCACGGCCCGGTCGCGTGCACTGTCGCGCCCAGCCGTTGCACCTCTTCGTGGAGCCTGGCCGCCGCGGCCCGGAACTCGTCCTCATTTGCTTGCGGGACAAGGTAAGTGGCGTCCAGCAGCGCACGCGGCCGGGCTCTGTTCGCAGCGCTTGTGGCGTGCCGCGCCAGTTCGATGTGCAACGACTGAACCGTGCTCGCCCGCTTCTGCCAGCTCATCTGACTTTGCCGGCCCATCCGCAGGTAGTCCGCGCCGGAGATGCCCGTCAACGGAACGTTGGATCGTTGGTCCGTGTCCTCGTGTTCGACGCGGACGCCCCACTCACGGTGGTTCGCGACCCGGTCCAGCCACTCCGACACCTGGGCATGCCCGCTGTCGAGCAGGCGCCGGGCCGCCGCGGTGTCCGTGACGATCGTGCCGAACCTCAGCGGCAGAACAGGTTCGTGGTCGAACACCGCCCGCACGACGGCATCGTGCTCCCGCGCGAGCCTCGCGAGCAGACCGTCCTCGGCCGATTCGGCGTTCACCCCGCCGAACAAGGCCAGGTCGACCTCCGCGGCCACCAGGCCGAGGCCGTTCTGGCTGATCAGGGCGGGCGACTGGCCGGCGTGCATCTCGGGGAACGTCACCCGGTCCCACTCCCGGCCGCGGGTGATGGCGTACACGCACAGTCCTCGGTCACCGGTCATGACCGCAGCCCTCATCCCACACCTGACCTGCGGAAACACCAAAACTGTCAGACCCCTGCGGTAACGTGAAAATCAAGGGGTCCCCTTCGGGGAATTGCTCATGCGGTGGGGCATGCAATGGGGTATGCGGCTGAGTACAGCCGTTGCACGGCGCGAAGAAGGGATCGCCGGTCCACCAGTCGGTGCCTGTTTCGCGAGCGGCCCGCGCGGAGGCGACGAACAGGCGCTGCCGCAGGGTCAGCAGTTCGATGTCGACCACGTCGACCGCGATGTCGCCGACGATCACCACTCCGTTGTCGAGCACCCGTTCCAGTACGTCGGCGAGCGCGCTCGTTCTACTATCCAAAGTGGACTCCTAGGGATCGGTCACGCCCCGGGTGCGGCGCCCGCCGGTCGTCCGATGATTCCACAGTCTCTCTGGGACTCATTGTGGACGTGATCGGCCTGGCGAAACCCTTGTTACGCCTGCGAAACCCGCATGATCGCCAACTGCTCCAGGTGGCGGTGCACAGATCGGGCGAGTCGACGCCGCCACACCGTCAGTTGGTTGAGCCCGGACACCTCCAGCCGCCACGAATCAGCCGTTTACCCAGCGCGAGATAACGGATGGGTAACGTTAGACGAAGAGTAGTCAATTGATCGCCCAAGGCTAACGTTGACGTTCCTACGTAATTACGTAACATGGTCTCATGGAGTACGACGAGCGGCTGGCCGCACTGGAAGAACGGGTCGCCGCGCTGGAAACAAAGCACGCCGAAGCGGGCGTGCCGGACCCGGAAGTCTTCTGGGCCCTGACAGGCCTCAAGCAACGCAACGAGTCGGGTGCGGTGCTGTTCACCGGCGCCGCACCGCTGTCCACGGGTGAGTACTACGAGTGGCAACAGGGCGAGACGTTCGAAAAGCTCATGGCACTGGACTGGTCGGAGTTCAGCGGCGCGTTCGCGGCGCTCGGTCACCCGGTGCGGATGTTGTTGCTGCGCTTGATTCTCGGAGGCGTCCGCACGACAGCCGAACTGCAGGAGCACGAGGCACTGGGCACGACCGGCCAGCTGTACCACCACCTGCGGCAACTCGTGTCCGCGGGCTGGCTGATGGTCACCGGCAGGGGGCACTACGCCGTACCGGGGACGCGGGTCGTGCCGCTGCTCGTCGTACTCACCGCTGTGTTGAGTCCGCAATGAGTCAGTCCGCAACAAAGGGGGAAAACCATGCCCAGCCGCCGAAGTGTTCTCGCTGCCACGTTGGGAGGGCTGGCGTTGACCGCGACACCCGCGCTGGCCGCCGAATCCCGCCTCAAGTCGCTTGTAGACAGTCAGCACGCCCGGCTGGCCGGTTTCCAGACCGCAGCCATCGGCGCGTTCCGAGGCCGTGACCAGTACGCGGTCAACGGCGACACGATCTTCCAGATCGGTTCGATCACCAAGACCTTCACCGGAGTCGCCCTCGCGACCGCGGTCTGCCGCGGCCGGGTATCACTCGACGACCGGCTCACGAAGCATCTGCCCGGATTCCCTGTGTCCGAGGCGATCACTTTGAAACAGCTGGCCACGCACACGTCCGGCCTGCCGCGGCTGCCGACGGGCCTGCTCACCGATCCCGCGCTCGACGTGTGGGATCCGTACGCACACATCACCGAGGCCAAGCTGATCGAGTATCTGCGGATGACCCAGTTGATCGCGGAGCCCGGCAGCAAGTACGAGTACTCCAACCTGGGTGCCGGTCTGCTCGGCATGGCCCTGAACCGTGACTACGGCACGATGGTCCGGGACTGGATCGCGCGGCCGTTGCGGCTCAAGGACACCGGGCTGACGGTGACCGATCCTCGCCGGAAAGTCCAGGGCTACTACGACAAGGACATGCCCGTGCCAGACTGGCACATGTCGGTGCTCCAAGGCATGGGCGCGCTCTACGGCACGGTCAACGACCTGCTCCGATTCACCCATGCACACATCAAGGACCCGAGTCCTGCCCTGAAACTGGCTCAGCGGCAGCATTTCACCGACGGCACCACGCGAGTGGGCCTCGGCTGGCACTTCGGCTCGCTGCCCCGCAGCGGCGAGATCATCTGGCACAACGGCGGAACCGGCGGTTTCTCCAGCTACACCGCCTTCAGCCCCAGCCGCCGGACCGGTGTCGCGGCCATCGTGAACAGGTTCAACGCGGCGGACGAAGCGCAGGCCGCGGCCGTCGAACTGCTCGAAGCCCTGTAGAACGCGAAAAACGGGGTGCCCGCTGCGGGCACCCCGTTTCCGGTCGTCGAACTGTGGTTACTTGAAGACGCGCACGGTCATCGAGGTGCCTTGCTGCGACTGCACCCGGATCTTCACGCCCGCCTTCGGGACCTTCACACCCGCCGTCGGCTGCTCGGCGAACCAGTAGGTCTTGCTGTCGTCGAACAGCGGCTGGGCGGCCTTGCCCCGGATGTAGCTGGCACGGCCGGCCGCGTGCAGGGTGAACGAGTCCGACTTCTGCAACGAGAAGGGCGCGTCGTAGCCCGCGATACGTGGACGCCACGGCTGGCCCTGCAGGTTGTAGATCGGCTCCGGGTTCGCGTCGATCGGCAGGATCAGACCCTCACCAGGGTGCTGGCTCGAGTTGTTGTCGCCCTGCGAAGTGTCCCAGTAGGACACGAGCAGGCCGTCCTGGTACGGGAAGTGCTCCACGTAGTCAGGCCGGTCCGGGAAGCCGAAGTTGTACGGACCCGTCTGCATGTGCTCGTCGTAGGACGCGTACGTGCGGTTGGTGGCGATGTAGAAGTTGTCGAACGCCGCCGTCTCGGTACCGGTCGTGGTCTTGAACCCGTTGAGGGTCCAGCCCGTCGTGGCACCTTCCGCACCGTCGTCGAGGATCGTCGCGCCGTCGGCCGTGATCTTGATGTTGTCGGCGAAGAAGCCGTCCGGCGCCACGCCACCGTCGGTGACATAGCGGAACCGGAACTTGGCCTGCTTGCCGGCCACCGAGGTCAGCGGCACGGACACGTCGGCCCAGCTAGCCTGCGTGCCGGTCAGCGCCGGGGCGCCCGCACCGTCCTTCGGGAAGGCGGCGCCGTTGACGGTGCCGTTCAGCGAAGTCCAGTTCTGGCCGCCGTCGGTCGACACCTGCACGTACAGGTAGTCGAAGTCGGCTTCGATGTCGTAGCGGGCCTTGAGAGTCAGGCTCGCGGACGTCTTGCCGGTCAGGTCAAGGTCCCGGACCGCCGAGTTGTCGACGTCGTCACCCTTGCCGCTCCAGTACATCTTGGTGCCCGCGAACGGCGCGCCGTAGTTGGTGGACACCTGCTTGTCCGGCAGCACAACGACAACACCTTGTGCCTTGTCGGTGTTGTACTCGTGCGGGCCGAGGTCGATCCTGCGATCCTGGCCTGCCACAACGACTTCGTAGTCCAGCCAGCCCAGCTGCATCTTGTCCCACGCCGACAGGTCGGCGGCACGGGTACCCAGCGCCTCACCCGGGGCCGAGACGCGGCTCTGGCCCATGATGCTCCACCAGTTCACGCCGTTCTCATTGGCCGCGGCCGGGCCCGAGGTGTCGTAGTGGTCCGGCAGGCCGAGGTCGTGGCCGTACTCGTGGGCGAACACGCTGATCCCGCCGTTCTCCGGCTGGATGGTGTAGTCGCCGATCCACAGGCCGGTGTTGCCGACCTGCGTGCCACCACGCTTGTTGCCCACGGGGCCGTCAGGCGAGCTCGGATAGGTGTACCAGCGGTGGCTCCAGATCGCGTCCTCACCCTGGATCGGGTCACCGTCGGCCTGGTCGCCGCCGGAGTGCACGATCTGGAAGTGGTCGATGTAGCCGTCGGGCTCGTTGAAGTCACCGTCGCTGTCGGCGTCGTACCGGTCCCACTGGTCGAACGACGCGAGCTCGGCCTTGACCTGCTCGAGGGTCGCGCCACCGGCGAGACGGTCGGCCACCCACTGGTTGACCGCGTCGCGGACCAGGTCCCAGGTGTTGTTACAGACGTTGCCGGCACACGGGAAGCCGTTGGAGCGGCCGTAGCGGGCCTCGTTGTACTTGACCTTGACCCAGTCGGTCACCGTGCCGTCGACCGAGTAGCGGCCCGAGGACTGCTTCTCGTAGTACGACTTCAGCGAGTCGGGCCCGGAGCCGAAGTACATCTGCTGGAAGTGGCCGCGGGAGTAGTCCGGCTGCCAGACCGTGGTGTTGTCCACGGCGCGGTTGGGCGCGGGGATCTCGTTGTGCAGCGGGCCGTCGAACTTCGTCGGGCCCGGGATCGCCGGCGCGATGTCCACGTCGGGGAAACGCGGGTCGCGGTCGTTGCCGAACTCGGCCAGCACCACGAAGATCTTGTCGGTCTTCTCCCGGCTGAGCTCGACGTACTGGTCAACGCGCTGCTCGGGAACGCCACCGCGGCGTGCGTCGGCGGGCTTGGCGCCGATCTTGGCGACCGTGCTCGCACCGCGCTTCTCGGCCTTGGTCTCGCCGGAGAGCACCTCGGCGAGCGCCTCCTGGCGCAGCGCCCGGCGCTTCTCCTCGAGCTTGTTCGGCAGATCGTGGTCGTCGGGTGCCTGTTCGGCGACCGACGGGGCCACGGTGGGTGCGGCGACCGCCGGCGCGGTCAGACTGCCGACACCCAGGCCGACCAGCGCACACAGCGCTAAGCCGGCTGTTGCTCTTCGATGCACTTGCCCTCCCGTTAGCTCCGCGGCCAGAGAGTGATCACTCTCCGGCTGCAAACAAACCGGGCTGACAGTACGAACTAACTCGAAGGAGTGAAATACGCCATACGTAGGGTTATCGCTATGTAGTGATGAACCGACCCCTCACTCAGGTGGGTGATCTCTATCAGGCCCAGAACACCGCCAGGCCGACATTCAGCACGACCAGGCCGCCGAGCGTCGGCGGCAGCCATTTCGGCGCTTTGTCCTTGGTCACGTAGAGCACCGAGAACACCCCGATCACCACCAGCACCAGCAGCTTGATGCCGAGTTTCATGTGGTTGTAGTCCTGGTCGGTCAGTGGCGCGAGCAGCATCAGAGCCAGGCCGGTGACCAGCTGCAGGCCGGCGCCGTGCAGCCAGCCCTTGTTCAGCGGCGCGTCCTGGCCCGCCTTGAGCTGCAGCATGAGCGTGCCGATCAGCATCGCCATCCCGAGCAGGTGCAGGAACACGAGCAGGTGCCGGACGAACTCCACTGATCAATCTCCTCGCGTGGTGGAAAAACAACCAGAACGGCATTATTCGCCCATCACTTACCGCGACACCTCCGGGGCGGTTTGCGTAGCCCCGGCGACCGACATCACGATCGAGTGACTAGCCTGCATGTGTGCCCGAACGAGATCGGCAACTGGCCCGCGTACTGAACCTCAGTCTCAGCATCGCCGCCGCCGTCACGTTCGCCGTGGTCCCCGCGGCGAACGCGGCCCCCGACTCGCGGCTGATGCAGCAGCCCACCTCGCCTTCCAACCCGCGAGGAAGCACGTCGTCCTCCGGCTCCAGCAAGCCGTCGTCGTCCGGTACGACGACGAAGTCCTCCGAAGCGCCCGCGCCGAGCGTCTGCAGGGAGAAAGCCGTCCCGCCGCCGGCCAACGACGGCAACGGCGACCAGATGCCGCCACTGGAGATTCCGGACGTGGCGATCGGCGGCCCGCTGATGGGCGACTGCGGCGTGGTGCTGCCCCGCAACGCCACCCCGCCGCCGGACCGGCTGACCTCCGAGTCCTGGCTGATCGCCGACCAGACCACCGGTGACGTGCTCGCGGCGTACGCACCGCATGCCCGCCAGCGGCCGGCCGGAACCATCAAGGTCCTGCTGGCCATCCTCGCGCTGCGGGAGCTCCCGGCCGACAAGATCATCGTGGGCACCAAGGAGGACACCCGCCAGCAGGGCACCAAGGTCGGCATCGTCGCGGACGGCAAGTACCTCGCGGGTGACCTGATCCGTGCCCTGATCGCCACCCCGGCGGCCGACGCCACCAGCGCGTTGTCCCGTGAACTCGGCGGCATGGACACCACCGTCGAGAAGTTGAACGGCCTGGCCAAGGAGCTCAAGGCACTCGACACCCGCGTGGTGAACCCGAACGGCAACGACGTGCCTGGCCAGAGCACGTCCGCGTTCGACACCGCCCTGATCTACCGCGAGGCCATGCGCGTCCCCGCGTTCGCCGAGGCCACCGGCTCCAAGACCGCCGAGATCAAGCCTCAGGGCAGCCGCAACACCCGGATCTCCCGCACCAACGACAACAAGCTGCTGAGCGACTACAAGGGCGCCACCGGCGGCAAGGCCGGCTCCACCAACGCCGCGAAGAACACGTTCGTCGGCAGCGCCGAGAAGGACGACAGGCACCTGATCGTCTCGATCATGCGGTCGGACAAGGCACCGTTCGAGCAGGCGGGTTCGTTGCTGGACTACGGCTTCACCCTGGCCGGCGCACGCGTCCAGCCGGTCGGCCAGCTCGGCAGCACGACCAGCCAGGCCCCGCAGACCAGCCGCGACACCAACGTCCAGGGCACGTCGGGCCAGAGCAGCACCCAGGCCGGCGGCCCCAACGCGTTGCAGCGCTCCGCCTTCGGCACGTTCGGCCTGCCGGTGACGATCCTGGCCGGCGTGGTGGTCCTGATCGGTGTGCTGATGACCATGCGCCGCAAAATGCAGCGCGCCAAACGGCTGCGCGCACAACAAGCCCAGTGACGGCGACTGCGTGCGCATACCCGGTGACTTGACCGCGTGTTTACGGCCTAATCTGGGTTTGTGGTCCTGACGTCGCGGCGACTGTTCGCCACCCTGTTTGCTGTGCTGTGCCTGATCGGTTCCGCGGGTTTCACCGCGGTCGCGCAGCCAGGCACGCCCTGCCCGAACAAGACGACGCCGCCCCCGCCGGTGGACACATCCGAGAAACCCAAGCCCGGTGAGCAGTCGCCAGGCCCGGTCCCGGTACCCGACAAACCGGTCGGCGGCGCTCGAATGGGTGAATGTGGCGTCATCGCACCGCAAAGCGCGACCGCACCGCCCGCCGACGTCACGTCCGCGTCATGGCTGCTGGCAGACCTCGACAGCGGCAACGTGATCGGCGCGAAGGACCCGCACGCCCGGCACCGGCCGGCCTCGTTGATCAAGGTCCTGCTCGCCATCGTGGTGATGAAGGACCTGAAAATGGACACGGTCGTCACCGGCACGTCGGAGGACGCCAACCAGGACGGCACCAGGGTCGGGATGGGCGCGGGCGGCCAGTACACCGTCCAGCAGCTGTTCCAGGCGTTGCTGATGCATTCGGGCAACGACGCCGCCCACGCGTTGGCCGTGCAGCTGGGTTCAGTCGACAAGGCCGTGCAGAAGATGAACGACACTGCCCACGCGCTCGGCGCCATGGACACCCACACCGCGACCCCGTCCGGGCTCGACGGGCCAGGCATGATGACCTCGGCCTACGACATGGCGCTGTTCTACCGGGAAGCCATGAAGCATCCCGAGTTCGCGACGGCCATCACCACCAAGCAGATCGACTGGCCGGGCTACGGCAACAAACCGGGTTTCAAAGTCAACAACGACAACCGCCTGCTCGGTAAGTACGACGGATTCCTCGGTGGCAAAACAGGTTTCACCGACGACGCGCGGCACACATACCTCGGCGGCGCCGAACAGAACGGGCGCAGGCTCGTGGTGGTGCTGATGCGCGGCGAGCAGGCGCCGGTCAAGATGGCCGACCAGGGCGGGAAGCTGCTCACCTGGGGTTTCGGCCTGCCCAAGGTCCAGCCGGTCGGCACCTTGAACACGCCCAAGCCGGCCGCGGCGACCGACGACAACCCGGATCCGGCGGCGAGCGTGTCCACCGGCGGCACGTCGACCGCGGCGCCGGTGAAGCCGATCTCGAACCAGGGCGGCATCCTGCCGACCGCGGCTATGTCGATCGCCGCGGTGACAATCCTCGGTTTCCTGATTTGGCGTATTCGATTGCGGTACGCACGGCGGACTGCTTCTGTTCCTCCGGAGACTGATCCGGAGAAGACGATGCGGATCGACCCGATCCGGGATTAGCCGTCGCGGTCCAGGCCGTGACGAACAGCAGGAACCTGGCAACCAGATTGGCGAACACCAGCAGGCCGATGACCGGCCCGAAAATGACGCCGGTCGGTGAACTGGTGACGCTGCTGAGGTAGATCGCGCCCAGTTGTTTGAGCAGTTCGAACCCGATCGCCGCGGCCATCGCGCCCTTCATGGCACTGCGGACGATCACCTTCTCGCGCGGCAGCCTGGTCAGCACCCACAGGAACACCAGCCAGTTCGCGATGACCGACAGCAAAAGCGTGGCCAGGAACAGCAGGAACCGCGCCCAGCCTGCACCTTCCAGCCCAACCAGCCGCAACAGCAGGTTCCCCAGCCCGGTACCCGCCGCAGTCAGACCAAAGGACACAACAAGCGCGAGCCCCAGGCTGATCAACGCCAGCAGGTCCTTGAACGTGGTCGAGATCAGCGGCAGTTGCCTGCGTTCATGGCCCCACTGGGCGGTGAGCGCGTCCCGCAGGTTCGTCGTCCAGCCGATGCCGGAGTACAGCGCGGCCAGCAGGCCGATCACCCCGACTGTGCCCTTGGAATCCAGCGCGGTGGTCACCACGTCGTTGATCGTCCCGCCCAGCGGCCCCGGAACAGCCTTGCTGATGCCCTGTTTGAGCTCATCGAGCAGCTCAGGCTGGGCGGACAGGATGAACCCGGCCACCGCGAACGCGATCATCAGCAACGGGAACAACGACAGCACACTGAAATAAGTGATCGCCGCGGCGAACTGACTGCCGTACCGCTCACCGAAGGCATCGTCGGCCCGGATCAAATGATCAAGCCACGGCCATTTCGCGCGGTATTCAGCCAGTTTGCCCATCCGATAACGCTAACCAGCGCCTTTGGCACCCGCACGGCGAAACTCCGCTCAGGCCAGAAACCCCACCCGATCGTAGACCTGCTTGAGCGTGTCGGCGGCGACCTCACGAGCCCGCTCAGCACCCCGGGCCAGCACCTTGTCCAGCTCGGCCGTATCGTCCAAATAGGACTTGACCTTGGCCTGGACGGGCGTGATGAACTCGACGAGGACCTCGCCAAGCTCCTTCTTCAGATCGCCGTACCCCTTGCCCTCATACGCAGCCTCAAGCTCGGCAACAGTCTTGCCGGTGAGAGCGGAGTAGATGGTGAGCAGATTGCTGACGCCAGGCTTGTTCTCGGTGTCGTAGACGATCTCGCGGCCGGTGTCGGTGACAGCGGAACGGATCTTCTTCGCGGCCTTCTTCGGCTCCTCCAGCAGCTCGACCACGCCGGCGGGAACCGACTTGCTCATCTTGGCCGTCGGGTCCTGCAGGTCATAGATCTTGGCCGTGTCCTTGACGATATAAGCCTCA
This sequence comes from Kibdelosporangium banguiense, assembly GCF_017876405.1. GTDB lineage: Bacteria > Actinomycetota > Actinomycetes > Mycobacteriales > Pseudonocardiaceae > Kibdelosporangium > Kibdelosporangium banguiense. Next base: position 3,194,253 of record NZ_JAGINW010000001.1, on the reverse strand, counting down.
GGAAGCGTGAAAGTCTGCCCGAACCGCCCATTGAACCGTTGCGCAAGATCCCGCGTAAGCTCAAGATGCTGCCGCTGATCCTCCCCAACAGGAACAAAATTGGCCTGATAGAGCAAAATGTCAGCGGCCTGCAAAATCGGGTAGGTGAAAAGTCCGACGCTGACCCGATCCAAAGCCTGCCGCGCGGACTTGTCCTTGAACTGAGTCATCCGGCTGGCCTCACCAAACCCGGCCATACACTCCATGACCCAGGAAAGCTGAGGATGTTCCGGAACCTGACTCTGAACAAAAAGAGTGGACCGCTCAGGATCAATCCCCAACGCCAGAAGCTGAGCCGCCGAAACCCGCGTCCGCGCCCGCAACAACTCCGGATCATGCTCGACAGTGATCGCATGAAGATCAACAATGCAGTAGAACGTATCGTGCGTCTCCTGCATCGCCACCCACTGCCGCAACGCACCCAGATAGTTCCCCAGGTGAAAAGAGTCAGCAGTCGGCTGGATACCCGAAAGCACCCTCGGACGATCATTCACAGTCGGCACAACGGAATCCTACCGACCCAGGATCACCCGTCAGGGAGTGCGGGCCGGAGTACGAGGCTCGGTGACGGGCTGCGCCACCGGAGCGGCCGGCTCAACCACGGGAATCACGGCTGTATCGGCTGCCTTCGCCTTGGCGAGTTTGCGGCTGAAACGCCACAATCCGAGCAGCATGCCCGACAGGCCGATCGCGGCGACGGCGATGCCGACTGGGCCGGCGACGTTGAACGGGAGCCGCGTCGTGCTGTCCTGGGCGAAGGCCAGTTGGCCGGTACCGAGCATGAGCAGGGTTACGAGCCCTGCGGTCACCAGCGAACGGGTCCTGCCACCAGCCACCCGATTACGCACTGGTTCTCCTCCTGCGACACAACCGACCTGATGTCCCCCGATTGAGGGATCAGGATTCTGACCGAGCCGAGAAAAAACTACCGAGTGTGTCAAGCGTTCGGTGGTTGAGCGGCACTCGGGCTTGCGGGGAGCGAGGCTATCGCTCGTTCGGGGTGCCCGGAACCCCGGGGTGTGGATCAAGACCCGCCGTGCCCGCGGGCACGGCGGGGACCTGCGTCAACGCGCCGCAGCGGTTACCGCGCCGTACGTAGTCGTGCGCTGCCGTGCGGGGCGACCGGCCGATGCGGCCAGTTCTTCCAGCTGACTCACCGTGCGTGCCGAGCCGTGTTCGGAGCCGGCCATCCGGCTGATGGTCTCCTCCATCAGCGTGCCGCCGACGTCGTTCGCGCCGCCGCGCAGGATCTCGACGGTGCCTTCCTCGCCGAGCTTGACCCACGAGCACTGGATGTTGGGGATACGGCCGTGCAGGCCGAGCCGTGCCATCGCGTGCACTGCCCGGTTGTCCCGCCGCGACGGTCCGGAACGGGCCACGCCCGCGAGGTAGATCGGCGCGTTGCGGTGGATGAACGGCAACGCCACGAACTCCGTGAACCCGCCGGTCTCGTCCTGAATACGCGCCAGCGTGCGCAGGTGTCCAAGCCAGTGCCCTGGGTGGTCGACGTGGCCGTACATCATCGTCGACGACGACCGGATGCCCAGCGAGTGCGCGGTGGACACGACCTCGATCCACGTGGAGGCGGGCAACTTGCCCTTGGTGAGCACCCAGCGCACGTCGTCGTCGAGGATCTCGGCGGCCGTGCCGGGAATGGTGTCCAGACCGGCCTCCTTCAGGTCCGTCAGCCATTCCCGCACGCTCACGCCCGCCTTGGACGCCGCGCTGACGATCTCCATCGGGCTGAAAGCGTGGACGTGCATGCCCGGCACGCGCGTCTTGATCGCGCGTACGAGGTCCGCGTAGTACGTGACCGGCAACTTGGGGTCGATGCCGCCCTGCATGCAGACCTCAGTCGCGCCGTCGTTCCACGCCTCCTCAGCCCGGTCCGCGGCTTCTTCCACCGACAGCCGGTACGCGTCCGCGTCGCGCTCGCGCTGGGCGAAGGCACAGAACCGGCAGCCCACGTAACAGACGTTCGAGAAGTTGATGTTCCGGTTGACGACGTAGGTGATGTCGTCGCCGACCGCCTCCCGACGGGCCGCGTCGGCCAATTCGACCAGCTTGTCCAGCGCCGGGCCATCGGCTGTCATCAACGCCAGCGCGACGTCCGCGTTGGCCGAGTCCAGCAAGGCGCCGGGATTCGACTCGGCCAGTGCGAGACCGGCCTTCACGTCCGAGGCGAGCCGCTCAGGCGCTTTCGGCAGCTGCTTGCGCAGTTCCTCCCAGTCGCCGTAGACCGAGTCGAAGTCGCCGCGACGGTCGCCTGTCCGGCCGACGGTGTCGATGGTGGCGTGCAGGTCCGCACGGCCCATCGTGTCCTCGACGACGTCCGGCTCCTGCCACGCCAGGCCGACCGGCTTGACGTCCTTGGCGAGGCCGTCAGGCTTCGAGACCGCCGCGATGTGCTCGGTGATGCGGATGTCGGTCCACTGGCCGGGCGCTCCCTTGAGGAACCGCGGATAGACCGGCAACCGCTCGTGCAACTCGAACCCGGCCTGCGAAGTCTGCTCCCTGAGCGAGTCCAGGGCCGGCCACGGACGCTCCGGATTCACGTGGTCCGGCGTGACCGGCGAAACGCCGCCCCAGTCGTCGATACCGGCCTTCAGCAACAGCTGGAACTCGTCACCGACGAGGTTCGGCGGAGCCTGGACGCTCACGCCCGGCGGCATCAGCAGCCGGCCGACGGCCACGGTCGCGGCCAGCTCGTGCAGGTCCACGTCGGGCATACCGCGCATCGCCGTGTCCGGTTTGGCGCGGAAGTTCTGGACGATGATCTCCTGGATGTGCCCGTACTGCCGGGCGATGCCACGGATCGCGAGCAGGGAGTCGGCGCGCTCGGTGAGCGTCTCGCCGATGCCGACCAGGATGCCGGTGGTGAACGGCACGGCGACCCGGCCCGCATCTGTGAGGACGCGTAGCCGGACCGCCGGCTCTTTGTCCGGGCTGCCATAGTGCGGGCCCCCGGGCTCACTCCACAGCCTGTGGGCCGTGGTTTCCAACATCATGCCCATACTGGCCGCGACGGGTCGCAACCGGGACAGCTCTTCCCAGGACAGCACTCCGGGGTTGAGATGCGGCAGCAGACCGGTCTCCTCGAGCACCGCGATGGCCGATGCCCGCACATAGTCCAAAGTGGAGTCAAAACCGCGCTCTTCCAGCCATTTCTTCGCCGCGGGCCAGCGTTCCTCGGGCCGGTCGCCGAGCGTGAAAAGCGCTTCTTTGCACCCGGCGGCGGCGCCCTGACGAGCGATTTCGAGAACTTCGTCACGCTCGAGATAGGCGGCCGGCAGCCGGTGCGGAACGGTCGCGAACGTGCAGTAGTGACAACGATCACGACAAAGTCGGGTGAGTGGAATGAAGACGCTGCCGCTGTAGGTGACGATCCCCTCGCGACCCTCGGCTCGCAGGTGCGCGTCCCGGACCCGGGCCGCCGCGGCCATCAGCTCGTCCAACTGCTCGCCCCTGGCGTGCAGCAGCACCGTGGCCTCGGTGAGGTCCAACGTGGAGCCGTCGATCGCCCTGCGCAACGCCCGCCGCATCGCCGCGTCACTGGGACGCGGCTCCGGCGGGGTCATCATCAATTCGATAGCCACCGAACTAGCCTAGGCGACTTGACCTACAATCTGACTATGCGAAATCTCGCCGTGCGGATGATGGGCCCCTTGCCGGGGTCCCTTGCCGTGCACTGATTCGCACACCAGGTACCCGGTCGTCACCGGGCACCTTCCCGACGGCGGCCGGCCGTCGAGGGAGGTCAGCGATGAATTTCTACGTCACCACCGCGATCGCGTACGTCAATGCCGAACCCCATCTGGGCTACGCCCTGGAGTTGGTCCAGGCCGACGTACTCGCCCGGCACAGGCGTCTGAGAGGCCAACCGGTCCGCTTCCTTACCGGCACCGACGACAACGCGCAAAAGAACGTGACCGCGGCCCGCGCGGCCGGCATTGACGTACGCGACTTCGTCAACGCCAACACCGAACGATTTCAAGCACTGCGCGAGCCATTGGACCTGTCATACGACGATTTCATCCGCACCAGCGCCGACGCCCGACACCGGGTCGGCGTCGAGAAACTCTGGCGCGCTTCGGCAGAGCGCGGCGACTTCTATCGGAAGTCGTACGAAGGCTTGTACTGCGCGGGCTGCGAAGCCTTCGTGACCGAGCCGATCTGCCCGGAACACGGCACAGTCCCCGAACTGGTCCGTGAGGAGAACTGGTTCTTCCGGCTGTCTCGTTACGCCGACAGGATCCTGCACGCGCTCGAGCACGACATCCGCATCGAACCGGCGGCCCGGCGCAACGAAGTCCTGTCCTTCGTACGCTCCGGCCTCTCGGATATCAGCGTTTCGCGCCCGGCGGCCCGTTCCGGCGGCTGGGGCCTGCCCGTGCCGGACGACCCTTCACAGGTCATCTACGTCTGGTGGGACGCGCTGGCCAACTACGTCACCGCCTTGGAGTCAGGCTTCGACGAATGGTGGCGGGACGCCGAGACCGTGCACGTGATCGGGAAGGGAATCGTGCGCTTCCACGCGGTCTACTGGCCGGCACTGCTGTTGTCGGCAGGCCTGCCACTACCCAAGACGATCTTCGTGCACGACTACCTCACCGCCAACGGAGCCAAGATCTCCAAGAGCTCCGGCGTGAAAGTGTCCCCTGTGGACCTGATCGGCCACTACGGAATCGACGCGGTCAGATGGTGGCTGCTGCGCGAACCGGCCCGAGTGGGCGACACGGACTTCACGGTGGAACGCCTCATCGACCGGTCGGACACCGAACTGGCCAACGGCATCGGCAACCTCTTCAACAGAGTACGAGGCCTCGCCGGCGGCTCAATCCCAGCCGGACCGCCGATCGACCTGGCCTCCAAAGTAGACAAAGCACTCGCGGACTTCGACTTCCGCGCAGCAACCGGCGCGATCGTCGCGGCAGTCGACGAAGCGAACCGTCTAATCGAGACCGCCCGCCCCTGGGAACTCCAAGGCGCCGAACGCTGCTCAGTGCTCACCCGCTTGGGCGGCGCCTGCCGGACAATCGCGCACGAACTGACACCGTTCCTCCCCACCGGCGCCGAACGGGTCCTGCTCGAACGCGGCGCTTTCCCGCGCCTGGCCACCGGAAAGCCTTGACAGCCCCTGCCCCGGGCACGCGATGTCCGGGGCACAAGCTCCCCGCCCCCTACAACCTTGCCCACGTGAAGCACCGCGCCCCGCAAAAGCACCTCCTACTTGCGGCGTTCAGTCGGCGAACGTGACTGTGACTGGGGCGTGGTCGGACCAGCGTTCGGCGTAGGTGGGGGCGCGTTCGATGACGGTGTTGGTGGCGCGGGCGGCCAGGCCTGGGGTGGTGATGTGCAGGTCGATGCGCCAGCCTGAGTCGTTGTCGAAGGCTTGGCCGCGGTAGCTCCACCAGGTGTACGGGCCGGGGCCTTCGGGGTGCATCCGGCGCACCACGTCGACGTAGCCGACCTCGTCGAAGATCTGGGTCAGCCAGGCGCGTTCCTCAGGCAGGCAGCCGGAGGACTTCTGGTTGCCCTTCCAGTTCTTCAGGTCGATGTCGCGGTGGGCGATGTTCCAGTCGCCGGCGACGAGCACCTCGTCGCCCACGGCTGCGGCCTTGTCGCGCAGTTCGGCGAGATACGGCAGGAACGCGGCCATGAAGCGCTCCTTCTCCAGTTGGCGTTCGGTGCCGACGTCACCGCTGGGCACATACACGCTGCCGACCACGATTCCGGGCAGCGCGACCTCCACGTAGCGGCCGCTGTCCTCGAATTCCGCCGCGCCGAATCCGATCCGGACTGCCTCCGGCTCAAGGCGGGTGTAGACGGCCACGCCGGCGCGGCCTTTCATGGCCGCGGGCGCATGCGTGGCGTACCAGCCTTGTGGGGCACGGACTTCCGGCGGCAACTGGTCCAGGGTGGCACGTACTTCTTGCAGGCAAACCACATCGGCTTCAGTGGCGTTTAGCCATTCGGTGAAACCCTTGCGTGCCGCGGCCCGCAGACCGTTGACATTGATGGAACTGATAATCACCGTGTTCGACTGCCTCGCTTCGCTCGGCGGGCCAGGTCGCCAAAGCCGATCATTTCCACCCCGCCCCGCGCTACCGGCTTGTTCGCTCAGAGCCTATCGCCGCCGTGGCCGGGGCGATGCCGGGCGCGTTGCGTGGGATAAATGACCAGCGCGACCTAGCCGCAGTCCCGTCCCTGCAGGGGCTTGACGAATTCGTTCGAGACCCAGCGGCCTTCGGAGAGTTTGCGGAAGCCGTTCTGCACGACCTTCTCCGCGTCGGCCTCGGCGTTGCGCTGGAACTTGCCGACGATCTGGCCCTTGGCGTCCGGCGTGGCCCGCACGTTGAGGATGTCGGCGACGACAGCGACTCTGCAAGCGCTGGCGCTGGCCGCGGGTGCGGCCGGGTTGGCGTTGTTGGCGTCTTGTTTGTCCTTGCCGAGCACGTACAGGATGACGACCCCGACCAGCACCGCGACCACGATCAGTGTCCGCTTGGGTGCCAACACGACCACCTCTCTCGCCCTGGCCCACAGTTTCGTCACCATGAGACACGAATACCGCAGCCGCATGGCCAGGCAGAACCGCTGAGCCCGAGATCCACCCGAGTCAGCGATCACCCACCCGATGTGATTATGCCCTGGAGACACCCCTGTGAGCAGCGCCCACGAGGGTGTCTCCAAGTGCGACCTTAGGCCATCTTCTTCTGCAGGTTCTCGTCCAGGGTGGCCAGGAAGTCCTCGGTGGTCTGCCACTCCTGGTCCGGGCCGACCAGCAGCGCGAGGTCCTTGGTCATCTTGCCGCTCTCGACGGTCTCGATGACGACCTGCTCCAGGGCGTGCGCGAAGCCGGCGACCTCAGGGGTGCTGTCCTGCTTGGCGCGGGCGTCCAGGCCACGGGTCCACGCGTAGATCGACGCGATCGGGTTGGTGGAGGTGGGCTTGCCCTGCTGGTGCTGGCGGTAGTGCCGGGTGACCGTGCCGTGCGCGGCCTCGGCCTCGACCTTGCCGTCCGGGGTCATCAGCACGGAGGTCATCAGGCCCAGCGAGCCGAAGCCCTGCGCGACCGTGTCGGACTGCACGTCACCGTCGTAGTTCTTGCAGGCCCAGACGTAGCCGCCCTCCCACTTCAGCGCCGCGGCGACCATGTCGTCGATCAGCCGGTGCTCGTAGGTCAGGCCCTTGGCGTCGAAGTCCGCCTTGAACTCCGCGTCGAAGATCTCCTGGAACACGTCCTTGAACATGCCGTCGTAGGCCTTGAGGATCGTGTTCTTGGTCGACATGTAGACCGGGAACTCGCGCTCGAGACCGTAGCGCAGCGACGCACGCGCGAAGTCCTCGATCGACTTGCGGTAGTTGTACATGCCGACCGCGACGCCGCCGCCCTCCGGGAAGTTCGCGACGTCGAACTGCATCGGCTCGCTGCCGTCTTCCGGCGTGTAGGTGATGGTCAGCGTGCCGGGGCCGGGGACCTTGAAGTCGGTGGCCTTGTACTGGTCGCCGTGGGCGTGACGGCCGATGATGATCGGCTTCGTCCAGCCCGGCACCAGCCGCGGGATGTTGGAGATGACGATCGGCTCACGGAAGATCACGCCGCCGAGGATGTTACGGATCGTGCCGTTGGGGCTGCGCCACATCTTCTTGAGGCCGAACTCCTCGACCCGCGCCTCGTCCGGGGTGATGGTGGCGCACTTGACGCCGACGCCGTGCCGGCCGATGGCGTTGGCCGCGTCCACGGTGACCTGGTCGTCAGTGGCGTCCCGGTGCTCGATGCCCAGGTCGTAGTAGTCCAGGTTGATGTCCAGGTACGGGTGGATCAGCTTGTCCTTGATGAACTGCCAGATGATGCGGGTCATCTCGTCGCCGTCGAGTTCGACGACCGTCCCCTGGACCTTGATCTTGGCCATCTGCCTGGGTTTCCTCTCCCGGGATGTTTCTCGTCTTTGAGTCAATTAAACAGTACAAGCATACTGGTAGCTGGCCGAGAGCATTGTCGCGGCTGTCACTTGCCTGGATCGTATGGCCGGACGGCCTTCAGCGCGCTGAAGGAGCCGCTCAACTCCGGCGGCGAGCTCGCGAGAGGCTCAACACAGCCGCACCGGCGACCAGTAGACCTCCCCCGACGAAGACCAACCAGCCGCCGTTGAACCCCGTCTCCGCCAACTCGGAACCGGCTCGCGCGGCCGCCGCAGTCGTTGTCGAGGTTGTTGTCGCCACGGCTGACGAGCTGCTGCTTGTCGCCGTAGTCGTCGCAGTAGTAGTGGTTATGGCAGTCGTCGGCATCAAGGTGCGCGGCTTGGCACACGCGAACCAACTCGTGAACGCCACTGCCTGCGGCGCCTGCAGGTTGTTCCACGGCAGGTCGCCGAGCCAGGTGTACTTGCTGTACGTCCTCAGGCCCTGTACCAGCACACCGGTCAGCTGATAGCCGGAAGGCACGGCCGTGATGTCGATGTAGGTGTTGTCCCGGACCGTCGCCGTGACCTCGAGTTTGTCCCCAGGAAGGCCCGCTGACCTGCACGTTGCCGGGCTACCCGTGCCGGTGCTCGGGCGCGTGTCGTCCGCGAAGGCCACACCGGCCTGCGACACGCCGACGGATAAGACAAGCGCGGCCAACGCGCGCAGGACATTGCGCTTCATATGCCTTTTCCTTTGACCCCCGGTTCCAAGGTCAAGAGCATAGGTGGGCAGCGAGAAGGGGGTTCGCCGCGTCCCGGCGAATCCCCTTCTGGTGCGTACTCAGCCGCGACGGCGAGCCCTCGCGAGCAACAGCGCGGCCGCACCGCCGACCAGCAGCAGGCCGCCGATCAGCACGAGCGGGCCCGCGTTGACACCGGTGTGCGCAAGCCTGGAATTGCCGGCCACGGGCACGACGACAGGCTTGACCGACGTCGTCGCGGCAGGAGTGGTCGTGACAGGCGGACTGCTGTTCGAACGGACGACGTGGTGGAACCCGAAGTCGATGTGGTCGTAGTCGAGGTCGAAGTACCCGTCGTCTTGGTGGTCGTGGACGTCGTCTTGGCGGTCGTCTTGGTAGTGGTGGTTGTCGTCTTGGTGGTCGTGGTCGTTTTCTTCTTGCCGCACACGAACCAGTGGCTGATCTGAGCCGGCTTACCGCTCGACACGAGCGGGGCGTGCAGGTCGTTCCACGGCAACGCACCCAGGTTCGGGTACTTGTTGTACGCCGGGCCGCCCTTCACCACGACGCCGGTGATCTCGTAGCCGGCCTGCACACCGGTGATGTCGATGTACGTGTTCCCGGTGATGTTCGAGGTCACCGATATCTCGGTACCGGCGATGCCCGCCGCGGCGCACGTCGTGACGTTGCCCGCGACAGCGGTGGCCCTGGGGTCACCTGACATTGGTGGATCGTTGGGCTGTGCCGCAGCTGCGACAGCCGCGCTACTCAGCGACACGCCGACAGTCACAGCCAGCGCGGTAACCGCGCGATGGACGTAGCGGTTCATCCAAGTGCTCCTTGTCTGAAGAACCGGATCATGCGCGCCCAAGCGGAGTAATCAACTACTCCGTACAGGGTAGTGACCAGCCCGTTAGTCATCCGTTACCCGGCTTCGCCACCGTCCACATGGGATCCCCAGGTCTCGGCCGGAAACCCGATATCCTGCGGACGGAGCTGATCTTGAGGGGGATTGTGGTGGCTACCGGACCCACACACGCGATGAGCGGCTTACTGGCGTGGTCGGCCGTGACCGCGCTGGCGACCGACCACTCGATCGGCCAGCTCAACCCACGCGCCTGGGCGGTCGGCGCGGTGCTCGCGACCGGCGCCGCCCTGCTGCCCGACCTGGACCACCCCGGTTCCACGGTGTCGCGCACGTTCGGTTCGATCAGCCAGGGCTTCTCCAGCGGGATGAACGCGCTGAGCCACGGCGTCTACCGGTTGACCAGGACCAAGCGTGACTCCAATCGGGACGGCGGACACCGCGGCCTGACGCACACGCTCGTGTTCGCGGTGATCGCCTCGGTCATCACCACAGCGGTCGTGCAGACCAGTCAGAAGTGGGCGCTGCCGGTGCTGATGTTCCTGTTCGCGGGCTTGGCCGTGCGCGGCATCCTGCACAAGTGGCATCCCCGCAACGACGCGCTGATGATCACACTGACGTCCGCCGGGCTGACCGCGTTATGTCTGCTGTGGACCGACCAGAGTTCGTCGGCCAACGCGGCCGCGTGCGGTATCGCCGTGGGCATCGGCTGTATCGCGCACTACATCGGCGACGCGATCACCGAACAGGGCTGCCCGATGCTGTGGCCGATCCCGATCGGTGGCAAAACATGGTTTCCGATCGCACCGCCGAAACTGCTACGCATGCGGACCGGCGGCAAGGTGGAGATGGCATTGATCGGCCCGGCCATCACAGTGTTGTCGATCTGGTTGTCGCTCGCGGCATTGCAGCAGGCAGGCGCGATTCCGGCGTTGTGGGGTTTTACTTTCCTGCCGTAGTACGGTCTGCGCGTGAACGACGCGTTACCTGACATTCCCGGGCTGACAATCGTGCAAACGCTGGGCAGCGGCGGTTTCGGTGTGGTCTACCGGGCCCGCCAGCCCCAGTTGGACCGGGATGTCGCGGTCAAGCTCGACAACCGGGTACTGCCCGGCGAGGAACGTGCCAAGTTCCTGCGTGAAGCGCGGGCCGCGGCGCGGCTGTCCGGCCATCCGAATGTCGTGAACATCTTCGACGCGGGCATTACCGCGGACGGCAGGCCCTACATTGTCATGGAGCTCTGCCCTGGCGGGTCGCTGCTGGACCTGCTGCAGCGGGAAGGGCCGCTGGCGCCGGAACGCGTGCTGGACATCGGGATCCGGCTGGCGGACGCACTCGGTTTCGCACACGAGGCCGGTGTGCTGCACCGGGATATCAAACCTGCCAACGTTCTCATCGACGCGTTCGGGGCGGTGAAACTCGCCGACTTCGGGCTGGCCGCGATTCTCGACGCGCCGTCGGAAAGCACGATCACCATGGGCGCGTTGAGCCCTTCCTATGCCGCGCCGGAGGTTTTCGCGTGGGGCGCGCCGAGCCCGGCAGCGGACGTCTATTCTCTCGCGGCGACGTTGTACACATTGGCGGCAGGGCACTTGCCGCGGGAGATCCCGTGGCCACCGGAATCACTCGACCAATTGGCCGGCGCTTTCCGCGCCCAGGTGAAACCGATTCCCGGCGCCGCACCACAAGTGAACGTCGCCTTGGCCCGCGCGCTCGCCGCAGACATCTCGCAACGCACGCCCAGCCCACGATTGCTGGCCGACGAGCTGGCCGGCTCACGGCCCGCGCCCGTCGCGCCACCGCCTCCTCCCGCCGGGAAGAAATCCAATCAGCTCAAGGTTTTGGTGCTCGCCGCGGTCGCCGCAGTCGTGGTGGCCGCGGTCGCCGTCTACATCACGATCAGCCCGTCCGGCAACGGCGGCAAGCCGACGGACACACGGGCAGCGCCGGTCGCGCCGCCGATCGTCTCGCCACCGCCCAAACTCGAGGACTGCGTCACCACACCCGGCTACTGCGTGACCGAGGCCTGTTTCGGCGGCCTGGTGCAGATCAACGACGTCCGGACCGCGTCGGCCAGGCCGTGCGCCGGTGAGCACTCCTGGGAGGCCTTCAGCGGCGGCTGGCTGCCCGACGGATCGATGGAGGTCGCGATCGAGGAGATCGAGAAACTGCCCGCGGTGACCGCGGTCTGTACCCCGGAGCTGATGAAGACCCGCACCAAACCCGGCGGCGACACTGCTGCGTGGGAGATCTCGGTGCTGATGATGGACAAGGGCAGCAACGGCAAGCCGTACTTCTATTGCGTCGCGATGCCCGAAGCGGGCGGGACCGTGACTTCCCGAATGTTCGTCAACGGATGAGCGCACGCCGGTAGGATCCGCTGGTGAGCGTGTTCGACGACATTGCCGGCGGCTACGACGACAACCTGTTTCACCTCCTCGTGGCGGAGAAGCTGGTCATCGGCGTCGCCGATGCGCCGTCCCCCGGCCTGGTGCTGGACGTGGCCACCGGGACCGGCGCCGCCGCTTTCGCGGCGTTACAGCACCTGGGCGCACACCAGGTCGTGGCGATCGACCTCTCCGCCCGGATGATCGACCGGGCCAAGGCGAAAGCCGTGGTCCAGGACCCGTCCGGCAAGATCACCTGGCACGTCGGCCCGGCCGTGCCCGCGCCTGTCCAGGCGGCGAGCACAGATCTGGTGGTGTGCGCGTCGTCCCTGCACTTCCTGGGCGCGGCGGCGTTGAAGGACTGGCTGCGGGTGCTGCGGCCGGAGGGACGGTTGGCGTTCAGCCTGCCGTTGGCGACGACATTCAACCCGTCTCCCGCGTTCGCCAGTTATGTAGCCGCTGACGTGCCGTTGCCGGCGTCCGTCGACGAGGCCGCAGCCATCGCGGAAGCCGCGGGTTACGAGCAGATCGTCGCCCACAAGCTGGAAATCCCAGGTGAGCGCGTGGTCTTCCTGGTGTATGCGACGGCCCCGAGCTAGTTCTGTGGAACGTTAATCATCTGACGCTTGTTCAAACCTCTTGTACCGTGGCTACGGAACGGGAGGGCAGATGACTCTGCGCAACTACCTGCTCGCGACCGGGACTTTCGCGGCAGGCACCAGCTCACAGATCATCGCAGGTGTGCTGCCGGACCTGGCGCACGAGCAGAACGTCTCAGTTGCGACAGCCGGTCAGCTGCTCACAGCGTTCGCTTTGACGTACGCCGTGAGCTCGCCCCTCCTAGCCGCGGCGACCGGCCGGTGGGAACGCCGGAAACTCCTTGTCACAGCCATGATGGTGATGGCACTGGGCAACGCTCTCGGCGCGATCGCGCCGAACTACGCAACGCTTTTCGTCGCCCGCATGATCACCGCGCTCGGCGCGGCCGTGTACACGCCGTCCGCGACGGTCGTGGCCGCTGAACTGAACCCGCCTGAGCGGCGTGCCCGCGCCATCGCCACGATCTTCGGCGGGCTCACTGTCGCGATGGTGATCGGGATCCCGCTGTCGAGCCTGCTTGCCGGGCCGTTGGGATATCGCGGCGTTTTCGGCGTTGTCGCTGCTTTGATCGCTGTTGCCGCAGTGAGCGTGTGGCTCGTGGTGCCGCAGGTCGCCGCTCCACCGCCGGTTGGTCTTCGCGACCGGCTCGCAGTCGCAGCCGACCGGCGCGTGCTCGCGATGCTTGTCGTGACTTTGCTGATTTCCGTTGCGGGACTAAGTGTCTACACCTATCTCACGCCACTGCTGAACGATGTCGCCGGAGTGCATGGCGCGACAGTCAGCCTGCTGCTGTTCGCCTACGGGCTTGGTGGCGTGCTTGGCAATTCGGTCGGCGGGCTGGTCACCGACCGGTTCGGCAGCCGCGCACCCCTGATCTGGGCGCTGGCAGGATGCGCGGTGACGATGGCCCTGTTGCCTGTTGTGGCGTCCGTTGTCGTTGGTGCCATTGTGATTCTGGTGCTGTGGGGCATGGCCAACTGGTCGATCAACCCGCCGATGCAGAGCCGGCTGGTCGATCTCGCACCGGACACAGCCGGGCTCGTGCTGGCCATGAACGCGTCAGCGATCTACCTCGGCGTGGGACTGTCAGGGGTGACCGGCGGCCTGGTGATCGAGTTTTCGGGCACACCGGCACTCGGACCCGTCGCCGCCGTGATCGCGGTCGCCGCCCTTGTCGTCTTCGTCGTCGCGACCCGCCCTCAGTCCTCGTTCGCGGGCTCCACAACACAATCCGGGCCTGGGAACACCAGCCCTTCGTGACCGTCGGCGAACCGCACCAGATAGGGCGGGCCTCCGTTGGTGCCACGAACCTCAACGATTTCGCCGCGTTGATCGGCAAGACCCACGTTCTTGCCGTGAACGAGAATCCGGTCACCTACCGTCGCCTGCATGGTGGCTCACCTCCGACAACCCAGAGTAAGACCTATGACAAGCAGACGTCACGGGGCCTTGGCCGCGGCCTTCGCGGCCTTCTTGAAGGTCCGGACCTCCTGCAGCGACGCCTCGTCCGTGACATCCGCGATCGAGCGGCGCGACCCCTCCTCGCCGTACGCGCCCGCCGCCTCCCGCCACCCCTCAGCCTTCAACCCGAACTGCTTGCCCAGCAAAGCAAGAAAAATCTTCGCCTTCTGGTCACCATACCCCGGCAAAGCCTTGAGCCGCCTGAAGATCTCGGCACCATCCGGCTTCCCCTGCTTCCAGATCCGGTCAGCCTTCCCGTCGTAGGTCTCCACGATGTACTGACACAACGCCTGTACCCGCTTCGCCATCGACCCGCCATACCGATGGATGGCCGGCGGCGTCGTCGCCAAGGTAGCGAACTCCTCCGGGTCATACTCCGCGATCTCATGCACATCCAGCCGGCCCAGCCGATCCACCAGCTTCCTGGGCCCCTTGAACGCCACCTCCATCGCGATCTGCTGGTCTCGGCACATTCGGCAACCATGTGGTACAATTCCGATATAACGGAGTTTTACCTATGCCTATTCAGGCAAATGCAAAAGTTGTTGAGCGTATCGCTCGTTTTAACGATCTAACCAGCCTTAACTTTGCTGGCTTGGTCCGACTTTCTTTCGAGTTGAACCCCAACACTGAACGGATAGAAGTCCCCCTCACCGGCAAAGACATCAACAACCGAGAAGACCAAGAAGATGACTGCCGGAAATCCGTAGCTAGCCGTGGCGGAAGGTACGTTTACACCTACGACGAACCCGACACAAGCGCGTGGAAGAAAAAGAAGGTTACCCTTCCTGACGGGTCAGTCGGATACCGAGTGGTCCGCCCAGTCTTCGAGCAGGCGCTCAGAGATTTGAAAGCAGGCATCGCACCGAATGGCGAGATGCTCGATGGCCTGATCGTTTGGGACATCGATCGCCTAGTGCGTGAACATCGTTACCTTGAAGACGCTATCGACGTCGTGATGTACCACGGTCGCCCAATCATCGACATCACTGGCACGCTCGACCTGCTGACCGAGAACGGCCGCGACATGGCTCGTGTGCTTGTCACGATGATTGGCAAGCAGTCGTCAGCCACCTCGCGCCGGGTTGCCAATAAGCACTACAAGATGGCGATTAGAGGCATCCCTGCAAGCGGACGGCGGCCATTTGGTTGGTTGGCCGACAAGAAGACCAAGGATCCCGAAAAAGCTGCTCTGCTGGCCAAGGCAGCCGAGGACGTTGTTTACTCTGACATCGGCGTACACACCATCGTCCGTGAGTGGAACAAGGCTGGCGTTAGGACGGACAGGGGTTTTGAGGTTTCCCGCCCCGTTCTGCGAAACATGCTGCTATCACCGCGCATTGCCGGGTTCCGGGTCTACCAAGGCGCGATGATGCTCGATCCCGAAGGCAAGCCGGTGAAGGGCCAACATGAGGCGATTCTCGACGAGGAACTGTGGCACAAGGTTGTCGATAAACTTACTGATCCAATGCGTACGGGCAACCATGTGCACCGCGGCGGCCGGAAGTACTTGCTTTCAGCTATCATCGTGTGCGCGCTCTGTTCACGCCAACTCACCGGCAACGCTGACAACCGGTACAACAACTTCAACTACGTCTGCGAGCCACCAACCTCGGGCGGCTGTGGCGGTGTAAGCGTGAACGGGCCACACGTCGACAAGCTGGTCACTGAGCTGGTGCTGACCTATCTGAGCGAACGAACCATCGAGCAGAAGGCTGAGCCTTGGAGCGGCGAGCAACAGTTAGCCGACGCCAACGAGCAAGTTGCCGAACTCATGGGTGCGTACCGGCGCAAGGAACTGCCTGGCGTGGTGGTTTTCCCGCAAGTCAAAGACCTACAGGCTACGGTTGATGCCCTTCAGGCTCAACGGTCCGATTGGAACCGAAAGCAGAAGGGCAACTTGAAAGCGCCGAGCAACATCGTAGAGATGTGGCCACAGATGAGCACTGACCGTCAACGGGCGGTTATCGAGACGCTAGACCTTGTCGTAATCGTCAAGCCATCCGCCAAGGGAAGCAACCGCTTCGACCCTGCACGGATCGAGGTCATTTTCCATTAATGATCCGCACTATCTTCTCCCACTTCTTGACGGTAAGCCCAGGAGCCTTCTTTAGTTGTTGATTGATCCATGTTTTGGTTGTCATATTGCTCGTTTTGGTTAACTCTTAACTCCCATATTTAACCACAGAAGCATGAACCTGCTCAATGCACAGGCATAGCGCAAGCCACTTCAAGACGGTTCAGTATCATCTTTATCGTCATCGCGCCCTTAATGCAGGTATCTACGCGCATCAACGTCGCACTCGTCACCATTGAAATCCGTTGCCACTTTGACAGAGGTCAAGGACTACCAATCGGTGTTGTGGGAAATGCAGATCTAAGACACTTAAGCTTGCAATCGGCGAAATAGCTGTCTATACAGAAAGGTAGGCGCGCCACGCATTAGCTCGGAAAGCAACTGGCGGCCTACCATTTGGAACCCATGCTGACAGCAGCAAGGGTATATGTCATTACAACGCATACACCGGTCATGCGTCAAGCATGAGCCGATTGTATTGGCGTATGTAGCCGTATACTCCCTCTGTTAGACGTGGTGAAATTAACACCAAATTGCCCGAGAGGAGGGAACTCATGACAGTCACAGCAAATAGTGGGCGAGCACGTGTCGCCATTGCGTTGGTGCGATTGCGCCGGCAACCAAGCGATGAACAGGCTCAACAATCTGCAACCCAAGCGGCAGCTGCACCGGCCGGTGATGGCTCGGAGCTCTGCCGTGGCTAACCTTCGTTGGTACGAGTTGTTTCCGCCCCATGGCTGCTCTCTGACCGATGTCACTGCCGTCATACGTGTACTGGCAGGCCGCGCCCGACACGGCATCTGGCGAACCACGCCGGTTGTGGTGTTCGAGTGCTGGATCGAGCAAGGCAACGTGCGCTGGTTGCTTGGCCTTGATGAGCGATTGGCCACTACTCTGCCAGCGCAACTCCCAGCGCAGCTGCCCAGTCTCGATCTCGCCGAAGTCGCTACCCCGTCCCGTCCACCGCTGCGCTCAGCCATGACTGTTCGATCGGCTGGACTCAGCTATCCGTTGAAACTCGACAATGCCGCCGCCGTGGCGTCCGGCTGTATGCAGATCGCCAGCACCTTGGGGAAACGCGAGCGGGTCGTTGTGCAGTGGGTCGTTGGCCCAGCGGCACCGCGTCACACGCCCCCGAGCCAGTTCACGATCAGCGAAGCCCTCGGCCTGCGTCCACCTCGCAAACCTGAAGTGGGCGAACAACGTGCCTGGCATGCCAAGGTCGAAGAACCGCTCTTTGCCGTTCAGGGAAGGATCGGCGCAGTTGCTCGGAACACTCCGCGAGCCAACGCCTTGCTCAAGTTGGCGCTCGACGCGCTGAGTCTGGCCGACAGTCCCCACGCTCGCCTACAGAGGGGACGGATATCGCAGGCCACCACCGAACGTTTGATCACCGTCATCGGTTCGGGGCGCAGCTGGTCAAGCGTGCTGAACGCTTCGGAGTTGGCGATGCTGATCACCTGGCCGCTGGCTGGCGTTCCCCTGCCTGGACACAGCGGCGTGCTTGTCGGTCGGGCGCCAGCGGCTCTGCTCGTGCCGCCCGATGACGCGACCTCGCCCGGCGACCGGTTCTTGGGCGTCAGCTTGCATCCGGCCGACGGCGAACAGCTGGTGACGGTGCCGGCGGCCGGTGCGACCTACCACACGGCTATCACTGGCCCAACCGGTTCAGGCAAGAGCAATGCCGTTGCCCGAATGATCCTGGCGGACGCAGCGCTCGGGCATTCTGTCTTGGTCGTCGAACCCAAAGGTGACTTGATAGCTGATGTCCTCAGTAGGCTTGATGAACGTCGGCATCATCAAGTGGTGGTGATCGAACCAAGCGAGTCAGGACCTGTTGTTGGCCTCAATCCGCTCGCTGGCCCGCCAGAGGAAGCCGAACGCAGGGCCGACGAACTCTTGCACCTGTTCCGCGAACTGTTCGGAAGCGCCATCGGCCCTAGAAGCGCGGACGTGTTGCTGCACAGCCTGATCACCACCGCACGGCTTCCTGACGGTGCGTTGACTGACGTACCGGTGTTGCTCACCAACCCGCAGTTTCGCCGACGAGCGCTCGCCAAGGTCAGCGATCCGCTGGTGCTGGCACCGTTCTGGGCGCAGTTCGATGGCTTCAGCGATGGGGAACGTACCCAGGTAGTGGCACCCGTGCTCAACAAGCTGCGAGCGTTCCTCAGCCGATCCAGTATTCGACGCATGCTGGGCCAAGCGACACCTCGGTTCTCCGTCGACGAACTGTTCACCCGGCCGCGCATCGTCTTGGTCAACCTGAATCGAGGGCTACTCGGCTCTGAAACCTGCCGCATTATCGGCGCTTTGGTACTTACCCAATGCTGGCAGGCCATCCAGCGACGGGCAGCCGTGCCACGCACTAGACGCCATCCGGTCGTGATCACGGTAGACGAGTTTCAGGATTTCGTTGGGGCGCTTGACTTCGCTGAGGTGCTTAGCCAGTCTCGTGGCCTGGGTGCCGGCTGGACGTTGCTGCATCAGAACCTCGATCAACTGCACCCCCGCCTGGCAGCGGCATGTCTCGCCAACGCGAGATCCCGTGTGGCTTTCAGACCGGCACAGAAGGACGTCAGAGTCCTCGCGGACGTTCTCGGTGTCACACCCACTGCTCTTGAACAGCTTGGCGCTTACGAGGCGTGTGCTCGGCTGTGCATCGACGGCGCTATGAGTCCGCCCTTCGCAGTGCGAACACTACCGCTGCCGAAGGCCGCTCAGAACGCAGCGATGCTGCGCCGACACAGCCTAGAGCGCTACGGCGTCTCGCCGACTGAACTTGACGATGCACTGACCACTCGTTGGCAAGGAGGTGATCGTAAAGCGGACGGACCCGTTGGCGTGACCCGCCGGAGGTCGTCATGAGCGAGTTCGTGAGTGCGGTCAATCGGGCTGCCGGTCGGGTCGAGTCAACAGCTATCCCTCCCACCGGGGGAGGCGCCAAGGCACCAACGGCTCTTAGCCGTCACGGAGGTTCGTCATGACGGCCCGTGGTACAGCAGCGCTCGTTGCCCGGCTACGTCGTGAACTTGGCGTCCGGGAATTGGCCATTTTGCGATCGCTCCAAAGAGTTCGACTTCTCACTACTGATCACCTGACCCGCTTGCACTTCGCCGACAACTCACCCAATACACGAGCACGCCGCTGCCGAGCCACCCTGCGACGTCTGACAGAGCGACGAATGACCGTCCGGCTCGGTCGCCAAGTGGGAGGTATCAAGGCTGGATCAAGTGGCTCTCTATTCGGACTGACCGGCCTTGGCACAGCGATCGTGGAGGCACCAACCGCCAGGCGTCGTCGGCGAACAGTCTGGGAAACCAAGCCCTACTTCCAAGATCACCTGCTGGCTGTGAGTGAGATGTACGTCCGGTCGGTCGAGCACAGCCGAGCTGGTAATGCGGACCTGCTCACGTTCGATGCGGAGCCGGCATGCTGGCGACGGTTCACTGGCACAGGTGGCGAGCCGATCGTGCTCAAGCCAGATGTGTTCGTGCGGGTTGGGGTCGGCGACTACGAGCTGGCGAGTTTCGTCGAGATGGACATGGGCACGGAGTCTTTGCCAACGATCCGCCGCAAATGCCAAGTATACCTCCGTTACTGGCGCTCCGGTCTCGAACAACAACGTTACGGCGTCTTCCCCCGTGTGCTCTGGTTAGTGCCGAATCAACACCGGGTCGACGGAATCACAACCGTCCTGAAACGACTGGCCCGCGGCGCCGCTGACTCCTTGTTCACGGTGGCGCCAGTTGAATCCGGGGCGAAGTTGCTCACGACCCTTCCGGGCGAAGGAGGCTCCATATGAGCGCCCTTCGACGAAACGCAGATGAGCTACCGCTCGGTGAAGTCCTCGTCGGTGATGTCCGCGACCGGCTGGACGAGCTACCCAACGCAGCAGTGGATTGCGTCATCAGCAGTCCGCCATATTGGGCGCAGCGCGACTACAGCCACAGCGGACAGATTGGTGCGGAAGCAACGGCCGACGCCTGGGCTACGCAGATTGCCGAGATCTGTACCAAGCTCGCTCGCGTCTTGACGCCGACCGGCAGCCTGTGGCTGAACCTGGGCGACTCCTATAGTCGCCACCCTCGAGAGGGCACCAACAAGAAGAGTCTGCTGCTTGGGCCCCAACGGCTTGCGCTACGCATGGCCCGTTCCGGTTGGCTGCTGAGGAACCAGATTGTCTGGGCCAAGACCAACCCTATGCCGTCTTCGGTCACCGACCGCCTCACAACCACGCACGAGTTCCTCTACCTCTTCACGAAGGAACCCGAGTACTTCTTCGATCTTGATGCGATCCGCGAGCCAGCCAGCACCCGCATCCGTAGTGGCCGAGCAAGCCGCGGGAGCTATCCGCCACGCAAGGCCGTGCCTTCACTCGGCGTTGGCACGTCACCACGGATCAACCTGAACCTCGGTCTGGTTGCGCTTCAAGCTGCTGGCCGGGGCAGCCATCCTCTCGGCAAGAATCCTGGTGACGTTTGGCGGTTCGCTACCGCCAGGTACCGAGGAGCGCATTTCGCTACCTTCCCGATCGAGTTGGTGCGGCGCCCGCTGCTCAGCACATGCCCGGAACGGGTCTGTTGTGAGTGCGGTATGGCGTGGCGACGAGCAACCCAAGTTGTAGACGGGCGACGCCTCGCCATCGGCTCCTTGCGTGCCGCCTGCAAACACCGGCGGTGGCGGCCTGGCCGAGTGCTCGATCCGTTCATCGGTTCTGGCACAGTCGCCATTGCTGCCGAGGCGTACGGCCGCGACTGGCTCGGTATCGAGCTGAACCCGGAGTATGCCGAACTTGCCCAGCAGCGTATCGCCGGCTGGCGCATGAAGAACAAGAAACCCCAACCGTAAGAAGAACAAGCAATACATAGTGAAAGGAGGAAGTTCCACTATGGAAGGACAACCACACCAACCCAATGGAGGTGAGTACCAACGTCAACCTGAACGCCCCGGAGCCAACAGTTACGGCACCAACGATCCTGAGCGCCAGGCTGAGATCAAGCAGGCGCGTACGGACGCGGCCGAGGAGCGCAGACGGGACCGTGCTCGCCTGGAACGGCTCGTCGAGTTAGGTATGACGCCTGATGACGCCGAAGCCTTGATCGAATTCGATCACTACGTCAGCGATCACTTGCGGCCACAGGCACTGGAAGCAAGAGAGCCTTTCTCTACTGCGGCCGAGATCGAAGCGGCACTGACCTACCTGCCACGCATCGAGGTAGTCGACACCGCGAGCCACGAGCGCGGCATCCGGCATGGCTTATGGATCGAGGCCGACCAGGAACCTGACGAGCTTGAAGCCGACATCAGAGCCATGCTCGACAGCTCGCCAACGCCGGAAGCTACTGCGTGGGCCATCCACGCCACCGAAGGCTTTGCCGGACTCGACTTACGCGGTTACACGGACACCCGTCTGATTGCGCAACTCGCAAAAGGCGTGGCCGAACACGGTGCGGCCTATGCCGCTTGGGTGGGCATCGTTGGCACAGACAACCATGACCTGCTCGAACGCTTCACCGACTTCCATGTTGGCAGTTACGACAGCGCGGAAGCGTGGGCGCGTGAGGCGGCAAGTGACCTGGAGTGGCCGCAGCAGTTGGACAACGCGCTTGATCCGATGCTCCGCCGCTTTGTCGTGATCGACTACACCCGCTTCGCGCGTGACGCTCGGCAAAGTTGGGATGTTGTCCAAGGCGTGGATAGCAGAACCCACGTATTTATGCGCTGATCTCCAAGCCCTCTGGCCGCCGGCCTCGGTGGCCTGTGGCTGCTCATCCCTCGTTCCTGCGGACCCACCGCGGGACATGGGCGGCCACACCACACCGAGGAAGGAGTTCCGTCGTGGCCATGGACCCACGTAACGGCAACACGGTGAAGACGTTGGGCATCAAGCTGCCTGACGCGCTTCACGCCCAGTTCGCGCTGGTGGCGCAGCTCGACGACGACTCGCTCGGCGACGCCGCCGTGAAAGCCGTCGAGTTGTATGTCCAGACAAAGCGGGCCGAGCCGGACTTTGCGGAGCGGGCTCGTAAGGCGCTGGAGGAGATCGAGCGCGAAGCTGCGGCACGGGCCGGTGCCATCCAAGGATTGTTTGGCGGCGGCGACATCGCACCGCAGGGCAAGCCGACGAGCACCACGCGCAGCCGCAAGACAGGAAGCGAAGACTAACGGCGTTGGTGCTGTTCCTCGAAGGACCACGGGCCGCGTTACTGCTGCCCGTGGTCGCGGAAAATCTAAAGACCCAGGTTGCAGCCTGGGTCTCGGGTAACCACAAATTTACAGGTTATTCACATTGTAGAACAATCCTAATTGTAGAGACTTCAGCTCAGCGTGTCAATACATTCAAACACAATCGAAAGGAAAGTAGCGAAATGCGAGTCAAACACAACGATTTGGCCGGTCAGACACGAGGACCACCGCCCCGCAACCGACTATTAACAAACCGAGCAATTTGCTCTATAACAAGAAGGGAGATGTATATGCAAGCAGCAAAAATACCACTTACTCAACCTGACCGTGATCCACTGAGATCGGATTTGCTCACTATCGATGAGGCCCGCGAGAAGCTTCGCATCAGTCGGTGGTCATTATATCGTCTGATTCAACAACGCCAGATCGCGAGCATCAGAATTGGCCGTCGTCGCTTAGTGCCGAACGTGGCAATCGACAAGTTCATCAAGGAACGCAGCGAGGAGATTGACTGATGGCTCGCCGTAACTCTAACGGCGAGGGTTCGATCTATCGGCGCAAGGATGGCCGGTGGGAGGGGGTTGTTTACGTACTAACGACCAGTGGAGTCCGCAAACGTAAAAGCCTGTACGGCAAGACGAGGACGGAGGTACACGCCAAGCTAACAGAACTAAAAGCCAAACAGCAGCAAGGTATCCAAGTTGCAGCCAAGAACTGGCGCGTTGGGGAATATCTTGACTATTGGCTAGAAGAAGTCGTCAAGAAAGAGAAAAAACCAAAGACGCACGAACAGTATGAACTCGTCATCCGGCGGCATCTAAAACCTGGAATCGGTCACCACTACCTCACCAGCCTGGGCGTCAGGACCGTTCAAGCCTTCCTGAACCAACAGACTGACCAGGGATATTCGGCTCGCCGGATTGAGACAATAAAGACCACACTTAGTTCAGCGCTCACGAGCGCAATGCGCGAAGAACTAGTAGGCCGAAACGTCGCACGATTAGTAGTGCCGCCCAAGTATAAGCCGGACAAGATCATTCCTTGGACCATAGATGAAGCGCAGCGATTCTGGGAGGTTGCCAAGAATCATCGACTAGCTCCAGCCTGGACGCTCGCGCTATTTTATGGCTCACGTCGGGGAGAAGTCCTCGGGCTTCGCTGGCAGGATATCGACCAGGCTAACGGCACCTTTCAGTACCGTCAGCAGCTCCAGCGCGTAGGGCGGCAGCTCCTCACGGTCTCGCTGAAGACCGAATCTAGCGAGCGTGAGCTACCCATGCTCTCGGTCCTTCGTGAAGGGCTCAGCCGGCTTGCCGAAGAGTGGAAATATCGCCGCCCGTCTGAACATGACCTCGTGTTTACCACAGGTAAGGGCACTCCTATTGAGCCGCGTAACTTCTCGGAGCATGCGTTCCGTCGGCTCTGCAAGCAAGCCCGGGTTCGGGTTACACGGTTTCACGATACTCGGCACTGCCAAGCAAGCATGCTCGAATACCTCGGAGTATCTCCGAAAGTCGCGCAGGCCATCCTGGGGCACAGCAGCGTAGTGACCACTCAGCAGATCTACCAACACATCAACATCGGACAAAAGAGAGAGGCGTTGCGACTCGTAGAACAGTCGCTCCAAGAACCCAAAACTGCTCAGGCTGAAGAGCCTGAGCAGCTGGTGAATGTGTTTGACGGCAATGGTTGCCGTCAAGTTAGCCGTCAAAGTCGTTCTTTGAACGGGTTTTTTCGAAAATCATATCTGGAGGGCCCACTGGGACTCGAACCCAGGACACCCTGCTTAAAAGATCGAAAAATCCAACCCTGCACTGCCCTCGACAAACGTCTGACTACCGTAAAAGCAACGATGCATGCGCGCACAATCACGTGGATGCTTGGTTGCGTTGCCGTCAACTTAGCCGTCAGAAACTAGGCGGCAGTTTTTCCTGCTCGCACTCAGTCCGTACCAGACAGCCATACCTTCCAGGGTTTTGCTGCCTGGTACGGAAGCGGACCACGTACCAGGCAAAGGCTTGTTGGTCCGGATGGTGAGGGAAAAATGATCACCGCGATCGTGATCCCGGCGGATCTCACAAAACCGTTGGCACTACAGGAGATTGAGGCGTCTGATGTGGATTCCTACCGGTCGCTAGTCGGTGGGCATCTCGAAGTGGTCGCGTTCCAGCGGCCGGCTGCGTACCTGTACATCAACGAGGAGGGCCAGGCACTGGACCTGCCGCTCAATCTGCGAGCAACGCTGCTGGCGTGGGTCCACAACAGCGCGTTCCGCGGGAATGACTGGCTTGTCGGCGATGCGGTTCTGGTCGGTGCGGTCAAGCACGGCGAGGACCTCTCGGTGCCGGAGGAATACGTCACGCTGCTCCTGAAGGCACAGCGCTTTCGGGTGGCCGTGCAGGCCTACGGCGACGAACAATGGTACGCCAACGACGCGGTGTTCGATGCCGTATTTGCTGCGTACATCGCCGCCGCCGATCTGGCTCAGCGCTGGACTCAGGTAGCTGAGCTGATGGTCGTCGTAAACGACTGACTCGCGCCTCCCTATGCCCGTCACTTGTTCCGACTTTGGTCTGGAGTGAGCGGCGGGCGCTTCACCAATAACTTCAAATGGGAAACTGAATATGGAACGACATAACTATCACCGAGGAGGTGAAATACGAAGTACCTATCAACCACGACAAGAGCTCGCTGTGCTCAGCGAATCTTGCCAGGCCACCTCCGAGCGCGAACGCATCGACCGCGGTGTTGCCGAAGCCTTTCGCGATGAGCGAAGCATCGGCCATGTCACAGCGCGAGCTATCGCCACTCAGCTCTATGCCAGTTGCGACACTCCGCTCTACGCGCTGGCAGCAACGGGCGCTGTCACTGAGGGCCTTGCCGACGAACTATCCAGCCTCAGAAACGAGGGCATACCGCCTGAACTTGAGTCCTGGCTCGATGCGCTGGACCGCTATCTCGTTGCGCGCGCCGACACCCCAGAGTCGGTGGCTGGATGGCATGAGCTGTCACCCGACGATTTATCGCAACCGGAGGGGCAGCAAAACCATCCATCCATACGACCACTGCCTGAATATGAGCCTGCCCCACAACCAGCTGTGCCCGCATCGTCGAAGTCGAGGAGTGCCGCTTTTCAGTTGGCGCTCGACTTGCAATGGGCGCGCAATCATCGGCCCAAAGACCTGGAAGGACGCGTAGCGCCATTAGATGTTGGAAACACTCGGCGCATCCTGGCGGCCGCAGTTGACGTCATCGCTGGGCGTCGCCCTGCCGCCCAAATTCGTGACCAGCTCGGCCCGATTGCCCTCGCCGCAGTGCAGACCAGAGCCAGGGAGGCTGTACGCACAGGGCAAGGACTCCGTCTCTGCTCAGTACACACGTACCAGCCTGCCAAGGGAGTAATCGAGGCATGCGGCACCGTCGACACCGGCCGACGATACCGGGCACTGATCGCCAGGCTGGAAACGGGAAGAAGCGGCTGGCAATGCACGATGTTACGGTTGCTATGAATGGGCTTGCCACCGGTAGCTGTGGGAGACGCGTGTCTGTTGAACATCGTGCACGGGCAGCCTGGGGGCGACCGTACACCCAACCCGGTGCAGAGTTCGGGATCGACCGACGGACGGTCAGCCAGATTCTGCACAGGCATGACGTGCCGATGTGCCGCCGCGAACTCTCCCCAGACCAGACCGACGACGCAGTGCGGTTGTACGAGGCCAGCTGGTCGCTGGCGCGGATCGGCGAGCGGATGAGGGTTGATCCGACGATGGTGCACAACAGGTTGCGGGAGCGGGGAGTACGGATGCGCGATGCGCAAGGGCGGGAACGCTGACTGCAGAGCTCATGACTTGACCTCTTCTATCCCGCCAGGCGCCCCAAACTAGCGTCTGTTCTCAACGGTCATCTGCTTCAGCCACTCCACAAGATTCGCTGCTTCCGGGATGACTCGAAGTGACTGCATCAAGTTCGCAAACAGGCCGTTCTTCATGTCCAAGAAATATCGCATGTAGACACCTCCCGTGGCACCGTACCGTCTTGGTATGCGGTTCCAAGGGATCTTGTTAGCGAACCGGTAACGAATGCCGTTGTAACTACGACGACGTTGCGTCAGGTTATAAGCGCGACGATCAACTACACGGCCGTAAGCGTCTTTTCTTAATGGGAGACATGAGGTCAACAGTTCCCACTCAGCATCGGTGAAATCGCTTGCTGCGGGACCAACCACATGATGCCAGGCTTTGAGAAGTTGAGCCGGCTTAAGTTCCAATGCAGGGTGCCACCAGGACAATTCGCCACGAGCAACCGGCACTGTGGGATTCATGTACTGGGCGAGTTCCACCAGTTGATCTTCGCTGGCGTGCACCTCCATCCAGACTTGAGCATCGTCTTGTTGGCCACCGTCCTCCCAAGCGTCACGATCGCCAATTAGCTGGCTAAGCGTGGGAACGGCTTTCACTGCTGCCCAATGGAAGGCGTCGGCAACTTCCCAAGGAAGCTGCTGCTTCAGGATGGCCGCAGCTTGTTCTTCCCGAGAACCGTCTGGAACGGCACAGTAGAGCATATCGATGAATCGGTCGTATTCCTCGTCAGTAACTTCATGCACGAGATATTGCTTGACGGCTTGTTCAAGCTCAGGATCCCAGGGACGGTACTCAACAAAGCCGTCGTCGGCGATGAGATTGTCGGCGTAAATGTTACCAAGGCGGGGCTCGAGATAATCGGCAAGTGGTTCGAACTTCATGCCGCTCCACCTCCGTCTAAGGTTACGCCCTCGATATCGTCCCGCATCTGGTACGCAAGTTTCAAAGCCGTGGGTTGATACCCCTCGTCCCGAACACCCATCTGTGCCAGTTTGAGAGTCACCCAACTATCAAGGTAGCTGCGAACACGGGTCTCGCTACACTTGCAAGAGAGAGTAACAGAGAACCAATACATGCCAGCGGTGGCGACATATACCCCCAGTTCCACGTCAGTTGCACGCCAGTCGTGGCGATGACGACGCTTGAAAGCAGCGATAGTTTGGAAGATCTTGACAGGTAGCAAATTCATGACTACATCTATTTTTGACCAAAACGGCGATCTTGACAAGTGGTTCGCTCAATACAACAAGATCTTGAGTCACTGGTCGGCCAAAAATAGTCCGTTGACGAAATTATCGGGACGTATCTCAAAGGCCCAGAGTAGTATGCATGTAGCGCGACTCTTCCATGCTTGCGCTACGCTTCTCTTGGCGCACTGTACGTCGTGCCCGTGGTACTACCCGAAGACATATAGTTTGTAGCCGGGTCACAGCCGTGCAGAGCATCCGGAGGTCCGGAAATCTCTCCCGGATCCAACGACACGTCCTGGAAGACCAGCAGACCCCATCGACCACTTTGGTTTGGATCGAGATCCCCATCCTCATTGCTCACGGTCCAGCCAGGCGGCCACTGCCGTTCGGAACCCCACCCGGTATCAAAGTCGAGGAGCGCTCGCGCGTCCTCAAGCTCGATCGGCTCATCTGACGAGACTTCGCTTAACCACGTCATCCCGCAGAATCTGGCTTCTTTGAAGGTCAGCCTACGCGAATAAGCTTGAGTGAACAGCACACGGCGACCGAACCGAACACGGTAGAAGTGCCCATATTTGTCGAACTGTACTTGGTTGAACCAGACGTCCCGGTCGAAGGTAGCATGAGCGAAGTTGGCGCCATCGGTGAATCGAGCGCCCGTGAAATTCGCGGTGTCGATCCTACAACCGGTCCAATCCCAACTAACCAGCGTGGCGTCCCTAAGATCCAGGAACATGCCCTCCCAGAACCTCGGCTCTGCGGACGACTTCTCTCGTGCATCAGCGTCTCGAAAGTCGCGCAGATGTGCCGTAAGGATGCGCTCGGCAGTGAGCCGAACCTGGAACTCCTCAGCCGGATGTAACGCGTCGAGTCCTTGCGTCGCACTGCCGGACGACGCCTCTGCATCAGCCAGCGTGGTTTCCTCTACCGACGTCTTTCCTTCTGCTTTCGGAGGCACATATGGCATCCGAAGGTAGGCACACAGCACATCGACCACGGTCTGGCGGTGACCAGGGTGGTTCTGGGCGAGCCGCTCAAGCGCATAGAGACCGCCGAGACGGATGGGCGCCCTCTCGCTACCAAGCTGGTCTATAGCTTTGGTATAGAGATCAGTGATCCGACGCTCTGTGGCGTCGAACTCGGCGGTGACAGCAACCTCTTCGTGGTGAGCTTGAGCTCGCTCGCTCAGCCATTGCCGGCGCGCAGCAAGCAACAGTCCAAGCGCAGCACCCGTACCCGCTCCAACGCCAAGCCCGGTCCGGATCGCTGCCATACGCAACTCCGCCCGCTTGTCCGAAGCCCCTTGGTCTGCCTCCGCAAGGAGCCAGCCGATAGCAGCCCAGCTCGCCGCTACGACCATGCCGACGCCAGCCAGCACCACCCACCAACGCAACGCTCTCAGCGGGCGGCGGCCCATGGCTGCGGACGTGTTAGCGGACCGTCGGAGTCTGCTCATTCCTCAACTCGTACAGCCCACTCGGATGGCTGTCCATGCCCCACAGGGCCCAGTGTCCGCGACCAACTCGTCTCTCTGCCTCGTCGACAACATTCAGCGGATAAGTCACAGCGTGCGCAACAGAGCGAGCACTAACTCTTCGCGACTAGATCAACACGGTATGTTGCGACCGAACAGCTGATCATCTCGCTCACAGTCTATTGAGGAGGGTGCGGCCACATGGTGCCCGACAAGCCTGCCGCCAACCTGTCGTCCCCGGAGCTGGGCTGGCGCGCGGGGACGTTGTCGGCGCCAGTGCCAGCCTCAGGCCCGTCCGGGTTGTCCGACTATGCGGTGTCACCGTTGGGTGTGTCGGCACTGTTGTTGCGCGACGAGGTGCGAGTGGCGTTTTTGGCCCGCACGTCCACTGAGGACCTTCAGGATCCGCGTCAATCGATCGTGCGGCAGTTGGGGAACTGCAAGTCAGCGCTTCCGGAGTCGTGGGTGATCGTGGCGCACTTCTATGACGTCGAGTCCGGCCGGATGGAACTGGATCGTCGCGGCCGCGGGACTGACTACGACCGGTTCGACATCCCGATTGCGCGTGATGGCGGCATTGCCGACTTGCTGGACGAGGCGGTGCGCGCCGGGCGACGGTTTGACGTCGTGATCTGTGAGTCCGTTTCTCGCGTTGCTCGCCGTGCGTACGAAGGACTGGTCATCGAGCGCGCGTTGGAGCGAGCCGAGGTGCCGTTGTTCGCGGCCAACGAGCCGATCACGCTGACAGGCAGCAGAGCACAGCAAATCCTGCAGCGGCGGATCAACCAGTCGGTCGCCGAGTACGAAGTGTTGAACACCCTGGAGCAGTCCTGGAGTGGGTTGTGCACGCACGTGCGTGAAGGGTGGAACATCGGCAAACCGCTGTACGGCTATAAGGCCAAGACTTTCCGCCATCCCAACCCGGTCAAGGCCGGCAAAGGGCTGACCAAGACTCGGCTAGAACCGGATGGCCTACGAGCCGAGACCGTCACGCAAATCGCCTTGTGGCGGTACTACGAAGGGATTGGCTACGACACCATCGCCGAGCGGTTGAACGCGGACTTGGTCAGGTATCCGCCGCCGGAACCCCCGGGCAAGCAGCGGGCACGTGGATCGTGGGCGAAGACCAGTGTGTACGACATCCTCCGCAACCCGAAGTACACGGGGTATCAGGTGTTCAACCGGCGTGCCAGGAAGTCGCGGGGCGGGAAGGTCAACGATCCGGTGAAGTGGGTGTGGTCGACCGAGCCCGCACACGAACCGCTGATCCCGAAGTGGATGTACGACCAACTCATCGCCCGTCGACAAGCCACGCGGGGGTCTCGTGACAGCGACGAGCGGAATTCCCACCCCGCAACGACGCGGACATACGTGATGCGGAGCTTGATGTTCTGCGCGTGTGGTCGCCGGATGCACGGGAATTACCGTCGCAACGTCGTCTACTACGCGTGCTTGTCCCGCGGCCACAACCACAACCATCCCGGCACACACGGAGGTCACCCCAGGGCGATCTACCTCCGAGAAGACGCCCTCTTGGACGCGGTGTCGCGGTTCTTCGCCGACCAGGTGTTCGGTGCGCACCGCCGGGACATCCTGGCTGCCGATCTGGCCGCAGTCGACGAACAGGCTGCTCGTAAGCGGCAGGAGGAGCGAGAACGGCTACAGCGGGACGTGGCCGACGCGGTCCGGCGGCAGAAAGCGATCCTGCGCCAGGTCCAAGACAGCGATCCGGACGACCCGTTCACCGCGGCCCTCCGCAACAGCTATAACGAGTTGGAGACCCGGAAGCAGGCTGTAGTCGCCCGACTGGACGCCGCCGAGGACAACGACTCCAACGGTGTGAGCGCAGTGGACATGGCCCTGCTGGACGCGCTGCCCTCCCAGCCGTTCGACCTCGCCAAAGCGCCTGAGCCACTGGTACGAAAGCTGTTGAAGAGCACCCAGCTCGCCGTCCAGCTCACGGACAGGGCTGGCCATGTGACGATGACCATCCGGCTGCCCGCCGACTTGCAAAGAGAGATCACCCACGCGGAGAGGGCGATCACCCATGCGAAGGCTGGGAAAGTACTTGGAGCGCAAATCAACGATCTTGCGGAACCTGAGCCTGGCCAGCCGGTGTGGTCCTATGTCCAGCAACGGGAACGGAGCGGCGACCGCACATACGCCGGTTACGTCGACTACGCCCACAACGGGGAAGCTGAACGACTGCGCGGCGAAGTCGCGCCTGTCCTCCTCAACCTGCTGCGCTGGTCCCCACCACAGTGCTGACCAGACTGCGATAACACCCGCTGTACAACGGGGTTCCCCTCTGGGTACGACAAGACTGGTTATCCAGGTATGGCGACTGGTGACGCGACAGACCTCGGTACGCGGATCATAGCTGCGAGCTGCGTCGCCTCGGCTGCCCGTGTTGCTTGAAAATGTCCTGGACCTGCGTCGCCCAGAAGACGTACGGCTCGTCGAAGCGGTATCCAAGCGACCTGGCCATGTCGTAGAAGCCAGGGCCTGGCTCCTTGTCGCCGTCCTTGTGGGTCACGATGGCGGTGAGAAGTGGCTGGTCGGCTGCGTGCTCGTCCTCAAGGATGGCGCCAAGCAAGTGATTCATGAGCGCCGAGAAGGGATCAACGTGCACCGCAGTCACTTGAGCAGCGACATGGCTGTACCACGTCATCTGTCGGGCTCGAGCTGCTTCGAGAATGGCAGCGCGCAGCTGCGCTTTGGCTGAGTCCCACGTGGCGTCCGATAAGCCGAAGGTTGACGGCGTCCGTCTCATCAGGTGCTCCTCACCCCTCAAGCTATCTGCCGAGTGGTTCGTCGCCGTGCCCCAAGCCGTTACACCCGCACGGATGGTTTTGTCTGCGTGAACGAAGAGGCACGAGTAGCGCCGTAACCAGCAATACACTTCAGCTGGATTGATCGGAAGTGTCCAGGACGGCGGCGGGAGGCGGCGGTGGCGCTGTATGACACGATCAAGGATTGCGTCGAGCGGCTCGATCGCTACACGCGCCAAGGACAGCGGATCGGCGAGCAGAACACCAAGGCCAGTCTGATCGAGCCAGTGATCAAAGCTCTTGGCTGGGACGTCCTCGACCCCGACGAAGTACACCGGGAATATCGCCGACGCAGCGCTGACAATCCAGTCGACTACGCCCTGCTGATCATGCGGACCCCACGGTTGTTCATTGAGGCGAAGGGCTTGGGCGAGAACCTGGACGATCCTCGGTGGGCGAACCAGACGATCAGCTATGCCGCTGTCGCCGGCGTCGAGTGGGTCGTGCTGACCGACGGGTCGGAGTGGCGCATCTACAACGCGCACGCCCCCGTACCGATCGAGCAGAAGCTGTTCCGCTCCGTCCGGCTCGCCGACGACATCGACCAGGCGGCCGAGGTCCTTGCGCTGCTGGGGCGTGACGACTTGCGCGACAACCGCATCCAGGAACTGTGGAAAAGCTATTTCGTCGACCGCCAGGTTCATGGCGCACTCACCACGTTGTTTGGCGGACAGGAACCACCGCGTGAACTGGTCAGCATGATCCTCAAACAAGCACCGGACCTCAACCGTGCTGACATCCGGGCAAGCCTCATGCGGGCTCGTGCCAGCTTCGACTTTCCTGTCACCGTCCCGCTTGCTGGCACCCGCCTCACAACCAGCACACCGTCATCGGCCCCTCCGGTAGACCTCCACCAGCCCGATCGACCGCCTGTCCCTGCCTCGTCGGCAACTTCCGGCAGGCGAGTCACGGTCAGTGCAGCAGAGCGGGCACTAACTCTTCGAGACCTGATCAACGCCGGTATGTTGTCGACCAGAAGGCCGCTGACCGCGGAGTGGCGACACCAGACGCGGCAGGCCGAACTTCTCCCTGACGGGTCAGTCCGCGTCAAAGGGACGACCTATACCTCGCTAAGCGCTGCTGGCGAAGCCGTCAAGATCGACATTGCCGACTCCGACCTTAAGGACACGACCCGGGCCACCGATGGCTGGGACTTCTGGAAGGCACCCGACCCTACAAGCGGCCGCCCAGTACGCCTGAAAGAGCTACGCCGACGCCTCGCGCAAAGCTCAGTTACATAAACTGACAGGAATGGCGAGCAACGAATCAACGAAAAGATATCGTACGGCAACAAAAGTGCCGGTTTTGAACCTTCAGGGAAACCGCTACCCCGCCCGTCGCCAGATCACCGATCAGGCGGGTTTCCCTCACTCTCTAAAAGGGCGATCATCGATGATGACGAGATCGGGCTTCGCCGCATCCGAGGACGTCGAACCCTATCCCCCGCGTGGCAAAACGAAAGCACGTCGGCGTTAAACCTCTCAACGCGCCATCCACGCCGACACCCGCTACGACATATCACCCCACCTGCACATCTTCGGTAAGATCGCTTAACCTAACCAACTTTTTTCACTTTGCTAGCAAGCTCGCGCAGACCTCTTGATCGTCGCTTCAGATACTCGCGTCGATCAACGCTGCACTATTTCATAGTGGCGCATTGAATATGCACGTAAGCTTTGATATAACAAGATAGGCGAGTCAGAGATTGACGACAGTCATCTACTTTACCTGTCTCTACGAGTCCTCTTTTGTTCAGCAGTTCACTGAACCTAAAGTGGCCGTTTTGATACCTTGAAAGCTGCATCCGACTTCTTCGGCCACCCCTGCGCACACTCATCGCGCAGCGTGCGCAGGGGTGGCCCACTCGAGGTCACTGCCTTTTGAGTATCAAGGGAGGAACGGGCGCAATGTTCGACGGCGTGATCACGACAATTCAACCTCCACGGCTTGCCCATGCCATTGATGATGTTCGATCTCACATCACGTTTATTGACAGTCTTAATTCGACGGTTTTGGACTCAAGCGGGTTTGATGCAGTTAGCATTTGGGACGGCGAAACTATCATCAGCCGTTCAGACAGCACTTCAGCATGATGTCCTCCCGTAACCAGGTCAAAGTCAGCTTCAGTGTCGGCGGTCGCTACCACACGACAACTGATAACGTTGAGATCGGAAGGGCTGGCGACGACTCCATGATAGGCCTCAAACTTGACGGCATCTCCGGGCTCGTGCGTGCCTCGATCGAGTTCGACGCCACAATTACGGCCATAAACGCTGTTGAGTCGGGGGAAGATCAATTGCCTTGCATTCAGGTTCACTACCATATCGCGGGCGGTTTCATTGTCCATAGTCGAAATGTGGAGGTCGTCCGTGCAGACGTAGCAACATTTCTGGAACCCGATCTGTCTCGCGTGGATAACCTGATCGTGGATTCAAGTTTCAGCGAGATCGAACTGCACTCGGTCCAGTCCATCAACTAGGCGGTTCCACAGCTGTTGTGGGGTAGCACCGATAGGCGCTACCTCACAACCACAACCCTACATTTTCTTTGCACTCCAAGATGGTTGGCGCTCTCCTAGGACGTTCCAGAGCGCAGTGAGATCAGAGCAGGCCGCTGAACAATCGACCAACGGTCCCAACGCCAGCCATCTGCGTATGCTCACGTCAGACGCAAACACCCGGACCGTCGGTCCATGGCTCGATTACGGCAGAGGAGGCTTGTTTGGTGATCCTCGATGACGTAGCCGCAGCACGATGGGAGGGGTGCACCAGCAGTAGAGGTGCGGATCAGCGAGTGGCTAGTGGCCGGGACGAAGGGTATGAAGTCGCGAGTATGAACGCCATCAACTCGGATGCCGTGATGACGATCACTGTGCTCGGATGTGGCTCGGTGTATCCGCGCCCAGGGCAACCTTGCTCTGGCTACCTCCTTAGAGCCTGCGGCAACGCTGTCTGGGTTGATGCCGGCGCAGGGACATTCGCCGAGCTCCAACGCCACGCCTACCTACGTAACATCACCACCATCTGGATCAGCCATCTGCATCCCGCCCGCTGGGCCGATTTGCTGGTCGCGTGGAGTGCCTACGTACACACGCCCTCGCTGCCTCGCCCTCTTGTTCTCGGACCGCCGGGGTGGCACCGACGGCTCGACGGGATGTTGGGACGTTCCGGCGCAACTGAAGAGGCGTTTACCATAGGGAAGTTGCACCACGGTCTCAGCAGACGTGTTGGCCAACTCGAGTTGCAGGCTCACAAGCTCCCACATCGTACGCCGACGTTCGGACTTCGGGCACAGCAGGACAAGCGCGCGTTTGCCTACTCTGCTGACTCAGGCCCAAGCGAGAGGTTGGTTGAACTGGCGCGAAACGTCAACCTTCTGTTGATCGAAGCGGGTGCGAGCACTAGCCAGGACTATCACTGCACTCCCGAAGATGCAGCTGACACCGCGACCAAGGCCCAAGCCGAACGTGTGCTTCTCACCCGTCTTACGACCGACCTCAAGCCCGCCGAGGCGCTCGCGCGCTGCCAAGCTCGCTTTGCTGGCAACATCGAGCTAGCCCGTGTTGGCCGTATCGCAACGGCCTGAAGGAGACGCAGACTGAGTTGACGCTGGTCCTGCCTGCACCACAGCAGCAACGATAGACACGCCGTACTACTACCAAAGCCTTGGCCACACAGCCCGATATGGTGGCGCGATGACGGGAAGCGCCGGCGAAACCAGCTCCATCGATGATCTCCTCGCACGTACGGAAGAGCGCCGGCTACTTGCCGGTACGGAGCTGGCCCCTGCCACACGTCGCGAGCTGGGACAGTTCTTCACCCCCCGCGAAGTAGCTGAACGGATCGCGGCTCAACCGCGGCTGGACCAAACCAGCACACTGTCCGTGCTCGATCCAGGGGCCGGTGCAGGTGTTCTGACAGCCGCACTGGTTGGTCGAGCGCTACGAGAGCGGCCAGATTTGAAGATTATGGCAACTGTTGTGGAAGTTGATCCATCGCTTCACGAGCCCTTGCGTGCGACTCTTGAAGACTGTCGCGTCACCGCCGCCGCCCACAATAGTCAATTCGAATACGAGATCGTCTCGACAGACTTTATTCCATGGGCTACCGCATTTATTTTGGGCAGCCTTGACGGACCAGACGAACAGCCCAATTTCGATGTTGTTATTCAGAATCCACCGTATGGCAAGGTGGCACGGGGGTCGTCCGTCCGGAAGCATCTTTCATTGGTTGGAGTTGAGGTTCCTAACCTGTATGCCGCGTTCCTGGCCCTCAGTACTCGCTTGCTCGCCCCCCAAGGTCAATTGGTTGCAATTACTCCGCGCAGCTTTTGTAACGGAGCCTACTTCCGGCCGTTCCGACGCGACCTCCTAGCAAAAGTCGGCTTGGACCGAGTGTGCGTATTTAACGAGCGAGGGACCCTCTTCGCGGACTCCGCAGTGCTTCAGGAGACGATAGTTTTCAGCGCGACAAACGGTCGTAGGCCAGACAAAACTGCCATCGTGACGACGAACGGCCACGCCGATCAGGGGCACGAGCGGCTTGTCTCGTATGACGAGCTAGTAAA
This sequence comes from Kibdelosporangium banguiense, assembly GCF_017876405.1. Classification (GTDB taxonomy): domain Bacteria; phylum Actinomycetota; class Actinomycetes; order Mycobacteriales; family Pseudonocardiaceae; genus Kibdelosporangium; species Kibdelosporangium banguiense. The sequence continues at coordinate 3,158,067 of NZ_JAGINW010000001.1, read as the reverse complement.
GCCTGACGACCCTGAGATGTTTTTGCGAATCCCTACTGATGTGGAGGATGACAAGAGTAACTGGCTTGTATCGAAGCTTCCAGCAACTCTCCCAGATCTCAAACTGCAAGTTTCTACAGGCCGTGTCGTCGACTTTCGAGCTACCGAATATCTTCGATCACAACCCGAAAACGGTGCCGTTCCGCTTATCTACCCTCATCATTTCCGCTCCGGAAAAGTGGTGTGGCCGTCGGAGAGCACCAGAAAGCCGAACGCGATCATGGACGCGCCTGGGTCGCGGAAGCTTCTCTTGCCCCGAGGCACCTACGTATTGGTGAAGCGACTGAGCGCGAAAGAGGAACCGCGTCGAGTCGTAGCTTGTGTAATCGGCCCGGAGGATATCCCGACGTCGATGATCGGATTCGAGAACCATCTCAATGTTTTCCACTACGCGAATGAAGGGCTAGACTCAGATCTTGCCGCTGGACTCGCAGCGTGGCTTAATTCAGAGAATCTGGAGCTGTACTTTAGGCAATTCAGTGGCCACACGCAGGTAAACGCCACCGATCTGCGGAATATGCAGTATCCCGCTCGGGAAAACCTCATTGCGTTGGGTCAGGCGCTAACACCGGAGCATTGGTCAGATCAAGATGAGATGGACAAGCTAGTTAAGTTGCACGTGTTTGGCCAACTCGACGACGACCCAGGGGGACATGGAGTGACGAGCCCAGCCGAGCAGACCGTCGCAGACGCTCGAACCTTCCTGAAAGCATTGCAGTTCGATGCAGAACGCCACAACGAACGGTCCGCACTCGTGTTACTGGCCCTAGCCCAGCTGCATCCTGGCCAGCCCTGGGACGAAGCCACGAACCCCCCTTTGCGGACAGTCGAGATTATGGATTTTCTACGGGCCCACCATGGTCGGGACTACAAGCCGAATACCCGCGAGACTATTCGTCGCCAGACGCTGCATCAGTTTGCCGCAGCGGGCCTAGTGGTTCAAAACCCAGATCAGCCCGACCGGCCGATCAACTCGCCTAAATGGTGCTATCAACTGACCGACCCTGCGATTGCGCTGATACACAAGTACAAGACCAAAGAATTCGCCTCAGCGCTCGCGGATTACCTAGAGAAACTTCCCGGCCTGTTGCAACAGTATACCGCCGATCGCGAGTTGATGCGGATCCCACTGACTCTTCCCGGCGGTAAGACTCTCGCACTTAGTCCGGGTGGTCAGAATCCACTAATCCGTGACATGATCGAGAAGTTCTGCCCCGCCTACACGCCTGGGGGTGAGATCCTCTACATCGGTGATGCCGGCAATAAATGGCAACATGTGGAGAGAGAAGCATTTACCGACCTTGGTGTGGTGTTCGATGAACACGGAAAGATGCCGGACCTCGTCGTATTCATGCCGAATAAGAACTGGCTGGTCCTACTCGAAGCAGCATCCAGTCATGGTCCTGTACACGTGCAACGCTTCAGTGAGCTTAAAACACTATTTGCGGCGAGCACAGCGGAGCTGGTCTTCGTCAGCTGTTTCCCCAGCCGAGCGGAGATGCGCAAGGACCTGGCACAAATTGCATGGGAAACCGAGGTATGGTGCGCCGATTCTCCCAACCGTATAATCCACTTTGATGGCAAACGCTACTTGGAACCGGAGAATACTCCATCTAAGTGAGGACACCATGTCGGGACTGACGCAACCTCAAGGTATGCAATCAGCATATCTTGTTGTAATTAGCGATGTGGCTGCACTAGCATGGGTTCTCACGAACTCGCGCATGGCCTTTCCGGAAGCACGCCGAAGCACAGTCGAGGCCATGAAGGTTGGCGACGATATCTTCATCTACACCTCGCGCGGATGCTATCACAACACGTCGCGAGACCGAGGACTTCTGGTCGGTCAAGCCAAGCTCGCAAATAAACCGAAATTGCTTGACCGGCCGGTGGTGATTGGTCCACGCAAATTCGCCTACGCCTGCAAGCTACAGATTCTCGGTATGGCCCCGCTAAGAAAAGGCGTCGAGCTCGCGTCAGTAGTCGACCAGTTGGAAGCTTTTCCTCAACCAGCTCACTGGAGCGCTCGGCTGCGTCAGCCGCCGTTGGAACTAACCTCTCACGATGCCAAACTGCTCAATGAACTTCTGTCGCCTCATTTGGAACCGCTTAAAGCCCACCTTTCTACCTACGAGGCCGAGGCGATACGGTTAGCAGGTAGGTTCCATTGAGAAATTTTGCTCTAGGATTTCGTCAAAACAAGCCAGACGCCTTCACCCAGAAGAGAATGTGCAGCAGGATTGAATACACTGCGTGGTAAGTGGTAGCCTAATGTAGTCCCCTAGAGGGCCAACAAGCGTCTCGGCTAGTATATCATCCACGTGTGGCCCGCTCCTACCTGCTCGTCATCAGCGACGCAACAGCACTCGCCTGGATTCTCGCCGAAAGTCGCATGGCCTTCTCAAATTCGAAGCGCTCCGGCGCTGGCCGCATGGAGATTGGCGACGAGCTTTTCCTGTACACGGCCAGAGGTTGCTTTCACAATCCAACCCGCGACATGGGGCGAGTGATGGGTGTAGCCAAAGTTGCTAGCGAAACAAAGCTCCTGACGGAGCCCATTAGGTTCGGGCAGCGAGAGTTTCCATACGGATGCAAACTCACGATATCCGCGATTGCACCCCTTAGAGAAGGCCTTGTGCTCAGGGAAATCGTGCCCAAACTCACGATCTTTCCTAATCCAGGAACATGGAGCGCCCACCTGCGGCGGTCCTTGGTGCCACTGCCAACCGTCGATGCACGACTGATCCGACGGCTCGTCCAACCATACGTACAGCCGCCACAGCATCATCTCAGCTCCTACCAGGCTGAAGGACAACGATGGCGGCAAGACCGCCCGCTTAGATGAGCTGGCTTTAGAGCTCACTCTTTCGCGACCAGTTACCGCGGCTTGGGCCATCGCCGAAGAACAAACATGAAAGATGACGTAGATGTCGTTTCTGGAGTACAGCTGGAATGGGGTGGCAAGAACGAGCAGGTCCCGCGTATTCACTTGGCTCGGGTTATAGAATCTCTCAACGCCGTATGGTCAGACCGCGAACCTTGCTCATGGGCCCAGCAGCTGTAGATCGGCTGACTACAGTAGCAAGTGTGGTTCCGTCGGCTAGGGCTATCTGGATCGGGGCTATCTCCGCTTTCCCTTGCTGGCGTGTGCAGCCTCGAACGCCTCGATCACATTGCTGGGGATACGCCCGTGGTCGGACAGCTCGTAACCGTTCTGCCGCGCCCAGTCGCGGATGGCCCTGGTCTGCTGGCGGTTGGCCACCGGTGTGGTGGCCTGGGGCGAGGTACCACGCTTAACTCGACCACCAGTCCGCCGAGCGTTGTCGACGAAGTCGCCGAGCTGGTTGCGAAGCTTGGCGGCGTTGTTGGCCGTCAGGTCGATCTCATATACGGCCCCGTCGAGTCCGAAGGTGACGGTGGTGATGTCATCAGACGCGGTGCCATCCAGGTCATCGACAAGCTGGACGAGGACTTTCTGGGCCATTGCATTGCCTACTTTCTGTTCAGGGCGGACGGTAACGACCGAGGTCAAACGGAGATAGCTCAGAAGAGCATAGGTTCGTGGGGTGCTCGTAGATCAATACCTGCATGGCCCTGGCGTGGCGCGAAGTACACATCGAAGTGTCACCAGCTTGATCAGCTACCCAGCTGCCCAAGTCTCCTACCAGGGAAGATAGAAAATTCCTACGGAAATTGGGAGGCACGTTAAACGTTTTGTGGGTGTCCACGCCTGTACCTCTCAACAACCGCTGTCAGTCTCTTGATGACGAGAGGGCGAGAACTGTGCCGACGGAGCTACTCACAGCCTTGGGACTCGTCCTCGGGCTGGGCAGCCTCGGCACTGTAATTCGGCAAATCGCAAGACGACGAACGTCGCGACGTTGTACGACGGCTGCCGAAGCCGAGAAGACCGGCATGTGGGATGTGCTCAGGAGCTGGGTTGAGGGCAAGGCACAGATTGCCTTAGAACGGGAACGGCGGTCCACTCGCGTGGCGACCCTCAGGCAGATCAACAGCCTGCCACCCGGAGCTTCAATCACCGAGGTGTCTGGTCCTGGAACCAGCGTGGTCATTCGCGTGCCTGCAAGCTACCGCTGTCATGAAGCGGGTCAACCGCAGGGTGCCGCTCATGACTGAGCCCAGTGCGCCGCACGAAGTGCCAGACGAGCCTGAATCGTGGGACGCTGACTGGCTGGTGTTCTACCAGCAGTGGCGCCCAAAACTTCTAGCCTTCCTCATCTCCACTACGCAGCACGATACCCGTTTCATCGAGGATGTCGTTCAAGACAGCTTTTTGTTGCACCGCAGACACTGGGCCGGGCTCGACGACCCGAGCAAAGCTCATTCGTATCTCTTCAAAATTGCCCTACGCCTGTTGCGTCGACGGGCGCTCAAAGAATCGCGCTATCAGCCTATTCTGCCGACTGGCGATGACGAAGGCGCCCAAGCCAGCCAACGTCGCGGTTCCCAACCAGATACCTTCGGCCTGGCGGATGCTCGATGCGACGTATATGCCGCCATACGGAAACTGCCGCCGCGCCAGGCTGAGGCGATTGGGTTGCGCTACTTCCTCGACTTGCCGGTGCGGGACATCGCCGAGATACAACGCATAACAGAGGGGGCAGTCCGTTCTCACCTGCTCCTCGGGCGCCGACATCTCGCTGAGCTGCTTGGCGAAGACCTAGAAGCCGCACCGACGAGGGAGGTGCCTCGTGAGTCTCAATGATCGTCTCCGCGGCGCCGCCGAGGCACTAATCGCGGCCAGCACCCGTGACCATGACCTCGAGCACGGTACACAGTTGCTTCACAAGGCATATCAGACCTTTCGGCCGACGGCCTCCCAAAGTACTGCGCCAATTTGGGATGATCAAGATGTCGACGACGAGACCGCCTATCGCATGGGCACGGTGAGCGCCGAACGCGGCGACTGGCATGGCGCTGCGCTGTGCTTCCACCAGGCAGCTGTGCACGATTTTGGTGACGCCGCACTACGTCTTGGCGATGTGCTCGAGCAGCTAGGTCGTCTTGACGAAGCCACACAGTGGTACCGACAGGCCGAACAGAGCGGATTGTCTGAAGCGTCAGGCAAGTTGGCCGCTCTAACCACGGTCAAGCAGGAGCCGAAGGACAGTGCCGCTCAGCCGAGCACCAATCTTTCAGCCTGCAAACCCTCTCAAGCCGTCATCCCCATGGGGCCAACGACGAGCCAGCCAAGTGCTGAGAAACAAGATGCTGACACGGCGCCAATTCTGCCTCTTGTTGCTCGAGACCGGAGAGCGACGAAGGAAGTCTTGCCCGGTATGTCATTCCCCGCAGCCGCTCCCAGCAAGACATGGGAATACTACTCAGGGACAAGCCTGGCACTCGACGAGAGCAGCTCTGAGGGACGGGATCAAGGCTCATCGCCATACCCTCCGGCCAGCTTGCTTGGGCGGCTGACGAATCGCACCCGAGAGGACTTCTTGGTGATTGGTGTTTCGGAGAGTAGGCCGGCAGGCGCGAGAATCATTAGCCAGGGCGAGTCAGATTCGAATGCGCTGTTGTTGCTACACGGCTCAGTGAAAGTCATCGCCACGAACTCGGCGGGCGAACGGACACTGCTTGCAATCAGGACCGGCGGTGATCTCATCGGCGAGATGGCTGCACTGGATGTCGGCCCGCGATCCGCCACGGTGATCACGTGTACCGACGTCTTCTTCAAACGAATGACAAGGGCCGAGCTGCGTAACTTCCTGGCGAGGCACCCAGACGCGGCCATTGAGGTGGCGACGATGCTAAGCGAACGATTGCGTTGGTCCGACAGGCGACGGATCGAGCACGGTCGCCCTGCGAGCGTACGAGTCGCTCAAGTGCTTGTTGATCTGTACGAAGCGTATGGCACCCGAGTCGGCAACCGCTGGAACCTGTCTATGCCATTGACTAGGGAGGAGCTGGCCTCCATAGCAGGCATCAAGATGACCACTGCGGAAAAGATCATCCGTTCGTTCCAGCAGGAAGGGCTGGTGAGCGGTCGTTACCGCGATTTCTCTATTCTCGACATGTCTCGGCTGCGGCTGCGGGCCGAAGTGCTGTGACCGCGGCTTCGGTCGTTGCCTGGTCCAACAGGCGCGACTCAGCTTGCGTGATCACGAGGAGAACCAGTGGAAGTTGGGCAGGAATGGGCCTATCGAGCGAAGCAACGCGACCCAGTTGTCCAGGTCAAGGTCCTTCGGATCGGCACCAACCGCCCACCTCGGGTGCTCGTCAGGTTCGTGGCCGACCAGTTCGAGGGGCGTGAGGAATGGGTGCCGCCGGCTCGCCTGAAGACGTTGTGGAGCAGGGTCGACGACTGGTTGGCGAGCGAAGCTCGGTGGACAGCCCTTCACGACGCCTCGTGGCGTCATGGCGATGACGCAGAACTTCTCGCCGCCGAGCTCATCCTTGATGGACGGTCGTCTCTTGGCTGTGTCAGCATCGGGGGCTCCAGCGACAACGGCATCCTGTTCATCAACGATCTTGATGCGCTGTCTGCGAAGCTCAACCTGGACGCCTCTGAACTAACTCGTGATCCGTTGTGCATTCAGTCGGGCGACGGCACGTGGGCCTGTCCCTTTTCCATGATGCTTACCGTCGCCAAACGAGCTGCACAGGTGCTCGCTGACGAGATTCTTGCCGAGGTTGCGAAGGAAGAACGAAAAGCTCGTCAACGGGCCATCCACGGTGAGTACCACGGCAGCCGCCGCGGGGAGGAGTACTACTTCAGGCCTGAGGTCTGCGCAGAAGTTGACCAGCGCTACATCCCTGCTTGGCGGCTGATGCGGGAGTGGTGCGGCCAGGACGCTGTAGAGCAGCATACGGAACTCTCGGCGCTCCGCGAAGAAGTCTTTCGCCTCGGCAAGCTGGTCGAGCGGGCTATTACTGCCCTAGCCAAGCACGACAAGGCAACTGCACAGGACCTGGAGAAGGAACTCGGCGTCCCCATCGAGACGTTGCAGCGCAGCCAGCGCCCCAACGACTAGTACCGCGCATCTGGGCCGTATGGACTCCACCGGCCCAGGTACGGCTTCAGGTCCTGCGGCCGTGGCTCCGAGATACCTGGCTGGAACGTATGGCGGCGCAAGGGATCGATGCGGTCGGCATACGTCCGCGCCCATTCGATCCACGCGGTGACATCGCTGTTGGCATCGGCCTGGGCTGCCTGCAGCGCATCGCAGTAGGCACGTATGCGAGCGGCTTGTTCCCAACCGTCGACCTGTTCGGTCAGCGCCTTGATCTTGACGTCCTCGGCAAAGCGGAACCGTGCGGTCGCCATCGCAGCTTCGCAATCCTGTTGGCGCCGGGCTTCCTCCTCCAGTTTGGCGATACGCCGTTCCTCATCGAGCTGGGCGCGCGCCTCCAGCTCGGCGAGGACGTCCGTGAGCTTGCTTTCGAGCGTCCACCTGGCACGATCGGCCCAGCGCCGGCGACGCCCGCTGTACTTCCATTCATGCTTCAGCTCCAGGACGAGGTAGCCGGTGCCAACCTCGCGTTCGGTCGGCTGGACCCGTTGCCATGCATAGACTTTCTTTTGTTCGAGTTCCTCGGACGTCGGATACTGCTCGACGACTTCGCGCTGCTCGGATATTTGCGTGCCGTAGCGCGACTCGCCGCAGATCATCGTGATGCCATGGGCATCGTCCTCGAGCTCAGCCGAGTTGCCACGCCGCTCCCATTCGGTCAACAGCGTGTTCAGGATGCGGAGCGCCCGGTTGAGGCTGGCTTCGGTGACGAAGATCCGACCGGGTCGACGCTGCAGCTTGGCGACGAGCGGATGCACCTGGCCGATTGCATTGGGCACGTCCACGCGCAGGCGCGGCGCCCAGTGCCGTGCGTCGGGGTGCTCTCCTTTAACGAGTTCGATCCGGAGATCGCCGGTATCCCGCCCGCGGTGGCGAAGGTGATGTCCTCTTGGCAGGAGACCGTCCTCTTTGGCGGCGTGAATCGCCCGCCGCCAAGCCGCACGTGTGGGCGCTTCGGGATCGACCACCGTAACGACGCCTGCATTCTCTTGCAGCCGATCTATGAGCTGCTGAGCCGTGATCTCTAGTTCCGTCTGCCTTGGTCGAGTTCCTCTCGGTGTCCGGTTGCTCACCGAAGTCGACGGTGCGACATCGGTGTTGGTTGGACGATCGGGGTGGTGGCCATGCTCGATGTAGAAGGCACCAGCGTCGGTGAGCGTGGCCTGCCAGCCGCCACGCCTGTTGATGTCGAGCAAGCCGCGGTCACGGAGGGCGTCGGCTGACTGGCGGGTAGGACTGTCCGAATCGTGGAGGTCGTCGCCGCCAGCGACGCGCTGCAGGACGGCGAGCTGGCGGTCGTTGAGGGGATCCCATCGGCGCACTGGAGTAGTTCATCGCGTTTGCAGGGAAGTGGGTGGGGATTCGATCGGATGTCATCCGACCGTGCGACTTGGGGTCCGCCTGTCAACTCTAGGTGTCAGACGCACGACGCGCCCACTGACCTAAATTGGTCCATATAGCCTCTTGACGTGACCAGGCGACGCCTAGTTGTGCTCACACGTGCACATCGCTCGTACACGATCGGGTGAAGACCGGTCCAGAATCTCGGCATTTGGCGTCTCATTTTCGAGGATAGAGAACGACGTCGCTGAGTAGGCGAGGTCAGGGCCCTTCACTTGGGGTCTGTCGGATGGCCCGCCGTTCGTGCTCCGGTGGAACGTAGACTCGAACGGCGGGCTCGACACGCCGGACACGTTCGGCTGATGTCTGGACTAGCCTGCGCACGCATCGTGCGAACGGGCCACACTTTCGAGTGACGCTAGCCGGAAAGTGTGACACAGCTTGTGATCTTGACCGAGTCTTCTGTTGGATATTCGCAAGTAAACGTCGTAGCTGAAAGCAACCCTTCCACCGGAGCGGAAGCTGCGACGCAGACCCGACAGAGTTAACCCCGATTGCCGCACATGCATGGAATCTTTCGCAAATGCATAGATAGGACCTTGAGCTTGCCTACTCGCGATAATAAGTTCCAACTCTTGACGAAGGTAATTGCGCCCGGAACACTTACCGCAACAACGCTTTGTGACAAGTGGCTTGATATTCCTCCAACGTACCAGGAGCATCTTGATTTCACAAACACCGTATCCGCGATAGCTACAGGAGTTCAGCTCCTGCCAACTTTGTTGCGTGCAATCCTGTCGGATGACTTTGTAATCAATGTCAAACGGCGTTCAACCGAGGAAAAAGCTGAAAAATGACACCAGCGGAAAGGCGTTGACTAATCCGTGACCGAGATTGAGTCAATGCTGAGCATAGATGGCGAGGACGTTTCGTCCTCGCCATCTGGCGTTGCGCAAGACCCGCCTAGATTCGAGGAATTCTACACACGAACTTTTCCACTGCTCGTCAACTTTGTCAGGCGGCGGAACTTGAGCACAGCGTGTTCAGCCGAGGATATCGCTTCAGAGGTCATGTCTACGGTCTGGGAAGCATGGCGCCGTCTGAGCGTTCGAGCTGACGAAGATAAAGAGCATGTATATAAGCGAACACGTAAGTATGCGTTTGGGGTTGCAAAAAACAAGATCATTGATGCAAGGCGCGAGGCTCTCCGTTATCAAGGAGTCGGACACGGCGGGCCTATGCGACTAGACTATCTAGCCGTCAACTCGACTGCACCCAAAACGGCGCTCTTGGATGCAATCCAAACATCGATAGTGCTAACCAGTCAACAGCGGCGAGTGCTCGAATTGTATCTGCTGGGCTATAGCACAGCCGAGATTTCGAAAGGTCTTCGCGTAAAAGAGAGCACTGTAAGGACGCATCTCGCGTCCGCTCGAAATGTAATTCGCGAAGTACTTCAATCTGACCGCGTCGGTACCGACGAGCAATCACTGCAGCTCGAACAGTCATCGATAGCCAAGCGTCGAAAGTTTAATTTCGATCTGCGGGCGATTATCGCCACACTCTTGGCATTGTTCACCCTTGCAGGTGCAACCTTCACGGTTCAGAACGTTACCTTGTCCCAGCCGGCGAACCAGCCAGAACGGCTACCCACATTGCCGACCGATTTCGGTACACCCTCACCTGGCACTTCTCAGGGCAGCGTGCCGAATGGTGAGAGTCAGTTGCAGCCTAGAACATCTGACACGGAGGAACACGGCAGCCGAACCCGCTCAACCAGTGAAAGGGGTCAGGAGCCCACTTCTATAATAACTTCGAAAACAACACCATCGAATGCGCACTCGTCGAGTCCCTCGAATAGCCAAAGCTCATCACCGTATCCGAGTTCGCCGTCGACTCTGCCGGAGAACAAGGAGGGGATCATAGATATCCTATTGGATACACTTGGCTTGAAGTCATCGGTCCCTACTACCAGGTGAGATCAGCGCCAAGCGATGCAATGGGACGTTGGGTCGCACCGGTTCGGCGCAGAACGGCAGGTCGGGTCAAGCTGGCACGCCAGCCATCCCGCTTGCTGACGTCCGCCAGGCCGCGACCTCGGAGGGCCCGACGATCACGGTCAATGAACCTCTTGTGATCGGCGACGTGCGGACGCATGTGGTCATTGGCGACTGGTTGTGTTTTGTCGGCGGGACTTGGCATGTGATCACGATGAGCCTTTCTCTGCTCATCAGGGGACGCGGGTAAAACCGATCTTCTTGAGCATAGTGATGCTCCTAGTGCTCTCTGTAACCGACCTGCTGTGACCGAATACAATGGATTTGATCGGGCTACTGTCCGTCGGAACCTCGAGGCCGATCTTGCACTCCTCCCCGATCGCCCTACAGGCGGCCTCCAACGACTGAGTCTCGCCGTTAGCGAAATAGAACGTCGCGGTGTACTTGATGTTGGGCAGACCGGTGAAGACGACATTGGCCGCCGTCAAAGGCTTGGTGAGGATCAGTCTGAGCGGTACAGCATTGCAGGTGGTAATTGTGGACAGACTTGAACTGGCGAGGTAAATACCTGCGCCGGAGACCGGGATTCTTTCGGCTAGGCCTGGGCGGGAGATGCGGAGCGCTAAGCCCTTAGCGTCCCGACAATTAAAGGTGGCCTGTGACACCTCGGTGCTAACAACGACGCCGCGCTTGGACCAGGTCGTCCCGCTGACTAGCTCATCGAGAGGGAGCAACCTGCCGTCGGCGTCTAGCTGAAAGTCGACGATCGCGGCCGTTGCGACACCGTGCGGGGGCGCTGGCTGGGGTGAAGTCGTTGGAGCGTAGGGCTGGCCGTTGCTCGGGACAATCGGCTGACCGCTCGGGTTCTGAGGGTCTGGGGGATTCTTATTGGCGTTCGGGTCTTGGGGATTGGTTTGTTCCTCCTCAGCTTTTGGATCGGGGTTTGCAATAACCTGGGGGACAGTAGGAGATGTATCCACCAGGATGACAGATCCTGCTGCAAGCGCGATCGCAGCCAGTACGCCGGCCAGCGCGTACAACTGCTTGCTTCTGCGGCTGAAGGTCGGACGCACCACGGCTGGGGTGCCCGCAGCGGCAGGCAACACCCAGGGCCGAGGTTGTTCAGGTTCCTGGTGGTCCTCACCGCCACGCCGTTCGGATGACGAGCCGACGTCAGTGGCTGCCGTATCAACCGCGGCCCCTGCAGAGGACATGTTCGCGACTGAGCTGCCAGTGACCTCGCGCCTCTCGTCGGCGCAGCGCGTGACCCGTAGCTGCTTACGATGCGCCAGTTTCTGGCGAATCAGACGGCCGAGTCGGACCTCGGGCCGAGTCCCGATTGGCCTGGAGAACGCTGGCGTGTTGCGGAAGAAGGCGTTTCTCAGGTCAGAGCGGAACTTGCGGCTAGGCACCGGTTCCTCCTGCCTCTGCCTCCGCCAATGCGGAAGGTGGGCTGATAGAGGACGTTGCGGCCTCAACGGCCGACGCGTCACCGGCGACAGGAATTCGTGAACCTATCTGGTCAATGATCAGCGGGGCACACACGCCCACAGCGAGAGCTCCCATCGGGCCGTTGACCTGCTCCGACAGTCCAGCTGCTGTCGCCAGCCCGCAGCCTATGAACAACCGCAACCCGGCAGAGAGAAGGTGCGCGCCTAGCGATGGCTCTCCCTCCGCCTTCCAAGGCACACCGTGCACACGTCTGACGGCTCTGAACAGCTCGCTTGCTTCCACTCCCAGACCGCCAAAAGCCCCCCACCACAAGAGTTCGACGACAGTCAAGGCGTCCTCGATCCACACATATAACCCTCCGCTCCGCACCACCAGCGATGATCTATTTGCCGGCAGCACGCCCCTCGATAACTACTCATCGGCGACTGACCGCTGAAGTGTTAGCTCACGAACGGCAGATAGTGGAAATCTACCCGAAGACTAAGATCGATTTCACAAGCTTTCTAGCCGGTTGCAGACTAAGCACCCGAAGCTACCTGACGCCGAGCTCTGACCTAAAGATCTTTCAGCGCCAGTGGTTGCTTGTAGTTCACTACGTATTTCGTCCAAGGCGCCGCTACCTTGATCAGCGATATGCCAGGGCTCTCTTTGGAGTGAACTTTGAGCCGGAACCGTTCGTGCGTCCTACCGTCGAGGTGAGCGATGCAGCGGGAGGTAGGTGTGACCGATGACGACGGCACACACAAAGTGGGCTCGAAAAAGCGACCTATCACGATCAACCTGCCGCCAGGCTTGCCTGAGCCGTCACCCGAAGGCTGGAGGATCTTGCTCAAGATCCTCTGCGAGGTGACAGCTGAGCACGGATTCAAGTTTGACAAAATCCACAAGCTGGCGGCCGACGTACCGAGTGGCGAGGCAGGCGCTCCGCAGCCGTCCAGCTCCAGCCCACCATGAGATTTTGTGCAAGCCTCTTGACGGAGGAGTCCTGCCCTCTGTGGACAGCCGTTTGCCTCGGTTCGCGCTGTGCGATGAACTTAGCGTCATGGTCAGTAGCGATGTGGATCAGGTGGACCGGTGTTCTTGGTGTGGAGCGTGTTGTGAGCCAGCCGATGACCGCGTCCGACTCCATCTGCTCGGCGGAGCAGACACAGAGCGGCCAGCCACATTGGTGGTCGCCTGCTCCCCAGGACATCTCGCGCTCTTGGAGCACGCACACCGATATTCCTGAGGCTGGCCGAAGAACGCCTGTTTTGGCGATCCGCAGCCGGTGGCGCGAGGGCTTCGCCGACGCAGGCGACAAGCCCGAGCTCCATAAGTCGATTGAGTTCGCGAGGAGTGTAGGCACGATATTGAGGGTTTCAAGGCATACGCGGATGTTACCTTGATCCTCCTTTTGTCCTCTAATCGTAACCCTCCAACTCGTAGATGAGGCCGCAGTGCTTAAATGCGCCAAACGGGTGAACATGTGCATACATTGTAATGCCGTCCCGCTTAGTCGCGAGTGAGTAGACAACAGGGACACGATGACAGGGGACTTCATTGCTTAAGCAATACTCAGAGCCCGGGAGACCCCATGGCGGAGAATCACGATAAGGAAGATGCCGGCAAGGAGCCAGAGAAAGCTCGGGCATCTACCAGCCGCGGGACTGTAATCGCCACGATCACGGCCGCCGCCCTGACTGCCACTGGCGCAATCGTGGCGGCGATCATTACCGGGTCGAAGCCGCCAACGCCCGTTGGATCATCTGCACCATCGACGTCGAGCCAACTTACCCTGTCATCCACCCCAGAAACATCCTCACCAAGCACAGTAGTCTCTTCAGCATGTAGCGAGAGCTTTGCCGTCACCGCCCCAGCTGACATGACGAAGATATCGGCCAGTGGTGGTGCAGAATTCGCTGGGACAGCTTGCGAGGGCGATCGAATCTGGTTGCTCGACTATGATCCGACTGACGGTTACTACTATCAAGTAAATCCGGAACCGCTTCCAATAATTGCCGGAAGGTGGAGTTTTCATAATTCGCCTGTCGGCAATGTTGGCGACAAGAAGGGGACCATATACCCGGTCGTCGTCCTTCGTGTACCCGCACCGTGCAGCGATGCTCTAAAAGCGAAGGCGCCTGACAGTGATAACACGGTGAGGTTCAAACCACTACCCGCTGGGTGCCCCGACCGGAACGACACGACCCACGTTAAAACTGTGCGCCTGGTTAACGACGGACCGTGACTATGTGAGCGGTAGAGACTTATTACCTGGCCAGTGCGTAAATCAAGCCCTCCTGCGACTCTTTGCAGGCCCTCACGGCGAGCTCGTGGATGGTGAGCGACTCGCTTCGACAAGATCGGCGCGTCATAACCACGAAGGGCTTTGCCCCGTGCAAACGTACCCAGAGAGCGATCGGGTCGGGTTACGCATCATGGCGCCGTTGTTCCTCCTGCAGTACCCACACAAACGCAACGCCAGAGCGCGGGAAGATCCAGCCGTCGAAGCCGACGTCAACGGTCTTGGTCGGGACGTCGCTGGGCGCCTGCTCGATTCGTGACGCTTGACTGCCAGCAAAGTAGTCGAGGATGTTCACTCGACGGATGCCAGCGTCGGCGTAGGTCAGTCGGACATGCACGCCTTTGGTGGGACGTGGCAGGTCAAGGTAGAGCACGTGACCATGGCGCAGTACGAGGACGCGGTAGGTGTAGGCGATGGTCACAGGTTGATCGTTGGCCGCAGTGTCACCGAGGTCAACCCGGTAACTCTGAGCCCCGCGGTGCTGGGAGCGATGGACCTTCTTCTCGTGGCCATCAACCGAGAGCCGGAGGAGTTCGAAAGCCTCGGGCGAGGCAGCGTCCACTTTGGATGATTCATCAAAGTGCCAAGCGGAGGCGACGGTCGGATCTCGCAGCAACTCACGGTACTCACGTTCGTCAGCGACGCAGGCAAATCGCACCGTTGACCCAGTCGTGACGACTTTGTACTCCCAGCGAACAGTCGCGACGAACATAGAGACAAGTCCAGCTTTGGGACCAGCGGCCCATGGGCTGAGGGACACGTCGATGTCAACATCGTGCCAACGCTCGGGCGAACGGATCACTTGGTCGCGGAGGTCGGTGTACAGGTCATGAGCGAGCGCCTGATCACCAAGCCGAAGCGCCAGGGCGTTTGTGGCGATCCGGTCGAGAGTGTCATCGGAGGCGATGTTCTTCAGATCGTCAGGCTTGAACGCGAAGCTGCTCAGCAGGGCATCGCGGATGGCTGGGGCCTTGTTCTCGATGGCGCGTTCCAACTGTTCGCTCAAGAGCGCTTCGCTCTCTTTGCGAGTGCGGTAGTCGAGGTAGATGCCAACGAGGCCGGCTACGAAGAGCGAGGTGCCGATGTCGGGCAGAAAATCTGCGGCCCAGGTAGGGAGCCATGATGTCGACTCAATGGCCGTAGCAAGGGCGCGCACCACGATGCCAGCGATCATGAGGAAAACCGCAGCGAGCTGCAGTTTGGCTTTGTAGAGCTGACGGGACAGGCTTGGCATGTACAAGATCAATTATAGCAAGATTCGCCCGTGTTAGTAAATGCACATTCAAGTTCGCTCGCCCATGGTAGTTACCTTCACTATTGACCAATAATTTGCGGAGTGAAACAATGGAGCGTATATGGAAGAATCAAAAATTGCACAACTCATCACGGAACTAAAGGCTGATATGGTTCGCGGCTTTGACACCGTCGCCACGCGGCTTGACGACATAGATAAGCGCTTAACAGAGCATGACGAGCGCTTTGACGACCTGAACAAGCGGCTTGGCAGCCAGCAGGTTCGCAACGACGACCAATTCATGCGGCTGTACCGTCATATTGAGACCCGCTGCGACACCATCGAAGCGCTCATGGCAACGAAGGTACAAACAGAACAGCTCATCGAAATGGTGGACGGCGTCGCCAAGGTTGTCGAGAGCGATCATGTGGAAGTGACGTCCATAACGGCGAAGATGGAGCGCATTAAGGCGCGAATACATCGGCTCGAAAACCACACGCCACAACTCAGGCAGGACGCTGCCTAGTCTTATGCCAGCCAGCGTCGATTGAACCTTTCGTACACGCGGCCAACCGGGATGCTCACCGCCGGGACGGCAGACGTAGCGAGGTCAGTGTTCAATACCAAGCGAGAGCCCCTGGGTGCTACAGACGCCCAGGGGCTCTCGTCCTCACCTGCGGTGGCGGTCAGACGCCACCACCACCCCCACTCTTGGCGATCCGCATGGTCATCACCTCCTCGGTGTTTCGATGGGGCCTCACCGGGAAACGGTCCGTTTCACCGGGGACAATATCCTATTTTGGGATATCCAAGGCGGTTACTGTCCGCTTATGCCGTGGACAAGTCGATCTACTCGGCGGAGTATCAGCGCCTCTGTGCGCTCCTCCGAGATCTTCGGCTTGAAGCTGGGCTGACACAGGTGGAAGTAGCCGAACAGCTCGACGAGCCGCAGTCGTTCGTCAGCAAGTACGAGTCCGCCGAGCGCCGGCTGGATGTTGTGGAACTGCGGCATGTTGCTGAGGCTTTGGGCACGTCACTGCTGGCCGTTGTTGAACGGCTCGAACGTGGTCTGTAGGTGACCGATGCCCTTGGGATTGATCCTGACGAGTTGATGCGTGGACGGCGCCCGCCACGCTTGACGCGCCGTAGCCGCCTTGCAGATCGCATCGAAGTTCTTTCTCTATATCGAAGATCCAGTGGACATCTCGGTCTGGCCACCCAACCAACATGCGCACAGCATCTCACCCCCGCACCGTCTGCAGAGGAGCGACGACTCGCACGACCGAACGCCGCGCTAGCAGGCTGAACCGTTCGCCGCGGTCGATCTGTTTGACGCCATGCATGAAGTCGCGTGTGGCCGGGAACGCCACCAGCGTGCCTTGCGGCGGCCGGAGTTCTAGCGGCGGCTGCTCGAAATAGAGAGCCCCGCCCTCGTACGCATCCGGCCCGTTCAAGAACAGGAGTGTGGTGAGATCGCCGCCAATGACCGGCTGACCGTTGCTCTCAGCTCGTTCGAGTTCGACCTCGGTCACTTCGTCGTGGTGCGTCACGAAGCCCACACCGATACCGTAGCGGTAGATCAGCTGCGGCTGGCCATCGATCGGCGCGCTCTCGATGCCGAAATACTCGTCGACACGATCAGCCACCAACTTCAGGACGACGTCGGCCAGCTCGGCTGGCACTTCCACGAAGGCGCAGTTGCGCTGGGACTGGTCGACGACGCCTTGGTAGCTCCGCGGTAGTGACTCCGTCGATCGGAAGTAACTGAGCAGATCGTCACGGAGCTGTTCGGGCAGAACGTTTTCAACAACAAGCGGGCCGCGCAAGTGCCATGGAGCGCTATCCATGTGGGCTTACCCTTCTTCAGTCCACCAACGAGTTCCGTCGGGCGTGTCTTCGATCGTGATGCCGCGCTCCAGGAGACTGGCACGGATGGCGTCTGCCTCGGCGAACTTCCGTTCCTGGCGCAGCGTGCGCCGCTCGGCAAGCAGCGCCTCGATTTCCTCACTGTCGACCTTGTGGTCTTCCAGGTCGAAGGCATCGAATAGATCATTTATGTCTGCGAGCAGCGCCTGCGCCGCAGGGCCCGGCATCTCCCCGCTGCGGTTCTGTTCGCGGATGTAGTCAAAGAACACCGCAAGCGCGCCGGGAGTGTCGAGGTCATCGTCCAACCGCTCGAAGAAGCGCTCACGGGTGCGCCTGACGAGCGCGATGCTCGCCTCCGACTCGACGTGCGACGGATCGATCAGCCGAGCGAAGTTCTCGACGCGCCGTCGGGTGTTGCGAGCGTTCTCAATCGTGATGTCGCCAAGCTCCATCGATGAGCGATAGTGCTGGCTCAGGAAGGCAAAGCGGAGCGTGCGGAAGTCGGTGCGTTCCAGCACATCACGGATGGCCATGAAGTTGCCGACGCTCTTGGCCATCTTGGCGCCAGCCACTCGCAGCAACCCGCCGTGCAGCCAGTAGCGCACCAGCGGCGACTGGCCGGACGCCGCTTCCATCTGGGCCACTTCAGCTTCGTGGTGCGGAAAGATCAGGTCGACGGCGCCACCGTGCAGGTCATACTGCGGTCCGAAGAGCGCCTCGGTGATGGCGGTGTCTTCGATGTGCCATCCTGGCCGCCCCTCCCCCAACGGCGTGTCCCAGCACGGTTCGCCAGGCTTGCGGGCCTTCCAGAGCGCGAAGTCGCCAGGGTTGCGCTTCTGCTCGTGCTCGTCGATGCGGGCGACGGAGTCTTCAGCCTCGACTTCGGTGCGACCGGACAGCTTGCCGTAGTCCGGAAATGTCGACAGATCGAAGTACCAGCCGTCGTCGAGCTGGTAGGCGTGGCCACGCTTAACAAGCTCCTGTACTTGCGCCACGATCTGGTCGATGTAGTCGTGGGCACGGGCGTAGATATCGACGCTGGTGTTGTGCAGCGCCGCCATGTCCTCGAGGTAGGCGGCTTCGTATTGCGAGGCCAGTTCGCGCGGCTCGACATCGAGCTCGGCTGAACGCCGGATAATCTTGTCGTCGACGTCGGTGATGTTCTGCGCGTACGTCACCTTGTAGCCGCGCTTTTTGAGATAGCGCGCGATGAAGTCGAATTGCGTATATGTCTTGGCGTGACCGACGTGGCTAAAGTCGTACACAGTTGGGCCGCAGACAAACATTTTGACGACGCCATCTTGCATCGGTACGAAGTCGTCTTTTTGTTTCGTCAGGGTGTTGTACAGCCTGAGACTCATTTTGAATTGTCCTCTGTTAATCGATGACCTGTTTTAGGTGCGCACTAACAACAGGCGCAACAGTCCGCCACGACTCGGGTAACGAGCTGGCCAGACATGCCACAAGATCGACAGAGGATCCACATAGCGAAAAGTTTACTACGTCACGGGTTACGTCAGCGAGCGAAGCCTCCACCTCATCGCTGACGGCGTCGGCAAAGGTGCGCTCCCGCAGCTGAATGCGCGAATAATAGCCACGGCGGTGTCGGGCGGCTGCAGGTCCAGTCGTTGCCAGGCCATCGACGCTCTGACAAAAGGCGGTCAACGCCCGGACGCGACGCTTGAGATCAGACATCGACGTGGGATCGCACCGGATCGCCTCCTGCAGGAGTTCGGCTTGTTCGATGGAGATCAGCGACCGGCTGACCAAGTGCGCGAGCTTCCACTTCCTGTTCGGGATCAGCAGGCCGCTCATGGCGTACACGCAGTCAATGACCTCATCGATGGCCACATTCAGGATATGGTGCCCGCTCGACGATCCCAGGCGACGAGCCTGCCGGAACGGCATGGTGGTGATGTCCCAGGTAAGACGGTTGGCTAGCCTGACGTGCTCGTCTGCCAGCTGACTGAGGCTACGGCGGGCTTTCTCGTCGACGAGCTGCTGAAAGCGCCCTTCACGGTCGGCGATCACCTCCCGTTTGTTGAGGTAGGCGTCGCACTTGTCGCCATTCCACACCGTCCGAGGATCTGCCTCGTACTGGTAGATCATCTGGTGAACGTTGACTTCCATACGTCCCCACGGAACCGGCACGTGGAAGAGGAAATTCGGCACCCAGTCGGGAATGCGATCGGCGAGCAACTGGTAAGTGTCGCTGCGCCGCGGCCGCCACTCTGAGGCGGCCATCGGGATGTCGAGCACCAAGGAGATGTCGAAGTCGGATTCCTCGTCAAAGTGGGTGGGGTTGGCTGACGTACAGGCGCTCGATGACAGCACGAGCACCGCCTGGACGTCGGGCTTCGCGGCCAGCGCGTCGAGGAAGGGCTGCATGACTGCTCGTGCCTGGGTGAGTGTCTGGTTCGGGACCGCGTCCTCCATCACAGGCCTCCAGCCGGGGAAAGCGCTGGCGCGCAAGGGCGAAGTGACCACGAGGTCTGCAAGGCGGCCAGTATGGCTGTGCCCTCGGCGTTAAGCGATTGGCCGTCGGACGCGGTAAGGCTTCGCCGCGTCACCACGCGCGCGAGCACCGCGCCCGACTCCAAAACGGTGCTGGCGCCTGGCAAATCAGCGAGCACGACTTCGTCGGGACCGCAATCCAACAGGCCGACACCATCGCGACGCCACAGCAAGCGGCTACTCCGCAACGAATAGACACCCGGCTGCGGCCGCACCGACAGACACATGCCATCTGGACCGGTATGGCGAACGATCAGCTGGGTCCCCTGGATGGCGAGACCCCCCGATCGCTGTTCTGTGCGGTGCCCATACGCCTCCAAGACATGTCGCACCAGCGTCGGCACCACACCAGTTTCCAACTCGATCTCACCGAGCAGCCAGGTTGAGGCTTGGATGCGGCCGTTGACTTCAAGCACGGTGACGCATTGCTCGTCGACTGCAACGTCGACACCGAAGATGCCGTGGTATCCGCGAGCCGCCAATGCCTGACCGATACGTCGCACAGCCAAGTGGCAGCGCTGCAAGATCCAGGCAGGCAAGGTCAATGGAGCACCAAAGTCGCTACCGGCGTACGCCCCGAACGCCGCACCAACTGAGGCGAGATTGGTCAGCTGTACCGACGGGCGGGTTACGGCAACGGTGTTCGTACCGGTCACGAGGCCGTGGATGTTCACCGTCCGGTCACCGACGTAGCTGCTGGCGAGCCAGGTTTCCACCTGCGGATGCTGCGCCACTGCACGCTCCAGTTCACCGGTGGTACGGACCAGGTATGTCCCGACCCCTGCTGAGCCGGTTGGAAGCTGCAGGACGAAGGGCGACCCCAGGCGCAGAACCAGCTGGGCGTAGCGCAGATCGGCTCGCCTGACAGCGAACGATCGCGGTACCGGTACCCGAAGCTCTCGTAGCCACCGCCGCATCCTGATCTTGTCGACGAGTTCAGGTAGCGGCCACGAAGCAAGCGACGGCGCCACCGTGAGCCCGTGGGCGTCCGCCAGTGCTGCCCGCCAGTGCTCGGTCAAGGTGTAGGGAATTAGGCCGAGCGAGCCCATTGCGGGTGATGCTGCGATGAACGGATTCACTAACGGCAGCAAGGCATCTACGTCGACACCACGCCAGCGTCGCCGGCTGCCGAGGGCGTGCTCTAGTGACACAACGTCGGTGCCGAATCGCGAAGGCCAGTCGGGGGCGGCATCCTCGCACGACCACAACTGATTGAGAGCCTCCAAGCGAAGGAGCGGCAGTAGATCGATGGGCCGCGGCGCCAAGCCGACAAGGGGCAACCGCTGCACGGCCTGACAGGCTCGTTCGACGGAATCGATCGTTCTACTCATGAGACGCCTACCCGGTGAGACAGATCTGCGAGGAACCGGCCAAGCGTGGTGGCCACGCCGCCGTGGGTCCGCTGCACGTTGGTGAGTCCTGAGCTGCTGTTGCCCTCGATGATCAGAGGGCCGTCTTCGCCGATGGCAATGTCCCAGCCAATCAGGGTGATCTGCGGGAAAAGGCCAGCAGCGCGTTCGGCAAGCGCCACGACTTCTCGAATGGCCTCGATCTTGCGGCCATCGAACCTGACGCCCGATGCCGGATGTATGTGGTGCCGGGTGAATGATTCATCGAAGGCCACTTTGGACAGTTCGCCTGATTCCTTGTTGACGGCGAGGTACAGGCCGCCGTCGTGGGCGTTGTCGACAAGCCCGGTGCCCGCTCCAAGTTTGAGGATGCAGTACTCAACCTGAGCGCCGTTGATCGGATGCCAGATGGTAATCACCCGCACCGTGTTGAGTGACTGGGCGTTCAACTCTGCCAGATTGGCATGCTGACGAACGAACCGTTCAACCAGCCATGGCCCCCACACGTGTCCGTATTGCTGAAGCGACACCTCTCGTCCAGCTTCGTCGTGAAACACGCCGTCGGAGTAGGTCAGCACCATGACGCCATCGCCGCCGCTGGAGTACCGCGCGGGCTTGATCACCACAACCTCGCCGTCGGGCACGACGTCGCCCAAAGCACTGGGATTAAAGGGACTCCCTTGGGCATCGATGCACTGCTCACCGTCGCCGCTCAGCAACAGCTTGGCCTGCGGCACTCCGGCATCGCCGAGCATCCGCTTGCACACCAGTTTGTCGTCGAGCAGCACCGAGTCCCGGTTCACCTTCGAGAGCAGCCGGTAATAAAAGACGGTCTCCGGCAGGTACGAGAGCAGCTGTCTCAAGTCGTAGCCGCGCTCGTAGAGGCCATAACGCAGGTAATGGAACGGCAAGCACCGCCAGCGAAGCCCCAGCAGTGCCGCCTCGCCGATGCACTGAGGCAATGGCTTTCGGTTCTCACTGCGCTGAAATGCTGCAAGGTAAGCGATGCGGCTGCGCCTGACCTGGTACCTGAACCAGTGCGGAAGCATCAGCCGAGGAGCGACCACGCGGCGATACTGCGCCTCGAACTTGGCTACCTGCAGATTGAACTTCACGCTGTCCCCCTCAGTGAAGCCCCCGGCACAGTGATGCCAAGCAGCGTCAGCATGTCGCTGAGGCCGGCGGCCGCGGTGGTGTCACTGCCACCGATAAGTAGGGACTGCGTCATGTCACGAACCGCCCGCATGGCTTCAGGCGCGTCAAGGTCGTTGTCCAGCGCGGCCTGCACGCGCGCCAGGTACGGCCGCGGATCGGCGCCATCAGGTCGCGTTACGGCATGATTCACCTGGTCGAGCAAGCGCGCGGCGGCCTGGAGAACGTCGTCGCGCCACTCACCGCCAGTTCGATAGTGGTAGGTCATCAGGGCAATGCGGATCGCGGCGGGGTCGACCCGCTCGATGAGGTCACGCACGAACACCAAGTTGCCGAGTGACTTCGACATCTTCTCGCCGCCAAGCAGCATCGGCGCGGTATGTACCCACTGGCGCACAAACAGTTCGCTGCCCAGCGCCGTGCTCTGGGCGTTCTCGCATTCGTGGTGCGGGAAGATTAGGTCGGTGCCGCCGCCATGGATGTCAATGGTTTGACCAAGATGCTTGTAGGCCATAGCGGTGCACTCGATATGCCACCCGGGCCGGCCGTACCCCACGGTGGTGTCCCACGCAGCCGGATCCGCCTTGTCGTTGATGACTCGCCACAGCAGGAAGTCGAGCGGATGACGTTTGCCTGTGCGGTCCGGATCGCCGCCGCGAATGCGCGCAAACTGGGTCATGAGCTTGGCTGAGTAACCGCTGGTTCTTCCGAATGTCGGGAACTGGCTGACGTCGAAGTAGATGTCGCCGTCGAGCATGTAGGCCACGCCGCGGTTGACCAACTCCTTGACCGCGCTCGCGATCTCGTCGATGTGCTCGCTCGGCTTCGGTTCGACGTCAGGGTCCTTGAGGTTGATCGCCCGCATCATGCGCTGGAAAGCCGCCGTCTCGTGCTTGGCAAGCTGGAGGTAGTGCATGCCGAGCTCGCTGGCCTTGACGTACATCGGCTCATCGACGTCGGTGATGTTCCGCACCAACCGGACGCGTGAGCCCAGACTTTCGAGCCGCCGCTGGAGAAGATCGTAGGTCAGGAACGTGAAGGCGTGACCGATGTGCGCCGACTCGTAGGGCGTGATTCCGCAGACGTAGATCAGCATCTCGTCCTTGAGCCGCACGTTCGTATGCGCGCGAGTGGCGGTATCAAACAGCCTCATCGGCCCCTCCTCTCACTTGTAGTCACTCCAAAACCCTTGGCACGTCATGAAGGCTTTGCTAGGAGAGCGCTCCGTCCCAGATGGCCCGCTGGCACTTCGTGCATACGCTCGCGTTTCGATCACAGACAATTCGGCTGACGGTCGTCCGATGGCCACATGCCGCGGTCAGGAACACGGGTGTTTCGTCAGGAAGCAGCCAGGCGTGTACCAGGCCGTCCCAACCCGAACGCCACCAGTGCCACTCCACGCGCCGGCCTCAAGCCCAACAGATTTGAACGACTGCGTGACGCTGTCTGGTGTTGCCTAGCGCCCGATCGCCCGGTACCTGGCCTTGAGTCCACAGGCCGCGATCGACTCCCACGGCGGCAACGGGCTCTTCAACGCACCAAACGGGGGCGGCACTATCCAGCGCAACTCCTCGCTGCCGCAGGTTGGGCTGGGTGGCAACGGAAACGTGGTCCCGGCCCCAAGGTGCTTCACGCCGCATGTCGAGAGCTTCAGCAGCTGGTCGTCGTTAGGTGTTGGCTGTTTCGGCTGACTGAAGAAGGCCCACGTCGACGACTCATCAGGCTTGGCTGCTCGCACTTCCACGATTGGCGCCATCAGGAGATGGACACGTAGCAACTGGTTGACTTCACCCCCGAACCCGACCGGCATCGTAGTGACGTCAAGAACATCGCCGCACATGACCATGACTTCGCCACCCTCCATGGTGATAGGCCATCCAAAGGACTCGGCGTAGAGCTGCGCACCCGGTGGAAGCGGGGAGTGGACCGACTCCTGGCGGGCCCCGGTCGGCCCACTCCCCTTATATGCGGCCGGAAACACCAATGCGGGGGAGGCAGGGTTTCCGGCCGTTGGTTCGGTCGAAGGCAACATCACGGTCTCCATCCGCGCGGACTGTGGCGCCCCTCAGCCATGGCTACGAGATCAAGCCTGGACATAAGGCAGCCGCTCCAAACACCGGTCTGGTCAATGGCGGCACCCAAGCGCCGGGGCTGGAGCACTGCCGAGCAGTACTGCGTTTGTGAAACGCTCGGCGTCCGTCGGGGAGACGACTCTTCCGACGCCCGGGTGCCTGGTAACCAGCCTGGCCACGTCATGGCCAAAGTGGAATGAACCGGTGTTGGCCCGGTGTGGTACTCGTGGCGTTACCCTGTGTTCAGGCCTTGCCTCCGAGGTGAACCAAGGGGTACCTAATGGTCGCGGTCGAGCGTTGGACTGGCGCCGAAACCAAGGCGCTGCGCCTGGCCATGCGCCACACCGTCCGCGGCTTTGCCGAGCACCTGGGCGTCGGACCCAAAACCGTCTCCAAATGGGAGCAGCGCGGCGACACGATCACCCTGCTGCCCGAGACCCAAGAGATCCTCGATACCGCCCTGCGGCGCGCACCCGACGAAGTACGGGAACGGTTCGCAGCGTCAGTCGAGGTGCGTTCCGAGATCGCCGACGTTCCCAGTGAACCCCTTGACAGAGATAGTGCTGGCCTGCCTCCAGAAACAGTCCTTGTGCCGGTGCAGGTCAACGGCCGGGAGGTACTGGTGGCTATTCCTCGACGAACGTTGTTGCAAGCAGGCCTCGGAGCCGCCCTGACTAGTTTCGCGATGCCGGAGGGTGGGCTGGGAGTACTAACCGGTCCACCTCTGCCGGCTGACGCGGCAATGAACCTGCCGTGGTCACGCGACGGCATGCTGCGTGTGGTGGACGGGTGGGTCGAGTCTGGCTTGATCGATCGTCGGCCGCTGCCTGTGATTTCCGGGAAGGCGCTTCGCAGGGCGACAGCCGACTACTGGAACGACGGGCCGCAGCAGCTTCCGTTGCCGCTCACAACTCCTACAGGCGGCGTCGGCCACGAGGTGCTGGAGCAGATTGAACAGAGCATCCCTGCGCTCCAACGGCTGGACGACGCCAACGGTGGTGGAGCGCACCTAGCGTACGTCGGTGCGTACTTCCGCTCGGTTGCCGTCCTCCTCCGCCAAGGCAGCCACCCGGACCGTGTCGAGCGTCGATTGTTCGCGGCACTCGCCGACATCGGGCAACTGGCTGGGTGGATGGCCTTTGATGCTGGCAAGCACGGCTTAGCCCAGCGGTATTTCTTCACCACGTTGCGTGCGTCGAAAGAAGCTGGATACCGGTCGATGGCGGCGCATGTCTTCGCCGACTTGGCATTTCAAGCCGCCAGCCGAGAACAATCCGGCGATGCCATCGGGCTTGGCGAAGCGGCCGTTCGCGTGGCAGCCGGCGAACCGGCAACCCTCCGAGCGTCTGTGGCGACGCGACTCGCCTACGGCTACGCCGTGGCCGGGCAGCTCAAGGACTTTGAGCGCTCTTACCAGATGGGCTTGGAAGCACTCACCGATCGGGGCGAAGACGAACCAGCCTGGATGTACTTCCTGACGCCGAACCACCTCGATACGCAGGCGGGATATGCCCTGGTGCACGCCGGTGTCCTGAGTCAGGATGCTGATGACCGCCAGATGGCCGATGCTCTCCTCGATCGCGGTGGGCAGCTTCTTGATACCGGCGCACACAACCGCTCGCTTGCTGATGCTTCACAACGCCGAGCGATGTTCGAGGGCTCTTGGCTGGCAGTCGCTGCCGCCAGTCGTGGCGATCTTGTCAACGCCGTGGCGTATGGACAACAAGCGGTCGCCCGTACTGCACGGGTGCAGTCACCGCGGAGCATGGACGTCCTCGGGAAGCTGGCTGGCAGGCTTCGCTGGCGGGCACAGGACCGGCACGTCAGCAGTTTCCTGCCTGAACTTGAGGCAGCCTTGAGCCAGTAGCCGCGTCAACGGGCAAGCGCGCTGCCGCATCCTGGCGACTACTGTCAGCTGTATGGATGTCCTTGTCATCGGTGCTGGTGTCATCGGGCTGACGACCGCCACTACCCTGACCGAGGCCGGACATTCCGTGCGGGTGCAAGCGGCGGAACCACCAGACCTGACGACTTCGGCAGCAGCCGGCGCGCTCTGGGGGCCATGGCTCGTCGAGCCGCATGATCGGGTGTACGCCTGGGCTGCCCATACCTTGCATGTGTTGACAGAGCTGGCCGATACACCGGGAACGGGCGTACGGCTGGCGAGCGGCAAGGACGTCTCGATGGCCAAGCATGAACCGCCAGACTGGTTCAGGTTGCTGCCGAACCTTCGATCGTGCACGGAAGATGAGCTGCCGCCGGGATACCGCCACGGCGTGCACTACACAGCGCCGCTTATTGACATGCCGACGCACCTGGCCTATCTGATGAAGCGTCTCCAGGCGGTTAGCGTCGAGATCGAGGTCGCCGCAGTCGAATCGCTACAGGACGCCAGCTCGATGGCGCCGGTGGTCGTCAACTGCACCGGACTTGGCGCCAGAAAACTCGCTGGTGACGACCAACTCTTCCCGATCCGCGGCCAGCAGTTGGTGGTGAGCAATCCGGGTCTCACCGAGTTCCTGGAGGTCGATACCGGAGACTCCCCGGATTTGATCGCCATCTACCCGCACGGTGACCACGTCGTGCTTGGTGGCACTGCTGAACCAGGCTCAAGGAACCGTGAACCGGATTTGGCCACGGCCGAGAGCATTTTGGCACGATGCGCGGCAGTACAGCCGTTGCTCAAAGATGCTGTGGTTCTTGAGCACCGGGTTGGCCTTCGCCCTACCCGGCCGGAGATTCGGCTTGAGGAAGAACACTTCGTCACAAGCAAGGTCATCCACAATTACGGGCACGGCGGGGCGGGAGTGAGTGTGGCGTGGGGATGCGCGGCGACAGTGACGGAGTTGGTGAGCCGACAGTAACGTGAGCCGCCGAAACTGGTTGATGCTGATCACGCTGTCGATCTGTTGGGGCGCGGCCTACCTCGTCATCGCCTTGGCACTCCAAAGCTTCTCGCCGGTGGTGGTCGTCCTTGGCCGCGTGGCCCTCGCTGCCGCGATGCTTCTGCCGCTTGCGCTACACCGCCGCGTACTTGCACCGCTGCGTCAGCATCCGTGGTGGGTGCTCATCACGGTGCTGCTGCAGGCTGCGGTGCCGATGACGCTTTTGACCTATGGACAGCAGTGGCTCTCCACGGGCCTGACCGGGATTCTCATTGGGGCGCAACCATTGTTCGTCGCTCTGCTGGCGCTGCGGTTCGATCCGGCTGAACGTCCCCAAGGCATCACCGGTGTCGTCGGCCTACTGCTCGGGCTCGCGGGGTTGGTGCTGATCTTCGGCGTGGACATCCACGACGGCTCCCACATGTTGCTCGGCGGTATCCTCGTGACCGCGGCCGCCCTCTGCTATGCGATCGGCTCGATGCTAATTCACCGCAAGCTGGTCTTTGCTGAACCGCTTGGTGTGGCAACAGCCGCCATGTTGGTGGCCACCACCGTGCTGCTGGTGCCGGGCATACTGTCGCTGCCGGCGAAACTGCCGTCGCTCCCCAGCTCGCTGTCGCTGCTCGCGCTGGGCATCGTGTTTACCGGCTTCACGCTCAGGCTCTTCTACGGCCTGATCGCGAGAGCCGGACCGGCCAGGGCGACGTTGGCGTTCTACCTGTCGCCCGGCATCACGGTGATCCTGGGTTGGGTGTTACTCGACGAGCGGATCACGTGGTCGACGGTCCTGGGGCTGGCGGCGATCGTGGTGGGCTCGGTGATGGTGGGGAGACGATCTGGCGTGGTGGAGCGGAGCGGGGTGTAGGGAGCCCCACGCCCAATCCTGCCAACACGGTCGACCATATGGACTGCTAGGCGGATGCACCACGAAGTGCGCCACGGGTTGCTATGGCGAAGCAAATCTAAAAGTCTCCAAGTATCACCTGAGCATGACTGTCAAGCCCAAGCCAAACAACAACTACCATGAAGAATCCGAGCACCACCGCCGGGTGGCTGACATTGGCCGCCCGGCGCTTGCAGTTAGATCGTCGACGTCGTCGAAATACTGACTCGTCCTGCTTGAAGTGCGCAAAAGTCTCCTGGCCTCGGACTTTTGCCTGGTAATCGTAGGCAAGGCGACGTAGCGCGACGCGGAGGGACTTACGTGTCATAGCAGTGTTCATAATCACCTATAATTATAGACTTTCTGCCTCTGTTTATCAATGACCTTCCCCGCTAGGCGGCTTCAGTCAAAACCCTTCTCCGTCGACCCACAAAGCAGATCAGGCCATGTTCTTGGTACAGCGCAGTTTGATCGAATTCTCTTGCTAACCGGCTCATGTCGTCCGATGCGACAATGATCATCTTCTTCTCGGCTGGTACGTCTTCAGGCACAGGCGTGATGACCACAAAGGCACCGTTCGGCGCTAATAGCTGATGTACCTTTAACAAGAAAGCAGGCTTATCTTTGATGAGCGCGTAGACGAACTTGCAGGTGATGAGGTCATAAGATTGATTCACAAGCTTGCTCAGGCCGCCGCACTCGATGTCGAGGTGCAGATACTGTAACCGCCGCCGCGAAACGGTAGTGAGCTTTCGCGCAATATCGATGGCACTTTCGGAGACATCTATGCCAACTACATTGAAACCCCGGTGATACAGCTCTCTCGTCAATTGACCTGTACCACACCCGACATCCAAACAGCGACCACCCTGAGCAGTATTGGCAAATCTCAGCAGCGTAGAGATAGCGCGTGACGATATCATCCGGAAGTCTCTACCAGTTTCGTAGCATTTACTCCAATACGCATCTACCTCATTACTCATACGAAAACCTATTTAATTACTTGTCTTCCACCTGGCACCCACCGCTGCGGACGCCCAGGTGGAAGACGAATTATCTAACTGCAGCTGTCGCCGCCACAGGTGCTACTGGCGTCACAACTCCCGTCGCCACTACAATCCGTACCCAGATTAGTCCACAGTGGCTCGTCAACGGTAAGGCCGTGCCGCTTGAGTGCGGTAATGGTACGAGCGACATTGCCCTTACCATAATCCACGCCCTCTTCATCAGAGGGATAGTGATGAATAAATCGCCCGCCAGTTATCTGAGCACAGAACTCGGCATACTCCTTGGTGTAGAGGATAAAGGTATGCCAGCCGATATCGACCAAGGATGACGGCACATACGACTCAGTGCTTGGCCGTTCGGCGCACAGTTTCAAGAACCCAAGCGTCTGATCCATGATGCGTTCTGCGAGCATCAGGTTCACCTCTCCATCACGAGCGATGCGCCTTGTCAGGCGAACCCAGAGCTGATTGGCGATAAGATCTTTGTTGGTCAGATCGAGGTCGACAGCAGGTTCAGAGCTAATCGCAGACATTTCACCATCCCTTTCACTATGAATTATTGGACCGAACTAGTCAATGGCGCGACTTTAGGGCTACGTTGTCAATTCCTCCTCTCGGGATGCGTCAAGTTGTGGACAATCTTGGAAATTCAGCTATCGGGCACACATTGAAGAGTGCTTGCGCATCAGCCGGCCCGCTCTGAATGACTCGTTCGATGGCGCGTTGACGATGAACATCTGGCACGACAAATAAGACATAGGGGAAGTAACCATCCCACTGACCCGAAACGGAGGCCTTCCAGTACCGCACGCACTTCTCTTGGATTTTGTCGGCATGCTCGGTGCCGCGGTCGATCTCAAGCCACGAAAGCAACTTATTTCCGCGATGATTCAGCTCAACATAGGCGTCTGGCGTGAGCAGCTGATCTCCCACCGTTTTATGACACTCAGGCTCAGTTACAAACTCGACGACTTCCAGCAGCCCACTGCCCTCAACGCGCTTCAAGGCTACGAGGCAGTCAGCGATGGCCAAGGTATGCAAGTTCACGGCGCGTGGCGCCCAGTAGTCACCTGGTTTGTTTAGCAACTTCCAACCTTGGCGACCAAGCTGGTAAACGTACTGCCCTGACCCACCGTAGCTCCCACCAACAAGCCGCTGCAAACGCACCAGGTATTTGCGCTCGGTCAGCCGTTTAAGCGTCCGGTCGAGCGGTGTTTTTGAAGCCATGTCAGCGAAGGCTAAAGCGCGTATCTGACTCGTCGTCAACTGCCGGAACTGACCGATCAGCCTCACCACGGCTAGGTCACGCCGAGGGAGCTGCGAAGCGTCAGGCGGAGCAGTATGCCGCGCGCCGGTGGTGCTATTTACGCAGCTCACACTTCCTCCTTCCCGTGGGTCGATACACACACCGACGTACACATGCCTTCCGTTCACAGTTGACGGAGCGCGTAGACGAGCTCTTGACGAAAAGCCCGCAGCTCAGCTTCGGTCGACATAATGGAACGCCCGCAGTTATCCCCCCAATTGTTCAGCGCTAAGCGAATGGCTTGACACTGCACTTCATCCCAGCCGGGACCTTGCATCTCGGCACGAACATCAGCGCTAAGATCTTTCACTGTCGCCATCAGATCGTCCGCATGTTTCTCAATCCAGACGAGCTGCCGGTCAATCTCCCGAGCAAGGTGCGACATGTCAACCCCACTTCTGGTCGCCCAGATTTGGTTTCTTCTTGGGCATGTTACTTTTTGACGTACGACGCTCCCGCATCTCAGCTTCGACTGCAGCAACTGGTCGGCCGTAGCGTTTACGGGATAGATCACGCACCTGCCGAGCCAACCCAGTACGTTTTCTTGGTGGCAGCGTGAGGCCCGTGACTGGGTTACTGACTCCCTCAGGAGTCATCAGCCGGGCGATCACTTCAAAGTCGCCAAGTTTGGTAAAGTCTTCGTCGCTCACCTGCCGACCGAAATCGCGCGCAAACAGAAAGGCATCGCCAGCTGCGGTCTGAAACACGACTTTTGTCCTGGCGTTGGCCATCACCGCTCCGCGGATATCCGGTGGCAGGTCGTTGACGTTCTGAGTAGCCAACACCGCGCCGAGGTTGAAAGAGCGAGCCCGGGCTAGCAAATCCGCTGTGCCGACCGGCAGGTCAAGCAGCGCAGCAAATTCATCCAGGAACAGGAAGTTAGGCCGTTGCGCTCGTGTAGCCTTGGCAGCGTTCCAGATGGCGTTCATAAAGAGCGCTCCGGCAAGACTAGCTGTCGCTTCGCCGACACCCGACAAGTTGACCAGCAAGATCTTGTTGGCAGCCAGCACTTCGCCCATCGTGAAGCTGGAACGAGCTTGACCAATGATATTGCGAATCTCTTTACGGGCGTTGAGTTGCCAGATGCGGTCCATCACTGGCTGCACATAGCGGTCTTGCTGCGCCCGCGGCTGATCCATAAATCGCTGCCAGAAGTCGCGAAGCTCCTGATCTTGTACAGAGGCGATCAGCTCGTCCCGCCATGCCTGCTCTGCCGAGTTCCGCGGCATCAGCAACGACGCCAGATCGACGAAGGTGTAGCCCGGCTGGCTGACCAAGGTCATCAGGCCGTGATAGAGCACCTCGCGGACATAGACACTTCTGGTATCGCGGTAAAGGTGTTGAAAAAGCGCGCACAGCTGCTCGACCGCTATGTCAGGTTTTCCCTCAGCCAGGAGGTTGAACGATACAGGGAAAGCCGTCTCACGAACATCGACAATAACGACGTCTTGTAGGCGATGCTTGGGGATGCGCTCGATCAGTTCAAAGAAGAGGGCTTGGTCAGCATCGGCCTTCGTCTCGACCACAATGACGCCAAAGCCTTGGTCGACAAGCGAGGCGGCAAGGTTGGTGCAAAGTGCGGTTTTTCCCGTGCCGGTCGGGCCGGCGACCAAGACGTGCTTGCAGGCGTCGGCAGCAGTAATCGCGAGCGGACGTTCAGCGCCCGGAAAGTTGCTGGTGGCGATGACCAACTCACCAGCCCTCGAAATTTCTCCAGTGGCTGGCAGATGGCGAGTGCGACTTCGAGGCAGCCCGGCAACATGAGGCCGTCCCAGCGGCCAGGCCGTGAGGCTCAGCAGCTCCTTGGCCGCGAGCTTCATCGGGAAGGCCAGCACAGCGCGGGCCTCTGAGATGCGTTTCAGGAGTCGCCGCCTGGGCACCAGCCGTCGTCGGAACCCGTTACCGGGACTGCGGGCGCTGCCAAGTGCGGTCTGAACGCGATGGACAAGCTGACGGGCACGGGCATCCGTATCGGCTTTGGCGGCAACCCGCAGCACTGCCAGGAAGTTGGGCTCGGCCAGCTTGACACGCTGGTCGTCGATGTCGTCCTTGTTATTGGAGGGCGACAATAAGCGCATGGCCACCCGTGCCTTCAAGCCGAATCCGGCATTGACAGCCCTCTGTTGCGTCGGTGGATGCGCCGGCACCGCGGGTGCGACAACCAGTTGCAGCAGAACGACTTCACCGGGGTTTAGGGTCTGAACACTGGCCAACAGGCTGGTGGCCAAGACTTCAGGATCCGGAATGGACAGGCGACGTCGCGGATTTGTCATACCCAGCTCGACTGCCGACATCCAGGCGTACCGCAGAGGAGATGCCGCCGGTGCTACCCGCGTGCCGGGCACCAACGAGCGCAACTGGCCGACGAGGTAGTCAGCGTGAGAAGCCGGAACCCTCAGTCGATGCTGGAGGCCGCGGTCCGTAGCTTCCAGTTCGAAGATGACCGTCGCAACGCCACGAAAGCGGCGAGGGCCAGCAGTCAGCAGGCCGCTAAGCGCACGGACCCAAGCGAGCACCTGCTCGGGACGGAGGTCTGAGGGGAAGGTTAGGAGGTGGGCACGCACAGCTGCCCCTTGCCAACGACGTCTGATCTTCACAGCGGACACTCCAGGAACCCGAAGCCTTCAGCAGGAAGAGAAGAAGCCCACGCTCTCGGCTGGCGTGGGCTTTGCATCCGCGCGCACTACCAGCGCGTGCTGCGGTAGTAGATGGTGCCGAAGATGACCACCAGCACCAGCCCGAGGAGCAGGTAAGGCAGCAGTGGTTCCACGGTCCACCAGAGAATTTGAATCGTGACGGCAACCAGGACCGCAGTCACCAAGCCGGCCCGGAGTCTCTTCACCGAAGCCGCCGGAGCCGTTCAAGGTGTTCCATCCTGGCTCGAGCATGGTTGTAGATGTCGTCAACCTCTTGGAGCGCGGCATTGGTTTCGTTCTCGACAGCCGCGGCCCGCGCCACGAAGTCGGCCTGAGCTTGCGACCTCGCCTGTCCTCTCATGATGCCGGGCACAACAAGCAGCGCCAGGATGACAACAGCGAGAGTGATTGGCCAGTACGTCACGGCTGCCCAGATGACAGCGACTAGCGCAGCCACCGTTGTGACCGCTGCGCCGAGGAAGGTATAGGCGCCCATCGTCACCAAATCTCGTCGTAGCGCTGGTCAAGCCGACGCTGAGTTCGCAGCAGCCCGTGGGCAACAGTCATCTGGATCTGGCCGTACAGGGCGTTGAGCACCGGGTCATGACCAGTCAGGGCAAGGCGATCTTGGTTCAACCTCGCCAGCCGTTCCATAGCGTGTTCGCCTACCTTGGTCATGCCGTCGATCTTGGACACAGCCAGCGCTGTGGCGTTGTAGACCTCGTGACTGCGCTTGGCCAGCTCCTGGTTGGCGGTGCGTTGGGTTAACCACGTGTTACCGCTGTTGATTCGCCGTTCTAGTTCGCCCATAATTCCTCCCTGTGCGTCCAATGCGCGAAGCCACTCGGTATCGCTTCACTCACGACTGTGCATGCAACCCCTCGTACAGAAGGTCTCAATTTTTCGTGAGAGAGTAAAGCCCCCAAAGTGTGGTAACTCCCTGGCAAGAGGGTGGCAGGCTAGTGGCAAAAAATTGGCAGAAGTCTGGCAAGACACCGGCACGAAACTGGCATCTTAAGGGAGTCCCGGGTGACGGAAATTCCGATTGAAAAGGCTCTAGCCAGCCTTAGACTTGGCCTAGGCGCTCGTGACCCTAGAAACGTGGACAAGCTCGATCACAGGCTTCGAGAAGCTTGGCAGATCCCGGTTGACGCCGAGCGCCACTCCGTCCTCAATCAGATAGCGAAGGAGGTGGATCGACTTTCAGAATACATACCAGACAACCAGCTTAGGTTCATATATCGCGCCGCATACGGTCTTGAACCTGAGATTCCTCAAAGGGAGCTTGGTCGCCGGCGAGTGGAGATTATGCGTATATGCAAGATGGGAGAAAGGACCGAACGAAAGGAAGAAGATCGAGCTATCTCCTTGGTTGCATCGTACATTGTACTACTTTCCGACGCAGAGACCTCCGCGCCGATACAGCCTAGTTCTGATAAACTTTCCTCCGCTTATAGCGATCAGTCGTTCCCCAGAGCGCGCAACTTTCGCGTCGACGACTGGCTCCAGGAGAGAGTAGATATCTCTATATTCATGGAGTGGTACAACAAGCTAAACATTACCGAAGAACATAATATTCTGGCGACCGAGGACAACCTGACCGACGTTTGCTTTCTGCTAACCTTGCCTGTTCGTGAAGCTGATTCGGTAGAACACTTTGAACTTGAGATCCGAGATGGCGGCAAGCGCGATTGCAAAGACCCTGCAGGCTATCGGTCCTGGGGGTATGGACAACCCTTGCAAAAGATGGTGGCGTCTAATGAGCCAGGCTGGGAGGTCTCCGCAGTCTCGACAAGTTGTTACTACGTCAAACGGACACTCGACCGACCGCTCACAAAAGGCGAGAATTATCATTTCCGTATAGATATGAAGATAAATGGACCGATACTGCAGTCGTATACATTTTCCCCGATAAACCGATGCGGTCAATGCCACTTCAGCCTGACCTATTCACCAGACATGAAGGTCTTCCCGGAGGTATACGTAGTGAAGGGCGTACCTTCTCAAACACTTCAAGATTATAGGACGTATCTATGCGCCCTTAAAATCGACGAATCAGCACGTACCTACAGTCTTATCTCACCACAGTACAGTGCCGCGGTGGAGAGCTGGCTTAGGAACTACTGCTGGTACATCTTGCACGATGACAGTATAAGTATAGAGTTCGCCCGGTTGAAGCCGTCCTTTGCCTACGGCTTCGTATTGAACTGGACTACCACTGCGGGTGGGCACCTTCCTCGATCCGCAAACTAGATCGAGGAAGGCGCAGACGCGCAACCCAACTAAAGGAGAAGTCAAGGATTAGGACTCCCAGTCAAGAAAGCGTTGCGCAGCTGCTTCAGCAAGAGCTGTTGTGAGGGTGCTGTAATAAACCTCAGGGTCCGTCCGCCTCTCGGCATGTTCTAGGCCTCTCACATGCAACTGTTCGATTTGCTCGACCGTAAACCTCATGAACTCACGAAACTCTGGCCTTGTCGTCATTCTAAGGAGCCCGTCTCGTGTCCTTCGCAGACGCGCCAGAGCATCTTCAGCCTCCCGACGGTCAGCTTCCCAGTTATATGTCATACAAACACCTCGAATCGTCGGCAAGTATGCACCCAGCCACAAGATGCGCGAATGGACCCCCGTTTTAGGATTAACATTTCTCGCGTAAATTTGCAACAGCAAACACATCTTTGTGTAAAGCCCTACTGAATGCCGCCCACCGAGGTTTGTTCATTGGCGGCTAGCAGAAGCGATTCCGATCAGCTGCTCTGGGAGCCTGGCCTTCGAAACTGGGTTAACTACCCATCGGTTAGCAACAAGCCCGTGTAGCTACCGTGCTGCATAGATCTCTTCTTGGAGCAGACTGAACGCGGCATCCATCTGAGCACGAACGACATCCCACGCCCAGGTTGGGTCATGAAGGGGGAACGGCAAACCGAGCAGGTCGTGCGCGTCGATGAGCTTGGCCGACGGCCGCGTATGCTGACCCGAGTTGCGGATCTCCCTGACAGCGTCCATCACTTTGATTGCTTCCTGAACGCGACCTTGGTCGATGCTCGTGAGTTTCTGCACGAGATAATCAAGGAGCCGCCCAGATGGATGTCGCGGTCGGTCTCCAGGCACTTGCAGCTCGCTCAACAACTCTCCAAGGGCACTGAGTCCGGCCTGAAGGTCACTGAAGGTTGCGGCAGCTTGGACGAATAGTGCGGTCCGGTCTATAGCAGGCTTTCTGACGAGTTGCTTGTCCAGCACGAGCTCACAGGTAATGTCAAAGTTGGTGATTGTCCGCGCAAGTGCCCGTGGATCACGTCGTTCAAGGATTGATGGAGGTTCCTGCGGGGTGGTTGCTGCCGTGATTGCGTTCAAATACTCGTCAACCGTCGAGAAGTTGGCCTCCATGAGCAGCGACCCCAACTGGCCTGTAACTCGGTTGACGTCTCGCTGAATGGACATGCTCGGCCACTCGTGTTCTGCGATCGCAACAACCCATGGAAGAAGCGTCGGGCCGTCACCTGCCTCTTTCAAGGGCTCGCTGAGGAGAACCTTTACATCTGGCACATCGAATGGGTGATCGGCAATTTCCGCGCGCGCTGCGGACAGGTCGCGCAGATACTTCAGCAAGATATCGTTAATCTGCCTGGCGCGGTCGTCTTTGATGTGGAAGAGTCCAGCCATAGTTAGACATATGGGACTGGTCGATTGCAGTGCGCTCGTACCAATTTGATCCGTCCAGATGGCACTATAGCGACCGCGGTAGCCTCGCAACCCGATCGAAGGAAAGGATCTAATGACCTCCCTCGCATCCAGTCCGAGTTTTCTCATCTGATAATCAACATAGTTGTACACAGGAAACTTCTGATGCTCAGAAAACAGAGGCCACACGATGTTCAGCAGTTCGAGCTGTGGCTCTTCCAAACGCTCCATCAGGATACTCATGGATCCTCCTTGTGGCAGGCAAGCCCACAAACGTATCGACGTCGTCAAGCTATTTTGACGCCACACGGATCAAGAGTATTCCGAAGGTCACAGGCAAGGATCGGCGGTAATTCAACCTCCACCTCCTACTAAGAGCCCTCCCCGATCGTCGAACCAGTGGTGACCAGCTGCGCAATAGTCTCATCGAGCTTTCTTACAGGCATGGATCTACCTTCGAGGTTTCGAATCATAGCCAGGAGCTCGCCGAGGCCGTTGTGATACCGCATGCAAGTCACAACCAACGCAAGCACGTGGTACCGGGCGTCAACGGAATACGGGACGGAGTCGGCAATCTCCGGACGCAAACTCTCCAGCAACATAATGCGACTAGAAGTATCACCAACTACCGGAATTGCCAGCAAAGCGTCGACAAAAGTCATCAGGCCATCCTGCGAAGCGGGATCCACTCCCAAAAGGACCTCAGTCAATCGATCGCGCGGCACATCCGACATCTCGTCACCCATCGCGCGAATCCATCCATTCTTTGCACCCCTGGACTGATACGCATCTGGATTTGCACTTTGGCTATGTATGATCACATTCGCATAGAACCATTCCGAAGCGACGACTACCAATGGACTGGACAAGTGAGTAACCGCCAAGGCTCCCCTGCGGTCTAGCAGCCGGAACACATGAAGCAACGCTTCACTGGCTGGCCCATGTTCGTCGTAGTGAAGCTTCCCGGCATGTACCGCCATGTGAAGCCGCATCCCGCGCGTTTGCTGGCGATGTTCGTTGTACGCGTGCAGTCCTGCAAGGACAAGGTGAGGCAACCTGCTCACCAATCTAGTCATTGTGATCGCTTCAGGGACGAGCACGAGGAGTCCGTCACCGCGGTCGTAACGTTCACATTGAAGCCACGGGACCGCAGCCTCGTTGAAGGCGTACTCCAAGACCCCGTACAGGTTACGTCGGGCAAGGAGAAGATCCGCAGAGGTCCACCCCGCCGCCCGATCCGCTTCACTCATTTGCACCAGCACGATGGACATACGCCGACCTTCAAGTATCTGCTCTGGCGAATGTTCGTCCGTCGTCGCGGCGTCAACGAATGCCCTCTGGACAATTGAACTAGCAGATCCCTCTTGAGTAGTGCGAATACCCTCCACCGGTAGCCTTTTCGCCGGCGGTTTTCGCGCTTCCATCGCTCTCAGTGCGGCGCTCAGACCTGCCTCAATAGCAATTGTGGAGGCTACGTCGTCGCGCACCAGTTGTTGTTGAGCTAGCGCGACGGTCTCCGACAAGCCTGCTTCTATGTCAAGCAAGCCAGAGAAGTCTTGAACTATCCGACCGTATGCTTCGGTATCAGCTTCGTCTCTCAGATTGTCGATGTTGTCATACTCGGTCACTGTCGCTCGCCCCCACCGCAGTTACGAAGTCGACGAAGGGCCGCTCTTGCGTCGCGAATCAAAGAGCGCACTCCATCAGGCGTCATCTCAAGAGCGTCAGCAATTTCTGCTGTTGTCCCCCCGTCATAGAGCCACGCCAATGCTTGGCGTTGCCTCATATTGGATAGTCGACCTAGCCAGTACAACAGATCATGCCTATGTTCGATGTCGTCCAAATTTGCGAGCGATGCAACCAACGGCGCGCCAACGCAGTCCGGATGCGGGATGGGGGAGGAATCTTGACGTCGCATCAGGTCACACCCTCTGCGGAAGGCTACTAGTTTAACCCAGCCAAGTGGATTCACGAGTGTTGTCCACTTTGGAGGGAGTGCAGCAATCATGGCCTCTTGTGCGCAGTCTGCCGCGTCGTGTACAGAGAATCCTGCCGTAACAAGAAGAGCCACGACCCGGGGGAGGCTGTCGATGTAGAACTTGGAGTATTCCGCCAGTTCGGCAGACTCGTCATCCATCAGCGCCCCTTCAGCGTCGACCGACTAGGCTGTGCGCCAGGGCCAGGGCCGCACCGGCCGCACTTCCGCCAATGAGGACCGCGTTCTCTACGCTCATCGTTGCTCCATAGCCCAGCAAGCCTGCCATGAGTCCTATAGTGCAACCAATCGATAGAACTACCGCGGCTCTGAGGCTAAGTAGCGGGTCTGGTCGCTGCAATATCATCACGTCCCTATCCGTGGTGGTGCATGCCATCTCCTTTAAGTCGTAACCTCACCACGGAAGCGTGGGTAACGAGATGGTAACGAGAATTGATCTACGCGGCCTACGCGCAAGGCCAGGGCGTTTGGATTACTTGGGCCGCGTACCAACAGCAGCTACACCTGTGCTCCATTTGCCAGGGCACACTCATCAAGTTGAACGATCTCCGTAACCGTGGACATCGGTCACTGCGTGAACAAGTTGTTGATCTTCTCGAACATCATGCTCGCCGCGTCCAGCGTCTCGGCCGGGACATGGTGCGGGTCGTCCTCGATCTGGTCGGCCAGCGCCCGGTTGACTTTCCATTTCTCAAACTCGCCGTGCCCTTTGCGGGTAAAAAGCGCAGTCAGCCGATCGACGATGTTCGAGATCTGCTTCTCGTCGGCGTTGGGCCGCAAGTCGATGCTCCCGTAGGCCTTCTTCACGGCGGTCAAGAAGTAGTCATCCGGGAACAGGTCCTCCGTCTCGCCGGTCGTGTTGCCGTCCGGGGTGTAATCGCCGGTGAACACCGTTCGATTTGCATCGCCGAGCAGCCGCTCGACTAGCTTCTTACCCTCGCGCCTGCCGGGCTCATCGCCGTCGAGCACGGCCACTACGTCGATCTGGTGGCCGATCAGCATGCTGGCCAGTGGAATCATGCGTGAGGCCCCGCCACTCGGGGTGATGATGATCGACGGGTCCAGGCCGGTGCGGCCGGTCGCGCTCACGGCGTGGTCGAGGGCTTTGAATATCCAATAGTCCGTCATGCCCTCCACCGCGACCTGGCGCTTGGAGATGAACAGCGACTGCGCCAGCTGGTAACCCAGTGCCGCCTGCAACGGGAACAGCGCGTCCTTGTCCTTGGGCCACACGTCCTCGCTGATCTTCGTCGAGCCGGTGGTCGGGTCCTCGTAGACCGGCCGGACCGTTTCCAAGTGCTCGGCGTCGATCATGAACGGCGAATGGCTGCTGTAGAGGACCTGGTTGTCCTTGGACAACTTCCGCAGGAACTCCACGATCTTCGCCTGGGCCAAGCCGTGCAACGACGTGCCGGGCTCGTCGAGCAGCAAGATGCTGTTGACATGCGCGTCTTCGGCCTCCACCAGGAACACAAGAAAGAAGGAGAAGAAGTACTGCATACCGACGCTGCGCTGGTCGAGCTCGATCTCGCTTGGGTCAAGATCATCCGACACCCAGATCCGCAGGTAATCCGCATCGGCCTGGTAGCGGAACGTGTGCCGCCGCTGTAGCCACCACTCCCC
Source organism: Kibdelosporangium banguiense (assembly GCF_017876405.1). Classification (GTDB taxonomy): domain Bacteria; phylum Actinomycetota; class Actinomycetes; order Mycobacteriales; family Pseudonocardiaceae; genus Kibdelosporangium; species Kibdelosporangium banguiense. The sequence goes on along the minus strand of NZ_JAGINW010000001.1, from coordinate 3,117,716 downwards.
GAACTTCCGGGTCATCGCCTGGGACGCGGAGGACGTGCGGATGGCTCGCTCGTCGATCTGACGGCGCACGGCATCGTTCTCCGGCTGTCCAGGCTGGTGCACACCGAGCCGATGGATTTCGCGCACATCCAGGCCCACATGACGGAACAGGCAGTGTGTGGTGCGGACACGCGGCGCGTGCGGGGTGGAGGTGAGCTGCTGGATGAACGTCGGGACGTGCACGGAGCTGTCGAGCACGTCGTACCGGTCGAAGTACACGAACTGCGGCATCTGCTTGACGACCCAGTCACGAGCCTCACCAAGTCGCACGTGTGTGCGACTGCGCCCAACGACCTCGCGCAGCGGCTCGGCAACCGGGTTCAGGCAGGGCTGCTGCCACTCCTCGTTGATGTGCTGCGTCACGGCCGCGAGCAGCGCCTCGGCCTGTGCGAGGGAGACGATCGCGTGGTTCGAGGGGATCGCGTTTACGGCGTTGGTGAGCGCGGCGCCGATCTGTTCCTTCAGTACTCGCAAGTCCTCACCGCGGCCATCCGGCGCCACCGCGTCGGCGAGAAGACTCCGCGCTTCTTCCACCGCCTGGTCTGCCTGCCGCCTGGTCACGATCTTCACACCTTGCTGAGGAGTGAAGCCGACGACGTACTTGCCCGAGTAGCGGCGAGTCACCTCAGCCGTGGTCACATCGGACAACGCGGCGGTGATTTCGCTGAGCTCGGCGCGCTCGTCATCGTTCAGCAGCAGCCGGACGCTGGCCACCGGCCAATCGTCGTCGTCGAACTCGTCGGTGTACCGACGGCGGGGAAACTCCCGCAGCCCGTCGTAGCCTTCACCATCCGACGGCTTGATCTTGGACAGTCCACGGAGGACGGCGGACTTGCCGGCCTCGTTCTTGCCCACAAGGACGGTCAGGTCGTGGCAGTTGATCCAGCCGGTGTCCTCGATGCGCTTGTAGTTCTGAACCCGGAAGGCCTGAAGTTCCACCTGGACATCTCCATCACACTGTGCGGCCCGGTATCCAAACCGGACGATTTGCTGAGGGTAAAGGCCACCTCCGACAGATGTGGCGACCGCCACACTGAGTCCCGCTGGAGCACAACTTGAGGCGGCTAGCCCGAGCCTGCTGAACGACCAGAAAACCCGCCGACAGCAGCAGCCGCGGCGCGTAGAGTCGGCCGGATCGTTGTTGAAATGAGGTAGCTGTGGCGTTCAAGGGTGGGAGCACCGTCGGCCCGCCGCCGGAGAGTCCGGAGTCGCTGTATCGGGATTTGCCGCGTCGGCCGGATGCTGTTCCGGGACTCTGGATCCACCAGGGTGACATCCTGCGCGAGTACCGGCTCAAGCACACTGAATCCACCGATGTCGCGCTGGAATTGCCTACCGGCACCGGTAAGACCATCCCTGGTCTGGTGATCGCCGACTGGGTGCGCCGTGTTCGGCGTCAGCGCACGGCGTATGCATGCCCGACCCAGCAGTTGGCCCGTCAGGTGGCGTCGATCGCCGCGCGCGAAGGCGTGCCGGTCTCGCTTCTGGTGGGTTCGCATCAGCGCTGGCCAGCCGACGCCGAGAACCGGTATGTGGCCGCTGAGGCGGTCGCTGTCACCACCTACAGTTCGGTGTTCAACAGCTCGCCGAAGCTTGCGCCCGCCGACTTGTTGCTGTTCGACGACGCCCACGCGGGCGAACAGTACGTCGGCGAGCAGTACGGCGTGCATGTCAAGCGGCGCGACCTGCCCGCCATCTACGAGGCTCTGCTGACGGCGGTGGGGCCCGCGCTGGACGGCATGCTGCTGCAGCGGCTGCGGGATGCCTCACCTGATCCGAATGCGTATAACCAGCTTCGGCTGGTAGTGCCGCTTCGCCACATGGGGATGACCGCAGTGGTGGACAAGGTGCTTGCTGGGCTGGATGGGCCGTTGTGGCACCGCTACTCGATGATCCGCGGCGGACTGGCCTCATGCCTCGTGTACGTCTCCTACAGCGGCATCCTCATTCGGCCGGTCGTTCCGCCCACCTGGGACAATCTGCTATTCGCCGGTGCCCGTCAGCGGCTGTACTTGTCCGCGACCTTGGGCAACGGCGGCGAGCTGGAACGTTCGTTCGGACGCACGGGAATCAAGCGGTTGGCGCTGCCAGCGACAGCACCGACACCACGGTCGGGTCGCCGGTATTTTGTCTTCCCTGAGCTGGTCGAGGGCACCGATCCAGCCGAGCTGGCCCGCACCATCGTCGCCTTGGCGGGTAAGGCGCTGGTGCTGGCACCGGATACTGAGACCGCGGTGTCGCGAGCGCAGGGGCTCGCCCAGCCCGGCTGGCCGGTGCTGACTAAGGAACATGTCGAGAACGGCCTTGAGGCATTCGGCGCGCTGCCTAACGGCACCTGTGGCCTGGCCGCCCGCTACGACGGACTCGACCTGCCAGGTGACGCCTGCCATGCAGTCGTGTTGGATGGCAAACCGGACCAGGACACCCTGCAAGAACGGTTTCTGACCGAACGGGTACGGGCAGGAACGGCGCTGGCCGAGCGAATCCGCACCCGTGTCGTGCAGGGTGCCGGTCGGTGCACGCGCGGCCCGAACGACTGGGCCATCGTGGTCGTGTTGGGCGCGGACCTGACTAAGTACCTGCTCTCGCCGGAGACCTGGCGGGCACTGGACCCAGAGCTCCAGGCGGAGATTCAGTTCGGCATTCGCAACAGCCGCAACACCAGCTCAACTGACGTGTTGGACAACGTGAAGGTCTTCCTCGATCAGGCAGATGCCTGGCGCGAAGGCGCTGAACCACATCTGCTGGAATACCGCCAGGGCGCCGTGCGGGTACTGCCGGACGGTACTGACTCGCTGGCTAAGGCGGTCGACTCCGAGATCGAGGCGAGCACGTTCGCCGTCGCGGGACGATGGGCCGAAGCCAGCCGCCACGCGCAGGACGTCGCCCAGAAGCTCGCGGTCGGCGGCACTGCGACTCATGGTTATCGGGCCTTCTGGCTGTACCTGGCTGGCGTGTGGGCCGACCAAGCTGGTGCTGACAGTGGCGACATGGGGCTGCGCCGCACTGCCCGGGAGCTGGTTCGCAAGGCGGAGGACACCTCAAAGCCCGGCACTTGGACAAGGGAGTTGCCGCCGCTCCCGGATGCGCAGGCCGAACCGTTGGGACCGCAAGACACCGCCGCAGTGGTGGCGCTCGCCCAGCGGGTGATCTCCGGGATCGACCGGGACCAGCACGATGTCACCGTCACGGCCATGTTGGCTGATCTTGGCCAAACCGATGCGACGATCTACGAGCCCGCCCTGACCCAATTGGGGCTCCTGCTCGGTGCGGACGCGAGCAAGCCCGCTGGTCGTGGTCGTTGCGACTCCACCTGGTGCTGGGAAAACACCCTGTGGATCGCGGTCGAGGCGAAGAGTGAGCAGTTGCCGGGCGGGATGATCCACCACAAGTACGTGCGGCAAGCCGGTGACCAGCTGCGGCTGCTCGCTGCCGACCGTCACCAGGACGCCGCGCCCGCGGGGAGCGTGACCGTGATCGTCTCGCCGAAGCCGGCGGTGGATCCTGACGGGGCGAAGGGAGCTGAGGATCACGTGTACCTCGTCCATCCCGACGTGATCATCGAACTCGCCCGGGACGTCCAGGCGGCGTGGGCGATCGTGCTCGCCGAGCAGTCCGGCAAGCAGCCCGCCGAGCTCAAGCGACTGATTGCGGTCACGCTCGAGCAGCGCGGGATCCTGCCGATGCAGGTGCGGGAACGTCTCACACCGCAACCGATCGCGGCTCGCTGACCGACCAGTCCGGAGCGACGAAAGACGTGCCTAGGACCAATGCCGGTCGGTTAAGTCGAACCAAGATCAACTTCGTGAATGGTCACCAGCGGAAACAGGCCCGATCAAGATCAATAATCGCGGTTCCGGACACCTAAACGACCGGCATTGTGCCTAGGACAGCGGATCACTATCTGTTCGTCTTGGCCGTCAGAAGGTAAGGTTCTCGGCCGCACGCTTCATGAAAGGCCCGCTCGAAGGCACCGTCAGACGAGCACTGCGGGTTAGTGGGAAACACTTATGCCCGCCTTCACCCCTTCGCTACGGCCTTCGCGGCTTTCTTGAAACTGCGGACCTCGGCAAGCGACTCTGAACTGGTGACATCGGCAATTGAGCGCCGTGAGTCCTCCTCCCCGTAGGCGCCAGCGGCCTCACGCCAGCCCGCTGGACGTACACCGAGTTGCTTACCGAGTAGCGCGAGGAAGATTTTCGCCTTCTGCTCGCCGTAGCCAGGAAGTGCTTTGAGCCGCTTCAGCACCTCGGCACCATCGGGCTTGTCCTGCTTCCAGATCTTGTCGGTCTTGCCGTCGTAGTGCTCGACGATGTACTGCGCAAGCGCATGTACCCGGCGGCCCATAGAGCCGCCGTAACGGTGGATCGCTGGCTTGGTCACGCACAGCTCGACGAACTCGTCAAGCTTGGTCTCGGCGATCTTGGTAACGCTGAATCCACCCATACGGTCTGAGATCTTCTTCGGACCAATGAAGGCAATCTCCATCGCGATCTGTTGATCAAGAAGCATGCCTGTAAGCAGGGCGAACGGATCCTTACTGAGCAGCTGGTCGGCCTCTGAGTCGCCGGTCAGGTGAAGTTCGTGCGGCATGGCGACCATCCTGGCATGTGTATGGCCGCGGTGCGCTGGCTGCTGCGCGGCAGCACGATCCTGGTAAGCACGCCGTGAACATCGAGGCTTCGGCCGATTGGCCGTCCATGAAGGGTCCTGTGAGCGTGGCGTGCTGCGAAGAATTCCTCCACTTGTGGCGGGCGGCGAGGCCGTTCAATACGGGTCGGTGAAGTCCTGTAACTGTGCTGGCTCGTCCGGCGATACCGTGACATTGGCCGAGGACGCTGTCCAGCGTGGCGAGGAAAAGGACTGCAAAGATGAATAGGCAGCGCGTCGTTTACGCCTCCGGCGCCCTGGTTAGCCTCTTCATTTGGTGGCTAGTGAAAGATCCACTTACAGCTGGTGTGGGTGGTTTCGTGACGTATGTCATCGGCCTGGCCATAGAGACATGGGCAGTGGATCTATTGCGTGGAAAGAAGTCACATGCCTCGAGTGACGCGCCAGCAATGACTCGCGCTGACAGCAACTCGATTCGTGCAGCGAAGACAGCGGCTGCCGTGGTAGCTCCAGCGCGGCTGCCTGCTGTCCAAAGGCCTATGGAATCTCGGCCCTATCGTCGTCGATTTCAGAGACGGACCTTGCTGCTGGCTGCGACGTCGCTTGGTGTCGGCGGTGTTGCTTCTTGGTTAGTTGTGAGCCACAAGCGAGATGACTCGATCAAGGTGCTTACAGGACATTCTGATGTGTTGTTCTCTGTGATATTTAGCCCTGATGGCCGGACTGTCGCCAGCGGATGTATGGACAAGACGATTCGGATCTGGGATGTCGAATCGGGCTCCATCCGATCGACGCTTGCGTTAGGAGAACCTGGCGGCGGGCTCGCTGATCTGAATTTTAGCCCTGATGGCAGGACGATCATGGCAAGTGTTGGCTGGACGGCTGGCTTGGGGGAGCGGGCTGCCTTCTGGGATCTGTCCGCCGGGAATCGCTTGGGAGCGATCCAGCTGCAAGGTCAGCACAACAAGTGTGCCTTTAGCTCGGATGGCACGCTACTGGCAGTCGCCGGGGCGCAGAAGACCATCGCGCTGTGGGATATCAAGACGCGCAAACAGGTCGGCACGTTCGTTGGCCACAGCGGCAATGTCGCCGATGTCGCTTTCAGTAAGAACGCTAGGTTCCTCGCAAGCATTAGTTCGGATAATACGGTCAGGTTGTGGGATGTTGCCTCTCGCCAGCAGGTCGCAGCGATCAACGACACCGAAATCGGGAACACCGCCGCCTACATCACAATCAGTCCTAATGAGACAATGGTCGGCTATACGATGAGCCCCGGCGGTTTCAAGCTCTGGCGTGTGTCGAGCGCAACTGCAAGTGACATCGACAGCGGTGTCCATCCATCGGCGAGTTCCCCAGTATTCAGTCCTGACAGCCGCCGGATCGCGTGCGTTGAGCAGTCGGAAGGTAAATGTGTCGTGCGGATATTCGACGTTGAGACTAGAACTGAAGTGGCAATGCTTTATGGGCACGACAATGCGATCACCTCGCTCGCGTACAGCCCTGACGGCAAAACGCTGGCCAGCTGCAGTTTCGACAAAACGGTGCGAATCTGGTCGGCTGCATGATTACCTGAACAGGAGCTATGACTGGGTTGCGACCAAGTAATCGGTCGGCGTCGGCGTCACCGGTTAGATGAATTGCATGCGGTATGACTGTCATCCTGGCACGGATGTAGGCCCATAGCACTGAGTTGTCGTGCCCCTGCGTCAGGTTGCTCGACCGTAATCATCTAACTAGAAAATGTCGTCTGACCTGCGAAGATAGACGCACCCATGGGGCATTTCCTGGTAGAATCACCTTGCCAGAACCACATGGTTACTGAATGTGCTGATCAAGCAGCATCCCGATCAGCAACGCCAACGGCTCCTTGGCCAGCAGCGCATCAGCCTCAAGCTCCCCAGCCAGGTGCAACTTCCGCGTCATGCCCGACATCCTGGCACGCCGTGCCCCTGGGAGCGATGCAGACGCAGTCGATCATGCCCCGGATCGGCTAGGTGCACGACCCCAGGGGGTCCAGCTTGTTCTGGAGTACATATCCAGAAACACCTCGGTTCTCCACCGTTCCATAGTAGCGGTATCGGAGCGGTGGATATCCTGGAGAACGATCAACGATAAACACGTCTTTGGGAAATACCTCACCGATATCCTTTCCGGCATCGTTGACGATATTGCCCCGGACGGTTACCTCATATCTATCACAGTCCGACGACGACGACGAACTGCTCCACGGCTGAACGATGAGGATTGTCGCGACAGCGATTCCCACGGCTGCCGCAAGGACCCATCGACCACGTCCGCGACCGAACAGGCGACTATTCACCGACCTGGTTCCCAAAGTGGTGAACTCGTGATGCCGGTCCGCACCCTGCGTCTCGACTGCCTCATCCGTGGAGACGTCACGGACCTCGTTCACGTCTTCCGCTGCCCGGCCATCGGAGTCGAAGGCCTCGTCTCGCAGATTCTTGAGCAAGTCCAGTACAGCACCTCCGACTCTCGCGGATCCACACAGTGCTTTCAAGACGTCATCGGGCGCACGCTTCTCACCTCGAAAAATGCGAGATAACGTAGATCTCGAACCGATCCCCGCCCGTTCCAGGTCCTTGAGCGTGGCCGACCCGGTTCGGTCACGAACATCTTTCAGCATCTCGAGGTAACGTTTCATCGGTTCAGCCCGCAGCCGCCCAGTTGACATCCCCGGTTCCCCTTTCCGTCCCTGGGAATCGCGTTTCCGCTGTTGAAAGCGCTGAGAAATCTTTGAGATCCCAAATCGTACCGACTGGCTGGCACCGTCAGGCAATGCCACTCCATGCTGTTCCCACAGGCGTCACACGGTTCGAGATTGGTGACCCACTCGCGAGATCGCCTTGGTTCATAGTGACTTCTTCACTTCAGATGTGAACAGTCGTCACTCACACAGCTATCAGAGGTAGCAAAGCCTATGCCACGCCGAACCCATTCACGGCTTCATCATGTCAGGAAGAGCACTAAACCGATACGCAGAAAAATACATCGGTTTCCGATTTGCCCGACGACGGGCAAACGTCGCCTGGGCGAGCGCAAAGATGTAAAACTTGCACTTCGGGCGACAAAGCACGCCCGGTTGGCCGCCCAGCTCGCCAATACAGAACCCTCTCGCCGCGAAATCCGGGGATATCGCTGTAACGCGTGTAGAGGGTGGCATCTGACATCGCACTCCGTATGGGGACGCACCGCGTCACATGCACGCTATGAACACGAGCCGGTCGGTCGAGTAGACACATCGTTGATCAAGCATCATCCCGTGAGCAGGGCCAACGGATCCTCAAGTCCGCATAGTCGTTCGTCGGCCTCCGGTGGGGCTGGAGCGGCGGGCCGGGATGATGTCAGCCGGCTTCGGTGACTATCTCGGCCAGTTTGTCGGCCAGGTGGCGGGTTGCGGCCGCGATGCCGGACCAGCGTCGGGACAGGTCGAGGTCGAACTCGAGGGGTCTACCCCGGGCGTCCAGCACCACGCCGCCTGCTGAGGGCAATGTGACCATGGCGGCGGCGAGGTCCATGATTCGGTGGGTGTCTGATCCGGGGTCGACGAATGCGTCCATCGAGCCCTCGGCGACGAGTGCGGCCTCGAGGCAGGTTGTGGAGAGGACGCGTACGCGGTCTACCCGGTTGGCTACGCGCAGCCATGAGGACATGCTGTTGTCCTTGGGCCGCAACATCGCTATGGATGATCCGTCCACTGTGGTTCGTCCGGTGGTGCGGTAGGGCGTGGGCTCGTCGGCCAATGCCCACCAGGTGCGGCCGGTGTCGAGCCAGAGGGTCAACGCCTCTGTTGCTACGCCGTCGCGGACGACGGCGCCCGCGAAGCAGGACAGAGGGACGCCCATCGCTGCGTTCGCGGAACCGTCCATGGGGTCGATGACCAGGGTTATGGCTGAGCCGTGGTCGACGAAGCCGACTTCCTCGCTCAGGAGGTTCACTCGATTGCGTGACACTGATTCGAGGATCGCGCCCTCCACCAATGCGTCGACGCGCATCGTCGGGGTGCCGTCGGCGCCCGTGTCGACGACCTCGGCCAGCTCTTTGCGGGCGTACTGGGCGCGGGCGACGCCGTAGGCCGCGGCGGCGGCACGGGCAGCGTCGGCTAGTGGGGCGTGGACGCCGTCAGGCAGGTCGGGCGTGGGCACCGGCCAGGTGATCATCGACATACATGCACGGTACGAGCGGTTTCTCGACTCAGCCAAGTGGGAACGCGAATGGCCATCTCTTCGTTGCGTAATCATAAGGAGGCGCTGTGCAACATACGGGGGACGGTCAGCACCTGCTCGTGGTCGACGACGAACCTGGAATCACCGAACTGTTGTCCACCACGCTCGACCTCGCCGGCTACCGCGTTTCGACCGTGCAAACGGGTCGCGCGGCACTGAACGCCGTCGAGACCGGGCGGCCGGACTTGGTGATCCTGGATGTGATGCTCCCGGACATGGACGGTTTCACGGTGTGCCGCAGGCTGGCCGAGCGCGGGCACTCCCCTCCGGTGCTGTTCCTGACCGCGCGCAGCTCCATTGAGGACACTGTGACCGGGCTCGGCATCGGCGGCGACGACTACGTCACCAAGCCCTTCCATGTCCTGGAACTACTCGCCCGGGTGCATGCCCTGTTGCGCAGGTCCGGCCGTACCGACGAGCAGGTCCTGCGCAGTGCCGACCTGATGCTCGACGAGAGCAAGTTCCAGGTCACCCGGGCCGGTGAACCGGTCGAACTGACGCCCACCGAGTACAAACTGCTGCGGTACCTGATGCTCAACGCGGGCCAGGTGATGACCAAGGAGCAGATCCTGCAGCACGTCTGGCAGCACGATTTCGGCGAGGGCGTGGTCGAGAAGCTCGTCTCCCGGCTGCGGCACAAGCTCGACGCCGGCCGCCGCCCGTTGATCCACACCGTTCGCGGCTTCGGCTACCGGATCGTCGAGAACTAATGCCCCGCAAGGGAATTCGAGCCGTCCGCAAGCGGCTGCTGCTCGGACTGGTGGCGCTGACCGTGCTGGGCATGGTGGTGATCGACCTGGCTGCGCTGTTCGTGATGAACGTCTACGCGACCGACCGGGTCGACCGTGCACTGGTCGAGGCGCAGCACTCACTGCCGATCATCAACGGCCGCGCGATCGTCGTGGACGGCCTCACGCTCGAACAGCAGCTGCCGGAAGGGTTCTTCGTGGCCGTGGTCGCCGACGACGGCCGGATTCTCACGCGCAGCAAGCCCTACTCGCTCACCGGCGAGCCGATCACCCCGCCGTCGATCCCCGATCCGGTCCCGGCAGGCTGGGCCGGCGAACCGATCACAGTGTCCTCTTCGGACACGCGATTCCGGGTGCAGCGGTTCGACATCGGCGACAAGGCCACGATGAGGCTGCCCGGCTACGCCGAGCCGGTGCGGTTCCGGTCCGCGGTCGTCGCGGGCTCGCTCGCGCCGGGCGAGGACGCGGTGCAGCAGTTGCTCGTGTTCGAGCTGATCGCGACCGGGGCCGCGGTGATCGCGGTGTCGATGTTCGGCGCACTCGTGCTCAACCGTTCTCTCAAGGAACAACGCGCGGCCGAGACGCGCCTGCTCAGCTTCGTGGCCGCTGCCACGCACGAGTTGCGCACGCCGTTGACCACAGTCCGCGGCTGGGCCGAGCTGCATCGGGTGTCCGGGAAGCCGGAGCTCGCCGGCCTGGCGCTCAGCCGGATCGAGCAGGAGGCCAACCGGATGAACGACCTGGTCGACCAGCTGCTCGAGCTGAGCAGCCTGGACCTCAACCGGGCCCTGCGCCGGGAACAGGTGGACCTGCGCGGGATCGCGGCCGAGGTGGTCGCGGACATGTCCGTGCTCATGCCGGACCGGCAGATCACCCTTGAGGCACCTGGAGAAGTCGTCGTCGAGGGCGACGAGATCCTGCTGCGCCAAGTCGTCCGCAACCTGGTGAGCAACGCGTTGAAACACACCGGAACCGCAGTGACGGTCACCGTGCGCCGGGGCCAGCTGTCGGTAGCCGACGAGGGCCCAGGCATGGCTCCGGAGGTCGCCGGCCAGATCTTCGACCGCTTCTACCGCGCCGAGAAATCCGAGAGCGGTACCGGCCTGGGCCTGGCCATCGTTCATTCGGTGGTCAGAGCACACGGCGGCGACGTGGCCGTGACCACCGCGCCCGATTCCGGCACCACATTCACAGTTTCCCTGCCCACCGTCAGCTCTTCGTCAGGTACGTGACAGCAACGGGTCAGGTTCGCGCGGTTACGTCGAAAGGGACGACAAGGAGAGGTGCGATGACTGAGATCCTGTCCGACGCCCCGCGATTGCCCGTCAAGCGCTCCACCAGACTGGATCCTCCAGCCGGAGTGCAGGAGCGAGGTCCGCTTAGCAGACTCACCTTCGCCGACGGCTCAGCCGGCTGGCTGGTCACGTCGCACAAGCTGACCCGCACGGTCCTGGCCGACGCCCGGTTCAGCGCTCGCGGCGAGCTCCGCAAGTCGCCGATCCGCGACGCCGTCAACGACGAGCCCACCAAACCGGGCATGTTCATCACGCAGGACGCGCCGGATCACACGCGCTACCGGCGGCTGCTGACCGGGCAGTTCACCGTGCGGCGGATGAACCAGCTGATCCCCCGGATCCAGGAGATCGCCAACGAGCACATCGACCGCATGCGCAGGCATGGCCCGCCGGTGGACCTGGTGCAGCAGTTCGCGTTGCCGATCCCGTCGCTGGTGATCTGCGAGATCCTCGGCGTGCCGTACGCCGACCGCGAGCAGTTCCAGCACGACTCGAGCAGGCTGCTCAACCTCAACAGCTCGATCGACGAGGTCAAGGCTTCGATCAAGGCGATCGAGGACTATCTGCTCGGCATGATGCCCGGCAAGCGAAGCCGGCCGGGCGACGACATGCTCAGTGGCCTGGCCACCGGCAGCGACCTGTCCGACGAGGAGATCTCCACGATGGGCTTCCTGCTGCTCATCGCCGGGCACGAGACGACCGCGAACATGTTGGCGCTGGGCACTTTCACATTGCTGACCAATCCGGATCAGCTGGCGTTGCTGCGATCGGATCCCGGTCTGACCGACAACGCCGTGGAGGAGCTGCTGCGCTATCTCACGATCGTCCACTTCGGAACAACCCGGACCGCGATCGAGGACGTGGAACTGGACGGCACCCTGATCAAGGCGGGTGAGCCGATCGCCATCCACCTGCCCGCCGCCAACCGGGACCCGATGCGGTTCGTCGAAGGGGATCGCCTGGCGCTCAACGGAACCCCGACCGGGCACGTGGCGTTCGGGCACGGCATCCACCAGTGCCTGGGCCAGCAGCTGGCCCGCATCGAGATGCGGATCGGCTTCAACACCCTGCTGCGCGAGTTCCCCACGCTCCGGCTCGCAGTGCCGGCCGAGCAAGTGCCGATGCGCGACGACATGGCGATCTACGGCGTGCACGAGCTGCCAGTCGCCTGGTGAAGCTGTGCCCCCAATGCCAGATTGGGGACGTTGGATGCCCCCAATCTGGCATTGGGGGCATCCAGAAACGCGGAGGCTCAGATCAGGCCGAGGGACTTCACGGCGTCGCGCTCCTCTACGAGCTCGGCGACCGAGGCGTCGATCTTGGCGCGGGAGAACTCGTCGAGGTCCAGGCCCTTGACGATCTCGTAGTTGCCGCCGGACGAGGTGACCGGGAACGACGAGATGATGCCGTCCGGCACACCGTAGGAGCCGTCGGACACGACGCCCGCGGACACCCAGTCGCCCTCAGCAGTGCCGTTCACCCAGTCGTAGACGTGGTCGATGGCGGCGTTCGCGGCCGAGGCGGCCGAGGACGCGCCCCGGGCCTCGATGATCGCGGCGCCGCGCTTGGCCACGGTCGGGATGAACGTGTCGGCCAGCCAGGCCTGGTCGCTCACGGCCTCGGCGGCGTTCTTGCCGTTGACCTCGGCGTGGAACAGGTCCGGGTACTGGGTCGCGGAGTGGTTGCCCCAGATCGCCAGCTTCTTGATGTCGTTGACCGTGACACCGAGCTTCTTGGCCAGCTGCGAGTACGCGCGGTTCTGGTCGAGCCGGGTCATCGCGGTGAACCGCTCGGCGGGCACGTCCGGCGCGTGCGACTGGGCGATCAGCGCATTGGTGTTGGCCGGGTTGCCGACCACGAGCACGCGGATGTCGTCGGCGGCATGCGCGTTGATGGCCTCACCCTGCGGCTTGAAGATGCCACCGTTGGCTTCGAGCAGGTCACCGCGCTCCATCCCCTTGGTCCGCGGCCGGGCGCCGACCAGCAGGGCGATGTTGGCACCGTCGAACGCGACATTCGGGTCGTCGGTGATGTCGATGCCGGACAGCAGCGGGAACGCGCAGTCGTCCAGCTCCATGGCGGTGCCCTCGGCTGCCTTCAGCGCGGGGGTGATTTCCAGCAGCTTCAGCCGAACCGGGGTGTCCTGGCCGAGCAGCTGGCCCGAGGCGATGCGGAACAGCAGGGCGTAGCCGATCTGGCCGGCCGCGCCGGTAACGGTGACGTTGACGGGGGTGCGGGTCATTGCCTTCCGATCCACTCCAGAGCGAGTAAGGGGGTCTCGGGCGCGACCAGCCAGCTGCAACCAACACGGTCTCAGCGCCGGGACCAGCTACGGCAGGTTATCAACCGTTCAGCACACGGTCCCGCGCCGGTGATGGGACTCTCATCGGCTCGGTCGCGCCGGTCATTTACGCACCGCAACACGCCCGGCGTCGTCCCAGCCAGGCTGTTGATCAGCCACAGTCGCGATGCCGGTCGCGTGGGGCGGGGTGGAAATGGCCGGCTTTGGCGACCGAGCCCGTCCGAGCGAAGCGAGGACCATCAGACGCTGTTCTGCAACACGGATCTGGGTGATGGCGTAGGCGGCCAGGTAGCCGATCAGTGCACCGGAGGTGTTCGTGATCAGGTCGTCCACGTCGAAGATCCGGTACACGAACGGGGCCGTACCGAAGTTGCCGCTCAGCTGGGTGATCTCGATCAGCAGCGACACGCCGAACCCGATCGTGACGGCCTGTTTGAGAGTGCGCCGCCACAGTAGGTACGCGAACACGCCGAGCGGCACGAACAGCAGGACGTTGAGGAAGAACTGCTTGGCTGCCAGCAGGTCGCCGCGAGCTGTGTCGAGCACCCATTGGAACGGCAGCAGCTGGATGGTCTGCCGGAGCCGGGGAGTGCCCGGGCCGGGCAGCGGCAGGAACACGACGGCGAGCGCGAGGGTGGCGTACAGCGTGACGACTCCGCTGACGAACACCCGCCTGCGCATGACCAGCAGCACGACCGGCCAGATCAGGGCGAAGCCGATCAGTCCGAAGTGGATAGCGGTGAGCTGCGCCGAGGTCATGCTGACGACGTTAGGAAAACGCCGTCAGCAAAACTTCGGCCGAAAAGCTCAGCCGGGTCGGCCGTATGGTCTGCCCTCGCTCCGCTCAGGCGGGCCTGGTCGCCAAAGCGGCCATCGCGGCCTCGGCCATTCGGCTCAGAAGTCGAGCTGGCCGCCGATGATCGAGAGCGAAATGTAGATGATCATCAGGCCGAAACCGCCGTAGAGCAGCATGTCCACGCGGCGTTTGCGGACTGCCAGCAGGCCTGCTCGCTTGTCGGGCAGCAGCAGCCGCAGGACGGCCGCGACCAGAAGGCCGACGCCGATCAGGGTTGTGCCGTCCCGCCAGTGGTACATGACGATCCGGATGAGACCGACGGCCACGATCAGCAGCACCGTGAGGAACGGCCACTGATCACGGAGCCGGGTGTTCGGCGGCATGGAGACCGTCACGCCTGCGCCTCGGCGGCCTCGACAACGTTGGTCAGCAGCATCGCCCGGGTCATCGGGCCGATCCCGCCAGGGTTCGGCGACAGGAAACCGGCAACTTCGGCAACGTCGGGGTGCACGTCGCCGCGCATGCCGTCGTCGGTGCGGCTGACGCCGACGTCGAGGACCGCGGCACCTGGCTTGACCATGTCGGCCGTGATCAAGTGCGGCACACCTGCGCCCGCGACGACGATGTCGGCACGGCGAACCTCAGCGGCCAGGTCCTTGGTGCCCGTGTGGCACAGCGTGACGGTGGCGTTTTCCGAACGGCGGGTCAGCAGCAGGCCCAGCGGGCGGCCGACGGTCACACCACGGCCGACGACCGTGATGTTCGCGCCCTGGATCGGTACCTGGTAGCGGTTGAGCAGCTCGACGATGCCGCGCGGGGTGCAGGGCAGCGGAGCGGGCTCCATCAGCACGAGCCGGCCGAGGTTGACCGGGTGCAGGCCGTCGGCGTCCTTGGCCGGGTCGACCCGCTCGAGCAGCGCGCCGGTGTCCAAGTGCTTGGAAACCGGCAGCTGGACGATGTAGCCGGTGCACGCCGGGTCGGCGTTCAGCTCGTCCAGCACCGCTAGGGCGTCCTCCTGCGAGATGTCCGCGGGCAGGTCCTTGCGGATCGACATGATCCCGACCTTCGCGCAGTCCGCGTGCTTGCCGCGGACGTACATCGCCGAGCCGGGGTCCTCCCCGATCAGCACTGTGCCCAGCCCAGGCGCGATGCCACGCTCCCGCAGTGCGGCCACGCGCACCTTCAGGTCCTCGTAGATCGCGTCTCGGGTCGCCTTGCCATCCAGGATCGTCGCGCTCACACGGTTATCTTCGCAGAACCCCGACGGCTGGGTAGCGCGGCCACGAACACGGCTACCAGCGTGATCACTGTGCCCAGCACCTCGGTCCAGGTCAGTTGCGCGGTGCGGGCGGGCACGAAAACGTCCAGCAGGACGGCACCGAGCAACTGCCCCGCTACCACGCAAAGGCTCAGCAGCAACACCCCGATCACCCTGACGACTACGGCCGAGCTGCCGATCACGACCATGCCGAACGCGCCGCCGGTGTAGAGCCACCAGTCGCCTGGCAGGGCGGCGGGCCAGCCGCGGATGAGCACGTCCACGACCGCGCCGACCACCAGCAAGGTCGTGCCCGCGCTGAAGTTGACCAACGTGGCTGCCAGCGCGTTCCCGGCGGACTCCCGCACCTGGCCGTTCACCGCCGCCTGCCAGGCCAGTCCGAACCCGGCCAGTGCGGGCAGCACGAACAGCCACAGCGCCTCGGGCTGATCGAGTTGCCCCTGCACGGCGAGGAAAACCGCGCCGACCGCCATGCCCGCACCAAGTACCCGCCGCCCCGTCACGGGTTTCGGCCCCGCAGGGCCAAGTCCCGCGCGGTCGACCGCGAGGCTGCTCAGCAATTGCCCACTGACCGTGGCGACGGTGAACACCGCGACGCCGAGAGCAGTGATGGCGACGCCTTGCGTGAACAGCAGGTACGCCCCGGCGAACCCGCCGAGGAGCTGCCACCAACGCAGCTTCCGCTCCCGCAGCGCTTGGGTGAGCCTGCTCACGCCGCGCCGCCCTATCGGCATGACCAGCACCAACGTAACGAGCACGATGAGGCCCAAGCCGTTGGAGATGAGCCCCGCGAACACGCCGTCCTGCAGGCGCGTTCCGAGCTCGCCGTTGATGCGGCCCTGCGTCGCCAGGCAGATCCCGCTGAGCACGGCGAGCAGTCCGAACAGCGCCCGTGACCTCACGAGAGCGCAGGCTCCGGAACCGGTTTCGGCGCTGGGATCCGCACCGCGAGCAGGACACCCAGCACCACGAAGACCACGGCACCGGCTGCGGCGACCGACGGGCCGCCGTGGTCCAGCAGGAAGCCGGAAGTCGGCAGCGCGATCGAGAAGCCCACGGTGGAAGCCGAGGACAGCCAGCCGTACGCCTCAGTGCGCCGCTCGGGTGGTGCGATCTCGCCGACCCGGGCGTTCGCCGCGGCCGCCGCAGGCGCGATCGCGGCGCCACCCAGCAGCAGCACGAGCCCGATCAGCCACGGCGAAGCCGGATCGAACACCGGCGGCAACACCGGCACGAGCGCGGCCACACCCAGCAGGTTCAACAGGACCCGGCGCGTCAACCGGGGCATACCGGACAACCCACCCGCGACCAGCCCGCCTATCCCGGACCCGATCGCCCACACCGCGCCGAGCACGCCGGCCAGGATCGGCGCGCCGACTTCCCGCGCCCAGCCGACGATCGTCATGTCCACCATCAGCAACGCGGCGACCAGGCACAACGCCAGCCCGAGCGACGCGAGGATCCCGGGCGTGTTCAGCAGTCCCACGCGATCACGCCTGGTCTCGCCATCTGTGGAGGCGGGCACGGGGCCGGACTGCCCGGCGAGCGACAGCATCTTGGCGAAACCCAGCGCGCCGACTGTGGCCAGAGCACCGGAGATGACGATCGACGCCGCCGGGCTGACCAATGCCACCAAGAACGCGGCGAGCAGCGGCCCGACCGCGTACAGCAGCTCGGTCAACGTCGCGTCGACCGTGTACACCGAGTTCAGCGCTGGCCCCTTGAGCAGGCGCGGCCACACCGCGCGGCTCACCGGGATGACAGGCGGGTTGCTGAGCCCGACCACGAACGCGGCCACCGCCATGACCGGCCACCAGGCAGCGGGTAGGAGGCTGGGTATGAACGCGATCACGGTGAGACCGACGCCATAGCTGATCCCGGTCACAACGAGCAGCCGCGCCGCGCCCCGCCTGTCTGCGGCACGCCCTCGCACCGGCCCGGCCACGCCGATGCCTGCCATCAGGGCCGCGCCGACCACCCCGGCCAGCGCGTACGAGTCCGTCCAGCCCGCGATCAGGAACGACATCGCCAGCGGGGTCCCTGTCAGATGCAGCCTGCCCAGCATCGTCCAGGTCAGCAGACCTGGCACTCTGGGCACGGCGGCGAGGTCGCGGTAGGGCTGGAGCACCTGGCCACTGTCTCAGGGGGCACCGGCGATCAGCGAACGATTACCCTCAGAGCAGTCACGGGCCGGTTGGGCATATGGCGAATTCCGCATGTGCCGAATCGAATCGGAGAAGGGAGGATGGGGACGTGACGCAACCGACCCAGCTGGATCCGACCGAGCAGGACACGCTGGTCAAGCAGATCGGCTTGGCGCTGCTGCGGGCTGCTCCGCCCGAATGGCAGCAGGTGATGGTCTACTACCGCGCTGTCGGCCGCTATCACGAGATGTCGGCGGAGCTGACCAACGAGAACGAGGAGCCCCGCTCCTGGACGGTCTCACCCGACCTGGCCGCGCTCTTCGGGCGGCTACGTGCCGGGATGTACCGCGACGGGCGTGGCACCTGGTTCAACGCGCGTTACCAACTGGACCGGCCGTCGAGTTACAACCTCGAGTACGACCGCGAGGAACCGGAGTGGGACAACCCACCGCCGCCGCCCGCGTTCCCCGACGAGCTCCAACTCTTCCCCCGGGAT
Organism: Kibdelosporangium banguiense; assembly: GCF_017876405.1. GTDB lineage: Bacteria > Actinomycetota > Actinomycetes > Mycobacteriales > Pseudonocardiaceae > Kibdelosporangium > Kibdelosporangium banguiense. The sequence goes on along the minus strand of NZ_JAGINW010000001.1, from coordinate 3,099,761 downwards.
GAGGAGAACATCCCGGAGTGGCTGAACCGGCGACTGAGCGCGCCGCTGCCGCCACCGCCGCCACCGCCTGGCCCGCCGCCAGGCGTGGCCCCCGGTGGACCGCCCACCCCTCCTGGTGGGTTCGACCGGCCCCGGTTCCGGGTGGCCAGGACGTTCGACGGGATGGGCCCGCAGGGCCGTCCGGTGGTCAACCGGCCGCAGATCGACGAGCTGGACACCGAAGCCGTGCTCGGTTACCTGGACGACGCGCCGTTCGCGATGCCCAGCCGAGGCTACGACGTCGACCGGCTGGACCCGGAGAACCGCAACTCGGTGCCGATCGCGTTCCACTCCGACGGCACCTGGATCTGGCCCGCGTCGGTCAACTACTACCTGCGGACCTATGGCGTCAGCCCGGAACCCGACCTGGTTCTGCACATCCGCCGGCACGGGTTCGAACTGCCCGAGGTCGACGAGGCGACGCTGGCCGAGGCAGGCGCGTTCGTGTCCCGCGGCGCGCCCCCGCCCCCACCGGCCCGCCCGGCGCCACCCAGCGCACCTCCGCCTCCGCCGCCTCCTCCTACGGCATCACCACCGCCCGCAGCACCGCCGCCCGCACCTGCCACGCCTCCGCAGGGACTGATCATCCCGGCGGTCCCGGCAGTTGCAGCCCCGCCCCCGCCCGGCCCGGCGCTCGGTGCCGTCCGGGCGAAGTTCGCCGAGCTCGGCGTGCCGGAGTCGGCGTACCGGATCGGCCCGCCGGTGGAGCACACCTGGACGTTGGAACGTGTGGACGACGGCTGGCGCGTCGGCTGGTTCGAACAGGACCAGTTCGTCAGCCCGAGCCACTTCGAGGATGTCGCGGACGCGTCGGCGTTCCTGCTGGGCAAGGTGCTGCTCGACGCTCCCGGCCCGGCGGCCCCAGCCGAGCCGCCGCACGCGGAAATCCCGGAGCCACCTCCTGTGGCCCCGCCGCCGTTGGTCACGCCGCCGCCTTTGGTCACGCCGCCGCCTTTGGTCACGGCGCCGCCGCCCCAGCGGCCGATTCCGCCGCCTCCACCACCGGTGGACGACGACTTGGCCAAGACGGTCCTGTCGTTGCCTTCGCTGTCGGCTTTGGAGGACACAGACGAGCGCGAGCCCGTCTCAGTGCCCAGCGCTCCCCCGCCGGAGCCGCCACAACAGCCAGGGACATCCACGGCAATGCTGCCCGCGCCCAGCCGCGGCAGCAGCCCTCCGGACCCGTCGCCGACCAGGCCCCAGGACTGGCCGATCCAGCCGCTGTACGGCGAACCACCGCTGACGTTGTTCCGCGGCAAGCGGATGGTCGAACTGCACCCGGGCACTGAGATCGACCGGTTCGGCGACGGCGACGGAAACCTGGTGTACGCCGTGGGCACGCCGTTCCCATTGCGGTCGCTCGTGCCGGACTGGGTCAACCGCGAGTACCACACATACCGTGTGCAGCAGTCGTTCGAGGCACTCACCGGCGTCGCGATCCCATGGTTCGAACAGCCCGGTGGCGGAACGGCTTTCCTGCTTCCGCACGCGGTCGAGGACATGCTGGAAGACGGTTACCTGGTCGAGGTTCCCGGCCGGGAAAAGCCGTCACTGACCTGACCGCATCATGGCAAAAGGCGGCGGACAGCCGCCTTTTGCCATGTCTAGGGCACGACGACCACGGGTCGCTTGGCGTCTTTGACAAGCATTTTGGGGACTGAGCCGACCAGGCCACCGCCGTGCCGGGAGCGGCCGACGACGATGCAGTCGGCGCGTCGCTCCTCGGCGATGGCTTCAAGACCGTGCGCTGGGTCGCCGCGGTAGTGCACCAGTTCCCAGGCGACTCCGGCATGGTCGAGGTATGTGGCGGCCTCGTTCCGGATCTCGTCGACGAAGGCGGTCGCGGCCTCGGTCGCGCCGGCCATGCCCATCGCGGTCCAGTAGGCCGGGCTGGCGATCGGCTCGACATAGACCAGCACGAGCTTGGCTCTCTCGCGGCGCGCCAGGCCGCCTGCCCACGCCGCCGCGTGCAGAGAAGGTGGGCTGCCGTCAACGCCCACAACGATGACGGTCAAGCCGTCCTTGCCGATCTCGAAATCGGCCGCGCCCTCGGACACACCCGGATCGTAAGGGACTACCAGGCGATGTTGCGGTACAGCGCCCGCAACTTCGCGCTCCGGCCGGGATGACCGGCCGCCACCCACTCGATCCGGCCGCGGACATGGCTCTGGAAATCCTGGTGGCCGGCCCGGTTCTGGGCCTCAGGGCCAGTCCGCACACAGTTGTGCAGCAACGCACGCAACGCGTCGTATTCGGCGCGAGGAACAGCAGGTGCGCTGTTGACCACGAGCCCAGCGAGTTTCTGCCGTTGATGCGCGGCGCTCACCCGGCTCTTGTCCGGCCGGACTCTGAAGCCCTCGTCATGGGCGATGGCCCGGACTCCGGGCAGGAGACGGTGCAGCGGAAGCGTTTGCGGCCCGGAGAACGCAAGGTCGTCGGCGTATCGCGTGTACTCGGCGCCAAGGACGTTCGCAAGCCCGGCGAGCCTGCAGTCCAGCCGGTAGGCAATTGCGTTGGCGAGCTGGGGTGATGACGGTGCACCCTGCGGCAGGTGCTGGCCCGGCAGGCGCGCCAGCAATCTGCGTCGTACGTCCGGGTCGCCTTGAGTCGGCGGTGTGTCCCGCAGCACGTCCAACGGTGTCCGCGTGGTGAGCAGCCCGGCTAGTTTGATCGCGACCTGATGCGGATACCCGGCGGTGCGCAGCAGTGCTCGCACACGGGCACCGGTGATCGCGGCGAAGAACCCTTCCAGGTCCATCCGGACCACCAGGGCCTTGCCCGCGTGCGGCTGGGCGTAGGTGAGAGGTGAACGTCCGGGCCGGAATCCGTGCGCCGCTTCATGAACAGGCAACGACAAGTGCCTGGCGATCCGGCGCTGGGCCTCCGCGAGCCGTGGTTTCGGCGCCTCGATCAGCCGGATGCCACCCGTGGAGGTCGCCACCCACTTCGGCCGGTAGTGCCGCAGCGGCTCGCCTGCCCGCCTGTTCCAGCCTCCGGCATCGGCCAGCCAATCCAATTCGGACAGAGTGACGTCCAGCAGCGCGGCCACGTCGGCTGTGTACTCCCACTGCGGGACACCCCATCGCCAGATCCGCGGCACCGGCGGCATGACCAGCACCGGCTCCGGTGGGAACTCGAGGATGAGCCGGGAAAGATCCCGGGCATTCCCCAACGGCGGCCGTGGGCAGTGTGCGAGCAGGCGATCCGCCATGGACTCGGCTTGCCCCGGATCCTCGAAACAGGAGATCAGCCGTTCGGCTATGGCAGCCCGGGTCCACGGCCCGTCGAGGGCGGATGCGGCGACGCGAAGTGACTCTTTCTCCCGATATCCGCGCGCCCCTGGATCCGCGGAGCGTACCGACGCGCGTGGGGTGTCATGCCCAGATAATACCGTGCTCCCCGGGGTTACCCCGGAGGGGTGATGTTCCACCTGCTCACCACCGCGTCGCCGCACAACCGCGAATGTACCCGGTTTGCCGTCATCCGGCCGCTACCGGAAGTCCCGGGACTTCGAGGGGATCCGCAGATCGAGGTTCTGCAGCCGGTCGGCCATCAGGCTGACGACGCCTTCCGCGCTTTCCACCACGCCGCGGACCAGCATCGCCGGGCTGCCCCGGGCGATTCTGCGGTAGCGGGCCCACAAACCCGGTGAACACACCACATTGACCATTCCGGTCTCGTCCTCGATGTTGAGGAACGTCACCCCGCCTGCGGTTGCCGGGCGTTGCCGGTGGGTGACCGCGCCACCGATCAGCACCCGGGTTCCATTGTCCACATCGGACAGTTCGGCGGCGGTCAGCGCACCCAGCTCGGTCAGCCTCTCACGGACGAACTGGGTAGGGAAACTGTCCGGGGACAGGCCGTTCGCCCACACGTCGGCCACCGCGAGCTCGACCTCGTCCATACCGGGCAACGTCGGCGCGGCCGCACTGGCTGTCGTGCCGGGCAGCCGGTCCGGCCGATCGCCCGCCACCGCACCGGCCGACCACAACGCGGCCCGGCGGCTGATCTTGAAGCAACCGAACGCACCGGCCGTGGACAGGGCCTCGACCTGCGGTGTGGTCAGCTGGACCCGCCTGGCCAGATCAGTCATGCCGGTGAACGGCCCATTCGCCTGCCGTTCCTCGACGATCAGGTCCGCGAGCTTCTGGCCGATGGCCCGGACCGTACCGATCCCCAGCCGGACCGCAGGCTTCTTGTTGTTCTCCGACAATGGTTCCAGGGTCGCATGCGCCAGGCTTGCGTTGATGTCCGGGCCGCGGACCTCGACATCGTGCCGCCGCGCGTCGGCGACCAGTGACTGCGGCGAGTAGAAACCCATGGGCTGGGCGCGAAGCAGTGCCGCGCAGAACGCGGCCGGGTGGTAGTACTTGAAATACGAGCTCGCGAAGACCAGGTGCGCGAAGCTCAGGGCGTGGCTCTCCGGGAAGCCGAAGTTGGCGAACGCCAGCAGTTTCGCGTAGACCCGTTCGGCCAGCTCGCCTTCGATGCCGTTTTTCGCCGCGCCTTCGTAGAAACGCTCCCGCAGGCGTTCCATCCGGTAGGTGGACCGTTTGGCGCCCATCGCCCGGCGCAACTCGTCCGCCTCGGCCGCGTCGAATCCGCCCACATCCACCGCGATCTGCATCATCTGTTCCTGGAACAGCGGCACGCCCAGGGTTTTCTCCAATGCCCGTTCCAGCAACGGGTGATCGTAGGTGATGTCTTCCAGTTCGTTGCGCCGCCGAATGTACGGATGCACCGAGCCGCCCTGGATCGGGCCCGGCCGGATCAACGCCACCTCGACCACCAGGTCGTAGAACTTGCGCGGCTTCAACCTGGGCAGGGTGGCCATCTGCGCACGGCTCTCCACCTGGAACACTCCGACTGAATCCGCTTCGCGCAGCATCGCGTAGATGTTGTCGTCGGTCAGGTCGAGCTTGGCGATGTCGACCTCGGTGTCCTCATGCTCCCGCACCAGATCGATCGCGTAGTGCAGAGCCGACAGCATGCCCAGGCCGAGCAGGTCGAACTTGACCAGCCCGATCGCCGCGCAGTCGTCCTTGTCCCACTGCAGCACCGAACGCTCGGCCATCCGTGCCCACTCGATCGGGCACACCTCACCCACCGGCCGGTCACAGATCACCATCCCACCGGAATGGATGCCCAAGTGCCGCGGGAAGCCCTCGATCTCTCCCGCCAGTTCCAGCACGACATCCGGGATGTCGTGATCGTTCTCGTCCACTGTGGATTTCACCGGCCCCCAGCGGTCGATCTGCTTGCTCCAGGCATCCTGCTGGCCAGGCGAATAGCCCAGCGCACGAGCCATGTCACGGATCGCGGAACGGGACCGATAGGTGATCACGTTGGCGACCTGCGCGGCGCACCAGCGGTCGTGCTTGCGGTAGACGTACTGGATCGCCTCCTCGCGACGGTCGGACTCGATGTCCAGGTCGATGTCCGGCGGCCCATCCCTGGCCGGGGCCAGGAACCGCTCGAACAACAGGTTGTGCTCGACCGCGTCGACCCCCGTGATCCCCAACGCGTAACAGACAGCGGAGTTCGCAGCCGAACCACGGCCCTGGCAGAGGATGTTGTTCTCCCGGCAGAACCGCGCGATGTCCCAGACCACCAGGAAGTAACCGGGGAACTCGAGCTCTCTGATCACCTTCAGCTCATGATCGATCTGCCTGTAGGCGTCCGGCCTGCTCTCGGCCGAGCCGTATCGCTCAGCGGCACCCTGGTAAGTCAGCAACCGCAGATACGAGTCCTCGGTATGGCCGGGTGGCACGTCGAACGGCGGCAGCTTCGGCGCGACCAGGCGCAGATCGAACGAACACTCCACACCAAGCACGGCTGCCCGCTGCACAGCGCCGGGATAGCGCGGTTCGAACCGGGCCTTCATCTCCGCGCCGGAACGCATGCACGCGGTCGGTGCCGGCGGAAGCCAGCCCGCCATCTCGTCGAGGCTCTTGCGTGAACGGACCGCAGCCATCGCCGCCGCCAGCCGGCCACGGTCGGGATGGGCGTAATGCACGGCGTTGGTCGCAACGGTCGGCAGTTTGTAGTACTTCGCCATCGCGGCGAGCACGTCGTTGCGGGCGGTGTCATGAGGCATGCCGTGATCGATCAGCTCGACGAAGACGTTGTCCTTGCCGAACAGGTCCACCAGCCGGAGCAGTTGCCCGGCGGCGGCGTCCGGGCCCACTGTGTCGAGCGCCCGGCGGACCGCGCCTTTGCGGCAACCGGTGAGCACGACACAGTGGTCCCTGGTCGCGGCCACGACCTGGTCGAGGTCGTAGACCGGACGTCCTTTCTCACCACCGTTGAGCTGGCCGGTGCTGATCGTCCGGCACAGCGCGGTGTACCCGTCGAGCTGGCGGGCGAGCAGCAGCATGTGCTCACCCGCCGGATCGGGGACGCCGGTCTGCGGTGCGGGCAGGCCGAGGCTCAGCTCGGTGCCGAACACCGTACGAACGCCGAGCTCCTTCGCGGCCTCGGCGAACCGGACCACGCCGTACATGCCGTCGTGGTCCGTGATCGCGACCGCCTCGAGCCCCTGCAGCGCGGCTGCTTCGACGAGTTCCTCGGGATGACTGGCACCGTCGAGGAAACTGAAGTTGGAATGGCAGTGCAGCTCGGCGTACGGCACCCGCTCGGCGCCGCCGGGATGATCCATCGCGCCGGGCAGCCCGATTTCCGGCGGCGGAACGTACGGGCCCCGGTGATGTGTCCACGCCGGGCTGTCGCCGCCGTCGCCGGAGTCGAAAGGTTTTCCCGACAGTGCCCTTTCCAGTTCCGACCAGCGGACAGGTGGGTTGTTCCAGCCCATTTCTGCCCCTTTTGGGTTAACCGATAACTGCCCAAGCGGGCAGACTTTGGTCCAATCGGCCGGGTCACCCCTTTATCCGCCGTTGCAATGGCGTCTACCGTCCAGCCGTGACTCAGAACCCGCAGGACCCGTACCAGCCGGGCCCCGGCCAAGGCAGGCCCTATGGCCAGCCGCAAGGCGGCCCGCAGCAGCCGCCGCCTTATGGTCAGCAACAACCGCCTTACGGCCAGCCACAACCTCCGTACGGCCAGCCGCAGCAGCCCTACGGGCAGCACCAGCAGCAGCCCGGCAGCGGCCCGAAGGTCCCCGACCCTCCCGCGTTCGCCCAGAAACTCAGCGGAATCGGCGCGAATTGGGGAACCGGCGGAGCCCGCCCGACAATGCCGACTCCCAAGAGCGTCACGTGGGCGTTCCTGCTCGCCTCCGCGGGCGCGGTGATCATGGTCGCCTACTACCTGATTCAAATGATCACCTGGGCCGGTTACTACGGCAGTTTTGTCGGCGGTTTCGGAATCGTCGGGATCCTGCTGGCCGCCGGTGTGTTCGTGATCGCCGTGATGATGCGCAACGGCGCCGACTGGGCCCGGATCACCCTGGCGATCCTCACCGGCCTCGGCGCCCTGTTCGCGCTCATCGCCCTGTTCAGCGTCGGGCTGGTGTTCACCATCCTGGGTGGCTTCGGCGCGCTGATGCTGATCTTCATGCTGGCCGAGATCGCCGCCTTCGGTGGCTCGCTGTTCTTCTTGTTCCAGCCGGACTCCAACGCCTACTTCAAGTCGGCATCACCAGGGCCGGGCCCTGGGTACCCGCCACCGCCGCCGGGCGGCCCCCAGCACTTCGGCAGCTGATCGTCTTCTCGCTGACGTTGCCGCGGGATCAGCTCGGCGAGCAGATCCTGGGCCATGTCGCGGTCGGACTGGTACAGCGAGGAGAAGTTCTCGAACATGTGTTCGAGTATGTCCCTACGGGTCACCCTGGTCAAGTCGAAAGGCGGTCGCGCATGTCGCGGCCACCCTTCGCCCTGTTCAGGATGTTTTCGCAGGTCAACCCAGGGCCTCCGGGCGCTGCCAGGCAGCGCCGAGCACATGCTGGGCCAGGAAGGCGAAGATCGTCGAGTACCACACTTTCGTGTGTCGCGGCTTGAGGATCCAGTGGTTCTCGTCGGGGAAGTAGAGCAGCCTGTGCGGGAAGTCCTCGCCCTTGGACCGCGACGACAAATCCCACCACAGCCGCAGCGCCTCGCCGATCGGCACGCGGTAGTCCTTGTCGCCGTGGATGACCAGCATCGGTGTGACGATGTTGTCGGCGAAGCGGTGCGGCGAGTTGGCTTCGACCGCGTCCTCGGTCATCTCCCTGAGGAAGTCGTACGACTGGTCGGTGGTCCGCATCTCCTGCTCCAGTGACCACACCGCCGCGTGGGTGACGATCGCGTCGAACCGGTCGGTGTGCCCGGCTATCCAGTTCGCCATGTAACCGCCGTACGAAGCCCCCATGGCCGCGGTGCGGGACTCGTCGATGTCCGTCCGTTCCACCACGGTGTCAGTGATCGACATCAGGTCCGTGTACGGCGTCCCGCCCCATTCACCCCAGCCACGCATGATGAAGCCAGCACCGTACCCGGACGACAATGCAGGATCCGGCTGCAGCACGGCGTAGCCCTTGGCCACCATCAGCCACGGATTCCAACGCCAGGACCACGTGTTGTACGACATGTACGGGCCGCCGTGAATCCAAAGCAGCAGCGGGGCAGGGTTGTCCGCGGAAGCGTTGTGCGGCAAGGAGAGCCACGCGCGGACCGTGGTCCCGTCGACGGCTTTTGCCGTGACTTCGGTCAGGGTGCCCGGCAGGTCCACGTCGTCCGCGGGGCCGGGCAGCTGTTCCACTGTGGACCCGTCCAGCCCGATCCGGACCGGCCCAGGAGGGCTGTCGATGGCCGCGCGCAGGGCATAAACCCATTGGCCGTCAGGAGAAATCTGAATGTCGGTATATGCGCCGTGATCCGGGGTCAGCCGGGCCACCGCACCCGTCTCGGCGTCGACGAGCCATAGCGGCGAGCGGCCGTGGTCGTCCGCGGCGATCACGATCTTCTTGCCGTCCGGGGTCCAGTGCGGGGTGCGTGGCCACCGATCCCAGTTCTCTGTCAGGGATTTCACCGTGCCGCCCGCGACCGGGACGACGCCGACCGAACGGTGACCCACGTCCTCGACAGTGCTGCGCCGCAGGACGACCGCGGCGACCTGGGTTCCGTCCGGCGAGATCTTCGGCGTGAAGTACTCGTAATCGGGATCGTCCGCCAGCACACGCCGTTCCCCTGTGGCCACGTCAATGGCGACCAGCGTGTACCGCTGCGAGCCCCCGGGTTCGGCGACCGCCCATGCCGCGACGACCGTGCGCCCGTCCGGCGTGATGTCCCAACTGGGTGCATCGTCCAGAGCACGGCCCACATGCCCGGTGATGTCACGCAGGTTCCACTCGTCGTCGGCCGCGAGCAGACGTGTCCGGTCCGGCCCCAGATGTTGGTCCCACAGCCGGATCGGGAACTCGTCGTAAAGGATCGCGGTGACGTCGTTGCGTTGTGCGCGAATGTCCTTGTCGCTCAGGACATCCACGGCCGATGGCAGCAGCGGGGCGGCCAGCACCGACACACCGCCCTTGCTGACGACCCCACGCACGCCTCCCGGCGGAGCCGCCACCGGATGGGCTTCCCCGCCCTCGGCCGGCAGCTTCCACAGGGCGGCCGTGTCGTCCTGGCGTTTCGACACGAACAGCAGGTCACCGGACGGCGTGAAGGCAGCGCTGGATTCGCCTTCGGCACTCCGGGTCAGCCGCCGTGCCGGTCGCCCACCCGCGGGGTCGACTTCCCACAACGCTGTGACATAACGGTTCTTCTCCGGATCCGGTGTCGCCACACCGACAACGAGCCTGCGCCCGTCCGGTGACAGGCACAGCCCGCTCAGGCGCGGCAGCCGGACATAGTCGTCGAGGTCAGAAAACTGGTCCGAGATCACTAGGCCGTCATACCATCGTGTCCCGGTCAGCGACGTTGTTAAGTGAAAAGGTCTCACTCCAGCAGCGGGAACCGCCCCGATTGCAGCAGCGCCAGCACGGCGTCCGTTTTCGCTTGCGGTGCCGCGTAGTCCGGATGCGCACGCAGCACGGCCGCGGCGTCGTGCAGCTTGTGCATCTGGGCGGCGGCTTCCTTGACACCACGGCCTTTGACGGGATGTGTCGCGAAAACCGGCTGCTTCGGGTCGATCCGGCCGATCGCGACGGCCTTGCGCACTCGCCTGGAACACCGGCAGAACGCCTCGGGGTTGACCAGTCCGCACGTCGAGCCCATGAAATTCCGGATCCGTAGCCGGGCGCGTTCCAGCCGCTTACGGAACGCGGCCGGGGTGATGTCCAGGATCCAGGCCGCGTCCGTGGAGGACAGTTCGAACACTTCGGTCAGCACGAACGCGACCCGCTCACCGCGTTCCAGGCACTGCAGCATCGCCTGGGAACACGTGAGCCGGACCTCGTTGGCCAGCAACGTGGCCTCCGGACCGGTGTAGTCGGCGGTGGCCAGGCCGGCGGCCAGGTCCTCGCGGAAGTCGTCCAGGCTCAGCCCGGCCTGCTCCTGAGGGGTCTGGCGACGCAGGTTGAGCAGGTAGTTGACGCCGATCCGGTAGGCCCACGTGAGCAGCCTCGCCTCGGCCCGCCAGGTGGCCAGCCGGGTGATGACGCGGATCAGGATCTCCTGGGTCGCGTCCTCGGCGTCGGCCGGTCGCCACACCATCCGCAGGGCCAGCCGGTAGATCGGGTCCTGCAACTGGTGCACGACCTCGGCGAGGGCTGCCTTGTCGCCGTCGACAGCCCTCGCCACAAGGGCCTGCTCATCTGTGTTGCTCACTGCTGCATTGTCAGCTTGTGCCGGGTCAGCCAGCGCGCGACCGCCTGCCCGATGGCGTGCGGCTGGTCTTCGGGGGCGTGGTGGCCGCCTGGGCCGACGGACACGACTTCCAGGCTCGCGTAGGTCTCCTTGGCCCACACAGCCGCGTCCGCCGACCCCATGGCCGTGCCCGGCTCAACGGTCATCAGGAGTTTCGGCACCCCTGGTGAATTCTTTGCCCACTCTGTGTAATTGACAATGATCTGGTCCACGTCGGCGGGAGCACCGTCGATCGGGATCTCCCGTGGCCACACCAGCGTCGGCAGACGTGACCGCGGGTCGGGATAGGGCCTGCGGTACACGTCGTGGTCCTCCGGGGAGAGACCACCGAGCACACCGGCGGGCAGGTTGACTTCGATGAAGCTGTTGTCCCGCAGGACCATCTGCTCGCCCTGCGGCGACCTGATCGCACGGAACAGCGCAGCTCCGTTCGGCGGGTACTCCGCCCAGGTCAACGACCTGAGGAAGGTCTCGACAAGCGCGATGCCCCTGACTTTGCCGGGGTTGCGGGCCGCGTAGTGCATGCCCAGCGCCCCGCCCCAGTCATGGCCGACGATCACCACATCGTCCAGTCCCAGCTTCTCGAACCACGCGTCCAGGTAGCCGGCGTGATCGGTGAACCGGTAGCCGATATCCGGCTTGCCCGACTCGCCCATCCCGATCAGGTCCGGCGCCAGTGCTCTCGCCTGCCCCTGCACATGCGGGATCACTTTCCGCCACAGGTACGAAGAAGTCGGGTTCCCGTGCAGGAACACCACCGGCACCCCCGCACCGGTCTCGGTGTACGCCATGAACGAGTCGTTGACCTCGATGGTCCGCATTCGTGTCCTCCCAAGTAGCAGCGTCTACGTGGTTGGACACAGGCTTCGTGCCAGCTGTGACCGCTTCGCTCGAAGTTTTTCTCCTTTCAGTCGTAGTGGGCCTGGATGGTCCAGGTGTTCTCCTCGTATGCGAGCAGGAGTGCGGTCTGGCTCGGTTCGTGGCCGAGCAGGACCTGCAGGCGGGCCCGAGAGCGCGGGCGGGGCTGGTCCCACCAGTGTTCGTCCGAGGGCCAAGGTCCTGCCCAGGCGGTCACCGGCCGGGGGGCTCCACCGTTGATACCGACCTGGGCAGGCTTGGCGGTGAGCAGATCCCGATCGGTGACCAGGACGGGTTTGCCGGACTCGTCGAGGACAACGGCTGGTACCGGCTCAGGGAACACGACCGCCGGGGACGGCTCGGGTAATCGGCCCGGCCAGGGCAGGCCGGGTTCGGCCGACGGCATGAGCTCCTCGCCCCACGGCACCAGCCGGACCCGGTCGATCGGATCCCGTCCACCGCCCAGAACCGGTGTGCACACTGCCTCCGGACCCAGCAGGCCTTGGACACGGACCATTGCCCGGCTTGCCCGTTCACCAGCCTCGGCATGTCCTTCCCCACGCCACAGGTCAAGCTGCAACGCCCGGCCCTCAACAACTTCCTCAGGCTCAAGCCACAACCGTTGCAACGCGGCGGTCGGCCCGCCAGTACGCAACCAGCCATCGAGCTGCCAGCGCACCCGATCGGCAATTCCATTCGGTGTCAACGGTTCCGCGCACCGCCACACCCTGCCTAGCTCTTCGTCACGTTCGCTACGCGCATAGATCCCCAATCTCGTGCAGGCCAAACCATGTGCGGCCAGCCCCGCATGCAGACGATCCGCAAGCGACTTGGCCACGAACGCAGCCGCATCAACCCGATCGACAGGCGGATCGAGCTCGGCTGTGATGGACAGGTCCGGAGGCGGACGGCGCCTGGACGGCGGGCGTTCGTCCAGCCCACGCGCCAGGCGATGCGCACGCACCGCCTCCGCGTCGAACCTGGTGGCAACATCCCGTTCGGTAATCCCGGCGAACGCCCCAAGAGTCCGCAACCCCAAGCGCCGCAACAGATCGATCAATTCTGTACGGTCCGGACCGCCCGGCTGCTGCAACTCGTTGACGGCCAATGGCGCCAGAAACGCGGGACTCGTCCCCGGCTCGACCACCAGACCGCGATGCGCGGCCAAGGTGGCAGCGAACAGGCCGTCGGCCACCCCGACCTGGCACTCCACCTCAGCCCGCCCGGCGACCTGATCGACAAGCTGCTCGGCCGCCGCCTCCTCACTGCCGAAGTAACCCGCCGGCCCCCGCGCGGGCACAGCGACCAACCCTGGCCGCACGATCTCGACGCCGACAGCCAGCTCCTCCACCGCCGCCGCGACCGCCTCGAAGCAACGGGCATCCCGCACCGGATCGTCCTCGAACACAACAAGTTCAGGACACCGGCCCTGAGCCTCCCGCCTGCGCATGCCCCGCCGAATCCCCTCACGCCGCGCCACCGCGGAACTGGCCACCACCCGATTGGCCACCACCACAGCCATAGGAACAGTCAGGGACAGCCCAGCCCCGGACGCGGCCGCCACCACCGGCCAATCCGGACACCAGACCACAAGCATTCGCATGCTTCGAACATAGGTTCGACGAAGCGGAGGGTCAATCACTCGATGGGGTGAGAACGGAAAAGCGTTGCAGGACAACAAGATGCGCGCATCGCGCGCAACTTCACTCGGCAGGAAGCCGGTAATGCAGTTCGTACTTGTCGGCGGCCAGCACCATGTCGTTGAGCTCCACGGGCCGGTCCGCCGCGAAAGCTATGCGCGTCACGGCGATCACCGGCGTGCCGTCGGCCAGTTGCAGAAGCGACTGCTCGCGCGACGAAGGCATCCGCGCGGTGACAACCTCGTCGAAATGAGTCAGCACATGCCCAGCCTCTTCGAGTCGCGCATACACACCACCCGGACCGGTGTCGGCTTCTTCGATGAGCGTTCCTCGCGTGACACTCCTGGAAAACCGGGAGATCGCGAGTTGCACCGCTTGCCCATTCGCCCGCATCACGCGGTCACGCACAAGAATCTCATCACCAGGCTCGATCTCGAGCAGCCGAGCGGACGTCTCGTCCGCAGGCTCCTTCCTCACCCGGGTCGAAACATCCGGAGTGAAGCCACCCGTAGCGGCGTCGCCCATGAACGCCCCTTTGTCCTCCGCACGCGCAGCCCGGGAAAGCCGATTCCTCGCAAGGCGAACCAAAGAAGCAGCCGGACGGACGAACACACCCCTGCCATGCTCGGCGCGGACCAGGCCATGTTCACGCAGAAGCCGCACAGCCTCGCGAATGGTCGGACGTGATACGTCGTAGCGCTCAACAAGCTCGCGCTCGGATGACAGTTGGGCATTCGGCGCGAGCTCACCGGACTCGATCTTGCTCCGGATATCGTCGAACACCTGCCGCTTGGCAGGCACACCGCTGGTCCTGTCGATCACACCGAGACCTCCTTCCGGAGCTGGTCAAGACATCCTGATGTCCGCGCTAAAGACTACCGACTGTTAACCCGACCGGGTTGTCATCCCCACTGGTATTGACCAGTCAGGTCAAAGCGAACTACGTTGACGACTCGTCAGGACGTCTTTACCAGTGAGGTGCGTATGCAGGATGAGGACTGGTCGCAGGTCATCAGCTGTCGTGACGCACTTGAGCGTTCCCGACAAGTAGTGATCCGTCTGGGGGCCAAGAACGGCATCGTGGTCATCGTGCCTCCGGGTGAGATCGCGCATCTGACAGCGGACGAGTCGATGTTCCTGCGCTCGGCTCTGGAAGAGGCCGAGAGGAAACACCCTCGGGCGGCGAACTGAGATGTCATCTGGATTTCGACCGCGTCTTCGCAGCGAGCAACCGCTGCCGATGCCGGACTGGGACAACCCCATGCCGCACGACGGCTATCCCGACGAGCACGACACGGCGTTCTTCGCCGTGCTCAATTGCGCGATCCGCGAGTTGCAGGCCTGGGTGACCGCGGCCTACGTGCAGAAGGCACCGCGTGGGCGCGCGACCGATCTCGCGGCCTCGCTTGTCGAGACAGCCCGGCGGGTCACCGAGTACACGGAAACGCTCGATCCATGATGGTGACCTGGCTTGCCGGCGGTGCGTTCACCCAACTGCTGCACAAGGTCGAGGACGGCGCGGCCACGCTAGTCTTCGACGGCTCACGCTACTGGTGGTCGGCCTGCAGCAGGCTGTGCTTCCCACTGCCGCCAGGCTTCGGCCACGGCCACATTCCTTTGTGCCACCAGTGCTTTCCGGAACAATCCACTCAGGAGGAACTTGACCATGTCCCACACATCTGGCATCTCTGCCGAAGACCCTGACTTCCCCCAGCTGGTGGCGGAAATGGTCGCCGACCAAGCACCCCGCGTGTTCGCGATCGTGCTGGAGTATGGCGAACAGATCGACGCCCAAGTACTGGCCTGGGGTATGGCGCTCGACGAGAGCGCCTACGTCGTCACAGTCGACGGCAAGAACCAATACCTCCTAGCCGAGCCGGAAAACGCCCTGAAATGCGTCTCCACCCACCCCAACACCAAGCCACACCTCGTGTGGGCGACACCCCACGCATGAACCGCAGTCCACAAGCGACAAGAACGAGCCCGGATCGACCAGCTGAACCTTGGGGACACAACAGAAGGCGAAGAGCAAGATACCTGCCGCAGGAAGGTTCCCCGCTGGAACGTCGGCCGAAGGCCTTTCCAGGCTCGATTTTACGCGGGGTGGAGGCGGCCATAAGCTTGTCGGCGCGGCAGGCCCCTCATGGCTTTGACCGCGAACCCCACCTTGATCATTGGGCCTGCCCTTTAGTCCTGACGCGGCCGCCTCAGGGGTTCCCGGGTCAAATCGAGCCGTCCCAGCCACAGACACCGAAGCAAAAACAAAGTCGAGCGCCCAACCACACGACACCAGAGCAAACCCGAACAGGACCCGGAAAACCGCTACCCTCCAGGAAACTGGAGGACTTCGGGAGGCGGCGGGTCACCGACGGACAGTGTCGCTGTCAAAGGACGGGCAGCGGCGCCACGGCCGCGGCTGGAGACAACAAGTGAGCGGCTGCGCAAATATCCGTACCCGGCCTCAAGTCCGGACCACTGGCTGCGGACGTGACTCAGCTCCAGATCGGCTCCAGGCCAAGGGCCGAATGGAATCAGGACTGCGCCGCGGTGGCGGGCGCGGGCGGAAAGCCGGCGGGCCTGGGAGTCGCTGATCCGCCCCGCGGCCGAGATGACGACGATGTCCATGCCGTCGAGCAGGGCCCCGGCCACGGCGGGCAGGTCGGCTCCTGGGCGTGGGACCAGCGCAAGCCTGGACACGGCGACGCCTAGTTCCGCCGCGGCCACGACCCCCAGTCTTGGCATGCCGATCACACCAGCCCACGACCCGCCGGCCGTGGCCTCTGCGAGCAGCACGAGCAGCAAGGTGACAGACCCGCGTACCGCCACCGTGCTGCCGCGCCGCAGGCCACCCCACGGAAAGAGCCCGGCCAGCCCCTGATGTACCGGCAGAACCCTTTCCCGGTCGACCGATGTCAGGGTCAGGCCGCTGGCCACGCCCACCCCGTCGGGCATGACCGCGGACTTCAGCGACGCCGCTCTCGTCACTGCCGACCCTGACACCGGAACACCTCCCGCACACCGAACGACCGCCGTGGGGAGCCGGCGCGTCTCGAACATGTGTTCGAGCGCTGAGGCTAGCTTATCGGGCCCGGGAGAGTCACCGCAAGCGGGGTCAGCTTTGAGATCCGTAGGCGCCGATGAGTTGACGCTCGGCGTCGTCGAGGTACACGGCAAGGGAAGCGGCGGCGGCGGCGCCGTCACCCGCCTCAAGCAGTGCGGCGATTTCGCCGTTGCGGACGAGGTAGGGCTCGTGGAACCAGCGAGGGTCCGCCATCACATGGAAGACCAGCCGCAACTCGGCGAGAATCCCCTGCATCAGCTCGTCCACGCGCGGACTGCCGGCGAATGAGGCGATGGCACGGTGGAACCGGATGTTCGCGGTACCCAGGCCACGCCAATCGGCCTGCGAAGCCGCCGCCGTACCCTCCTCGACCGCGGCCTGAAGGCGGTCCAATCCGCCAGGTGGAGCGGTCAGGTCACGGACCGCGGCGCATTCGACCAGTTTTCGCACGCGGTAGATGTCGATCACGTCGTCGGTGCTCAGCACGCGCACGAAGACGCCCCGGTTGAGCTCGTGGGTGAGCAGCCGTTCGTGTGTCAGCAACCGGAAAGCCTCGCGCAAAGTGTTGCGGGACACGGCAAGCGCGCCGCCGATCGCGTCCTCGGCGAGCCGGGTGCCGGGGGTGAAGAAGCCTTCGGTGATGCGTGCGCGCAGCACGTCAGCCACCCGTTCGGCGGTGCTCGTCCGGCCGAGCAGCGCACGATCGGCGATCAGTCCCGACGTCTCCAGCGACATTCGCTCATCTTACCTCTTGAAGGATTGTTGAACGATCCTTACAGTCAACGACCATCAGAGCTCAACACTGCGAGGTGGCCATGAGCACGACATCCCAGGAGCAGACCAGGCCTTTCGAGTGGTTCCGATCCCTCGGCCAGCGCGGACGTCGCGCGTTCGCCGGCGCGTTCGGCGGGTACGGCCTGGATTCCTACGACTTCCAGGTCCTGCCGCTCAGCCTGGTCGCGATCACCGCGTACTTCAGCCTCAGCAAGCCGGAAGCCGGCCTGCTCACCACGGTCACCCTGGTGGTGTCGGCCATCGGCGGCGCACTCGCCGGCATCCTGGCCGACCGGATCGGCCGGGTCCGGACCCTGATCATCACCGTGGTCACCTACGCGGTGTTCACGGTCGCGTGCGGCTTCGCGCCGAACTACGAGACTTTGCTTGTCCTGCGGGCGTTCCAAGGACTGGGCTTCGGCGGTGAGTGGGCCGCGGGCGCGATTCTGGTCGCCGAGTACAGCAAACCCGAGTACCGCGGCCGTGCGGTCGCGTTCATCCAGAGCGCGTGGGCGGTCGGCTGGGGCCTCTCGGTGATCGTCTACACCGTGGTGTTCAGCCTCGTCGACCCGGACATCGCATGGCGGATCCTGTTCTGGACAGGCGCTTTGCCCGCGATCCTGGTCTGGTACGTCCGCCGCAACGTCACCGACGCCCCGCACGTCACCGAAAGGCGCACGGCGAGCAAGCAACGCGGTTCGTTCAAAGCGATCTTCCAAGGGCCGCTGACCAAGACCACGCTGTTCGCCGCGCTGCTGGCGACCGGAGTGCAGGGCGGCTACTACACACTGGCCACCTGGCTGCCGACATTCCTGAAGACGGAACGGAATCTGACCGTCGTCGGCACCGGCGGCTACCTGGCATTCCTGATCTCCGGCGCGTTCATCGGGTATGTCTGCGGTGGCTACATCACCGACATGATCGGCCGCAAGAAGACGTTCGCGCTGTTCGCGATCCTCTCCGCGCTGCTGATCGTCGGCTACATCAACATCCCCACCGGCGCCAACAACCTGGTGCTGATCCTCGGTTTCCCGCTCGGCTTCTGCGCCTCGGCGATCTTCAGCGGGTTCGGTTCCTTCCTGGCCGAGCTGTACCCGACCGAGCTGCGTGGCACGGGCCAGGGCTTCACGTACAACTTCGGCCGCGCGGTCGGCGCGCTGTTCCCGACTCTGGTCGGTTTCATGGCCACGAGCTGGGGCGTCGGTGGTGCGATGGTGTTCGGCGCGGTCGCGTACGGCATCGCTGTCCTGGCGTTGCTGGGACTGCCGGAAACACTCGGGAGGGAGCTCACATGACCCCGGATCAGGCCAGAAAGGCCTTCCGCACCGGTACTGTGGTCCCGACCAGCGGCTGGGCACCTGGCTACACGCAGGCCAACCTGATCGCGGTACCCCGGGACTGGGCGTACGACCTTCTTCTGTTCGCGCAGCGCAATCCCAAGCCGTGCCCGATCCTGGATGTGACAGATCCAGGCGTGACAAGCACTCCCCTCGCGCTCGACGCTGACCTGCGCACGGACATTCCGAGCTACCGGGTCTGGGAGAACGGCGAGATGCTCTGCGAGGTCAGGGACGCGACCCGGCTCTGGCGCACGGATCTGGTCTCGTTCCTGATCGGCTGCAGCTTCACATTCGAGCATGGGCTGCTCGCCGCCGGGATTCCGCTGCGGCACGTGGAACAGGGCAAGAACGTGTCGATGTACATCACCGATCGCGACTGCCGCCCGGCCGGCCGGATGCGCGGGCCGATGGTCGTCTCGATGCGGCCGATCCCGGCCGACATGGTCGAGCAGGCCGCGCTGATCAGCGGCCGGATGCCCGACGTGCACGGAGCCCCCGTGCACGTCGGCGATCCCGGTGGCCTGGGCATCAAGGATCTGTCCACACCGGACTTCGGTGACGCCGTCCAGGCCGAACCCGGTGACGTGCCGGTCTACTGGGCCTGCGGGGTGACCCCGCAGGCTGCGCTGATGACCTCGTGCCCACCGTTCGCGATCACGCACTCACCCGGGCACATGTTCATCACCGACATCCCGGACGACACCTACCGAATAGCGTGAGCCACGTCGTCCCAGCCTACGAACTTGAAGTTGGTGCTGTCCCTCGGTTCACCGGTGTTGTCACCGTCCTGCACGACAAGCAGGCCGTTGGGAAACCGGTGGCCGAGGCCAGTGCCGATCACTGCGGCGCCATCGCTTTCCTGCACGAGGTCGTCCTTGTACTTGACCTGGAACGAGGTCCGGTACCTGCCGGGCAGATCGTAGGCCGCGAAGCTGTTGTCGCCCTGGCTGGACGCGAGCAGCAGGTTACGTCCATAGTGGATCGTCAGGCCTTCGACGTCGGCTGAGACGTGCTTGCCGCCGAAGCCAGGATCCTTGCCAGGAGTGCATTCCTCGGTCGACGGGTCATACGTCCCCGGAATGCCGAACTCGCGGACCTTGTCGATCAGCACCGGCTTGTCGTCGAGCCGGGCCGACATCCGCCAGATGCCGACGTCTTCCTGGCCCGCATACAGGGTTCCGGTGCGATAGTCCACGACCATGCCTTCAACCTGAGGTTGCTGACCGGGTTCGTCGCACGGCTGCCACTTGACGCCGTTCGGCAGCGTGAATTCCGCAGGCAGGTCAAGGGTTCGTACGACCTTGTAGCTGAACTTCGCACCCCGGGGCTCGACCCGAAGCAGCGCGACCCGCGTGGTCGACCGGCGGCTGACCAGAACGTACGTCGCCCGGTCACGCTTGTCGTACCAGGCCGTAAGACCGTAGGCCGTCTGCTGTTCATCCACTTCGGACTGCGTGGTGTTGAACACGAACGGCACGTCCGGCGCGGTGACGTCGACCAGCCCGTTGACCTGGTAGAACCGGATTTGGTCGCGGCCCCGGTCGGACACGATCGCGATGTCGCCGACGATGTCGACGTTGTTGAACCGGCCCGGGGCGTGCTCCGGGCCAGGCCGGGCAGGCGCGGGCACGTGCTTGATCTGCGTGCCGTCGAGGCGGTACGAGTACAGCCCGCCTTCCTTGGCCGTGGCCACGACGATGCTGCGGCCGGGCTCGCGGTCGTTCACCCAGATCGCCGGGTCGTCGGCGTCGGCGTTGCCGCCTTCCTCATCGTCGAACAGGCCCGGGGTTTCGGCCTGGGCCTTGACTTCAGGCCGTCCGGCCGCCGAAGCGGGAGCACCGGCCAGCAGCACCGCCAGCAGAACAAGCAGGACTCTTCGCATTCACAGAATCCTTCCCGAAAACTGTGAACAGAAACCCAACACCAGTCCTCAACCTCGACAACCGGATGTGCAACAAATAACGCGTTTTATGAGTCTTTCAGCCTATGAGTCACAAACGTTCATCCATAGGAGTGCTTACCGGGCTGATAGCCTGGGGCCTCGCTGTCCCGATCAGCGGGACAGCGAACGCCGCTCCGATCACTGGGACGGCGCCGACGGCAGCGCCGATAGCGGTCACGTTGTTCACCGGCGACAAGGTGATCCTTGACGGGCAGTTCGGCGCGAGAGTGCAGCCGGCCAAGGGCCGTCAGCGGACCCAGTTCGACATCCAGAAGGACGAGCGTGGCGACGTCCACGTGATTCCGGCGGACGCGACCGGGATGCTGCGGTCCGGACGGCTGGATCCGCGCCTGTTCAACGTCACCCAACTGTTCGAAGGCGGTTACGACGACACAAATCGCAAGGACGTCCCCCTGATCGTCAGTGGCCAGGGCGTCGCCGCGACCAAGGTCCTGGACCTGCCCAGCATCCAGGGCGCGGCGGTCCGCGTCGACAAGGCCGCCGGGTTACCGGAGTTCAAGTCGGTCGGCAAGATCTGGCTCGACGGGCCGGTACGTGCCTCGCTCGACAAGAGCGTCCCGCAGGTGGGCGCACCGGAGGCCTGGAGTTCCGGGTACACCGGCAAGGGCGCGACAGTCGCCGTCCTGGACAGCGGAATCGACACCACGCATCCGGATCTGGCTGACGCGGTCATCAAGGCGGAGAACTTCACCGACGCGACGACCGGGACTGACGATCGCTTCGGGCACGGCACGCACGTCGCCTCGACGATCACCGGGAACCACGCCAAGTACCAGGGCGTCGCCCCGGAGACCAATCTGCTGAACGGAAAGGTGCTCGACGACGGCGGCGGTGGCCGGGAGTCCTGGATCATCGCGGGCATGCAGTGGGCGGCCGCGCAGGGCGCAGACGTGGTCAACATGAGTCTCGGCAGCAGGTTTCCCAGTGCCGGCACCGACCCGATGTCCTTGGCAGTCAACAGGATCACCGCGGAGACCGGAACGCTGTTCGTCATTTCCGCCGGCAACACCGGCGGCCAGCCCGGCAGTCCTGCCGCTGCCGACGCCGCACTGACCGTCGGCGCGGTCGATCACAACGACCAGCTCGCACCGTTCTCCAGCCGGGGCCCGCGCTGGGGCGACGATGCGATCAAGCCGGACATCACCGCACCGGGTGTCGACATCGCGGCGGCCAAAGCCACCCATGGCAAGATCGGCAGCCCGGTCG
This sequence comes from Kibdelosporangium banguiense, assembly GCF_017876405.1. Lineage (GTDB taxonomy): Bacteria > Actinomycetota > Actinomycetes > Mycobacteriales > Pseudonocardiaceae > Kibdelosporangium > Kibdelosporangium banguiense. The sequence continues at coordinate 3,078,138 of NZ_JAGINW010000001.1, read as the reverse complement.
ACGCCACGCACGTCCGGCTGTCCGGAACGTCCATGGCGGCCCCGCACGTGGCCGGTGCGGCAGCAATCCTGGCCCAGCAGCACCCGGAGTGGAAGGCCGACCAGCTCAAAGCGGCCCTGATGGCCAGTGCGAAGCCGAATCCCGCGTTGTCGGTGTTCGAGCAGGGCTCGGGCCGCCTGGATGTCGCCAAGGCGGTGAAACAGTCCGTGTACACGTCTCCGGCGAGTGTCAACGCCGGCGTCGCCCAATGGCCGCACAATGACGACACCCCGATCAAGAAGACCTTGACCTACCACAACTCGGCCAATGCCCCGGTCACGGCGAACCTGACCGCCGACGTACGCGGACCGGCCGGCGCTCCGGCTCCGACGGGTATGTTCACGTTCTCCCAGAACACGATCACGATCCCGGCGGGCGGCCAGGCGCAGGTGGAGATCACGATCGACACCAGGGCGGCCGGGCCGGATGGGCTCTACAGCGGTTTCGTGCTGGCGGGCGATGTCCGCACTCCGATCGCGGTGAACCGTGAGGTCGAGAGCTACAACATCGCGATGAGTTTCCTTGGCATGGACGGCAATCCGACGCCCGATTACTCGACGCGGTTCGTGAATCTCGATATCGAGAAGGCGTACCTGCCGTACGACGCCTCGGGATCACTGACTGTCCGGCTGCCCAAGGGCCGTTTCTACTTCAACGCACGCATGGACACGACTCAGGGCGTCGTGCTGGCCAGCGAACCGGAGTACGTGGTCAACGGCGACACGACATTCGTGATCGACTCTCAGGCGAGCAGGCCGATTGGGTTCACTGTGGACAAACCGGGCGCGAAGGCCGGAATGGTGTTCTTCGGCTTCGACCGCCGGACTGTCTGGGCAGGCGGAACCGGGGACTTCTACCAGGCGAACTCGTTCGACGGCTTCCGGGTCCGGCCCTCCACCACGACCGCGGCGCCGGGGCAGTTCACCTTCGTGACCGAGGGCCGGCTCGCGCAGCCGGACGGCGAGGGCGGCTTCTTCGACAGCCCGTACCTCTACAGCCTGCACCACGAGGTCGACGGCAAGGTACCGGCCGAACCGCTGACCCGGGTGCGGGACAAGGATCTGGCCAAGGTCGTGTCAGAGCACGCCGCCACGGCGCCAGGCCGGTTCGGCATGCGGGAGGGTGTTGTCATCCGGGCGTTGCCGTACTCACTGGAGGAGTTCTACACACCGGATTTCGGCTGGAACAAATCGTTCACGCAGCAGCTCGGCCCGGACTGGTTCGCCGATCACGAGATCACGTTGTCGAACATGAACAAGCGGACGTACAAGCGTGGTTCGACCACCACGGAGCGCTGGAACTACAGCGTTCTCGGCCCCGCGTTCGCCGCGGAGGAGTCGGGCAAAGCGGCCCACGCCATGCGCGATCACGACGAGATCTCCCTCAACATCGGGATGTACGCCGACCAGGCGCCGGGCCGGACCAGCTCGGCCTATGACACCGGCAGTACGACGCTTTACAAGGACGGCAAGCAAATCGGCCGGAAAGAAGTGTCCGGCTACGGGAATTTTGTTGTCCCGCCAGGCGATGGCACGTATCAGCTGCACATCGAAGGCAGCAACAACCTGGCCGTGTCCAGCAAGATCATCGCGGACTGGACGTTCAAGTCAGGCACGGTGACCGGCGACAAGTCAGCAGCATTGCCGCTGCTGGCGGTACGGTTCACGCCGACGCTCGACAACCAGAACCGGGCTCACCGCGCTGTGCCGACTGTGGTTCCCGTGAACATCGACCACAACACAGGCGGCAAGGCCAAGCCGACCGCGATCCAGGTCTCGCACGATGACGGCACGACGTGGAAACCGGCGCCTGTGTTCAATGCCGGTGGCAAGTGGTTCACCGTGCTCGTCCACCCGGCCGGGGCCAAGAGCGTCTCGCTCAAGGCATCCGCCAAGGACGCCGCCGGGAACTCTGTCGAGCAGACGATCCTGCAAGCCTTCCTGTTGAAGTAATCATTCCGAACGTGTTGACGTGCTGGCGACTCTTAGAGGCATGAGTCGCAAGAGTTCAGCATTGGGTGTGATCACCGGCCTGGTGGCCTGGGGTCTCGCTGTTCCCGCGGGTGTGGCCGTCGCCGCTCCTGCGGGAACGGTTCCCACCAGCACGATCACGTTGCTCACGGGCGACAAGGTGATTCTTGGCGGGCCGCGCGGCGCGACTGTGCTGCCCGCCAGGGGTCGCGAACGGATCGGGTTCATGCAGAGCAAGGACGTGCACGGCGACATCCACGTCGTGCCGGCTGACGCTGTGCCGTTGCTGCATGCCAACCGGATCGATCCGCGGCTGTTCAACGTCACCCGGCTGGTGGCCAACGGCTATGACGACACCAAACGCGAAGACATCCCTTTGATCGTCAGCGGACAGGACATCGTCGCGACCAAAGTCCTGGACCTGCCCAGCATTCACAGCACCGCGGTCCGGGTGGACAAGAAGACCGGCCTTTCCCGGTTGCCGCCGGCCGGCGAGATCTGGCTCGACGGGCCGGTGCGGACCGCACTCGACAAGAGCATCCCCCAGGTCGGCGCCCCCGAAGCCTGGCGTTCCGGCCATACGGGCAAAGGTGCGACCGTGGCCGTGCTCGACTCGGGAATCGACGCCGCACACCCGGATCTGGCAGGCTCGGTGCTCAAGGCCGAGAATTTCTCCACCGCCACAACAGGTCCCGGCGACTACAACGGGCATGGTACCCATGTCGCCTCGATCATCACCGGCGATCACCCCAGGTACTCCGGTGTCGCGCCGGATGCCAAGCTGCTGAGCGGAAAGGTGGTCGACGACGAGGGTTTCGGTTCGGAGTCCGAGATCATCGCCGGGATGCAGTGGGCCGCAGCGCAGGGCGCGGACGTGGTCAACATGAGCCTCTCGTTCCACTATCCGAGTGACGGCGGCGACCCGTTGTCCCAGGCAGTCGACCGGCTCACCGCGCAGACCGGCACGTTGTTCGTGATCGCGGCAGGCAACAACCCCACCCGTCCACCAGCCCCTCCCGGCGCGGCGGATTCCGCGCTGACGGTCGGGGCGGTGGACCACAACGATCAGCTCGCCGAGTTCTCCACTCGCGGCCCGCGGTTCGGCGACGACGCGATCAAGCCGGACATGACCGCGCCGGGCGTCGACATCGCCGCGGCCAAGGCGACGCACGGAACCTCGGGCGATCCCGTTGACGCCGCGCACGTTCGTATGTCGGGAACGTCGATGGCCACGCCCCATGTCGCCGGAGCAGCCGCGATACTGGCCGGGCAGCACCCGGACTGGGGACCGGAACGGATCAAGTCCGCACTGATGGGCAGCGCCAAACCGCATCCCGCACTGTCGGTGTTCGAACAGGGCGCGGGCCGGCTGGACGTCGGCCGTGCGGTGCGGCAATCCGTTCAGGCAGATCCGGCAAGTGTCAACGCGGGTGTGGCCGTGTGGCCACATCAGGACGATGTCCCGATCACGAAAACGCTGACATACCGCAATTCCGGCACCGAGCCGGTCACCGCGGCCATGACCGCCGAAATCCGTGACCCGAGCGGCAATCCTGCTCCCGCAGGCATGTTCACGTTCTCGGCGAACACCATCACCATTCCGGCAGGCGGCCAGGCACAGGTCACTGTCTCGATCGACACCCGGCTCACCGGTCCGGAAGGTCTCTACAGCGGCGTCGTGCTTGCGGGTGATGTCCGGACGCCCGTCTCGGTCAACCGCGAGATCGAGAGCTACAACGTCACGGTCGGGTTCATCGGCCTGGATGGCAATCCGACACCGGACTACAGCTACAACTTCCTGGACATCGACCGGGCCAGGCAAGTCCGGAAACACAACGTGTCGGGAACTGTCGTCGCACGGCTTGCCAAAGGACGACACTACTTCAACGCAATCGTGCGGACACCGGCCGGAACGGTCATCGCGGCCGAACCCGAATACGTGGTGACCGGTGACTCCTCGATCTCGGTGGACGCCCGGACAGCCAGGCCAGCCGGGTTCACTGTGGACAAACCACACGCACAACCCGGTTTCACGCAGATCGGCGTGGAACGGAAACTGCCCACCGGAACGGCGGTGTCGAACAGCTATACGCTGCAGAACGACGGTGTTCTGTCCGTGCGCCCATCGAAGACCTCCGCCGGGCAGTTCACGTATCGCATCGAAGCCAGACTCGCTGAGCCGGACGGCGGAGGTGGTTTCTCGACCACCTCCTATCTCTACAACCTCTACCAGGAAACAGCCGGCCGGATTCCGGCCGAGCCGATGCATCGGGTCCGCGACAGCCAATTGGTCAGGGTCCGCTCAGAACACGGAGCCACCGAACCGGGCAAATACGGACAACGCGAGTCGATGGTCCTCAAACGTCTGCCGTACACGCTGAACGAGTTCTACACACCCGGCGTGCCATGGACCGGACTGTTCTTCCAGCTCGACTCACCGAATGCGGAGCGGCGGGACACGTACGCGCGCCGGGCATCTCCACGCGTGTTCACCCAGGACACCACCGAGAAGTGGAACTACGGCGTGTTCGGCCCGGCGGTGCCGGCTGACGGCGATCCCTGGTACCGGCCGTTCCGGCAGCGTGACACCATGATCGTGAACGTCGGACTCTTCACCGACCGGGAGCGAGTGCGTTTCGGGGCCGCCGACGACCGTGGGAGTACCACGCTCTACCTGGACGGCAAGCAGATCGGCACGTCATCGATGACCGGATTCGGTGTCTTCGAAGTCCCGCCGGGCCTGCGCACATACTCCGTGCACACGCAAGCCGTGCACGATCTCGGCCTGTCGGATGTAGTCACAGCCGACTGGACCTTCCAGTCCGACACCGCACCCGGGTTCGAACAGAAACAGCTGCCATTTCTGGCAATCCGGTTCGCACCGGCACTCGACAGCTACAACCGGGCAACACGTGCCGTACCTACGGTGGTCCCGATAACCGTGGACCACAACACAAACGGAACCGCGAGGAAACCGTCGGTCCAGGTCTCGCACGACGCGGGTACAACCTGGAAAACCGTCCCGGTATTGGCCGCGGGCGGCAGGTGGTTCACGATCGTGGCCCACCCGGCAGGCGCGAAATCAGTATCACTCAAGGCATCCGCCGAAGACACCGATGGGAACTCCGTCAACCAGACGATCCTGCGAGCGTTTCTGCTGAAGTGAATCGGCGGCCGGCCCGGCTGACACCGGGCCGGCCACCCATCGAAATCAGTGCGCGAAGTGGCGGGTGCCGGTCAGGTAGAGCGCGACGCCACCGGCCTCGGCAGCGGCGATGACTTCCTGGTCCCGGATCGAGCCGCCCGGGTGCACGATCGCCTTGACGCCCGCGTCCATCAGGACCTGGGGGCCGTCCGGGAACGGGAAGAACGCGTCGGACGCGGCCACCGAGCCCTTGGCCCGGTCGCCTGCCCTGGTCACCGCCAGCCGGGCCGAGTCGACCCGGTTCACCTGGCCCATGCCGACGCCGACGGTCGCGCCGCCCACGGCCAGCAGGATCGCGTTGGACTTCACCGCGCGGCACGCACGCCACGCGAAAGCCAAGTCGGCCAACGTCTCCTCGTCGACCGGGGTGCCAGTCGCGAGCGTCCACTCGGCCGGATCGTCACCCTCGGCCTGGAGAGTGTCCTTGGTCTGCAGCAACAGCCCGCCGGAGACCGCACGCATCTCGGCGCCGCCGCGCTGAGGCTCGGGCGTGACGAGGATACGGATGTTCTTCTTGCGAGTCAGCACGTCCACCGCACCGTCCGCATAGGACGGAGCGAGGATCACCTCGGTGAAGATCTCCGCGACCTGCTCGGCCATCTCCAGCGTGACCTCACGGTTGGACGCGATCACGCCGCCGTACGCACTGACCGGGTCGCACGCGTGCGCCTTGCGATGCGCTTCGGCAATGTCTATTTCGGACACCGCGATCCCGCACGGGTTGGCGTGCTTGATGATCGCGACCGCAGGCTCGTCGTGGTCGTAGGCCGCACGGTAGGCCGCGTCGGCGTCGACGTAGTTGTTGTACGACATCTCCTTGCCGTGCAACTGCTCCGCAGTCGCGAGGCCGCTACCACCGTGACTGGAGACGTACAACGCGGCGCTCTGGTGCGGGTTTTCGCCGTAGCGCAACACGTTCGAGCGCTTCCAGCTCGCGCCGACCCAGCCCGGGAAGTTGCTGCCCTCGTCGTCCGGCGACAGCACGCTGCCCATCCAGGACGCCACAGCGATGTCGTACGACGCCGTGTGCCGGTAGGTCTCGAGCGCCAGCCGCTTGCGGTCGTCGAGGGTGAAACCGCCTTCCTGGACCTTCTCCAGCACCCAGGAGTACCGCGACGGGTCGATCACGACCGCGACCGAGGCGTGGTTCTTGGCGGCCGCACGCAGCATCGCCGGCCCGCCGATGTCGATCTGCTCGACGCAGTCGTCCGGCGAGGCACCGGAGGCGACCGTCTGCTCGAACGGGTACAGGTTCACCACAAGCAGGTCGAAAGCCTTGATCTCCAGGCTTTCCAGCTGCTGCACGTGCTCAGGGCGGCGCGTGTCGGCCAGCAGGCCGGCGTGCACGCGCGGGTGCAGCGTCTTGACCCGGCCGTCGAGCGACTCGGGGAAACCGGTGACCTCCTCGACCGGGGTCACGGGCACGCCCGCGTCAGCGAGCACCTTCGCGGTCCCGCCGGTGGACACGATCTCCACGCCGGCCGCGTGCAGCCCGGTCGCCAGCTCCAGCAGACCGGTCTTGTCCGAGACGCCGATCAGCGCCCGCCGAACGGGACGCGTCTCTGAGTTCACGGGATGCTCACCTTTCGTCCGTCCACGGTGCAGCCCTCGCGCACGAGCCGCGCGAGCACGTCGACCAGCAGCCGCCGCTCCACCGTCTTGATCCGTTCGTGCAAGTCCTCGACGCCGTCGCCGGGTTCGACCAGGACCGGCTCCTGCGCCAGGATCGGCCCGGTGTCGACGCCACTGTCCACCAGGTGCACCGTGCTGCCGGTGATCTTCACGCCGTACGCGATCGCCTCTTCGACGGCGTGCGCGCCGGGGAACGCGGGCAGCAGGGCGGGGTGCGTGTTGACCACTCGTCCCGCGTACTGCCCCAGGAACGCCGGGCCGAGGATCTTCATGAAACCGGCCGAGACCACCAGGTGCGGCCCGTACTTGGCGACCTGCTCGGTGAGTGCCTGATCCCACCCGGACCGGTCGGTGTGGTCACGGACACGTTCGACAAACGTGGGCACACCGGCTCGCTCGGCCCGCGCCAGCCCTTCGATCCCGTCGCGGTCGGCACCGACCGCGACGACGGTAACCGGGTAGGTCTCGTCGCGGGTCTCGTCCAGCAACGCCTGCAGCAGGGTGCCCGATCCGGAGACGAGCACGACGACCTTGGCGGGGGTGGGAAGAACGAGCCGTTCCCTGGGTTGAGCGCTCAGCGTGATCTCCTGGCCTGGGTCGATTACGGCCAGCCTAGGTGCTCACTTGTCGATCTCGTCCGGCAGGTCGGCCCTGTCAGGAGATTGCTCGGCAGTTTCGGCGGGTGGTTGCTCGGCCGGCTCCTCGTCGGGCTGTTCCTGCTCGGCGGCCGGCGGCTCTTCCTCCGCGGTGTCGGTCTCCTCTTCGGGAGCTTCTTCGGCTGCGGCCTCGGCCACAGTGAAGTCGTCGGAGTCGTCGGAGTCGTCGAGCAGGCCCCGAGACGGCGCGAGCACCAGCCGTGCCCCGGCCCACCACGTGACCACAGCCCCCGGCAACGCGATCCACAGCAGCATCGCCATGCCCAGGCTCCACGGATGCATGTTCAGCGGGTTGAACACACCGTTCGCGAGCCGTCCGCCGGAACCCAGGCCAAGGACCACGCAACTCGCCGCGACCACCACGGCCGCAGCGCCCACAGCACGCAGCCGTGCGATCGGATCTTCGCTCGAGTTCCGCAACACCCAGCCGACCAGCGCGCCTGCGGCAAGCGGCAGCACGAACACGAGCGGCCACCAAGGAGCACCGCTTTCCGGCAAGGCGGCCAAGATCGGCACACCAGGCAACGGACCACCGCTGAAGTGCAACGGAGTCGCGGTCAGGCTGCCGATCGTCACGCCCGGACCGGCCGCGAACGCCGTCCCGCCGAGCACGGCGTTCGGCAGGTACAGCACAGAGAGCAGAAACATCCCCACGCTGTCCCCGATACCCGGCGAGAACAGCGCTTTGACCGTCATGAACGACATCGACAGGCCGAGCAGGAAGATCAACGCGCCGATGCCGAGCACCGCGGCCAGCCCGATGAGCCCGGCCCGCAGGCCGTGCACCACCAGCTCGTCGACCCGCTCGATCAGCTCTTCGAAGTACCCGCGACGGGCCAGCCCGATGATCGCAGCCAGAGCCGAAACCACAGCCGGCACAAGCATTCCGTCGAGAAACGCGGCCGAAGACGTCGCTCCTGCGATCACGCCGCCCGCGATCGCGTGCGTCACCGCGATCGCCCCGACGATCGAAACCGTGTCGCGTGCCGAGGTGATCTCCATCCGGTCGGCGGCGTTGCCGGCAGCACGGCCGACGAGCAGCACGACCAGCAACGTGGGCAGCAACGGCAGCGCACCCAGATCGTGCCCGCCCAGGTCCAGCGGCACCTGGTAGGCGCCGAGCCAGCCCGGCAACGCCGCGGACAGCACCGACGCGGTCGTGATCTCGGCCTTTGTCGCTACCGAGATCACCAGCGTGAGCAGGACGACAACACCCGCGTACCCCATGAACAACGGTCCGGCCGAAGCCACCAGCAACGCCCGGACCCGGCCGCGCTCCAGATCGGGATCAAGGTCTTCGTCCAGGTCGGGGTACAGCGACATACCAGGCACACTGGCAGCCGGACCAAGATCGGCCAGTGAGGGCGCGCCCGCCTGTCAGCCGATCAAGTGAACCGGTCACAGAGTGTCTACATGCGACAGCGGGGCAGACCGTCGGTCTGCCCCGCTGTACGACGACTGGTTACAGCCCCTGCGGCGGCTGCTGCTGCGGGTACCCGCCCGGCGGCGTGCCGGGAGGGGTACCGAACTGGCCTTGCTGCGGCGCGAACTGGGTCTGCTGGCCGGGGCCACCGGGGGGCGGCGTGCCGAACTGGCCCGGCTGCGGGTGCTGCTGCGTGGGCGGGGCCTGCGGCGGCTGGCCCGGCTGGGGCTGCGCGGGGAACGCGCCACTCGGCGGGAAGCCAGGCTGGTAGCCCGGGCCGGGTGCGGCACCGTACGGGTTGGGCGCGGGCGGCTTGAGGATGCCGATCTCGTACAGGTACGCCGCGACCGCGGCACCCATCTGCAGGATGCCGAAGATCAGGACCATCACGCCACCGGCCGCGAGGCTGGCGGGGAACGCGAAGACCATGAACAGGAACGCGAGCGTGCCACCAGTGGTGACAGCGGCCGGCGCGAGGCCCGGCTTGTCGTCACCGGGCAGGATCGCCGGCAACTGCAGCAGACCACCGATGAGCAGCACGGCCGGGATCCACGCACCGACGCCCGACTCGTAGAAGCTGCTGCCGGTGATGAGCGGGGCGAAGCCAAGGAAGAGGTTCAGCACGCCGAGACCGCCCGCGACCAGCGCGAGGATCTGCGGAAGGCTCAACTTGAGGCCCGGAGCACCGTGACCGTGACCTTGCGGGGGACCATAGCCTGCTGGACCGGGCTGTGGCTGGTGCGGGCCTTGACCCGGGTAACCGCCCGGTGCTCCGCTCGGGTAGGTCATCGCACGCTCTCCTCGGCTAACCACGACAGTTCGGACAGAATTTTTCCACTTCTGACGCAGACCGGCACGTCTCGGTTCCCTCCGGCCGAGCCGGTTACTGCATATGGCAGGGCCGGACGCTACACCAGCGCCCGGCCCTGTCAGTTAATGACCTTTGAACTTCAATTGCCTTCGACGATCGCCCGCGCCAGCGCTGCCGTCGCGCTCGGGGTCTTGCCGACCTTGACGCCCGCTGCCTCAAGGGCTTCCTGCTTGGCGGCGGCGGTACCGGCCGAACCGGACACGATCGCGCCCGCGTGGCCCATGGTCTTGCCCTCCGGCGCGGTGAAGCCCGCGACGTAGCCGACGACCGGCTTGGTGACGTTCTCCTTGATGAACGCCGCCGCACGCTCCTCGGCGTCGCCGCCGATCTCACCGATCATCACGATGACCTCGGTCTCCGGGTCATCCTGGAACGCCTTGAGCGCGTCGATGTGCGTGGTGCCGATGACCGGGTCGCCGCCGATGCCCACCGCGGTGGAGAAGCCGATGTCCCGCAGCTCGTACATCAGCTGGTAGGTCAGCGTGCCGGACTTCGAGACCAGGCCGATCTTGCCCGGGCCGGTGATGTCGGCCGGGATGATGCCCGCGTTGGACTTGCCGGGCGAGATCACGCCGGGGCAGTTCGGGCCGATGATCTGGGTCTTGTTGCCCTTCGCGCAGGCATGCGCCCAGAAGTACGCCGAGTCGTGCACCGGGATGCCCTCGGTGATCACGACAGCCAGGCCGATCTCGGCGTCGATCGCCTCGATCACGGCGTCCTTGGCGAACTTCGGCGGAACGAAGATCACCGAGACGTCCGCGCCGGTCTTCTCGATCGCCTCGGCCACCGAGCCGAACACCGGGATCAGGGTGCCGTCGATGTCGGCCTCGGTGCCCGCCTTGCGCGGGTTCACGCCGCCGACGATGTTCGTGCCCGACTTGAGCATCCGCTTGGTGTGTTTGGTGCCCTCGGAGCCGGTCATGCCCTGGACGATGACCTTGGAGTTCTCGTTGAGGAAGATGGCCATCTGTCTCACGCCCCCGCAAAGGCAAGTGCGGCGGCCTTGTCGGCCGCGTTGTCCATGGTGTCGACCTGCTCGAGGCCGGGCAGGGCCGCCTCGGTCAGGATGCGGCGGCCTTCGTCGGCGTTGTTGCCGTCGAGCCGGACCACGATCGGGCGGCTGACCGCCTCGCCGCGGGACTCCAGCAGGGCGAAGGCCTGCACGATGCCGTTGGCGACCGCGTCACAGGCGGTGATGCCGCCGAAGACGTTCACGAAGACGCTGCGCACGTCCGGGTCGGACAGGATGATCTCCAGGCCGTTGGCCATCACCTCGGCCGACGCGCCACCACCGATGTCGAGGAAGTTCGCCGGCTTGACGCCGCCGTGCTTCTCGCCCGCGTAGGCCACGACGTCCAAAGTGGACATGACCAGGCCCGCGCCGTTGCCGATGATGCCGACCTGGCCGTCGAGCTTGACGTAGTTGAGGTCCTTGGCCTTGGCGGCCGCCTCGAGCGGGTCCTCCGCGGCGGTGTCCACCAGGTCCGCGTGCGCGGGGTGCCGGAAGGAGGCGTTGTCGTCCAGCGTGACCTTGCCGTCCAACGCGATGATCTTGTCCTGCGGGTCCCGGACCAGCGGGTTGACCTCGACCAGGGTGGCGTCCTCGGCCACGAAGGCGTCCCACAGCTTGACGATGACCTCGGCGACCTGGCCGGCCACGGCCTCGGGGAACTTCGCGGCGGCCGAGATCTCCTTGGCCTTGGCCAGGTCCACGCCCTCGATCGGGTCGATCAGGATCTTGGCGAGTGCCTCGGGCTTGGTGGCGGCCACCTCTTCGATGTCCATGCCGCCCTCGACGGACGCCATCGCGAGGAACTTGCGGTTGGCCCGGTCGAGCAGGAACGAGAAGTAGTACTCCTCGGCGATGTCGGACGCCGGCGTGACCAGCACCCGGCGGACCACGTGGCCCTTGATGTCCAGACCGAGGATCGCCTCGGCCTTGGCTTGCGTGTCCTCGGGGGTGTCGGCCAGTTTGACGCCGCCGGCCTTGCCGCGGCCGCCGGTCTTGACCTGCGCCTTGACCACGACCGTGCTCGCGAGTTCCGCGGCGATCGCCTTGGCGTCTTCGGGGTTGTCAGCCACGGAGCCCGGCAGCACCGGCACTCCGTGGGCGGCGAAGAGGTCCTTCGCCTGGTACTCGTACAGGTCCACTGAGAGCTCCTGCTCAACCACTTGTACTGCGTTGGACGAAAAGACCCTAGCGACCTGCGATGCGGGCCGGGCCGTCGGTACTGGTGAGGTCGGTCACCGCACGTGACCGGCTGGTTGGCCGGAAGCCCAGGTCACAACGCCCTCGACGTTGTCGGGCCGGAAAACCGCCTTGACTCCGGCCGTCCGCAGAGCATGCTCGTCGCCCTCCGCAGTGGCGAACACCACGGTCTCGGCGGCCAGTTCGGCACCGATCCGGCGATGGTCGTCCGTGCGGATCACCAGACCAACGGCTCGCACGTCCTCCTGGATCGCGGCGTGTGCGATCTCCTCGGCGGTCGCGGCCGTCGCGTAGACGACTTCGACGCCACGGTCCCGGAGCGCTCGCGCGAGCGTTTGCGTCTCGATGTCGTCCGATTCGAGTTCGACCAGCAGCAGCCGGATCATCGGCGTTTGGCGGGCTCTGGCTTTACCGCCAGCGCGACGAACGCACTGATCACGAAGGCCGCGGCGCACGCGATCGACAACCACGTGCCCGGTCCGCCGGTGATTCCCTCGGCGCGCTCCTGCGTCAATGGCAACTCCAGCCCGCGCACCGCGACGAGCGCGGCACTACCGAGCAGGAGCGAGGCAGCTCGTGACGGGCGGCTGCGCGCCGCGAGCACCGCGGCGATGAGCACTGCGATCAGCGCGATCAGCAGGCCCCACGAGGCGAGCCGGAAGTTCGACCAGATCCCGGGGGCGACGTACTCGGGCGCCCGCATGGTCGGCAGCCCGAACGCGCCGATCGCGAACAGGATCGCGGCCGCCACCGGCGCCATCAGGATGATGTTGGACGGACGGTCCGTGAGGTCGACGTCGTCACGCTCGACGGCGCCCGCCGCCATCGCGCACACTGCCGCGCCGATAGCCAGCAACACGGCGGCCACTGTCCACCATGCGGCGGCGCCGGACCGGATGGCACTGCTTGTTCCTGTCGCGGTGAACAACGCGTCCAGCGCAAGGAACCCGGCGAACGGAATCCCGACCCAGGCAACGCTCAGCGCTGGCCGCGCGAGCGCGGCGACAGGCCTGATCAGAAGGAGAACACCAAGCACAACAAGAAGGAGACCAGCGGGCAGCAGCAGGCGGTTCGCGTACTCCGCCGGGCGCACGCCGGACAGCAGGACAAGGACGTCGGTCTGGCTGATCGGGGTGTCCGTCGGGATCTCCACGACGAACAAGTCACTGGTACGGCCCAGGATCGCGGCACCGCCGCCGAGGATCGCCAGCACTCCGGCGATCACGTGCCAACGGCCCGCGGTGTACTCGACCGGCGCGCTTTGCTTGGCAGTCTTGGTTTTCGGCCTGATCAGCGCGACGGCGACCAGTCCGGCCACACCGGCCGTCGCCAGGTAGGACCGCCAGTCGGTGTGCAACCAGTCGACCGAGTATCCCGCGATCTGCTGTGGCAGCAGGAAAGCCAGCACCGCGATGGCGACACCGAGCAGGACACCTCGGCTGAGTTTCGGCGTGCGCGCCGTACCCGCGAGCACGATGCCCAGGACGATCGCGATGACGCTGATCAGTCCGCCCGCCAGGACAAGAGTCGGGCCGTTCATCAGGTCGGGCGTGATGATGAACGCGTTGTCCGAGGCGAACGGCGGCATGGCCAGACCGAGCGCCGTCAGCCCGCCGAACGCCAGACCCCAGCCGAGCAGGCGCTTCCGCTCGGCCGCTTCGGCCTCAGTGGACTCGTCGAACTCGGCCGCGATCACGGAACCTGGCTGCGCGCCGGCGCGCAAAAGCACCATCGCGCCCGCCGCGATCGTCAGCACATGCCCGGCCACAAGCAGCCACGTGCCCGCGCCCGCCGCCAATGGATCCAGGCTCGTCGGCACCGCCAGTTCAGGCCGGGACACAACCAGTGCGTCCGCGACGAGCTGCAGGTCGATGAACAGCAGCCCGATCCCGAGCAACGCCCCGCCGATCAGGACACCGGCGGCGGTGATCGGCCGCTTCGCTGCCAGGAGCCCGCCCGCGACCAGCGCAGGCAGGATCGCCAGCGCGATCAGCAACGGCCCGCTGCCGTACGCGGGGGCAGCGTCGACGACACCGATCACGGGGCCGACCGCTCTCAGCACCGCCCCGACCGCCGCGACAAGCACCGCCACCTTGAGCAATGCCGGCACTTCCGCCCAGCTCAGCCGGTCAGCCACTGGGTCAGCACCCTCGGGGGTCGGGTCGGTTTCCGGCCGCGCGGGCCGGGATTCCGACGATCGGGTCCGCGAACTCATCGGCCCGAACCTAGCAAGCTGACTATGGCCGCATCCGACCACGTCCATACCGGACGCACCCCGCCTACCAGCGACAACCCGACATAAGGCCAGGTCACCGTCATCCAGTGAGCGGCGGCGGCGATTCGCCGAACGGCACCCGCCTGGGCCGCCCGGAGGACAGGCCGTGCACCAGGCCGGAGATCCGTCGGCCGCCGGCCGCCCGTGCTCCACTTGAAGATCGGCATCTACCCAGGTCAGCAGGCTGCGATCGGCCGTCGCAGTAACCGAACCGGTGGGCCCAGGCTTGCCCGGCAGGCCGGTTCCCGCCATCGGGCAACCCCGGTGGTGACCGTCGACTCAGCGGGGTTCGCACCCGTGCGTGGCGCGGCACAGTCCGGGTGCAAGTGATTACCGATAAGTTGCACGGGCTGCATACCGCCGGGCGTTGATCACGGCTTGCGAGCGGCTTCCGAACGACCCGATTCAGGACAGGACGTCAGACCCCCGAATGGGGTTGCGAACCGCCCAGTTGGCGTAACGCAGGTCACATCCGAGCGTGTTATATCCCTCTAACTTTGGGTAATAGTGGCTGGACAGCGATCTCTCGAGGCAACCTGTTCGGCACAACGTGCGTCTGGGAAGTTGCCCTGGACTGTCTCCCCCCGTTACTGTCCCCCGGTCCGTTGTCACGGTCCGGTCACGGCTGGATGGAGTGGTCCCCCGAACCACTCACCCGGGTTCCCCCGCCCGGTGTCCACGCCAGAGCTCGTCCCCGCGAGCCGAGGTGCGCCCGCCCGGATCTCCCCGAGACAGAAGGGCAGGCTTTGTCTCGACACCGCTCCCCCGGCGGGCAGAAGCAGTCTGCAGTGCTGCTGGAAGCGCTTGACCGCGCTCCCGGCGACGATCGTGCAGAGCGTGGTGCGCACCGGCTTCCGGCGCCGCCACCCGCGTTGCGTGGTCGCGTGGTTGTCGCCGCCGTCGCCATTGGCGCGTTCGCGGCCGCAGCAGCAGGTCAGACGCTGAAGGCAGGCGCCTCCGGTGACGACATCGCCCCGCTTTCGAACACTGATGGCGCCACCGCCGCGTTCGGCGTCGGCGGCGACTCGGTCACTGACGCCGCGGCCCCCGAGATCCTCACGGTCGCGCAGGTCACCGACGCCGGCTCGGAAGCCCGCAAGCTGACCCAGAGCGCCCAGCTCATCGCCAACCGCACCGCCAAGATCGAGGCCGAGAAGGCCGAGGCCACCCGGCCGAAGTACGTGCGGCCCGCCGAGGGCGTGTTCACCTCCGGCTTCGGCGCCCGGTGGGGCACGACCCACTTCGGCGTGGACATCGCGGGCAAGTTCGGCTCCCCGATCCGCGCGGTCACCGACGGCGTCGTGATCGAGGCGGGCCCGGCCAGCGGATTCGGCCTCTGGGTCCGCATCCTCCACGCCGACGGCACCGTCAGCGTCTACGGCCACATGGACTCGATAACGATCAAAGAAGGCGCCAAGGTCAAGGCCGGCGACCAGATCGCCCGGATGGGCAACCGCGGTCAGTCCACCGGAACCCACCTGCACTTCGAGATCTGGGACTCCAGCGGCCGCAAGATGAACCCCGCCCCCTGGCTCGCGCAGCGCAACGTCAAGCTCTGACGAACCAGGCCCCGGCGACCCGCCACACCGAGCACATCGCCGGGGACCCACGCGACGTCTGACACCCTGAGCATCGTCGGCCACGGCCCGAAGGCGCGTGCACCCCGAGGAGCGACCGCCAGGCACCAGCAAGCCTGCGCAGCTCCCGCCCCGCCTCCGAAAACTGACCCGGCTGTCCCCAAGACAGCCGCTCAACGCCGTCCAGATAGCCGCCCACACGCTCGACAAGCGCGCGAAACAAGATCTCATCCACGATGTCACCACCCCTTGCTTGCCCAGGTTCGCCTGCATGTTCCGCAGTCAAGCACAGAGGTCTGACAGTTTCTGATGTCCTCGCTCCGCTCGGACGGGCTTTGTCGCCAAAGCCGGTCATTTCCACCCCGCCCCACGCTGGCCGGCTTCTTCGCTCGGGGCCGGGCAGCGCTGCGGCCGGGGCGATGCCGGGCGTGTTGCGGTGCGTAAATGACCAGCGCGACAAAGCCGGTCAGTGCGTGTTCGCGGAAGCCGGAGTGGGCTCGGGTGCCGGGGAGGGTGCTGGACGGGCTTCGGCGGCGCGTTGGAGGACCTTGCGGCCGTAGACGTACCGGGCCGCCACCGCGACACCATGGTTGACGATGGTCTGAGGCAGGGGCATGGGGCGCAGGACGTCGACGATCAGGACGATTCGTTCGCCGGTGCTCTCGTTGACCACTTCGTGATTCCACGAATCATCGAAGAGGACGCTTTGCTTTTCCTGCCAGGTGTACCACTCGTCGCGCACACGAATGCGTGGCGGTGCGTCGTCGGGGACGATCAGGCCGAGGTGATAACGCAGGTAGCCGCAATACGGGCCCTCGTGCTCCGGAATTGATTTCCCGGGTTCCAGAATCGAGAAGAACGCCTGGAAGACGTTCGGGATCGAGGCCAGCAGCGCACTGGTCCTGGGACATTTGGACGCGTTCGGCTCCGCCCGTTCGCCCATCGCCCAGAGGTAGAAGATCTTCCACTGATTCGGCGTGACGTTGGAGATCGTCGCCTGGTCGGGGTCAAGATCGTGGTAGGCCGGCAGGGTCTCGCGGTCGGCCAGGACGCCCTCGAGTTCGGCCCGGATATCGGCATACGAAACGTCCAGGCTGCGCAGTGCCGGATATGTCGTGTTTATGTCGAACATCACCGGGCGCTGATCACCGCCCGCCGTGCGCCGGAACCAGTTGCTGACCGCGTCCTGAATAGGTTTGGTGTTCATGTGCCTCTCCCCAGAGCGTGTGTCTGTCAGCTCCGATCCTTTACCGGGAATGGATCGCACGCATCGGGGAACGGTCTTATGCGCCCCTGAAAGAAACTTCAGGGATCAACCCCTAAGGGCTCAGAGTTTCACCAGCGGGACACTGCCGATCAGCATCAGCCGGATCGTGCCGGAGCTGCCGAAGTCGATCGTGGCGGTGGCCCTCGGGCCCTGGCCGTCGGTCGCGACGACCGTGCCGAGGCCGTACTTGTCGTGGTTGACGCGGTCGCCTGCCTCGAGCTTCAGCGCGGGCGTGTCCTGCCAGCCCTTGAAGGACGTGGAACGCATGCCCTGGGCGGCGATCCTGGCCTGGGCGGAGTCCGAACCGGACCGGCTCCACGTGGTGGCCGCGGACGGGCCGGACGAGCGCCGGGACTGCTCGATCCTGCGCCAGTCCATCAACTCGGCCGGGATCTCGTCCAGGAAGCGGGAAGCAGGGTTGGTCGACGGTTGCCCCCACGCGGACCGCATCACGGCCCGCGACAGGTACAGCCGCTCCCGCGCACGCGTGATCCCCACGTAGGCGAGACGGCGTTCCTCTGCCAGTTCTGCGTTGTCGGACAGCGCCCGCATGTGCGGGAAGATCCCGTCCTCCCAGCCGGTGCTGAACACGACCGGGTACTCCAGGCCTTTCGCGGTGTGCAACGTCATCAGCGTGACCACACCGTCGGATTCCGCGTCCGGCACCTGATCCGCGTCCGCCACAAGGGAAACACGCTCCAGGAAGGCCTCGAGCGACCCCATCTCCGGCGAGGTCTCCTCGTCTTCGATCGCGGGCGGCACCTGGGCGAACTCCCGGGCGACCGTGACCAGCTCGCGCAGGTTGTCCAGCCGGGTCGCGTCCTGGGGGTCGTCGCTCTCCTCCAGCTCAGCCTGGTAGCCGGTGCGGTCGATGATGGCCTCGAGCAACTCGGCCACACCGTCATTGACCAAGGCGCGCAAGGAATCGATGAGCTCGACGAACCCGGCGATGCATTTCTCCGACCGCGGGTTGAGCATCGGGACCTGGCCCTCGGCCGCCTTGCGGAGGGCGGCGTTGAACGAGATCCGCTGCTGCTCGGCATGCGTCGCGACAACGGCCTCCGCGCGATCGCCGATGCCACGCTTGGGCACATTGAGGATGCGGCGCAACGACACCGTGTCCTCCGGGTTGGCCAGCACCCGCAGGTACGCCAACGCGTCCCGGACTTCCTTGCGCTCGTAGAACCGCACGCCGCCAACGACTTTGTACGGCAGGCCAAGCCGGATGAAGATCTCTTCGAAGACCCGCGACTGGTTGTTGGTCCGGTAGAACACCGCGATGTCACCGTTGCGGGCTTCGCCGGTGTCCACCAGCTTGTCGATCTCTCCAGCCACGAACGCGGCCTCGTCGTGCTCGTTGTCGCCGACGTAGCCGACGATCTTCTCGCCCTGGCCGGAGTCGGTCCACAGCCGCTTCTCGATCCGGCCCTGGTTACGCGAGATGACAGCGTTCGCCGCGGACAGAATCGTCTGTGTGGAGCGGTAGTTCTGCTCCAGCTTGATGGTGGTCGCGTCCGGGTAGTCCCGCTCGAACTCCTCGATGTTGCGGATCGTCGCACCCCGAAAGGCGTAGATCGACTGGTCCGCGTCGCCGACCACACAGAGCTCGCCGGGCGGGATGTCGCCCGCGCCGACCCCGACCAGTTCACGGACCAGCATGTACTGGGCGTGGTTGGTGTCCTGGTACTCGTCGACCAGCACGTGCCGGAAACGGCGCCGGTAGTACTCGGCGACGTCCGGGAAGGCCTGCAGCAGCTCGACCGACTTCATGATCAGATCGTCGAAGTCGAACGCGTTCGCCTGGGTGAGCCGGTTCTGGTAGACGCCGTACACCTCGGCGACCCGGCGCTCGAAGTCGTTGGTGGCACGGCCGGCCGCGGCCTCGTGGTCGATCAGCTCGTTCTTCAGGTTCGAGATCTGCACGGCCAGCGAACGGGCGGCGTACCGCTTCGGGTCGAGATCCAGATCGCGGGCCACCAGCGTGATCAGCCGGCGCGTGTCGTCGGAGTCGTAGACCGAGAAGTTCGACGTCATGCCGATCGTCTTGGCCTCGCGGCGCATGATCCGCACGCACATGGAGTGGAACGTCGACACCCACATCGACTTGGCGCGCCCGCCCACCAGGTCGGCCACGCGCTCCTTCATCTCCGCGGCGGCCTTGTTGGTGAACGTGATCGCCATGATCTCGCCGGGATGCACGTTCCGCGCCGCCAGCAGATACGCGATTCTCCTTGTCAGCACCCGGGTCTTGCCCGAACCGGCGCCCGCGACCACGAGCAGCGGCGAACCGCTGTGCTCGACGGCCTGGCGCTGCCGGTCGTTGAGGCCCTCGATCAGGGCGGCGACAGCCGGATTGACAGGAGTAGTACCGGGAAGCTCGAAGAGGGCGCTCATCGCGAACAAAGGTACCCGCCCCACCGACAAACCCCGCATCAGACTCGCACAGGTGTGCAGATCAACTTCGGAACCGTGGCGCAATCCTGCCTAGTTCGCCGGGAATCGAACTAGCTTCCCGGTGGTTACACCCGGACAGCGGTACAGCCGGGGGTCTTCACCGGGTGTTCAGGGCTGGTTTCCGGGGTTTTCCGGGGACCATCCCTGATCCATTCGCCAACCGCGGGCGACAGTCTTCAGTGAGGAGTTGACGACGACGAACAGACGGGGGACGGGGACGTGTTCGAAGGGCTGATGCCAGATCTGACCGCACTCTCACCGGTCGCGGTGCTGGTGACCATCTTCGTGCTGTCGTTCCTCGAGACCAGCGTCGTCATCGGCGTGGTCCTGCCCGGGGAAGTGCTTGTGGGCGCGTGCATCGGGGTGTTGCACGTGTCGTGGTCGCCGCTCGCCGGGGTGGTGGCGGCCGCGGGATGCCTCGCGGGCCAGTTGGGTGGGTACGCCATCGGTCGCTGGTCGGGGCCGGCGATCAAACACGGCTGGGTCGGTCGCAAGGCCGGGCCCAAGCGCTGGGAGCAGGCCGAACGTCTGGTCGGGGAATCAGGCGGATGGCTGTTGGTGACCGCCAGGTTCGTGTCGGTGGCGCACACGCTCGCGCCTGTGCTCGCCGGCGCGCTGCGGATGCCGCTGCGCAAATTCAGCGCGTACGCGGCGGCGTCCGCGGTCGTCTGGGCCGCCCTGTGGACCGCGGTCGGGGCCGCGCTCTCCGGGGCGAGCCAGTTCGTCGACCCGAGCGTGGTGTCGTTCGCGATGGTCGCCGGCGGGATCGTGATCGGCGGGATCGTCATGTCCAAGGTGCTGCGCCGGCTGGACAAGCCGGCCCGTATCGCCGCCGACGGCGAATCCATGCCACGGGAGGTCGTGACGAGCGGGTGATCTGCTCCCGGGTCGACGCACGACGGCGTTCTGTGTCAAGATGGCCGCGTGCGGACAGAGCGCTTTTACTTTTTCTACGGGACCCGGACTCCGGCTCCCGTGGTTCTCTGACGCCAGCAGACACCACGAGCCCCCGGAGTCCTCGGACCCGGGGGCTTCGTTCTCCCGGGGCCAGGCCTCCACTGCCCAGACAGGACGAGCCGATGACCCCCACGACCGAGAACGAGACCACCCCCACGCCCGACATCAACGCGTTGCGTGAGGAGATCGACTGGCTGGACGCCGAGATCCTCCGCCTGGTGAAACGGCGCGTGGAGGTGTCCCAGACGATCGGCGCGGCACGGATGGCCGCGGGTGGCCCGCGCATCGTCTACAACCGGGAGATGGACGTCCTGGCCCGCTACCGCGACCTGGGCCCGGAGGGCAGGCAGCTGGCGATGGCACTGCTGAATCTGGGGCGTGGCCGGCTCGGCCGGTGACATTCCGGCGAATATCAGGGCGATCACCCATCCGTGACGGCGCGACAACGGGCACACTGGAGTCATGCTTGATCTGATCGCCGTGATCATCGTCATCGTGGCCCTCGTCGCCACGCTCGCCCACGCTGGGTACTTGGCGCTGCTGAACTCGGCGGCGTCCAAGCGGGCGGGGGGCACGCCCATCGCGAACTACGTCCGCAGCCGCTGGCCGATCGCCGGTGTGACGACGGCCGGAGCCCTGCTCGGGCTGTTGCTCACCGGTGGCGACGGCTTCGTGGACATCCTCGCGATCCTGATCGGTGGTGGCTCCGGCGCGGTGGCCCTGAAGTCGCTCGAGTCCACCCAGAAGAAGTACAAAACGGATTCCTGACCGGTCCGGATGGCACGGACTGTCAAGGAATTTCACCCGGTCGTGTGGTGTCTTTTTTGGGGTCCTACCAGCGTTTATGTGTGAACCGGAACACCCTACGCTGGCGTAGGTGAGTATCCGACCCGCGCCTGATCTCCCCCTGGCCGTCACCCTCCTGGCAGCCGCCATGCCGTGATCTTGAGTAGTCACGTCATGACCGGCAGTGAGAAGGGTCACAAGAGCATGACCAGCGGGGAGCACAACGAAACGGGACGCCACCGGCACCACTCCGGCACCTGGACGCCCGAGGTCCTCCACCCACACGCGCCCGCACACGCCGCCCCCGAACCGGCGGTCCGGATCCCGCCGCCGACCCTGCTCGAGACGACCGTGCCCGGTCTGCGGAAGTTCGACCTCGGCACCATCCCGGCCACGGTCACGCCGCCGAGCACCTGGCGCCGGGCCGCGTGGTTCGCCGTCGGCGCCTCGCTGCTCGTGGTGTTCGGCCTGATGTTCGCGACCGCCTCGCTGGTGGGCAGGCCGAAGAACACCGACACCATCGACGCCCTGCCCGGCTACCCGAGCCTGCCGGTCTTCCTCGACTCGCCCACCCCGCCGGCCGTCACGGCGCCGCCGAAGCCGGCCGCGACCACCCGCAGTCCCGAACGCTCGACAGTGGCGCCGACGCCGGCCCGCCGCAGTCCGAACAGCAGTGGCCGGCAGGTGACCATGGCGCCCCTGGTCCCGCCGGTCCCGAGTACCTCGATCGAGCAGCCACCCCCGTTCGTGCCACCGGTCCGCCAGACGACACCCAAACGGGCGTTCGCCACCAATGACCCGAAAGAGATCGGCGACCGGACCGAGACGTTCTACGCACAGGTCACCAAGAACCCCGGCGCGGCCTACCAGATGACCACCGGAGAGATGCAGAGCCAGGGTGAGCAGGCCTTCAGGCAGCGCTATTCCGGCATCCAGTCGGTCGAGGTCCGGCGGATCAACATCGATCCCAACCAGGGCACGACGGTCAGTGAGGTGAAGATCACCAAGACGGATGGCTCCACGTTCGTCGAGCGCAGACGCCTGAAATTCACCTCCGGCAGCAATCCGAAGATCAGTTCTGAAGTTACCCATTAAGTCCGGCCCCCAACGGGCCGATACCCAGAGTGCTGGCGGTCACCGCTGGCCCAGTCGAGCTACACGCAGTGCCAATACCTCCCCTGAACGGGTGAACACGGAGTGGCACACAGTGAGCCCGGCTAGCAGGACCCGAAGGCAACACACACGCAAGGAAGTAACCCAGTGGAGCGTCCGACGTCTGGTCGCCGGCACATCAGAGCCGGAGCGATCACCGTTGCGGAGCTGATGAAGAACCGGCCGACCCCGGTTCACGTACCACCCCGCGACGACGCCGTCACCGTGGAGATGCCCGCCGGCCTCGCGGACACCGCCGAGACCGTGGTGACCTCGGCGAACACAGTGCTCTCTTCGGAGACCACCGAACCGATGGAGCCGGTCGAGTCCGCTCCCGCTCCCAGCCCGGTTCCCGTTCCGCCGCCGAGTTCGCACCGCAGGCCACCGGCCCGCACCAGGCAACTGGCCAAACTCGCCGGTCTCGGCGTCGCCACCGCCGTGCTCTGTGCCTCGATCGCCACCGCGTCGATCATCAACTCCCGTCGTCAGGCCGACGCGGGCGCCGTGTCGCGCCCCGTGGCCGAGATGACCAACGAGCAGGCGCTGCTGCCGAACCTCTTCACCCTCGGCGCGGCCAACGCGCCCAGGATGACCACCGAGTTGCCCGCGCCCAACAAGGGCAGCGCCGCGGCCACGGTCGACAACTCCAGCCCGGGCCGCCGTGCGGTGGACAAGGGCAACGAGGGCGTGGACACGCAGGTGGCGCCCGTCGCCGAGGACCCGAACCCGATCGACACCGAGCTGGTCAGGCGCTACTACAAGCTGCTGGCCGAGCAGCCGGCCAAGGCGCTGGGCCTGCTCGACGGCACGCTGCGGCAGTCCGATCTGTCCCAGTTCGTGGACTCGTGGACGCAGGTGCGCTCGATCGACGTGGTCGACGTGCAGAAGCGCGGTGACGGAGAGTTGCTGGCGATCGTGCACATGATGCTGCCCGACGGCGGCAAAGCACGGGTTCAGCAGCTGCTCAGGGTCACTGACGGCATCCCACAGCGGATCACCGGAGCGGAGATCATCTCGGCGCAACGATCCTGACACTCTCCGAATTGATGACGCCCGATTGGGCCGGGTCGTACCTCGCGTCACCAACCCGCCCCCCGTTCGGGCTAAGCTGGGCACGCCCGAGGGATAGGGCCGGTTGTGGCGTTGGTCTCAATCGCGGAGCGGGGTGCTACGTAACGCTGGTGTGCCTCGTGTCCAGGTAACGGTCTTGTGGCCAAGCGCGACGAGTGAGCGCATAGCCTGGAGGCGGCTATCGGGCTACGAGAGCGCAATAGCGGTTACGGGGTTATCCGCCTGTCAGGGAATATCGCCTGCGAGCTGTTCGCGGGCAAGGAGGTGTCGTGAGCGACGAAGGCCGACTGGTAGCCGGTCGCTACCGGCTCGTGCATCGCATCGGCACCGGCGCCATGGGGGTGGTCTGGCAGGCGCGGGACGAGCGATTGAACCGCGTCGTCGCGGTCAAGCAGGTTCTGCTGCAGACCGGGCTGTCCCAGGACGAGATCGAGGAAGCCCTCGAGCGTGTCCAGCGCGAGGGCCGGATCGCCGCCAAGCTGCACCACCCGAACGCTGTGACGGTCTTCGACGTCGTCGACGACGATGGCGCGCCATGGCTGGTGATGGAGTACGTACCGAGCCAGAGCCTGGCCGCGGTGATGAAGGAGCGCGGCGCGCTGCCGCCGCTCGAGGTCGCCGCCATCGGCGCGCAGATCGCCGCGGCTCTGGCCGCCGCGCATGCCGCGGGCATCGTGCACCGGGACATCAAGCCCGGTAACATCCTGCTCGCCGACAACGGCTCAGTGAAGATCACCGACTTCGGTATCTCCCGCGCCAGCGACGACGTGACGGTCACCAAGACCGGCCTGATCGCGGGTACGCCGGCGTATCTGGCGCCTGAGGTGGCCTACGGCAAGGAACCGACGCCGCCCACAGACATCTTCTCCCTCGGTTCGACGCTGTACGCGGCGGTCGAGGGCGAGCCGCCGTTCGGCCTGAGCGAGAACACGCTCGGCCTGCTGCACGCCGTCGCCGCCGGCCGGATCAACCCGCCGCGGATGGCTGGTCCGTTGACCCCGGTCCTGCTCGCGCTGCTGGCCACAGAGGCCATGGAGCGCCCGACCGCCGCCTACGCCCGGGACATGCTCGCGGCCGTGGCCCGCGGTGACCACCCTGACGTGCCCGAAGCGCGCACGGTGTTCGCCGGTGCCCAGGGCCCCGGCACGGACCCTCGTACCAGGGCGATCCCCCCGCAGTCCCCCCGGTCGCGCACTGGTGTGCGGCCGATGGTCCCGCCGCCACCACCGAAGAAGCCCTCGAAGCGGCCGTACGTGCTGGCGGGTGTGATGGCCGCGCTCGTCCTAGGGCTCGGCGGCTGGCTGATCGCGGCCAGCAACAACGACGGCAAGAACGGCCAAGAGCCGTCGAACGTCAACAGCTCCCAGACGACGACCAGCTCGACACCTACGTCGACCTACACCGAGCCGTCAACTGAGACGACGACGGAGACGACCACGAGCCGAGCCACGCCGAGGTCGACTGCCAAGCCGTCCGATCCGCCGAAGACGACGGCGAGCAAGACGACCGTCACCACCACGACAACGACCACCACAACCACCACCAAGACGAGCCCGCCGCCGTCGGGGTCGGTGAATCCGCCCACGGGACCGGGTGGCCCGTAGCAAGCAACCCTCGGGCCACCTCAAACGACACATATGTAGAGTTCCTCGGTCGCAGACATCCAGAGCCGTACGGGAGTTAGGCGTTGCCCTCCGACGAAGACCGCCTGGTGGCGGGTCGATACCGACTGGGACAGCGCATCGGCAGCGGCGCCATGGGCGTCGTCTGGCAGGCGCTGGACGAGCGGTTGCACCGCACGGTCGCGGTGAAACAACTCCTCCAGCAGCCGGGCCTGAGTGCCGCGCAGGCTGAGGAAGGCCGGCTGCGCTCGATGCGTGAGGGCCGGATCGCCGCCCGGTTGCAGCATCCGAACGCGATCACGGTCTATGACGTGGTCGACGACGACGGCTCGCCCTGGCTGGTGATGGAGTACCTGCCGTCCCGCAGCCTCGCGGCCGAGCTGGACGACAAGATCACGCTGTCGCCGCAGGAAGCGGCCAGGATCGGGACCGAGGTGGCGGCCGGTCTGGTCGCCGCGCATGCGGCCGGGATCGTGCACCGGGACATCAAGCCGGCGAACGTGCTGCTCGGTGACGACGGCTCAGTCAAGATCACAGACTTCGGTATCTCGCGTGCGGTCGGCGACGTGACGGTGACCGCGACAGGCATGCTCGCGGGCACGCCCGCGTACCTCGCGCCCGAGGTCGCCAAGGGCATGGAGCCGACGCCCGCGTCGGACGTGTTCTCCCTGGGCTCGACGCTGTACATCTGCGTCGAGGGTCATTCGCCGTTCGGTCTGAGCGAGAACACGCTCGCGCTGCTACACGCGGTCGCGGCTGGCAAGATCTCGCCGCCGCGGCAGGCGGGCCCGTTGACCGCGCTGCTGATGCGGCTGCTGCGCACAGAGCCCGAAGAGCGGCCGACAATGGCGGCTGCCAAGGAGGCGCTGGCCGCGATCGCTGCCGGCCGCCCGATTCCGCCTGGCCTGCTGACCGGCAACTACGACGGCCCGACGGTCAGCAACCGGATCCAGCCCCCGGCACCGCCTGTGCCGCCGGTGCCGTCGCCGAACCACCCGATCACCCGGCTGGACGCGAACCCGCTGTCCGACCCACGAAGAACCCCTCCCGGCGGCCTGCAGATGGGCGGCCCGCCAGGTCCGCCGCCGACGCAGCCGCCGATGCGACCGGCCTCCCGCGAGCTGCACCACCCAGGCGAGCCAAGATCCAAGCGGGACGTCCGCAAGATCGTGCTGACGGTTCTGGCCATCGTCGGCGCGGCCGCTATCGGCGTCCTGGTCGCGAGCCTGTTCACGAACAAGTCGAACCCCACCAACGCGTCCCCGAACCCCGCCACCCAGCTGCCTCCGGCAACGACAACAGTCGTCGTGACGCAGACAACGACGCCCAAACCGACGACCAAGGCGTCGACCCCGACGACCGCTCCCTCGACGACGACCAGTTCCTCCAATCCGGACGCGAATCTGGACAACGCCGGGCAATTCATCTCCCAGTACTACGACCTGTTGCCGGAGAAGCCCGAGGAGGCCTGGGCCCTGCTGACGCCCAGAGCGCAGGGCCTCTCCGGCGGCAGGCAGGGTTTCTTCGACTTCTACGCCCGGTTCGACGACGTCAAGATCGTTGACGTCGTCGAGGGCGAAAACGGCCAGGTCCGTGGCACTGTGCGCTTCACCAAGAAGAACGGCGGCGGCACCACCAGCGAGCCCTACACGTTCACCGTGGTCAACCAGGGCGGCAAGCTGATGATCGACAATTTCCGCAGCGGCGCGGGCTGACTCACTTTCCCAGCCGCGTGACCACGTCTTTCAACGCCGACAGGAACGCCTGAACCGCCGGATCGGCCGCTGAGGAATCGCGGATCGCCGCGAAGATCTCCCGCGTCGGCTCCGGGCGGCGCACCCGCCGCACGAGCACCCCGGAGTGCGTGGTGTTCAGACCGAGCCCCGGCACCATCGCCACACCCAGTCCGGCCGCCACGAATCCCTGTGTCGTCGCGTAGTCCTCGGACTCCACAGTCACCTTCGGCGTGAATCCCGCCGCCGCACAGGCATTCAGCATCAGGTCCTGACAGGGACCGGGCGTCCAGTCGGAGCCGACCCACGGCTCGTCGGCCAGATCGGCCAGATCCAGCACACGTTTCGAGGCCAGCCGGTGCCCTCGCGGCAGTACCGCGCGCAGTGGGTCGTTCATCAGGTGGATCAGCTGTACGTTGCCGCGGGCGGGATTGCTTCGCGGGAAGACCACGATCGCCACGTCCGCGCGGCCCTGCTCGACCTCCGGCAGCGGGTCCTCCGGGTCGATCAGCTTGAGGTCGATCTGCAGCCCAGGGTGGTGTTTGTGCAGCTGCGCCATGGCAGGCGGCACGAGCGCGACACCCGCGGTGGCGAAGTAGCGGACCGAAAGATGACCCGTGCGGCCTTCCTTGAGGTCACGCAACGCGCTTTCGGCTTCGGTGAGGTTCTTGCTGAGGATGGCCGCGTGCTCGGTCAGCAGCTGGCCGGCGGCGGTCGGGCGCACGCCCCGGCCGACGCGTTCCAGCAGGGCCGTACCGGCTTCCCGTTCCAGCACCGCGAGCTGCTGGCTGATCGCGGACGGCGTGTAGCCGAGGTTCCCGGCCGCGGACGTGACCGATCCGCTGGTCACCACGGCTCGCAGGATCTGCAGGCGGCGGACGTCGAGCATGACCCGATCTTACAGAAATGCTTAAGGGTCGATGCACTTTTCTTCACTTGTTCTGCGTAGTTAGCCGGGGCATCGTTACTGCCAGGTGGACTGGGCAGGTGGACTGAGGGGAGACGACCCGGTGGGCAGCAGAGGCACTCTGATCCGGATGGGCGTGCTGGCGCTGCTGTGGGGCTCCAGCTTCCTCTGGATCAAGTTCGCGTTGCAGGCGTTCTCGCCTGGCCAGATCGCGATCGGCCGGATCCTGCTGGGCACGGCCGTGCTGGTGGTGCTGTGCTACTCGGGCCGCCAGCGGCTGCCGCGGGACAGGAAGGTCTGGCTGCAGCTGATCTTCGCCGCGTTCTTCGGCAACGCCCTGCCGTTCTTCCTGTTCGGCTTCGGCGAGCAGACCGTCGACTCAGGCGTCGCAGGTGTGCTCAACGCCACGACCCCGTTGTGGGCGCTGCTGATCGGCGTGCTGATGCGCCAGGAACGCAAGCTGTTCTCGATCCGGATGCTCGGCCTGATCCTCGGTTTCGCCGGCACGCTGCTGATCTTCGCGCCCTGGCAGGCGCACGGCGTGGCGAGCTGGGGCGCGCTGGCGATCCTCGCGGCCGCGGCCAGTTACGCGGTCAGCTACACCTACATCGGCCTCAAGCTCTCCGGCCGGGGCGTCGGGCCGATCCCGTTGTCGGCCGCGCAGCTGGTCACCGCGTCCGGGCTGAGCACGCTGATGCTGCCGATCGACGGGTTTGAGCCGATCGAGTGGAGCCTGATCAGCGTGATCGCGGTGGTGGTCCTCGGGGTGTTCGGCACCGGCGTCGCGTTCGCGCTGAACTACCGGCTGATCGCCGACGAGGGCGCCGTCGCCGCGACCGCGGTCGGCTACCTGCTGCCGGTCGTCTCTGTGCTGCTGGGCGCCGCTGTCCTGGGTGAGCCGGTGACCCTGCGGGTGGTGATCGGCATGGTCGTGGTCCTCCTGGGGGTGGGCATGACCCGCTGGCAGCCGCGGGTGCGGACCGTCGAGCCGACGGTGCCCGTCATGGCGGTGGAGCCCCAGAAAACCTCGTGAGTGGCCGGTTCGCCGACCAGCCACTCACGAGGGGGTGGATCAGCCGCCGGTGTTGGTACGGATCCAGCTGGCCAGCGCGGACGTGTCGACGTAGATCGACGGACCGGTCGCGCAGGTGGAGTTGTTGTTACCGGCCCGGCTCGTGGCGCCGATCAGCTGCCACACGCCGTTGACCTGCTTGACCTGCGGGCCGCCGGAGTCGCCGTAGCAGGCGCCCTTGTTGCCGCCGGGGTTGTTGGTGCAGATCTCGGTCGAGCCCCTGATGCCCAGGCACCGGCTGTCGGCCACGATCGAGGTGTCGAGCTGCTGCAGGATCGTCGGTGCACCACAGCCACCTGCCGGGGCACAGGTCTGGCCCCAGCCGATGATCCGCGTGGCAGTGCCGTTGGCACCGGACGTGGCGGCGATGGCGATCGGCGTCTCGGTCACCGACGTCGACAGCCGCAGCACCGCGAGATCCTCAGTCGGGTGCTGAATCCTCTGGGCCACGCGCGCCACCGTGCCGCCGCTGGTGCGGTTGGTGGTGCCGACCCGGACCTGATAGGGCGTACCGCAGTGCTTCGCGGTGACCACCCAGTTCGCCTTGATCAGCGAGCCACCGCAGGAGTGGCTGCCGGAGCTGGACTGCAACGAAACCATGAACGAGTAGACCTGGGTGGCGTTGGTGCCACCCACAATCATCGGTTCGACGCCTGTTGGTTGCGCGGGGGCCGCAGCGGCTGGTGAGACCAGACCGGCGAACGCGACTCCAGCGGTGAACAGGCCGGCGAGCAGGGACCGTGCCTTCATGGAGTTCTCCTTCGTGTTCCCGGAAATGTGATCCGGGCCACGAAGAACGTTAGAAACCCTCGTTACCGCGAAGTAACCCTCAGAAGTAGGGAGATTGTCCGGATACGCCTCAGACGAGCCGACGGTCGGACGCCCAGCGAGAGAGCTCGTACCGGTTCGACAGCTGGGTCTTACGCAGCACGCTCGACACATGCGTCTCGACGGTCTTCACGGAAATGAAGAGCTCCGAGGCGATCTCCTTGTAGGCGTAGCCACGGGCCAGCAGCCGCAACACATCCCGCTCGCGAGGCGTCAGCAAATCCAGCTCCGGGTCGCTGATCGGGGCCGCACCCGGCCGGTCGGCGAACGCGTCGAGCACGAACCCGGCTAGCCGCGGCGAGAAGACCGCATCCCCTTCGGCCACACGGCACACCGCGCGGACGAGCTCCTGGCTGGAGATCGTCTTGGTGACGTAGCCACGCGCGCCGGCGCGGATCACGGCGATCACGTCTTCGGCCGCGTCGGACACTGAGAGCGCCAGGAACACCACGGCCGGGTGCGTCGGACGCATCTGCCGGAGCACCTCCGCGCCGCCGCCGTCGGGCATGTGGACGTCCAGCAACACCACGTCGGGCAGTTTCGCGGCGATCCCGGCCACGGCCTCGCCGACCGTGCCCGCCTCGCCGACGACCTCGACCTCGTCGGTGATCGAGTCCAGCTCGGTGCGCACCCCCGCCCGGAACAGGGCATGGTCGTCCACCAGAAAGACCCTTACCCGCCGGGTGGTGCTCTCCTCGCTCATCGTTTCCCCTATCGGTCTGCCCTGGCCGAAGTCGTGCTGCGCGGCATCTCCAGGTGTACCTCAGTGCCTTCGCCGAGGGCGGTCCGCAGCCGGGCCGTGCCCCCGTTGCGGTCCATCCTGCCCCTGATGGAGTCGGCAAGGCCATGCCGGTCGGCCGGAACCACCGTCTCGTCGAATCCCTTGCCCCGGTCGCGCACGAAAATGTTCACCCGGTCCGGCTCCACCTCGGCGTACACGCTGACCTCGGCGACCCCGGCGTGCTTGGCCGCGTTCACCGTCGCCTCCCGGCTGGCCTGCACCAACGCCATGAGCTTCTCGTCGAGTTCGCAGTCGCCGACCACGACCTGCTGCACCTTCACCGCGAAGGTGTCCTCGACCTCGCCGCATGCGGTCTCGATCGCCTCGGAGAGCGTCTTCGGCGTGTTGGGCTGGTTGGCGTCGTCACGCCCGTAGCCGGACGGTCCGTACAGCCAAGTCCGTAGCTGCCGCTCCTGCCCGCGGGCCAGGCGGAGTACTTCGCGCGGCGTCTCGGCCTGTTTCTGGATCAGCGCAAGCGTTTGCAGCACCGAATCGTGCAGGTGGGCCGCGATCTCGGCACGCTCTTCGGTCCTGATCCGCTTACGGCGTTCGTCGCCCAGGTCACGCACCAGGCGCAGCCACCACGGCACCGTCACGGCCGCGACACCGAGCAGAACGGCGATGACCGACGCGATCACGAACTGCGGCTGGTCGTAGTTGCCGAACGCCTGCAGCACGAACGTCGCGATACCGGAGACCACCAGCGCGATTCCCGACAACGTCCGGACCAGGGCGTTGCGTTCGCCCTTGCGCCGTTCGTCGGCCTCACGCCACACGATCGCGGCGCCGACGACAGCCAACGCGAGCGCGAGCCCAGCCCAGCCGTTGAACGTACCTGTCACCGTGCCACCGGCGAGCGCGACCCCGATACCAAGCGCGATCAGGCCGATCGCCTGCTGGCGTTCCTTCTTGGAGATCGGCGGCGGGGTGTCGGCGTCGGTGTCCTGCTGCGGCACGAACGCCCACAACAGGCCGTACATCACCACACCGGCACCACCGGCGGCGGCGAGCGCGGCGAACGCCAGGCGAACCCACAGCACGTCGACGTTGAGATGGTCGGCCACACCACCGGCGATCCCGGCGATGGTCCGGCCGGAGCGGCGCCGGTACATCCGGTTGAACTCCGCCTGCGGCGCCGAGATCTCGGTCGTCTCGCGTTTGAGCAGCAAACCCACCCCTGAATGGTCACACGCGCGAGCTGACAGGTCATCAGGGAACGTCCCGGGGACAAGCTCAGGGGCCTGCCCTGATGTGGCGGACCCCTGGCACACAGCATCCTCGTAACCGTGAGTGGAACGCAGCGACAGCAAACCCATCCGCTGGCCGGGGCGGAGGACACGCTGAAGGACTTCTGGAACAGCCGGCCCAGACGGCCGCGCCGGGGCCGGAAGATCGCGGGTGTCGCCGCGGCGATCGCCAACCGGTATTCGATCGACCCGGTGCTGGTGCGGGTCGTGCTTGTGGTGTCGGCCTTCTTCGGCGGCGCCGGGCTGATGATCTACCTGTTCGGCTGGTTGTTCTTCCCCGAGGAGAACGACAACGAGGCGCCGTTCCCGGCCATGATCGGCCGGGGCCGCAGCAGCACCGGATGGTTCTTCACGCTGCTGTTGTGCGGAGTGCTGTTCGGCGTCTCGCTCTGGACGTTCAACAGTGAGGGCGGCGGTCTGCTGGGCGCCGCGATGCTGGTTGCCGCGCTGTTCATGCTGCACCGCAGCCGGGCGGGACTCGGGCAGGAGACACCACCGGCGCCGCAGCCGACAATGCCGTTGCCTTCTGTGGGGATGGAAATGAACTCGCCTGTCATGCCGGCCCCTCCTGGGCCGGAGCCACGCAACAGCCCGCCCGCCTGGGATCCGCTTGGCGCCGCGCCGTTCGCGTGGGATCTGCCGGATCCGGCGCCGGTCAAGAAAGAGCCTGAGCCACCCGCGCCCCGGCGCCCGCGCTCCAGGGTGGGGGGAATCACCTTCGGTGCCGCGCTCGCCGTCGGCGGTGCGCTGGTGCTGCTCGCGCCGCAGGTGTCCTGGCTGACGCCCGGGCACATCACCGGGCTCGTGCTGGCGGTCATCGGCCTCGGCATGGTCGGCGGGTCGTTCGTCCGAGGCGGGCGTGGCCTGATCGGTCTCGCGGTTCCGTTGGCACTGGCCGGTTTCGTGTTCACCAACACCGACACCGGGCCGGTGGCCTCCACGGGCCGGCCCGAGTGGGGCAACACGGTGGTCAGGCCGACGTCGGTCGAAGCCGTCCAAGGTGTGTACAGCGTCGGCGGCGGAACCGTCGACCTGGACCTGACCGCGTTGCCGGACACCGGAACGGTCAGTACTTCGGTGACCGTCGGGCTGGGCAACATCTCCGTGATCGTGCCGCCGAACGCGGACGTCCAGGTCACCTGCGACGCAGGCCTCGGCGCGGTGGAATGCCTCGGCCAGGAACAGAACGCGACCGACGCCCACGTGAACACCGTCGACTACGGCGCGGACGGCCAAGGCGGACTGAAGATCTATCTGGACGCCCGGGTGAACTCCGGGACCGTGGAGGTGCGTCGTGGCAACTGACAGCGACAACGAGAAGACGACCACCGAGCGCAAGCGCCCGGACCTGCTGACCCTCTTCGCCGGAATCGCGGCCCTGGTGATGTCGGCCTATGTGCTGACCGACGGCAGGACCTGGCTGCCCGCGTTCGACCCGCGCTGGCTGGTCGCCGGCGGTGCCGTGCTCGTCGGATTGCTCCTGCTGGGCACGTCGGTCCGCCGGCGTTCCAAGGACTAGGTGGCTACTCCCACTCGATCGTGCCCGGCGGCTTGCTCGTCACGTCGAGAACGACCCGGTTCACCTCTGGAACCTCATTGGTGATCCGGGTCGAAACACGTTCCAGGACGTCATAGGGCAGCCGCGTCCAGTCCGCGGTCATCGCGTCCTCACTGGACACCGGGCGCAGCACGACCGGGTGGCCGTACGTCCGGCCGTCGCCCTGGACGCCGACGCTGCGGACGTCGGCCAGCAGAACCACCGGGCACTGCCAGATGTCGCGGTCCAGACCCGCTGAAGTCAGTTCCTCCCGGACGATCGAGTCGGCCGCGCGCAGGATCTCCAGGTTGTGCGCGGTGACCTCGCCGATGATCCGGATACCCAGACCGGGGCCGGGGAACGGCTGGCGGTGCACGATCGTCTCGGGCAGGCCCAGTTCCAGCCCGACCCGGCGGACCTCGTCCTTGAACAGCGAGCGCAACGGCTCGACAAGCTCGAAGGCCAGGTCGTCCGGCAGGCCGCCGACATTGTGGTGGCTCTTGATGTTCGCGGTACCCGATCCGCCGCCGGACTCGACCACGTCCGGGTACAAGGTGCCTTGGACCAGGAAGTCGACACCGCCTTCAGTCTTGAGATCGCGGGCGGCCTGCTCGAAGACCCGGATGAACTCCCGGCCGATGATCTTGCGCTTCTCCTCCGGGTCGGTCACCCCGGCCAGCGCCTTGAGGAACCGCTCACGAGCGTCCACTGTGACCAGTTTGACGCCGGTCGCGGCGACGAAGTCACGCTCCACCTGGGTGCGCTCACCCGCCCGCAGCAGGCCATGGTCGACGAACACGCACGTCAGCCGGTCGCCGATGGCGCGCTGCACAAGAGCCGCGGCCACCGCTGAGTCCACGCCGCCGGACAGACCGCAGATCGCCCGGCCGTCGCCGACCTGAGCGCGGATCGCGGCCACCTGGTCCTCCACAATGGACGCTACTGTCCACTGCGGACGGATACCGGCGATGTCGTGCAGGAACCGGCGCAGCACCTCCTGGCCGTGCGGGGAATGCCCGACCTCGGGGTGGTACTGCACACCGGCGAACTGCCGCTCGACGTTCTCGAAACCGGCCACCCGTGCGCCATCGCTGGTGGCGGTGACCGTGAAACCCTCGGGCACCTTGGTGACGCTGTCGTTGTGGCTCATCCAGACCGGGTGCCGGGCGGGCAGTTCCTCGTGCAGGACACCACCGGCCACCGACAACTCGGTGCGGCCGAACTCCCGGATGCCGGTCGGTTCGACCGTGCCGCCCAGGCCGAGGGCCATCGCCTGGAAGCCGTAGCAGATGCTGAAGACCGGGATCCCGGCGTCGAACAGGGCCGGATCCACACTCGGCGCGTTCTCGGCGTAAACACTCGCAGGTCCACCCGAAAGGATGATCGCGGCCGGGTCGCGAGCGATCAGCTCCTTGACGGACTCGATGTGCGGGACGACCTCGGAGTACACCTGCGCCTCCCGCACCCGGCGGGCGATCAGCTGGGCGTACTGCGCGCCGAAGTCGACCACGAGCACAGGCTTGGCACTGGCCTCGGACACTTTCATTGCTCCTCTCGGACGAACCGCAGGTCAAGCATCCCAGGCTCATCCGCCGCCGGACGTGGTGGGTGAAGCAGCTCACGGGGAGTGCCTGATTACGCACACAGTGAAGTGACTACCTTGAACGGTATGGATGCGTACACGCCCACGCCCCGGCCCTGTTGGATCGCGGGACGCCCGGAGCAGGGCGTCAGCGCGTTGACCGTGCGCCACCCGTTCGACGGCTCCGAAGTGGCCACCGTGGCAGTGCCCGGTCCCGAGCAGATCGAACGTGCGGTGGCTGCCGCGGCGACCGTGGCCAAGGAGTTCCGCAGTACCCCCGCGCATATCCGGGCCGCCGCGCTCGACCATGTCTGGCAGGGCCTGGCCGACCAGGCCGAGATGATCGCCGAGCTGATCACCGCCGAGAACGGCAAACCGCTGATGTGGGCCGAGATCGAGGTCAAGCGGGCGATCTCGACGTTCCGGTTCGCCGCCGAGGAGGCCCGCCGGGCAGGCGGCGAGCTGCAGCGGCTGGACACCGACCCGGCGTCGGAGGGACGGCTGGCGATGATCCGCCGGTTCCCGCGCGGCCCGGTGCTCGGCATCGCGCCGTTCAACTTCCCGCTCAACCTGGTCGCCCACAAGGTCGCGCCGGCCATCGCGGCCGGCGCCCCGATCGTGATCAAGCCCGCACCGCGTACCCCGCTGTCGGCTTTGGTCCTCGGCGAACTGCTCGCGGAGACGGATCTGCCCGCGGGTGCGTTCTCGGTGCTGCCGGTCGGCAACGAGGAGACCGCCGCCCTGGTGCGGGACGAGCGGCTGCCGGTGGTGTCGTTCACCGGATCGGGGCCGGTCGGCTGGTCGCTGATGGATGCCGCGCCGCGTAAGCACTTCGTGCTGGAGTTGGGTGGCAACGCGGCGGCCGTGGTCTGCGCGGACTGGACGGACCTGGACTTCGCCGCGCAGCGGATCGCCTTGTTCGGCAACTACCAGGCCGGGCAGTCCTGCATCGCGGTGCAGCGGGTGCTTGTGGACCGCGCGGTCGCCGAGGAGTTCATCGGCAAACTCGTGGACGCCGTGCGCGACCTGCGCACTGGCGACCCGCACGACCCGGATGTCGAGGTCGGTCCCGTGGTGGACGATGCCGCCGCGGAACGGATCGCCGAGTGGATCGCCGAGGCGACCTCCAGGGGCGCGAAACTGCTGGCAGGTGGCGGCCGGGATGGCACGAATGTGGAGCCGTGCGTTGTCCTGGACGCGCCGCGCGACAGCCGAATCTGGTCGGAGGAAGTGTTCGGACCGGTACTCGCCGTGTCGATTGCGGATGGTCTCGACGACGCATTCGATCAGGTGAATTCCTCGGCTTACGGACTGCAAGCGGGCGTGTTCACACGGGATCTGCACACCGCCACCCGGGCGGGCGCCGAGCTCGAGGTCGGCGGCGTGATCATCGGTGACGTGCCGTCCTTCCGCGCAGATCAGATGCCCTATGGCGGGGTGAAGGGGTCCGGGTTCGGCCGGGAGGGCGTGCGCTCGGCGATGCGGGACCTGACCGAGGAGCGGATAACGGTCCTGACAAACGTTAGCCTCTAATTCGATCGATTTCGTCACGATCGGAGTAATTGGGCCAAGATCTTGTTTCCCAACGTAATTCCCATTCGTCCATTCGTGCGGTAGATTCATTCCGGTTCTGTTGGGGAGAGCCGAAATGAACACCCAGAGTCGCACCCGCCGCTCGCGACGCTGGGTTCGGGAGAACGCGCCCCGAGCGCGCTCACGAGGAGGGAAACTCGAATGACGACTCCTGGCACCGAGCAAGAACTGCCCCCGATCGGAACGCCGCCGAAGGACGACCCGATGCGTCCACAGGGGCCGACCCATCACGAGAGCGAGCCGGTCTCCGTCGACGAAGGCGCGAAGACCAACGGCCCGACGCACCACGAGCAGCCGCAGCCCTGAGTAACCGATGAGGACGAGCGCGAGCCCGTCGGCCGGCCCTGCCGGTCGACGGGCTCGTTTGTTGACCACCGTGGTCTCATAGAGCGGTGCCCGCGACACGCACAACCGGTGGGAGACCCGGTTCTCCGGCCGACGTGATCAGCGAGGCCAGGAGACTGCACCGCCGCGCGCTCGAAGTCGGCCACGCCGGCCGCAACGTCATGGAGATCCGCCTGCTGCGACAGGCTCTCTCGATGCTGGAAAGCGCCGACGCGGGGCAGCACGGCAGTGTCGAGTGGATCCGTACCCGCAGCCGGATCCTGATCACACTCGCCTATGTCGAGGCGGAACTCGGCACCATCGCCCAGGGGCTCGCCCGGCTCGAGGCGTTGCGGCCCCAGGTCGCCCAGCTGGCCGACGAAGCCGTCCGGGCGGAGCTCAACGGTTCCATCGACGGCAACTACGCGGGCCTGCTGATCCGCGGAGGCCGCTACGACGAGAGCATCCCACTGCTCGCTTCGGCGATCGCCCACAAGGAACGCAACCTCGAGCTGGGCACCGACGACCCGCAGCGGCTGATCGACTCGCTGGTCGCGTCGGTGGCCAACCTCGGCCAGGCGTATCTGGAGACCGGACGCCTCGAGCCCGCGTTCGTCAACCTCAACCGGGCCATCACGCTCGGCATCGACCACAACCTGACAATGCGTGTGGCGTACCTGCGGCACGTGCTGGGCGATCTCAACCAGCGCGCGGGCGACATCCCGGAAGCGCTGCGGTACTACGAGGAAGCCGAACGCGTCTACCTCGAGCTGGGCCCGGACATGCTGACCCGGCTGCGGCTCGACCAGGCCCAGGCACTGGTCACCGCCGGGCTCGCCGACGAGGCCGGCCGGCACCTGGACGAGGTGCTGCCGCTGATGCGTGAGCAACGGGTGCAGCAAGACCTGGCCGAAGCCGAGGCGGTACGCGCGGCGGCGGCCCTGTTGGAGCAGGACCTTGGCCTCGCTCGCCGGATGGCCGAATCCGCACGGCGCCGGTTCAAACGACGCGGCAGCGACGCATGGGCGGCCGTCGCGGCCCTGATCGTGCTCCGCGTCGACGTCGCCAGAGCACTGGACGAAGCCAAGATCCCCGCGGCGCTGCCCGCACGAGCCGTCCAGCTGGCCGACGAGCTGACGGCGTTGCGGCTGCGTGACGAAGCCGCACTGGCCAAGACATTGGCCGCCAGGCTTGAACTCAGGCGCGGCAAACTGGCCAAGGCGACCGAGTTGCTGGCCGAGGTGCGCCGTCCACGCGCGATCACCCCGATCGACCAGCGGATGCTGCTGCGGCTGTGCCAGGCCGAACTGGCTTCCGCGACCGGCAACCGACGCAAGGCCTTCGCCCAGGCGAGAGCCGGCCTGGCCGAGCTGGGCCAGGCCCGCGACCGGATGGGCGCTCTGGAACTGGTGTCCGGCACCGCGATCCACGGTCAGCAGCTCGGCGATCTCGCGGTCCGGCTGGTGCTCGACGGCGGCACGGCAGCGGCCGAGGCGCGGCGGATGTTCACCTGGCTGGAACGCACGCGTGCGCAGACATACCGCTACGAACCGGTTTTCGGGATCGACGACCCGCAACTGGTCGAGCTGATGGCCGAGATCCGGCACCTCGGGTACTCGCTGCGGCAGGCCATGCTGGACGGCCGGCCGACTGCCAAGCTGCGGTCCCGCTACGCCGAACGCCAACGTGCTGCGATGCGGCTCGGCTGGCACGCGGCGAGCCGTTGGGGCAAGCCGCGGCCGGTTGCGAGCGTGGCCGATGTGGCCGGTCATCTGGGCAGCAAGGCGCTGGTCAGCTTCGCTGTGTCCGGCAGTTCGATGCTGGCCGTGGTGCTGGTGGAGGGCCGCGTCCGGCTGGTCCGGCTTGGGTCGGCCGTCGCGGCGACGGAGACCGCCCGGCGGCTGCACGCCGACCTCAACGCGATGGCGCCTGATCACCTGCCCGCGCCTTTACTGGACGCCATCAGGACTTCGGCTCGTAAACAGAGTGGCGCACTGGATGCACAGCTGATGCGTCCCCTTGCGCCGTTCATCCGTGACCGCGAGGTCGTCGTTGTGCCGACTGGGGCGCTGTACGCCGTGCCGTGGGGCGTGTTGGACTCGTTGCGGTCGACGCCTGTTGTCGTGGCGCCGTCGGCGACGGCTTGGCTCGGCGCCTCGAAGGCCGTGCACGACTCGGGCGCCACGATTCTTGTTCGTGGGCCTGGGTTGCAGGCCGCTGTCGGTGAGATCGACAAGATCGCCAAGCACCACCGGGGTGCCGTCTCGGTAGCGGGCGAGGACGCGACCGTGTCCGCTGTTTTGTCTGCTTTGGACGGTGCGGCGCTGGCCCATATCGCCGCGCATGGCGAACATGAGGCCGAGAACGCGCTCTTCTCCAGGCTTGAACTGATCGACGGCGCGTTGTTCGCGCACGAACTGGCCCGGCTGCGGCGGCCACCCCGCCAGGTCGTGCTGGCCGCATGTGAGTTGGCGCTCAACCGGATCCGGCCCGGCGACGAAGCCCTCGGCTTCGCGGGGGCATTGCTGGCAGGTGGCGTGAGCACTGTGGTCGCGGCCGTGAGCCGGGTCGGCGACGTGCCCGTAGCCGCGACGATGGACGACTACCACCGAGGGCTGGCCAGCGGCGCGGCTCCTGACGTCGCGCTGGCCAACGCGGTCGCGGTCGATCCGTTGCGCCGGCCGTTCGTCTGCCTCGGTAGCTAGGGTTTCTGCTGGATTCCTTGTGGGAAGGCGAAAACCTTGTTGGGGTCGTAGCGTTTCGCGACGTCCTGCAGACGCGGGAGATTCTCGCCGTAGTAGGCGTTCGCCCAGTCCGGCATGGCCGGGTCGATGTAGTTGACGTAGCCGGTCTTGCCGACCAAAGTGCCCAGCTCGTCACGGACCTCGCCGACCTGAGCGGTCGCCCGCGTGGCTTTGGCGGCGTCGGTCTTCTGGTAGATCTGCGCGCTGGCAAAAGCTTTGCGGTACGGGTACGCCGAAGCAGCCGGCTCCACCGACGCCACCGCGCCGCCGAGGCTGTCCAGCAACAGGT
This sequence comes from Kibdelosporangium banguiense, assembly GCF_017876405.1. Taxonomy (GTDB): domain Bacteria; phylum Actinomycetota; class Actinomycetes; order Mycobacteriales; family Pseudonocardiaceae; genus Kibdelosporangium; species Kibdelosporangium banguiense. The sequence goes on along the minus strand of NZ_JAGINW010000001.1, from coordinate 3,038,335 downwards.
CCATGTCGGTGCGGTCGGTCATCAGCTCGGTGATCTTGGCCGAGTCGGCGGGCTCCTGCAGCATCCGGGATGAGGCCACAAAGGACTGCCGGCTCGTGGTCGGGCCGCCTGCGAAGTAGCGCATCGCGTCGAGGTAGGCCTTTTCCTGCACCGTGCGGGACGCGGGACGCGGTTTCAGGCCGGACAGCAAGGAATTGAGCTCGGCCGCCGAGCCGACGAAACATCCGCCGACCGTGCAGACCGGCGAACCGCCGCCGGTAATGATGAGATTGGACCACAGCTCCGGCGGCGCCGCGGCGATCCATTCCTGCCACGCGCCCAGCACGGTGTCCACCGAGCCGGCCGGGAAGCGCATCGAGAAAACCGCCAGTTCAGGCGCGGGCTCGGTGACGAACACGAATTCGGTGACAATCCCGAAGTTCCCGCCACCGCCGCCACGCAATGCCCAGAACAAATCGGCGTCGCTGCCCCGGGACACGTTGGCGACCCGGCTGTCGGCGGTGATCACCGTGGCCGACTCGAGTCGATCACAGGTCAATCCGTATTTCCTTGACAGCACGCCGATTCCGCCGCCCAGCGTCAATCCGGCAATACCGACGGTCGGGCATGATCCGGCCGGCAGCGCGCGGCCGGCTTTGGCCAGCCCGGTGTACACATCGATCAATTTCGCGCCCGCGCCGACCCGCACTGTCCCATCCTGACGGACATCGACATCGGCCATTGCGGAAAGATCGACCTGCAGCCCCGCCTCCGGCACCGAATAGCCGGCGTAACTGTGGCCACCGCTACGGGCGGCGATGGGCACTTTGGACTCGGCGGCGAGCTTCACGCAGGCCTGAACGTCCTCCTTGGTCCGGCAACGCGCTATCGCGACCGGGTTGCGCGCGTCCCACATCGGGTTGAACACCTGATGGGCCACGGAAAACTCGCTGTCACCAGGCAGCAGGACGGTACCGGACACATTGGCCCGCAACAGTTCCCAGTTGGGCGGCACCGGCTCCGCGGACGTGGACACCGGCGATGGCAACGTTGTCGTCGCCGGCCCTGACGGCGTTGTCGTACCGGCGGACGAACATCCCGCCAGCGCGGTACCCACTCCGGCGAGTCCCGCGGCCCGCAAAAAAGCACGCCGATCCATCATCCCCGACTCCTCCCGACTCGGACCATCATCGGGCGTCCGGCGACAATTCGCACGACAATGTCGTCAGATGCATATACGCCAGGTCGAGGCTACAAAATGTCACCCGGAATGAGTAGTGCCGTTTACCGCAAGGCGCCGGGAGCCGACGAAGGCACGGCAGGTGCGACCGGTGTCACGGCGGCCAGCCGGCGATATCCCGCACCCTGCGCGGGACGCGGATCGGTATCGCCCTTGTTGGGCCAGAAGGAAAAGGCCCGCTCGGCTTGGGCGGTAATGGTCAACGAGGGGTTCACGCCGAGGTTGGCACTGATCGCCGCGCCGTCCACAACGGACAAACCGGGATAGTTGTGGACCCGGTGATACGGATCGATTACTCCATTCGAGGGGTCTTCGCTGATCGGGCAGCCACCGATGAAATGCGCGGTCAGCGGGATGTCGAAGATCTCGCCCCAGGTGCCGCCCGCGATCCCGCCGATATGCTTGGCAGTCAGCTCGTTCGCCTCGTATCCAGCGGGAATGAACGACGGGTTGGGCTCACCGTGCCCCTGTTTGGACGTGTACTTTCCGCGCTTGTCCACATAGGTCGTGATCGAGTTGTCCAGCGACTGCATGACAAGCAGGATCATGGTCCGCTCACTCCAGCGGTAACCGCTGAGCAGCCGGGCGATCTGCAGCGGATGCCGGGCGATGAAGCGCAGGGCCTGCTTCCAGCGCGGAACGCTCGAAGCGCCGTCGGTCGCGATCGTCTGCAGCAGGCTCATCGCGTTGCTGCCCTTGCCGTAGCGGACCGGCTCGATGTGCGTGTTCTCGTCCGGATGGATCGACGACGTGATCGCGACACCCCGGCTGAAGTTGCGGGACTCGTCGACTGTGAACCGGCCCGAGCCGATGATCGCCTCGGAGTTCGTCCTGGTCAGCTCGCCCAGCCTTGGCGAGATCCGGGCCAGGTTGCCGTTGGCCCGCATCCGGTGCAGCAGCTGTTGCGTGCCCCATGTGCCTGCCGCCAGCACCACCTGGCCCGCGGTGAGCGTGTGCCGGAAGCGTTTGCCTGTCTTGCGGATCGCGACCTCGAACGACCCGTCCGGCTGGTGCGTCAGGCCGGTCACCGTCGTCATCGGAATGATCTTCGCGCCGCCCTGTTCGGCCAGGTACAGGTAGTTCTTCATCAGGGTGTTCTTGGCGCCCACCCGGCAGCCGGTCATGCACGAACCGCACTCCGTGCACCCCGTGCGCGACGGCCCCGCACCACCGAAGTACGGGTCCTCGACGGTCTCACCTGGCTTGCCGAAATACACCCCCACAGGCGTCGGGTGGTACGAGTCCGCGACTCCCATATCGGCCGCGACCTTCTGCATGACCTCATCCGACGGCGTGACCGTCGGGTTCGTCACGACACCAAGCATCCGCGTCGCCTGGTCGTAGTGCGGTGCCAGCTCAGCACGCCAGTCCGTGATGTGCGCCCACTGCTTGTCGGCGTAGAACGGCTCTAGCGGGCGGTACAGCGTGTTCGCGTACACCAGCGAACCGCCGCCCACACCCGCACCAGCCAGCACCATCACGTCTCGCAGCAGGTGGATGCGCTGGATCCCGAAGCAGCCCACCGCCGGCGCCCACAGGTAGCGGCGCAGGTCCCAGGAGGTCTTGGCGAACTCGTCATCGGCGAACCGACGGCCGGCCTCGATCACCGCGACCCGGTAGCCCTTCTCGGTCAGCCGGAGCGCTGCCACACTGCCGCCGAACCCCGATCCGACGACGATGACGTCATAGTCAGGCATCCCCTGAGGCTAGTTCGGCGAGCCCGTTCTGACTAGGAGTAAGTTTCTGGCCGGTAACCTAGCGGTCCGTCCGCAGGATGCTGTACGCCACGAGGTCATGGCGCTTGCCTTTGCGCAGCTGAGCACCCCGGAGAATGCCCTCGCGGGTGAAGCCGGCCTTCTCCATGGACCGTTGGGCGCGGACGTTGGTCACGTCCGTACTGCCCTCGATCCGGTCCACGTCGGTGGTGTCGAACAGGTGCCGGACAAGCGCACGCAGGACCTCGGTGCCCAGGCCTTTGCCCCGGTTGCGGGGCAGGAACGTGTAGCCGAAGTTCCACGCCATGCAGCCGTACGACGGGCCGTACATGACCGGGTGCCAGCTGACCTGGCCGAGCAGTTCCTTGCCGTCCGGGGTGGTCACGACCAGCCGGTGGATCGGGAACTGGACCGGGACCTCCCGGCCGTCCCGGTCGACGTCGAAAGCGCCGTCGCTGTTGTCCGACAGCCACTGGCGGTCGCCGTCCCTGTGTTCGGCCAGGGCGAAGTCCTCACCCCGGACCACGATCTTGCGCAAGCTGAACCCCCAGGTCCGCTCATGAGTGTTTTGTCGTGTTGTAACATAACAATCCACCCATGAGGGAACGGGTTTTCAGCCCCGGATCGTCAGGCCGACCTTCTGGAACTCCTTGAGGTCGGAGTAGCCCGTCTTGGCCATCGCCCGGCGCAGCGCGCCGAACAGGTTGACCATGCCGTCCGCGTCGGCGGACGGACCGAACAGCAGCTGCCGCAAGTCGATCTCGCTGTCGGCCGCCGGCACAACCCGGCTGCGCGGCAACGACGGGTGCGCGGCCGCGGCCGTCCAGTACAGGCCCTGCCCAGGCGCCTCGGCCGCGCTGGCGAGCGGAGCGCCCAGCATCACGGCATCGGCGCCGCAGGCGATCGCCTTGGCGATCTCACCGCTGGTCTCCATGCCGCCGTCGGCGAGCACGTGCACGTACCGGCCGCCGGTCTCGTCGAGGTAGTCACGCCGTGCGGCGGCCGCGTCGACAATCGCCGTCGCCATCGGGACGCCAATGCCGAGCACGCTGTCCGTAGAGGTGACGCCAGTGCTGTAGCCGTAGCCGACGATGACGCCTGCCGCGCCGGTCCGCATCAGGTGCATCGCGGTGCGGTAGTCGTGCACGCCGCCAGCCACCACCGGGATGTCGAGGCCCTCGATGAAGCTCTTGAGGTTCAACGGTTCCCCGTCGCGGGCCACGTGCTCGGCGGACACGATGGTGCCCTGTACGACCAGGATCTCCACGCCCGCCGCGACCAGGTCCGGCGTCAGCTCGGCGGCCCGCTGCGGGCTCACACGCGCGGCCACCGTCACGCCGGAGTCGCGGATCTCCTTGATGGCGTTGGCAACCAGGTCGGCCTGGATCGGTGCGGCGTGCAGCTCCTGCAGCACCTTTGTCACGTCGGCGGCCTCGGACGCCTCCTCGGCCGCCTCGATCAGCCGGAACAGCACCTCGTCGACGTTGCCGTGCCGAGCCCACAGGCCCTCGGCATTGATCACGGCGAGACCGCCGAGCTCACCGATGGCCACCGCGGTCCGCGGCGAGACGATCGCGTCGGTCGGGTGCGTCACGAGCGGGATCTCGAAGCGGTACGCGTCGATCTGCCACGCCGTGGACACGTCCTTCGACGACCGCGTCCGGCGCGAGGGGACGATCTCGATGTCGTCCAGCTCGTAGGCCCGCCGGGCCGTCCGGCCCATGCCGATCTCGACAAGGTCCCGCACTTGATGTCCTCCTGGCGCCATGTCTCAGCGCGTGGTGTAGTTCGGCGCTTCGACGGTCATCGTGATGTCGTGCGGGTGGCTCTCCTTGAGCCCGGCCGCGGTGATCCGGACCAGCTGAGCCTCCTGCAGCTCGGCGATCGTGTGCGCGCCGGTGTACCCCATGCCCGACCGCAGCCCGCCGACCAGCTGGTGCACCACGGAGGCCAGCGGCCCGCGGAACGGGATCCGGCCTTCGATGCCCTCGGGTACCAGCTTGTCCTCGGCCAGCACGTCGTCCTGGAAGTACCGGTCCTTGGAGTACGACTTGCCCTCGCCCCGCGACTGCATCGCCGCCAGCGAGCCCATCCCGCGGTAGGTCTTGAACTGCTTGCCGTTGTGCAGGATCAGCTCGCCCGGCGACTCGGCCGTGCCGGCGAGCAGGCTGCCCAGCATGACCGAGCTGGCGCCGGCCGCGATGGCCTTGGCGATGTCGCCGGAGTACTGGATGCCGCCGTCGCCGATCACCGGGATCCCGGCGGGCCGGCACGCCTGGTCGGCCTCGTAGATCGCGCTGATCTGCGGCACGCCCACACCCGCGACCACACGCGTCGTGCAGATCGAGCCGGGGCCCACGCCCACCTTCACGCCGTCGGCGCCCGCGTCGACCAGGGCCTGGGCACCCGCCCGGGTGGCGACGTTGCCGCCGACCACGTCCACGACGTCGCCCAGTTCCTTCTTCAGCCGCGCCACCATCTCCACCACGTTGCGCTGGTGGCCGTGCGCAGTGTCGACCATCAGCACGTCCACACCGGCGTCCACGAGCGCCATGGCGCGCTTGTGCGCGTCGTCGCCGACACCCATCGCCGCCGCGCACAGCAACCGGCCGTCCGGGTCCTTCGTGGCCATCGGGTACTGCTCGGTCTTGACGAAGTCCTTGACCGTGATCAGGCCGCGCAGCTTGCCCGCGCCGTCCACGATCGGCAGCTTCTCCACCTTGTGCCGGCGCAGCAGACCCAGCGCGGCCTCGGCGGACACACCGACCTGGGCGGTGACCAACGGCCCCTTGGTCATCACGTCGCTGACGCGCCTGGTGTGGTCCACCTCGAAGCGCATGTCACGGTTGGTGATGATGCCCACAAGTTTTCCGGCGGCGTCGGTGACCGGCAGGCCGGAGATCCGGTAGCGGGCGCACATCGCGTCCACCTCGGCCAGGGTGTCGTCCGGCGAGCACGTCACCGGATCGGTCACCATGCCCGCCTCCGACCGCTTGACGGTCTCGACCTGGCTGGCCTGGACATCGATGGGCAGATTGCGCTGCAGCACGCCGATACCGCCCTGACGGGCCATGGCGATGGCCATCCGGGCCTCGGTCACGGTGTCCATCGCCGCGGAGGCGAGCGGAATGCGCAGCGAGACGTTGCGCGACAGCCGGGTACCGGTGTCGACTTCGCTGGGGACGACATCCGACGCCGCTGGTAGCAACAGGACGTCGTCGAAGGTCAGGCCGAGCATCGCGAACTTGCTCGGTACCTCCTGGGAGGTGAGCTCGCTGGTCATGGTGGGTGGCGGGCCTTCCTACGCCTGACGTTGCCCCTGCCCGGTGTTTTCCCAGGCGAGGCCGTTGAGACCATGGTATCTGGACAGCCTTGGGGGCCCGCCCGGTACCGTGCGAGACCGTGCCGCACGACTCACTGCCCCCAGACCCCTTCGCGGGCGACCCGGACGACCCGGCCCGGGCGATCCTCGACCATGAAGACGAGGTCGAGCACCCGATGGGAGAGGACGAGCGGGCCGAACTGCTGACCGACCTGTCCGATCTGGCCGTCTACCAGGCCCTGCTGGAGCATCGCGGGGTCAAGGGCGTGGTCGTGGACTGTGGCGAATGCCAGGAGCCGCACTACCACGACTGGGCCCTGCTGCGGGCGAGCCTCGAACAGCTGCTCACCGACGGGCGGATGCGCCCGCACGAGCCCGCCTTCGACCCGGACCCCGGGTCCTATGTGAGCTGGGAGTACTGCCGGGGATTCGCCGACGGCGTCACCGCCACCGAAAGCGCCAGGTAAACACTCGTGAGGGGTTACCCGCAGCGCGGATAACCCCTCACGAAGGTTTAGCTCTCAGGGTGTTCCGGCACCGGCCGCGTCGGTCGACGCACCGTTGACCGCGCCGTCCCCGGGCAGCGGGTTGTCGCTGCGCGGTGGCGATCCGTTGCCCGTGCCCGGCTCCTCACCCAGCGTGCCTGACGGCTGCGGCTGCTGGGAGGAACTGCTGCTGGGCGTGCTCGACGACGGGTTGGACGGCGGGTTCTGCGTCGTGGAGCTCGGCGTCGGCGAGGTCGAGGAAGACGGGTGGACCGGCGGCTTGGGGGTCTCCGAACGCTGCGAGGGCAGCGTGGTCGGCGCCGGGTTGCTGGTCAGCTGCTCGAGAAGTTCCTGGTGCTCGGCTTTGAGCACGTCCTTGCCGTCCTCGGTGGAGACGTGGGACAGCTCGGTGCCCGCCGCGTCGAGGGCGTCCTTGGCCTCGTCGATACGGCCCTGCTCCAGCGCTTGCTGCGCGTCGGTCAAGTCGTTGCGCACGGACTTGGCGGCTTCCACCGACCGTGCGTGATCGGCGTAGAGGACCTTGCTCAAACCCCAGAGCGCGTCGCCGGGCTCGGCACCCCGCGCAGCCATCCCCACACCTGCGAACGCGATCGCCAGCACCGCAGCGGCTGCTGCGATCGGAACGAGCATTCGCGGTCTACGTCTACGCGCTGACCGTGCGGCGGTGACCGTCGCCATCGCGGTCTTCGTGTCCACAATCTCGGGTACAGGAACGCTGTCCACGTCCTGACGCCAGGCGAGCAGCAGCGCGTTGAGCTGCTCGTCGTCCAAGTCCACGGTGCCGGAGTCCGACTCGTCCTGCCCGACTTGCGCCGCGAGGGCGTCGAGGAGTTCGTCGTCGGCCCGGATCTGAGCCAGGTCCTCGGCCTCTTGCTCAAGGTCGAGGGCCGAGAAGTATTCATTTTCTGTTGAAACGTGGGTATCGTCACGTTCCGTGGACTTAGCGCCCGAGGGGACCGGATGAAGTTCACCCGATCGGCCGGTCTGCGGCGACTCGGGTGACTCTCTGCCGTCACTTTCGTGCCGGTCGGCCATTCAGACCACCTCCTCCGCTGACAGAGTCTTACGTAGCCGTGCCAAAGCGCGGTGCTGGGCAACCCGGACCGCCCCCGGGGTCGATCCCACCGCTTCGGCGGTCTCTTCCGCGGACAGTCCTACGACCACCCTCAGCACCACGATCTCGCGCTGTTTGTCGGGCAGGACGTCCAACAGTTGCTTCATGCGCCTGGTCAGCTCGCCCTGCATTGCCCGTTGTTCCGGTCCCGCGTCGGTCTCCGGTTCGTCAGGTACGTCGGCCACCGGCTCCGATCGGTTACGCGCCGCCGCTCGATGAGCGTCTGCCACCTTGTGCGCGGCGATGCCGTACACAAAGGCCAGGAATGGTCGTCCCTGGTCGCGGTAACTCGGCAACGCCGTGAGTACCGCGAGGCACACCTCCTGGGCGACGTCGTCCGCCGAAGCGAATGAACGTTCCTGCCTACCGACCCGTGCGCGGCAGTACCGCACAACGAGAGGACGAATGGACTCCAATACACGACCGACCGCGCGAGGATCTCCCTCGACGGCAGCGCTCACTGAAGCGTCCAGTCCGTCCCCCAAATTGGTCATCGCAGACAACAGCCTTGGCGTTACTCGGAGGCATCTGACAGTAACGGTCACCGTGCGCGGAGTATCCCCCGTGACGGTGACAACTCCTTCACCGTACCGGTCACCCCCAAGCGGACTAACCGCCGGATGGGGCTTTGTAGTCGGATCCGACTAATCAAAGTCTTGATTCGACAAATTCCGGCATGCGGAACGGCCCGAAGGTTCAGACCCCGGGCCGCACCACGCTGTAGATAGTCGTCGATCCGCCGCTAGGAAACCAGACCTCGGCGGAAACCATGCGCGACTGCTTGTGCACGGTCGCGCACACCCAGCTTGCGGAACAGCCGCCGCGCGTGGGTCTTCACAGTGTCTTCGGAGAGATAGAGCTCACGGCCGATCTGGCCGTTGCTCTTGCCCTGGCTCATCCCGCGCAGCACCTGCAGCTCGCGGTCGGTCAGTTGGACACCTGGGTCCGAAGGCTGCCGCGGAGCCGGCACGGAGGTGCTGGCAAGCGTGTGCGCCAGGGCGGCGACCAGCTCTGGCCGGGACGCGTCCCAGCGCAGGTAGCCACGGGCACCGCCGGCGATCGCGGCGGCGATGCTGCCCGCGTCGTCCGGCGCTCCGAAAACAATGACATTGGCCTGCGGGTTGGCCGACACGAGCCGACGCGTCGCCTCCACACCAGTCGGCACGGCGCGCTGGGTTCCTACCAGTACGACGTCCACCGGCTGGCGGGAGAAGCGGGCGAGCAACTCGTCACCGTGCGCTACGCAGTCGATGCGACTAACCCCGGGTACAGCAGACATAACGCGGGTGAGACCTTCCCGCACGCTGCGCCGGTCGTCGCAGATCAAGACCGTCGTCACGGGGACTCCTTCCTGCAGCCGAGTGACGTTCCACCTCCCCTATCGGACGCTTGCGCGCCGACCTTGACACGATCTGGTGGTAATTCTGTGAACGAGTTCGCCCGGATGCCTGTCCGAGTGGGTTCCCCCTGTACGAGCAGCGTGTCCGGCACCCAGGGGGAGGACGCTGCCAGGCGACGCGCGATCGGGTCAGCCCGTCGTAACACACAGTGCAAAGCACCCGCCGCGCGACGACGGTGGACCTCCGCCTTGGCGGGCTCCAGATCGGCCAGCAGGAGTGAGCAAGGCCACACCAGAGGCAGTAAGTCCAGTTCGATACCCCAGTCGACGACCCCGGCCGCGAGCTGTCTGGCCCGGATGCGCTCCGTGACACCGCCACACGACGCGAGCGTGGCCGAAAGGATCATTTCGGACTTCGCGATGTGCCTGGCCGCCCGCGCGGCCCGGGCCCGCCGCAATGCGGCCTCTGCGATCGGCAGAGCGACTTTGGGACGGCTGTCGGCGAGCTCGACCTCCGCCCGGACCCAGCCGAGCCGGACCTGACCGCGCCAGCCGACGTCACCCAGCGCGTCCGCGGCGTCGATCAGGCGACGGGCGGCCACCAGCCGTCCGGTGCCGAGGTTGTCGGCTGCGAGGCCCAGCAGGGCGTCGGAACGGGCACCCAGGAAGTCGATGCCGTCCCGGTCACCGTCACCCGTGCCGGTGAGCCGGGCCAGGGCCGCGGCGTCCAGGCGTTTGGCGACCTCGTGCCCGCCGACCTGCCGGCGATGCGAGCCCAGAGTGCTCGCGGCGAGCGACGCGATGACCGGATCGGGATCCCTGAGCAAACCGGAGAGCAAGGCCGAGGCGGCCGCGTACCGGCCTTGGCCACCGAGCACGACGGCAGCGAGCCAGCGATCCCTGGAAGTGTGTGTGGCGGGTATTGGCGTGTCGGGACGGTTGCCGAAGGCCGCCAGGCGCAGGTCGTCACTCACCGACAGCCACCGCTTCGATCTTGTCGACCGCATCGGCCAACGCGCCCAGACGCTGGACCTGGCTCGGCAGCCGGACGGCCGCCCACCCCGGCCCGCAGCCGAACAGCCGGACACGCTGACGAGTCCTTGGCACGTGCGAGAACACTTCCGGATCGCCGTAGCGCGGCTGCTGGGCCCACAACACGACCGCAGCGGGCCCTGTCCGGCGCACGGCCGCAGCGAGGGCGTTCACAGGCAACGCGGCGCCGAGCATCTGGGTTCCGACCTCTCGACGGGCCAGCGCGGCACGTAGTACGTACAGCGGCAAGCTGTGCCTCTCCTCCGGTGCACACGACAGTAGTACCGGTCTGGCATTGCGCGCCGGTCCAAGCAACGGAGTCGCGGCGATCATGGCGGCCAGAACGCACTCGTTGAGTAAGTGCTCCACCTCGACACATGCTCCCGAATGCGCCCACCGGCCCGCCACAGCCGTAAGCACAGGCCGTACGACCCGGTCCCAGCACGCGATCACCCCATCCGCGTCGATCGCCTCGACAAGAAGCCGCTGAATGCCCGAGGTGTCCATCGCGAGCGCGGCCCGCCCCAGGCCCTTCATCAACGCGGAGCCGTCAGGCCGGGCACGAGGCTCCGCGGGGACGGCATGCGCCCTTAACGCGTAGTCCGCCGCCTCGGCCGGCGAGGCACCCCGCAGCAAGGCCTTCTGCATCAGTTCAAGGCGAGCAATGTCGTCCGGGCTGTAGCGCCGGTGCCGGCCAGTCGTGTGGTCCCGCGGCCCAAGACCATAACGGCGATCCCAGGTCCGCAGCGTCGACGGCGCCACCCCCAGCCGCCGGGCCACAGCCGCCACCGGCAACGACGGCTCCGGCACATCCCCTTTCAGGGACATCCCGAGCGTCGAATCCGGCCGCGTCGCCACGCCACTCATCGTCAGGCGGCACCGATTGCCCAGCAACCTGAACGGCATTCGCGCCGAGCTGGGTTTCCGGTCACGCGAATTCCTACCGAGTGATCAACTTGTGTGCCCACAGCCAGTGAGAACCCGGTCACCCTGTGCTGTGCGTAGTGGACCGGTTACTGGATTGGGTGATCTCTAGGTGATCACTCTTGAACAAGTATTGACGCGGTTCTACTGTCGCCATCGTTGGACCGAATGGAGTACTGACGTCCTCGAACGAGGAGGCGGGCCCGATGGCAGACACGCGCAGGCTTCCCGGCCCCAACGCGGACGTTTGGGACTGGCAGCTCGAAGGCAGTTGTCGCGGCATGGACAGCGCCTTCTTCTTCCACCCGGACGGCGAGCGGGGACCGGCACGCAACAGGCGAGAGGCACGGGCGAAGGCGATCTGCCACGCGTGCCCGGTCCTGGAACTGTGTCGCAAACACGCACTGGCCGTTCACGAACCGTACGGGATCTGGGGCGGGCTCTCGGAGTCCGAACGAGACAACATCATCAAGTCCCGCAAACGCACCTTCGTCGGCGCGGGTACCTAAAGCTGTGCCCCCAAAGTGGCTTTCGGAGCGCTCAACGCTCCGAAAGCCACTTTGGGGGCGAAACCAAGCCGGTCTGACTCAGTGGCCGTGACCGTGCCCGTGACCGGCTCCGCCGGCCGCGGGTGGCTCTTCTTCCTTCTTCTCCACGACCGCGCTCTCGGTGGTGAGCACCATCCGGGCGATGGACGCGGCGTTCGTGACCGCCGAGCGGGTGACCTTCACCGGGTCGACGACGCCGTCGTCGATCAGGTTGCCGTAGGTCAGCTTGGCCGCGTTGAAGCCCTGGCCCCACTCCTGCTCGCGGACCCGGTGCACCACGACGGCGCCTTCCTTGCCCGCGTTGCTGGCGATCCAGAACAGCGGCGCGGCAAGCGCCTCACGCACGATGGCGACACCAGTCGCCTCGTCGCCGGTCAGACCGAGGTTGCCCTCGAGCTCCTTGGCGGCGTGTACGACAGCCGTGCCACCGCCGGGCACGATGCCCTCCTCGACCGCGGCCTTGGTGGCCGCGACCGCGTCCTCGATCCGGTGCTTGCGCTCGGCCAGCTCGGTCTCGGTGGCCGCACCGACCCGGATCACCGCGACGCCGCCGGCCAGCTTGGCCAGCCGCTCCTGCAGCTTCTCGCGGTCCCAGTCGGAGTCGGACGCCTCGATCTCCTTGCGCAGCTGCTCCACGCGCGACTGCACCTCGGCCTTGTCGCCGCGGCCCTCGATGATCGTGGTCTCGTCCTTGGTGATCGTGATGCGCCGGGCGGAGCCCAGCACGTCCAGACCGACCTCGGAGAGCTTCATGCCGATCTCGCTGGAGACCACCTGGCCGCCGGTGACGTAGGCCAGGTCGTCGAGGAACGCCTTGCGGCGGTCGCCGAAGAACGGCGCCTTGACCGCGACGGCCTTGATCGTCTTGCGCACGGAGTTGACCACCAGGGTGGACAGCGCCTCGCCCTCGACGTCCTCGGCCACGATCAGCACCGGCTTGCTCGCCTGGACGATCTTCTCCAGCAGCGGCAGCAGGTCCGCCAGCGCCGAGATCTTCTCGCGGTAGAGCAGGATGTAGGCGTCCTCGAGGATCGCCTCCTGTGCCTCGGCGTCGGTGGCGAAGTGCGCCGAGATGTAGCCCTTGTCGAACTGCACACCCTCGGTGATGACGAGCTCGGTGGCCAGCGTGGAGGACTCCTCCACGGTGATCACGCCGTCCTCGTCGACCTTCTCGATGGCCTCGCCGAGCAGCGCGCCGATCGAGGCGTCACGCGAGGTGACGGTGCCGACCTGGGCGATGTTGTCGCGGCCCTTGATCGGGGTGGCCTTGGCCAGGAGGACCTCGACGACCTTGTCCACACCGGCCTGGATGCCACGGCCGATCGCGGCCGGGTTGGCACCCGCCGCGATGTTGCGCATACCGACGCGCACCAGCGCCTGTGCGAGCACAGTGGCGGTGGTGGTGCCGTCACCGGCGACGTCGTTGGTCTTGGTGGCGACGCTCTTGGCGAGCTGCGCACCAAGGTTCTCGAACGCGTCGTCCAGCTCGATCTCACGGGCCACGGTGACACCGTCGAGGGTGACCGTCGGGCCGCCGAACTTCTTGGCGAGCACGACGTGCCGTCCGCGCGGGCCCAGAGTCACCTTGACCGCGTCGGCCAGCTTGTTGACCCCGCGCTCGAGTGCCCGACGAGCGTCCTCGTCGAAGCTGATCTGCTTGGGCATTTACTACCTCTCTGTATGACAAACGCCCCGATGCCCCCGGTAAAGGGGCGCCGGGGCGTCTGGCGATAGGACAGGCGTCAGTTGATGACGGCCAGCACGTCGCGGGCGGAGAGGATCAAGTACTCCTCGCCGTTGTACTTGACCTCGGTGCCGCCGTACTTGGAGTAGATGACGACGTCGCCGACCGCCACGTCCAGCGGGACGCGGTTGCCGTTGTCGTCAACGCGGCCCGGGCCCACGGCCAGGACCTTGCCCTCCTGGGGCTTCTCCTTGGCGGTGTCCGGGATGACGAGGCCGGACGCGGTCGTCGCCTCGGCCTCGCTGGCCTGGACCACGATCTTGTCTTCGAGCGGTTTGATGTTCACGCTCACCGGTGTGACCTCCACGGGTCGTCGAAAGCGTTGGCAGTTACCTTCAGCGGCTCCTGCCACCCCGCCGTCGCGGGTGCCGGGGCGGTGTCTGGTGCCGTGCAACTAGCACTCTACCCATTCGAGTGCCAGCGGTTCAACGAGCCCTCGCCGAAACCCTGCGAACGGCGTTATGACTGGTTACGCTCCGGCCACTTGGACCAGTTCGCCGGGGGCGTGAATGAACTATCCGCAAGGGCCGCAGTACGGCGGGTATCCGCAGCAACAGGGCAGTTATCCACAACAGAAGGTGGTTACCCACAGCCGCCGTATCCGCCGGGCCCGCCGCGCAGGCCATGATCACCGTCACGGTCAACGGCCGGCCGCAGAAGATCACCATGGAGATGCGCAAATCGGGCTCGAAGTGGTGCGCCTCGGGCGTCCGAGCGTTCGTTAACGGGCAACGAACAATGCGGAGGGTTCATCAGCAGCTAACCCGATCGTGGGCTGACGGCTACTCGAACGGGCGAGGGTGACCGACCAGTAAACCCCTGATCCGGGAGGTACTGTGTCCGTCCCCTCACGTCGCACGATCCTGTTCGGCGGTGCCGCCGCAGTAGGCCTCACGGCCTTCGGCAGCGCACCGGCGCTCGCCTCGCCCGGCAAGCTGACCGACCCGTTCACATTGGGCGTCGCCTCCGGCGATCCCGACCACCACAGCGTCGTGCTGTGGACCCGGCTCGCGCAGAACCCGCTGGCCGACAACGGGTTTGGCGGCATGCCGGACCGGTCGTACCTGGTGGAATGGGAGATCGCGACCGACGAGCGGTTCCGCCGCACAGTCCGGCGCGGGATCGAGGTCGCCCGGCCGGAGTCGGCGCACAGCGTGCACGTCGAGGCCGAGGGCCTGCGGCCGGGCACGGAGTACTTCTACCGGTTCCGCACGCAGGACCACATCTCGCCGGCCGGACGCACCAGGACCGCACCCGCCCCTGGCACCCTGCGCACGGACCTGACCATGTGTTTCGCGTCGTGCTCGCATTTCGGAGCCGGACACTTCACCGCGTACAAGCGGCTGGCCGAGGACGAGCCCGGCCTAATCCTGCACCTGGGCGACTACCAGTACGAGTACGCCTCGGGCGCCAACGACGTCCGCAAGGTGCTCGGTCCGGAGACCCGCACGCTGGAGAACTACCGCTTACGGCACGCGCAGTACAAGACCGACCCGGACCTGCAGCTCGCGCACGCCACCGCGCCGTGGCTGGTGGTGTGGGACGACCACGAGACCGAGAACAACTGGGCGGACGAGGTTCCCGAGCAGCCCGACCCGCTGTTCCTGGACCGGCGCAAGAACGCTTTCCAGGCCTACTACGAGAACATGCCGTTGCGCCGGACCGCGCGGCCGCGGGGCATCGACATGCGGCTGTACCGGCGGGTCGAGTGGGGCGGACTGATCAACTTCCACATGCTCGACACCCGGCAGTACCGCGACGACCAGGCGTGCGGCGACGGCGTGAAGGCCGGTTGCGACGCGCGGCTCGAACCGACCCGCTCGATCACCGGCGAGGAGCAGGAACGCTGGCTGCTCGACGGGCTGCGCCGGTCGCGCGCCCGCTGGGATGTGCTGGGCCAGCAGGTCTTCTTCGCCCAGATCGACCTCACGCCAGGAGCGCCGCAGGGCTACAACATGGACGCCTGGGACGGCTACAAGGCCAACCGCGACCGGATCGCCGAAGGCCTCGGCAGGACCCGCAACGGCGTGGTGCTGACCGGTGACGTGCACCGGCACTGGGCCGCGGAGATCAAGTCCGACTACACCGACCCGGGTTCACGCGGCCTGGGCACGGAGTTCGTCACGACGTCGATCACGAGTGGCGGCGACGGCAACGACGACCCGAACGCCGCCGTGCTGGCCGAGAACCCGCACGTCAAGTTCCACAAGAACCGGCGCGGCTACATCCGCACGAAGTTCACCGCCGGTGAACTGCGGGCTGACTACAGGACCTTGGCGTACGTACGGCAAGCTGGTGCAGAGGCAACGACAGCCGCCAGCTTTGTCGTCGCGGACTGCGACAAGAGCCTGCACCAGGCGTAATCTGTCAACGAACTAGTCCTATTGGACGCAAGTTATTGACGGGCAGGGCGCGTACGCGCAAAGTTAGGCGCTGAGGCATAGCCTCCTTGAACTGGGAGAACGTTGATGCGCCCTGCCCTTGTCCTGGTCACCGCAGCCAGCCTCGCGCTGGGAGTGACCACGGCCAGTGCCCAACCAGCCGACCTGTCCCGCCAGCACGCGTTCGACTCGGCGGCCGCCGAGTTCGGCGTGCCGGTGAGCGTCCTGCTCGGTGTGTCCTATTTGGAGTCCCGGTGGGACGCCAACGCCGGTACACCAAGCACAAGCGCCGGCTACGGGCCAATGCACCTCACCGACGTCACCGCCGCCAACGCAGGCGGTATGCACCACGACGACGGAACTGAAGACCCGCGCGGCGACGACGCGCGCCCCGCTCTCACCCCCAAGGCCGCACCGCCGGTCGCGCAACTTCCTTCACTGCAGACGGTTGACGTCGCGTCGTCGCTGATCGGCGTGCCGGCTGCCACGTTGCGCTCAGAGACGAAGCAGAACATCCGCGGCGGTGCCGCGCTGCTTGCCAAGTACCAGAAGGAAATCGGCGTCACGAGCGCCAACCCTGGCGATTGGTATGGCGCTGTCGCCCGTTACGGCGGCGCGTCCGACACGGGTTCCGCCTCGACCTTTGCCGACGAGGTCTTCACTACCATGGCGCAGGGTGTCGAGCGCGTGACCGACGACGGCCAGCACGTCAAGCTCGATGCCACCCCGGTACAGGCCAACCGCGGCCAGCTCGCCCAGCTCGGCCTCCGACAGTCCACATCGGACGAGACCGAGTGCCCGCGGACGCTGGCCTGCGAGTGGATTCCCGCTCCGTACCAGCAACTTCCGAACAACGGCTACGGCAACCACGACAAGGGCGACCGGCCCGAGTCGCAGAAGATCAAGTACATCGTCATCCATGACACCGAGGGCTACTGGAAAGACGTCATCGGCATGGTGCAGGACCCGACGTACGTGAGCTGGCAGTACTCGCTGCGGTCGGCCGACGGGTACGTGGCGCAGCACGTGAAGGCCAAGGACGTCGCGTGGCAGGCCGGCAACTGGTACGTCAACTCGACGTCGATCGGCCTGGAACACGAGGGTTTCGCGAAGCTCGGCACCTGGTACACCGAGGCGATGTACCGGTCCTCGGCCAAGCTGGTGCGTTACCTCGCGGCGAAGTACCAGATCCCGTTGGACCGCGCGCACATCATCGGCCATGACAACGTTCCCGGCACAGTCCCGGCGACAGTCCGGGGCATGCACTGGGACCCGGGCCCCTACTGGGACTGGTCGCACTACTTCGACCTGCTCGGCGCACCGTTCCGGCCAACAGGCAGTCCGGCCATGACGGGAATGGTCACGATCAAGCCTGACTACGCCTCGAACAAGCCCGCCTTCACCGACTGCGTCACGGCTGGGCAACCGTGCACACTGCGAGGATCGGGTTCAGTCATCCTGCGCACAGAACCACGCGCGGACGCCCCGTTGCTCAAGGACGCGGGGCTACGCCCTGACGGTTCGCCCGGCACCATGCAGGTCTCGGACCACAGCAGCCGCGTGGAAACCGGGCAGCAGTACGCGGTCGCCGAGGTGCGTGGCGAGTGGACCGCGATCTGGTATCTGGGCCAGAAGGGCTGGTTCCACAACCCGCGCAAGGCACCGACAGCACTAGGTGCGATCGGTGTTGTTGTCACGCCCAAGAAGGGCAAGGCGACCGTTCCGGTGTACGGCCGCGCGTATCCGGAAGCGTCCGCGTACCCGGCGAACATCCCTGTGCAGGCCGTGACTCCGTTGCAGTACACGTTCTCCGCAGGCGAGCGGTACGCGCTCGGCGGTGTCAACCAGTCCGAGTACTACTCGGCTACGACCTTCGACACCGCAAACCACACCGTGGTCCGTGGCAAGACGAAGTACCTGCAGATCCAGTTCGGGCACCGGGTCATGTTCGTCAACGCCGACGATGTCGACGTGCTGCCTTCGTTCTGGCCCCAAGGGCGATGACTCAGACGTAGACGGTGTCGACCGGTAGCCCCGGATCCGTTGGCAGTTCGAGAGAACTGGGACGGACTCCGGCGGCTACCAGGTGGGCGCCGAGCGCGGCGATCATCGCGCCGTTGTCGGTGCAAAGCCGGGGTCGAGGTACGCGCAATTCGATCCCGGCTTGCTCACAACGCTCGCGGGCAAGCCCGGAAAGCCTCGAGTTCGCCGCGACTCCACCGGAGATCACGAGCGTGCCGATGCCGAGTTCCTTGGCCGCGTGCACTGCCTTGGCGGTCAGCACATCCGCGACCGCTTCCTGGAAGGACGCGCAGACGTCCTCGACCGGGATCGGCTTGTCGTCCCGCTCCTGCTGTTCGACCCAGCGGGCGACCGCGGTCTTCAAGCCGGAGAACGAGAAGTCGAACCTGGGGTCGCGTGGGCCGGTCAGGCCGCGCGGGAACTTGATGGCCGTGGGGTTTCCCTGTTGTGCGGCCTTGTCGATGGGTGGGCCGCCGGGGTACGGCAGGCCGATGATCCGGGCCACCTTGTCGTAGGCCTCGCCCGCGGCGTCGTCGATCGTCGAGCCTATCTCGGTGATCTTGCCGGCGATGTCCTCGACTTTCAGCAACTGCGTGTGCCCGCCGGAGACGAGCAATGCGAGGCATTCCGCAGGCAATGCACCGTGTTGCAACGTGTCAGCCGCGACGTGCCCCGCGAGGTGGTTCACACCATACAACGGGACATCCAACGCAGCCGCGTACGCCTTGGCCGCGGCGACGCCCACAAGGAGAGCGCCCGCCAGCCCTGGCCCGCACGTCACCGCGATTGCGTCCACATTGGACAGTTGGATCCCGGCGGCGTCCAAAGCCCGGTCCATGGTCGGGATCATGGCTTCGAGATGGGCCCGGCTGGCCACTTCCGGGACCACGCCACCGAACCGCGCGTGCTGGTCCACACTGGACGCGACCTCGTCGGCGAGCAGGGTCATCCCGCCCTGGGAGTCGAGCCGGACAATGCCGACCCCGGTCTCGTCGCAGGAGCTCTCGATCCCGAGAATGATCTTGTCAGTCACTGGGTCACCCCCGGCCTGGCCATGGTGTACGCGTCGGCCCCGGACGGCTGGTAGTACCGCCGGCGCAGGCCGATCTGCTCGAAACCGTGCTTCTTGTAGAGGCTGATCGCCGGGACGTTGTCGGTGCGTACTTCGAGGAACACAGGCGCGTTCATCGTGTCCGCACGGTCGAGCAGCGCCACCAGCATCGCCCGGCCGATCCCCTGGCCCTGGAACCCGGGATCGACACCGATCGTGTGAATCTCGCACTCCATGTGACCGGGCGAGCCCAGCTCGGACATCCCGGCGTAACCGACCAGACCGGCCGGCTCGACGTGCGCGCCGAGGTAGAAGTTGCCGTTCTCCAACTCGAACTGGAAGGCCTGCACACTCCACGGGTCCTCACCCGGAAAAAGGATCTTCTCCAGTTCGGCGCACCTGACCAGGTCCGCGCGCTCCAACGGCGCCAATCTCACCGGGTCACCCGCTTACGGGCTCCCGGTTCGACCGCGTCGGGCCTGCGCAGGTACAGCGGCGTCAACGGCGGCGGCGTCTCACCGAACAGGTGCGCCGCGGCCTTGACGAGTCCAGCAGGGCTGGGCGACCACGGCTCGACCGTTCGCCCAAGCAACTCGGCGCCCACGACCAGGTCGGATTCGACATCTTCGAGCTCAGCAGGCTTCTGCACCGCCGGGCCGTCGACTCGGTGGCCGTTTTCGTAGCGCGCCCAGTACACCTCTCGGCGCCTCGCGTCCGTGACGACGAGGAGTCGGTGCACTTCAGGGTGGTCGGCCGCGATCGCGTCGAGCGTGGACACGGGGTACACCGGCTTGCCGAGGGCCTGGCCAAGCGCGCCGGCCGTGACCATCCCAGCCCGCAGGCCGGTGAACGGGCCGGGGCCGGACCCACACACAACGGCGTCCAGGTCGGCGAACGTCTTGCCCGCTTCGTCCAACGCTTCTTTGACGTGGGGGGTCAGCAGCTCGCCGTGCGCCCTGGCGTCGACCGTCACGCGGCTGCCCAGGGTACGGGTCAGGCCTTCGTCATCGAGGTCGACGACCCCTGCGGTGACCGCGGGCGTCGCGGTGTCAACAGCGAGTACGAGCACCGCACAAGGTTACGCATCCTGGACTTGACGCCGGTGTCAAGGCCTAGCGTGGCACTCATGATGCGCATCGGAGAGCTCGCCCAGCGGGCCGGCACAAGCACCCGGTCGCTGCGATACTACGAGGCCCAAGGCCTCCTGCAGGCGCGCCGGGCCGCCAACGGCCACCGCGAGTACGACGAGCGCGACCTGCGCCTGGTCCAGGAGATCCGTTCCCTGCTCGAAATCGGCTTCGCCCTGGAAGAGACCAGGCCATTCGTGGAATGCCTGCGCGCAGGAAACAAAGCGGGCGACGTCTGCCCAGCCTCAATAGAGGTCTACCGAAAAAAGCTGGCAGAGCTGGACGCGGGAATAAGTCGTCTGAACGAAATCCGTGACCGTCTGGCCGCCCAACTGGAAGCAGTCGCCGAAAGGAAACGACCGTGCTCACACTGACCGACGCAACCTTCGAACCCCACCTCGCGGCGGCAGAACGCCTGGTCCTGGTCGACTTCTGGGCAACCTGGTGCCCACCCTGCCGAATGGTCGAACCAGTCCTGAAAGAAATCGCAGAAGAATACGCGGAAATCCTGGAAATAGTGAAGGTGGACGTGGACGCCTGCCCCAAAACGGCCCGCACCCACCGAGTAATGGGCATGCCCACGCTGAACCTCTACCACCGCGGCAAACTGATCCACTCGATAACCGGCGCCCGCCCCAAACACACCCTCCTCCGCGAACTGTCCCCCCACATGAACCTCATCCCCCACTGACAGCACCACCCACAGACAGCGCCACCGGCAAATAGTGGGGTCGGGGCTGGTCAGGGGTGGTAGCGAAGGCCGTCCATGAGCAGGTCCAGGAGGCGTCCGGCCTGTTCGGGGGTGCCGGATTCGCTGACCATGGAGATGCCGGCTATGCCCATGAATATGTCTTCGACGTTGATGTCAGGGCGGGTTTGGCCTGCGTTGACGGTGGCGTCCAGGAGGCGGCCGAGGGCGTTGGTGATGAGTTCGCGGCTGCGCGCGAACGGGTCGCCGCCGGAGGCTATGAGGGCTTTGAGGGCGTCGCCCATGCCGCGTTTTGTCGTCATGTAGGCGACGAAGTGGTCCATCCAGGTGCGCAGTGCCTGGTCGGGTGCCATGGTTTTGAGCAGTTCGGGGGCGGCGCTGGTCAGCTTCTCGAGTTCGTTGCGGTAGGCGGCCTCGATGAGGGCCTCGCGGGTCGGGAAGTGGCGGTAGAGGGTGCCGATGCCCACGCCGGCGGTCTTGGCGATCGAGTCGAGGGTGACGTCCGGCCCGTCGTGGGAGAACGCCTGGACCGCTGTCTCGATCAGTCGGTCTCTGTTGCGCTGGGCGTCCGCGCGTAGTGGTCGAGCCGACACCGGTCCTCCTCCTTGATCGGGTTGCAAACGGAGGAAACTCCGCTTAGCCTCGAGGGAGTTAGCGGAGGTTCCTCCGTTTCTATCTTACCGGCAAGGACTCGACCATGATTGAGACAGGTTTTTCCGCCACTTCCACTGCCGACGAGGTCATCGCCGGTATCGACCTCGCCGGCAAGCGCGCGGTCGTCACGGGTGGCGCGTCCGGCATCGGTATCGAGACCGCCCGGGTGCTGGCCGGCGCGAGCGCCGAGGTGACCATCGCGGTGCGCAACGTCGACGCAGGTCAGGAGACCGCCGAGCAGATCCACGCCGCCAACGGCGCCAAGGTGCAGGTCGCGGAGCTCGACCTGGCGTCGCCTGCTTCGGTGCGGGCGTTCGTCGCCAATTGGGATGGGCCGTTGCACATCCTGATCAACAACGCGGGCGTGATGGCGCCGCCGCTCACGCGCACGCCCGAGGGCTGGGAACTGCAGTTCGCCACCAACCACCTCGGGCACTTCGGCCTGGCCACAGGTCTTTACCCCGCGCTGGCGGCTGGGCATGCCAGGGTTGTGTCCGTCGCGTCCAGCGGGCATCTGTTCTCGCCGGTCGTCTTCGAGGACATCCACTTCACCACTCGCGAGTACCAGCCATGGGTGGGATACGGCCAGTCCAAGACAGCCAACATCCTGTTCGCCGTCGAGGCGAACAAGCGCTGGGCCGACGCAGGCATCACGGTGAACTCGCTGCACCCGGGCTCGATCGCGACCAATCTGCAGCGGCACGTGTCGCAGGCGGAGATCGACCGGATGCGTAAAGAGGTCGGTGCGTCAATGCTCCGCAAGACGCCCGCTCAGGGCGCGTCGACGTCCATCCTCGTAGCGACCTCGCCATTGCTCACAGGCATTGGCGGCAAGTACTTCGAGGATTGCAACGAGGCCGCACCGAACCAGCCCGGTGCGTTCACCGGGGTCGCACCGCATGCACTTGACCCGGAGGCCGCGGAGCGGCTGTGGAAGGTGTCTCTCGACACACTGGGCTGACAGCGGGCCGTCCCGGCATAGTGGCTTGCATGTTTGGTGAGCTGATCAGGGCTACCGACCGGCCCGCACTGCGCTTCGGGGACGTGGATCTGACCTACCGGCAGCTGGCCGGCGCTGCCGGTGGCGTCGTTTCGCGGATCCAGGGCAAGTCACGAGTCGCGGTGTGGGCCACGCCGACGCCACAGACTGCCGTCGCGGTGGTCGGCGCGCTGGCCGCGGGCATCCCGGTGGTCCCGATCAATCCCAAGGTGGGCGAGCGCGAACTCGACCACATCCTGTCCGACGCCCAGCCGGACATTGTCCTGCGGGATACCGACATCGACCTCGGGGCAATCGGTGCATTGCCCGCGCAGAACTTCGAGGGCGAGCAGCCCGCGTTCATCGTGTACACATCCGGCACCACCGGACCACCCAAAGGAGTCGTACTCCCCCGCCGGGCCATTGAGTCCAATTTGGACGCACTCGCCGAGGCCTGGGAGTGGACCGCGGACGACGTGCTCGTCCACGCGTTGCCGCTGTTCCACGTGCACGGGTTGATTCTTGGCATTGTCGGGCCATTGCGCCGCGGCGGTTCTGTCCGGCACCTCGGCAAGTTCTCCTCCGAGGCTGTGGCGCGTGAGCTCGACGCGGACGCGACGATGATGTTCGGTGTCCCGACCATGTAC
Organism: Kibdelosporangium banguiense; assembly: GCF_017876405.1. Lineage (GTDB taxonomy): Bacteria > Actinomycetota > Actinomycetes > Mycobacteriales > Pseudonocardiaceae > Kibdelosporangium > Kibdelosporangium banguiense. The sequence goes on along the minus strand of NZ_JAGINW010000001.1, from coordinate 3,015,302 downwards.
CACCGGCTCGCCGCGGACGTCGAGCGCGATCCCGCGCTGGCCCAGGCGGTCGGCCGGGCCAGGCTGCTGGTGTCCGGTTCGGCGGCGTTGCCCGCCAGTGATCACACCCGGATCTTCCAGGCGACCTCGCAGCGCATTGTGGAGCGCTACGGGATGACCGAGACATTGATGAACTGCAGCGTCCGGGCGAACGGCGAGCGTCGTCCCGGTGCCGTCGGCCCGCCTGTGGATGGCGTTGACCTGCGAATTGTGGATGAACAGGGCAGCCCTGTGGACAACGGTGAGGTCGGCGAGATCGAGGTGCGCGGGCCGAACCTGTTCCTGGAGTACCTCAACCGGCCGGACGCGACGGCAGAAGCCTTGCGGGACGGGTGGTTCCGCACCGGTGACGTGGCCACGGCCGACCCGGACGGCTACATCCGGATCGTCGGCCGCCGGACCACGGACCTGATCAAGAGCGGCGGGTACAAGATCGGTGCGGGCGAGATCGAGAACGTGCTGCTCGAGCACCCACAGGTGGCCGAGGTCGCGGTGACCGGCGAGCCCGACGACGACCTGGGTGAACGAATCGTCGCGTGGATCGTGCCCGCAGGCGAGCGGCCCGACGAGCAGGAACTGATCGACCACGTGGCGAAACTGCTCACGCCGCACAAACGCCCACGCGTCATCCGCTTCCTGGATGCGTTGCCGCGCAACGACATGGGCAAGGTGACCAAGCGTGCACTCGGCCAGTAACCCGTTGGGCTGGACGGGGTACGAGGATTCACTGGTTCGTGCCCGGGAAGCCACGGGTGCCGAGGAATCCGTGACCTACGGCCAGGTGCTGATCGGCGACACGGACGTGATGCTGGTCGAGTTCGATTTCCGTTTCCTGGGCGGATCGGTCGGCACAGCCACGGGTGATCGCCTGGTGCACGCGTTCTCCACGGCCCGCGCGCACGGAATCCCGGTCGTTTCCTTGCTGGCCACCGGCGGTAGCCGCATGCAGGAAGGCATGTTCTCGTTGCTGCAACTGCAACGGGTCGCCCAGGAGTGTTATCTCAACCGGGAGAGCGGTATTCCTCATATCGCCGTCCTGCGTAATCCGACGACCGGCGGCGTCTGGGCTTCGCTCGGTGCGGGCGCGGACATCATTCTCGGGATATCCGGGGCACAGGTGGCATTCGGCGGCAAACGTGTCCGCTCGGCCGAGGACGCCGACAATCCGGCATTCACCGCGGAAGGGCAATACGCGGCGGGCCAGATCGACGCCGTGGTGACGCCGGAATCGCTGCCCGATGTCCTGTCAGGCTGGCTGGACCTGCTCACCGGCGGCACGCCCGAACCTGCCGATGTGCCGAAAGCGCTTGGCCATACCGAACTTCCGGCCACCGGCTGGGAGGCCGTGCAGCGGGCACGCGATCCTCGGCGGCCAGGCGCCGCCGCATATCTTGAGTCCTATTTCGACAGTTACGCGCTGATCAACGGCGACCGATCGGGTGGTGTGGATTCCGGGGTATTGTGCGGAATCGGACGCCGGGGCGACCGGTCGATAGCTTTCGCCGCCCAGACCGGAACCGCGACCCAGTCAGCCGGATACCGCACGGCCAGCCGCTTGATCACGCTGGCCGACCGATTCGGGATCCCGGTCCTGACGTTGATCGACACTCCCGGCGCGGCCAATGACGCGGCATCCGAATCGTCCGGGCTGGCCGCCGCCATTTCCGGCGCTTTCTCCGCAGTGGCCGCCGCACACATTCCGGTGACAACGCTGGTGATCGGTGAGGGTGGCTCCGGCGGAGCACTTGCGCTCGCCGGAGCCGGTCGGACATGGATCACGCCGGACGCGTATTTCTCGGTCATCGGCCCGCAGGCCGCCGCGGCCATTCTGAAACGTGACCCGGACGAGGTATCCGCGTTGGCCGACCAATTACGACTTCGTCCCCAGGACCTGCTCGACCTTGGGATCGTGGCCGGCATCGCCTGACGCCTTGAGCAGCATCAGCGCGATCAGCCCGACCGCGACACCGCTGATACCGGCGACCACATAGGACGTGTCCAGACCCTTGTCGAACGTCTGGCCGTGGCTGACGACCGTGCCGAGCACAGCCACGCCCAGCGCCATCCCCAACTGCCGGAACGTGTTCAGCGCACCCGACGCCATCCCGGCCCGGTAGAGCGGGACCGACGCCATGATCGCGCCGGGCAGCGCCTGAGCCGTCACCGCGACACCGACGCCGACGACCACCAGTCCCGGCAGGATCACCGTCCAGCTGTCACCGGTCTTCAGCAACAGCGCCCCGGCTCCGACGACCAGCATCCCGAGTCCGATCGTGTACCGGAACGGGACCGAGTGCATGAACCGGCCGGCCACACCGGCGATCACGAACGCCGTCAGGCTCATCGGGATCATCGCCAGGCCCGCGTTGAGCGGCTTCATCCCGAGCTGTTGTTGCAGCCAGACCGACATGAACGGGGTGTAGGCGAACGCCGCGAACGTGAAAGCCAGCGCTGCCAGCAAAGTCACCGAGAACGACGGCTTGCGGAACAGTGCCAGATCCAGCATCGCGTTGGTACTGCGGGCTTCGATCACGGCGAAGATCACCCAGGCGAGCACCCCGCCGCCGATCCAGCCCAGCGTCCGCGCCGATCCCCAGCCGTGATCACCGGCCTGCATCAGGCCATAGGTGAGCGCGGCGGCACCGGCCGTGAACGTGACAACTCCTGGTATGTCAACGCCTTTGGCACTCGGGTTGCTGGACTCGGCGACCACGCGCAACGTCATCCAGACCGCGATGACGGCGATCGGAATGTTGACCAGGAAGATCCACCGCCAGCCGAGGTACTCGGTGAGTACGCCACCCAGCACCGGCCCTGCCGCCGCGGCGGCACCAGAGACCGCGCCCCAGATGGCAAGCGCGACCGAACGGTCCTTGCCGTGATACGTCAGGTTGACCAAGGCCATCGTGGTCGCCAGCATCGCGGCGCCACCAATCCCTTGCACAGCACGCGAAATGACAAGCACTTCCGTGCTCTCGGCGAGCCCGCAAGCGAGCGACGCACCCGCGAAGACGACCAGACCGCCGATGTACGTCTTGCGTCGGCCTATGTGATCGGCGAGCGAACCGCTGGCGAGCACAAGCGCTGCCAACGCCAACGCGTACGCGTCGATCACCCATTGCAGGCCCGTGAACGACGCACTGAGCGAACGCGCCATCTCCGGCAACGCGACCGTCACGATCGTGACGTCGACAAGCAGGACGAATCCTCCCAAACACACCGCGATCAGCGGTGACCACTTCCCCATCAGGACTCCTTCTGCAGTGGGTACAGCGCCACCATGAGGTCAGGCTGGCTCAGATTTCCATGTTCTTGAGCTTGGCGGCGTTTTTCGACATCTCGTATGGTCATGTGGTGGAAATCGATGAGATCGACCGGGCGCTGATCCACGCGCTGGAGATCGACGGCCGGGCACCGTTCAGCAAAATCGCTGACGTACTAGGCATTTCGGACCAAACGGTCGCCCGCCGCTACCGCCGGCTGCGCGCGACCATGGCCGCCCGCGTGGTCGGCCAGACCGCGCCATGGCGGGTCGGACACGTCCGCTGGCACGTCCGGATCAAGTGTGAGCCCAGTACCTCCCTCGCTGTCGCCACAGCTCTCGCCCGCCGCCCGGACACCTACTGGGTGCAGATGTTCTCCGGCGGCACAGAAATCGACTGCGTGACCGAGTCACGCAACCCCGAGGAGCCGGACACCCTTCTGCTGCAACAGTTGCCGCGCACACCACGCGTGACCGACGTCAGCGCACACAGCATCCTGCACGTGTACTTCAACGAACGCGACTACCAGGCCCTGCTCGACAGCCTTACGCCCGAACAGATCGACGCACTCCGCTTCCGGCGGTCCATATCGAACGAACCGGTCATATTGGACGCTGCCGACTATCGCATGCTGGCCGCCCTTGAACTGGACGGCCGCGCCAGCCACGCCGAACTGGCGAAGGTGACCGGCTGGTCGGAGTCAACGGTACGGCGCCGGATGGACTACCTCCGCGAAACCGGCGCCCTCTACTACGACGTGGACATAGACACAGCCGCCCTCGGCTTCAAACTCCAGGCCCGGATGTGGATATCCGTCCCGCCGTCCGAACTCGCCACCGCAGGCGAAGCCCTGACCGCCCACCGCGAAATCGCCTTCGCGGCAGCGACAACAGGCACGGCCAACCTTCTGACCTCAGTCGTCTGCAAGGACGTTCCCGCGTTCTACGAGTACCTGACCACCAAAGTCGCCGCCCTGAGCGCGATCGAACACATGGAGACCTCGCCGGTCATCCGCACCATCAAACGCGGCGCGACCCTGATCACGCAGTAAGGGATTCCACGCGGGTTGTCCACGTGCCGTGGGGTTCGAGGTGGGCGCGGCGGGTGTCGTCGGGGAGCCGTTCGAGGCGGATGAGCAGGTAGTCGGTGGACAGTTGCTCGGCGAGGTTCTCGCCCCACTCGATGACGACGGCGGCTTCGGTCAGGTCTGTGTCGAGGTCGAGGTCGTCGACTTCCTCGATGTGGCCGATGAGGCGGTAGGCGTCGACGTGGACGAGAGGGACGCCGCCGTTGGGTGCTTTGTGGACGCGTTCGATGACGAACGTGGGTGAGCTGACGCGGCCGATGACGCCGAGGCCGGCCGCGATTCCGCGCACCAGAACGGTTTTGCCCGCGCCGAGCGGGCCGGCCAGCAGGACGAGATCGCCCGCGCCGAGGATTTTGCCGAGTCTGCGGCCGAACTCGACCGTGTCGTCCACTGTGGAGAGTGTGATCATGCCCTGCGCCGCCACCATCTACGTCCCGCGCCACGACCGCTGACGCACTGCCGAACCAGGTCGACCAAGTGGGTGTTGACTTGGTCGGGTTGTTCCAGGACGACCATGTGCCCGGCGCCGCGCAACCGTACGAGTTTCGCGTCAGGCAGTTCGGTCGCGATCCGTTCCGCGTGGGAGAACGGGGTCATCCGGTCGCGGTCGCCGCTCAGCACCAGCACGTAGCAGTGCTGCAGGCCGGCCAGCGCCTTGTACCTGTTGTGGCTGCCCAAAGTGTCGATGAAGTCGGCGAGCACACGTACCGGCGTGACGTCGAGCATGTCCATCATGAAGTCGACAAGCCTGGGGCTGACGCTGCGGCTGCCGAAGGCGAGCAGGCGTACGGCGCGACGGGTCAGTTGACCACCGGCGGCACGGACGAGCTCGACGAGGCCGGGTTGCCATCCGGCGAGTTGGCCGACGCCACGCGTCAATGGGTTGTAGCGCCACAAGATCGGGCGCGGCAAGCCGCTCGATCCGATCTCGCCCGCGGATGTTCCGATCAGGGCGACGCCGCGGACGCGGTCGGCAAACAGATCAGGATCCTGTTCGGCCAGCGCGATGATCGTCATCGCGCCCATGGAGTGACCGACCAGGACGATCGGGCCCTTGGGCACGACCGCGCGCAGCACGGCCGCGAGGTCACGGCCCAGTTGGTCGATTGTGCTCGACTCTTCGGTCGCCCGGCCGGACCGGCCGTGGCTGCGCTGGTCGTAGAGCACCAGGCGCACACGGGGATCGGTCTGCTCGGCGAACATCCGCCGCTGGAAGTGCCAGGAAAGCCGGTTCACCGCGAAGCCGTGCACCAGCACGACAGTCGCCTCAGGCGTGCCGCCGTCGTCCGGATCCACTTCCTCTACCGACAGGGGGATGCCGTCGTCGGCCGCGACTGTGCTCGTCCTGGTCGGCGGCAGCAGACCGAACGGCTCATCGACGTACATGTCTTCGATATCGCGTCGTTTCGACCGAACAGCAGCACCTACGGCCGCACCAGTTGCCACAACACCTATTACCCCGCCGACCAGTCCGGCAATCCGGCCGTTCACCGCGCCCCCAGGTAACGACGGCGCACCCGCGGCCGGTACATGTTGGTGACGATCTCGTAGTCGATGGTGCCCAGGCTGTCGGCCCACTGCCGGGCCGTCGGCTCACCGCGATCGCCCGGACCGAACAGGATTACCTCGTCGCCGGGGGAAACGTGGTCATCACCACATTCGACGACGATCTGGTCCATGCATACCCGGCCGACCACCGGCCGTCGGTTCCCGGCCAGCCACACCTCGAGACGGCCGGAAAGCCCACGCGGCACGCCATCGGCGTACCCGACGGGCACCAAGGCCAGCGTCACGTCGCGCGGGGCGGTCCACGTGCCGCCGTAGGACACGGATTCGCCGGCGGGGATGCGTTTGACCTGCGCCACGCTGGACCGGAAGGTCATCACCGGGCGAAGATCCTCTTGCTGCGGCACGGGATTGAGCCCGTACATCGCGATACCGGTCCGGACCATGTCGAACGCCAGGTCCGGCCTGGTCAGCACGGTCGCCGAGTTCGCGATGTGCCGCATCGGGTTCAGGCCTTCGGCGAGCGCGACCTGATAGGCGCGCTCGAACCGTTCCGCCTGCCGGTCGACCGAGGGGTCACCAGGTTCGTCAGCTGACGCCAAGTGCGACCAGACTGCCCGGACGTTGTGCCCCTTGGCTGCCTTGACCAGGGCTGCCCACTCGGATTCCGGACAGCCGTTGCGGTTGAGGCCCGTGTCGATCTTGAGGTGAATCGGGGCGCCCTCGGCGGCGCGCAACTCGTCGAGACTGGACACGCCCAATTCGACGCCGGCCGCGATCGCGTCGGACAGATCCTCACCGGCCGCGTAGAGCCAGGCCAGGATCGGCGCCTCGATACCTGCTTTGCGCAGGTCGACAGCCTCAGCCGCGGAGCACGAGCCGAGCCAGGTGGCACCTGCCTCAAGCGCGGCCCTGGCCACCGGCACGGCGCCGTGGCCGTACCCATCGGCCTTGACGACAGCCATCACCGCAACCTGGGCGCGCTCGGCGAGCAGGGCGACGTTGTGCCGCAGGGCGTCGAGATCGACGACCGCTTCCGCACGCGGCGCGTTCTGGTCGGACATAACGTCGCCAATGCTCGCACATCCCAGTTCCAGGCGAATGCCAGATGCGGCCGACGCCACCGGCCGGGATGATCGGTAACCGCATCCGACCAGGTAGACGGCGTGCGGCCGCCGGCTCACAGGCCAAGAACTGAAGAATCTTCGCTTGTGGGCAACAGCACTTTGCCTATAACGGCGTGGGAATGTCCTCACTCATGCGGGGGATACTGTAAGTTCGTTCGGTGGCGCAAGACAGGGCGGTCCGTCGGCGGGCGGCGCATCTGGGCCCCGAAAAACGACGGCCCCTCATTCTTGACTCAGCCCTGCAGGTCTATCTCGCTCACGGCTATCGTGGCACCTCCATGCAAGCGGTCGCGGACGCCGCAGGCGTCACCAAACCCGTGGTCTACGAGTGCTTCAAGAACCGTGACGAGTTATTGCTCGCCCTGCTGAGCCGGGAAGAGACAAGACTGTTCGACGCGGTGATCGCGGCCCTGCCCAACATGCCGGACTTCGAGAACCTCGAAGCCCTCATCGGCCAAGGCCTCACCGCCTTCCTCACCGCGGCCACCGAGGCCCCCGACTCCTGGCGGGTAGTCTTCGAGTCCTCTCGCAACTCCGATTCCCCAGTGGCAAAACGCGTCCGCGCCGCCCGCGAGACAATCCTCGGCCGCCTACGCGACCTGGTCGTCATGTACCTCTCCACGATCAACGTCGAGGACACCGAACGCAAAGCACCGGTCCTCGCCGAACTGCTGGCCTCCATCTGCGAAAGCTGCGGCCGTATGATCATCGTCGAGAAGCTTCCGTGGACGCCCGAAGATCTCGCGGAGTACGTGTCCCGCTTGATGACACTTGGAGTCAAACGCGCTTGATCGACGGTTGGGGCTGGGCGCTCGGGTTTTTGCTTCGGTGTCTCAGGCTGGGACGGCTCGATTTTATACGGAGTGGAGGCGGCCTTAAGCTTTCTGGCGAGGTTGGCCCCTGACACGGCTTTGGCCGGGATCACGGATTGGATCAGGGGGCCTGCCTCTTCAGCCAACCGAGGCCGCCTCAGAGGTCTCCGTGTCAAATCGAGCCGCCCAGCCACCGACACCAAAGCAGAAACAAAAGCAGAGCGCCCAACCAACGACAGGCACACCGAAAAGCACTCTGCGACACCAAAGATTCACCAGTCGAGATCGCGGATTGTGTCGGACAAAGCGTGGGCGATGGCGGATGCTGGAGCAGGCGCGCCAGAAGCGGCGAGCGTTCCGGCGTGAGAGTGGGCGTAAGCAGCGCATCCTGCGGCGAGCCAAGGGTCTAGCCCAGCTGCGAGCAAGGCGCCGACAACCCCGGACAACACGTCACCGGACCCTGCTGTCGCCAGCCAGGCGGACGGCGACTGATTCACGAGCACGCGTCCATCCGATGCCGCGACAATTGTGTTGTATCCCTTGAGAAGTACAACTGCGTTGACCCGGCGGGCCAGGGCTTTCGCTGATGCGACACGATCTTTGCCGAGTGGCGCGAGGCGCGCGAATTCGCGGTCGTGTGGTGTCAGGACAATGGGAGTGTCTGGGTCCCGGCGGTCCCACAGGGTTGGGTGCTCGGCCAGCAATGTGATTCCGTCCGCGTCCACGCAGACTGGGACGCCTGCGCCGAGAATGTGTGAGAGCAGTTCTCGGCCTGCGGTCGCTGTGCCGATGCCGGGGCCGACGACCCAGGCTTGCACTCTGCCTGCGTCGGCGACCGAACCGGTGGCGACGACTTCTGGCCAGCGCTGGCCGACTATCTCCGCGGCTGTTCCGGCGTATCGGACCATGCCGGACGTCGCGAGTACCGCGCCACTTACCGAAAGTACTGCTGCGCCTGGATATGTGGCTGATCCGGCGGCGATTCCGGTTACGCCCTGGGTGTACTTGTCGTCCGTGGGGCCTGGGATCGGCCAGGCTTCGGCGACGTCCGCGCGGTCGATGATGCCGAAATCCGGTTCGCCTAGGGCGTCTGCCAGGCCTATGTCGAGCACGCGGACTCGCCCGCAGCGCGGGCTCAACGCGTGTACAGGCTTGCGGCCGCCGAATGTGACGGTGGTGTCGGCGGTGACGCACGGACCGTCCTCCGCGCCTGTGTCTGGGTCGACGCCGCTGGGTAGGTCGACGGCGACGATAGGTGCGGTGATCTGCGCGACGAGCTTCGCGGCGGCGGGTCGGAGCGCGCCTTTGCCTGAGATACCGACAATTCCGTCGATGACGACGTCGGCTGACCTGGGCTCGGTGACGATGCGACCGCCAGCTCGTCGGTATGCCGCGAGTCCCTCGGCGTGCGCGCGTTCGGGCGCAAGGAGAATCGCGTCGACGGCGATGCCTCTGCGGCGTAGGAACGCGCCCGCCCAGAGTGCGTCACCGCCGTTGTTGCCTGCTCCCACCAGGAGCAGCACGCGACGCGGCTTGAACTCGGCCACGCACACGGCGACGCCGAACGCCGCGCGTCGCATCAGGGTGGCTTCCGGGATCGTCTGGAAGAGCTGCTGCTCAGCGGTTTTCACTCGGTCGGTGCTCCACACTCCGCGCATACGGAGAGTCTGCCCGATCCGGCGGCGCCGCGAAGGGCGGCCGCGGCGGGAAAACGAAATACCGGATGTACCCCCTTTTCCTGGCACACGACCGGAATCGTCATCCGTGAACTTGCGGGCCATTCTTTTTTCACCATGGCCGTTTGGAACTATCTTCACCAAATCGAGTACCGGCGTGAGCTGTCGAAGTCACAGCGCGTGCACGAATACACCGAGACCGTGGAAGATCAGGGCTGGTGCTTCAGCCAGAAGAGCGAGCAGAAGCAGGCCTGGCTGGCCATCTACACGAGGGCCTGCGCCGAGGACTTCCTTGCCCGAAGGGGCGCCAAAGGGGGCACATTTGTGGTGACGGTGTACCAGCAACGGCCAGACCGAAGGGTGCTTGTAATAGCGATCCGTATGAAATGGGCGCCACGACGGTAACCTGTCACCTATGGAGCCTGACCGTATCCGCGCTGAGGAACAAGCGCACGAGCGGGTACAACCCGCGAACGTGGTCCAGGAGCCGGCCAAGGACACCGCCAGTCCTGTCCTGGCCGGAGGCAACCAGATGGTCGCCCGGCTGGTGGAAGGCGCGTCCAGCGGCCTGCCCGGCGACGACGTCGCCACCCGCATCCGTTCCCAGCTCGGCGGCGGAAGCCCGCTGCCGGCACAGCTGCGCTCGGAGATGGAATCCGGCCTCGGCCAGTCACTCGGCGACGTCCGGCTGCACACCGACTCCACCGCGGCGAACCTGTCCAGCCAGCTCGGTGCGCACGCCTTCACCACCGGCAACGACGTTTTCTTCAACTCCGGCGCCTACAACCCGAGCACGAGCGAGGGTTACTCGACCCTGGCGCACGAAATCACCCACACAGTCCAGCAATCCGCAGGACCCGTCGCGGGCAGTGAGGTTTCGCCCGGCCTGTCGGTCAGCGACCCGTCCGACAGTTTCGAACGCCATGCGCACGAGACCGCCGAAAAGCTCACGGCCGAGCGTCACCAACACTGAGGAAAACCGGCGATCACTCGACCGTGACTGATTTCGCCAGGTTTCGGGGCTTGTCGACGTCGTAACCGCGAGCGCGGGCGATCTCGGCGGCGAGGACCTGCAGCGGGACAGTGGATACCAAGGGCTGCAACAAGGTTGGCACCTGCGGAACTTCGATCAGCTCGTCGGCGAACGGCCGGACTGTCTCGTCGCCCTCCTCCGCGATGACGATCGTGCGGGCGCCACGGGCCTGGATCTCACTGATGTTCGACAGCAGTTTCGCGTGCAGCACCGCCCGGCCCTTGGGCGACGGCATCACCACAACAACCGGCAAATCCTGTTCTATCAATGCGATCGGGCCGTGCTTCAGCTCGCCCGCAGCGAAACCCTCGGCGTGCATGTACGCCAATTCCTTGAGTTTCAAAGCACCTTCGAGCGCGACCGGGTAGCCGACGTGCCGGCCGAGGAACAGCACCGCCTTCGAATCGGCGAGCTGACGGCCCAGTGCCCGCACCGAATCCACGGTCTGCAGAACCTGGCTCACGGCCGCGGGCATCTGCTCCAGTTCATGGAACTCACGGGCGACCTCGTCGGAGTACTTCGTGCCACGGGCCTGCGCCAATGCCAGGCCGACCAGGAAATTGGCGGCGATCTGGGCCAGGAATGTCTTGGTCGCTGCGACTCCGACCTCGGGACCGGCGTGGGTGTAAAGCACCGCGTCGGATTCACGCGGAATCTGGGCGCCGTTCGTGTTGCAGATCGCCAGAACGCGGGCCTTCTGCTCGCGGGCGTGCCGGACTGCCTCGAGAGTGTCAGCGGTTTCACCCGACTGGGAAATCGCCACGACCAGGGTGTCGCGGTCCAGCACCGGGTCCCGGTACCGGAACTCGCTGGCCAGCTCCACTTCCACCGGCAGCCGGGTCCAGTGCTCGATCGCGTATTTCGCCACCAAGCCGGAGTGATAAGCCGTGCCGCACGCGATCACGAAGACCTTGTCCACATCCCGCAGGTCCTGGTCGGCCATCCGCTGCTCGTCGAGCACGATCCGGCCGTCCACGAAATGCCCGCGCAGCGTGTTCGCCAGCGCTTCGGGCTGCTCCTCGATCTCCTTGAGCATGAAGTAGTCGTGGCCGCCCTTCTCGGCGGCCGACAGGTCCCAGTTGACCTGGAAATGATTGGTCGGCGCCGGTTCACCGTAGAAATCGGTGACCTCGTAGCCGGATCGGGCGATTGTCACGACCTGGTCCTGGCCGAGTTCGACGGCATCCCGGGTGTGCTCGATGAACGCACTGACATCCGAGGCGAGAAACATCTCTTTGTCGCCAATTCCGACGACCAATGGCGACGACCGGCGAGCGGCCACAATCATGTCCGGCTCGTCGGCGTGCGTCACGACCAGAGTGAACGCACCCTCCAGCCGTCGGCACACCTTGCGCACGGTTTCCGGCAAATCCCCGTCGTATTCACGGGCGACCAAGTGCGCCACGGTCTCGGTGTCCGTGTCGCTGGAGAACTCGACGCCGTCGGCTTCCAGCTCGACCCGCAGGGCGTGGAAGTTCTCGATGATGCCGTTGTGGACGACCGCGACCTTGCCGGACACATCCCGGTGCGGATGCGAGTTCCGGTCGACCGGAGCGCCGTGCGTGGCCCAGCGCGTGTGGCCCATCCCAGCCGTGCCGACGAAGCCCTCCTGGCCGACGAGCTCGGCCTCGAGGTTGGCCAACCGGCCCGCTTTACGCTCGACTGCCAGGCCGTCCGCGGTGATGACCGCGACGCCGGCCGAGTCGTAGCCGCGATACTCCAGCCGCCTGAGTCCGTCGAGCACTACGTCAAGCGCCTGCTGGTGACCTACATAACCGACGATTCCGCACACGGGCAAACAGGCTAGGCCCCATGGGTGATCGGGTGCGTCCGGGGTCGATCGGATAACGTCGCCCCATGGCACGCGCCAAGCAGTTGGCCTATGAGCTGGCACTACCCGGGCCGCACTCGGTCCTGCGGGGTGACCTCGGCCTGGTCGGGCTCCCCGGGCTGATCTTCACGCCCAGGTCGGGACAGGATTTGCCGGCCGTCGCGGTCGGCCACGGATGGCTGCAGCCGCCGCTGCGCTATCACGGCCTGCTGCGGCACCTCGCCTCACACGGCATCGTCGCCGCCGCGCCGTCGACGCAGTCCGGGCCGCTGGGCTCGCACCGGCTGTTCGCCGCCGACCTGCTCGCGGCGCTCGACACGTGCGTGACTGTGCGGCTGGGCGAAGGGCAGGTGCGTGTTTCGGGCGACCGGCTCGGGCTCGCCGGGCACTCGTTCGGCGGTGGCAGCGCGGTGCTGGCCGCAGCCGCGGACTCGCGGGTCAAGGCCGTGGCCACGATGGCTGCCGCCGAGTCCCGCCCGCCGGCTTCGGAGGCCGCACGGTTCTGCAAGATGCCTGGCCTGCACCTGACCGCCAGCGACGACCTCATCGCGCCGGCGGTCGGCAACGCCGAGGTCATCGCCCGCAACTGGGCAGGGCCGGTGCAGGTCCGGGAACTGGCCAAAGCCGGGCACCTCGGCTTCACCGAAGGCCGGCACTGGAGCCAGATACTGCTTTCGGGCAAGGGCGAACGCAGGACCCAGCGAATGTCGCGGGCATTGCTGACGGCGTTCTTCCTCAAGCACCTGACCGGGTCTTCGAAATACGACGACCTGCTGGAATCCGACGTCAAAGGCGCGGCCATCAACACCGAATGGCTGCCCGCCGGAGTGCGTTAGCTCATCCAGGTCTGTCCGGACATGTCCTCGTCGTCCTCCTGCAGCCGGCGTCTGCCCGGTTTCGGCGGGGGCGGCGGCGCAGGAGGTGGCGTTTCGTCGTCCTCAAGCTGGCCGAAGGTCATCATCGGCTCCGGCGCGGCGGGCCGCAGCGGCTCCGGAATGGGCTCCGGGATCGGCGGAATCGGCGGTAAGCCCATCGGCGGCGTGGGCGTCGACCATGACTTCTGCTCGTCGTCGAACTCGCCGAAGGAGATCGTGGTCTCCTTCTCGCGCGGGGCCGTCCACTGGTTCTGCTGCTGAGCGGCCTGTTGCTGCTGCTCGGCCTTCTCGTTCGCAAGGATCTCGGCCAACTGCTCGCTCTGCTCCTTGTCGCGCTGCGCGGCCGCCTTGTCGGCGACCGCGAGTTCGCGTGCGAACTCCTCTCCGATCGCGGCCGTCCTGGCGTCGTACTGCGCGATCGCGTCCTCGTACAACGCGAGCGCCTGGCGCGTCTCCGGACTGGTCTCGTCGAACATCGAAACTCCTAGCGCTGCTCGTCGTCGTCGAGAACCGTGCTGATCCGGTCGGCCGCGCTCATCGGGCCGTCATCGAACAGGTCGCCCGTCGTGCTCCACGCACTCGGGCCCCGCTCCTGATCGTTGTTGCCGCCACCTCCGCCGCCGCCCATGCCCATCATCGGCATGCCGCCCATCCCGCCACCGGCCGTCGCCGGGCTGGCCGGATGTGGCTGGCTCTGGCCGTTGTCGGGCACCGCCGCCAGGCCCGCTTCACCCGCGGCCGGCGCGATCTCCTCACCGCTCACATCGCGCGGCTCGGAGTCGTCGAAAAGGTCACCCTGGGTGGACCAGATACTGTCCATTGCGGAATCATCGCCGGACACGACGTCAAAACCCAGTGACTGGGCCGCGGTGCCGGTCGAAGGTTCCGGCTCGGTCCACGCCTCAGCCTGCGACAACTGCTCAGACCGCTCGTATGGCGCGGATTCCGGGCTCTGGTACTCGTCGATGTCCGAATCGGACAGTCCGGTCGACCAGTCGCGGAACAGATCGTCGCCGATGGACGGTCCAGCCGCGATCCCACTCGCCTGCGCGGTCGCCCCCTGGTCGAACCCACCCTCGTGCTCGGTGGCCGGCTCGAAGCCACCGCCGCTGTCGGCATCGATCGCTTGCGCAGCGGCGGGGTCAAAGACGTCAGCCTGCTCAACCGGCTCGAATCCCTCAGACGCAACCGATTGCGCGGCGGGATCCACAAAGCCTGAGTCGGTGAACCCGGCACCCTGAGCCATGGCCTGGTCAGCAAAATCATCACCGGCACCAGGCTCCGGGAAACCCCCGCCCTGCGCAGCAGTGTCCGAAACGGCAAACCCGGACCGCACATCATCCAGATCCCCGAAGTCACCGTCGCCCGGCTCGGCAAAACTCGAAGGCGAGGTGGTCGCGAAGCCGGATTCCTGGTCGGCGAAACCAGACTGGGCGCCTGCCGGTTCTGAGAAACCGCTGCTCAATGGCTCAGCAAAACGACCCTCATCGACGGCATACTCCGGGAAACCAGCAGCTTGTTGCGCAGCCGACGAGTCCGCGAAACCGGGCTGCGCGCTAGACGGATCAGCGAAACCACCAGTCTCAGATTCCACAAAACCGGCTCCGTCAACGGAGATGTCCTCCGCGAAATCAGCCGATGTGGCTGAGTCGATGAAACCGGACTGTGGATCGGTGAAACCGCCGTTCAGTGGCTCGGCGAACCGACCCGCCTCGTCGACGGCGTACTCAGGGAAACCAGCCGACTGCTGGGACGTGGGTTGGGCGTAGGCGTGGCTTTCGGTGCCGATGGGGTCGAGGGAACCTGTTTGCTGGCCTGAGGTTGCGTCGGGGAAGGTGCCTGCGAAGCGGCGGGCGTCGGCCGTGATGGGCTCGGTGAAGCCGCCTTGCTGCGGCGTGGATGGGTCTGTGAAGCCGCCGGTGGTGGGTTGGGTGAAGCCTGGCTCGGTGAAGCCTGCCTGAGTGCTGGTCCCCGTGTCTGGGCGACCGCCGTTCATCGGCTCGGCGAAGTGGGCGGCCGCGCCGGGCACCGGCTCGCTGAAACCGCTCTGCTGGGCAGCCGAGTGATCTGCGAATCCAGACGGTGCAGCAGCAAAGCCTGCCGACGCACCAGGTGCAGGACCGGACTGTCCACTCGGGTCGGTGAAACCGGACTGCGGGGCCGGGTAGGGCTCGGCAGTTGGGCGGCCGGGCTGGGTTGTGACTGTGCCGTTGGCTGGGTCGGCGTAGTCGACGAGGTAGGTGGTGGGTTTGCCGGTTCCGTCGTCCACTGTGATCTTGATCTGGTCCGGGGTTCCGGGCGGGCGCTCGGCCGTGATCGTCAGGTTTCCGTCGTGCACCACGGCTTTTCCGTCTGGTCCCGCTTGGACCTGTTGTGACGGGGTTTCCAGCGCGGGAAGGGTCTGGGGACGGCCGTCGCCGGGTTGCGCCGGCGCTCCGGTGCCTGCACTGAAGTCCAGGTCGTAGGCCTTCGGTTTTCCGGTGCCGTCGTCGACGGTGACCTTCACGTGGCCTTCGCCGTCCGGGCTCTGGACCGAGATCTTGCGGTCGCCGTCCTGGATTGTGACGGTTTCCTTGGTCTGGTCCTGGGGCACGACTGGGACGACATCGCCATCGACTGCCGACGGGTTTGTGGTGTCGTCGACTGCGGGCTGCACGGGAGGCATGGGCGGCGGGGCGATCGGCGGCACGGGGGTGGACCCCATACCTGAGGTGCCGGCGGTGCCTGTGTTGCCAGTTCCGGGGCGGTCGTGGCCGCTGTCGGTGGACTTCTTCGTGTCGTCGCCGGTGCCTTGGGCGGGGCCCAGGGAGAGCTTGCCGAAGGGGTCCTTGGTGATCTTGCCTGCCTGAGTGTTGAGCTTCTCCCAGGCCTCCTGGACCGTCCTGATCGTCTCCTCGACGCGCCGGCGGAAGTTCCCGATGGTCAGGAAGTAGCAGTGGGCCATGTCGTCGAGCCAGTTGCAGATCTCGTTGGACCACATGTTGCTGCCGTCGGCCTCGATGTAGACCTGCCCCGGCTGACGCACCGACTCGGGGGTCTGCACGACCCGGCCGAAGCTGAAGTCGACGCTCCAGATGCTGGGGTCGATCACTTCGTGGGCTTCCGGCCCCCACCGGTAGGTTCCCTGCACGATCGCCTCGTTGAGCGCGTCCATCCGGGAACTCCAGTTGCCGCGCTCGGAGTTGCCGTGGTCGTCGCTCGCACCGTCGGCGCCGTAGCGGTCCATCATCGGCTTGCCGCCGAGGTCGCTCTTGTTGGCGAAGTCGGCCAATTCCTTGACCACGTGCCGGGTCGCGTGCCAGGCGCCTTCCATCTGCGCGCCCAGGTTCTGGACCTGGGCGGTGTAGTCGGCCGCGGCGTCCCGGAACTCGGTGAACCTGCCTGCCGCGGCTTCGCCCGCCTTGCTGGTCCACGCCGCCTGGACGCGCTGGACGACCTGGTTGCCCGCGCCCTTGAGGGCCTCGCCCGAGGTGGCCAGGTTGGTCAGCCTGCCGTGGGCGTCCCACATGAAGCCGAAGTTGATGATCTTGAGCTGCCAGAGGCCGCCCTTGTCGTTGTCCTCGCGCTCCTGCCAGCCCTCACCCCAGACCGGCTGGCTGCGCCACTGTCCCCGGCGGCCGGGGTCCGAGCACTGGTGCTCCATCCAGCGCTTGTAAAGGAAGCCCATCCGGTCGGCCGCCATCATCTTCTTGAAGTCGTCCAGCTGATGGAACATCGCCTCGGAGTGGTCATTGGTGTTGACGTCCTTGGCGGGCTGCAACGGGGAGCTGACCGGACCGCCGATACCCTCAGCCACCGCTACCTACCTCCGGCCTTGTTGAGCCCCCACGCGTTGTTGACGTCTGTGGCGTCGGTCATCTGCGACGACTGCTCGAGCTTGGCCGCGGCCTCGTTGAGAAACGCGTACGCCTTGCCGACCGAGGCACTCAGGCCCTGCAGAGCGGCGTTGAAGGACTGGTACGCCGCCGGCGCGGTGAAGTGCCCGCCGAGGTGCTCCTGCTTGAGGTCGTTGTCGGTGATGTAGCTCTGAACGGACTGGACCGCGACAGCCAGGTTCTTCACCTCGTCGGCCGCGGCGCGCATAGCGTCGTGGTCCATCTGGAGCTTGCCGTCCACGGCCATGGCTCCTCCCCCTTACTTGCTTCGACACAGCTCAGACGCCAGGTGTCGCCACCTTGGTTCCGCTGAGCAATGTACCCACGTCAGAGCACGTTCGCGGGCACTTTGCGCGGGGTCATCGTCTGGGTGGCGGCCCGCCCTGCCAACCAGGAGGGGGACCATACCCTCCGGGCGGCGGGCCAGGCGGTCCTGGCGGCATCGGAGGGCCGGGACCGTAAGGGCCTGGCGGCCGGTATCCGGGCGGCGGCTTGGGGGTCTTGGTACGGAACGGGAGGTAGATCGCCAGTTCCGCGATACCGACCACGGCGAGCAGGACAAGGACTTCTGCCGGGCCGATGAGCTTCAGCACAAGCAGGACGCCGGCCGCGACGACACCGGCTCCCGCGATGATGATGCCCAGTATCGGGCCTGGACCACGCTTCCGTGGCGGTGGCGGTCCGTATCCGGGCGGTGGCGGCTGATGGCCGTGCCCGTAACCAGGGCCTTGTGGCGGCTGTTGCCAGTTCTGGTTCGGGGGTGGGCCATATGTCACTTGCTCAGCGTAGCGGCGGACCTACGCGGCAATCTGAGCAACGGGAGAACGAGGACGGCCTCGTTCTCCCGGCGGCTCAGGAAACGGCTGAAACCACGCTGGCCAGGCGGTTTGCCGCGGCCTCGGCGGTGGCTTCGCTGGTGGCCTCGACCATCACGCGGACGAGCTGCTCGGTGCCGGACGGACGCAGCAGGACGCGGCCGGACTCGCCGAGTTCGGCCTCCACAGCGGCGACTGCATCGTTGACCGAGGTGGCCTTGGCGACGGCGGCTTTGTCGGCCACCTTCACGTTGACCAGCACCTGGGGCAGACGGCGCATAACGCCGGCCAGCTCGGACAGCGGCTTACCGGTGGCCGCGACACGGGCCATCACGCCCATCGCGGTGAGCAGACCATCGCCGGTGGTCGCGTGACTCGGCAGCAGCACGTGACCGGACTGCTCGCCACCGAGTGAGTAGCCGCCGGTACGCAGCTCCTCCAGCACATAGCGGTCGCCCACGGCGGTTGTGCGGATCTTCACGCCTGCCTCGCGCATCGCCAGGTGCAGGCCGAGGTTGCTCATCACAGTGGCGACCAGCGTGTCGTCGACGAGCTCGCCACGGTCCTTCATGGCCAACGCGAGCACGGCCATGATCTGGTCGCCGTCGACGAGGTTGCCCTCCGCGTCCACGGCGAGGCAACGGTCTGCGTCACCGTCGTGCGCGATGCCCATGTCCGCGCCCTCGGCGAGGACGGCCTCACGCAACCCTTCGATGTGCGTGGAACCACACTCGTGGTTGATGTTCTCGCCGTCCGGCAGCGCGTGGATCGCGATGACCTCGGCACCGGCCTCCCGGTAGGCGCGCGGCGCGGCGGCCCAGGCGGCGCCGTTCGCACAGTCCACAACGACCTTCAGGCCGTCCAGACGCTGAGGCGTGGCACGCAGCAGGTGCGCGATGTAGCGGTCCAGGGAGTCGGCGACGTCGTAGATCCGGCCGACGCCCGCACCGGTCGGACGCTGCGGCGTCGCGCCGATACCGGCTTCGATCTCGTCTTCGATGTCGTCGGGCAGCTTGTGCCCGCCGGCGGAGAAGAGCTTGATCCCGTTGTCCGGCATCGGGTTGTGCGACGCCGAGATCATCACGCCCAGGTCGGCGCCCAGGTTGTCCACCAGGTAGGCGACGCCCGGTGTCGGCATCACCCCGACCTGCAGCACGTCCGCACCGGCCGAGGACAGGCCAGCGGCCACAGCGGCCTGCAGCATCTCGCCGCTGGCCCGCGGGTCGCGCCCGACCACGGCGACCGGGCGGTGTGAGCGGTCGTGTTCAGCCAGGACGCGCGCCGCCGAGGCGGCGACGGTCAACGCCAGCTCCGGCGTCAACTCGACGTTCGCAAGCCCACGGACGCCGTCGGTGCCGAACAACCGGCCCAAGAGAACCACCTCCGGAAAGAGCGAACGGGAGCAGCAGAAATCCTGCTGCTCCCGTGCTTCGGGCTGAGTGTGATCAGCGCTTGCTGTACTGAGGCGCCTTGCGGGCCTTCTTCAGACCGTACTTCTTGCGCTCCTTGACCCGCGGGTCACGGGTGAGGAAGCCGGCCTTCTTGAGGGCCGGGCGGTCCTCGGCGTCGAGCTCGATCAGGGCGCGGGCGATGGCCAGCCGCAGCGCACCGGCCTGGCCGGTGATGCCGCCGCCACGCAGGTTCGCGCGCACGTCGAACATCTCGGGCTTGTCGAGGATCACCAGGGGCTCACGGATGAGCTGCTGGTGCACCTTGTTGGGGAAGTAGTCCTCGAGGCTCTTGCCGTTCAGCCGGAACTGGCCGGTGCCCGGGGTCAGCCGAACGCGGACCACGGCCTCCTTGCGGCGGCCGACGGTCTGGGCGACCTCGCCAGGGGCGGGAACGCGCACGACCGGCGCGGCCGGGGCCTCGTCAGCGGCCTCAGGGGCGTCGACGTCGGCGATCTCGACGTTGTCGACGGCCGACTCGGGGACCTCAGGGGTCTCGGTGGTCAGGTTCTCTTCACTCACTGGGCAACCTTGGTGATCTCGAAGGGCGTCGGCTGCTGCGCCGTGTGCGGGTGCTCGGGGCCTGCGTAGACCTTGAGCTTCTTGCCCTGGGCGCGGCCGAGCTTGTTCTTCGGCAGCATGCCCTTGACGACCTTCTCCAGGAGACGGTCGGGGCGGGTGTCCAGCAGCTCGCCGAAGGACTTCTTGCGAAGACCACCGGGGTAGCCACTGTGGCGGTAGGCGAAGGCCTGATCCCGCTTGGCCCCGGTGAGGACCACCTTTTCGGCGTTCACGATGATGACGAAGTCACCAGTGTCCACATGCGGGGCATAGGTTGGCTTGTGCTTGCCGCGCAGCAGTGTCGCGACCTGCGTGGCAAGGCGGCCGAGCACCACGTCCTCGGCATCGATAATGTGCCAGGCGCGGGCCACCTCGCCGGGCTTCGGGCTGTACGTGGGCACGGGTCTACCTCATCGTCAACTTGCGTCTGGGTACCTGTGCGGGCCGTACCCACGGCAGGTCGGACCCACCAAGGGCGCGAGTAGTCACACGCCGCGCCGCACAACAACGATAGAGATTACCCGTGGCCTCCCGGAGGGTCAAAACGGCCCCCCTATCCACCACCCCGCACACTCTGCGTCACCGCTCCGACCTGCGGATGTCGCTCTCGGTAGCAACGCAGCGACGGCGCAGATCGGTCAGCCGGAGGAATCAGCCACCGCGACCAAAGTATCGACTTTCCGGACCAGCCCGGAAACCTCACTACGCTCCCAGGAACATGACCCGCCGCAGTATCCGCGACTGGATCGTGGACACCACGATGTTCCTGCTCGCGTCGCTGGTCGGGCTGCTAGGGGCGACCCAGTGGATCGACGCCGGCACGTTGCCGGATCCGGCCTGGCTGTTCCACGTCGACCAGGTGGTCGGCGTGCTGGCGTGTGCCTCGATCTGGGTGCGCAAGCGGTGGCCGAGCGAACTTGCGTTGATCTTGATCGCTTTGTCGACATTCTCCGAGCTCTCCGGTGGCGCGATGATCGTCTCACTGTTCACCGTCGCGATCCACCGGCCGCCGCGGACCTCGGTCGCGGTGTTCGTACTGAGCATGGTCTC
Source organism: Kibdelosporangium banguiense (assembly GCF_017876405.1). GTDB lineage: Bacteria > Actinomycetota > Actinomycetes > Mycobacteriales > Pseudonocardiaceae > Kibdelosporangium > Kibdelosporangium banguiense. Next base: position 2,994,304 of record NZ_JAGINW010000001.1, on the reverse strand, counting down.
GTCTGTGATCTTCATCTGGGTCCGGCCCGACCCAGGGACACAGTGGGGGGTGAGCCTGGCGCTGATGCTCGCCATCCAGGGCACCGCGGTGGGCTGGGGCCTGTTCATCCACCACCGCCGTCAGCTGGTGCTGTCGCTCAAGGACAAGGCCGCCCGTGCGGAGACCGAGGCGCAGTTGCGGGCCGAGCGGGCGATCCACCTGGCCCGGGAGGAGATCGCCCGGGAGATGCACGACGTGCTTGGGCACCGGCTCTCCCTGCTGAGCGTGCACGCGGGCGCCCTGGAGTACAACCCGGACGCACCGGCGTCCGACATCGCCCGCGCCGCCAAGGTCATCCGGGACAGCGCGCACCAGGCGCTGCAGGACCTGCGTGAGGTCATCGGCGTGCTGCGGGCGCCGGTGGGCGAGATGCCGCAGCCCACTCTGGCCGACGTGACCACGCTGGTCGCCGAGTCGCGCCGGGCCGGGATGGAGATCGAACTGCGCCAGGAGCTGTCCGGGACCACACCGGACCTGTTGGGGCGTACGGGTTACCGGATCGTGCAGGAGGCGTTGACCAACGCCCGCAAGCACGCCCCTGGCGCCGAGGTCCAGGTCTCGCTCAGCGGCGGGCCTGGTGACGGCCTGGCTGTCGAGGTCCGCAACTCGGCCCCGTCCGGACCTCCGGTGCCGGGCCGGACGTCCGGTCAGGGCCTGATCGGCCTGGGTGAACGGGTCGCGCTGGCCGAGGGACGACTCGAACATGGGCCGACCTGCGACGGCTGGCGGCTCGCCGCCTGGCTACCGTGGCCGATGTGACCAGCCCCATCACTGTCCTCATCGTCGACGACGACCCGTTGGTCCGTGCCGGCCTGGTGATGATGCTCGGCGGCGCGCCCGACATCACAGTGGTGGGCGAGGCCAAGGACGGGACCGAGGTGCTTCCGCTGGTCGACCGGCACAACCCGGACGTGGTGCTGATGGACATCCGGATGCCCGCGCTGGACGGTCTGTCGGCGACCGAGGCACTGCGCGCCCGCGGCTCGGCGCCCGAGGTGATCATCCTGACGACGTTCGACGCCGACGCCCACGTCCTGCGGGCTCTGCGCGCCGGCGCGGCGGGTTTCCTGCTGAAGGACACCCCGCCCGCCGAGATCGTCGATGCGGTTCGTCAGGTCGCCCAGGGCTTGCCGGTGTTGTCCCCTTCGGTCACGCGGCGGCTGATCGACCGGGTCGCCGAGACGGACCACGACCAGCGCCGGGGACTCGCCCAGACCAGGCTCGAGCAACTCAGCGAGCGGGAACGGGAGGTCGCCGTGGCGGTCGGCCAGGGCAAGTCCAACGCCCAGATCGCGGGCACGCTGTTCCTGAGCGTGCCGACCGTGAAGACGCACGTCTCGAGCGTGCTGACCAAGCTGGACATGAACAACCGGGTCCAGATCGCCCTGCTTGTGCACGACGCGGGCCTGTTGGACGGCTGACTACGCTCGGGTGCCATGCGGCTTCGAGTGACTCGGGGGTGACCAGGTAGATGGCGCTGCGCGTCGCCGTGGACTTCGGAACATCGAGCACGTGTGTCGCGGTGTCGCTGCACGGCCGGGACCCTCAAGTCGTCGCGGTCGACGGGCGACCGGTGCTGTCGTCAGCGGTGTACGCGGCCGCGGACGGGACGTTGTTCGTCGGCCTGGAAGCCGAGCGTCAGGCCGCCGTCGACCCGTCGCGCTACGAGCCCAACCCGAAGCGCCGGATCGACGAGCCCGAGCTGCTGCTGGGCAACAACGTGGTGCCGGTGCGGGACGTCATCCGCGCGGTGCTGACGCGTGCGGTCCAGGAAGCGCGGCGGTTCGGCGGCGGTGCCCCGGTCGAGCAGCTCGTGCTGACGCACCCAGCCGATTGGGGCGGGATCCGGACCCAGGTGCTGCGGCAGGCCGCGAACGGCTTGTCCGAGCGTATTTCCCTGGTCCCGGAACCTGTCGCGGCCGCGGTGTTCCACGCTTCGCTTGGCACGCAGGCGGACACGCTCGCGGTTCTCGACCTCGGCGGCGGCACTGTGGACGTCAGCATCGTCCGGCGTGTGCCCGCGGCTCCCGGGTTTCAGGTCCTGGCGACCAAAGGCGATCCGTCGTTCGGCGGTGCCGACGTGGATCAGGCTCTGTTGCAGCACATCGGGCAGCTGGTGTCCAAAACGGACCCGGACGGGTGGCGGGCGCTGATCGAGGGGCGGGAGCTGGCCGACCGGCGGCGCCGGCGCGTCGTCTCCCAGGACGTCCAGGGCGCCAAGGAGACGTTGTCCCGGCACACGTACACCGACGTGCCGATGCCGGTCCCGTTCGCCGACGCGCACGTCACCCGCAACGATCTCGAGCAACTCGTCGCGGCTCCGCTCGGCCGGGCGGCCGAGCTGACCGCGGCGGCGATCCGGGAGGCCGGGGTCACGCCCGGAGCGATCTTCCTGGTCGGCGGGTCCAGCCGGATCCCGATGGTGGCGCGGCTGGTGCACGAGCGGACCGGCGTCATTCCCAGCACACTCGACCAGCCGGAAACCGTGGTGGCCCGGGGTGCTTTGCGGGCCGTCCCGGCCGTGGTCCGGCGGGTCGCACAGCCGCCGCCTCCGCCCGCGGCGCCCCGGCCGATGACGTTTCGTCCACCGCCGCCACCGCCGCCTGCTCCCCCCGCACCGGTCCAGCGCAGCCGGAAACCCTGGCTCGTCGGTGCGGGCGCGCTGCTCACCGCGGCCGTGGTGACGGTCGTCCTCATCCTCACGATCGGCGGAACCGCGCCCGAGGGCCGCACGATCGCCCAGTTCGACTACGAGTTCACGATTCCGCAGGACTGGAAACAGGTCTCCTCGGACACGCTCAACCGGGAGACCAAGGTGAAACCGGCCGACGCCGAAGCCGGCCTGGACGCGGTCATCGTGCAGGAACTGGCGTTGAGTTTCGACCCGGCAGTCGAGCGTGAGCGGGCGATCGGCGCGCTGCGGGCCAACTATGAGCAGTCCACATTCCGGTTGTCGGATCTGAACGAAAAAGCCCGCTTCGCCGGCCGGGACGTGGTCTCCTACCGACAGCGCCTGGACGACGCGACCGTGGACTGGTTCGTGGTGTTCGACAAGCGTGCCCAAGTCAGCATCGGATGCGAGTACACCGCCGCAGGCAAGGACCGGGTGATGCCCGCCTGCGACCAGGTGGTCCGCACGATGACCGTGAAATGAGAGGTGGTGGGACGGATGAGCTTCTCCGACGCGGTGGCGTCCTTCAACAGCGAGGTCGACGCGGCCGTCAGCCGGGCGCGCCGGGCCGCGGCCGAGGCCCGCGAGCAGTCGGGCAGGTTCCGCGAGTCGGCGCCGGCCAGTGGTGAGGCAACCGACCCCGCGCTGCGCGCCGAGGCCGTCCGGTTCCGCACCGGGCAGGGCCTGCCGGTCGGCGACGAGCCCGTGGAAACTCCTCCGGTTCCACAATCGAGTGATGAAGACGAGGACTTTTCACAAGAGCAAATCATGCACCGATTCTGACCTTCGCCTTTGGAAAACCGCTGGTCGTACCGGGTATTCACGCATTCGCATTCGCAGACGATCAGGCGCGGTTGCGGGTCTTGGCGTTTACTAGAGCAACGACCTCGAAACTTCTCGGGACAACACGGAACCGGAGCTGGCAAGGTCTGCGTCGTAAGAGCTGTACGAACGAAGAACGGACAGCCTGAACTTCACTGAAGGGGGCAACTCCCAATGCCTAACGGCACTTTTGAGATTACGCCGGAGATGCTGCACAAGGCGTCGGTGGACACCGACCGGGTCCGCAACGACACCCAGGGCTACATCAACACCCTGCGCAACCAGCTGGGCTCGCTCGAGGGTGCGTGGGCCGGTGCCGCGGCGACCGCGTTCCACTCGCTGATCGGCCGCTTCAACGAGGCCTCCAACAAGGTTCTGCAGGACCTGCAGACCATCAGCGAGAGCCTGGCCACCTCGGCCAAGGAGTACGGCCACCGGGAAGAGGAGAGCCAGTCGACCTTCACCAAGGCCGAGGGCAACTTCTCGTTCTGATAATCCGCAGCACCGCCATTATCTCGAAAAACTTTCCTGGGAGGAATCCAAATGCCTGACGGCCAGAACATCAAGGTCACATTCGGCGCCATCGAAGAGGCCGGCGGAAACATCGACGCCACCGCGAAGAAGATGGACTCCGAGCTCGACGCGCTGCGCAGCCAGCTCGCTCCGCTCGCCGAGGCCTACGTCGGTGCTTCGCGTGACGCGTGGCGCGCGGTGCAGGAGAGCTGGGAGCGGGCTCAGGAGGAGCTCAACCAGGTCCTGGCTTCCATCGGTGCCGCCACCAAGCAGGCCGCTGACGACTACCGGATGACTGAGGGCAACGTCGGCAAGCTCTGGGGCTGATCCGTACGAACGACCCAAGGCCCCGGGAGAGATCCCGGGGCCTTTGTCGTGCGGTCAGAACTCAGGACTGCTCGGCTTCTTCGCGGGGGTTGTTGCGGCGGATGGCACGCATGATGAACAGCGTCATCAGCAGGAGCAGGACCCCTCCACCCGTACCGATCAGGGCGACGGTCATCGCGGTCCAGTCCTTGGCCCGCACCGGTGGCATACCGGCAGGCATGGCCTCGGCCTTGTCGGCGGGAATGCCGAACTCGCCCGGGATCATCGCGGTCAGCGCCGCGAGTGGGTTGACCATGCCGTGGCCGACCAGGTTGTCCCGGCCGCCGGGGGCCGCCGGGTGCTGGGCGGTCATCTTGATCCGGTTCATCACCTGGCGGGCGTTGAGCTCCGGGTAACGCTCACGCACCAGCGCGGCGAGCCCGGCCACGTACGGCGCCGCGAAGCTGGTGCCCTGGATCGGAACCTTGCTGCCGTTCTTCTGCACTGTCAGGTTGGCCAGTCCGTTGCCCGACGGGTCGAGCGAGATGATGTCGGTGCCCGGACCGGCGACGCTCACCCACGGGCCCTGCATGCTGAAGGCGGCCAGGTTGCCCTTCTGGTTGACCGCGGCGACCGACAGCACGTCCTCGGCGAACCACGGTGGCGTGATGATGAACTCGGGCTTGTTGGAGTCCGCGCCGTTGCGCGGCTTCGTGCAGATGTCGCTCTGGTTGCCGGCCGAGGCGACGACCACCTTGTTCTTCTCCTGCACCGCGTAGTGCAGGGCACGCTGCAGGTCCTGCTCGGGGCGGGAGATCGTGTACGTCGACAGGCGGCAGTTGTCCACCGACATGTTGATCACGGTGACCTGGGGGTTGTCCGCCGCGTGCCGCACGGCCTGGGCCAGGCTGTTCAGGTCGCCCGCCGCGGTCTCGCCCGGGTTGGGGTTGTCGGGAGTCGGGGCCCGCTTGCCCTTGTAGACGTCGCTGGACTGGCGGATCGCCAGGATCCTGGCGTCCGGCGCCACCCCGGTGAACCCGACCTGGTCGAGGTTCGGGCTGCGGGCCGCGATGATGCCGGCGACCTCGGTGCCGTGCCCGTCGCAGTCCTCCAGCGCGTCGTTCTTCTCCGCGACGTAGTCCGCGCCCTTGACCACCCGGCCCTGGAAGAACGGGTGCGGCCGGACCCCGGTGTCGATCACCGCGACCAGCTGGCCCTTGCCGGTGGCGAACTTCTGCGCCTCCTCGATCTGCAGGCGCTGCTGGCCCCATGGCTTGTTCGGCAGGACCACCTTGCCGTCGCTGAGCGAGGCGACACAGTCCGTCTTGGGTTCGTACTTGACGTCCGTCGGCGGCTTCTCGGTGTCGGTCACCAGCGGCAGGCTCATGTCGACCGGGGGCGGGACCGCCCCGGACCCGGGTTGCTGCTGGGTGGGCTGCGCCGGGGCCGGCTGTGCGATCAGCAGGCTCGCCGCCGCGGTCATCGCGGCCAGCCTGGTCAGCTTTCGAGTCGTGCGCATCAGATCTTGAAGTTGAGATGCCGCAGCGTGGTGTACAGGTTCATGACGGCGAGCGCCAGCGGGAGCACCGAGGCGATACAGATCGCCTCGAACACCTCCACGGCCCGCCGCAACGGCGGCGAGAACCGCTGCTCGGGGAAGATCACACCGAGCACCAGTGCCGCCGCGCCGATCACCACCAGCGCGCCGAACACCCACAGCAGCCGCTCGAACGCGCTGGCCTCGATCAGCCAGCCGATCAGTACACCCGCGGCCGACAACATGCCCGTGGCCAGCAGCGCGATGGCCTGGCTGCCGTTGGCGTACGTCCGGCCGCGCAGCAGCAGCACCAGCGTGACCACGATCGCGGTGATGATTCCCCACACCCCGGGGGCGGCGGCGGTGAGCATCGCGGAGATCGCCGCGACGGCCCCGCTGCCGATGATCATGCCGGTCATGTACTCGTGGGCCAGGCCGGCCCGGCGCTCGATCGACCGGTAGTCCGGCATCGCCGAGTCCTCTTTGAGGTCCTCCGCGCTGCCCGGCACGTTCGGCAACGGCAGCTTGGCCAGCTGGATGGTCAGCCTGGGCAGCATCGAGATCCCGGCGAGCGCCGCGGCCGCCGTACCGGCCGCGATCCCGGCCGCCGGGTGGTCGATCAACGTGCCGACCGTGAAGGCGAGGATGCCGAACACCGCGGCCGTGCCGGCCGCGACAAAGGTCGTCACGCCCGCGCCGATCAGCAGGATCGAGGCCGAGGCCATGATCCCCATCAAGGCCGAGCCGAGCAGGAAGTTCGCCGCGCCGAGGCCGTCGGGGACGATGTAGACGCCGCTCACGAAGGCCATCGGCAGGCCGCCGGCCGCGGCGATCAGCACGCCGGCCGTGGTGGCCTGGTAGGCCCGGGCGACCACGGCGCCCGCCGCGATCGCGATGATCGAGGTCGCGCCCGCCACGATGGCGGCCGCGAGCTGGCTGCCGCCGTTGACCGGGCCGCCCATGAACACCGCGACGGCGGCGATGAACAGCGCCAGCGCGCCGGCGATGAAGCCGATGCGGTTCGCGGTCTGCTTGGTCCACGGCCGGAAGCTGTCCGGCGCGGACTCGGCGATCGCGTCCACCACGTCGTCGTACAGCGGTGGCGGCGGATTCTCGTTGCGCTTGCGCAGCTGCAGCATGTCGCCGTCGACGATGCCCAGCGAGCCGAGCGTGCGGCTCGGGTCGAGCGGGCTGTCGCCGAGTTTGGCCAGGCACCAGCCACCATGCCGGGCGCCGCCGTCCGGCGTCACCTCGTTGGCCATCTCGAGCAGCTTGGGCAACAGGTCCGCCACTGACACGTCAGCCGGGAGCGCGACGTCGATGCGCGTTCTCGGCGCGACCACCGTCACCCTGCTGAACACCGTGGTACCGGTAGCCACTGCCTGCCCCCTTCGAGCCTTGTCCGAACGCGCTCACCCTATTTCGGCTGCCCACATGGTCAGGTACTTCTTCACCGAATGGCGCGTCCCTGTCGGTGGGCGCCCCTAGTATGGCCGCACCGGTATCCACCGCGCTGGCGGTTCCGGACAAAGCACGACTTGTAGTAATTGCCGAGCTGTCGAAGAGGGGCCCCGCACCGTGAGCACGCTGCAATTCAAGCGTTCGCCACGCCTGTCCGCACCGCGTCCGCCGGGCGGGGAGGTGCACCTCGAGCCACCACCTGAGGTGCCCAGGATCATCCCGGGCAGCATCCTGATGAAGATGATGCCCGTGGTCATGATCGTGGCCATGCTCGGCATGGTCGTGATGATGTTCACCCTCGGTGGGCCGTCGGCCAGAAACCCGATGAGCCTGCTGTTCCCGGTCATGATGATGTTCTCGATGGTCGGCATGTTCGCAGGCGGCGGTGGCCGCGGCGGCGGGCAGAAGAAGGCCGAGATGAACGAGGACCGCAAGGACTACCTGCGGTATCTCGGCCAGATGCGGGACCGGGCCCGGGAGGCCGCACGCGACCAGCGCGCCGAGCGCGAGTGGATCCACCCCGACCCGCAGGCACTGTGGTCGATGGCCACTTCTCGCCGGATGTGGGAGCGCCGCCAGGCCGACGCCGACTTCTGCCACCTGCGGGTCGGCCGCGCCTCCACGCGGCTGGCCACCCGGCTGGTGCCGCCGCAGACCGGCCCGGTCGACGAGCTGGAACCGATCGCCACGCTGGCGCTGCGCCGGTTCGTGCGCGCCCACTCGATCGTGCCCGACCTGCCGATCTCGCTGGCCATCCGGAACTTCGCCGCGGTCGGGTTCACCGGTGAGAAGGAGCTCACGCGGGCGCTGGCGCGGGCCATGCTGGCCCAGCTGGTGACGTTCCACACGCCCGACGACGTGCTGATCGCGGTGGTCACCACCGGCCGGGCCAAGGCCGAGTGGGAGTGGGCGAAGTGGCTGCCGCACGCCCAGCACCCCACGATGGTCGACGGCATCGGCCAGATGCGGCTGATGGCCGGTTCGCTGGCCCAGATCGAGCAGTGGCTGGACGAGGAGCTGCGCGACCGCCAGCGGTTCACCCGCAACGCGCCGCCGCAGCCCGACCAGCCGCACATCGTGATCGTGATCGACGACGGCGACGTCACCAGGGAAGAGCAGATCCTGCTCGAGGAAGGCCTGATCGGCGTCACCCTGCTGGACCTGTCGGACTCGCTCGGCAACCTGACCGCCCGGCGCGGTCTGCGGCTTGTGTGCGAGCCGAAGCGGCTCGGCGCGCGCAGCGCCAGCGGCGTGGAATGGTTCGGCGCACCGGACACGTTGAGCATCGCCGAGGCAGAAGCGTTGGCGCGCAAGCTTTCGCCGTACCGGCTCGGCACCGGCGCCGCGGACACCAGCGACGAGGAGCCGTTGCTGTCCAACCCGACTTTGCTTGAGCTGCTTGGCATTCCGGGCGACCCGATGACGTTCGACGTGCAGCAGGCGTGGCGGCCGCGGCCGGTCCGTGACCGCTACCGCGTGCCGTTCGGCGTCGGGGAGTTCGGCCAGCCCGTCGAGCTGGACATCAAGGAAGCCGCGATGGAGGGCATGGGCCCGCATGGCCTGTGCATCGGCGCCACCGGTTCCGGTAAGTCGGAGTTCCTGCGGACGCTGGTGCTGGGCATGCTGGCCACGCACTCGTCGGTGAACCTCAACTTCGTCCTGGTGGACTTCAAGGGTGGTGCGACGTTCCTCGGTCTGGACGTCGCGCCGCACGTCGCCGCGACGATCACCAACCTGCAGGGCGACCTGACGCTGGTCGACCGGATGAAGGACGCGCTGGCCGGTGAGATGAACCGGCGCCAGGAGGCGCTGAAGAACGGCGGCAACTTCAAGAACGTCTGGGAGTACGAGAAAGCGCGCGAGAACGGCGCCGACCTCGACCCGTTGCCCGCGTTGTTCATCGTGGTCGATGAGTTCTCGGAGTTGTTGTCGGCCAAGCCGGACTTCATCGACCTGTTCGTCGCGATCGGCCGACTGGGCCGGTCGCTGCAGATGCACATGCTGCTGGCGTCGCAGCGCCTTGAGGAAGGCAAGCTGCGCGGCCTGGACTCGCACCTGTCGTACCGGATCGGTCTCAAGACATTCTCCGCGTCGGAATCCCGTGCGGCCATCGGTGTTCCGGACGCGTTCGAGCTGCCTTCCATTCCAGGGTCCGGGTATCTGAAGTTCGACACCTCGACCATGGTGCGGTTCAAGGCTTCCTACGTGTCCGGGGCGTACCGGCCCGCCGGCATGCAGTCCGCCGGGCCGTCCGCGCCGATCACCGGCGACCGGCGGCCACGGCTGTTCGTGCCGGACTACGTCGAGATCCCCAAGGAGCCGGTCCGGCCGGTCGAGGCACCCCAGGAGCAGGCGAAGCCCGAGGGCGGCCAGGAGGCCAGCGAGCTCGACGTGATCGTCAACCGGCTCGTCGGCCAGGGCCCGCCCGCGCACGAGGTGTGGCTGCCGCCTTTGGACACGCCGAACTCGCTGGACACGTTGCTTCCGCCGTTGCAGCCGACCGAGGACCGTGGCCTGTCGTCGGCCGGATTCTTTGCCAACGGCCGGTTGCAGGTGCCGCTGGGCATCATCGACAAGCCGTTCGAGCAGCGGCGTGACCTGCTGTGGGCGGACTTCTCCGGTGCCGCGGGCCACGCTGCGATCGTCGGCGGCCCGCAGTCGGGCAAGTCGATGATGCTGCGGACCCTGGTGATGTCCATGGCACTGACCCACACCCCGCAGGAAGCACAGTTCTACTGTCTGGACCTCGGTGGTGGAACGCTCGCGTCACTGCGTGGCCTGCCGCATGTCGGTGGCGTGGCCTCCCGTCTCGACCCGGATCTGGCGCGCCGGATGGTCGCCGAGATCACCTCGCTGATCGCCGAGCGCGAGGAACGGTTCCGCGACATGGGCATCGACTCGATGATCGAGTTCCGCAACCGCAAGCGGCGCGGGGAGATCGCCGACGACCCGTTCGGGGACGTGTTCCTGATCGTGGACGGCTGGCTGGGCTTCCGCCAGGAGTTCGAGGCGCTCGAGGCCCAGGTGGTGAACCTGGTCGCGCAGGGTCTGTCCTACGGCGTGCACGTGGTCGTGGCGGCCAACCGGTGGGCCGAGATCCGGCCCGCGGTCAAGGACCTGATGGGCACCAGGTTCGAGCTGCGGCTGGGTGACCCCTCGGAGTCCGACATCGACCGCCGGGTGGCCATCAACGTTCCGGCTGGACGGCCGGGCCGGGGCCTGTCGCGGGACAAGCTGCACTTCCTGGTCGGCCTGCCCCGCATCGACGGCTCGTCCAGCGCTGAGGATGTCGGTGCTGGAGTGCAGGACGCCTCGGGCAAGATCCGGCAGGTCTGGCGCGGGCCGGTCGCCCCGCCCGTCCGGCTGCTGCCCGACCTCATGTCGTACGACGACCTGCTCAAGCAGGACCGGCACCGCGGCACCAAGAAGATCCCGATCGGGGTCAACGAGGACGAGCTCGCGCCGGTGTACCTGGACTTCGACGCCGAGCCGCACTTCCTGGCCTTCGCCGACGGTGAGTCGGGCAAGACGAACCTGCTGCGCACGATCGTGCGCGGCATCATGGATCGCTACTCCGAAGACGAAGTGGTGATCCTGCTCGTCGACTACCGCCGCACAATGCTGGGCTTCATCAATACCGGTCACCTGCTCGGCTATGCGGTGTCGGCCAACCAGCTCAACGAGATGATGAAGGACGTCATCGGGTCGCTGCGCAAACGGCTGCCCGGCCCGGACACGACCCAGGAAGAGCTCAAGAACAGGTCCTGGTGGTCGGGTCCGGAGTTGTTCGTGATCGTGGACGACTACGACCTGGTGGCCACGCAGGGCGGAAACCCGTTGCAGCCGTTGCAGGAGTTCCTGCCGCAGGCCAAGGACGTGGGTATGCACATGATCGTGTCGCGGCGTTCGGGTGGCGCGTCCCGGGCCTCCTTCGACGCGATCATCGGCAAGCTCAAGGAACTCTCCAGCCCAGGCCTGGTCGGCAGCGCCAGCAAGGACGAAGGCGTGCTGCTCGGCTCCTACAAGTCCAGGCCGCTCCCGCCGGGCCGCGCCACGATGATCACCCGCAAGACGGGCCAGCAACTGGTCCACATCGCCTGGCTGCAACCCGAATAACCGCCTCATCACAAGGAAACCCTTGTGGACCGAAGGCTCATTGCCTCGTCCGCAAGGGTTTTCCTGTTTCCAGTGCGGGAAAAGCTCAGGAGGACTCTTCTTCCCCGATGATGGCGGGAGACGCGTCCTCCGGCGGTCCGAAAATGTCCTCAGGATTGCCGACAACACGGGACTTGCTCTGGTGTTCCTGCGCTCCGCCTCCGCCGGCGCCGGCACCCATCATGGGGGCCATCATGCCTCCCATGCCCATGCCGGCTCCGCCGCCGGGGCCACGGCCACCCGCTGCGGCAGGAGCAGCCGCAGCGCCGCCGCCCTGGGCGGGTGACCCCGGAACCTCCCCCACAGCAGTGAAAGCGCCTTGTCCCAGCGGAGCCTTGGTCTCAACCGGCGCACCTCCACCGACGGGAGCACCACCCCCGCCAGCAGCAGCACCACCGCCGCCGACAGAGGCACCGCCGGAAGCCGCAGCACCAGGAGCGGCACCAACGGAAGCTCCACCGGTCTTGGAGTCAGGCGCGGGAACGTCGATCTTCGCGGCCCAGTTGTCGGCCGGGAACGTGTGCGCCATCTTGACCTGGTCGAAGGCTTTCGAGCCGTCGATGCTGTCGCACAGCTTCACGAACGCCTCGAGGATCTGGCGCACCGACTCGAAGAACTCCCGGGCCGGCCGCCGCATTGTGTCGATGTGCTGGCGGGTTCGTTCCTCGCCCGCGACCGGGCCGGCCATCGCCTGCGAGCTGGACTCCGCTGTGTCCGCCAGAACTCCCGCCAGCTCGGTGACTATCTCTCGGATGCCGTCGGCGGTCTTGTCCAGGACGTCGGCCATCGAGCTCATCGCGTCGGACATGTCGTTGCCGGCGAGGCCGACCTTCTGCATGTAGGCGATGAACGAGTCCGCGGTCTCGCCTTCCCAGGCCGCGTCCAGGCCGCCCAACGGCTTGGTCAGGTTCTCGGTGACCTCACCCGCGGCTTTCCCCGCCTTACGCCACCGCTCGGCCTCCTCGTGCATTGCCGTCCAGCGGCCGACGACAGGCGCGAAGTACTCCTCCACGATGTCCGGCACGCCAAGCTGACGGCAAAGCTGCGACAGGTAGTCCAAGTATCCGCCGACGCTGTCCTCGACGTCCTTCCCGTCCGGCCCACCGGCAGGCGGGACCACAGGCTCAGGCCGCGGGGCGGGCGCGGGCATGGGCCGGGCGATGGGCGGGGAAATCTCGTCGTCCGGGGCCAGGCCGAGCAACAACTCGGTCGCGTCGATCTGGTTGTCGGCCGGGCTCATCGTGGCTGCTCCGAACGCTTGATCTGCTGGACGGCGTCCCGTTCGCCGGTCAGGTACCGCTCGGCGACCTCGGTCAGGCTGTCCGACGCCGCGTGCAGGCTTTCCACTGCCCGGTCCAGCTGGTCACACAGGGCCGACGCGGCCCGCGAGTAGGCCTCGGCCGTTCTGACCTGACGGCCCAGCTCACCGAAGGCCTCGACGCCGAGTGTGTCGCCCTTGAGCGCGTCCGCCGCGCTGCCGAGCTGGTCCGCACCCTTGGTCATGGTCTTGGCGTAGCTGGTCACACCGTCCGGATCGATCTTCATACCGGCCACGGGCCACCTCCCCAGCGATCTGTCACTCCGGCTCCGACGTTAGGCGCGGTCACCCGGTTCCGCGAGTGCCAGATTTGTCCGGACTTCGGGGCAGAACAGCCGCCATTGTCTGGGCCGGACAGCCGGTTGCTGGGACTCCCTTTCCACTGACACGACAATGGCCCCGGCATTTCCGCCGGGGCCATTGTCGTGTCAGGAGCCGCCTGGTTGGGCGCCTGCCGATGCCGAAGGCGTGTTCACCGTTCCGGCTCTGGGATCGAATGGCACTGAGTCGTAGCTGCGGTTGGCGTCCTTCTCCAGGAGCAGGGCGCCGTCCGGGAGCAGCCGGACGATCGCGAGCGGGGCCGGGCTCTGTTTGGCCAGTCCCAGGGCGCCCGCGGTCCGGGTATCCGGGATGCCGTACTTCACGCCGCGGTCGGAGATCAGGTAGATCGGGCCGCGGTCGAAGTCCTGCTTGGACGACGAGCCGCGGGCCACCGCGGCGAGGCCGGGCGGCATGAAGAAGTTGTCGATCTTCTGGCCGTCGGCGTTCGGGGTGGCGATCTTCAGCGGCTGCATCTTGGCGCCCTGCTGGTCGTTCATGGTGGGCACGTCACCGCTGATGTGCAGGGAGGTGTGCTGGTCACGACCCTCGCCGCTGCCCTGCATGGTCCAGCGCAGGCACGCCACCGAGTTGCCGCCGGGCTGGGCCTCCAGCACCTGGGGCACCGTGCTGGGCGAGGACTTGTCAGCCTCGCTCTTGGTCTGCTGGATCGAGTTGATCCGGTCCGGGGAGATGTCCGGGATGGTCGCGCCACCCGGCGAACGCTCGTAGCGGATCAGGTCCGCGGTGGTCTGCTTGATCTCCTCGATCCGGTCGCGCTGGATCACGTAGTACTTGCGGACGTCACCTGCCAGCGGAACCGCGAACACCGAGCCGAGCGGCAGACCCAGGTTCACGGTCGTGCTGCCGCCACCGATCTGCGGCGCGCGCAGCGCCGAGACCTCGGGGATCGCGTTGAGCAGGCCGGTGCTGATGTCCCGGATCGCGCGGGTGTTCAGCCTGAGCGCGCCGACCACCGAGGCCTTGGAGATGTCGACCTCGGCGCGGACGGCGTTGGCGGTGGGCTGGTTGGCGTCGGTCGGCGTCCGGTAGATCAGGTAGACCTTGTTGTTGCGGGCCCGGACCAGCAGGGATTCACCGTCCCGCAGCTCGCGGTCCATGTTCTCCACGCCGGCCACGACCGAGGTCTCGATGCCGATCTTGTTGGTGGCGTCCGGCCGGGTCGGGTCGATCAGGATCTTGTCGCAGACCGCCCAGAAGTCCTTGATCCGCTGGTCGTCGGCAGGCAGCAGCTGCGGTCCGTTGGGAATCCCGGTCAGCTGCCGCTTGGGGATGTCCTTGAGGTCCTTGTCCGCGATCACCGTCGGGTCGGGCGGGGCGGCCGCAGGCGTGTCCACGTCCGCCGACGCGCCGCTGTCGTCGCCCTGGCCCTGGTTGGACTGCGCCAGCACGAGCAGGCGCGCGGAGGCCAGGTTGAACGTCGGCGTCAGCGTCTTCGGGTTGCCCGACACGACGTACACGGTCCCGGACGGCTCGGCAATGATGATCCCGCTGTCCGGCACGGTCGGCTTCGGCGACAGTAACCCGACGATCACGAACCCCAGCACGCCGATGGCAGCGAGGCAGACACCGACGATGGTCGCACGCGAGTGCGTGCGCATCGGGTCGTGCAGCATCACCGCGTCCTTACGGACCAGCGCCGACTGCATCCTTCGCAGCACGAAGCGGTACGCCTGAACCTGTGACTTAGTAGTCGGTGTTGACGGCATTCTCGGCCTGCAGCTCTCCCAGTCGCGGTACGGTTCCGCAGGATAGCCGTAGCGAAGGCGCCCGGCTCGGGGTTCGGGGTAACTGGACACGAGCAGCGTGATCGAGGGGAAGAGACGGAACAGGAATGTCGGTGACCACGCCTGGACGCCCTGGTATGCCACCGCCGGGAGGACGTCCGCCAGGACCACCACCGGGGGGACCGCCGCCCGGTGGGCGCCCGCCTGGCCCGCCCGGAGGACCACCACCGGGGCCGCCCGGCGGTCAGCGCCCGGGCAGCACCGGGCCGATGCCGGTGCCTGGCCCGCCGAGAGTCCCGGTCTCCGCCCGCCGCCGGATGACCGGCGCCAGCCTGGGCGCACTGCCGGTGACCAACCTGGTCGTGGTGGAGCTCGGCCTGGCGATCGGCCTGATCCTGCTGGCCATCGACACCAGCCTGCTGTACGTGGCCATCGGTGTGGTCGTGATCGCGTTGCTGTTCGCGTTCATCCGCTGGCGTGGCCGCTGGTTCCCGCAGTGGGTGAATTTGACCACTCGCTACACGTTCCGGTCGCACGCGAGAGTGACGAAGCCCTCAGCGCCGATTTCGATGGAGCAGGTCGCCGCCGACAGCGACGCAGCCGTCACCGGTCCCGAGGACGCACGCGTCTCGCTGCTCCGGCTCGCTGTGCCTGACCTCGTGGTCGCGCACGGCCAGGACCACGAGCGCCGGCCGCTGGGCCTGGCCTGGCACGACGGCACGTGGACCGCGGTGCTGCTGGTCGATCCGGCGCCTGGCCTGATCACCCAGATGGGCACGACCCCGAGCCTGCCGCTGGGCGCGTTGGCGCCCTGCCTTGAGGACCGCGGTGTGGTGCTCGACGCGATCCAGGTGATCTGGCACTGCTACCCCGGCAGCACGGCATTGCCGCCCAACTCGCCCGCGCTCGCGTCGTACATGGAGGTGCTCGGGCCGCTCCCGGCCGCCGCACGCCGTACGACCTGGGTTGCCATCCGCCTCGACCCGAGCCGCTGCCCCGCCGCGGTGCGCGAACGTGGCGGCGGCGTTGTCGGCGCGCATCGTGCGTTGATCGGCGCGCTGTCGCGTGTGCGCAACGCGCTTGAGTCGCGTGGCGTACCGACGCGTCCCTTGGACCCGGACGAGCTGTTGAAGGCCGGTATCTCGGCAGCCGAACTGACCGCGGTCGCCGGCTCGAACACCCGCGTCGGTCTGCAAGAGCGGTGGACCGGTGTGACCGTGGCCGGTGTCGGCCACGCGAGCTACTCGATCACCGGCTGGCCCAACGGCAAGGTCGCCACCAGCCTCAACGCCCTCACAGGTGTGCGGGCGCTGTCGTCCACGATCGCGTTGTCGCTGTCGCCCGGTTCGGACAACGACCAGATCGGCATGCGCGGCCTGGTCCGGGTCAGCGCGCGGACGCCGAGCGAACTCGAGCACGCCGACGAACGGCTCGACGCGATCTCCGGCAAGCTCGGCATCACCCTGACCCCGCTGCGCGGCCTGCAGGTCGCCGGTCTCGCGGCCACGTTGCCACTGGGAGGTGCGGTGTGAGCGGCTCCAGCCGGCTGGTCGACGCACAGGGCGTGAACAAAGGCGTCGCGCCCGAGTTCCTGGTCTCCTCGGCCATGCTCGACACCGTCAGCCCGTCCGCGGACCGCGGCGGAATGGTGCTCGGCCAGGGCATCCAGCAGGGCGAGCCGTTGATGATCTCGGCGATGCGCAACGCGCCGACCAGGATCGTGCTGGTCGGCGGGCTCTATTTGGCGCTGCAGACCGCGTTGCGCGCGATGGCCGTGGGCGCGTGGGTCGTTGTCGCGACCGGTCGTCCCGCCAAGTGGCAGGTACTCGCCAAGGCTGCGGGCAACGGCCCGAACGGTCAGCCGGTGCCGTTGGTGCAGATCCGCCGGCTCAGCCCGGTCGAGCTGCCCCGGCCATCGGAGGACAGCCCGCTGCTGGTGATCCACGACGGTGGCCCGACGCCGCAGGAGCTGTTCCCGCCGCGGGCGCCCTGGCAGACGACGATTTACGTGCTGCCTTATCTGCACCCGCAGGCCGGGGCGACCGCGAACGCGGCCGACCTTGTGCTCATGCAACGACTTCCCGCCGGCCAGGCTCAGCTCGCCGGGCGTATTTGGCGTTTGTTGCCGCAATATGTCAACGAGTTGACCATGCTGAAAGACGACCAGGTCATCGCCCGCACAAACGATATGTGGCGGACATTGCGATTGGTCACCGCGCAGCGCGAACAGCAGATCATCGGGCCTATCCGGCGCGGTGACTGAGGTCTGACTGGGAATATGTAAACCGCCTGCGTGACCTTGCGTCATGGGGTGGTCACGTATCACCCTGTTGATCGTCCTTCCAATCGTGTGCGGTACGAGGGCAAAAAGTGCCGCACGCGCCCTGCAAGAAGGAGATCTCAGGATGGGTGTAATTCGTGCTGCCCGGATAACGGGCATAAGCGGGATCGCCGTGATCACCGCGGCGATCGGGCTTGCCAGCCCGGCGGCCGCGGCACAGGGCCAGATTCTCGGCATCGACGCACCGGATGTCGTCAAGGACTCCTATGTGGTCGTCCTGAAGAACACGCCGCAGACCGCGGCTTCGCTGAGCCAGAAGTACGGCGGCAGCGTCACGCACACCTACAAGGCCGCGCTCAACGGCTTCGCCACGACGATGACCGAGGCACAGGCCCGCAGGCTCGCCGCGGACCCGGCCGTGCAGTACGTACAGACCAACCGCACGCTGCGGATCACCGGCACCCAGCCGAACCCGCCCGCCTGGGGCATCGACCGGATCGACCAGCGCAGCCTGCCGCTGGACAACTCCTACACCTATCCCAATGAAGCGTCCAATGTGAACGCGTACATCATCGACACCGGCATCATGACCACCCACCAGACGTTCGGTGGCCGTGCGGTGCCAGGCTTCGATGCGATCACGGCGGGCGGCAACGCCAACGACTGCCACGGTCACGGCACGCACGTCGCCGGAACCGTCGGTGGCGCCGAGTACGGCGTTGCGAAGGCCGTGAAGCTGTACGCGGTCCGCGTGCTGTCCTGCGCCGGTTCCGGCACCACAGCCCAGGTTGTGGCCGGTATCGACTGGGTCACCGCGAACGCCGTGAAGCCCGCTGTGGCGAACATGAGCCTTGGTGGCGGCGTGGACACCACTTTGGACGCAGCCGTCCAGCGCTCGATCGCGTCCGGCGTCACCTACGCCATCGCGTCCGGAAACTCCAACGGCGCAAACGCTTGCAACTACTCCCCGGCACGTGTTCCCGAGGCGATCACCGTGAACGCGTCGACCAACACCGACGCGCGGGCTTCGTTCTCCAACATCGGTACCTGCACCGACATCTTCGCGCCGGGCCAGAACATCGTGTCCTCGTGGATCGGCAGCAACACCGCCACCAACAACATCAGCGGTACGTCCATGGCGACCCCGCACGTGGCCGGCGCGGCCGCGCTCTACCTGGCGGACAACCCGACGGCCACCCCGGCGCAGGTCGCCGCGGCCCTGGTCGCCAACGCCTCCAGCGACAAGATCAGCGGTGCGGGTAGCGGCTCGCCGAACAAGCTGCTGTACGTGGGTGCCGGTGGCACCGAGCCGCCGCCCACGACCTGTGTCACCAAGACCAGCAGCACGGTCGTGCAGATCCCGGATCTGTCCACCGTGAACAGCCCGATCTCGGTGACCGAGTGCGCGGGCAAGAAGGCCTCCAACGGGGCCAAGATCGCCGTGAACATCACCCACACCTGGCGTGGTGACCTCAAGATCGATCTGGTCTCGCCGAACGGCACAGTGCGCAACCTCAAGCCGTCGGACTCCGGCGACAGCGGCGACGACGTGGTCGAGACCTACACCGCGAACCTGTCCGTTGAGGACGCCAACGGCACCTGGAACCTGCGGGTGCAGGACGTGGCAGCGCAGGACACCGGCCGGATCAACAGCTGGAGCCTGACTGTCTGATTTATCATCATTTCAATGGCCCGTTCGACGTAATCGATGTTACGCCGAACGGGCCATTTCATTCCCAGAAATAGATTTCTGGCGATACGTGACAACACGACTCCCTTGCGTAATCCCTTGGTCAAGGACAAGTGTGGAGGAGTTCCTTCCAACTCGCGTGTGCCGGCGAGGGCGTTCCAAAAGTCGCACACGCGCCCTGCTAGAAGGAGACCAGAGGATGGGTGTACTCAAGGCTGCCCGTTTGACAGGGACAGCCGGAATCGCGGTCGTCCTGACCGCGGCAATCGGACTGGCCACGCCCGCACATGCCGCCGAAGGCACGATTCTCGACGCCGGCGCGGTGGACGTGGTGCCGAACTCCTACATCGTCGCCCTGAAGAACACGCCGGCCAACGCGGCGTCGTTGACCCAGAAGTACGGCGGTGCCGTCAAGTTCACGTACAGCGCGGCGCTGAAGGGCTTTGCCGCCGACATGACCGCGTCGCAGGCCCGCAGGCTGGCCGCCGACCCGGCGGTGGAATTCGTCCAGGCCGACCAGCAGGTCAGCATCACCGCGACGCAGACGAACCCGCCGTCGTGGGGTCTTGACCGGATCGACCAGCGCAACCTGCCGTTGAGCAACTCGTACACGTACTCGACCACAGCGTCCAATGTGAACGCGTACATCATCGACACCGGCATTCGCACCACCCACACGACCTTCGGCGGCCGCGCTGTCGCAGGCTTCGACGCTGTCACCTCCGGCGGCAATGCGAACGACTGCCACGGACACGGCACGCACGTCGCCGGAACCGTTGGCGGCAGCCAGTACGGCGTCGCCAAGGGCGTGAAGCTGTACGCGGTCCGCGTACTCAACTGCTCCGGCTCCGGCACGACGGCCCAGGTCGTCGCGGGCATCGACTGGGTGACCAACAACCACGTCAAGCCTGCCGTCGCCAACATGAGCCTCGGTGGCGGCGCCAGCACCGCTATCGACAACGCGGTCCGGAACTCGATCGCACGCGGTGTCACCTACGCGATCGCGTCCGGTAACTCGAACACGAGCGCCTGCAACTCGTCGCCGGCCCGCGTGACCCAGGCGATCACGGTGAACGCCAGCACGAACACGGATGCCAGGGCGTCGTTCTCCAACTACGGCACCTGCACCGACATCTTCGCGCCGGGCCAGAACATCGTCTCGTCGTGGGCGACCAGCAACACCGCCACCAACAACATCAGCGGTACGTCCATGGCGACCCCGCACGTTGCCGGCGCGGCCGCGCTCTACCTGGCCACGCACACAACCGCGACACCTGCGGCGGTTGAGGCGGCGCTGAAGGCCGCGGCCACCCCGAACAAGGTGACCAGTCCTGGCTCAGGCTCACCGAACCTGCTGCTGTTCGTGTCGTAGTAGCAGCCAAGCTGAGGGAGGCTCCTGACCCTGCACGGGAGCCTCCCCCGGCGAACCCGTGCGAACGGTCCGTTCGCACGGGTTGACCTTGTTTGGGCGGAACTGCTGCCGGGGTCGCGATCGTTCCGTAGTTGAAGTCGTGCACGGGGAGGCCAAGCGGTGAGGCCGGGTGCGTCGAGTTCGTCGGCGATGCGGATGGCCAGGGTTTATGCCTCGGTGAGGGTCCGGACGTTGCGGGTTTCGGCGGCGCGTGCGGCCAGCCGGTCGTCCGGTGGATAGTCCACCTTGGTCAGGATCAGGCCGTGCGCCGGTGCCACCGTGACTGTGCTGGAGCGGGATTCCGCTGTGAGCAGCGTGGCCGGCCAGTCCGGGGATTTGCGGCCCTCACCGACCGCCAGCAACGCCCCGACGAGACTGCGGACCATGGAGTGGCAGAACGCGTCAGCGGAGACCTCCGCGACGAGCACGTCATCGGATCTGTGCCATTCCAGGCGTTGCAGCTCGCGGATCGTGGTCGCGCCTTCGCGGCGTTTGCAGAAGGCGACGAAATCATGGGTTCCCAGCAAGGTTTGCGCCGCCGCGTTCAGCAGAGAAACATCGAGCGGACGTGGCCAGGCGACAATATGGTTGCGCTGCAACGGTTCCACAACAGCGTCGGAGACGCGGTACGTGTAATGCCTGCGTAGCGCGGAAAATCGGGCGTCGAAGTCGAACGGGACCTCGCGGGCGCCCAGAATCCTGATATCGCCAGGCAAAGCGCGGTTGAGCCGATACGGCTCAGGGACCTCGGCCAGGTCCACATGGGCCACTTGGCCTGAGGCATGCACCCCGGCATCTGTGCGGCCCGCGACCGTAAGGCGGATCTGCGGAACCCGCAAGATCTGCGCGAGAGTGTCCTCAAGCACGCCACAGACCGTCCGGCGGGACGGCTGGCGCGCCCAGCCTGAGAAATCCGTGCCGTCGTAGGAAATGTCCAGGCGGACACGCAGGAGCCCGCTGTCCCCATCGGGGGCAGCGGGCTCCTGGTCGAACTGATCCGTCAGGACTCGTCCTTCTTCTCGGACTTCGCCTCTTCGGTCTCGTCGGCCTTGGCCTCGGCAGTGGTGTCCTCAGCGGACTCCTCAGCCGGGGTCTCCTCGGTCGCGGTCTCATCGAGGACGGCCTTGGGCTCTTCGGCCTTCTTCTCGTCCTTGGCGAACTTGGTGCCGCGGGCCTTCTCCGCCTCGCTGGTCACGGTCTTCTCGTTGACCAGCTCGATGATCGCCATCTTGGCGTTGTCACCCTTGCGGGGCAGCGTCTTGACGATCCGGGTGTAGCCACCGTCGCGACCCACGAAGAACGGGCCGATCTCGGCCAGCAGGCGGTGCACGACGTCCTTGTCGCGGATCACCTTGGTGATCTCACGACGGTTGTGCAGCGCGGCCGGGCTGATCTTCAGCCCGCTCTCGCTGTACTTGTCCTTGCGGTCGGCCTCGGGAGTCGCCTTGGCGTACTCCTCGTTGGCCAGGTGTGCGTTCTTGGCCTTGGTGATCAGGCGCTCGGCCAGCGGGCGCAGGCGCTTGGCCTTGGCCTCGGTGGTCGTGATCCGGCCGTGGGTGAACAGCGAAGTGGCCAGGTTGGCCAGCAGCAGCCGCTCGTGCGCCGGAGACCCGCCGAGCCTGCGGCCCTTCGTTGGGGTGGGCATTCCTTGCTCCTAGTAAGTGTGCTCTCGTGCCACTAGGGGCTTCAGAGCTGCTCTGTCTCGGCGTAGTCCTGGCCGTCGTCGTGGCTCGTGTCCACGCTCGTGTCCGCCCACGCACCCTCGGTCGGGTAGTCGGAGGCGGCCGCGGTCGGGTCGAACCCGGGCGGGCTGTCCTTGAGCGCGAGGCCGAGGCTGACGAGCTTCATCTTGACCTCGTCGATCGACTTCGCACCGAAGTTGCGGATGTCCAGCAGGTCCGCCTCGCTGCGCGAAACGAGCTCACCCACGGTGTGGATGCCCTCGCGCTTGAGGCAGTTGTAGGACCGCACCGTCAGGTCAAGGTCCTCGATCGGCATGGCGTAGGCCGCGATCGTGTCCGCCTCGGCGGGCGACGGGCCGATCTCGATGCCCTCCGCGTCGACGTTCAGCTCACGGGCCAGGCCGAACAGCTCGACCAGGGTCTTGCCCGCCGACGCCACCGCGTCCCGCGGGGTGATCGACGGCTTGGACTCCACGTCCAGGATCAGCTTGTCGAAGTCCGTGCGCTGCTCGACACGGGTCGCCTCGACCTTGTAGGTCACCTTCAGCACCGGCGAGTAGATCGAGTCGACCGGGATCCGGCCGATCTCGGCACCCGCCTGCTTGTTCTGCACCGCGGGCACGTAACCACGGCCCCGCTCGACCACCAGCTCGATCTCCAGCTTGCCCTTGCCGTTCAGCGTGGCGATGTGCAGATCGGGGTTGTGCACCGTGACACCGGCCGGGGGCACGATGTCGCCGGCGGTGACCTCACCGGGGCCCTGCTTGCGCAGGTACATGGTGACCGGCTCGTCCTCTTCGGACGAGACGACGAGCTCCTTGAGGTTCAGGATGATGTCGGTGACATCCTCCTTCACCCCTGGAACGGTGGTGAACTCGTGCAGCACGCCGTCGATGCGGATGCTGGTGACCGCCGCCCCCGGGATCGAGGACAGCAGGGTCCGGCGCAGCGAGTTGCCGAGCGTGTAACCGAAACCCGGCTCCAGCGGCTCGATGACGAACCGGGAACGAGTCTCGCCTACCGGCTCTTCGGCAAGGCTTGGACGCTGAGAGATAAGCACTTCGTTCGTTTCCTTTCCTGAGGCACCCGCTATTTGATGCCTGGAACGGGAGGCCCGGCGCTATCGGAACGCCGGGCCACTTAAGCCATTACTTCGAGTAGAACTCGACGATCAGCTGCTCCTGGACGGGCGTGTCGATCTGCGCCCGCTCCGGCCGCTGGTGCACGAGGATCCGCAGGTTCGACGGCACGACCTGCAGCCAGGCCGGGATCGGCCGGTCACCGAAGGTCGCCTTGGCCACCTCGAAGGGCAGCGTCGGCATCGACTTCGGCTTGACGTCGATGATGTCGAACTTGGTCACCTGGAAGCTGGGGACGTTCACGCGCTTGCCGTTGACCACGAAGTGGCCGTGGCTCACGAGCTGACGCGCCTGACGCCGGGTGCGAGCCAGGCCCGCGCGGTACACGACGTTGTCCAAACGGGACTCCAGCAGCTGCAGCAGGACCTCACCGGTCTTGCCCTGCTGGCGGACAGCCTCTTCGTAGTACTTGCGGAACTGACGCTCCAGAACGCCGTAGGTGAAGCGCGCCTTCTGCTTCTCCTGCAGCTGGAGCAGGTACTCGCTCTCCTTGATCCGGCCGCGGCCGTGCTGGCCGGGCGGATACGGGCGGCGCTCGAAAGCCTGGTCGCCGCCGACGAGGTCAACCTTGAGCCGACGCGACTTGCGCGTGGCAGGTCCGGTGTAACGAGCCATCTGTTCTTACTCCTCCCCGTGCCTCAGACCCGGCGCCGCTTGGGCGGGCGGCAGCCGTTGTGGGGCTGCGGGGTCACGTCCTGGATCGTGCCGACCTCGAGGCCGGCTGCCTGCAGCGAACGGATCGCGGTCTCCCGACCGGAACCCGGGCCCTTGACGAACACGTCGACCTTCTTCATGCCGTGCTCGGCGGCCTTGCGCGCGGCGTTCTCCGCGGCCATCTGCGCGGCGAACGGCGTCGACTTACGCGAGCCCTTGAAGCCCACGTGGCCGCTGGAGGCCCAGCTGATCACGTTGCCCTGCGGGTCGGTGATCGAGACGATGGTGTTGTTGAACGTGCTCTTGATGTGAGCATGCCCGTGCGAGATGTTCTTCTTTTCCTTGCGCCGCACCTTCTTGACGGCGCCAGTACGCGACTTGGGTGGCATTGCTTCGGGTTTCTCCTACTTGGATGCGCGAGTGGTTGAAGGAGCGGCATTCCCGCGCCGGATACGAGTACCGGCGTCGAGATACAGGTCCCGCAGCGCCTCTGGGCGGGCGTTCTGCGGGGCGACGAGGGTGGCCCGCATGGCGGACCGGCCACGCCGCGACTGCGTGACGAGCTTGAGCGTCCGACCGCAGTACTGGCTCACTTCTTTCCGGCCTTCTTCTTACCGGCGACCGTCTTCTTGGGACCCTTGCGCGTACGGGCGTTGGTCTTGGTGCGCTGTCCGCGCACTGGCAGACCGCGGCGCCACCGCAGGCCCTCGTAGCAGCCGATCTCCATCTTCCGGCGAATGTCGGCCTGCACCTCGCGGCGAAGGTCACCCTCCACCTTGAAGTTGTTCTCGATGTAGTCGCGCAGCTTCAGGATGTCGTCGTCCGACAGGTCCTTCACGCGCAGGTCCGGGCTGAGCTCGGTCGCGACGAGAAGTTCCTTGGAACGGGTACGCCCGATGCCAAAGATGTAGGTCAGCGCGATCTCCAACCGCTTCTCGCGGGGGAGGTCTACGCCAGCGAGTCGTGCCATTTCGGCGATGTCTCCTTTGAGTTTTCTCCAGGTCTGCTCCCTGACCGTCCCGGGCCGACTCGTCTGTTAAGCCCGGGCCCCGGCCTGAAGTCCGGGGGTACGCCCGATCCGTGTGATCGGGCAGGTCATAGGAGGTCCTCTTTTGCGTGGTGCCTGATCAGCCCTGACGCTGCTTGTGGCGCAGGTTCTCGCAGATCACCATGACCCGGCCGTGACGGCGGATCACTTTGCACTTGTCGCAGATCTTCTTGACGCTCGGCTGGACCTTCACGCCTCAGCTCTCCTGTTTGGGCCTGGTGGAGGTCACTACTTGTAGCGGTAGACGATGCGCCCGCGGGACAAGTCGTAGGGCGAGAGCTCCACGACCACCCGGTCCTCCGGCAAAATACGGATGTAGTGCTGCCGCATTTTCCCGCTGATGTGCGCGAGGACCTTGTGACCGTTCTCCAACTCAACGCGAAACATCGCGTTGGGGAGGGGTTCGACCACGCGACCCTCGACTTCGATGGCCCCGTCCTTCTTGCCCATGTCCTCCGCGTTTCGTGACGGTGACTAACTTCGTACTGGACGCGGCCGTACCGGGCACGCGAGGGTTCGTTTGAAAAAACCGCACAACGAGACCGGCGCTACGAGCGCGCCACCAGCCAAGTGTACGCACCCGGTCGAGGGTCCCCAAATCGGGGGTGCTAGCTGCGGCTTCGCCCCACCCCTAGCCACCACAGCACCCCCAGCACAGCCCCAGGAGGCAGCATCGGCCACAGGAACCAGGGATAGGCGACGTCGAAGCTGATCATCGACACCATCAGCCAGATGATCAGATTGACGGCACTCACACTCAACCAGATCGCCGTCAGAACTTTCATGGTTGTTCGTGCATGGTTCGGCTTCGCAAGCGGAGGAGGCGGCGCAGGCGGCGGCAGGTCCCTCACCAAGGCGGCCAGATCCCCACGCGTCTTCGTCTGCCAGAGCACGGCCAGGCGTTCGTCCAGCTCATCGAGTGTAAGGCTGCCGTTCGTATGGGCCACCCGCAGGCGCGCTTCCATCGCCTTGCGGTCAATGTCAGTCACGCGAATCAGGTCCGGCGCGAAGTCATCAGTCACCCCAACCATGCTTCTCCACCCAGACCCGCAGGTGGATGGCGCAATCCCTACGCTTTTGGTAGGGCTGCCCCTACCTCACTGGCATCCGAGAACAGGCGCCATATGCACCGCCGTCACCCCTCGTCACCACAGCGTCACACTCAGTCATTAGAGCGTGCGTACCAGGCGAATATGATCAGAGATTCGGCGCGTCAGGCGGTGAATATGGGGTTCTTTCGCGGGACTCACCCCGGTCGGGTGCTCGCGCAGAGCACCCGCCTTAGGTATGTCCCCAATGTGGCATTGGGGACATCGCATGCCACCAATGCCACATTGGGGGCAAAACTCAGTCCTCGGGGGCTGTGAGGATCCAGGGGCCGTCGTCGGTGATGGCGACGCTGTGCTCCCAGTGGGCGGCGCGGGACTCGTCGAGGGTCACCACGGTCCAGCCGTCGTCGAGTTCGGCTGTCTTGTTGCCGCCGAGGGTGAGCATGGGTTCGACGGCGATGGCCATACCGGTGACCAGGCGGGGGCCTTTGCCGGGTTTGCCGTAGTTGGAGAGGAAGGGCTCCATGTGCATCTCGGTGCCGATGCCGTGGCCGCCGTAGTCCTTGATGATTCCGTACTTCACGCCGTTGGCGCGGGCCGAAGCGAGGATGGACTGCTCGATGGCGTGCGAGACGTCCGAGAGGCGGGCGCCCGGGACCAGGGCCTCGGCGCCTGCGTACATCGAGGCGCGGGTGGCCTCGGAGAGGGCCTTGTCCTCGGGGCGCATGGCGCCGGCCGAGACTGTCACGGCTGCGTCGCCGTGCCAGCCGTCGAGGATCGCGCCGCAGTCGATGGAGATCAGGTCGCCCTCGGCCAGCACCTGCGATGCCGCCGGGATGCCGTGGACCACCTGCTCGTTCACCGAGGCGCAGATCGACGCCGGGAAGCCGTGATAGCCCTTGAACGACGGGATCGCGCCCGCGTCCCTGATCGACTGTTCGGCGATCTCGTCCAGCTCGGCCGTGCTTATGCCGGGTTTGACCGCCTCGGAGACCAGGGCGAGGGTACGTGCCACGACGATTCCCGCCGCACGCATCGCCTCGAGTTCGCCACGGGACTTGATCTCGATCATCGTCCGGCGCCCGCGCAACAAGCCGAGCACTCCACCTCTGGTCACTTGTCCAGGGCGTTGAGCACGCGGTTGGTGACCTCGTTGACCTCGCCGACCGCGTCGATCGTCAGCACGATGTCGCGGTAGTAGTTCAGCAAGGGCTCGGTCTCGGAGCGGTACACGTGCTGGCGGTGCCGGATGACTTCCTCGTTGTCGTCCTTGCGGCCGCGGCCGAGCAGCCGGGCGACCACCACGTCCTCGTCGATCTGGAACGAGACGACCGCGTCCAGCTTCTGTCCGGACTCGGCGAGGATCTTGTCGAGCACCTCGGCCTGAGCGATGTTGCGAGGGAAACCGTCGAGGATGAACCCGCCCGCGGTGTCCTCGTCCGCCAGCCGCTCGCGGACCATCTCGTTGGTGACCTCGTCGGGCACGAGCTTGCCCTCGTCCAGGAAGCCCTGGACGCTGCGGCCGAGCTCTGTCCCGTCCCCGATGTGGGCACGGAACAGATCCCCGGTCGAGATGTGTGGCACGCCGAGCTTCTCGCTGAGCGTCCCGGCCTGCGTGCCCTTGCCCGCGCCTGGCGGGCCGACCAGAACGAGTCGTGTCACCTGAGGAACCCTTCGTAGTTACGTTGCATGAGCTGGCTCTCGATCTGCTTCACGGTGTCGAGGCCGACGCCGACCATGATCAGTACCGCGGTACCACCGAACGGGAAGTTCTGGTTGTTCCCGGATCCTGTCACCGACAAGAAGAAGTTCGGCAGGATCGCGATGACACCAAGGTAGATCGAGCCGGGCAGGGTGATGCGGCTCAGCACGAAACTCAGGTATTCCGAGGTTGGACGTCCTGGCCGGATGCCAGGGATGAACCCACCGAACTTCCGCATCTCCTCAGCACGTTCATTCACGTTGAACGTGATCGTGATGTAGAAGTACGTGAAGAAGATGATCAGCGAGAAGTACACCAGGATGTGCACCCAGCTGTTCTGCTGCACCAGGTACTGGTTGATCCAGCGCTGCCAGCCGGAGTCCTGGTTGGTGCCGATCAGCCGGGAGATCAGGTCCGGCAGGTAGAGCAGCGAGGACGCGAAGATCACCGGGATGACGCCGGCCTGGTTGACCTTCAGCGGCAGGTAGGTCGAGGTCCCGCCGTACATGCGGCGGCCGATCATGCGCTTGGCGTACTGGACCGGGATCCGGCGCTGGCCCTGCTCCATGAACACGACGCTGGCGATGATCGCGAGACCGAACAGGCAGATCACGGTGAAGGTGATCGGGCCCTTGCTCCAGATGATCGCGCCCTCAGCCGGGATGCGGGCCGCGATGTTGACGAACATCAGCAGCGACATGCCGTTGCCGATGCCGCGCTCGGTGATCAGCTCGCCCAGCCACATGATGACGGCCGTACCGGCGGTCATCGTGGTGACGATGAGGATCAGCGTGAAGATGCCGTCGGCCGGGATGATGTCTTCCTGGCAGTCGCCGAACAGCTGACCGCGGTCGGCCAGCGCGACGATGCCGGTGGCCTGCAGGATCGCCAGCGCGATGGTCAGGTAGCGGGTGTACTGGGTCAGTTTGCCCTGGCCCGCCTGGCCTTCCTTCTTCAGCTGCTCGAACCGCGGGATGACCACGGTGAGCAGCTGGATGATGATGCTCGCGGTGATGTAGGGCATGATGCCCAGCGCGAAAACGGACAGCTGGAGCAGCGCACCACCGCTGAACAGGTTCAGCAGTGAGTAGATGCCGTCCTGCTGGACGTTGGCCAGACATTTCTGCACGTTCGGGTATGACACGCCCGGTGATGGCAGAAGTGCTCCCACCCGGTACAGCACAATGATCCCGAGTGTGAACAGGATCTTCTTGCGCAGATCCGGCGTCGCGAGAGCCGAGCGGAAGGCGCCTAGCACGCAAGACCTCCTCGCGTCACCGGCATCCTGCCGGCGAACGACTTGCTTGGCCGGTCTATCAAACCGGCGGGAACACGGCCTGGCCGGACAAGCCAGGAACGCTTCGGGGCAGATTTGTCCCGAAGCGTGAGCTCGACTCTAACAGCCTCCTGAGGGTGCTCCGCACCCCCCGTCTGGCGCATTGATCGTTTTTTCTCAACAGGCCGCGGGCGGCAGCTCGGCGTCGGTGCCGGAAGGCCAGTTCCGGGGATCCGCACCGAGTGCCTCCAGTTCGGGGATCTGCCTTGTGGCCCAAGGGGAAAGCTCCCGCCGAGGCGGCCAGTCGACCCACTCGAAGTCGTCGACCTCGGCAGCGTCAGGCCGCGGATCGGCGCTGACGGTAACCCGGTAGACGGGACACATCTCGTTCTCGACCGTGCCATCCGGCATGACCGCGCGGTAACGGAACCTCGGCAGCACGAGGTCGATCGTCTCGGCTTCGAGGCCGAGCTCGTCTTTGAGGCGACGCGTAACAGTGTCACGCATGCCCTCTCCGGGCCCTGGATGGCCACAGCACGAATTGGTCCAGACACCCGGCCACGTCCGCTTGGTGAGGGCCCTGCGGGTCAGCAGGAAGCGGTTGTCCGCGTCGAAGACGTACGCGGAGAACGCCAGGTGCAGCGGGGTCTGCTCGTGGTGAACCGTCGCCTTGTCGGCGGTGCCCACGGCTTGCCCGGCCTCGTCAAGCAGAACCACCAGTTCCATGAGGATCGACATTAGCTGGCGCCGGAACCTCAGTGGTCTCTGATCTGGGGGCGGCTTTGACCGTGAGCACAGCCGACGTCACCGCCAGCACGGCGCTGGCCATCAACGCCCAGAAACCCAGGCCCAGAGCAGGCCCGTCGCCTGGGCCCATCTCTTGCTCAGGCATCAGCGGACTGTAGAACGCGAACCAGCTGACCACCTGTGGGATGACAGTGGCCGCCATCCCGGCCACGAACGCAGCCGCAGCCGTGAGCCACAACCCAGCTGACCGACCGCCGGCCCGCACGAAGGCGATCACCGTCGCGACGATGAACATCAACGTGGCCAGCACCATGGGATAGGCGTGCATCGGCAGTTCCTGCAACAGGTTGCCGTCGGACATCTTCGGCCGGTCGTCGGCGAACCCCCAGGCGTAGATCGTCGTCGTCATCTCGGCCATGACGCCGGGCATGCTGACCGTGGCCACGAACAACGGGAGGATCAGCGAAAGAATCAGCAGCACCGAAGCCGGCAGAGCGAAAAACGCGCCGAGTCGTCGGGATGGTTGCCGGTTGCTCATGCGACAGGAGCGTGACAGCGCAAGGACACGTCCTGGTCACGTCACATCCCCCGATGTCGTTCCGAGACATGACGGCCCGGCCGCTAGGCGGCTTGAGGCCCGGTATCAGCAGGCTTTCGCACGGGCACACCGGCCAGGACCGCTCCGGCCACTGCGAACACAGCGCCGACCACCAGCGACCAGAACCCCAGGCCGAAGTACGAGTCGAGAGCCCCTCCCGGCCGGCCCAGCCCCATCGTCAGGAACGAACTCGTCACCTGCGGAACCACTGTGACAGCCACCCCAACGACGAACGCGGCCGCGATAGTGAGCCAGATCCAGGCTGTCCGCACGCCAGTCTGCGCAGCACCAGTCCTCGCCCCCGCAAAGGCCAGCACACTCGCGACAACCAGGACAATCGTGGCGAACAGCAACGGAAAGCCATGCACAGGCCCCAAGCCGAAGAGCGTCCCGGCAGAACCGTCACCCGACTTGATCCCCCAAGCCGTGAGCGTCATCGTCGTCGCCACGATCGGCGAGTCGATCCTGCTCACATACAGCGGGAAAACCAGCGAAAGCGCCAGCAGAACCGAAGCCAGCAGCGCCAGGCACGCACCGATCAACCGCCGAGTGTTCATGCCTGACGAGCCTGACACCACGACAACACAACCCGGTCTCAGTCCGGACGCCAAAAGGGCCGCCCCAGGATTCTGGGACGGCCCTTTGTGGTTCTGGCTCACAGCTTGTTGATCGAACCACCTGCGGAGGTGATCTTTTCGATCGCGCTGCCGGAGAAGGCGTGGACGGTGACGTCCAGCTTCACGCCGGCGATGTCGCCGTCGCCGAGGACCTTGACGAGCTGGCCCTTGCGGACGGCGCCCTTGGCGACGAGGTCGAGGATGCCGACCTTGCCACCCTCGGGGAACAGCGTGGCCAGATCGCCCACGTTGACGATCTGGTATTCCACGCGGAAGCGGTTCTTGAAGCCCTTGAGCTTCGGCAGCCGCATGTGGATGGGCATCTGCCCACCCTCGAACCGGGGCGACACGTTCTTGCGGGCCTTGGTGCCCTTCGTGCCACGACCGGCGGTCTTGCCCTTGGAGCCCTCACCACGGCCGACGCGGATCTTGTCGGTCTTGGCACCGGGGGCGGGGCGCAGGTGATGGAGTTTGATGGCCATCAGTCGTTGACCTCCTCGACCACCACGAGGTGCCGCACGGTGTGAACCAGGCCGCGGACCTCAGGGGTGTCGTCACGCACCACGCTCTGGCGGATCTTGCGCAGCCCGAGGGTGCGCAGCGACTCGCGGTGGTTGTGCTTGGTGCCGATCTTGCTCTTGACCTGGGTGATCTGCAGCTTCGCCATCACGCACCAGCCTGTGCACGGGCACGCAGCATGGCGGCGGGGGCGACGTCCTCGAGCGGCAGGCCGCGGCGGGCAGCCACCTCCTCCGGACGCTGCAGGCCCTTCAGGGCCGCCACAGTGGCGTGCACGATGTTGATGGCGTTGTCGCTACCCAGCGACTTCGACAGCACGTCGTGGACACCGGCGCACTCCAGGACGGCACGCACCGGGCCACCGGCGATGACACCGGTACCGGCGCTGGCCGGACGGAGCAGCACGACGCCCGCGGCGTCCTCACCCTGGATGGGGTGCGGGATGGTGCCGGCGATCCGGGGCACGCGGAAGAAGTTCTTCTTGGCTTCCTCCACGCCCTTCGCGATCGCGGCGGGCACCTC
Source organism: Kibdelosporangium banguiense (assembly GCF_017876405.1). Classification (GTDB taxonomy): domain Bacteria; phylum Actinomycetota; class Actinomycetes; order Mycobacteriales; family Pseudonocardiaceae; genus Kibdelosporangium; species Kibdelosporangium banguiense. The sequence goes on along the minus strand of NZ_JAGINW010000001.1, from coordinate 2,962,480 downwards.
CTTGGCCTTGCCGTAGCCGACGCCGACCTGACCGTCGCCGTCACCGACGACCACCAGGGCGGTGAAACTGAAGCGACGACCACCCTTCACGACCTTCGCGACGCGGTTGATCGCAACAACGCGCTCGAGGTGCGGGGTCTTCTCCTGGGCCGCGCCGCCACGACCACCGTCGCGACGGTCCCTGCGGTCGCGACGGTCGCCGCGGTCGTTGCCGCCCTGACCGCCCTGCTGACCGCCGAAGCCGCCACCCTGCCGTGTACGTCCCGGCATCAGGCGTTCCTTCCGTTCTCGATTACTTCGCGGGTGTTCTTCATCAGAACTCCAGACCCGCCTCACGGGCAGCGTCGGCGAGCGCCGCGATCCGGCCGTGGTAGTCGTAGCCACCCCGGTCGAACACGACCTTGTCGATGCCCTTGTCCTTGGCGCGGGCGGCAAGCAGCTGCCCGACCTTGGCGGCCTTGGCCTTCTTGTCGCCCTCCAGCGCACGCACGTCGGCCTCGAAGGAGGTCGCGGCGGCGATGGTGTGACCGGCCAGGTCGTCGATCAGCTGCACGGCGATGTGCCGCGAGGACCGGTTGACGACCAGGCGCGGACGGGCCGGCGTGCCGCTGATCTTCTTGCGGAGCCGGAAGTGACGACGCGCGCGGGCCACGCGACGGCGGGTCGAGATGTCCTTGCCGACCGGCTTCCGCTTTGTTGTGGTTGCTTCGCTCATGTCACTTACCCGTCTTTCCGACCTTGCGGCGGATCTTCTCGCCCGCGTAGCGGACGCCCTTGCCCTTGTACGGGTCGGGCTTGCGCAGCTTGCGGATGTTGGCCGAGACCTCACCGACGAGCTGCTTGTCGATCCCGCTGACCGAGAACCGCGTCGGGGTCTCCACCGTGAAGGTGATGCCCTCGGGGGCAGGCACCTTGATCGAGTGGCTGTAACCGAGCTGGAACTCGAGTTCAGTGCCCTTGAGCGCGACACGGTAACCAACGCCGTGGATCTCAAGCTTCTTCTCGTAACCGGCGGTGACGCCGACGACGAGGTTGTTCACGAGCGTGCGAGTCAGGCCGTGCAGCGCACGGTTCTGACGCTCGTCGTTGGGCCGCTTCACCTGCAGCGTGCCGTCCTCGGCGCGCTCAAGGCTGATCGGCTCGACAATGGTGTGCGTCAGAGTGCCCTTGGGCCCCTTGACGTTGACTGTCTGGCCATCGATCTTGACGTCGACCCCGGAGGGGACGGCGATCGGCAGCTTTCCGATACGGGACATGCCTTCTCTCCTCCCCTACCAGACGTAGGCGAGAACTTCTCCGCCTACACCCTGCTTGTTGGCCTGTCGATCGGTCACCAGGCCGGTCGACGTGGAAATGATCGCCACGCCCAGTCCGCCGAGCACCTTCGGCAGGCCGGTCGACTTCGCGTACACCCGCAGACCCGGCTTGGAGATGCGGCGGAGACCAGCGATGCTGCGCTCACGGTTGGGGCCGTACTTCAGCTCCACGATCAGGTTCTTGCACTTCTCGCCCTGCTCCGCGCGGTAGCCGGCGATGTAGCCCTCACGCTTGAGGATCTCGGCGATGTTCGCCTTGATCTTCGAGTGCGGCAGTACAACCTCGTCGTGGTACGCCGAGTTGGCGTTGCGCAGACGGGTCAAGAAGTCTGCGATCGGGTCGGTCATCGTCATGGTGACCTGTCAACCTTTCTCACCGCGGTTCCCGGGGGCCTACGGTGAAATGGGAGGTAGAGGCGGGTTCGCCTTTACCAGCTGGACTTGCTCACGCCGGGCAGTTCACCGCGGTGGGCCATCTCCCGCAGGCAGATCCGGCACAGGCCGAACTTGCGGAAAACGGAGTGCGGGCGGCCGCAGCGCTGGCAGCGGGTGTAACCGCGGACCTTGAACTTCGGCTTCTGCGCGGCCTTGTGGATCAACGCCTTCTTGGCCATGGATCAGTTCTCCCGGAACGGGAAGCCCAGGTGCTTGAGCAGCGCCCGGCCCTCGTCGTCGTTGATGGCGGTGGTCACGATCGTGATGTCCATGCCGCGCTGGCGGTCGATCGCGTCCGGGTCGATCTCGTGGAACATCGACTGCTCGTTGAGACCGAACGTATAGTTGCCGTTGCCGTCGAACTGCTTGGGCGACAGGCCACGGAAGTCACGGATACGGGGAAGCGCGATCGTCAGCAGACGGTCGAGGAACTCCCACATCCGGTCGCCACGCAGCGTGCAACGCGCTCCGATCGGCATGCCCTCACGCAGCTTGAACTGCGCGATGGACTTGCGGGCCTTGCGAACCTCGGGACGCTGGCCGGTGATCGTGGCCAGGTCGCGAACCGCGCCCTCGATCAGCTTGCCGTCGCGGGCGGCGTCACCGACACCCATGTTGACGACGATCTTCACGACGCCGGGGATCTGCATGACGTTGTCGTAGGAGAAATCCTTGTGCAACGCCGGCGCGATCTCCGCGCGGTAGCGGGCCTTGAGCCGCGGGATGGTCTTCTCAGCGGTAGTCATGATCAGATCTCCTTCCCGTTGCCCTTGCCGCGGGCCACGCGAACCTTGCGGCCCTCGTCGTTGGTCTTGTAGCCCACCCGGACGGCCTTGCCGTCGGCGACCACCATGACGTTGCTGACGTGGATCGGGGCCTCCTGGGTCACGATCCCGCCCGACTGGGCGCCACGCTGCGTCTGGGTGATCTTGGTGTGCTTCTTGATGCGGTTGACACCCTCGACAAGAACGCGGTTGTCCTTGGGGTAGGCCTGGATGACCTTGCCCTTGGCGCCCTTGTCCTTGCCGGCGATAACGACGACAGTGTCGCCCTTTTTCACCTTCATGGTCAGAGCACCTCCGGCGCCAACGAAATGATCTTCATGAACTTCTTGTCCCGCAGCTCACGGCCGACCGGGCCGAAGATGCGGGTACCACGCGGCTCGGTGTCGTTCTTGATGAGCACCGCGGCGTTCTCGTCGAAGCGGATGTACGAGCCATCCGGACGGCGACGCTCCTTGGCGGTGCGGACGATGACGGCCTTGACGACGTCACCCTTCTTCACACCCGCACCCGGGATCGCGTCCTTCACGGTGGCGACGATGATGTCGCCGATGCCCGCGTAGCGACGGCCGGAACCGCCGAGAACACGGATGCAAAGGATCTCCTTGGCACCGGTGTTGTCGGCGACACGCAGCCGCGACTCCTGCTGAATCACTGCTTTCTCCCTGACCCGTTGTGGCGTAGCAGATTTCCGACCTGATACGCGCGGTCAATAGCTGTTGCTTACTTGGCCTTCTCGAGGATCTCGACGAGCCGCCAGCGCTTGGTGGCCGACAGCGGGCGAGTCTCCATCAGCAGGACGCGGTCACCGACACCGGCGGCGTTCTCCTCGTCGTGCACCTTCACCTTGCTGGTGGTGCGCAGAACCTTGGAGTAGCGACGGTGCTTCTTGCGGTCCTCAAGCTGGACCACAACGGTCTTGTCCATCTTGTCGGAGACGACGTAGCCCTCGCGCACCTTGCGGCGGTTGCGGCTCTCGTTCTCCTGAGCGGTCGGCTCGGTCATGCGGCACCTTCGTTCGTAACTGTCTCGTCAGGGGAAGCCGACAAGCCCAGTTCGCGCTCCCGCATCACTGTGTAGATCTTGGCGATGTCCCGCCGCACCGTGCGCAGCCGGCGGTTGTTGTCCAGCTGGCCGGTGGCCATCTGGAACCGGAGGTTGAACAGCTCCTCCTTGGCCTCGCGCAGGCGGAGCACCAGCTCCTCCTCGGTCAGCTCGCGGATCTCCGAGGCTGTCACTGCCATCAGAAGTCACCACCTTCACGCGTGACGATGCGGCACTTCATCGGCAGCTTGTGGATCGCACGACGCAGCGCCTCACGCGCCACGGCCTCGTTCGGGAAGCTCATCTCGAACAGCACCCGACCCGGCTTGACGTTGACCACCCAGTACTCGGGCGAACCCTTACCGGAACCCATCCGGGTCTCGGCGGGCTTCTTGGTCAGCGGACGGTCCGGGAAGACCTGGATCCACACCTTGCCACCACGGCGGATGTGCCGGTTGATGGCGATACGGGCGGACTCGATCTGCCGGTTGGTCACGTACGCCGGTTCGAGCGCCTGGATGCCGTACTCGCCGAAGTTGACCTTGGTGCCACCCTTGGCGGCGCCGTGGCGCTTCGGTGAGTGCTGCTTACGGTGCTTGACCTTGCGTGGGATGAGCACAGCTCAGCCCTCCCCATTCCCTGCCGTGGCCTCCGGGGTCCCGTTGTTGACGGACCCGGACGCCGATGGCGCATCCTCGGCTGCGGCACCAGTTTTTGCCTCTTGGGCGGCGGCCCGTCCGGCCTCAGTGCTCGTCGCGGTGGTACCAGTGGCACCGGAACGACGGGCGCGGCTCGGACGCTCGCGGCGCGGGGCGCGCTCCTGCGTGGCGTTGTCACGGGCGTCGTGCTGGCGGCGGCCGCCAACAACCTCACCCTTGTAGATCCAGACCTTCACGCCGATGCGGCCGAAGGTGGTACGGGCCTCGAAGAAGCCGTAGTCGATGTCCGCACGCAGCGTGTGCAGCGGGACGCGACCCTCGCGGTAGTGCTCCGAGCGGGACATCTCGGCACCGCCGAGACGGCCACCGCACTGCACCCGGATGCCCTTGACCTGCGGCGAACGCATGGCCGACTGAATGGCCTTACGCATCGCGCGGCGGAAGGCCACACGGTTGGACAGCTGCTCGGCGACTGCCTGCGCGACCAGCTGGGCATCCGACTCGGGGTTCTTGACCTCGAGGATGTTCAGCTGGACCTGCTTCTTGGTGAGCTTCTCCAGCTCACCGCGGATACGGTCCGCCTCGGCGCCGCGGCGGCCGATGACGATGCCCGGACGCGCGGTGTGGATGTCCACCCGCACGCGGTCCCGGGTCCGCTCGATCTCCACCTTGGAGATGCCGGCACGCTCCATGCCCTTGGACAGCAGCTTCCGGATCTTGACGTCTTCCGCCACGTACTCCGCGTACTGCTTGTCCGCGTACCAGCGGGACTTCCAGTCAGTGGTGATACCCAGGCGGAAGCCGTGCGGGTTGATCTTCTGACCCACTAGCTGGCACTTCCCTTCTCACTGGTCTTCGCGGCCTTGCGGCCGGGCTTGCGAGCAGCCTCCGGCTTCGGGCGCGAAACGACCTCGACCGTGATGTGGCTGGTGCGCTTGCGGATGCGGTACGCGCGGCCCTGCGCACGGGGGCGGAACCGCTTGAGGGTCGGGCCCTCGTCCACATACGCCTTGCTCACCCAGAGCGTCTCCGGGTCGAGGCTCATGTTGTTCTCGGCGTTTGCCATGGCACTGGCGAGCACCTTCGCGACCGGACCGCTGGCGGCCTGCGGCGCGAACTGGAGCACGGCCAGGGCCTCGCTGGCGTTACGTCCCTTGATGAGCTCGATCACGCGGCGCGCCTTCATCGGCGTGGTGCGCACGTAGCGAGCCCGAGCCACGGCGGTAGGAAGCTCCTCCACCGCGGCTTCGTCACGGGCGTTCATCGCTGCTTACCCCTTGCTGGTTCGTGTTCTAGGCGCGCCGCTCAGCGGCGGCGGGACTTCCGGTCGTCCTTGATGTGGCCCTTGAAGGTGCGGGTCGGGGCGAATTCGCCCAGCTTGTGCCCGACCATGGCCTCCGAGACGAAGACCGGGACGTGCTTGCGGCCGTCGTGCACCGCGATGGTGTGTCCCAGCATGTCCGGGATGATCGTGGACCGGCGAGACCAGGTCTTGATCACCGTCTTCTTGCCGGACTCGTTCAGCGCGTCCACCTTCTTGAGCAGGTGGTCGTCAACGAACGGGCCCTTTTTCAGGCTACGTGGCATGGTTCACTCCCTTCCTGCTCAGCGCTTCTTGCCGGTCTTGCGGCGACGGACGATCATCCGGTCGCTCGCTTTACGGCGACGAGTACGGCCTTCGGGCTTACCGGCCGGGTTCACCGGGTGACGACCACCGGAGGTCTTGCCCTCACCACCACCGTGCGGGTGGTCGACCGGGTTCATGGCCACACCACGGACGGTCGGGCGCTTGCCCTTCCACCGCATCCGGCCGGCCTTGCCCCAGTTGATGTTGGACTGCTCGGCGTTGCCGACCGCACCGACCGTGGCGCGGCAGCGGACGTCGACGTTGCGGATTTCGCCGGAGGGCATCCGCAGCTGCGCGTACTGACCCTCACGGGCCACCAGCTGGACACTGGCGCCGGCGGACCGGGCGATCTTGGCGCCGCCACCGGGGCGGAGCTCGATCGCGTGCACCACGGTGCCGACCGGGATGTTGCGCAGCGGCAGGTTGTTGCCCGGCTTGATGTCGGCCTTGGGGCCGTTCTCAATCGGGTCGCCCTGGCGCAGCTTCTCCGGCGCGATGATGTAGCGCTTCTCGCCGTCCGCGTAGTGCAGCAGCGCGATGCGGGCGGTGCGGTTGGGGTCGTACTCGATGTGAGCGACCTTGGCCGGCACGCCGTCCTTGTCATTGCGACGGAAGTCGATCAAGCGGTACGCGCGCTTGTGACCGCCACCCTTGTGCCGGGTGGTGATCTTGCCGTGCGCGTTGCGGCCGCCCTTCTTGTTCAGCGGCCGGACCAGCGACTTCTCCGGGTGATCACGGGTGATCTCGGCGAAGTCCGAGACGCTCGAGCCACGACGGCCCGGCGTCGTCGGCTTGTACTTGCGGATGCCCATCTCTGCGAGTTCCTCGTTCCCTAGGCGGCCGGGCCGCCGAAGATCTCGATCGGCTTGCTGTCGGCGGAAAGTGTCACGATGGCGCGCTTGGTGTCCTTGCGCTTGCCGAACCCGGTGCGGGTGCGCTTGCGCTTGCCCTGCCGGTTCAGCGTGTTCACGCTGATCACCTTGACGCCGAACACCTTCTCGACCGCGATCTTGATCGCCGTCTTGTTGGCGTCGGGGTGGACCAGGAACGTGTACTTGTTCTCTTCGAGCAAGCCGTAGGACTTCTCGGAGATGACCGGCGCGCGAAGGATGTCGCGGGGGTCGGGAATCACTTCGACTCCTCCTCAACTTCACCGGAGCGAGCGGTCGCCTTCGCGGAGCGGCCACTGATCGGGCCCGCCACGAACGCCTCGTACGCGTCCTTGGTGAACACCACGTCGTCGGCGAAGATCACGTCGCGGGTGTTCAACTGGTCCGGCCACAACACGTGGACGTTGTCCAGGTTGCGCACCGACAGCAGGTTCAGCTCGTCGTCCCGGTTGAGCACCACGAGCACGTGCTTGGCACCGCTGATGGCGGCGAGCGCCTTGCGGGCGTCCTTCGTGGACGGCTTCTCGCCGGTGACCAAAGAGGACACGATGTGCAGCTGCTCGGCCCGCGCCCGGTCGGAGAGGGCACCACGCAGGGCGGCGGCCTTCATCTTCTTGGGGGTCCGCTGGGAGTAGTCCCGCGGAGTCGGACCGTGCACCGTGCCACCGCCGATGAACTGCGGCGCGCGGGTCGAACCCTGGCGGGCCCGGCCGGTGCCCTTCTGGCGGTACGGCTTCTTGCCGCCACCGCGAACCTCACCGCGAGTCTTGGTGTCGTGGGTGCCCTGCCGCGCGGCGGCTTCCTGGGCGACGACAACCTGGTGCATCAGCGGGATGTTCGCCTGCACGTCGAAGATGCCCGCGGGCAGCTCGACGGAGCCGTCGGTCTTGCCGTCCGGGGTGCGAACGTCAACGCTGGTCATTTCACGCACCACCCTTCGCGGCGCTCTTGAGGAACACCAGGCCGCCCTTGGGACCCGGCACCGCACCCTTGATCAGGATGAGGCCGGAGTCGGCGTCGACCCGGTGCACGGTCAGGTTCTGGGTGGTCACCTTGACGTGACCCATGCGGCCGGCCATCCGCAGGCCCTTGAACACGCGGCCCGGGGTGGCGCACCCGCCGATGGAACCCGGCGAGCGGTGCTTGCGCTGGGTACCGTGCGAGGCGCTCAAACCCTTGAAGCCGTGGCGCTTCATGACACCCGCGGTGCCCTTGCCCTTGCTGGTGCCGGTGACGTCGATGACGGTGCCGGCCTCGAACACCTCGGCGGTGATCTCCTGGCCGACCTCGTAGGAGTCCGCGTCAGTGGTGCGCAGTTCGGCGAGCACTCGCCGGGGGGTGACGCCGGCCTTGGTGAAGTGCCCGGTCTCCGGCTTGTTCACCTTGCGGGGGTCCACGGCGCCGAACGCCAGCTGGACCGCGGTGTAGCCATCGTTGTCCTGGGTGCGGACCTGGGTCACCACGTTCGGCCCGGCCTGAACGACGGTCACCGGGACTACCCGGTTCGACTCGTCGAAGACCTGGGTCATGCCGAGCTTGGTGCCCAGAATGCCCTTCACTTGCCTGTCAGACATGGTCTCGTTCTCTCCGCTGCGTTTCTCGCGCGCAGGCGCTTACTGGATGTTGACGTCGACGCTGGCCGGCAGGTCGATGCGCATGAGCGCGTCGACCGTCTTCGGCGTCGGGTCGAGGATGTCGATCAGACGCTTGTGCGTGCGCATCTCGAAGTGCTCGCGCGAGTCCTTGTACTTGTGCGGCGAGCGGATGACGCAGTAGACGTTCTTCTCGGTCGGCAGCGGCACTGGCCCAACGACCCGAGCGCCGGTACGCGTCACGGTCTCGACGATCTTGCGCGCGGAGGCGTCGATCGCCTCGTGGTCGTAGGCCTTGAGCCGGATGCGGATCTTCTGTCCCGCCATGGTGGCTTTGCCGTTCCTTCCGTGATGTCCCTTGTCAGAGCTCTTTACCAGCCATTTCGCTGGTGCTGGAGGCTCCGCTCCCCTGTTCACAAGTCATGGTTCCCGGTCCACGCGGTCGGGCGTGTCGCGCCCGCTTCACAGACCGGTCCCACAGTCGTTTTGCTCTCCGCGGGGGAGAACCTGACGTTCGTGGGACGGGCGGCCGGAAGCTCATCAGAATTCCCGGCATAACCCATTTGTGTCTCACATGGCAGCGTCAACGCTCCACTGCCCTCGCGCGGAGGCGGCCGGTTCCCCGAGGGAAACCCGGCCGCCCCACGACGAGCAACCTATACAGGATGCCATATCGAAATATGGCATCCAAATCGGGGTCGCTTAATACGACCTAGATCACTTGATGATCTTGACCAGAGTACCGGCGCCCACGGTCCGGCCACCCTCACGGATGGTGAACCGCATGCCCTCGTCCATCACGATCGGCTGGATGAGCGCGACAGTCATCTTCGTGTCGTCGCCCGGCATGACCATCTCGGTGCCCTCGGGGAGGGTCACGACGCCGGTCACGTCGGTCGTACGGAAGTAGAACTGCGGGCGGTAGTTCTGGAAGAACGGCGTGTGCCGGCCACCCTCGTCCTTGGACAGGATGTAGACCTGCGCCTCGAACTCGGTGTGCGGGGTGGAGGTGCCGGGCTTGGCCACGACCATGCCGCGCTCGACGTCCTCACGCTTGACACCACGCACGAGCAGACCCACGTTGTCGCCGGCCTGGCCCTGGTCGAGCAGCTTGCGGAACATCTCAACGCCGGTGACCGTGGTCTTGGTCGCCTTCTCGCGGATGCCGAGGATCTCGACCTCCTCGTTGACGTTGACAACGCCGCGCTCGATACGACCGGTGACGACCGTGCCACGACCGGTGATCGTGAAGACGTCCTCGATCGGCATCAGGAACGGACGGTCGGTCTCGCGGACCGGCTCCGGGATGTTCTCGTCGACCGCGTCGAGGAGCTCGAGCAGCTTGTCGCCCCACTCCTTGTCGCCCTCGAGCGCCTTCAGCGCCGAGACGCGGACCACGGGCAGGTCATCGCCCGGGAACTCGTACTCGGTCAGCAGCTCACGGACCTCGAGCTCGACGAGCTCCAGGATCTCCTCGTCGTCGACCATGTCGGCCTTGTTCAGCGCGACGACGATGTAGGGCACGCCGACCTGGCGGGCGAGCAGCACGTGCTCCTTGGTCTGCGGCATCGGGCCGTCGGTCGCGGCGACCACCAGGATCGCGCCGTCCATCTGGGCGGCACCGGTGATCATGTTCTTGATGTAGTCCGCGTGTCCCGGGCAGTCGACGTGCGCGTAGTGCCGCTTCTCGGTCTGGTACTCGATGTGAGCGATCGAGATGGTGATACCGCGCTGCTTCTCCTCCGGCGCCTTGTCGATCTCGTCGAACGGCGTGAAGGGGTTCAACTCCGGGTACTTGTCGTGCAGGACCTTGGAGATAGCCGCGGTGAGCGTCGTCTTGCCGTGGTCGATGTGACCGACGGTGCCGATGTTGACGTGCGGCTTGGTCCGCTCGAACTTCGCCTTCGCCACTGGATTGTCCTCCTGGACTTGTTCTTATCCGAAGGGGCGACAATAGATTTCGCGTCGCCCCGCCGGCTCATCAGGGTCGGTTGTGCGGACCCCGGGGGAACCCCGGAGAGCCCACACGCTGTGTGGTGCTCCGGTGAGGGGTTATTCCCCCGTCGCCTTTGCGATGATCTCCTTCGCCACGTTCGTGGGAACCTCGGCGTAGGAGTCGAACTGCATGGAGTAGTTCGCGCGGCCCTGGGTCCGAGACCGCAGGTCACCCACGTAACCGAACATCTCCGACAGCGGGACGAGCGCCTTGACGACACGCGTGCCACTGCGCTCCTCCATGGCCTGGATCTGGCCACGGCGGGAGTTCAGGTCACCGATGACATCGCCCATGTAGTCCTCGGGCGTGGTCACCTCGACCGCCATCATCGGCTCGAGCAGCACCGGGCTGGCCTGCTTGGCGGCCTCCTTGAGCACCATCGAACCGGCGATCTTGAACGCCATTTCCGACGAGTCGACCTCGTGGTAGGCGCCGTCGAGCAGGGTCAGCTTCAGCCCGACCAGCGGGTAGCCGGCCAGCACGCCGTACTGCATGGCGTCCTGCGCACCCTGGTCGACCGACGGGATGTACTCCCGCGGCACGCGGCCACCGGTGACCTTGTTCTCGAACTCGTAGAGCGCGCCGTCCGTGGTGGCCATCGGCTCGAGCTTGACGACGACCTTGGCGAACTGGCCGGAGCCACCCGTCTGCTTCTTGTGGGTGTAGTCCAGCTTCTCGACCGTCTTGCGGATGGTCTCGCGGTAGGCCACCTGCGGCTTGCCGATGTTGGCCTCGACCTTGAACTCGCGGCGCATCCGGTCGACCAGCACGTCCAGGTGCAGCTCGCCCATGCCGGCGATGATGGTCTGGCCGGTCTCCTCGTCCTGCTTGACCTTGAAGGTGGGGTCCTCCTCGGCCAGCTTCTGGATCGCGGTGCCCAGCTTCTCCTGGTCGGCCTTGGTCTTCGGCTCGATGGCGACCTGGATGACCGGGTCGGGGAAGCTCATCGACTCCAGCACGATCGGCTGCTGCGGGTCGCACAGGGTGTCACCGGTCGTGGTGTCCTTCAGGCCGATCGCGGCGTAGATGTGGCCCGCGATGGCCTCGGTGACCGGGTTCTCCTTGTTGGAGTGCATCTGGAAGAGCTTGCCGATGCGCTCCTTGCGCTCCTTGGTGGAGTTGATCACCTGCGCACCGGTGTTGACCTGGCCCGAGTAGACCCGGATGTAGGTCAGCTTGCCGAAGAACGGGTGCACGGCGATCTTGAACGCCAGGGCCGAGAACGGCTCCTCGGTGGAGGGCTTACGCGTCGCCGGGGTCTCGCCGTCGACCAGGGTGCCCTGCACGTCCGGCACGTCCAGCGGGGACGGCAGGTAGTCGATGACCGCGTCCAGCATCGGCTGCACGCCCTTGTTCTTGAACGCCGAGCCGCACAGCACGGGGTAGGCGGTCCGGGAGATCGTGATCTTGCGGATGGCCGCCTTGATCTCCTCGACCGTCAGCTCCTCGCCGCCGAGGTACTTCTCCATCAGCTCGTCGTCGGTCTCGGCGACGGCCTCGATGAGGGCCTCGCGGTACTCCGCGGCCTTCTCGGCCAGGTCGGCCGGGATCTCCTCGATGGCGTAGTCCTCGCCCTTCTTCACCTCGCCGCGCCAGGTCAGCGCGCGCATGTGAATCAGGTCGATGACACCGATGAAGTCGTTCTCGGCACCGATCGGCAGCTGGATCGGCAACGGCTTGGCGCCCAGCCGCTCGGAGATGGTGCGCACGGTGAAGTAGAAGTCGGCGCCCAGCTTGTCCATCTTGTTGACGAAGCAGATACGCGGGACGTCGTACTTGGTCGCCTGCCGCCAGACCTGCTCGGACTGGGGCTCGACACCCTCCTTGCCGTCGAACACGGCAACGGCACCGTCGAGCACACGCAGCGAGCGCTCCACCTCGACGGTGAAGTCCACGTGGCCAGGCGTGTCGATGATGTTGATCTGGTGGTTGGCCCAGTAAGTGGTCGTCGCGGCGGACGTGATCGTGATGCCGCGCTCCTGCTCCTGCTCCATCCAGTCCATCGTCGCGGCGCCGTCGTGCACTTCGCCGATCTTGTAGTTGATCCCCGTGTAGAAGAGGATCCGCTCGGTCGTCGTGGTTTTGCCCGCGTCGATGTGCGCCATGATCCCGATGTTGCGGACCTTGGCAAGGTCGGTGAGCACGTCGAGTGCCACGAGAGTCTTCCCCTGTCTTAAATGAGCACTAGGGCTGGTGTCACCAGCGGTAGTGAGCGAAGGCCTTGTTGGACTCGGCCATCTTGTGCGTGTCTTCGCGGCGCTTGACGCTCGCGCCGAGACCGTTGCTAGCGTCGAGCAGCTCGTTCATGAGGCGCTCGACCATCGTCTTCTCACGGCGGCTACGGGAGTAGCTGACCAGCCAGCGCAGCGCCAGCGTGGTGCTGCGACCGGGCTTGACCTCGATCGGCACCTGGTAGGTCGCGCCACCGACACGGCGAGGCTTGACCTCGATGGCCGGCTTGACGTTGTCCAGCGCGCGCTTGAGCGTCACCACCGGGTCCGTGCTGGTCTTCTCGCGAGCGCCCTCGAGCGCCCCGTAGACGATCCGCTCTGCGACGGACCGCTTGCCGTCCTTCAGCACCTTGTTGATCAGCTGAGTGACCAGCGGGGAGCTGTAGACCGGGTCGGAGATCAGCGGCCGCTTCGGGGCCGGTCCCTTACGGGGCATCTCAGCTCTTCTCCTTCTTCGCGCCGTAGCGGCTGCGTGCCTGCTTGCGGTTCTTCACGCCCTGCGTGTCCAGCGAGCCGCGGATGATCTTGTAGCGAACACCCGGGAGGTCCTTCACACGACCGCCACGCACGAGCACCATCGAGTGCTCCTGGAGGTTGTGACCCTCACCGGGGATGTAGGCGGTGACCTCGATGCCGCTGGTCAACTTCACACGGGCGACCTTGCGCAGCGCCGAGTTCGGCTTCTTGGGCGTGGTGGTGTACACACGCGTGCACACACCGCGCCGCTGCGGGCTCCCCTTGAGCGCCGCGGTCTTGGTCTTGGCGACCTTGTCCTGGCGGCCCTTACGGACCAGCTGCTGGATCGTGGGCATGGACCGGCTTTCTCTACGACTGCATCTTCATGGCGGTTGTCCGTGGTTCTGCTCTGTTCCCCCTGGCCCCGCCGTAACCCGAGGTCGGGCGTGTCGCCCTTCCCCAACGGCCCGTGCGGGACAGCGCCACATGGAACAACCGCGGCATCCCAACGGGGTTTGGGAGGACTCCGCATACGCCAGCACGCCGGAATTCACGGCCGACAGGCACACGGAGCGGCCCGACATCAGTCGGGCACGATTAGCAAAGATACCTGGCCCGCCGGGCAGTGGCAAAACTGGGGTGCCCCTAGCCTACCCCTGCTCTGATTTCCCCAGGCCACGCCCGATTTTCCAGGTCAGGTGCGCCAGGTCACAAACAGGTGCGAAGTCGATCGTCCGGCTGGGACTGCGGCACGTGGGCCTAGATCCAGCCGTTGTCACGTGCCATCCGGGCGGCCTGTGTCCGGCTACGGGCCCCCAGTTTCGTCATGGCGGACGACACATAGTTGCGGACGGTCCCGGCGGACAGGTGCAGGGCCCTGGCGATGTCAGGCGCGGTGCGGTCCTCGTTGACCATGCGCAGAACGTCCAGCTCACGGTCGGTCAACGGGCATGGGTTCTCGGCGAGGGCCTCGGCAGCGAACTCGGGGTCGACGTAACGCAGGCCCGCGTGCACACGGCGGATGACCTCGGCCAGCAGCGCGGCCGGCGCGGTCTTGGCCAGGAACCCCTTCGCGCCGAGAGACAGGGCCTGACGAAGGACACCCGGCCTCGCATGCCGGGTCAGCATGATCGCGCGCACATCGGTCAGCTCCAGCACCTGCAGGCCGTCCATTGTGGGCATTTCCATATCGAGGACGACGACGTCCGGGCGGTGCTCGGCGATCGCAAGCAGTGCCTCGGCGCCGTTCTCGACGTCGGCCACGACCTCGAGGTCGGGTTCCAGGCCCAGCAGGGCGGCCACGGCCTGCCTGGTCAACTGCTCGTCGTCGGCGAGGACAACACGGATCATCGGGGCAGACTCGCAATCACCTCGAAGGACGCGGGCTCGACGACCTGAGCGGTGAACTCCCCGTCCGCGGCCGTGATCCGCCTCGCCAGACCGGCCAGGCCGGTGCCTTCACCTTCCCGCTCGATCGGGACTGTGCCGTCGTTCACAACACGCAGGACGACCTGACCGGGACGGACGGTCAACGTGACTGTGCACTTGCGAGGGTCGGCGTGCCGAAGGGCGTTGGTCACCGACTCACGCAGGACACGGCCGAAGAGCTCGCGTTCGCTCCCGGTGAGAGTCGACAGGTCGGCGTCGACATCGCAGGCGATCCCCGCGGACTCCAGCAGCTTGCGTGCGCCCACGAGCTCAGTGGCCAGATCCGTCGGGCGATTGCCGTGCGCCAGAGCCCGGACGTCACGCAAAGCGTTGCGCGCCAGGCGTTGCACTTCGACCATCTCGTTCCTGGACTTGACCGGGTCGTCGAGGCGGGCCGCGAGCTCGCTCTTGAGGGACACGACTTCCAAGGCGTGGCCAAGGATGTCGTGCAGATCCTCGGCCAGCCGCAGGCGTTCGCGGGTGGTGGCCAGCTCGGCGGCGGCCCGGCGGGCCTCCTCGAGTTTGAGCGCCCCTTCCCACTGGCGGTACGTCACACCAATGCCGTATGCGGTGAGCAGGACCAGCAACGGCACGAGAAGCGCGGTACTGCCTACCTCTTCGGCATGTCCAGAGAGGACAGCGACCAATGAGCTCGCGGCCAGGTACATCGCGAGGACCGCGCCAATGTGCCGCCACGCGACGCCGATGGGACGGGCGATGAAGAACTCGGACACCGCCATGCTGACGAGCAAGGCGCTGAGTGCGCCCCTGCCGGTGTCGATCGACGTCGCAAAGCAGGCCAACGCGATCGCCAGCCCGCAAAGCGCGTAGACACGGCGGAGCGGGAACGGCCGCCACTCGCTGTTGATCGCCTGGTAGACGCCGCGCGCGTGCACGAAGACGAAGCCGACGGCGCCGACGAGCAGGATGACCATGCGCGACACGTCGGGCACCGGGTCCGCCTGCACCAGGAACCCCAGCGGCAGCAAACCGACCATCAGGTCGGTGAACAGCAACGTGTTGCGGGTCGACCGTCGCAACGACTCGAGCGCAGCCTCGGACACGCCTTGAACGTAACAGCCCATGACAGCTGTCATACGACGTCGTGACGGCGACGACTGCTGTCATGGCGCCGGTTTCGCGAGGCTTATGCCATGAACGTGATCGAAGTGTCCGGTTTGACCTATCGGTACGGGCAGTTCGTCGCAGTCGCGGGGGTGGACTTCACGGTCGGTGAAGGGGAGATCTTCGCGCTGCTGGGGACGAACGGCGCGGGCAAGACGACAACGCTGGAAGTGGTCGAGGGATTCCGGCGGCCGGCCACCGGCCAGGTCCGGGTGTTCGGCCTGGACCCGTTCGCCGACCGGACCGCGCTCAGCGCGCGGACCGGGGTGATGTCCCAGCAGACAGGCCTGATCGGCGAACTGACGGTGGCCGAGACCCTGGCCCTGTGGCGCGGCCTGACCAGCCGCCGCGACTCCATCCCGGAGCTGTTGTCCACAGTGGATCTGGCCGGCCGCTCGGATGTGGCGGTGGAGAAGCTCTCCGGTGGTGAGCGGCGTCGGCTGGACTTCGCCCTGGCGATCTGGGGACAGCCGCCGCTGGTGGTGCTCGACGAGCCGACCACCGGCCTGGACCCCGAATCCCGCCAGCAGCTGTGGCGGATCGTGGAGCGGCTGAAGGACAGCGGCACCTCGGTATTGCTGACCACGCACTACTTGGAGGAAGCCCAGGCACTGGCCGACCACGTGGCGATCATGCACGGAGGCAGCGTCCAGCTCGCGGGGACACTGTCGGAGGTGTTGTCCGAGCAGCCCGCCCGGATCACCGCGACACTGCCTCCCGGTGTTGTTCCGCCGAGGTTGTACGGCGATCTCGTGCTGGACGGACGCGCTTTGACTGTGCAGACCCGCACCCTGCAAGCAGACCTGTACGAACTCCTGCGCTGGGCCGACCAAGCGGGCGTCGCCCTGATGGACCTGAACGCCTCGCAAGCGTCCCTGCAGGAGATCTTCCTCGCGATCGGCAAGGAGTGACCGTGGTCGTCCACCTCGCGCTCTTCGAGCTGCGCCTGTTGCTACGCAAGCGAATCACAGCCGTGTCAGTGCTGGCCGTGCCGATCGGGGTCTGCGCTCTGGCCTGGCTTCAGTACCGCGGCATGGCCGCGTCGGAATGGCCTTCATCACTGGGCTTCACAGCGACGATGATGTTGCTGTTCTCAGTGTTCCTGGTCAGCACAACGGTTTTCACCGCCCGCCGGCAATCCCTTGTGCTGCAACGCCTGCGCACCAGCGAACTGTCCGACAACGGCGTCTTCGCAGGCGTCTCCGTGCCGATCATGCTCGTCGGCCTGGTACAGCTGGTCGTGTTCTTCGCCTTCTGTATCGCGATCGGCGCACCTTCACCGTCCCGGCCCTTGTTCGTCCTACTTGGACTCATCCTCGGCCTGGTCCTGGCTCTGCTGGCCGGAATCGCGACCGCCGCGTTCAGCCGGAGCGTCGAGGTCACCCAGATCACGGCGATGCCGGTGCTGCTCGCCGGAATGGCCGGAATGTTCATGGTGCCGCAGACCGACTCAGTGGTCTCGACCATCGGCACCCTGCTGCCGTTCGCCGGCATCGGCGAGCTGATCACCAAGGGCTGGGCCGGATCCACGCCTTCCCTCGCCCTGGCGTCAAGCCTGGTGTGGCTGCTGATCCTGGGATTCACCGCCGCCCGCTACTTCAAATGGGAACCCCGCCAGTAACGGACGCCTGCTGGGCGGAGACAATCGGCACCATCCGGGCAATCACCTTGCCGTGCTTGGTGATCTCAAGAGTCTCGCCATTCTGCACACGCGCGACCATGGCAGCGGTGTCGCGACCGAGTTCCTCCACCGAGATCTGTTCCACAAGACCAAGTGTCCATCACTATCGGTGTCGACGCGACAAAAGGGTGGGCCCCCGGCACGAGTGCCGGGGGCCCACCCTTTGCTGGTTGCTTCAGCGGTAGTCGCGGCCGAAGTCGTAGTCGTCCAGCGGGACCGCGGCACCGGTGCCGGTGCCGAAGACATCCGGGGTGTAGTAGCCGTCGTCGTAGGACGGGATCGCGTAGGCGGCGACCCGGGCCTCCTCGGTCGGCTGGACCTGGATGTTGCGGTACTTGTTGATGCCCGTGCCCGCCGGGATCAACTTACCGATGATGACGTTCTCCTTCAGGCCGACGAGCTTGTCGCTCGCGCCCTTGATGGCGGCGTCGGTCAGGATCTTGGTGGTCTCCTGGAAGGAGGCCGCCGAGAGCCAGGACTCGGTCGCCAGCGAGGCCTTCGTGATACCCATCAGCACCGGACGGCCCGAGGCGGGCTCGCCGCCCTCGGAGACGATCCGCCGGTTCTGCGACTCGAAGTCGGCGCGCTCAGGAAGCGAGCCGGGCAGGAAGTCGGTCGAACCGGAGTCGATGATCGTGACCCGGCGCAGCATCTGCCGGACGATCACCTCGATGTGCTTGTCGTGGATGGACACACCCTGCGCCCGGTACACCTTCTGGACCTCGTCCACCAGGTGCAGCTGAGCGGCACGCGGGCCCATCACACGCAGGACCTCGTGCGGGTCGGGAGTACCTTCCAGCAGCTGCTGGCCCACCGACACGTGGTCGCCGTCGGCCAGCGGGCCGGTCGGCGTCGAGGCGAGACGCTGACGCTTGGACAGCTTGTCGAAGACGATCTCCTCGCTGCCGTCGTCCGGGATCAGCGTGATCTTCCAGAACCGGTCGCCGTCCTCGATCCGCACGCGGCCGTCGACGTCGGCGATCGGCGCCTTGCCCTTGGGCTGACGGGCCTCGAACAGCTCCTGGACACGGGGCAGACCGGTGGTGATGTCGTCACCGGCGACGCCACCCTGGTGGAACGTACGCATCGTCAGCTGCGTGCCGGGCTCACCGATCGACTGGGCGGCGACGATACCGACTGCCTCACCCACGTCGACCAGCTGGCCGGTAGCCATCGAACGGCCGTAGCAGCAGGCGCAGACACCCACGGCGGACTCACAGGTGAGCACGCTGCGGACCTTCGCCTTGACGATGCCGCTCTCGATCAGCTTGGCCAGCGCCGGGTCACCGAGGTCGTCGCCCCGGTTGACGATGACGTTGCCGTCGGAGTCGGTGATGTCCTCGGCCACGGTGCGCGCGTAGACACTGGTCTCCACGTGCTGGTCGCGGATGACGACACCGGCCGGGTCCTTCTCGCCGATGATCATCTGGATACCGCGGCTGGTGCCACAGTCGATCTCACGCACGATGACG
The DNA here is from genome assembly GCF_017876405.1 of Kibdelosporangium banguiense. Lineage (GTDB taxonomy): Bacteria > Actinomycetota > Actinomycetes > Mycobacteriales > Pseudonocardiaceae > Kibdelosporangium > Kibdelosporangium banguiense. Next base: position 2,943,746 of record NZ_JAGINW010000001.1, on the reverse strand, counting down.
TCCTGCGACACGTCCACCAGACGACGGGTCAGGTAACCCGAGTCGGCGGTACGCAGCGCGGTGTCGGCCAGACCCTTACGGGCACCGTGCGTGGCGATGAAGTACTCACCCACGGACAGGCCTTCACGGAAGTTCGCCTTGATCGGCCGCGGGATGTACTCACCCTTCGGGTTGGACACCAGACCACGCATACCGGCCAGCGACCGGACCTGGGTCATGTTGCCCGCCGCGCCCGACTTCACGATGATCGGGATCGGGTTGTCCTCGGGGAAGTTGGCCTCCATCGCCTGGGCGACGTCCTCGGTGGCCTGGCTCCACACCTTGACGAGCTCGTTGTTGCGCTCGGCGTGCGAGAGCTGGCCACGCTGGTAGCGCTTCTCGACCGCGTCGGCCTTCTGCTCGTAGCCGTCGAGGATCTCGGCCTTGTTCGGCGGCACGATGACATCGGAGATGGCGATCGTGACACCGGACCGGGTGGCCCAGTAGAAGCCCGCGTCCTTCAGCTTGTCCAGCGTCCGGGCCACGGTGACCATCGGGTAGCGCTCGGCGAGGTCGTTCACGATCGCGGCCTGACGCTTCTTGGGCATCGGCTCGTTGATGAACGGGTAGTCCTCGGGGAGCAGGTCGTTGAACAGCACCCGCCCGAGCGTGGTCTCGGCCAGCCACATGCCGCCCGGCTCGTAGCCCTCGGGCTGCATGCCCGGGCCCGGCTGCCGGTTCTTGATCCGGATCTTGACCGGCGCCTGCAGGCCGATGACCTTGCGGTCGAAGGCCATGATCGCCTCGGCCGGCGAGGAGAACGCCAGCCCGGCGCCCTCGGCCTCCGGCTTCAGGCGGGTCAGGTGGTACAGACCGGTGACCATGTCCAGACGGGGCATGGCCAGCGGACGGCCGGACGCCGGCGAGAGGATGTTGTTCGACGACAGCATCAGGATCCGGGCCTCGGCCTGGGCCTCGGCCGACAGCGGCAGGTGCACCGCCATCTGGTCACCGTCGAAGTCGGCGTTGAACGCCTCACAGACCAGCGGGTGCAGCTGGATGGCCTTGCCTTCCACCAGCTGCGGCTCGAAGGCCTGGATACCGAGGCGGTGCAGCGTCGGTGCGCGGTTGAGCAGCACCGGGTGCTCGGTGATGACCTCTTCGAGCACGTCCCACACGGCCGGGCGGGCCCGCTCGACCATCCGCTTGGCGGACTTGATGTTCTGCGCGTGGTTGAGGTCCACCAGCCGCTTCATCACGAACGGCTTGAACAGCTCCAGCGCCATCGCCTTGGGCAGACCGCACTGGTGCAGCTTGAGCTGCGGGCCGACCACGATGACCGAACGGCCCGAGTAGTCGACACGCTTGCCGAGCAGGTTCTGGCGGAACCGGCCCTGCTTGCCCTTGAGCAGGTCCGACAGCGACTTCAGCGGCCGGTTACCAGGACCGGTGACCGGACGGCCACGGCGGCCGTTGTCGAACAGCGCGTCGACGGCCTCCTGCAGCATCCGCTTCTCGTTGTTCACGATGATCTCGGGCGCGCCCAGATCAATGAGCCGCTTCAACCGGTTGTTGCGGTTGATCACCCGGCGGTACAGGTCGTTCAGGTCGGAAGTGGCGAACCGGCCACCGTCGAGCTGGACCATCGGCCGCAGGTCCGGCGGGATGACCGGGACGCAGTCCAGGACCATGCCCATCGGCGAGTTGCGGGTGGACTGGAACGCCGCGACGACCTTCAGGCGCTTGAGGGCACGCAGCTTCTTCTGGCCCTTGCCGCTGCGGATGGTCTCCCGCAGGTTCTCCGCCTCGGCGTCCACGTCGAAGTTGCCGGCCAGGGTCTTGATGGCCTCGGCACCCATGGAACCGGTGAAGTAGTCGCCGTAGCGGTCGATCAGCTCGCGGTAGAGCAGCTCGTCGGCGATCAGCTGCTTGACGTCGAGCTTGGTGAAGGTGCTCCAGATCTCGTCGAGCCGGTCCAGCTCACGCTGGGCCCGGTCGCGCAGCTGGCGCATCTCACGCTCGCCGCCCTCTTTGACCTTGCGGCGCACGTCGCTCTTGGCGCCTTCGGCCTCCAGCTGCGCGAGGTCGCCCTCGAGCTTCTGGGCGCGGGCCTCGATGTCGGAGTCACGACGGGCCTCGACCTGCTTGCGCTCGACGCCGATCTCCGACTCGAGGGTGGGCAGGTCGTTGTGCCGCAGCTCGGTGTTCACACCGGTGATCACGTAGGCCGCGAAGTAGATGATCTTCTCGAGGTCCTTGGGCGCCAGGTCGAGCAGGTAGCCCAGCCGGGACGGCACACCCTTGAAGTACCAGATGTGCGTGACCGGGGCGGCCAGCTCGATGTGGCCCATGCGCTCACGGCGGACCTTCGCGCGGGTCACCTCGACGCCGCAGCGCTCACAGATGATGCCCTTGAAGCGGACCCGCTTGTACTTGCCGCAGTAGCACTCCCAGTCGCGGGTCGGACCGAAGATCTTCTCGCAGAAGAGCCCGTCCTTCTCCGGCTTGAGGGTGCGGTAGTTGATCGTCTCCGGCTTCTTGACCTCGCCGTAGGACCACTGACGGATGTCGTCCGCGGTGGCCAGGCCGATTCGGAGCTCATCGAAGAAGTTGACGTCAAGCACGTCGGTTCTTCTCCCCTTTGGTTGAAGACAGCAGTAATCGGGGGATAAGGCCTGAGGCGGCCGGGTGGAATTCCACCCGGCTGCCTCGGCGAGGTCAGTTCACAACGTCGTCAACGGAAGGCGACTCGTTGCGGGACAAGTTGATCCCGAGGTTCGCGGCAGCGCGCTCCAGGTCCTCGTCGTCCCCGTCGCGCATCTCGATCGCCGCGCCGTCGGACGACAGCACCTCGACGTTCAAGCACAGCGACTGCAGCTCCTTGAGCAGCACCTTGAAGGACTCCGGAATACCCGGCTCCGGGATGTTCTCGCCCTTGACGATCGCCTCGTAGACCTTCACGCGGCCCACGACGTCGTCGGACTTGATCGTCAGCAGCTCCTGCAGTGTGTAGGCAGCGCCGTACGCCTGCATCGCCCAGCACTCCATCTCACCGAAGCGCTGACCACCGAACTGCGCCTTACCACCCAGCGGCTGCTGGGTGATCATCGAGTACGGGCCGGTCGACCGGGCGTGGATCTTGTCGTCCACCAGGTGCAGCAGCTTGAGGATGTACATGTAGCCGACTGCCACCGGGTACGGGAACGGCTCGCCGGAGCGGCCGTCGAGCAGCACCGCCTTGCCGTTGGACTGGACCATCCGCTCGCCGTCCCGGTTGGGCAGGGTCGAGCCGAGCAGGCCGGTCAGCTCCGTCTCGCTGGCACCGTCGAACACCGGCGTCGCGGTGTTCGTGTCCGGCTCGACGTCGTAGAGCTCGGACGGCAGCTTGGTGGCCCAGTCCGGGTTCCCGTCGATCTTCCAGCCGGTCTTGGCCAGCCAGCCCAGGTGTGTCTCCAGGATCTGGCCGATGTTCATACGACGCGGCACACCGTGGGTGTTGAGCACGACGTCCACCGGGGTGCCGTCGGGCAGGAACGGCATGTCCTCCACCGGGAGGATCTTGCCGATGACACCCTTGTTGCCGTGCCGGCCGGCGAGCTTGTCGCCGTCCTGGATCTTGCGCTTCTGCGCCACGTAGACCCGGACCAGCTCGTTGACGCCCGGGGGCAGCTCGTCCTCGTCCTCGCGGGAGAACACGCGGATACCGATCACCTTGCCGGTCTCGCCGTGCGGGACCTTCAGCGACGTGTCGCGCACCTCGCGGGCCTTCTCACCGAAGATCGCGCGCAGCAGCCGCTCCTCCGGGGTCAGCTCGGTCTCACCCTTGGGCGTGACCTTGCCGACCAGGATGTCGCCGTCGCGCACCTCGGCACCGATCCGGATGATGCCGCGCTCGTCGAGGTCGGCGAGCACCTCCTCGGAGACGTTCGGGATGTCCCGGGTGATCTCCTCGGCGCCGAGCTTGGTGTCGCGGGCGTCGATCTCGTGCTCCTCGATGTGGATCGAGGTCAGGACGTCGTCCTGGACGAGACGCTGCGACAGGATGATCGCGTCCTCGTAGTTGTGGCCCTCCCACGGCATGATCGCCACGAGCAGGTTCTTGCCCAGGGCCATCTCGCCGTCTTCGGTGCACGGCCCGTCCGCGACGACCTGGCCGACCTCGACCCGGTCACCCTCGTTGACGATGGGCTTCTGGTTGATGCACGTGCCCTGGTTGGAGCGGCGGAACTTGTGCAGGCCGTAGGTCTGGCGGGTGCCGTCGTCGGCCATCACGGTGATGAAGTCCGCGGACAGCTCCTCGACCACACCGGCCTTGCTGGCCACGACCACGTCACCGGCGTCGACCGCGGCACGCAGCTCCATACCGGTGCCGACCAGCGGCGACTCGGAGCGGAGCAGCGGAACGGCCTGACGCTGCATGTTCGCACCCATCAGGGCGCGGTTGGCGTCGTCGTGCTCAAGGAACGGGATCATGGCCGTGGCCACCGACACCATCTGGCGCGGCGAGACGTCCATGTAGTCCACACCGTGCGGGTCGATGTACTCGACCTCGCCGCCCTTCCGGCGAACCAGCACGCGGTCCTCGAGGAAGTTGCCGTCGGCGTCGGTCGGCGAGTTGGCCTGCGCCTTGACGTAACGGTCTTCCTCGTCCGCGGTCAGGTAGTCGATCTGGTCGGTGACCCGGCCGTCGACGACCTTGCGGTACGGGGTTTCGATGAAGCCGAAGGGGTTGACCCGTCCGTAGCTCGACAGCGAGCCGATCAGACCGATGTTCGGGCCTTCCGGCGTCTCGATCGGGCACATCCGGCCGTAGTGCGAGGCGTGGACGTCGCGGACCTCCATGCCGGCGCGCTCACGGGAGATACCACCCGGGCCGAGGGCCGAGAGACGACGCTTGTGCGTCAGGCCCGCGATCGGGTTGGTCTGGTCCATGAACTGCGACAGCTGGGAGGTTCCGAAGAACTCCTTGATCGCCGCGACCACCGGACGGATGTTGATCAGCGTCTGCGGCGTGATCGCCTCGACGTCCTGGGTGGTCATCCGCTCACGGACGACGCGCTCCATGCGCGACAGACCGACGCGGATCTGGTTCTGGATCAGCTCGCCGACCGTGCGCAGGCGCCGGTTGCCGAAGTGGTCGATGTCGTCGACCTCGACCGGGATCTCCCGGCCGTCCTTGCCCATCACCGAGGTCTCGCCGGCGTGCAGCCGGACGAGGTACTCGATGGTGGAGACGATGTCCTCTTCGGTGAGCACCCCGGTGTCGTGCGGCTCGGTCAGGCCGAGCTTCTTGTTGACCTTGTACCGGCCCACCTTGGCCAGGTCGTACCGCTTGTCCTTGAAGAACAGGTTCTCCAGCAGGGTCTGCGCCGACTCCTTGGTCGGCGGCTCGCCCGGGCGCAGCTTGCGGTAGATGTCCAGCAGGGCCTCGTCAGTCCCTGCGGTGTGATCCTTGTCCAGAGTCGCGATGAGCGTCTCGGAGAACGAGAACCGTTCCCGGATCTGCTCGGTCGACCAGCCGAGCGCCTTGAGAAGCACCGTGACGGGCTGACGGCGCTTGCGGTCGATGCGGACACCGACGGTGTCGCGCTTGTCCACGTCGAATTCCAGCCAGGCACCCCGGCTCGGGATGATCCTCGTGTCGAAGACGTCCTTGTCGGTCGTCTTGTCCACCGAGGTGGCGAAGTAGACACCAGGCGAACGCACCAGCTGGGACACCACGACACGCTCGGTGCCGTTGATGATGAAGGTGCCCTTGTTGGTCATCACCGGGAAGTCACCCATGAACACCGTCTGGCTCTTGATCTCGCCAGTGGTGTGGTTGGTGAACTCGGCGGTGACGAACAGCGGTGCCGCGTAGGTCATGTCCTTGTCCTTGCACTCCTCGACGGAGGCCTTGACCTCGTCGAAGCGCGGGTCGGAAAAGGAGAGCGACATCGAGCCGGAGAAGTCCTCGATCGGCGAGATCTCGTTCAGTACTTCCTCGAGACCGCCGACTGGGTTCTCGTCGCCGGCGTCAATCCGGCGCTGGAACCACTCTTCGTGGCCGGTGAACCATTCGAAGGACTGGATCTGCAGGTCGAGCAGGTTGGGCACGCCTAGCGGCTCGCTGAGCTTGGCGAACGAGACACGCTTCGGGGCGCCTGGGATTCCGGACATGGAGTTGGTCGCAGCAGTGGCTTCGGTCGCGCGGGAGACTGCCAAGATGCGTCCTTCCAGGGACTATGAGCGGTTGAGCGGCCGCGCTAGCAGGCAACTAACGCAACTGTCAAGGGTGCTTGATGCCCAGCATCCTAGCTCTCGGGTAAGGGCGCACGGAAAGTGGGCAGAGCAAAGACGCAGTCTAGCCAAACTAGCGGCGACTGTCCAGGGGCCGGAGAAACGGCCCCCCGCTCACGTCAACAGCGTGACCCTGACGGGTCCTCCAGTCAAGGGGCCACGCGGCGTTCACCCACGTGGACCAGCAATTCATCCGTCATCAGGCCTGCTGGCGGGGGATGGACGCGATCAACCGTTCGACCGTTTCGTTGATCAACGGCGGATACACCGAGTGATACGGCACGCACAGATCCTTGAGCACTCCGTCGAGCGCGGACTCGAAAGCACGCTCCGAAGGCGTCGGAAAAGGTGACCGAGACCACACTACGAAGTCGTAGTCGGCAGCTTCCCAGGCGACCGTGTCCTCCACTCTGCGCATCACGTGATGCTGGACGTACTCATGCCTGATCCGGCGCGCGGCCCGGTAGCGGGCCAGCTCGTCGAGCACCGGCCGGGTGGTGATCACCAGCGGGCTGGCCTTCACCGCCGCCGACTCGGCCATTCGGGCGATCGTGATCGCGTCCTCGGCCGCCCGGCCGTCGACCTTGATCAACGACTCGACACCGGCCTCGGGATCCGGGCACGACCGGGTGCCGATCGTCAGCACCGCCGGGCCCAGGTGCTTGGCCAGGGCGTCGACCACTTCGGTCTTGGCCGCGGTAGTGGCTCCGGCGACGGCCACGAGGGTGCCGCGATGGGAGGGCAGGGCGATTTTCATTGCGGCCGGACGTTACCGCGCGTCGCCACCTATAACGGCGTGTCACTGGCCGGGTTCACCCGATGTAGTTACCTGGCCGCGCACCAGGGAAACGGCGGACCGTCCGGTAAATCGAACACGCGTCACGTTTATGCCGGTCCCAGGAGAATCCGGCGGCGATGGTTGTTTTTCTTGTCAGTGGAGGATTTGGTTTGTCGTTGTTTCCCTTGGAGTTTTGCGGCTTTCAGGAAGTGGGTGCGGGCGACGCAATTTCGGTGAGACCGTCCACGACGCGCCGCAGCCATTGCGTGAGTGCACGATCCGGTCGGTGGCGATCGGGATCGAGCTTGGGCATGCTGTGCCGATTGTGCTCAGTACCCGCGGGCACCGGCCAGATCCCGGCCGCGACCGCGAACACCACCCGCATATTGGGCACCGCGGCCTGCCAGGCTTCGATCTCGTGGCGCTCCCGCAGCACCACGACCCCGCCTGACTCGGGCAAAGTGTTCAGCACGACCTGGGTACCCGCGTACAGCCAGCGCACCACGTCCGGCTCCCACCACAGCCGGATCGCCTCCGGCTCCTCATCGGGAATGATCTCCCGCAATGCCGCGACAAGGGGCGGATATTCCGCCGGGGTACTCGCCAGGGGCACACCGATGGCATTGGCCGTCGGGTCATCGGTGACGTAATTGGTATACCGCCACTCGAGCAACTCCCGATATCCGGTCATTTGCCTGCGCAGCCAGGACACCGCATGCGGACTGAAGACCCCGATCAGGTCGCCGTCGGCACGGTCCCAACAGACAGTGAGGTGCACAACGTCCACGAATACCCGACGAACTTTTCCTACGCCACCGGTTGGAAAAGGTTTGTGCGAACTTATGCCGGGTCTACCGCGAGGATCCGCTCAACGCTGAACACCCGGACGTCGTCGCGCAGTGTGCACCACGCCTCGATCATCAGTCCGTCGAAGACCGCGCCCTCGATGACACGGCTGGTGACGCCGCCGGAGGCGGACTGGTACTGGATGCGGACCGGCATCCCGGTCTCGATGGCACTCGCCAGCATGGTCAACTCGGCCGCCGAGAGCGCGGGCCCGGCGCTGCGCAGGCCTTTGACCAGCTGACTCTCGGCCGCTGAGGTGTTGCCGGCCTTGAGAATCCCGGCGGCGAGCCCGGCCAGGTCCAGATCCCGCCGTTCGATTTCCGGTTCGTACAGCTCCGCCGACGTCCTGCGGGTACGCGTGTGTTCGATCAGCACTGTTCCGTCCTCGGCCTCGCTGACCGGCGCGAATCCGGCCGCACGCAGAGCCTCGAGTGTCTTGGGGACGGATGCCGCGGACACGAGCACTGTCGAGGCGATCTGGCGGAGGGCCAGCGGCTTGAGTGACCGGGTCGCGAGGATCTCGGTGGTGTGGGTCTCGTCGGTCACCACGCAGCAGCCCACCGTGGCCACCCGGATCCGGCCGTGCCGCCTGGCGACGTCCTTGACCAGGTATTCCAGTGGCTGCGGTACGCCCCTGGGCGCGATCGAGGCCAGCGACTCCAGGACCGAATCCGCCGACATGCCCGCGTCGAAAGCCTTGCGGACGGTGCCGGGCGTGAACCGCCAGGTGCTGGCGGCTCCACTGGTCTCCGGCTCGGCGAGGGTCCGCAACACGTTGAGGACCTGGCGAGTCGGCTCGCCGCCGACAATCGCCGTCAGATCCGACTGCAGGTCCACCGACTGCCTGACCTCGGGCAACGCGTCGCGGGCCAGGTCCTGGTCACCGGCCAGCAGGGCACGGCCCAGCGGGGTGAGCGCGCCGTGCGCGATCACGCCCAGCTTGGTCGCCTCGGCCACGGTCGCCTGCGCCATCCCCGCCACCGCTGCCGGTGGGAGGACCGGGCAGTACCAGCCAAGGGTGTCGTCGATCTCGGCCGCGCCCTCGATCCTCGACAGCATCCGCAGCAGCGCCCGCCGGACCGGCTCGAAGTCCGCGTACATCGGCAACGGCGGGTACACCGCCCGGCCGCCGTCGGCGATCCGATCGGTCGGCGCGTGTTCCATCGAGTACCAGGCGTCGGCCAGGATGAGCCAGCGGCTGCCCTGGTCGAGGTCACGCCACGAGTCGAAGTGTTCCGTGGGGACGAGAAGACCGTCGCGGTCCGCGGCCAGCAGCTCGGCCGAAAAGGCCAGGTCGATCCACAGTGCGACGTCGGACTCGGTGCAGCGCAACGCCTTCGCCAGGCGCTTCTGCTCACGCACACCCACGCCACCGCTCTTGACCTGCGCGATCGGTGTGCGTTCGGCGTCATCGAGCATCGACGTCACAGCGGTGAGGGTCTCGTGTGCGGCGGCCGCGCCCGCGTTGCCCAGCACGACCGGATCGACTGCAATGACGTACTGCGACGGCGGCCCGGTGAGCTTGAACCGCGAACCGGGCGGGCTCAGCGCCATCCCGATCTCGGCAGGCAGCTCGGCCACCCGGTAGTCGATCTGCACGAGCAGGCCGCGCATCAGCAGCTCGGTCACGATGGACCGGCCGGCCGGATCGAAATGGACCCGCGGCGACTCCACGCACAGCCGGTCGAGCAGGGTGCGGGCGCCGGCCGACAGCTTGGCCACCCGATTGCCGACCTCGGCCGAATCGGACATCAGCTCGCCGATCCGGTCGATCAGCTTCGCCCTGCTGACGCGGTCGGTCTTCAGCCCGAGTGACGCAGCGAGCTCGCGGCACCGGTCAGCGTGCCAGTCGGCCACCAGCCTGTGGATGGACGAACCAAGACCCAGCGGCGCGGACCAGCTGCCCGCCAGCGCCGGTGCGATGTAGTACGTCCCCTCATACGGCCAGGCCAACCCCAGATCCGTCAGCTCACGCAGTGCCGCGTGGAGCAGGACCGGATCGGCGTTGAGCAGCTCGATCACGGCGTCCCTGGTGGCGTGTCCGGCCAGCACCTGGACGGCCTGCGCCACCACGAGCGCGTCATGATCGAGTTCGGCGAACACGAACGCGACCGAACCCCGGTGCAGCAGGCGGTGGGCCAGCTGCAGCGCGTCCTGGGGCTCGGGCGGCAGGCATACGTCCAAGCGACGACGCAGTACATCGGCCAGCGCGGTCTCCGACAGGCCGAGCAGGTACTGGGCGAAGCCCTGATCGAGCGTCACCGGTTCTCGAAGAAATCCAGCTTCACGATCTTCCATTTGCCGTTCGTGCGGTGCATGTCCATGGCGAACTGGGTCGGGCCGCCGCTGGGCTGCTTGTCCGCGCGGGCTCCGATCTGGTCGGCGAACACGAGGACGCGGGCGTCGTCGCCCGCCATCCGGACCACGCCGATACTAACCGGGTTGACCACGACCTGAAGTTTCTGGTCCTGGATCTCCTTCTCCAGCGCCTTCATCGAAGCCTCGTACTGACCGACGGCCTCGCCGTCGAGGTACTCCTTCGCCCGGTTCGTCGAGTTCTGCATGTCGTCGAACTTGTACGACAGCACGCTCGTCACGGCCTGCTGAGCCGCGCCGACGACATCCTTGGTCGCGTTGACGTCCGACAGCGCGTTGTTGCCAGAGCCGATACGGGCATCGCTCAACTGCTGCGCGAACCAGAACGCGAGACCACCGAGCAGAAGCGCGACCACGACCAACGCGATGGGCAGCGCCAGCTTGGCAGACGCCTTCTCAACGCTCTCTTCCTCGACCTCGGCCTCGGCCTCGGCCTCAGGTGGGTCCAAGTCCTCACTGGGTGCGGAAATCCCGATCTCACGTGGGCCGAGACCGGTGTGGTGGTGGGTTTCCGCTGCTGGGGCAGGGTCCTGCTGGCGGTGCTTCGGCGCGTCTTCGGTCTCCGGAAGGTCGGTGACGACCGTGCCGGAGTCACGGCGTTTCGCCGACGGCCGTGGCTTGCCGTTGCCCTCGGGTTTCGGTTCCTCGCCGATCACCGGCACGTCGAGATCAGGTGTCCTGGCTGTGTCGGCGGCCTCTTCTTCAAGGTGGTCCTGGTCTTCTGGGCGCCGGTGCAGCCCGGCCACCTTGGGCCGCCGGGACGGCGGGGTGGCGGGACGGCGGCGTGGGGGTGGCACTGTGCTGTCCTTCCAAAAGCTATTGGGCACCGGTGGCGGAGTACGGGACCTGGCGGAGCACGTTGACCTTCCAGCCGTTGTCGGTCTGGTCCAGCGCGGCCTCGATGCGCAGCCGCTTGGTGGTCGGGTCCTTGTCGCTTTCCTTCACCGTGGTGTCCACGACGACCAGGATGGTGGCGACCTTCTTCTGCAGGTTCACGTCCGTCACCGCGGTCTCGCGGACCGACGCGGTCGTGACGACCTTGCTGTCCCGGATCCGTTTCTTGAACGCGTCCTGGTTCTTGGCGTAGTCGTCGTGCACCGCGCCGGTCGAGACGTCCAGGAACCGTTGGTAGACCTGGTCGACGTTGTTGTAGTCCAACGAGGTCAGGGTCGCGACCGCGGCCGCGCCGACCGTGCTGACCTCTTCCCGGGCCCGGGCGACGTCGGTGTCGTCACCGCTGGCGCTCGCCCAGGAGATGCCGAAGAAGGCGGCGAACCCGGCTGCGATCACCACCAGGCCGATCGAGGCGTACCGCAGGTACTGGTTTTTCATCATGCTCCCGTGAGTCCCAGCAGCTGGGTCAGGTTGAGCGGTCCTTGCATCGTCTGCTGGCCCAACGGGCCCGGCAACGCCCCGGCCTGTTCGGCGAGCTGCTGGCCTGGCCGTCCGGCGTTCGCCTGCACCTGTGCCCTGGTCGGATCAGCGACCTTACCTCCGAAGGGGGCGTTCTGGGCACCACGCACGTTGATCGGGCTGCCGACCGGTTCCGCGCAGTACGCCTTCTCGTTGGCGGGCGCGGGCGCGACGTCGTTACCGGCACGGCGTTTGGTCTGCTCGTAGCCCTTCACGCACGGCGGCGGGTTGAACAGGTTCAGCGCGAGCCCGAGGTGGGCGGTGCCGTCCCCCGGCGCGACCGTGTTGGCGCCGACCGCGACGACCGGGTACGTGACCAGCGCCTGTTCGAGCCCGGCGTTGCGGGTGACCAGGATGTTCGACGTGGTCAGCAGGTTCGCCAGGACCACGCCGAGGTTCGAGCCGGAATCCCGCAGCAGCCCGGTGACCTGCTCGGCGGCCTGCGGGGTGGCCGCGATCAACCGCCGGATGTCCCCGTCGGAGTTCTTGAGCTGCTCGTTGAGCTGGGCGAGGCTGCCTGCGAACGACTTGATGTTGCCGGCCTCCAGGTTCTGGGTGTCCAGCACAGTGCCTGCGTTGTCGAGCAGCTGCAACGTCTGCGGCAGGTTGTCCTTGGCCGCCCGCGTGAAGTCGCTCGTGGAGTCCAGCAGCACCTGCAGATCCGGCCCTGTCCCGGAGAACGCGCGGTCGAGTTCGTCGACCACTGTGCGCAGGGAGTCGGTCGGCACCGAGACAGCCAGGTCGTCGAGGTCACGCAACACCTTGTCGGTGGACAGCGGCACCTGTGCCTTGTCCGCCGCGATCACTGAGCTGCCGGTCAGGTACGGGCCGGAGTCGTTGCGCGGCTGCAGGTCGACGAACTGCTCACCGACCGCGGACCGGTTGGCCACCACGGCTTGCAGGTCCGACGGGATCTGCGGCGCGTCCGGCGTGATGTTCAGCTCGACTTCCAGGCCCTGCTTGGTCAGGTGGATCTCACCGACCCGGCCGACCTGGACACCGCGGTAGGTCACCTCGGCGTTGGTGAAGATGCCGCCGGAGTCCACCAGCTGAAGCCTGACCGTGTAGCCGTCGCGGCCGAAGACCTTGCCGACGTCGGTGAACCGGAACAGCGCGTACACCACAGCCAGGATCGCGATCACGAAGAACGCGACGATCTGCAGTCTGGTCCGCCGGGTCAGCATCGCTGACCTCCCAGGATCGAGCCGAGCAGGCCACCACCGTTGTTGCCGCAGTTGGCAGAGTTGCGCGGCTGGTTGGACTGGCCGCCGAGATTGGGGATGCCCAGCGGCGGCGGCGCACCCAGCTGGGCACCGTCCTGTCCGCTGGTCAGCCCACCGATCAACGGGATGTCCTGCAACGGGTTCTGCCTGCTGCGGGACAGGTTGTTCATCAGTTCCTGCAGGTTGAGGTCCAGCTTGGCGTACAGGTTGAAGTAGTCGCCCTTCACGCCGGGCACCGCGGAGTCCGGGAACGGGAAGCTGAGCAGCAGCTCCAGCGCCTTGGGCAGGTTGCTGCCTGCTTCACTGAGCTTCTGCAGCGTCGGCGTGAGCGCCTTGAGGTCCGCGATCACGTCCGCCTTGCTCTTGTTGACGGTGTCGACGGCGACATCGGAGAGCTGGTTGAGGTTCTGCAGCATGGTCACCAGTTGCGGCCGTTGATCCGACAGCACCTGCAGGCCCGGGCCGATCTCGTCGATCACCGCGGCGATCTTGTCCTTCTGGCCGTCCAGCGTGCCGGACAGTTTGTTCAACCCGTCCAGTGCCTTGGTGATGTCACTACGCCGGGCGTCCAAATCGGACACCAGCTTGTTCGCGTTGGTCAGCAGGGCCCTGAGCTGAGGTTCGTTGCCGTCGGCGACCTGGTTGAGCTCGTTGGCGATCGTCCGCAACTGCTCGACGCCGCCGCCGTTGAGCAGCATCGACAACGCGCCGAGGACCTCTTCGACCTCGGTGTTGCGGTTGGTGCGATCCAGGCCGATGTACGCGCCGTTGCCGAGTTTGCCCTGCTCCTTGCCCTGATCAGGAGCTGCCAGCTCGATGTACTTCTCACCGAGCAGGCTGGACTGCCGCAGCCGCGCGAAGGAGTTGCCGGGCAGCTGCACGCTTCCGTTGACACGCAACGTGACTTCGGCCGTCCAGCCGTCGGGCGCGAGCGTGATCGCCTCGATCCGGCCGACCGGCACCTCGTTGACCTTCACACCCGACTGCGGCACAAGGTCGAGCACATCCCGGAACTGGGCCTTCACCGTGTACGGGTGATCGCCCAGATCGGCGCCGCCCGGCATCGGCAGGTCATAGATACCGTCGAAGCTGCATGACGAGACAAGCAGTACGCCCGTTACGGCAAGCGCCAGCCGCCGAAACTTGTCAGACCCGTGCAGTAACGTTGAAAACAGGGGTCCCCCTGGGCGAATTGCTCCTTCAATGGACGCTGCGCCGGTCGCCTCGGGGGGCACTGCGCTGGCGACTGGGGCGGACGCCTTGTTGTTTGCTGTCCTCATCGGCCACCTCCCGACAGCGGGAGGGGCAGCGGCGGCAGAGTGCCGGTCTGCAGGCCGTGGATCACCTGCGCCGCTGAGGGAAGCCCCTTCGTGAGCGGGGCGATCTGCTTGCACGCGTCGGTGAGCAGCGGCGGGATCTCCTTGGGGGTGGCCTGTTCCAGCAGTCTGCAGACCATCACGATCGGCGGCTGGGTCAAGTCGTTGAGGTCCGCGCGGGCGTCCAGCGTGCCGGAGGCCGCGTTGTAGGTGTTGACCACGTTGCTCAGGGCCAGCGGTGCCACGTCGAGCACCTCGGCCAGTGCGGCACGCTGGTCGACCAGTACCTGGGTGATCGTGGCCAGTTTGTCCACATTGGACTTCAATCGGGCCCGGTTGTCCTTGATGAACTGCTGCACGCTTTCCAGGGCGGTGGACAGCTGTTGCACGGCCTGCGCCAGGTTGCCGCGCTCGGCGGCGAGGAACTTGCTGACGTCGGCCAGCTGGCTGGAGAACTGCCGCACCTGCTGGTCGCTCGCGGCCAGCGTACCGGTGAACTTGTTCAGATTGTCCACTGTGGAGAACAGCTGCTCCTGGCTGCCGGACAGGGTCCGGGCGGCCTGGCCGAGCTGCTTGATCGTCTCGTGGGCGGCGGTGCCGTTGCCTTCCAGGTTCTTGGCCAGCGTGTTGAGCAGGTCCGACAGGGCGCCGTTCTGGTTGGCGCCGTTGGGGCCCAGTGTGGTGCTCACCCGGTTCAGGCTCTTGTAGAGGTCGTCGACCTCGAGCGGCGTCGCTGTGCGGTTGCGCGGGATCGTCGCGCCGGAGTTCATCTGCGGGCCGGCCACGTAAGCCGGGCCGAGCTGCACATACCGGTCGCTGACCAGCGACGGCGACACGACCACGGCGCTGGCGTCCATCGGGATCGGCACGTCGTTGTCGACCAGGAGCTCGACCTTGACCTGGTTGCCCTGCGGCTCGACCTTGTCCACAGTGCCGACCGCAACACCGAGCACGCGCACGTCATTGCCTTCGTAGAGACCAACAGCGCCACCGAAATACGTGGTGATCCGCTTGGAACCCGCGTCGGTCAGCACGTACCACAGCACCAACGCGCCAAGCAGTGCCAGCACACAGGCGATGGCCACGCCACGTCCGAGGTCACGGCCCTTGGCCGTCTTGAACGTCATGGCAGACACCCCTGCGGGTTGATCGGGCCGATCGACGGCGGGAGCAGGCCGCAGATGTAGTTGTCGAACCAGCGGCCGTTGCCCAGCGTGTTGGTGAACTGCCGGACGAACGGGGCCAGCTTCTCGATGCCCTTGCCCAGGTCGTCCTGGTTGCGCTGGAGCATCGCGGTGAACTGGTCGAGCTGGGTCAGCACCGGGTCCAGCTGCTTGGCGTTGTCGTCGACCAGGCCCTTGAGCTCGGCCGAGAGCTTCTTGGTGCCGTCCAGCAGTGCGCTGATCGCCTGCTTGCGCTTGCGCACCTCGTCGAGCAGCTTGTTGCCGTCCTCCAGCAGTTTCTGCACCTCGGCGTCCCGGTCGGCCAGCGTCTGGGTGATCTTGGCCGTGTTGTCCAGCAGCTTGGCCAGTTCCTGGTCCCGGCTGGAGACCGTCTTGGACAACGCCGACAGGCCGTCCAGCGCGCCTTTGACGTTGTCGGGCGTGTTGGAGAACGTCTGCGAGAGCACTTCGAAGCTCTTGGCCAGCTGCGGAGTGTCCACCGCGTCCACGGTTTCGGCCAGGCCGCGGAACGCTTCCAGGACGTCGTACGGCGCCAGCGTGCGGTTGCGCGGGATCGGCTTGCCGGGATCCAGCACCGTGGAACCGTCCGGCTCCAGCGACAGGAACTTCTGCCCCAGCAATGTCTTGATCTTGATCGCGGCCCGGGTCCGGTCGCCCACCCAGGCGTCCTTGACCTTGAACGACACCAGCACCGAGTCGCCGACCAGGTCGACGTCGGTCACCTTGCCGACCTTGACCCCGGCGATCCGGACCTCGTCAGTGGGCTTGATGCCGGCCGCCTCGGAGAACTGCGCCTGGTAGGTGGTGCCGCCGCCGATGATCGGCAGGTCGTCGGAGTAGACCGCGGCCAGCAGCGCCAGCGCGATCACCACCAGGCCGGCGACGGCGATCGTGATCGGGTTGCGGGAACGGAACGACTTCATGCCTGGCACCTCGGCTGACTCACCGGTGCCAGCGGCACGTTGATCGGCTGCGTGATCAGCGGTGGCAACGAGATCGAACCGCCCGCCGAGCACAGGAAGAAGTTGAACCACGAGCCGTAGCTGGCGGTGCGCGTGAGCTCGGTGAGCTTGTGCGGCATGAACTGGAAGAAGTGCTCCACCAGCTGCTCGTTGTCGTTGAGGTTCTTGGTGAACGTGCCCAGCGCCGCGATGTCGTTGCGCAGCGGCTCACGAGCCTCGGCCAGCAGGCCGGACGTGGTACCCGCCAATCCGGACAGGGCCTGGACCGCGTCACCGATCGGCTTGCGGTCCGCGGCGAGCCCGGAAACCAGCTGCTGCAACGTGACCACCAGGTCCGAGAGCTGCTGGCCACGGGCGTTCACGGTGTCCAGCAGGCTGTTGAGGTTGGTGATCACCTCGCCGATCACGGCGTCCTTGTCGGCGATCGCGCTGGTCAGCGAGGCCGTGTGGGACAGCAGCGACTCGACTGTGCCGCCTTCGCCCTGCAGCACCTGGATGATCTCGTACGACAGCTTGTTCACGTCGTCCGGCGACAGGGCCCGGAACAACGGCTTGAAGCCGTTGAACAACTCGGTCAGATCCAGCGCGGGCCTGGTGCGCTCCAACGGGATCGAGCCGCCCGGTTGCAGCAGCCCGTTGCCGGTGCCTTGGCCCAACGCGATGTAACGCTGGCCCACCAGGTTGCGGAACTTGATCGTCGCGGTCACGCCCGCGGGCAGGCTCCGTCCGGCGTCCACCGAGAACTTCACCTCGGCCTGCTTGCGGTCGGCGATGCCGACCTCCTCGACCTGGCCGACCCGCACGCCCGCGATCCGCACGTCGTCACCGGGCAGCAACAGCGTCGCGTCGGTGAAACGGGCCGAATAGGTGTTGGTGGAGCTCAGGTTGGTGTTCGCGATGCTGATCGCCAGCACGGAGGTTGCGACCACGGTCACCACGATGAACAGCGAGAGCTTGATCATCGGTGCGGTCAGGCCCTTCACTTCGTGGTCACCTCCGCTCCTCGATACACCGGTGCTGCCAGCAAGGTCGTCCATCTCGGTACGTCATCCGGGCTGATGCCCAGCTGACCGGCCATGATCGCGGCCACGAACTCCTGTTCGGCGTGCGAGTTCGGCAGGCCGAAGTCCGTCGGCGCGCCCGACGGGGACGTCCCGCCGATCACCTGGCCGATCATGCTCGGCGGCAGCACACCGTCCTGCGCCGATCGCGCGGCCGGCGGCGGCTTCGAGCCGTCCTTGAGCGGGCCGTCCGGCGGATGCTGCGGGAACGGGTTCGGGAACTGCTTGAAGTCGTAACAACGCGGCCCGCGCTTGTCCTGGTAACGCGGCTCGTCCTGACCCGGCTTGTACGCGCCGCGGTTGACCGTGACCTCCAGGGTCACGTGCAGACCGGGCTCGTTGGTGCCCTTGCCGAACGCGACGTCCAGCTTCGGGATGGTCTCGGCCATCTGCTTGAGGAAGCACGGGTATTCCGGCGCGTACTTGGCCAGCAGCTCCAGCGTGGGCCGGGAGGTGTCCGCGAACTGGATCAGGTTGTTCTTGTTCACCGCGAGGAACGTCTTGAGGTCCGTCGACGCCGTGGTGAGGCTTCCGTACAGAGTGGACAGATTGTCACGCTGCTCGGCCACGGTCTTGGACGTGACAGTCAGATCCGTCAAGGCCTGCACCAGCTGCGGCGTCGCCTCGCTGTAGGTGTCGGAGAACTTCACCAGCGCCTGGAGATCGTGCTGTAGCTGCGGGATGTGCGGCGACAATTCGCCGACGTACTCACCGAGGTCCGACAGCGTCTCGCCGAGCGGCTTGCCCCGGCCTTCCAGCGCGGTCGAGATCGCGGTCAGCGTGCTGGACAGCTTCTGCGGCTGAACCGCCTGCAGCACCGGCAAAAGGTCGTTGAGCGCCTTCTCCACCTCGACCGCGGGCGCGGACCGGTCCTGGTCGATCGTGTCGCCGCTGCGGATCGTCGAGGCCGACGGCTGGTCCGGGATCTGCAGCGCCACATAGCGTTCACCGAACAGCGTCTTGGGCAGGAAGCGTGCCGAGACGTTGCTCGGGATCACGTTCACCTTGTCCGGATCGAGCGCCAGCGTGAGCTCGGCGCCGTGCGCGGTCGGCGTGATCTTCTCCACCGAGCCGACGATCAGGCCGCGCACCTTGACGTCCGAACGCTGCTGCAACTGGTTGCCGACCTTGTCGCCTGTCAGCTTGACGTTGACGAACGAGCTGAACGACTTGTTGAAGAAGGCGATGCTCAGCACGACAAAGCCCACGAGCATCGCGATGAACGCGACGCCCAGCAGCCTGCGCCTAAGGACCGACACGCCCGTCATCCGGCGATCCTCACGGTCGTCGTCGTGCCCCAGATGGCCAGGCTCAGAAAGAAGTCGAGCAGCGTGACGGCCACGATCGTGGTCCGCACCGCGCGGCCCACGGCGACACCGACGCCGGCCGGGCCGCCGCTGGCGCGGTAGCCGTAGTAGCAGTGCGTGAGGATGATCAGCACAGCGAAGATCAGGACCTTGCCGAACGACCAGAACACGTCTTGAGGCGGTAGGAACAGGTCGAAGTAATGGTCATACGTACCCGCCGACTGGCCGTAGAAATAGACCGTGATCGTTCTCGACGCGACGTACGAGGACAGCAAACCGATAATGTACAAGGGAATGACCGCGATGAACCCGGCCATGATCCGCGTGGTCACCAGGTAGGGCAGGCTCGGCACGCCCATGACTTCCAGCGCGTCGATCTCCTCCGAGATCCGCATCGCACCGAGCTGAGCGGTGAAACCCGAGCCGACGGTCGCCGACAACGCAAGTCCCGCAACCAAAGGCGCGATCTCACGCGTGTTGAAGTACGCGGACACGAACCCGGCGAACGCCGCCGTGCCGATCTGGTTCAGGGCGGCATAACCCTGCAGGCCGACGACCGTGCCGACGAACAGCGTCAGGCCGAGCATCACGCCGATCGTGCCGCCGATGACCGCGAGCGCTCCACTGCCGAAGCTGACTTCGGCCAGCAGCCGCATGGTCTCGCGCATGTAGCGCGTGGCCGCCCGCGGAATCCACGCCAGCGCGCGGATGTAGAACGACATCTGGTCGCCGGCGTTGTCCAGCACGTCCAGCGGCTTGCGGAGCTGGTCCTTCACGGCCATCGTCAGCTCCCCTTCGCCGGGACGACCGTCAGGTACACAGTGGTCAGTACGAAGTTCACGAAGAACAGCAACAGGAACGTGATCACCACGGACTGGTTGACCGCGTCACCCACACCCTTCGGCCCGGGAGGCGGGTTGAGGCCGCGGTAGCAGGCGACCACACCGGCGATGAACCCGAAGATCAACGCCTTGAGCTCACTGATCCACAAGTCCGGCAGCTGGGCCAGCGCGGAGAACCCGGCGAGATACGCACCCGGCGTCCCGCCTTGCAGAACGACGTTGAAGAAGTAACCGCCGAGCACACCGACAACGCTCACCAAACCGTTGAGCAGCACGGCAACCAGCATCGACGCGAGCACCCGCGGCACGACGAGGCGCTGCACGGCCGAAACGCCGAGCACCTCCATCGCGTCGATCTCCTCGCGGATGGTCCTTGCACCGATGTCGGCGCACATCGCCGAACCACCGGCACCAGCGACGAGCAGCGCTGTCACCAGGGGCGCGGCCTGCTGGATGATCGCGAGCACACTCGCGGCACCCATGAACGACTGCGCGCCGAGCTGCGTGACCAGCGATCCCAGCTGCAACGCGATGACCGCGCCGAACGGGATCGCGACCAACGCGGTCGGCAGGATCGAGACACTCGCGATGAACCAGGACTGCTGGACGAACTCACGGAACTGAAACGGTCGCTGGAAGAACCCGCGCACGACGTCAAGACCGAGGGCGAACATCTGGCCGGTCTCACGAAGTGCGCCAGCACCAGGGAATGACGACCTGGTGGGTCGAACTGTCACACGCCACCGCCTTCGCCCGGTGCGGGCGGCCGCCATTGGGTCTGCGGGACCTGCGCCACCCCAAGGTCACCCGTGATCCGGTCTCTGGGTGAAGGGGACGGTCTGTGTCCGGCCGGGACAGTCGCGAACATGTGCGGGCGCACGTTGTAGCGGTGCTGATCCTCGGGCGTGAGGCTCTCGATGATGCCCTCCTGCGCGGCCGGGGGAAGCGTGTGCAGGATGCTCATCACCCGGTCCTTACGACGACGGACACCTTGCCGCTCGGGCAGACCAGGCGTCGGCTGCAGCTGCGGCACCACACCACGAACGTCCTCAGTGGACCCGTCGTGGTGGCCGGCGTCGGCCAGCTCCTGCTCGGCGGCCATCGTGGCGACGTCCTTCTCCTCCGACATGCCGATCGGGCCGAGCCTGCGGCCGTTGAGGAACTGCTCGACGACCGGCTCCTCGGAGGTGAGCAGCACCTCACGCGGGCCGAACATGATCAGCTCGCGGCGGAACAGCATGCCCAGGTTGTCCGGCACGGTCCGGGCCAGGTTGATGTTGTGCGTGACGATCAGGATGGTCGCGTCGATCTGCGCGTTCAGGTCGATCAGCAACTGGCTGAGATACGCCGTGCGGACCGGGTCAAGACCGGAGTCGGGCTCGTCACACAGAATGATCTCGGGGTCCAGCACGAGGGCACGGGCCAGCCCGGCACGCTTGCGCATACCACCGGAAATCTCACCGGGGAGTTTCTTCTCCGCACCGGTGAGACCGACCATCTCCATCTTCTCGAGCACGATCCGCTTGATCTCGGTCTCGGACTTCTTGGTGTGCTCACGCAACGGGAACGCCACGTTGTCGTACAGGTTCATCGAACCGAACAGGGCACCGTCCTGGAACAGCACACCGAACAGCTTGCGGACCTCGTACAGCTTGTGCTCGGAGCACGAGACGATGTCGACGCCGTTGATGACACACCGGCCCCGGTCGGGCTTGAGCAGACCGATCATGGACTTCAGGAAGACGGACTTGCCGGTCCCCGACGGGCCGAGCATCACACTGACCTCGCCCGGCGGCAGCGTCAGGGTGACGTCCCGCCAAATGGTCTGTCGTCCGAAAGACTTGGTGAGACCTTCGACCACCACTTCGGCGCCCATCGAACCCTCCAGAGCTGGCTGTCCGTTCCTCACCTGACCAACGAGCCGGACTCGCCGGGGTTACTGCTTGGTACGCGGCAAGGTACATACTCCGCGGCGGCTAGTCGAATCCGCCACCCGGTCGGCCACCTTAGACCAGACAGCTCATCCGCGGGTTTTCAATACGGAAGTTCCTGTGCGCAGCAGAGTCGCCTGGATACCGTCAGTTGTCTTCCCTGCAACAAGACGGAGAGTGTCATGGGCAAATCACGCCTCGTCGCCTTACTCAGTGGAGCGCTGGTCGCCGGCGTCGTCCTGGCCGCGCCCGCCAATGCGAGCGGCACCCTGACCGGCGTGCCCTCGTTCGAAGGCAGCGGCATCCAGAACCCAGCCCTGGTCGGCGCCGACCCAGTCCGCCCAGGCCACCAGATCGCCGGATTTGACGGAATCGGCGTGCAGTCGATCATCGGCCCCGACAACCGCGTCCGCGTCAACCCGACAACATCCTTCCCAGCCCGCGCCACAGTGCTGATCACCCGCGTCTCCGGCGGAGTCGAACGTCAGCACTGCACCGGCTGGATGTTCGGCCCATCCCTGGTCCTCACCGCAGGCCACTGCGTCTACAGCGGCTCCGCCTACTACACAGGCCTGCGCTTCTACCCCGGCTACAACGGCGACACAGCCCCCTACGGCTCATGCACCGCAACGCAACTGCGCGCGAGCGCGGGTTACGTCGCCAACGGCAGCCCCGACCAGGACTACGGCGGCGCGAACCTCAACTGCACCATCGGCAATACGGTCGGCTGGTACGGCGCGTACGCCACAACCGCCTCCCTGAACGGAACCCCCACCACAATCCAGGGCTACGGCGGCGACAAGAACAAGCAACAATGGCTCTCCACCGACCAGATCCGCACATCGGGCGCACTGCGCCTCTACTACGAGAACGACACAATCGGCGGAAACAGCGGCAGCGCGGTCGCGACCAACCGTCCCGCAGGCTCGCCCGGCTGCTCAGGCTGGTGCTCACTGGCGTTCCACGCGTATGGCGGCTCCCAGAACAGCGGCGCCCGAATCACAGCAGCCCGCCTGACCGAAGTAACCGGCTGGCGCTAACGTTTCCCTCTTTTTCCCTTTCCCCTCCCTCCCAAAAATGACAGCCCCCACCCTCCCTAAGGGGGTGGGGGCTCCCCGGCTTCTATTCTAGTCGGGAGAGTGGGGGTTGGGGTTCGGTTTTCGGGAGTTTTGCGTGCGAGTGGGCCGTTCGTTCGGGGATCACTCGTTTGGAGCAGCGCTGGGCTTGGGTGTTTTGCCTGGTGTCTGTGGTTGGGCGCTTGGCTTGGGTTTTGGGTTTGGTTTCGGTGGCTGGGACGGCTCGATTTGATGACACGGAGACCTCTGAGGCGGCCGCGTCAGGACTAAAGGGCAGGCCCATGGATTGAGGTTGGGTTCTCGGCCAAAGCCATGTGGGGCCTGCCGCGCCGACGAGCTTAAGGCCGCCTCCACTCCGCATAAAATCGAGCCTGGCCTTCAAAGTTGTCGCGGCTGGTGCTGGGTGCTCAAAGTTTTGTCGGGACTGGCACCAGGTCTCAAACTTTGGTCGAGGCTGCTGCCGGGTGTTCAAAGTCTGATTGGGACTGGTGCTTGGTCTTCACACTTTGAGTCGAGTCTGACGCCTGACTTCACACCTTGAGGCGAGTCTGGTTTCTGGCCCCACGCCTTGGGTCGAATCTCGCGCCTGACCTCACACCTTTGAGGCAAGTCTCACGGCCAGCCCGCGCATCTTGAGGCATGTTCGGGGACCAAGTCTTCGTACTTTGATCCGCCTTGGGTTCGGGTGGTGTTGCTTTTGCCTGTTGGGATTTGGGGCTTGGCGGGTTTTGGCTGGGTATGCGAAAGGGCCGCCCCGTGCGCAGGGCGGCCCTTTCGAGGTACTTCAGTGCGGCCTAGGCCGCGGTGATCACTTGACGGCGATCTTGGCGCCGACGGCCTCGAGCTTCTCCTTGGCGGCCTCGGCGGCCTCCTTGGCGACCTTCTCCAGGACGGGCTTCGGGGCGGACTCGACGAGCTCCTTGGCCTCCTTGAGGCCCAGGCCGGAGACGATCTCGCGGACGACCTTGATGACCTGGATCTTCTTGTCGCCGGCGGACTCCAGCACGACGTCGAACTCGTCCTGCTCCTCGGCCTCGGCCGGGGCGGCACCGGCGGGGCCGGCAGCGGCGACGGCGACCGGGGCGGCAGCCTTCACGTCGAAGACGGTCTCGAACTCCTTCACGAAGTCCGACAGCTCCAGGAGGGTCATCTCCTTGAAGGCTTCGAGCAGGTCCTCGGTGCTGAGCTTCGCCATGATGGCGGCTCCTTTCTACTTACTACAAACGAATGGGGGTACTTCAGCTCTCGGCGGGAGCCTCTGCTGCCTTCTTCTCCTGCAGCGCGGCGGCAAGGCGAGCAAACTGGGTGGCCGGGGCCGCGAAGGTCGCGGCGGCCTTGCTCAGGTTGCCCTTCATCGCGCCCGCCAGCTTGGCGAGCAGCACCTCACGGCTGTCGAGGTCGGCGATCTGCGCGACCTCTTCGACCGAGAGCGGGCGGCCATCCATGTAGCCGCCCTTGATGACCAGGCCTTTGTTGTCCTTCGCGAAATCGCGGAGCGCCTTGGCGGCGTCGACGGGCTCGCCGTCGACGAAAGCGATGGCCGTCGGACCGGTGAACAGGGCGTCGAGGCCCTCCACACCGGCGTCCGCAGCGGCACGCTGCACCAGGGTGTTCTTCGCGACACGGTAGGACGCGGTGTTGCCGAGAGCGCGGCGCAGCGTGGTCAGCTGCGACACGGAGAGGCCGCTGTACTGCGTGACGACCGCGGCCGAGCTGGTACGGAACTTGTCCGCGATCTCGGCGACCGCAGCCACCTTGTCCGGCTTCGCCATGTTCGCCTCCTCTCTGGGCTAAGGCGATCGCTGGTACACACCCAGAAAAGACGAAACGCCCGGCGCGCAGGCACGGGCGTAGCAAAGAAAACTCAGCACCGTTCCTCCTGCGCGGGCCACCCACACTCGAAAGCCTGGGATCTTCATCTTCACTGGGAAGAGACCAGCGGTCTTCGGTAGAACGACGACAACGATACGGGACACAGCCGTGCTGCTCCAAATCGCCCCCGGCATGATGGTGACGTGGCCGACAACGAGCAGCCCAGCCAGTCGAACCAGCCGGTGCCCTACGACCCCGACCAGCAGCGTCAGTTCGAGCAGTTCCAACAGTTCCAGCAATTCCTGCAGTTCCAGGAGGCGCAGGGACAGGGCCAGTTGCCGCCCGCGATCGCGCCGAAGAAGCGGCCGGGATGGCAGAAGTTCCTGCTCAGCAAGCTGTTCCGCAGGCTGGTGCTGCTCGGGCTGGTGATCGGCGCGGCTGCCTGGGGGTGTTCGGTGCTTCAGGACACCTTCAACATCGCGCCCAAGGACGACGGCCTCGGTCAGCAGGGCGGCGCCGGGCCTGGCGGCGAGGCACAGCGGATGTACAACGAGAACCCGAAAGCCGGCGTGCAGACGGTCTATTCCTTTGTCGCACGCGGCAATGTCGACGCCTGCCGGAGTTTCGAACCTGCTGCCGCCAAACAGTTCGCGGACGACTTCGGTGCGGCCGACTGTCCTGCCGCGGTCAAGAAGCTGGCGGGAACTGTCGGTAGTAACCCAGAGGTGCGGGACTTGAACTGGTCAGGTGTGCAGACTCTGACCGTGAGCTCGTGCACCCAGTTGCGGCCCAAGCCGGGCACCAGACTGCTGGGCGAGTTCACCTTCTCGAAGCATCCCAATGGCTGGCTCGTCTCCGCGCACAAGTCCGAACCAGACCCGTGCCCGGCGCCCACGACCACAGCTCCGCCGACCACGTCGCGTTAGTCAACGCAAGCCAGAAGGGGCGGACCCGTGGGATCGGGTCCGCCCCTTCTGGAAGGTGCCTGGGAAGGCGGTCAGACGACCGCTTCGTCGGCGAGCAGGTTACGGGTACGAGCCGGGTCCACCGGGATGCCGGGGCCCATGGTCGTGGAGAAGGTGACCTTCTTGACGTAGCGGCCCTTCGCGGAGGACGGCTTGGCCCGGAGGATCTCGTCCAGCGCGGCGGCGTAGTTCTCGACCAGCTTCTCCTGGTCGAAGGACACCTTGCCGATCACCAGGTGCAGGTTGGCCTGCTTGTCGACGCGGAAGTTGATCTTTCCGCCCTTGATGTCCTGGACCGCCTTGGCCACCGCGGGGGTGACCGTGCCGGTCTTCGGGTTCGGCATCAGGCCACGCGGGCCGAGGATGCGGGCGATCCGGCCGACCTTGGCCATCTGGTCCGGGGTGGCGATCGCGGCGTCGAAGTCGAGCCAGCCACCCTGGATGCGCTCGATCAGATCCTCCGCGCCGACCGCGTCGGCACCGGCGGCCTCGGCCTCGGCGGCCTTGTCGCCGGTGGCGAACACGATGACCCGGGCGGTCTTACCGGTTCCGTGCGGCAGGTTCACGGTGCCGCGGACCATCTGGTCGGCCTTGCGAGGGTCGACGCCCAGCCGGACCGCGACCTCGACGGTCGCGTCCAGCTTCACCTTGGAAGTCTCTTTGGCGAGCTTGGCGGCCTCGAGCGGGCTGTAGAGCCGCTCCTTGTCCACCAGCTCGGCGGCCTGACGGTAGGCCTTGCTGCGCTTTGCCATCTCTGTCCTTAACTAACAGGTGTGGTTACGAGCCGCGCTCGGCTCTCCCACGCTTTCTCGAAAAGAGTCTTATTCGACCGTGATGCCCATCGAACGGGCGGTGCCCGCGATGATCTTGGCGGCTTGGTCGATGTCGTTGGCGTTGAGGTCCGCCTGCTTCTGCTGCGCGATGTCACGCACCTGGTCCCAGGTCACCTTGGCGACCTTGGTGCGGTGCGGCTCGCCGCTGCCCTTGTCGACGCCCGCGGCCTTGAGCAGCAGCTTGGCTGCCGGCGGGGTCTTGAGCTTGAAGTCGAACGAACGGTCCTCGTACACGGAGATCTCGACCGGCACCACGGTGCCACGCTGCGACTCGGTCGCGGCGTTGTAGGCCTTGCAGAACTCCATGATGTTGACGCCGTGCTGGCCCAGTGCCGGGCCGACCGGCGGAGCCGGGTTGGCCTGGCCGGCCGTGATCTGCAGCTTGATGATCGCTGCAAGCTTCTTCTTCTTGGGTGGCATCTCGTATTCCTGTTTCCTGCGTGAGTCCGCGCGGCGAACCTGCCGTGCCGCCGCGTGGCCGCCGACCCTTGATCAGGATCGGTCAGATCTTGGAGACCTGGCTGAACGACAGCTCGACCGGAGTCTCGCGGCCGAAGATCGACACCAGGACCTTGAGCTTCTGCGCGTCCGCGTTGACCTCGTTGATCGTGGCGGGGAGCGTGGCGAACGGGCCGTCCATCACTGTAACCGACTCGCCGACCTCGAAATCGACCTCGACAGACGGCTTCGTGGCGGTCGCGGTGGCCTTGCCCGCCGCCGGCTTGGCCTGCTCGACCTGCGGCAGCAGGAACTTCGCCACCTCGTCGATGGTCAGCGGGGACGGCTTGGAGGTGGCGCCGACGAAGCCGGTGACCCCCGGGGTGTTGCGGACCGCGCTCCAGGACGGGTCGTTGAGATCCATCCGGACCAGGATGTAGCCCGGCAGCACCTTGCGCTGGACCTGCTTGCGCTGGCCGTTCTTGATCTCGGTGACCTCTTCGGTCGGCACCTCGACCTGGAAGATGTAGTCCTCCATGTCCAGGGTCTGGATCCGGGTCTCGAGGTTGGTCTTGACCTTGTTCTCGTAGCCGGCGTAGGAGTGGATCACATACCACTCGCCCGGGGCACGGCGCAGCGCTTCGCGCAGCTCGGCGACCGGGTCCTCGGGCTCCTGCTCGGCCACTGGCTCCGCGGCTTCGGCGTCGACCTCGTCAGCGTCCACCTCGGCAGCGCTGTCGGCGGACTCGTCGGTGTCCGCCTGGTCGAGGAGCTCCTCGTCCTGGCCGGCGACGACCTCGTCGTCGGCCGGACTGGTCAGCCCCTGGCCGCCAGCGGCGCCGTTCTCGGAGGTCACAGTGATCTCGCTTCCTTAATCGCTACGGCTCGCGCCCGGCTGAGAAGATCAGCCGAAGATCGCGAACACGCCCTTCCCGATCCCCAGGTCCAGTCCGGCGATGATGGCCACCATCACGGCCAGGAACACCAGGACGACCGCGGTGTAGGTGACCATCTGCTTGCGCGTGGGCCAGATGACCTTGCGCAGCTCGGCGACCACCTCTTTGAGGAACCGGAACAACCGCCCGATCAGGCCGGGGCGCTTGTCCTTGCCGTCCCGGGACGGGGTGGCGTGGCCCTTCTTGTCCGACGCGACCGCGTCGGACTCAGGCTTCGCCTTCGGCTTGGCCTTGGGCTTCTCAGCCGGGGCGTCGCTGTCCTTGCGAGCGGCTGGTCGCGACGATGCGCGGCGCTCACGCCGCGCAGCGGCGGTGACCGGACGCGACGGGGGCTTCTGCTCCTCGTCGCGCTCCTTGCCCGGCTCCTCGCTCACGCCAGTTCCTCCGCTCGCCAGCTATTGCCCTTCACGTGCAGGGGCGACAGGACTTGAACCTGCAACCTGCGGTTTTGGAGACCGCTGCTCTGCCAATTGAGCTACGCCCCTAAGCGGCCTCTCAGCCACCCGGTGGACGAGATCCACTGTCCCCACTCTGTCAGGTCTGACCGCGTGGGGCAAAGTGTCTTTCGTTCCGAGTTCGAAAGTGTACGGCAAGGCCTCCACACGACTGAAATCGCGGTCACCCCAAGCCCTGCTCGTCCAGGCCGATCTGCGACGATGCAGGCATGTCAGCAGTCTCGACCGCCACTACCAGGTCGCGCGTGTCGGCCCGGATCGGCGGCATCAGCGAGTCGGCGACCCTCGCGGTCGACGCCAAGGCGAAGGCGCTCAAGGCCGCCGGTCGCCCGGTGATCGGCTTCGGCGCGGGCGAGCCGGACTTCCCCACCCCAGATCCGATCGTGCGGGCGGCCGCCGAGGCCGCCGCCGATCCCCGCAATCACCGGTACACGCCCGCGGCCGGCCTGCCCGAGCTGCGCGAGGCGATCGCGGCCAAGACCAAGCGCGACAGCGGCTACGAGGTCGAGGCGAGCCAGGTGCTCGTCACCAACGGCGGCAAGCAGGCCGTCTACCAGGCCTTCGCAACCCTGATCGACCCAGGCGACGAGGTCATCCTGCCCGCGCCGTACTGGACCACCTACCCGGAGTCGATCACCCTGGCCGGCGGCGTGCCGGTCGACGTGGTGGCCGACGAGACGACGGGCTACATGGTGACCGTCGAGCAGCTCGAGGCCGCGCGTACCCCGCGCACCAAGGCCCTGCTGTTCTGCTCGCCGTCCAACCCGACCGGCGCGGTCTACCCGCGCTCGGAGGTCGAGGCCATCGGCCGCTGGGCGGTCGAGCACGGCATCTGGGTGATCACCGACGAGATCTACGAGCACCTGGTCTACGACGGTGCCCGCGCGGAGTCGATGCCGGTCGTCGTACCCGAACTGGCCGACACATGCGTGATCGTCAACGGCGTCGCGAAGACGTACGCGATGACCGGCTGGCGCGTGGGCTGGATGATCGGCCCCAAGGACGTGATCAAGGCCGCGGCGAACCTGCAGAGCCACCTGTCCTCGAACGTGGCGAACGTGTCCCAGCGAGCCGCCCTGGCGGCCGTATCGGGCTCCCTGGACGCCGTGCACGAGATGGGCGAGGCCTTCGACCGCCGGCGCAAGACGATCGTCGAGCTGCTGTCGGCGATCCCCGGCGTCGAGTGCCCCACCCCGCAGGGCGCGTTCTACGTGTACCCGTCGGTGAAGGGCCTGCTGGGCAAGGAGATCCGCGGGCAGCGGCCGTCGTCGAGCGTCGAGCTCGCGGCCCTGGTGCTGGAGCACGCCGAGGTGGCAGTGGTTCCCGGCGAGGCCTTCGGGACGCCGGGCTACTTCCGGCTGTCGTACGCGCTCGGTGACGCCGACCTGGCGACCGGCGTGAACCGGATGGCCGAGCTGCTCAAGGAAGCCAAGGACTGAGCGAATCCGCCCGGGCGCCTCTCCACAGAGGTGCCCGGGATCGCCCCTTCTCCGCTGCCGGGCCTCTTTTGCGGGGTCGACCCTCAGCCCGCGCGACCTCCGTGACCTGCGCAAATACCGGAACTGTCAGACCTCACTGCTACCGTGAAATCAAGGGTTCCCCTTCGGGAATTCCTCATGCAATGGGGCTTGGCCGGGGCACGGACAGGGCTCGGGCGGGCCAGCTCAGGCTGGGAGTTTGAGGATGGCCTGGGCTTTGCCGAGGACGTTGCGGCCTTCGAACTTGGCGGTGATGTCGATTTTGGCGGTGCCGTCGTCGTTGAGCTCGCGGACCTTGCCGGAGAGTTCGATGATGGCGCCCTTGTCGTCGTTGGGGACGACGACTGGGCGGGTGAAGCGGACGCCGTACTGGAGGATGTTGGCGGGGTCGCCGGCCCAGTCGGTGAGCACGCGGGCGGCCAGGGCCATGGTGAGCATGCCGTGGGCGATCACGTCCGGCAGGCCGACTTCCTTGGCGAAGGGCTCGTTCCAGTGGATCGGGTTGAAGTCGAGTGCCGCGCCCGCGTAGCGGACCAGGTCCTTGCGGGTCACCTGGACGGTCAGCGGGGGCAGCTCGTCGCCGACGGCGGTCATGCGGGCACCTCTTCGGGCTTCACGGCCTCGCGCACCACGAGCTGGGCGCGGGCGACCACGACGATCTGGTCGGTGTCGTCCCAGATGTCGGCGCGCATGTTGATGAAGTCGTTGCCGGCGCGGTACATGATGTCCTCGATGTGGACGATCACGCGCAGCCGGTCGCCGGCGTGCACCTGCCGGTGGTAGACGAAGCTCTGGTCGCCGTGGACCATCCGGCTGTAGTCGAGGCCCAGGTCGGGGTCCTCGATCACGATGTTGATCGCGGCCAGGTTGATGATCGTGAGGAACGTCGGCGGGGCGATGACGTCCGAATACCCGGCTGCCTGCGCGGCGGCCGGGTCGGAGTACAACGGATTGCCGTCACCGATCGACTCGGCGAACTCTTTGATCTTGGCCCGGCTCACCTCGTAGACGGGTGACGCCGGGTAGGTACGACCGATGTACGAAGGATCCAGAGCCATCGTGAGCTAGCTCAGCGGGTTTCCTTGTGGTTGCGGTGCGTGCCGCAGTTCGGGCAGAACTTCTTCATCTCCAAGCGGTCCGGGTCGTTGCGCCGGTTCTTCTTGGTGATGTAGTTGCGGTGCTTGCACTCCTCGCACGCCAGAGTGATCTTGGGTCGCACGTCGGTGGAAGCCACAGCAGTACCTCTCTAAAGCGAATGGTTTCACCCCGCTACGGGGGTCCAGGGGGCTTGCCCCCTGGGCGGGGTCTGGGGGCCGCGCCCCCAGTGTAATGCGGAGCGATGCAGGCTTGCGCTTTCCGCAAGCACACCTCTCCCAATCGCGTAGCGGTGGGCGGACTTGAACCGCCGACACAACGATTATGAGCCGTTTGCTCTACCACCTGAGCTACACCGCCACATGAGACAAGCCGCGATGCCTTGGTGAGCATCACGGCTGGGCCCACAGAGCCCCAATACGGAATCGAACCGTAGACCTTCTCCTTACCATGGAGACGCTCTACCGACTGAGCTATTGGGGCGTGCTCTAGGAGCGAGGTGAACTTTACACACTCCCGCGAGCGGATAAAAACCGGGGGTCCCTACTAGGACAGCAAAGTGAGCACGGTCTCGTCCATACGGCCCGGCGTCTTGGTCGTACGAGCCTGCAACCAGGCCTCCAACCGGCTCTCGGAGAGCGGACGGGAGATCAGGTAGCCCTGGATGACGTCGCAGCCCATCGCGGACAGCTGATCGCGTGCCACGTCCTCCTCCACGCCCTCGGCGACCACGGACAGGCCCAGCGAGTGCCCCAGCTCGACGATCGAGCGCACCACGGCGAGGTCCGAGAGATCCGTGCCCATCCCGAAGACGAAGCTCTTGTCGATCTTCACCTCGTCCACCGGGAGCTGGCGCAGGTACGCCAGCGAGCTGTAGCCGGTGCCGAAGTCGTCGACCGCGAGGATCACGCCGAGCGCGTGCAGCCTGCGCAGGACGGGCAGCGCCTTCTGCGGGTCGGCCATCACGCCGGACTCGGTCAGTTCCAGCGTCAGCAGTTCGGCCGGCACGCCGTAGCGACCCAACAGGTCCGCGACCTGCTCGGGGAAGTCCTGTTCGGCGAGGCTGCGCACGGAGATGTTGACCGCCGCGGAGATCCGCAGACCCTTGTCGAGCCACTTGCGGACCTTGGTGAGCGCCTGCTCCATCACGAACCCGGTCAGCGCGCCGACCAGGCCGGCGGCCTCGATCGCGGGCACGAACTCGTCCGGGTCGAGGTTGCCGTACTCCGGGTGCGTCCAGCGGACCAGGGCCTCCACGCCGAGCACGTTGCGGCTGGGCAGCGCGACCTTGGGCTGGTAGTGGACCTTGACCTGGCCGGTCTCCAGCGACTGCCGGAACTGGGTGACGAGCTGGAACCGGCGCAGGAAGATCTGTCCCATGCTCGGCATGTACGCGCGGACCGGCTCGCCGCCTGCCTTCGCGGCCCGTACGGCCACGTCAGCGTGCTGCAGCAAGGTGTCCACGTCGATGACCGTGTTCTCGTCTTCCATCGTCGCGGAGACGTAGCCCACAACGGCACCTGCGTCGAGCGTGAGGCGTTCGACCACGTACGGCGCGATCAGCATGTCCCGCAGGCGTTCCGCGAGCGCGTGCATCTCGTCGATCGGACGGCTGTGCAGCAGGGCCGCGAACGCCATGCCTTCCAGGCGGGCGATCATGCTCTCGGGGCCGAGGGTGTCGCGTATACGGCGTGCGGCAGCGGAGACCATACGGTCGCCCCACGCGTAGCCAAGCGCGTCACTGACCGTGGACAGCACGTCGAGGTCGATCCGTACGACCATCGCCTGTGGGTCATCCCGAAGCGCTTCTGTTGCCGCTTGACGGAAACCGGGCCGGTTCAGCAGACCGGTGAGCGGGTCGTGATACGCGTCATGGCGCAGCCGGGACAGCAGTCGCCGGTTGTCCAGCGCGGTCGCGAGGTGGCTCGCCATCGTGCCGATCAGGCGCATGTCAGCGGTGCCGAAGCCACGCCAACGGCTCTGACGGTCATGCGCCTCGACGACGCCCAGCAGGTGGCTCGCGCTACGCAACGGCACGACAAGCGCTTCCGTCGCGTCACGGCGGAGCAGCGACTGACGGATCTCAGGCATCGCGTCGATCCGACGGAAGTGACGCACGTGCGAACCCGGCAGGCGCAGCAACGGATCGCCCTTGGCGCCGGTCAGGTCGATGGCGTACGCCTCTTGCGGCAGGTCGTTGCCTGCGACCGTGGTCCGCATCGGGGCCTGCGGGTCGAACCGGATGTGCAGCACGACCCTGGCTGCGCCGAGCTGGTCCTTGATCCGTTCGGCGATCGCGTGCCATTCGTCACTCGCGACGCCGGCCGAGATGTCTTCCAGGCCGGTCGCGGGCTTGGCCGCGGCCTGCTGGCCGGAGCGTGCCACGATCAGGCTGACCTGGGACAACGCTTCAAGATCACGCTGATCTCGCAGCAGACCGGAGTACGCGACGTACAACGCCGCGAAGCCGGAGAGAGCGAGCACCACAAGCGGCCAGCCCGCGACGGACTGGACGGAGACGACATAGCCGACGACACCGACCGCGGCGTTGACCATGCCGAGCACGAGCGTGCGCCCGACCAGCAGGATCCCCGCGGAGAGCCGCATCCGGCGGCCGAGGACGTGCACGGTGACCAGGCCGAGCAGCGTGCTTGAGATCGGCGCGGCGAACGCACCGACGAACACGCCCGCCCAAGGCGGCCCGAGACCGTCGAAGCTGAGCTGGAACGCGTGCAGCACGGCGAACGCGGTGCTGATCTCGATCACCAGCACACCCGCGTTGTAGAGCACACGGTCGTGTACGCCGCGTACAAGCAGCGTGCTGACGCCGGCGATCACGTGCGCCAGCAGGACGAGTTCGAAGGGAGCGACGAACAGGCCGATCGCGAGCGGGATCTCGGTGAACGAGATCGACCAGCTCACGCCGCTGCGGACGTCGACGTTGATGGCCAACTGCTCGGCGACCAGGAACCCGACGATCAGCAGGACGCCGGTCCAGATCAGGCTGCTGTCGTAGGTGGCAGGCGGCAGCCACCAGGAGACCAGACCCGCCGCGAGCAGGCCGAGGACCACGACGCTGACCGAGAAAAGACGGAATCGGCGGACAAGCGGCGTCTCATCTACCGGCTCCACGGCATCGGGCCGATCCGCCATGCCGCCTCCTCGTCCGACCGGGGTACGGGCATCTTGGGTCCGTCGCGACATCACCACAGCGTCACCACTGCTTGATTAGTCGGGCCACTGTACCCCGATCAGGCGAAATAGCCACCCATTCCGACGGCGCAGAGTCCCGTTCGACCTCGCAGACCGGTGACGACCAGCACCGTTCGGGGTGTACCGGACAGGTCACGTTGATCACTTTCCAACCCCTCGAACGCACGGCGAAGTTTCCACGCCGAAACCGGCTGACAGCGAAGATTCCGCGGCAGAAGTGCGCCGCGACATGGACTTTATCCGGTCAGCAACCGCGTCGAGACCGTCCTGTTATCGCGGCCACACTGAAGTACGCCCGTACGGTTGAATGCCGGACTACGTATCCGCGTGGTGGAATCGGGCGTGGCCGTACATTTGGCCCTGATGAGTACTGAACGGCGGCGTGCCCGGCGGCAGCCCACCAAGTTGTGGCGGGCGCCGGTGATCCGGACGCAACGAGTGACACCGCGGATGGCCAGGATCACTGTCGGCGGCCCGCAGATCGACGACTTCGTCGGCGCGGGCACGGACGAGAACGTGATGCTGTACCTCTACGAACCAGGTGCTGACCTGCCCGAACCGCTGACCCTGGAGACCGCGCGAGCGGCTATGTCACGCGTCCGGCCGTACATGCGCAGTTACACGATCCGCCGGCACGACCCAGTGGCCAACGAGATCGACTTCGACTTCGTGCTGCACGGTGATCACGGCCCGGCATCCAGGTGGGCGGCGTACGCTCAGCCAGGCGACGAGGTGATCTTCGTCGGGCCGTCGCCCGCGTACCGGCCGGATCCCGCCGCGGACTGGCACCTGTTGATAGGTGACGAGACAGCATTGCCGGCCATCGACGCGATCATGCGGGAGCTGCCCGGCGCGACGATCAAGGCGTTCGTCGAGATCGAGAACGCCGACGAGCAGCAGGACCTGGATGTGACCTGGGTGGACCGGGGCGAACTGGTCAAGGTGATCGAGGCGGCCGGGTTCCCGGCGGGCAAGCCGGCAGTGTGGGCCGCCGGCGAGCGCCAGGTGATGCAGGACGTGCGGGAAACCTTGGTCCGGCGGGGCGTCGAGCGGGGCAGTGTGCGGCCTGCCACGTACTGGCGGATGGGTCACGCCGGGTCCTAACAGGAACTTCCCGTCCTGGAACAGCGTTGTTTTCCAAGGGACTGTGGGAAGGAGGGACCGTGCACAAGCACTACAACGGGTTGAAGACAGCGCTCTTGCTTGGTGGCATGAGCGCCCTCATCGTGCTGATCAGCTCGCTGTTCGGCACCGCGGCCCTAGTCATCGGGGTGCTCGTCGCGCTCGGCGTGAACGTGTACGCGTTCTTCAACTCCGACAAGATCGCACTGCGGGCGATGCGTGCACGCGCTGTATCCCAATGGGAACAGCCTGCGATGTACCGGATCGTTCGCGAACTGGCGAACACAGCGCGTCAGCCGATGCCGCGGCTGTACATCAGCCCGACGCAGGCGCCGAACGCCTTCGCGACAGGCCGCAACCCGCGTAACGCAGCGGTCTGCTGCACCACCGGGATCTTGGAGCTGTTGGACGAGCGCGAACTGCGTGCGGTCCTCGGGCACGAGCTCTCTCACGTCTACAACCGCGACATTCTCATTTCGTGCGTCGCGGGCGCGCTGGCCAGCGTGATCAGCTTCCTGGCGAGCTTCGCGATGATCTTCGGCTTCGGCGGCGACGAAGACCGGCCCAACCCGCTGGCGATGCTGGTGATCGCGATCATCGGCCCGGTCGCGGCCGGCGTGGTCAAGATGGCCGTGAGCAGGTCGCGGGAGTACCAAGCCGACGAATCCG
Source organism: Kibdelosporangium banguiense (assembly GCF_017876405.1). Taxonomy (GTDB): domain Bacteria; phylum Actinomycetota; class Actinomycetes; order Mycobacteriales; family Pseudonocardiaceae; genus Kibdelosporangium; species Kibdelosporangium banguiense. The sequence continues at coordinate 2,908,137 of NZ_JAGINW010000001.1, read as the reverse complement.
GCGCTGAGCTGACCGGCGACCCACTTGCCCTGGCGTCGGCGCTGCGCAAACTCGAGCGCGGCACGCAGAACGCGCCGCTTGTGCCCGAGCCGGCCGTGGTCTCCCAGTCACATCTGATGATCGCCAACCCCTTCCGGTCCGGGGAGAACCTGGCGCGGTTGTTCAACACCCATCCGCCGATTGCCGACCGAATCCGGCGACTGGAGGACATCGCCGGCCGCCGGCTGTGACGTCTGGCGGTGTAATTGCGGCTCCGCCACTGGGATGGTCCGAGTCATGCGGGACAGCGACATCCGGCAACGGCTGGCCTACGGCGACCAGGACGCGTTGGCTGACGTGTACGACCTGTACAGCGGCACGGTCTACGCAGTCGCCCTCGCCGTCACATGCGACGCGACGGTCGCCGAGGAAATAACCGTCGAGGCGTTCGTGGGCCTATGGGATCGGCCACTCGCCTACGATCCGGGTCAGGCGAGCCTGCGAGGATGGCTGGCCATGCAGGCACACCGAAGATCGGTGGAATGGTTGCGTGACAACAACATTCCGGCGCAGCGAGTGGAACCGGAACGGCCCGTGGCGCTGGCCGCGCTGCCTGAGCTGACCAGACAGGCGATCGAGCTCGCGTACTTCCACGGCCGGACATATCAGCAGGTGGCGATCGAACTGGGCATCCCCGCGAATACAGCGAAATCTCGGCTGCGCGCGGGCCTGCGCGACCTGGCGGCCAACCTGTGAGCGAACACGCCACGGTGACGTCACTGTTGGCTGCGTGGACGGTCCACGCGTGCGACAGACACGAGGCCCGCTCAGTCGACGCACACTTACGTACGTGCGAAACGTGCCGCGCTGAGGTCCGTGTACTGAGCACAGCAGCTGAGGGCCTCGCCCGGTCTGACGCTCAGCCATCAAAGTCCATACGTGACAAGGTCCTTGCCGTCGCCGGCAGACAGCCTGTTCCGTCGTACGCCCAGGCGTACGCGGCGGCAGTCTCAGCGCTCAACGCGCTGCTGCACGAACTCGACGCGCATCAATGGACAGGCGTGGTCGCGCACGATCAATGGAGCGTGCTCGACCTCGTGATCCACCTGACCGCGACGGACAACCTCGTCGCCGACAAGCTGGGCCTGCACGTCCACCCCGCGGTCGCCCCGGACGCGGACCCCGACTCACGGACAGAAGTCCTGCTTGCCATGCCGCGTAAACGAGACCGCGCGTGGCCCGGTTGGCGCGAGCAAGCCCACGCGATCTGCAACGAACTCGTCACACGGCCACTGCCCGCAGACCTCATGGTGTCCCGCGCGTTCGAAACGTGGATCCATGCCCGCGACATAGCGCTCGTCACCCAGAAGAACCTGCCCCCACCGCCACCCGCGCACATGCACACCATCGCCGATTTCGCCGCACGCCTACTCCCGCACGCCGCCGAATGCCGACGAGTTGTACGCCCAGGCAACGTCGTACGGCTTGTGCTGTCAGGCAACGGCGGCGGCATCTGGTCCCTGCCGCTCGGCGAACCCGACCTAGGCGTCACCGTGGAGATGACCATGGACGTGACCGAGTACTGCCTGCTGATGGGCGGCCGGCGGGAGCCCCGCGCGGTCGACGTGATGATCCGGGGCGACGTCGAACTCGGCTACGACCTGCTCGACGCCGGCCCGACGCTAGCTCCCCGATGACCCCGCCGACAGCCCTGCCTTGGCCACCGACATCACATAGTCGCCATACCCGGACTTGGCCAGCCGCGCCCCCAGCGCGAAACACTGATCCGCGTCGATGTACCCCATGACCAGCGCGATCTCTTCCAGGCAGGCGATGCGGACACCTTGCCGGTGCTCCAGGACCTGCACGAACTGACCGGCCTCCAGCAGCGAATCATGCGTGCCGGTATCCAGCCACGCGAAACCACGGCCCAGATCGATCAGCTTGGCCCGGTTCTGACGCAGATAGGCCAGGTTGACATCGGTGATCTCCAGCTCGCCCCGCGGCGAGGGTTTGAGCCCCTTGGCGATCCCGACAACCTGGTTGTCGTAGAAGTAAAGCCCGGTGATGGCCTTGTTGGACCGAGCAACGGCAGGCTTCTCCTCAATGGACACAAGCCGGCCGGCCGCATCCACCTCACCCACCCCGTACCGCTCCGGATCCTTGACCGGATACCCGAACAGCACGGCACCGCCGATCGCGCTCGCCTCCCGCTTGAGCACGCCCGAGAACCCCTGGCCATAGAAAATGTTGTCGCCCAGCACAAGCGCGACATCATCATCACCAACGAAATGTTCACCGATGATGAACGCCTCGGCCAGCCCGTTGGGAGCAGCCTGCTCGGCATACTCGAAACGCACGCCGAACTGCGACCCATCCCCCAGCAACCGCCGGAAACTCGGCAGGTCAGCAGGGGTGGAGATGACCAGGATGTCGCGCACCCCGGCCAGCATGAGCACCGAGATCGGGTAATAGATCATCGGCTTGTCGTACACCGGAAGCAGCTGCTTGGAGACCGCCTGCGTGATCGGGTGAAGCCGGGTGCCGCTGCCCCCGGCCAGCACGATCCCGCGCATCACCGGTAGTTGGTGAACTGGAGGGCGATGCCGAAGTCCTTGTCCTTGAGCAGGGCGATCACGTCCTGCAAGTGATCCTTCTTCTTGCCGGAGACCCGCAACTGGTCACCCTGGATCTGCGCCTGCACACCCTTGGGCCCGTTGTCCCGGATGGCCTTCGCGATCTCCTTGGCCTTGTCGGCCGCGATGCCCTGGACAATCGACCCGGACGCCTTGTAGATCTTGCCCGACGGCTTGGGCTCCTCAGCGTCGAAAGCCTTCAGCGAGATGCCCCGCTTGATCAGCTTCTCCTTGAAGACCTCGATGGCCGCCAGGCACCGCTCCTCGGTCTCCGCCTGAACAGAGATCGACTCCTCCCCGGTCCAGCTGATCTCAGCCCCAGTGCCACGGAAGTCGAACCTCGTCGACAACTCCTTGCCTGCCTGGTTGATCGCGTTGGTCACCTCCTGCCGGTCAACCTTGCTCACCACGTCGAACGACGGGTCCGCCACCTCTCACGCACCTCCGACTCACTCCTGGCCAAACGCCCCCAAGAGCCTACCGGGACACCCCCCGTCAACACCCCAACCCGGCCAGGTATGGTTCTCCTACCCAGGCGGGTTGCCCGAGTGGCCAAAGGGAGCTGACTGTAAATCAGCCGCGCAAGCTACGGCGGTTCAAATCCGTCACCCGCCACACCTGGGAAAACGACCCCCTGACCAGGCAAGACAGGTCAAGGGGTCGTTTGCTGTGGTGTACGGGATGTCCGGCCGTATCCAGCCGTGAGCGGCTGTCCGTGGGCCATCCGTGGGCCATATCCCACCCCCGGTCCTGCATCCCGTGGGGGCCGTCGCCAACGCAACGACATTGGTGGCGCCGTGGGCGCCGCTCTTGTTGGTCGGGTGGTTGTCGTTGTGGGTTGCGCTGCCCGGCCCGGCCGTCCGGGGTAGGACGGTCTGGGGTACCTCTCGGGTATCGGTGATATCGGTAATTCGGTAAGGTTGCAGGTCAAAGGCATGTTGATCAGTAATCTCGTCAGTAATCCTCGGTAATACGATCATGACTCGCCGGGTGTGCCGTCGGCAATGTGGGCGATAAAGAGAGGCTGAATCCCCGGGGGTCTCTGCGTGGTCGCCTGGATGCCCCCTGATCAGGGGGTATGTGGTCGTGTGCCTCTACGGCGTGTTGTCATGCCGGGAGCCTGTCGGATACGCCGTCACGCTGCCGATCCCCGGGAACGAGGTGACCTCGCGCTGTCTCAGTCCACCCAAGCACGGGCGGGATGGGTAGTGTTCACGGTCATGGCTACAACCTTCGCTGACCTTGAGGCCAGGGTGCGCGGTCTGGAGTCGCGGGCGCAGCGTGTCGAGGAGGACGTGACCGCGATCATCACCACCGTGATCGAAACTCGCGATGACGTGAGGTGGCTCAAGCGCGCGGTTCAGGCGCTTCTGACTGATCGGGGCATCACCATCGAACCGGACGACGACGAGTCGGCCGAGTAGGACATCGGTGATATCGGTAAGTCGGTGAGGTTGCTGGTCAGGGGCATGTTGATCAGTAATCCGGTCGGTAATCCTCGGTAAGGTGATCTACGCCAGCATCACGCTGACGGTAGTCGTCCACCCGGTCACTGGCTACGCCTACTGGTGGCGGTCACGCTGGGGTTAGGTCAGTGAGATGCCCCCGCCCCCCGCCGGGCGGCCGTCACCGCGCCACCCCCACCTACCAGCCCCCGTGACAAACCGGTAGGCCTGGCAACCAGGCCAACACGCAGCAAATGGGGGCGGGGCATCTCATCCCTGGTCGCCCTGATCCACGCCCGGAAGGGCAGACATCGGCAAGGGGCTAGATCACCTTACCGAGGATTACCGACCGGATTACTGATCAACATGCCTTTGACCTGCAACCTTACCGAGATTACCGATATCACCGATGTCCGACGGGCCCCGGGTGGACGACAACCATTACCTAACGGCCAACAGGAACGGATCACGCACGTCACGGGTCACCTCTTGGCAGTATGGCGCTCATGACAAGCAACGAACGCACCAAGGAAGCTTGGAACGCTGCGTTGGGAACCATGCTGCTGGTCGCGGCCTTCGTGATCGTTCTGCTGGAAATGGTCGGCTCGTCGCCGAACGCGCAGATGAACGTACTGGCCGTGCTGCTGGCCATCACCGGCAGCGGCCTCCGGCTCGAAGCGGCGGTCACGCGTCGCTGACCGAATTGTGCGAACGGATGGCGGCACCGTCCATCGGCCTTGATGTTCGTCCCCAGGCGATACAGCCGCTCTAAGCGGGCCACCTTACCGAGGATTACCGACCGGATTACTGATCAACATGCCTCTGACCTGCAGCCTTACCGACTTACCGATATCACCGATGCCCGAGAGGTCCCCGCCGGCAGGCCGGTCCGGTCAGCCGGGTCGAACACCGCAACCCACAACGACAACTACCCGACCAACAAGAGCGGCGCCCACGGCGCCACCTATCGTCTTTTCGTGCCAAGGGGCGTTGATAGACAGGCTGCAATCCAGGCATGCGACAATTAAGCCTGTGGCCGACTTGAAGCTGACCGTGGAACGTCGTAATGAGCTAGCGGCATTGCTTGATGATGAGCAGCGACTTCGTGTCGAATATCCGAAGGTAGCCGAGTATCTAGATATGGCACCCCAGCTACGGGGTACAGGCGACGATTCCGCCGACGCGGCATTCGATTTGAGGTTTGTTCACTACGTTACCGGCGGCGCTGCGCACAGTACGAACCCGTACTGGGACATCGTTGCGCCGTCGATATTCGAGTATCAAGGTCGCCAAGTAGTCAACGGCGGTCGCCCGGATGGAAGCCCTAGGCTGGCGTACGCACAAATGATTTTGCAGGCTACCTATGCCTACGCAATCCCGTCGCCAGGGACCGTTGAATGGATGTCGCAGTTCTGCGCAGACCGACCGATAGTAGAGATGGGTGCTGGTCGCGCGTATTGGGCGGCACAGCTGGCAACGGCAGGGCTTGTTGTCGAGGCGTACGACTCGGAACCGCCCAACAAGGTCGAGAACGTGTCCTTTCCTTCGGTCGCCGGGCAGGAGGATGTATGGCACCACGTTGGCAACCTTGAGGAGTTCTCAAATCGGGTTGCTGATCCTACGGACTACGTGTTGTTCCTGTGTTGGCCTCCTGGGTGGGGTAGCACGATGGCGTCGCAAGCTCTTGGCGAATTTGAGAGGTTGGGCGGCGAACGTCTGGTATTCATCGGGGAGCCACAAGGCGGGAAGACTGGAGACGACGCGTTCTTTGATGCGTTGTCGACCGCATGGACGCTTGAATCACAAGATGAGCAGTATGTGTCGTGGTGGAATCTGTGTGATGTGACACAGGGGTGGGCGCGAAAGTGAGAGAAGCCTGACTGGGCGCCAGAGTGACCCAGTCAGGCTTCAAAAGACTTCCGCGTCTGTGTACAGTTTCAGGCGTCGGCTGACAGCTTCATTCGAAACACGAACGAGTCGTATCGATCGCGCGGATACGAAATATTCGAGATCATGATTACTTGACCGTCGGCCGTCATGAATCTCTGACGCACGGTCTTAACCAGATCTCCTGGTGTCGTTCCCAGCCATTCCGCATGCTCTGGCGTTGGAAGCTGATCGGCGATAGCTTCCTCCAGATCGGTTGCTGCGGAGATTCCGGATACGTTCGATGGCTGGAACGTATCCGAAATTGATATTGGCCGACCATCTTCGGATGCACGAGTTACGACGTGAGTGAGCTCATCGCCCACCGTTACGCCAAAGTTCCCCGCTAGCTCATCAGTGGCCGGAACTGATTCGGTTTCGCGGTCAACCTGAATCTGTTGAGTGGACTCGTTGCTGAACGTCGTTTCCGCGCTCTCCATCTGACGCTCTGGGGAGATGCGAACGAGGTTGGGGCGGTCGGACACGAAGATGCCGCGTCGCCGTACGGATCGTACGAGTCCCTGACCTTGGAGTAGGTCCAGAGCCTTCCGGACGACGATGTCTGAGACGCCGTGCCGGGTGGCGATCTCTGCATAGCTCGGTAGCTGGATTCCGGGTGGGAGTTCGCCGTTGCGGATCTTCCGCGCGTACTCGCCTGCGATTGAGACGTACGCCGGGTCTGTCATCGAGCTTGATCCTTTCGACTGCATGCCGCCTGGTCGGTGCTGCTGCCTCACACACCCTACCAGCTTCGTATACGTAGGGGTTGTGCGTATACGAAGCTTCGTATACGTTGAAGAGGTCCGGCCCGGAAGGGCGTCAGGCTCCAAGCCTCGGAGGGTTCGAATGGCCAGGACCAAGACCGCCGCCCCGAAGTTCAAGCTCGTTCGCGGTGGCAGCAAGAAGCGGAAGTTTGTGGCTCTGCTGGTTTTCGTCGCCGTTGTGGCACTGGTGGTCAGGTACCCGGTTGAGTCCGCCGATCTCGTTACGACTGTCGTCGGTGGTTTTGCCGACTTCGTTAAGGCCTTGTCTGCCTGATCTTCGCCAGCGTTCCGGCCGGATGCCCGGCGTAGCTCTTTCCGGGCGTCTCCCAGGCTGCTGGTTCCCTGATTTCCCTTTGTGTTGCGGGGTTTCCGCATGCCTTCTTCGGACTATTGAGCGGTCGTATCCCGCTCCGACCGGGCCGTTGCCCGGCGAGTTCACTAACTCCACAGTGGATAGACATACGCCAAAACGTCTGAAGACCGCGCTTTCTGTTCAACCCCAACACTTTCACTACGACTTACAGGAGTCTGACCGATGTCTGAGGACCTCAGCGACGCAGAGATTGACGACATGTACGCAGCAACAACCGCAGCGATCTGGGACCGGCTCCCGAAAGCCACACGACAGGGCGTGTTGCGGGAGCTCTCGCCGGGTGACCGCAACGACGTCGCAATCGCGATCCGGCACGGCCGCCGCGTGACGCGCGGCACCCAGTAGTGAATCTCCCGGCCCGGCGGCCCGAACCGCCAAAGAACGTGCCCGCCGGGCCGGATCTCCCAATCCTTGCCACGTCTTTACGCAAAGGAGCTTGACCAATGTCGGGATGGAAGATCCTGCAGCAAGCACGCCATGCGACAAGGAACTCGCCGCGCAACCCCGCAAAGTGCAAGGGGTGCGACGACTGGTTTGAGTTCCTCAACCTGTTCGGCCGTTGCGACCGCTGCGGCCTGCCTCCTCACCCAACCCCTTGACCGAGCCGTCTTGGTCTGGGTCGTCAAGGACCAGCGGCGCTGCCCCTTGTTTTGTCGTGACACCAACCAAATCAGGAGAAACCATGTCGTACATCAAGCTTGTTGGCCACTACGTACACCAGCTGCCCGACCACATCTCGGTAGGCAACGTCGGCTTTCAAATCACGTTGGGCAACGGGACCGTTGTTGAGTTTCCGGCGCCGTTCGTCCCGATCAATCCTCGTCTCGGCATCGCCCCGCTCGTCGTGCCCAACGGGGAAACCGGCGTGGCGATCGACTTCAGCCGCTGGTCTCCCATCCGTACCGGCCCAGACGTGATCGCCAAGTTCCCGCTGAACTTCAGCGACCAAAGCATGGCCGTCAAGGTAGGCCGCGCGTTCGACGCCGACCCCGCTACTTCCTGGACCGACCCGGTTTCCAGCGTCACGACCTGGCTGCGCACCTGGGGACCGGCCAACGGCCTCACCTTCTGACTGCGCTTTCCCCATCTGGGAGATGAGACGTCAAGCACATACCCACCGGGTCGGTTTCCCTTCCCGTCTTACTTTCTTGGAGTTAATTACCATGCACGGCAACAACTTCTACCCGGACGGCCTGACCGAACGGGACATTGACCTGTTGATCGCAGAGGCGTTCGAGTCCGCCGATGAGGCCACGGCTGGGCCGACCTCGACTTTGCTGGACGGCCCGGCCGTGTGGCGTCGTCACCGGCGAATCGAGCGCAGCACCGTCAGCGGCATCGTGCGCACCCTGCCCACCACCTCTCGCGTGGCGGTCCGGCCGGACGGGCGGGAAGTCGCATGACGACCATGACCGGCTTGACGCCCGTTCCCCTGACCGGCGGCCGTTGCTGGCAGTTCCAGCACAACACGATCACGTACCAGATCGTGAGCCTGAACGGCTCTGAGCGTGTCCGGCTGTACTTCGACTTCGCGGGCCGCTGGGTCTACCAGCTCACACGCCTGACCTATGGCCGGTCGGCGAAATCGGTGGCCGACGAGATCCGCACGTGGGTGGCCGACTCGTGAGCGGCCGACAATACCCCTGGGTCTGGGCCGACGTGCCATGGTCAGACGCCCAGGAGTTGACGCGCGGTACCCACGATGGCCTGCCGCTGATGTCCTGGAACACCGCTGACCGCAACCTGCTGGCCACCAAAGGCCAACTACGGCGCATGGGTTTGCGGCCGGGCGGTCAGGACCCGGTGGCGGTGCTGTACTTCTTCAGCCGCAAGGGCATGCGCAAGATGTTCGCCAACCTCTACCTGATCGCGCTGGCGAAACCAGTCCGGCCGATGACCCCCGGCAAGTGGGGAGCCCTGGCGAAAGCCAACCTAGCTCGCCGGTTGTGCCCCGAGTGCGGCCATGACCGCTTCTACGTCATTCATCCCACGCTGGGTAAGTGCTTCACCTGCGTGGAAGCCGAATCCGCCCGCACTGCGACCGATGCCGCACCGATCGCGGCGTGACCTACCGCTCGTGAATCCAGAAAGGACACCGCCCGTGATCATCTATGGCCCGCACTGTTCACACCACGACCTGTGTTCGATGTTCGGTTGCGACCAGCGCGGACACATCGACTTCCCCTGTAACCAGCAAGACACCTGCACCTTCTGCGGGCCGGACGCGACGTGCCCGATGGACTGGGACGTCTTGGCTGCGAACTGCCCGGAGTGTCACGTCTGAGACCGATTCGAGCCTCCGTTACTGATCTCCACCTAGGCCCGGCGGTCCGAAAAGGACAGCAATCCCATGTCCCCGCGGCTTACCAGACATGTCCGAAATAGACATGACTTGAGCTGTGAAAATAAGTTGCTACTTCAAGTGGAGTGACGCTGTGAAGACGATCAATAGAAGCAAGTTCACTAACACCGTATGCGACAAGCAAGACTGCGATGAGCCGCGCTACACGCGCATGATCGGGCAGATCGTGATCGTGATGGACACGCCGTACTGCGAGCGCCACGCCAGCGAGTGGCACGCCTTCCGGATAAAGGATCTTGAAGCCTCCTACGGCGGCTGACCAGCCCCGGCCCGGCGGCCCGAACCGCCAAGAACGTGCCCACCGGGCCGGGTCTCCCAACCCTCATCAACTGTCAGGAGAACACCGATGGTAGCCACAGCGACAACCCGAACCGCCCTACGCCACATGAGCCTGGCGGCGGCGATCGCGTACGTGATCGTGACCGTGCTGACGCTGCTGATGCGTGCGGTCACGTGGGCATTCGCCCTGATCGCAGAAGTGAGCGAACGCATTGCGGACGCGGGCGAGCATGCCCGCGCCGCTGCTCGTGGTGAACAACCCGGCGTCCGGGTCTGGATGAGCACTACCGAAGGGGGCCAACGATGACTGCGAGCACGGGAAGCGCGTACCCGGCATCGGTTGAGGAACTGTTGCCCCGGGTTCGTGAGTGGGTGTCGGAGCTGGGCAAGGTGCCGTCTCGCAACCAGATCATGCGTGAGTTCAAGGTGGGTGCGCCGAAAGCGGCGGCGATCCGTGACGCGCTTGCCGACACGACGGATACCGGGCCTGAGACGCCGGGCGGTGTGAGCACCGGGCCGGTTCGTGCTCTGCGTTCGGTCCCAGAGCCTGAGTCCGAGACTGAGTCGGACACGCAGGGAACTGAACCGGCTGCCGACCGCCCTGACGACCGGGCGCCTGTTGATGACTCACCGCAGGTCACGCCGGTCGCAGACCCGGGTACGCCACCCACAGCGGAGCAGGGTTCGCCGACCGAATCGGCGCCGACTCCGGTGACCGAGTCGGGTCCGGTACGTCGGGTCCGGCGGTGGCCGCTGGTTCTGCTGGCTCTGCCCGCGTTCGTCGCCATTTGGGGCGGCTGGGTGGGTCTGGGCCGGATGACCGGGTTCGGCCCGATCCAGCTGTTGCCGGGCATCTGGGCCGGCCTGGTCGTCAACTCCGCCATCACGCTGCCGATCGGAGTCGAGGCGTATGCCGCGTTCGCGATGAGTGTGTGGCTGTCGAGCAAGGTTCTCTCGCAGAAGACCCGCCGGTTCGCCATGGTCTCCGCTCTGGGCTCACTGGGCCTGGGCATGGCCGGGCAGGTCGCCTACCACCTGATGTCCGCCGCCAACATGACCACCGCCCCTTGGCTGATCACCACGTTCGTCGCGTGCCTGCCGGTGGTGGTCCTGGGATGCGGGGCCGCGCTGCTGCACCTGATCCACGACGAAGGGAACCACTGATGACCAGCACCGACCCCCGAGCGGACACGCCTGGCACTGTGCTGCCGTTCCCCACCGCCAAACCGCCGGCCGATTCGGCCACGGGTGCCGGGCAGCCTGGCACGCAGGTAGCGCCCAGTGTGATCGTGGACGCTGAACTGGTTGATGAGCAGGAGTACCAGCGTCTACGGCGTGAGCGCTCGCTGACCGGTGATCTGGTCGTGATCGCTGCGGCGACGTGGGACCGCAGTGGCCGCACATGGCGGTTTGTGCGGCGCCACTGGGCGATTCTGTGCAAGGGCATGGACGCCGAACGCCATCGCCGGAAGGCTGAACGTCACCAGACCGACCTCAAGGCCGCTCGCGCGATGGCACGCGAAACCGGTGAGCTGGAACGGGTTGAGGCACTCAATCGGCAGATCATTGAGTCTCGCCGGTCGCGTGTGGAGACGCTGTTGACGTGGGTGGAACTGGTGTGGACGGTCACCCGCAAGGTCGCCATCGTGGTGATCGTCCTGACCGGTGTGGCCCTGGTTCTGGGGATTGCCAACGGGTTCGGTGGTTGGTTCGGCGAGTGGGGCGCGACCGAAGTGCTGCGCACTCTCGGCGCGATCATGAACTGGCTCGCCGCGATCGTCGCCTCGGTTGTGGAGTACGCGTGGCTGATCGGCACGGGTGTGGTGTCGGTGTGGCTGCGGCGCCGGTGGAAGGACGGCAAGCGACTGGGCGAGTACGTACTCCCGGCGCATCTGCGGCGTGACGGCGGCAGGCAGGCCCAAGCCGAACTGACCGAAAACCTTCTGGTCAAGGCGTTGGGCACCATTGGCAACAGCTACCTCAACGCGGCCATTAAGGACGGTTGGCCCAACCGGGACACCGATCACGCCTGGGTGCGTCCGCCGATGCCCGCCGCCAAGGGCTGGGGTGCACAGTTGCGGCTGCCGATGGGCGCTGCTGTCGACGCGATCCAGAAGGCGAAAACCACGTTGGCACACAACCTGTCCTGCATCCCGGCTGAGTTGTTCCTGGAGCCCAGCGAGGACGACCCGACCGTGCTGGACTTGTTCCGGCTGGACCGGGGCGTCCTGCGCGAACCCTGCCCGGACTACCCGCTGTTGGAAGAGGGCACTACGGACTTCTGGACCGGGTTCCCGGTCGGAGTCAGCCCCCGGGGCGCCGAGGTGACCGGGGTGACCTTCGAGCGCAACTACGTGGTGTCCGGCGCGATGGGGTCCGGCAAGTCCACACTGATTCTCGCGCTGCTGACCGGTGCGGTGCTGGACCCGTTGGTGGACATCGACGTGTTCGTGTTCGCTGAGAACGCCGACTACGACGTACTCAAGCCGTGCCTGAACACGTTCGTGATGGGCGACACCGCTGAGAACGTACAGGCTTGCCTGGATCACATCGCCGGGCTGCACGCCGAACTGTCCGAACGGGGCAGGCTGCTGCAAGACCACGACATCACCAGCGTCACCCGGGAAGCCGCAGCCAAGGAACCCAGGTTGCGGCCCCGGATCGTGGTGATCGACGAATGCCAGTCGTTCTTCCGCCAGGACTCCCCGGACATGCGCCGTCAGGTCGTGAACATGATGGTCCGGTTCTTCTCCGCAGCCCGTAAGTACGGCATCACCTGCGTGTTCGCCACCCCGGTGCCCTCGGACCAGTCGTTGCCGCGTGACCTGGTCGCGGTCACCAGCAACCGCGCCTGCTACGCCATCGCCGACAAGACCCGCAACAACATCGTGTTGGGCGACAAGGCACACGAGAACGGCATCAGCGCACTCGGGTTGAAGCCCAAGACCAAGGACAAGCTCAACGACGTCGGCACGTTCATCGGGATCAACTTCATGGACAACCCCGGCACGGTGCGCACCTACTACATCCGCCGCGCCCAGCAAGAGGCCATCGTGGCCCGCGCACTGGAATCCCGGGGCGGCGCGGTCGCCGAGCAGGCCGCTCCGGTTGAGCGGGACGCGTTGGCCGACATCCTCACCGTGGCCAACCAGACGACGCCGCGCGAGGGCGAGCAGCACCCCCGCGCTTCGGCGATCGCCGAAGGGCTGGCCGCCCGGTGGACGCGCTACCAGAAGTGGCGCATCGCCCACGTGGTCGACCTGCTCGCCGGTCACGGCTACAAGGTGCCGACTACCGACCGTATCTACCCGGTCGACCCGGGCAAGGTCGCCGAGACGCTCGCCCGACGCGACGCCGAGCAGACCGAGCACGACGAATGAGCGCCGGGCCGCAGCCCGCACCCGCCCCCTGACGGGCCGACCAGGCGGGCTGCGGCAGGCACTCATTCCCCTCATTCCGCTCATTCGCGCAGGTCAACCCAGCTCATCCGGGAATGAGGCAACTCATCCCCGCCGGGGCGAACTCATCCCCGGCTCATCCCTCACTCATCCACCCACGCGAGGCGCCCGGCGCCCATCGCGCCACCCTCGCACACCCACTGTCAGTTACCGACAGTGACAGAGATTGGAACAGTCATGTCCGGTCTTGCCGACAAGCTACTGACCGCCGCACTCCACATCGCCAGTCGCGGACTGCCGGTCTTCGTTCTGGGCCGCACCAAACGACCGCTGGCCAACTGTGACGCCTGCCGGGACACCGACCCGGCCACCCATGACCCGGACGCATGCGAGTGCCTGACATGCCACGGGTTCTACGCCGCCACCACCGACCACACCCGACTCACAGCCATGATCACCACTAATCCGGGTGGCTTGCTCGCGTTGCGGACCGGCGCCGTCTCCGGCCTGCTCGTGGTCGACGTGGACCCCGGCCACGGCGGCCGGGTGGACCCCGACCTCATGACCCCCACAGTGGCCGTAGGGACCGGAAACTACGGCTGGCACCTCTACTACCGCCACCCAGGCCACCCGGTCACCTCACGGCCCCTGCCAGGCGTGGACGGCGTCGACATCAAAGCCGACGGCGGCTACGTCGTCCTCCCACCCTCGGTACACCCGGACACCCGCCGGCCATACCGATGGCTGGCTGGCTGCAACCAGGTCAGCCAGATGCCACCCGCCCTGCAACACGCTGTGGACGCGCCACCGATCCCACGCCCACGTCACGAAACGGCCGGCATCACCACCTCCGGTGGTCCGGTCCCGCAGGCTGGCACGGAACCGGGTCGGATCACCGACCCAGACGCGCTGCTGGACGCCTTGCTGACCACAGTGCGGGGTGCACCAAAGGGTCGTCGACGCGCCACCCTCTACGGCGCCGCACGCGGCGTAGCCCGCATTGTCGCCGCCGACGCGCTGGACCGGGCCACCGCTGTCGCGGTGCTCACCGACGCCGGACACGCCGCGCAACAGTCCGAACGCGACATCCGCAAAGCCATCACCGGCGGATTCCGAGACGAACGAGTCCCGCTGTGACCGCCCGTCTCAACGTCCTGTCGCTGTTCTCCGGGATCGGCGGCCTGGAACTCGGCTTGGAACGCGCCGGCATGACCGTGGTCGGCCAAGTCGAGATCGACCCCTACGCCCGATCCGTACTCGCCCGCCACTGGCCGGAGGTACCCCGCCATGACGACGTTCGCACCGCCATCGCATGGTGGCACAGCCAACCCCGGCCCCCCGTCGACCTGGTGGCTGGCGGATTTCCCTGCCAACCCGTCAGCGAAGCAGGCAAACGCCTCGCCCAAGACGACGAACGATGGCTCTGGCCCGCCATGCACGCCGTCATCCTCGCCCTGCGACCCCGATGGGTCCTGTGGGAAAACGTGTCCGGTCTGCTCACCCGAGGACTGGACATCGTCCACACGGACCTTATTCGCGCCGGATACCGCCACCGCGTGGGGTGGGCCACCGCTTGTGCAGTGGGTGCCCCACACATGCGGCGACGGCTGCTCGGAGTGGCCCACACCCAGAGCCACCGACGCGACCGGATCGGGACGACTGGGCCGCAAACGCCACCAATGGAACCTGCGCGACGCCGTCCGCAACCGGGAAGGACCTGGCCCACTCAACCCCGCCCTGTCGGAGTGGCTCATGGGATTCCCCGAGGGATGGACCGACGTCGCGCCCTCGGAAACGCCATCCTCCCCGACATCGCCGAACACATGGGCCGACTCATCCACACCGCCGACCGACACCAGCCGGCCGCGTGACCACCAACCAGAATCCACGGGAGACAAGCCGATGACGAATGCGCTACGGCTGGTCGATACTCGGCCACAAACAGGTGCCGAGATTCTGGACGACCTCACCACGTTCGTTTCCCGGTTCTCTGTGTTCCCGCACAAGCATTGCGCGCCAATGCTCGCGCTTTGGTACGCCCACACCTGGGCGGCAGACCACTTCTACACCACACCGCGACTCATCCTGTCGTCGGCAGAACCAGAGTCGGGCAAGACCCGCGTCCTTGAGGTAGCCCAGCACTTCACCAAAGCACCCGAGATGACCATGTCCGGCTCTGCCGCCGCGTTGGTGCGCATGGTCGCCGCCGGGCCGATCACCATCCTGCTGGACGAAGTCGACACCATCTTCACGGTGGGCGGTTCCGGCAACGAGGACGTCCGGGGCATGCTCAATGGCGGGTACAAACGCACCAACACCATCCCGAAATGCAAGGGCGATACCGCTACCGGAATCACCGTGGACCGCCTCCCGACTTTCGCGCCCACCGCATTGGCAGGACTAGTCGGATGCATGCCCCCAACCATCACCACCCGCGCCATCACCATCCACCTGCGCAAGCGCCGCCACGACCAACACGTAGAGAGCTACAAGGAAAAGCGGGTCAAGCGTGAGGCCGAACCGATCCGCGACGCGCTAGACACGTGGATCACCAGCATCGGCGAACAACTTGGTGACGCAGAGCCAGTCATGCCGCCCGGCGTCGCCGACCGGGCCGAAGAAGCCTGGGAACCGTTGCTCGCGATTGCGGATGCTGCCGGAGGTCATTGGCCGGACACAGCACGACAAGCGGCCGTGTTCTTCGTACAGCAAGCACGCTCCCAACCGATATCGACCGGCGTGCAACTGCTCGCTGACCTACGCGCCCTGTTTACGCAGAACAACACCGACCGGATGGCTACTACTGAAATCCTTCACGCCCTGTGCTCAAACGAAGAGTCACCGTGGGGCGAACTCAACAACGGCAGGCCAATGGACGCCCGGCGACTGTCAAAGGAATTGAGCCGCTACCACATCGGACCCACGTCGTTCGACAGCGGCGGAAAAACTCTGAAGGGATACGTCACCTACCCAAACACGACACAAGCCGGGCTTGCCGACGCATGGGGCCGGTACCTGCCACCTATGACCGACGACAACTAGGGGGAGTTGTGAGCGCAGCGCGAGAGCGGCTGACCGTCGCCGAATTCTGCACAGAAATGAAGATCTCTCGGTCAACCTTTTACGACTGGTTGACAAAGGGGTGTGCACCACGCGTACACAGGCTACCAAACGGCAAGATCCGGATCGATCGGCGTGACATTGACGCCTGGTACGACGCGTGCGGGGAGGCTGCCTAATGACATCCACGTATAACGTGCGGGTGTGGAGCATTCAGACCCGCTACAAGGCTCAACCGGATGGCAGCCGGAAACCAACGCGCTACGTCGTGCGATGGATGGTCGGTCGCGAACGGTTTGACGAGTCGTTCAAGATCCGGACACAGGCGGACGGTTTCCGCTCCACACTCATGTCGGCCGCCAAAGACGGCCAACCGTTCGACGTGACCAAAGGGCTTCCCCTTGCGATGCTCCGGACCACAGACACAATGTCCTGGTTTGACTTCGCGTGCGCCTATGTGGATCTTAAATGGAACGACATAGCACCAAAAAGCAGGAAAAGCGCGGCCGACTCTCTGGTGTCCATCACCCGCGCTTTGATACCCGACCAGAACGGACGCCCAGACCACACGACAACAACGAGGGCGCTACGCACTGCCTTTAACAAGAATCGACGCGACCAACAGCACCCCGAGGAAATTTCCCGCGCCATACGATGGCTGCGCAACAACACACCCACCGTGGGCGTTCTCGCCGACGCGGCCGAACTTCGGGCGCTGCTTACGGCGCTCGACAGAAACCGGAACGGTCAACGCGCTGCAGTTGATACCGTGCGACTGCGTCGCACGACACTACGAAATTCGCTTGATTACGCCGTGGAACGCAAACTGTTGGACCGCAACCCTATTGGTGACGTGAAGGCCCGGAAACAGAAGTCTGTTCTTCACGAGGTCGATCGGCGATCGGTGGCGAACCCGGTACAAGCGCGGACACTACTTTCCGCTGTTCGCGACATCCATCCGCAACTTGTAGCGTTCTTCGCGGTGATGTACTTCGCCGCCCTACGGCCTGAGGAAGCTGTGAATCTGCGGAAACACAACCTCTCGCTTCCAGAAGAAGGATGGGGAGAGTTGCACTTGGAACGTGCCGCCCCAGAAGTGGGAGAGGAATGGACCGACAGCAGGACACGAGGTGAACAGCGAAGCCTTAAACACCGGGAAGACGGGAAGGGCCGACCAGTGCCCTGCTCGGATGAGTTGACCGCCATCCTGCATGACCACATCGCCGCGTTCGGCACGGCGCCCGACGGCCGGCTGTTCCGTGCGGTTCGCGGAGACGGGTGGCTGTCCAGCAGCGTCTACGGTCGGACATGGGCCAAGGCCCGCGCGGCTGCGTTCACTCCCGAAGTGGTTGTGTCTCCGCTCGCCAAGCGGCCGTACGACCTTCGCCATGCCGCCGTGTCCACGTGGCTCAACGCAACAGGAGATCCAACCCGGGTCGCCGAGTGGGCCGGACACAGCGTCGCCGTGTTGCTGCGCGTCTACGCGAAGTGTCTCGACGGCGGAGAACAAGAGGCCCGCCAACGGGTGCAGCGATGGTTGAACGGGCTGTGAGCGACCCCACCACCACGGATGGCCCACAACGAAGGTTGACCAGCACACCCGCTTGACGTTTGACCGACGACTTTGCCCACTGCCATGATGGCCGTATGCGCACGAGCTTACATCCAGCCTAACGGCTGGTCAGGCGACTACAAGTCATCTCCCCAGGTGACGTGTGCCTGCTTCCGGATGGAAAGGAAGTGCGCAATGCCCAAGAGGGCTCTCAATCGTGGACACAGGTGCCGGGTCCACCGCCGTGAGGTTCGCACCACACGGCTTATCCAGGTGATGCTGTTCGTGGTGGGCCAGGTCATCCACTACCTCTTCCGCTAAACGACACGGTTGTGGCCCAGGGCATATGTCTCTGGGCCCAATCGCTGATCGCGTAACGCCTGCTGGTCCCACGGATGGCCCACGACGAAGCCCAGCGTGGGCCATCCGTGGGCCGTGGGCACACTTGGGACCCTGGGTACCGCGTGTACGGCCAGGTCAGAAGCAATATCGATCTTGCGGGGTGAGCGTTCTGTAAATCAGCCGCGCAAGCTACGGCGGTTCAAATCCGTCACCCGCCACAACCTGGGAAAACAGCCCGGTGACCTGCGCAAACAGATCGCCGGGCTGATCTCTGTCTGTCCCGCTGTGTCCTGCGATGTCTCGCCATCTACAGCTGGTTGTCCCCTATTCGTCCCCTGGTTTTGACGGCCCCACAGCCGCTCCACCTTGGCCCGAGCGTCCTGCTCGCCGCCGTCCAGGAAACTTCGCATAGACCCTCAACAGGACTGCCACGCTGTGACCGGCCGCTGATCAGGAGTTAGTTAGAGGTCGGGCCGTCGTCTGCCTGCTCAGGGCCCGTATCGGCCCTGTCTGGGAGGGTGGTCCGACCTAACTCACTCTGGGGTTCGGTCCGGCACGACTTCGTCCATGCCGGTGGCTTCCTCGTCCTCGGCGCGATGGCCGCGGCCACACTCAAAGCCATAGTCCCGGCAAGCTGGCTGCACACCGGCTGCTGCCAACCCCGTGGTGTCGGTCCTCACCCTGGCGATCGTGGCGGTCCTGCTGTCGATCTGTTCGGAGGCCGACGCCTTCGTGGCGGCGTCCCTGACCCAGTTCTCGCTGACCGCCCGGCTGGCGTTCCTGGTCGTCGGACCGATGATCGACCTGAAACTGTTCGGCATGCAGGCGGCCACGTTCGGCCGCGGGTTCGCGCTCCGGTTCGCCCCCTGCACCTTCGTGCTGGCTGTCCTGGTCTCAGCGCTGACCGGGGCGGTCCTGCTGTGAACCGGCAAGCGCAAGCGGTCCTGCTGTCCCTCCTCGGAGGGGCCGTGTTGTACGCCGGCAGCACGGACCTTTACCTGCGTTACGTGAAGGCCGGAGCTCGGGACCGGCATAGTCCTCATCGTCGCGGCCATCGCCACCGTCTGGTACGAGCGGCGCCGACGGCTCACGATCCAGGACAGCGGTCCCGAGGGGCACGGCCACACCCACCGCGAGCCACGGATTTCCGCCAGTTCTGCAACCCGCCCCCTGGCGCGAGATCACCGGCACCTACATCGGCAAACAGACCTCAGACCCCCTCAACAACGGCGCCATCCCCTTCATCGACGTCCAGCAGGCGAAACCGGTCCAGGCCCCACCCGACCCGTACGGAGGGTACGGAGGCATGGGGTAACTGACCCCCAAGCGGCGCAGCCTGTTCGGCCGGGGACTTCAGCGGAGCATGAAACCGTTGCCCGGCAACGAGAATCCTCTCTACGTTCAAAGGGTGAACATCGACTTCTGGGGAGGAAAGACCATGCGTTTGTCCCGTATCGCCACCGCGGTCGCCGCGCTCGCCCTCGCCGGCACCGGCGTGCTCGCCACACCCGCGAGCGCGGCCGTGGACCCCTGCGGTTACTTCGAGCGTGGCAACGACGGCCTGTACAACCACTGTCCTCCGGACGTACACCTCGTCGAGGTCTACATCGACTACACCGACGGCCGCAAAGGGCAGACCTGCGTAGCCACCGGCACCACCCGGATCGGCAGTGCCAGCGAGATCTACTTCGCCTGGTCGACTCGCCAGAGGTGCCGTGTCTGAGCCCCGCCCTGGCTGTCGCATCGCCGCTCGCGGGCCCGGGTAGCGGCGGTCAGCGTCCGATGACGAGTGACTCGTACATCGCGCCGAGGTCCAGCGACTCCGGGCGGCTCGGCTGGGAGGTGTGGTCGACCAGGCGGTGCAGCGACTCCATCTTCTCGTCGAGGCGGGTCACGGCCTCGGCGGCCTGGGTCAGCTCGCTGAGCAGGTCGGGCGGAACCTCGCCCTGGTGTTCGGTCAGGCTGCGTCGTCGAGGTCGGCGGTGGCCCGCTTGGCCAGGGCTTCACGGACAGTAGTCGGGTCGACTGGGTAGCGGTTGCCCGTGGACGGCACCTTGACCCCGTCCTTGGCCAGTTGAGCGCGCAAGGCCTTGCCGGTCAGTCGCTTGTACGGCTCGAAGCGCGGCGCGTGCTTGGCCAACAGGGCGGGCACGTCAGCGGCCGGGACCGGGTCGGTGTCCAACACCGCGTCCAGGTCTTCCAGCAGGTCCCGGGCCGCATCGATCACAGGTGCTTCCCGGTCGGCGCCGGGCAGGGCGCCTCGTTCGGCGATCGCGGCAAGCGACCGTTGGATGATCGAGGTCACCTGGTCGTTGCTGCGGGAGACGTCCAGGAAGTACACCTGCACGATCTCGGAGCGTTCGCCGGTGAAGCCTTTGACCACGGCGGTTCCCCGGTCGGTGCCGGGGATCAGCTCCGTGGCCCGGTGACCGGCGGCGTAGGCGCCCCCCAGGGTGCGTGCTCCTTCAGAACCAGCGCCGGTCATTTTTCGTTTGACTAGCATCGGGCGCGGGCGCCCTCCTTTCAGGCATGAGGCGCGGGCGCCTCACAGCCTTAAGGATTTGTTTTCGCAGGCTCACAGGCTTCAATCGTTTGAGTTGCAGCTTGGGTCGTTCAATTCCCGGGGCCCAGCCAGGCTGGGACGTCGGCCAACGGCCTGAAAGGCTCGATTTTATACGGGGTGGAGGCGGCCTTAAGCTTGTCGGCGCGGCAGGCCCCTCACGGCTCCGGCCGAGAACCCCACCTTGATCCATGGGCCTGCCCTTTAGTCCTGACGCGGCCGCCTCAGAGGTCTCCGTGTCATCAAATCGAGCCGTCCCAACCAGCAATACCAAAGCAGAGCGCCCAGCCAGAGACGCCGAACCATATACCAGGGCAGGGCTCAGCCACAGACACGGAACCGGAACCCAAGCAGGGCTCAGCTGCCGGCACCATCGCAGGGGCTTGGTCAGGAGCTCAGGGCTGGGGTTAGCCGCGGATTTCCATGGTGCAGCATTTTGGGCCGCCGCCTGACTTTTTCAGTTCTGAGATTTCTACGAAGATTGGTTCGTAGCCGCGGCTTTCCAGTTGCTTGGCCAGTGCTGTGGCTTCGGTGGGGAGGATTACGTTTCGGCCGTCTGAGACTGCGTTGAGGCCGAAACAGTCCGCGTCTTCCGCTGTGGCTATCACTGCTTGGGGGAAAAGGCGGCTGAGGACTTTTTGGGAGCCTTTTGAGAATGCGGCCGGGTAGTAGGCGATGTTGGGTTCGTCCTCGTTCAGGACGAACAAGGCTGTGTCCAGGTGGTAGTAGCGGGGGTCCACCAGTTGCAGGGAGACGACTGGGACTCCGAGGACTTCCTGGGCTTCGGCGTGGGCGCCTGGGTCTGTGCGGAAGCCGGTGCCGGCCAGCAGGAACTTGCCTGTCCAGGCGAAGTCGCCTTCGGCTTCGTTGATCCTGGTGGGCATGACCACGTTGTGGTAGCCGTTTTCGATGAACCAGCGGCGGTAGTGGTCGGCTTCGGCCGCGCGTTGTGGGGCGCGGAAGTTGGCGCCGAGGACGCGGCCGTCGACCACTGTGGCCGAGTTGGCCGCGAAGACCATGTCGGGCAGGCCTGGCTGGGGTTCGATCGTCTCGACCTTGTGGCCTAGGTCGACGTAGGTGTCGTGCAGCTTGGTCCACTGCTGTTCGGCCAGGTCACGGTCCATCGGACGGCTTGGGTCCATCCATGGGTTGATCGAGTACTCCACGGCGAAGAACCGCGGTGGGCACATCAGGTAACGACGCGTCGTCGGCATGCGCTCGGCTGCCACCACGGTTGATGTCATGGATCGAAATGTATGGGCGATGTCGAGTATGGATCAAGCTCGTAATATTGCTTCGAAGCATGCAGAATGTTGCGTGTGGACTCGATAGATCAGCGAATCGTTTCGCAGCTCGTTGCCGACGCCCGATCCAGCTACGCGGAGATCGGCAAGGTGGTCGGTTTGTCCGCTCCGGCGGTCAAGCGGCGGGTCGACCGGCTGCTGGACCGGGGCGTGCTGCGAGGGTTCACCGCCGTGGTCGATCCGGAGGCGCTGGGGTGGGGAACCGAGGCATTCGTCGAGGTGCGGTACCGGGGCAACGTTTCGCCTGGCCAGATCCGCGCGAGCCTTGAGCCGCTGGCGGAGGTCGTCGCGGCGTACACGGTTTCGGGCGCGGCCGACGCGATCGTGCACCTGCGGGCCGCCGACATCCATCATCTTGAGGACGCGCTCGAGCGGCTGCGTGGCGTGGACATGATTGATCGCACTGTTTCGACTGTCGTGTTGTCGACCCTGCTTGAACGCTCGCCGGCGCCTGAGCCTAGAAACGGACCATGACTGAGGTCCTGCTGGAGCGTCATGACGGTGTCGCCGTGGTCACGCTCAATGTTCCCGACCGCCGGAACGCCCTGACTTTGCCCATTTCAGCGGCCCTGGTGGACGCGGTCGCCGAGTGCGAGGCCGATACGAATGTGCACGCGATCGTCGTCACCGGTGCGCCACCGGCGTTCTGCGCGGGTGCGGACCTGACTTCGCTCGGCGATGCTCAGGAAGAAGGCCTTCGCAAGATCTACGCGGGGTTTCTCGCGTTTGCGGAGTGCTCGCTGCCGACCGTCGCGGCGGTCAATGGCGCTGCGGTCGGCGCCGGGTTGAATCTCGCGCTCGCGTGCGATGTCCGGTTGGCAGGGCCGAAGGCACGGTTCGACGCGCGTTTCCTACAGATTGGGATCCATCCCGGCGGTGGGATGACATGGATGTTGCAGCGCGCGGTGGGCCCGCAGACAGCCAAAGCGATGACCTTGCTGGGCGACGTCCTGGACGCTGATGCCGCTGTTCGCGCTGGTCTCGCGTACCGGCGGGTGGATGACGACCTTGTCGCGGCGGCGGTCGCACTGGCTTCGGTGAATGCCCCACGAGATCTCATCCGGACCACGAAACGAACTTTTCGGGCCACAGCCGGGATTGATGATCATGCGTCAGCCGTTGAACTAGAGCTGGAGGCGCAGGTGGCAAGCATGCGCACGGCCGAGTTCGCGGCCCGGCTCACGGAGCTGAAGTCGCGGATCACCGGCCGGTCGTAGGTGTTACCGGCGGTAACATATAATTGTGGCATGTGACGTAGGCCGCTTCCGGGATACCGGTCCAAACCCGGTGCCTACCTTTGGTAACAGGTAATGACTAGTCCTTCTCCAGCAAGGGGCGAGGCCGGTGCGGGACTGTGGGACTAGGCTCGAAGCGGGGACGGCAACTGAATTCCGGTTGCGGCAGAGAGGGATCAGGCGAGTCCGATGAGCACAGGTGTCGAGGGTGAAACGAACGGCCATGCGCTGAAGTCGTCCCGGCAGACCGAGATCGCCAAGCTCGATCGAGTGGTGATCCGGTTCGCGGGTGACTCCGGCGACGGTATGCAACTCACCGGCGACAGGTTCACGTCCGAAGCCGCCGCCTTCGGCAACGACCTCGCGACGCAGCCGAACTTCCCGGCGGAGATCCGCGCTCCACAGGGCACTCTGCCCGGTGTGTCCAGCTTCCAGCTGCACTTCGCCGACTACGACATCCTCACGCCCGGCGACCGGCCGGACGTGCTCGTCGCGATGAACCCGGCCGCGCTCAAGGCCAACATCGGCGACCTCCCGCCCGGCGGGACGCTGATCGTCAACACCGACGAGTTCAACAAGCGCAACCTCGTCAAGGTCGGCTACGAGGCCGACCCGCTGGAAGACGACTCACTGGAGTCCTACCAGGTCCACAAGGTCGCGATGGCGACCATCACCCGTGGTGCGCTGGAAGAGACCGGCCTGTCGAAGAAGGACGCCGAGCGCGCGAAGAACATGTTCGCGCTCGGCCTGCTGTCGTGGATGTACCACCGGCCGACCGAAGGCACCGAGCGCTTCCTGCGCGAGAAGTTCGCCAAGAAGCCGGACATCGCCGAGGCCAACATCCTGGCCTTCCGCGCCGGCTGGAACTACGGCGAGACAACGGAATCCTTCGCGGTGACCTACCAGGTCGCGCCGGCCAAACTGGCGCCCGGCACGTACCGCCAGATCACCGGTAACACCGCTTTGGCGTACGGGATCGTTGCCGCGGGGCAGCTTTCCGGCCTGGAGATCGTGCTCGGCACGTACCCGATCACGCCGGCGTCCGACATCCTGCACGAGTTGTCGCGGCACAAGAACTTCGGCATCACCACTGTTCAGGCCGAGGACGAGATCGCCGGTGTCGGTATCGCGCTCGGTGCCTCATACGGCGGCGCGCTGGGCGTTACGTCGACTTCCGGTCCCGGTTTGGCGCTGAAGTCCGAAACTATCGGTCTTGGCGTGATGACCGAGCTGCCGTTGGTCGTGATCGACGTACAGCGCGGTGGACCGTCGACCGGCCTGCCGACCAAGACCGAGCAGGCCGACCTGCTGCAGGCGATGTTCGGCCGTAACGGCGAATCGCCGGTTCCGATCGTCGCGCCGCAATCGCCTGCCGACTGTTTCGACGCGGCGGTGGAAGCGGCGCGGATCGCGCTGGAGTACCGCACACCGGTACTGCTTCTGTCTGACGGCGCCATCGCCAACGGCTCCGAGCCGTGGATGATCCCGGATATCGAGACGCTGCCCGACCTCCGCGTTACGTTCGCTTCCGTGCCGAACGCGACCGACGGCTCCGACGAGCACTGGCCATATGTGCGGGATCCCGAGACTCTGGCACGCGAATGGGCCATCCCGGGCACGCCCGGACTGCAGCACCGGATCGGCGGTCTGGAAAAGCAGGACGGAAAGGGTTCGATTTCGTACGACCCGGCTAACCATGACCACATGGTGCGGCTGCGCCAAGCCAAGATCGACGGAATCAAGGTGCCCGACCTCGTCGTGGACGACCCGTCCGGCAAGGCCCGGGTGCTCGTGCTCGGCTGGGGATCGTCGTACGGGCCGATCGGGGCGGCCTGCCGGCGGGTCCGCAAACTCGGGCACGCCGTCGCCCAGGTGCATCTGCGCCACCTCAACCCGTTCCCGGCCAACCTCGGGGACGTCCTGCGTGCCTACGACCGGGTCGTGATCCCGGAGATGAACCTCGGCCAGCTCGCGATGCTCCTGCGAGCCAGGTATCTGGTGGACGCCATCAGCTACACCAAGGTCGCCGGCCTGCCTTTCAAGGCCGAGGAGCTACAAGGGGTGCTCACAGACGTTGTGAAGGGGGTCTCGGCATGACCGCCATCGACCTCGGGCTGCCCGGCCTGGCCGGAGTTCCGACCACGGACGAGAAGCAGACCGCGAAGGACTACAAGTCGGACCAGGAAGTCCGGTGGTGCCCGGGCTGCGGCGACTACATCGTGCTGAACGCCGTGCAGGCGTTCATGCCGACGCTGGGTCTGAAGCGTGAGAACATCGTTTTCGTTTCGGGAATCGGCTGCTCGTCGCGGTTCCCGTACTACATGAACACCTACGGCATCCACTCGATCCACGGCCGGGCGCCGGCGATCGCGACCGGGCTCTCGGTGTCGCGGCCGGACCTGTCGGTGTGGGTCGTCACCGGTGACGGCGACGCGTTGTCGATCGGCGGCAACCACCTGATCCACGCGTTGCGGCGCAACGTGAACCTGAAGATCCTGCTGTTCAACAACCGGATCTACGGGCTGACCAAGGGGCAGTACTCGCCGACGTCCGAGGTCGGCAAGGTCACCAAGTCCACGCCGATGGGGTCGCTGGACCACCCGTTCAACCCGATCTCGCTGGCGCTGGGCGCCGAGGCGACGTTCGTCGGGCGGGCGCTGGACTCCGACCGCAAGGGGCTCACCGAGGTCCTGCAGGCCGCGGCGCAGCACCGCGGGTCGGCGCTGGTGGAGATCTACCAGAACTGCCCGATCTTCAACGACGGCGCTTTCGACGTGCTGAAGGACGCCTCCGAGAAGGAACGGCGGCTGATCCCGCTGACCCAGGGCGCTCCCGTGCGCTTCGGACCGGACGGCGACTTCGGCTTGGTGCGCAGCGGTTTCGGCGGGCTCGAGGTCGCCAAGGTGGCCGATGTCGGTGAGGAGAACCTCGTCGTGCACGACGCCACGCTGGACGACCCGACCTACTCGTTCGCGCTGTCCCGGATCGGTGGCGAGGACCTCTCGCACACCGTCACCGGGATCTTCCGCAACGTGCAGCGGCCGACTTACGACGATCTGGCTCGTGAGCAGGTCAACGACGCGAAGGCCGCCCGGCCGGGTGACTTGCAGAAACTGCTGAACGGCCGGGACACCTGGACTGTGTGATTCGTTTTTGCCGAAGGCCGTGTCTCCCATGACACGGCCTTCGTTTTATGACACGGACTTCAGCAGTTCGTTCAACTGGTGGATTATCCGGGTGTTGTCGGCCGGAAAATACGTCCCACCATCGACGTCTTCCTTGGCATGAGCCTGCACCAGATAACGGCCCGCGTCAGTGTCTATCCAGCCGAGGCCAGGAGCCTGAGCTATTTTCCCGTTCCGGTCACGGCCGGAGACCGCGAAATGCCCTGACCCGATGCGTTTTCTGCGGAGAATTTCTTCCGCACCCCTGAGCTGAGCGGTCGAATTCGTCCTCGGAGGGGCCACTCGGCGGAATCCGAGATCATCCTCCTGCGGTTTCGGGTGCGCTTTCGACTGAGTGATGGTCACCGACTGGCCGGGACCGGCTTTCACATTCGGAAGCAGTCCGACAATGGCCCTGGCCAACCCCTCAGGACGGACGATCTCGAATTTCAGGATCTGTTCTTCCTGAATGACGACCATTCCTTTTTTGGCCGTTGCGGCGCCTCTTGCGTAGACCTTCTTGCCGTCTTCGACCTCGCCCATCACCGCGACCGCGACCTGATAGTCGGAAAGCAGGCGAATGGCGTCCGCCACTTCCGGCGCGAGGTTCCGTTGGTCGGCCAGACCCCGGCTGATCAAGTCATCCTTGATCGCGTCGGCGATCCGGGCCCGATCCTCGGCGAACTCACCGAAGCTCGGGATCTGGAACGGATAAACCCGGCAGTTGACCTGCAACCCGGTGGACAGAATGTCCACCGCGGCGAAGGACAACCCGAACGTCGTCGGCATCAGCCACCAATCACCGGCGGAGCCGTCATCTCATCGGTTCCGAACGTGCTGTCCGGGTCCGGTTCGACCAGGTAGGACGGCCGCTCGTGCTCTTCGTCCTCCCCACCCTGACCACGTCCGGCACCCATTCCACCCATACCGCCCGCGGCGCCACGGCCACCAACGCCGCCCGCCGCGCCGCCACGGCCCATCGCCGCCTGCTCGGCAGCAAGCCCGCCAACCCCGGCACCTGCCCCGAACCCGCCGCGCCCGCCTGCGCCACCAGCACCTACACCGCCAGCGCCGGCACCCGCGCCTCCGCCGAAACCACTTCGACCACCACCAGTTCCGCCGCCTCCGCGCCGCACGTCGTCACCACCGCCGAAGCCACCACCCATCGGCCCCATCGGCATAGGACCACCGCCGGTGAAGTTCGGGTTGTTGTTATTGAGCCCGCCACCACCCGGGCCACCAGGACCGCCAAGCCCGGGCTCAAACCCTTGGCCGGGCGTACCCGTACCCGGGCGCCCGCTGCCCGCTCCGCCACCACCGCCTATCCCGCCGCCACCACCAACTCCTCCTCCTCCACCACCGCCGACAGGGAACCGCCCACCGCCACCAATACCCCCGCCACTACCAGCACCGCCACCAATACCGGCACCACCCGTGCCGCCACCACCTCCACCGATCCCACCGCCACCAGTACCACCACCGGTGCCGCCATTGCCCCCAGACTCACCAGGCCCCGGCGGTGGAGGAGGCGGCGGAGGCGGAGTCGCCCCAGCCATCTGCGGCGGCGTATCAAACGCCGGCATAGTGCTCGCACTACTCAGGCTCGTGTCATACGTCGTCACAACGTCGGCCGCTTCTTGATGCGCCTTCTGACTCGCCTGATACGTGATCATGTAGTTCGAGTACTTCGTAATGTACTCGAACGGGTTAGTCGTGCTTTTCAGGTCCGCATTCGCCTGATCGACATTGAACGGAATCGGCTTCGGCATCGAATTACTGGCATTACTCAACGCCTGCGAGTGCAGACTCTCCTGCTTACCCGCCAGCTGCGCACTCTGCCCAGCCTTACCGATATAGTTCGCAACATCCGCCATGAACTGCCTGGCTTTGTCGCCAGACGTCCCCCGCCACTCGGACTCACTCTTGCCGATGGCATTCACGAACGTCGTCTGGTGACCGACCATGTCATTGCCAAGTCGAATCCAGTCGTCACTCATGTCTTGGCTTGTGCCTGGACTCGTGCCATCCTTGACCATTTGTTCAAGGTTCTCATGAGGATGGGACATGTAGTTGCTGTGTGGTACGGCAGGTGCGATGCGCGTCGTCACACCTTGGGCAAGAACTGACGCATCGCGACTGGTTTCGTCCTGGACCTGTCCCTGAACAGCGCCGTCCTTGAACAAAGCACGTTGAAGAAAACCCCAAAAACCGTCGTGCTCACGATCGTAGTCAGTGTTGGCCCGATCGCGGACCTGCCCCGTGGTGTCTGTTGTGCCACGCATGTCCACGCCGTGTTCGTTGGCAGTGGCCGACGAGGTTCCCGGGCGTACAGCCGTCTGCATGGTCTGCGGCTGATTGTTCTCGCCGGGACGATAGACGGCGTTGCTGTAATCTCCCATGACGGCACCTCACCCTGCTCTAAGGCAGCTTCTTCTCGACTGCTTCGGCCAGCGGCAGCACCAGGTCACACGAACGCTGCTCATCACCGTTGGCAGATGCGGTCGCATCCACTCGCGAAGACTCAGTCACTTTGATTGCGATGGCACACAAGCCACCCGGGCTCACACCCTGGACAGCCTCATGCTTTCCGACAGTGATCGGCTTCACCGATCCACGATCGGTCACGTCCTTTATCCCGAGCTTTTCGTAGACTGTGACACCGATCGTGAAGCTTCCGGATTTCTTGTACTCACAGTCACGTGAATTAGTGCGATTGGTTTCCTTTGCCGTCGGCTCAGCACCAAGACTGGTCGCATCGCTGGCCGTCAACAGAGAACACGCTGCCACGTTCTCGAGGCGACTGCTTCCCGAAGAACCTGTGCTTGCCGATGGACTGCCCGGCACATTGGGGGTCGAGAACGGACCATCGGAGCTGGCCGTCCCTCCGGTCGGCGTGACGCTTCCGCTGGGCTGCCCTGGGGTCTCGTTCGAACAAGCCACGAGCGCCGCCACAGCCACTGCCAGCACCGACGTCAGCAGAACTGAACGTGCCACTACGTTCCCCGGCCTCCCCTTGGATTTACTACCCATCGATCGTCAGACCTGAATGTTGTTCGACTTGGAGCGGTTTGCTTCTTCGGTAGCCCGGTAGTTGTCCATCGCCTTCTGAATGCCTTCTTTGGCTTTTTCCAAAGATTTCGCCAAGGCCTTGAGTTGAGTGGCGAATCCCTGCCCATCAGTGGCAACAGTCCGGACGAACGGCGCGATGACTTTGGCCCCATTACTGGTCCCCAGCATGCGTTCCTGCGCAAGCCGGTCCACAGTTCGGATCTCGCTGTTGACCCAGTCCTGAAAACCGGTGATCGCCTTGATCATCGCGTCGCCGCCTTCGGCGCTGACTTCGAAGCCGCCGGCGGCTGCGGTGTTGGCGAAGCTGTTCATGCTGTCGAAGATGGATTGGCCTATTGCGGAGCCGATGGCGCCGCCGCCTCCATCTGCTATCTGCATCGCGTGGGTCCCCCTTCTTCGAGCAGCTCATAGTCCTGGTGGCACGGTACCAATGGTCGGTCGTGCCTGTCCTAGCTATGACGGAAGGACCACTCGGTCTGGTTCCCCGGTGGTTGGGTGTCACCTGACTGGCTGAGTGGTCAGGGGGGTGGGAGGGCGAAGAGGAGGGTGCGGTTCCGGCCGGCGGTTTTGGCGGCGAGCAGGGCTGAGTCGGCGGCGCTGACGACTTCGTCGAGGGTTGTGCCGTGTTCGGGGTGGGAGGCGACTCCGACGGAGACGGTGACTGTGTCCACGCCGTCTGTGGCGACGGTGGCTATGCGGCGGCGGATGCGTTCGGCTATGGCGAGGGCGTCGTGCTGGGTTGTGTTGGGTAGCAGGATGACGAATTCCTCGCCGCCGAAGCGACCTACCAGGTCTGTGGCGCGGACCTCGGATTTGAGGACGTCGGCCACCCCTCTTAGGTGTTTGTCGCCGATGAGGTGGCCGTGGCGGTCGTTGATCGATTTGAAGTTGTCCAGATCGAGCATCAACAGTGCGGTACAGCTTTCCGGTGAGCGAGTCAGTTCCTCGGCCGCGTCCTTTGACCATGAGGCTGAGTTCAGCAGGCCGGTTTTGGCGTCCGCTCTTGCTTGGTCGCGCAACTGGCGGATCAGCACACTGCGGTGCAGGACCAGGGTTATGCCGATGATCAGCAGCAGGGCTATCGGCCAGTCCACCAGGGCCCAGGCCATCATGATTCCCAGTGCTATGGTCGCTGCTTCCAGGGCGTAGTCCGCCGGGCTGCCCAACGCTTGTCGAATTTTCTTGTGCGGGGTACCCAGATATACCGCGATCGTGATCAGGATTGTATTCACAATCAGGAAGACCAGGCCGGTACTGACGACTAGGCCGAAAGAGTCGACATTTCGGGGCATTCGGCTGAACGGGATACCACTCATGAGTACGAGATATGCGTACGCGGCATAGCCCGCGGCGATCGCGGCCGCAGTCGAGAAGGTTCTCCGGTAGAGGGGGTTCGGCCGGACGCGGACCCACCGGGAGAAGTAGGAGACAATGATCACGACCGCTGACAGCGCCGGATGCAGCAACAAGATCGCCGCGAACATCCACACCGAATTCAGGTCGATGAACGGTGTCCCCTTATATCTCTCGCGCATCCTTTCGATGGGCCTTGAGAGCTCTGTATAAAGCACCGCGCAGCTGGTAAGAAGGATAAACGGAACAGCGTTGTCCTGATCAATTGAAATCAGTGACAACGAGCTGGCGACGCCGCCGAGCGCCAAGGCGTCGATCGTGAGGACGTAACCGATGAGGCTTCGTCTGGGCAGCTGCCAGAGAGCCCACCGCCGAACCGTCATCCAGGCGAGCTGGTCACCGCGCACGCTCATAGCACTCGGCCCGCCGCCATGGCAGCAACGTAACCGAACGTGTCCTGCCAGTCACTCCGACATTTGGGGACAACCCAGCGAGGCGTTGCCGAAGGGAGGTGCCGGTGATGCGTGGACAGAACTGGCGTGGGCAGAACTGGTGACCACCGGCCCCGGGCGCGGCTGCCAGGCCCCATGGGCCGGCAGCAGCCCAGGCTAGGACAACACCCGGAAACCGACCCGCTCAGCGTCGCTGGGCGTGCGGAACCACACCTCGGCCACGATCCGGTCGAATTGCGGGTTGTCCTGCGTGCAGTACCGCAGCGCGGTCACGCTCGCCTTGACATTGAACTCCGGTGCGGGCGCGCCGCCGCCCGGCAGCGGCATCGCCGAACCCGGCCCGAACGGGCCTGGCGGGACAAAGTCGTCCTCCTCGGCCTCCTCGTACTCACCGACCGGCACGACCGGCTCGAACAACGACCGCCCGGACTCCGCGGGCGCCCCTGCCAGGGCCGGCTCGGCAACCGGCTCGAAGGGCTCGACTGGCTGCACAGCCTCGAAATGCTGCGTGACCTCGGCCGGAGCGAGGTCCGGTTCGGGCTCGAAGTCCTCGGCCGGCTCCGGCTGGGCCTCGTCGAGCGACCGGATCATCTCGGCCGGGATCGGCGTGGTGTGCTGGGTGAAGATCGTGCCCCGGTCGTCGACCTGCTCGTCGTCCTCGACGTCCGTGATCGCGTGCGGATCCGCCTCGTCCTCCTTGGTGAACCAGTCCTCGGCCGAGCCGGAGGCGGGCACGTCGGACGGCTGAGGCAGGTTCGTCGGCGGTACGAAGACCGTGGTGCTCTGGGTGAACTGCCGGAACGGCGCGTCGGACAGCTCGGTGTCGCTCTCGTCCGGAATGGGCGGCTCGGGCGGGGCGGTGGGCCCAGGAGACGGCGGTGCCATGGCCGGTGCCGCGGGGGGCGGCGGCATGACCGGTGGAGCGACGTGCTGAGGCATCTGCGGCGGCCGCTGGGACTCGAACAAGTCGTCCAGGAACCTGTCCGTTTTGTTCGGTCCCGGCTGACCCGGCGGCTCGGCTATCGGCTGGGCCGTGCGAGTCGGCTCAGGCGAGCGAAGTGCCGCCTCCTCAAGCTCGACCACACGCTTACGCGCGGGCCTGACCAGCAGCAACCACGTGAACAACACTCCCAGGAGGAAGGAGCCGAGGCTCCACAGCCAGACCTGCCCGAAGATCTGCATTCACTCGCTCCCTCGTGGTTCCCACCCCGAAAAGCAGCCTAGGGGGCACGAGACCACTGCGCCTTAGCGGGTCCGTTCGATCACGTACCGGGTGAGCAGCTCCAGCGCGGCCCGCGCGGGCCCGTCCGGCAGGGGCGTGAGCGCGCTGTGCGCACGCTCCGCGTACTGCTCGAGGGTTTCTCGGGCCCGGACCATGCCCTGGGAGCCGCGCAGCAGCTCAAGGGCCTCTTCCACCTCGGCGTCGCCGGAGATCGGTCCGGCGAGCAGCTCGGTGAGCCGGTCGTTCTCGGCCGCTGCCAGGGCGTGGATCATCGGCAGTGTCTTGACGCCTTCACGCAGGTCGGTGCCGGGGGTCTTGCCCGACTCGGCGGCCGGTGAGGCGATGTCGATGATGTCGTCGGAGATCTGGAACGCCGCACCGATGATCTTGCCGTAGCGGTAGAGCGCCTCGGTCTCGGCAGGCGTGGCGTTGGAGAACATGCCGCCGTACCGGCCTGCGGTCGCGATCAGCGATCCGGTCTTCTGGCCGATCACCGACAGGTAGTGCTCGACCGGGTCCTCGTCGGGCGCCGGCCCGACGGTCTCGCGCATCTGCCCGGTGACCAGTTCGCCGAACGTCTCCGCGATGATCCGCGCCGCGTCCGTGCCCAGGTCGGCGACCAGGCCGGACGCGTGGGCGAACAGGAAGTCGCCGGTGAGGATGGCGATGGTGTTGTCCCACCGGGCGTTCACGCTGACCGCGCCGCGGCGCATGGTCGCCTCGTCCATCACGTCGTCGTGGTACAGCGTCGCGAGGTGCACCAGCTCGACCGCGGCCGAAGCGATGACGACCTCGGGCAACGGCCCGTCGGCGACATGCGCGGAGATCAGCGTGAACAGCGGGCGGAAGCGTTTGCCACCCGCGTTCACCAGGTGCAGTGCCGCCTCGTCGATGAACGAGACGTCACTGTCCGCGACCCCGCGGAGGATTTTCTCCACATCGGTCAATGCCACACCGACCGACCGGACCAGGTCGGGATCGGCCGCGCTCAGCCCCAACGGCAAACGGGGGTCAGGAACGGCAGGCGTTGGGTCAACTGTCACGTCGTCGTCGCTCCCGGCAGCAGTGTTACCAGTCATCTCAGCGTAAACGCTTCAGCGACGGCAAGGCTGGTCAGACGCGATATGCGTGGTGAACAGCACTCCTTAGAAGGCAAACGTCCCCGTACCCGCCCAGTCCAGCGCGAACGCGGGCACCAGGCCGAGCACCAGGGTCACCAGTACACCCAAGGTGATGGCGGCTGTGGTGAACGTCCCGGGGACGGTCACGGTCGGGCCGTCCGGAGCCGGCTCGCTGAAGTACATCAGCACGATCACCCGCAGGTAGAAGAACGCCGCCACCGCCGAGGCGATCAGCGCGATCACCACGAGCGGGGTCATCCCGTCCTGGATGCCCGCCGAGAACACCACGAACTTGCCGACGAACCCGCTGGTCAGCGGGATACCCGCCATGGCGAGCAGCAGGAACGTGAACACGGCGGCCAGCACGGGCGACCGCTTGGCCAGGCCCGCCCACTGCGACAGGTGCGTCGCCTCACCGTTGGAGTCGCGCACCAGGCTGACCGCGCCGAACGCCGCCAGCGTGGTGAAACCGTAGGTGAGCAGGTAGAAGAGCGTGCCCGAAATACCTTCCGGCCGCAGTGCGATCGCACCGACGAGCAGGAAGCCCGCGTGCGCGATCGACGAGTACGCCAGCATCCGCTTGACGTCGGTCTGGGTCAAGCCGAGCACCGCGCCGATGACCATGGACGCGATCGCCACGGCCCACAACACGCCGCGCCACTCCGTGCCCGTCGACTGGAAACCGACGGTCAGCACGCGCAGGATCCCGCCGAACGCGGCGACCTTGGTGCAGGCCGCCATGAAAGCGGTGATCGGCGTGGGCGCGCCCTGGTAGACGTCCGGGGTCCATGCGTGGAACGGGCCGACGGAGGCCTTGAACAGCAGGCCCACCACCAGCAGACCGAAGCCGGCGAACAGCAGTGTGTCCGAGGCGGCGGAACCGGCGGCCGCGTTGGCGATCTCCACGAGCTTGACCGAACCGGCGTAGCCGTACAGCAAAGCCAGGCCGTACAGGAAGAACGCGGAGGCGAACGCACCCAGCAGGAAGTACTTGACCGCGGCTTCCTGCGAGATCAGCCGCCGGCGCCGGGCCAGGCCGCACATCAGGTACAGCGGCAGCGACAGCACCTCGAGCGCGATGAACATGGTCAGCAGGTCGTTGGCCGCGCAGAAGATCATCATCCCGGACAGCGCGAACAGCGTCAGCGGGAAGACCTCGGTCTGCATCCCGCCGGTCGCGGCCTGCGCGCGGTCCTGGAACGTGCCGGGCCGGATGCCGGCCTGCGCCACGAAAGCACCGCCGCGCTCGACGGTCCGGTCAGCGATCAGCAGGGTCGCGCCGAGCCCGAGGGTCAGCAACGTGCCCCAGAGGAACAGTGCCGGCCGGTCGACCGCGATCGTCCGGTACAGCGTGGTCAGCCCGGCCTGCGGCGAGTCGGTGACGTAGACGATGAACGCCACGCCCGCGCCCACGATCGCCAGCAGCGACAGCGTGACCTGCCCGGCCCAGCGGTTCTGCTTGGCCAGGAAGGCCTCGAACAGCACGCCGATGCACGCCGCGCCGAGCAGGATCAGCACCGGCAGGATCGCCGGATAGTCGATCTGCGGTGCGTCGATCTTGGCCGGCTCCTGCGCCAGCACGAAGAGTCCGGACACGTCAGTTGCCTCCCACTGGGTCGGCCAGGCCGACCGACTGCAGCGTTGCGTCCACCGTCGGCTGGAGCACGTCCAGCACCGGCGCCGGGTAGAAGCCCAGGAAGATGATCAGAACCACCAGCGGGGCCAGAACGAGTTTCTCGCGGACGTTCAGGTCCTTGATGGACACCTTCGCGGGATCGGTGGCGGCGCCGGGGCCACCGGCGACACCGACAAGAGCGTTGCCGCGCACGGGACCCTGGAAAACCCGTTGGTACGCCCAGAGGACGTACAGCGCGGCGAGGATCATGCCGACCGCGCCGAGGATCGCGTAGACCGGTTCACGCGGGTACGAACCCACCAGTACCAAGAACTCGCTCACGAAGGAGTTCAGGCCTGGCAGGGAAAGCGCGGACAGACCGGCGAACAGGAACAGCCCGGCCAGCAGCGGCGTCAGCTTCGACAGGCCGCCGTAGTCGGAGATCAGCCGCGAGTCACCACGCGCGATCACCATGCCCACGACCAGGAACAGCATTCCGGTCGCCAGGCCGTGGTTGACCATGTAGAGCGCGGAGCCCGCGATCGACTGCGTGGAGAAGGCGAAGATGCCCAGGCCGATGAATCCGAAGTGGGCGATGGAGATGTAGGCCATCAACCGCTTCATGTCGTTCTGGCCGGCCGCGAGCAGCGCGCCGTAGAGGATGCCGGCCACCGAGAGGATCAGCACCAGCGGCGCGAGGTTCTGGCTGGCCGCCGGGAACAACGGCAGGCAGTAACGCAGGAAGCCGAACGTGCCGATCTTGTCCAGCACACCGACCAGCAGCACACCGGTGCCGATCGGGGCTTCGGCGGTGGCGTCGGGCAGCCAGGTGTGCAACGGGACCAGCGGCGCCTTGATCGCGAACGCCACGAAGAAGCCGAGGAACAACCAGATCTGGGTGCTGGTCGGCGCGTCCTTGATCACCTGGGTCAGCGTCAGCCAGTCCAGCGTGCCCGCGCCGCGCAGTTCAGCGCTGGTGGCATACAGCCCGATCACCGACGCGAGCATGATCAGCCCGCCGAGCAGCGAGTACAGGAAGAACTTCATCGCCGCGTACTGCCTGCGCGGGCCACCGAAGCGGCCGAGCAGGAAGTACATCGGGACAAGCACTGCCTCGAAGAACACGTAGAACAGGAAGACGTCGGTGGCGGCGAACACACCGACCATGCCGGTCTGCATGATCAGCAGCAGCGAGTAGAACCCGGCCGCGCCACGGCCTTCCGGCAGCTTGTCGGCCCACGACCCGCCGATCACGATCGGTGTCAGCACGCCGATCAGCGCGATCATCACCAGCGAGATGCCGTCGATGCCGAGTGAGAAGTGCACGCCGAACGCGGGAATCCAGTCCACCGACAGCACGGCCTGCAGTCGTGCGCCGGACGGCTGGTAGCTCAGCCACAGCGGCACGACCAGGATCAGCTCGATGATCGACACGGTCAGCGCGACGGCCTTGGCCAGCTGGTCGTCCTTGAAGAAGGACACCACCACGCCACCGATCAACGGCAAGAGCAGCAGCACGAGCAGCAGAGCCGAGCCGTTGCCGGACGTGCCCACCATGGTCTGGGCCGTCGTTGTATTCACGAGAACCTCACCATCAGCAGCGCGGCGACCACGAGGATGCCGCTTGCCAGCATGCTCAGCGCGTACGAACGCACGAAGCCGGTCTGCAGCCGGCGCAACCGGCCGGAGCTACCACCGAACGACGCCGCGATCCCGTTCACCAGGCCGTCGACGCCCTTGTTGTCCACATAGACCAGAGCCCGCGCCAGCCAGGTGCCCGGCTTGGCGACCAGCGCCTCGTTGAGGTGGTTGCCGTACAGGTCCGCACGGGCGGCCTTGACCACCGGCGAGACCCTGGCCGGTTTGACCACCGGCACGTCCTTGCGGCCGACGAACAGCCAGGCGAACAGCACACCCAGCACCGACAACCCGATCACCAGGATCTGGATCAGCGAGTGCGGGATGACCGTGTGCTCGGCCTCCTGCAACGGCCGCAGCGACGGCGCGAGCCAGTCGGCGAACCTGTTGCCGGACGCGAAGAACCAGCCTGCGCCGACCGAGCCGATCGCCAGGATGATCATCGGGACGGTCATCACGGACTTCGACTCGTGCGGGTGGAAGTCCGAGCCGTCCTCGGCCTTCAGGTCCTTCCAGCGCTGCTTGCCGAAGAACGTCATGAACACCAGGCGGCTCATGTAGAACGCGGTCAGCCCGGCACCGAGCAGGGCCGCGCCGCCGAACGCCCAGGCGCGCCAGCCTTCCTGGCCGAAGGCCGCGGAGATGATCGCGTCCTTGGTGAAGAAGCCGGAGAACGGCGGGATACCGATCAGCGCGAGGTAGCCGAGCAGGAACGTGCCGAACGTGATCGGCATGATCCGCCACAGCCCGCCGTAGCGGCGCATGTCCACTTCGTCCTTCATGGCATGCATCACCGAGCCGGCCCCAAGGAACAGCCCGGCCTTGAAGAAGCCGTGCGCCACCAGGTGCATGATGCCCAGCGCGTACCCGAACGGGCCGAGCCCGACCGCCAGGATCATGTAGCCGATCTGGGAAACCGTCGAGTACGCCAGGACTTTCTTGATGTCGTCGTAGGCGCACCCGATGATGCATCCGATCAGGAGCGTGATCGCACCGATGATCACGACCACCAGCCGGCCGTCGGCCGACAGGTCGTAGATCGGGTTCGAGCGGGCGATCAGGTAGACGCCCGCGGTCACCATCGTCGCGGCGTGGATCAGGGCCGAAACCGGAGTCGGGCCTTCCATCGCGTCGGGCAACCAGGCCTGCAGCGGGAACTGGCCGGACTTACCGCAGGCACCCAGCAGCAGCAGGATCGTGATCGCGGTGACCGTACCCGGCGACAGCTCGCCGACCCGGGCGAAGACCTCGGTGTACTGCGTGGTGCCGAGGTTCTTGAAGAGCAGGAAGATGGCGATCGCCAGGCCCACGTCGCCGACGCGGTTCATCAGGAACGCCTTCTTGGCGGCGGTGGCCGCCGACGGGCGGTTCTGATACCAGCCGATCAGCAGGTACGAGGCCAGGCCCACGCCCTCCCAGCCCAGGTACAGCGTCACGAAGCTGTTGCCAAGCACCAGGATCAGCATGGCCGCGACGAACAGGTTCAGGTAGCCGAAGAACCGGCGCCTGCCGTCGTCGTCGGCCATGTAGCCGACCGAGTAGATGTGGATCAGCGCACCGACACCGGTGATCAGCAGCACGAACGTGACCGACAGCGGGTCGATGCGCAGTCCGAAGTCGACGTTGAGCTGGTTGACGTGGATCCAGGAGAAGAGGCTGGCCTCCCGGACTCTTTGCCCGTCGGCCAGGCTCGTGGTGTCGAAGAACAACGCGATGCCGTAGGCGAACGCGGCGACCACGGTGGCGATGCCGAACAGGTGGCCCCACGCGTTGGTCCGCCGGCCACCGACCAGCAGCACGAGTGCGCCCAAAGCGGGCAGCGCGATCAACAGCCACGCGGAGCCGGCCAGCCCGGATGCCTTGGCCACTTCTTCCGCGGCGAGGCTGAGATTCTGGGTCACCTGCTACCTCTCTCAGTACTTCAGGAGGTTGGCGTCGTCGACCGAAGCCGTACGCCTAGTGCGGAAGATGGACATGATGATCGCCAGGCCGACCACGACCTCGGCCGCGGCCACGACCATCACGAAGAACGCCATCACCTGGCCGTCGAGCGAACCGTGGATCCGGGCGAAGGTCACCAGGGTCAGGTTCACCGCGTTGAGCATCAGCTCCACGCACATGAACACGACGATCGCGTTGCGCCGCACCAGCACGCCCACCGCGCCGATCGTGAACAGCAGCGCCGAGAGCAGCAGGTAGTAGGTGGGAGTCACTTGTCACCCTCCTCTTTGGACGGCTTCAGAGCGTGCACGTCCGGGCCCGGGATCGAGCCCGCGACCGAGGCGACGTCGCCGGCCAGTTCTCGTGAAGCGGTGGCTTCGAGGATCGCCGACACCGACTCCGGCGCGATCGAACCGTCTGGCAGAAGCGCCGGTACCGCAACGGAGTTGGCGGTCGCGTAGACACCGGGACCGGGCAGCGGGCTCGGCCTGTCGTGCTCGCCGCGGAACCTCGCGTCGGCCGTCTCCCGCTGGTTGCGGCGCTTGCTCTTGTCGGTGTAGCCCAGGACCATCGCGCCGAGGGCGGCGGTGATCAGCAGTGCCGAGGTGAGCTCGAACGGGAACAGGTAGTCGGTGAAGATCGACCGGCCGATGCTGGCGACGTTGCCGCCGGCCTCTGCGGAGTTCTGCTGGCCCAGGCCGGCCGGGCGGACCGAGGTCAGTGCCCGGGAGATCCCGCCGACCAGCAGACCGGCCAGGCCGATGCCGAGGACCGCGGCCCAGACTCGTTGCCCGCGCAGGACTTCCACGACCGAGTCCGACGAGTCCCGGCCGACCAGCATCAGCACGAACAGGAACAGCATCATGATCGCGCCGGTGTAGACGATGATCTGCGCGAAGCCGAGGAACGGCGCCTGCTGGACCATGTACATCACGCCGAGCCCGAGCATCGTCAGCACCAGGAACAGTGCCGAGTGCACGGCGTTGCGGGCGAAGATCATGCCCAGCGCGCCGCCGAGCACCAGCGGGGCGAGGATCCAGAACGAGACCGCCTCGCCGGTGGAGACCTTGGCGATCTCGCCGCCGGCCTGCGCCAGGATGAGTTGCGCGCTCACTTGGACTCCTCCGCACCGGCCTGCTTGGCCAGCTCCGGACCCTTGACGTAGTAGTCCTGCTCGTTGTCGCCCAGCCGCATCGGGTGCGGCGGCATCTCCATGCCCGGCAGCAACGGCGCCAGCAGGTCTTCCTTGGTGAAGATCAGCACCTGGCGGTTGTCGTTGGCCAGCTCGTGCTCGTTGGTCATGGTGAGCGAGCGGGTCGGACACGCCTCGATGCACAGGCCGCAGCCGATGCAGCGCAGGTAGTTGATCTGGTAGTCCGCGCCGTAACGCTCACCCGGGGAATAACGCTCCTCGTCGGTGTTGTTGCCACCTTCGACGAAGATCGCGTCCGCCGGGCAGGCCCACGCGCAGAGCTCGCAGCCCACGCACTTCTCCAGCCCGTCCGGGTGACGGTTGAGCTGGTGACGCCCGTGGTACCGAGGCGCGGTGACCTTCTTGACCTCGGGGTACTTCTCGGTGGCGACCTTCTTGAACATCATCCCGAAGGTGACGCCGAAACCCTTCAGCGGATCAAGAAACCCCATCGTCTGCCTCCTTTGCGGCCACCGCGACGGTCTCCCGGCGGCCGGCCCGCGAGCGGCCTGCCCTGGTCCGCTTGGGTTTGCTCGGAATCTGCAGGTCGAGCGGCGGCACCGGGTAGTCGCCGCCGGACATCGGCACCCGGCCGGCGTGCACGTCGCGGCGGTCGGGGATCAGGAAGACGAACCCGATCAGCACCAGCAGCCCGACACCGGAGAGGATCAGCACCTGACCGGTGGTCAGGTCGTCGCGCACGTTGAGCACCGACAGCGCCACGATCCACACCAGGCTGATCGGCACCAGGAACTTCCAGCCCAGCTTCATGAACTGGTCGTAGCGGTAACGCGGCAGCGTGCCCCGGATCCAGATGAAGATGAACAGCATCACCAGGACCTTGCCGATGAACCACAACATCGGCCACCAGCCGGTGTTGAAGTAGTTGCCGCCGATCAGCGAGATCGGCCACGGCGCCATGTAACCGCCGAGGAACAGCGTCACGCCCATCGCCGAGACCACGATCATGTTGATGTACTCGGCGATGTAGAAGATCACGAACTTCATCGAGCTGTACTCGGTGTGGAAGCCCGCGACCAGCTCCGACTCCGCCTCCGGCAGGTCGAACGGGGCCCGGTTGGTCTCGCCGACCGCCGAGATGGCGTAGATGAACATGCTCGGGAACAGCGCGATCCCGAACCACAGGCCGGTCTGCGAGTCGACGACGTCGCCCAGCGCCAGCGAGTGCGTCTGCAGGATGACACCGATGATCGAGAGGCCCATCGCGATCTCGTACGAGATCACCTGCGCGGCCGACCGCAGACCACCGAGCAGCGGGTACGGCGTGCCCGAGGACCAGCCGGCCAGCACGACGCCGTAGACACCGATCGAGGAGGCAGCCAGCACCACCAGCACGCCGACCGGAAGGTCGACCAGCTGCAGCACGGTCTGCTCACCGAAGATCGAGACCTGGCCGCCGAACGGGATCACCGACAGGCCGATCATCGTCGGCGCCAGGGCGATCACCGGCGCGAGCCGGTAGGTCACCTTGTCGGCCGTACGCGGCACGACCTCTTCCTTGAACGGCATCTTGATCGCGTCGGCGATCGGCTGCAGCAGGCCGAACGGGCCGACCCGGTTGGGGCCGGGCCGGTTCTGCATCCGGCCGATCAGCCGCCGCTCGCCCCACACCGTGATCATGGCGGTGAGCAGTGCGAACAGGAAGATGAAGAGAACCTTCAGCAGAATCAGCCAAATCGGGTCATCCGCAAGCAATTGAGCCCTGGTCACTTGGCCTCCCCTCGCGTCAGTTCGGTCGTGGTCACGCTGTTCCTCCTGCGTGGACGTTCACGGCTGCGCCGTGACCGACTCCGAGGGTGCGGCGAACCGTTGCGTCGCCGGAGTTTCCGGGCAGCCAGACCACGCCGTCGGGCAGGTCGGCGTACTCGAACGGGACCGTGACCGAGCCACGGTCGGTCGACACCGTGACAGCGGCGGCGTTCTGAACTCCCAGCACCTCAGCGGTGTGGGCGGACAGACGCGCGACCGTGCGCCGGGCGGTCCCGGCGAGGTGCGGCTCCTCGTCCTGCAGCGAGCCGTTGTCCAGCAGCTGGCGCCACGTCGCGAGCAGGACCTGGCCGTCGCTCTGCGGCAGGCCCGCCTGGCGGGATTCCACCGCGGGTGCAGCGGCCTTGGCCGTGGCGGTCGCGCCGAGCCGGGCGAAGTCGCCCGCGGCGGCGGTCGGGGTCTGGGTGAACAGGTCGACGTCCATCTCGACCGCGAGAGTGTCCAGCACTCGGCAGTCCGGCAGTGCGCCGGTGCCGTCCAGCGTGGTGCCGAACTCGCGGCTGCGGCCTTCCCAGTTCAGGAAGGTGCCGGCCTTCTCGACCGACGGCGCGATCGGCAGGACGACGTCCGCGTAGTCCGTTGCGGCGCTTGGCCTCAGCTCCAGGCTGAGCACGAAACCGGCCTGTTCCAACGCCTTCAGCGCGAGCTGCGGGTCCGGCAGGTCGTACGGGTCGACGCCGCCGACCACCAGCGCGGAGAGTCCGCCGTTCGCCGCGGCCTGCAGGATTCCGGTCGTGTCACGGCCCGGCTCGGCGGGCAGCGCACCGGGCTCGAGGCCCCATGCCTGCTCGACCTCGGCGCGAGCAGCTGCGTCGGCGACGAGCCG
The DNA here is from genome assembly GCF_017876405.1 of Kibdelosporangium banguiense. Taxonomy (GTDB): domain Bacteria; phylum Actinomycetota; class Actinomycetes; order Mycobacteriales; family Pseudonocardiaceae; genus Kibdelosporangium; species Kibdelosporangium banguiense. The sequence continues at coordinate 2,865,541 of NZ_JAGINW010000001.1, read as the reverse complement.
GCCGCCGGGCAGCAACGTCGGCAGCGCGCCGACCTCGATCGCGCCACGCTCACCGGCGCGGCGCGGGATCCAGGCCAGCTTGGCGCCTGTCGTGCCGGTCAGCCGCAGCAAAGCCGAGAACAGACCCGGGATCTGCGCGGCCCGCTCGCCGACCAGGATCACCGAACCCGGCTTGCCCAGTCCTTCGGCGACGTCCGGCGCGTGCTGGGCCAGGGCGTCCACTGTGGCGGCCTCGCCACCGGGCGCGGTGGCCAGCAGCGTGCCGAAGGTCTTCTCGACCGACGACGACGTCCACTGTCCGATGTGGAAGACCTTCGTCTTGCCCTTGCGCGCCGCCTTGCGCAGCCGCAGGAAGACGATCGGGGCCTCTTCCTCCGGCTCGAACGCCACGCACAACACGGTCGGCGCGGCCTCGATGCCCTGGAAGGTCACGCCGGTCTCCGGCGTGGTGCCGGCCACCGTGGCAGCCAGGAACTCCTGCTCCTCGGCCGAGTGCGGCCGGGCGCGGAAGTCGATGTCGTTGGTGCCCAAGGCGATCCTGGCGAACTTCGAGTACGCGTAGGCGTCCTCGACGGTCAGCCGGCCACCGGTCAGCACACCGGCCGAGCCGCGGGCCTTTGTCAGCGCGTCAGCCGCGATCTGCAGGGCGTCGGTCCAGGACGTCTGCTCCAGCTCGCCGGTTTCCTTGTTGCGCACCATCGGGCGCAGGAAACGGTCGGCCGCGGTGGCGTACCGGAACGCGAAGCGGCCCTTGTCGCAGATCCACTCCTCGTTGACCTCGGGGTCGTTGCCGGCGAGCTTGCGCATCACCTTGCCGCGCCGCCAGTCCGTGCGCTCGGCACAGCCGGAGGAGCAGTGCTCGCACACGCTCGGCGTCGAAACCAGGTCGAACGGCCGTGACCGGAACCGGTAGGCGGCGCTGGTCAGCGCACCGACCGGGCAGATCTGGATCGTGTTGCCGGAGAAGTAGCTCTGGAACGGCTTCTGCTCGGCGATCCCGATCTGCTGCTGCGCACCGCGCTCGAGCAGCTCGATGAACGGGTCGCCCGCGATCTGCGCCGAGAACCTGGTGCAGCGCTGGCAAAGCACGCAACGCTCCCGGTCCAGCAGCACCTGCGTGGAGATCGGGATCGGCTTGGGGAACGTCCGCTTTTTGTCCACGAAACGGGAGTCCGCGCGGCCGTGTGCCATCGCCTGGTTCTGCAACGGGCACTCGCCGCCCTTGTCGCAGATCGGGCAGTCCAGCGGGTGGTTGATCAGCAGCAGCTCGATCACGCCCTGCTGGGCCTTGTCGGCCACCGGAGAGGTCAGCTGGGTCTTGACGACCATGCCGTCGGCGACGGTGATCGTGCACGACGCCTGCGGCTTCGGCATCGGCCGGCCGCCCATCTCGACCTCGACCAGGCACTGGCGGCAGGCACCGGCCGGGTCCAGCAGCGGGTGGTCGCAGAACCGCGGGATCGTGATGCCCATCCGCTCGGCGGTGCGGATGAGCAGCTCGCCCTTGGGAGCCACCACCTCGATGCCGTCGATCACGAGCTTGACGTGCCCTTCCGGCACGACCAACTCGTTCTTCTCGGGTGCAACGGTCATCAGTTCGCTCCCGCCAACGCCGGCTTACGGTTCTTCGCGCGGTTCTTCTCGCACAGCGCCAGGAACTCGTCCCTGAAGTACTGGATGCCGCTGGTGATCGGGCTGACGGCACCGTCGCCCAACGCGCAGAAGGACCGGCCGAGCACGTTGTCGCAGATGTCCAGCAACGTGTCGATGTCCTCTTCGGTGCCGTTGCCGGCGACCATCCGTTCGAGGATCTGCACCAGCCAGTACGTGCCCTCCCGGCAGGGAGTGCACTTGCCGCAGGACTCGTGCTTGTAGAACTGGGTCCACTTCATGACGGCCCACGGCACGGAAACGGTCTCGTTGAAGACCATCACCGCGGTCGTGCCCAGGATGGACCCGGCCTCGACAGCGCCCTCGAAGTCCAGCGGAACATCCAGGTGCTCCGCGGTGAACATCGGGGTGGACGAGCCGCCGGGAGTCCAGAACTTCAGCGGGATGCCGTCCTTCATGCCGCCGGCCATCTCCAGCAGCTGGCGCAGCGTGGTGCCCAGCGGGGCCTCGTACTGGCCCGGGCGCTCCACGTGCCCGGAGATCGAGTAGATCTTCGGGCCGGGCGACTTCTCCGTGCCCATCTTGCGGAACCACTCGGCGCCGCCGTTGATGATGTAGGGAACCGAAGCGATCGTCTCGACGTTGTTCACTGTGGTGGGAGCGGCGTAAAGCCCCGCCGCCGCCGGGAAAGGCGGCTTCAGGCGAGGCTGGCCACGGCGGCCTTCGAGCGAGTCGAGAAGAGCGGTCTCTTCACCGCAGATGTACGCACCGGCGCCGGCGTGCACCACGATCTCCAGGTCGTACCCGGAGCCGAGGATGTCCTTGCCCAGGTAGCCCGCGGCTTTCGCCTCGGCGACGGCCTGGTTGAGGCGGCGGATGCAGTGCAGCACCTCGCCGCGCACGTAGATGAAGCAGTAGTTGGCACGCATCGCGTACGAGGCGATGACGCAGCCCTCGATCAGCGAGTGCGGGTCCGCCATCATCAGCGGGATGTCCTTGCAGGTACCCGGCTCGCCCTCGTCGGCGTTGATCACCAGGTAGTGCGGCTTGTCGAAGTTGGGCGGCATGAAGGACCACTTCAGGCCGGACGGGAAACCCGCGCCGCCGCGGCCGCGCAGGCCGGAGTCCTTGACCATCTGCACGATCTGCTCGGGCGTCGCGGTCAACGCCTTGCGCAGCGCGGTGTAGCCCTCCAGCTGCTCGTAGGTCTGGATCGACCAGGAGCGCGGAGACAGCCAGCGCTTGGTGAGAACGGGTGTCACCGGGTCGACTGTGCTCATTTTTTCTCCAGGTCAGGGAACTCGACCTTCGCGGGCATCGCGGGCGCGGTCCAGCCGCGGTCGCTCGCCAGCTGCGCGCCGGCCAGCGTCTCGGCCGCCGCGGACGGTCCGTCCACATCGGACTCACGCTCGAAGAACCCGGCGAGCTGCAGCGAGACGTCCTTGAAGTCGGTCAGCGGGGCACCCCTGCTCGGCGCGGGCTTCTCGCCGCGCCGCAGGGCGTCCACCAGTTCGACCGCCTTCTCGGGCGTCTGGTTGTCGTAGAACTCGTAGTTGACCTGCAGCACCGGACCGAGGTCGCAGGCCGCCAGGCATTCCGCGTGCTCGACGGTGATCGAGCCCGGCTCGCCCGGGGTACCGACGGTTTCCTCGTGCCCCAACGGCTTGCCGGGCTCACCGAGGTGCTCACGCACGGTCTTGTAGATGTCGTCGCCGCCGAGCGCCGCGCACAACGTGTTGGTGCAGATGCTGACCAGGTGCTCACCGCAGGGCTTGCGCTTGTACATCGTGTAGAACGTCGCCACCGCGCTGACCTCAGCCGGTGCGAGCTCCAGTTCCCTTGCGCAGAACTGGATCCCGGCCTGGCTGACGTACCCCTGCACGGACTGCACCAGATGCAGCATCGGCAGCAGTGCCGAGCGGGACTGCGGATAGCGCGCGATGAGCGCACGCGCCTTGTCCACGATGCCGTCGAACACGCTCAGGTCCTCGCGGACCTCGCTGACCAGCTTCGCGGTCTGCTCAGGCCCCAGCACCGAAGCGACCGCGGCCTCTCGCGAGTCGTCCACAGTGGACTGGTAGGTCGGGCCGCCGCCGACGGACGAGCCGCCGTAGGTCTGCCCTGGACCGGAAGTGGTCATCGGTCAACACCACCCATGACAGGATCGATCGAGGCGACCGCGGCGATCAGGTCCGCGATCAGCCCGCCCTCGGCCATGGCGGGCATGGACTGCAGGTTGATGAAGCTTGGTTCCCGCGAGTGCACGCGCAACGGGCGCGTGCCGCCGTCGGACACCAGGTGGTAGCCCAGCTCGCCGCGCGGCGACTCGACTGAGGTGTACACCTGGCCGGCCGGCACGTGGAAGCCCTCGGTCACCAGCTTGAAGTGATGGATCAGCGACTCCATCGACTGGCCCATGATCTTGCGGACGTGCTCGAGCGAGTTGCCCATGCCGTCCGGGCCGATCGTGAGCTGCGCGGGCCACGCGACCTTCTTGTCCTCCACCATGACCGGGCCCGGCTCGATCAGCTTCATCGTCTGCTTGATGATCTTGAGCGACTGGGTCATCTCCTCCATCCGGATGAGATAACGCGCCCAGCAGTCCGCGTCGGTGGACGTCGGGACCTCGAAGTCGACCTCTTCGTAGGCCAGGTACGGCTCGATCTTGCGCTGGTCCCAGGCCAGGCCCGCGGAGCGCAGCACCGGGCCGGTCACACCGAGCGCCAGGCAGCCGTCCAGCGGCAGGTAGCCGACGTCCTTGAGGCGGTTGCGCCACACCGGCTGTCCCGTGAACAGCTTGTGGTACATGGCGATGCGCTCTTCCATCGTCTTGACGAACTTCGTCAGGTACTCCTTCCAGTCCTCCGGAAGGTCCTGAGCGACGCCGCCCGGCCGGATGAACGCGTGGTTCATCCGCAGCCCGGTGATGTACTCGAGCGTGTGCAGCAGCACCTCGCGCTCACGGAAGCCGAGCGCGGCCGCGGTGGTGGAGCCCAGCTCCATACCGCCGGTGGCCAGGTAGACGAAGTGCGACGAGATCCGGTTGATCTCCAGCAGCAGCTGGCGGATCAGCTGGGCCCGGCGCGGCGCCTCGATGCCGAGCAGCTTCTCGACACCCATGCAGTACGCGGTCTCGTGCGAAAGCGGCGCCAGGTAGTCGGTGCGGGTGATGAACGTGACGCCCTGCGTCCACGTCCGGTACTCGCAGTTCTTCTCGATCCCGGTGTGCAGGTAGCCGATCACCGACCGGGCCTGGGTGACCGTCTCGCCCTCGATCTCGATCACCAGGCGGAGCACGCCGTGCGTGGACGGGTGCTGCGGGCCGAGGTTGATCACCATGCGCTCGTCGTGCGAGGCGTCCTCGAGCACCTGGTCCCAGTCGCCACCGGTGAGGGTGTAGACCGGGCCTTCGGTGGTCTGGCGCGCTTCGGCGGCGTACGGGTCGCCGGTGGTGGTGCTGGAGTCAGTCGGGTTCGTGGTCACGAGTAAGACCTCCGCTGGTCGGGCGGTGGGATCTCCGCGCCCTTGTACTCAACCGGGATGCCGCCGAGCGGGTAGTCCTTGCGCTGCGGGTGGCCGTCCCAGTCGTCCGGCATGAGGATCCGGGTCAGTGCCGGGTGGCCGTCGTAGACGATCCCGTACATGTCCCAGGCTTCCCGCTCCTGCCAGTCCGCCGTGGGGTACACGCCCACGACGCTGGGCACGTGTGCGTCCTCGACGTCGACGCAGACCTCGAGGCGGATCCGACGCCGGTAGGTCATCGATGTCAGGTGGTAGACCGAGTGCAGCCGCTGCGGGATGTCCACGCCGTAGTCCACACCGGACACCGAGCTGCACAGCTCGAACTTCAGGGCGGGCTCGTCGCGCAGCGTCTGGCAGATCTTGAGCAGGTGCTCGCGGGCGATGTAGTACGTGATCTCGCCGCGGTCCACAGTGACCTGCAGGATCGCCTCGGCCGGGATGTTGCGGCGGGAGAACGCCGCCACCATCTCGTCGGTCACCTCGTCGAACCAGCCGCCGTACGGCCGCTCCGCGGGCGGCGGGCTGTACGCCGGCAACTGCAGGCCACCGAAGCCGGAAGTGTCACCGGAGCCGGTGACACCGAACATGCCCTGCCGGGACTTGCCGGCCACGACACCCGGCTTCGGGGTGGCGTCCTGGGTTTCCAGACCGGACTCGGGACGCTCGGCGCTCGACTGCTCGTCGCCTGGGGTAGTCACCGCTCAGCCCTTCTTCTTGGCGTAGCGCTCGGAGGACGGGATCAGCTCGGCCGGCTGGAAGCCCTGCTCCAGCAGCGTCGCGGCGCGGCGGGCACCCAGCGGCTCCTCGGAGATCCGCTGATGCAGCTTGAGGATCGCGTCCAGCAGCATCTCCGGCCGCGGCGGGCAGCCCGGCAGGTAGATGTCGACCGGGACGACGTGGTCCACGCCCTGCACGACGGCGTAGTTGTTGAACATGCCACCCGACGAGGCGCAGACACCCATCGCGATGACCCACTTGGGTTCCGGCATCTGGTCGTAGATCTGGCGCAGCACCGGGGCCATCTTGTTGGTCACCCGGCCGGCCACGATCATCAGGTCGGCCTGCCGCGGGCTGGCACTGAACCGCTCCATGCCGAACCGGGCGTAGTCATAACGGGCGCCACCGACGGTCATCATCTCGATCGCGCAGCACGCCAGCCCGAACGTGGCGGGCCAGACGGAGTTCTTGCGCGCCCAGTTCACCAGCTTTTCCAAGCCGGCCAGCATGATCCCGTTGGGGAGAAGCTTCTCTTCGATACCCATGCTTGATTCAGCGCCCCTCAGTTCCAGTCCAGTCCGCCCCGACGCCAGACATAGGCGTAGGCGAAACCGACGGTCGCGACGAACAGGACGATCTCCACCAGGCCGAACACGCCCAACGCGTCCGCCGAGACAGCGAACGGGTAGAGGAAGACCATTTCGATGTCGAACAGGATGAACAGCATCGCGGTCACGTAGTACGCGACCGGCACGCGGCCACCACCGACGACAGGCTGCGGAGACGGCTCGATGCCGCACTCGTACGCCTCCATCTTGGCCCGGTTGTAGCGGCTAGGTCCGACCAGCGCCCCCAGCGTCGCCGACACTCCGGCGAACAACGCTCCCAGCGCCAGCAGGAACACCAACGGCAGGTACGAGCCGAGGTCCGAACCACCGCCTTGTGCCAGCACGTCGCCCATTGACAATGCCGTCCTTTCCCGCGCCTCGATCGCCCTCGTCGGCACCCTAAGGGGTGTTCCTCACACCCCTCCTGGTTAGGCACGCCTAACCAAGCTGCGGGTATTCAGCCCCTAGCCAGCAAGAACTCCCGTTGCCAAGCTTGTGAAAGTCTTCACAAGCTGCCTCGTGACTGTGTGAAGCGATTCACAAGACGTGAAGGGAGTCTAGGACCTGCCTCACAGAACGGAACCCTCGCACCCCCAAGTCCATGTGTGACCCCAATCGCACAGCCCTTGTGATCAAGCTGCACCATCCGGGTGATCCTCGTGCGAACGGCCCATCCGCACGGGTTCACCTCTTGAAAACCCCTGCTCAACCGCCTTCCCCGATAGACTGGAGCAGGGCCGCCCCCCAGTGGCGGGTGGGGGCTGTTCTCTTATGGGGGGCGGGTTTTCGTCAACGTCGGTTGACCGGCGTGAGGCTGCTGTCGGCCAGCGCGCCGGTTGGCGGGGTGAAGGTCTGGCGGGCCCGGTCAGCGGGTCAGCGCCCCCGCGCGGGACGCGAGCCCGGTTACCGAACTCGACCCCGGTCACCGAGACAAAAATGGAACCCCGGTCAGCGCCCGCGGACGCATGGGCCACAACATCCTCCTCGGTAGCACCCGGTCCACAACCCGAACCCCCACGAGAAACAAACACCGCACGAAGGAACCCGGATCAACCTCTACCGCTACTTACCAGGGAGGTTTGCCCGCCCGGCCAGGGCACATCTCTCCAAAGAAAAGGACCCACAATCACAACCAGTGACAGGTCAGCGCAAGGCTGGGGCGATGCGGCTGGCGACGGAGATCATTCGGTCGACGACGTCGCCGTCGTGGGGGTCGAAGCAGCCGGATAGTCCCTTGTGGACCAGCGGGATCAGGGAGTTCACGCGCAATCCGTACTTGGTGGCGGCGCGCATGATTTTAGGTTTTCCGATGATTTTCGCGAAGAGGTTGCCGAGCCGGTAGTAGCCGCCGTAGAGGTCCTTCATCGCCGCTGGGTAGGCCTGCAAAGCCCGCTCCCGTGAGGGCCCCTCCTGCCGGGCAAGGGCCTGGACCACGCATTCTGCCGCGATCTTGGCGGACTCCATCGCGGATTGGATTCCCTCGCCGTTGAATGGGCTGACCATGCCGCCTGCGTCGCCTAGCAACAGCATTCCGTCACGGTAGTGCGGGGTTCGGTTGAAGCCCATGGGCAGGCCCGCGCCACCGATCTTTCCTATCGCGTTCTCCTCGCGGAAACCCCATTCCTCGGGGGTTCCGTCGAGCCACTGGCGCAACAGGGCTCGGTAGTCGGTGTTGCGGAAGGAGGCTGACGTCGAGAGGGTGCCGAGGCCGACGTTGACTGTCCCGTCACCCAGGGGGAAGACCCAGCCGTAGCCGGGGAGGAGCTTCGGGTTCGCGGGGTCGCTGCGGTCCCAGAGTTCGAGGTGGCCCTCGATGAAGTCGTCCTTGGAGCGGGGCGACGCGTAGTAGCGGCGGACTGCCACGCCCATCGGACGGTCCTCGTGCTTGTCGATCCCCACCGAAAGTGCCAGGCGGGCGGAGACGCCGTCGCAGGCCAGCACGAGTGGCGCGGAGTAGGTGACCTCGGTCTTGTCTGGGCTGACCTTGGCGCGGACGCCGACGACGCGGCCGACGTGGTTGGTGACCGCTCCCATGACTGTTGTGTTCTGTTGGAGGCGGGCGCCGTCGCGTTCGGCGACTTTCGCCAGTAGTTCGTCGAAGTCCTGGCGGGTTCGGGAGACGCCGTAGGGCGGCATTGACGACAGCTCTGGCCAGGGCAGGTGCAACTGCAGGTCACCCGTGATGATCCGCAGGGCGTTGTTGTGCACCCAGCCGGCTTCTTCGCTTGTGTCGATGCCGAGGTCGATGAGTTGCTTGACGCCTCGGGGGGTCAGGCCGTCGCCGCAGACCTTTTCGCGCGGGAACTGGCTTTTCTCCAGCAGCAGTACGTCCACGCCTGCTCGGGCGAGGTAGGCCGCGGCCGTTGAACCGGCTGGGCCGGCGCCGACCACGATGACCTCGGCGTCGTCACCCGGGCGTCGTCGGGTACCCACGGCAGCTCCCTTGTGAATGCTTTCACGATCTCCCCGCCGGCCAATTCTAGCCGCGTCACCCACGTGACCAGGGACACGTGGCCTGCGCGGACGGGTTCTTTTCGATCATGACTAAACCCTGGGGGGTCGCTACTTCGAGTAAACAGGTAGTGACTGGAGGGGTTTCCATATGCGCTTACTGAGAACTGTCGTGCCCGCGATCCTGCTGATAGCCGGTTTGGCCGTGCCCGGCTGGGCTCAGCCGGCCGGCGCGCCGCAGCCGCCGCCCGGCTGGCGGGTCGAGGGCTCCCAACTGGTGTGGACCGCGCCGGAGCAGATTCCGATGGGTGACGCCGCGATCGAGTTCTGGTCCGGTGACCGGCTGCTCGGCCTGCCGATCCCGTCGGACGACCACCGCACGTTCACGCTTTCCCTGCCGCAGTCCGCTGACTTCGGCGATCTGCAGGTAAGGGCCGCGGGCAGGCGTCTGGATGGGAAGGACCAGCGGCGTCCGCAGGCGTCGCAGCTACCGCCGGTGCCGGCTCCGTTGCAGGCCGCCGGGGTCGATCCGGGCACGCCCGGCCCGTTCCAGACGACCAAGGGCGAGTACACACTGGACTCGATCGGGCTTCCGGGTTACCCGCAGCCGATCGAGATGCAGGCCGTTGTGGTCGCTCCCAAGGGCGCACCGGGCAAGCGCCCGCTGGCGTTGTTCCTGCATGGCCGGCACTCCACCTGCTACAGCGGACCGCAGTCACGTGGTGCGTGGCCGTGCCCGGAGGGTTTCAAGCCCATACCGAGTTACCGCGGCTACCTGCAGGCGCAGGAACTGCTTGCCTCACAGGGGTATGTGACGGTGTCGATCTCGGCCAACGGCATCAACGGGCAGGACGCCCGGGTGCTGGACGCCGGTGCGCAGGGGCGCTCGTCGCTGATCCGCCACCACCTGGCCGACTGGGCGGACTGGGCCGGTGCCGGACGTGGGTCCGCACCGGACATCGTGAAGGCCGCGCCGGTGGCCGACCTGTCCAACGTCTTCCTGGTCGGGCACTCGCGCGGTGGTGAGGGCACCAACCGGGCCGCGATGGACAGCATCAGCCCGCCGCCCGGCGACTCCGGCTACAACGGCCCGGTGCGCTGGAAGATCCGGGGCAATCTGATGATCGGCCCGACGATCTTCGGTCACAACCCGGCACCGGACGTGCCTTCCGCGACGATCCTGCCGGGCTGCGACGGTGACGTCTTCGACCTGCAGGGACAGATGTACCTGGACGCGACGCGGGGCGTCAGCCGGGGCGCGGCCCTGCACAGCGCGCTGTACTTCGTCGGCGCCAACCACAACTTCTTCAACACGGAATGGACGCCTGGCCAGGCCGAAGCTCCCGCCAACGACGACTTTTTCAGCGATCCGCCGGACCCGGTGTGTTCGCCTGGGACGCCTACGCGGCTGACCGCACAGCAGCAACAGACCGCAGGTGCGACCTACATTGCCACGGCCGCGCGGGTCTTTGTCGCAGGTGACAACCGTGCACTGCCGTTGCTTGACGGTTCCGGCGTACGGGCACCGTCAGCAGATCCGGCTCGCGTTCTGGCTCACGCCGTCGGTGGCGCACGGACTCCGTTTGTCGTGCCGGACAACGCGACCACGACCAGTGGCACTGCACGCAAGTGCCTGCAGGCCACATCCGACGCAGCCGCCGCGTGCACCGATCCAAACCTGTTTCCGCTACCGCCCAGCTTCAACATGTTCCGCGGTCTCACGGACCCTGATCGCTTCGCGGTCACCGCGCAGTGGTCGGCCGCCGGTCAGGCCGCGGTCGTCAAGCCTGGCAGTGCGGTGTCGCTGGCCGGCTCACGGGACCTGGCGATGCGCTTGATCGTCCCAAGCAACAGCACGGCCAACCGTTTCGACGTCGCCATCACGGACACACGCGGCCGCCGCGTCAGTCTGGGATCGGTGTCACTGGACGGTCTGCCCGCGTCAGATCGAACGACCGCGCTGTGGGCGCAGGAGGTACGCGTACCGCTGCCGTTCCACGGCATCGACCTGCGTCAGGTGGCGTCGCTCGAACTGATCCCGCAAAGCGCGAGCGGGCAGGTGTGGCTCGTTGACGCATACGGCTGGAACCACGGCACGCCCGACCCGCAGCCGGTGGCGTTGCCGCGTGTCGACGTCGGCATGACGTCGGTCAAGGAAGGCGACTCCGGTACGACGACGCTCCAGGTCCCTGTCCAGGTCACAGGCAATGGCGCGGGCACCGTCCGGCTGTTCCTGCGCAACGAGGACGGCATCAGCACGACCTCGCGCCTGGTGACGATCCAGCCTGGCCAGCAGACGATCGAGATCCCGATCGAGATCGTCGGCAACACCCGCTGGAACAGCGACGTCCAACGTGCGCTGTACGCGAAGGCCGTCCAGGGCACGCTGGCCGGTAGCTATGCCGGCGGTGTCACGGTGCTCAACGACGATCCCATGCCCACGGTGACGATCACGCCGGTCGCCGGGAACGTCGCCGAGGGCGGTGTCCTGAAGTGGCGCGTGACGCTCTCGGCAGCGATCGACTTGAACCTCTACGTCCAAGGCCGGGCGCTTGAGCCGGCAGACGGCGCGCCTGAGCTGTCCACCACGGACGTCGACCCGGGGTGGTTGCGGGAGAACACCGGTGAGGAGCCGTTGCCGTCCCGGCCGTTGTCGGACATCCCGCTGTTCGTGGGAGTGACCATTCCCCGTGGCGAGGTCAGTGCCGAGCTCTCGATTCCGACCATCGCCGACACCGAGGCTGAGCCGGTCGAGCAGGTCCGGCTCGCCGTGACGACGTCGCCACGGATCACCGGAGCCAACCAGGAGGTGACGGGCTCGGTCACCGAGCAGTCATAGATCAGGTAGCGGGTTTCTTGGCACGGTGGAGTGCGACGACCCCGAATGTGAGGTTCATCCACTCCACCTCACCCCAGCCGGCCTTGGCCACGACTTCGGCCAGGCCGCGCTGGGAGTGCCAGTCCTTGATCGACTCACCGAGGTAGCGGTAGGCCTCCGGGTTGGACGACACCACCCGCGCGATCGCCGGTGCGACCCGCTTCATGCCCCAGTGGAACAACGCCCGCAGCGGCGCGAACCGGGGCCGGGAGAACTCGCAGACCAGCAACCGGCCACCGGGTTTGACCACGCGCATCATCTCGCGCAGGGCCGCCTCGGTGTCGTAGAAGTTGCGAATCCCGAAAACGACGGTGACCGCGTTGAACGAGTTGTCGGCGAACGGCAGCCGCATGGCGTCCGCGGCGACCTTCGGCACTTCACGCGCGGCGCCGCTGCTGAGCATCCCCACGGAGAAGTCGGCCGCCACGCACCAGGCGCCGGTGCGGGCGAACGCGACCGTGGAGACGCCGGTCCCGGCAGCGAGGTCGAGCACACGCTCGCCTGCCTGCGCGTCGAGGACCTTGCGTGTCATCTCACGCCAGCGCCGGTCGTATCCCAACGTCAGGACCGAATTCGTCCGGTCGTACCGGCGAGCGACGCCGTTGAACATCTCGGCGACCTCGCGCGGCTTCTTCTCGAGGCTGGCACGCGACATGTCCGCACTCTAGGCGAGGCTGAGTGCTCTCAGCATTCCGTGTACCGATGACGGCCAGCTGAACTCTTCGGCACGGGCCCGCGCGGCAGCCCGGCGGCGGGGTTCCGGGGCCTCCAGCAGGTCGGCGACGGCCCCCGCGAATGCCCCCGCGTGATCGTCGACGGCCGCGCCGCATCCCGGGCGCACGATCTCACGCAGCGCGGACGAGGCCGACACGACCACGGGCGTCCCCGACGCGAGCGCTTCGAGGGCCGCGAGCCCGAATGTCTCATGTGGACCTGGCGCGAGCGAGACATCCGCTGTGGCAAGCAACTCCGCGACCTCGTTGCGTGACTGCAGGAACCCGAGAAACGTCACCGGCAAACCGGATGACCTGCGCCGCAAGCAGGACATACTCGGGCCGTCGCCGGCCACCACAAGGCGGGCTCGATGCCCGGCAGAATGCAGTTGCGCCAACGTGTCCACACTGCGCTCGACATGCTTCTCCGGCGAGAGACGTCCACAGTGGACCAGCAGCGTGTCGGCGCCGTCGGCCAGATCGTGGCGCAGCCCCGAAGAGCGGCGAGCAGGCGTGAACGTTGCCAGATCGACACCCAGCGGGACCCGCCGGACGTTGCCGGTACCGATCCGGTCGAACTCCTCACGGGCGAACGCGGTCGTGCAGACGACTGTGTCGTAATGCGCAGCCATCCGGCGGTTTGCGATATCCGCCACACCACGTGCCCACTTCGGCGGCAGCAGGAACTGTTCCAGCAGCCGGTCGAGCCGTTCATGGGAGATCACAACACTGGGCACACCGTGTTCACGCGCCCACAGGCCCATGCCACGCAGCGTCAGCCGGTCGGAGACCTCGAGCCGGTCGGGTCTCAGCCGCGTCAGCAACGCCCGCACCCGCCAGGGATCGACCACCCGGTAACCACCCGTACCTGGAACCTGCGGCGCGGGCAGGGTGATCCGGCGGACGCCGTTGGGCATCGGCTCGTCGGCCAGCCGCGTGCCTGGCACGACCAGGATCACTTCGTGGCCTTGCACGCAGTAGCCCGCGCCGAGGTGGTGCAACGCGGTCCGCAGCCCGCCGGACTTCGGACCGTAGAAGTTAGCGAGCTGAACGACCCGCATCACGCCGCCTGGGCCACGCGAGTCACTGCGGTGTAGTGGCCAACGAGCTCGTCACACACAGCCGACCACGTGCGGCCCTGCACGGCGCGCGCACCTGCATGCGACAACCGCGCCCGCAAAGCCGGGTCCATCAACTCGGCGATAGCCGGTCGCAGCTCGGTTTCCATGTCCTGGAGCAGGAATCCGGTCCTGCCGTGGTCGACGAGATCACGCGGCCCGCCCGAGTCCGGCGCGATCACCGGCACGCCGGACGCCATGGCCTCCTGGACGGCCTGGCAGAACGTCTCGTGCGGGCCGGTGTGCACGAACACGTCCAGGCTCGCGTACGCCCTGGCCAGCGGGACACCAGTCCGGAACCCCAGGAAAGCCGCGCCGGGCAGCTTGCGACGGAGGTTCTCCACGTCAGGGCCGTCCCCGACGATCACCAGCCGCACCCCGGGCAGCGAGTTGAGCACGGCCAGCCGTTCGACCTGCTTCTCAGGTGCGAGCCGGCCGACGTACCCGACCAGCAGTTCGCCGTTCGGCGCGAGCTCCCGCCTGAGCCGCTCGTCCACACGACCAGGGTTGAACAGCGAGGTGTCCACGCCACGGCCCCACCGGAACACCCGTGGGATGCCGTGCTCGACCAGTGAACGCACCGCCTCGGTGGACGGCGCGAGGGTCCGGTCGGCGAACGTGTGCAGCCTGCGGATCCACCGCCAGGCCACGGCAGCGCCTCTGGCCAGGCCGTACGACGCCGCGAACCCGGCGACATCGGTCTGGTAGACCGCGACCGTCGGAACGCCGAGCCTCCGGGCAGCCCTGAGGCCGCCGAAGCCGAGCACGAACGGTGAGGCCAGATGCACCACATCCGGTTCGAAGTCCAGCAGGGCGTTGGTGATCCGAGGACCGGGCAGGCCGATCGGCAACGACGTCACCACCGGGACGTCGAGCGCACGGGTCCGGACGACCGGTGCGTGCAGGTAGGCGTCCGGCCCTGGGCCGGGCGCCACGACAAGCGCCTCATGACCGTGGTCACGAAGGTGCTCGACAACGCGGAGAACGGAGTTGGTCACGCCGTTCACCTGCGGCAGGAAGCTCTCGGTGACGATGGCGACTCGCACGGGCCTCACGATGAGCCCGGATCCGAGCACCCGGGCGACCTCCGCGTGACGAGCCGGGGAACGAAGCCGGAACTTCCAACGTGTGGCCTTGCGATCCTTCGCTGGTCATCTCCTGGTCGTGTCCCGGACACCCAGCGCGATCACGCTAGGTCGGCATGACCCTCTTGTCATCGCGCCCACCCAGGCCGGTCGAGCCCGGACTGCTCTCCAGGGCCCTGGAAGTGGCCGGCAGGCTCGCCAACGACGCGACCGACGTGATCACCGCCACCGCCGGCCGGGGCGCGCGGCCCGGTGGCAAGGATTCGCCATTCGACTGGGTCACCGACACCGATCGGACCCTGGAACGGCACACCCGCCGGGTGCTGACCGCGGAGTTCCCCGGGATGCCGGTGGTCGGCCAGGAGTTCGGCGCGGACACCGGCTCCGAGCAGGCCGAGTACCGCTGGGTCGTCGATCCCGTCGACGGCACGGCGAACTACGTCGCCGGGGTGCCGTGGTGCGCGTACAGCCTCGCCCTCGTCGACGCGTCTGGCCCTGTGGTCGGCGTCGTCGCGGACCCGTACCGCGGGCAGATCTACGCGGCTGCGCGTGGCCGCGGCGCGCGGGCGAACGGCGTGCAGGTGTCGTTGACCGACAGGTTCTCCACGGCCGGTTCGATCGTGTGCACCGAGCTGACCCGGATCGGCCCGTGGCCCGGGATGGGCGGGTTCATCGAGCGTGCGGCCCTCGCGCACGCTGGTGTCCGTGTCCTGGGCTCAGCCGCGTTGGCGATCGCTCAGGTCGCTCTGGGGCACGCGGCAGCGGCCGTGCTGCACAGCTACCACGAGTGGGACGTTGCCGGGGCTGTCGCACTGGCCATCGAAGCCGGAGCGGTCGTGCTCGACCGGCATGGTGAGGACGCCGCGTTGCCCGTAGACGGGCTGCTTGTCGCGGCTCCTGGGGTGTCCGAAGAGGTGCTCAGCTGGTGGCAGGAGACGGCGACGACTGCTTGAAGAACAGCGGTCCGTACCGGCGCATCCACCACAGGACCGGCCCGATCACGAGCCACATGAACAACACGAGCGTGCCTGCCGGCAACAGCGACAGGTACGCGCCCCGGCCGGCGACCTTGACCAGGTCCGGATGCGCGGAGTCGTACTCGACTTCGACCAGCTGACCGGTTTCCAGGCCCGCCGGGTAGCCGACGCCGTCCGGCGGAATGTGATCCGCGCCGTCAGGCGTCTGATAGCGGACCAGTGTCCGGTCGAACGACACGGACACGACTTCGGCCGTTGTGCGGACCGATCGTGAGCTGAGCCCCGCGTCCTCCCGGAACGCCCCGATCACCAGGACGACCGCGAGCAACGTGAAGGTCGCGCCGATGGCCACGAGCGTGATCGCCACGCCCCGCCTGATCCTCGCCGCCCGTCCTGCCTGCACGCTCGCACTCTAGCCAAACCGGGTGAACGGTTGATCCGCCTTGCCTCGGATCAACCGTTCACCCGGTATATCTGCTAGTGCGCGTGGAGTTCGTTGCGCGTCAGGTCGAGCTTCTCGATCGCCTTCGGCACCTGATGGCCTGCCGAGCGAGCCGAGAGCGCGGCAGGGTTGCCCAGGCCGGCGGGCTTGCCCTTGGTGAACAGCCAGGTGTTGAACAGGTCGTACAGCGGCTTGCCGGAGATCCGCTCCGACAGGGCGATGAATTCCTCGATCTTGCCGGTGCTGTAGCGCTTCTGTGCTGTCCAGGTCCGCAGGATCTGCAGGAAGGCACTGTCCCCGACGGCGTTGCGCAAAGCCTGCAACGTCATCGCGCCACGGTCGTAGACCGCGCTGTCGAACTCGTTGCCCGAACCCGGGTCGGCCACGGTGACCTGCCAGATCGGGTGGTCGGCCGGGTAGGAGTCGTAGTAGTACTGGGCGATCTCGGCCGCGGTGCCCTCACCTTGGCTCTCGGCCCACATGTACGAGGCGTAGGTCGCGAAGCCCTCGTTGAGCCAGATGTTGCGCCAGGTGTTGACCGAAACCGAGTCACCGAACCACTGGTGCGCCAGTTCGTGTGAAACGACCGAGGTGTTCGCGCCACGACGGAAGAACGCGGTCGAGTACACCGGCCGTGTCTGGTTCTCCAGCGCGAAGCCCACACCGGTGGACACGACACCGCCCTGCGCTTCGAACGGGTAGTCGCCGAACACCGAGCTGAGGAACTCGATCACCTCGGGGGTGCGCTCGACGCTGGCCCTGGCGGACTCGGCGTTGGCGCCCAGATCGTCACCGTAGGCGTTGATCACCGGTTGCCCGTTGGGCGCCGTGCTCTGCCGGACCTCGAACTGGCCGATCACGATGTAGGTCAGGTAGGGAGCCTGCGGCCGGGCGCTGCGCCAGTTCCACCGGACCCAGCCGTTGATCTGCGGCGTGGTGCCGGCGAACGTGCCGTTGGACAGCACCTCGACGCCCTGCGGCACCGCCACTGACACGTCGAAGGTGGCCTTGTCGGTCGGGTGGTTGTTGCTCGGGAACCACCACGGCGCGATGTTCGGCTCGTCGATCGCGAGGGCGGCACCGTCCGGTCCGCGCTTCCACGCGGTGAAGCCGGTGGCGTCCTTGACCGTGGAGGGTTTGCCTTCGTACTGGACGACAACCGTGATGTCACGGCCGCTGGCCAGCGGAGCAGGCGGTGTGACAACGACTTCACCGTTGGCCGCGTCGGCCTTGGCGACGAAGTTGTTCACCCGCACGGACTTCACCGGCAGCAGGAAGTCCAGGTTGAAGCTGGAGAGCTCCTGCGTGGTGCGGGCCAGGATCGTGGTCGAGCCGGACAGCAGGTCCGTCGCCGGGTTGTAGGTCAGCCTGATGTTGTAGTGCGAGACGTCGTAACCGCCGTTGCCGGCGGTCGGGTAGTACGGGTCGCCGATGCCCGGTGCGCCCGGGGCCGGTACCGCGCTCGCTGTGGAACCCAACAGGACCGTGACGAGTCCCGCCGCGGTGGCGGCGAGCGTCAGTCTCGATCGCAGAAACATTTCGTACCCCTCACTGATTCCGCACGAAAGGTGCCCCGAACCTATCCGCGCAATCAGCCAGTGAATACCCGTCGAATTGCCCATCTCATCGGACGGGATTACCCAAATGCGGCATCCTGGACGGCCGCCCGCACCCGAGCGTGCAGGTCTCGTAGCCGTGCGCGATCGGCGCGCACCTCGACGACTCTCAGCCCGGGCTCCGGCCGCAACGCCGCCTGCAATTGTGACGGCGATTCGGCCAGTATGTGCGGTACGCGATATCCGGCACACAATGCGGCCAAATCGGCGTCATGGGGTGTTCCGAACACTCGCTCAAAGCTGTTCTTGTGCTCGGCGGCGCCCTGTTCGAGCAACGAGAAGATCCCGCCGCCGTCGTCGTTGAGAACAATGATCGTCATATCCGGCCGGGCTTCCGGCGGGCCGATCAGCAGACCGTTGGAGTCGTGCAGGAAAGTCAGGTCGCCGAGCAGGGCGTAGGCCGGCCGGTCCGGCTGCCCCAGCGCGAGGCCGATCGCGGCGGAGACGTTGCCGTCGATGCCCGCGACGCCCCGGTTGGCGTGGATCGCCACGTCGGTCCGGGTCTCCGCGACCAGGTCGACGTCCCGGACCGGATTGGACGAACCGAGGAAAAGCAAAGCGCCCGAAGGCAATGCGGACACCACGTCCCGTGCGACGCGCAGCCCGGACGGCCACTCGTCCTCCTCGAGCAGCTTGTCCACGACGGTCGCGGCACGTTCGGCCGCTGTGCGCCAAGCGGTCAGCCACTCCGGATCATGGCCCTGGACGTACGCCAGATCCGTGGTGTCCAGCCAGCCCCGGACATGGATCGCGACATACTGCGGGTCTGTCCACTGTGGATGATCTCCGATGCCGTACACGGGCGCACGGCCCATGAGGCCCCGGACACCGCGCGACAGCGTCGGCCGGCCGACGACGACAACCGCCTCCGGCCGCAGATCCTCAGCCCTGTCAAGCGATCCGAGCAGCAACGGCCCGCAACGCAGCACACTGGCACCACCGGTGGTCGCCACCGGCTCGGCGATGATCGGCCAGCCCGCCCTGGTCGCGACCTCGCACGCGGCCGCGGCCCGGTCCGGCCGGCCACTGCCGACGACCATCAGAGTCCTGGCGGGCAACGGGAAATCGACCCGGCTGGACGCCACGAGCCGGGGCGGCGCCGAGGTGGTCCAGCGCTCGTAACCCGGCCGGCCGTCGAGCGGCTCCGGCCATTCGGATCCGAACGTCGGCAGCAACGGTTCCCGGAACGGCACGTTGACCTGCACCGGATGCCCGGCCTCAGCCTGCGCCACGGCGCGGCAGACCAGGCCGCGCCACACCGGGTTGAGCCCGGCGCGCCGCTCGGCCACCGGGAAGTCCACCAGGATCGCCGCGGGCGCGAACAGGTTGCGCTGGTCGATCGTCTGGTTCGCGCCGCTGCCGTGCAGCTCGGGCGGGCGGTCCGCACTGATCACGATCAGGCCGACCCCGGCATGGTGCGCCTCGAGCACAGCTGGGTGCAGGTTCGCGACCGCGGTCCCGGACGTGCAGACCACCGCGGCCGGCCGACGTGTCGCTACGGCCAGCCCCAGCGCCAGGAACCCGGCGCTGCGCTCGTCCACCCGGACGTGCAGCTGGAGCTTGCCCTCCTGGGCGGCCTCGAACAGCGCCACGCTCAACGGGGCGTTGCGGGAACCGGGACAGACGACCACGTGCCGCACGTCATTGCGCGCCAGCTCGTCCACTATGACCATGGCCTGCGCGCTCGACGGGTTCACCGTCCTATCCTCGCAAACGTGTCAGAGACTGTCGTTTCGGAGCTGTTCGACCCGGCCTTGTGGCGTGAAGTGCCCGGTTTCGACTTCACCGACATCACCTACCACCGGGCCCTGGACCAGGGAACTGTCCGGATCGCGTTCAACCGGCCGGAGGTGCGCAACGCCTTCCGCCCGCACACCGTGGACGAGCTGTACCGGGCGCTGGACCACGCGCGGATGAGCTCCGACGTCGGCTGTGTGCTGCTGACCGGCAACGGGCCCTCGCCCAAGGACGGCGGCTGGGCCTTCTGTTCCGGCGGTGACCAGCGGATTCGTGGGCGTACCGGCTACCAGTACGCCTCCGGCGAGACCTCCGACACGGTCGATCCGGCCCGGGCCGGGCGGCTGCACATCCTGGAGTGCCAGCGGCTGATCCGGTTCATGCCCAAGGTCGTCATCGCCGTCGTCCCGGGCTGGGCGGCCGGCGGCGGGCACAGCCTGCACGTGGTGTGCGATCTCACATTGGCCAGCCTGGAGCACGCCCGGTTCAAGCAGACCGACGCCGACGTGGGCAGCTTCGACGGCGGCTACGGCTCGGCGTACCTGGCCCGGCAGGTCGGGCAGAAGTTCGCGCGCGAGATCTTCTTCCTCGGCCGGACGTACACGGCCGCCGACATGCACCAGATGGGCGCGGTGAACGCGGTCGTGGCGCACTCCGAGCTGGAGAACACGGCCCTGGAGTGGGCGCGTGAGATCAACGGCAAGTCGCCGACCGCGCAGCGGATGCTGAAGTACTCGTTCAACCTGATCGACGACGGGCTGGTCGGGCAGCAGCTGTTCGCGGGCGAGACGACCCGCCTGGCGTACATGACCGACGAGGCCGTCGAAGGCCGGGACGCGTTCCTGGAGAAGCGCCCGCCGGACTGGTCTCCGTTCCCCTACTACTACTGATGACGCGCTCTGTCGTCGCGATCTCGCCGGACGAGATCCACTCGCGTCTGCCGGCCGCTTTGGACGGGTCCGGCCCCGCGCTGTTGCCAGGCGGCCCGGAGTCCTTCACCGGGCCGCTCGGGGTGGGCGAGGACTCCGACGACGACCCCACAGCCGTGGTGGTCGCGACGTCGGGTTCGACCGGCGAACCGAAGGGCGTGCTGCTGTCGGCGAACGCGCTGCTGAGTTCGGCGGAACTGACGCTCAACCGGCTCGGCGGCCCTGGCCAGTGGATTCTGGCGACGCCCGCGCGGTACATCGGCGGAATCCAGGTGCTGGTCAGGTCACTACTGGCCGGGATACATCCGGTATGTATGGATCTTGAGGCCGGGTTCCGGGTGCCTGACTTCGTCGCAGCCGTTTCGGCGGTCCTGGATACGCCTGGGCGGCACTACACCGCGCTTGTGCCCACTCAGCTGGCGCGAATCGTGACTTCTACCGAGGGTCTGGAAGCCCTGCGTGCGCTGGATGGGATCGTCATGGGCGGCGCCCCGCTCTCGGCTGAGCTGCGCTCGGCAGCCGGTGACGCTCCGCTGGTTTCGGCGTACGGGATGAGCGAGACCGCAAGCGGTTGCGTGTACGACGGCGTGCCCTTGGACGGGGTGTCCGTGCGGATCGTCGACGGTCTTGTGGCTCTGTCCGGGCCGACGCTGGCCAGGGGGTATCGCGGACGGCCAGACCTGACCGCGGCGAGTTTCGTGGACGGCTGGTTCATCACGTCCGACCTCGGCAAGCTGGTCGACGGCAGGCTGGAGATCCTCGGCCGGGCCGACGACATGATCAACACAGGTGGTGTGAAGGTGCCTGCTTCGGCCGTGGAACGGCTGCTTGAGCAGCACGTGTCCGCCGCCTGTGTGGTCGGGCTGGACCATCCCGAGTGGGGCCAGATCGTCGCCGCTGCCGTGGTCGGTGCGGCTGACCTGGACAAGTTGCGCACCTTGGTCCGTGCCGAGCTGGGCGCTGCCGCGGTACCGAAAGTGTTCCGTGTGGTCGAAGAACTGCCGCTGCGCGGTCCTGGAAAGGTGGATCGGGCCGCGGTGCGGCACTATCTGTCCTGATGAGACAGTTCGCCGCCGTTGCCGTCCTGCTGGCCGCCTTCGCCACGCCCGCATGGGCCAGCGACAAGCTGACTCTTGTCGTGGCAGCACTGTCGGTCGACCGATCGTCGAGTGTGGACTATGCGGATGGCACCCGCCTGGCCATGTACCCGCCGGTCCGGCTCGCCGCGCCGGTGAACACCTTCTCCGCTTCGGTTGCCGGAGTGGACATCCGTGGGCAACTGCCGGACGGCAACTGGACAGAGTGGACTTCCGGCGTGCTGACGTCGTCCGCCTCGGTGATCCAGCCCAGGTTGCTGCATTCCGGTCAGGTCAGCGACTTCCGGCTGACCGTGTGGCAGGGGCCGGCGCCCGAGATGCGGTCCGGACCGTCGTATCGGGTCTTCGCCACACGAGAAGGCCTGGTCGGTGGCAAGACCGCGAACGGGCACATCATCAAGTCCCGGGACCACTTCGCGGCGCTGCCGTCCCGGCGTGGCCTGTCGCCCAAAGGCAGCGGCTCGTACACCGTGAAGGTCTGCGCCGCGTCCGGCCGTTGCGCGTGGGCGCCTGTGTGGGACGTCGGGCCGTGGAACACGCGGGACGACTACTGGAACTCCACCCGCCAGGAATGGCAGGACCTGCCCACCGGGAAACCCCAGGCCGAGGCCGCCTACCAGGACA
This sequence comes from Kibdelosporangium banguiense, assembly GCF_017876405.1. Classification (GTDB taxonomy): domain Bacteria; phylum Actinomycetota; class Actinomycetes; order Mycobacteriales; family Pseudonocardiaceae; genus Kibdelosporangium; species Kibdelosporangium banguiense. The sequence continues at coordinate 2,843,416 of NZ_JAGINW010000001.1, read as the reverse complement.
ACTACAACGCCGGCCGCGACCAGTTCGGCCGGGACGTGGCCAACCCGGCCGGGATCGATCTCGGCGACGGCACGTTCTGGGACGGCCTCAAACTCACCGGCAACTCCTGGGTGACCGTGACCTACCTGTGGACGTTGTCAGGGCCCTTCGGCTACGTCCACACGCCCGGCGACACGTTGAACGTCCGCAACGGCACGACCAGCGAAGCCGACATCGTGGGACTGGCCGGGCACCACGCCCAGGTCCGGGTCGAGTGCAGGACCGTCGGCGAGGTGGTGGACGGCAGCCAGGGCACGTCCGACGTCTGGCTACGGATCGCGCCGGGCAAATACGTGGCCGAGGCGTATGTCTCAGGGGTTAGCGGCGCTCCCGCCTGCTGAGGTGTGCAGACTGTCGGTATGGCGACAGTCGCACAGTGGATGGCGGGCGCACGCGTCCGCACGCTGCCCAACTCGGTGTCCCCCGTGCTGGTCGGGGCCGGGGCCGCGGTGGCGATCGACGGGTTCGTGTGGTGGCAGTCGGTGCTGGCGCTCGTGGTGGCGCTGGCCTTCCAGATCGGCGTGAACTACGCCAACGACTACTCCGACGGCATCCGCGGCACCGACGCCGACCGGGTCGGGCCATTGCGACTGGTCGGATCCGGCCTGGTGCCGCCGCGGTTCGTGCGGCTGGCGGCATTCTCGTTCTTCGGCCTGGCCTGCCTGGCCGGGCTCGTGCTGGTGGTGGCCAGCGGCCGGTGGTGGCTGCTCGCGGTCGGGGTGCTCAGCGTGCTCGGCGCCTGGTACTACACGGGTGGCAAGAACCCGTACGGCTACGTGGGACTCGGTGAGCCGGCCGTTTTCCTTTTCTTCGGGCCGATCCCGGTACTCGGCACGCTGTATGTCCAAACCGGACAGATCACGTGGGTCGGCCTGATCGCGTCGCTTGCGCTGGGTTCGTTCTCGGCCGCTGTGCTCGCGGCCAACAACCTCCGGGACCGCCCGACCGACGCGGAGTCCGGCAAGAAGACGCTCGCGGTGCGCCTCGGCGACCGTGGCGCGCGGACCTTCTACAGCGCGCTTGCGTTGGCGCCGTTCGTGATCACGGTCGTGCTCGCGTTCTTCAGCTTGTGGTTCCTGTTCGGATTGCTGGCGTTGCCGTTGATGCTCCGATCGGTTCAGATCGTCCGCAACGACGGCAGGGGACCGGCATTGATCCCGGTCCTCAAGGACACCGCGATGGCGATGCTCATCTGGGCCATCGCCACCACAGTCGCCACAGTCCTCAGCTAGGCCAACGGCCCGACTCGAAGAACTCGGCCAGAGTCCGGTGGTACGGCTCAAGATCCAGCTCGTTGCGGGCCAGCCATGAGTCGTCGTAGTAGGTGTTGCTGTAGCGCTCGCCGCCGTCGCACAGCAGCGTGACTACGCTTCCTTGCCTGCCTGCGGCGAGCATTTCGGCGATGACCTGGAACGAGCCCCACAGGTTCGTACCGGTCGACCCGCCCACCCGGCGTCCCAGAATCGGCTGGACATAACGGATCGCGGCGATCGACGCGGCGTCCGGGATCTTGATCATCCGGTCGATCACCTGGCCGACGAACGACGGCTCCACGCGCGGCCGGCCGATGCCCTCGATCCGGGAGCCACGGCAGCCGGTCAGGTCCGGCAGCGTGTCCCGCCAGGCATCGAAGAACACCGAGCACTCCGGGTCGACCACGGCCAGGTGCGTGCACATCGACTTGTACCGCAGGTAACGGCCGATGGTCGCGCTCGTGCCACCGGTCCCCGCGCCGACGACCACCCAGGCGGGCTCTGGGTGCGGTTCGAGCGCCATCTGCTGGAACATCGACTCGGCGATGTTGTTGTTGCCACGCCAGTCCGTCGCGCGCTCGGCGTGCGTGAACTGGTCCATGAAGTGCCCGTTGAGCTCCTCGGCCAGCCGCCTCGACTCCGTGTAGATCGCGCCGGGCTCGTCGACGAAATGGCACCGGCCGCCCTGCCGCTCGATCAGCGCGACCTTCTCCGGACTGGTCGAAGCCGGCATCACGGCAATGAACGGCAGATCCAGCAGCCGCGCGAAGTACGCCTCGGACACAGCCGTGGACCCCGACGACGCCTCGATCACCGGCGTCCCCTCGGTGATCCAGCCGTTGCACAGGGCATACAGGAACAGCGACCTGGCCAGCCGATGCTTGAGCGACCCAGTCGGATGCGTCGACTCATCCTTCAGATAAAGCCGCACACCCCAGTCCGCCGGCAGCGGAAAGGGCAGCAAATGCGTGTCGGCGCTGCGGTTGGCATCCGCCTCGATGATCCGCACCGCTTCACACACCCAGTCCCGGGTGGTCTCACTACATCGGTCTACTGAGGTCACGCCAGCACAGTAACTCCCGATGGACGATCACGGTTGGGTCACGGCCTGCAACCGCCCGTTCGACAGACCGCGTCTGCATGGACAGAGAACGCAGCCGGCCAGGACGAGAAGAGGGACGAATTCGTGACCCACTACAACGGCACCTGGCACACAATCGTCGGCGGCGACTCCCACGGCATCGGCACCCTGGGCCTGGCCGCCCCCAACGAAAGCTGGACCATCATCGTCTGGATCGTGCTCGGTGCGGCCATCCTCGCCGCGTTCATCCTGCTTCTGGTGAGCGGCGTGAAGCGTCGGTAGTCAGACACGGATTCCGGCCCTAACCGGTGTCGCGGGTGGCGGCGTTGGCTGTGGGGAGGAACTGTGGGTAGTTGTCCTTCATGAAGACGATGAGCTTTTCGCGGATCTCACAACGAAGGTCCCAGGCGCTGGGGGCGTCCGCAGCCGAGGCGAGTACTCGGACGACCATCGTCCACGGGGTGGAGTCGACCACCTGGAGGATCCATTCGCGGCGGTCCCAGAGGTCGGATTCCTCGACCACGCGGCGGGCCTCGGTTCTCAGTTCCTCTATCGGGGCGCGGTAGTCCAGGTGGAGCAGGACCGCGCCGAGTACCCGGGTTTCGTGTCTTGTCCAGTTCTGGAAGGGGTTCTTGGTGAAGTAGGTGGTCGGCAGGACCAGTCTTCGTTCGTCCCAGAGGTGGACCACGACGTAGGTCAGGGTCATCTCTTCGATTCGGCCCCATTCTTCCTCGACCACCACTACGTCGTCGAAGCGCAGGGAGTCGGTCAGGGCCAGTTGCATGCCTGCGAACACGTTGGTCAGCGTGGTCTGGGCTGCCAGACCGGCGATCACGCCGACGATTCCGGCGGAGGCCAGCAGGGAGGCGCCGAGGGTCCGCAGCTGGGTGAAGGTCATGAACATCGAGGCGATCGCGATGACTGTGATCGTCGCGCCGGTCAGCCTGCGGATCAGGGCGACCTGGGTGCGTAACCGCCGGACTCGCCTGTTGTCCGGAACATCCACGTTGAGGCGCTGCAGGACTGTGTCCTCGATGACGAACAGGACCCTGATCACGAGCCAGGCTGAGACTGCGATCAGGGCGAGCAGCAACGCGTGCCGGACGCCCGCGACAACTCGGTTCTCCACGTCGTACACGACGACGTAGTTCGTTGCGACCACGAGCACAGCCATGAATGGCCGGTGGCAGTTCTTGTGCAGGCGGGTCAGGGTTCGCCGATAACGGCGCTTGGCGACGAATTTCACCAGGGCGCCCGTCAACCAGCCGACCAGGAGCGCGGCCACTGTCGCGACCGCTGCAGTCAGGACAATTTGCCACAACACCCTTCACACCCTGACGGACGATCAGCGCGGAGGCGAATCGAAGCGATCAAGGAGCCGCACGCGCCCGGAAGAACTCGGCTTCCACCGCTGTCGGCGCGAGATCCGCGGCACGTCTGTCCGCCGCAGTCGCTTCCTCCATGCGGCCCAACGCTCTCAGAAACTCCGCTCGGGCCGCGGGCAACAGGTAGTAGTTGCCCAGTTGGGACGCCAAGCGGTCCGCCTCCGCCAACCCGGCTTGGGGACCGTGTACTTCGGCGAGTGCGACCGCACGGCCGAGGGCCGCGGTCGGCGACGGATGGATCGCGACCAATTCGTCATACAGGGCAAGGATTTGCGCCCAGTCGGTCGCCGCATACGTCGAAGCCTCGGCGTGCACGGCGGCGATCGCGGCCTGCAGCGCGTACGGCCCGCCGCCACGCAAAGCACGCTCTACCAATGGGATCGCCTGCTCGATCGCTGACCTGTCCCACCGTGAACGGTCTTGTAGAGCTAGCGGAACCGGTTTTCCGTCAACAGTTCTCGCCGTCGCCCTGGCTTCGTTGAGCCGGAGCAACGCCAGCAGGCCGAACACCTCGGGTGACGGCAGTAACTGCGCGAGCAGGCCTGCGAGTTCGACCGCGCGATCGGCCGATCCGGCTGTGTAGACCAGGTAGATCACGGCGAGCACCGCGGCCCACTCGGTCCGGTGCGCCTGCGCGAGCACTTCGGCGAGGGTCATGCGTCCCAGATCGGCCTGATCTCGACGCCCGCGCCCATCGGCACGCGTTTCGCGACCTCGATCGCGTCGTCCAGGTCGTCGGCCTCGATGACGTAGAAACCGCCGATGTGCTCCTTGAGTTCCACGTACGGCCCGTCGGTGATGAGGATGTCATCGCCATCCGGACGGAGCGTGGTGGCGGTATGGGACGGCCGCAAGGCCTCCCCAGCGAACGGCCGCCCTCGCTCGGTGAGGTATTGGACGAACGTGCCGTGTTCGGCGAGCGCCTTGTCCAGCACTTCCTGCGGCGCGGCGGTCCAGTCGGTGTCGGCTTCGTGCAACAGCAGCATGTATTTCATGTCCACCCCACGAACGACACCCGCGGGAAATCGAAACCTCAGGAGTCGCTGTCGCCCCGGAGTTCGGCGCGCAGGCGTTCCCGTTCCGCCCGGCGGCTTTCGCCGCGCTTGGCCATCCCGGCGGTGACCCGCTGGTTGAGGCCACGCAGCAGCAGCATGCTCAGCGGGAACGCCACTACTACGGCGACCGCGAGCGCGACGAGCAACGGGATCTTGAAGACCACGAGTACCGCGGTGACCACGGCGACCAGCGCGATCCGCGCCGCCGTGTACAGCGTGAGGTCCCGGCCGAAATGCGCTTCCACGATGTCAGAGCCTACTCGGCGGCGCTGGTGTTCGGACGCCCCTCGAACCTGGTGGACAGCACCACCGTGGTCCGCGTCCTGGCCACGCCGTCGATGCGGCGCAGCCGGCCCAGCGTGCGCTCGAGCAGGTCGACTGTGGGCACGCGCACTTTGACCACGAACGCCTCGTCTCCGGCCACCGCCCAGCAGGACTCGACCTCGGCGAGTTCGCCCAGCTTGATGGCCACTTCGTTGTCCTCGGCGTTGTCCGAGGGCTGGATACCGACCAGTGCGGTCACGCCGAGTCCGATCGCGCTGGCGTCCACCGTCGCGTGATAGCCGGTGATGACGCCGCTGGACTCGAGTTTGCCGACCCGCTCGTGCACAGCCGACGCGGACAGTCCGACCTGACGGCCGAGCTCCGCATAGGTAGCGCGGCCGTTCAGCCTGAGCTCGTTGATGATCCGGCGATCCAAGTCATCCACTCGGGCACTCTACGATGCTTTCTGGCCTCGCTTCGCTCGGCGGGCTTGCTCGCCAGAGCCGGTCGTTTGCGCCTCGCCCCGCGCGACCGACGCCTTCGCCGTTGGCTGGTAACCGGCGTTGCCGGGGCGGTGTCGGGTGCGTTGCGAGGCGCAAACGACCAGCGCGATCAAGCCGCTCGGACTGTCGGTGCTTAGGTCTACGGTCGCGCCATGGCATACGACTTTCAGGTTGTGATCGACTGTTCGGACCCGCACACGCTGGCCGAATGGTGGGCCGACGCGCTGGGCTGGGATGTGCAGCCCAGTGACGAGGCATTCATCCGCCGCATGGTCGACGAGGGCCAGGCACCCGAATCCGCGACCAAGACGCACAACGGCGTGCTTGTCTGGCGTGAGGGGCAAGCGATCCTGCATCCCGAGTCCGGTCAGCGGATCCTCTTCCAGCTCGTCCCTGAGCCGAAAACGGTAAAGAACCGGGTGCACCTCGATGTGCGAGTAGGGTCGGAAAAGCAGGAGGCTGAAGTCGCCAGGCTCGTGGCGAAAGGCGCGAAGGTGCAGCACCGCGGGCAACAGGGCCCGCACACCTGGGTCACCATCACCGACCCTGAGGGCAACGAGCTGTGCATCGCCTAGCCCCCGTGTCCTTAGTGGGCGTTTTGCCCCTTACTACCTCTTTACCTTTGCTTAGGCGTTCGAGTACCTGATGGTCGAGATGACACGATGCGACCGGTACGCCGGAAATTTTCGCCGGCGGAGAGCGTCTAGGAGGCAGATGTGACAGCCACGATCAGCCACGTTGGCGAGCGCCTGCTCACCCCGGGTGAGGTGGCGGCTCTGTTCAGGGTCGACCCGAAGACCGTCACCCGCTGGGCCACCGCGGGCCGGATCGGCTCGATCAGGACCCCGGGCGGGCACCGCAGGTTCCGTGAGTCCGAGGTGAAGACCCTGCTGGCGGAACTGACCACCGAAGCCAGCCACGGCGAGTGACGCGGCCACTCGTCACGCCTGTATGCCAGTCGTATGCCCATGGCGGCGCGTGGCGGACAAACGGGCTAACCTCGGGTACTGGAACTCGAGGAGGTGGCGAGAATGCTCTATTTGCTCGCCGCGGTCGGAGCGCTGACGGTCGCGGTGTTGCTGTGGCGAGCGTTCGGAGCGCAGACAGCCGGCGTGCCGTCACGCCGGGAGCGCGGCACCATCGCCCCGGATGATGATCCGGAATTCCTGCGCGGCTTGGACGAGCGCAACAAGAAGGCCGGCGAGGACCCGCCGGCCTGAGCGCCGCTTACCTGTCGTTGGGGAAGTCGTCGGCCACCGTCGCCGCCATGTCGAGCAAGGCGAGGCGGGTGGCCGGCAACAAGCGGTCAAGTTCGATCTCCGCACCCTCTTCCAGGTGCGGATCGAACGGAATCTGGCACACCGCCCGGCATCGCGCGCCGAAGTGCGCGGCCAGTTTCTCCAGGTCCACCGAGCCGGACTTCGGCCGGACCGAGTTGATCACGGCGACCGACCTGGCGACCAGGTCGCGGTAGCCGTGCGCGTCCAGCCAGTCCAACGTCGCCGATGCGCTGCGAGCGCCGTCCACCGACCCGGACGACACGATGACCAGCGAGTCGGCGATATCCAGCACGCCCTTCATCGCCGAGTGCATCAAACCGGTGCCGCAGTCGGTCAGGACGATGTTGTAGAAGTGCTCGAGCAGCGCGACCGTGCGCCGGTAGTCGTCCTCGCTGAACGCCTCCGACACGGCCGGATCCTGCTCACTGGCAAGCACTTCCAGCCTGCTCGGGCCCTGCGAGGTGTACGCGCGCACGTCGCTGTACTTCGTCACACGGCTCGCGTCCCGCAGCAGGTGCCGCACTGTGGCGGTGGTCTCCAGCGGGATCTTCTGGCTGAGCGTGCCACGGTCGGGGTTGGCGTCCACGGCGATCACGCGGTCGCCACGCAGTGACGAGAAGGTCGAGCCGAGCGTTGTGGTGACCGTGGTCTTGCCCACACCGCCTTTCAGGCTCAGCATCGCGATCTTGTAGCACCCGCGCAGCGGCTGGTTCACTCGCAGGATCAGCTCGCGCCGGCGAGCATCGTCATTGCTCTCGCCCATGTTGACCAGGTGACCCGTGGCCACATAGACGGCCTTGCGCCAGCCCGACTGGGGTTTCTTCTTGTCCTGCTTGATCAGCCGTGAGCTCGACAGGTCGTGCTGGAGCTGCTGCGGCTGCGGCGGGAACGGCTGCTGCTGTGGTTGTTGGTGCTGCTGCGGCTGCGGCGCGTACTGGTAGCCAGGCGGCAACGGCGGCTGCTGAGGCGGCACGGGATACGGCCCGGAACCACCCTGGACCTGGTACGGACCAGAACCACCGGGCACTTGGTACGGCCCAGAGCCGCCTGGCACCTGATAGGGACCGCTAGGCACCTGATGCGCGCCGGATCCACCAGGGACTTGGTATGGGCCTGAGCCGCCCTGAACCTGGTGCGGGCCAGAACCGCCCGGGACTTGGTACGGGCCGGATCCACCGGGCACCTGGTAGGGCCCGGAACCGCCTGGGACCTGATAGGGACCGCTCGGAACGCGGTGCTGGCCGGAACCGCCCGGCTCGGGTGCAGCCGGGTGCGGCTGCGAGTCCGTCGACGGCTCCACGTACAGCTCCGGCTGGTCGGCGGCTGCATTGGCAGTGTTGTCGGCAGAGTTGTCCACAGGGGGATTCTCCCCGCTGGCCGGCGGCTGCCAGGCGACCGGAGGCCGCTGAGCGGAGTCGTCGTAGCGTCCAGTCACCGCCGGGGTCCCTCCTGCGGAAATCAAGGATCGAGACCACCTCGACCATCTCGTGCGACGGTAGTCGTAGGCGTGCCCGCAGGTCGAACGGGGTTACCCCTTCGTACAGGTCATCCGTTGGCGTACGAGTGCAGTCCGACAGTCACCAGGTTGACAAAGAACAGGTTGAAGACTGTCGCGGAGAAACCGAGGATGTTGATCCACGCCGCCTTGCCGCCGCGCCACCCGGCCGTGGCACGGGAGTGCAGGTAGGCCGCGTAAATCACCCAGGCGACAAACGCGACGGTCTCCTTGGGGTCCCATCCCCAGAACCGTCCCCAGGCCGCTTCCGCCCAGATTCCGCCACAGATCACACCGAAGGTGAAGATCGGGAAAGCGATGATCGTGGTTCGGTACGCCACCCGATCGAGCACGTCCGACTCAGGCAGCCGGGGCCCGAACCGGACGAACTTCGCCTGGTCGTAGTCATAACGATTGCGGATCAGGTACAGGATGCTCGCCACGCCGGGCACCAGGAACAGGCCGGAAGCGATGATCGCGGCCGCCACGTGCACGACGAGCCAGTACGAACGCAGCGCGGGCTGCAGCGGCGCAGCGTCGGAGTAAAGAACAGTGCCGCCCAGGAACATCAGGATCACGATCGGCAGCAGTACGAAGGCCGACAGGTGCCGGATCGGGAACTTGCGAATCAGCACGATCCACGTGACCACTGCGACAAAACTCACGGCGGTCATGTACTCGTGCATGTTGCCCCACGGCGCGCGCTGCACAGCCAAGCCGCGCAGCACAATCGACGTGAGGTGCAGCAAAGCGCCCAGCACCAGCAGCGCGGCGCCCATCCGCCCGACTCGCTCCGCACGGTTGCGCTCCGGCCGCCGGCCGATCGGCTGCACACCCGCGTTGACAGCCAGCGGCTCAGCGAGAACGGGAGCGCCGACCGTGGCCAGTTCGCGGACCGCCGCGGCCTTGGCTTTCGCCTTGGCGCCGAAGGCCTGCTCGATCAGGGCGAAACCCATCGCGAAGACGTAGATCAGGACCGCCGCGCCGTACGTCCAGTCGGCGAATCTGGCCAGGTTCTCGTTGACCATCAGTTCTTCCCTCCGGTTACCGCACCCGAGAGCCTTGTGAATTCCTCGCCGTATCCGGCCTGGTCAGTACGGGCGAGCCCGCCGACCTCGACCACGGTACGGCCTTCGTTCGTGGCGGACACGCGCACCCACAACCGGCGCCGCTTGATCGTCAGCGACGCCCCGATCCCCAGAATGATCGAAATCGCGAACACGAGCACCCAGACCTGCGTGGGGTCGTGCGATACCTGCAGGTAGACCCAACGTTTCACGCCGTCGAAGCGGACGACCGTGCCGTCGTCGAGCTTGATCTCACCGCCCGGCTTGAGGTTCTCCCGGGCGACCTTCTTCAGCCGACCGTCGTCGATCATCGCCTGGTCGACGGTGAAGATCGACTGACCACGGCCGTTGTCGATACCGAGATCGCCCCGCAGCACGTCGACCGCGACCGCGGGGTCACGCAGATCCGGGAAGCCGGAGTCCAACAGCGAGCCCTGCATCCGCGCGGTCGGGGCCAGCAGGCCCGTCACAGCTATCTGTTTTGTCCGTCGTTCCTGCGCGTCCGTGATGCCCGGCGGGTCAAACTTCGTCGCCCCTTCGGACAGCATCGTCGTCTGGTTCGACGGCCGCCACTGGGTGTCCATCGTGCGCTTCTCGCCGTTGGGGAACGTGACGGTGAAGATCGGTGCGTAGCCGTGGCCCAACAGGTAGATCCGGTCGCCCGCGGTGCGCAGCGGCGAGTTCACTTCGAGGCCGTACTGCGCCCACGTGCCGCTGTCGAGGTCCGCGCCCGACTGGTACTGCACGTCCGCGCGGTACAGGTCGGGCTGCCCGGACGGCAGGAAGTTCACGTTGAACTTGTCGACCTTGAGGCAGAACGGCGACAGGTCCGTGCCGTCGACGCGCAGGCCCGGGTGGAACGAGTCGTAGCCGAGCACGCCGGAGTTGCAGAACTCCTGGCTGCCGTCGGCCTTGACGATGACCTGGCCCTCGTAGCCGAACATCTTGCCGATCGCGAGCGCGACGATCAGGCCGAGCATGGCGAAGTGGAAGACGAGGTTGCCGGTCTCCCGGAGGTAACCGCGCTCGGCGGAGATGGTCCGCGAGCCGTCTTCCTCTTCGCGTTCGGTCTTCCGCCAGCCGTGAAGCGCTTTGTTCGCGTCGTCGACCACATCCTGCTGCGACTTGTGCACAGTGGACTCGACGTGGTGCGGCATGCGGCCGAGGTTGCGCGGGGTGAGAACCGGCTTCGCCTTCAGGGCCTTGAAGTACTCGACGCTTCGCGGCAGCAGGCAGCCGACCAGCGAGATCATCAGCAGCAGGTAGATCGCGGAGAACCAGACGCTGGCGTACACGTCGTAGAACTGCAGGCGGTTGAGCAGCTCGCCCCACCAGCCGTGCTGCGCGATGTAGTCCGCGACTTTGTTGGCGTTCAACGACCTCTGCGGCAACAGCGCGCCCGGCATGGCAGCCAACGCCAGCAGGAAAAGCAGGATGAGCGCGGTCCGCATCGACGTCAGACCACGCCACGTGTTGCGCAGGAACGGAATCACAGCGGCAACACCGCGTTGCTGACGAACGCGTACCGAATCCACGAAATGAACTCGCCCCAAAGCCCGGTGATCAGCAGCACGCCGACCGCGAACATCATCGCCCCACCGAAGATCTGCACCTTACGGCCGTTGCGGCGCAGCCAGCCCGTCGCCCGCACAGCCCACCGCGCCCCCAGCGCGATCAGCAGGAACGGAACCCCCAGCCCGAGACAGTAGATCAGCACAAGCAGCACACCACGCGCACCTGACCCACCCGTGCTCGCCGCGATGGTGAGCACGCCGGACAGCGTCGGCCCGATGCACGGCGTCCAGCCCAACCCGAAGATCGCACCCATGATCGGCGCACTGATCAGGCCGCCCCGCGGCAGCCGGTGGATGCGGACGTCCTTCTGCAACCTGGGCACCAGCCCGACGAAGACCATCGCCATCACGATCATCACCAGGCCGCCGGCCCGCTGCAGCCAGTCCTGGTTGACCACCAATTGGTCCGACAGCCAAACCAGACTGCCGACCCCGATCGTGAAGACGACAGTGAACCCAAGCACAAACAGCCCGACCGCACCGACAACCCGGTACTTCCCCCGTTTGGGCTGCTCGTCAGTGCCGACCGCAGGCGCGTCCGCCCCCACCAACGCCGCCAGATAAGCCAGGTAACCAGGCACAAGCGGAACCACACAGGGCGAGGCGAACGAGATCATGCCCGCGAGCAGAGCCAGCCCGCTGGCCAGCAGCAAGGGCCCCGACATCGCGATCTCGGTCGGATTCACCCTTCAGAGGGTAGGCAGTACACCGGTGTGACCTGCTACCGGCACCCAGGACCAAGGTCCCGTGCCAGGTAAAACCGCAGGTCTACCCCTTCTCGGCAAGCAGGTCCTTGACCATGGGGTCGAGGTCGGTGGCGAGGGTGGCGATCAGGTGCACGGCGGCCACGCGGTGCTGGCGGTCGAGGATGATCGTGCTGGGGACGGCGTTTCTTGGGTAGCCCTTGAGGGTGAGCAGGGAGCGGCCGCCCGGGTCGTAGATCGAGGGGTACGTGAGCTTGTAGTTGCGCATGAAGTCTTCGGGCTGGCTGCGGATGTCGTCGCGGACGTCTATGCCGAGGACCTGCAGGCCCGCGTCTTTGTTGGCGTCGTAGAGCTTCTGCAGTTCGGGGGCTTCGGCGCGGCAGGGGCCGCACCAGGCTCCCCAGATGTTCAGGACGACGACTTTGCCCGCGTAGTCCGACAGTTTGATCTGTTTGCCGGGTTCCATCAGGCTTTCGCCGGTCATCTCGCCCAGCTTTTTGCGGTCGGCGCCGGTGTAGGTGATTTCGAGTTTTCCGTCGGGGGCGACGAAGTCGAATTCGGTGCCGCGGACCACGGCGTCGGTTCCTGTTGAGCAGCCTGCCAGGACGAGGGTGAGTACGAGGAGGAGCTTTTTCACGCGCCGGTCACCTTCGGGTCGGAGGCTCCGGCGGGTTCCTGGTAGTTGATCCGGACGAGTCGTTCGTCCTCGAACTCCAGGGAGGTCAACGAGGCCAGCGAGCATTCACGGTTCCGGGGGTCGTGCCACATCCGTTTGCCTTCAAGGAAACGGCGCAGAGTCCAGATCGGCAGCTGGTGGGACACACAGACGGCCTCATGTCCGGATGCCGTGGCGCGGGCACGCTGGACGGCGCCGAGCATTCGGTGCGCGATCATCAGGTACGCCTCGCCCCAGGATGGGCGGAACGGGTTCGTCAGGTGCTTCCAGTGTTTGGGCGAAGTCAACGCGCCCGAGCCGAACTCGACTTTCTGGCCTTCGAAGACGTTCTCCGACTCGATCAGCCGGTCGTCGGTCGCCAACGTCAGCTGGTGAGAGTCGGCGATCGGGGCGGCGGTCTCCTGCGCGCGCTGCAGGGGCGACGCGACGACGTGAGTGATGTCACGGTCGGACAGGAACTCCGCGACGGTCAACGCCTGACGGCGGCCGAGGTCGGACAGGTGATAGCCGGGCAGCCGGCCGTACAGAATGCCTGTGGGGTTGTGGACTTCGCCGTGCCGCAGCATGTGGACGATCGTGCGCGTCACTGAACGGCCTCCGCAGCCGCGGCAGCCGCGTGTGACAACGCCGACTCGATGATGGCGAACGCGTCGTCGTCCAGAGCCGCGTTGACGAACCAGGCTTCGTAGGCGCTCGGCGGCGCGTACACGCCGTGTTCGAGCAAGGCGTGAAAGAACGGCGGGAAGCGCCACGTCTCGGCGGCCTTCGCGCCCGCGTAGTCCGTCACCAGGTCCTGGCTGAAGAACACGCTGATCAGGTTTCCTGCGTACTGAATTCTGTGTGCCACACCCGCTGCAGTCAGGGCGTCGCCGAACAGGCCGCCGAGGCGGTGCGCGTTGGCATCGAGCTTCTCGTACACGGAAGCATCCGCGGCGCGCAGGGTGGCGAGCCCGGCGGCCACCGCGACGGGGTTCCCGGAGAGGGTTCCTGCCTGGTAGACGGGGCCGGATGGGGCCAGCGAAGCCATGATCTCCCGGGACCCGCCGAATGCCGCCGCGGGCAGACCGCCCGACATGACCTTGCCGAACGTGTACAGGTCACCGGCGACGCCCTCAAGGCCGTACCAACCCGCGCTGGACACACGGAATCCGGTCATCACCTCGTCGATGATCAGCAAAGCGCCGTGCTGCTTGGTGAGCGAGCGCAGCCCTTCGTTGAAGCCGTTCTGCGGGGCGATCGCGCCCATGTTGCCCGCCGCGGCCTCGGTGATCACGGCCGCGATTGTCTGGCCGTGCTCGGCGAATGCGGCCTGCACTGCGTTGATGTCGTTGTACGGCAGCACGATTGTGTCCTCGGCCTGCGCGCCGGTGACACCGGGAGTGGTCGGCAGACCCAGCGTTGCCACGCCGGAGCCGGCTTCGGCGAGCAGCGCGTCGACGTGCCCGTGGTAGCAGCCCGCAAACTTGATGATCTTGGTGCGCCCGGTGTAGCCCCTGGCCAGCCGGATCGCGCTCATCGTGGCCTCGGTGCCGGAGTTGACCAGCCGGACCTGCTCGACCGGCTCGACCCGGTCGATGATCTCCTCGGCCAGGTCGATCTCGCCCGCGGTCGGCGTGCCGAACGACAGGCCGTTGACCGCCGCCTCCCGCACCGCCTCGACCACCGCGGGGTGCGCGTGCCCCAGGATCATCGGGCCCCACGAGCTGACCAGGTCCACGTAACGGTTGCCGTCCGCGTCCCAGAGATACGTGCCCGAGCCCTTGACCATGAACCGGGGGGTGCCGCCGACCGAATGGAACGCCCGGACCGGCGAGTTCACCCCACCCGGGGTCACCGCGCTCGCGCGTTCGAACAACTGGGCCGAGGTCTTGACCTGCTCAACACCTGTGCTCACACCTGCCAGTCTGCACGAGGCCCACCCCAGGCCGTGATGGAGGGCGCCTCCGGCACACGACCACGTCGGGGAGGCGCGGCCGCGTGCCGGAGGCAAGGTCACCCGTCGGTGACCAGCTCGTACCCGGAAATGTCAGACCCCCTTGCTAATGTGAAATCAAGGGTTCCCCTTGGCGAATTCCTCTTGCAATGAATGCCGCCGTAGGCACTGCGAGGAACCCGGCAATGAACACAGCGATGGGCTGTCCGGTGGAGGTGTGGGCCATCACTGGGCGGGGCGTTTGGTGATGGTCTGGGCGGTCACGGAGTTGTCCTCGCCGCGCTGGCCCTGCACGAGTACCGACGAGCCCGGTGTGATGTCGGTGAGTTTGCCCTCGGTTGTGGTCTCCACCTTGGTTTTGTCCGAAGTGGACACCTTGACCTCGGTGCCGTCGGGCATCTTCACGTAGATCGTGCTGCCTTCGACGCGGTCGACGGTTCCGGCTGTGCCACCACGGAAACCGCCGCCCTGGCCCCCTCCCTGACCACCTTGACCGCCTGGGCCGACGCGGAAGCCGCCCTGGCCGCCGTTGCCGCGTTGCGGGGTGGCGGCGCCTGTGCTGGAGCCGGCGATCGCGGAGTGGGTCCAGACTCCGCCGAAGAACGCGACCAGCGCGAGGACGACGACGCCGAGCCCGATGGTGACCTTGGAGAAGCCGCGCTTGGCCTGGGTCAGTTCCTGGTCGAGGTTGCTGTCGACCGGGGTGGAGATCACTTGCTCGGGGTTCTGCGGTGCTGGTGTGGTCATCAACTGTCTCCTAGTCGTGGCGCAGGGCTTCGATCGGGCGCAGCGAGGCGGCCCTGCCCGCCGGGTAGCTGCCGAAGAACAGGCCGATCAGCGCGGACACCCCGAAGGCCAGGAAGATCGAGCCGGGTACGACCACCGGGGTGATCCCGGCGATGGTGAACTGGCTGCCGATCACGCCGGCCGCGACGCCCAGTGCGCCGCCGAACAGGCTCAACAGCGTCGCCTCGGTGAGGAACTGGCCGAGGATCACGCCTCTGGTCGCGCCGATCGCCTTGCGGATGCCGATTTCCCTGATCCGCTCGGTCACCGTCACCAGCATGATGTTGGTCACGCCGATTCCGCCGACGAGCAGCGAGATCGCGGCCACCGACGCGAGCAACACGGTGAACGTGTCGGTGGCCGTCGTCCGGGTCGCCAGCAACTGCTCCTGGCTGAGGATGCGGAAGTCCGCGGTCTGGTTGGCCGAGATGCGGTGCCGTGCGGTGAGGATCGCGGTCACCTCGGCCTGCGCCGCCGACATCGCGTCCGAACTCGTCGCCTGTACGAGGATCTGGTTGACCTGCCCGTATCCGACGAGTGAGTTCTGCACGGCGGTCAACGGCGCGACCGCGGTGTCGTCCGCGTTCGAGAGGCCCGACGAGCCTTTCGACTGCAGGACACCGATCACGGTGAACTGGATGCTGTTGGCCAGCACCTGTCTGCCCACGGGATCGGCGCCGCCGAACAGTTCCTGGGCGGCGGTGGAGCCCAGGACCATCACCTTCCGGCCCGCCGACACGTCGTCCGCGGTGAACAGCGCTCCCTGCGCGAGGGCACTGTTGGAAGTGGAGAAGTACTCGGGGTTGGTGCCGAGCAACTGCGGGATGTCGTGGCTTGTCCCCTGGTACACGGCGGTGACCTGGGTGGACACCACCGGTGAGCTCGCCTTGACGTCGGGCGCGCCGAGGGGATCGACCAACGCCTGGGCGTCCTGCACGGTCAACGGCCGCGAAGTGGCGCCCTGGCCACCGGCCCGGGACACGGTCAGCACGTTCGTGCCCAGCCCGGCGATGCTCTGTTCGATCGACGCCGAGGCGCCACTGCCGACCGCGACCAGGAGGATCACCGCGGCGACGCCGATCATGATGCCGAGCGTGGTCAGGCCGGACCGGAGTTTGTTGGCGGCCAGCCCGATCAGGGCGAACCGCAGCACTTCACCGATTTTCATGACGTCAGTGCTCCAGACATACGCCATTGCGCCGTGTCTTCGACGATCTGGCCGTCCATGACACGCACCATGCGGGCGGCGTGCGCGGCGACGTTGTCCTCGTGAGTGATCATCACGATGGTCCGGCCCGCGCGGTTGAGCCGGTCGAAGACGCCCAGCACCTCGGCGGTGCTTTCACTGTCGAGGTTTCCGGTCGGCTCGTCGGCCAGGACCATCGCGGGCCCGGTGACCAGCGCCCGAGCCAATGCGACTCGTTGCTGCTGACCGCCGGAAAGCTGGTTCGGCTTGTGGCCGGCACGCTCCAGCAGGCCGACCATCTCCAGCGCGGCCAGCGCTCGTTTGCGCCGCTCCTTGCGGCGCAGGCCCGAGTAGATCAACGGAAGTTCCACATTGGACAGTGCGGACGTCCGCGGCACCAGATTGTACGACTGGAAGACGAACCCGATTTTCCGGTTGCGTACCAAGGAAAGCTGGCGTTCGTTGAGGTCGCCGACGTCGATGCCGTCCAGTTTGTAAGTGCCCGAGGTCGGCACGTCCAGACAGCCGAGCACGTTGAGCAAGGTCGACTTGCCCGACCCGGACGCACCCATGATCGCGAGGTACTCCCCGGGCCACACCGCGAGATCCACGCCGCGCAACGCGTGTACCTCGGTGTCCCCGCTGCCGTACGTCTTACGCAAGGCGGTCACCTGGATG
The DNA here is from genome assembly GCF_017876405.1 of Kibdelosporangium banguiense. Lineage (GTDB taxonomy): Bacteria > Actinomycetota > Actinomycetes > Mycobacteriales > Pseudonocardiaceae > Kibdelosporangium > Kibdelosporangium banguiense. The sequence goes on along the minus strand of NZ_JAGINW010000001.1, from coordinate 2,826,457 downwards.
ACGGGGTTCATCGACCGGTTCCTGTCCCACCCGGCTGAACCCGGCCGCCACCACCGCCGCCTCCGCCACCCAAACCGCCACCGCCGAAGCCGCCGCCACCTCCACCGAAGCCACCTGCACCGCCGTTGCGTTGCTGGCCGGTGGTACCCGTGGTGGTAGCGGTCGCCAGGACGACCTGCTCGCCCTCGTTGAGCCCGGAAGTCACCTGCACCAAGGATTCGCTACGGACACCGATCTCGATGGTCCGCCGGGACTCCTGGCCGTTGGCGAGCACGTTGACGGTGTGCGTAGTGCCGACGGTCTGCATCGCGGCTGACGGAATCGCGATCACGTCGTCGGCCTTGGCGACCGTGATCGCGACGCTCGCTGACTGGCCGGGCCGCAGCTCAGCCGGAGGCGTATTGAGAGTGAGCGTGACGCCGTAGGTCACGACGCTGTTGCTGCCGGTCGTCGGCGTGAGGTCGACCGCTGCGACCTTCGCGGGTTGTGGCGTGTCCGGCATCGCGTTCAACGTGACGGTCGCGTCCTGGCCGACCTTGACCTTGGCGATGTCGATCTCGGCGAGGCTGCCCTTGACCTGCAGGCTCGCCAGGTTCGTCAGCGTGATGAAGCCCGAGCTGGCGGAAGACGACGAGGACGAAGACGAAGAGGAGCTCTGACCGGTCGAACCACCGGACGAGGACCCAGCGCGCTGCCCGACGGTCCCGTTCAACGCGGTCACGGTGCCATCGCCGGGAGCGGTCAGGGTGGTCGCTGCCAACGCCTGCTCGGCCTGCTCGACGTTGACCTTGGCCTGATCCACCTGAGCCTGCAAGGACTTCGTGCTCTGCGACTGGGACTGTTGCCCCTGGCCCTGCTGGTTCGTGGTCGTCGCCGTCGCCGCGGCGGCCACCGCGTTGGCCAGGTTCTCCTTGGCCGCGCTCAGGCTGGATTTCGCCGCCGAGAGCTGCAGCCGCGCCTGGGAATCGTCCAGTTTGGCCAGTTGCTGACCTTTGGTGACGGTGTCACCGACCTTGACGAGGATCTGCGTGACCGTGCCGCTGGTGCTGAAATCCGCGGTCCCGGTGTAGCTGCTCTGCACTGTCGCGGCCGCCGAAACGCTCTCCACCACGCTTGCCCGCGTCGCCGCGACGGTTCGTACGCCGGTGGTCGTGGCTGCGTCGGAGCTGGGCCACAGGAAGGTGTACGCACCCCAGCCCGCGGCGACCAGCGCCACCACGAGTACTCCGTTGATCAACCACGCACGGCGTCCGCGTCTCATAGCGGCAATGCTGTTCCCGCCAGATGCCAGTCGGCTGGGAGGAAACTGGGAGTTGGCTGGGAGCGCCTAGCGAGCGTGTTTCGGCCGCGCGCGGGCGGCGAGCATCAGCTGGCGGACGGCGTCGACGACCAGGACGCCGGCGACTGTGCCGGAGAGGATGGAGAGGGCCATCCAGTTGCCGTAGTAGCGGTGTGAGACGTACGGCGGGCGGCCGTCGGCGAGCACTGTGGAGATGGGCGCGATCGCATGGGGCCACAGCCAGAAGGCGAGCCAGATCAGCGCGGCGGCAACCAGGACCTCGGCTAACGCGACGAACGCGCGCCGGGGCTGGTTCAGCTTCGCACGCACCGGGGGCAGCGCGGGAAGCTCGGGTTCCTGCGCCTCGGCGGTCTTCGGCTGGGCGGTCACACCATGCAGCTTCTCACGAGTCGATTCGCTCGCGCAGAGCAGCCCGCAGCGCTTCCCCGTCCTTGGCCCAAGCCAGCACCGCGGTGCCGTCGGTCAGTTTGATGGGCACCGAATCGAACTTGCGCGGGACGGCCAGGCCACCGCCGAGGACGCGGGCGGCCATCGGCGTGCCGACCTCCTCGTCCGCGGCGGCGATCTTGTCCACATCGATGGTCTCGCGGCCCTGGCGCAGGCTCAACGGGGTCAGCTCGACCGAGCACACCCGGCGCCGGCCCTGGACCCAGACAGCCGCGGCGCCCGCGAACCCGATCGCGACGAGCACCCAGGCAAGGGTGTGCACGGGACCGGTGGCCCACTCCACGAGTGCGCCGACGACCGCGAAGATCGGGCCCCACAACACCGGCCACCAGGTGGAGCCCGGCTCGGCGTAGAGCACCGGCTGCGTCATCGGCGGCGGTTCTCCAGCTGCTGTTTGCGCATCTCCGCGAAATAGGCGTTCGACGCGGGCATGTACATGAACACCAGCCCGGTCGCCGTGATCACGACACCGACCAGGCCGAGCACCGACGACATGCCCACGCTGGACGCCTGGAACAGCAGGCTGGTCACGGCGAGCACGGTCAGCAGGATGCGGGCCCAGTTGCGGCCGGACCGCATCTTCCACGCGAACAGCAGCATCACCAGGCCGACCGCGATCACCGCGAAGAGGTAGACCCCCTTCAGGGTGCCCGCGCTGAGCTGCGTCTCAGGGGCCTGGTTGGCCATCTGCTTCTGGTAGGTCTCGACGAACACGTCCGCGTCCACGATCTGCAGGACCGAGGACAGCACCATCGAGAGCACCCAGACCGCGAACGAGACGTTCACTTCCCTGGGCACCGGTGGTCTGGCCGGCTTCCCAGCATTGTCCGGGCCCCCGATCGGCGGCATCGGCTCCGGGAACATGGGATTGGACACGGCGGAACTCCTACTGCTCGTTCAGGTATCGAGTCGAGGCACCGACGTACACCAGCGACAGGCCGACCAGCATGATCAGCAGACCGGCCAGCGCGACCAGGTTGCCGAAGAAGAACAGGAACAGCAGCAGCAGGATCGCCACGATGGTGAACCGGGTGCGTGCCTTGCGGTCGCCGTCACGGGTCTGGCGCACGAAGTACGCGCCCAGCAGCCCGAACACGACCGAGAACCCGACCGTCACCCAGACCTGGGTGGTGATCGCCGTGCGGATCTGGTCGTCGGTGAGCTTCTTGTCCGGACGCGCGATCTCGATCGCGATCGAGGTGTTCTTCGCCGCCAGGGCCAGCACCGCCGCGAGCACGATGATCGACAAACCGACGATGGAGAACCAGAAGGCGACGTTGAGCACGGCCGGCCGCGGTACGGCCGCCGAGTCCGATTTGCCTGATGTCGTCACCAGGGAAACGTTACCTTCAGCTCTCCCGGAGCCAGTTCGCGACCTCGACTGCCCAGTAGGTGAGCACGATGTCGGCCCCGGCCCGCCGGATGGACGTCAGTGCTTCCATGATCGCGCGCTGCCGCTCGATCCAGCCGTTGGCGGCCGCGGCCTCGATCATCGCGTACTCGCCGGAGACCTGGTATGCCGCGACCGGCACGTCCGCGATCTCCGCGGTCGCCCGGATCACGTCCAGGTAGGCCAGGGCGGGCTTGACCATCACCATGTCCGCGCCTTCGGCCAGATCCAGCTGGACCTCGCGCAGCGATTCCCGGATGTTGCCCGGGTCCTGCTGGTAGGCCTTGCGGTCGCCGGTGAGCTGCGAGTCCACCGCGTCCCGGAACGGGCCGAAGAACGCCGAGGCGTACTTCGCGGAGTACGCCAGGATGGCGGTGTCCAGGTATCCCGCGTCGTCGAGCGCGGTGCGGATCACGCCGACCTGGCCGTCCATCATCCCGCTCGGGCCGACCACATGCGCTCCGGCGCGGGCCTGGGCGACGGCCATCTCGGCGTAGATCTCGAGCGTCGCGTCGTTGTCCACGTTGCCGTGCGCGTCGAGCACGCCGCAGTGGCCGTGATCGGTGAACTCGTCCAGGCACAGGTCGGACATGATCACCGTGCTGTCGCCGACCTCGGACCGGACGTCCCGCAACGCGACGTTGAGGATGCCTTCGGGGTCCGTCCCACCGGAACCGACCGCGTCGTGCTGCGCGGGAACGCCGAACAGCATCAAGCCACCGACGCCGGCCTGCACGGCCTCGACCGCCGCCTTGCGCAGCGAGTCCCGGCTGTGCTGGAACACGCCGGGCATCGAGGTCAGCGCGACCGGCTCGGTCAGGCCTTCCTTGACGAACATCGGCAGGATCAGGTGCTCCGGCCGGATCGTCGTCTCGCTGACCATCCGCCGGAGCGCCGCGGTGCGGCGCAGCCGGCGGGGACGGTGACTGGGGAACATCAGCGACGCGCCCGCTTCGTCTTACGAGGCGGCGGGAGGGCGCCTTCGGCACGCAGCCGGGCGGCGTGCTCGGCGAGCGCGTCGACCAGAGCCGGGACCTGGGCGAACTCGGGCTGCACGTCGACCCGCAGGCCGAACTCACGCGCGGTCTCGGCCGTCTTCGGGCCGATGCACGCCACGAGCGTCCGGGCGTGCGGCTTGCCCGCGATGCCGACGAGGTTGCGGACCGTGGAGGACGAGGTGAAGCAGACCGCGTCGAACCCGCCGGTCTTGATCATCTCGCGGGTCTCGGCGGGCGGCGGTGCGGCACGGACCGTGCGGTACGCCGTCACGTCGTCGATCTCCCAGCCGCGGTCGCGCAGGCCGGCCGCCAGGGTCTCGGTGGCGATGTCGGCCCGTGGCAACAGAACCCGGTCCACAGGGTCGAGGATGTCGTCGTACGGCGGGAAGTCCGCGAGCAGGCCCTCGGAGGACTGCTCACCGGACGGGATCAGCTCGGGGATGATGCCGAACGACTTCACCGCGGCCGCGGTCGATTCGCCGACGCAGGCGATCTTCACGCCGGAGAACGCGCGGGCGTCCAGACCGAACTCGCCGAACTTCTCCCACACCGCGCGCACAGCGTTGGTGGAGGTGAACACGACCCACTGGTAGCGGCCGTCGACCAGGCCCTTGACCGAACGCTCCATCTGCGCCGGGCTACGCGGCGGCTCGACGGAGATGGTCGGCACCTCGGACGGGATCGCACCGTGGATACGCAGCCGCTCGCTCATCTCGGCGGCCTGGTCCTTGGTGCGCGGCACCAGCACCTTCCAGCCGTAGAGCGCGCGGGACTCCCACCACGACAGCTTGGGGCGGCCCGCGACGGCCTGGCCCACCGTGACGACGAGGTGCCCGACGAGCTCGCCCGCGTCGGCGGCCAGAGAAGCGAGAGTGGTGTCGATGGTGCGCTGCGACGACCCTGTCCCGTCGGACGTGACGGCGACCGGCGTCTGCGGCGCGAGGCCGTGCTCGACGAGCGCGGAGGCGGCCTCAGCGAGGTGGCTCGCGCTGGCGTGCAGCACGAGCGGGCCCTGCACACCGGCCAGGCCGGGCCAGTCGACTGTGCCACGCACGTCGACCTCGGTGTGCTGGGAGCCGAGCGCGACACCCGCGTAGGCGGGCACCGCTGTCCCGGCGGGGACGCCAGGAACCACGTCGAACGCGATGGTGCTGCGGGACACCGCCTGTGTCTCGGCCACCACCGGGGCCTGCGTCAGCGGGTCACCGGCGACCAACCGGACCACCGAACGGCCGTTGCGGGCCTCATTGGCCAGGTCCTTGGCCACGTCCGCAGGCTGTCCCACGGCGGGCCGGACCTCGGCCTCGGCGTTCGCGTAGGCCAGCACCCCGGACGGCACATCCGGGTCGGTCACCACCAGCTCGGCACGCTCGATCAGTTCTCGCGCGCGAACTGTCAGCAGCCCGGCGTCGCCGGGGCCGGAGCCTACGAATGCGACGCGGCCAGGGGCCTTACGTGCACGGGTCGTCATCTCAGGGCACTTCCCATCAACTAACTACGGCTCTCGGGGCCGGACAGCACTCCGGCGCCGAGATCGAGCAGTTCCGCGGCCAAGTCACGGCCTAGCTGCTCGGCAGCGGTCAGGTCACCAGTGGCCGAAGCACGCAGAAGATCGACGACAACGGGATCGCCCGCCTCGTTCTTCGCGTACACCGCGGCGACGCCACGCAACGACAGGCGCATCACCACGCGCCCTTCGTCGTCGAGGTCCTCCACGACATCGGCCAGTGCGCCAACGGGCGCGCTGCAACCGGCTTCGAGCGCGGCCAGCATGGCGCGCTCAGCGGATACAGCAGCCCTGGTGGCTTGATCGTCCACAATGGAGCGAAGAAGGTGTTCGACGTCCACGTCGTCGACACGGCACTCGACCGCGAGGGCACCCTGGGCGGGTGCCGGCAGCATCTGGATCGGCTCGAGCACCTCGGTGATCACGTCGAGGCGGCCGAGCCTGCTCAGCCCCGCCTTGGCCAGCACGACGGCATCCAGCACACCGTCGGTGACCTTGCGGATCCGAGTGTCCACATTGCCACGCAGGCCGACGACCTCCAGACCGAGCCCCAGCGCGTCCAGCTGCGCGGCTCGGCGGGGAGAGCCGGTCCCCACGGTTGAACCGGGCGGCAGCTCACCGAGCGTCAGCCCATCCCGCGCCACCAACGCGTCCCGCGGGTCCTCACGCTGCGGCACAGCCGCGAGTGAGAGCCGTGAGTCCGGGGCGGTGGGCAAGTCCTTGTAGGAATGCACGGCCACGTCCACCTCGTCGTTGGCGAGCGCGTCACGCAGCGCCGAGGTGAACACGCCGACACCGATCTCGGCGATCGGCTTGGACGAGCGGTCACCGGGAGTGGACACGGTGACGATCTCGGTCCGGACGCCGGACGCCTTTTCCAGGGCGTCGGCCACTGTCTGGGTCTGGGTCAGCGCGAGCGCACTGCCCCGGGTCCCGATCCGGATGACCCGGTTCATTGGAGTTCACCATCCACATTGGACCCGGAGATGGCATCCGGCTTCGCGGGGTCGAGCGCGAACAGCTCACGCAACGCGTCGGCATAGCCGGCGCCCGCGGGGTTCGCGGCGAGCTGCTTCACCCGGACTGTCGGGGTGTGCAGCAGCTTGTCGACCACTCGCCGGACCGTCCGGGCCAGTTCGTCGCGTACTTCGCCGTCCAGGCCAGGGAGTTTGGAGTCCAGCCGGAGCAGTTCGGCGTCCACGACCTCGGCCGCCCGGCGGCGCAACGCCGTCACGGTCGGGGTCACCTCGGCGGACCGCTGGGCCGCCAGGTACGCCTGAACCTCTTCGGCCACAATGCGTGCCGCCCGCGCCGCGCCCTGGCCACTCGGCGCGTCGGCAAGGCGGCGCTGCAGGCTTTCCAGGTCGACCACGGTCACGTCCGGCAGTTCGCCGACACCGTGCTCGACATCGCGCGGCAGTCCGAGATCGCAGATGACCAACGGGCGTTGCCGTGGCCGGACATGTGCCTGGCGAATAACCGCGGTCACCGCGCCGGTGCACGACACGACGACATCCGCGTCGGCGATGTGGGCCGCGAGGTCGTCAAGACCGACTGCCGTCGCTTCGATGCCGTCTTCGGCAAGCGTTGCGGCGAGGCGGGAACCGTTGGCGGGCGAGCGGTTCGCGATCACGACCGAGCCGATCGCGGCCCGGCGCAACGCGGCCACCGCGAGGCCGCCCATCGATCCGGCGCCGACCACGAGAGCCTTGCGCCCGGCCAAGCCGTCTAGCACGGATTCCGCGTCGGACAAGGCTTCCGAGACGACCGAGCCACCGGCCTGGTCGAGATCCGTCTCCGAGTGCGCCCGCTTGCCGACGCGCAAAGCCTTCTGCGTCAACTCATGCAGGACCCGGCCGACGGTTCCGGCCGCGTGCGCGGCGTTGTACGCCAGCCGCACCTGGCCGAGAATCTGCGCCTCGCCGACCACCATCGAGTCCAGGCCCGCGGCGACCGTGAACAGGTGCTCGACCGCGGCACCCGCGTAGTGCACATAGAGGTGGCGATACAGCGTGGCGGACGGCTGCCCAGAGTGCCTGGAGAGCACCTCCACCACGTCCGACAAACCGCCGTGGAACGCCTCGACCACGGCGTAGACCTCGACCCGGTTACAGGTCGAGACCAGCACGGTCTCGGAGACGTTCGCGCATTTCAGAAGGTCCGCGAGAACCTTGTCGAGAAGGTCCGCGGGTACCGTCACCTGCTCGAGCAGGTCGACATCCGCGGTGCGGTGCGAAAGCCCAACCGCCAGGACGCTCATCGGCCGATCACCACCCCATCGACGCCTGCCCCGTTCATCTTCGGGGGCATCGCCGTGCCGTTGACGTTCATGCTGTCCGCCCTGCGCGCGACATGGAACGACAAGATCTGGAGCTCGACGGCCAGGTCCACTTTGCGTACCTCGACGTGGTCGGGCACCTGGAGCACCACCGGCGCGAAGTTCACGATGCTCGCGACGCCCCCGGCGACCAGCCGGTCGCAGACCGCCTGAGCGGCCGCGGGCGGCGTGGCGATCACGCCGATCGAGACCTCTCGCTCAGCGCAGATCCTGGGAATGTCGTCGATGTGGCTCACCGGCAGCCCGCCGACGGGCACCCCGACGAGATCGGGGTCGACGTCGAAAAGTGCGGCCACGGGAAAACCTCTGCTCGGGAACCCGCCGTAGTTGGCGAGGGCATGTCCGAGGTTACCGATTCCGACTACAGCCACGCTGTGGTTGCGAGTCAGGCCGAGGATCCGTTCGATCTGGTCGACCAGCACGCTGACCTCGTAACCGACGCCACGAGTGCCGTACGAACCGATGTAGGAGAGGTCCTTGCGCAGCTTGGCCGAGTTCACGCCCGCGGCGGCCGCCAACTCTTCACTCGACAGAGTGACGGTGCCCTGCTCGGCCATGCCGGAGAGAACCCGCAGGTAGACCGCGAGGCGGGCCACCGCGGCCTCGGGAATGGCCCGGGCCCGTTGCATCGGGGTGTCCGACACCGGCGGGATGGGCATGGTGACCTCGGCTGCGCTGGGAGCGTCCCGTTCCCCGCCACGCTGCCCACGCGCTGCCGCCACGCTGCTACTCCTCACCGAAACCCGGACTGATCCCACAACCGCCGGAGCGACGTCCGGGGTGATGTGCTTACGGTAGCCATTTGTGAACGGATGCACAAAGTGGCTGGTAACGGCTGAAGCCGGCGTGATGCCTGGTGGGGTCGCCTTGCCCGCGGTTGTTTCGTCAACGCACGCTGATGGTCTTCGAATGCCATCCGGTAGCCCCGTCCGGCACCGGATCCGCCTTCACATCGGTTTGTGTGTAACCCGTCCGGTCGGTGGCGCGGCACTCGATGGTGTGATCCCCGGGCGGGAGTTCCATATCGATCTGCCACATGCGCCATGTGTCCAGACTCACCTCGGCGGCCAGCCGGGCCTGCTGCCACTCGCCGCCGTCGGCACGGACCTCGACCTTGGAAATGCCCTTCGTCTGTGCCCAAGCGATGCCCGAAACCGTCACTTTGGGACCGTTCGCGACGCCCGTTGGGGTGTCTATCCGGGACTGGGTCTTGATCGGGCCACGCGCGGCCCAGCCGCGCTTGAGCCAGTACGCCTCCTTGTCGGCGAACCGGTTGAATTCCATGTCCACAACCCATTTGGTGGCCGAGACATAGCCGTAGAGGCCGGGTACGACCATCCGGGCCGGGAAACCGTGTTCGACCGGCAGCGGCTCGCCGTTCATGCCGATCGCGAGCAGCCCGCGTTCCATCACGTCGGCGACCGGCGTGCCACAGGTCCAGCCGTCGGCGCTGGTCGAGAAGAGCTGATCGGCACCGGGTTTCACACCGGCATCGGCGAGAATGTCCCCCAGTGGCACGCCGATGAAGTTCGAAGTCGAGGTCAGGTCGCCGCCGACTTCGTTGGAGACACAGCACAATGTGACCGCGCGCTCGACAAGCGGACGGTTGCGGATGTCGGCGTAGCTCAGCGTCAGTTCCTTGTCGACGGCGCCGTGAATACGCAGCACCCAGTCCTCGGCCAGCACCTTGGGCACACTCAGCGCGGTGTCGATCCGATAGAAGTCCCGGTTCGAGGTGATGAATCTGGGCGTGGCGGGCGCGAAATCGGCGCCTGCCGGAACAGCCGGTGCGGGCTGAGCAGGCGTGAGCGGCCCCACCGCAGCACGCGAACCATCGACGTCAGTGCGGACTGCGAGCAGTTGCCCGCCGAGACCGGCGACCCCGATCCCGGTCACGACTCCCGCTGAAACCTGCATGAACCTGCGCCGATCCGCAGATTCTTCAATGCCATGAGCCAGCCTGTGCAGCCACCGGAATACGCCGACCCCGGCGAGAAGGCTCGCCACCGGCGCCAGGATCGACAACTGGCCGAGGTCCGGCCGGACCATCACCGCGATGACGCCCAAAGCGCCGATCACGACCGCCACCACAGTCCCCGGCGTCACGCTCCGGCGCGACAGCAACCCAGCGAGCACCGCGATGCCCAGCAGCACAACTCCCATACCGCTGAGCAGAACGAGCTTGTCGGCCGTGCCGAACGTGCTGATCGCCCAGTCCTTGATCGGAGCGGGCGTTATGTCGATCGCGGTGTTGCCGACCGCGAGGAACGGCGACGAGTTCGCGTCCAGAACGCCGGCCACCAGATGACCCGCCGCCAGCGCCGCCGCGACCGCGATGACACCGACCAGTGCCGCGCGCCAGGCGGGCAGCTTGTTGTCCGAGTGCTCCACACCCTCCATTCGACGCCCAACACATCACGGATCGCACCCCGGGTCCACAAGCGGTAAGAAACCCGTTACGTGTGTCAGGCGAGGGCGGTGCGCAGGCGGTCCTCTTCGACCTTCCAGTAGCCGTGTTCGACGTCGTCGATCAGGATCACCGGGACCCGGTCGCCGTATTCGGCGCGGAGTTCCGGGTCCTCGTCGACGTCCTCGGCCGACCAGGGGACGCCGAGGTCGGTGCAGATGCGCTCGACGTCCGCCTCGGCGAGGCCGCAGGCGTGGCAGCCTTGCCTGGTCATCACGGTCACATGGGGCACGGTCACACGGTATCGGCCTTGCGCAGGGAGGCCCGGCGCAGCTTGCCCGTGACCGAGTGGGGCAGGGTGCTGACGAACTCGATCGGGCCTGGGACCTTGAATTTCGCCAGCCGGGCCGCACAGTGGTCGCGGACCTGGTCCTCGGTGAGTTCCACGCCGTCACGCAGGACGATGACGGCTTTGACGCGTTCGCCGGTGCGTTCGTCCGGGACGCCGATCGCGGCGGCTTCGGCGATTTCCGCCAGCTCGGAGAGGACCTGTTCGACTTCGTGCGGGTAGACGTTGAAGCCGTTGACGATGATCAGGTCATTGGCCCGGTCAACCAGGTGCAGGTCGCCCTCGTCGTCGAGGTAGCCGACATCGCCGGTGCGGAACCAGCCTTCGGCGTCGGGGCCGTGTGCGCCGTCGGGCCAGTAGCCGCTGAACAGGTTCGCGCCACGGACCGAGACGACTCCCGCGTCGCCGGCGTCGTCCTCGTCGCCGGGTTCGCCGTCGCTGTCGACCAGGCGGAGTTCGACGCCGGGGAGCGGACGGCCGACCGAACCAGGCTTCGCGATGCCGCCGACAAGCGTGGACGTGAGCACGGGGCCGGTTTCGGTCAGGCCGTAGCCCTCGTAGACGTTCAGGCCCGTCGCCTGGCGCATAGCCAGCAGCGTGCCTGGCTCGAGTGGCGCGGCGCCTGAGGTGAGCAGGCGCAACGTCGCCAGCCCTGCGGAGAGGCGTTCCGCGGGGACACTGGCAAACGCCTGGTACATCGGCGGCACGCCCACGATCGCTGTGATCCGGTACTCCTCGCACGTCTTCAACGCCGGCTCGACGCTGAAGTGCTCCATCAGGACAGCCGAGGCGCTGGCTGCCGCGACCTGGAACAACCCGGGGCCGAGGCCGTAGGCGTGGAACAGCGGAACAGCGAGCAACACACGGTCGGTCGCGGTCACAGGCGCAGGCTTCAAGGACGCGCACTGCTCCACGTTGGCCAGCATCGCGCGGTGCGACAGCATCACGCCGTGGGGCGTGCCGACCGTCCCGGATGTGTAGCAAAGCAACGCGATGTCCTCGCCGCCTGGCGCGCCACGGACTGCGTCAGCGGTCGCGTCGACGGACGGCGGCTCGTTGATCACGAACTTAGGCGTGCAGTGCTCAACCACACGCTGCCGCTCACGCTCAGGCAGGTCCGCGGACATGGGGACGACCGTCGCGCCCGCGCGCAGCGCTCCGAACAGCGCGACGACAAACGGCACGCCGGTCGGTAGCTGAATGGCGACCCGGTCGCCGGGCTGCAGGTCCGCGTCGAGCAGGCGCCTGGCCTCAGCGTCGACCGCTTTGTCCAGTTTCGACCAGCTGACCGAGACCTCGGTGCCCGACTCGGCGAAGGCGAGATGGTCCGGCGCCGTCTCGGCCGCGCGCGCGACCAGGTCAGACACGTTGCGGGGCGCCTGCGCCATGCGGAACCTCATTTCGGGTCAACTATCCGGCGACACGCAGTGTGGCATGAGCCACTCACGTCACGTAGGTGCTCTTATCGTGTCTCATCCTCATACTCGACCCGCTACCTACTTTGCAGTAACAACACGTATGCTGCGTTACGGCTCTGGTGCGGCGGTGCGGTCGCGTAGAGAACCGACGAGGGAGTACCGATGCCTTCACCGTCGTGGCAGGCGCGTAACAGCGCCGAGACACGGCCGGATGCCGGCTCGGAAAAGGAGCTGGACGCCGAGCACCGCCAGGCGTGGGACCTGGTGCACCGTGCTCAGCGCGGCGACACCTCGGCGTTCGGAAAACTCTACGGCCGTTATGTGGACGTCGTATACCGGTACGTGTTGTTTCGCGTCGGCGACCGTGAACTGGCCGAGGACGTGACCAGCGAGACCTTCCTGCGGGCGCTGCGTCGCATCGCGTCCGTGACCTACCAGGGCCGGGACGTCGGCGCGTGGCTGGTCACCATCGCCCGCAACCTCGTGCTCGACCACGTGAAGTCGAGCCGCTTCCGGCTTGAGGTGACTCGCGCGGAGGTGGATGACGGCCGGACCGTGCAGGTCGGCCCTGAGCAGCAGGTGCTGTCCAAGCTCACCAACGCCGAGCTGCTCAAATGCATCGAGCAACTCGGCGACGACCAGCGCGAATGCATCGCCCTGCGTTTCCTGCAGGGCCTGTCGGTCGCCGAAACGGCCGAGCTGATGCACCGCAACGAAGGCGCCATCAAGGCCCTGCAGCACCGAGCGGTCCGGCGCTTGGCCCAGCTATTGCCGACGGGCCTGCGCTAGGCGCGGCGCCGGTACGCCATCCCCACTGCGATCGCGCCCGCGAGAGCACCAGCACCGAGCACCGACGGGACGCCGATCTTGGCGGCCTTACGCCCGGTCCGGAAGTCGCGGATCTCCCAGCCGCGCTTGCGGGCGACGTCCCGCAGCTCACCGTCCGGGTTGATCGCCACAGCCGTACCGACGACCGACAGCATCGGGACGTCGTTCACGGAGTCCGAGTAGGCCGTGCATCGTCGCAGGTCAAGGCCCTCGCGAGCGGCAAGGGCCCGCACCGCGTGGGCTTTCGCGCGCCCGTGCAGGAGGTCGCCCATGAGCCTGCCGGTGTAGACGCCGTCCTCGCTGTCGAGGACCGTGCCGAGCGCACCCGTCAGCCCCAGGCGGCGGGCGATGATCGCGGCCAGGTCCACGGGCGTCGCGGTGACGAGCCACACGCGCTGACCTGCGTCCATGTGCATCTGGGCGAGCTGACGTGTGCCGGCCCAGATCTTGTCGGCCATCAGCTCGTCGTAGATCTCCTCGCCGTGCTCACGCATCTCGTCGACGCTGTGCCCGGCGATGAAGCTCAGCCCGGTCTCCCGGCTGCGGCGGATGCCCTCCGGGCTCTCGCTGCCCAGCAGCCGGAACTTGGCCTGCTCCAGGGCAAAGCGAGCGAGGTCACCGGTGGTGAAGAACTTGCGCGCGGCCATCCCGCGGGCGAAGTGGAAGATCGACGCGCCCATCATCATCGTGTTGTCCACGTCGAAGAACGCCGCCGCGGTCAGGTCGGGCGGCCCGGTGACCGGCGAGCCTTCGGGCTCCATGGCGACAGCGGCGTCGGCGGACGCGGCCCCGGCGAGCACAGCCAGCCGCTCAAGCTCCGGTTGCTTGTCCTGATCGCGCCTGCGGGTCACCACCGAGCCTCCGGGAAAATCACGAGTTACCCCCATCGACACAGGGTACTGACCCGGATGCGGTCAACCGATACGGATCGCCGGGAGTCCGGGCAGCAAGGGTGGAAGTTCCAGGATCGGGATCGGCAGCTGGGGCTGGCTCGGGGCGCTCGGCTGGACCGGGGCGCTCGGCACGGGCACCGGCAGCAGCGGGACCTGCGGCACCGTCTGCTCGACCGGCGGGGTGGGCACGACCGGCGCCTTGCTCTCCTCGGGCGCGGGTGGTGGCGGGGTTTCCGGCGTCTTGACCCGAGGCTGCTGCTGCGTCGACGTGGGCCCAGTGGACACCGTCGGGGCGCTGCTCGCGGTGTCGCGGTGGCACAGGCCTGTGGCGGGTATCGCGCCGATGTCGTCCGAGCCGCCGGTGGTGATCTGGTAGCAGTCGGCCCGGCCCAGCAGCAAGGTGGACCGCTCGGCGATCTTGTCGAGAAGTTGCCGTGACGTGGTGGTGCGCTGCTGTACGGAGACCGGCAGGCGCGGGCCGAGCGCGGCGAGCCGCGTGGTCTGCTGCGCCACCCAGGCCCGCAGCGATTCGAGCTGCTGCAGTTCACCGCGTGTGGCCAGCGCGATCAGCTGGCGGGACGCCTGGGTGGTGTCGGCGTCGAAGTCCGTCAACGCGGTGAGATAACCGCCGACCGGGGCGTCAGCCGGATCCGGGTGGCGCTGGGCCAGCGTCTCCATCTCGCCGACCCGGGCGTTCGCGAACTCCAGGTGCTTCAACGCTTTTGACTCGTCGCCGAATGTCAGACCGAGCGTCGCGGCCTCAGCGGTCCGCTTCACGCCGTAGAGCGCGTCGCCAGGCAGCGCGTCGCGCGACAACAGCAGGCTCATACCGCCAAGCGCGAGAACCAACGCGAGCGCGGCGACGAGCGCGACGGCGAAACGGCCACGACGGGAACTGACGGCCGGACTGGCCTTGACCAGGACGCGCTTACGCATCCGTTCACGAGCAAGATCGTCCGGCGCGATCCCGGGGCCAAGGGTGCGCAAGGCCGCGACGATCGCCAGTTCCGTCTCGAAATCGGGGTCAGGATCCGCGGACGACAACGCACGAGCGAAGCGCTCGTCCTGGTCACCACTTGATCCGCTGTCCACCGGTCTCCCCACTCATGGGCTGTCAACGGTGACAACGAATCTGAGCCCCCGACAGTTACGGTGTGAGCACAATCCACCCATGTGAGGTTTGCCCCCAAAGTGGCGTTGGGGGCATCCAGCGCTCCGAAAGCCACTTTGGGGGCACGACACGACTCTCAGCCGCGGAAGACGCCGGGGCGTTGGGCGAGGCGGCGGTAGATCGACTGCTGGATGGTCTCGCGGACCTGGTCGGAGAGGTTGAACACGACCATCGGGTCGTCCGCGTCCGCCGGATCGTGCTCATCGGTGCGGATCGGCTCGCCGAACTCGATGTACCACTTCGACGGCAACGGCACGGCGCCGAGCGGGCCGAGCAACGGGAACGTCGGCGTCACCGGGAAGTACGGCAGGCCCAGCAGCCGGGCCAACGGCTTCAGGTCGCCGATCTTGGGGTAGATCTCCTCGGCGCCCACGACCGACACCGGGATGATCGGGACACCGGTACGCAGCGCCGCCGCGACGAATCCGCCCCGGCCGAACCGCTGCAGTTTGTAGCGGTCCTTGAACGGCTTGCCGACGCCCTTGAAGCCCTCCGGCCACACGCCGACGAGCTCGCCGGAGCTCAGCAGCCGCTCGGCATCGGCCGCGCACGCCAGGGTCTGGCCGGTCTTGCGCGCCAGGCTGCCCAGCAGCGGCACCTTGAAGACAAGATCCGCGCCCAGCATCCGCAGATGCCGGTTGTGCGGGTGGTTGTCGTGCACCGCGATCGCGGTCATCACCGAGTCCCACGGCAACGTGCCGGAGTGGTTCGAGACGACCAGTGCGCCGCCGTCCAGCGGCAGGTTCTCAGTCCCGTGTGTCTCCACGCGGAACCATCTCTCGTAGATCAGCCGCAACGGCGGCATCATCACGTTGTCGGTCAGCTGCTTGTCGAAACCGAACTCGTCAACCGCGTAATCACCGGTCAGCCGCTTGCGGAGGAAACCCAGGGCGCCCGCGATGTTCTGCTGCAGGCCGGTGGGTTCGGGCGCGGGGCGCAACGGGGTTGGTTCGACCAACGGGCGTGGGTCCACCCGCTCGGTCAATGTGCGGTTCATCCGACGACGTTGTTCGGGGGTGCGCAGCGGGATCACTTGTGCTTCCTGCATGAGCAGTTCACCCATCGGTTCGTCGTTTACGATCCTCGCCGGTCGTCGCGGACCAGCGATAGCTTCTTCTCCAGGCCCGCCAGGCGCGCCGGGTCGAGCACCGGTCGCAGGCCTCGGCCATGGACGTAGTCATCGAATGCCTGGCGTGTGCTCCACCGCGGCGAGAAGCCGAAATCACGCTTCAGCCTGGTGGTGTCCACAACCCGGCCGTAGTTGAGGAACTGGATCTGGTCGTGCGAGAAGTCCACGCCACGGGCGTTCTGAAGGACCCTGGCCGCGGCGGGAATCGCCACCCGCGGAACCGGGACGGCAACCCTGCCAGCCCGTCGGATGGCCTGTGAAAGCGTGAGCACGCCATCCCCGCCGACGTTGTAGACGCCGGGGTGGTCGGCTGTGGTGGCACGCTCGAGGACAGCGAGTGCGTCCTCCGGGTGAAGCAACTGCACCCGGGCGTCGAAGCCCAGCACAGTGGGCACGACCGGCAGCGCGAAGTACCGCGTGAGCACGGTGTCGACGCCGGGGCCGATCATGTTCGTCAGCCGCATGGTGGTGACGGGCACGTCCGGACGGCGACGTGCGAAACCGCGGACATACCCCTCGACCTCGACGGCGTCCTGGGCATACCCGCTGGTGGCAAGCTCCTTGGGCGCCATGTCCTCAGTGCACACAGCCGGAACGCGGGCGCCTGCGCCGTAGACCGCGGCGCTGGACTTGACCACGAGCTTGCGTACCTGCGGCGAGCGCTGGCACGCGGCGAGCAGCTGCATGGTGCCGATCACGTTCATCTCTTTGATGGCCGTGCGGCGGGAGGGGCCCGGCGGGCTCGCCGTGGTGGCGGCGTGCACGACGGTGTCCACCCGTGCCGAGCTGATCACCTTGGCGATCAGCGGGTTACGGATGTCGGCGCGGACGAACTCCGCCCGTCCCATGACCTTGAGCAGGTCTTTGGCGGGCGGAGCGGTGTCCACTCCGAGAACTCGTTCGATATCCGGGTTGGCGGCGAGGCGTGCGGCCAGATGTGCACCGACGTACCCGCCCGCTCCGGTGACCAGGACGACCTTGGGCGTCATGTGTACCTCTCCGCAGGCGTTCTGACCGCCGGTAGCTTACTCGCCCACCCGCCGCGAACCCGCCTGGAGATACGAGGTGTTAACGCAGGTCACACATGGTTTTGCGGTTATCACCCGATCGGCGGAGCCGGTTACTTGCCCTGCTTGCGACGCGCGTGCCGGGTCTTGCGCAGCAGCTTGCGGTGCTTCTTCTTGGACATGCGCTTGCGTCGCTTCTTGATAACCGAGCCCATACGGGTTCCTTGCCTTGTCTGTTGGTGGGTCTTCTACCGCGCAGGGCCACGATCGGGGCACACGCACGAGCGACCGCCGAGTTTACCCGGCGGTCACCCGGTCGGAGTCACTGCCCTTCACCCGGCCCGTCAGCCGGCGTCGAAGTAGGCGTTCTCCAGGTAGGTGTGCACGGCCTTCTCCGGCACCCGGAACGACTTTCCGACCCGCACCGCGGGCATCTCGCCGGAGTGCACGAGCCGGTAGACAGTCATCTTGGAGACCCGCATCATCTTGGCCACCTCGGCGACTGTCAGGAACTGCACCTGATTGATCGCCGTGGGGCTGATCGGTGTGGGTTCCGCATTTCTCTTGTTGGTCGGCATGTGTCACGCGTCCTTAGCCACGCGTCGCGCTACCGATCTTCCCCATCGGCAGTATCGACACGCACGTGCTTCTAGAGAGAGTAGCGGGACACGTGTGACAGTTGCGACCTCCATGAGGGGTACGGCGCATTACGCCTCGTGAGCCTTGCCGAGCTCCTGGGAACGGTCGCGTGCGGCTTCGATGGCCGCGAGCAGGGCTGCTCGCACTCCGTGGCGCTCGAGCTCACGGATAGCCATGATCGTGGTGCCGGCCGGCGAGGTCACGGCCTCACGCAGCGTGACTGGGTGTTCACCTGTTTCGGCGAGCATGGCGGCGGCGCCCACGGCGGACTGGATGATCAGCTTCTCGGCCACGTTGCGCGGCAGGCCGAGCAGGATGCCTGCGTCGATCATGGCCTCGACGAGGTAGAAGAAGTACGCCGGACCGGACCCGGACAGCGCGGTGACGGCGTCCTGCTGGGACTCGGGCACGCGGATGACCTCTCCCACGGTCGACAACAGCTCCTCGACGAGTGCCAGATGCTGCGGCTGGGCGTGCCTGCCCGCCGAGATCACGCTCATCGCCTGGCCGACGAGCATCGGCGTGTTGGGCATGACGCGGACGACCGGGATGCTGTCGGGCAGCTTGCGCTCGTACAGCGACGTGGGCAGACCTGCGCACAATGACACGATCAGGTTGCGTTCGTTCACGACCGGGGCCAGTTCGTCGAGCACCGGGTCGATGTCCTGCGGCTTGACCGCGACCACGAGCACATCGGCCTCCGCGGCGGCCGTGGGCACGTCCACCGCGCGCACGCCGTAGTGCTTGGTCAGCTCGGCCGCGCGCTCCTCATAGCGCTCGGTGAACAGCAGATCCTCAGGCTGCCTGCCACCGGACAGCAGCCCGGACAGCAGCGCCTCACCGATCTTGCCCGCCCCCAGCACAGCAATGGTCGTCATGACCCGTAAGCGTGCCAGATCAGCCCGTCGTCGCAGTCAGGGCCAGCTGACGTGCCTGACACACCAGACGGCCCGTCGAGTCCACCACCGTGGCGTCTGAGTCGAACCACGCCCCATGCACGGCACGGCAGTCGACCTGGATCCGCAGCCACCCTGGCGCGGGTCTGGATCGCAACAACGCCGTCAGCTGTACAGCAGGCGACCAACCCATACGGCCCAGGTTGAACGTCACCGGCATCGAGATGTCGCCGGCGACGAGGGCGAACAACGGGTCCGCGTGCTCACCGCGCGGGCGTGCCCACAGCCGTAGCCGCAACGGATCGCCCACGTGCCCATGCAGGAACCCCGCACCGGACGGGTCGAGCCGCACGTCGCAGCCCTCGGTCAGCCGGAACATCGACGCCGACGGCAGCGTGGCGATGTCGATCGCGTTGCCCGGCGGCTCGGCAGGCTGGTTCGGCAGGTCCGTCCACGCCGCACGGTCGCGGGGCAGCCGTCCGGTCGTGATCACCGCCTCGACACAGCTGCGGCCGCGCTGTTCCAAATTGACCGCGACGACCGTTGCCTGACGGCCGGTTTTGCGGACTTCGGTTCGCAACAACGCGGGCCCGACTCCCGGGGCGTGCAAGAACTGCGCGCTGACTGCGAGCGGATCCACCAACGGGGTGCCGTTGCCGGTATGCAAAGCGACTGCGGTTTTTGCCAGCAGTGCGAGTAGGAAACCGCCGTGCGGTTTGCCACCGACGGTCCACTCGGCCGGCAGTTCCGCGGTGAATGTGCCGTCGCCCATAGGACGAATGGCGGCGGCTGTACTGAACGAGATCACGTTACTTCCTCGCCCGTTCACGAATGGCTGACCAATGCACGTGCGAAGAACGTTGTATTGGCGGGCCTTTCGGCCAACCGGCGCATGAGGTAGCCATACCATTGAGAGCCATAGGGCACATAGACCCGCACTGTCTCCCCCTCCTGCGCCAGCCGGCGCTGTTCGTCTGGCCGGACTCCGAAAAGCATTTGGTACTCGTAGGTTCCCGGCTTCCGGTCATACCAACGCGCCCGTTCGCCGACAATACGCACCAGACGGGGGTCGTGGGTTGCGAACATCGGGTATCCATCACCGGCCAGGAGCGCATTCGCGCATCGCACGTAATTCAGATCCACTTCATGGCCGCCGAACGCGACGGCCGCCGGCTCGGCATAAGCACCCTTCACGAGTCGTACCCGGGTACTCGCGAGCCGTCCGCAGTCGGTCAGGGTCCGGTGCAGGTAGCTCTGCAGGACCGCGCCGGTCGACGGCCAGGTGCGCCGCAACTCCGCGAGCACTCGCAGAGTCGAGTCGGTGGTGGCGTGGTCCTCCATGTCGAGTGTGACGGTTGTGCCGCATTGTTCGGCCGCCGCGCATACGCGGGACGCATTGTCCAGCGCCACGCGCTCACTCAACTTCTGGCCGACCGCGGAAAGCTTGACGCTCACCTCGGCCCTGGCGGCCAGCTGCTCGGCGTGCAACGCGTCGAGCAGCTCAAGGTAGGCGCGGACGTTCTCGTCGGCGTGGGCCACGTCGGCGACGTCCTCGCCGAGGTGGTCCAGGGTGACCGACCGGCCGGAGGCGACGACTTCGCGGGTCACGGCCACCGCGTCCGCCGTCGTTTCCCCGGCGACGAACCGCCGGACGACATCTCGGCTGACCGGAGCGGTGGCGACAAGCCGACGGATCGCATCGTTGCCGGCCGCCGCGAGGATCAGCGATCGCAGCGGGTGCACGGACAGACTCTACGACCCTCGTTCAAGATCACTTACGCCTGGATCCCCTTTATGACCAGGTGATCGACTGTCAAGAACCAACCGGGGGAACCCTCAAGCCGGGTCTGCTGTGTCCCCAATGCCACATTGGTGGCATCGCATGCCCCCAATGTGGCATTGGGGGCAAAACTCAGCGGTCGAGGTGCAGGCGGGCGAAGAGCAGTGCCTCGGCCAGGTCGCGAGCCCGTTCGGCGGGGTTCCTGGCGTTGCGGGTATTGATCTCCAGCACCACTTGGCCCGTGAAACCGTTGGCCGCCAGCATTTCGCAGACCTGGTCGCACGGCTGCCCGCCCCGGCCGGGGATCAGGTGCTCGTCGCGGGGAGCACCGGTGCCGTCCGCGAGATGCAGGTGCTGCAGGCCCGTCCCCATCCGCTTGGCGAGCTCGACAGCGTCCTCCTGCGCCGCGGCGGTATGCGAGAGGTCGAGTGTGTAGTGGCTGTGGCCGGCGTCGGTCGGGTCGATCGACGGTTTGAACGCGGACACGCTTCGCCCACGCCCCAACGGTTTCACCGGGAACATGTTCTCCACGGCGATCGCGATCCCGGAGGAGGACTCCAGCTCCGCGACGAGTTCGGTGAACCTGTCGGCGTAACGGCGTTGCCAACGGAACGGCGGATGCACCACGACAGTGGGCGCGCCAAGGTCCGAAGCGGCTTCCACCGACCGGCGGAGCCGGACTTCGGGGTCCGGGGACCAGATTCGCTGGGTGATGAGCAGACAGGGCGCGTGGATGGCCAGAATCGGCACGCCGTGGTTGCGCACGCACCGCCGCAGGGCGTCCACGTCCTGACTGATCGGGTCGGCCCAGACCATCACTTCGACGCCGTCGTACCCCAGCGCACCGGCCAGCTGGAAACCGGCGGCCGCGTTCTGGGGCCAAACGGACGCGGTGGACAGACCGACAGGAATGGCCACTAGCGGTTCAGCAACAACATGGCCGCTGGGGACACCGTGACGACAAGGCCGACGAGCACCGTGAGGATCGTGGTCTGCAGGTCGTCCGCGCGCCGGATCTTGCGGACCACCCAGACCAGACCGATGATCACGACCAGCGCCACGCCGAGCGCGGCGGCCGGCAGCTTGCCCCACAGCCAGTTGAAGCCGAGCCACAGGGCCGCGCCGCCGATCACGCCGATCGCGAGCTGGCCCGCCATCGACAGCCATTCCTTGACCGGGGAGGCCGGCTTGCCCTCGTCTTCGTCCTCGTCGAAGTCGTCGGCGCCGATCGGCCGTTCGTCCTCGATCGAGCGCATCGACCGGCGGGAGTCCTCGTAGTCCTCTTCCCGCTCAAGGCCCTCGACGTACTGGGTCGACTCGCCGAACTGCGGCGGTTCCGCGTACTGGGTTGCCTCACCGAACTGGGGCGCCTCGGCGTACTGCGTCGCCTCACCGCCGACCGGGTCGAACCCGTGGTACTCGGTGGGGTAGTTGTCGCGTTCGTCCGGCTCGTGCTGCGGGTACGCCGGCGGCGGTTGCGGCAACGGCATCGACGGCTGCGGGCCACGCGCCGTGCGGGCCACGCGGTGCGGAGCCGGATGCTGGCCCGTGCGGTTGCCCGGCTGGGAGAGCTCGTCCGGGATGCGCGGCATCTGCTCGGTGACGCCTTCGGCCGGCATCGGCGGCTGATCAACCGGCACGGCACGCATATCGGTCCGGCTGTCCTGCCGGCCGTCGAGCCGCGCGGCCAGACCACCGGGCTCGGCAGGCGGCGCCGGCCACTGCGAACTCGGCTGCGGTTTGGGCTGGGGCGTCGGCCGCGGCAACGACTGGGAGCTCTGGGGCATCCTGCGCTGCCGCTCCGGCGGCGCGACCGGCGGCATCTGCCGCTGGGTCGGCTGCAGGGCCTGGGCCGCGATCGACGGCGGCGGAGTCACCGGTGGCGGGGGCTGCGGCGGCTGCGGCACCGGACGGTGCCTGCTCGTCGGCGCCTGCACCTGCGGCGGCTGCGGCGGGTCGTCGGCCGGGATGCGCGGCAGGTTGGTGCCGCTGTCGGACAGGACCCGGTCGATGATCGCCTGTGGAGCGGTCTCCTCGGCGTCATCCGCACGGCGGCGCCGCCTTCTGGGCGCGCTCTCATCCGGGCTGTTGCCATATTTGGCGAGCAGCTCGGCCACCGTGCGCTGAGTGCGCTCCGGCCCTTCCTCTCTAGTCATCTCTTCCACCGTGCCCAATGCAGGCCGAACAGTCCAGTGCTCAGCCCCGTCATTTCGAACCCACCGTGCCGTTGGTCTGGTCGAGCCGCCGCAGGATCACGCCTTCGCGCAGCGCCCACGGGCAGATCTCCAGTTCCGGCCGGCCCAGCGCGCGCATCGTGGCCTGCGCCACTAACGCGCCCGCGACCAGCTGGTGCGCCCGGCTGGCACTCACCCCTTCCAGCTCGGCCAGGTCGTGCGCGGACATCCGGGAGATGAACGCGAGCAGCTGGCGCAAACCGGCCTCGGTGAGCACCCGCCGCACCTGTGGTCCGGATGAGGATGGCGCGGCACCGGTCAGCCTGGCTAGTGATCGGAAGGTCTTGGATGTCGCGACCACCCGATCGGGTTCGCCGTACTTGAGCATCTTCTTGGCCACCGGCGCAAGCTGGTCTTCCAGCCAGCCCGCGGTCTCGGCGATCTCGTTGCGGGTCGGCGGGTCACTGCGGAACCGGGTCCGGGTCAACCGGCCGGCCCCCAGCGGCACCGACATGGCCCGCTCAGGCGCCTCATCCCGGCCGACCGCGAGCTCCAGCGAGCCCCCACCGATGTCCAGCACAAGCAGCCGCCCAGCCGACCACCCATACCAGCGCCGCGTGGCCAGGAACGTCAGGCTCGCTTCGTCCTCACCGGACAGAACCTGCAGGTCGACCCCGGTCTCACTGCGGACACGCTCCAGCACGGCCGCGGCATTGTTCGCCTCACGCACAGCCGACGTGGCGAACGCCATCAGCTCCTCACACCCGAGCTGAGCCGCCGAACTCTTGGCCGACGCAACCGTGCGGACCAGTTCGTCCGCGCCCACTTTGGACAGGTCACCGGCCTTGTTGATGCGCTCGGCCAGCCGCAGGACCGTCTTCTCAGACCGCGCGGGCAGCGGGTGGGCACCCCTGTGCGCGTCCACCACAAGCAGGTGGACGGTGTTGGATCCGACATCGAGCACGCCCAGGCGCATAAACCGAAACGTTACCTGGCGGTTGGGACGTCCGATCTGGCACATACGCGTCACGCCCCAACCTGACCATGATCACGACTCGAATTTGTAGCCCAGGCCTCGGACGGTCACGAGGTGCCGTGGAGATGAGGGGTCCGGTTCGATCTTGGAGCGGAGGCGCTTGACGTGGACGTCGAGGGTCTTGGTGTCGCCCACGTAGTCGGCACCCCAGACGCGGTCGATGAGCTGGCCCCGAGTGAGGACCCGGCCGACGTTGCGGAGCAGGTATTCGAGCAGGTCGAATTCCTTGAGCGGCAGCGAGACCTCGGCGCCGTCGACGGTCACCACGTGCCGCTCCACGTCCATCCGGACCGGGCCGGCGGCCAGGACCTGGGGCAGGAGTTCGCCTTCGGGGCCGCCTTCGCCGCCGCGCCTGAGTACCGCGCGGACCCGGGCGATGAGTTCGCGGGCGGAGTAGGGCTTGGTCACGTAGTCGTCCGCGCCGAGTTCGAGGCCGACGACCTTGTCGATCTCGCTGTCGCGGGCCGTCACCATGATCACGGGGACGGCGGAGCGCTGGCGGAGCGCCTTGCAGACGTCGGTGCCGCTCATGCCGGGCAGCATCAGGTCCAGCAGGACTATGTCGGCGCCGTTGCGGTCGAACTCCTCGAGTGCCTGCTGGCCGGTGCCGGCCACGGCCGCGGTGAAACCCTCCTTGCGCAGCAAGAAGGCCAGCGGGTCGGCGAAGGACTCCTCGTCCTCGACAATGAGAACCCTCGTCACAGCGCTCCTCCATGATCTATCTCTGCGCCCGGCGCGGGGATTCGCGCGAGGACCTTGTCACCGTTCACCCGCTGTACGGGGATCCGGAGCGTGAACGTGGAGCCCGTGCCCGGCCTGCTCCACAGCTTGACCTCGCCGCCGTGGTTGGCGGCGACGTGCTTGACGATCGCAAGGCCCAGGCCGGTCCCGCCGGTGACCCGGGAGCGGGCCTTGTCCACCCGGTAGAACCGCTCGAACACGCGTTGCTGGTGTTCGTCGGCGATGCCGATGCCGCGGTCGGTCACGGCGATCTCGACGTGGCCTTCGTGCAGCCTGCGGCTGATCGACACCGGGCTGCCGGGCGGCGAGTAGGCGACCGCGTTCTCCAGCAGGTTGCTCAGCGCGGTGACCAGCAGGGTGCGGTCGCCGTCCACGAGCAGGCCGCTGGGTTCGTCGGTGGCGATCGCCACGCCGCTCGACTCCAGGGTGAGGGTCGCGCGGCCCAGGGCTTCCCGGACGACCGCGTCGATCTCGACCGAGTTCAGCTCGGGCAGCTTCTCGGCTCCGGTCAGACGTGAGAGTGCGATCAGTTCGGTGACCAACGTGCCCAGCCGGGTGGCCTCGCGCAGGATCTTGCCGCCGAAGCGGCGCACCTGCTCCTCGTCGTCTGCGGCGTCCAGGACGGCCTCGGCCAGCAGGGCCATCGCGCCGACCGGGGTTTTGAGCTCGTGGCTGACGTTGGCCACGAAGTCGCGCCGGGTCGCCTCCAGCCGGACCGCGTCGGACTCATCGGCCGCGTCGACGACCGTGAAGCCGTCGAGCAGGGGCCGGACCTCGGCGCGTACGGCGGCGGGCTGGCGGCCCCGGGTCTCCGGGGGAGTCAGGTCGATCTCCACGAGCTCGCCGGTCTCCACGACCGTCTCGGCGGCCTTGCGCGCCCGGTCGTCGACCCGGTTGTTGTGCACGACGCCGAGCTCGGCGGCTCTCGGGTTGTAGAGCACGGCTCCGCCGAACGGATTCACCACGACGATGCCGTTGCGGGAGTCGAGGACGAGTCGCTGGATCAGATCTGCCACTGTCGGACCCTCGGGCCGGCGCGCCGTGCCACGGCTGCGTCTCCGGCCGATCAGGTAACCGACAAGGCCGCCGATCAGCAGAACGCAGATCGACAAGGCCAGGTAGGCCGGTGCGGTCACGTCCGAATGGTAAGCAGGTGAGGGGCCCTTCGTACTAGTCCGATGCCCCCTTCCGTGATCCCCGCGACACCGATCCGGCCGATGTTCGCTCGCACGTTCACCCCAGTTCACCCAATCGTGTCCATCGGGGTAGGGAATTGCTCGCCGTTGACGAGGTGGGGTGGGCGAGACAAGACTCAGAAGCCTCATGGAAACACGTGCTGGAGTCGTCGTGCTTCGCGGTCACCGCGAGTTGTACGAGCGCACATGGCACCTCTTCGCCAAGGCTCGTGAGGTCACGTGCACCGCGAAGGACGTGCGTACCTGGGCCTCGCACAACCAGGCCCCGCCGCAGGGCAAGGGCGTGCGCGTGCTGAAGCTGTACCGGCCTGGTGTGCTGCTCGACCCGACCGGCGCACAGCACGCGCGGCATGTGGCAAGTTCCGGCGGGCAGGTGCGGATCACCACCACCGAGCTGAACGAAACGATCATCGTCGACCGCCGCGTGGCGATCATGGCCGGCGACGGCAGCTTCACGGTCGTGTGGATCCCGGCGGTCGTGGAAGGCATGCTCACGCTGTTCAACGCCGCCTGGGGCAAGTCCACCGAGCTCGCCGACTACGAACGCGACTACGGTGACCTGTGCGAGATGGCGCCGCGCATGCTGGAGTTGCTCGGCGCAGGCGCCGCCGACAAGCCCGCCGCACGAGCCATGGGGATCTCGTTACGGACCTACCGGCGGCGCGTGGACGACCTGTGCAAGACCTTGGGAGCCAGCTCCCGGTTCCAGGCCGGAGCCCGGGCCCGGGAGCTGGGCCTCATCTAGTTAGTAAGCCAGGAACACCCGTTCCTGGGTGATCGGGTAACCGGCACGCTTGAAGTTCGCCGCCATCGGGTAGTTCGTCACGTCGGTCTCGGCGACGATCTCGTCCACGCCTTCCTCCACGAGCAGGTGCGTGCACTCGACCAGCAGGTCGTAGGCGTAGCCGTGGCCACGCTGATCAGGCACAACGCCGATGAACCCGACGACCGGCCCGCCGTAGTTCTTGCTCGGGACGGTGATTCCGACGAGCTCCCCGGCCGGGGTGTACGCGAGCTTCCACCACTCGCGGGGTGCCGGGTACCAGTAGAGCTCCTTGAGCTCGTCGCGGGCCGCTTCCTCCGGACTCATCCGCTTGAGGTCGGCGACCTTGTGGGCGTCCAGGCTGCCCTGCTGGATGCGGCTGAGCACGTCGACGATCACCTCGTCGTCGGGCTCCTCGCGGAATTCCAGCCGACCCGGGCGCTCAGGCACGCCGTCGGCCGGTGTCCAGGTGTAGCGCAGCCGCTCCACCAAGGGTTTCATGCCCGCACGCTGGGCGACTTCGATCCGGGCCACTCCCGCGGCCAGGGTCATCGGGTCGTCCCGCCAGCCGGGTGGCAGGGCGAGGCAGTACTCGGCCGTGAACGGCGCGGCCTTGAGCAGTGCCTCGCCGGCATCGGGGTCCTCGAAGTCGAGCCAGTCGAGAGTCAGCGGCTCGGAGTCCTCCGGGCCCGCCCACCAGGCGGCGCGTGCGACGACACGGTCGCCGCGCAGCGCCACCCAGGTCCACTCCGGGCGGTACTCGTTCTTCGAGAAGTAGTCGAGGTACGTCCGGCCGAAAACGGCGAACCCGACGACATCGGGCTGGGCGTAGGTGTCAAAGAGATGTTCTTCGCCCGCGGTGAGCGGGCGCACGACCAATTCGGTCATGGGGTCCTTCCGGGAAAAGGTGCGCTCCCGGGACTCAGAACGCCGGAATGAGGCGAGAGCGCGCGACAAGTGGCTTGAACACGGCCCTCACCTCCTCACTCGCTCTATGGCGTCGACCGGACCCTATCCATCAACGACCTTGGTTCGCCACCGCTTTGATCGCGTCCGCGGCGGCGTCCGGGTCGAGGTAGGTCCCGCCCAGGGTGATCGGCCTGAGGTCGTCGTCGAGGTCGTAGCGCAGTGGGATGCCGGTGGGGATGTTCAGCCCGGCGATCGCTTCCTCGGAGATCCCGTCGAGGTGCTTGACCAGCGCACGCAGGGAGTTGCCGTGCGCGGCGACGAGAACGGTCCTGCCCTCGCGCAGGTCCGGGACGATCGCCTCGTCCCAGTACGGCAGCATCCGGGCGACGACGTCCTTCAGGCACTCGGTGCGCGGAACATCGATTCCGGCGTAACGAGGATCACTGTCCTGACTGAACTCGGTGCCCAGTTCGATGGGCGGCGGCGGGGTGTCGTACGAGCGGCGCCAGAGCATGAACTGCTCCTCGCCGTACTGCTCAAGGGTCTGCTTCTTGTTCTTGCCCTGCAACGCGCCGTAGTGCCGCTCGTTGAGCCGCCAGTCGCGCTTGACCGGGATCCAGTGCCGGTCGGTGACGTCCAGCGCCAGGTTCGCGGTCGTGATCGCGCGCCGCAGCAACGAGGTGTGCAGCACCTCGGGCAGGATCCCGGCGTCCCGCAGCAACTCGCCACCGCGGGTCGCCTCACGGACGCCTTTCTCGGACAGGGGGACATCCACCCATCCGGTGAACAGGTTCTCTGCGTTCCACACGCTCTCGCCGTGGCGGAGCAACACCAGGGTTCCGACAGCCATACCGCAGAGCCTGCCAGATCCTCCGGGTTTCACCCGAACAGGCCAGGCAGACAAGGCCTTTCAGAGCAGACACCCACCCCCGGTTGACTAAGTACCGGAGTCCGAAATAGAACTGTTACTGATTTTCACGGTTAAAACCCGAATGGGGTAACGGCCAGGCTTGAAGTAGCCCCGGGAGTCTGCCAAGTTGACAAAGCTTCCGCCAACCGGCTCCCACGCACTCCCCGGTTGACCGGAGGCACAACCGCGGCTCGTCTCCCCTGTCGGGCCGCACCCGCTGGGGACGCTGGGGTGCCCCCCGCCCCATCGTTTGTGTTGCGGGACCGTTGTGACACAGGGCGGCTCGGGAACGCGACTCCCCCTCGCTCGAGCCGTCCTGTGTGACACATAGTTCATCTGCTGAACATGCGCTTGCGGCGGAAGTGGAATATCAGTCCCGCCGGGATGGCGACCACGACAAGGAACGGCAGCAACGCACCGAGCACGGTCGTCGCCACCCGCCAGAAGTCGCCGAACGCGGTCCAGCCGTCGTCCAGGCCGTCGATGAACCCGCCGCGTGCCTCAACGGGTGCGGCCGCCGGGCTGCTCTCCTTGACCACCTGAAGCGTCACAGTGGACAGTGCGACCTTGGTGCCGAGCGCGTCCCGCCTGCCCTGCAACGATTCCAGATCGGACTCACGCTTGGTCAGCTCGCTCTCGATCTGCGCGATCTCACCGACGCTCTGCGCTTTGCCAAGCAGCGCACGCATTCTGTCGACGCTTGCCCGTTGTGTCGCCAGCCGCGCGTCCAGGTCGACGACCTGCTCGGTCACATCGGTGGCCTGTTTGTGCTGCGCGGTCGGTTTGCCCAACTGGAGCAGCTGTTCGATCGCGGAGTCGAACCGGTCGGCCGGGATCTGCAGCGTGATCGAGGCCCGGTCCCCGCTGGAATCCTCCTGCCCGGTGAAACCTCCGGTGCCGGTGGCCACCGAACGGGCCCGTGAGATCGCCTCGAACGGATCCTTGACCAGCAGATCCACCCGTGCCGTCTGGACGAGTTTGCGTTCCTGAACAGGCGCGTTCGCCTGTTGTCCCTGCTGTTGGCCCGGGGCAGGCGGACTGCCCTGTTTGGCCGCCCCCGAGCCGCTTGCGTCCGCGTTCGCGTTGTTCGGCATCATCGGCGCGGCGGCCGACCCGCCGGTCTCGCTGGAACTGCAGGCTGCGATCCCCAGAAGCAGCGCCACCCCGGCGAAAAATAAGCCACTCTTCCGTCTGCTCATGCACCACAGACGGAGTACCGGGGCAATGACGTTGTACGGGACCCGGTTACGAGTCGGATACTCGTTGGTCTCCATCCGGCTTCGCCAGGTGCTCGAAGGCCTTCAGGTTCGCCAGTGATTCACCGCGGGAAGTACGCCATTCCCATTCACGCCGGATCGACGAAGCGAAGCCGATTTCCAACAGGACGTTGAAGTCTCCGTCCGCCGCTTCCAGAACCTGACCGAGCAGACGATCGAGTTCATCCGCGGTCACCGCATGCAGGCCTACCCTGCCGAGTAGGTAGATGTCGCCGACCGAGTCGATCGTGTAGTGCACTCCGTAGAGTTTTGCGTTGCGCTGCAAGAGAAAGCGGTAGACCTGCTCGTGTGCCTCATCAGGACGGCGGCAGACGAACGCCTCGATCACCAGGGCGTGTTCGCCGACCAGCAGCCAGCAGTTGGTCTGCAGCTTCTTGGTGCCCGGCAGGGTGACGAAGAACCGGCCGGGTTCCTTGCGGTCGTAGGCGATCTCCCGATCGTCCAAAGTGGACTTGATGATCGCGTCCAGTTCGGTCAAGAGGCCACCTCCGTTCGCTCGTGCACCTCCCGGAACGCTACCGCAGCCCGCATGTAGGCGCCGACCAGCTCGTCGGTGGTGCGATCCCAGGAGAAACCCCGCGCGTGCCTGACCGCGCCCCGCGAGAGCCGGTCGCGTAAGTCCTGACTGTTCAAACGGGTCAACGCATCCGCCCACAGCTCCCGCGAGTGGCCGGGCACCAACAGACCGGAAACGCCGTCATCGACAACAACCCGCAACCCGCCGACATCCGTTGCTGCGACAGGCGTCCCACAGGCCTGCGCCTCAAGCGCGACAAGCCCGAACGACTCGTTGTGGCTCGGCACGACGACAACATCCGCCGCGCGGTACACCTCGGCCAAAGCCGGACCGGGCAACGGTTGCAGGAACCTCACGACATCCGCGATGCCCAGGCTGACGGCCAGTTCCTGCAACGCGCGTGGCTGCTCCAGCCCAGTGCCGGAGGGGCCGCCAACGATCAACACGACCAGTTTCGAGCGGTCGATCCCACCGCGTGCCAGCAGTTCAGCGGCCGCGTAGAGCAACACGTCCGGCGCTTTGAGCGGTTGAATCCGGCCCACGAAGGCGTACACCGTCGCGTCCGGCGCGATACCCAACGATGAACGCGCGGCGAGCTGGGAGCCGGGCGTGAACTGTTCCAAGTCCACTCCGGGGAACACCGTGAACACCTTGTCCGGGTCGGCGTCGTACCGGCCGAGCAGGTCACCGGCTTCCATCTCGGTGTTGGCCACCAGGCTGTCGGCCTGGTCGACGACCTGCTGCTCGCCGATCTCCCGCGTGCGCGGCTCCGGGGTGTCGCCCTCCGCCAGCGCTGCGTTCTTGACCTTGGCCAACGTGTGCGCGGTGTGCACGAGCGGCACGCCCCAACGGTCCCGGGCGAGCCAGCCGACCTGCCCGGACAGCCAATAGTGCGAATGCACCAGATCGTAGAAACCGGGCTCGTTGTTGGCCTCGGTACGCAGCACGCTCGCGGTGAACGCGCACAGCTGGGCGGGTAACTCGTTGCGGTCGAGCACCTCGAACGGGCCCGCCTCCACATGCCGGACGAGCACACCCGGGGCCAGCTCCTCGACCGGGGGCAGCTCGGACGAGGTCGCCCGGGTGAACACGTCGACCTCGATGCCGCGCTCGGCCATCCGGGTCGCTGTCTGTGCGATGTACACGTTCATACCGCCCGCGTCGCCGGTTCCCGGCTGCTCCAGCGGCGATGTGTGCACTGAGAGCAACGCGACCCGGCGCGGCGGCCGAAGCCAGACCGTCACTCTTGGGCCTCCCTGGTCAGGACCCGGCCGGCGAACTCCAGCAGCATGTCGTCGAACTCCTCGGTGCGTTCGGCGAAGGGCATATGCCCTGTCTTGGAGAACCAACGCAATTCAGCACCGGAAATCTTCCCATGGGTGTACTCCGCCACAGCCGGATCGACGACAGCGTCCAACCGTCCATGCACCACCAGGGTCGGCACGGTGATCGACGCGAGCACGCCTGAGCTGTCCAGAGTGCGTCTGAGCAGGGCGCGACGGACCTGCCACGGCACCCGCAGCGAGTCCCCGACGATCCGCTGAGTGATCTCCCCGGGCAGATGGATCTCCGACATGCCCCGGACGAACTCGGTGAACCCGCGGGTGGCCGAGTCCAGATCCTCGAGGTTGACGTACGGCATCACCGAGATCATCGCGCTGCCCGGCTGCGCTCCCGGCCGACCACGGCCGACCTCCGTGGCCGCCGCGGCGAACACGATCCCGGCCAGGTCCTGGTCGCCGTAGGCCCGCAGGTAGTCCGTGATCACGGCTCCGCCGTACGACCAGCCGAGAAGCACCGCCGGTTTGCCGACGAGGTCGAGCACAGCCGCAACGTCGTCTGCCCAGGCTTCGGAGTCGTCGTAGCCGCCGGTGACGTCCGGCACATCCGAGGCGCCGTGTCCACGCAGGTCAGGCGCTACGACCTGGTACTTCTCGGTCAGTTTCGGGTCGCCCAGCTGCGCGGAGAACGCTGCGCCGGACTGCGCCCAGCCGTGCAGCAGCACTATCGCCGGAGCCCCGGCGGGCCCGGCCGTACGCACGGCCAAGCGGACACCGTTTCCCCCGGTGACCTGGTGAAGCGTCACTTGATCGCTGACATCGTCTTCCACTTGTCCCACGAGAACAGCCAATCATTGACGTCCGACGTGGTGGGGAAGCTGGACTTGGAACCGGTGACCTCGACCGGGTCGCCGATCAGCGCGGAGTCGAACAGCGCCTTGGCGTCGTTCTCCAGCAGGTTCACACAACCGTGTGACGTGTTCGCCTTGCCGATGTTGGCGGCGTTCTCCATGTTCTCGTGCAGGTACTCACCGTGGTTGGAGATCCGCAGCGACCACTTCTTCTTGACGTTCGTGTAGCCGTACTTCGGGTTGGAGAAGTCGCCGATCGGCTCCTTGGTCATCACGATGACCGTGCCGTTGGGCGTGTTCAGCTCGGGGTCGCCGTCCTTGCCATTGCTGGACGGGTAGGTCGCGGTGACCGCGCCGTCGCGGTACACCTTGAGGTTGTGGTCAGGCGTGTGGACCTTCAGCACCTGATTGCGGCCGATGGTGAACTTGCTGGTCACGTCGGCCTTGCCGTAGCCGTTGCCGTAGTTGACGCCGTAGAGGTTGGCCGCGACGTTGACCTTGGTGCCGGCCGGCCAGTACTCCTTGGGCCGCCAGTCCACCTGGGTCGCGGAGATCCACGCCCACGCGCCCTCGACCTTGGGCGTCGTCTCGATCTTCAGCGCCTTCTCGGCGGCGGCCTTGTCCTTGGGGGCGGCCTCGAACTTCACGCTCACCGGCATGCCCACGCCGACCGTGGCGTTGTCGACCGGGTTGACCGTGGCCCGCATCTGCTTGGCCGGGGTCATCGTGGTGAAGCTGCCCTTGAGCTCGACTTCCTTGTTGTCGCTGCCCTTGGCCTTGGCGGCGTAGGTGTAGGTCTTGCCGTACCCGAGGCGCTCGGAGTTGGTCCAGCTCAGCTTGTCGGGCGCGATGACGCCTTCGACCTTCTTGCCTTCGGGGTTGGTGACGGCGGCCTCGGTCAGCTCGCCCTCGGTCACCGAGATCTTGATCGGCTTGAGGACCTCGACGTCCTTGGCGTCGGCGGCCGGGTCGGCGACGATCTTCGCCTTGGCCGCGACCTCGCCTTCCTTGGGTGCCTCACCTGCGGCGTTCGGGGTGCCGGGCTCCGAGGAGGAGCACCCGGCGATGACGAGGACGCTCGAAAGCAGGAACGCACCTAGAACCGTTCTTCGTCCTGCTCCCACGTCAACCTCCGTCTATCGCAGCCATCTACAGGTAAAGACGCACAAAAAGGCCCCCGGTGCACCTAATGTGATCCTGCTCACAGAGCACAGCCCACCAGGACCGGCTCGGCCACCAGTTCGACCCCGAACACCCTGTGTACCCCGTCACGGACCTCTCGTGCCAGTGACAACAGGTCCGCTGTGGTCGCTTCTCCCCGGTTGGTCAGCGCCAACGTGTGGCTGTGCGACAGGGCCACGCGTTCGCCAGGACCCGGGTACCCCTTCTGGAAGCCCGCACGCTCGATCAGCCATGCCGCTGAGAGCTTGCCGCCGCCCTCGGCGGGGTACTGCGGGATCTTCACGTCCGGCCCGACGTGGGCCACGATCCTGGCCAGGGTCTCGTCGAGTTGGTCGAGCGGCAGCACCGGGTTGGTGAAGAACGAGCCCGCGCTCCAGGTGTCGTGATCGTCGTCGTCGAGCACCATTCCCTTGCCTCGCCGCAGGTCCAGCACGGACTGTCGGACCCGGTCGACCGGCACGCGTTCGCCGGGCGCGACGCCGAGAGTGTTCGCGAGCTCGGCGTATCGGATGGGCGCGGAGAGACCGCTGTCGGCCAGCTGGAAACGCACCCGCAGCACGACAGCGCGGTCTGTGCCCTTCAACACACTGGTGCGGTACGCCAAGCCGAGCTGGTCGGCTGTGAGCGTGCGCACTTCGCCGCTGGCCCGGTCGAGCAGGTCGACCGAGACGAGCACCTCCGCGACCTCGACGCCGTACGCGCCGACGTTCTGCACCGGCGTCGCACCGACCAGACCGGGAATGCCCGACAGGCACTCGATTCCGCCCAGTCCGGCTGAGACGGTCTGGGCGACGACCGCGTCCCAGTTCTCGCCGGCCTCCGCGGTCAGCTGGACCGAGCCCGCGGCCGTGCAGTCCATGCCCACGCCCTTGCTGGCGATGTGCACGACCGTGCCTTCGAAGCCTTCGTCGGCCACCAGCACGTTCGAGCCGCCGCCGAGCACCAGCAGCGGTTCGCCCGCCGAGTCGGCCGCGCGGACCGCGTCGATCACTTCGCGGGCGGTTCTCGCTTCGACAAAAGTGGTCGCCGGCCCGCCGAGTCGCAGGGTCGTGTAGCCGCTCAGCGGTATCGCCGAGCGGATGTCAAGGCCGGGACGCGAGGTCGTCACAGGCGTCAACGGTAACCTCCGGTTCATGCCTAGCCGTATGGAGCACCGGGCGAGGTTCGCCACGCCGGCCGACGCCGTCTACGCCGCGATCGTCGATCCGGCGTTCCTGACCGACCGGCTCGAGGCTCTGGGCGGCACAAACGCGGCTGTCGAAGACCGCACGGAGTCGGCAGGCACGGTGACGTATCGGCTACGCCAGGGGCTTGCCGCCGAACATCTTCCCTCAGCTGTCCGAACCCTGCTGAAGGGCGACCTGGTCGTTCACCGGACTGAGACCTGGCGGCCGGATCAGACCGGCACGGTCAAGGCGAGCGTGCACGGGGTTCCCGGTGAGATCAACGGCACGATGCGGCTGTCCGACATGGACGCCGCGGATGGTGGCTCCGAATGGGTGACCTCGCTCGAGGTCAAGGTGAGCATTCCGCTCGTCGGCGGGAAAATCGAGAAGTCGATCGGCGAGCAGGTGGTCAAGCTGCTGGCCAACGAGGCCACGTTCACCGAGAAATGGCTCGCACACCGCGGCTAGCGGCCGGCCGGGCCCGTGCGCTGGGGGTACCCACCCGGGGCACCACCAACCCGAACCGGCTGCGCAAAGTGGACCGGTGGATCGCCGGGACGCCTTGGGTGGCCTCGGTATTGCGGGACGCGGCCGACCCACTCGTAGTCGACCTGGGATACGGCTCGTCGCCAGTGACCACTGTCGAGCTCGCACACCGGCTGCGCGCGGTCCGCAAAGACGTCCGCGTTCTCGGCTTGGAGCTGGATCCGGAACGCGTCGAGGCGGCCAAACCCGCGACCGACCCGCCCTGGCTGGAGTTTCGCCGTGGTGGTTTCGAGCTCGCCGGTGCGCGGCCGATGGTGCTGCGTGCTTTCAATGTGTTGCGTCAGTACACAGAGGAGGATGCCGCGGCAGCATGGACGACGATGCTGTCCCGCGTCGCTCCAGGTGGTCTGCTCGTCGAGGGAACGTGTGACGAGATCGGCCGGCGCTGCTGCTGGGTGACGCTGACCCACGACGGGCCACAGACGTTCACGTTGGCGTGCTTGCCATCCGACATATCCCAACCGTCCGATTTGGCCGAACGGCTGCCCAAGTCCTTGATCCACCACAACGTCGCGGGCGAACGGGTCCACGATCTGCTCACCGCGATGGACGCGCACTGGGCCGCGGCCGCGCCGATGAGCCCGTTCGGCCCACGGGCCCGTTGGGTGGAGACCGTGCGGCGGCTGGCTGCAAATGATTGGCCCGTACTGGACACCAGGCGCCGGTGGCGGCTCGGCGAAGTAACCCTCTCGTGGGACGCGGTGGCAACCACTAGGCTCGACTGAGTGGATCACGAGACTTTTCTCGCACACATCGTCGAGCAGGCCGAAGCGATGCGGCAGGCGGTGGTGGCCGCCGGGCCGTCCGCACCGGTGCCGACGTGTCCGGAATGGACGGTCAAGGACCTGGTCGGCCACATGGCGGTCGTGCACAACATGGCCGGTGAGGCGTTGACCAGGTCGATCGACGACCGGCCGGCGCGGGCCACGCCGCCGGAGGACTGGACCGAGCTGCTGGCGTGGTGGGACGAGCAGCGGACCACGCTGCTGGCCCGGCTGGCCGCCGCGGACCCGGCCAAGCAGGTATGGGGATTCGTCCCCGAGCTGGCGTCGGCCGGCTGGTGGGCACGCCGCCAGGCGCACGAGACCGCGATCCACCGGCTGGACGCCGAACACGCCCGGCTGGAGAAGGTGCCCACCCTGATGTTCGGCTCGAAGTTCGCCGCCGACGGCATCGACGAGGTGCTCAGGATGTCGGAGTTCCGGGCCCGGGTGAAGCGGCCTGAGGTGACCGTCGAAGGCACAGTCCTGCTGCACGCGGCCGACGCGGGCAAAGCCTGGGTCCTGCACGCGGAGCGCGGAGTGGTGAAGTACGGCCCGGTCGAGGACTCCGCCACGCACGCCGACGCCAACCTGGTCGGCACCGCCGACGCGGTGTACCGGGCGGCGTGGAAGCGGCCAAGCACAGCGATCGCGAGCGGCCGGGTCGAGCTGCTTCAGGCTGTCCACGGCGGCTGAGAGACACTGTCGCGATGACCCAGCCCGAACGCCGGTACGTGATCACCTTCGGCTGCCCCGACCGGACCGGGATCGTCGCCCGGATCTCGCAGTTCCTGGCCGACGCCGGTGGCTGGATCGTCGAGGCGGCCTACCACACCGACCAGGACACCGGCTGGTTCTTCACCCGCCAGGAGGTCCTGGCCGACTCGCTGCCGTTCGGCATCGACGCGCTACGCACCCAGTTCGCCGAAGTGGCCGCCGAGCTGGGCGGCGACTGGACGGTGACTGACACTGGCGAGCGCCGCCGCGCCGTGCTGCTGGTGTCCAGGGAAGGGCACTGTCTCTACGACCTGCTCGGCCGGGTCGCGTCCGGCGAGCTGGACGTGGACATCCGCGCGGTGATCGGCAACCACCTCGATCTCGCGTCCATCACCCAGGCGCACGGCATCCCGTTCCACCACGTGCCGTTCCCCAAGGACGACAAGGAGGCCGCGTTCGAGAAGGTCCGCTCACTGGTCGCCGAGCACGAGCCGCACGCGATCGTGCTGGCCAGGTTCATGCAGATCCTGCCGTCGTCGCTGTGCCAGGAGTGGGCCGGGCGGGCGTTGAACATCCACCACAGCTTCCTGCCGTCGTTCATCGGCGCGAAGCCGTATCACCAGGCGCACGTTCGCGGCGTGAAGCTGGTCGGCGCGACCTGCCACTACGTCACCGCGGACCTCGACGCGGGCCCGATCGTCGAGCAGGACGTGATCCGCGTCGGGCACGCCGACGGCGTGCCCGACATGGTCCGCAAAGGCCGTGACATCGAGAAGGTCGTGCTCGCCCGAGGCCTGCGCTGGCACCTGGAGAACCGCGTTCTCGTGCACGGCAACAAGACTGTTGTTTTCTAGAGCTTCACGACCATCTTGCCGGTGTTCGCGCCGGCGAGCATGTCCATGAACGCCTGCGGGGTGTTCTCGAAGCCCTCGACGATCGTCTCGGTGTACTTCACCTCGCCGGAACGGACCCAGCCGCCGACCTCACGAGTGAAGTCCGGCATCAGGTCGTCGTGGTCGAACACGAGGAAGCCCTGCACCCGCAGCCGCCAACCGACGATCTTGCCCAGGTTGCGCGGCCCGGGCGGCGGTTCAGTGGCGTTGTAGCGCGAGATCGAGCCGCACATGGCGATCCGGCCGTAGTTGTTGAAGTTGTCGATCGCGGCTTCCAGGTGATCGCCGCCGACGTTGTCGAAGTACGCGTCGATGCCGTCCGGCGCGGCTTTGGCGAGCTGCTCGCCGATCGGGCCGTCCTTGTAGTTGAAGGCCTCGTCGAAGCCCAGTTCTTCTTTCAGATACCGGACTTTCTCAGCCGAGCCGGCACTGCCGATCACCTTCGATGCACCACGCAGCCGCGCGATCTGGCCCGCGGCCGACCCCACTGCCCCCGCGGCACCGGAGACGAAGACGACGTCGTCGGCCTTGACCTCGGCGATCCGCACGATCCCGATGTACGCGGTCATACCCGGCATGCCCAGTACGCCGAGATACGAGCTCAGCGGCGCCGCGGCCGGATCGACCTTCCTGGCGTCCTTGGCATCCACGACCGCGTACTCACGCCAGCCCAGGCCGTGCACAACTGTGTCGCCTTCGGCGAAATCCGCCACCGTGGACTGCACGACCTCGCCGACCGCGTCACCGTCCATGGCCTTGCCGACCTGATACGGCGGCACGTAGGACTTCACGTCGTTCATCCGGCCCCGCATGTACGGATCCACGCTCAACCGCTGGTTACGCACGAGGATCTGGCCTGATTCCAGCTCCGGCAGCTGGATCTCGGCCAGCTCGAAGTTCTCCGGTCGTGGCTCGCCGACCGGCCGCGACGCAAGCCTGATCTCCCTGGCAGTGATGCTCATGTACCAGGCAACATGCCCCGCGCGCTGATCCATTCCCGAGTGCTGAGCACAGTGTTGGCCAGGGTGCCGACATCGGCGATCCTGATCACGACCGTATCGCCGGGGCGCAGGTCGAAGTCGATTTCGGGGACGATCCCGGTGCCGGTCGAAAGGATCACACCGTCCGGGAACTCCAGCCATTCGGTGAGATACGGCACCAGGCCCGCAGCAGGGCGGTGGAATTCCGCGGTGGAGGTCCGGCCTTCGAAGACGGTCTCGCCGCCGCGCAGGACCTGCATGGCGATCTCCAGGGCGTCCGGCGAGGTGAGCCAGGCGGGCACGATTCCGGCGGAGATGGCGCAGCTGCCCGCGTAGACCTTGGCCTGGGGCAGGTAGAGCGGGTTGTCGCCTTCGATGGAGCGGGAGCTGACGTCGTTGACCACGACATAGCCGGCTATCTGACCGAAGGCGTTGACCACCAGACCGAGTTCGGGTTCGGGGACGTTGATCGCGGAGTCCTCGCGGACCGCGATGGGCTCCCCGTCGGTGACCACGCGCCAAGCCGGCGCCTTGAAGAACAGTTCGGGCCGTTCGGCCTCGTAGATCCGGTCGTAGACAGTGCGTTCGGTGGTTTCCTCGACGCGTGCGTCTCGGGAGCGGGAGTACGTCACTCCCGCTGCCCATACCTCCATACGGCCGTCGATGGGCGGCAGCAGGCGCACGTCCGAAGCCGGGATTTCCGGGCCTGACCGATCGAGCACCGACGGCATGTCCTCGACGCGGGTCCGCAGGACGCCGGCGATCTCACCCGGCAACGGCTTGATGTTCTCGCCCTCGGTCAGTCCGATGTGGACTTTCCCGGTCCGGTCCTGGTATCGGATCAGCTGAGTGCGGACGTTTCTCACGCCGCCAGCTTAGTGCCAGCGCAAGAGCCAGACCCGCGATCGCGCTGCCGATGCCGAGCAGGAAACCCGGTGGCGTCCAGGAAAGCCGCAGCTCACCGGACTCGACGCCCTCGGGCAGATCCACCACCATCACACCGGCCGGGCCTTCCCGGACCGGTACCCGCTTGCCGTTCACCTCGGCGCGGTAACCCGGCCAGTTCAGCCGCGCGAACGTCAGCTCGGCGCGTCCGCCGGACAGGTGGTACCTGACCCGCTCGTCCCGGTTTCCGTCCACAATGTCCTCATCGACTGTGGCGCCGTGCGACGCACTGACCCGGCCGGGTGCCAGCGGGGTGTCGCGGCGGAAGACCTTGAGCTGGTCGGTCTGCGATTCGACGTGCCAGCCCGGCCGCGGTTCCGGGTCGACGAGCTTGCGTTGCACCACAACGGTTTCGACCTTGGTCAGATCGGCGATGGACAGGTTGCCCTGAACGGGTGCGAACAGTTTGTCGTAACCCTCGCGGCATGTGCCCCAATGCTGCTGGCACAAGGCCTTGCTGTACTTCACATAGCCGACCCCGGTGTACGCCATAAGGCTGGGTACGCCTGCCGCCGCATAGCCGTTGCCGAACACCACTCCTTGCTTGGCCGGGATGTTCACGTCGGCGACTTGCGCGACCGTTCCCTGATAAGGCAAGTGCACACCCGGAATCGGATACCCGGTCGTGACCGAGTAGTTGGCCGGCATCCACGTGGTCTGCAGCAACAGCACACCCGCGGTGCCACCGGCCAGCACCATGGCCTGCCAGCGCACCTTGCCGCGCCGCGCGGCCAGAATCAGCAACGACGTCAGCGCGACCAGCACCACCAGGCTCACGGCGTGCCGCAGGGAGAACTTCGGCCAGGTCGAGACCGACAGGTACATCCCGGCCAGCAGCGCACCACCGGTGATCAACGCACGCCGCCGGAAGAAATCGGTCCGCAGCCCTGCCGACAGCAGCACGGCGAGCAACACGGACACGCCGAGCAGGAGGTTTTCGATGTTGCGGATCGGCCAGCGGAACATCCAGATGTGCGAGGGCGCCAGGCAGAACACGAGATACGTACCCGTGATCACGAACACGGCGGTCAGTTCACGGCGACGCTGCCGCAGCACACCCCAGTCGAGCCACGCGAGCACCGGCACCGCGAACCACGCGAAGTACGTGGCCGGGACCAGCAACCAGTTCACGTTCGAGTCGAAGACGCGCATCTGCGGCAGATGGCTCGGCATGCTGAGCGCCAGCAGATCGTTGATCCGTGGCGTGAACTCGCCGGCGTTGTAGAGCGTCATCCCGCCACGGGCGCCGACCGCGGCGGCACCGAGCAGCGGCAGGAACACCAGCGGCGCCACCGCCAGAACGGACATACCGACCAGCACCAGCCGCATCTGGCGGAACTCCACGAGCAGTGCGACGTAGATCACCAAGATCGCCAGGATGCCGTACGGATTGCCTGCCGTGACGCACAGAACACCGAACACGAACGCCCAGACCGGCCGCAGCGTCCCGCGCGCCACCTTGCGCGCCGACCACCAGACGTAAGGCACCCAGGCGAACGTCATCAGCCCGGCGGCCCAGGTCGAGGCCTGGAAATACAGGATGAACCCGCTGAACGGCAGCGCGACCGCCAGCCCGAAGGCGGCCCACTTCGCCGCGCCGTACTCCCGGCACAACAGGTAGACGCCGAGCGCGATGATCACCAGGAACTGGGTCTTGACCACGGCCGCGGCGATCCCGAGGTCGTCGATCCGGGTCACCAGCAGGTAGTCGATCAGGTTGACCGGGTTCCACACCCCGAACAGGGCCTCCCCGGCGATGTTGCCGCCGACCCAGGAGTCCAGGTCAAGCAGGGGGAAGTGCCCGCTCAGCAGCTGCTCCCCGATTCGCCGCCACATGGGCACGAACTGCGCCGCGCTGTCGTCGACGATGTAGAAGAACCGGTCATGCAGCAGCGGGATCTGCGCGACCAGCGCGACGAACACGCACAGCACCAACGGCGTGACCCAGCGCCGGTTCACTCGCGCTCCGCTCCTGCCACCACGGAGACCCGTGTGTCGCTTGTCTCTTTGACCAGGAAATGTGGCCGGCGCTTCGACTCGTAGTAGATCCGGCCGACGTACTCGCCCATCACGCCGAGGAACAGCAGCTGCAGCCCGCCCAGGCCGGCGACACCGACCATCAGCGTGGCGTAGCCGGGCGCGTCGACGCCGCTGGCCAGGACGTCGACGACCACGTACCCGGCATAGCCGAACGCCAGGAGCGTGACGAGCAACCCCAGGTAGATGGCCAGGCGCAGGGGCCGGTTGTTGAACGAGACGACCCCGTCGATGCCGTAGTTGAGCAGCTTGCCGAACGTCCACTTGCTACTGCCGGCCTGCCGCTGGACGTTCTGGTAGTCGATCACCGCGGTGTCGAACCCGATCCAGGCGAACAGGCCCTTGGAGAACCGGTTGTACTCCCGCAACGACAGCAGGGCGTCCACCGCTCGGCGGGTCAGCACCCGGAAGTCGCCTTCGCCGTCCCGCAATCGCACGTCGACCAGGCGATTCATCGTCCGGTAGTAGGTCTTGGAGATCAGGCTGCGCATCCGGCCGTCGCCCTTGCGGTCCCGGCGGGCGACCACCTGGTCGTAGCCGGTTTCCAGCAGGCCGATCATCCGGCGCAGCAGCTCCGGCGGATGCTGCAGATCGGCGTCCATAATGGCGACCGCATCGCCTTTCGCCTCGGAAAGCCCGGCCAGCATGGCCGATTCCTTGCCGAAGTTACGGCTCAGCGCCACGAAGCGGACACGCGGATCCGACGCGGCCAGCGCTCGCATTTTCGCCAGCGTGCCGTCGGTGCTGCCGTCGTCGACCAGCAGGATCTCGAAATCCGGCGCCACCGAGGGCAACACGTCCGCCAGCACTTCATGCAGGCTCGCGAGGCCGTTTTCCTCGTTGAAGCATGGCACCACCACCGACAGTCGCATCCGTTCCCCCAGCACCGGAAATCCGCCCACACTCCTAAGACGCCGGTGGGCCCCGGAAAGTTGCGCCTGGATTTTCCCGCTACCTTCGAAACGCATGGGCGTTCGCTACTTCATCGCGCTCGTCGTCGCTGCCGTTCTCGTCGGGTGCGGGGCCGTGCCCGAACGGCAGCCGGCCGAGGGTGTCCGTTATGTCCAGGTGGTCGCGCACGCCGACGACGACGTGATCTTCATGAATCCGGACCTGGCCAGCGGGATCCGCGCTGGTCAGGCGACTACCGGCGTCTACCTGACCGCAGGCGAGACGGACAAAGCCGACGCGGAGGCCTACGCGGCGCGCCGCCAGGCCGGGACGCGCGCCGCCTACGCACGGATGGCCGGTGTGCCGGACGAGTGGGACGCCTCCCGGCTCGATGTCGACGCCAGGCACGCCGTGGAGTTGTACACACTGCGAGCTCGTCCGCAGGTCAAAGTAGTTTTCGTGAACCTGCCGGAGAACAACGACCCGCGGGCGGCCGGCGGCCGGGCGGCGCTGGTGCGGCTGTGGCGCGACGACCGGGACAACCTCCGAGTCCGGACACTGGTCCCGACCGGCGGAGTCGTCACCCGGCCTTACTTCTACACGCACGAGGACGTCGTCGAACTGCTTGTCAAACTTTTCGACCGTTTCCAGCCGACCGTCGTTCGGGCCCAGGATCCCGATCCGGACAAACGCTACGCCAAGGACTGGCCGGGATTTCACGACCACCCGGACCACATCATGGCCGCGCGATTCACCGAAGAGGCCTCTCAGCGTTATCTCGGCCCTCGCTTCGTCCTGGAGAATTACCGGGACTACAACGTCGCCGAGGAGCCGGTGAATCTCAGCCCGGCCGACCAGAAGGACAAGAACGACTTCTTTTCCGCCTATGTCCCGCACGATTCCGATGTCAGCATGGGACATCCCTACAATGGCTGGCTGCCACGGATGTACCGGCGTTTTCCGCGCGGTTCGACATGGACCGCGGACGACAAGGCCTATGTCGTTTTCAAAGGCAGGCTTTTCTACTGGGATTCAGCCTGGCA
This sequence comes from Kibdelosporangium banguiense, assembly GCF_017876405.1. GTDB lineage: Bacteria > Actinomycetota > Actinomycetes > Mycobacteriales > Pseudonocardiaceae > Kibdelosporangium > Kibdelosporangium banguiense. The sequence goes on along the minus strand of NZ_JAGINW010000001.1, from coordinate 2,783,145 downwards.
CGCATTGCCATGGGCGGGTGGGCGCTTGGCTCCCGCGGTCTCGGTCACGGGTGGCCAGGTCGTAGGCAAGCGCTTGCCGGACAACGACATCGTCACACTGGTGAACGGATCCTGGGTCTCTCTGGGCAATCCCGGGCAGAACACACCCGGCGACCCCTCCCAGACAGGTTCTCCCGTCGCCACAACCGAAGCGGTGTACGTGAAGAACGGCCGTGGCGGGCTGAGCCGCTGGGATGGTCGAAAGTGGAACGACATCGGCGGCAGCGACATCCAGGACGGCCTCGCGGTCGCCGGAGACAGCGTCTACGCCTCGACAAGAGACAAGGTGATCCGGTGGCGGGCCGGATTCCAGGACGCGGAATTCAAGTCCGGCAAGCCGGCCGGGCCACCGGCGGCGGCGATGACGGTGAACGGCCCAGTAGTCGCCTACCGGACCGAGACCGGGGACATCGAGGTCATCACCAACGGGCAGATCAAAGTGCTCGCCGGCCTGCCCGGATCGGGCAATCCGACAGTCGCCGCGGACGGATCCATATTCGCGCGGACCGCCGCGGGCGGGCTTGCGGTGAACTCCGGAAACGGCTGGCGTGACCTGGGCGGACAGGTATTCGACCAGCCTGCCCCAATGGGCCGGGGAGTGATCGCCCTCGGCCCGGACGGGCAGTTCCACAAATTCTCCGGTCCATGAAGTGGAATCGGCCGGATACGGGGCCTACCGGAGAACGATCCCGCTAGGCTGCGGCAATGCGGACGGAGATCACCGACCTCGCGGCGTTGCGGGCACACCGCGAAGCCGGCAAAGACCTGCGTAACACCGTTCTGACCAGGCTCGACCTGACCCAGGAAGACGATCTCCTCCGCACCGCACTCGACGGCGCCGTGCTGCTGGGCTGCGAGCTGAGCAGCAAGTCACGCAGCCGGGCCGAAGCCGCCGGGGCGTTGCTGTTCCCGGCGATCCCGGACCTGCCGTACCAGGTGTACCGCACGCACCTGTACTCGACCGACGAGTTGTTCGCCGGCTTCGACCCAGCCCGCCCTGAGTCCTATGCGGACACCCCGGACGCCCGGATCTACCGGCACAGCAAGCAGCAAGGCCGTCAGCCCGACCCGTTGTACGCCTTGGCCGAACGTTTGCATGACCACTCCGTCACCGCCGCGCTGACCGAAACACTCGCCAGGTGCGCCACGGGACCAGTCGCGGTGATGGGTGGCCACGCCCTGGCCCGTGATTCCTCGGGCTACCGAGGCGCGATGGAACTCGGCGCAGCCCTGGGCCGTGCGGGTTTCACGGTGCTGACCGGCGGCGGACCAGGCGCGATGGAAGCCGTGCCCTATGGCGTCCGGATGCCGGATCACATCGACGAGATCATCCGTGACGTGGCGTGCGCACCTCGATTCGGGGCAGGCGCCGACGACATCGGCAGATGGCTCGCCGCCGGGCTCCGGCCCGCGTTCCCGGCCTCGGAGCTCCCGCAGACCATCGGGATCCCGACCTGGTTCTACGGCCACGAGCCGCCCAACCCGGCATGCTCGTTGCACGCCAAGTACTTCGCCAACTCCGTGCGAGAGGACGGCCTGCTCACAGTGGCCACCGGCGGAGTCGTCTACACGCCTGGCAGCGCGGGCACAGTCCAGGAAGTCTTCCAGGACTACGCCCAGAACCACTACTCGTCGGTGGGCCCGGCCGCACCCATGGTGTTCCTCGGCAAGGACTTCTGGACCAACGACGTACCCGCGGCACCACTGGTGCAGCAACTGGCACGCGGCCGGGACGCCGAACAGTGGATCAGCGTCACCGACGACGTCGACGAAGCCGTCGCACTGCTCAGGACCTACGCGTCAACGACCTAGACCGTCGATCACTTCCGCGCCCGCGAGCTTGACCAGTACCTCACCGGGAATCAGCAGCTTGCTGCCGCGGATACCGCTGCCGATGATCAGTTCTGGGGCGTTGGCCACGGCCTGGTCGATCAGCAACGGCCAGCCGTCGGGCAGGCCGACCGGGGTGATGCCGCCGTACTCCATGCCGGTCAGTTCGACCGCGGTGTCCGTCGGCGCGAACGAGGCTTTGCGCACGTCCAGCCTGCGCCGCACGACGCCGTTCACATCGGCACGGGTCGTGGCCAGCACGAGACACGCGGCGAACCGTTCCTCACCTGCGCGCTTGCCCGCGACCACCACGCAGTTGGCGGACGCTTCCAGGGGCGAGCCGTACGCGGCACAGAACTCGGCGGTGTCAGCCAGGGTGGGGTCGATCTCCGCGATCCCGATCCGGCTTGCGTCGGGCGTCCGCCTCAGTGCGGCGGCGACCGGTGCGGCGAGCAGGTCCGGCCGGTCAGTCGCGTTCTCCACCTGGAGGGAACCCGCGATAGTCCAAGTCACGCCGCCAGGCTAGCCGAACAGGTTCCCCAGCACCCTCCGCAGCTCGGTGCGGTGGGTGATCATGGGCGCGGACAAGTCGAAGATCTCCAGCCGGGCGTCCTTGAAGGCCTCGGCGGTCTGCCGGGCGATCTCCGCGGGGTGCAGCGGGTCGCCGGTCGCACCGATCACGAGCACGTCGGCGGAGACTTCCTTCAGGGCCCGGCGGTCTTCGATCGGATACGCGCCGGCGAGCTCGTCGATCGCTTCCGGGAGGCGGCGCAGGGCCTTCGACCGGGCTTCGACGTAATCACCGAGCGCATAACCTGCCGGCAACGTCTTGGCTATGTCCTGCGGGCTGGTCCTGCGCAGCTGCTCCCGCACCTCGGCAGACCTCGGCTGGTCCAGCACAGCCGGAAGCATCAACGCGAGCTTCCCGAACCGGTCCGGACGCTCGGCGGCAATCCTGGTCAGCGCGCCCGCACCCAGCGAAACCCCGATCGCACCCTGCGCTTTCACCTCATCGGCCACACGCAGCACATCGTCGGCGATCGTCGCGTACCGCCAGTAGTTCTTCGGCACGTCAGGCTCATCCCCATGTGACGGAAGCGTCACCACAACCCTGGTCCCGGGCAGCCCCGAAGCCGGGATACGCGCTTCACCAGGCGTGGCGGCAAGACCTGGGACAACCAGCGTGACAGGCGTGCCCCGGCCGTACGCGCGCCACATCACCACCTGTTACCGCGCTGGACCTCAATCAGTTTCGGCCGCACATCCACGATGTAGACCAGCACCGCGACCAGCCCGGCGATCCAGAACATCATCGTGTAGTTGGCGAACGAGAAGATCAGCAGCGCGGCCGTCCCACCACCGGTGATACCCAGCCAGGCGGGCTTGGTCATCCGGTCTATGGCCGTGAACGCGTCCGCACGCTGCAACAACGCATGCACAAACGCGAAGACACCAACCGGGAGCGCCGCCCAGTTGATGACCGTAACGATATATCCGGCAAGCGTCGGCACACCTTCAGACTACGTGTCCGCCTCTCGATGTGACCACATGGTCCTTTTGGTCCGTCTCGGCGGTGGCAGCTTGGTCAGAGTGGCCAGTGGTGCGGGCTGTCGGGTGCGTCGAGCCAGAGGTTCTGGGTGTCGGGGGTCACCGTGATGCCGAAGCGGGCGCGGCGGGGTTCACCGAGGGTGTGCCATTTCTGGTAGGCCGCTTCGATTTCGTCCCAGAGGCGGCGGGGGCCGCCCTGGACGACGAATTCCATGTCGTGGCGGACCCAGGAGCCGTCGGGGTGGGCGAGCAGGACGCAGCTGGCGGCTCCGGCCGCGTGTACGTCGGGCAGGTCCAGGCCGGCGAAGAACTCGAAGGGGCTGGTCGGGCTGACTATGCCGGCGGGCAGGTCGGTCGCGCGTCTTGTTCCTTCGCTGTCGGATGTGGGCCAGGTGATCTCCGCGGTTTGGGGCGCACGCAGGGGCATGAAACGGCCGTCGTCAGCAAGCACTCTGCCTTCGCCGGTTGGGCCGTCGCCCGCCGTTATCCGGACGAGGCCCGCGCCGAGGGGGCGGCTGAGGGTGGTGACAACAAGACCGCCGGGGTGGGTTTGCTCGAGCCAGGCGAGGGGAATCCTGGGGACTGCGCACGTGCACAGAACGCGGTCGTAAGGCGCGCCCGGCGGGTAGCCGTTGACGCCGTCCATCACCGCGCACGTGGGCTGGAAGCCGCACTCGGTCAAGCGCTGTTCTGCCGGTAGCGCAAGGGAATCGTCGACGTCCACGGTGGACACCCGAGCCGAGCCGAGGCGGACGCACAACAAGGCGGCGTTGTACCCCGTTCCGGTGCCGATCTCGAGGACTCGGTGGTTTTCATTGGCCTGCAACGCTTCCAGCATCACGGCCATGATCGTCGGCATGCTGGACGAACAGGTCGGCGCGCCGCTGACGGGGCCGGTCGCGCGGGCGACCTCCCAGCGGGAACTGTCGCCATCCAGTTGTGTGACAAGGACTCTGTCGGCGTAGATCTGGGTGAGCCAGTCTTCGTCGCCGGTGTCCACAGCGGCCCAGCGGCCTGATCGTTGCTGGAAGTAGCGCGGCAGGAAGGCGTGTCGCGGGACGGTCAGGAAGGCCTCGCGCCATGCCGGGTCGGTGAGGGTTCCGCCTCGCACGAGCGCGCGGACCATCCGGCTCCGCAGTCGTGCCGCGGTGCCTTCGACATCCGCCTTGAGAACCATCGCCTAACACCATAAACCGCTGTGACAGAGCCCACCGGGCAAGTGCGTACTGAGTGCTTGCAATTGCTAGCAGCCCGGCCTACCTTGGAGTGTGTCGAGAGGAGGTGGCCACGGTGGCAGAGGAATCCCAGTCGCCGATGGACAAGGTCGCTGACCTCGGCCGCGACATCGGGGACTACATCCGCCAGCAGCGCAACACCGCGAAGATCTCGTTGCGCCAGCTGTCGAAGCTCGCCGGTGTGTCGAACCCGTACCTCAGCCAGATCGAGCGAGGCCTGCGCAAACCGAGCGCGGAGATCCTGCAGCAGATCGCCAAGGGTCTGCGGATCTCGGCCGAGGCGTTGTACGTGCAGGCCGGGATTCTCGACCTGCCGACGGGCGGCCCGGTGGCCGACGCGATCCGCGCCGACGCGGAGCTCAACGAGCGCCAGAAACAAGTCCTGCTGGATGTCTACGAGTCCTTCAGGAAAGAGAACGCAGCTTTGAAGTCCACAGTGGAAAAGTCCGATGTGGACCACAAGAACACCACTGAGGAGTGACTACCATGACCCGACCGAACGCCGAGGACGTCCGCAAGGCCGTCGAGCCCGTCCGCACCTCGCTGCTTGCCGCCGTCGGCGCCGGTGACCTGGTCGCCAAGGCCGTGCTGGACGCGGTGAACAAGGCCAAGGACGGCGTGACCGAGGGCGCCGAGGCGGCCCAGAAGGCCGCGCAGAACCTGCCCACCGACGTGACCTCGCTGCGCGAGAAGCTGGACCCGGCCGAGCTGCGCAAGGCCGTCGAGGAGTACACCGAGGCTGCGGTGAAGCTGTACAAGAAGCTCGCCGAGCAGGGCGAAGAGGCCGTCGAGAAGCTCAAGACCCAGCCGCAGGTCAAAAAGATCGTCGACCAGCTGGAAGAGGCCATCGAGGCCGCTCAGACCCGCGCAGGCGACGTCGCGACCGACGCCCGTGAGCTGGCCGAGGACGTGCTCGCCAAGGTGACCCGCAAGACCCGCTCGGTGGGCGAGAAGACCGCCCGCGCCGCCGAGAAGCTCGCCGACGAGACCGCTGAGGCCGTCGAGGAGCTGGGCGAGGACGTCGCCCACGAGGTCCGCAGCACCTCCCGCAAGGTCGCCAACCGCACCGCCCCGGCCCGCAAGCCGGCCGCCGCGCGCACCACGACCACCACGAAGACCAGCACCACCAGCAAGACCACCAAGTAAGCAGCGAACATGTGAAAGCCCCCGGCCTCCCGCCGGGGGCTTTCACATGTCTTGCCCGTGGAAAGAGAAGCCGCTACGCCAGGCTCGGCGACGCGGCCAGACCTGCCCGCACCCAGTCGGCCACTTCGCGGGCAGTCTCCTCGACCGGGGTGTGTGTCGTGTCGAGCAGCCGCATGGGCGGGCTCATGGTCGCGGCTTCACGCCGCACCCATTCGTTGAACTCGAGCATCTCGTCGATTCGCGGCTCGTCCCACTCACGCCAGGCCGGCCGGGCCCGCAAACGTTCGCGAATCACCAGGCGGTCGCACGTCAGCGCCAGGTAGTGGATATCGCCGATCAGCACACGCTCGGGTATCTCCTCGAACTGCACCGGCACGACGGTTCCGCAGAGCACGACCGGACGGCCGCTCTGGTGGATCATGCCGACCATCCGCAGCCAGGTCGACCGGAACAGCTGGAAGTCGTTGTGCGGATCGCGCAGACCGGCCGTCCACAGCACGTCCTGCTCGAGCACGACGACCTGGGAGCCGAGCTCACTGCCCAGAAACCTGCTCACGGTCGACTTGCCGGTCCCGCTGGGACCGGTCAACGCGAACATCGGCAACCGCAGGAACGGCTGCCGATGGCCACACTGTCCGCACACCAGGACGGCCTCGTCGGCCGGGACCATGGGCTCGTCCATGCGGACGCCACAGCCCATGCAGATCTTCAGGTCCACCGGTGCCTTGATCAGTCGAACAACTCTTCCAGGAAGCTCTTGCGCTTGCGTTTGTGGCCGTAGCCACCGTGGCCGTACGGGGGCGGGGAGTCGCCGTGACCACGGCCGTAGCCGTAGGGCGGGGCGGAATCCTTGTAGCCACCATGACCACTGTGACCGCTGTGACCACCGCGATACGGCGGGGCGGAGTCGCCGCGGTACATGGGCGGCGGCATCGGGGTCGCCTGCTGGTGATAGCGCTGCTCGGCGCCGGCGATCTGCTCGAGCTCACCACGGTCGAGGAAGATTCCCCGGCAGCCCTGGCACTGCTCGATGTGGATGCCGCCACGGTCGACGGTCTGCATGATGTTCTGACACTTCGGGCAAATCACACCCGCCAGACTACTTATGGCCGGGCCCGCATGCGCGCACTCGGCTTTCATCCACATAACAGTCCCGCAAGTTATGGCTCGCCCGCACATGGCCGCCACCGGAAATGGCACCTAGCGTGATGAACCATGAGCAGTGGCGTACCTCACAGTGGCCGGGTCGCGCTCGTCACCGGCGGCGCCCACGGCATCGGGCTGGCCTGCGCGAAAGCGCTGGCCGGAGCCGGGGCCAAGGTGCACGTCGCGGACCTGGACGGCGCCGCGGCCGAGGCCGTGGCCGCCGAGATCGGCGGCTGGGCGCACGAGGTGGACCTCGCGGGCGGTGCCGAAGGGTTACCGGCCGAGATCGACATCCTGGTCAACAACGCCGGCCTGCAGCACGTCGCGCCGATCCATGAGTTCCCGGCCGAGAAGTTCGCCCAGCTGCAGGCAGTGATGGTGACAGCGCCCTTCCTGCTGATCCGCCGATCGCTGCCGCACATGTACGCCAAAGGCTGGGGCCGGATCGTGAACATCTCCAGCGCGCACGGTCTGCGGGCCAGCGCGTTCAAGGCGGGATACGTGACGGCCAAGCACGCGCTGGAAGGGCTCAGCAAAGTGGCGGCGCTTGAGGGGGCGCCGCGTGGCGTGACCAGCAACTGCGTGAACCCCGGTTACGTCCGGACGCAGCTGGTCACAAGCCAGATCGCAGCACAGGCCGAGGCGCACGGCATCAGCGCCGACCAGGTCGTCGAGCACATCATGCTCGACCGCCCCGCGGTGAAGCGCCTGATCGACCCCGAGGACGTCGCCGACGTCGTGCTCTGGCTGTGCGGACCGCACTCCGGGCACGTCACCGGCACGTCGATCGCGATGGACGGCGGCTGGACCGCCAGCTGAAGGAGGTGCGGCCATTGACGACCGCGAACCCGAGCTCGCTACGCAAGATCATCGGTGCCAGCATGGTGGGCACCACGGTCGAGTGGTACGACTTCTTCCTCTACACCTCGGCCGCGACCCTGGTGTTCAACAAGGTGTTCTTCCCGACCTCCGACCCGTTGAACGGCACGCTGCTGTCGTTGGGCACATACGCGCTGGGGTTCGTGGCCAGGCCGCTCGGCGGGCTGGTGTTCGGCCACTACGGCGACAAGATCGGCCGCAAGCGGCTGCTGGTGCTCAGTCTGTTGCTGATGGGTGTCTCGACGTTCCTGATCGGCCTGCTGCCCGGGTACGCCACGATCGGCCTGGCCGCGCCGATTCTGCTGACTGTGCTGCGACTGGTGCAGGGCTTCGCGATCGGCGGCGAGTGGGGCGGGGCCGTGCTCATCGTGTCGGAGCACGGATCGGCTGAGCGACGAGGTTTCTGGTCATCCTGGCCACAGGCCGGGGTACCCGCGGGGAACCTGCTGGCCACGGCGGTGCTCGCGGTTCTCGCCGCGGTCCAGACCGACGAGCAGTTCCTGGCTTGGGGCTGGCGGATCGCGTTCCTGCTGTCCGCGGTGCTGGTGCTGATCGGGCTGTGGATCCGGCTCGCGGTCGCCGAGTCGCCGATCTTCCTTGAGGCACAGGCAAAGGCCGGTGGCGCGCCGGAGAAGGCGCCGATCGTGCAGGTGTTCCGGCGCAGCTGGCGCGAGGTGCTGATCGCGATGGGCGCCCGGATCGCGGAGAACGGCTCGTACTACGTGATCACCGGGTTCCTGCTGGTGTACCTGACTCTGCAGTTGCAGATACCCAGGTCGGTCGGGCTGAACGCGGTGCTCATCGGTTCGGTCGTCCATCTGATCTCGATTCCGTTGTGGGGCGCGCTTTCCGACCGGGTCGGACGCCGTGGGGTGTACCTGTTCGGCACAGTGGGCATGGGTGTCTGGGCGTTCCTCTTCTTCGGAATGCTGGACACCAAGTCGTTCTGGATGATCACGTTGGCTGTCTCGCTCGGCCTGTTGCTGCACGGCGCGATGTATGGCCCGCAGGCGGCGTTCTTCGCCGAACTGTTCGACACCAGGGTTCGGTACTCGGGTGCATCCGTCGGCTACCAACTCGCGTCGCTCGGCGCAGGTGCCGTGGCGCCGTTGATCGCGACCGCGCTGCTCCAGGACACCGGCGAGTCGTGGCCGATCTCGGTGTACGTGGCCGCGATGTGTGTCGTCACAGTGGTCGCGATCGTCCTTGCCCGCGAGACACGAGGCGTCCACCTGGGACAGGATGACCGGCGTGAAAGCGTTTCGGGAGCTGCTTGAGCTGCTGGCCGAGGGAGCGGATGGCGAACGGCTCACCAAGCTGGCCGCCAGCCGCGCTCTCGGCATGTCGCCCGACGAGGCCGCGGAGTGGGAGGCGGCGACCGATGCGGCGTTGCGGGTCCGGCACACGCTCGTCGAGCACCAGCGTCGTGAGGCTGAGCTGTCGGCGCTGGTGGACACGGCCAACGACCTGGCCCGGCTGCGTGACCCGGACGCTGTGCTGCGGCAGATCGTGCACCGGGTGCGGATGTTGCTCGGCGTCGACGTGTCGTACCTGAGCCTGAACGACGACGTCGGCGGGCAGACGTACATGCGGGTCACCGAAGGCTCTGTGTCCGCGCTGTTCCAGCAGCTGTCGCTGGGTATCGGGGAAGGCCTCGGCGGACTGGTCGCCCAGACTGCCCTGCCGTACGCCACACCGGACTACTTCGCCGACAGCCGGTTCAAGCACACGACCGTCATCGACACAGCCGTCCGTGAGGAAGGCCTGGTGTCGATCATCGGGGTGCCGTTGACCCTGGGCAGGCGCGTGATCGGCGTGCTGTACGCGGCGGATCGCGCTTTCCGGTCCTACTCGCCTGACGAAGTCGCTCTGCTGTCGTCGCTCGCCGACCACGCGTCGATCTCGATCGACAACGCGCAACTGCTGGCCGAGACAAGGCGCGCCAACGAATCGATCCGCCGGGCCGAGGAAGTGCACGACCGGTTGACCGACCTGGTGTTGCGCGGCGCCGACGCACCTGCCGTCGCAGCCGCGGTCGCGCAGGTCCTTGATGGCGGGATCGTGTTGCACGACGCCACCGGTGTCCAACTGGCCTGTGTCGGCAAGTCTGTTCTGCCACCCGCGCATGTCGTTGCCCGCGCGCAGTCGAGCGGACGAGCTGTGTCCAATGGGGACACCTGGGTCTGCGCCGCGCTCGCGGGACCGGAACTTCTCGGCAGTCTGGTGCTGACCGGACGGCCTTCACTGACCGACGCCGACCGCCTGCTGTTCGAACGAGCCAGCCTGGTGACAGCGTTGTTGCTGCTGTTGCGCCGATCTGTGGCGCACGTCGAAGAGCAGGTTCGCGGTGAGCTCCTGACGGACCTGCTGACCACGCCCGACCGGAATCCCGGTTCCTTGATCGCCCGTGGCCGTCGGCTGGGCGTGAATCTGGCTGCGCCGCACAGTGTTCTGATCGCCCACGCGGACGGGGTGTCGCGTGGGCGACTCGCGGCCTCGGCGGCAGGACACGCCGCGCTGGTCGGTGTGCACGCGGAGCAAGTCGTGCTGCTGACGGTCGACGGCGATCCCGACAAGGTGGCGCGGGCGTTGACCAACGCCACCGGGTGCCCGGTCACCGTCGGCGCGGCCGGCCCGGCGACCGGCCCGGTCGAACTGGCCGCCGCCCACGCCGAGGCCGGCCGATGCCTGCGTGCGCTCAGAGCCCTCGGCCAGGACGGGACGGGCGCTTGCATGGCCGGGCTGGGCTTTGTCGGTGTCCTGCTCGGCGACCGGGCCGACGTGGACGGCTTCCTGCGCAGCACACTCGGGCCGGTGCTCGACTACGACGAGCGACGCGGCACCGAGTTGATCAGGACGCTGCGGACGTACTTCGAGTGCGGATCCAGCCTGACAGCTGCCAAAGACGTGCTGCACGTGCACGTGAACACCGTGACGCAACGCCTCGACCGGATCGCGTCACTGCTCGGCGAGGACTGGAACACGCCCGAGCGCGCCCTGGAACTGCAACTTGCCTTGCGGGTACTGACAATCAGCTCGTGAAGGTGTAGTCCGTCGACATGGTGCCCATCTTCATCTCATAGGCACCGGAACCTCCGGCACCGGCCAGTTCGCCCGTCCCGGTACCCGGCACGACCGTGAAGGTCCCGGTCACGCCTTCGGCGTCGAAAGTGTTGGTGGTGTGGAAGATGACCGTGCCCTCGCGGCCGTTGATCCGCCCGGTGAACAGCTCCGCGCCGGTCGCGGTGCCCGAGCCGTCCGCGGTGTAGATCAGCAGGGCGGCGGACTTTCCCTCACCTTCGACGACGCCGGTGTAGGCGAAGGTCATCTTCGCGTCGCCGATCTTTGCGTTGTCAGTGGCCTCGGCATAGGCCAGCTCGTCCCACTTGGTGCATTCGAACTTGTTCATATCCCCAGCCTGCCCGCCATACCTGACAGGAAATGTCAGGTAGCGGAGAGTTTCCCCAATCTCGTCAAGAGGCCTGATCAGGTGACATGTCTGGCGAGTCGCGCGACCAGCAGCCAGCCTGGGAGGCATGCGGGAGGTTCTGGACGAGCTGGGGGTCTCACCCGAGGCGCTCGTCCCCCAACAGCGGGCCGACCTGGACGAGCTGGGCTACTGCCGGCTCGACGGGTTCGTCGGCGAGGCGCTGGCCGGACAGCTGATCGCGGAGATCACCAGGCTGCTGGAAGGCAGCCGCCAGGGCGGAACGCTGCATCTGAAAGGCCTGCTGGACCAGGGCAGCCTGTTCGACTCACTGTGGCTGCGGCCAGCCCTGCTCGCCGCGGTCACCCACCTGCTCGGCCCGGACTTCCAGATCCGGGAGATGCACTACCGGGCCGGCCGGCCGGGCCACGGTGGCCAAGCACTGCACATGGACGCTACCGACCGAGCCGGCCCTGGCCAGTGGCGTGTGTGCACAGCGATCGTCGCGCTCACCGCGTTCACCCTCACGAACGGCGCAACCCGGGTTGTCCCGGGCTCACACCTGGACCACGCGTTCAGGCCGCCCGTCGGCCACGGCAGGCATCCTGACGAAGTGCTGCTCACCGGCCCGGCCGGCACCTGCTGGCTGTTCAACAGCCATCTGTGGCATTCCGGCACACCGAACGCCTCCGCAGAACCCAGGCACGCCGTGCTGACCGCCTTCCACCGCAGGCACAGCGGCCCAACACTCGGCTCGGAAACGTTGCCCTCACACGAAACCGTGGTCAGGCTCGGAAACGCGGCATACCTGCTGATGTGACCTGATCATTTGCTGCAGTATGGGCTGGGTGACTGATCAGAAAGAGCGGATGCTCAGCGGGCAGTTGTACAAGGACAACGATCCTGTGCTGGTGGCCGAACGGCGACACTGCCAGGCCCTGCTGGACACCTTCAACGCGACCAGGTCAGGCGAGGACGAGCAACGCCGGAAGATCCTGACCGAGCTGCTGGGCGGGCTCGGCGAGGGCTCGTGGATCATGCCGCGGTTCCAGTGTGACTACGGCTATCTGATCCGGCTCGGGGACAACAGCTTCCTCAACTACGACGCGATCCTGATGGACTGCGCCCCGATCACGATCGGCAACGACGTCTCGATCGGGCCGCGTGCCCAGCTACTGACCGCGCTGCACCCGATGGAGGACCACGAAGCCCGCCGTCAGCGCTGGGAGACCGCCGCACCCATCACCATCGGCGACAACGTGTGGATGGGCGGCGGCGTCATCGTGTGCCCAGGTGTGACCATCGGCGAGAACACCGTGGTCGGCGCGGGCAGCGTAGTCACCCGCGACCTCCCGCCGCGTGTGTTCGCGGCGGGCAATCCCTGTCGAGTCATCAAAGAACTGTGACGGCCCCTGAGGGCGTCATTCGGTTCGGAGTGCGGTCAGCCGGGTGGCGCTGCGTAAGGCCGGCAGTGTCAACGCGGTGACCAACAGGATCAGTACGCCCGCGGTGACCGACATCAGACCGACGGTTGTCCAGTCCGTGGCGAAATCCGAGCCGGTCAGCCGGGACACCAGTGCGGCAACGCCGAGCCCGGATGCCACTGCGATCGCAATGGCGATGACCATCGGGATTGCGTTCTGCCACAACAGGGATCGGACAAGCGTGCCTAACGGAACGCCGGTCGCCGACAGTGCGGCGATGGATCGGCGGCGTTCCCGCGTCTGTTCGACGGCGACGACGAGCAGGCTCATGGCCGCCAGCAGCAACGTGAAGACCGAACCGATGAGCAGTCCTTTGCGGATCTCCAGGAACATCCGTACATCGGCGTTGTCGCCATCGCTGGGACCGCTGGAGATGACATTGGCGTCAAACGGGTCGATGGCATTGCGGACATGCTCGATCGCGTCGCTGGAGCCGGCACTGATCATGCCCGTCAGACCCGCCGACAACCCTGGTGTGGCTCGCAACGCTCCCGGGGTGAGCAGGACGAGGCCACTCACGATGAACTGCCCGCCGGGCCGGAGTGCGACCTCGGGAAGCTGCGCCGGCAATTCGATCTGGCCGACGACGGGCCGTGGCGTTCTGCTGCCGGGTGCCCTGGGCTCGACGGCGTTGACCGTACTGCCCGACGTCGGCCCTGGTGAACCCATGTATGTCGATGGCAGCGTGAATCCGTCGCCGTCCTGGCAGTGATCCACCTGGATGATGCGCGTCAGCGTCGCGCAGTCGGCGATGGTGATCACGCTGTACCTACCGCGATCCTCGATGGTGAGAGTCGAGACGAGGTAGTCGACGGACATATTCGGCAAAGTGCGCAGCGCGGTCTGTGCAGGGCCTGCGCTCGTGCCGTCCACCTCGACCACGAGCTTGTCACCGTCGTCGAGGCGTTGGGTGACCTGGCTCGACTGCGCGGTCAGCACAAACTGCAACGCGACGGCGCCTGCGAGCACCACTGCGAGGCTGCCGACCACACGGGCAGGTGTACCCGAATCGAGCTGCAACCGCCGGACGGCCAGCTGAAGAGCCGGCTTGCCGCCACCGGCGAACCTGGCGCTCAGCCGCTCAAGCAGCCACGGCAACAGGACCGGCACGCTGAGCAGCATCAGAGTCGCGCCGACGATGGTCAGCACGGTGGCGCTCGCGCTACCTGTCCGGACCATGCCGGCGAAGAACAACATCAGCACGCCGGCCCCGATCAGAGCAAGCCGCCACACCAGCCGGCGCCGGATCGGTGCGGCCTCCCGGACAAGGCTCAACGGCTCGATGATGGTGCGGCGCAACGCGAACTGTGTTGTCAGCACCGCGAGCAGCGGCACGACCACGACAATGAGCAGCAACAGCGGCCAGGACGGGGTCAGATCGGATGGGAAGAAATTCTCCCCGCCGATCTCGATGTCGGCGGCGAACGATCGCACCAGCAAGAACACACCGCCGCCGAACAGCAGTCCGAACAGCGCGCTCACCAGCGACTCGGCCGCCGCGATCCGCCGCGTCTGGCGGGCGTCCGAGCCGACCAGCCGCAACGCGGCCAGCCGCTGATCTCGTTCCGCACCCGCGATCCGGGCACTGCTCGCGATGAAGATGAATACCGGGAGCAGCAGTACGACCACACCGAGCACCAAGATGATCAGCAACTCCGCCCGCAGCCTGCCGCCGGAGGCGCTCCCGCCGAAGTCGTACACCTTCAGGGAGTCCGCGAACGGGCCGACCGGTCCGGCGATCGCGGACAGGTCGTTCGGCCGGATGACCCCCGCTTCGCCGATCGTGCCGGCGATCCGCTCCGGGAACCTGGGCCGCAGCAACTCGCCTTCCGGCGACGCCAGCAGCTTTGCCAACGCGGGCGACACATAGCTTTCCCCAGGCCCAGGCAACCGGTCGATGCCTGGCGGTATCGGCGCGGCAGGGCCGCCCGCGCGCACATACGTCCGGTTCACGGTGTCACCGCGAAAGTTCGTGTCGGCAAGCCGCAAATACAACGGGTCCGCGCCCGGCATCGGCCTGTCCCTCAAGAAGGTCTGCGCGTCCACACGTGCTTCCCGCGCCTCCAGCGCGGGCCTCACCGAGGCGGCGAACAAGAGCACCACGACCGCGAGGCCGACACCGATTGTGCCCAGTACCAGCCGGACCAGACCGGTCCTGGAGATCCGGCCGCCCCCGACGGCCAGCCGGAGCCCCAAGGCCAAATCGTTGATCCACCGCGACGGGGTCATGCCCCACCTGCCGGAACGCTCTCGACCTGACGGGACTTGCCGTCCCGGATCATCACCTCACGGTCGGAGTACGCGGCAACGCGCGGCTCGTGTGTGACGAGCAGGATCGCGGCGCCGGTTTGTTTCACCGCGTCGACAAGAGCAGTCATGACGCGCTCACCGCTGAGGGAGTCCAGTGCCCCGGTCGGCTCATCGGCGAACACCACCCGTGGCTGCGTGACCAAGGCACGCGCCACAGCGGCACGCTGACCTTGGCCGCCGGAGATCTCGCCGGGACGCTTGCCCGCGACATCGCCCACCTCCAGGCGGTCCAGCCATTGCGCGGCCTGGCGCTCGGCTTCGGCCCGTTTGGTGCCGCCGAGCCGCAACGGCAGAGCCACGTTCTCCAGACAGGTCAGCTCATGGACAAGCTGACCGAACTGGAAGACGAATCCGAATTCGCTGCGGCGCAACGCGCTGCGCTGCCCGTCGGACATCGCGGAGACATCACGACCGTCGTAGCGCACGGTTCCGCCGTCAGGCCGGATGATTCCGGCGAGACAGTGCAGCAAGGTCGACTTGCCCGACCCGGACGGCCCCATGACCGCGACCACCTCACCGGCCGACAACTCCAGACCGGCGCCGCTGAGCGCGACGGTCGGGCCGAACGACTTCCTCAGGTCGTCGCCGGTCAGCAACGGTGCGCTCATCGCCCGACCTGCCTTCGCAGATCGTCGAGCCGGGCCGCCGTGAGCTCCAGCCAGCGCAGGTCCGCCTCAAGGTGGAACAGCGCGTGGTCGCAGATCAACTGATCCGCCAGATCGCCACCGGTCTTGCGCTTGGTCAGCTCACGCATTGCCCGCAGGTGCGCGGATCGCTGATGGTCAAGTACATCCGTCGCGTCACGACCGGACAGCAGCGCGAGGACGACCTTCGTGAACAGTGTGTTCTGCAGGTAGAGCGCGGGATCCTCCGGCGTGGTCAGCCATGCCTCCAGATTGGACACACCGGCGTCGGTGATCGCATAGCGCTTGCGCTCCGGCCCGTCGCCGGGCTCAACACCGCCCTCCTCGACCAGGCCGTTCTTCAGCAACCGGGACAGCGTCGAGTACACCTGCCCGTAGTGCAACGGACGGTCCTGCCCGAAGCGCTCGTCGTACGCGCGCTTGAGGTCGTACCCATGTCTGGGCCCCGTCTCCAGCAGGCCAAGCAGTGTGTTCCCGATCGACATGCCACCACTATACACACAAGGTATACATCGTGTGTATACCTCCAAAAACAACCCTCTGAGCTGCACAAACAGTGTTCCTCAGGTGAACAGGTGCGCGATGGTGTAGATCGCCAGGCCGGCCAGGGCGCCGACCACGGTGCCGTTGATCCGGATGAACTGCAGATCGCGGCCGACCTGGAGTTCGATCTTGCGCGAGGTCTCCTTGGCGTCCCAGCGGTCGATCGTGTCGGTGATCAGGGTGGTGATCTCGTCGCGGTAGTTGACCACGATGTACGCGGCCGCGCCGGAGACCCAGCCGTCCACCTTCTCGCGCAGCGCGTCCTCGCCGCTCAGCCGCTTGCCCAGCGAGACCAGGCCTTCGCGCACACGCTTGCGCAGCTCCGACGACGGGTCCTCGGCCGCGTCCAGCAGCAGGCGTTTGACGTTCGTCCAGGCCGAGCCGATCACGTTCTGCACCTCGCGGTGCTCCAGGACCTGGTGCTTGACCCGTTCGGCCTTCTCCATCATCTCCGGGTCGTGCTGCATGTCCTCGGCGAAGCCGATCAGGAACCGGTCGATGGCCTGGCGCATCGGGTGTTCCGGTTCGGTCTTCAGCGCCCAGGCGAACGACATCACCTCGCCGTAGAGCCGGTCGGCGACGATCGAGTCGACGAACTTCGGCGACCAGGACGGCGCCCGCTCGGAGACGATCCCGACGAACTTGTCGTGGTTCTCCTTGACCCAGTCGTACGCGCGGTCGCAGAGCAGGTCCACGAGCTGGCGGTGGGTCCCGTCG
This sequence comes from Kibdelosporangium banguiense, assembly GCF_017876405.1. Taxonomy (GTDB): domain Bacteria; phylum Actinomycetota; class Actinomycetes; order Mycobacteriales; family Pseudonocardiaceae; genus Kibdelosporangium; species Kibdelosporangium banguiense. Next base: position 2,766,197 of record NZ_JAGINW010000001.1, on the reverse strand, counting down.
GCCAGGACCCGTTCCATCAGCTTGCCGATCGGCGGGCCCCAGGGGACCGCGACGATCCGCTTGGTCACGGCCTGTTCGACGACTGCCTGGACGTCCTCGTCGCGCAACACGGTGACCAGGCCACGGACCACGGTCGCGAGTTCGGACGTGACCCGCTCGGCGTTGTCGTGCTGGGCGAGCCATTCGCCGAGCCGCCTGGACACGTCGACGCTGGCGAGTTTGTCCCGGACGACCTGCTCGGACAGGAAGTTCACCCCGACGAACTCGCCGAGGCTGTCACCGAGCACGTCCTTGCGGTTGGGGATGATCGCGGTGTGCGGGATCCGGATGCCCAGCGGATAGCGGAACAGCGCGGTCACCGCGAACCAGTCGGCCAGCGCACCGACCATGCCGGCCTCGGCCGCGGCCCGCACGTAGCCGACCCACGACGGCCCGCCGTTGGCCTCCCACGCCCAGGCCAGCGCGAAGATGATCGTCGCGCCGATCAGGAAACCCAGCGCGACCAGCTTCATCTTGCGCAGCGCACGCTGCTTCTGTTCGGTGCCGGGCACGGCGCCCAATGAGCTGCCCAGTTGCTCCACGGGTCCATTGTCCGTGAGGATGACTCATCGTGCGTCGTACTGCCTTGACTCCCCGGCTCCAGCCGTTCACCTCGACGATCTTCGCGGAGATGACCGCGCTGGCCACCAGAACCAACGCCGTCAACCTCGGCCAGGGCTTCCCGGACACGGACGGACCTGCGTCGATGCTCGCCGAAGCGCAGCGGGCGATCGCCTCGGGGATCAACCAGTACCCGCCGGGACCGGGCCGTCCGGAGCTGCGCCAGGCCATCGCCCGCCACCGGACCCGTTATGCAACCGAGTTCGATCCGGACACCGAGGTCCTGGTGACGGTCGGTGCGACCGAGGCGATCGCGTCGGCACTGCTGGGGCTGGCCGGGCCGGGCGACGAGGTCCTGCTGATCGAGCCGTACTACGACTCCTACGCCGCGTGTGTCGCCTTGTCCGGCGCCACCCGGCGCGTGGTGGCGTTGCGCGAGGACCCGGAGACCGGCCGGTTCGCACCGGACATCGACGCGATCCGTGCCGCGATCGGGCCGAACACCCGGTTGCTGCTGCTCAACACCCCGCACAACCCGACCGGAACCGTGTTCACCCACGCTGAACTGACCGAGATCGCGGCGATCTGCGTGGAACACGACCTGATCGCGGTGACCGACGAGGTCTATGAGGACCTGGTGTTCGACGACCGGAAACACGTGCCGCTGGGGTCACTGCCGGGCATGGCCGAGCGGACGCTGACGATCTCCAGCGCGGGCAAGATGTTCAACTGCACCGGCTGGAAGATCGGCTGGATGTGCGGCCCGGCCGAGCTGGTCGCGGCGGCCAGGGCAGCCAAGCAGTTCCTCACCTTTGTCGGCGGCGCACCGTTCCAGCCCGCCGTCGCGCACGCCCTCAACCACGAAGCAGCCTGGGTGACCGGGTTGCGTGAGCAGCTGCAGTCCAAGCGGGACCGTCTGGTGGCCGGCCTGACCGAGGCCGGATTCGGCGTACGGCCAAGCGAAGGCACTTATTTCGTGTGCGCGGACGTGCGGCCGCTGGGTTTCAGCGACGGTTTCCAGCTGTGCCGCGAACTTCCGGAGCGCATCGGCGTGGCCGCCGTCCCCGTGCAGGTCTTCACCGACAGCCCCGAACAGTGGCAGCACATCGTCCGGTTCGCCTTCTGCAAGAAGGACGAAGTCCTCGACGAAGCAGTCGCCCGCCTGCACAAACTCACCCCGCGCCAAGACAGCTGAACCCCAGATGGCCATGCCGTACCTGCGCCTCGGCCAGTGCCGCCGCAGGTGATTCGCCCTGGCCAAGGCGCCGATGCAGGGTGGCCATGAGGTCGACGGCGCGTTCGTCCGGGACTGGGATCGAGCTCGCGATCAGGGCTTGCCCACCCCGGTCGAACAGTGCAGTCGCGAAGAGTTCGGCTTTGGCGACCTCACACGCCGACAGCACAAGCAATCTGGGCGCGCGGTTGAGCCGAGCGAGGTCGTAGCCGTACAACGGGCCGTCGGTCAACCGTAGACACGAGAACATCGGCGCGTCGGCGCGGAACTTGCCGTGCGCGGCAATGTGCACGATGTCCGCGCCTTCGACAGCCGCCAGCACAGTGGCCACTTTCGACTCAACGACCGCGTATCCCAGACCCGCGACCTCACGTTCCGCGTGCCGCAGGCCTGGACCCGCCACCGCGACCCTTCCCTGTCCGTTCCTGGAACGCACGGCACGAAGCCAAGTCGCGGCAGACGGGACGACCGACACAGGCCTACCCACGCACGAGGGCAACGCGGCCCAGACCAAACCGGACATTCCCTCGGCGGGCACAATCACCAGCTCCCGATCGCCGATCCCCAACGGTCTGAGGATTCGGTTGTCGGCCGCGTTCGCCGGCCGCGGTTCCCACGAGAACCCAGGAGTCCCGACAGAACCCAGGCGGTGCACCCGAACTCGGGATCGGGTCAACGTGCACGCGATGGTTTCGCCGTTGTGGACCGTGAAACTGATGAGCATCCTGTCGCCCAAGGCTTCTCTGAGCTCGTCGATGGCGTCGGCATGCGCGGAGGTCGACGGCAGCCGCCGCATCCGTGCTTCCAACTCCGCCACACGAGCGGTGTCACCTTGAGCTTCGGCGTCTCGCAATGCCACCAAGTCGCCCACGTTCACCTGCGGCAGGACAGTGATTCTTTGCCGTTCCATCCAGGAGAACACTGTGCTCGGCCTCTTCGCATGGGCTATCGCCACGCCTGAGAACTCCGCTGCGAGCTCACGCGCGCCAACCCCCATGGCGCCTGCGTACTCCGTCACCACGCGCATTCCCGCACGGCAGGCCGCAAACCGCGCCTGCCCCTCACTCCGCATCGCACGCGCGAGCCAGCCGATCGCCCGCAGCCGCGCCGTGCTCGCCGTCCGCTCCCCTTCAAGCTTCACAAGCAACTGCGGCGCCACTTTCGCTGCGGCAAGCAAAAGTTCGGCTGCTTCGATCCTTCTGCCCCAACGAAAACACCGATCCGCGACCCGCCGGGCCGCGGCGGCATCCGGCAGCTGGGTCCGCAGCGCCAACGCGTCCGCCACGGCCACCCACGCCGGGCGCCGCTGCATCCGGAAGAGCTCGTGCGCCCGCTTCGCCGCACAGGCAGCCAAATCAATGTCACCTGAATACAGAGCGCAATATCCAGCATTCAGAACAGCTTCCGCCAACCGGCTTCCCCGCCCGGCCAGCAACGACTCCGCCTGCTCGAGCAACGCACTCGCATCCCTGGTCATCCCGGCCGCGAGCAACGCCGAGGCATGATCGATCAACGCCTCCGCCCGTCCGAACCGTAACCCCTTGCCGGCGTGCTCGAACAACTCCAGCGCACGAGGCAGATCGCCCTTCTGCAGCGCTACAAAACCACGGTTGTGAACACACGCCGCAACCCGCTCGTGCTCCCCAAGCTCACCCAGAATCCGCGCCGCGACCGCGAAATCCCGGTCCGCCGCAGTCAGCCGGAACAGATAACCGCGCGCAATGCCCCTGCCCACCAACGCGTTCGCCAGCCACTTCCGGTCACCAAGCAGGTTCCGCAACGCCCCGGAAAGTTCTGTGACAGCGTGTTCATAGTCGCCGATCGCACACAATCTCAGGCCGTTCAAACACTTCACCCGCGCGGCCGACGCGCCATTCGCGCCGGCCTTGGCCAGCTCACGGGCGCAGGCCCGGAAATTGCCGCGATCCAGCTCGATCCACGCGATGGTCAGCAGGATCGGTCCGGCCTCCTGCGGCGACTGAACCAACGCCGCTCGCGCCTGACGCAACCCCTGCGCGAAGTCACCGCGTTCCACCGACGCGAGCGCCTCCGCGTGGCTCACCGGACGAACCAGTCCGTCACAACCCCGTCGACAACCAGCCGAACCGGCCCCGGCGGAACTTTGCGTGCGGTGAACAGGCCGTACTCGTCGACATCCACCGAAACCATGCCATCCGGCCACCAAACCTGAACGTCGGTCACCGGCGTGACCAGCCCATGCAGAGCCGCGCCAATCTCCACTTGGACCGTGCAGTCGCCATGCCCGAACTTCAGAGAGTGCGCGGCACTGCGCGTGACCGGCTCCGGGAAGGCCGCGAACCGGGCACGCGGCTGCTGCGGGACCGCGATCACCTCGGGCATCGGGTCGACCTGGTCGAAGACCCGCCGGTCCAGCTTGAGTTTCAGCGCCTTCAGGCAGCGGCCCTTCATCGAGCCGACACTGCTCTCACCGATTCCCGCGGCATCGGCGAGCTGGGCATAGGTGTAGTCCGGCGCGTAGGCGAACACCCTCAGCAGGCGTTGACATCGGTCCGGCAAAGCCTGAAAAGCAGCCCAGAGCTGCCGATCCCGCTCATCGGTGAGAACCACCTGTTCCGGTTGAGGCGCGAAGGCCGCGGGCAACCACCGCACCGGCAGCGGCCTGCGCAACTCGATAACCCGCAGACATTCCCGTTTCGCCGCCGTCGCCAGCCAAGCCGAAATTTTCTCAGAATCCCGGATCCCGTGGACATGCTCGGCAAGATTGAGCCACGTCGTCTGAAAAACATCGGCCGCATCAGCCTCATTCAACCTGTGCGCCCTGGCCACCGCCCAAATCCGAGGCCCATGAACCCGCACCAGCTCTCGCCACGCCCCCTCATCCCCACTCCGGACCAATCCCAGAACATCCCCACCACGTTCAATCGACATACCCCTCAGATGGACGAACCTCCCACCCCGCTCCCAATCCCACCCACCCGAGTGAACCCCCACCAAAAAGTAACCCGCAGTGCCCACCTACCGCCCCCTTCCCTCCCTGCCTGGGCCTTTGCTCCGCCATCGGCGGCTGAGCGCCCTGCCTTGGTTTTGCTTCTATGTCCAGGGCTGGGCCCTATCTGGATTTTTGCTTTGACATTGCTGGCTGGGACGGCTCGATTTGACACGGGAACCCCTGAGGCGGCCACGTCAGGACTAAAGGGCAGGCCCAAGGATCAAGGTGGGGTTCTCGGCCAGAGCCATGAGGGGCCTGCCGCGCCGACAAGCTTAAGGCCGCCTCCACCCCGTATAAAATCGAGCCTTTCAGGCCTTCGGCCGACGCCCCAGCCTGGCTGGGCCCCGGGAATTGAACGACCCAAGCTGCAACTCAAACGATTGAAGCCTGTGAGCCTACGAAAACAAAACCTTAAGGTTGTGAGGCGCTCCGCGCCTCATGCCTGAAAGGAGGGCGCGCAGCGCCCGATGCTAGTCAAACGAAAAATGACCGGCGCTGGTTCGGTAGGAGCACACACCGTGGGGGGCTTGGGGGGCTCGGCCCCCCAATGTCCTAAGGACGCCTCTGGAAAGGCGAGCGAAGCGAGCCGACCAGAGGGGGCTAAGGACGTCCCCGCTCGACCCGGCTGGGGGTCCCGGGGAGCGGGGACGTTTGGCTCGCCGAGGGGGAGGGGGCGAGCATCCATAGAGTAGCGCTTCGACGACTGTACGTGCCAGGGGTCGTTGCCAAATTGCGTTCACAATGTTGGCTGACCGAGTGAATGTCTGTCGAGGGCTTCGGCGGGGGTGTGGCCTGTGTGGATGAGTTTGGCGAGGTCGGCGGCTATTTGCGGGGCCGCGAAGGAGGTGCCGCTCCACTTGGCCGCGCCGTATTCGCGGGCTTCGGTGCCGGGGGCTACGCCTTCGGGGGCTGGGGTGCGGCGGACGAAGCTGCTGACTATGTCGACGCCTGGGGCTGTGGCGTTGACCCAGGGGCCTCGGTTGGAGAATGTGGCGATTGTGCCGGTCTGGTCGGTTGCGGCCACGGCTGTGACTTCGGGGAGGGCCGCGGGCCAGAAGGGGCGGCTGCTGCCGCCGTTGCCCGCCGCTGCCACGGTGACTGTTTCGGTGAACTGGGCGAACTCTTGCCGGAGTATCGGGGGGCATTGGTTGTCGGCTGTGTAGCAGCCGGATGTGAGCAGGATGATGTCGGTTTTGCCGGTGGTGCGAATGGTGCGCAGGGCCGCCGCGACGGTTGTGTCGTCGGTGATTCCCATGGATGAGAGGACTCGGTGGTGCCGGAGGGTGACGCCGGGTGCGTTGCGGATCAGGACGCCTGCGACAAATGTTCCGTGGCCCGCTTGCCAGTCGGTGTTGCCGTCCGCGTCGTGGTCGAGCACTTCTGGGTGCTGTCCCCATTCTGTGAACCACTTCCGGCCGGCGAACCATGGGTGTGGGTCGAGGCCGGTGTCGAGTACCGCGACGGTGACTGACGGGTCCCAGGTTTGTGGTGTCGGCGGTCTTGGGGCGGGCACGTCCGGTTGCGGCCCGCCTATCCATACCGGGGTGCCGAGCATGATCGGGCCGCCTATGTGCACATGATTGGGGGCCGCCGGCCATCGGCTTGCCACGTCCGCGGCGACTTCGACTGGGCGGTCACGCAATTCCGAGCGCAACGTGATGCGTCCACTTGGGTCAATGTGGTCGATCCAGCGGCGCAATTGTTCGCAGACCGGTTGGACCGCGCCCGGTTCGACGACGAGTTGCCCGGCTCGCACGAGGCATTCGCGCGGCCCGTCTGGATCGTGCAAGTGCAGGTCGGGGATTCGCGACCGCCATCTGTCGACCCACTCGCTGAGCCGCATCGCGTGTTGAGTGTCCACGAAGGACACACTGTCGGCAGTCACCGGGACTCGCCCAGTCGCACTAGAAGGATCACCCAGTTCGGTGAATACGACGGACCGTGATCATCGCCGAATGGACATACGGGGGACGGACAAGGCAATCCGCCTTTCTTGGCGGCGCTTACGAAGCTAGGGTGCAATCTGCGAAGCCGGTGCGCGAGTGGATGGCGTCGCGAGAACTTGTTCCAGTGAAACGGTGGTGGTCTTGGTGACCGGCTCGGGTCTGGCGCGCGGCGCCGGCACGATGCTGCGTCGCCTTGTCGTGCGCGTGGCACTCCTCATCGGTTTCACGGCAGGCGCCTGGTTGGTCAGTGCGCTGTTCGCCGGCACCGCGTCCGCGGATGTCCGGTTGCCGCTCGATGTGCCGGGTCTCAACCTGAACATCGGCGGCAGCTCGCAGCAGCCGCCCGCGGCCACGAACTCGAAGCCCACCAAGGACAAGAACACCAAGAACACCAAGAGCGCCCGGTCCGGTGACAACAACGGGGGGCTCGGGGGTCTGATCGGTGGACTTGTCGGCGGAGTGACCAGCACCGTGACGAACACAGTCACGACCGTCACCACAACGGTGACCAAGACCGTCACGACAGTTACGACGACGGTGACCACGACGCTCGGCACCGTGACCAAGACCGTGAGCACGGTGACCAAGACCGTCACCAAGGTCGTCGACGATGTCGCCAAGCTTCCCGAGCAGATCCTGACACCGCCGCCCAGCACCAACGACAACAAGAACGACAAGTCAGTGCTGCAGCCGGTGACCGACTTGCTCAACCTGGGCCAGAACAACGGCGCCCAGACCGACACGCAGCGCACCGAGACTCCGCCGTCCGTACAAGCGCCCGCAGTGACGCCTGTGACTGCGCCGCCAGCCGTTCAGGCCCCGACCGCCACGGACCGACCGCGCGTGACTACTGAGCCGCGTCAGGCCGAGACCACGGCTGTCCCGGCGCGGACCACGGGCTGGACCTCGGAGAAGGCCGCTCCCACGGACAACTGGCCCGGCCCGCTGCCGAGCCCCACGGCTCCGGGCGCCCCGGCTGCGCCCTGCCCCACGTTCTCCTCTGGCAGCAATGGCGGATCGGACGCGCGGGGCATGCTCGCCGTCCTGCCGCTGCAGACCCAGCTGGCCCCGCCGCAGGCGGGCCGGCTGCATGACCAGCAGTTTGCCGCCGAACTCGGCCGCACTGCCGGTCTGCCGGCAACTCCTCCTGATTGATCGCACATTTTCGCGGCATAGATCTGCCCTGAGTGCGTCTCACGGGCATGACCATGTCCGCTGCACGGCGACCTGACCCCGGGGCTTGACAGCCACGTGAGGATTCGACCTCCCCAGAGCCACCCGACCTGCCAACCGCGCCTGCGCAGGTCGGGACCTGGCCCCGGCGCCGCGATGCCCCCGCGGCGCCGGGGCTCACCCCAACTGGCTGCGACACCTTGGCCGGCACAACGAGGGGCTGTGCCGACCACCACGCAGGAGTAGCGGCCAGTGTGTTCGCCCGGGTGTGATGGAACCCGGGCGAACACGAAGCAGTGCGCCGGATGGCCTTTACGCAACGACCATTAGGTCGTAGCGGTTACGCCATCCGGCGCACTGTTTTTACAGCGTCCAGGGGTGCGTTGACTAGCCCCGATCGGATTTCGCTATCTCAGCAGCAGCCGTAGCAGTAGCAGCCGGATGATCTCCGGCTGCTTGCGCGGCTTGCGGGCCGGTCGCTCCGCCGGCATCACGCACCGACCGGCGTACGGTCGCGTTCGAGCACGAATGCCCAGGTCAGCAGGAACAACTGGGTGCCGATCCGACCGGGGCTACGGCCCGCCCAGGCCGCCCGCAGGCAGGCTCGGTGCGCGGCGAGGTGCTGACGCCGAACGTCGTGACCGAGGCCGTGCGCCTTGCCGAAATGGGCGTAAGCCGTCAACCATTCGCCGCATAACAGGGCGTCGCGGCCTAGGGACATCTCATCGTCGTACGTCACGGTTGCTCCCGATCAGTGAGGTCACGCCGTCATACGTGATGCCGCGGGAGACAAGCGCGTCCGCCGCGATGGACTTGCGGGCCAGCAGCGCGAGCAGCAGGTGCTCGGCACCGATCTGCTTGTGCTTGCGCCGGATGGCCTCGCGCAGGCACTGCTCCAGGGTCTTTCGCGCGTCCACGGTGAACGGGATGTGCCCGCCGAGGCGCCGACGGCGTCCAGGCATGACCATCGCCTGCTCGCCGAGTGACTCCTCCACGTTGCGAATGATGCTGTCGACGTCGACGCCCAGCGTGCTGAGTGCCGCGGCTTCCTCGTCGGTGAGTCCGCCCCGCCGCCGGGCGCGGCCGAACTCCTCGGCCAGTTCGCCGGCCGTCAGCTCGTGCCCGGCCAGCAGCCGGTCTGTCATCTCGTCCTGGACGGTCAACAGCGCGACGAGCAGGTCCGGACTGTCGATCTCACTGGCACCGGCGTCGATCGCCGCCCGCTGCGCGGCCACGATGACCTGGCGGGCCGAGCCGGAGAATCGCTCGAACATCATCCCCTCCCGTACTTCTTGTGCACGGCCTGTCTGCTCACGCCGAGTTCGGTCGCGATGTCCTGCCATGACCACCCGTTGGCCCGTGCGTTGCGCACTTGGACCGCTTCGAGCCACTCGAGCAGCTTGCGCAGTGCCGCGACCGCATGCAGCCCCACCTTGGGGTCTTTGTCGCCGGCAGCGGATGCCAGCTTGGTCGCCTCGCTCATGGTGTCAATCTAGGTTGACACAGGCGGACTGTCAACCATGGTTGACATGGGCAGGTCAGAACGGGTTCCGAGTTCTGTTTGTGACCTAGCAAGCACGGATATTGCCGAGTGTGATCGGTGTGAGTTCAATAGGCTGGCTTTGTGGGATCTCTGCTATGGCTAGCGTTCACCCTGGCTCTCGCCGGGGCGTTGCTGAACGGCCTGGGGGCGTTGTGGCAGAACACCGCGGTCCGTGACAAGCAGAACGGCAAGCTGGTCGCGATCGGCGCGTTACTGGAACTGCTGAGCAACCGCAAATGGCTGATGGGCCAGCTGGCAGTCGTCATCGGCAGCGCACTGCACTTCGGCGCGCTCGCGTTCGCGCCGGTCACGGTCATCCAGCCGATCGGCGTGCTCGGCATCGCGGTCACCGCGGTCGCGTCCGCCCGGTACGACCGGACCGGGCTGTCGCTCGGCACCTGGTTTGCGCTGGCGGCCATCGTGCTGGGCGTCGGCGGCTTCACATCCCTGGCCGCGTCCAACGCCCAGGTCACGAGCGTGTCCGACGAGACCGCGGTACTGATCGCGTTGATCGTCGGGCTGTTGCTGATGGTGCTCGGCCTGATCGGCAGCATCGGGCACGGACTCGTTCGCTGCCTGGCCTTCGCCGCCGGCGGCGGGGTCGTGTTCGGGTTCTCGTCGGTGGTCGTCCGGCTGGCCGCACTGAGCGTCGAGCACGGCAACCGGGCGGACTTCCCGACCGGGTCGCTGATCGGCGCGATCCTCTCGATCCCGGTCGCGGTCTGGTTCATCCAGCAGGCGCACGCCAGCGGGCCGCCGGACCTGGTCGTGGCCGCGCTGACCCTGTCCGACCCGCTGGTCGCGATCGGTATCGGCTACGTGGCGCTCGGCGAGGGCGCGAAGACGTCCACGGTGGCGACGCTGGGCGAAGTCGTGTGCTTCCTGCTGGCTGCGGTGGGCATCGTGCTGTTGCCCAGGACCCGCGCCAAGAGCAAAAAAGATGCCCCCAATGCCACATTGGGGGCATCTGACGCTACCAACGCCACATTGGGGGCAAAGTTCAACCGGTGAAGGCAGCGTTGGCGCGGGTGAACTCCCACTGACCCTGGCTGATGCCCGCACAGTTGTTGCAGTCGCGGTTGAGTGCCCAGAAGGACACCCGGGCCAGGTGCACGGAGTTCGCCCAGCTGACGATGGAGCGGAAGTTCGCCGGAGAGACGACTTCACCGGCGTTGTCGGTCTTGCCGTTCATCGACGACAGGCCGGACTTGCGGAACGCCGCGTCGTCCGACAGGCCGAAGACCGACTTGAGCCGGTTCTTCAGGCCGGTGACCGCGCTCTTGGTCTTGCCGACCATGTCGCCGCCGGAGCTGAAGTCGAACGGCATCACAGTCCACACGTCGACCGCCACGCCGAGGTCCTTCGAGCGCTGAATCAGCCGGTTGCCCCAGGTCTCCGGGCCACTCACCTCGGTCGGGATGGTGATCACGATCTTCACCGACGGCCGCTGCTGCCGCACGATCTTCAAGGCACCCAGGATCTTGTCCTGCACGCCGGCGTTCTGGAACTCGTCGGTGTTCTCGATGTCCAGGTCGATCGCGGTGAACTTGCCCGCGTCGATCACCTTGACGTACGCGTTGGCGAGGTTCGTGGCGTTGGAGCAGGTCTTGCCGAGCTTGTTGCCCGACCAGCCGCCGATGGACGGGATCGCGTCGCCGCCGGCCGACCGGATCTGGTTCACGCGGGTGATGTCGGCGCCGGTGAGCGACCGGTCGCCGTCCCACGCCGGGTTGCAGGTCCCGTTGGACAGGATGAAGGCGAGGGTGAACGACTTGATGCCGGTCGACGACATCACGGACGTCGGGTTGGGCGGGCTGCTCCACTGGTAGAGGTAGGGCGCAGCGAGAATCGGATTCACCGCGGCATGGGCCACCGGCGCCAGGCCGATCGCCATCGCGGCTGTAATGGCCGCGGGGAGAATCCGCCGCATGATCTTCATGGGTCCTCCAGCAAGCAGGGGGTGCGGAAGCCCACCTCCGACTCGCAGGCGGCGGTGTCGGACCGGAGGCGGCTGACTACCGTCAGCACGTCTGAATGTGGACTAGACCAATAGACACTGTCAAGAGGTAATACCCGGCCCCCGGCGCCGATACCCGAGTGGACACCCCGCCGCGAGAAGGGCCGCCGGATGCCAGCCAAGGTCATCAACCTCACCGTGCACGGCATCGGCAAGCCGCCGCGTGAACTGGATCCCGGTGAGGACGGCACGTGGGTGACCACCGAGCAGTTCGAACAGGTGCTGGACGCCGCGATGGGCCGCGAGGACGTCCGGATCACGTTCGACGACGGCAACTCCTCGGACGTCGAGATCGCCTTGCCCCGCTTGCTGGAACGCGGTCTCACCGCCGAGTTCTTCGTCCTGGCCGGGCTGCTCGGCCAACCGGGCAGGCTGGACAAGTCCGACGTGCTGGAGCTGCGGGACGCCGGGATGCGGATCGGATCGCATGGCTGGTCACACCGCGACTGGCGGAAAATCGGCTTCGAGGAGGCGGTCGAGGAGATGGTGACCGCGCCCCGGCTGCTCGCGGAGGTGACCGGTAAGCCCGTCTCCCGGGTCGCGGTGCCCTTCGGTTCGTACGATCGGGTGGTGTTGAACCGGCTTCGGCACGCGGGCGCCGGTTTGGTCTATACGAGTGACGGCGGTGCGGCCGCGCCGGATTCCTGGCTGCAGGCCAGAACCAGCCTGCGGCACGACATCGATCCATCGTGGACAACCGATGTGCTGGCCGGACAGCCCGGGATGCGCCGCGCGGCCCGCAGGCTGGCCGCCGGGCTGATGAAACGCAGTCGTGGCGCGGCACGATGAGGGTGACGTGACAAGCGATCCGCTCCGAGTCGCCGTCGTGATCGTGACGTACAACAGTGCGGACACTCTCGGCTCGTGCCTCGCTTCCCTGCCCGATGGCCTTGAAGGCGTGCACGTCACCGAGATCGTGGTGGCGGACAACGCTTCGAAAGACGACACGTGTGATATCGCCAAGAACTCGGGCGATCTCCCGGTGCGGGTGGTGGAAATCGGCCGTAATGCGGGATATGCCGCCGGGATCAACGCCGGTGTGGCCTCGCTGGGCCCGCACGACGCCGTTTTGGTGATCAACCCCGATGTCCGGGTCCGGCCAGGTGCGGTCGCCTTGCTGGCCAAGGCATTTGACCGGCCCAGAGTGGGCATAGCCGCCCCAAGACTGGAAAATCCGGACGGAAGCCTTCAGCCGTCTTTGCGGCGCCCACCGACCGTGCTACGGGCCTGGGCGGAGGCAGTCATCGGCGGCAACCGGGCGGGGCGTTGGGGCACGCTGGGCGAGCTCATCACGGATCCGGCGCGGTATTCGGTTCCCGGACCGGCGACCTGGGCGACCGGCGGGATTCAGCTCATCTCCGCCGAGGCATTCCGGGCAACCGGCCCGTGGGACGAGACGTTCCTGCTGTACGGCGAGGAAACCGACTTCGCATTGCGGGCCGGTCGGCTGGGGTATCTGACCTGGTACTCACCGGAGTCGGTATTCGAGCACGACGGCGGTGAGTCGGGAACCAACCCGATGCTGTGGGCTCTGCTGACCGTGAACCGGGTGCGGATTGTCCGCAGGCATTACGGTTTTCTCGCCTGGCTGGGCTATTCCGCCGCGGTTGTCCTGGGCGAGGCGATCCGGGCGGCTGCGGGCCGGCCGACCGCGAAGGCGGCCCTGACGGCTTTGTTGCGGCCTTCGAAGCGATTGCGGGTGCTGCCCCAATGAGTGGTTTCCGGCTGGTTTCCTTCGATTCGCTGACTGAGGCGGACCTGGCGCACTGGCAAGAGATCCGGACCGGTGAATCCAGATGGGACAGTCCGTATTTCTCGGCTTCCTATGTTGCCGCTGTGCATGCCGGGCGGCCGGTTTCGGTTCTGCTGGGCGACGGTTTCGTCTGGCCCTTGCACATAAGCGGATCGAGTGCGCGACCGGCTGGTTCGCCGGGCGCGGACTTCCAGGGACCAGTGCTGGCACCTGGCGTCCGGTTCTCCCCCAGGGCTTTGCTCAGGGCGGCCGGGGTCAAGTCGTTGACATTCGACCACTTGGTGGACGAGTACGTCGATCTCGAGCCCTGGATCGAGGAACGCAGGCCGTCTCCTTTCATGGACGTCACCGACGGCCTGGAGGGTTATCTCGGGCGGGCCGCGAAGAGTGGCCGGGACAAGATGAGCGAGGCCCGTCGGCTGACCAACAAGGCCGGCCGCGATTTGGGCACCGTCGAATTCGTCGCCGCGTCAACGGAACATCTGGATCAGGTCATTGCCCTGAAACGCGAGCAGTACGCCTCGACAGGTGCCCGGGACCATTTCGCCGACCCGGTGCAACGGGAGCTGCTGCACCGCCTGCTGGACTCCGGGCTAGGCCTGCTGTCGACCGTGCACGCCGGGCCGCATCTGCTCGCCGCGCATTTCGGGATTCGCTCGGGCGACGTACTGCACTGGTGGTTCCCGGCGTTCGACCGGAAGTTCGGGCCACTGTCGCCGGGCTGGATCCTGCTGCGTGAGGTCGTGATGGCCGCCCCCGAACTGGGGATCACGAGGATCGACCTCGGCCGTGGCGAGGACGACTACAAGCGGCGCGCGATGACGGGATCGTCCACTGTGTGCATTGGCGCGATCACCTCCGGTGCGCGGACCACATTGCGCCGGGTAAGCCGAAAGGCGATCAGCGCGGCCAAAGCCTCACCGATCGCCCCTCAGCTCAAGGCGATAGTCCGGAAATTCCGCTAGCGGCCCAGGCCGGTCCAGGTGAAACCGGCGCGCCGCAACACGTCCTTGTCCAGCAGGTTGCGGGTGTCCACCACGACCTGGTTGCCAACCACGTCGGCCAGTTTCGGCCAGTCGAGGGTCCGGAACTCGGGCCACTCGGTCAGGATCACCAGACCGTCGGCCTCTTTGCCGACCAGGTAAGGATCATCGACTACAGTCACCGAGCCGATCTCCGGGCGGAGGGTGTCCGACCGGACCGCCGGATCGTAAGCCACCAACTCGGCACCGGCCTGGCGAAGCATGGCCGCCACTGCCAATGCGGGTGAGTCACGCAGGTCGTCGGTGTTGGCCTTGAAGGTCAGGCCGAACAGGCCGAGGCGCGTGTGCGACAGCGAGCCGTTACGCTTGCCGGTCACTGCGAGCCGGATCTTGTCGACGATGCGCTGGCGCTGGCGTTCGTTCGTGTCGATCGTGGCGCGCAGCAGCCGGAACTCGAAGTCGGCCGAGTCGGCGACCTGCAACATGGCCGAGGTGTCCTTCGGCAGGCACGAACCGCCCCAGCCAGGGCCGGGCGACAGGAACGCCTGGCCGATCCGGCGGTCGTAGCCCATACCCTCGGTGACGTCCGCGATGTTCGCACCGAGGCGTTCACACAGCTCGGCCATCGCGTTCACATAGGACAGTTTCATCGCCAGGAAGCAGTTGGCCGCGTATTTCACCAGCTCGGCGCTGGCCGCGTCGGTCAGCACTGTCGGCGCACCAAGCCGCGCGTACAACGCCGACACGCGTTCGGCCGCGTCTTGTTGGTCGCAGCCGACGACAATCCGGTCTGGGTTGAGGAAGTCCTCGACAGCCGACCCTTCACGCAGGAACTCGGGGTTGCTGACCACCGAGACGTCCGCACGCTTGAGCAGCTCTTTCGTGCGCTCCGCGGTCCCGACGGGCACAGTGGACTTGTTGACCACGACCGTGCCGGAGGGCAGCAGGTCGCGGACGTCGTCGATGACCGACTCGACCGTGCTCAGATCGGCCACGCCACCCACGCCCATCGGCGTCGGCACGCACAGGTACACGATCTCCGCACCGTCCTCGTGCGCGGCCAGCGCCTCCTTGGCGCCGACCACAAAGGACAAGCGGCCGGCGGCGAGACCTTCGGCCACCAACTCGGCCAGGCCCGGTTCGAGGATGTCGACCTCGGCCCGGCGCAGCCGGTCGATCTTGGCCGGATCGACATCGCCGCACACCACCCGGTGCCCGAGCGAAGCAAGACAGGCACCGGTGGTCAGGCCCACATACCCGGTCCCGATCACCGCGATCCGTCTGGCGAACATGCGCAGCCCTTTCAGTCAGCGGTGGGAGTCACCCGGCGCCGAGAGCTACGCAGGCCCGGCGTGCGGTGGTCACGGATGACAGCCGGCCGCGACGGCGGCGCGGCCGGCTCGAGCTCGAATCCGAACAGTTCGTCGTAGACGCCGACGTACGCCTGTGCCTGCGGCCGCCAGTCGAGCACCTGCTCGGCCCTGGCCCGGCCGTCCGAACCGAGCCGGTCCCGGCGGGCCGGGTCGTCCAGCAGGCCGAGAAGTTCCTTGGCGAAACCGTCGACGTCACCGGGTTCCAGATACACAGCGCAGTCGCCTGCTGACACAACTGTCTCAGTGAGACGGTAGGCCACCACGGGCAGCGCGTACGCCATGTATTCCATGGTCTTGTTCATTGTGGACACGTCGTTCAGCGGGCTGAGCGGGTCGGCCGACAGGCCGAGCGACGCGGTGGAGAGATAGTCGGCGATCTGCGGCGGGCCGACGCGGCCGGTGAAGGTCACATAGTCGTCCAGGCCCAGCTCGGCGCACTGTTTCTTCAGATCCTCAAGGCAGTCACCGAATCCCAGCAGGGCAAATTGGACATCCTCCCGGCCGTGGTCGCGCACGACCCGGCGGGCGATTTCGAGCACGCCGTCGACGCCGTCCTGCGGCCCCATGATTCCCAGCCACGCCACCAGATGTTCCCTGCCGTTACGCAGTTCCGGTTTGGGCGTGCCGGGTTTCATCACCGACGTGTCCGGGCCCGAGCGCACCACCGTGGTGTGCTCGACCGGCACGTCCCCGCGTTCCCAGGCGATGCGCTGGTAGGACTGGTTGGTCGAGATCACCCGGTCCGCGGTGTGAAAGGTCTTGCGTTCCAGCCAGTACAGGCCGGCAAGCTGTACACGTGCAGCAAGACCCTTCGGTTCACCGAAGCGCGACCGGAAGACCTCGGGGTTGAGATCGTGGTGGTCGAAGATGAACCGGACGCCCCGCGCCCGCCATAACCGGGCGAGCGCCCAGTATGTGTCCGGCGGGTTACAGGCCTGTATGGCGGCGAAAGGCGCCCTGCGCCAGACTTTCAAGGTCAGGCGGGCGGTCCGCAGCCAGCAGTAGACGAACTCGAGCAGGTATCCCAGCACGCCGTTGGCCTGCGGCGGCGGAGCGTACTTGTACAGGTGCACACCGGATAACACCTGGTATCCGGGATCGCCTGGCCCTTTTGGACAGATCACGGAAACCTCGTACCCGGCCGCGGTCAGCGCCTGGCACTCCAGCCAAACCCTGCGGTCCAAGGGAACCGGCAGGTTCTGGACGATGATCAGCACATGCCTGCGAGTCACCTGGGAGCCCTCTTCCTGAGTTCTGGCCGACATTGCACATGTCGTCGAGGCCCGCGCCGGAGTTACTGTTTTCCAGAAACAACAGCAAATGCGTACGATCGGGCAAGTGGCCAGGTCACAACGGCCGTCATCAAGCCCGTTAATAACCACTCAGCGGGACTGCGCAGAACGGACTAGCGGGTTCGAGTGAACGCCGGAACGAGCCGGTCCCGAACATACGCAGACATACTCAGAGTGGGCTATAAGGGAATCGAATGGTTATCAGATGACTCGTCCGGCGGCTTGACCTCAGCGTGACCCGGTGTCGGACGCCCATTTCTTGTCCTTGCCACGCAACCGCCGCCAGCGCGCGACCACCTTGTCGGCGAGCAGGACTACCAAGAACCACAAGGCATCCAGCACCCGGACCTGGCCGCGGCGAACCAGCGTTACCAGTGACCTGAGCCCCACCGGTGCCTCTTCGGCCTTACGCCCCAAGAGATCCAGCTCACGATTGCCGAGCCGGACCCGGGCCCGCCTGCGGATCACCGCACGCACCGTACGCGCCGGTCGCACCACAGAGCGTGCGCCTGCCACGGATTGCCGCTCGCTCACCGAGAACGCGCGATGTACGAATCCGTCGTCAGAAATAACCACAGGCAAAGGGAAAACCCGGGTGTGCCCTTCCTTGCTGAGCAGGTAGGCACCGGCGCCGGACAAGCCTCGACGCCCGGAGAGCAGCTGGTCGTGCACACGGTTGAACCTTGCGGCGACACGGGAAACACCGGTCATGTCGTACTCGGGTACCGGCGAACAGGCGAGCGCGCCGCGATCGATTGCCTTGAGCATCAGACGTAACGACGGCATGTCGAGGTCGACGTCGGCGTCGAGGTACAGCCGTGGAAACGTGCGGCACTCCGCATCACCGAGCACGAGCGCGTGCGCCTTGCCGGGGATCGGCGTCTCGATGACGCGCGCTCGCTCCGACCGGGCAATCTGCGCGGTCCGGTCGGTGCACGCGTTGGCGACCACGACGATGTCCAACTCGCCCGGTTTCGCCCCGGCCGTCAGCGACCGCAGGCACCGCGCGATCACCGCCTGCTCCTCGTGCGCCGCGATCACTACGCTGACAATGGGTTCGCCCACATGCTCCACTATTTCACCGATACCGGTGACGCGGCGTCGGAGATCTCCGGCTTGGCCGGGGCGGAACCGTCGGCCGGCACGAAGAAGATCGTGGTGGCCTTCTGCTCGTTCTTGGCCGTGCCGAAGGCGAGCGTCGAGTTGTCGACCCAGGCCGCCTGGTCGTCGATCCCGGTGGTGCCCGGCAGCCGCTTTTCCTGGTTCGTCTGCAGGTCAAGCACTACGAGATCCCATGGGTCGAGCGGCGTGGGACGCTTCTTGTAGGCAACTCTCTTACCGTCCGGGGACAACGACGGGCACTCCGCGTTCGGCCGCACACTCTTGAGCGTCTTCGCCTTCAGATCGCCTTTGACCAGCCATGTTGCGTCTGCTGAGGCGAACGTGGCATAGAAGGTGTTGTCGTCGTCGGCGACTGTGAGACCCCAGTAGTTGATGTCGGCGGATTTGGTGACGCGGTTCTGGATCGTCGCCTCGAAGTGCTCGATCGACTCGGTCACCTCGCCGGTGCGCAGGTCGAAGAAGCCGGTGCGGGTGGAGAAGCCGCCAGGCACCGTGTACGAGTCGCCCGTCACGAAGGAAGTCCAGGTCACGACGTTGCCGGAGGCCGAGACCCGGGCCCGGCTGGGAATGCCCGGCAGCGCGACGGTTTTGACGACATTGTTATCTCCGGTCATCACGGCGGCCTCGTAGCTCGGGCCCGGCCCGGAAAGCCGCAGGCAGACCGAGGTGTTCGCGGCCCGGTAGAACCGTTGGCAGCGCAACGCGCTCACAGTGCGCGCACCGGCTGGATCAGCGGTTTTGACCGTCGTCACGCGGTCCTGCCCGCCGTTGAGATCGACGAACATCAGGTCACCGGCCGTCGGCGGCGGCGCATTGGTCGTCACGGCGGGCTGGCTGGCGGCGGTCCACGCGACGTAACCACCGCCGCCGAGCGCCACAAGCACGATCGTCACCACGCCGACCAGCACGCGATGCGCGGAGACCCACGTCTTCATGAAGACCTCACCAGGAACGCGACGGCGACCAGCGCCACGACAAGCACAACCACCAACGCACTGACCGCGACCGCCATCGTCATGCCCGCGAGCATGACGCCGAACACGATCGAAGACGTCATACGGGCCAGTGCCTGTCCAGTTTGGATCGTTGCCAGGCCGGTCGCCCGCAACTCGGCGGGCACGAACCCACCTGCGTACGCCATCAGGATTCCGTCGGTACACGCGTAGAACAGGCCGTGAGCGGTCAGAGCGACTGCCACCGCAACGAATCCGCCATGCGGAACCAGCAATGTGACGTAGGTGACAAGCAGCAGGACGTGTCCGATGAAGAACATCCGCCACCGGCCGACCCGGTCGGCGAGCCGGCCCACAGGAGCCGCCGCGAGCAGGAACATCGCCGCGGTCCCCAACGGCAGCAGCGGAAGCACTCCGACCGGAATGTCCGAAACCTTCTGCAGAACGACGAACACGAACGCGTCGCTGATGGTCACCAGCCCGAGCAGCGTCGCCGCGATCGCCGCGCGCCGGAACTTGCGGTCACGCAACAAGCCCAGACCCGCCCGCAACGAGACCTTCGACGGCTTGGCCTTAGCGCGGTGTTCCCGCACGAATGTCAGCAACACGACAACACCGATGGCGGCGAAGCAGAAACTCACCACGAACACCGGCCCGGCGGCGGAACCCAACTGTGCCAGGATCAGGAATGTCAGCAACGGCCCGCAAAGCGCGCCGACCGTGTCCATCGCCCGGTGTACGCCAAATGCGGCACCCAACTGGTCTGGTGACGTCGCCAGGGAGATCAACGCGTCCCGCGGCGCGGTCCGGATGCCCTTGCCGGCCCGGTCGACCGCGAGCACACCGCCGATCGCGACGCTCGATGCACCGGCCATCGGGAAGACGAGCTTGGTCACAGCCGAGAGGCCGTAACCGAAGAGGGCAACAAGTTTCGGGCGGCTTGTCCGGTCGGAGACGAATCCACCGATCAGCCGCAATACGGCAGTGGCACCGGTGTACAGACCGTCGAGCAGACCGAACTGTACGTAGCTCAGCTGCAGTGTGTAGATGAGGTAAACCGGGAGGAACGCGGTGACCATCTCCGCGGAGATGTCAGTGAGCAGACTCACTGTGCCGAGCGCGAAGACGGTGCTGGGTAACCGTCCTGACACTCGGGGTGTCCTACCTGGACTGCGCGTCGAGGCGACGTACACGCGGCGCCACCTCCATCAGTCTCGCCGATCGCAGACCACATCGCGTGACCATCGCCAGTTGTTAGCTGGTCTCTTCCCGTGAGGGTGACTGCGTCCAGTAACGCGAACGCTGGTTGAGCAGATTGCTGGAGAAGAGTGCAGGGCACGTATGCCGATCGGGGACGCGATGGACTTCTGGAAGACGATCCGGGTTCTGCTGCGCCGTTGGCGCGTGGCGGTGCCTGTCTTCGCGGTGTCCCTTGGACTCGCGGCAGGCGTGTACGTATCGGTCGACACCCAGTACGAGTCCAAGGGCACGGTCGTGCTGACGTCGCCCACAGACGGCGCCAGGGTGGCCGCGGGCGCCACCGGACCCGCCGACCGGGTGAATCCCTTACTGGCGTTCGACGCGAGCCTGAACACCTCGGCCACGATCATCATCCAGAAGCTGCAGGACCCCACCGTGCAGGAGCAGTTGCTCGGTGGCAGCAAGGACATGGGCTACGAGATCGGCAACGGCCAGCTGACCGGCCCGTTCATCGTGGTGGTCGCGCTGGCGAAAACGCCGGAGGACGCGAAGGGCGTCGTCACCAAGGTGCTCGATCGCGCCAAGACCGAACTCAAGCAGAGCCAGGAGGCGCTGAAGGCACCGGCGTCGACGTTCATCGCACCGGTCGACATCATCGCGCCGACCAACGCGGAGCCCAAGACCGGTGGCAAAGTCCGGTTCGCGGCGGTCGCGCTCGTGCTCGGTTTGATCGCGAGCCTCTCCTCGGCGTACGCGATGGAGAGCTTCACCCAGTCGCGTAAGAAGAAGCGCAGCAAGGCACGGGCGATGCAGGAGTGGCAGCACCAGGGCTCGCTCGACCAGCAGCAGCCGCAACCCAACGGCACGGAGGTATCGGGTACGTCCGGCGAGACGGTGCGTATGCACCCGATCACCAAGAATCCCGGCTAAGTGGCGGCCCAGGCGGAGGTGCAGCGAGCCGACGGCGCCACTCTGGCGTGCGTCTTCGTGCTGATGCTGCTGATGATCCCGGCCCGGCTGGTGATCAGCGGCATCCCGATGTCCATCACTCCGGCCACGCTGACCGGGCTCGCGCTGGGGGTGATCTGGTTCTGCTGCCAGCTGGTCACCACGCTCGGCGTGGCCAAGGGCCGCAATCTCGCGCGTACGGCGTTGTTCCTGTACGCGATCTCACAACTGGCGACGTACGGCTACGCGACTCGTAACTACCTGCCGATGGACGAGCTCGAAGGCGCGGACCGCACGATCGTGGTCGTCTTCGGCACGATCTGTGTCGGCATTGCGGTCTGCGATGGTGTGCAGAACCTCGCCCGCCTGGACATGCTGCTGAAGTTCATGACCGTATGCATCGGCATTGTCGCGTTCATCGGCTTCCTGCAGTTCGCGCTCGCCTTCGACCTGACCAAATACCTTGCGGTACCTGGGCTGCGACCGGTCACCGACGACGGGTTCGTGCTGGAACGGGCCACATTCCGCCGGCCGGCCGGCACCACCGGGCACCCGATCGAGTTCGGTGTGGTGTGCGCGATAGGCGTCCCGCTGGCCGCGCACTACGCATACAAAACCAAGGAATCAGGGCAGAAGGCCGGTCGGTGGTGGCTGCTGCTCGCGATCATCGCGTGCGGCGCGGTGGTCTCGCTGTCCCGGTCGGCGATCCTCGGTATGTGCCTCGGCGGTGTGGTGCTGCTGCTGGGCTGGCCCGGGCGGCGCCGGGTGCAGGCACTGATCGCGGCCGCCGGATTCCTGGTGGTGCTGCGGATGATCGTGCCCGGCCTGATCGGCACCCTCTACAGCCTGTTCGACAACATCGGCAGCGACCCCAGCATCGAGGGCCGGACCGACGACTACGCCTCGGCCGGCGAGCAGATCGCCAAGCACTACCTGCTGGGCCGGGGCAACGGGACCTACCTCTCGGAGAAGTACGGGCCGCTGGACAACCAGTATCTCGGCACGCTGGTGCAGAACGGCTACATAGGACTCGTCGTGCTGGTGTTCCTGTTGCTGGCCGGGATGTACGCGGCCGCCAGAGTGCGGGCGATCAGCCCGGACCCGGTGGTCCGTGACCTGGCCCTGTCGTTGATCGCCGCGCAGTCCATCGTGGCGCTCGGAGCCGCCACCTTCGACCTGCTCTGGTTCTCCACCGCGACCGGGCTGACGTTCGTGCTGATCGGCGCGAGCGGGGCGCTGCTGCGGGCAGTGCAAGCACAAACCCCTGTCCTTCCGCCGATGTGGAGAGCCGTCCGATGACGGATTCAGCCCTGCGCTCATCGAGGGTGTTCGACTGGCTGAGCACCCGCAGCCACCAGATCGCGCTGGCCGCGGTCGGCCTGAGCCTGCTGCTCGCCGGCGGGTACGCGATCCTGCTCGGTGGTGAACTGCGTTACTCCGACGAGCACGTCTACCTCGAACTGACGCAATCGCTTGCCGACGGCCGGGGTTACGCCTTCGGCTCGGACGCGACCGCGTACCGCCCGCCGGGATATCCGTTCCTGTTGCTGCCGCTGCATCTGCTGTCCGGCGGCAGTGTCTTTGTCATGCGGCTGCTGGGAGTGCTGTGCCTGGCCGGCGCGGTGTGGTTCGCGTACCTGCTCGCCAGGCGGATCTCGCCGGTGGCGGGTGCACTCGTCGCTGTCGTGACGGCCGCGTATCCGCTGTTCGTGTACACAGCGACCGCGCTCTACCCGCAGATCCCGGCACTGTTGATGCTGCTGGCGATGTTCGAGTTCGGGCTGCGGGCCAAGGACAGGTGGGTCTGGGCGATCGGCGCCGGGCTCGCGGGCGGCCTGCTCACGCTCACCGTGCCCTCGTTCGCGCCGACCCTGCTCCTGGTCGCGATCTTCATAGGGTGGCGGGCGCGTAAGGCGATCGCGGTAATGCTCGTGGCAGCCGCGATCCTGCCTGGGCTCTGGGTCATCCGGAACGCCGTCGTGATGGGCGCGTTCATCCCGGTGTCGACGAACAACGGCGTGAACATGTTGATGGGCAACAACCCCAGCGCGACCGGCAACAGCGGGACAAGCGTGGACCTGTTCCTCTACGAGCAACGCGCCAAGGAGCAAAAGCTCGACGAGGTGGGTATCGACAACTTCTACCGTACCGAGGCGATGTCCTGGATCGCTTCGAACCCGGCTCAGGCGGCCGGGCTCTACGTGGCCAAGGTCGCGAACACCTTCGCCTACAGCGACACCCTGAAGACCGAGGGTCAGGGCGCGTCCGATCTGCTGGCGGCGCTGTCGTACTACCCGATCCTGGCACTGGCGCTGCTGCGGGTGATGATCTCCAAACGATTCCCGCTACACCGGGTCGACAAGCTGTGTCTGTGGGCGATCGTGCTGAACGTGTTGTTGCTGGCGGTGTTCTTCACCCGAATACGGTTCCGGGTCCCACTGGACGCGCTGACGATCGTGCTCGCCGCGTCCACTGTGGTCGCCTGGTGGGACAGGCGGCGCGCGGCGTGACGACAACTCAGGGCCCGATCCGCAAAGCGCTGCGGATGAGCTTGCTCAACACGGTGGTCGGCAAGCTCGGCACGTTCGTGACCGGCATCGTGCTGGCCCGCCTGCTCATGCCGCACGACTTCGGTGTGTACGCCGTCGCCTTCGTCGCGTTGATCGCTTTGCTGTCGCTCAACGAGCTCGGCGTGAGCCTGGCAATCGTGCGCTGGCCCGGCGATCCCGAGCGCATCCGGCCGACAGTCACCACGATCTCCGTGGTCACGAGCATTTTCGTGTACCTGCTCTGCTGGTTCGGCGCGCCCGCGTTCACCGCCGCCATGGAAGTTCCCGAAGCCACCGGTGTGGTCCGGGTCCTGTGTGTCGGCGCCCTGATCGACGGGCTGTCAGCGCCGGTCGCGCAACTGATGAACCGGGAGTTCCGGCAAGGCCTGCGACTGTTCGTGGACCTGTCGAACCTGATCGTCACGACCGGTCTGACCGTGACGCTCGCGGCGACCGGGCACGGCGCGTGGAGCCTGGCGTGGGGCCAGATCGCCGGCAACGCGGTGTCCTCGATGGTGCTGTTCGCGTTGAGCCGCAAGTGGCCGCGGCTCGGGTTCGACCGCAAGCTCGCGCGTGAGCTGATCATGTTCGGGCTGCCGTTGGCCGGTGCCAGCCTGCTGATGGTCGCGATGTGGAACATCGACAAGGTGATCTCCGGCCGGATTCTCGGCGTGTTCGCGCTCGGGCTCTACCTGCAGGCGTTCAACCTGGCTTCCTGGCCGGTGAACGTGTTCTCACTGATCGTGCGGCGGGTCTCGCTGGCGGCGTTCGCACGCGTGCAGGACGATCCGGCCAAGCGGCAGGAGACGTTCGCCAAAATGGCCATGGTCCTGGCGATTCCGACGTTGCCGGTGTGCACTGTGCTCGGCTTGCTGGCGCTGCCGGTGGTGACCACTTTGTACGGTTCGGCATGGTCCGGGTCCGCGGTCGCCCTGCAGTTCCTGGCTTTGCTTGGGGTGGTGCGGGTCGCGTCCGAGCTGGCGTACGACTTCCTGGTGGCGTTGGGCCGTTCCCGGGCGACGCTGTGGTTGCAGGCCGGCTGGCTGGTGGCCCTGCTGGTGTTCCTCCCGCTCGGCGCCTTGTTCGGCGGGATCGAAGGCGTCGGCATCGCGCACGCCGGAGTCGCGTTGTTCCTGGTGCTCCCGGCGTACGCGATGGCCGTTGCGCGGACAGGGATTTCCATGCGTGCGCTGGCCGCGCCGCTGGCACGCCCTTTGCTCGGAACGCTGTGCATGGTCGCGGTGATCCTGGTCGTCCGGTGGTTCACCGAGCCTTCGTTCCTGCAACTGCTGATGGGCGGGGCCTTGGGTTTGCTGGCTTACCTGCCCGCAGTCTGGCCGTTGCGCAAAACCCTCGGCGCCCTCAAGTAGCTGTTGGGGTGCCCCCAATGCCACATTGGGGACGTCAGATGCCCCCAATGTGGCATTGGGGGCAAAGTAGCTGTTGCTGTTTCGGCAACGGGAATTGCCAGATTATCGAGACCGGTCGCACAGTGGCGGTATGACACACGAACACGAGGACGTGGTATTCGACGAGGCCTGGTGGGACGGGCGCTACAACGAGAGTGAGCGGATCTGGAGCGGCAAGCCGAACGCCCAACTGGTGGCCGAAGTGGCTGGGCTGACACCCGGGTCGGCGCTCGATGTCGGCAGCGGCGAGGGCAGCGACGCGATCTGGCTGGCCGAGCAGGGCTGGCAGGTCACCGGCGTGGATATCTCCAAGGTGGCGCTCGCGCGGGCCGCTGAGCACGCCCGGGAACGTGGCGTCACCGTCGACTGGTTGCACACCGATCTCACCGAGGTCGCGCCGACTACGAAGTTCGACCTGGTCACGGCCCATTTCTTCCACCTGCAGTCGCCGGATGGAAACCAACTGCTGCACCGGCGGCTTGCCTCGGCGGTCGCACCGGGCGGGACCTTGCTGATCGTCGGGCATTCGCCGCAGGACATGCACACTGTTGAGACACGGCCGAAATCACCGTTCATGTACTACACGGCTCAGCAGGTCGAGGCCGTGCTCGAGCCGGGCGACTGGACTGTTGTCGTCTCAGAAGCCCGGCCTCGCACGATCAACGGCATGTCCATGCACGACGAGGTGCTCAGGGCACAACGGCGATGATCGTGGTCGTGTACCAGAGGTGTGAGGCGGCGATGTTGCGCGGCACCCGCAGCGGCGAGTAGGTCGCGTCCGGCCGGACCGGCTCGACGATCCGCAGGCCCGACTTGGCGTACTGCGGGCGCAGCCACACCTCGTCGAAGGCCACATTGGACTCCGGGTGCTCCTCGTCCTTGAGCTTGTGCTCACCCTGGTCGTGCGGCCAGGCCTGACGCAGGCTGCGGCCGGGCAGGATCTTCTCGGACTCGGAGTTGTACATGTTCCACGTCGAGACGAACACGCCACCGGGCTTGAGCACCCGGGCGACCTGGGTCATGTAGTTCGACGCCGCGGCCGGGGTCAGGTGTGTGAACAGCGATCCGGCGTACGCGAGATCGAATGTCGCGTCGTCGTACGGGAAGACGTAGTCGGCCGCGTCGATTCCGGTGTCGTGGCCGATCGAGGTCTGCACGTCGGCGTGCGTGAAGCGGAAGTTCGGGTGGGCCGAGGTGATGTTGCGCCTGCACCAGTCGATCATGTACGGCATCACGTCGAAACCGTCGTACTGGCCGCGCTTGCTGAGCACTGTGGTCAGCGGCTGCGCGAGCCGGCCGACGCCACAACCGATGTCCAGCACGTGGTGGTCGTGCTGCAGGCCGCAGAGCTCACGCAGGAAGTCGACCTGGTCCTGGCCGGTCTTCTTGTAGTCCAGCCAGAGTGGGGAGATGTCGCCGCGGATTCGGCGCGGCGGCATGTGGGTCACCTTCGTGACGGCGTCCTCGCCCCTGTCCCGGACGGTCTTCGCGCGATCCCGCCAGTTCAAAGTGGTCATGTTCCCCTCATGCCTTTCCATGTGACACCACGATCGGCCGGGCGTTGGCGTCATCGGTCGCGACCGTGCCACGCCACCTCTGGTATTTGGTGCGGACCTTGGTGGCCAGTACGCCACCTCCGGACCGGACAAGCTCGGTCGCGACCGACGCGACGGCGGGCCGGTTGCGGAAGGCGAGCAGGTACTCGTCCTCCTGGACCTTCGCGGCCCGGGTCAACGCGAACCGCTCGACGACCAGCCGGCGGGCGAACTCGCCCAGCGAACCCCGCCGGTCCCGGGAGTTCAGCAGCTGCTCCAGATGGCTCCGCAGATCGGAAACACCGTCGCCGCCCAGGCCGTACCAGCCTTGTTGCAGGAAAAGCGGTGCGGTGTCAGGCGTCAGCAGCGAGCTGAAGCCCTGCTCGCCGACCACCACGAGCGGCTTGCCGAAAGCCATGCCGCGCAAGGCCGAACCGCCCTGACCGACGATCACGTCAGCGGCTGCGTACGCCGGACGTGGGTCGGCGACCTCACCTGTCAGCCGTACCACTGTGCGGCCTGCCTGGGCGTTCGCCTTCGCAGCCCGCTCCTCGATCTCTTCCCGCGAGCGGCCGTCACCGACCAGGACGAGCTGAACCTTGTGCCCGGCTGCCGCCAGCTCGCCGACTGCGTCGCACGCCATCAGCAGGCCTTCCAGCTTCAGCTCGGGCACTAGGCGGCAGATCATCGCGACGAGCACCTCGTCGGACGGGATGCCGTGCCGCCGGCGGAACTGCGAGCCGTCCACCGAAGGGTGGTCCGTCTCGGTGTCCACCGGCGGCTCCAACAGCGTCACCCGCTGGTGGCCCGCCCGCAGGGCGGCCTCGCGGATCGCCTCAGTGCCCACGACCAGCGGCACTGTGCGGGGAAAGAACGGGACTACCGACATGGACATCACGGTCCCGACGACCGGTGTGCGCCACCGTAGCCCCGGCCCGAAGAAGGCCTCGATCACCGGTGGCCACTCGTAGCCGTGCACGACGTTGATCTGTCGCTTGTGGACCGTCCGGGCCAGGGTCGCGAGGACCTCCGGCGACGGCCGGCGACGGCTGAGCGGGATCTCCAGGTGTTCCAGGCCCAGGTCGCGGACCCGCTCGACCAGCGGGCCCGGCTCGGAGAGAACGATCACTTCATGCCCGCGGTCGCGTACGGCACCGGCCAGCTGGATCGCGTTGAGCTGCGAGCCGCCGATCTCCATCGCGTGCGGGTAGACCAGAATCCTCATCGCAGGGTCACCCAGCGCTCGGCGGGCAGGAAGACCCGCTCCCGCAGACTGGGATCGCACGCGACAAGGCCGGCTTCCGGCAACTCGTACACCAGGTCGACCGGGCCGAGCACCGGCACACCGTCGACGTCCTGGCCGTGCAGGGCAGGATCGTCGTCCAGCACGCCGACCGGAATCCATACGTAAGGACGCTCGCGAACAGCCGTCAGCGCGGCCTTCGCGCGATCGCCTGCGCCGAGCAGCAGTAGAGGAGCCACGCTCACACCATCGCTGTGGTGGCACGGTTTCTTACCACTCATGCCGACAAACCCGCCAGTCGGGTGAAAGTTTCCGCGCGCGCGGCCCAGGAATGCCTTGCCGCAACGGAACGTCGCTGCGCGACCACGTCCGGTTCCGCCTTGTCGATGGCTGCTTTCACGACGGCGTCAGCAAAAGCCCGGCGGTCGCCGGCCAGCTGGATGCCGCTGCTCTCCTCGGCCAGCCGTCTGCTCGCGGGCAGATCCGTGCTGACGACCGGAAGCCCGGCGGCAAGGTACTCCAATGTCTTGAGCGGAAAGGAGGCCCGGTTGAACACTGTGTCCGCGTACGGCGTCAGGCCGACGTCGATCCGCGCGAACCATTGCGGCAGTTCCTCGAACGGGACGGCGCCGACATAGTGCACATTCGGCCTTTTGAGCAACGCGTCCGCCCGGCCCGGCTGCCAGCCCGGTTCCCGCGGGCCGACCAGCAGCAGCCCGATCCCGCTGTCGGCCACCGACTCCAGCAGCTCGATGTCGATCCGGTCGCTGAGCTGGCCGATCAGCCCGGCAACCCGGTTGGGGAACCCGCCGGGCACCGGTCCTGGATCGGCGACCGCCTGGTAGGCCTCGGGATCACAGCCGTTGGGGAACACGACCGGTTGCGCACCAAGCTCCTGCCAGCGATCGGCCAGTTCCGGCCCCACCGCGAGGACAAGGTCGGCGCGTGCGATCGCCTTTCGTTCCTCACGCAGGACGAAATTCGCGTCCTGGTTCATCAGCGACGCACCGGCGACCCAGTCGTCAGTGCCGTACAACACGTCCACGACCTGCTCGCCCCAACGCCCGAGCAGGTCGTGCTGTGTGCACGCGATGAAGACGGCCGGCCGGCGCCGGGCTTTCCGTAGCGCCCAGGCGATCTGTGCCCGGACGATCGGCCAGGTGAACTCGCGGACACCCGGCCGCGTCCAGCCGGGTGGGCCGACCGGGGTGAGCCGGGCGATCCTCGGTGCAGCCGACCGCAACAGCGGTCGCCACATCCGTCCCGACTTGCCCCGGAACCGCGCCGGTGTCACTGGTGACACCGGCGGGTCCACCCACAGGATGTCTGTGTGCCGGGCCAGGGACTCGGCGAGTTGCCTCTCCGAGCCCTTGACCCCGTCCCACGTCACTCCGGACGCGACCACCACCAGCGGCCTCATGGCTGAAAGACCACGTCCACCCAGTAGTTGCCGCCCTGGAACGTCGACTCCGGGAAGCCCGGACCGACCTTGTAGACACCGTTGGCCGAGCCCGGCCCGGTCAGCGGTGCGCTGAGCGGGGTGCTGGTCACCGCGGTCCGGTTGAAGTAACCACCGTCTGCGGCGTACCTGCCGTTGGGCGCGGTATAGGAGGCCACGTAGGTCTGTCCGGCCTCGACAGCGACCGGCGTGCTGAAGGTCAGCGTCTGCCAGCCTGTCGCCGTCTCTCCTGTGAACGTCCCTGTCGCCAGCTGCACACCTGTGTTCGTCCACAGTGTCCCGGT
Source organism: Kibdelosporangium banguiense (assembly GCF_017876405.1). Lineage (GTDB taxonomy): Bacteria > Actinomycetota > Actinomycetes > Mycobacteriales > Pseudonocardiaceae > Kibdelosporangium > Kibdelosporangium banguiense. The sequence goes on along the minus strand of NZ_JAGINW010000001.1, from coordinate 2,736,610 downwards.
GTGCGTGCCCGAGTTGCCCGTCCCCTTGTAGAACTTCACTCCGGTGACGAAGCCGTTGGCCGAGGTGCTGAACCGGACGCCGAGCTCGTAGTTGCCCGGGTCGTTCTCGGCCTGGACTGTCGGCACTGTCGCGTCGCTGAACAGGCTGCACGGACAGGTTTGCGTTGTCGTGGTGGTGAACGACCAGGTGGTCGCCGTCGGCGTGATGTTGCCGTTCACGTCAGCGATCTTGATGCTGCCCGTGTACGTCGCGCCCGCGGTGAACCGCGCCGCCGGGGTCCACGAGACCGTCTTCTGGTCCGCGGACAACGACAGCGTGCCGTTCAGCTTCGTGCCACCCGAGTCCTTGAGGGTGAACTGCGCTGTCGGCAGGTCGACAGGTTCGTTGTACGTCACGCTGATCGGAGCCGTGAGTGAGGCACCCGTGCCGGCGTTCGGCGGATTCGTGCTGACGACCGTCGGCGGCGTGCTGTCGCCGTTGGCGCCTGCCTGCCAGAGCACGTCGACCCAGTAGTTGGTGTTGCCGTACGAGCTGGTCGGGAATCCACCGCCGGAACCGTAGCGGTACACGCCGTTGCTGCCGTCGACACCGCTGGCCAGCGCGTGCATCGAGCCGTAGTCCGCACCCACACCGTTGAAGTAGCCACCGGTGACCGAGTAACGACCGTTCGGCGCGTAGTACGACACGACGTAGGTCGTTCCGGATTGGACAGTCACTGGCGTGTTGAACATCAGTGTCTGCCAGCCGCCACCGGTCTCATTGTTGAACGTGCCGGTCGCCAGTCTGGTCCCGGTCGAGCTCCACAGCGAGCCGGTGTGCGTGCCGGTGTTGCCAGGGCCCTTGTAGAACCGGATGCCGTGCACGGTGCCGCGGCTGTCGAAGCGGACCTTGGTACCGAGTTCCACCGCGGACGGGTCGTTCGCGGCTGCCTCGACCGGCGTTGCGAAGTCGTCCCAGACGGTGCACGGACACGTGGCCGGTCTCGGGTTACCCGTGGTGAACGACCATGTGTAAGGCGGACTTGGGATCGAGTTGCCGGCGTTGTCGGATGCCCTGACCGAGGCCGTGAACGTCGTGCCCGCGGTCCACTGCTGGCTCGGCGTGAAGGTCGCGGTCTTGCCGTCGGCGGACAGGGCGTACGTGCCAGGCACGTTGCCACTCGGGCCGCTCACACTGAACTGCAGCGAGGCAGGCGCGATCTGCTCGTCGAAGGTGATCTTCGGCGTCGCGGTCAGGCCGACACTGCCGCCGTTGCTGACCGGGTTGGTCGACGCCACCAGCGGCGCACGGAGGTCAGGTCCGGGGTCGTAGCCGTAGACGACGTCGACCCAGTAGTTCGCGTTGCCGAAGCTGCGGTCCGGGAAGCCGGACGTACCGACCTTGTACACACCGTTCGGGTTGTTGGCCGTGCTCTGCGACGCGGTCAACGGTTCCAGGCCGGTCGGCGAGTTCGCGAAGTAGTTCGCGTCGGCCGAGTAGTGCCCGGTATTGGTGTGGTACGAGGCGATGTACGTGGTGCCGGAATTGACCGGGACCGACATCGGGAACGTCAGCGTCTGCCAGCCCAGTGCGGTCTCGTTCTGGAATGTGCCCGTGGCCAGCAGGTTGCCGTTGGTGTCCCACAGCGAGCCGGTGTGCGAACCGGTGTTGCCGACGCCCTTGTAGAACTTGACGCCACGGATGTAGCCGTTGGACGCGGCCTGGAACTTCACACCGAGCTCGAGCGCTGTCGCGTCGCCGGAGTCAGGCACGCCCGGAACCATGCTGTCGTTCCAGATACTGCATGGGCACGACCGGGGGTTCACTGTGACAGTGCGGGTGACCTCGCCGGACAGGTTCGCCGAGTCGTCCACCGCGCGGAGCTTGAGCGTGCGCTGGCCGGAGGCCGAGGGTGTGAACGTGTAGTTCCAGCTGCTCGAACCGGCCTGCCAGTTGGCCGCGTGCCAGGTGGTCCCGTCGACCGAGACCTCGACACCGCTGACCCTGCCGCCGGAGTCGGACACCGTGCCGGAGAACGTGTACGCCGTACCGACGACGGGCGACGGCGTCGTGCCGATCGTGATCGAAGGCGCGGTCGTGTCCGTGCTCGGCGTCGCGGCGATCAGGCCTTGCGGTGTGCGTGGCTGGACGTTGTCCATGTCCGCCAACAAGTTCGCGGTCGCCTGTTTGATCCGTTGGTCCGATGTGGGCACTTCCGACCGGATGTGCTTGTCGTCCAGGCCCCACGACCACTGGATCGTGCCCGCGCCGAAGACGAGCGCGCCGCTGGGCTGGTATCTGTACAGCGTCAAAGCGTGTGTCTTGGTCCCCGGGCCGTACACGTCACCTTCGTTCTGCAGGACGTATGTGTCGCCCGGGGCGTTCATTTCCACCGTGGTCCGGGAAAGCTGCGCCACACCCGGCGGCTGGAAGCCGTTCTCCTCCACGGAGTCCCATTCATAACCCAGGGTCCCGGTCTGGAAGACATATCCGGGGCCGCTTCCCGGAGGCGCGACGGTATTGCGCCACAGCCGCATCTGGGTGTACGCGGCGGGCACGTTCAACTGGTCCTCGCGCATGCCGTTGACCGTGAAGATCTGGCCCAGCAACGCATTTTCCGGTCTGCCGCCGTCCTTGGGCGGACTCTGGCGGGCGTCCCGCCAGGTGCCGGTCCACTCGGTCGTGCTCGGGTCGACCTGGTTGGGCTTGGTCTCCTTGTAGCACACCACAGTTCGCCAGTTGGTCGTCGGACCGGCGACGCTCGGCTCCCAGCGGGTCTTCCAGAAGACCTCGTTGCCGGTCATGAACGCCATGTTCACGCCGGCCGCACGGGCCGCCTCGACGTTGTTGCGCTGCTCGTTGGACCAGTACTCGTCGTGCCCGACCGGCATGAAGACCTTGTGGTTCTGGATCAGGTTGCCACGCCGCGCACTGTCCACATTGGTGGTGTAGCTGGTGTCGTAACCGTTGGCCTCAAGCCATCTCAGCATCGGGTACTCGGCGTTGAAAAGGAAGTTCTCCTTCTCGCTGCCGATGATCGGCCGGTTGTAGCTGACCTTGTAGGCCGAACCGCCGTTGCCCGGGCCCTGCCCGGTGTAGAGGCTGTTGCCCTTGGGGTAGCCCGTGCGGTTGCCGTAGGTGTTGTAGGCCTGCCAGGTGGAGTCCGAGGTCTGGAAGAAGATGTCGGAGTGGCTGGTGTCGTCGCGCACGACGAACACGATGTCGCTCTCACCGATCGAATCGTCCGGGTACACCCGGCGCAGAACGGCGTAATAGACACCGGACACCGAGTCGGCCGGCAATGTGTATGTCGACGTCGTGGCCCAGTTGCCACAGTCGACAATTCCGACATCATTGGCGGGGTTGGCCGGTTGATCTTCATAACACGCCGGCTGCGTCGGCGGGGATACGCGGGTAATGTCCTTGGCGATCCGCCGTGCGCCTTTACCACCGTAAAAACCGAGCCGGTAAATATCGATCCAATATTGGCTGGCGTCCGTCTTGACCTTGAAATTGACGGTCTCACCGGGTGCGTAACTGATGTTGTCGGTGAACCCCACCACCGAGTCGTCGATCGAGCTGACCATCCACTCGTCGGCCTGGTCGGCGGGGACCGGTTTGGTGTTCTCGCAGGCCACCTTGTTGACAGGGGCGTCACAGGGGGCCGGCGTGGCCGCCACCGAACTGGGCACCATGCCCAGCACGGTGATATTGGCGACCGCCAGTGCGACCGCCGTGAGCTGGGCGATTCTTCGCCTCGACCGTATGAACCCAAAACGCAGACCGCGCATCACTCCGCCTTCCAGCCCCGCAACCGCTTTTTAGCCCCTGTCGTCGCTGAAAATGTCGGCGTTCGCTCAGTTGATGTTACGACTTTCGGGGGAGGCTACCCAAAAAGGTGATCACTATCCGGTAACGCCTTTCAGGTTACCAACTGGATTCGTGTGAATACAACTGGACCGAAAAGTGGCCTGAATATGGCGAACCGGCCAGGAGGTTCCTGACCGGTTCACCGGATGCCCCCGCTCCACGGGGCACCTTCGCTGCGGTGCGCTCAGCCGCAGCTCACAAGCAGAAGAGAGACCACCCGGCAGCTGGTGGCCGCGGAGTTGTTGGCACTGTTGGGATCGTTCGGGCTCGAAGCGGTCCTGGTCGCGCTGAACTGGAACGGCAGTCCGATGTAGAGCAGTCCGATCGGGACCGAGTACGTCCCGGTGGTGCTGGCACCGGGCGCGAGCTCGCCGAACGTGCACACCGGCTGCGCACCGCCGGTGCACTTGCTGCCCGCGTTCGCCTGCAGGCCCTGGGTCATCGCGCCCTTGACCTCGGCGGAACGCAACTTGCCCGGGCCGTTGTTGGTGACCTTCACAGTCATGTCGATTCGTGGCACCAGCAAGCCGAGCTTCGGCGTCGCGGTCAGCCCGACGGCCACGTCCGCCTCGGCGACCACTGTCAGCGTGCCGATGTTCTCCGGGACGACACCGTAGTTGCTGCCCCACATCTGGCCCTGGATGGTGTGCACCGCGCTTACAGCGTCCGGCTTGACGCGCAACGTGAACGAGACGGTGTGCGTTTCGTGGCCACCAATGGCAACCGGCAGGATCGCCTTGTACCCGACCGGCCCGTTCGGACCGTCCACTGTGGCACAGGTAACACCGGCCTGACCCGAGCAGCTGATCATGTCGGCGAACGAGGCCAGGCCTTCGGGCGTGCTGAGCGCGATGACGGTCGGGCCGATGACACTGAAGAAGGCGTGGTTCTGCACCGTCTCGGTGATCGTGAACGTGTCACCCGGCTGAACCTCGGCCGGTGCCACCGTTCCGGTTACTTCGATGTTCTCGTCGGCCAGCGCCGGTGTGGCGACGGCGAACATGGTCGTCGTCACCGCGGCGGCGACCAAGAGGGGCCTGATCCTCATGTGTTGGCTCCCATCAGTAGGCCCCCTGCCCGGTTACCACTGCGCGCACCGTCTTCCACATGATCACTGCGTCGAGGGTGAGCGACCAGTCCTCCACATACCGCAGGTCCAGCCGGACCGATTCCTCCCATGGCAGATCGCTGCGGCCACTGACCTGCCACAGCCCGGTCATCCCCGGCTTGACCAGCAGCCTGCGCCGGACGTCCGGGCCGTATTTCTTGGTCTCCTCTGGCAACGGCGGCCGCGGGCCGACCAGGGACATCGAACCGCCGAGCACGTTGAACAGCTGCGGCAGTTCGTCGAGCGAGTAACGGCGCAGGACCGCCCCGACCTTGGTCACCCGGGGGTCCTTGCGCATCTTGAACAACGGCCCGAAGCCCTCGTTGCTCAGCCCGGCGCGCAGCTTGTGCGCGTCCTTCACCATGGTCCGGAACTTGATCATCGTGAAGGCCCGGCCGTCCTTGCCGACCCGGCGCTGCCGGTAGAACACCGCACCCCGGCTGTCGATCATGATCAGCAGACTGATCAGCAGCACCAGCGGTGAGAAAACAGTGAGCAACAGGGCCGAACCGACCCGGTCGACGATCTCCTTGACCACACGCCGCGCCCCGCTGAACGCCGGCGCGCTCACGCGCAGCAGCGGCATGCCGAGCACCGCGCTGACGTGCAACCGCGGGCCGGCGACCTCCATCAGCACGGGCGCGACGACCATCTCGGCCTCACTGCCCTCGAGATTCCACGCCAGCTCCTGCAGGCGGCGCGGGCTCCAATATGGATCGGACGCCACCGCGACCACGCGGTAACCACCGCGGCGCACGTGCTCGGCCAGATCCTTCAGCCTGCCGACGACCGGCACGCCTTCCAGTTCGTCCTCTGTGTCCCCACGACCGTCGAAAGTGCACACTGCCTCGACGCGCCAGCCCAGGTGCGGAGCCAGTTTCGTGCGCACGATCAGATCGCGGGCGGTGTCGACACTGCCGGCGACCAGAACCGGCAGCAGGCACTTGCCCTCCCGCCGGGACTTGTGCAGCAACCGGCGCAAAAGGTAGCGCTGCGGGAACGAAAGTAAGGCGATCGCCGGAATCGCGACGAACACCCATAACCGGATGTTCGTCGACTCAACGGCCAAGCCGCCCAACGCGAGCACCACAGCAGCGGAGAACAGGCCCCGGCCGAGCCGGCCGAACTCGTCCGCACCGTGACCCAATACGTTCGGGCTCCACGCCCGGTTCATCAAAAGGGAGCAGAGCACGAGGGCGACCGTGGTGACGCCGAGGGCGATCCATAAGTGCTGCCAGCTGTCCGCGCCCCGTGCGCCGAACAACAAGCCGACGACCGACACCGCGACAACGGTGGCGACCACATCGCTGATCACCACGGACCGACGGTATCTCGGCTCCCAGGCAGCGATCGGAGCCTGGCCAGGCTCACCGATGGACAGCACCGGCCTCGCCTTCACAGGCGAGAGGCGGCGGTGCACGCCATGGCGAGTCGGACTGGCTTGCTCACCCATCGTGGAATCCCCCCGCTGATTCGGGTCCGGCACAGGCATTTCAGGCAGACGGCGCTGATCGTCCGCAGGTGGTGCTCCAAAGTCATTGGTATGTAACGAGTCGCTGTGGACGCTCCGGTGCGCCGCACAAACCATGAGTCGCTCGCGTACTTCCCCTCGTTACGCGCTGAGTTACCAGGTTTTTCGGCTCCTTCGCGGCCGCGCCGGTAGGTAACTCACCGACTGCCGGATGATCAGGCCCGCGTATTCACCCATAACGGGTGAATACGGCGACAAATGGCCCTGTAATCACCTTCGCGGAGTAGGCCGAACGGCGGCATATGTCACCTGCGGTGGCCGATGGAACACCGCTGGCAGCCGGGAAAATACCCATGCGGATCGCGGTGTCAAGAGGAGAATATTTACCTTTGTCACACCGGGTGCCGGGCCGGATGGCGATCGGATGAAGCCAACTGGCGGGGGTGGGCGAACCGGCGCAACGCGGGTGCGACCGGACGGCCCGCCAGCAATCCCGTGACGCCACCGGATTCCAGCGCCTTGCGGTAGACCTGCAACGACCGGGTGGCAGCGTCCACTGTGTGCAGTACGTCGCGGTCGGTGTGCGCCGCGGAGATGACGAACGACTGGCCGAGCACACCCGCCCGGAGCATCTCCTGCAGGAAAAGCGTGCGAAACGCCTGCGACGGATTACCTTCGGCGTCCTTCGTCGTAAAGATCAAACAGGACGGCCGGCCGATCACGGAGACGTGATCATCGATACCCAGTTCGGCGGCGGCCGAATTCACCCCGTCGGCCAGCCGGGCGCCCGCGCGCTCCATCCGGAGAACTGGATCATCACCCGCATAAGCCTTGACAACAGCCCGGAAAGCGGCGAGCGACACCGATTCCGGGCCATGCGTTGTGGAAAGCAGGAAAACCCTCGGCTCGCCGGTGCGCAGGCCGCCGAGCTCCATCAGCTCCCGGCGGCCGGCCAGCGCCGAGATCGGGAACCCGTTGCCCATTGCCTTGCCCCAGCACGACAAATCCGGGGTGACCCCGTAACACTTCTGTGCCCCACCAGCCGACCAGCGGAAACCGGTGATCATCTCATCGAAGATCAGCACGGTCCCGGTATCGTCACAAAGTTTCCTTACCCCTTCAAGGAATCCGGGCGCGGGCTCGGCTAGCGCGGTCGCGGCCTCCAGCACCACGGCGGCGACCTGTCCACTGTGCTCGGTGAACAGGGTTCGCAGACTGTCCAGGTCGTTGTAACCGAACCGCACCGTGCTTGGGCGTGGTATCCCGGCATCCATCTCGGTAGTGCCGATGAACCAGTCGTCCACGGAGAAGAACGGCTGATCGCAGATCGCGACAACCTCCCGGCCGGTCGCGGCCCGCGCGAGCCGTACCGCCGCGGTCGTCGCGTCCGAGCCGTTCTTGGCGAACTTCACCATGTCCGCGCCGGGCACAAGACTGAGGAAGTCCTCGGCGGCCAGCAGCTCGAGCTCAGTCGGCCGGGAGAAGTTCAACCCCTTGGTGAGCTGATCGCGGACAGCCTCGAGAACCGGCTCATAGGCATGCCCGAGCGTGACACTGCGCAGACCCATGCCGTACTCGACATAAGTGTTGCCGTCGACATCCCAGACCCGCGCGCCCTTGCCGTGCGTCAGCACCGGCGCCATGTCCTCCGGGTACTGGTCGGCACCGCGTGCATACGTGTGCGCGCCTCCTGGAACCAGTTCGTGCAACCGTTGCTGCAGCTCGGCGGACCTGCGGAAATCGTCGTTCACATGCACAACCTCCCACACGTGGTAGCCGGGCTTACACAGAGCGGTACCCTTCGCGCGTGATCGAGCGGCGCGTACCAGTTGGCACGGTAGTCGTCGACGCCCTCACCGAGGCCGAGGTCGTCCACCAGGTCCGCGAGACCTGGCACAACGGTGGCTGGATCCTGACCGCGAACGTCGACATCGTCCGCGCGATCAGCCGCGACAGATCACTGGTCGAACTCGCCTCCTCCGCGACCCTCACAGTGGCCGACGGCATGCCCCTCGTCTGGGCGGGCCGAATCGCCGGCTCGGAGATCCCGGAGCGAGTAACCGGAAGCTCCCTGGTGCACACCCTGACCGCAGCGGCCGCCCTCGACGGGCGGTCGGTCTTTCTGCTGGGCGGAGCCCCAGGCGTGGCCCACCGAGCGGCCGAAGTCCTGCAATCGCGCTCACCCGGCCTGAAAATCGCGGGAGTGGCAGCGCCGCCGGTCGGCTTCGACCAGTCCGAGGAAAGCCTCCAGCCAGTCATCGACTCAGTAGTCCTGGCCCAACCCAGCCTGGTCCTGATCGGCATGGGCTTCCCCAAACAGGAGAAACTGATCCGCCGCCTTCGCGAGGTAATGCCCAACGCCTGGTACGTAGGCTGCGGCGCCGGCATCCCCATGGCCTCCGGCGACAGCCGCCGCGCCCCAGCCTCGATGCAGAAGCTAGGCCTCGAGTGGCTCCACCGCCTCGCCCAAGAACCCCGCCGATTGGGCCGCCGCTACCTCAAGGACGACCTCCCTTTCGCCATCGCCCTCCTTGCCGGCGCCGCCCTCCGCCGCGTCCGCCGCTAACCGGCCTCCGTTCTGGTTCGGGGTCTCGCCGGGTTCGTGCCTCGCTTTGTCGGCTTTTTCGCCTTGTCCGGGTTTCGCTTTGGTCCGGATTGGCCTCGAGCAGGGTTCGCCTTTGATTGGGGGCGCGGACCTGGGGCGCCAGTGGCCTTCAGGTCGGCGACTGGGTTCCTGGGGCGCTTGCCTTCTCAGTAACTGGGCTTCGGTCTTGGGCGAAGGTGCTGGCCTGGGGCACCGTGTGTTTGTCATGGCGCGCTTGGTTGGTGGGGTTGGTCGCGTCGGGGTGCAAATGGGGATGGTTGATCGGATACTCGGGGGCGTGCGCTTCCTGGGCCATTCGACTGTGCGGATTGAGATTGGTGGCCGGGTTGTGCTTACTGATCCGGTTCTGACGGGGTGGGTTGGGCCGTTGGTGCGGGTTGTGCCGCCGCTTGGGCCTGGGGACTGGGCGGGGGTTGATCTTGTTCTGGTGTCGCATCTGCATGGGGATCATTTGCATCTGCCGTCGTTGCGGTTGGTGGCGGACGCGCGGATTGTTGTGCCGAAGGGGGCTGGGGCGTGGCTGAGGGGCAAGGGGTTCGGGCGGGTTGAGGAGCTTGGGGTCGGGCAGCAGCTGGTTGATGGGGATCTGACTGTGACCGCTACCTATGCCGAGCATTCGGGGCATCGGTGGGGGCCGAGGCTGACGCATGGGCCGGACGCTCCGGCGGTTGGGCACCTGCTGGAGGGCGGGGGCAGGCGGGTGTATGTCGCGGGGGACACCGATTTGTTTCCGGGGATGGCTGAGCTGGGACCTGTCGATGTCGCTTTCCTTCCTGTTTGGGGGTGGGGGTTGACGTTGGGGCCGGGGCATCTTGATCCGCAGCGGGCGGCTCGGGCTGTCGAGTTGATTCGGCCCAAGGTCTCCGTGCCGGTGCATTGGGGGACGCTGGCGCCGGTGGGGCTGGCGAACGCGCCGGGCCGGGTGGGGGCGCGGATGCGCAGGCTGCTGACTGAGCCTGGGCATGAGTTCGCCGCAGCGGCGAGAGGCACTCAGGTTGTTGTGACGCGTCCGGGCACAGAGGTTCCGCTAAGGCAGGGTGCATGATCAATCTAGCCCTCGACTTCACCAGTACCTCGGCGATCGGCTATCCGTTGCTGTTCGGCGGGGTGCTGCTGGGGTCGATCATTCCGATTGTGCCGACGGGTGCTGTTGTCGGTGCGGGTGCGGCGGTCGCGATGACGACCACTGAGATGTCGTTGCCGTTGGTGCTGCTGCTCAGCACGCTGGGGGCGTACATCGGGGATGTGATCACGTATGCGATCGCGAGGCTCGGTGGGGAGCCGGCGATCCGGTGGTTGTCGAGGCACCAGCACGCGGATCGGATCGCGAGTATCCGGGCCCAGTTCAGCCGGAGGGGCTGGCAGATTGTCGTGGTCGGCCGGTTGTTGCCGGCCGGGCGGATTCCGGTTCTGCTCGCGGCGGGTGCACTGTCCTATCCATGGCGGCGGTTCCTGCCGACGGCTCTGGTGGCCGCCGCGATCTGGGCGGTGGCGTACGCGCTTCTGGGCATCGTCAGTGGCGGGATCTTTGACTCGCCGCTTGTCGCTAGCCTGATCGCGACTGTGCTGGTTCTTCTCGTCACTGTTCTTATGGCGGTCATCGCGAGGCGGCAGACACGCGCGCCGGACGCGGGCAAGCTGTTGCGTGGTGGGCGCGCGACCGCGCGGGTGCTGTTGATCTGGGTGATTGTGACGGCGGCGCTGCGCGGGCTCGATTCGTTGCTGCCGGGCTTCACGATGACGCAGTGGTGGCAGCCGACCGTCTGCGCGTTGCTGCTTGGTCTGATGGCCGGGATCGTGTGGCCGCTCATCCTGCGGATCGCTCTTCCCTTCGCGCTGTTCACGTTGGGAATCGGCAGTTTCCTGGTGGTCGGGGCCGGTGCGCTGGCCATCTTCAACGCGGTTCCCGGTGTGGAGATCACCGATTTCCGGACTGCGGTCGCGGTGACCGTCGGGATGTCGTCGGTTGGTGCACTACTAAGCAGTGTGCTCGCGCTCGACGCGGAGGAGATCTACTTCCGGCGGATCGCGCGGCGCGGCGGAACGCCTGACCCGGCGCACGACACCCCGCCGGGCGTGATCTTCCTTCAGGTCGACGGACTCGGTTACGACGTGGTCCGGCGGGCTGTGCGGGACGGCGACATGCCGACGCTGGCCGCGTGGATCAACGAGGACAGCCACACCCTTGAGATGTGGCAGTGTGACTGGAGTTCCCAGACCGGCGCCGCGGTTTGCGGGATCCTGCACGGCGACAACCACGACATCCTCGGGTTCCGTTGGTACGAAAAGGATCGGGACCACGTGATGGCGTGCGCTCATCCCCGGGACGCCGCCGAGATCGAACGGCGGCACTCCAACGGCAAGGGCCTGCTGTCCGGTGGCGGCGCCGGGCACGGCAACCTCTTCACCGGCGACGCCGATCACGTCACGCTCACCATGAGCGCGGTTCCGTTGCTGGGCAAGGGTGTCCGACGCGGACGACACCCGAAGACCGGCGACGGGTACTTCACGTACTTCGCACGGCCCGCGAACGTGGTCCGCACGTTCGGCTCCGCGCTCGCGGATATCGCCCGCGAGATTTGGGCGTCGGCGAGCCAGCGTCGTGCGGACGTCCGCCCGCGTGTGAAGCGTGGCGGCATCTATCCCGTTGCCCGCTCTGGCACGACGGTCATCACCAGGGATGTCGTAGTGTCAGCGATCATCGAGGACATTCTCGCTGCACGGCCGGTCGTGTACGCGGATTTCCTCGGCTACGACGAGGTCGCGCACCACTCGGGAATCGAACGCTTTGACGCGTTGGCGGTCCTGCGCGGAATCGACAAGGAGATCAGCAGGCTGCATCGCGCGACGCGGCTCAGCCCGCGCAAGTACCACCTCGTTGTCCTGTCGGATCACGGCCAGACCCAGGGCTGGGCGTTCGCGGACCGGTTCGGCGAACCCATCGAGACGCTCATCGGCAAACTCTGCGGTGGTGAGCCGTCCACCACGACCAAGGCCACGAAACCAAGTAGCGCGGCCGAAGGCTGGCAAATGGGTGCGGCGCTGGCCGAAGGCGGGTTGATCGCCCGACGGCTCCGGGGTCGTGTCGAACGCGCGGAAGTGAACCCTGAGCGGCACAGGGCGCCGAGCGGTGAGCCCGGAGCGGTGGCGCGGGTGGCGCCGGGCGTGGTCGTTGTCGTGTCCGGGCACATCGCGATGGTGTCCTTCACCGAGCACGAAGGCCGGGTACCGCTGGAGACCATCGAGCGCGAGTACCCGGAACTGCTGCCGCAGCTGGTCGATCACCCCGGTGTCGGATTCATGCTGGTACGCAGCGAGGAGTTCGGTCCGGTCGTACTCGGCCGTGACGGGCTGCACCGGCTGGCGACCGGCGTGATCATCGGCGACGACCCGTTGCAGGGATACGGCCCGCACGCCGTCGATCTGATCAAGCGCGTCGACCAGTTCCCGCACTGCGCCGACGTGATGATCAACAGCCGGTACGCCCCGGAGACCGACATGGCCTCGCCGTACGAGCCGCATGTCGGTTCGCACGGCGGCATGGGCGGTCCGCAGGCACGCGGTTTCCTTGTGTACCCCAAGGAGTTCCGGCCTGCCGGCGAGATCGTGGGCGCCGAGGCGCTGCACCGGGTCTTCCGCGGCTGGTTGACCGACCTCGGACACCCCGATCCCGCCGAGGAGGCCACGAAGGTCAGCGACCGCGTGCCACTTCCTTGATCACGTCGGCCAAGTGCTGCGCCTGGACGTCCGTGGTCAGCTCACGCTCGAGGCGTGCGCGCCCTGCCGCGCCCATCGCATCCGCACGGTCAGGATCGGCCATAAGCGCGCCGACGGCTGACGCGAACATGTCCACATCACCTGGCGGCACAACAAGACCGTCATGACCGTGCTTGAGGTAGCCCTCCAGGCCTTCGCTCGCCGTCACGACGTACGGCCTGCCGCACGCCATCGCTTCGAGGATCACGGACATGCCGGAGCCGTGGATGTTCGGCTGTGTTGCCACGGCCACGACGTTGGCCTGGCCGTAGAACTGACGCCGTTTCGGTCCCAGATGGCCGCGGTGCAGCGTGCCCAGCTCCGGTGACAGGTCGACGTCCAGCTGCGTCGCCAGCTCCAGCCGGGTACCCGGCCGGCGGCGGCGCACGTCGCTGACGGCCTTGATCAACGTCTCGTGGTCGCGGTGCGCGTCGTCGCCGACACTGGCGACCAGATCCCGGTCGACCTCGCCGTCGATCGGCCGGAACCAGTCGGCGTCGATGCCGAAGGGGACGAACTTCAGTTTCTGGTCCGGCACGCCCCAGTCGTCGCGCAGCACCGGGATCATGCCGAGCGCCTGCACGAACACCGCGTCCATCCGGTCGAGCGCCTTGCGGGCGCGGCGCAGGAAGGGCTTCGAGCGGTTCGCCGGATCGGTCAGCAGCTGCACGCCGCTGACCACCGGTGGGCCGCCCGGCAACGTGGCCGCCGGGATACCGGTGAACTCGTCCCAGCACAGCACGACATCCGCACTGCGTCGTAACCGATTCCATTGGGACGTAACGGCTTCGAAGTACTCCAGGCCACCGGCCCGGTCACGCACACGGCGAGCGACCGCGTTGGGGACGCGGCCGGTGAGCACGGGACGGAACGCCACATCGACGCCGTGTCTGCTCAGCTCGTCGATCCCGAACGGGGTCACGTTCGGGACTTCGCCGGTCGCGTTGCGCTCCGGCCAGGTTGCGGCGTCGAGGTAATGGATGAGTTCCACCCAGGCGCGCACGCGCGGCACAGTCAGGCTCCTGATCAGATTTGGTGAATGAGCTCCGCCAGCCGGGCGGCTTGGAGCTCGGTGCTGAATTCCCGCACGACCCTACGGCGTGCGGCCTGGCCCATTGCCAGGGCCATCGCGTCGTCGGCGACCAGCCGCTGGATACATTTGGCCAACGCGTCCTCATCGCCGACCGGATAGACCAATCCGGTTTCTTCCGGAGTGACGTACTCGGCGAGGCCCGGAGTGTCCGGAATCACCACGGGGCGGCCGCAGGCCATCGCCTCGAGAGTGACCGTGAGGCCAGAGGCGTGCACGTTCGGAGTGGTGGCGACCGCGACCACGCTCGCGCGTCCGTACAGATCGCGGACCTGGCCTTCGTTCAGGCCGGTGCGGGCGAAGTTGTCCGGGATGGGCAGCCGGGTCGCAATCTCCAGGCGTGCGCCGGGGACCTTGCCGATCGCACGGATCAGCAGGTGGTGGTCTCGGTGGCGGTCATTGCCGGCGCTGACCACCAGGCCGTGCTCGGTGTTGTCCTGCGGCTGGAAGAAGTCCACGTCGATGCCGAGCGGGATGTGCCGGGGGTTCTTGACTCCCCAGTCATCCCTCAATCGGGGGATCATCGCGCTTGAGGACGCCCACACGCCGGCCGCTTTGGGCAGCGCCCGCCGAGCGAACCAGGCGGTGCGTGGCGCAGGGTCGTCGGTCAGCCAGACAACGCCTGTGACCACGGGTTTCTTGCGTTCCCGGAGGATCGCCGGCACGCCTGAGTACTCGTCCCAGCACAGCACCACGTCACCGCTGTTGCGGCGGAAGGCATCCACCCATTCGTAGCCACCCAATCGGTGGCGCGACGCGCGGCCGAGCCGCTCGGCCACGCGCCCACGGCGGGGAATCCGCATGACCGGCCGGACGCCATAGTGATCAAGCCGGTCCAGGCCGTACGGCCAGTGATCGGGAACCTCACCTTTTGAGTGTCTGCTACTCCATTCGGCGGGATGCAGACCGTGCGACAACTCGAGGTATGCGCGCACTGTATTGACCTCCGCATCGCCGTGGCACCGCATGGGATCTGCGGCAACGCGAAGTTACTAGACTACGGCCCGTGTCCAGGGCGGCGGCAATCGCGCGAGGGGTCGCCCTCCAAGTAGTGGCGCGGGTAACCGCATTGCCGTTGGCAATCGTCACGCTCGGTATAGCGACCCAATACCTGGGTGAACATGGCTACGGCGTGATGACCACGGCGATCGTGTTCATCGGGCTGTTCGAGACCCTGACCTCACAGGGCATCGGCACCGTGATCGTGCGGAGGGTGAGCGGGCGCGAAGGGGCCTCGCTCACCAGGCTGATCGGCATGGACCTGACGTTTTCGATGGTCTACGCGGTTCCGTTGGCGTTGACAGCGGGCGCTGTCGGCGTGCTGACCTACGACGATCCGGAGATCCAGGCAGCGCTGCTGGTACTCGCGGCCGGGCTCGTCTGCAACGCCATCGCCTCCTGTTTCGACGCGGTCTTCGACGTCCACGTCAAGTACGGCCCCGTCGCGACCTCCGAGTTCTTCGCCCGCGTGGCCACCCTCGGCTCAGCCGCGGCGGTGGCGTGGACCGACTCCGGCCTGCTCGCCATGTGCGCGGTCCAGATCCTGCCGCAGCTGATCAAGATGGTGGTGACCGGACTCGCGGCGCACAGGCTGACGGCGTTGCGCCCGGTCTTCCACGTCGAGGACACGATCAGCCTGGTCAAGGAGAGCATCCCGTTCACCCTGATCATGCTGATCGGCGTGATCTACTGGCGGGTGGACGGCGTCCTGCTCTCGCTGCTCGCCAACACCCGCGAAGTCGCCGCGTACGGAATAGCCGTGCAACTGGCCTTCACCCTGAACATGCTCCCGCAGGTGTTCTCGCGAACCGCACTGTCCACAATCAACGAAGGCTACGCAACCGATCCGGAGCGCTTCCGCCGCGCCGTGGCCAGCGGCTACCGATTCCTGTTGCTTTTTGCCACACCCGTTGCCGTACTTGGCATCCCACTGGCCGAGCGCCTCGTGACCGCCGTAGGCACCGACGAGTTCGCCGACGGCGCCACCCCGGTCCTGCGGCTGTTCTTCATCGCGTGCGCCATCAGCTTCCTGACCTCGATCATCAGCGACGCCATGGTCGCCGCCCACCAGCAACGGTTCCTCACCACACTGTCCGCGGTGAACCTGGTCGTGAACATCACCCTGAACATCGTGCTGATCCCGCACTTCGGCGCCATCGGCTGCGGCATCGCCCTGATCGTCACCGAGATGTCCGGCGTCCTGTTCACCCAGTTCCGCCTCAAGAAGATCGGCGTGGACCCACTGCCGGTGAAGTACATGCTCCGGCTGATCCCCGGCCTGAACCTGTCCCTGCTCGCCATGCTGGTGACCTGGTCCCTGCCGCTGGTGTTCCCGATCATCGCCGGCATGATCGGCTACTTCGCCGGCGCCTGGTTCGGCGGCGCCATCCCACCCGAAATGCGCGGCGCCCTGCTCGGCGCCATGAAACCCGGCTCCCGCTCCCAGGGCACATCCCCAGCCTGACTGGGCCGCATCCCGCAACGTTCCAGGCCGGAGAGGCTGCTCAAGCGCGAACTCGCTCCACCAGCAGAACCCCGCCGCCCCACCATAAGAAAAAGACAATCCCCCACCCATCCCAGGGGGCGTCCCTGGTCCAGTCTACAGGGAATGGGGTTTGAGCAGGGATTTTCCAGGGGTGAACCCGGGCGAGTGGGCCGTTCGCACGGGGATTACACGACTGGGTGAAAGGACTCGACATGGGTAGGACGCGCATCTGGCTTCGTCTGAGGGCCTGTGGTCGGGATGTGGTCGGGGTGTCGGCGGGCGTGAGTAAGGTGACTCGGCGTGATAGAGGAGCAGGG
Source organism: Kibdelosporangium banguiense (assembly GCF_017876405.1). GTDB lineage: Bacteria > Actinomycetota > Actinomycetes > Mycobacteriales > Pseudonocardiaceae > Kibdelosporangium > Kibdelosporangium banguiense. The sequence continues at coordinate 2,719,928 of NZ_JAGINW010000001.1, read as the reverse complement.
TGTCCGTCGGCTTGTTGTGCTGGTGGTGAGTTATCGGCGGGCGGATCTGCTGCGGCGGTGTCTGGACAGTGTGTACAAGCATCTGGCTGGGACGAGGGTCCTGGTGTGGGACAACTTGTCTGAGGGCAGTGCGGATGTGCGGGCGCTGGCGGATGAATATCCCGAGGTTGAGTGGGTTTTCTCGGAGCGGAACGTTGGTTATGCGAAGGCTGTGAACGGGCTGGCGGGGCGGGTTGGGGATGCTGACCTGTTGTTGCTCAATCCGGATGCCGAGCTGACGGGGCCGTTGGTCAAGGCGCGGGCCGCCTTGCGGGAAGATGGTGTGGCGGCGGTTTCGCCGAAGGTTGCCGAGCCGGTGGGTGGGCCGGATTGGGATGTGGCGCGGCGCAAGCAGACTGTGGTGCGGGCGTTGGTCAGTCATTCGGGGTACGGCAAGAGGCTGCGGGGGCGGCCGGTCTCCGATTACTACCCTGAGCAGCCGGATCTGGTTGATGGCTATCTCAGTGGTTGCTGCCTGCTGATTTCGGGGCGGGCCTGGCGGGAGCTGGGTGGGCTGGACGAGAAGTTCTTCCTGTACGGCGAAGAGTCGGAGTGGCAGGCACGGGCGCACGCCAAGGGGTGGCGGCTGGTGCTGGCCGACGAGACCGATGTGACACATGGTGCGGGTGGCACGATGTCGGGTGATCCGTTGGCGGAGCGCAGGTCCAGGGATCTGCTGCGCGCCGGGCAGGCGGAGATGCTCGGGATGAGCAACTACGGCCCTGGCGCGATCTTCACCGCTGGGCTGACTGTCCTCGATCGGGTGCAGCGTTCACATCGTAAGGACCGTGCGCGGGAAAAACAGGCCGCACGCGCGAAAGCGAAAACCGGTCTGCCGAGCATTCTGTTGACCAGCAACGAACTGTGTCAGGGCGGGGCCGAGCGGCAGCGGGTTCTGCTGGCCAATGAGCTGGCCAGGCGGGGTTATCCGGTCACTTTGGCTTGCCTGCAGCATTTCGGGCCGTTGACGCCGGAGCTCGACCCGGCGGTACGGCTCGTACTGACGCCGTGGTGGCAGCCCCTGGTGGACCTTCCCACCAAGGATGCTGTGCTCATCACGGGTGTGACGAACACCGAGGCCGGGTTCGCGATGGGCTGGCGAGCCGCGAACCGGCGGGGGAAATGGCTGGCTGCCACGCATGAGCCGGCCGAGCCTGACCAGCCGACCTACAGCAACGCGCTGGCCAAGGTGATCAGTCGCAGCGACGGCGTGATCGCGTTGTCGCCGAGGCACTGGGCCGACATCACCCGGCACCAGTCCTTGCACACCAGGCATTTCATCGCGCCGAACGGTGTACCCGCGCAGACACCCCGCGCCTACCGGCCGGACGGAGAAGTGCGGCTGGGCATGCTGTGCCGGATGGTCGAGCACAAGAATCCGCATCTGCTGGTCGAAGCCCTGAGCACGATGCCGGACCTGGACTGGACGCTGGATCTGTTCGGTGACGGGCCGGACCGCGAACGGCTGCAGGCGATGGCCCCGGCGAACCCGAAGATCACGTGGCACGGTGCCTCGCCCGGGCCGGACCACGCGTTCGCCGGGATCGACGTGCTGTGCGTGCCGAGCAAGGCCGAGGCGTTCCCGCTGGTCATCGTGGAAGCCATGGCCCGCGGCCTGCCGGTGATCTCGTCTGCCGTAGGTTCAGTACCGGATTTGCTGGACAATGGCAACGCCGGGGTGCTCGTCGAGCCGGTCACCGCGGCCGCATGGGCAACAGCGCTGCACCCGATCATCCAAGACCCGACCCGGCTCACGGCACTCGCCGAAGCGGGCGCCCGGCGGGCCGCCGAACTGTACACAGTGGACGCAATGACGGATGCCTACGAGACCGCTATCGCGGCGGCGCGATGAGAGTCCTCTGGCTCTCGCCCTGGATGCGCACGCTGTCCAGGGTGCATGTGGAAGCGCTGCGCGACGCCGGCCACGAGTGCCTGCTGATCACCTCGGATCAGCACTACGAGAAGATGTCCCCGCTGCCGTACGAGCGGGTCCTCGACCCGAGACCGAAGGACATGCGCACGATCGGGCCGCTGCTGCGGACCGTGCGCGAGGTCAAGCGCTGGCAGCCCAGCGTGGTGGTCGTCGAACTGGTCTGGGACCCCCGCTGGCTGATGCTGGCACGGCTCGCGCCGATGGTGCACGTGATCCACGACGACGCGCCGCACGACCAGACGGAAGTCCGGCCCGCGTGGCAGCGGCGCCTCTTCAACCGGTTCAGCAACCGCGCCACGCGTGTGGTCGCGTTCAGTGAGTATGTGGCGAAACGGTTGCCGTACCCGGCCAGTGTTGTGCCGCTGACCAGCGATGTCCGCGAGAAGGACCTGCCGGAGCGCTCGACGGACCGGCGTGACTTCGTGCTCTACGGCCGGATGTCGCCGTACAAGAACGTGCCGATCGCGTTGCGCGCTTGGGAGAAGCACCTGCTTTCCGGGCAGCACAAGGGCGACCGGCTCCTGCTGCTTGGCGATGGCCCGCTCGACGTGTCCGAACAGGACCTTCCGCCGCGGTGCGAGTGGCGGCGGGAGCGTTATTCCTATTCGGACGTTCTGCCGATCCTGGGGCGGGCCAAGGGCTCGATCGTGCACTACCGCAACGCTTCGCAAAGCGGTGTGCAGCTGCTGTCGATGCAGCTCGGTGTCACTCCGGTCGTATCGGACTCCGGCGGGTTGCCGGAGTTCCAGCCGCCCGGCGAGCCGGGCATCGGGGTGGACGACGTCGACGGCCTGGCAGCGGCGTTCAGCGAACTAGCTGATCCAGAGGTCGCGCTGCGCCGTGGCGACGCCAGCCGGACGCACTTCGAGCGCGAGTTCAGCGCTTCACATGTCGTCGAGCGCCTGGCCGATGTCCTTGCCCAAGCCGCCAAACTCTGACCAATTCGCTGAAAATAATCACCCGTAAGGGGGAGTATCACGGCATGAGGTTACTGCGTTCGACTTATTGACATGATTCCATGGTCGGCATGGCTGAGCACATCGGACGGCGCCGATTCATTGGGGCAGCGGCCGGGGCGATCGCGCTCGGGGCGGCCGGCGGTATCGCGCTGGGGCAACAGCAGTGGTTCGCGCCCGAGCAGACGGCGGAAGAAGAGACCACCAAACCGATCACCGCCGACCCGGCTGCGACGCCGGACGCGCAGGCCCTGCTCAGATGGTTCAAGGAACTGCCCACCAGGGACGCCAGGCGCGTCGTCAGCGGCCAGCAGATCGACGACATCACCGCGGCCAGCTACGAGTACTTCGTCGAGAAGCTGGCCGTGCGCACCGGCAAGCACCCGGCGATCGTCGGTGTGATGGTGCGCGACGCGTGGACCCGGGCCGATTCCAAGATCCTGGTGGACCACTGGAAACGCGGCGGCCTGATCACCATGGACATCCACCCGACCAACCCGTGGAACCCGACCGGTGGCCCGAGTTCCGCCTGGGTGCCGGATGCCAAGGCGGCCAAGCCCGATCTGCGGATGCTGCTGTCCACGTCGGACTCGACACCGCAGCGGACGCTGTGGCGCAAGCAGATGGAGAAGCTCGGCGACCTCGTCGAGGAGATGGCCTCGGCGGGTGCGGTGGTGATGCTGCGGCCGCTGCACGAAGGCAACGGATCGTGGTTCTGGTGGGGCCAGGACATGGCCTCCCGCAAGACATTCGCCCGCGACCTCTACCGGGATGTCTTCTACTACATCACCCAGACCCGCAACCTGCACAACGTGCTCTGGCTCTACTCGCCCGGTGCGTCCTGGGACGGCCCGGCGCTGTCGTACTACCCGGGCTCGGAGTACGTCGACATGGTCTGCCCCACCCGGTACGACGACGACATGCTGATGCTGGGGGAACGCACAGGCGAGTCGCCCAACAACGACTACAAGGACGTGGTGTCCACCGGCAAACCGGTCGGGTTCGGCGAATGCGGCCCCTCCACCAAGCTCGACGGCTCGTGGGACGCGCGCACGATCATCAAGCGGATCCGGGAGACGTACCCGGCCATGACGTACTTCCATGTCTGGCACGGCTGGGAGAACAAGATCATGGAACTGGCCCGGGACAAGTACACCGAGGAGCTGATGAACGACCCGTGGGTGGTCACGCGGGAGAACATCGACTGGCGTCCCAAGCCGGGCGCGACTACGACCACACGGCCGAGCACGACCGGCAGTCAGCCGCCGAAACCGTCGGCGACCGGGCGTGGTTCGGTGATCCGGCCGCAGGTCACGAGGTAGCGAGCCGGTCCCAGTGGCGTCCGAGGTCCTCGATGTAGTTCTCGATGGCGAACGGCTCCACTGTGGACCGGGCGGCCTTGGCAAGGCGTTCCCGCAAACCGGAATCGGCCAGCAGGGATTCCAGCGCCCGAGTCAGGCCGGCCACGTCACCAGGCTGGACCAGCAAGCCGTTCTCACCGTCGAGCACGACTTCGCCGATGGATCCGACCGGGCTGACCACAGGCACCAGACCGTGCCCCATCGACTCGAGCATCGCCATCGGCAGGCCCTCATCCCGGCTTGGCAGCACGAACACGTGTGCTGAAGCCAGAATCCGGTCCCGCTCGGTCGGTGAAAGCCAGTCGTGGATCTCGGCCTGGACGCCGAGCCGGGCAGCCAGTGCGCGCGTCTCGGCGACCTCGCCGTCACCGGCCATCACCAGGTCGACCGGTGACGACAGCCCGGCGACCGCGGTCAGCACGTCCGCCGAGCCCTTCCGCGCCCCGAAACGCCCCAGAAAGACGATCTTGAAACCAGGCGCGTCGGACACCGCCGGAGGCAGCTCGATCGGATTGCCCAACGCCACCACACGCTTGACGCCGAGCAGCGACATATACCGCGTACGCCACGATTCACCCAGCACAGCAAGCAGATCCGCCTGCCGGAACGTCCACGCGATCACCCGCTTGGCCGAACCGGGCAACCCGCGGTACCAGTCCATGAACTCCGCGCCATGGCAGTGCAACACCACAGGAACCCGGAAAAGCTTCGCAAGCAGGACCAGAACACCTTTACGCACAACGCTGCCACGCTCGGACACGTGCGCGTGCAGAACGTCGGCCTGCCGGCGCGCCAGCGCAGCGGCAACCCGGGCGGTCCCGGAAAGCCACAGGGCCAGCCGCATCCCGGCCGGGCCTTCCCGGTGTGTCGGGATCATCCGGATCGACGCGACCCGGGACCCGTGCTTGAGCATCAACGCCGTCACGGTCGCCATACCGCCGCGCTCGGTGGGCGCGGACCCGACCATCAGCACCCGGGTCATGAAGCCCACGGCGGGTTGGTGCGCTGATGTGGTTGTGGCTGCGGATTTTGCGGCGGCGGCTGCCTGCCCGGCTGGACCACCGGCATCATCCGGCTGGTGGCCTCGCCGACGGGCCTGCGCCGGGCCTGTAACCGCACCTGGAACCGTTGCGGATAAAGCCACCTGAGTACGAAGATCGCGATCCCCGCGACCACGAGACCGCCGAGCAACCCGCCGAGCAGCAACAACCACAGGCCAGGCGCCGAACGGGCGGGCGGCGTGGACGGGTCGGTGATCACGTTCACGACCACGCGGGCCTTACCGCCGGGGTTGGTCTCCAGCTTGGTGATCGCGTTGATGAACGACTGGGTCACAGCGACCGCGTTGCGCCGGGCCAAGTCCGGCGAAGGGCCGGTCACCGAGAGCTTGAGCACGGTCGTGTCGCCGGTGACCGCCGCCGAGATCTGCGAGGCGAGGGTGCCGGGATCGGTGCCGAGCGCCTGCGCTGCGGGGGCCGTGACCTGCGCGCTGGACGCGATCTGTGCGTACGTGGTCATCCGCTGGTTCACGTACTGGTTGCTCGTGTACGCGGTGTCCGGTTGTTCCGGATCACCCTGCCCGGTCATCAGAACCTCTGCGGACGACGTGTACACCACGTTGTTCATCCGGTTGCTGAAGTAGGCGCCACCGAGCAGGCCGGCCACGACGCCGACCGCGAGCAGCCACTGCCACCACGCAATGTTCTTGAGCAACCTCACCGTGTCATTATCCTTCTCGCCGGTAACGGCGTTTGCGCGACCTTGATCTGTGGTTGCCAGCCAACAGCAAGAGCCAGCATTGCCAGAGTAAGCGCGACGGCCACTAACGTGGGACGATCGATCAAAGTCGTCTGCAGCACGGACTGGAACGCGATGCACGCCAGCCCAAGTCCGAGCCCCACGACCAGCACAGTTCCCGGCGCCCGGCGGCGCCAGCTGTGCACGACGACCGCCGCGACCCGGACCATCAGCAGTCCGACCACAAGCAGCCCGGCAGCGCCGAACCAGAGCCAGATCCGCAGGTACTGGTTGTGAATCCACGGCCGCGCCTCGACGACTGTCCGGTCGTGCAAGGCATCATACGAAACGATCTCGCCGCCGTACGGAACGGCGACACCAGTGCCCAGCAGGGGACGTTCAAGCAGGGTATTGATCGCGGCCGTGTTCTCCCGTTCGCGGTCGGCCAGGCTGTCCTCGACCAGGGCCTCACCGCTGAAAACACTGGTCACACGGGCCGCCAGCGCCGCACCCGTGGCCCCGAACACGCCGCCGCCGGCGAGCCCCAACGCGAGTGCTCCCAGCGCGGCCGCCGCGATGAGCCGTTTCACCAGGCCTCGCGAGCCGAACCGGGCGATCGCGACCAGAATGGCGCACCCCAGCAGCGGTGCCCATGTGGATCGGTTGAAGCTCAGCGCCTCGTGCGCGATGCCAGGAGCCGCGAACAGCAACAGCCGCCAGCGCGGCCGCAACGGGAACGCACCGGAGACGAGCAGGATCAGCAGCGGTCCCCACATCGGCAGGATCGGCGCGGCCAGCCGGGACACCTCGGACGTGTCGGCGCCGGTGATCACCGACGTCCGTTCGTCGACGAGCAGCCGATGCCAGTCCATCACCGACGCGGCCAGTTCGATCATGCTGGCCGCTGCCGCGCCGACCGCCACGATCGCGACCAGCTGGGCGATTTTCCCGGCGAACGCCCGGTAGACGATCAGGAATCCGAGTGGCACCAGCAACAAGGCCCGCAGTGAGTCGGCGACCTCGGAGAATTCGGCACCGCCCAGGAATCCCATCGCGCAGCCGGCCACGATCGCCGCGGTGAGCACGACCAGCGGCCACGTGAGGACCGAGCGGCCAGGGCGTTTCCACACCACGATCAGCCCGATCAGCAGGGCGACCTCGATCACGGTCGGCGTGACCGGGCCGATCTTGACCAGTTCGAGCTTCGGCGGGAACACGGTCATGCCGAGTCCCAGCAACGCGACCGCGATCCAGCGGGCATCCCGGAAAGCCGCGAAACCCGCCACCAGCAAGGCCAAAAGCGGCGGCCCAACGGACCCAGTCCCGGCATAACCGGCGACCGCGACGAAACACACCCCGATCACAAGCATCCCGCGCCGGGTACGCACCGCCGAGGCCAACGCCCGCAGCTCACGGTCGACCTCGGCCGCGAACGCGTCGGCCCCGCCGATCCGGGATCCGCCGCTCGCCAGCTGTGAAACCCACTGCCCAGGCCGTTTCAGCGCGCAGACGAGCCAGCCGAACATGGCACCGATCACGGCACCGAGGACGCCGCCCCAGACGCCCCACTTGAGCGACATGTTCTCCGGTTCGCTGCCGGGCTCGGTCACGATGCCCGAAACCCGGCTGGCCGACGACCCGCGCGGCACCTCGGCGATGCTCACGACCTTGATCACGGCGTTTGCCGCGGCTGTGGCCCGCTCGGCCAGGTCGTCCCGGCTGGGCCCGGACAACTGCACCATCAGCGACTGTGAGCCGGAGATCTCGTGCGCGGCGATCTTCTCGTCCTGCCGCAGGCCGAATTCGCTGGCCACCGCCCCGCTGCGGGCGACTCGCGCCCAGCTCGGCATCCGTTCGGTGATGTGCCGGGCTTCGGACGCGGTGGGTGGGCGGTCGTCGGTCTGCAGCGCCGTGAAGACAATGACCGTGGTGCTGCGGTACTCCAGGCCGCCGAGCATCGGCACCGCGAACCCGATCGCCAGGCCGGCCACTGCGAAGGCGAGCACGACCAGCGCGGCGACCCGGTTCACTGCTTGTCCTCAGCCAGGCGCGCGGGCGGCACGAGCCGTCGGGTCGTGGGGTCCTCGGTGGGGACGGGTTCGGCGATCACCCAGCGGCCGTCGAGGGCCGGTAGCGCGGTGCGGACCTCGTCGAGCAGGTCCGGCACGAACAGCAGGACCGAATCGGGTTTCGCCCGGACGAGCTCGGCCGGGCTGATCACCGGGATCGTGGTGCCCGGCATCCGGCGGCCCCACTTGGACTGGGAGGCGTCCGCCACGCCGGACAGCATGGTGTTGTCGATGCCCGCAGCGGCAAGCAAAGCGACTGCCCGAGACGCCGCGCCGTAGCCAAAAACGCGCTTGCCTGTGCCGCGTTGCCGTTGGAGCCAGCCGCGGAGCGCCGTAATGCTGTTGGAAGCCGTCTCCTGCAACGAACGCACGATCCGTGGATCGCCGACTCCGCTGCCGTTCTCCTCGGCGAACAGCGCCCTGACTTCCGGATCGACCTGGCCACCACGACCCGCGGCGAGCAGGACCGTGCCGCCGTACAGGTCGAAACGCCACGCAGTGCGAGGTGTGAGACCGGCGATGGCCAGCATCCTGGCGATCGCGCCCGTCGAGTAGTAGGCGTAATGCCCGTGCCGCAACGCGTTCCACTGTCCATTTCGGATGACCGTGGCCAGCGAGTGGTACTGCAGCAGCAGAATCCCGTTCTCGACCAGCCTGCCGGTCCGCTCGGCAAGCGCCGCGTGCTGGTCCGGCGAGTGCATCAGGCCGAAGCAGTCGACCACGATGTCCGCACGCTCACCCGGTTCGACCGGCTGCAGACCGTGCTCGGCGAGCATCGGCAGCCACGAACCGCCATGTGGGCTGCCGTACTCCAGCACTCGCGCACCGGGCTTGACCAGGCCAGATCGCATCACACGGCCGATGGCGTCCTTGGCCTGCGCGACCAACGCGGCCGGCTCGACGCCACGCGGCTCCTCCGGCACGGTCGGATCCTCGGCGAGTTGTGCCAGATCGCACTCCGCACACAGCCACATCCGAAGTGGATAGACCGGATCCGGCCCGGCATCACCGGCATCGGGGAAGAAATCGCTGGCCGGCTGCTTGCCGAGGTCCAGAACCACCTCGCCGCGACGGGCCCGGCAGGACCGGCAGATCGGCGTCAGCATGCGGGCACCATGATGGACCCGTGGAGGTACGGACGACTTCGATCGACGGCGTGCTGCTCTTTGTGCCCACGCCGCACCACGACGCGCGTGGCCTGTTCACGCGGACGTTCGACGCGGCGATCGCGGCCGAGCACGGCATCGATCCGGCCTCGTTCATCCAGGATTCCCAGTCCCGGTCGCATCTCGGCGGGCTGCGCGGGCTGCACGGCCGGACCGGGCGAGGCGAGGCGAAGCTGGTGCGGTGCGCGCACGGCGCTGTGTCCGATGTGGTCGTCGATGCCCGGCCGGACTCGCCGACCTTCGGCCACCACGAGATGTTCCGGCTGGACGACGTGACCTTCGCGCACCTGTACATCCCGCCCGGCATGCTGCACGGATTCCAGGCGCTGACGCCGGTCGCGGACGTCTGCTACCGGATCGACCGGCCGCACGACCCGGCCGAGGACGTCGCGATCCGCTACGACGATCCGGACCTGGCCATCGACTGGCCGTTGCCGGTCACCGAGATCAGCGCCCGCGACCTCGCCGCGGGCCCCTGGCGGCCGCATTAGTGGTTGCGACCGGAGGTGCGGTGGGGGTATTCGGCGGATCCAGGTTTTCGCTGGGCGTGCGGCAGGGAGGTCCTCGTACCGGGCGTACTTGGGCCTTTCTGCCGTGCGGTCAGCGGGAAGCTGGGCCGTCGAGACCCCTGTCGCACCTCCGGTCGTGACCACTACAGCCCGCCGGTCTTCTTCAGCCAGGCCAGGCGCGTGAACTTCTGCTCGAAGTCCGCGCGTGTCAGGCCGTGTTCGATGTACGCGTCGTGCAGCTCGACCGCACCGGCTTTGACTGTCCACTGTGCTTCGAACGGCAGCGCGGCCCGGATCCGGGAGAAGTCCACGCGGTACGAACGCGGGTCCGCGCCTGCCTCGCCGGTGATCACGAGCTTCGACCCGGCAACGGCTTCGACCACGTGCTGAGCGATCTGCGCGACTGTCAGGTTGTTGTCCTCGGTACCGACGTTGAAAGCCTTGCAGTGCACGGCTTCCTTCGGCGCTTCGAGGGCTGCGACGAACGCGTCCGCGATGTCCTGGGCGTGCACCAACGGCCGCCAGGGCGTGCCGTCCGACAGCACCCGGACCTCGCCGCTCAGCACGGCGTGCCCGACCAGGTTGTTCAGCACGATGTCGGCACGCAACCGCGGCGAGAACCCGAAAGCGGTGGCGTTACGCAGGAAAACCGGTGTGAAGTCCGAATCCGCCAGCGCCACCAGGTCGTCTTCGACCCGGACCTTGCTCTCCGCGTACGGTGTCACCGGGCGTAGCGGCGCGTCCTCGCCGACCAGGCCGTCACCGGCTGCGCCGTACACCGAACAGGTCGACGCGTAGAGGAACCGCTTCACGCCCGCGTCGGCGGCGAGCTGAGCCAGCTTCACCGATGCCTTGTGGTTGATGTCATAGGTCAACTCCGGCTCGAGCGAACCGAGCGGGTCGTTGGACAACGCCGCCAGATGGATCACGGCGTCCACACCGGACACGTGCTCGGCGGTCACGTCCCGCAGGTCGACCTGGTGCCCCTCGGGGTCGGCGGGCTCGGGCCCCAGCACGCACGGTGCGAAGTACCCGGAGTCCAGACCGATCACCTCGTGACCGGCGGCCGCGAGCCTCGGCGCCATCACGGTGCCCAGGTAGCCCTGGTGTCCGGTCAGCAGTACGCGCACGTCACGCCTCCAAGCCCACGATCATCTTGTTCACATGAAAAGCCTCGGCATAGCGTGCCCGGCACTGCACACCACGCACCCGGGCCAGCCCGAGGAAGGTCTCCCGGTCGAACCAGTCCCGCCCGGCCTGCGTCGGGTAGTGCCGGAGCAACCTCTCCACCTTGGCCTCGGCGACTTCGCCGGACAAGGGCTGGTACACCGTCGGGGCACCCAGGTCACCGTCCCATTTGACGATCTCGTAGCCGAGCACGAGATGGTCACGGAACGCCGTCGGCACGAGTTCGGCCAGTGTCCGGTGGTCCTGGTGGGCGTCCTCGGCGTGCGGGGCCAGCACCAGATCCGGCTCCGTACGCGCCCGCAGCTGCTCGACCGCGGTCTTGGCGAGCTCCCAATGGGCCGGAATGCGGCCGTCGGGCAGATCGAGCACGGTCAGTTTCAGCTCCGCGCCAGGGCAGAACGCCTGCAACGCCGCGTGCTCCTCAGCCTCGCGAGGCGTGCCGCCGCCGGTCAGCACCAACGCGTCGATCTGCAAGCCGGGCCGCGACTGGCACAGCGTCAGCAGTGTCCCGCCGGCACCTATGGCCAGGTCGTCACAGTGCGCACCGAGCAATGTGACGCGTTCCAGCACATCAGGACGCAGCGCCCGCATCTTTCTCCCACAGCATCCAAGGCCGCTCGCCCTGCGCGTAAGCGGCGTCCAGGGCCGCCCGCTCCTTCACCGTGTCCGCAGGCTGCCAGAAGCCACGGTACGGGTAGGCCAGCAGGCGCCCTTCCTTGGCCAGCTCACCGCACGCGTCCTGGACCAGGTCGCCCCCGGCCGGCAGGTGGTCGAAGACGTCCTGCCGCAGCACGAAGTAGCCGCCGTTCTCCCACAACGGCAGCGAACTGACCGGTGTGATGCCCGTGACGTGGCTGTCCTCGCCCATTTCCACACAGTGGAAGGACGACTGCGGTGGCACGACCATCATCGAAGCGCCCGCGGTACTCGACTCGAAGCGCTCGATCATCGTGTCGAGCGGGGCGTCGGTGAGCACATCCGCGTAGTTGGCCAGGAACATCTCCTCGCCTTCCAGCAGGTGCCGCACGCGCCGCAGCCGCTCACCGATCGGCGAGTCCTGCCCGGTGTTGACGAACGAGATCGTCCAGTCGCTGATGTCGGTGGACAGCAGCTCGACCCGGCCGTCGCGCAGGATGAAGTCGTTGGACGCGGTCTCCTGATAGGTCAGGAAGAAGTCCTTGATGTGGTGCGCGCCGTAACCCAGGCACAGGATGAACTCGGTGTGCCCGAAATGCGCGTAGTAGCGCATCACGTGCCACAGCAACGGCCGTGGGCCGACCATCTGCATGGGCTTGGGCACGTCATCGCCGAGCCCGTTGCGCATCCGCATGCCGTAACCGCCGCAGAACAACACGACCTTCACGGCCGGACCTCCTCCAATGTGGGGATCGGGAACACCAGCCGACCACCCCACTCGCCTACATAGGACAGTTGCTCGGTCAGCTCAGTACGCAGGTTCCACGGCAGGACAAGCACATAGTCCGGCTTGTCCTCGGCGATCCGTTCCGGCGCGTGGATCGGGATCCTGGTCCCGGGGGTGAACTTGCCGTGCTTGTACGGATTGCGATCCACCGTGTACGGCAGGATGTCCGGCCGGATACCGCAGTGGTTGAGCAGCGTGTTGCCCTTGCCGGGCGCGCCGTAGCCGACCACGCGCTTGCCTGTGGCCGCCGCGCCGAGCAGGAACCGCAGCAGGTTCTGGCGGACCTCGTCCACGTGGCGGGCGAAGTCCTGATAGCCGGACATGTCGTGCAACCCGGCTTTCCGTTCCTCTTCAAGCACGAAGCCGACAGCCTTCGACGGCTCGGACTCCACTGGCCGCGCCCAGATACGGATCGAGCCGCCGTGCGTGGGCAGTAGCTCGACGTCGACCACGTGCAGGCCGTTGGAAGCAAGCGCTCGCTGGGCCGACGCGACCGTGTAGTACTGGAAGTGCTCGTGGTAGATCGTGTCGTACTGGTTGTACTGGACCAGGCTGAGCATGTGCTGGACCTCGATGGACACCCAGCCGTCGTCCTTGACCAGCTCGCGCAGGCCCGCGGTGAAGCCCTGGATGTCCGGGATGTGGGCGTAGACGTTGTTGGCCACGACAAGATCCGCCGGCCCGTGCTCGGCACGGACGCTCGCGCCGGTCTCCTTGCTCAGGAAGGCCGTCTGCGTCGGGACGCCCTTTTCCCGCGCCGACGCGCCGACGTTGACCGACGGCTCGATGCCCAGGCACCGGATCCCCTTGGCCACGACGTGCTGCAGCAGGTAGCCGTCGTTGCTCGCGACCTCGACCACGAACTCCGGGTTCGTCTTGGCCACGGCCTGGTCCACGAACTTGCGGGCGTGCTCGACCCAGGACGTGGAGAACGACGAGAAGTACGCGTACTCGGTGAACGTGTCCTCGGGCGTGATCAGCGGCGGGATCTGGGCGAGCAGGCAGCTGCGGCAGACCCTCAGGTGCAGCGGATACGTCGGCTCCGGCTCGTCGAGCTGGCCAGCGGCCAGAAACCGCTCGCACGGCGGCGTCGCACCCAGGTCGACCACGCTCTCCAGCTCGGCTGAGCCGCAGAGTCGGCAGATCATCAATAAGCTCCTTGGCCCTTCAGCACGGCGCGAACCGTCTTCCACAAGATCAACGCGTCCAGCGCGAGCGACCAGTCCTCGACATAGCGCAGGTCCAGCCGGACGGCTTCCTCCCACGGCAGATCGCTACGCCCGCTGACCTGCCACAACCCGGTGAGCCCGGGTTTGACCAGCAGCCTACGTCGGGCGTCGGAGCTGTAGCGCTCGGTCTCCTCGGGCAGCGGCGGGCGCGGGCCGACCAGCGACATCTGGCCGGAGACGACGTTGAACAGCTGCGGCAGCTCGTCCATGGAGAAGCGGCGCAGGATCGCGCCGATCCGGGTCACGCGCGGGTCGTTGCGCATCTTGAAAAGCGGGCCCTCGGCCTCGTTGCGGGCCAGCAGGCTGGTGCGTTTGGCGTCCGCGTCCACACACATCGTGCGGAACTTGACCATGGTGAACGACTTGCCGTCCTTGCCGACCCGGTGTTGCCGGTAGAACACCGGACCGCGGTCGTTCAGCTTGACCGACAGCGCGATGGCCATGAGGAACGGCGAAAGTAAGGCGAGCAGGAACGCACCGCCGACCCGGTCGACGATCTCCTTCACCACGCGGCGAGCACCCGTGAACACCGGCGCGGACAGGCGCAGCAGCGGCATCCCGAGCACACCGCTGACGTGCAGCCGAGGGCCGGCGACCTCCATCAGGACCGGCGCCACGACCAGCTCGGCCGAGCTGTTCTCCAGCTCCCAGGCCAAGTGCTGCAGGCGCTTCGGGGTCCAGTACGCGTCCGCCGTGACCGCGACGATCCGGTAGCCGCCGCGCTGCACGTGCTCGGCGACCCCTTCGATCGTGCCGACGACTGGGACACCGTCGACCTTGCCGTCGGCGTCCTGGCCGAGACCGTCCGCAGTGCAGACCGCTTCGACGCGCCAGCCTTGGTGTGGCGCCTTACGAGTGCGGTCGATCAGATCGGAGACCGTGCCGACGCCACCGGCGGCGAGTACGGGCAGCAGGCACTGGCCTGCCTGGCGGCGCTTGTGCAGCAGCCGGCGCAGGATGTAGCGGACCGGGAAGTCGATCATCGCGATCGCCGGTACGGCAAGGAAAACCCACGGCCGCAGGCCTTCGAGGCCGAAGGCGAACCCACCGATGGCCAGGAACACGAACCCGGTGAACAGGCCCCGGTACAGCCGACGGAACTCTTCGGCGCCGTCGCCGAGCGCGGCGATGCTCCAGGCCCTCGACGCACCGAGACCAATGAGGACAGCGGCCAGCGTCAGCACCGCGAAGATGCTCGCGTGCAGGGCGGTCACCGCGCCGAAGAGCACGTTGACGGTGAGGACGACCGCGATGATCACCGCCAGGTCGCTGCCGAGCACCGCCAGCTGGTAGCGGCGTTCCCAGGTCGCGACCATTGGCCGGACGGTTTCGGGCATATCCCGGGGAGAGACCATCTGAAAACGACCACGGCGGTGCACTGAACCGGTCCGTTCTCTCATGCAAGTCTCTCCTGAGTCGAACGCTGTGAAGGCCGAGCAGCTGGAGCGAGCGAAAAAGATGATCGTCTCCCGCTCACCCCGGGAGTCGTTCCATCTTCGAACCTCGTTACCGCGATCTGAACATTACGAATGACCCGTCCCGGCCATTCAACTGGGTCCCCGTGAAAAAGCGACTCACTGTGACCGCCGCCAGGCTTTTTCACCCGGTCGGCCCAACGCCGTCTGTCGTACCGGTCACACAGCATCGCAGGTCTGAGCCATCCTGGTGAACGACAGCAGCCAGCTTCCCGACACACCCAGTTCGATCTCAATCCCCCACGCGGGCTATTTCACTCGGTCGAACGGCGATCTCCACTCGGCCGGGTGACATTCACCATCGATCAAGCAGCGCTTTAGCAAACTGTCAAATGTGAACGCAACTTCGATGCATAAACCGAATAATTTGCCGGAGGAATAAACGGTCCACTCGGCCCCCTGGACTGCCCGGCCGCCTCCGCCCGCGCCCGGCCCTGCCTGTCGCCTAGGGGAAGCAGACCACGCCCAGGACCTGTTCGTCATGGCGGCACGCCGCCGAAAATGGACAATTCACGTGTGTGATCGAATCGGAGAAAAGCCACCCCGCACGTTTCACCCGGCGCGGAATCATCGGCGGTGTCACCGCCGGAGCGGCCACTGCCGCGCTGCCGGGCCAGGCCGTCGCGCAAACCGCGCCGCCCGGCACCTCACCCGGGTTCTTCGGCCGGATCTTCCAGCTGCCCCCGTTCGCCCAACCCAGCCAGCGCGTCCTGGAAGCCTTGCGGGAGCTGGGAAAGCCCGGCGGGCTGATGGACGCGAAAGATCCACTTCAGGAAGGGCCGGTCCGGCTGATCACCAACCCGGAACTGAGCCCGAACAACCTCGACAACCCATTCCACACGGCCGGGACGACATTCTTCGGCCAATTCATCGACCACGATTTCACGTTCGACCTCAATTCCCGGCTCGGTGTGCCGACGCAGCCGGAAACGTCACCGAACACCCGCGTCCCGACCCTGTCGCTGGACTCCGTGTACGGCGGCGGCCCCAACGCGAACCCGGAGCTCTACGACCCCGGCGACCGCGTGAAGTTCCGGGTGGAGAGCGGCGGCCTGTTCGAGGACCTGCCCCGCCGCTCCGACCGGGTCGCCGTCATCGCCGACCCGCGCAACGACGAGAACCTGATGATCGCCGGACTGCAGGCCGCATTCCTGTTGTTCCACAACCGGGTCGTCGACCTGGTGCGCGCTCAGGGCACACCGGCCGATCGCGTGTTCGCCGAAGCGAAGCGGATCGTCATCTGGCACTACCAATGGATCATCGCCAACGAGTTCCTGCCGCAGCTCATCGGCTTCGGCCTGACCCAGGACATCCTCCGGCACGGCCGCAGGCACTACCGGCACTTCATGCCGGTGGAGTTCCAGGGCGCGGTGTACCGCTTCGGCCACAGCATGGTCCGTCCCTCGTACCGCGCGAACCTCGCTGGCGACAACGGCAACCCCTTCTTCGGCTTCATCTTCGACCCAGCCGGCGAAGGCCGGCCCGATCCGGTCGATCTCCGCGGCCGGGCGCGCGCACGCCGCCGCTTCATCGGCTGGCAGACGTTCTTCAACTTCGGTGACGGAAACGTGCGCCCGAACAAGCGGATCGACACCCACATCTCCACGCCGCTCTTCAACCTGCCCCTCGGCGACGGCATCTCGCTGGCCGGAATAGGCGCCCGCATCGTCGGGGAGGTCTTCATCGGCCTGCTCCAACTGGACCCAACCTCCTACCTGGCCGCCCAACCCACCTGGAAACCAACCCTGCCCGCGAAATCCCCCGCCACCTTCACCATGGTCGACCTCCTCACCCACGCCAAAGTCGACCCCACCTCCCGCCGCCAATAACCCCACCCTCCCGGGTTTTTGCTTTGGTATTGCTGGTTGGGACGGCTCGATGACACGGAGACCCCTGAGGCGACCGCGTCAAGACTAAAGGGCAGGCCCAAGGATCAAAGTGGGGTTCCCGGCCAAAGCCATGAAGGGCCCGCCGTGCCGACAAGCTTAAGGCCGCCTCCACCCCGTATAAAATCGAGCCTTTCAGGCCTTCGGCCGACGCCCCAGCCTGGCTGGGCCCCGGGAATTGAACGACCCAAGCTGCAACTCAAACGATTGAAGCCTGTGAGCCTACGAAAACAAATCCTAATCCTTAGGCTGTGAGGCGCCCGCGCCTCATGCCTGAAAGGAGGGCGCGCAGCGCCCGATGCTAGTCAAACGAAAAATGACCGGCGCTGGTTCTGAAGGAGCACGCACCGTGGGGGCTTGGGGGGCTCGGCCCCCCAAAATAACTCCACCTGATAAAGGGGAGCGAAGCGACCAGAAGAACCGCAATCAGGTGGCCAGGGACGGGGTCGAACCGTCGACCTTCCGCTTTTCAGGCGGACGCTCGTACCAACTGAGCTACCTGGCCGTGAAGGTCCGGCTGGTTGAAGACTTGGTGTGGCTTGTCTTGCGGTGTTGCCGGACCTTCGTGTGCGACCCAGACGGGACTCGAACCCGCGACCTTCGCCGTGACAGGGCGACGCGCTAACCAACTGCGCCACTGGGCCTTGCTTGTCTTGCTTTGCCTATCCTACTGCCTGCTTGCTGCGTGCTCCCAACGGGATTCGAACCCGCGCTGCCGCCTTGAAAGGGCGGAGTCCTAGGCCGCTAGACGATGGGAGCTCCGGGTCCCTTTGGCTTTCGCCTGGGAGCAAGGAGAAGCATAGGGCACGACCCAGGGCCTTACAAAACGGGTTACCCAAACGGCCGCTAGCTGCGGAAACGTCTGATTTCTGGGCTGTTTTGGCGCCCATGGGCTCCGTTTGGGGCCCATGGGCGGGGTGGTGGTCCTCGTCACATCTGACTCTGGGCCACCTTTGAGCCTGGTCCGGAGGCAGGTTCTGGGGTTATCGGCTGACTGGTGGCAGTCCGTCGTCGCCTGGGACCAGGCCGAGCATGTCGAGCAGCAGTCGGCAGTCCTCGACGTCCAGTGCACCGCGGGCGACTGCCAGACGGGCTTTTTGTATCTGGTCGTCGGTGACCCGTGATGTGTCGCCGCTGCGCTGGGCTGGGACGCCGTTGTAGCCGGCGCTGCCCCCGTTCATCGTGTCTTGCTGGATCAAGAAGTTCCGCACTTCGAGGGACCCGCTCATGACGCCTCCCCGGCTCGGCTGTGGCCGTGAGGTTATGGGAGGAAAAGCCCTGCACACAGCCCCCCGCAGAGTGAACCGCCTACAACGGTGGGTAGTTGCTTTGGCACGTTTGGCACGCGCTGCACGGGGTAGTAGGCGCAGGACCGACTTCTGGGTAGGGCCATTCGGGTGAGCGGGTCGACGGTATTGTGTACACAACCCCGCCAACTACCTCTACCCCCTATGGGTATCTAGGCCCTCGAAGGGATGTTCGCCTTGCCCTCACGCACCACCTACACCGTCACGGGCATGACTTGTCAGCACTGCGTGGCCTCAGTCACCGAGGAACTCTCGGAACTTGACGGTGTTACCAAAGTGGCCATCGACCTGACTACTGGCGCGGTTACCGTTGACAGTTCCGCGCAGTTGGACCCCTCGGCCGTCAAAGCCGCCGTCACAGAAGCCGGATACGCGCTGGTCAGCTAGAACGTGTTCTAGACTTTTGCCGAATGCGAGCAAATCTCGGCCGGCGTCAACCGCTAAGAACCGGGCGACACACCGGTTCACCAGCCGGGCAAACATCGGGTGAACAGTTACCCGGATTTTTTGCTCGCGAACGTCTCGCCACCGAACGGTGAGCATGCAACAATCTAGGAGCTGACACACCCCCGGTCAGCGCCTGTGGAGATCCCCTCCGGCCCCCGCGTTCCTCCCCCTGGCGCGGGGGCCTCTTAATGCCCGCTTTTCGACTTCGTCTCAAAGCGGGGCCTTATCGGCCAGCCCCTGTAACTTCTGAGGGCCGAGCCCTCAGACCCCCACGGTGCGTGTTCCTTACGGACCAGCGTTGTCGCTAATTGGCTTGACCAACAACGAGGGAGTTGAGTTTGACCAACAGAGGCTTTGGGTAAGAGGTGAGGACTTAGGTTGCGGTTCCTTGGGATTGGTGAAGTTGTGGTGTGGGGTCACTCTATCGGGTGAGGGTTGAGGGTGATCAACCGGGCTTGTACGTAGCGTGAGCAAGTAGTTGGCCCCAGGTCCTGCCATGAGTCTCTTCATGATCAGGACGCGCGAGAGGCATTGTCGGTTGCGTAACACGCGACTTGCCAGGGTTCGGTCGAGACCAGCAGAAACAGACGCGCGAGACGGGCTGGGGTTGCATCCGTCCGGTGTGTCGCGGGTCACACTCGCTAGGTTCCCGCAACCTAACCGTTATCGTGTCCGGGTGCCTTTGCCATCACTGGGACGCAGTCGCAACAGCAAGCATCGTCCGGAGCCGCAGGAACTGGTTCCCGATGCCGAGCTGGAGAGCTACCTGGCCGCCCTCGCACCAGAGGCCGACGTGGAGACCACCGCTTCGGGCCGCCGCTTCGGCAACGCCGAGGTCTACCAGCTGCGCCTGTCCCTCATCGCCAATGAGCAACTCCGCGAGCTGGCCGCGCACCGCCAGACATCCCCGCACGCTCTGGCTCAGGAATGGGTCATGGAGCGCCTGTCCTGGGAGGCACAGCAGCTGCGCTACCCGCAGGGCTGATTAATCCCCGGAGAAAGAAACCCCGAGAAAGCAAACCCCGAGAACAACACGAAGGGCCCCGGACGATCATTGGCGTCCCAGGGCCCTTCGTTGTCAGGTCAGATTGGCCGTACGTTCGTGGCCTGCGGCCCCTTGGTGCCCTGGCCGACCTCGAACTCGACGCGCTGGTTCTCCTCGAGCGTCCGGAAGCCCTTGCCCTGGATCTCCGAATAATGCACGAAGACGTCCGCCTCACCGCTGTCGACCGCGATGAAGCCGAACCCCTTTTCCGAGTTGAACCACTTCACAGTGCCCTGAGCCATACATCTGCCTCCGTCGCCGGATCAGCAAGGGATTACACCGTGCAACCCCGGGCCGTCCCGGGCGTCGCCCTTCGCCAACTGCAGCGAGAAAGCAGCACGCCCGCGTTTATGTTCCGCGAGCGTGATGGAGCACGAACACAGAAACTTACGGCCTGCGAGAACGAGCCTATCGCCTGCAATCCAGGCGCACTACTGTCTCAATTCGCTATCCACTGGGCCGTTCGTGTGATCCTCCCTTGTTACCGAACGTATTGATCTGTGCGCTGCCTGGCACAATCCGCCGACTGGTGACCTTCTCCCCAACTCCGGACCAAAGTGTGATGTGAGTCACAGTGACAGCGTGTCAACGCCGGTACCCCGCGCTGCGTCGGAATGGGTGTGGAGATGGGGGCAGCAACTATGACCAATCGACGTGGTTTCAAACTGATCGCGAGCCTCGCGGTAGTGGCAGGTCTGGGGCTTGGCGCGTGCAGCAGCAGCGACGGTGGTAGCTCCCCGAACGCTCCTGGGCCCGGGCCGGCGCCGAACGCGGCTGTGGCGCCCGCTGCAGCGGGCCCTGTTCCAGCTGTGAACGTCCAACCGGCCAACGGCGCCGGTGATGTCAGTCCGTCCGGCCAGACCCAGGTCACGGCCGAGAACGGCACGATCGAGACCGTCCAGCTCAGCAACCCGGACGGCAAGCCCGTCAAGGGCGAGCTGGCGGCGGACAAGAAGACCTGGACGGTGAGCGAACAGCTCGGCTACGGCAAGACCTATACGTGGTCGGGCACCATCGCAGGCACGGGTGGCCAGCAGCTGCCGATCACCGGTTCGTTCACCACGGTGAAGCCGAAGCGGACCGAGACCGGCACGCTGAACGTGGGTGACAACAAGACATACGGCGTCGCGATGCCGATCAAGCTCGACTTCAAGAACGCGGTCAAGGACAAGGCCGCGGTCGAGAAGGCGTTGACCGTGACCACTTCCGTGCCGACTGAGGGCGCGTGGGCGTGGCTGGGCGACTCCGAGGTGCACTGGCGCCCCAAGGAGTACTGGAAGCCGGACACCAAGGTCACGGTGACCGCCAAGCTGTACGGCACCCCGTTCGGCAACGGCGTGTACGGCAAGCAGGACGTGTCGTCGACCTTCACCATCGGCCGGGACCAGCGCGTCGAGGCCAACACCAAGACGCACAGGCTGATCGTGCGGCAGAACGGCAACGTGGTGCACGACTTCCCGGCCAGCTACGGCCTCGAGTCCGACCCGGGCCGGGTGACGCCGAGCGGCATCCACATCGTGATGGAGAAGCACGCGTCGTACTCGATGACCAACCAGCGTTACAACTACGAGAACGTCGTCGTCCCGTGGGCCGTCCGGTTCTCCAACCACGGGGAGTTCGTCCACGGCTACGAGAAGTCGATCCCGGACCAGGGCAAGCGGAACGTGTCGCACGGTTGCGCGAACCTGTCGCCGGCCAACGCCAAGACCTACTACGACAGCGCGATGATCGGCGACCCGGTCGAGGTCACCGGCAGCAGCGTGCCGATGTCCGACACCCAGTTCGACTACTTCGACTGGGCTGTGAGCTGGGACAAGTGGAAGAGCAAGTCCGCACTGCAGTGACCGCGGGGACGGCTCGTGACCGCCTGGCGGTCACGAGCCGTTTGGTTGGCATGGGCAAATGACGGCAGGCCCGAAAAGGCTGTGGCCTGCGGCCGTGGCGTTGATGATTCCGCTCGCTGTGCAGGCGGGCTGGGCCGAGCTGATCGCCGGCACGCTTGTGCTGGGTGCGGCTGCTCTGTTGTTCGACTGCTTTCCGGTCGTGGTTCTCGCTGTTCTCACCGCTGCGGCGGCTGTCCCCGCTGTGGTGATCTCGCCGCAGGCCAGGGCTTGGCCGGTGCTAGCGATCGCGGTGTTCAACCATCTCGCCGGCCGGTGGACCACAGCGGACTGCATGCCCGCGGCGGTGGCGAGCGTGGCGGCTCAACATCGTCGAAGGAACGGTGAAAGTCTTTGTCAGCGCCATTCTGCGCCGGCTGGACGTGCCCAACCGGGTCCGGGCCGCGATCATCGCCTACGAGGCCGGACTGGTCGATCTATGACTTTCGGATAGTCCGGCCGGCAGCGACCGGCAGATGTCGCGGCCTGCGCGAATCACGAGCATGGCCGCATGCGAAGGAAAATTGTGCGCTGCTGGTGGCAGCGCTGATGATCCCGGCAGGCACAGCCGTGGCGGCTCCGGCGCGGCTTGCCCTCCCGCGCCCGACCGGCCTCTTTCCCGTCGGCACCACCGAGCTGCATCTGGTCGACAGCGGCAGGATCGACCCGTGGTCCGCGAAACCGCGTGAGCTCATGATCTCTCTCTGGTACCCGGCCTGGCCGTCGGTGCGCCCCGTCGCCCAGCACCTCGAACCGGGTGTCGCGGATTTCTACGACCACAACGCCGGACAGGTCGGTGTCACACCGGGAATGGCGGATTTCGCAGGGACTCGGACGCACAGCAGGGTCGATGCACCTGCGATCCCCGGCGACCGAACGGTGATCATCTACTCACCGGGTGGCGCGAACTCGCGGTCGATGGGCACCGTGCTGGTCGAGGATCTCGCCAGCCGCGGTTACCTGGTCGTCACGATCGACCACACCTTCACCGGGCCGGTCGAATTCCCTGACCGCTTCGAAGGCCTGGGGCGTGGTGTGGACAACGCACGCGTGATGCGGGAACGCGCTCAGGACACTTCGTTTTCCGACGACTGGGGCACGTTCTGGGCGAACTCCACGGGCTGGAAACGGGATGTGTACCTGCCCACCGCCGAGCACATGAGCTTCGCCGACATCCAGATCCTGCTCGCCCAGATCAACCGCGGCACGCCACTGCCCCACGACACACTGACCGGCGCGATCGGCACCATCGACCCGCAGCGGAGTATCGCGATCCAGCGGACCTACATCGACGCGTTCTTCGCCCTGCACCTGCGTGGGCAGCGGACAACGTTGTTCGACAAGCCGGTGCACCCGGAAGTGCGGCTGATCACGTAAGCGTGCGGGGGCGGATCGCGTTGGCGCGGTCGACCAGTTCGTGGCGTTGCTCGGGTGTGCTGGCCAGGCGGGCCAGGGCGCGGTAGCAGCGTTCGAGGCCGAAGCGCAGTTCTCGTTCCGACAGGTCGCAGCCGAGAACTGTGCCGCCGGTCTGGCCGCCGCCTGGGCGACCGGCGCGGACCCAGCCGTACGCGGCCTCCAGGACTTCGACGGAGAGCTGCGTACGGCGTTCGGCGTCCAGGGCGAGGCGTTCGAGACGGCGGGCCGCGTCGTAGAGGTCGGGCTCGGCGAGCTTGGTGACCTCGTGGGCACGGGCCTTGATCTTGATGGCGGCGACCTGGGCGGTGACGTAGTGGCTGGAGTTGTCCGGGACGGACTCCAGGACTTCGATCGCTCCGGCACGGGCGCCCTGCGCGAGGTAGACGCGGACCAAGCCGAACGCCGCGCTGACGTACGACCTGTCGGTGCGCCAGACCTGCTCGTAGAAGCGGGCGGCGCCGAAGTAGTCGCGCATGTATTCGGCGCTGATGGCCAACGCGAGTTTGGGCGCGGCCTCGCCGGGCAGTGCGTCGTACACGGCGTCGAAGGCGTTGCGGGCCTCGGCTGGGCGGCGCATGGCGAGCTCGAGCAGCCCGCGATGCCAGTGCAGTCGCCAGTCGTGCGGGTTGCCTGATAGCCTGCGGGCCATTTCCAGCTCGCCGGACGCGCGGGCGATGTCGCCCAATTCGGTGCGGGCACGCAACATCCGCAGCCGGACCTCGACCGAGTTCTGCGGTGCGACCGCCAGCGCCTCGACGAGTTCGTTCAGATCGTTGGCGACCACCGTGGCCAGGATGCCCGCGGCCGGGTCGTCGGTGTCGACCTGCGGGACCGGCAACGCACCGACCACTTCGGACGGATCGGGCACCGACAGTGAGACACCGCGTTCATCGGTTTGCACTGTGGCGCCGAAGGTCCTGGGTTCCGGACCGAACACAGTGGACAGTCCAGGGCGTGGCCGGTTCGTGCCGAGGGACATCACTTCCCGCAGCACACCGGTCAGCTGTTCGGCCATGTCCTCAGCCGATTCGAACCGGCGGTCCGGGTCGGGGTGCGTGGCCCGGCGCAGCACCCGGTAGTACGAATCGAAGAGCTTGAACAGCGGGACCTCGTCCGGGCCCGGCAGGCTGTCGCGGTATTTCCCGGTGTAGCCGGTGAATTCGATCGACAGCACGGCAAGTGTCCGGCCGACGGTGTAGATGTCGGACGCCACGGACGCGCCGCGCTCGGCCAGCTCGGGAGCGCTGTAGCCAAGGGTGAAGAACAGCGGGCTCGTGTAGTCGTCGTCCCGGCGGACCGCACCGAGGTCGATCAGCTTCAACGTCGAGTCGGTCTGGATCACGTTGTCCGGCTTGAGATCGCAGTACAACAGGCCGACGCTGTGCAGGTATCCCATGGCGGGCAGGATTTCCAGGCCGTACGCCAGCACCTGGCCGATCGGCAACGGCTCGGCGCGGCCGAGCGTGCGGTGGTGCTCCAGCGCGATCTGCCGCAGCGACTGGCCGCCGATGTACTCCATCACGATGTAGCCGACCGACGTCCCGGTCGCCGGGTCCGGCTGCTGCACGAAGTTGTAGATCTTCAGGATGTTCGCGTGCTCGACCTCGGCCAGGAATCGCTGCTCGGCCACGGCCGAGGCCATCGCGGTCTGGTCACCGGTGTCGATCAGGCCCTTGAGCACCACCCAGCGATCGCTGACGTTGTGGTCCTTGGCCAGATAGATCCAGCCAAGACCGCCGTACGCCAGGCAGCCGAGCACCTCGTACTGACCGCCGAGCACGTCACCGCGCTGCAGCTTGGGGCGGAACGAGAACGCGGCGCCACACTTCGGGCACTCGCCTTGCGGTGAACCCGGTTGCCCGTTGGTGCCACGGCCGACCGCGCCACCGCAATTGCTGCAGAAGCGCTTGTTCTCTGCCACAACGGGATCCGTCATCACGGCAGAGGTCGGATCCCGGTACGGGACCGGTGGGACCTCGACTAGCCCGGCGCCAAGCCCACGACGTCCGGCCGCGCGCGAACCTGTCCGTCGTGAACCGGTGCCATGGCCAGGCCCGGGGAATGGCACGGAATCGCTGACCGGCTTGGCGCCCGTGGTGGGCGTCGGCTGCTCGACAACCGGCTTCGGCGGGACGATGCTCTGCGTCGGCTCGACCGAGGCGAGCACACTCGTCGGCTGCGGTGCGTCCATCGCGGGCACGTGCATGTTCTGCTGCGGCTGCACGGCGGGCACGGGCAGGCCTTGGCCCCACTGGCCGGGCGCGGGCTGGGTCTGCGGGCTGGGCGGCGGCACAGGTTTGATCTTGAATGTCTCGTCCTCATCGGCCGCCGGCTTGGGCTTCGGCTTCTGCGGCGAGGCCTGCGACCCGCTCAGCACGTCCGGCGGGCGGAACCAGCCGGTGGCGGGCTCCTCCTGGGGCGGCTGCCATGGCGGTTCCGGTGTGCCGCAGGTGGTGCACTTGCCGTACGCGGTCTGGCCGGGGCACCCCGGTGTCTGACACTTGGCCATCGGAATCCCCCTACTCAGTCCCGGTACTTCGGGGCCGGCGGCGAGGCGGCCTCCCCGGTACGCGAGCCGACCCATGCGTCGTAGCTGCGCTGCCAGGTCCCGTCGCCCCGGATCTTGTCCAGCACCGCGTTGACATAGCGCACCATGTCCGGGTTCGTCTTGGGAATACCGATGCCGTACGGCTCCTCGCTCAGCTTCGGCCCGACGATCTTGACGGTCGGGTCCTGCGCGGCCATCCCGGCGAGGATCAGTTCGTCGGTGGACATCGCGTCGACCTGGCCCTGCTGCATCATCACCAGGCAGTCCGACCAGTTGACCGCCTGCCACGGCACGGGCTTGGCCGGGTGCTTGGCGATCGCGGTCAGCGACGTCGAGCCGAAGTTCGCGCAGACCTTCTTGCCGCCCAGGTCTTCCAGGCCCTTCACAGCCGACCGCTTGTCGACCAGGACCCGCTGGCCGGTGACGTAGTAGACCGACGAGAACGCGATCTTCTGCAGCCGCTCGCAGTTGATGGTGTAGGTCCGGACCACGATGTCGACCTCGCCGTCGGTCAGCACCCGCTCCCGGTCACGCGAGCTGATCGCCTTGTACTGGACCTTGTTCTCGTCGCCGAACAGCGCCTTGGCGATCTGGCGGACCATGTCGATGTCGAAGCCCTCGAGATTGCCCGTGGCCGGGTTGCGGAACCCGAACAGGAACGTGTTCTGGTCCACGCCGGCGATCAGCCGGCCACGTTTCTTGATCTTGTCCATCGTCGAGCCGTCGCTGGTCGCCAGACCGTTGGGCCGTAGGCTCACCGTCGGGTCGCCGCAGTCAGGCGCCGGCGCGTTGTTCTCGCTGATCTTCCCGGCGCCGGAACCGTCCGGCGTGGGACGGTCCACTGAGGTCACCATGGCCAGGTCGACCGGACGGCCCGGCGCACCGCAAGCCGTCAATACCGTCAATGCTGTGAGCAGCAGAGCGACTCGTTTCATCACCGGTACTCCCGCAGCCGTTGCCTGATCCCGAACAAGGCACCCCCAGCGCCGATCAACGCGAGTACGGCGACACCGGGCACCAGCCCGCCCAACGCGTTCTCAGCCGCGCCCGTCGCCTCGACGAACTTCTCCCGGCCCTTCTGGATCGCGTTGGACAGATCCTGGTCCAGTTTGTTGAACGAGACGGCCGCGCCTTTCTCGTCCGTCCCGATGGCCAGTTTGACGGCTTCGTCGTACTGCCCACTGCCGTCCAGCTCCCGCAGCCTGCGGTGCGCGTCCTGCCAGGCCTGCGAGCTCTGGATGGCGGAGGTCACCTGGTCGCGGATCGCCGAGTCGGCGGCGATGTCCCGGGCCTGGCCGAGCAGTTCGCGGTCGCCGCCCTTGCCGGAGATGGCGGGCGCGAGCTCCTGCCATTCCTTCTCGTAGGCGGCACCGTCACCACGTGCGACCAGCGTGAGCGTCTCGTCGGCACGGCACTTCAGCGCCACGATCCTGGCCTGCACCAGGACGTCCACCTGCTTGGAACCCTCGTCCCTGGCTCTGTCCACAGCCGCGGCGGACACAAAACCCGCCACACCGCCCCAGATCAACGCCAGCCCGACGGCGATCGTCGCGACGAGCAGGCCGACATTCAGCAGCCGGTTCGTCTTGCGGGTGAGGTACACCTGAGCGGCGATCAAGGCGCCCAGCAGCAGGACCCCGAGCGTGACCGACAGCCAGGGAAAGCTGGTGGCGTCATCCTGCTCGTCGGTCAACCGGCCGATGTCGATCTGGTAGAGCTCCTCGGCCGCGGGCAGGATCTTCGACCGCATCAGCGTGGAGGCCTCACGCAGGTAGGCCGCACCGATCGGCAGGCCCAGCCGGTTGTTCGTGCGGGCCGTCTCCACCAGGCCCGTGTAGACCGGCAACTGCTGGCCGAGCGTGTCGACCTGCTTCTCGGCCTCAGCGATGCCACCGATGTCCGACGCGGCCTTCGCCAGCGCAGCGCCGGCCTGCGCCATGTCGATCTCGTAGCGCTCACGCAGCTGCGCGGGCTCCGAGCCACCAGAGAGGAACGCACTCGACGCGGTCGCGTCGGCGTCCGACAGCGAGCGGTAGATCTGTTGCGCGGCAGCCGAAAGCGGCTCACGATGCTCGGCCAGGCCGGTGATCGTGTCCAGCTTCATCTGTAACGCCAGCGCCGCGACAAACCCCGTCAGCACGCTGAGCACCACGAGCGCACCCGCGATGATCCCCAGCCGCCCTGGCGTGGTCCGTGTCGAGCGGGCGATCCGTCGCACGGAGTCACCCCGCTGCGTCGGCGGCGCACTGACCGGAGCTCCCATGCTTGCAGAGTCAACACCACGCATGTTGCAGCCACGCGCGATACCACCGGTCAGTAACCGGCCTGTGATCCGGCATGACACACAGTCACGGAGCGATATCCCCCGTGCGAGCAACCCAATCGCCTGATTGCCCGATGGTCCTCACCTCAGCCGCTCTGCTTGTGTAGCTCGTCGGAATTTTCGCCCCACCCTCCAGGACGGCACGGACCATGAGCAAGCTCGAGCGGATCGCCACCTTCTGCGGACAGTGCAACTGCGGCTGCCCGGAACTGTGGATCGACCCCGACGCGACCGACGAACAGCGAGTCGTGATCACCGACGACTTCGGGCAGCGCATCCAGATGAGCCTCGCCCAGCTGCACGCGCTGGTCAGCGACGTGAAGGACGGTGCGCTGGACGCGCTCTTGGCCACCACCCACTCCTGACGGGGGCATGGCCGGCCCCGAATGGATCCGGTGGCTGCTGACAGCAGCGTTCCTGGCAACCGCCGGTTACCACGCCCGCCGCCTGGCCAAAGCCGGGCGGCACCCCGACTACCCCGACCAGGACCGCGCCGCCGACGTCGCCCAAACAGTCATGAGCACAGGCATGGCAGTGATGTCATCACCCATCGGTGGCCCCCTGTCACCCGCCAGCTGGCTGACCCTCTTCTGCCTCCTGACCACATGCGCCCTCGTACGCGCCCGCCACGACATAGCCATCCCCAGCGCCGCCATGGCCTACATGCTCGCCGCCAGCCACCATGACGCTCATCACATGTCCGGCCCCTGGGCCATCCACAGCCCCGGCCTGGCACTCCCAGCCATCGCCTGGACCCTGGCCGGGTACTTCGTCCTGTACGCCTTATGGACCGCTCGCCGTCCAGCCAGGACACCACGTCTGGTCATGGCCCTGGGCATGACCTACATGCTGGTCATGGCCATGTGAGGAACACTCTGAAAGTCGGTGGCGCCAGGTCGGTACGCTAAGCGCGAGGGCCTCTAGCTCAATTGGCAGAGCAGCGGACTTTTAATCCGCGGGTTCGGGGTTCGATCCCCCGGGGGCCCACTCGTCTCGGGCGATCTGTGTTCGCGGACAGCGCGAACCAGGTCGCCTCGAATTATTTTGGGGGGCCGAGCCCCCCAAGCCCCCACGGTGCGGGCTTCTTCTGAACCAGCGCTGGGCGCGTTGCGCTTGGACCAGCGTTGTGCCTGGTGGTGTCACTCGTGAGGGATGCGGCTGGGTTGAATTCGGGTCGAATGGGCGTGGTTGCCGTCTCTCGGCGTGAGTGGCCACCGGAATGAGTCATCGGGGGTCACCACTCCGCGTGGATTCATGCGTTTGCCGTTTCGCCGCTCCAGACAGGTAACTACTATCAGTAACTGGTTGGTTATTCTCCGGATTGGGGTTTCTATGCACAGGTCTGTCGAGCGGCGTGAGTTTCCTGCATCCGTGCCCTGCTGGCCGCCGGCCTGCCCACGAGCGTCATCCGCGAAGTCCTGCCGTGCGTCCAGGGACCAGGCCCGGAACTGATCTTCTGCGAAGAGGTCACCGAACGTCTGCTCAAAGAGCTGCACGGCCTGGACTACAAGATCTCCAGCCTGCAGAGCGCACGAACCGCCCTGGCCGAGCTGCTCGCTTGACTTCATGTGCACATCAACCGCACTTCCCGGGCTCTTGCGGCTGCTGCGCGTTGGCCTCGTTTGCCGGCCAGGCGGACGGCTTCGTCGGCGAATGCCGAGGCCGCGGCTGAGTCGTCGAGGGCGAGGTGGTCTTCGGCGATTTCGGTGAGTGCCTGGGGTTCGAGCAGGAGCTGACCGGCGAGTCGGAGGCGGGTCAGGGCTTCCTCGCTGTAGGTGAGGGCGCGTCGTGGTTCGCCGATCGCGCGGTAGGCCGCGGCGAGGCCCAGCAGGACGGACGGTTCGCCGTAGCCGAAGCCGATGGCTGTGACCAAGCGGAATGCTTCGAGGTAGCCCTCGATTGCGGCGTCGGGTTCGCCGCGGTGGCGGTGGATGGTCGCGACGAGCTCGCGGGCCGTTGCCTCGCCTCTCTTGTCACCGAGTTCCTGGCCCAGTCGCAGGGCTTCGCCTGCCAGGGACTGTGCTTCGTCGATGCGGCCGAGTTCGAAGGTCGTCTCAGCGAGTCCGATGAGCGCCGCGAGTTCGCCGAAGGGCTGGCCGACCTCGCGGCAGTACTCCAGCACCTGCTGGTGATCGGAGATCGCGTCGTCCAGTCTGCTGAGTGACCACCGGGCGACGGCGCGGCCGCTCAGCGAACGGAACAGGGTTTCCCGGCTGCCGCTGCGTTTGGCCAGGTCGACGGCCCGCTGGTGCCAGTGGACAGCGGTTCGCGCACGACCTGCCGAGGTGTGCGCGGTGCCGATGTAGTTCATCGCCAGCGCCTCCCCTTCGACATTGCCCGCCTTCCGGCTGACGACCAGCGCCTCGCGGTAGTACTGCAATGCGGCGGTCGGTTCGCCGCACTGGCTACGGTCTCTGCCGAGGTTGCGCAGCGCGTCGGCCTCCGCGTCGAGGTCGTTGATCTCCCTTGCCGCGGTGAGTGCTTGGCGGTGGTACGCGGTCGAGCGGTCGTATTCGCTGACGTTGTGCGAGATCAGGCCGAGCACATTGAGCAGGGCGACCTCGGCGGCGCGGTCTGCGGACCGACGCGCCGACTCCAGCGCCGCGGTGCAAGCGGCGACGACTTCGAGGTGGTGGCCACGCGCCTGCAAGTAGACGCGCAGCACGTCGACGAACTGCCACGCGTAGTGGCTCAGGACCGGGTGCGTGGCGGCCCACGTGATCGCGGCAACGAGGTTGTAGCGCTCCTCGTCGAGCCAGCTCAGCGCCTCTTGTTCAGTGTTGAGCGGGGGCGGTGGCCCGGCTGGCTCCGGTAGTGGGCGTCTTGACGTCGACGGGTAGAGCAGCCGTGCCGCGGTCGCCGCGCTGTGCAGGTAGTAGCTCGCGAACCGGGACAGCGCGGCGGTTGTGTTCTCCGGTCCGTCCTCGGTTTCCGCACGGTCGGCGGCGTACTCGCGGATCAGGTCGTGCAGTCGGTGACGGCCAGGCGTGGTGGGGTCGATCAGGCTGACCTCGGCCAGCCGGTTCAACGTCCGGATCGCCTCGGTATGGGGGACGCCGGCCAGGGCGGCGGCCGCGGCCGAAGAGATGTCTGGCCCTGGAGTCAGGCCCAGCAGCCGGAAAAACGAGCGACAGGCCTCGGGCATGCGCAGGTAGGACTGGTCGAACGCGACCCGCACTGCCGACTGTTCGTCGTCGTCGATCGCCAGCTCGGTGAGCCTGCCGGTGCTTGTCATCGCGTCGGTGTATTCGGCGATGCCCCGGTGCGGGTTGGCCGCCAGGTTCGCCCCGGCGATGCGCAGCGCCAACGGCAGGTGGGCGCAGGCGTCCGCGAGTCCGGCCAGCGCGTCCGGTTCGGCCTGCGTCCGGAAGTCGTCCAGCAGTCCAGCGAGGACCGCCCTGGATTCCTCCCCGGTAAGCACGCCCAGCGCAACCTGCTCGACGCTCAGCCCGCGCAGATCGCCGCGGCTGGTGACGAGCACCATGCAGTCGGGTTCGGTCGGCAGCAGCGGCCGTACCTGGTCGATGTGGACGGCATTGTCAAGCAACAGCAGCATCTTGCGGCCCATGAAGATGCTGCGGAACAACGCCGCGCGGTCCTCCGGATCCGCGGGCACCTGGTCCTGCGCGACGCCGAGGGTGCCGAGGAACCGGGCGAGTGCTGCCTCCGCTGTCAGTGGCGGATCCGGCCCGTAGCCCTGGAGGTTCATGTACAGCTGACCGTCGGGATACCGGCGCCTCGACAGATGAGCGACGTGCACCGCGAGCGCGGTCTTCCCGACCCCCGGCGGGCCGGAGATCACCACGTTGCGCCGTCGCGAAGGGCCGGTGAGCCGGTCGATGAGGTCCTCACGGCCGACGAAACGGTCCACATCGGACGGCAGCTGGCAGACCGTCGGCGACGCTGGGCGAACGGTCTCCACGGCCGGGCCGTCGAGCACGGCCCGGTGCGCGGCCTGCAACCGAGGGCCGGGTGAGATGCCGAGATCCTCGGCCAGGATCCGGTGGACCTTGCGGTAGGAGGCCAGCGCGTCGCCCAGCCTGCCGGAGCGGTGCTGCGCGGTGATCAGCTGAGCCCAGAACGACTCCTGCCACGGGTGGTCGTGGGTGAGCCGGGTCAGTTCGCCGAGGACCTCGCCGTGCCTGCCCAGTTCGAGACTGATGTCGACGCGTCGCTCCTCGGCGCGCAGCCGGGCCTCCTCCAACTGGACAACCTCGTCCTGACGCAGCGATTCCGACGGGACGTCCGACAGCGCGGGCCCACGCCAGCAGGACAGTGCCTCGGTCAGCAGGTCCAGTTCGGCGTCGAGGTCCCCGGCGTCACGCGCGGCATCGGTCAGCGACCTGAACCGGAGCAGGTCCAGCTGCTCGGGGCGCAGCCTGATCAGGTAGCCGTCCGGCTGGGTCTCGATCACCGAACCGGTTTCGTCGCCGAGCGCACGCCGCAGCCGCAGCGCGTAGACCTGGATGTTCTTCTTGGCAGTCGCCGGTGGCAGATCGCCCCACAGCCGGTGCGCGATCCGGTCCACCGAAACAGTTGTGTTGGCGCGCAACAGCAATGCGGCCAGCAGGACACGCAGCTTCGGCCCGTTGATCGTGACCGGGCTTCCGGCACGGGTCACCTCGATGGCGCCAAGTACCCCGAAGCCCAGCTCGGTCATGATCATCCAACCCGTTCCGGTAATCGGAAACAGCTCACAGAACAGCCATCCACCAGGTGCTGGAGCGTATCGGCTGACTTGCCCGATGTCCCGCCGAAGTTTCCGTCAGCACGAGGGCGTCAGGTGTAGCCGAGCTGAAACCGGATGGTCTCACAATCGCCTCCGTTGCCGGGGCTTGCGTCTATGCGCCCCGGATCTGGGGTGGGGAGGGACAATGCGACTACGTCGTCGCGTAGTGATCGGCACGACGGTCACAGCTCTGGTGGGTTCGTTTCTGACTGTCCTCATAGGCAGCAGTCCGGTCGTTTCCTCACGGCCGACACCGGTTGCGGAGGCACCGGACACAGTGACGGCGATGGCCGCCGCGCGGTTGCAGGGGACCAAGGTCGAGGTCGCCGATCAGCGGACCGCGACACGGACCGTGTTCGCCAACCCGCGCGGGACGCTGACCGCGGAGCTGACTCCGGTCCCGGTCCGGACCAGGATCGCGGGCGAGTGGGTGGCCGTCGACACCGCGGTGGTGCGCCGCCCGGACGGTTCGTTCGGCCCCAAGGCGGCCGAGGGCGAACTCTCGCTGTCCGGCGGCGGGGCGTCCGCGCCGCTGGCGACGATGCGGCGAGGCGGCAAAACGCTTTCCCTGCACTGGCCGAATGCCCTGCCCACGCCAGTGATCTCGGACAACCAGGTGACGTATCCCGAGGTGTTCCCCGGCGCGGACCTGGTGATGTACGCCGACCGCGACGGCTTCCGGCAGCACCTCACCTTGAAGACCGCCGAAGCAGCGAAGAACCCGGCGCTCAGGGCGATCCGGATGCCCATGAAGGCCGACGGCCTGAAAGTGACGGTCGGCGAGGACGGCTCGCTGCGAGCGCTCGACGAGGCGGGCACCGAGCTGTTCAGCGCTCCACCGTCGATCATGTGGGACGCCGACCGCGAACAGGCTCCGATCAAGGTGTCTGTTGTGGACGGTTCGCTCGAACTCGTACCGGACCAGAAGTTCCTCGCCGACCCGGCACGGCGCTTCCCCGTGGTCGTCGACCCGACACTGCGGACGCACGACAAGACTGCCTGGGCCACCGTGCTTTCCGGCTACCCGAACGACAAGTACTGGAACAGCAGTGGCGACGGGACCTACGCACAGGTCGGGCAATGCCCGCGGGACTACCCGGACAGCTACTGCAACAGCATCGGCGAAGCACGGGCGTACTTCCAGTACGACACGGCATTCCTCTCCGACAAGGACATTCTCGGTATCTCGCTGACCGGGGCCGTGGTGTCCGGCCCCGAGTGCAACGAGCCGTGGCACGACGTCTACCACGTCGACGGCGACCTCTGGAACGGGATGACCTGGAACAACAAGCTGGAGGGCGCCCGGGTCGCCTCGAGCAAGGTGCCAGGCGTGCACAGCGGCTGTCCCGGCTGGAAGAACGCCGGGTTCGGCATCCCCGAGAAGGACATCGAGAAGTCGAGCCCGACAGTGTACTTCCTCAAGGCCTTCGATTCGGGCGCCCAGTCCGCGTGGCGGAAGTACAACCCGGCGGACATGAAGCTGAAGGTGACCTGGAACCGGGCGCCGTACGTTCCCGGCAACCTCACGACCGACCCGCCGCTGAAAGCGCCGTGCCACCACTGCGGCGGAATCCCCTACGTCGCTGACGACTGGATCACGCTGAAGGTTCAGCTGTCCGATCCGGACGGTGACGAAGTCCGCGCGCAGTGGCGGATCCACGACGGGGTGGAGACCGCGTGGGACGCCGACATGAAGGTCAACGGCTCGGTGCACGGTGCCGGTATCGATCTGCGTGATCGGCACGGCAAGACGATGAGCTGGTGGCTGCACGCCTCGGACGGCGCGACGTCCAGCGGCGCGGCCGGTGGCCAGTCGTTCGCCATCGACCGGGTCGCACCGGCCGTGGAACCGACCGTGGCCAGCGAGCTGTACACGGAGGACAACCGGTGGCACGGCAGCCCTGAGGTCAAGAGCGAGTTCGTGTTCGGTTCCGCCGGAGTCGGCGACATCGACCACTACCTTTACGACTGGCAGGATCCACCGGCCACGAAGATCAACGCGGAGACTCTCGGCGGTCCGGCACGGGTGAGCCTGGCGCCGCCGGCCGACGGACCGCAAACCCTTTACGTCCAAAGCGTGGACAGGGCGGGCCACAAGAGCCCGACCCGCAAGTACCGCGTCTACGTCCGAGCCGGGAACGGGCCGCTGGCGCAGTGGTCGCTGGACGGAAACGCCAACGACAGCGCTTTCCTCGGCGACCGGCACGGCGCGCTCAACGGCGGTGCGACCTACACCTCGCGGGGCGCAGCAGGATCCGCCGTGCAACTCGACGGCGTCGACGACCACGTGAACGCACCGAACGCGATCCGCAACAGCGCGGCGTTCACCGTCTCGGCCTGGGTGAACCTGCAACGCAACAACGGCGCCAGGGCGGCTGTCAGCCAGGACGGCACGATGTTCCCCGGTTTCGTGCTGTGGTACCGAGCCGAGGCGGACGGAAGCAATTCGCGCTGGGTCTTCGGCATGCCCAACTCGACGTCTTCGGACAAGGGCATACCGATGGCGGCCTCGGCGAGCGGCGTTCCGCAACTGAACACCTGGACGCATCTCGCCGGTGTCTACGACCCCGTGGCGCAGAACATCAAGCTGTACGTCAACGGAACCCTCGCCGCGACGACACCGCACACCGTCAAACCGGACTGGGCTTCCGGTCAGGTGCGGATCGGGCGCACGATCTGGGGCGGGAACCCGGCGGTCGACCACTGGCCGGGCGCGATCGACGAGGTGCAGATCCACGACCGGGCGTTGTCCGCGGCGGATGTCTCGGCGCTGGCCGGGGCGAGCAATGTCCAGGTGGCGCACTGGAAGTTCGACGAAACCGGGGGCACGACGGCACGCAACTCCGTCGAAGGCGGCGCTGACGCGGTGCTGCAGAACGGCGCCACGTTCACCTCGAGCGGCGCGGTCAAGGGCGGTCTCCGGCTGGACGGCATCGACGACGTCGCGTCGACCAGCGGACCGCTGCTGCGCACCGACCAGAGTTTCTCGGTGGCCGCGCAGGTCAAGCTCGACCGGAACGACGACGGTACGTACACCGTGCTCAGCCAGGACGGCGACCGGGCCTGCTCGTTCTGCCTGCAATACCAGAACGGCAAGTGGGTCTTCGTGTTCCCGCAGTCGGATGCGGACAGTCCGGCCGGATACAACTGGGTCGGCACGTCGAGCAGGCCGCCGGCCGGGGTATGGACCCATCTGGCGGGAACCTACGACACCGGCGACAACAAGATCCGGTTCTATGTGGACGGTGAGTTGATCGGGGAGACCACCCGCGTCACGCCGTGGCAGGCCAAGAACGCCTTCCGGATCGGCCAGACCGTCTCCGGCGGCGTCCCGGTCGGGCGGTTCCCCGGCACCATCGACGAGGTCCGTGCCTACAGCAGGGCGATCTCCCAGGACGAGGTCCGCGGCCTGGTGAGCCGTGACAACGTCACCGCTGGCACCTGGAAGCTCGACGGCAACCCCGACGACGCCAATGGGAAGCTGAACGCCAAGGTCAAGGGCGGCGCGGACTGGACATCCGGGCAGACCAGCATGCCTGACCCCGCCGATCTCGCGGTACGGCTCAACGGCACGAATGGCTACCTCGCCATCGAACAGAGCGTCGTCGACACGGACAAGAGTTTCACCGTGACCGCGTGGGCCAAGGTGGACAAGATCACCGGGCACCACACCGTGGTCTCCCAGCAGGGCCGGACGGCCAGCGGGTTCGACCTCGGCATGCTCCCCGACGGCCGGTGGGATTTCACGGTTTCGAAGATCGACGCGGCCGATGCCGCCATCGACCATGTGTCGGGCGGCGGCGCGCAGGCCGGGGTGTGGACCCATCTCGCGGGGGTGTACAGCAAGAGCAGGCAACGGATCGAGCTCTACGTCAACGGTGTCCTGGCCGGTTCGGTACCGCATCTCGACGGCGCGGACATCGAGGGGCCGATGCAGATCGGCCGGTCGAAGTGGGGCGGCGACGAGAACGCCGAGTTCTTCCCCGGCGCGATCGACGACGTCTCGGTCTACAGCCGGGCGCTGCCGGTCACGGAGATCCAGGCGATGGCCGGACGGGACCTGAGCCTGGCGCACAACTGGTCCCTCGACGATGGCGCCGGGACAACCAGCGGTGACGCGGCGGGCACCCGGCAGGTGACCCTGTCCGGCGGCGCGACTTTCGCGCCCGGACGGGTCGGCAACGCGGTCAAGCTCGACGGTGTCAACGACGTCGCTTCCACCACGGGCGTGGACATCCGCACCGACGCGAGCTTCAGCGTGTCGGCGTGGGTTCGCCTGGAGGGCAACGAATGTGACACCGACGTCACGCAACGGTGCCTGGTCAGCGCGGTCTCCCTGGACGGCGGTGAAACGCGGACATCAAGCAAGTTCCGGCTCGGCCACATCAAGGACGACGAAGGCCACGACGGCAACTGGGTGTTCGAGATGGCCGAAGAAAGCGGCACGATCACCGAAGCGGCGTTCGAGGTCGTCCCCGGTCAGCTGAACTCGTGGGTGCATCTGACCGGGACCTACGACGCCACGGCAAAGACGATCTACCTGTATGTCAACGGAGTCCGCAAGGACGACGGCACCATGCTCGGCCCCTGGCAGGCCAAGGGCGGGCTGCAGATCGGCCGCGGCTGGGAAGGCGGTAAGGAGAACGGTTTCTGGAAGGGGTCCGTCGACGACGTCCGGATGTACGGCGGTGCGCTGACCGCGGACCGCGTTTCCGCTTTGTACCGCGGCTACCCAGCGGTGGAGGGCTCGACGACGCTGCCCGTCGCGAACAAGGGGCGCTGGAAGTTCGACGAGAACACCGGCACCTCAGTGGGTGACTCGAGCGGCCGTGGCCTGACAGCGACGCTTCAGGGCGGTGCCGGGTGGCACACCGGACGCGATGGGACCACCGGCTGGTTCGACGGCGCCGCAGGCTATGCGGAGACCGCTGGGCCGGTGATCGACACCAGCGAGAGCTTCTCCGTCGCCGCGTGGGCCTTCCTCAAGGAGGGCACGCACTACGCGACCGTGTTCGGGCAGGACGCAGGCCGGGTGAGCGGATTCCACCTGCAGTACGACCTTGGCTCGAAGACCTGGGGCGTGGTGGCGCCGAAGGCGGACCAGAACGACCCGGACCTGCGCTACGTGCTCTCCACCGAGCCGGCACAAGTGGGTGGCTGGTCGCATCTGGTGATGGTGTACAACGCCGGGCTCAAGCAGGTGCGCCTGTACGTCAACGGTGCGCTGTCGGGAATGCAGTCGGACATCACGATCCTGCCGTCCGCCGGGAAGTTCTCCGTCGGCCGGTGCCGCTGGAACGGCAACAACGGCTGCTACTTCCCCGGCGGTGTCGAAGAGGTCAGGGCATACGGGAAGGCGTTGTCCGACGGCGAAGTCCGGCGGATCCACGACGACATCCTGCCCGCGTCGCACGGCTACTGGAGGTTCGACGACGGCACTGCGCGCGACTACTCGTGGGCGCAGAACCCGACGGCTGTGACCGGAACCGCGACCTACCCCGAGGGCGTGATCGGGAAGGCGCTGAAGCTCGACGGCAACTCGTATGCGCAAGCATCCGGGCCGGGTGTCACCATGCGGGACAGTTTCACGGTCGCCGCGTGGGCTCAGCTCTCGAAAGCGGACAAGGTCGCCACTGTGCTCGGGCAGGATGGCGTTCAGCACAGCGGGTTCGTACTGCAGTACCGGCCTGAGGTGAACCGGTGGATCTTCGGTGCGGCGCGGGAGGATTCGGCGAGCGCGGACCACACCCCGCTGGTGTACGCGAACTCGTTGCAGCCGCCGGCGTTGAACACGTGGACGCATCTGGCCGGGGTGTACGACTACCCTGCGCGGCAGTTGCGGTTGTACGTCAACGGAGAACACGTCGGCACCAAGGACAACGTGCTGTTGTGGACCGCGTGGGGAAGCTTCTCCATCGGTCGCGGCAAGGCGAACGGTGTCCCGTCCGGGTTCTTCCCCGGCGCGATCGACGAGGTCACCACTGATCTCGGTGTGGTGTCCCCGGACGAGATCCGCAGGCGCGCCGGCTGGCCGGAGCCCCCGGGCGGTCAGTTCGGCCGGTTCATCCGGACCGGCGGCGATCACCGGTCGGTCCTGCTGGGCGGGGACTTCTTCAGCAAGGCAGGGGGACTGCCGCCGGGTTACCGGTTCGAGAAGTCGCTCGGCATGATGCTGCCCTCGGCCCGGCCGGGCACCCAGCGGGTCTACAGCTGCCTGGCCGATGAGACCGACGCGTTCACCTCGGCCGATCCAGCCTGTGAGGGCAAGACGAAACTCGGGGATCTCGGCTGGGTGTACACGCAGAAACCCACAGGCGTGACAACGGTTCCGCTGTACCGGTGCCTGAGCAACGGCGAACGGTTCGACTCCTACCTGGCCGACTGTGAAGGCCAGCAGGTGGACGTCCTGATCGGCCACGTACTCGCCTACGC
Organism: Kibdelosporangium banguiense; assembly: GCF_017876405.1. Lineage (GTDB taxonomy): Bacteria > Actinomycetota > Actinomycetes > Mycobacteriales > Pseudonocardiaceae > Kibdelosporangium > Kibdelosporangium banguiense. The sequence continues at coordinate 2,680,830 of NZ_JAGINW010000001.1, read as the reverse complement.
ACCGCTGGCGCGGTACTACCACCCGCGGATCGGCGAGCACGACGTCACGACGAGAGGTACTCCGCCCGGCTACCGGTACGAAGGCACGTTCGGCCTGCTGGCGATGTCGAACGAGCCCGGCACACAGCTGGTCAAGTCCTGTGTGGACGGCACGGACCGGTTCCTGTCACTGGATCCGGCCTGTGGCGGGAAGACCGTGTACCGCGACATCGGCTACATCTGGACGCAGCCGCCTGCCGGGCAGCCCAGCATCCCGCTGTACCAGTGCACGTTGAATTCCGGCCCGTCGACAGGTCAGCTGTTCGTCTCCGCCGAGGCGAACTGTGAAGGCCAGACCGTGCGCGGACAGCTAGGTCATGTTCTCCGCGCGGCACCACCCGCGGTATGAGGCGACGTAAGGGGATGCTCGTGCGGAGAACATCGAACACACGCCGTGGTATCGCGTTACTGATCGCAGGTCAGCTCGCGGCGTCGCTGATGATGGTGGCGGCGCCTACGGCGTCCGCTGCAGGCGGCCCGTCGGCCGGCCTGGAGACGACCGCGTCGACTCCGGTGCAGAAGCAGGAGCGGGTCGCGCCTGAGAAGGATCAGGCCACGGCGAGCCAGTTGTCCGGTGACCAACCCGCCCGGACCAGCAAGGAAGGCGCCGGGTCGACCGAGGCGACGTCGTTGTCGCCGTCGGCGACCTGGGCGGTTTCCGCGCACACCGGGGACTTCACCTGGTCGTATCCGATGCGGGTGCCGCCCGCGGCGGGCGGGCTGGAACCGGAACTGTCGCTGCGCTACCGGTCGTCCGCTGTGGACGGTCGGACCAGCGTCACCAACAACCAGCCGACCTGGGCCGGTGACGGCTGGGACCTTTCAGCCGGATTCGTCGAACGGACCTACGGCGGCTGCGCCTCGGACACCCAAGGCGGAACCACCCCGCCGAAGACCGGCGACCTGTGCTGGCGCAGTGACAACGCGATCGCTTCGTACGGCGGTAGCGGCGGCATGCTGATCCGCGACGACGCCAGCGGGCAGTGGCGTGCCCGCAGCGACGACGGTTCACGGATCGAGCGGCTCACTGGCGTGGACAACGGGGACAACGACGGCGAGCACTGGCGTATCACTACAGTGGACGGTACGCAGTACTGGTTCGGTTCCCAGCCGGACTCGCGGTCCACGTGGACGGTTCCGGTATTCGGCGACGACGCCGACGAGCCTTGTCACGCCGAGACGTTCGACGCATCGCATTGCGTGCAGGCGTACCGGTGGAACCTCGACAAGGTCGTCGACCGCAACGGCAACGTGATGCGCTACTTCTACGACACCGAGACCAACTCCTACGGAATGAACCTCAAGGAAGCCGCGGTTTCCTACGTCCGCGGTGGCACCTTGGCTCGGATCGACTACGGATTGGCCGACGGCGTGACCACACCGAGCGGCCGGGTCGTGTTCACCACGGCAGACCGGTGCGTTCCAGGCAGCGCCTGCACGTCCGACAAGCCGGACAACTGGCCGGACGTCTCTTGGGACATGAAGTGCGACACGGCGACCTGCAAGGACAAGTACTCGCCGTCGTTCTGGACGACCAAACGCCTGGCGTCGGTGACTACGCAGGTCCTGCGCGGCACGGCGTACACCGACGTCGACCGGTGGGATCTCGACCACCAGTTCCCGGATCCCGGCGACGGTGAGAAGGCCGCGTTGTGGCTCAAGGGGATCAAACACACTGGGTTGGTCGGCGGGACCGCCGAAATGCCATCGGTGACCTTCCAGGGCAAGGCGCTCTACAACCGTGTGGCGACCCCGGGCGACGGCGTCTCGGAGCTGATCCGCTACCGGGTCAACGGGATCGTCTCCGAGACCGGTGGCGTGACCTCGGTGGAGTACGAGTCCGAATGCAAGGCGGGCGGCCCGATGCCGGCCAACGCCGAGACCAACACCATGCGCTGCTTCCCGGTGCGCTGGGCCAAGAAGAACCATGCCGAACGCACGGACTGGTTCCACAAATATATGGTCAAGCAAGTCAACCGGTCCGACCGGTTGAGGGTGCATGGCACCACGACGTCGACGTTCACCGACCAGGTCACGTCCTACGAGTACCTGGACGGCGCCGCCTGGCACTGGGACAGCTCGGAATTCACCAAGGAAGACAAGAAGACCTGGAACGAGTTCCGCGGCTTCGGCCGGGTTCGTGTCCGCAGCGGCCGGCCGGACGATCCGGCGGGTCCGATGACCATGGCCGAGCAGCGGTTCTACCGCGGGATGGACGGCGACAAGCTGCCGTCCGGAACGCGGCAGGCCACCGTGACCGACTCCGAAGGCGGGGTGCGGGCCGACGCGGACTGGCTGAGCGGTTTCGGTTTCGAGTCCGCCACCTTCGACCGTGAGGTCGCCTCCGGCCAGCCGGATCCGGACCGGGTGCGCAAGTCGATCAGCGAGCCCAGCGTCCAGGGGCCGACGGCCACCCGCGGCTCCTTCCGCGCCTATCAGGTCAATCCCGGCGTGCAGCGGGACTTCACCGCGCTCTCGTCCGGTGGATGGCGCACGACGAAGACCGAGACGTTCTATGACGACCGCAGCCTGCCGATCAGGGTGGACGACCAGGGCGATCTGTCGACGGCGGCCGACGACCGGTGCACGCGCACCGACTACACGCGCAACACCGACAAGTGGCTGCTGAACCTCGCCGGCCGGGTGGAGACCGTATCCGTCGCCTGTGGACAGACGGCTGTATTCCCCGCGAACGCGCTTTCCGACACCCGCAACACATACGACGACAAGGGAAACCTCACGAAGGTCGAGGTCGCCAAGGAACGTCCAGCCGCCGGGGCGGAGTTCGTCACCGCGGCCACGTCCGAGTACGACATCCACGGGCGGGCCACGGCCACCACCGATGCGCTGGGCCGGACGACGAAGACGGCGTTCGTCCCGGAGACAGGCGGCCCGGTCACCCAGACCGTGAGCACGACCCCGGCGACCGCGGCCGTTGCGGCCGGGCTGGTCACCACGACCACCGTGGAACCGGCCTGGGGCCTGCCGACCCTGGTGAACGACCCCAACAAACGCAAGACAGAGCAGGCCTACGACCCGCTCGGCCGCAAGACGAAGACCTGGCTGCCGAACCGGTCGAGGACGAGTTACCCGAATTCGCCGAGTGCCCAGCACGAGTACCTGGTCCGTGCGGACGCGCCGACCGTGGTCTCCACAACGAGGATCGGGCCGCGAGGGACGGCCTCGACCAGCGCGGTCATCTACGACGGGCTGTTGCGGGAACGCCAGGTCCAGGCCCCCGCGATGGGCGGAGGCCGCCTGCTCACCGACACCCGATACGACACGCAGGGCCGGGCATGGAAGTCCACGCAGCCGTACTTCCAGGACGGAGCCGTCGACACCGACCTGTGGGTGGCGTCGGACGCTGACGTTCCCGGCCACACCCGGAAGCTCCACGACGGCGCCGGGCGTGCGGTCGCTTCGGTCTACTTCGGTGGCGCGAACGAGAAATGGCGGACCACAACGGCTTACGACGGTGACCGGGTGCGCGTGACCCCGCCTGCCGGCGGCATCGCGACCACCACGATCACGGATGCCAAGGGCCATACGACCGAACTGCGGCAGCACCACGGCCCCACGCCCGACGGCGGCTACGACGCCACCGTGTTCACCTATACCAAAGCGGGGAAGCTGGAGACGGTCACAGATCCGTCCGGCGCGTTCTGGCGAAACGGTTACAACCTGCTCGGCCAGCAGACCACCCGCGAGGATCCCGAGACCGGGACGTCGGTCATGACCTACGACGCGGCGGGGCAGCTCGCCACGATACGTGATTCGCGAGGCAGCACGATCGCCTACGACTACGACACGCTGGGGCGCAAGACCGGGAAGTTCGTCGGGCAGATCGGCGGCACGAAACTGGCGGAATGGACCTACGACACGGTCGAAAAAGGCCAGGGAAAGCCGGCGGTTTCGACGGCATGGACCGATGGCAAGGCGTACTCAAGCGCAGTGCTCTCCTATGACGCCCTCTACCAGCCGACCGGCACGTCGGTGACGATCCCGGAGGAGGAGGGACTGCTTGCCGGGACGTACAACAGCTACGCCGGGTACAACCCTGACGGCAGCCTGTCCAGCCTGTCCTACGCGGCGGCCGGGGACCTGCCTGAGGAGACGGTCAACTACGTCTACCACGACCTCGGGCCGATCAGGTCCAGTTCCGGCGGCTTCGATGGCGTCACCACGGAACACGTCACTGAGACCGAGTACACGCGATACGGAGAACTGGCACGGATCCAGCTCGGCGCGGGAACGAAACGCGCCTGGCTGTCGCAGTACTACGACACCAACACCCGGCGGCCAACGCGGTCCATTGTGGACGCCGAGGTGGCGTCGCCGATGCAGTCCGACGTCCGCTACACCTACAACCCGGCGGGCGCGATCACCTCGGTCGCGGACCTTAGTTCGTCTACTGTGGATACTCAGTGCTACGGCATGGACCAGCTCGGCCGGATCACCGAGGCGTGGACGCCCGCCGCGGGGACCTGGTCGCAGGAGCAGGGCTGCCGGGAAACGCCCAGCGTCGGCGGCCTGCGTGGACCAGCGCCGTACTGGCATTCCTACACCTACGACAAGGCAGGCAACCGCAAGACCGAGACAAAGCACGCAGCGGCCGGGAACACCGTGCGCACCTACACCGGCAACGTGGCGGGCCACGCGCACGCGCTCGGTTCGGTGACCACGGCGGGACCGGGCGCGAGTGGTCCGGCCAACTATGCCTACGACGCGGCGGGGAACCTTTCCAGCCGGACGACCGGAGCAGTGTCCCAGGCACTCACCTGGGACGCCACCGGGAAACTGACCAAGGTGACCGAAGGCAACAAGACGACTTCGTTCGTCTACGACGCCTCCGGAACCCGGCTGATCCGGCGCGACCCCACCGCTACCACGCTGTACCTGGGCAGCCAGGAGATCAAGGTCGCCACCGCGGGCGGCAACCCGACCGCGACCCGCTACTACCAGCATGGCGGGAAGACGATCGCCATGCGGCAGGGCACCGGTCAGCTGACCTGGCTGGCAGGCGACCACCAGGGAACCTCGCAGATCGCGATCAAGTCGGATACGCAGGAGGTCGTCCAGCGCCGCCAGCTGCCGTTCGGCGATCCTCGTGGCACTGCGGCCGCCTTCCCCGGCGAGCGTGGTTTCGTAGGCGGCACAACGGATGCCAATACCGGGTACACGCATCTCGGTGCCCGGGAGTACGACCCGGACACCGGCCGGTTCATCTCGGTCGACCCAGTCCTGGACCTAGGAGACGCGCAACAGCTGAACGGGTACACCTACAGCAACAACAGCCCGGTAACGCGTAGCGACCCGTCAGGTCTGCTGTCCTGCCCGGACGGTGACTGCCGGAACGGCAAGAGCGGATCGCGAGCACCGGCGAAGCCCACGCCCACACCGCCGCCTGCCCCCAAGAACAACGCCGCACAGCCGGCCGCGAGCCCGCCGAGCCAGGTTCCGTCCAAGCCGGTGAAGCTGTCGAGGGTCGACCAGCAGGTCTGGCGGGCGGAAATGTGGGAACAGGCGATCGTCGACAAGAGCTGCTACGGCGGCCGCAGTGTGGTGCTGATGAGATGCATGGAAATGAAGGGACAGCCGACCCGGTCCTTTGAAGAACTCAAGGCTCAGCTGGACAGGAACAACCTCGGCATCACCGCCAACTCACCGGCTGCACATACCGTGAACGGTGCCAGTGCCGCGGGTACCGAGGTGTCAAAGGGCATCGGCGACGACATCCGCGATGCCGCGTCCGGCCGCTGAGGTCTGGTTGCCTCACACAGGTGTGTACCTTGCCGACAACGGACAACGAGCTCAGCGGAGGTGCCCGGTGAACTGGACACTGGAGGTCATCTGCCTGCCGGTCACGGATGTCGATCGTGCCAAACAGTTCTACGGCGGGAAGCTCGGGTTCACCGTGGACTTCGACTCCCAGCAGGGTGATGTCCGGGTCGTGCAGGTGACTCCGCCGGGTTCGGGGTGCTCGATCGCATTCGGCGTCGGGATCATGGACGAGAAGACCGAGGCGCTTCGGTTCACCGGGCGTCCGCCGATGGCGCCCGGATCACTGCAGGGCGTCCAGCTGGTCGTCCCGGACATCAAGGCCGCGCACGCCGAGCTCGTCGGGCGGGGTGTCGAGGTGACCGGCATCCAGGTGTACGGCCAGAACGGCGTCCGGCCGTACACCGACGGCGACCAGCTCGACAATGTCGGGTTTTTCTTCTTCACGGACCCCGACGGCAACGGCTGGGCCGTGCAGCAGATCAGTTCCCGCGGTTAGGCCTTGCGCTCGACGGCGACGACGGGGATGACCCGGTTGGTGTTCTTCTCGTAGTCGCCGAAACCCGGCATGACGGCGACCATGCGCGCGTACAGCTCGTCGCGCTCGGTGCCGCCTTCGATCGGCTTGGTGACGGCTTCGTACTTGTCGGTGCCGACCTCGACGGTGATGTCCGGGTTGGCCTTGACGTTGTAGAACCACGCCGGGTGGGTGTCAGCGCCGCCGTTGGACGCGATGATCACGATGCGGTCGCCGTCCGGCAAGTACACCAGCGGGTTGGTGCGCTGGTTGCCGCTCTTGGCACCCGTGGTCGTGATCAGCACCATGTTGGCGCCCTCGAACATGCCGCCGACCTTGCCCTCGTTGGCACGGAACTCTTCGATGATCTTGGCGTTGAAGTCGTTCGGGGTGGTCATACCCAGTCCTCCCAGTCCGGATTTTCTTCTCCGAGAAAGTCACAAGCCTGCCAGATTGTTCCCGTCGTCACCGATCTGGCTCGCGGCCAGAAGGGGGCACGCGGCGCGTGCGGTAACGCAGAGCCGGTCCAAAACGGACTTATCGGGTGTACCCCCGAGGCGAAAGCGAGCCATGAAGACTTCCTACGAACGCCTTCGCAGGACCATTGGCAAACTCGCGTACGAGCGTCGCTACAACGTGCGGACCGCCGAGCTGATCGAGCTCGACGAGCTGGGTATCGCCGGCGCCGGGCGCGGCTACTACGTGGCCGCGAGCTGGCGGACCCTGCGGCGGACGCTGTCACGCAAGGAGATCACGCCCAAGGACGTGTTCGTCGACTTCGGTTCGGGCATGGGACGCATGGTGCTGGAGGCGGCCCGGTTCGACTTCGGCCGTGTCGTCGGCGTGGAACTGTCCGGGCAGCTGCACGAGATCGCCCAGGACAACGTCCGGCGCACCCGCCAGCGGCTGCGGTGCCGGGACATCGAGCTGCTGCAGACAGACGTGCTCGCCTACGAGATGCCCGACGACATCAGCGTCGTCTTCTTCAACAACCCGTTCCAGGGTCCGGTGTTCGAGACGGTGATCGACCGGCTGGTCGCCACGATCGACCGCAACCCCCGGCAGATCAAGATCATCTACTACAACCCGGTCGAGGAGCGGACCATCCTCGGCACCGGCCGGGCCGAACTGGTCCGCGAACTCGTCCACGCCAGGCGCCGAACGGCGGGATCGCCGTTCGGCCTGACAAAAGTGTTCGCTCTGTCCTAACCAGCGTCCACGGTCAGCGTGTACTGGCCGAGGCTCGCGTACCCGGTGTAGCCGTTGGTGGCCGGGTCTCCGGCGCCGGTGCCCTCGATCTGGAAGGTGTACCGACCGGCCGCGAGGCTCTGCGAGAAACGCGCGTCCAGTCCTGTCGCCTCGTTCGCCGAAACGCGGCGCACCGCTGGATCGACCGTGGCCACGACTGTGCCCGCGGCATCCCGGATCGTGAGCTTGATGTCCAGGTCAGGGGCGTAAATCGCCGGCACCGCGGTCGCGGTCAGCGTGCCGCCCGCGTGCTGGATGGCGAACACGTCCACATCGGCGTCGGTGGCGATGATGCCGGTCACGGCGGTGTTGTCGGTCAGTGCCGAGGCCGACGCGGGGTCGTTGGGGAAGTCATCGGCCAACGTGGGGGCGCCGTTGGCTGGAATGACGGCCAGATCGTCCTCTTTGTTGTTCGCGCTGCCGTACTCGCCCTTGCTCCACTGGGTGACCGGCTGGCTGTAGCCGACGCCCATGATCGGGGCCCAGTTGGTGTGGCCGCCGTAGTACTCGGTGCCGTTGGTCTGGCCGTCGTGGCCGAGGCCCAGGTTGTGGCCGGTCTCGTGGGAGACGATCTCCGCGATCGACTTGCCGTCGTAGCTGCCGCTGGCGTACGCCCAGGCCGGCTGGTAGTTCGCGTGCCGGTTCGCCTCGTCGAACGTGCCGATGTAGGCCTGCCCACCGCAGCCGCAGTTGGTCACGTCCTTGGGCGTGATCACCGCGCGGGTGCCGTAGACCTGGTCAGCCGTGCTGGAGCGGGTGATCCGGTCGGCCGCGGGCTCCTGCGTGGTCACGTCCACGTCGAACGAGCGGTAGTCCTCGGAAACGGCCAGGAACGCCTCGTAGATCGTCTCGCGCTCGGCGGCGCTGAACGTGGCCGGGTCGTTGTCGGCGTCGAAAGGTGGCGCGTCGATGCGGGCACCGCCGTTCCAGGCCGTGCCCTCAACGCTGTGGCCGTTGAAGTCGAGGTAGATCGTCCGGTTCGAGCCGGGCCTGCTGTGCAGGGCGAACACGTCCACGCCGGGCGGGACGGCGATGTCGGCCGACACCGCGACCCCCGCTTTGGGCGCGTTGTCCTTCTCGACCGATCTGATTCTTCCGTACTGGTCGGCCTGGAAGTGGTCGCCGCGAGCCAGCTGGCGGACCTTGGTGATCGACAGGTTGTTCAGCGCGGCCAGGGCGATCGGCGACACGTCGGCCAGCGACCGGGGCTGCTCGAAGAGCACCTCAGGGGCGGACTGGGCGGGAGCTGGGATGAGCACCAGCAGTGCGGCGGCCGAGAGGACAGCCGTCACCGTGACGACTCGTGCAGGGTGGGACAACCGAGACAACTCCTTTGGGTTAACCCAAATGGGTTCATCGGCGGCCCAAGATACAAACAAACAGTCGAATTGAGAACCGTCCGAACGGACGTTTATCCCTCGAAAGACTGAACTAGCTGTTCATGAGTGTTCATCTCGAGGTTCGTGCGGATGCCGCCATCGCATGGCAGAGTCCTTCGCTGTGCGAATCCGGGTACTGCTTGCGTGTGCGCTGTTAGGTGTTGTCGTCGCCCAGCCCGCTGAGGCAACAAGTGGGGCGAAAGGTGGACCTGCCCAGGTCCGGTTCTCGACGTTCAACGCGTCGCTCAACCGGTCCGCGGCCGGTCAGCTGGTGTCCGACTTGTCCACTCCGGACAACGCCCAGGCCCGCAAGGTCGCCGAGGTCATCCAGCGCGACCGGCCGGACGTGCTGCTGATCAACGAGTTCGACTACGTGCCGGACAACAAGGCCGCGGACCTGTTCCGGACGAACTACCTCAAGCACGGGCAGAACGGCGCCAAGCCGATCGACTACCCGTACGCCTTCACCGCGCCGGTGAACACCGGCGTGCCCAGCGGCCTGGACTTCAACCGCAACGGCAGCACCACCGACCCGGACGACGCGTACGGTTTCGGCTTCTTCCCAGGTCAGTACGGCATGCTCGTGCTGTCGAAGTTCCCGATCGACCGCAAGGACGTGCGCACCTTCCAGAACTTCAAGTGGAAGGACATGCCAGGCGCGCTGCTGCCGGACGACCCGGCCACCCCGGCCAAGGGCGACTGGTACAGCCCGCAGGTGCTGGACGTTTTCCGGCTGTCGTCGAAGTCGCACTGGGACCTGCCGCTGAAGATCAACCGGCAGACCGTGCACTTCCTTGTCTCGCACCCGACGCCGCCCGCGTTCGACGGTGCCGAGGACCGCAACGGCACCCGCAACAACGACGAGATCCGGCTCTGGGCCGACTACATCACCGGCAAGGCCGGCTACCTGTACGACGACAAGGGCAAGCGCGGTGGCCTTGAGCGTGGCGCCAAGTTCGTGATCGCGGGCGACAACAACTCCGACCCGATCGACGGCGACAGCGTGCCGGGCGCGATCCAGCAGCTGCTGAACTCGCACCGCGTGATCGACCTCAAGCCGAGCAGCAAGGGCGCGGTCGAGGCCGCGCAGACGCAGGGCGGCGCGAACCTCACGCAGAAGGGCAACCCGCGCTACGACACGGGCGACTTCAACGACAACGCGCCGGGCAACCTGCGTGTCGACTACGTGCTGCCGTCCTACGGTCTGATCCCGCTGCATTCCGAGGTGTTCTGGCCGGTCGCAGGCTCGCCGCTGGCCCGGCTCAACGACACCTCCGACCATCACCTTGTGGGTCTCAGCCTGCTAGTTTTGGGCTGGTGACAAGGACTCTCGCGGTTATGCGGCACGCCAAATCGGCCTGGCCGGACGGCGTGCCCGACCTCGATCGCCCGTTGGGGGAACGTGGCCGCCGGGACGCCCCGGCGGCCGGTCGCTGGATCGAGAAGAACCTGCCCGGCCTTGAGCTGGTGACGTGCTCGACCGCGTTGCGGGCACGCCAGACCTGCGAGCTCGTCGTTGCCGAGTTGTCCAGTCCACCCGAGGTCCGGCACCACGCCAAGATCTACTACGGACCCGTGCTCGATGTCGTCCGCGAGCTGCCGGAGAACACCGAGTCCGCGCTGCTCGTCGGGCACAACCCGGAACTTGAGGACCTGGTCGAGCTGCTGTCCGGCAGGCAGGCCACGTTCAAGACCTCGACCATCGCGGTGCTGTCCACCGAGCTGCACTGGGCCGAAGCGGGCCCGGCCTGGGCGAGTTTGGTGACCGCCGAAACACCGCGTGGATAGGACTACTCCAATCGAGGGACGCTGATCACCCAGGTTGTCGCTATAACCCAAACCCTGAAATCCTGCCAAGGGGAGTCAACGGATTGGGTTACGGGACCATGCCGCAGGTGAAGCTGGGGGACGACAGCTCGCCGTTCGGACGGGAACTGCGCCGGCTGCGCACCCGGCGCGGACTGTCCTTGCAGAAACTCGCCGAACTGGTCAATTACACCCGCGGGTACATCGGCAAAGTCGAGGTAGGCGACAAACCGCCGACCTCGGAGCTGGCCCGGCGGTGCGATCAGGTGCTGGAGGCCGGCGGACAGCTGGTCGCCCTGGCCACGTCCGAGGGACTGCCCCGGCTCGCCCAGCTCCCGGCCGCCGCGGCCACGTTCGTCGGCCGCGAGACACAACTGAGCCAATTGGACATCGCGCTGGCCGGGGACAGCCATGGCGCGCCGTGGACCGTGGCCGTGGACGGCCCGCCCGGCGTCGGCAAGACCGCGCTGGCGTTGCGCCTCGCACACCAGGTCAAAGACCGGTTCCCGGACGGCCAGTTGTACGTCGACCTGCACGGTTACTCCCCCGACGGGCAGCCGTCGCGGCCGGACGTCGTGCTCGAGGAATTCCTGGTCGCGCTGGGTACGAGCGCAAGCGCGATTCCGTCTTCCACCAGCCAACGCGCCGCGCTGTACCGCTCGTTGCTCGACGGCAGCCGCATCCTGCTTGTCCTCGACAACGCACGCGACTCTCGTCAAGTCGAGCACCTGCTGCCGGGGTCCGCCGGTTGCGGCGTGATCGTGACCAGCCGCATGCGCTTGTCCGGGTTGCCGATGCGGCAGGACCAGCGAATCACGCTCGGCCCGCTCAGCGAGCACGAATCCATTGCGTTGCTGCGCACAGTGATCGGCAGCGATCGCGCGGACGACGAGCCGGAAGCGACCGCCGGGCTGGCGCGCCGATGTGGACATTTGCCGCTGGCGCTGCGGATCGCGGCCGAACGGGTTGCCACGCATCCCCACCACTCGGTCGATGAACTGGCCGATGAGCTTGGCGCCGAAGAAGAACGGCTGGACGTGCTGTCCACTGACGACGACTCGGTGGCCGTACGGACGGTGTTCTCGTGGTCCTACCGGGATCTGTCCGGTGAGTCCGCCCGGATGTTCCGGCTGATCGGCCTGCACCGTGGACCGCATCTGAGCGCACACGCCGCGGCCGCGCTCGCCGGTGTGCCGGTCGCTCACGCCAAACGGTTGCTTGACCGGCTTGTCGGCGTGCATCTGGTGCAGGGACTGGGAGGCAACCGATACCGCTGCCACGACCTGCTGCGCGTCTACGCGGCCGAGCGTGCCGCCGAGGAGGAGCCGCAGAGCGAGCGGAACCTTGCGGTGCGGCGGGTTCTGCACTGGTACCTGCACACGGCCTATGCAGCCAACCACACGCTCTCCCCGCAGCGCTTCGACCCGCCGCTGGAGCCGTCCGAGTTCTCGTTGCCGTTGCTGGACTTCACCTCGTACAACGAGGCGTTGGCCTGGTGTGAGCAGGAAACGGCGAACCTGGTCGCGGCCACCCGGCTCGCACTGGAGGTCGGCGAGGACGCGATCGCGTGGAAGATCCCGGTCGGCAGCTGGAACTTCGTCTTCCTGCGCAAACGCTGGAGTGCGTGGATCAGCGCGCACGAACTCGGCCTGGCCGGGGCACGGCGGATGGGCGACCGGTTCGGCGAGGCCTGGGCGCTCAACAACGTCGCACACGGCTTCCGTGAGCTGCGCCGCTTCAAGGACGCGAAGGAGCACCTCGCAGAGGCGTTGGAGATCCGCAAGGAGATCGGCGACACCGTCGGTCTGGCGTGGACGATCACCGCGATCGGGTTCGTGGACTGCGATCTGCGCCGGTTCTCCGTCGCGGTCGACACCCTCAGGGAGGCGCTGCGGATCCGGGAGGAAGTCGAGCGCGACTACGCAGGCAACGAATCGATCATGATCGCCAACCGGCAGGGCCAGGGCATCGCGCGGGCCTCACTCGGCGACGCGCTGCGGGAGCTGGGCCGGTTCGACGAGGCGCTCGACGAGCTCAACGAGGCACTGCTGACGTTCCGCAACATCGCCGACAAGCACGGCGAGGGCTACACGCTGGTGAAACTCGGCGACACCTACGCGCGGATGCGTCGCCCGCAGGACGCGCTGGCCAATTTCGAGCAGGCGCTGGAGACCCGTCGTGAGATCGGCGACCGGTGGGGTGAGGCGGAGACCCTGCACAGCCGCGGCCGGGTACTCCTGGACACAGGTGAGCCCGAGGCAGCGCGGGAGGCGTGGCGGCACGCGCTGGCGATCTTCACCGACCTGGACGACCCGCGCGCCGACGACGTGCGCGCGTTGCTTACTTCAACGCCTCGAACAGCCGGCTGAGAAACGTCTCGGTGTCCACCGACACCGTCGCCTTCACCGGACAGCGGCCGTGCCCGGCCTGGCTTTCGATGTGCGAATCGTCCACAATCGGCCGCCAGTCGGAGATCAGCTGGCCACGCGTGTGCGTACCGCGTAACTCCAGAGTCACCACGACGTCCTTGTACCGGCCGAGCGACGGATCGTGCAGCAGTGCGGCGGCGAGCGGGTCGTGGATCGTGCACGTCCGGAAGCCGAACATCCGCGAGTAGAAGTCCGAGTAGTGCTTGAGCAGCGCCGAGGCGAACTGCGCGCGGGGGCTGCCGATCTCGGCCAGCGCGCCCATCCACGCCTCGTCGGCCCGCGCGGTCTCGGTGACGTCCAGGCTGACCAGGGTCAGGTTCTCGAACCCGGCGTCGAAGACGAGATCCGCGGCTTCGGGGTCGTGCCACATGTTCGCTTCGGCGTGTGTGGTCACGTTTCCCGGGACGCCGAGCGCCCCGCCGAGCACCATGATCGATTTCAGCAGCCGGGGAAGCTCCGGCTCCAGCAGGACGGCCAGCGCGATGTTGGTCAGCGGGCCCAGCGCGAGGATCGACAATTCGCTCGGATTGGACCGTGCCAACCGGACGATCTGCTCGGCCGCGGAACCGTCGACCGGCCTGCGCTGCGGGGAACGCCCTGCCTGGCCGCCGAGACCGTCGTCACCGTGCACGAACTCGGTCGTCCGCAGCTCCTGCGCCAACGGCCGGTGAGCACCGACCGCGACCGGCACGTTGTCCAGACCAGCCAGTTCCAGGACACGCAACGCGTTGTCCGCCGCGGTGGGGGCCGGCACGTTGCCGTGCACACTGCCGACGGCGACGATCTCCATCTCCGGCTGCGCCGCGAGGTAAAGAATGGCCAGCGAGTCGTCGATGCCCGGGTCGGTGTCCAGGATGATGCGCACGAGACACGACTCAACCAGACAGACGCGCTGGACGCAGCCACTAACGATAAACACCGACAGTGTGTTGGTGACTTGCCATCATGGTTTCCGCAGGTCGTTCGCATGACAGTGCCTGCTCCAGCAGGGTGACGGCCGCATGTCTCCCAAAAGAGTCGACAAGTCACCCCTGCAAACGAATGCTCAGGCAGTCAATCGTTGACCATATGCGGAACGCCTTTTGCGTGTCCGCGCCAGAACAGCAGCATGTCTAGGGGTCTTGCTGGTGTCAGCGGACTGGCGCGGGCACACGCGTTCTGGCGAAGCCCCGAAGCTAACGGGAGCGAATCCACTCCGTGGCCAGCGCGTACGGGTCCATCGTGGACGCAGTGCCCTCAGCGATTCGTTGCACGGCGAACCTCAGCAGGTGACCGGCGTGTTCAGGGCCGATCCCGGCGTCCCGCGTGAGGCGTTCGTACGCCACCTCGGACCGCCACGCGCGCTCGCACGACGCGGCTACCAGGTCGGGTAGGTCGTCCATACCTCTCTTGACTCCTCCAACTCGCATGAGGTTGGGACGTGCGGTGAACCTAGTGGTTACGCGACTGCGATGGTGACCCTTGCCATGCTGCGTTCGCGTAACGTTCACCGGTAACGCCCCAGTCCCCCCGGGTCGATCTAAGCCCGGACGCTCTCGATCATCAAGGCCCCCAACCGGCCCGGTTCCCCGCCGATCTGGCGTTCCGTGGCGACAATGCCGACCAGGATCGCCTTGAGATCATCCCCCGTGAGATCGGCCCGCACGGCGCCTGCCCGCTGAGCCCGATGCAACAACTCGTCCTGCGCGGCCCGTAGATCCCGGCCGGCCGTCGCGGTGATCTCCATGAGGTCGCGGCCCGCGGCGCTCAACGCCTCGCCGAGCGCCTTGTTCCCGACCACCCGCCGAATCATGTTCTTGTAGAAACCGAAGAACGCATCTCCCGGCTCCTCGGCGTCCGCAAGCGCTTTCGCCTCGGCGACCAACTGCTCGACCCGATGCACCAGGATGGCCTCAAAAAGGGCCTCCTTGGTGGGAAAATGCCGGTAGACGGTGCCCACTCCCACGCCCGCACGCCGGGCCACCTCGTCAACGGGCACGGCAAGCCCCTCGGTCTCGAAGACCTGCTGCGCCACCTCAAGCACGCGCGCGCGGTTCCGCCGCGCATCCGCCCTCAGCGGCCGCTCAGTCTCCGTCATCCCGACCCAACCCAACACACCGAAAGGCCCCGCCATCCCAGCATGCGGAGCACCCACTCCGATTCTATCGGGATCGATGAGGTGAATCGACCTAAACTGGGCGACATGGCCGACGACACGATCACGGTTGTGATCAGTGACGACGCGCCGATCGTCCGAATGGGTCTGCGGATGATCGTGCAGTCCGAACCAGATCTCACTGTCCTCGCCGAAGCCTCGAACGGCGCTGAAGCCGTCGCGGCGGTCAGGGCCGAGCAACCGGACGTCGTCCTGCTCGACATCCAGATGCCGGGCGTCAACGGCATCGAGGCGGCTCGCCAGATCCTGGCGGGAACCACGAAAACCCGCGTTCTCATGCTCACGACATACGACCACGACGACAACATTCACGCCGCGTTGAGCGCCGGTGCCAGCGGATTCCTGGTCAAGGACGCCCCGCCGGAACGCGTCGTCGAAGCCATCCGCGCGATCGCGGCCGGCGACGCGATGCTCTCCCCATCCGTGACCCGGCGACTGCTCGACCGCGTCGCCCTACCGACTGGCCGGCTACCCGACTTGTCCGAACAGGACAGTCAAATACTGCAGCTGATCGCAAAGGGCCACACGAACAGCGAAATCGCGACCGATCTCCGCCTCACGCCGGCGACCGTGAAAACCTACGTATCACGGCTGTTCACGAAAATCGGTGCGCGAGACCGTACCCAAGCCGTCGTCCTCGCCTACGAAAGCGGACTCGTCCGGCCAGGCAGCTGAGCCTCGTAGCTCTGGATGAACCGTTCCATCGCCGCGTCGACTCCCTCGCGGTCGCCCGTGGCCAGCAGGTCGAGCAGCAACCCGCGGGTGACGGCAACGCCAAGCCGGGCGTTCGCGCGAGCGTCCTCTTCGGACAAACCCTGCGCGATGCCAAGCGCTGTCGCCGGCTGTACCCAGGTCTCGACGACATCGTCGAGCAGGTGGGTCGTTCCCGGCCTGCCCTGCAGCGCCTGGCCGTAGACCTCGAAGAACAGCCGTTCGTTGGGCCACAACACCGGATCGGAGATCCGCTGCCAGAACCTGCGGGCCAGATCGCCAGGCGACTCCCCAGGCTCGGCGGCCAGCTCGGCGAGCACTTCGCGCTGCCGCGTCTCGACCGCGCGAATGATCTCCACGAGCATGCCCTGCTTGGAGCCGAAGTGATAGATCAGCATGCGGTGGCTGGTGCCGAGCCCGGCGGCGAGCTGACGCAGGCTCTGGTCGCTGACCCCGTGTTCGGCGACGTAGTCGACCGCGGCGGCCAGCAGGCGTTGTTTCGCGTCCTTGTCACTCACTGAACCGAATGGTACATGTACCATCTGGTACACGAAGGAGGCAGGGCAGTGGGAACTCAGGAAATCGATGTTCAGGTGCACTCAGCGGCACAACCCGCGGCGGTCTACGCACTGCTGCGCGACGGTTCGACGTGGCCGACCTGGTCGCCGATCGAACGGTTCGCCCTGGAACGCCCCAGCTCACCGGAGCCGGAGAGCGTCGGCGCGATCCGCAATTTCTTCACCGGCAAGTACAAGATGCGTGAGGAGGTCGTCGAACTCGTGCCGGACAAGCGGTTCAGCTACGCCCTGCTCGAAGGGCTGCCGCTGACCGGCTACCGCGCCGTGGTCGACCTGACACCGGCCGCCGACGGCGGCACGGACATCCGCTGGCACACCACGTTCAAGTGCAAGATCCCCGGAATGGGCTTCATGTACCGCCGCGGCCTGCACAAACTGACCAGAACCGTCGCACACGGCCTCGCCGACCACGCCGCGAAGTCCTGATTCGGACTACAGTCCCCTTGTGCCTGACGAAGACCCGCTGAAAATCGGCGCCGGACCGCCCAAAGAACGTGCCGACGCGGCCCGAAACCGCCAGAAGATCCTGGACGCCGCCGCTCGACTGTTCGAGCGGCACGGCGTCGCAGGCGTGTCGATGGACCAGATCGCTGCGGAGGCCGGCGTCGGCAAGGGCACGTTGTTCCGGCGATTCGGCGACAAGTCCGGCCTGGCCGTGGCCCTGCTCGACGACCGGGAACGCGAACTGCAGCAGGGCGTGCTGTCCGGCCCGGCGCCGCTCGGCCCGGACGCGCCCGCCGGCGCCCGACTGGTGGCGTTCGTCGAGGCCTATGCCGATTTCCTGGAAGCCAATCTCGATCTTGTCCACCTGTCCGAGACGGCGTCGCCCGGGGCGCGCTACCGGGTCGGGGCCTACCAGTTCTGGCACCGGCACGTGACGATCCTGCTCGCCAAGGCCCGCCCCGACCTGGACGCCGACTATCTGGCCCACGCGATCCTCGCGCCACTGGCCGCCGACCTGCGCAAAGCACTGAACCACCAGGCCGAGCGTGCCAAGGCCGGCGCTGTGACGCTCGCCCTGCTCACACTCAGCGGGGTGACAACCGGACCGTAGTCCGCTAACCTCAGTCGAAGCGGACCGGAGTCCGTTTCGACTGAGAGGGCTGTCATGAGCAAGGTTCTGCACATTTCGGCCTCGCCTCGCGGCGAGGCGTCCGAGTCACTCGCGATCGCGCACACCTTCCTGGAGACCTACCAGGAAATCCATCCCGGGCACGAGGTCACCACATTCGACCTGTGGGACGGCTCGCTACCTGCGTTCGGGCCGGACGCCGCAGCCGCCAAGATGGCCGTTTTCGCCGGCCAGGAGCCGTCCAGCGAGGCCTGGGCGAAGGCGGTCGCGACCTTCGAGCGGATCAACGCGGCCGACAAATACGTGTTCAGCGTGCCGATGTGGAACGCGGGTATCCCTTACATCCTCAAGCAGCTCATCGATGTGATCAGCCAGCCGGGCATGCTCTTCTCGTTCGACCCGGCGGCCGGATACACAGGACTGTTGCGCGGCAAGAAGGCTGCGGTGATCTACACGAGCGCGGTCTACGGCGAAGGCCTGGCACCGGCGTTCGGCGCCGACTTCCAGCAGCCGTACCTGGAGAACTGGCTGCAATGGGCCGGAATCCACGACATCACGCCAATTCAGTTCCGGCCCAATCTGGTCACCGCGACCGCCGACACGGACCGGAAGCTCGCCCACGAACAAGCCCGTGAGGTGGCCAGGAAGTTCTAGTGGCCAGCGTCACCTGGCCGTAAACACCGCGCTAACAACAACGTCCGGATCGTCATGACTGTGTCCACTCGGGGCGCTGGACGGCCCGCGACGCGCTGTGGTGAAGCTGTGACTCTCACCGAAGTGCTCCCGAGCATCGCCGGATCACTGCACACCAAACTGGAGCCGGATGTCTGGCCGCGCAGCGCATGTGCGGGACCGGACGGACTGAGCATCGCCGGAATCTCCGTCAACGAACTCGCCGCACGGTTCGGCACGCCCGCGTACATCCTCGACGAGGACGAAGTCCGGCGCCGGTGCCTGGACTACCGGGTCGCCCTCCCCGACTTCGAGATCGCGTACGCGGGGAAGGCCCTGATGTGCCGTGCGGTGCTGCGTTTGATGGCTGAGCAGGGGTTCTCCCTGGACGTCTGCTCGGCGGGCGAGGTGGCGGCCGCCCGCGCGGCAGGCTTTCCCGCCGAGCGGATCCTGTTGCACGGCAACGCGAAGACCAGTGAGGACTGGAAGGCGGCGCTGGGTTACCAGGTCGGCCGGATCGTGGTCGACTCGCTCGACGAGATCCAACAGTTGGGTTCGCTGGCCCGATATCCGCAGCGTGTGCTCATCCGGGTGACCCCGGGCGTGGACGGGCACACGCACAAGGCGATCGCGACCGGGGTGGAGGACCAGAAGTTCGGGTTCTCGCTGCGTAGCGGGGCTGCGATGGCCGCGGTCGACGCCGTGCTGGCGCAGCCTGGCCTGCGACTGGCCGGACTGCACTGCCATATCGGTTCGCAGGTGGCCAGTGTGGCCGGGTATGAGCTGGCCGCGCGCCGGATGGTCGAGTTCATCGGGAGAATCCGTGACCGGCACGGCGTTGTCGTGGGCTCGCTTGACCTCGGCGGTGGGCACGCCGTGCCTTATCTGCCAGGCGAGCAGGAGTTCGATCTGACCGGGTACGCGCAGCGGGTGCGTGTCGCGGTCAACTACACCGCCTCGGCGCTCGGGATTCCCGCTCTGAAGCTGACTATTGAGCCAGGTCGCGCTCTTGTCGCCAACGCCGGTGTGACGCTTTACCGTGTGGTGACTGTGAAAGGTCCTTACGTTGCTGTGGACGGCGGGATGAGCGACAACATGCGCGTTGCCCTGTACGGCGCTCGTTACCTTGTCCGGTTGGCGGGCCGGCCTTCAGGTGCTCCAATTAGGACAGTTTCAGTCGTGGGACGGCATTGTGAGGCAGGCGATGTACTCGCTACCGACGTGCCTTTGCCATCGGACGTGCGGCCAGGTGACGTGCTCGCAGTGCCGGTGACCGGCGCGTATCACCATTCGCTTGCTTCCAACTACAACCAGGTCTGCCGTCCGCCGATCATCGGGGTGCGGGACGGCTTCGCGCGGCCGCTCGTCCGCCGGGAAACTGAGGAAGACCTGCTGGCCAGGGACGTCGGCTAGGTGTAGATCCGGGCGAGATCGGTCGCGGCCCGTACGAACATCTCGCGGAGTTCTTTCGGCTCAAGGACTTCCGCGTCCGGGCCGAGCTGCAGGATGGCGTGCAGGGCGTGCAGGTTCGTCTCGATCGGCACCACGACCGTGGTCCAGCCGTCCTGATCGGGCTCGCCGGCGCGGTCGGCGAGCGCGCGGTTCACCACCGGGCCGAGCAGGAAAGCCATCCGCCGGCCCTGCGGGGACAACCGGACCTTGGCCTCGCCCCGCCACAGTGTGGCCTCCACGCGTTCGGCCGCGATCTCCCAGTGTTTACCCAGGTCGAAGTCGGCAGGCCGGTCGAACTGCTCGTCGGACACGGTGAGCGCCAGGATTCGCGACACGCGGTAGGTGCGAGGCTCGCCGCTGCCCTTCGCGACCAGGTACCAGACGCCGTTCTTCAGCACGATTCCCAGCGGCTCGAGGATTCGGTCCACTTCGGAATTTCCCCACCGCCGGTAGCGCACGGAGATCCGGCGCTGGTCCCACACCGCCCCCGCGACCGCTGCCAGATACCGCGGTGGCTCATGCTGCTCACGAAACCACGCGGGCGCGTCCAGCAGGAACCGTTCGCGGATCGACTCCGCCCGGCTGCGTAGTTCCGGCGGCAACGCGGCCATCAGCTTGAGCTGCGCGGCGGCCACGACCTCACCCAACCCGAGCTGTTTGGCCTGGTCAGGCAGGCCGGCCAGGAACAACGACTCGGCTTCGGCAGTGGTCATGCCGGTCAGCTGGGTGCGGTAACCGGCCAGCAGTTGGTACCCGCCGGCCGGGCCGCGGTCGGCGTACACCGGCACCCCGGCGGCGCTCAGCGAATCCACGTCCCGGTAGATCGTGCGGACCGAGACCTCCAGCTCGTCGGCCAGTTCCTGCGCCGTCATCCGGCCCCTGGCCTGCAACAGCAGGAGGACCGACAACAACCGGCTTGCTCGCACGATCCGATTGTCCCAGGTACCGGCCTGATGGCCACCTGCCTGTCCGAAGCGACCGAATGCACTCCCAGTCGCGCGAAAAGCACTTGATCCTGAGGGTTTCAGGCTCAGCTGAAACCGTTGCCGATGCAGCGCACCGGCAACGGTGAAGGTATTGTGTAGATATCAGGAGGATTGAACGTCGATAGCAGTCTTGACCTGGGGATTCGCTTTTCGTTACAGGGTTTGTACGTGACTTCCTTCACGCATAACCGGTTTGGCGTTGATTACTCCTTTCGTGTTAGCTGGCGTCGTCCCCGCGATTAGGGGATTTGCCAGTGGGGTAGAACATTCAGGGGAGAAAGTCTTGAAGAGATCCTTGGGCGTACTGTCGCGCGCCGTGCTCGTCAGCGTTTCCGCCGCTGTGCTGGTGGCGCCGGCCGCGTTGGCCGCCACCCCGCCCGGCGCACCCGCCGCCGAGCAGCAGCAGAACAAAGAGACCCTGCAGGAGCGGCTGGACGCGTTCATCAAGCGCGCCGACCAGCTCGAGAAGGACGCGGCCGAAGCCACGACCGCCGTGGCGAAGGCCAAGACCCAGGATGAGGCCAAGAAGGCCAAGCAAGCCGCGGTGAAGGTGAAGTCCGAGGCAGCGACGATGCGGCAGGACATGCAGGCGTTCCTCGACGACAAGAGCCTGGAGTGGACCACCGACCTCCGGGTCAAGGCGGCGCAGACCCTGTCCCGCTCGGACCGCGCGGCCGAGAGCGCCGAGAAGGCGATCGCGGCGGCCGACAAGAAGATCAAGGACCTGGAGCCCGCCCCGGCGCCCGCCAAGGGCGAGATCGCGGTCGAGCCGAGCAGCGCTGCCCGTGGCAGCCTCGTCGTGATCGTCGTGTTCTGCCCGGAGGGCAAGGTTTCCGGGTTCGCGTCGGAGGCCATCGACCTGGTGTCCGGCTCCCGGTACGACGAGGACAACGTCAGCGCGATGGGTGGCTTCGTGAAGAAGGACGCGACTGTGGGCCAGCACACGGCCACAGCCACCTGCGGCACCGACAAGCTGACCGCCACC
Organism: Kibdelosporangium banguiense; assembly: GCF_017876405.1. Taxonomy (GTDB): domain Bacteria; phylum Actinomycetota; class Actinomycetes; order Mycobacteriales; family Pseudonocardiaceae; genus Kibdelosporangium; species Kibdelosporangium banguiense. The sequence goes on along the minus strand of NZ_JAGINW010000001.1, from coordinate 2,659,023 downwards.
TTCACCGTGACCCCTGACGCCCCGGTCCAGGCCAAGCCGCCGACAGCAGATGACGTGCGGCGCAAGACCGTTCTGAAGCCGAAGGGCAAGATCGAGACCGGTGGCGGCGCCACCGCCCAGTTCTCGATCTGATGTCGCTCAAGTCCTGGGGCGGCCGCGGCCTGGTCGCGGCCACTCTGACCCTGGTCCTGGCCGCCTGTGGCACCAGCCCGGCCGACACCGCGACCAGCGCGCCGCCGCCGGTGACCACGCAGTCGGAGTCCACTGTGGCCACCCCGGCCGAGGCGTCCGCGAAGGACGGCAGGCCGATTCCGACAAACGTGCGCATCCCCAAGATCAGCGCCGAATCAACCCTGGTAGCAGTCGGCCTCAACAAGGCCAGGGCCATCGAAGTGCCGTCGGTCGACCAGCCGATGCAGGCCGCCTGGTACAAGCACAGCCAGGTGCCAGGCGACCCCGGCCCCTCGATCCTGCTTGGGCACGTCGACGGAAACCAGAAGCCAGGCATCTTCTACAAGCTGCACGAACTGAAGGCCGGCGACGAGATCTTCGTCAAACGCGCCGACGGCCAAGACCTCCGCTTCGTGGCCACCCGCACCCAGCAGGTCCCCAAAGAGCAGCTCCCCGAAGAAGCGATCTTCGGCACCACAACCGAATCCGAACTCAGACTGATCACCTGTGGCGGCGCCTTCGACAAAGCCGCCCACAGCTACAAGGACAACATCATCGTCTACGCCAAACTCGCCGCGTAGCACCAAACCTCGGGCCGGGCCACCCACGGGTGCCCGGCCCGAATTGTCCGGCGTGCGAAAGGTGGCGGCTGGCACCGGCCACGGGTTTGTGCCCGCGGTCGACGACGAACGGCTCCACTGGAAAGCCGCTGGCTAGCTTTCCTGATGGATGGCCTGGGCATGCAGTCGGTAGGCAAGCGGTGCCACCGTCGCCCGGTCGGCGATCTCAGTGAACCTGATGGGCCTGCCCTTGCCCCGGTGATGGCGGATCAGGCAGACGTTGCGCACCTTGCCGAACAGCCCGGCTCGGACCTGCATCGTGAGTCCCGGACCCGCCCCCTCTATCCGGGACACGTCCCGCCAGTTCACCACCCGGACCACACGTCCGGAGGCCGCTGTGGCGATATAGCCCTGCGGGTACAGATAGAAAGCACGCCGGTTCACCGAACCGATCGCCTGGCGGGCAAGGAGAACACCCAACGCGGCCAGCACGGCGACGGCCGGCAACGCAACCGCCCATCGTGCTCCCGCCGAAGGCCCTCCGATCATGACCGCGAGCATGATCACGGGGTACACGATCAGCATGAACGCCCAGCCGCCATAGACGATCGCGTACACCCGACCGTTGGGGTGGAGGAACTTGGCTGTCAACGGGCCGAATCCGGCCTTCTCCGCACCGGCCTGGACCCGAAGCGGCACATCCGTGGTCATGGTGCGAACGGTAGGCCGAAGCCCGGCAAACCGTGACCGGAGATTTCCCCTTGACCGCGCACCAGCCGACACCTCCGATCAGCCTGCCGGCAAGACCACACCTCATCTTCGCCGGAGAGGGCAACAACGATCAGACGGTGATCAGCGGTATCTGTACACCAGCGGCGTCCGCGAGTTTCCCAAGGTCACCGGGATCCGAGGTCAGTACCGCGCCGCCGTGGCTGATCGCGGCAATGACAACGGCTGCGTCGACAACGTCGGCCGTTCCAGCCAACGCGAGCAAGCGGCCGACTGCTTCCGCGACATCCTCGGTGAACGGGACGGGTCGGCACATCCGGCGGAGCATCGAGACCGGGGCCTGCCTTGGACTCGCCCGCCATACCTGTGCGAGTACGACTGTTGGCAGCAGCGCAGGTGTTCCCGCATCAAGAGCATCACGGCATGCCCCATAGACGCGTCCCCTGGGATTGCCTTCGACGTGGATCAGCGCACCGGCATCCAAGATCAGACCACGAGCACTCAACCGGCTCGCCTTTCGTTCGGCAATCCCAGAAGCCGGGCCAGAGCATCCGCACGCGCCGAAGCCTCCTCCGGCGACTCGGGCGAGCCGGCACCCACTTCCGCGAGCTGGGCACGAATCTGTGCCAGCTCAGCGGGATCCGGCTCACCGAACCTGGCCGCGTACTCCTGTGCGGCGGCCTGAGCCTCGGCAAGATCCGCAGCAGCTTCAGCGGCTTGCGCCAGCCACGCCGACAACGGCACACCTGCCCGGTCAGCTGCTCGCCGAGCTCGCGCCGCGACGATGTCCGGAAGGGACACGCTCAACTTCTCCACCGCCATGACCCGATGATAGCTCGTCCGGTACTACCAAGGTAGCACCACGACTGCAACCATTAGCCGTGGGCATGACTGCTGGAACTCCGTCGTTGAAAATTGGCCCTTACGAGGTCGATCCTGCTGTTGTGCTCGCCCCCATGGCGGGCATCACAAACGTGGCGTTCCGGCAGCTGTGCCGGGAATTCGGCAGCCCCACCTCCCTGTATGTCTGCGAGATGATCACGGCGCGGGCAATCGTCGAACGTGACGAGAAGACCATGCACATGATCACGTTCGGGCCCGGCGAACACCCGCGGTCGTTGCAGCTCTACGGCGTGGACCCGGCGACGATCGCTGAGGCCACCAAGATCATTGTCGGGGAGGACAAGGCCGACCACATCGACATGAACTTCGGATGCCCGAAGTCAACACGATGATAATGTCCGCGCTCTTCAGCGTGCCGATCGACTGGCCTCGGCGTGCAGTTTGCAGATGAGTGGTCCCAGTACTTCCCGGCCGACGGGCTCGGTGAACTTGATGGGCCGGGGTTGGTCGAAGGCGTGGTGGATCTTGTAACTGACGCGCGGTTCGAGGCCAACGATGGCGATCCGGAATTGGAACGTGAATCGGTCGATCCTCCCCACGTCCTCCCATTTCACCGCCCGGCCCACACGCCCGGAGGGCGCCACGACAAGATAGCCCTGCGGATACAGGTAGAAGGCATGCCGGGTCACGCAGCCGACCGCACGAACGGCGAGAAAAACACCCAGCGCGATCGCTACCGCGTTCAACGGCAGGATCACCCCCCACTGTGGCGTCGTGCCTTCGTCCGCCAACCGTCCGGTGATCGCGAGCAACACAGCGGACAGGGGAAGTATGGCCAGCAGGGCCACCCACGCCCAATAGGCAGATGCGTTGACCGCTCGGTTGGGATGTGGGCATCTGGCCACCAATGGGCCGAACCCCGCGGCGTTGACACTGGCTTCGACCCGCGGCCGAACCATGGCGCGCTCCCAACAAAGTCGGCACAACGGACCGATGCGAACGGTAGGCCGAAGACCGGGTAACCGTGACCGGAAATTTCCCCTGACCGCACGTCGGGCGACACCTCCGGCCAGCCGGTTAGCCTTGATGTCGTGACTGCCGGAACCCCGTCGTTGAAAATTGGCCCTTACGAGGTCGATCCTGCTGTTGTGCTCGCCCCCATGGCGGGCATCACAAACGTGGCGTTCCGGCAGCTGTGCCGGGAATTCGGCAGCCCCACCTCCCTGTATGTCTGCGAGATGATCACGGCGCGGGCAATCGTCGAACGTGACGAGAAGACCATGCACATGATCACGTTCGGGCCCGGCGAACACCCGCGGTCGTTGCAGCTCTACGGCGTGGACCCGGCGACGATCGCTGAGGCCACCAAGATCATTGTCGGGGAGGACAAGGCCGACCACATCGACATGAACTTCGGGTGCCCGGTGCCGAAGGTCACCAAGAAGGGGGGCGGCGCCGCTCTTCCTTACAAACGCCGCCTTTTCGGGGACATTGTCAAGGCCGCGGTCGAGGCTGCCGGGGATGTGCCTGTGACAGTCAAGTTCCGGGTCGGGATCGATGATGAGCACCTGACTTATCTGGATGCCGGGCGGATCGCCGAAGCTGAAGGGGCACAAGCGGTTGCGTTGCATGCGCGGACTGCTGCCCAGCGGTATTCCGGTACGGCCGACTGGTCGAGGATCGCGCGGCTCAAGGAGGCCGTCACCACTATTCCCGTACTGGGCAACGGGGATATCTTCAGCGCGGGCGACGCGATCAGGATGATCGACGAGACCGGGTGCGACGGTGTTGTCGTCGGCCGGGGATGTCTTGGGCGGCCTTGGCTTTTCGCCGAACTGCAGGCCGCTTTCCGGGGCGAGCCGATTCCGGACGGCCCGAATCTGGGCCGGGTCGGCGAGATCCTGCACCGGCACGCCCTGCTGCTGGAGGCCCATCTCGGCCAGGACAAGGGCATCCGCGACCTTCGCAAGCACATGGCCTGGTACCTCAAGGGTTTCCCGGTCGGCTCCGAGCTGCGCCAGAAGTTCGCGCTTGTGGACACCGTCGGCCAGATCGAGGACCTGGTCGCCCAGCTCGACCACGATGCCCCCTTCCCTGCCGACGCTGAGGGCCCGCGCGGCCGTCAGGGGTCGCCGGGCAAGGTCACGCTGCCTGAGGGCTGGCTCGACGATCCGGATGACCGGTCCGTCCCGATCGGCGCCGATGTCATGCACTCCGGGGGATAACGCCGGCCATGCGTGCTGTCCTGGCGGTGGTCGCGCTGGCGGCGGGCTGCGCGACCGCCTGTTCAACCACAGTCGCAGGCAGCCCGGTCCCGGCCCATTTCGGCGATGAGGCGCTGATCGCCCGATATTTCAGCGAGTTCGGCAAATCGGCCGAAGAGGGCGCCGCCGCCCAACGGGATTTCCTTCGCAAGACGCAACATCCGGACTACACCGACCGGCTGTGCGATCTGCAAGGTGCCATCATCACGGTCGATCCGACCATGGCAACACTTCGCCAGGACCCGGACTGGTCGCCCGAAGCCGGCCGCAAACCGCGCGGCAGCGTGTATGTGGTGGCTGTCTCATTAACGATCACGAAGGACGGCAAGGTGCTCGGCGACCAGATCGGTTCCGAGCGTGTTGTCGTGCTCGATGGCGCTGTTTACGGCTTCATGCCGTGCTTCCGGGAGAACTGACCCGGCTGCGAGACGTGTCACACACCTTCACCGGGTTGGAGCAACCGTTCGTCAACCGTTCGTCAACCAGTCGAGGGAAATCTGCATACACCTGCCCTCAGTGTCTCAAGGCGAGCCGCCATCCGGTCGACAGAGGTACATGAGGGAGGTGAAGGCGGTGACCGGACTCGGACGCGGTATCGCCGAGCCTGAGCCCGTGTCAGACCCGCCGGAGTGGGCCGCGCACGAGGACACAGGCGGAGTGAACACGCCTGATGGCACAAGCCTTGTGCAGCTGCACGAGTCGATCGCCACGCTGCTCGCCTCCCGTGGCCAGTGGCGGCAGGCCTATCAGCACCTTCGTTCCGCCCTTGAACTCGTGCACGCGGACAAGACCGAGACCCCGCGCATCCCCGAGCAACTACGCCGCGAAGTCGACCGGTTGCGCCGTGAACACGCGGAGGCTCGCGAGCAGAGCATCCGCGACAGCCTGACGGCCAGTTACAACCGTCGCTACTTGGACCAGCGTCTGGTCACGTTGCTCAACGAGCGGCGGGACAAGCCCGGCGGGCTGGCGATCGCGCTCGTCGACCTGGACTGGTTCAAACAAGTCAATGACACGTTCGGGCACTTGATCGGCGACCGTGTGTTGCAGCGCGTCGTCGAGCTGTTGCAGGACGGCCTGCCCGGGGACGCGTTCTGCGCACGGTACGGCGGCGAGGAGTTCGCGCTGGTCCTGCCCGGTGTGGACGGCCCGGCCGCGGTCGCGATGGCGGAGGCCGCCCGGATCAAGATCGAGAACCACCCGTGGGCCAAGATCATGATCGGCCTGCGGGTAACAGTCAGTATCGGCATCACCCACGAGCCGTCACCGGGCCTGGTCGCCGGGCCGGAACGGCAGCTGCGCCAAGCCGACGGCTTGCTCTACACCGCGAAACAGTCCGGCCGAAATGCTGTCGCATATCGGGTCGGCGGACGGACATTTCTGGCGGGGCCGGCGGCCGGCCGCCGGGCTGTGACGGAGTCGAGGGCACTGGCTCACTAAGGCGTCTTCAGTCCCCCGTTTGGCCTAGCTGCCTGCGCGATTCTGCGTACCGAACGTGAGCAATAGTCCTCGGCCTGTCGTCAGAAGTGGACGCCGCCCGTACTATCGCTGGGCAACGACCACTGTCGGTCTGCAACACTGGGAACTCCCGGCGCTTCTGGACAAGCGGGACCGTGTTGATATCGTGACGTGACTGAGATTGGAGGGAGACCTGGTGCCCGAAGACGATCGCCCGTACGGCACCGGTGCTCGCCGCAGTCGTCACTCGACCGAGGATGCGTCACCCGACCAGCAGCCTCGCCGTCGCAGACGGTCAATGGAAGACTCGGGTGGCGTCAGCGTTTCGGACCTGGTCAAGCGGCATGCTTCCCGCACTGACCTCCCGATTCCCCAGGTCACCGGGGTAGCCCAGGCGCCGCAGACACCGCAGCGAGCTCCGCAGCGGGCCGCACGCGAGGCGGAACCGGTACAGCCCCCGCAGCCGCCCCGACGGGCCGCCGCACCCCGCAGGCAGGCCCAGCCGCCCAGGCAGGAGCAGCTTTCACAGCAGTTGCCGCGCCCGGAGCAGCACTCGCAGCAACTGCTTCGCCCTGAGCCCCAGCGGCCGGAACCACAGCGGCCAGAGCCGCCACGGGCCGAGCAGCCGCCGCGCACCAGGCCTGCGGCCAACGGCCGTCGTGCCGCCCAGCCGGCACGCGAGGCTCCCCAGCGTGAAGCTGTCCAGCGAGAGGTTCAGCAGCGGGAGACGCCGCCGCGCGAGGCTCCGCCAAGGGATGCCACGGGGCAGCGCCCAATGCCCACGAAGGGGCAAAACGGCCAAAAGCCCGCACCGAGGCCGATTGCGCAAGCATCCGGTACATACCAGGTGCCGCCTTCTCCGCGTGGTCACACGTCGGGCCCGCGCCCGATGCCGGCCCCGGGTCAGCAGAGCTCCGCGGCACTGCCCATACCGCAGAACTCAGGCGTTCTGCCGCGGCCGCAACAGCGTCCGCCGGCCCCTCAGCCGTCCCAGCAGATGCCCGTGCCGAACGCCGGCCAACGGCAAGGGCCGCCCGCCCCAGCCGTCCGCCCAGATGCCGCAGCCGTCGGCGCAATTGCCCCAGCCGTCGGCTCAGCTGCCAGTGCCGCCTGTTGCAGAGCGCAACCCGGATCGGAACCCGAGTATTCCCCCGGCGCTCAAGCGCCCCGCTCCGCCTGCGCCGCCACGGCGCGACGACATGGACCCGGTCAGCATGACCACGGAGATGGAAGCCATCTCCGAAGGAGTGCAGCAGATCCGCCGTGTCGACGCCACCCTCGCGCGGTTCTCCGCCGTCCACGACGAGCTCGCCGAAGAGGAACGACTAAAGAAGGAAAAGCGCGAGCGCTTGATGCCGTGGCTAAAAGGCGAGGGGGAGGGCGACGCAGAGCCTGACGTCCTCCCGCTAGACCAGGCAGGCAATCTCGACCAGGAACTGGCCGAGCTCCCGACTGTGCACGTCGAGCCCCCGGAACCAGTGGAAGTACTGGAACCGCCGGAGCCACGACGCGAGCCCGCAGCGGCCGCCGCCGGAGGTGGCGGGACGCGCAAGCCACCGCCCAACCGCAGGCTGCTGCTGACCGGCCGGATCACCGCGGCCAGCATCGCCGTCGTCCTGCTCGTGGCCACCGGCTTCGTCTGGGGCACGAAGCAATGGGTGGACGACCAGTTCAGAGAGGTCGAGTCGCTCGACCAGAACTCGGCCGACATCAAGGACGGCGCCGCGCAGCTCGGCGACGAGAACTTCCTGATGGTCGGTTCGGACACCCGGGAAGGCGCGGCAGCCGAGGACGGCGTCGGCACTGCCGGGGGCGTACCCGGCGCCCGCGCGGACACGATCATGATCGCGCACATTCCGAAGGACCGGAAACGCGCTGTCATGGTGTCCTTTCCGCGTGACTTAGAGGTGCAGATCCCCGACTGCGACAAGTACGACTCGGTCACCAACAAGTACCCGGGCGGCAAGGTCACCCCGGCCAAGAACCAGAAACTCAACAAGGTCTTCCAGGTCGGTGGCCCGAAGTGCGTCACCAGGGTGATCCAGAACCTGACCGGGTTGAGCATCAACCACTTCGTGGGCATCGACTTCAACGGCTTCAAGGGAATGGTCAACGCCGTCGACGGCGTCGAGGTGTGTGTCGAGCGTCCGATGTACGACACCGAGCTGAAAACCTGGATCGTCGAGAAGCCCGGCCAGAAGGTCGTACTCAAGGACGACGAGGCGCTGAACTTCGTGCGCGCCAGGCACGTCCGGGACAGCCCGACCTCCAAAGAGGGCGACAAGACCTCCGACTACGGCCGGATCCAGCGCCAGCAGCGCTTCCTGTCGTCGTTGTTGCGCAAGGCCATGTCCGGCCAGGTGCTGCTGGATGTCAACAAGCTGACCAACTTCGTCGGCGAGTTCACCAAGTCCACGTTCGGTGAGGGCATCGACACCGACCAGCTGATGACGCTGGGCCGGTCGCTGCAGAACGTCAGCGCGGGCAAGGTCACCTTCATCACGGTGCCCACGGTCGGCCTGCCGAACGAGCGCGGCAACGAGGTTCTGCGCGTCAAGGACAACCAGAATCTGTTCAACGCGATCATCAAGGAACTGCCGCTGCCGGGTGAGCAGGCGGATGGCAGCCCGCAGGCCCAGGCCGGCGGCAAGCCGCCGGAGTCGTTGCAGACGCAGCAGGGCCAGCTGGTCGACCCGAAGACGGTCAAGGTCCAGGTGATCAACAGTGGCGCCAAGGACGGCGAGGCCCGCAAGGCCGGGACCGGTCTGCGCAATCAGGGTTTCCAGGTCATGCAGACCATCGACGGCCCGGCAGTGCCGGCCACGGTGGTCAAGTACGGCACCGATCTGAATGCCGCGTTCACCGCCGCCGCCTCGGTTCCAGGTGCGAAGCTCGAACAAGACCCGGCACTCGGTGGCGCCGTGCAGATTCTGCTCGGCCCGAACTACGCCGGAAAGATCACCGCGCCCAACCCGAGCGGCCCCGGTACGCCGACCACACCACCCCCGGCTGACAACCCGCAACTGCCCAAGGACTTGTCGACAGTCAACGCCGGGGATGTCAGCTGCGCCTAGGCCTAGTTGTTGACTGTGGTTCACTGACGGTTCACTTGGCGATTCGGTAAGAACAGATGCCTGGCCGTAGGCTTGCGGCATGCGTGAGGCCTACCGTGACCAGCTCGGTCAACTCGCAAATCAGCTGGCCGACATGTGCTCCATGGTCGGCGACGCGATGGCGCTTGCCACTCGTGCCCTACTGGAAACCGATCTGGCGCTCGCCGAGCAGGTGATCGGGGACGACGCCAAGATCGACGACGCCCGGGCGACCTCGGAAGAAGAGGCATACGCCCTGCTCGCGTTGCAGGCCCCGGTCGCGACCGACCTGCGTACCGTGCTCGCCGTCATCCACGCCGCGGAAAGTCTCGAGCGGATGGGTGACCTGGCGTTGCACGTGGCCAAGGCGGCCCGCCGTCGTCACCCGAACCCGGTGCTGCCGGATTCAGTCCAGCCGTACTTTGCCGAGATGGGCAAGGTCGCGGTCAAACTGGCCGGCCAGGCCGAGCAGGTGATCCGGACTCAGGACGTCGCGCTGGCCCGTGCGCTGGACGACGCCGACGACGAGATGGACGACCTGCACCAGCACCTGTTCACCGTGCTGATGGACCGCGACTGGCCACATGGTGTGGCCGCGGCCGTCGACGTGACGTTGCTGGGCCGCTTCTACGAGCGGTTCGCCGACCACGCCGTGTCGGTCGCGAACCGGGTCGTCTTCGTGGTGACCGGCAAGATGCCGGGTTACAGCACCGACGAGCTCTAATCCAGCACGGAGGCCATCAGGTCTTCGAGCTGTTGAACCAGGCGAATGGTGTCGGCGGGAGCGAACGTCCCGCCGCCCTCGCCTGGGTGTGCCTGCGCCATGTAGCGCCCTTCTTCGGTGTCCAGCCAGCTCAAACCTGGTGCCCGGGTCTCCCGGCCTGCACTGTCCATTGCGGACACGACGAAGTATCCGGCCCCAGTCCGAGGCTTGCGCAACATCTCTTGCGCGGCAGCCATTTGTGACTGCGACGGGGTACGCGGGGGCCGGACCTGACGGCTGAAGCCCTCGGGTTTCTCCGCCGTGGCAACGGGTGCGGTCGTGATCGTGACCGACTGGCCGTGCCCGGGCCGCAACCTGGGCAGCAGGCTGACCGCGGTCCTGGCCAGGGATTCCGGCCGGACGAACTCGAACCGGAACATCTGGCCTTCCTGGGTGACCAGCAGACCACGGTCGTTGCCCGCGGAAACCCTTGCGTACAAACCACTTTCGTCGTCGAGCGTGCCCATCACGGCGATCGCCACGCGGTAGCGGGCCATCAGCCGCAGACCCTCGGCCACGGCCGGGTCCAGCTTTTCGTTGCGCACCAGCCGTCGCCGGCCCAGATCGGCGAACACGGCCTGCGCGATGCGCACCCGGTCCTCGGCGAAGTCCCCGATCCCGGGCAGCTGGAACGGATAACGGCGGCAGTCCACTCCCAGGCCTTCGGACAGGATGTCGACCGCGGCCAGGGACAGCGTGAATGTGTCGGTCATCCGCCGATCACCGGCGGTGCCGTGCGCTGGGAGCCGAAGTCGCCTTCGACCATGTAGTCCGCGGCCGCGGCCCCGCCTGGCACAGCTGGTTCGATCGTGCGCTCGGTATTGCCGTTCATCAGCGGCGCCGCGGCGAAACCACCTGCGAACGGCACAGCAGCTGCTGCTTGTGGTGGCGTATCGGCCGATGCGGGCGTGCTTTCCGAGGTCTTTGACGTCACCGACATCGGCGCGGTGCCGGATGCCGACTGCGGGGACGTGCTGCCTGCGGGTGCGTCGGTCGATGAGCGTGGCATTGGCGGCACATTCGTGCGCACATTCTCGCTGCCTGCCATGGCGGGTGGCGGCGAGAAGGCGGGCATGGTGCCGGATTCCGCGAGCGCCGCGTCGTAGGCCGTGACCACCTCGGCTGCCCTGCGCTGCGCGGCCTGCTGGGCTGCATAGGCCTTCATGTGCTCGGCGTACCGGGAGATCAGCTGGACCGGGTCGGTGATCTGACGCAGTTCGGCGTTGGCCGCGTCCACGTCGAAGGCGACCGGCTCAGGCATCGCGTTCTTGGCCGCCGCAAGCGCCTCAGACTGCTTGGCGGCCTGGTCGCCGGCCAGTTTGGCGCCACGGCCGGCGTCGCCGATCCAACGCCCCACGTCGGCCATGAACTGCCGCGCGGCTTCACCGGCGTCGCCCTGCCACTCGGCCCGGCTGGTGTTGATCGCACCGGTCACGTCGTCCTGGAACTGGGTCAGCCGCGAGCCTGCCTGCTGCCAGTTCGAGGCGATGGTGCCGACCTGGGCGGGATCCACGCCTTCGGTGACCATCGCCTTGAGACTCGGGTGGTCGACGTTCTCGTACAACACACCGACGGGCATCGGCGCCTGCCGCGTGCCGTCGCAGGTCGTCTGGTGCTGGGCGGCACGCACATGGGCGGCGATCCTGGCGAGCAGGCCGGACACGCCCAGCTCAGCCGGGCCGGTGGACCCCACGGTGCCCAGGTCGTCGATGCGGACGCCATCGGCCTCGTTCGGCATGGCCACCTCTCCTTGCCTGTGCTTATCGGCGGTACGTGCCCGCAACCGCGTGCTCGGTCCGGCGGTAGTTGGCCATCGCCTGGTGGACGCCTGTCTCGGCGTCGGCGAGCACGTCACGCAGCCGCGCGAGCTGGGGGATGAAGCCCTGCTCGTCGGACGCGATCTCCTGCAGGAAGGGCGCCATCACCTTGGCGCCGTAGCTGCCGCCGAGCATCGGTTTCTGCTCGAGCGTGCCGGTGTCGTGGCCCTCCAGCCAGTCCTGCAGCATCCGGATCACCTTGATCAGGCTCTCACCACCGGATTCACTGATCGCGAACTGGCCGGACGCCGCGCTTTCCTTGAAGTTCTTCATGTTCTCGAGCATCTGGTCCATGGCGTTGCGCGCGGGATCATTCCAAGCCGCCGGAACGGTTGACTTGTCGTCGAGGTACATGAGGACCCCTCGGGTTAGCGCCGGATCTGACCGCACGGTATCAACCGAACACCCAGCGTGTCCCTAGCGAAGTGCGGGTTCCACCCACTTGGTCCTTACCTGAAAGCGGTCCGTGACCATCTATTTCGGCAAACTCCGTCAAACACCCCATAGATAGTGATCCAGAACACACAATGCCCCTGATGAGTAAAGATCACTCACCAGGGGCATTCGGTCTAAATGATCACGCAATTCGGAGTAGCGGGCTCGCGCGTCCGGAATCGGAGTTTCGGTCAGCCGAAGCGGCCGGAAATGTAATCTTCCGTCGCCTTTTCGCTGGGGTTGGAGAAGATCTTCTCAGTGTCGTCGATCTCGATCAGCTGGCCGGGCTGACCGACGCCGAGCAGGTTGAAGAAGGCCGTCTGGTCGCTCACCCGGGCAGCCTGCTGCATGTTGTGGGTGACGATGACGATCGTGTAGTCCTTCTTCAACTCCGTGATCAGGTCCTCGATGGCCAGAGTGGAGATCGGGTCCAGCGCGGAGCACGGTTCGTCCATCAGCAGGACGTCCGGCTGGACGGCGATCGCCCGGGCGATGCAGAGACGCTGCTGCTGACCACCGGAGAGGCCACCGCCGGGCTTGCCCAGGCGGTCCTTGACCTCGGCCCAGAGGTTCGCGCCACGCAGGGCGCGCTCGGCCACCTCGTCGAGCTTCTTCTTGTCGCGCACGCCCGCGAGCTTCAGGCCGGCCACCACGTTGTCGCGGATGGACATCGTGGGGAACGGGTTGGGCCGCTGGAACACCATGCCGATGGTGCGCCGGACCGACACCGGGTCCACGGTGGAGCCGTAGATGTCCTCGCCGTCCAGCAGCACCTCGCCCTCGGCGCGGGCGCCGGGGATCACTTCGTGCATCCGGTTGAGCGAACGCAGCACTGTGGACTTGCCGCAACCGGACGGCCCGATGAAGGCGGTCACGTTGCGCGGCGGCACGGACAGCGTCACCTGGTTCACCGCGTGGAACTTGCCGTAGTACAGGTTCAGGTCTTTGACGTCTATGCGCTTGGCCATGGCCGCCTCACTTGGTCTTCACTGATGTCAGCCGCGAGATCACGGTCGCCAGCAGGTTGATCACGGTGATGATCAGGATCAGGGTCACCGCCGCGCCCCACACCCTGGCCTCGCCGATTTCGTTGGTGGTCAGCCGCTCGGAGTTCATGAACAACGGCAGCGACGCCATGTTCCCGCCGAACGGGTCGTAGTTGATGTACTGCGTGTAGCCCACCAGGATCAGCACCGGCGCGGTCTCACCCATCACGCGGGCGATCGCCAGCATGACGCCGGTGATGATGCCCGACAGCGCGGTCGGCACGACGATTTTCACGATCGTCTTCCACTTGGGAATGCCCAGCGCGTAGGAAGCCTCGCGCAGTTCGTCCGGAACGATCTTCAGCAGTTCCTCTGTGGTCCGCACGACCACGGGGATCATCAGCAGTACCAAGGCGAGCGACACCGCGAAGGCGCTGCGTGGCAGGCCCAACGTGGTGACCCACAGGGCGTAGATGAACAGCGCGGCGACGATCGACGGAACACCGGAGAGGATGTCCACAGTGAACGTGATCCACTTGGCCAGCCGCGAGTTGCGGCCGTACTCGACCAGGTAGATCGCCACCATGATGGCGATCGGCACGGCGATGACCGCGCAGATCACCGCCTGGACCAGGGTGCCGTAGATGGCGTGGTAAGCACCACCGCCGGACTGCCGTCCGGTCAGGCCGGCCAGCGACTTCTGCCACCAGTCGGCGTTCAGGACATGGGTGAGGCCCTTCTCCAGAACCGTCCACAGCAGCCAGATCAGCGGCGCCACGGCGACGACGAAGGCACCACTGACCAGGATCGTGGCCGCCCGGTTCTTGGCCTTGCGGCCGGCGCTGATCTCCTGGAACGCGGGCGCCGCGGCGGGGCGTTCGAGATCCGTGGTCGTCACTCGTACTCCTTCTTGCCGACGATGAACGACCTCGCGATCGCGTTGACGACGAAGGTCAGCAGGAACAGCACGAGACCGGCGGCGATGTACGCACCGGCGCTGCGCGGGTCGTTGAACTCCGCCGCCGCGCGGGCGATCTTCGACGCGATCGTGTCGCCACCGTCGAACAGGCTCCAGCCGAAGTTCCGGGACGTGGTCGCGAGGATGATCATCACGGCGATCGTCTCGCCGAGGGCACGGCCGAGACCCAGCATCGACGCGCTGATGTAGCCGGCCTTGCCGAACGGCAGCACGGTCGTCCGCACGACCTCCCACCGCGTGGCGCCAAGGGCGAGCGCACCCTCGATCTGCATCGTCGGCGTCCGCTCGAACACCTCACGGCTGATCGCGGTGATGATCGGCAGCAGCATCACGGCGAGCACGATGCCCGCGGTGAAGATCGTCTGACCGATGCTGCGATCGACGTTCCCGGTGTCGAACAGGAAGAACCAGCCGAAGACACTGTTCAGCCAGCCGGTGATCGGATCGAGCGCGGGCGCGAGCACGACCGCGCCCCAGAGGCCGTAGATGATCGACGGTACGGCGGCGAGCAGGTCCACGATGTACGCGAACGGCCGGGCGAGTCTGCGTGGCGCGTACTGCGTCAGGAACAACGCGATGCCCAGCGAAATGGGCATCGCGATGGCCAGCGCGAAGATCGAGCTGAACACCGTGACCAGCAACAGATCCAGCACACCGAACGAGAGGTTGTTCGGATCGCCGGCCACCCACTGGCGGCTGAACAGGAAGTTCGCCTTGTTGTCCACAAGCGACGGAATCGCCTGGGCAAGCAGGAACGCCCCGATCGCGACGATCATGACAACGATCAGGACGCCGGAGCCCTTGGCCAGACCGCTGAAGATGCGGTCGCCTGGCCGGGTCACGATTTTGTTCGGCTGGCCCTCCGAAGGCGGAGGGTCTTTGGGTCGAGGTTCCACCGAGATCGGTGCCTCCGCTGATGTCTCGGTCGCCGAACCGCCCCGCCGGTCACCGGCGGAGCCGGTGGCGACGGGGCGCGGAGACCTCTTCCGGATCTCACTCATGGCGAAGTGTGCCAGCCCTTACCTGGTCAGGCGATAGCCTTGATGGCGGTCAGCAGCTTGTTCTGGAACTCCTGGGGAAGCGGCACGTAACCGGCGTCGGCCAGGCCCGACTGGGCGTCGGTCGCGGCGACGGTCAGGAACGCCTTGACCGCCTTGGCGGTGTCCGCGTCGTAGCCCTTGGAGCACACGATCTCGTACGTGGCGAGCACGAGCGGGTAGGCACCTGCGGCCTTGCTGGCGTACAGCGCCTTCAGGTCCAGAACCAGGTTGTTGCCCTCGCCCTTGACCTTGGCTTCCTTGATCGCGGCCGCCGCGCTCTGCGCGGTCAGCTCGACGGCGCCGGCACCGCTGTCGATCTTGGCCATGTTCAGCTTCTTGTCCTGCGCGAAGGACCACTCGACGTAACCGATGGTGCCGTCGGCGGCACCGATCGCCTCGGCCACACCCGGCGAGCCCTGCGCACCCTGGCCGACACCGCCGGCGAACTTCTTGCCCGCGCCCTTGGTCCAGGCGCTCGGCGCGGCCGCACCCAGATACTGCTGGAAGTTGTCGGTCGTGCCCGACTCGTCACCGCGGTAGATCACGACGATCGGCTTGGCAGGCAGGGCCTTGCCGCCGTTGGCCGCGGTGATCGCGGCGTCGTCCCACGTCTTGACCGCGCCGGAGAAGATCTTGGCCAGCACTTCGGGGGTCAGCGTGACGCTGGTCGCACCGTCGAGCTTGTAGGACACCGCGACCGGGCCGAACACCAGCGGCAGGTTCCAGGCCGGGTTGCCCTGGCAGCGCGTCTTGGCCGCGTCGGTCTCGGCGCCGTCCTTCAGTGCCGAGTCCGAGCCGCCGATGTCGGCGATGCCGCCGTTGAACTGCTTGACGCCGTTGCCGGATCCGGACGGTGTGTAGGCGAGCTGCTGGCCGGAGCACTTCTGGCCGTACTGCTGGATGAACAGCTCCATCGCGCCCTTCTGGGCGCTGGATCCCTCGGAGACGAGGCTCTTCTTGCCACCGCACTCCACCTGTGCGGTGCCGGTCGCCGCCGGCGCTCCGGAGCTGCCCCCACTCTGCGGGGTGTTCGAGTCGGAGCCGCACGCGGTGAGCGCGAGCGCGCCGGCCGCGATGAGGCCGATCACGGCACCGTGCCGCTTGATCTTCACCTGGATCCTCCACTTAAGCCGTTTGGCGACGAGCTCGCCGCTCGCACGGGACGCTAAGCAGCCCGGCCGAACGTCTGGCCCTGTAGAGGTGAACGGCAAGTGAACAAGGCACCCATTGTGAGCAGGGCTACCCCATTGGAACGGGCCCGTGACCTTGCCGCGACCTGGGCGTTCGCACTCAGTGATTGAACGTGCGACTACCGTGCGTACTGAACACCTACATCCAGCAAACGGAAGCCGAGCTTCGTGTAAACGGCGATTGCCGCCGCGTTGTCGCTTTCCACGTAGAGCATCACCTTGGGCAGGCCGAGTCCGCGCAGGTGACGCAGCCCGGCGAGGGTCAGGGCCTTGCCGAGACCGCCGCCCTGGGAGTCCGGGTCGATGCCGACGACGTAGACCTCGCCGGTCGAATCCGGGTGCACTTTCGTCCAGTGAAAGCCGAGGACCTTGTCGCCGGAGTCCACCGCGAGAAAGAAGCCGGCCGGGTCGAACCAGGCTTCCTGCTCGGTGTTCCGGACGTCCTCGACCGTGAGCCCGCCTTGTTCCGGGTGCCACGAGAAGGCACGCGCGTTCACCGCGACCATGGCTTCCTCGTCCTGCCCCGGCACGAACGTCCGCAACCGGACACCGTCAGGCAGCCGGGGCTCAGCAAACTCGTCGGCCCCGAAGTCCATCCCCATCCGATGCAGCGCACGAACCCGCTCGAAGCCGAACCGCGAGGCCAGCCGTGCCGCCCCGGGATGATCGAGATGCGACCAGATCCGCAACGGCGTGGCGCGCTCCGCAACGGCCTCCACCAGCCGGGCGCCGATGCCCTGGCGGCGGAAACCCGGGTGCACGACCAGCTCGGCGACCTTGTTGCCCAACTGGTCGCCGGCCGTGTCGAGATGTGCGTAGCCGACCGTGCCGCCGTCGCGGAGGGCGAGCAGGTGCTCGCCGCCGCCGGGCAGGTCCATGCCGGCCTCGTCCGACGCCAGGAGCCCACGCACCTGGGCAGCTTCCAGCTCCGACAGTTCTGTTCGCCAGACGAGTTGTTCGGTCACACCTTTACTGAACCACGTCCAGGCTCATTGATTCCGCCACTGGCGCAGGGGCGGCTCCTTTGGGCGGCTGGACGAACTTGTAGCCGACGTTGCGCACGGTGCCGATCATCTGCTCGTGCTCGATGCCGAGCTTGGCGCGCAGCCGCCGGACGTGTACGTCCACCGTGCGGGTGCCGCCGAAGAAGTCGTAACCCCAGACCTCCTGCAGCAGCTGGGCACGGGTGAAGACCCGGCCTGCGTGCTGGGCGAGGTACTTGAGCAGCTCGAACTCCTTGTAGGTGAGGTCGAGCGGACGGCCGCGCAGCCGCGCCATGTAGGTGGCCTCGTCGATCACGAGCTCACCGAGCCGGATCGCGCCGTCGGCACCGGACACACCGGCCGGGCCGCGTGAGGTCAGCAGCCGCAGGCGGGCGTCCACCTCGGCCGGGCCCGCGGTGGGCAGCAGGATCTCGTCGATCCGCCAGTCCGAGGTCACGGCCACCAGGCCGCCCTCGCTGACGATCGCGATCACGGGGCCGGAGTCGCCGCCGCTGGCCAGCAGCCGGCACAGGCTCTTCGCGCCGGCCAGATCGACGCGGGCGTCGACCAGCACGGCATCCCTCGAACCGGCCTCGAGCAGGGCAGTCACCTCGGGCGGCTGCGTCCGCACAGCGTGCGGGAGCAACATCAACGAGGGAAGTACGGAACCCGGCTCTGGGTCCGCGGTCAGCAGGAGAAGATCCAAACTCACGCGCCACACCGCCTCTCAGGGAACTAACGCGGTTGTTCGAGCAGAATAAACGTCGTGGCCGAGAAATCCCCTGTTCGTAACACGCGGTTCACACACGTGGGGCAAGTCACCGCTGATGGAGTAGCGTTAAGTGGTTTGTACGCACCATGCGAAACACCGTCTGACCTGGCGATCGTCCTCGCGCACGGGTTCACCGGCAGTGTCGAGCGGCCCGGTTTCCGGCGCATCGCCGAGCGCCTGGCCAGGACAAACGCAATCGTTGCGCTCAGTTTCCGTGGCCACGGAAACTCTTGCGGCCGCAGCACGGTCGGACCGCAAGAAGTTCTCGACCTGGACGCGGGTGTCCGATTGGCGAAAGAACTCGGATTCCCCCGGGTCGCGGTGGTCGGTTTTTCGATGGGTGCCGCAGTTTCGCTGTTATACGCGTCTCACAATCGCGTCGAAGCGATCGTTTCGGTGAGCTCACCGTCACGTTGGTACGTCCGTCAGACCCCGGCCATGCGCAGGCTGCACTGGCTGATCGAAGCGCCACACGGCCGCCTGCTGGCGCCTATCCTGGGTGTGCGGCTGGGCCGGCCGTGGGCGCAGCTCCCGGTCAGCCCGATCGAGGTGGTCAACCGGATCGCACCGACCCCGCTGCTGATCGTGCACGGCGACCGGGATCATTACTTCCCGGCCGAACACGGCACGGCCCTGTATCGCGCGGCCGGCGCGGGTACCCGGCTGTGGCTGGAGCCGGGCATGGGGCATGCCGAGTCGGGCGTCACACCGGGTCTGGTAGACCGGATCGCGACCTGGCTCAACCAGATGTGCCGCGACACGTCTGACCAAGAAACATCGACACAGGTGGTGGCATGACGACAGTGCCGAACGCAACGGCGAACTCCGGCCGGACGAAGCGGTCCGGCAAGCCCAAGCGGTCGAAGACGCGTCCGATCGTCATCACCGTGGTGATCCTGCTCGCGCTGCTGGTCGGCGCCGACTTCGGGGCCGCGGCGGTGGCCGAGTACCAGGTCTCCAAGCGGGCCAAGGCCGCCTTCAAGCTCTCCGACGACCCCGCGGTGACCGTGCGTGGCTTCCCGTTCCTGACCCAGGCGATCGGCGGCGACTACGACCACATCACCGTGGACGCGAAGGGTGTGCCGATCAAGGACATCCTCAAGGACGTCGAGGTGCACGCCGACCTGCGCGGCGTCCAGGCGCCGCTGTCGGACCTGCTGGCCGGCAAGACGGACTCGATCCAGGTCGACGAGATCGAGGGCCAGCTGCGGGTCAAGGAGGCGGACTTCAACCGGGCGCTGCAGTCCAACGCGCTGCGGGTGCGTACCAGCGACATCACGAACGTGACGATCGCGCCGGCCAGCGAGAAGCGCGTGATGGAGCCGCCGGGCACCGAGTCGGGCGACGGCATCGACGACAAGGCCGACCAGGAAGCACTCAAGCAGGAGACCGAGGACCAGACCGCGGGTGTCCGGGTCGGTGCCACCGTCGACTTCGCCGGCGTGCAGACCGACCTCGTCGTGTACGGGATCGTCAGCCTGGACAACGCCAAGATCCAGGTCACGCCCAAGCGGATCGAGCTGGGCAACTCGCTGGGCAGCAACCTGCTCGCGCCCAACCTGCAGTCGCAGTTGCTGAAGCTGTTCACGGTGAACCTCGACCCGGGCACCCTGCCGGTGGCGATCACGCCGACGGCCGTGCAGGTCGATCCGGGGTCCCTGTCCCTGAAGGGCAAGGCGACCAACGTCAAGCTCAGCGGAGCCGTGGGATGACAGGCGTCTGGGTGCTGATCGGCACGCTCGCGTTGGCGAGCGTGTTCGGTCTCGCCTGGCGCAGCTCCCGTGGCCGCGTGCGGACCGCGAAAAGCTCTTCACTACCTTCTGAGCTGCAGAAACTCGTCGATCCGGGCAGCGCGGTGACGCTGCTGCAGATCTCCACCACGTTCTGCGCGCCGTGTCGGCACACCCGGATCCTGCTGGCCGATCTGGCCGGCCGGACCGAGGGCCTGCAACACGTGGACTTCGACGTGACCGACCACCCCGAGGTCGCCCAGTCGCTCGGGGTGCTGTCCACGCCGACCACGCTGGCCGTGGACGCTCAGGGCGTGGAGCTGATGCGGGTGGGTGGCGTGCCCAAGCGCGACACGCTGCTCGACGCGCTCCGCCCGCACCTGCCCTGAACGGGTGGTTCAACCCGCTTCCGGAGGACACCTGGCCGCGATCCGCGGCCGGATTCCGATCACGGTGTGCCGTTCTCCCGCTCGCGGATCCACCGTGGAGGGATCGCACGGCCGATGCCGGGCGACTGTCGGTGACGCGGGCCGTCGCGCACGCCCTGACGATCATGATCGACAGCTAGCTTTTCCTTGATGTCGCAGGAAAAGGAGCTGTTGTGAGCAGAGTGGTCGGGCTGGCTCTCGCTGGGTCGCTCGTACTGGCGGGCGCGATATTCACGCCTGCCGCGTCGGCCGTGCTGGCGGACGGGACGCTGACCGTCCGGCTGGTGCGTGACGTCAACGGGAACGGTTCCTACGAGCCCGCTCTCGAGATCGGCGTGCCGGGCATCCCGGTCACGGTGACCGATCCGGCCGGCAGCACCGCCAACGGCACAACCGGCCCGGACGGCGTGGTCAAGATCGACCTCGGTCCGGTCAACGGCGGCGGCTACCGGGTCGAGGCGGCGATCCCGTCCTCGATGCCGCACCTGAAGCCTGCTCCCAGCGGCAACGGCCTGTCGTCACTGACGGAGTTCGTCAACGGCCCGAACCCGTCGATCACCATGGGCGTGTGGAACCCGGCCGACTATTGCCAGGCCAACCCGTCTGTCGCCACCGCGTGCCAACGCAACACGCACAAGGCAGGCAATGACGCGGCGGCACGCTCGCTCGTCAAGTTCCCCTTCACAGCTCGCGGCACCTCGCCCGCACCGACACAAATCGCCAAGCAGGGCGACACAGGGGCCGTGTTCGGTCTCGCGTATCGCAAGCAGGACAAGCGGCTTTTCTCCGGCGCTTTCGCGAAACGCTTGGCGCCCTACGGTTCTGGCGGCCCGGGCGCCATCTACGTGACCTCAGCCGGGTCGACGTCCCAGTTCGCCACAGTTCCGGAAGCCGGCAGCACCCAGCACAGCGACGGCCACGACGGCTCGTTCTTCGCCGCACCCGGCAAGGAAAGTCTCGGCGATCTGGAGATGTCCGAGGACGGCACCGCGCTGTACGCGGTGAACCTTGCCAACAAGACGTTGTATGTCTTCGACGCGACCATCCCGGCGGCTTCCGCACCGGTCGGCTCGTACCCGATCCCGAATCCAGGGTGTCCGGCCGCGGGTGACTGGCGGCCCGGCGGGCTGGGCGTACGCGACGGAATTCTGTATGTAGGTGGCGTGTGTTCAGGCCAGTCGACCGCCAAGGTCGCTGACATGAAGGCTGTTGTCCTGCCGTTCCAGTCCGGCGCGTTCGGCTCGGCGGTGTTCACCAAGCCCCTCGACACCGGCTGGCATCCGTGGCTCGACCGTTGGGATCCCAGGCAGTTCACGCAGGTAGACGGCAACATCAGCTACACCCAGCCACTGCTGACGAACGTCGCGGTGGACAAGACCGGCGACCTGGTCCTGGCGTTCCGGGACCGGTTCGGCGACCAGCTCGGCCAGCAGACCCCGGCGCCCACGGGCAACGGCGCGTTCAGCGCGGCGGTCGGCGGTGCGCTGAGCCGCGCGTGCAAGCAGGCCGACGGGAAGTACGCGACCTGCCCGGACGCCCTGAAAGCCGACGCCTCGATGGGTGCCGTCGCGCTGGTTCTGGCCGCGGACAAGATGCCGGTCACGTCGAACCCGGGCGTCGGCTGGTTCGACCGCGCGACCGGCGCCAAGCAGGGCACGTTCCAGGTCGGCGACCAGGAAGGCTGGGGCAGGGCCAACAGCCTCGCCGACCTCGAGGCACTGTGTGACCTCGCGCCCGTGCAGGTCGGCAACCGCGTGTGGTTCGACGCGGACACAGACGGCATCCAGGACGGCAATGAACCGCCGCTTGCCGGCGTGAAGGTCACTGCGACTCCTTGTGCCGGTGGCGCAGCCCTGCCGCCGCAGACCACGAACGCCAAGGGCGAGTACATGCTGACCGGTCTGCAGCCGGACACGTGTTACAACTTGAAGTTCGACTTCACCGGTGCGCAGACGTCCGCATTGCCTGGCGCACCACCAGGTTCCTCGTTGAAATGGACAGCGCGGCAAGCCGGTGCCAACCGGGCCGTCGACTCCAATGTGGACCCGGGAACCGGCCTGGCCACGGTCAACACAGGTGGCCACGGCTCGGTGGACACGACCGTCGACGCCGGTGTTCTCGCTCCGACCAGCACGCTGGGCGACCTGGTCTGGATGGACAACAACCGCAACGGCCAGCAGGACGCCGGTGAGCCACCGGTGCCTGGGCTCGCGGTGACGATGGGCTCGTTGAAGACCGTGACCGGCCCGGACGGGAAGTACATCTTCGACAAGCTGCCGGATGGCACGTACCAGGTCTGTTTCGACGTCAAGAACCTGCCGGACGGCTATCTGCCGGCAGTTGCAAACCTCGGTTCGGATGCGATGGACTCGGACGCGGATCCGGCCACAGGCTGCGCACCACCCGTCACTGTCGGCCCGGCCAAACGCGAGGATCTGACGCTGGACTTCGGGATCAGACCGGCGAACAAGCTCGGTGACCTGGTGTGGAGCGACGTGAACCGCAACGGCCGTCAGGACGCGGACGAGCCGCCGGTGCCGGGCGTGACCGTGACCACGGGTTCGTCGACCGCGGTGACCGGGCTCGACGGCAAGTACCTGTTCGACAAGCTGCCCGACGGCAAGTACACGGTCTGCTTCGACCTGAAGACCCTGCCCGCCAGCTTTGTCGATTTCCAGGCCACCAAAGCCAATACCGGTGATGACGGGCTGGACTCCGACATCGACATGGCCACCGGCTGTGCCCCGCCGGTCACGTTGTCGGCCACGGACGATTTCACTGTGGACGCGGGCCTTGTGCCACCGGCCAACCGCATCGGTGACTTCGTCTGGTCGGACGTCGACCGCAACGGCAGGCAGGATCCCGGCGAGCCCGGCCTGCCTGGTGTCCCGGTGTCGCTCGGCAAGACCAAGACGACCACAGGTTCCGACGGCCGGTACATGTTCGACGGCATGCCCGACGGCAAGTACCAGGTGTGTTTCGGCGGGTTCTCCGACTATGTGGTGACCACGCCCAACACTGGTGACGACAACAAGAACTCCGACGCCGACCCAGTCTCGGGATGCGCGCCGGAGGTCACTGTCGGGCCGGGGAATCGTTCAGTGCTGTCGATCGACGCCGGGCTGGTCGCGCCACCCGGCCAGATCGGCGACTTCGTCTGGCAGGACACCAACCGCAACGGCCTGCTCGACGCGGGCGAACCCGGGATCGCCGACGTGCCGGTCTCGGTGGGCAACCGGAAGACCAAGACCGGCGCGGACGGCAAATACCTGGCCTCTGACCTGCCCGAAGGCAAGTACACGGTGTGCTTCGGGCCGTACGCGGACTTCCAGCTGACCAAGCCGAACACCGGCGACGACAACTTGGACTCGGACGCGGATCCGGACACCGGCTGCGCGCCCGAGGTGACGCTCGCGGCAGGCAGCCGGTCGAACCTGACTGTGGACGCCGGGTTCAGCTCGCCCGGCAACCGGATCGGTGACCTGGTCTTCTCGGACCTCAACCGCAACGGCCGCTTCGACTCCGGCGAGCCAGGGGTCCCTGGCGTGGCCGTTTCTGCAGGTTCGATGAACACGACCACTGGCCCGGACGGCAAGTACCTGTTCTCCGACGTGCCGGACGGGAAGTACCGGGTTTGCTTTACTGCCAAGGGATACACGTTCACGAAGCCTGACATGGGCGCGGACACCGCCGACTCGGACGCGGATCCCGCGACCGGCTGCGCGCCGGAAGTCACTGTGGGGCCGGGCAATCGTTCGGTACTCACGGTCGACGCCGGGCTGTTGTCGGCGCCGAACCTTCTCGGCGACCTGGTGTGGCGGGACGTCGACCGTAACGGCCTGGCCGACACCGGCGAGCCCGGAATCCCTGGTGTCACCGTGACTGTGGGCGCGTTGTCGACCGTGACCGACGCGAACGGCAAGTATCTGTTCCCAGAGCTGGGCGACGGCAAGCATGTGGTCTGCTTCGGCCTCAAGGACGATCTGCAGATCACCAAGCCGTTCGCGGGGTCGGCGGACAAGGACTCCAATCCGGACCCGAAGACCAGGTGCGCGGCCGAGGTCACGCTCGGTCCCGGCAACCGCTCGAACCTGACCATCGACGCGGGCCTGATGTCGCCGATGAACCGGCTGGGCGGCTTCCTCTGGCTGGACCGCAACCGCAACGGCAAACCCGACTCGGGCGAGCCACCCGCAACAGGCGTGCCGATCACCGCGGGCCAGCACAAGACCGTCACCGATTCTCTTGGGAAGTACCTGTTCTCGGATGTCCCGGACGGCGCCTACCGCGTATGTTTCGGTTCTTTTGAGGACTTCAGAGCCGAGTGCGCACCCGAGGTGAAACTCGGCATGGGCAATCGCGAAAGCCTGAGCATCGACGCAGGGCTGGTCGCGCCACCCAACCAGATCGGCGACCTCGTCTGGCTGGACAACAACCGCAACGGCACCCCTGACCAGGGCGAACCCGGAATCCCCGGGGCAACGGTGTACGCCGGTTCAGCCAAGACCACGACAGACGCGGCCGGGAAGTACCTCTTCACGGACCTGCCCGACGGCGACTACCGCGTCTGCTTCGAACTGCCGGCCGAGTACAGCAAACACCTCTACAAGAAAGCCGACGGCTGCGCGGACACAGTCAAGCTGGGCACCGGCAACAGGTCTGTGCTGTCGGTCGACGCCGGATTCCGGCCACCGAACTCCCTCGGCGACCTCGTCTGGCTGGACCTCAATCGCAACGGCGTCGCTGACGCGGGCGAACCTGGCATCCCAGGCGTAACCGTCACCGTCGGGACTCACAAGGCGGTGACCGACGGTTCCGGCAAGTACCTGATCACAGACCTGGCCGACGGTTCCTACGTCACCTGCTTCGACCGCAAAACCGTGCCCACGCAGTACGCCTCGTACCAAATCGGGCGCGGGACAGTCGACCCGTCAACATGGTGCACCGCCCCAACCCGCTTGTACTCAGAGAAATGGGAGGACCTCACAGTCGACGCAGGCCTCGTCGAACCCGGCAATCGAATCGGCGACTTCATCTGGATCGACACCTCCCGCAACGGCCTGCAGGACCGCGACGAATCCGGCGCCCCAAGCGTCGCCGTCACGCTGCGAGCCGCATCCGGCGAAGAGGTCGCCAAAACCGTCACAGACCGCAACGGCAGGTACCTCTTCGACAACCTCGCCAACGGCAGCTACATAGTCTGCGTCCCCAAATCCGAACTCCGCGGCTACACGATCGCCAACCGCGACACAGGCGAGGACACCCGCGACTCGGACGCCGACCCGACCAACGGCTGCACAAAACCAGTCACCGTCAGCGCAGCGAAACGTGAGATCCTGACCGTCGACTTCGGCCTGCTGCCGCCCAAGGCCCTGGCCAGCACCGGCGCCTCCTTCGGCTGGCTGATAACCGGCGGAATAGTCGTTCTCGTACTCGGCCTGCTGATGATCCTGTTCCGCCGCCGAAAGGCCTGAGGAAGGTGTCGGGTCACCAGGTCAAGGAGGAGCTGGGGTTGTCACCCGTTCGAGGGCCTGGACTTACTCGTTCGCTTGATCGGGTTTCTCAGTGGATGGACAGCTCTGCTCTGCATTGTGAGATCGAGGTACTCTCGCGACCGTGTACACATTGCTGACCAGGCGCCGCGCGGTGGACTACTGCCGCGTTGACTCCAGTCTGTGTCGCAACCCTCTGACCAGGTGATTTCGTGCGCCCTTCAGGCGCCAATGAACCCGCTTGTACCCAGGTCAGGAGTACACGAATGTCCGCTGTCGACCCGCGCGGTCCCAGGTTCGCTGCCTGGGTCACGACCGTCGTGCTTGCCGTCGCAGTTGCCGCCCAATGGTGGCCGCTGTTGGCCGTGCAGGCCGCCATCTTCGCTGTCGGTGCGTTCGCTGGATTGAAGTACGCGCCTTATTCACTGCTTTACAAGTACCTCGTGGCGCCGCGCCTGCAGCCGACTGACGAGCGGGAGGACGCCACGCCGCTGCGCTTCGCGCAAGGTGTGGGGTTCGCGTTCGCCCTGGTCGGCACGGTTGCGTTCGCTCTCGGTAGTGCCACGGTAGGCGTCATCGCGGCTGCGTTCGCGCTGGCCGCGGCATTCCTCAACGCGGCCTTCGGCTTCTGCCTGGGCTGCGAGACCTACCTGCTGTTGCGCAGGCTCACCCCGTCCGTACGCCGGCAGTCACCGGCCTGAGAAACCCAACCCCCGCAGAGAAAGTGAGAGACGCTCGATGAGCCGCGAAAACGTGCTGGTGTCGGCCCAGTGGGCCGAGGACAACCTGGAGACGGCGGGGGTGGTGTTCGTCGAGGTCGACGAGGACACCAGCGCATACGACACCGGCCACATCCCGGGTGCTGTCAAGATCGACTGGAAGAACGAGCTGCAGGACCCGGTCCGCCGCGACTTCGTCGACCGGGCCGGCTTCGAGAAGCTGCTGTCCGGCAAGGGAATCGCCAACGAGGACACTGTGATCCTCTACGGCGGCAACAACAACTGGTTCGCCGCGTACGCGTACTGGTACTTCAAGCTGTACGGCCACGAGGCCGTGAAGCTGCTCGACGGTGGCCGCAAGAAGTGGGAGCTGGACGGCCGTCCGCTGTCCCAGGACGTGGTCAAGCGCGACGAGACCACCTTCTCCGCGCAGGAGCAGAACCTCAAGCTGCGGGCGTTCCGCGACGAGGTCGTCGACGCGATCGGCAAGAAGAACCTGGTCGACGTGCGGTCGCCGGACGAGTTCTCCGGCAAGCTGCTCGCCCCGGCGCACCTGCCGCAGGAGTCCGCGCAGCGTCCGGGC
Source organism: Kibdelosporangium banguiense (assembly GCF_017876405.1). Taxonomy (GTDB): domain Bacteria; phylum Actinomycetota; class Actinomycetes; order Mycobacteriales; family Pseudonocardiaceae; genus Kibdelosporangium; species Kibdelosporangium banguiense. The sequence continues at coordinate 2,631,989 of NZ_JAGINW010000001.1, read as the reverse complement.
CACGTGCCGTCGGCGATCAACGTGCCGTGGGCCAAGGCCGCGAACGAGGACGGCACCTTCAAGTCCGACGACGAGCTGCGCGAGATCTACAAACAAGCCGGCATCGACGAGTCGATCGCCACGATCGCGTACTGCCGCATCGGCGAGCGCTCGTCGCACACCTGGTTCGCGCTGCACGAGCTGCTCGGCCACGAGGACGTGAAGAACTACGACGGTTCATGGACCGAATACGGGTCGCTGGTCGGCGTGCCCGTCGAAACCGGCACCGGCAAGGAGTAACAAAGTGAGCAGCTGCGGAGCACCTGACCAGTCGGCACCGATCGCCGACGCGGGCGGCCAGACCGTCCTCTCCGGACGTGTCCTGTCCGGCGAAGCCCCGGTCGGCGGCGCGTTCGTGCGCCTGCTGGACGGCAACGGCGACTTCACCGGCGAGGTCGTGACCTCGCCTGAGGGCGAGTTCCGGTTCTACGCCGCCCCTGGCTCCTGGACGGTGCGCGCGCTGCACCGCACGGGCAACGGCGAGGCGTCGATCACCGCTGAAGGCCCCGGCATCCACGAGGTGGCCGTCGCGGTCGCCTGACAAGCCAGATAGCGACAAAAATCGGGTGGCCCCGTGTGGGTCACCCGATTTTTTCGTGATCCCACCGTGACCAACCTCCCCAGGGCAAGGCCGTCTTTTATTGCAGAAGGGCCGAGGGGGCCCAAATCTTGGGGAGATAATCACAATGAAGCGCATGATTGTTCGTGCTGCCGTTTTGGCCATGTTCACCGCCGGTATGGCGACCACCGTCGGAATTGCCGGCGCCGGGACGGCAATGGCGTGCGGTCAGGAAAACCAGCGATCCGACCAGTTTGCCGCGAGCCTGCCGCAGGTCAACCCGGGTGACACCGGCCAGCACGTACTCGCCCTGCAGCTCTCGCTGCGGCACGAGGGCTACACCCAGCTCAACGGCACCGGAACCTATGCCCAGAACACTTTGAGCGCCGTCCAGGATTTCCAGCGCAAGAATGGAATCAACGCCAGCGGAATTGTCGGCTCGAAAACGTGGCACGCCCTGGTCGGCAAAATGCCGCCGTCGTTGACCGGACAGGGCTGGGCGACGCCGCCTTCTTTCGGAATCAACCCGGGCGAGCGCAACGGCAACAAGCTCTCTGCATTGTTCGACGCCATGCAGCGTATTCACCCGTACACCTCCCAGGGCCTGCCCGATGAGGGCGACGTCTACGGCCCGCAGATGCAGCGGCTCGTCCAGGACTTCCAGCGCCGCGCCGGCATCAAGGACAGCGGCATCGTCGGCCCGAAGACCTGGGCCGCGCTCTACGAGGTCGTCGCCGCGAGCGGCCAGTGGGGCTGCTGACGCCCACGTCACCTGTGTATGCGGGCACGTCCGTTTCGTGCCCGCACACACGCTCGTTAAGCTCACTTCCCGTGGAGCTGATTTTCACCTCGTTGCTGGTCATCATGGCCGTCGCGGTCCTCTGGTTCGCGGGCTACGTCATCTACCGCCTGTACAGCGACCAGCGCTGATGACGACCGATAACAGCGAGACCGTCCCTGGCAGCGGCGACGCGGCAGTGCAGGCGGCAGCGGAGCGGGCCAAGGCGACCCGCCACCGCAACCTGCCCCAGTTCGACGACCTGCCGATTCCGCCGGACACCGCGAACCTGCGCGAGGGCCCGAACCTCAACGACGGGCTGCTGGCGTTGCTGCCGCTGGTCGGCGTGTGGCGTGGTGAGGGCGAGGTCGTCTATCCCACCCTGGACAAGACGCACAAGTTCGGCCAGCAGGTCACGTTCGCGCACGACGGCCGGCCGTTCCTGTACTACGAGGCCCGTGCCTGGCTGCTGGACGACGACGGCAACGTGATTCGCCCGGCCGCGCGGGAGGTCGGCTGGTGGCGTCCCCAGGCCGACGACACGATCGAACTCCTGCTGGCGCACGCCACCGGAGTCATCGAGCTCTTCTACGGCAAGCCGCGGACCCAGACGTCCTGGGAGCTGACCACTGACGCAGTGGTGCGTACCGCGACCGCCAAGGAGGTCCAAGGCGCCAAGCGGCTGTACGGCCTGGTGAACAACGGTGACCTGGCGTACGTCGAAGAGCGCGCGATGATGGGGCAGGAACTGCAGCCGCACACGTCGGCTTACTTGACGCGCGTCGTCGGCTGACCGCCCATGCGCTTACGGCGGTGCGGTGCGGACGCGATGCTCGTCGAAGTCGACTCATTGGACGAGGTTCAAGCCGTACGCACCGCGTTGGCCGACGCCGACCTCCCAGGTCTTGTCGAGCTCGTTCCTGCCGCTCGGACCGTCCTGGCGTCATTCTCGCCAGGCTCCGGCGGGTTGGCGCGCCTACGGCCCTTGCTGGACACCGTCGACCTGTCACAGCGCACGGCGTCAGCACCGCGCGAGGTCGTGCTGCCGGTGCACTACGACGGTCCGGACCTTGAGCTCGTCGCCCAGACGGCAGGTACGGACGTTGCTGGCGTGATCGAGCTGCACACGGGCGCCGAGTACAAGGTGGCGTTCTGCGGCTTCGCGCCCGGTTTCGGGTACATGGTCGGACTGCCTGGGGCTTTGCAGCAGCCACGGTTGGACAACCCGCGTAAACGCGTCCCTCCAGGGTCCGTGGGCATCGCGGGCGAGTTCACCGGGGCCTATCCGACCGCCTCACCAGGCGGTTGGCGGTTGCTGGGGCACACCGACGCGACACTGTTCGACTCCCGCCGTGAACCCGCCGCATTGCTTGCGCCGGGTGATGTCGTGCGATTCGAGGCCGTATGAGGGCGCTCACCGTACTGGCCACCGGCCCGTTGGCGCTGGTGCAGGATCTCGGCCGGCCTGGGAACGGGCATCTGGGCGTGCCGCCGTCAGGTGCGCTGGACCAGCCCGCGCTGCGGCTGGCGAACCGGCTTGTCGGCAACCCCGAGTCAGCTGCGGGTATCGAAATGCTGCTGGGCGGGTTGTCGGTGCGCGCCGAGGACTCGTGCACAGTCGCGATCACCGGCCCGCAGGTGAACGTCTCGCTGCGTGGGCACGAAGTCGGCTCGCACAGCCCGGTCCACCTTTCGGCCGGGGACGTGCTCACGGTCGGCAGTCCGTCGTCGGGTTTGCGTTGCTACCTGGCCGTTTCCGGCGGTGTCGAGGTCACTGCGGAACTTGGTTCGCGGGCCACCGACGTGTTGTCCGGGATCGGACCTGACGCGTTGACGGCCGGAACCGTGCTGCAGCTGGGCAAACCGGGTCTGCCGGTCGGCGTGGACGAGCTCGCGCCCTCGCGTGCGCCGGACGATCTGGTGATCCCGGTTCTGCTTGGGCCACGGGACGACTGGTTCGACGACGCCGGGACACAGCTGGCGGCCGGATCGTGGAAGGTCTCGCCGGAGAGCAACCGGGTCGGCGTCAGGTTGATCGGTACAGCCCTGCGGCGCACGGACGCGTTCACCGATGTCGAGCTCGCCAGCGAAGGTCTGGTCACGGGCGCGATCCAGGTGCGCCCCAACGGTTTGCCGGTCGTGTTCCTCGCTGATCACCCGACCACCGGCGGATATCCGGTGATCGCTGTTGTGGACCCGGCCGGTCTCCCCGCGTTGGCGCAGGCCAGGCCGGGCGTACAGGTCCACTTCCGGCCGATGCGTTTCAGCATGCAGAACAACTGACCCGGCCCGTTGTGCCGTGGGTCACAGCGCCGCACCCTGGTCTAGACCACTACGGCGTGAGGACCCTGCCATGTCACAACACGCTCGCTCCATCAGATCCGCACTGGCCGCGGTTCTACTCCTACTCGCCCTGAGCACCCCCGCACAGGCAGCAGGCAGCTTGCGGGCCGCGTTTTCCTTGTCCGGCAACGTCGGCACGTACACCGTGACCAACGCAGGCACTGCCACAGTCACCGGTTGGACGATCACGTTCGAGGTTCCGTCCGGCGTGGCCGTGACAACGGGTGAACACGGCACAGTGTCGCAATCGGGCACGTCAGTGACCGTCACCCCGGCGTACTACATCAATTCCTTGGCACCAGGCCGATCCACATACCCGTATAGCCCGACGGTCCGGTTCAGTTCGCCGACAACCCCGACGAGCTGCCGGATCGACGACGGCAACTGTGACGGTTCAGCCGAAACACCGCCGTCCGCGCCAACTGGCCTGCGAACGACCGTGAAAACGACCCGGACCATCACACTGGCTTGGAACGCGGCCACTCCAGGATCGCTCCCAGTCGTGGGCTACCAGGTGTATCGCGGCACCACACTCGTGGCCTCACCGCCAACCACGACCGCGTCCGTGACCGGGCTGACCCCGAACACCGACTACTCGTTCACCGTTGTCACACTTGACCGCAAGGGCACGAAATCCGCTCCCAGCGCGCCTTTGACCGTACGCACGAACAATCCGAGCGATGACACGCAGGCTCCTTCTGTCCCTGGGAACTTCCGTTCAACCGCAGCAGATTCCGGCAGTATCTCGTTGGCATGGAACGCATCGGCCGACAACACCGGTGTCGTGGCGTACGACGTATACCAAGGCTCGACGCTGGTTCTGACCGTGACCACGACGACCGCACGGGTCACGGGTCTCGCGCCCTCCACCCGGTACACGTTCACTGTGCGGGCCCGCGACGGCTACGACAACACTTCTGCCGCCAGCGCCGCCGTCACCGCGTCTACTTCGGACATTGTCAGCGGCTATGCCAAGGTCGCCTACTTCGTCCAATGGGGAATCTACGGCCGGCAGTATTTCGTGCGGAACCTGCAAACCTCTGGGGCGGCGGCGAAACTGACACACGTGTTGTACGCGTTCCAGAACATCGACCCGGTCAACCTGACCTGTTTGTCCGGTGTCACCAAGGCAACCAGCGCCAACCCGCAGGACCCGAACCAGGGCGACGGCGCGGGCGACGCCGAAGCCGACTATTCACGGCCGGTCGCGGCCTCGCAGTCGGTCGACGGTGTCGCGGACACCGGCTGGGAGACGCTGCGCGGGAACTTCAACCAGCTCAAGAAGTTGAAGGCGCTCAACCCGAACCTGAAAGTCCTGGTCTCGCTGGGCGGCTGGACATACTCGAAGTACTTCTCCGACGTGGCCGCGACCGACGCGTCCCGCAAGAAGTTCGTCTCGTCATGCGTCGACACCTGGATCAAGGGCAACATCAGGCCGTACGGCGGCGCAGGCGGCCCCGGGACCGCAGCGGGCATCTTCGACGGCATCGACATCGACTGGGAATGGCCCGGCAGCCCCGACGGCCACCCCGGAAACCACTGGAGCCCGAACGACAAGAACAACCTGACATCGCTGCTGGCCGAGTTCCGCGCCCAGTTGGACGCGCACGGCGCCACCACCGGCAAACGCTACGAACTGCAGGCCTTCACGCCCGCCGACCCGGCCAAGGTCACCGCGGGCTGGGACGTCGGCAAGATCTTCCAGTACCTCGACGTCGCCAACGTCCAGGGCTACGACTTCCACGGCTCCGGCAGCGACAACTCCTGGGAGCCCAACCGAACCGGCCACCAGGGCAACCTCTACCCCGACGCGGACGACCCGTACCCCGTGAAGTTCAGCGCCGAAACCGCGATCAACGCCTACACGAACGCCGGCGTCAACCCCCGCAAACTCACCCTCGGCCTCGCCTTCTACGGCCGCGGCTGGCAAGGAGTCGGCAACGGCGGCAAAAACGGCGAATGGCAAACCGCAACCGGCGGCGCCCCAGGCCAATTCCCCGAAGAAACCGGCACCCGAGGCTACGGAAACCTCGTCGCCGGCGTCCCCGGCTGTACAGTCCACCACGACGAAGCCGCCGTCGCGACCTACTGTTACACCGGCAACCAATGGTGGACCTTCGACGACCCATGGTCCATCGAACGCAAAACAGCCTGGATCAGACAACGCGGCCTCCTGGGCGCCATGGCCTGGGAAATGTCCGGCGACCCAGGCCAGCTCATGACCGCCGTCGACACCGGCCTGCGCTGAATTCGACAGTCGTGGGTGGCCGCTTCGCCGCAGCCACCCACCGATTCAGTCTTGTCCCTGCGGGAGCTGTGCGATGTCCTCGATCCCGGAGGCTGTCAGGTACGGCAGCCCAGGTATCCACAGCCACGCATCGGCCTCGAACTCCTTCTCCATGACGTGCACCCGATAGAACTCAGCCGGACGCAGCGTAGTGTGCAGAGGCTCGATGGTGTCCTTGAAGATGTTCCCGGAAACCATCAGCGCGAGATTGGCTTCCGGGATCTCGGCGATCGCCCTGCGCAACGGCGCCGAGTTGAGCATCCGAGACACTTCGACCGGCCCCGGCCCGGCATATCCGTTGTCACCCGGCATGATCCGGCCGAAGTGGACCGCAAACCTCAGTCTGAGGCGAGCTTCTGGCAGCAACAGCGTATTGTGCCTGGCCAGTGCCACATCAACCTGGCGGATGAAAGTGTCCACCACAATGTGTTCAGGCTCGTCCTCCGGCAGCACGGCCAGTTCGCCGTCACCGACCGCTTGCCGCTCCCAAGTACCCCGGCGCAGCTTCGACATAGCCGCCGCGTAGTCCAGTATGTCGATCATGTGTCGCTGGATCGCCAGTTGCTGATAGTCGTGCCAGCGCCCGTAGCCGACGGCGTCGGCAGCCACAAGCAATCGCCGACGGCTTGGCCCGACAGGTTTCATCAGTGAACCTTCCATGTCTTGATCTCGAGCGCCCTCATTGTTCTGACACCCGTGTTCACAAGACACCGCATTTATGCGGAATTCTTCACTGTCGGTCATCAGCGATACGCCGCAGGCGAGGCATGTCGATCACTTCGACCACACGCCACTCACATTCGATCACACCATTGTCTCGCAGTTCTTTGAAGCACTTCTCCGCGGTTCGCTTCTTCAGACCGACGAGCGATCCGATCTCCGCCTGGTTGAGCTCGATGTCCAGCCGCCAGCGCAACCCCTTTCTCGCACCGTGGCTGGCAAGGATGCTGATCAGTGCTCGGCTCAGCCGGGTCAGCGAGCCGTACGAGGTGATGTCGACGCATCGTTCGTCGGCCTTCCGTAGTCGGCCGCTGATCGTGGCAGCAAGCTGTACAGCGAGCACCGGATAGGTGATCATCAGCTCGTCCAGCAGCGGACGCCTGATGAACAGGGCTCGACCTGGCCTGCAAGCGGTCACAGTAGCCATTCGAGCAGCGCGTTCCAACGCCGCCATCTCCCCCACCACGTCCCCACCAACTCGGATTCCGAGCAACACCTTCTGCCCGGGCTCAGAGTCCGCGATGACCTTCACCAAGCCATCGAGCAGCAGTAGCACGTGATCATCTTGATCACCCTGACGCATGAGGACGTCCTCGGCCGAGAAGTCACGTTCTTCGCCCGCGCGCAGGACGTCGGCACCTGCCGAGTCCGGCAGTCTGCCGAGCAGAGTTGATGACAGCCATCCGCGCAATTCGACTCCAGCCGTGGTCGTCATCACAATTCTCGTCCATGGCTCAGATCTCATTGGCGGCGCATCAACATCATTTCCCAGGGAACAGAAAAGCGCAGTTCAGACGCCTGGACTGATCATTTCATAGATCAGCTGGCGTATTCGGAGTTGTAGAGGCGGACGAGCTCGGTGTGCAGCGGGGTGCTGTCGGGGAGCTGGATGCCGTTGAGGGTGTGGACGCGGGTGATCTTGCGGACGCTGGAGGCGAGGAAGATGCCGTCGGCGGTGGGGAGTTCGGCGGCCTGGATGGGCTCGGTTTTGATTGACCAGCCTTCGCGTTCGGCGGCGCGGAACAACGCTGCCTGGGTGGTGCCGGGGAGGATGCCGATGGTGGCGGGCGGGGTGCGCAGGGTGCGGCCGGAGACCGCTATCAATGTCGAGGTCGGGCCTTCGAGGACTGCGCCGTCCGACGTTGTGAAGATGACTTCTTCGGCGCCGCGGCGTTCGGCCTCGCGGAGTGCTGCCATGTTCACGGCGTATGACAGCGTTTTTGCTCCGAGCAGGAGCCAGGGGGCGCGTTCGGCGGCTGTTGCGTCGAAGCCTCGGTCCAGGGTGACCGCCGAGATTCCGGAGGCGCGCTGACGCTTCACCTTTTCGGCTATTTCCAGGCCGAGGGCGAAGCCCGTTGGCGTTCCGTCGCCGCCTTCTATACCTCGGGTGTACACCCATTTGAGTGCGATTTCGGAGCCGCCGGTCCAGTTGTCGAGGACTGCCTGGGTCGCGCGGTCGAAGGCTGCCCGGGAAGGTTCCGGCAGGTCGAGCATGGCCGCCGAGCGGACCAGCCGGTCGAAGTGGGGGCCTAGCTCACGGGGTTGTCCGTCGACCACGAGCACTGTCTCGAATATGCCGTCGCCGCGCATCACCACCAGGTCGTCCACCCTGATCAGGGGATTGTCGGGATCGGCCAGGGTTCCGTCGAGGAGTGCAAGCACGCGCATGACCATGAACCTACTCCCGCCTACTATGTACGGGCGTGGAGACGACTCGTAAGCAACGGGCGGCGCTGAAGTCCACGCTGCACCAGCGCGGCATGCGGATGACGCCGCAACGGCAGCTTGTTCTGGACGCGGTGATGGCGCTGGAGCACTCCACGCCGGAACAGGTCTGCAAGCACGTGCAGCTGACCACGCCCACGGTGAACATCACGACCATCTACCGAACGCTTGACCTGCTTGAGCAGCTCGGGCTGGTGCGGCACGCCCATATCGGGCACGGCGCGCCGACGTACTCGGCGCACGGTCACGAACATGTGCACCTGGTGTGTCACGTCTGCAGCGAGGTCGAGGAGGTCCCGTGTGACCTGCTCGACGACCTGGCGGGAACACTGCGCGACCAGTACGGGTTCAAACTTGATGCAAGCCATGTCGCGTTGTCCGGCACGTGCCGGCGCTGTCTGAACAGGGAGAGCTAGTGCTGCTGCCCGGAGCCGTGCCACCGCAAGAGGAGAACCCCGACCAGGCGGTGGCCTGGCACTACGGCGACCCGTTCGGTGAGCAGCGGGCGGCCGCACGTGGTGTCGCGGTGGTCGACCGGTCCAACCGCGAGATCATCGCGGTGCCTGGTGACGACCGGCTGAGCTGGCTGCATCTGATGATCTCGCAGCATGTGAGCGAGCTGCCTGACGATCAGGGCACGGAGGCGCTTGTCCTGGACAGCCAGGGCCGCGTCGACGCACATATGGTGCTCGCGCATGTCGACGGCACCGTATGGATGGACACCGAGCCTGGGGCGTCCGCGACGGGTGCGCGTGGTGACCGTCAGACGCTGCTGGCTTACCTCGAGGCGATGAAGTTCTGGTCCAAGGTCGAGCCGCGGGACGCGACGAGCGAGATCGCGCTGCTGTCACTGGTTGGGCCGGAGGCGCCGGCCGCGCTCGCAGCCGTGGATCTGCCCGCGCCGACGGACACGTACGCGGTCGAAGGCATGGTCAGGCGCATGCCAGGCTCGTACGACCTGCTTCTGCCGCGCGATGAGATGACGACCTGGTGGACCAAGCTCACGACCGCCGGTGCGCGGCCGATGGGCAGTTGGGGTTACGAGGCGTTGCGCGTTGAGGCGCTCAGGCCGAGGGTCGGCGTGGACACCGACGAGCGGACGATTCCGCACGAGGTGAACTGGGTTCCGGTGGCCGCGCACGTGGCCAAGGGCTGCTACCGCGGCCAGGAGACAGTGTCCAAAGTGCACAACATCGGCCGGCCGCCGCGCCGGATGCTGTTGCTGCACCTGGACGGTTCGGCGGATTCGCTGCCGGAGACCGGCGATCCGGTGCGGTCGGGCGAGCGCACCGTCGGCCGCGTCGGCACTGTGGCGCAGCATCACGAGCTGGGGCCGATCGCGTTGGCGCTGGTGAAGCGGTCCATCGCGCCGGAGACCGAACTGACCGCCGGGGGCTCCCCGGCCGCGATCGACCCGGATTCAGTCCCGCCGGACACTCCCGGCCTCGGCCGGGAAGCGGTCAAGCGGCTGCATGGTTAGATCCGGGCCCCAGCAGGGCGAGGCCCGGATCCAGGCCTGCTAGGCCCGTTTTCCGCATCGTGACCGGATAGCGGGGTGGCTGCCTGTTGCTGGGATGGCTCCAGGCTGCGGGTTTGGGCCCGGAGCGGTCTCGACGAGAGAGTCGGACTGTTGTGACAAACTTGATGTATGAGGCCACCCGGATACGGCGTGTCGCAAGCCGATTCCGGCGCCAACTACGCTAGCGTTGTGACAACATGTACCCGAAGGTAAAGCGGGTTCGCCGCGGCGACCGCGTGTATGAGTACCTGGAACTGGTGGAAGGCCACCGGGTCGACGGCCAGGTGCGGCAGCGCGTTGTGGCAAAACTGGGCCGGTTGGACGAGCTGACCGCCACGGGCCGGTTGGAGCAGCTGGTAGCAGGCCTGGCCCGGCTGGACTCACCCCCGGTCGGCACCCGCCGCGAGGTCGGCCCGCTGCTACTGGTCACGCACTACCTGAACCGGCTGGGACTGACCGAGATCGTCGATGACACCGCCCCGATGCGGGGACGGGCCTCGGCCACCCACGGGGAGATCATCGCCGCGCTGGTCGCCAACCGGCTGTGCGGGCCGGCGCCGCTCTACGACGTGGCCGGATGGGCCACCTCCGCAGCGGTAGCCGAACTGATCGGCGTCCCGGCGTTGCTGCTCAACGACGACCGGCTCGGCCGGGCGCTGGAAGCGCTGGCACCGGTGGCCGAACAGGTCCGCTGCCAACTACTCCTCCGCGCGATCGAGACCTTCGCGGTGGCCGACGCCTCCCGGCTGCACCTGGATCTGACCGCGGTCCGGTTCGCCGGCCGGCACACCGATTCGGCGCTGGTGGCCAAGGGATGGGCCGCCGATCGCAGTTTCGGCCGGCAGGTCAAAACCCTGCAAGCAACCACGACAACCGGAGTATCGCTGTACTTCCGGCCGCACAAAGGCTCCGCCAACGAACTGCCCGCGTTCACCGCGGCCCTGGACGCACTGCGCGCCTGTCTGCCAGCCGGGCTGGTCGCGGTCGCCGACTCCGGCCTGGGCTACCTGACCACCCTGTGCGCGCTCGATACTGCGGCAACCCGGTTCGTGGTCCCGTTACGCGCCGACACCGGCTGGGCCCAGCGCTTCCGCGCCGACGCAGGCACCCTCGATGCCCTGGCCGAGCTCGATTACCGCTCCCAGCGCGAACAACACCTTCCCCCGGACCGTCGAACCGTCTACAAGGGACTACTACGGCCGTTCACAGTCACCGACCGCCAGACCGGGCAGCACCGGCTGCGCGTGGCCTACATCCACTCCAGCGAAGAAGCCGCCTCCGTTACCGAGGCACGCGAACGCACCCTGACCCACGCCGAAACCGCGCTGACCAGGATCCGCAACGGGCTCGGTGGCCGCTACTACAAGACGAAGACGCAGGTCGACACCCGTGTTGCGAAGATCATCGGACCGCACATCGCCGACCTGATCACCGTCACCACCGGACCCGCCCGTCACGGCAAACCCAGCATCCACTGGCAGCGCAACCACGACGCCATCACCGCCGCCGCCCAACTGGACGGGCTCTACGCCCTGGCCACCAACCTGCCCGACCCACCCAACCGTGAACTGACTGCACTGGACGTGCTCACCGTCTACAAAGACCAGTGGATCGTGGAACAACGCCACCGCGACCTCAAGCAAACACTCAAAGTCCGCCCCATCTTCCTGCACAACGACGACCGGATCGAAGCCCTCATCGCGATCATCGGGATCGCGCTGCTCATCTACGGGCTCATCGAAGCCGAACTCCGCCACGCCCTCGGCCCCGACACCCCACTACCCGGCCTGCTGCCCGAACACCGAGCCGCGATCCCCACCAGCCGAGCCGTCCTCACCGCCTTCCACGGCCTGCACCTGACCTACACCCCCACCGGCCCACACCTCGACCGCCTCACCCCTCCCCAACGCGCCATCCTCGCTCACCTCGACATCCCCCTGCCCTGGCCCGAAAAGACCAACTAACCCTTCGAACCTGACAGGCGCAGCCGCCCAACAGTGCGGAAAACGGGGCTAGGAGACGTTCACGGCCGTGTCGTCGATGGCGAATGTCGTCTGCAGTGACGAGTCTTCGCTTGCCTGCCAACGAATACGGATTGTCTGTCCCTTGTAGGCAGACAGGTCGAACGTCTTCTGTGCATACGCCGTACTCTTGTCCAAGTTGGACAGTGTGGCCAGCGTGCCGAGAACCGTGCCCGCCGAGTTCAGTACCTGCAGCTGCAGTTTGTCGTACTGGGTCGAGGTTGTGGTCTCGGCCGTGTCGATCCGCACCCAGAAGGACACCGAAGGCGTTCCGGCGGCCGGGACAGCGATCTGCTGGTACACGTTTTCGGTTGAGGTGGAGCCGTTTCCGCCGAGACCGGCGTAGAATGATCCGCCGCGCGCCGGGCGTGCAGCGCTGTTGGTGATCGACGCGGTCGTGCCGGTCCAGCCGGTCGCACCGGACTCGAAGCCCGGGTTGGCGAGCAGCTGCTGGCCAGGGCCGGGACCGGGGTCGGTGCCGAAGGAGGCACGGGCGACCAGGGCGTACGTCTGCGGGCCCTGCGGGACGTTGAAGCCCTTCACCCGGACCTTCCAGGTGCCCGCGGCCGGGTTCTGGATGTAGACGTTCTCCACGTTGTTACGCCGGTCGGCGCTGCCGCCGGTCTGCGTCCAGCCACCGGCGAACACGTTGCCGCGGTAGATGGTGTTGTCCGGTGCGACAAGCTCCAGGTCGAGGTCGTTGACCAGGCTGACCGCGGCGGTCGTGGAGCCTTCCTTGTCGGTGTACGCCAAGCTGACCTTCAACGGCTGGCCCGCGTTGACCTGGTAGCTGTACTCGGTCACGCCGTTGGTGGAAAGTCCAGCGCCCTCAACGTATTTCGCGGCCGCGTCGGTGGCGCGGTCCAGGTTGACCCGGCCCCAGCCCTCGTGGTTGTTCGGGATCGGGAAGTCGTTGTCGTCGACGCCGTCGTTGTTCTCGTCGAGCAGGTCGTCCGCGCTGTTCACCATGGTCGCCTTGACCAGCGCGGAAGAAGCTTCCACGGTGTACTTCTTCTTGTAGAAGTCGCGGATCACGGCCGCACCGCCCGCGGCGAGCGGGTTGGACATCGAGGTGCCCGAGAAGTACTTGTACTTCGAGTTGACCGGGTAGCCGTAGCCGTCGTGCTGGTACGCACCGTTCTGCGGGTTCGGCGCGGAGTCGTACTGCTGCTGGTACATGTCCGAGTAGCCGGACACGATCCAGCTGCCCGGCGCCACCACGTCCGGCTTGATCCGGCCGTCGTCGGTCGGGCCACGGCTGGAGAACGCGGCCATCTGCTGGTCGTTGCCGGCCTGCGAGTCGGACTTCAGCGGCTCGGCCGGGTAGTCCGACGGCCACCAGTCGCCCCACTTCGGCAACGGCTGCGTGCCACCGAGTTCCTTGCAGGACTTGCCGCCGACGGTCGCGGTCTCCTTGGCCGTGGCGATGTATGTCAAGGAGCTGTCGCAGGCCCAGGTCGGCTTCTTGTTCTCCGAAGCACCCACTGACAGCACGTTCTTGCCGGTCGCGGGCGACCCCATCGAGTCGTTGTCGATCACGCCGTCGGCGTTGGCGTCGACGCCCTCGTTGCCGGCCGAGAACGTGATCAGCATGTCCTTGTGGGAGTTGCTGAACGCGTCCGCCTGCCGGGCGTTCTCGGTGTACACACCGGCTTCCGAGGAACCCCAGGAGTTGGAGTGGATCCGGGCGCCGTCGTTGTACGCCTGCTGGAACAGCGTGGTCAGGTCCTCCGGCAGGCCGAGCAGGTAGTAGCCGTCGGCGTACTGGGCCGCGCAGGAGCCCGTCATGTCGACGTAGTCCTCGACCGCCTGGAAGACGAGCTTCGCCTTGTATGCGGCGGCTTTGCCGATGCCGTTCGCGTCGCCGCCACCGACGACGGAGACCGCGGTGTGCGTGCCGTGGCCGCTGTCGACGTCTGCAGCGCCGTTGGGCTTGGCCGTGTAGCAGCCCGCCGCGCTTGTCGTCGCCCAGTCGCGGATCGCGGTGATGCGGTCCTGCGGGACGTCGGCGTGCGCGGTTGTCTTCGTACCGCCGCCGAGGCCCGTGTCGGCCACTGCGACCGTCTGGGTGGAACCGTCATATCCGCGGGAACTCGCCGCGTTGCCGCCCATGATCACGCCGGCCGCGGTCTCGTTGTGCTTGACCGGGATCTTGAACTCCTCGACCCACGCGACCTCGTCCAGTCCGGCGATCTTGGTGGCCTGGCTTGGTTCGGCGGCGACAAGCAACGTGCTGTCGGCCGACTTGGTCACCACGGCGCCGGTCTGCTCGGTCAGCTTGCGCGCCTGGTCGACGGTGTTCGGCGCAGTGGCCCGGACCTTGTAGACACCCGCCCGGCCGCTGTCGATCTTCCGCTTGGCGGCGTTGTCGACCTTCCAGGCCGGCTGGAACCGGCCGACCCACCGGACGCTCGCCAGCTTCTCCGCGCGCCGGGCCTGCGCCGGGCTCATCCGGACTTTGAACGCGAAATCCGGCAGATATTCCACTATCTGGGCGCCTGCGCCGCGAAGTGATTCAACCCACTCGGTCCGGATCGGCCCGCTGAACTGGACGAGGTAGCTCGTCGAATCGGCGTCACCGACGGATTTGGCGTCCAAACCGGGCGCGGCGGGGCCCGAATGGCCCGCCACCGGGTAGAAGTCGCCGGTGATGAGCCGGATCGGCGGGCCCGCCGGTGCGGCGTTCGCCGTGGGCACGGTCAGCGCGGCGGCCAATAACGCCGCACCGAGCGTTGCGGCTACTGCCGCGCGGCGGGGATTTCCTACGCCCATGAAGGTCCTGCTTTCTAGCCGGGAGAAACATGCTGTGAGCGGGAACTATGAGCGTCTGACCAGCGCGAATGACCAAACTATTCGCTGATGTGAACACGGATCGGCCGAACGGCTCAGCTCTTCGGTAGGGCGATCGCCCCAATGGGCCCCGCCGTTCGTCTGGCATTTTTTTCGCAGCCGCAGCAGCGTGTATTTCGACCAGCAACCATGTCGGTCGGTAAACAGCGAACGATTGCAACAATCGGGTTCTGCCTACCGGTCTCGGGCCCATCCCCGACGACACACGGCCCGGCGCTGTGTCACTATCACGCCATGTCCCAGTCGACAGGCACGATCATCACAGTGGCGCCGACCGGGGCCGAGCACGCCAAGAGCGATGTGCCGAACCTGCCGGTGACCCTCGACGAACTTGTCCGCACGGCCCAGGACTGTGAGCGCGTGGGCGCGGCCATGATCCACGTGCACATCCGGGACGACGACGCCAAGCCAACGCTCGACCTCGGTCGCCTCAAGGACACCGTGGGAGCCCTGCGCGAGCAGACGAACCTGATCGTGCAGCTGTCCACGGGCGGCGCCGTCACCGATCCGGAGTCCGACCGGCTGCGTGTGCTCGATGCCATGCCCGACTCGGCCTCCTGCACGATGGGCACGGTCAACTTCGGCGAAGACGTCTTCCTCAATCGCTGGGAATTCGTTGTCGAGCTGCACAAAGGCATGATCGAGCGCGGCATCGTGCCGGAGTACGAGATCTTCGACCTCGGCCAGCTGTCCTCGCTGCAGCGGCTGCTGGACAAGCACGGCCTGCCCGCGGGCGGGCACGTCCATGTAGACCTGGTGATGGGCGTCCCCGGGGGCATGCCGGGGGACACTGAGACGTTGGTGGCCGCGTTGCGTCTGATTCCCGAAGGTGCGACCTTCTCGGCAACGGGTATCGGCCGGAGCACCCTTCCGGTGATGCTCGCGTCGTTGTCGGCCGGTGGGCACCTGCGGGTGGGGATGGAGGACACCATCACCTACGCGCGGGGCGAGCGGGTCAAGGACAACGCACAGTTGGTGGCGCGGGCCGCGGGTTTGGCGCGGATCGCACAGCGGCCGCCGTTGGCGTCCGTTCATGTCCGTGAACTACTGGGGGTCAAGGGTGAAAAGGGGCTGGCCGATGTGGCGGTCTAGGCGTGGTTGCCGGAGGATGATCCCGTGATCGAAGTCCGACCTGGTGGGCGCCGACGTATCGACCGTGTGCTCGACCCGGACTACATCGAAGGCCTCGACCGTCTCGGCCTGGCCGAGGTCCGGGCGAGGCGGGACGATGCCGCGCAGGAGGAGACGGATCTCTCCTATCTGCGCAGGCTGCTGCACGGCCGGATCGACATCGTGCGGGCCGAGCAGAAGCGCAGGACCGAAGGCGGATCGGCGTCCGTCGTCGAGCAATTGGCGACGATCCTGGCCGACAACGCGGTCGGGCCGGCGATGGGCATGGGGCGCTACCAGACCCTTGAGCCGTCACGTGCCGAAGCTCACCGCAGGCACGTCGAGGCCCTTGTCTCCGATGCGGACCTGTCCGACGTCGCGGCCCTGCCCGACGAACGACTCGAGCTCGCGCTGCAGACGTACGCCAAGGAGGAGGCTTCGGTCTCCCAGCGGCGCCGTCAGGTCCAGGTGGTGATGGACCTGCTCAACGCCGAGATCGCCAAGCGCTACCGGGAAGGCAAGGCCTCGGTGGACGAGCTGCTGGCCGCCGAGCGTGAGCGCGACGAAGGCTAGTTGAACCGTTCCCTGACGGCCAGATGCCCCCAGAAGTCCCTGAGCTGATCGAACCGCTCAGCGACTTCTTCGGCGTCGCCCGCGTCCAGCGCGGCCACGATCGCGTTGACGTCCTCGCATGAGCTGTCCTCGGTGAGCTCCTCGTCGTCCAGGAGCTGAACCAGGCCGCCGTAGTCGAGCTCGACGGCCGAGTTGTCGTCGAAGTGCTCAAGCCACCCGGCCGTGTCCTCAAGAACCTTCGCAGGCCCCTGCTCACCGAACGTGCTGGCCGTCAGCTCATAGGCCTGCGCGACGCGCTGCCGCGCGTCAGCCATCGTCGCGCGCCACGAGCACTCCCGCTCCGGCGCAGTCCGGGTGGCCAGCTTCAGGCGGCGCTGCGTGGGATCGAACATCACAAACCATGGCAATGGCACGGTCCACGTCGTCGATACGGCGTGCACGGCGCCTGACGGCTGTTCGGACAGGACCGACGCCGCGCGGGCCCGCACGGCGTCCACAGAGGCCGTGATGGCCGCGTCTCGCAGCGCTGGGTGCGCCGTGGTGATGAAGCCGACAAGTGCTGCCGCCGAGCGCGGCATGACGTCCAGCGGGCACGCCAGGGGCCCGATCTTGGGATCCGCGCCGGGTACCTCACCCGGGTTCAGGACCAGTACGTCACGAATCGACTTCGATGTCGGTTTTCCGTCGGCCGACTCGCCCGGGAGCAGGCGGGGCGGCACAGAAAGTTGTGACCTGAACCACATCTCCCGCTCGCGTTCGCCCACGGCCGAACGCACCAAGGGACCGGTTTCAATGACGTTCCGTAGCCGATTTGACAACTCTGTGTCAAAAGCCGACAACGGTTCGTACACCCGAAGGTAGGCGACGAACGGACGAGGCACTACAGCATGCTTTCACGAGCCGGCGGGTAATGGCTCATCGACCGATCGAGGCTGATCTGTCATCACCGGCACACGGTGCCGCGTCGCGTCCAACCCCGTCGGCACGGTACGGTAGTTGTCAGGAATCAGTTGTCGAGACGAGTGGGGCCGCCGTTTCCCCCGGCCGCCCCATCCCTGTGCGAGGGGGTCGAGCCATGGGGCGCGGCCGGGCGAAGGCCAAGCAGACGAAGGTGGCCCGAGAGCTCAAGTACAGCACTCGGAACACGGACTTTGACGCTCTCCAGCGAGAGCTGTCAGGAAAGCCCGAGGACCACCAAGAAGAGGACCGCAGCGACGACTACGACGACGGTTACGACGACTACCGTCGCTGAATCTCGGCATACGGACACCAGGGCGAGACCACTGGCCTGCCCTGGTGTCCGTATGCCGGATACTTACTTGGCGTAGACGCTCTGGAAGAAGTCCTTCGCGGCTTCCATCGCCGGCGCGTCGTCCACCACCTCGCCCGGGTGGTGGCCATGGCCGAGTAGCACGCCACCCCAGCGCATCTTGAGGTAGTTCGCGCTCTTGTGCAGGGTGTCGACCAGCGCGCTGAACATGTCGTCCTCCTCGGCGGCGGAGACGCCCCACAGCGTCTTCTCACGCATGCTCGCCTTGAACTGAAGGCCGGGTATGTGCAGCCAGCCGCTCCAGTAGTCGAGGTACTGCTTCGCTGTGGCGGAAACGCTGTACCAGTACAGCGGTGACGCGATGACGATGTCGGTCGCCTCGAGCGTGGCGTCGAGCAGCAGTTGCTCGTTGCCCTCCTGCAGCGGATGAGGCACGCGGTCCTGCCGCGTGTCCCGGAACGGTGCCAGCGGCACGTCCTCCAGCCAGATCCAGCGCTGCTGCGCGCCCTCCGGCAGATACTCGGCGGCCTTGCGGGCAAGAGTCTCGGTGTTGCCGCCGGCGCGGGAGCTGCCGAGCACGAACAGGAACTTCTGCATCTCAGGCCTCACTATGTCTGCTTGTTAAATGTATGTGCATGCAGATGCTGTCACTACATGTAAACTTTCGTCAAGGGGCTGGCCTCACAGAGCGGACGGGCAGATGACCACAGACGAGAGCTCGTGGAACAGGGTCGTCGCGCTGCACGCCCGCATCGAGAACGAACTGACCAAAGCGCTGAGCCGCCGCCACGGCCTCGGCCTCTCGGAGTACCGAGCGCTGAGCAGACTCGTCGCGGCCGTGGACAAAAGCTGTTCCCTGCGAATCCAGGAACTGGCCGACATGCTCTGCCTGAACCAGAGCTCAGTCAGCCGCCTCGTCGCCCGCCTCGAAGCCAGCGGCCTGACCGAACGCGACATCTGTGAACAAGACCGCCGCGGCATCTACACCATGATCACAACCGAGGGCCGCACCCGCTTCACCCAAGCCGAACCCACCTACCAGGAAACCCTCAAAACCGCCCTCGACAAAGCCGCCGCCGACCCAGACCTGGCCACAGCCGTCGTCGCCTTCCGCACCCTCACGCCTGCTTAAGCGCTCTCTGACCAGCAGGTTCGCTCTCGGTAGGCAGCCTCCGGCCCCCGGAATCCAGCGTAACCGCGGGGTCCGACAGTTCAGGACTGGCGAAGATCCACAGCTTCGAGTTGTCCACAGTCGCGGGTTATCCACAGGCGAGGCACCTGTTTGTCCTGGACTGTCGGTGGGTGAACCTAGGCTGGATTCCGGGGGCCGGAGGCCGCCCATCGCGAAGGAAGCCTAGGCAGTGCCCTTCCGTTCGGGGAGGCTCAACGGCTGGAGTTGGTGGAGGTCGACCGCAAGGTCTCTGCGCTGGTAGAGGGGCGAATGAAGGCGGGAGTAGGAGGTCGGCTGGCTCAAGGGGCGGTCAGGTGAGGTAGCGGAGTTGGCGGGTTTTGGCCTGGGTCAATTCGTCGTGGGCATGGGTGATTTGGGGGCGGTGGGACACCTCGGGGACGCCTACTTCCCACCAGGCGCCGGATTCGGTCCAGGAATTCGGGTGGGTTTTGATTACCACCACGGCTGGGGTGCCGGATTGGGCGTGTTCGCGGGCTTTTGTGTAGGCCGCGCGGAGTTCGGGGATTGTGTTCGCGGCCAGCACCGCGCAGCCCATGGCGGCGGCGTGGGAGGCGAAATCCATCCTGGGTGGGACCGTTTGCAGGCTGCGGACGTCTGGGTACATGTTGTTGAAGCCGGCGCCGCCCTGGCCGCGTTGCAAGCGGTCGATTACGGCGTAGCCGTCGTTGTCGCAGACTACTGCGACGAATCCGTGGCCTGCGAATGTTGCTGAGAAGAGTTCTGAATTCAGCATCAGATATGAGCCGTCGCCAAGCAAGGTGGTCACCACGCCGGTCGAGCGGGCCATGGCCGCACCCCAGGCGCCGGCGATTTCATAGCCCATGCAGGAAAATCCGTATTCGACATCCATGGTTGATTCGCCGGACGCGCGCCAGCCCCCGATGAGTTCGCCGGGCAACCCGCCTGAAGCGGTCATCACATAGTCGTCAGGCCCGGAAATGTCATTCACAGCCCCGACAACCTGGGCGTACGTCGGCAGCCCGTCAGATCCAGCGCGCAACCCGTCGATGTACGAGTCCCACTTGGCGAGCTCGGCCGGAGCGCGCGAAGCCCACGAGTCGTCGGCGCGCCAATCACCAAGGGACAGCTCGCAAAGAGCAACCTCGGCGTCCCCGACCACGGCCACCGCGCCGTGTTTCACGGCGTCGAACCGGGCGGCGTTCACAGTCACGAGCCGGACATCGGGCGAGAACACCGACCAGGAAGCCGTGGTGAAGTCCTGCAACCGAGTCCCGACAGCCAGGACCACATCGGCTGAAGCCGCCAAGGCGTTGGCCGATGCCGAGCCTGTGATGCCCAAAGGACCAGCGTGCAACGGATGCGCGTGTGGCACCAGCGTGCGTCCGGCAGTGGTCTCGACCACGGGAATGTTGTGGCGCGAAGCGAAAGCAAGCGCAGTGGAAGCCGCATCGGAGTAGCGGACGCCGCCGCCGAGGACGAGCAGCGGCCGCAAGCTTGAGCGCAACACGGACGCGGCGCGTTCCAGAGATCGGCTGTCCGGGCGAGGGCGCAACACGTGGTGCACAACCGGATCGAACAACGACGGTGGAAAGTCGAAAGCTTCAGCCTGAACATCCTGTGGCAGAGCCAAAGTAACCGGCCCGCACTCCGCTGGATCGGTGAGCACACGCGCGACTTGAGGCAGGGTGGCGATCAGCTGTTCCGGCCGGGTGACCCGGTCGAAATACCGGCTGACGGGCCGGAAAGCGTCGTTCACACTGACCGTGGCGTCGGCGAAAGGCTCGATCTGCTGCAGCACAGGGTCGGGCGCACGGTTGACGAAAGTGTCACCAGGCAACAGAAGCAGCGGCAACCGGTTCGCGTTGGCGACCCCGGCAGCCGTGATCATGTTCAGAGCGCCCGGCCCGATCGAAGAAGTGGCGACGCCGACCTGACGCCGATGAGTCGCCTTGGCGTAGCCGACCGCGGCCAGAGCCATGCCCTGCTCGGTGTGCCCACGCCACACCGGGATCTCCGAGCGGTACTCCTCGAAGGCCGCGCCGAGGCTGAGCACGTTGCCATGCCCGAAAATCGCGAACACCGCTGGGAAAAGCGGAGCATCGGAGCCGTCGAAAAGCTCAGTCCGTTGCGCCACAAGCCAACGAACGAGGGCCTGCGCGGTGGTCAGCTTCATGCCTGTGCTCCTTTGTGCAAGCGCTCCTCGATCTCGTTTTCGAACGGCATCGCGTCCGCGCATGCCAGTCTGCCTGCGACAATCGCACCGGCCACGTTCGCGAACGAAGCGATCCGCACCGGCTCCCAGCCAGACAGCAGCCCGTGGATGAGCGCGCCGCCGAAGGCGTCCCCAGCCCCGAGACCGCACACGACCTCGATCGGATCCGGCGGAACGGTCCACGAACCCTCGGGCGTGGCCACGAGCACGCCCTCGGCACCCTTCTTGATCATGACGAGCGAGACGCCACGATCCAGGATCCGGCGCGCGGCCTCGTCGGGATCCGACGTGCCCACCGCGACCTCGGCCTCGGTCCGGTTGCCCACGGCCACCGTGACGTGGTCCAGCATCCACGAGATCTGCTCGCTCGCAGCGTCCACATCGGACCAGAACATCGGGCGGTAGTCCATGTCCAGCACTGTGTGATCCTGGCGCCCCCTCGCCTCCAGGATCTCGCGCTGCGTGCTGCGAGCCGGTTGCACGCTCACGCCCGTGCCGGTCACCCACAGCACCGGAACGTCGGCGACCACGTCCCAGGGAACGTCTTGCGAGGTCAACGTCAGGTCAGGCGCGGTCGGCAAGCGGTAGAACAAGAGCGGTGGGTCCTCGGGCGGGTCCAGCGCGCAGAACACCACGGGCGTCAGCAGATCCGGCGACGTACCCACGTACGACGGCGAAACTCCGAACCCTGTCAACGCATCACGGACATACGTGCCGAACCCGTCCGGCCCCACCTTGGTCAGGACAGCGGTTTTGCGGCCGAGCCGCGCGGCGGCGACCGCGACATTGGTCGCGGTGCCGCCGAGCGACTTGGCAAAGGTCTGCACCTCGGCCAGCGGAACCCCGCTCTGCTCGGGGTAGAGGTCCACCCCGACCCGGCCGATCGTCAGAGCTTCCAGACTCACTTCTCTACCGCCCGCAGCTCGTGTTCAAGTGCTTCGAGTTCCGCACCGCCGGCCATCTGCCGGGTGAGCTCCTCGATGGTGATGTCGCCCTTGTCGAAGCAGCCCAGGCTCCGGCCGCGCTTGAGCAGCAGGAACCTGTCGCCCACCGGGTAGGCGTGGTGCGGGTTGTGCGTGATCAGCACGACCCCGAGCCCGCGGTCACGAGCCTGAGCGACGTACCGCAGCACCACCCCGGCCTGTTTCACACCGAGCGCAGCCGTCGGCTCATCCAGAATGAGCACCTTTGCTCCAAAGTGGACGGCACGCGCGATCGCGACACACTGCCGTTCACCGCCGGACAACGTGCCCACGGGCTGCTCGACATCCCGCAGGTCGATGCCCATTTCGGCGAGAGCGGTCTTCGTGGTCTCCCGGCCTTTCCTGCGATCCAGCCGCCGCAACGGTCCCCATCCGACCGTGGGCTCGGAACCCAGGTAGAAGTTCCGCCACACGCTCATCAGCGGAACAACTGCCAGGTCCTGATACACCGTCGCGATTCCGCGGTCCAGAGCTTCACGAGGAGAAGAAAACCGGACTTCGGAACCTTCGACCAGAAACGAGCCGTGATCGTGCTGGTGCACTCCGGCCAGGATCTTGATCAGCGTGGACTTGCCCGCGCCGTTGTCGCCGAGTACGCAGGTGACCTCACCCGCGTTGACCACAGTGGACACATCAGCCAGGGCGATGACGCTGCCGTAGGTCTTGCCGATGTCACGGACTTCAATGAGCGGGCTCATCGGCGGACCCTCTCTGCGCGTCGCCGGAACGTGTTGTTCACCAGCACGGCGGCCAGCAGCATGATGCCGAGGAACAGCATGAACCAGTCACTGTTCCACTGCGCGTAGACGATTCCCTGCCGCGCCATGCCGAAGATCAGCGCGCCGATCGCGGCACCGACGGCCGAACCGAAGCCGCCGGTCAGCAGGCAGCCGCCGATCACGGCCGCGATGATGTACTGGAACTCCAGGCCGATGCCCTGGTTGGCCTGCACACTGGCGTTGCGCAGGATGTTGATCGAGCCGACGATCCACGCGGCGAACGCGGTCGTCATGAACAGCATGATCTTCGTGCGGACCACCGGCACACCGACCGCCCGCGAGCTGAGCGAGGAGCCGCCGACCGCGAACGTCCAGTTGCCGAACCGGGTCCGGACCAGCACCCACGCGGCGACCGCCGCGAACAGGATCCACCAGAGAATGGAGATCTGGAACTCCGTGCCGCCGATGTTGATCGTGGACGCGAACAGCATGCCCGCGGACTCGTACCCGTCGGTCGAGCGCATTCCGGAAACCTGCACGGTTCCGGTGATCAGCCGGGTGACACCGAGGTTCAAGCCTTGCAGGGCAAGGAAAGTACCGAGGGTCACGATGAAGCTCGGCAGCCCGGTGCGCATCACCAGCCAGCCGTTGAGGGCTCCGACCGCCAGCGCGAAAATCAGCGAGAACACCAGCGCGAGCCAGACGCTGACTCCTAGCTGAGTGGCGAAGATCGCGGTGACCAGGGCAGTCGACGCGGTCATCACGCCTGCGGAGAGATCGAACTCGCCGCCGATCATCAGCATCGCCACGGCGACCGCCATGATGCCCAGCGTGGAGGCGTCGTCCAGCCAGTTCGCCACGCCCAGCGGGCTGAGAAACTGGCCGGTGACGATCGAGAAGAACGCGAACACGAGCAGCGCCCCGAGCAGGGACCCGATCTCGGGCCGCACGACAAGGCGATCCCAGAGCCGGGGCTTGACGAGGCGCTCGTCTGGTGCGGCCTGCACCGCGACACTCATGGGTCACCGACTCCTTTCCCGGCGACCGGCCACACTCGGATCACTCAGCCGCGGCTGCGTCAAACCCGGAAAGGCGCCAGCACATCCCCCACCACTCCCTGGGGGGACAGCCCTGCTCCAGTCTATCGGGGGGATGGGCTGGTCAAAGGGGTTACTCGCGGGTTGTGGACAACCGGATTTGCGAAAGGGCCGTTGGCTCGGTCGCAGTGCGAGTGTCACCGCGTGCCCTTCTCGGTGTAGGGCGCGATGGTGTCCACATTGGTCTTGTCGACGAAGCCTGGGCCGGTCAGTACTGGGCGTCCGCCGCCCACTGTGTTCGCGTTTTCCTTGTACAGCTTGAGGAACACGATCGGCAGGTAGCCCTGCTCGTACTGCTGCTGGTCGACCGCGAAGAGGACATCGCCGGACTTGATCGCCGCGACCACGTCGGAGTTCAGGTCGAACGTAGCGACCTGTGCCTTGGAGCCCGCGCCCTTGATCGCCTGGACGGCACCGGCCGCGACCTGCGAGTTCAGGGCGAGCACGGCGTCGACGGCGGGGTCGGCCTGTACCGCGCCCTTGATCCGGGACTGCGCGTCGGTCGGG
Source organism: Kibdelosporangium banguiense (assembly GCF_017876405.1). Classification (GTDB taxonomy): domain Bacteria; phylum Actinomycetota; class Actinomycetes; order Mycobacteriales; family Pseudonocardiaceae; genus Kibdelosporangium; species Kibdelosporangium banguiense. Next base: position 2,607,524 of record NZ_JAGINW010000001.1, on the reverse strand, counting down.
TTGTTGATGTCGACCTGCAGGGTCTGGACGTTGCCGAAGGTGGTCTTGGCGCCGTCGCAGCGCTGGTTCTGGCCGATGTTGCCGGCTTCGTGGATCACGCAGAGCAGCTTGGTCTTGCCGGCGGCCTTCAGGCGCTGGCCTGCGCCCTCACCGGCGATCGTCTCGCTCTGGCCGACATGTGCGATCGCGCCGAACTGGGCGCTGCGGGCCTCGCCGGAGTTGATCGTGACGACCGGAATGCCCGCCTTGACTGCGTTCTCGATCGAGGTCTGCAGGGCGTCCGGGTTGGCCATCGAGACCACCAGGCCGTCGACCTTCTGGGCGACCGCGTTGTCGATCAGCTTGGCCTGGGCGCCGGGGTCGCCGTCGGACTTGTAGTCGACCTGCGCGCCGAGCTGCTTGCCCGCCGCCTCGGCGCCGTTCTTGACCACGTTCCAGAACGCGTCACCGGCCGAACCGTGGGTCACGACAGCGACACGCAGGCTTCCACCGCTCGGCGGCTGAGCGGCCCCGGCAGTGCCCGAGCTGGCGGGCTGGTCGCCCTGCGGACCGCTGCACGCGGCCAAGACCAACGCCCCAGCCGCGGCGACGGCCGCGAACTTGAACTTACGGAAGCGATCGGACGTCATCGTCTCTCCTCGCCTGAGCGACTGTGCTTACAGTTCGCCGGTTATCTGATTGAGGTGTCGCAGGCTGCGAGCCGTGTCCAGTTTGGGTGTGTCCACCGGACTCTGCTCGCTCAAGGCGGTGTCCTGTTCCAGGACGTACCACCCGTCGTAACCCGCTTGGTGGACGAAGCGAACGACCGCTTCGATGTCCACATCCCCCTGCCCGAGCGGCACGTACATGCCCTGCCCGACCGCTTCGGTGTAGCCGAGCTCGCCGGCGCGGACCCGGTCGGCCAGGTCCGCCCGGACGTCCTTGAGATGCAGGTGCCCGATCCGGCCCGGGTACTCACGGGCCAGCTCGACCGGGTCGGTCCCGCCGATCATCAGGTGCCCGGTGTCCAGGCACAGGTCCAGATCCGAGTCGGCGACGAACCGCTCGACCTCCGCGCGCTTCTCCACATGCGTACCGACATGCGGGTGCAGCACGGTTCTGAGGCCGTAGCCCGCCGCGATGTCGCGGATCCTGGCCGCGGTGCTGATCAGGGCCGCCCACTGCTCGTCGGTGAGCACGAGGCGCTCGTCGTATCCGTCCAGCCCAGTCGCCGCGGCGAGAACAAGCACCTCGGCGCCACACGCGGCCAGCAGCTTCGCGGTCCGGTCAGCCTCTTCGACGCTGGACTCGTCGTGCAGCGGCACGGCAAGGAAACCGCCGACGAGCGTCAGGTTGTACGTGCTGAGCAGGGCACGCAGCTTGGTCGGGTCGGTCGGCAGGTAATCCGGCGGGCCCAGTTCGGTCGCGGTCATACCGAGTTCGGCCATCTCGGACAGCACGGTGTCCCGGTCGAGCATCAGGCCCCAGCCCGGGACCTCGCACACGCCCCAGGAAATCGGCGCTCCAGCGATCTTCACGCGGTCACCTCCTGAGTGATCCGCACGGGTGAGCCCGAGCGGCGCGATTCGTCGCAGGCCAACGCAAGGCGCAGGCTGGTGAGGCTGTCGCGGGCAGGCGACGGGTTGGCCACCTTGCCTGCGACAACGTCTACGAAGACGGCCATTTCGTTGAGGTACGCGCGGTGGAAGCGCTCCGGGAAGCCTGGGTATGCGTCCGCGCTGACGACGGGACCACCCGGTTCGAGCGACGTCAGAGGCGTGCGCGGGTCGAGCCCGACGGCCAGGGAATCCTTGCTGCCCAACACTTCGATGCGGTGGTCGTAACCGAGCGGGTCATGCCGTCCACCGACGAGTACAGCATGCGCGCCACCTGCGAACTTGAGCGTCACCACGGCGTTGTCGACGTCGTCGGCGTCCGCGAAGGCCTGGTCGACAAGGACGGAACCGGAGGCGTAGACCTCGACGACCGGCTCTCCGACCAGCCACGGCACCGCGTCCAGGTCGTGGATCAGCAGGTCACGGAAGATCCCGCCGGACGCGGGCAGGTATCCGAAGTCGGGTGGTTCGGCGTCGTTACCGGTGGACCGGACCAGGTACAGCTTGCCGACCTCACCAGCGCGGATCCGCCGGTACAGCTCGGCGACCGCGGGGTCGAACCTTCGTTGAAACCCGACGAGCACCTCGACACCGGAGGCCTCGATGTCGTCGACCAGCGCGCTCATCTCGGCGTAGTCGCTCGCGATCGGCTTCTCGCACAAGGCGGGCGTCTTCGCTGCGAGGGCGCGGCGGATGGTCTCTGGGTGTGTCGTGGTCGGAGTCGCGATCAGCACACCGTCGCTGGCCGCGAGCAACGCGTCCAGGTCGTCCACCGCGCTCGCGCCGATCTCGGTGGCCACCTGCGCGGCACGCCCCGGGACCGGGTCGAACAGCACCACCTCGTCGACGGCGTCGAGCGAGGCCAGGTTCCCGGCGTGCATCGTGCCGATGCGGCCGACCCCAGCTACTCCGATACGCATGCTTCTCCAAAGGATCCGCTGGTCAAGGCTACTCCAAATTAGAGCGCTCTATTTGTTGGAGCGCTCTAATGCTGTAACGTGGTGCACGTCATGTCAAGGGCGAGTTGCCCGCTTGTTACGCCCCGGAGGCCAGCCTTGACTCGCCCGACCATGCAGGACGTGGCCCGCGTGGCCGGTGTGTCCCGCGCCCTGGTCTCCCTGGTGATGAACGGTTCGCCCAAGGTCAGCGAGCGACGGCGGCAAGCCGTGCTGGCAGCCGCCGAGAAACTCGGCTACTCCCCGCACGCGATGGCCCGCTCACTGGCCAGCCGCACGTCGACAGTGCTCGGCGTGATGGTCTCCGACCTGCACAACGCGTTCTTCGCCGAAGTCGTCGACGGTCTCGAAGAAGTCGCGGCAGCCGAAGGCTTCGAGCTGATCATCAACACCGGAGGCCGCAGCCCATCGCGAGAAAAACGCGCCGTGACAAGCCTGCTGGCATTCCGGCCGGCCGGAGTGGCCTTGCTTGGCCCCGTCGTGCCGCCGACAACGCTGGCTGCCGCAGCCGAGCAAGCGCCTGTGGTCCTGGTCGCCCGATCGTCCCGTCTGTCCACGTTGGACACAGTCAACGACGACGGTGAAGCAGGCTCAGGTCTGGCGGTGGACCACTTGGTCTCGCTTGGCCACAGTCTGATTGCCCACCTGGATGGCGGTGTCGGTTCCCAGGCGCCGCAACGAAGGCGGGGCTACGTAAGCGCGATGCAGCGGCACGGCCTGAAACCCTGGGTGATTCCCAGTGAATACACCGACATCGCCGGCGCCAAAGCCGTGCGCCAGTTGCTGCAAGGCGACGAGCTGCCCACAGCCTTGGTCGCAGCCAACGACTTCAACGCCGTCGGAGCGATCTCGGCGTTGGAAGAAGCCGGATTGCGTGTCCCACAGGACATCTCGATCGTCGGCTACGACAACACATCGCTGGCCGGGCTGCGGCATGTCTCCCTGACCACCATCGACCAGCCCCGCCACGAGATCGGCCGCCTCGCCGGTGAGGCCCTGCTGCAACGGGTCCGCGGCGAGCGCACCGAGCCGGTCAAACGGCTGCTGCACCCGTCACTGGTGGTCCGCTCGACCACCCAGGCCAGAAGCCCAGAATGAGGTGAGGGCCCGCGCGCCGCGGACCGGGTCCTGCACCATCCACCAGTGGCCCAGCCCTTCGAGGGTTGCGACTTGGGCCCCTGCTTGGGTTGCGGATCGGCGGCGCATGTCCTCGGAGCCGACGATGTGGTCGTCGGTGGCGAGGATGGCGAGGCCGGGACGGGCCGCGGCAGCAGGGAGGTTGCGGCCTAGGCCGGCCATGACCGGTTGGACGGCCGAGCGGTAGTAGGCGAGGATGGCCTGGCCCATCTGCGGTCCTTGACCGACGGCCACTTGTGCGGCGACCGGTCTGGCGATGCCTCTGGCAACCAAGCGCTCGGTGCGTTCTTCGAGCGTGCCGCCCAGCCGTTGCGCGACCGACTTTTCACCGATGCCGGGTGTTTGCCACTGCTGGGCGAGGTCGTGCCAGACATAGTCCGGATCGAACGCGCCCAGGCTGTCACTGACCCAGGTCCGCAGCAGGTCAGGCCGTGTCATGGCGACGGTGACGACCGTGCTGCCGCCCACGTCGTGGCCGACGAGGTCGACTGGCTCGCCGAGTGTCTCCAACTCGGCGATCAGCCAGTCGCGGTAGGCGGTCACGGTGCAGTCGAAGCCTTCAGGAATGGGCGCGCCGAAGCCGGGCGGGGACAGGCGCAGCACGTCCGTCCGGTCCAGCTCGGCGCACAGTGGATCCCATATCGCAGCGGTCTCAGGGTTGCCGTTTACGAACACAGCGGTCATGAGCACACACTCTCACATACTTGTTATTCAACACGCAAGTGCGCCTGATACGCTCCCGGCCATGCCACCCGAACAGCGACGCACGCAGGAACAGCGACGCGCCACGACAAGAGCCGCGTTGCTCGCAGCAGCCGCGGAACTGGTGGTGGAGTCCGGCGTGCGAGCGGTGACCCTGGCTCGCGTCGGGGAGCGTGCCGGGTACAGCCGAGGGATCGTCACCCACAACTTCGGATCGAAGCAGGCCCTGCTCGACGCACTGGCGAAGTCGAGCCAGAGCGGGTTCGTCCCTGGCGTCGTCACCATGTCACCTGGGCTCGAACGCCTGCTGGCCCTGGTCGAAGGCTATGTCGCGGAACTTGGTCGCGACAGCGTCGCAAGTCGCGCGTTTCTGTTGCTGTGGGCCGAAGCCGCCACGGCCGCCGAACTCTCGGCGAGTTTCCGGGAACGCGACGAGGCATTCCGGGCGGACCTACGCGACGACGTCGCCGCCGGTATCGCGGACGGCACAATACGAGCGGACATCGACCCGCAGGACGTGGCCGTAGCAGTGCTGGGACAGTTGCGGGGCATAGGAATGCAGCGCCTACTGGACCCGGACGCCGTCGACACCGAACGGGTCGGCCGCGCCTGCGCACAGCAGTGGCGCCAGGCATTGACGGTCATGTCTGGGATCGATCCCGGCTGACAAGCACAGCGGGAGCGACCCACACGAGGTCGGCAGTGGCGCCCGGCTCACTGCGGACATACATCAGCGCGTTCTCGGCCTCAGCCAAGAAGTACTGGTTACGGCCGTCAGCGGTGATCATGTAGGCACTGTCGTCGAACTCCATGCCCCAACCGATGATCTCGGTGTCGGCGTCCTGTTTGGTCACGACAGTGGCGAAAAGGCGAGGCGCCTGCGCCGCGACCATCGCGGCTGCGCGCTCGCTGAATGCGGCCTGTTCGGCGAGGTGCTGTTCGCGCTCTGCGTTGTCAGACATAGGTGGACTCCTATCGTGCGGTTCGAGGGACAAGCAGATGACGGTGGGCGATCAGCCAGACTCGGCAAGGAAACTTGCGATGGCGCCGCCATCCCGGGCAGCCCCGGCACCGGCCGTCACAGTCAGGCTGGTGCAGGGCAAGGATTTCGCGCATCGCCGATGTCAGGTGCCCGAGTTCAGTGGCAGGCGCGGCATCGGCTTTGCCCGCCAACCGCTCCAGGCCGGCCAGGCGTTGGATCATCGCGTCCCTGAGGGCCGCGGCAAGGACATAAGTCATGGGGTGCCCCGAGCCATCCGTATACCTCCCGCTAGACTTGGTCTATTAGCGCTCCCGAGCGCTAGTTACCATAGCGTGTAACCGGCAACGCATGCGGCAATTCACCCGATCAAGCGACATACATTCCTTGGTGGAACAGCTATTCTTCGTTGCATGGCTGGTAACAAAACAGCGACATCAAAGGGCATGGCCCTAGGCGCCGCACTGCGAGAAGCGCGCGTGAGTGCCGGCCACGAGAACCTCACCAAGTTCGCGGAGCGGCTCAGCAAAACCGCCGCCACACTGTCCCGCTGGGAGACCGGTCAGCGGGCACCCCGCCCCGAAGATGTCGCCCAGATCCTGACGCTTCTGGGAGTCACCGGGGAACGGTACGAGGACATCCTGGCGCTGAGCCGGGATCCGGACTCCTCTTCATGGCTCGCCACTTCGCTGCCAGAGCAGCGCCGCCAACTGGAAGCGCTGCTGCGATTCGAGCGCGATGCGAAAAAGATCACTACAGTCGCGCCTCTGCTCGTACCAGGCTGGCTGCAGACGGCCGCCTACACCCGGGCAATCATGACCGCAGGTGGAGTGCCGGAAGATGAAGTCGAGTCCCGGATCGCGATCCGGCTGGGTCGGCGCGAGGCACTGCGACACGCCACGCTGACTGCCTACGTTGGGCAAGCCGCGCTCATGCAGCATGTCGGTGGCCGAGAGGTTCTGTGCGGCCAACTTGAGTTCCTGCTCGACATGACCAAGCAGGTGGATCTGTGGGTCATCCCGTTCACGGCAGGTTGGCACCCGGCGCTCGAAGGACCGTGGTACCTACTTCAAACCGAGTCAGGGAAAACCGTGGTGTACTTGGAAAACCGCCAGTCGGGCTTGTTCTTGCACGAGCAGGCCGACATCAAGGTGTACCAGGCGGCGGTCGACTCAGTGCGAAAGGTGGCGATGAGTCCGCAGGAGTCGGCACAGTTCATCGCCGAGCAGATCGACAACCTGAAGAAATGAGGGCCGATCATGACTACTGGTAGCTGGAAGAAATCGAGCCACAGCCAGAACGGCGGTGACTGTGTCGAGGTCCGCGCGGACCTCGGGGCCGTCCGCGACACGAAGAACCCGGACCAGTCGATCCGGGCCGACGTGCGTGCCCTGGTGAACGCCCTGCGGAGCGGCCGCCTCAGCTAGTCAGGCCGTGATCCGGGCCAGGTTTCCGTTCTCCAATGCCACCCAGGCTGCGCCGTCGGGGCCGATGGTTATGCCGTGGGGTTCGGAGTTCGGGGAGGGCAGGTCGTACTCGTCGATCTTGCCTGCGAGGGTGATCCGGCCGACTTTGTTGGCGCCCCATTCGGTGAACCAGAGGTTGCCCTCGTCGTCGGCGACGATCGCGTGGGGACGGCATCCCTTGTCCGGCAAGGGGAACTCGTCGACGTGGCCGTCCACCGCGATTCTTCCTACTTGGCCTGCGCCTATTTCCACGAACCAGAGGCCGCCGTCGCCGCCGTCGGCTATCCCGACTGGGGCGGCTGCCTCGGTGGGCAGCGGGTGAATGGTCACGTCGCCGCCCAGGTCTATCCGGCCGATGGCGTTGGCCTGGTTCAGGGAGAACCAGAGGCCGTCGTCGGGGCCCGCAGTGATCATGCCTGGGTATGAGCCTGAGACTGGCAACGGGAACTCGGTGATTTCGCCGTCTGGGGTTAGGCGGCCTATCCGGTCGAGGTTGATCTCGGTGAACCAGAGGGCGCCGTCCGCGCCGGAAGCTATGCCGTAGGGCTCGGCTTCGGCTGTGGGTACGTCGAACTCGGTGATCGAGCCGTCCGTCGCGATCCGGCCGATTCGGTGGCCCTTCAGCTCGGTGAACCAAAGCGCGCCGTCTGGGCCTGGGGTGATCACGGATGGGCTGCTTGCCGGGTCCAGGTCGAAGACCTGCAACGAGCCGCCGGGCTGGAACCGGCCGATCTGGCCGGCGTGCACCAGGGTGAACCACAAAGCGGCGTCAGGGCCGGTCGTGATCCCGTAGGGACCCGCGTCCGGCCCTGACACCTCGAACTGCTCGATCATTCTCAGACCATAGCTCGGCTAACGTCCCCAGCCGGGAATGACCTGCGGTCGGGCATCGCTGGTCCGCAACGCGGCCCCGCCTGGTTCGACAGCCGCACAGCGGGCACCTGGTGCCGGCGTCTCCAGTGTCGCGAAGTAGGAGTCGACGGCCTTGTCGGTGCACTGGCTGCGGCGATAGACGCCGTGGCCCCAGCCCTCGTAGGTCAACAGCACCGTGGTGTCCTTGGACTGGCGGTGGGCGTTGGCTGCCCATGAGTACGGGGTCGCCGGGTCGTACAGCGCGTTGAGCATGAGGATCTTGGGCGCGTTCTTTATGCTCAACTGGCGCTGCGGGTTGTTGACCTTCTCCGGGAATCCGATGCACCTGGCGATCGAATCGTGCCCCAGGGCGCCACCGCGCATGTGCGGCGCCAGCGCGTTCTCGGTGGCTTCCAGCATCTTGTACTCGGTGAAGCTGCGTACCGGCAGGCTCCAGTCGGAGCAGAACGTCGCCTGGCGCGCGAAGTTGATCTCCGCGTCACCGAAGGATCTGCGCTGCGGGGGCTTCTGCGCGTCCAGTTGGGCCGCGTACTTGGCGAACTCCTGGAAGGACGGGCCATAGAACGCGTCGAGTCCGAGAGCGGCGATGTTCCGGGCCGTGATCACCGGGGGCTCGGACGGGTCGCCGGGGTCGAGCACGTCGGTGACCTCACCGCGGTCGGCCCTGGCCAGCAGGTCGTCCCACATCTTGGTGACGTCCTTGCCGTGCAGCGCACAGGAAACCGTGCGATCGCACCATTTCACCCACTCGTTGAACGAGCTTTCCGCGGTCTGGGCCTCGGTCGCCGCGAAACTCCAGGTGCGCTGGCTGTGGTCCATGTTGCTGTCGATGACCATGGCACGGATCTTGTCGCCGTAGCGCTCGGCGTACTGCTGGCCCATCAGGGTGCCGTACGAGATGCCGTAGTAGTTGATTTTCTGCTCGCCGAGGGACCGTCGGATCGCGTCCATGTCCTGGATAGTCGCGCCGGTGTCGGCGTGGTCGAAGATCGGGCCACTGCGTTTGCGGCAGTCCTCGCTGAACTCCCGGTTGAATTTCACGAGGGCGTCGAACTCGGCCTGGGTGGCCGGATTTTTCGATGGCTCTTTCGCCCACATGTCCAATGAGCACTTCACGGGCTGACTGCGCGCCACTCCACGTGGGTCCCATCCGATGATGTCGAAACGGGACCGCACGTCAGCGGTGAAGTAATCCTTCTGAGAGATGGCGAAACCGACGCCCGAGGCACCCGGTCCGCCCGGGTTGACCAGCAGGATGCCCACCCGCTTCGCCGGATCGGTCGCCCTGCGGCGCGCCACCGCGAGGTCGAACTTCTCTCCTGACGGGTTGGCGTAGTCGATGGGCAGCCGCAGGGTGCCGCATTCCGCTGTCGCGTCCTCCGGACACGGCTTCCAGTCGATGGCCGACTGCGCGTTCGCAACCGGGACACTGACACCGGTCACCAACGCGGCGCTGATGAGCGCCAGTCCGAATACTCGCGTGATCGTCGACAAGATGTCTTCCCCCGTCAGTTTTCCGAGCGCAGGGCCGGGTCATGGGCTGGGTCGAGCACGCAGGACGGGGCCGGGTCCTTCACCGGCGCGGTGAAACCGAGCCCGGTGCCACGGCCCGGCTGGTGAGTGACCGAAAGCAGCACGGTGTAACCCTCAGGAAGCCGAGGGCCGAGGGTGATCGAGCCGTCCGAGCTGTCTTCGTCGAGGTCCCAGTCTCCCTGGTACGTCTCGCGGTTCTCGAGGCTCGCGCAGTCCGATGTCAGGGGGACGACCTTGGCCCGCACGCCGAGTTCCCGCAGCTTCTCGTTCGCGGGATCGATCGCCTTGATGTCCTTGATGGACACTGTGATGGAACCGTTGGGGTTCTTGGTCACCGCGTAGGCAGCCGGAGCATTGCCGAAGATCGTGAGCCCGGCGATGGTCAGGCCGGCGACAGCGGCGGCCCCGGCGGCGATCCACATCAGACGGCCACGGCGACGTGGTGAAGGCACGGGTTTCCGCAGTGCCATCAGGATTTCCTGGCTTCCATGCCGGTACTCCGCGTGTTGGGCGAGAGCCTCACGCAGGACAGTCTCGTCTGACATCAGCTCTTCTCCTTCACCATCGACGGGGGCATGCTGTGGGACCGGATCCGCAAAGTGGACAGTCCTCGTGAGATGAGGCTGCGTACCGTGCCCGGACGGCAGTCGAGCTCCGCAGCGATCTGGGCATCGTCATAGCCCTGGTAGTAACGGAGCACCAGCGCGGCGCGCTGGCGGCGTGGCAGGGTCGCGAGTTTGGCCATCATGGCCTCACGCTCGTCATAGCGGTATGTCAGATCCGCCGTCGGCGAGCCAAGCTCGTCCAGAACCTGCAATGAGGCGCCGACCTCACGGGTCGACCTACGGCGACGCCAGGACAGAAACTCGTTGGTCACCATGCGTTTGACGTATGCCGATGGAGAGTCCACTTCGGATGTGATACGCGGCCACTGCTGTTGGGCCCGCAGCAACACGTTCTGCACTATGTCTTTTGCCAGATGCGGGTCGTAACACAGCACTGTGGCGTAACGCAGCAACGAATCCAGCCGTTCGGCCACGAAGTCATCGAAAGTCATGCACACCTCGCATCGGCCGTCTGCTCTGTTGTGGTGTCACGCCCCTTGGACGTTTGAGCCGAGCCGAAGTGTTGCACCCAAAAAATACCGGCCTGCCGGGATGGTCTCCCAGCAGGCCAGTCTCCCTCTGTCAGACGCCGATCTTCTCCCGGTCCGGATCGGACGGTACGGATCGGCGGAATGCCCTGCTGACCAGCGGCCACGCGATGATCACCAGGATGATCACGTACAGCGTGACCGACATCGGGGTGTTGAACAGGCCGCTGATGCTGCCGTCGCTGATCTGCAGCGCGCGGCGCATCTGCTGTTCGGCTGCCGGGCCGAGGATGACGCCGATCACAGCGGGCAGCACCGGCAGGCCGTAGCGGCGCATCGCCAGACCCAGCAGACCGATCACGAACAGCACGATCAGGTCGACCACGTCACCGCTGACCGCATACGCACCCACGCTGGCGAAGAACAGGATGCCCGCGTACAGGTACGGCCGTGGGATGCGCAGCAGCTTCGCCCACACCGGGGCCAGCGGCAGGTTGAGCACCAGAAGCAGCACCAGCGCGATGAACAGGCTGGCGATCAGGCCCCACACCAGGCCGGACTCCCGCTCGAACAGCAGCGGGCCAGGCTGGATGCCGTACTGCTGGAACGCGGCGAGCATCACCGCGGCGACTGCCGTGGTGGGCAGGCCCAGAGTGAGCATCGACACCAGGGTTCCCGACGCGGACGCGCTGGCCGTGGCCTCAGGCCCGGCGACACCTTCGATGGCGCCCTTGCCGAACTCGTCCTTGTGCTTCGAGAGCCGCTTTTCGGTGACGTACGACAGGAAGGTCGGGATTTCCGCGCCGCCGGCCGGGATCGCGCCGAACGGGAACCCGATCACCGGGCCACGCAGCCACGGCTTCCACGACCGTTTGAAGTCCGCCCGGCCCAGCCACGGCCGCCCCACCGGAATGGGCTCGGCCTGGATGCGGCGCAGGTGCGCGGCCACCCACAGCGACTCGCCGACCGCGAACAGGGCCACGGCCACGATGACGACGTCGATACCGTCGGACAGGTGCAGCGAGCCGAAGGTCAGCCGCTGCTGGCCGGTCATCTGGTCCAGCCCGATCAGCCCGATCGACAGGCCGATCAGCAGCGACGCGAAGCCACGGACCCGGGACTTGCCCAGCACGGACGTGACCGCGATGAACGCCAGGAGCATGATGGCGAAGAAGTCCGGCGCACCGATGCCGACGGCGAGCTTGGCGACCGTGGGAGCAAGCAGCACCAGCAGGATCGTGCCGATCAGGCCGCCGACGAAGTGCCCGATCGCCGCCGTGGCAAGCGCTTGGGCGCCGCGGCCGCGTTTGGCCATCGGATTGCCTTCGATGGCCGTGACCACCGCCGCCGTCTCACCAGGGGTGTTGAGCAGGATGGACGTGGTCGATCCACCGAACATCGCGCCGTAGTAGATGCCGGCGAACATGATGAAGGCGCCGGTCGGGTCGAGGCCGTATGTCACCGGCAGCAGCAGCGCGACCGCCATTGCCGGGCCGATCCCCGGCAGGACACCGATCGCGGTGCCCAGCAGCACGCCGATCACCGCGAACATCAGGTTACCGGGCGTTAACGCGGTGCCGAAACCGTCGATCAGCGAGGCGAAGGAATCCATCACAGCACTCCCATCAGCGGCCCGCCCGGCAACGCGACGCCGAGCAAGTCGTTGAACACCAAGTAGGTGACGAGCGAGAGCCCAGCTGCGACGAGCGGGTCACGCACGAAATTGCGGCTGCCCAAGGCATACGCGGCGCCCCAGAACAGCACGGCGCCCGAGATCGGGAAGCCGACCAGGCCGATCAGCACGACGTTCGCGAGGAACGCCGCGGCCAGCAACATCACTGTGCGCCAGTCACCGGGCGCGCTCAGGTCGACGTCCTCGCCGCCCTCGGCCTCGCCTTTGCCGCCTTTGAGCACATCGAGCGCCAGCAGACCCGCGACCAGGAGAAGAGCACACCCGATCACGATCGGCACGACATCCGGGCCGATCCCGCGGTGGTTGGGGATCGCCGGCAGGCTGATCGCATCCACCAGCACCAGCACGCCGAGCACCGCCAGCACAGCGCTGATCCCCAGCTCGGAATGCTCTTTCAGCCAGGACTTGCCCTCCGCGGGGCGGACTTCGGTTGTGGTCATACCAGCCCCAGCTCCTTCATCGTCGAAGCAACTCGGTCGTTCTCGGAGGTCAGGAACTTGGCGAAGTCGTCACCGGCCTGGAACGCCGCCGTCCAGCCGTTGCGCTGCAACGCTTCCTGCCACTGTTTGGACGCGCTGAGCTTGGTGAACAGGTTCACCAGCCGAGTCCGTTCGCCGGGCGTGATGCCGGGCGGCGCGACAATCCCACGCCAGTTGGCGAAGTCAACGTCCACACCGGACTCCCGCAGGGTCGGCGCGTCCACCCCGGGCAGCCGGTTCTTGCTCGTGACCGCGAGCACCCGCAGCTCACCGGCCTGAATCTGGTCGCGGTACTCGCCGATGCCGGAGACCCCGAAGGCGATCTTGCCGCCGAGCACCGACGCCAGCAGCTCACCGCCACCGTCGAATGGCACGTAGTTCACCTGGCGCGGCTCGACGCCCGCGCCCTTGGCGGTGAGCATCCCAGCGAGGTGGTCCGGGCCGCCGGGCTGCGAACCGCCGCCGACCGGGACCGCACCCGGATTGGCCTTCCACGCGGCGATCAGCTGCCCCATGTTCTGGTACGGCGAGTCCTTGCCCACCACCACGATGTCCGGTTCCTCGATCAGCTTGGCGATCGGGGTGGTGCCGGACAGTGAAGACGGCGATTTGTTCGTGTACACCGCGCCGACGACACCAAGGCCCATCGACATCACGAGCTTGCCGTTGCCGCGCTCGTTCACGATCCGTCCAAGGCCGACAGTGCCACCCGCGCCGGGCAGGTTGAACACCTCGATCCGCCGGGTCAGCTCCGCGTCCTCGATCGCCTTGGCCGCGGTCCGGGCGGTGATGTCGTAACCGCCTCCCGGCGAGTTGGGTACCAGGACGCGCAGGCCGCGGACCTGGTCGCCGACATCGTCGTCGCTGCCGGAACTCAGCAGCGGGGGGATCAGCAGCAGGGCGGCGATGGCGCCGAGCACTGCCAGCCACGTCTTCCCTCGCACTACGCCACCTCTCTGTGACATGGGCTACAGCGTTGACTTATGTTGCATGCGGTTTACCGTGATGTCGCGCTTAGGCGCTTAAGAGAGGGTTTCGGTCCTTGTGGTCACGTGATCAAGGAGGTGAGCATGGGTTCACTGGCCCGGCAGCTGCTGGCCTGGCAGGTCGTGATCGTGCTCGCCCTGCTCAGCTCGGTCGCGGTGTTCTCCACCATTCAGTCCAATGAGAACTTCATCGACGTGGAAGGCCGCCGGATGCTGTCCGCGGCCGAGAACGTGGCCGCGACCCCGATCGTGCGGGGCACCGACAAGGCGGACGGCGCCATCACCGACCCGCTGCGTTACCAGCAGCTGATCGTGCCTGCGACGCAGATCCGGGACCTGACCGGAGCCGATGCCGTCACCATCACCAAGCCCGATCTGACCGTGCTGACCTCGACCGATCCAGGTAAGACCGGCTCGAAACTCGAGATCGGCGACAGCACCGTGACCAACGGGCGGTCATGGGTCGGCGTCGTTGACAACTCGCTCGTCGCGTACGTACCCGTGATCGCCAACAAGGGGCAGCTGATCGGGATCGTGGCGGCCTCCGTGGACCGGCCCGGGTTCTTCGAAGGCGTGCTGGACTCGCCGACCAACGCGCTCGCCCTGCTCGGGATGGCCACCGTGCTCGGCGTGGTCGGCTCGTTGCTGCTGGCCCAGCGCGTGAAGAAGCAAACGCTCGGTCTGGAGCCTGCCGAGATCACCAGCCTGGTCGAGCAGCGTGAGGCGATGCTGCACGGGATCAAGGAAGGCGTGGTCGGCATCGACCGCAACGACCGGATCGTGCTGGTCAACGACCACGCCCGGACACTGCTGTCGCTGCCCGAGGACACCGTGGGCCAATCGGTGTCCGATTTGGACATCAACGAACGGCTTTTCGACGTGCTGACCGGGCGGGCGGCGGGCGCCGACCAGATCGTGCTGCGCCGCGGGCGCGTGCTGACCATGAACCGGATGCCGATCTCCCTGCACGACCAGTCAATCGGATCGGTGGTGACGATGCGGGACCGTACCGAAATGGTGGCGCTGCAACACGAACTGGCCGCGACCCAGAACACGACGGACACCCTGCGCGCGCAGGCCCACGAGTTCTCCAACCGGCTGCACACGATCTCCGGCCTGATCGAACTCGGCGAGTACGACGAAGTCCGGCAGTTCATCAGCACGATCAGCAATACCCAGCAGCAATGGCACGCCGAGGTCAGCGCCCGCATCCTGGATTCGGCGGTCGCGGCATTACTGATCGCCAAGGCCAGCTTCGCCGCCGAGCACGGCGTCGGCCTGCGGCTCTCACCCGGTAGCCGACTGTCTTCAGTAGACTCATTGCTGGCGGCGGATCTGGTGACCGTGCTGGGAAACCTGGTGGACAACGCGGTCGACGCGCTGGGTGGCGTGCGGGACGGGTGGATCGAGGTGGACATCAGCGAGCTCGATGCCGCGATCCAAGTGGTGGTGCGGGATTCCGGTCCGGGTGTGGCGCCGGAGATCGTGCGCGAGGTCTTCCGCAACGGCTTTACCACCAAGGCTGCGGAACAGGGCGGCCAGCGTGGTCTCGGTCTCGCTTTGGCCCGGCAGACATGCATTCGCCGGCAAGGCTGGATCGACGTGCACAACGAAGGTGGCGCGGTGTTCACGGCGCTGGTGCCGCGATGATCCGGGTCTTGGTCGTGGACGACGACTTCATGGTCGCAAAAGTCCACAGTGGATACGTTGCCCGCACGCCAGGCTTTACTGTCGTGGGCGTCGCACACACCGGCGCCGATGCACTCCGCGCGGCCCGCTCGCTGCGTCCAGACCTGGTCCTGCTCGACATCTACCTGCCCGACATGGATGGAATCGCTGTCCTGCAAGAACTTCGCTCGCAGGACGGCGACACCGACGTGATTATCATCAGCGCCGCCAACGACGTCGACACTGTCCGTCGTGCGATGCGCGGCGGAGTCCTGCATTACCTGATCAAGCCGTTCTCGTACTCGGCTTTGTTCGACCAGCTCCGCCATTTCGCCACCCTGCAGGAAAAACTGGGCAGACTGGCGGTCGCGGGCCAGGCCGATGTCGACCAGGTTTTCGGTGCCCGCCCCCGCAGCGCGGCCAACCTCCCCAAGGGCCTCACCGAACAAACCGCGGACCTGGTCGAACGCGTTCTACGCCAACACCCCGAAGGCCTCTCCGCCACCGAATGCGCCCAGGTAACGGAACTGTCCCGCGTCAGCGCCCGCCGCTACCTCGAACACTTCACCTCAACAGGCAAAGCCGAGGTAACCCTCAAATATGGTGGAACAGGCCGCCCCGAACGCCGCTACCACTGGCTCAACCGCTGAACCCAGCCCACCTGAATACAGAACTCCTGCATTCAGAATGAAACATGCTTGTGCCCAGACCTCGAAGGACCTTCGTTGGCGCGAGGTGGGCGGCGCCAGGCAGCTGGCCAACCATGAAGATCCTGTTGGCACGGGTAAATAACCAGGCACGCGCGGCAAGACCACCCGTCAGGCGGTCAAGCGGAGAAGGATCATCCCGCGGCGCGGGTGATTTCAGCCAGGACCTCGGTGTCTACGTCCCAGTTGGCGGCTAGTTCGGTGGCGGCGCGGCTTATGTCGTTGGCGACTATGGCGTCGACTATTTGGCTGTGTTGGGTGGCGGCGCGGTCTATGCGGCGGGGGTCGGTGAAGTAGGCGAACTCGTAGCGGTGGACGACGGTTTTCTGGGACTTGATCTGTTCCAGGAGGCGCTGGTTGGGGCAGGACTTCAGTAGTTCGTTGTGGAACTTGTCGTCGATGGCGCCTGCGGTTGCGGCTGGGGCGGTGCGCATTTCGGTGATCAGGTCGAGCAGGGTGGGGACGCTGGCAGCCAGGTCGCCTGGGTTGCAGGTGCGCAGGGCGAGGGCCTCGAGGGCGCCGATGATCGGGTACGTCTCCTTGACCTCGTCGACTGTCACCGGGGAGAGCCAGAAGCCGCGGTTGGGCCGGAGTTCGAGGACACCTTCCTGAGCGAGGCCGGCGAGGGCCTCGCGGAGCGGGGTGCGGCTGACGCCGAGCTCATCGGCGAGCTGGCCCTCGTTGATTCGGTTGCCGACGGGGTAGTCGCCACGGACCAGCCGAGTCAGGATCTCGTCGCGGATCTGCTCACGCAGCGGTCGTCTGGTGATCACCATGCGTACAGCGTACTACATTCAGTGCTCTACATTCAGCGTTTTACATTCTGAATTCAGAATGTAAAGTTCAGAGTATGTTCCTCAACATGCAGGCCAGAGGGTGGGAGGCGCCGGGCAGCGCGCCTGAAGGAGACCCGAGGGCGGTGCATCAGACGTTGCCCGGGTTTGAAGCGACGCCGCTGACCGAGGCGCCGAAGCTGGCGAAGGAGCTCGGCGTGGGCCATGTCTTCGTGAAGGACGAGCACATCCGCGCCGGACTGCCCGCATTCAAAATTCTTGGTGCGGCGTGGGCGGTGTTCAAGGCCTTGGGTGGCGAGGACGAGAGCCGAGGGCTGCCTGGGCTGAAGGTGGGTCCGGAGACCACGCTGGTCTGCGCCACAGCGGGAAACCACGGCCGGGCGGTGGCCTACCTGGCGAAGCTGCTGAAGATCAAGGCGCACATCTTCATCCCGGCGGGCACGTCACCGGCGAGAATCGAAGCCATCCGCAGCGAAGGCGCCGACGTTCAGATCGTCGACGGCGACTACAAACTCGCGGTCGCGAAAGCCACCGCGAGAGCCGAAGCCGACCCGAAAGCATTGCACGCCGCGGACGTCGGCAACTCGATGTCCCCGGTCTGGGCGTCCCAGGGATACCGGACCATCCTGCAGGAGATCGACGAGCAGCTCGGTGGGCTCAACCCGGACATCGTCGTGGTCCCGGTCGGCGCGGGGGCATTCGCGTCAACCGTGGTCAGGCACTACCGAAGCGACGGCGCACGCCCCGCAATCCTGGCAGTCGAGCCAGAATCAGCTGCGTGTCTGCTGAAGTCGTTGCAGACAGGGAAACCTGTGCACATCCCAGGGCCGCACCCCTCGGTCATGGCCGGGCTGAACGCAGGCGATGTCGACGAACATGCCTGGCCGATCCTTCAGCAGGGCGTGGACGCGGCGATCACGATCACGGATGACGAGACACACCAAGCAATGCGCGACCTGGCCGACGAGAACATCGTTGCCGGCGAATGCGGAGCCGCAAGTCTCGCCGGATTGCGCAAAGCCCGCAACGGTCTCGAACTCAAGGAAGACGCCGTAGTCGTGCTGATCAGTACCGAAGGCGTGCACGACCCGGCGGCGTACCAAGCGATTGTCAGTCGCTGATACGTCCGCGCCCACGCTTCGTCTCGCTGCGATGACGCTTGTTCGCGAGACGACGCTCCTTCGCGCCCCGGCTCGGACGCGTCGGACGGCGCGCGGGCGGAGGCGGTTCAGCGGCGGAACGCAACAACGTCGCCAACCGATCCCGCGCGGCTTGACGGTTCGCAAGCTGCGCACGGTATTCGCTCGCCGCGACCGTCACAACGCCACTGACCAAGCGCCGGCCAAGCCGTTCCAGGATGCGCGGACGCAGCGTGTCCGGGATAGACGGCGAAGTGGCCACGTCGAACGACAGCTCCACCCTGCTGTCCGCGGTGTTCACACCCTGCCCACCAGGCCCCGACGACCGAGAGAACCGTTCGCGAAGCTCGGCCGCTGGTATCACCAGCGCACCGCTCACGATCAGGTCCTCTGCCATACCGTCAATTGTGACCGATAAGGCGAGTCATTTATTTCAGAACCTGGGGTGGTCTCCGCGAAGCACTGCGCGTGGCGCGTCCGCGTCGGCTGCGTTGATCTCGCCGAGGATCCAGGCGGGTACGTGGCGCGCGGTCAGTATCGCGAGGGCGCGGTCCACGTCCTCGGGGCTGACCACGGCGACCATGCCGACGCCCATGTTGAATGTGCGCTCCAGTTCCTCGCGCTCGACTCGGCCTCGATGGCCGATGAGGGCGAACACTGGGGCCGGGGTCCACGTGCCTCGGTCGAGCATCGCGGTGAGGCCGGGCGGGATCACGCGGGCGAGGTTCATCACCAGGCCGCCGCCGGTTATGTGCGCGAACGTGCGGACGTCCGCGTCGGCGGCCAGGGCCAGGCAGTCCTTGGCGTAGATCCGGGTCGGCTCGAGCATCTCCTCGCCGAGCGTCCGGCCGAACTCCTCGACCTGGCCTTCCAGCGGCATCCGGGCGATGTCCAGCAGGACGTGCCGGGCCAGCGAGTAGCCGTTGGAGTGCAGGCCGGAGGACGCGAGGCCGATCACCACGTCACCGGGCCGGACCCGCTCCGGGCCGAGCACCTTGTCCGCCTCGACCACGCCGATGCCGGTCGCCGAGACGTCGTAGTCCTGGTCGGCCATCAGGCCGGGGTGCTCAGCGGTCTCGCCGCCGAGCAGCGCGCAGCCGGCCTTCACGCAGCCGTCTGCGATTCCCTTGACCAGGGCCGCGATCTTGTCCGGCACGACCTTGCCGACCGCGATGTAGTCCTGCAGGAACAACGGCTCCGCGCCGGACACGACCAGGTCGTCGACGACCATCGCGACCAGGTCGATGCCGATCGTGTCGTGCACGTCCAGTGCCTGGGCGACGGCGATCTTGGTGCCGACGCCGTCGGTGGACGCCGCGATCACCGGCTCTTTCCAGCGATCCAGCTTGAGCTTGAACAACCCGGCGAACCCGCCGATGCCGGACAGCACTTCGGGCCTCGAGGCCTTGCTGGCCCATGGTTTGAGCTTCTCGATCGCCTCGTCACCCGCGTCGATGCTCACCCCCGCGGCCGCATAGGTCGTCCCGGGACCGTCCTGAGTCATCACAGCGGGGTCTTCCTTGTCGTCAGTCATGGGGCAAGCCTCATTCAGGGGCGCTGCAACGCGTCCTCGGCACCGTACCCGTTGACCATGACAGGTGTCGCCGACCCGGCGACACCCTTTTCCAGGCCTTCCAGCAGGTGTTTGCCGATCATGGCGTCGCCGGGCAGCGGAATCGGGTACCGGCCGTCAAAGCACGCCATGCATAGCCGGGAACGCGGCTGCTCGCTGGCGGCGACCAGGGTCTCGGTCGAGACGTAACCGAGCGAGTCCGCGCCGATGGACCGGCGGATGCCGTCGAAGTCCAGACCGTTGGCGATCAGCTCGGCACGGGACGCGAAGTCGATGCCGTAGAAGCATGGCCAGCGCACCGGCGGCGACGCGATCCGCACGTGCACCTCGAGCGCACCGGCCTCACGCAACATCCGGACCAGCGCACGCTGGGTGTTGCCACGGACGATCGAGTCGTCCACGACGACCAGGCGCTTGCCCCGGATCACGTCCCGCAACGGGTTGAGCTTCAGCCGGATGCCCAGCTGGCGGATGGTCTGCGACGGCTGGATGAAGGTCCGGCCGACGTACGCGTTCTTCACCAGACCCTGGCCGTACGGGATACCCGACGCCTGCGCGTAGCCGATCGCCGCGGGTGTGCCCGACTCCGGCACCGGGATGACCAGGTCGGCTTCGGCCGGGTGCTCACTGGCCAGGCGACGGCCGATCTCCACGCGCGTGGCGTGCACGCTGCGGCCGGAGATCGTGGTGTCGGGCCTGGCCAGGTAGACGTACTCGAAGATGCAGCCCTTGGGCTCGGGCACGGCGAACCGCGACGACCGCAGGCCGCCCTCGTCGATCGCCAGCAGCTCGCCCGGCTCGACCTCACGGACGAACGACGCGCCGACGATGTCCAGCGCGGCGGTCTCGCTCGCGACAACCCAGCCACGCTCAAGACGGCCGAGCACCAGCGGGTGCACACCGTGCGGATCACGCGCTGCGTACAGCGTGGTCTCGTCGGCGAAGACCAGGCAGAACGCGCCACTCAACGTCGGCAGCAGCTCCATCGCGGCCTGCTCGAAGCCCTTGTCCGCGGCGGCGGACGCCAGCAGGCCACAGATCAGGTCCGAGTCGGTGGTCGCGCCGTTCTTGATCGTGATCCCGGCTTCGCGCGAGCGTTCCAGCAGCTCAGCGGTGTTCACCAGGTTGCCGTTGTGGCCCAGCGCCAGGCCGCTGCCCGCGGCCGTGGTGCGGAAGGTCGGCTGCGCGTTCTCCCACGTGCCGGAACCCGTCGTGGAATACCGGCAATGGCCGACGGCCACGTGACCGCGCAACGAGAGCAGGACTTGCTCGTCGAAAACCTGGCTGACCAGGCCCAGGTCCTTGAACACGACGACCTGCTTGCCGTCGGAGACCGAGATACCGGCTGCTTCCTGGCCACGGTGCTGTAGCGCGTACAGCCCGTAGTAGGTGAGCTTGGCTACTTCCTCACCAGGCGCCCAGACTCCGAACACTCCGCATTCCTCGCGGGGTTCCGGGTCGATGGGGCCGGCTTGGGGGGCTGACTGGTCCGTGACCACCGAAGAGCTCCCTGGGGACGAATGCAGGCTGTCTTCAGTGTAAGGGGCGGCGACACCCATTCGGACCATCCCCATGTGGCGAGCCCCACTTTCGAGACTCCGTTACCGCCCGATCGGCCTAGGCCGTCAGACCCGGACGACCGGTAATAGGCCCGAAATGTCGGCTCGGGTTCCGGACGCGGAGACTCTGGCGGCAGCCAGTGCCTCATCCCAGGTCAGGCGGCCGGTCGCCAGCTCCAGCCAGGTTTTCGGGTCGGTCTCGATCACGTTCGGCGGCGTGCCGCGGGTGTGGCGGGGACCGGGGATGCACTGGATCGCCGCGAACGGCGGGACACGGACCTCGACCGTATGCCCGGGAGCTATCTGTTCGAGAGTCCGGAGACTCGCCCGCACCGCGGTCGCCAGGACCGCTCGTGCGGGCGCTTGTTCCGAAGAACCGGTCAGCCAGGGCATGACCGCTTGTACCGCTTCGCGTAGCTCGTGCGGATCGACGGGTTTACGCGGCACTACCTGCTCTCAGCCTCGCGTACTACTTCGCCGAGCATCTGCTCGACCTGGTGAGTCAGCCGGCGGGTGTCGGTCGGCGAGATCGTGGTCCACACGCTGCCGTCCTGCGACGGGCGGCGAACCTGCAGGTAGCGGCCGTCCTCGGTATCGAAGAACGCCACCACCCGGCCGGCCCGGTGCCGCTTGCCCCACTTGTCCCGGGCCGCCGCGCCGAAGTTCCCGGTCGCCTTCACGTCTTTGATCATCGTCGCGAGCGTGGTGACGTCGTCCTCACGGATCCCGCGCGACCGCAGGGCTCGTTCGAAGCCCTCCTTGGTCCCGCCCGCGCTGTTGGCGGCCGTCTCGAAGTCGTCCGCGCGCACGCTGACCGACTGCCCTGGCCCGGCCGGGACCGGGGCCAGCACGCCGATCGCCACGCTCGGCAACGCCGTCGCCGCGATGCTGTGGAACGTCAGGAACTCGTCGGCGAGGATCGTGAGCACCGCTTCCTCACCGCGGGAGGCGGCGAGGAAGCGGACGCTACGGCCAAGCCATGTCCGGCCGTCGACCTCACGGTCGGGCCGGGCCAGCACGTCCAGCGCGTGGTGCAGAGCCGGGTTCAGATCGACCTGACGGCCGAGGCCGCGCTGCTCGATCGCGGCCCAGGCCTGCTCCTCGAGCTGTCTGCGCTCGGTGTGCGTCGTGCCCGGTGAGGGCACCTTGACGGCCAGCGGCATGTCCTCGTGGCCGAGGTGCTGCCACAGCACGTCGAACTCAAGCGCCGAGATGGTGATCGGCCTGGCTTGCACGGGTTGGCCCAGGTCGATCACTGTTCCGGCTTCTCACCGATCACGGAGGGGGCGATCAGCCGCTCGTCGCCGAAGACGTCCTCGGTCTCGAGCAGGTAGTCCGGCGTGTCGTGCTCTTCGTCTTCCTCGCCGTCGGCGCGCCGTCCACCGGCACCCATCGGGCCGGCCGCACCGCGACCACCCGCGGCGTTGGCCGCGCCACCGCGGACCGCGCCTTCCTGGAGCATCGGGTTACCGGACGCGGCACCCGGGCGGGCGCCCTGGTTACGGCCTTCCGGGTCGAGCGTGGAGTTCTGGCCGAACCCGCTGCCCGGACCACCGACGCCGCCACGGCCACCGCCTGTACCGGAACCCTGGCCACCACCCAGGCCGAGGCCGGGACGACCCATGCCGGGGCCACCGCGACCAGTGCTGGTGCTGGGGTTGCCGGGGAACGGGCCGCCAGGCGGCACGAACGGACCGCTCTGGTACTGGCCGCCACCGCCACCCTGCGTCGGGGTGGGGAGCCCCGGCTTGGGCATCGGCGGTTTGTACGCCGCCGGCGGGGTGATGATGTTCTGGTTGGGCGTCGTGGTCTGCGCAGGCCCGATGTTGTTGCCGATGTTCGGCGGCGGCGTGGTGTGGGTCTGCGGGATGGTGTTGTGCGAGACCGAACTCGTCGTGGTCTGGTTGTGATGCACGTTGGTCGTGTTGTACATCCCGCTGGTCTCGACCGTGCCGATGTTGTGGTTCGGCGCGGGCGGCGGAGTGGAGACGACCAGCTTCGGCGGCTCCTCGAACCGGCCGAGCGTGTCGGCGTTCCAGTCGCTGCTCGTCTCGTACTTCTGCATCGCCTGCACGGCCTTGCGCGCGGCCTCGTCCTGGGCTCGCTCCTGGCCCTCGTGGTCAGCGGCCTGTGCGGCGACCACGGCGGCCGGGCCCAGGTTGCCGGTCGCGGCGGACACAACCGCGCCCGCGACAGCCCAGCCGGAAGGTGCGGGAGTGGTCACCTTCACCGGCGGGGGCACCTCGGCGCGGGCCTCGCCCACGTAGTTGCCCTGCAGCTCGTACGACGTCTTCATCACGTCCGAGCCGTTCTCGGCCTTGCCGGCCCAGTCCTTCAGCGGCGACATGCCGGCGATGGCGTTCTCGCTGGACTGGCCTTCCCAGTTCACGTTCAGCGTGCTGAGCTTCTCGTGCAGCTTGGTGCTGATGTCGTTGAGACCGGACGACAACGTGCCCCAGAAGTCGGCGGGCGGGCCGGACACCGCCGGACCACCGCCACTGTTGATCATCTTGTAAATGGCCTCGTGGTCCAGGCCCATCCACCGAACGTCACTCATTTTCTCAACCCCTCAGCTGAGTCTCGTGTGGTCGCTCAGGCCTCGATGGCCTGGCCCTTCCACTTCTCGGTGTTGGTGCCCTCGACCCGCACGTACTCCTTGTAGGCCTCGTTCAGGGCGTCGCCGGTGTTGCGCAGTTCCACGCCGTATTTGGTCAGCGCGTTGATCGCGGCGTTCGTGCCCATGTCGGCCGTGCCGTTGTCGAAACGGTCCGCTGTGGTCTTGCTCACGGGGTCGTTCGCCCACGGCGGGGTGCTGATGGAGTTGAGTCGCTGGACCAGCGCCTCAATCTTCTCCGCGGCCTCGTAGAACGCGTCGCGTGCGCCCGGAATCGCCGGCGGGTCGACCTTCAGTGTCTGCGGTCCCGTTGCCGTGGGGCTCGATGCCGACCCCCCACCATCAGCTATGAACACGGCTGGTCTCCCTGATCTGCCTGTGTGTTTGTGATGACTTTAGCTCTGATGCAGCAACCCTGGGAGTGGTTCCCGCAACCTCGCGACTTCGCTCGGTGAATATGCGACGGACCGGGTGACTTCGTATGGCGGAAATCCCGGTGAATTGCGCTTGATGCTTCCCCCATGAGTGAGCACCGTACCGAATGACACCCGCCCGTTGGGCCAGATGGTGTAACTGGTTACGCTGATCCGATGTCGCCGGACATCACGCCCGAGATGCGGGCGAGCGCGAAGACGAACCCGAACACCTGGCTGTACGTGATCGACCCGCTCTTCGAGTCCGAAGCGGACGTACCGCCGTGGGGTGTGGTCGGTGCGTACCCAGTGGACGCTCGCGGCGAGATCGAGGACGCCTTCCAGCCCAACGAGCGGTACCGGCCGTCGCCGCAGGCGCTGAAGATGCCCACGCCGGCCAGCCCGTTGGACGAGTTGCTGCAGCTGATCCGGACTGGTCACCGCGAGACCGACGATCTGCTTCCCGCGCTGAAGGGCGCGACGCTGCTGCTGTACGCGTCCGCTCCCGGCGAGTACGACGTGATCGGCTTCCCGGACGCCGAAGGCCGGGTTTACGTGCCGGTCTGCACAGCCGAGGAACACGTTCCCACGGCATGGCCAGGCTGGCGGCTGGTCACCGGCCAGGACATCGGCCCGCTGCTGGACGGTTTCCCGTTGCTGGTCAACCCGATCGGCCCGATCAGCGCGATCGTCCCGGCCGGTCAGCTCACGTCGTGAGCCAGCGCTCGATCTCCTCGGGCGGCCCGGACTTGGCGTAGAGCCAGCCCTGGGCGCAGTCCGCGCCGATCCGGCGCAACCGGTTGGCCTGCTCGGTGGTCTCCACGCCTTCCGCGGTGACCGTCAGGCCGAGCAGGTGCGCGAGCGACACCAGGGTCCGGACGATCTGGGTGTCGACCAGGCTGGCATTTCCGGGATCACGCAGGCCTTCCAGGAACGAGCCGGCGATCTTGAGCGTCCGCACCGGCAGCACGCGCAGGTACGCCAGATTCGAGTACCCGGTTCCGAAGTCGTCGATCGCGATCGTCAGGCCCAGGTCGACCAGGGTGCGCAGCATCTCCAGCGGTTCGCCGGTCGCGCCCATGATCGCGCTCTCGGTGAGTTCCAGCTGGACACGGTGCGCGGGCAGGCCGGTCTCGGCCAGGATCTTGCGGACGTCCTCGACCAGCCCCGGGTCCTTGCATTGGCGCACTGCCAAGTTGACGCTGACGTACGGCGCGTCGTCGCCGAACCGGTCCCACCACTGCTTTGCCTGGATGCACGCGGTCCGCAGCACCCAGCGGCCAAGCGGGACGATCAGCCCGGTCTCCTCGGCCAGCCCGATGAACCGGTCCGGGCCCAGCGGCCCGAACTCCGGGTGCCGCCAGCGCACCAGCGCCTCGACACCGTGCAGCTCACCGTCGGGCAGCCGGACGATCGGCTGGTAGTCCACATAGAACTCTTCGCGCTCGAGCGCGGCGGGCATCCGTGCCGACAGGGTGAACCGGGCGACCTCGTGGGCGTTTCGTTCCGGGTCGAAGCAGGCGTACTGGTCCTTGCCGTCCGATTTGGCCCAGTAGAGCGTGACGTCCGCGTCCCGCATGGTGTCCGCGGGCGTGGTGCCTTCGATGGCGCGCTCGACGATGCCGATGCTGGCCGACACCATCAGGTCGTGGCCGCCGATCCGCACCGGCTCACGCAGCGCGGCCAGCACCTTCTCGGCGAGCAGGGTCAGATCCTCGAGCGACTCGCAATCCTGAACCAGGACAACGAATTCGTCGCCGCCCATCCGCGCGACCATCCGGTCCGGACCGTGCACAAGCGCGCCCAGCCTCGTGCCGACCGCGACCAGCAACTGGTCACCGACGTCGTGGCCGAGGCTGTCGTTGATCACTTTGAAACCGTCGACATCGAGGTAGCAAAGGCCGACACGGGTCTCCGGGCCGCCGGCGAAGACCTCGGCCAGGCGTTCCTGGAACAAGGCCCGGTTGGGCAGGCCGGTCAGCGGATCGTGGGTGGCCTCGTGGCGCAGCCGCCGCTGCAACGTGTGCCGTTCGGTGATGTCCTCGATCATCCCGACCAGGTACTGCGGCTGGCCGGTCTCGTCGCGGACGACGGAGACTTTCACGTTGGTACGAACCGTGATCCCGTCGCGCCGGGTGAACTTGCGCTCGAGCTGGTACGCGTCGCGCCGCCCGGCCAGGGCTTCGTCGTATTCCGTGCGGAGTTCCGGCCCGATGTCCTTCTCGAAGAACTCCTCGATGTTCATCGTGCGCAGTTCGCTCAGCGGCACACCGAGCAGTTCGGACATCGCCCGGTTGGTGTCGATGATGTTGCCGCGCATGTCACAGATGCCGATACCGACGGCCGCCTCGTGGAAGACCGCCTGGAACCTGGCTTCGCTGGCACGCAGCGCCGCGTGGGCACCTCGGCGGGCGTCCATCGTGGCCGAGCGCAGTGACTCATCGTGTTCATGTTCGCCAAGAATTCGCTCGTGCGTCGCCTCGTTGAAGCCGGTGACAAGCGAGGCGAGAATTCCCGGCATCCGTTCTGTCGCCCGTTCGGCCGAATCCGCCAGGGCGACAAGTCCTTCACCAATCACCCGAATGGACGCAGCCAGCGACTCCGTTTCCGAGAACCGCATCCGGACCAGCTCGACGCCGACCCACTCGACGGCGTCCTGCGGATAGAGATCCGCGGCCGCGGCGACGGCGAGCACCTTGGTGAACTCGGTCAGCCGCTCGACTATCTCCTGGGTCTCCAGCGCCACATAACTCGTGTTGCGGACGGCATTGGCCCAGCGTTGTGCGAAAAGCTCATACCCGCCTGCACCCTCGGCCGCGGGCCAGCTCGGGCTCTCCACCGTCCACACCCTTCGGCACTCACAGGATCGATCCAACTGGGCCGGCGAGCGCAACCTTACCGGCTTTGAACAGCAAGGTACTCAGCCCCGCAACTGTCGACTCGGTCGAGCCCAGTGATTCTTTCACACCAAAGCGTGACAAATGGGTAGTTATGGGCTCACAATCCTGTTCCAGACGGCTACTTTCAGTGAGCCGTCGAGCGAGGGCAAGGAAAGGGCATCCCCATGAAGATCCCTGCATTTCCCCGGGGCCGCCGCCTGCTGACCGCAGTTGCAGCGGTGTCCTCCGTCGTCATGGGCCTTGGCGCGTTACCAGCAAGCGCCGGGCCCGAAGCAGTCGATCCGATCGACAGGATGGTGGCCGAGTTCGACCACCCGATGGGCTCGCAGATCGCCAAGCACGAGGGCACCGACGAGATGGTGCTTGTGCCGCCGGACATGGGCGTCGAGGCGGTGGTGTACGGCATCGACGTCAGCGGCTGGCAGGGCAATGTGGACTGGGCCGCGCAGTGGAACGCGGGCAGGCGGTTCGCGTACGTCAAGGCCACCGAGAACACCAACTACCGGAACCCGTATTTCGCCCAGCAGTACAACGGTTCCTACAACATCGGCATGATCCGCGGCGCCTACCACTTCGCGACCCCGAACACGACAAGCGGCGCGGCACAGGCGGACTACTTCGTCAGCAACGGCGGCGGCTGGTCAAGGGACGGCAAGACGCTGCCGGGTGCGCTGGACATGGAGTACAACCCTTACGGCGCAACGTGTTACGGCCTGTCCAAGGCTGCGATGACCAGCTGGATCAAGGCGTTCAGCGACCGCTACCAGGCACGCACCAGCCGGTGGCCGGTCATCTACACGAGCACCAGCTGGTGGTCACAGTGCGTCAGCGGTGACTTCTCGTCGACGAATCCCTTGTGGGTGGCCCGTTACAGCACGTCTGTCGGCGCCCTGCCGTACGCGTGGGGCTTCTACACGATCTGGCAGTACAGCTCGTCCCCGATCGACCAGAACCAGTTCAACGGCGCCTACGACCGGCTACAGGCACTGTCCAACGGTTAGCCGGCACCGCTTTTCGCCGCGGCGACCGCGTCCAGCAGGGCGGTCGCCGCGGCACTGGGCGCGGGTGACGTGACCACCCCGGTCTGCCAGGGCGGTGGCTGATCGGCCAGGCCGACGAACTGGACCTTGTCGGTCTTGACCGAAAAGGACTGCGGCACCAGCGCGACGCCCAGCCCGAACATGACCAGGTCCAGCAGCGAGTGCACGTCGTTGACCTCGAACGCGATCCGCCGGTCGGCCAGCACGGCGTCCACCGCGTCCCGGGAACCCCAATCGGGTTGGAAATCAACAAACGGCTCGCCGTCCAGGTCATCAATCGACACCCGTTGGCGGTCGGCCAGCCTGTGCTCCAGCCCGCAGGCGAGCACGAACGGTTCGCTGGCCAACGGCCGGACGCGGAGGTCGTCGACCTGGCGTCGCGGCATCGCGACGAACGCGATGTCCAGCCGGCCGGCCCGGATCTGATCCATCAGCTCGCCGGAACCACCCTGCTTCAGCCTGATCTCCACGCCTGGATGCGCGCCGTGGAATCCGGCAAGCACTCGCGGCAGGTTGACCACGTGCAAGCACTGCAGCGAGCCGACCGCCAGACTGCCGCGGATCAAGCCCTGAACAGCGGCAACAGCGTCACGCGCGGCGTCTGTCGCCGACAGCGCGCGGCGCGCTTCGACGAGCAGGGCCCGTCCGGCGGGCGTAAGTTCGACCTGGCGCGTGCTGCGGAGGAACAAGGAGGCGCCGAGTTCGCGCTCGAGCGACCTGATCGCCGAGGACAACCCGGACTGGGCGACGTGCATTCGTTTGGCGGCCCGGGTGAAATGGCACTCCTCAGCGACCGCGACGAAGTATTCGAGCTGGCGCAGCTCCACGATTGATCACCCAGACTGCTGAACGGAATCAGTTTTCTCTGTTGGACAGATTAATGCCGCTGGCGCAGGCTGGCAGTACATCCGGAAAACTCACAGGGAGAGAAGGTTCCATGCGGACTCGTCGGATCGGCGACACGCAGGTAAGCGCGATCGGCCTCGGTGGCATGCCGTTGTCCATCGCGGGACGGCCGGACCGGGAACGCGCGGTCGCCACCATTCACGCGGCGCTGGACGCGGGCATCAACCTCATCGACACAGCCGACGCGTACTCCTTCGACCACAGCGACTTCGGCCACAACGAGTCGCTCATCGCCGGCGCCCTGGCCTCCTACAGCGGCGACACGTCCGACGTGCTCGTGGCCACCAAGGGCGGCCACACCCGGCTTCCGGGCGGCGGCTGGGGCCTCAACGGCACACCCGAGTACATCAAGCAGGCCTGCGAGTCGTCGCTGAAGAACCTCGGCGTCGAGGCGATCGGGCTGTACCAGTTCCACCGGCCGGACCCGGGCGTGCCGATCGCGGAGTCCGTCGGCGCGGTCCGCGATCTGCTCGACGAGGGCAAGATCCGGTACGCCGGAGTCTCGAACTTCAACCCGGCGCAGATCAAGCAGGCGCAGGAGATTCTCGGCGGCAGGCTGGCTTCGGTGCAGAACGAGTTCTCGCCGTCGTTCCGATCCAGCGAACCCGAGCTGGAGTTGTGTGCGGAACTGGGCATCGCTTTCCTGCCGTGGAGCCCGCTGGGCGGCATCAGCAAGGCCGGTTCGTTGGGCTCGCGGTTCGCCGCGTTCGCCACAGTCGGCGCGGGTCGGGGCGTCAGCGCGCAGCAGGTGTGCCTGGCGTGGATGCTGGCGAAGGCGCCCGTTGTGATCCCGATCCCAGGTTCGTCGCGACCGGCCAGCATCCAGGACTCGGCACAGGCCGCTGACCTGGAGTTGTCAGCCGAGGAAATCGCGGAACTCGATAAGTCTTGACGACTGCTGCATCCGGCCCTATGCGAAGGGCCGGATGCACTCCAAAATGTGCGGATGAACCTGGCCCTGGTGATTGTCGGCATCCTGCTACTGATCGGCGCCGGAGCGGTGTTCGCACAGCAGACCCGAGCACTCGTGGGCACCCTCGTCGGCGCGATCGGCCTGCTGCTGACAGTGGCCGGCTGGGTCCGTCTGGACGGTGCCGCGACCCTCAGCGAAGCACTGCGCACCGGCGGACTGGCCGCAGCGAGCGTCGTCGCCCTCTACGCCCTATGGCTCAACGACCGCCGACGCAAGATCGACGAGGATCGCCAGGACATCGAGCGCCGCAGGCACGACCTGGAAAACCAGCGGCACTCACTGGAGCAGACCCGGCAAAGCATGGAAGCCCAGCGGATGCAGCACGACCGCGAGCGCTCCACCGACGAACGCTTCGCCAGGGCGATAGAACTGCTTGGCAGCGACGCCGACCAAGTCCGTGTCGGCGCGATGCACGCCCTCGCAGGCCTGGCCCGCAGCCGCAGCGAGTACACCCAGACCGTCCTCGACGTGTTGTGCGCGTATCTACGCCGTCCGTTCGACCACGCGCACTACGCGCGCCTGCGCGGAGCCGAGGAAATCGCAGAATCGGCTGAGGCAGACCGCGAGCGCCAGGTCCGGCTGACCGCGCAGCGCCTGATCGGAGAGTTGTTGCCGGAAAGCGGAAACGGCCGCGGCCCGACCTACGACCTCGACCTGACCGGCGCGACCCTGGAGTACTTCGACATCTCCGAGCGCGTGGTCGGCCAGCTCACCGCCCGCTCGGTGAACCTCTACGAAGCCAACGCCTTCGGCGGCATGGAAATCTACGGCGACGCCTGGTTCACCTCAGCCCACAGCTGGGGCAAGTTCATCGCCCAGGGCACGACATTCCACAAGCGCGCATGGTTCTCCGGCTTCGAGGCCGACCAACTGGTCGACTTCAAACAGTCGAAGTTCGACGGCGTGACAAAACTCGCCCAAGCCAAGTTCACCGGCAAGGTCGTGTTGCGCGGCAGCAAGTTCGCGCAGCCAGTCGACCTCAACCACAGCGCCTTCCACGGTGGCCTCGACATGACCTCCGCGGCCACCGCCACAGCCGACACATACGGCATGACCGTCTCCCTCGACATGAAGAACGAACTCCCCCAAGGCTGGGTCGTCGACCACAAAGACGACGGCATCGGCCTAGTCCGCGCCTAACCCAGGCTCAGTCCGGGGCCCGGCCACCAAGGCGGGCCCCAATCGTGACCCTGCCCAGGTTGGCGCCCCCAGTCGCGACTCAGGCGGTGCCAGGTCTTCAGGTAGTGGTCAGGTCTTCAGGAGGTCGGCTGCTTTTTCGCCGACCATGATTGTGGGGGCGTTGGTGTTGCCGCGGGGGATGACTGGCATTACGGAGGCATCGGCTACGCGGAGGCCTTCGACGCCGTTGACCTTCAATGAGGGGTCTACGACTGTGCCGATCGAGCATGTGCCGACCGGGTGGTAGAGGGTCTGGGTGTTGTCGCGGACGTGTTGGGCCAGTTCGTCGTCGGTTACGTTGAGGCTGGCCGGTTTGAAGGGCTGGTCGAGGTAGCGGGCCAGGGCCGGCCGGCCGCCGATCTCGATCAGTATTCGCATCGCGGCGACCATTGTGTCCATATCGGACTGGTCGCTGTAGTAGGCCGGGTCGATCACCGGGCGCCACTGCGGGTTGCTGGACTTCAGGCGCAGGTTGCCTCGGCTCTTGGGGGCGATCAGGGTTGCGGCTGAGGTGAATCCGCGTGCTGTCGGCTCGTGCAAACCGTTGTCGTAGAACAGGGTTGGCGCGACGACGAACTGGAGGTCGGGGGCGGGCAGGGCGTCCTGGGTGTGCAGGAACGCGCCTGCTTCACCGACGTTCGACGCCATTGGGCCGCGACCGGTTAGCTGCCATTGCACGAGCCTGCGTGGATTTGCGTAGTCCACCAGATCTGTTGTCTTGCGGGTCGTCCAGATGACTCCGGCCGCGGGGTGGTCGTGCAGGTTCTCGCCGACATGGTCGTTCGCGGCGATGACGTCGATGCCAAGTTCGCGCAGGTGCGCGGCTGGGCCGATGCCGGACAGCATGAGCAGCTGCGGGGAGTTGATCGCGCCACCGGACAGTACGACTTCGCCGTCGACGTACGAAGTTCTCGACTCGCCTGCGTGCAGGTACGAAACGCCGACTGCGCGGCCGGATTCCATGACGACCTTCGTTGCCTGGGCGTGTGTGCGGACGGTCAGGTTCGTCCTGGTCATGGCGGGCCGGAGGTACGCGTCAGCGGTCGACCAGCGCCTGCCGTTGTGGCAGGTCACCTGGTACTGGCCGGCGCCTTCCTGGTCGGCGCCGTTGAAGTCGTCGGTCGGCTTGAGGCCCCATGCCACCGCGGCCTCCACCCACGCTCGCGAGAGCTCATGCGTGAAGCGACGGTCTTCGACGAACAGCGGGCCTTCGGTGCCGTGTAGTGGGCCGCCGAGGCGCGTGTTGCGCTCGGCGCGTACGAAGTACGGCAGGACGTCGTCCCAGCCCCAGCCGGTGGCGCCGTGGTCGTCACGCCAGGTGTCGTAGTCCGCCGGGTTGCCGCGGATGTAGATCATCGCGTTCATCGACGAACAGCCGCCGAGCGCTTTCATCCGCGGCCAGTACGAGGTCCGGTCGCCCATGTGCTTCTGTTCGACCGTCTCGTAGTTCCAGTCCCATTTGGTCTTGAACAGATTGGCGAACGCGGCCGGGATGTGGATCTCGTCGGCGGTGTCCTCGCCGCCCGCCTCCAGCAGCAGCACCCGCACATCCGGGTTCTCGGTCAACCGGCTGGCCACGACTGCCCCGGCACTGCCGGCGCCTACCACGATGTAGTCGAAAGTCTCGCGCACCTGGACCTCCTTTGGGTGAATCCTGCCCTCCGGTCAGACCAAGCTCAACACATGCGCCTCGTCCTGCGGCGTCAGTCCGGCGCGGCGTGGCCGGTCAAGGCCCAGTTCACGTTCGTACGCCAGCGCGCTCGACGCCGCGTCCTCAAGTGACCTGAACTTCAGGCCCGCGTCGATCGCGGGCTGCACGTCCCAGTTCTTCTTCAGCGGATGGTCCTCGGGGATCCACAGCGGCAGCGACCGAGGCCCGGACCACGCGTTCACGTCATGTTCGATCAGCTTGGCCTCGCTGACCGGCACCAGTTCGGCGTCGCCACCGGCCGCGACCTGGATTCGGCTGAGCAGTTCGCCGAACGCGATCGGCAGGCCCGCGGCGTTGAACGTGCCGCCGAGCCTGCGTTCACTGCCGTCGACGATCCACCTCGCGAGGTCGTGCACGTCGATGTGATGAGTCGCCTGGTCCGGTGCGTCCGGCACGACCGCGCGGCCGGTCCCGGCCAGGCGCGCGGGCCAGTAGCCGAAGCGGTCGCTCAGGTCCCCGCGTCCGGTGATCAACCCGGCGCGGATGATGAACGCGCTCTCACCCCATACGCCACGGACCGCGTTCTCACTGGCCACCTTGATGCCGGCGTAGTTGTGCATCGCGTCGTCGGAGCCTTGCTCTTCGATCGGTTCGTGCAGCGGGTCGTGAGTGTGGCCGGTCCGATGCTCCGCGTACACACTGATCGACGAGACGAACGACCAATGGTCGGTTTTGATCATCTCGACGGCTCGGCGTACATGTGGATAGGAGATTTTCGCCACGTCGATGACCGTGTCGAAATGTTCACCCACAAGTGGGGCAAGACCATCTGGATCATCCCGGTCGATCTTGATCAGCCGGCCGGGCGCGCCACCGCTGCTACCCCTTGCCGCGCAGGTCACATCATGCCCACGGGCCACCGCGTCGGCCGCGATCGCGTGTCCGAGGAAGACCGTTCCGCCCAGTACGAGAATTCGCATACCGGTGATCCTGGTTGTGACCGGGTGCCCTCCGCGACCCTGTACGCGCAGGGCGAAACCCCCAGGTCAGGTACGCTTCGCAAAGTCCGCCGTCACCCGCAGTGATGTTGAAATGGGAGCAACGACCGTGGCTCGAGTCGTCGTCGACGTAATGCCCAAGCCGGAGATTCTCGACCCGCAGGGACAGGCGGTGGCCAAAGCGTTGCCCCGTCTGGGCTTCGCCGGTGTCACCGAGGTCCGCCAAGGCAAGCGGTTCGAACTGGAGGTGGACGACTCGGTCGACGACGAGACGCTCACCAAGATCGCCGCTGATCTGCTTGCCAACACCGTGATCGAGGACTTCACCGTACGGCGGGTGCAGGCATGAAGGTCGGTGTCATCACCTTCCCCGGCACGCTTGATGATCAGGACGCCGCCCGCGCGGTGAAGTACGCCGGTGGCGAGGCCGTCTCGCTCTGGCACGCGGACGCCGACCTGCACGGCGTGGACGCGGTGATCGTCCCCGGCGGCTTCTCCTACGGCGACTACCTGCGCTGCGGCGCGATCGCGCGGTTCGCCCCGGTGATGGGCCCGGTGATCGAGGCGGCCGGCAAGGGAATGCCGGTTCTGGGGATCTGTAACGGTTTCCAGATCCTGTGCGAGGCGGGCCTGCTGCCCGGTGCGCTGGTTCGTAACTCCGAACTGCACTTCGTCTGCCGGGACCAGTGGCTGAAGGTGGAGAACACCTCGACCGCGTGGACGACCCGGTACGAGGGGGGCGCGGAGATCCTGATCCCGCTGAAGTCCGGCGAAGGCGGTTACGTCGCTGAGAAGCACGTCCTGGATTCGTTGGAAGGCGAAGGCCGGGTGGTGTTCCGGTACGTCGGCGCCAACCCGAACGGGTCGCTGAACGACATCGCCGGCATCACCAACGCGACTGGCAACGTTGTCGGCCTGATGCCGCACCCCGAGCACGCCATCGACGCGCTGACCGGACCGTCCGACGACGGCCTGGGCATGTTCTTTTCCGCCCTCGACGCACTGGTGAAGGCATGACTGCCGATAACACTGACACTGTCAAAAACGCTGAAACCACTCCGAACACCGCCCAGCCGTACCGCGAGCTGGGCCTCAAGGACGACGAGTACCAGCGAATCCGGGAGATCCTCGGTCGCCGGCCCACCGACGCCGAGCTCGCGATGTACTCGGTGATGTGGAGCGAGCACTGCTCCTACAAGTCCTCCAAGGTGCACTTGGCCTACTTCGGCAAGACCACCACCGAGCAGATGCGCGCCAAGATGCTCGCGGGCATCGGCGAGAACGCCGGTGTGGTCGACGTCGGGGACGGCTGGGCGGTCACCTTCAAGGCGGAGAGCCACAACCATCCGTCCTATGTGGAGCCTTATCAGGGCGCGGCCACCGGCGTCGGCGGTATCGTCCGCGACATCATGGCGATGGGTGCGCGGCCGTTGGCCGTGATGGACTCGCTGCGCTTCGGCCCCGCTGACGCTCCCGACACTCGCCGCGTACTGCCTGGTGTGGTCGCCGGTGTCGGTGGTTACGGCAACTGCCTCGGCCTGCCGAACATCGGCGGCGAGGTCGTTTTCGACTCGACGTACATCGGAAACCCGCTGGTGAACGCCCTGTGTGTGGGTGCGATGCGGGTCGAGGACCTGCACCTGGCGCACGCGTCGGGCACCGGCAACAAGATCATCCTGTTCGGCGCGCGGACCGGCCTGGACGGCATCGGCGGCGTGTCGGTGCTGGCTTCGGACACGTTCTCCGGCGACGAAACCTCGGCGGGCCGCAAGAAACTGCCGTCGGTGCAGGTCGGCGACCCGTTCACGGAGAAGGTGCTGATCGAGTGCTGCCTTGAGCTGTTCCGCGAGGGCATCGTGGTCGGCATCCAGGACCTCGGCGGGGCGGGCCTGTCCTGCGCCACGAGCGAGCTGGCTTCGGCCGGCGACGGCGGTATGCACGTGAATCTCGACCAGGTTCCGTTGCGTGCCAAGGGAATGACACCTGCCGAAATCCTCTCCAGCGAGTCGCAGGAGCGGATGTGCGCGGTGGTCAAACCGTCCGATGTGGACGCCTTCATGGCGGTCTGCGCCAAGTGGGACGTGACCGCGACCGAGATCGGCGAGGTCACCGACACAGGACGGTTGGTGATCACCTGGCACGACGAGGTCGTGGTGGACGTCCCGCCGCGGACCGTCGCCCACGAAGGCCCGGTTTACCACCGTCCGATCGCACGGCCAGCCGACCAGGATGCCTTGCAGCAGCCGGTTTCCCTGCCGCGTCCGTCCACTTCGGAGCTCCGGGATCTGGTCCTGCGGATGGCCGGTTCACACAACCTGTCGTCGCGCGCCTGGGTGACCGACCAGTACGACAGGTACGTCCGCGGCGGCACAGTCCTCTCTCAGCCCGCGGATGCCGGCATGATCCGGATCGACGAAGAGACCGGCCGCGGCGTCGCGCTTTCCGTTGACTGCAACGGCCGCTACTGCAAGCTCGACCCCTATCTAGGCGCGCAGCTCGCTTTGGCCGAGGCGTACCGGAACGTCGCCGTCAGCGGTGCGACTCCGGTCGCGGTGACGAACTGCCTGAACTTCGGCTCGCCGGAGGACCCAGGCGTGATGTGGCAGTTCGAGCAGGCCGTCCGTGGCCTCGCGGACGGCTGCGTCGAACTCGGCATCCCCGTGACCGGCGGAAACGTCAGCTTCTACAACCAGACCGGCTCCACCGCGATCCTGCCGACCCCGGTCGTGGGCGTCCTGGGCGTCATCGACGACGTCCGCCGCCGCATCCCCACCGGCATCGGCGCCGAAGCAGGCGAAACCCTGTTGCTGCTGGGTGCGACCCACGACGAGTTCGGCGGCTCCGAATGGGCCCACGTCGTGCACGGATCGCTGAGCGGTCGGCCACCTCGCGTGGACCTCGCCCACGAGCAGTTGCTCGCGGAGATTCTGCGCGCCGGCTCCCGCGACGGCATGGTCTCCGCAGCGCACGACCTCTCCGACGGCGGCCTCGCACAGGCATTGATCGAGGCCTGCCTCATCGGCCAGACCGGCGCCCGGATCTTCCTCGACCCCGACCAGGATCCGTTCGTGCAACTGTTCTCGGAGTCGACAGGCCGCGTCATCGTCGCAGTCCCCCGCACGGAGGAGCTGCGCTTCACCGACATGTGCACCGCCCGCGCGTTGCCATGGCGCAAGCTGGGTGTCGTCGACCTTGAATCGCAGTCACTGGAGATCCAGGACATCGCCACGTTCGGTCTGGACGAACTCCGCAACGCCTGGGAGGGCACCCTCCCCGCGCTGTTCCACTAGGCACCTTGTCCGGGCCGCTGTCTGGGCGGCCCGGACAAGGCGATTTACCGAATGGCATTCTCTATGATTTCTATTACACCCGAGAATGTGATCAAAAACACCGTACAAGGTTCGCGCATTACACAGGTAAATCCCCCGGCAAAGCCTCGCGATGACCGGTTTCAAGCTCAGCTGAAACCCCTTTCGAATTCACCCGAAACCGGCTAACTTTCACCCCCGGCAACCAAGAAATACGGTTTCCGGTTATTTGTCGGCTTTTCCTTGAGGTGGGATTCAGAGATATGGGTTTCAAGAAGATCGCCCTGACCGGCCTTACCGCGGCCGCAGTGCTGACCGGTACCGCGGGCATCGCCGCCGCGACCATCGCATACCCCAAGGAGGGTGGCACGTGGGACTACGGCGCCAACGCCAACAGCGTCTGGTCCCTGTACAACCACCCGTCCAACTGCCACAGCTCCGCCACCGACGGCGCGAGCGGCCGGAGGACGTCGGGCGCCACCCGGGGTGGCCAGTGGGCAGCCTCGACTGACTCCGCCGCCTTGTGGGGCAACAAGGCCTACTACAACCCGTCCGCCTCGGGCTGCTGATTTACGAAGGAAATCCTGCGGAGTGGAAATCGAACCCACTCCGCAGGACCCCGAGGGGTAAGGAAAGTCTTTGTTCCCCAAGAGCCTCCGGTTCGTTCTTCTCGCCAACTGGATATTCGCCTGCTTTCTCTCGTTCACCGTGGTGACGCACTGGGACGAACTCGCGCCGCTACCGGCCCGGTCAGCCGTCACCGTCACGGCGTGGGACAAGAGCACACCGACGGGCGAGTTGCGTTCCCAGATCGAACAGTTCATGGTCGACCACGCCATCACGGGCGGGCGGCTGACCGACGACTTCGCGGGGGAACAACGCGGCCGCACCCTGTACCTGGCGGGTACGGACCCGGCTGTGGCCGAATGGCTGCGCGACGGCTACACGGACTTCACGCGATCGCTGACCACACGCGTGCGCCCGTTCGCCGAGGCAGGCGATCAAGAACCGACCGGCGTCTACGTGGTACTCGGCGACTACGCCGAAGCCGCTCGGCTGGGCGACTTTCTGTCCTCGAAGGGCTTGGTGGTCGGCGAACGGTTCGACCGGTGGAGTCTGGCCGGTGCCGACCGGCAACTGCAGGACGATCACGTGACCATCCTGAACATGATGATGCTTGTCTCGGTCGCGATAGCCGCCGCAGGTGTGCTGATGGGGGCGCGCTCGTACAGCATCAAACGACTTCAGGGCTTGGGTTACGCCAGTCTCCTGCTGTCCGACGTGCGCCATGCCGCCAGGTACTGGCTGACCGGTGGCGCTTTGATCGTTGGCGCCACCACAGGTTTTCTCCTGATGTACAACGGTTTGGCGGCCTTCGGCAGCTACCTGCTGACGACCTTGGCCATCGGTTGCGTGCTGGCCGTCGCCGCCGTCGGAACACACGCCCTGGCATTGTCGGTCCTCATGCGACTGAGCGTGGCAGCCTCCGTGAAAGGTGAGCTTCCCGCCCGGACGGCCTCAGTTGTCGCGTACACGTTGCGGGTGGCAACCGTCATCGCGACGGTGGTTCTCGTCGAGAGGGCGGTCGCGACCGGACTGGACATTGAGCGGCGCGAAGACGCGCTCACCGCCTACACACAGCTGGGCAGCACGTCGCGGATCGGCCTTGGCAGCGTCTGGTCCGCCGCCGAGGAGAAACAAGCCACTTCGGTCGTCGGCGCGTGGCTTCGAACCGAAGATCGAGCGGGCCACCTGATTCTCGCCGGACGAGAGCTCGTCCAGGACATGGGTCCGTTGCGGGGCAGGGATCTGCTCTACGTCAACGACAACTTCCTGCGGGAACAACCGATCCGGCTCGCCGACGGGGCCAAACCCGCAGTGGGCGAGCCCACTCTGTTCATCCCCGCCGACCTGTGGAACGACCGGGACGCTGTGGCCCCGCTGTTGCCAAGCAGCATGTCCACAGTGGAATTCAAGCAAGCCATGGCCGCCTCGCGCCAGCAGGTCTTCACCTACACGTCCAAGATCGACGGACCGACCGCGCCAGGTGTGGCGAACGAGGACCACTCCTTGGCCACCGATCCCATCGTGGTCTTCCTGCCCTCGCAGCTGGGACTGCTGGACGGCGAGAGCTTCACGGCCTTCGCCACGCAGGGACGAGTGCTGTTCCCGAATCCGCAAGTGGTTCGCGACGCGATCGGCGCCGATCCCGGCCTCCGCCGGTTCGTCGTGTCGGTCACTCCCGCGGCGACCGAAGCCGCCACTGCGCACAACGAGGTGATTCGCAAGTTCCAGCTGACGTTGTTCGGCGCAGCGGCAGGTGTGCTGGTCCTGCTTGTCACCGGAATCGGCGCTGTGCAGATCCATACCCGGCGCAACGCACAGCTCATCTTCGCGAGGCACGTCAGCGGGTGGCGGTTCACCGCGACTCACCGGATGTTGCTGGCTTTCGAAGCGGCTGTGCTCGTCGTTCTGGTCGGCTGGCTGCCATACCAGGTGTGGCGCGTCAATAGTGAGCTGGCGGTGTTTCTGCGCCGGGGCATGATTCCCCCGTTCGATCCGGTGGCGCTGAGTGCCACTGCGTGGGTGGCCATCAGCCTGCTCGCCGCGTTGACCGTCTGTGGTGCACTCGCGGCTCTGATCCGTGCGCACCACCGTATGGTCCGCGCCGGAGCCAGTGAGGCGTGAACCTGTGACCCGAGTTGGAGGCACGACCATGCTGGAAACCAACGACCTCACCATGACCTACGGCGAGCGAACCCTGTGGAGGGGCCTCGACCTGACGTCGAAGCCGGGCCAGTTGACGGCGCTGACGGGCCCCAGCGGCTCGGGCAAGTCCACTTTGCTCAACTGCATGGGTCTGCTGGAACAGCCGACCAGTGGTGAGATCTGGTTCGACGGGCAAGAGCTGACCCGGATGCGACCGAGAGCGGTGCGACGGTTCCGCCGTGACCATCTGGGCTACCTGTTCCAGAACTACGCGCTCGTGGAGAACGCGACGATCGCCCAGAACATCGATGTGGCGCTGCAAGCGAGAGGCGTTCGCGGCGCCGCCGCCCGGACAGCGTTGTCGGAGTCACTGGAGCGCGTGGGGCTTGCGGGGCGCGAAGGTGACCGGGTCAGCAGGCTCTCTGGCGGCGAACAGCAGCGCGTCGCGGTGGCTCGCCTCATCGTGAAGGAGCCGAGCCTGGTCCTGGCTGACGAACCTACTGGCGCGTTGGACCACGGCAACACGGAAACCGTGGTCTCACTTCTGCGCGGCCTCGCGGACAACGGCGCGTGCGTGGTCATCGCCACTCATGACGACTGGGTCTGCGAACAGTGCGACGACACGGTGTCACTGGACTGACTTGCCATGTCGTCGCCCTGCCGCTCGGTTGTCCGGGCTACTTGCGTTTGCCGTGCAGGATGGTGATGAGTTTGGCGACGGCTGCGTCGGTTTTCTCGGTGCGGGAGAAGGTGGTCAGGGCGATGGGGGGCTTGAAGCGCTGGCGGGCGATTGCTTTGGCGCGGGTGAATTCTTTGAGGCCGTCGGGGCCGTGGATTCGGCCGAAGCCTGAGTCGCCTACGCCGCCGAAGGGGAGGGTGGGGATGCCGGCGAAGCTGATGACGGAGTTCACGGCTGTCATGCCGGAGCGCAGCCGGCGGGCCAGTTCCATGCCGCGCCTCTTGGCGAAGACTGTGGAGCCCAGGCCGTAGCGGGAGTCGTTGGCTTTTGAGACTGCTTCGTCCATGTCCTTGACCTTGGCGATGGTCAGGGTTGGGCCGAAGGTTTCGTCCTGTACCGCGATTGAGTCTTCGGGGACGTCGACCAGCACTGTGGGCTGGACGAATTTTTCGCCGACCGCATCCGGGCCGCCGACGAGGGCTTTGCCGCCGCGTTCGATGGCGTCGGCGATGTGGCGGCGGATTATGTCGAGCTGGGCGGGCATGGTGATCGGGCCGATCTTGGCTTCGGGGTCCGAGCCCGCGCGGACCGACTTGGCGATCTCCACGGTCTTGGCCACGAAGGCGTCGTAGACCTTCTCGTGCACGTAGACCCGTTCGACGCCCACGCATGTCTGGCCAGCGTTGGACATTCCGCCCCAGACTGCCGCGTCGGCCGCCGCGGCTATGTCGGCGTCCTCGTCGACCAGCAGGGCGTCCTTGCCGCCGGCTTCGATCAGCACGGGGGTCAGGGTTTCCGCGCAGGTGGCCATGATCTTGCGGCCGGTCGCCGCCGAGCCTGTGAAGGCCAGCTTGTCCACGCCGGAACGGCACAGTGCCGCGCCGGTGGCGCCGTAGCCGGTGAGCAGCTGGAAGACCGGGTATTCGGGCACGGCCTCGGCGAAGGTCTCGACGAGCCACTTGCCGACGCCGGGGGTGTACTCGCTGGGTTTGAAGACCACGGCGTTGCCCGCTGCCAGGGCGTAGACGATCGAGCCCATCGGGGTGAAGACCGGGTAGTTCCACGGGCCGATCACGCCGATGACACCAAGCGCTTGGTACTCCACGGTCGCGGCCTGGTTGGCCATCAACAGACCTGCGGCGCGGCGTTTGGGGCCAAGCACCTTGCGGGCGTTCTTCGCGACCCAGGCGGTGTGGTCGACCGCGAGGACCACTTCGATCATCGCGTCGGAGTGCGGCTTGCCGGTCTCGGCGTGCACGACTTCGGCGAGCTGGGCGCCGCGCCGGGTGATGATGCCCTTCCAGCGCTGCAGCCGCTCCGCGCGGCCTGCGTAGCCGAGGGAGTTCCACCAGGTATACGCGTTGCGCGCGCGGGCGACGGCCTGTGCGACGTCCTCCTCGGTATGGACCGGGTACGTCCCGACGACCTCGTCGGTGGCCGGGTTCAACGAGTCGAATGTCTCGACCTTGTGCTCCACAGTGGTCATGAGAGCGCGCCTCCTGGGTTGCCTACCCTGGAGGCTACTCGACAGTAACGGGCATGGCGACGGGCGTTCTTGACTGCACGCCAATGAGCGCCGCGGCCACACATCCGATCATCGCGCCAAGCAACGGCGCCCCTGCGAGCGGCAACGCGGACACGGACAGTGAGCCCAGCGCGAACCCGGCTCCCTGGGACGTGAAGATCAGCCCGAAGCCCTCTGCCTTGCGTTCGTCGGGCAGTGTCGTCTGCAGATGCATCGACATCGTGGTGTTCAACGGCCCGATGCATATACCGACCGTGACAACCCCCGCGACGAGCATCGGCCAGGTCCCGCCAAACGCGACGAGGACCGCACCCAACGCCATCCCGGTCAGCAGCACGACCGCACGAATCCGCCGGTCCAGCGTCAGCCGTGGCCCGAGCCAGGCGTACAGCCCAGCTCCGGAAAGGCTCGCCGCGGTCAGCACCACGATCACGATCACGGCTGCCCCTGGACCGCCGCCGACTCGTTGCGCCAATGGGAGCGAGGCGACTTCGATCGTGCTGCACAAATACCCGAACGCGAACGCGCACAACAGCCAGGACAAGATCGATCCCAGTCGCGGCCGAACACCGTGTTCCTTGCGCGCAGGCGACCCTGACGGCACAAAAAACGCAGCCAGCACATAGGAAACAGCCATCCCCAGCACGGGAGCGACTCCGCCGAGCGGTGAAAGCAAAGCGACCACAAGCGGTCCGCCGACGACCACACACTCAACGATCATCGCGTCGACCGCGATGGCACGTTCAAGAGATCCGGCAGCCACGGCAGAAGGCAGTAACGCCCGCATGCCGCCGGCAAGCCCACCGGCGACGACCCCGGTCAGCACGACAAAAACGATCATCAGCACCGGTGACCCGCTGACCGCAGCCAGCCCGCACAGACACAAAGCACAGAGGACAAGCAGCACCCGCAAGCCGCGAGCCACACCAATGCGGTCGAGCAGGCGCCCAACCAAGCCAGCGGTGGTGATCTCGGCGCCGACGAACACGGCCATCATCAGCCCGCCCAGCCGATACGACCCGGTCACCTGCGTCGCGAGCACGGCGAACGCCAGCGGAGCCATCATCGACGGCAGCCGCAGCAGTTGCGTGCCCAGCGACCAGCGCCAATAGCGAAGATTCATGCCGAGGACAGTGCCGTTTGGCCGGTCGGCGGCGATACTGATTCGGATATTCCCGAAAGGACGCCCGGTGATCGAGATCCTGCCCGGCGAAATCGGCGCCCAGCACGTCCGGCTGGCGATCTCGCCGTTGGAAGAAGTGCTCAACGCCGTCCGAGTGCTGAGCAAGCCCGGCCGCTCAGCCGTGCACGCGCGCTGGGCTGCGGCCAACAGGTCCACGCTGACCTGCCTTGACGTGCCCGAACTCGTTTCGCTGCTGGCCGGCGACCAGTACTTCCCGGATTTCCTCAGCCCGCCTCCGCAGGACTCCGCGACCACGGTCGAGGACCAGCTCGAGGCCGTCATCCGGACCTCCGCCGAGCAGGTCCGCACCGAGATCGTGATGTCCACGGCGGGCCGGGACATCCCCGGTGAGCTCGACGAACTGCTACGGGACCCCGGCGAGGCACGTGATCTGCTGGCCGAACAGCTGCGCAAGTGCTGGGACATGCTGGTGCGACCGGTCTGGCCGAGGCTGCAGGACGTGCTGCGGACCGACATCGACTACCGCACCAGGCAGTTCGGTGCAGGCGGCCTGGCCAAGGTGCTGGGCAGCGTGCACCCCGGCGTGACGATCAACCATGGCCGGGTTCTGCTGCCCACGTTCAACACCGGACGGCTCGAACTGGACGAACGCGGCCTGTTACTCGTGCCGAGCGCGTTCGCCAGCCATATCGGCGTGATGATGGTGCCGCCGTGGCAGCCTTCGCTGGTCTACCCGGCGCGCGGCTCCGCGACGCTATGGGAGGACGTGCCCGCGCCGGACGGCGATCTACTCGCCGGGGTCGTCGGCCGGACGAAGGCACGGCTGCTCAGGGCGCTCGACTCGCCCGCGAGTACGACGGTGCTGGCCGAGCGGCTGGGCGTCGCCCCCAGCACGATCTCCGAGCATATCAAGGCCCTGGCCGCGGCCGGTCTGCTCAACGGCAGGCGCGCCGGGCGTAATGTCAACTACAGCCGCAGCTCGCTGGGCGACGAACTGGTGTCAAGCGCGACCTGAAAGGGAAACCGGCCATGCAATTTGTCCATTTCGGACATTCCTGTGTGCTGGCGGAGAGCGGATCGGCCAGGCTGCTGTTCGATCCCGGGGTGTTCTCCGCCGGTTTCGAGGACGTCCGCGACCTGGACGCGATCCTGATCACGCACCAGCACCCCGACCACCTTGACATGCAACGACTTCCGGCCTTGGTGGCGGCCAACCCCAAGGCGGTGGTGATCGCCGACCCCGCGTCCGCCCAGGACGCCGCTGCTGCCGGTGTGACCGCACGGGTCGTCCGGCCTGGCGAGAGCTTCCAGATCGGCGGCGCGCAGGTGAACGCCGTCGGCGGCAATCACGCGATCATCCATCCTGAGGTCCCGGTGCCGCCGAACGTCGGTTACGTGATCGACGACGGCGCCTTCTACCACCCTGGCGACTCGTTCTTCCGGCCTGAGCAAACCGTTGACGTGCTGGGCATGCCGACCGCGGCGCCGTGGCAGAAGCTCTCCGAGGCGATCGACTACCTGCGGATGATGAAGCCACGCGTGGCACTGCCGATCCACGAGGCCGTGGTGTCGGTCCCGCAGATGTACTACGGCAGGTTCACCGAACTCGGCCCCAAGGAGACCGAGGTCCGCGTGCTGGAGCGTGGCGAGGCAACGGCTCTCTGATACGTGGTGGGCTCGGCGCCGTGGTGGGTAGCGATGTCGATCGCATCGAGAATCGCCCGCCGCGGCCCTGGCCTGGCCAGGTCGGCCGCGTCCACGGACAACCGCACCAGGCCGCCACGCCGTGCGG
Organism: Kibdelosporangium banguiense; assembly: GCF_017876405.1. Taxonomy (GTDB): domain Bacteria; phylum Actinomycetota; class Actinomycetes; order Mycobacteriales; family Pseudonocardiaceae; genus Kibdelosporangium; species Kibdelosporangium banguiense. Next base: position 2,562,761 of record NZ_JAGINW010000001.1, on the reverse strand, counting down.
CTCGTGCGACCCCTAGTACCAAAGCAAAACAAGACCACGGCTCGACGCGTTCGCCGTACGCGAGTCCGTGGACACGTCCTTTGTGGACGGCTCCGGACTTCAGGTCGTAAACCTTGCTCATGTCGGCGCACAACACAAAACCATTGCGCTGCAAGGCAGTGAGCGTTCCGGCTGAGGCAGCCCACTGCGGCGGCGCGAAGCTGTCCAGTTCGAGGCCGTGCCGCTCCATGGTCCGGCACGCCGCGGTCAGCCGCAGACCGGCCTCATGTGCGGGCAACGACCCGAATTCGGCGCGGCGACGTGGCACGTCCGTGTGATCGAAGCCGTGCAACAGCAGCGCGTCCCCTCGGGCGCGCCGCTGCCGCACCCAGTCCACTACCACTGAGGGCTGCCCCAACCCTGCCAGCCGCGGCGCGAACAAGAGCGAGAGCGCGACCCCCCGAGGGTCCAGCTCTCCAGCCAGTTCGGCGCAGCGGTGCAGAGTCCGGGTCCCGATCCCGGACAGCGAAACCACCAGACGCGCGGACACACCACCATGACGCCTCACCCGCATGGCGGCCGTTTGTCATCCGGGTAACGGGCAGGCGCTATCCAGAAGAATTCACGAAAGGGTGATCATGCCCAGTCGGCGAACGACTTTCCGGAAACGCGCTCGTACGCCTCGACATACCTCGACCGGGTGTATTCGGCGACCTCGTCGGGCAGTGGCGGCGGTGCCTCGCCGGAATGGCGGTCCCAGCCGGACTCCGGCGAGGTCAGCCAGTTACGCACGACCTGCTTGTCGAACGACGGCTGGACGACACCTTCCTCGTATCCGTCGACAGCCCAGTACCGCGACGAGTCGGGTGTGAGCACCTCGTCGCCGAGCACGAGCTCACCGGAGTCGTCCAGGCCGAACTCGAACTTGGTGTCGGCCAGGATCATGCCGCGCTCCAGCGCGTGCGCGGCCGCACGCGTGTACAGGTCCAGCGTGGTGCTGCGCAGCTTCTCAGCCAGGTCGTCGCCGACGGTGGCCCGGACGGCGTCGAAGTCGATCGCCTCGTCGTGCAGCCCGACCTCCGCCTTGGTGCTGGGCGTGAAGATCGGTTCGGGCAGTTTGGACGCCTCGGTCAGGCCCTCGGGCAGCCGCACGCCGCTGACCGCGCCGTCCCTGCGGTAGTCGATGATGCCGGATCCCGTGAGGTAACCACGGGCCACGCACTCCACCGGCAGCATCTTCAGCTTGCGAACCAGCAGGGCACGGCCACGGACCTCCTCGGGAATCCGCGGGTCGTCGGCGGACACCAGGTGGTTACGGCCGCCGAGCAGGTCGAACCAGAACACGCTCATCGCGGTCAGCACGCGGGCCTTGTCCGGGATCGTCGTCGGCAGCACGTAGTCGAACGCCGAGATCCGATCGGAGGCGACCAGCAGCAGGTGGTCGTCGTCCACTGCGTACAACTCGCGGATCTTTCCAGCGGCTACCTGCGGATACTCAGAGAGCGTTGGCACCTCCGCAGCTTAATTGCGTAGCGCGGGTCACACGCGACGCGGTAGCTTCCGGCCATGCATTGGCATTGACTCACTCCAGACTCGAGATCGCCGCTGCGGTTCCTGTGGTGGCTGATCCGATCCGCACCGCGCCCGATCGTCACGGCCGTGGTGTTCGGTGCACTGTGGATGGTTCCGCTGGCGCTTGTGCCGCTGGCCATCGGCAAGGCGATCGACGAAGGTATCGCCCCGCGAGACACCGGTTCGCTGCTGACCTGGACAGGCCTGATCCTCGGGCTCGGTGTGCTGCTGGCGCTGAGCAACGTCGTGCTGACGCGTGCGGGAGACCGAGCGTGGCTGGACGGCGCGAGTCTCATGCAGCAGGCCGTCCTGCAGCACGCGACGCGTGTCGGCGCCGCCTTGCCCAAGAAGATCAAGACCGGTGAGATCGTCGCGGTCGGCTCGTCCGACCTGTACAGCATCGCCGGGCTGCTCGAAGTGATCGGCCGGCTGACCGGTGCCGTGGCCTCGTTTGTCGTGGTCGCGATCGCGCTGTTGTCGAGTACGCCGATCCTGGGCCTGGTCGTGCTGATCGGTGTTCCGCTGGCGACTCTCGGTTTCATTCCGTTGCTCGGGCCGTTGCGCAAACGGACCGAAGCGCATCGTGAAGAGGTCGGCGCGGCGACCGCGATGGCCGCCGATATCGTCTCCGGCCTGCGGATTCTCCGGGGAATCGGTGGTGAGAAGCAGTTCACCGACCGGTTCGCCGAGACCAGTCAGCGAGTCCGCAAGGCGGGCGTGAACGCGGCCAGGATCGACTCCTGGCTGTCCGGGATCGAGGTGTTCCTGCCTGGCCTGGTCACGGTCGTGGTGCTGTGGCTGGGTGCACGGCTGGCCTTGGACGGCACGATCTCGGTCGGCGAGCTGGTCGCGTTCTACGGTGTGTCGGCGTTCCTCGTGGTCCCGGTGAGTGTCGCGACCGAAGCGGCACACCACTACAACGAGGCCACGGTCGCGGCCCGGCGAGCGTGCGAGATTCTGCGCCTGACGCCTGGTCTCGAATCGCCGGCGGACCCGAAACCGTTGCCGTCCGGTGCTTTCGGGCTACGGGACGAACTCGACGGGTACGACTGCCCAGCCGGGCAGTTGACCGTGATCAACACGACGGGCTCGGACGCGGTGGCCGACCGGCTTGGCCGGTACGTCGACGCGCCGGTGTTCGCCGACGGTATCGCCTTGCGGGACGCGGACATCACCGAGATCCGAGACCGGATCCTGGTGGCGCACAACCAGGACGTGCTGTTCTCCGGCAAACTCGCCGACGAGGTCGACATGGGCAGGTCGGTCGATCTACGCACGGCGTTGTGGGCCGCGGACGCGATGGACGTCGTCGACGGCCTGGAACACGGCACAGACGAGTACCTGGCCGAGCGCGGCCGGACCCTGTCCGGTGGTCAGCGGCAGCGAATGCTGCTGGCCAGGGCGTTGAGCTTCGACGCGGACGTACTCGTACTGGACGAGCCGACCTCGGCCGTGGACGCCCACACCGAGGCCAGGATCGTGCGGCGGGTCGCGGAGTTGCGCCGTGGCCGTACGACGGTCGTACTCAGTCAGAGTCCTTTGTGGACAAATATCGCGGACAAGGTGTACGCGCCATGAGGACGACACTTCCCCTTGCGGACAAACGCGAAGTCCGGGCCTGGATCTGGGCGGTCGCGGTGGCCAACAAGTGGTCGTTCGCCGCCATGATGTCGTTGTTCGGTGCCGCGACACTCGTCGGCCTGATCGGCCCGCAACTGCTGGGTGACCTGGTCGACGCGGTTGTGGCCGGTACCGACACCTGGCGGGTCGACGTGACCGCGTTGATTTTCGTCGGCGTGCTCGTGGTCCATGCCCTGCTGCGGCGGCAGGCCCGGTTCCGGGCCGCGGTGTTCGGCGAACGACTGCTGGCCGAGGCCCGCGAGGGCATGGTTCAGCACGTGGTCCAACTGCCGTTGTCCACCGTCGAGTCGGCAGGCACGGGTGACCTGCTCAGTCGTGCCACGTCCGATGTGGACAAGCTGGACGAGGGCCTTCGGCAGGCCGCGCCGGAAATCGTGATCGCCGCGGTGACCGTGGCACTGACCGCGATCGCGATGGTCATCACCTCGCCGGTGATCGCGCTGGGCATGCTCGTCGCGGTGCCGTTGCTGGTCGCGGCCACCCGCTGGTACCGGCCGCGAGTGATCCCGAAATACCAGGAGGCACTGGCCTGCTGGGCGGATGTGCATTCCAGCACGCATGAGACCGCTGACGGCGGCCGGACCATCGAAGCGCTCCGGCTGCGCGGGCGACGGATCGAGCACAACACCAAACTGCTGGGCAAGGCCGTCGACGCCGAGTGGTACTCCAGCCGGTTGTGGTCGGTGTTCCTCGGTGCCCTGGACATCGGTTTCATCCTGCCGATCGCCGTGATCCTGCTGATCGGTGGCGTGGCGTACGCCACCGGCACGGCCGGGATCGGCGAGATCACCGCAGTCGTGCTGTACGCCCGCGCGTTGGTGGACCCGTTGAGCGAGGCGCTGACCTGGCTGGACGAGCTGCAGGTCGGCAATGCCGCGCTGCGCCGGATCCTTGGCGTGCAACGGATCAAGCCGGATCCGGGTGACGAGTCCGCGATCCCGCACGGCACGAACATCGCCGTCCGGGACGCCAAGTTCGCCTACAGCCCTGGCCGGGAAGTGTTGCACGGCATCGATTTGGACATCGTGCAAGGCGAACGGCTGGTCATCGTCGGCCCGTCCGGCGCAGGCAAGTCCACGCTCGGCCGATTGCTGGCGGGCATCAACGCGCCGGACACCGGCTCGGTGAGCATCGGCGGGGCCGAGGTGAGTTCGTTGCCGCCGGCCAGGCGCAGGCGGGAAGTCGTCCTGGTAACGCAGGAACAACACATTTTCACAGGCACGCTCCGTGAAAATCTGACCCTGCCGAGGCCAGCGGACGACGAGGAACTCTGGGACGCGCTGCGCACCGTGGACGCCGACGAGTGGGCGAAGTCGTTGCCGGACGGGCTGGACACCGTACTGGGCTCCGGTGGTGAAGCCGTCGCACCCGCGATGGTTCAGCAGATCGCGTTGGCACGCCTGGTGTTGGCCGATCCGCACACGCTGATCCTGGACGAGGCCACGTCTCTTCTGGACTCGTCGGCGTCCAGGCACCTGGAGCGGTCATTGAGCGCGGTTCTGGCTGACCGCACGGTGATCGCGATCGCTCACCGGCTGACCACAGCGCGTGACGCGGACCGTATTGCCGTCATGGAGGAAGGCAGGATCGTCGAGCTCGGCAGTCACGACGAGTTGATGGCTGCGCAGGGGTCGTACGCAAGTCTTGTCAATAGCCTGTCCGGCTAATTCGGCGGGCCCTCCGATGGGTGACCACCCGAACACGGTATTAATGCGCATGGCCATCGATTGGATTTCGTTGACCACCGACTATGGGCTGGCGGATGGTTTCGTCGCGGCGTGCCGTGGTGTGATCGCCCAAAAGGCTCCTCGAGCCCAGGTCATCGACGTTTCCCACGCTGTGCCTCCGCAAGATGTACGGCGTGGGGCGACGGTTCTCGCGCAGGTCGCGCCGTATCTGCCGCCTGCGGTGCACGTCGCCGTCGTCGATCCTGGAGTTGGTTCCGGGCGCAGAGCCTTGGTGGTCGTCGCTGAGGAAGGGCTGCTGGTCGGGCCGGACAACGGCTTGCTGCTACCGGCCGCGGACGCTCTGGGCGGGGTCCACGCTGCCTATGAGCTGGTGGCTGAGGAGTTCCGGTTGCCCGCTGTATCGCACACGTTCCACGGGCGGGACATCTTCGCGCCGGCCGCCGCGTATCTCACTCTCGGTGTCGAGCCGGCCGACTTCGGCCCGCAGATCGAGCTGGAGACCCTGGTCCAGCTGGCTGAGCCGAACGTCGTGGTGGCCAGCCAGCGGCTGATCTCGGACGTGCTGACGGTGGACCATTTCGGCAACATCCAGCTGGCCGCGCAGGTCCGCGACATGATCGCGACCGGCCTGCTGCTGCCGGGTGCTTCCGTCCAGGTCCAGATCGGCATGCACACCATCGACGCCACGATCGGCCGCACGTTCGACGACGTGGAACCGGGTGAGGCCCTGGTGTACGTCGACTCGGCCGGTCACGTGGCGATCGCGGTCAACCAGGGCTTCGCGTCCTCGATGCTGATGCTGAGCCAGCGCAGCGCGGTCGCTGAGATCAGACGTTAGATCCTCCTGCGTGCCAGGACATGCGCGAGGCCGATGACCAGGGCGGACAGCACCAGGGTCTCGGCGGCGATCACCAGGATCGGCCCGGGGCTCGGGGACCGGTCGGCGTACAGGTCGATCATGGCGTTCACCGGCGGGGCCTGCCGGATCAGCAGCTGGGCCAGGCAGATGCCGACGCCCACCAGCGCGGTCCAGGAGATCTTGGTCAGCACCGGGCGGCTGATCAACGTCCCGAACGCGACACCAGCCAGTGCCGTCATCACGTAGTCGACGAACCCGACGCCGACGTGCTCGTACTGATTCGCGGTCACCGTGAGCCAGATCAGCGACACGAGCCCGAGAACCAGGGTGCACAGCAGCGCGGTGAGGACCTTGGCGGGCCAGACCCGGCCGAAGCCGCCGGTGATCGCCATGGTCATCGCGGCCTGCGCGGGTTCCTCGCTGTGGAAGACCACGACAGTCAGCCACATGCCGATCGGCACGAGCGCCGCCGCGGCCATCGCGTAGGTCGGCAGCACCGGGCCGGTGGGCGGGCCGATGATCATCAGCGCGACCAGGTAGGTGAGCAGCGGCGGGACCCAGCGCTGGGTCCGCAGGACGTCCGCGAGCAGGTAACGAACCAAAGAGATCATGGCTTCGCCTCGATCAACGACCAGCCGCCGGCCAGGGCCGTCAGCAGGAGTTTGTCCGCGTCCTCGGTCCGGACTGTCACCCGGCCGGGCTCTTCGAGCAGGACTTCCGCGCCCAGAGCAGACGCCGACAAGCCTTCCCTGGTGGGCTGCAACGTGATCCGCATGCCACGAGCAGCCTCCGCGACGAGCCTGCCGTCGAGCAACCGGTACATCCTGCCGCCGGCGGGAACGGCGCTTTCGTGGGCGCTGAGCAGGATCGAGGCGCCGTTGTGCTCGGCTTCCGACATCAGCCTGGCCAGTTCCGCCTTGGCGGGAGCGTCCAGACCCGTCGCCGGTTCGTCCACGACAAGCAGGTCCGGCGGTTTCAGGAACGCCTGCATGACCGCCACTTTCTGGCCGTTTCCCTTCGACAGGGAGGCGATCGGCACGTCCGGGCCGGGCGCCAGGGCCAGTCGCTCGGCCAGTTCGTTCGTCCGCGTCAGGACCTCGTCGGGCGGCATCCCACGCATACGCCCCACGTGCGCCAGGTACTGCCGCGCGGTCATCCGCATCGCGGCGGGGGCACGCTCGGGGATGTAGCCGACCGTTTGCGGCAGCTCGGTGATCCGGCCGGCCGTCGGCAACGCCGCGCCTGCGATGATCCTGAGCAGCGTGGACTTACCGACGCCGTTACCGGCGACGATGACCGTGACCACGCCTTGCTCGACCTTCAGGTCGACGCCGTCAAGCACCCATGGACCCACGCGGGTGTACCGCTTGCGGACCCCTTCAACCAACGTCACTTGGCCATAGTGCCGTGGATCGGGAACCAGACGATCGCCTCGCCGCCAAAGGGCTGACCTATTTGGTCCGGAAGACGGCAATCGTCCGGTCATGTCTTGCGCACGTTCGGTGAGCGGACCCACGCTACGAGACACCCTGCAGACAACTGAACAAAGGGAGGGCCCATGAGGTCTCGTCGCGGTCGCTTGGCCGCGGCGGTGCTCGGCGCTGCCATGCTGATGCCCCTGCCGATGACGGCGGTGGCGCAGCCTGACCAGAGCACGGCCGTTGTGTCCGACAGCCAACAGGCTGGGACTGCCACCTACTCGGTGCGTAACACGACCCCAGAGTCACGTACTGCCATCAGCCGTTTCAACGTCGACATGCACGGTGTCGACAGCGGCACGCTCACGTTCGCGGCCACCCCGAGCCAGGCGAAGGCCCTGCGCGCGGCGGGGTACAAACTGGAGCAGCACGTCCAGGTGATGGACTTCCCTCCGGCCGACTCGATGTACCACAACTACGCGGAGCAGAACGCCGAGCTGCAGAAGATCGCGGCCGACCACCCGTCGATCGCGCGGCTGTCGAACATCGGCACCAGCTTCCAGGGCCGCAACCTGATGCTGCTGAAGATCAGCGACAACGTGGCCAGCGACGAATCCGAGCCCGAAGTGCTGTTCACGTGCCAGCAGCACGCACGCGAGCACCTCACACCGGAGATGTGCCTGCGGATCGCCAACCGCTACACCGACGGCTACGGCAGCGACACGGCCATCACCAACATGGTCAACAGCCGTGAGATCTGGATCGTCACGAGCGTCAACCCCGACGGCTCCGAGTACGACATCGCGACCGGCAGCTACCGCAGCTGGCGCAAGAACCGGCAGGGTCCAGGTACTGACCTCAACCGGAACTTCGGCTACAACTGGGGCTGCTGCGGCGGTTCCAGCGGGTCGACCGGCAGTGAGACCTACCGCGGCCCGTCGGCCTTCTCGGCACCGGAAACCCAGCGGGTGCGCGACTTCGTGAACTCCCGCGTGGTCGGCGGCGTGCAGCAGATCAAGTCGCACATCGACTGGCACACCTACTCCGAGCTGATCCTGTGGCCGTACGGCTACACGTACAACAACACCGCGCCTGGCCTGGACGCCAACCAGGAACGCGCGTTCCGGACGCTCGGCCAGCAGATGGCGGGCACGAACAACTACACCCCGCAGCAGTCCAGCGATCTGTACATCACCGATGGCACGATCAACGACTGGCTCTGGGGTGTGCACAAGATCTGGAGCTACACCTTCGAGATGTACCCCCGGTCGGGCGGCGGCGGTTTCTACCCGCCTGACGAGGTCATCACCCGGGAGACCTCACGCAACGACGCGGCTGTCGCGTTGTTCCTGAGCTACTCCGACTGTGTGCCGCGCGTCATCGGCGGTACCTGCTAATCCCACTCGGTAACCGAGACGGGGTCACCGACGGTCAGCTCGCCGGGCTCGAGCACGGCGAACTTGGTGCCGAAGGTGACCCCGCCTTCGGGTGCCCTTCGGTAGCTCGCCAGCGTCTTCGTGGGCTCGTGCCCGGCTTTCTGCCCGGTGGCCTGGTCCACGGTGGGCACCACGCAGCGGATCGCGTACTTGGCGTAGCCCACCTCGACTGAGCCCACGGTCATCCGGCGCACCTTGTCCTCGGAGTACGGCTCGTCCCAGCCGCCGATCACCACGTTGGGCCGGAACCTGTTCATCGGCAAGGAGTCCCCGCCGCTCTGCAGGATCAGGCCGTTGAGGTGGTCCAGCGACGACAGGCTGGTCACGAGCAACGCGTGCCCGTCGGCGAACCCGACCCAGCCTTCGTTCAGCCCGCCCGACCTGCGCTGATGCTCCGGCGGCACCCGCACCAGGCGGCACGGCTCGCCCATGAACTCGGTGAACCATTCCGCGGCTTCGGCGCCCTGGTCGACGGCCTTGCCGGTCCATGTATGCAACAGGACCTCCAGCTGTTCACCGTCGGGGACGATGTCGAGCTGAAGGTCCTGGATTCCGGGCGCGGCCAGCGTCAGCGTGCCGTCGCCGAGTCTGGGCGTGACCACGGCCATGCGCGGCCTGGTGCGCTGGGTGATGAACTTGCCGTGCTGGTCGACCACCATGAACAGCCGGTCGTGGGCGAGACCCGTCTCGCCCACGGCCGCGCGGTCCAGCGACTCGCCTGCGCAACCCTTGACCAGGTATCGGATCAGTTCAACCACCCGTGCGTGCATGCGCCAAACCTAGAACACTCGGCGCCGGATGTGCCTGCCGTATCCGGGCTACAGAATGGGAGCAGGCACGTAACCGGCCGCTTCCGGGTAGTCCTCAAGGACCTCGGAGACGCGCTTCACGACCGCGCTGACCTGGCTGTCGGCGACACCGGTGAACGACAGCCGGTCGGCCAGCAGAGCGTCCAACTGGGACCGGTCCAACGGCAGGCGCTCGTCGGCGGCGAGCCGGTCGAGCAGGTCGTTTTCGGCCGCACCCTGCTCACGCATGGCCAACGCCACCGCGACGGCGTTTTCCTTGATCGCTTCGTGGGCGGTCTCCCGGCCGACACCGGCCTGGACCGCGGCCATCAGGACCTTGGTGGTGGCCAGGAACGGCAGGTACCGGTCGAGCTCACGCGCGATCACCGCCGGATACGCGCCGAACTCGTCGAGCACCGTGAGGAAGGTCTGGAAAAGCCCGTCCAGCGCGAAGAAAGCGTCCGGCAGAGCCACTCGGCGGACCACGGAACAGGACACGTCGCCCTCGTTCCACTGGTCGCCGGAGAGCTCACCGACCATCGACAGGTATCCGCGCAACACGACCGCGAGGCCGTTGACCCGCTCGCAGGACCGCGTGTTCATCTTGTGCGGCATGGCCGACGAGCCGACCTGGCCGGGCCGGAAGCCTTCGGTGACCAGCTCGTGGCCGGCCATCAGCCGGATCGTCTTGGCCACACTGCCCGGCGCGCCGGCCAGTTGCACCAAAGTGGACACCACGTCGAAGTCCAGCGACCGCGGGTACACCTGGCCGACACTGGTGAAGACCCGGTCGAAGCCGAGGTGCCCGGCCACCCGTCGTTCCAACTCGTCCAATGTGGACTTATTGCCGCCGAGCAGGTCCAGCATGTCCTGGGACGTGCCGACCGGGCCCTTCACGCCGCGCAACGGGTACCGGCTGATCAGGTTCGCCAGCCGCTCGAACGCCACGAGCAGCTCGTCGGCCGCGGTCGCGAACCGTTTGCCCAGGGTGGTCGCCTGTGCGGCCACGTTGTGCGAACGGCCCGCCATCACCAGGTCGGTGTGCTCGGTGGCCAGCCTGGCCAGCCGCGCGAGCACGGCCAGCGTGCGGGACGCGATCAGCTCAAGCGACCGCTTGACCTGCAACTGCTCGACGTTCTCGGTCAGGTCCCGCGAGGTCATGCCCTTGTGCACGTGCTCGTGCCCGGCGAGCGCGTTGAATTCCTCGATCCGGGCCTTCACGTCGTGCCGCGTGACCCGCTCGCGATCGGCGATGGACGCCAGGTCGACCTCGCCGATCACGCGCTCGTAGTCCGCGATCACGCCGCCGGAGATGGCCACCCCCAGCTCGGCCTGGGCCCGCAGGACCGCAAGCCACAGCTCACGCTCCAGGATGACCTTGTGCTCCGGCGACCAGAGCTGGGCCAGCTCGACCGAGGCGTAGCGGTTGGCGAGGACGTTCGGAATACGCGGCTTCACGTCTACACAGCGTAGGGCACCTACAAGTGCAGAGCCGGATCCGTGGCGAGCCTGGTGATCTGGTCCACAGTGAGCGCGACGTCCGGCTGGTACACCGGCTCGGTCCCGCTCGTCGGGTCGTAGTTGTAGGTGGTGATCCGGACCAGGGTCCCGTCATTGCGGAAGTGGATCGCGCTGACGATCCGCATCTGCGTGGAATTACCTTCTGGCGTGCGCACCTGCTCGATCACCACCAGGCTGCCGTCCTGCTGTGGCCGCGGCTGGCAACTGTCACAGGTGCGGTCCACGTTCTCCTGGTCGTTCTGGACGTGGATCTCGACGGCCGTCTTCGCACCGAGCCTGAACGTCGCGAAACTGCCGAGGTACTTCTGGCCGTCCGCCACGGCTCCCTCAGCCTCGCCCTGGAACACGCCGATCTTCAGTTCCTTGGCCTCAGGAACCACCACCGGTACCTGGGTGCGCAGGTACTCCTGCATCTGCGTACCCCGGGTGATCAGCTGGTCCCTGGTGAGCGGCGGTTTCGTCGGTGGCGCCGTCTTGGCCGGGCTGCTCGGAAAGGGCGCCGCGGACGAAGGTGGCGCCGCCATCGGCAGCTCGGCGGAACCACCGGAAATGCCCAGCACCACGGGAATCATGACGGCGGTGACGGCCACCGCCGCGGTGCTCGCGCCGACAGCGATCAACGCCCGGCGACGCCGGGCCAGCCGCTCGGCGGTGTCCACCAGCTCGTCCAGATCGAACTTCATCGGCGGTTCGTCGGCGACGGCCAGCTTCAGGCCATCCCGGAACTCCTGCTCACTCAAGACACGACCCTCCTTGCCGGCCTGCCGGCCGATAGGTTCTCCACCACTGACCGCAATGTGTCCAGGCCGCGGGCGGTCTGGCTCTTGACTGTCCCTTCCGAACAATTGAGGACCGCGGCCGTCTCCGAGACCGACAGGTCGTCGAAGTACCGCAGAACGAGGGCGGCCCGCTGGCGTGGCGGCAGTTCGAGCAGAGCTCGGTGCGTCATGTCCTTGGCCCAGGAACGCGCCTGCGCGGCCTCCGGGTCGGCGCCCGTGTCCGGGTGGTCCGGCGGCGCGGCGACCCGCAGTTCACTGCGCCGCCATGGCCGTCTTTTCTCGTCCAGCCAGGTGTTCAGCAGAACCTTGCGAGCGTAGTTCTGCATGCTTTCCTGTTTCTGCACCGTCGGCCACGCCCGGTAGATCTTGATCAGCGTGGTCTGCGTGAGGTCCTCGGCGGTGTGCCAGTCCCCGCAGAACAAGTAGGCACAACGACGCAGCGCGGCCGCATGCTTGCCGGCGAAGGCGCGAAACCTCTCCTCGTCGGGCTTGCGCAATGTGGCTCCCTTCCCTTTCCCGCCCTACCTCACGCGGCGGGCGGCAGGAAGGTTGCATGGCTATTGCGTGAGCGTCGTCCGCAGCATCCGGCGTGCGGTAGCCCGCGGGTCAGAGTGGATCTCCAGCAACGCGTTCACCACGGCGCCGTCGACGAGCGCGATGACCTGTTCGATCCGTTCCTTCGACAAGGGCATGCCACATCGGGTGAAGATGTCCGCCAGCAGGCTGTGCAGCTCGACCGCCATCGCCCGCATCACAGGCCGCAGATAGGGCCTGCGTCCGGTCGCGACCAGCCGCTCGTATCGCAGCAACACCGCTTCGGCGTCGCCGGACTCCGGCTCGACGCCGAGCAGCTGGTCGAGCACCAGTTCGACGAGCTGGTCGAACCCGGGTTTCTCTTCCTCGACGGCCTCGAGCTGGCGACGGCCCCGGCCCAGCTCGGTCCAGCCCTGGTACTCCGCGGCGGCGGTGATCAGCTCGTCGAGGGAATCGAAGTAGTAGGTGGTGGACGCGAGCGGCAAGCCGGCCCGATCAGCCACAGCACGGTGCCGGATCGCGTCGAAGCCGCCCTCGGCGAGCAGCTGCGCGGCTGCTTCGACAAGCGCTTGGCGCCTGCGCTCACCTTTGGGCGTACTGGCGGCAGTCATGGTCTGACCAGCGTAGTGGTTCAGAACCTCGTGCCGATCTCGGCCGCGTAGCGCGGGATCTGATCGCTCAACGGCGCCCCGGACGTGCCGGGCGCGGGCTGGCTGACGATGTACACCAGTCCGCCCTTGGCGGCTTGGGCCTGTGTGGGGACGTAGCCTTCGACGTTGCTGCCCATCGGGACGAAACCCGGCTCGACTCCCGGCGGCACGAGGACGATCGAGATCGTGCCCTTGCGGACACCGTCCGTGACGGCGAAGGCGGCCGCACCGGCGCCCGCCGGGCAGCCGAACGGGACTGTGACCTGGCCCTGGTTTGCGGCGGCCGGGAGCTCGCCCGCGAGGGCAGCAGCGAGCTCCCGGTCCGCCTTGCACCCACTCGGGGTGCCGCCGGCTCCGCCGGCATTACCGGACGGAGTGCCTCCCTGCTTAGGCGGCCCCGTCCGGTCGTCCTGATTGGTGCTCAGCTCCTCGGTACGCGGCGCTGGTACCGCCGGTGCCTGAGCCGAGCCTCCGCCGTCCATACTGCCACTGTTGGCCATGGGTGCGCCGCCCATTGCAGGGGCACTGACCTCTGACGAGTCCCGCATTTCACCCGATAGGGCAACGGTCGTCACCGCTCCGCCGGCCAGGAGCACCAGCGCCAGGGCGGATCCGGCGACAATGCTGTTCCGCCGCTTGATCGTCGCTCTGTGTGACGCCGTGCGGACCGCACCCGCGTCGAAGGAGGCGGGTGGCACGTCCCGCACGGCGTCATTGAACAGATCAGCCAGTTTTTTCTCGTCCACCTACATCCACCTCCTCACGAAGCAGGCCGCAGATCGTCCAGCGAGTCACCCAACGCCTCCCGCAAGGCTGCCAGGCCGCGCGCGGTCTGGCTTTTCACCGTGCCCTCGGAGCACTTGAGCGCCTCGGCGGTGGCCGCGACGTCCAGCCCTTCCAGGAACCTCAGTACCAGCACCGCCCGCTGCCTCGGCGGCACCTGCCGTAGCCCGTCGATGAGAGCAGACCTGGTCGCCACCGTGTCGCCGACCTCGCCGTCCGGCTGAGCCGACTCGGGCAACTGATCGACGAATCGCTCCCGCCGCCAGGGCCGGCGCGACTCGTCGATCATCGCGCGCACCACCGTCCGGCGGACGTAGGCGTCCAGTGCGCCCCGGTCGCGCACCTTGCGCCACCTGCGGTGCAGCGCGACGAACGCGGTCTGAGCCAGGTCGTCCGCCCGATGCCAGTCACCACAGAGCATGTACGCGGTCCGACGCACGGCGTCTCGCCGCGCCTCGAAGTACTCCGCGAACTCCTGCTCCTCGCGCTGATCCACGCGGACGCTCTCCGCTCGTCGTCTACGGCTAATGGACGGAACTGATAACCCACACGGTTGCATGGTCTCGCGCTGAGTTCTACGCCACAGTCCGAATCGTGTTGCCTCCGGGGCCGGTCCGTATGGTGTGATCGGTTCGTGACCTCGGCGATGATCATCGACCTGCGTTCGGACACTGTCACAGCTCCCGACGAACGAATGCGCATAGCCATGGCGAGCGCCGTCGTCGCGGACGACGTACTGGACCACGACCCGACGATGCGCAGACTCGAGGAAACCGTCGCCGACCTGCTCGGAGTCGAGGCCGCGCTGTGGGTGCCCAGCGGGTCGATGGGCAACGTGATCGCGCTGATGGTGCACCTGCGCCGCGGCGACCGCTTCCTCGCGCCGTACGCCGCGCACGTGCTCGCCAACGAACTCGGCGCCGGGGCTTGGCTGGCCGGCGGGATGCCCGAGCCGCTCGCGTGGGACGCGGGGCCAGGCCGGATCTCGGTCGAGTCGCTGCGGGCCGCGATCGGCGGGCCCGTGCCGTACCACGGGCTGAACACAACGCTGCTGTGCTTGGAGAACACGCACAACGCCGCCGGCGGCGCCGTCACCCCGCCTGACGAACACGCGCACCTCGTCGCCACCGCTCGCGAAGCCGGACTTACCGTGCACTTGGACGGCGCCCGGCTGTGGAACGCCTCGGTCGCGCTCGGCGTGCCACCTGCCGCGCTGACCGTCGGCGCCGACACTGTTCAGGTCTGTTTGAGCAAGGGCTTGGGCGCACCGGTCGGGTCCGTTGTCGCAGGCTCTTCGTCGTTCGTGACCGAGGCCCGCCGGGTCCGCAAGATGCTGGGCGGCGGCGTGCGGCAGGGCGGCGTGCTGGCCGCTGCGGGGCTGATCGCGTTGGAGAACATCGAGTCCCTGGCCGACGACCACCGTAACGCGCGGATGCTCGCCGACGGCCTGACCGCGCTGGGGTGGGACGTGAGCCCGCCGCAGACCAACATCGTGATGGCAAGCGTGCCCGACGTCGAGCACGCTTTGACCGGACTGCACCGGATCGGTGTGCTGGCCACCCCGATGGCCGGGCGCGTCCGGTTCGTCACGCATCGGGATGTGTCATCCGATGACATCGTGGAAGCGTTGCGACGACTGGAAAAGGAGTGACATGCGCTGGATCGTGTTCGACTACGGCGAGGTCATCAGCAAGCGCACCAACGCATTGCCGGAGCTCGCCGAGGTACTGGGGGCGGACCCGATCGCTTTCGAAAGCTCCTACTGGGCGCACCGCGAGGCGTACGACCGCGGCCTGGCCGACCTGGAGTACTGGAGCCTGGTGGCCGGTCAGTCGCTGGAGCCGCAGGTCTCGGCCCAGCTGACGAAGATCGACACGACCGGCTGGCTGTCGGTCGAGCAGTCCACAATGGACCTGATCGCCGACGTCAAGGCGGCCGGGCCCGGCCTGGCGCTGCTGTCCAACGCGCCGTCCGCGTTCGGCCGGATGGTCGAGGTGGAGGCGTGGTCCAAGCAGTTCGCCCACCTGATGTTCTCCGGCGACCTGGGCATCGCCAAGCCCGACGCGGAGATCTGGGCCGCACTGCTTGACCGGATCGGCGCACAGCCGGCCGACTGCGTGTTCTTCGACGACCGGCAGGTCAACATCGACGGCGCCACAGCGGCCGGTCTGCACGGGCGGCTGTGGCGCTCGGCGGCGCAGGCCCGTACGGACCTGGCCGGCCTGGGATGGCTATGACTTGATCTGGGAACGCTTCACGGCGCCGTAGGCGATCGCACCGACCGTCACGACGGCACCGATGATCAAAACCCACTTGAAGATCGAGAAAATCGCCCCGATCAGCATGAACGCCAGCCAGATCACGACGATCGCGCCGATGATCTTCATCAACATGTCGGTCCTCCCCGATCAGGTGCGGCGGAAATCTCACGAAGTGAACGATCGGCGCTCACCAGCGGTTCCCGTGCTACCCAGTCAACCAGCGCGGGGCCGCTGGGGGCATCAGGAATGATCCTGATTTCACCCCTCAGGGTTTGCCGAGCCAGCCCCCGAGCCGGGC
The DNA here is from genome assembly GCF_017876405.1 of Kibdelosporangium banguiense. Lineage (GTDB taxonomy): Bacteria > Actinomycetota > Actinomycetes > Mycobacteriales > Pseudonocardiaceae > Kibdelosporangium > Kibdelosporangium banguiense. The sequence goes on along the minus strand of NZ_JAGINW010000001.1, from coordinate 2,546,554 downwards.
GACGGCCTGCTCGATCTCGGCATGCGAACCGGCGAACGACATCCGGATGAACCTCGACCCATGCTCCGGATCGAAGTCGATACCAGGCACGATGGCCAGGCCCGTATCGGCCAGCAAGCGCTGGCACCAGCTCATCGCATCATGCGTGAGATGCCCGATATCGGCGTAGACGTAAAACGCGCCATCGGCCGGGGCAAGCCGATCGATCTTGAGGTCCTTGAGGCCTTTCAGCAGGATGTCCCGATTGGTCCGGTATTTCTCGACATGCCCGTCCAGTTCGGCGTACGAATCCTCGGTGAACGCGGCGACTGCGGCATGCTGCGCGATAGCCGGGGCGCAGATATTGAAATTCCCGATCAGGCACTCGACAGCGCGATGAAGTCGTTGCGGAACAAGCAACCACCCGAGCCGCCACCCAGTCATGGCGAAATACTTGGAGAACGAGTTCACAACAACCGGTTCGCGACTGAACTGCCACGCGGAGGCGGGCTTCAGGCCGTAGTCGATACCGTGATAGATCTCGTCACTGATCAGCTGAACCCCATGCTCGGCACACCACCCCGCGATCGCCGCCAGCTCCGGCCCCGCGACAACAGTCCCCGTGGGATTCGCCGGGCTCGCGATCACCACGCCCTTGACCGGCCCCAGCTCATCCAGCATGGCCACGGTCGGCTGAAAGGTCTCGATCTCCACAACCTCACAGCCCAACGCCTTGAGAATATTCCGATACGCCGGATAGCCCGGCCTCGCCAGCGCCACCCGATCCCCCGGATCGAACGCCGCCAGGAACGACAGCAGAAACCCTCCAGAGGACCCGGTGGTCACCACAACGTCCTGCGGACTTACCTCCAGGGCGTAGGTCCGTTCGTAGTGCGCGGCGATCGCTTCCCTGAGTTCCGGGATACCCAACTGCTCGGTGTACCCAAGCTTGGTGCTGTACAAGGCTTTCTGCGCCGCCTCAAGCACAGGCGCCGAGGCAGAGGCAGAGGGCTGGCCCGCCGCCAGCGACACAACATCCCCTTTGGCACGTTGCCGGGCGTTCGCCGCCTCAAGCACATCCATGACATAGAACGGCGGCACAGCAGCCCTGGCAGCAACAGTCAGATCCCGCATACCGCCAGCCTAACTCCGCCCCAACCGGGTGATCCCCGTACGAACGGCCCACTCGCCCCGGTTCGCCCTTCACAACCCCCCGCTGATCTTGCTCCCCCTGTAGTCTGGCGCAGGGCTGTCCCCCCGGTGGTCGGGTGGGGGATGTCTTTCTTATGGAGGGCTCGGGCAGCGAGGCTTCAGTTGGGGTCAGTAGCCGCGGTAGGCGCCGCCGCTGTTCATTGCCTTGATGCCTGGGACGTTGTCGAGGGAGCCATAGCGGGAGATCGCGTAGTTCACACCCGCGCAGATGTTGTCGACTGGGTTCCAGATGTCGTTTCGGCCGGGCAGTTTGTAGCTGTTGAAGGTCGGGTCGATGCATTGCATCAGACCTTTTGATGGGGTTCCCTTGGCGGCGTTGGAGTCCCAGTTGTTTATCGCGTGCGCGTTTCCGCCGGATTCGTGCTGGATTATCGCCCAGATTTTGGGGACGTCCGCTTCGCTTACGTTGATTCCGTTGGCGCGCAGGATTTCCATTGCTTGCTTTATCCAGTCCTGGACGTTGCCGGGGACTGGGCCTGCGGGTGGGCCGCCGCTTGAGCCCATGCCTCCGCCACCCCCTCCACCGCCGCCGGAGAAGCCGCCTCCTCCACCGCTGCTTGAGCCGCTGCCGGTGCTGGTGTGGCTGCTGTTTCCGGGGCCTGTCTGCTTCGGCTGGGGGTCGGTTCCGGATGGCGTTGTGCTTTGGTCGCGGGGTGTCCTGTCCCATTCGACCTTCTTGCCGGGGCCTGGGACGTAGGGCTGGGTGCCTGGGTCGGGGATGTCAACGAAACGGGAGCTGGGGTTGGCCGCCGCTTTGACTTCCGTGGCCGCCGCTTTCAGCTGTTCTTCCGTTTCTTTCAGCTTGTTCTCAATATCGGTGGCCGCTGCTGCGGTTATTGGGGCTGCGGCCGCGTCTATCTGGGCTTGGTCGGCGTCGGGGTTTTGCTGGGCGAAGCGTTTGATCTCACTGAGGGCCTGTTCGCAACGATTTGCGACATAGTGTTTCGCGTCGTCGATCGCGGAGGCGACCTTGCCCAATGCGACGCCTGCCTTGGTCAGGGATTCTCCGTTGGCTGTGCCGGCTTTGGAGAATCTGTCCATGTAGGCGACGAACTGGTCGGCTGAGGCGCCTTGCCAGGCGTCGTCGAGCTGCTTGACCGCCGTTGACACGCCGGTGCCGTGCTGGGCGGCGTTCGTGCCCGCTTTTGTCAGGCGTTCGGCCGCCGCGGTGATCGAGCCGGAGTCCGCGCTCTCGACTTTCTGCGCCGCGGCAAGGACTGCCTGGCCACCTGCGTATCGGGATACCGCCTCAGCAGCGCTCACGGTCGCTTCCTCCCCAGGAAACTCTAGACAGCCAAGTTCTTGGCGTTTTGCGTCTCGACGTTGTGCACGCTCTGCACGACCGCGTCCAACGCGCGGGCGATCTGGTCGAGCAACTGTTCGGCTTTGTCGAACTCGCCGAACATCAGCTGGTTGACCTCGTCGACCGCGCTGGAGACCGCGCCTGAGCTGGGCAGCTTGCCGTAGGCACCCGCGTCGTTTGGCACGTTGTGAAACGAATCCGCGATCTCGCCGAACTTCGGTTTGAAGCCCTGCACAGCCGTCATGCAGTTGTTGATCGCGTCGATGTTGTAGTCGGCCACGTCCCCACCCTTCGCCACCGTTGTGACTGCGACGGATCAAGCCACTCGCCGGTTCCCGGTCACTCTAGATCTCGTCGAGTAATTCCCGGACGAATGCGGCGAGCCGATTGTTGTCGGCAGGCGAGACCGTGCACCACATGCGGCCGTCCGGGCTTGGCTTCACCAAATCGAGGTAACGACCGTCGGGCGTGTCGTGGAATGCGACAACACGGTCAGCCCGGACAATTCTCTGATCGCGCTGACGGCGTTCGGCGCCGAACTGACCGCGTGTGGTGATTCCGGCGAGCATCGACGTCAGCGTCTGCGCCTCCCGCAGGCTGATGCCTTTCGACTCGAGTCTGGTGATGAATTTCCGGGGATCACCGTGGGATTCGTTGTCCGCGGCCACCACGAGATCGTTCGGCAGACTGACCGAACGGCCACCACCGGCGACCATGTCCCCGGCCACGGACACAGCGGACTCGGCCAGGCCACTGTCGCGGGCCGGGATCAACCACACCTGGCCCTCGTCGATCACCGCGAGCTGGGCCGCGCGACCGGCCTGGGCGGCGAACGCCTTGACCTCACGGCCCGCCCAGATCCACACGTCGACGCTGATATGCGGATGTGCCAGCACCTCAAGCATGTCGACAAGCTCGGGCACGGCCCGGCCGGATTCGGCGAGTTTGCGCGATTCCAGCCCGGCCCACGTCTTCTTGACCAGTTCAGCGCGTTCCGCGTGGGTCTTGCCAGGACTGGGCACGTCCAGCGCGACATGCCGCTCAGGCAGCCGCTCACTTTCCCAGACGACGTCGAACTCCAGCGCGGAGAGAACCAGGCTCACTCGTCGTCGTCTTCACCCAGAACCGACGGGATGACCATCCGGTCGTCGGCGAACACGTCCTCGGCTTCGATCCCGTACTTGCGCACGTGCTCATCGTCCTCTTCGCCCTGAGCAGTGCCCGCAGCGGGCTGCATCATGGACGTGCCAGGCTTGCTCTTCGCCCCGACCCGGTCGGCCGTCCGCGCGGCAGCCTCCTCGTGCGGCAGACCACCCATCGAAGCCGACGACCCACGAGAACCACCTGGCACAGCACCCGTCCCTGGGCGCCCGCCACGGACAAGCCTGTCCTTGTCAGCGACCGCACCCACAGCCGCGCCGCCACCAGCGCCACCGGCCATACCGACCGCAGCCGCGCCAATCCCCTCGAAAGACGGCCGCATCATGGGCGACGGCGGCGGCGTCACACCGGGCGGAGTCACGCCCGGCACACCCGGCAGAGGCCCGGTACCGATCAGTTTGCCTGGCCCGCCTGGGTTTCCGGGCACACCTGGGCCGCCACCCGGCTGACCCGTCGGACCGCCGCCCGGATTCTGTGGCACACCGTCGTAGGAGCCGATCGGTCCACCTGGGACACCAGGGGCACCGCTCGTCACCGGAATATTGGAACTACCAGGCGTGAAGGGGGACACACCCCCGCTGAAACCCGACACGCTCGTGCCCGTCGACGGCCGCTGGATCGGCTGCGACACCAAGCCCAAAGCAGGCGGCACCGGCAGCGACTGATAGCCGGTCAGATTCTGCTTGCTCGAGTTCGCGTAGCTGTTCATCGCATCGACGGCCTGGGCACGCGCCGCCTGCGTCTGCTGCACTTCCTTCGAGTGGTCAGTCGTGTGGCAGAGCAGCTTGTCGACCAAGTTGTAGTCCGTCGCGCCGCGCAGAGTCTTGGACTCCGGCGCGCAGTTGCGGGTCCGCGAGAAGTCGCTGCCCTGGTTGCCCACCGCGCCCGCCGAGCCGGTGATCGTGCCCGTGGCCGAGCCGCCGTACTGGGCGGAGTCGGTCATCACGACCTGGGCCTCCTCACCGGAGCCGCCCTCCCACTCCACGCCGAGCTTCTGCAGCTCGGTGCGCAGGACCTCGTCGGTCTGCTTGAGACTGTTCGCGATGGCCGTGAGCGCGTCGACCGCGCGGTTCATGCTTTCCGAGCCAGGGCCTTGGCGGACCTGGTCGACCATGGTCGCGAGTTCCTCGTTGCTGTAGCCGGCGAAGCGGTAGTCACCGATCTCGTGTTCCCCGGACATGGCGGTCCCTCACTTCAGGGTCTTGAGAGTCTGCATGGCAAGCGTTGCGGCCTGCTGGCTCATCTGGCACAGCTGCTCGCCGCTGAAGGCCTTTTTGGTGTGCGGGTCGATGGCGATCATCAGCTGCTGGCCGCCGGCCACACCCACCGATGTGGTGCAGCGGAAGTTCGCGTCGGAATCACCGCCGATCACAAAGCTGGCAGCCGGAAAGCCCTCGATCGAGACCAGTTTCGCATCGACATTGCGTTTGCCCGACAGCCAAGGCTCAACACCTTCCGTGGTGATCAAGCTGGCCGTGTAGTCGTAGAAGGGCTCCTTGGCGTTCACATTCAGAACGCATTCCGGCGCGCCCCGGTATATCTCGCTCGCGGAGCTGCGGCCACGAGTCCGGTTCACTTTCAGCTCATCGAGCTGGGCGGCGGTGAAGAGCTTGCAGGCATCGACACCGGTCAATGAAAGTTCACTGGGCCTGGGAGGCACCGCGATACTGGTCGGTGCCCCGCCGCCAGGAGGGGCCGCATTGCCGGAACCATTCGCCGGAATCGCCTGGCCGGGATCTGTATCAGTGCATCCCGCCAGTGCCGCGCCCGCCACCAGGGCGAGCACGACCGACCGGATCGCGCGATTAGTCAATCCTTGTCCCGAAGGTGGCGGCGATATCACTCTCGCTGAATCCGTAGGATTTGGCGCTGTCCTGCAGCTGGGTGATGAGTTTCTGCAGGCTGACCATGTATTCGTCGATGCGGGCCTTGTAGGAGTCGTCCGCGATGACCAGGCGGTAGTTCCAGGCCCGGGCGGCGTCACGGCTCACCGGATCGTCCGCCGCCGGCTCGACCTGCAGCGATGGGCTGTTCGCGTCGACACTGTCCTTCAGGGCGTCGATCTGGGTTTGGATGATCTTGGCCGCGGCGAGCACGTTGTCGTGGTTCACCTTGAGTGTGGCCGAACCCGACGGTGCTGCCGGCACCGCTTTCAGCACTTCCGCCCAGGAAAATGCCGAGCTTTGCGCTTCGTTCACGCCGCACCCCCATACGTTGCGTAGTCGTCCGGTCTCATTTTGTAGGCTACCAACGCTGGTAGACCCCTACATGGAGTTTGACGAAGAAACCGGCGGTGCGGTTCCGCCGAATCAGCTAGCGGGAACTGCGACCTCGCCGCGGGAAGCACGCAGGGCGATATCCGTCCGGTGGTGCGACCCGGCCAGGTGCAGGTTCTCGATTCGACGGTACGCATCCTGGCGCGCGGCCTCCAGGTCGTCGCCTACGCCGACCACCGAGAGGACCCGGCCGCCATTGGAGACCACGGCGCCGTCGTCGCGGCGGCGGGTGCCTGCGTGGAGTACGCCTTCGGCCTCGCTACCTGCGATAACGTCGCCAGTCCTCGGCCGGCCTGGGTAGCCCTCGGCGGCGATGACCACGGTGACCGCGGAGCCGTCGGCCCAGTCCAGCGGCGGCTGGGCGGCCAGAGTGCCGTTCGCCACAGAGAGCAGCAGCTCACCCAGCGGGGTCCGCAACAGGGCCAGCACTGCCTGGGTCTCCGGGTCGCCGAAACGGCAGTTGAACTCGATCACCTGCGGGCCGGTCGGGGTCATCGCGAGACCCGCGTACAGCAGGCCGGAGAACGGCACGCCACGGTTGGCCATCTCGTCGACGACCGGCTGGATGATCTTGGTCACGACCGAGGCCGCGAGGTCGTCCGCGGCCCATGGCAACGGCGAGTACGCGCCCATTCCGCCAGTGTTCGGGCCGGTGTCTCCGTCGCCGACACGCTTGAAGTCCTGCGCGGGCAGCAGCGGCACCACTGTCCGCTCGTCGACCAGGCAGAACAGGGAGACCTCGGGGCCTTCGAGGAAGGACTCCAGCAGCACGGGGTGGCCGCCGTCGAGCAGCGTCATCGCGTGCGCCCGCGCGGCTGCGAGGTCCGCCGTCACGACGACACCCTTGCCGGCTGCCAGGCCGTCGTCCTTGACGACGTAGGTGGGGCCGAAGCGCTGCAGGGCGGCGTCCAGGCGGGCCGGGTTGTCCACGATCTCGCTGTGCGCGGTCGGGACCCCGGCTGCCGCCATGATGTCCTTGGCGAACGCCTTCGAGCCCTCGATCTGCGCGGCCTCGCCGGACGGCCCGAAGCACGGGATGCCCGCGGCTTTGACCGCGTCGGCGACGCCGGCGACCAGGGGGACCTCGGGGCCGATCACGACGAGATCGGCGTTCCACTTGGTGGCCAGGGCCGTGACCTCGGCCGGGTCGGACGCCTCGACGCCGTAGAGCTCGGAGACCGCCGCTATGCCCGCGTTGCCGGGGGCACACGCCAACGCGGTGACTCCGGGGTCACGGGACAGGCCGAGGACCAGGGCATGCTCTCGGGCGCCAGACCCGATGACCAGAACGCGCACGACTGAAGAGGGTAGATGTCGCCGCGGCCTCAACTCACGCCGAGGGCCTGCTTCGCACCCGGATGCAGCTGCACTGGATCGGTTTTGACCGCCGTTTCCTTGGTGATTTCCTTGGCCGACGGGTGCGTCTTCTCCAGGTCCGCCTTCTTGTCGAAGATCAGTTTGGTGATCGCGCAAGCGTTTGCTGCCGGGAAGTCGTCGCGCACCAGCAGCAGGTTCGGCACCACGATGGTCGGGGTGTCGCCGGGCTGCTTGTAGGTCGCGGCCGGGATCGAGCCCTGGTCGTAGACCGGGTTGAGCTGCTTGAGCGCCGGCAGCTGCGGGGTGATGTCGATGAACTTGACCTTGTCGGCCATGGACGTGGTCAGGTCGGTGATCTCCGGGGTGGGCAGGCCGCCGGACCACACCAGCCCGTCGATCTTGCCTTCCTTCATCCCGTCGACGGTCTGGCGCAGCGCCAGCCGCTGCGGCGAGAAATCCGCGTCCTTGAGCCCGGCGGCCTGCAGCAGCCGGTTGGCGATCACCTCGGTGCCGGACTTGGGCGAGCCGGTCGAGATCCGCTTGCCCTTGAAGTCCGCGACACTGTTGATCCCGCTGTCGGCACGCACCACGACCTGCGTGTAGTTCGAGTAGATCCGCGACAGCGCCTGGATCTTCTGCGGCTTGCCCTCGAACGCCGACTTGCCCTGTACCGCGTCCGCGGCGGTGTCCGCCAGCGAGAACGCGATGTCGTACGTCTTGTCACCCAACTGCTGGATGTTCTGCACGGACGCGCCGGTGTCGGCCGCGGTGGCCTTCAGCTTGGAGTTGTTGCTGATCACCTGCGCCAGGGCGCCGCCGAGCACGTAGTAGACGCCGCCGACGTTGCCGGTGGCGATGGTGACCCGGCCCTCGCCGGCCTCGCAGGAAGTCGTTCCGCCGGGTTGCTGCGCGTTGGGCGTGTCTTCGCGTTTGCCGCCGCAGCCGGTGGCCACCAGGGCGAGCCCGAGCACGCCGACGAGTGTCCTACTCCTACGCACGGTTGATCTCCTTGTCCTTGTGCCGGAACAGCAGGTGCACGATCACCGCGGCGACCACGAAGCCGACGCCGATCGCGATTGACAGAGGTTGCAGGTACAGCAGCAACAAGGCAGCCGGAACGCACAGGATCCGCTCCGGCATGCGCGCCGGTCCGATCAGCCAGCCCGTGGTGACGACCGCGAGCGCGGCGACGCCCACCGCGGACACCAGCACGACCCACAGCACGTCCAGGAACGGGCGCTGCAGCAGCAATGCCGAGCCGTTGTCGGTGAGCACGAACGCCAACGGCACGAGGAACGCCGGCAGCGTGTACTTCCACGTCTGCCACATGGTCTTGAGCACCGCGCCACCCGTGATCGCGGACGCGGCGACTGCTGCGAGCGCTGTCGGCGGCGTGACCTCGGACAACACCGCGTAGTAGAAGATGAACATCGCGGTCTCGGCCTTGGCTACGCCCAACGTGATCAGCGCCGGGCCGATCACGACCCACGAGATGATGAAGGACGCCGTCACCGGAACGGCGAGGCCAAGCACGCACACCGCGGTGGCGGAGAACACAACCGTGAACGCGAGCACGACGGTCGGGTTGTCGGACAACGAGTTGGCCGCGCCGACCAACGCATTCGCCAGTACCTGACCGAGACCGGTCTTTGTGATCACCGACGTGATCACGCCTGCGGCCGCACAGACCGCGATCACCGGAAGCGCGCCGCGAACACCTTCTGCCAGCGAGTCAACGATTTCCTTCAGCCACGCGATCACCGCGGCCCGCTTGTCCTCGCCGAAAAGCTTGGTGGCCAACGAGAACAGCGCCGCGACGCCGGAGGCGTAGACCACTGCGGAGAACGGCGGGATGTCCAGGGCCAGGAACACCACGATGATCGCGAGCGACGCGAAGTGGTAGCCGCCCTTGGCAAGCACCGCCCAGGCTTTGGGCGTGTCGACGTCCACCGCGTGCGCGCCGAACCGGCGGGCATCCGCCTCGACCGCGAACACGATCCCGAGGTAGTACAACAACGTCGGCACGATCGCCCACAACAGGACCGTCAGGTACGAGGTTTCCAGATACTCGGCGATGATGAACGCCGCCGCGCCGAGTGTCGGCGGGGACAGGATCGCGCCGATGCCGGACGCGGCGAGCAGACCGCCCGCGTTCTCCTTGGGATACCCGGCTTTCTGCAGAATCGGCCACGTGATCGCGCCGAGCGTGACGGTAGTGGCGGTGCCCGAACCGGACACTGTGCCGAGCAGGAATCCCGACAGCGCGGTCGTGCGACCGGGCGCGGTCCGGGACTTGCGGAAGATCGCGAAGCTGAAGTCGACGAAGAACGCGCCCGCGCCGGAGTTGGCCAGCACGGCGCCGTAGATCGTGAACAGCACGATGTAGGTCGCGGCGACGTCGAGCGGTGTGCCGAAGAAGCCGTTGCTCGGGTCGTACAACGCGCTGATGATCTCGTCGAAGTTCATCCCCGCGTGCGAGATCTCCCAGCTCTGTGGCAGGTATCCGCCGTAGTAGGCGTATCCGAGGAAGACCAGGCAGATGATCGGCAGGATCAGGCCGGTCGTGCGGCGGGTGGCCTCCAGGATGAGCAGGAGCAGCACGGTGCCGGCGACGACATCCAGCGTGGACAGCTGGCCCTGCCGGTCGAGGAAGTCGTCGAAGCCGGTGAACAGGGGGTAGAGCGCGACCAGGAACGTGACCGCGGTCAGAGCCCAGTCGATCGGCCCGGGGTCGTCCTTGTCCTTCGTGCGCCGGCCGCGCGGGCGGTACGACAGGAACACCAGCGGCAGCGTGACCCCGAGGAAGATCACCAGGTAGTACTGGTTGCCCTGGTCGAACGGCAGGAACACCTGCTTGAGCACAAGCAGCGCGACACCCGCGCCGACGATCCAGAGCGCACGCTCCCAGCGCTCGGACAGCTTGCGCGCGGGACGTTCCTCATCGTGCGCACCGACGATCTCATCGAGATCCGGCCTCGGACCGACCGTCACCCAAAATCTCCCGAACTGGTCTTTTCCCGACAAAGGCAGGAGCACGTTACCTCGTGACGTGGCGACGGCCACAAGATTGACTCTCATCCGAGATGTTCATCTTCAGATCGGTTGCCGGACGACAGCCGGATGTAGCGTCCGTGCACTTCGTTTCAAAGGAGGCAGACGATGGGTAGACGACTCGCCGCGCTGGCGCTGTCGGGAGTCGCACTGGTCAGCATGGTCGGCGTGACCGCGGCCGCGGACCAGGACTCACGAGGTCACACGCAGGCCGGCCCACTGATCTTCGGCCACCGCGGCGCCTCGGGCTACCGCCCCGAGCACACCCTGGCCTCGTACGAACTGGCCGCGCGGATGGGCGCGGACTACATCGAGCCGGACCTCGTCTCGACCAAGGACGGCGTGCTGGTGGCCCGGCACGAGAACGAGATCAGCGGCACCACGAACGTCGCCTCCAAGCCGGAGTTCGCCGGCCGCAAGACCACGAAGACCATCGACGGCATCCCGCTGACCGGCTGGTTCACCGAGGACTTCACCCTGGCAGAGCTCAAGACGCTGCGCGCGATCGAGCGCATCCCCGACATCCGGCAGCGCAACACGATCTACAACGGCCGCTTCGAGGTCCCGACCTTCCAGGAGGTCATCGACCTGAGCAAGCGCTTGTCCCGCGAACTGGGCAGGGACATCGGGATAGCGCCGGAGACCAAGCACCCGACCTACTTCCAGACCATCGGCAAGCCACTCGAGCCGGCCCTGATCCGAACCCTCGACCGCAACGACCTGAACAATCCGTCGGCCAAGGTAGTGGTCCAGTCCTTCGAGGTCGGCAACCTGGTAGCCCTGAACCGCTCGCTGCGCGTCCAACTCGTACAGCTGACCAGCGCGACAGGCGCGCCATACGACTTCATCGCCAAGGGCGACCCCCGCACCTACGCCGACATCATCACGCCCGCAGGCCTCCGCGACGTAGCCCGCTACGCCGACTGGCTAGGCCCCGAAAAAGGCCAGATCATCCCGCGCAACGCCGCCGGCTTCCTCCAGGCCCCAACAACCCTGGTATCCGACGCCCACCGCGCAGGCCTGAAGGTCGTGCCCTACACCTTCCGCAACGAAAACGCCTTCCTGCCCGCCGACTTCCGCTCATCAACCGTGCCAGCCGAATACGGCAACGCATTCGGCGAGTTCGAAAAGTTCTTCGCCACCGGCATCGACGGCCTCTTCACCGACAACACAGACACAGCCATCGAAGCCCGCCGCACCAAGCGCTGAGCCACCCAGCAGGACAAACCCCGCCCGTATTGGGCGGGGTTCTGTCCCGATGGCACCAAAGCGCTGGTTGCTGACGGGCCCGGTCAGCGCCGAGCAACAAGCAGCCCTGACCAGCAAAACCCAACCCGTACGACCCCCACATAAGAAAAAGACATGCCCCCACCCATCCCGGGGGGCGTCCCTGGTCCAGTCTACAAGGGAATGGGGGTGGGCAGGGGTTTTCAAGGGTGAACCCCGTGCGAATGGGCCGTTCGCACGGGGTTCACTCTGTCGGGTCAATAGGTCGGGTCGACAGGACGGTCAGGTCGACAGGTCGGTAAGTCGGTCGGGTTGCTGGAAGGGTTAGGCGTTGACGAGGGTTGGTTCGGTTGGGGTCAGCAGGCCGCGGCGGGCCAGTTCGGGGCGGACGCCTTCGCCGAACCAGTAGGCCTCTTCCAGGTGTGGGTAGCCGGAGAGGATGAACTCCGAGATGCCTAGTGCGTGGTATTCGGCGATCAGGTCCGCGACCTCGGAGTGGCTGCCTACCAGGGCTGTTCCGGCGCCGCCGCGGACGAGGCCGATGCCGGCCCAGAGTCCTGGGTGGATTTCCAGGCCGCGTAGGCCTTTGTCGAGGGCGCCTTGGTGCAGTTCGACCATTCGTTGCTGGCCGACGGATTCGCTGGCGGCCAGTTGGGCTTGGGCTTTGGCTACCTGGGCTGGGTCTAGGGCGTCGAGGAGTTTTCCGGCTTCGGCCCAGGCTTCTTCCGATGTGTCGCGGGAGATTGTGTGCAGGCGGATGCCGAATCGGATCGGGCGGTCGGTCAGGGCTTGGACCGCCGCGATCTTTTCGGCGACTTGGGTGGGTGGTTCGCCCCAGGTCAGGTAGACGTCGGCAGACTTGGCGGCGACTGGCAACGCCGCTGCTGAGGAGCCGCCGAAGTAGATGTCCGGCACGGGATCCGGCGACGCCAGGGCTGTTGCGCCGGCTACTCGGTAGTGGGCGCCGTCGAAGTCGAAAGGTTTGCCGGACCAGACGCCTCGGACGATTTCGAGGAACTCGCCGGTTTGGGCGTAGCGCTGGTCGTGGTCGTGCCAGTCGCCGAATCTTTGCTGCTCGATTGCGTCGCCGCCGGTCACCACGTTCAGCAGCAGGCGACCGTTCGAAATGCGTTGGTATGTCGAGGCCATCTGGGCGGCGAGCGTCGGGGAGATGACGCCTGGGCGGAAGGCGACCAGGAATTTCAGGCGGGAGGTGTGCGCGATCAGTGCCGCCGTGGTCAGCCAGGCGTCCTCGCACCAGGTTCCGGTCGGGGTGAGCACGCCGGTGAAACCGAGTTGCTCGGCCGCTCGGGCGATCTGGGCGAGGTAGTCGATGTCGGGGGAACGTTGGGCCGGTGCGCCCAGGGACCTGTTGGCGTGGAAGCGTTCCACGATTGTCCGGCCATCGCCGGAGGTGGGCAGGAACCAGTGCAGGGTGATGCTCATTGGCTGCTCCTTGCCGCGTCGAGATCGGCCGCGTAGCGCTTGTCGACGAAACTCGCGAAGTCCACCTTGCCGGGCAGGATCTTCTCTTCGGTGAACGCGTCGGACAATTCCTGCTCGGACTGGATGACTGTGTCTTCGAGGGCGACCGGCTGGTCGGGGCCACGGTCGGTGGCCTTGGTGGTCACCTCGAGCTTCAGGCCGGTCTCCGCCGCCCACGCCTTGGCCCAGTCTGCACGATGTGCGTCGGACCACTTCTGCGCCTTGGCAATCCGGCTCACGTAGTCCTTGATCGCCGCGTTCTTGCCCGCGTCGGTCAACGCTGCCCGGCCGGCCACCTGGAAGGTGTAGCCGTTGGCCGTTCCCTTGCCGTCGACCAGGATCCGCGCACCGGTCTCCAGCAGCGCCTGTGAGGTGTACGGGTCCCAGATCGCCCAGGCGTCGACCTGCTTCTGGGTGAACGCGGCGTAGGCGTCCGACGGCTGCAGGAAGTTGAGTTTGACATCCTTTGTGGACAGACCGGCCTTCTTGAGGTTCAGCAGGATCTGACCGTACGCCGAACTGCCTTTGGCGACAGCGATGTTCTTGCCCCGCAACTCCTGAACCGACTGGATCGGCGAATCGCCGGGTACGAGCAGCACGTCGCTTTCGACGTTGCCCTTGCCGGAGCTGACGATCGAGATCTTCGCGTTGGCCGCCGCGGCGAAGATCGGCGGGGTGTTGCCGACACCGCCGATGTCGATCCCGCCGGCGGAGGCAGCTTCCAACAATGGCGGACCGGACGTGAACGTCGACCATTCGATCTTGTACGGGGTCTTCTCCAGGCCCGCGGTTGTCAGCAGGGTCTTCGAGCCACCCTTCTGGTCGCCGACCTTCAGTACGACTTTGGCCAGGTCGTCGGCACTGACCGGCGCGGGCACAGCGCTTGACACCGGGGTCTGCGACCCACACGCGGTCAACCCAAGCAATAGCGCGGTGAACAGAATTCCGTTACGCAGTCGCACTTTCACCCACTCCAAGATCGGCGAGGACTTTCGCCCGGACGTGTTCGCCGGGTTCGTATTCACTGACGATCCGGCCATCGGCCAGCACCAGAATCCGTTGGGCGAGCCGGAGCGCCTCGTCGACGTCGTGGGTCACCAGCAGCACCGAAGGCTGGTGCACACGCCAAAGGTCCTGCACCAGACGGTGCATTGCCAGACGCGTCAGGGCATCCAGAGCCGCGAACGGCTCATCGAGCAACAGCAGGCCAGGCTCACGGACCAACGCACGCGCAAGAGAAACGCGCTGCGCTTCGCCGCCCGAGAGCGTGCGCGGCCACTTGTCCGCGTGATCGGCGAGCCGCACCTCGTCCAGCGCCTTCAACGCGAGCTCACGGCCTGCTTCCGGCTTGTGCAGGCCCAGCACGATGTTTCGCCACACCCGGCGCCAAGGCAGCAGCCGGGGTTGTTGGAACGCGACCGAGACTGTGCCGTCGACGTGTGCTTCACCGTCGATGTCCCGGTCGAGCCCGGCCAGCACCCGCAGGAGCGTGGACTTGCCGCAACCGCTGTGCCCCAACAGGGCCACGAACTCACCAGGCGCGATGTCCAGGTCCAGCCGGTCGAGCACAGTGCGTTCGCCAAACCGTTTCGTCAGGCCGCGAACCGTCACCCTCGCCATGCCAGTGCCCTCTTTTCCAACAGTCGCACCAAAGCGTCGGTGACCAGGCCGAGGATCGCGTACACCACAAGGCCGACGACGATCACGTCCGTACGCAGGAACTCCCGCGCGTTGTTGATCAGGTAGCCGAGCCCGGCGTCGGCGTTGACCTGCTCGCCGACGATGAGCGAAAGCCAAGCAATACCAAGGGATTGCCGCACGCCAACGAGCGTCTGAGGGATCGCCGACGGCAGCACGACATGCCACAGCCGCTCCGCACGGGTGAACCCCAGCACAGTTGTGGCCTCGATCAGCTGCGGCTCGGTGTTGCGGATCCCGGAGTGCACGTTGAGGTACAGCGGGAACGCCACACCCAGTGTGACCAGCGCGATCTTCGGTTCCTCACCGATGCCGAACCACAGGATGAACAGCGGGATCAGCCCGAGGAACGGCAACGTCCGCAGCATCTGCACGGGCGGGTCGACCAGCGCCTGGCCCCACTTCGACAGCCCGGAGACCGCGCCAAGGACCAGCCCGATCGCCGCGCCCAGCACGAAACCGATCGCCACCCGGCGCAGGGAGACCACGAACGCCTCGCCGAGTTCGCCCGACCGCGCCAGCTCGACGCCGGACTGCAGCACAGTCCACGGCGAACTGAGTTTGTCCGCGGGCAGCAAGCCGGTGCCGCTGGCCAGCTGCCAGAGCACGACTATCGCAAGTGGACTGATCCACCGGCTCAGGTCCGGTAACCGGCGTCGTTGTCGTTTCGGTGGCGCCGCAGCAGGTTGCGCCGTCACACGGTCGGCCACGAGGGAGCTCATGGGCCCCGAGTGTTCGGACCAGGTCAGCGAACGGTCAATGCCTCCCAAATGCTGAACGGGCCGGGAAGACCCGGCCCGTTCTCAGATCCTGGGAGCTCTTTTCAGCGCACCATCTCGTGCCGGACGATGGTCTGGTCACGGCCTGGACCGACGCCGATCGCGGACACCCGTGCGCCCGACAGTTCCTCCAACCGCTCGACGTAGGCCCGCGCGTTCGCCGGGAGCTCACTGAACTCCCGGAATTCGCTCAGGTCCTCCCACCAGCCCGGCATCTCCTCGTACACCGGAATCGCGTGGTGCACGTCGGTCTGGGTCATCGGCATGTCGTCGACCCGGCGACCGTCCACTTCGTACCCGACACAGATCGGCACAGTGTCCAGCCCGGACAGCACATCCAGCTTGGTCAGGAAGAAGTCCGTGATGCCGTTGACCCGCGCGGCGTAACGCGCGATCACCGCGTCGAACCAGCCGGTGCGGCGCGAACGCCCTGTGGTGACACCGAATTCGCCACCGGACTTGCGCAGGCGCTCGCCCATCTCGTCGGTCAGCTCGGTCGGGAACGGCCCCGAGCCGACGCGCGTGGTGTACGCCTTCAGGATGCCGATCACCGTCGTGATCCGGGTTGGGCCGATGCCCGAGCCCGCGCTGGCGCCACCCGACGTGGGGTTCGAGGACGTGACGAACGGGTATGTGCCGTGGTCGACGTCCAGCAGTGTGCCCTGCGAGCCCTCGAGCAGCACGTTCTCGCCACGTTCGAGCGCCTGGTTGAGCAGCAGGCGGGTGTCGGCGATCCGGCTGAGGAACTTCTGGCCCTGCTCCAGCACGGTGTCGACGACCTGGCTGGGGTCCAGCGCGCGGTGGTTGTAGACCTTGACCAGCACCTGGTTCTTGAAGTCCAGGGCCGCGTCGACCTTCTGGCGCATGATCTTCTCGTCCAGCAGATCCTGGACGCGCACGCCCACGCGGGCGACCTTGTCCTGGTAGCAGGGGCCGATGCCGCGGCCGGTCGTGCCGATCTTGGCCTTGCCGAGGTAGCGCTCGGTGACCTTATCGATCGCCACGTGGTACGGCATGATCAAGTGCGCGTCCGCCGAGATCAGCAGGTTGCCGGTGTCGACGCCACGCGCCTCAAGGCCGGCCAGCTCGGTCAGCAGCACGCCGGGATCCACGACCACGCCGTTGCCGATCACGTTGGTCGTGCCGGGCGTGAGGATGCCCGACGGGATCAGGTGCAAGGCGAAGTCCTGCCCATTGGGAAGAACAACCGTGTGACCGGCGTTGTTACCGCCTTGGTAGCGGACGACCCACTGGACGCGGTCACCGAACAGGTCGGTTGCCTTGCCCTTACCTTCGTCGCCCCATTGGGCGCCGATGAGCACGATGGCCGGCATGTGAAACTCCAGGTTGGATTCGGGCGTGCGAAATGCCGGTACTGAACACTAGACCAGGAGCTTTGAGTGGGTGCACTCGTGTTGGCCTGCGGCGATACGGCCGGGCACCGTGGGTTGACGGCGCTGACAGAGCGTGATGAAGTCGAAGTGCGCGCGGTGGCGTCAAAGCCGGGCCGGACCGACGTGGATCCCCTGCTCAAAGGCCTCGACGGCCGGCGGCTGGTGATCGCCGGGACAGACGCCGACCTGGCCGCAGTCGTCCTCCGGCTGATGCGCAAAGAACTCCTCGAAGAGGTGACAGTCGGGTTCGTGGCGACGTCCGACTCCTGGGTCGCCGAGCTGTGGGGGCTGCCCGACGACGTCGGCCGGATGGCCGAGGTGGCGTTGCGTGCCGACGCCGACCCGATCCCATTGGTCCGCGACGACGCCGGCGGCGTGCTGGTCGGCATGGGCAAGGTCGGCGCGACGCGTGGCGTCGGCTACTGCGACGACACGACCGCGTTGCGTGGCCGGGCGTCAGCCATTGAGGTGACGCCCGACCCCGATGGTGGCCTGGGCCTGATCGTCCGGGTGATCCGGCGCGGCGTGCTCGGCAAGCGCGTCAGCTCGTTCAAAGGACGTGCGTTCCAGCTCGGCACGCTGCCGATTCAGCCGGTCAAGGACGGCGAGATCCATCCGCGGCCGACGTCCCGCTGGACCTGGTACCGGCACACATCCGACCTGCGGGTGGCTCGCGGGGTCATTTGACGCTGAGCAGCACGGTCCCGATGTTGCGGCGTTCCTCAAGGTCAGTATGTGCCTGAGCGGCGTCCTCAAGCGGGTATACGGCGTGGATCCGAGGCACGAGCCCGCTGGTCATGGCCTTGGCCACGTCGGCGCTCTGCTCGGCCGGAGTCCGGGACCGCAGCTTGGCGAACGGGCCGATGACTGTCAGCCCTCGTTCCGCGATCATTGCGGCGTCGAGCGTGGGCCATGCCCCTGAGGCGAACCCGTAGATGCCTACGCGGTCCGTCGCGGTCGCGATGGCCTGCTCACCGATCTTGCCGCCGACCGCGTCGAGCACCACAGATGCGTCACCCGACCAGGTGCCGTATTCCACAGCCTCGTCGGCACCGAACTCACGTACGGCCTGCAGTTTGCCCGGCCCCGCCGAACCGATCACCCTTACGCCAAGGGCCTTGGCCGACTGGCCGCATTCTACCGCAACTACCGGGACAAGTACGACCTCGCCGAGCAGATCTTCGACGAGGCGCTGGCCTCGTTGCTCGTCACTCTTCCCGAGGGTCAGGAAGACCGCTGGGTCGCCTTCTTCGAGCACATCGCCGAGTACGACCGACTCTACGGCACGCTGCTGAGCACGAAGTCCGGCAGCTGGTTCGCCGACAAGATGCGCACCGAACTCGGTGAGATGAGCGGCCGGCACCTTCCTGCGGCCACTGGCTCGATGACGCCCACGATCCTCGGTGCGATGTTCGTCCAGGCCATCTCATGGTGGCCGGCCCATGGGAAACCCACTTCACCAGCGGAGATCGCCGCACACACAGCCAAGCTCGCCAGAGCCGTCATCGCCGCCGAGTTAGGTGGTCAGCCTTCTAGTAGTTACTCACAGGTATTGCTTCAGCCATCTCAGTGAGCCACGGTCGAGTGACCTAAGCCACGGAGGTGACATGTCCGGTAAAAATGCCTTTCGGACCCTGCTGCTCGTCGTCGCACTGTTGCTCGGATTGGTGACAGTCGCGTCGGCGACACCGCCAGGCATTCCCAGCGCGGCGACCGCACGCACCCAGCTCGGGACGCTGCGGGTCGCAGCCGACGGGTCGATGACCGGCTACAGCCGAGATCTCTTCCCGCATTGGCACACCGTCACCGGCGCCTGCAACACCCGCGAACAGGTCCTTAAGCGTGACGGCACCAACGTCGTCACGAACTCGTCCTGTGCCGCGACGTCAGGCAGCTGGTACAGCCCGTACGACGGCGAAACATGGACGGCGGCTTCCGACGTGGACATCGACCACGTCGTGCCACTGGCGAACGCCTGGCGCACCGGCGCACGGTCGTGGACGACCGCCAAGCGCGAACAGTTCGCCAACGACCTGTCCAGCCCGCAGCTGATCGCCGTGACCGACAACGTCAACCAGGCCAAGGGCGACAAGTCGCCGGACGCCTGGAAGCCGCCGCTCACGTCGTACTGGTGCACCTATTCGCGAATGTGGATCGGCTCGAAGTACAAGTGGGCGCTGACCGTGAACGCCGCGGAGAAATCGGCCCTGACCTCGATGCTCGACCGCTGCTAGATGCCGGGCGCGGCCGGGTCGGAGTCCGTGAGGAACTTCCTGACCCGGTCGTACTCCTCGGTCTCGCCGATCGCGTCGGCGGCCCGGCCCAAGGCCGCCAACGCGCGCAGGAAGCCCTGGTTCGGCCGGTGCGCCCAAGGCACTGGCCCGAACCCCTTCCAGCCGTTGCGGCGCAACTGGTCAAGACCACGGTGGTATCCGGTGCGCGCGTAGGCGTACGCCGCGACGTTCTCGCCCTTCGCCAGGGCGTTCTCGGCCAGCAACGCCCAGCCTTCACTGAAGTCCGGCCAGCTCGCCACGACCTCGGCAGGGTCTTTGCCCGACTCGATGGCAGCCTGTTGCTCCGCCCGCTCGGGCAGCAACGTCGGTTCCGGGCCAAGCAGGTTGTTCTGCATGCCCCCATCAAATCAGCTCAGCAGACCCGCCAGCGCCCCCAGGGTGGCGATCGCAAGGCAGGCGAGAACAACAACGGCAACCACACGTTTCGGCATCACGCCATCGCACAATGGTTGTGTGGCGTCACCTTGACAAGGAAGTTCACCCGCCTGATCGAGTGACGTCTGCAACCCTGTACGTGTCATAGGCGTATTCCCGTTGAAAGAAATTCCCTGACACGTGAGGAGATGTCGTGCGCAGAACTGGGGCCCTGGGGGCCTTGGTCGTCTCAGTGCTGGCAGCGGCCACGGTGAGCAGCCCGGCAATGGCTGCACCCGTGCCGTCCTTTCACACGGCGCTCGACCCCGCTTCGGCGCGGGAGTCGGTGAAGTACCTGGTCGAGACCTACAAGGTGACCGAGCAGGAAGCCATACGCCGGTTGGAGTTGCAGAACGACGCCGTCAAGCTGGACCAGTTGCTACGCCGCGACCGCGGTACCGAATACGGCGGCCTCTGGCTCGACCAGGACAAAGGCCAACTGGTCGTGGCCATGACGAAGGCGACGGCAGCCGAGCCGTACCTGAAAGCCATGCCCGACCGTGCCAACGTGCGCACGCAGGAGGTCCAGCACTCGCTGCAGGAGTTGACGGCAGCGAAGTCGCGGATCGCCGCAAAGGTCGGCGCAGGACCGGAGGCAACCTACCTCCCAGCGGTAAGCGAGGCGGAGAACCGC
Organism: Kibdelosporangium banguiense; assembly: GCF_017876405.1. Taxonomy (GTDB): domain Bacteria; phylum Actinomycetota; class Actinomycetes; order Mycobacteriales; family Pseudonocardiaceae; genus Kibdelosporangium; species Kibdelosporangium banguiense. The sequence continues at coordinate 2,526,330 of NZ_JAGINW010000001.1, read as the reverse complement.
GTCGTGCTGTGGGAACGCTCCTGGGTGGCGCAGGAGAAGGTGGCCACTCGCTCCACAGGCGCGAACGTCGAGGCTGACACCGCCCGCAAGGCCCTCGATGCAGAGCCCGGCATGGTCGTCTCCCGCGTCCTGCCGAAGCCGAACCCGCTGTCCACCCCGAACGTGGACTGGGGCTACTGCCACCCGCTCTACTGCACCAACTACGGCCCGATGCGCGGCGGCATCCGGCTGGACATGAAGCGCGACAACGGAACCTGGGGCGGCTGCACCAGCGGCTTCAACCTGCGTTCCACCGGCGGCGGTTTCGACGGCAAAGGCTGGGTGCTGACTGCAGGTCACTGCATGCGGACGAAGACCAACAACACGCCGACCCAGCACAACGGCAACGACGTGCTGAACCAGCACGGCATCGAGAAGAGCTCCTACCCGTACGACTACGCAGCAGTGCAGTACGTCAACGCCGCAACCGCCAACACATGGCTGGAGGGCCAGACCGGCCGCAACCGCGTGCTGAAGTACTGCCGCAACGGCGGCATGGACAGCAACGCCGACACTCCCTGCGGTGAGCAGATCAAGTCGGTGGACGAGTACATCACCGGCACCCACACACTCGCCGAGATCAAGGCAGGCTGGATCGTCTGCGCCACCGGCACAGCATCGAGCGTCGTGAACTACCCGGACTCGGTGGACAGCGGTGCGGGCGCGGGCTACCTCGTCGGCACCCGCTGCGGCCGCGTCCTCTCCACCGACGTCGGCATCAACACAGACCTGTGCGCCCGCCCAGGCGACAGCGGCGGCCCGCTCTTCAGCCAGGCCGACCACACAGCCCTCGGCATCCTGATCGGCAACCAGCAATCCCGCTCAGGCCCCTGCCAAGCCGGCGAACTCAACAACTACGCACCGATCGAAACAATCACCACCGACCTAAGCGCCCGCATCGCAAGCCAGGGCTCAAAATTCGCAGTAATCACAACCCCGAACGGCTGATCAACCCCGCCTGCGGGGTCCACGCCCCGGACCTCGCAGGCGCACACCCGCTGAGCTGGGGGTTTCAAGGGTGAAGCCGGTGCGAACGGGCCGTTCGCACCGGCTTCACTCAGGTGGGTCAGAACTTCAGCCGAGGCTGAAGTCGCGTCCTTCACATGGTCAGCCGGCGAGCATGCGGCCGGCGGACTTGAGGTGCTGGCAGGCCTCGATGATGCGGTCGCCCATGGCGGTTTCCGCTTTCTTGAGGTAGCTGCGGGGGTCGTAGGTCTTTTTGTTGCCTACTTCGCCGTCGATTTTCAGGACGCCGTCGTAGTTCTTGAACATGTGGTCGGCGATTGGGCGGGTGAAGGCGTACTGGGTGTCGGTGTCGATGTTCATCTTGACTACGCCGTACGAGAGGGCTTCGTGGATTTCCGACAGCTCGGAGCCGGAGCCGCCGTGGAAAACAAGCTCGAAGGGCTTGTCGTGGGCGGGGCGGCCGAGCTTCTCAGCCGCGACTTCCTGGCCGCGCTTGAGCACTTCTGGGCGGAGTTTCACGTTGCCGGGCTTGTAGACGCCGTGGACGTTTCCGAAGGTCGCCGCAAGCAGGTAGCGGCCGCGCTCGCCCGCGCCGAGGGCCGCGATCGTCTTGAGGTAGTCCTCTTCGGAGGTGTAGAGCTTGTCGTTGATTTCGTTGGCGACGCCGTCTTCTTCGCCGCCGACCACGCCGATCTCGACTTCCAGGATGATGTTCGCCTTCACTGCCTGGGTCAGCAGTTCGGCGGCTATCTGCAGGTTCTCGTCGATCGGCACTGCCGAGCCGTCCCACATGTGGGACTGGAACAGCGGGTTCTCGCCGCGGGCGACGCGCTCCTGGCTGATCGCGAGCAACGGGCGGACGAAGCCGTCGAGCTTGTCCTTGGGGCAGTGGTCTGTGTGCAGAGCGATGTTCACCGGGTATTTCGCGGCCACGACGTGCGCGAACTCGGCCAGCGCGGTCGCGCCGGTGACCATGTCCTTGACCTTGGTGCCGGACGCGAACTCGGCGCCGCCGGTGGACACCTGGATGATGCCGTCGCTCTGCGCCTCGGCGAAACCACGCAGCGCGGCGTTGAGGGTCTCCGAGGAGGTGACGTTGATGGCCGGGTAAGCGAACTCGTTCTGCTTCGCCCGATCCAGCATCTCCGCATAGACCTCGGGTGTGGCGATGGGCATCGGTCTCGTCCTCCTCGGGCTGGGATGCCTGTGCAGCCGAATCCTACGAGGCCTTGGCCCGGTGTATCCGCAGCGCATCGAACGTTGCTGTGCGTGACGACACAGTGGTAGGACGGCTCGCAATCGATTCAGTTGGGCCACACGCTATCGAGGTCTCAAGCCGAGGGGAACACCGCCGAGTGGGTCACACACGGTGGCAGTCTCACCCGATCGGCTGGGTTGGCCAGGTGACCCGTCTGGCAGTGTCGATCAGGCCTGACGGGCCCGTAGATTTCGGCCCGTGACCGCGCTTTGTAACGAAATGATCACCGGCGCACCGGTCACCTTCGCGGCGGCGGAGGACTTCCTGCGGATGTTCCACGACGCGCACCCCGAAGCAGGCGCGGTGCGCCAGCGGTTAGCCGAGGTGCGCGCGGAGATCGAGGAGACCGGCACGTACCGGCACACCCACCAGGAACTCTGCTACGGCGCCCGGGTGGCCCTGCGCGACACCGGCTGGTGCACCAGCGGCCTGCCGTGGCGCCGGCTGAAGGTCCGGGACCTGCGTGGCATCCACAAGGCCCAGGCCGTCGCGACACAGTGCTTCGAGCACCTGCGGCTGGCCGCCAACGGTGGCAAGATTCAGCCACTTGTCACCGTCTTCGCCCCCGATCGCCCCGAGGCTCCCGGGCCGCGGATCTGGAATCCGCAACTGGTCTCCTACGCGGGCTACCCCGAGATGGGGGACGCGCGCAACATCGACTTCACCGACTCGGTGGAGGCGCTGGGCTGGCAGCATCCGTTGCCGCGCAGCGCGTTCGATCACCTGCCGCTCGTGGTGAGCGCAGGTCTGCAGGATCCGCAGCTGTTCACGATCCCGCGCGAGGTCGTGACCGAGGTGCCGTTGACACACCCGGATCTGCCGTGGTTCGCCGACCTCGGGCTGCGCTGGCCCGCCGTGCCGGTGATCAGCAACATGCGGCTGCGCATCGGCGGCGTGGACTACCCCGCCGCGCCGTTCAACACCTGGTTCGTCGGCACGGACATCGGCACCCGGAGCCTGGCCGACGAGTCGGCGTACGCGATGCTCCGGCCGGTCGCGATCCACTTAGGACTGGACACGTCGACCGACCGGACGCTCTGGCGGGACCGCGCCACGCTGGAGCTGAACCGGGCGGTGTTGCATTCGTTCGACACCGCCCGGGTCACAATCACCGACCACTACGCGGAAACCCAGCACCGGCTGGCATGGTTGCGCTCCCGGCGCAACCGTGGCGACCGGCCCGCGTTCCGCCCGCATTCATCGAGGTAGCACGGCTCCCAGGGCGCGGAATCCGTCCACCGGAAGCACAGTGTTGTCCCCGGTGAGCACCTGGATCGTGACGTGGTCAGCGCCCGCGTCGTGGTGTTCACCAGCCCTGGCCAGCACCTCTTCCGGCTCGCCGTACGCGACCAACGCGTCCACCAAGCGGTCGCTGCCGCCATCTGCGAAGTCCTCGTCGGTGAATCCGAGCCGACGGAAGTTGTTGGTGTAGTTGGAAAGCGTCAGGTAGAACTGGAGGGTCTGGCGTGCCACGGCGCGCGCCTTCGAGGGGTCCGTCTCCAGCACGACCATGACTTCCGGCGCCAGCAAACGGTCCGGGCCGAGGATTTCACGCGCCTGACGCGTGTGCTCAGGTGTGGTCAGATACGGATGCGCTCCGGCCGTGCGATCAGCCGAGAGCTGCAATACCTTGGGGCCAAGGGCCGCCAGCGCACGCCCCTCGACCGGGACACCCTCCGCGTCCAGAGCATCCAAATAGGACACAAGCTTCTGGTACGGCTTCTCGTACGTGGCGGTCATCTGCGGGTGACCGATGCCGACGCCCAGCAGGAACCGGTCCGGGTGCTTCTTGGCGATCCGGTTGTACGCCGCGGCGATGCTCTCCGGGCCGTCCGCCCAGACGTTCACGATGCCGGTCGCGATGGTGAGCGTCTCGGTCGCGTCCAGCAGCTGCTCGGCCACGGCGAGGTCACCGCCTGGCGATCCGCCCAGCCAGAGCGTCCCGAAGCCCTGCTCTTGCAGCAAAGCACCGATCTCCAGCTTGCCCGGCCACAGATGTACCGAGCTCCAGATACCGAACCTGCCCAGGCGCATGTGATCTCCCTGATGTGTGCGGACGTTCCACAAGGAGTTACGTTCGACGCATGACGAACATTCCCGGAACCGATCTCGACGTCTACCCGCTCAACCTCGGCACCAACGTTTTCGGCTACACAGCGGACAAAACGGCCTCGTTCCGCATCATGGACCTCTACACCGAAGGCGGCGGCAACTTCCTCGACACGGCCGACTCGTATTCGGCGTGGGCGCCGGGCAACGTGGGCGGCGAGTCCGAAACGATCATCGGGGAGTGGCTCAAGGAACGCGGCAACCGGGACAACATCATTGTCGCGACGAAGGTCGGCGCGCACCCCGACTTCAAGGCGCTGGATGCCAAGACCGTCAAGGCCGCGGCCGAGGCGTCGCTCAAGCGCCTGCAGACCGACCGCATCGACCTGTACTGGGCGCACTTCGACGACCTGAACACGCCGGTCGAAGAGACCATTGGCGCCTTCAACGACCTGGTCAAGGAAGGCAAGGTCCGGCACATCGGCGCCTCGAACCTCAGCGGCGAGCGGATCACGGAGTCGCTGGCCGTGTCCGATCGTGAGGGCTTCGCCCGGTATGTCGCGTTGCAGCCGCACTACAACCTGATGGAGCGCGAGGGCTACGAGTCGCAGTACGCGCCGATCGCGGCCAAGGAGAACCTGGCCGTGTTCCCGTACTTCAGCCTGGCCAAGGGATTCCTGACCGGTAAGTACCGCGGCCGTGACGGCGACGGCGGCGGCAGCGCACGGGCCGCAGGCGCGTCGGCGTACTACACCGAGCGCGGTCAGCGCGTGCTCGCGGTGCTGGACGAGCTTGCCGAGCGGCACAACGTGCCGGTGGCGAGCGTGGCGTTGGCGTGGCTGCGGGCCCGGCCTCAGGTTCTCGCCCCGATCGCCAGCGCGCGGACGCCTGAGCAGGTGCCCCCGTTGCTGCAGTCCGTGACGCTGAACCTGAGCTCGGACGAGGTCGCGAAACTGACGGAGGCTTCTTCCTGACTATCAGTAGCTTACTGACAGTAGGTTCGGGTACCGTCGGCCCATGAGCCGACGAAGCGTCCAAGGCAAGGTCGTCCTGATCACTGGTGCGGCCCGCGGCATCGGCGCGGGCCTGGCCAAACGGCTTGCCGCGCAGGGCGCCAAGGTCGCACTGGTCGGTCTGGAACCCGACGAGCTCAAGCGGGTCGGCGAGCAGTGCGGCCCGGACGCCGCGGTCTGGGAAGCCGACGTGACCAGCTGGGACGCCCTGGAGAAGGCCGTCGAAGGCGTGGTCGGGCACTTCGGCGGCATCGACATCGTGGTCGCCAACGCCGGTATCGCGGCGACCGGCTTCGCGCGCTCGATGGACCGCAGGGCCTTCGAGCGGGTGATCGAAGTCGATCTTCTCGGGGTCTGGCGGACGGTTCGCGTCTGCCTGCCGCACCTGGTCGAACGCCGTGGCTACGCGTTGATCATCTCGTCGCTCGCGGCGGTCGTGCATATCCCGGGCAACGCGGCGTACAGCGCGGCCAAGGCCGGGGTCGAGGCGTTCGCCAACAGCCTGCGCGCGGAAGTCCGGCACCTGGGCGTCGACGTCGGCGTCGCGCACCCGACGTGGATCGCGACCGACATGGTCAACAGCGCGGACAAGCACCCCGTGTTCGGCGGGCTGCGCACCAGCGCACCGGGCCTGCTCAGCAAGACATATCCGCTGTCAGTCGCGGTCGATCTGATCGACGAGGGCATCGCCAGACGTTCGCGGGCGATCCATGTCCCGGGCTGGGTCGGCGCGTTGAAACTGATCCGTGCGATCCTGCCGAGGTTCGTCGAGCTGGCGGCGCGCAGCTTCATGCCGGCCGCGGACAAGGCCGCGATCGAGGACATCCAGAAGCGCGGCAGCCAGGAATCCAGCATCGTCGGCCCTGGTGGCCGGGCGGATCTCGAGGCGCGTAGCTAGCTCTTGGGCACCCACGCGCCGAGAGTGATCTTCCACTCGCGGATCTCACGGCCGGCGGCGACGTTCTCGGTCGTGTAGGGGTCGTCGGCCAGCAATTGATCCAATTGGGCTCGGTCGGCGACCTGGTAGACAGCGAATCCGCCGGTGTCGTCGCCCCAAGGCCCGCCGGCGACCACGAGGCCGTCGTCGGCCAGTGCACGCAGGTAGTCGCGGTGCCGCGGCCGCACGTCGAGCAGCTTCTCTCGATCATTTATGTACGTCGTGTCCACCGTGTACCAGGCCATGTGGCGGATGCTACCCAACGTGAACAGGGCAGTTGGCCAGGTTCCAGTCAACGGACGCTGTAAGTGGGGCGGTCGACCGATACGCTCACCACGTGACAGGTCATGGTGGCGACTTCGGTGGTAATCCGCCGTCGCAACAGTTCCAGGGTGGCCCGCCCATGTGGCCCGGCCCGGAGCACAACGCTGAGCGCAGCGTGGAGACCACGCTCACGCGTCTGCGTGCGATCGACGGCGGGTCGATCGCCGAACAGCCGTCCCGGCTGACGCTCGAGGACCTGTACCGCATGCACCGGATGCGTCTGGTCAGACTGGCTTTGCTGCTGGTCGACGAGCCGGCCACAGCCGAGGACGTGGTGCAGGAGGCCTTCACCGGCCTGCACCGGCACTGGTCCAACCTGCGGGACGGCGCGGCTGCGGTCGGTTACCTGCGGACCGCGGTGGTGAACGGATCGCGCAGCGTGCTGCGTCGCCGCAAGACCGCTCGCGACTACACGCCGCCGCACGCCGTGAACGCGCGTTCGGCGGAGAGCCTCGCGATGCTGACGGCCGAGCATCAGGCCGTGGTCCAGGCGTTGTCGCAGCTGCCGCCGCGCCAGCGCGAGGTGCTTGTGCTGCGCTACTACGGCGGACTGTCCGAGGCGGAGATCGCGGACGCGGCCGGTATCTCGAAGGGCACCGTGAAGTCAACGGCGTCCCGCGCCCTGGACGCCCTGCAGAAAATTATGGCGGGGCCCGCCTGACGCCTTTCGCCTGGAAACACGTGGGTGCCGCTCCTTCTGGCGAGTGACGCTCGCCCGTTGGTATAGACCAATCGCCCGCCATGACCCATCATCGTGGGCATGACTCACCTGGTGATCTCTGGGGGCAAGGTCGTGACGCCTGACGGCGTCCTCGATCCCGGGTGGCTGGAAGTCGAGAACGGCACGATCACCGCACTCGGCCAGGGTTACCCAGAGCAGTCCGGCGCCACCGTGACCGACGTGGCCGGAGCCTGGGTGGTGCCCGGTTTCGTCGACATCCATTGTCACGGTGGTGGTGGCGAGGCGTTCACCGACACGGACCCGCTACGCGTCGGCACAGCCGTGGAGGCCCACCGCAGGCACGGCACCACAACGATGCTGGCGTCCCTGGTCTCCCGGCCCGTGCCCGAACTGGTCAACCAGGTGGCGGCACTGTCGGAAATGGTCCAGGACGGGCTGCTCGCGGGCATCCACCTGGAGGGCCCGTTCCTGTCCGCGGCCCGCTGCGGTGCCCATGACCCGGCGATTCTCTGCCCGCCCGAGCCGTCGTCGATCCGCAAGCTGCTCGCAGCCGGGAACGGCGCGGTCAGCATGATCACCATCGCGCCCGAGTTGGAGGGTGCGGTGAACGCCGTGCGGACGCTCGTCGACTCCGGCGTGATCGCCGCGATCGGGCATACCGACGCGACCGAGGCCGCCGTGCTGCCGGCGATCGACGCGGGCGCGACTGTGGCCACGCACCTGTTCAACGGGATGCGGCCGTTGCACCACCGGGAGCCCGGGCCGATCGGCGCGCTGCTGGACGACCCCCGGATCACCGTTGAGCTGATCGTGGACTTGGTTCACGTGCACCCGACCGTCGTCCGGCTGGCCGCACGGCACGCTGGTCCCGCCCGGACTGTCCTGATCACCGACGCCATCGCCGCGGCGGGAGTCGGGGACGGGGTCTACGACGTGGGCGGGCTGGAGGTGACCGTGGTGGACGGGGTTCCGCGGATCGCCGGTGGCGGGTCGCTGGCCGGGAGCACGCTGACCATGGACGCCGCCTTCCGGAATCTCGTGCACTCGTGCGGCCTGACCATTCGGGAGGCCGTGACGGCTTGTTCCACTCGGCCGGCGGCGCTTTTGGGGCTTTCGGAGGAAACCGGCTCGCTTTCTTCCGGCCTCACCGCCGACCTGGTCGTGCTGGACACCGACCTGCGTCCGACCGCCGTGCTGACCCGCGGCGAATGGGTCAAGAGCTGATAAAGAGGATGACCGGGACGAAAAAGTCCCGACTGCGGGCGAATTCACATTTGCCCACTCTTGATCTTCCCCGCTGTGAATCCACTAGGATCCGGTCGGAAAAGGCAGCGAATACCGCTGCGATACCACTGGGGATTTTACCGGTTATTCCGATCGGAGTTTCATCATGCGGAAAAGCATGTTCACGGCCGCCTGCGCCGTCCTGGTTGTCGGCGCGTTGGCACCAAGCGCGAATGCCAGCACCACTGCCGCCGTTCGAGAGTGCCCCCGGGGCAACTGGGACTTCTGCATCGAGACCACGGACGACAACCCCGGCGGCCGGATGTGGGTGGAGCTGACCGGCGACAAGGTCCAGATCTGCGACACCGACGCTGACGACAAGCGCGCCGTGGGCAACGTCTACGACGGTTCGCGCTCGGCGGGGAACCTGCACAAGAGGTACACGTTCTACGCGGAGACGAGGGGCACCTGTGTGACCAAGCTGGCCAACATGGGCAGCCCCTATAACCTGCCCGAGGGCAGGGAGTTCACGTTCGAGATCTGCCTGGACGACGACCCGGGCCGGGACAAGTTCTGCACGTACTACGAGAAGTTCAACGACAACTGATCGGAATTCCCGTGGGAGGCGCCTCCCACGGGATTTTCCCGCGACAGGTAGCGTCGGCGACGTGGCGAGGGAGAGGGATCCGGAGCAGTTGCTTTCGGAGGCGTTGCGGGCGCAGGCGGTTCAGGCCGGGCCGCCGGCCACGCCTGGGTTCGGGCTGCTGTCAGGCAATGATCTTGGACTGGCAGCGCGGGTCCAGACGTTGGTCGAGGAACAGGTGGAAGTCGAGCAGCCACGGGGGCCGCTGAGCGGGTGGGCTGTGCTGGTCGTGGCGGTCGCGCTCGGGCTTGCCTGCGGTGCGGTCGCAGGTCTGCTCACGATGCTCTAAGAGAGCTTCTGTACCGTATGAAGGCGTGACGAACACCATGTCGATCATGCCTCAGTGGTTGGACGCCGAATACCTGCTCAGCGGGCTCGGCGGATTCATGCTGGTGGGACTGTGCCTCATCGTGTTCGCTGAGTGCGGTCTGCTGGTCGGGTTCTTCCTGCCCGGCGACTCGCTTCTGTTCATGGCCGGGCTGTTCATCTCCAAGGGCCTGATCACCGAGCCGCTCTGGCTGGTGGCCACGATCCTCACGGTCTGTGCGTTCCTCGGCAACGTGACCGGGTACTGGATCGGCCGCTGGGTCGGGCCGAAGTTGTTCAACAAGCCCGACTCCAAGCTGTTCAAGAAGGAGTACGTCGACAAGACCCACGCCTTCTTCGACAAGTACGGCCCCCGCGCGATCGTGCTGGCGCGGTTCGTGCCGATCGTGCGGACGTTCATCACCGCGATCGCCGGTGTGGGCAAGATGGAGCCCAAGAAGTTCTTCACGTACTCCGCCATCGGCGGCGTTTTCTGGGCCGCGGGCATCACCGTGCTCGGCTACTTCCTCGGTCAGATCGCGTTCGTGCGCGACAACATCGAGATGATGATCATCCTGATCGTGCTGCTGTCGATCGTGCCGATCATCATCGAGGTGATCAAGGCGCGCAAGGAGAAGAAGCACGAGGCGGCCACGGCGGCCGAGGCCACTCAGGTCATCCAGCGCATCGACGGCTAGAACATCGATCCCGGGTTGAAGAGATTGCCCGGATCCAGCGAGTTCTTGATGGCCCGGTGGACTTTCATGCCCACCGGGCCGATCTCTCTGGCCAGCCAGTCGCGTTTGATCTTTCCGACGCCGTGCTCGCCGGTGATGGTGCCGCCCAGGGCCAGGCCGACTTCCAGGATCTCGTCGAAAGCCTTGCGGGCACGGGCGAACTCGTCCTCCGATGACGCGTCGTAGACGATCGTCGGGTGCATGTTGCCGTCACCGGCGTGACCCACGACGGCGATCCGGAGCCCCACTTCCCGGCTGATTCGTTCGCAGCCGGACATCAGTTCCGCGATTCGGGTCCGCGGCACGCAGACGTCGTCGGTCAGCCAGGTGCCGTAGACCTCCAGCGCTGTCAGAACTGCCCTGCGGGCGCGTAGAAGCATCTGCCCTTCGGACAGATCATGGGTCGTGTAGGCAAGATCGGCGCCTTGGCCGCGGCAGACCTGTTCGATGACTTCGAGTTCGTGCCGGGCCGCCTCGCCGCCCGCGTCGGACTGGCACAGCAGCAGCGCCGCGCATCCCTTGCCCGCGCCCAGTTCCGTCTTCAGGTATTCCTCGACCGCCTGGATCGAGGCGGCATCCATGATCTCCATCAGAGACGGTACAAGGCCTTCGCGGACGATCTGGGACACCGCCGCGCCGGCCGCCTCGATGGTCGGGAAAGCCGCGATCGTCGTGCCCGGGACCTGGGGCAACGGCCGCAAAGCCACAGTGATCTCGGTGATCACGCCGAGCGTGCCCTCACTGCCGATGAACAGCTTCGTGAGGTCGTAGCCGGCCACGCCTTTGACTGTCCGGCGGCCGGTTCGCAGCACCTCGCCGGAGGCGAGCACGACTTCCAGGCCCAGCACGGAATCCGTGGTCACGCCGTACTTCACGCAACACAGCCCGCCCGCGTTGGTGGAAACGTTCCCACCGATCGTGCACCAGTCGTAGCTGGACGGGTCCGGCGGATAGAAAAGCCCGTGTTTCTCCACCGCATCGCGGAAATCGAGGTTCACCACGCCGGGCTGGACCACCGCGAGCCGGTTGTCCGGGTCGACCTCCAGGATCTCCTTCATCCGGGAGGTCACGAGCATCACGCAGCCGTCGATCGCGTTGGCCGCACCGGACAGGCCGCTGCCCGCCCCTCTGGGGACGATCGGGACGCCGAATTCACCGCACGCAAGGACGGTTTTCACCACGTCCTCGGTGCTGCCCGGAAGGACGACCAACAGGGGCGAACCATGGGGCGCCAACGGCATCATGTCGTGCTCGTAGCTGCTCGTGACGTCGGGATCCGTGATCACCGCGTCCGCGCCCAGCTCTGCTCTCAGCCGCTCTGCCAACGTCACGGTTAGCACGGTAACCCCTACTCATCGACCCCTGACAGTCTTTCGGAGGGCAGCGAACTACGCAGGTCGTGATCTACAGTGAGAACAGTCACGTCAAGGTCGACGAGGCGTCGGGGAGGCGAATCGCCATGGTTGAGCTACCTGCTACCCCCAGCATGGCCAGTCGCCTGCTGGCGCTGATGATGATGCGCAGCCTTCGCGTGTTCGGCGGCGTGGTCCGGCCGGGCACCGCCCCGCTGAGAATCGTGCGTGAGGCCTTCGACGCGGTCGGCCGGACGCCGCTGCCCCGCGGCACCAAGGTCAAGTGCATCACCGCAGGTGGCGTGCCTGCTCTGCTGGTCACCGCCAGGGAAGCCCAGGACTCGCCGGGGATGCTGCTGTACCTGCACGGCGGCGGATTCGTCTGCGGTTCGCCGAGGACGCACCGCCAGCTCGCGTCCCGGATCTCCGCGTCGACCGGCTTGCCGGTCATGCTCCTGGACTACCGGCTGGCGCCTGAACATCCCTTTCCGGCGGCGGCCGAGGACGCGCTCGCGGCGTACCGCTGGCTGCTGAGCGAGGGCTACGCGGCTGAGCGAATCGTGGTCGGCGGCGACTCCGCAGGTGGACACCTAACTGCGTGTTTGCTGGCCGACATCGCGAACGACCGGCTGCCGATGCCGGCCGCAGCCATCATGTTGTCGCCCTTCCTCGACCTGACCGGCAGTGAGCTCGCCGCTCGCGACAAGGCACTGCGCGATCCGTTCGTGCCCCCGGACTACGCGATGTGGTGTGGCCTGGCGTACGCGGGCGAGACGATGCTGACGCATCGCAGGCTGGACGTTCTGAAAGTCCGCAAACGCGGCTGGCCGCCAGTGCTGATCCAGGTCGGCGGCACGGAATGCTTGCTGGGCGACTCCGAGCGGATGGCCGAGTCGGTGCGGCGCTCCGGCGGTTACTGCGACCTGCAGGTGTGGCCCGGCCAGGTGCACGTCTTCCACTGGTTCGCGCCGTGGCTGCCCGAGGCCAACGCCGCGATCCGGCACATCGGCGAGTTCGTGCGTGAGGTATCCGACCAGATCGTTGCCGCGTAAGGATCCAACGCCGACAATCACCGCATGGAATTGCCGGTTACAGCGAGTGCGCAGAGCAGGCAACTGGAGCGGTTCTTCGCCACGCGCGTAAGGCCTGCCGCCGACCGGTGGGCCGCCCGTGGCTTCCAGTTGCAAGCACTCCGTCGGTTCGCCGACAGCGCGGGCCTGCAGCACCTGCCGACGGGCACCAAGGCGTGGGTGGCGCGGTACGGCTCGGTACGTGGCGTCTGGATCCAGGCCAAGGGCGCGAGCGTGGCCAACGGCATCGTGTTGCACCTGCATGGCGGTGGGTTCGTGTTCGGCTCGTCACGGTCGCACCGCGGCCTGGCGGTGATCATGTCCAGGCGGACGAAACGGCCTGTCTTCGTGCCGGACTACCGCAAAGCGCCGGAACATCCGTACCCGGCCGCCGCCGACGACTGCCTGGCTGTGTACCGCACGCTCGTGGACCGGGGCATTCCGGCGAACAAAATCGTCGTTTCCGGCGATTCGGCCGGTGGGCATCTCACCGCGTGCCTGCTGGCAGATCTGAGCCGCACGGGCCAGGCAATGCCGAGCCACGCCGTGCTTTTCTCCCCCTGGCTGGACCTCAGCGGCGAATTGGCCGCCGCACGGGACAAAACCCGCCGCGATCCGTTCGTGGCGGCGAGCGCGATTCTGGCGTGCCGGAAGGCGTATCTCGGCGACCGGGACCCGGCCGAGGAACGGCTCGCGGTGCTGGCGGCCGACAAGTCCGGCTGGCCGCCGGTGCTCATTCAGGTCGGCGACACGGAGTGCCTGATCGACGACGCACGGCAATTGGCGGTTTCGTTGCGGAATGCGGAAATCCCCTGCGAGCTGCAGGAGTGGCCGGGCCAGATCCACGCGTTCCCAGCGTTTTCCAACCTTGTCCCGGAAGGCCGCCAGGCCGTTCGTTACGTAGCCGATTTCGTTTCTTCTTGAGTGCGGCCACCTTTCACGTACGCTGCTGCAGATGAACGTGATGGGCTGGCTGGCGGACAACGGTCCGCTGATGGTCTGGCTGATCGTGCTCAGCTTTGTGTTCCTGGAATGCGCCTTCATCGTCGGCTTGTTCCTGCCGGGCGATTCCCTGCTGTTCACCGCGGGGCTGGTGCTGGCCCAGCAGGGCACACACGACGCGCAGGCGTGGGGCCTGTCCATCGCCGCGACGATCATCGCCGTGGTCGGCAACCAGCTCGGGTATCACATCGGCCGTAAGACGGGCTCGTCGCTGACCGGCCGGCTGGGCGGCAAGATGCTCAGCCCCGAGCGGCTGGCCAAGGCCCGTGACTTCCTCGATCGCCGCGGGTTCTGGGCGATCGTGCTGGCCCGCTGGATCCCGTGGATCCGCACGCTGGCGCCGCTGATCGCCGGCGCGGCCGCGATGGATTCCCGGCGCTACATGGCCGCCACCGCGACCGGTGCCGTGCTGTGGGTGCCCACGCTCGTCCTGCTCGGCTTCTACGGCGCGGGAGTGCTCGAGCGGTTCCCCTGGCTGATGACCACCGTGATGGCCATCGGGATCGGGTTCTTCGTGCTGGGGACGATCTGGGGCATCTGGCGCTACCGCCAGGAGATGCGCAAGCCCGCGGAGCTCGTGGTGATCACGGTGAAGTAGGCCGGTTTTCACAAATCCTGCCCGTTGGTCCATTGTGAGCGAATTCCCCGGCGGACACGCTTCCCGGCGTGACCGCGTTCCAGTTCAGCACTGCCTGCGTCGTCCTGCTCTGGTTCGTCCTGCAGGCGGCGATGCGGCACTGGACCAAGGGGACTCCGCTCCCGCACGGCACACCGGTGGACGAGCCACCGGCGATCGTGAACATGGCCGTGAACGGCTGGCAGATGACCGACGACGCGATCACCGCGACAGTGGTCGACCTGGCAGCGCGCGGGGTGCTGACGTTCGGGCCGGATCCGGAGCGAGTGACGATCCTCCTGCCCGAGGTCATCCCGTCCGGCCTGCGGACATACGAGCAAACACTGCTGCAGTACCTCCGCTCTCGCGCGGAGAGCGGCGTTGTACCTGCCGAAACGCTGAAAGATCGCCCCGTCGACGTCTATGACCAGTTCGAGCGGGAGGTCGATACCGAAGCCGACGCCCATGGCCGGGTCAGCAGGCGCTGGTCCGGCCGGCAACGTGCGGTCCTGATCTTCGCGTCCCTGCCGCCTGCCGTTCTGACCGTCTCCCTGGTCAATTGGACCAAGGCTGCGGACGTGTACTACGGGCGATGGATTCTCATCGGGCTGCTGTGGTGGCTGCTGGCATTGTTCGCGGTGCGGGGCCTGGACCCGCGACCCACGCCGCCCGGCGCTGAGATGACAGCGAGGTGGCTGAAGTACCGGGAGTTTCTCCGCGAGTCACCGGACATCGAGACCGCCCGCCCGGCCGACCTGGCGCTTTGGGGCAGGCAGTTGGCGTACGCGGCAGCGCTGGGCCTCGCGGAGGTGACCTTCTGGCTGATCCCGGCCGGCCGCGACGAGAAGACCATCGCCTGGTCGAACCATCAGGGCGGCTGGCAGAAGATCAAGATCTGGTACCCCTGGATGCTCGGCTGGGGACGTTCGCCTGGCCGCCGGGCCCTGCACGGTGTGTGGAAACTCGTTGTCGGTGTGGTGGTGCTGTTCATCGCCCGGCCTGAGCTCTTCGGCGTCCGGCCCGTCCCGCTGGCTGCCATCTGGACAACCGGTCTTCCGCTTACCGGAGCCTTGGTCGCGCTCGCCGCCGGTGTGCTGGACTTCTGTCTGCTCGTCACAGAAGCCCTGACCCGCCGCACCCGCACCGGTCTGGTGCTACGGCAAAGCACGGCCAGACACACCGGCGTCTACCTCGCGCTGTGCGATTTCCCGAAGTCCAAGGCGTACATCGTGCGGACGCACCTCGTGCGCGGCGGCTCCGCGGCCCTGAAGCAGGGCACCAAGGTGGAACTCACCTGCGGTTCGGGCATCGGCTGGGTCACCAGAGTGCGGATCCTCTAGGGCTTTTCCGCCCAGAGCACCAACTGGATGCCGTCCGGGTCACGCAACGCGATCACGGACGTCCCTGGTGCGCTGTGTTCCTCGGTGATCGGGGAGTACATCACGCCGTGCTCGTCGAGCCGCTCGGTCCACTCGGTCAGACAGGCCTCGTCGGGCACGGAGAACGACAGGTGATCCAGCCCCGGTCTCTTCTCGTCGAACACGTTGCCGGCCGCGTACGGGTGCTGGATCAGGGTCAGCGCGAACGCGTCGCCAGGGCCGCGCAGGAACGCCCGGCGTACACCGATCGCGTCCTCGTCCTGGCCGCCGACCACGCTGAACCCCAGGACGCGCTCGTACCAGGGGACGCTCCGATCCACGTCGGTCACGGTCAGCGCGATGTGATGCACGCCGCTCAACGTGGGCATTTCAGTCCGTCCTTTCGTGCGGCCAGGCGAGATCGGGGAAAGGCCGCTCCGCCATAGTGCCGTACGACTGTCCACTGATCGGAGGTCGTGAGCACGCCGTTATCGGACGTTCCGCAGCGCGAGACCCGCGGGTTACCCGCGTAGCACGAGATCGGCTCGGCCAGCCGTCGCGTTGATCACGGTTGCGTTGCGTTCATCGGACCCCAACGCCCTGTCACGAGCCTCGTCCGGGCTCCGGCCGAATTCCTCATGCCTCGCGATCAGCCGGCGGTGCCGCTCGTCCTCGCCGGGACGCAGGAACCAGATCTCGTCCAGCAGGTCGCGGACCATGCCCCACGGACCGTCCGGGACCAGCAGATAGTTGCCCTCGGTGACGACCAGTCTGGTGGTCTGGAACACCGGGACCGCGCAGGCGACCGGTTCCTCGATCTCCCGGCGGAACTCGGGTGCGTAGACGACCTCGTCGGTCTGGTCCCGCAGCCGTCGCAGCAGGTTGACGTATCCGGCTCCGTCGAACGTGTCCAGCGCGCCTTTGCGTTCGGTCCGGCCGAGCCGCTCCAGCTCGACTTGCGCGAGGTGGAAGCCGTCCATGCCGACGTAGACGGCTTCGTCGCCGAGCGCCTCGACCAGGCGGGCCGCGAGCGTCGACTTGCCCGCGCCGGGCGCGCCGCAGATGCCGAGCATCCCGCGCTTGTCCGTGGCCAGCGCTCTCGCGCGGTCGACCAGGTCATCGAAGTCGTGCACGCCAGCTCGCCCCCTCATGCTGAACCCGGACACCCGCGATGCGGTTGGCGAACGCGATGAGCTCGGGCATGTCCGCAGCTTTCGGCACGTGACCCAGCCGTGCTACCCCCAACGTCAGCGCGCCGTGCCAGACATCCCCTGCTCCAGAGGTGTCTTTGGCCTGTACCTCCGGCACAGGCACCGCACCACGCTCATCGCCCACGAACCACTGCACGGGATCAGGTCCATGTGTCCGCGTGATCACCGGGCAGTCCACGGGATCAGTGAAGGCCGACGAGCAGGCACAGACGTCCACCTGCGGTAACAGGTCCTCGAACACCGGCTTCCGGCTGCCCGCGTCCAGGATCACCGGCACTTCGGCCTTCGCGGCGGCCAACGCGAGTCCGGGATGGTGCCCGTCCAGCAGCACAGTGTCCACATCGGACAGATTGATCGCGGCCGAAGCCGTTGAACCTGAAGCGTTGTGTGAGACGACAGTTCTTTCGCCGTCACCGATCCGGACCGAGACCGCGCTCACCGCAGGCGGTTCGGCACGATCGGGTACGGCGTCCACGACCTCGACGCCGTACTGTTCCAGATCGCGCCTTGCCAAGTCCGCCAACGGATGCGCACCAAGTACGGTCACCAGGCGAACCTGACCGCCCAACGCGGCGATGGTGATCGCCGCGTTGGCAGCCGGGCCGCCTGCCACAAGCTCGACTGAGCTCGACTGGACTTTCTGGCCTGGCACAGGGAGATCGTCCACTCGCTGAACGAGGTCCACTGTGCACAGACCGACTGCGAGGATCAACGGTTCAGCCCGGTGGTGACACCGACTTCCTGGATCGAGCCGTCCTCGTTCATCCGCAGGGCACCGGTCAGCAGGCCGACGACCTCGTTCATCGAATGCGTCCGCGGTGAGACCACCGCGACCCGCCTGCCCAGCCGGTGCACGTGCACCCGGTCGGCGATCTCGAAGACATGCGGCATGTTGTGGCTGATCAGCACCACCGGCAGGCCGCGATCCCGGATCCGGCCGATCAGCTCGAGGACCTTGGCCGACTCGGCGACACCGAGCGCGGCCGTGGGCTCGTCCATGATCACCACACGGGTGCCGAACGCGGCCGCCCTGGCCACCGCGACGGCCTGCCTTTGCCCACCGGACAACGTTTCCACCGGCTGGGTCATCGATTTGATGTCGATCCCCAGCTCGTCGAGCACGCGCCGGGCCTCGGTGCGCATACCGCTGGAAT
The DNA here is from genome assembly GCF_017876405.1 of Kibdelosporangium banguiense. Classification (GTDB taxonomy): domain Bacteria; phylum Actinomycetota; class Actinomycetes; order Mycobacteriales; family Pseudonocardiaceae; genus Kibdelosporangium; species Kibdelosporangium banguiense. The sequence goes on along the minus strand of NZ_JAGINW010000001.1, from coordinate 2,508,389 downwards.
CCAGCAGCCGGAACGCGCCGCCGAGGAATCCGGCACGGCGTTTTTCCCGGCCCAGGAACAGGTTCGTCGCGATGTCCTGGGCCGGCGCGAGCGCCAGGTCCTGATAGACCGTCTCGATGCCGTGCTTGCGGGCGTCCAGCGGGCCGTGGAACCGGACTTCGTTGCCGTCCACCAGGATCGTGCCCTCGTCCGGGATCACCGCCCCGGACAACGCCTTGATCAGCGTGGACTTGCCCGCGCCGTTGTCGCCGACCACCGCGAGGACCTCGCCGGCCCGCAGGTCGAAGTCGGCACCGTCCATCGCGGTGACCCGGCCGTAGCGTTTGACCAGGCCTTTCGCTTCCAGCACCGGGGTCATCGCTGCCTCCCTCGGGAGAACCGGTCCACCGCGACCGCGGCGATCACGAGCACGCCCGTGGCCACGTCCTGGTAGAGGTTGTCGATCCCGGCCTGGGTCAGGCCGGACCGCAGCACGGCCACGATCAGGGCGCCGATCAGCGTCCCGATCACGCTGCCCCGGCCGCCGAAAAGGCTCGTCCCGCCGATCACGACCGCGGTGATCGAGTTGAGGTTGTCCAGCTGCATCGCGTTCGGGTCGGCGTTGGGTACGCGGCCAAGTGCTTGCCACGCAGCGATTCCGTAGATCACGCCCGCGATGATGTAGACGCCCAGCAGGCTGCGCCGCACGTGGATTCCGGACAGGCGCGCGGCTTCCGGGTCGTTGCCGACCGCGTACACGTGCTTGCCCCATGCCGTGCGGGTCAGTGCGTACCAGGCGACCAGATACATCGCCAGCATGAGCACCATGCCGTACGTGATCTCTATCTGGCCGAACAGGTACTGCGACTGGCCGAGGAACCCGAGCATGTCGTCGGTGACCGGAAAGCTCTGTCCCGCGGCGTAAATCCGGCCGACCGCGGTGACGATGGTCAGCATGCCGAGGGTGACGATGAACGGCGGCAGGCGGAACCAGGTCACGACCGAGCCCGTCGTCGCGCCGAGTGCCGTTGCCACAAGGACACCGATCAGCAGGGCCACGATCCCGGGAAGGTCGTGCAGCAGCGCCATCTTGGCCATCAGCAGCGTCGCCAGGACCGCGATCGCCGCGTTGGCCAGGTCGATGCCGCTGGTCAGGATCACCAGCGTCTGGCCGAGCGCGAGCGTGCCGATCACCAGCGACTGCTGGACAACCAGCGACAGGTTGTCCACGGTGAAGAACGTGTCGGTGGTGACCGCGAAGACAGCCACCGCGACGACCAAGGCGATCGCCGGGCCGATCGCCGGCGTGCGCAGAATGAATTCGCTGCGCTCTTTAATTGTGGTCATGTGCTCAGCCCCAGCAGTTCTGCAATCCCCATGCGGTGTCCTGGCTCTGAATTCCAGGCACCGGCTTGTCGGTGATCACCGTAACGCCGGTGTTCACGAAGCCGGTCGGCTTCTTGCCCGACTTGGCGAACTCGATCGCGGCCTTCACGCCCTCGGCCGCCATTTTCTTCGGGAACTGCATCACGGTCGCGACGACTTTGCCGTCCTTGACGTCGGTGACGCCCTGGCATGAGCCGTCGATCGAGCCGATCACGACCTGACCTGCGATTCCCTTGGCCTGCAATGCCACATACGCACCGCGTGCGGCAGGCTCGTTGAGCGTGTAGACGGCCGTGAGCGAGGTGTCTCGCTGGAGCAGATTCTCGGTCGCGGTCTGGGCCTTGTTCTGCTCGCCGTTGGTGGATTCCACGCCGAGAATCGCCGGGTCACCGGTCTTGAGACCGATGCCTTCGAGGAACCCGTTGTGGCGCTGCTCACTCACCGTGGAGCCCGGGGTGCCGTCGAGCATGATCAGCTTCGGCGGCTTGGTGCCCAGCGCGGCTTTCACATACGTGCCCTGCATGCGGCCGGCCTCGGTGTTGTCGCTGGCGAACGTGGCGTCGACGGCGTCCTTCGGGTCGGTTTCGGTGTCCAGTGCGATCACCAGCACACCCTTGTCGCGAGCCTTCTTGATGGCGCCGAGAATGCCGGTCGAGTTGCTCGGCGTGATCATGATCGTCTTGGCGCCTTGCTGCACGAGGTTCTCGATCGCGGCGACCTGTCCCTCGTTGTCGCCGTCGAACTTGCCCGCCAGTGCGACCAGTTCGGCGCCGCCGCGTTCGGCCTCGGCTTTCGCCGAATCGCGCAACGCGACGAAGTACGGATTGGAGTCGGTCTTGGTCACGAGACCGACCTTGATCCTGCCGCCATCGGCGGGTTGATCCCCACTCCCGGCCTTCTGGCTGGTACAACCACTCGCGGCAAGCGCGAGCAGACCGGCGGCGATGATGGCGAGACCACGTCGTCCCATGACTTCCCCTCCTAGGCGTGCCTGGTTGCGGGGAAGTTAATGATTCACTTAGCCTGTCGCAACCGTTTGCGCAAACGCTTCCGCCCGTTTTGTCACAGGGGGCCCGGCTTGGTCACCATGAAGGATGTCGCCCAAATGGCGGGCGTCTCCATCACCACGGTCTCGCACGTGGTGAACTCCACGCGCGCCGTGGCACCGGAGACCAAGTTCAGAGTGCTGGACGCGATCGAGCGCACGGGTTACACCGGCGACGCAATCGCCCGATCGTTGGTCACCGGCGGCACCCGATCGTTGGGCGTCGCGATCTCGCTCGTGGCCAACCCGTACTTCGCCGAACTTATCCAGGCGATCGAGCACGAGACCTCGAAATCCGGCTACACGCTCGTGCTCACCGACACCCACGACGAGCAGTCAGCCGAACAGGCCGCGGTCCGCACGCTGCGTTCCCGGCGGGTCGACGGGCTGATCCTCACGCCGTCGCCCCGGGCGACCGGAACGGTGCTGCCGGAGCTCAAGCAGCTCGGCATCCCGATCGTCCTGGTCGACCGGCTCACCGTGGGCCAGGACTTCGACCAGGTCGGCCCGGAGAACGTGCACGCCACCTCGGCGCTGGTGCAGCACCTGGCCGAGATCGGGCACAAGCGAATCGGCATGGTCAGCGGCGCCGGAGGCCTGGCAACGTCATCCGAACGTGTACTGGGCTACCGGCTGGGCCTCGGCCGCTCCGGCCTGATCTGGGACGAGGCCCTCGTGCAGTCCGGCGAGTCCCGTGCCGAACCCGCTGCGGCGGCCCTGGGCCGGTTGCTCGACTTACCAAATCCCCCCACCGCCATAGTCGCCGGAAACAACGTGATGCTGTCCGGCGTCCTGCATGAAGCCCGTAAAAGGGACCGGAAAATCGGCCACGATCTCGCCGTTGTCGGATATGACGACGTCGAGTGGGCAGATTTGCTCGACCCACCCATCACCACAATGGCGCAGCCGATCGCCGAAATCGGGCGGACCGCCGTCCGAATGCTCCTCGGCCGGATCGCCGACCCTTCCCGCCCACCGGCGACAACGCGACTGCAGCCGATTCTGATGCACCGCAGATCGTGCGGCTGCGCCTGAGAATTTATCGTCCGCCGCTGATCGTGACAATCGATCCGGTGACGAACGCGGCCGCGTCAGAAAGCAGCCAGACGACGCCGTCGGCGATTTCCTCGGGCTTTCCGGCGCGGCCCATGGGAATGAGGGGAGCTGTGCGCGTCACCCGGTCGGGAGCACCGGCTGCCTCGTGCAACCCGGTTTCCACAAGGCCTGGGGCGACACAGTTCACCCGGATTCCCTCTGCGGCGACTTCGTCGGCCAGGCCCTTTGTCAGGGTCTCCACGGCCGCTTTGCTTGCGGCGTAATGCACCCATTCGCCGGGTGAGCCACGCTGAGCCGCGGTGGAGGAGATGTTGACGATCACGCCGCCTTCGCCGCCGTATTTCGTCGACATCCGGCGGACCGCTTCCCGGTCGCACAGAAAGGTTCCGGTCACGTTGACCTCCAGAACCTCGCGCACTGTCGAGACTTCGTGCTCGTCCAGGCGGGCGATCTTGTTGCCGGTGATGCCGGCGTTGCAGACCAGGCCGGTCAACGTGCCCAGTTCTTGCGCGGCGTCGAACAAACGCGTCACGTCGGCTTCGTCGGCCACGTTCGCTTTCACCGCGATGCCGCCGATCTCCTTCGCGACCGCCGCGGCCGCGCCCGCGTTGCCGACATAGTTCACGACCACCTGATGGCCCTGCTTCGCAGCCAACCGGCAGATCGCTGCTCCGATCCCGCGGCTGCCCCCAGTCACGATGACAACGCCCATCAGTTCACCCTAGTGCGAACGCTCCAGCAGGGCAGCGGCCTCCAGGATCATCCAGCCACCCAGCTGGGACGCCAGCTCCCGCTCCGCAATCCGGTGCCGGGGCGAACGCGGCACGCGGGACGGGATTGTCCAATCCGGACCGAAGAGCGGGCCGCCCCGGCCCACCGCCCGGTTGCGCCAAGCGGCCGCCGCGCTCGTCAGGACCAGCCGCTCGGCGACGTGGCTGGCGGCCATGGCGGTCGCCGAAGCGCCGGTCAACGCGGGCAGCCGGAGCGCCGCCAATGCCAGGTAGCGCGCCAGAATCCCGGTGTACAGCCCGCCGTCGTCACCACCGTGACCACGTAGAACACCGTTGTTGGCCAGGTGTTCGGACACCGCGATGATCGTGCGCTCGGCGCGCTCGGCCCAGACCGGGTCGCCGGGCGCGAGCTCCAGGCATACGCCGAGGTAGACGCCTTGGATGTAGGTGTAGATCTCCTTGATCGTCTCGCGGATCTCGCCGTCGAGGTTGACGTGCAGGCCGATCCAGATCAGCCCGGTCGTCTCGTCGAGCAGGGTGTCTTCCATCCACTCCGCGATCGCGCGGGCTCGTTGCATGTCAACGCGGTCGCCGACGCGGGCGAACAGGATCGTCGCGGGACCGTTGGCCCGGATGCTCTTGAGATCCTCGTCCGCACGTGACCACAGGCCACCGCCCGCGTGGTCCGTCCACGCGCCCCGCAGGCCGCGAGCTATGTCCCCAACCGCGATCTTCACCGGCGTGTACGGCGCCGCGCGCAGCAACGCCAGGCCCAGCCAGGCCGCGTCGCCGTAATCCTCCGTGACCCACCTGCGGCCGTGCCGCAGTCGCACACTGCGCACGATGCGTGCGATGGACGTCGCCCGGGTCGCGGTCGGTTGGCGCTCCTGGGCGTCCACCAGGCAGTCGATCAGGTGCGCTTGCGCGAAGTAGTTCCACCTGCCGAACAACCTCTCGCCCCGCGTGGGTGGCCAGCCGTCGACGCCGAGCAACGTGCCTGGACGCGCCCACAATCGGCGTAGGTGCCTGGCTTGCACGCCAAGCTCCGACACCGCGGCGCGCGCCGCCCACAACCGGGCGGTCGCCACGAGCTCTCTGGCCATGAGGCCATGGTGGTATCTGAAATGGCCACGAGATACCCCTGAGCGTGGTACGTGCCCCACTTGGGGTAATTATTCAGTCACCAGGCGGAACGCAGATCGGCGTGATCACGGATCCATGAGTGCATCACGACGCCCGCCGCGACCCCCGCGTTGATCGACCGGGTGGACCCGAACTGGGCGATCGACACCACCATTCCGGCTGCCTGCTGGGCCTGTTCACTCAGGCCAGGGCCTTCTTGGCCGAACAGCAGAACGCAGTGGCGAGGAAGCTTGACAGTCTCAAGGCGGGACGCACCCGGCGTGTTGTCAACCGCCACGACGGTCAAACCCTCGGCTTTCGCGAACGCGGCCAGCGATTCCACGTCTGGGTGATGGGCCACATGTTGGTACCTGTCAGTGACCATGGCTCCCCGGCGGTTCCACCGCCTCCGGCCGACGATGTGCACCGCCTTGGCGAGGAACGCGTTCGCCGTCCGCACGACCGTACCGATGTTGTGGTCGTGCTGCAGATTCTCGATCGCGACGTGGAAATCGTGCCGCCGCGTGTCGAGATCCGCGATCACCGCCTCACGCCGCCAGTACCGGTACTTGTCGACGACGTTGCGCCGGTCACCCTCTTTGAGCAGCTCAGGGTCATACCGGTCATCCGTGGGCAACGGCCCTTCCCACGGCCCAACACCGACAGGCTCGCCGAACACCCACTCAGTCGGACCGGTCACGCTGCCACTTTGGCTTTTCTACGCCACAACACAACCGTGCCGACGTACGAGACGACAAGAAGGACCACCGCGAGAACTGCCACCACAGGCAGAAGGCTACGCGGGATCAAATCGTCGTAGATGTAGTACTCGTTGAAACCGCCCGGCAGCGACGAGAGGCCCTGCTGGTGGCGGAAGTAGTCCTCCGCGGTGGTCAGCGGGCAGGGCAGGCCGGGGACCACGTTGATCGCGACCCCCCACAACGCGAAGAAGACGTGCACAAAGATCGATTTCGGCCAGCGCCATGCCAGGAACCCACCCAACCCGATGTACAGCAGCGCGGCGAAATGAACCACAACGATCACGCCGGCCAGGAACGCAGCCACAGGGTCAGTCTGGCCTTGTGGCCGCGTCCACGGCAACTGCGCTTACAGGCTCAGGTCGTCGAGCCCCAGGAGGTGGCGGTAGGGAACGCCCTGGGCCTCGATGGCCTCCTTGGCGCCGGTCGCCCGGTCCACAACCGTGACGACCCCGACAACCTCAGCCCCAGCCTCCCGGAGAGCCTGGACCGCGGTCAGCACACTGCTACCGGTGGTGGACGTGTCCTCCACCGCCAGCACACGCTGCCCCGCAACCTCAATACCCTCGATGCGGCGCTGCATCCCATGCTCCTTCGTGGCCTTACGCACCACGAACGCATCCAGCACATCACCCTGAGCAGCGGCCGCATGCATCATCGCGCACGCCACCGGGTCAGCCCCGAGCGTCAAACCGCCCGCCGCCACGTAATCCCAGTCAGCGGTCAACTGCCGCAGCAACTTCCCGATCAACGGCGCCGCCGCATGCTGCAACGTGGCCCGCCGCAGGTCAACGTAGTAGTCAGCCTCCTTCCCGGAGGACAGCACTACCCGGCCGCGGACAACCGCCAACTCAGACACAAGACGCGCGAGTTCGGACTTGGCATTCTGATCAACGAGCACAAGACCCCACCCTAAGCCACACCGCCAAAACCCACGAAACCCCGCATTCCCCCAGGTCAACCCACCGCCACACGACGATTTCCCCGCCACCTCACAAGAACAGTCCCCCCAACCCGGGGGGCGTCCCCTGGTCCAGTCTACCGGGAAAGGGGGTTGAGCAGGGGTTTTCAAGGGGTGAACCGGGGCGAGTGGGCCGTTCGCACTGGGATTACACGGGCGGGTGAAGGCGCTTGGTGGCTGGGCGGGGGCAAGGTTCCGCGTCTGGGCGTGGGCTTGCCACGCAGTGGGTTCTTCTGCGTGGCAAGGGGTTGAGTGAGTCTGGATCAGCCGAAGCCGCGGGAGTCTTGTTTGAGGGCGGTGTCGATGGCGAGGCCGGAGGCTACGACGAGGCTGATCATGGGGTTCTGGAGTTGGCGGTGGATCTGGACGACGTAGTTGTCGGCGGTGGTGAACATGGTTTTGGCGAAGCCTTCCCATGTTTTTGTTATGCGGGCTACTTCTTGGCCGGTGTGGTCGTGGATCATGAAGTTCCAGGCGCGCCAGTTCTCTGCCCGGATTCCGCCGATCTGCTGACCGTTGGACATGAAGGCGAAATTGATCTTGCCGACCATGTTCTCCTGGACGATTTCGCCTATCTGGTGGCCGTTGCCCTGTTCGACGATGATGCGTGATTTGAAGACCTTGGCGGGCCGGGTGAGGCGCAACAGGACTTGGCCGTGCAGGTCGCGCACTTCCAGTTTGTGGGTCATGAACTGGTCGTAGCTGGACAGGAATCGCACGGCTTTCTTCAGTGCGCTCTGGCCTACCTGCGCGACTGTGGCTATCTGCTGACCACCTTGGTTGAACACGCTGTACTCGTTGGCCATCTCGATGAGCTTGACCTTCTGGTTGACCACGAGCACCGGTTCGGTGAACAGGGTTCCGCCGCCTGCCGACGGGGTCGCGCCCACGCCGGCCTGCTGGACCTGCTGCTGGACGCGGCCCGGGTCGTGCTGGCGGCCGACCTCCACTTCCCAGGGGCTGGCGTCGCTCTGTTGCTGCTGCTGGGTGTGGGCCGTCCATTGTGTACCGTCCCACCACCGCAGGACCGGGGAACCTGGACGCTCGGGATACCACCCCGGAGGCTGAGTCATGCGGGAATCCTACGTGCGTTCGCGGCTGCCACTCGATTCCAATTTGCGCATCAATCCGTGCGGCAGGAAACGGATCAGACCGACGAGGAACTTGTACTGCGGGCCCGGGACCGAACGGATCCGGTCACGCTTGAGATCGGCCAGGCAATCGGCGACCACCCGGTCTGCCTCGAGCCACATGAAGCCGGGCAAAGGGGACTTGCCGTCACCCGCGCGGGCGTGGAACTCGGTATGGGTGAAACCGGGACACAATGCCATAACCCGGACTCCGGTGTCCTTCAACGACATCGCCAGGCCTTCGGAGAACGCGGTCACCCAGGCCTTTGTGGCGCCGTAGGTCGCGCCGGTCGCCGGGAAGTAGCCGGCGATGCTGGAAACGTTGATCACGGCGCCGCGGCCACGGGTGATCATGCCGGGCACAGCCGCGTGCGTCAGCCGGAGCACGCTCGTGACGTTCACATCCAGCTGCGACTGCAGCCATTCGATGTCGGCGTCCTCGAACCGCCCGCGGGTGCCGAAACCCGCGTTGTTGACGAGCAGATCGATCGGATCGCCGTCAGAGAGCCGCTTCTCGACCTTCGACCGCCCGTCAGCCGTGGACAGGTCGGCCGGCAGCACCTCGGCCTCGACCTTGTACTTCGCACGGATCTCGGTGGCGACTTCGTGCAACCGGGTCTCGGTACGGGCGACAAGCACAATGTTGTGGCCGTCAGCCGCGAGCCGGTGCACGAACGCGGCACCGATTCCCGCGGTCGCGCCGGTGACTAGAGAAGTTGGCATGCGGCCAAGCTACTGGCCGTGACGTCCTGGCGGCAGTTGGGCGGTGCCGTCCGACGGCTCATCGTCTTCGAACGGGTCGACGACGTCAGCGACCTCGCCGAGACTGCGCAGCAGACGCTCGAGCCGCGACGGGTTGGCGTTGACGGGCGCGGCGGCCAGGACCCAGCCGTCCTCGATCCACGCGACCATCACGTCCGCGCCGACTTCCTCGGACGCGTCCACCAGATCGGGTGTGATCAGCGCTCTGGCCTTGCCAAGGTCCGACACGAACGCGTACCGCTGGCCGACCGGGCCGAGCAGTTCCGGCATGTGCTCCTGCTCGAACGGAACACTCGGCAGCCACAGCTCGACCACCACCGGGTGCTTACGCCGGCACTGCACCGCGGCGATCACGGCACTGATCCGGCCACCGTTGTCGAGGTCGTAGATGTACACGCGACGACGGCCGTCAGCGGTGAAGGTGGAACCTGCGACCACGTCACGGGCTATGCCGTCGCCGTAGTACGCGAGCGCTCCGCCTTGCCACTGCGTCGGCAGCACGTTGTCGGTCTCGGTGAACTGCCAGCCACGCAATGCGGCCCATCTACGGCGCTCGCGGTTGCGTGATGTCCGAACGGCACGGTCTCGAGCGAGCAGGGCAGCTCCACCGAGAGCCGCCAGAGCGGCCACGGCGAACCAAACCCACGCGGGGATGCCCACCAGCCAGAGACTAGCGGACACCCGCCGCCTGGCGGCGATGACTCACTCGGCCCTGCCCACAACCAGTGCCGAAGAGTCGTCCGTCACGTCCACAGTGACGCGGTCACCGTCGCGGATTTCACCCGACAGGAGCTTCCTCGCCAGCTGGTCGCCGATCGCGGAGGACACCAGGCGCCGCAAGGGACGGGCGCCGTATACCGGGTCGAATCCGTTGAGCGCCAGCCAATCGCGGGCCGACGGGGTGACGTCCAGGGTGAGCCTGCGCTGGGCGAGCCTGCGGCCGAGGCGCTCGACCTGGATGTCCACGATCGAGGTCAGCTCCTCGGTGGCGAGCTGGTGGAAGACCACCACGTCGTCCAGCCGGTTGAGGAACTCCGGCTTGAAGTGCCGCTGCACGGTGGCCAGCACGGCCTCCTTGCGCTGCTGCTCGTTCAGGTTCGCGTCGGCGATCACCTGCGAGCCCAGGTTCGAGGTCAGCACCAGGATGGTGTTGCGGAAGTCGACCGTACGGCCCTGCCCGTCGGTGAGCCGGCCGTCGTCGAGCACCTGGAGCAGCACGTCGAACACGTCCGGGTGAGCCTTTTCGACCTCGTCGAGCAGCACCACGCTGTACGGCCGCCGCCGCACGGACTCGGTCAGCTGACCGCCCTGGTCGTAGCCGACGTAGCCGGGAGGCGCGCCGACGAGCCTGGCCACCGAGTGCTTCTCGGCGTACTCGCTCATGTCGATCCGGATCATCGCGCGCTCGTCGTCGAACAGGAACTCCGCCAGCGCCTTGGCCAGCTCGGTCTTGCCGACACCGGTCGGGCCGAGGAACAGGAAAGAGCCAGTTGGCCGGTCCGGGTCCGCGACTCCGGCACGCGAACGGCGCACCGCGTCGGAAACCACGCGTACCGCCTCGGCCTGGCCGACGACCCGCCTGCCCAGCGAGTCCTCCATCCGCAGCAGCTTGGCTGTCTCGCCTTCGAGCATCCGGCCGGCCGGAATGCCGGTCCACGCGGACACGACCTCGGCGACGTCGTCCGGGCCGACTTCCTCCTTGAGCATCACCGATTCGGTTCTGGTGGACTCGGTCGCGGCCTCGAGTTCCTTCTCCAGCGCCGGGATCCGGCCGTAGCGCAGCTCAGAGGCGCGGGCCAGGTCGCCGTCGCGCTCGGCGCGGTCGGACTCGCCGCGCAGGTGCTCCAGCTCTTCCTTGAGGTTGCGGACCTTCTCGATCGAGCCCTTCTCGTTCTGCCAGCGAGCCGTGAGACCGGAGAGCGTCTCGCGCTTCTCGGCCAGCTCCGCGCGCAACGCGGCCAGCCGCTGCTTGGAGGCCGGGTCCTCTTCCTTGGCCAGCGCCATCTCCTCGATCTCGAGGCGGCGCACGGCGCGTTCGACCTCGTCGATCTCGACCGGCCGGGAGTCGATCTCCATCCGCAGCCGGGACGCGGCCTCGTCGATCAGGTCGATCGCCTTGTCCGGGAGGAACCGCGCGGTTATGTAACGGTCGGAGAGCGTCGCTGCGGCCACGAGAGCGGCGTCGGTGATACGGACACCGTGGTGCACCTCGTAGCGCTCCTTGAGGCCACGCAGGATGCCGATGGTGTCCTCGGTCGACGGCTCGCCCACGAGCACCTGCTGGAAGCGGCGCTCCAGCGCGGGGTCCTTCTCGATGTGCTCGCGGTACTCGTCGAGCGTGGTCGCGCCGACCATCCGCAGTTCGCCGCGGGCCAGCATCGGCTTGATCATGTTGCCCGCGTCCATCGCGCCCTCACCGGTCGCGCCGGCGCCCACGATGGTGTGCAGCTCGTCGATGAACGTGACGACCTGACCTGCGGAGTCGGTGATCTCCTTGAGCACGGCCTTGAGACGCTCCTCGAACTCGCCTCGGTACTTCGCACCGGCCACCATCGACCCGAGGTCGAGGGCGACAACACGCTTGCCCCGCAAGGATTCCGGCACGTCACCGGCGATGATCCGCTGCGCAAGGCCCTCGACGATGGCGGTCTTTCCCACGCCGGGCTCGCCGATCAGGACCGGGTTGTTCTTGGTGCGCCGGGACAACACCTGAACGACGCGCCGGATCTCGGAGTCACGGCCGATCACCGGGTCGAGCTCGCCCTTACGCGCACGGTCGGTCAGGTCGACGCCGTACTTCTCCAGCGCCTGGTAGTTGCCCTCAGGATCGGGGCTGGTCACCCGGGCGGAGCCACGGACCTTGACGAACGCTTCCTTCAGGGCTTCCGGGGTGGCGCCGTGCCGGCGAAGCAGTTCGCCGACCGGGCCGCGCTCGTACGCCAGGCCGTAGAGGACGTGCTCGGTGGAGACGTACTCGTCGCCCATCTCGGTCGCGAGTTTCTGGGCCTGGGAAAGGGAGCGGGCCGCCTGGGCGTTGAGATTCGGCGTGGAGACGGTCGCGCCGGTCGCCGACGGCAGCCCGGCGATGATCTTCTCCAGCTCCTTGCCGACCACCGCCGGGTCGGCGCCGACCGCGGTCAGCAGGGGCGCGGTCAGCCCGTCGCCCTGAGCCAGCAGAGCGCCGAGGATGTGCGCGGGCGACACATCCGGGTTCCCGGCGACCGTCGCTGCCTGCACCGCGGCCGACACCGCCTGCTGGGTCTTCGTGGTCGGATTGAAAGCGTCCATGCCTCACCTCAGTACGCGTGGTCATCCCCCGTGCCAGCTTTCCGCACGAGGCGTCATCATGCTCAACGTCAGAAAAGTTGAGTGTGTTCCGCTCAACTCAGCTTCACTCACATGTACCAATGGGGTTGTCCACACGAAGTGGGCACTTATCCACAAACCGCAGGTCGCTATCCACAGGAGGGTGGACAACTCGGCGAATCGTCGTATCCGACGGATGTCAGCAAGCGGCCGTCCGGGTGGACCCGCTCTCGCCGACAGTGACTGTGCCCCCAAAGTGGCTTTCGGAGCGCTGGATGCTCCCAACGCCACTTTGGGGGCAAAAAATCAGCCTGAAAGGGCGGCGCGGAGGCCGTTGTTGAGCTGGTCGAGGTAGCCGGAGGCGATCGCCACATCGGCTGCGTCCCAGTCCTGGACCGCGGCGGCGAGCATCTCGACCTGCCGTTCCCGCCACTGCTCAAGCACCTTCTCGCCCTCGGGCGTGATCCGGAGCAAGGCGACCCTCGCGTCGCCAGGTGCACGCCGACGCTCGATCAGGCCGAGTTTCTCCAGCTGGGCGGCCTGACGGCTGACCACCGAGGTGTCCACGAACCGCCGTTCGGCCAGGTCGGAGATCCGGGCTTCGCCGCCGTAGGACAGCTCTGCCAGCAGCTTGCCGGCACCGGGCTGGAGCTGGGACCTCTCCCAGTTGCGCATGGTGGCCGCGTGCTGGATCTCCATCAGGGCACGAATCTGCCGCAGCAGGCCGATGTAGTCGTCGGCAGTGGGCTTCATCGCCCCACCTCCAGCACTAGTTGCTGAGTACAACTATATCCCTACAAGTCCCGGTTGAGCTTGCCGAGCAGGGCGGAGAAGGTGGTGATCTCGTCGGTCGGCCAGCTGTCGAAGATCGCCCGCAGGCGCGACCGGCGTTCCTTGCGGACGGTTTCCAGGCGTTTGGTGCCCATCTCGGTCAGCTGGACCAGGCGGGCGCGGCCGTCGTGCGGGTCGGCGACCCGTTCGATCAGGGCGAGTTCGTCCAGGCGGGCGATCTGACGGCTGATTGTCGACTTGTCCAGGCCGGTCCGTTCGACCACGTCGGCCGCACGGACCGGCCCGATGTCGTTCAGATGCAGCAGCAAGGCGTAGCAGGCCGCGTCGAGTTCGGGGTGGACACGCGCGGCCAGCGTCAGCGAGACGCTGCGAGCCCGGCCGAACAGCACGGACAGCTCACGTTCCAACGCGTGAGTGGCTGATTCGCGCTCACCGGACGGGTTCGACTGCTCGCTTTTCACTGCCCGGAAGTCTGCACCACTTGGTGCCGTGGGCGCGGCGTGCCCTTGGCTTCGAAGTAGTCCCCGCCCTTGCGGCGCGTGTCGTCCGTGCCCCAGTCGCGGTTGCGGTCGACCGGCTGCAGGTGGGGAATGTGCTTTCGGCAGTGGATATAGGCCTCCTCGACCTCCACTACCACCCAGCGTTCCGGGGTGCGGCCACGGTCGAACTCGGCCGGGATCTCCGGGTGCGCGGCGCGCATCTCGTCGTCGTCGACGACTCTGGCCACACCGTTGACGTGCAGGCCGATCAGGTCGCGGACGAAGTCGACCATCAGGATGGCCAGGTGTGGGTTCTCGCTGATGTTGCCGAGGCTGGCGAGCACACCGTTGCCGCGGTACTCCGGATAGGCGATGTGCCGCTCGTCGAGTACCTGGATGAAGCCCGGCGGCCCCGCCCGGAAGGACGAGTCGCACTCACCCTTGGCGTCCGCGCTGGCGATGAACGCCATGTCCATCCGGCGGATGAAGGCCGCCATCGCGTCGTTGAGGTGGTCGAGTACCTGGGTGTCGTAGAACTTCTTGGCACGATCACGGCTGCCATAGGCACACTGGAGGAGATGTTCACCATGGGAACCCGGCAGACGGTCCGCCTCGTGATCGACGAGCGGGTCGTCGATCTGGGCTGCGAACGCCAGCACCGGCCGGGGCCGGGGCGGTGGTTCGGCGAGTTCCAGGTCGTCCAGCAGCTGCGCTTCGGCGATGCCGGTGGGGGTCGGGGTGGCGGAAGGCACGCGCGTAACAGTTTCATATCGGCCGCCCGGAACCCAGGCCGCCCATCGGATGTCCACCAGAAGAGGGACGTGAGCCAACATTCGGTCACACACAAGTACACGAAGGTGGCATCAAGGCGGACATCCCACGAGAATCGGGTTACTGTCCAACCCTGTCGGGGGACGGATGTATGAGAAGACCGTGACGTTCGAGCATGACGTCTGAGCCAGAGGTTGGAGTCCGTGCCCCGACCATGACCGCAAACGCACTAGTGAGCCCACTACCTCAGTCCCCCAAGTCCGTGACTGCCACGCCCAGCCGGTCCGCGGACGCCGCGTCCGGTGCGGCCGCGATGGTCCGTCTGGTCCGCGAGAGCTGGGCCTTGGTCGAGCCGCACGCGGAGGATGTCGCCAGGTTCTTCTACGGCATGCTGTTCAGCCTGTCGCCGAACGCGCGCGAGATGTTCCCGGCGAACATGGAGGTCCAGCGATCCCGCCTGCTGCGGGCACTGGTCCACTTCGTGCAACTGGTCGACCGGCCCGACGACTTGGTCCCGTTCCTGCGGCAACTGGGCCGCGACCATCGCAAGTTCGGTGTGATCAGCGCCCACTACGAGGCCGTCGGCACCGCCCTGATCCACGCCGTGAAGAAGTACGCCACCAAGTCATGGACCGACGAGACCGAACGAGCCTGGGCCGAGGCGTACACGATCATGGCCCGCGCGATGCTCGACGCGGCCAACGCCGAGGACGGGCCCGCCTGGTGGCCGGCGGCCGTGGTGGACCACCACCGGATCGGCTTCGACCTGGCCGTGGTCACCGTCCGCCCCGACTACCCGGTGCCGTATCAGCCCGGGCAGTACGTGAGCGTCGAGGTGCCGCAGCGGCCGCGGCTCTGGCGGTACCTGTCGCCCGCGAACGCACCACGCGAGGACGGCTCGATCGACTTCCACATCCGCACGGTCGACGGCGGCTGGGTCAGCCGCGCGATCGTCGGGCACACCAGACCCGGCGACGTCTGGCGGCTCGGCCCGCCGATGGGCCGGATGCGGGTGGACCGGGAGAACACCCGGGACTTAGTCATGGTCGCCGGTGGGACGGGCCTGGCCCCGATGCGGGCGATCATCGACGAGCTGTGCCAATGGGGTGAGAACCCGCGGGTGCACCTGTTCTACGGCGGCCGCGTGCTCGCTGATCTGTACGACCTGCAGAACCTGCAGCATCTCGCGGCCACCAACCCCTGGCTGACCGTGGTCCCGGTCCTGGAGTCCGAACCGGACGCGACCGGTGTCGAGCACGGCACCCTGGCCGACGTGGTCACCCGCTACGGGGCCTGGTCGGAGCGCAACGTCCTGGTCAGCGGGTCACCCGCGATGATCCGGTCCACTGTGTCCCGGATGCTGGTCGCGGGCACGCCGCTGGACCACATCACCTACGACCCGTTCACCCTGGACTGAACCAGCCCAGGGTTTCCAGGTCGAACATGAAATTTTTCGCGTTAGCCGCAAGATCGCGGCTAGAACCCGCGGCGGGGCTGGGGTTTCCAGACAACCAGCGCGGTCTGCTTGCGTACCGGGACAAGTTCGTGCCGGTAGGACGCGTGAATCGCGGCGGCGGCCTGTTCAGCGGCCGCGTAGGCCGACGCCAGCTCCTCAGTCAGCTCCTGGATGCGGGACTGCAGCGCGGTGACCTGGTTCTCCAGGGAGATGATTCGCTTGATACCCGCGAGGTTCACGCCTTCCTCCTGGGAAAGGCGTTGTACCTCACGGAGAACCGCGATGTCGCGCATGGAGTACCGGCGCCCGCCGCCGGAGGTACGGCCTGGTGAGACCAGGCCGAGCCGGTCGTAGCTGCGCAACGTCTGGGCGTGCAGCCCGGACAGCTGTGCGGCCACCGAGATCACGAAAACCGGGCTGTCCTCATTGGCTCCGGCCGGAAACGGCACACCACTGGGGAACGAGGGCATCATCAGTCGCTCCTCTGCTGTAGCAGCGCGGTCAGCTCAGGCCTGGGGTCCTGGCCCGAGGTGGCCTTCGTGTACTCCGCCAGCGCCGCCTGCGCTTGTTCGCTCAGCTTGGCAGGCACCGCGACCTGCACGGTCACGAGCAGATCGCCTGCCGTGCCCTCACGTTTGACGACACCCTTGCCACGGACGCGGAAAACCCGGCCGTTGGCCGTACCGGCCGCGACCCGCAGACTCACCTTGCCGTCCAAAGTCGGCACGGTCAGCGTGGTGCCGAGCGCCAGCTCCTGGAACGTCACCGGAACAGTGATCGTCACGTCGTTGCCGGATCTGCCGAAGACCGCGTGCGGCGTGACGTGCACGCGGACGTACAGATCGCCTGCGTGACCGCCGTTCTGGCCCGGTTCGCCCTGCTCGGCCAGCCTGATCTTCTGATCGTCCTCGACACCGGCGGGAATCCGGACGGTCAGCGTGCGGCTCTTCGTGCTGACACCGTCGCCACCGCACTCGGGGCATGGGTCGTCCACGATCCGGCCGGTGCCACGGCAGTCGCGGCACGGCTCGCTGAACGCGAACGCACCTTGGCTGCGGTTGATCAGGCCTGCGCCGTTGCATGTCGGACAGGTCCGCGGCGTCGTGCCAGGACGGGCACCCGACCCGGTACACGTGCCACATGTGGACGGGCTCGACAGTCGCAAAGGGACAGTCGCCCCCTTGACCGCTTCGAGGAAGTCGATACGGACCTCGGTGTCCACGTCAGCACCTCGGCGTGGCCGGCCGGCCGCCGAACCCTGGCCGCGCCTGCCGAACAGGCCGCCCAGGATGTCGCCGAGCCCGCTGAAGCCACCACCGGCCGCGCCCTGCTGGCCGGCGTTGCCGAAGATGTCGCTGACGTCGAAACCGCCGCTGCCACCACCGAAGCCGCGCAGACCACTGCCGAACAACCGGCGGGCCTCGTCGTACTGCTTGCGCTTCTCGGGGTCACCCAGGACGCCGTACGCCTCGGACACCGCCTTGAACCGCGTTTCGGCCTCGGCGTTGCCCGGGTTGGCGTCCGGGTGCAGCTCACGGGCCAGTTTGCGGTACGACTTCTTGATGTCCGCGTCCGTCGCGCTGGACGAGACGCCCAGCTCACGGTAGAAGTCCTTGTCGATCCAGTCCCTCGCGCTCACCGGACGTCCCCTCCCTTCGCCTTACTAGTTACGGTCCGCCGACTCGCCACCGGCGTTGCCTTCGGACGGCTCCAACCATTCGCCTTCGACCGGCTTCTGCTCGGCGCCGGGCTCGTGATCAGTCACGGCCACCAGTGCCGGGCGGAGCGTGCGCTCGCCGAACCGGTACCCGCGGCGGAGTACCGCGGTCACGGTCGGGCCCTGCACGTCCGGGGACGTGCTGTGCTGCACGGCCTCGTGCACGGCCGGGTCGAAGGCCTCGTTCTCGTGGCCGAACGCCTCGAGCCCGACGCGCTGCAGCGTG
Source organism: Kibdelosporangium banguiense (assembly GCF_017876405.1). GTDB lineage: Bacteria > Actinomycetota > Actinomycetes > Mycobacteriales > Pseudonocardiaceae > Kibdelosporangium > Kibdelosporangium banguiense. Next base: position 2,490,712 of record NZ_JAGINW010000001.1, on the reverse strand, counting down.
GCGGTCAGCTTGTCCGCCACAGCCTTGAACGCACCGGTCAGGTCGCCGTGCGCCGCGGCCCGCTCGACATCGTCGAGCACAGCCAGCAGCTCACCGGCCACCGAAGCCTTGGCCGACGAGACCACGGTCTCCCGGTCCCGGTCCACCCGCTTGCGGTAGTTGGCGTACTCGGCCTGCAGCCGCTGCAAGTCCGCAGTCCGCTCGTCGAGCTGGGTCTGCAAGGAGGCTTCCGGAGACGGCTCCTCGCTGACGACCTCGCCTTCGACCGGGACCTCGTCGCTGGCCGCGTGCTTGCCGCCCTCGGGAGCGCCCGCCGCGTCGACGGGCACCTCCTCGGTCACGGTCCGGACCTGCCCGGTGTCCGGGTCGATCCGGCGACGGTCACGCACCACCACGCGGGGGTCCTCAGCAGAATTGCTGTTGTCGTGCGGTACCTGGTCGGTCACTTCTTCTCGTCCTCATCGACGATCTCGGCGTCAACAACGTCGTCCTTCGGCGGAGTGCCCGCGCCACCGGCCGAGGCTCCCTCACCGGCGCCACCGGCCGCGTTGGCCGACGCGTACATCGCCGCGCCCATCGCCTGCGACTCCTGGGAGAGCTTCTCCACCGCGGCCTTGATCTTGGCGGTGTCCTCGCCCTTGAGCGCCTCGTTGGCCTCCAGGATCGCCGCGTTGACCTTCTCCTTGGCGTCGGCCGGGACCTTGTCCTCGTTGTCCTTGAGGAACTTCTCGGTCTGGTAGACCAGCGTCTCGGCCTGGTTGCGGGTCTCGGCCTCCTCGCGGCGGAGCTTGTCCTCCTCCGCGTGCGCCTCGGCGTCCTTGACCATCCGGTCGATGTCCTCCTTGGGCAGCGCCGAGCCGCCCGTGATGGTCATCGACTGCTCCTTGCCGGTGCCCAGGTCCTTCGCCGAGACGTGCACGATGCCGTTCGCATCGATGTCGAAGGTGACCTCGATCTGCGGCACGCCACGCGGGGCGGGCGGCAGCCCGGTCAGGTCGAACGTGCCGAGCTTCTTGTTGTGCGCCGCGAACTCCCGCTCACCCTGGAACACCTGGATGCCCACAGTGGTCTGGTTGTCATCGGCGGTGGAGAAGATCTCCGAGCGCTTGGTCGGGATCGTGGTGTTGCGCTCGATGAGCTTGGTGAACACGCCACCCTTGGTCTCGATGCCCAGCGACAGCGGCGTGACGTCCAGCAGCAGGACGTCCTTGACCTCGCCCTTGAGCACACCGGCCTGCAGCGCGGCACCCACGGCCACGACCTCGTCCGGGTTGACGCCCTTGTTGGGCTCCTTGCCGCCGGTCAGCTCCTTGACCAGCTCGGTCACCGCCGGCATCCGGGTGGAGCCACCGACGAGCACGATGTGGTCGATGTCGCCGAGGTTGATCCCGGCGTCCTTGATCACGTTGTGGAACGGCGCCCGGGTGCGGTCCAGCAGGTCGGAGGTGATCCGCTGGAACTCCGCACGGGTCAGCGTCTCGTCGAGGAACAGCGGGTTCTTGTCCGAGTCCACCGTGATGTACGGCAGGTTGATGTTGGCGCTGGTCGAGCTGGACAGCTCGATCTTCGCCTTCTCGGCGGCCTCGCGGATGCGCTGCAGCGCCATCTTGTCCTTGGTCAGGTCGATGCCGCTGGACTGCTTGAACTTGTCCACCAGCCAGTCGACGATGCGCTGGTCCCAGTCGTCGCCACCGAGGTGGTTGTCGCCGCTGGTCGCGCGGACCTCGACCACGCCGTCGCCGATCTCCAGCAGCGAGACGTCGAAGGTGCCGCCACCGAGGTCGAAGACCAGGATGGTCTGCTCCTTCTCGCCCTTGTCCAGGCCGTAGGCCAGGGCGGCGGCGGTCGGCTCGTTCACGATCCGCAGCACGTTCAGGCCGGCGATCTGGCCAGCCTCCTTGGTGGCCTGCCGCTGGGCGTCCTCGAAGTACGCCGGGACGGTGATCACCGCGTCGGTGATCTGCTCGCCCAGGTAGGACTCCGCGTCGCGCTTGAGCTTCTGCAGCACCCGCGCGCTGATCTCCTGCGCGGTGTAGGTCTTGCCGTCGATCGATTCGGTCTTCCAGTCGCTTCCGACGTGCCGCTTGACCGAACGGATGGTGCGGTCCACGTTGGTGACCGCCTGGTTCTTCGCCGGCTGGCCGACGAGCACCTCGCCGTTCTTGGCGAAGGCGACAATGGACGGAGTCGTCCGCGAACCCTCGGAGTTGGCGATGACCGTCGGTTCACCGCCTTCGAGAACGGCGACGACAGAGTTGGTCGTCCCCAGGTCGATGCCGACCGCTCGCGCCATGGAATCCTCCCGGTAGTGTTCTTTCCCTTGAGCGTGTGCGGCTCAAGTCTGCTACCGAGAGTCTACGCCGGTCAAATCAGACTTGAGCGAGAGCCGCTCAACCTTTCTGACAGGCCAACGAGCGGGTAAGCGGGTTTGTTCCCGCTCAGCTGTAGTCCACTGTGATGTCGCCGCTGCTCGCGTTCAGCTGCAGGACGCTGGCCGAGCTCGGGCTCGTGTCGATGTTGACGTTGCGCTCCCCGCTATTGGTCCGCGCATCGAGCTTGTAGGCATTGCCGCGCGGCACCCGGATGAGGATGTTCCCGCTGCTCGCGGTCACCTTCGCGTTCTGCGCGGACGCCATCGTGAGCTTCACGTCCCCCGACGAGCTGTCGATCGAGGCCTTGCCGCCGATCCCGGACGCGTCGACCTCACCGGAGCGCGACAGGACCGTCACGTCTCCTTTGACGTTGGACATCACCACGTCCCCCGAGCCGGCCTCGACGACCGCGGACTGCGCGAGCCCGCTCAGCTCCGCCCGGCCGGAGGACACGTTGACCGTGACCGGGCCGGGGACGTCCCTGACTCGGACGTCCCCGGACCTGGCCTCAACCCCCACCTCGGTCATCGCTGTGATCTCGACCTCTCCGGAGCCGACCTCCCCCATGACCTTGGCCCCGGCCGGCAGCGTGACGTCGTAGTCCACCGAGCAGTTGCGCCGCTTGCAGTCCTCGAGCACCAGGGTGTCTCCCTCGAACCGGAAGGTCTGCCCTGGTTTGTCGCTGACGTAGAAGACCGTCCGGTGGATGGTGGGCTGTGCCCCGGTCTTGATGCGGACCGAGCCCGACCCGGTCTCCAGCCGTACCGCCGTGACCTTCTGCTGCACACCTGTGTCGTCGCTGAACTGCGACGAAGCCGCCCGGAAGCCATCGCACCCGGAAAGCAGCAACGTCCCGGCACCGATCGCGCAGACCCCCAGCACAACACGTCGACGAGACATCCCCACTCCTGCTTTCATCAGCTCCGTTGTGACGATCCGAACCTATTGAGACCGGCTGCGCCGCGGCATCCGGGACCACCCGGAGCCGACCCGGGTAGCCGACCCTGAGTGGATCCTCAGCAAGGAAGTTACTGATCGGCGTCGTCCCGCGCCCTGGAGTTGGCATCACTTTCCCGGTGGAGGTGCCCCTACCCCCATTCGGACCAGCCCGAGGTGTGTCCCCAATGTGGCATTGGGGGCAAAACTCAGCGGGGGCGGCGGCGGGCGGGGGCGCGGCCGTGGGGCTGGTGGGGCGTGGGATTGGCCGGTGGGGCGGGGATCGGCAGGATCACGGGTTCGTTCGCCAGGGTGAACTGTTTGCCGTGGTGTGCCAGTTCCAGCGATTTGCCTGACAACAGGCGGTATGCCGCGCGTTCGGGGCGGACTTCGACACCGATCCGGCTGTCCCGGAAGGACATCCGGAAGGCGATCTTGGCAAGCTCCTCGGGCAGCCGTGGTGCGAACGTGAGTTTTCCGTTGTGGTCACGCATGCCGCCAAAGCCTGCGATACAAGCGATCCAGGCGCCTGCGAGAGAGGCGATGTGCAGTCCGTTCTGCACGTTGTCATGCAGATCGTGCAGGTCGGTCAGCGCGGCTTCGGCGAAGTAGTCGTAGGCCAGCTCAAGATGCCCGACCTCGGCTGTCATGACTGCCTGGGTACAGGCCGACAGGGACGAGTCGCGCACAGTCAGGGCCTCGTAGTAGTTGACGTCACGGGCTTTCTGCTCAGGCGTGAACTCGTCGCCGCACAGGTGCAGGGCAAGCACGAGATCTGCTTGTTTGACAACCTGTTTGCGGTACAGGTCGAAGTAGGGATAGTTCAGCAGCAACGGATAACGCTCGGCTGACGTGTGTTTGAAGTCCCAGCGGGCGTGCTGGGTGAAGCATTCCGACTGCGGATGGACGCCGAGTTCTTCGTCGTACAGCACGACCATCGCGTCGGCGGCGTCACGCCAGCGCGCGGTTTCCTCCTCGTCCACGCCGAGCTTGTGCGCTTCTTCGGAGTGCCGTTCCGCGAGCGCTGCCGCGGAGCGCAAATTCTTGCGCGCCATCAGGTTTGTGTAGACGTTGTTGTCCACGACGGCGGTGTACTCGTCCGGGCCGGTCACGCCGTCGATCCGGAAGTTGCCGTGTGTGTCGTGGTGGCCGAGGCTCATCCACAGCCGAGCGGTCTCCACCAGCAGTTCGAGTCCGCACTCGACCTCGAATTCCCGGTCCTCGGTGGCATTGAGGTAGCGGGTGACCGCGTCGGCGATGTCGGCGTTGATGTGGAACGCCGCCGTACCGGCAGGCCAGTAGCCGGAACACTCGTCGCCGTTGATGGATCGCCAGGGGAACGCGGCGCCCTTCTGGCACAACGTTTCCGCGCGGGCACGTGCTTGGTCCAAAGTGGTGTGACGCCAGCGCAGGGCGTCGCGGGCCGCGTCCGGGATCGTGTACGTCAGCACCGGCAGCACGAAGGATTCGGTGTCCCAGAAGGCATGTCCGTCATAGCCGGGCCCGGTCAGGCCCTTGGCCGGGATCGCCCGGGACTCACCGCGGGCACCGGCCTGCAGCACGTGGAACAGCGCGAACCGGACAGCCTGCTGCAACTCGGCGTCGCCTTCGATCTCGACGTCCGCAGTGTCCCAGAATTCGTCCAGGAAGGCCCGTTGCTCGGCGAGCAGACCGTCCCACCCGGTCTGCAACGCGCCGACCAGCGCGGCTTCGACCTGGGAGCGCAGCGCGGGTGACGAGCGTTGGCTGGACCAGCCGTATCCGAGATATTTGGTCAGGCTGAGTTTGCCGCCTTTGGGCACATCGGCCGCGATGGTCAGGCGCGCGAGATCGGCGCTCGCGCTGATCTCCGACCGGACACCGTCGTCGTCGAGATGCACCTCGTGGTCCATGGTCGCGGCCATCCGCAGGCCTGACTGGCGCGTGTGGTGCGCGAGCACCGCGCGGGTGCCTTCCGCCCATGCGAAGTCGCTGACCAGCGGCTGGTCGAGGGCAGCGGCGACGCGCGGATCCTCGGTGCGCGACAGGATGGGCTCGTTGGCCAGCAGATCGGACTGGACCACCAGCTGGATCTTGTCGTCCAACGGCTCCACCGTGTAGTGGATCGCGGCGATCGCGCGTTGCGTGAAGGAGACCAGCCGCTCGGTGGTGATCCGGACGCGACGGCCCGTCGGCGAGATCCATTCGGTGCGCCGGCGCAGTGTGCCGGACCGGAAGTCGAGGGTGCGCTCGTGCTGCGGGGCGCTTCCGTAACGCATGTCCAGCGGCTCGTCTTCGACCAGCAGGCGGATGATCTTGCCGTCGGTGACGTTGACGACTGTCTGGCCGTCCTCCGGGAAGCCGTAACCGGCCTCGGCGTACGGCAGCTTCCGCTGCTCGTAGAAACCGTTGAGATAGGTGCCGGGCAGGCCGCGCGGTTCGCCTTCCTCGAACGTACCGCGCAGGCCGATGTGCCCGTTGGACAGCGCGAAGGTGGACTCGGTGCGGCGCAAGGCTTCCAGGTCCAGGCCACGCCAGCGCAGCTGCCACGGCGAGATCTCGTAACTCGGGTCCATCACGGCTCCAGCAGTTCGGCGAGGTCTTCAACGACGGCGTCCGCGCCGTGCTCCCGCAGGGCATCGGCCTGGTTCGCGCGGTCCACACCGACCACGAACCCGAAGTTACCCGCACGCCCGGCCTGTACGCCGGACAACGCGTCCTCGAACACCGCGGCCTCGGCCGGTGACACGCCCAAAGCCTTGGCACCGGCCAGGAACGAGTCCGGCGCCGGCTTGCCGCGCAGCCCCTGGGAGGTGATCGTCAGGCCGTCCACCCTGGCTTCGACGAACTGGGTCAGGTCCGCTGCTTCCAGTACTGCGGCGCCGTTGGCCGACGAGGTCACCACACCGATCTTGAACCCGGCGTCCCGTGCGGCCTCGAGGTAACGCCTCGACCCGGGATACGGCCGGACGCCCTCGTTCTGAATGATCGACAGCAGCAGCTCGTTCTTCCGGTTGCCGACGCCGTTGATCGTTCCCTCGCCGGGCGGATCGTCCGGATTGCCCTCGGGCAGATGAATGCCGCGCGACTCGAGGAACGTGCGTACCCCGTCGGCGCGCGGCCGGCCATCCACATGATCCAGGTAGTCCCGATCGGTGAAGGGCCGGAAACCCGGCCCGTCCCGATGGGTGAGGAAATCGTCGAAAGTCCGTTTCCAGGCCTGCCGGTGCAACTCGGCGGTGCCGGTGAGCACTCCGTCGAGATCGAACAGCAGGGCTTTGATCGCATCCGGCAGTCCCATCACCTAAGCGAAACTACCGGCCCTGGAGGAATCCGGCTGATCTCAGCGAGTGGCCGCGTCGGCGATCCTGAGCACGATCTTGGGCTGGCCCTCGGTCGACTTGGTGGTCGCGTTCACCGAGTAGACGGCCTTTCGTGCCAGGTCACGCGTGGCGAACACACCGCTGGAGTAGCCGTAACGGCTGCCGGTCTTGCCCCACATCGTCACGCCGTTAAGCGTGATGGTCTGCAGGCCCTGGCTGTACATGGCCGGACCGCCGTTGTTGACCGTCTCGACATTCGGGACTGTGAACAGCCGGTCCATCATGGCCGGGCCAAGCAGCCTGCCACCCAACAGGGCCGTGATGAACTTGTCGAGTTCCTCAGCCGTCGAGATGATGCCGCCGGCCGCCCACGGGATCGACTGGTTCATCTCGGTCATGTCGACGAGCTTGCCGTTCACGGTGACGTAGCCGCGCGCCGCGGGGTTCGGCAACCGGGGGTCGTTGCCGGGGTAGTAGGTGTGGCACAGGCCCAGCGGGTCTGTGATGCGCTCACGCACAGCCCTCGCGTACGAGTGTCCGGTCACCTTCTCGACGAGCAGGCCGGCCACGATGTAGCTGGTGTTGCTGTACTTCTGCGCGCTGCCGGGCGTGAACTCGTGCGGGTGCTTGGTGGCGGTGGCCAGCACCTGACTGGGGCTCCAACTGTCGAACCGGTGGTCGGACACCCACTGTGGGTCGGCCATTTCCGGGATGTCGATGTGCGGCAGGCCGGAGGTGTGGTCCAGCAGCGTGTACACCGGGATCGGCGGGTAGTCCGCGGGCAGCACGCCCGGCAGGTAGCGCTGGACCGGCTGGTTGAGGTCGATCTTGCGCTCCTGGGCCAGTCGCAGGACCAGCACGGCGGTGAAGACCTTGGTGACACTGCCGATCCGGAACGAGCCGTTCGGGTTCACCGGCGCGTTCGTGGTGATGTCGGAGACGCCTGACACACCGCTCCACTGGCCACCGGAGCCAGTGATCCGGACGAGTGCACCTGTGGTGTCCGGGCTGGGTAAACCGGAGATCGCGGCTTTCAGGGCGTCCTCGTTGACCGGCGGCACAGTCGCGGCGTTCGCAGGGATCGCGGTCAGGGCAACAGCGGCCGCGGTCATCGTCGCGATGATGGTTTTCCTCATGCCGCAAAGCTTTTCGGTTTCCAGGCCGCACGCCATCCGGGCACAGCCCTGGGTGATCAAGATCAGGGTTTTGAGGGTCGCATGAGGTAGGCGATCACCGGTTCGAGCTCCGCCACGGTCGGCGGCTCGTCGTCGATCAGGCCCTGCATCAGCAGGCCGTCCATGCCGGCCAGGAAAGCCCGGAACGCGACCTCGTCGTCGTGCTGGACAAGGCTTGTCAGCACGTCAAGCCACAGGCGCGCGGCCGGGCGCAGCGCCGGACGACGGGCCGCGAACAGGTACAGCTCGTACTCGGCCATGGTCCGGCCGCGCTGTGGGCCGAGCGACTCCACGATCATCTCGGCGACCTCGCGGGCACCCTGACTTCCCCTGATCCGGGCCCGCTCCACCAGATCCCGTACCGCGAAGGCGAAACTGTCCGCGCACGCTGTGAGCGTGGCGACGAGCAGGTCTTCCAGGCTTGCGAAGTGGTACGTCGTCGACGTCGTGGGCACCCCGGCCTCTTTCGCGACGGTCCGGTGCGTCACCCCGGCCACGCCGTCGCGCTCGATCACGCGCAGCGTCGCCGCGATGAGATCCTGCCGCCGCTTGTCACCCCGGGCTTTGCGGCCGTCGACCTGCTGTCCGATCACCTCAGTGCGCCCTGCCGAGTTCGAGCATCACGACGCCGCCGATCACCAGCAGCAGGCCGCCGGCCATCGTCCAGTTGATCGGTTCGCCCAGGAACAACGCCCCGATCAAGGCGACCGCGGCGATACCCGCGGCGGCCCAGATCGCGTACGCGACGCCGACCGGGAATCCGTCCTTGAGCAGCTTGCTCAGCACGCCGAAGGCGACGACGTAGCCGACGACCACGACGACGCTCGGCACGAGTCTCGAGAAGTTCTCCGACAGCTTCAGGGCCGTCGTCGCCGACACCTCGCCCACAATCGCGATGCTCAATAGCAGGTAGGGGTGCATGCTGGCCAGTTTAGCCGAGTTAACGGGACTATCGTCCCAATAGTTTGCCAATTTGCGCGATCCAGATCACGCTGGACTGGTTACTGACGAGTAACTTCGGTTACCGTCCCCGCCATGACAGCTTTGGGGCTGATCCTCGGGATCGTCTGCGCACTGCTGACCGCGGTCGCGGTCGTCATGACGACCATGACGGTGCGCAAGATGCTGGCCACGATCCGGCTCGGGCAGCCGGACTCGACGCGCAACGGCCCCTTCGGCCGTCGGCTGGGGACCATGCTCAAAGAGGTCCTGGGGCACACCCGGATGCTCAAGTGGAGCCACGTCGGGGTGCTGCACTGGTTCGTGATGGCCGGGTTCGGCGGGCTGATCCTGAGCGTCGTCGCCGCGTACGGCGAGGTGTTCGTGCCCAGCTGGGACCTGCCCGTGATCGGGCACTGGGGACCGTACAACCTGTTCGTCGAGCTGCTCGGCATCTCGACCGTCCTGGGCATCCTCGGCCTGGTCTACATCCGGCTGAGCAACCACCCGCGTTTCAAGGGCCGCAAGTCGCGGTTCACCGGCTCGCGGATGGGCCGGGCGTACTTCGTCGAGGCGATCGTGCTGATCGAAGGCCTTGGCGTGATGGGCATCCGTGCCGCCAAGTACGCCGCGGGCTACTTCGACGTGCCGACGTGGTCGGCGCCGGTGTCCAAGCTGATCGGCTCGCTGCTGCCCGCCGAACCCGCGCTGGTCTCGGTGTTCGCCGCGATGAAGATCTTCAGCGCGATGATCTGGCTGATCGTGATCTCGCTGAACACCACCATGGGCGTGGCGTGGCACCGGTTCACCGCGTTCTTCAACATCTACTTCAAGCGCAACGAGGGCACCGCGCTCGGCGCGTTGAAGCCGATGATGAGCGGCGGCAAGCCGCTGGACTTCGAGGAGGCCGACCCCGAGAAGGACGTCTTCGGCGCAGGCAAGGTCGAGGACTTCTCCTGGAAGGGCTGGCTGGACTTCACCACGTGCACCGAATGCGGCCGCTGCCAGTCGCAGTGCCCGGCGTGGAACACCGAGAAGCCGTTGTCCCCCAAGATGGTCATCACCCAACTGCGCGACCACGCCTACGCCAAAGCGCCGTACCTGCTGGCCGGTGGCCGCCGGGACATGGCAGGCGACGAGATCGGCCTGGACTCGCACGCCGGGATCGACGTCCTCGCACTGGCGGAGTCGGAGAAGGCCCTGATCGGCGACGTGATCGACCCGGACGCACTGTGGTCGTGCACCACCTGTGGCGCCTGCGTCGAGCAGTGCCCGGTGGACATCGAGCACGTGGACCACATCGTCGACATGCGCCGCTACCAGGTGATGATCGAGTCGAACTTCCCGGCCGAGCTCAACGGCATGTTCAAGAACCTGGAGAACAAGGGCAATCCCTGGGGCCAGAACGCCGGCGACCGGCTGGCCTGGACCGAGGACCTGGACTTCGAGGTCCCGGTCTACGACGGCTCGGCGGACTTCGAGTACCTGTTCTGGGTCGGCTGCGCGGGCGCGTTCGAGGACAAGGCCAAGAAGACCACCCGCGCGGTGGCGGAACTGCTGCACATCGCGGGCGTGAAGTACGTGGTGCTGGGCTCAGAGGAAGCCTGCACCGGCGACCCGGCCCGGCGGGCGGGCAACGAGTTCCTCTTCCAGATGCTGGCCCAGCAGAACGTCGAGGTCCTCAACGGGGTCTTCGAAGGCCGCAAGGTCAAGAAGATCGTCGCCACCTGTGCGCACTGCTTCAACACCCTCGGCAACGAGTACCCGGAGCTGGGCGGCCAGTTCGAGGTCGTGCACCACACCCAGTTGCTCAACCGCCTGGTGCGCGAACGCAAGCTGGTGCCGGTCGCCCCGATCGCCGAGGACGTGACCTACCACGACCCGTGCTACCTGGGCCGCCACAACCAGGTCTACGAGGCACCCCGTGAGCTGATCGGCGCTTCGGGCGTGTCCATGCGGGAAATGCCGCGCCACGGCGACAAGTCGATGTGCTGCGGTGCCGGCGGCGCCCGGATGTGGATGGAAGAGCGAATCGGCAAGCGGATCAACGTCGAGCGCGTGGACGAGGCCCTCGGCACGGCGCCCACGAAGATCGCCACCGGCTGCCCGTTCTGCCGCGTGATGCTCAACGACGGCCTCACCCAGCGCAAGAGCGACGGCACCGCCAAGGAGAGCATCGAGGTCGTGGACGTGTCGCAGCTGCTGCTGACAGCGGTGAAACGCGGCCAGCCGAAACCCGAGCCGACCAGGGAGAACGCACCTTCCACCTGATCGAGCGCGGGTATTGAGCTGCTGGATCTGCAGGAAACCGGGTGACAGCGGGCCCTGAGAAGCAAGGCCGCCGGCGCGGGCAGCCGATATGCAGATTCTCGCCGTGAAGCGCTAGTCGCGCTGAGGCCGCATTCGTGGTGGGGTGTGGCCATGACTGTTGAGGATGTGGACGTCGTCGTCATCGGGTTGGGTCCGGGCGGTGAGGCAATCGCCGCCCGGCTCGCCAGGGCCGGACTGTCGGTTGTCGGCGTGGACGCCCGGCTGGTCGGCGGCGAATGTCCGTACTACGCCTGCATTCCGACAAAGATGATGATCCGGGCAGCGGACGCCCTGGCTGAGGCACGCCGCGCGAACGAGCTGGCCGGGTCCGTGCAGATCAAGCCCGACTGGGCGCCGGTCGCGGCACGGGTCCGTCACGACGCCACGGACAACTGGAACGACCAGGTGGCAGTGGACCGGCTGCTCGCCTCCGGGGCGAGGTTCGAGCGCGGCTGGGGCAAGATCACCGGCGCGGACGAGGTCACTGTCTCCACTTCGGACGGCGACAAGGTGTTCCGCGTTCGCAAGGGCGTGGTGCTCAACCCGGGGACCGATCCGGCGATCCCGCCGATCGACGGGCTGACCGATACTCCATTGTGGACAAACAGGGAGGCGGTCGCCACCGAGACTGTGCCGTCGTCGCTGATCGTGCTGGGCGGCGGGCCGGTCGGCTGCGAGTTCGCGCAGGTCTTCTCCCGGTTCGGCGCTTCGGTGACGCTTGTCCAGTCCGGACCGCGGTTGTTGCCGAACGACGAGCCCGAGTCGAGCGACCTGCTCCGCGAGGTGTTCGAGCGCGAGGGCATCCGCGTGGTCACGGGTTCACGCGCGACCAAAGTGGAGTACGACGGCACCAACTTCCACCTCCAGGTCGGCGACGAAACGCTTACCGCGGAACAGCTTCTGGTTGCGACGGGCCGAACCACGGACCTGAGCGCGCTCGGTGTGAAGGCCGCCGGCATCCCCGACGACGGCAGGGTCATCAACGTCGACGAACGGATGCGCGCGGCGGACAAGGTGTGGGCGATCGGCGACATCGTCGGCAAGGGTGCGTTCACGCACATGTCGATGTACCACGCGGACATCGCGGCAGCCGACATCCTCGGGGAGGACGGCCCGCAGGCCCAGTACCACGCGGTTCCGCACGCCACGTTCACCGATCCCGAGGTCGCGTCGGTCGGTCTGACGCAGGCCGAGGCCGAGAAACAGGGCATCAACGTCCGCGTCGGCCTGACCAAACTGCCCGACTCGTCCAGGGGATACATCCACAAGCTCGGCAACGACGGGTTGATCAAACTGGTGGAGGACGCCGACCGCGGTGTCCTGGTCGGAGCGTCGGCCGTGGGGCCCGGCGCCGGGGAAATCCTTGGCGCGCTTCTGGTCGCCGTGCACGCACAGGTCCCCACGAGCACACTGAAGGGCATGATCCTGGCGTACCCGACGTTCCACCGTGCGATCGGCTCCGCGCTGGCCGAACTGTGAGCTCACCCGAGGAGAAACCGGGCGGCGAGAGCACCCTCACCGTCGTCCTGGCGCTGCTGGTCAACCTGGCGATCGCGGCCATGAAACTGATCGCCGGGCTGATCACCGGCTCGGCCGCGATGCTCGCCGAGGCGGCGCACTCGGTCGCGGACACGTTCACCGAGGCGTTGCTGCTGACCGCTTTGCGCCGCTCGGAGCGTCCGGCCGATCGCGCGCATCCCTTCGGCTACGGCAAAGAGCGGTACTTCTGGTCGTTGCTGGCGGCGGTGTCGATCTTCGTGTCGGGCGCGGTGTTCTCGTTCTACGAGGGATTCAGCGCGATTTTCGGCGAACCGGTCGAGCAGGAGTCGCCGATAGTCGCCTACATCGTGCTGGCGATCGCGTTCGCGTTGGAGTCGGTCTCGTGGGCGCAGGCGGTCCGCCAGACGCGCCGGGAGGCCCGCGCCGAGAGCCGGACAATCGTGGAATACCTGCGCCACAGCGACGATCCGACGTCCAAGACCGTGTTGTTCGAAGACAGTGCGGCGCTGCTGGGACTGTTGATCGCGTTCGCGGGCATCGGCCTGCACCAGCTCACCGGGTCGCAGCTCGCGGACGGCATCGCGTCGCTGATGATCGGGCTGTTGCTGGCTGGCGTGGCGTACCTGCTGTGCAGGACCAACCTCGGGCTGCTGATCGGCCGTCAGGCCGACCCAGTCCTGGTTCGCGGGATCGGCAAGCGATTGCGCGAAGCGCCCGAAGTCGAGGCCGTGGTCGATCTGCTGACGATGACCACTGGAACCGACAGCGTGCTGGTGTGCGCCCGGCTGGACTTCGACGACTCGCTGGGCGCAGCCGACCTGGAACGCGCATGCGTCCGGATCGACGGCGAACTGCGGGCCGAGTTCCCGGAACTGTCCGAGATCTTCCTGGAACCCGTGCCCCGCAACGATCCTGAGCTGCGCGCCAAAGTCCTGGCCCGCTACGGAACCGAGCTACATGGTGGCGCCGCTAAGTGACCGCGGGTCGCGGCGGCGCCACGAGCCACGGTCCACAGCCGAGATGAACCTGTCGACAACGGCGTTGAACAGGTCCGGCTCCTCAAGATTCGCGGTATGCCCAGTCTGCGGCAGAACAGCCAGCCCAGACGTCGGGATAGTGCGTTTGAGCATGAGATCCGGCTCCAGACAGCCCTCATCCTCATCGCCGACCACAATCAGCACCGGCGTCTCAACCTTCGCAAGCTCATCCCGAAGCGCATACAACGAAGGCCGCGAAGCCTGCACACCCCGCATAGTCAGCGCCGAGCCAAGCGACGAATGCTGAGCCAACCCCTCAGCAAATTCGGCCCAACCACGCGGATTCTTGTTCTGGAACTGCACACGCGCAGGCCCGACGGCGTACGACTTCGCCACCTCGGCAGCACCCTTGTGCTCAAAGCTGTCCGCAGTCGCGTGACACTCCGCGCGAAACCCTTCCTGCCTTTCGGGCTGCGCTCCGTAACCCGCACCCGCGACAACCGCAGAGGCAACCCGGTCCGGGTGGTTGAGGACCAGGTGCAACGTAGTGAAACCACCCATCGACAGCCCCACAACATGGGCCTTCTCAACCTTCAGGGCATCGAGAACAGAGATCGCGTCCTTGACCGCACGCTGCTGCGAATACGCCGCAGGATCAGTCGGCACATCCGAGGGCGGATAGCCACGCGCCGAGTAGGTAATGCATCGATGAGTGTTCGAGAAGTACCGGACCTGAGGCTCCCAGCTCCGGTGATCCCCCGCGAACTCATGCACGAACAGCAGAGGAAACCCCGACCCAGCCTCTTCTACGTGCAGAAACACCCCGTCGTCGGTCTCAATCCCCACCACAGACCACCCTCCGACTTGATATACCAACTGGTATACCAGGTTCCGTTACGAATGTCTCCGGAGTCTCGCCACGAGCTCGCCCCACTGCCGTGCCTGATGCCCCAACTCGTCATGAAGCGCTGACAAATCCTCGATCACAGCCGCCTGACACCGCAGATCGCGGGCACGCTCGGGATGAGCGAGAAGACGGTGGAGAACAACCTCACCCGCCTGTTCGCCAGGACCGGCTGCCGTTCCCGGCTGGACCTGACGCTGGCCTGCATGCAAGGACGGCTCCGGCTCAGCAGTGCGGCCTGAGGGGTCTCAGTCGAGGGGTTCGGCTCCCATGATGTGTTCGTAGGTGGCTTTGCGGGCGGCTTCGGCGTCGCCTTGGCGGAGGGCTTCGATGATCTGTTCGTGTTGTTTGATGGATTCGGCGTGACTGCGGGCTACGCGGGGGCCGCCGTGCAGGGCCTGCCAGAGCAGGCGCATCAGGGACAGCAGCAGGGGGCTGTGGGCGTATTCGTAGAGGGTGAAGTGGAATTCGCGGTTCAGCTCCGGGTATGCGGGGTCGTTCTCGGCGAGGTCGCGCATGCGGTCGTTGAGCTGGGTCAGTTTGGCGAGGCCTGCTTCGTCGACCTTGGGGGCGGCCAGCGCCGCGCCGAGGGATTCGAGGGCGGCGCGGATCTGGTAGTTCTCCTCGGTCGAGCCGGAGTCGGCTTCGACGACTGTGAAGCCTCGGTGGGCGTCGCCGACGACCAGGCCTTCGGATTCGAGTCTGCGCATCGCCTCGCGGACGGGGGTCTGACTGACGTGGAACCGGGCGGCGAGGTCACGCTGTCTGAGCTGCTTTCCGGCCGGCAGTTCGCCGGTGATGATCAGCTCGCGGATCAGCGCGACCACCATGTCGGTCTTGCTGACGTAGTTCAACGTCGGCTCCGTCATTTCCCCTCCTTGATGAGACCGCGCACCCGCTCCGCGGTCATCGGCAAACACCCCACCGAACCGGTGAGGCCCAGCGCGTCCCGGATCGCCCCCGCGATGGCCGCACCGGCCGCGGTCAGCCCACCTTCACCCGCACCCTTGACCCCCAAGGGGTTTCCCGGCGCTGGTGCGTCCTGCGCCACCAGGATGTCGATCGGCGGCAGCTCGGCCGCGGTCGGCATCAGGTAGTCCATGAACGTCACCGCCTGTGGCTGCCCGGCGTCGTCGTACCGGAACTCCTCCAGCAAAGCGCCCCCGACCCCCTGTGCGACACCACCGAGTAGCTGACCTTCCACCATTGTCGGATTGATCGCCCGGCCGACTTCGTACGCCACGAGGTAGCGAAGCACCTTCACCTGTCCCGTTGCAGCGTCCACGTCCACCAGAACGATATGCACACCGTACGGATACGTCATGTGTTCGACCTCGAAGCGGCGGCGTTCGGTCAGGCCGGCGGGTTCGTCCGGCAGCAAATGGGGACTACCCGGCCGGCACGCCTTGGCAACATCCGCGAACGTGACACTTGAACCGGGTGCGCCTTTCACACCGATGGCGCCGTTACGCACCTCAAGATCTTCTTCGGCGACTTCGAGCATCCGCGACGCTATTTCTACCGCCCGTTGGCGGACTGCCAAAGCCGCGCGGTGCACAGCACTACCGCCGACAACGGTCGACCGCGATGCCCACGAACCCCCGCCGAACGGCTGCAGATTCGTGTCGCCGTTGATCACTGTGATCACGGCCGGATCGACGCCGAGCGCGTCCGCGGTGACTTGCGCGAGCGCCGTCTCGATGCCCTGGCCGAGCGATGTTCCACCCGAATGGACGCGCACATCGCCGGACGGGCTGATCATCACATCAGCCGTCTCCTGCGGGCCCAGACCGCTCTTCTCCAGGAACATCGCCACGCCGAGCCCGGCCTGACGGCCGGCACGCAGCTTCTCCACCTCGGCGAAATAGCCGAGCCGGTCGGCCTCGACCATCGCCTTGTCCAGCAGGCCGATGTAATCACCCGAATCGAGCACCACGTCTGTCCCGAGCGTGCTCATTTCCCTGGTGTGCGGCAATTCCCCGGCGGCCAGCAGGTTTTTGCGGCGCAGTTCGACGCGGTCGATGCCGAGGCGGTCAGCGGCCACGTCGAGCAGCTGCTCGCGCACCGCGGTGCCTTCGAATCGGCCTGGGGCACGATATGTCCCGCAGGGGGTCTTGTTGGTCAGCATCACGCGAATCCGGCCGTTGAACACCGGAACTCTATACGGGCCAGGGAACATCGCCACAGTCAGCTCGGGCACGATGATCCCGTGGGTACGGGCGTAGGCACCGTTGTCGTGCAGAACCTCGTCACGCAAGGCAAGCAGCGTTCCGGTTTTGTCGAACGCCGCCGCCGCGACATGCCGCTGCTGGCGGGAATGGTTGACCGCGACCAGATGCTCGGCACGATCCTCCACCCACTTAACCGGTTTGCACAGTTTCCGGGCCAGCCAGGGCACGAGGAAATCCTCGGGATAGAACTCACCGCGCACGCCGAAGCCGCCGCCGGCGTCCATGGCGTGCACGTGGATCAGGTTCTCGTCGATGCCGAGCATCCGGCTCAGCACGTCCCGGTTGAACACCGGCACCTTTGTCATGCCGAATATCTGCAGCGCGCCGGTCGCCGGGTCGACGTCGGCCAGCAGCGCCCTCGGTTCCAGCGGGACGGCACTGTGCCTGCCGACGTCGAACTCTATCTCCACGACATGGTCGGCGTTCTGGAAAGCCTGCTCGACGTCGCCGTAACCGAGCTCGAACTCCGCGGCCAGCTGACCATCGCCAGTCTCGACCGCGACTGGGAGCTCGTCGAACTCGATCTCGACCTGCTCGGCGATGTCCTCGGCTTCATACGGGTCGTCGGCCAGCACCACAGCGACCGGCTCGCCGACGTACCGCACGGTCTGCGACGCCAGAACCGGCTGGAGGAACTCGTCCAGGTCGATGTCCTGAACCTTCAACCGAACCGGAATTCGCAGGTCAGACGGCAAGTCCGCGGCTGTGATCACGCCTGGCGGGGCGCTGATCGACACGATCCGGCCGTGCGCGACCGGCGAGCGGACCACACGCATCCACAGCTGCCCGGGGCGGTCCTGGTCGTCACCGAACCGGCCAAGACCACGTAGTAGCCGCGGATCCTCCTTGCGTGGCAGCCGCTCGCCGATGAACGTCATCCCGCGCGCTCCTCGGCGACTTGCCGGACCGCCTCGACAATGCCCTGGTATCCGGTGCAGCGGCAGAGGTTGGACGCCACCACCTCGCGCACTTCGGCCTCGTCTGGCACACCGTCCTTTTCAGCCAGGTATGCCTCGGACAGCATCAGGAACCCGGGCGTGCAGAACCCGCACTGCAGGCCGTGGCACCGGCTGAAAGCCTTCTGCAGATCGGAAAGCTCCTCGCCGTCGGACAGGCCCTCGACCGTACGGACGTCACAACCGTCGGCCTGTACGCCGAACACCAGGCAGGCCCGCACCGGCTCGCCGTCGAGCAGAACCGTGCACGCGCCGCAGATCCCGTGTTCACACCCGATATGGGTGCCGGTGTAGCCGAGATCGTGGCGCAGCACGTCGGCGAGAGTGCGCCGGGACTCGACCACGATTTCGTGCTCTTTGCCGTTGACCGTCAGCGCGATCAGATGGATGTCCTTCATCGAAACTCCAATCGGCGGAGATCCTCAGCTTCAGCCGTAGGGAGGAACCTGTCCCCGCCAGGACCAGCCCCTTCACGACGTTCACATGCAGGCTTGTCAGGCTGTAAGGCGTGTCGAAGACGCTGGCGAAGCGGGCTTACAAATACCGCTTTTCTCCGACGGTGCAGCAGGAGCAGGAGTTGCTGCGCACATTCGGCTGTGTCCGGCTGGTGTACAACAAGGCACTCGAAACCAGGACGGCCGCGTGGTACGCCGAGCAGCGGCGAGTGAACTATGCCGAGACCTCCGCGATGCTCACCGGCTGGAAGAAGACCGAGAACCTCGCGTTCCTCAATGAGGTCTCGTCGGTGCCGTTGCAGCAGTGCCTGCGGCACCTGCAAGGCGCGTTCGTCAACTTCTGGGAGAAACGCGCACAGTACCCGCGGTTCAAGGGCAGGAAGCGGGGAAAGGCATCGGCGGAGTACACCCGGTCGGCGTTCCGCTGGCGCGACGGCCAGCTGACGCTGGCCAAAATGGATCAGCCGCTGGCGATCGTGTGGTCGCGTCCGCTGCCTGAAGGGACGGAGCCGTCCACTGTCACCGTGTCCCGAGACAGTGCTGGGCGTTGGTTCGTGTCGATTCTCGTCGATACCACCATCGCCCACCTGCCGCCCACACACGCCGCGGTCGGTGTGGACGCCGGGATCACCAGCCTGGTGACGCTGTCCACCGGAGAGAAGCTCATCAACCCGCGGCACGAGAAACGCGATCGCGTCCGGCTCGCGCTGGCTCAGAGATGTCTGGCACGTAAGCAGAAAGGCTCCAGCAACCGGGCCAAAGCCCGCCAGAAGGTCGCGCGGATCCACGCTCGGATCACCGACCGCAGGCGAGACTTTCTGCACAAACTGACCACTCGGCTCGTTCGTGAGAACCAAACGATCGTGATCGAGGACCTGAACGTGTCCGGCATGCTGCGCAACGGCAGCCTGGCACGCGCTATTTCCGACGCCGCATGGTGGGAGTTCCGTTTCCAGTTGGAGTACAAAGCAGCCTGGTATGGCCGCGAGGTGATCGCGGTTGACCAGTGGTTCCCGTCGAGCAAGACCTGCTCGGAGTGCGGACTGCTGCTCGACACCTTGCCCTTGGGCGTGCGGGAATGGACATGTCCCGGGTGTGGTGTCACGCATGATCGCGACGTGAACGCGTCGCGCACCATTCTGGCCGCCGGGCTGGCGGTCACTGCCTGTGGAGGCGGTGTCAGACCAACCCGGCAACGGCCGGCGAGGCAGTCGCCTGTGAAGCAGGAAACCCAACCCGCGAGAGTTGGAATCCCCCGTCCTCAAGTTTAGGCCTGGGGAGAAAGTCAATTCAGCACGTCCTCCGGCAGAACAGGAATGTGGTCGAACTCGGCGCCAGTGTGCGCCAACGCGTCGTTCACCGCGTTCAGCACCGCCGCGGGAGCGCCGATCGTGCCGCCCTCGCCCATGCCCTTCGAGCCGTTCTCGCTGAACTGCGAGGGCGTCTCCAGGTGGTGGATCTCGATCGGGCAGATCTCGGTCGCGGTCGGTACCAGGTAGTCCATCAGTGTCGTGGTGGTCGGCTGCCCTTCGGGGTCGAACGTGATCCGTTCGTAGAGCGCGGCCGCGATTCCCTGCGCGACACCGCCGCGCACCTGGCCGTCCACCACCAACGGGTTGATGATCACCCCGCAGTCTTCCACGACCATGAACCTGCGGGCCCGGATCTCGCCCGTTCCGGGGTCCACCGAAACGAGCACGGCGTGGCACGCGTTGGAGAACGTGCCCGGCGGATCCGCGCTTTCCCGTGCCTCCAGGCCGTATCGGACTTCTTCGGGCAGTTTGTGCGTCTGGAAGTGCACGATCCGGGCGAGTTCGGCGATCGGCAGCGAAACGTCCGGCACACCCCGGACTCCCGCGGCGCCGGCTTTCAACTCGACGTCGTCCTCGCTGACCTCAAGCAGATGCGCGGCGACCTTCCTGAGCTGACCGGCCACCACATCGGCGGCCTTACGAGCGGCGCCACCGCCGATCACGATCGACCGGCTGCCGAACGTGCCCCAGCCGTACGACGTCAGATCGGTGTCGCCCTGCCTGAGCCGGACCTGGTCCGGGTGCACGCCCAACTGGTCGGCGACGATCTGGGCGAACGTCGTCTCGTGTCCTTGGCCGTGCCCGCAGGTCCCGGTCGTGACGATCACCTCGCCGGACGGGTCCATCCGCACGTGCGCGGTGTCGTACCCCGGGGTCATCCGCATTCGGCGCTGCGACATCGTCGGCGTGCCATAGGCCGTGCGCTCGGAGAAGCACGAAAACCCAATGCCCGCGTAGAGACCCTGCTCCCGCAGCTGGTCCCGTTCGGTGTACCAGCCGGCTTCGGTGATCTTCTTTTCGGTCAGGTCGAGGGACTCCAGGTAGCTGCCCTCGTCGTAGCTGATCTTGTTGATGCCGGTGTACGGGAACTCGCCGGGCAGGATCATGTTGCGGCGCCGGATCTCCACCGGGTCGATGCCCAGTTTCGCGGCGGCCTTGTCCATCAGCCGTTCCATCACGAGCACGATCTGCGGCCGGGACACGCCCCGGTACGGCGCGGTCGGGGCCTTGTTCGTGGCGAAGCCGCGTCCCCGCGCCCGGTACGCCGGAACCTTGTAGATGCCAGGCAGTTCGGTCGCGGCCATCAACGGTTCGACCGCGCAGGTGAACGGGAACACCGAGTAGGCCCCGATGTCACAGCGGACATCCGCGGCCAGGCCGAGGATCCGGCCGTCCTCGGCGAACGCGGCCTGGACGTCGTACTCCTGCTCGTGACCGTGCACGGACGCGGTCAGGTTCTCCTGCCGGTCCTCCACCCAGACGATCGGTTTGCGCAGCCGCATCGCGGCCGCCGCCAGGATGACTTCCTCGCGGCTGACCACGCATTTCTGGCCGAATCCGCCGCCTACGTCAGGCGCGATGACCCGGACCGAACGCTCCGGGATGTTCAACGCCTGCGCGATGCCGGACCTGGCCTGGTGCGGCACCTGTGTCGAGGTGTGCACGACGACCTGGCCGTCCCGGTCGTCCCACTCCGCCAGCGTCGCCCGGCCTTCCATCGGCAACGCGGAGACTCGCGCACTGGAGAACGTCACACTGATCGTCAACGGTGCCTGCGCGAAGATCCCGTCGAGCGCGGGATCGTCGAACATGACCAGGTCGACCAGGCAGTTCCCGGTTCCACTGTGGACCTCAGTGTCCGCCTTGAGCGCGGTGGCGATGTCCATCACGACAGGATCGGTGTCGTAGTCGACCTCGACGGCCTCGACGCCGTCCTCCGCCGAGTACGCGTCCTCCGCGATCACGACCGCCACCGGCTCGCTGACGAACCGGACCCGGTCACCGGCCAGCATCGGCATCTCGGTCGGCTTGAACTCGTCGCGCTCCAGCACCGACCGCAGGAACGGATCGCCGAAGTCCTTGCTGGTCAACACATCCACAACGCCGTCGACCCGTTTCGCCCTGCTGACGTCGATCGACTTGATCCGGGCCGCGGCGAACGGGCTGCGGACGAAACTCACGTGCAGCGTGTCCGCGCGAACCATGTCGGCGACGAAACGACCGCGCCCCAACAGCATCCGGCGGTCTTCTTTTCGAGGTACTCGCGCCCCGACCCACGCCGTCATGCCGCAGCCTCCGCCAGTGCACGGGCGACCAGCGTCGCCGTCAGTTTCTTGCGGTACTCACCGCTGCCGTGCCCGTCGGACGGCGGATTCACCTGCGCCGCAGCGGTTTCCCCGGCCGCGCGCCAGGTCTCCTCGGTGGCGGGCCGGCCTGCCAGATCGATCTCGACGATCTTGGGTTTCTCGGCCACACCACCCAGCACGATCTTCGACGTGAGTACCTCGTTCTCGGCCAGGTCCAGCCGGGCACTGGCTGCCACGATCGCGAAGTCGCCCTGACGCTGGGAGAACTCGGTCAGTGCGGCGTGCGGGGCCGGCTTGGGGAAGCGGACCTCCACGATCATCTCGTCCGGCTCGGCCGCGGTCATGAAGAAGCCGTGGAAGAACTGCTCGGCCGCGACTTCACGTTTCCCCGCCGGGCCTTGCAGCACGATCACGGCGTCGAGCAACACGGCCAGGATGCACCACTCAGCTGTCGAATCGCCGTGCGCGAGGCTGCCACCGAACGTGCCGCGGCAGCGGATGGGGTAGTGGCCGATCCATCGCGCGGCTTTCGACAGCACGCGGAATCCGTCGATCTTGGTCGTCTCAACGGTCCGATGCCTGGTCAGCGCGCCGATCCGGAGACCGCTGACGTCTCGTTCCAGGTAATCGAGGCCGGCGACGCGGGTGATGTCCACCAGCGCGCTCGGCCGAGCCAGCCGGAAGTTCATCATCGCGACCAGGCTCTGCCCACCGGCCAGGATCTTGGCGTCCGGCCCGAGTTCGGCCAGTTGCTCGATCGTGTCGTTCACGTCATACGCACGGTGGTAAGTGAACGCCGCTGGCTTCACAAGACCCCTTCCAACAGATCAGATCTGGTATACCATATTTCAGCATGCGCCTCGTCTGCGAGCGATCTGACGACTATGTGCGACTCAAGCTGAACCGACCCGAGCAGCGCAACGCCATGGACGAGCAGATGGTGTCCGGTCTGCTCGCCGCACTCGAGCAGTCGCCCGCCGAACCGGTCGTGCTCGGCAGCACCGATCCGACCATTTTCTCGGCGGGTGCGGACCTTACGGTGCCCGACGCCGAGCGAACCCGCCTGTCCGACCTGCTCTACCAGTGCTACGAACGCATGATCACCCGTCCCGGGCCGGTCATCGCGGTCGTCGAGGGAGCCGCCGTCGGCGGTGGTGCCCAGCTCGCCAGTGCCGCCGACCTGCGGATTTCCAGCCCGTCCGCGCGGTATCGGTGGGTCGGTCCCGGGCACGGGCTCGCGGTCGGCGCCTGGATCCTGCCGTCGTTGCTGGGGCGCAGCGCCGCGCTCGATCTGATGCTGAGCTCCCGGTGGCTTGATGCGGATGAGGCATATCGGCTCGGGTTCACCGGATTGGCCGACGACCCATGGGCTGCTGCTTCCCGAGCGGTTGCGCACATTCGTAGTTTGGACCCGTCGGCCGTCGCGCGGATCAAGTCGATCACCGCGGCGGACGGGCTCGTGCAGCGCCTTGCGATGGAACGGATGGGGAACGGGACCTGGTCAGGAGCAGTATGAGCGTCTCGTGGAGCGAGGAGTCCTGGCGCGTCCACCTGCCTGGGGTGGCTGATCCGGCAGCTTTCGTCGCTTCACTGGGCGCTTCGACCATTCCGCTGCTGGCCCAGGCCAGTGCCGAGCGTTCGCCGGACAAAGTCGCGCTGGTCATCGACTCCGAGGCGATCACGCACGGCGAACTGGACGCCTCGGCCGCCTGCGCCGCGGGCTGGTTCGCCGCCCGGTTCGAGCCTGGCTCGCGGGTCGTTCTTGCTGGGCCTTCATCTTTGGGGTTCGTGCGGTGTTACCTGGGCGCGTTGCGGGCCGGGATGGTCGTGGTGCTCGCCAATCCGTCGTACACGCCTGCCGAGCTCGATCACTTGGTCGCCGACTCAGGCGCTTCGCTGACACTGACGGACTTCGACGAGCCTGTCGGCGAGCCGCTCGCGCCGGTCGGCGGTCCGGACAATGTCGCCGTGCTCGCGTACACCTCCGGGACGACGGGGAAACCCAAAGGCGTTCCGTTGACACACCGGAACTTGCTCACTTCGATCCGGTCCGCGATGGCCGCATGGCAGTGGTCTGAAGATGACGTACTGACTCATGCCTTGCCGTTGTTCCACCAGCACGGACTCAGCGGGGTGCACGCGACGCTCATCGCCGGGTCGTCCGCCCGGATCTTCTCGAAGTTCTCGGATTCGCTGGTGGAGTCGATGCGCACGGCTTCGGTGCTGTTCGCCGTGCCGACGATCTACTCCAGGCTCGTCTCCTCGCCCGATGCGTTCGAAGGCTTGCGGTTGTGTGTCTGCGGCTCGGCTCCGCTGAGCACCGCGCTGGCTGCGCAGCTGCCGCGTGTTCCGTTGGTTCGTTACGGCACAACGGAATCAGGGCTCGACGTGTCCAATCCGCTGTCGGCGCCCCGGGCGGACACGGTCGGGATCCCGTTGCCAGGCGTGCACGTGCGGCTGGCCGACGAGGAGATCCAGCTTCGCGGGCCGCAGGTTTTCGCCGGCTACTGGGGTGACGCCGAGGATCCGTTCACACCCGACGGCTGGTTGCGTACTGGCGATCTCGGCGTGATCGAGGACGGTCATCTGGTGATCCGGGGGCGCAGCAAGGAACTCATCATCACGGGCGGGATGAACGTGTACCCGCGCGAGGTCGAGCTCGCGCTGGAAACACATCCCGCGGTGGTGGAGGCTGCCGTCGCCGGGATTCCCGATTCGCGATGGGGCGAGCAGGTCACTGCCTGGGCGGCGCTCCGCGAACCTGCTGATCTTCGCTCGCATGTCCGCGCGGTGCTGGCGCCCTACAAGATTCCCAAGCAGGTGTTCGAGGTCCGGTCGTTGCCGCGCAACCACATGGGCAAGATCGACCGCAAACGCCTGGTCTCGCCTGTTCAACGGGCTACCGAGCTTGGTGCGTTCGTGTCGGTTTCGCCTCCGCAGGACGGGATTCCGGTCGCGGTCAAGGACAACATCGCCGCTGATGCCACGGTCTGGAAGCGGTTGGTAGCCGCAGGGTGCTTCGAGGCGGGCCGGACGACGTTGCCCGAGCTGGCTTATTCGCTGGTCACGCCGGGATGTGTGAACCCCTGGGATCCTTCCCGGCACGCCGGCGGTTCGAGCGGCGGATCCGCTGTCGCGGTTGCCGTCGGCGCCGTCCGGTACGCACTGGGGACCGACACTGGCGGATCGATCCGTGTGCCGGCCGCTTTGTGTGGCGTGGCCGGCCTTCGGCCCACGTACGGCGCCCTGCCGATGGATGGCATCACCCCGTTGGCGCCGTCGATGGACACGGTCGGGCCGATCGCTTTGACAGCGGCCGATTGCCTGTGGATGTTCTCGGCGATGGGCGGCTCGGTGGCGCCTGTTCCCGCACGGCTCAAGGTCGGGGTCAACCTCCAGTTCTGTGGTCCCGATGTTCGAGAGGTTCTGCTCTCGGCCGTGGCCGCGTTGCCTGACGTTGTCGAAGTCGAGATCCCGGACGCCCGGCCGGCCGCTTCGTCGCTCATGCAGTCTGAGGCGCGGGAGCTGTACTGGGACCGGCGAAGTGAGTTCTCCCAGCAGGTTGTCGACGTGCTGACGCCCTCGTCGCCGGTCGTCGAGTTCCCTTCCTGGCCGTTTCCGGCGGATCTGGACGCGATCCTGCTGCCGGTCGTGCCGATGACCGCGGCGCCGCTCGATGCGTCCGGCCTGGAGTCGAAGTACTTCCGGTTCACCGCGCTGGCTTCGATCACCGGGTACCCGGCCTTGTCGGTACCCGCCGGTCTGGCCGATGGCCTGCCAGTTGGCGCGCAACTTCTCGCCCGCCCCGGTTCGGAATCGATACTCTGCCGACTGGGGACCATGATCGAGGGGACCGCGGCCGGTTCGGCTCTCGCTAACGCCCGAGCAGATCTGGTATACCAAATATCACCACCGAGGTGAGGAGTGGTTCATGGACCTGCAGCTGACGGACAAGGTCGCCTTCGTGACGGGTGCCAGCAAAGGCATCGGCCGGGCGGTCGCCGAGCATCTCGCGGCCGAGGGATCGGACGTCGTGATCACTGCACGGACCGCCGATTCCCTTGAGGTGACCGCGAAGGAGATCGCCGCCGCCAGCGGCCGGACCGTCGTGCCGATGGCAGGCGACATGAGCAAGACCGAAGACGTCGAACGCTGCGTCGCCGCGACCCTGGAACGCTTCGGCCACATCGACACGCTGGTCACGTGCGCCGGCAGCTCCCCAGGCGGGCTGTTGGAAGAGCTGACCGAAGAGCAGTGGATGTCCAGCCTGAACCTCAAGTTCATGGGGTACGTCCGGTCAGTGCGTGCGGTCATCCCGCACATGCGCGAGCGAGGCTCAGGCTCCATCGTGCTCGTCGTCGGCAACGACGGCTTGAAGCCCAGCTACTGGGAGCTCACCGCGGGCGTCGCCAACGCCGCGGACATCAACTTCGCCTCGTCGATCGCCGAGCAGTACGGCCGCTACGGCATCCGCGTGAACACGGTCAACCCAGGACCAGTGAACACAGACCGTTGGGACACCTTGGAAAAGGCCTTCGCTCGGGACAAGAAGGTCACCCAGGACCGGGCCCACGAGCTCGCCACCAGCTCCATCCCGTTCGGCCGGATCTGCGAGGCGGACGAGGTCGCCGCCCTCGTCGCGTTCCTGGCCTCCCCACGGGCTAGCTTCATCAACGGCGCGCACATCCCCGTCGACGGCGGACAACGTAAGGCATTGATGGATCTGTAATGAAGCTGACCAACGAAGTACACATCGCCCAGGACCCGGCCGCGGTCTTCGAGACCCTGCTGGACGTCGAACGGGTCGCGGGCTGCATGCCCGGCAGCAAACTCACCGGCCAGGTCGACGACTCGACATACTCAGGCGAGGTGAAAGTCAAGGTCGGCCCCCTAGGCGTGGCATACACCGGCACCGTGAAGTTCCTGTCGGTCGACCCAGCCGCCCGCGTCGCCATCCTCAAAGCCTCCGGCCGCGAACAGCACGGCCAAGGCAACGCCGACGCCCACGTCACAGCCCGCGTCGTCCCCGACGGAACCGGCTCCAAGGTCGCCATCGAGACAGACCTGATGATCCGCGGCAAGGTCGCCCAGTTCGGCCGCGGCGTCATCGGCGAGGTCTCCCAACGCCTGATCGACCAGTTCGCGCAGAACGTCGAAAAGTCCTTCACCACAAACGGCTCAGCTGCTCCGGTTACCGCCTCGGCCGCTGCCGCCCCCGTCGAGGAAGCAGCCCCGGCCCTGGACGGCCTGGCCCTCGTGGCGACGCCGCTGCTGAAGCGGTTCGCCCCAGTTGCGGCAGGCGTGGCCATCGGCCTGCTCGCCGGCCTGGGCCTGCGCCGCAAACGCGTCATCGAGATCGTGATCAGACACGTCACAGACTGAAGACAGACCGTCAACAGCCGGAAGGGGTGCTTCCCAAGATCGGGAAGCACCCCTTCCGGCCTGCCAAAACTGTGGTGGAGCGGATGACGGGAATCGAACCCGCGTATTCAGCTTGGGAAGCTGATGTTCTACCATTGAACTACATCCGCAATGCCTGAGGCGA
This sequence comes from Kibdelosporangium banguiense, assembly GCF_017876405.1. Lineage (GTDB taxonomy): Bacteria > Actinomycetota > Actinomycetes > Mycobacteriales > Pseudonocardiaceae > Kibdelosporangium > Kibdelosporangium banguiense. The sequence goes on along the minus strand of NZ_JAGINW010000001.1, from coordinate 2,463,491 downwards.
GCATACACAAGGTCGGCTTCGGGGCGCAGCAGGGCCAGGACCTATGGTGGGGACGTGCTGCTGAGTGATCGTGATCTGACCAAGGAGCTGGAGTCCGGCCGGCTGGGGGTGGAGCCCTATGACCCGGCCATGTTGCAGCCGTCGAGTATCGATGTGCGGCTGGACCGGTTCTTCCGGGTGTTCGACAACAGCCGGTACACGCATATCGATCCGATGCTGCAGCAGGATGAGCTGACCTCGCTGGTCGAGCAGGAGGGTGACGACCCGTTCGTGCTTCATCCGGGTGAGTTCGTGCTGGGGTCGACCTACGAGCTGGTGACGTTGCCGGACGATCTGGCGGGCCGGTTGGAGGGCAAGTCGTCGCTGGGCCGGCTGGGGTTGCTGACGCACTCCACGGCCGGGTTCATCGATCCGGGGTTCTCCGGGCACATCACGCTGGAGCTGTCCAATGTGGCGAACCTGCCGATCACGTTGTGGCCGGGCATGAAGATCGGGCAGCTGTGCCTGTTCCGGCTGTCCAGTTCGGCCGAACATCCGTACGGGTCCAAGCAGGCGGGTTCGAGGTACCAGGGTCAGCGGGGGCCGACGCCGTCGCGGGCGTACCTGAATTTCCACCGAGTGGATACAAGGCGCGACACAAGCGGGTGAAGTCGCGTGCCTGAGGGTGTCCGGGGCAAAAGTCGCTGACAAACTCAGGCGGTATGCGCCTTGTGCTGGTCGGGCTGATGTTGTTGACAGGCTTGACCGCAGGCGCACGCGCCGCGGAGCCCGAGCCGTTCACGGCGGCGTACACGAAAATCCTCAGCGGCGACTTTCATAGTGTTGGCAACGGTTCCATGCGGTGCCCGGTCGCGGCGGACAACGCGCCGATGACGGGCGAGGGCAACACGCCGCAAGCCTGTGCCGACGCGTCGAAACGCGCGAACAATCGGGTCAACGACAACTTCTTCATGCAGTGGGAGGACGTCGACAACGACCCGGCGACGTTCAACTCGAGCTCGGCACGGCCGGAGTTGCCGCGCGGGGCCACAGTGGAATTCGCGCGGCTCAACTGGGCAGGCAACACGGGTGTGTTCGCCGACTCGACTGTCAAGATGTGTCAGTCGCGCGAGTCCGAACTGCCCGCGATCCTGCCCAGCGGCACCCCGGACCAGCCCGTTCGGCTCACGGTCGGGTCGACGACAACGGTTGTCCCGCCCAAGTCCTATGTGGTTGACGCGCCCGGCAACTACCGTGGGTCAGGCCAGTACTACTCGGCTTTCGCGGACGTGACCGACGCCTTCAAGACCGCGTCATCGCCTGTGACGGTCGCGAACGTGTGGGCTCCCAAAGGTTTCGGCTGCATGGGTGGGTGGTCGCTGGTTCTCGTCCACAGTGAGCCCGGCGCCAAGAAGCGTCAGGTGTCCATCTACGACGGCCACGTCCGCCAGAACCCGGGCGAGCCGACGACGTTGAAGGCCGGCGGTTTCCGGGCCGCGACAGGCGAAGCGCGGATCGGCCTGACCGCGTACGAAGGTGACTGGGGCATCGGCGGGGACCAGTTCCTGGTCGGCAAGGCCGGTCAGGGCGACAACTTCTTTGTCTCGCAGGCAAGTGGGAACCTGAACAACTTCAGCGTCGACGCGCGGACGGTCACCGCCCCCATCCCGGTCGGTTCGTCCGAGGTCGAACTGGGGTTCGCCACCAGCGGCGACAGCTACCTGGTGCAGAACGTCGCGTTGTCCATCGCGGTCCCCGAGCTGCAGGTCGCCATGACCGTGGACAAGCCCGCGGTGCACCCCGGCGACCAGGTCACGTTCACGATCACCGTGACGAACTCCGGCGCTGTGCAGGTCCGGGACGTCAAAGCGGGCTGTGCCACCTTCCCCGTGCTCGAACCTGGCCAGTCGCAGACCGCGACGTGCCCGGTCACGGCCCCACAGGACGACTTCACCCACACCGTGAAAGTCACCGGCGCCACGGCGATCGGCGACGTCGAAGGCACCGCGGCCATCCCGGTCGAAGTCCTCAACCCGGCCGTCAAGATCACCAAGACCGCCGACAGGCAGGCCTACCGCGTGGGTGACACCGTCACGTTCACCATCAAGGTCGGCAACGCCGGCGACACACCGCTGAGCGGCATCGAAGTCACCGATACCAAAACTCCTTCCTGCGCCAGGAAACTGGACGCGCCGACCACTTTCACCTGTACTGCCACCGCACCGATCCCGGACAACGTCAACACCGCCGAGGTGAGCGCGGCCGACCGCCTCGGCAAGGCCGTGAAAGCGACGGCCGAGGCCCAGGTCAAGGTGATCCACCCGAACATCGCGATCACCAGGGACGCCAGTCCGGCCGTGGTCCGTCAGGGCGACACGGTCACGTTCACCATCAAGGTCAGGAACACCGGCGACTCCCCCTTGGACAAAGCCTCCATCACTGACGAGATCCCCAGCTGCACCAAGGAGATCGGCGCCCTGGAAGCCGGCGCCGAACACACCCATACGTGCACCGTGATCGCCGGGATGTACGGAATGACAAGCAAAGCAACGGCATCCGGCATCGACGTGACCCAACGTCCAGTCACAGCAACGGATGACGCCACCTACACAGTCATCCACCCCGGCATCGCCATCGTCCTCACGGCCAAAGGCCCGTACCAGCCAGGCGACCTGGTCACCTTCGCTGTCAGCATCCGCAACACGGGCGACACGCCACTCACCGACGTCACAGTCACCGACCTGCTGGCGCCGGACTGCGCCCGCACGATCGGTGAGCTCAAGGACAAGACCGACTACGACTGCACGATGACCGCCCCGCCCGACGACATCACGAACGTCGCCACGGTCACCGGCAAGCCGCCGGCCGGTCCGCCGGTGACCGGCGTCGGGTCAGCTTTCGTCGACGTCAGGCACCCGCGCTAAGAAGTACCCCTGCGGGCCTTTCTCATCGGCGTCAGCGATCCGGACCAGCCGGGCGACCTCGGTGAAACCGGCGTCGTGGGCGAGCTTGGCGACAAGGTCCGGCTCCAGCCAGTACACGTCGAGTTCGATGTCGTGCCCGTACCCCTGGGCGAGGTGGCGGATCTCGTCACCCGCCTTGAACGCGACCATCAGGTGCCCGCCCGGCACCAGCACCCGCCGGAACTCGGCGAAGATCTCCGGCAGCAGTTCGACCGGGGTGTGGATGATCGAATACCAGGCCACCACACCACCGACCGATGAATCCGCCAGGTCGAGCGAGTTCATGGAGCCCACCGAGAACTCCAGCTCCGGATGATCCCGCCGGGCGACCGCGACCATCCCCGGCGAAAGATCGACGCCGGACACCCGCACACCTAATCCCGCGAGATACCCGGTGACGATGCCGGTTCCGCACCCCAGGTCGGCCACAGGGCCGTCGACAAGCTCGGCGAAGGCAGCGAGCATCGCCCGGTCGAACGGCTTGTTGTCGTACATGGGGCGCACCAGGGAGGCGTAGGAGGAGGCCACAGTGTCGTAGGAGGCCCTGGTCGAGGTCAGGTAGGCGGGTTCCATCATGCTCCGCAACCTAGCCCCGGAGTCTGACAATTCAGGGTTATACACATGTTTAATACTGTCGTATGATAGGTGTTATGGGACACCGGGATGAGCTGCTGGCGGGCGCGAAACGTTGTCTGTACGAGCGGGGCTACGCGCACACGACGGCGAGGGACATCGTGGCCGCCTCCGGCACCAACCTGGCGTCCATCGGGTACCACTTCGGGTCCAAGGAGGCCCTGCTGTTCGCCGCCATGAGCGAAGCGATGAACGACTGGGCAGTCGAGCTCAGCCGGGCGATCGCCACGACCAAGGTGGATCAGGACGCGGCCATGTCCCAACGGCTGGAATCGGCCGTGACACGGCTTGTGGACACGCTCGCCAAGCACCGGCCACTCTGGGTCGCGACATACGAGATCCTGCCGCAGATCGAACGCTCGCCCGAGTTACGGGCCCAGATCGCGGCCGCGTACGAAGAGGGCCGGCGCGGGCTGGCGGCCCTGCTGCTCAACGTGACCGAGGAGCAGGTCGGCGAAGAGGAGATGCGGACCGTCGGGTCGCTGTTCTTCGTCCTGATTTCCGGTCTGATCACCCAGTGGCTGGTCGATCCGCAGCGGGCGCCGAACGCGGACGATCTGATGCGCGCCATGCGGATGACACTCGGCAATCAAGTAACCCACGCAATTCCCGGTGCGCAATAAACATCCGAATCGCGTGATGTCAATCACCCGCGAAAGGGAGAGACTAAAAGTGACCGCCGCTGCCCCTGCGGCAACGGCGGTCACTTTTAGCAATCAAAAACCGTATTTCGCTAACCAGGCGTGGCCGGTACGGCAGCCGGATATATCGATCCGACCACACGATTCCTGCCCTCGCGTTTGGCCACGTATACTGCCGCGTCCGCGGCTGCCAGAACCTCGTCGAGAGTCGATCCGGCGGCCGGATATGTGGCCACGCCGATGGACGCCGACCGGTCGGTGATCACCACCGGTTTGCCGTCGTTGGTCTGGCTCTGGACCACCAGCTCGGTGATCATCCGGCGGATCCGTTCGGCCGCGACCAGCGCCTGCACTTCGGGCGCGCCCGCCAGCAGGACCACGAACTCCTCGCCGCCGAACCGGCCGACCAGGTCATGTGTCCTGGTCTCCCGTTTCAGCAGATCGGCCAGGGCGATGAGCATGTCGTCGCCGGCCAGGTGGCCGTACGTGTCGTTGATCTTCTTGAAGAAGTCCAGGTCGATCATGAGCACGCTGAACTCACGGCCGCCGCGACTGGCCCGCGACAGCTCGTGGTTGCCGTTGTCGTGCCAGGCCACGGCGTTGAGCAGGCCCGTCTTCTGGTCCTTGGACGCCAGCTCCTCCAGCTGCTTGGCCAGCACGGAGCGCTGCAGCACGAAGATCGGCACGATGATCGCCACGCTGAGCAGCGGCAGGTGGACCATGGCCAGCGTCGCCAGGCCACCGAGGCAGAGGGTGGCCATGTCCAGCAGGTTGTCGTCCCAGCTACCGATCAGGCGCTCGACGCTGGCCTTCTCGGGAGCGGCCAGATACAGACCACCTGCGGTGATGGCGGTGTTGGTGATGAAGTACGCGGCACCCGCCACGCACACGGCCGTCGCGGCGTCCGGCCCGGCCAGCGGGTCCATCCCGAACATCAGGTCGGTGAGCAGGACGCCGGCGAAACAGGACAGCGCCATCGTGGTCGCGTTGGTCAGGGTGCGGTGCATCGCCACGTGCTGGATGCCCGACCAGCTGCGGATTCCCGAGTGCAGGTAGAGCGTGAAGCTCAGCAGCGCGATCAGCTGGGGCGGCAGCAGCAGGACGCTGGCCATCAGCCAGACCGAGATCATGCTGATGTGCGGTGTGACGTTCAACGACCGTCGCTGGCGCTCGATCTTGCGGCTGATCTCGGCCTGCAGGATCCCCAATCCTGCCAGGACCGCGAACATCGCCAGGTGCTTGCCGTCGACGGGGAAGTAGATGATCGCCGCGACGGTCAGCGCGAGCGTGAGCGCCTCGGCGGCCAGGGTGTACGCGATCCAGTTACGCGGCCGCTTCCACAACGCCCAGTCGCGGAGCGGCACCCATTGTCGCCTCACTGGTTCCTCTGTACTCGTCATCCGTCCCCCAAAACCCCTCTTTTGTCGCGCTAGGCGAACGACCCGTTTACTCACAGTTTCCACCGGAACGCATGCTGACGACAAGGGCCATAGGTGTGTATTTTCTGATAGTCGTCAAAGGAAGGGTGAGCACCGATGGGATGCGGCAAGGATCAGTAATGTCGTCGCACCTGAGCTTCTCCGGCTGCGCCAGATCATCACATCCACCGAATCGTTATGCGCGGTTCGAGGGTGTGGTGTCACCGGGAATCCAACGCTCAGGACTATGCGCGATGTTCCGGTGCCACGAGATGGCCAGCGGGACCGCCAGCAGCAGCCCGGCGGTCCCGAAGGCGGCCACCGTCAGCTGAGGTCCGATTGCGTCTGTGATCAGACCTCCAATCAACGGGCTCAGGCCCACGACGGTGGTGAGCCCCGTGTTCGACAGGCCCATCACCTGGGCCCTGTTCGAGTCCGGCACAGCGAGTGTCAACGAGGCTGTGGCCTGCATCAAGGCCACAGTACCCAGCCCCCCTGACACTATGAACAGCATTAACGACGTCACCAGCCCTGGCTGCAGGTAACAAAGCAACAACGGCACGGCCGCCGCCAGCGACAACAGGCCGGGCAGCTTCGGGCGTACCGCCGGCGAGACCCACCTGGTGTAGATGAACGCGCCCAAAACGCTGCCCAATGGGTCACTGGCCAGCACCAGGCCGACCGCGGTCGAGCCGCCGCCGAACACGTCGACGTAAGGCGCGGCGATGCCGTCATAAACGGGCAGCAGTCCCATCAGCCACGTGAACAACAACAGTGCGCGCAGCCCGGAGTCGGAGAAGAGCAGCGCACTGCCTTGGCCGATCGACGAGAAGAACGACGACTTCTCATTCTTGGCCGCCGCGGCAGGCCGCGACATGACCCCGGTCCTCAGCAGCACGGCGGACAGCACGAATGTGGCGGCGTCGATGGCCAGCGCGACCCGCGGGTCGAAGCTCGCGATCAGCGCACCACCGCCCGCGAAACCCGCCAGCTGCGCAGACTGCGTGGTGATGTTGCGGATCGCCATCCCGGTGATGAACCGCTCGCCTTCCAGGATGTCGGGCAGCATCGCCAGCTGGGCGGCCTTGAACACCGGGTTGAGCAGGGTGGCCGACGCCACCAGCACGCACATCACCCACAGCGGCACGCCGGGGATCGCGATCAGCGCGATCAGCAGCGCCCGGATGATGTCGACCATGACCATCACGTTGCGGCGCGGGAACCGGTCGGCCAGCCCGGTCAGCAGGATGCCGCCGATCAGGGACGGCGCGTACGTCAGCGCGTAGGTCAAGCCGGTCAGGGTGGCGGACCTGGTCTCCTGGAACACCAGGACGGACAACGCGACGCGGGCCATCTGGTCGCCGAAGATCGAGAAGATCTCGGCGAACCACAGCGCGCGGAACTCGGCTATGGCGAACACCTCGCGGAACGTGGCCCGTCGTGGTGCTTCGGTCATCGCCTACCTTCTTCGCTGTCCAGTCCGGGGAGACCTTCTCCGCCAAAGCTTCGATGCTAGCCGTCACGAGTCAATCACAAAGCGTCAGCCGCCAGCAGCAGTGTCTCTCATACCTGTCCGGCATGGACGATCTTGCACAGGAGAGTGACTCGGGAAACCGGCACACGGTTCCATGGCCGACGGGTCAACCGCCACGGCCATTCGGATCGTTTCGGATCACGACCCCCGGCAGGTCGATGACCACGGCGTTCAGCTCACCGCGGGTGCGCGCGCCGGCCGCGGCGGCCACCCGTTCGGAGAAGGTGTCGAGATCGATCAGGCCTCTGGCCAGAGCCTTGTTCAGCAGTCCGGCGACGTGCTCCCGCTCGCCGTCTGATACCCGCAGGTCACGCGGGTCGATCTCCGGTCGCGGCTGCATGCGCCCCAGCGTCTCACCCTCGTCAGCCACGCCGCCAACCGTAGCGAAGCGGCCTGGTCGCCGAAACGTTCCGCCGCGCCCGCCCGGTCCACTTTGGACCATTTGTCCCGGCGTGTTTACGCCATCCGGTCCAGCACGCGACTGTGGGCGGGAGCGCCTGCGTCCCGCCCACAGTGATGTCGGTCCTGTTGCCAATTCAGGCAGGCAACTCTCCCTACTTGGCCGCCGCGGTCTCAGCCGGGGTGCCCTGATCGGACTCAAGCGTGTCGATCAGTTCGTCGCGCTCGGCCGTGCGCTCCGGGAAGAACAGTCCACCAAGGATGTAGACGAGGGTGGACGTCACGATGGGATATGACACCAACGCTTCCTTGGACACTGTTACGCCGTTCTTCTGCGAGATGAACAGCACGGCCCACACGCCAAGCCCCAGCAGTACCGCGGACATCGCCGCGCGCGGGCCGGACCGGCGGAACCACGGCAGCAGGCCGAGCATCAGCGGGATGCCGATCACGCCGACGGTCGCCGCGACCACGTCCACCACGATCTTGATCACCACACCGGTGCCGCTGGTACTGATCGCGATCAACATGCTCACCGCGATGAACAGGAAGGTGGTGATCCGGGCCAGCTGCAGTTTGGCGGCCTCGGCCATCCGGCTGGCGCCCTTCCAGATCTTCGGCAGCATGTCCCGGGTGATCACCGCGGAGATCACGTTGGCGTCCGAGGACACCATGGCCATGGTGTGCGAGAAGAACCCGGCCAGCACCAGGCCGACCAGGCCCGCGGGCAGCATCTGGATGCCCATCTGCACGTAGGCGTCGTCGGCGTTCTTCAGGCCCGGCACGATCAGCGGCGCGGCCCACATCGGCAGGAACAGCACAAGCGGCCAGACAAGCCAGAGCACGCTGGACAGCGCGGCCGAGCGGCGGGCGGCCGAACCGTCCGGCGCGGCCATGTAGCGCTGCGCCAGGTTCCACATGCCGCCGTTGTACTCCAGCGTCTTGATCAGGAAGAGCGCCAGGAAGAACGTGATCGTGTACGGCCCGGCCAGCGGCTCGCTGTTCTGCGGCGGCAGGTCGCCCCACATCTCCCAGATCCACGACACACCACCGAAGTGCGCGATCACCGCGCCGAACATGGCGAAGCCGGCCACCGCCTGGATGATGAACTGGCCGAAGTCGGTCAGCGCGTCGGCCCACAGGCCGCCGATCACCGAGTAGATCATCGTGACCGCGCCGATCAGGATGATGCCCCAGGTGATCGGCACCCCGGCGAACCCGCGCAGCAGCACGGCGACAGCGGCCCACTTCGCGGCGATGTCGACCACCTTGAGCAGCGAGCCGGACCAGGCCAGCAGCTGCTGGGTCGGCACGTTGTAGCGCCGGGCCAGGTACTCCAGCGGCGAGGCCACGTTGTACTTCGACCGCAACCGATTCCACCTCGGCGCGAACAGCCACGCGCCGATCCCGACACCGACACCGATCGTCAGCGCCCACCAGACGTACACGGTGAGGCCGTAGCGGTAGGCCTCACCCGCGAACGCCACGAACATGACGGCGCTGTAGCCCGACATGTGGTGGGAGATTCCCGACAGCCACCACGGCATCCTGCCGCCGGCGGTGAAGAAGTCACTGGTGTTGGCGATCCGGCTTTTCGACCAGACGCCGATAGCCACCATCACGAAGAAGTAACCGACAACGACGACCCAGTCCAGCGTGCCCATCGCACCTCCAACGTCGACACAAGCGCGTGGCTTGTGACGTACGTCTTACGGACGCGTGACAGCGCAACGGAAGGTCTGGACCAAGACTGAGTCACATTCGTGACTCGATTTCATGTAGGTGAATCGTTAGCTTTGCGCAGAGTTCCCATTGCCCGGTCTACCTCCCAGAACGCCCTCATCGACCGGATCAGACCGTCCGCGCCCACCCGGTAGCTGAACACACCCTCCGTGTCGATCCGCATACCACCAGGTAGAAACGCCGTTATCGTGCCCACGTTCGCGACCTCGTCGCCGGCTGCGAACGAGTCGTCGATGGCGAACTCGAAGCGCTCGACAGTGGCGATCGTCTTGTCCCAGAAAGCGGCAATTCCGGCATGCCCGTGGTGCCCCTCGCCGGTGGGGTCGAGCGGTGAGGGCCCGATCGGGTCCTCGATCACCGCGTCCGCGGCGAACAGTGCGATCCATTCGTCCCGCGCGCCGCGCGTGACCGCGCTCATCGAACGGCGTGACGCCGCCCGCGCGGGATGGTCGGTCTCAGTCGCGGCCCAAGTCACGGCCGTCATCGGCACTCCTCACAGGTTGTGGATGATCTCGTCGGCGAAGCGCTTCATACCGTCCTGTTTGGCCTTGAGGTCGCCGTCCATGCCCACGCCGTAGAACACCCAAGGCGCCACAAGCACATCGGTCACACCGATATCGGCCTGCTGGCGGTAACCGTCCACACCGAACCGGTCGATGCAGACGGACTGGATCTCGAACGGCAGCTCGTCGCGGCCGTACTCGGCGCGCAGCACGGCCAGCCGTTCGATGGTCTGCTTGAGATCGTCGAACTTGATCATCGCCGAGGTCCAGCCGTCGCCGATCCGGGCGGCCCGGCGCAGGCCGCGCTCGGTGTGCCCACCGACGTAGATCGGCACGGGCTCACTGGGCGCCGGGCTCATCCGCAGCTTGTCGAAGTCGAAGTACTTGCCGTGGTACTCGACCATGCCGCCGCCCAGGACCAGCTTGAGGATCTCGATCGACTCGTCGACCCGGGCGCCGCGGTTCTCGAACGGCGCGCCGCACCACTCGAACTCCTCCGGCGTCCAGCCGATGCCGACGCCGAGCCCGAAGCGGTTGCCGGTCAGGCAGGCGACTGACTGGACCTGCCGGGCGAGCAGCAGCGGGTTGCGCGGGCCGAGTTTCAGAACCTGCGTGTAGAACCTGATCTCATCGGTCACCGCCCCCATCGCCGCAGTCGCGACCAGCGGGTCCACCCACGGCGTGTCCTCGGTCCAGAACCGGGAACCGTCCGGTGTGTACGGATAGTCCTCGGACACCTTCTGCGAGTAGAAGATGGAGTCCGGCAAGGCAATTGCCGAATATCCGTACTCCTGTGCGGTCTTGGCGAGCTCGGTCAGCTGATCAAGCGGACTCAGCGCGATGGCGACCGTGAACTTCATCCGAAAGCCGTCCTTCCGCTTCGACACGGGAAGGACAACTGTAACGTGTTCTAGTTCCGCCTGTCACCGTCTGGGCGATTCAGGAACACGACGCCGTTGTCGAGATCTATCTGACGCGGCGGCGCACCGTCCTGTTCTTCCTCCCGCATCAACGACTGGGTAGCGCGCTGGTCCAGCTCGACCCGCTTGCTGCCCTGAAGGAACGCGGTGAACTCGTCGAAGGCCACTCCGGACAGTGGGGCGTCCGCCTTCTTGGCACGCCGCACGCGGCGCCACACCCGCTCCATCACCGCGAGGGCGAAGAGCAGGACGACCAAGGCCGGCAGTGACACGCCCCACACCATCTCCATAACCGGCCAACGCTCCTCCACCGACACCGGTTCCGGCCAGGTTTGGTTGAAACGGAGATCAGTTATCACCCGTGGGGGTGAGTTTTCGTGTTACCGGTGGTCACAGACGCCATCAACGTCACGAGTCAGGTGTCCTGACGTCGCACTATCGGACGAGTGACCGGGCGTGGAGGCGTGGATGGCGAACAACATCGACCACCGCCAGGTGCGACCGACAGGAGCGGTCGTCACCGGGCGGTCGACAGAAGGCGGACTGGGGATCGCCTTGGTCGACTCGGTTCCACTTGTCCGCGAGGGCTTGTCCGCGCTCGTGATGCGAACGCGGGGACTGCGCTGGGTCGGCGCCGCCGGCAGCCCGCATGCCGCACTACAGCTGTGTGAACGGTTCCGGCCGCATGCCGTGATCATCGACTCCGGCCTGGACCCACGCTGGCATCTGTCCCGGATGCTCATCGGCAACGACCCCGACCTGGGCGTCCTGCTGATGATCAGGGAGACGCAGCGCAACACCCAGTACATCGCCGGTGCGATCGCGGCGGGCGTGCACGGCGTGATCTCCCGGCGCAGCGAGCCGCCACAGCTGGTCCAGGCGATTCAGCGGGTACATGCCGAACGCAGGTACATCGACCCGACGCTCGCGCCCGCGCTGGGCTCACCCAAGGGCAAGGTGGCGGCCTCGCCGGCCAACCACGGCCAGCAGCCGTTGTCCCGGCGTGAGTACCAGGTGCTGCAACTGATCGCCGATGGACTGGAGAACCAGGCCATCGCCAAGGTGCTCTATGTATCTGTGGAGACCGTGCGCACTCATGTGAAGAGCATCCTGCGCAAGCTTTCGGCCCGGGACCGCACGCATGCCGTCGCGGTCGCATTCCGGTCCGGTGTGCTGACGGTCAACCAGGAAGAGCACCCCTATTAGCCAGTCTGGTTCACCACATCGGCGGCATTCGCTTGCCCAAGTTACCCGCAAGTAATATCCTGTTGTTACCGGCGAGTAGCACATGCCTGCCCCGGAACGGAAGACACACAGGGGAGCGACCTCATGGCCCACTACAAGAGCAACGTGCGCGACCTGGAGTTCAACCTCTTCGAGGTGTTCAACGTCCAGGAACGGCTCGGCACCGGACCGTTCGCCGAGTCCGACGAGGAGACCGCCCGCGGAGTGCTGGCCGAGCTGAACAAGCTCGCGACCGGCCCGCTGGCCGAGTCCTTCGTCGACGGCGACCGCCAAGGCACGACCTACGACCCCAAGACCTTCTCGGTGACGCTCCCCGAGAGCTTCAAGAAGTCCTACCAGGCGCTGTGGGACGGCGAGTGGTACCGGCTGGGCCTGGGCGACGAGCTCGGCGGCCTGGGCATCCCGCCGTCGGTTACCTGGGCGGCGGCCGAGCTGATCCTGGGCGCCAACCCGGCGATCTTCATGTACATGGCCGGCCCGAACTTCGCCGAGGTCGTCCACCGCAACGGCAACGAGCTGCAGAAGCACTGGGCCTCGCTGATGATCGACAAGGGCTGGGGCGCCACCATGGTGCTGACCGAGCCCGACGCCGGTTCGGACGTCGGCGCGGCCCGCACGAAGGCCGTGCTGCAGGAGGACGGCTCCTGGCACCTCGACGGCGTGAAGCGCTTCATCACGTCCGGCGACCAGGACATCACCGAGAACATCATGCACCTGGTGCTGGCGCGGCCGGAGGGCCCCGGAATCGAGACCAGGCCGGGCACCAAGGGCCTGAGCCTGTACCTGGTACCGAAGTTCCACTTCGACCCGCAGACGGGCGAGCTGGGCGAGCGCAACGGCGCCTTCGTGACCAACGTCGAGCACAAGATGGGCCTCAACGCGTCGGCGACCTGTGAGGTGACCTTCGGGCAGCACGGCACGCCTGCTGTGGGCTGGCTGCTGGGCGACGTGCACAACGGCATCGCGCAGATGTTCCAGGTGATCGAGTACGCGCGGATGATGGTCGGCACCAAGGCCATCGCCACCCTCTCGACCGGCTACCTGAACGCGCTGGACTACGCCAAGGAGCGCGTCCAGGGCGCCGACCTGCCGAACATGCTGAACAAGGCGGCGCCGCGCGTGACCATCACGCACCACCCGGAGGTCCGTCGTAGCCTGATGCTGCAGAAGGCGTACGCCGAAGGCCTGCGCGCGACCTACCTCTACACAGCCACCTACCAGGACAAGATCGCCCTCGGCGAAGGCGACAAGGCCCTCAACGAGCGCGTGAACGACCTGCTGCTGCCGATCGTGAAGGGCGTCGGCTCGGAGCGCGCCTCCGAGCAGCTGATCCAGGCCCTGCAGATCCTGGGTGGTTCCGGCTTCCTGCAGGACTACCCGATCGAGCAGTACGTCCGCGACGCCAAGATCGACTCCCTCTACGAGGGCACCACGGCGATCCAGTCCCTGGACTTCTTCTTCCGCAAGATCGTCCGCGACCAGGGCCAGGCCCTGGCACACGTGGCCGGCGAGATCAACGAGTTCCTCTCATCCGAAGGCGGCAACGGCCGCCTGAAGGAAGAGCGCGAACTGCTCAAGCAAGGCTTGGAGGACGTCCAGGGCATCATCGGCGCCCTGATCGGCTACCTGACGACGTCGCAGGAAGACCCAGCCAACATCAACAAGGTCGGCCAGCACAGCGTCCGGCTCCTGCTGGCCACCGGCGACCTGCTCATCGGCTGGCTGCTGCTGCGCCAGGCGGAAGTCGCGCTCAAGGCCCTCTCCGGCGAGGTCTCAGCCCGCGACAAGGCCTTCTACGAGGGCAAGGTGGCCGTGGCCGCCTTCTTCGCCCGCAACGTCCTGCCCGAACTGTCCGCCGGCCGCAAGATCGTCGAAGCAGCCGACAACTCCCTGATGGACCTGCCCGAGGCAGCCTTCTAAGACCTTCGCCATCCCGCGGCGAGGAAAATAGGGCGGTGATCCCTGGCGGGGGATCACCGCCCTTCCTCATGATTCACATGAAACAACTTGCTGCCGCTTGCTCACTCGCTCACCCTCCGGCCCTGGCTCTTCGTTGAGTGCGACGCACCTCGAGTTGTGGAAGCCGATTCAAGCGAGAAGCCCGCGTGAACGAGCTGTTCACACGGGCTTCAGGCGGTTGTACGAAGGCTATGCCGGGGGTGGGCAGGTGATCTTGGGTTGGGGGTTGTACTTGACCGTTCGGTTGTCGCGGCGGATTTCGCGGCCGTTGAGGTCCTTGATGATCCGGGTGTCGGTGACTGTGAAGCCTGGGGCGCCGTTGCTGGGTTTGCAGTTCTGGGCTGGGCCGGGCTTCTCGGTTGGTTCGGTCTGGGCGCTGCGGCCGCCGGTCACCGACTCGACGTTATAGCGCTTGGTGCCCCAGATCTTCACTGTGAGGGAGCTGGGTGACCAGGAGGTCTGGATGGCCACGCCGGTCTGGGCGTCGTTGGTGAACTTGATGTCGATGACGCTGTGGCCGGAGTGGTCCTGGAACACAGTTGCTTCCCGGGCAGCTGGGTAGCGGCTGATGTAGTAGCTGTGTTCCTTGTGGCCGGCGTCTTTCATGCCGGCGAAGTAGGACGCGTTGTACAGCGTGGTCGCGAACTGGGAGATGCCGCCGCCGACCTCGCGGCCGGGGGCGCCGTCCTTGATCACGCCGGCTTCGACGTAGCCCTGCGGGGTGCCGCGGGGACCCGTAAAGCCGTTGAGGCTGAAGGTGTCGCCGGGCTTGACGATGGCGCCGTTCACCTTCTGGGCGACCGTGCGGATGTTCACGCCTGAGTCCGCGGCGAAGCCACCAGTGGTGAATTCGCCGATGACCTCCTTGATGCCCAGGGCGTTGGCCTGGTCGGTGGTCACCTTGGCGGGCTTGGTCGTGTACTGCATCTTCAGTTCACGGCCGTCCTGCTTCTGCACGACGTCCATCAGCGGGGCCAGGCTGGGGTCCCAGTTGACGGTCTTGCCGTCCTCGGAGGGCTGGACGGTCGGCTTGCCGCCTTCGAAGACGATCGCCGCGTCCTTGCCTTCCTTCTCGGTCGACTTCAGCTGCGGGCCGATCGCCTCGACCAGTTTCGGGTTGTCGAACTTGGCGTTCAACGCACCCTCGCCCGGTTCGAACCTCAGGGCCGCGGCGATCGCCGCGGGCTGCAGCGTCGCGTCCTTGCCCTCGCCCTTGATGACGACCGGGCCGGATGTGGCGACCTTGGCGATCTTGTCGAACGCCGTCTGCACGGCCTCCTTGGGCACCTTCACGGGTGTCACGGCGACCGGCAGGTTGATCGGCTGGCCGCTGACCCATTCGTGCCGGATCTGCTCCTCGGCACCCTTCGGGTCGAGCTTGCGGCCCTGCTTGGGCTCCACGATGGCCGGTGTCGCGCCGTCGAAGGTGATGTTGCCTTCGACGGGCTCCTGGTCGACCTTCTGGCGGACCTGGTCGACCGCGGCCGTCAGCGCGGTGCCGTCGCTCTGGGTGGCGAAGTCGACCTCGGTGGTGCTGAAGAACGACGTCAACCGGGTGATCGGGTTGATCGGCTGGTCACCGGCTTTGTCCAGGGTCTTGGTCCAGTCCGGGGTCAGCCCGGCCTTGGCCGGTTCGAGCTCGGTGGTGAAGTCGCCGGCCTTGAGCTGGACCGGGTGATTGAGCCGCGGCTCGATCTCCTCACGCAGCTTCTTCTCCGCGTTGGCCCGGCTCATCCCGCCGACTTCGACACCCGCGACGACCACACCGCGCGGCACGTCGCCCTGGCTGACCAGGACGTCGACGAGGTAGAGCACGCCAAGGACGCCGACGACCGCGCCAGCGGCCATGGCTGTCTTGCGCATGCTCTTCTTCTTGCGCTCAGGCTCAGGCTGTGGCTGCGCCTCGGGTTGCGGGTCCCCCCACTTGACCGTCGGCTCGTCGTACGCGGACGTGGCCGAGAACGACGGCGTGTTGTACGCGACGGTCGCGTCTCCAGGCACGGCTCGTTGCGCGTGGACGGCCGGTAAAATATCCGTCTGCTCGCTGTGCGACTCCGGCCAGTGTGGCTGTTCCGGCAAGGCTCAATCCTCCGCGGGACTACAAGTACAGCCCGGTTCCGTGTTCGGTGCGTTCGCTGGCGATGGCGTGCACGTCGCGCTCGCGCATGACCAGATAGGTCTGCGCCTGCACCTCGACCTCGAGCTGGTCCTCCGGGTTGAACAGCACCCGATCCCCCACCTTGACCTGCCGGACGCTGTTGCCGACCCCCAGTACGTCGCCCCAAGCCAGCCTGCGCGCCATCTGCGCGGTGGCCGGGATGACGATGCCGCCTGTGCTCCGCCGTTCCCCATCCTCAGGTGAGATCCGCACGAGCACACGGTCGTGCAGCATCTGGATCTCGAGTTTGAGTTCGGACACGACCGAATCGTACTTGTCCACCCTTACGACCCGTTCGGGGCACGGCACCTTATCAGTCGTCCATTCCGCCCAGCATAAGCGGCAAACGACGCAAACCCCCCTGCGCCATCCGGACTGACACACCCCAATCCTGCCTGGTCAGGCGGCATGCCGGGTGCTCGATCGCCGGGTCGTCATCACAGCTCGCGGCCTGCGCGACGACATGCAGCACACCCATGTCGATCCCCTCGGCCACCACGATCCGCCGGGTCAGTCCGGTGGTTACTCCACCGCCCTCCACCAGCAGTTCCGGTGGTGAAGCCGTCACCTCCAGCCGTGTCGACGGGCCGTATCGCTCGTCAAGTTTCTGCCCGGGAGGTGGCTGGAACACGACAACAAGGTCGACCTCGCCGGGCGCCAGCTCAGTCGGAGGGCGTTTGACCTGGTGCGCCTGGCCGGCGACGAGCAGCTCGTTGTCGCCGGGTGAGATCGGCCACTCCAATTTGTGCGCGGCGGACGCGACCACGACGAGCTGACCGTCGACGACGGCCGCACCGGAAGGCTCCTTGATGCCGTCCGCGACGGTGGAGACCTGACCGGTCTCGGGGTCGAAACGCCGGATCGCCCCGTTGTAGGTGTCGGCGATCGCCACGCTTCCATCACCGAGGACCGTGACACCCAGCGGGTGTTGCAGCAGCGCCTGGTCCTTGTCGCCGTCCCTGTGACCGAAGTCGAACAGGCCCTTGCCGATCGCGGTGTGGACCGTGTGGTCACGGTCGATCCATCGCAGGGCGGAGGTCTCGGAGTCGACGAGCCACAGCCGGTCCCCGGCTGCAGCCAAGCCGGATGTCTGAGCGAAAAAGGCCTGATCGGCTGGGCCGTCGTGCAGACCTTCGACCGTGGTCCCGGCGAACCGGGAAACCGTGCCGCGCAGCGGATCGAACGCGCTGAGCGTGTGGTTGCCCGCCATCGCGATGATCACCTGGCCGTCCCACCAGGCCACGTCCCACGGGCTCGACAGGTCGATCTCGGTCGCGGGGCCGTCAGTGGGGCCGTTGCGCCACTGCTCGCCGGTGCCGGCGATCGTGGTCACTTCGCCTGTATCCACTTTGAGCCCGCGCAGCAGGTGGTTGACGGTGTCCGCGACAATCGCGTCATATCCGACCTGCTCAGCGATTTCCGTTGGCAGCAAAGCGATCCCGGACGGTTCGGCGAACCTCGCCGGACTGTCGGACCGGCCACGCTCGCCGTCGCCGATCCGGCGGATCAGAGTCTCACCGTCCGCCTCGAGCTCGGCGATGCTGTGGTTCGCCGCGTCCGCGACAAGCAAAGTCCCTTGCGGCGTAACAACAACCTTCGAGGGGAACCGCAAATCCGTGTGCTGCCTTACCGGCGGCGTGTACGGCCCGTCGCCCTGGTGCAGCGTGCCTTTGGCTTCGTGCTCGGCAATCAGCTCGCGGATCACTCGCCTCAGCGCCTCCGCGTGACCTTCGCCCGCGGCTACGTGCACCACGTAACCTTCGGGGTCGACCAGGACGAGCGTCGGCCACGCCTTGACCGCGTAGTTCTGCCAGGTCGTCAGCTCAGGGTCGTCCAGGACCGGGTGATGCACCTCGTAGCGGTCGACCG
The DNA here is from genome assembly GCF_017876405.1 of Kibdelosporangium banguiense. Lineage (GTDB taxonomy): Bacteria > Actinomycetota > Actinomycetes > Mycobacteriales > Pseudonocardiaceae > Kibdelosporangium > Kibdelosporangium banguiense. The sequence goes on along the minus strand of NZ_JAGINW010000001.1, from coordinate 2,445,527 downwards.
CGGCCGCCAGGGCCTCCGGGTCGGCTTCGTGCACGAACTTCGGCGAGTGCACCCCGATCGTCACCAGGACATCGGCGAACTCCTCTTCCAGCGGCCGCAGCTCATCCAGCACATGCAGGCAGTTGATGCAGCAGAACGTCCAGAAGTCGAGCAGCACGACCTTGCCGCGCAGATCCGTGAGCCTGACGTCCTTGTCCCCGGTGTTCAGCCAGCCACGGCCGACAAGCTCGGGCGCGCGCACCCGAGCCTTCCGCTTGATCGAAGAGGTCACGTTCGAAGTCAACACGAAACCGGTGAACTGGTATTTCCCGGTCCACCTAGCGGACTGAGCCGGGGCCGAGGACTGAGGCGCCGAGGTCGGTGACACGGGAGCGGAGACCGCGGTCGGCGGTGACGACGTAGCAGGAGCGGCCGGGGGATTCGGTGCGGACGAGGTCGACGATTGTGTCGTCGCCGGAGCCTGGGGCGGGCACGACGCGGATTGTCTCGGAGGCGGGGACGGTGCGGGCCTTGCCTTCGACGACCATGACTACCTCAATGGGTGGTTCGAGGTCGGCGAGGCCTTGGGTGGGCAGGGCCGCGAGGTTGTCGCGGAGGCGTTCGGTGGCGCCGAAGCGGTCGCGCCACCAGCCGTCGGGGACTGAGCCGACGACGTTGGCCGCGTCGATGATGACCAGGGGTGTCATGCTTCTGCCTTTGCCTTGAGGCGTTCGAGGGTCCGGGCGATGTTCTGGGTGTTCACCGCGACTCGGTCGGCGACGCCGGTTGCGACGTAGGCCATCGCGAGGAACCAGCGAGGACGGCGGTCCCACGTGCTTTCGGTGACGACGCAGCCGGAGTCTGCCGGGGCGATCGAATAGGACCAGCGGGACACTGGAATGCCCAGGGATGTCACGTTGAAGGAGAACTCGCGGCCGGGCACCGCATCGGTCACTGTGGACACTGTCGACCAGCGGCGGAATCCGCGCTTGTTGCTGCCGCGGAAGCGGGTGCCGACGGTCGCTGTCGAGCTGCCGACGAGCACTTTGCACCGTACGGTTTCCTCGGACAGGCCGCTGAGTGAGTCCAGGTCGCTGATCAGGGCGTACACCCGTTCCGGCGGGGCGTCCACCGTGATCCTGCCGGTCGCGGTCGGGTCCACTTTCGTCTCCTACGGCTAGTTTCGGCGCAGCATCCTGGTCAGGCCGGCCGCGGCGGTGGTCGCCAGGATCCAGCCGGTCGCGATCAGCCCGGACGCGATCCATTGTGAGGTGCCCGGCGCCTGCCAGCGATTCTTGTTCCCGAAATCGATGATCGGCACGAGCAGGTCCAGGGTGTAGAGCACCGGGTTCCAGATCAGCGAGTCGTCGGCGTTGATCTCGTTGGGCCGCGGATGCAGACCGAACCACACGCTGCCCAGCGCGAGGCAGACAAGCAGCCAGACCAGAGCACGTGTCGGCCGGTAGCCGTAGCCGACCATGGATCGCTGCAGCCAGCTCCACATCCGCACGCCAGGCCCGAGTACCCGCATTCCGTCGGCCATGGCGACGTAACGCCAACGGTGTTTCTCGATCAGTACTGTGGCCGCGTGTTCTTCGTTGCCGCTCGACCGGAACACGGTCGCGAGCTGGTCGTAGGGACCAGGGCTGTAGGTGCCCTGCATCGACGTGCGTAACCACCGCAGGCGCGTACGGACCGCGGCATCGTCCTTCACGTCGATGGGGATGGCGAGTGCTTCGTACCTGAAGTCCTCGAGATCGATCCGCCCGGTGCCGTCCCAGAACTTGTCGTTGTCCGCCAACGAAGCGCAGCGCGCGTGCCGCAAAGTCACGCGTCCACGCGGTGCCTGGCCGACAGTCAGCACGAGCTCCTGGGCGACCATGCCGTGCGCGTTCAAGGCCGTACCGCCGAGTCCTGAGCCGAGCATCGCACCGTCGAAATTGGCCTCACGCCCGATCTCCGCGCGGTGCATCCGGACGCCGCCGTGCGCGGCGAAAGGCCGGTGCCCAGCCGCAAGGATCAAGTCGCGGCCGACGGTGGCCGCACGGATGTCGACCGACGGCGACACCGCGCCGGTCCGCAAGTGCCTGCCCGGCTCGATCAGCCGGGATCCCCGCAGATCCAGGTTCGCCCCGATTTTGGCGCCCTGGAACGAAAGGCAGCCCGCGACCTCGACGAACCGGCCGTCCAGGTTGCCTCCGACACTGAACCGGCGCCCCAGGATCGCGTCCGATTCGGGGTTACGCAGGTTCGCGCCGTCCAGCAGCAGGCTGCCTCGGATGGTCACATCCACCATCCGGGCCTGCCCGGCCATCCGGATCGACCGGGCGTCGAAATCGCCGCTGATCTGGGTTCCGTCCAGGTGCAACGCCCGATGCGGCCATGGTGGCGGCTGTTCGGCGGACACGTCTATGTCCGAACTGGACAGTCGCAGGGAGCCGCCGATCATCGCGTTGACGATCCGCAGCGTGCCGGTGGACCGCAGGCCACGGTCGAGTTCGAGGTTGCCCTCCACCCTGATCCGGTCGGCGATGAGCGTCGCGGTCAGGTCGAACCCGGGATCCGCCGACCCTTCCGAGCCGTTCATGTCGGCGGGCCGCAACTCCGCGCCACGTAAGGAGAAATCGCTGTCCACACGGGTCGCCGGGAGGAATACCCAACCGGTCGAGGAGAACCGCTCCTGTGTGGTGACATCGATGCCGCACAACAGGTTTCCGCCGACGTGCATGCCGTACCCGTTGAGCGCGTAGCCTTCCGGGTTGTCCAGCGTCGCGCCGGAGAAGTTGACGTTGCCGCCGGCCCGCAGGCCGGGCATCCGGATCTCGCCGTGGGCCACCAGGTTGTTGGCCAGCAGCGCACCGGCGAGCACCAGCCGGTCGGCGAGCAGCGCCCGGCCGGTGCGGTTGCCGATCCTGCTGGCCGAGAGGTTCACCGACCCCTCGATCTCCGAGTCGACCAGGTCGATCGGCTCACCGTCCACAGTGGTGGACGACAGCACCAGGTCGTTGTCGCAGCGCATGTTCTTGGCCGACAGGCCGGGCAGCCAGCAGTCGCGGAACTCCAGGCCGGCGATTTTGGCCTGGCGCAGGTCCGGTGCCTGCTCGAAGCGGCACCGCACGAACTCCAGCACGTACGGGAACTCCAGCGCACGCAGGCTGAACTTGCCGGTGAGGAACTTGTCCTCGACCACGATCACCGGCGGGCTGGCGGACTTGCGGCGCCAGCGGATGCCGGCGCCGTCCGGTTCGACCACCCGGCGGACCACGTCCGCGGCCGCCATGTGCGCCCACTTGCCCGGTGCGGGGTCCTGCACGTCCAGTCGGCGCGCCTCCGCGGGAGGCGGCTCGGCTGGGGTCACGCCTTCTGGATCGGGTTCAGCACGCGGGCCAGGAACGATTGCGTGCGTTCGTGCTGCGGCGCGCCGATGACCTGCTCGGCCGGGCCTTCCTCGACGATGTAGCCGCCGTCCATGAACAGCACCTTGTCGGCGACCTCACGGGCGAACTGCATCTCGTGGGTGACCACGATCATCGTCATGCCCTCGTCGGCGAGCTGCCGCATGACGCCGAGCACGTCGCCGACCAGTTCCGGGTCGAGCGCCGAAGTCGGCTCGTCGAACAGCATCACGTCCGGGTCCATCGACAACGCCCGCGCGATCGCGACACGCTGCTGCTGACCACCGGACAACTGGTTGGGCATCGAGTGCTCGCGCCCGGCGAGGCCGACCTTCTCCAAGTTGGCCCGGGCGACCTTCTCGGCCTCGGCACTGTCGCGGCCGAGCACCTTGCGCTGGGCGACGGTCAGGTTGTTGAGCACGTTCAGGTGCGCGAACAGGTTGAACGACTGGAAGACCATGCCGATCGTGCGACGCGCCTTGTCGATGTCGACGTCCGGGTCGGTCAGCTCGACGCCGTCCACCACGACCTTGCCGCCGGTCGGCTCCTCCAGCACGTTCACGCAGCGCAGCAGCGTGGACTTGCCCGAGCCGGACGGCCCGATCACGCACACCACTTCGCCGCGCTTGACCTGCAGGTCGACGCCCTTGAGCACTTCCAGTGAGCCGAACGACTTCTTCAGGCCGGTGATCTCGACAACGATTTCCTCGGTGCTGGTCACGCCGAAACCCCCAGTCCGGTCGACTCCGGTGAGCTGATCTTCTTGCCGCCGGTGCGCTTCTCCAGGTACCGCGACAGCAGCGACAGCGGGATCGTGATGATCAGGTAGCACAGGCCGGCCAGCAGGATCGGCGTCATCGACCCGGTCTGGTTGAGCCCTTCCCGGCCGAACTTGGTCAGCTCGTACTCGTCGCGGGCCAGGCCGAGCAGGTAGATCAGCGAGGAGTCCTTGGTCAGCAGGATCAGCTCGTTGGTCAGCGGCGGCAGGATGATCCGGAACGCCTGCGGGATCACGATCGTGCGCATCGCCCGGGCGGGCGACATGCCCAGCGACCGCGCGGCCTCGACCTGCCCCTTGGGCACCGCCTGGATACCCGCACGGATGGTCTCGGCCATGTAGGCCGCACCGACCAGGCCGAGCGACAGCATCACGGTCGAGTAGATGTCGAACCGCAGCCCGAACGCCAGCGGCACACCGAACCCGAACGCGATGAACACCAGCAGAGCCGGGACGCCGCGGAAGAACTCGATGTAGATCGTGGCGAGCCAGCGGTACGGCGGCACCGACGACAGCCGCATCAGCGCCAGCACGAGCCCGAGCCCCAGGCCGAAGGCGAAGCCGAGCACGGTGTAGATGATCGTGTTGACCAGCGCGGTGGTGATGATGTTGGGGAACGACTCGCCCGCGGCGTCGAAGTTCAGAAACGCCCGCCGGATCTGGCCCCAGTCGGCCACGAACGCGACCAGCAGGACTATCAGGGCCAGGATCGCGTACTGGACGCCGCGGATCGTCTGCGCCCGTTTCCGCCTGGAAAGTGCCATTTCTTACTCCTAGAGAAGGGTCCGCTCAAACCAAGGGGCCTGCCGATCAGCTCCGGCAGGCCCCGCGTGACCAGCTACTTGGTCGGTTTCTTGCCGAACCACTTCTCGTAGACCTTGTCGTACTCGCCGGAGCTCTTGGCCTTGGCGAGCACCTCGTTGGCCTTGGCCAGCAGGGCCGCGTTGCCCTTGCGGATGCCGAAGCCGTACTGCTCACCAGTCTGGAACTGGGCGGTGACCTCGGTGTCCGGGTTGTCCTTGACGAAGTCGAGGATCACGCCGTTGTCGTTGATGGCCGCGTCGATCTGGCCCGTCTTGACCGCCGTCAGCTCCAGCGCGAGGTCCTCGAACTGGACGGTGTCGTAGCCGTTGGCGTCCTTGTTCTTGGTGGCGTACTCCTCGCCAGTGGTGGCCTGCTGCACACCGAGCTTCTTGCCCTTGAGGTCGGCCAGCGTCTTCGGGCCGCCCTTCTTGACCATCAGCACCTGGGTGGCCTCGAAGTACGGATCGGTGAAGTCGAGGTTCTTCTTGCGCACGTCGGTGATGGTCATGCCCGCCGCGACCAGGTCGCACTTGCGGGTGTTGAGGTCCTCACCGGACTGGCTGCCCTCGAACGGCGTGTCCACGATCTCCTGGGTGGCGCCCAGATCCTTGGCGATCAGGTCCACCAGGTCGACGTCGAAGCCGACTGTCTTGCCACCTTCGCTGAACTGGAACGGCTTGTACGGCAGGTGCGTACACACCTTCAGCTTGCCCGACTCGATCAGCTGGACCGCGGACGCTCCGCCGGACGTAGAACCCCCCGCCGGGGCCCCAGAGTCGATCTTCTCGGCACAGCCCGCTGTAGCGAGGCCCAAAGCCAGCGCAGGCAGCAGAGCGAGCACCTTGAGCGTGGGTCGTCGCGCCACAGGTCACTCCTCGTAACTCGTTTTCGGTCGAGTGCCCGCATCCTGCCACTCGTACAGCACAGTTCCCAGCATTCGCCCGTTACGAGCTCGCATCACGATCTCGATCGCCTAGGGTTGGCCGAGTGACCCGTCGTGTGCTGCCCCCGTCGAAAGTGCTCGGATCTGTGCTGGCCGGCGCCATCGGCGACGCGCTCGGCGGCCCGGTCGAGTTCAACGGGATCGACAACATCCGCAAGTGGTTCGGACCGGCCGGGGTGACCGACTTCGCCCAGGAGTACGGCGGCCGGGGCAAGATCACCGACGACACCCAGATGGCGCTGTTCACCCTGGAAGGCCTGATCAGGGCGCACGGCGCGCAACGCCGAGGCGTCGATACAGACGTCACCATGGTGTTGCAGCACGCCTACCAGCGCTGGTACCACACCCAGAACCAGCCCTGGAACCGGTGCGGGGGCGTGTTCGCCGAGCGTTCGCCCCAGCCGGACGGCTGGCTGATCACGAATCCGGCGCTGTTCGCCCTGCGCTCACCAGGCAAGACGTGTATGTCAGCGCTGCGGACATTCGCGACCTCGGGCAAGCCCGGCACCGTCGATCATCGGGTCAACGACTCGAAGGGCTGCGGAGGCGTGATGCGGGCCGCGCCCGCGGCGGTGTGGTCCGACGACCCTGCTGAGGTGTTCTCCCTCGCTGTCACCACTGCCGCGCTGACGCACAGCCACCCGAGCGGGTACCTCTCGGCGGGTGTGCTCGCGGTGATCGTGAGCGAGCTGTACGACGGGACAGAGCTCCCGAACGCGATCCTGGTCGCCCGTGACCAGCTGACTCGTTGGGACGATCACCAGGAACAGCTGGCCATCCTCGACCGGGCGGTCGACCTGGCCGCGCGCAAGCCCGACCCGGAGACGATCGCCGAGCAGCTCGGCGGCGGCTGGGTCGGTGAGGAGGCGCTGGCCATCGGCGTGTGCGCGGCGCTGGCCGCCGACGACATGGCGAGCGGGCTGCTGATGGCCGTGAACCACTCCGGTGACAGCGACTCCACCGGGTCGATCTGCGGCAACATCCTCGGCGCCATGTGGGGCATCGACGCCATCCCACCGGCCTGGCTGGCCGAGCTGGAGCTGCGCGAGGTGATGGAACGTCTCACCCTGGACGCCGTCATCGAGTTCGGGCCGATGCCGGTCTTCGATCCAGCTTGGTACACCCGCTACCCCGATTGGTGACCCACGGAACTGACCGGCGCGGCCGTGCGTCTGAGCTTTCGTGACTGAACCGAACTTCGGGATCGACGGCCCGCGCACCGAGCTGGAGCTCGAGCGGTGGGCCGCCGGAGTGGCCGCGAAAGCCGAGCGCTACCAGGACATGCAGCGTCAGGTCACCGCTGTGACCTCGACCGAGACCTCTCGTGACGGGGTCGTGACGGTCACCGTCGACTCCGCCGGGGCCGTCACCGACCTGCGGATCACCGACCAGGTCCGCACCATGCCGGGCGCCCAGGTCGCCCAGCTGGTGCTGACCACGATGCGCCGGGCACAGTCCCGGATCACCGCGCAGGTCGCCGAGATCATGCAGGACACAGTGGGCGAGGACGCCCAGACTGTGGACGCCGTGGTGTCCAATTTCCGCAACCGCTTCCCGGAGCCGGAGCCGGAGCAGAGTGGCCACAACGTGGTCCGGGACCGGCGGATCGGCCACGACGACGAGGACGACTGGGGCGGCGACAGCCCCATCATGCGTTGAGGGGGACAGCTGATGCCTGACGGTAGCTATGACGTATTGCCGGACGAACTACGCGCGCACGCGAGTCGGCTCGACGGACTGCGGGACCGGTTGAACACCGCGCTCGGCGCCGCCAACCAGGTGTCGCTCGGCGACCAGGCGTACGGCGTGATCTGCTCGTTCTTCGTGCCGATCGTTCACGCGGTCAGCGACCCGGGCGTCACGGCGCTGCAGGAGGGCGCGACCTCGATGGGCGAAACCGCCAACGGCGTACGCACCACTGCGACCAGCTACGACAACGTCGAGCAGGCCAACACCCAGCCGTTCGCGGGAGCCAGCTGATGCCTGAAGGGAATCCGCTGGTCGCGCAGCGGCAGGACTCCACCACTGCCTACAGTGGAATCGGGATCGCCGAGTCCGCAATGGACATCTACAACGGCGTCGAGAACAAGTCCTGGGTGGAAGGTGGCCTGGGTGCGGTCGGCACCGGGCTGGAAGCCCTGTCGCTGGCCATGGACCCAGTCGGGACACTGCTGCAGTACGCGGTGTCCTGGCTGATGGAACACGTCAAACCGCTGTCGGACGCGCTGGACTGGCTGGCCGGTGACGCCGACCAGATCGCGGCCTACGCGGCGACCTGGAAGAACATCGGCAAGGAGACCGGGGCCATCGCCCAGGACTTCTGGACCGAGGTCGCAGGCGGCACCGCAGGCTGGCAGGGCGCCTCTGCCGAGGCCTACCGCGCCCGCGCCCAGGCCCAGCAGGACAAGATCAAGGCAGCCGGTACCGGCGCCGACACGATCGGGACCGTCGTCGAGGTCGTCGGCGTGCTGGTCGGCGCCGTCCGCGAGATCGTGCGTGACCTGGTCGCCGAATGCGTGGCCACCCTGATCGCCCGGATCCCGCAGTGGGTCGCCGAGATCGCCGGTACCGTCGGCGTCGCGACCCCGCACGTGGTCGCCTCCGCGGTCGCCCTGATCTCCAAGTGGGTCAACCGGATCAAGGATTTCATCCTCAAGCTGACCCGTTCCCTGGAAAAGCTCAAGCCGATCATGGGCAAGCTCGGCGAGATCTGGGACGCGATCCGCAAAGGCCTGCGTGGCGCCCCCGACGGCGCGCCCAGCACCCCGAACGGCCCAGACAGCCTGCGTTCACCGAACACTTCGGACGTGCCCAGCGGAACATCGACCACAACACCCAGTTCGTCCTCACCGATCGACACCAGCTCGAGCCCGACCGGCACCCCTTCGGGTACCACGACTTCACCATCGAGCACATCGTCCACACCGGACACGAGCTCCAGCCCGACAGGCACTCCCTCGGGCACAACCTCACCGTCCAGCACGACCAAGCCGTCCGGCAGCGACACTCCGCCGGGCAGTACAGGTAACGGCGCTGACTCGGGTGGCGGTGGCAACAAGCCGCCCAACCAGGATCCACCAGGCAACCCGACCCCGCCGCAACCACCGAAGCCCGAGGACATCAAGCACAGCACGGCGTCCAAGCAGCACATCCTGGACGGTGACAGCGGCAAATCCGGTGGGCACCGGGCAGGCACGGGACGCCCCGGCAAATCCGAGTTCCCGCAACGCTGGTCCGACCAGGACATCCTGAACCACGCCGAGGACGTGGCCAGGACAGAGACCCCCATCGGCCCGAAACGAACCAAGGACGCCAACGGCAACATGGTCGATTCCTGGGACTACGTGGGTGAACGCGACGGCGTCATCGTGCACGTGACCGTGGTGGAGGGCGGCGAGATCCGGACCGCGTATCCGGAAGGCGGAGACGGCGTCATCGTCAACCCGAGTTCGCCACATCCGCCGCCCAAGGGCGCACCACCGAGCACCACACCGATTTACTCGAACCCGGATGTCGGCGGCAACGGCACATGGACCTACGAGGGCAACAAGAAGGGCCGCATGATCAGAATGATCACTGACGGCGAGGGTAAAATCATCTCCACGACCGACCTTGGTCCTGCCTGACCGGAATGGAGTGACCGATGACGGACAGGGCTTACGAGGACGCTGCGGTCCTGCTTCTCCGGCAGCTGACCGGCCGGCTGGCCGACGACACTGTAGACCCGCTCTGGTCATACCTGGGTGCGGGCGAATACGAGATGTTCGAGGACATGCTGTTCGGCCAGCTCGAAACCGAGCAGGTCGGGCTGACCGGCGAGGAGGTCGAACTTTTCCGTGGCCTGCTCGACAACCCGCAGGACGCCCGGCTCACGCAACTGCCGCCGTTGAACGAGTTGCCGCAGTACGAGTTCACGGCACCGCCGGACGATTCCTCGACCAGCGCGGCCGATGCTGTGGCGCGGGAGTGGGCAGCAGCCCAACCGAAGCCCGTGCGCGTGTTGCGAGCATGGCGGCAGCCCGCGAACGCCGCCGCGCATGCCAAGCCGGGCTGGGTATACGTGGTTGTCGTCCCGTCAGGGGCACCGGTCAAACGAGCACGCGCTGAACTGGGTGCCAAGTTGATGGTGCGCAAAGTGGGTTCCTGGCCGGTCGAACCAGTCGCCGCGGGCGAACGGCCACCGGACTACCAGCGCTCAGCACTGCAGGCCGGCAAACAAGTCTGGCCGGAATAACGAGTTGTGCAGATCTTCTTCCGCAAGGACCAAGAGGACGCCCAGATGGTGCGGTACTCCTTCGGCGACGACTTCGAACATTTCATCCGCACGCTGACCGTGGCCAAGCAGACGAGCCGGTACACGCCGGACGACGGCCGGGAAGACCGGGTGTTCCGCAAGGCCAGTTGGGGCATCGCCGGTCGCTTCAAGCAAACCGGCGAGTGGCCGGAGCGCGGTTCGCACACCAGTGGCTGAGCCCGCGCGGATCGACTTCGACGACGCTGACTGCCAGGACGGTCTCCTGATCACCTACCAGGGCACTCCGTTCACCGGTGAGGTCTTCGAGAGACATCCGAACGGCCAAGTCATCGCGGTCACGGGCTACACGGATGGCCGAGAGGACGGTCCTTCGCATGAGTGGTATCCCACTGGCGAGCTCAAGGCAAAGGGACTGGTCAGCAACGGCCGGGCGGTCGGGCTGCACCAGGAGTGGTTCCGGGATGGCAGCTTGACTCGCGAGGACCACTTTGACAACAAGGGGAACCTGCTCGCTTCGCGAACGTGGAACGAGGACGGCGTGCTGACCGAGGAAAAGATCTACCGCCGATGACCACTGTCGAAGAAGCGGTGGCGTTGCAGGAAGAGCTTGCGCCACAAGTGATTCGTACCGTGCCCGACGGGTTCTCACCGAAGGTCGCCGTCGGGTTGGACGTGGCCTACGGCAGTGACGATCTCGTTGCAGCCGCGGTCTGTGTGGATGTGGCCACGTTGGAGATCGTGGACAGCGTGGCCGTCCGGGACGTGACGGATTTTCCTTATGTGCCTGGGTTGTTCGCGTTCCGGGAGTTGCCGTCGCTGCTCAAGGCGTTGGACAGGCTCAAGGTTGTGCCGGATGTGCTGGTCTGCGATGGGCAGGGGATCGCGCATCCGCGCCGGTTCGGGCTCGCTTCCCACGCTGGAGTGGTGACCGGGTTGCCGTCGGTCGGCGTGGGGAAGCAAGCGCTTGGCCACTACGACCCACCGGGGCCTGGGCGCGGCGACTGGACGCCGTTGGTGGACAACGACGAAGTCGTCGGCCGGGCCCTGCGCACACAGGCCGGCGTGAAGCCGGTGTTCGTCTCCATCGGACACAAGATCGACCTGGACACGGCCACCGAGCTGGTGCTCAGGCTGAGCCCCAAGTACCGGCTGCCCGAGACGACTCGGGCAGCCGATCAGCTGGGCCGACGGGTGTCAGCGGGTGGCGTGGGCGTGCAGGACGTGACCGACTGACGCGGTGACGCGGGCTGCTTGGCCCAGGTGGAGCCATTCGTTGGGGACGTGGATGTTGCTGTCGGCGCCGCATGCGCCGGTGACGAGGAACTGGGCCTCGGGGTAGGTCTCGGCGAGCAGGCCCATGAAGGGGATGGAGCCGCCGAGGCCGACAGTGCCCCACGGGGCGTCGAACACCGTGGTGCTGACCTTGTCGACGGCGGTTTTCAGCCAGGGGGCGAGGGCGGGGGCGTCCCAGCCGTCGGCGGTGTCGGAGCGGGTGATCTCGACCTGGGCGCCGTAGGGCACGTCTGTGGTCAGGGCCTTGCGCAGCGACTCCAGACAAGCCGCCGAGTCCGCGGTCGGGGGCAGGCGGAAGCTCAGCGACAGCGTCGTGAAGGGCCGCAGGACGTTGCCCGCGTCGAGGGGCTGGGGCAGGCCGGAGGCGCCGATCACCGAGAGGGTCGGGCGCCAGCTGTTGTTGAGCAACAGGTCCAGGTCGTCGTCCGAGACCGGGCGGGTGCCTGCTGCGAACGGCCAGATCGAGGCGATCTTGCCTGCCGAGGCGGCGGCGCTGACACGGGCCTCCTCGACGCGGTGCGACGGGATTTCCACGTGCATCTCGGGCACGAGGACCTCGCCGGTGGTGGAGTTCTCGATCCGGTCGAGCAGGGTCCGCATGATCCGGAAGGAGCTCGGCACGATGCCGCTGGCCATCCCGGAGTGGGCACCGGAGTCGAGCACGCGCACGGTCACGTCGGTGGAAACCATGCCACGCAGCGAAGTCGTGATCCACAGCCGGGAGTAGTCGGAGCCGCCGGAATCCAGGCACACGACCAGGGTCACCTCGCCGAGCCGGTCCTTGAGGTGCATCAGGTACGGCGCCAGGTCAGGGCTGCCGGATTCCTCGCTGGTCTCGAGCAGGATCACGCAGCGAGCGTGCGAACCACCGGCGGCACGTACGCCTTCGATAGCGGCTATCGCGGCGTAGCCGGAGTAGCCGTCGTCGGCGGCGCCGCGGCCGTACAGCCGGCCGTCGCGGATCACTGGGGTCCACGGGCCCAGGCCGTCGGCCCAGCCACCGACCGGAGGCTGTTTGTCCAGGTGGCCGTAGAGCACGACGGTGCCCGCGTCCTCGGCACCTGGGGTGGCCGGGACGTCGATCAGCACGAGCGGCGTACGGCCGTCGAGCCGGACTGTCTCCACGGTCGTGCCAGGCAGGTTGCGGTCCGTGACCCACTTGCTCACGTGGGCGGCCGCGTCGTCGAGATGGCCGTTCTGCGCCCAGGCCGGGTCGAACACCGGGGACAGTGCCGGGATCGCGACCAGGTCGGACAGGCTGGGCAGGATCTCTGTGTCCCAGAGCCTGGTGACGGTCGAGTTCAGTGCGTTGTGCTCCACACCCCGATCCTGTCACGACCGGGGATGTAGTCCAGATCACATCGGTTGCGAGGGTGTCCAACCGGTTCGGTCCGCGGTCGGGACCGGATTGGTCCGATCGTGCCTCTGGCGTGCACCGCGCGTGTTCAGAACCTGCCGGTGCTGGGAACCCCGATCATTGGGCATCCTACGATTTTGCCTGTTCAGGACCATTTTGAGACGATTCTGGGAACGTGCGTGCCTCACCGGATCGGGTATGCGCGTGCCAGGATGAATGTGACAGCCGTCAACGCCGACCGTCGCTGTCCGCCTCTCACCGGAGGTGGCGGAGCCGGCCGGAGTGGCCGCCAGGTGCCTGCCACAAGCGGTGCCGTGGCCTCAACACGAGGAGAAAAGCCGCATGTCGTCCCCAGAACAGTGGACGCACCCGGAGCCGGGCGGCGGTCCAGCCGCCACCGCGGCCCAACCGACCAAAGAGCAGGTGCTCGCGGGTTTGCGTGCGACTAATGAAGGCGGCGCGGAGCTGGTCGAGCTCCTGACGCCGGAGGGTGAGCGAGTCGCGAACCCCGAGTTCGACAAGTACGTCGAGGACATCGGTGCCGAAGAGCTGTGCGGGCTGTACCGCGACATGGTTCTCGTCCGCCGCGCGGACCGCGAGGGCAACGCGTTGCAACGGCAGGGCCAGCTCGGTATCTGGGTTCCGCTGCTCGGTCAGGAAGCCGCGCAGATCGGCGCGGGCCGTGCGCTGAAACCGCAGGACATGGCGTTCCCCAGCTACCGCGAGCACGGTGTCGCGTGGTGCCGGGGGATCCGGCCGGAGCAGATCCTCGCGACGTTCCGCGGCACTGAGCACTCCGAGTGGGATCCGGCCGAGCACCGCTTCCACCCGTACACGATCGTCATCGGCAACCAGGTCCTCAACGCGACCGGGTACGCGATGGGCCAGCGGTTCGAGGGCAAGGTCGGCCACGAACCGGACGCCGAGGCCACCATGGTCTTCTTCGGCGACGGCGCCACCAGCCAGGGCGACGTGCACGAAGGCTTCGTCTGGGCGGCGGTCTACGACGCGCCTGTGGTGTTCTTCTGCCAGAACAACCAGTGGGCGATCTCCGAGCCGACCGAGCGCCAGAGCCGGCTGCCGCTCTACCAGCGCGCCCGCGGTTACGGCTTCCCCGGCATCCGGGTGGACGGCAACGACGTCCTGGCATCGCTGGCGGTGTCCCGCTGGGCGTTGGAAGAGTGCCGATCCGGCAACGGCCCTGTGCTGATCGAGGCCTTCACCTACCGGATGGACGCGCACACCACGTCCGACGACCCGACCCGCTATCGCCTCTCCGACGAGCTCGAAGCGTGGAAGCTCAAGGACCCGATCGAGCGGGTCCGGGTGCATTTGGTCCGCAACGGCATGGCCGAACCGGAGTTCTTCGACCAGGTGCAGCTGGAGGCCGATGAACTCGCCTCGGAGCTGCGCGCGTACTGCTTCAACATGCCCGACCCGCCGGCCGAGCGGATCTTCTCCCAGGTCTACGCCGAGGGAAACCCGCTGCTGGACAAGCAGCGCGACGAGTACCTCGCCTACCTGGCCGGTTTCGAGGGAGGTGCGCACTGAAATGGCGGCACCAGTGATGGACAAGACTTCTGACAAGGACACTGCACCCGCGACTGCTGTCAAGCAGACCATGGGCAAGGCGATCAACAACGGCCTGCGCGCGGCCATGGAGCGCGACCCCAAGGTGATCGTCATGGGTGAGGACGTCGGCAAGATGGGCGGCGTCTACCGGATCACCGACGGCCTGCAGAAGGACTTCGGCGAGCACCGGGTGCTCGACACCCCGCTGGCCGAGTCGGGCATCGTCGGCACGGCCGTGGGTCTGGCGATCCGCGGTTTCCGGCCGGTCTGCGAGATCCAGTTCGAGGGTTTCATCTTCCCGGCGTTCGACCAGATCTCCAGCCAGGTCGCCAAGTTGCACTACCGGACCCAGGGCAAGACCAAGGTGCCCATCGTGATCCGGGTGCCGTTCGGCGGCGGCGTGGGCGCGGTGGAGCACCACTCCGAGTCGCCCGAGTCGTACTTCGCGCACATGCCTGGGATCAAGGTCGTCTCCTGCTCGAACCCGGTGGACGCGTACTGGATGATCCAGCAGGCGATCGACTGCGACGACCCGGTGCTGTTCTTCGAGCCGAAGCGGCGCTACCACGAGAAAGACCAGATCGACACCGAGGCGACGCCGTACCCGTTGTTCAAGTCACGCGTCTTGCGCACGGGAACGGCTGCGACGCTCGCGTCGTACGGCCCGTTGGTGAAGACCTGCCTGGACGCGGCGAACGCGGCCGCCGAGGACGGTCTTGACCTTGAGGTAATCGACCTGCGGACGTTGTCGCCGCTGGACCTCGAGCCGGTGTTCGAGTCGGTACGCCGCACCGGGCACCTGGTCGTCGCCAGCGAAGCGCCTGGTGAGGTGTCGATCGCGTCCGAGATCGCCAGCCGGGTGCAGCAGGAGTGCTTCTACTCGCTGGAGGCCCCGGTGCTGAAGGTGACCGGGTTCGACACGCCCTACCCGCCGTCGAAGGTGGAGGAGGAGTACCTCCCCGACCTCGATCGCGTGCTCGACGCCGTCGACCGATCGCTGGCGTGGTGAACCGTGCCTGACTACAAGCACTTCCCGTTGCCCGACGTGGGCGAAGGCCTGGTCGAGGCCGAGATCCTGACCTGGCACGTGCAGGTGGGCTCGAAGGTCAAGGTCAACGACATCTTCGTGGAGATCGAGACCTCCAAGGCCGCGGTCGAACTGCCCGCGCCGTACGAGGGCGTGGTCACCGAACTGCTCGCCGAGCCGGGCCAGACGGTCGCGGTCGGCACACCGATCATCGTGTTCGACGTCGACCCGGACGGCGTGGAGAAGCCGTCCTCGGACAACGGCGGCGGTACGAAGATCGGCGAGGAGAGCGCGGACGGCCGGATCCAGAGCCTGGTCGGCTACGGCCCGAAGACCGGTGCGGCAAAACGCCGTGCCCGCAAGGGTTCCACGCCCGCACCGGCGCCGGTCGTGGTCGCTCCGGCACCCGAGCCTGAACCCGTCGCGGTCGCCGGCGGCTACGTGCCGTTGGCGAAGCCGCCGGTCCGCAAGCTGGCCAAGGAACTCGGCGTGGATCTGCGTGCGCTGGCGACCGAAGGCCAGGTCATCACGCGTGACGACGTCCAGCGGGCGGCCGAACCGGTCACTCCCGTTGTCACATCTGGTGAGCGTGAACGCCGGGTACAGGTCCGCGGTGTCCGTAAGGCCACAGCCAAGGCGATGGTGGAAAGTGCTTTCACCGCGCCGCACGTCACCGAGTTCATGACCATCGACGTCACGCCGATGATGGAACTACGCGCGAAACTGAAGAACCACCCGCAGTTCCGGGACGTGAAGCTGACGCCGTTGACCTTCGCGGCAAAGGCAGTGCTGCTGGCCATGCGTCGTACGCCGGACATCAACGCGGTGTGGGACGGCGAAGAGATCGTCTACAAGTCCTATGTGCACCTTGGGATCGCCGCGGCCACCCCGCGTGGCCTGGTCGTCCCCAAGGTGCACGACGCCGACCAGATGTCACTGCGTGAGCTGGCCCAGGCCTTGGAAGCGCTGACCGCCAAGGCCCGGGACGGCAAGACCACCCCGGCCGAAATGGCCAACGGGACGTTCACGATCACCAACATCGGTGTGTTCGGTGTGGACACCGGGACACCGATCATCAACCCGGGCGAGTCGGCGATCCTGGCGCTCGGAACGATCCGTGACATGCCGTGGGTGGTCGACGGTCAGGTCGTGCCGCGCAAGATCTGCCAGCTGTCGCTGAGTTTCGACCACCGGGTGATCGACGGCCAGCAAGGCTCCGAATTCCTCGCGGACGTCGGTGCCCTGCTCGCCGATCCCAGCATCGCGATCACGTACTAGCGCGGCTCCCGGCCGGTCAGGCCGAGGATCCGGTCGAGCAGCGGGGCGTCTGCGGGCACAGGTACTTCTGGCCCGTAGACGCCCATGTCGCGCCCTTGCTGGGCGCCGGCTTCGACGTCTTTGTACACGTAGGCCAGGACTTCGTCGTCCCACTCAGGATTCTGGCCGGTGGCCCGCGCCAGGTCAGTGGCGTGCACGATGACCTCACCGACGACCATGCCGCCGACCAGCGCGGCGGGCATCTCGGTCGGGCCGCCCATGTGCGTGGTGCCTTCCCACGCGGCCGGGTCGCTCCAGGACGCGGTGAGCGTCTCCAGGTGCGCGACCAGCTTCGGCTGCCAGTCGGCCGGAAGATCCACTTCGGACTCCGGGACGGTCGGCGGCGGCACCGACTCCTTGCGCGCGGCGCCTTCCAGCGAAGGTCCCCAGTACAGCAGGTGGTTGAGCAGCTTGCGGACGTCGAACTGCGCGCATGGCGTCGCCGCGCCGAGCTGATCGGGCGTGATGCCACGGACCACATCGATGACGGGCGCGGTCGCGTGCTTGATCAACTGGTCTCCAGACATGGGCCCCACCCTAAAATGTCCCGACCGCGGCGTATTGAACAAAGGCGACCGATGAGCAGGGATCCGCGCGAACTGGCCTGGCGGAAGTTCCAGAGCCACGAGTTCGCCGCGCCTGCCGAAGACCTCGCGCCGTACGTGGCCAGGTACTGGATGGTCGAGTGGGACTACGACGAGCCGTACCGGCAGTTGATCGTGCCGTATCCCAATGTGCACCTGACCTTCCAGGGCGGCTCGGCGAACCTGAACGGCGTGTCCAGTGGGCATGTGTTCCAGGTGCTCGACGGCCGGGCGAGCGTGTTCGGGATCGCCTTCCGGCCCGGGTGTTTCCGGCCGTTTCTGCGACGACCGGTCACCTCCATCACCGACCAGGTGATTCCCGCAGCAGAGGTGTTCCGGGATTTGCCATCGCGTCATGAGATACCAGTGGTCGAGGAGTTCCTGCGAGCCAATCTGCCCGAGCCCGATCCCAAGGCGGAACTGTCGGCGCGGATTGTGGAGCGAATCGCTGCGGCGCCGGAGATCGTGCGGGTCGACGTTCTGGCAAAGGAGTTCGAGACGACTGTCCGCCAATTGCAGCGGCTGTTCGCCGAGCATGTCGGGGTCGGGCCGAAGTGGGTGATCCGCCGGTACCGGCTGCACGAGGTGACCGAGCGAATGGCCAAGGGCGCGACAATCGACTGGGCGGGCCTGGCCGCCGATCTCGGATACGCCGACCAGGCCCACTTCACCCGCGACTTCACGGGAATGTTCGGCGAAACCCCCAGCCGATACGCCGAGCGCTACTGACCTAGCAATTTCACATGGTGCGGTTCAAGTTTCAGGTCGAACGCCGGGACGTAGTCCTCGTAGTGTTCCCACGTCCGCGGGCCGATGATCGGGATCGTCCGTTCTGACTGCTGCAACCACGCAAGCACGACCTGGCTCTTGGTCACGCCCAGTTCCACCGCGACTGTTTCGAGACCGGCGAGCCGGATTTCGGCGTCCGGTCCGGCGTACTGCTTCCAGATCGGTTTGTCGACGCGGCCTTCGTAGACGCCGCCCAGGATCGGCGAGTACGCGGCCAGTGAGATGTCGTCGGTGGCAGCCAGATAGTCGAGCATGTCCTGGCCTGCGACGTTTCGCGTTCCCGCGACCGGCCGGAGATAGGAGTGCTGTTGCTGCACGGCGACCGGCGCGGACCTCCAGCCGTTTTGCCGCGTCAGCGCGTGGATGCGTTCCAGCCGCCAGGTCCAGACGTTGCTCCAGCCGATGTACCGGACCTTGCCCGCGCGCACGATCTCGTCGAGCGCTTCGAGCGTCTCCTCCAACGGCGTGACCATGTCGTCGACATGGATGTAGTAGAGGTCGATGTGATCGGTGTCCAGCCTCCGCAGGCTCGCGTCGATGCCGCGGCGGATGACCTTCGCGCTGGCACCTTCGTAATACGGTTCACCTTTGCCGCTCGCGTGAGCGGCCGCATAGTCGGTGAGCAGAGCCGAGACCTTGGTGGCCAGGAAAACCTTGTCCCGTTTGCCTTTCAGCAGCCTGCCGAGGAGTTTCTCGCTCTCGCCGCCGGTGGACTCCGGCGAGGTCCACCACGCGTAGCAGTCGGCGGTGTCCAGGAAGTCGCCACCGGCTTCCAGGTAGGAGTTCAGAATCCGCTCGGAGGTCTGCTCGTCGGTGGAAGTGCCCATGAGCATGCAGCCAAGCGAGATCTGGCTGACCGTCTGGCCAGTGCGCCCGAGTTCGACTCTCTTCATGAGAATCACGCTATGACCGATCGGTCCGGCAGTATGGTCCATTGATGTGGCCAGATCACAGACCAATTTGGGCTGGGACGTCCTCCTGGATGTTTCCGGCCGGGGCGCACGGCACGAACAGCTCGCACGCGCCTTACGCAAGGCGATCCGTGATGGCGTGCTCGGTCAAGGCGCCGCGTTGCCACCAAGCCGCAAACTCGCCGACGACCTGAGTTGCTCGCGTTGGGTGGTCACGCAGGCGTACGCGCAACTGGTGGCCGAGGGGTATCTCGTCGCGCGCACAGGCTCGGCCACTCGCGTGAGTTGGTCGGGTGTGTTGGATCGTTCCGTGCCACCTCGGCCAAGTCCGAGCCCGCCGCGTTACGACTTGGCGCCCGGTCTTCCGGATCTTCGTGCTTTTCCGCGTCGGCGCTGGGCGGACGCACTGCGCGAAGTGCTGTCCTCGGTCCCGCACACCGACCTCGGCGTGCCGGTTCCCGGCGGACACCCGAGGCTGCGTGCGGTACTGGCTGAATATCTGCGCCGATGCCGGGGTGCGGTCACCGAGGATGTGCTGATCTGTTCGGGCGTCACCAGCGGGGTCACGCTCGTGGGCCGGGCGCTGCACGCGGCCGGGATCACGCGGGTCGTGATGGAGGAACCGGGCTGGCCACGCGTCCGGCAGGCGGCAACGACCGCAGGACTGACGGTCGTTTCGGTTCCTGTCGATGCCGAAGGCCTGTGTGTTGACCAGATCCCGGACGGCGTTCGCGCGGTGATCGTCACGCCCGCACACCAATTTCCTTCGGGGGTTGTGCTGACTCCGGCACGGCGGGCCGCGTTGCTCGCGTGGGCACGTGCTGTCGACGGCCTGATCCTGGAGGACGACTACGACGCCGAGTTCCGTTACGACCGCCGTCCCGTGGGGACTGTGCAGGGAATGGATCCACGGCGGGTGGTGCTGCTCGGCTCGGTCAGCAAGACGCTGAGTCCGGCACTCGGGATCGGTTGGTGTGTCGTTCCGCCCCAATGGACGCTTGCGGTCACGGAAGCGAACCCCACGGCGTCGGCGCCGCCCGTGCTGGATCAGTTGGCGTTGGCGGCTTTCATCGAGCAGGGCTCCTACGACCGATACCTGCGTGCGGCCCGGCTGCGGTACCGAAACCGGCGAGATACCATGGTTTCCGCACTGGAGAACGTTTCCGGCGCGGCAGCTGGGCTACATCTGTTGCTGCACTTGGATTCTGACGCGACTTCGGTTGTCCAGCACGCTGCGGCGAACGGCTTGCGGCTGGTGAGCCTGGATTCCTATCGCAGCGCCCCTGGCGATCCCGCGCTTGTGCTCGGGTACGGCAACGTTGCCGACGGCTCGTTGCCCGCAGCGATCACTGTTCTCCAGGAGGCGCTGACGGCAGGTCGAAGTGGTTGACCAGACCTGCGACGAACGGAATGTCACCCTTCACTTTCACGCGACCGCGGATGAACAACAGCGGCGCCGAGGCGTTGCCGGTCGTGACTTTGAGGAAGTCCGAGGGCGTGATGGTCACCGTGGCGCGCGGATCCCGGTCTTGCACCATGCCTGACGTGCAGCGACCGCCCGCGATGACCGTCTGGTACCGCGAGAAGCCGCCTTCCTCGTAACCGCCGGTGAATCGCCAGTGCACAACCGCGTCCGGTGCGTCCGCCCGAACGTGCGCTGTCATTCTCGCGAAGATCTCCGTCAACACGACCGTACGCAGCTCGTGGTGTTCCATCAGAGCGTCGAGTTGCGCAATCGACGCTTGCTCGATGATCTGCACGAACGTCTCGGTGCTCAACGCGGACAGCTCGATCCCGGTACCCGCCGTACCGAGCATGTGTATGGTCTCGATCAGCCGCACGAACTGCGTCTCATCGAGTTTGCGCACGTCAATCGACCGAGCGAACGCATCGAACACGCCCGGTCCAGGCGCGGCGGGCAACCGGTTCCAGCGCCTCAAGGCTTCGGCAGGTCGAACAGGGTCAGCAGACCGGCCGCGAACGCGAGGTCGCCGCGCAGCTTCAGCTTGCCGGTCATGAACAGCACCGGCGCGGAGGCGTTCGAAGTGATCAGCCGGACGAACTCGTTCGGCGGCATGGTGATCGTGACCCGGCTCGGCGCGGACATCTCCCGGTTGACCGTGCAGGTGCCGTTGGAGATCACCGTCTCGTAGCGGTCGTAACCGTCTTCGCCTGTGCCGTTGGAGAACCGCCAGTGCACCACCGCGTCGACATCGCGGGCGCGGTCCTGGCGAAGATGCAGCTGCATCCGCCGGAAGATCTCACTGAGGATAAGGTTGCGCAGCTCAGGCCGGTCGAGCACGTCCTCCAACTGGCCCTTGCCTGCGTTCGCGATCGGCCGCGCGAAGGTCTGCGGCCCCATCCTGCTGAGGTCGATGCTCGCGGCGGACAGCCGCTGCAGACCGCTGATGAGCCGGACGAATTCGTCACCCTTGAGCTTGTCCGGGTCGATCATTTTCGCGATCGCGTCGATGTCGACGTCGGCGAGGCCGTCATCGGCCGGCTCGAGCCGGTCGATGAGCAGCACCAGCTCACTCGGGCTGAGTTTGCCGATGGCCTCGACACTGAGGTCGGGCATAAGTGCCTCCTCTTACCTACTCACGAGTAAGAATACGTATCGGTAGGTACCATGACAACCTCAAAGGCCTGGACCTGGAGGGTGCCGTGAGCGTCGAGGACCGTCGGGTCAAACGCCTGCCACGCGAAGTCCGCGAGAAGCAGATTCTGGACGCAGCCGTGCGCGTGTTCTCCGAACACGGCTACCACAACGCGTCCATGGACGAGATCTCCGAGGTCGCAGGCGTGTCCAAGCCAATGATCTACGCCTACCTCGGCTCCAAAGAGGACCTGTTCGCGGCCTGCATCCAGCGCGAGGCAAACCTGCTGATGGAAGCCATAGTCAGCGGAATAGACGCCGATGCACCTCCCGACATGCAACTCTGGATGGGCCTGCGCTCATTCTTCGAATTCGTCGGCTCGAACAAGCAAAGCTGGCGCGTCCTGCACCGCCAGGCAATCTCCCAGGGCGGCCCCTTCAGCGAAGAACTGCTCGCCATGCGCTCCCGCGCCATAAACCTGGTCGACGCCCTCCTGGTCCGCACCGCAACAAAACGCGGCATGGACGAACACACCCAGAAAAGCACCGAAGCCATGGCCGCAGCCCTGGTAGGCGCCAGCGAATCCCTCGCCGACTGGTGGCTCGACCACCCAGCAGTCCCCACCCGCGCCGTAGCCTCCTGGCTGATGAACCTAGTCTGGATGGGCTTCGGCGACCTGGTCGAAGGCAACGTCTGGACCCCCGCAGAACACTGAGGTCACAAACCTCGAACGCCGCCACTCGACTACGCCTGCGCGCCCCTCCTATAGGAGAGCATCCCCCACCCCAACCCGGGGGGCGGTCGAGTCGACGGCGGGAGTTTCACCCGCCGCCGCTCACAGAACCGTGCGTAAACCTCTCGGTTTACACGGCTCTTATTGCTCTGCCATCGGGCGTGACGTGGCGCCAATGAGAGAAGAGCCGGGGATAGGCCTGAGCGATCTCGGCCAGAGCCTTCCACGCCTTCCGTTGACGACGCCGGAACCGTTTATATTTCTGTGTCAGCCATCGCACCAACTGCTGATTGATACGATACAGGAGCGGGTTCAACATGAAGGCGCGATAACGCCCATAGTAGTTGAGCCACCCCGCGACAATGGGGTTGATCCACCGCGCGAGGTCTTTCCACATGAAGGTGACACGACGGCCTAGATGCCACGAGCGCACCTGCTTGCCCATCGCCACCATCGCATCCTTACTCACCGCGGGAAGGAAATTCATGAACAACTGCCCATGCTCGTTCTTCGCACTCCGAGCCCGAAAATCATATCCCAGAAACGTGAACCGCTCATGCATCGATGACCCACCACGGTTATCGTCCTTGCAATACACGATTTTCGTCTTGCCCGGATGCACTTCCAGCCCGAACCCGGCAAGCCGCGTGACGATCGCCGTCAACACCTCACGAGCCCGCTGCTCGCTACGGCAATGCACGACCACATCATCGCAGTACCGCTCGAACACCACACCCGGAAATTCCCGAGCAATCCACGTGTCGAACGCATAATGCAGGAACAGATTCGCCAGCACCGGCGAGATCGCCGACCCTTGCGGCGTCCCCTTCTCCGGAATGACCGTCGAACCATCCGACTGCCGGATGGGCGCGGTCAGCCACCGTTGCACATACAACGACACCCACCGCGCCGGAGCATGCTTCTCCACCGCCACAACGATCTCCCGATGCGGCACAGTGCCGAAAAACTCCTTGATATCCAGATCAATGACCCAGTCGTACCGCCAGCACCGCCGTCGGCACAACCCGACCGCATCCAACTGCGAGCGACCCGGTCGATACCCATAGGAATCCTGGTGAAACACCGGTTCCACCACCAACTCCAACGCCTTCGCCGCGACCGTCTGCGCCACCCGGTCGGCCACCGTCGGAACACCCAGCATCCTTGTCCCACCACCATGCGGCTTCGGAATCTCCACCGCCCGCACCGCCGGCGGGAAATACGTCCCCGAGGACATCCGATTCCAGATCTTGTACAGATTATTCTTCAGATCCTTCTCGAACTCCTCAACCGAGACCCCATCCACACCAGCGGCACCCCGGTTCCCGCGCACCACCTGGAACGCATCCCATACCTGCCACTTGTCAATCTCAAACGATTTTCCCGACACCAGTGATCCACCCTCACCACTCCTCCCAGCCCAAGATTGACTGGTTGATTTCTGGACTGAATCGCAGCAATCCGCCCCCTTCGCTCCACTCCCATTACAGAAGCTTCATCACTACTACGAGACGGTCCGCCCTCCTGTCCCGCGACCGATACTCCATCTCTCACAGGTCCGCTGCTTGAGACGCTCTCTCTCGCCGACCTCGAACAACCCGGGATCGTCTGTTTCGAGACGAGGAGTTCCCACATTCCGTATCAATGCCTGAATCGGGCTCACGCCACCTCTACGCCGGACACCGCTAGGCCAAGACAACAGGACACCCGCCCAACTCATCCCGGGACACAGGGACCGCCCCGGTTCTGATGCCACATATAATGGTAACGACGCGTCATTAATGGTTCACTGCACGATCGTCTTCCCGACTCACACCTGCCGCGATCAATTGCCACGGCTTTTCCATGACGCTCACCACCACGACTCATTCACCGCAGCAGCTCATGGCGGTTTGACACCGTCTCCTGCCCGACGGCGCCGGAGGGCCCACCTCCATCATCAACACAGCATTACCCGACAACAGAAGAGACTGCCAAGGTATTCGTAGCACACTCCCTGCTCCATTCTATCGGGGAAGCATGATCAACAAGGGTGGAGCGGGCTGCCTGTGGATAACTGGATTTGCGAGTGGGCCGTTCGCACGGGGGCGGAATTGCGGGGTGCGGGCTTAGGGTGGGGTGATTGTGCCGGTCAGGTGGGGTTTGGTTGTGCGGGCGTTGAAGAGGTCGAAGGTCCAGGTGTCGGCGGTGTGGGTGGTGGCGAAGGCGGCTTTGGAGGGGAGGAGGACTGGGGTTTTGAAGCGGACCTCCACCGTGTAGGCCTCGGGGAGGCGGCCTTCGAAGGCGGCGAGGCATCTGGCTTTTGTCCACATGCCGTGGGCTATGGCGCGGGGGAAGCCGAAGAGTTTGGCGGTCAGGGGGTGGAGGTGGATTGGGTTTCGGTCTCCGGCGACGTCCGCATATCTTCTGCCTATGTCGTCGGGGATGTGCCAGATGGCGCGGGGCTGGCGGGTGATGAGTTCGGGGCCGGTGCTGGAACTGCCTGAACTGCCGTTGCGGCGCAGGTAGGTGCTGACGCTTTGCCAGACGAGGTTGCCGGCGACGAAGGCTTCGGTGACCATGTCGAACTGGTGGCCTTTGGGGTGGGCGCGGAGGTCTTCCACGTGGACCCGCAGCCTTATGGGGGCGTCGGCGCGCAGGGGTTGTAGTTGGGTGATGCGGTTGGCGAGGTGGACTGAGCCGACGAGAGGGAAGGGGAAGTCGGCGTCGGTCATCAGCTTGACCTGCAAGGGGAAGCTGAGGATATGGGGGTAGGTGATCGGCAGTTCGTCTGTCAGGCGGAAGCCGCAGACTTTGTTGTAGGCCGAGAGGTGGGCTGGGTCCACGACGACTCCGTCGCGGCTGTACACAGTGGACGGCAGGGAGTCGCCGTGTTTGCTGAAGCCGGTCAGCACGGCTTTGCCGAACAGCATTGTCAGGTTTGGAGTCGAGTCGAGTTCGCGGGTGTGCGTGATCGGCATGTCAGGCTCCCAGCAGGCTCTGGCCACAGACGCGGACGATGTTGCCGTTCACCGCGCCGGACGCGGGGTTCGCGTACCAGGCAATGGTTTCCGCGACGTCGACGGGCAGGCCACCTTGGGACATGCTGTTCATCCGGCGGCCGGCCTCACGGATGAACAGCGGCACGGCGGCGGTCATCTTGGTCTCGATGAAGCCTGGGGCGACCGCGTTGATCGTGCCGCCCACCGAACTCAGCAAGGGGGCGTACGCGTTGACCATCCCGATCACGCCGGCTTTGCTGGCGCCGTAGTTGGTCTGGCCGACGTTGCCGGCGATTCCGGCGATGGAGGACACGCCGATGATCCGGCCGCCGTGGTTCAGGGTTCCCGCAAGCAGTGCGTCGTTGATCCGCAGCTGGCTGGCCAGGTTCACCGAGAGCACGGCGTCCCACTGTGCCTCGGACATCTTCGACAGGGTCTTGTCCCTGGTGATGCCCGCGTTGTGCACGACGATGTCGACACCGTCATGCCGTGCGCGGAAGTAGTCGACGAGCTGGGCCGGGGCCTCTGGCGCGGTGATGTCGAGCTGCAGTGACGAACCGCCGA
The DNA here is from genome assembly GCF_017876405.1 of Kibdelosporangium banguiense. Taxonomy (GTDB): domain Bacteria; phylum Actinomycetota; class Actinomycetes; order Mycobacteriales; family Pseudonocardiaceae; genus Kibdelosporangium; species Kibdelosporangium banguiense. Next base: position 2,419,648 of record NZ_JAGINW010000001.1, on the reverse strand, counting down.
CCCGGTTGGCCACCGCGGAGAGATCTTCGCCCTGAGCCGGGATGTCCAGCACCACAACGTGGGCGCCGTCGCGGGCGAGCACATCGGCGATGGACGCACCGATGCCACGTGAACCGCCTGTGACCAGTGCGGTCTTGCCTGCGAGCGGGGTCAGCCAGTTCTCTGGGCGGGTAACGGTTCCCGCGCCGATTCGGATGACCTGCGCGTCCACGTAAGCGGACTTGCCCGACAGCAGGAAGCGCAGCGTCGACTCGATGCCGTCCTCGGCGCCGGGCTCCACGTAGACCAGCTGAACAGTGGCGCCACGCTTGAGTTCCTTACCGACCGAACGTGTGAAGCCTTCGAGCGCACGCTGGGCGATCGACTCTTTCGAACCGTCCGGTGTGGTACCGAGAACGACGATCCGGCCAGACGCGGCCACGCTCCGGACGCGCGGGTGGAAGAAGTCGTAGAGCTCGCGCAGGCGGTCCGGGCTGTCTATGCCGGTCGCATCGAACACCAGGGCGCCCGGCTTCTCCTCGGTGTCGCGGACCTCGATGCCCGCACTGTCGAGGATCTTGCGGATTTGTTCTTCCAGACGACCACCTTTGGCCGAGCCGACAACGGCCGGGCCGGGCAGCGGGGGCTGATCGGGCGAGTATCGCCGAAGTGGGGCCGGATCTGGCAGGCCGAGCCGGCTGACCAGGAACTTCCCCGGGCCGGAACGGCTGAATCGCTGGTAGCGATCGGTCATCGGGCGCCTCCCTACTCGCGGTAATACTACTTGCGAGTAGGTTAGGATGGCCAGTACCACCTACCGCAGGAGGGCGAGATGGCGCCTCGGGGCCAGAAGCGTGTCGCGATCATCGGCGGAAACCGGATCCCGTTCGCCAGATCGAACGGTCCCTACGCCACCGCGTCCAACCAGGACATGTTCACCGCCGCACTCGACGGGCTGGTCAGCCGGTTCGCGCTGCAGGGTGAACGGCTCGGCGAAGTCGCCGCGGGAGCAGTGCTCAAACACAGCCGTGACTTCAACCTGGCGCGGGAATCCGTGCTCGGCAGCCGCCTCTCGCCGGAGACGCCGGCGTACGACATCCAGCAGGCATGCGGCACCGGCCTGCAGGCCATCATCCAGGTGGCCAACAAGATCGCGCTCGGCCAGATCGAGGCAGGCGTCGCCGGTGGCGTGGACACGACCAGCGACGCCCCGATCGGTGTGCACGAGGATCTGCGCGCGATCCTGTTGCAGCTCAACCGGACCAAGAGCATCGGCGGCCGGTTGCGGCTGCTCGCCAAGCTGCGGCCGGGCCACATCGTGCCGGACATCCCGCGTAACTCCGAGCCGCGGACCGGTTTGTCGATGGGCGAGCACGCGGCGATCAGCGCCAAGGAGTGGGGAATCGAGCGTGCCGACCAGGACGCTCTCGCCGCGGCAAGCCACCAGAACCTCGCGGCCGCGTACGACCGCGGCTTCTTCGACGACCTCGTGACGCCTTATCTGGGGCTGTCGCGTGACCAGAACCTGCGCGCGGACTCCACGGCCGAGAAGCTGGCGAAGCTGAAGCCGGCTTTCGGCGGCGACAACGGCACCATGACCGCGGGCAACTCGACGCCCCTGACCGACGGCGCTTCGACTGTGTTGCTGGCGACTGATCAATGGGCCAAGCAGCGCCGACTGCCTGTGCTGGCATATCTGACGTTCTCCGAGACCGCGGCCGTCGACTACGTGCACGGCGGCGAGGGAATGTTGATGGCGCCGGCGTACGCGGTGCCGCGGATGCTCGCGCGAGCCGGGATTTCGTTGCAGGACTTCGACTTCTACGAGATCCACGAGGCGTTCGCCTCCCAGGTGCTGGCCACGCTCAAAGCGTGGGAGGACCCGGCGTTCGCCAAGGAAAGGCTCGGCCTGGACGATCCGCCCGGCTCGATCGACCGGAGCAAGCTCAACGTCAACGGCTCGTCGCTCGCGGCCGGGCATCCGTTCGCAGCGACCGGCGGCCGGATCGTCGCGACCCTGGCGAAGCTGCTCAACGAGCGCGGTTCCGGCCGTGGACTGATCTCCATCTGCGCTGCAGGCGGCCAGGGTGTCACGGCGATCGTGGAGAAGTAGCGGGATCTACAGGTCTATAGCGTCGATGCTAGACAGCTGGATAAAACGCGATCGCCGACACGCCTTAGGGATGTATGCCGGAATATCGGATCGGTACTAGATAGCCCGATACCTTCCGATGATGGACCCGGTACGCAACCCGTTCGCCCCGGGCGCGGGCCAGCGCCCGCCCGAGCTCGCCGGTCGGGATAAGGAAGTCGCCGCTTTCGAGGTCGTCCTGGAGCGGGTCGCGCGTGGGCGTCCGGAACGCAGTCTCGTGCTGACTGGCCTGCGTGGCGTCGGTAAAACCGTGCTGCTTGGCGAACTGCGGTCGATGGCGATCAAGCGCGGCTGGGGCGCGGGCAAGGTCGAAGCGCGGCCGGACGCCGATTTGCGACGGCCGCTGTCCGCCGCGCTACATCGTGCGGTTCGCGATCTGGCTGTACGACACCGTGCGCCAGAGCGAGTCGAGTCCGTGCTCAGCGTGCTGAAAGCGTTTGCGCTCCGAGCCGCGCCCGAGGGCGCCAAGTTGCGCGAACGGTGGCAGCCGGGGATCGACGTGCCCGCGGCTCAGGGCAGGGCCGACTCGGGCGACATCGAGATCGACCTGGTCGAGCTGTTCACCGATGTCGCCGAACTGGCGCAGGACGTCGGCACCGGCGTGGCGCTGTTGATCGACGAGATGCAGGATCTGTTGCCCGACGACGTCTCGGCGTTGTGCGCGGCGTGCCATGAGCTATCACAGAACCAGGCGCCGCTCGTGGTGGTGGGTGCTGGCCTGCCACATCTGCCGGCCGTCTTGTCGGCGAGCAAGTCCTACTCAGAGCGGCTGTTCCGGTACGTACACATTGACCGTTTGTCTGCGCAGGACGCTCACCAGGCGATTCTCGCGCCGATCACGCGCGAGGACGCGGACATCACGTCCGACGCGTTGGCCGCCTTGTTCGAGGCCTCCGGCGGTTACCCGTACTTCATCCAGGCATACGGCAAGGCTGCATGGGATGCAGCGCCGAGCGACCCGATCACCGATGAAGATGTCGCGGTCGCCGCGCCGGAAGCCGAGGCGGAACTGGCCGTGGGGTTCTTCGGCTCGCGTTACGAACGGGCCACGCCCGCCGAACGGGAGTACCTGCGGGGGATCGCCGAGCTGACCGAAGGCCGGGACGAGGGCGTGAGCACGGCGGATATCGCCGTTTCGCTGGGCCGCAAGCCGTCGTCGCTGTCGCCCGCGCGGGACAGCTTGATCAAGAAGGGCCTGGTGTACTCCGCCGAGCGTGGCCGGATCGCGTTCACCGTGCCGCACTTCGGCCGGTTCCTGCTCGGCCGCGAGGAGTGAACTCTGGCGCCCTCTAGCCGTATCTAGAACTTCAGGTAGACACCAAGATAAGACGACATGTCCGGCAAGCTCGCCTGTTGACCGACGAATCATCGGCTGGTGGCGGACGTCACCGGATAATCGGGTGCATTCTCGCATGCGGGCGCGCATAATAGGTACATACCAACCGCGAGACAACCCGAGGGGTGCAGTACCTGATGAACATCACCGCCAAGATTCGTGCCCGCCGCGCCGAGGCTCGTACCCGGCGGGCAGTCAACCGTGCGATCGAGAACGCGGCCACGCCGGCGATGCGGCACGAGTTGATCATCATCGCGCAGCAGCAGAACGCCAACCTCCGCTGACTTCGCGGGTCGGCACCACCAAGGGTGACCGGCTATCAACACAAAGTTTCAAAAGTTCACTCGAAAGAGTGACGTGGAACACATCCGGAAACTGAGTAACGACTTGGCTCAGCCTGGCGATGTGTCTAGTGACCCCAAGACGCTGGCGGACCCCCGACCTGGCAGCGTCTTGGGGTTTCTCACTATCCGGGGTCGCTCATTAGGGTGAGCGCGTGGGTATGACCGCGCTGGCGATCGACATCGGCGGCACCAAGATCGCTGCAGGCGTCATCGACGACCACGGCGAGGTGCTCAGCCACGTGACGCGCCCGACTCCTCTTCATGATCTTGATCATGCCTATGCGGCGGTCCTCGAAGCTGCAAACGAAGCGCTCGAAGGTCACGACGTCCACGGAGTCGGTGTCGCCTGTGCAGGGCCGGTGAACTCGACGAACGGCACGGTCAGTCCGATCAATGTGCCGTGCTGGGCCGAGTTTCCGCTGGCTCGGCGGCTTCATGAGAGCTTTGGGGTTCCTGTTCAGCTTGGTGGGGACGGGGTCTGTATGGCCCTCGGCGAACACTGGATGGGCGCTGGTCGTGGCGCCGAGTTCCTGGTTGGGCTTGTTGTTTCGACTGGTGTTGGCGGAGGACTCGTTCTGCACGGCCGCCCTTACGGTGGACGGACCGGGAATGCTGGTCATATCGGGCACATAGTCGTTGAGCCAGACGGTCTTCCTTGTAGTTGTGGCGCACGCGGGTGCGTGGAGACCGTGGCAGGTGGGCCGCATCTTGTGCGGTGGGCACGCCGAAGCGGGTGGCGGGCGCCGGACAACGCAGACGCTTCGCATCTCGCCGCCGCAGCACTGGCTGGCGACGATGTGGCTGGCGCGGCGTTTGAGCGCGCGGGCCACGCGGTTGGGTTGGCGATTGCCGCCACCGCCGCGTTGTGCGATCTGGATCTTGCCGTCATCGGCGGGGGTGTCGCTCAGGCCGGAGAGTTGCTGTTCGATCCGGTTCGGCGGGCGCTCGAGGAGTACGCGCAGCTGTCCTATGTGAGTGACATCAGGGTGGTGCCTGCCGAGTTGGCGGGGCGGGCGGGGCTGGTCGGAGCGGCGGCTCTGGTGCTCGGGGGTTGATCACGGATACATTTGACTCAGTCAACGGATTGGTTGCGAGGGTCAAATGGTTCCTGGCGGGCGGATTCAGGCGGTTCGGCAGTTCAACCGCTTCTACACAAAAGTCCTGGGTGTGCTGGACGAAGGGCTCCACCAGACGCCGTACACGCTGACCGAGACCCGGGTCCTGTTCGAGCTCAGTCAGCAGGAGAACACCGAGGTCACGGCGTTGCGCAAGGACCTGAACCTCGACGCGGGCTACCTGTCGCGGATGCTGACCCGGTTCGAGGGCGACGGCCTGATCAGCCGCGGCAAGTCCACGACCGACGGCCGCAGGCAGTGGGCCGGGCTGACCGACTCAGGCCGGAAGACCATGGCGCTGCTGAACGAACGGTCCAACGCGCAGGTCCACGAGATGCTCGACAACCTCAGCGAGAAGGACCAGAGCGAACTCGTCGACGCGATGACCGTGATCCAACACCGCCTGAGCGCCGAACCTCGCGACCGCACAGTTGTACTGCGGCCGCCCAGGCCAGGCGACTACGGCTGGGTCATCGAACGGCACTGTGCGATCTACGCGCAGGAATACGGCTGGGGCGCGAACTACGAAGCGCTCGTCGCACGGATCGTCGCGGACTACGCAGACAACCATGACGCCACAAGCGAAGCCGCGTGGATCGCGGAAATCGACGGCGAACGGATGGGCAGCATCTTCTGCGTCCGCGTCGACGACATGACCGCGAAGTTGCGACTGCTGTTGGTCGAACCAAGTGCGCGCGGCATAGGCCTGGGTGGCCGATTGGTCGACGAGTGCTTGCGGTTCGCCAAGTCCACCGGCTACAAAACAATTGAACTTTGGACAAACAGCGCCCTCACGGTTGCCCGCCGGATATATGCCGATCGGGGATTCACAATGGTCGGATCCGATCAACACCCGGCCTTCCCCACAGGTCAGCACAACGAGACGTGGCGCATGCAACTTTGCGACTGACAGACGAAATAGCGCTGATGTGGGTGAATGCCGCGCGGTGAACTCGAATTGAACACGGTCAGTTAGTTCACGTGCTGAACTTGAAACACACTCGAACGCAGCATCGACTAATGGCACGATCAGTGGTTTGGTGGTCACCTGGGAAATTCGGATGTTCTGGAGGAGGCCGGCGTGCCTGGTCGCGCCCTCGTCGGTATCGGCTCGGCGATGCTCGCCACGGGCATGCTCACGGCGTGCGGTGCCGTCAACGACCAATGGGACTTACCCATGTCTCCACTGGAGCGCCCGTCCGACATACCGCTCGACAACCAGGACATCTGCGCCACGTTGCACGCGTACCGCACGTCGACCGGGTGCAAGGTGATGGCCGAGTCCGGCACCGCGGAGATCCTCGTCATCCCGCGGTTCGGCGGCGACTTACGAAGATACTCCGACGAAGTGGACGGCGAACTTGTCCGCTGGGTGGGCATCAACAAGTTCCCCGCGATCCAGCTGGCCAACAGTTCCGGCTCCGACGGTGTCGCCTCCTGCCGTGTGGCGCTCGATGTGGCGCCCGGCCAGATCCTCCTGATCGTCTATCGCCAGCAGGCCGCCGACCCGCGACTCGCGCCGTGCCGCCCCGCCCGCGACTTCGCCGCCAAGGCCATCTCGGAGTTGCAAAGCCGTTCCAGGTAAGCAAAACCCGGCCGATCCGAGGACCAGCCGGGCTTCGCGTGACTCTCCTTAGTGGACTGCGACTTCCCTCAGCCGGGGGTCGCCCTCATCGGCGTGGTAGTCCGCATCCTGTGTCTTGTCCAGGCCGTTGGGCACCTTGCGGGCCCGCATGATCCACGTGACCAGTGCGGCGACCACCAGATTTCCGATCAGCGCCACGAAACCGACGTAGATCTGTGTGGTGGAACCGGAGAACGGGTGCCAGCCGAAGATGCTCAGCTGGCCGAGCGGCAACGCCGATCCACCGAAGTGCGCCTTGCCTGCCGCCGGGTTCGGGATCACGTACAGCATCGCGAAGCCCCACGCCATGCCGGCGACCCAGCCCGCGATCAGTCCCCACAGGTGGAACCACCTGGTGTAGAGCGAGATCGCGACCGCGGGCAGCGTCTGCAGGATGATCACGCCGCCGATCAGCTGCAGGTCGATCGAGAACTGCGGGTCGATGAACAGGATGAACAGCACCGCGCCGAACTTCACGACCAGGGATGCGATCTTGGCCTGCTGGGCCTCCTGTTTGGGAGTCGCGTCCTTGTGCATGAACTCCTTGTAGACGTTGCGGGTCCACAGGTTCGCCGCGGCGATCGACATGATCGCGGCGGGCACGAGCGCGCCGATACCGATCGCGGCGAACGCGATTCCAGCGAACCAGGCCGGGAACTGCGTGTCGAACAGCACCGGGATGATCGTGTTGCCGTCCGGCCGGCCGGTCGCCTGGTTGGTGATCGCCTTGGACCCGGCCTGGATGGCCACGAACCCGAGCAGCGCCAGCAGACCCAGCAGCAGCGAGTACGCCGGCAACGCGACCATGTTGCGCTTGATCACGTTGCGGCCCCGGGAGGCCAGCGCGCCGGTGAGCGAGTGCGGGTAGAGGAACAGCGCGAGCGCCGAGCCCAGCGCGAGAGTGGCGTACTGCAGCTGGTTGGCGCCGGTGAGCAGGATGCCGTCGGCCGGGTTCGGCGTGGCGGCGAACTTGGCCTGCGCGGAGTTGAAGATGGTCTCCCAGCCGCCGAGCTTGGCCGGCAGGTAGAACACCGCGACCAGGATGACCACGTAGATCAGGATGTCCTTGACGAACGCGATCAACGCGGGCGCCCGCAGGCCGGACTGGTAGGTGTAGACCGCGAGCACCACGAACGCGATCAGCAGCGGCAGGTGCCCCAGGAACCCGGCGCCGTTGAAGCCCATGGTCCGGAGCACTGCTTCAAGACCGACGAGCTGCAACGCGATGTACGGCATCGTGGCCACGATGCCGGTGATCGCGACCAGCAGTGCAAGCAGCCGCGAGCCGTAGCGACCGCGCACGTAGTCGGCCGGGGTGACGTAACCGTGCACCCGCGACACCGACCACATCCGCAACAGCGGCAGGAAGACGATCGGATACAGGATCACGGTGTACGGCAGGGCGAAGAACCCCATCGCACCTGCGCCGAAGACCAGCGCGGGAACAGCGACGAACGTGTACGCGGTGTAGAGGTCACCGCCGACGAGGAACCACGTGATCCACGAGCCGAACTTCCGGCCGCCGAGACCCCATTCGTCCAGGTGGTCGAGGGTGTTGCCGGCCTGCCAGCGCGCGGCCACGAAGCCGAGCACGGTCACGACCAGGAACAGGACCGCGAAGATGACGATTTCCGTCCACTGCAGATTGCTCATTTGACGTCCCCCTCGTCCAGGTCATCCACACTCAGCTTGTCGGCCTTGCCCCGGCTGACCGGTTCGTCCCTGGTCTTGACGTAGACGACCCACACGCACAGCACGCCGACGATCACGAAGGCGAACTGCGACCAGTAGAAGAAGGGCATGCCGAGCAGACGCGGCCCGTCGAAGTTGACCAGTGGCGTGATCAGCATGACCAGTGGGACCAGCAGGAGCAGATTCCAGTTGTTCCACCGCAGGCCGTACCCGGTTTTGCCAGGTGATCCAGACATCGATGTCCTCACAAACTCTCGCCGCGGAACCTCTACAAACGTTTGCCGGATGGTAGGTGCCGTAGGGCACCGCATGCATCATTGGCGGCCGGTGATCACCAGCGGAACCAGGCAACCGGCGGGAGTATCCGAATCGTGACTTGGCGAGGCGGACCGGTCGGTACGGTCACGTCATGCGGATCGCTTGGGGGGTGGCCATTTGTGCTGCCCTGATCGCTGTAGCGGGCTGCGAGCCAACGGCGTCGCAGCAGTCACCGCCACCGGCGACCTCGACGGGACGCGTCACCGTTCCGGCCAATATGTATGGCGAACACCCGCCGACTCCCGGTCAGTGCCTTGATACGGGCAACGCCGTGGTGGTCGACTGCGGGGATCCGCACGACGCAGAGGTGATCAGCGCGGGCAAGCTGACCGCGACCTCGATGCCCGACGAGACGACTGCGGCCACGATGACGATGCCGATCTGCCGGGCCAAGCTGGTCGAGTACCTCGGCAGCGCGGACGTCGACGCGACCAACCTGGTCGCGATGCCACTCTGGCCGAACGACCAGCAGTGGGCCAAGGGTGAGCGATGGTTGCTGTGCACGGCGGCCGAGGTCGGCGCGGAGGAGAAACCCCTGCAGCGCACCGGTTCGCTGGAAGGCGCACTGCAGAATGTGGACAATCTGCGCTACCAGACGTGCTCGGTGTCCTCGCCGTCGAAGGACGCCCGCATCCGGCGTGGCCCGTGTGACGCCCCGCATCTCGGCGAGGCCCTGCCCGGCGTGATCAGCCTGGGCAAACCCGGCGATCCGATGCCGCCGACCGACGCGATCAACAAACTCGCCCAGCAACGCTGCCCTGGCGTGCTCGCGCAATATCTCGGCTCGTCCACCCAGGAAGTACTGCCTGCCTGGCGTATCCCCAACTCCGAGTCGTGGGCCCGCGGATATACGAATCTTGTCTGTTATGCCGAGGCAATTCGCCCGGTCCGGGTCCGGTTGCGCAATTTGGGCCAGGCGACTTTGCCGGGTTAGTCCCGACGTTCGTCGGTGCCTTTTCCGCGTGCGATTGACAAGGCTGAGTGCCCTTGTAGTTCTCGCGAGGGGCAGTACATGAACAAGATCCAGATCGCGCTGGGTGTGCCGGTGCTGGCCGGCACCCTGCTGCTGGGCGGTACCCAGGCGATCGCCCAGCCGGACGACTACGGCGTCACAGCCGTGCCCAGCCGGTACACCAGCCAGAAGATCGACTGGAAGCCGTGCTTCGCACCAGGCTCGGCGCTGCCGCCAGGCGCCGAGCGGCTGGAGTGCGGCACGTTCAAGACACCACAGAACTGGCGCAGGCCGAACGACAACGTCGACATCTCGATCGCGGTGTCCCGCCTGCCCAGCACGGGCACGGCCAAGGGTGTCGTGTTCACCAACCCGGGCGGGCCCGGTGGCCCCGGCCTGACGACTCCGCTGCTCTTCCTCAACCGCCAGAAGCTGCTGGGCAGCCAGGACGTCTTCGGCATCGACCCACGCGGGACCGGTCAGAGCACCAACATCACGTGTGGCAACCAGGCCAGCCTCGGGTCCGAACTGGACGCCCGCGACCGCGGCCGGGCCAACCTGGACCTGATCCTCAACTCCAACAAGCTGATCGCGCAGTACTGCCAGACCAAGTCCGGTGAGCTGGGCAAGTACATCACCACCGAGCAGACCGTGCGAGACTACGACCTGCTGCGCACGCTGGTGAACCGGCCGAAGATCAACTGGGTCGGGTACTCCGGCGGAACCTGGCTCGGCGCGCACTACGCGACCGCGTTCCCCGACCGGGTCGGCGCGTTCGTGCTCGACTCGAACGTCGAGTTCACCACTCGCTGGGAGGAGTCGTTCAACTGGCAGCCGCTCGGCTTCGAGCGCCGCTGGCGGGAGGACTTCCTGGCCTGGGCGGCGAAGTACGACTCGGTCTACCACCTCGGCGCGACCGCTGAGGCCGCCCGCCAGACCTACGAGCAGACCCGGGCCAAACTCGCGGGCAAGCCGCTCGACGGCCTGACCGCGAACCAGTTCGACGCCAGCATCGTCCCGTCGCTGTACTCCAAGTCGAGCTTCCCCGCGCTGGCCGAATTCCTCGGCTCGGTGCGGGACGCGACCACGCAACCGGCCCCCGCGACAGCCGCGAAGATCAAGGCATACCGGGCCCAACTGCCCCAGACGCCGATGCCGATGTCGCCGATCAGCTACGCGGACGCGTTCCCGGCGACCTTCATCTCGATCACGTGCAACGACACACAGTGGACCGGCAACCGCCAGAGCGTGATCCGGCTGTCCGAGCAGCTCGGCAGGCAGTACCCGCTGATCGGCTGGGGATGGGTGGCACAGCCGTGCATCTTCTTCAACCGGCCCAGCGTGCGGCTGCCGCAGCCAACCGGTGCCGGCCTGCCGACCGTGCTGATGGTCCAGTCGACCCACGACCCGGCCACGCCGATCGAGGGCGCGCAACGCGCACACCGCGCGTTCGCCAACTCGCGGATGCTGACTGTGACCGGTGAAGGCGACCACGGAATCTACGCGGCCACCGGGAACAAGTGCGTCGACGACATCGTCGAGACGTTCATTGTGGACGGGAAAGCACCGCAGCGGGATCTTTCCTGCCCGGGAATGCCATTGCCCGCCCCGGCCGTCCAGACCGAGAAAACCGGTGTGGCAAAGGTGACGCAGTACGAAAAGCTCGCCCGGCGCTGACTCAGCGCACAGCGGTCAGCTGGTGGAGCCCGTCACACGCAGGCGTGACGGGCTCTTGCACGTTCGCGGGCTCCTGGTCCCCGTCTGTCGACGTCAGAACGACCATCAACAAGGCGGCCAGTGCCAGCACCATCATTGCGAGTCCTGCGACGATCATGGCGACACCACCTTTGTGTTCTCCCGCTCAGGGCCTTGTGTCCCGAGTCACTTTCTATGACGTGCGGACCAGGGTCCTCGTTTCGCCCCGTTGTGGACAACCGAGTTTCGAGACGGTCTCGATAAGGTCTCGTCCCCAGCCTGTGCACAGTTCTGTCCACAGGCTGGGGACAGATTTGTGGAGACCCAGGTGCGGACCGTTTGCAACATCTGTCCCACTGTTCACACCCACCTCAGTGCTTGTGGACAACCCCCTGTCCGAGCGATCGGGAACCACCTGGGCCTATCGTGAGTCCAACTGCGCATACGAGACCTTGACCCAAGGGGGAGCGGTGTACGACGACACCGACCAGGACGCCAGCACGGGTACCGCGCACAACGACGAGATGACCGTGAACGTCGACGGTGAGCAGTACAGCCTCGCGACGGAATACGACGTCAACAAGGATGGCGTGAACGACACCGCCATCGTGCAGACCGATGACGGCGGCCAGGTCGCGTACACCGACTCCGACAACGACGGCGCCGCGGACACCTCGATCGAGCTCGACGACCAGGGCAACGTCGTCGGCGCCGCCCGTTACGACGAGGGCCGCGGCGAGTGGATCCCCGTCGACCCCAGGACAGGCAACCCGGCCGACAGCAGTACCGCGCAGAACACCGGCAACGAGACGACTTCCAGCAACCAGGAAGTCATGGTCGACGTGCCGGAGGAGTCCGAGGACATGAGCGCGGGCACCGCCACCGCCGACATGGACCACGACGGCCGGAACGACACCGCTGTGGTGCAGTCCGAGGACGGTGACCTCTTCGCGTTCACCGACACGGACGGTGACGGCGACGCCGACCAGATGACCGTGATCGAGTCCGACGGGAATGTCACGATCTCCCAGCACACCGGCGAGGACGAGTGGGCCGAGGTGGAACGCGGACACCTCGACGCGCAGGGCAACTACGTGCCCGACAACCAGCGCGCCTGAGGCCCGGGTCAAGCTCGCGGATTTCTGAACCGATTTCCTGAACCGATCAGGAAATATGCACCGACCGGAAGATTTCCGGGCTGGCTGTGGTTATGTGGGAAAGCACACGTGCGCATTCGAGTGCTGAATCGATCCCCTTATCGGTCCGGTGAGGCAACCCACACGCCAACTGTCGTTTACCAGGACGTCAGCTGGTTAATCTCCCTTCATCCCTTTTCACGGCACGCCCACCGCTCAGCGCGGAGTGGGTGGGCGAAGCCATTGGTGAGGACGTCGAAGTCCCGCTGTCGGACAACGGCGTCTGTCGCGGGCTTTGAGCCCCCAGTCAGGAGACGAGGCGAGATGACCGCATTGGCCATTCCAGGTCTGGATACCGCACCGACGACCCACCGGCGGCTTCTCGAGTGGGTGCACGAGGTCGCCGAGCTCACCACGCCCGACCGCGTGGTGTGGGCGGACGGTTCGGACGAGGAGTGGGACCGGCTGACAAAACAGCTGGTCGACGCAGGCACGTTCACACCGCTGAAGCAGAAACCCAACTCGTTCTGGGCAGCCTCGGACCCCGGCGACGTCGCCAGGGTCGAGGAGCGCACCTACATCTGTTCGGTCGACCCCGACGACGCCGGGCCGACCAACAACTGGATGGACCCGGCCGAGATGAAGGCGACCATGCGCGAGCTCTACAAGGGCTGCATGCGTGGTCGCACGATGTACGTCGTGCCGTTCTGCATGGGCCCGCTCGAGGCGGACAAGCCGATGCTCGGCGTGGAGGTCACCGACTCGGAGTACGTCGTCGTGTCCATGCGAGTGATGACGCGCATGGGTTCGAAGGCGTTGGCCAAGTTCGGTGAGGACGCGGACTTCGTGCCCTGTCTGCACTCCGTCGGCGCGCCACTGGACGACGGCCAGCAGGACGTCGCGTGGCCGGCCAACGAGACCAAGTACATCAGCCACTTCCCGGAGACCCGCGAGATCTGGAGCTACGGCTCTGGTTACGGCGGGAACGCGCTGCTGGGCAAGAAGTGCTACTCACTGCGGATCGCCTCGGTGATCGGCCGTGACGAGGGCTGGCTGGCCGAGCACATGCTGATCCTGAAGCTGATCTCGCCGGAGCAGAAGGTCTACTACATCGCGGCGGCGTTCCCCAGTGCCTGCGGCAAGACCAACCTGGCGATGCTCGAGCCGACCATCCCGGGCTGGAAGGTCGAGACCCTCGGCGACGACATCGCGTGGATGCGGTTCGGTGAGGACGGTCGTCTCTACGCGGTCAACCCGGAAGCCGGCTTCTTCGGCGTGGCCCCGGGCACGGACTGGCACACCAACCCGAACGCGATGCGCACCATCGAGCGCGGCAACACGGTCTTCACGAACGTGGCGCTGACCGACAACGGCGACATCTGGTGGGAAGGCATGGGCGAGCCGCCCGCGCACCTCACCTCGTGGAAGAAGCAGGACTGGACGCCGGACTCCGACGAGCCGTCGTCGCATCCGAACTCGCGGTACTGCACGCCGATGGACCAGTGCCCGATCCTCGCCCCCGAATGGGACGACCCCAAGGGCGTGCCGATCTCCGCGATCTTCTTCGGCGGCCGCCGCAAGGACACAATCCCGTTGGTGACCGAGTCCCGCGACTGGAACCACGGCACCTTCATGGGCGCCACGCTCTCCAGCGAGACAACCGCGGCCGCCAAGGGCAAGGTCGGCGTCGTGCGCCGCGACCCAATGGCGATGCTCCCGTTCATCGGCTACAACGCCGCGGACTACTTCGCCCACTGGATCGCCACCGGCAAGAAGGCCGACGCGAACAAGCTGCCGAAGATCTTCTACGTCAACTGGTTCCGCCGCGGCCCGGAGAAGCAGTTCCTCTGGCCAGGCTTCGGCGAGAACTCGCGCGTGCTCAAGTGGGCCATCGAGCGCATCGAAGGCAAGGCAGCCGCGGTGGAGACACCGATCGGCTGGGTCCCCACCCTCGACGACCTCGACATTTCCGGTTTGGACACTCCCCGCGAGGACCTCGAAGCAGTCCTGAAAGTCGACGCCGACGAATGGCGTGCCGAGATTCCGATGATCGAGGAATGGTTCGCCAAGATGGGCGAGAAGCTGCCCACGTCACTGCGTGACGAACTGGAAGCCCTCAAGCTGCGCTTGTCGGAGTAACCAGCAGAGCTAGCGCCTGCCAGCGTCGTCAGGCGCACGGCCCCGGGTTCGCCCGGGGCCGTTTTTGTTGCCCTGCAAGAGAAAGCTCGACCGTGCCGCAACGGGGAAGATCAGCATGCCCTGATGGAGTTACCCCGTTCGAGACGCGGCGACGGCGAAGCGTGGCCGTCCTCCCGCACTGTTCCTCGACTGCATACCGCCGAGAAACCCACGCGGACCTGCGTGGATACATCCGCAGATCCGCACGTCCTATGACGACTGTATCCAAACGGGGATGTCACTCGCTAGAGGCGGGCAATCCGCTATATAGGGTTACTCCGCTAGTAGTCTCTTGACTGCAAGCGCTATGCCACCTGTCAACTGTGTAGCTACCATGACTGACGGTGTGGCACACAGGCATAGCTCCTCATGACAGCCCCCTCGTGTCGAGATAGCGCCTTGTGCCAGCACTCAGTGGGCGACCTACACAGCTGAGAGGTGTCCTCACGCCTACAGGAAGATAGATGGAGGGATCAGTGGGATGCCGCGAGGCGCTACTCCGATCGTTCAGCAACGACGGCTTCGGACTGAACTACGCAAGGCACGCGAAGAGGCTCTGCTAACCCAGAAAACGGTTGCCAGCGATCTCGGCTGGTCGCTGTCCAAAGTTATCCGTCTCGAGACTGGGGCCACCAGCTTCGCGCTGTCCGATGTGATGGCGTTGCTCCACTACTACAAGATCACCGAACCCGCACGGGTGGACGACCTGCTCGGGATCGCCAGGTCCTCGGGGGAATCCTGGTGGGACGCGTACCGCGAATACTACAGCCAGAAGTTTCTCAACTTTCTGGCCTACGAGGATTCCGCCTCCGCTATTCGCCAGTTTCAGACGCTGGCCATTCCCGGCCTGCTTCAGACACGCGGATACGCCACCGCGGTCTTCAGTGGTTACGCTTACGATCCACAGCGGCAACAGCGCGCGATCGACGTACGTTTGCGACGTCAAAAACTTCTCGACGATGACGGCCTCAAAATTTCGATCATTCTGGATCAGGCCGTGATCCTACGATGGGTCGGCGACGCCGCTGTCATGAAAGAACAGCTGATCAGGCTGAAGACCGTCGGCGAAACACGCAAAGGCCCGACCAGCATCCGGATCGTCCCGTTCACCGCAGGCTTCAGCATGAGCATGAAAGGCTCATTCACCGTCTTCGAGTACGACTCGGAGAACAATGACTACATCGTCAACGCGGAGGAACCCAACAAAGATGTCCGCGTTCTGGACACACCTGAGGCAACGAGCAGCTATGTCGAGGCGTTCCTCAATCTCGAGGACATCGCCCTTTCAAAGGAGGAATCAAGCGCACTGATTGATGCGGCTATCAACGATCTCGAATAAAACTGCATAAAAGTGGCCTCTGTCGCCACAGAGGCCACCCTTTCGTACAGTCACCCGGAACTTCCCTGGTAAAGAAGAAGGAGTAACTGACGATGCAAAGTATAGGACGGCAGTCAGCGGCAGTCATCCGCCATCTCGGGTCGCTCGCCATCAGAACCCGCAGAGCCCCGGAAAGCGGTGCTGTCCCTGACACGCCACGGCCGGCAATCGGCCTGGTCACGGCACTTCCCGAGGAGTTCGTCGCCATGCGAAGCCTACTCGAGAGCGTCGCCAGCCACTACGCCGTGGACGACCCCGCCCAGTACACGCTGGGAACACTGCCCAGCACTGACGACCAGCTCCACCATCACGTGGCGTTAACCATGCTCGGTGACACAGCGACCAACGCGGCGTCGAATGGGTGCGCCAACATGGTCAGGAGCTTCCCTTCAATCAACGTCGTGGTCATGGTGGGCATCGCGGCAGGTGTGCCAGCAGTGAACCGGCCCGAACGCCACGTACGGCTCGGCGACATCGTTGTCGCGACAGAAGGCGTCGTCGACTACGACCATGTCCACGCGCTTCCAGGTGGCACGGAACTGCGACGGGGTTTCCCAATGCCGTCAGCGCGCCTGACGCGATGCGCAACCATTCTGAAGACAGAAGAGCTCAGCGGCGCCCACCCCTGGGAACAGTGGCTGGACGTCACCGCCACGCGAACAGAACTCACTGGATACGCCCGTCCTCCGGACAGCACTGATGTTGTCCATGACAGTTCGGGTTACCGCCTCGACCATCCCCGGCGAAGTCGCAGTGGTCATCGGAAGGGCTGGCCGAAGGTGCATCTCGGGCTGATCGGGAGCGCGGATCGTTCGCTTCGCGACGTATTGGTTCGCGACCGCCTCGCGAGTGAACATCGTGTCCTGGCCATCGAAATGGAGGGTGCCGGCATCGGCAGTAGCGGATTCCTCAACGAAGTGCAGTGGTTCATGGTCCGCGGCATAAGCGACTACGGCGACGCGCATCGGAATGACACCTGGCGCAGATACGCGTCTTTAGCCGCAGCGGCGTACGTCCGTTCCCTATTGGCTGTCCTCACACCGATGGGACAGGGTGATGTTGTCGAGACAAAGTCGCGTTGAATGATACAGCGCCAAACGCGAGAAAGATGCGATCACAACGTTCGACTTTGCCGTTGTACCGTACATGTACCAGAGAGTATCTGACGGTATGACGGTGAAGTCTTTCGCATATTCAGAAGAATGAGTTCCAGGATCAAAACCGAACAACCGGCCTAATCGCTGGGTTTGGCGTGCAGCATACTCCGCAACACAGCAAATTGTCGAATAGGAACTGCCAAACACGGTCCATCCTTGTGCTTGGAATCCCGGAAGTAGACATGGGAGTTCAGTACCGCAACCTCTACACACTCGTCGGTTCCTTGACTCTCGCTCGCGCTGCTCTTGCGCCATACAAGGTGGACGGACTGGGAATACGCCAAGCGACCGACGCTGAACTCCTCCATACGACCGCCACCCCTCGTGGATCCACTACCGCAGCGATGCAGCCTCGCTTGTCAGGCTTTTGCAGACGAGATTAACGAGGTGACTCTGGACCTTCCTACCGCCGACTGTGGGACTTCCCTGGAGTTAGCCGAGCTGCTATCCACGCTTCTGCTGGACGCCATCGAAAGCCCCTGTGTCACAGAGCGGTACACAAAGCGGCCCGATCAGAACGGATCAGGCAAGGCTGGATTTCGGAGTCGCACGGTATGCCAATCGGCTATTTTCAGCCCTTCTGGCGTGCGAGACGAGATCAGGTTGTCGCTGGTTTGACCTTGGCTGTGCGGATGCGGGCCAGGAGCGCTTTGGCAGTCTGGATGCCCGATTCGACTTGGGCCAGGTGTTGGTTGACGGCTTGGAGGCGTTTGGAGCGTTCGGTGGCGCCCAGGCGCATGGCTTTGTCGACTTCGCGGAGTTCTTCTTCGATGGCGCCGATTCGGCGGCCAAGGGCGTCGTCGAGGGCCAGGGAAAGTTCTTGCTCGGCCTGGATCAGTTGGTCGGCCACCATTTGGTCGAGGGTTGCGCGGGCGTCGGCTATCGCGTCGGTCAGCCAGGTTTTCATGTGTAGCTTGTCCTGGGTGTGCCTGCGGGTGCGGGAGATCCACCAGCCGGCGCCCAGGCCCAGGACGATTGTCACCGGGGCGACGATCACGCCGAGGGTTCCGGCCGCGGCCGCGCCGAACAGGCCCAACGGCAGAGTGGCGAGTTTGCCGAGGCCTACTCCGCCCGAGATGCCCATCATCACCATGAGTTTGTCCTCGGAGGTGCCGGGTCTTTTCTCGGGTGTGCGCAGGACGACCGGGGGTTGGCCGGCGCGGGCGTACTGGGCTTGCAGGATCGCCAGTTCGTCCGGGGAGAACAGGCCGGTCAGCACTGTCTCGCCGATTTTGTTCAGGCGGGCGCCGACCGAATAGCTGATTCGGCGGGAGACCAGTTGCAGGGCCGCGTCGACCTGGGCGGGCAGGGCGGCCAGCGCGTCGCGGTCGGCCACGTCGATCGCCTGGCGAAACCAGGTCTGCATGTCGCGCATCTCGCGGCTGACTTCGTGGGTGTTCTCGATGCGGGTGCGCTGGATCTCGCCGCGCAGCTTCACCTGCCAGCCGCGGGTGGCCGATTTGCGTTGTGCGGTGAGCTCTTCCTTGCGGGCCCGGAGCACTTTCGCCTCCTCCGCGCCGGTGGTGAGCGCCCGGCATTCGGCCGCGAGCTGCACTTTGACCTCGTCGAGTGAGGTTGTCAGGGCACGCATGGTGTTGGCCTCGGCGAGCATCGCGGCCTTGCCGATCACCAGTTCCCGCAACGCGTCCGACAGTGCCGTGAGGCCGGACTTCTCCTGGAGCATGGCCATGGTCTCGGGCGACGGCGCCTTCCGGGCCATCTCGTACATGCGGGCCGACACGGGGTGGAACACCGCATCGCCGAACCGGGGCGCGTGGTCACGCAGCAGGCTCTGGTTGGCTTCGAGTACCTGCCGCCAGCCACGGAACTGGTCCACTTTGGCCAGTGCGAAGATCACTGTTTCCACGCGGTCACCAACGTTCTGCAGGAAGTTCAGCTCGCCGAGGGTGAACGGCGCCGACGCGTCCACCACGAACAGCAGCGCCGTCGCGCTCGCGGCGGCTTCGGCGGCCAGTTCGCCGTGCACCGATTCCAGCCCGCCGACGCCGGGTGTGTCCACAATGGAGATCTCGCTGAGCAGGCCGACCGGGCCGTCGACCTCCACATATCTTGGCGGCAGCTGGCCTTCGGGCAGGTCGTGCGACGCGGACACCCAGTTCACCAGCTGTCCGATGTCGACCGGCACCGGCGCCAGCGTGCCCGGGTAGCAGGCCCGGGCCTCCCACTCGTCGGCATGTCCGAACACCAGGTACGTCGCGGTCGCCACGTCGGCGTCCACAGGGGACAGACCAGGCTGGTCGAGCAGGGCGTTGACCAGGGAGCTCTTGCCGCGGTTGGTCTCTCCGATGGTGACGACGGTCGGCTTGCGACGGCGACGGCCGCGCAGCTCCTCGACCCACTTGGCCGACTCCGGCGCGACCTCCCGCAGCAGGTTCAGCATCACCTCGCGATGCTGGGCGACCTGCTTGGGCAAGCTCACCGGCGGCGCGGTCACGGTTGCTGGGCCTTGTACACAGTCACGATCGGCGCCCGCAGAAGCTTGCCGCGATCCACGAATCCAGCCACTTCGGTCTCCGCCACGACCCCGTCCATCGTCACGTCCTGGGTCGGCACGGTACCGCCTGCCTCGTGCTGCGCAGGGTCGAACAGGTCACCATCGGGCCGGATCGCGGACACACCTATCCCCGCGAGTCCCTCCTCCAGCCGCTCGACCACGCCGGCGCTGCGAGCCCGGTCCAACGCGTAGAGGCACAGCTGGACGAGGGATTCACGCTCGGTCAGGGCCTGTTTGAGCGGGTCGGTCGCGTTGTCGATCCCGGCGATCATCTCGGCGCTCACCTCGATGGTCGGATCGGACTGCCCGGCGACGTCCTCGTCGTCCGTTTGGGTCCGCCGGAATACAGAAGCCACCGAAATCACCCAGTCTGTGAGAGGAAACGTCGAGGCGAAGCTATCAAGTCTGGCCGCGCAGCCGCTGCCAGACAAGGAAATAGGCGCGATGCACGACGTGTGCCACGCGGCTCTGGGCGGGCGTGGCCCCGAACGAAGCGAACGACCGCCACCACCCGGCGCGCTCCAGCGAGTACGCGACCAGCTCGTTGACCGGGCGGCCTTTCATTCCCAGCTGCTCACCGATGTCGGCGCTGCCACCGACCCTGAGCACCTCCTCGGCCAGGTCCTCCGGCATCGCCACGGCGCCGGACGTGACCAGCGTGAGGGCCTCAAGCAGGCGCAAGGCATGCGCTTCGGGTTTGGCCAGCAGGACTTCGATCGCGTCGTGCACACGTTGGCGTTCGCCTGGATCGCCCGAGGCCTGCGCGAGAGCCGTGACAGACGCGAGCGCGGCGGCGGCTTTGATACCGTCGGCACGAGCACGGAACACCGCGTCAAGCCTGGCACGCACACCGGCGAGCCCCGAAGCGTCAAGGAGCTTGCGGCGGAGCGCACCCGCAGTCAGTTCTGGCTCTTCGCGCAACGCGTTCACCGCGTGGCCGATGCCGTAGAGGTCGAGTTTCTCCAGCAGCCGGACACGGGTGCCGCTCGGCACGTCGCATTCCCAGGTGGTGAAGATGTCCGCCGAGACGAGCATCATCTCCCAGGTCATCTCGTCCAGCCCGGCGAGCTGGCGCAACGCGTCGGCGTCGGCCGAGGTGAACCCGCCGGACTCGGCGGACTCGGCCAGCAGCCCGATCACCGGCAGCACATCCGCGACGCGTGGCTTCAACGTCAGCGCCTGCTTCTCCGCGAGCAGCGACGCGGCCTTCCACACGTCGCCATCCGCGCCGCTCACCGACTCCGGCGCGATCGTGTCGGCCTTGTTCAGCACTGCGATCGCGTTGACCGGCCCGGCGTCACGACTCGCAGTAGCGGCTGTGAACGCCGCAAGCGCTTGCTGGTCGTCGGCGCGCACACCTTGCGTCACGACGTAGAGCACGGCCTCCGCGCCGGCGACAGCGTTGCGGGAGGTGTCGTCGAGTTCGTTCGACTCCGTTTCCTCCGGCTTCGCAGCGCCGAGCAGCAACTCGGTCCGCGCGACCGAGGCGGCGTCCAGCGACCCGAGACCAGGGGTGTCGATCACGGTCAGATCCCGCAGCACCGCGTTGGTCAGGTACGCCTCAAGGTGCGAGACCTCGTCGAAGTCCACGTCCAGGGTCGCCGGGATCATGCCGCCCGCGTCGAACGGCAGCACCTGCTTGCGGCCGTCGTTGAAGATCACCTCGACCCGGTCGACGGTGCCGTACTGGAACCTGGTCACCAGCCGGGTGCACTCGCCGATGTCGGTCGGCGCGACCCGGCGGCCGATGAGGGCGTTGACCAGCGTGGACTTGCCGGACTTGATCCGGCCGGCGACCGCGACCTGCAGCGGCGCCGACAGCCTGCGCAGCACTTCCCGGAACCCGGCCGCGGTGCGTGCCGAGACCTGCGACTGCAACCGGACGCAGAGCTGGGCGACAGCCGTCGACAACGGCCCGGCAAGGTGCTGTTGCTGGTCGGTAGCCGTCGTCACTCGTCAAATCGTGCCATGTCCTGCTGAAGCCCGGTTGCAAAACCCGCCGCATTGGGTATCCGTCGGTATGGACACGAACAGCTACATCGCCTTCCTGGTGCTGGGTGCCATCCTCGTGGCCATCGACGGGCAGATCATCTACCGCAGCGGACGGAAGTACCTTGAGCACTCCTATGGCGATTCGGCGGCCGGCGCGTCGATGACGCGGCTGGTCACCGTGCTGTTCCACCTGGTTGTGCTCGGTGTGCTGATGCTGATCTCGACCGTCGATGTGGGCTCCAACCCGACCGAGGGCGTCATCCTCCGGCTGGGCATCATGCTGCTGCTCCTGGCCGCAGCACACGCCCTGACCATCGCGATCCTGGCCCGGATCAAGGATCGCCAGCTGCAGGAACGGCTGGCCGAGGAGATGGCGCACCCGCCTGGTCAGCCACAGACGCAGGTCCAGCCGAACGTCCAGGCGATCCGGCACGAGCAGGCGCCTGAGCCGAGCGTGGATACGACTCCGCCGTACCTGACCCCGTAAATTCTCAGACTGCGGGCCGAGCGGTCTCAGCCTCCGGTGCGACGCGCCGGAGGCCCGAGAATGCTTAGGCTGCTGATGTGCGACGGCTGAGTCTGTGGATGCGCGGGCATCCGACCTTCGGGGACTCTCTGCTGGCGCTGTTCCTGGTGCTGCTGGAGTTGCCGATCCTGATCTCCCACCAGTTCCGTGAGCCGTTTTTCGTCTACGCGGGCATCGACGTGCTGGTGATCGCGCCGATCGTACTGCGCAGGCGCAATTCGCTGCTGTCCTGCTATCTCGTACTCGGCGCGGGCGTCCTGCAGTTGGTCGTCGACGGTGTGCTGGGCACGAACGACTTGCTCAGAGCCGCGGACATCGCGCTGGGCATCTCGCTGTACACGATGGTGGTGTACGTCGGTCGCAGGCAGGCCGCTGTCTATGCGCTGTGGCTCGTGCTCTGCACCGCGATGTGGTCATTCTGGCTGGTCAGGCCAGCGGGGAACTGGGGGATCGCCGGCATCGCGGTGCTCGGGCTGCTCGCGTTCTGCTGGGTGCTCGGCGAATTCGTCGGCGCACGCCGGGCCTACCAGTCAGAGGTCGAGCAACGACTCCGCCTGCTGGAGAACGAACGCGACCAGCAGGCCAAGATCGCGGTCGCGGAAGAGCGCGCCCGGATCGCTCGCGAACTGCACGACGTGGTGGCGCACGCCGTGAGCGTGATGGTCGTGCAGGCCGACGGCGCGACATTTGCCGTGCACACCAATCCCGAGCTGGCGGAACGCGCGGTGAAAACGATCTCCTCGACCGGCCGGGAGGCGTTGACCGAGCTGCGCAGGCTGCTTGGTGTGCTGCGCGCGGACGACAGCGAGTCGGAACGCACGCCCCAACCTGGCACGAGTTCGCTCAACGACCTGGCCGACCGTGTGCGGCTGGTCGGTCTGCCTGTGCGGCTCAAGCTGAAGGGCGAGCTGGACGGTCTGCCCGCCGGAATCGGGCTGGGGATCTACCGGATCGTGCAGGAGGCGTTGACCAATACGTTGAAACACGCGGGCGCGGGCGCGTCCGCCATCGTGCGGGTGTCCCGGATCGGCGACAACATCGAGCTGGACATCACCGACGACGGTTTCGGCACGCCGCACGAGCTGGTGAGCATCTCGGGCGGCAATGGCCTGATCGGCATGCGCGAACGCGCGAACGTCTTCGGGGGCACACTGGAAGCCGGCCCGCGGCCCGGCGGCGGGTGGCACGTACGTGCGGTCCTCCCAATACAAGGAACTTAGCGAGCATGATCAAAGTGGTACTGGTCGACGACCAGGAGCTGATGCGTGTCGGCTTCCGGATGGTCCTCGGCGCCCAGCCGGACATGGAGATCGTCGGCGAGGCCGGCGACGGTGACGCGGCTGTCCGGCTGGCGGACGAGCTGCGGCCGGACGTGGTGCTGATGGATGTGCGGATGCCCGTGCTGGACGGGGTCGAGGCGACCAAGCTGATCACGGAGGCGGGTACCGCGAAGGTGCTCGTGATGACGACCTTCGACCTGGACGAGTACGCGCTGACCGCGCTGAAGAACGGCGCGAGCGGGTTCATGCTCAAGGACACTCCACCGGATCACCTGGTCGCGGCCTTGCGATCGGTCGCGAGCGGGGACGCGGTGGTCTCCCCGAGTGTCACGCGCCGGCTGCTGGACCGCTTTCTCGGTGCGTCCGGCGGGCAGTTGCGGGACGCCTCGATGCTCGACGCTCTCACCGAGCGGGAACGCGAGGTGCTCGTCCTGATGGCACAGGGACTGTCGAACACCGAGATCGCCCGGAAGCTGTTCCTGTCCGAGGCGACGGTGAAGACGCACGTCGGCCGGGTGCTGTCGAAGCTCGAACTGCGCGACCGGGTCCAGGCCGTGGTGCTCGCGTACGAGACCGGCCTGGTCCGGCCGGGCGAGGCCTAGCGGTAGTCCGCCGGATCGACGCTGTCGGTGCTCAGGCCTTTGCCGAAGATGTCGTCGTACCAGCGGCCCCAGTCCGGTTGGGTGCCGTCGAGGTCCTTGAAGTCGTACTCCCTCATCAGCCTCCAGGATGACAACGACTGACCGGCGAACCTGTGCACGTCCGGATCGGTCGCGAGCGCGGCGACGCCGCGGCCGACGTAGTGCGGGGATTCGGCCATAGCGAAGTGCGGGTCCTGGGCGATCGCGTCTCGCCAGGTCTCCTCGGTGACGCCCAGCATGTCCAGCATCGCCTCGGACCGGATGAAGCCCGGGGTGAGGGCCAGCGCGGTCACGCCGTGCGGGCTCAGTTGTTTGGCCATCGCCTGGCCGATCCGACGAATCCCGGACTTCACCAGGTAATACGGCAGGGCCGTGCCGTGGTACGTCTCGTCGTCGCCGTCGGTGATCTCGATGACCAGGCCGGATCCCTGCCGGACCATCAACGGCACCAACGTGTGCAGCGCGACCAGGTGCGTCTCCATGCCGTTGCGGTGCACACGCAACGCGGCGTCCAGATCGGACTCCCAGAACGGCCTTTCGTGATCCACAAAGGGATCGCCGCCCCAGACGTCGTCCACCAGCACGTCCAGCCGGGTCAGCCGGTCGCGCAACGCCGCCACGTCGGACTGGACGGTGAAGTCGCAGCGGACCGGGATCCCCTGGCCACCGGCCTTGGTGACCAGTTCCGCGGTGTCCTCAATGGTCTCCGGCCGGTTCATCGGGCTTGCCGATGACCGGGTGGTCCGGCCGGCGACGTAGACCGTGGCGCCGATCGCACCGAGCTCGACCGCGATACCGCGGCCGCAGCCCCTGGTCGCGCCCGCGACCACGGCAACCAGTTCAGCCATTGTGCTGCCATCCTTTCAGTACTGCGTCGATGTCTTCGGCCAGGCGGTCGAGCAGACTGCCGCGCGGGTCGACCGACCACGCGATCGCGGTGCCGTTGGCGAGCGACGACAGGATCCGGGCCAGCTGGGGCGAACCGTGCACCGCCAGCTCTGCCTCAAGGACCGCGTAGAACTCGCCAAGCAGTGCTCGCAGCTCAGGGTCGGCCAGGTCGCTGGCGAGCTGGCCGAGGTTGTTCGCGGCTGTCGCCGGGTCGTCCAGCGCGCGGTAGGTGTCCAGGATCGCGGTGCGGATGTCCGGCGCTGCCCGGACCTGGTCGCGGACCTGGCGCAAAGCCTGCTGGCTCAAGGCTTTCAGCAATCCGTGCTTGGAACCGAAGCGCTGGGCGACCGTGCCGACCGAGACGCCTGCCTCGGCCGCCACGTCGGCGACGGTGAATCCGGGTCCCTGGGTGTTGATCACAGTCGCCAGCGCGGTCAGCAACCGTTCGTCGGAAATGGATCTCGGCCTGGCCATGCCATTAGTGAACCATGGTTCATTAATTCTGTCGACCCTGCCCTCAGTCCCAGGGCTGATCGCGCGTGCACCCGCGGACCGACGCGGACCGACTGCCGTGGCCAACAGGATTTCCCAGGTCAAGGTCAACAACCGCACCCGGAGAAGAAGATGACACTGCTTGCCGCCGAACGGATCAAACTGTTCTCCACCAGGTCACCCTGGTGGTGCCTGGTCGCCGCGGTCGGGCTGACCGTCGCGTTCGGCGCCGCTGTCACCGCGAACCCGTCCGCCGGTGACGCGGTCACCGTGCCACACACGCAGGCCGGCTACGAGTTCGGGCTCGCGGTGATCCTCGTAATGGCCGCGCTGACGATCACCACCGAATACCGCTTCAACACGATCCGCACGACCTTCCAGGCGGTGCCCGGCCGCGTGTCGGCATTGCTGGCCAAGACCGTCGTGGTGGCCCTGACCTCGGGGATCGTCGGCCTGACTGGGGCCTTCATGTCGCTGGGCGTCGGCAAACTGCTGCAGCCGTCGGCAGATCTGGCACTCGACAGCGCCGGCGACTGGCGGGCCGTCGCAGGCGTCGGGCTGGTGTTCATGATCGCCGCGGTCATCGCCATCGCCGTCGGAACACTCATCCGGCAGACCGCGGGCGCCGTCGCGCTGCTGCTCGCCTACTCGCTGATGGTCGAGGAGCTGATCCGCCTCATCCCCAAGGTGGGCGCCGACATCCAGAAGTGGATGCCGTTCAACCTCGCGAAGCGCTTCCTCAACGGTGCCGACTCAGGGCTCGGTCCGTGGCCGGCATTGGCCGTGTTCGCGGGTTACGCCGTCGTGCTGTTCGCGATCGCCTTGGTGACGGCCCGCAAGCGCGATGCCTGAGCCATCCCTGACATAGGTATCTCAGGGACACGTCAGGGGGATCACGGATCGCGGGACGGCGAATTGTCCGCCACGCTACGACTGCGAGTTGACCCGTACTTGGCACCTGGGGACGACGCGGTGGGACCAGCGATACACACAGGATGGTGTGGTCGTCGGGGAGGGAAATCAACATGAAGGAGCGACCATGATCGAGGCACGGGGCCTCACCAAGCGGTACGGGAAGACCCTCGCGGTCAACGATCTGTCGTTCACCGTCCAACCGGGCCGGGTCACCGGCTTCCTGGGGCCGAACGGGGCGGGCAAGTCCACCACGATGCGGATGATGCTGGGGCTGGACAACCCGACATCGGGTGTGGCGCTGATCGACGGCAAGCACTACCGGGATCTGCACCACCCGCTGCGCAAGATCGGCGCGTTGCTGGACGCGAAATGGGTGCACCCCAACCGTTCCGCCTACGCGCACCTGCGCTGGATGGCCGTGTCGAACAAGATCTCGGTCAAGCGTGTGGACGAGGTGCTTGAGATGGTCGGCCTGACCGCGGTGGCCAAGAAACGCGCTGGAGGTTTCTCGCTGGGTATGTCCCAGCGGTTGGGCATCGCCGGCGCCCTGCTCGGCGACCCGGAGATCCTGCTGTTCGACGAGCCGGTCAACGGCCTGGACCCGGAGGGCATCCTCTGGATCCGCAAGTTCATGCACCGGCTGGCCGACGAGGGCCGCACGGTGCTCGTGTCCAGCCACCTGCTCTCGGAGATGTCGCTGACGGCGCAGGAACTCGTGGTGATCGGGCGCGGCAAGCTGATCGCGCAGAGCTCCACTGAGGACTTCATCCACGCCGCCACGGAGAACACCGTCAAGGTGCGCAGCCCGCAGATCAGCAAGCTGCGGGACGCCCTGATGCGCACCGGTGCCACCATGCGCGACGAGGCGGACGCGCTTGTCGTGTCCGGGATGGACAGTGCGCAGGTCGGCGAACTCGCCGCCGCCAACCAGGTCGTCCTGCATGAGCTGAGCCCGCAGCGCGGTTCGCTCGAAGAGGCGTTCATGCAGCTGACCGGCGACTCGGTCGAGTACAACACCGCAATCTCCGACACCGCTGACCAACTGGTGGATGTGAACCGATGACTCTGCTCGCCGTCGAACGAATCAAGCTGTTCTCCACGCGGTCACCGTGGTGGTCGCTGCTGCTCGCGCTGGTCGTGACCGTCGGCTTCGCCGCGCTGACCACCGGCTCGGAGGACGACCCGGCGTGGATCACGGTGCCGAGCACGCAGTTCGGCTACAGCTTCGGCCTGGCCGTGATCCTGGTGATGGCCGCGCTGACGATCACCACCGAATATCGTTTCAACACGATCAAGACCACGTTTCAGGCAGTGCCCAGCCGCACGTCCGCCCTGCTGGCCAAGACCATCGTGGTCGCGCTGGCGACCGGTGTGCTCGGCCTGATCGCGGCCTTCGGTTCGCTGGGCATCGCCAAGGTGCTGCAGCCCAAGGCCGACCTGGCGCTCAACAGCCAGGCCGACTGGCGGGCCGTGGCCGGCGTCAGCCTGGTGTTCGCGATCGCCGCGGTGGTGGCCATCGCGGTCGGCATCCTGATCCGGCACACCGCCGGTGCCGTGGCCCTGCTGCTGACGTACGCGCTGATGGTCGAGCAGCTGGTCCAGCTCATCCCGAACGTCGGTGACGACATCCACAAGTGGCTGCCGTTCAACGTCGCCTACAAGTTCATCTCCGGCGATCCGGACATGAGCGGGCGGCCCGTGCAGGCCGGGCCGCCGCCATCGGACGCGACGCTCTCACCGTGGTGGGCGCTGGCCTACTTCGCCGCCTTCGCCGTCGTGATGCTCACCATCGCGATCATCACCGCGAAGAAGCGGGACGCCTGAACGAAAGAACCAATCGGTGTGTCCGTCGGGGGGCATGCCGGGCCCCAACCGGGGGAAAGAAGAGCCCGGGTCACCTGTCGGGGGGTGGCCCGGGTTTCTTTGTTGGTCTGGTCACGGACGGTTGCGATCACCGAGCGGGCTTGCAAGGATGTGATGACGCGATCCAGCGCATGCGGCCCGGTAAAGACCATGTTAAGAGGCTGTGAGGAGCCGTACAGGCCGCGAACAACGATGTTCGACTGGCGCTCAGATCGCTATCGACCCCGTCACGAACCATCGGAGGTGGACGTTGACGGTCGCTGACATCAGTGCTCCTAGCCAGCCGCCAGAGCCGGCGGTACCCAACCAAGGCAGGCGCGCGCTGCGCGTCGAGCCCATGATCGAGCTCGAATGGTCGCAGGCCGTTGAGCCACATGCCGCGCTGGCATCCATCTCCGGCGCGGGCAGACCCTCGGAGACACGGCGCGCATGGGTGCACCGCGCTCCGGAAGACCAGGTCCTGACTTTGTACCGCTCGGCCACCGAGGTCGACTCAGAGCTGCCCGCCCCGTGGTGGCTCAAGGCGCTGGCGAACGGCGAACTGAGTTCCCGCGCCGAAGGATTCCTGTTGGAAGATCGTGTCGGCAAGCTGCTCGATGCCCGGCCCGGCTGGGTTTTCGTTCCGTGGAGCAGCGACGGCGACTGCGGCTACTGGGAGTACATGCCCTCCGAACGACGGGTGTCCGGACCGGCGGTGCCGACCACTCTGGTGCTGACCGACCGGCACCTCGGCTGGCTGGACATCTACCCGGTGCACGTCACCGCCGCCGAGTCCCCGGACCCCCTCGCGGTCGGCGGGATGGGCGATCTGCGGTCCAACCTCGCCCGGTGGGAGTCGGTGTCCTAGCGTTCTGAACGTGGAACAACAGCTACACAGGCGCACGATCGTCAGCTACGTCCAGCGTGGCGGGCGGATGACAGTGGGCCAGGAAAGGGCGTGGGAACGGCACTGGCCGCAGCTTGGGCGTGAGGTGCTCGATCTGCCGGCCGGGCCGTTGGACACCGAACAGTGGTTCGGCCGGGCGGCACCGGTGGTGCTGGAGATCGGCTCCGGGATGGGCGAGACCACGGCCAGGCTGGCCGCCGCCGCACCGGAGGTGAACTACCTGGCTGCGGAGGTATACCAAGCCGGGCTCGCGCAGCTGATGATGCGCGCGGAGGAGCACGGCCTGACGAACCTGCGGTTGCTGCGCGGTGACGCCGTCATCCTGCTGACCCAGCACATCGAACCCGCGTCACTGTCCGAAGTGCGCCTCTACTTCCCCGATCCCTGGCCGAAGAAGCGGCACCACAAGCGCCGGATCGTGCAGCCCGGCTTCGTCTCGCTGGTCGCGTCGCGGCTCGTCCCGGGTGGACGGTTCCACATGGCGACCGACTGGGAGCACTACGCCGAGCACATGCTCAAGGTGTGCAGCGCGGAACCGTTGTTGCGCAATGTGTACTCCGAGTGGGCACCGCGTCCGGAGTGGCGGCCGGTGACGAAGTTCGAGTCGCGGGCGCATACCGAGGATCGGAACATCCGCGATCTGATTTTCCAGAAAGTCGACACAGAGTAGTTCGTTCGGTAGCGGCAATACACGACCAGGTAGTTGAGTTCCTTAGAGCAATCGGCCGATAACCAGAGCGTGACTGCCCTGCCTGACGCTTCCTTATCCGTAGTGACGGACTTCTCGGCCGCCGCCGAGGAGTTCCTGCACCGGTATCACGGTGCTCGGCCACGCGCGGGCCAAGTGCAAGCGCGGCTGGCCAAGGTCCGTGCGCAGATCGCGGAAACCGGGACGTACCAGCACACTCGCGGCGAACTCGCCTACGGTGCGCGGCGCGCGCTGCGTGACACCGATGTGTACACACACGGTGTCCCGTGGCGCGGGCTACTTGTCCGTGATCTGCGCGCGGCCGTGACCGCGAGCGAAGTCGCGGGTGGGTGCGTGCAACACCTTCGGCTGGCCTCGGGCAAAGGCCGGGTACGGCCGACGGTGACGATCTTCGCGCCGGACAGTCCACGGCTGATCAATGAGCAGCTGGTGCGGTACGCCGGATACGCGCAGCACGGCCAGGTTGTCGGTGACCGCAGGCATGTCGCGTTCACCGACACAGTCCGCAAGATGGGCTGGCGTCCGCCGACCGCGCGCAGCGCCTTCGACCTGCTGCCCTTGGTCGTGCGGGACGCGGAGCGTGGCGTGCGGCTGTTCGGGCTGCCCAGGGATGTCGTGCGGGAGGTTCCGCTCGAGCACCCGGAGCTCAGCTGGTTCGTCGACCTTGGACTGCGGTGGCACGCGGTCGGTGCCCGCTCGCAGCTGCTGGCCATCGGCGGACTGGAGTATCCCGCTCTGTTCAACGGGATCCACACGTCTTCGGCGATCGGCGCGGAGGCGTTGGGGGATGACCGGGCGTATGGGTTCGGGCGCGTGATCGCCGAACACCTCGGCCTGGACACCACTTCGGAGTCCTCGCTGTGGCGGGAGCGTGCCGCGTTGGAGCTCGACCGGGCGGTGCTGCACTCGTTCGAAGCCGCAGGCGTCAGCATCGCACCTCGCGGCGCGCAGCCGGTGCGCGCCGATCCGGACACGTATGCACCCAGCTTCCTGGGATAACGTCTGGCCTATGCGTCAGCGTTTGCGGGCTCCCATCGTGCTGCCCTGCGATCCGGCCTGTTCAGTCCTGCGTGACGGTGCGGTGGACATCGAGGAGGACGGCCGGATCGGTTACGTCGGGCCGTTCTCGTCGGCTCCGGGCGAGGCCGTGCTCACCGAGCTGACCGGGATTCTGTTGCCGGGCTTGGTGAATACTCATGCACACACGCCGATGACCGTGCTGCGTGGAATGGGTGGCGACCTGCCGTTGCTGCGGTGGCTGCAGGACGTGATCTGGCCCGCGGAGGCCCGGCTGACCGCTTCGGACATGCACGCCGGGATGCTGCTCGGCTCCGTGGAGATGTTGCGGGCCGGCGTGACCACCAGCGTGGAGATGTACTTCAACCTGGAGGAACTGTCCCGCGCGGTGCTGCGGACCGGCGCCCGCGCGGTGCTGACCGGCGGGATCATCGAGGCGCCCGGGTTCACCTGGCGCAAGCTGCTCGACGAAATGAACGCCATGATCGACACCCATGGCCTTCGGTTCGGTCCTGGTGACCGGATCGAGCTCGGGTACGGCCCACATTCGGCCTACACCCTGTCGCCCGAAGTCCTGGTGGAGGTCGCTTCAGCCGCACGCGCTCGCGACGCGTTGATGCACATCCACGTGGCCGAGGCGGCTTTGGAGGACGCAGCCCAGCGCGAGTCCCACGGATCAGTGCCCCGGCTGCTGGAGTCGATCGGCTTCTTCGGCGGCCGGGTGCTCGCTGCGCACAGCATCCACTTGTCCGATGAGGACATCGCGGTGTTCGCCGCCAACGGTGTGGCTGTGGCGCATTGCCCTGGCTCCAACGCGAAACTCGCGTCCGGCATCGCCCGCGTCCGCGACCTGCGCGCGGCCGGCGTTCCGGTCGGGATTGGTACAGACGGACCGGCGAGCAACGACGACCTGGACCTCTGGGAGGACATCCGGCTGGCCGCCATGCTGGCCCGTTTGTCCACTATGGACGCTTCGGTCCTGGTCGCGAGCGATGTCCTGTTGATGGCCACCCGCGGCGGCGCGGACGCCCTCGGCCGTACCGACATCGGCGCGCTGGAAACCGGCCGCTGGGCCGACATCGTGCACATGTCCGTGGACTCGCCGGCCTTCGCAGGCGGCGTCGACGTGCCGGACGTCCAACTGCTGTCGAACCTCGTCTGGGCCGCCGGCGCACGCCAGGTCCAGGACGTCTGGGTGGCCGGCGACCAGGTCGTCAGCCTCGGCGAGACAACCCTCGTGGACCGCGCCGAAGCTCAGGCCGCCGCCGGAGCGGTCACCCGACGCCTCATCGCGGGCGGATGACAACTTCCGTCGGGTGCGCGTCACCAGGCGTGTTGATGGCATTCAGAACGGCGGCGGCGACAGTCTCGGGCTTCAGGTACTTCTCCGGCTCGTAGTCGCCGCCTTCAGCCTGACGCACATCCCGCTGCATCTGCGTGTCGGTCCGGCCCGGAAAAACCGTGGTCACCCGAAGCTCCGGCTCCTCGGCGCGCAACGCGTCCGCAAAGGCCCGCAACGCGAACTTGCTCGCCGCATACGCACCCCAGTTGGCGTGGGCCAGTATCCCCGCACCAGAGTTGATCAGGATGACGTGCCCATTGGCAGCGCGCAGCCTGGGCAGAAGTACCCGGGTCAACTCCGCCACCGCGATCACGTTGAGCTCAAGCGTCTCCCGCCACACATCGACCGAGGTCTGCTCCAACGGCCCGATCCGGCTCACGCCCGCACTGTGCACAAGCACGTCCAGATCGCCGATCTCAGCCGTGGCCCGCTCCAGCGAAGCGAAGTCCCGCAGATCAACTGGCCACGCCCGGCCAGGCAGCCCTTCGGGAATCTTGCGCCCGCCAAGCCAGACATCATGTGTCGCCGCGAGAGCCCTGGCGACCGCCGCGCCAATCCCTCCCGAAGCCCCAGTCACCAGCGCCGTCTTCACCAACCAACCCCCAAAATCGCCCACTTCACAAAAGAACAGCCCCCACCCGAAACCCGGGGGGCGGCCCTGCTCCAGTCTATCGGACGGGGGAGACCGACAGGGGTTTTCGGCGTCGACCGTGGACAGATGCCGGGCTGTGGACAACTCCCTGCTGTGGATCTTGGGGGAGCCGGTTCTGTCGGTGGGTGGCGATAGGCTGGATTCGGGGGCCGGAGGCAGGTTCGGGACCGACAAGCCATCTTGGTGGCGGATCCTTGTCAGAGGCTCCCAGCGGCGCGAGGCGCTGACCTGCAAACCTCAGTGCGAACGGCCCACTCGCAAATCCTGTTGTCCACAACCCTCTCGAACAGGCCGTTCCTCGCCCTATCACCGATAGACTGGACCAGGGACGCCCCCCGGGATGGGCGGGGGCATGTCTATACACAAGGGGTGGGCAAGACGGCTTGAGGTGCGGGCGTGCGGGCTCTTTGGCGAGGGCTGGGTGGGCCTGGGGTTTCGGCGGGTCTGGCAGTTGGGTGGGGGCCGCGTGGGGTCTGGAGGTGTCTGGGGGTGGGTGGCTTCGAGCGCCAGGTGGTGGTGCTGGCGCTCGAAGCCGGGGAAGGCTGGCTCAGTCGCAGATTGGGCCGCGGCGGGGCCAGATTGCCACTACTGAGGGGCGGGGCTGGCTGGTGCCGCCGTCTGGCCAGTGGGAGAGGGGGTTGTCGGCGCTGGCGCCGGTGATTTCGCCTGGGTGCTGCACGGATACCAGGACGAAGTCGTCTTCGATTACCGGGCCGCAGGTTTCGGCGCCCTTGGGCACGGTCAGGAACTGCTTGACGCGGCCCCGGTACTTCCCTTCGGTCGGGACGGCGAAGAGGCCGTCGTTGGACTTCAGGGCGTTGCCGTCGCTGGAGATCCAGAGGTTGCCGCGCTTGTCGAACGCCACGTTGTCCGGGCAGGAGATCGGGCTGACCTGGGTTTTGTCGTAGCCGCCGAAGTAGGTGTCGGGCGAGGCTGGGTCGCCGCAGACCAGGAACAGTTTCCAGGAGAACTTCGTGGCGGTGGGGTCGTTGCCGCGCTCCTCCCACTCGAGGACGTGGCCGTGCTTGTTGCCGATGCGCGGGTTGATCTCGGTGGGGCCTTCCTTGCCGGCCACGACGCCACGGTCGGTGTTGTTGGTCAGCGCGGCGTAGACGCGGCCGGTCTTGGGGTTCGGCTCGATGTCCTCGGGGCGGTCCATCTTGGTGGCGCCCACCTTGTCGGCGGCCTGACGGGTGAAGACGTAGACCTCTTCGGCGGTGAATCCGTCCACAAAGGACTTGTTGCCGCTGACCAGCGGGATCCACTCGCCGGTGCCGTCGAATTCACCGTCGGAGGGCAGCTTGCCGGTGCCGTCGATCTCGCTGGCAGGGCTGTCGCCGGTGAAGCGAGCGACGTAGAGCGTGCCCTCGGAGAGCAGCTTCTTGTTCTCCTCGCGCACGCGCTGGCTGTCGCCGTGCTTGATGCGGTTCTTGGAGACGAACTTGTAGATGTAGTCGAAGCGCTCGTCGTCGCCCATGTAGGCGACCACGCGGCCGTCGCAGGCGACGCGGATGTTGCACGCCTCGTGCTTGAAGCGGCCGAGCGCGGTGTGCTTGACCGGCGTCGAGTTCGGGTCGTTCGGGTCGATCTCGACGATCCAGCCGAAGCGGTTGAACTCGTTGGGCTCCTGGGTGATGTCGAAGCGCTTGTCGAACCGCTCCCACTTGCGGGCGGTCGCCGTGGCGATCTTGCCGTAGCGGGTGACGCGCGGGTCGGTCGGCGTGGTGGGGCTGCAGAAGTAACCGTCGAAGTTCTCCTCGCCGGACAGGATCGTGCCCCACGGGGTCACGCCGCCGGCACAGTTGCCGAAGGTGCCGAAGACCTTGCGGCCGGTCTTGTCGGCCGACGTCTGCAGGTACTTGCTGCCCGCGGCCGGGCCGTCGAACGCGAACTGCGTGGTGACGGTGATCCGGCGGTTGTAGTACCGGTCCAGTTTGGGCACGAGCTTGCCCGACCAGAAGTCCTTCTGCACCACGACGACCGAGAAGCCGTGCGCCGCCCAGCCGATCTTGACCTGCTCCTCGGTCGGGTTGGCGTCGCTGTAGCCCTTGAACATGAAGGTCTCGGACGTGTACTCGTGGTTCGAGCCCATCAGCCAGCGGTTGTGGCCCAGCGGGACCAGGCCGCAGAAGTCGTTGTTGAAGCCGAACTGCTTGGCCTGTGCGGCGGCGGTCTGCTTGTCGAAGTCGAACTTCGGTGCGCCGGGCAGCACCGCGTCGCCCCAGCGGATGACGACCGCCTGGTCGTAGCCCTCTGCGGTGACGATCCGGTCCTCGGTGTTCGGCGCAACCGGGTCGAAGTTCAGCCCGTCCCGCCGGTCTGGCCGGTTGTGGCGCTGCACTTCGGTGTCGGCAGGTGCGGCCGTCGCGGTGCCACTCAACGAGGCGACACCAGCGCCGGCGACGGCGAGCACAGCGCCCGCCTTGAGCATGCCGCGGCGGCGAACGACATCACGGACCACGTCACCGAAGTACTCGTTGTCAGACGTGTTGGGCGCGTCGTGAGAGCAGGCGTTGTTACAGCGGTAGCGGCACGTGACCGCCGACCGCCCGTAGTGGTTGGTCGTGAGCAAAGGCAGCAAGCGGCCAGGCTCGGGGCGTGAGGACACGCGAGGCCTCCCGTAAAAGGTCAGTCCGGAACGGCCGAACCGTAAGCGGGGCAGGGAAGACATAGCCGACATCCAGGTGAACGCCGGGCTAACACCCTCTGCCGTCGCACGGGAGAATCGGCTGGTTACCGCAGGTTATGAACCGATGCGGTCCGGGCCGTGGCGGCCAGGCTTCCATACGGCGACCACAGCCGGTCGCGGTTGGCTTGCGCCGCCGTCCGGCCAATGCGACACAGGGTTGTCCGCGTTGGCACCGTCGACCTCGCCGGGATGCTGCACGCAGACCGTGACCACGCGTTCCTGGACGATCGGTCCGCACGTCTCACCACCGCGCGGGACGGTCAGGAACAACTTGAGGTTGCCGCGTTGCGGACCGTCGACTGGCACGCCGTACAGCCCGTCGTTGATGCCGAGCGCGTTGGCGGAGTCCGTTGCGATCCACAGGTTGCCGTACTGGTCGAACGCCACGTTGTCCGGGCTGGTGATCGGGCTGACCTGGTCCTTCGGGAAACCGGCGAAGTAGGTGTCCGGCGAGTTCGGATCGCCGCACACCATGAACAGCCACCAGTCGAACCGCAGCGACAACGGGTCGTGCTCGGTGAGTTCGAGAACGTGCCCGTGCTTGTTGTTGTTACGCGGGTTGATCTCGGTCGCGCTCTCCTTGCCAGGTGTGACACCGCGCTCGACGTTGTTGGACAACGCCACGTAGACCTTGCCGGTCTTCGGGCTGGCCTGGACGTCCTCTGGCCGGTCCATCTTGGTCGCGCCGACCTTGTCGCCGGCCAGCCGCGTGAAGACGTAGACCTCTTCGGCGGTCATCCCGGGCACGAACGACCGATTGCCGCTGGCGAGCGGAATCCACTCGCCGGAACCGTCGAACCGCTTGTCGGACGGCAGTTTCCCGGTGCCGTCGATCTCACTGGCCGGGCTGTCGCCGGTAAAGCGAGCGACATAGAGCGTGCCCTCGTCGAGCAGCGTCATGTTGTAGCGGCGCGCGGCCTTGCTGTTGCCTGGACGCATCTTGTTCTTGGAGACGAACTTGTAGAGGTACTCGAAACGCTCGTCGTCGCCGGAGTACGCAACCACGCGGCCGTCGCGCGCCACGCGGATGTTCGCGCACTCGTGCTTGAAGCGACCGAGGGCGGTGTGCTTGACCGGCGTCGAGTCGGGGTCGTTCGGGTCGAGTTCGATGACATAGCCGAACCGGTTGACCTCGTTGGGCTCTTGGAGCATGTCGAACCGCTTGTCGAACCGCTCCCACTTGCGGGCGGTGGCCCCGGTCGTGACGCCGTAGCGCACGGCCCGTGACTTCACCGGCTCCGGCGTCTGGCCGGCGTTGGCCCAGTACTGGTTGAAGTTCTCCTCGCCGGACAGGATCGTGCCCCACGGCGTCACGCCGCCCGCGCAGTTGTTCAACGTGCCCAGCGCGACCGTGCCGGTCGGGTCGGCCGAGGTCTTGAGCAGGTCGCTGCCCGCGGCCGGACCGGTGATCCTGAACGGCGTGGTCATCGTGATCCGCCGGTTGTATCGGCCGATCACCGGTCTGAGAGCGCCGGACCGGCGGACGGGCTCGACCTCGACCACGCTCAGGCCGTGCGCGGCCCAGCCGATCTCGGCCTGCTCCCGGGTGGGGTTCGCCGAGCTGTATCCCTTGAACATGAAGTTCTCGCTGGTGTACTCGTGATTGGTCACCAGCAGCTGGTTGTCGCCGGGCAACGGCATCAGCGCGGCGAAGTCGTTGTTGAAACCGAACTGCTTGGCCTGCGCAGCGGCGGTCTGCTTGTCGAAGTCGAACTTCGGCGCGCCAGGCAGCACCGGGTCGCCCCAGCGGATCACGATCGCCTGCTCATAGCCTTTCGGGACGACCACGGCATCCAGAGTGTTCGGCTGGACGCGGTCGAAGTTCAGGCCCGGCGTGTGGCCACCACCACGCTGCTCGTCCGCCGCGGCGCTCCCGCTCAGACTGCCGATCCCGGTGGCGGTGAAGGCCACCGCCGCACCTGCCTGCAGGGCGCGCCGACGGCTGATCACATCGGTGACGATGTCACCCATGTAGTCGTTCCCCGACGGATTCGGCGGCTCGTGCGCACAGGCGTTGCCGCACTTGTACTCGCAGGTCACCTGGGCGCGACCGCCGTCGTGCAGCAGCGGCAACCGGATACGTGGTGGGGTCAAGGCTCCTCCAGTCCGTTCGGGAGGAACTTGACACTAGGTCGGCCGGTGGGAAAACGGAACACCAGCCGTTTACCTGGTGTTCACGGTCCGTTCTGCAGAACCCTGGTGTCGATGTCCCGGACGGTCCACGCCTTCGGCGGCTGCTTCGAGTCCATGTAGCCGACGAACACCGTGAACTCGGCACCGGTGGACTTCTGCTGCGCGACGATCAGCCGCTCGTTGGCATCACGGAGCATGAGAGTGGCGGCCGGCTGCGACATCACGTACAAGTAGGTCGCGCCGGCGTTGCCGCTGCCCGGCGCCTGCCGCACGCCCCAGGAGAAACCGGTCTTCGGCCTGGTGAGCGGCGAGCACTGCGGCTGACCGTACTTCGCCTGCTCGGAACCGTTGATCTCCTGGCCCTCCCTGTTCTGGGCGAAGCACAGCTGGTCAAGCCCTTTGGCCGTGCGGACGGTGTACGCGTACACGGCAACCGGTTCCTTGGCCGGGCTGAGCATGCCGATGACCATCGGGTCGGTCGACAGCTGCTCATCGCCCAGCGAACGGTAGCCGACCTTCTTCCCCTGGTCCGACGACGGACGAGACCGTGGCGACGCATCTGGCGTGTCGGTCACCAGCGGCACGGCGCCCGCATCCACCGGCGCGTTGCGGACGTTGAAGATCACAACCGGGACCGCGACGAGCGCCACCACCGCCGCTGCCACGGCCGCCATAAGCGCTGGTCGAACTCGATTGCGTCGACTTTTCAGGGCAAGCCGACGCTCCTGCTCAGTCCAGGCGTTGTGGCTCGGCGGCACCCCCTCGGCCATCTCGGTGAGTGCCGAGCGCAGCTTGCGCTCCAGCTCGTCCATCACCACTCCTCCAGGTGTTTGCGCAGGTTCGTCATCGCGTGTGACGTCGTTGCCTTGACCGTGCCGACAGCGACACCGAGCGTTTCGGCGATCGCGGCCTGATCCAGGTCCAGCCAGTAGCGCAACACCAGAACTTCCCGTTGCCTGCGGGAGAGCTTGCTCAGCGCCTCCCTGATCCGTTTGTGCTCCTGTCTCGCCATGGCGTGTGTCTCGGCCGACAGCTCATCGAGCATCACATCCGGCGGCGTCTTTCGCACCACCCGCAGATGTCGCAGCCGGGATCGGCTCAGGTTCACGACCATCGCGCGCAGGTACGGCAACGCCTTGCTGTCGTCGTACAACGTGTGCCAGCGGTCATGCAAACGCACAAAGGCTTCCTGCGCGATGTTCTCCGGGTCGTCCGCACCAAGCAGGTACGCGAGCCGCTTCATCGGCTCGAAGGACTCATCGAACAGTGTCGAGAACGCCGCCATCGAGTCCATTCTGGACGGTCTAGCCTCCGGGCGGGTCACCACTGCACTCACACCCCCGTTGACGCACTCCGATGACCCCGGGTTTAGCCGTTCTCCAGGGTTGCCTTCGCCTTGTCCCTGGCAGTGAAGGCGGCGGGCGGTTTGTTCGAGCTCAAATAGACAGTGAACACGGAGAAACCGTCGTCGGCCTGTGAAAGCCGGAGAGACCCCGCATAGGACCCATCAGCCAGTCGCACGAGGACGCTGTCGGTCGGCGGGGATGCCACGTAGAGCATCTGCGCGTTCGACGAGGTGGACGTCACCAGACGGCTGCCCCAGACGTACTTACCGGCCCGCGGCGGACTCAGCTGCGAGCAGTCCGAACCGGCTGTGCCCTTGATCACGGGTGTGTCCTGCCCTCTGACCACCGTGAGGCACAGGAACCTCAGACCGTCCCGTTCCGTGGTGTACGCCAAAGTCCGGACATAGTCGCCGGAAGATCCCTCGCTCGTCAACACGACCGGCGGGGTGAGGACCTTCTCCCCGGCCTGTGGCTCAAAGCTGCCGTCGGGCTGGCGCCCCGACGAGTACGTCGTCGTCTGGGTCGGCGGCGCGGACGGCTCTGGGATGTCGGCGGCCTGGACCGGATCCGACCGCATCTGCAGGATCATCACGGGTACGGCGATCAACGCCACGACCGCGGCCGCGACGGCCGCCATCAGCAAAGGCCTACGGCTCCTGCGAGCCGAGATCCGGCGCTGGTGCTCAGCCCAGGGGTGATGGCTCGGCCGCACCTCATCGGCCATCTCGGTGAGTGCCGAGCGCAGCTTGCGCTCCAGCTCGTCGGTCACCCTTCCTCCAGGTGCTTGCGCAGGTTGTTCATGGCGTGCGACGTGGTGGCCTTGACCGTGCCGACCGCCACGCCGAGGGTCTCGGCGATCGCGGCCTGATCCAGGTCCAGCCAGTAGCGCAACACCAGCACCTCGCGCTGCCGCCGCGACAGCTTGCCCAGCGCCTCCCTGATCCGCTTGTGCTCCTGCCTGGCCATGGCGTGTGTCTCGGCCGACAGCTCATCGAGCATCACATCCGGCGGCGTCTTTCGCACCACCCGCAGATGTCGCAATCGCGAGCGACTCAGGTTCACGACCATCGCGCGCAGGTACGGCAACGCCTTGCTGTCGTCGTACAACGTGTGCCAGCGGTCATGCAAACGCACAAAGGCTTCCTGCGCGATGTTCTCCGGGTCGTCCGCACCAAGCAGGTACGCAAGTCGCTTCATCGGCTCGAAGGACCCGTCGAACAACGCGGAGAACGCCGCCTGCGCGTCCACACCGGACGCCGCCCCGGCTCCCGAACCGGCCACCACCGCTCTCACACTGCGTTGACGCACCTGTCCAGCCAGAGGTTTAGTGCCGTTATGAAGGTGTTCACCACCTGCGACCGGACGTCCACACAGTCCTCAGCCCAGGGCACACAGTAGCCGCTCCAGCGGCTTCCGGACAGCTCACGGCTCCAGGAGAACACCCGGGTCGAAGGAGATCGGGAATGGCAACTCGGTCTCGAACAGCTGCCCAGCGACAGCCTCTGCATGAACCACGTATCCGCCTCGGTCAAGTTCGCACAGCGTCACCTGCACATTGCGCTTGTCGACCTCAACCCGCATGAAGTACGGAATTCCGGCTTCGGCACACATACCCGGCTTGTCGATTCTGTCCCGGCGGCGGCTGGAGGCCGAGACGAACTCGATCGGGATCAGCACCTTCTCGGCGGGTATCCAGGTCAAGCCGTCGACTGGCTGCTTGAGCACGACCAGGTCAGGCTCGATCCAGCTGTTGGAGTGAAACTCCACGTTGAGCGCCAAGTATGCGAGATGACCGGCGGCACGGGCTGGGCCACGCAGGATATGCCCTAGTTCCAAGGCCGCGTAACTGTTCCGGCTGCCTTCCCGAGGACTCATGATCAGGTAACCGTCCTGGCACTCGTACTTGCCGACCATGCGCGCGAACGGAATCGGCAAGTAGTGCTCGGCCAGCTCCGTCGTCCACATGCCGTAGAACTCGACAAGCGGATCAAACTCAGGTGCCACCGTCTCTGCTGCCACGTTCCACCTCCCCGCTCGGCTTGAGTCACCAGGATCTCGCATGAGGGCCAGCGTAACTGGCCCGTCACGCGATCGTAGGCGTGTTGGCGCTTGTTAGCGCTCGACGTCGCCGCGGATGAAGGCTTCGACGGCGTCGTAGGCCTCGGAGTCGGAGTACTGCTCCGGCGGGGACTTCATGAAGTAGGACGAGGCCGAGAGGATCGGGCCGCCGATACCGCGGTCGAGGGCGATCTTGGCGGCGCGGACGGCGTCGATGATGACGCCTGCGGAATTGGGGGAGTCCCAGACCTCGAGCTTGTACTCCAGGTTCAGGGGGGTGTCGCCGAAGGAGCGGCCTTCCAGGCGGACGTAGGCCCACTTGCGGTCGTCCAGCCACGGGACGTGGTCCGACGGGCCGATGTGCACGTCGGCCTTCTCCATCTCGTGCGGGATCTGCGAGGTCACCGACTGGGTCTTGGAGATCTTCTTGGACTGCAGGCGCTTGCGCTCCAGCATGTTCATGAAGTCCATGTTGCCGCCGAAGTTCAGCTGGTAGGTGCGCAGCAGCTCGACGCCGCGGTCCTCGAACAGCTTGGCCATCACGCGGTGGGTGATGGTGGCGCCGACCTGGGACTTGATGTCGTCGCCGACGATCGGGACGCCGGCCGCGCGGAACTTCTCGGCCCATACCGGGTCGGAGGCGATGAACACCGGCAGTGCGTTGACGAAGGCCACGCCCGCGTCGATGGCGCACTGTGCGTAGAACCGGTCCGCGTCCTCGGAGCCGACCGGCAGGTAGGACACGAGCACGTCGGCGCCCGACTCCTTGAGCACCTGCACGACGTCGACCGGGTCCTCGTCGGCCTCGGTGATGATCTCGCGGTAGTAGTCGCCCAGGCCGTCGAGGGTGTGGCCGCGCTGCACGGTCACTCCAAGCGGCGGCACGTCGCAGATCTTGATCGTGTTGTTCTCGCTGGCCACGATGGCTTCGGACAGGTCACGGCCGACCTTCTTGGCGTCCACGTCGAACGCGGCGACGAACTGCACGTCGCGGACGTGGTACTCGCCGAACCGAACGTGCATCAGGCCGGGCACGCGGGTGGCCGGATCGGCGTCGCGATAGTAGTGGACGCCCTGCACCAGCGAAGCCGCGCAGTTGCCGACGCCGACGATGGCCACTTTCACGCTTTGGCCCATGCCGGTTCTCCTTATCCTTTTCCGCTGACGGCGCCTTCAGCAGCCGTCACTTGGTGTTTGGCGAACAGCAGTCAGCGAGCCCCGCCGTCCTGCTCTCGCTGCTCTTCGGCGATCAGCTCGTTGAGCCAGCGGACTTCGCGTTCACTGCTCTCCAGGCCCATCCGGTGCAACTCCCGCGTGTACCGGTCGATCTGCTCGCCCGCGCGGGCCAGTGCGGAGCGCTGCCCTTCCCTGCGCTCCTCCACCCGCCGCCTGCGGCCTTCCAGGATTCGCATCCTGACCTCGGCCGGTGTCCGGGAGAAGAACGCCATATGGACGCCGAACCCCTCGTCGTCCCAAGTCTGTGGACCGGCGTCGGCCAGCAGGTCGGCGAACCGTTCCTTGCCTTCGGCGGTCAGTTTGTAGACACGTTTGGCCCGACGGCCCCACGTGCGGTTCTCGTCGGGCTCCTCCTCGACGATCAGCCCGGCGCGCAGCAGACGGCGCAGCGTCGGGTACAGGGAGCCGTACGAGAAGGTGCGCAGCGTGCCGAGCAGGTCGTAGAGGCGTTTACGCAGCTCGTAGCCATGCATGGAGGCCTCGTGCAGCAGACCGAGGATGGCGAACTCGAGCACCGAGACCTCCTCACGTGTGCACTGACCTATCGACAACTATATCGTGCCGATACATCGCGCGCCGGTTCAAGAAAATGCGCCTGTGGTAATCGACACCCCTGCCTTGATCCGCTGGTAGCCGCCCACTTGGCAACGCACTGCCCTGAACGGCCCAACGACCCTCAGCGGAGGGCACGTACGCTGTGGCTTGTGCGGACCCAACGTCAGGTCGTGGACTACGCGTTACAGCGCAGGGCGCTGCTCGCCGAGGTCTATTCCGGCCGGGTCGGCACCATGGACGTCTGCGACGCCAGCCCATACCTGCTGCGAGCAGCGAAGTTCCATGGTCAGCCCACCGAGGTGACCTGCCCGGTCTGCCGCAAGGAACCACTCACACTGGTGTCCTGGATCTACGGTGACGAGCTCAAGCACGCGTCCGGATCCGCACGTGCTCCGGAGGAACTTGCCAGATTGGCGAACCTCTATGAGGAGTTCACCGTGTATGCGGTAGAAGTTTGCCGCACATGTTCATGGAACCACCTAGTGCAGTCATACGTCTTGGGAACGCGTGGACTGCGTTCCGGCAAGCCACGCAGGAGAACAGTGGCGGAGTGAGGCGGTTGCAAACGCACTTGTCTCGTCACAAGCTGCTCCGCATGCTCGCGGACGTCTGGAAGGCCCATTCGTGAACGACCACAGAGACCCGCAATGGCCGACGGGTGACGACCCGGACGCCGGCAGGCGCGGGCGTCGCCAGGAACAATCGGGGGAAAGCACCGGCTTCTGGAAGCCGTCGTTCGATGACGACGCTCCGGCGCAGCCCCAGTGGCCGACCGAGGCGCCGCCTGAGCGCCCCACCACGCAGCACCCGCGCCCGCCGATGGGCCGCAATGGCGGGCCCCCGCCGGGCGGACCGGCGCGGCCGCCGGGACGCCCACCAGGCCCGGGTGGCCCGGGTGGCCCGGGTGGGCCCCGCCAGATGCCGCCGGGTGCTCGTCCGCCAGGCCCAGGCCAGGCCGGGCAGCAGACTGTGGTGGTCCGTCAGGGCACCGGCAATCCTGCCGAGCAGGCGACGGACATGATCACGCCGTTGCACGGCCGTGGCCGTACATCGCCCGAGCCTGAGCTGCTGACGCACCGTGAGTTCGAGGACGAGGGCTACGGCTACGACGACCCGGACAGCCAGTACGACGAGCCACTGGAGTCAGAGGAGGACGCACGCCGCAGGCGCCGCAAGAAGATCTGGCGACGCGTCCGGCGGACCAGCTACGTCTTCATGGCGCTGATGATGATCGCGCCGCTGGTCGCGTTCTTCGTGGCGTACCAGATCGTCGACGTGCCGGACCCGAAGACGATCGCCGCCCAGCTCGACAAGACGGTCACCGTCAAGTGGGGAGACGGCAGCAACTTCACCACGATCGCGCCTGAGGGCCGGCGGACCCTGGTCACCAAGGAGCAGATCCCCGACACGGTCAAGCACGCGGTTTTCGCTGCCGAGGACAACACCTTCGAGACCAACAACGGCTTCGACGTCAGCGGCATCATGCGCGCCGTCTGGAACAACGTCACCGGTGGTGGCGGCGGTGGTTCGACCATCACCCAGCAGTACGTCAAGAAGGCCACCCGCGACGAGCAGAAGACGCTCACCCGTAAGTTCATGGAACTCGCCACGGCCTACAAGATGTCCAACACGATGAACAAAGACGACATCATCACGGCCTACCTGAACACCATCTACTTCGGCAAACGCGCGTACGGCATCGCCGCGGCCGCGAAGGTGTACTACAACAGGGACAAGCTCGAGGACCTCACGCCGGAAGAAGCGGCCACCCTCGCAGGCGTCATCCAGCAGCCCGGCCGCGCGGGCGGCGACCCGGACTGGGTTCAGGAACGCTGGAACTACGTGATGAACAAGATGGTCGAGC
Source organism: Kibdelosporangium banguiense (assembly GCF_017876405.1). Lineage (GTDB taxonomy): Bacteria > Actinomycetota > Actinomycetes > Mycobacteriales > Pseudonocardiaceae > Kibdelosporangium > Kibdelosporangium banguiense. The sequence goes on along the minus strand of NZ_JAGINW010000001.1, from coordinate 2,374,993 downwards.
AGAAGTGGTACCCGGCCGACAAGCGGAAAGCGGCGCAGTTCCCGCAGATGGCCAACGTGGCCCAGACCAACAACCAGATGACGCCGGACATGCAGCTGATCTGGGAGCAGGCCAAGCGCGAGCTGGACGCCCAGGGCATCTCCGAGGAGAAGCTCGGCAAGAACGGCTACAACGTCGAGCTCACGATCGATCCGGCCGCGCAGAAGCTGGCCAAGGACGCGATCGACACGGTGATGGCAGGCCAACCGCAGAACCTGCGTCAGGCGCTGGTCGCGGTGGACCCCGCCACCGGCCGCGTGCTCGCGTACTACGGGTACAACGCGGCCAAGAACGGCTTCGACTACGCCCGTGCCTGGCAGAACCCCGGATCGTCGTTCAAGCCGTTCGACCTCGTGGCGTTGCTGCACAAGGGCAAGGGCCTCGGCGAGGTCTACGACGGCACGACACCCCGGATGTTCGGCCCGAACTGTGAGAAGAACCCGAAGAACTGCTCGGTGATCAACAACTCGGAGAACAGCGACAAGTGCGGCAAGCAATGCACTGTTGCCAAGGCCATGGAGCTGTCGATCAACACCGTGTTCGCCGACATCGCCTACAACGAGGTCGGTACCAAGAAGGTGGCTGAGGCCGCGATCGAAGCGGGCATCCCGAAGAACGTGGGTGCCAAGGGCATCCCGATCGAAGGCACCACCGCGCAACCGGACCTCAACATCGCCATCGGCGGTGGTGACTACCAGGCGCGGCCGATCAACATGGCAGGTGCGTACGCGACCTTCGCGGCCAACGGCACCAAGCGGACGCCGCACCTCGTCGCGAAGGTCACCGACCCGAACGACAACAACAAGATCGTGCTCGACTCTGACGGCGCCAACTCCGGTGGCGAGGCCGCGTTCAGCAAGAACGACCCGGAGGAGAACTCCAAGATCGCGCGCAACGTCACCGAGTCGCTGATCCCGGTGGTCGCGAACAACGAGAAACTCAAGTGCGCCGACGGTCGTATCTGCGCCGGTAAGACCGGTACGCACGGCTGCGCCGAAGTCGCCGGCAAGACCAAGAAGTCCGACAACTGCGCGGCCTGGATGGTCGGCTACACGCCGCAGATCTCCGCGGCGGTCTGGGTCGGCACGGACGACAACACGCCGGTGCGCAACAAGCAGGGCAAAGCGGTGTTCGGTAGCGGGCTCTCCGGAGAGATCTGGAAGAAGTTCATGGACACGTACCTGAAGGGCAAGGAGAAGGAGAAGTTCTCCGAGTACGTGGCGATCGGCAAGTCCGCGCAGGACGCCGTGATCACCAACACCAACCCGCAGACCAACAGGCAGACCGACCCGAACACCAACAGGGCCACGACGCAGAACAGCGAGAACAAGCCGCCTGACGACACGGACGACAAGCCCACGACGCCGCCCAAGACAACAAACACCCGGCCCACCTTCACCATCCCTGGTGGAGGCGCCGGTGGTGGTGGTGGAGGAGGAGGAGGTAACGGCGGTACCAACGGAGACGAGTTCTCCTCCGGTGGTGGCTGAGCCCACCCACTAGCATCTGCGCGTGCAGCCCGACGAAATTGGTGACACCGACTCGCTCGACACAACCGAGCGAGTCGCTCCCACCTTGACGGGACCGCTTGCCGCGAGTGCCACCAGCCCGATCGGTGGTCCTCTCGGCAAGCACGCGCAGATCGGCCGCCAGTGGTTCTGGACGCCGCTGCGCATCGCGTTGCTGGTGGCCGTGGCCGCGCTGACGCTGAGCTGGTTCGGCAAGGCGGGCTGCATCCAGCAGTACACCAACGACCAGGGCCAGCAGGAGCTCGACTGGCGCACAGCCCGGCCGTACATCGCGATGTGCTACTCCGACATCGTGCCGCTCTACACCGCGGAGCGGCTCGACCGGCCCGACACGTTCCCGTACCGGACGAGCTGGGTCGACGATCAGGGCAAGCCGAACCAGCAGACCCGCTACATGGAGTATCCGGTGGTCACCGGGATGTTCCAGTGGGTGAACGCGAAGCTCACCGCGGGCTGGCTCGATGCGGGCCTGCTGTCGGCCATCCCGGTCGCCGTGTACTTCAACATCACCGCGTTCTGGCTGGCTTTGGCGTGGCTGGTGACGGTGTGGGCGGTGGCCCGCACCGCACGCCGAAGGCCATGGGACGCGATTCTCGTCGCCGCGTCACCGCTTGTTCTGGTGCATGCGTTCACCAACTTCGATGCGCTGGCGACGGCGGCCGCCGCGGCCGGTGTTCTCGCCTGGGCGCGTAAACGTCCTGTGCTCGCCGGTGTGCTGATCGGGTTCGGCGGCGCGGCGAAATTCTATCCACTGCTCCTGCTCGGCGTGCTGTTCGTGTTGTGCCTGAGAACCGGGAAGCTCCGGGAATGGAAACGGACCACGGTCGCCGCGCTGGCGACGTGGCTCGCGATCAACGTGCCGATCGCGTTCACGTATCCCGACGGCTGGTGGGAGTTCTTCCGGCGCAACACCGCCCGGGCCGCGGACACCGACTCGATCTACAACGTGATCTCGGAGTTCAGCGGCTGGCCCGGGTTCGACGGCACGCTGGGGGCGTGGCAGACGCCGGCCGTGCTCAACACTGTGACAGCCGTGCTGTTCCTGATCGTGTGCGCGGCCGTCGGCTGGGTCGCGTTGACCGCACCGACACGGCCACGTGTCGCGCAACTCGGCTTCCTGCTGGTCGCGGCGTTCCTGCTGATCAACAAGGTGTGGAGCCCGCAGTACTCGCTGTGGCTCGTTCCGCTCGCCGTTCTCGCGGTGCCCAGGTGGAAGATCCTGCTCACGTGGATGGCCGTCGACGCGCTGGTCTGGGTGCCGCGGATGATGTACTACCTCGGCCTGGACCACAAAGGCCTGACGATCGAGTGGTTCCTCGGCATGGTCGTGATCCGCGACGTCGTGGTGATCGCGTTGTGCGCACTCGTGGTCTACGAGATCTACCACCCGGAGCGCGACCTGGTCCGCAAGTTCGGTGACGACGACCCCGCCGGCGGTGTGCTCGACGGGGCCGACGACAAGTTCCTCATCAGAGCAAAGCGAGCGGCACCGCCTCGCCCATAGCGCGCAGACCCGCGTCACCCGGGTGCAGGTGGTCGCCGGTGTCGTACTCGGGCTTGATCCGCTGTGGGTCCTGCGGGTCACGGACGACGGCGTCGAAATCGATCACGCCGTCGAACGCGCCGCCGGTACGGACGAAGGTGTTGACGGCCTGACGGGTGACTTCGAGTTCCTCGGTCCAGGACCGCCAGCCCTTGAACGGGGTGATCGTGGCGCCGAGCACGCGGATGCCACGGGCTCTGGCCTGCGCGGCGATCTGCCGGTACGCCGAGATGATCTGCTGCGGATCGGTCTGGTGCGGGGTCTGCTGGATGTCGTTGACGCCCTCGAACACGATCAGGGTGCGCACCCCGCCGAGGCTGAGCACGTCCTCGTCCAGCCTGGCCAGCGCGTTCCGGCCGAAGTCCGTGCCGTCCAGCAGCAGCCGGTTGCCGCTGATCCCGGCGTTGAGCACGCCCAGCCGGCGCTGGCTGGTCTTGAGCCGGTCGGCGAGCACGTCCGGCCAGCGGCGGTTGGTGCCCGCGGTGGACCCGACGCCGTCGGTGATCGAGTCACCGAGTGTGACCACCGCGCCGGTCGCGGGCGTGCCCTGCACGTCGACACCGCTGACGTAATGCCAGACCGAGGTGCGTTCGTTGAACGAGGCACCGGATTCCTCAGCCGCGAAATCGCCGGCACGCGTGAAGAACGATGTCTGCAACGCCGCCGGATGGTAGGTGACCGGCCCTGAGGGAGTCGGAACATAGGTCGTGACAAGCAAATCGCCGTCCTCGGGCACCCGCAACGGCGACGCGTCGCTGAGTACTTCGGCGCCTGGCGGCACTGTGATCGTTTGCGATCTGCTGAATGTCAGGGTGCGCATGCTGCCCGCGAGAGCACGCGGACTGTTCGGCTCGGCGGCAACAGCAACCGTGACACGCCCGAACTGTAAGGGTTTCGTACCGAACGCATTGGACAGTCGCACCCGGACACTCGCGCCGCCGATGCTGGTGTGCACCACATTGCGGATCGAGTAGTTCGGGTACCCGTTCTCCGTGCCGGCCACGCCGGTCGCGGGCGAGGTCGCCCACGTCCCCACCCAGCCGCCGGGCGTCTGCGCCGAACTGGACGTCGTCACCAGGCCGATCGCGAGCGTGGTCGCCATCCCGAGTGCCAGCAGTCGTTTCATGACATTCAAAACTGCTGTCCTTGGCGATCACCGAACGACCGCCGAACGGCTGACAATCCGGCACGCAACGGACAAAGGAGCTAACTCAGCGTAGCCGGTTTGGGTGCGCCGGGCAGGAACGTGTCCGGCACCGGATCGTCCAGAGTGGACTTCGCGTTCAGGAACGCGAAGAACAGCCCGACCAGCAACGCCGCCCGGCCCCACACCCCGATCATCACCGCCTGCGCGGTGAACCCGTCGTAGATCGTGGTCGCCTTGCCCACGTCGATCGCGTGGTACCAGCGGAAAATGCCGATCCCCATCGCGATGTCGGCGATGTAGTACGCGATCGACCAGCCGATGTGCACCCGCAACAGCACCAGCATCGGCACCAGCCACAGCGTGTACTGCGGCGAGTGGACCTTGTGAAACAGCAGGAACCCGCACAGCATCGCCGCCGAGACAGCGATCCACGGATACGTGCCATCGCGCTTGTAGCGCCGCCAGCCCAGGTAGAGCGCCAGCGCGAACGACGCGAGGACCGTGATCGGCGACCACAGGCTGACCATGTCCTGGAACTCGGCGTTCTTCGGATCCGAGTCCGGCCGGAAACCCCAGAACCAGAACGAGTTCGTGGTGATGTCGGCCTGCCGCAGGCCCTGGAAGGTGAAGGACGCCTTCCAGCCCTCGAACCCGGCCAGCGCGAACGGCAGGTTCACCAGCACGGCGGTCCCCAACGCGACCCCGGCGATCCGGAACATGCCCTTGACGTCGTAGCGCTTGCCCGGTGGCAGTTCCGTGCCCGCCCGACCGCCGGTCAACACATACAGCATCAACGGCAGCACGAAAATCGCCGGATAGAGCTTGAACGTGAACCCGAGCCCGAGCAGTACTGAAGCGAGTGTCGCACGCTCCATTAACGGACGGTTCGCGCCTACCTTGCCCCAGCCTCGATGCATTACGTACACCGCGGCGACCGCGCACAGCACAACCGGCAGATCCCAGTTATGGAACGCGTACAGCACAAGCGGTGGACCGATGGCCCATAGCAGCGCTCGCCAACGCGCGAGCTTGCCGAGCAACCAGGCGGTAAGCAGGCCGAACGGCGCCATCAGGATCGCCGAACCGAGCAGGAACCCGGCGTCGGTGTGCGCGAACAACGCGCCCAGCCAAATCAGGACCCCGGTGAGCACCGGGTATTCGACGGTCCCGCCGGCCAGATCGCCCTTGGCGTTGATGGAACCGTGGATATAAGGGAACACGTGCCGGTCGATGTCCCGGCCGATCCACAGGTACTGGATGTCGGAATAGCAGACTTCGTTGCGCGCGCGCTGCGTGTAGTCAGGCTCGCTGCGGCCCCACTGGTCGAAGTGCGGACCGGTGCACCGATCCTTGTTGGCGAACCCCAGCACGAGCGCCACACCGGTCAGCGCCACCAGGATCACCAGTGCCAGCTGCCCGAAGACGAGTCCCTTGCCCGCGCTCCAGCGCCGGGGCTCCGGCTCGCCGGACTCCTGCGCCACCGACCTCTCCGCCTCCTCGGACACCTGACCCGGCACGGCTGGTCACCCCCCAAGCGCCTGGCGCAGGAACGCGATGTCCTCCGCCTGGCCCTCGGACGGCGTCTCGACCACGACCGGCGCCCCTGCCGCCGCGACCACGGCCGCGAGAACCTCAGGTTCGATGGTGCCAGTCTTGATGTTCGCGTGCCGGTCGCGCGACGAACCGAACTCGTCACGGGAGTTGTTCAGGTGTACCAGGTCGATCCGGCCGGTGATCGATTTCACCCGGTCGACGATCCCCACGAGCTCCTCGCCCGCGGCGAACGCGTGGCATGTGTCCAGGCAGAATCCAGCTCCGAACGCACCGACGGCGTCCCACAACTTGGCGAGCATGTCGAATCGCCGGGCCATGGCGTTGTCGCCGCCCGCGGTGTTCTCGATCAGGATCGGCAGCGGGAACCCGCCGTCGGAGGCCTGCCGCTCGAAGAACTTCCGCCAGTTGTCGATCCCCGCGTCGGGATCCTCGCCCTTGGTGACGTGACCGCCGTGCACGATCAGGCCCTTGGCACCGATCGCGGCCGCGCCTTCGGCGTGCTGTGTGACGGTCTTGCGGGACGGGATCCGGATCCGGTTGTTCATCGACGCGATGTTCACCGGATACGGCGAATGAACGAAAACGTCCAGGTCAGTGGCCCGCAGCTGGTCGGCCTGCGGGTGCTCGGGCGGCTTTTTCCACGACTGCGGGTCAGCCAGGAAGAACTGCACGACCTCGGCACCCCGCTCATGCGCGGCCCCGAGCGGGTCGTCGTCGCGGACATGGGCACCTATGCGCATGACCAGCGAGCGTAGTCGGCGGCGCCCGGCAAACACGCCGGTGGTAGCCCCGAGCCGGGCCGGCTACTCCACATGGCGGAAGAATCAGGCGATTCGGGGTAGTTCGCGTCACCACACGCGCGTACTGTCGTTCAAACTCGTAGAGGCTACCCGCCGGTACGTGCTGGAGGACTGACTATGCGACTCGCCAGAAGGCTGGCCGCTGCGCTCGCAGTGGCTTTCGTCGTCGTGACGAGCAGCCTGATCGGCGGGAGTACAGCCGCCGCGGCGACCCCCATCGTGGTGGGCAGCTGCGCGGCCACAGTCCAGGGCGCCCCAGGCACACCGATCCAGCTGCAGCCCGCCGCCGTACTCGAACCCGTCGTGAACGTGGTCCAGGCGATCGACCTGCTCGGCGTGATCACCCCGGCGGTGCGGTCGGCGTTCGCCAAGATGCCCCCGATCCCGATCGGATCGATCCCCACCGGCACCGGAATGATCACCGCGGGCCAGATCACGAATGCCGTGGTCGGCGAACTGAACAAGATCCCGCTGGTCGGCCCCATCATCGGCAAGGTCACCCAAGGCCTGCAAAGCACCTTCGCGGGCATCTGCGGCGTGACCGTGAAGGCCGCGAACACAGTCGCCGCCCAGGCCCAGGACAACACCGCGGCCCTGGCCGAAAAGGCCAACCAGAGCGCGAGCACCGTCTTCCCCAACGCCGGCGGCCGCGCAGCCACCACTCCCGGCACCCCCGGCAAGCCGGACAGCAAACCCATCACGGGCAACGGCCACGGCACCACCTCGCCGCCACCCATGGCCCAGCTACCGGTGGTCGACGGCTTCGGTTTCCCCACCGCCCCACCCGTGGGCTCCTGGAACTGGAACGCCGCCCGCTCGCCGATGACCGACTACAGCACAATCCCGTTCGCCCAAGCCGGCCTGTACGCGCCCTCACCCGGCGTCCGATACGGCGGCGGCGTCCCCGGCTACAGCCCCCAGTTCGGCATCCTCGGCGTCGACAACCCACCCAACGACGGCGTCCAAGCCGCCGGCCACGCCGAAGCAATCGGCACCCCACCCAGCCGCGACATCGACATCTCAGTACTGATCGCCGTACTGGCCCTGTCCGGCGTCACCGCGGCCCTCGTCCGAACCTGGGTCCTCCGCAAAGCCGTGTAGCAGGGCCTCCCGTACGAACGGCACCACTCGCAAATCCAGTTGTCCACAACCTCCCGCAAACCCCCAGCTCAACCCCCATCCCTTGTAGACTGGAGCAGGGCCGCCCCCCAGTGGCGGGTGGGGGCCGTTCTCTTCGGGATGGCGGGGCCGTTCTTTTGGGGAACGTGGAGCGGCCTGGGTTGTGGCGAAGTCGATCACTCGCGGGCAGGGCCAGGGATTTCCTTGGCGGGGTAGGTAAACGAAGGGTGCGGATCAGCGTCCTGTAGGCTTTTCGGCCGTAGACCCTCCTGCCATGGAGAGACCATGGCCGCGAGTCCACAGGAGGTGAGTGGTCTTCATGCGTCATTACGAAGTAATGATCATCCTCGATCCCAGCACCGACGAGCGCAACGTGCAGCCGTCGCTGGAGAACTACCTCAACGTGATCCGCAACTCCGGCGGTTCGGTTGAGAAGGTCGAGGTCTGGGGCAAGCGCCGGCTCTCGTTCGAGATCAACAAGCACGCCGAGGGCATCTACGCGGTGCTCGACGTGAACGCCGAGCCCGACGCCGTCAAGGAAATGGACCGTCAGCTTGGCCTGTCCGAGTCGATCCTGCGCACCAAGGTGCTGCGGCGCATCGACAAGAAGCGTCCGGCCGCACGGGCCTGATCCCAGCTAGGGAGACGACATGGCAGGCGACACGGTCATCACGGTGGTCGGCAACCTGACCGCTGACCCGGAACTGCGGTTCACCTCGTCCGGCGCGGCTGTTGCCAGCTTCACGGTGGCATCGACCCCGCGCACCTTCGACCGCCAGAGCGGCGAGTGGAAGGACGGCGAGGCGCTGTTCATGCGGTGCAGCATCTGGCGCCAGGCAGCCGAGAACGTGGCCGAATCGCTCACCCGTGGTGCACGGGTGATCGTGTCCGGCCGGCTCAAGCAGCGGTCGTACGACACCCGCGAGGGTGAGAAGCGCACCGTCATCGAGCTTGAGGTCGACGAGGTCGGTCCTTCGCTGCGGTACGCGACCGCCAAGGTCAACCGCGTCAGCCGCGGTGAAGGCGGCGGCGGCGGTTTCGGTGGTGGCGGCGGCAACAGCGGCGGTGGTGGAGGCGGCGGCAACAGCCGTCAGTCCGCTCCGGCCGACGACCCGTGGGGCTCGGCCCCGCCGGCCGGCGGTGGCGGTGGCGGGTTCTCCGACGAACCTCCGTTCTGACATTCCCCAGACTTTTGAAATCCAGGAGTACTTGACGTGGCAAAGCCACCCATTCGCAAGCCGAAGAAGAAGGTCTGCGCGTTCTGCAAGAAGGACGCCGTGGACACGTTGATCGACTACAAGGACACCGCGCTGCTGCGCAAGTTCATCTCCGACCGCGGCAAGATCCGCGCTCGTCGGGTGACCGGCAACTGCAGCCAGCACCAGCGCGACATCGCCATCGCGGTGAAGAACGCTCGCGAGATGGCGCTGCTGCCCTACACGTCGACCGCGCGCTGATCGGAGCAATGAGATGAAGCTGATTCTCACCACCGATGTGAGCGGTCTGGGCGGCCCCGGCGACGTCGTCGAGGTCAAGGACGGCTACGGCCGTAACTACCTGCTCCCGCGTGGCCTGGCGATCCAGTCCACCAAGGGCGCGGAGAAGAACGTCCGCACGATCCGCCGGGCGCAGGACGCTCGCCGGGTGCGCGACCTCGACCACGCCAAGGAGATCAAGGCCACCCTCGACGGGCTGGGCGCGATCCCGCTGAAGGCGAAGGCGGCTGCCGGTTCCGGCAAGCTGTTCGGCTCGGTCACCACGACCGACATCGTCACCGCGATCAAGGCGGCCGGCGGCCCGCAGCTGGACAAGCGGACCGTTGAACTCGCCGGGCACATCAAGACCGTCGGCAAGCACACCGCGAGCGTGCGGCTGCACCCGGACGTGAGCGTCTCGGTGAAGCTCGAAGTCACTGCCGCGGGCTGACACTTCAGATCACCCGAGCCACCCTCTCAGTACCGCTGGGAGGGTGGCTCGTCTATCCACAGGTTGAGTCGCTTGATGGGGTGAAACCGCCCTGCGCGACACGCCGAAGACGCGTTTCGGCCCGACACGCCGGGTGTATTTCCAGTACTTTTTCCACACCTTGTTCACAAGCTCTGACCAGCGGTTTTCCCGTTCGCGGAGGTACTTGTCCCCAAGTTGTCCCCAGGCCCGTGCGGACCTGTGGTCAGCTGTGGTCATCCATCCACAGGTAGTCCACAGATGCCTCCCCAACGCGGTTTGGCGACTGCCCGAGTAGGGCTCTAACGTGCTTCGCGACACTCCCTTCGCGGTTCCTGCCGACACTGGCGAACGGGGTGTAAGTTCGAACATATGAGCGAGGAGGGGCTGCGCGGTGGCGCTCACCGATGACCGGGGAACGGCACCGGGTGACTCCGGAATGCCGGGCGGACCCGCGTTCGACAAGACGCCGCCGCAGGACCTGGCAGCCGAGCAGTCCGTGCTCGGCGGAATGATGTTGTCCAAGGACGCGATCGCCGACGTGGTCGAAGTCCTGAGCCCCGGGGACTTCTATCGCCCCGCGCACCAGAACGTCTACGACTGCGTGCTGGACCTCTACAGCCGGGGCGAGCCGGCCGACCCGATCACAGTGGCGGCCGAGCTCGAGCGGCGTGGCGAGCTCCGCCGTATCGGCGGCGCGCCCTACCTGCACACCCTCATCGCCACCGTGCCCACCGCCGCGAACGCCGGCTACTACGCCGAGATCGTCGCGGAGAAAGCCGTCCTGCGCCGTCTGGTCGAAGCCGGCACCCGGATCGTGCAGCTCGGATATGCCGGCCAGGACGGCAGCGACATCAACGAGATCGTCGACCGCGCCCAGTCCGCGATCTACGACGTGACCGAGCGCCGCACCACCGAGGACTACGTCGCCCTCGAAGAGCTGCTCCAGCCCACCATGGACGAGATCGACGCCATCGCCTCCCGCGGTGGCTCGTCACTCGGTGTCCCCACCGGCTTCGCCGACTTCGACGAGCTCACCAACGGCCTGCACCCCGGCCAGATGATCATCGTCGCCGCCCGCCCCGGAGTTGGCAAGGCGCTCGCCCTGGACACCCCGCTGCCCACACCGACCGGCTGGACCAGCATGGGCGAGGTCGCTGTCGGCGACCAGCTCATCGATGCCGCCGGCCGCCCAACCACAGTCGTCGCCGCAACGGACGTCATGCGTGATCGCCCTTGCTACGAGGTCGAGTTCTCCGACGGAACCGTGATCGTCGCCGACGCGGAACACCAGTGGCTGACCGAAACCCGCGCTTCCCGTCGAGGCTCGAAACGGGCGCCCCAGATCCGCACCACTCAGGAACTCGCCGCGACCGTCCGTTGCTCCAGCGCAGACGAACGCGCCAACCACTCAGTCGCGAACACTCAGCCTCTTGAGTTCCCCGAACGCGAACTGCCATTGCCGCCATACGTTCTCGGCGCCTGGCTGGGCGATGGTCACACGGCTTCCGCGCGGTTCACCACAGCGGACCCAGAGATCATCTGCTACATCGAGAGCGAGGGCATCGAGGCCTTCCCGCGCGGCAACATGCTGTATCAGCTGAGCCTGCCGGACGACCATGAAGTCGCCGAGCGCGAATGTGTCGTCTGCGGCAAACCGTTCTATCCCCAGACCAGCCAGGTCCGCAGCTGTGGCCGGTCATGTGGTTCCCAGGTGCAGCATGTGGCGGAACCTGTACCGGCGCCAACCTGCCCGGACTGCGGCCGGCCTTCAAGCGGGCTTCGCCGTTGCCAGGATTGCCGGAACCACCACGGCACTGTCGCTGCCCTGCTGCGAGCTGCCGGAGTGCTGGGCGACAAGCACATCCCGGTTGAGTACCTGCGTAGTTGCGAGGCGCAACGCCGTGCGCTGCTGGCCGGGCTGCTCGACACGGACGGCACTGTCACCTCCAGCGGCTCAGTGCAGTTCTCCGTGACCAACCGCCGGCTCGCCGAAGACACCCACGAGCTGATCATCAGTCTCGGTTACCGATGCCGGATCAGCACGAAGCGGGTCAAAGGCCGGTCCGCTGAATCGTCGACCGCGTACATCCTGACCTTCACCACTCAGGACCGGGTGTTCTGGCTGGAGCGCAAGCACTTGCTGCAGAAGGAGTTGCTGACCGGGCGGGCTCAGCGGCCACGACAGCGCTACATCGTCGACGTCCGGCCGGCGGCGAGTGTGCCGGTGCGGTGTGTCGAGGTGGACAACGCCGATCACCTGTATCTGGCCAGCCGGTCGATGATTCCGACGCACAACTCGACCCTGGGACTGGACTGGGCGAGGTCGGCCTCGATCAAGCACGGGATGAGCAGCGTCATCTTCTCGCTGGAAATGAGCAAGACCGAGATCGTCATGCGTATGTTGTCGGCCGAGGCGAAGATCCGGCTGGCGGACATGCGTGGTGGCCGGATGAATGACGATGACTGGACGCGGCTGGCGCGCAGGATGAGCGAGATCTCCGAGGCGCCGCTGTTCGTCGACGATTCGCCGAACATGACGATGATGGAGATCCGGGCGAAGGCGCGGCGGCTCAAGCAGCGGCACGACCTGAAGCTGATCGTTCTTGACTACATGCAGCTGATGACCTCGGGCAAGAAGGTCGAGAGCCGGCAGCAGGAAGTCTCGGAGTTCTCCCGGTCGCTCAAGCTGCTGGCCAAGGAACTCGAAGTGCCGGTGGTCGCGATGAGTCAGCTCAACCGTGGTCCCGAACAGCGGACCGACAAGCGCCCGATGCTCGCCGACCTGCGTGAATCCGGCTGCCTCACGATCGGCACGCGCATCCTCCGGGCGGACACCGGATCCGAGACGACATTCGGCGAGTTGCTCGAATCCGGCGAGAATCCCCTTGTCTGGTCGCTCGACGAGCGGATGCGTGTTGTGCCGAGGCCGCTGACCAACGTCTTCAGCAGCGGCACCAAGGAGGTCTTCCGGTTGCGGCTGACTTCTGGCCGGGAGCTGGAGGCCACGGCGAATCACCCGTTCCTGACCGTCGACGGCTGGGTTCCGCTCGGTGAGTTGCGCCCTGGCGACCGGTTGGCGACGCCACGCCGGATTCCCGAACCGGTCGAACCGAAGGCCTTGGCTGAGCCCGAGATCGTGTTGCTCGCTCACCTGATCGGTGACGGTTCGTTCATCCGTCGGCAGCCGATTCGTTATGCGAGCGTCGACGAGTCCAACCTGGTCACAGTGACCAAAGCCGCCGCGCACTTCGGCGTCTCCGCCGCCCGCGATGTCTATCCGGCGGCGCGGTGTACATCGCTTCGGTTGCCCGCGCCGTACCGGTTGACTCATGGCAAACGCAATCCGATCGCGGCCTGGCTTGACGGATTCGGCTTGTTCGGCCTTCATAGCCATGAGAAATTCGTGCCACGCCAGGTGTTCAACACACCGAACGCGCAAGTAGCACTGTTCCTGCACCACCTGTGGGCCACAGACGGGTCCATCCGGTGGGACGAGAAGGCAGGCCAAGGCCGGATCTACTACGCGTCGACCAGCCGGCGGCTCGTTGACGACGTGGCACAGTTGCTACTCCGTGTCGGCGTGCTCAGCCGAGTCAAGTGTGCTCGTAAGAGCGGATACCGCGATTCCTGGCATCTGTACATCTACGGCGCCGAGAACCAGTTGCGGTTCCTCGAACAGGTAGGTGCAAACGGGATGCGTGGGCTGGCTGCGAAGCACGTCGCCGAACAGTTGCGCGAAATCGTCGGGAACACCAACCTGGACACCGTGCCGTCCGCGGTCTGGACGAAGGTTCGTGCCTTGCTGGCCGAAAAGCAGCTGACACATCGGGAGTTCTCGGCGGCGATGGGATCACGCTTCTGCGGATCGACCATGTGGAAGCATTCACCGAGCAGGTCACGGCTGGCCCGGGTGGCCACAGTGCTGGATGACGCCGACCTCGAGATGCTCGCTACCAACGACGTCTTCTGGGACGAGATCGCTGACATCGAGAGCTTGGGCGACCAGCCCGTTTACGACGCGACAGTGCCAGGCACACACAGCTTCCTGGCCAACGGAGTCCACGTACACAACAGCCTGGAACAGGACGCCGACATGGTGGTCCTCATCCACCGCCCGGACGCCTGGGAACGCGACGACCCGCGCGCCGGCGAGGCCGACCTGATCATCGCCAAGCACCGTGCCGGCCCCACCGCCACCGTTACCGTCGCCCACCAGCTGCACTACTCCAAGTTCGCCGACCTCGCCCAGGCTTAGTCAGGCCAGCGGGGCGTCGGCGTGGCTGGCCAGTCGATTGGCCAGGGCTCGCACCAGGTCGCGGAGGGTGCCGGGCTGCTCGATGACGAACGGTCGATCGAGGGCGGCGAGCATGGGTGGTATCCATTCGAGTCGTTGGGCCCGTATCCGGGCTCTTGTCCAAGGAGTGTCGCCGGTGATCGCCTCCAGTGAGGCGATGGCTGGTGGGAAGACCGAGCGGATCTGTTCGGGCGTTGATCGAATCCGCACGGACACCTCGTGCTGGTACGGCGTCTCGGCGATCGCGGAAATGGCGGAGATCCTTGCCGCGCTCGGACCAGCCTTTCTCGTCCAGAACGCCCTGCTCGGCGATCTCGACCCGGACAGGCTCATGACGGGCTTCGAAGGTCTCCTGGCAGCCAACCTGAGAAACGAATGACGACAACAGGGAAGACCGCCAAGTCCGCGTGGCCCTTACATCACTGCGGGTGCGGTCATCGTCCGGAGTCGATCCCGGCGATGAATTCGGTGAGCAGCCGCGCGAAGGTCGTGCGCTCGTTGTCCGACCAGTTCGCCATCGCTCGCGCGAAGACCTCCTGGCGGGATGAGTGTGCGGCGTCGACCTGCGCGCGGCCGGAAGCGGTGAGACTGACCAGGGATCGGCGCCCGTCGTTTTGATCTGCTTGGCGGACAAGGAATCCTTCGTCCACAGCCTTGGCGACGAGGCGGCTCGCCCGGGGCTGGTCCACGGCGAGTGCGTCCGCCAGGTCTGTGACTGAGGACGGGCCGTGTTCCTCGACAGCGTCGAGCACGCCGAAGACAGCCGGGTCGACAGCCATGTGCCGGGACAACATCCGGCGGCTTTGGCTGCGCCGGATCGCGACCATCGCCCGTTCGACTCGCACCACAGCTGGGTCCATGCATGCTATCTTACATTTACATGTCTTATTACATGGAGGTTGGGATGAAGCCTCTCGGCTATTGGCTTGTGCACATTCACCAGTTGATCGAGAACAACTTCGAGCGCCTGCTCACCGGCGACGCCCTGAGCCGCAGGCACTGGCAGGTGCTCAACACGATCGCGGCGAAACCCGGCAGCCTGGCCGAGATCGAGCAGGCGATGGCGCACTTCCATGACGACGTCCGGCCGTTGATCCGGGACTTCACAGACCGCGGCTGGGTGACGCCTGAATATGAACTGACAGCAGCAGGGCGTGAGGCGTACGACCGGATCGCCGCGCAAGTCCATGCCGAGAGAGCCAAGGTGCTCGACGGCGTGTCGCCCGAGGAGTACGCCACTCTGATGAATCTGCTCGAGCGGATCGCGACGAATGCCGCCACTCCGGTGTAGCCCAAGCGTTCGGTGCAGTTCACCTGAAATCGCCAGCCCGGGTGCTTGAGAGTCCAAGGTAGACAGTGGAGGCTCGGGCCCATGCTCGCGCCGGAACTGATCGACCGCCTTGGCCTCGCGCTCACCCGAGCCAGAACACACGGCACGATGGTCAGTCTCGTGCTCGTCCACGGTGACGCCCAGACGGCGACCTTGTTGCGCGAGAACATGAGTGAAGACCACACGGTTGCCAGGTATGAAGCCGACATCGTCGCGGTCGTGGCCGAACATCCTTGCGGTGACGCGAAACCGATCGTCGAGCGGATCCGGCGCGTCGTCCCGGCCAAGGCGGGCTGGTACACCGATGACGGCCGGTCCCGTGTGCACGAAATGATCTTCCGTGCCGAAGCCACCCTGATATAGCGAGCGGGGCCAGGAGCTTCGTTGCTCCTGGCCCCGCTCAGGGAAACGGTGATCAGACCTTCGGCAGCTGGGGCAGCTCCGCCGGCAGGTCAAGGTCACCGGTCACGTCGTGGATGCTCGGGGCCTCCGGGGCGTCGATGCCCGACAGCACCGGCAGCTGCTGCGGCACGCCGACGCTCTGCATGCCCGGAGTGTGCGGGGCGGTGGCGGGCAGCTTCACGGCGTTCGGGGTCGAGGCCACGTTGGGCACCTTGGGCTTGGGCAGGCCCTGCACGTCGACACCGTCGGTGTTCGGGACCAGCTTCTGGGCGATGTCGTTGTGGTCGACCTGGGCCACGACCGGCAGGCGGTCGGTCTCCGGCAGGTCCACCACCGGGGCCTTGGTGATCTCGTTGGTCTCCGACGGCACCTGCGGCAGCGCGGGCAGCTGGTCGGTGTCCAGGCCGACGGGCAGGTCACCCGGGGTGGCGGCCGGCAGACCCAGGTCGCCGGCGGGCAGTTCCGGCGCCACGCTCCCGGTCTCGGGCAGGTCGGCGAACTCGGTCACGCCGGTCACGTCGCCCAGCTCGGGCGCACCCAGACCCTGGGTCGTCTCCGACAGCGACAGCAGCGAGGTCAGGTCGCTGAACTCGGGTGCCAGGTCGCTGCCGGGCAGGTCGGCACGCTGAGGCGCGCCCAGTCCGCCGAGCAGCGACGTCAGCGAGCTGACGAGGCCGGCCGCCGGGATGCCGTCGGTGGGCAGGCTCCGGGAGTCCTCGCCGGGCACGCCGGGCAGCGTCGGCATGGTCGGCGCGACCGCCACGCCCTGGCCGAGGTTGCTCAGCGAGGTCAGCGGCAGCTCCGGCACGCCGGGGAAGGCGGGAACCGTCGCGGCGGACGCCTGGAACAGCCCGAAGCCGAGGGCACAGGCAGCGGTTGCGGTGACGAAGATGCCACGGCGGATGGTCTTACGCACGAAAATCTCCTTGTGGAACAAAGGGAAAACGGTGAGGAAGTGACCGGGGCCAGACGGCCCCGGTCACCGGGAATCAGGCCAGCTTGGGCAGGCCGCCCAGGTCCGGCTGGACCGGCAGGAGCCGGACCGCGTTCATGATCGGCAGCGTCTTTGTCGCGTCCACAGAGGACAGAGCCGAGCCGCTCGTGACGTCCTGGACGTTCGGCAGCGCGACGCCGTTGACGTTGGTGCCACCCAGGTTCGGGACGACGTTGACGTTCGGAGCCGTGGCGCCGTTGGGCAGACCGGCCACGTCCACGTCCTGCATGCCGGGGGTCTCCAGCGGCAGGTCGGCACGGGACTGCCCGACCGGCAGGTTCGGCTGGACCGGCAGCAGCTTGGTCACGTTGGTGACCGGCAGCGTCTGCGTCACGTCCGCACCCTGCAGCGCCTTGCCGCTGGTCAGGTCCTGGACGTTGGGCAGTGCGACGCCGTTGAGGTTGGTGCCGCCGACGTTCGGGACCACGTTCACGCCGGGTGCGGCCAGCCCGTTGGGCAGACCGGCCACGTCGACGTCACTCATGCCGGGCGTGTTGACCGGCAGGTCCGAACGGGACTGGTGGTGCTTGATGCCCCGTCCTGGCAGGCGGGGCAGCTTGTTGGCGGCCAGGCCGCCGCCACCGATCGGCAGATCGATGATCGGTGCGGTGTCGTCCACCTTGACCAGGGTGTTGTTGGTGCCCTGGGCGATGGCGTGCGCCACGATCGGGATCGGGATGTCGAAGACCTGCACGACCGCACCGATCGGGACGACCTTCTCGATGCCCGACAGCGTCTTGAAGTCGCCCTCGGTGTCGTACTCGCCGCCCACGAGTGCGGTGGTGTCGTTCTCCGCGACTCCGATGGCGTGCCCGCCGACGGAAGCGGCATTGCCGAAGACCTGCGCCACAGCCGCGACCGGCACTGCGAACAGGTTTCCGGAGATCGAGCCCCACTCGCCGTTGGTGGTGGCGTCACCACCGGACAGCACTGTGGTGTCGTTCTGTGCCACGCCAACGGCGTTGCCCACGACCGAAGCCGCGTTGCCGAAGACCTGCGCGATACCGGCCGCCGGGACGGTCGCGAGGTTGCCGGACAGGTTGCCGCCCTTGCCGGACGTGGCGTCGTTGCCACCGGTGACCGCAGTGGTCTCGTTCGGGCTCACGCCCACAGCCGTGCCGCCGACGGAAGCGGCGTTGCCGAAGACCTGTGCCAGTGCGGCGACAGGCACGTCGGCCAGGTTGCCCGAGATCGAGCCACGGTCGCCCGAGGTCATGATGTCGCCGCCGTTGGTGACGACGGTGTCGTTGTCGCCGTTGGCGTACACCAGGCCGGCGAGCGCCGCGGCGTTGCCGAAGACCTGCGCGATGGGCAGCGGCTGGACGCTGGCCACGTTGCCGGAGATCGAGCCGTCATCGCCGGACGTCATCACGTCGCCACCCGAGGTCGCGTCCGTGGTGTTGTCGCCGGTCGCCTTGACGATCGACGCGATGCCGGCTGCGTCGCCGAACACCTGCGCCGCACCGGCGAGCGGCGCGGAGGCCACGTTGCCGTTGACCGTGCCGGCCTTGCCGTCGGTCGTGACAGGACCACCCGCGGCGGACGAGGTGTCACCCTCGGCCCACGAGGTCGCCTTGCCGAGCACGCCCGCGGCCAGGCCGAAGACCTGCGTGGGAAGCGCGACCGGGGCAGCGGCGATGTTGCCGGAGCCCGCGCCGCCGGTGCCCTTGGCGGTCACCCAGCCACCGCCCTTGGCGGTGGTCTTCTTGACGACGCTGGCCTTGGAGATGCCCGCGCCGGCAGCGGAGTTGCCGAACACCTGCACCGGGCCGACCACGTCGGCGACCGCTGCGTTCGACGCCAGTACACCGGCGTCGTCGAAGGTGTTGGTCGGGCCGCCCACCGTGGTGACCTTGTCCTCCACGACCTTGCTGGAGGTCAGGCCGCCGAGGTTGGCGTTGTTGCTGAACACCTCGCCGGGCAGGCCGACGGTCGGGGTCACGGCGTTGCCGCCACCCGCGCTGTCGTTGCCCGTGGTGCCGGTGTAGCCACCGGACTTGGTGATGATGTCGTTGCAGACATCGGTGGTGCCCGTGCCGAGCACCGTGGCGGTGTTGCTCAGGACCTGAGCAGGACCGCCGACCGACGGGCGCACCGCGCTACCGCCGAGCACCGACTCGTCAGCGTGCACGACCGAGTCACCACCGGCGGTGGACAGCTTGTGCTCACCGACCAGCGCGGTGGCCTTGCCACCGGCCGCAGCCGCGTTGCCGAACACCTCGACCGGCAGTGCGACCGCGCCGCTGACCACGGAACCAGAGCCGACGCTCTTGTCCGCGTTGGATGCCGCGTGCCCACCGGCCTTGTTGACCACATCGTTCAGCGAGTCGGTCTTGGCGATGCCGAGCACGCTCACCGCGTTGCCGAACTCCTCAACCGGCCCTGAGACGGCGGGGTCGGCGATGGTCCCGGCCAGCACAGCGTCCTTGCCGCTGGTGGTCGAGTTCCCGCCGGCCTTCGAGATGTCCTCGTTGGCGTGGTGCACATTCGACAACCCGCCCCCGGCGACCGAGTCGGCGAACGCCTGCACCGGAGACGCCACCGAAGGCACCAGGATCGTGCCACCACCGGCGGAGTTGTCTCCGTTGGTGGTCGTGGAGCCCCCGGCCAGGGTGAGGGTCTCGGTCTCACCATTGCAGTCGGCGGTACCCAGGAGCGTCGTCGCGTTGCAGGTGACCGTGGCGGTCGTAGCGACGGCGGGCTCGGCGACGGTGCCGGACAGCACCGACTCCTTGCCGCTGGTGGTGATGTAGTCGCCGGCCTTGGCCCGGTCGAGGCCGAGCGCCTGGCCGGCCGTGGCCGCGAGCTCGTTCTTCTCCTCGACCCAGGTCTTGCCACCGGCTGCGACCGAGTTGCCGTGCAGCCCGGCGGGCAGCGCGATCGGGACCCCGGCGCCGGTGCCGGACACGACACCGCGGTCACCGTTGGTCTTGATGGTGCCGGGCGCGTGCGCCTGGTCGTTCATCTCGGTGACGGCCTTGGCGATACCTGCCGCCGCCACACCGTTCCCGGTCACGCCGACCGGGGTCGCGAACTGACCGGACACGACGTTGCCGGACAGCACCGCGTCGGCACCGCTGGTGACGATGTCGCCGCCGGAAACTGTGGTGTTCTCCGACACGAAGTGCGTGGTCGCCTTGCCCAGCACGGCAAGTGCGTTGCCGCTGATGCGGATCGGCAGCGCCCAGTCGAGGTTGACCACGTTGCCGGCCAGCGCGCTGTCCGACCCGTCAGTCCACACCGGACTGAAGTTGGTGTCGTTCTCACTCGAGGTGGCGTTCACGTGGGCATCACCACCCGCGGCGATCGCGTTGCCCGCGAATTCGATCGGGATCACGAGATGCGGGGTGATTTTGTTGCCGTGGAACACGTCCGCGGACTTCGGGGTGATCCGGTCGGTGGCCGGAAGGTGGCCCGCGTGCGGCAGCTTGCCCGCGACGGCCTGCGCTTTGTCAGTCACAGCCTGGGCCTTGCCGGCGACCGGCGCGGCCTTGGCGACTGGGAGGCCCTTGGTGACCGCGTCCGCGCTGATCACGACGTCGCGGTTGACGCTGGGCAGGTCTTTCTGGCCGAACGGCGTGCCGATCGCGTTGTCGTGCACCCGTACGGGGATCTTCACCTTCGGATCCAGCGGCGAGGCCGGCCGGTCCGGGTTGACGTTCTCATTGGCAGAAGCGATGCCAGTACCGAGCATCAGCAAACCACCGGTGATCAACGCGGCCTGAAGACCGCGTCGCGCCCAGGTTTGCATCGGGGTGTTTCTCCTTTTCCTTGTTCAGTGGCAAGGTTTTTGAGGCGGGTGGCCGGACGTCGCAGAAACGTCAGGGCAAGCG
Source organism: Kibdelosporangium banguiense (assembly GCF_017876405.1). Classification (GTDB taxonomy): domain Bacteria; phylum Actinomycetota; class Actinomycetes; order Mycobacteriales; family Pseudonocardiaceae; genus Kibdelosporangium; species Kibdelosporangium banguiense. The sequence continues at coordinate 2,354,462 of NZ_JAGINW010000001.1, read as the reverse complement.
ACCACCCGGGTCAGAGGGGGTGGTGTGCGCGGCCGCTCTAAGAGCACACGTGGGCTAGGAGAGGGCCGCGCGTGTGCTTGCGTCAGTCAGGGGTGACGCCGGGCTGCTCACCGGCAGCCGGGGCAACGTGCTGCGAGATCAGACGCAGCGCGTGCGAGGTGGCGAACTCGGATGCCAAGCTCGGCCAGGTGTGGGCGACCGGAATGCCGAAGTCGTCGTTGCCACCGCCGTTGCCGCAGGACGAGCAAGCGCCTGCGGGAACAGTGGGCGGGGTCAGCGGCATGGGCAGCGGAAGCCGCGGGAGGGCGGGGAGTTCCTGGTCCTTCTCGCCCTGCACCTGCATGGGCGACTCAGTCACCAGGGCACGGCCTGAGCCGTGTGCCGCCGCGCGCTCGGTCACGGCCGGGGCGACCGGCGTGAGCTGAGGGGACGCGGCGAGCGGCTGGACGATCGGCGCCACATCGTCGTCGCCGATCGAGAGCAGACGGAGCTTGGCGGGCGCGGTGGGCTCGCCAAGCTCCGTCCTGGCAGGCAGGTTCAAGCCTGCCGTGACCTGTTCGACAGCGCCTTTGACCTGCTGGCCGAACTCCTCGAGCGGGGCGGGCGGAGCGGGTGGCTCCGGCAGCACGGTGCCCACGAAGTTCCCGACCTGGCCGGTGTCTCCCAATGCGTCGGCGACCGGCTTGACGAGGTCCGGCTGTGCCGGGGTGAGCTCGTCTGCCGAGGCGGTCGACATCGACAACAACCAGGCGGCCGCGGTTCCGGCGACGGCACCGCCGAGGACCAGGCCGGCACGGGACAGGATGCGCCGCAGTCGGGCGCCCCTCGCTGTCCGTGCCGTGTCCACGCGTCAGTACCTGTCTGTCGGTCTCGGTTGGTAGTCGCACCCGGTCTAGGTTCGATCACGCCACCGGGGTGCGACAGCAAGACTGTCAGAGTGAAACGGAGTGACGCACGCCGGAAGCGGCTTGTCCCCCCGATCGTGTGACTGACAAGGAGTGTTTCCACAGGGCACACTCCGTAGTCCTTTGAGGTCAGCCCCGTTTCAGCAGCCGGGTGGCACCCGCGGCGACCGTGGTGGCCAGAATCCAGCCCGCCGCAATGAGAACGTCCGAGATCCAGTGCGACGCGCCTTCCATCCGCCACATCTTGTCCTGGCCGAGATCGATGATCGGCAGCAGCAAATCCATGGCCAGCAAGGGCGGGCTCCACACCGGGTTCTGATCGTTGTCCAGTTTGGACATGACGTTGAAGGTGAACCACAGCGTGCCGAACAACCAGAACACCGCCAGCCACACGGCCGCGAGCCAGGGCCGGTAGCCGTATCCGACGGTCTTCTCCTGCACCACACCCCAGACACGGCCGGCCAGCCTGAGTTCGGCGTGCCGTCTGCGCTGCTTCTCCATTAGGACCTGCTCGGCCAGTTCCTCCTCGCCCGCGTCCCGGTACACGGTCACGAGATGGTCGTACGGTCCAGGCGCGAAGTCCGGTTGCACCGCGCGCAGCCAACGCAGCCTGTCCTTGACCGTCACACCGTCGTTTGTGTCCACCGACTCGTACACGAAGTCGTCTATGTCCACGCCGCCCTTGGCCGCCCAGACACCCGGGCCGTCGGACAACTGACGGACCCGTGCGTTTCCTAACCGCACACGACCTTGCGGCGGAGCGTCCACGGGGAACCGCATCACAAGGTGGTGCGCGACCAAGCCGTAGCCGTCGAACGCGACACTGTCCGGCTGACCGTCCCCAATGGCCGCCTTGGACAAGTGCACTGTGTGCCGGATCTCGGCGAGCCGCGCGCTCACGCCACCGGTCGCGGTGACGTCCACACTGCACAACAGGTTGTGGCCGATCGAAGCGAACTGCAGGTCCAGTGACGGCTTGCGGCTGCCGTCCGCACGGCGCCTCGGCTCGGTGAACGAGGAACCGGTGACGTTCAGCGAGGCGCCGATCCTGGTGTCCTGCAGCCGGATCGACCCGGTCGCCCGGACACCTTCCATGAAGAACGTCTCACCGACTTGCAGCCGGTCGGCGAAGACCGCATCCCGGCCGGGACAGTGCAGCTGCGCGCCCGACAGGCTCGCGCTGCCGTCGATCTTGGCGCCAGGCAACCGGACCTGGCCGTACGCGACCAACGGACGTTCGTTCGGCGCGCCGGCGAGTGCACCGGACCTGGCATTCAGATCACCACCGAGCTCGATGCCGTCGGCGAACAGCGCAGCGGGCCCACGTTCGGTATCGGCGTCCGCTTCGGACGAGCCGAGGGTCGCGCCGGTCAGCCGTAGGTACCCTCCGACCCGGGCGTCCATCAGCCGCACCTGGGCCGTCGCGGTGAAACCGTTGTCCATCGCGATGTTGCCTTCGACCTTGATGCGGTCGCAGTCCAATGGCGACGTCAGCTCGGCTCCGGTGAACCGCGCGTCGCCACCGATGCGAGCACTGACCAACGACACCCGCCCGGACGAACGGAACCGGCCGCCCTTGGCGTTGGCCAGCAGGTTGCCGTCCACCACCATTCCGGCGCCATCGAGCGCATCACCGTCCGGGTTGTTCAGATTCGCACCGGTGAGCTGCAGCGAACCGCCGATCTTGGCGCCGGTCAGCCGCATCTCGCCGGCGGTCTTCAACACCACCGCTTGCAGCGAACCGAGAATGCGCACACGCGCACCGAGGAGCGGACCGTGTAGAACCGCGCCTGCCATCCGCAGCGAGCCCTCGATGGTCGCGTCGGTCAGATCGAGCGTCCCGTCGCAGGTGAACCGCGGCTCGAGGATCAGGTCACTCTCGACACGCATGTTGCGGCCGAGGAAACCCGGCATCCGGCACGCGTGCATCCGCAGTCCGACGATCCGGGCCATCCGCAGGTCCGGCCGGTGCTCGAAGACACAGTCCCGAAGGTCGAGGACCTGGCGGACGTCCCGGCCCTGCAGACCGAAGTACTCGGTGATCCGGGCGCCGGTCAGCCGCAGCACGCTCGGCGAGCCGGGGCCGTCCAGCAGCTCGGCCAGGACCTGGCCGCGGATGGACCGGCCGCCGAGGTCGATCCGGTCGCCGCGCTGGAAGGCCTCGACGACGTACCGTTCGGCGTCGGTCAGTTCGTATCGGGACACATCAAGATTCTTTCGCGCGGACGCACGGGCAGACGGCCCATTTTGTCGGCTCGTACCGATAACGTGACTCGGGTGACGAGCGAGCCCAAGAAGCGGCCGTTGGCGCCGCTCGAAGTGACGAATGCGGTGCCACGCGGTCTGCGCGTGTCCGCTGCGCTGGCATGGCGGTTCGTAGTCGTGATCGCGGCGCTGTACGTGCTGATCTGGCTGGGCGGCTACTTCTCCACTGTGCTCATCCCGTTGGCCATCGCTTTACTGCTCGCCGCGTTGATGGCGCCGGGCGTGGAGAAGCTCGTCGAGTGGCGTGTGCCACGCGCGTTGTCGGCCGCGATCGTGCTGATCGCCGGGCTCGCCGCGATCGGCGGCCTGCTCACGTTCGTCATCTCGGAGTTCACCACCGGTCTGCCGCAGCTGCAGACGCAGGTCGGCCAGTCGCTGGACACCATCGAGAACTGGCTGCAGCAGGGCCCGTTGCACCTGCGTGACGAGCAGATCAAGGACTTCATCAGCAACATCATCGACACGATCAAGAACAATCAGGCGGCGATCACCTCCGGCGCGCTGACCACCGCGGCCAGCATCGGCGAGCTCCTCGCCGGGTTCGTGCTGACGCTGTTCATCCTGATCTTCTTCCTCTACGACGGCGGCAACATCTGGAAGTTCGTCGTGCGCGGCGTGCCGGAGCACGTGCGTGAGCGGGCCGACGTCGCCGGTCGCCGCAGCTTCTCCTCGCTGGTCAGCTACATCCGGGCGACCGTCGCGGTCGCGGTCGTCGACGCGGTCGGGATCGGCATCGGGCTGGCGATCGTGGGAGTCCCGCTCGTGGTGCCGCTGTCCGCGCTGGTGTTCCTCGGCGCGTTCATCCCGATCATCGGTGCCGTGATCGCCGGTACGGTGGCCATCCTGGTCGCCCTGGTGGCAAACGGTTTCGTGGCGGCGCTGGTCGTGCTGGCGATCGTGATCGGCGTGATGCAGTTGGAGAGCCACATCCTGCAGCCGTGGCTGCTGGGGCGGGCCGTCCGGTTGCACCCGCTGGCGGTCGTCCTCGCCATCACCGCGGGCCTGGTCGCGGCCGGTATCCCAGGCGCGTTGCTCGCGGTTCCGCTGCTGGCAGTGCTGAACGCGGGCATCAAGTCGCTGCTGAGCGACCGTGACCGCGACACCGAGGCCGACGACATCGACGTGCTGGCTGACAAAGGATCGAGACCAGGTGCAACGGAGTGATCCGCACGCTCCGCTGTGGAACAGTGTCGCGATCCTGAGGCTGGTCACCTTCGGGTTCGCCGTCGCCGCAGTGCTGGTGAACCACGGCAGGTACACCAGGCCGACGCTGGCCTGGATCGTGCTCGGGCTGATCGCGCTCTGGACCGCGTTCACCGTCTTCGCCTACCTGCGTAAGTCCTTACGCACTGTCTGGGTCGTGTGGTCGGACGTGGCCGTGACCTGCGCGTTGATGTACACCTCGGTGTGGATCCTGTCGCCACAGCAGATGACCGAGATCGCGCCGCTGATCACGACCGTGTGGGCCAGCGCGCCACCGATCGCGGCGGCAGTGCTCAACGGCCGGACAACAGGTGTGCTGGCCGGGCTCGCCGTCGCGATCGCGACCGGGTTCACCCGCGGCGAGCTGACAACGGACGTGACCAGAGACGGTGTCTTACTGATAGGCAGCGGTTTTGTCGTGGGGTTGGCGTCCGTCACCGCACGGCGTTCGCAGGAGCGGATGGCACGCGCACTACGAGCCGAGGCCGCGACCGCCGAACGAGAGCGTCTCGCGCGCAGCATTCACGACAGCGTGCTGCAAGTGCTCGCACGCGTGCGTAAGCGCGGCAACGAACTCGGCGGTGAGGCCGCTGAGCTGGCTGAACTCGCGGGTGAGCAGGAGGTCGCGTTGCGCGCGCTCGTCGCGGCCGCGCCTCCCGAGTCGACCGACGATGGAACAGCTGACCTACGGTCCAGGTTGCAGGTGATGGCGACCGGAACCGTGCAGGTCTCGGTACCGGGGACCGCAGTGCAACTGCCTGAGACGACGGTCGCCGAACTGACTTCGCTGGTGGGCGAGGCACTGTTGAACGTGGCACGGCACGCGGGCGAAGGCGCCCGGGCATGGGTGCTGCTGGAGGATCTCGGCGACGAGGTCGTCATCAGTGTCCGCGACGACGGCACCGGCATCCCGGCCGGACGGCTTGAACAGGCAGAATCGACCGGGAGGATGGGAGTGGCCCGGTCCATGCGTGGGCGTGTCGCCGCCTTGAATGGCACGATCACCCTTCAGACGGCCCCCGGCCAGGGCACGGAGTGGGAGATCCGCATTCCCCGGGAGCCGGTCGGCCGCAAGGGGCGCCACAAGGTGGGAGGTGGGGGATGACCAGCAAGTCGATCTCGGTCATGGTGGTCGACGACCACCCGTTGTGGCGCGATGGTGTGGCGCGTGACCTGACAGAGCGCGGTTTCGACGTACGGGCCACGGCCGGCGACGCAAACGCCGCTATCCGGATAGCGCGTGCTGTCACCCCGGATGTAGTACTGATGGACTTGCAGCTGGGCACCGAATCCGGAGTGGACGCGACCCGCGCGATCGTGCGCGATCTGCCGAGTACCCGGGTCCTGGTGCTGTCAGCCAGCGGTGCGCACAGCGATGTGCTGGAAGCGGTCAAAGCCGGAGCCTCGGGATACCTCGTGAAATCGGCTTCGGCCGAGGAACTTGTCGACGCGGTGAACCGAACCGCGCACGGGGACGCGGTGTTCACCGCGGGATTGGCAGGGCTCGTGCTGGGCGAGTACCGGCGGATGGCCGCCGCGCCGGCGGAAGCCGAGGCTGCGCCGCAGCTCACCGAACGGGAGACCGAGGTGTTGCGGCTGGTGGCGAAGGGGCTGACCGCCCGGCAGATCGCGGACCGCCTGGTGCTGTCCCACCGGACTGTGGAGAACCACGTCCAGTCGACACTCCGCAAACTCCAGCTGCACAACCGGGTCGAGCTCGCCCGGTATGCCATTGAGCACGGACTTGACGAAGAGTAACCGCTAATGTGCGGGGGCGTGACCGAGCCTCCCGTCGACCCCCGTGATTTCCGAGTCTCCGACGATGAGCGCAACCATGTGGTGAGCCTGTTGCAGAAGGCGATCGGGCAGGGCCTGATCACGCTGGACGAGTTCGCCACCCGCACGGATGCCGCGCTGGCCGCCAAAACCCGGTCCGAGCTGAACGCCGTCCTGGTCGACCTGCCCGGTCTGGTGCGTACGGACGCGCCGGCGACCGAACCCGCAGGGCCGCAGCGGCTGGAGTTACGCAGCAACATGACCAAGCTGACGCGGACCGGCCGTTGGGTCGTACCGCCGGAATTGGTCGTGCACAGCACGATGAGCGGCTGTGTACTCGACTTCACGGTTGCCAAGATCGACCACGACGTGGTGGTCATCGAGTGTGAGGTGCACGCCGCGCACGTGAAACTGGTGCTGCCGCCCGAATCCACCGTGGACACCGATTCGCTGCGCGTGTCCGCGGGCAAGCTGTCCAACAAGGTGCGGCGCGGACGGCAGGGCCGTCCGCACTTCGTTGTGCGTGGGACCGTGCTCGGCGGGGTCGTTCAGGTCAAGCGTCCGTGGGCGATCCGGATCGGGCCGTTCGTAGTCCAGTTCCCGCTGAAGGTCTTGCGGGACAGCGACTAGGTCACGACAACATGGCGTGCACAGTCGCTTTGGCGTCCGCGGTCGTGTGCGAGACGAGCGCGGCGCGGGCGACCTGGCGGTAGTAGTCCTCGGTGTGCTTGGCCAATGCGGCACCGACGCGACGGACCGCGCTCGGGTTCATCGACAGGCTGCTGATTCCCAGGCCTACCAAGACACTCGCGAGATTCGGATCGGCTGCGGCCTCGCCGCACACGCCCGCGGGTTTGTTCGCGGCCTGCGCGGCTTTGCCGATCATGCCGATCAGCCGCAGCAACGCCGGCTGCCACGGGTCGTTGAGGTTCGCGACCGCGCCGAGCTGACGGTCCGCGGCGAGCGTGTACTGCGCGAGGTCGTTCGTACCGATGCTGACGAACTCGACAACACTGAAGATCTCCTCGGCGACCAACGCGGCCGCGGGGACTTCGATCATCACGCCCGCGCGTGCGATTCCGGCGGCGTGCGCCCGGTCGGCGAACCACGCGGCTTCCTCGACCGTCGCGATCATCGGCGCCATCACCGAGACCTGGGCGCCGGTTTCCGCCGCGGCCGAGACGATCGCGGCAAGCTGGCGTTCCAGCACGTCGGCCCGTTCGCGCGAGACACGGATGCCGCGCACACCGAGCGCCGGATTGGGCTCCGGGTCAGGGTTGAGGAACGCCAACGGTTTGTCCGCCCCCGCGTCGAGCGTCCGGACAATGATCGGTTTCCCGTGAAACGGTGCGAGCACCGCGGCGTACGCGGCGTGCTGGTCTTCGACCGACGGCTCGTCGGTGGCCGCGAGGTAGCAGAACTCCGTGCGGAACAGGCCAACACCTTCGGCGCCCGCTTCGGCTGCGGCCTTCGCATCCTTGGCAGAGCCGACGTTCGCGAGAATCTTGATGCGCAGGCCGTCCGAAGTGGTGCCGATGCCGTTCCAGTCCGCACCGGCACTGACTTCCGCGGCGAACGGCGTGACCGGGCTCGACGGAACTTCGACCGCTCCGGTCTCGCCGTCGACGATCAGCTGGGCCGGATTCGCCGCAAGAACACCACGAACCGCGACAACCGCCGGAATTCCCAGCGCACGAGCCAGAATCGCGGTGTGGCTGGTCGGCCCGCCCTCCTCGGTCACGAGTGCGAGCACCAGCTTGGGGTCGAGCCCGGCCGTGTCCGCGGGCGCGAGGTCTTGTGCGACAAGCACACTCGGCTCGGTCAGCTCAGGCACTCCGGGCGGCGCGATGCCCAGCAGTTCGGCGACAACACGGTCCCGCACATCCTCGATGTCACGGACGCGCTCGGCCATGTAGCCGCCCGCTGCCCGCAACGCGTCCGCGAAACTCGCTGCTGCTTCGTAGACCGCACGCGGCGCTGGGAGTTGTTTCGTAGTCACCAGCTGCTCGGCCTGGCTGCGCAACGACGGATCCGCGGCCATCAACGCAGTGGTCTCCAGCAGCTGCTTCGCCTCGCCGGTCGCCGAATCGGCCCGGGACTGAAGACTGGCCGCAACGTGTTCGGCTGCCGACGCGATACGGCTCGCTTCGGCCGCGAGATCGGCCGGCGGTGGACCTGCGGGCGGCTCGCCCGCCGGCTGCGCGACCACGATTACCGGGCCTGCGGCCCGACCAGGACTGACGCCGACGCCACTGAGCATGAATTGGACCCTACAGCGAGAGTTCGGCCGTTGTCGGGTACGAAGGCTGGGCACCGCGCTTGGTGACTGAGATTGCCGCCACCTTGACAGCAAGCATCGCGGCGGTGACGAGATCAGCACCTTGGGCGAGCTGTGCCGCCAGCGCACCTGTGAACGCATCGCCCGCTCCAGTCGTGTCTACCGCTTCTACCTGGGGCGACTCGATTTCATGGACACCATCCGGCTCGATCACCAAGGCACCCCGGGCGCCGAGCGTGACCACAGCCGACTTCGGCCCGAGCTCAAGCAGCGCGCGTGGGTCGGCGTCCTGGCCGAGCAGTTCGGCGGCTTCGTGTTCGTTGACCACCATCGGGTCAAGCGCGGCCAAGGTTTTCGAGGAAAGCTTGGCAGGCGGTGAAATATTGACCACCGGCCGGATTCCATTCTCAGCCGCGACCGCGACGGCGTGTTCCACGGTCGCCAACGGGACTTCCAGCGACGCAACGAGAACCCGCGCACCCGGCAGATCAACGTCTTCGCTGGCCAGGGCACTGTTGGCACCGGGCGAGACCAGGATCGAGTTCTCACCGTCCGGCGTGACGAAGATGTACGCGACGCCGGTGGGCCGCTCACTGCGCCGCACCAACCCGGTATCGACGCCAGCCGCGGACAAGGAGTCCAACAGCAACTGGCCGTACGAGTCGTCACCGATCGCGGCGAGCAATGAGACTTTGGCCCCGAGCTTCGCCGCCGCGACCGCGGTATTGGCGCCTTTGCCGCCCGGCAGCACAACCGTGTCCGATCCGAGCACGGTTTCGCCCGCACCCGGCCGCCTTTCCACTGCCACTACCAGGTCGGCGTTTGCCGAACCCACCACGATAAGATCAAGTCCGAGATCAACTCCCACAAGCTTCACACTGCCATGCGCTCTTATGCATGAGCATGCGCATCTGTTAACGATTGCGGCTCTCTGTGGATAGTTGATGCCACAATGTGAGTGAACGTCGTGTATACCCGTCCAGGACAGGTGTAAAGGCCCACGCTGCGACCATCATCGCGGCGTTGGGGTCCAGTCCCGCCCAGGGGGCGAGGGCTGGGCTTCTGTGCTGTCGGTGTCGGTCGTGTAGCCCCCCGAGCGACCGGCACCGACAGCACAAACAATGCAGTTCGGCGTCGGTCGTGTAGCCCCGCGGTGCCGTTCCGGGGCGAACCGCCACCGACAGCACAAACTTTTTCGGGCGGCTCGGTGTCAGCCATGCAGCCCTGCAATGCCGACAGCACATCATAATCACTCACACTTTTACTAGTTTTCCGCCCTGGTATATCAGGTATCTCACAATTCGCGTCCTCTACCGAACAGCGTGGTGTCCTCGTGTTTCGGTGGTGCATGGGCCTTGCCGTGACTACCGTCTGCGTGAACAGGTGCGCATGGTTAGCGGTGTTCACAACGCGATGGAGTCAAGCATGAGCAGCGAGCCCACACGTCGCGAACGTGCCAGGGCGGAAACGGACCGGGACATCCGCCAGCAGGCGCGTACGTTGCTGGTCAACGAGGGTCCCGAAGCGGTCACACTGCGCGCGATCGCGCGTCAGCTCGGAATCACCGCACCTGCGCTGTACCGCTACTACTCATCGCGTGAGGACCTCGTGCACCACGTCCGGATGGACATCTGTGCCGACCTCGCCGACGATCTGACGGCCGACCTCTCAGCAGTGCCCGAGGACGACACCGTCCAACAGGTGCTGACCATCTGCCGAGGCTTCCGCAGATGGGCGCTGGCCCACCCCCGCGAGTTCTCCATGGTCTTCGCCCAACCAGCCGGCGGCCCGGACGACCTCTGGACAGACCCCTTCGGCCGGATCTTCCTGTCGGTCGCAGGCCGAGTACTGGTCACCAACAGACTCAACGTGCGGCCGGACCACGAGGTCCCCCCAGCCATGCGGTCAGACCTCGAGGCGTTCCGCACCGACCTGCTGACCACAATCGCCCAGTCCGGCGTCACAGTCCCAGCCGAGATCCTCAGCATCGGCACCGCCTACATGATCCTCCAGTTCTGGGTCAGGCTGTACGGCCAGGTCGCCCTGGAGGTCTTCGGCCACTTCCCGCTCCTGGTAACCAACACCGAGAGCTTCTTCGAAATAATGCTCGCCGAACTAGTCGCCGACGCAGGCCTCACCATCGAATAGACAGCCCCAGAACGTCCCTGTTCCAGTCTGACTACAAGGGACGGCGGGTGGGCAGGGGTTTTCAAGGGTGAACCCGGTGCGAATGGGCCGTTCGCACGGGGTTCACCCTGTTGGGGTGGTTCGTGTCTACAGGACGATGTTGACCAGGCGGCCGGGGACGACGATCACCTTGCGGGGTTCGTTGCCGTTGGTCAGGGCTGCGATCTTTTCGTCGGCCAGGGCGGCGGCTTTGACGACGTCCTGGGCTGCGTCGGCGGCGACGGTCACGCGGGAGCGGACCTTGCCGTTGACCTGGACCGGATACTCCACTGTGTCCTCGACCAGGTAGCGCTCGTCCGCTGTCGGGAATGGACCGTGGATCAGGGAGTCCTTGCCCAGGCGGGACCACAGTTCCTCGGATACGTGCGGGGCCAGCGGGGCCAGCATCAGGACCAGCGGCTCCACCAGGGCGCGAGGTGTACCTGCGGTTGAGGCGTACGTCTTGGTCAGGTGGTTGTTCAGCTCGATCAGTTTGGCGCCGGCTGTGTTGAACCGCATCTCCGAGTAGTCCTCGCGGACTCCGGCGATGGCCTTGTTCAGCTGGCGCAGGTCGGTCTCGGTCGGTTCATCGTCGGTGATGCGGATTTCGCCGGTGGCCTCGTCGACGACGTTGCGCCACAGGCGTTGCAGGAATCGCTGGGCGCCGACGACGTCCTTGGTCGCCCAGGGGCGGGAGACCTCCATCGGGCCCATGGACATCTCGTACAGGCGGAATGTGTCCGCGCCGTAGGACTCGCACATCTCGTCCGGGGTGACGACGTTGCGCTCGGTCTTGCCCATCTTGCCATAGGACTGCGTGACCTCTTGGCCTTCGTAGAAGAACTTGCCGTTCTCCTCGACGACCTCCGCGGCCGGGACGAACTGGCCGCGTGCGTCGGTGTACGCGAAGGCCTGGATGTAGCCCTGGTTGAACAGCTTGCGGTACGGCTCGTCCGAGCTGACGTGGCCCAGGTCGAACAGCACCTTCTGCCAGAACCGCGAGTACAGCAGGTGCAGGACCGCGTGCTCGACGCCGCCGATGTACAGGTCGACGCCGCCGGGGTCGTTCGCGCCGAACTTGTCGGTGCGCGGGCCCAGCCAGTAACGCTCGTTCGCCGGGTCGGAGAATCGCTCGCTGTTGGTCGGGTCGACGTACCGCAGCTGGTACCAGCACGAACCTGCCCAGTTGGGCATCGTGTTGGTGTCCCGTCGGTAGGTCTTGCGGCCTTGGCCCAGGTCCAGTTCGACGGTTACCCAGTCGGTCGCGCGCGACAGCGGCGGCGACGGCTCGGTGTCCGCGTCTTCCGGGTCGTACGTGGTCGGGGAGTAGTCGTCGACCTCGGGCAGTTCGATCGGCAGCAGGCTCTCCGGCACCGGGTGCGGCAGGCCGTCCTCGTCGTACACGATCGGGAACGGCTCGCCCCAGTAACGCTGCCGCGAGAACAGCCAGTCGCGCAGTTTGTACTGAATGGTGCCCCGGCCGCGGCCGTGCTCCTCCAGCCAGGCAATGATCGTCTTCTTGGCCTCGTCGATGGCCATGCCGTCCAGGAAACCGGAGTTGATCGCCGGGCCTTCACCGGTGAACGCCTCGCCCTCGAAGCCTTCGCTCGGCGCCACGGTCCGGATGATCGGCAGGCCGAACGCGGCCGCGAAATCCCAGTCGCGCTGGTCCTGGCCGGGCACCGCCATGATCGCGCCGGTGCCGTAGCCCATCAGCACGTAGTCCGCGATGAACACGGGGATCTTGGTGTTGTTCACCGGGTTGGTGGCGTACGCACCGGTGAACACACCGGTCTTGTCCTTGTTCTCCTGGCGGTCCAGTTCGGACTTCAGCGACGCCGCCCGCCGGTACGCGGCAACGGCCTGAGCCGGGGTCTCGGCGCCTCCGGTCCATCGGCGGTCCACATCGGACGGCCACTCGGCCGCGGCGATCCGGTCCACCAGTGGGTGTTCCGGCGCCAGCACCATGTAGGTCGCGCCGAACAGGGTGTCAGGGCGGGTGGTGAATACCTCGATGTCCGCGGATTCAGTGGCGAACTTGGCCACGGCGCCGTGCGAGCGGCCGATCCAGTTGCGCTGCATCGCCTTGATCTTGTCCGGCCAGTCCAGCCGGTCCAGGTCGTCGATCAGCCTGTCGGCGTACGCGGTGATCCGCATCATCCACTGCCGCAGGTTGCGGCGGAACACCGGGAAGTTGCCGCGCTCGCTGCGGCCGTCGGCGGTGACCTCTTCGTTGGAGATGACCGTGCCCAGGCCCGGCACCCAGTTCACCGGGGCGTCGGACAGGTAGACCAGGCGGTAGGAGTTGATGATCTCCTGCCGCTCGGCGACAGTCAGCTCACCCCAGCCACGGCCGTCCGGGACACTGCGGCTGCCCTGCGCGAACTCCGTCTCCAGCTCGGCGATCGGCCGGGCCTTGCCGGCCTGCTCGTCGTACCAGGAGTTGTAGATCTGCAGGAAGATCCACTGCGTCCACTTGTAGTACTCCGGATCGATCGTGGAGATCCGGCGCCGCTCGTCGTGGCCCAGGCCCAGCCTGCGGATCTGCCGCAGGTAGGTGTTGATGTTGTCCTCGGTGGTCTTGCGCGGGTGCTGTCCGGTGCGGATCGCGTACTGCTCCGCGGGCAGGCCGAACGCGTCGAAGCCCATCGTGTGCAGCACGTTGTGGCCCAGCATCCGGTGGTAGCGGGCGAAGACGTCCGTGCCGATGAAGCCCAGGGGGTGCCCGACGTGCAGGCCCGCGCCCGACGGGTATGGGAACATGTCCTGGACGAACATCTTGTCCTCGGGCACAGCTCCCGCGAGCGGGCCGACCGGGTTGGGCGCCTCGTAGGAGCCGTGCTCCTGCCAGTACTGCTGCCACTTCCGCTCGATCTGCCCGGCCAGCGCGGCCGTGTAGCGGTGCGCCGGTACCGCCTCAGCGCTTTCGCTCATCGCCAGTCCTTCCCTGGAATTTCGGCCCCGAACAACGCGAAACCCCTCAGCCCTGTCCGGGCATGAGGGGTCGCCGCGCCAACCTGTCCTTGCGGGTCAGCGCGGCCGGCGAAGAAGTCGGCGGGCCGTGCCCATGTCACTGAGGATAGCGGACCGCCAAAGCGACTATCTGGGTGACCTGGGTGGCCGAGAAATTGTCGTCGCTGACCAACAGCAACGAGCGCTCACCACGGGGCAGTCCCGGGCCCCAGGTGATCCCCTCGATATTGTCCACAGTAGACAACTTGAACCGGGACAGGTCGGCGATCAGCTTCTTGCGCATCGGTTTCGCCTTGGCCAGATCCTTGTCGTACACGTTCGTGGCGCCGCGCGTGGACGCCTCGAAGATCCGGATCTTGTTGCCGACGCCGGTCGCGAAGGACCGTTCCACCACGAGGAACCGAGTCGGGTCCAGCGGGTCGGCCGCGACGATCGCACTGATGCCGTTGTCGGCCGCCGCGGTCGGTGGGACCGGTTGGGTGAAGATCGGCTCAACGGGGTAGGCGTACTGCGCGAGCACCTGCCCGGTCCTGGTCTGCACGGTGATCCGCGACAACGCGCCGCTGGTGGGCGTCGGAACAGGACCGTCCTGCAGCAGCGGTGCCTCCACTGATGTGACCACAAGCGCACCCGCAGCGGCGTACGTCAGGCCTTCGAGCGCGAGGTTCGCACGTGGGCCAGTTGTGGCCGTGACGTGCAGGTTCTTCGGCAATGGCAGCTCGCCCGCGAACTGGCCGGTCTTCGACGCGATGCGAATCGACGGGTCGAGGGGCGCCGGTGCGCGGCCGCCTTCCTGAGTCCAGGTGTAGCGGCCGGTCCATGGGTCCACCCGGATCTCTTCCGGATCCACCGCGTCCTTCGGATAGGTGGTGCCGTCCGGCTGCAGCAACGGGTGGGTGCCGGTGAACCGGACCGCGCCCAGTCCACGAGCGTTGACATCGATCTTCGCCGTGTAGAACCGGGCAGGCTGGAGGCTCGACCGGTCGTCACTGATGAAGACGTAGTCGCCGGTGCGTGGGTCTCGGTCGATGCCCGACAGGCCGCCGACCGTGGTGCCCTCGAAGACCAGGCCACGCGGCACGATCGTCTCGCCGAGCAGCCGAACATCCTGGGTCGCCGCTGCTGGAGCGGCCGTCAGGCCAATGGTGAAGATGGTGGCGGCCGCGGCCGCCGTTAACCGTGCAGACATGGCGTGTAGCACATCCAATGAGGGTGTCCGGTTGGTTGACTCCACATGACACCTAACATCGAAGCCGTGATCCTCGCTTCCGTACTCGCCGTCGCCGGAGCGATCGTGGCGGGTTTAGGTCTGCTCGGGCTGCTCGAGCGGCTGCCGCTGAACCGTTTCGCCGGGGTGCGCACGGCCGCCACCATGCGTGACGCGGACACCTTCCGGATCGGCAACAAGGTCGCCGGGCTGCCCATCCTCGTGGGCGGCGTGGTCGGTGTCCTCGGCGGCGTCCTGGGCATCGCGCTGCCCACCGGCGGCCTGGTGGCCGGTCTGCTCGGCCTGGTGGGCATGCTCGGCATCGTCATCGCGGGCGGCCTGCTCGGGCACAAGGCCGCACTGGCCGTGCCGGAGCCGGAAAAGGAACTCCCGGCCGGATGCGCCGGCTGTGCGTGCGGAAACTGCGGCGTCGCGAAGCTGAAGCGCTCAGTTGAGCCGGACGTCGCCGGGGTGAGTGGCCAGTAGCGAGACCGGCATGCCCTGCCGCCGCAACACCCGGCCCCACAGGTCCTGGTCCACCGGCGCGAGCACGTCGTTCGGCAGCGCCGGCACCACGATCCAGTCACCGCGCTCGATCTCCCCGGCCAACTGGTCCACATCCCAGCCCGCGTAACCCGCGAACACCCGCAGCCCCTTGACCCTGGGCGCCAGCTGATCAGGATCGGCGTCCAGGTCCACAAGCGCGACCGGGCCCCGAACGCTGATCACGCCCTTCAGGCTCGACGCGTCCTCACCCGTGCGCAGCGCCGCGAGGCAGAGCGCGGTCTTCTGCTCAACCGGCCCGCCCACGAACAACGACTGCGGCTCGCTGACGTGGTCACCCCACGCGGGTAACACGTCATGCACAGGCACCTCACTTGGACGGTTGAGTACGACACCGAGCGTGCCCTCACCGCGGTGGTCTATCACGTAGACCACCGTCCGGCGGAAGTTCTCGTCAAGCAGGGTTGGCGCTGCCACAAGCAGCGTTCCTGGCTCAACGTCAGCGTCAGGTCGCACACCGCACATGATCCCATCCGGCCCACCCACCCCAGGAGTCGCCGCACCGTTGCACAACCACCCCCAGAAGATCGCGGGAACAACGCAGGAACCCGGTATGTTGGTAGGTAGGTCGGTGCGCCAACGTGTCCCCCGGGCTCAACCAAAAAAGCCTTCGTGGAATACCGGTAACGCAGGAGCCACGTCGCGCCACTCGCCGAGAGGCGACCGGGCGTACCGACCATCCTCGGCCGACCTGTGGTCGCTGCTTCGCAGCTTCCCCGGGTCGGCTGGGTCATTTTTTGGGGGCCGAGCCCCCCCAGGCCCCCACGGTGCGGTACGTCTCGACCCAGCGCTGGCTGCTTCACGCGCCTCACGGCTCTTAGGGCTTGGCGTGTGGTCAGGGCACGGCTGAGGGGTTGTTGCTTGGCGGCGGTGTTCTTGCGTTGCCTTCAGGTGGGTTGGGCCGTTCGTGTGAAGTCCGGATGAACGGTCCGTTCACACCGGTTCGTGGCTTGAAAAGCCCTGCTCAGAGCCCCTTTCCGATAGACTGGACCAGGGACGCCCCCCGGTGAGGGTGGGGGATGCTTTTCTCTTGTGAGGGGGCGAGGGGCGGTTTTTTGGTGGGTCTGGAGGGTGGGGGCTGGTTGCGGGGAGTTCGGGGCGGTGGGGATGTCTTGTTTATGCGAAGTTGGCTGTCGGTTTCCTGTTGTGCGTAGGCTGGACGCTCGTGACCGCGGTGGTGGATGGCGAGCAGAAGGTGCCGGCCCGGCAGTTGCTGGTGCTCCGGGATTTTCGCCGGTTGTTGTACCTGCGGTTCGTATCGCAGTGGGGGGATGGGCTCTTTCAGGCCGGGTTGGCCGGGGCGGTGATCTTCAACCCGGAGCGGGGGGCGGATCCGCTGACGATCGCGACGGGGTTCACCGCTCTGTTGCTGCCGTACTCGGTTGTGGGGCCGTTTGCGGGGGCGTTGCTTGACCGTTGGGACCGTCGGCGCGTCATTGTTGTGGCGAGTTTGTTGCGGGCGGTATTGGTGCTGTTCGCGGCGCTTGGGTTGCTGGCGGGGGCGCCGAGTCAGGTTCTGTTCCTGATGTCGTTGCTGGTGCTGGGGGTTTCGCGGTTCATCGGGTCGGGGTTCTCGGCTGCTCTTCCGCATCTGGTGCCGGAGCGCAATCTTGTGCAGGCCAACTCGATCGCGGTGACTCTCGGGTCGGTTGTGGCGGTCATTGGTGGTGGGTGCGCGATCGGGCTGCGCAGGATCTTCGGTGAGGATGACTTCGGGTCTGGGCTCACCACGTCGTTCGCGCTCATCGGTTCGCTGGGTGCTGCGATGGTTGCGGTGCGCTTTGCCAAGGGCATGCTTGGTCCTGACGAGGTCAACGAGCCGTCAGGCACGGTGCTTGCCGTTGCACGCGGGTTGGTTGACGGTGGGCGCGCGGCTTGGCAGGCGCCGCGGGTGATCGCTGGGTTTGTCGCGTTGTTCGCGCACAGGGCGTCGACGGGTATCGCGTTGCTGATGGCTGTGCTGCTGATGCGCTACTACTTCACTGATGTGGGCTGGTTGAAGGCTGGGTTGACCGGCTTGGGCGAGATCGCGGCCATGGCTGGGCTCGGCATCTTCCTGGGTGGCGTGTTCACGCCGAAGCTGGTCGACCGGTTCGGCCGGCACCGGGTGATCATCGGCTCGCTGCTGGTCGTGGCCACCGCCATGGCCGGCCTGGGTCTGCCGATGACCCTGCCGACCATGCTCGGCGCCGCGTTCCTGCTGTTCGGGGGCGGTCAGGTGATCAAGCTGTGCGTGGACGCGGTGATCCAGAGCGACATCGGCGACGAGTCACGCGGCCGGGTCTTCTCGCTCTACGACACACTGTTCAACGTCACCCAGGTGGTGGCCATCGCGTTGGCCGCGATCGTGATCCCCGCCAACGGCCATTCGCACGGTCTAGTCGTCGTGACGATCGTCATCTACCTGGTCGGGGCCGTCGGCTACGTGTTCGCCAGCCGCCGGGAGCGGGCTACCGCCTAGTCCCTGCTCGGCCGCCCAGCGCCGCAGCTCGGCCACGGCCTCGTCGTGGTCGAGCGGACCGCGGTCCAGCCGGAGGTCCTTGAGGAACTTCCAGGCCTTGCCGACCATCGGGCCGGGCGGCAGCCCGAGCAGTTTCATGATCTCGTTGCCGTCGAGGTCCGGGCGTACGCGTGCGAGGTCCTCCTCGGCCGCGATACGCGCGATACGCGCCTCCAGGTCGTCGTACGACCGCTGCAGCGCTTGTGCCTTACGACGGTTACGTGTGGTGCAGTCCGCGCGCACGAGCTTGTTCAGCCGCGACAGCAAAGGGCCCGCGTCGGTGACGTACCGGCGCACCGCCGAGTCGGTCCACTCGCCCTTGCCGTAGCCGTGAAACCGCAGGTGCAGGAACACCAGGTTGGCGACGTTCTCGATGATCTCCTTGGAGTACCGCAGTGCACGCAAACGCTTGCGGGCCATCTTGGCGCCGACCACCTCGTGGTGGTGGAACGAGACGCCCCCACCGGGCAGGTGCCGCCGGGTGTCCGGCTTGCCGATGTCGTGCAGCAAAGCTGCCAGGCGCAGGACCAGATCCGGTTCGCTTCCCTCTTCCTCCAGGTCGATGGCCTGCGCCAGGACGACCAGCGAGTGCTCGTAGACGTCCTTGTGCTGGTGGTGCTCGTCGATCTCCAGCCGCATCGCGGGGACCTCTGGCAGCACGTGTGCCGCCAGCCCCGAGTCGACCAGGAGCTCGATGCCCAGGCGCGGGTTGGCGCCGCACAGCAGCTTGGACAGTTCGACCTGGATCCGCTCGGGCGTGATCCGGGTGATCTGCTCGTTCATCTCGTGCAACGCCTCGACCACGCGCGGCGCCGGGGTGAAGCCCAGCTGGCTGGTGAACCGGGCCGCGCGCATCATCCGCAGCGGGTCGTCGCCGAACGACTCCTGCGGGGTCGCCGGAGTGTCCAGGATCCGCGAGGACAGCGCGGTCATGCCGTCGTACGGGTCGACGAACTGCTTCGTCGCCAGGTTCACCGCCATCGCGTTGACCGTGAAGTCCCGGCGCTTGAGGTCGTCCTCGATCGAGTTACCGAACTGCACTTCCGGGTTACGCGACACGCCGTCGTACGAATCCGCCCGGAACGTGGTGATCTCGCAGGTCACGCCGCCCTTGGTGGCGCCGACGGTGCCGAATGCGATACCGATGTCCCAGACCGCGTCGGCCCAGCCCGACACCAGGCGCATCACCTCTTCGGGGCGTGCGTCCGTCGTGTAGTCCAGGTCCGTGCCCAGCCGGCCGAGCAGTGCGTCCCGCACGCTCCCACCGACCAGGAACAGGCTGTGACCTGCCTTGGTGAACAAGGCGGCCAGCTCATCCGACAGCGGGGAGATCCGGAGCAGTTCCACAACCGCATTCTGCTTGGCAAGCATCGTCGACACGGCGAACCAGGCTAGTTGACGTGGCGAGACGATTACGATCGAGTTCATGTCCCCGTCATCCGGCCGGCCGAACGGCGCCCGCACCGGGCGTCGCAGCCGACGCCGGGGCAGGCGGCTGGCGACCGTCGACGAGACCTCCGCGGGCGGGCTCGTGGTCGACGAGGACCAGGCCAACGCGGTGATCATCGGCAGGCTGGACCGCAAGGGCCGGTTGCTGTGGTCGTTGCCCAAAGGCCACATCGAGGCCGGTGAGACGCCCGAGCAGACCGCTGTGCGGGAGGTCAGGGAGGAGACCGGTATCACCGGCGAGGTGGTCCGTTCGCTCGGCTCGATCGACTACTGGTTCGTCGCGGAGAACCGCCGGGTGCACAAGACCGTGCACCACTACCTGCTGACCGCGTTGTCCGGTGAGCTGTCCGACGAGGACACCGAAGTGACCGAGGTGGCCTGGGTCGCTCTGGATGATCTTGACGACCGGCTGGCGTATGCGGACGAGCGCCGGTTGGTGCGCAAGGCGATGCAACTACTCTCCGAGCCGACACCTGTTCCCCGGGAGGGTGACGGGACGTTCTCGGATGGCCTTGACGCGCCGAAGGGTCGAAAACCATGAGTGGGCTGCGCTACGCAACCCGTCACAAGTCTCCGCTCGCCGCCCTGGTGACCGGCTTCCTGCTGGTACTGGGTACGCCGCTGGCCGCGGCCGGTCAGCCGCCGCCGGGTGTCGAGCCCCTGGTGGCCCCCATCGGGATGGCGAGGGCGCAGCCCGCGAACGCGCCGTCCCGGGTCCAACTGGCCATCGATCAACTCAACCCGCGGGTGGTACGCGCCGACTCGGGCAACGTCACGGTGTCCGGCAAGCTGACCAACGTCGGCGACCGCAGGCTTGAGGATGTCGAGATCCGGCTGCAGCGCGGTGACGTGCTGACCGACGAGGCCAAACTGCGCGCCGCCCTGACCCAGCCGCCGGCCGCCGAGAAGGTGCCCTCGCCCTTCGTCGAGGTGGCGAAGTCGCTCGACCAGGGGGCGAGCGCGAACTTCACCGTCACCGTGCCACTGGACGCGCTCAAGCTCGATCAGCCGGGTGTCTACCCGGTCCTGATCAACGTCAACGGCCGGCCGGACTTCGGCGGTCAGGAACGGCTCGCCGGCCTGAACGTCCTACTGCCTGTGCTGTCGACCCCGAGCCGGACGATCCAGCCGCCGGCCTCACCGTCGAAGATCACCGTGCTGTGGCCGCTGGTGGACGACCGGCCCCGGACGGTCAAGAGCACTTCGGACGGACGGTTGGTGCTGGGTGACGACGATCTGGCGACCTCCCTGCAGATCGGCGGCCGGCTCTACGGGATGCTCAACGCCGTCGAGGGCGCCGTCCGGCAGGACAGCGCGTTGGCGTCGTCGATCTGCTTCGCCGTGGACGGTGACCTGCTGACGACCGTGCAGGGCATGGCCAACGGCTACGAGGTGCAGAGCTCCAACGGCCAGAACCTGCCGGGCAAGGGCCAGGGCTTCGCTCAGCGCTGGCTGACCCTGCTCAAGTCGCTCACCGACGACCAGTGTGTGATCGCGCTGCCGTACGCCGACGCGGACCTGTCCGCCCTGTCCCGCGCGACCGAGGTCGACCTCGCCAAAACCGCCGTCAGCCAGAGCTTCACGGCCGTGTCGGACATCCTCAAGCCAGCCAAGCCCTTGCAGAACGTGGTGTGGCCGATCGACGGCGTGCTCGACCCGCGCACCCTGAGTGACATCACCGAGTCTTCGCCCACGACCGTCCTGAGCAATCCCGACCGGCTCGCCGGGGTGACGGGGTCGGCACCGTTCACGGTGGGCCAGTCCAACCGTGCGGTCCCGATCGACCAGCTCACGTCGTCGGCCCTCACCGGGAGCGCTGCCGCGCCAGGCCCTGTCTCAGTACAGAACGGGCTCGCCGCCTTGGTGTTCCGGGCGACTCAGTCAGGCCAGTCCGTGCTCGTCGCGCCGCCGCGCCGGTGGACCGCGCCGGCCAGCGAACTGCTCGAGTACCTGCGGTCTATCGGCCGGATGTTCGCCGAGAACCTGGCTGATCCCCGGCCGCTGCAGGACCTGACGAGCTCGTCGGCCAACGGCACGGCGAGCGGCCTGAACTACACCGAGCAGGACGTCGCCGCCGAGATCCCTGCCGTCATGACGGCGGAGATCGCGCAGACCAACGCGGTGCTGCGGGACCTGCGCGGCGCGATGGAACCGGACCGGACCCGTCCGATCAACCCGGACGACCTGCTCAAGCCCATCCGGATCGGCTTGCTGCGGGCCTCGTCGAGCGCGTGGCGTAGCAATGTCGACGGCGGGATGGGGGCGGCCGCGGTCGCCCGGACCGAACTCGACACCATGCGGATGCAGGTCACCGTGAACCCACCGGGCCCGCCGATCTCGCTCGCGTCGTCCGACAGCCCGATCCCGATCCGGGTCGGTAACAACCTTGCCGTGGCGGTGAAGGTGCGGCTGGTCGTCTCGCAGACCGCGGGCCTGCGGCCGGGCGCCACCATCGAACGGACCATCCCGGCCGGCCAGGCGTTCACCGACTTCGTTCCGGCCGAGCTGCAGCGTGCGGGCCGGTTCACGGTGGATGTCTGGGTGACCACGCCGGGTGGCACCGCGCTGGGGACGGTCTATCGGTTTGAGCTGTCCTCGACCTCGTACGGCACGATCACTGTCGCGGTGACCAGCGTCGCGGGCGGCATGCTCATGCTGCTCGCCGGCCGACGGGTCTACCGCCGGATCAAGCAGAAGAACCAGACTGAGCAGGAGTCGACACCGGCTTGACCAGAGCGAGGACCACCGTGCCCCCCGGCGGAGGCAGACAACCAGGCAAACCGGCGCCCCAGCAAACGGGTCGCGGGTCGATCGTGCGCGCCGCAGGCTCGATGGCGATCGCGACGCTGGTCAGCCGGATCACCGGGTTCCTTTGGAAGGTCATGCTCACCGCGGCGGTCGGGCTGGGGGCGGTGAACGACTCGTTCACCGTCGCCAACACGCTGCCCAACATCGTCTTCGAGCTGCTCATCGGCGGTGTGCTGGCGAGCGTTGTCGTGCCGCTGCTCGTACGCGCCCAGGACGATCCCGACGGCGGTGAGGCCTACACGCAGCGCTTGTTGACCGTCGGGATGACGCTGCTCGCGGTCGGAACGGTCATCGCGGTCGCATTGGCGCCGCTGTTCACCAAGCTCTACGTCGACGGCTCGACCGGCAAGGCCAACCCCGATCTTGTCACCGCGTTCGGCTACCTGCTGCTGCCGGAGATCTTCTTCTACGGCCTGTTCGCCCTGCTCACAGCGATCCTGAACGCCAAGCACATCTTCGGGCCGACGGCGTGGGCACCGGTGGTCAACAACCTCGTGGTGATGCTGACCATCGGCGTCTACGCCATCGTGCCCGGCGAGATCTCGCTCAACCCGGTCAAGATGGGCGACGCCAAACTGCTCGTCCTGGGTATCGGCGTGACGTCCGGCATCGTGGTGCAGTCGCTGATGCTGCTGCCCGCGCTGCGCCGGATCGGGTTCCGGTTCCGCTGGAACTGGGGATTCGACAAGCGGCTGAAGGAGTTCGGCGGCCTGGCGCTGTGGATCCTCGGCTATGTCGCGGTCAGCCAGATCGGTTGGGTCATCAGCACCCGCGTGCTCACTGCGGGCGCGCCCGGTGGCGCGTCGATCTACAGCAACGCGTGGCTGCTGTTCCAGCTGCCGTACGGCGTCATCGGCGTCTCGTTGCTCACCGCGATCATGCCGCGGCTCAGCCGTGCGGCCGCTGACGGTGATGACCGCAAGCTGATCGGCGACCTGTCGTACGCCAGCCGCCTGTCTGCCGTGATCCTCGTGCCTATCTCCGCCGTGCTCACGGTCACCGGTACGTCCATCGGTGTCGTGCTGTTCTCGTGGGGCAACAGCGATGTGAGTCAGGCCACGCGGCTGGGCGACTCGCTCGCCGTATCGGCTTTCGGTCTGCTGCCGTACGCGCTTGTGATGCTGCAGCTGCGTGTCTTCTACGCGATGAAGGACGCCCGTACGCCCACGCTGATCATGATCGTGATGACCGCGGTGAAGGTGCCGCTGCTCTACATGTGCGAGGCGATGCTCGCTCCGGAACACGTCGTGATCGGCGTGATGATGGTCAACTCGCTGAGCTATGTGGTGGGTGCCGTGCTGGGCCAAGTGTGGCTATGGGTACGTCTCGGGCACCTGAAGACCAAACGTGTAGTCGGCGTCACGCTTTTCTCTGTCTTCGCCGGCGGGCTCGGTGTGGCGGCCGGTCTGGGGATCGCCAAGCTGCTCGGCGCGATCCTGCCGGAGGCGGCCGCACCCAGGGCAGTCATGTCTTTGATCATCGAAGGGATCGTCGCCGGCGTGGTCTCGTTCGGCGTGCTGGCCGCGCTCAAGGTGGAGGAGCTCAAACCGGCGACGGCGAAAATCACCCGACTGATTCGTCGCCGCTGATCTGCGTGAGCTTCACGGCTGTCAGGTTTCCCGTAGTCTCGTGCCGAGGTATCCGTCGCGCGGGGATGGGTGGCGCGTCAGACGGGAGAGTGCGGTGACGACCAGACGAACCGACTACACCGGCGACGCGGACCGAAGTGTCCGCGCGACAGGTGGCGACCTGCTTGCGGGCGGGGTCATTGGCGATGGTCGATACCGTCTGCTCGCCCCATTCGGTATGGACGTACGCGGCAACGCGCATCTATGGCGCGCTCGTGACGGCCAGTTGCGTCGTGATGTGGCCCTGACTGTGCTCGTCGGTGATCCGGCTGACCGCAATGCGACGGTCGCGGCTCGCCGGACGTTGGAGCGCGCCGCGCATGCGGCCCGGTTCATGAACCCGACGGTCTCGCGTGTGCTGGACGTTCTCGGCGTCGGCAGCGGCATCGACCCGAGCGAAGGCGTGCTCGGTGTGATCGTCGCCGACTGGGCGCAGGGCACGGACCTGATCGACTTGGTCGCTGAGCACCCGCTGCCCGCGGGCACGGCGGCCCGGCTGCTCGAGCCGTTGGCCATCGCGGTCGAGCAGGCTCACCACACCGGCCTGGTGCTCGGCGTGGATCATCCACAGCGTGTCCGGGTCGGCCCGGACGGCGCGTTGCGTCTGGCGTTTCCCGGTCCGCTGCCGCAGTCGTCGCTCCAGGACGACGTCAGGGGCCTCGGCGCGATCCTGTACCTGCTGCTGACCGGTCGCTGGGCGCTGCCGGGCGGCCCGCAGGGCATCCTCCTGGCGCCGCGGGACCCGTCGGGCGCCCCCGTCTCGCCGAACCAGCTGCGTCAGGACGTGCCTGACGAGCTGGCAGAACTCGCCGTCCGCAGCATCGCGGGCGGGATCCGGACCAGTTCCGCCGTTCTCGGGATGCTCGCGTCCTCCGCCCAGCGCGCTGAGATCGACGAGCAGACCGACCTGCTGAACCCGGTCATGTCCGGCGGCAACCGCCTGGCCGACGAGGACACGATCTGGACCACCCGCCGCCCGGCCCAGGACGACGGTAGGCGCCGCAAGCTGGCCATCGGCGTGACAGCACTGACCGTCGCGACCGTCGGCGTGCTCGCATGGGTTGGCATGCAGTTGATCAGCTTCTTCGGCAGCGACACCGTGCCCGTCGCGCAAACAGTGTCGACGGCACCGCCCCCGCCAAGCAGCGCCAACAACGGCGGCAACCAGCCGCAGGCCAACCCGCCACCCGCACCCAAGCCGGCCGGTCCGATCGAGCCCGGCAAGGCAGCCGTCTACGCGGTCAAGGGCGACAAGGACAACGCGCGCAACATCAGCCGGATCCTGGACGGCAACCCGAAGACGGTCTGGAACACCGCGACCTACAGGAAGCCGTTCCCCGCGGTCAAACCGGGTATCGGCGTGATGGCGACCTTCGACGAGGCCACCAAGATGGCCATGGTCACGATCGACTCGCCGAGTGAGGGCACGGTCGTGGAGATCCGGTCCGCCCCGTCGGCGACAGCCAAACTCGAAGAGACCAAGGTGATCGGCAACGCCACCCTGGGTGACGGCAAGACCGAGATCGCGCTCGCCGCGAGCGAACCGACCCAGTACGTGCTGGTGTGGATGACCAAGCTGGGCGGCACGGAGAACGCGAACACCACCCAGATCCGGGACATCGAGTTCCAGCGCGCCCAGTAGAAAGTACGGCCGTGACAGGCCGATACGCTGTCACGCGTGACCGCCGCAGCAAGCTCGGACGCCGCTCTGATCGCGTCCCATGCCGCCGGGGATCCACACGCGTTCGCAGAACTTGTCCGCCGTCACCGTGACCGCATGTGGGCGGTCGCGTTGCGTACCCTGCGCGATCCGGAGGAAGCAGCGGACGCCCTGCAGGAGGCCTTCATCTCGGCCTTCCGCGCGGCCGGCTCGTTCCGGGCCGAGTCGCAGGTGACCACGTGGCTGCATCGGATCGTGGTGAACGCGTGCCTGGACCGTGTCCGGCGCCGTCAGGCGCGCCCCACTGTCCCGTTGCCGGAGACCGGCCCCGGTGAGCCGGTCACGCCCGGCGACGCGATGTCGGAAAGAGAGACCAGTTTGGTCGTGAAGAACGCGCTCGCCGACCTCTCCGACGAACAGCGCGTGCCGATCCTGCTCGTGGACGTCGAGGGCTATTCGGTGGCCGAGACCGCGCAGATGCTGGGGATCGCCGAGGGCACGGTGAAAAGCCGTTGTGCCAGGGGCCGCGCCAAGCTCGCCAAAGTTCTCGGACACCTGCGGAACCCGATTGCTGATGCGAACGTCCCAGGTGACGCAAGCGAAAAGCGCGATGGGCGTCCACGGCGTCAGTGGGAGGGGACATGACGGGCATTGGACGGGACAGCAGCGGCCCGCCCTGGTCGGTCGACCTGCTCGCCGATCTCCAGGCCGGTGTGCTCGACCCTCAGCAGGCCAGTGATCTGCGGCGTCTGGTCGACGCGGACCCCGAGGCCCAGGAGATCCTGGCCGCCCTGGAGGCGACCGAGGCCGATCTGCGCGAGTTCGCCCACGCACCCGCGCCGCCGATG
The DNA here is from genome assembly GCF_017876405.1 of Kibdelosporangium banguiense. GTDB lineage: Bacteria > Actinomycetota > Actinomycetes > Mycobacteriales > Pseudonocardiaceae > Kibdelosporangium > Kibdelosporangium banguiense. The sequence continues at coordinate 2,328,232 of NZ_JAGINW010000001.1, read as the reverse complement.
CCCGCGCATTTCGCCGCCCGGCTCGACGCGGCGATCGCAGCCGAGTCGCAGGCCCGCGCGCAGTCGTTCGTGCCGCAACAGCAGCAACGTGAGCCTCAGTTCGCCGGCGCAGCGCCCGGTAGTCCGCCGGGGCAGCCCGCGCCGGTGACAGACCTTGCCGAAGCCCGGAAACGCCGTAACCGCAAGATGGGCATCGGCGTCGGGATCTTCGCCGCGGCTGCTGCTGCGGCCGGGATCGCCTTCGCCGTGCTGCCTGGCAACGGTGGAAGTGCCGGTGACGTCGCCGCCCAGGGGCCGTTGACCTTCAAGGCCGAGCAGATCGGCAAGGACCAGCTGCAGGCGGCCCGTAACCAGAACGACTACGGACCGTTCGCCGACAAGCAGAAGCTGAGCGCCTGCCTGGCGGCGAACGGACTGTCGCCGACGGCCGAGCCGATCGGCGGCAAGCAGGTGACCGTCGACGGCAAGCAGGGGACACTCCTCGTGCTCTCCTCCGGCGCGGGGGAGTTCCGGCTGCTCGCGGTCGGCCCGGACTGCGGTCCCGGCAACCCGTCGACCCTGGCCAACAGGGGCGGGGTCAGGTAGCGCCTTCGTCGTTCCCCGCAGTGCTCGCGGTCACCCGACCGGTGCGGAACAACCAGCACCTACGATCGGTTGACCAAAGTGTCACTGGCGGGAAAAGACGGAGGGCAGATGACCGCGCAAGACGAGGTCCGCAACCTGATCATCATCGGTTCAGGCCCGGCGGGGTACACCGCCGCGGTGTACGCGGCGCGCGCGCAGCTGTCTCCGCTGATCTTCGAGGGTTCGCAGTTCGGCGGCGCCCTGATGACGACCACCGAGGTCGAGAACTACCCGGGCTTCCGCGACGGGATCATGGGTCCCGACCTGATGGCGCAGATGCGTGAGCAGGCCGAGCGGTTCGGTGCCGAGCTGCGCACCGAGGACGTCGAAGAGGTCGAGCTGACCGGCGAGACCAAGTACGTCACGGCGAACGGCGTCCGGTACGCGGCGAAGGCCGTTGTGCTGGCCATGGGTGCCGCAGCGCGCTATCTGCACGTTCCTGGCGAGCAGGAGCTGCTCGGGCGGGGCGTGTCGGCGTGTGCGACCTGTGACGGCTTCTTCTTCCGTGACCACGACATCCTGGTCGTCGGCGGCGGCGACTCCGCGATGGAGGAGGCCACGTTCCTCACCAAGTTCGCGAAGTCCGTGACGATCGTGCACCGCCGCGAGGAGTTCCGCGCCTCCAAGATCATGCTCGAACGCGCGAGGGCGAACGAGAAGATCAAGTGGCGGCTGAACTCCGAACTGGTCGAGGTGCTCGGCGACGGCAAGGTCTCCGGCGCCCGGCTGCGCGACACCCGGACGGGTGAGACCGAGGACGTGGCCGCCACGGGCGTGTTCATGGCCATCGGTCACGACCCACGCAGTGCCCTGGTCAACGGCCAGGTGGAGACCGACGAGGAAGGGTACGTGCAGGTCAAGGGGCAGAGCACGTACACGAACCTGGACGGTGTCTTCGCCGCGGGCGACCTGGTCGACCGCACCTACCGGCAGGCCATCACCGCGGCCGGCTCCGGGTGCGCGGCGGCCATCGACGCGGAGCGCTGGCTCGCCGAGCACGGCGAGGAGCACGCAGCCAAGGCCCCGGAACTCGTCGGCGGCGGTTACGCCCCGGCCAACACCTGACACATATAGGAGAGAGCGTGAGCGGCAACACCGTCACCGTTACTGACAAGTCTTTCACCGAGGACGTCCTGCAGAGCGACAAGCCCGTGCTGGTCGACTTCTGGGCGACCTGGTGTGGTCCGTGCCGCATGGTCGCTCCGGTGCTCGAGGAGATCGCCTCCGAGCACGCCGAGAAGATCACCGTGGCCAAGCTGGACATCGACGCGAACCCCGGCATCGCCCGGGACTACCAGATCATGTCCGTGCCCACCATGATCGTTTTCCAGGGTGGCCGGCCGGTCAAGCAGATCGTCGGCGCCAAGCCCAAGGCAGCGCTGCTCAACGACCTCGCCGACTACGTCGGCTGAGTTCCCAGGCAACCTCGACCCGGGGTCCGCACGTCTACTCCTGGTGAGTCGACCGGCCCCGGGTCGTGTCATGCATCACACTATTTTCAGGTGTCCGGTGACGAGCCGGACGCGCGAAGTGACCCTGCGCGGGGTACCTCTCCGGGCAGGGCACAATGAGCGGGCAGCACAAGCTGACATCGTCTGTTTTCCAACCTGAGCGAGGGGTGCATGCGGGAACTCCGCCCCGGTGACGCCGGACCGGCCGTAGCCGAAGTGCGGGCCACACTGGCCGGCCTGGGCCTGTTGCCTTCGGCCAACGGATCGGGTGACCCGGCTGTGTACGACCTGCACGTCGAGCAGGCTGTCCGAGCGTTCCAGCAACAGCGCGGCCTGATCACCGACGGTGTCGTCGGGCAGGCGACCTACCAGGCCCTGCGCGACGCGACGTACCGCCTCGGCGGCCGTCCGCTCGCCTACATGGTGTCCGCGCCGGTCAGCGGCGACGACGTCCTCGAACTCCAGGAGCGCCTGCTCCAGCTCGGCTACAACGCCGGGCGCCCCAACGGTGTGTTCGGCCCGCAGACCGAGCACGCGCTACGCGACTTCCAGCGTGACTACGGCCTGACCGTGGACGGTATGTGCGGCACCGAGACGGTCCGTGCGTTCGGTCGGCTGTCCCCGCGCGCCATGGGCGGACGGCCCGTGCTGCTGCGCGAACAGGAGCAGGTACGTAACGCCGGCCCCCGGCTGCGTGGCAAGCGGATCGTGATCGACCCGGGCCACGGCGGCGCCGACACCGGCGTATTCGTCGACGGCATCCGTGAATCCGACTTGATGTGGGATCTGGCCAGACGGTTGGAAGGCCGGATGGTCGCCACCGGGATGGAGGCCATGCTGTCGCGTGGCCCGGACCAGTGCCCCACCGAGGCCGAACGGGCCCACTTCGCCAACGAGGCAGGCAGCGACGTCTTCCTGTCCCTGCACTGCGACAAGAACGCCTCGCCGCACGCCTCCGGGCTGGCGACCTTCCACTTCGGCACGTCCACCCTGGGTGAGGCGCTCGCCGGGTTCATCCAGCGTGAGCTGACCACCCGTACCGGCATGCGCGACTGCCGTACCCACGCCAAGACCTGGGATTCACTGCGGCTGACCAGGTGCCCTGCGGTCCGGATGGAGATCGGCTACCTGAGCAACGCGGGCGACCGCTCCCGGCTTGCCGACCCGTCCTTCCGCGACCTGATCGCCGAGGGCATTCTCGTGTCGGTCAAGCGCCTGTACCTGCTGGGCGAGAACGACCAGCCGACCGGCACGTTCACCTTCGCCGACCTGATGCGCCACGAGCTCGCGAAGAACTAGCGCTGGTAGACCGGGCTGGCGGTGGTCACCGAGACCGTCCCCAGCAGGCGCTCCAGCGCAGCTTCCACGTCTTCCTTCCAGGTGATCGCGCTGCGCAGTTCCAGGCGCAGCCGCGGCCACCGGGCGTGCGGCCGGACAGTCTTGAAGCCGACGCACGCCAGGAACTCCGACGGCACGACACAGCACTGCTCTTCGTCATCCGGCTTGGCGTCGCCGAAGGCCTCGACAGCCTTGACGCCACGCCTGGTGAGGTCTTTCGCGACCGCCTGGACGAGCATCCGGCCCAGCCCGCCGCCACGGAACTCCGGCAGCACGTAGAAGCCGGTCAGCATCACGGCGTCCGGGCTGACCGGGGACGTGGGGAAGGCCAGCGAGCGCGGGACAGCGCTGGGCGGGGCGTAGAGGACGAATCCCACCGGGAGCTTGTCGGAGTAGACCAACCGGCCGCAGGAACCCCATTCCAGCAGCACGCTGGAGACCCAGGCCTCTTTCTCGATCTCGGTCTCACCGAACGCCTCGGCCTGCTCCTTGAGGTGCGGGGCCAGTTCCCAGAACACACAGCCCCGGGAGTGCTTGGGGAGGTGGTCCAGGTTGTCCAGCGTGATGCCGACGACGCGTCGCGACACCCAACCTCCCGCTGCGCCGATGGAAACGTATCCGGGCACGCGAGTAACCACAGGCCCGGTGTTCAGGATAGGGGGATGTGACAAGTGCCGGAAGGTGAACGACCTGATAGAGGCCAGAGTTACACTCGCTTGACTGACGAACGAGGTGGCGTATGCACTCGGAGGAACCAGAGGGCAATCTACTCAAGCCTTCTACCGGCCAGAATCTCGATCCGCACCTGCGGCGTTACGCAGCGCGAGCGGCCGGTATGACGGCATCCGAAGTGCGCGCACTCTTCGCGGTGGCCAGCAGGCCCGAGGTGGTGTCGCTGGCAGGCGGCATGCCGAACCTGGCGGCGCTGCCCCTGGACTCGATCGCCGGCGAGGTCGCCGGCCTGATCACCGGCGAAGGCCTGGTCGCCCTGCAGTACGGCTCGGCGCACGGCGTTCCGGCCCTGCGTGAGCAGATCTGTGACGTGATGGCACTGGAAGGCGTCTCCGGGCACCCGGACGACATCGTGGTCACGGTCGGCTCGCAGATGGCGCTCGACATCGTCACCCGGATCTTCTGCGACCCAGGCGACGTCGTGATCGCCGAGGGCCCGTCCTACGTGGGTGCCTTGGGTACGTTCGCCTCGTACCAGGCGCAGGTCGTCCACGTGGAAATGGACAGTGAAGGACTGGTCCCGGACGCCCTGAGGCAAGCGCTTGCGGCGGCCGCTTCCCAAGGTCAGCGGGTCAAGTTCCTCTACACGATCCCGAACTTCCACAACCCGGCCGGCGTCACGCTGGCGGTGTCCCGTCGGGCAGAAATTCTCGAGATCTGCCGCCAGGCAGGCGTGCTGGTGATCGAGGACAACCCGTACGGGCTGCTGGGCTTCGACGGACAGACCTACCCGGCGCTGCGGTCGATGGACCCCGACAACGTGATCTACCTCGGGTCGTTTTCCAAGACCTTCGCCTCTGGCCTGCGAGTCGGCTGGGCGCTCGCGCCGCACGCGGTCCGCGAAAAGCTCGTCTTGGCGGCGGAGGCAGCGGCCCTGTGCCCGCCCACGCTGAACCAGATGATCGTCTCGCGCTACATGGCCACGCACGACTGGAAAGGCCAGATCAAGTCGTTCCAGCAGATGTACCGGGAACGCCGGGACGCCCTGCTGAGCGGTCTTGAGCAGCACATGCCGGCCGGGTGCACGTGGACAAAGCCCGAAGGCGGCTTCTTCGTCTGGATGACCGTGCCGGAAGGCATTGACACCAAAGCAATGCAGCCCCGCGCAGTCACCGCCCGCGTCGCGTACGTACCGGGCACCGGCTTCTACGCCGATCGTTTCGGCACACGCCAAATGCGGCTGTCGTTCTGCTACCCGACACCCGAGCGGATCAGGGAAGGCGTCCGACGGCTCGCGGTAGTGCTCGAGCAGGAGCTGGAGCTGTACCGGACATTCGGGCCGGCGGCGCGGCGGATCACGTCCGGACCGCAGACCCCAAGCCCGGACACGGCATAATCCCGCCCGTGTCCGATCGAACGGTTGCCGTACTGTCCGGCGGTTTGTCGCATGAGCGTGATGTCTCGCTGCGGTCAGGCCGTCGCCTGTCCACAGCGCTACGGGCAGTCGGCCTGACCGTCGACGAATGGGACACCGACGGAACCCTGCTGACAAAGCTGAGCACCCAGAAACCGGACGCGGTCGTGATAGCACTGCACGGCGGCGAAGGCGAAAACGGCTCAATCCAAACGGTCCTGGAAATGCTCGGCCTCCCCTTTGTAGGGGCCGACTCGCACGCCTGCCGCCGAGCCTGGGACAAACCGACCGCGAAAGCCGAACTGTCCCGCTCCGGCCTGCTCACCCCAGACTGGGTCGTCCTGCCACACAGCACATTCCGCGAACTAGGCGCCCAGGCAGTGCTCGACGCAATGGTGGCCCGCCTCGGCCTGCCCCTGATGCTCAAACCCGACCAAGGCGGCTCAGCCCTAGGCGCCCAAGTAGTCCGCGACGCCGCAGACCTGCCCGCCGCAATGGTCGGCTGCCTCGCCTACGGCGACACAGTGCTGGCAGAGCAATTCATCGAAGGCACCGAAGTAGCCGTCACCGTGATCGACGGAGCCCACGGCCCCGAAGCCCTGCCCGCGGTCGAGATCATCCCCGAGGGCGGCGTCTACGACTACACAAGCCGCTACACAGCCGGCCTGACCAACTTCCACGCCCCGGCCCGCCTCACCCCAGCGGCCGCCCAGGGCGTCGCAGACCTCGCGGTCTCCGCCCACCGCCTCCTCGGCCTCCGCGACGTCTCCCGCACCGACGCGGTGATAACCCCAACCGGCGACATCCACTTCCTCGAGGTCAACGTCTCCCCAGGCCTCACCGAAACCTCCCTGCTCCCCATGGCAACCGAAGCAGCCGGAAAATCCCTCGGCGAGATCTACGCCGAACTGATCGACCGCGCCCTCACCCGCTCCTGACCGCCCTCTCCCTCCCCCATCAGAGTGAATCCCGTACGAACGGCCCACTCGCCCCAGCTTCACCCTTGAAAACCCCTGCTCAACCCCCATCCCTTGTAGACTGGAACAGGGCCGCCCCCCCCAGTGGTGGGTGGGGGCATGTCTTTTTCTTATGGCGGCAGGTTTCGTCGAAGTCGATCATTCTTGGGTCGGCTCTTTGTTGTGCTTGACGGTCTTTCGGGGTGAACGCGGATCGTCGGTCTCGGGCCACGGGCAAGTCTGTGTTGAGCCTTGGTTCGCGGAAGGACATCCCCGGCTGGCGTAGGGCTCACACCCACAGATTGACATCGCTCCGACTTGGGCCGGATCTCACTTCAACCGATCATTTTTGTCGGACCCCATCGGTACCTTGGTTTGACAGGGGAGGCATCGATGTCGGGCTTTGGCGCGACTGGCAACCGACCATCGTCGCCTGAGTCCGAAGTCGAAGGCCCTCGAACCCGACTCTGATGCGCGTCTGCCAGGGCGAGTCGCAATGGCCTTCCGGAGAAGAGCGTCATCACTTTCTGAGTAGTCGGGCCCTGGCTGTGTCGTCGCCGACACCACTGATGCCGGGCGCACGCGCAGGCCTATCGGTCGGCTCGGTCGGCTCGGTCGGCTCGGTCGGCTCGGTCGGCTCGGTCGGCTCGGTCGGCTCGGTCGGCTCGGTCGGCTCGGTCGGCTCGGTCGGCTCGGTCGGCTCGGTCGGCTCGGTCGGCTCGGGACGATGATTCACGTGAAACTGATCAACTTGCAAGCAAGCCCCGGCGGGTGCCGAGGCTTTGACGTGAGTTGGGCGACCGAGCCGGAGCTCGGTCGGCACCCTCTTTTAAAACGGACAAACCGGGTTCGTCACCGTGACGTAATGACCTGGGGTGGTTATACGTCCCCCTGCAACGACCGTTTTGTCCCATTTTGGTTCATCAGCTCGACGATGCGTTCAAGATCGTCCACCGAGCCGAACTCGACGACGATTCGGCCCTTTCGCTGTCCGAGTTCGACCTTCACCCGGGTGTCGAAGCGGTCGGAGAGACGCTCGGCCAGATCCTGAAGACCGGGGGCGTGCATCGGCTTGCGTTGCGGTGCGGCCTTCGGCTTGGCGTCCGGCTCGTTCTTCGCGAGCGTGACCGCTTCCTCCGTCGCACGCACTGACATGCCCTCGGCGACGATCCGAATCGCGAGCTCTTCCTGTGCCTCGGCCCGTTCCAGACCAAGCAGAGCCCGGGCATGTCCGGCCGACAGCACGCCGGCGGCGACTCGGCGCTGGACTGCCAGGGGGAGCTTCAGCAGTCGGATGGTGTTCGTGATGACCGGCCGACTGCGACCGATCCGGCTGGCCAGTTCCTCGTGCGTCACCTCGAACTCATCGAGCAGCTGCTGGTACGCCGCGGCCTCTTCGAGCGGGTTGAGCTGAACGCGGTGGATGTTCTCCAGCAGTGCGTCGCGCAGCATGGCGTCGTCCGCCGTCTGCCGGACGATCGCCGGGATCTTCTCCAGCTCGGCCTGCTGCGAAGCACGCAGCCGACGCTCACCCATCACCAGTTCGTACGAGCCGCCACCGAGGTCCCGGACCACGATCGGCTGCATCAGGCCGAACTCGCGGATCGAGTGCTCCAGCTCGGCGAGTGCCTCTTCGTCGAAGACCTGACGCGGCTGCTTGGGGTTCGGCTTGATCGCGGAGGTGGGGATCTCGCGGTAGACCGCACCCGCGACTTCACCTGCGGGCTCGACCGGTGCGGGCCCGCCGCGCTGGGGGATCGGGCGCTTCGGCGGAGCCGGGGTCGCGTCGTCGGCGGGACCTTGCGGGATCAGGGCGGCCAGGCCGCGGCCGAGGCCGCCCTTGCGAACCGGAGGTGCTGCTTCCGGCTTGCTCATCGTGCGGCACCCCGCTCAGCGATCTCGCGGGACGCGTCGAGGTAGCTCATCGCTCCCCGTGAACCCGGGTCGTACGACAACACGGTCTGGCCGAAGCTGGGCGCTTCGGAGACCTTCACATTGCGGGGGATGACGGTCTGCAGGACCACGTCGCCGAAGTGCGACCGCACCTCGGCACTCACCTGGTCGGCGAGCTTGGTCCGACCGTCGTACATCGTCAGCAGGATCGTGGACAGGTCAAGCTCCGGGTTCAGGTGCTTCTGAACGAGCTCCACGTTCTTCAGCAGCTGGCTCAGACCTTCCAGTGCGTAGTACTCGCACTGGATCGGAATCAGCACTTCCTGCGCGGCGACCATCGCGTTCACCGTGAGCAGGCCGAGCGACGGCGGGCAGTCGATGAAGACGTAGTCCGGACCGATCTCGTCGAGCGCCTGGTCGGTCAGCGCCGCACGGAGCCGGGTCTCCCGGCCGTGCATCTCCACGAGTTCGATCTCGGCACCGGCGAGGTCGATGGTCGCCGGCACGCAGTAGAGGTTCGGAGACTGGTCGCTGACCTGAGCCGCGTCGCGCAGCGAGACCTCGCCGAGCAACACCTCGTAGATCGAGGGGGTGCCGGACCGGTGCTCGATCGCCAGCGCGGTGCTCGCGTTGCCCTGCGGGTCAAGGTCGATCACGAGCACTTTCAGCCCGTGCATCGCCAGACCGGCGGCCAGGTTCACCGCGCTCGTCGTCTTGCCGACGCCACCCTTCTGGTTGGCGATGGTGAACACACGACGATGTGCCGGCTTGGGAAACTTGGTCTCGGGGTGGAGGAGCTTCGCTGCACGCTCAGCTTCCTCAGCGATCGGCGTCCAGCTGACTTCGCCGGCCGGAGTGGGGTGACTCACGGGTGACTGCACCTCCTCGGCGCCCACGGCACCGTCTCAAGTTTCACGTGGAACATGCCTCGGTCCAATCCTTCCTCATCGTCGCTTCCGGTTGCGGCCAGTCGGCTCGGCGCGCCGCACAACGACCACCGTCGTCGGCTCGGCCAGCAACTCGCGACCACACGTCTGCACTTCCGGGTCGACGCCGCCGAAGCGGGCGATCTCGTCCCAGTCTCGTTCGATCTCCTCGGCGGCGCTCGATCCCTTCAGCGCGATCAACCGGCCACCGGTCTTCAGCAGCGGGAGGCACCAGCCAGCGAGCTTGCCGAGCGGCGCCACCGCTCGCGCGGTCACCACGTCCCGGTTCGCCAACTGCTGCCGGATGGGCTTCTCTTCCGCGCGACCACGGACGACCGTGACATTGAGGTCGAGCTTCGCCACGACCTCCTCGAGCCACGCCACCCGGCGCGCCATCGGCTCCAGCAACACGACCTTCAGGTCCGGCCGGGCGATCGCCAACGGGATACCCGGCAGTCCCGCGCCGGAGCCGACGTCGACAATCGACGCTCCCTCGGGCACGCACTCGGCGATCGCCACCGAGTTCAGCAGGTGCCGATCCCAGAGCCGGTCGACCTCGCGAGGACCGATCAGCCCTCGCTCGACGCCATGGACCGCCAGCAGTTCCGCAAACCGGGTCGCTCGGTCCGAACCGGCTCCGAACGCCTTCGACACCACCTCGGTCATGAACTCCATCCGATGTTCCACGTGAAACGTGATGACTGTCAGCCCCGCCGACTCACCGCAACTCAGTGGCAGTTTCACGTGAAACACGCGCCGCGCGGGGACCGAATCAGGATCTCACATGCGCGGCGCAAAAAAAGAACGCGGCCCGTCTTAATCGACGGACCGCGTTCCAAGTCACTCAAAAGTGTCAGGGCTTCGGGAAAATCACCACTCGCCGACGAGGATCGTCGCCTTCGCTCTCGCTGTGCACGCCATCGATCTCGGCCACCGAGTCGTGCACGACCTTCCGCTCGAACGGGGTCATCGGCTGCAGCCGGACCTTCTCGCCGGTGCTGAGGACCTTCTCGGCGCTCGCCTTGCCAAGGTCGCGAAGCTCCTCGCGGCGCTCGGCCCGCCAGCCCGCGATGTCCAGCATCAGCCGGCTGCGCACGCCGGTCTCCTGCTGGACGGCAAGCCGGGTCAGCTCCTGCAGCGCCTCGAGGGCGTTGCCCCGCGGGCCGACCAGTTTCTCCAGATCGTCACCGCCGTCGATGCTGACAATCGCCCGACCGGCTTCGACATCCAGGTCGATGTCGCCGTCGAAGTCCAGCAAGTCGAGCAGGCGCTCCAGGTAGTCGCCGGCGATGTCGCCTTCCTGAACGAGCAACTCCTCGCCGCTGGGGCCCGACCGTCCGCTCTTCTCCTCGGCGTCAGCAACGGCCGGCTGCGCGCTCTCCGCCCCGAGTTCGGTGTCGGCTGCCGTCACGGTCTCTCCTCTCCAGGCCACGGATGACGTCATGGACGCTTCCGGCCTGACTTCTTGCTACGGGATCGGTCTGGACTCAGACCGGGGACTTTGGTGCCGCCGTTGTTGGCGGGCTTGGCAGTCGGCTTCGCACCTGGCTTCGGCGCGGTGGTCTTGCGGGGAACCGGATCCTGCTTGCGCTCAGTGGGCGCCGGGTCCTGCTTCGCGGTGCCGGTCTCAGCGTCGGTCTGGTCGGTGGCCGGCTTCGGCTGCGCCGGGCGCTTCTTCGGCTGGGTCGGCTTCTGGCCGACCTTCGGGCCGAGCGTGTTGCGCTTCTCGACCGCGGCGACCTTCTTCTCTTCTTCCTCACGGTCGATCTTCTTGTAGATCAGGTGCTGCTGGCCGAGCGTCCAGGCGTTGTTGCCCAGCCAGTAGACGAGCAGACCGATCGGGAAGAACGCACCGAACACGAGCACACCGAGCGGGAACACCCAGAGGGTGATCTTGTTCATGATGCCGGTCTGCGCGGTGGCGGTCGCCGGGTTCTGCCGGGCCACGTTGTGCTTGGCGGTGAAGTGCGTCGCGATGCTGGCGATCACCATCAACGGCGCCGAGACGAGGATGACCGACTGCAGGTTGCCGCCGAGGTTTGTCATCTCCTGGCTGGCTTGCGCGATGTAGTTCGACAGCCGGGCGCCGAACAGGTTCGCGTGCAGGTAGGACTGGACCTCGTCCGCACCGAAGTAGTAGTTGCCGGTGGCGCCCTGGTGGAAGCCCCGCAGCACGTTGTTCAGACCGAAGAACACCGGGATCTGCAGCAGCATCGGCAGACAGCCGCCGAGCGGGTTGACGCCGTGCTGCGACTGCAGCTTCTGCATCTCCTGGGCGAGTTTCTGCCGGTCGTTCTTGTACTTCGTCTGCAGCTTCTTGATCTCAGGCGCGAACTCCTGCATCTTGCGCATGGAGCGAACCTGCTTGATGAACGGCTTGATCAGGATCGCGCGTACGGTGAACGTCAGGAAGATGATCCCCAGCACCCAGGCGACGCCACTGGACGGACCGAAGACCGCCCCGAAGACCTTGTGCCAACACCAGAGGATGAAGGACACCGGGTAGTTGATGAAATCGAGCACGGAGCTACTCCTCGGCGGGACTGTGGTGAGCCGGGGTCAACGTCCCGGTCGGCATGCGCCGGGTACGACGGGGTGGCACGGGGTCAATGCCCCCGGGGTGCCAGGGGCCGCAGCGAGCTAGCCGGCGCACGGTGAGCCATAGTCCTTTGACGGCGCCGTGCACTTGCAACGCCTCGACGGCGTACGCGCTGCAGCTTGGATAGAAACGGCAAGTCGGCGGCAAGACAGGCGAGATCCACTTGCGGTAGGCGTGGATCGGCAGGAGCAGAACCCACGCGATCGGACCGGTCCGGCGCCGCGCGCCACCAGTCGGTTCTTCTTCAGAGTCAGTCACACCGCACCGCCGTCGGCCGATACCAGCTTGAGCCGCCGGACGGCCGCGTCGAAATCGATCCCGAGCTCGGCGCTCGACGCGTGGGCGGCCGCCGGGAGCGCCCGGACGACCAACGTGCTGCCGGCCGTCAGAGTTCCGAGCCGCTGCGCCACCACGTGCCGCAGCCTGCGCGAAACCCGGTGCCGGACGACCGAGTTACCCACTGCCTTGCTCACAACGAAGCCAACCCGGACGGGGGATCCCGTCCGGGTCAGCTGGGTCTCAGTTGTCGGCTCCGGCTGCCGCACCGCGTGCACAACGAGCCGGGGTCGCCCGGCGCGCCGACCGTGCCGGGTCACCTGGGCGAAGTCGCCGCTGCGTGTGAGCCGGGCGGTTGCGGGCAGCACGATGCCGTGCCGCCTGTCAGGCCGACAGTTCGGAACGGCCCTTGCGGCGACGAGCCGACAGGATCGCCCGGCCCGCACGGGTACGCATCCGCAGCCGGAACCCGTGGGTCCTGGCACGACGACGGTTGTTCGGCTGGAAGGTGCGCTTGCCCTTGCTCACGGCTGTCGTTCTCCCGGTCTTGATCTAAAGGTCTCGGTGTCCCCAGCTGGAGGTTGGCCCTCGGTGGACCCGGGTCGCGGCGTGGTGCTTGGGCGTTCTGCGAAAGTGACCATAGGATGGGCACGCAGAACACACCCGACGCTAGCGGGAGACCTTTCGAGGGTACGCACCCCGCAGTGCCCGGCCAAATCCGGGTCACCCTTCCGGCCCGTTCACGCGACACGCCGGGTGTTACCTTGCCTTGGCAACGGGCACGTCTTGTGGCTAAGGGCGGCGCTTGTTAGCGTGCGGCTTCCGGTTTGTCACACGGGGAGTGGGAGCCCCGCCGTGTCACGTCCCGCCACTCGGTACGTTGAACCGAGAGGGGCTTCGCTGCGGTTCGCCGTATCTTCGTGCACAGTTGTGGACAACCCTGTGGATGCCCTCGGGTTCGGGTGACCTCGGGCGGCGGCTCGCCTCGACGACCCGCTATTCACAAAACGTACGAGGGGAGGGGAGCCCGCCAGGTGTCCGAGCACCAGATCAACTTTGGTCTCGTCTGGGAGCAGGTTGTCAGAGAGCTCTCGGCCGGGATTCTGTCGCGCCAGCAGCAAGCCTGGATGCGGGTGACTCGGCCGATCGGACTGCTGGACGGCACCGCCTTGCTGGCCGCGCCGAGCGACTTCGCCAAGGAGGCGATCGAGCGCGCGCTGCGCGAGCCGATCACCGACGCGTTGTCCCGCCGCTTGGGCCGCACGATCTCTCTTGCTGTGAAAGTGGACACCGTCGGGTCGCCGACACCGCCGGCCAACGTGATGCCGCCACCCCCACCGGTCGAGCCGGTCGGCGTGAGCGCGCCCCTCGTAACCGCGATCGCCGATATGGAGATCGCGGAATCCGACGGGGACGAGGTCGACGAGGAGGGCGAGGCGCTCGCCGCCGCCCGCGAGGTATGGCCCACGTTCAACGGCAAGCAGCCGTCCACCGTCGGTCAGCCGTTCACCGCACCGGCCCAGCCGCAGACGTCGAAGACGCGACTCAACGAGAAGTACACGTTCGACACGTTCGTGATCGGTGCGTCGAACCGTTTCGCCCACGCGGCCGCGGTCGCCGTGGCCGAGGCGCCGGCGCGCGCGTACAACCCACTGTTTATCTGGGGAGAGTCCGGGCTGGGCAAGACCCACCTGTTGCACGCGGTCGGGCACTACGCCCAGCGACTGTTCCCCGGCATGCGGGTGCGGTACGTGTCCACCGAAGAGTTCACCAACGACTTCATCAACTCGCTGCGTGACGACCGCAAGGTCGCCTTCCAGCGCAGGTACCGGGACATCGACATCCTGCTGGTCGACGACATCCAGTTCCTGGAAGGCAAGGAAGGAACCCAGGAGGAGTTCTTCCATACCTTCAACACGCTGCACAACGCGAACAAACAGATCGTGGTCTCGTCCGACCGGCCGCCAAAAAGGCTGGAGACGCTGGAAGACCGGCTGCGCACCCGGTTCGAGTGGGGCCTGATCACCGACATCCAGCCGCCGGAGCTGGAGACCCGGATCGCGATTCTGCGCAAGAAGGCGGCCCAGGACCGGCTGAACGCGCCGGCCGAGGTGCTGGAGTTCATCGCCGCCCGGATCGAGCACAACATCCGCGAGCTCGAGGGCGCGCTGATCCGCGTGACCGCCTTCGCGTCGCTCAACCGGCAGCCGGTGGATCTGGGCCTGGCCGAGATCGTGCTGCGCGACCTTATTCCGGACTCCCAGGTCCCGGAGATCAGCGCCTCCCAGATCATGGCGGTGACCGCGGAGTTCTTCGGCGTGACGATCGAGGACCTCTGCGGCCCCGGCAAGACCAAGGCACTGGCACAGTCCCGCCAGATCTCGATGTACCTGTGCCGCGAGCTGACAGACCTGTCGCTGCCCAAGATCGGCCAGACCTTCGGCGGCCGCGACCACACCACGGTCATGCACGCCGAGAAAAAGATCCGCAAGGAGATGGCCGAGCGCCGCCGCACCTACGACCAGGTCCAGGAACTCACTTCCCGGATCAAACAGCGCGCTCGCGGCTGACGCACCCAGTCGGTGGGCAGACCCCTACCCAGGTCTGCCCACCGCCCCGTTTTCTAGGGCCCTGTCTGGCCCCAACCACCCCACCAAAAAACTCCGCCACCGACGGGACCGCATGCGCCCGCCGGTCCCCGGCCTGTCATGATCACGCCTGAGAGGCCTCAGCCCCCATCGGCTCCACAACTTTTCTCCGGCGCGTCCTCGGCCCAACCACCCACCCAAAAAACCCGCACCTGGCCGCCCACCTGCGTCCCGAGGGGCCAGCGCCTCACCTAAGGCCCAGCGCGCCAACCTTCAAGTCAACCCGCCCCCAAAAAAAGACAGCCCCCACCCTCCCTAAGGGGGTGGGGGCTCCCCGGCTTCAATTCTAGTCGGGGGAAGGGGGCTGAGCAGGGGTTTTGCCGGGTGAGCCGGTGCGAGTGGGCCGTTCGCACCGGGTTCATGCCGATGGGTGAATGTTCCGGTGTTGACGCGTGTCGGTCGGGGTGGGGTGGCGGGCGACTCGATGATCAGGGGCCGATGCGGGGGCCCGACCGGCGGATTCCGGAAGTTTTCTGGGGCTGTGGAGAGTTGTCCACAGCCCCAGAAACATGTCGGAGGCCCGATTTCAGGGCCGCGCCATCACCCAAGGGGGCGATTCCCGTCACTTCTGGCCATACACAGAGCCTGGGCATGGATCGACCCACATCTGGGGATGAAGCTGTGGACAACTCCCGGTTTGTGTGGACGGATCTGAGGCCGCCGCGAGTTGTACACCGCCGATCGGGTCTATCCACCGATCACGTCCCGTGGTCTTCCACAGTCCGACGCGGCGCTCGACCAGCGCGGACGTGCGCCATCCACACAACCCACAGCCCTTATTACTGTCACTGCTTTGCTCTCTTGAAGAGATCTCCAAAAAAGAAACAGGGGCCGTGGATGGTTGAGGACAACTCGCCGGCGGCAAATCCCGACGCGCCAAGCCCCGGATGACGGGACCGCCCGGCACGCTCTACGGTTGGAGCCTCTGCACCTCGAGGTGAGTCACTCCGGGGATCAACAGGTCGAGTCTGAAAGGACCTCCATGAAGATCCGCGTCGAGCGCGACGGTCTCGCCGACGCCGTCGCCTGGGTCGCGCGCAGCCTCCCGTCCAGGCCTCCTGTCCCAGTCCTCGGCGGCGTGCTGCTGGACGCAGGATCCGGCGAGCCGGGCGACGAAGGCGAAGCACTGACGATCTCCGGCTTCGACTACGAGGTCTCGGCCACGGTCGGAGTGCCCGCGACAATCGCCGACGGCGGCCGCACTCTGGTCTCCGGGCGTTTGCTCGCCGACATCACGAAGGCACTGCCGAACCAGCCGGTCGAGATCTCGGTCGACGGCGCCCGCGTCACGATCACTTGTGGCAGCGCGAGGTTCAGCCTGCCCACGATGCCGGTCGAGGACTATCCGCAGCTGCCGCCGATGCCGCCGCACGCGGGTGAGCTCGCCGGCGAGGTGTTCGGCCAGGCGGTCGCCCAGGTCGCGATCGCGGCCGGCCGCGACGACACGCTGCCGATGCTGACCGGTGTCCGGGTCGAGATCAACGGCGAGACGTTGACGCTCGTGGCGACCGACCGATTCCGGTTGGCGATGCGCGAGTTCGCGTGGAAGCCGTCCGGTGATGTCGAAGACGCCGCTGTCCTTGTTCCGGCGAAGACGCTTGCCGACGCGGCCAAGTCGCTTGGCACCGCAGGCAAGACGGTCGAGCTCGCACTCGCGTCGGGTGACGGTCTGATGGGTCTCGCCGGCACCGGCCGTCGTACGACGACTCGGTTGCTCGATGCGGAGTTCCCGCGCTACCGCCAGCTTCTGCCGACCGAGCAGACTTCGAACGCGATCATCGAAGTCGGTCCGCTCGTCGAGGCCATCAAGCGTGTGTCGCTCGTGGCCGAGCGCGGAACCCAGGTGCGGCTTGAGTTCCACCCCGGCGGCCTCAAGCTGTCGGCCGGTGGCGACGACGAGGGGTCGGCGGAGGAAGAGCTGCCGGTGCAGTTCGACGGCGAGTCGGTGACGATCGCGTTCAACCCGGGCTATCTGCAGGACGGTCTCGGCGCACTGCAAACCGCCCGCGCCGAGTTGTCGTTCACCACGCCGAACCGGCCCGCGTTGATCAAGCCTGTCGATGACAACGGCGAAGTTGTCGCCGGTTACCTGTACCTGCTCATGCCCGTGCGCCTGCCGGGCTAGCGCGTCCACAAGGGGAGAAAACCGTGCAGCTCGGGCTCGTCGGCCTCGGCAAAATGGGTTTCAACATGCGCGAACGTTTGCGCAAGGCCGGTCACGAAGTGGTCGGCTACGACCGCAACCCGGACGTCACCGACTCCGACTCGCTTGCCGACCTGGTCGGCAAGCTGTCGGCGCCGCGTGCGATCTGGGTGATGGTCCCGGCCGGCGACCCGACGCGGGAAACCGTTGAGGCACTGGGCGAGTTGCTGTCCGAAGGTGATGTGGTCATCGACGGCGGCAACTCCAAGTACACCGAGGACCAGCACAACGCCGCCGGTCTGGCCGAGCGAGGGATCCACTACCTCGATGTCGGTGTGTCCGGTGGCGTGTGGGGTCTGGAGAACGGCTACGGCCTGATGGTCGGCGGATCCAAAGAGGACGTCGACCGGCTGATGCCGATCTTCGACGCGCTGCGTCCGGAAGGCCCGCGCGAGGAAGGTTTCGCGCACGCGGGCCCGATCGGCGCCGGTCACTATTCCAAGATGGTGCACAACGGCATCGAGTACGGCTTGATGCAGGCGTACGCCGAAGGCTTCGAACTGCTCGACACCGCCGACATCGTCCAAGACGTGCCCGCGGTGATCAAGGCGTGGCAGCGCGGAACCGTTGTCCGGTCGTGGTTGCTCGACTTGCTCGTGCGTGCGCTCGACTCGGATCCGGAGCTGGACGACCTGCGCGGTTACGTCGAGGACTCCGGCGAAGGCCGGTGGACTGTGGCGGAGGCGATCGACAAAGCCGTTCCCGCGCCTGTCATTTCCGCCGCGTTGTTCGCCAGGTTCGCGTCGCGCCAGGAGGATTCGCCGGCGATGCGGGCAGTCGCCTCGCTGCGCGCGCAGTTCGGCGGGCATGCCGTGCACAAAGCCTGACGGGTGTACGTCAGGCAGTTACAGGTCGTCGACTTCCGGTCGTGGGAGCAGGCCGACCTGACTTTCGAACCTGGGCCGTGCGTGATCGTCGGTGCCAACGGCCAGGGCAAGACCAACTTGGTCGAAGCGATCGGTTACACCGCAACGCTTGGCTCGCACCGGGTCGCGACGGACGCGCCGATGATCCGGCATGGTGCTTCGCGTGCGGTCGTGCGCACCGCGGTCGTCAACGACGGCCGCGAGCTCACAATCGAACTCGAGATCACGTCGGGCAAGGCGAATCGTGCGCGCGTGAACCGGGGGCCGGTGCCGCGTCCGCGTGATGTGCTCGGGATTCTGCGCACAGTCTTGTTCGCGCCGGAGGACTTGGCGTTGGTGCGTGGCGACCCTGGCGAGCGCCGGCGTTTTCTCGACGACCTTCTTGTGTTGCGCACGCCGAGGTACGCCGGGGTGCGCAGTGACTACGAAAGGGTGCTGCGGCAACGGAACGCGTTGCTCAAGTCGTCGGGTGCCGCGCGTCGTGCGGGTTCGAAGGGCGACATCGCGACGCTTGATGTGTGGGACGGGCATTTGGCGACGCACGGTGGGCAGCTTCTTGCCGCGCGGCTCGATCTCGTTGCCGACCTCGCTCCTTATGTGGTAGCCGCGTACGCGGGGGTTGCGGGTAGTGACAAGACGCTGAACGCCTCGGTTGGGTACCGGTCTTCGGTCGGCGACAGCCTCGAACCGGGGTACGGCGTGCCGGACGGTCCGCGGGCTGATCCCGAAGTCGTCCAGGACGCGCTGCTCGCGGCCATGGTGGCGAACCGGTCTCAGGAATTGGAACGAGGAGTCAGCCTGATCGGTCCGCACCGAGACGAGCTTGAGCTCAACCTGGGCGAAGCACCCGCGAAGGGATACGCGAGTCACGGCGAGTCATGGTCGTTTGCGCTCGCGTTGCGCTTGGCCGCGTATGAACTGCTTCGGGCCGAAGGCGCCGAGCCGGTACTCGTGCTGGACGATGTCTTCGCCGAACTGGACCGGCGGCGGCGGGCGCGACTCGCCGAAGTGGCGGCTCAGGCCGAACAGGTCCTGATCACGGCTGCGGTGGAGGAGGATGTGCCCGGCGAGTTGGCCGGGACACGGTTCTCGGTGGCGGACGGGGAGGTACGCCGTGCGGGATGACGAAGAGCGATCAAAGATCACCCCGAGTGGTGTGACACGTCCCACATCTGGGGACAACTCTGTGGATAGTGTGGATAACACGGTGACCGCGCGCGGTTCGAATGGCCCAAACCTGGACATTTCGCCCACGGAGACCGCTCTATCGAGTGATGGCGATCAAGACCGTCCTGCAGTAGGTGACCGTGAGTTGCGAGGCTCGGACCTCGCCCGGGCCGCTCTGCAGGCCGCCAAGGACGCCGCGGGCACCAGGGAGCGTCGCAACAACCCCAAGGGCCGTGCCCCGCACACTGGATCACGCAAGCGCCGCCGCTGGTCCGCAGCCGGCGCCGACAGCCGGGATCCGCAGAAATTCGGCGCGATTCTGGGTAAAATCGCAGCTGACCGTGGGTGGTCCGAACAGCTGGCGCACGGGGAGGTGTTCGGCCGCTGGACCGCGATCGTGGGAGCGGAGATCGCCGAGCATGCGACTCCGTTGCAGCTGCGCGACGGTGAACTCACCGTGCAGGCATCATCAACCGCATGGGCGACCCAGTTGCGGTTGCTGCAGCGCCAGTTGCTGGCCAAGATCGCCAAAGGCGTCGGCAACGGCGTGGTGAAACGGCTCAAGGTGCATGGGCCCGCGGCGCCGAGTTGGCGCTACGGCCCGAGGCATGTATCCGGCCGTGGACCCCGCGACACTTACGGCTAACCTGAGCGTCTGAACCCGTCTTTCGGCCGGTCGCACCCGGCGAAGTTCACGGTATGACGTCTGTGAGCAATCTAGAGGTGTCCTAAGGGCAGTTCTGGCGGGCTCGACCAGTAAGATGTAGAGGGGATCAGCGACAGGCCCGTCCAGGCCTCGGCGAGACGAGGAGAACCCACGCCCGTGACAGCCAATGAGAACGGTAAGAGTTACGGCGCCGAGTCCATTTCCGTGCTCAAGGGACTCGAAGCCGTCCGGCTCCGGCCAGGTATGTACATCGGCTCAACGGGTGAGCGTGGCCTGCACCATCTGATCTGGGAGGTCGTGGACAACTCCGTCGACGAGGCGATGGCCGGCTACGCCACCAAGGTCGAGGTCACGCTGCTCGCCGACGGTGGCGTCCGCGTCGACGACGACGGCCGTGGCATCCCGGTCGCCGAGCAGCCGGAGGAGAAGCGGTCCGCGCTCGAGGTCGTTATGACCGTGCTGCATGCGGGCGGCAAGTTCGACAGCGACAGCTACGCGGTGTCCGGCGGTCTGCACGGCGTCGGTATCTCCGTGGTGAACGCGCTGTCCACGCGCCTCGATGTCGTCGTCCAGCGCGACGGCCATGTATGGCAGCAGAGCTATCGCGACTCCGAACCGGTCGCGCCGGTCGCGCAGGGCGAGGCGACGGAGACCACCAGTACGTCGATCACCTTCTGGGCCGACCCCAAGATCTTCGAGACCACGACGTACAACGCCGAGACTGTCGCCCGCCGCCTTCAGGAAATGGCATTCCTGAACAAGGGCCTCACGATCGTGCTACGTGACGAGCGCGTCTCCGAGGAGGAGGCGCAGGAGGACGCCGAGGGCCAGGCCGCGCGGATCAAGGAGCGGACCTACCACTACCCGGGCGGTCTCGAGGACTTCGTCAAGCACATCAACCACGCGCGCGAGTCGATCCACAAGTCGGTCATCGCGTTCGAGGCGAAGGGCACCGGGCTCGAAGTCGAGATCGCGATGCAGTGGAACACCGGCTACTCCGAGTCGGTCTACACCTTCGCCAACACGATCAACACGCCGGAAGGCGGTACACACGAGGAAGGCTTCCGTGCGGCGCTGACCCGTGTCGTGAACGTGTACGCGCGCGACAAGAAGCTGCTCAAGGAGAAGGACCAGAACCTCACGGGTGAGGACGTCCGTGAAGGTCTCGCCGCGATCGTGTCGATCAAGCTGGCCGAGCCGCAGTTCGAAGGCCAGACCAAGCAGAAGCTGGGCAACACCGAGGCCAAGACCTTCGTGCAGACCACCTGCAACGAGCACTTGCAGCACTGGTTCGAGGCCAACCCGGCCGAGGCGAAGACGATCGTCACCAAGGCGGTCTCCTCCGCGCAGGCCCGGATCGCGGCCCGCAAGGCCAAGGAACTCGTTCGCCGCAAGGGTGCGCTGGACATCGGTGGCCTGCCCGGCAAGCTGAAGGACTGCCGCTCCACCAACCCGGAGGAGTGCGAGCTCTACATCGTGGAGGGTGACTCCGCGGGTGGCTCGGCCAAGGAAGGCCGCGACTCGAAGTTCCAGGCGATCCTGCCGATCCGAGGCAAGATCATCAACGTGGAGAAGGCCCGGATCGACCGGGTGCTCAAGAACACCGAGGTCCAGAGCCTGATCACGGCACTGGGTACCGGGATCTACGACGAGTTCGACCTGGCCAAGCTGCGATACCACAAGATCGTGCTGATGGCCGACGCCGACGTGGACGGCCAGCACATCCGGACGCTGTTGCTGACGCTGCTGTTCCGGTTCATGCGCCCGCTGGTCGAGGCCGGCCACGTGTACCTCGCGCAGCCGCCGCTCTACAAGATCAAGTGGCAGCGTGGTGTCGAGCCCGAGTTCGCCTACTCCGACCGTGAGCGCGACGGGCTGATCGAGCAGGGCCTGGCCAACGGCAAGAAGCTCGGCAAGGACGACAACATCCAGCGGTACAAGGGTCTCGGCGAGATGAACGCCGACGAGCTGTGGGAGACCACAATGGACCCGGCCAACCGGGTGCTCGGCCACGTCACCCTGGACGACGCGGCCACCGCCGACGAACTGTTCAGCGTCCTGATGGGCGAGGACGTCGAAGCGCGCCGCTCGTTCATCACCCGCAACGCCAAGGACGTTCGTTTCCTGGACGTCTGATCCGTCCACAGTAGACTTTTCTGCCGGGTAGCCAGACGAAAGAAGAACCGTGACAGAGACGACTCTGCCGCCGGAAGGCGACCGCACCGAGCCGGTCGACATCCAGCACGAGATGCAGCGCTCCTACATCGACTACGCGATGAGCGTGATCGTGGGCCGGGCACTGCCGGACGTGCGAGACGGCCTCAAGCCGGTGCACGTCCGAGTTCTGTACTCGATGTACGACTCCGGTTTCCGGCCGGACCGCGGGTACGTCAAGTGCTCGCGTGTCGTCGGCGACGTGATGGGCAACTATCACCCGCACGGTGACTCGGCGATCTACGACACCCTGGTCCGCCTGGCCCAGGGCTGGGCGTTGCGCTACCCACTGGTCGACGGCCAGGGCAACTTCGGTTCCCCGGGCAACGATCCAGCAGCCGCGATGCGTTACACCGAAGCCCGGTTGACGCCGTTGGCCATGCACATGCTGGCCGACATCGAAGAAGACACTGTCGACTTCCGCGACAACTACGACGGCCGGACGCAGGAACCCGTTGTCCTGCCGTCGCGTGTGCCGAACCTGCTGATCAACGGCAGCTCCGGTATCGCGGTCGGGATGGCGACCAACATCCCGCCGCACAACCTCCGTGAAGTCGCCGACGGTGTCGTGTGGGCGCTGGAGAACTGGGAGGCCTCCGACGAGGAGACCTTGGCCGCGTTGATGACGCGGATCAAGGGACCGGACTTCCCCACGTACGGTCAGATTCTCGGCACCTCGGGCATCGAGGACGCGTACCGGACCGGCCGCGGCTCGGTGCGGATGCGCTCGGTCGTTGAGGTGGAAGAGGACGCCAAGGGCCGCACGATCCTTGTTGTCACTGAACTTCCGTATCAGGTCAACCCGGACAACCTGATCGAGAACATGGCCGCGCTTGTTCGCGACGGCAAGGTTCTGGGCATCTCGGAGATCGCCGACGAGTCCAACAAGCGCAGCGGTATGCGGATCGTGATCACGCTCAAGCGTGACGCGGTCGCCAAGGTCGTGCTGAACAACCTGTACAAGCACACCCAGTTGCAGCACAACTTCGGCGTCAACATGCTGGCGCTGGTCGACGGCGTGCCGCGCACGCTGCGCCTTGACCAGATCGTCCGGCACTACGTCAAGCACCAGGTCGAGGTCATCGTCCGGCGTACGCGGTTCCGCCTGCGCAAGGCCGAGGAACGCGCCCACATCCTGCGTGGTTACGTCAAGGCGCTGGACATGCTGGACGAGGTGATCGCCCTGATCCGGCGGTCGCAGTCCACAGAGGAGGCCCGCAACGGCCTGATCGCGCTGCTGGACATCGACGAGATCCAGGCGACCGCCATCCTCGACCTGCAGCTGCGCCGGCTGTCGGCGATGGAACGTCAGAAGATCATCGACGAGCTGGCCGAGATCGAGCGCTACATCGCCGACCTGCAGGACATCCTGGAGAAGCCGGAGCGCCAGCGCGCCATCGTGCGCGACGAGCTGATGGAGATCGTCGACAAGTACGGCGACGACCGGCGTACCCGGATCATCCCGTTCGACGGCGACGTCTCGGTCGAGGACCTGATCGCGGTCGAGGACGTCGTCGTCACGATCACCCGAACCGGTTACGCGAAGCGCACCAAGACAGATCTGTACCGCGCGCAGAAGCGTGGCGGCAAGGGTGTGCAGGGCGCAGGCCTGAAGCAGGACGACATCGTGGCGCACTTCTTCGTGTGCTCCACGCACGACTGGATCCTGTTCTTCACCAACAAGGGCCGGGTCTACCGGGCCAAGGCGTACGAGCTGCCCGAGGCGAGCCGCAACGCGCGCGGCCAGCACGTGGCCAACCTCCTGGCGTTCCAGCCGGAGGAGCACATAGCCCAGGTCATCCAGATCAAGGACTACGAAGTCGCGCCGTACCTCGTGCTCGCGACCAAGGACGGCCTGGTCAAGAAGAGCAAGCTGTCGGACTTCGACTCCAACCGCAGCGGTGGCCTGATCGGCATCAACCTGCGTGAAGGGGACGAACTGGTCGGCGCCGTGCTCTGCTCGGCCGACGACGACCTGCTGCTGGTCTCGGCAGGCGGCCAGTCCATCCGGTTCCACGCCAGCGACGAGGCGTTGCGCCCGATGGGCCGGGCCACGTCCGGTGTGCTCGGTATGCGGTTCAATTCCGGTGACGAGCTGCTCACCCTCGGAGTTGTGAGGGAAGGCACATTCGTACTGGTCGCCACCGACGGCGGCTACGCCAAGCGCACGCCGATCGAGGATTACTCGGTGCAGGGCCGCGGCGGCAAGGGTGTGTTGACCATCCAGCACGACAGCAGGCGTGGCAGGCTGGTGGGAGCGCTCATCGTCGAAGCCGACGACGAGCTCTACGCCATCACCTCGGCCGGCGGTGTGATCAGGACCTCGGCGGGGGAGGTCCGCAAGGCGGGCCGGCAGACCAAGGGCGTCCGGTTGATGAACATCGGCGAGGGCACCCTGCTGGTGGCGATCGCGCGCAGCGCCGAGGTCGCCTCCGACGCCGAAGCGGTGATCGAGGGCGAAGTCGTCGCCGAGGCTGAGCAAGGCGCGGCGGAAATCGATGGCGAGACAACCACAGACCCATCCGGCGCGTCAAACGAACAGCCCGCAGACTAGATCGGGAACCGCCGACGAGGAGACGAGGATCAGCTCGTGACACCCCCCGAGACCCAGGACGGTCGAGGAACGGACAAGACGCAGGAAGTGGACGTCGACCGGACTTCCACCATCTCCACAGCGAGCCGTTCCGAGCCGGTCGAGAAGCCGGAGAAGCCGTCCACCAACGGGCAGGGTGAGAAGACCGAGACCGTCATCAAGCCGGTGCTGGCCGAGAAGCCCGCGGTCGCCGAGGAAGACACGACCAACGTGCCGCCGCCCTGGCAGCGCGTCACCACCGACGCCCAGTACGTGGACCAGAAGCCCGAGGAGACTCCGGAGCCGCTGGCGGCGGACCCGGAGCCTGCCCCGGTCGAGGCGAAGACCAGGCCGAGCCTGGTCGACGAGGTCACCGTGAGCGTCCCCCGCCCGGTCGTGACCGGGACGGCGGCGCCACGGGCGCTCGGCGAATACCCGCCAGTCGGGCTGCACCAGACCGGACCGCAGCCCATGGCGGGCGCGCCGGCCCGTACGACGGTGAACCTCGGCAGCACAGCCACCGCCGCGCCAGGCATGGCCGGTGCCGCCCAGCGTCCAGGTGCGGCACCGCCCAGTGCGTTGCGTCGGCCAGGCCGTGGGCCGCGTCGTGCCAACCTGCAGATCAAGCGCTTCGACCCGTGGTCAGTGTTGAAGCTCTCACTCGTGCTCGGCGTCGCCCTGTTCTTCGTCTGGCTGGTCGCAGTCGGCGTGCTCTACGCCGTGCTCGACGGCATGGGCGTGTGGGACAAGGTCAACGGAACGGCCAACGAGCTGTTCCAGAACAACGCCAACGGCACAGCCGAACCGTTGATCAGTGCGGGCCGCGTGTTCGGTGTCGCGGCGATCATCGGCGCGGTGAACATCGTGCTGTTCAGCGCTTTGGCCACGGTCGGATCGTTCGTCTACAACGTCTCCGCGGACCTCGCCGGAGGCCTCGAAGTGACCCTGGCAGAGCGGGAGTAGCCAGAAAGGGATACCGGTTTTGGGGAGCCCGAGCGGGTGTTGTAATCTTCTCGTCGTTCCCCCAAGGGCCCATAGCTCAGGCGGTTAGAGCGCTTCGCTGATAACGAAGAGGTCGGAGGTTCAAGTCCTCCTGGGCCCACGATCGATTGGATGAGGTGTGCTTGCGTTACCGCAAGCCCTCATCGATCGTCATGACATTGGGGGGCCCAGCCCCCCAAACCCCCCAGGAAAAGTATCGCGCTTCGCGCTCTCTGGCCGAGGTGGCTGTAGGGCTTGAGGGTCGCGTAGGGTGGGGGCGACTGGGGATATAGAGCATGTGCCTGAAGGAGGCCTGACGTGAAGAAGCTTCTCGGACTTGCGGCTGTTGCTGGTGCCATCTTCCTGGTGGTGCGGCGGAGCCGTTCCGCGAAGGCCGAGGCCGACCTTTGGCGCGAGGCCACCGCGCCCGCCGCCAACAACGGCGCCGCAGCCAAGTAACACCCCTTGGCGGTGGCCCGCCTCGGACCAGACAGCGGGCCACCTCACCAGGTGTCCCACTCGGGGACGTAGCTCAATTGGCAGAGCACTGCCTTTGCAAGGCAGGGGTTAGGGGTTCGATTCCCCTCGTCTCCACCCTCTCAGGAGACGTGTGCTCGCGGAACGCGCGAGCCAGGTCGAGCGTCATTATTTTGGGGGGCCGAGCCCCCAAGCCCCCCACGGTGCCTTTGGCTTGTGTACCAGCGCTTTGGGGCTTTAGTAGCAGTAACTTTGCAACCCGGGCTGTGGCCCGGGTTTTTGTGTTGGTGGGGTGGGTCTAAGGCTTGTGGGCGACGGCGCCTAGGGCTAGGCGTTGGAGGGGGGCTAGGGGGTTTAGGCGGGGGCCGTCTGGCCACCAGGTTGCCAGGGGAACTAGGCCTGGGTCGAGGATGTCCAGGCCGTTGAGCATTGCGAGGATTTGGTCGCGGGTGCGGAAGTGCTGGCCCAGGTTGTTGTCCGCGGCTATCTGGCGGGTTTGCATCGCTACTTCGTAGAGTTCGTGGCCGGGGCCTGGGTCGACCAGGTGGGCCAGGATCACGTAGGAGCCTGAGGGCAGCGCTTCGATGTACTCCGCCATGATCCCGATCGGGTTCAGCTCGTCGGAGAGGTAGCGCATGGTTCCCGGCTGATAGAGGGCTACCGGCTGGGTGAAGTCGATGTGCTTGACCACTGTCGGGTGCTCGATCACCTGGCGTGGGAAGCGGTAGTGGGCGTCGGCCATGTGAGTCTGGTCGTTGTCGGCCAGCAAAGCGCGGCCGTGCGCAAGCACCGCTGGGTCGCGAGCGACGTAGACGACCGAGGACGATCGGTTGGCGCGTAGTGCTACTTCGTGCAGGTTTTCCTTGGCCGGGAAGTTCAGGCCGCACATCAGGAACTGCGTGACACCGGCTTCCCTGGCCAGGAACCTGGTCGCGCGGAGCAGGAACTCGTGCAGATCGCGGGTGGCCTGGCCCACGTCGGCGTCGACCGTGACCAGCTTGTCCCGCACGTCTCGATCCGCCTGGAAGTTCTCCTTGCCGCCGAGCAGCGCGTCGTAAACCCGGCTGATGCTCGGCTTGGACGGGTCGAACCGGCGTCCCTTCCACCGGTCGGCCGGCGTGCCCTCGCCTTCGGTCATTCCCGTCCCTCGGATATCCCCAACTCGGCAGCGCTCAGTTTACGGCTCTCGCTGTGGTGGGGGACCTTACTTCTGTTATCCCGTTCGGGGCAGCTGTGTTGGCGGATCGCCAGGTAGGGTTGCTGTGTGCGGGAGCGGGGCGGGTTCTGGGTCGGGCTGTTCGCTGCCTTCTTCTACCCGTTCACCTGGCTGGTGGCTCGCCGCCGGGTTCGCGGGATGGAGCATCTGCCCAGGCAGGGCGGGGCTTTGCTCGTCCTGAACCACCCGTCGTACATCGATCCGATCGTCGACGCGATCTACGTGCACCAGCAGGGCCGGGTGCCGCGGTTCTTCACGAAACACACGTTGTGGAACGTTCCGTTGCTCAGCCGGGTGCTGGATGGAGCCGGGCAGATTCCGGTGTTCCGGGGAACGTCGAAAGCCGGGGACAGCTTGCGTGGCGCGCATGCCGCCCTCGCCGACGGCAAGGTCGTGGTGATTTATCCCGAGGGAACGCTGACACAGGACCTCGACGGATGGCCGAACGACACTCGAACCGGTGTCGCGAGGCTGGCGCTGGCCAACGATGTGCCGGTGATTCCCGCCGCGCGGTGGGGAACCCGGGAGATCTTCGACAGCAGGCGCCGCAGGTTCCGGCCGTTTCCGCGTAAGCCGGTGACGATGCTTGTCGGTGAGCCGCTGGACTTGAGCGCCTACAAACAGCGCGAGGTCGACGCCGAGCTGCTGCGGGAAGTCACCGAGGTGATCATGGAGCGGGTCCGTGACCTGCTGAAAGAGATCCGGATGTGAATGTCGTCCGGGTGTCGAAGTTTCTGTCCAGGCACCTGCGGCACCGGCCTGGCGACATCGGGCTGACGCTCGATGCCGGCGGCTGGGTCGATGTCGACGAGGTCCTTGCCGCATGTGGGCGGCATGGGATCGTGCTTACCCGTGACGAGCTGGAACATGTCGTGGCGAGTAGCGACAAACAGCGTTTTGCTTTGGACGGCAACAGGATCCGCGCGAACCAGGGCCACACGGTCCGTGTGGCCCTGGGGCTGACCGTCCAGCGGCCGCCGGAGGTCCTGTATCACGGGACTGTGGCGGCGAACCTGGATGCCATCCGGGCCGACGGGCTCAAGCCGATGGGGCGGCACGACGTCCACTTGTCGTCTGATGTGGACACCGCGCGCCGGGTGGGGTCCCGCCGGGGAAAGCCGGTTGTCCTTACCGTGCAGGCAGAAGCGATGCACCAGGCCGGACACGAGTTCCGGCTCAGTGACAACGGAGTGTGGCTGGTGGCCGAGGTGCCACCGCGGTTCCTTCAATGACGGCCAGTTCCACGTCACGCCAAGTCGGCGTGGCCGTGACCCAGTCCGGTGCCGCGAACTTCTGCGGGCCGAACAGGTAGAGATGATCGACCTCGCCACGCATGTGGCCGAGCACGTCACGCCGGTCGTCCACGAAGTGCGTGATGCCGAGTCGCTTGCAGTGCACGACTTTGTCCGGACGTTTGCGGCAGAACCGGGCATTGGCAGGAGACATTCCGGTCTTGTTCCAGAAGTCGTTGTGCACCAGCCATTGCTGTGTGCGTTCCTCGATCCGTTCGCCGCACTTCGACACTATCCACACGTGACCGCCGAACAGTTTGGTCAGTCGCGCGATGGACTCGAACGCGCCGGGCATCGCCGGTGTCCGCATCGCTGTCTCGAACCCTCCACTGAGGAACGCCGTGTCGTCGCCATCCGGATGGGCCGACGCGTCGTTGATCACTCGGCCGAAGTCGATGCCGAGTCTTGGCTGCAGCGCCGCCAAGAGGTCTTTGCCTTTCTTCATGATCTCCAGGGTGGCGCCGGGACAGCTAAATCTGAACTATAAAGTCGCTCAGCACTATAGTTTATGGTTATGTTTCCTGCTGAGTCGTTGCCGTCGTTCCTGGTGTTCGCCGAACGGCTCAACTTCACGACCGCTGCCGCTGAGCTGCACATCTCCCAGCCGGCGTTGCACGTGAAAGTGCGCAAGCTGGCTGAGGCGGTCGGCCGCCCGTTGTACATGAGGCAAGGGCGCAAGCTCGTACTGACCGCTGATGGTGAGGCAGTCGCCCGATTCGCCAGGGAGCGTGCGGAGCACCTCGAGCAGTTCCTGGCCGAGCTGGAAGGCGAGCATCGCGACCGGCGGGTTGTTCTCACGGCGGGGCAGGGCGCGTACATGTACCTGCTCAACGACGTGATCGCGCGTGAATCCACCCGGTTGAGACTGCTGGCCGGCTCCCGGACGGACACGATCGCGCAGCTCAGAGACGGTCAGGCCCAGCTCGGTGTCACCGTGCTGGAAGACCTGCCGGAAGGGCTGGACACAGTCCCGCTCGTCACCTTCCCGCAGACGCTGGTCGTGCAGAGGGACCATCCGCTGGCCGAGTACGACGAGGTCCGGGCAGCTGACCTGGACGGGATGCAGATGGTGATGCCGTTGCCCGGTCACCCGTCCAGGCTGATGCTGGAGCGGATGCGTGCGGCGGCAGGTATCGAATGGGAGGTCGCGGTCGAGGCCGGCGGCTGGCCGATGATGGTGAACTTCGTCGAGCTGGGTGTCGGCGCCGCGGTGGTCAACGGCTGCGTGCGATGTGACCTGCCGATGATCCCGATCGTCGACCTGCCGCCCGTTTCGTACTACGCGTTGTACCGGCGCGGCGCGTTGGCTGACCAGCGGGTAGCTCGAATGTTGGACGAGATCCGGCGGTCGCTTGGTTCAACGTGAAACAACGAGGATGATCGTGCGCGTGACTCAAGCGGCCGGTGTGGTCTTGGCAGGTGGTTCCGGTTCCCGGGTTGGTCGCGAGATCAACAAGGTCTACCTGCCGATCGCCGGGCGACCGGTGTTGCGCTGGTCGCTGGAGGCGCTCGCCGGCAACCCGGACATCGGTGTGGTCGTGCTCGTGACCCGCCCACAGGATGTCGAGTTCGTGACCGAAGTGGTCGACGGCATCGACGTCGAGGTGGTGTCCGGCGGCGACTCGCGGCAGACATCGGAACTCGCCGCGCTCCGGCAGCTGGCCGGCCGCATCAACTCCGGTGAGATCGACACAGTCCTGATCCACGACGGCGCGCGTCCCTTGGTCAGTCCCGAACTTGTCGCCGCGGTCCTGCACACGGCCAGGGAGCATGGTGGGGCGATTCCCGGGCTGTTGAGCGAAGATCTCGCGCTCTCGGCCGACGGCCACGTCTGGCCGATCTCCGACGATCTGGTCGCAGTCCAGACGCCGCAAGGGTTTCTCGCCGCACCGCTGCTCGCCGCGTACGAACAGGCTGCTGCGGAAGGATTTGCGGGGACGGACACCGCGTCGTGCATCGAGCGGTTCACCGACATCGAAGTGCACTGGGTCCCCGGCGAACAACGTAACCTCAAGATCACGTTCGGCCATGATCTGGTTGTCGCCGAACGGATCCTGGAGTCGAAGTGACGTCGGCCAGGACACTGCACGCGCATCTGCTCGACTCACTTGGTCTTGCGCTCACCTCGGGCCAGTACCCGAGCGGAACGGTCCTCCGGCTCGACGAGTTGACCGCGAAGTACGGCGTGTCGAGAACCGTTGGGCGCGAAGCGGTCCGTGTACTCGAAGCCCTGCGAATGGTGCGCAGCCGGCCGAAGATCGGCATGATCGTGCTGCCGGTCGCCGAATGGAATCTCTTCGACCCGCAGCTGATCCGCTGGCGTCTGGCCGGCGCCGACCGCCGGGAACTGCTCAAACAGTTGTCGCAGTTGCGTGCCGCGGTCGAACCGGCCGCGGCCGGCCTGGCCGCCACGGCCGCGACCACCGAACAGTGCACCGAACTGCTGCGATTAGCCGACTTGATGCGCAAACAAGCTGTCGCCGGCGACTTACCCGGCTTCGTGGACGCCGATGTCGCGTTCCACAGATTGGTGTTCCTCGCGTCAGGCAACGGATTGTTCGTGCAAGTCGGCGAGGTGACAGGCCAGGTGCTGCACGGCCGGGCTGAACTACCGGATCTTCGGGCAACCGCGCTGGACTGGCACGCCCAGGTGGCCGAAGCTGTCGCCGCAGGAAATTCCGGTGAGGCAGAACGGGTTTCCCGGTGCATTGTGCTCGACACGGCTGCCGAGCTGGATCGTATGCTGGAAACCTGAGCCCTGGCGGCGCTGGCAGGACTCAGGGCCTCCGTCAGCCGGCGATGGCTTCCGCTGGTTGCCGTCGCCGTTGCCACAGCCGGGAAACCGTCCACGGTCCCGGCCCGAAGAACGCGATCAGCAGGAACGCCCAGCAGTAGATCGCCGCCAGTTCGCCGCCGTTCTCGATGGGCCACAACGCCTTCGACTGATGGCTGAAGAAGTACGCGTACGCCATCTCCCCGGAACAGAGCACCGCCGCGACACGCGTCCCGACCCCGAGCAGGACGGCACCACCGGCGACAAGCTCGATTACAGCCGCGTACCACGACGGCCACGCCCCGAACGTGACCGTCCTACCACCGAAAGCGCCGAACAACTTCGCCGCACCGTGGCTGACGAACAGAAGCCCGACCACGATCCGGAACAAAGAGAGCAGGTCCTCCCTGCGCCTCAAGATCCCATCCATCTTCTACCCCTCACATATGCAGGATCAGCAAAGGTGACTGCTGGTACGCCGGGCGCGCCGAGATGGTTCAGCCAGGGACACGGAACTCACTCGGATGGACTCTGGTTGACTGGCGGACCTATGAAGCGACTGACTTCAGCCCTGCTCCTGGTGTGCTGCCTGGCCGGATGCTCACCGGCTTCGCCGTCGAACGCGGCCGCCCCCACTCCGGTCAGCCGGCCCAGCGCTCCGCCCACGACCACGCCGCAAGGCCCGCCCCCAGCACCGGAACCCGTGGCCGACGGCCCCTGCCCCTACCTGGAGAGCGCCTTCGTCGCCGAGGCCAACGGCCAGCGCGCCACCAAGGTCCGCATCTCCGCGGACAAACCCCACCCCGCCTGCTTCTTCTACCGCGCCGACGGCAACATCCAGCTCACCGTCCGCGTCTTCGTCGGCGACGCCAAACAAGCCAAAGCCGCCGTCGACCAAGCCGCCCCCATCGACACATCCAACCCAGCCACCTCCCCACCAGGCTGGAAAGGCGGCGCCCTCGGCGCCGAAAAAGGCTCCGTCTACGCGGTCGCCAAAGAAGGCACCGCCGTCATCGTCACCACAAACCAGGCCCAATCAATCAAAGCCCGCCGCGTAGCCGAGAAAACCATCACAACCCTCGCCCTCTGACAGGGCTTCTTGGCCCGCGACCAGATCTCAGCTTTGGGCGCGGTAAGCCGTGGTTGCGTACTTGCCCCCGTGGGCCGAAGCATCCGCAGGAAGTCCTCAGCAAGCGAAACCTGACCTCGTCCCACCCGCTGCTGCTGCTCCCTGGCACCCCTCCGCAAGAGAACGGCCCCCACCCGCCACTGGGGGGCGGCCCTGCTCCAGTCTACAAGGGATGGGCGGTGAGCTGGGGGTTTGAGAGAGGTTGTGGATAACGAGATTTGCGAGTGGAGCCGTTCGTACGGATTTGTGAGGTGGGGAGGGCATGGACGGGCTCAGCGTCACTCGGGTGGGGGAATGTCTGTGCGAAGGCGTGAAAGCCCCGGGCAGCCGGCTCGGGGTGGGCCGGCTGCCGTGGGGGCTTTGATCACTGCTTGGGCCGGGAAGCGGGTTTGGCCGGTTGGGGGCGGCCGTTTTCCTGCGACTTTGTTTCTGGCTGGTCGTCTTCGGAGCGGGGCTCCGGGGTGAAGACCTCGCCGGACTGGGTGGCGCTCTTGGAGCGGATCACCACCGCTGTGCCTGCCGCGGCCGCTGCCAGTGCGATCAGCCAGGGCCAGCGGCGCCTGCGCCTGGGCTCGGCGCCGGCCAGGTGCTGGGCCGCGGTCTTCGCCTTCTTCGCGTTCTTGGCCAGGTCTTTTCTGCCGGCCTTCGCCTTCTTGACCAGTTTGCGGCGGGTGCGGCGGGTCTTGGTCGCCACTTCCGCGGCGCTCTCGACCAGTT
Source organism: Kibdelosporangium banguiense (assembly GCF_017876405.1). Lineage (GTDB taxonomy): Bacteria > Actinomycetota > Actinomycetes > Mycobacteriales > Pseudonocardiaceae > Kibdelosporangium > Kibdelosporangium banguiense. The sequence goes on along the minus strand of NZ_JAGINW010000001.1, from coordinate 2,295,161 downwards.
TGTGCTCCGCACGGCGGACCGCGTCGACGGCCTTGTCCACCGCCTCTGGGGCCCGAGTCATTGCCCTCACCTCAACCCATGTTTGTCAACAGTTAATAGACAGGTTCCCCATCCTGCCCCTTCCGAACCGTCCGCGCTCTTCGATGGCACGATTGCAGGTGTGGCAGACAGCAACGAATCACTCGTCGGGATCAAGGTGACAGCGACACTGCACACCTCACAGGGTGACATCAAGCTGGACCTCTTCCCCGACTACGCACCGAAGACGGTGAAGAGCTTTGTCGGGCTCGCGGAGGGCACGAAAGAGTACTCGCCGCAGAACGCACAAGGCGGCACCGACGGCCCGTACTACGACGGCACGTTGTTCCACCGTGTCATCGAGGGTTTCATGATCCAGGCGGGTGACCCGACCGGCACCGGGCGGGGCGGCCCGGGTTTCACCGTGCCGGACGAGTTCACCGCGGAACTGCAGTTCAACAAGCCTTATCTGCTGGCCATGGCGAACATCAACCGGCCGAACACCAACGGCTCACAGTTCTTCATCACGCTCAAGCCGACGCCACACCTGAATTTCAAGCACACCATCTTCGGTGAGGTCGCCGACCAGGACTCACGCAACGTGGTCGATGCCATCTCGCACGTCAGGACCGCGGGCCAGGACCGCCCGGTGGAGGATGTTGTGGTCAACCGCGTGGTCATCGAGCGGGGCTGAGTGACTTCTCCTGAGCAACCGGCCTGTGTCCGGCATCCGGACCGGCCGACGGGACTGCGGTGTGTCCGGTGTGAGCGTCCGGCTTGTCCGGAGTGTCTGCGTGAGGCGTCGGTCGGCTACCAGTGCGTCGACTGTGTGAACGAGGGCAGGCGCACGCAGCGTCAGGCGACGACGGTCGCGGGCGCACAGGTGACCACGAACACGAAGCCGGTGGTGGTGCCGATTCTGGTGCTGCTGAACGTCGGCTACTTCGTGTTGAACGCGGTGCAGGCGAGCAGCCTGACCTCGAACAGTGCGTCGATTTCGTTCGAGATGGGTGTGCTGTGGCCGCCGGTGGTCGCGTCCGGTGAGTGGTGGCGGCTGATCACGTCCGGCTTCCTGCACTACGGACCGATCCACCTGCTGATGAACATGTTCGCGTTGTGGATCATCGGCCGGGATCTGGAGCTGCTGCTGGGCCGGGTCCGGTTCGCCGCGCTCTATCTGGTGGCGCTGTTGGGCGGAAGCACCGCGGTGTTCCTGTTCTCCAGCATGAGCTCGGCGACGGCGGGCGCGTCAGGTGCGGTGTTCGGCCTGATGGGCGCGATGGCGGTGGCGGTGTTCCGGCTGAAGCTGCCGGTCGGGCAGGCGCTGGGCATCATCGCGCTGAACATCGTCTTCAGCTTCACCGTCCCCCAGATCTCGTGGCTGGGGCACATCGGTGGACTGGTCACGGGTGCGCTGGTGGCCATCGGCCTGCTGTATCCGCCGGCGAAGATCCGCACTCAGGTGCAGGTCGCGACCGTGGTGGGGCTGTTGGTGGTCCTGGTCGCTCTGGTGTTCGTGCGGGATGGCGACTTCGCCGGCAACATCACCTGTGAGTACAACCCGCGGCTGAACTGCTATCGCCTAGGTGCGTAGCTCACGCAATGCGTCGGCCACATCTTCCGGGGGTGTGCCGAGGTCGAGCCAGCCGAGGACGACCAGATCGTCCTCGGCGTCGAGCTCGAGGGTGCTGACCTGGCGGCCGAGTCGTTTGGTGCGGATCACGCGGACGTTGACCTCGGCCCACGTCCACTGTCGCCGGCTGGTCAGCCGCCGCAGGGTGACGCCGTTGCTGTCGGCAGTCAGGCGGGGCCGCGCGAGGGTGCCGTGGAGTGCCAGCAGGGCCACGACCAGGGCAGCGAGTGCGACGAGGACGCGTCCGGCTAGGTCGTCGCTGAGAACCGCCCACACCGCCGCGCCGACGGTCGCGAACCAGCCGATGGCGACCAAGGCGGGTGGCGTGGACCAGTCGAGGCGTGCCTTTGGTGACGTCACGTGACGATGCGTCCTACTTATCCACAGAAGTTGTCCACACTGGGGATGAGTTACATCCTTGTGGTTCAGTGACGCTGGGCTGAATGGCCGAAGTCCAGCGTCACACCACCGGGTGAACTTCAGGTATCAACGCCACCGCATGGTCATCAGCAGACCACCGATCATCAGGGCGAACCCGATCGCGAAGTTCCAGTTGCCCAGGTCGGACATGAACGGGATCTTTTGCCCGGCGATGTAGTTGACCACCAGCCACGCCAGGCCGATCACCATCACACCGAGCATCACGGCGATATACAGCGGGTGCGACGGACCGCCCCCACGCACTTTCACCGGAGTACGGCGATCGCTGCTGGGCGCCGTGTAGACGCTCTTCTTGCGAACCTTGGACTTGGGCATCGTGTCCTCGCCTGGCCGTTATGCGTGCGAATACGGCGGCAGAGGAGACGTGCGCAACTGCCGCCGCAGGAACACGTTAACGTAGTCGAAAAGGCTGGCGATCCACCAGGGGAGTACGTGTGGGAAGTCATGAGGGTGACCACCGCTCCGGGCGCTTGTACGGCGACCTGGAAGAAGGCCCGCCTCAGCCTGGCGACAAGGCCCGCAACGTGGTGCGCAACATCGGGGAGCTGCTGATCACCGCAGGCCTGATCGTGCTGCTGTTCGTGGTCTACGAGCTCTACATCACCGACCTGTTCTCCGCGGGCAAGCAGCGTGAGGCCGAGGCCGCGCTGGACAACCGGTGGCAGCCGCCCGCGTCCGACACGGTCGAAGGCGGCGAACGGACCAACAAGGTCGAGCTGGAGGACGGCAAGGGGTTCGCCAAGCTCTACATCCCCAAGTTCGGCGCGGACTTCCACTTCACCGTCCTGGAAGGCACCAGCGACAAGACCCTGGAGGCCGGCCCCGGCCACTACAAGGGCACGGCACTGCCCGGTGACCTGGGCAACTTCGCGGTCGCCGGGCACCGGGTGGGCAAGGGCGCCCCGTTCAACGACCTGGATCTGCTCGAATCCTGTGACGCAATCGTTGTGGAGACGCAGGCCAGCTGGTTCGTCTACCGGGTGCTGCCGATGAAGGACGAGGTCAAGAGCTGGCCGGCTCGCAAGAGCGGCAACCAGCGCTGCGCGAACGTCGAGCCGCTACCGGGCCCGTACACCAAGACGCTCGGCCAGGAGATCGTCAAGCCCGAGCAGGGCGGCGTCATCTCACCGATCCCGTACGCCACCGGTCAGAAGCCGGAGCACGCCCTGCTCACGCTGACCACCTGTCACCCTCAGTTCTCCGACGCGCAGCGCCTGATCGTGCACGCCGTGCTGGACCGCCAGTGGGCCAAGGACCCCGCCAAACCGGGCGAGCCAGCACCTGAGCTGCAGGAGAACGACTGATGTACGGGTGGATCTGGCGGCACATCCCGGGTCCGCTCACGGTCCGGGTCACGATCGCGGCCGTGCTGGTGCTCGGCGTGATCGCGCTCCTGCTGTTCGTGATCTTCCCCTGGGTCGAGCCGTGGCTGCCGTTCAACAACATCACCACCGAGGACGGCGGCTAGCAGTCAGAAGTGGTCCAGCAGTTCGGTGAACCGCGACAGGTGCAGAACGCCTGAGTCAGCTGGGTCCAGCTCGTCCTCCTCGAGCACCCAGGTGTGCACGTTCGGGATGAACACGGCGTTCATCCCGGCGCCGCGTGCGGGCAGGATGTCCGACTTCGGCGAGTTGCCGATCATCCAGGTGTTGCCCACGTCGAGCGAGCGCTCGTCGGCGACCGCCTGGTAGGCGGCGAGGTCCTTCTCGGCGACGATGTGGATGCCGCTGAAGTACCTGGCCAGGTCCGATGCGTCGATCTTGCCTTGCTGCTCGTCGACCGCGCCCTTGGTCATCATCAGCAGCTCGTGCCGGCCGCTGAGCTCGGCGAGTGTCTCCGGCACGCCCTCGATCAGGTCCATGCGGTGGTCGATCAGCGTCACCGCCAGTTCCTCGATCTGCTTGCTCTCGGCGTCGGTCACCTGCCGTTGGTAGAGATGCTCGAAGGTCTCCCTCAGGTTGTGCAGCAGGGCCTTGCTGCCGTAGCCGACGGTCACGATGTTGGCGCGTTCGATGTCGTCGAGGATCGGCCGCAGCTCTGCCTTGGCGAGCGTGGGATGGGCCAGCCAGCCGAGGAAGTCGTCGATCACGCGCTCGAACCGGACGTTGTTCTCCCAGAGAGTGTCGTCCGCGTCGAAGATCAGCACTCGTTTCACACGCGGAAGGCTACGATAAAAGTGGTACGGCCGCACCACTTTTATCGGCGAAGCGCCAGCCGGCCCAGCAGACCCGCCGCGAACACGCCAAGCCCGATCAGCACGGAACTCAACGGCAGGAACGCCACGAGCGCGACGCAACCGGCGAATCCGGCGACCGCGACCCAGGATCTGTCCATCCGGAACGCCGAAGCGTTGGCGATCGCGTAGTAGACGAGCACGCCGAACGACGAGAACCCGATCGCGCCCCGCACGTCGAAAGCCAGAACCAGTCCACAAACGACAACCCCGACCGCGATCTCCGCCTTGTGCGGCACGGAAAAGCGCGGATGGACGGCGGCGAACACGGAAGGCAGGTCACGGTTGCGAGCCATCGCGAGCGACGTCCGGCCGACGCCGGCGATGAGAGCGAGCAGCGCGCCCAAACTTGCCGCCGCTGCACCGACCCGCGCGATCACACTCGGATTTCCAGTCTGTGCCAACATATCCGCAAGCGGTGCGGACGACAGGGCCAGTCGTTCCGGCCCGAGCACGCCCAGCACAGTTCCGCCGATGACCAGGTAGATCAGCACCGCGGCGGCGAGCGCGGCGAGAATCGCCCGGGGAATCGTCCGGCGTGGATCCCGGACTTCCTCACCCATGGTGGCGATCCGCGCGTACCCGGCGAAAGCGAAGAACAACAACCCGGCCGCCTGCAGGATCCCGCCCGCGTCCCACGCCACCGGTCGCCAGTGCGCGGACGGCAATCCCAGCACGACGACTGTGGTCAGAACGACGATCACGATCGCCAGCAGCACCCGGGTCAGCGCCGCAGTTCTGGTAATTCCCCGGTAATTCACAGTTGTCAGCACAACGACCGCGCCGACGGCGACCAGCTTCTCGTATCCCGGCGCCACATAGGACGCGAAGACCAGTGCCATCGCCGCACAGCTGGCGATCTTGCCGACCACAAAACCCCAGCCCGCGGCGAATCCCCACCACTCGCCGAGCTGCTCGCGGCCGTAGACGTACGTCCCGCCCGACTCCGGGTACCTCGCCGCCAGCCGCGCGGACGACGACGCGTTGCAATAGGCGACGAATGCCGCGACCACCAAAGCCGCCAGCAGCCCGGACCCCGCGGCTGCAGCGGCAGGTGCGAACGCGACGAACACGCCTGCACCGAGCATCGAACCTAGGCCGATGGTCGTGGCATCCACGAGCCCCAGCTGGCGAACGAGCCGTTCACGCACGACGCGATCAAAACATGTGGACAGGCGCTCGCCGCACCCGCATAGCATGGTCCTATGCGCGTGCTGGTGGTCGACAACTACGACAGCTTCGTCTACAACCTGGTCCAGTACCTGGCCCAGCTAGGTGCCGAGTGCGTCGTACGCCGCAATGACTCACCTGATCTCGAAGGCTCCGAGGCACTCGACGGTTTCGACGGTGTGCTCGTCAGCCCCGGCCCGGGCACGCCTGAGCGCGCCGGGCACAGCATCAGCGTCATCGAGCGGGCAGCAGCGCGGAAGCTGCCGGTACTCGGTGTGTGCCTGGGCCACCAGGCAATCGGAGTCGCGTGGGGAGCGACCGTGGATCGGGCGCCCGAGCTGCTGCATGGCAAGACGAGCCGGGTGCATCACGCTGGCAGCGGCGTGCTCAAGGGCCTGCCTGACCCGTTCACGGCGACCAGGTACCACTCGCTGACCGTGCTGCCGGAGACCATCTCCGACGAGTTCGAGGTCACCGGCAGGACCGAGACCGGCATCGTGATGGGCATGCGCCACCGGGAGCTGCCGGTCGAGGGCGTGCAGTTCCACCCGGAGTCGGTGCTGACCGACGGCGGGCACCGGATGCTGGCGAACTGGCTCGGCACCTGCGGTCACCCTGTTGCGGACAACAAGGTGACCGAACTCGAGCAGGGGATGCGTTCCCTGACCGAGGCCGCAGTGCTGCGCTAGCAGTTTGCCGGCTGGCCGCTCGTCGTGGTGGTCGTCTCGCCGGGGAAGTTCGGGATGTTGGTGTCGGCCACCGTGGTTGTTGTGGTGGTCGTTGTTGTCGTTGCCGTGGTCGTCGTTGTGGTGGTCTGACCGGGCAGTGTCGTCGGCGCGAGCGTGGTGCTCGTCTGCGGGCACTGGGGCTGGACCTTCTGGTCGCGCCACGTGTCGATGGTCGACCGGGCGGCATCCAGGTTCGCGACGGGCAGGCCCTCGTTCACCTTGGTCTTGTCCGCCTCGGGCAACGCGCTGACGTTCAACGGCTGACAGGCCGGCTGCCCGGGCGGACACGAGCCCTCCACCTTGCGGTGCAGCTCCAACCCCAACACGGTGCCACGAACACCCTGGAAGACCGAGATCTCACCGGCGTCACCGACCGCGACGTAGTAGTTGGTGTACGCGAGATACCGCACGCCTGCCCCGGCGAGAGCGATCAGGACGACGGCCGCCGCGGCCAGGATCGCGATCTTGCGGCCGCGTTTCTTCTTGGCCTGAGGTGATCCCGGCGGCTGCTGCATCTGCTGCTGAGGCGGCTGTGGGGGTGGCTGCATCACCGGCGGGCGCGGCGGCGAGGTGTTGGGGTTGGCCACCGGGTGCATGTGGTTGTCGGTGCCCGGGCCGAAGGCCTGCGTGAGCTGAGGCTCCTCGTCCACGACGTCCGCCACGATCACGGTCACGTTGTCCGGCCCGCCGCCCTGCAGGGCGAGCTCGATCATCTTGTCCGCGCACGACTGGCGGTCGGAGATCTGCATCGTCTCGGCCAGCTTCTCGAAGCCGACCACGTCCGACAGCCCGTCGGAGCACAGCAGGTACCGGTCGCCCACCTTGGTCTCGCGGACCTGCAGGGTCGGCTCGATCGTCTCGTGGCCGACCAGGGCCCGAAGCACGAGCGAACGCTGCGGGTGGACCAGCGCCTCCTCCGGCGTGATCCGGCCTTCGTCCAGCAACGACTGCACGAAGCTGTCGTCGCGGGTGATCTGGCTGAACTGGCCCTCGCGCAGCAGATACGTCCGCGAGTCCCCGATGTTGACCAGACCGAGCCGGCCGCCGCCGAACAGGATGGCGGTCAGCGTCGTGCCCATGCCCTCCAGGTCCGGATCCTGGTTCACCAGTTCGGCGATCGTGTCGTTGCCGGCCACGACCGCCTCGTGCAGCTTGCCGAGCAGGTCGTCACCCGGGACGTTCTCGTCCAGGGGCGCCAGCGCGGCGATGACCACCTTGCTGGCCACCTCACCGGCCGCGTGCCCGCCCATCCCGTCCGCGATGGCGAGCAGGTGCGGCCCGGCGTACACCGAGTCCTCGTTGTTGGACCGGTGTAACCCGCGGTCGCTACGTGCTGCGTACTTGATAGCGAGAGTCATGGCCGGCGTGGACTCTCGACAAAGCCAACCATTGTGCTGTCAGCCGCTGTGCGAAGTCGCCCAACCACTGTTGTCCGCCTTTCCGGACGTTCACCGTCCAGGTACCGCCAGGCCGAGATCTCGGGGGCAACAACATACAAAACCATGGATCACACGAGAGGCGTCAGGGTGTGTTGCCGCCGACTTTCTTGGCGACATTGACGTTGATCGAAGCGTCCTTGGCGATCTTGGAGTTAGGCCCGGGGTCTTGTCCAGTGATCTTGTTGAAGTCCTGTGGTTCTTCCACGTTGACCTCGTTGACCTTGAGCTGACCGGTCCAGCCCAGCTCCCTGAGCCGATCCCGGGCCTGCTGCTCGGTCAGGTCGATCAGGGTGGGCATGGTGATCTGCTCGGCCGGGCCCCTGGAGACCTTCAACGTGATCGTCGCACCCGGCCGGGCCCTCTTCGGCGTCTGGTCGGTCACGATGTCCTTGGGCTGATCGGAGTCCACATCGGTCCGGTTGACCTTGAAGCCGTCGGATTCCAGGTTGGTCTTGGCCGAGTTGAAGTCCTGGCCGATCACGTTGGTGACGTCCTGCTGGGCCGGGGTCTTGCCGATCACGAGCACGATCGAGCTGCCCTTGGCCACGTCCACGCCGATCCCCGGCTTGGTGGCGATGACCTTGCCCACCAGCTTGGGGTCGGTGGCGTCGTCGGTGGCCTCCTCAGGGGAGACGGTGAAACCCTGACCCTGCAGCGTGGTCGCGGCGTCCTCTTTGGACTTACCCTTGACGTCCGGGATCTTGACGGTGGACGCGCTGCGGCCGACGTACATCGTCACAGAGGTGCCCTTGGCGGCCTTGCCACTGGGCGGGTCCTGCCGGACGACCATGTTGACCTGTTCGGCCGTGCAGGGCGGAGCCTGTCCCGGGCCGGGCGGCTCGCACTTGAGGCCTTCGACCTTCACGTCGAATCCGGCGTTCTGCAGCGCCGTGCGGGCGGCGACCTCCTGCTGGCCGGACACGTTCGGCAGGTCCACGAACTCCGCGCCGCTGTTCTCGTTGCCGAGCAGCTTGGTCACCAGCCAGATACCCAGCACGATCACCGCGACCACGAGCAATGTGATCAGCGCGGTGAGCCAGGCCTTGCGGCGCTTACGCTTGCGCTCTTCCTCACCGTCGTCGTAATCGTCGTAGTCGTCGACCATCGCGTCGGGACGGTGCCTGCCGCGAGGCGCGTCGTTGACACGGGTCTGCTGGCCCATGCCCATCATCGCCGTGCGGTCGTCGTCGGTCATCACCATCGGCGCGGCCGGTCGCTGGCCGGACAGCACGCGGACGATGTCCATCCGCATCTCCGCGGCCGACTGGTAGCGGTTTGCCGCTCCCTTGGCCATCGCCTTCAGCACGATCGCGTCGAGTTGCGGGCTGACTCGCCCGTTGAGCTGTGACGGCTTGCGCGGGTCCTCCCGCACGTGCTGGTAGGCCACAGCGACCGGGGAATCGCCGGTGAACGGCGGCTCGCCGGTAAGTAGCTCAAACAGCACGCAGCCCGTGGCGTAGACGTCACTGCGGGCGTCAACGGCCTCACCACGCGCCTGCTCAGGCGACAGGTACTGGGCGGTCCCTATTACCGCCGCGGTCTGCGTGACGGCCGCCTGACCGTCGTGCACCGCGCGGGCGATACCGAAGTCCATCACCTTGACCGCGCCGGTCTTGGTGATCATCACGTTGGCCGGTTTGACGTCCCGGTGCACGATGCCGTGCCGGTGGGAGAAGTCCAGTGCCGCGCAGACGTCCGCCATGATCTCCATGGCGCGCTGGCCGGGCAGCGGACCCTCGCCCTTGACGATGTCGCGCAGCGTCCGGCCGTCGACGTACTCCATCACGATGTAGGGCAACGGGCCGTACTCGGTGCGGGTCTCGCCGGTGTCGTACACCGCGACGATGGCGGGGTGGTTGAGCGCGGCGGCGTTCTGAGCCTCCCGCCGGAAGCGTTCCTGGAACTGCGGGTCTCTTGCCAGGTCGGCACGCAGCACCTTCACCGCGACGTCACGACCGAGCCGGACGTCACGGCCCTTGTGAACCTCGGACATGCCGCCATAGCCGAGCGTCTCGCCCAGCTCATAGCGATTGGAGAGCAGTCGCGGTGTCGTCATCGCTGCGTAGTCCCGCTCCTAGTCAACGTCTCGTTCCCATCATGCCCGCTCTTGCTTGATCGCCAGGGCGTTTCAGCCAGGTGCCTGCCCGTTCGGGCTGCATTCCACGGTCACTCTCGACCCTCGCTCCACTTGTCCGTTCGGCCGCACGCCCGTCACCAAGCACGATCGCAGGTCTTGCGACACCTGGGTCAACGGTAGCGACCGCACGTCCGGTCGCAGACCAGACTCCCGCAACTGCTCGGCCACGACTTCGGCGGGGTAGCCCAGCAGCTCGCTGGGCTTTACCAGTACCTGTCCCGGGCGGCCCTGGCCACTCGGCTCGCCGTACGACGGGCCGTCGGTAGGAAACCGCACCCCGGAGTCGCCCTCGATGGAGTTGCCCACCGGATTGGGGGTACCCGGAGCCGGTGTCCTGGCACCGGTCAGCTTGGGAATCGCCCAGATCCCGAGCACGACGAGCGCCGCGAGCAGCAACGCCAGCAACGTCCACAACCAGGCCCGGCTGCTGCGCCGCGGCGGCTTGGGCGGCGCTGGAAACGGGCCTGTTCCGGCGACCATCGGCGGTGGCACGGCACCGATCGGAGGATGACTGCCTGTGTGCGCGGCGGCCATCATCACGCCCGACGGCGTCGGGAGCGGGCGGCCTGCACGAACTGCGGCGACGGCCGCTGCGAACTCCGCACCGTTGCTGTAGCGCTGGCGCGGATCTTTCACGAGTGTCGCCTCGATGACGGCCCGCGCACCCGGCGGGACGTCCGGCGGCAACGGCGGCGGAATGTCACGAATGTGCATCATTGCCACCGTCACGGCGTTTTCCGACAGGAACGGGCGGTGCCCCATCAGGCACTCGTAGCCGACCACCGCGAGCGAGTACACGTCGCTCGCGGGTTCGGCGTCGTGCCCCAACGCCTGTTCCGGCGCGATGTAGTGCGCCGTTCCCATCACCATGCCCGATCTCGTCACCGGTGCCGCGTCCGCGGCCTTGGCGATGCCGAAGTCGGTCAGTTTCACCACGCCGGCCGGGGTGATCATGATGTTGCCCGGCTTGACGTCCCGGTGCACGTAGCCGCCCGAGTGCGCGGCCTGCAACGCCAGCCCGGCCTGTTCGAGGATGTCGAGCGTGCGCTCGGCGTTGATCCGGCCCTCCCTGGCCAGGATCGCGGCCAGCGGATCGCCCTCGACCAGTTCCATCACCAGGTACGCGGTGTCCTGCGGACCGTCGGCAAACGACGAGGTCTCGCCGTAGTCGTGGACCGAGGCGATGCCGGGGTGGTTGAGCGAGGACATGGTCCGGGCCTCGGTCCGGAACCGGTGCAGGAACTCCGCGTCGCCGCACAGCTCGGACTTGAGCACCTTCACGGCGACGGCACGGTCCAGCCGCGTGTCGGCGGCTTCCCATACCTCGCCCATGCCGCCAACGGCGATGCGCCGCACCAACCGATACCGGTCGGCGAGCAGCAGCCCCGACGTCAGCATGCTCACCTACCTCCGATTCCCGGCAGCGCGTTGATGGTGGCCCGGCCGACCGAAGCCGCCACGGAACCACCGGTCGCCGCAAGCCCGCGGTTGCCGCCACTCTCAACAAGGACGGCTACGGCGATCTGAGGGTTGTCTGCCGGAGCGAAAGCGACGTACCAAGCATGCGGCGGCGTTTTCTTCGGGTCGTTGCCGTGCTCGGCCGTACCCGTCTTCGACGCGATGACAAGGCCGTTGACCTTGCCGTTGCCCTTGGTGTTGTCCTCGGACTTCTTCATCATGTCGCGCAGCGTGTTGGCGTTGCTGGTCGACATCGCGCGGCCGAGGTCGTCGGCGGCGAAGTCCGACATCACCGACAGGTCCGGGGCGAGCACCTTCTGCACCAGCTGCGGGCGCATCAGCACACCGTTGTTGGCGATCGTGGCGGCGATCATCGCGTCCTGCATCGGCGTGAGCTGAACGTCGCGCTGGCCGATGCCGGTCTGATAAAGCGAGGCCTTGTCGGGCATCGGGCCCAGCCCGGAGGTCACCACGCCCATCGGGATCTGCAGGTCGGTCTGGCCGATGCCGAACTTCTGGGCCTGCTCCTGCAGCTTCTGCTTGCCCAGCTGGTCGGCCAGGGTGGCGAACGCGGTGTTGCACGACAGCGCGAGCGCGGTCTCCAGTGACGCGGTCTGCTGGTCGGCCGGCCCGCAGTGGCCGCCGTTGAAGTTCTCCAGGTCGGTGCGCGTGCCCGGCAGCTGGACGTTGTTCGCGGCGGTCAGCTGCGTGTCCTTGGTCTGGCCGTCCTCCAGCGCGGCGGCCGCGACGACCAGCTTGAAGGTCGATCCGGGCGGGTAGACCTCCTGGATCGCCCGGTTGATCATCGGCTTGCGCGGGTCGTCCTTCTTGGTCAGCGACAGCCAGGCCGCTTCCTGCTCGTCGGAGTCGTGCGTGGAGAGCTGGTTCGGGTCGTAGGTCGGCGTGGAGACCATCGCGAGGATCTCGCCGGTCTGAGGCCGCAGCGCCACCACGGCACCGGTGTAGTTCGACGCGGTCATCGCGTCGTACGCGGCCTGCTGGACCCGTGAGTCGATGGTGGTCTGGATGTTGCCGCCGCGCGGGTCCCGGCCGGTGATGATGTCCGACAGCCGGCGCACGAACAGCCGGTCGTCCGAGCCGTTGAGGATCTCGTCCTCGGAGCGCTCCAGGGCGCGGGCGCCGTAACGCACCGAGTAGTAGCCGGTGACCGTCGCGAACGCCGCGCCGAGCGGGTACTGGCGCAGGTACTTCAACCGGTCGTTGGTCGGCGTCACAGTCGCGAGCAACTGCTTGCCGTCATTGGAGATGATCTTGCCGCGTTCCCGGGAGTACTCGTCGAGCAGCACTCGCTGGTTACGCGAGTCGGCGCGGTAGTCGTCGGCGTTGACCATCTGGATGTAGGTGATGTTGCCCAGCAGCAACACCAGCATCGCCAGCATGGCGATGCCGACCCGGCGCAGTGGTGTGTTCATGACGGCCGCTCCACCATCACCGTGCTGGCCTCCGCGATAGGTGCCTGCTGAACCGGCCGCGGGCGCGAGCCGGTCTGTGGCCGCCGTGCGGCGTCCGAGATCCGCAGCAACAACGCGATCAAGATGTAGTTCGCCAGCAAGGAGGAACCGCCGTACGACAGGAACGGCGCGGTGATACCGGTCATCGGGATCAGCGCGGTCACCCCGCCGACCACGACGAACAGCTGCATGATGATCGCGAACGACAGGCCGCCGCCGAGCAGCTTGCCGAAGCTGTCGCGCACCGCGACCGCGCTACGCAGGCCTCGCATGGCCAGCAGCATGTACACCAGCAACAGCGCGGCCAGGCCGATGAAGCCGAGCTCCTCGCCGATCGCCGCGGTGATGAAGTCGGTGTTGGCCTCCGGCACGATGTCCGGCCGGCCGGCGCCCAGGCCGGTGCCAGCCATCCCGCCGGTGCCGAGGCCGAACAGGCCCTGCGCGATCTGGTAGCTGCCGCCGAGCCGTTCGTAGACCTCGTTGTTCATCGGGGTCAGCCAGTTCGCCACACGCTGCTGCACGTGCGTGAACAGCGAATACGCGATCAGACAGCCGCCGATGAACAACGTCAGGCCGATGACCACCCAGGCCAGGCGTTCGGTGGCCACATAGAGCATCGCCAGCACGATGCCGAAGATCAGCAGCGAGGTGCCGAGGTCCTTCTCGAAGACCAGGACACCGATCGCGACCGCCCAGGCGAACAGGATCGGCCCGAGGTCACGCGCCCGCGGCAGTTCCAGCCCGAGCACCCGGCGGCCGGCGACCATGAACAGGTCGCGCTTGGAGACCAGGAAGGAGGCGAAGAACACCATCAGCAGGATCTTTGCGAACTCACCCGGCTGGATGGAGAACGGACCGAGCGCCACCCACACCTTGGCGCCGTTGCGCTCGGAGATGCTGCCCGGCAGCAATGCCGGCAGCGCCAGGGCGAACAGGCCGACCAGACCCGTGGTGTAGCCGTACTTGGTCAGCGCCCGGTGGTTCTTGACCAGGATCAGCACAGCCAGGAACAGCACCAGGGCGATCGTGGTCCACAGCACCTGTTTGGGCGCGGCCGCGGAGTAGTTCTTCGCGGTGGCCAGCGCCTTCTCGGCCTTGGCCAGGTCGATCCGGTAGATCATCACCAGGCCGAACCCGTGCAGCAGCGCCACACACGGCAGGATCAGCGGATCGGCGTACGGCGCCCACTTGCGCACCGCCAGGTGCGCGATGGTGAACAACGCCAGAAAAGCCAGGCCGTACCAGAGGATCTGGATGGTCAGCTCTTGCTTCTGGTTGATCGAGACAAGGGTCAGCGCGCCTGTGACGAGTGCCGCGGCGAACGCGAGCATCATCAGTTCGGTTCCGCGCCTGGTCGGGGCGGCCGGGGGCGCCACAGCGGCGTTGCCCTGCCCGGTCGCCGTCGCCGGGCCCGTCCCGACGGGGACCGGTTGCGCCATCAGCCGCCGCCACCCTCTTCGTGCTCGGGCCGGCAGTCCACGCCTGGCCGAGGCGTCGCCTTCGGCGCGACGGTGGTGGTCGCCCCATCCGGGCTGACCCCCTCCGCGCCAGACGGGCTCGGCGGGACTGCTGGCGTGGATGAAGCCGGCTGGTTCTGCTGGGTTACTTCGGGACACGGATCGAGGACGTTCTCGGTTCGCAACCGGTTGATGAACTCTCGTGCCTCACGAAGGCTGCCGTAGGTGTTGCCACCGCCGATCACAGTCGCCCGGCCGGTCTCGTCGAGCTGGTCGACGAAGCGTTTGTTGCACTTCTCCAGCGCCGGATCGCACGATCCCTGCAACTCACGCTGCAACGGGATGCCCAGTACCGTGCCCGGCACGCCCTGGAAGATCGCGATCTCGCCCTTGTACTGCCCGGTGCCCTCGCCGACGTAGTAGTTGCGCAGCACGAAGTACCGGATCGTGAACGCGCCACCGGCCAGCAGTGCGAGCACCACCACCGAGATGGCGATCACGCGCAACCGTTTGCGGCGCTTGGCCTTCGGGTCCTCCGGTTCGGGCTGGTCGATCTTGCGCGGCTCCGGCCGGGGCTGCGCGGTCATCGCCGCGGCCCGTGACGCCGACGAATCCGGGGGCGGCGGGTCCTCCCGGCCGTCCCCGGCGGCGCCGCCCACAATCGGGTCGTCGTCGCCGTAGTCCACGTCCACCACGTCGGCGATGATCACCGTGATGTTGTCCGGGCCGCCGCCGCGCAAGGCCAATTCGATCATCCGGTCCGCGCACTCCTGCGGATCCTTGATCTCGATGGCCTCCGACAGCGTCTCGAAGCTCACCACCGACGACAGCCCGTCCGAGCACAGCAGGTAGCGGTCGCCCGCGCGGGCCTCCCGCACAGTCAGGCTCGGCTCCACCTCGTGCCCGGTCAACGCGCGCAGCAGCAACGACCGCTGCGGATGGCTGGACGCCTCCTCAGCGGTGATCCGGCCCTCGTCGATCAGCGACTGGACGAACGTGTCGTCATGCGTGATCTGGGCGAACTGGCCACCGCGGCGCATGTACGCGCGTGAGTCCCCGACGTGTACGAGGCCGATCCTCGTGCCGGCGAACAGCATCGCCGTCAAGGTCGTGCCCATGCCGTCCAGCTCGGGATCGGTCAGTACCAAATCCGAGATGGCGTTGTTGCCGCTCAGCGTCGCCTCACGCAACGGGCCGAGCAGATCCTCCCCAGGAGTGTCGTCATCCAGCGGCGCCAGCGCGCCCACGACCACCTTGCTCGCCACCTCGCCGGCGGCGTGTCCTCCAAGCCCGTCCGCAAGCGCGAGCAGGCGCGGTCCTGCGTACACGGAGTCCTGGTTGTTCGAACGCACCAGGCCCCGGTCGCTGCGGGCCGCGTAACGGAGGACAAGGGTCATGAGCGCAGCTCGATCACCGTCTTGCCGATGCGGACAGGAACCCCCAGCGGCACCCGCAGCGGCGCCGTCACCTTCGCGCGGTCCAGATAGGTGCCGTTGGTGGACCCCAGGTCCTCCACGTACCAGTCGGTCCCGCGCAGCGAGATCCGCGCATGCCTCGTCGAGGCGTAGTCGTCATCCAGCACGAGGGTGGAATCGTCGGCGCGACCGATCATGATCGGCCGTCCGTCCAGTGAAATCCTGGTCCCCGCCAGCGCACCATGCGTCACCACCAGCTGACGCGGGGCCTTGCCCCCACGGCCCTTGCGTGACTTGTCACGCCGGAACCCGGGGATCCCGACCTTGAGGCCGGACGCCGCGTACAGATCCGAACGCACGATTCGCAGCGCGGCCAGCACGAACAACCAGAGCAGGGCGAGAAACCCTGCTCTGGTCAGCTGCATCACCAGCTCTGGCACCTGTTGTGACCGCTCCCTAAAAATCGCAGCCGACACTGCTCGAATACAGAGACTGTATTCAAGCCATGCGAACGACCGAACGTCAGCCCTGGGTGCGGAACACTAGCGACGAGTGACCGATACGGATTACGTCGCCGTCCGCGAGCTGCCAGGTCTGCACCGGCGTGCCGTTCACAGTGGTGCCGTTCGTCGAACCAAGATCCGCAAGGGTGGCACTCTGGCCATCCCAGGTGATCTCGAGGTGACGACGGGAGACACCCGTGTCAGGCAGGCGGAAGTCCGCGTCCTGGCCGCGGCCGACCACGTTTCCACCCTGCTTGAGGGAGTACGTGCGGTTCGAGCCGTCGTCCAGCTGCAGGCTCGCAGCCAGCTGGCGGGGGCCGGTCTGCACGGCAGGAGGCGCATAACCCTGCTGGCCGTAAGGGTCAGCCTGCTGCTGGCCGTACGGATCCGGCTGGCCGTAGCCACCTTGCTGCGGGTAGCCGCCACCCTGCTGGGGGTAACCACCGGGCTGCTGGCCGTAACCCTGGTCATAGCCACCCTGCTGAGGCTGGCCGTAGCCACCCTGCTGCTGGCCATAGCCCTGGTCGTAGCCGCCCTGCTGGGGCTGGCCGTAACCCTGGTCATAGCCACCCTGCTGAGGCTGGCCGTAGCCACCCTGCTGCTGACCATAGCCCTGGTCGTAACCGCCCGGTTGCTGACCGTAACCCTGGTCGTAGCCTTGCTGGCCATAGCCCTGCTGCTGGCCGTAACCCTGGTCGTAACCGCCCGGCTGCTGCGGGGGCTGCTGGCCGTAGTTCTGATCGTTGCCGTACTGCTGGCCCTGGCCGTATCCGTACTGGCCTTGCTGGCCGTACGGGTCACCCTCAGGCGGTTGGCCGTAGCCGGGAGGCTGGCTCATGGATCGGTCTCCTGCGTTGCGAGGTGATGCCGGCCGTCGGCTTACGTCAGGGTCGACGGACGAGCGGGTTCGGAACTGTCCGGTGTGCAGCGCGTCGGAGCGCTCCAAGGAGACTACGACGTCACCGTAGGTGTCCCACCCGTGCTCGGTGAGATTCTCGGCGATAACGTCGGTGAGCAGCGTGATGATGCGTTCCTCGTCGCCCGCCAGCCGGTCGTGGTCCGCCGGCCCCAACTGCACGACGTAGTGGTTGGGTGCCAGCAGTCTGCCACCTGCCAACTCACGGACGTTGTCCTCACCCTCCCGCTGCAGCGCCTGCGCCACCTCCTGTGGAACGACGTTGCCACCGAAAACACGCGCGAAGGTGTTACCCACGATGCCTTCGAGACGGCGCTCGAAGCGCTGTACGAGGCCCACGGTTCATCCCTTCTCACGTTGTTCCTCCCCCGATCGTATCCGGGTGCGGCCCCGAGGACACCGGGATGTTCCAACCCCGTGCAAGACGCCCTCAAACACCGTGCTACGCTTCCGCGGTCACTTCAGGGCGAGTGGCGGAATGGCAGACGCGCACGGTTCAGGTCCGTGTGTCCGAAAGGACGTGAGGGTTCAACTCCCTCCTCGCCCACGTAACAGGTTTTTCCTGGTCGCGCTTTCGCGCTCCCCACGGTTCCGTGGGGATTATGTTGGGGGGCCGAGCCCCCCAACCCCCCACGGTGCGGGCTCCTTACTTTCCAGCGCTGGGCACGCTTTCCGCTTACCAGCACCAGTTTGCCGAGCTCGGCCTTGTGCCCGCGTCGTCGATGGTGGCCCTTCTTTTTCTGTTTCTTCTCCGCTGTTGCCGATGGGGCGTGTCCTGTCCTGGCCTTCTTGGCAATGCGGTTGCTTCCTTCCTCCTCTTGATAGACGCGCCGGTTTGCCAGGGGTTGCGGTTTGGGGTGGGAGTCGGGCCCTTTTGGGCAGTTGAATTACAGGGGTGTAGTTCATCGGGTTGTGACTTGGGGCACTTTTTACTGGGGGTAGTAGTGGGGTTGTGCCGTCTGGCGGGTTCTCACCCGGACGGCGGCATTGCCCGGCTGAAGTTGCCCGGCGGCTTGTCGACCGGTCACCGACCGCTCAGCGCCGCCCGTCGCTGGAGCCTGCAAGTGCGGGCCGTGGGCCTGGCGTAGCTGGTACCAAATTCCATGTACCAGTTCGGCCCGTGACCCACCCAGGGAACCAACCCAGGGGCACGGTCGAGGTGAAGGAGGCGGGGCTTCGTGACCGGCATTCCAGGACGCATGGCAGTGACCGCAGATGTCACATCGCTGCCAACGCCGTCGGCCGTTGAGCTTCCTGCCCCCGACGACGAGCTCGCCTCGGCGGCCGTCGCACAGCTTGGCTGGCCGGGCGTCGCCCTGCCGCCCATGACGCTGCTGGGCCGCCGGATCTCCCTGGTCGCGGAACTACTGCCCGACGCGCACGCCGAGCGCATCTGCCTCGGCCAGGCGCCTGTCACCGACCGCGCCACGGTCTCCACATGGGTGTGGCCCGAGTTCGCTGGCCAGGTGCCCGCCGCTGCGGTGCGGATCGTCGGTGTGTTGGCCGTTGTGCGGCACTGGCGTACAGGTCTGGCAGCGCTGGCGCCGTTCGCGCGCTACGGCGACACCGCGATGGTCGTACCGTCGTCGGTCGTGCTGACTCACGACTACCTGGCGAACTGCTTGCCGCGGGCGCGTAACTACGGCATCGCCGTGGTGAGCGCGGACCCCGACAACGGTGTGGACCTCGACCTGCCGGGCCGTGACGAGAAGGTCACCGCAGGCATCGACGCGGTGTCCCGCTGGGTCAACGAGGTCGCCTACGAGCGAGTTCTGTCCGCCTGAGCAAACCGCTCTACGCTTGGCCGTATGCGAGTAGTCATAGCCGGTGGACACGGCAAAATCGCCCTGCACCTCGAGCGCTTCCTGGCTACTCGCGGGGATGAACCGGTCGGCCTGATCCGCAATCCCGCGCAGGTGGACGACCTGCGGGAGACTGGCGCCGAACCGGTTGTGATCGATCTGGAGAAGGCCTCCGCCGAAGAGGTCGCCAAGGCCCTCACGGGCGCGGACGCCGCGGTTTTCGCGGCGGGCGCCGGACCTGGCAGCGGCGTTGAGCGAAAAGACACAGTCGACCGCGCGGCCTCCGCGTTGTTCGCGCAAGCCGCCGAGATGGCCGGTGTACGGCGCTTCATCCAGGTCAGCTCGATGGGGCTGGACCGTGCCGGCGACCAGTCGGTCGACGAGGTGTTCCGCGTCTACCTCAAGGCCAAAGCCGCCGCTGAGCAGGACCTGGTCGGCCGGGAGCTGGACTGGACGATCCTGCGGCCCGGCAGACTCCTCGACGATCCCGGAACGGGCCTGGTCAGCCTGGGTCTGTCGGTGCCGCCCGGACAGGTGTCCCGGCAAGACGTCGCCGCCGTGCTGGTCGGTCTGCTCGACGAGGACGACACCATCGGGCTAACCCTGGAGCTGACCAGGGGCCCGACACCGATCGAGATCGCGATCGCTCAGCTCGACCCGAGCACGCGGTCCAAGTAGCCGTTGCGGAACAACCCAGTCGGGTCCACCTCGGCCCGCACCTGCCGGAAGTCCTCGAACCGCGGATAGCGCTCCTGCAGCACGGACGCGTCGAGCGTGTGCATCTTGCCCCAGTGCGGTCGGCCGCCGACCTGGGCGACGATCGACTCGAACACGTCGAAGTACTCCTGGTACGGCATGCCCGGGTACTGGTGGATGGCGAAGTACGCGGAATCCCGCTGATAGGCGGTCGACATCCAGATGTCGTCGGCCGAGGCGACCCGGATCTCCACGGGCAGCATCACCGGATGGGCCAGTTTCGGGACCGCTGCGCGCAGCTCGTTGAGCACGTCGACCAGGGATTCCCGCGGCACGGCGTACTCGGACTCGACGAACCTGACATTCCTCGCGGTCACGAACACGCGGTGCGAGAGGTCGCTGTAGTTGCGTGGCGACAGCGCGGTCGACGAGAGGCGGTTGAGCGGCTGGACGAGCCGGGGGATCGCCCGGCCGGTCCGGCAGACGACGCCGAACACGGCGTTTTCCATCACCGTGTACTCGAAAAACCGCCTGGCGCGGCTGAGCGGTCGAACAGCTGCGTCGAGCGGTAGGCGGTCATTGCGTTTGACCAAAGCCTTGCGCCCATACGGGAACCAGTAGAACTCCATATGGTCGTGGCCGGTGATCAGGTCGTCGAGTTGCTCGATGACCTCCTCCAGCGGCACCGGCCGCTCGTCGGCGACCAGCGAAAACGACCGCTCGCAGCGCAACGTCACAGTGCTGATCACACCGAGCGCACCGAGGCCGACGCGTGCGGCGTTGAACAGCTCCGGACGCTCGTCGGCCGAGCAGGTGACAACAGAACCGTCGGCGAGCACCAGTTCCAGCGAGGTGATCTGGGTGGCGATGCCGCCGAGCTTCGCGCCCGTGCCATGCGTCCCGGTCGAGATCGCGCCCGAGATGGTCTGTGCGTCGATGTCACCGAGGTTGGTCATGGCCAGCCCGAGCCGGTCAAGCCCGGCGTTGAGCTGCTTGATCGTGGTCCCCGATCGGACCGTGACCAGGCCAGTGGCGATGTCAGCCGATTCGATCCCGGTCCATCCGGACAGGTCGATGGCGGTCGCGCCATGAGCGGAGGCGATCGCGGTGAACGAATGTCCGCTGCCGAGAGCCTTGACGGTCCTGCCGTCGGCCGCGGCCTTGACGATCGTGTCCGAGATCTGTGCGACGTTCGTCGGCCGGGACACTGTCGCCGGGACTGCGGTCTCGTTTCGTGCCCAGTTCGTCCACCGGACCTGACCGTCGGCGGTGGTCTTCAGAGCAGTCTGTGCGGGCATTGATTGGGCCTCCGCGGCAGGGCTGTTCGCCACACCGTAAGTGAATCCTATTCACATTTCAAGCGAAATCGACGTAGTGTGGAGGGGTGACCCAGCAGGCGAACTTGGACACTGCCACCAAGGGCCTCGATCCGCCCTTTGCCGTCGTGGATCTGGATGCCTTCGACGCGAACGCGGCCGACCTGGTCCGCCGCGCCGGTGGCCGGCCGATCCGTGTCGCGAGCAAATCCGTCCGCTGCCTGCACCTGATCGAGCGAGTGCTGGGCATGCCGGGCTTCCAGGGCGTGATGGCCTACTCGCTGCGCGAGGCCCTCTGGCTGGCGGGCAAGTGGCGCGACACCCCGCTCGCGCAAACCGACATCCTGGTCGCCTATCCGACAACTGACCATGCCGCGCTCCGTGAACTGGCTGCCGACCCCGCTGCCGCGCAGGTCATCTCCATCATGGCCGACTCGGTCCAGCACCTCGACCTGATCGACGCGGCCCTGGGAATCGATCATCCTGCCATCCGCGTCTGCCTGGAGTTCGACGCGGCCTGGCGCCCCCTGCCCGGCATCTACGTGGGCACAAGACGATCCCCGGTCCGCACCCCCCGGCAAGCCGCCCGCCTCGCCGCAGAGACAACCCGCCGCCCAGGCTTCTCCCTGGTCGGCGTGATGTCCTACGAAGGCCAGATAGCGGGCCTCGGTGACGCCCCGCCCGGCAACCCCCTCAAGGGCGGCCTGATCGCATGGATGCAACGCCGCTCCGGCCCTGAGCTGATCAAGCGCCGCAGCTCCGCGATAGCCGCGATCCGCGCCATCACAGATCTGGAATTCGTCAACGGCGGCGGCACCGGCAGCCTCGAACTGACCTCAGCGGACCCATCGGTGACAGAACTGGCGGCAGGCTCAGGCCTGATCGGCCCCTGGCTGTTCGACAGTTACCGAGGCTTCACCCCACGCCCAGCGGCCCTTTTCGCCCTGCCCGTGGTCCGCCGCCCAGCCCCCAACATCGCCACCCTGTTCGCAGGCGGCTACGTAGCCTCCGGCACAGGCACCCCGAACCGCCTACCCCGGCCCTACCTCCCCGAAGGCCTCAAACTCCTGGGGACAGAAGGCGCAGGCGAAGTCCAAACCCCAGTAGTAGGAAAAGCCGCCGACAGCCTGAAACTCGGCGACCGAGTCTGGCTCCGCCACTCCAAAGCCGGCGAACTAGCCGAACGCTTCCAGGAATACCACCTGATCAGAGGCGACCGAACAGAACGCACAGTCCCCACCTACCGAGGCGAAGGCGTCAACTTCGGCTGACCGAAAAAGAACCAAAGCCCTCAGATCAAGGACCCAAGCGAGCCAGTCAGCGCCCCCGGCCGCAACAAATCCCAGGTCGGCGAGGCGAAGGGACGAGCCTCGTTCGAAGGCTAGTTGCCGACCTTGCTTGAGAGGTACTGCCTGAGCAGGTATTTGCCTTCGTCGATGATGGTCTGGTCGCCGCGGGGGTCGCGGCGGAAGGCGAGTTTGTGGATGCCGTCGGTGGCTTCGACGGCGATGGTGATGGGCAGCATGAGGTCTTCGACGGGCAGGCCGGCTTTTTCCGCCACGATGGCGGCCAGTTGTTCCGAGACTACTTCGTTGTTGTGTTTGCCTTCGCCGTCGTCCAGCAGTTCCAGGTCGACGACGTCGCCGAAGTGGAGCTTGGCGAAGCCGGGGACTGTCCTGTGCATGTCGACGTAGATGTCGATGGCCAGGTCGACGGCGTCCCACCAGTGGTTGACGTAGGTTGTCTCGAAGCGCTCGCCGACCAGGCGGAGGAAGCGTTCGAGGTTGCGGCGGGTGAGCTCTCGAACGACGGCGCGCTTGTCGGGGAAGAACTGGTAGAGCGACCCGACCGCGACGCCTGCTCGTTCGGCGATCAGCGTCGTGGTCACGCCGTCGTAGCCCACCTCCTCGATCAACGCGGCGCAGGACTCGAGCATCTGCTCGACGCGCTTGGCGCTGCGTTGCTGAACCGGCTTGCGCCGTAGTGGGGTCGGACTCGCCACGGGTTGTCTCCTCTGCTCAGCCCCTATCTTGCCGTGAATTCGCTGCTGGCGTGTGAGCGACATCGCATCTAGTATCCGAATGAATTTCACATTCTGCGGGAGGGTGCCGGATGTTCCCGGACGGGTTTGTGTGGGGCGTGTCCACGTCGGCGTACCAGATCGAGGGCGCGACGCGGGAAGGCGGCCGGGGCGTCTCGGTATGGGACACCTTCTGTGCGACGCCGGACAAGATCCGAAACGGTGACAACGCGGACATCGCGTGTGATCACTACAACCGTTTCCCCGAGGACATCGCGTTGATGTCTGAGCTCGGCGTGCACGCGTACCGGTTCTCCGTCGCGTGGCCCCGCATCCAGCCCAACGGCCAGGGCCCGGCGAACCCGGAAGGTCTCGACTTCTACGACCGGCTCGTCGACGCCCTGTGCGAAGCCGGGATCTCCCCGGTCACCACCCTCTACCACTGGGACACGCCTCAGGCGCTTGAGGACGCGGGCGGCTGGCTGGTCAAGGACACCGCGGAGCGGTTCGCGGAGTACGCCGCGATCGTCGGCGAGCGCCTGGCCGACCGCGTGAACATGTGGATTCCGTTGAACGAGCCGATGGTCGAGACACTTTTCGGTTACGCACTCGGCGAATACGCCCCTGGCAAGGCATTGCTGTTCGACGCGATGCCCGCGGCGCACTACCAGAACCTCGCGCACGGCTTCGCGGTGAGCGCGTTGCGTTCGGTCGGAGCGAAAGCCGTTGGCACAGCGAACAATCACAGTCCTGTCTGGCCGGCAACGCGATCAGAGCAGGATCTTCAGGCCGCGGCCGCCCTGTCCGCTGTGATCAACTGGATGTACTCCGATCCGATGGTCAAAGGCAGCTACCCGGACGAGGTAATTCCTTACCTGCCAGCAGGTTTCGCCGATGATCTGGCGAAAATCGCCGCACCGCTGGACTTCTACGGCGTCAACTACTACGAACCGCAAGGTGTCGCGGCGCCCGGTGAAGGCAACCCGATGCCGTTCGAGCTCCGGCCGGTCGACGGATATCCGTTGACCACCAACGATTCCCCAGTCGTGCCGGACGGTCTCCGGGAATTCCTGACCACGTTGAAGGCTCGCTACGGCGAGCAGTTGCCGCCGGTCTACATCACCGAAAGCGGCTGCAGCTTCGACGGGATCCAGGACCAGCAGCGCATCGACTACCACACCGAACACCTTGCGGCACTGGCGAAAGCCATGTCCGAAGGCGTCGACGTGCGGGGCTACTTCGTCTGGTCGCTGTTGGACAACTTCGAGTGGTCGAAGGGGTACCAGCCGCGGTTCGGCCTGGTGCACATCGACTACGAGACGTTGGCGCGCACTCCGAAGGACTCGTTCCACTGGTACCGCAAGCTGATCGGAGGCGTCGCGTGACCACCGCCTTATCCGAGCCCGTCGCCCGCGTCCGCGCGGGTTGGGTGAGCTTGCTCTTCGTCGCGAATCTGGGACTGTGGCTGGCGTTCTACGCACCCATCCAGATTCTGCTGCCGCAGCAGGCCGAACTGCTCGACAGCGCGAACAAGGAACTGGTCTTCGGGATCGTGACCGGGATCGGTGCCGTGGTCGCCGTGGTCGCCAACCCGCTGGCCGGTCTGTTGTCCGACCGGACCACCAGCCGGTTCGGCCGCAGGCATCCGTGGACGATCGGTGGCGCGTTCGTCGGCGCGGCCGGGCTCGCGGTGCTGGCGTCGGCGGGCAATGTCGTCGTGATGGTCATCGGCTGGTGCCTCGTGCAGGCCGGGCTGAACGCCATGCTCGCGACTCTGATCTCCGCGATTCCCGACCGCGTCCCGGTCGTGCAGCGCGCACAGACCGGTGGCTTCATCGGCATCAGCCAGATGCTGGGCACGGTCCTCGGCGCGGTGCTGGTGACCGAACTGGTCACCGGTCTCACAGGCGGTTACCTCGCGTCGGCGGCCGTGGTGCTGCTGGGCGCTGCGGCGTTCGTGTTCACCACGCCGGACGCAGTGTTGCCGAAGGAGCTGAAGCCGCGGACCAAGCTGCAGTTCTGGATCTCGCCCCGCGAGCATCCGGACTTCGCCTGGATGTGGGGCTGCCACTTCATGGTGAACCTCGGCAACGCCTTCGGCACGTTCTACCTGTTGTTCTTCCTCAAGGACGTGGTCAAACGCGAGGACCCGGAAGGATCGCTGCTGATCCTGATGGCGTTCTACGGCATCGCGCTCATCGCGGGCGCGCTGGTGACCGGCTGGCTCTCCGACAAATCCGGCCGCCGCAAGCCGTACGTACTGGTCGCGGTCGCATTGATGGCCGCAGCAGCCCTCGTCCTGGTGTTCTGGCAGACCTGGGCAGGAAGCCTGATCGCCGGCCCGCTGCTCGGAGCAGGCTTCGGCATGTACTGGGCAGTCGCAATCGCCCTGCTGACCCAGGTCCTACCAGCGGCGGCAGACCGCGCCAAGGACCTAGGTGTGGTGAACATCGCAAACTCCCTGCCACAGGTGTTCGCCCCAGTCCTGGCATCCGGAATCCTCGCAGCCATGGGCTACGCAGGCCTCTTCGCCGCATCAGCACTGGCAACCCTGCTCGCAGGAGCATTCCTGACCAGGGTGAAGACAGGCGCCTAGCAAGAAACGTGGAGCCGCGGACTGACGCCAGTCGGGGGAGGGGGAGTGCTTATGGCGTCAGCCCGCGGGGCTTGTGATTGATCAACCGCTAGTTCAAGAGCAACGAACCCAGCGCTGGTTCGGCAGGAGCTCGCACCGTGGGGGGCTTGGGGGGCTCGGCCCCCCAAAATAATCCGCCAGCCACACGGCGAAGGTGCAAAGCACCGAGCACACGTCGCCCATGGATGGCGGTCCGGCTCGCCTCGCTCGGGGGGACGGGCGAGCCGGACCACCGGTCTATCGGGCGCCGGCGACCACACGGCGCGGGGTGGTGGTGGCGCGGCGGACGTGACGTCCGCCTGCCGGGGCGAGTCCGCCCGCCACCAGGTGCTCATAGGCCGCGCGCCAGACCGAGCAGGGCGCTTTCTGCTGGCGCCAGCGGGACGAACAGGTGGGGCAGTTGCCGCGCTCATCCGGCTCGTGTGCCGAGAGCATGGCCCGCCAGCCTTCTGTCAGCCGCGGCAGCTCAGAACGTGCGACCGAGAGCAGAGACGGGGCGTCAGCGCGGGTCGCGAGCTCGGACAGCATGTCCAGCCGTTCCCACACCGCATTGCGCAAAACCTGGCCGAGTATCTCGTCCACGGGAGCGTCACCGTCACCTTTCCGCCTGCTCGGCGGCTTCTCGTAGGGCGTCCCGCAACTGGCCCAGCTGGCCACGTGACAGGACTGCGGTCTCGCCGGGGGGTCCGACAAGCACCACCTTGTTCTGGTCCACCAGCACGGTCAGGCATCGATCGCGGTTGATGACGTCGCCACAGGAGACGTGCCACACCTGACGGCCTTCGAACGACCCCTGCAGGTCCTTGAGACCAGGTGCGGCCGCCTTCTCACCCTGCGGGGCAGGGGAGGTGACGGTCGCCGGGCGAGTGACTGTCGAGCCGATCAGGTCCACGATCTGAAGTTTCCCTCCGTGCTCGAATGCTTACCAGAAACTAGATTGGTCCCTGGCAAACTCGAACGGGGTGGTGAGGCGCTGATCGGGCAGGCTTTCACGATAAGCGGTCGGCGGACTTCGGCCCGACCGATCAGCCTGACCGATCAGTACTTCTCGACCCTGCCGCAATGTGTTTACGCTGCGGTTGACGCCCAACGGACTGCAAGGGGGCGCGAATGAACTCCACCGGGTCACAAGGCGCTGTTGTGACAGCCGATGTCTGGGAGAAGCCGGACATGCGGGCAGCGCTGGCCGCGAGGGAGATCAGCACGGTCTACCGGCTGTTGCGCAAGCACGGCATCTCTCAACGGCAGATCGCGGCGCAGACCGGCCAGTCGCAGTCCGAGGTGTCGGAGATCCTCAAAGGTCGCCAGGTCATGGCCTACGACGTGCTGGCGAGGATCGCCGCCGGCCTGGGCGTCCCAAGGGGATACATGGGCCTCGCATATGACGAGGAGACACGGGTCCGTGTCGTCGCGACTGTCGACGACCAGACCCCCGAGGAGGCAGAGTCGGTGAAACGTCGGAAGTTCCTCGCACACGCCGCGGCCGTCACCATGGGCGCGAACGTGTTCGGCGCGGACTCCGGGCCGTGGGTCTCCAACCCGATCCAGACGCCGGCTCCCGGCCGGATCGGCATGACGGATGTGCGCCAGGTAGAGGCTGCCACCAGGGCATTGCGATCGTTGGACTACCAGTACGGCGGAGGTTCGTGCCGGGACGCTGTCATCGCACAGCTGTCCTGGGGTCAGCAGATGCTGGGGGCATCGGCGACGGACGTGGTCAAGCAGCGGCTGCACATAGCCCTGGCTGACCTGCACAACCTGGCAGGCTGGACGTCGTTCGACATCGGTCTGCTCGACTCCGCCCGCAACCACTTCGGCAAGGGTCTTGAGCTGGCCAAAGAGGGGCGCAGCGAGCCGCTGGTGGCCAACATCCTCTACCGGATGGGCCGGGTCTACTTGCACAACGGCGCGCCCAACGACGCGCTGAAGATCTTCTCGCTCGGCCAGATCGCCGCCCAGAACTCGGGCTCGGAGCTGGCGGTGGCCGTGCTCTGCGCGAACGAGGCCTGGGCCTACGCGATGATGGGCCAGCGTGAGCAGACGATGAAGCTGCTCGGCCGGACCCGCGACGAGTTCGCCCGTGCCGACCTGGACGGCGCCGAGACCTGGGTGAAGTTCTTCACCGAGACCGACGTGCACGCGATGATCGGCACGGTGCACACGGTGCTGGCCCAGGAGGTCGACACCAAACACACCAAGTACGCGATCCCCGCGCTGCAGCGCGCGATCGACTCGTACGGCGACGACATGGCTCGCAGCAAGACCTTCAACCTCAGTGCGCTTGCGACGAATCACCTGATCGAAGGCGATATCGATCATGGCTCGAAGGTCGGCCGCGCAGCGGTGGACCTGGCCGAGAACCTCACGTCCGGCCGGGCCAAGGACCGGATGCGGCCGTTGAAGCAAGAGGCCGACAAGCGCCGTAACAACAGCCAAGCCCGTGACCTCTCCGACGCCCTCAACAAGTACTTCGACACGGAAGCGTGAGGTCGCCGAGCCTCCCGGTCGGATGGGCACCCCGGAGGGACGGTTCAGCCGGGACAGCCTGGCGCGGGCGCTGACTGAGATCTGCGAGCTGACCAGCCTGGACCCGGCTGGTGCGACGCTGCTCAGGTTCACCAACAACGCCGTCTACCGGCTGGCAGGCGACCAGGCCGTGGTCCGGATCGTCGGATCCCGCGGCCTGCGCCACCGGGTGGAGAAGGTCGTCTGGATCGCAGGCTGGCTCACCGGGCACGGCATCCCGTCGGTCCGGCTGTTAGCCGGCTTCGAGCAACCCATCCGGGCGGGTGAGCATCTGGCCACCGTCTGGGACGTCGTCCCGACGGGTACCCGCGCGCCGCGTGGCCGGGACCTGGGTGAGCTGTTACGGCGGATACACAAGCTGCCGCCACCTCCGTTCGAGCTGCCTGCCTGGGATCCGCTGGACGACGTGCGCAGGCGGATCGACGACGCCGAGGCGATCGACGACGATGACCGCTCCTTCCTGCTCGGATGTTGTGAGCGGCTGGCGGAGAACCTGGCCGGTCTGCGGTTCGAACTGCCGACGTCGGTCATCCATGGAGACGCTCATCTGGGCAACCTGATCCCGTCACCGGACGGGCCCGTGCTGTGTGACTTTGATTCCACTTGTGTGGGGCCGCCGGAGTGGGATCTGACACCTGTCGCGGTCGGGGTCGGCCGGTTCGGTGAGCCGTCCCGGACCTACCGTGAGATCGTGCGGTCCTATGGCTGGGACGTCATGCGCTGGCCGGGTTTCCGGGTGTTGCGTGAGGTCAGAGAGCTGAAACTGATCACCAGTGTGCTGCCGAGCATCCGCAGCAATCCCCAGGTCCGGCCGGAGTTGATGCGGCGGCTGGATGACTTCCGGCGCGGAGATACCCACGCCCGGTGGGCTCGATACACCTGAATGGCGGTAACGCCGGAGCCTCGGTGAGCGAATCCTTTGTCGACAGATGGCGGACGTTGCCCCAACCGGGTTATCGGCTACTCTGTGTTCAGATTGTTGTCGTTTTTCTCTCACCAAGAGGTGATGGGTCACGGTGTTGGGGCTGCTGAGCAGGACAGTCGGTGATGGTCGGCGTGCCAAGCGTGCGCTGCGGTCCGCGCAGGTGCTGGACGAGGTAGTGGCCGGGCAACTGGCGCTGGTCTCCCGATTGCCCGAGGACAGCCGCCGCCGGGCCGCGGACTATCTCGCCGAGCTGGTGATGCTCGCGCAGAGCTACCGGCACTTCGCGGCCGGCTGGATCACCCGCAAGGAGCTGGAGCGACGCGGTGTGACGACCATGCAGCGGCTCGCGGAGCTGCGTCGGCCGCACGAACAGGCGCAGTTCACCGAACAGGACTGACCGCTCGACTCTTTGATCTGAAAAGTCGTTCTCCACCAGGAGTGACGGCCGCCACATAATCTTCCACTTGCGACAAGCGGCCTGTCCTCAGGCGACCGGCGCGCGGGTAAGGATGACGGCGAATCCAAAGGCCAGGCCCATGATCGTCAGCTCGATGGCGGCCCAGCCGACAAGTGCCGTGCGTTGGTGACGCAGGATCCCGGGCAGCAGCCGCCAGCGGATGTTGGCGCCGAGGACCGCGAGCAGTCCGACGCAGGTGATCTTCAACAGCACGAGGACGCCGTAACTCGTGCCGAACAGGTCCCGCCAGAGGGCACTGCCCGGGGTGAGCAGCAGCTCGGCGAACGCGTTGAACAATCCGGTGCCCGCCGAGACGACCAGGCAGATCGCGGCCAATTTGGAGAATCGCGGCAACGCGTGGGCGAGCAACGTGCGGTTCGTCGCCAGCAGGACGACCACCGCGCCGAGGCCGCCGGTCCACGTGACGGCAGCCATCACGTGCAGCTCCATCGACACCATGGTGATGTCGTGCCACGTCCAGTTTGTCGCATGTCCGGTGACCGGCAGGGGCAGCAGGGTGAACATCGCGGCCGCGGCCCGCAGTTCCGCCGGGACCGACTCGCCTTTCCGGACTGACCAGGCCGCGAGTCCCGCGCACAGCATCGCGAACAGGAACACCGCGACGAGCGCTTTCCCGGCGCCGACAGTCCGGATGTACTCCCACACCGCGCTCAGAGTGACTGATTCGGACAGTCGCAGTTCGGCAGTCTGCAGGACCAGCGCCACGAGCGCGGTGACGCCCCAGGTCAATGCACTTGCGACAGTCACACGCCGGGTGCCGGCCAGTACGGCCTCGGCGAGCTTGGGCCGGTCGAACCCGATCAGCAAGGGCAGCAGGCAAAGCCCGACCGTGACGACCGCGGCCATGTCCAGCAGGACACGCACGACCGGGATGCCGTACCGGACCATCGCATCCGGCTGGGGCAGCCCCGGCAACGCCCTGGTCGCCGTGATCGCGAGTCCAATGAGGACACCCGCGAGCGCGGCGGTCACCAGGATGGTCACCAGGGTCAGCCGACCGGATGCGACGGCCCGGGCAGGCATCAGGCCTCTTCTTCCTTGCCACCCATCCGTAGCGCGAACACGATGCCGACGCCGAGCACCAGGACCGCGCCGACGATCCACACCCACGTCGGGATGCCGCCTTCTTCGGACTGGCCTGGCGGGGCGGTACTGGCGTTGCTGAACTTGGCCAGTTCCTCAGTCGAGATGGGCGTGCCGTTGCCGGCTTTGCTCAGCGTGAAGGACAACGCGCCCTGTACGGGGTGACCGTCGGCAGACAGCACACGCCAGGTGATCGAGTACACGCCACTGGGTCCGAGCGGCCGTACGGGAGCGGTCACCTCGGAGCCGGATGCCTGTGGTGGCCCGGCTTCCCAGTGGTTGCCCTGCGGGTCCCGCACGGAGATCGTGTTGACGCCGTCGCCGCCCTGGACAGGCTGGTCGAAGGTCAGCGTGATGCTCTGTGGTCCGGCCTCGACAGTGGCTTTGTCCGCCGGGTTCGAGCCGATGAGGGAGTTATGCGCGAGCGCCGGTGTGGCCAACCCGACGAACGTCAGGCCGGCCAGTACGGCGACGGCAGCGAGCCGCCTCATGCCTTCTCGCCAGCGCGCGCCGTCACCCGCTTTGCCCGCAGCGTCGCACCGACACCGAGGCCAAGACCGAGCGCACCGACGAGCAGACCGGCACCGCCCAGCCACCGTGCGGTGTTGTCCATCGACGAGGCGGCAGCGGCGTCGTTGTGCGAGTCAGCTGCCGGCTTCACGTCGGCGGACGTACCCGCACTGCCGTGGTGGTCCTCACCCGCGGCTGCGGCGACCAGCTTGACGACCGGGGCCGGGTGCTCGGGCTCGCTGCCCGCGGCCGGCGGGGCGTCCCACTTGACCTCGCCCTTGGCGCCGTCATAGGTCTGGGTCGCCGGCAGGATCAGCTGGTCGGCGTCCGGCAGCGGCCCGGCCGAGATGTCGAACTCCTGGAACTCGCCCGGGTTGATCCGGGTGCCCGGCTGCGCGGTCCAGCTGATCGTGCCGATCGCTTCCTTGATCTCGGTGTTGTTGCGCTTGATCGGCGGGTTGAGCGGGACCTTGGTGACCTCGGTGGTCCAGCCCGGCAACGGCTTGGGCCGGGCGCTGGTCAGCGGGGTGTCCTTGGGGAAGTTGACGGTCAGTTTGATCGTGCCCTGGGTGGCGTCCTCGTTCGGCACCCGGAAGGTGATCTTCGAGTAGCCGCCCTTCTTGGCGGGCTCGCCTGTCACCGCGGTCACGTGTGCGCTCGCGATTCCGGGGCTGACGAGAGCGAACACACCCGCGGTGATCGCCAGTGCGGCACCGCGCGCAAGAAGTCGATTTGTAGACATGTAGATATTGCTCCTGAGTGTGCAGGGGTCGGGTGTCGGGGATGTGGTTTCAGGAGCAAGCGGGTGGACCGCGCCGGGCGTGCACGCGCCGGAGCAGAACCTGCCGGATGTGATCAGCCGGCAGATGGGATGTGGGCAGCGCATATATCGCTACGGGAACGACTGGGAACCGCGGCGGCCGGATCAGGTCCAGCAGCATCCGCATCGCCGAGGAGACCAGCCCGATGGCCGCGTCGGCCTTCGTGATCAGCAGCCCGGCGATGACGGTGGCCACGGCGTGCGTCAGGAACATGACGCTCGGACTGACCGGCGCGGCCGTGTGCCCAACGTGGGACGGCACCACGTAGTTGAGGATCAGGTGCATCGCACCCTGGGCCGTTCCCAGGGCTGTGAGCACAGCGAACGCGCCTCGAAGCCGGTTGGCGACCGATGTGCCCGCCCACGCGACAAGCATCGTCAGCAGGACAGCCAGAGCCGTGTCAGGCGCGCCACCACCGGCCATACCGTGCGCGGCGACAGCGAGAGCCGCGGAGCACACGGCAAGCGTCCAGCCACGCATCGCGCTGCGTGTCGTGGCGGGCCGCTTGTTCACACGTTGGAGCGTAGCCAACCGCGTCCGGAAGGGATTAGCGTCAAATTCCGAGCTTGTGCAGCAGCCGTTGCTCCAGCTGGTCCAGTTCGGTCGAAACGGCTCGGTGCACGGTCTTGCGGCGGGCCGTCGGCATGCGTTCGGCGGCACGCACCGCTGAGGTCAGTTGGGCCAGAGTGTTGGCGGTCTCCTCGACGAACGCAGCGTCCTTGCCGCGCTCGCCCAGCTCGTCGAGCACCTCGGCCAGACCGGCGATCCGGGCGTGCAACGCACCACCCCGGCCGGTGAACTTCGACAGGTCCCCGACCGGAACGCCCAGCTTATGGGCCCGACGGTTGTCCTTGAGGTTGCGCAGCGTCGCAGCCGCTTTGGCGGCGAATGGCAGCAGGACCGGCGCGATGGCAGGACCGATGACCTTCGCGACCGCGACCGCGTTCTTCGCGTTGCGCGGCGTGATCCGTGGCTTGCCGGTTCGCTTGGTCGTCGCCATGGATCTCAACCTACTGGCGCTGGGCAACAGCAGCATCTCGGCTTGTCGGTGCCAACGCTTAGAGTGCTCACTGTGACGGATTCGGTGCTGCTTGATGCTGGTGTGGTCAACCGATGCCGGCGACGGGTGCACTTGGAGAACGACCCCGCGATGCGGGACGCCCCGAAAGCCGCCCCGGACCCGACCGGCCAGCAGCGCAAAGCGGACGCGACCGCTCACCGCCGCACGGTGGCCGACCGCGTGGCCACGCTGGTCGGATCGGACTGGATGGAGATCCCCGCCGAGCCTGACCTGCGCGGAGCCGACCGGGAGCAGGCCACGCTGGCCATGCTCACCGCCGGTGCCCGCTTCATCTGGGCACCCCAGCTGCCGCGCGATCCCCGTGGTGGCCGTCGCGGCTCGATCGATCTGCTGGTCAAGACCGACAAGGGCTACGTGCCCGTGCTGGTGGTCCGGCACAAGGTGACAGACCCCGGCCAGGGCGCACGGACGTCGCCGTTGGGCGAGCCGATGCCGAACGGCAGCCGCGTCGACCCGCTCCGCAAGATCCGTCCGCAGCCACGTGACCAAATGCGGCTTGCACACGCTTGGCGGATGCTGCAGGCCGCCGGTTACGCTGCGGCGGGCCGTGCGGTGGGCGGCGTGATCGGCCTGGATGCCGACGTGGTGGCGTGGCACGACTTGGAAGCGCCGACCTGGCCAGGCGGCCGGACCGCGCTCTCGGAGTACGACAACCGCTTCTCCGACCGGCTCGCAGTCGCCGCCGCGGCCGCGAACGGCGGTCAGCCGCTGGCCAGGCCGTCCCGGATTCTCGAATGCCGGAGCTGCCCGTGGTGGCCGATCTGCGAGCAGGTTCTGCTCGAGTCGCGGGACGTGAGCCTGGTGGCACGCGGCGAAGACGCGGTGACGTTGCGAGGCGTCGGCGTCCAGACGGTTGACGACCTGGCCGCAGTACCTATGAGTACCGACCTACAGCTCGTCGGTCTGCCATCGGACGACGCGATCGCGCTTGCCAAGGCGTGGCTGCGCAATCTCACGGTCGTGCGTCGCGTACCTCAGGTGGTCGTGCCGCGTGCGGACGTCGAAGTCGATGTGGACATGGAGAGCTTCGGGGATTCCGGCGCCTACATGTGGGGCGTGCTGCTGTCCGGTGCGGACGTGGGTGACCAGCCCGGCTATCGCGCCTTTGTCACGTGGGATCCGTTGCCGACCGATGACGAGGCCCGATCGTTCGCCGAGTTCTGGGAGTGGCTGACCGGAGTCCGGCTGCGCGCCCGCGCACGTGGCCTCACGTTCCGCGCCTACTGCTACAACGAGCTGGCCGAGAACCGCTGGCTGCTCGCGTCCGCCCGCCGGTTCGCCGGCAAGCCGGGCATTCCCACCGAGAAACAGGTCCAGGAGTTCATCGACTCGGACCTGTGGTTCGACCTGTTCCGCAGCGTCCAGGAGCAGTTCCTGTGCGCCCAGGGCAAGGGCCTCAAGGTCATCGCCCCGGCCGCCGGCTTCACCTACCGCGACCCCGAGGCCAGCGGCGAGAACTCCATGCGCTGGTACCGCGACGCCGTCGGCATGGACGGCAGCGAACCCCAGCTCAGCCAGCGTTCCCGCCTCTTCGAGTACAACGAGGACGACGTCCGCGCCACGATGACCCTGCGGCACTGGATGTCCTCCGCGGAGGTCAACGAGATTCCCTATGTGGGTGATCTCTAGTGATACCGAGATCGTTCACCTGGGCGCCGGCTGCTCCCGTCGAGGTCCGCGGCGCGTTCGACATGGCCGACACGCAACGACTAACGTCGACCAGCCAGTCGGCGAGGTACGTGGCGAACGAGCCACGCACCAGCAGCCGGTAGACCGGCTCGTCAGAGGTCTGCCAGAGGATCACCTGTGTACGGGCGATCGTCGTCTGCGCGCAGTGGCCAGCGTGCAATGCGCGGGGGTGCAAGTCCAGGGTGCAGCCGTGTTCGAGCAGTTCACGGCTGCGGACCTCGACAGTCGTCCGGTTCGCCGAAACGTCCACAATGGACGCGCCGGGTTCTGTCAGCAGCTCGGCCAGGCCGGTGTCGCCGTCCGGCCCGACAACGAGCCATTCGTCCGGGCCAAGCCAAAGGATGTCCCGGTCACCGGCGTCGACGACAGCGCCTGGGACGACCGGCAGCGGACCGCCGAGCCTGGCGCTGATGCGGGCGGCAGCCGCGCTGGTCGGCGAGACGCGGACGTTGACCATGGTCAGGAACGGGATTTCGGTGATGCCCAGGTACCCCGCGAGCGGGCTACGGCGTAGGAATTCAACCGTCACGACGCGCGCCTTCCTTGTCGTAGAACACCGGCTCGGTCACGGTCGCGGCGATGACACGGTCGCCCAACGGAGCCAGCAAGGTCTCGCCGATCCGGTTGCGCCCGTTCTTGATCAGCGCGAGCGCGAAGGTCCGCTCCAGCGCGGCACTCCGGTAACTTGAGGTCACGTGCCCTTCCATCGGTACCGGAGGAGTCATCGAAACCCCGTCGGACACCATCTGCGCGCCCTCGGGCAGCAACTCGGTCGGGTCGACCGGTAGCAGTCCGACGAGGTGCTTACGGTCGGGTCGAGCGGTGTCGGGCCGACGCAAGGACCGTTTGCCGACGAAGTCCTTCACCTTCGACACGATCCACGACATGCCCAGATCCTCAGGCGTGACCGTGCCGTCGGTGTCCTGGCCGACGATCGGGAATCCCTTCTCGGCTCGCAGCACGTGCATGGTCTCCGTGCCGTAGGGCGTGATGTCGTAGGGCTTTCCGGCTTCGAAGATCGCTTCCCAGGCCGCGAGCCCGTACCAGCCGGACACGTTCACCTCGTACGCCAGCTCTCCGGAGAACGAGATCCTCGCGATCCTGGCCGGAATCCCGTTCGACAGCACCGTGTCCCGGAAGGTCATGAACCCGAAGGCCTCGTTGGAGACGTCCAGGTCCGGCGCCAGAAGCCCGACCACAGCCCGGGACTGTGGTCCGACCACGGCGATCGTGGACCACTGCTCGGTGACCGACGTGAACTTCACGTCCAGCTCAGGCCACTCGGTCTGGGACCACTCCTCGAACCAGTCGAGCACGTTCGCCGCGCCACCTGTTGTCGTGGTGACGTAGTAACGATCCTCGGCGAGCCGCATGACAACGCCGTCGTCGAAGACCATGCCATCGGTCTTGCACATCAGCCCATATCGCGCCGAGCCGACCGCGAGCTTCTTGAAAGCGTTGGTGTACATGCGGTTCAGGAACTCACCAGCATCGGCACCGACAACTTCGATCTTGCCGAGCGTGCTCGCGTCCTGTATTCCCACGCCTGTCCGGGCGGTCCGGCACTCGCGCAGCACTGCGGTTTCCATGTCCTCGCCGGGCTTCGCGTAGAACCACGGCCGTTTCCAATGACCGACGTTCTCGAACTCCGCGCCAGCGGCCACATGCCACGAATGAATCGGTGTCGTGCGAACCGGATCGTGCAGGTGGCCGCGATCCCGGCCGGCCATCAACGCGAACGACACCGGCACCGCGGGCGCCCGGAAAGTCGTCGTCCCAAGCTCACCCGGAGTCGTGTCGAGGGCTGCCGCGATCACCCCCAAGGTCGGGATATTCGAAGTCCGGCCCTGGTCAGCACCGGTACCGATGGTCGTGTACCGCTTGATGTGCTCAGGCGAACGCATCCCGGCACCGACCGCACGCTGGATATCGGCCACAGTCGCGTCCCGTTGCAGGTCGACGAACTGGTTGCGCGGATCGCCAGGCACCAGCCACACCGGTTGCGCGGGCGTGACTTCCGTCGGTTCGACCTTAGGCAAAGCCGGTGCCGAAGCCGGGTAACCGACCGCGGCCGCGGCTTCGACACCCGCTTCGGACGCCTCAGCCAAGGCTGCTGCCAGGTCGAATGTCCCGTTCGCGGCACCGACGACGCGGTTCGCCTGAGCAGCCGTGTCCGGCACGAACCGTTCACCAGTCCACCGCAACGTGCCGCGCGACTGGCTGAACAGATGCACTGCCGGCTGCCAGCCACCGGACACCGCGAGCAGGTCACACTCGATCTTGCGATCCATTATGGACACCGCAGTGATCCGGCCGTCGCCCTCGGTGTCCCGGATCAGTCCGCTGATGACCTCCACACCTTCCGGCGCAAGGTCAGGCGGGTTCGGGCGACTGTCGACAACCGTCACCTCCGCACCGGCTTTGACCAGCTCCGTGACGGTGGCGTACGCACTGTCGTCGGTGGTGAAGACAACCGCTTTGCGGCCTGGCAGGACGGCATACTTGGTGATGTACTTACGCACCGCACCAGCCAGCATGATCCCCGGCCGGTCGTTGTTCTCGAACACGATCGGCTGCTCATGAGCACCCGTCGCCAGGATTACGCGCCGAGCCCGGATGTGCCACAACGTGTTCCTGTGCGCGACAAGAAGATAATTACTGTCGTAGTATCCGAACGTCACCGCACCAGCCAGGACCGTGACTTTCCCGGCAACTTCCCCCGCGACTGTGCCGGCAACCTCCTCGGCACCCGTCCTGGTGACCCGCCCAGCCTCTTCCCCACCAGCAATTCCCTCGGGGGACCCCCTAAATTCAACGTTACCGCAAGGGTCCGACAGTTCTGATGTTTCCGCTGGTGGGGGTATGGATCCGGACGTGAGGATCACGCGGGCACCCCCGGCGGCCGCAGCGATCGCGGCTGTCCGGCCTGCCGGGCCACCACCGATCACCAGGACGTCGGTGTGCGTGAACCGCTTGTCGTACCGAGGTTCGTCAGGATCAGGCGTCAGCCGGCCGACTCCGCTGAGCGTGCGCGCCACGAGACCGTCCCGCAGCGGGACCATGGTCGCGGCCAGCGAAGGCTCGGAACCGACCTGTACCAGCGCGTTCGGCTCCTCAGCACCCGCGGAGAAGATGCCACGCGGGCGCCCGCGATACAACGAAGGCGCCACCTGCAGCACACCATTGGCGATCATCGCCGACGCGAGAGTGTCGCCCTCGAAACCGGTGTACTCGGCGCCGTCCACAGTGAACGTCAACGGCCTGGTGCGGTCGATCTCACCGCCGTGCTCCAGCCTCATGACTGGAACTCGCTGGTCACGGTGTTGCGCACGGTGCTGAACCAACGGCGGCAACCCGCGGTGTGCGCCCAGCGCTCGGCGAAGTCGCCTTTGGGGTTGTCACGAAAGAACACGTACAGCGCCCATTCCTCATCGGACAGCGACTCCGGATCGGCCGGGTAATTGACAAGCGCTTGGCCGCCGTAATGGAACTCGGTCTCCTCGCGCTCGCCGCACCAGGGACAACTGATCAGCAACATCCAGCCTCTCCTCAGTGTGCGACGGCTGCGGCGCCGTGTTCGTCGATCAGGGCGCCTGTGGTGAAGCGCTCCAGCGTGAACGGTTCGTTGAGCTCATGGGGTGCACCGTGCGCGAGCGTGTGTGCGAACACCCAGCCGACACCCGGCGTCGCCTTGAACCCGCCGGTTCCCCAGCCACAGTTGACGAACAGGTTCTCCACCGGTGTCGTACCGATGATCGGCGACGCGTCCGGGGTGACGTCGACGATCCCGGCCCAGGTGCGGATCAGGTGCGCCCGCGCGAAGATCGGGAACAACTCCAGCGCCGCGGCCATCTGCTGTTCGATCACATGCACAGACCCGCGCTGCCCATAGGAGTTGTACGAGTCGATGCCCGCACCCATCACGAGCTCGCCCTTGTGCGCCTGGCTGACGTAGACGTGCACATGATTGGACATCACGACCGTCGGGTGCACGGGCTCAAGCAGCTCGGACACCAACGCCTGCAACGGATGGCTTTGCAACGGCAGCCGGATGCCGAGGCTCGACGCGAGCACGCTCGTGTGCCCGGCCGCGGCGAGCCCGATCCGGCCCGCGTTGATCGGACCCCGGTTGGTCTGCACGCCGGTGACCTGGTTGCCGTCGGTCAGGAACCCCTGGACCTCGCAGCCCTGGATGAGATCCACCCCGAACTGGTCCGCGCGACGGGCGAAGGCCCAGGCCACGAAGTCATGTTTGGCGATGCCGGCGCGGGGTTGCCACGTCCCGCCGAGCACCGGGTAACGAACATCCTGGGAGACGTTGACGATCGGACAGACCTTGGCGACCTCTTCGGGTGACAGCCATTCGCCGTCGATCCCGTTGAGCCGGTTGGCGTTGACGCGACGCGTGCCTTCGCGGATGTCCTGCAGCGTGTGCGCCAGGTTGAGCACACCACGCTGGCTGAACAGGAAGTCGTAATCCAGTTCGTCCTTGAGGCCTTCCCACAGTTTCAGGGAGTGCTCGTAGATGCCGGCGCTCTCGTCCCAGAGGTAGTTCGAGCGGATGATCGTGGTGTTGCGGGCCATGTTCCCGCCGGCCAGCCAGCCTTTCTCCAGCACCGCCACATTGGTGATGCCATGGTTTTTGGCCAGGTAGTACGCCGTGGCCAAGCCGTGGCCACCGGCGCCGACAATGATCACGTCGTACGACTTCTTCGGCTCCGGAGTGCGCCAGAGCCAGTCCGGGTGCTCCATCCGCTATCCCCTCAACCGCGTCATCTTGGGGTCGAACAACGGCTCCTGCGCGACCGTGGCCGGCAGCCGCCGGTCGAAGTATCCGATGTGGACAGTCTGGCCCGGATTGGCCAGCTCGGCGGGCAGCCAGGCGTAGGCGATACCTTTACCGATCGTGTGGCCGTACGCGGCGCTGGTCACGTAGCCGACGCAGTTTTCACCGTCGTAGACAGGCTCTTTGCCCATCACAGTGTCGTCCAGCGTCAGGCAGGTGAGTTTCCGCTTGGGCTCATCCGGCTTCAGCGCGCTCTTGCCGACGAACTCGTCCTTGGCGAGTTTCACCGCGAAGCCCAGACCGGCCTCGAAGGGATCATGCTCGTAGGTCATGTCGGTGCCGAACGAGCGATAGCCCTTCTCCAGGCGCAGGCTGTTGAACGCGGCCCGGCCGCCGGCGATGACGCCGTGGTCCTGACCGGCCTCCCACAGCGTGTCCCACAACTTCAGGCCCATGTCAGCGGTCGTGTACAGCTCCCAGCCGAGCTCGCCCACATAGGACAGTCGCAGTGCGGTGACCGGGACGTTGCCGATATAACCCTGCGCGCCACGGAAGTACTTCAACGCGGTCAGGTCGATCTTGGTCAACGGCTGAACCAGACCCCGCGCCTTCGGACCCCACACCCCGATGCAGCACGTACTTGCGGTGATGTCGCGAACCATGACGTCCTCAGGCAGGTGCCGGGTGAACCAGTCCACGTCGAGGTTTCCGTTGGCACCCACTTGGAACTGGTCTTTCGCCAGCCGCGCGACAGTCACGTCGCTGCGGATGCCGCCGTCGATGTCGAGCAACAGACAGTACGTGACGGAACCGACGGACTTGTCCACGTCGCCGGTGGTCATACGCTGCAGGAACTCCGCCGCGCCACGACCTTCGACCATCAGTCGCTTCAACGCTGTCATGTCGTAGAGCGCGACGCGCTCACGCGTGATCTGCGCTTCGACAGCAGCGATAGGGGACCAGTATTGCGCTGCCCAGTCGTTGGGCTGGTGGATCTCGCGGTCCTCGATGAGATCGACGTTCAGCTCGTACCACTGTGGCCGTTCCCAGCCGTTGGCCTCGAGGAAGTACGCGCCAAGTTCCTTCTGACGCTGGTAGAACGGACTGGTCCGCAGCGGCCGCGGGTCCTCCATCGGCTGCAACGGGTGCTTGATGTCGTAGACCTCGACGAAGTTCTGGCAGCCACGGGCTTTGACGTAGTCCGGCGCCAAGTGGTGCTGCTCGAACCGGTTCACATCGCATTCGTGCAGGTCATAGGACGAGCAGTAGCCGTCGACAAGCCACTCGGCCATCGCGTGCGCGACGCCTGCCGAATGCGTGACCCAGACAGCCTCAGCGACCCAGAACCCGTGCACAGTCGGCGATTCACCCAGCAACGGCATGTCGTCGACGGTGAACGAGAACAGGCCGTTGATGCCTTCCTCGATCTTCGCGTCCCTGGTCGACGGGAGGAGTCGTTGTGTTTCCTGCCAGGCCTCGGCGAAATCCTCCTCGGTGAAGGCCTGCACCGACGGCATGACCTCGGCCTTGTCGACGCTGAGAATGTCGTTCACATCGACAGGCATCGGGCGGTGGCCGTAATAGCCGATGCCGATCGTGTCGTGCCGATCGCGGTAGTAGAGGTCCGCGTCCTGATGGCGCAGGATCGGCCGGACCGCCTCGGCCCGCTGCCCGGCGATCGCCGGCACCTGACCGGTCCACGCGAGCTGGTGCGCGAGCGGGACCAGCGGCAACGTCATACCGACCAGCCCAGCGACCTTCGGACCCCAGATACCCGCGCAGCAAACCACGATGTCCGCAGGCAGCTCGCCCTGATCGGTGACAACACCGGTGACGCGGTCGCCTTCGGTCTTGACGTCCAGCACCTCATGCCGCTCAAGCAACCGGACACCGCGCGCCTCAGCCCGCTTGAGCTGCACTTCAACGGCCTTCACGGCCTTGGCGAGACCATCAGTCGGCACGTGCAGACCGCCGAGCACAGTGCCCTCACCAAGCAACGGATACAGCTTATGCGCCTGTTGAGCATCGAGCACAGTGCCCTCAACGCCCCAGGACGTCAGCCAGCCGTGCCGCCGGTACAGCTCCTGATGACGCTCCGGC
Organism: Kibdelosporangium banguiense; assembly: GCF_017876405.1. GTDB lineage: Bacteria > Actinomycetota > Actinomycetes > Mycobacteriales > Pseudonocardiaceae > Kibdelosporangium > Kibdelosporangium banguiense. Next base: position 2,253,673 of record NZ_JAGINW010000001.1, on the reverse strand, counting down.
GTCGTCGCCACCTCCAGCCCACCGACCTGCAGAAAACAGTCCAGCGCGACGAGCTTCTCAACCGTGTAGCGGGCCAGCTCAGTCATGGTCTTCGACGAATTGGCCTGAAACACCAGGCCAGGCGCATGCGACGACGAACCGCCCGGCGTCGGCAATGGGCCTTGGTCAACGACGGTGATGTCGTCCCAGCCCCGCGTGGACAGCTCATCCGCAAGGGCGGCGCCGACCACCCCCGCTCCGATGATCACGACCCTCGGTCCGGCCAACTCCGCCTCCCGTATGCACTATCCGCAACACCGTGCAGCTTACGCAACAAGCGTCGCGCGACGCCGCAGCCCTGTCAAGCACAAACTCCGCCTCATCCGTGTCATATTCGACGAGGCAACAGGACGATCATTGGTGCTGCGATTGTTCAAAGATCACGCCTTCATCCCTCTCGGATGAGAGCCCAGAGCGCCGCCGGCGCGGTGCTCTCGCTATGGGTGGGGTTTCGTTCGGGGGTGCGCTCGCCGCTGTTCGCGATGCCCTAAGGACGAGGACACACTCTTGTGGAGCTCAGTAACCGGGCCGAGGCTGCGTTCGCAGGCGCCAACCCGGCCCGCCAGATCCTCAATCTCGCAACCAAGCAGAGCACCAACCGGTCCCGCGTCCCGCTCGGGGGTGCTAACCGGGGGCGACCCCTTCATCCCCGGTAACGGCCTCTCGCCCGGGCCACGCCCTGCCACGTCGAACCTCAACCGAATTAGCCCGAAACCCTTCCCCCACAAAAGAAAATGCCCCCACCCATCCCGGGGGGCATCCCTGCTCCAGTCTACCGGGAGAGCGAGATCGACAAGGGTTTTGGGCGTCGCCTGTGGACAGGTGCGGGGCTGTGGACAACCTGCCATTGTGGATCTTGGGAGAACCGGTTCTGTCGGTAGGGAGCGATAGGCTGGATCTGGGGGCCGGAGGCCAGAGAAAACCTGGAGTGGGCGCTGGTCGCGGAGGGATTCCGCGAACCAGCGCCCTACTTTGATCAGGTGCTGGACGGTAGCCAGGCCTTGACTTTGTCCTGGTTGGCGTCGACCCACTTCTTGGCGGCCGCGTCCGGGCTCATTTTGTCCACGGCTATCCAGCGGGCGACGTTGTTCTGGTCGTCGTTGGTCCACTTGAAGTTCTTGACCAGCTGGTAGGCGGGGCCATTGGCGTCGGCGAACTTCTTGCTGACGATTTTGTCCAGGTCGTAGTCGGGGTAGTCGCAGGCGATCTTCTCCGGCACCGCGTCGCAGCCCGGCGTGTAGGTGGGCAGCTTCACCTTCTCCAGCTTCACCTCGGAGAACAGCCACTGCGGCGAGTAGAAGTAGCCGATCAAGGGCGTCTTGCGCTCTTCGGCCTGCTTGAAGGCCTGGATCAGCGCGGTCTCACTGCCGCCGTACACCACCTTGAAGTTCAGCCCGAGGTTCTTCACCAGCGCTTCGTCGTTGGTCACGAACGACGGGTCGCCGTCGAGCAACTGGCCCTGCCCGCCGGACTCGGACGTCTTGAACAGGTCCGCGTTCTTGTTCAGGTTGTTCCAGTCGAGCAGCTCGGGCTTCTGTTTGGCCAGCCACGGCGGGATGTACCAGCCGATCTGGCCTTTCACCCCGGTCGACCCGGCCGAGACACCGATCTTCTGTTCGTCGATGTACTTCTTGCGCAGGTCGTCGTGGCCCCAGTTCTCGACCACGGCGTCGACTTCGCCGGTGCCGAAGCCCTGCCACGCGACCTCTTCTTTCAGGTCCTTCTTCGTGACGCGGCAACCGAGGTTCTTCTCCGCCACGTATGCCAGCACCGCGGCGTTCGCCTCGTAGCCCACCCACGGGTTGATGGCGAGTTTGAAGTCGCCGCACGCCGCGGTCGAACCGCCGCCGCCACTGGGGCTTTCGCCGACCTTCGCGCCACTGCATCCGGCCAGTGCCAGGGCCGCGACGAGGGCTATTCCTAGCGTCCTCTTCACCGTGAACCTCCTCTTTGCGTCCGGTTGGCCGCCGCCTGTGTCAGACGGTCGAGCATGACCCCGAGCAATACGATCGCGACGCCGGCCGCGAGCCCCTTTCCGTAAAGCTGTCCTTGTGAGAATCCCGCGACGACGTCGTAGCCGAGCGCCCCCGCACCGACCAGGCCGCCGACCACGACCATCGAGAGCACGTAGATCAATCCCTGGTTGGTGGCCAGTGTCAACGCCCGCACCGACATCGGCAGTTGCACCTTGGTGATCGTCTGCCAGTTGCTCGATCCGGATGCCACTGCTGCCTCCACTGTGGTCGCCGATACGCCGCGAACCCCGTCAGCGACGATCTTTGTCGCGACCGGAGCCGCGTACACGACTGCGGCCGCGATAGCGGTGAACCGGCTGGCCGCGAACAGCGCCAGGAACGGCACCAGGTACACGAATGCCGGCATGGTCTGGGCCGCGTCGAGCACTGGGCGGATCACCTGGTCCGCGCGCTGCGACCGGCCCATCCACACGCCGACGACCACACCGATGATCATTGTGAGCACTGTGGCCACGAGCGTGGCAGCCAACGTCGTCATGCCGTCGGACCACAAACCGGTCGCGACAAGCAATCCGAGACACACTGCGGACACGATCGCGGCGCGCACGCTACCGATCACCACGGAGATCGCCACGACCACGGCCGAGACGAGCCACCACGGCGAGTCGACCAGCAACGCCTGCAACGGATCGATGAGTCCCGCGGTGAAGACGTCCTTGATGCCGTTGGTGACCGGCGCGAAGTTCGTCTGCACCCAGTTGGTCACGTCACTGGCCCACAAGGCGATCGTGCTGCCGATGTCCATCTGCGAGTCGAACTCCGCGGCCCACAGATACGTGTAGGACAACCAGATCGCGAAGAGCGTCACCGCGCCAGTGACGAGCAAAACTATCCGATTTGGACGTTCCCGCCGCTCGCGTGCGGCCGCCGATGTGGTCACCCGGTCGAGCACGATCGCCATTACCACGATCGCCAGGCCGGCGTTGAAGGCCGTGCCCACGTCCAGTGTCTGCAACGCTTTGACGACCGTCTTGCCGAGTCCGGGCGCGTCGATCAGGGCCGCGATGGTGACCATCGCCAGCGCCGCCATGATCGTCTGGTTCACGCCGAGCACGATCGTCCGTTTGGCCGCGGGCAGCAGAACCTTTGTCAGCGTCTGGGTTTTTGTCGAACCCAGCGACTCGCTCGCCTCGACCGTGTCGTGTGGCGCCGATCTGATGCCGTGCGCGGTCAGCCGGATCACCGGCGGTGCCGCGTAGATCAACGTCGCGATGGTCGCCGACGCCGGCCCGATCAGGAAGATCAGCGTCAGCGGTGCCAGGTACACGAACGACGGCATGATCTGCATGAAGTCCAGGACCGGCGTGATGATCCGGTTGAACCGGTCGGATACTCCCGCCCAGATGCCCAGCGGGATGCCGATCACCAGCGAGATGATCACCGCGCCCAGCGTCAGCGCGAGCGTGTCCATGCTCTCGCGCCACAGTCCCTGCAGGCCGAGAAAGAAGAATCCCGCCGCGGCGAACAGCGCCACCCGGATGTTGGCGACCGCGTAGGAGATCCATCCCATCAGCGCGACCACGCCGAGCCAGCCGATCAGCGGCAGCGGCCGGCCGAACGAGGGCTGCGCGAACAGTGACTGCAGGAAGATCACGAAGTCGTCGATGAACAGCCGGATGTAGTTGAAGAAGTACAGGAAGACCGGGTTGGAGTTGCGGTTCGCGCCGATCGAGTCGTTGAGATCGTTGAGCCAGTGGTGCAGCGAGGTCAGCTGCGCCGGCCCGAGCGAGAGCGTGCCGGTGCCGCGCAGGAAGACGAACAGCACCAGCCAGCCCGCCAGGATGCCCGCGACGATCCGGCCGCGGTTGCTTACCAGCGGATTCACCTTCGGTCCGCTGATGCGCACGGTTGACCTGGATGTCGCGACCATCAGGAGTCGTCTCCTCCCGCGATGACCGACAGGATCTCCTCGTCGCCGACGATCCCGAGCAGTTCACCGTCCTTGACGACCTTGACCGGTTTCTCGGCTGCCAGCACGCTGCGTGTCGCCTCCCGCACGACCACGTCCGGCCCCAGCTCGGGGCCGTCGAGCTGATCGTCGTCCCGGGGCGGACGCATGATCCACTTCAGCGTCAGCACGTGTGAACGCGGCACATCACGCACGAAATCGCGCACATAGTCGTCGGCAGGCGCGGCGACCAGTTCGTCCCCGGTCCCGACCTGGACCAGGGCGCCATCTCGCATGATCAGGATCCGGTCGCCGAGCTTGAGTGCCTCGGACAGGTCGTGGGTGATGAACACCATCGTCTTGCCGACCTCACGGTGCAGCCGGATCACCTCGCTCTGCATGTCCCGCCGGATCAGCGGGTCGAGCGCGGAGAACGGCTCGTCGAACAGCAGCACGTCCGGGTCGCCGGCCAGCGCACGCGCCAGCCCGACACGCTGCTGCATGCCGCCGGACAGCTGGTCGGGGTACGACATCTCGTACCCGCCGAGGCCGACGAGATCGATGACCTCCCCGGCCCGCTTGTTGCGTTCGGCCTTGCCGACGCCGCGGATCTCCAGGCCGTAGGCGACGTTGTCCACCACACACCGGTGTGGCAGCAGTCCGAAGTGCTGGAACACCATGGAGAACTTGCGCCTGCGGAGGTCCCTGAGCCGTTTCGGGTCGGCCGCCAGGATGTCCTCGCCCTCGAAGACCACCTCGCCCGCGGTGGGTTCGATCAGCCGGGTCAGCAGGCGCACCAGGGTCGACTTGCCCGACCCGGACAGGCCCATCACCACGAAGACCTCGCCGGGGGCGACGTCGAAGCCGATGTTGCGCACGGCGGCTGTGCAGCCGGTGCGGTCGAGCAGTTCGCGCCGGGACAGCGCACCCAGCTCAGTGGAGCCGGGGACCCGCGCGGCCTTGGGTCCGAACACCTTCCAGAGGTTCCGGACGGAGATGACCGGTTGTTGCGTATCGTGCACCTGAGTTCCGTGCATGGAACACAATCTGTCCACCGGCCGCTCTGAGTCAAGATGTGGCCGTGTTTCAAATGGGTTTAACTAGTGGCCATGCCATCCCAGCCGGCGGGACACCTCACTCGCGGCGGCCACCACCTGGGCAGCCACATCGGGCACCCGATCAGGGGTGATGCGGAAGCCGGGACCAGAAGCACTGATCGATCCAACCACGACTCCGTCGGCTCCGCTGATCGGCGCGGCGACGGCCGTGAGCCCGACTTCGAGCTCGTCGACAGCTAGCGCGTAGCCCTTGCGATGGACCTCTTCGACCTGGGCACGCAGCCTGAACTGCTCGGTGATGGTCTTGTCGGTGAAGCGCTTCAGAACACCGGTCGTCAGCTCGTCGAACCGAGCGCCTGACACGCTCGACAGCAGGACCTTGCCGTTGGACGTGGCGTGCAGCGGGATCCGCTGGCCGACCCAGTTGTGCAGCTGCAACGCGGCCGAACCGGCGACCTGGTCGACGTACAGCGCCTCATGGCCGGACAAGATCGTGATGTTCACGGTCTCGCCGACCACCTCGGCCAGCCGCTGCGACACAGGTCTGGCGCGCTGCACCAGATCGAGCTTCGCCGTGGTCGCACCGGCCAGTTGCAACACGCCGACACCGAGCCGGTATTTGCCGCGCTCGGTGTGCTGCTCCACGAGATCATGCAGCTCAAGCGTGGTGACGAACCGGAACGCAGTGGACTTGTGCACCTTCAGCTTCGCGGCGATCTCGGTAACACCGAGCTCTCCGTGCCGGGCGAGCAGTCTCAGTACCGTCAAAGCCCGGTCGACGGACTGGATCGTGCTCTCAGACATGGCGGTAGAAGCCCGTCTCCGCAGGTGGCAGCGGGGTGTTGCCCAGGATGAGATCGGCTGCCTTCTCCGCGACCATCATCACCGGCGCGTAGATGTTGCCGTTCGTCACGTACGGCATCACCGACGCGTCCACGACGCGAAGCCCTTCGACGCCGTGCACTCGCATGGTTGCCGGGTCCACAACCGACATGTCGTCGATGCCCATTTTCGCCGTGCACGACGGGTGGTACGCGGTCTCGGCGTCCTTGGCGACCCACTCGAGGATCTCCTCGTCGGTGGCCACCTCCGGTCCTGGCGAGAGCTCGCCGTCGTTGAACTCGTCGAACGCGGGCTGTTTGAGGATGTCGCGGGCGACCCGGATCGCCTCGACCCATTCGCGGCGGTCCTGGTCGGTCGAGAGGTAGTTGAACCGCAGTGCCGGGTGTTCCCGCGGGTCCTTCGACTTGATCTTCACCGAGCCGCGGGCGTCGGAGTACATCGGCCCGATGTGCACCTGATACCCATGTCCCGCAGTGGGTTGCGAGCCGTCGTAGCGCACCGCGATCGGCAGGAAGTGGAACATCAGGTTCGGGTAGGTGACGTCCTCGTTGCTCCTGGCGAACCCGCCACCCTCGAAGTGGTTGGTCGCGGCCGGGCCCTTGCGGGCCAGCAACCACTTCAGGCCGATCAGCGGACGGTTGCGCCACTTCAGCGCGGGATTGAGCGAGACCGGTTTCTTCGACGCGTGCTGCACGTAGACCTCGAGGTGATCCTGCAGGTTCTCACCGACACCGGGCAGGTCGTTGACCACGTCGATGCCCAGGGCCTGCAGTTCGGACGCGTTGCCGATGCCAGACAGCTGCAGCAGTTGTGGCGTGTTGATCGCGCCGCCGGACAGGATGATCTCCTTGCCGCGTACGGCTCGCGTCTTGCCGAACCGCCGGATCTCCACGCCGACCGCGCGTTTTCCTTCGAACAGGACCTTGTTGACGTGCGTGAAGCACTTGACCGTCAGGTTCGGACGGCCCTTGACCGGGTGCAGATAGGCGCGCGCAGCGGAAAGGCGCCGTCCTTTGTGGATGTTGCGGTCGAACTTGGCGAAGCCCTCCTGCTGGAAACCGTTGACATCCTTGGTAAGCGGGTAACCCGCCTGCTGCACGGCCTCGAAGAACGCGCCGAACAGGGGATTGGTCGCCGGGCCGCGCTCGAGCACCAACGGGCCGTCATCTCCGCGCCAGGCGTCCCCGCCGGCCAGGCAGTTCTCCATCTTTTTGAAGTACGGCAGGCAATGCGCGTAGTCCCAGTCCTTCATGCCCGGGCCGGCGGCCCAGCGCTCCAGGTCGAGCGGATTGCCGCGCTGGAAGATCATTCCGTTGATGCTGCTCGACCCGCCGAGGACCTTGCCGCGGCCGTGCGACACGCGGCGGCCGCCCATGAACGGCTCCGGCTCGGAGTGGTACTTCCAGTCGTAGAACCGGTTGCCGATGACCATGGTCAGCGCGGCGGGCATGTGGATGAAGATGTCCCAGATCCAGTCCGGCCGGCCCGCCTCCAGGAGAAGGACCTGGTTGGAAGGGTCCGCCGACAGCCGGTTGGCCAGCGCGCAGCCGGCCGATCCGCCACCGACGATGATGTAGTCGTAACTCATCGCACCCTCCTAAGTTGCGTATTACTCAACTCTCTTCGTAATGCGAACCATAAGCAGGCTAGTCGGGCTTGACTCGGACGCCAACCGGTTCGACACTGTTGCGAACTACGTCTCATGTCTCGTGTTGCGCAACAGGAGGTCGCTGTGGGCGACGAGTTCGTGCTGACCCTCACCTGCCCCGAACAGCTCGGCATCGTGCACGCGGTCTCCGGGTTCCTCGTGGACCACGGCTGCGACATCGTCGACAACCGTCAGTTCGACTCAGAACGGTTCTACATGCGTGTGCACTTCGCCGCTCGCCGAGAACAGGTCACAGTCGACACGCTCCGCGAGTCGTTCGCACGCACAGCCACGGTCTACGGCATGGAATGGCAGCTCCACGCCGTGGACAACCGTCCCCGCGTACTGATCATGGTCTCCAGATTCGGCCACTGCCTCAACGACCTGCTCTACCGCTGGCAGACTGGCCAACTCAAGATCGACATCCCGCTGATCGTCTCGAACCACCGGGACTTCGAACCGCTGGCCCAGTCCTACCGCATCCCGTTCGAACACATCCCAGTCAGCCGCGAGACAAAATCGGCCGCCGAAGCCCAGCTCCTGGACCTGATCGACCGTCACAACATCGAACTGACCGTCCTGGCCCGCTACATGCAAGTCCTCTCGGATTCCCTCTGCCAGAAACTGGAAGGAAGGGTAATCAACATCCACCACTCGTTCCTGCCCAGCTTCAAAGGCGCCAAGCCATACCATCAAGCCTTCGAACGAGGAGTGAAAGTAGTCGGCGCAACCGCCCACTACGTAACCCCAGACCTCGATGAAGGCCCAATAATCGAACAAGAGGTAATCCGGGTAGACCACACCCACGACGCCGAACAACTAGCCGTAATCGGCCGCGACGCCGAATGCCTGGCCCTGTCCCGAGCACTTCAATGGCACGTCGAACGCCGAGTCCTCCTCAACGGAACCCGAACCGTCGTCTTCAAATAACTGTTCCCAGGCGAAGAAGTCCTGCACGCCGCGACAATTCACCCCTGTCGCCCTCGAAACGGAACAGCCCCCGAATTGCCGATCTTGAAACAGCGCTCGCGCCCAAGAAAGTCGCTGGCCCACCGCAACTGCGCACACCCTCCTGAGAAAGCCCATCCAAAAACCCAATTCCCAGTCCCATCCAAAAATGACAGCCCCCACCCTCCCATAGGGGGTGGGGGCTCCCCGGCTTCAATTCTAGTGCAAGGAAATGGGGTTGAGGTGTGGTTTGCGGTGTGAGTCGGTGCGAGTGGGCCGTTCGGTCGGGGTTCACTCGGTTGGCGTATGGGTCAGTCTGTGCCGAAGTAGCCGACTCTGGAGCTGATCTCGGCGGCGCCGGCACAGAGTTTCTGGGCTGTCTCCGGGAAGGACTCGACGGTGAGGCGGTAGGCGGGGCCGGAGACGCTGACGGCCGCGATGACGTCGCCGCTGCCGCCGCGGATCGGGGCGGCGATGGCGTTGAGACCGATCTCCAGCTCCTCGGATGTGCTTCCCCAGCCGCGTTCTCTGATCGTGTCCAGTTCGGAGAGCAGTCTTGAGCGGCTGGTGATCGTGCTGGGCGTGTAGCGCTCCATTGTGTCCAGCGCGGCGTCCAGTTCGGATTCGCCGGCCCAGGCCAGGAGGACTTTTCCGCTGGAGGTGGCGTGCAGCGGGGTTCGCTGGCCGATCCAGTTGCGGGTGGTCACCGCGGCGGTTCCGTAGAACTGGGTGATGTTGGTGGCCTGCCCGGAGTCGAGGACCGCGACGTTGACTGTCTCGTCGAGTTCGGTCGCGAGTCTTTCGCAGACGGGCATGCTTTCTCTGGGCAGGTCGAGTCTGGCGGTGGTGGCGCCGGCGAGCCGGACGATCCCGAATCCGAGGCGATATTTTCCGCGCTCGGCCACTTGTTCCACCAGCCGGCGCTGTTCCAGTGCGCCGATCAGCCGGAACGCCGTGGACTTGTGCACGTCGAGTTCGGCCGCGATCTCGGTGACCCCGGCCTCCCCTCGTAGAGCCAGGATGTCCAGGATGGCCAGCGCGCGGTCCACGGACTGCACTTGGACTGCGGCGGGTTTTTCGTTCCCCATGCCGCAACTTTACTCATCAGTCACGTACTTCCCCTGGTTGAACCCTTGACGTGCCCCCGGCCAGGCCTCACTCTGTTGCTTATCGCACGACTTGTTGTGTATGGCACAACGGAGGCTGAGGATGATTTCGGTCTGCGCGCTGGCGGACATCCCGCTTGGAGAGGCTGTCCGCATCGACGGCGAGACCCCGATCGCCGTCTTCAACGTGGACGGTGAGCTGTACGCGATCGACGACACGTGCACCCATCAGGATGCCTCGCTGGCCGACGGCTGGCTGGAAGGCTGCATGGTGGAGTGCCCGCTGCACGCGTCGTGTTTCGACCTGCGGACCGGCAAGCCGACCGGCCCGCCTGCGAAAGTCCCAGTGCGCACCCATCGGGTGGTGGTGCGGGACGGTCATGTGTACGTCGACGTCGCTGTGACGGCGAGCGCCTGATGCGGACGATCACCGTGGTCGGCGCCTCGCTCGCCGGCCTCTCAGCCGCGCGTGCGCTGAGAGCGCAGGAGTTCGCGGGCCGCGTCATCGTGGTCGGCTCGGAACTGCACGAGCCGTACGACCGGCCGCCGCTGTCCAAGGAGTTCCTCCAGGGCACGGTCAACGACGTCTCGTTGAGCACGTCCGACGACAAACTGCTCGACATCGATTGGCGGCTCGGCTGCGCGGCCACAGCGCTCGACGCTTCCGGCCGTGCCGTCGTACTGGACAACGGCGAACGGATCGTGACCGACGGCGTCGTGCTGGCGACAGGCGCGCGAGCAAGGAGCCTGGAAGGGCCGGCGCTGGGAGGCGTCTACACGCTGCGGACGCTCGACGACGCCCTGGCCTTGCGTTCCGCGTTGAAGCACGGCGGCTCGCTGGTCGTCATCGGCGCCGGGTTCATCGGTGCTGAAGTCGCCTCGACCGCGCGTCAGCTCGGACTTGAGGTCACCGTGGTGGAGACGCTGCCGACGCCGATGGCAGGTCCGCTCGGCGCCGAGATGGGCCAGGTCTGTGCGTCGCTGCACGCACGCAACGGCGTCGAGCTCATCACTGGTGTCGCGGTCTCCGAGCTGGTCGGCACCGCGCGGGTTCGTGCGGTGAAACTGGCTGACGGCCGGGAAATCCCGGCAGACGTCGTAGTCGCGGGCATTGGCGCGATCCCGAACGTGGAATGGCTCGAAGGTTCCGGTCTCGCGATTGACGGCGGCGTCGTGACGGACGCGCGGTGCATGACCACGATTCCGTCTGTCGTCGCGGTCGGCGACTGCGCGTCGTCGTTCAACGACCATGCGGGCGCGGTGATCCGTCTTGAGCACTGGACGAACGCACTGCAGCAGCCGAAGATCGCCGCAGCGACACTGTTGGGCCGCGCGAGTGTGCACGCAGCCCGGTTCGCGGTCCCGTATTTCTGGTCTGCCCAGTACGGCTCGCGGTTGCAGTTCGCAGGTCACCGTCGTGACGGTGACGACGTCGAGATCGTCGAGGGCTCCGTCGAGTCGTCGTTCGTCGCTGTCTACCGCCGCAATACGCGGCCCGTTGCTGTGCTCGCGATGGATTCGGCCCGCGCCTTTGGGAAGTGGCGCCGCGAGCTTGTCTCCGAAGGGGTGTTGAGTTGACCGTCAGCCTGCCGCCCAGCTTGCTCGCCACGCTGCCTGGCCATTACTACACCGATCCGTCGATCTTCACGCTCGAACAGGAGCGGGTCTTCGAGTCGATGTGGTTCGCCGTCGTGCGCTCGGCCGACCTCGCGACCCCCGGCAAGTTCGAAACGGTCGAGGTCGGGCGCGAAAGCGTGCTCATTGTCAGAGGCAGAGACGGGGCATTGCGAGCGTTCCTGAACGTCTGCCGGCATCGCGGCGCCAAGCTGTGCGTCGAGCCGTCCGGCGAGGCCAAGCGTTCACTGCAATGTCCTTACCACGCTTGGACTTACGGCCTGGACGGCAAGCTCATCGCGGCGCCGAACCTGACCAAGATGCCGGACATCGACCGCGTCGAGTACGGCCTTGTTCCCGTGCATCTCAAGGAATGGCTGGGTTACGCCTGGGTCTGCCTGGCCGACACACCACCCTCCTTTGAGGACACTGTGATCGGCGCGGCCCGGGATCGGCTCGGCGACACGGAGATGATCAACCACTGGGAGGTCGACGAGCTGGATGTCGGCCGGCGGATCGTCTACGACGTCAAGGCGAACTGGAAGCTGATCATCGAGAACTTCATGGAGTGCTACCACTGCGCGACCATCCACCCCGAGCTCACCGAGGTCCTGCCCGAGTTCGCCGACGGCTACGCCGCCCAGTACTACGTCGGCCACGGCGCCAAATTCGCTGACGAGGCACAGGGTTTCACCGTCGACGGCCGCGAAGGCCTGGACCGCATCGGCGGAGTCGGCGAGGACGAGGACCGTAAGTACTACGCCATCACAGTCAACCCGCAGGTTTTCATCAACCTTGTACCCGATCATGTGATTTTCCACCGAATGTTCCCGGCCGCCGCGGACCGGACCATCGTGGTCTGCGACTGGCTTTACACCAAGCAGGTCGTGGCCAGTGGCCGGGACGTCTCGCATTCGGTCGAGCTGTTCCACCGCGTCAACCAGCAGGACTTCGACGCATGCGAACGCTGCCAGCCGGCGATGTCCTCACGCGCCTACGCTCGCGGTGGGGTGCTCGTGCCAAGCGAGCACCACATCGCCGCATTCCACGAATGGCTGACAGGACGGCTGGCCAGATGACTGAGCAGCGTCAGAGTCCGATCCTCCGCAAGATCCGTTTGATGAGAAAACCGAGGTCGCACAGCTTGATCTTCAGATAGAGCCCGAGAAACGAGACCAACTTCCCGTCCTGGATGTTCGCGGCTCGCTGGCCAAGTTCCTGACGGCGAGCGATGTTCTTCGCGTTCTTCAGCATTCCGCGCTGGTCGTACAGGTTTCTGTTCGAGTCTTCAAGTGCGATTTCGAGGTTTTCGGCGCATGTGATGCTCTCTGTCTTGACTGCCCAAGTCAGGGTGACGCGCCGGTCGAGCCTGCTTTCAAACCGTTGTGGAAGGGTGATTTCGCCTGCGGAAATCGTCAGTGCACACGGACCCGCTCGAACAATGTGGTTCCGCGTCGATTGTTACGCCATCGAACCAGGACAAGTTCGACGAGGCTGTTGGCTTCCGACGACTTGTTCTGGATAACACCGGTAATCGTCACGATTATGTACTCGCCGTCTACCCGGGTCTCCTTCGTGATGGCGTGCGATTCCTGCAGGAAAGCGAACCGGTCACGGCCATTGCTTTTGGCTGCAATCAGGAACACGACTGTCACAACGGCCGCTAATGCGGCGAGCACCGGCCCCTGTGGCATGGCGTACTCCTACGTGCGAGTCAAAATTTCCATTGCACGCCGTAGCCAAGGCCCGGCATAAGGTCGGAAAAATGCGCCTGTACTTCTCCGACCAGATCTGGTCGGAGAACGGTGGTGGTCGGTGGGGCGTCATCCGCGTCCCGAGGGAAAGCGTCGGACCGCGACCAGCACTGTTCTGGCAGTGCGTCCTGAGCAAACCGGATACGCACGTCGAAGTCGGCACATGGGCGCTCAGGGAAGTACATGTAGTGCGGACGCATCGGCTGATGCTCAGGAAGCCGCGTGATCAGACCATAGTCATGGGTTTCGCCTGCGGCTAGTGACCGAGGCAGTTGCAGCGTATAAGTGAATCGGCTTGGTGTGGCTTTCACGACCTCGACTAGAATTGCACCGAACATGACCTCGAAATTCGCGCCTCGCGTGTCCGTGTCCGAATTGTCTCTTGGCGGAATGGATATGGAGATCACGAGATTCTGGACGTCATCTTCCAGTGCCAGGATCTTGCGCTCTTCAAGGCACATCGGCGTCGGTGTGTCCAATCGAAGGATGGCGGAGAAATGATCGATCTGCCAACTGGTTGAACGATATGCCGGTCGATTGCCGGATTGTGTTGCTACTTCTGCCAGGCGTGCGAATGCATCGTCAACGCGGCGACGTGCGGTACGGACATCGCGGTCCAATGAAACGGCAAGGGTTGAGATACGGTCGCTGTACAGCTCCTGATCGAATCGATTGGTGAGGCCAAGTGCCGCTTCGGCCGAAAGCTGGTTGTGCGAAGGAAGCCGCTTGATCATCTCATGCAGCTTTTTGATTATCTTCTCTCGAGCAACGCCGTTGCTGTCGTTCTCATCGATTTTTGACAATTCACGAAGATTTGGGCCGATCATTGTGGAGACGTTCGGATGCTGCAGGCCGCGTCCTCTGCGCAGGGTCTTCAGTTCGTTGAGAAGGGCATATTCGTCCACTGCTGTCTCCGATTTTGGCGAACCAAATAGACCCAAGTGTGGATCATGTCCTGCTTGGGTTGCTCCGTGCCTCGGTGATCACATCCAGTGTGGTTCCACGGGGTGAGCATAAACTGGACGTTAGTGGACGCGCAAGACGCCCAGTGGACATCGTAATGTCCACTGGGCGTCCGTAGATGTCCAGTGCTTAGCGAGGGGCCATGCGCAAGGCGCCGTCGAGGCGGATGACCTCGCCGTTCAGGTAGTCCTGGTCGACGATCGACAGGGCCAGTTTGGCGTACTCCGCGGGCAGGCCGAGGCGCTTGGGGAAGGGCACGCCCTCGGCGAGCGCGGCCCGGAACTCGTCGCTGACGCCCGCGAGCATCGGCGTGTCGATGATGCCGGGTGCGATGGTGACCACGCGGATGCCGGAAGTGGCCAGGTCACGGGCGGCCGGCAGGGTCAGTCCGACCACACCGCCCTTGGAGGAGGAGTAGGCGGCCTGCCCGATCTGGCCGTCGAACGCGGCGATCGACGCGGTGTTGATCACGACGCCGCGCTGACCGTTCTCGTCCGCGTCGGTCTTGGCGATCGCGTCGGCGGCGAGGCGCAGCACGTTGAATGTGCCGATCAGGTTGACCTCGATGACCTTGCGGTACAGGTCGAGGTCGTGCACGCCCTTCTTGGAAAGGATCCGGCCCGCGGTGCCGACGCCGGCACAGTTCACGGCTACTCGCAGCGGCGCTGCCGAACCGGCTGCGTCGACCGCGGCTTGCACCTGCTCAGGGTTGGTGACGTCAGCGGGCACGTACGTCACGCCGTCAACGGCGTCGGCCTTCTCGATCGCCCCGGGCAGATCGAGCGCGAACACCTGGGCACCCGCGCCGGCCAATGCCCGCGCCGTGGCGCCGCCAAGTCCCGACGCTCCACCCGTGACAACCGCCGCGATACCGCTGACCTGCATGCCTGCTCTCCTTTGGGCTCATCGACGGAGAGAGGCTATCGGCCATGGTCAGACGAGATCGTGCGGTGTGACGTCCTTAACGTGCCCACGCTTGTCCGCCGCGTGCATCAGCAGCACCAACGGCACCGCCGCCAGGACCGCCAGCGCGGCGAACGCGAGCACGATCACCATTACGTTCATCATGCATCCACCCTGGTCGCCGGACGCCGCCCGCGCGTCCGCCGGGAGTGCGGTATTCGCGTACTTCCGG
The DNA here is from genome assembly GCF_017876405.1 of Kibdelosporangium banguiense. Classification (GTDB taxonomy): domain Bacteria; phylum Actinomycetota; class Actinomycetes; order Mycobacteriales; family Pseudonocardiaceae; genus Kibdelosporangium; species Kibdelosporangium banguiense. The sequence continues at coordinate 2,238,641 of NZ_JAGINW010000001.1, read as the reverse complement.
GGGACGTCCCAGTTCACCGACTGCTACGACCAAAGGTGGACCCGGCCCTGTCAGGGCTAGCGGCGGCCGGGTGGGCAGATCCCATCGATGATCGTCAGGTCCTCGGGGGTCGGCCGCCACTTCACCGCGGTGGCGTTCTCGATGACCTGATCGGGTGTGGTGGCACCGGCGATCACGGACGACACCGGGTTCTGGGCGGTCAGCCAGGAGATCGCGAGCGTGGTCATCGAGATGCCACGGTCGTCGGCGAACGCCTGTAAACGCTCGATCCGGTCCCAGGGGGCGTCCAGGAGCAGCCTTCGCCGCCCGGCCAGCCGGGTTCCGGCGGGTGGGTCGCTGTCACGGCGGTATTTGCCGGTGAGCAGGCCGTTGGCGAGCGGGAAGTACGGCAGCACGCCCAGCCCGAAGCGCCGGGCGGCCGGGTTGACGTCGCGTTCGGCCTCGCGCTCCAGCAGGGAGTAGTGGTTCTGCGCGGCGATCGGCAGCGCCACGTGCTGGGTGCGCGCTGTCCAGGCGGCGTCCGCGATCTGCCAGCCGGCCAGGTTGCAGACCCCGGCGTACCGGATCTTGCCCTCGGTGATCAGCTCCGACAGCACGCCGAGCGTCTCGCCGATCGGCGTCTGCGGGTCGGCCCGGTGCAGCTGGTACAGGTCGATCCAGTCGGTGCCCAGCCTGCGTAACGACGATTCGACCGCACGCCGGACATAACGCCGTGAGCCGCGTGCGCCGAAGTCGGGCCCGTTGCTGCCCTGCATGTCCACGCCGAATTTCGTGGCGATGACGGCGTGCTCACGCCGTCCGGACAGGGCTTGGCCCAGCAGTTCCTCGCTTCGCCCGCGCGGCGCGCCGTACACGTCCGCGACGTCGAAGAACGTCACGCCCGCGTCAAGCGCGGCGCCCACGACGGCCCGTGAACCGGCGAGCGACTCCGCGGGTGTTCCTGGCCTGCCAAGGTTGTTGCAGCCGAGTCCGATGGCGCTGACCACAAGCCCGGACTCACCGAGATGTCGGTGCTCCACGGCGAGACCCTATGCGGGCGGCGCCGGAAGTTCCAGCGGCGTCCGTCGCATGGAGTATTCGAGCTCGCCGTCTGGTGTTCTCACGGAGGTCAACTCGGGCTGCGACCGTCGCTGCAACAGGATGGGGTGATTCGGTTGCAGCGAAAGATCGCAGTGGTCGGCACCGGCTATGTCGGCCTCACGACCGGCGCGTGCCTGGCGAGGCTCGGGCATCACGTCGTGTGCGCGGACATCGACACCGAGAAGGTCGCGCGGTTACGGGCCGGCCAGGTGGACATCCTCGAGCCTGGCCTGGCCGACCTGGTGAAACGCGGCCTGGCTGACGGGAATCTGGAGTTCGTCGTGGGCGCGGCCAACGCTGTCGCCGCCGACACCGAAGTGCTTTTCCTCTGCGTGCCAACGCCTATGGGCGCGGACGGCGCGGCTGACCTGCGCGCGGTCGAATCTGTACTCGCCGAGGTCCGCGGCATTCTGCCGGCCGGCTGTGCGGTGGCGACCAAATCGACCGTCCCAGTTGGTACCGCGGATCGCCTGCAGTACATGGTGGACGTACCCATCGTGTCGAACCCGGAGTTCCTGCGTGAAGGCAGCGCGGTCGGCGACTTCCTGAACCCGGACCGGATCGTGGTGGGTTCGGCCGACCGCGCGGCCGCGCAGAAAGTCGGCGACCTGTACTCCGCTTTGGAGGCGCCGACGCTGGTGCTCGACGCGCCCAGCGCCGAGATGGTCAAGTACGCGGCGAACTGCTTCCTCGCGGTGAAGCTGTCCTATGTCAACGCGATCGCCCAGCTCTGTGATCGCGTCGGCGCTGACGTGCAGGCCGTCACCGAGGGAATGGGCTACGACCCGCGCATCGGCCGGTCGTTCCTGAAGCCCGGCCCTGGCTGGGGCGGTTCGTGCCTGCCGAAGGACACGACCGCGTTGATGCACGTCGCGGACTCCGTCGGACTGGACTTCGGGCTGTTGAGGTCCGCGATCGAGCAGAACGCGCACCAGCAGGCGGACGTGCTGGACCGGATCCGGCAGGCGTGCGACGGAACTGTGCGGGGCGCCCGGATCGGTGTGCTGGGCCTGGCATTCAAGGCGGGCACCAACGACCTGCGCGATTCGCCGGCGATCCGGATCGCCGAGGCGCTGATCGGGGAAGGTGCCGAGGTGACCGCGCACGACCCGGCGATCACCGGTGAAATGCCCGGTATGCGTCTGGTGGATGACCCCTACGAGGCGGTCAAGGGCGCCATCGCTGTTGTCGTACTCACTGAATGGCCCGAGTTCCGGACATTGGATTGGACCAAAGTGGCCGAGCTGATGGACGGATTCACCGTGGTGGACACCAGAAATCTGCTCGACGGCGACGAGCTCGCGCACGCCGGGCTGACCTGGCAGGCCATCGGGCGGCCTGTTGAATCGCCCGGACATCGGCTTAGATAGGTAGTTGTGTTCACTACCCGCCCTGAACTGGCCGGCACGCACGGCATGGTGGCCTCCACCCACTGGCTGGCCTCGACGGCGGGAATGGCGATGCTGGAAGTAGGCGGAAACGCCTTCGACGCGGCGGTCACCGCGGGTTTTGTGCTGCAGGTCGTCGAACCGCACTTGAACGGTCCCGGCGGCGAGGTGCCTGCGGTGTTCCAGGCCGCGGGGGAGTCGCGGCCACGGGTTCTGTGTGGTCAGGGCGTTGCCCCGGCCGCCGCCACGATCGGGCACTACCATTCCCAGGGCCTGGAACTGGTCCCCGGCAGCGGTTTGCTCGCGGCCACTGTGCCCGGTGCGTGGGACGGCTGGCTGATCCTGTTGCGGGATTACGGAACCAAGCATCTGCGGGACGTGCTCAGTCGTGCGCTGTCGTACGCACGCGGCGGGTTCCCCATCATTCCGCGGATTCCGGACACCATCGACGCGGTCACCGATCTGTTCAAGGAACATTGGCCCAGTTCCGCGGAGTTGTGGCTGCCTGGCGGGCGTGCACCGGCCGAAGGTTCACGGTTCAGCAACCCGGTCCTCGCCGACACGTGGGAGCGTCTGCTCGCCGAAGCCGAGAGCGCGGGATCTGATCGCGAAGCCCAGATCGAAGCGGCTCGACGTGCCTGGTCACAGGGTTTCGTGGCAGAGGCGATCGATTCGTTCGCGCGACAGGCTTTCCGCGACGACTCCGGCCGGGACCACGCGGGAGTGCTGACCGGCCAGGACATCGCGTCCTGGCAGGCGACCTATGAGGACGCTCTGACCGTCGATTTCGGCGAATGGAGCCTGGTCAAATGCGGTGCCTGGACCCAGGGGCCGGTCTTGGCCCAGCAACTGCGGCTGCTCGAGGGCTTCGCGGACCGTTTGTCCTACGTGGACGGCGTACCCACTGCCGAGACCGTCCACATCGCCACCGAGTGCGCGAAACTCGCCTTCGCCGACCGCGAAGCCTGGTACGGCGATGATCCGTCTGTGCCCTTGGACATCCTGCTGTCCAGGCAATACGCGGCAAACCGGCGCGCACTGATCACCGAGCAGGCTTCCTTCGAGCTACGCCCTGGTTCACCGAGCGGCGAACCACCACGCCTGCCCGCGTTCGCCGTGCCGTACTTCGTCCCCGCGGAGGAGATCTCCGGCGCCCTGGGCGAGCCGACAATCGGCAACAGCGGAGTCGTCCGCGGCGACACCGTGCACATCGACGTCGTCGACGCGGCCGGGAACATGGTCTCCGCGACCCCGTCCGGTGGCTGGCTGCAGTCCTCGCCGACCATCCCGTCGCTCGGCTTCTGCCTCGGCACCCGCGCCCAGATGTTCACCCTGGAACCACATTTCGCCAGTGCACTGGTACCCGGCCGCCGCCCTCGCATCACCCTCTCGCCGTCCATGGCGCTACGTGACGGCGTCCCCCGGATCGCCTTCGGCACCCCCGGCGGCGACCAGCAGGACCAGTGGCAGCTGTGCTTCTGGCTCGCCCACCTGGTCGCCGGCCTCAACCTGCAGGAAGCCATCGACGCCCCGAACTGGCACTCCGGCGCGTTCCCCAGCTCCTTCTTCCCGCGCTACTGGCAACCAGGCGAACTGGTCGTCGAATCCCGCCTCGGTCCAGCCACCATCGCCGAACTCCGCGACCGTGGCCACCTCATCACCGACGCAGGCCCCTGGATTCTGGGCCGCATGTCCGCCGTCTCCCGCAACCCCAGCGACGGCATGCTCCGCGCCGCCGCCAACCCCCGCGGAATGCAGGGCTACGCCGTCGGCCGCTGACTATTTGAGCAGCTTGGACATCCGGCGGTCGGCCAGCGGCTTGCCGTTGGTCTGGCAGGTTGGGCAGTACTGGAACGACTTGTCCGCGAACGAGACCTCGCGGACCGTGTCGCCGCAGACCGGGCACGGCATGCCGGTCCGGGCGTGAACTCGCAGGCCGGACCGTTTCTCACCTTTGAGGCGGGCAGCGGACTGGCCGACTGAGCGCGCGACTGCGTCCGTGAGGACGGCGTGCACGGCGGCGTGGAGCTTGGTGAGCGCGTCGTCCGACAGCTTGCCTGCGGTCGCGTAGGGCGAGAGCTTGGCGGTGTGCAGGATCTCGTCGGAGTAGGCGTTGCCGATCCCGGAGATCAGACGCTGGTCGGTGATCGCGTTCTTGAGCCGTTCGGTCCGGCCGGAGAGCAGATCGGCCAGCTCAGGCCGGGACAGCGACAGCGCGTCCGGCCCGAGATTGACGATCTGCGGAATCTGCTGGACGTCGGTCACGATCCACACCGCGAGACCCTTCTTGGTCCCCGCCTCCGTGAGGTCGAACCCCGGCCCTTCACCAGGCGGGCCCAGATGCACCCGCAGCGCCAGCGGCCCCTTGCCAGGCTTGGGCGGCGCCGCACTGAGAGTGTCTGCCCAACGCAACCAACCAGCACGCGCCAGGTGCACAACCAGATGCAGCCCGTCGCAGTCCATGTCCAGGTACTTGCCGTAACGACCGGCACCAGTGACCGTGCGGCCATGCAGCTCGGTCCACGGCGGGCTCGCTGTCTTCAACACCTGCAGCGAGGCGACATCAACCCTGGCGACAGTCCGGCCTACCGCGAACTCACGCAGGTGATGCGCGAGCGCCTCGACCTCAGGTAGTTCTGGCACACGCACAGTCTTACCCCGCCAGGCACCGATGTCACTCCAAACTGCCGCTACCACTACTTGCCATAGTGGTAGCGGCACGCTGCGATACGGATCTCATCATCTGCGAGCTTGTAGACCAGCCGGTGCTCATCGGTGACCCGACGCGACCAATAGCCTTGGAACCCGTGCTTCAACGGCTCGGGCTTACCGATTCCCTCATTGCCGTTCCGGCTGATGTCCTTGATCAGGTCGTTGATGCGCTTGAGGACCTTGCGGTCCTCGGTCTGCCACCAGATGTAGTCATTCCAGGCGTGCTCGTCCCAGACCAGTTTCATTCAACGAGTTCGTGCTGTGTCCCGCCGCCGGACTCCAGTCGCTCGATGGCAGTGATCAGGCGTCGCGCGTTCTCCGGGCTGCGCAGCAGGTAAGCGGTCTCCTTGAGCGATTGGTAGTCGTCAAGGGACACGATCACAACCGGCTCATGCCCTGCGCGAGTGATCACGACCTCTTCGCGGTCGTTGACCACGGAGTCGAGGGTCTCGGCATACTTCGCGCGAGACTCGGAGTAGCTCATGGTCTTCACTGGCACCCTCCCTTCGACGTACAAGATACTGTACGTCGAAGTGGAATGAGTGGCAAGAGCCCGCGGGCTGCCGAAGGTTCACTCCACGGGGTGCAGGGGGCCGTCGAAGCTCGGCATTGTGTCCTTCTGGATGTCCCGGGTCACCTTGGCGACTTCGGTCCGGACGTTGAACATGCCGCGGACTGTGCCGACCCAGCGTTCGATCGGGGCCTCGGGGGTGCCGTCGCCGGTCTCGGCCACGAGCTTCCACGGCCTGCGCAGTGCCCAGCGGGCCGGGAAGAACAGGAACAGCATCAGCAGCGCGAGCACGACCCACGCGGGAACGACGACATCCGTCGGCATCCGGAACACCCAGACCAGGCCGAGCACGACGACAAGGACCATCATCACGACGCCCGGGCCATGCCCGCCGCTGACGTCGTGCTCGAAGTCCTCGGCCGTGGCAGGCTTCTTGCCCCACTCAAGCTCGCCGCGCACGGTCCACATTCGGCCGTCCGCACCACGCACCAGGCGCGTCATGCCTGCCTCCTCCACGACACGTCTGTGTAGGCGTCAGACCACGGTCGGTGGTCACGCATGCCGTTAACGGTACCGTGTCAGCGCTAGGCCCAGCGGGTGAAAGTCGATCGTCACTCAGCGCGTCGGCTTGTCAGCTGGTTGCGGCTCACTGGTCTCTGTGGTCTCGGTGGTCTTGGTGGCCGCTGTGCTCTCGGCGGGTGTGTCCGTGGACGCGGAGTCGGACTCCTTGGTCTCCTTGGCGGTCTCGGAGGTGCTGGTCTTGTCCGAGGTGAGGGTCTTCTCGGTCGGCGTTTCGGCGCACGTCGGCGGGCCGACCAGCACGCTCGAGCCCTCGGGATCGGTCGTCGACACGCCCTGGTTGCCGTTCTTCGCGGTCCCGCCGCTGTCTCGCAGCACAAGCCGGGTCTCGTGGTGCTCCACGTTCGGCAACGGCGGCGGGTCGGCAGGAAGCGCGACCGCGACCTCGTCGTCGTGGTCCCGCCGGGAGTCGGGCAGGTTCTCAATCGGCTGCGGCTGTTGCTGTGGTCGGCTGGTCGGTGTGGAGTTCAGCGAGGACGACAACGACCCCGTCGCGGGCGTCATCTCCGGCTGGTGCGAGTCGGTGATCACCAGCTCGGTGCCCTGCCCGGGGAAGTCCAGCGACGCGGGCAAGGCGTTGTCGGCCAGATCCGGCGCCACGGTGAGGCCGACCACGCCCGCGGCGAGCACCGACGAGCCGGCCAGCGTCAGCTTGGCGCCCGCGGAGGAGACCAGGCCCTTCAGCGTGGCCCAGAAACCGGTCTTGTTCGCCAGCAGACCGCCGATCGCCACCGGGGCGACCATGAGACCCGCGTAGGACCGCAGACCCGCGCAGACGTCCTGCAGCTCGTCGTGTGTCGACTGACACGACGAACAGCTGACCAGGTGCGCGCGGACGCGGCGCCGCTCGGCGCCCTTGATCGTCCCGGCGGTGTACGCGCCGAGCTTCTCCAGGATCGACCGGCAGCCGGTCGATCCGTGGTGGGTGGACAGGTGCGCCTGGAGGTAGGCGGCACGCAAGCCGCGGCGCGCTCGGCGGGCCAGCGCGGCGGTCGCGTTCGGGCTGAGGCCGAAGTTCGGCGCGACCACGGCCGGCCGCTCGCCTTCGACCTCGACCTTCCACAGCACGCTGCGCCAGCGCTCGGGCAGGCTGGTGAACGCCCGGGTGATCAGGTTGCGTTCGTGTGCCTGGCCGGAGGTGTCCGGGTTCTGACCGGCCCGGTGCGACAGGATCTCGTCGGACACGGGGACGTCCCGGCGCCGCTCGCTCCACTCCCACGCCACCCGCCGGGTGACGATCAGCAGGTACGAGCGGACGTTGTCGACTGGTCCGGCGCCGCGCCGAATGGCTTGCAGCACCCGGAAGAAAGCCTCCGCGGTGAGGTCCTCGACGTCCGAGCGATCAGCCGCGATACTCCGCGCCAACCGCCGTACGGCGTCCGCGTGCCTGGAGAACAGCTCGCCAAAGGCGGCGTCTTCCCCGGCGCGCAGGGAGGCGAGGAGTTCGCGGTCTTGGAACGATTCCTCGCCAGCGTCGAGGGCAGGGTTGCCCGTTGCGGTCATCCGGCTAGGTACCTCCCTCCGGATACACGCGAACGATGAACAACATGCCACATTCGAGCGTCGCCCAGTGTGGGTAGTGTGAAGACTCTTGGTGACATCCGACCATAGATGTGAGCCAGATAACCGGCGTGATTAGGCCATCCGGCTTCCTGAATCGCTCAGGTGTAGTGCGAACGAACTACACCCGCGCGGGGGAGGTGAACCCTCGCGAAACAGCTGGAACCGATCCGGTAGAGTGTCCACATCGTCGAAAGACGTCAGGCGGATGTAGCGCAGCTGGTAGCGCATCACCTTGCCAAGGTGAGGGTCGCGGGTTCGAGTCCCGTCATCCGCTCCCCGATGAAGGCCCGTGTTAATCCGGCACGGGCCTTCTTTTTGCCCGGAAGACGATCTTCGAACCGGGTCAGGGTTTTGCCAGTATTTTTCAGTCTTGCTTGACCCGATCGGGTTAACCCGATAGAGGTAACGCGTGCTCGACCAACCAGGCGCACCGTTACGCCTCGCAGTCGGGGCCTTCCTTGGAGCCGCAGTAGCCGCCCTGTTCGGCATCGGCGTGGCGGCTTCCGGGAGTGAAGAACGGCCCCCACTGCGGCTGGAACACGTGGCCACGGACGCGACGACCTCATCCGCGGCCCCGACGTCGAGCGCGCCACCCGTCATCGAACAGACCACCTCGAGCTCATCGGCGACGTCGATCTCCTCGTCCTCGTCGTCGTCCGCGCCGAGTTCCAAGACCTCCTCGTCGACCCAGAAAACCGCCACCACGACCGAGCAAGTGACGAACACCACTACGCCGAGTTCGACGACCTCGAAGCCGCCCCCGCCACCCCCGACGACGACCCGCTGCACGACCTTGATCTGCTAGATGTGCTCGGGCTTGAACGGGTCATGATCGGTGATCAGCTTGTCGAGCCGCGCCTGGTCCACCCGCTTGGTCACGGCGCTGTCCTCCTGCTTGTCCCGGATGCACTTGGCCAGCGTGAACGCGGACGTGATGGCGTAGAGGATCGCTAAACCCAGAAACCCGCGGACCCATGGATCGAACGGCAACGCCACGACTCCGACCGTGACAGCGACCATCGCGATGACAAACGAAGCGACCGCCTGAGCGAAGAAGGCTGGTGTGTTCTTAGGCATGCCCAAAGGCTCCCGAACAGCGCGAATCCTGTCTTGAGTGCTTCTACTCAACAACCCCGTCCGAGACAGTCTTGTTGTAGAACAACGACTATGCCGCGGACGTACGCGGGGTCAGCCGTACGACCAGTTCTGCCTCCAACGCGTGCGCCAGCCGCTCCAGCACAGGAATAGTCGGCACAGTCCCGCCCGCTTCGAACCGTGCGACAGCCGATTGCGTCATACCGGCCAGACCGGCCAGTTCAGCCTGGGTCCAGCCACGCTGCTCACGCATCTCCCGCACAGCCTTGCCCAGTTCGTAGGCAATCCGAGCGGCGTCATAGGCTTCTGCGGCACCCGGCTCCGCGAGCCGCCGCTCCCGAAGCTCGGCCCAGTCGTCACGCTCGCCCATCGTGCCCACTCCTGATCACCTCGTCCACCGTGTGCGCCTCGGCGACACACCGCCGTAGAGCGCGCCGTGCCCGTGCGACTTCGCGCTCTTCTCGCATCCGAGTCTTCCGGAACACAGTCAGCAGCACGATCCGGCGCTCCGGGGCGATCCAATAGGTCACCCGCAGCGCGTCGCCATCGAGATGGAATCGCAGTTCGCGAACCTTGCCATCCAACTGCCGCGTATAGGGCTCGCTGAGCAACGGACCTTGCTCTGCGAGCAGGTCGACATAGAACGCCGTTGTGGCGAAATGTCCCGTCGGCAGATCCTCCAGCCAGTTCCGGACTTCTGGTTCCAGCTCCACCGTACCCCAGGGCATAGCGGCAATGCTATATACGCTGGTGGCGATTACCGTAGCGGGGCGCGCTTCACGATCGGGTGATGATCAGCGTTCGGCTGGGGCGAGGCCGCAGGTGAGGAGGGTTTCGTCGAGGGCGCGGTGCAGGGCCCGAGTGGAGAAGTGTTCGGCGGCCAGGTCCAGGAGGTGGTCGGCGACGTCCTGCCAGAGGATGTCGTCGGTCAGGAGTTTGTCGGCTTGTTTGAGGGTGTCGGCGGGGGTTTCGGCGACCAGGTGGGCGGTGAGGTCGCCCAGGTGGAGGCCCTCGGCGCCGGTGGGGTTGGTGAGGAAGGGCAGCCCGGCGGCCATGCTGGTGACCAGGTCTGTGCTGAGGCCCGGAGTTCTCGCTGGGGCGATGGCGAGGCGGGCGCGGCTGAGGTGCCAGGGGAGGTTGGGGACGTGGCCGATGACCTCGACCTCGGGGCGGTCGGTCTGGTTCGCCGAGAACAGGGTTAGGCGGAGTCCGGCGTCCCAGTCGTGCAGGGTCGGCCAGATCTCCGTCAGCACCGAGTCGGCGAACGCGACCACGCCGGACCGGGCCTTCAGCGGGTTGGTGACGATTGGGGACGAGTAGCCGACGACGTGCATGTGGGTCGGTGGGGACACTGTCTCGATGACGCGGTCGACGTCGGTTCGGGTGCTGCACATGGCGACGTCCGCCCAGGTGAAAGCGGTTGCCTCCAGGTCTGAGCCAAGCAGGGGCGAGCCGTCGTAGACGCGTTTGGCCTGTGGCTGGTAGGTATCGATCGCACGCGCGGACCAGTCCCAGTTGTGCGGTTTGGACACGATCACGACGTCGAAGCAGCCCAGCCGCCGGCTCAGCCAGTCCGAGATGTCGGTGACCACGGCCACTTCCACGCCGAGCACGCTCAGCCAGTGGCCGTCCTCTTTGGATTCGTACCGGGCCGTGAAGGTGACCAGGCGGTCCCGGCCGACCAGGCCTTCGACCAGCCGGCGCGTGCGTGGATCGCCGGGGACCGTGTCGTCGATGACCAGGATCCGTTCGAGCACGGTCAGATCCCGGGCGTGCGCCAGGTGATGCGCCGGCGAGTCCGGCTTGATCGCGACATGCGTGGCGAGCCGACGTGCCCACTTGGCGGCGAAAATCCCATGATTGCGTTGCATCAACGACAACGCGCGCTCGGAACCGCTGATGCCATGTCGTTCGTGGACAACGGCACTGCGTGGCTCGACCACTGTGGACCATCCGGCCTCACGCAGGGCGAAAGCCAGGTCGGTGTCCTCGAAGTACGCGATGTGATACTCCGGCGCGAACCCGCCGACCTCGAAGAAAGCCCTACGCCGCACCAGAAGACACGCGCCGGAGGCGTAGTCGACCGGACGCCGGAACAGCGCCGAAGTGTCCGTCCAAGCCTCCGACCACCCGTCGGCACGCACGACTGAGCCGTACTCCTGCACGGTCCCATCGGGGTTGTTCATCAGCGGCGCCACAGCACCGACATGCGGCTGTGTTTCCAGCACCTCAAGCAAAGGCGGCAACCAGTTCGGCGACACCGTCACGTCGGCATTGAGAAAGCACACATAGGGCGCACGTGCATCCAGCACGCCCATGTTGGACATCGCGCCGAAGCCGTGATTCGCCACACTGGTGTGGACCTTCACATCCGGCAGCGCACGCCGAGCCCATTCGCCTGTCCCATCGGGCGATGCGCTGTCGAGCACGATCACCTCAATGGCTTCACGCGTGTTGTCGCGTAGCGCGGAGATGCACCGCGTGAGCAGCTCACCACCGCCGTGAGTGACGATCACAACCGAGACCAGCGGCGTGACCGAACGCGGCGTCACTTCAGCTTCCCGTAGATCCGACGCGCCGGCGAGCTCCACCGGATCAGCTTGGTCTGCTGCAGCCGCGCCAGTTCCGCACTGTCCGCGCGTAGCTTGGCGATCTCCTCCGCAGGAATCGCGGCGAGTCCGGTGCCGTTGGCGGCCAGCTGGATGTGCTCCAGCAGCTGGCGGCGTTCCGCGGCGAGCTGCAACCGGCTCGCCCGGTAGGCCGCGCGCAGCTGGGCGTTCTCGCGGCGGACGTCGGCCCAGCGGTGCTCGCTGTTGCCGCCGTTCTTGATCCACGACCGCTCGGCTTCCTGGGCGATCGTGTCGAAGTGCGTGTCCACTTTGTCCCGCAGGGGCGCGTACCGGTGCGGGTCGGGCTGCTTGGGGAAGGCGATCCGGATGGCCTCGGCCAGCTCCTCGGTGGACGTCGCGCGATGCGTCGGCTCCTCAAGCATTGACGCCAGCTCGGCGTGGTCGTCGGTCGTGTCCAGCAGCGCCCACCGCCTGCCGAGCATCGCCGAGGAGAGAGTCGCGTGGTAGTCCGTGGCCACGGTCCCGATCGAGCCGTGGATGGCGGCGAGCACGTCCTCCGGCGGCAGCCCGAACGGCAGCCGGTACGTGTGGTTGGGGTCGAGGTGCTCGGCCAGCAGGTCGGCGAAGCCGCTCTCGCTGGTCTCGAGGATCACGACGTCCGCGATGAGCACCTCGGCGAGCGTCCACCGCAGGATCCGGGCGATCTCCTTCACGTGCGGCACCGCGGCCTGGTCGCCCTGCACGATCAGCGCGGGCCGGTCGATCGGGTACCAGCCCATCAGCCGGAAGTAGTCCACCCGCGGCCGTAGCGACTCCGCCCGGATCAACCGGTGTACGAGCACGCCGAGATCCGGAACCACGGTGATGTCGTTCGAGACACCGCAGTCCCGTAGCCGTTGTGCGGAAACCTCGTCACGCACGGAAATGTGACGACGTGCAGCCAAAGCGTCACGGATCTGTTCGGAACCGGCCTCGACACCGACCGCGTTCCAGATCACCGGGTGCGCACGTTCCCAAGCCGCACCAAGACCGTCGACGAACCACGGCGACACATCCGCGCGGATTCCAGTGCTGACAAGAGTCACGTCAGCGGCAGCCGCCAGCTGGGCAATTCGCTTTTCAGTGCGTTCACCCAAGGGCTCGGCGACGAAACCGCCGTCGCTGCGGCACGGCCTTTCCCAGCCCAACGGCGCATATGTCCGTACCGTCCAGCCAGGCAGGCGCCGGACGATCTCGTCTTCGGTGATCCGCGGGTAGAGCTGGTCACCGAAACTGTCGAGATCGAACGCCCCCCACACGGCCACCGTGCCGTCAGAACCATCTACAGCAGCTGCCACGAGCCTGGATGATACGGTCGCCGGGCGTCAGGGGGCTGGGGGCACTCTCCTGTACCGTACGACCAGCAATTCCGTGTCCGATCCGGCTGATTGTCACAGGGGAATGACCCAATACGACGCGCACATCGATCTCGATGAGAAGAACACCACGCACGTCAGGCAACTGCGCCTGATCGGCCGTGACAAAACCGTGCTGGAGCTCGGTTGCGGGACCGGTGCGATGACCAGGCACCTGCTCGGGCAGGGCTGCCAGGTCACCGGTGTGGAGATCGACGCGGAGGCGGCGGAGAAGGCCGGCCGGTTCGCCGAGCAGGTGCTCGTCGCGGACCTGGACACGCCTGGCGCACTGGACGAACTCGCGGACAAGCGATTCGACGTCGTGCTGGCCGGCGATGTGCTGCAGCATCTGGAGAACCCCGGGCAGTTGCTGGCCAAGGCCGCCACATTGCTCAGCGACAGTGGTTACGTCGTGGCGTCCGTGCCGAACGTGGCGCACGGTTCGTTGCGTCTGTCGCTGCTGCAGGGCCGGTGGGATTACAGCGACTTCGGCCTGCTGGACCGTCATCACCTGCGGTTCTTCACGCATTCCAGCCTCGAGGACCTGTTCACGGACGCGGGTCTGCGTGTGGAGCGCACCGAGCGGGTCACGGTCAGCCCGTTCGACTTCGACCCGCAGCTGAACTTGAAGGACTTCCCCTCCGCGGTCGTGGAGCTTGTCTCCGAGGACCCGGAGTCGGCGACGCTGCAGTTCGTGCTCGCCGCTGTGCCTGCCACGCGTGAAGGCGCGCTGGAGCTCGCGCCCGAGCCGGACTGGGACAAGACCGAGAAGCCGGAGAAAGCCAAGGTCAAGGCACGTACGGCGGAGCCCGGCGGCCCGCCGAAGGTGGAGGGCGTCCGGGCGGTCGCGTTCTACCTGCCGCAGTTCCACCCGACCGCGGAGAACGACGCCTGGTGGGGCAAGGGCTTCACCGAGTGGACGAACGTGACCAAGGCCGAGCCGATCTGGCCGGAGCACTACCAGCCACGCCGGCCCGCCGACCTGGGCTTCTACGACCTGCGGCTGCCCGAGGTGCGGGAGGCGCAGGCCAAGCTCGCCCGGCTGAACGGCATCTCGGCGTTCTGCTACCACCACTACTGGTTCGGCGGCCGCAGGTTGCTGCAGCGCCCGTTCGAAGAGGTGCTCTCGTCCGGCTCGCCGACGCTGCCGTTCATGCTCTGCTGGGCGAACGAGTCCTGGAGCCGGATCTGGGACGGCGGCGACCGCGCGATCCTGCAGGATCAGCACTACGGCGAGGACGACGAGGTCCGTAGGCACGCGGCCTACCTGGCCAAGGCGTTCAACGACCCGCGCTACCTGAAGGTCGACGACCGGCCGGCGTTCGTGATCTACAACGTCGCCCACCTGCCCGACGCCCGCGGCTACATCGACGAGTTCCGCAAGGCGTGCGTGGCCGAGACAGGCGTCGAGCCGTACCTGATCCAGGCGATCACGCACCAGCTGGACAAGAAGCCCGCCCAGACCGGCTGTGACGCCGAGGTCGAGTTCCCGCCGCATCGCCTGGGCGACAAGGTTTCCGCGCACCCAGACCCGCGCCTCGCGGCCGGCAGCCACCTGCGCTACGAGTACGAGGACGTCAGCGCGGGCTGCCTGGAACGCCTCGACGTGCCGTGGGTGCGTTACCCCTGCGTGGTCCCAAGCTGGGACAACACCGCGCGCCGCAAGGTCCGCGCCACGATCCTGCACGGCGCCAACCCCGAGGCCTACGAGAAGTGGCTGCTCGCAGCGGCCGAACACGAGGCACGCCGCCGCCCGGAGAACGGCCTCGTATTCGTCAACGCCTGGAACGAATGGGCCGAAGGCGCCTACCTCGAGCCCGACCAGCGCTTCGGCCACGGCTACCTCGAAGCGACCCGCCGCGTGTTCGGCGAGATCTCAGTCCCGCCACCCGCCAAGACCACCACCACACAGGTCGGCGCGTTGCCCGCGGACTACCTGGACCTGCGCGACCGCGTCGTCGAGCTGGAGAACGAGGTCCTCACAGCCTACGAGCGCGGCCAGAAAGCCAGCCGCGCCGCCGACCGCAACGACGCCAAGGCCCACTCCCGCGAGATCGCCCGCCTCAAACAGGCGATCAACGACATCACCAACGGCGCCCGGCAGACCGCCGAATGGGCCAAGAGCCTCGACAAGCAGCTCAAAGAGCGCTCAACCGCCCTCGAAGAGGTCGGCCACTGGGCCCGCTCGATGGAAGTCGAAGTCGAGAACAAGAACCGCGCCATCTCCGACGGTGCTCGCTATGTGCGGGAACTGGAGACACAGCTCGGTGCCAAGAACCAGTACATCAGCGAGCTCGAAAGCCGCCACTAACAAGCGAAGTCGCCGGACTTGTGCTCGCGCATCTCGGTGATACCGGTCGCGACCAGCTTCCGGCCGTACTCGTCGTCGGTGTAGTACAGGAAGTTCAGGTACTTGGCGGTGAGCTGGTCGGCGGGCATGCCCGCGCACATGTCCGTCCGGAACCGGACCGACTCCTGAGCCAGCCAGGCCCCGAGCGGCTGGGTTTCGGTGATACCCCATACGTAGACCAGGATCATGAACGCGGTGAACACGCCGGTGGCCCACGCCCGGATCCGGCCGCGAGCCTCGTCCCACACCGCGAAGATCCACACTGTGGCGGGCAGTACCAGCGGCATGTAGTGGTGTTCCAGGCCACGGGACCACGTCATGCCGCCGCGGCCGTAGGCGATCACCAGAATCAGCGTGATCGCGCCGAATCCGAAGAGCGCCAGCACGATCGCGCGTTGCCTGTCCTCGCCTTTACGCAGCAGCCAGACAGCAACGCCCGAGGTCGCGAGGAGAACGGCCACCGCGACGATCCCGCCCCACGGCCACATGTCGCTCATCCGGTCGCCTGCCGCGGACCCGGAGACCCGGCCGATCGCCTCCAGGAACTGGCCGAACGACGTGGCTTTCCGTGGGTTGCTCGAACTGAAGCCGATGAAGTACGCGCCAGTGGCCAGCACTCCCAGCGCCAGCCCGCCGAGCACCAGAGTGCCCTGCAGTTTCCGGGTTCGCCGTAACCGCAAGCCGGCGATGGCGAGCCAGATTCCCAACGGCGGCAGCAATGCCAGCCCCGGGCCGCCCTGCCCGAGAAGGAAAAGCATCAGTCCGATCGCCAGCCAGGCCGGACCCGGTGGCACGTCGAGCCGGTAGCGGACCATCACCAGCAGCACGCAGACGGCCGCGGCGCCCGCAGTGGCGAATTGCATCTGGAAGCCGTAGTACAGCGCGTCGACGCCGAGGCTGAGTAGGACGATCGGGAAGAAGGTGTCGACCAGCCTGGTCCGGCCCCGGATCTTGCGGAACGTGTGGATGGCCGCGGCGGCGGTCAGGCAGAGCACCGCGAGGGTGAACGCGGGCGTGGCCCGGAAGTCGCCACCGGCCAGGCGGGTCAGCGGCACCATGATCAGCTTCAGGGAGATCAGCCGGTGCGCGTCGAACTGCTGGAGCACCCAGTCCAGCGTCATCGGCTCGGCGCCGGTGATGGCGCCGACCAGGTGCCATTCGTCCGCGTACGGAATGGCCCGGCCGTGGGCGATGACCCACCAGGCGGCCACGATCGAGGTAGTAGCCCACGTCACCCAGACCACGAGCGGAACGAGCCAGCCAGGTGCCCACGAGACCCCGGATCTCGGTGTATCAGTCGGACTAGGGCGTTCAGTCATCCGGGTGACGTCCACTGCCGCAGAATAGGGCAAGCAGGCAAGCGCCAATGGGGTGCGCTAACGTGCCTGACCAGGCTGGTCCCCTAGCACTTCACCGGGTTGGTCGACACAAATGTGCCGGTAATTCACCCGATCGACGTTTCGATCGTGGGTTGGCGGTGAGAATGGGCAGCACGAGATCGGCTGGACGAGAGGGCGGTAGATGGGCTGGCAGGACGAGTTGAACAGCCTGGATCAGGATCTGTCGGCCGGGCGCATCCAGGCTGACGAGTACCGCAGGCGGCGAGACGAGTTACTTGCGACCGCGTCGAGCAGCTCTGTCGAGGTCCGCCGGGTGCACCGCAAGCAGGGGCCATCGATCGCGAACGCGTTCACCGGTACGGGCGACGCGAAGTCGGGGGATTCCTCGGCGGACATCACTCAGCGGGTAGGGATTCCCGCGGATCCGGGCAAGGCTTCCGGCTGGCAGGCGATGCAGCCGCCGCCGCAGGCCCGTGTGTCTGCTGAGCCGCCGGATGCATTGTCCCAGATCTTTCCGCCGACGCAGGCCCCGATGCAGGGTTCCGAGGTGTTCAGCCAGGACACCGTGGTCCGCAAGAAGTGGCCGCGGTACGTGATCGCCGTGGTTGTTCTCGCCCTGGTTGCCGGGCTGACGTGGTTCCTGGCGTTCCGGCCGAGCGACAGCGGGTCGTCCGCCGCGCCGCCGCCTTCCTCCGAGCCGGCTCCGGCTCCCGCGCCGGTCACCGACACGCTCAGCATCGAAAAGCTGCCGAACCCGACCGATCTGCCGTTGTCCACCAGCGGAATCCTCAGCGTGGACCAGGCGCAGGTCTACAACATGATCAAGCCGGACGAGGCGAGCTACCTGGTCGAGTCGGGTACCGAGAAGATCCTCTGCCGCGCTGTGACCAGCGGCAACCTCAGCTATGTGCTGTTCGCCTTCCAGGTCAAGGGTGAGAAGGGCGGCGAGGCGCTGGCCGCCAGGATCGTCGACCGGAACAAGAATCTGGGCATGACCGACGCGGGCATCACCGGCCTGCCGTCCGGTGTGACGGCGCTGACCGTGGTGGGTGAAAAATCAACTCTGTCCGAAGCGGTCTACGGCAATGGCCGGGTAACGGTCCGGATTGTGATCCAGCAGACCTCGCCAGGTGACCGTGGGCAGCTGAACAATGCGGTTCGACGCTCGGTCGATCTCACGTCGAAGTCGATCGCGGTCAAATAGTTGCGAACCGCTCGTCCGGCTGTGGATACCCCGGCCGGGTGAGCGGCCGTCGCGGCTGTCGGCACAATGTCGAACGGGACTGGCAACGCGACCCACAATCCGAGAGGCACCTGAGATGTCGTGGCAGGAAGAGCTGCAGAAGCTGGACAGTGCACTGGCCACGGGCCGGATAGCTGCCGACGACTACCGCAAACGGCGTGACGAGCTGCTTGCGCAGGCCTCCCAGGCCACGACCGGTCCGTCGGCCCAGCCCGCCCAGCCTGTGGTGCAGCAGCAGCCCGAGCAGCCGCCCGCCGCCCCGGAGCCGTCGCAGCAGCAGACGCCGTTCCCGCCCGCGTTCAAGTGGCAGCCCGGGCAGCCGAGCCAGGCAGGCGGCAACAGTGCCGACTCGACCACGATCATCCCGCCGGTCGCCCCGCCGCCCACCTACCAGCCAGGCCCGAGTGAGTCGGACCGTACGCAGGTGGTCGGCCAGCAGGGCCCGAGCGACTCCGATCGCACGCAGGTGGTCAGCGGCGTCGACCGCACGCAGGTGGTGCCCAACTACGTCACCAACTCCCCGCCTGGTGGGTTCCCGCAGGTCCAGCAGCAGCCGCCGTGGGGCCAGCAGCCGCAACCGCACCCTCAGCAACAGCAGCCCGCCAGCCCGCCGTGGGCAGGCGACGATCTGCCGCCGGGCTTCGGCCAGGTCGGCACGAGCTGGCCCCGTCAAGGCCCGGAGATCTTCGAGGAGAAGAGCAAGGGCAAAGGCAAGATCATCGGCATCGCGGCCGGTGTGGTCGTGGTGCTCGGCGCGGCCGCGGCGATCTTCTTCATCACGCAGAACTCCGGCACGCCGTCGTCCGACCCAGGCCCGAGCCAGCAGCAGCAACCTCAGCAGACCACCACGCCGCCGCCGACCTCGACCGGCCCGAAGCTGCCGGACGGCCCGTTCGTGCAGATCGTCCCGGGCAACGACGCCCCTGCGATCCGGGACAACGTCCCGATCGCGGACGCCGTTGCCGCGAAGGCCCCCACCGAGGGCGAGGCCAAGCTGCTGCAGCAGGCCGGCACGGCCAGCATCAGCTCGGTGGTGAGCACCGAAGGCGAGCTGACCCGCGGTATCTGGGCCTTCACCCCTGCCCAGGGCACCGACCCGAAAGCCATCCTGTCCGCGGTGAACACGCTCTACCAGCAGGCCGGCCACACCAAGGCGACCAACTCGCCTGCGGGCGTCACGATCTGGAGCCTGCCTGCCGACTCCGGCAACAAGCTGAACAGCAACCGCGCGCACTTCATCGCCGACGGCAAGGTCGTCCGTGTCGAGGCCTACGGCCCGGACAAGACCGCCAGCAAGGACGCCTTCGACGAGCTGCTCCAGCGCGTCATCCAGAAATTCCCGCCGGCTCAGTAGCCGGCTTGTGCCCCCATTGCCGCGGCGTTGGGGGCACATCCATGCTCAGCCGGGGATTCCGCAGTCGGCGATGACGGCCCGCATTTCCCGCGTGAAAGCCGCATGGGAGAAGTATTTCCGGCAGATCTCCAGCAGTTCGCCCTGGATGTCAGTCCACAATGTTCGGTCGGTCAACAGGGCGCTGGTCAGCTCGATGATCTCCGCGCTGGACTCGCCGATCAGATGTTTGGCCAGCGAGCCGAGATACAGTCCTTCGCCACCCACCGGCGTTGTCACAAAAGGCAGTCCGGCGGCCATGGTGTCGATGAACTTGGCCTTCACGCCCGCGCCATAACGCATTGGGACGACGTGCACGAGCGCTGAAGCCAGCAGTGGATGTGGGTCGGGCACTCGGCCGACGACCTTGATGTGCTCGCTTTCCAATGCCAGCACAGCAGGTGATGGGTCCGCGCCCACAACACGAGTCAATGTTCCCGGGTGCTTTTCGCGGAGTTCCGGGAGCACCTCATTGGCCAACGCGAGAACCGCGTATTCGTTGGGCGTGTTGGGGGTCCCGTCGAAACCGCCGAAGAAGACAATCCCGGACCGTTCCTCCCAACCGGAAACCGCCCGGTCAAGCCGCGTCGGATAGCACGCGACATGCACGCTCGTCGTCGGATCGGCGGCCCGTGCCCAGTTGGCCTCGTCCTCGCTGACGCACACACCGATGTCGGCCCACCGGAACGCATGGGTCTCGACTTCCCGCAATGTCTTTGCCTCAGCGGCGAATTCCTCGCGACGAACCGGGTCCTCACAGGTCTCGTAGTGCTGCTCGGGCCGCCGGTGGAACAGTGCCTCGCTGTCGTACACGAGCACGGCTTGCGGCTGGTAGCGCGCGATCGGTTCGCCCGCGCGGTCCAGGTTGTGTGGCCGGAATACCGTGACCACGTCGTAGTAGCCGGGTCGTGTGGCAGCCCATTCCACAGGATCTTCGCCCCAGACAACCTCAATACCGCGCTCACGCAACGCTGGCGCGTAATCCTCAGCTCTGTCCGGCAACGCGGCGAAGTAGGTCACGCGCGCGAGATCGTCAGCTGCGCGCCACTCGTCGACAACAGCTTGAGTACGAGGGTCGCCGCGGCCACGGTCCACCTGCGGCACACGGTCGTCGATCAGCAAGACGCGGAAGGACGTGACACGATCGGCTCGCTCCACATAGTCGACCACCGGCATCGACAGCACTTTGGACTTCGTGCACAGCCACAACTGCCAGCCCAATGCCCGTAAGGCGGCTGAGAAACCCGGATCGTCGTCGCCGAACTCCGCGGTGAAACCACCGGCAGCGTGGAAAGCCGACCGCCTGACCAGCAGGCACGCCGTCGAGACGTGATCAAGAGCGGTGGTGAAGTGCAGCTTGCCGTCGTCCGGGACAGGCGCGGCGGACGCCGCCCGCGGGCGCGCGTCGAGCAGTTCGATCAACGGCTCCAGCCATCCTTCGGTCACTTCGACCGAAGGATCCAGGAAACAGATGAACTCGGTGTCGGCCTGGCGCGCCCCGAGATTGTGCGCCGTACCGGCGTCCTCTGAGCTGTCCACAATGACCGTCCGATATGGAACAGTCGTGTGCTCGGCGAGCAGTTTCAGGCACTGTTGCGGTGATTCCTGGGCCACCAGGACAACGGTCACCCGGCAGTCGGCACTCACCGCACGAAGCTCCTGACCTTGCTGTAGGCGTTGCGGATCGGGTTCGTCCAGCGGATCAGCCTGATGTTCTGCCAGGCCAGCAGCTCCCGGTCGCGCTCGGCGACCTGGGCCATCAGGATCTGGTTCTGCGCCACCATGTTCGCGTGCTGGGCACGGGCTGCCTCAAGCTCCTTGGTGAGCTTGTCGTTCTCGGTGACGACGTCGGCGATCGGGTCGATCATCCGGTTGCGCTCGACCACCATCCGCTCGCGCAGCCTGGCGTTGGCGTGCCGCAGCGCTCGGTTCTCCTCCGCGAGCCGTGCCCACCGCCGCAACGGGCTGCCGTCGTTGGCGAGCACTGCCATCTCGGTGACCTTGGCGACCTTGCCGAAGTGCTCGTCGAGGACTGTGAGCAACTCCGCCTTGCGGGACGGGAACTCCTTCGTGATGACTGAGGGCAGGTCGTCAGCGGACCGCACGATCTGCTGCTCGACGCCGAATTCCAGGACAGGCGGGGTTTCCTCACCCGTGGGGTCGAGCAGGACCCACGGCACATCCAGCCCGGCCGCGGCCGCTGCCATGTGCTCATCGGAGGCGACCACGAACCGCGCGTTGGCGATGATCGCGAGCTTGTCTTCAAGCGCGCCGTCCTCAGGCAGCGGGACGACCTGCTCACCGTCGATCGGCACGGCCGAAACGACGTATGAACCCTCAGGCAGCACCCCGAGCTTCCGCAGGCTCTCAGCCCTCGCCGCCAGACCGTCCAACTTCACGGCGAGCCCAGGGTGCGGCACGATCGCGATGTCCTCACCCGCGGCCTTCAGACGCTCCCGGGAAACCTTGTCCCGCACGGTGAACAGCGCGCGCCGGGCAACAGCGGTGACCAGAGCCTTCGACGGCTTCGCGACCACCCGGACACCGCACGCCACCACGGCGTGACTGGCCTCAACGAGCCCACCGGCGAAGTACGGCTCCGCCCATTGCGCCTGCGGCGAGGAGTAACGCGCTGACAGATCGTCGCCGAGCGGGAACGCCGGACACAGCACACTCGACTGTGCGGACTCGGTGATCCGGGCGGTCGTGGCTCGCTCGGGCCTGGCCAGCGGCGTGGCCGTACTGCCCGGCCGGTCCCACCCCAGCGGAGCGAACGACACGATCTGGACATCCGGCAGCCGGGCCAGCAGTTCGCGTTCGATCACCGCGGCCAGCAACTGGTCACCGAAACCGCCGAGATCCGCACTGCTGAGCACGGCCACGGCGGGGAGAGGAAGAGACTCGTCCTGCACCAGCCAGAGACTAGCGTCAGCGCATCGGACGCGCCGCCATAGTGCTGGCGATCAGGTCGACGATCCTGGGGTCGGAGATCGGGCTGGCCCCGGCGGCCAGGTTGCGCTCGACGATCTCGAAGATCACCACCTGAGCGTCGGCGAGCCGGTCGGCGACGGGCTTGGCGTCCTTGGCGAACTGGCCGACGTGCGTGATGGAGATGTCACTGAAGACCGCGCCGAAGAACGGGCTGGCGAACTGCGTGAACGAGTCGCCGATCATCGCGGTCTTGGTCCCGATCTTGCCGATCCCGGTGTTCGTGCGGAACACCAGCGGCGTCTGGAAGTCGCTGGCCACGTAGTCCGTCCGATCGGAGCCACCGTCCGGCGCGAGCTCGTAGCGATTGGTCTTGCTGGCCGCGGTCCGCCCGATCAGCCTGGGCAGGTCGGCCTGGCTGTTCCACTCGCTGCCCTTCTTGGTCCGCCACGGCAGCGAGACGCCAGGCTGGACGCGTTCGGCGATCTCCTTGGTCATGGTCAGCCCGCCCGCGAACGTCCAGTGCGAGTCCTGCGGGAAGTAGACCGGCTCCCGGATCCGGTCGGCCTGCTGGTTGAGCGGGACACGCAGGTCGACGATGTTGAGCTCGATGATGGCCCGTCGCCAGAAGGTGGTCCTCGGGGCAGCCGAACAGGCCTTACCCGCATAGCTGCCGGGCAGATGCTCGGGCACCATCGTGGTCTTGTCGGGCGCCACAGCCAGCACGAACGTGCGGCCGGACGCCTCGACCGCGGCCTTCAGCCGGGCCACATTGGCCACGATGTCGTTCATCGTCTGGCTCGGCTGACACTTGCCCTTGGTGTCGAACCCGAAGTACATCCAGTTGTCCCGCCCCTGAATGACCGTGGGAAAACCATCAGTACCCAGATCGCTGCCGTTGGGCGTCCTGGAGTCAGGCGGAAGCTCAAGCGTCGGAGGCGGCGGCGCGACCGGCCCTGCCGCAGGCTGCTGCGGACCATCGAAGTTCGGCACCTCACCGAACAGGCCTTCACTGATGTCCCCATGAGCGTGAATCGCGACGTCACGCAGCGGAAGGTTGTCGGTGGCCCAGGGATTGAGCCCGGTAAAGAACCCCCAGCCGTCCCCCGGCGAAGGGAACCCGGCAGGCCGCCGATTCTCAATCGCTTCCGGCCGCACCCCCACGACGAGAAGCAGCAACGGGACACAGAAGAACACGGCAGCGCTGACCAGGGCAGTCGTCTGACGCTTGCCATGGCGAGGGCGATGCAGCGAATGCTCCCGAGGCAACCACGCCTCATGCACCGGCGGCAGTGACCGAGCCGGCTGTTCCCTGACGTCCATGCATCCTCCGTAGCCAAGATAACGGAAGCCACGGCCCCGCCTAACCCGATCGGGCGAACGCCCCCGCGTGTCGGCCGACTGTTACCCACGTCACGCACTCAACCGGCGCAGCCTCAGAAACGTCTAACCCGTGTAGCCCAACCCCACGGAGGAGATATGTGGATTCACGTCACGATCGTGGCGCTCGTGTCCGCGGTCTTCATAGCCCGCTTGGTCAGCGTCCTGGCCAAACGCCCCCGCTCGGCCGCGACCCAGGCGGACGACACATAAGTTATGCATCCCGCGCAACGGCTTGAGGCATTCGCCTCGTCCTAGCCTGCGTGACAGGGAACTGGGGTGTTCGGTCTCGATTGTCCGGTGTCGGATACGCGTTCCTGGCCACCGCGCCGGTCTGGCCGGTGCTGCAGCCGCGGGAACCGATCTTGGACGAAATGCTCGTACCTGCCGAAGTCGCGGTGCTGGTGCCGGTGGTGATGGTCTTCCCGGTCGCCTGGGGGTTGATCGGGCGGACTGAACGCACTGGCCGGTTGTTCGGCCTGGCGCTCACTCTGCTGGTGCTGGTCTGGTCGTCGTGGACAGCCGCGTTCGGCGACTACGCCACACCGCCCAACATCGACGACGGCTTGCGTTGGTACCTGCTGACCGCCGCCTGTGTGGTCGTGGCCGGGGTCGTGCGCGACAGGCGGAAGGTGGACCGGCGCTGGATCCTGGGCGCCGCCACCTGGGTGGTCGGGATGGCCGTCACAGTGGCGGTTCCGGTGGTCGAAGCCGGACCGATGCCGTCGGCCGACGCCCTTCTGCCGTTGCCGCCGGGGATGACAGTCGTGACCGACGAGGCGGAATGCACACCGTCCTGTTCCCGGCGGTTCGTCGTGACCGGTCAGACGCGTGCGCGGGATCTCGCGAGACAGCTCGGCGAACATCTCCAACAGGTCAAGGGCTGGCAGACGCAGTGGTACGAATTCACGCCCGAACCGCATTTGACCTGCCGCGAGGCGAGTTTGCTGGTGAATCCGTACAAACTGTGCGGCGGCGTCCGGGTGCTGGACGAGTGGGATGTCGAAGTCCGGTTCGGCTACGCCAACAACCACAACCCGATCTACTGAACGATCAGCACCTCAAGGGTTCGCGGGCCGTGCACGCCTTCGACCCGGTCCATCTCGATGTCGCTGGTCGCCGACGGGCCGCTGACGAACGTCAACGGCCGCACCGGATCCAGGCGTTCCAAAGCCTCCGCCACGGTGCCGGCGACCTGGGAAGCCTGCACCACACAAAGGTGGTAGTCCGGCAGGAGTGTCAGGGCGCGGCGGCCTTGCGCGACGCCGCCGTCCAGCACGATCGTGCCTGTTTCGGCGATGCCGACCGCGCATCCGGTGAGCACGCCGTCAGACGAGTCCAGATCCGTCACGGACAGCGGCTCGCGCAACCAGGTCACCTCGGGCACCAGCCACTCCGCAGGCACGTCATCCGGCGCCACGATCGACCGCCCGGCCAGCAGCGTCCGGATCTCCGCCACCGGATCGGTCACTACGTGCACGACAGCCCGATAGTCAGCGACACGTTCCGCGAAAAGGTCCAGCACTGAAGGGAAGTCACGCGTCCGCTGATACTCACGCGGGATCTCGACCGCCGGGCGACGAGGCCCAAGTGCGGTACGGATGCGCTGCAGGATCAGCTCTTTCGAAGACTCAGCCACGGGTTCGCCTCCACCATGCACTGAAAGATTCCTTGGCAGGTGCGGGCAGATCACGGCTGGCTGTCCACTTCGAACCCGGGAACGGCAGCTTGCGGATCTTGCCGCGCCGTGACAGCAAGCGCCCTACTGTAGCGAGGCGCTGAGCGAAGTGGAACCGGCGAGGCCCCGACATCACCCACGACATCGCGGCCATACCGATCGCCTCAGGGCTGTACTTCGGTTTTGCGGCAACGGCTTCGGATCGTAGATGCACCAGCACGGATGGGATGTCGATCCGGACTGGGCAGACCTCGAAGCAAGCACCGCAAAGCGAAGACGCGAAAGGCAGCGAAGCCGCGTGCTTGTCGTGCATGTCGCCACCGAGTTGCGGGGCGAGGATCGCGCCGATCGGCCCGGGGTATACCGAGCCGTATGCCTGGCCGCCGGTTCGTTCGTACACCGGGCAGACGTTCAAGCACGCCGAGCACCGGATACACCGCAGCGCCTGCTTGCCGACGGTCGACGCCAAAGTGCTGGTCCGGCCGTTGTCCAGCAGCACCAGATGGAAGTTGCGTGGTCCGTCGCCGGGAGTCACGCCTGTCCACACGGAGGTGTACGGGTTCATCCGTTCCGCCGTGGACGAGCGTGGCAGCAGCTGCAGGAAGACCTCGAGGTCCTGCCATTTGGGCACGAGTTTCTCGATGCCCATCACCGTGATCAGGGTGTCCGGCAGGGTCAGGCACATCCGGCCGTTGCCCTCGGACTCCACCACGACCACCGAGCCGGTCTCCGCGACCGCGAAGTTCGCGCCGGATACGGCAACGCGCGTGGACAGGAACTTGCGCCGCAGGTACTCACGCGCCGCGCCGGCCAGCTCGGACGGTGTGTCGGTCAGGTTCTCGGTCCCCGGCATCCTGGCTTTGAAGATGTCGCGGATCTCGGTGCGGTTCTTGTGGATCGCCGGCACCAGGATGTGCGACGGCCGGTCGTCGCCCAGCTGCACGATCAGCTCGGCCAGGTCTGTCTCGATCGGTTTGACGCCGCCGGCCTCAAGGGCCTCGTTCAGGCCGATCTCCATGGTCGCCATGGACTTGATCTTCACGACCTCGTCCGCGCCCGCCTCCTGGGCGAGCCGCAGCACGATCGCGTTGGCTTCGGCGGCGTCCGCGGCCCAGTGCACGGTCCCGCCGCGCGCGGTCACGGAATCCTCGAGCTGTAGTAGATAGGTGTCGAGGTTGGCGAGTACGTCGTCCTTGATCGCCTCGCCGGACAGCCGCAACTGCTCCCAGTCGGGCAGTTCGGCGACGGCCCCGGCACGTTTGCCGCGGATCAATCCTGTGGCGTGCTTGAGGTTGCGGCGCAGCTGGTCGTCGGCCAGGGCGGCCTTGGCGGCTGTCGGGAAGGCCGGGCTGCCCAGCCAGGTCACCGGGTTGCGACCCATGGCTCCTCCTCGGTGCTCGCCAGGATTTCCGCCAGGTGCAAGGGATGTACGCCGGTCTGCAGCCGCGACAGCCCGCCGCCGATATGCATCAGGCACGAGTTGTCGCCCGCGGTCACGACGTCCGCGCCTGTGTCGAGCACGCAGGTCATCTTGTCGGCCAGCATCGCCGAGGACACCTCGGCGTTCTTGACCGCGAACGTTCCGCCGAAGCCGCAGCATGTTTCCGCGCCGGGCAGTTCGACCAGCTCAAGGCCTTTGACCGCCTTCAGCAGGCGTAGCGGTTTGTCGCCGACGCCGAGCATGCGCAGTGAGTGACAAGTCGGGTGGTACGTCACCCGATGCGGGAAATATGCGCCGACGTCCTCCACGCCGAGCACGTCGATCAGGAACTCCGACAGCTCGTATGTCGGGCCTGGATCGACGTCCAGGTCCGGGTAGACGTGCCGGATCATCCCGGCGCACGATCCGGACGGCACGATCACCGCGTCGTAGCCGGCGAAGGTTTTGGCCACGTTGCGGGCGAGTGGCGCGGCCTTGCGGCGATAGCCGGTGTTGAAATGCATCTGGCCACAGCACGTCTGGGCAGGCGGGAACTCGACCGAACAGCCGAGCCGCTCGAGCAACCGCACGACGGCACGGGCCGTGTCCGGGAAGAACGTGTCGGTCAGACACGTCGCGAACAGCGCGACTCGTCTGGTTGCTGGCTCTGTCCGCACATCGGACACCCTGCCTGACGGAGACATCGGATGTCTACTGGAGCGAGCGGGCCCGCTGCGGCGGGGCGAGGGCAATCCAATAATGTGGCGGCCAAAGCTTGCCTGCGACACCCGGGTACCAGAGCATGAACGAGTGGTCCAGTTTTTGACCGAGCGCGTAGTCCTCGGCGTCATCGCGACGCTTGCCGTGCTCGGCTTGTTCGTCTTCCTGTGCCGGACAAGGCGGGTGAGCACGTCGGTCGACGAGGCGCAACTCGAGGCGATCCAACGGCTGTCCAAGGCCGCGCCCGAACTGCGCAGCGGCTTGACGGAGGCCTCCGCGGACCAGACCGCCAAACACCTGGTCGAGCTACTGAAGTGTGTCGCCGTGGGGTTGAGCGACGCGTCGGGCTCGTTGCTGTCGTGGGACGGCCAGGCCAACTACCACCACCGTGATCTGGAAGATTCCGTGGTGATCGCGGTCTCCAAGGGCCAGCGGGAGCACATCCAGCACGAGAGCCTGCCGTGCAGCAGGCGCGGCAGTTGCCCGATGCGCACGGCCGTCATCGTTCCCCTGATCGTGGAAGGCACGGTCGAAGGCGCGCTCATTGTCGTGGGCGGCGTGAACTCCGGCCGGCTGATGCGGATGGCCGACGAGGTCGCGAAGTTCGTCTGCATCCAGCTCGAGCTGGCCAAACTCGACGAGGCCAAGCAACAGCTGGCGCAGGCCGAGGCGCGGGCGCTGCGTGCGCAGATCTCGCCGCACTTCGTGTACAACGCGCTGAACACGATCTCCAGCCTGATCCGCACCGACCCGGAGCAGGCCCGTGACCTGGTGCAGGACTTCGCGGACTTCACCCGCTACTCGTTCCGGGCATCCGGCTTCTTCACCACACTTTCGGAGGAACTGCGCAACATCGACCGGTACCTCACGATCGAGAGCGCCCGCTACGGCTCCCGGCTGAACGTCCGGCTGAAGATCGCGCCCGAGGTGCTCTCGGTGGTGGTGCCGTTCCTGGTGCTGCAGCCGTTGGTGGAGAACGCGGTCCGGCATGGCGTTGCCCGCAAACCCGGTGGCGGCACGGTCACGGTCGTCGCCCAGGACAACAGCAACGAGGCGCTGATCAGCGTCGAGGACGACGGCGTCGGCATGGACGCCGACCGGCTGTTCGCCGATCTGCGCGACGCCCACAAGACCGGTTCGCACGTCGGCATCGGCAACATCAACCAGCGGATGCGGTCGGTCTTCGGCGACGAGTACGCGCTGATGGTCGAGACGGCCCCGGGCGCGGGCATGAAGGTCATCCTGCGCGTGCCGAAGTCGTTCCCCGGGGTGCGCCCGGCGCTGCCGGACTACTCGCATCCGGAAGACGATGACGACTACGTTCCCGCGCCCGGTTCGCCGGCCGCCAACGGTCACGCGCCGAGTCCGTAGAGTTTTGTGTCATGAGCGTGACCGAGAAACTGGTGTCCCGGTTGCCCGGCCTGGGTGACCGGATCGATCGCAAGCCGACCGTCGCGGTGATCAAGCTGCATGGCGTGATCACGCCGACCCCGTCCCCACTCGGCCGCGGGTCGATCAGCCTCAACTCGGTCGAGTCGGCGCTGACCAGGGCCTTCGACCACGACCGGCTGGTCGCGGTGGCCCTGCAGATCAACTCGCCGGGTGGCGCGCCGACCCAGTCGGCGCTGGTGGCCGAGCGGATCCGCCAGCTGGCGGCCCGCAAGGACGTGCCGGTGATCGCCTTCTGCGAGGACGTGGCGGCCTCCGGCGGGTACTGGCTGGCGTGCGCGGCCGACGAGATCTACGCGCACCGCACTTCGCTGGTCGGTTCGATCGGCGTGATCAGTGCCGGGTTCGGTCTGCCCGGCTTGTTGGAACGGGTGGGTGTCGAGCGTCGCGTGCATACCGCGGGCACCAACAAGATGCGGCTGGATCCGTTCCAAGCCGAGAAGCCCGAGGACGTGGCATGGCTGGTCGGACTGCAGGGGCAGCTGCACGACCAGTTCGTGTCCTGGGTGACCGAGCGCCGCGGTGACCGGTTGAGCAAGGACCACGACGACGTGTTCTCCGGTGAAGTGTGGACCGGTGCCGGAGCGGTCGAACGTGGACTGGCCGACGGGCTGGGCAACCTGCGTACGGTGATCGCGGAGCGTTTCCCGGACGCCGAGATCGCCATCGCCGAACCGCGCCGGCCGTTGCTGGCCCGGCTGGGTGTCGGCGGGGGCGCGGCGACGGGACTGCTCGGCGCCGCGATCGACGCACTCGAACACCGGGCCACCTGGTCGCGGTTCGGACTGTAGACAACTTCATCTTGCGCGCTGGCAACCATTCACTCGGCAGGCCGACATAGGGATGGCAAAATGGACAGCAGGGCGGTGCGATAGGCAAGATGCACCCCACAGTGACTAGTGAAAGCGCTGCCGGGCTTGTCGTGCTGTGCGTGGACGACGAGCGGGCCGGCATAGAGATGATCACTGAACGGCTGGAGAACAACCGGCACGTTCGCAAGATCCTGACGGCCTTCGACGCCGCCGAGGCGCTGCGGGTGCTCAGCGGCAACGACGAGGAGCTGGTGGCCCGGCGCAAGGCCGGGATGCCCGCGGTCGACGCGGTGTTCTGCGATCTGAACATGCCCGGCCTGACCGGCATCGAGATGGGCCGGGTGCTCTCGGAGTTCAACCCGCCGCCCTGCCTGGTGTTCGTCACCGGCGTCGGCGGTGACGAAGCCGTCGACGCGTTCGAACTCGGCGCGGTGGACTACCTGCTCAAGCCGTTGAACGACCAGCAGCGGGTGGACAAGGCCGTCGACCGGGTGATCAACAAGCTCCGGCTGAACAACCTGCCCGCGCCCGGCGCGGCGCCTGGTGGCGGCGTCGCTGTGCAGGAGTCGCGGGAGGACGAGGTGATCCCGGTCGAACTCGCCGGTACCACCAAGCTCGTCTCCCGCCAGTCGGTGCGCTGGGTCGAGGCGCAGGGCGACTACGCCCGGCTCTACACCTCCGAAGGCTCGCACCTGGTCCGGATTCCCTTGGCGCAGCTGGAAGAGCGCTGGGGCAAGGTCGGTTTCGTGCGGATTCACCGGTCGTATCTGGTGCCGTTGAACCTGATCACCGAGCTGCGGATGGGCGCGTCCGGGTACACGGTCGTGATCGGCAGCGAGGAGAAGGAACTCCCGGTCAGCCGCCGTCACACGCGAGAACTCAAGGACAAGCTGGTCAGATCGCCGCGTAGTGGGTACGGATCTTGAGTAGACACTCGGCCGGTTCTGGTCCGGGTCGTGGTGCATCCCGCGACCCGGAGGAGAACGGGGCCGCTGGCCCGCCGCCACGCCGTAAGCGCGTGGTGCTGGCCGATTCCCGCGCGCCGGTGACGGTCCTGCGGACAGTCGTCGAGCTGGAGGAGCAGACGAGCTACGGCGAGGAACTCGTGCGTGGCTTCATCCGGATCCAGCTCAAGACCGCCGTGCGGCTGGCGTTGCTCGCAGCCGTCCTGCTGTGCGGCCTGCCTGTGCTGTTCTTCTTCGTCCCGGCGATCTCCGGCATCACGGTGGCCGGTGTCCGGCTGCCGTGGCTGCTGCTGGGGGTGGCTCCCTTCCCCGTCCTGTTCGGTATCGGATACTGGTACAACGTTCTGGCCGAACGGCACGAACGCGACTTCGTCGACATGGTCGAGAAGTAGCCCGAAGGGTTGTCCGGTGAATGGCACGGCCGTTGAGCTGAACCTGTGGGCCGTGTCCGGCATCCTGCTGGTCGCGGTGACGACCTTCTATGTCGGTTTCCGCAGCTCACGCGCGGCCAGCACGACTCAGGACTTCCTGGTCGCCCGGCGTACGGTCCGCTCCCGCCGCAACGCCGCCGCCGTGTCCGGGGAGTACCTCTCGGCCGCGTCCTTCCTGGGTGTGGCGGGCCTGATCCTCAAGGACGGCGTCGACGCGCTGTGGTTCCCGATCGGGTTCACCGCCGGGTACCTGGCGTTGATGTTGTTCGTGGCCGCGCCGCTGCGCCGGTCCGGCGCCTACACGCTGCCGGATTTCGTCGAGGCCCGCCTCGGCTCGTCGGGCCTGCGCAAGCTGGCCACCTTCTTCGTGATCTTCATCGGGTTCCTGTACCTGTTGCCGCAGTTGCAGGCGGCGGGTCTGGTGCTGTCGCGGGTCATGCCGGTGCCGCCGGAGGCCGGGATGGTCCTGGTGATCGCCATCGTGGTGCTCAACGTGCTCGGCGGCGGGATGCGTGCGATCACCGTGGTGCAGGCCTTCCAGTACTGGCTCAAGCTTTTCGCGATCGCGGTGCCGACTTTCATCCTGTGCGCGGTCTTCATCGGCAACGGCGGAACGCAGCCGGACGGGGTCGGCACCCGGCTGACCGCGGCCACGCCGCCGACGTTCACCGAGGACACCAAGGTCCAGATCGACACCCCGGTTCGCCTGCAGGTCAAGGAACCGGTCTGGCTCTGGGCAGACGGTGTCGTGGACGGTGCGAAAGCCGCTGGTGTCGTCTACTGGCGTCCCGAGGTCGGCGAGGTGACGGTCGAAGCGGGCACTGTCCTGCGGTTCGACGCCGGTACGGCGGTTCCGATCGTCGCCGGGGCGCCTGCGGACAACGCCAGCTGGGCCAAGCCGTCCTCAGGCGGCGCGGGCGACCTGTTCACGACGTATTCGCTGATCTTCGCGACATTCCTCGGCACCATGGGGCTGCCGCACGTCCTCGTGCGCTTCTACACCAACCCCGACGGCAAGGCGGCGCGCCGCACGACGTTGCACATCATGCTGTTGCTCGCGTTGTTCTACATGTTCCCGCTGCTGCTCGGCGCGCTCTCGCGGATCTACGTACCTCAGCTGCTGGTCACGGGCCGTACGGACGCCGCGGTGCTCGCGTTGCCGACCGCGGTCCTGCCGGGGATCGGCGGGCAGATTCTCGGCGCGGTGACCGCGGCGGGCGCGTTCGTGGCTTTCCTGTCCACATCGTCCGGACTGGTCGTGAGCGTCTCCGGCGTGCTGTCCACGGACGTGTTGCGTGGCCGGGTCCGTGATTTCCGGGTGGCCGCGGTGATCGCCGGCATCGTTCCGCTGATCCTGGCGGTCATCCTGCGTCCCAACGACGTCTCGCTGAGCATCGGCGTCACGTTCGCGCTCGCGGCGTCCACGTTCTGCCCGGTGCTGGTGCTCGGCATCTGGTGGCGCAAACTCACGTGGGTCGGCGCGGGTGCCGGGATGATCGTCGGCGGCGGGCTGGTGCTGGCCGCGATCGTGCTGGACGTGGTGAGCCGGTACACCGGTGACTGGGCGCCGTCGTTCGTCAAACAGCCGGCGTTGATCACTGTGCCGATCGCGTTCATCGTCGTGATCGTGGTCAGCAAGGCCACGCATCGCAGGCTGCCTGGCGACACCAGCCGGACCCTGCTGCGGATGCACGCCCCGGATCCGCTCGGTTTCATCCGGGACCGCGACGTGGCCCGGTTCGGCACCGCCGAGGAGCGCTCCCGGCTGGCCGACGGCCGTCACCGTCGGTGATCCGGCGGGTCCGGAAGGCTTCGGAAAACGTCCGTACGGTTAAGAATATTTTCTACTGTCGGTTTAGCCGGACCCGATAGGGGTATCCGTTAATCCTGCTTTTGCGGGATATCGATCTTGATACGACTATGTGTGCACCTAGCCGGACGATAATGACCGTTCACCGCATCGGTGGACAGGTTGAGCGACAATGCCCGAACGGCGTCTTAACAGAGTGGTCATCTCGTACCTAACGTCCGGGTGCCCGGACGACACAGCGGAGCGGGGAGGTCGGATGAGTACCACCGAGCGATCGCAGTCCGAAGAGTTGCCACCTGATGCGCAGCGGTGGATGCAGGTGCAGCAATCCGCGGAGTTCGTGGAATTGCGGCGTCGTCTGCGCCGGTTCGTGTTCCCCATGACCGGACTGTTCCTGGTCTGGTATCTGGTTTATGTCCTGCTGGCCGACTACGCCCACGGATTCATGTCGACGAAACTGTTCGGCAACATCAACGTCGCCCTTGTCCTGGGGATCCTGCAGTTCGTCTCGACATTCGTGATCACCATGCTCTATGTCCGCTACGCCAATCGCCGGCTGGATCCGCAGGCCGAGCAGATCCGTGGGGAGATCGAAGGAGCGGGCAGGTGATTCTCGCCCAGAGCGTCGAAGGCAGTAGCCCGGCGCTGAATATCTCGATCTTCGGCGCGTTCGTGGTGATCACTTTGGTGGTCGTGTTCCGCGCCAGCAAGAACTCACGCACCGCCGCCGACTACTACGCGGCGGGTCGCGCCTTCACCGGTCCGCAGAACGGTGTCGCGATTTCCGGCGATTACCTGTCGGCCGCGTCGTTCTTGGGTATCGCCGGGGCCATAGCGGTGAACGGCTATGACGGTTTTCTGTATTCAATCGGCTTCCTGGTCGCGTGGCTGGTGGCCTTGCTGCTTGTCGCCGAGTTGTTGCGGAACACCGGCAAATACACGATGGGTGACGTGCTGGCATTCCGGATGCGGCAGCGTCCGGTCCGCGCCGCGGCGGCGGTTTCCACGCTCGCAGTGAGCTTCTTCTACCTGCTGGCACAGATGGCCGGCGCCGGCGGCCTGGTCGCGTTGCTGCTCGGCATCACCAACAAGGCCGGCCAGGCCGCGGTGATCGCGGTCGTCGGTGTGATCATGATCGTGTACGTGCTGGTCGGCGGTATGAAGGGCACGACGTGGGTGCAGATCATCAAGGCCGCGCTGCTCATCGTGGGCGCCGCCGCGATCACGGTCTGGGTGCTCGCCCGGTTCGGGTTCAACCTGTCGTCCCTGCTGGGCGGTGCCGCGCAGCAAAGCGGCCCGGCCGTGCTTGATCCCGGCAAGCAGTACGGCAAGACGGGACTGACGCAGCTCGACTTCGTATCCCTGGCGCTCGCGCTTGTCCTTGGTACCGCTGGGCTTCCGCATATCCTGATGCGCTTCTACACCGTGCCCACGGCCAAGGAAGCGCGCCGCTCGGTGGTGTGGGCGATCTGGCTGATCGGCATCTTCTACCTGTTCACCCTGGTCCTCGGCTACGGCGCCGGTGCGCTGGTCGGGCCCACGGCGATCAACGCCGCGCCCGGCAAGGTCAACTCGGCGGCCCCGCTGCTGGCCCAGGCGCTGGGCGGGCCGGTGCTGCTGGGCTTCATCGCGGCGGTGGCGTTCGCCACGATCCTGGCCGTGGTCGCGGGGCTGACGATCACGGCTTCGGCGTCGTTCGCGCACGACGTCTACGCCAACGTGATCAAGAAAGGCGAGGTCGACGACAAGGACCAGGAGGTCCGCGTGGCCCGGATCACCGCGCTGGTGATCGGTGCGGTCGCGATCGCCGGCGGCATCGTGGCCAACGGCCAGAACATCGCGTTCCTGGTCGCCCTGGCCTTCGCGGTCGCGGCGTCGGCGAACCTGCCGACGATCCTGTACTCGCTGTTCTGGAAGAGGTTCAACACATCCGGCGCGCTGTGGAGCATCTATGGCGGGCTCACGGTCTGTGTCGTGCTGATCGTGTTCTCACCCGCGGTGTCCGGCAACGCCTCGGCGATGTTCCCGGGCGCCGACTTCGACCTGTTCCCGCTGTCCAACCCGGGCATCGTGTCCATCCCGGTCTCGTTCCTGCTCGGCTGGCTGGGCACGGTGCTGTCCAAGGAGCGTGACGATGCCAAGTACGCCGAGATGGAGGTCCGCGCACTGACCGGCGTCGGCGCGGAGAAGGCGGTGCAGCATTAGGGACCAGGCATAACAGCATCCCCACGCGGGGCGTGGCAGCATTCGTAGTGTGACTTCGCCGAACGTGCCGTCCGTGACGGTCAGCGACCTGCCGGCCGGCACGTTGCTGCTTGATGTCCGTGAGCAGGACGAGTGGGATGCCGGTCATGCTCCGGACGCCGTGCACATCCCGATGAGCGAACTGGCCGGACGGCTTGAGGAACTGCCCGCTGACCAGGACGTTTACGTGATCTGCCGGAGTGGCGGCCGGTCCGCGCGCGTCACGGCCTACCTCAATGGCAACGGCTGGGACGCCACGAACGTCGACGGCGGCATGCAGTCCTGGGAGTCATCGGGCAAGGCGCTGGTCAGCGAGTCGCAGTCCGAGCCGCAGGTCATCTAGCCGTGCACCCGTACCACCAGCCCCCGCCGCGGCAGATGCCGATGAGAGTGCACTGGGTGGCGACACCGCCACCTGGTGCGTACCAGCGCGGGCCTGGTGGATACCGGCCACGTCCGTACTCCGGGCCGCCCTCGTATCCGACGCCCCCACGCTGGGGCTTCCCGAGCCTGGCCTGGCGTTGGCCTCGGTCGGTGCCAGGTGCACGGCCCGAAGCACCGGCCGCGATCGACCGTGTCCGCATGCTCGCGCGTCAAGCCGTCGCGATGCTCTGGTTGCTCGTCGCGTTGGCTGTGCTCGCGGCGGCAGCCGAGATCTGGCGGTACGTGCTGCTGTTGCAGAGCCGGTTCGGTGCGTTGAGCAGCGGCGTTGTGTCCGCATCGGACACGTTTGTCTACACGGGCGCGAGCCTCGCGCTCGCGGTCGGCACGATCGCCGCGGGCCTGACCATCTGGTGGCTGTATGTGGCGCGCCTGGCCGCCACGGAAGTCTCAGGCTACGAGCCGGGTCGTACGAACAAGCAGTTCTTCTGGGGAATGCTCGTGCCAGGCGTCAATCTCGCCGTCGCCGGGTCGGTGTTCGCCGAGCTGGAGCACACTGCCGAGCGTGGTGACCCCAAGCAGCGGCCAAAGCCCGGCAAGCTGGTCAAATGGTGGTGGGGGCTGTGGATCGCGGACGGTCTGCTGATGGCCGCCACCCTGATCTGGCGGTTCCGTGACGGCGTGCAGGCCCAGGCCGACGGCGTGGTGCTGGCGGCGGTCACGGACTTGGGAGGTGCCGCGCTCGCAGTGCTCACGCTCCTGCTGATCCGTCGGTTCGTGAAGTTGCTCGCCCCGATCGACACGGCAAACGTACGGCTGATGCGTGTGGTCAAGGTGGCTGACGCCCCCACGCCACCACTGCGAGCGACCAGATCTTTCGGATCTGTGCGTTGATGCAACCCGCTGCCGCGGGACTGCGTTCATAGCCCGTGGCAAGATTCGACAAGGAGTTTGCCGAGTTCTTCTCGGCACGCTTCGACAAGGCCCGGCGTATCGCGTACGCGATGTGCGGCGACTGGGTCGAGGCTGAGGAGATCGCACAGAACGGCTTCGTGCGGCTCTATTCGCATTGGCCCAAAGTGGCCAACACCAACCCGGACGCGTACCTGCGGACCGTGCTGACCAGGTTGTTCCTGGACACGCGGCGCCGGGGCCGCAAGCGCGAGCAGCTTGTCGCCGAGCTGCCCGAGGTGTCGATGGCCGCAGATGATTCCAGCGAGGACCGGCAGACCCTGGTCGCCGCGCTGCAGTACCTGCCGCCCAAGCAACGGGCGGTCGTGGTGCTGCGAATAGTCCAGGACCTGTCCGTCGAGCAGGTGGCAGCGGCGATGCGCTGCTCGGAGGGCACCGTCAAGAGCCAGACCGCCCGAGGCCTCCAGGCGCTGCGTGCGGCGTATGAGAAGGTCACCGCCAGTTCGGGGTGTGCATGATAATGGATGACGAGAAGCTGATCCAGGCGCTGCGCAGGGAAGTCGACGGCCCGGCGCCGACCGTACATACACAACTGTCGGACATCGTTCCGAGAGGGTTGCGCCGACGGCGCATCCGGCAAGCCAGCTCGATTGCCGCAGCTGTCGCGGTCGTCGTGGGCATCGGTTTCGCCGCGACCGCGTTCGATGGTCAGCCGTTGTCGAACGAGCCGGCCAAGACACCGGTCGTCGAGATTCCGACGACCGTGCCGCTCACAGCCGACTGGGGCCGGGCGAATCTGCCGGCGATGACTCCGATCTCGACGTGGAAACCGGACGCGGGCAAGACGCCGATCCCTGGTGTCCCCGCGGCCGGCCTTCCCCAGTGTGCGCAGGGCAATATGCCGCCGGGACCAGACCCGAAGCCGGCGTCGATGGCCCCGGGAGTCCAGCAGTTGCTCCTCGAAGCCCTGCGGGAGGTCGCCAAGCCGGCCGAGGTCGGCGGTCTGGTCGAGCGGAGACCCTCCCCGGACGAGCCGGTGTACTGGGCCGACATCAAGGACCGTGCGGGCACGGCCACCATCCGGGTCTGGCCGGAGACCACCCCGGCGTCGCCCCTGGTGACCGCCGACTACCAGGCCTTCTTCGAGAACAACTGCCAGCCACCGAAACGGGTGGTCAAGCCGGACGGGTCGGTGATGCAGATCTACGAGATCAGACCGGCCGGCTCGGTGATGACTCAGACCATGCGGATCTACCTGCCGGACCATCGCATGTACACGGTGATGGCGCACAACTATGTGCCTGGATCCGGCCCAGGCGATTTCCTCGTGACTCGGCCGGGGCCGGTCCTGACCGAGTACCAGCTGGCCAAGCTCGGAGAGGCACTGATGTCGCCCTAGTCCTTACGAGCGAGGTGCGCACATCCCGTCGGCGACATACTGGCGGACGTGCGTACTCGTGACCTGGTCCTGGCGGGTGTGGTCGTTGTCGCGTCCGTAGTGCCAGTCACGCTGACGGCGGGTTGGGGCGCGGTCGTTCTCGCGGTCGTCGCGTCGGTGCCGGTCCTGTGGGTTCGTCGCAAGCCCCTGCTTGTCGGTCTGGTGGTCGGCCTTGCGACCTCGGCGCTGGCGATTTTCTTTGTGGCGCCGTTGGTTCCGGCCGGTCCGCTGGTGGCTGTGTACTTCATCGCCGCGACGAGCCCTCCTCTGTGGCGGCTGGTCACAGTGGTCGCTGCGACTGTCGGAGTGACTGTCTCGTTGGTCATCCCAGGCGATGACGACCTGAACACCTATCGGTACCTGGCCGTCGCGTACATCGCTGCCTACGCGTTGGGCACGAATACACGCGCGCGGCGCGCACAGGCAGCTGCTGCGGCGGCGAGCGAACGCACGCGGATCGCGCGTGAGATGCACGACGTCATCACGCATTCCGTCGGCATGATGGTCGTACAGGCCGAAGCCGGGCCGTTGGTCGTGCGCTCCGACCCGGACCGTGCCATCGCGGCTTTCGAGGCGATCGCCGCGACTGGCCGGGGCGCTGTGGGGCAGCTTCGTGAAGTCGTGCAGGCATTGCGTTCTCCTGGTATCTCGTCACTCGACGAGCTGGTCACAGGCATCGCGTCGTTGGAGGTCAACGGTTCGCCGCGGGCGGTTTCGTCCGAAGTGGACGCAACCGTGTACCGGATCGTCCAGGAGTCACTGACCAATGCCATGCGGCACGCGTCGGCGCGGACAATCCAAGTGCGGTTGCACTGGCACGAGCGGACTTTGGGGGTCGATGTGGTCGATGACGGTCGCGGATCCGCCGGCGGCTCAGGCTTCGGGCTGTTGGGGATGCGGGAACGTGTCGCGGCCTGCGGTGGGACGTTGCGTACAGGCCCTGGTCCGGGCGGAGTTGGCTTCGCCGTGCACGTGAGCCTGCCGATCTGATGCTGCGCGTACTTGTGGTCGACGACCAGGACCTGTTCCGTGGCGGCTTCGCGATGATTCTCGGCGTGCAGCCTGACATGGAGGTGATCGGTGAGGCTGCTGACGGTGCTGCGGCCATTCGGCTCGCCGCCGACGTGAAGCCGGACATCGTGCTGATGGACATCAGGATGCCTGGTGTGGACGGCGTGACCGCGACCCGGGAGATCTGCGCGCAGACTTCAGCCAAGGTCATCGTGCTGACCATGTTCGATGTGGACGAGTACGTCTACGCAGCGCTGGGCGCGGGTGCGAGTGGGTTCCTGCTGAAGGACATTCGTCGTGATGACCTGGTCAACGCGATCCGGCTCGTTGCCGCCGGGGACGCTTTGCTGGCGCCGAGCGTGACCCGCCGGTTGATCGCCGATCTGGCTCGGCGTGGGCATCCTGTCCCCGCACTTGCCGCGCGACTTGGGACGTTGACTGATCGTGAGCGCGACACGCTTCGGCAACTCGCGCGTGGGTTGTCCAACGTGGAGATCGCGGGTGAGCTGTATGTCAGTGAGCACACGGTCAAGACGCACGTCAGCAACCTGTTGAGCAAGCTCGGTTTGCGGGATAGGGCGCAGGCTGTGGTGTTCGCGTACGAGTCCGGTCTGGTCATTGCGGGTGAGAACTGACTCGCCCGTGTCGGCGATCCGCTTCTCCGGAATTTGGCCGAACCTCTTGATATGAAACTCGTCGGCCTGCTGGCCGCTTTGCTGATCGCACCGACGCCGGTTTCCCCGGCCGTTTCCTCGTGCACAACGACAACTCCGCTTGGCGTCATCGCGGGGCGTGCCGCGGAATCCCAGTGTGTCTACCGCGGCATCCGGTACGCCACCGCGCCTCGCTCACAGCCGCCCGTACCTGCTCAGCCGTGGTCCGGCACCTTCCAGGCCACGGATTCCACTGCGGTCTGCCCGCAGTTCCGCGACACGACCTCGGAGGAGTACCCCGACGACAAACCGGTTTACCTGAATGAGGACTGTCTGGACCTGAATGTCTGGGCACCGCGGACTCGCGGGCGGCATCCGGTGATCGTGTTCATTCACGGCGGCGCGGCCCGGTTCGGCACGGCGAACGAGCCCCGCTATTCCGGCGCCAAACTGGCCGGTGACGCGGTCGTGGTGACTCTGAACTACCGCCTGGGCCTGTTGGGAGCAGGCAACAATTTCCTGCGTGATCAGATCACCGCCCTCGAATGGGTGCAGTCCAACATCGGTGCGTTCGGTGGTGATCCTCGCAACGTCACCGCGGTCGGCGAATCCGAGGGCGCGTTCTCGTTGAGCGCCATGCTCGCCACCGACAATCCGCAACGTCTGTTCCGCAGGGTGGTACTGCAAAGTGGCTCCGGCTACATGGTTCATTCCCAGCCTCGGCCGCCGGTGGACCTGACCGGGCTGACCACGTTGGCGGTACTGCACCTCCAGGAGAAGCTGGTCGGCGCGAACCCGCTGCTTGGGGCCGTCTACTTCGGACCGTATGTCGACGGGAAACTGGTCAGGAAACCTGTGATCGACGCTGTACGAGCAGGCAACGCACGCGGTATCGATGTGCTGACCGGCTCGAATCGAGCCGAGATGCGTTATTTCGCCCAGTTCGATCCTGGCATCCTGGACATGACCCTCGACGAGTACCGGGCGTTCTTCCCGGCTCAGCTGAATCTTGACCGGGTCGCCCGCGTCTACCGGAACGATGTGCTGGCCATGCTCACCGACCAGACAATGCGCGTACCCGCGACCCGATTGGCCGAAGCCCAAAGCCGTTGGGCCAGAACTTATATGTACGAGTTCGACTGGGGTCCGGCCGTACACACCGCCGAACTTCCGTTTGTGTTCGGCACGATGACCTTCACCGGTATCCCCGGCGGCGCAGAGGCCTACAAAGCCAATCCGCGTGCGGCTCAGGCGTTGTCGGATCAGATGCGGTGCGCGTGGACTTCGTTTGCCCGAACCGGTAACCCGGGTTGGCCGGATTACCGGTCCGGTCGCATCACCAAGCTCTGGAACACGCCTCCCAGCTTGGTGTTCGCTCCCAGGGAAGCCGAACGCGCCGAGTGGGACGCGTTCGACTTCCGGTATTTCCAGTGACTCAGCTGGCCTTCTTGAACTCGAACGTCTTGGCGGCGTCGGAGGTGAAGTTGTACTTCAACGTCTTCAATCCGAACGGCTTCGACGCGTCGACGGTGAACAGAGTGCTCGACCGCGGCGGGTTACGCGATTCCGTGGCGCCGTAGACATAGTCGCCGGAGAGGCCGTCGAACGACACGGTTCCCAGTTTCTGCATGGCGTCCAGGATGCCTTCGTGGGACAGGTTGCCCAGTTCGATGGCCTTCTCCAGCACCGCGGTCATCGCGCGGCCCTGGTTGTAGCCGAAGGCCAGGTAGTAGTCGGGCTGCTGGCCGGGGCCGAACTGCGTGGTGCGGTCGACCAGGTCCTTCATCCCGGCCACCTTGGTGTCGCCCCACTCGGTGCCCTCCGCCACGATCGTGGTGGTGGCCTGCAGGTACGGCGTGATCGGCGACTTGGACATCGCGGCCGCGTAGGCCGGGGACTGCGCGTACCAACGCGGGTTGAACTTGGCCTGCGCCGCCGTGCCCCAGATCTTGCCCGCGTCGGTGGGGGTCGCGGTCAGGAAGACCATCTGGCAGCCGGCGCCCGCCAGTGCCTGGATCTGGCCGGTGAAGTTCTCCGTGCCGGACTTGTAGCGCTGGGTGTTGGCGATGGTGAAGCCGTACTTCTGGGCGGCGTACTGCAGGCCCTGTAATCCGGCCTCGCCGTAGACGTCGTCCTGGATCATGTTGCAGATCTTGGAGTCCTTGGTGCCGCCGCCCTCGGTCAGATAGTGGTCGAGCGCGTTGATCACCTGGATCTGGTACGGCCCGCCGATCGGCAGCAGGTTCGCCTCACGCACCCACAGCGCGTCCAGCGACGCGGGCGCGGCCAGCATCTTGTCGGACTTCAGCTGCGGCAGCACGGCCAAGGTCGGCGCGGTGCCGAGGATCTGGGTGAACGCGACCACGTTGCCCTTGACCTTGTTGTACTGCTGGACGGTCACGTCCGGCTTGTACTGCGTGTCCTCCTGGACAAGCTCCACTTTGTACTTTCCGGCCACGCCGCCGCGCTGGTTGAGCGCGTCGAACCAGATCTTGTTGCCCGCGGTCAGCGGCAGGCCGATCACCGCGACCGGCCCGGAAAGCGGCGACAGCACACCGAGTTTGATGGTGGTCCCGTCGAAACCGGCGGTCGACTGCGGCGCGCCGGCGGTGCCACCGGAGCCACCGCCACCTTGATCGCCGGCACCTCCACATCCCGCCACGACCAGCATGGCGGCGAGTGCCAGTGTTATGCGTCGATACATGGTGACGGCCTCCTAATACGAGAATGGCCAAGACTTGAAATAAGCCTTGATACGTAACCAGATCCCCGCCAGCCCCCGTGGCTCCAGAACCAGGAACAACACGATCAGAATCCCGAAGATGGCCTGGTTCAAGGCGAACACGCTGATGAATCCCTCACCGCCGACGCTCGTCTGCACACCGGGAATGGCGTCGCCGAACCGGTCGATCAGCGCGGGCAACGCGCCGACGAAGACCGCGCCGAGAATCGACCCGAAAACAGTGCCCAGCCCGCCGACAATGACAATTGCGATGTACTGGATGGACAGCAGCAGATTCCACTCGTCCGGGCTGACGAACTGCTGATAGGACCCGAACAACGCGCCGGCGACCGAGGCGATCGCACTCGAGATGACAAACGCGCCGATCTTGTACCGGCCGGCCCGTACCCCGATCACCTCGGCCGCCTGGTCCCGGTCCCGCACGGCCTGCAAGGCCCGCCCAGGCCTGGTCCGCACCAGGTTCTTCACCAGCAGCGCGACCACCGCGACCAACGCCCAGACCAGCCAGAAGTAACCCTGATTGCGTGAGTAGACCTCACCGGCCAGCGTGACCCGGTTGAAGTCGACAGGTCCGAGCGAAACGCTCGCATTGATCGAAGTGCCGGAGTTCCCGCCGCTCAATCCCTTGAAATTGCGCCACAGATGCTCGCCGATGAAAACCAGTCCGAGCGTCACGATCGCGAGGTAGTGTCCTCGCAGCCGAAGCGCGAACGGCCCGATCACCGCGCCGAGAAGACCACCCGCCAGCGCGGCCATCGGCAGCCAGAGAATGAGTGGAAGTCCCAGTTCACCACCGGCCCAACCCGTGACATAGGCACCGGCTCCGATGAAGAAGGCGTGCCCCAACGAGATCTGCCCGGTGAACCCGGTCAGCAGATTCAGTCCGATCGCACCGACCGCGGTGATGCCGACATAAATGAGGACGGACAACCAGAAATCGTCCTGGATGACCATCGGCAGCATCACCAGAGCGGCGAGCATGGCCACGAGTC
Source organism: Kibdelosporangium banguiense (assembly GCF_017876405.1). Classification (GTDB taxonomy): domain Bacteria; phylum Actinomycetota; class Actinomycetes; order Mycobacteriales; family Pseudonocardiaceae; genus Kibdelosporangium; species Kibdelosporangium banguiense. The sequence goes on along the minus strand of NZ_JAGINW010000001.1, from coordinate 2,195,459 downwards.
CGACTCGTGCTGTCGGCGTGCCGAACAGCCGTAGATCCTGGCGATAGTCCCGGACAAGGTTGCGGTGCGGCTTGGCCATCAGACTCGCCTCACGTCTTTCGTTCCCAGCAGCCCATATGGCCGGATCAGCAGAATCACGATCATCAGCAGATAGGGCACGATGACAGAAACGTTGTCGCCCGCCCACGAGAACAGCTGGTCCTGGTATCCCCGCGTAAGCGCCTCGGCCAGCCCGATGATGAGTCCACCGAGCACGGCCCCCGCAGGCGAATCCATCCCCCCGACAATCATCGCCGGGAAAGCCGCCAAAGCAATGAACCCGATAGAAGGAGAAAGCCCGCCGGGCCCCGCGGCCATCGCAATCCCAGCCAACGCGGCCAACGCGGCAGCAATAGCCCACGACACAGCATAGACCCGCCTCGCACTGATCCCCTGCGCCAACGCAGCCTCCGGATCAAAAGCGGTCACCCGCATCGCCAATCCCAACGGCGAATACCGGAAGAAAGCAAAGAACCCGACAACAACAAGAGCAGTGAGCCCGATGGTCCAAAGATCTCGAACCCCGAAAACAAGATCGCCGACCTGAACGGTATGAATATTCCAGGGATTCCGGACCTGCTTGTTGTCAAACCCCCAAACGGCGGTAATCAACGGCTCCAGCACGAACAGCAGACCAATGGTGATCATGATAACCGCGAACGGAGGCTGCCCCACCATCCGTCGCAGAACAAGCCGCTCAAACCCGGCCCCCACAACAGCAGCGGCCAAACAGGCCATCAAAATGGCAACCCCGAACCCAACCAGCAGATTATTGGAGAACGTATACCCGAGATAGGCCCCTAATGCCAGCAGCCCACCCTGCGCGAAATTGATCACCCCGGTCGACTTGAAGATGACCACAAACCCAAGCGCCACCAACGCATAAGTCGACCCAAGCGCAAGCCCCGCGAAACAGTTCTGCAGGAAGGCGGTCATTTGTACATCGCCTCGATTTCTGTTTCGAAGCGGCGTTCGATGGCTGTGCGCTTCACTTTCTGGGTGGCGGTCAGTTCGCCGTCCTCGTGGTCCAGTTCTTTGCTGATGAGGATGAAACGTTTGACTTGTTCGACTTGGGCGAGTTCGTTGTTGGCGGTCGTCACTACGTTGCGGATGAGGGCGTAGACCTCGGGTTTGTCAGAAAGATCCGCGTAGGTTGTGTAGGGCAGGTCGCGGCGGGTTGCCCAGTTGCCGACTGTGTCGAGCTCGATTCCTATCAATGCCGTCAGGTATTTGCGGCGGTCTCCGATCACGATGGCTTCGCGGACGTAGGGGGAGACCTTGAGCAGGTTTTCGATTTCCGACGGCGAGATGTTCTTGCCGCCTGCCGTGATGATTATGTCCTTCTTGCGGTCGGTGATGCGGAGGAATCCGTCCTTGTCGATCTCGCCGACGTCTCCGGTGTGCAGCCAGCCTTCTGGGTCCACGGCCGATGCGGTTGCTGTGGGGTCGTCGAGGTAGCCCTGGAAGACTCCGGCTGAGCGGGTCAGGATTTCGCCGTCGTCGGCTATCCGGATTTCGACTCCGGGCAGGGCCTGCCCGACGGTGCCGAGCCGGACGTCGCCGGCCGGGGTGATGGTGCAGATCGCCGTGTTCTCTGTCTGGCCGTATCCTTCGCGGACCGGGATTCCGATGGCCCACAGGTATTCCAGGACTTGCGGGGCGATCGGCGCGGCGCCGCTGACCGGCGTGCGCACCCGGGACATGCCGAGTTTCAGCCGCAACGGCCGGAACATCACCAGCTCACACAACCCGAGTATGAGCTTGTCGGCCACAGAGGTCTTACCGGTCATCCGGCGTGGAGCGATTCGCTTTCCCTGGCGCAGACAGACTTTGTACATCGCCCGTTTGAACCGGGACGCGTCGGCCATCCGGATCTCGACGCCGGCCATCATCTTTTCCCACACCCTGGGCACGCCAAGGAAAACCGTCGGTTGAACGTCGCGCAGGTCCTGTGGAAAGGCTTCGCCGCCCTCGCCGAAATTCACGGTCGACCCGGCCCACACCGCGTCGATCACCGAGACCAGACGTTCGGCGATGTGACACAACGGCAGGTAGCTCAGCACTTCATCGTTGGCGCCCGCGCCAAGCGCCGCCGTGAATGTCCGCCCCGAAGCGACCAGGTTCGCATGCGAGATCAAAGCGCCCTTTGGCGGTCCGGTCGTTCCTGAGGTGTAGACGAGAATCGCAGGCGCGGCAGGATCGAGCCCTGCCACCGATGCGGAATAGTCTGCGAGAGAGCCATCCTTGAAGGAGTCGAACAGGATCACGTCATCGGACCGCACGCCGCGCGGATCGATCACGACGATGTGCTTCAAGGCGATGAGCCGGTGCCGGACCGCGAGCACTTTGTCGAGCTGTTCCTCGTCCTCGGTGATGAGCACGGAAACCTGGGCGTGTGCCAGCAGGTACTCGACTTCGGTCTCCGGCGACGTCGGGTAGATCCCGACACTGATTCCGCCGAGCCCCTGCACGGCAAGGTCCGCGATTATCCACTCAGGACGGTTCTCGGCATGGATCGCCACCCGGCTGCCGGCGTCCACGCCCAACGAGCGCAGACCTGCGGCGACGTCAGCGACGCGTTGCGCGTATCCGGCCCAAGTCGTTTCCTGCCAACGTCCCCAGTGCTTGCGGCGTAACGCGATCTCCTTCGGCCGGTCGCGGGCCAGCTCGAGCAGCCGCGCGGGCAGCGTGGCTGTGTCCACTTCGGTCTTCTGCAGGGTCGCGCTCATGCTGCACCGCCCAAGTAAGCCTCGATGACCTGGGGATTTTCCTGTACCTCGGCAGGTTCTCCGGTCGCGATCACCACACCGAAATCGAGCACGAGTACTCGGCTGGCGAGGTCCATGACCAGACCCATGTCGTGCTCCACCAGGATCATGGTCACCGGCAACTGGCGGCGGACCTCGGTGATGTACCGGGCCATGTCCTCGGTCTCCTCGAGGTTCATCCCGGCGACCGGCTCGTCGAGCAGCAGCAGCGTCGGCTCCATCGCCAGCGCCCGGCCCAGTTCGGCGCGTTTGGCCACGCCGTAGGGCAGCAGCCCCGCAGGCATCCGCCGGTACGACTCGAGCTCGAGCAGTTCGATGATCGACTCGACGGCCGAGCGGTGCGCGATCTCCTCGCGTTTGGCCCGGCCCCACCAGAGCATCCCGGACAGCATCCCGGTGCTCATCAGGTGATGACGGCCCAGCATCAGGTTGTCGATCAGGCTGAGATGCTGGAACAGCCCGAGGTTCTGAAACGTGCGTGCCACGCCGAGCGAGGCGATCGCCGCGGGCGACTTGCCGGTCAGCGGCGCCCCGGCGAGCTCGATCGTGCCCTCCTGCGGCCGGTAGACCCCGTTGAGACAGTTGAAGATCGAGGTCTTGCCCGCGCCGTTGGGCCCGATGATCGCGAAGAGTTCGCCGTGGCCGACATCGAAGCTCACGCCGTTCAGCGCGGTCACGCCGCCGAACCGCAACACCAGGTCGCGTACCTTGAGCATCGGCGTCAAGCGCTCCAACGCTTCCTCCTCCGGTAGCTCTTGATGTCGGCGAACGACCGCCGCTCGCCGGAGCCCAGGTAGAACTCGCGGATGTCCTCGTCGGCCAGCAGGTCCGAGGCCGGGCCGTCCTTGACGACCTTCCCGTTCTCCAGCACGTAGCCCGCGCTGGCGATGGCCAGCGCCATCACCGCGTTCTGTTCGACCAGCAGCACGCTCGTGCCCTGCTGGTTGATCTGCACGATGATGTCGCGCACCTGCTCGACCAGACGGGGCGCGAGTCCCAGGGACGGCTCGTCAAGAAGGAGTAATCGAGGTGAGGCCATGAGTGCGCGGCCGATCGCGAGCATCTGCTGCTCGCCGCCGGACAGGTAGCCGGCGATGGATTTGCGCCGTTCGGCCAGGATCGGGAACAGCTCGAGCACCCGGGTGTACGACTGCTTGACCTCGGCACGCGATCTACGGGTATGCGCTCCCGCGCGGAGGTTCTCGTCGACTGTGATCTCGGCGAACACGCGCCGGCCTTCGAGAACCTGGGCGATGCCGTTGCGGACGATCTTGGCCGGGTCCGCGCCGGTGATGTCGGTGCCGTCCAGCCGGACGGAGCCTTTGGTGATCTTTCCGCGGTGCGGGCCGAGCAGGCCCGTCACGGCTCTGAGCAACGTCGTCTTGCCGGCACCGTTGGCACCGAGCACCGCGACGATCGATCCAGCGGGGACGTCCAGGCTCAGCCCACGTAAAACCAGGACGACATCGTCATAAACGACCTCCAGGTTGCTGACCGACAGCATCGTTTCCGAAGCCACAGCAGTGCCCCGTTCCCTCGCGCCGTTGAACAAACCGGGCATTTGTGATCTGGATCACGACATATCGGAAGGTATCTCCGCCTCTTGTTTTGGGGCAAGCCTCGGGCCGAACCGTGACCTGTCGCATCGGTAGGTAGTTAACCGGTCACCGGGAGCTCGCGCAGCCCCCGAATGACGAATTCGGGACGCCGTTCAGGCTCGCCGGCCAGTCGCAGACCGGGCAGCCGAGTGGCCAATGCCCGCAGCGCAGCGGCGATTTCCACGCGGGCAAGGGGAGCGCCGACGCAGTAGTGGATGCCCGCGCCGAAACCCAGATGCGGGTTGGGATTCCGGCTGACGTCAAGCCGGTCCGGCTCGGCGAAAACTTGCCCGTCGCGGGCTGCCGCGCCCAGCAGGGCGGCGATCTTCTCACCTGGCTGGACGGTGAATCCGGCGATGGTGACCTCGGCTGTCGCAGTGCGCTCGAACAGTTGCAGTGGCGCGTCATAACGAATCAGTTCTTCCACAGCCGTTGGCAGCAAAGCAGGATCGCCGATCAGGCGCTGCCATTGATCGCGATGACGCATCAAGGCGACGACTCCGTTGCCGATCACGTTCACGGTCGCCTCGTGCCCGGCCATCAAGAACAACACCGCGGTCGCCACGAGCTCGTCCTGGTTCAGCTTCTCGCCGTCGTGCGCGGCGACGAGGTCGTTGATCAGGCTGTCCGGCGCGGGATCCTGTGCCAGCCCACGCAGATAGGCCACGAACTCACTCGCCGCGTTCTCGGCTTCCTGACGTTTGGCCTCGGGCAGGCCGTACTCGTACATCTTCACGATCGCGTTCGACCACGGCACGAGCTTCGAGCGGTCCTCCGCCGGCACGCCAAGCAGTTCGGCGATCACCTCGACTGGCAGAGGCGTGGCGAGCATCTCCAACAGGTCCGCCGAGCCCTCCGAAGCGATCTTGTCCGCGAGATCCGTCACGAGACGGTCCGCGAGCTCGTCCACCCAGGGCCGTAGCCGCTCGGTGTGCCCGCGCCCGAATGCGGCCGATACAAGCCTGCGCAGACGCGTGTGCGTCGGCGGCTCGTTCTCCAGCAGAGAGTTGCGGTGCAGCAGGTTGAACGAGGTGAACTGCTCGATCGGGGTGGCGTCCGACCAGATCCGCCCCAACGACCGGTTGCGCAGCACCTCGGAGCACGCGGCATGCGACACGGCAACCGCCAGGCCGAGCCCGGAATGGGCGTGGACCTGCGCCTGCGCCCGCAACGCGGCGAAAGTCGGGTACGGATCGGCGACGAAATCAGGGTCCTGAGGGTCGAAAGGCATGTCAGCAACCGTATGTCCGCAGTTCAACGGCACGTGCGACGATCGCGGAGTGTTGCCTGAAGTCGTCGCGCACCGCGGGGCCTCCGCGGACCTGGCCGAACACACGTTGGCCGCGTACGAACTCGCGCTCGCGCAGCAGGCCGACGGACTGGAATGCGACGTCCGGCTGACCAAGGACGGCCAGCTCGTCTGCGTGCACGACCGGACCGTGGACCGGACGTCGTCCGGCACCGGCATCGTCAGCACCATGACCGTCGCCGAGCTGGACAAACTGCGCTGGGGCGGTGCGGACGAACCCGGTGTGCTCACCTTGGAGAAGCTGCTCGAACTGGTCAGACCCGGTGTCCGGCTGTTCATCGAGACCAAGCACCCGGTCCGTTACGGCGGTCTGGTCGAGGCCAAGCTGGTCGCCCTGCTGGCCCGGCACGGCCTGGCCCGGCCGAAATCCAAAGAGGAATCACCCGTTGTGGTGATGTCCTTCTCGTCCCGGGCGATCCGCCGGATTCAACGGCACGCGCCCGAGTTGCCGACAGTCATGCTGGTCGGGTCCCGCGTCACGCCGAGTGCCGGTGACTACGTGGGTCCGTCGATCGAGCGGCTGCGAGAAGATCCAGAATATGTAGCGCGTGCAGGCCGCCCGGCTTACTGCTGGACGGTCGACGACCCCGCCGATGTCCGGCTTTGCCAGAGTCTGGGCGTCCGGTTCATCGCGACCAACAAGCCCGCCGCGACCTTGGAAGTTCTGCGCGGTACGGTCCCGGAGTCCGAACCGTCGAGATAGGGAGTTCCAGTGGGCAAGGGCGCCGGGGCGAAGCAGGCCAGACGAGCACGGCGGTCGGCTGTCGCTGAGGACGGCATCAACCCACGTCAGGCGTGCCCATGCGGCTCCGGCAAGCGCTACAAGGCCTGCCATGGTGCGCCCGGTGGCGTTACCGAGATCGCCGTCGCACGGCCGTTCGAGGGCCTCGCCGGTGAGTGCGAGCTGGTCGCGCTGCGCGAGTTCGTGCCGTCAGCGACCGTGAAACTGCAGCTGGCCAAGGACGCCAAGCGTCCCGTCACGCTGGGCACCGTGCTGCCGCTGGCTTCCGCGGCGCTGGTCCGGCAGGACGAGGACGAGTCCGCGTTCGTCGGGCTGCAGGTGCAGACTCGTTCGCTGGACATCAGCCGGGACGTGGCGCGTTCGATCCTGTGGGCCCAGGAGGCCAAGCCGGGCGACGTGCTGAGCCTGGTCAACCAGGACGACGAGGTGGGCGAGCGGCTGCAGGACGTGCTCGTGGCGGACGCGCCTTTCGAGGTCGAGGTGCACGAGGACTTCGCCTGGTGGCTGGCGCCCGACGCGGAGCCGACAGGTGAGGTGGCGCTGTCGCTGGAGCGTGCGAATGCGGCGATCATGCCGACGCAGCGGATCGGCGACGCCGCCTACTGGACGTTGGCCGGTGACAAGGCGTACCTGCGCTGGGTCCGCCCGGAGCCGGAGGAGCAGTTGCTCAACGCGCTGTCCCGGCTGGGTGCGGCCGGCACCCTCAACCTCGGTGAAGGCTCGAAGTTCGCCGGTTCGTTCCGGGCGCACGGCCTGCTCGTGCCGGTCTGGGACCTGGACGCCGAATCGCACTCCCGCGAGTGGGAGAAGCCGGTAGCCGAGCTCGGCGAGCGACTCGCCGATGCGCTCGAGGACAAGCCGCTGACCAGCGACGAGCGCCGCGTGCGGGACGGGTTGATCGGCCGTCAGGTCACGATCAGGTGATCTTGCACATGTGTGGCCGCGCGGAGTGGCCACCGACCGACGTGTACCGGCCGGAATCGCTGCACGTCGAGGGGTTCGTGCACTGCTCGGACTTCGGCACCGTGCACCTGCCCGCCAACATGCTGTTCACCGGCCGCACCGATCTGGTGCTGCTGGTCATCGACCCGGCGTTGCTGGACGTTCCTGTGAGGTGGGAACGTCCAGCCGTCGGTCCCCCCGAGCAGCCGCTGTTTCCGCACGTCTACGGCCCGATCCCGCGCTCGGCGGTGATCGCGGTGCACGACTTCCCGCCTGGTCCGGACGGTGTTTTCGCACTTCCCGACAGCTTGGCCCGGCTGGGGTGAAACTCGTGGCAACCCCGGCGTCGGCTGAGGCGTGGTCATGGTGTGCCGGTGTCCACGCTCAAGCCCGAACTGGGGGAGAGCTGTCAGGTGGATGATTTCGGTGAGTTCGTCCGGGCAGCCCTGCCCGGACTGCTGCGTTACGGACACGCGCTCGCGGGCAATCCCCATGACGCGGCCGACCTTGTGCAGACCGTGCTGGAGAAGATCGGCTCACGGTGGGCCAAGGTCGTCCGCAACACAGGCGACCCGCTTGCGTACACCCGTCGCGCGATGGCCAACACGCACATCAGCAAATGGCGCCGCTCCCGTCGTGAAAGCCTCGTCGCGGACCTACCGGACATCGCAGCCGCCGCCCAGCACGACCCGTTCGAAAACGAGCCGCTCTGGCAGGCACTGCGTGCGTTGCCGCCACGCCAACGTGCGGTAATAGTCCTGCGCTACTACGAGGGCCTGTCCGAAGGCGAGATCGCCGCGGCCCTGGGAGTCAGCGCGGGCACAGTGAAAAGCCAGGCCAGCAAGGCAATGGCGACGTTGCGGCTGCGCTTGGACGCAGTGGAGGGGAGGTGTTGAGATGGATGAACTCGAGGATTCGCTGAAACGCCTGTTCCGGGACTCACGACTGGATATCCAGGTGGCTCCCGGCGCCGATTCGGCGGTCGTGTCCGGTGCCCGCCGTGTCCGCAGGCGGCGCATCGCCATGATCTCCGCAGCAGGCGTGATGAGCCTCGCGGTACTGGCAGGCGGCACATTCCTGCTGGCCCGCCCGGCCCCGCAGCAGAACCAAGTGGCCAACCAGCCCACAGATCTGCCACTCGTCACCGCCACCTCGCCCACCTCCGCCACGGACACACCCAAGGACGTGCCCGCCGCACCCAGCGTAGCCCCCAGCAGCACCACAACGAGCGTGACAACCCCCCGCTCACGCCCAGTGGAACAAGCACCTGGAACGCCTACAGTGGTGGCCAGCTTCGGCCCCACCACCTACGGCCCGTTCCGCCTGGGCATGACCGATGCACAGCTGACGGCCACCAGCGGGATCGAAACCGAGCCCATGAGCGACTCCGCCTCCTGCTTCCGATACCGAGTCTCAGGAACACCCGAGATAGCCGCCCTGACCGTCTCGAAGCGGTACGGCCTCGTCGCCATCACCGTCAACGCCAGCGCCCAGACCCCCCAGAACATCACCATCGGCTCAACCGAGGCCCAGGTCCGAGCCGCCTACGGCGCCACCATCACCACCACAGTCCCCGGCAACACGTCCGCCAACTTCCAATTCCGCTACACCGACGGCAAAGTCTCCGAAATGACCCTCGCCTCCAAAACCCAGGACTGCGGCTAGCGGATCCCCGGCAGCCCAAAAGGTGTGCTCCGACCTGACAGTTCTGTCAGGTCGGAGCACACCTTTCGCCGATCAGTCAGAGTGATCCGCCCGCTGCGCGGGGGGCGCCTGAGTCGGAGCCTGCGTCGCCGACGGATTCGCGGGCGATGAAGGTCTCCACGTCGAAGAGGTTGCCGTTGCCGCGTTTGACGACGTTGAGCAGGGTGGACATCTGGGCGACCTCCTCGACCTGCTCCTTGAGGAACCACTGCATGAACTGCTCGCCCTTGTAGTCGTCCTCGTCGCGGGCGGTCTTGGCCAGCCGGATGATCTCGTCGGTGACCTCCCGCTCCTGGTTGAGGGCGAGCTCGATCAGCTCGACGGGCTGGGTGAAGTCGTTGCGGACCTCGTCGATGCCCGGAATGGTCACCTTGATGTCGTTGTCGAGCAGGTACTGCACGATCATCATGCCATGGTTACGCTCTTCCAGCGCCTGGTGATAAAAGTGCTTGGCCAGCTGCGGGAGGTCCTGGTCGTCGAACCACACCGCCACCGCGACGTACTGCTGGGAAGCCGTGAACTCGTTGCGTATCTGCTGCTGGAGCAGCTCGTGGAACTTGCTGGTCATATCCTGACGATAACTCCTGAATTGGCCGATGGCCAATTTTCGTGGAGAAAATCCGTCGATTGTGTTTGAATTTAGGCAAGCCTATCAGAAATGCATTCAGGTGAGGCATTCCTAATATTAGGCAAGGCATTCCTCAATGCCTCAGAGTGAATCCCGGCTGAGTGGGCATGACATGCACCGTGGGCCACCGCGCCCGGACCCGAGCTCGGAGCCGCTGATCCGAAGCACCTCGATGCCCGCGTCCTCAAGCCGCGCGTTCGTCTCCACATTGCGTTCGTACGCCACGACAACGCCGGGCGCCAACGCGAGCGTGTTGTTGCCGTCGTCCCATTGCTCGCGCTCGGCCGTGACGGAGTCCAACCCCGTATCGATGACACGCAACCGCTCGATGCCCATGGCCTCAGCGGCCGCGGACAGGAACGGCACCGGTCCGGACGCGGCGACGCCGCCTGAACCGTCGGGCCGCATGGGGTACGCGGTGAGCGTGTCCCGTACAGCGGGGTACATGACGACGGCGTCGCGGTCGACCATGGTGCACACGGTGTCGAGGTGCATGGTCGCGCGGTCCTGCGCGATCGGTACGGCGAGCACGGTGTGAGCGAGGCCGTCGTTGAATACGGACCGCGCGAGCGACTCTGCGCCCGCGGGCGTGGTGCGTTCGCCGACGCCGATGGCCAGAACGCCCGGCGCCAGCAGGAGAACGTCGCCGCCCTCGACTGGCGCGGAGTGCGCGCCGTAAGCGCGTCCGGACAGCCGGAACCGGGGGTGGTACGCGTAAACCAGGTCCAGGACGGAGGTTTCCCGGACCCGCGCGGGCATCGCCAGCGAGGCGATCGCGACACGGTCGCCGATCCACACCGACGAGTCCCGGCTGAACAGCAAGTTGGGCAACGGGTCGATGGCGAAGTCGTGTGGCCCGTGCATCCGTCGAACCAGGGACGCGCCTTCCGCGACAGGCAGTTCCTCGAACGTCATGCCTGCGGTCAGCACGTGCGCCAGTGTCTTGGCGTCCACGCTGGACAGATGCGACCGCAGCGAGTCCGCGAGCTCGTAGCCCAGGCGGCGTTCGTCAACGGCAGTCAGGACACCAGTGCTGCGCGCGCGACCGTCCTCGAGAGCTTTACCAAGGACGTCTGCAAGCAGCATCACCTCGACGCCACGCGATGCGAGCACGGCGGCGAACGCGTCGTGCTCGGCCTGCGCACGGTCCACCCAGGGGATACCGTCGAAAAGGAGCTTGTCGTTGTTGCGTGGCGTAAGCCGTTTGAGCTCGGCGCCCGGACGGTGCAGCAGCACCGAGCGGAGCGTGCCCACCTCGCTGTCGACGCGGGGCTGTGCCTGGACTTGCACGTCTGTCGTCACGAGGTTCAAGCATAGCGGCTGGCAATGCAAATCGTCGTGCGTGAAGGCTATTTCTGATCGAAATCGACGGTCTGAGATGCCGAGAACAGCGAATCATTTTGTCAACTGGCGTAATCATGCATTATTTGTTGCGCGGCAGTTGGCCAGGTACCGTGCCTGTCGGTAGCGAAGTCGGGGAGCTAGCCAATGCGTGGTGCCGTCGTGTGCGCGGCTGTCGGGATGCTGCTGGTCGCGGGCTGCGGTGGTGGCGAGGAGCCGCCGGCCGGGCCGAAGCTGACCGTCGGCATCCGGTTCGACCAGCCCGGTCTGGGCGTCCGCATGTCCGACGGCGCGTTCAGCGGGCTCGATGTCGACGTCGCCGAGTACGTGGCCGGGCGGATGGGCACCGACCACCGGAACATCACGTTCGTCGAGGCGCGCCCGGCTGACCGGGAGACCATGCTGGAACAGAACAAGGTCGACATGGTGATCGCGACGTACTCCATCACCGACGCCCGCAAGCAGCGAGTCGACTTCGCCGGTCCCTACTTCGTCGCAGGTCAGAGCCTGCTCGTCCGGAAAGCGAACGCCGACATCGACGGCCCGGAGTCGTTGGACAACAGCGACTGGCGGCTGTGCTCGGTCACCGGCTCGACGCCCGCCGAGAACGTCCAGCAGAGCTACGCGAAAAGCGTCACGTTGCAACAGCACGGTTCGTACCGTGAATGCGTGGACGCGTTGCTCAAGGGCGACATCGACGCGGTGACCACCGACGACGTGATCCTCGCCGGATACGCGGCTGAGCAGCCCGACAAACTGAAGGTTGTCGGCAAGACATTCTCCACCGAGCGCTACGGCGTCGGTCTGCGCAAGGGAGACGCGCGCCGCCCCCACGTGACCACCGCGTTGCGCGAGATGGTCAACGACGGCAGCTGGGAACGGTTCGTCCACGAGAGCGTCGGCCGGTCCGGCTACCGGATCCCAGCCCGGCCGGAGATCGTGGACAGTCCGTGATCGTCATCTAGGGCAGCCAGGAAACGCCGCGCAGCAGCGAGTAGCCGACGAAGGCGACCACGTCCAGCAGCGTGTGCGCGATGACCATCGGCCACAGCCGGTTGGTCTTCTGCCAGATCCGGCCGAACACGAGTCCCATCACGACATTCCCGACGAATCCGCCGAAGCCCTGGTACAGGTGGTACGAACCACGCAGCACGGACGAGAACACCAGCGACTTGTTCTCGCCGAACCCGAGCTGCCGGAGCCTGGTGATCAGATACCCGATCACCAGCATCTCCTCCGCCCACGCGTTGCCCGCGGCCGAGAACACCAGCGCGATCGGCCGCCACCAGGTGTCGGTCAGCGTGGTGGGCACGACTTCAAGACTTGCGCCGACCGCATACGCGACCAGGTATAGACCCAGCCCCGGAATCCCGATCAGGGCGGCGAGCCCGACACCGCGCAGCACGTCACCACCGATGAACCGGCGGTCCAGACCAACGTCCGCGAGCCTGCTTCCTGCACGCCACAACAGGTACAGGCCGAGCGCGCCCCACGCGATCAGCTGGGTCGCGCCCAGCAACTGCTTGAACAGGTCGATCAGGTCGAGCGTGGCCTGCGGGACGTTCAGCGCGACCTGCTGCTGGGCGAGCGGTTCCGGCCGCAGCAGCGAGTCGATCAGGTTCAGCAACGACCGCAGACCGGACATCCCGAGCGTCACCGTGAACACGATGACCAGCTCGAACACGATCGCCCGGCGTTCGCCCGGGTCGGTGACCACCGGCTGATCTCTCACGGGGAACAGCCAGGCGCGCAGTCGATTCGGCACCTCCGCACGTTACCGTTAGGACATGGCCCGACGGATCGCGACAAGTGACAAAGTGGACCGCGACGCGCTGATCGACTTCCTGCGCCCCAGGCATCACACGATCCTGGTCACGCGGAGAGCCGACGGCAGCCCGCAGATGTCTCCCGTGACCTGCGGGGTCGACGCCGAAGGCCGTGTGGTGATCTCGACGTACCCGCAGCGCGCCAAGGCCGTCAACGTCCGCCGCGACCCGCGGGTGTCGTTGTGCACGCTCTCCGACGACTGGGACGGCCCGTACGTCCAGGTCGACGGGCAGGCAGAGGTGCTCGACCTGCCTGACGCGCTGGAACCTTTGGTGGACTACTTCCGCAGCATCTCGGGCGAACACCCGGACTGGGACGAATACCGCGAAGCCATGCGTATCCAGGGCAAAAGCCTGATCCGAGTCACGATCGACCGCTGGGGCCCGATCGCCACCGGCGGTTTCCCGCCCGAACTGGGCTAGGACTTCCTGGCCAGCACCATCAGGTACCAGGGCGCGGGCGTCCGCCAGGCCACTGGTTCGACATGTTCGTCCAGCAGGTCGACCTCGTCGAACCAGTGCTTGACCCGCTGCGCGACGTCGATTCCCGGCGCGCCCGCGAGCCGCTTGTAGAGCACACGGAACAACCCGCTCGGATTCACATCGGCGACGAACAGCCGGCCGCCGGGTCTCAGCGCCTTGTAGATGTTGTCGAGCGCGACGTCGACGTTCGGCATGGTGCTGAGTGACGTCATTGCCAGCGCCGCGTCGAATTCCCCGTCGCCAAGCGAATCCTTGGTGGCGTCGAGGTGCCGGACCTCCACATTGGACCAGCCGGCGTCGTCGACCCGTTGCTGCGCCCGGTTGACCAGCTTTGTGCTGAAGTCGAGGGCGAAGATCCGGCCGGTGTCGCCGACGGCCTGCCGGACCAGCTTGAACTCACCTCCCGCGCCACAGCCGACATCAAGCACCGACTCACCTTCGCGCAGGCCAAGGGCCTTGACGCTCAGGTACCGATACGGCTCGCCCGCCCGCTCTCCAACCCGGAAGCCCATGCTGGCCCGGTCCCAGAACCGCTGCTGTTTGGTGGTCATCCATCCCCCTTTACAATGCAGTTGCATCGCAACCATATGTGACAATGCAGTCGCATGGCAACAGGGAGTTCGAACATGCCACGGCAGGTGGACCACGAAGAACGGCGCCAGAAGATCGCCGAAGCGCTGTGGCGGATAGTGAGCACCCAAGGTCTCGAAGGCGTCAGCCTGCGCAACGTCGCAACCGAGGCAGGCATCTCGATGGGTCTCGTCCAGCACTACTTCAGCAGCAAGGACGACATGCTGCTCTTCGCCTTCGACATGCTGAGCACCCGTGTCGAAACAAGACTGAGGACAGCCCAACCACAAGGCCCCCCGATCAGGGACATATTCCTGCAGATGCTCCCCCTGGACGACGAACGACTCGCAGAAGCACACGTCGCCGTCGCCTTCATGGCCCGAGCCGCCGTCTCACCAGCCTTCGCCGAGGCAACCCGCGTCCAATCCCCAGAATTCCGCGAGTATCTCGCCGGCCTGCTCCGCGCCGACGGTCTGTCCAATGCAGACGAACACGTCACAATCCTGCTGGCCGCACTCGACGGCATGACCGTCCACATCCTCGCCGGCCAGCTGACCCCCGAAGCCGCAGTCCAAGCACTCGACATCCACCTCGAGCAACTAGGCCACCGCCCCAGCCCAAGCCGGCCACCCCAGCCCAACAAATAGTCCGAGCCGCTGAAGCGCCCCGCAACCGCGTCTTTTCCTTCTGTCAAACCGAAAGCCCGTCGCAAGCACTCACCTTGAACGAAGCTTTCCCGCCCCGTATAAGAAAAAGACATGCCCCCACCCGTCCCGGGGGCGTCCCTGGTCCAGTCTATCGGAGGAGCAAGATCGACAAGGGGGTTTGGGTGGTCTGTGGATAACTGGATTTGTGAGTGGTGCCGTTCGTTTGGGTGGTTAGTGGTGCTTCCGTGTTTCGGCGAGGAATGGGCAGCCGACTAGGCGGCGTAGTTCGTTCGCGAGTTCGGTTGTGGTGGTTACTGGGTGCTCGAAGGCTAGGCGTACGTCGTGGTCGGCGTCGCTGGCCTCGACGCGTAGGCGTAGGCCGAATCGGTCCAGGCCGAGTGGGCGGATGTGGCCGCCGCGTAGTTCGTCGGGCAGGTGCCGGCCGAGCAGTGAGACGACATCTGTGTGTGCGAGTTCCAGGTGTCGCAGCCAGTCTGCTTCGTACGCGCAGAATGGGTCGGGGGCTGCGGACGTGAAGTCCTCTAGCCGCAACGAATGTGTGCCTTCGGCGTCGGCCAGCACCATGGAGGCCGGGATCAGCTGGAGCATTGTCGCGCCGTGGCCGACGTCGAGCAGTCGTGGGTCGGGTCGTTCTTCGGCGACCATTACTGCCGCGCGTCTTGCCTCGTCGTCGGACAGTGCGCGTACCCAACCCGTGAACCACAGCAGTCCGCGTACGGGCTCGCGCAGTGGTACTGGCGCGGTGTCGGCGAGCTCCAGCATTGCTGCGAGCTCGCCTCTCGGCGCTGACCATACGGCCTGTACGAACGGGTTGCTCTGTGCGATGAGCACGCTCGCCACGCCGTCTGCGTGTACGTGGTGTGTCAGGGGTACGACTTTGCCTGCGTCCGCCAGCCCTTCCGCTGACGGCATCAGCGTCGCCTTCCCGCCGCGCGTCGCGATCGTGCGCGCACGCTCAGCCGGTGTGGGTGTCTCAGTCACTGTCGCCTCCAAGTTAGGTGAGCCTAACTTGGAGCGGCGGGTCTTGGGAAGTAGCGACCCGCCGCTGTCACTCGAAGAGGGTCAGGGCAGGCCCCATGGCGCCGAAGGTCCACTTGGCGAGACGGGGCCGACCTCGAAGTCGGGCCGTTCGGACCGGCGATGGACTACGGCTTCCTCGCCCCGGCGCAGACCGATCTCGATGGTGCCTGGCGCTGTCTCGCGCCACGGCAGGTCCCGGCCATGGGGGTCGCGGACCGCCAGATCGCCGGTGATGTCGTGCCTGACGACGCAGGGCGCGCCGGCCTCACTGCGGATCTTCAACCAGCGGGTCTGGTTCTGTTCACGGGACGCGCTGAGCAGGAAAGCGCCCTGTGTCCGGAAGTTCTGCAGCGAGATGTCCGGCCACGCCACCGCCGGGAACACCCGGATGACGCCGCCCCAGCTCTGGCAGAGCATGTCGTGCAACGACTGCGCGGCCGAGAGCGGAGTCTCGATGACCGGGCCTGACTCCTTGTACATGGTGTTGGGCTGCACGAACCTGCGCAGGAGTTCGCCCAGGTAGAACGCGGCCTTGTCGCCACGCAGCATCTGCGCGGAGATCGACGCGGCGCCGGTGAAGCTGTAGCCCTGCAGCGCCCCTTCGAAGCTGATCCAGTGCTCCAGCGACTTCTCGATCAAGGCCCTGTACTGCGGCTGCTCCCACGTGATCTCGTACAACGGGTAGATCTGCAGCAGATGCGAGTAATGCCGGTGCGACTTCGCGAACGGCACACCCGCGCCGATCATGTACCCGTTGGCGTCGACCGGATACGGAACCAGGTTGGCGAGCACGTCACGCCACTTGGCCGCGAGCGGATCGCCAGGTGTTTCGGCGAGCAAAGTCGAGCAACCCCAACGAATCAGCGAGAGGTCGTAGTTGCAGTCGGGTGCGTTCTCGCCGTACTCCGGGGAGAACGTGAACGGCAGGTGGAGCTTCCCGTCCGCGCCGGGCGCCAGGAAGTGCAGGTAGTAGTTGATCGCGCCACGCAGCAACGGCAGCAGCACATTCTTGAGAATCCGCTGGTCCATCGTGTGCCGATAGGACAGCCACACGTTGTGCAGCGCCCAGGTGAGGTTGCCGACCTCGGGTGTCGGCGATGTCTTGCCCGGAATGCCCACCGCGAAGCCGGAAGTCCCTGTTCCGGCGCCGTTCATCAGGGCCATGTCCGTGGTGCGCGGGATGCCGTACGAGTCCGCGCGGTACGGCTCGGCGACCTGGTCCTGGAGGTTCTGCCGGAACTTGTCGAGCGCGTACGTGACCGCGTCCAGCTCCATGTGGTTCGAGCCGTGGATCATCCAGTACTCGAGCTGGACGTTGAGGTTCCACCAGGTCGCGGGCCACGGCGTCGGCTCGAGCCAAGGGCCGCACGTCGCCATGACCGGCGCGTCCTGCCGTGCCGCCGAAGCGATCTTGTACAGCTGGATCCAGTAGAACGACTGCAGCCGAGTGTCCGATATGGACAGGAAACTGCGCTGGTAGTAGGTGTGCCACCAAGCTTGGTGTTCTTGCGCGAGCGTCCAGAGCGGCGCAACGGAACGAACCGCCCGCATAGCCTTTGCACCGGCAGCCCGCTGCGGGTGTGACCACGCGACGGCTGTGTACAGGGTGCGCACCGAACCGCGGGTTGTCTCGCGCCACGCGGTGACATGTTCTCCGCCTGAGTGCAGCGGTTGTACGGAGAGCTGTGTGTCGCCGCTGGTGTGCAACTGGGCGGGCGGGTTCTCGGTGTAACCCGCCGGTGGCGGCTTGTTGAACACCGGGTCGGTTCGTGGGCTGACGGCCTTGGCCGGGTGGAACACCCACTTGAAGTCGCGCTCGCCTTCGGAGGGCGTGACCTCGACGACGAGCAACGAGCGGACACTGTGGACGATCGCGCGCAGCGAAAGGCTGCCCTTGGACGTCGTGAGCGTGCCGCGCAACTCGGCGTTCCACAGGTCGAGGCGCCAGTCGATCGCGGTGATCGTGCCGGCCGGCTCGAGGGTGAAGTACCCGATCGGCAAGCGGGCCAGGCCGAACAGAGATCCGAACTCTGGCCGGTGGTCCTGGACCTGGGTGTGCTGAACGTTGAACCGGATGGCGTTGCGGCCCGGCTCCTGGTAGATCCCCGATCCCAGGAACCCGTTACCGAGGAATGGGCCGTCGTACCAGGTCTGCGGCACACGCCGCCAAATCAAGTCGGATCCGCTGAGGAAACGGGCCCAGTCCAGCCCGCCCGGCGGCGTCGCGCCGGCCACGCCGGAGTTCACCAACGTGCTGCCGGCAATGCCGGCTAAGGCCCCAGAGAGGATGGTTCGCCGGTTGAGGTCGGCCACTCTGCCACCTACCTGTGTCGATACCTCCGATGTTTCCTCGAAACTAGGCGGCTGGAACAGTGGCAGTCAAGACCGGAAACGTTTGTAAATCGGATGAGATCGGACCTATTTCCGGCTAGCCTGGCGCCATGGTCTCCGGGGTTCAGATGCTCGCGTTCGTCGGCGTGGTCCTGTTGGCGGCGATGGCCCCAGGACCGGACTTCATCATCGTCACCAGGCACGCCGCGGTCTCCGGCCGCCGCGCGGGCATCGCCACCGGCCTCGGCATAGCCAGCGGCGTCTTCGTCTGGGCGGTGGTCGCGGCACTTGGTGTCGCAAGCCTGCTCGCCGCTTCCGCGATCGCTTTCACCATCGTGAAACTGGTCGGCGCCGCCTACCTCGCGTACCTCGGCATCAAAGCCCTCATCGGCGCCTGGCGCCGCGGCGAAACCCTGACAGCGACAACCCAGTTGTCCACAGTCCGCCCCTGGGTCGCCTTCCGCCAAGGCCTGATCACGAACCTGCTGAACCCCAAGTGCGCGGTGTTCTTCGTCGCCCTGATGCCCCAGTTCCTCTCCGGCACCTCACCGCGCCTGGATCAAACCCTGCTCCTGTCGGCGCTCGCAGTCATGGTCACGGCCATCTGGTTCACAGTCCTGGCCAATCTCGTCGGCCTCCTGAAGCGCTTCTTCACCTCCGCGAAGGTCCGTCGCGTGATGGACACAGTCACCGGCACAATCCTCGTCGCCTTCGGCATCAAGATCGCGACCGATTGAGCACCTCAAAGTTGGCCCATCTCCCCACACCGATTCTGCCGGACAGGCACTCGACGACCACTCACAGCTGGCGCGGGTCCGAACGAGTGAACCCGGTGCGAACGGCCCATTCGCACCGACTCATCCCTTGAAAACCCCTGCTCAGGCCCCATTCCCGGTAGACTGGACCAGGGACGCCCCCCCGGGATGTGAGTTAGCGGCCTACGGGCATTCCTTGTTGTTCGGCCCAGGTGGGGATGTCTTCGCGGCGGAGGGCTGTGGCGAGGAGGTCTGGGAAGGCATCGGGGGTGCAGGCGAAAGAGGGGGCGCCGAGGGCGGAGAGGCGGGCGGCGAGTTCGTGGTCGTAGGAGGGTTTTCCGCTGTCGGAGAGGGCGAGCAGGACGACGACTGTGACACCGCTGGCGACCATTTCGCGGACTCGGCGTTGGAGTTCGGCGGCGACGCCGCCTTCGTAGAGGTCGCTGATGAGGACGACGACTGTGTCGGCGGGGCGGCGGATGTGTTGCTGGGCGTAGGCGACGGCGCGGTTGATGTCGGTGCCGCCGCCGAGTTGGGTGGAGAACAGCACGTCGACTGGGTCGTCGAGGGTTTCGGTGAGGTCGACGACCTCGGTGTCGAAGACGATGAGCCGGGTGTTCACCGAGCGCAGTGATGCCAGGGTCGCGCCGAAGACAGCCGAGTACACAACGGACTCGGCCATCGAGCCGGACTGGTCGACCAGCAGGATGACATCGCGAAGCGCTGCGCTGCGGGACTGGCGGTGTGAGCCGATCAGGCTCTCGACCACCAGTGTGCGCTGGTCGGGCTGGTAGTGCCTGAGGTTCGCGCGGATGGTGGCCGACCAGTCCACATCGGACATCTTCGGCCGGCGGGTGCGTCGCGACCGGTCGACGGCGCCGGTGACAGCGGCGATGAGCCGGTCGGCGAGTTTGCGTTCGATCTCCTCGACGACCTGGCGTACCACCGCGCGTGCGGTTTCCCTTGTGCGGGCGGGGATCGCGCCGGACAGTGAGATCAACGTGCCGACCAGGTGCACGTCCGGTTCGACCGACGACAGCAGCTCCGGTTCGAGCAAGAGCTTGGTCAGGCCGAGCCGTTCCACGGCGTCACGTTGCATGACCTGCACAACCGAAGTGGGGAAGTACGTCCGCACATCCCCGAGCCAGCGATGCAGCTTGGGTGAACTGGAGCCGAGACCGGCACCGCGCTTGCCGTCACCATCCCCGCCACCGCCGTACAGCGCGGTCAGAGCGTTGTCGCGGCGTGAATCGTCTTCGCCGAGGCCGGTCAGGCCCTCGGCTTCGGGCCCCAGCAGTAGCCGCCACCGGCGCAAACGCTCTTCGGTCATACCCGTGCCCCCTCGTACAAACCGCGCACGAACTCAACGAGCCGTGCGGTGCGTTCGCTGTCGCCGTCGTCCACGACCAGCACCGACGAACCGCCCTGCGCGACGCGCTCGGCGAGCGTGCGGCGTTCGGGCGCGGAGAAACTGGAGATCGCCCGGCGTAGCAACGGCAGAGCGTCCTCGAACGCCTCGTTGGGCAACCCGGTCAGCCACTCGTCGACAAGGCCCAGCAGTCGTGGGTCGGCTGCCAGTCGTATGGCCGAGCCGCGCAAGAACCCGGCGACAAAAGCAGCGCCTGCTCCGGAAGCTGATACGGCTCGTTGCATCCGTACGGCGACGGCCTCGGTGTCGAGACGGTCGTCCTCCCACAACAAGCGAGTTGCCCGACCTGTTGGTAGGCCATGCGCGGGTGGCTCCACGCGGACGAGCCGGTGTAACGCCTCCCACCAAACGACGGTGTGCTCCTCGTCTGCGGCGACGATGACAGCCTCGTGTGCATTGTCCAAAGCAGCCAGTGCCTTCTCGGCTGTCTGGTCGTCAATGCCGTTGCACGCTAACGGAAGGCCGACAGCACCACGGGCAAGCAACCCGTGCATGGCGGCACGCAGCAGCTCAGGGTCGGTCCCACGAACCGATCCATATCGGACAGTGCTGGCCAGGGCGGGTAAAGCCTGCAGGAGTTCGAGAGCGTCCGTGGCCGCCGCGGCACACCGGTCCAAGGCGATCCGGGCGGCCGTGACGGCTCCGGCGAGCTCGCTGGCGACTGCCTCCCGCAGGACCTCGGCGGCTTTGGCGACCGTGTCGGCCTCTTTGGCCTGGTCCAGCAAGACGTGCTCAGCCGCGCCCTCGACCGTCGCGCCATGCCGGGCCGCGGCAGCGACCGCGACGGCGAGTCCCGGGTCCCACTGGACCTTCCAGGCTTCGGCGAACGTGCCGAGAGTCGTGGTTTCGTCTGGCTCGCCCCACCGCACGTCAAGCACGTGCAATCGGCGCAGCAGGCGAGACCGGCCGCGGTCGATGTCCCGCCGCAGGTCCAGCCGGAAGCTCTTCTCGGCGGCGTTCGGTGGCAGCCTTAACTTGCGCTGCAACCGTTCCAGGTCTGTAGCCAGCGGCGACCTGGGCACGCCCTCGCCGACGGCACCAAGCTCCTCGCCGACGACGAGCTTTTCGTGCACGATCCGGAGCCCGACATCGTCGCCGCCGCACAGCACGGCCAAAGCGGCCTCACTGACCTCGGACAACCCAGGCGAAGGCCGTCCGCGCAGTGCCGCCAGCGTGTCCGCCAAACGCACGGCCTCCACAGCACTCGCGGTCGAAGCGGGCAAGCCCTCCTCGCGCAGCACATGGGAGGTCCGCGCCATCCAACGCGGGATGGTGTCGTGCGGGTGCTCCCATAGATGCGCGTACCACCCAGGCGACTCCACACCCGCGCCGTAACCGGAAGTCGCGGCGAGCCGACCATGACTCCACGGCACCCAGCTGCCTGCGATCTTCCGCTTGGTCAGGCCTTTGAGCAGGTCGGTGTCCGCCTTGGCCGCGGGCAACTCCTGGAGCGCAGGCACGTGCCAAGCGCCGCACACCACCACGATCGGACCGTCGACCTCGGTCAACGCCTTTCGCAGCACCTGGCGCATCCACGCCTCACGCTGCAAAGTCCGCATGTCGACGGTGTCGGCGAACTCCTCCCGCACCGCTGTCATGGCCTCGGCGATGGCCGCCGCCATCTGCGTCGGCTCGGCGCTGGAGTGCTCGACGACGTCCTCCCACCAGCGTTCCGCGTCGTCGAACCCGGCTGCCTCGGCGAGCACGCCCAACGGGTCGACGGCTACGCGGTCGGTGTCGGTTCGCTCGTAGAACAGGGAAATCCCGGCTGGCAGGTCGGCGAACCGGACGTCGACGTTGTTGCGGGCGCCCCAGTCGAGCGCCTGCCACTCTGGCGAGAACCGTGCGAATGGCCAGAACGAAGCGTCAGCTGGGTCGGCTGCGTCGTGCAGCAGCAGGGCCACGGGCGGCGTGAGCTCACGGACGTGCGGCACGAGGTTGTCCGCGTCCGGAGGGCCTTCGACCAGCACCAATTGCGGGCGCACGACATCCAGCGCGGCGCGGACCATACGCGCCGAGCCAGGGCCGTGGTGCCGGATGCCGAGCAGCGTCACCCGGTCGGGAAGGGGTTTCATCAGGCCGGGTCCAGCTCCCGGCATGCCCGGTAGAGGTCGCGCCATTCCTTGCGCTCCTTGACCACTGCTTCGAGGTACTCCTGCCAGGCCGCGGTGTCCGACACCCGGTCCTTGATCACCGCGCCGAGCAGGCCCGCCGCCAGCTCGTCGGCACCCAGACTGCCGTCACCGAAGTGGGCCGCTAACGCCATTCCGCTGGTCACGACCGAGATCGCCTCAGCAGTGGACAGGCTGCCGCTGGGCTTTTTGAGCTGGGTGCGGCCGTCGGACGTGGTGCCACCGCGCAGCTCACGGAAGATCCGGACAACCCGGCGGACCTCGTCGAGCGACGGCGGCTCGGCCGGAAGTTCCAGCGCACGGCCGAGTTGCGCGGCACGCTGGCTGACGATCTCGACCTCGGCGTCCTCGGTCGCGGGCGGCGGAAGCACAACGGTGTTGAAGCGCCGGGCCAACGCGGACGACATCTGGTTCACACCACGGTCGCGGTCGTTGGCCGTCGCGATCACGGTGAACCCGGCGATCGCCTGGACCTGCATGTTCAGCTCCGGCACGGGCAACGCCTTCTCGGACAGGATCGTGATCAACGAGTCCTGCACCTCGGCGGGCATTCGCGTCAGCTCTTCGACACGCGCGACGGCGCCGGTCTGCATTGCGCGCATGACCGGGCTCGGCACCAGAGCGGCCTCACTCGGGCCCTCGGAGATCAGCCGCGCGTAGTTCCAGCCGTATCGGACGGCTTCTTCGCTGGTGCCGGCCGTGCCCTGCACGATCAGCGTGGAGTCGCCACTGATCGCGGCGGACAGGTGCTCGGACAGCCACGACTTGGCCGTACCCGGCACACCGACAAGCAACAGCGCGCGGTCGGTCACCAGCGTGCCGACTGCGACCTCGACGAGACGACGCTCGCCGACATACTTGGGGGAGATGACCGTGCCGTCAGGCAACGTTCCGCCGAGGATGTATCGCACGACTGCTTGCGGCGACAGCTTCCACTGCGGCGGCCGCTGCTTGTCGTCGTTCGCGGCGAGGGCGGCCAGCTCTTCCGCGTACTGCGTTTCCGCGCTGGGGCGCAGCACGTTTGTTGCCGTCACGGGGTTTCGCTCCGTTCGATTTCTTCATGGAGTTCGGTTCTCAGCCGCAGGACAAGTTCTTCGGCACCGTGCACCGGCCAGCGCGCGGCTATGCGCGGCCAGTGATCATGCAGGACTCTCAGGTCGCCACGGCGTAACAACGCCTCAGGCGGACGGCCGACGCGCCAGCCTCTATCGGCGAGTTCGGCGAACCGCTCCAGCACGACCCGCGTGACATCCGGATGCCACGGGGACGGCAGCAGCCCGCAGAAGTAGTCGAGTTCATTGGCATCCCACGAGCCCGCAAGCTTGATCAACACCCGGGACAAGGTCGGTGCGGGCAACGCGTCCAGCGCGTCGAGCAGCGCGGTCGAACTGATCGTCGACGCCAGATCGGTCAGCCACGGGACAGGGTCGGTCGCGGCAGCCAGGTTCTCGGCGAGACCCTGCAGAAGCGCTGTGCCCCAAGGACTGAGCCGCATCTTGCGCGGCGCCTTGGGCCCAAGCCAGTCGATCCAGAAGTCCGGCGAAACGCTCGAAGCATCGGCCTTCAGACGCGCCGAACCAGTGCGGCGCACCGGGGAATCACGGAGTTCCTCGCGGTTGGGCTCCTGCTCATACGGGCCCTCCGGATGCAGGTCGATGGTCTCTTCGAGCAAGCCGTCGCGGAGTCTTTGCTCGGCTCGTTTGGACAGTGCGGAGCCCGGCAGCTTGCGCAGCAGGACGACGGCTTCTTCGCGGACGTTGGTGGACCGGTCGTCCAGCGCCTGTTCGAGCAACGGCTCGTCCTCAGACGCGAGGCCTTCAACCAGAGCCGCGATCAGCAGCTTGCGGTCTTCGACTCGCTTGAGCTCGGTCCAGTTCTCGGCGACATAGGCACGGAACCCCGCGATGTCCCGCTTGCGGGCGGTGACAAGACGCGACTTGCGTTGTGCGGGAGGCAGATCGAGAGCTTCCTCGATGTCGATCTTCTCGCCGTCGTCCAGGCCGCCCGCAGCCCAAGCCCAGCCCACGCGCCGCTGTGCCAGCCAACGTCCACGTGCCCCGAGCGCGGGCGTCACCGCATCGCGCACGACGGAACGCGCGGTCGCGGCGGCCAGAATGTCGGGCAGTTGCCGATACGGGACGACCAGCCCGGCACGGTCGAGCGCGAGGCAGCACTCGCGGAGCATCTCGTTGTCCTCGGTCGCCATGACCTGGCTGAAGATCGCACCGACCTTCGCGTTCGCCTCGCGCCGGTTGTCGGCGGGAGCGGGCGGGATCATCGCCGCCTCAGACTCAGGCGCGACCCGGCCACCCCGCCTGGCCAGGCCGAACGCGGCGCAGTCGGCCAGCAACTGCTCGGTGTCCGGCGAACCGATGACGAGCTTCTGAGTGATCTCGGCCCAGCTCAAGAGATCACCTCCAGCGCACCACCGGGAGCGGCAGCGGCGCCGATGCGAACGGACCACCCGTCCCAAAGCCCGACCGCATCGAACGGCTGGCCACCATGGATGGCCAGGGCACGGTCGGCCGCGACATCGTCGACCACAGGCAACGCACGCCCATCGGCGTCGACCGCGACGAGCCCCTCGCCCAACCGGATCTCCCGGCAGGCGAGCGGATGCAGGCGTTGCCAAGGATCCTTGCGCAGCAATGGCTCCAACCCGGCAAGAGCATCGGTCCAGGTCGCCGAGAGCTCGATCGGCTGAGCCTTCACGGAAGGTTCGCGCTCGCCGACCGCCATCCGCCGCGGAGCCCCGGCAGGGTACGGATGGAGATTGCCCATGAACTCCCCATTGGGAAGTGCGGGTCCGGCAATGGCGCCACCTGCGGCATGACGCACCACGGTGACCCATTCGCGGCGTTCCCGGCCCCAGACCCACTGGCGAGTGGTCCGCACCCGGCCGTCGTCTTCGTCTTTACGCAGCAGGACAACCCATCTGTCGGTCCAGGCCGGCTGAGCCAGCGCTTCCTGCTCGGTCGAGGTGTAGCCAAGTCGCATCCGCACGACATCGGCCAGTTCAGGCGGCGGATTCGCGGCAAGCGTGGCGAGCAGGTGAAGCCCGCCGATCCGGTCGGCGGCCCGCTCGGCCCAGTTCACCCCGCCGGAGAAGACGACGGCCGCGAGATCTTCCAAAGCGTTGGCCAGCCCAGGGGCCTGCGCGTCGACCATGCGCCGGATGATCGCCTCCCACCAGGCCCGATCCCGCCCGGCCAGCTCGGCGATGCCCCGGCGAGCGACATCGGCCAGCCACTCCCTGAGCCCGGCGACGCCGCCCTGGACGGCGAGATCCCTTGCCTCAGCGGTCTTCTCGCGCTGAGCGGCCCGCCGCTCGACAGCCTCGGGGGAGTCGTCGAGAGGTTTGGGAGTCTTGCGAACCTCCCGCTTGTGCAACCACTCGCCCACCCATTCGGGTGGTTCTGCCTCGGAAGTGCCGCCCCGGACATGAAGGACCTGGACGGCGACAGCGTGTTTGCAGGGGAACTTGCGTGAAGGGCAGGTGCACTTGGTGCCGCGATCCTCCAGATCGACGCACACCTGATAGGGCTTTTTGCCGCTGCCCTTGCACAGGCCCCACAGAACATGCTGGTCGTGGCCGAGCGCGCTCCAGTTGCCCGGCGCCGCGAGCCGGGCCGCGCTCGTCGCGACCTGCTTGTCCGGCGCCAGAGCCAGGACCGCGTCGACATCCATGCTGCAAGACCCCCAAAAGTCCGATCTACAGGAGACTTTAGGGGCACCCACCGACAGTTCCGGTAAGCCCAGGTCAGCCGTTGATCAAGGCCTGCAGAAACCTGCCCCAAGGGGCAGTGGGGAACGTGAGCATGCCGGTGTCGGGAGCCTTGGAGTCGCGAACGGCGGCAGCGGGCTCGACGCAGGTGGGATCGCTGGTGCGTGGCTGGGTCAGTGGGTTGCGCGCGGGCTGGATGCAGTCAGTGTCCTGGGTGTTCAGCCGAGTCAGCGGATTGCGAGCAGGCTCGACACAGCCGGAGTTCGAGGTGCTATGGCCGCCCGTCAGCAAGGCCGACAGGACATGTGCGACCTCGACGCAGCCGGTGTTCTCACCACCCGCGTTGCCGCTGAAGCTGCTCTTTCGCCATCTCAGTAAGGCGTTGTCCACGGCTGTGCCTCCAGCATTCGCTTGATCAGCGCCACCGAGTCGGCCACGGTGAGTGCGGCCGACTGGACTTGGTCGAACGCTATTTTACCCTTCTCGACCTGGTCCTTCTCCTCGTTGTGAACGGTTCCGTTGAGATTCTCGATGAACAGGTACTCAGGGTCGGTTGGATCGGGGAATGTCAGGATGAAGAATGCCCCGGGCATCGCATAGTGCGCTCCATAGCTCAGTGGCAGCACTCGCAACCTGACAGTGGGCAGGTCGGCGACGGCGACCAGATGCTGGAGTTGCTCGCGCATGACATCGGTGCCACCGATTTGTCGGAGCAGCGCGGCCTCATCGATCACCGCCCAGCAGTGCAGCGGATGATCTTCTGAAGTCAAGCGGCGCTGGCGGGCCAGCCTGATGGCGACCGATTTGGCAACGTGCTCCTCATCGGAGTTGCGCGAGATGAACAATGCGCGCATGTATCGCTCCGTTTGCAGGAGACCGGGTACCAACTGCACGGAGAATTCACTCATTCGAGTGGCTTCGGTCTCCACGGCGAGGTAGGCCCCTGTGCCTTTCACGCCGAAAGCCCGGAACCATGGTGGTTGCAGGGCTCTTCGTACCTCATCGAGCAGATGCGGATCGTATTGGTCGTACAGGTCCATCATGGACTTGACCAAATGCACGTTCGGCCTGGTCTCGCCGGTTTCGACTCTGTGCAGCGCACTGCGTGTTTTGTCGAGCAGGGGCGCCGCCGACTTCAGCGTGTGCCCGGACTGCTCGCGCAACCTGCGCAGTTTCGCGCCGACCTTGCGACACAGGTACGAAGCCCGAGGTGGATTGGCCACAAAACCAGTGTGCACTTAGCCCTTCCAGGACTGGGAATCCCGGTGCTATGCGTCCCATGTGGATAGTACTACCCATGGAAGCTCAGCTGTTCACTCTCGTCAGCGCCGAGGACCCCGACAAGATCTTTGCCTGGGGCATGGAGATCGCCACCGACGACGACGTCGAGGCCATCGTTTACCGCCGCGATCCGCTCACCCACCGCACAATGTTCGGCGTCCACAATTCAGCCGAAGAAGCCCTCGCCCGCTACGGCAACACGCGCGCTCTCGACCTCCAATGGGAGTACCAATGACCCCGGACGCTCAGTCGTAGAAGAAGTCGATGATGTCGTTGACCTTGGCCAGCAGGGCCTCGCGGCGTTCGGGCACGCCATTGCGGGAGCGAATCCGATCGGCGAGATCGCGCAGGGCTTTGAGCATGTCCGGATCCTGGTCCTCGATCCGTTCGATCGCGGGGTCCGCCACCAGGTCGAAGTAGTCCTTCAGCAGAGCCGCGAGGCCAGGATCGGCTGCGCCGGTCTGGGGGAATTCCCGGCCGGAGACCAGGAATCGCTCCGGTTCACGCAAAGTCCAGCCGTGCAACCGGTCCCCGGACACCAGCAGGTCGACGTTCGGTGCCACTCGCACGCGAGTGATCTCCGGCAGCGGATCGGCTGAGTACAGGCAAGTCAGCTCGGTCAAGGTGGCATGCCGTGTCACGCAAGGATTCATCGTGAAAGAAACCAGGTCTTTCAGGCCGATCGTGCCCTGCAGAACCGGAGCGGCACGCCAGGAATCTGTTTGTGCGTTTCGCTCAGGTATGTGCAGCCGAAGACTGCTCAGCAGGCCCGTTGCGCGGTCGAATCGGAACTCGTCGTATTCCGAGGGATGCCAGTTGCCGCTGCCGATTGTCGCCAGCACATGGCGTTCGTGTTCTTCCGGGCTCGTATACGGCCCGACGTCCAGAGTGAGCCCGAGGATTGCCAAGCGCGGTGTCAGTGGCAGCGGGTCACCCTCGACTACTTCGATTGGTGGCATATGTGACATTGGTGTGCGCCCTAAGGAAGAATCTGGACGGCCGGCGGCAGCGTGTCACCAGACGGGGTGGGAACCGTACCATTGACAATCTGCTCATGCGTGACGGGCAATCCGGGATCACTCGGTGAACCGCCGAAGATCGCCGCGCCGCTGTCCCCGCGCGGACCGGACGGGCCGTAGCTGGTCACGAGCTGGCCCGCCTGGCTGCCGGGTCCCTGGGTGATGACGACGTCCTCACCCTGGCGGAAAATAAAACGGCCGCCTGTGCCGGTCGAATGGTAGACAGCGTCGGGATTCGACAGGATTTCCAGTTCGCGCTCTCTGGACAGCCTTCCGTGATAGTCGGGAGTTTCCCGGACCCGGCCGTTGCGGGCGTTCTCGGTGGTCCGGTTCGCAAGCCGTTTGGCTCGCTCGCAGGCTGTCAGGCCGAATGGGTCGTACTGCCGAGTCGGATTGCTGACGTAGGCGTATGAATTCGGCCCGGCGCTCAGTCCGAGTGGATCGCTGCTGAGATACTGGCCGGCGACCGGGTCGTAGTAACGGTGATAGTTGTAATGCTGACCGGTTTCAGGGTCGTGGTACTGGCCGGGAAAGCGCAGCGGGCAGGACGGCCCGCCGCTGAGTTCGGCCAGCGCGGCGCCCCAGAGGTTCGTCTGCGATCGCCAGGCCAGCCCGCCGTCCGGATCGAGCATTTCCGTCGGCGTGCCGATCAAATCCGTCACGATGGCATAGAACTGCCGGTCGATCCATGCCTGCGAATCCTGAGCCCGCTCGAGCTGGCTGACCGCACGCATGCTGCCCGGTTCGAAGTCCCAGGTCACTGCCCGGCCTGACTGGGTCTGCTCGGCCAGCACCGAGCCGTCCCAGGTGAAATCGATCTGTTCGACGACCTCGACCCCCGTCTCGGCGAGCCGCTTCTTCGCGATCCGGCGGCCAGCCGGGTCGTAGGCATACCGCCAACGGGTTCCGTCCGGTGTGGTCACTCCGGTCAGGCGGTCATCCGCATCCCAGGTGTATGTCCACGCTTGCGTTTTGCCTGACAACGAACGCGAATTGCGCAGTATGACGCGTCCCTGGGCATCGTGCTGGTAGTAAACGTTGCCTGCGCGCCGAACCAGCGTGCCTGCGTACTCGCGCGGACCCGGTGTGGCAGTTGTGACGTTGCCTGCCGTGTCATACGCGTACCGCTCGGTCCATCGCGCGCCATGTACGGCAGTGACCCGGCCGGACCTGTCGAGTTCGAATCGGCGCGATCCGCCGAGCTGGTCATCGACGCGAGCGAGATTGCCGTCAGGTCGATAGTGATACGCGCGTTGCTGCACGGGCTGCCCCGCGTGTGTGGCGATTGTCTGACGGAGCAACCGGTGGCCGGCGTCCCACGACTGCGCGAGCGACACGGCGCCGCCCAGGTGACGTGCGACTTCCCGCCCGGCCGCGTCGTAGCTGAACTGCAGCGTGCGGCCGGCGGTGTGCAACGCGACTGGTTGATCGTTCGCGTTGTAGTGCCATGTGCTTCGCACGCCCGTAGGGGTTTGCCGTGTTATGCGACGGCCGGTCAAGTCGTACGTGGAGCGGACCGTGCGTCCGTTTGTCGTCTCAGCAAGGACACGGCCCAGTGCGTCCCGCTCGAACGTCACGTCCGCGTCGGAGTTCGTCGCCCTGACAACCCGGCCTGCCTTGTCGTAGGCAAATGTCGTGAGCGACTCGCCGGACCGCTTCTCAACGATCTGCCCCAACGCGTCGCGGGTGAAGGTAGTGACTTCACCAGCACCGTTGGCACGTTCGACTACTTGCCCCGCGGCGTCATGCCGGTAGGCGATCACCCGGCCGTTGAAGTCGGTCTCCCGCACGAGCCGACCAGCCGCGTCGTATTCGTACCGCCAGATCAGACCTTGCGGGTTGGTGACCGACACCAGGCGAAGTTCCGTGTCATACGCGAATTGCAGCCGGCCGCCATCGGGACCGGTCTTGGACGACGGTTGGTCGAAGCCGACATATGTCGTGCGGGTGACCTGTCCGACGGCGTCGACATGCTCGACAACGTTGCCTTCGCCGTCGTAACGCCACCGTTCGGTCCCACCGTCCGGCAGGGTGCGGGACACCAGCCGGCCTTCGACTGTCCAATTGAGACGTGTTACGCCGCCGACCGGATCGATGATCTGCCCGATCCGGCCGAACGGATCGCGGACATAACGCGTTATGCCGCCCATCGGGTCGGTCAGAGCGACCGGCAACCCGGCCGCGTCGCAGACGATTCGCCCGCGATTGCCCAGTGCGTCGACCACTTCGGCGATGTTGCC
Source organism: Kibdelosporangium banguiense (assembly GCF_017876405.1). Lineage (GTDB taxonomy): Bacteria > Actinomycetota > Actinomycetes > Mycobacteriales > Pseudonocardiaceae > Kibdelosporangium > Kibdelosporangium banguiense. The sequence goes on along the minus strand of NZ_JAGINW010000001.1, from coordinate 2,164,910 downwards.
CCGGGCGTCGTGAATCCGCTGGGTGACCGCACCTGAAGGATCGGTGACCGAGGTCAGATTGCCCTTCTGGTCGTAGCTCTGCAGCCAGACACCGCCGTCCGGATCGACGATTCTCGTCGGTAGCCGCAACGAGTTGTACGAAATGCTGGTCTGCTCGCTGTCCGGCCGTACGATCGCGATGAGGTCACCGGAACCGTCGTAGTCGTACCGGGTGGTGCGGCCAAGCGGATCCGTCCTGGCCAGGAGGCGGTCGTAACGATCCCATTCGGACAGCGTGACCGCGCCCAGCTGGTCCACCTCACGAACGACCTGACGGTAGTCGTTGAGATGGAAGACGGTGTCGTGGCCGTGCGAATCGGTCCATACAGTCCGGCCCGGCTGGTAGGCGAAGGTTCCGTTGAGGAATCCGTCGCCACCCTGCGTGCGTACGCATCGACCGTGTTCGTCGTAGGTGTAGCGGTACCACATCTCGTTGCGGTCGACCCATTGCACGATCCGATCCGAGCTGTCGTACTCGAACCGCAGTGCGCTGCCTGAAGAGTTGACCACTTCGGACAACCGGAGGGCTTCGTCGTAGCGGTACCGGACCAGCGTGACCTCTGGGGCGGCCGGCCGTACGAGGTGGATCGCGACAACCAGCCGATCGGTCGTCTCGACTCGAAGGTGATAACCGCCGGAGTGCCTGACGTCAGTCAGGACTCCTTCGTCGTCGTAGTGGAACACGATCCGATTGCCGTTGCGGTCGCTGATCGCCTGGATCGGCAACGCACCCGCAGTCGTGGGGCCGAAATGCCGGACCAGGCCGGTCTCCGGGTTGGTGATCGTGTAGCCGCCGTCGGGTACATGGTCGAGTGGCCACCGCGGCCCATACGCGGGAAGTACCGATGTGCCGTTCAACGGAGCCGGGTACTTCAACTGCATGCCGTCCTCGGCGGCGAAGTAGACGCCGTTCGCGTCCGCCTCCAGCCGCTGGTCCAGCGTGGACGCCCAGGACCTGCCAAAAGTCCGCCCGACCCGGTAGGTCGACACATGGGTGCGGCGCAGCACAAGGGGAAGCACACCGGCCAGGTCCACATCTGTCTGCGGGAGGATCATCTCGCCCGAGGCGATGTCGATCGGGTCGTCCTTGCAGACGCGGTTGTTCTCCTCGCGGGCCTTGCCTTGCGGATCGGTCGACGTTTCCTGCCGCATGTTCGGCTCGTCCGACGACTTCGTCCCGGACGGGCTGGTCGTGCCGTCCGGCGAGGTGACGTCGGGCGTGTCCGTGCCGGACGGGGTTGTGCTGGTGCCGGGGGTATCCGGGGAACGGACGCCGTCCGGAGCGCTCGCGGAGGAACTCGGCGTGGTGGACGAGCTTGGGGCGTCGCCCTTGCGGCCCAGTTTGCCGAGCTTGGCGATGATCTCGTCGAGTTTGTCGATGACCTTGCGGATGCGTGGGGTGACGTTGCCGATGGTCTTGACGAGTTTGCGGACCAGGTCGGCGATCTTGTTGACGACCTTGGAGATCGCGGCCGTGGCCTGGGCGACGATCACCGGGGTGCCCAGACCCAGGGTGGCGACGGCCTCCAGGGCCCAGGTGATGAGTTTGCCGACGACCTCGGCGACCAGGTCACGCACGATTTCGCGGACCGCGGCGACGACCTCGCCCATGATCATCACACCGGCGGAGATCCCGTCGGCCAGGGCGCCCGCGCCGGAGATCGCGTCGGCGGTCTCGGCTGCCTTGCCGCGGTAGGTGTCCGCGGACTGGCCTGTCCAGCCGCCGGTGCCGGCCTTGGCTTCGTTGCCGTAGTCCGCGGCGACCTTGCCGACCTCGGCGGCGATGTTGGCCCAGGTCTCGCTGAAGGAACGGATCACCGGTGGGTCCCCGGCGAACCAGTCCAGGGCTTCCTTCAACGGCTGGACGTGCTCGATCAGCCACGACACGCCGTAGGAGGCGATGGTGCCGATCGGGTCGATGACCATCGAGAGCACTTCGAGGCCCACACCGACCGCGCCCAGACCGGCCTCGACCCAGTCACCATTGGAGATTCCGTTGGCGAGATCCACAGAGGACTCGGCGATGCCGATCCCGGTGACCGCTGTCGTATCGCTCTGAGCTGTTGCTACCAGAGGGTTTCCATCAGACATCGGTGCCTCGGAAGCTCGATGCCCTGGCTGCTTCGGAAGTGTCGTACGACTTGGCTGCGTCGCGGACAGTTCCGGCGGTTTCCCGGACTGTCTCCGAGCCCTTCGTCAAGGCGTTGACGCCCATTTCCTCGAAAGGCTGCAGCAGCAACGCGAAGGGCTGGCAGATCACGCCGTAGGCGTCGTTGTTCATGGTGACCTGGCGGGCTGCGTCCACTGCTGTCTGCAGGCGGTCGGCGAAGCCGTCGACCTTGCCCGCGTGGGCGGTCAGTTCCCCGGTCAGGACTTCGTAGCCGGCGTCAGGCATCAGCGCATCACCGAGCCGAAGCCGTCGTCATCACCGTCATCGCCGCGCGTTTGGGGTGGGCGCGGCGGTTCCTCCGCTGACGGGAACGAGGCCTGGGCGGTGGCCAGGATATGTTGCGTCGCGGCCGTGTCGCCGACGGTCTCGCCCATGATGCGGGCGAGTTCCTCCGGGTAACGGCTCTGCGCCTTGGTCATCGCCTGCATGACCGCCGCAGCGATCTCGTCGGGGCGTAGGCGGCTGACTCTGTCTGTCATCTCGACGTTCGTCGGGATGCCGTTGGCGCCCACGGTGACGCGGACCGCGCCGTCCGCGGCGGACTCGGTGATCGAGATCCGTTCGACCTCTTGCTGCATGTTCTGGTAGCGGGCGGCGTTCTCCTCCGCGTTGCGCTCCCATTCGCTGACCATGCGCTCGATGTTGGACAGTGGATCGGACATCGCCACCTCCCCGGTCTTCGTACCCGGAGCGACGCCGCCGTGTCCGGCGCGGTTCCCAAGTTCAGTCGGATGGCCGAGTGGTTACGGCCAATCAGGCCCTCGTTTCGCCCAGCTCCACGCGTACCGCGGGTCCTCGCAGGCCTCCGCGCCTTCGCCCAGTTCAAGCGGCCGGAACGTGTCCACCATGACCGCTGTCTCGTCGAACTGTTCCGCGCCAAGGGAAGCTTCGACCGCACCGGGCTGCGGGCCGTGCGTGACACCCGAGGGGTGCAGCGACAACGAGCCCAGGCCGATCCCGGAACCCTTGCGGGCCTCGTAGTTCCCGCCGACGTAGAACATCAGCTCATCGGAGTCGACGTTCGCGTGGTTGTACGGCACCGGGACCGCGAGCGGGTGGTAGTCGACCTTGCGCGGGCAGAACGAGCACACCACGAAGTTGGGGCCCTCGAAGGTCTGGTGCACGGGCGGCGGCTGATGCACGCGCCCGGTGATCGGCTCGAAGTCGCGGATGTTGAACACCCACGGGTACAGCGCGCCATCCCAGCCGACCACGTCGAACGGGTGGTTGGCGTAGGTGAAGCGCGTGACGCCCGCGCGGTGCCGTACGAACACGTCCACGTCCGTACCGTCGACGAGAAGCGGCTCCGTGGGGCCGCGTAGGTCGCGCTCGCAGTACGGCGAGTGCTCGAGGAACTGGCCCTTCTTGGAGAGGTACCGCTTGGGCGGGCCGATGTGGCCGGTCGCTTCGAGCACAAGCATCCGCAGGTCGTCGCCGGGAACCACTCGATAGGTGCACGAGGTCGGGATGACGATGTAGTCGCCGTCGCCGACAGTCAGCGAGCCGTAGATGGTCTCGACGACCGCGGTCCCGGTCTGCACGTACAGCAGCTCGTCGCCGGCCGCGTTGCGGTACAGCGGCGAAGGCCGGGTGGCCGCGACGAAACAGATCTTGACGTCCGCGTTGCCGAACAGCAGCCGCCTGCCGGTCACCGCGTCGACCTCCGCGGGGGATTCCCACTTCAGGTCCTGCGAACGGAAGTGCCTGGGCTTGAGCGGCAGGTTCGGCGAGGTCTGCCGGGCGTCCTCGATCTGCACCGCGTCGACGATCGCGGTGGGCAGATGCCGGTGGTAGAGCAGCGCCGAGTCGCTGGAGAAACCCTCCACACCCATCAGCTCTTCGGCGTAAAGCGAGCCGTCCGGGGCGCGGAACTGGGTGTGCCTCTTCCGGGGGATCTCGCCCACGCTTCGGTAGTAAGGCATGTCCTCTCCTGTGTCCGGATAGCGGACATTTTTGTTCAGTTGCCGGTACGCTACTAGCGTGTCAGCCGTGTCAAGCGCAGTCGAACTCCCGCCGCCCGGCCCTCGAGGTGTTCCGCCCCTGCTCGCGAGGCTTGTCGACGATGCCGCCCTGTTCCCTCCCGGCAACGCGACGATGCCCGACGCGATCGCCGCGCACCTGGCCACCCGGTCGTCGAACCGGGCCGGGGTGATGGGCCTCTTTCTCTGTCCGGCATCCCGGTTGCCGGAGCTGATCACCGAGCTGATCAAGGCGAAACCGGTCAAACCGGTCGCCCTGTCGCTGGTGATCGATACCGGCCTCGGCGGTGTGCCGAAGGCCCTGTCGATCGTGGAATCGCGCACCGAGCTGCTGGCGTTGCGGATGGTGGAGATGCCGGCCCCGTCCGACGTGGACGACCAGTGGCTGGAGCGGGTCTCCGAGTTCGTTCCGGAAGACGTGATCCGCGTGATCGAGCCGCGCCGGGGCGGCCCGGACTGGCTGGAGAGCATCCGCAAGGTCGCCGAGCACGGCAGCTGGCCGAAGCTGCGCTGCGGCGGGCTGAGCCAGTCGGCGTTCCCGACGGTCGAGGAGATCTCCGACTTCCTCACGGTGGTCAGCAGCGGCGGGGTGTCGTTCAAGGCGACTGCAGGCCTGCATAACGCTGTCAGGCATACGGATGAGGAGACCGGGTTCATCCACCACGGCTTCCTCAACCTGCTTGTCGCCACCGCGCGTTCGCTCGCGGGCGGTGACGTGCGCGAGGCGCTCGAGAGCACGGACTCGGACGCGTTGGCCAAGGAGGCCGGCGAACTGACCGAGGCGGCATCGCATGCCGTGCGTGGCGTATTCGCGTCGTACGGGTCGTGCTCGCTCGCTGAGCCGATCGCTGACCTGGAAGAACTGGGGCTGCTGTGACGTGGGTCGAAGACGAGGCGTTCACGCCTGATCAACCGTTCGGGCCGCAGACGCTGCCGTACGGCGTCATCGACGGCCAGATCGCGGTGCGGCTGGGTGACCAGGCCATGCCGTTGCGGCCGATCGCGTCCTCGTTCGGGGACCTGGCCGAAATCGTCTCGGCGGATTCGTTGAATCCGTTGCTGGCGGCGGGCCGCGAGACCTGGACCGAGCTGCGTGCCCGGTTGATCGAGCTGACCTCGGCTTCGGCCGCTCCCCGTGGTGCTTCCCTGGTGCCGTTGGACGGCGCCGTGCTGCCGTTCGCGGTCGCCGACTACGTGGACTTCTATTCGTCGAAGTACCACGCGGAGAACGCGGGCAAGATCTTCCGGCCCAACGACTCGCCTCTGCTGCCGAACTGGACGCACCTGCCTGTCGGCTACCACGGGCGCGCCGGGACGGTCGTCGTGTCGGGCACACCCATCGTGCGCCCGCACGGTCAGCAGCGTGGGCCTGCGTTCGGACCGTCACAGCGTTTGGACATCGAGGCCGAGGTGGGCTTCGTGTGCGGCGGTCCCGTGGTGGGCCGCGTATCCACATCAGCCGCTGCGGACCACGTGTTCGGCGTTGTGCTGGTCAACGACTGGTCGGCGCGTGACATCCAGGGCTGGGAGTCGCAGCCGCTCGGACCGTTCCTGGGCAAGTCGTTCGCCACGTCCATCTCGGCGTGGGTGACCCCGCTCGACGCGTTCTCCGCAGCGCGCGTGCACACGCCGCCGCGTACCCACCCGGTTCAGGACTACCTTGTCGAAGACCAGCCGTGGGGCCTGGACCTGCTGCTGCAGATCGACTGGAACGGCACGATTGTGTCCCGGCCGCGGTTCGCGGACATGTTCTACTCGTTCGCCCAGCAACTCGCGCACATGACCGTCAACGGCGCGACTGTACGGCCTGGCGACCTGTTCGCCTCCGGCACGGTGTCGGGGCCGACGCGTGAGCAGCTGGGATGTTTCCTGGAGATGAGCTGGGGCGGCCGCGACAAGATCACGTTGTCCGGCGGCGACCAGCGGACCTTCCTGGAGGACCACGACACAGTCCGGATCACCGCCACCGCGCCCGGCCCGAACGGATCGGTCGTGGGTCTCGCGGAGGTGGCCGGCACTGTGTCACCGGCGTCATGACCTCGCCGGGTGTCCATGGCAAAGAGAGCTCGCTGACGCTTGACCGTGGGCTCGCGCTGCTGCAGGCGGTCGCTGACTCGGAGTCCGAGGCGCCGACCATCAGCGACCTCGCCGCGGCGATCGGCGCGAGCCGCGCCGCGGTGTACCGGCTTCTGGTGCCGCTACAGGCCCGTGGGCTCGTTCGGCGGGAGGGTTCGCGGGTCCGCCTAGGTCTGGGGCTGCTGAGGCTGTCAGCGCGCGTTCTGCCGCAACTACGGCATGCCGCGCTGCCCGCGCTACGTGAGTTGGCCGAGTCGATTGGGGCGACCGCGCACCTGACCGTCGCCGACGGCGATGAAGCACAGGCCGTGGCCGTCGTCGAGCCGTCGTGGACCGCGTATCACGTGGCCTACCGTGTCGGGACCCGGCACTCGTTGCGCAAAGGCGCGGCCGGCAAGGCGATCCTGCTGCCGTTCGACGGCGCGGAATGGGTTGCCACCTCTGGGGAATTGCAGGCTGGGGCGTTCGGGATCGCGGCTCCGGTGCGTGGCGTCGCGGGTTTGCGGGCCAGCGTCGGCGTGGTCACTTTTGAGCGTCTGCACGCGGATGTTGTGGGGCCTCAGGTGGTCCGGACTGCTGCTGAGGTCGCGGCCGCGTTGCGATGACCGCCGGGATCGCGGCCAGTGACGTGATCGTGAGCGTCGTCCAGAGCACGGGCAGGCCGAGTGTGAGCAGGCCGGTGAGCATCGCCGGACCGATTGCCGTAGCGACGCCCCAAGACAGCTGGAACAACGCGCTCGCACGGCCTTGCGCCTCTTTCGGTGCCGCGTCGACCGCCGCGGCCGTGGACAACGGACTGAACAACGCCTCCGCGACGGACATGACCGCGCTCGTCACGAGGATCACGGCTGTGACCGGTGCGATGGCCAGCGCCGCGAAGCACACCGCGAACATGGCCGCCGCCACGGCCATGCCCTGACTCCTGGGGTACTTCTCGGCGATCCGCAGCACTGGTTCCTGCACCACGATGTACACGACGGTGCCGATGATCATCGCCGCGCCGACCACCCACTGCGGTCCGTGCAGCACGTTGATGATCACGAGCGGCAGCACGGTGTACTTGCCGACACTGGCCAGGCAGAACAGGATCTGTGTCGCGCAGACGGCCACGTAGCGGCGGTCCTTGAGCACGATCGACCAGCTCGGTTTGACCTCACTGGGCTCAGGAGGCGTCCGGATGCCGATCAGGATCAACGCCGCCACACCCTGCAGCGCCGCGATCACGTACGCCACCACGACGTACACGATCGGATCTGTCGTGTCCGGCATGACCGCGATCAGCCCGGCGCCCAGCCCGAACCCGCCGAACCGGCCGATCGACTGCCAGCCGAGCAGCCGCTCGACGTCCCGCGCGGCCGCACTCACCACCTTCGCGAACGGCGCATTGGCTGTCCAGAACAGCCGGTCACCCAGGCTGAGCACACACGCGACCAGCGCGGCCTGCCAGATCGTGCTCGCCTGCGGGTAGTACGCGAACGCGGCCAGCCGCACGACATTCGACGCGATCACCAGCTTCGCCGGCCCCACCCGATCGAGCAGCATCCCCACGGCAGGCCCGGCCGTGATCCCGAGCAGCGACCCGATCGTCAGCCCCAGCCCGGCGCTCGTCTCACTCAGATGCTGTGCGTTGACGAGAAACAGCAGCATGAACGGTGGCCACATCCCACTGGCCGCCGAATCGATGATCGACGCGATCGCGAACCGCGTACGCACAGCCACACCCCCACAGGACCTTGGTCCCGACGATAGGGGACTGGTGCCGCAAGAGAAAACGGATTGCCGATAGCACGATCGATGGTGTGGAAGTACTGGATCTGGCGAGGTGGCAGTTCGGGATCACGACTGTCTACCACTTCCTGATGGTCCCGTTGACGATCGGACTGGCGGTCCTCGTCGCCGGGATGCAGACGGCGTGGGTACGCACGGGCGATCCGAAATACCTGAAGATGACCAAGTTCTGGGGCAAGTTGATGATGGTCAACTTCGCCATGGGAGTGGTCACCGGGATTGTCCAGGAATTCCAGTTCGGGATGTCCTGGAGTGCGTACTCGAAGTTCGTCGGCGACGCGTTCGGGGCACCGCTGGCGATGGAGGGGCTGCTGGCGTTCTTCGTCGAGTCCACGTTCCTGGGGCTGTGGATATTCGGGTGGGACCGGTTGCCGAAGAAAGTCCACCTTGCCTGTGCGTGGGCCTTCTCACTGGCCACGGTCGCTTCTGCCTACTTCATTCTCGCGGCCAACTCCTGGATGCAGCATCCGGTCGGTGTCGAGCTTGTCGACGGTCGGCCGCGGCTGAACTCGATCTGGGCGTTGCTGACGAACAACACCGCACTGGCCGCGATTCCGCACACGATCGCGGGCTGCTTCGCGGTCGCCGGCGCTTTCCTGGTGGGTGTCGCGGTATGGCACCTGACTCGCCGGAAAGAGGAGCGGCCCGTGTGGCGGGCGTCGCTGAAACTCGGCGGCTGGGTGGGCATGATCTCGTTCGCGGCTCTGGCCATCACGGGTGACGTCCAGGGCAAGCTGATGTTCGAACAGCAGCCGATGAAAATGGCCGCCGCTGAGGCCCTGTGCCACACCGAGCAACCCGCTGGTTTCTCGATTTTCGCGTACGGCGACGTGGCACGGCCGGACTGTGAGAACGTCAAGTCCATCACTGTTCCCGCCCTGCTGTCGTTCCTCGCACACAATGATTTCTCCAGTGAGGTCAAAGGCATCGGCGATCTCGTGCAGGAGTACAAGGCCAAGTACGGCGAGTTCTATCCGGTCGACCCTCAACTGGGTGAGTTGTCCGGTCAGCCGATCGACTACGTGCCCAATCTTCCGGTCACCTACTGGGGTTTCCGCCTCATGATCGGGTTCGGTGCGCTGGCTGCCCTGGCTGCGGCTGCGGCACTGTGGCTGACCAGGAAGGACCGCATGCCGAAATCGCCCTGGTTCCGCCGGGCCGCATTGGCCGGTATCGCGACACCGTTCCTGGCCAACAGTTTCGGCTGGATCTTCACGGAAATGGGCCGGCAGCCGTTTGTCGTGGTGCCGAATCCGACCGGTGTGGACGGTGTCTGGATGTTCACCGCACGAGGGGTTTCGGGGCTGACCGTCGGTGAAGTGCTCACCTCGCTGATCGTGTTAACGCTCGTTTACGCAGCGCTGGCCGTGCTTGAGGTGTTCCTGCTGAGGCGATACGCCCGTGCCGGAATCGCCGGGGTGATGCCCGGCAAACCGGTGGAGAAGTCACAAGACGAACTGGCCTTCGCCTACTAGGAGTCACTGTGGACCTGGCGCTTGTCTGGTTTCTGATCATCGCCTTCTTCTGGCTGGGATATCTCTTCCTGGAAGGCTTCGACTTCGGTGTCGGAATGCTGTTGCCGGTACTCGGCCGGAACGAGACCGAACGCCGGGTCATGGTGAACACCATCGGCCCGGTGTGGGACGGCAACGAGGTCTGGCTCATTGTCGCGGTCGGCGCGACTTTCGCCGCCTTCCCAGGCTGGTACGCGACCTTGCTCAGTGCCGCGTATCTGCCGCTGCTGGCCGTTCTGGTCGGGTTGATCGGCCGTGGTGTGGCGTTCGAATATCGCGGCAAGGTCGATTCCGTGCGGTGGCGGCGCAACTGGGACCGGGTGATCGTCGTCGGTTCCTGGTTGCCCGCGTTGGGTGTCGGCCTGTTGCTGTCGTGGAATGTGCTCGGGTTGCCCATTGACGTGAGCGGGAACCGGGTTGGGTCCGCGTTCGCCGCGTTGCAATGGGAGACCCTGCTCGGCGCGCTCGCGATCGTAGGTTTTTCGCTCGTGCACGGAGCCGTGTTCGTGGCGTTGAAAACCGAAGGGGAAATACGGTCGCGGGCGCGCCTGCTCGCGCTGCGGATCGGTCCGTTCGCATTGCTGCCGTTGCTGGGCCTGCTGTTGACGGTCCAATTGCGAGCTGGCTCCACCTGGACATGGGTGTGCATCGGCGTTGTTGTCGTGGCTGCGCTGTTGTCGCTGATGCGGCTGGGGATCGGCCGCGAAGGGCAAGCGTTTGCGTTGATGGCTCTGGTGATCGTCGGTTCCGTGGTGGCGCTGTTCGGAGCGTTGTATCCGGACGTCGTACCGTCCACTTTGGATCCAGCGTTCTCGTTGACCATCACGGAGACCGCATCCAGCCCGTACACCCTGAAGGTGATGACGTGGGTGGCCGGTCTCGGCGCCCCGGCTGTGCTGGTCTACCAGGGCTGGACGTACTGGGTGTTCCGTAAACGCATTGGTACTGGTCACATTCCCCCGGTGCGTGTCCCGTGATCTCTCCCGGCCGGCGAACTCCCGCCCGAGCCCGGCAGGGGAGAGGCCCGCTCGGCGCGCTGCCAGCATCGGCGCGCCGGGCGCTGGCCTTCTGTTTCGCGCTGGCGTTCCTGAGCGCACTCGCCCTGGTCGCCCAGGCCTGGTCACTCGCCTCGGTCGTGACCGGCCATGGCCTGTTGGCGGTTCTCGTCGGTGCGGTCATCGCGCGGGCCGTCCTGAGCTGGGCTTTGCAGGTGGTCGCCGCACGAGCCGCCGCGAATGCCAAGCAAGAGTTGCGCGCCCAGGTGCTGGACGTGTCGCTGAATCGTGGCCCGGAGTGGATCTCCGAGCAGGGGCCTGCTTCGCTGACTGTGTTGTCCACCAAGGGGTTGGACGCACTCGACGCCTACTTCACGACGTACTTGCCCGCGTTGGTCTCGGCCGCCGTGGTGCCGGTTTCGGTCGGGGCCGCGGTCCTGTTCACCGACTGGCCTTCGGCGGTCGTGATCGCGTTGACCGTGCCTTTGGTGCCGGTGTTCGCGATCTTGATCGGGCGGTACACCGCTGATCGCGTGGCAGCATCGGCCGACGCGACCGCACGGTTGTCGTCGCATTTGCTGGAGTTGATTCGGGCGCTGCCGGTTCTGACGGCCTTCCGGCGTGCCGAGGCACAGGCCGCTGCCGTGCGGCGGGTTTCCGACCAGCACCGGCGTGCGACTTTGTCGACCCTGCGGACCGCGTTCTCGTCGGCTTTGGTCCTGGAGCTGATCGCGACCTTGTCGGTGGCCGTGGTCGCGGTGATCATCGGTGTGCGGCTGGTCTCGGGCGACCTGACGCTCACGATCGGGTTGTTCGTGCTGATCCTCGCGCCCGAGTGTTACTTCCCGCTGCGGGCCGCCGGTGCCGCACACCACGCCAGCGAAGACGGTCTTGAGGCTGTTCGCCGCGTGAAAGATCTTGTGAACGCTTCGCCCAGTGCCAACCGGACTACGTACTCGCCTGGGGTATTGGCACAGGTTGAAGGCCTGCGGGTGCGGCGGCGGGACGGGTTCGCGCCGAACGGGGTGTCGTTCATGTTGCGGCCCGGCGAGATCACGCGGCTCGACCAGCCCAGTGGGGGCGGGAAGTCGACGACAATCGCCGCGCTGCTTGGATTCGTCGCGCCTGACGAGGGCACGATCGTCGTCGACGCAGTCGACTCTGAGTCGTGGCGACGGGTTGTCGCCTGGGTTCCGCAACGTCCCGCTTTCGCCTGCGCCACAGTGGTCGACGAGCTTCGGTTGGCCGTCAGCGATCGCAACGTCCCTCCGACGCTGGACGAAATGCGCGAGGTTGCCGAGAAGGCCGCCGCTGAACACCTGCTGGACCGCAAGATCATTGAACTGTCCACAGGGGAGCATCAGCGGGTCGCGATCGCGCGGGCGCTGTTGCGGGTCAAACGCGGTGCTCGCGTGCTGCTGCTCGACGAGCCGACCGCGCACTTGGATTCGGCGACTGCGGGCCGGGTCATGGCCGCCGTGTATGAGGCAGCGAGTGATGGCGTGTCAGTCCTACTGGCCGCGCATCGGGAAGTAAGGCTTACCGAGGAAGCTTTACACCCCACGATTGTCGCGCCCGGATCGGCAGAGCTGCCCAGTAAGGCTGCCCGGGTAAGGATTACTCGCCGGGAGTTGCTTGGCGCGGTGATCGGGGCGCTGGCGCTGGCCAGCGGGGTCGCGCTGACGGCGGTCTCGGCCTGGCTGATCGCCAAGGCGGCCGAGCAGCCGCCGATCCTCACACTGACCGTCGCGATCGTCGGGGTCCGGGCGTTCGGCCTGGCCAGGGCGGGTCTGCGGTACCTGGAACGGCTCGTCACGCACGACGCCGCGTTCCGCCGGGCAGGCGACCTGCGGGTGAAGCTGTGGGAGCGTCTGGTCTCGTTGGGACCTGCGCGGACTGCGAGCCTGGCACGTGGCGAAGGCCTGCGCAGGCTCGTGGACGACGTCGACACGATCCGCGATCTCACGCCCCGGGTGCTTGTGCCGCCGATCGTCGCGGCCGTCGTTTGTGTTGTGGCCGTTGGTGTTCAGACCGTCATCTCGCCTACGGCGGGGCTTGTTCTGGCTGCGGCTGTGCTCATCGGCGGTGTCGGAGCGCCGTTGCTCGCCAAGATTCTGGAGCGTCGCTCGACGACCGCGCTCGCTGAAGGACGCCGACAAGTGGCAACCGGCGTGCTCACGTTGCTCGAAGCCGCGCCTGAGCTCATTGCGTTTGGCGCGCAACAGCAACGGCGTGCCGAACTCGCGCGTATCGACGCCGATTTGGCCAAGCGTGCGCGTAAGCAGGCATTTGGCGCGGGCGCAGCAACGGGTCTGATTACGCTCGCAACGGGACTGGCAGCTGCATTCGGTGCTACGACAGGGAATCCGGTGCTCGCGCTCGTGCCACTGGCGCTTGCCGAAGCGCTTGCCCTGCTGCCTCCCGCGTTGCAGCACAGGGACGCGTTGCGTGCGGCGTACGCCCGAGTGCAGGCGATCGAGCCCATCGAACCGCACGAACGACCAGCTCCGAGCAGGCACGTCAGCCTGAAAGGCGTGGACGTCCGTTGGCCTGGCGCGACCGAACCCAGCCTGCGCGGGGTCGACCTCGACATCCCGGCCGGTAGCCACGTCGCCGTGCTCGGCCCGTCAGGTGCTGGGAAGTCGACCTTGCTGGCCTTGCTCCTGGGCTTTCTACCAGCGGAAAAGGGCACCGCGTACGTGCCCGACAAGGTCGCGTGGTGCCCGCAGGAACCTCAGCTCGTTTCCACGACCATCCGCGAGAACCTGCGGCTTGGCGACCCCCTCGCATCCGACGAACGCCTCGCCGAAGCCCTGACCGAGGCAGGTCTCGGGCATTGGGCGGGTCGGCTGGACAGCCTGGTCGGGATGGTCTCGGGCGGCGAAGCGGACCGGTTGGCGCTGGCTCGCGCGCTTGTCGCGGCGCCGCACGCGGACCTGGTCGTGCTGGACGAGCCGACCGCGCACCTCGATGTGAAGACGGCCAAGGCCGTGCTCGCTGGGCTGTCGACCTCGTTGGCCGGGCGCACGCTCGTGCATGTCACCCATAGGCCCGAGGAAGCCGCTGCGGCCGACCTCGTCATCCGGGTCGACGCAGGCCGGGTGGCATAACCTTGCTTGTAATCATGGATCCGACACTTGCCGCGCGTGCGCTCACCGCTTCCACCGAGATCGCCACGGCCGCGTTGTCCGGTGACGACCCCGAGGCTGTCCTCGCTCGTGTCGTCGAGGTCGCCGCGGAACTCGCCGAGGCCGACCTCGGTCTGGTCATGGCACGCGGTGAGGACGGCAGGCTCACTGTCGAGGCCGCGCACGGTACGGCCGTTGAGGACCCCGTTGGGCTCGTACTGTCCACGCGGTCGTCGGCCGCACGGGTCGCGCGCAGCGGGATCCCGATGGTGGTCGATGACGTGACCACGGACCCGCGTACGTCCCCGTTCGTCCCGAAAGAGCTATGGGGTTTCGGTCCGTTCGCGGCTGCGCCTTTCGGCACGCGTGAACGCCGCCTCGGCGCGCTCACTGTCTACCGCAAGAAAGGTGCGCAACCGTTTGCGCCGCCGACGGTCGAGGTGCTCACAGCGTTCGCTGCGCAGGCGGGGCTTGTGCTGGTCCTGGCCGAAGGCTCCAATGCCCGGCAACGGGTCGCGGTGTTCGAGGAACGCGAGCGCATCGCCCGGGACCTGCACGACGTGATCATCCAACGTCTTTACGGCGCCGGAATGCAGCTCGACCTGCTGGTCCGTCGCCCGACCAAGCGCCTGGCGAAAGCCGACGCGGCCCGGCTGGCCGAAGCCGTCGACCAGCTCGACGCGACGATCGCCGACGTCCGCGAAACAGTCCGCACGCTGCGCAACCCCGACCCGACCGAGCCGACCGACCTGGCCGAGACCACCCGGGGCGAGGTCGCCACCGCCGGCGAGCTGCTGGGCTTCCAACCGCGACTCGACCTGGTCGGCGATCCCGCCAAAGTGCCCGGCGACATCGCCGACCACACCCGGGCGGCGCTGCGCGAAGCACTGTCCAACGTGGTCCGGCACTCCGGGGCGAGCAGCGTCCGGGTCCGGCTCGCGGTCAACCCCGGCGAGCTTGAGCTGCACGTGGTCGACAACGGCTGCGGCATCCCGCCCGGCGTCACCCGACGCGGCCTGAAACACCTGGAAGAACGCGCTGAACAGGCAGGCGGTCACTGTGACGTGCTGTCGTCCGCGCGAACCGGGACGACCGTCACGTGGAAGGTGCCGCTACCGCGTTGACCTGCGCGCGACCCACGCGGCCGCCTGCGTGCGACGCTCCATACCGAGCTTCGCGAGCACCGACGTCACGTAGTTCTTGACGGTCTTCTCGGCAAGGAACAGCTGCTCGGCGATCTGACGGTTCGTCATACCCTCGCCGATCAACTCCAGGACCTTGCGCTCGCGCTCGGTCAGCGCGTTCAACTCGTCCGAGTCGGCCGCGCGGCGCATACGTTCGAGCACACGTGCGGTCGTGACGGGATCGAGCAACGACCGTCCTGCCGCGACCTCGTGCACCGCCGTCACCAGGTCGTGGCCGCGCACCTGCTTGAGCAGATAACCCGACGCTCCGGCCATGATCGCGCCGACCAACGCTTCCTCGTCGTCGAACGCGGTGAGAACCAGACAGCGTGGACCGTCCGGCAACGCCCGGAGAGTCCGGCAGAGCTGGACGCCGTTCCCGTCCGGCAGACGCACGTCCACGATCGCGACATCCGGTTTGCTGGCTGACGCCTGCACGACGGCCTCGCCGACACTGCCCGCCTCGGCGACGACCTCGATGTCTTCCTCGCCGTTGAGCAGGTCACGCAGGCCACGCCGGACGACCTCGTGGTCGTCGACGAGCAGCAACCGGACAGCCATGGGCTAGAGCTTACGGAGCCGAACCCGGCAAACGTTGTGATCGGCACCTTTCCGCAGGACCAATGTGGCCCGCGGCCGGGTCGGCAGGATGTTCTGCACCAGGTTCGGCTCGTTGATGCCGTTCCACAGCTGCATCGCCTCGCGGCGGGCCTCTTCGTCGGTGAGCTTCGCGTAGTGGTGGAAGTGCGACTCCGGGTTGGCGAACGACGTGTGCCGCAGCGTCAGGAACCGTTCGACGTACCAGCGCGCCACGTCCTCGGTGTGCGCGTCCACGAAGATCGAGAAGTCGAACAGGTCCGCCACGGCCAGCCGCGGACCGGGCTGCAGCACGTTCAGGCCCTCGACGATCAGGATGTCCGGGCGCCGGACGACCTGCTCCTCACCAGGGACGATGTCGTACAACAGGTGCGAGTAGACCGGTGCGCGCGCCTCCGCGGCGCCCGATTTGACCTCCGAGACGAACCGCAACAGCCCACGCCGGTCGTAGCTCTCGGGAAACCCTTTGCGGTGCATGATGCCGCGGCGCAGCAGCTCTGCGCGTGGCCACAGAAACCCGTCCGTGGTGACGAGCTCAACCTTTGGGTGGTCCGGCCAACGCGCTAACAACGCCCGCAGCACACGCGCGGTCGTCGACTTGCCGACCGCGACGCTGCCCGCGACACCGATGATGAACGGGACCTTCTCCGACTCGCCCAGGAACGTGGCCGTCGCGTCGCTGAGCCGTTGCCTGGCCTGGACCTGCAGGTTGATCAGCCGCGACAGCGGCAGGTAGACCTCGGCCACCTCACCCAGGTCCACCGGGTCGTTCAGGCCGCGCAGCCGGGTCAGATCCCCGGCCGACAGGGGCAGCGGGGTCGACTTGCGTAGCTCTCGCCACTGCTCCCGATGCAATTCCACATACGGGGTCAGATCACGCACGCGCGCCATCGCGCCCACTCCTCGCCGAGGCAGGGAAAACTTGCAGTTAACGGTAGGTGCTGGCCGCCAGAGTTGCGCTGTGACGAAGTACACGCCGACCCCCAGTTGGCCGGTCGGGCCACCCGGGCTGTTGGCTAACTCACCTACTTCTGCAGGAAAACCTCGTCCCACGCGGCGATGACCTGACGCGCACAGATCTCCGGCGCGACACCCCCTACGCCGGTTCCTAGCCCGGGTAGCGCAATGGACCGTACGACCTGACGGATTAGTACGCCCTCGTCCAACAGCCCTGATTGCCACAGCCGGAACACGCCCCGCGCGGCCAGATACGGATGGACAGTGTCGTGCGGCAGCAGATCGCCCGGGTCACGCATGGTCGGCGCGCTGATCAACCAAGCGGGCGCGTACGCACCGGTCGGCACTATCAACGCCTCGCCTACAGGTAACTCGCCGCCGTGGAACGCCAGAACCGCACTGCGCACGGTCTGCTCGATGTTCGGGAACGCCTGTGCGTAGACCGCGTCCACACCGCCACGCATCCAGCCGTACGAGTTCGCCGGGCTGACCACCGCCTGCACGGGCACCTCAAGAACAGAGCCGTGGTGCACGCGTATGCCCGGGCGCTGTCGCGCCGCCACCTCCCACGCTCGCGCGAGCGGTTGCTCAACCGCGCACAGCACGACCTCGAGCGGATAGGAACCTGCCAAGCTCCCGGCGCTGGCCTCCGATTCGGCGGTCACATCCCCAGCATGTCAGGCCTGGGACAGCTCGGGAACCGCCATCGAGTGTCCTATGGTTGTCCGGTGTCACGAATCGCCTACTTCGGCCCGCAGGGAACGTTCACCGAACAAGCAGCCCGTACATTTGGCGAGGCCACGCTAGTTCCGGTGGAGACCGTCCCCCTGGTGCTCGCCGCGGTGCGCGCGGGCGAGGTCGACGCCGGCTGCGTACCGGTGGAGAACTCCGTCGAAGGCGCCGTGACCGCGACGATGGACTCGCTCGCCGAGGACTCCCCGTTGGTCGCCGTCGCCGAGGCGCTTCTGCCCGTACGGTTCTCAATCCTCGTACGGGAGGGCGTCAAGCACGAGGACATCAAAACCGTCGCCTCGCACCCGCACGCGCTCGCTCAGGTCCGCGACTGGGTTGCCACCAACCTGCCCAACGCAGTTCCTGTCGCCACAACCTCGACGGCCTCCGCAGCAGTCCATGTCCACGACGGCGAGTTCGACGCAGCCGTATCCGCACCTGTCGCCGTCTTGCACTACCCGCTCGTCGAGCTGGCAACAGACGTCGCGGACGTCGACAACGCCGTGACCCGCTTCCTGCTGCTCCGCCGCCCCGGCAAACCGCCCGAGCCAACCGGCACCGACCGGACATCACTGTTCGTGGTCATCGCCCACGACGAGCCCGGCTCACTCGCCGGAACCCTATCCGAGCTGGCACTGCGCGGCATCAACCTGTCGCGGATCGAGTCCCGCCCGATGCGCGGACGCTTCGGCGAATACCGGTTCTACCTCGACTTCGACGGCCACGTGTCCGAACCCCGAATCGCCGACGCGCTGGCCGCGCTGCACAGAAACAGCCGCGAAGTCCGCTTCCTCGGCTCATACCCGAAGGCCGACCGAACGCTGTCAGCAGCGCCACCCCGATCCACTGCGTCCGACTACACCGCCGCCCTGGACTGGGTCGCGAAGGTCCAGGAAGGTCTCTGATGCGGCTGCTCATGGTGAGACACGGCCAAACCGCGTCCAATTTGGACCGTGCACTGGACACCGCGATCCCCGGCGCCCCCCTGACCGACGAAGGCCACGCCCAGGCAGCAGCCTTCGCGCAGACGGCCAAAAACCTGGAAATAGTCGCGGTCTACGCAAGCACCGCCACCCGAGCCCAGCAAACCGCAACCCCCATCGCGGCCGCCCATAACCTGGAAGTCCAGGTAATAGACGGCGTCCAAGAAGTCTTCGTCGGCGACCTCGAAGGCCGAAACGACCAAAAATCCCTGCACGAGTTCTTCCAGGTGTACTCCAGCTGGACCGAGGAAAACCTGGTCGCCCGAATGCCCGGCGGCGAAAGCGGAGAAGAAATCCAAACCCGCTTCCTCAAAGCAATCGACGCGATAAAATCCTCCCACTCGTCAGGAACAGTGGTACTGGTCAGCCACGGCGGCACAATCCGCCTCGGCGCCGAATGGCTCGCCGAAAACGTGACCGGCCAACTCGCCACCGTAGGCGTCCTGCCCAACACAGGCCACGTCCTGCTGGAACTCAACGGCGACGGCTGGCACTGCCTGGAATGGATCGGCCTCGACCTCCCGCACAGCTAGCCCTGCTGGTTGGGCTCCCGCCCGCGCTTTCGCCCAGCCCTGTCCCCGCGCACGCCGTGTCCTGCTCACCGGAACCATCGTCCTCAAACTGTGTGCCCGCCCTGATCGGCGACCTGCGCCGCCTAACCAGGCGCTCCTACCTCCATTCGGGTGATCCCGGTGCGAACGGCCCATTCGCACGGGGTTCACCCTTGAAAACCCCTGCCCACCCCCATTCCCTTGTAGACTGGACCAGGGAGTGTGCCACGAATACCTTGGCAGTCTCTTCTGTTGTCGGGTAATGCTGTGTTGATGATGGAGGTGGGCCCTCCGGCGCCGTCGGGCAGGAGACGGTGTCAAACCGCCATGAGCTGCTGCGGTGAATGAGTCGTGGTGGTGAGCGTCATGGAAAAGCCGTGGCAATTGATCGCGGCAGGTGTGAGTCGGGAAGACGAACGTGCAGTGAACCATTAATGACGCGTCGTTACCATTATATGTGGCATCAGAACCGGGGCGGTCCCTGTGTCCCGGGATGAGTTGGGCGGGTGTCCTGTTGTCTTGGCCTAGCGGTGTCCGGCGTAGAGGTGGCGTGAGCCCGATTCAGGCATTGATACGGAACGTGGGAACTCCTCGTCTCGAAACAGACGATCCCGGGTTGTTCGAGGTCGGCGAGAGAGAGCGTCTCAAGCAGCGGACCTGTGAGAGATGGAGTATCGGTCGCGGGACAGGAGGGCGGACCGTCTCGTAGTAGTGATGAAGCTTCTGTAATGGGAGTGGAGCGAAGGGGGCGGATTGCTGCGATTCAGTCCAGAAATCAACCAGTCAATCTTGGGCTGGGAGGAGTGGTGAGGGTGGATCACTCGTGTCGGGAAAATCGTTTGAGATTGACAAGTGGCAGGTATGGGATGCGTTCCAGGTGGTGCGCGGGAACCGGGGTGCCGCTGGTGTGGATGGGGTCTCGGTTGAGGAGTTCGAGAAGGATCTGAAGAATAATCTGTACAAGATCTGGAATCGGATGTCCTCGGGGACGTATTTCCCGCCGGCGGTGCGGGCGGTGGAGATTCCGAAGCCGCATGGTGGTGGGACAAGGATGCTGGGTGTTCCGACGGTGGCCGACCGGGTGGCGCAGACGGTCGCGGCGAAGGCGTTGGAGTTGGTGGTGGAACCGGTGTTTCACCAGGATTCCTATGGGTATCGACCGGGTCGCTCGCAGTTGGATGCGGTCGGGTTGTGCCGACGGCGGTGCTGGCGGTACGACTGGGTCATTGATCTGGATATCAAGGAGTTTTTCGGCACTGTGCCGCATCGGGAGATCGTTGTGGCGGTGGAGAAGCATGCTCCGGCGCGGTGGGTGTCGTTGTATGTGCAACGGTGGCTGACCGCGCCCATCCGGCAGTCCGATGGTTCGACGGTCATTCCGGAGAAGGGGACGCCGCAAGGGTCGGCGATCTCGCCGGTGCTGGCGAATCTGTTCCTGCATTATGCGTTCGACACGTGGATTGCTCGGGAATTTCCGGGTGTGGTGTTCGAGCGGTACTGCGATGATGTGGTCGTGCATTGCCGTAGCGAGCAGCGGGCTCGTGAGGTGTTGACGGCGATCGTCACGCGGCTTGCCGGGTTCGGGCTGGAAGTGCATCCGGGCAAGACGAAAATCGTGTATTGCAAGGACGATAACCGTGGTGGGTCATCGATGCATGAGCGGTTCACGTTTCTGGGATATGATTTTCGGGCTCGGAGTGCGAAGAACGAGCATGGGCAGTTGTTCATGAATTTCCTTCCCGCGGTGAGTAAGGATGCGATGGTGGCGATGGGCAAGCAGGTGCGCTCGTGGCATCTAGGCCGTCGTGTCACCTTCATGTGGAAAGACCTCGCGCGGTGGATCAACCCCATTGTCGCGGGGTGGCTCAACTACTATGGGCGTTATCGCGCCTTCATGTTGAACCCGCTCCTGTATCGTATCAATCAGCAGTTGGTGCGATGGCTGACACAGAAATATAAACGGTTCCGGCGTCGTCAACGGAAGGCGTGGAAGGCTCTGGCCGAGATCGCTCAGGCCTATCCCCGGCTCTTCTCTCATTGGCGCCACGTCACGCCCGATGGCAGAGCAATAAGAGCCGTGTAAACCGAGAGGTTTACGCACGGTTCTGTGAGCGGCGGCGGGTGAAACTCCCGCCGTCGACTCGACCGCCCCCCGGGATGGGAGGGGGATTGTCTTTTCCTATGGGGGGAACGAGTGGGGTTTGGGTGTGGTGGGAAAATGGGGCGGTTGGTTAGGATTTGAATGTTCGGTGGAAGCCGGTTGGGCCGTGGACCTCGATTTCGTATTTCTTGCTTGGTAGTGGGATTCGTATGATCTGGAGGCCGAGGACGTCGACATGCTTGGGAGCGGGCAGTTCGCCTGCGTAAGGGTAGATGGTGAAGTGGGCGCTGCGGGTGCCGAAGTTTCGGAGCGTTATGACCAGTGATCTGCCGTCGAGTTTGGCCCAGGCTTCGAGGCGGTAGGGGACTGGGCGGGTGGGGCGGGAGCCTGGTTCCTGGGCTGGGATTGATTGCGCGGCTGGTGGGGCGGGGTTCCAGCGGGGGACCGGCGTGGGGACTGGGCCTGGTTTGTCCAGGGCTGGGCGTCGGCCTGCGTGGTGGAAGTCGAATGTTGAGAGCAGGTCTCCGGCGACTGCTCGGCGCCATGGGCTGATGTTCGGTTCGTGGACGCCGGTCCAGCGTTCGAGGAATTGGATTATCGATGTGTGGTCGAAGGTTTCGCTCGCCACGTATCCGCCGACCGACCAGGGTGAGATGATTGTTGTCGGCACGCGGAATCCGAGGCCGATGGGTTTTCCTTCGTAGTATTCGTCAGTCTGCGACGGTGGTGCGACTGGGGGTGGTACGTGGTCGAAGTAGCCGTCGAATTCGTCGAAGGTGAGGATCAGCACCGTTCGGGACCAGACGCGGGGGTTCGATGCCAGGGCGTCGAGGATGTCGTAAGTCAACCGTGCACTTGCCGCGGGTGAAGAGGCTGATGGGTGCTCGGAATCTGCTGCGGAAGGCACCAGATATGAAACTTTGGGCAGTTTGCCGGAGGCGACGTCGGCGCGGAATGCAGCGGCGAGCTGGCCGGGGCGGACGCGAGCCAAGCCGCGTTCGTACAAAGACCGCTCAGCTGGGGAAAGCGACTGGACGCCGGATGCGAGCTGGCGCAGCATCTCTTCTTGCGCGGCCGGTGACGATTTGAAGAGTTTGGCATAGAAACTGTCCAGGCTTCGCAGGCCGCCGACTGGGACAAGTGCTTTTCGGGCGATTTCCTTGAAGCGGGTGAAGAACTCAACCGCGTTGTCCTGGTAATTATCCCATTCTTGATAGGTTTTCCAGGACACGCCACGGGATTCGAGTCGTTCGGGGTAGCTGGTCCATGTGTAGCCGGGATGTGTGTCCTCGGCGTAGGCGTCGTTGCCGACCACGCGCCGGTTTGTGCCGGGTTCGTAGCCGACGTTGCCGGACCACATGTAGAGCCGGTTCGGGTTTGTGGGGCCGAAAACCGAGCAGTGGTACGCGTCGCAGAGCGTGAATGTCTCCGCGAGTTCGTACTGGAACGGGATGTCCTTGCGGTCGTAGTAGGCCATTGTGGACGGTGTCTTGGCCGGTACCCATCCGTTGTTCCAGCCGCTTGCCCAGGCGGCCTGGCCGCCTTCCCAGCTGTGGTCGAGGGAGCCGAGGTACTGGATGTCGGCGCCGGGGCGCTGCGCGAGTTCGGCTGCCTTGCGCGCGGAGAAGGGCAGCACGCCTGACTGCGAGAAGATCCCGCGCAGCGCGGCCGGGTCGCCGAAGCCGCGAACGCCGCGCAGTGTGCCGAAGTAGTTGTCGAAAGACCGGTTCTCCTGCATCAGGATCACCACGTGCTCGATCGCTTCCAGACCGCCCGGGCGAGCCGGTTCGGCCAGTGCGGTGTGCACCGACGGCGGCAGCAGAGAGGCCGCTGCGGACAGGGTGAGCAGGCGGCGGCGGGAGAGCTCAGTCATGTTTCAGCAGCCTCCGGTGCGTCGGCGAACGTGGCGTGAACGCGTGCTCGCAAGGTGGTGAACACCCTGTTGGTGAAAGTCTGACGCAACCTACCTAGGTTTCGGCACGTCCTCACAGTGGGCATCCAGAAGATGACTTGCTGGAGGCGAACGCCATGAACGTCCCGAAGATCGGCATCCTGGCGGCGAGCAGCCTGTTCCTGCTGGCCGCGTGTACCGGCCAGCCCACGCCCGTCGCCACGCAGATCCCGACGATCGGCTCCACCACGCCGGACGCCGGACAATCGTCCAGCCCGCCGCCGGCGACAACACCGTCGCCCGAGGCGCCCGCGCCACCGCCGCAGCAGCCGTCGGCTCAGGCGGTGGACAAGGGCGAGTGCAAGGCGGCGAGCCTGAAACTCAGCATCGGAAACGGTGACGCGGCCGCCGGAACCGTGTACCGCCAGTTGGTGTTCACGAACATCGGCGCGGCGCCGTGCGTCCTGCAGGGCTTCCCCGGCGTGTCCTATGTGGCCGGTGACGATGGCCACCAGGTCGGCCCCGCAGCGGTCCGGGTCGGCACCAAGGGCGAGGCGATCACCGTCGCACCTGGCGCCAGCGCGGAGGCCCCAGTCGGGTTCACGCAGGTCCGCAACTTCGACGAGGCCGTGTGCAAGCCGACCGCCGTGCGTGGCCTGCGCGTGTACCCGCCGCAGGAGACCGCGTCGATGTTCATTCCTTTGGAGGGCACCGGCTGCGCCGGTAACCCGCCTGGACAGCAGTTGAGCGTGAAGACGATTCAGAGGACCTGATCGGTCGGCCGGATCAGGATCTCGTTGACGGCCACGTAGTCGGGCTGCGTGACGGCGTACACCACGGCGTTCGCGATGTCCGAGGCCTGCAGCTGCCTGGTCTGGCTGGCCCGTTCCGCGATCGCCTTGCGGGCGGCCGGGTCGGTGATGTGGTCACGCAGCTCGGTGTCGACCATGCCGGGCTCGATCAGCACGACCCGGACGCCGTGGGCGGTGACCTCCTGGCGCAGTGACTCGCTGAACGCGCCGACCGCCCACTTCGACGCGTTGTAAACGCCCGAGCCCAGACGTGCCACCCGTCCGGCCACGGATGACACCTGGATGATGGATCCCTTGCTGGCCAGGATGTGCGGCAACGCGGCGTCGGTCATGAACATCAGCCCGAGGACGTTGGTGTTGATCATCCGCGTCCAGTCGGTGGTGTCCGCGCCGACGATGCTGCCCAGCAGCATCACGCCCGCGTTGTTCACCAGGATGTCCAGCGCGCCGAACTGGTCCACCGCCGCCTGGACCGCGGCCTGGCACGACTGCTGGTTCGTCACGTCCAGTTCGACGCTGAGCACCTTCGTGCCACGAGCCGTGAGCCGTTCTTCCAACGCCGCCAGGCGATCCGTGCGCCGCGCGCCGATGACGACCGACGCGCCCTGCGCGGCGAGCTCCTCAGCCGTCGCCTCGCCGATCCCTGACGAAGCCCCCGTGACCAGTGCGATCTTGCCGTTCAGTGTCATGCCTCCATCAGACACCCTGGAGTGCGCTCCAGGTCAAATCGGACAACTGTGACCGGCGCGATAAGGGGTGAACTTTTTGCCGCCGAAAACGTCGTGTTAAGTAGGAAGACATACTGGCCGAGAATGGGCGGGAAGAAATGTCAAGCACAGGCAAAGCGATGGTAACGGGAATAATCCTGACCACCGCTCTCATTGTCGGCGCCTGTAGTTCGGGAGAGTCGCCAGTGGTCGCCGGCGTGCCCGGCTCGTCTGGGGCGCCGGCTGCCGCCGCCGAGGTCAAGGTTGACATCAGCCCTGGTGGGGACAATGTTCTGCCGACCACGCCGATCACCGTGAAGGCCTCCGGTGGCACGCTCGACACGGTGACGGTGACCAATTCGGCCAAGGGGACAAAAGTAAAGGGTTCCTTGTCCGATGACAAAACAACGTGGACTTCCAGTGAGTCGCTCGCCTATGCCGCCAGCTATGACGTGGTCGCCGGCACACTTGCCTCGGACGGCAAGAAAGGCGAGCAGAAGTCGACGGTGAAAACCCTCGCACCCAAGGCGACCGCGTTTCCGTCGTTCATTCCGGCACCCAGCGTCACCGACGTCGGCGTCGGTCAGCCGATCGTGGTCAAGTTCGACAAGGACATCACCGACAAGGCCGCGGCCGAGAAGGCGCTGACCGTCACCTCGACGCCGTCGCAGCCCGGCGGCTGGTACTGGCTGAGCAAGCGCGAGGTCCACTACCGGCCGCAGAACTACTGGCAGGCAGGCACGACGATCAAGGTGCACGCCGGTGTCTACGGGGTCGACCTCGGTGGCGGCGTCTTCGGCCAGACCGACCGGGACCTCACGCTGAAGGTGCACGACGCCTGGGTCGCCAAGGCCGACGGCAACACCGCGCAGATGCAGATCTTCCAGAACGGCAACCTGGTCAAGACGATGCCGATCAGCATGGGCAAGGACGCCACACCCACGCACCTCGGCGCGCATGTGATCTCCGACAAGCAGCGCGACTACACCATGGACTCGTGCACGTACGGCGTCTGTTCGGGTCCGCAGGCCTACAAGTCGCTCGAGCACTTCGCCGAGCGCATCTCCAACGACGGCGAGTTCGTCCACGAGAACCCCAACAGCGTTGGCGCGCAAGGAAACTCGAACGTCTCACACGGCTGCATCAACCTCAACGCGGCCAACGCCGAGTGGTTCTTCAACCACTTCGGGCTCGGTGACGTCGTCGAGGTGACCAATTCCGGTGGACCACAGCTGCCGGTCTGGGACACTTATGGGGACTGGGCCGTGTCGTGGGCCGACTGGCAGGCTGGTTCCGCGGTGAAGTGAGGTGGGGTCGTGCGAAAAGCACTGCTGGCAGGGCTGTTACTGCTTGCTGCCTGCTCTTCGCCACCGCCGCAACAGCCTCAGCCACCCCCGCCGGCTGAGGCTGTCATCGGCCAGACCGTCGTGCCGGGCACGAAGGCCCCGAGCGGGAACCTCGTGCCCAACGTCGTCGGAATGGACCACCAGGACGCCCAGAACGCGTTGCAGGCAGCCGGTTTCTACGTACTCGGCGAAGAGGACGCCACCGGCCGGAACCGCAAGCTGATCATCGACCACAACTGGGTGGTCGTCGAACAGATCCCCAAGGCCGGCACGGTCCTGGATCCCAAGCAGCGCATCACGTTGCGCTCGAAGAAGAAGGACGACTAGTCCGGCCGTCGGAGTAGATCACCAAGGTGTGGTCGGGCTGTTCGGCGAGATGGAACGCGGTGTACGCGAAGTCGATCACCGCGCCATCCGCGCGCCGTAGCCGTTTCCGGCCACCGCCCCTGGCCTGCACCTCGTAGTGCGGCCACCAGGCCCGGACCTCTGGGCTCGCTTCGTGCAGGTCTTCGAGGAGCCGGGTGAACCCGGCGTGACCGGGGTATCTGTCGGCGAGCGTGCGCAGCCGGGCCAGCAGGCCGCGCGCCTCCGGTTCCCAGTCGACCAGCACGTACCGGGCCACCGGTTCGGTGAACACCCAGCGCACGAAGTTCGCCGGCCGTGGGAAGTTCGGGAACAGGTCGTCAGTCGCCTGGTTGTGGCTGAGCACGTCGTAGCTGGCGCTGATGATGTACGCGGGATTCGACTGCAAAAGCATTGGTATGGCAGCAACTTCTGCCGTGAGCTGCTCTTCGGTCTCCGCTGCGGGCATGTGCCCGGCGAGATGGAACAGGTGGTCACGCTCGTGCCGGTCGAGCCGCAACGCGCCGGCGAGCGCTGTCAGCACCTGGTCGGACGCTCGGACGTCCCGGCCCTGCTCCAGGTACGTGTACCAGGTGGCACTGATCCCGGCGAGCAATGCCAGCTCCTCCCGGCGCAGGCCCGGTGTACGGCGCCGGCCGGTCTGCGGGAGGCCTGCCTCAGCCGGTGTGATCCGTTCCCGGCGGCTGCGCAGGAAGGCGCCGAGTTCGTGCCGCTGACTCGACATGACATCTCCAGTTCCAGAATAAACCGGCTCTGGATACCAGGCTAAGCCGTCGTCAAGCTGGAGCCATGTCAGGAATCGAAGGCAAAGTCGTGGCGATCACGGGCGCCAGCAGCGGCATCGGCGAAGCGACCGCGTTGCTGCTCGCCGAACGGGGCGCGCGGCTGGTGCTCGGAGCGCGCCGGGCAGACCGTCTCGCAGGTCTGGCGGCCCGGATGGAACAGGCCGTGTACACCACCACGGACGTGACCCGGCGTGAAGATCTGCACGCCCTGGTCACGCTGGCGCAGGACCGGTTCGGCCGGCTCGACGTGCTGATCAGCAACGCCGGAGCAGGCCCGATCTCACCGCTGGACGACCTGCGTGTCGACGAGTGGGACCAGATGGTCGACGTGAACATCAAAGGGTTGTTGCACGCGATCGCGGCCGCGCTGCCGGTGTTCCGCGCGCAAGGCTCGGGACACTTCGTCACCACAGCGTCGACGGCTGCGTTCCGCATCGCCCCGGCCATGGCGGTCTACGCAGGCACGAAGCAGGCCGTCCGCGCGATCTGTGAGGGCCTGCGCCAGGAAGCCGGTGACTCGTTGCGGGTGACCACGGTTTCGCCCGGCTTCGTCCGGACCGCCTTCGCCGAAGCGTCCGCCAACCCGGCAATCCGGTCGCAGATCACCGAAGCCAGAGACCGGATTGCGATCCCGGCGGACGCGATCGCCCGGGCTGTCGCCTACGCGATCGAGCAGCCCGCGGATGTCGACGTCAACGAACTCGTCGTCCGGCCGACCGCACAGAGCTAGGAGCTCATCAGGCCGGTCTTCCACGCCCACGCGGCGACCTCGACCCGGTTGCGGGCGTCGATCTTCGCTTGCACAGCAGCCAGATGCGTCTTCACGGTCGACAGCGACATGAAGAGCTCGTTGCCGATCTCGGTGTTGGTCAGGCCGCGGGCGACCGCCCGCACCACATCCTGCTCCCGTTCGGTGAGCGCGACATCCGTGGACACAGGGGACTTGCTGGCGGGCATCGCGAAATGCTGCAGCAGCCGCACGGTGATCTGCGGGGAGATCAACGCGTCGCCGCGGACCGCCGCGCGGACGGCTTCGAGCAGCAGTGCGGGGCCGGCGTCCTTGAGCAGGAAACCGCTGGCGCCGTTGGCGAGCGCGGTGTGCACGTATTCGTCGAGGTCGAACGTGGTCACCACGACCACCTTCAGCGGATCGGCCACGCCCGGCCCGGCGAGCATCCTGGTCACTTCCAGCCCGTCGATGCCGGGCATCCGGATGTCGAGCAGGCAGACGTCCGGCCGCAGCTCACGGGCCTTGGCCACGGCCGCGCGGCCGTCCGGCACGTCGGCCACGACCTCGATGTCGTCCTGGGTCTCCAGGATCATCCGGAAGCCGGCCCGGACCATCTCCTGGTCGTCGGCGATGAGCACGCGGATCGTCACGTGACGGTGTCCTCTTCTTGTATCGGCAGCCACGCGTCGACCTGCCAGCCCACCGGTTCGGCCGGGCCGGCGGCGAACCGGCCGCCGAGCAGTTCGACGCGTTCCCGCATTCCGACCAGACCGTAGCCGCCCGATCCGCCGACTGGGTCAGTGCGTCGCCCGGTGCCGTCGTCGGTGACCCGCACGTGCAGTTCCGAGCTGGTCGTCCGCACCTCCACCAGCACCGATCGTGCGCCGAGCGCGTGCTTGCCGACGTTGGTCAGCGACTCCTGCACCACCCGCAGCACCGACCTGCCGACCTCCTGCGGCACGACGTCAGGCACGTTCAGGCTGAGTCTGACCGGTGGCCCGGAGAAGTTCTCCACGACCGCTTTCAGGTCGGCGGTCAGGTCCGTGGTGGCCTGCTCGGTGGCCTGCGACGTGCCGGCTGGTTTCGCGCCCCGCATGCTGGCGACCAGGAATCGCATGGCCTTGAGCGCTTCGACGCCACTGGTCTCGATCTTCGCCAGGGCCTGCACGGCGATCTGCGGATCCCGGTCGGAGACCAGCCGCGCCGCCTGTGCCTGTACGACGATGCCGGTCACATGGTGCGCGACGACGTCGTGCAGCTCACGCGCCAAGGCGAGCCGCTCGCTCTGCTGTGCGCCCGTCACGGCTGAGCGCACCGACTGGGTCCGTTCCCGGTCACGCGACCGGAAGTAAAGGCCGGTCGCGACCGCCACGATCAGCAGGATGACCAGATAGAGCCCGAAACTCGAGAGCCGGTCGCCGCCGGAGTCCGGCGCGCTCAGGGCCCGCAACTGCAAGGCGAGCACGTTGGCCAGCGACAGCGCGCCCGTGCTCAGCCCGGCCGGCCATTTCGGTCCCCACCGGATGACAAACGCGATCAGCGCCATGCTCGCAGCGATCTCAGTGAGGACAACTGGCGCTCCGCTTTGGGAACTGGGGAGAACGCCGCCGGTCACGAACAGCACAAACGGTGACAGCGCCACACCTGTCGTGGCCACGAGCGTCATGCTGACCGGCGCGCGTGGCGCGAAGAACGCACACACCGAGGCGATCAACGCGCCGAACAGGGCGAAAATGTGCGTTCTGCTGGAGTTGGCGCCGATCTGCAGGTCGAGGAACATCATCATGGCCAGCGCCGCAGCCAGCGGCCACTGCCTGCGGACCAGGTTGCCCAGTTCGGTCTCGGTCCGCCTGCCGCTCACCCCGCGCAGATAGACGCCGATCAACACCGAGACGACCAGCATCAGCAGGCCCACCTGCAGCGACCGGAACTCCGACAGCGAACTCCACTTGCCGGTCCGGAAGTGCAACGCGAACAGGGTCGCGCCGACAAGCATCGTCGTACAGAAGGTTGACACCAGCGGCTTGCACCGCCACACCACGAACACCACCAGCGCGACGCCGGCGGCCATCTCGGTCAGCAGCAGATCGTTGATACCGAGCGACCGGGGCACGGTATCGAGCTTCCGGATCAGAAACGTGGACCCGACCAGTGTGAACGCCCCGGCGATCGCGCCTTCGGCAGGTTTCTGCGCGCCGAGCAGGCCGCACACCCCCATCAACGCCGCCCCGGGCAACGCCCCCAGCGCGCCTCGCCCGTTGTCCAACGACGCCAGCGTGTCGATGAGCAGGGACAACGCGAGCAACGTGAGCAGCCAGCGGTTGGTCCGCGGCAGGATAGGGGGCACCGTCACAGGATGAAAGCTTCTCACCCCTAGGGGCGATCCGCCTCGGTCAACCGGCGCTCCCGCCTCAGCCGATCGGCTGGCCGTCGCCGCAGCCCCCGTCCGGATCCTAGGCCCTGAGCTGCGAAATCCCAGGTCATGGCTCTTCGGCCGATTCGGAATGGGGTCCTGGCGAGCCACTCTGGTGTCACGTCCAAACGACCTGAGACCAGAGGAGATCGAGATGCTGACGCTGGTGCTGACCTGGGCCGGGATTGTCCTCGGAACCACGTTGCTGCTGCTGATGGCGCTGGGCCCGGTGATCGTGGAGATGGACAGCCGGGTTGTGCAGCGCCGCCGCAACCGTCGCCGTGCCAAGGCCGCCGCTGCGACCGCGACGAAGGCCGCGCACGTCTGACGTGGTAGATCAGGGACATGAGTCTTGACGAGATCCGGTCGCGGTTGCGGCAGTTCGCCGCGGCCAGGGACTGGGAACAGTTCCACACGCCGAAGAACCTCGCCATGGCGCTGTCCGGTGAAGTGGGCGAACTGACCGCCCTGTTCCAGTGGCTGACTCCCGAGCAGTCCGTCGTCGCCACGCACGACCCGGACCGGGCGGCCAAGATCGAGGACGAACTCGCCGACGTCCTGCTCTACCTCGTCCAGCTCGCCGACGTACTCGGCGTCGACCTGCTCGCCGCGGGCGAAGCCAAGATCGCCCGCAACGAAACGCGGTTCCCGGTCAGTCCTTCGTGACGACCTTGCGCAGCCGGGTCAGCGCCCTGTGCTGCGCCACCCGGATCGCACCCGGCGTGGACCCCATCACGTCCGCGACCTCCTCCGCGGACAAGCCGACCACCAGGCGCAGCACCAGGATCTCGTGCTGCCGCGGCGACAGCACCTTGCGCAGCAACTGCTCCATGCGGCTGGTCAACTCGAACTGCAGCGCGTGCTGCTCCGGCGTCGCCTCCGGGCTGGCCACGTCGGGGATCTCCGGTACGGGCAGGGCAGTCGCGACGCGCGCCGCGTTACGACGCGCGTCGGCGACCTTGTGACCTGCGATGCCGTACACAAATGCCAGGAATGGCCGTCCTTGATTGCGGTAGCCAGGCAAGGCCCGGAACAACGCCAGCAGCACCTCTTGCGCCACATCGTCGACCGAGATCGCGGTTCGGTGCCCCCCGATCCGTGCCTGGCAGTACCGCAAAACCAAGGGCCGTACATAACTCAACAGCCATTCCGTTGCGGCCGTGTCCCCCGACACGGCCGCCTCGACCACGGCGTTCAGCACAATCTCGTCCACGGGCTCCCCAGACCGTGACCTGTTGTCCGGTCGTACGCTTACGCGCTCCGCCAACGCACTTACGGACATTCGTGCCTCCTCGCCGCGGGCCTCCCCATATGCACAGGAGTGCGCGGAGGCACGTCAGATACGAGGTGTTAGGGGGAAATTCTTTCCGTGACCGAGTTGTCACCGAAGGCGAAAATCCGGTAGCGCACGCACATAACCTGGCTGTGTGAACGCAACCGTCATCCGCGGCTCGAACGTGGACATCCGACTCTGGACTCGGCCCGAGGAGGTCGAGCAGCAAGCCATGCGCCAACTGCACAACATTTCGGCGCTGCCATGGGCCTTCAAGCACATCGCAGTGATGCCGGACGTGCACTACGGCAAAGGCGCGACAGTCGGGTCCGTGATCGCCATGCGTGATGCGGTGTCGCCCGCCGCGGTCGGTGTGGACATCGGCTGCGGCATGGCGGCAGTACGCACCTCGCTGACAGCCTCGGACCTGCCCGACGATCTCAGCCGGCTCCGCTCGGAGATCGAGAAGGCAGTGCCGGTCGGCTTCGGAATGCACCGCTCCACGGCGTTCGACGTACGCGACGCCGCGGACTGGGACGCCTTCTGGAAGGGCTTCGACTCGCTCGCGGCCTCCGTGCAGCTCGACCGGGCTGTGCACCAGATGGGCACGCTCGGCGGTGGAAACCACTTCATCGAGGTCTGCCTGGACACCGGCGGCCAGGTCTGGGTGATGCTGCATTCAGGCTCGCGCGGCGTCGGCAACATCCTGGCGCAACACCACATCTCGGTCGCCCGCACGCTCGCGCACAACGCCGAGCTGCCCGATCCAGACCTAGCGGTGTTCCTCGCCAAGACGCCCGAAATGGCGGCGTACCGGCACGACCTGTACTGGGCCCAGGACTACGCGCGGCGCAACCGTGCCGTGATGCTGCGCCTCGTCTGCTCGGTCATCCGTGCGCAGTTCCCGCAGGTCCGCTACGAGGAGCCAATCTCCTGCCACCACAACTACGTGGCGGAGGAAACGCACTTCGGCACCGACGTGATGGTCACCCGCAAGGGAGCCATCCGCGCGGGCGCGGGCGACCTCGGCATCATCCCCGGCTCCATGGGCACCGGCTCGTACATCGTCCGCGGCCTGGGAAACCCCGACTCATTCCAGTCGGCCTCCCACGGAGCCGGCCGCCGCATGTCCCGCAACAAGGCCCGCAAGCAGTTCACCGAGGCAGACCTCGCCGCCCAGACCGCCGGCGTCGAATGCCGCAAGGACTCCGGCGTCGTCGACGAGATCCCCGCCGCCTACAAGGACATCGACCAGGTCATGGCCAACCAGTCAGACCTGGTGGAGATCGTCGCCAAACTGAAGCAGATCATCTGCGTGAAGGGCTGAAAACCGCGACGGAGCCAGACTCCGTCGCGGTTTTGCCGCTGGTACCGCCCTTGTCCGGCGCCTCACCCTCAACCCCAGCCGAGTTCGTGGAGTCTGTGGTCGTCGATGCCGAAGTGGTGGGCTATTTCGTGGATGACGGTCACCGCTACTTCTTCGACGACGTCTTCTTCGGTGTCGCAGATGGCGAGGATGGGCTGGCGGTAGATGCTGATTGTGTCCGGGAGGACGCCGCCGTAGCTGGAGGTTCGTTCGGTCAGGGCGATGCCGTGGTAGAGGCCGAGGATCGAGGGGGCCTCGGGGTTGAACTCCTCCACCAGCACCACAACGTTGTCCATGGCTTTGGCGAAGTTGGCGGGAACCAGGTCGAGTGCGTCGCTGACCAGCTCTTCGAAGCGGGTCCGCGACATCTCCACTGCCACTTCGTCACCCGCCGGGGGTGGTGGGTGTGGGGGGCACGGCTGCTGCTGCCGACTTGATGCTGCCGGTGACGGGGGCGAGGCCGGAGTTGTCGGGCAGGGGCGCGCCGACCTTGCAGACCGCCAGCTTCGAGCCGGCGTCCCAGCTTTCCTGTTTGCGGGTGTCCCAGGTCAGGGTCAGCTTCTTGTCCGCCAGGTTCAGGCCGCCCGAGTAGTCCGCCGCCAGTTTGGGGCACTGGTCGAGCATCGCGGTCTGTTGCTGCTCCTCCAGGGGGAAGCCGCCGTCCTTGAAGGTCTCGCCCAGGTCGATCACGCCCACGATCTCGTAGGCGTGCGCCTTCGTGCACTCGATGGGGTCGCCGACGTTCTTGTCCACCAGGGCCAGGCAGGTGCCTGCGTCGTAGACGTCCGACTGGTTCTGGTTCTTGGCCGAGTTCTTGGTCGGGACGAGTGCCTTGCCTGACGGCGCTGCCCGTTGCAGACCGCAACGGAACTTGCGGTCTCCGTCACGCCATTGCTCGTTGCTGGGCTTGAGGGCGCCCACGCTGTACTTCCCGAAGGGGTCGAGTTTGCCGCCCAAATAGGCCGCGGCGCCGTCGGTGCACCGCTTCTTGGCGATCTCCCGCCATGCCTCGTCGGTCGGGGAGGGGGCGCTCGCGTTGTACTCCGCGGCGATGTCGACGTCGCCGGTCACCTCGAACAAGTGGGGCGTCTCACAGGGGGTCTGACGCATGTCCGAGCCGTCAGGCGCCCAGTTCAGGCAGCTGCCCGGCGGTGCGGCGAAGGCGGCCTTGAGGTTCTCCGCTGCCTGGTCACCCGCGCTCGCGGTGACTTTGACCGGCCACGAGAACACCATGCTGAGGGTCAGAACCAGGAGCGCGCCGACGAACCCACCGGCCATCACCAGGCGGGTGCTCAAGGTTCGGTTGCGAGAACGAAACCACTGGGCGTTCGCTGACATCTATTCCATCATGCCGTACCGGACGGAGTGCCCTGACGTGTGTTGCGATCAGGACACCGAACAGGGCGCCAGGCGACACCTGGCCGGTCGGCGAATGTACTGTCCGCGATAGGGAGGGCCGGGATGACTGACAGCAATGACCACCCAGCCGACGACAACGGCCAGGAGCAGCCGAAGCAGCAGCCGCCCAAGCGCGGTGGCATGCGGTTTCAGGACGCCGACACGAGCGTGCCCCGTGAGCCGACGCTGGCCGAAAAACGAGCCATGCGCAAAGCGCTTGAGGAAGAGAGCGAGCAGGAACGCACCCTCGTCGCGGAGGCCGAGCGCAAGTCGTTGCGCAAACGCCGGGTGATGATCGGCGCCGGCGTGACGGTCGGGGTAGTGGCCACCGTCGCGGTCTGGTACTCCGCCGCGACTCCGGATGAGGTCAGCGCCTACTGCGTCGACGACGGCAACACGTTGACCACCGACGAGAACATCTGCTCTGACGACTACGTCAGGTCACAGGGCGGCTACAGCAGCGGCGGGTTCTTCTTCATCCCGATCGGTGGAGGCCAGACGCGCAGCTATCACTACAACTATGGCGGCACGGTCTCCAACGGCCGGGTGTCCGGCGGTACGACGACGGCGCCCAGCAGCGGCACGACGATCAAGAGCAGTTCGGGCAAGACGATTCAGCGCGGCGGCTTCGGTGTCAGCGGCGGTGGCAAGAGCGGCGGCAGCGGCGGAAGCGGAGGAAGCTGAGTGCACCGGGAGTCCTCGCGGCCACGGCGGGACTGGCAGAACAAGATCGCGGAGCAGGGCCTGGTGTTCGGCACGCCCGCACGGGACGGCCGCGGCAACAGCAGGCCCTACTGGGACGAGTCCGTGCACTACGTCTTCAGCATGGACGAGATCCTGTCGCTGGAAGCCGACGTCGAGCTGCTGCACTCGATGTGCCTGGAAGCGGTCGACACGGTCGTGACCACCGAGCGGTACAAGGATTTCGGCATTCCCGAGTGGGCGTGGCCGCACATCGCCGAGTCGTGGCGGCGGCACGATCCGCACGTCTACGGCCGGTTCGACCTGCGCTACGACGGCTCGGGCCCGGCGCGGCTGCTGGAGTACAACGCCGACACGCCGACGTCGCTGCTGGAAGCCGCGGTCGTGCAGTGGTTCTGGAAGACCGAGGCGTTCCCCGAGGACGACCAGTGGAACTCCATCCACGAGAAGCTGGTCGAACGCTGGGCCGAGATCGGCGATCGGCTGCCGTCCTCGGAGCTGCACTTCACGTGGTCCACGGCCGACCCGAGCGGCGAGGACCACGTCACCACGGCGTATCTGCAGGAGACCGCCGCGGAGGCCGGGCTGGACACGATCGGCCTGGCGATCGAGGAGATCGGCTGGCATCCGCTGCTCAAGCGGTTCGTCGATCTCGAAGAGGGCACGATGAACTGCGTCGTCAAGCTCTACCCGTGGGAATGGGTGGTCGACGAGGAGTTCGGCAAGAAGGCCGTGGAGAGCCTGCCGCAGACGCTCTGGATCGAGCCGCTGTGGAAGATGCTGCTGTCCAACAAGGCCCTGCTGGCCATCCTCTGGGAGATGTACCCGGGGCACCCGAACCTGCTGCCGGCGTTCCTGGACCAGCCGGGACTGCTCACCGAGTACGTCCGCAAGCCCCGGCTGGGCCGGGAGGGCGCCAACATCCAGATCGTGGCGCCTGGCTACGAGACCCAGACCGGCGGTGTGTACGGCCAGGAAGGCTTCGTCTACCAGGCGTTCGACCCCTTGCCGGAGTTCGACGGGTACCGCCCCGCGCTGGGTGCGTGGATCATCGGGGACTCGGCCGCCGGGCTGGGTATCCGGGAGACCGCGGGACTGGTCACCGACGATGGTGCGGCGTTTGTCCCCCATCGCATCCCGGAATCGTGATAATTCACCCACGACGACGTAGTCCACTTAGGCCGGAGGGACCCCGTGCACACTCACATCCTCGCGCTCGACCCTGATTTCGGCGCGCAGCTCGGCAGGGGGATCGGTGCCATCGCGTTGTACGCGATCATCGGCCTCGTGCTGATCCTCGCCGGTTTCTACGCCATCGACTGGACCACGCCGGGCAAGCTGTCCGACCTGGTCCGCACCGGCAAGCCGAACGCCGTGCTGGTCACGTCGGCCGGTCTGGTCAGCATGGCGTTCATCATCGTCGTCGCGATCACCTCGTCGGCCAGTGACCTGACCGCGGGCCTGATCACGTCCCTGGTCTACGGCCTGATCGGGATCATCGTGCAGGTCGCTGCCGTGCGAATCCTGGAATGGGCGACCCGCATCGACATCGGCGAGATGATCCAGAGCGAGAAGTACTCCCCGGCGAGCGCCGTCGTGGCCTCCGCCCACGTTGCACTCGGTCTCGTGGTCGCGGTGGCCATCAGCTAGGCCGCTTGGCCGCGCTGGTCATTTACGCCTCGCAACGCGCCCGATATCGCCCCGGCCCCAGCGGCGAGCAGGTCACAGCGAAGAGATCGGTTGCGTGGGGCAAGTGGAAATGATCGGCTCCGGCGGCCGAGCGCGTCCGAGCGGAGCGAGGACCATCGACACAGTGGCCATCAGCTAATCCGTTTTCACCGACGACTACCCTTTCTGTGTGATTGACCTCAGGACACTTCGCGAAGACCCGGAGGCGGTGCGCGCGTCACAGCGCGCCCGCGGTGAAGACGAGCAGCTCGTTGACCAGCTGCTCTCTGCCGACGAGCGTCGCCGCAGTTCTGTGTCCCGGGCCGACACGTTGCGGGGTGAGCAGAAGGCGTTCGGCCGCCAGGTCGGCAAGGCCAAGGGCGAGGAGCGCGACGCGCTGCTGGTCAAGGGCAAGGAGATGGCTGCCGAGGTGAAGGCGGCCGAAGCGGAGCAGGCCGCGGCCGAGCAGGCCGTGACCGAGCTGCACCGCGCCATCCCCAACCTGGTCCACCCGGACGCCCCGGCCGGCGGCGAGGACGACTACGTCGTGCTCAAGCACGTCGGCGAGCCCAAGCCGTTCGACTTCGAGCCTGCCGACCACCTGGACCTGCTCAGCAAGCTGGGCGGGGTGGACATGGAGCGCGGCGCGAAGGTCTCCGGCTCGCGGTTCTACTTCCTCACCGGCGTGGGCGCGCTGCTCCAGCTCTCGCTGCTGAACCTGGCTGTCCAGCAGGCGGTCGCCAACGGCTTCCAGGTGATGATCACGCCTTCGCTGGTCCGCCCGGAGATCATGGCCGGCACGGGCTTCCTCGGCGCGCACGCGAGCGAGATCTACCGCCTGGCCGAGGACGATCTGTACCTGGTCGGTACGTCGGAGGTGCCGCTCGCGGGCTACCACGCCGACGAGATCCTCGACCTGTCAACGGGTCCGCGCCGGTATGCCGGCTGGTCCTCGTGCTACCGGCGGGAAGCCGGCTCGTACGGAAAGGACACTCGCGGCATCATCCGCGTGCACCAGTTCGACAAGGTCGAGATGTTCTCCTACTGCCGGCCCGAGGACGCCGAGGCCGAGCACGCCCGGCTGCTGGCGTGGGAGGAGCAGATGCTCGCCAAGATCGACGTGCCGTACCGGGTGATCGACACGGCCGCCGGTGACCTGGGCACGAGCGCCTCCCGCAAGTTCGACTGCGAGGCCTGGTTCCCGTCGCAGCAGGCGTACCGCGAGCTGACCTCGACCTCGAACTGCACCACCTTCCAGGCTCGTCGTCTCGGCATCCGCTACCGCGACGAGGACGGCAAACCGCAGGCCGCGGCGACGCTGAACGGCACGCTGGCGACCACTCGCTGGATCGTGGCGATCGTGGAGAACCACCAGCAGGCCGACGGTTCCGTTGTGGTGCCTGAGGCCTTGCGGCCCGGCTTGGGCGGCGTCGAGGTTCTCGAACCCCGCTAGGAGAGCTTGACCTGGTCCGCGACGTAGCGTGCGATCTCCAGCGCGCTCGTCGCGGCCGGGGACGGCGCGTTGAGCACGTGCACCTGGTTCGGTGCGGTCTCGATCAGGAAATCGTCCACAAGCGACCCGTCCGGCAGCAGTGCCTGGGCGCGGACACCGGCGGTGCAGCGAACCAGGTCGGACGCCTGCACGGCGGGGACGAGCCGAGCCAGGCTGGCGGCGAAACGCTTGCGGGACAACGACCTCAGCACTTCGTCCACGCCCGTGCGCCCGTACTTGCGGGCCAGCTTCCAGGTGCCGCGGAACCGGGCGGTCTCCAGAAGGTCCGAAGGCGACACGTCCCGCCACCGATATCCCTCACGCCGCAACGCAAGCACAGCATTCGGTCCGGCATGGACACTGCCGTCGAGCATCCGGGTCAGATGTACGCCGAGGAACGGCAAAGCCGCGTCCGGCACGGGATAAATCAAGCCACGCACCAGGTTGCGGCGATCCGGCCGGAGCTCGTAGTACTCGCCGCGGAACGGCACAATGCGGGCCCGCGGCGTCAAACCGGCCAGCCGCGCGACCCGGTCGCTCTGCAGCCCGGCGCAGTTCACCAGGGCATCAGCACGGATCACGTCCGACCCGGTCGCGACCTCGACGCCGCCGTTGCGGCCAGGGCGGATACCGAGCGCCGGAGTGGACAGTCGCAGATCCGCGCCCGCGGCCGAAAGAAGCCGGACAAGGGCGGTGCAGACCCCGGGGAAATCGATGATTCCGGTGCTGTGCACACGAAGCGCGGCGACACACGACACTTCGGGCTCGTAGGACCGGGCCTCGGCGGGGGAGATCAGCTTGGCGGGGACGCCGTTCTCTTTCGCCCGCGACGCGAGCACGTACAGCGCGGGTAACTCGTCCTCGGACGTCGCCACCACGAGTTTGCCGCACACCTCGACCGGAACCCCGTGGTCACGGGCGAAACCGATGATCGACTTGTTGCCCGCGACCGACATCCGGGCCTTGAACGAGCCCGGCTTGTAGTACAGCCCGGCGTGTACGACGTTGCTGTTGTTGCCTGTCTGGTGCGCGGCCCAGTGGTCTTCCTTCTCCAGGACCGTGACCTGGTTGCCGCGGGTGGTCAGTTCCCGCGCGACCGCCAGCCCGACGATCCCGCCCCCGAGGACAACCGCATGAGCCATCAGGCAGCGCGCGAACGGCGGTGGTGCTTACGGACCTTGAACAGCCCGATGAACATCGTGAAGATGTCGTTGAGGCGGATCCGGCTGCTGTGCGCCATGTGCGCCTCCGACAGCACGACCGGGACCTCGACGGTCCGGATCCCGCTCTTCTCGGCCAGGTAGACCAGCTCGGTGGTCATCAGGAAGCCCGGCTCGTTCAGCCTTGGCGCCACGCCGCGGGCCCACTTGCCGTCCAGCGCGAACGTGCCCTGCGGGTCGCGGGTGCGCATGCCCAGGATCACCCAGCGGACGCTGAGGAAGCCGAACGTCAGGATCGCGCGCACCAGACCACGGCCGGCCTGCGACTCGGGGTGTCCCTTCGAGCCGATCACCACCGGGTGCTCGGCGTGGTCGATCTTCTCGGCCTTGTCCAGGTCGCCGAAGCCGAACGGCAGGTCGTCGGCACCGATGAAGATCCGTGCGCCGCGGCTCATCGAGATGCCGTGCTTGAGCGCGTTGCCCAGGCCCTTGGCGCTCTGCAGCACGCGCAGCCGGACATCGCCATGGTCCCAATTGGTCTCGACCTGGCGCAGCAGCTCGAGGGTGTTGTCCGACGACCCGTTCTCCACGACCACGATCTCGGCCTTCTTGCCGGCCAGGTGGTCGCGCAGCTCCTTGAGGGTGCCCTCGATCATCTGCCCGCTGTTGTGCGCGGGGACGATGTAGGTCAGCTGGACGTCGTCGGTGCCCATCGAAACTCCCTGCGAGCTGTTCGGTGTGAGGCGACACGGCACAGTACCGGGTGCCCGGGAGAGGCCCTCCCGGGCACCCGGGCTGTTACTGACCGTTGTTGGCCGAAGCCGAGGCCTGGTCGATCGCGCGGTGCGCGGGCAGGATGGCGTCCCGCTCGGCCTTGACCTCGTCCGAACCGGCGCCGGCTTCCAGCAGGTTGAGGAAGTGGTCCAGCTGCGGGGCCAGCGGCTCGCCGCCCGGCATCAGGGTCGGGATCTCGATGATCGTCTGCTGCTTGTAGCCCACGCCGTCGCGGGCCGGCTCGTGCTCGACGTGCCGGTAGACGGTGATGTCGCGGCGCAGCAGGTCGATCTCGGTGAGCCGGTCAACCTCCAGCACGTGCAGCTGACGGACCTTGCGCTGGCTGATCCGGCTGGCCGAGATGGTCGCCAGCGCGCCGTTCGGGAACGACATCGTGGCGTCGGCGCTGTCCTCGGAGTGGTTGGTGCGCGACTCCTGGTGGAAGTAGCCGAACGAGCCCTTGACCGCGTTGGGCACCTCGCCGAGGAACCGGATCGCCAGGTCCACGTCGTGGATCAGCAGGTCGGTGGCCACACCGGTCTTGATCCGCGGCACGAACGGCGAGTGCCGCACGGCGTGGATCTGGGCGATGTCGCTGACGAACTGGCGCGCGGTCATCACGGCCGGGTTGAACCGCTCGAGGAAGCCGCAGACCAGCGGCAGCCCGCGCTTGTCGGACTCCTCGACCAGCTCCTCGGACTGCGAGTACGTCGGCGTGATCGGCTTCTCGATCAGCAGCGGCTTGCCGAGCTCCATGACGCGCTTGGCGATGTCGTAGTGCGCCTCGGTGGCCGCGGCGACGACGACGGCGTCGATGTCGTTGAGCTCGTCGAGCTCCGGCACCCACTCGACGTCCCACTTCGCGGCGACCGAGCGGCCGGTCTCCTCGTTCTTCTCGATCAGCCGCGTGAAGTTCGCCCGCGGGGACTGGGCGAGGACACGGGCGTGCAGCGAACCCATCCGGCCGGAGCCGACGAGCGCGATCCGGGGCTGTGCGGTCATGCGCCCAGCACCTCCCGGATGCCGTCGACGATGGTCTCCAGCTCGGTCTCGGTCAGCTTCGGGTGCACCGGCAGCGACAGCACCTGCGAGGCGACCTGGGTGGCCACCGGCACGTCGGAGGCGATCACCTTCGGGTTGTCGCGGTAGCAGTCGTAGTCGAAGACGACCTTCGGGTAGTAGATCCCGTTGCCGATGCCCTTTTCGAGCAGCTTGGCGGAGAACTCCTCGCGGGTGATCGGGGCGTCCTCGGTGACCCGCACGGTGTACTGGTGCCACACGTGGGTACGGCCCGGGAGCACGGCCGGCAGCTCCAGGCCGGGCAGCCCGGCGAGGCCCTTGCCCAGGACCTCCGCGTTGCGCTGACGGGCCTCGGTGATCTGTGCCAGCTTCTCCAGCTGCGGGATGCCCACAGCCGCGTGCAGGTCGGTGAGCCGGTAGTTGTGGCCGGCCATCTCGTACTGGTAGCGCGCACGCATGCCCTGGTTCCGCAGCACGCGCAGACGGTCGGCCAGCGCGGCGTCGGAGGTCGTGATCACGCCGCCCTCGGCGGTGGTGATGTTCTTGGTCGCATACAGCGAGAAGCAGCCCAGGCCGTAACTACCGGCGGCCTTGCCGTCCAGCGTCGCGCCCACAGCCTGCGCGGCGTCCTCCACCACGGCCAGCCCGTGCTGCTCGGCGAGCGGCATGAGCTTGGTCATGTCGGCCATCTGGCCGTACAGGTGCACCGGCATGAGGACCTTGGTACGCGGGCCGACAGCGGCGGCCACGGCGTCCGGGTCGATGTTGAAGTCCTCGGTGCGGATGTCGGCGAACCGCACCGACGCACCGGCCTCCAGGATCGCGTTCAGCGTCGCCACGAAGGTGAACGGCGAGGTGATGACCTCGTCACCCGGCTGCAGGTCCAGAACCTCGATCGAGGCCACCAGTGCGGTCGTGCCACTGTTCACGGCGACCGCGTGCTCAACCCCCGCGACCTCAGCGAACGCGTCTTCGAAACGCTT
Organism: Kibdelosporangium banguiense; assembly: GCF_017876405.1. GTDB lineage: Bacteria > Actinomycetota > Actinomycetes > Mycobacteriales > Pseudonocardiaceae > Kibdelosporangium > Kibdelosporangium banguiense. The sequence goes on along the minus strand of NZ_JAGINW010000001.1, from coordinate 2,123,233 downwards.
GACCATCGGGCCTTGCGCGATGACGCCGGAGCGAAGGACTTCCAGTACGTATGGTTCGGCGTCGGCGACGTCGACCACGGTGATAGGGATCATTCTCCATCTTCCGATTGAGGCTGGTCGTCCCCTGTTGGTGGACGTGCCTGAGCGAACTTCGAAGGCAGGCTACCTGCACATGACGGTGGCGTTGCCAGACGGTCCGGCACCCGCCTGTACCCTGAATGCGCCTAGCCGATGCCCGACGGTCGCTGTGCAACCTTTCCGGCCGTACAGGCGTCCTACCTAAGTCCACAAAGGCGCGTTCTCAGACCGTCATGCCGTGGTCGAGCCAGGCGCCCACCGAGCACGGAGACCATATGACGAGCATCGAGGACGATGCCAAACACCAGGACGACGCGGCACCCGCGGCTCCGCCCAAGAAAACCACAAAACAGCAGCTGATCGCGTGGGCGCGCCGGCTGCTGGTGGTCGTGGTCATCGGATTCGCCGCCTGGCAGGTCGCCAAGAGCTGGAACGAGGTCTGGGCGACGGTCAAGACGCTCTCCTGGAGCGCGACGCTGATCAGCGAGCTGTTCGTCCTCGCGGGCATTTTCCTGGGCGCCTACGCCTGGCAGATCATGGTCGACGACCTGGGCAAGCCGGTCGGTTTCATCAAGGGGGCCCAGTTCTACCTGGTCGGCTCGCTCGGCAAGTACGTTCCCGGCTCGGTGTGGGCGTACCTGCTGCAGATGGAGCTCGGCCGTAAGGCGGGTGTGCCGCGGGCCCGGATCTTCGTGGCGACGTTGATCTCGCTCGGTGTGTCCGTGGTCGCGATGGCCCTGCTGGGTCTGCTGTCGCTGCCGAGCGTGCTCGATCACGCGCCGAACGCCGTCTGGCTGTTCGCGCTGCTGCCCGTCGGCCTGGTCGCGCTGCACCCGAAGGTACTGACGTGGGGTACGTCGCTGGTGCTGAAGCTGCTGCGCAAGGCCCCGCTGGACCACGAGCTGCGCTACGGCATCGTCGGCAAACTGCTGGGTTTCCAGGTCGCTTCCTACGCCTGTTATGGCATGCATTTGTGGGTTCTGGCCGATTCGGTCGGTTCGCCCAGTTTCCGTGATCTGCTGCTGTCGATCGGCGCGATCTCGGTCGGCCTGCTGGGCGGCATCTTCGTCTTCATTCTCCCGTCCGGCGCAGGTGTGCGGGACGCGATCCTGGTCGGCGTGCTGTCGACCACCATGCCCGCGTCGCAGGCCCTGGCGTTCGCCCTCGTCTCGCGGCTGATGTTCCTGCTCGGTGAGGTGCTTTCGGCCGGGGTGGGCTGGTTGCTGCCGCGGCTGCGCAAGGTGTCCGCCACCGTCTGACATCGGTGTTTCCTATGGGGGATCGAGAGTTGACCACGCTGCCGAAAAACGAAGAAGCCCAGCTCGACGACGCGCCGGCGGCAGAGGAGCCGGCCGGGCCCAGACGCCGGATCGGCTGGCCCGGGGTCGGCCAGACCGTGCTCAGCGCGGCCCTGCTCGGGCTCATCCTGCACTGGCGCTACGGATACATGGCCGGTGTGGGCGATCATCTGGTGCTGTCGGCGGTGGGCAGGCACTGGGCGGACCCGTCGGCGTTCGCAGGCGACTGGATCATCGCCAACGCGCCGCAGCCGCACTGGTTCTTCGACATCATCACGTGGTTCGGCGCGGTCATCGGCCATATCGGCGCGGTCTACCTGGTCTACTGGATCATCGGCCTGGTCGTGTTCGGTGCGGCGACATCGATCCTCGCCAAGCGATGGGCCCCGGAGCACCCGTGGGTGGCCACGGTCCTCGTCAGCGTCATCGGTGGCATCACGCCGTGGTGGCTGCTCGGCACAGGTTCGCCGATGCTCGCGATCGCGCTGCCCGGTGTGCTCGCCGGATTCATGGTCTATCTCTCGCTCGCCGCCCTGCTGACCGGCCGCTACCGGCTGGCCGGGACAGTCGCCGTGGCCACTGCGATCGTGCACGTCCAGCAGGGCGGTGTGGTCGGGGTACTGCTGCTGACCGTCGGCCTGGTCGAGTTGTTCCGCAGTCGTCCGCGCCGCCCGCAGTGGTGGCTGTTCGGCTCCGCGATCGCCTGTTTCGTGATCATGTTCGTCAGCCTGCGGGCCAGGCCGGTGGCCGGGAACATGAACGACTTCGCCCAGGCCTGCCAGCAGCTGATCCCGTACCACTGTGAGGCCACCAGCTGGCCTTCTTCCCTGATCTGGCAAGGGTTCGCGCTGGTCGGGCTGGCGCTGGCGACCGTGCTGTACATGACCCGCAGGACATGGCCGATCTGGGCAGCGACGCTGGCCCTGACCGCGCTGGGCCTGGCCATCGGTGTGGCCGTGGACCGCTGGGACGTGCCTACGCTGGGCGTCCTCGCGCAGGGCCTGAACATCTATCGGCTCGACGTGCTGCTGATGCCGTTCGCCGCATGGGGCCTGCTGGCTCCGATCTTCGTCAAGCAGCGCGTGTGGGTGCGTTGGGTGTCGCTCGCAGTGGTGCTGTACTTCGCATACGAAGTGCTCAACACGCACGCCTTCGAACCGGCGTATCCGCTTGTGTACCCACGCGGCGGTAACTGGATCGGCGTCGCCGCGGCCGCGTTGGTCCTGGGTGTCCTGTGGGTCAGCCTGGGCCGGAAGTTCCGGTTCGCGATTCCGGCCATGGGTGTCGTGGTGGCCGGGTCGATCTTCATGTCGATGTGGAACTCGACGGCCATCTCGCTCAAGGCGCTCGATCCGACGTTCATCCCGGACACGAACATCCGGGTCTGGGGTGAGGCCGTGCAACGTGTGGTCCCGCCAGGCGAGCAGCTCGTCGCCGCTCCGTTGGGCCCGTACGTGCGCATGGTGACCGAACGAGGCGTGGTCGCGGACTGCAAGAACGGTCCGTACGGCGGCCCGGCCTGGTACGAGTACCAGGCCCGGATCAACGCCTTGGGCGGTTTCGGCCAGTGCCGCAGCCTGGACGCGGCCGGTTTCAACAACCTGACCCCCAGCCAGGTGTCGAACGTGGCGAAGACCTACAACGCCAACTACATCGTCATCGAGACCGGCCAGACCGACGATATGCCCGGCCTGAAGTCGCTGGGCTGGACCGAGGTCCTCGGCCCGGTAGGCCCGGTCGACAACTACATCTTCAAGGCCCCCTGGGCCAAGTAAGAACTCCTCGAACAGCAAGAAGGCCCCCGGCTCGCGCCGGGGGCCTTCTTGCTTGTCTCAGGACTCTCGGGATACCGACACCGTGTCCGGGACCTCCAGTTCTGCTAACTGCGAGGTGTCCAGGTCGGGTTCGCCGTTGTCCTGGGGCCGGCGCCGCCTGCTGTAGGCGGAGAACCCGATCAGACCGATCGTGAGGAGCAGGCCGATGCCGACGCTGACGAACGCGATGCCGGTACCGGGCATGGTGAAGTCGAGCTCGATGGTGCCGGAGGTGACACCCTTGGGCAGATCCACAACGATCAGGCCGACGGCGTTCGTCCGGATCGTCGCGGGCTGCCCGTTCACGGTCGCGGTGTAGCCGGGCCAGTTGAGCCGCGCGAACGTGACCGCGCCATTGGCGTTGCCGTTCGACCTGGTGAACGTGGTCCGCTCACCCACAGTGGACGTCTTGACCGACTCGGCGACCTGAGTACCCACCGACGCCTGGGAAACCGTTCCGTTGAACGGCAACGGGTCGATTCGCTTGTAGACAGTGGTCAGGCCGGTGGCCTCCGCCGACCGGTCACGGCGCCAGCCCGCGGGGGCCGGGTCCTTCCGCGTGTCGACCATGTTGTTCTGCACCACAACGGTCTGTGCGCGCATCAGATCCGCCAGCGGGGCCGTGTAGCCGTCGACCGGCTTCCAGAGCGCGGTCCACGCGTCCGGACAGACCGAGCCCTGGTAGATCATGCAGAGCTTGTTGTCCAGCTTGGTGAAGCCGATGCCGGAGTAGTCCGTCGGGCTGGAAACGCCCGCCACGCTGTACATCGAGCCGAACAACACGTCCTTGTAGGCCACGTTGGGCAGCAACTGTTTGCCGGTCAGGCTGGTCGTGCTGGCGACCTGGACGGTCACGCCCTCGTACTTCTTGAACCTGTCCTTGAGCAGCTGCTGGCTGGTGGGGAACTGGTAGTTCGTCACGCCGGCCATCGCCGGGAAGTACGCCAGCTGAACGCCGAGCACCGCGACCGAACCGGCCATCAGCACCGCGACACCGGACTTGCTGGCCATGCCACGCCACACGAGCAGAGCGACCAGAACGGCCACCACAACACAGCCGGCGATGATCTGGTCGCGGTTGTCCGGCACGTCCGCCCAGGCCACCCAGCCGCCAAGGAAGATGACCGCCAGCGAGATCGCCGCGCGCATCTTCACCTTCGTGCGTTCCAGGCCCGCGTTGGCCAGCACGAACCAGATCAGCAGCACCGGGAACCACAGGTTGGTCACCAGCCGCAGCGGCCAGCGGAACATCCAGATCTGCGACGGGCCGAGCACCAGCAGCAGGTAGACCGCGCCCACCACGAACACCGTGATCATCGACTGCCACCGCTGCCGCAGCATGCGCCAGCGCAGCCACGGCAGCACCGGCAGCACGAACCAGGCCAGGTAGAGCGCCGGGATGAACAGGTGCGAGGTGCCGAAGCTGGACACCCACGGCTGTGCGGTCGGCGTGCTCAGCCCGAGCAGGCTGGACAGGTTCGGCGAGAGGAACTCGTCGTTCCAGGTCTCGGACTCCGCGCGGAACCCGACCGACGAGCTGAGCAGCAGCGGCAGGAACACCGGCACGCTGAGCAGGCCGATCGCGCCACCGGACACGAACAGGCCGAGGATGCGGTCCCGCTTGCGGGTGACCCAGGACTCCACGACGAACCCGAGCACGATCACGCCGACCGCGAGCAGGCCGTACGGGTTGCCCAGCGAGACGCAGAGATACCCGGCGATGATCACCCACAGCCAGCTGCCGCCGCTGTGCACCGCGCGGTGCATCGTCCACCACACCCAGGGGATGAACGCCGTCGCCATCAGCGAGTACATCCAGGACGACGCGTCCCAGTAGAAGGTCTGCGTCGCGAGCGGGACCGCCAGACCCATCCCGGCGGCGAGCCACGGCCGGACGCCGTAGGCACGGGCCAGCAGGTACGAGCCGAGCGCCATCACCAGCAGGAAGAAGATCTTCGCGATGGTGATCGCCAGTGCCATGTTGTCGATCGGGTACGTCGCTACCGCGAGCAGCACCATCACCGGATTGAAGATCCCGGTGGACGCCTCGGCGGCGAACGCGCCGCCCCGCCACATGTCCGGTTCCATGATCGGCAGCCGGCCGTCGAGCACCGCCGCGCCGATCCGGCGCCAGACCGGGACGGTCGCACCCGCGGTGTCGTCCCAGTAGTAGAAGATGGTGTTGCGGATCATCGGCAGCGCCGCGGCCAGCCCGACCAGGGCGAGCATCACCGCGACGGGCAGGAGTCTCTTCAGCCGTGACCTGGCGCCTTCACCATGGCCGTTGAACTCGGCATTTCCGGTCGAACTCATGATCACGTCAAACGCCGTTCCACGCATGCGGGTTGCCCGCGCCTTGTCGCTCCGGTGGCTCAGGAAGCGTCCGGTACAGTGATTTCTCGGGCCCGCCCCTAGCGCGGGTCCACACGTTACCTTCCGGCCGCACGGACGCGTTCTGGGGTTGCGCGGCGGGTGCGTACCAGACGGCCATACTCCCGGGCAGGACTTGAATTCAGTGGCGAACCGAATCCACCAGACGGCGATCATCGGTGAAGGCGTCGAACTCGGCGACGACAATGTCATCGGCCCGTACAGCGTCATCGTCGGCCGCACCACGATCGGCAACGGCAACTGGATCGGCCCGCACGTGACCATCGGCACACCGGCCGAGGACAAGGGCGGCCCGCACCCGGTGGCGTGGGAGGGCGAGTTCGCCGGCGAGGGCGTGCGGATCGGCGATCGCAACAAGATCCGTGAATACGTCACCGTCCACCAGGGCACCAAGGTGGTCACCTCGGTCGGCGACGACTGCTACCTGCTGGTCCGCAGCCACGTCGGGCATGACGTGATCCTCGACGACAACATCGTCCTGGCCTGCTCGGCGCAACTGGGCGGGCACACGCACGTGTGGTCGCACGCGAACATCGGGATGAGCACGGTGGTGCACCAGCACGGCCGGATCGGTCCCGGCGCGATGGTCGGCATGGGCTCCGCGGTCCGCAAGGAGGTGCCCGCGTTCACCATCTCTGTGGGCAACCCGGCCCGCGTGTCGGGCCTCAACGTGGTCGGCCTGCAGCGGCGCGGGTGCGACGAGGCGACCATCGAGGCGTTGCAGCCGTTCCTCACCGGGAAGGGCGAGCTCACCGCCGACTCCCTGCCCGAAGAAATCTCCACGCTGCTCAAGGCGTGGGCCGCCCGCACCCCGCTGGCCTGACTCATCACCATCGACTAGGGAAAGATCGGACACCATGGAGCTGACAGACCGGCTGCGCGCCACCTTCGTCGAGGCACTCGCGCTCGACGGCGACGTCGATGTGGAGAACCTGAAGTACCGCGACATCGACGCGTGGGACTCGGTCGGTCACATGGGCCTGGTCGCGGCCATCGAGGACGAGTTCGATGTGCAGTTCGACACCGACCAGGTCATCGACATGAGCAGCTTCAAGGTCGCCGATGACATGCTCAAGGGCATGGTCGGCAAGTGACTCTTTCAGGCAAGGTCGCCCTGGTCACCGGCGGTACCAAGGGTATCGGCCGGTGCACTGTGCGGGCGCTCGCGGAGGCCGGCGCGACGGTGGTGCTCACCGGGCGTGACGAGGCGACCGCCAAGGAGGTCGCGGGCGAACTCGCCGACGAGTTGAACGCGCAGGTCTCCGGGCTCGCCCTGGACGTGACCGATTCGGCCGCGATCGGTTCCCTGGTGCGTGGCGTGGCCAAGGAGCACGGCAAGCTGGACATCTGCGTGGCCAACGCCGGTGTGCTCGAGGACGCGCTGGTCGGCATGATCAACGACGACATCGTGACCCGGATGCTGTCCACGAACGTCGCGGGCACCATCCACACCGTGCAGGCCGCGGCCCGCGCGATGATGCGCAAGCGCACCGGTGCCATCGTTGTTCTCGCCTCGATCGTCGGCGAGCGTGGCAGCGCTGGTCAGACCGCGTATGCCGCGTCGAAGGCGGCTGTCGGCAACGTGGCTCGGTCGACGGCCAAGGAGCTGGGCCGTTATGGCATCCGGGTCAACGGTGTCGCCCCTGGTGTCATCGAGACCGCGATGACCGCGCACCTGGCGGAAGATGTCATCGCCAAGCGCACCGCGGACACCCCGCTGGCCCGGCTGGGCAAGCCGGAAGAGGTGGCCCGCGTGATCCGGTTCCTGGTCAGCGACGAGGCGTCGTTCGTGACCGGTCAGATCCTCGGCGTCGACGGCGGTCTCGTGCTGTGACCTCGCTGATCCACTCTCGCGCCCGGCTGGTCGACGCGCTCGACGGATCGGTGCTCACGGGCTCCGAGCTCAAGGCGCGCGTGGCGCTCGTCGCCGACGAGCTGTCCGCGTTGCCCGACGGTGTCGTGTTCGCCCGGATGTCCCAGGATCTGCCCAGTGTGCTGCGGTATCTGGGGGCGTTCGAGGCGGGCCGGGCGATCGCGATGATCGACCCGTCGCTCGACGCGGATGTCCTCGCGGGACTGATCGCGCGGTTCCGCCCCGCGGCTGTGCTGGGGGCGGACGGTGCCGCCCCGAAGGGGTACCGGGCCAAGGGCGCGACGTGGGAGCGGACCGACAAGACCGGGGTCGCACCGCATCCGGATCTGGCCGTGTTGCTGCCGACCAGTGGATCGACGGGGAACCCGAAGCTGGTGCGGTTGAGCCGGACCGCGGTTCTGCACAACACCGAAGCCATCGCGCAGGTGCTGGGGATCGACGAGGACGAAGTCGTCGCCACGAATCTCCCGCTGCACTACAGTTACGGGCTTTCCGTCCTCAACAGCCACTTGTTGTGCGGGGCGACTGTTGTGGTGGAAAGCAACGGCGTCATGGGGCGTCCGTTCTGGACGGCCGTCGAGACGTACAAGATCACTTCGCTGGCCGGTGTGCCGTACCACTACGAGATGTTGCGGCGGCTGCGGTTCGACCCGGAGAAGTACCCGAGCCTGCGGACGCTGACCCAGGCCGGCGGCAAGTTGCGCACGGATCTCGTGGCGGAGTTCAACGACAAGATGCGGGCGGCAGGCGGCCGGATGTTCGTGATGTACGGCCAGACCGAGGCCGCACCGCGAATGTCCACTGTGCCGTCCGAGAAGCTCGCCGAGAAGCTCGGCTCCGCTGGGCCCGCGTTGCCCGGCGGCCGGTTCAGCATTCGCGCCGACGACGGCACGGAGATCACTGAGCCCGGTGTGGACGGTGAAGTCGTGTACCGCGGCCCGAACGTAATGATGGGTTACGCGGAGAACGAGGCCGAACTCGCCAACGGCGACGACAACGACGGTGTGCTCGTCACGGGTGACCTCGGCCACCTCGATGAGGACGGCTACCTGTACATCACCGGCCGGCTCAAGCGGATCGGCAAGGTGTTCGGGAATAGGGTCAACCTGGACGACCTTGAACAGGTCGTGAAGGGATACGGTCCGGCCGCCGCGGTGCCCGCCGGGGACAAGGTAGTGGTCTGGTTGCAGGAGGCAGACACCGACGCGTGCAAGGCCGCGGCCAGGACGCTGTCGGAACGCCTGCACCTGCATGTCACCGGCTTCGACGTCCGTCCGGCCGGCGACTTCCCCCTGCTGCCCAGCGGCAAGATCGACTACCGGTCTCTGGAGACGAAGGTATGACCGCGCTGTTCGAGCTCAGCCAGGCGGAGCGCGAGGCCGCGTTGCTGCCGCAGCTCACGGAGCTGACCAACCACCATCGCGAGAACTGCGAGCCGTACGACCGCATCCTCGGTGCGCTGGGGATCGAGCGTGGCCGCCAGTTCGATGCGGTCGCCGACCTGCCGTGGCTGCCGGTGCGGATGTTCAAGAACCACGACCTCAAGAGCGTGCCCGAAGACGAGGTCTTCAAGATCCTGACGTCCTCGGGCACCACGGGTGCGGGTGCGTCCCGGATCTACCTGGACAAGGACGCTGCGGGCGCGCAGACCAGGCAGCTGGGCGCGACGCTGCAGACCGTGCTGGGCGGTAAACGGTTGCCGATGCTGATGGTCGACACCGTCTCGATCATCAAGAACCGCCGGTCCTTCTCCGCGCGTGGCGCCGGTGTGCTGGGGATGGCCACGTTCGGGCGCAACCACGTGTACGCCCTGGACGAGAACGACCAGCCCGACGTCGAAGCGGTCAAGCAGTTCCTGGCCAAGCACGGCGACGAGCCGTTCCTGATCTTCGGTTTCACCTTCATGGTCTGGCTGTACCTCTACGAGGTCGCCAAGGAGCACAATCTGGATCTGTCCAACGGGATCCTGATCCACTCCGGCGGCTGGAAGAAGCTGATCGACCGTGCGGTGGACAACACCGAGTTCCGCAAGCGCTTCGCGCAGGACACCGGGCTGACCCGGATCCACAACTACTACGGCATGATCGAGCAGATCGGCACGGTCTTCCTGGAGGGCCCGTCCGGGAACTCCTTGTACTGCCCCGATTTCGCCGACATCGTGATCCGTGACCCGGAGACGTGGCAAGAGCAGCCGGTGGGCAAGCCGGGCGTGATCGAGGTGATCAGCACCCTGCCGCGGTCCTATCCGGGGCACCTGCTGCTGACCGAGGATCTGGGTGTGCTCAACGGAATCGACGACGGTGACTGGCCGGGCAAGCGGTTCTCGGTGCTCGGCAGGCTGCCGCGGGCCGAGGCCCGGGGCTGCTCGGACACCTTCTCGGGAGGTGCGGCAGCGTGAAGTTGCGGCAACGGTTCCCCACAGGTCCGGACATCGAAGCCGACGACCTGCTCGCTGAGCTGGCAGTCGAGCCCGAGGGCGGCCGGCTGAAGGTCGGCGACGAGCGGATCATCAGCTTCCTGACTTCCTTCGCCCGCAAGCTTCTGGCGCCCGCGGTGGCCCGTCGTTACCCGGAACTGGCCTCGCTCGGGTTCTTCCTGCGCAAGGGCGAGATCGCCAAGGCGCTCGCCCGCCTGGCCGACGGCGACGCGTCCACTTTGCGCTTCCCGCGCGGCATGATCTTCCACGTCCCACCGGCCAATGTGGACACGATCTTCGTGTACTCGTGGGCACTGTCCGCCTTGGCGGGCAACAGGAATGTCGTGCGCATCTCGCCGCGTTCGGCAGGTGCGGCGGAGGCTGTTGTCGACGCCCTGAACGAAGCTCTGGCAGACGCGCACCCGGCCGTCGTTCAGACGCAGCGCATGGTGACGTACGACCGCAACGATGAAGTGACCGCGGCGTTCTCCGCGGCGGCGGATCTGCGCGTGATCTGGGGCGGCGACCGGTCGGTGACCGAGGTCCGCAAGCACGCTCTCGCGCCGCACGCCAGGGACCTGACGTTCCCAGACCGTGCCTCGTTCGCAGTGATCTCGGTTGCCGGTTGGGAAGCCGCGACTCCCGAGGCCCGCAAGGAAGCTGCTATCGGCTTCTACAACGACTCGTACTGGTTCGACCAGGCCGCGTGCTCCTCGCCGCGGGCCGTGTTCTGGGTCGGCGACTCGGAGGCCGCGCTCAAGGGCCGCGACGAGTTCCGTCGTCTGCTCAGCGAGGTGCTCGTCGCGCGAGGCGAAGTGATCGAGCCCGCAATGGCTGTGCAGAAGCGTGTTTCGACGTATGGCGCGGCCGCGGACGGCCTGGCCACGTCGATCCGCTTCGACGGCAACGCGTTGGCGACGCTGGAGCTTGCCGAGCCGACGACCCTGCCGCGCGAATGGCTTGGTACAGGCACGTTCCCGCAAGTGACTGTGTCGCAGCTGGCGGATCTGGTGACGTCGATCGAGCGCAAGGACCAGACGCTGAGCGTGTTCGGCTTCGACCGCGCCGAGCTGATCGACTTGGTCAACGCCCTCGCCGGGCGGGGAATCGACCGGGTCGTGCCGTTCGGTTCGGCGCTGACCTTCTCCGCGATCTGGGACGGATTCGACCTGCTGCACGAATTCACCCGGCTGACGACAGTCTCCGTTTAGAACCAGCGCTCGAGAACCTGCGCGACACCGTCCTGCGAATTGGCGGCGGCGATTTCGTCCGCCACCGCGAGGACGTCAGGGTGGCCGTTGGCCATGGCGACGCCGTGGCCGGCCCACTCCAGCATGGGGATGTCGTTGGGCATGTCGCCGAACGCGACCACGTCCGCGACGTCCACCGAGAACAGTTTCGCGGCCTCGGCCAGACCGGTTGCCTTGGTGACGCCGAGTTTGGAGACCTCGATCAGGCCACGGCTGGTGGAGAAGGTCATGTTCACCGAGCCGCGCAGCACCGGGATCGCCACGGCCGCCATCTCCTCGCTGGTCATCCGGTCGTGCCGGACCAGTAATTTCACTGCCTCGTGGCCGAGGACCTCGGCCCGCGGTTTCGCCAGTTTGTCGGCGTCCCCCCAAGGGCTGATGTAGTCGTGTTCGGCCACAAAGGAATCCAGCGTGCCATTGGGGTTGTACCGCTCAGTGGCAACCGCCATGCCGGGCAGAACCTCCCGCAGCGCGTTCGCGACGTCGTGCAGCGTCACAGGATCCAACGTGTACGCGGACAAGACGCGATCCGCGCCGATGTCGTAAAGCACAGCGCCGTTCGCGCAGACCGCATATCCGGTCAGCCCGGCCTGCTCGGCGACGCTCGGTATCCAGCGCGGCGGACGACCGCTGACGAGGACAAAAGGAGTGCCCGCCGCGGTGACCCTGGTCACAACCGCCGCCGTGCGTGCACTGACCTGCTCGGTCACATCGAGCAAGGTCCCGTCGACGTCCGAGGCGATCAGTCCAGGTTTCTGCACATCATCCATCCTGCCCGACCGAGGCGGGCAGACGGGATCATCGTGACCAGACACCCACGAAACTGCCGCAGGTGATCCTTTCACCGGTGAGCCGGTCCTTGATCAGCCGCACCGCCACACTGGAGGTAGGCGCGATCTCCGCGTCGAGCGGCACGGAAGCGGGTACAGGCACACCCTTGCGTAGCGCGTCGATTTCGAGAGTCTGGAAGATGACCAGGTAGTGGCCGTCCCGGTTCAGGTTGTCGATCGCGGCGTCCGTGCGGGGGATCGCGTCGGCGACGAGTTCCGCGTCCAGCGGCCAGTCCAGCGGGAACGGGTTGTGCAGCTTCATGACCGGATAGACAAACGAGTTGTGCGGCAGCACCGCGACATTGTCAGCGGGGTACTTCGCGACACAGTCCTTGATCTGCCGGACATAGGTGGCTGTGATCGGGCTCGTGCGGATACCGCTCATTTCGGGCAGCACGGAGCCCAGGTCCACCGTCAGCTTGTCGTGCGGCTGATCGGCCGTCACGCTCCGGTCGTGTGCGGTGACCAGCGCGAAACTCGCTGCCGCCAGGGCGACAACCCCGGCCAACGCGGTCACCACGCGGGGCACGATCCGGACTTCCGGCACCGCCGACAGCAGGATCTCCAAGGTCGCGATCACGAGTGTGCCCCCGAGCAGCGCGGGATAGTCGTACCCCCACGACAGGCTCGCCGAGTACGCCAGGACCACAAGCAGCAACGGCCGCCACGGGAAGTACTTGTGCACCACCGCGTCCAGGACGATCGCCGCGGCGAAGATCCAGGCGATCTTGATAGCCCACGTGGGCGGGTACGACAGCTCGGTGTCGGCCAGCGAGTAGACCGTGATCGCCACGCCGCCCGCCGCGGCCAGGATCCGCAGCCACACTCCGGCCACGCCGATCCGGTCTCTCAGCAGCCAGAGGACACCGAGGAGAAGCGACACTCCGAAGACCCCGAGAACAGCCCGCCGCCAGTCGATCTGGGCCTGGTCGAAGATCACGCTGAAGTCGTTCTGCCAGAACCAGATCAGCGATTCGCCGTACGCGCCTTTGGCGCTCGTCAGCTGCAGGATCGCCTCACCGAGACCACCGGCCGCCGCGACGGTCCCGAAGTAGAGGATCGGAACCGAGCCGAGGCACAGCAGGTCGATCAGGACGCGCAGCCAGGATTTCGCCTGCTTGCGGGCATCGGGGTGCAGGAACAGGATCAGGAAACCGATGGGCACGGCCAGCGCGAAACTCTGCTTGGTGATCACCGCGAAACCCAGCAGTGCCAAGCCGATTCGCCGCTGCCACGGGTTCTGCGAGCGCAGTCCGGCGTCCAGCATCCACCAGCCGACGGCGGTCAGCATCAGGCCGTCGATGGTGTGCCAGGCCATCAGCGTGAACAGGTGCAGGTTGACCAGTGACGCGGCGGCGACCAGCAGCGTCCGCAGTGGACCCCACTGCAACGGCGACGTCCTGGTCAGCAGCGCGGCGCACGCGATCGTGAAGACGATCAGCTCGATCATGGCCAGGAACACCGACGAGATGTACAGCGGCGCCGGGATCAGGAAGTCGATCACGTGCAGCACGCTGGAGCCCAGCGGCCGGGCCGAGACGATATCCAGGTGCGGGATCTCGCCGTGCAGCAGCCGCCAGCTGCCGGCCAGGATGAATCCCTGGTCAGCGGCTGTGAAACCGAATCGGGCCACCCGCGCGACCACGGCCACGGCCAGCGCGATCACCCAGGCGACATGTATCGCCAGCCTGATCAGGACCGACTTGCGGCTTACCACGGTCGGCGATGCGGTGACCGCGACACGCTCAGTGACGTCTAACACGAGCGACAAAGCCTCCATGTGGCCGTAGCTTGGGCAGCAGACAGCGGAAAGCGCTACGGTCGATCATCGTGCGAGTTGGCATCGAGATCCTACCCGAGTACCGGTGGTGGGCTGCTGAGCCCAAATGGCGAGCCGCCGAGGAATACGGCTTCGACCACGCGTGGACATACGACCACCTAGGGTGGCGGTCCCTGGTCGACGGCCCATGGTTCGGTGCCATGCCGACCCTGACCGCGGCGGCGATGGTCACGTCGACCATCCGGCTGGGAACATGGGTTGCGACCCCGAACTTCCGGCACCCAGTGCCGTTCGTCCGCGAGCTGACCGCGATCGACGACGTATCCGACGGCCGCTTCATCCTGGGCGTCGGCGCCGGCGGCAGCGGATATGACACCAAGGTGATGGGCGACATCCCACAACCCCGAAGCCGCGCCGACCGCTTCAGCGAATTCGTCGAGCTGCTCGACCTGCTACTCCGCCAGGACCGCACAACATGGCGCGGCAAGTACTACGAAGCCGTCGAAGCCCGCAACGCCCCCGGCTGCGTCCAACGCCCCCGCCTACCCTTCGTCGTCGCTGCCAACGGCCCCAAATCCATGCGCGTAGCCGCCCGCTACGGCACAGGCTGGGTAACCACAGGCACAAACCACGACAGCATGGACGCCTGGTGGGCAGCACTGGCCGACGTCGCCGCCCAATTCACCGACACACTCGAAGCCGTAGGCCGCAACCCAGCAACAATCGACAGGTACGTGAACCTCGACGGCGCCCCCGAATTCGCCCTCACCAGCGTCGAATACTTCCGCGACGTCCTAGGCCGCGCCGAAGCCCTCGGCTTCACCGACGTCACAGTCCCCTGGCCCCGCCACGACGGCATCTACGCCGGCTCAGAACAAATCGTCGAAGCAATCGCCGCCGAAGTCCTCCCCGCCCTCCGCTGACCCAACCAAAGGACACCAAAACCCACGCAGGTAGGCAGCCTCGCCGAAGGTCCAGCGAGCCCCAAGCGAAAGAAAACCCCAGCTAACGGGCCGCATTGCAATAAAACTGGTCCAATTGGGTGACAAGTTGGAACCGGGCAACCGGCTGGGGCGTCTCTTCTGATGTGCCAGCGAGCACGAAGCGGAGGGGGCGGGGGCAACGCCCTCGTGCGGTGGGCGGGGGAGCCCACGCACGGGGGCTGACCCGGACACGCGCGGGGGAAATGCTTGCCAGGGGGTCTCACCTCGGTTAAAGGGGCTGCCCAATGAGCCGCGTCAGCAGGTCGGTACCCTCAGCGCCCGTGAGCTTCGATGGCTATGACCTGGTAATCGTCGGTGCCGGATTCTTCGGGCTGACTGTGGCGGAACGCACGGCGACTCAGCTGAACAAGCGGGTCCTGGTGCTCGAGCGTCGGTCGCACATCGGCGGGAACGCCTATTCGGAGGCGGAGCCGGAGACCGGCATCGAGATCCACAAGTACGGTGCCCACCTGTTCCACACGTCGAACAAGCGGGTGTGGGACTACGTCACGCAGTTCACCGAGTTCACCGATTACAAGCACCGGGTCTACACCAACCATCAGGGCCAGGTGTACCCGATGCCGATGAACCTGGCGATGATCAACCAGTTCTTCGGCCGAGCGTTCACTCCGGACGAGGCGCGTGCGCTGGTTGCCGAGCAGTCGTCGGAGATCGACCCCAAGGATGTGAAGAACCTCGAGGAGAAGGCGATCTCGCTGATCGGCCGCAAGCTCTACGAGGCGTTCATCAAGGGGTACACCGCCAAGCAGTGGCAGACCGACCCCAAGGAGCTTGTGCCGGGGATCATCACCCGCTTGCCGGTTCGCTACAACTACGACAACCGGTACTTCAACGACACCTACGAGGGTCTGCCGCGCAACGGCTACACCGCCTGGCTGGAGAAGATGGCCGAGCACCCGAACATCGAGGTGCGGCTGAACGTGGACTACTTCGAGGTCCGCGACCAGATCCCGGCGGGCACGCCGACGGTGTACACCGGTCCGGTCGACCGGTACTTCGACTACTCCGAGGGCCGGCTGGGCTGGCGCACGGTCGACCTCGAGCAGGAGGTCGTGTCCACCACCGGTGACTTCCAGGGCACCTCGGTGATGAACTACGCCGACGAGGACGTGCCCTTCACCCGGATTCTCGAGTTCCGGCACTTCCACCCCGAGCGGGACTACCCGTCCGACAAGACGGTCATCGTGCGTGAGTACTCCCGGTTCGCCAAGGACGACGACGAGCCGTACTACCCGATCAACACCCCGGACGACCGCGACAAGCTGGAGCGCTACCGTGAGCTGGTCAAGGGTGAGGCCGCGGCCCGCAACGTGATCTTCGGTGGCCGGTTGGGCACGTACAAGTACCTGGACATGCACATGGCCATCGGCTCGGCGCTGAGTGTGTTCGACAACAAGGTCGCGCCGCATCTGACCTCGGGCGCGCCGCTGGACGGGTCGTTCGATGCCTGACCAGAGGGAGATCGCCGTCCTGCGCGGCGTCCAGGAGACGATCGGCAAGCCCGCGGTCGTCAAGGTCGCGCGCGGGATGTCTTTCTTCGGTGAGCACAGCGCGGGCTGGCTCGCTGTCGGTGCTGTCGGCGCGTTGGTCGACAAGGAGCGCCGTAAGGACTGGCTGCTCGCGTGCGGCGGTGTGTTCGCGGCGCACGCGGCGTCCGTGGTGGTCAAGCGTGTGGTCAAGCGCACCCGGCCGGACGATGAGAGTGTGCAGGTGCTCGTCGGTACGCCGTCGCGGTTGAGTTTTCCGTCGGCGCATGCAACCTCGACGACGGCCGCGGCTGTTCTTTTCGGGGGGCTGACTGGGAGGCGGCTATCACCGGTGCTGGTCCCTCCGATGTTGCTGTCGAGGATGGTGCTCGGGGTGCACTACCCGAGCGACGTGGTGGCGGGCTCGGTGCTCGGTGCCGCGATCGGTGGCCTGGTACGTCGGAAGCTGAACGGCCGGAGGGGAAGTCGTGGGCAACAAAGTCGACGCGGCGACTGAAACAGAGCCTGTGGGCAAGAAGCCGCTCGGCCTGGTCGGCGGTCTGATCAAGACCGCCCGGCCGCGCCAGTGGATCAAGAACATCCTGGTGCTGGCGGCGCCGTTCACCGCCAGCAAGCTGACCGACACCGCGGTGCTCGCCGACGCGGGCATCGCGTTCGTCGCGTTCTGCATGGCGGCTTCCGCGGTGTACTTCGTCAACGACGCGATCGACGTCGAGGCGGACCGCGCACACCCGACCAAGCGCAACCGGCCGATCGCGGCCGGGATCGTGCCGGTCAAGGCCGCGATGGCGATCGCGGTCGTGTTGTTCCTCGGCGCTCTCGGGGTGTCGCTGGTCGCCAGCTGGCAGCTGGCGCTGGTGATCGCGGTCTACGAGGTCGTCCAGCTGGGGTACTGCTTCGGCCTCAAGCACCAGACCGTGATCGACCTGTGCATCGTGGCCTCCGGCTTCCTGATGCGCTCGATCGCCGGTGGCGCGGCCGCGGGCATCCCGGTGTCCCAGTGGTTCCTGCTGGTCACCGCTTTCGGCTCGTTGTTCATGGTCTCCGGCAAGCGTTATGCCGAGATAACACTGTTCGAGAAGACCGGCGCCAAGATCCGGGCCTCGCTGGCCAAGTACTCTGCGAGTTACCTGAGGTTCGTCTGGGCGACGTCCGCGGCGGTCGTGATCATGACCTACGGCTTGTGGGCGTTCGAGATCCGTGAGGATCACAACCAGGTCTGGTCGTCAGTGTCGATGATCCCCTTTGTCGTTGCCGTGCTGCGGTACGCGGTCGATGTGGACGGCGGGAACGCGGGGGAGCCTGAGGAGATCGCCCTGCGCGATCGTGTCCTGCAGGTACTCGGACTCGCCTGGGTTGCGACGTTGGCCTTGGCGGTCTACTTGTAACCCATACGGGGGGTCCGTGTATGACCCAAGTCGACACCGCGCTTTACCAGGCAAAACTCACACAGTTGTCCCGAAGAGGTGTCCTGTCGCTCGTCGGCGGGACAGCAGTGGCCGCGCTGCTGCTCTTCATGCTTGTCCGCAACAGCCTGACCGACGACGCGTACATCACTCTCGCGTACGCCAGGAACGTCGCCACAGACCTGCACTGGGGCCTGATCCCGCAGGAAGTGGCCAACTCGGCGACGTCGCCGTTGAACGTCATCCTGCTGGCGATCGCCACGGCCCTCACCGGTGTTTCCGGCGAGGTGCACCCTGTTCTGGGCCTCGGCATCGTCACCGTCGGGTTGTCGATGGCGATGGCGTGGGGCTGGACCCGGATCGTGCGGGCGATGGACCTGCCGGTCGTCTCGGCCGTGCTCGGCCTGGCGCTGGTGCTGCTCAACCCGATACTGCTGTCGGCCATCGGCCTCGAGGTCGTCCTGATCCCCGCTGTACTCGTGCTGCTGGTCGCGATGGCCGCCGAAGGCCGGGTCTTCTGGTTCGGCGTGATCTCTGGGCTGGCCGTGCTGGCCCGGCTCGACCTGATCGTCTTCGTGCTGGTGGTCGCGTTCTTCACGGCCTCGATCCGGCGCAAGCTGCTGCGCGCGATCGCGGGTGCCGTGGTCACGGCCGGTCCTTGGTACGTCTTCAGCTGGTTCGCGCTCGGTTCGGCCATCCCGGACACGCTGGTGATCAAGACCCTGCAGGAGGGGCTGTTCGCGCCGTGGAGCTTCGTCAGCGGCCCGGTGATGTACTTCCTGGGCAGCAGGCTGGTCGTGCCGCTGGCGTTCGGCGCCGCGCTGCTTGGTGTGATCGCGGTGGCGGCCTGGGCCGTCCTGCGCACCGCGACCCGCTGGGAGGAGACCTCACAGGTCCGCCGGATCACCCCGGCCGCGGCGCTAGGCATCGGCGGCATCGTCTACTACGCCGTCTACTCGTTCATGGGCGTCGGGCCGTACCACTGGTACTACGTGACGCCGATTGTCTCCTTGTCGGTCTTTCTCGCCGTGGCCGTCGGTGCGTGGCTGGCCAGCGCCCAACGGGAGCCATCACTACGCCCAGGAGCGCCTACCGTCGTGCTGACGCTCGTCGCCCTGCTCGGATTCGGCAACCTCGCCGCGGACGTCAAGCAGGGCGTGCCCTGGGACGCCCCGCCCATATTCGGCAACTGGGCCAGCGCGACGGACTACGCACGCGTGGCGAAGGAGATCGGCCGGCGCGTCGGCGACAAGACCGTCGCCAGTCCCGGTGAGATCGGTACGTTCGCCTATTTCTGTGACTGCGCCATCGTCGACGAGTTCGCCGACCGCGGCCGGGTGATCGGCAAGGTCCAGTTCAAGATCGACAACTCGAATCCGGTCACCAGCCTGGCCCTACGCGCGAACTACGCCTGGCTGGACTTCACCACCCAGCCGCGGCCGATCGACTACGAGATCCACTACGACCCGGGCCCGGCGACCGGTCCGGACAGCTGGACTGTCGAATCGGCCGCCAAGGGCGTCGGTCACTTCACCCTGCTACCTGCCCGGTAGCAGGTCAGAAGGGCAGCTTGCGGAAGATCGGCCGCGGCACGTGCCGCAGTATGGACATCACGGGACGGAACGCGGCCGGCGCCCACGCCTGCTCACGACGGTTGCGTACCGCGTTGACGACGATCTCGGCGACCTGCTCCGGGGTCTGGGACAACGGCGCGGGCTTGAGGCCTTCGGTCATCTTCGACCGGACGAACCCGGGCCGGATGACGGTCACGGTCACGCCGTGCGGCTTCAGGGCGTACGTCAGGCCTGTGTAGAACGCGTCGAATCCGGCTTTGGTGGAGCCGTACACGAAGTTCGACCGGCGGGCGCGCTCACCGGCGGCGGACGACAGCGCGACAAGCGCGCCGTGGCCCTGCTTGCGCAGACGCTCGGCCAGCGGCACGCCGATGGTCACGGCCGCGACGTAGTTGACCTCGGCCAGCTCACGGGCGACGTCTACGTTCGTCCAGGCTTCTTCCTGGTCGCCGAGCACACCGAACGCCACGATGGTGACGTCGATGTCGCCGTCGGCGAACGCCTTCTCGATCACCTCGGTGTGCGTGTCGGGCTGCTTGGCGTCGAACGGGAGCGTGCTGACCGTCGCGCCCGCGTCCCGCAGGCGGGCGGCGGCCGCGTCGAGCCGTTCCGAGGGCCGTGCGGCCAGCGTGATCCGCAGGGGACGCTGCCGCGCGTAGCGTTCGGCGACCGCCAGGCCGATCTCGGAGGTACCGCCGAGCAACAGCAGCGACTGGGGGCTGCCAACCGCGTCAATCACGTGAGCCTCAACCTTCTGGCCATGTCGGAGACAAAGATTCCGTTCGGGTCGACCGACGCGCGGACCTTGCGCCACTCGTCGATCCGGGGGTACATCCGCTGCAGCGCCTCGGCCGTGGTCCTGGACTCCTTGGCCAGGTACAGCCGCCCGCCCGTGCCGAGCACCAGCTCGTCCAGCTCGGTGCAGAGCTCGGCGAGACCGGGCTTGGCCGGCAGGTCCACCGCCAGCGTCCAGCCGGGCTCGGGGAACGACAGCGGCGCCCGGTTGCCCGCGCCGAAGCGCTTGAGCACGTTCAGCGCCGACACGTGCCCGGACTCCGCGATCAGCCGCACGCTCCGCTTGACGGCGTCTTCCTGGCCGAACGGGATGACGTACTGGTACTGCAGGAACCCGTGCGGGCCGTAGAGCCGGTTCCACTCGCCCATGATGTCCAGCGGGTGCAGGAACATCGTGATGTTCTGGATGGCGCCGTACTTCGTCGGCGACTTGCGGTACCAGAGCTCGTTGAAGGCACGCGCGGTCAGCTTGTTGAGCAGTCCCGGCGGGAAGATGTTCGGGATGGTCAGCAGCTGCGGCGCGTCGAACTTCAGCGGGTTGGCCCGCAGCTTGCGGGGCAGGTCGTCCAGGGTCGCGTGGTTGGCCCTGGTCAGGATGCCGCGGCCGAGGTGCGGGCCGGTCATCGTGGAGTCGAACCAGGAGACCGACTCCAGGTACTTGTCGTCGTCGACCGACTGCTTGGCCATCAGGTCGTCGAGGTTGTCGATCTGGTCGGTGTCGACCTTGAAGTACGCGGTCTCGACGCGGTTGAGCTTCAGCGTCGCGCGCACCACCACACCGGTCAGGCCCATGCCCCCGGCGGTCGCCCAGAACAGCTCCGAGTCCGGGCCGTCCGGGGTCAGCCTGCGGACCTCGCCGTCGGCCGTGACCACGTCCATCGACTGCACGTGGTCGCAGAAGCTGCCCTCCACGTGGTGGGCCTTGCCGTGGATGTCCGCGCCGATCGCACCGCCGACGCTGACCTGCCGGGTGCCGGGCAGTACCGGCATCCACAGCCCGAACGGCAGCAGCCGGCGCATAAGTGTGTCAAGGCTGACCCCCGCGTCCGTGTCGACGGTCGCGGCGTCCGCGTCGATGGCGTGGATCCGGTCCAGCCCGGTCATGTCGATGACCAGGCCACCGGCGTTCTGCGCGGGGTCGCCGTACGCACGGCCGAGTCCGCGGGCGATGACACCGCGCTCGTCGGCCGACTTGAGCGCCTCAATCACATCCAGGACGGTCTTGGGGACCACCACACGCGCGGTACTCGGCGCGGTTCTGCCCCAGCCGGCCAGCGTTCGCATCTCGGCTTCCACCCGCCCGAGGGTACTCAGCGGCGACTTCTAGACTGCTGGGGGCTTCTGCGGCCTGACCTGCCGGCCAGACCTGACAGTGAGGATTCGTGGTGACAGCAGTGGACACTGGGTCGGACACCGGATCACGCCGTGTGGGTTTGCTCACCCAGCTCACCCGTTTTGTCCTGGTCGGCGGTTTGTCGGCGCTGGTGGACTATGGGGTCTACCAGGGCCTCATCGCGCTCGGCACGTGGGTGCACCTGGCAAAAGCGGTAAGCTTCATCCTGGGTACCACGACTGCCTATCTGCTCAACCGGCGTTGGACGTTCAACGCCGCGGGCGGGGCCGCGCCGGTTGCGAAGTTCATGCTGCTTTACACCGTGACGTTTTTCGTCAACATCGGTGTGAACGCGCTGATGTTGCACCTGCTCGGTGACTTCCGATGGGAACTCACAGTGGCGTGGGTGGTGGCTCAGGCCACCGCGACCTTGATCAACTTTGTGATGTTGCGGGCAGTCGTCTTCCGCGACTAATCGCAATGCATGGTCAATGAGTCGTAACGAGTAAGCATGTACCTTGGCAACGAAATGACGTGTTGCCTACGAGGGTCTCCTGGAGGACTGAGGCGCGATGCCCGGTAGAACCGCACCGGCTCGGGGAAAAACCCCCGCGACGAAGACGCAGGCCAATGGGCATTCTGCTGCCTCGGACGCGGCACAGCCATCCGCCGATCCAGCGATGTTGGCAGCGCATGAGCCGTCCGGGCGCCTGGTCACCCAGCGCGGCCTGTTCGGTGGCCCGTCCGAGCTCGTCAGTGACGACCTCTATGCCCAGGTCACCCGGGGCGTGGCGCACCGGGACCGGGACAAGGTCGCGATCGAGCCGTCCGCGACGGTCTCGATGAACACCTACTTCGGCCGGTTCCCCGCCAGCTACTGGCAGCGCTGGACCGTCGTGCGCGAGGTCAGCGTCGAGCTGATCGCCCGCGGCAGCGGCCGGCTGACTGTGGGTGCGTCGGACTTCGAGGGCGTGTCCCGGACAGTCGCCTCCAAGCAGCTGACCGGCGAGGACGGCCCGGTCGTGCTGACCGCCAAGATCGACCGCTTCCTCGACGGTGGCGCGCTCTGGCTGGACATCGAGACCGATGTCGACGAGCGGCTGACCATCGAGCGCGTGCGCTGGACCGTCGAGCCGCCGGAGACGCTGCGCCCGACGTCCGTGGTCATCTGCACGTGCAACCGTGCCGACGACTGCATCAACACCCTGACCGCGCTGGCCGACGACCCGGAAGCGCTCGAGGTTCTCGACGCGATCTACGTCGCCGACCAGGGCAACGACACTGTCGACTCGCGCCCGCTGTTCGCGGATGTGTCCAAGCGGCTGGACAAGAAGCTCAACTACATCCAGCAGCCCAACCTCGGCGGCGCGGCCGGCTTCACCCGCGGCCTGTTCGAGACCGCCAAGCAGTCCGACCACGCCAACGTCCTGTTCATGGACGACGACGTGCTGCTTGAGCCGGACATCGCGATCCGGATGACCGCGTTCGCCAACCGCACCTCGCACCCGGTGATCGTCGGCGGGCAGATGCTCAACCTGCTGCACCCGAACTACCTGCATGTCGGCGCCGAGTACGCCGACCTGGAGAACCTGGCCCCCGGCCAGGTCACCGAGGGCGCGCTGTTCAACGCCGACCTGCTCGGCGTGGACGAGGAGACCGGCCAGCCCAACCGGCAGGAGAAGCGCGTCGACGCCGGCTACAACGGTTGGTGGTCGTGCCTGATCCCGACCGAGATCGTGCAGGAGGTCGGCTACCCGCTGCCGGTGTTCTTCCAGTGGGACGACGCCGAGTACGGCTACCGCGCACGGGCCGCCGGTTTCCCGACGGTCACGCTGCCGGGTGCGGCCGTGTGGCACGCGGACTTCAGCTGGAAGGACTGGGACGACTGGCACCGGTACTTCAACCTGCGTAACTCGCTGATCACCGCCGCGCTGCACAGCCACTTCGACACCAAGCACATCGCTCGCGTGCTGGCCTCGCACATGGCCCGCTACATGCTGACCATGCAGTACGGCCTGACCGCGACGATGCTCAAGGCGATCGAGGACTTCCTGGTCGGCCCGGAGATCCTGCGCGACGGCGGTGCCGCGGCCGTCGGCGAGATCCGCAAGCTGCGTGCGCAGTACCCGGAGACCGTGCGGCACCGGCCGGACGAGGTCCCGGGTATGCGCTCAGGTGAGCTGGAGATCGTGCCCGCGGGCGCGACGCCTCGGCTCAAGCGTGCTGTCCTGCTCAAGCGGGTCGTGCACCAGCTGCTGGGCAAGCACCGGCACGAGAAGGGCGCCATCAGCCTCGATGACGCCGCCTGGTGGCACGTCTCGCTGTTCGACAGTGTCGCGGTCACCGACGCGTCCCAGGAGGGCGTGCGGCTGCGTAAGTACGACCGGGACCTGATGTTCAAGCTGGGCAAGCAGACCGCTGCCCTGCTGCGCCGCTTCATGAACGAAGGCAACATCGCGCAGCAGCGCTACAAGGACGCGATGCCCGAGCTGACCAGCCGCGAGAACTGGGCCCGGCTCTACCGCCTCTGATCTGCCCGTCTCTGATCTGTCACAGCAACGCCCCTGCCGGGTTGTCCGGCAGGGGCGTTGCTCTATGCCCGGAAACCGTGGTTGGCCCTGGCGGCGCTGCCGTAGACCTGGGTCCGTGGCGGCAGCTCGTCGAAATGCGCCGTCACGACGTGGGCGAAGTTGATCGCCACCCGGTTGCCGTCCTCGAGTTCCGGGGTGTCCACCGCGCCTGAGCTCATCAGCGTCTGCAGACGGCCGGCGAGCCCTTTCGCCGAGGCGTCGGCCAGTGCGTACACCAGTGGCTCACCGCCGCTCGCAAGGTGCAGTACGAGGGCATTGCGTTTCGGCTCGCTCATGACCCCACCTCAGCACCGGTGCGGGGACGCGGCAACACGGGTTCACCCTGAGCGGATCTGCTCTGAGCGGAATAGTTCACCGCGAGCGCGACGCCGAGCAGGACAGCTCCGATGATGCCGGCCGTTGCCAGCCGTTCGCCGAAGAAGGCGACCGACAACACGGTAGCTGTCAACGGTTCCAGTACCGCTGCCAGTGCGGCGGCGACAGGATTGGCCTGGCGCAAGGCAATCAGGTACAAGCCATACGCGGTCGCAGTCGGCACAGCGCCCAGAAACAGTGTTGTCGCAACGACTTGCGGTGTCATGGGCAGGCTCATGCCCACTGTCAGCGCCGCGGGCAACAGCAACAGCCCGCCGAACAGCAGGCCGATGCTGATCGTGCCGCCAGTGGACAGTCCTGGCACCGCGTTGCGGTTGACCATCGTGAACGCGGCGAATCCGGCCGCGGCCGTGAGGCACAACAAGATTCCCGCGACGGTATGCCAGAAGTCCCTTGCAGAGGGGGTTCCGGCGAGCAGACCGAGACCGGCGAGTGCGATCGTGATGCACAAACCCGTGCGGGCGCTGGGCATCCGGCGATCCCGGATGGCCGTGACCACCGCGATGATGACGGGTGAACTGCCGATGGTGACCAGTGTGGCAAGGCTTACCGAAGTCATTGCCACGCCGCCGAAGTAGCTGGCCTGGAAGACCGCCAGCAGGGCGCCGGCGGTGAGCAGCCTGCGGCCGACGGCGCGCGTCCGTGGCAGACGCTGCAATTGCGCAGCGAGCGCCACTGTGGCGATTGCGCCACCGATCAGTAGCCGGTAGGCCGCGACCGCAAGGGGATGCAGGCCGGCGAGGTCCTGAAGCAGGGCGCCAGCCAGGCCGCCGGTGCCCCAGAGCACGCCCGCGGCGACCAAGAACAGCATGGATTGCTTGGTTGACAAGGTGAATCGCTCCAACGCAGGAGGAACAGGTGAATGTCCGGCTGCGGGGCGATGGGCATACCCGTAGACACGCGGCGACCTGCCGCGTGTGGTGGCTCAAGCCCCGCTCAGGCGCGGGGCGGCGGGGTGATCGGGTACATGCGATGCACGAAATGAACGTTAACCGGACTGTCAAGCGGCATTTGGCTGAACCTCGCGATGGTGATCACACTCTCGGTAGGTCGGCTACTCAGTGTAGCCATCGATAGTCCGATCCGGACCGTGCAGCAATGCTGCATTCGATGGAGCGAGGCGGCGCGATCGGGTGTTTTTCGCCTATTTCTGGCCGATCGATCACTCATACTGGGCGGTAACAACTGCGCCCGGTGGCCTAGTTGGCAGTGTGAACCCTCGAACGGCGGATCGACCTGTAGTTCGTTTCGTGCGGAAATTATTTCCTACTCGGGCGCGCGCAATGCTGAATTACGACGGGGAGGCGCATACCGGCATGGATCTGCGTTATGAGGCGTTCTGTTTCGCGGATCGTTACTTCTACGACGTCGATGGTTACGGCATCGAGACTTTGGACAGTTGGGTCAGCATGCTTTCCGAATTGCTGCGAGGCTGGCGGCGGTTCGATCGCGGCGACTGGCATGTCTGCCTCCCCGATGCCGTGGACCTGCCGATGCAGGGCTGGAAGGTGCATGTGGCAGCCGCGCCGGGCCAGGCTCGCACGGTTCTCGACGCGGTCCGCGGTTACTGTGTACAATCTGGGTTGCCGTTCAAATTCCTGCGGTCGGCGAAGATTCACGCGAATCGTAACGCGAAGTATGCCGACCGCTCGGCAAGTGGAAAATTGATCACGATTTACCCGGTCGACGAGCCCGCGCTCAAACGCGTTCTCGATGATCTCGCCGAGCAGCTCACGGACGTCGACGCTCCACATATCCCAGGCGACCTGAGGTATGGAAAGAGCCCACTTTATGTCCGCTTCGGCGGATTCGTCGAACGTATGATCATCGATTCACGTGGGGCCGCGATACCGGCACTGGAACGACCGGACGGCCGGCTCGTCCCGGAGTCGGGCACGCAGGGTTTCCAGCTGCCCGACTGGGTCCGGATCCCGGGCTTCCTGAAACCTCATCTGGAGGCCCAGCGCACCGAGGAACCGATCGCGTACCAGGTCAGCAATGTGATGCATCTGACCAACGCGGGCGCCGTGTACCTGGCCGGACGCAAGCACGACGGCCGCCAGGTCGTGCTCAAGGAGGCCAGGCCCTACACCGGCGTCGACCAGGACGGTGCGGACGCTGTGACCCGTCTCGACCGTGAGGCCCGCACGCTCACCCTGCTCGCAGGCGTCCCCGGGATACCGGAGCTGCACGAGCGGATTTCAGTGTGGGGCAACGAGATCCTGGTGCTCAGCGCGATGCCGGGCGTTCAACTCGGCCGTTGGCTGGCCCGCAACTACCCGTTGACCCAGCGCGAGACGAGCACGTCCGACCGCGTCCGGTACACCGAACGCGCGCTGGCGGTACTCGGCCGGATCGAGCGGATCCTGTCCGACGTGCACCGCCGCGGGCTGGTGTACGGGGATCTCAACGACCGCAACATCCTGGTCGACGACGACGATTCAGTGTCGTTTGTGGACTTCGAACTGACTTTCCCCGCTGTCGACCCGCATCGTCCTTCCGGTGCCACACCGGGATTCCGGGCCCCGGTGGACCGCGCGGGCTACGAGGTCGACCGGTACGCCTTCGCGGTCCTGCGGCTGTGGATGTTCCTGCCGATGACGATGGTGCTCGACCTGGAGCCCGACAAACTCGCCGACTTCGTCCGCCAGGTCCGCAAACGATTCGACCTGCCGTTGGGGTATCTGGAAGAAGTGCTGGCCGAGCTGCGCCCGCGGGCGGCCCGATCGGCCCGCCGACGAACCGCGATCGACCAGCCCGAGGTCAACTGGACCTCGGTCCGCCGGTCCATTGCGGACGGTGTGCTGACCAGCGCCACCCCGCAGCGCGAGGACCGGCTCTTTCCCGGCGACATCCAGCAGTTCTCGGCCGGTGGCACCGGATTCGGGCACGGCGCGGCCGGTGTCCTGCACGCGCTGGACGTGTCCGGGTTCGGCCGCTACCCGGCACACGAACAGTGGCTGCTCGACGCGGTGCAACGGCAAACGCCTGTGACAGCGGGTTTCTGGGACGGCGCACACGGCACGATCCATGTCCTGGAGAACTTCGGCCACCACGCCGCGGCCGACGAACTGCTCGAGAAGGTCGAACCGCGGCTGCCGGTGATCACCTGCCACGGCCTGCGCACCGGCCTGGCCGGGATCGGCCTCAACCTGCTGCACCTCGCGGCCAGCAGGCAGGACGCCGGTCACCTCTGGCAGGCGATCGAGATCGGCGACAAGCTGAGCGCGATGCTCGACAACGCCCCGCTGCCCGGCCCAGGCCTGCGCGGCCGGGCCGGCCTGATGCACGGCTGGTCCGGGCCCGCGCTGCTGTTCCTCAGGCTCTTCGAACGCACCCGTGACCGCGGCTGGCTGGACCACGCCGACCTGGCTGTCCGCCGCGACCTGATGGAATGCGCCCGGACACCGGACGGGTCCCTGCAGGTCCGCGACCGGCAGAGCACGTTGCCGTACCTCGAAGTCGGCAGTGCGGGCATCACACTGGTGATGGAAGAGCTGCTGATGACCGCGCCGGACGCCTCGGTCGCGAGCGAACTGCCCAGGCTGCGGCGCGCCCTGCTGTCGGAGTTCGTGATCCAGCCCGGCCTGATGCTCGGCCGGGCCGGACTGATCGGGGCCCTGGCCGCAGGACTACGCCGCGACCCGGACCCGCTCGCCGCCCGAGCCCTCGACCAGCACCTCGAGTGGATGACGCTGCACGCGGTGCCGTATCACGGGCACATCGCGTTCCCCGGCACGCACTTGCTCCGGCTGTCGATGGACGTGGCCACCGGCGGCGCCGGCGTGCTGCTGGCGCTGGCATCCGCATTGGACGGTGCGCAGCTGTTGCCTTTTCTGAGCGAACAACCGTTGGCGCTGACCGGGTTCAGTACCGGAAGAACCGTTCACGCTGGCCCTGGCGGACGAGTTTGAGCCACTGCAGGAACGCCTTGGGGTCCTTGCGCACGGTCAGGAAGTACAGGCCGAAGCGCAGGACCTCCAGGGCGCCGATCTTGCGCATTCCAGGCCGGGACAACAGGTAGCCGCGGTTGCGGTAGGTGTAGTACCGCTTCACCTCGTTGTCCGGGTCCTGGGCGTGGAACCGGCCGCCCAGCATCGGCTTGAACTCGTCCGATCCGTCCGGGTGCAGATAGGTCACCTTCAGCGAGGTGCCGAACGGCAACCCGGACCGGACCAGCCGGCGGTGCACTTCGACCTCGTCGCCCCGCACGAACAACCGGTAGTCCGGCACGCCGACGACGTCCAATGTAGACGCACGGAACAGCGCCCCATTGAACAGCGACGCGATCCCGGGCAGGAAGTCCGTGCCCAGCTCCGAGCGCTGCCGCTTCCACGTCAGCCCGCGGCGCAACGGGAACGCCAGCGTGTCCGGGGTGTTGATGTTCGCCACCACCGGCGAGATCTCCGCCAGCCCGCGCCGCTTCGCCTCGCTCAGCAGCACTTCCAGCACGGTCTCGTCGGCCGGGCGGCCGTCGTCGTCGGCAAGCCAGACCCACTCCGCGCCCATCGCCAGCGCGTGCAGGATGCCGAGCGCGAAACCACCCGCGCCACCGAGATTGCGGTGCGAAGCAAGGTAGGTCGACGGGATCCCGGACTCGGCCACGAGATCCTCGACCGGCTGGTCCGGGCCGTTGTCGACCACCACGAGGTGATCCAGCGGCCGCGTCTGCGCACCCAGGACCTTCAACGAGTCGGTCAGCAGCTCACGCCGGTGCCGGGTCACCACGACCGCGACGACCGAGTCAGGCCCAAGTGCTTTGCTCACCGGGAATCGCCACCCGCGACCTGCTCGACACCCAGCCGGGCCAGCATCTCCGGACTGAGGTTCTCGTACGGGTCTCTGCCCTTGTAGGCGGTGAGCACCTCGCGCAGCGAGCCCTGCATCTTCATCCGGCCGCCGTCCATCCAGATCGCCGAGTTGCACAGCTCCAGCAGCAGATCGTCCTGATGCGAGGCGAAGACCAGCAAGCCGGAGCGTTTCACCAGGTCGATCAGCCGGTTGCGGGCCTTGTCCATGAACGCCGCGTCGACCGCGCCGATGCCCTCGTCGAGGATCAGGATCTCCGGGTCGATCGAGGTCACGATGCCCAGCGCCAGCCGCACGCGCATACCCGTCGAGTACGCCCGCAGCGGCATCTGCAGGAAGTCGCCGAGCTCGGAGAACTCCGCGATGTCGTCGACCCGCTTCTCCATCTGCTTGCGGGTCATGCCCAGAAACAGCCCGCGGATCATGATGTTCTCGATGCCGGAGATCTCCGGGTCCATGCCCACGCCGAGGTCGAACACCGGCGCGATCTTGCCGACGATCTTCGACCCGCCGGTGATCGGCTCGTAGATGCCCGACAGCAGCCGCAGCAGCGTGGACTTGCCGGCGCCGTTGTGGCCCACCAGGGCGACCCGGTCGCCGTCGTGCAACGAGAGGGTGATGTCCTTCAGCGCCTCGATCACGGGGATCTTCGTGTCCGTGCCGATGTGGCCGCCGACCTTGCCGAGCACCGCCTTCTTCAGCGACCTGCTCTTGGCGTCGAAGATCGGGAAGTCGACCGAGGCGTTCCAGACGTCGATGCTGACCATGTGCTGTCCTGCCTCACTCAGACCCAGTAGGGGACACGCGCGCGGTAGTTCCGCAGCGCCACCAGTGCGAACATCCAGCCGACAACAGTGATGCCGCCGACCACAGCCCAATGGTGCCAGCTCTGGGTGTTGCCGATCAGCGGGGCACGGATGATCTCGATGTAGTGGTAGACCGGGTTGAGCTCGGTCACCAGGGTCTTCCACAGCGCGATGTCGCCGCCGCCGATCCTGTTGTGCAGGATGTCGGTCGACCAGACGATCGGTGTCATGAAGAACACCAGCTGGATCAGCGCGTTGATGACCTGCGGGATGTCGCGGTAGCGGGTGGAGATGATGCCGAACAGCAGCGAGACCCACACACCGTTCAGCGCGACCAGCACGAACGCCGGGACGGCCAGGAACACCGACCAGTCCAGGCCCGGCTGGGGCAGCCCGTTCTCGACCATCTGGTAGCCGGGAGTGGTCACGTCGCTGAAGAAGATCGCGATGACGACCAGGTAGACCAGCAGGTTGTGCAGCATCATCAGGGTCAGGCGCCACACCGTGCGCAGCGCGTAGACCGTCAGCGGTGCGGGCAGGTGCTTGATCAGGCCCTCGTTGCGGATGAAGGTCTCAGTGCCTTCGGTGATGCAGCCGAGGATGAAGTTCCAGACGATGAAGCCGACTGTCAGATATGGCAGGAACGTCCCGATCTGGGCCTTGAACAGCGTCGAGTAGACCAGCCCGAGGCCCGCGGCGGTGACCGCCATCGCCAGGGTGATCCACAGCGGGCCGATCACCGACCGGCGATAACGCTGCTTGATGTCCTGCCAGCCGAGGTGACCCCACAGGTCCCTCAGCTGGACGCCACTCTTGATGTCCTCCCAGGCCCGGCGGTAGGTCCGGCTGGGATTGTCGAGAGGAGCTTCTGCCGCCGTCATCGGTCGGTCGATCGTGCTCGTCGCATGCACGGTTGTTGAGAGTACCGGCGGTCTGTCGACCGATCGGTGACCGGTCGGTCACTGAGCTCACCTTCACCTGTGCTGCGCATGAGCAGGGATGGTAAGTCGCTCAGGCGTGCGGGAGTAACGCCGGGCAGCCCTTGGAATAGGCAGGGTCGTACTCGAAGTGCCAAGGCTCGTTTTCATAACGGCGGCACCAGCCGTGAGCTCCGGCACTGCGTTCCACCCAGCCCGCGGCCGACAACGGCTGGATGTCGACGGCGAAACCCTTGACGTGGTTCGACTGGTCGGGCGGCAGGACGTATTTGCGGGCCAGCTCCTCGGTCCCGTATCTCTTGACGTAGTCGTCGTACTGGGCCTGCTGCTGGCGTGTGCTGCGTTTGCCGTCCTGCAGGCAGAGTGTGACGTTCTGCTCAGCCGCCTTGGCCTTCAGCTTCTGGTACGCCTCCAGCACGTCGTCGCGAAGGCCTTTCGGGTCCTCGTTGACGTAGCGCTTGTCCGTCGGGCAGGTCGGCCCGGAATCCGCGCCGACCACCCCGTTGATGTCGTACGTCGGCGTGCCGGCGAACCGGTCGTAGCCGACCACTTTGAAGCTCCACAGCCCGAAGAGAGCGCCTGAGAAAAGCACCACAACCCCTGCGACCAGGAGGACTCGAATCCATCCCCGCACGTAGGTCAAGACGCGTGGCGCCGTATGGAAGTTGCCTCGCTACAGATACTGGCCGCGCTGGGCCTCCGGCTGCGCGTCGCCCACACCGGGTGGCAGCGCGCCCCGGCGCATCTGCTCCAGCTGCACACGCGCGGACATCTGCTGGGCGAACAACGCCGTCTGGATCCCCGCGAAAAGGCCCTCCAGCCAGCCGACGAGCTGGGCCTGGGCGACCCGCAGCTCGGCGTCCGACGGGATGCTGTCGTCGGTGAACGGCAGCGTCAGGCGGTCCAGCTCCTCCCGCAGCTCGGGCGCCAGGCCCTCCTCGAGCTCCTTGATGGACGAGGCGTGGATCTCCTTGAGCCGGGTGCGGCTGGCGTCGTCCAGCGGAGCCGCCCTGACCTCCTCCAGCAGTTGCTTGATCATGGTGCCGATCCGCATCACCTTCGCGGGCTGCTCGACCATGTCGCCGATCTGCTCGGACCCTTCGCCCTTCTCGGAGCCGTCCGGGATGCGAGCGGCGCCGAGTGGCTGCCCGTCCGGGCCTACTACGACCACGTGGTGCGCGTTGTCCTCGCCGTTGTCACCTGGCTGGCTCATCTGTCCCATCCTGCCTGGGTTGGCTAGCTGCTGTGTCCCCCAAACGTCCATACCCGAGGGTAGCGGTCACGGCACTTGGACCGGTCCGTACGGTGTGGCCATGGCGTTCGACGTCGCTCGGATCCGTGGGCTGTTCCCCGCGTTGGGTGACGGCTGGATTCATCTGGACGCATCGGCCGGCATGCAAGTGCCCGAACAGGTGGCCACCGCGGTGTCCACGGCCATGCGCGCACCCGTGTCCGGACCTGGTGGCGCCTTCCCGGCGTCACAACGAGCCGAGGCCATCGTTGACGCCGCCCGGCGCGCCGTAGCCGATCTCGTCGGCGGCGACCCGGCAGGCGTGGTCCTCGGCCCGAACGTGCCCGTACTGCTGCAACGCCTGGCAGAGGCGATGGGCAGCGGCTGGCTGATCGGTGACGAGCTCGCGGTGTCGCGCCTGGACCACCAGGCCAACATCGCCCCCTGGCTGAAGGCGGCGCAGCGACCGGGCGCGGCCATCCGTTGGGGTGAGATCGACATCGAGACCTGCGAGCTGCCCGCGTGGCAGTACGAGAGCCTGATGTCCCGGCGGACAAAGGTGGTCGCGGTCACAGCGGCCTCCGGAGCGGTCGGCACAAGACCGGACGTGCCGAAGATCGCCGACATCGCGCACAGTGCGGGCGCGTTGATGGTGGTCGACGCCTCCGCAGCGGCCCCCTTCATGCCGATCGACATGCAGGCCCTGGGCGCCGACATCATCGCCGTGTCCGCCTCCGCGTGGGGCGGCCCCGCAGTCGGTGCCCTGGTCTTCGCCGACCCGGAACTGCTCGACCGTCTGCCGGCCTGCTCTCTCGACCCAGGCACGCGCGGCCCCGAAAGGCTGGAATTGGGGGCGCACGCGTACCCGATGCTGGCTGGTCTGGTGGCGTCCGTGGATTATCTCGCTGGCCTCGACGACACCGCCTCCGGAACAAGGCGCGAGCGTTTGCAGACCTCATTGTCCTCGGCAAAGTCCTATCAAGCAGGTCTGCTGGCGAAACTCATTTCCGAGCTGCGCGCGATCCGCAACGTGATGGTCATCGGCGACGCCATGCGACGGATTCCGGTACTGGCTTTCACAATCGCCGACATGAAGGCAACGGACGCGATTGTGGCGCTGGCCGACCGCGGAATCTGCGCATTCGCCGACGACGTGCCCAGCGGAGTTTTCGCGGCCCTGGGCGTGAGCGAAGTCGGCGGCGCAGTCCGGGTCGGCCTCGCGCACTACACAACATCCAGCGAGGTGGACCAACTGGTCGACGCGGTGGCCGACCTACGCAACTAGCTCTTCGGAGAGATCCCAGAGCCGCTTGGCGGCTTCGGAATCAAGCGCGTAGCTTTCCGCTTCGGCCTCGTTGCTGTCCTCGAAATAACGACCGCTGATGTTGTCGAGCAGAGGTGATGCGGCAACCAGAGCGGAAGTGGCTGCGCCCTGTTCGGTGCTCTTCCACTCAAAAGTGTCGAAGAGTTCCCGAAGCTCGGGCGTGAACACAACATGCCGTTGCAAGTTGGTGCGAATTCCGCCCGGGTGAAGCGCGTTGACGGTAATGCCGTCCGCGGCCCAGCGCTTGGCGGCTTCCACCGCGAAAAGAATGTTCGCAGTCTTCGACTGGCCATAGGCGAGCCAACCGTCATACTGGCGGTTCTCGAAGTGAATATCCTCAAAGTGCACGGGAGACCGCCGGTGCGCCGAGGAGCTGACGGACACGATCCGCGCGTTGCCCGCTTCCTTGAGCGCGTCGTGCAGCCCCAGCGCGAGCGCGAAGTGGCCAAGGTGGTTGGTGGCGAACTGCAACTCCCAGCCTTCCGCGGTCCGGTGCAACTCCGGCAGAGCCATCACACCCGCGTTGTTGACCAGAATGTCCAGCGGCCCATCCCAGCCCTGCGCGAACTTCGCGATCGAGGACCGGTCGGCAAGGTCAAGATGCGCGGCCGTGATCCCCTTGGGCACTTCGACATCGGAGTTGCGAATCGCAACCGTGACCTCAGCCCCGGCGGCGGCCAGCACCCGCGCGGTCTCAGTCCCGATACCCGAGGCGCCACCCGTCACCACAGCACGCTTGCCGGTCAGGTCGACACCCGCGAGAACATCCTCGGCAGTCGAATCTTTACTGAACGGAGTGACAACGCGACCCATGATCATCCCTGTCGGTCAGGACCTCCATCATGCGGAGGAGGCTCCGGTACCAGTCATAACCGGAGCCTTCTCCAGATAATTCCCGTGATCGCGGTCACATCGAGTCCGTCCTGGGCCGGCTGTTGCCGGGGTGGGCCTGTCCATGTCCATCCGCGCCTGGCCGTGCATCTCTGTGCTTGCCTGTGCTTGCCCCGCGCTCCTCCGCATGAGGAATTCGCCAAGGGGAACCCTTGATTAACACGTTACCGGAGGGGGCTGACAGTTTCGAGGTTTTTGCAGGTCAGGGGTGGCTCAAGGGGTGAGGATGATCTTGCCGAAGACCTCGCCGCCTGCCTCCAGTGCCGAGTGCGCGGCACTCGCGTCCCGCATCGGCACGACGGAGTGGACGATCGGTTTGACCTGTCCCTTGGCGATCAACGGCCACAGTCCTTCCCGGACTCCGGCGACCACCTCGGCCTTGCTGCCCTTGCCGGTCGACGGCCGGCCGCGCAGCCCGAGAGAAGCCAGGGTGCCCCGCTTCGGCAGCAGTTTCGAGAAGTCCAGTTCGGCTTTGCGTCCACCTTGGAACCCGATCACCATCAGCCGCCCGTCGTTGGCCAGCGCGGTGACGTTGCGGTCCAAATAGGATGCACCCATGTTGTCCAGGATCACGTCGGCACCGTGCTTGCCCAGTACTTCGACGAAATCCTGCGTCTTGTAATTGATCACGATGTCGGCGCCGAGTTCGGTGCAGCGCGCCAGCCGCTCGTCCGAACCGGCGGTCACGGCCACGGTCGCGCCCAGAGCCTTGCCGACCTGGATCGCGTGCGTGCCGATGCCGCCCGCGCCGCCGTGCACGAGCAGGATCTCGCCGGAACGCAGCCCCGCGTGCTGGACGACGTTGGACCACACGGTGCACGCCACCTCAGGCAGTGAAGCGGCGGTCACCACGTCAACGCCCTCAGGCAACGGCATGACCTGCACGGCAGGCACCGCGACCTTCGAGGCGTACCCGCCGCCGGCGAGCAACGCGCAAACCTGGTCGCCGACCTGCCATTCGGTAACGCCGTCACCGAGTGCGGCGATCGTGCCGGAGCACTCCAGCCCGATGATGTTCGGCGCACCCGGCGGTGGCGGGTAGAAGCCTTGGCGCTGCAACAAATCCGCCCGGTTCACCGCACTCGCGGCGATGTCGATGAGCACCTCGCCCGGCCCTGGCTGGGGGTCCGGCACCTCGGTCCATTCCAGTACGTCAGGTCCACCCGGCTCGCGGGCCACGATTGCATACACATCTCCACGGTAAACCGGTCGCGCTCCGTACACCGGACGGGGACCATCACCGACATGGATCCCTGGCCGCTGCGACATCTCCTCCTGCGCACACCGCGTCTGGAACTGCGCCCCGACGACGACGCTGGCCTGCTCGATCTGGCTGAGGTGGCCCAGCGGGGGATCCATCCGCCGGACTACATGCCGTTCGTTGTGCCGTGGACCGACAACCAGCCGCACGAGTGGCTGCAGCATTACTGGCTCACCCGGGCCACGCTGTCCCCGGCGGACTGGACCGTCAACTTCCTGGTCCGGCTGAACGGCCGCGTGATCGGCATGCAGGGCCTGTCCGCCAAGGACTTCGCGGTGACCAGGGCGGCGCAAACCGGTTCCTGGCTGGGAATCGGCCATCAGGGACAGGGTTACGGAACGGAAATGCGTGCCGCCGTGGCGATGTTCGCGTTCGACCATCTGCACGCCGAACAGATGTCGTCCGGTGCGTTCGCCGACAACAAAGCGTCACACGCTGTCAGCCGCAAGCTCGGTTACCGTCCCGACGGCACGGAACGGATGGCGGTCAAGGGAAAACTGGCCACCAACGTCCGGCTGCGGCTCACCCCGGAGACGTTCGTCCGTCCGCAATGGCCGGTCGAGGTCGATGGGCTGGACGGCTGCGCCGAATTGCTCGGTTCGGGCGTACCGGACAGGTGAATCCCGGCAAAACCCGCACAGAACCCTTGACCTGCCGAACTCGCCAGCGAGATGGTGACGGACCACCAGGCAGGAAGGGATGTTCATGCCCGTCAAGGGAACAATCCGGTTAGCCGCAGCAGTTTTCGCGGCGACCATGGGGATCACTCTCACCGCGATACCGGCCGCCGCCAAGCCCGAACAGGGCGACGCGCTGGCCCGCAAAATCTCACGCAACGTCACTGTGGACGGCGTGAACCGCCATTTGATCGCGCTCCAACGGCTTGCCGACCGTAACGGGCGTACCCGCGTCGCCGGCAGCGCCGGTCACCAGCAGTCAGCGAACTACATCGCCGACAAGGTGCGCGCGGCCGGATTCGACGTCTCGGTCCACGAGTTCCCGTTCGTCTACTTCGTGGTCTCGGTGGAGACCCTGACCGCGGGTGGCCGGTCGATCCCGACCCACATGTTCACCTACAGCAAGTCCACTCCAGCCGGTGGCGTGACCGCCCCGCTCGTCGCGGTCCCGGTGGACGCCACCACGGGCTGTGAGGCCAGTGACTACGCCGGGCTCGCGCTCACCGGCAAGATCGCGCTCATCAAGCGCGGCGGCTGCACGTTCGCCATCAAGCAGCAGCTCGCCTCGGAGGCGGGCGCGATCGCGGCGATCATCTACAACAACATCGCCGAGCCGCAGCCGCTGGGCGGCACGCTGAGTGACCCGGCGAACGCCCGTATCCCGACCGTCGGCGTGAACCTGGCTGAAGGCGAAGCCCTCGCAGCCAACCCGCCCGCGTCGGTGACTGTCGACGCCCGTGCGACCGAGGAGCCACGCCGGTCGTTCAACGTCCTCGCCCAGACCAAGACCGGTCGCAAGGACAACGTCGTGATGGCAGGCGCGCACCTCGACAGCGTCGCCGCTGGTCCTGGCATCAACGACAACGGCAGCGGCTCGGCGACGCTGCTGGAGACCGCGCTGCAGCTCGGCGGCTCGCCCAAGGTCAACAACGCGATCCGGTTCGGCTGGTGGAGTGCGGAGGAGTTCGGCCTGGTCGGCTCCACGCAGTACGTCCGCTCGCTGAGCTTCGAACAGCAGCTGGACATCGCGCTGTACCTGAACTTCGACATGGTCGGCTCGCCGAACGCGGGTCACTTCATCTACGACGGCGACGACTCCGACGGCGTCGGCGCGGGCCCCGGCCCGTACGGCTCGGCCCAGATCGAATCCGCGATCCAGGCGAGGTTCGCGGCCGCCGGCGTCCCGACCGAAGGCAAGGACTACGACTCTCGTTCGGACTACGCGGAGTTCGTGGCCCAGGGCATCCCGTCCGGCGGCACGTTCACCGGCGCCGAGGTCATCAAGACCGCGGCGCAGGCCGCGAAGTGGGGCGGACGCGCCGGCGTCGCCTTCGACCCGTGCTACCACCAGGCCTGCGACAACCTCGGCAACATCGACCGGGTCGCACTCGGCAAGCAGGCCACGGCGATCGCCTACGTGATCGCGGCCTACGGCTACAGCACCGAGGACGTCAACGGTGTGCCGCCCCGCAGCAAGCGCGCCGAGGTGCGTTCGGCTGCCAAGTCCCGGGCTGCTCTGACGAGCGACTCGATCGAGTTCTGATCTGGCGCAGCGGCTCGCGGCACCCTGTGCCGTGAGCCGCTGCTCAGCCCAGGTTGCTCGCTTTGAAGGTGTCGCAGTTGGCGGGGTTGCCGGACTTGATGCCAGTGGTGAACCACTTCTCACGCTGAGCCGATGTGCCGTGCGTGAACTGGCTTTCGTCGACCCGGCCACCGCCGAGTTCCCGCTGGATGAAGTCGTCGCCGATCCGGCTGGCCGCGTCCAGCGCACGACGGATGTCGTCCTGGCTGATGCTCTTGATCAATGGCTGGCCGCTCGAGGTCGGCGTGGTCGTGGCGTGGTTCGCCCAGACACCCGCGTAACAGTCCGCCTGGAGTTCCAGCCGGACCGCGTCTGACGTGGGGCCACGACGTGTGCGGACACGATCGCTTGTGCCAAGCAGGTTCTGTACGTGATGGCCGTACTCGTGAGCGAGCACGTACGCCTCGACGAAGGTGCCGCCCTCCGCACCGAAGCGGGTCTGCAGCTCCTGGAAGAACGACAGGTCGACGTAGACCTCGGAGTCACCCGGGCAGTAGAACGGCCCCACGTCCGAGGTCGCGCCGCCACAGGCCGTGTTGACGTTGCCGCGGAAGAAGTTCGTCGGCGCCTGCTGGTAGGTCCGCCCGGAGCGGGCGAACTCGTCCTTCCAGTAGCCCTGCACAGAGTTGATCACCGCGACCAGGGCGCAGTCGTGCTTGGTGTTGGCGTCCCGCCCGGTCTTGCACTCCTGCGAGAGCCTGGCGTTGTCGACCCGCCCGCCGTTGGAGACGTCGCTGATCCCGGCCGCCGTGCTGCCCCCGTCGAGCAGACCGCCGCCGAACTGCGACATCACGAAGTAGATGATCAGGCCGACCACCCCGAGCCCGCCACCACCGAGCAGGACACGGCCGCCGACTCCGCCGCCGGATGACCGCAGGTCCTCGACCTGTGAGGTGTCGAGGCCCGCGTCGTCGTTGAATTCCACGTCGCCTCCGGGTAGGGCACGGTGTGTGGAAACCAACGATATACAGCCGGGTGCGGCGTCCCCTGGACGCCGCACCCGGATCGGATGGACTTGTCAGTTGGCCGCGACGCCTGGCCCGGCTGGCGCGGAATCCACAGCGGGGACTCAACGGCGTCAATGTGCGATGCACACGTTCTCAAACGGGCTTTCTGCCGCTCACAGTCGCGACCGGGCCGATGCTTCTCAGCTCAGCCGCGGGGATGCGGCAAGCAGCGCGCGACCACTCGCCTCGAGCGCTTTGCCACGGCATCACCTATCCCTTCCGGCTGCCCCCGCGCGTTGACACGTTCGGAGCAACCTTGCTCTTCGAGCATGCACCTTTGTGGCGGCGGTCACAAGGGACCTGAATTGGTGAAGTTGCGGTAACTGTCCGAATCGGACACGTTCCCAGTGGTGCCAGAATCGACCCGTGGGCGACGCGGTGGACGCAATCCTGAGTCAGTGGCAGCGAGAACGACCGGACCTGGATCCAACGCCCATGGCGGTGACCACCCGGACAGCCCGCCTGGCGGCCCTGCTGGAACGCGGCATCGACGACAACCTGGCAGACCACGGCCTGGCCGGCTGGGAATTCGAAGTCCTGGCCTCCTTACGCCGCGCCGGCCCACCCTTCATCCTGACCGTGGGCCGCCTCCAGGCAACGATGATGATCAGCTCGGGCACCATGACCCACCGCCTGGACCGCCTGGAGAAGAGGCGTCTGGTGGCCCGCTCCAAAGATCTGACGGATCGCCGAGGCATCCACGTAGCCCTGACTCCGGACGGCCGAACCCTCATCGACGAGGTCCTCCAAACCCGCCTCAACCGCGAACGAGAACTCCTCTCGGCGCTGACAGAAACCCAGCAATCCCAACTCGCGGACCTGCTGCGCCAACTATTGATCTCCCTCGAGGATTAGTCGAAAACCCCAGCAATTCTGGCATCTTCCTGCAATGCAACCCGACATCATGCGGACAATCCCGCAAAGCTCGCCCTGACCTCCCGGTCAGGATCGATAGGCTCGCCTCAAGTCCCAATCCGGGCAAGGAAAGCGAGTCAAACCAATGCGCAAATCCATGCAAGCAGCACTACTCACAATCACAACCGCAGCCGCACTCTCCACCACTGCGACACCAACCACTGCGGCAGTCACAGCGGACTCACCGATCGAAGCATGCGGAGGTGGCAGCTACCATCAGGTAGACAGCCACAAGCTAGGAAACGTCGCCACAATCCGCCTGCTCTACAACGGCACAACCAACTGCGTGGTCACCTGGCGCACAAACCCAGGCACTCCCCGAATCGCGATGCTGGCCAGCATCGCGAAACAAGACGCGAACGGAAACTTCGGAGACTACAAACACAACGACGGTAATTTCACCACATATGCCGGCCCAGTAAAAGTCTCCGCCTCGGGAAGATGTATAGACTGGGGCGGAGCCGCAACAATCAACGGCGTCTACACCCTCTGGATGTCGGGCCCATCCCACTGCGACTGACCCTCGCCCAACCAAAAGTGGAACACCGATGGCGCATACAGGTCGCCATCGGTGTTCTGCGATCAGCGGTCCGCTCCGCGAGTAACCCTCACACTTTCACGACCGTAACCAGGTGACCGCAAAGCATCGCGATGTCGTCAGGGTCGGAGGTGAGGACGGTCGTCGGCCCGCGAGCAGCCAGTGCTGTGGCGGCCAGCATCGCGTCGATGGCGTACTTGTGGCCATGACGTCCGGCGCGTTCCAAGAGAACACCGGCTTGTCTGGCAATCTCGGACGTAACCGGCTCGACGGACAACCGGGAGATCACCCAGTCGAACGCGGCCCGGTTGATCCGCGGGTGGATCACTTCAACCAGGGTCGCGGCGCTTGTGATCACCCGCTCGTCCGCAGCACGTGCGGCGGCCAGCCAGGTTGTCAGTTCACGGTCACGAAGCACTGCCTTGGCAAGCCCTTCGCTGTCCAGCACAAGGGTCATGCGGCACCAGCGCCACGCTGTTCATCGCGCAGCTGCGCGAGCTGCTGGCGCTTGGCCTCGATCTCCTCCGCGCTGATCGATCCATGCTCGGCCTCAGCCGCAGCTATGAGCTCATCAAGATTGTCGCGCTCAATCTGCCGCTGGACCGCCGCCTCGATATAGGCGGAGACACCACGAGGCCCAACCCGCCCGCGGACAGCCCCGATCGTCCCGCTGTGCATCGACACCGAGACAACAGTGGTAGCGCCTTCACCGGGGCGCTGCTCATCTGCCATGACACCACTTTAACAAAACTTCTAATAATCCGGATGGGCGAAGTGGCGCCGAGTGTCGGATGACATGCGACTGGACGAACCGCGCCGATACCCAGGCATGTGCCGGTCCACAGTCACATGAATCGGTCTCCCGTCTCCCGCTTTCAAGTTCTATGCATCACTGTTCATCAAGATCCGTAAGCATACGTCTTCCCTGGTAGAGAGGATGTAGCGGTAGCGATGAACTGCTCCGGACCCGGTTGAATGAGACCCGGAATTGAGACCCCTCTGTCCTCTGTGGAGCGTGGATCGGGACGAGGAGAGGGCGGTAGCCGGAGGGGTGTTACTGGCGTTGGTCTGCCAGCTTGCGCATCGGCGCGCGATACGGCTGATCGTCCAGCTCGGCACGGTCCGGAAGGGGCGGTGTCGTCCTGAGAGCCCAGTAGCTAAACGAAGAAACCCCCCGGCCATGCCGCCGGTTCTGGCACACATAATGTGACGGGTTACAGTTGATCTTCAGTCGTCCGCGAATATGCTGATCTTCGAGTCGGGACACCGTCTGCGCCGCGCCCCGTCGTGACCATCACGTTACGAAATATGGGCCAGATCCCATCTGCTCACCCCTGGCGGGTAGCCGCGTGTGACCAATACTGGTCGCCCTTCGTTATTGCGGGCGACCGATGGAGAGCGCATAGTGCCACTGCCTCTTCACGCGCATTTCACAAGAGGCCGACAACACGGGTCACGTCGTTGCCGCAAAGGCTTATACCCGGCCCGGGGATAGTCGCAGCCTGTCTGGCGTCGGCATGTACATCCTCCATAGCGTCATGCCGGTGGTTGGTGACCATCGTCCGGGTGACCTTGATCGATGTGAGACCGCGCTCGGGGTGAGCCTGCCAGCCTGCCGTACGTTCACTCGACACCAGGAGCCCGAGATCAGTGCCAGCGCTCAGCCCGGGCCGGATGCTCGGCAACATCCCGGCCGAAACCACCAGCTTCGTCGGTCGTCGACGGGAGATCTCGCTGGCCAGGAGGCTGCTGCGCCGCGCGCGTCTGCTGACGGTGACCGGTGCGCCGGGGATCGGCAAGACACGGCTGGCGCTGTGGGTGGCCGTACTGGTGGGCAGCGTCTTCCCGGATGGTGTGTGGCTGGTCGAGCTGGCCTCACTGCCGGACGACAGTCTGCTGGACCAGGCGTTCATGGATGTGCTGAACATTCAGGATCAGCCGGGCCAGTCGTCGCACGACACGCTGGCGGATCACCTGGTGGACAAGAAGCTGCTGTTGGTCGTCGACAACTGCCACCATCTGCTGGACGCCTGCGGGGCGCTGATGTGCAGGCTGCTGACGAGGGCGCCATGGCTGCGGATTCTGGCCACCAGCCGGCAGGGTCTCAACGTGACCGGGGAGCAACTACTGGAGGTGCCTCCGCTCTCGGTGCCGGATCCTGATTCGCCGTTGACGACCCGAGCCGTGTCACGGTCCGAGGCGGTGCGCCTGTTGGCCGACCGTGCGAGCCTCGCGCGGCCGGGTTTCGCGGTGGACGCCGGCAACCGGGTGGCGGTCGCCCGGCTGTGCGAGCGGCTGGGGGGACTACCGCTGGCGATCGAACTGGCTGCGCTGCGCCTGCGGGCGCTGTCGGCCGCGCAGGTGGTGGAGCGGCTGGACGACTACATCCAGTTCCTCTCTGGGGGAAGCCGGATCGCCGTACCCCGCCTGGAAACACTGGGCGCCACGATCGCCTCGAGCCACGACCTGTGTCCGAACGAGCTGAAGACGCTGTGGGCGCGCGCAGCGGTATTCCGCGGGGACTTCGACCTCACCGCCGTGGAGGAGGTCTGCGCAGGGGCGAACATCGCTTGCGACGACATCGTGACTCTGGTGGCCGGGCTGCTCGAGAGGTCCATCCTCATCAGGGGTGACCAGGACGATGTCGTGCGGTACCGGATGCTGGAGCCGCTGCGTCAGTACGGGCTGAACAAGTTGCGGCAGGCCGGTGAGGATACGGCGGCGAGCCGCCGACATCGGGACCACTACCTCTGCCTGGCAGAACAAGGCGCGGCGGCGTGGTTCGGCCCGCACCAGTCGGAATGGTTCACCCGTATCCGGCGCGAGCACGCCAACCTGCGCAGTGCACTGAACTTCAGCCTCACCGCACCGGGCGAGCACCAGTGCGGTCTGCGCATGGCCAGCGCCCTGTGGTTCTACTGGACGGCCTGCGGCTTCCTCAAGGAGGGGCGGCACTGGCTGGACAAAGCCCTGGCGCTCAACCCGCAGCCCACCAGGATGCGCGCCAAGGCGTTGTGGCTGGACGGACGGATCACCGTCATGCAAGGCGACATGACCGCCGCCCTGTCCAGATTGGACGAATGCCGGGCCCTGGCGCGACAGCTGGGAGACGAGCACGCACTGGCCTACGCCACTCAGATGACCGGTGTGGCCAGGCTTCTCGGTGGCGACCTGCCGCGAGCGGCGGAACTGCTGGACGAGGCAGTGGCCCGCCACCAGGCGAACCGCGAGCTGAACAGCACGGCGCTGCTGGCCCATCTCCAGCTCGCGCTCACGCGCGCATTGCTGGGAGACCTCGACCACGCGGTCGCCGTCTGCGAGGACTGCCGCGCGATCAGCGATGCGCATGGGGAAAGCTGGGCTCTCTCGTTCGCGCTGCACGTCCTCGCATTTGTCGGATGGCGGAGAGGCCAGTGGACAGCGGCCGCCGCGTACGCGCGGGACTGCCTGCGGCTCAAACGCACGTTCCACGACACCCTGGGCATGGCAGAGTCACTCGAGCTACTGGCATGGATCGCCTCGTCGACCGGCGAACACACCCGGGCGGCCGGACTGTTCGGTGTCGCCCAGCGCTACTGGCGGACGTTCGGCCTGCCGTTGTTCGGATCCACATACTTCCTGACCCACCATGACGCGTGCGAGAGACAGTCCCGCCACGCCCTGGGAGACAAGCAATTCACCAGCGCCTACCGGCACGGCAGCCGGCTCACCCGGGAACAAGGCGTCACCTTCGCGCTGGCTGGAGAGGGATCACGCTGCGACGGATCACGGGGCACGGCCGGATCGTCAACCCGATCACCGCCCGCGCCCAGTTCGTCGGCGGGATGATCTGGGGCATCTCCATGGCCCTGCACGAGGAGGCGACCCTGGACCAGGCCATGGGAGGCATCGTCGGCGCAGACCATCAAGGCATCGGCGAGATCGGGAACCGAGATCGGTAACTTGGGCTCCACCGCTATCGCTAACGCCGTCTGGCACGCGACCGGTGTCCGCCACCGGAACCTGCCGATCCGCCCCGACCGCGTCATGCGGGCGGGAACGGTCAGTTGATGTGGATCTGACTCAGGAGCGTTTCGGCGGTCTTGCTGAGCGCGTCGTGGGTGACTATGCCGTCCGGATTCACCAGCAGGGTCGCGTCCCCGTCACCTTGGACGTGGACACGGGCGACGGCCACCTTGCCGCCAGGCGTCAGTTTGACCTCGCCGGGGTCGGGTGCGTCGTTCAGGAAGTCGTTCAGCTGTGCGAGCTTTATCCCGGTCGCATGCACGATCGACGGCGCCATGAAGCTGATCGACCCGCGAGCGGGTGTGGCGAAGAGCCAGGTGCCGACGGTCTTGCCGTCGACCTCGTAGTCGCAGTTGACCGACATCCCAGCTGCGGCGTCTATCGCGGACATCCCATCCCGTTGCGCTGCAAGGGGATCAGGAGC
Source organism: Kibdelosporangium banguiense (assembly GCF_017876405.1). Taxonomy (GTDB): domain Bacteria; phylum Actinomycetota; class Actinomycetes; order Mycobacteriales; family Pseudonocardiaceae; genus Kibdelosporangium; species Kibdelosporangium banguiense. The sequence continues at coordinate 2,078,530 of NZ_JAGINW010000001.1, read as the reverse complement.
CGGGGTGGTGGTCTTCGACACCTCTACCTCGACCTCGCCCGGCCGCACCCGCGGCTTGCCGGGCAACGCGGCGGAAACGTCGAAGGGGATCGGACAACTGGCCGGCGATGCCCCGGCGTCGACGGCTGCCTTGCGCACGCCGTCAAGCGTGATGCTGTCCTCCGAAGTGCATCCGGCCATCGCCAGCGTGCCGGCGATCAGGACCCCACCCAGCATCGCGCGTCTGTCGATCACGAGCGGGCATGCTACCCACCCGGTGGCACACGCAGGTGAACGGCGGTAGCGGTCACCGCGTGGGGAGTGCGGCCGGCTCGTCGCGCGGATGAGTTCGAGCACGTGCTTGCGTGCACCACCCGATGGGAGACGTCACCGTCTCCCTGGCCGCGAGGATATTCCCGTCGTGTTTCTGCTGGTCAACGCTGCGGAAGCGGAGGGATTTGAACCCCCGGACGGTCTCCCGTCTCCCGCTTTCAAGGCGGGTGCATTCGGCCGCTCTGCCACGCTTCCTTCGGGGTGCAGCCTAGCCAACCGGGGTCAGGCTTGGTCGAGGTGCGTCAGTACTCGTTCGAAGACGGTCTCCAGGACGGCGCGTTCTTCGGGGCTGATCAGGTCGATCAGGTGGTCGCGGACGCCTTCGACGTGGGTTGGGGCCGCGGTGCGTAGCTGCTGCAGGCCTTTGTCGGTCAGTTCGGCCAGGACGCCGCGGGCGTCGTTGGGGCAGTGGGTGCGCCTGACCAGGCCGGCGGCTTCCAGGCGGGAGATCTGGTGGGAGAGCCGGCTCTTGGATTGGGCGACCTGTTCGGCGAGCAGGGTCATGCGCATGCGTCCGTCTTCTTGTTCGGAGAGACGGACTAGGACTTCGTAGTCGGCGAGCGGCAGGTTGTGCACGTCCTGGAGTTCGCTGTTGAGTCGTTGGCGCAGTCGCTCACTGCCGATCACGTAGGCACGCCAGGAACGTAACTCGGTGGCGGTCAGCCAGCGGGGTTCTGCGGTCACAGTCTCCAGGCTAGCCGCGCCGCTGGCGTTCAATCCGCTCACCAGGCAGACTCCCGCCCCGTTGCGTCTGGACGGAGGAGAGATGACTGTTTCGACCTTGGGGCGTGTCGCTGCCATCGCGGCGGCCGCGGTCAGCATGGTCGGGCTTGCGGCGACACCTGCGTTAGCGAAGCCCGCTGCGACGGTCGATGTGCGCGTGATCGCGTTCAACGACTTCCATGGCAACCTTGAGCCCCCGTCGGGGTCCTCCGGACGGGTGATCCTGCCGGACAACACGACTGTCGACGCTGGTGGCGCGGCCAACATGGCGGCCCACATCAAGCGGCTCCAGACGAAGAACTCGTTCGTGGTGTCCGCCGGCGACAACATCGGCGCGTCGCCGTTGGCGTCCGCGCTGTTCCACGACGAGCCGACGATCGAGTTCCTCAACGCCATCGGCCTGAAGGCGTCGGTGGTCGGCAACCACGAGTTCGACGAGGGATTCAAGGAGCTGCAGCGCATCCAGCGTGGCGGCTGCCACCCGGTGGACGGCTGCAAGTTCCATGACCCGTACAAGGGCGCGAAGTTCCCGTTCCTGGGCGCGAACGTGTACACCGATCGTGGCCTGCCGGCGTTGCTGCCGGTCACGGTGCAGTTCTCCGGCGGTGTCCCGATCGGGATCATCGGCGTGACGCTGAAGAACCTGCCCAGCGTGGTCACGCCCGAAGCGGTCAAGGGCCTGAAGTTCGGTGACGAGGTGCAGGCGATCAACCGCACCGCGAACCTGCTCGACTTGATTGGAATCAAAGCCCAGATCGTCGTGATGCACCAGGGCGACAACACCGAGGGCGGCGGCCCGGACGACTGCCGGACCATCGCGGGCCCGGCGCGTGAGATCGTCACGAACGCCTCGCCGAAGGTCGACGCGTTCTTCACCGGCCACAGCCACACCCAGTACAACTGCCTGTTCAACGACCCGGCCGGCAAGCCGCGGATCGTGACGCAGAGCTTGTCGTTCGGCCGGTTGCTCACCGTGGCCGACCTGAAGATCGACCGCCGCACCCGGGATGTCATCCGGACCGAGAGCAAGGCGCACAACGAGATCGTCACGCGCACGATCACCCCGGACCCTGAGGTCGCCGCCCTGGTGAACGAGGCCAAGACCAAGTCCGCGCCGATCGCCAACCAGCCGGTCGGGTCCGTCACCGCCGACATCGTCCGCGCACAGAACCCGGCCGGTGAGTCGCCGCTGGGCAACGTGATCGCCGACGCTCAGCTGGCCGCGACCCAGGACAGCAACGCCGTCATCGCGCTGATGAATCCCGGCGGCGTCCGTGCTGACCTCACCTTCCCGTCCTCCGGCGCAGGCGAGGGCAATGGCGTTGTCACCTACGGCGAAGCCTTCACCGTCCAGCCGTTCGGCAATGTCATGCAGACCATCACGCTGACCGGCGCCCAGCTCAAGAACGTGCTGGAACAGCAGTGGCTGGCCAACGGGCCGACGCGGATGCTGCAGGTCTCGTCCTCGCTGCACTACACCTGGACCGCCAGTGCCCCGATCGGGTCCCGCGTCTCCGGCATCACGGTCAACGGCACCGCGATCGATCCCGCCGCGGGCTACCGCGTCGCGATCAACAACTTCCTCAGCACCGGCGGTGACCTCTTCAGCGAGTTCACCAAGGGCACGGATCTCATCGGCGGTGTGGTCGACCTGGACGCCTTCACGGCGTACCTGACCGCCCACCCGAACCTGGCCCCGCCGGCCACCGACCGGATCACTCGCCTGCCGTAAGGCCACATGTGCAGGGGGCGTGCCTGGCACGCCCCCTTCGCTGTCAGCTGAGCCAGGTTGATTCGGGCGTTTTGTACCAGTCGGTGAAGGTCATCGGGCGGCCGTCTGTGGTGTTGATGGGGACGACACGGTCGGTGGTCGTGCGGCGGTCGAACCACATGGTGCCGCGATGGGGACCGGTCACCACCAGCAAGGAGTAGGAGCCCGCATCGTGGGAGCCGATGCAGATCGTGCCTGCTGTGGGGTTGTTCTGGCAGGGGAAGGGGGACGCCAGGGCCGAGCGGCAGGTCTCCTGGTCGCCTTCCCAGCCCCAGCCCTGGGTCGTGTGCATCAGTCTGCGTACCTTCTTGCCGCCCGCGCTGGTGGTGAGCAGGAACTCGCGGTACTCCCTGGGGAAGATGATCCGCAGGGCGTGCTCGGCCGAGGCGACTTCGTCGGCGGTGAGGGGCAGAGCCAAGGTCATAGTCACGATTCTGCAGGCGGGAGGGGCCGTGTGGCGAGCAGGATGATCAGAGTCGGTGAAAAGGATCTCAGGCAGGTGGCGTGAGCATGGCTCAGCAGGGGTTGGACGGCAGGGTTTTCCGGGCGGTGGCCGATGTCGAGGGCGGCGAGGTCGACGCGGCCACCGTGTTCACCTATCACGAGCGGGACGGCGAGATTTGGGCCGAGTATTCGGGCGGGCAGGTGAAACGGGGTTATCTGGTCGGCACACGGACCGGCGATCAACTGGATTTCCGTTACAGCCAGCTGAATATCGCCGGAGAGACGAGTACCGGCCATTGTGTATCCACTGTGGAAACGTTGCCGGACGGCCGGTTGCGGCTGTCGGAGACGTGGCAGTGGGAGTCGCGGCCGGGTTCTGGCACTAGCGTTGTCGAGGAAGTAACGCCAAGATCGGAGGCATGACAATACTGGGGGCCGGCGACATCCTAGGCCTGTTGAACAGCACATACGCCACGGATCTGCTCATCGCCGTGGTCAGTGAGCACGACATCTTCACGTCTCTGGCCCAGCGGGAGAGCACCTCCGCCGAGCAGTTGGCCGAGCTGCTGAAGATCGACGAGCGGGCCGCGGACGTCACGCTGACCTACCTGGTCGCGCTCGGTCTGCTGGAGCGCCTGCCCGACGGAGCCGTGCGGCCGGCCGGACCGGCGAACGAGCACCTCATCGCGGGTGTCCCGGCCGATCTGCGGCACTACGTCAGCATGTTCCGGGATCGGCCGGGGTGCCGGGACGCGATCCAGGTGCTGAAGACCGGGCGGCCCGCGCCGTGGGAGAGCCAGGGCGAGGACTGGCTCAACCGCATGTCCACAACCGACTTCGCCGACATGTTCACCGCGGGGATGAACGCACGCGGCACGTACATCAGCCCGGCGCTCGCCGAGGCGATCCGTGATCTGGGCCCGAAGCGCATTCTCGACATCGGCGGCAGCTCCGGGGTCTACGCCTGTGCGTTGGTGGACGCGCTGCCGGAAACGACCGCTGCCGTGCTGGATCTGCCGTCGGTGGTGGATTTCAGCCGGTCTTCCATTGCCGCGCGTGGTAAATCCGATCGGGTGGACGTGATCGCGGGCGACATGTTCGGCGAACTGCCGCCGGGATTCGACCTGCATTTGTATTCGAACGTCCTGCACGACTGGAACGCCGGGAACATCGAGCGGCTGGCCAAGGCGTCGTTCAACGCCCTGCCGCCCGGCGGATTCCTCGTCGACCACGACATGCACCTGGACGACACGAAGTCGGGACCGTTGCGCGAGGCCGAATTCTCCGTCCGGATGATGCTCATCACCGAGGGAAAGTGCTATTCCACGCCGGAACTCGCCGAAATCCTCACCGGTGTCGGTTTTGTGGACGTGCACAACCGGCCGACCATCGCCGGCTACAGCGTTGTCGTGGCGAGGAAGCCGTGAACATCGTCTACGCGGGCCAGGAACCGCCTGCGCGCTGGGATGCCTCGATCTTTCTCGCCGGTCCGACGCCACGCCGTGAAGACGTGCCGTCGTGGCGGCCACAAGCGCTGGCGGAGATCCGCAGCCAGTGGGCAGGCGCCGGTGAACTCGTCGTCTTCGTGCCGGAACCTCCTGACGGCGCAAGGTATCCGTCCTACGACGACCAGATCGTCTGGGAGGAGCGCTGGCTGAACGCCGCGGACGTGATCCTGTTCTGGGTACCGCGTGAGATGTCGACGCTGCCCGGCTTGACAACGAACATCGAGTTCGGTCGTTACGAGTCCTCCGGCCGGGTGGTGCTGGGCGCGCCGGAGAACGCGCAACACGTGAAATACATGCAGCACCACGCCCGGCAACGCGGTGCGCAAGTCACCACGACCATGGCGGACACGATCAAGGCCACGCTGGAAATGATCGGCGAAGGCGCCGAGCGGCACGACGGCGAACGGCATGTGCCGTTGCTCGCCTGGCGCGCCCCGACCTTCCGGCACTGGCTGAAAACCCAGCAGGCGGCCGGAAACGTCCTGCTCGACGGCAAACTGCTGTGGATGCACCGCAAGTTCCTGTGGGCATACCATGCCCGGCTTGCCGTCACGGCCGAGAAGCGCGTGAAGCACAACGAGATCGTGCTCGGCCGGCCGGACGTGGTGTCCATTGTGGCCTATCGACCCGGCGAGACGCCGGCGCTGAACGAAGTCGTCCTCGTGCGGGAGTTCAGGTCACCGTCCTGCTCGGTGGACGGCTACGTGCGCGAACTGCCCGGCGGCGGAATCCTCGGCGGCGAGCCGATCGACCAGGCCGTGCACGAACTGCAGGAGGAGACCGGGTTGCAGGTCGCGCCCGAACGCCTTGTGTCGGGCCAGGTCCGGCAGGTTCTCGCCACGCTGTCCGCGCACCGGCTGCACGTGTTCGTCCTGGAGCTGACCGAGGACGAGATCGCCGGTGTCCGGGCCGACCCGGGACCTTTTGGCGTCCTTGCGGATTCCGAGCGTACGTTCGTGGAAGTACGTACCTACGCCGAAATCCTCGAGGGTGGTTACGTCGATTGGGCGACAGTAGGCATCCTGGCAAAGGTGTTCACCGCACCCGGACCGTGATCCACGCGTCCAGCCCGACGGTCTGACCGGCGCCGTCCACCGACACAACAGTCCATTCCGGACGAACGGTGGCCGAGCCGCCGGTCTCCGACAAGTACATGATGTTGGCAAATCCCAGGCCGCGCAGCTGATCGTCGACCGTTTCGGCTTTCCTGCCGTCGAGGTTTCCCGGGATGGTGGTGACCGGCACGCTGTCGTCGGATGAGAAAGCCAGGAATATCGCGACAACCGCGATCATTCCGAGCAGCCAGGCCGCGGCCCTTGACTCGGTCGCCATTCGCCTCACCTCCGGACACCTGCTTGTATCCGAAGCGGCACAACACGTTACATAAGTAGCCGCGCTATGCGTCTATCGCGTCGATTCACATGCGACACCGTCGTGGTCGCGGTCGAGTTCCCTGCGGTAACCGGGCTCGTCCTCGTCCATCGGCGCCGCGCCGAAGAACCAGGCCGTCTCGCAGTCCGGGAAGAACACCGGGATCTCGGGGATCTCCGGGAGGACGAACGACAAGGTGGTTCTCGGCGGTATCCCGGGAGTGCGGGTGTTCGGCGTGGTCGAGGGCGGCGGAGGGGCGGGCGGGGGAGACGTCTGTTTCACCTGGGGCGCGGGCGCGACGGGCTGTGTGGTTTTGGTCACCGTTGTCGCGTCGACGGTCGGCACGGCGAGGACGGGCCTGCCGACTTCAGGCGTGCGGTCCGTGGTGGCGAACGGGTGGGCACGGATGACGTTGCTGCTCGTCGTGTCGTTGAGCAGCACCGCTGCGAAGACGGCCAACACGGCCACTCCGGCAGCGATCCAGTGCCACTGTCTGCCAGCCATAGCTGTCCTTCACCGATCCGGGTTATCGGTCTAGTCCCCGCAGGGGGTCCTGGCGTTACAAGAGGATCTCCCTCTCACGAGGGAAGGTCCTCCCTCCGGCGGTCGATGTCCACACCGCTCAGCGGGACGACGGTAGGGGAATGGACATGGTTATCACGCAACGGCTTTCCAGTCCGAGAGCGGTTGTCGACGCGGTCGGTCAAGAACTTGCCACGCGCCTGCGCACCCGTCTTGACCAGGTCGAAGACCGGTTGCGCAGCACTCTGCGCGATCCGGGTGACGAGTTTCTGACCAAATCCGCGACGCACCTGATCGACGCGGGCGGCAAGCGGTTCCGGCCGATGATGGTGCTGCTCGGCGCCGAATTCGGCCCGGCGGGAACGGAAAACGTGCTTCACGCGGCGGTTTTGTCCGAACTTGTCCACGTCGCGACGCTTTATCACGACGACGTGATGGACGAAGCGCCGATCAGGCACGGTGTGGTGACCGCGAACACCAGGTGGAACAACACAATCGCGGTCCTGGCAGGCGACTATCTGCTGGCCAGGGCCGCGGAGCTGGGCGCGGATCTCGGCGAAACCGCGCTGCGGCTGCAAGTTCGTACGCTTGGCCGACTGGTGCGCGGCCAGATAGCCGAAACCGTGGGCCCGCTTCCGGGCGTAGACCCGATAGGACATTGCCTGCGGGTGATGTCGGACAAGTCCGCTTCGCTGATCGCGATGGCGGTCCGGCTCGGCGCGATGACGGCCGGGGCGGACCGCGCTGTCGTCCGTGCGCTGGACACGTACGGCGAACTGATCGGCATGGCGTTCCAGATCTCCGACGACATCCTGGACATCACCGCGACCGAGGCCGAACTGGGCAAGCGGCCCGGCACCGACCTGCGCGAAGGGATCGTCACCCTGCCCGTCCACTACGCGATCGAGCATGATCCACGGATCGCCGAGAAGGTCGCGCAGCCGATCGCCGACGACGCGGCCCGCGCCGATGTGCTGGCGCTGCTGCGTTCGTCGCCTGGACTGGACCGGGCCCGCGACGAGGCGAACCTGCATGCCCAGCGGGCCAAGGACATGCTCTGCGACCTGCCCGCGATCCCGGCCCGCACGGCGTTGGCGGCGTTGTGCGACTTTGTCACCACCAGGACGATGTGATCAGCGAATCTCCAGGAAGTTGCTGTCGATGTTGATTCCTACACCGTTGTGGGACTCGTCGTGGCCGCCGAGGAACTGGTGGATACGCTGCCCGGCCCAGCGGTCGGCCGGCAGGAACCGGCCACCGTCGGCGTTCGCCTGGCCGTTCCACCACGCGAACCACACGTGATCGGGCCGGCTGTAGGCGCGGTTGCCGTGGTTGCGGACCAGATCCGTGATCCCGGAGCTCGCGCTGCTGTACACACCGGACCGGTAGCCGCGCTCCCGCAACTGGTCGGCCCACCCGCTGAGAAACGACATCACAGCACCGCTGCACGGTCCGTCAGCGATGTTGTACGCCTCCATGTCGTTGTAGATCACCGTGCCCGCAGCGAGCCCCAACCCGCCGGCCAGCTTGACGGCGTCCGTGGCCGCGTCCCGGCCTTGTTGGCGTGCAACACCTTGGTCGAAGTCGAGTTTGTGCCGGAACGAGGTGCACGGCGCCTGCAGACCGACGTAGGTCGGAATCAGCCGCCATCCCTTGTTGACCTGCGTACTGACCCATCGCGGCGTCAGATTCGGCTGCGCGCACGCCCGGTGGATCCCGCCGATGTACACCCCGACGGCCCGGAACGGTGAACCGAGCCAGGCGTCCATCGCGCCCTGCGAAGGCGCGGCGCACGCGTCGAAACCGAGTCCTGTGTAGACACCAGGCTGCACAGTCTTGGCCAGCGGGGCGTCCGCCGCCTCGTCGACACGCGTGGCCAGGGACGCGAACCTGTCGCCGGTGACGGTCACGCGGGTCCGGTCGCCGATCGGTTCCAGCAGCATGGCGTCGGTGGTCTTGCCCTGTCTGGCCGAGCAGCGCTGCTCGGCTCCGGGCTTGCCGAGGTAGACGGCGTTGCGGTCGAACCGGACGCACTCGGCCGGATTTGCCGAGAGGTCGAACACCGGCCAGTCGGCAGGCACGTTCAGCTCATAGCCGCGATAGCTGACGGTGCGCTCGGCTGCGTTGGCCGGCGTGGTCAGCATCGCGGCGAGTGTGATGGCTCCCACGCCCGCGATCGACGCACGCATCCAGATCACTTCCCGACGGTGACGCTGTGTAAACGTTCCCCGGTATCTTCGGTGATCCTCACGACCTCGGCCACTCGAACGCCGTAGTGACGTGTCACGATCACGCAAATGAGCCCTATCGAGGCGACTCTGGTCGCACTGGCCGGTATGTGCGCCGGCGCGATCAACACCGTTGTCGGGTCGGGCACGCTCATCACGTTCCCGGTGCTGCTCGCCGTCGGGTATCCGCCGGTGGTCGCCAACGCGTCCAACAGCATCGGCCTGGTTCCCGGCGGTGTGGCGGGCGCGATCGGATACCGCAAGGAGCTCGTCGGGCAGCGCCCGCGGCTGATCAGGCTCGGGGTGTGCTCGCTGATCGGTGGCGCAGGCGGGGCGTTGCTGCTGCTTGTGCTGCCGCCGGGCGTGTTCAAGGCCGTTGTGCCGGTGCTGATCGTGATCGCGCTGATCCTGGTGGTCGCGCAGCCCTGGTTGTCACGCAAGCTCACGTCGATGGAACGCCACGAGCACGGCGGTGCAAGCGCGATGGCGGCCACGTTCGGCGCCGGCGTGTACGGCGGCTATTTCGGTGCGGCGCAAGGCGTTCTGCTGGTGGGCATGCTCGGAGTCCTGATGGACGAACGGCTGCAACGGCTCAACGCGCTCAAGAACGTGCTGACCGCGGGCGTGAACCTGGTCGCAGGCGTCATCTTCGTGCTGATCGCCGACGTGGACTGGTGGGTGGTGCTGCTGATCGCGGCCGGGTCCACGGTGGGCGGCATCCTGGGCGCGAAGATCGGCCGCAGGCTGCCGCCCGCCGTGCTGCGCGGGGTGATCGTCGTGGTCGGGCTGGTCGCGGTCGTGATGCTTCTTATCGACTGAACGACCTGGCCGCGGCGAGGAAGACGTCGTTCTCCTCCGGCGTCCCGATCGTCACCCGCGCACCGTCGCCGACGAACGCGCGCACGACAACCTTGTGCTCCAAGCAGTGCTCGTTGAACGCGGCTGTGCGCTCACCCAAGGGCAGCCATACGAAGTTCGCCTGCGTCTCGGGAATGTCATAGCCCGCGGCTATCAACTCGTCCCGTACACGGACCCGTTCGACCATGATCTCGCGGCAACGCGCCATCAGTTCGTCTTCCGCGTCCAGCGACGCGATCGCGGCGACCTGCGCGATGTGGTTGACGCTGAAAGGCACGTAGACCTTCTTCAGCGCGGTCGTGACGTCCTCGGGCGCGACGCAGTACCCAACGCGCAGACCCGCCAAACCGTAAGCCTTCGAGAAGGTACGCAGCACAGCGATGTTCTGGCGCTCGCGGAACAGGTCGATCCCGTTCGGAACGTCTGGATCGTTGACGAACTCGTGATACGCCTCGTCCAGCACTACGAGCACATTGGGCGGCACGGAGTCGAGGAACCGGAGCAGCTCCGCGGTACGCAAAGTCGTGCCCGTCGGGTTGTTCGGTGTGCACACGAACACAAGCCGGGTGCTGGGCGTGATCGCGGCGGCCATCGCGTCCAGGTCCAGCGCGTGATCCTCGGTCAACGGCACTCGTACCTGCTGTGCGCCGACAACATGAGTAACGATTGGATAAGCCTCGAACGACCGCCACGCGAAGACGACCTCGTCGCGTTCGGTACAGAGCGCCTGGATCAGCTGCTGGCACAGGCTCACCGAGCCGCAGCCGATCGCGATCTCACTGGCCGGGACGCCGAGTTTGTCCACCAGCCTGGCGGTGAGTTCGCCCGCGGCGGTGTCCGGATAGCGGTGGACATCCGCGGCCGCGACGGCGATCGCCGCCGACACGCTGGGCAGCGGCCCGGCCGGCACTTCGTTGCTGGCCAGCTTGATCGCGCCCGGAATCGTCCGGCCCGGCACATAGGACGGCAACGTCGCCAAGTCGGCCCGGGTCTGGACGTTGCTCACATCTTCATCACGCACACGCGCACGGTAGCCCGCGCGACGGCGAATCTGGGCCAGTATTTGGACCGGGATCCCGTATTCACGCGACAGCGTGGACGGTCTATCGTGATTGCCTCGTCTGTTTGGTCACGTTGACTGATGTTCACCCCTACGTGATTGGGTGGAGCCATGACCGAAACACGCACCGAGACGTTCACGCTCTCTGACGGAAGAGCGGCAACGCTCACCGTCGCCGAGCCCGAACGTGTCGTCCGCGGGGGCCTGGTGGTCCTGCATGAGGCCCGCGGCGTGACCGACACTGTGCGCCTGCTGGTGAGCTCGTTCGCCGCCGAAGGGTGGCTCACCGTGGCCCCGCACCTCTACCACGGCGAGGGTCCGCGGGAAGAACAGGTCAGACAGCTTTCCGGCGAATCGGTGCTGGCCGACACCGATATCGCCTTCGCCGTGCTCGCCGAGCGCGGCGTCACCGCCGACCTGATGGGCGTGGTCGGCTTCGACCTCGGCGGGAACGCCGCGATGGTGGTCGCCGGGCAGCGATCCATCGGCGCGGCCGTGACCGTGGGCGCGACCGGCATCATCCAGCCGGTGTCCACCGCGTTGCCGCCGCTGGTGGAGATCGCCGGCGAGTTGAGGTGCCCCTGGCTGGGCATCTACGGCGACCAGGACGACGAGATCGACACGTCCGAGGTGGAGAAGCTGCGCGACGCGGCGGCCGGATCCGGGGTGGCCACCAACGTGGTCCGCTTCGCCGACGCCGGGCACCGGTTCGACGAGGACCCGGCGGCGGCCACCGAGGCCTGGCACCGGACCCTGAACTGGTTCGATGCGCACCTGAGGTAGGACGAGTCTGGGTATGGTCCCCGGCATGGCGCAAACACCGAAGCCCATGCCGGGGTTCTCGGCGCCCGCCGCCGGTCTCGCGCCGGTGGCCGGGCAGGTCGAGGCGACCAGACGCAAGGCGGAGATCGACGGGCTGAGCCTGGACCCGGCCGCGGCCACCGCGTTGATCAACACGATCGCCCGGCTGCGCGGCAGAGTGGACGACCTGGTCGGCGAGTGCGCTGAGCTGGACCAGCCGCTGAAATTCGGTGCCAACTTCGTGGGCAGGACCGTCGCGGGCAGGCTGCAGGACACAGCGGCGGGCAGCGTCACGCCGGTGCTCACCACGTTCAGCCAGACGCTGGCGAATCTGCAGGCCATGGTGCAGGCGGCGGCCGGGCGCTACATGGTCACCGACGAGGAATCGGCCCGCAGGATGCAGCGCGCCCTGTCGCCGTTCGGCCTGCAGGCGGACATCTGATGGCGGCGATCAGGCCGATGCCCTGGCCGGAGCCGGAACCACAGCCCAAGCCCGGCGAAGAGGCGCTGTACGACAACGTCGACTGGATGACGTTCACCCACGAGCAGTTGTACGACATGGCTCACCAGGGCGTCGACGTCGCCGGCGCGAACGCGGTCGCTGCCAGGTGGGCCAAGCTCGGACAGGCCCTGCAGGAGATCAGCGACGACCTCGCGCAAGCGCTTGCGGCCTCCGTGGACGCCTGGCAGGGCGACGCCGCCGACCAGGCACGCGGCAGCATCGCCGCGCTGTCGGCCTGGTCCTCGGAGGCCAGTCAGACCGCGACCGACGTCTCCGGCTGCGTCTCCATCGAGGCCAACAACGCCGAGAACGCCAAGCGCACGATGCCCGAGCCGGTCGTCGGCCCACGCGTGGCCATCCCGGCAGCCGGCGACGCTTTCGCCTCTGCCATCGACATCGTGCGTGACCCGCACGGGCCGACGCGGCAACAGCACACCGCGCACCAGGAAGCCGCCCGCGTGATGCAGCAGTTCCAGCAGGCGTCCCAGGAGGTGTACGGGACCGTCCCGTAGTTCTCGCCGCCGCGGACCCGTGGCGAGTTCCGGCTCGAGGAACCCGTGCCTCCGCCGCCTGTGTCCAACCCGGAAACGCCGGTCACTCCACCGTCTTCGTCGAGTCCAATCCCAGGCTCAATGCCGAGTAACCCGGTCGCTCCGCCGCCGGTGAGTCCTGGTGTCGGCAACCCGAGCGCTCCTGCCGAGCCTGCTCCTCTGCGACCCGGTCCGGTTGCGGGGACGACTCCGCCGCCACCTGAGGAAACACGCCCAGTGCAGCGCGGCAGCACTGGCCCAGGCGTCGCCGCGTCGGGTGGCGGGATGGCGTCCATGGGTGGCATGGCTGGTGGTGGTGCCAAGGAGGAAGACCAGGAGCGCAAGGCGCCGAAGTACCTGGACGGCGATCCGGATGTCTTCAGCATCAGAGACAGGCTCGCGCCACCCGTGATCGGAGAGGAAGACGCTGGTGCGTGACCCGCATTCCGGGTGGATCCAGCTCAGCGCGGCCGAATTCGTCCTGGTGTGGCCCGCGCTCCGGCTCGGCCCGATTCCGCTCGCGCTCGGCATCCCCAACATCGGACGGACGACTCGCAGCCGTGCGGAGCTGGTCAACGAGGCGTCGTTGACGTTGTCCGGGCGTGACCTCGGCACTGTCCAGGAGCCTGCGCGCGATCTCGCGCATGTGCTGCGCCAGCTGGCGGCCGCCCAGACGCTTGTGGACCTGACCGTTGACGGGCAGGAGTCTTCGCTCGCCGCGATCGGCTCCATCACGCCGAGAGGCAATGCCGTGGCTGCGCGCGTGAGCGACGAAGTGCGCGTCGGGCCGGTTGAGCGCGTGACAACAGCCCTGCTCGACGCCGTGATTCCGTTACCCGCGGGTCCGGGTAACTCGGTGAACATCCGAGTCGCGGACTACGAGGACGCTTGCTCTGAGGGCGTGTACGACGGCGTATCCGGGTTTGTGAGGGTGCTGGCCCACAAAGGTGTCCGCCAATCGGACGCCACGATGGTGGCGCGGGCGTTGACCGACCGGCTCGGCGGCGGGCGATTCGGTGTCAACCACGGCCGTGATCGGTCCAGTATGTCCTGGGTGGACACTCCCGACGGCCGGTACGTGCTGCGCAACGCGGGCGGCTGGGTTTCTGTGGTGCCGGTCGACCCACATCGGCTCACCGTTATGGCGGACGAGATGGTGGTGTCTTCGGCGGCCATGAGTTAAGAACAGGGGCATGAGTGACGTCCCGGAACTGCTCTGGAAGCCAGACCCCGCACATGTCGCCGACACCCGGCTCGCCGAGTTCCGTACCTGGCTGCGCGCCAACCGCGACCTCGACCTGCCGGACTACGACTCGTTGTGGCGCTGGTCGACCACGGACCTGGCCGGATTCTGGGGCGCGGTAGCCGAGTTCCTGGGTGTGATCTTCCACGCACAGCCGACCGCGGTGCTGGGCTCGCGGTCGATGCCGGGCGCCTCCTGGTTCCCAGGCTCGACGCTGAACTACGCCGAACAGGCGCTGACCGGTCAGCCGGACGACGACCTCGCGGTCGTGTTCCACCGTGAGGACGGCAAATCCTCGCACCTGACGTACGGCAAGCTGCGCTCCCAGGTCGCCGCGTTCCGGGCCGCATTGGTGTCCCTCGGCGTGCGAAAAGGGGACCGGGTGGTCGCGCTCGCCCCGAACTGCCCCGAGACGCTGGTAGCGTTCCTGGCCGCGGCAAGCCTCGGCGCAACCTGGTCGTCCTGCTCGCCGGACTTCGGGCCACGCGCCATCGCCGACCGGTTCACCCAGATCGAGCCGACGGTTTTCATAGCGGTCAACGGATACGTCTACGGTGGACGGTCGTTCGACACCCGCGCGACAATCGACGCACTACGCGCGGACATGCCCAGCCTGCGCGCGACGGTGTTGATCGACTACCTCTCGAACGACGCCACACTGCCCGGAACCCTGTCGTGGGCAACGCTTCTGAAGTCCAATGAGGACTCTGAACTCGCGTTCGACGCGGTGCCGTTCGACCATCCGCTGTGGGTGCTCTACTCGTCGGGAACCACCGGCCTGCCCAAGGGAATCGTGCAGGGCCACGGCGGAATCGTGGTGGAACACCTCAAGATGCTCGCCCTGCACAGTGACCTCGGGCCGGGCGAAAGATTCTTCTGGTTCACCACCACCGGGTGGATGATGTGGAACTTCCTGATCTCCGGCCTGATGGTCGGCTGCACAATCGTGCTCTACGACGGAAACCCGGGATACCCCGACCTGACGGCGTTGTGGCGGCTGGCCGAGCAGCACCGGGTCACCTACTTCGGCACCTCGGCCCCCTTCATCCAGTCCTGCCTGAAAAAAGAGATCGAACCAGCCAGTCAGTTCGACCTCACCGCGATGCGCGCGATCGGCTCGACCGGAGCGCCGCTCTCCCCAGAAGGCTTCCGCTGGCTCGTGGAGAAAATAGGACCGAACGTCCAGATCTGCTCGGTCTCCGGCGGAACAGATCTGTGCACGGCATTTGTCGCCGCCTCCCCGGATATCGGAGTATGGCTCGGAGAATTGTCCTGCCGAGCCCTCGGCGCGGCCGTAAAGGCATTCGACGACGACGGCAAAGAAGTGATCGAAGAAGTCGGCGAACTCGTGATCACCGAACCGATGCCCTCAATGCCGGTCTCCTTCTGGAACGACCCTGACGGCACCAGGCTGCACGACGCCTACTTCGAGCCCTACCCAGGCATCTGGCGGCACGGCGACTGGATCAGGATCACAAATCGTGGCTCAGCTGTGATCTACGGCCGCAGCGACTCAACCCTCAACCGAGGCGGAGTCCGCATGGGAACAAGTGAGTTCTATCGCGTCGTCGAAGGATTCCCCGAGGTCGCGGACTCCCTGGTGATCGACACCACCAGCGTCGGCCAGCCGGAGGGCGAACTGCTCTGCTTCCTCGTCCTGACCCCAGGCGCGGCCCTGGAGGGCATCGAACACCGCCTCAAGACCGAACTGCGCTCCGCCCTGTCCCCCCGCCACGTCCCCAACAGGTTCATCGTCGTGGCCGAGATCCCCCGCACCCTCAACGGCAAGAAGTGCGAAGTCCCCGTCAAGAAGATCCTGGCCGGCATGGCCCCCGACAAGGCCGTGAGCAGGGACGCTCTGGCAAACCCGGACGCCCTGACCCCCTTCGTGACCCTCGCGGAGGCCTGACAGGACACCCCGCTTTGCACCCTCCCGTGGCCCCTGTGTACTCTTCTTTCTCGAAGCGGCCGAGGGCCCCGGGAGGCTTCGCCTAGTCTGGTCTATGGCGCCGCACTGCTAATGCGGTTGGGGATAACACCCCTCCCGGGTTCAAATCCCGGAGCCTCCGCAGGACGCTCGGCCTCGGCTGAGTGACAACTGAACATGCACCCGTAGCTCAACGGATAGAGCATCTGACTACGGATCAGAAGGTTAGGGGTTCGAATCCCTTCGGGTGCGCGTTTCGCCTGTTCAAGGCGCTGTGGGGCCGATCAGTCATGATCGGCCCCACACCTTTTCCACACTTTATGAACCACTTTCCACGATCACCCCAAGCAGCTTCGCCACCTTGGGACTGGCTGCAGCACGGCCAAAGTACGTGTCTTGCGTCACGCTCACCCGTTTGTGTCCGAGCTGATCGGCGATCTCTCTAACCGTCAGACCCTGTGGGGCTCGGTTACTCAATTCTGGCCCTGAGCTGCCGGTCCGCGACGATGGGTTCGGTCATGCGGCGATCTCGTATTCGCTTGTCAACCCGTCAAGGACGGGTCGACGCCGGACACGGTAGCCGGAGAGATCGACCGGCGTCGGGGGCAGATTCTCGGTTTGGGCCGGCGTAAGCTGCTTGAGAGTCCGGTGCGGCCGTACGGTGTTGAAGTGCCGCAGGTATACCGTGAGGACACGGCGCAGGTGCTGCTCGTTGACGAGCAGTAATCTGTCGAGCAACTCACGACGAAGACTTCCGATCATTCGCTCACAAATCGCGTTCGCACGAGGCGCTTGTGACGGGCTGGCGAGAATCCTGATGCCCTCGGCTTCGAACACCGCGTCGAACGCACGAGTGAACCGAGAGTCTCGATCCCGCAGCACGAACGTCAGCGTGTCAACACGCTCACCCAATTCCATCAGCAAATTACGAGCGGCTTGCACAGTCCACGCACCGGTCGGGTTGGCCGTGATCCCTGCCAGATGTGCCCGGCGAGAACGGTGCTCGACGACGATCAGCGCGTAGATCCGTTTCAGGAACACCGTGTCCACATGGACGAAGTCCACTGCCACGATGCCCTTAGCCTGCATAGTAAGGAACTGCTTCCAGGTCTGCCCTGACCGGCGAGGTGCGGGGTCAATGCCTGCGGTGGTGAGGATTTGCCACACTGCCGAGGCAGCGATCCGGTGCCCGAGACGAACGAGTTCTCCTTGGACGCGCCGGTGTCCCCATTGCGGATTGTCGGTCGCCATGCGGATGACGAGTTTCTTGATCGCTGCCGCGGTCGGTGGTCTCCCTGGTCGGCGCCGGTTGCTGTAGCCCCATTTGCGTGCGACCAGCCGCCGATGCCAGGCCAGAATCGTCGCTGGGGTGACGGAAAAGATCTCCCTCCAGCGCCGACGCGGCAACAGTCGGGACAGCGCGGCCAGCCACAACCGGTCCGCCGGGGTGTAGCGAACCCGCGCGATCTGCCGGTGCAGCACCGCGTTCTCATGGCGAAGCACCAACAGCTCCGCGTCCTTGGACAGATCACGACGCAACAGCACTGCCGGGACGCCCAGCAGGCACCGCACGATCAGGTAGAGCAGGGACAGTAGCACCTCGTGATCATTGCAAGCGACCATCTGGCAACCAGGAACATCCAGGTCAGAGCCGCAATCGAGTTTCCGAGCCGCACACGAAGAAACCCGCGATCCGCGACTTGTACCGCTCGAAAAGTCTTGACGTGCAGCGATGACTTTTCCAGCGGCACAGGATCCGCCGCCGGCAACGCAACGGTCGTCTGGTCATCGACCGCGCCAAGGTCAAGGCCGAGCAGCGGTTGGACGGCAAGTACCTGCTGGCCACTTCGGGCCCCGACATCACCGCCGAGGACACCGCCCTGGGCTACAAGAACCTGCTCGAGGCCGAGCGCGGTTGCGCGACTTCAAGTCCGAACTGCTGCTGCGGCCGGTGTTCCACCGGCTCGAGCACCGCATCCGCGCGCATGTCCTGATCTGCTGGCTCGCGCTGCTGCTGACCCGCGTGACCGAGCTGTCCTGCCGGCAAAACTGGCGAAACACCCGCCGCGGCACCGCTCGTCTCAAGCAGGTCACCCTCGCCGGCCAAGCCGGCACGATCACCCAGACCATCCCGCTACGGACCACCAGCAGGCCATCTACCAGGCGCATCCATCAACCCGCCACCCCGAATCTCCGCATTCGACCCAGCTGAACCCGACCAAACACCCCGCAGAAGGCGTAGACGCACGCCCTCTCCCAGCCCTGCACACGTTTCCCCAGCTCAGACCACGAACCGGCGATCACGTGTGACTACCAACTGCGGAAGCTGGGATTTCGTGCGGAAAGCTCATCTTGTTACGATCTTGTGGTCGCCCCTGCGAGGGGAAGGTAGCTCAGCCTCATGGTCATGCCTCGCTCCCCTGACTCTCCCCGCACAGATGACGTACAGCCCCGTTCACGAACGTTGATCGACGTTCTGCGCCAACGTGCTCGGGATTCGGCCGGCCGAGTGGCCTATCGGCACTTGGTCGACGGTACGTCCGCAAGCCAGGTGTCCATAACTTACGGCGCTCTGTGGCAACGTGTTCTCGCCGTCTCCGCCCAAGTACAGGCCGCGGGGCTGTCGGGTGGCCGGGTCGCGCTTGCGGTTCGGCCAGGACTCGATTACGTGGCGGGCCTATTCGGCGTCATGCACGCGGGTGCCACCGTCGTGCCGACGTTTCCACCTTCGGGCAAGCGGGCGGCAGAGCGACTCGCAGCTGTCCTGCGTGGCTGCTCACCGCAGGCCGTGATGGTGGACAGAGGCCGGACACCAGAACGCATGCCGGCGGATCCGCCGGTGTTGGAGATCAGCGGCGCCGCCACCGGTGAAGAGTTCGGTTGCATCCCGGCTGATCCTGGCTTGCTGCAGTACACCTCCGGCTCCACCGCCGATCCCAAAGGGATCATGCTCAATCACGCCAACCTGATGAGCAACTGCGCGGCGCTCACCGCCCATATCGGACACGAATCCGACCGTGTCGGTTTGACCTGGCTGCCGCCCTATCACGACATGGGGCTGATCGGCACTCTCTTGTTCGCGCTACACGGTGGTTGGCCGCTGGTGATGATGGATCCCGAGCATTTCGTGCAAACACCCGCTCGGTGGCTGCGTGCTGTCGGCGAGTTCGGGGTGACGATCACGGTGGCTCCGGCGTTCGCGCTGCAGCTGTGCACCGAGTCCATTTCGGACGAGGAGCTCGCCGAGATCGATCTGTCCGGTCTCCGGCAGTTGTTCTGTGGCTCCGAACCGATTCACCCGGATGTGCTCGGCAGGTTCGTCATGCGGTTCGAGTCCCGGGGCCTGTCTTCGACCGCCTTGATCCCGTGCTACGGCTTGGCTGAAGCGACCCTGTTCGTTGCCGGGAAGCGTGCGGATGAGCAGGTCCGCGTCGACCGCGGTGTCGTCAGCTGTGGCGTGCCCGCGGCCGGGCACGAGGTCTTCATCGTCGATCCCGAGTCCGGAAAGCCGTGTCCGGACGGGCAAGTCGGCGAAATCCAGGTCCGGGGTCCGAACGTGGCCGCCGGGTATTTCCACGACTCCGAGGCCACCGGCGTCACGTTCCGTGCGGGCCCTCACCGAGACGCACTGCGAACCGGCGATCTCGGCTATCTTCGTGACGGCGAACTGTTCGTGACCGGCAGGATCAGCGGTCTGATCGTGATAGCCGGGCGCAACCTGCATCCCCAAGATGTCGAAGCGACGGCGAACACCTGCCACGCGGCCGTGTTCCACTCGGTGGCATTCAGCGTGCCCGGCGCCTCGGGCGAGGAACTCGTGGTCGTCGCGGAACGCCGCGTCACCACGGGGCTCACCGAGGTGCGTGCGGCGATCACTGCCGCCGTCACCGCGGCGCACGGTGTGCGACCCCGCGACGTCGAGTTCGTCGGGATCGGCCGTATCCCGAGAACCACCAGCGGGAAGCTCCGCAGAGCC
Source organism: Kibdelosporangium banguiense (assembly GCF_017876405.1). Classification (GTDB taxonomy): domain Bacteria; phylum Actinomycetota; class Actinomycetes; order Mycobacteriales; family Pseudonocardiaceae; genus Kibdelosporangium; species Kibdelosporangium banguiense. The sequence continues at coordinate 2,058,754 of NZ_JAGINW010000001.1, read as the reverse complement.
GAAGCTCGGCGCCGCTATCTTGCGGCGGCGGGATGAGAATTCTTCGGTTGCTCGCCTACGTCACGGTGATCACCTCCACGCTCGGTTTCGCCGGTGCCGTGGCGTTCTCTGTCCATTATGGGCTTACCGGCACCGACTTGGCGCTGTTCGCCGTGATGTACCTACTGACCTCGTTCGGCGTGGAGGGCGGTCTGCACCGCTTCTTCACACACAAGTCCTACTCCGCGGGGCCGGTGATGACCGTACTGCTCGGCATAGCAGGCAGCATGGCAGCCCAAGGGCCGATCCTGTTCTGGGCATCGGTGCACCGCCGCCACCATGCCTTCGCCGACCGTGACGGCGACCCGCACTCGCCCCGCCCTGTCGGTCATGGCGGGTTCGCCCGGCTGAAGGGCATCTGGCACGGTCACATGGGCTGGCTGTTCACTGTGGACCCCGGCTCCTGGAGATGGCATCGGCTTGTGCCGGAACTGCTGCGCGACCGTACGGTGGTCCGGCTGAACCGGCTCTATCCGGTGTGGGTGTTGCTCGGTCTCGCCGTTCCCACGCTGGCAGGCCTGCTGTTCGACGGCGGCGTGCGCGGAGCGCTCGGCGGATTGCTCTGGGGAGGCCTCGCCCGGATGTTCGCGCTCCACCACGTCACCTGGTCGGTCAACTCCTTCGGGCACCTGGTCGGCAACCGACCACATCGGACACGGGACCGCAGCCACAACATCGCTTCGCTGGCAACGATCACCGTCGGCGGTTCCTGGCACAACAATCACCACGCGCAGCCCGCACTGGCACACAACCGGCAGGGTTTCTGGCAGTTCGACCTCACCGGCACGATCATCCGGCTGCTCGATCGCGCGGGCCTCGTCCACGACGTGCGCTACCCCGTGCGCCGCGTCCCGAAGGGAGTGACACGATGACGACACTCGACCGCGGCGTCGTCCGGTTGGACCCGCACAGCCTGCGGGTGAAGCGGTTTTCGGCGCTGACGACGATGGTGCTGCCACTGCTGGGCACGGTTGTGGCGGTGTACCTGCTGGTGACCGGCCGTTTCACCGCCGTGGACATCTGGCTGCTCGCCGGGATGTACTGCGTGCACATCGGCGGGGTCACGATCGGGCTGCACCGCTACGTCACCCACCGGTCCTTCAAGACCACTCGCTGGATGCAGGACTTGCTCATGGTGGCAGGAGGAATGGCCGCGCAGGGGCCGCTGCTGTTCTGGGTGGCCACCCATCGCCGCCACCACCGCTTCGCCGACCACGAAGGCGATCCGCACTCGCCGAATCTGCACGGCGCCGGCTGGCGGCAGCGGCTGCGCGGCCTCTGGTACGCCCACATGCCGTGGATGCTGAGTGAGGAGTCGACCCGGTGGAGCGTGTTCGCCCCCGACGTCCTGCGCGACCGCCGTCTGGTAGCGCATCACCGCCTCTACCCTTACTGGGTGCTGGCCGGCCTGGCACTGCCGGCGCTGATCGGGTTCGCCGCCAGCGGCACGCTGTGGTCGGCGTTCACCGGCGTCGTCTTCGGCGGGCTTGCTCGTATCTTCGCGGCCAACCAAGCCTCGTGGTGCGTCGGTTCCATCTGCCATGCCTTCGGCCGCCGCCCGTTCACCAACGATGACCACAGCACGAACCTCTGGTGGGTAGCGGTGCTCACCTTCGGCGAGGGGCTGCAGAACAACCACCATGCCTTCCCCCGTTCCTATCGGCACGCCGTGCGCTGGTGGGAGCCCGACCTGAGTGGCTGGATCATCGCAGCGCTGGGGAAGGCGGGGCTGGTGTGGGACTTGCACACTCCGAGTCCCGCACTCGTGTCGAAACGGTTGGCCACAGCGGAGAAAACTGGAAAGGACTAGGCATGTTCCGACGCCGAACCAAGCTTCTCGACGGCCCGGTGACCGCCGACCGTCTTCGGGAGTGGCTGGTCGAGCAGCTGTCCGTACACCTGGACATCCCGGTCTCGCAGGTCGACCCGGACAAGGATTTCGAGTCGTACGGCCTGGACTCCCGTGCCGGTATGCAGATCTCGGGCAAGCTGGAAAAGCTGCTCGAACGCAGACTGTCGCCTGCGGTTGTCTACGAACACACTTCGATCAACGCACTCGTCGACCATCTGGTGGCGAGCGGAGATGACGATGACCCGAGCTGACCGGCCGAATCCGGCACTGGCGGAGTTTCTGGAGAAGTCTCGCAGTCTGGAAGGAAAACTGCTTACCGATTCGATCCCGAAGGAGTACTTCGATCCCCGGGTCGGCCGGGGACTGCTGGGCTTCCTGCTCAGTGCCGGCGTCTACGGTGGGTCGGTGGCGGGTGTCCTGCTCGCTCCGCACTGGGCCTTGTGGATTCCCCTGTGGATCACCGCGGGCCTCGGCGGCTGGGGACTGCATTGCATCGCGCACGACTGCGGCCACGGATCCTTCTCCCGCTCGCGTCGGCTCAACGTGCTCGTCGGCAGTGTCGCTCTGATGCCGCTGCTCTATCCGTTCCACTCCTGGCGGCACGTGCACAACATGCACCATGCGCACACCAACAACATCGAACTCGACACCGACTGGCGCCCACTGCCACCGCACATGTACGACCGGCTGTCCGTGCTGGGCAGGTTTGTCTACGCCAGCACCCGGACCTGGGCGTTTTGGGGCGGCACCGTTCGCTATTGGTGGCTCTCCGGCTTCCGCCCTGGGTTCTTCCCGAAAGCTTCGATGCGCCGCGAGGTCCGGTGGTCGATCGCGTTCACCATCATGGCCGGCGCGGCGCACCTGAGCACACTGGCGTTGGTCGCGGGTCCCTGGGCGTTGCTCACCGGGTTCTTCGTGCCGTGGCTGGCCACACATCTGTGGTTCAGCGCCACCACGCTCATGCACCACAGCGCGAGTGACCTGCCCTTCCTCGACTCACATCAGTGGACCCGCAACGCGGGCAAGTTACTGATGACCACCGACTACACGTACCCGAAGCCGCTGCGCCTGCTCACGCACAACATCTCGATCCACACGCCGCACCACGTCGCACCGGCCATCCCGTTCTACAACCTGCCCCAAGCCCAGGGAGCACTGAAGCAGGCATATCCCGGCATGGTCCGCGAGCAGAAGCTCACCCCGACCGCTCTCCTGGGCATCCTGAAGGACCTGCACCTGCACGACGCCGAGCACGGTGGCTTCTATCAGGACTTCGACCGCAAACCGGTACCGCCGAGGCAGACGCCATGACCGCGACCGGCAACGCCATCGGGCCCAGCGAGGCACTGGGGACGCTGTTCACCCCCGCGGGCAAACGAAATCCGTATCCGCTCTACGAAGCGCTCAGGGAACTGGGCCCCGTGGTCAGGCTCGGCCCGAAACTCGTATTCGTGCAGGGACACGACGCATGCGCGGCCGCACTGCGCGAACCGGGACTGCTCGTCACCGACGCATCCGTGCATCGTAAGACCGGGATGATCGAGCATTCCTCGTGGCAGTGCTTCACCAAGATCATGATGTTCAGCAATGGCACCGACCACGACCGTCTCAGGAACTTCTCCCGCTGGGCTTACCATCCGCAGAGCATCACGGGATTGCGGCCGATGATCGAAGACAAGGCAAAGGAGCTGGCCGAGCGCCTGGTGACCTGCGACAGCGCCACCGTCGACCTGGTCGAGGGGTTCAGCTCACGACTCACGTTGGCCGTCACCGGCGAGCTCTACGGCATACCGGTAGCCGACCAGCTGGCCCTGCGTTCGACCATAACGGACACGACCACCGCGTTCGAACCGATCTTCGACCTCGCGGAGCTGGCCGACGGTGACGCGGGAATGGACGTCTTGGTCGGCTACATGACCGATCTGGTGGCCAGCCGTCGCAGAGAACCTCGCGACGACCTCGCGACCAGGATGGTCCACGAGGCGGACGCGGCCGGGACGGTCACCAACGATGAACTGGTGGCGGGCCTGGTCATGTTCCTGATCGCGGGTGTGCAGAGTCCCAGCGACCTCATCGCGGGCGCGATCAGGATGGCGTTGAGGAAACCCGCGCAGTTCCAGGCAACTGACGCGGAAGCCTTCGTGACCGAAGTGCTGCGCTTCGACGCCCCGAGCCAGGTTCTCACCAGGGTCGCCGAACGCGACCTCACCCTCGACGGCGTGCCGGTCAAGGCCGGCGCCCGGGTGATGCTGCTCCTGGCCGCTGCCAATCGCGACCCGTCCCGTTACGACGAACCGGACGTCTTCCGGCCACACCGGACCCCGAACCGGCCGCTGTCGTTCGGTTTGGGCATGCACTACTGTCTCGGCGCCCAGCTCTCTCGTGTTCAAGCTGAGATCGGACTGACCACCCTCACCCGTCACTTCCCACACATGTCGCTCGAAGACGAGCCCCACTACCGCGACCAGCTCGTCCAGCGTGGCCTTGCTCGGCTGACTGTCCGGCTGCGGCCACGCGACACGCGCCACCAGGCGATGCTCTGACGAGACCAGCCAGTAGTGGAGATCGGCCGGCGCGGTCCTCCGCGTTGCCGAAACGATTCATCTCAGTCGAGCTGCAGCTCCGGCGAGTACAGGTCGAACCAGTGGTGGAGGTCCAGCATCCGGTCGATCCCGATGCGCTGAGTAGCCGACATCGTAACCGGGTCCACTTCGGACATCCGGTGTAACCAGCCGCGGTCCATCAGGGAGAACACCGGGGCATTCCGTTCAGTCAGGACCTCCTTCGCCTGTTGCTGCAGGGCAGCCGCGTAGCCGGGGTCCTGGGTGAGGGGATACGGGCTCTTGACCCGCTCTCGGACCGAGGCAGGCAGCACGTGCCCGGTGGCGTGCCGCAGCAGACTCTTTTCTCTGCCATCGAAGGTCTTCAGTGCCCACGGGGTGTTGTAGACGTACTCGACGAGCCGGTGGTCGCAGAATGGGACGCGCACTTCGAGTCCGACGGCCATCGATGCCCGGTCCTTGCGGTCCAGCAGTATTCGCACGAACCGGGTCAGGTGGAGGTGGCAGATCGTGCGCATCTTCCGATCCTGTTCGCTCTCCCCATCGCAGTGGTCAACCTGGGCGATGGCGGTGCGGTACTGGTCGGCGGTGTAGCCGGGCAGGTCCAGCGTCGCGCGCACCTCCTCGCGCAGCAAGGAAGACCAGTCGGTGGTGAGGCTCATCCGGCCAAGCCAGGGAAACGTCCCCGAGTTGACCGCCGCGTCGTTGTGGAACCAACGGTACCCGCCGAACACCTCGTCCGCGGACTCGCCGGACAGTGCCACGGTCGAGTGCTGGCGGATCGCCTTGAACAGCAAGTACAGCGAGGTGTCGAAGTCGCCGAGCCCGGCCGGGATGTCCCTTGCGAGGAGCACCTTACGCCGGACGTCCGGGTCGCTCAGCCCAGCGGGGTCGAGCACGATGTCCTGGTGGTCGGAACCGACCAGTTTCGCGACGTCGCGGATGAACGGTGAGTCCGGGGTGTCCCGCACCTCGTCCGGTCTGAAGTTCTCCTCCTGACCGAAGAAGTCGACCGAGAACGTCCGCAGCCGTTCACTCTGTTCGGCCAGCCGTGCCGCGGCGAGGCCGGTGATCGCGCTTGAGTCGAGCCCGCCTGAGAGCAGAACACAGCGCGGTACGTCGGCGATCAACTGGCGGTTCACGATATCGGTCATCAACTCCCGCACCCTGCCGACCGTGGTCTCCTGGTCGTCGGTGTGCCGGACCGCATCGAGCTTCCAGTACGTCCGGGTGCGGATCCCGGACCGGTCCATGGTCAGGATAGTGCCCGGACCGACCTCGTGCATGCCCTTCCACAGTGACCAGCCTGGTGCTTTCGTATAGGTCATCAGTTCGCGCAGGCCGTCGGAGCCGACCACCTTACGCGCCAGCGGGTTCGCGAAGATCGCTTTCGGCTCAGAACCGAACAGCACGCCGTCCGGAATCGGGTAGTAGTAGATTGGCTTGACGCCCATACGGTCGCGGATCAGGACGAGCTTCTTCTGACGCTCGTCCCAGATCGCGAAGGCGTACATGCCGTTGAGGTGATCGGCGACCGCGTCGCCCCACTCCAGATACCCGCGCAGCACGACCTCGGTGTCGCTGTCGGTCTCGAACCGGTGGCCCCGTTGGGAAAGCTTTTCGCGCAGCTCAGCGAAGTTGTACACCTCACCGCTGTAGACCATGGCGGCGAGCCCGGCGCCGGCCATCGGCTGCCTGCCGCCGGGCAGGTCGATGATGGCCAGACGACGGTGGCCCAGCGCCACGTCGGGCCGGACCCAGGTGCCTGAGTCGTCAGGGCCGCGGCACGCCATGGTCTCGGTCATCGCCTCGATGACCTCCCGGCGCTGCGTGAGGTCCGTGCTGAAAGAGACCCATCCTGCGATTCCGCACATCGCTGCCTCCCTGGCCTGCTCAGCCAGCCGTACCTGGCGTCATCCTGGTCGCGCATCGTCACGGCCCCACAGCCAACGGCGATACGTGTCAATCCACTCCGCGCCTTCCGGTGGTGGTGTCGCAACGGCAGGTCCAGATCGGGACGCGCTGCTTGGCCGTCCGCGTACGCAGATGGCAGTGATCTGGCCGTCCTCGGTGACGTCGACGCCCAGCACCACGGTCTGGAACGGGAAGGCGAGATTGTCCTCGAACATGGTGTGGAAGCCGGTAACGCACTCGCTGTCGTTGTAGCAGTCGGCGGTCGCCTCTGCAATCTTGGCGTCAAGCGCCGCCCGATTCGATCGGCCCACGCCGTCAGCCTGCCATGCCCGCGCGCCCAACTTGCTGCGGGTGCCCACCTACCTTCTCGTTCGCGTCGTCGCCCTCCGCGAGGAGCAGAGGACGGCGACGCGCTGCGGTGAATTCCTTTGTGCAGTTGAGGCTTGCGTTGTTCGGCAGCGGAAGTGCTGGAATCGCGCTTCACCGCCAGTGTCGCGATGGCCTGTCCTGGCTTGTCCTGCTCGCTCGGTCGTCGGCGTCGAAAGACGCCGAGATACTCGCCTTGCGACATGAAGTCGCTGTGCGCCGTGAGGCATCGATGAACCGAGGAAGGCGGGAGACCTTCTCGCTGGGCTGTCGCAGCAGTCTAGTGGAAGCTGAGCGCAGTCTGACCCGGAAGACGCCGGGAAGGGCGGGAAGCAGCGCTGACAAAGGCGGGACGGCTTGATACTGCTCGGGCACCACCGGCCACGCACGCGGCTGGACCGACATCACCTGATCCCTCCCGCGGCCGGCACAGGGACCGGCCACACAAGATCATCATCTGCCCACAACGATCACCATACGAAAGCACCCTGACCAGCATCTTCAGAATTAGGCAACAGAGTCCCACAGGGGTTAAGGGTGGGGGGAGGTTGAGGCGAGGGCGCGGGCGGCTTGGCCTGTGCGGCGGTTTGTTTGCCAACGGAGTTGGGCTCCGTGGAGGGCTGTTATCACTGATTGGATTACTACTAGGTAGGTTAGTTGTCGGTAGATGAACTGCTGGAGGGGGAGGCCCCAGAGGGGTTTCAGGGATTCGCCGTCCAGGTGGAGGGCGTAGCCTGCGCCCGCCGTCTGGACGGCCAGGAACACTGCCCAGATTGCGATTGCTTCTGGGGCGTTGGCCAGGAACATGCCGTAGAGGACGTAGGCGTCCATGGCTGGGCCCAGCAGGGGGAGCAGCAGTTGGAAGGCGAAGAGGTAGAGCAGGCCGTAGCGGCCCATTCGGCCGGATGGGCCTCGGTCTCGCCAGCTGCCTCGATGCTTCCACATCGACTGGAATGTGCCGAAGGACCAGCGGTAGCGCTGCCGGTAGAGGGATCGCAGGGTTGCTGGGACTTCGGTCCAGGCTCGGGCTGCCGGGGTGTAGGTGACGCGCCAGCCTGCGCGGGTTATCGCGATTGTCAGGTCTGTGTCCTCGGCGATTGTGTCCGAGCTTATTCCGCCTACGTCTGCGAGAGCTGCTCGGCGGAAGGCGCCGACTGCCCCCGGGACTGTGGGGATACATTGCAGGGCGTTCAGGATCTGCCGGTCCAAGTTGGACCCCGCGCAGTACTCCAGGTGCTGCCAGCGGCCCAGGAGGCTGCGCCGGTTGGCGACCTTGGTGTTGCCGGAGACTGCCCCCACTGTCGAGTCCGCCAGGGGTTGTACGAGGTGGCCGATGGTGTCCGGTTCGAAGACTGTGTCGCCGTCGACGAGGATCAGCACGTCGTGGGCGGCGTGGGCGATGCCGACGTTCAGGGCGGCCGACTTGCCGGCGTTGGCCTGGCGGATGACTCGGACTGCCGGCAGGTTGAGGGCGCGCACGATATTCGCGGTGCCGTCTGTTGAGCCGTCGTCCACCACAATGACTTCGACGTCCGCGGTGTGGGTGTTCGCCAGCAGGGAACGGACTGTGGCCGCGATGTTCGCGGCCTCGTTGTATGCGGGCACGATGACGGACACCGGTGGGGAGAACCACGGCGGCGGGTTGCGTTCGTGCTCTTTGGCCAGGCGGCGTGCTGTGTTGGCCAGTCCGAGTTGCATCAGGGCACGCAGCACGGCTAGCAGAGCCGCGGTGATGATCAGGGTGTCCAGGATGATCACCAGCAGGCCGCCGTTGTTCTGGGCCCAGGCCGAGACTCGGGCGGTGATCAGGCTCGGCACGCTGGCCTCGTCGTGCGGCGGCGGGATGACCAGGCCTTCGGAGATGCTGGCGAACCGGTGGCCGCGGGGCGTCATCGTCGACAGCAGGCCGTACACCTCGTCCACGGTGACGCTGCCGACGTCGTGCATCCGGATCGCCGTGCCGCGTTCGGCGATCGCGGAGAGTGCGGTCAGATCACCCCACGGCAACGTCTGGGCGTTCTCGGTCGGGTTGACCACGAGATAGCCGTCCTCGCCGAGGGCGGTCAGCGTCGAGTCGGGGATCCTGCTCTGCTGGCCGAACAATCGCGTGTGGACACCCGTGGCGTCGGCGAGGGCTTGCTGTGCCAGGGAGAGTTCCAGGTCACGTTGCCAGCCGGGCAGTTGGGTTATGTCGCCGGGCCGCAGTCCGGTGATGCCCACGTCGTGACCTTCGGCGAGCATCCGCCGGACAAGTTCCGGGTGTTCGTTCACGCGTTTGCCGACAAGCATGAATGTCGCGTGTGCGCCGTACTCTCGTAAGGCGTCCAGGATCCTGGGTGTCCACTTGGGATTGGGCCCGTCGTGGATCACCAGTGCCATGGTCCGGCCGGTGAGCGGCCGGTCCTCCAGGCCGAGGTCACTGGTCCGGACCACTGGGCCCCGGCCTCCGGGCTGCGATTCGGTATCAGCGAGTGGTGCTGTCGTCACGCTGTACGCATGCATCGCGAGTGCGCCCAGCAACAGGAAAACCGTGAGCCCCAGGGTGATCCAGTGCACCCAAGGGACGCCGCCGCGCTTCACTTCGACCGGATCGTGATCACGGGCCACGGCGGCGGCGAGTCATGTCCCGCGCTCAATGTGGTCGCGACAACGACTGTGACGAGCGTGACCATGCTCACGGCGACCAGCCTGCTCGTCAGTTGGACGAGCCGTCGCCTGCGCCCTGAGGCCGAGGCGAACACCGGCTTGCGTCCAGTGTGGCCCCAGGGCAGGACCGGTCTTTCTGCTTCCTTCTGCATTACATCCCCCAGGTTGAGCGTCAGCGTCTCGTGCGTGACCGCAGGACGAGACGGATGGCCGCGATGACGATGCCGGCGCCGATGCCGGCCGCGAGCCATGGAAAGCCTTGAAGATACGGCGGTGCGAGCGCGGCGACGAGCTCTTTTGTGCTGCCCCACATGGGTTGTTGCCGCCATGCTGCCCGGCCGATCGCCACGACCAGCAGAGCCATCGGCGGCGCCGGGACCACGACCCACAGGCCGACCGGGCGGACCAGCGTCGCTGCCGCGACCGCGCCGGCGATCACCCACGCACCGAACATCCAGCTGGAAGCCGTGCCGTCAGTGACCAACCCCATACCGATGAAGACCGTCAGGATGGCCACGGCTGCGGCCGACGGCACCTGCACGGGCACATGCGGGTGTACCGGCGTTTCCCCCACCACTGCCGTCCTGTTTGTCATCATCGGGACCCCATTGCGACTATAGGTCAGAAGTGTTGCCGCGTAACATCGGGCGAATGGACGCCTTGGGGGGAGCGCGCCGTCGCTGGCGGCGGTCTGTGCTTGTAGTGGTCCGGACCATGTGGATTCTGGTCTCGATCGTGATGATGGTCGCGGCCGGTGTGGCGTGGGCGACGTACCAGGATCTGGACACCGGGGTGCGCCGGTCCAAGGCGATCCCGCCGGACGCCGCGCGTTCGGTCGGCGCGATGAACCTTCTGGTGATGGGCCTGACGACCCGGCTCGACCTGAACGGCGATCCGCTGCCGGACGACATCCTGGCGCAGCTGCAGGCGGGTGAGAGTGACCGGGGCGGTTACAACGCGAACACGTTGATGTTGCTGCATATCCCCAATGACGGATCACAGGCGACGGCGTTGTCCGTGCCGCGTGACAATTTCGTCGACTTGCACGGGGTACCGGGCGCGCCGGTGAAGGGGAAGATCAAAGAGGCGTACGGCCGGGCGAAGATCGCCGAGGAGACGCGGTTGCGCGCGGCCGGATTGCAGGACCTGCACGAGCTTGAGTACCGAGGCCGGGAAGCCGGCCGGCGGGCCCAGATCGAGACGGTCAGCACGTTCCTGGACGTGCCGATCGACCATATGGCCGAAGTGAGCCTGGCCGGTTTCTACTATCTGGCGCGTGCGTTGGGCGGCATCGAGGTCTGTGTGAACAACGCGACGCGTGACCCGATGTCCGGTTCGGACCTTGTCGCCGGCCGGCAGACGCTCAACGCGTCGCAGGCGCTTGCGTTCGTCCGTCAGCGGCACGGCCTGAAGAACGGTGACCTCGACCGCACCAGGCGCCAGCAGGCGTTCATCGCGGCGGTGACGTACAAGCTGCGCGGCCAGGGCGCGGCCACCGATCCGAAGATCCTGTCCGGGCTGATGGACGTGGCCAAGCAGAACGTGGTCCTCGACGAGGGCATGGACCTGTTCGACTTCGCCCTGCGGGCATCGAGCCTGACCGGTGGCCGGATGACCTATCTGACGCTGCCGATCGAGGACACCCAGACAGTCGACGGCGAGAGCATCAACATCGTGGACGTCACCAAGGTCCGCAAGCAGGTGGGCGCCATGATCGGCCCCAACCTGGCCAAACCGAGCTCGCCACCGCCGACGACGGCTACGACGACGGCGCCGACGACCACGTCCGCCCCACCGCCGCCGGCCGCGATCCCCTGCGTGGACTGAACCCGAACATCTCGGATTGATAACGACGGCCAACCTTCGGCGCTGTCATGCGCCTTTCTTTGCGGAGGGGTTGAGCGGGGGCAAATCCCGGAAACTGGCTGAATTCTGTCATTCGGGAGAGCTGTACGCATTTGAACGATTGTGGTGCCGCGGTGATTCCGGCGGGGTGATCACCGGGGTGACAGTGCGACCGCAGGCGGGCCAGGCGCGGCGGGTATGACGGGGCAGGGGGAACCACGGGGGTGGTGAAAAGGCGGTCCTGGCTGGCCAGGACCGCCTTTTCGTTGGCCGGATCTTGCTCGCGGGCAACCCGGGTACTATCCGGGCCCAGGGCGGGAGGAGGCTCATGGGCGGCGTCTTCGTCAACTATCGAACCGGCGACGGGGACTGGGCCGCCACCTTTATCTCCCGGGAATTGGCCGCCGAGTTCGGCTCGGCGAACGTTTTCTTCGCCAGCAAGTCGATCCGGGTCGGCGAGGATTTTGTCATCCGGATTCTGGACCGGCTGCGCCAGTGTGAGGTGTTCCTGGCGGTGATCGGGCCGCGCTGGCTGACCGCCACCGACCGCAATGGCCGGCCCAGACTGGACAACCCGGAGGACTGGGTACGCCGGGAGATCCTGGCGGCCTTCCGGGGCGGGCTGCGGGTGATCCCGGTTTTCCTCGACGGGACGCCAGCGCTCAACGAGGCCGATCTGCCCGACGACATCAAGATGCTCGCCCGCTGCCAGTACCTGCGGCTGCACCACCGCAACGACGACCGGGACATCGCCCGCGTCCTCGACGAGCTCACCGAGATCCTGTCCGCGCGCGAAGCGCCGGCCGACGCCGCCACGCTGTTCAAAAAAGCGCTCGCCGATCGTGATCAAGCTGCTGCGGTGCGGGACATCTTCCAGGACACCACAAGCCAGACGCTCGAGGCGCTGCGTGAGGCGCGCTATCCCGTCAGCATGCCTCTCATGGCCGATCGGGAGGTTCCCGCGGCGCTCGCGGAGCGGATTGAGTCCTATCAGGACGATATGGCTCAGCTGCTCAGGTTCGCTGTACTCGGTGTGGCGTCAGGGATCTCCGACTACGACGCGTTGTGGGTACGGGCGGTCGAGCGATTGCTCAACAGGGCCGGCAGGCGTTCCCGTGGCGGGCCGTGGGCGGCGGCCGAGGCATATCCGACGCTGCTGCTCAGTTACGTGATCGGCATTGCCAGCGCGGCAAGCGGTCGTGACGAGGTGGCGTATCGTTCGCTCGTCCAGGCAACGGTGACCGCGTCCGGAACCCCGGCGATCCAGGCGTTGGCGCTTCGCAACGTCATCGATCCCAAGTATGTTGCCGAATTTCCGGAGTGGAACGGCGTCCGCCACTACCACGCGTTGAGCCGGCACGTGCGTGTGACATTGCGTCCCTTCTTCGCAGAGTTGCTGGACGACCATGAGTACGAAGCCGCGTTCGAGGAGTACGAGTATCTGAGAACGCTGCTCGAACTGCACGACATGGCTTTCTCGTCGCTGGGTGAGTTCGCGTTCCAGTTGTCCAAGGGACAGTCCAATGTCCACAAGCGAATGACCGCGCGATTGACTGCGGAATCCGCGGCGCTCAAGGCTGGAGCGTTCGATGGCGCGGTCGCCAACGTGACCACGGCCCGGCATCAGCTCGACGCTTCGATCCAGGGCCGGTACAGCTAGTTGCACGGAACGCCGAAACAGTTGAGCTGGTCGTTGGTGGAGATGTTCCCGCTGCCGACGACGTTGCCGGTCGCGTAGATTCCGTACCCCTTGTTGTCGCGTGTCTGGTTGTTGGAGACGGTGATCTGAGGGTCCTCGTCCCGGCTGTTGATGACGATTCCGCCGCGTTCGACCTGCCATGTCGGCGGTGCGTTGCCGTTGCGCTCGAAGATGTTGCCGGTGATTTCGATCGTTCCGCCGGAATAGCCCGAGAACGAGCTGCCGATCGACAGACCTATGGTGGGATTGTCGAAGAATCTGTTGCCGGAGACGACACCGTGCCCGCCGACGGCGAGACCGGGCGTCATCTCGGAGAACGTGTTCCCCGAGATGACAAACGACCCGTCACTGCCCAGTGAGGCCATCTGGCCGGTGAGCGGGCCTGGGTCGACCGTGTTCCCGGTGAATACCAGCGAACCGGACGGATTGAATCTGACCGGTCCGATCCGGTTGTCGCGGACGGTCGCCGTGCGGCATCCGTAACTGTTGATACCGGCGGGAAGGACGCTGTTGTCGATGGTCAGCGACCCGGTCTCCACTGTTTCGGTGCCCGCCAGGCATGACATGTCGCTCATTCGGAGAGTGCTGTCCACCACCGTGCAAGCGCTGCTCTTTCCGCAGTACGCCCGCGAGATCGGGGTCGCCGGGTGCGAATGATATTCCAATGTGGACTTACTGATCCGCGCGGTGGACTCGTTGTCGAAGACGAACGCCCACGTTCCGGTGAGATTCGTGTTCTCCAGCCGGATGTCGCGGGCATGGCTGCCGCGGATGTCCGCGCCGCGGTCGGGGGTCCCTTGGCCGGTGGATGACGAGGACAAAGTCGTCACGTTGGTGATGGTCACGCCGGTGACATCGGTCAGGCTGATGCCGTTCAGGAACTCCGTCAGCCGCCCGTTGCGGATCGTGACGTTCGTGACCCCAGGACCCTTGATCTCGATCGCAGTGTCCTTGCGGGTGGTGGCAGGGGTTTTGAGGGTGTGCCCGCCGAGGTCCAGCACGACGTTGCTCGCCGCGATGGTCACTCCTACGTCGTCACCGCAGTCCAGATCCGTGGTCAGCCGCGCGTCGGTCGTGAGGACGTCGCCGCAACGCACTACCGCAGGCGCGGGCGCGACAACGAACCGCAGTGTCTGCTGAACGCTGGCGGGCCCCGCCCGGACGGTGAGAGTCGCGGTGTAGGTGCCCGGATCAGTGAACGTGTGCTGGAACTCGGGACGGTTCGAGGTGGCCACGGAACCGCGCTCGCCCGTGACACGCCACTCCCAGGTCTCCGGCCGGGCCCCGCCCAGCTCAGCGCTGAACCAGGCCGGCACACCGGCCTGAGGTGCCTCCGGCCTGATGTTGATCTTGTTGATCAAGGGTGGTGTCCCGGCGGGTTCGATCACCACGGTCGCGGTGCTCACCGGGGCGGGCTGCCCGGTCTCGAAGGTGGCGGCCACGTTCACCGGGAACTCCCCGGGCCGGTCCCACCGGTGGCGCACAGTGGTGCCCGAGGCCTCCGATCCGTCCCCGAAAGTCCAGCGCGCGGCGGAGATTCCGTACCCGCCGGGCGACACGACGGACAGCTCGAGCTCCTCGCCGACCAGGCCCCGGTCGCGCGGCTTGATCACGATCGCCGTCGTCATCGGGCGTACCGGCGGGTCGGGTGTGCCGGGTCCTGGTCCCGCTGCCGGTGGCGCACTTGCTGAGGAACCTGGGGTCGGCACGGTCTGGCCGCCCGTCGCGCGGCTATCCGTGGCGTTGGTGGGGTGCACGTTGCCCGGATCGTCAGGGTTGTACTTGGAGACCGCACGCACACGCCCGTCGAGGTAAAGCACGCCCGCCTGGTCGCCGTCCGGGTTGTTGTAGAAGATCACCCCGTCCCGGGACAGCAGCTCGAACTTGATCGGGCTCGTGAACAGCTGCCGTTCCACGACGACCTGCATGGTCGTGAGATTGACGATCCAGACGCGGCCGGTCGCGTAGTCCGGCACGATCGCGTGGTTGTTCGTCTCGATGGCCGCACCGAAATCGCCGCCGCCCGAACCGAGCGGGATCGGTGCGGCGCACGACTCCGCGCCGAAGGTACAGACCATGAGCAGACCGCGGGACGCGACGGAGACCAGCAGCCTGCGCTGTTGCGGCGAACCGCTGACCGCGACCTTGTCGAGTGGCCGCAGATCCGCCTGCACCGACTCGACGACCTCACCGGTCTCCGGGTCGAGCAGTTCGGCCACCCGCCGGGTGAGGTCGAGCAGCGCGGGCCGGCCGGCGGCCAGGTTGAGCCGTGTCCGTTCCGGTGTCCCCGCGTGGGGACGGGCGTGCCGGACATCGCCGGCGAACCACACCAGGTCGCCGGACCGCTGGTCGAGCACCCAGAGCCGGCCGTCGTCGTCGACCGCCGAGGAATCCGAAGTCACTTGGGCGGCAAGCGATTGCGGCGTGCCACGAGGTGTCAGATCGACCGGGTCGACGGGTACAAGCAGGCCCCGGTTGGAGTCCAGGACGTACAGCGTATGGGCTGTCGGGAACGTGGTGAGCTGATCCCCGCTGGCGGCCAACGGGTTCGTCGGACGGCCGGGTTGCTGTGTCGCGCCGTCCACCCGGACAATGCTTCCGTCCCAACGGTTGAGCGCGTAACCCGTGGACCCGAGCTGTGTGGCGCGGATGGGACTGCCGGGCGCGGCGACCGGAACGCGAGCGGCCACTTCAGCGGAGGAGCCGTCCAGCAGCGTCAGTTGCCCGACTTTGTTGGACGCCAGCCATGCGGCTCCGCCGTGCAGACGTACCAACGGTGTCTGGTGAGCGCGATCCGAGCCCAGTACGACGACTCCCGCCAGGAAGACCAGGACCGCAGCCGTGCCCGCGAAGGTGCGCATTCGCTTGGTCCTGAACGCGTGTGCGATCCGGGTCAGCATGTGATCACCTGGCCCCCAGCCGTCGCAGGCTCTTGCGGCTCAGCCGGGCGTTGCGCCGGCCGGCCAGCAACGGCCTGGGATCGAGCCTCGCTCGCAACCATCGCAGGGAGAGCCTGCGCGGATGCAACCCGCGCCGCAGAGCCGTCTCCAATTGCCAGGCCTGTCGTGCGTCCTCATCGGTCAGTTGGCCTGGTGCGAACACGGCAGTGGTGGCCAATGGCGCCAGCCTGATCACAGGATCGCCTGCGGTGCCGAGGATTTCATGGGCGTGCGCGGCAGCCTCGTCCGCAGTGGCCGAGATCGGGCTGGTGACGCCGCGCTCGATCAGCCGGTCCGTCGCCTCCTGCCATGCGCCCAGCACCCGTGCGGAAGGACTGTCGCCTCTGCGTCGCCGCGAGCGACGGCGAGATTTCCCTGCGACGATGACCAAAGCCAAGACCCCGGACAAGGACACGAGACTGATCGCGGCGAACGCGGTGGTGCGAAGCACTCCGGCCCAGCCGTCACTTCCCTGACCTCGTGCGTCCGGCATCGGGCCGACGACTGGAGGCGCACCAGGCGGCGGATTGAGCTGCTGTGGCCCGGTGACCGGGCTGTCCGACCGGGTCCTCGGCTCGGTCGACGTCTGGGTGGCGTCGGTCGGTTCGAACGTCACCCAGCCGTAGCCGTCGAAGGCCACCTCGGCCCACGCGTGCGCATCGCTTGTGGTGACGGGGTGGATGCCACCGACGTTCGGCGGTAGCCGGTAGCCGACGACAACCCGGGCAGGGAAGCCGATCGCACGAGCCAGAACCGCGAAAGCTGCGGCGTGCTGCTCGGCGTAACCGGTTCGGTCGCGTGGCTCGGCTCCGATGAGGAGCCTGTTCAGCGCGCCCACGGAGTGCCCAGGATCGGAGTTGATGCTGTACGGCAGATTGCGCAGGTACCGCTCGATCGTGACCAGCTTGCCGTACGGAGTCGGTTGGTCAGCCGTTATTTCCCTTGCCAGTTCACGCAATCGGGTTGGCACACTGTTGGGCAGATCTGTGTAGTGCAGGAATTCCGATGTCGCACTGGGCAACGCGAGCGGCAGCCCGTCGTCACGAGCGCTGATCTCGCCTGTGACCGTGTAGCGCAACCCGCGTGGTGACGCAGCGGTGGTCGCCAGCACGCCGGAGCCGAGGCTGAAGCCGATCTCGTTGGTGTCGTCAGTCTTCTCCAGGCGGGACGGCCGCCCGACGACCGGCAGGTAAGGACCGCTGAGGCTGTCGATCTCGATGTGCGCGGACACGGACCTGGTCTTGGCCGTAGTCGAGGTCGCGGCCAGTTGACGGCCCGCGATCACGTACTGGTCGGTGGACGTCCACAACGTGCCGTCATAGTTGTCCAAGGCCGCGACTGTGACCCGGTCGGCCGACGGATCGCTCGGCTCGATGGTGAACAACCGCCTGGGCGGCTGCTCCCGGAGCTGGCTTTTCAAACCCGCCAACGGTGTCAGCGTGTCGGCGATGGACACGGGCAGCGTGTGCAGATCCCGCGGATCGAACCGGTCATCGCCGGAAGCCAGCGGCAGGAGCTGTCCGCCGAGGATGCCGAGGCCCACGATCGCGGCGACCACCGGTACCCCGAAGGCGAGACCGCTTCTCGTAGCGTGGGCCGTTCCAGTCTCAATCCTGTTGGTACGCAGCAAAATCAGCAGCAGCACCCCGCCCAGGAACACCATCGTGGGCGTGACCTGGACACCGAGCCTGTTACCGACGAACAGCAGCGCGATGACGAACGCGACCAGAGGCGGAGCCGCGGGCGCGAGCACCGAGCGAGTTCGTACGGCCAAGGTGGCGCTTGCGAACGCGGCCAGCCAAGCCACCAGTACAGGCGTGATGAGCAGGTCACCGCGGACATCGGCCGGTAGCCCGACCGTGAGCATGCGGGCCCACCCACCGATCACGCCCCATACGATTTCCGTGGCGGTCGCACGCGTCGGAGCGCCGTACGCAACGGTTTCGGTGAAGACGCCATAGGTCGCGAGCAGCAGGAAACCCACGCTCACCACAAGCAATGTGCGGGCGAGCGACCAGCCACGCGCCACCGCACCGACAAGCGCACCACCAACCGAGGCGATGCCCAGCGGCAGCAGGTACCCGTTGGACACGAAGAACTGGCCGTACAGCAGGCAGGCACCCAGAGTCGCCACTGCGGAACCGGCGACTTCGATGAGTACACGCCTGGTCATTGAGGCACCAGTTGGTTCCAGAGAGCAGCGAACCGGTCGCTCGTCGAGGCGTTGACCGCGATCACACCACGCGGCGCAGCTGTGGGTCGCTCGCTGATCTGGACCAGGCTCACGGTGAGAAACCGCTGGCCCAGCGAGGAAAGGATGTCGATGTCCCTGCTGGAGGCCCGGCCGGTGACCACGGCGAGCACAGTCCCGTCACTGCCGGCCAGTACGTCGTTGAGCAGATCGGCCAATGTGGACAGTCCAGGGTCGGCCGGCCCTGGTTCGGCGCCGGCCAGCAGATCCAACGCCCCGAGCTCGCTGTCGCCCGACGGTAGCGCGTCTTCGGCGGTCAGCCGCAGGTCGATGGGGAATGCTGCCTGGCTTGCGGCCGAACACAGGGATGCCGCGACACGTACGGCGTCCTCGAACGACGAGCCGGAGTACGGCTCGGAACTTGTGTCGAGCACGATGAGGTGCTGCGGCTCGTCGGGGATCACGTTGTGCCGCACGACAAGCGACCCCGTCCGGGCGGTGGACTTCCAGTCGATCAGCCGCCAGTCATCGCCGGGCTGGTAGTCGCGCAGGCTGTGGAACGCGATCCCGCCCTGCGGCGACCTGCTTGACGTGGGCCCTTCCATGTCACGCGGACCACCCAACGCAACCGGCACGACATGGTGAATCCGCGGATGCACATACAAGACAGACCCGCCACTGCACGGACTTCCGACATACATCAGCCGCAGCGGATCAGAGTGGCCGACCATAAGCGCGGGAATCGAGTACCGGCCGCGTCGGCCAGTCGGCAACGGATACGTCGTCTCGTGGCTCGCGCCTGCGGCAAGACTTGGCAGGGGCACAGTGACCCGCTGGTCAGCGACGGTTTCGGTGACCACAAGGGGAGGACTACGGCGCGTTCCGGTGTTCTTCACCGTCAACACGGCACGCGCTGGGTTTCCCTCGGTCACGCGATGCGGCCGGATTTCCCGTACCGCACCGATCTGTGGCCGCAGCAGCATCCAGAGCGCCGCGACCACCAGCGCGACCACTCCCGCCAGGCCGATCATGACCAGCTCGGGGTAGCCGGCCAGGATCCCGGCCGCCAGCAGGGCGACCGTCGAGATCCCCACCGCCGCACCGGTTCTGGTGAGCACGCGGCTCACACCCGCCCAGGCGCCCGGGGGACCGGCGCGCTGGCCAGGATCTCCTCGACGATCTCCTCGGCGCTCTGCTTCTGGATCCGAGCCTCCGCGGTCAGCAGGAGCCGGTGGTTCAACACGGGTGTCGCCACGGACTTCACGTCGTCCGCTGTCACGAACGACCGTCCCATCGAGATCGCGTACGCCTGAGCGGCGTTGGCCAGCGCGATGCTTCCGCGTGGACTGACTCCCAGTTTGACGTCCGGGTGGTTGCGGGTGGCGCGGGTGATCGTCGCGACGTAGCGCTGCAGTTCCGGCGAGACGTGCAGTTCCTGCACGGCCTGGATCATCAGGCGCAGATCGTCGAGCTCCATCACGGACCTGAGCTCTTCGGGCGTGCGGCGGGCGATCCCGTCGGCGATGACCGCGACCTCCTCGTCGAGGCCGGCCGGGTAGCCGATGGTGATCCGCATCATGAACCGGTCGAGCTGGGCCTCCGGCAGCGCGAACGTGCCCTGGTGCTCCAACGGGTTCTGGGTGGCGATGCACAGAAAGGGAAACGGCACCGGCCGTGGCTCACCGTCCACGGTGACCTGCCGTTCGGCCATCACCTCCAGCAGCGCCGACTGCGTCTTCGGGGATGCCCGGTTGATCTCGTCGCCGAGCAGGATGTTGGCGAACGCCGGGCCCTGGCGGAACTCGAACCGGCCACCGGCCTGGTCGAAGACGTGCACGCCGGTGACGTCGGAGGGCAGCAGGTCGGGGGTGAACTGGATGCGCTTGACCGTGGTCCCGGCCACCGACTGCGCGATCGCCTTGGCCAGCGACGTCTTCGCCACCCCGGGCACGTCCTCGATCAGCAGGTGGCCCTGGGCGAACAGGCAGACCAGAGCCAGGTGCACCTGGCGGGGTTTGCCCCGGATGAAATCGTCGATATTCCGGCTGACCTGCTGAAATCGCCGTTGGAAAATAGCCTCGTCCGGCACCGGTGACTGCCCCCTGCTTTCCCCGCTGGTGTTCTGCTCAGGCGACCGGCGCGTGTAGTGCCGCGGTCAGTCTGGGCTGCAGTTCACGCACAGTCTTGTGGGACGACCACCGGCTGAGCGTCCGGGCGAGCCTGCGCAGATCGAACCTGATCGTGGCGGAGTCGACGACTTCGGCACTGTCGAGCACCTGGTGGGACAGCTGGCATGCGTGGTCGACCTCGCCGGCGGCGGCATGCGCGAGCGCCTGCCGGGCACCGAACCGCGCATGTGCGCGACGCCCGTTCGCGGGCAGCCCGCCGAGTTCCCGGTCGAGCACTTCGGCGGCTTCGCGGGGACGGCCGAGGTCGTAGAGGCACCAGCCGGTGACGATCGGCCCCATGGACGTTCCTGCCTGGGCGCCCAGCACCATGCCGTCCGCAGTTTCGGCGGCCACAGAGGCAAGCAGCGTCTCGGCACGGTCCAGCGTCAGCCTGCACAGCCTGTCGGAGCCGGCCAGGGCATGTCCTTGGGCTTCGCGCAGTGCGGCCATGCCACGGATTCGGGTGGACGCGTTCGAGTCGGCCTGCGCTTGCTGCGCCAGGTCGACGGTCTCTATGGGGTCTTCGCGGTACAGCGCGATCAACGCGTGCCGGACCAGACTGTGCGCGGCCAGGTCGAGGTCACCCGCGGCGCCGGCCATGTCGACCGCGTTCTTCGTCCACCACATCGCGGCCTGGTCGTTGCCGGCTTCCTGCGTCATCCAGCCGGTGTACTCGGCATACCGGGACGCGAGCCGCAGATACCGTTCGCGGGCGGGGGACTGGGCCACCCGCGCCAGTTCGCGCAGGGTGTGGGTCTGGGCGATCAGCGACGGCAGCACCATCACCGGGCTCATCGTCTGGCCGAGCTTGCGGTGCTGTTCGAAGATCGTCTGGAAGGAGGCGATGGTCGTCTCCTGCTGCACCGCGGCCGAGGCGCGCCGATCGGAGAAGCCGAGGGTCAGCAGTGCCGCGCCGGACGCGAGCGCGTCCCTGCGTCGCACCGGGTTGAACCAGCTGGTTCCGCCCGAGTCCAGATTCATCGTCCACACCTCGCCCGTCCACGCCTCGTCCCGGCTGCCGGGGTCCGGTGTGCCGGGCTGGGTGAGCAGTGCGGCGAGTTTCCCGTCCGCTTCCAGTGCCGCGTCGCAGCGCCTGGCCAGGTCGCCACCGGCGGGCTTGACGCCGGTCTCGACCTTGCTGAGATATCCCTTGCTGTAGTGGACCCGCCTGGCTAGTTCCGACAGCGACAGTCCGGCCGCCAAACGCATACGCCGCAACTGTTCTGCGAACAGTCTGGACCGATCGTCCACATTCGCCCCAGGTGTTTCCCGTTTCCCATCAGCCAGTCGACGGTCAACCCCTCCCATCGCGTCCCCCTCCAACGCATGCTGGTTATGGGCCCACCAACGGGCGACAAAGGTTACCACGCGTGACCGTCTTTCAAGGTCTTCGTGACCGGCGGAACGGTGCCGCGGCAGCCTTGCCGGCCGTAGGCTGCAGCCCGACCCGAAAGGGGGGAACCAGGGGGGAACCTGGGGGGACTGCTGCCTGGCAGTCATGGTGGTCGGTGGTCCCAGCCGCCGGCCACCAACCACCCCCGCCCCGAACAGCATGAACAGTAGATTCCCCGGAAGTACTTTCTTGACCGGTGGACGGCGCGCGCACCTCGCCGCGTTTGCCGTGGCGATCACGCTCGGCCTCACCGGCACGGCAGGTCCGGCCATTGCCAAGCCGTTGACGGCCATGAACGCGCCGACGTTAACCCAATCGGATGTATCGGCTACGCCGGGTAGGTCATCCCAGGACGCCCCGGTGCCGCTGGAGGTCGAGGTCGCCTTCGACAAGTCCGGCTACCGGACCGGCGAACTGATCAAGGCCGTCGTCACCCTCAAGAACGTGGGCAACACAGGCATGATGCTCAACGGGTCGCTGATCCCCGAGGACCCGGGCAGCCTGATCCCACTGGACACCAGCGCCCAGTGGGGAGACCTGCAGGGCGCCGGAGTGCCGCTTGAGCCGGGCGCCACGCACACCGTCAACCTGTCCGGCTATCCCAAGAGCGCCCAGGCGACTCGGGTGCGGGTGCACGCCGTCGTGTTCGTCGAGGCGAATGGGAACGGCAAGCAGTTCGTCGCCGAAGCACCGGTGACCCTGATCCGTGGTGACGCCAGCGGCGTCGTCTACGGCGACATGGACGGCGATGGCGGGTTCGACGCGGGCGAAGAGCTGCCTGGCGTCAAACTCGTATGGGAGTACGCCAGCAACCCCGAGGAGCAGTACACGGCCACGTCCAACGGGGCCGGTGTGTTCACCTTCCCGGACCTCCCCACGACCAGGTACCGGACCGTGGACGCGGAGGTCAACGGCTGGAAGCTGCTGTCCGGCACGGTCGAGATCGGCCCGCAGGGCGCTGTGGGACTCCGGATCCGAGGCGTCCGCAACCTGACCGGCGTGCTGAAACCGGAGCTGAAGTTCACCAAGGACACCTACCAGCCCGGCGAGCTCGCGCAGGTCACGGTGTCGCTGACCAACGCCGGTGAGTACCCGCTGAGCGGGATTGTCGCCAACTGCAACCGGGGCGGGGCCGAAGGCGGGCTGCCCACCGGTCCGGGCTGGGGCGACCTGGACACCCTGGCCAAGGGCGTGACCCTGCCCCCGGGCCGGACAACGACGTTCGACGTCACCAGCACTGTGCCGCAGGGCGCGTACCGGATCGGCGCCGTGTCCGCCTGGTGCGACTTCGCCTATCAGGGCTACATGAGCTCGGACAACCTGCCGACCGCCAACGACACTGCCCTTGTGCCAGGCGGCCGCGGCGGGCTCCAGGTGACGGTCAGGAACAACCCCACCGGTGACGTCGAGACGGAGCACCCGGGCCTTCCCGGGGTGAAGGTGATCGTCGTCGACGACCGTGCCTGCAAGGTCGCTGAGAAGACGACCGACCAGCAGGGCGTCGCGGAGATCACCGGCCTGGCCGCGGGCGCGGCCAAGTACTCGCTGTACTACTACCCGCCGTCCGGTTCGATGATGAAATCGGAGAACCCGCAGACCATGGTGGACGTGTGGGCCGACAGCGTCCTACAGACCGGCGCCCAGGCCGCCCCGGGTGCGGGCGAGGTTCCGGGGCTGCCTGCGCCCTCGCCTGAATGCGGCCAGCCGCGGCCCTCTCCGCCGCGCAACAGCATCGTCGTGCCCTTCGGGCCACCAGACGAGCAGCTTGCCGGTGCGGGCGCCCAGGGCAAGGTGGTCGAGCTGGCGAAGACCGGCGCGGACGACGTGCTGGGGCTGAGCATCACCGGGATGACCTTGCTCCTGCTCGGTACCGGCGCGGTCGTGGCGACTCGTCGTCGCCGCGATCCGACCGGCTCGGATCGGTGATCTGAGCAGGACGGGGAAGAAGAGGGGCGGGCACCTCGGCGTGGAGCCCGCCCCTCTGCCCTGTCCGGAATCGCTTTCCGTCTACAGTGGACGGATCGCGGCCGGGTTCTTATCCACAGCTGTGCACGGGGTGTCCCATCCACACCTCCAATAACATCGGCCTCGGGATCGGACTCGGGTTGTCCACAGTTATCCCCAGTCATCCACAGGGTTGTCCACAGGTGGAAAAGTCTGTTGACCGGCGTGCGAGCCTGGAGTCATGACGAAGCGCAATCGGATGCAGGGTCGTGGTTCCCCGATGTGACAAGCACTGTCACGTGTCAGGGAGCCGCTCATCGCCGCGATGGGCGGCTTTTGTCTTTCCCGCGTGGTGTCAGCGGCAGCACAACCGACTGTTAATCGGTAAGGCCAGGTTCGAATCCTGGGTGTGTCACGAACGTGGAAGGAGCTTGGATGTAGGCAGAGTTCCCGAAGCGATGCCACGTGGAAGATGAAGGTTGTGGCCCTTCGGAGCCGCCCTGCGGGGGGAGGCTTCAAACCGCCTCATGCTGCGTTAGCTGAAGACTGTCGTGGTGAGCGATGAGGAAAAGGCATCAGATAGGTGTCAGGTAGGGATCAGGAAGACGAGCGCAAGCGAATCGCTGCTGACGTGTCGAAATCGAATCAGTTGACATCAAAACCGGGGTGTCCAGGAAATCCCGGGATGAGCCTGGCGGGTGCCCGTCGACTGGCCAGGTGGTGTCCGGCATGGAGGCGACGTGAGCCTGATCTGCTGCTTCCACGGGGAACGTGAGAAGGCTTGCCCCGACACTGCTGTCCCTTGTGGACGGCGAGAGGGAGAATTTCAAGCGGCTAAACCGTAAGAGACTGAGTACCGACGCGGGGTCGGCTGGCGGACCAGCTCGTAGTAGTGCCGAAGCCTCTGTAATGGAGGTGGAGCGAAGGGGCTGGGTCATCTGTGGTTCTGTTCTTTTAGTCAACCAGGCATGTGCCTGGGAGGAGCTACGTGAACAAACTGAAGTCGCAAGGCAGACCGTTTGATATCTCGAAGTGGGAGGTCTGGGAGGCCTTCCAGGAGGTGAGGAAGAACAAGGGAGCGCCAGGGGTGGACGGGCAGTCCATCGAGGAGTTCGAGGCCGATCTGAAGAACAATCTGTACAAGATCTGGAATCGCATGTCCTCGGGATCGTACTTTCCGCCTCCAGTGCTCGCGGTGGAAATTCCGAAGCAGCACGGTGGCGGGGTGCGCCTGTTGGGCGTGCCCACGGTCGCCGACAGGGTGGCACAGACTGTAGTGGCCCGTCATCTGGGAGAACGCGTGGAACCGGCGTTCCACGATGACTCCTGGGGGTACCGGCCGAAGCGGTCCGCCCTGCAAGCGGTGGAACGCTGCCGGAAGCGGTGTTGGAAGCGCGACTGGGTTATCGACCTCGATATCCAGAAGTTCTTCGACAGCGTCCGGTGGGATCTCATCGTCAAGGCTGTGGAAGCACACACCGACGCCAGTTGGGTGCTGCTGTATGTGAAACGGTGGCTTGCTGCCCCGTTGCAGCTCCCGGATGGTTCCTTGCAGGAGAGAGACCGGGGCACGCCGCAAGGATCGGCGGTCTCTCCCGTGCTGGCGAATCTGTTCATGCACTACGCGTTCGACATGTGGCTGACCCGGGAATTCCCGACGGTCGAGTTCGAGCGCTACGCCGATGACGCGGTAGTGCACTGCGTGAGCGAGCAGCAGGCCCGTGCGGTTCTGCGGGCGCTGAGGAACAGGATGGCCGAAGTCGGGCTGACGTTGCATCCCGACAAGACCAAGATCGTGTATTGCCAGGATGGGAAGAGGCGCGGTTCGTACGAACACACCTCTTTCACCTTCCTCGGTTATACGTTCCAGGCACGTGGTGCGCGGGATAAGAAGGGAGCGATGTTCCTGTCGTTCTCGCCTGCGATCAGCAAGGAAGCCTTGAAGAAGATCAGTGGTGAGGTCCGCAAGTGGGGGCTTCACCTGCGCGGCAATCACACCTTCTCGGGACTCGCCAAGGAGATCAATCCGATCGTGGCGGGTTGGATGCAGTATTACGGCCGGTTCTATCAGTCCAAGCTGTATCCGCTCTTGGGGCGCATCAACGCCTACTTGGTGCGCTGGATCCGCGACAAGTACAGACGGTTGGCGGCAGTCAAGAAGGCCCGCCAGTGCATTGAAGGGGTCACGCGTTCGTATCCCCGGCTGTTCGTGCACTGGAAATGGGTCACTTCTGTCTGGTGATCAAGGTGACAAGAGCCGTATGAACCGAGAGGTTCACGTACGGATCTGCGGGAGCCTGGGGCTGAGATGCCCCGGGCTACCCGACCGCGGGAGCACGCGCGCACGGTCCGGCGGCCACCTGGAGCTCATATCTCTGGGATGCCTGGTTCGACACCAGGGTGCGCGACCAACGAACGGCGGGTACCGCCTCACTCATGCGTACCCCTGAATGAAATGCATGCCGCCCACCCCTGCAGCGGCGGCACTATTCAGGAGGACCCATGAAGCTCCTCGCAACCATGCTCCTTATCACCGGTATCACGGTGGCGGGGCAGACCCCGGCACTGGCCGTCAAAGCGGCGCCGGACATCCCGGTGGCCAGTGTCCAGGCCCATCTCGCCGAGTTCCAACGCATCGCGACCGCCAACGGCGGCAACCGGGCGCACGGCCGGCCCGGCTACCAGGCTTCGCTCAACTACGTGAAGTCCAAATTGGACGCCGCGGGCTACCAGACCCGGATCCAGCAGTTCACCTCCAGCGGCGCCACCGGCTACAACCTGATCGCCGACTGGCCCGGCGGCGACGCCAACAACGTGATCATGGCCGGCGGGCACCTCGACAGCGTCAGCCGTGGCCCCGGCATCAACGACAACGGCTCCGGCTCGGCCGGGCTGCTCGAGGTCGCGCTGACGGTGGCCCGCCAGAACGTCAAGCCGCAGAAGCACCTGCGCTTCGGCTGGTGGGGCGCGGAAGAGCTCGGCCTGGTCGGCTCGACCTTCTACGTCAACAGCCTGAGCAGCGCCCAGCGCGGCTTGATCAAGGGGTACGTCAACTTCGACATGACCGGTTCGCCGAACCCGGGTTACTTCGTCTACTCCGCCTCGGGCCAGCCCACCGGCTCCAAGGCGATCGAGGACCTGCTTGAGGCGGGGTTCGCCGGCAAGAGCGTGCAAACCGAGCTGACCAGCGTCGGCGGCCGTTCCGACCACGCGGCGTTCGCGCGGGCGGGTATCCCGGTCGGTGGCACGTTCAGCGGCGCCGAGGTCCGCAAGACCGCGGCCCAGGCCCAGAAGTGGGGCGGCCAGTCCGGCGTCGCCTTCGACCGTTGCTACCACCAGGCCTGTGACACCACGAGCAACATCAACGCCACCTCGCTCGACCGGCACACCGATGTGATCGCTTACGCCCTGTATTCGCTGATAGGGGCCTGATGCGCGGGTGACGGGCACGTGATGAACTGATCGCGTGCTCGTCACCATCACTTACGTCCAGCAGACCGGCCTGGCTGATCTGAAGCCCGCGAAAGTGCCCGACGACGTGCAGGTCGTGCACGCTCAGGAGCCGTCGCCGGAGCTGCACCGGTTCTTCTACACCTCGGTCGGCGGCGACTGGCACTGGACCAGCCGGGTGACCTGGACCTGGCACCAATGGCAGGCCTGGGTGGCCCGGACCGGCGTCGAACTGTGGGCCGCCTATTACCGCGGCACGCCTGCGGGCTACGCGGTGCTGGCGGCCAAGGACGGCGAGGTCGAGATCGAGAACTTCGGCCTGCTGCCCGCGTTCATCGGCCGTGGCATCGGCGGCCACCTGCTGACCGAGGTCGTCCGCCGGGCGTGGGAAATCCCTGGCACGAACCGGGTCTGGCTGCACACGTGCACGCTCGACGGCCCGCACGCGTTGAAGAACTACCAGGCGCGCGGTTTCGTGCCGTACCGCACTGATCAGGAGGAAAGGCCTGACGCCGACAACCCGACGCCAGGTCCGTGGCCGGGAGCTAATCGCGAGGCGCCTCCTTCACCCGCGTGACCAGCTGAGTCGGGTTGACGAACCGCAACGCGACAAGCAGCAGCAACACCGTGGAAAGCATGTACACCACGGCGATCGCGTCCACGGTCTGATCGGCCCGGATTCCCGCACCGCTCTTGGCGGCGTACAGCGCGACCACGAGCGTTTCGCTGTCCGCGCCCGCGGTCAGGAACGTCAGCTCGAACATGCCCACGGTCCGCACGAGAACCATCACCGCACCGGCCAGGATCCCGGGCAGCAGCAACGGTCCGAGCACGCTGAACATGATCCTTGGCGTGCCCGCGCCCAATGTCCGGGCGGCATCCTCGACGCGCCGGTCGATCTGCTCGACGAACGGTGTCATGGTCAGCACCACGAAAGGCAGTGACGGCACCAGGTTCGCCAGCACCACGCCGGTCATGTTGCCGCCGAGTCCCCACTGGTACAGCAGGGTCGCCAGCGGGATGCCGTACGTGATCGGCGGCACGAGCAACGGCAGCAACAGCAACAGGCTGATGGCCTTCTTGCCGGGAAACGTCCGGCGCGCCAGCACATACGCGGCAGGCACGCCGAGCACCACGGAGAACAGCACCACGAGCAGCGCCACTTCCATGGTCACCAGCAGCGTGCTGCCCAGCCCGAACTCCGACCAGGTCTGCTCCCACCACTTGCCGGTGAACCCGGCCGGAAGCCACGTGCCCAGCCACACTGTGCCGAACGAGCTGACGAACACCGCGACGATCAACGCCAGCACGAACACCAGGAAGACCGCGACCCCGCCCCACGTCAGCCAGGCGGTGGGGGACAGGACCAGCCGTTTCCTCTCCTGAACAGCCGTCATCCCTTGCCTCCCGTGGCCGGCCCCCGGTACAGCAACGAACGCGCGCCGAGCACGAGAACGACGAACACCAGCTGGGCAGCGGCAAGCAGCATCGCGACGGCCGAACCCATCGACGGGTCAAGCCTTTCTTGCGCCTCCTGGTACGCGATCAACGCCAGTACCCGCGACGACCCCGATGGATCACCCAGCAGCACCGCTGAAGGGAACACCGAGAACGCCATCACGAAGTTCAGGCACAGCGTGACAGCCGCACCCGGCAACAACAGCGGGAAGATCACATACCTGAACCGTTGCCCGCGGGAGGCACCCAGCGTCGCCGCCGCGGACTCCAGTGACGGGTCGATTCCCGAGGCGTACGCCAGCATCAGCAGGAACGCGAACGGAAACCCGCTGACCACAAGGGAAAGGAACACACCCCACCAGTTGTTGGTCAGCCGGATGGGGTCGTCGATCAGCCCGATCCCGATCAGCGCCTTGTTCAGCCAGCCGGCTGGGCCCAGCACGTTGAGCATGCCGTCGGCGAGGAA
This sequence comes from Kibdelosporangium banguiense, assembly GCF_017876405.1. Lineage (GTDB taxonomy): Bacteria > Actinomycetota > Actinomycetes > Mycobacteriales > Pseudonocardiaceae > Kibdelosporangium > Kibdelosporangium banguiense. Next base: position 2,029,823 of record NZ_JAGINW010000001.1, on the reverse strand, counting down.
CACCGTGCCCAGGCTGACCGGCACGACCAGCGCCGCGGCCAGCAACCGGCGGCCCCGGAACGCGTGCCGCATCCGGACCGCGATCGGCACCGCGGCGAACACGTTCACGAACGTGGCCGGGACCGCGATCGCCAGCGTGTTCGACAGGCTGCTGAAGTAGTACGGATCGGAGAAGAACGCGCGGTAGTTGTCGAACGGGTTGTTGAACCGTTGCGGTGTCAGGGAAAGCTGGATTCCGAAGATGAACGGGTAGACGAACAGCACCAGCACCACGACGACCGAGGGCACGAGCAGCAACAGCCGCATGTCGATCCCGCGCTCGGCCAGCCGTAACCGCAGTGACGGTTTGATCGGTGGTTCGACCACCGGTTTGACAGCGGTGGCCGTCACGACGGGAACACCAGCAGCCGGTCGGGAGCGACGCCGACCTGGACCTTGTCGCCTGGTGACAAGGCTTCTGGGGACACCGCGTGCAAGGTGAGCCCGGACGCCGTCACGATCTGCAGCAGGAACTGGCGGCCGTGGTACTCGACGACTTCGACCGTCACGTCGAGCGCGTTTGTCGTCACCCCGGCCCGCAGGTCTTCCGGGCGGCACATCGCGATCGAGTCGCCGGACACCTCGGACGTGCTGGTCCAGGTCGCGTCCGCGAACGTGAACGAGTCCGTGCCCGCGATCTGGTTGCGGAATCCCATGAAGTCGGCGACGAACGGCGAAACCGGCTTCGCGTAGAGCTCCTCGGGCGTGCCGATCTGCTGGACCCGGCCGTCCTTCATCAGCACGAGCCGGTCGGCCAGCGACAACGCCTCCTCCTGGTCGTGCGTGACGTAGATCGTGGTCAGCCCGAGTTCCTGGTGCAGGCGCTTGATCTCGGTGCGCATCTCCAGCCGCAGCTTGGCGTCCAAGTTGGACAGTGGCTCGTCCATCAGGATCAACGGCGGCCGCAGCACGACCGCGCGGGCGATCGCGACTCGCTGCTGCTGGCCGCCCGACAGTTGCCCCGGATGCGAGCGCGCCAGGTGGTCCAGATGGACCAGCTCCAGCGCCTCGGTCACCCGGCTGCGGATCTCGGTCTTCGGCACGCCCCGCATCTTCAGGCCGAACGCGACATTGCGTTCCACCGAGAGATGCGGGAACAACGCGTAGTTCTGGAACACCATGCCGAAGCCACGGCGTTCCGCGGCGAGCGTGTCCACACGCTTGCCGTCGAGGGTGATCTGCCCCGCGGTCAGCGGAAGCAGCCCGGCGAGGCAGTTCAGCGCGGTCGACTTGCCGCAGCCGGACGGGCCGAGCAGGGCGATGAACTCGCCCCCGGTGATGGTGAGGCTCAACCCGTCCAGTGCCGCGACAGTGCCGAAGCTGCGGCTGACGCCCGCCAGTTCCAGCTTGGCGAGCTGCACTACTTCTTCACCTTGCTTCCGCCGATCTCCCGGTCCCAGCGCTCGAAGGCGGCGACCATCGAGGTCGCGTCCAGCGGCGTCTCGATCGGATTGCCCGAGATCAGCGACTCGTACTCCGGCCGGCCGAACTCGTTGATCGCCTTCTGGGACTCGGCCGGTGCCATCGACAGCGGCACGTCCTTGACCGCCGGGCCGGGGTAGAAGTAGCCCTGGTCGTACGTCTGCGCCTGGGCTTCCTTGGTGAGCATGTACTTCATCAGCTCGTAGAGCACATACCGCTTCTCCGGCGAGACGCCCTTGGGCACGACCATGTACTGCGCGTCGGCGACCCAGTGGAAACCTTGCAGTGCAGTGGTTTTCATCTCCTTGGGCACCTGGCCCAGCGCACGCGGGTTGATGTCCCAGCCGGTGGTCGAAGCGACCATGTCCCGGGTGCCCTGGGAGAGTTCCTTCATCACCGCGGACGTGCCCGCCGGGTAGTACTCGATGTACTTGCCGAGTTCGGTCAGGTAGGCCCAGGTCTTGTCCCAGCCCGCCTTGGGGTCCTTGGGGTTGCTGTCGCCCAGCAGGTACGGCAGGCCCATCAGGAAGGTCCGGCCGGGGCCGGAGTTGGCCGGCCGGGCGTACATCAGCTTGTTCGGGTTGGCCTTGGCCCAGGCCAGCAGTTCGTCCGGGGTCTTCGGTGGCGCGGGCACCTTGGCCGGGTTGTACTCCAGCAACGGCCCGGACGGGTAGTAGACGACGATGATCCCTTGGCCCTCAGCGATCTTCTGCATCCGCTGGGCGGGTTCCTGCAGGGTGTCCTCGTAGTTGCCGAGCACCGGCTTGGCGTTGTCGCCGACCTTCTCCCACAGATTCTTGGACGCACCCGCCGCCAGTGCGTCCGTGCCGGTGAGCACGAGGTCGATCTCCACGCGGCCGGCCTTCTGCTGCGCGTCGATCTTGCCAGGCAGCTCCGGGGCGGTGGACCGGGTGAACTCCACGCTGGAGACCAGGTCCTTGTGCTCGTCGCGGAACTTCTCGATCGCCTTCTGGGTCAGCTGCAGGTTGCCTGCCACGTCGGCGACGGTGAGCTTGACCGGCTGATCGGGTTTCTTGACCGGCTCAGCCGTGCCGGTCTGTTGCTGTTGCGCAGGTCCTGGCTGTTTCTCCTCCGGCGCACCGCAGGACACCGCCAACAACGCGGCGCAGCTGATGGCCAGTAACAGCTTCGTCCTCATGGCTCTCCTCACGGCATCGGCGCCGCGTGACGCCCGTCACTTCCGCCCTCGGGGATCATGTCGACAAGCCGGGTGTCACGTCAAGGGATACATCGGATGAATACGTTTACAGCTGTTACAACACTACTGGCCGTCGCCGTCGGGCGCCATCCCCTGACTGGCCTGTTCGCCCGCCGAATAATCGTTGGACCCGCCGCGGGAATTGCGTCATAGTTATTCATGTCAGAGCGGAAGGAGGAAGCAGGAAATGAACGCGAAGCGTTATCTCGATGATGACCGTGACATGTGCTTCCGCGCAGGTCAGGACGGCTCCACGCGTTAGTCTCCACTAACGCGGGAGCCGCCGGTCGGAATTCCGACACGGCGGCTTTCTTTTTGACCGTCCACCGTTTCTGGTCCTCGTAGCTCAGTTGGATAGAGCGCGGCGCTACGACCGCCGAGGTCCGAGGTTCGAGTCCTCGCGGGGACGCCACCTGGCATGGCAGGTGAGGTGGAGTACCGAGTTGGGGCGGGCAACCCCTGTCTCGGGTTGTTTCAACACAGTGGGGTGCTGGTGGGGGTGGGTCCGTGCACCCACCCCCACACAAACCAGCTAGCTCGCGATGTCCCTGCGCCGGAATCCGGCCACTCCCACGGCCATCAACGCGATCGCCACGACCGACAGCCACACCAGCGGTCCTGCCGTCACGTCACCCAGCAGCTTCGGCACGTGGGTGAACGGCGAGACGTCCATCAGCCACTGCGGCGCCTGTAGCAGCGGGCCGAGCTGACCGAGCAGGTAGAACACCGTCAACGCCGCCCAGCTGCCGATCACGAACCGCGGCGCCAGCCCGAACAACACCATCGCGATCCCGGCGACCACCAGTGTTGCCGGCAGTTGCATCAGCGCGGCCTGGAACACAGTGCCCAGCTGCCCGCCGACGTCGCCGACTGAGATGCCGTACGAGATCCCCAGGCCCAGTCCGGCGGCCACCAGCATGACCAGCGCCCCGACCGCGGCGAACACCAGGTGGCTCAGGGCCCATCGGGTCCGGCTGACACCGGTCGCCAGCACCGGTTCGGCGCGGACGCTGGTCTCCTCGGATCGCAGCCGGAGCGTCGCCGACACCGCGTACGCGGACGCGACGAAGGCGATCAGGCCCAGTATCGCGCTCATGAACGCGTCGACGAGTGCCGCCGTGCCGCCCATCTGCGCGACGATCTCGGCAACCTGAGGGTTGTCCTTGACCAGGTCTGTCGCACTGTTGGCGATCGAGCCGAACATGACGCCCAGCAACACGAACGCCACCAGCCAGCCGGTCAGGGCGATCCGGTGCAGCCGCCAGGCGAGCCCGAACGGCCCGCTCAGACCCTGGCTCGCGTCGGCCGGGCCCGGCCTCGGCGGCACCAGGCCGGCGCCGTGGTCCCGCCGTGCGACCAACGCGAACGCCACGCCGACAAGCACAACGGCCAGCGCGAGCATGAGAACCAATATCCACCAACGGTTCTCGGCGTACGCGTGCACCTTTTGCAGCCAGCCCACCGGTGACAGCCAGCTCAACCAGCTTGGCCCGCCGTCGCCGCTCGCGTCGCCGACCATCCGCAGGACGAACGCGACACCGAGCACCGCGACGGAAATCGCTGTCACAGTTCGCGCGTTCTCGGCCAGTTGTGCTGCCGCGGCAGCGACTCCGGCGAAGACGAGCCCGGTGAACCCGAGTGCGAAACCGGCCGCGAACGATCCGTCCGCGGGCAGGCCCTGCCCGGTCAGGCCGAGTGCGATCAGCACTGCCACGACCATGTTCGCGCCCGCGGCGATGATCAGTGCGGCCACCATGGGCGCGTGCCTGCCGACCACGGTGGCCCCGATAAGCTCCAGCCGGCCGGCTTCCTCGTCCTGCCGGGTGTGCCGGTTGACGGTCATGATGCTCATCAGGGCGACCAGCAATGCGCCGGTGATGGCCATTCGCCACATCGTCACGGCACCCAGTGAGGTGTCGTAGACCTGGCCGTAGATCGCCTGCATCGCCGGGTTGGTGCCGATGGTGGTCGCGATCAGCTGCCGGGACGCCTCGGTCGGGTACAGATCCTTCACCGAGGTCGCGGTGACGAGCACCAGACCGGCGCTCACCACGATCCAGACCGGCAGCCGGACCCGGTCCAGCCGCAGGGCCAGCCGGATCAGCGAACCGGTGCCTGCCAGGGCGCTCATCGCAGGTCGTCCTCGTAGTGACGCAGGAAGAGCTCCTCGAGCGTCGGCGGCTGGCTGGTCAGCGACTGGATCCCGAACAACGTCAGGTGTTTCAGCGCGCCGTCGAGCTGCGCGGTGTCCACTTCGAACTTGACGTGGTGGTCACGCACAGTCAAATCGTGGACCCCAGGCATATCCCCGAGGCCGGTCGGCTCGTTGGACAGGTCAGCCTGGATAGAGGTTCTGGTGAGGTGCCGGAGTTCAGAGAGTGTGCCCGTCTCGACTGTGCGGCCGTTGCGGATGATGCTGACGCGGTCACACAGTGCCTCGACCTCGGAGAGGATGTGGCTGGACAGCAGTACTGTCCGGTTGCGCTGCTTCTCCTCCTCGATGCACTCGCGGAACATCGCCTCCATCAACGGGTCGAAACCGGAGGTCGGCTCGTCCAGCACCAGCAGCTCGACATCCGACGACAGCGCCGCGACCAGCGCGACCTTCTGCCGGTTGCCCTTGGAGTACGTGCGCCCCTTCTTGGTGGGGTCGAGTTCGAAGCGCTCCAGCAGCACAGCCTTGCGCTTGGGATCCAGGCCGCCCCGCAGCCTGCCCAGCAGGTCGATGACCTCGCCGCCGGACAGAGTCGGCCAGAGAGTGACGTCGCCGGGCACGTAGGCCAGCCGGCGGTGCAGTTCGGCGGCCTGCCCCCACGGATCGCCGCCGAGCAGCTGGGCGGTGCCCGCGTCGGCACGCAGCAGGCCCAGCAGGACACGAATTGTGGTCGACTTGCCGGCCCCGTTCGGGCCGAGGAAGCCGTGTACCTCCCCCGCGCTGACGGTCAGGTTGAGACCGTCCAGCGCACGCGTCCGGCCGAACGTCTTCACCAGGCCGGACACGGATATCGCATGTGTCATGCATCAGAAGCTACACTTCGTTCACAAAATCATGAAGTTAAGAAAGCGTATAAAGTTACGTGTACTAACCAAATCCCGGGAGAGGATGAGCCGGTGAGCGAGGCGCAAGAGCAAGAGCGGGATCAGGCCGCCGTGTTGAAGTTCATCGAACGCTTCGCGGGTCATCTCGCCGACGCCGGCATGCAACGGATGGCAGCCCGGGTGTTCGTGGCACTGCTGTGTGCCGACAACGGCCGGCTCTCGGCCACCGACATGGCCGAACAGCTGCAGGTCAGCCCGGCGGCGATCTCCGGTGCGGTGCGATATCTCGGCCAGGTCGACATGATCGAGCGGGAACGTGAGCCGGGGTCGCGGCGCGACTACTACGTCGTGCAGGACAACCTCTGGTACGAGATGATCACCCGGCGTGATCAGGTCATGCACCGGTGGCAGGCCACCATCCGCGACGGCGTCGAAGTGCTCGGCGATGAGACACCGGCGGGTCTGCGCTGGAAGGAGACTGTCGAGTTCTTCGAGTACCTGCACGAGGAAATGCCGTTGCTGATGGACCGGTGGCGCCAGCGTCGCGCAGAGTTACATCGAAAGTGGGGGCTCACGGACTAGGCGGTCCAGCGGCTAGTTTCACGGCATGACGATCACTTCGAGCCAACCGGACGCACTGGCTGACGAGCTGATGCGAATGGGCTTCGACCGCGAACCGGTCAGTGCGACGCTGTATGGGATCCCCGGCTACGACGCACTGATCGGTGACCCGTCGGCCGCCGCCGACGAAGCCGCCCGCGCGCAGGCGCTCGACGTGATCGAACGGGCCGGTACGGTCGATCGGTCCGGATTGTCCGAACAAGACGCGATCACCCTGGCCGTGGTCAGCCAGCAGGCCAGGTCCACGGTGGACCGGATCGAGTCGAAGATGGCCGAGTACACGATCACGGATCTGTTCATCGGCGCGGCGTCCGGGCTGCTGACCATGCTGCCGATGACCGCGTTGGCCAACGACGACCGCGCACAGGACTACCTGACGAGGCTGCGTGCCGTGCCCGGATATCTGGCGGCCACGGCCGAGCGGCACCGGGAAGGCGTCGCGGCCGGTCGTGTTCCCGTCGAGCACCTGGTGAACGGCGCGATTGCGCACCTTGACCGCTACCTGGCCGACCCGCAGGCCGATGCGCTGCGCCGCCCGCAGCCGCCACAGGACGCCGAGTCCTTTGTGGCAGAACGGGATCGTTTGCTTGAAGAGGTTGTCCGGCCCGCGTTCGGGGCGTATCGCGACACGCTGGCCAACGAGATCGTCCAGCACGCACGGTCGGCCGGGAAAGTAGGCCTGACCTGGCTGCCTGATGGCGACGAGCTATACCAGCGGCTGTCGCGTGTGCACACCACGACCGACCGGACGGCCGAGGACCTGCACCAGACCGGCCTGGATCTGATCGCCTCGCTGTCGGAGGAGTTCGCCGAGGTCGGCTCGCGCGTGTTCGGCACCTCGAACGTGCAGGAGATCTTCGACCGGCTGCGCAACGATCCCGCGTTGCGCTGGAACTCCGAAGAGGAGTTGTTGTCGGCGGCCAGGGAGGCCATCGAGCGTGCCGAAGCCGAGGCGCCGCGCTGGTTCGGGCACACCCCGTCACACAGCTGCAAGGTCGAGCCCGTGCCCGCCGCGGAGGCCCCGGGCGCGCCGATGGCGTACTACATGCCGCCCGCATTGGACGGTTCCCGGGCGGGCACATACTTCGCCAATACGTATCAGCCGGGGGAACGCCACCGGCATGTCGCCGAGGTGACCGCGTTCCACGAGGCCGTTCCGGGACATCATTTCCAGCTCACCATCGCCGGTGAACAGACTGATCTGCCATTGCTGCGCCGGCTGGCCGACGTCAACGCGTATACCGAGGGCTGGGGCCTGTACTGCGAGCGCCTGGCCGAGGAAATGGGTCTTTACTCCGGGGACATCGCCAGGCTGGGCATGCTCTCGATGGACGCGGTGCGGGCGGGCCGGCTCGTGGTGGACACCGGGATGCACGCCAAGGGCTGGTCACGCGGTCAGGCCGTGGACTACATGGCCGAGCACGTGCCGATGCCGGCGCTGGAGATCAATACCGAAGTCGATCGTTATATCGCCTATCCCGGCCAGGCGTTGTCCTACATGGTCGGCCGGTTGGAGATCCAGCGAATCCGGGCCGCCGCACAGCAAACTCTGGGTGACCGATTTGATATTCGAACGTTCCACGATCTGGTGATCGGTAGTGGCCCGTTGCCGCTGACTGTGCTTGACCAGGTGGTTACCGATTGGGCCAGTCGCTAGCCAGACCCCCGATTTTGCCCCTCTTTCGGGGTGGATAGAGTCACCGCCGCTATCGGTAGATGCACGCCTGGTGGTTGCTCGAACACCCAGAAGTAGGACGGGGCCTGGATGTTCGGCCAGCCACGCCAAATGGTCAGTAGCAACACGGGGTAGCTGGGGCACAACCTAATGAGGGAGCACCAATCGTGAGTCGGGTGAAGAAGCTGCGCGCCGGCGCGGCTCTGGTCGGCGTGACCGCCATGGCTTTGCTGTCGTCGGTGGCGCCTGCGGCGGCGACCGACGGGGTCACCGGGAAGCTGGACGAGTCCAAGAACCAGAACGGCTACGGGATCATCATCAGCGGCTTCGAGAAGCCGATGCCGACCAAGCTGTTCGGGTTCACCGTGGGTGACTCGACGCTGAACACCTACTGCGTCGATGTCCACACGCCGGTCGTCACCAAGGACCACCCCGGCTACGTCGAGACCGGCTGGGACAAGCACCCCCAGGAAGGCTCGTCCTTCAACAAGAACAGCGCGTTCATCAACTGGGTGCTGCACAAGGGCTTCCCCGCGACCGACCTGGAGAAGCTGGAGAAGGCTTCCGGCGCGAAGGACAAGCTGACCAAAGAAGAGGCCATCACCGGCACTCAGGCCGCGCTCTGGACGTACAGCGACGACGTCAAGATCAACCGTGAGAACCCGGTGCCGGACAACAAGGACTCGGCCGCCGACGTCCTGGCCGTCTACGACTACCTGACCGGCAAGGACAACGTCGGCATCGGCGCCGCGCCCAAGCCGGTGCTCACGCTCGATCCCGCCAAGCTGACCGGCAAGCCCGACAGCCTGATCGGCCCATTCGTCGTCACCACCAGCGCGAGCGACGTGTCCATCGCCGCGAAGCTGCCGGATGGCGTCATCCTCAGCGACAAGGACGGCAAAGAGCTCAAGAAGGCCGACGTGGCCACCAAGATCCAGCAGCTGGACAAGTACGAGTTCTACGTCAAGGTGCCCGCGAACATCGCCACCGGCAAGGTCGAGTTCTCCATCGCCGGGCAGAGCGAGTTCTCCCTGGGCCGGCTATTCGTGACCCAAGATGCGAAGAAGAAGACCCAGTCGATGATCCTGGCGACTTCCAAGACCGTGAAGCTGGACGCCAACGGTGTGGCGGAGTGGGCCTCCGCGCCTGCGGCGCCGCAGCCCAAGAAGGCCAACAATGAGCTGGCCAACACCGGCGCCTCGATCCTGACGCCGATCCTGATCGGTGTCGTGCTCGTCGGTGCGGGTGTGGGTGCGCTGGTCTTCCAGCGCCGCCGCCGCGCGTGAATTAGCTAGCACTCCAGGCCCGATGGCACGTCCATCGGGCCTGGTTTTGTTTAGATGGCCTGGTGCCCGCGGCGAGCAAGGACCTCCGAGCTCCACATTGGCTTGTGCAGTTGCTGCGGTCCAAGAAGTCGCCGGTGCCCGTCAAACGGCTGATCCGGGCGGCGATCGCGATCGCCGGGCCGATCGGTCTGGGCTTCGCGCTGGGCCGGCTGGACATCGGCGTGATCGTCTCGATGGGCGCGCTGTGCGCCACCTTCGGCGACGTCGACGGGCCGTATCGGTACCGCGCCAAGCGAATCGGTTGCGCTGTGATCGGTGGCGCGGTCGGCTTCCTCGTCGGCTCACTATCTGGTGGGCACGGATTGTGGTCCGCTGTCGTACTCGTCCTGCTTGCCGGGGCGTCCGCGCTGATCAGCGCCAGCGGTAGCAACGCCTCGTTGGCGGCGTTGCAGATGCTCGTGTTCGCGGCGCTCGGGTCCGGGCAGCCGCGGGACACCCTGTTCGCCACGATGTGGTTCGCGGTCGGCGCTGGGTTCGTGTGGCTGATGTCCATCGCCGCCTGGCCCTTCAAGGCGACCGCGCCCGAGCGGGCCGCTGTCGCCGAGATCTACGACGAACTCGCCGTGATGCTGGCGTCCTCAGGCACGGCCTACGCGCGTACAGCTCGCCAAGCCGTCACGACGGCTCTGAACAACGCCTACGACGCCCTGCTGACAGCGCGTTCCCACCTCGCTGGGCGTGATCGTGCGTACCGCCGTCTGATGACGCTTCTGGCCGACACCACGCCGATCGTCGAGGCGAGCGTCGCCCTGGTCAACGTCGGACGCCAACCACCCGCAGACGTCGTCGTGCACATGACCGCGATCGCCGAGGCGATCCGGCTCGACCGCAGGTTGCCTGCCTCCCCGCACTTCGAGGAGGCCTCACGTGGCCTGGCCGCGCTGCGTGCCGGGCTGGACGGGCTCACCTCGCCGAGCGGCAAACGCGACGCCCGGGACCCTGAGGACCATGTGGCATGGCGGGACCGGCTGGAAACGATCTTTGCCGGGCGGGTCGCGTGGTCACACGCGTTGCGCCTGATGCTGTGCATGGCGCTGGCGCAGTGGATCGGCTGGGTGCTGGAGCTGCAGTATCCGTACTGGGTGGCGTTGACGGTCGCGATCGTGCTGAAGCCGGACTTCGGGTCGGTGTTCGGGCGTGCGGTGCTGCGTGGGCTCGGGACGTTGGCAGGGGTGCTGCTAGGCGCGGCTGTGCTGGCGTTCGATCCGCCTGGCTGGGTGCTCGTGCTGCTGGTGGCCCTGATCGCGGGCGCGTTGCCGTTCGGACGGGACCGCAACTACGGGATGTTCTCCACGTTCGTCACGCCGCTTGTGATCGTGCAATTGGACCTGGCGCACGCCAGCGACTGGGGGCTGGTCGTGGCGCGGCTGCTGGACACCGCGTTGGGCTGCGCGATCGTGCTTGTCTTCGGCTATCTGCTGTGGCCTGGCAGCCTGCGGCCACGCGTCGGCGAGCAGCTGCTGGGCACGCTGGAGACCCTCGGCAAGTACATCGAGCATGGACTGTCCGGTTCGGACAAGCGGGTCAAACTCCGTCGGGACACCTACCGCAAGCTCTCCGACCTGCGAAACGCCTTCCAGCAGGCCGTGGTCGAGCCGTCCGCCGCCGGTCTGCAGGCCGCGGCCTGGTGGCCGGTGATCGTGACCCTGGAACGCGCCACCGACGCCGTCACCGGCCTCGCGGTCGGCATCAAGCGCGGCGCCGAGCCGATCGACCCGGCGGCCATCGCGGTCCTGACCGAGGCCGTCGCGGAGGCCGCGGCGTCGATCAGGGAGGAACGACCACCTGAACGGGTGCCCATGCCCGATGTGGACCGACTGGAGAAACTCGTTACCGAGCTGGTGTCCGTGCTGGCTACGCTGCGTGGACCGGACTGGTACTCCCGATCCGCCGGGCAGATCGTCCGCCGCCTGCTGCGGCCGCCTCCCCGAGTTGGGTAGCCTGCGAGACGGACCGCGCCTAAGGGAGATGAGATGGGAATCGATTTCGGTGGCCTCGCCGACAAGGCCAAGGACCTCGTCAACCAGCACGGTGACAAGATCGAGGACGGGATCGAGAAGGCGGGCGAGTTCGCCAAGCAGAAGTTCGGCCACGAGCAGCAGATCGACTCGGTGGTCGACAAGATCCAGGAGATGATCCCCGACAAGCCCGCCGCGGGCGACGAGCCGAAGCCGGGCGACGCGTGACCACGACGATCACCCGCAAGGGCACGATTCTCACCTGGCAGGGCGTTGGCGCCCCCCGGCTGGAATCCGTCCGCCTGCTGGTCGCCGACAACCGCTTAAAGGCGTCCGGCCGGTTGATCGCGGCCGCCGACGGCGGCGACGAGGCCTTCAGCACGTCGTTCGAAGCGGCCACGGACGCGTCCGGTGCCTTCAGCAGGCTGCTGATCCGCGCGACCACGGCCGAAGACGAGTGCCAGATCTCGGTCAGCCGTACCCGGGACGGCGTCTGGCTGGTCGACCGTGGCCAGGGTGCCGAACGTTCCGCGTTCGACGGCGCCCTGGAGGTCGACGTGGCCGGTGCGGTGCTGTTCAACGCGCTGCCGATCCGCCGCCTCAACCTGCACCGCGAGGCCGGCGAGCACGAACTGAGCGTCGTGTACGTCTCGCTGCCCGACCTGAAGGTCCGGGTCTCCCGGCAGACGTACACCACGGTGTCGATCGGCGAGCAGAGCTCGGTGGTGAACTACCGCGACGAGACCTTCAGCGCCGACATGACCGTTGACAGCTCCGGATTCGTGCTGGAGTACCCAGGCCTGGCCCGCCGCGTCTGAGACCCGCTAAGCGGGGATCTGCCAGGTGATGCTGGTGAACTGGGCGGGGATGGCGCTGTCGGTGCTGATCGCCTTGAGCTCGAGGTTGCGGACGCCGGTGGGAAACGCGCCGGAGTTCAGGGCGATACGCCAGTGGCCGGTGACGGCGGGGCCGTCGCGGTTTGTCGGGATACCGGCGATGCGCTTGTTGTCGACCCAGATTTCGATGCCGGCGAGGCCCGCGTGGACGTCGGCGCCGGTCATCGTCACGTCGAGGACCACGCGGCCGCGCGGGCTCGCGTGGTTGCTGTCGATCTTGTTGCCGGCCGCGTCGAGGAGCGCGGCTTTGATGGGGGCGATCATCAGGCGCGGGCGCTGAGCCTGCTCGGAGGCGGGTTCGGCTTGGGCGGCGGACGGCTTGTGAGCCGGGTCGGGCACGAGCTCCAAGCCGAGGTGCTGGACGACTGGCATCGATTGGGGGACGGAGCTGTGGACGGCGGCCCGGAGTTCGTGGCGATCGCCGGAGAGCAGGAGCGCGTCGGCCGGGAGGTCGACGACGATCGGGTATCGCGTGCCTGGCTGGTATCCCTGGCCTTCGGTCGCGGGCCGGGCCGGGAAAGAGCGTCCGGCGATGTCGACTGTGAACGGCGCCAGGACCACGCCGTAGCTGGCACGGATGGTGATCCGGAGCTGGCCGCCCAGCGAGCCGGCGAAGGCCTCGGTGTCCGGCGATGTGATGGCGTTGCTGGTGATCCGCGGCGCCGGGACGTACGCCGGCGTGTCGCCGCTCGACAGCCCGATCGCGTCGATTCCCGCGTAGTTCAAGCCGTTCGCGGGTCCGGCGAAACCGAACAGCGGCGTCGCCTCGGTCCACGTGGGCACGACGTTCGCGGCCGCCACCTGAACTCCGTTGCGCCACACGGATATTCCGTCGGTGCGCAGCACAAGTTCCCACCGGGAACTGATCGCGGCCAGCCGGGGGATCTTCACCGCTGGGAAACCGGGAATCTCCACGGACTCCGACGTGATCCGGACTCGCACCAGGCCGGGGATCAGCCCGTCGCCGCGCGGACCGGACTCCACCAAGTCCACGGGCCCGGGGACGAGATCCATAGTGAGTTCGCCGTCGGTGGCGGGCGCGTCGGTCTCGATCATCATGCGGCCGAGTTCGCCGCCATTGTCCTTGAGACGCAACGGAGTTCGTGAGCGAATGGCGACGGATTCGGCACCGCACGCGGCGGAGATCACGAGTCGTTTGTTGTCGTCGTCGGCCCCGCGGGACATCCGGGCGCAGGCCGCGTTGTTCGCGAGCTGCCACCGCGCCGGGTCGGGCACGACCGCACCGTCGAAATGGTCGACCAGCGCGTATCGGCTTTCGTCGGGCCGTTTCCCGGACGGGCGATGGGTCTGTGTGACGGGGTCGGATCGTTGCCCGAAGGAATCCACGGCCCGCACTTCAAGGGAGTACTCGGTGTGGTCGTCCAGGCCGTCGAACTGGGTCGCTTCGTCCGCGACCAGCCGGGTGCGCTGGAAATCGCCCGGGCCACGCAGCCGTACGTCGTAACCGGTGATTTCCGGTTTCCTGGCCCAGCTCACCTGTAATCGGTGCGGACCCGGTGTGACGACGAGATCGGCCGGTTTCTCCGGACGGCCCCCGGGCTGCGGCAGCAGGACGCTCTGGTCGGCGTACTGGACTACCTCGGTTTGCGGGGGCGCTGGGAGCGGCGGCTTCTGCTCGGTCGGAGTGTCGGCGTTGCGCAGGGCCACTATCGCACCGGCGACCACGATCAAGCCTCCGGCGACATATCCGGCACGCTGCAACAGGCGACGCTCCACCTTGACAAGCTAGGCGGGAATGCGACCTGGTTCACACTTTCGTTGTCCAGCCGATACCCAATCAGCCGGTCAGTGCGAAATCTCCGTCCAATCCGACAATTCGGCCACCGCGTTGGCCAAGCCCCAGCAGGGTCTCGCGGGCGTCCGGCGAACTGAGGTCGATCCGGTCCTGGGAACGACGGGAATTGCGGTATTCGGTGTGGTCCTGCCAAGCACGATGTCCGGCTTCGACAGTCGCGCCAAGCGAACCTGTCGACGCCAATGCGCCCCGCGCGGCACCGAGCCGGCCCAACGCATCGTCGACCGCGTCCAGCAACGGTCCGCGGTTGCCTTCACACATCGCACGAACGAGCTCCGGCCGCGTACCGGCGACGCGCGTTCCGTCCGTGTAGGAGCCCGCAGCCAACGCCAACGACAGCATCCCGCCGTCTGCGCCGACGGCCGCGAGCACAGCGGCCATCAGATGCGGCAGATGGGAGATCCGTGCGACTGCGTCGTCATGCGCCGCAGCGGTCGCGGGAACGATCTGGGCACCGCAGTCCAGTACTAACTGCGCGACCTCGCGCCACGCGTCGAGGTCCGTCTCATCCTCGACCGTGAGCACCCAGGACGCGTCCTTGAACAACCCCGCTGATCCGGCGATCCAGCCGGAGGCCGACGTCCCGGCCATCGGATGCCCGCCGATGTGCCGGGTGCGCGGCGCGGACTGGCGGACAGCCATCTCGACTGGCGCCTTCACGCTCACCACGTCGGTCAGCAGGCACTCTGGTGCGTTCACCGCGATCGCCGACAGGGTCTGATCCAGTGCCGGTAACGGAACCGCGACAACGACAATCGCGTCCCGTTCGCGCGCCAGCTGTAGCGCGGTATCCACTCCGGACTCGACCCGGTAACCGTCCACTGTGGCAGCGTCGGCATCCACTGTGGACGCTGTGGCGCCCCATGCCTGCCTGCCCGCCGCGCTCGCTGCTCGTAGCACCGAACCGCCGATGAGTCCCAAACCGATCACACACACTGGCCGCACGCCCGACATACTGCCCTACAAGTCTGAATACAGCTGCAGATTGTGCTCCGCGGATCACAGTCTGTCCGCTCTTTGTCCGTCAGTCCCGGTCACCGCAGGGCGTCGAGCGCGAACGCGGCGTACATCGCTACGCCGTTGGCCAGCGCGGACTCGTCGAAATGGACCCGGTTGGAGTGATTGGGGTCCGCCTCGGCCGGCTCGACACCAGGCGGGCACGCGCCGAGGAACGCGAACGCCCCGGGTACACGCTGCAGGACGTAGGAGAAGTCCTCGGCG
The DNA here is from genome assembly GCF_017876405.1 of Kibdelosporangium banguiense. GTDB lineage: Bacteria > Actinomycetota > Actinomycetes > Mycobacteriales > Pseudonocardiaceae > Kibdelosporangium > Kibdelosporangium banguiense. Next base: position 2,014,571 of record NZ_JAGINW010000001.1, on the reverse strand, counting down.
CCCATCAACGGGTTCGGCATCGGCGCGGCGTACCGGGAGCCCAGCACGGCGCTGGCGAGGTCGACCACATGCGGGCCGAGTTCGTCGTCGTTGACCGTGACCGGGTAGCCGGGCGTCAGGTCGACGTCCGCGCGGCAGCCGTACGCGGCCGCGATGTGCTGGCAGAGTTTCGGCAGCTCATCGCGTACCTTCTTGCGGCTGGCCTCCGACAACGACCGGAATGTGCCTTCCAGCTCCGCGGTCTCCGGGATGATGTTGTTCGTGGTGCCCGCGGTGATCCGGCCGACGGTCACCACGACCGGTTCGAAAACGCTGATCCGCCTGGTCACCATCGTCTGCAGGGCGCCGACCATGGCCGCAGCCGCAGGCACGGGGTCGAGCGCGTCGGACGGCGTGGCGCCGTGCCCGCCGCGGCCGGTGACGCGCACGGTGAACGTGTCCGCGGCCGCCAGCATCGCCCCGGCCTTGCTTCGGACCACGCCAGAGACGTCGGTCGACGTGATGTGCAGGGCGAAGGCACGTTCGATCGGCCGTCCACCGGCCTCCAGCACGCCTTCGTGGATCATGAATCGGGCACCGTGATAACCCTCCTCACCAGGTTGGAACATGAACACCACCCGGCCGGTGAGCGCTTCCTTACGGCTGGCGAGCAGCCGCGCGGCCGACACGAGCATCGCGGTGTGCGTGTCGTGACCGCAGGCGTGCATCAAACCGTCTACTTCGGAGGTGTAGGAAAGGCCGCTGTCCTCCTGCAGTGGCAGCGCGTCCATATCGCCCCGCAACAGGACCGTCGGGCCGGGCCGGCCGCCCGTCAGGACCGCGGTGACCGAGCTGACCTTGTCACCCTTCATCACCTGCATGCCGAGCCCATCGAGTGCCTGGACCACCGCCGCCTGGGTCCGCGGCAGGTCCAGCCCCTGCTCAGGGTATTTGTGGATCTTGCGGCGCAGGGCCACCGTCCGGGGTTGCAGTGCCCGCGCCGCATCGACCAGCCCCGTGAACCTGGGGTCGGTGGCCAGTGCGGAAACGGAGGGTGACTGGGACGGACGTATGGCGTTCATGTCTTCGATAGTGACACTGCTGGCGCGCCGATGGGGGCTGGTTCTTCCGGGTGAACGCCAAGGGGGAATACGGTGTGCACATGTCTCAGGAGGAGCCACTCGCTGGTTTCGCGATAGCCGTCGTCCGTGAGGATGGCAAGTGGCGGTGTGACTCCATGGGCAGCGACGCCCTGCGTGAGCTCGACTCGGCCATCACCGAACTGCGAAAGATCCGCTCCACCGGGGCGGTCTTCGGCATGCTGGCCGTAGACGACGAGTTCTTCCTGCTGCTGCGGCCCAGCCCCGGCGGGATGTCGCTGCTGCTGTCGGACGCGGCGGCGGCGCTGGACTACGACATCGCGGCGGACGCCCTCGACCTGTTGCGGGTGGACCCGCCCGAGGAGGACGACGACGAGCTTTGGCCGGAAGGCTCGCTGGACATCCTCGCCGATCTGGGGCTGCCCGCGCCGGAGCTGCAGGTGATCACCGGCGAGGTGGACCTGTACCCGGACCAGCAGCTGCAGATGATCGCCCAGCGCTGCGGGTTCGCCGACCAGTTCACCGCACTGCTGGACCGTATCCAGCAGTGACCGACGAAGCCTGGATTCGGGCCGCGCTCACCGTGGCGGCGGACGCGCCGAACACAGGCGACGTGCCGATAGGCGCGATCGTGGTGTCGCCGTTGGGCGAGGAGCTCGCGCGGGCTTGCAACGCCCGCGAAGCCCTCGGCGACCCCACGGCGCACGCCGAGATCCTCGCGCTACGCGCTGCGGCGCGCTCGCACGGCGACAGTTGGCGACTGACCGGCTGCACGCTCTACGTCACCGTCGAGCCGTGCACGATGTGCGCGGGCGCGCTCGTGCTCGCCCGCGTCGCCCGCGTTGTCTTCGGTGCGTGGGAGCCTCGTACCGGCGCTGCCGGGTCGCTCTGGGACGTGGTGCGTGACCAGCGGCTCAACCATCGGCCCGAGGTAGTCGGCGGCATCCTGGAGGCCGAGACAGCCGAGCTGCTGGCGGACTTCTTCCGCAGCCGTCGGCAGTGACCTGGATCACATTACGTTCGCTGTCCAGTTCAGCGGGCACTCCAGAGTCATGGGCAAATCCGACAAGATGAAGGACAAGGCAGAGCAAATTATCGGCAAGGGGAAGGAAAAACTCGGCCAGGCCACCGACAACGAAGAACTGGAAGCGGCAGGCAAACGCGACCAGCTCAAGGGCGAGACCAAGGAGACCGCCCACGACGTGCGCGACAAGACGGCCGGCGCCGTGAAGGACGCGAAGGACTCGCTACGCGACGATAAGTGACTCCGGCGCCTCGGCCTGCCACCATTGCGCCCAGGGCGAATTCGTTGGAGGGCAGGGGATTGCCGAGCCAAGAGCTGTCCAGTGTGGAAGATGACGCCACACTGGTCGGCCGCGCCCTCAGCGGCGACCACCAAGCCTTCTCGATGCTGCTGGGCCGCTACTCCGAACGAATCTTCCTGATGGCACTGCGAATCCTCGGCGACCGCGCGGACGCCGAAGACGTAGCCCAGGAAGTATCGGTAACAGCGTGGCGAAGGCTGTCCGAACTGAGCGACCCAGCGGCGGTGCGCACCTGGCTCTTCCGGGTAGCGCACCGCCAATGCCTCGGAGTGCTGCGCACCCGCCGCGACCACGTCCTGACCGACGCCGTCCCAGACCTCGCCGCCAGCCACCCAGCCTCCGACCCCCAACGAATGGCCGAGGCCATAGCCGCAGTCCAAGCCCTACGGCAAGCCCTGGCAGACCTCCCGCCCCCGCAACGAAAAACCTGGCTCCTCGCCGAGATCCACGGCCTGCCCCACCTCGAAATAGCCCGCCTCGACGGCGGCACCGAGCAAGCTGCCCGCGCCCGCCTCGCCCGCGCCAAGGTCCGCCTCGCCGTCGCTATGCGCGCCTGGCGCTGACAGCCACCTGCCCCCCAAGCCCCAGAAACCCGTCCGGTAAGCTTCTCGGCGGTAGCGTGTCCGAGCGGCCGAAGGAGCACGCCTCGAAAGCGTGTGAGGGTTCACGCCCTCCGTGGGTTCAAATCCCACCGCTACCGCTCGGTCGAGGGACCTGTGTCCGCGGAAAGCGTGGACCAGGTCCCTCGCCATAATGTTGGGGGGACGACCCCCAAACCCCCCGATGCCGGGCTTCGCCCGCCTCTTGGTTCGCGGCTCTTCACGTTGGGGGCCGGGGTGTGGAAGCATGGGTTTCTCCCGCCGCCTGGGATTGACCAGGAGGCAGTTGTATGCGCCGAAGGCAGCGCATTTTCACGATCTTGACCGTCTTCGCGACCATGGTGACGCTTGCGCCTGGGGCTGAGGCGGCGGCGCCTGAGTTCGATGTGATGACGGCTGCGAGTGGGGTGGCGTCCAGATCGGATCGCCGGCCGGTTGCGGGTGGGGTCTATGACCGGCGGGCGGACAGTACGTTCATCTCGTGGTCCGGCAAGGATGCCGACACTTATGTGCAGGCGTATGACCATCGGCGTAAGGCTTGGAGTGCGCCGAAGTTCATTGCCGTGGGTGAGTCGGACTCGCACAACTATCCGACCATGGTTCAGGCGGATGACGGGCATGTCCTGGTGGTTCGGGGCATGCACAACACTGCGACGGTGATCAGCCGCTCGGCTCGGCCGCATTCGATCGACGGCGACTGGACCACGGTTGAGGTGCCGCAGGGTAAGGCTGCCAGCTACCCGATGCCGTTCAAGGCCGCTGATGGGTCGCTGTTCGTGTTCTACCGGGAGACCACCCGCGACATCGACAAGGTGACGCCGAGCGACACCCGCCCGATGAAGTATCTCGTCTCCAAGGACAACGGCCTGACGTGGAAGAACTCGGTCGAGTTGACTGGGCAGCCGTTCGCGATCGGGTCCACGGCGCGTGCCGACAACCTGAACGAGATCTACATCGGCCAGTTGCGGCAGGACCCGCTGACCGGGCTGGTGCACATCAGCTACACGCTCGCCGGTGGCGGGCCCACGCAACATGTGCACGATTTCTACCACCGCAACATCTATTACGCGGTGTTCAATCCGGCCAACCTGCACTTCTACTCCGCCGCCTGGCGTGACCTGGGCACCCAGATCGACGACGCCGACCAGGAGACCTACCTGAAGGTGGCCGACACGCCGCTTGAGCGGCCGATGGGCACCTTGAAGTCGCCGGACTACATCCAGCAGGTCGGTGGCGCCTTCGGCCGGCCGTTCGTGTTGTGGTTCAGCTACGACAACACAACCGGCACCACCCTGAACCAGGCCAGTGTCTGGAACGGCCGCGCCTGGGAGACAAAACAGGTCTTCAGCGGCATCCGCACCCGTGAGATCGAACGGGTGAACCTCGCCACCTGGCGTGTCTATGCGACCAGGGACGGCCAGCCGAACATCGAGACGTACCTGCTGACCTTCGGCAAGGACTGGCGTGCCGAAAGCGTGATCACCACCCCCAAGCCGGTCCAGCGCATCGAGGTCATCGGCGATTTCCGCGACCCAGCCCGAATCCTGGCCAGCGGCGCCTCCTCCGCCCGTGAGGTCAGCGTCGCCGACGGCGACATCTACGTCGCCGGCCGCTAGCCACCTGAACCGCAACGCCGGTGCCGGATTCGGCATCGGTGTTTTGCGGTTGACGAGGCCGAACAGTTGCCTATGCGTACTTCCTTCGTTCACTCGGCCGGGGGACGATACCTCGTCTGATTCACGAGGGAGGACAGAGCGTGACCTCATCCTTACGCGGGATCGCCGTGGCGGCGTCCGCTGGGCTGGTAATGGTGGTCGTGGCGCCCGCCGCGAACGCCGTCCCGAGCCCTGACGTCCTGATCGGCGAGGTCTACGGCGGTGGCGGCAACTCCGGTGCCACGTTGACGCAGGACTTCGTCGAGCTGACCAATGTCTCGGCGGCGCCGGTCTCGCTGGCCGGCTGGAGTGTGCAGTACCTGCCGGCCGCGCCGAGTGCGTCCAGCCGCTGGCAGGCGACGCCGCTGACCGGCAGCATCGCGCCGGGTAAGACTTATCTGGTCGGCGAGGCGAAGGGGACCGGTGGGACGCTGGAGCTCCCGGCCGTCGACGCGGCCGGGTCGATCGCGATGGCCGCGGGTGCGGGCACGGTCGCGTTGGTCAACAGCGCCGAACCGTTGACGTGCCTGACTGCTGCGGACTGCAACGCCGACACGCGCATTCGCGATCTCGTCGGCTACGGCAACGCGACTGTGCGGGAGACCTCGCCGGCGCCGGGCACGGCCAACGCCACGTCGTCCGCTCGCGTGAACAACACCGACACGGACAACAACTCCGTCGACTTCGCCACCGGCACACCGACTCCGGTGAACGCCGCTGGTGAGGGGCCTGGTGGCACAACGCCGCCGGTGCAGGCGAAGATCCACGACATTCAGGGCGTCACCCGGGTGTCGCCGCTGGCGGGCAAGAAGGTCGCCGGTGTGACCGGTGTGGTCACCGGTGTCCGCGCTTTCGGTTCGGTGCGCGGCTTCTGGTTCCAGGACACGGCTCCGGACGCGGATCCCCGCACCAGTGAAGGACTTTTCGTCTTCAACGCGGGTGTCACGCCGAACGTGAAGGCAGGCGACGCGGTCGTGGTGGCCGGCACGGTCAAGGAGTTCCTGCCCAACGACGACGCGAACTCCACGTACCAGTCACTGACCCAGCTGATCAATGCACAGTGGACGGTCTCGTCGGCTGGAAACGCCCTGCCGCAGGCACAGTCGATCGACGAGAAGACACTGCCGGCGCAGTATGTGCCCACGGGCGGCAACATCGACTCGCTGGAGCTCAAGCCGGACACGTTCGCCCTGGACTTCTACGAGTCCCACGAAGGCGAACGGATCAGGATCAACGATGTCCGGGTCGTCGGCCCGAGCACGGAGTTCAACGAGTTCTATGTGACCGTGCGGCCGAACGAGAACCCGACCGCCCGCGGCGGCACCCTGTACTCCGGCTACGACCAGTTCAACCCGGGCCGGTTGAAGGTCATGTCGCTGATCCCGTTCTCCCAGCGTCCTTTCCCGCAGTTCAACGTGGGTGACAAGCTGACCGGCGGCACTGAGGGCCCGCTGGACTACGTCAACTTCGGCGGCTACACCTTGCAGGCCACGACGCTCGGTGGTGAGCAGTCCAGCGGCCTGCAGCCGGAGGTCACGCGCAAGCAGCGCAGCGGTGAGCTCGCGGTCGGCACGTACAACGTCGAGAACCTCGACCCAGGTGACGACCAGGCCAAGTTCGACCGGCTCGCCGCGGGCGTCGTCAAGAACCTGGCGTCGCCGGACATCGTTGCCCTGGAAGAGATCCAGGACGACAACGGCGCGACCGACAACGGCGTGGTGTCGGCGGAGCAGACACTGCAGAAGTTCACCGACGCCATCGTCGCCCAGGGCGGCCCGCGCTATCAGTGGCGGCAGATCAACCCGGAGAACAAGACCGACGGCGGTGAGCCGGGCGGCAACATCCGGGTGGCGTTCATCTTCAACCCGGCCCGCGTGTCCTTTGTGGATCGGCCGGGTGGTGACGCGACCACGCCGGTGCAGGTGCTTTCCCAGTACGGCAGGCCGAAGCTGTCGGTCTCGCCTGGCCGGATCGACCCGCTCAACGCCGCGTGGCAGAGCTCGCGCAAGCCGCTGGCCGGGGAGTTCGTGTTCGGCGGCCGCAAGGTGTTCGTGGTGGCCAACCACTTCAACTCCAAGGGTGGCGACCAGTCGGTACACGGCCGGTTCCAGCCACCGAACCGGGTGTCGGAGGAGCAGCGGATCAAGCAGTCGATCGCGCTGCGCGGGTTCGTCGACAGTGTGCTGGCGGTGGACTCGAAGGCCAACATCGTGCTGGCCGGCGACCTCAACGACTTCCAGTTCGCACCGGCGCTGGCCGAACTAACCCGCGGTGGGGCAGTGCGTGACCTTATTGACACGCTGCCGCCCAAGGAGCGCTACACCTACGTGTTCGAAGGAAACTCGCAGGTTCTGGACCACACGCTGACCAGCCGGGCACCGCGCGGCGTGGACTATGACGTGGTTCACATCAACGCGGAGTTCGCCGGTCAGGCCAGTGACCACGACCCCCAGGTGGTCCGCTTCAGGCCCAGTACCGGCGAAGAGTGGCTGGATGTCATCTTCGACCTGCTCGACCTCGTCGAGCGGCTGCGCAACTCCCATGGGTAGTGTCCACAAGACACGACGAGGAGGGCGTGATGACTTCGGACAACCAGGACAAAGGTGAGCGTGCGCCCAGCCACGCACTGCCGGACGACGCTGACGGTCCCCACCCGCTGGTGGACCTGTCCCGCGACCCACGCCCCGGCGTGGCCGACCACGCCAAGCCGGACGACGAAGAGTGAAACGAAAGGCCCGGGCGCACCGCCCGGGCCTTTCGCCCGTCACGACCACCCGTTTTGAGTCACCCGCACATGGTCCGGTAACCTCTGCGACGGAGGATTCGCATAGTGGCCTAGTGCGCACGATTGGAAATCGTGTTGGGTGTGATAGCCCTCAGGGGTTCAAATCCCCTATCCTCCGCCAGCTACCAGCGAGAACGCCGGTCACCCGCGATCATGGGTGACCGGCGTTCTACTGTTGGGTCTCAATTGGGGGTCTCAATGCACTCTGTCACGTCCCCTGAATTGACAGCCGCCAGCCGCCCCTCTCTTCGGCCAACAGGCCAGAAGCGGGGGCCCTTGGGCCTCCCGGCAGTCGAGGCGCGTGAGGGCTTCGGGGCTCTGAGCGAATGAGGGGCACCCGTGACGAATCTGGGCCAGGCCGCGACAGTCTGGTCATGCGACGGGATGTGATTACGCCTGCGGCGGCCGGTACGGTGCTGCTGGCCATCGGCGTGACCGCCGTGGCTGACTGGGTCAACTGGGCAAGGGCCGGGCAATGGCTGCGCTCGCATGCCGGCTGGGTCGTGTTCTTCGGCTTGGCCGTGGGCTTGCTGATCACCGCAGCAATCCGCGGTGCGCGGCGACCAAGGCGAGGCGTGGAGACACCAGCGCCGCCGTTGAGCTGGTGGGTTGTGGTCGCCGCTGCTGGCGTGGTGGCGGCCGTGGCGTGGGGCGCCACGGCCTGGCTGCTCGGCGAAGCCAACCAGGCGAAAGACCCCGCCGCAGCACGTGTCGAAGCCATCAAGACCGGATTGAGCATCGGCGCGGGGACGGGAGGGGTATTCGCCCTTCTGCTCGCCGTGCGCCGCCAATGGCACCAGGAACTCACCGCTGCGGCAACAAACCTTGACGCTGCGGAGAAACGCGTCACGGAGCTCTACACCAAAGCCGCCGACCAACTCGGCTCAGACAAAGCCCCCGTTCGGCTGGCCGGCCTGTACGCACTGGAACGCGTCGCGCAGAACAACCCTGACCAACGGCAAACGATCGTCAACGTTCTGTGCGCTTACCTACGGATGCCGTACACCCCTCGTGGCAACAAGCCAGCCGATGATGCCGACCAAGACGTGATCAAGAACTACATAGAACGGACCCAAGAACGCGAAGTCCGGCTCACCGCTCAGCGCCTGCTCACTGAGCACCTCTCCCCCGGCGATGGCGGAGTTACGGCACCAGTCGCCACGTTCTGGGCCGACATTAGCCTCGACCTCACCTACGCCACCCTCATCACCTTCTCTCTCGCCAACTGTGTCGTAGAAACGGCCGTCTTCCGGTTGGCAACCTTCAACGGCTCTGCCGACTTCTGGTCGGCAACCTTCAACGCCATGGCCGGTTTCCAGTCGGCAACCTTCAACGCCATGGCTGGCTTTCAGTCGGCAACCTTCAACGGCTCGGCCGGTTTCCGGTCGGCAACCTTCAACGCCATGGCCGGCTTCCGGTCGGCAACCTTCAACGCCATGGCCGACTTCCAGTCGGCAACCTTCAAACAGGCCGTACCACGCGAAATCGAACGGTTCACGTCACCGGCGTCACAAGGGGGCGACGTTGACGGCCTGGATGCGTCAGAGAACAGCACCACCGGATCTTGACGACCCAGCGACGTGCGGCTGTTGGACCGTCAGCACGCCCCTGGGTTAGGTCCCGCAGGCAGCCGCCCGCCGGGCCATCTAGGCGTCGTCGGGATGGCGAACCGTGGGACCTAACCCGGCTAACTCGCTAACTTTCCGCAGGCCAGGGACTCAAGGCGGGACCTAACCCGGCGGGTTAGGTTTCTAACTCGCTCGAGCGGTGCTAACCCAAGGTCTAACCCGACACGAGCACGCCCGCCTGGCCATCGTCGTCCTCGTCCGGCAGTAGCTCCGACAGCTGTTGCCGCCATTGCTCCGGAAGCTCAGCGGCAAGCCGCCGGATCGCCTGACGCTGTTCGGCCGTCAACTCCGGCCCAGGGTCCGGCTCTTCGCCGTCGTCCGGCCGTGCCCACATCAGGGCGCCGACTTCAGCCGCGATCGCCGTCACCAGCTCGTGAGGGACGTGCATGTACCGCTTGGCAATCGAAGCATCCGACCAACCCATGATGTCCATAACGGCCGGCAGTGGCACCTTGAGTACGAGCAACATGGTTGCCGCGGTGTGTCGAGCATCGTGCAAACGCGCGTCCCGCACGTTTGCCTTGCCCAGCAAGGATTTCCACGCTCGATGGTCCTCGGTCGGGTGTACTGGGCCACCCACCCGGTTGGTGAACACCCAATCGCCCTCCCGCCACAGGTTGGCGGCCGTCTCGCGTTCTTCGGCCTGCCGCAGCCTGTGCGCTTCCAACGCCTCGATCACAGGTTGCGGCAACCCGACCGTTCGCCTACCTGCTCTGGATTTCACGTCGCTGATCACGACACCGCCACCGTGCCGATATGGGCATTTCGCGGCGGACTTGCCACAGGCCCGCTCAGTTGGGCACCCGTGTTTCCAAACCAATTGCTGGATAGCGCGGCGTACGGTGAGCGTTCCTGAACCGGCCCGATTCGGGCACTGCTCCGGCCTACGTCGCTGGCGGCACACGGAACCGTTGGCACATCCGTGTTTCCACATAGTCGTCACGTCCGACCAGCGCAACCCGAGCGCTTCTCCCCGGCGGAGGCCGAGTGTCAGCGCGACGACGAATCTGGCACCGTTTCGCATATTTGCTGCGACACCGAAAATACGCTGCGCCTCCTCGACGGTGAAAGGCACGATTTCGTCCTCTTCGAGGCGCGGCGGCTTCGCAATCTTGGCCGGATTCTCTGCAATCCGTCCCCGACGTACCGCCTCGTTCAGGGCAACCCGGATAGTCCGGTGCGCCAAGTGCGCGGTTGCTGGTTTGAGGCCCTTTCCCTTGGGTTCCGGCGTGATCAGGCGTTCGTAGAGCTTTTCCAAGTGCTCAGGCTCAAGCTTGTTCAGCTTGTGTGCGCCAACACCTGGGATGAGGTGTTTATAGACGGACGCGCGGTAGCCGACCATGGTTGTTGGTCGAACGCTGGCAGCCGCGATGTTTTCGACCCAATGCGTAAGCCACTTCTCGACTGTCCACACCCGGCCTGGCTTGCGAACCTTGCCGGTGTCACGCTGGCGTTCGAGTTCACGAACGGCATTGATGACTTCGGCTTCCGTCTTTCGTTTGACGTGGCGTCGGTCGGGTTTGCCGTCATCACGGATTCCCATTGTGACGCGACCATGCCAAAGCTTGTCGTACTCGCTGTAATAGATGCTGGAGGCGCCGTTTGGCGCGCGTGTGCCCTCGGGGCGTTTCTTGCGTCCCATTGTGACGGTTCTCCGGTGTGTGGTTATGACGGATGGAGTGATGGGTTATGCAGCCCGGTATTCAGCGGCTTTCCGCGCGGTGTAGGCGTGGAGTGCGGCGAGTGGGATTCGTCGGAGCGCGCCGATTTTCACGGAGTCGATTTCTCCGGCTTTGAGCAGTTCGTAGAGCGTGGTGCGGCTGATGCTCAGTTGTCGGGCGGCGGACGGAACGTCGAACAGGATCGGTTCCGGCATGGTTACGTCCCCTGTGGTCGGCCGGGTGGCGGTGGTACGTCGCATGGGTGTGCCCTTCCGGGTGTGTGCTGGTCGGTTAGGGAGGGGCCCGGCAAGAGGTCCCGGAAGTGCCGGAATCGGGGGTTTCGGCAGTGTCGTGGCGGGTGCCTCCCTGCCTCCCTGAGCGTGGTTTGAGCTGGTCACGTCGGGGAGGCTGGCCAGGGAGGCGGTTAGGGAGAACTCCCTGCCCGCCGGCCGAGTCCCTGGCTGGCTCCCCGGCCCCCTCCGGTTACAGCCGGGCCGGTGTGGCTGTAACCGGAGGGGGTCTAGGACCTAGTGGCCTGGTCGCCGCCGGTTTTGAGGTCTAGAGAGGGCTCTAGGTCTAGAGGGCAGAGGGTCTAGAGCTAGGCCCTCGGCTGTCCGCAGCTGCGGGAGATGAGATGCCCCCCCCGACCCGGCGCGGGGCATCTCGTTGTCCGGCCGTGTTTGAGGGGTGGCTGGCCAGCGGTAGCGGCGTGATGGGTTGCGGTAGCGCGGTTGGTGAGCGCGGATGGCCTCCTGGGGGCTTGTTTGCGCGGTGTGTGGGTGGTGCCGCTACCCGCTACCTGGGGATATCCGGGCTGATCAGGGTTGGTGACCGGGGTAGCGGGACGGGTAGCGCAGCCGCTACCGGTAGCGCGCTGGCCGCTACCGGCGGCCCGGTCCTCCTTTCTCGGTACGCGGTAAACGCGGTAACGCGGTAACTCGCTGACCTGCGGTTTTGCTGGACGTGGGCGGCAATTACCGCGTAGGTACGCGGTAATTCGCGTCCGGCTAGAAGCATTTGCCCAGGTCAGGACATTTGCCGCGTTCCCGCGTTAACCGCGTAGGTCGGGCGGGTTGGCGGCGAACACTTCGGCCGGGCGGCCCCGGCCACTGGGCGACCGGCGTTCGGCCCGGGTGATCTGCCCGGCCGTCACGAGCTTGTCCAGCAGCGCGGCCACGTTGTCGGCGGTGATGTTGCGCTGGAAGCAGCCTGAGCGGATGTCCTCGCGGGTCCGCCCGTCCGGCCCGGCCTGTGCGATGAACGCAGCCAGCTTGCGCAGGACGTCACTGGGCTGCAACACGGCGGCGGCCGACGCGATGGCGTAGCGCACCAACGCAGCTGCGGCAGTCAGGTGATTCGGGCTGATCTGGTCGGTGCGATCGAGCGCGGCGTAGATGGCCGCGATCCGCAGGCATTGCGGTGCGGCCCGGGAGATGAATTCGGCGACGTGGCTGCTGTCCTCCTCGGGGTGGTCGGAGAATTCCAGGTAGATGTGGCTCCACTGCGCGGTTCCGGCCTGGCTCAGCCCGACCGGGCCGAACCGGGCGCCGTGCCGTAGCCGGTCGGCCAACGACGCGCCCAGGTCGACCAACAGTGCCGGGTCGGGAACCGTTGGGATGTACAGGAATTTGGACTGAGCGACCGCGATCGGCAGGAACCGGTTGTAGGTGCCACCGGCCATATCGGACGCGGACACCTTGGCCTTGAACTCCTTCGGTGTGATGTGCGCGAGGATGCCTACATGCGCCCGCCGGGCCACCCGGGCGTCCACGTTCAATGTGGACAGATTCCCGCCCTCCCATGCGGCGCGCAGGGTGGCGGACAGGGTGTTGCCCTCGCGTTTCATCCGGGCCATCACCGCCGCCCATTCCGGCTCGTAGGCGAGTAGGCGACAGTCGCCCTCGGGTAGCAGCCGCGCCCGTCCTTTCCCACTGTCAGGGTCGCTGGCGAACACGGCGGCCAGGCCTTCCCCGCTGGACAGTCCGGACTGGACATTGCTGGCTACAAATTCGGTGTCAGCTTGAGAGAGCAGAGCTTTCGCCGCGTTGTACGCCGTGCCCTTCTTTCCTCGCCCGGTCTCGCCGATCACCAGCGGCCAGACCAACAGCGGGTGTCGTTCGTAGCCGAGCTGCAGGTGTGGCCCGGGGCCGAGATGGACCCCGGCGGCGGCCAGTAGCGAGACCATGACCCCGATCGGGTCCGCTTCGGTGTGTGGGTCCAGCTGCACGGCCAGCCGCCCGAGGTAGCAGTCGAACACCGCCGGATCGGCCGGCGGCAGCCACAGCCGGGCACGGGTCACCTGGTCGGCCGCCCGGGTGGCCAGGGTGTCCCCGTCCGCAGGCTCCGGCACCGGGACCGGGTACAGCCGCCGGACACCGGGCGGGGTGGGGTTGGCGTGAGTCACGATGTGTCTCCCTTGTGACAGGGCAGGAACGGGAACGTCAGTGCGTGAGTGCGGACAGCACGCGCGGCGCGTGACGTTCGGCGTCGGCCAGGTGCCGGGCTTCGGCGCGGCACAGTCCGGCCCGGCGGGCGTCGGCCACCAAGGCGACCAGTTCGGCCACCCGAAACCGGGGATCGGCGGCCACGGTGGTGACGTAGGCGGCCAGTGCCGCTGTGGGCATCTGCCGGTAGTCGACCTCGGTGAACGGGCTGACGTAGAGCACGGCAACGACCGTCGCCAGGTCCAGCGGCTCACCAGGCGGGTTCAGGTTCAGGTCCAAAGTGAGGTTCAGGGAGGGCACAGCAAGGGCCTCTCGTGATGCGAAGGACGGGTTCACGAACCCGTTGCCGAAACGGCATCCCGGCCCGGGGTGAACCCGGGTTCGCGGCGTCGCAGACCAGCGGTATTCCACTGGGGGTACACCGTGATGAGGGAACGGGGGTACACCTGCAGGGAACAGCGGAAACCCGGGTTCGTGAACGGGGGGCGTGAGGGTGGGAGACCGGCCCGGCGGGCGCGTTCAGTACGCCCGGGGGGCGTCGGCGGTTCGGAACCCGCCGGGCCGGTTGCTGGGGTGGTTCAGGAACCCGGTTGCGCCTGCACGATGGGCGTACAGGTCTCACCCGGTTGCGGGTAGGCCTGGCCGGTCGGCCTGATGGTCAGATAGCCGTTGATCCCGGCGGTGCCGGTGTCCATCACAGCGTGGACGTCGACCTGGCGGGTGGTCAGGGCCGGGTACCGCGACGGCACGCTGAGCACGCCGCCCAGGCGGGTGGCGCTGGCTGCGCCGTGTAGCGCCTGTTCCACCGCCATCACGGCCCAGTTCTGCGCGTCCCGCTGGTCACGGGCGTCCCCGGCGGCCACGGTCGTGAACACGGTGACCGCCACCTGGTAGTCGCTGGTCGGGCTCACGGACGTGCCCCCGTTCCGCTCGCGGTTTCTTCGGTCTGGTTGACCGCGTCCACCACGGTCGCGGCGGTGGTGATGCAGGCATCGATCCGGGCCTGATCGATCGTGTCGCCGGTGATCTCGACACTGCGTGTGGTCGCCATCTCGGGGGCGTCCCGGCACACGGTGACCAGCAAGACGGTCAACTCAGCGGCAACACCGGGCAAGTCCGCGGTGCACTGCGTGCGCAGCTGCGCGAGGTCATCCAGCCGGTACGGGCTGACGTACAACGCGGCAGCCAACGGCACAAGTTCGAAGCGACGCAACGCCATCACCGCACCTCCTGGCAGGCCCCGCGAACGTCGGTCAGGCAGGCACGAACCAGGACCAGGCAGTCCTGCCAATGCGCCTGGTTGCCGGTGCCGTCCCGCAGCGACCGGTACGCCTCATAGGCGTACTCCGCGATCTGCATGCAACCGGCGTTGACCACGGTCTCAGTGACGATCCGCCGGACCTCGCCCGGGGTGATCGTCGGGATCTCCGAGTGTTCCAGCACGCCGTAGAGCACGGCGGCCATGTCGGTCTCGGTCAACGGAATCGACGTCTTGACCGTGATCACCGGTGGGTTGTCCGGGTCGAAGTCGTCGCCCTGGCAGCCTGCGTACTCCACCCGCAGGTTCCTGACCGGTAGGCCGGCGAACTCGGCGCAGGGGCCGATCACGTCCGGCATGGCGGCCGGGCGCGGAATCATCGTGGTCATCGGGTCACCACCGCCGTCCGGGTGGCCGGGCCGGTGCTGTAGACGCGGGCGACCTGGGCACGCATTTCCTGCAAGTCGGCGTAGTCCCGGTCGGCCGGGGTGAGATTGGCCAGGCGGCACAGGGTTTCCTCGATCCGCAGGCCGCCTTCGGCCAGGTAGGTCTCCAGCACCATCCGGCGCATGTAGGCCGGGTCGTCGGTGATCTCCTCCAGCGGGCCACAGCAGCCGTCCCACAGAATCCACAGCACGGCGGTCACGTCGTCCAGCGACATCGGGATCGCGGCTGTCATGTCCAGCGCGATCGGGCTGGTGTTGTTCTGCCGATGCTGCGCGATCACCTGGGTCGGCTGACCGGCCACAGTGCCAGGGGTCATGTCGCCGGGCACGAACCGGAGGGACTCAGCCGGAGCCGGGGCCAGATCCCAGAAACGAGTGACGGTGGTGGATTCGTAGCGGCGGGGGTCGTCGTACGGATAAGGGGTGACGGTGCTGGTCATCTCAGGCCACCTCCTCGAACTGGTCGCTGGCCTGGTCGGCGTGCACGGTGCAGGCGAACACCTGGGAACCGGTGTGCGACCTGCCCACCGGCCGGTGGGCGATGGACGTCTCCGCGAAGTGGGCCTCACACACCACGCACGCCAGGCCGTCCGCCTGGGCCGGGGTGAGTGCGCCCTGGTCGCCGTCTTCGGCGGACGCGCCGCCCTGTACGTAAGCCTCATAGGCAGCCTGGCCGCACTCGTCTAGGTAGGCGCTGATCGCCCGGCCCGGGATACGCAGCGTGCCCTTACCGGTCCCGATCTTGTACGCGTCCAGCTGTCCGGACTCAATGGCCCGGTAGATCGTGGACGGCGAGACGTCCAGCATCTCTGCCACTGCTTTGACTCGGTAGACCCGGTTATCCTCGATCTGCATCGTTGACCCGCTCCAAAGGTTTCGATGTGCGCCCCGGCCGGTGTTCCCGCACTGGCCGGGGCTCTTGCATGGTTGGCGCTCCTGCCGCTCTTGCGGCTAGAGCGTCTGTTGCGTTTGTAGCGTCTGTACGAAACAGACGTTAGAGATGGGTCTAGGCGACTGTCAAGGCTTTGCGTAGGATTCGTCTAGACGAATCGTTTGACCAGGGAGGTTGAGGCCTGTGGTGGCGGAACCTAAGTACCGGGAGCTCGCTGACGAGCTTGAGGCGGCGATCAAGTCGGAGGCGACCCTGCTGGGCGTCACGCTGGTAGACGGTGCCAAGCTGCCTACTGAGCCTGAGTTGGCCGAGCACTTCCAAGCGGCCCGGGGCACTGTGCGTCAAGCGCTTGCTGGCCTGGCTGCGGAGGGATTGATTGAGACCAGGGGACGCGCGGGAACCTTTGTGCGTCGCCTACCGATGCTTGAGTACAACGTGGACTCCGAACGTCCTTTTCGTAAGGACGACACAGTCTCGGTGAGCGACACGTGGTCGTCGGTCGTCGAGGCATCGGGTCGTGAACCTAGTCAGGATTTTAAATTCCGCATAGAGCCAGCATCCGCGACCGTCGCGGCGCGTCTGAATATCCAGCCGAATGACCTTGTGGTTGTTCGTGAGATGCTACGTTTTGTCGATGACACACCATGGTCAGATCAAACTACTTACTATCCATATGACGTGGCTAAGGCGTGCGGTCTTGACGTGCCTACGGACATTCCGGAAGGAACCGTACGGCGAATGGCTGCCCGGGGCTATGTAGAGCACCGAGTTCAGCACGAGATAAGCAGTCGTCCGGCAAGCATCGATGAGCGGCGACGCTTCAATCTGGCACCCGGTGTGTCCGTCCTGCTATTTCGACGCCTAGCGGTGACGGAGTCTGGAACCATCACGCGCCTTACGGTTGAGATCCTCCCTGCAGACCGCAACGTCATCACGCATGTTACGCAACATCGTACCGAGGTGGACCAATGAAGTTCCGTCAGGCAACGATGGATGATATTGACCTTTTGGCGGACTGGCGATGGGAAGTTTCCGCCTGGATTCACGAAAAAGGAAGCGACCAGTGGGATATCACAGGACTGTCGCGTGAAGAGTTTGAGCGTCGTATAACACGCTCGATCAAAGCGGGAGAAACCTGGCTTGCTCTCGACGACAATGACAGGCCGGTCGGCACGATTGCTATCGACGTCGTCGGCGACGAGGGCCTATGGGCGGACGAGGAGCTTGGGGAGTCCTACGTAATCCATCGTATGATGGTGCCTAGGGCGTATAGCGGTCGAGGTGTTGGTGTTGCCATGATGAAATTCGCTGAAGATTTGGCGCGCTCGCATGGCCGTCGCAAGCTTGTCCTTGACGCATGGAATACCAACAAAGAGCTGCATAGCTACTATGAGAGCTTCGGCTTTCGGCGTGTTCGTACAGTGTCGAACCATTGGACGCCCAGTGCCACGCTGTTTGAAAAGCTTGTCCCTAACTTTGATCCAACGGCTAAAGGTCCGGATAAAACGCCAATTCAGTTTAGGGATCAAGGCCGTTAAGAGGAGGGGCTACCCCAGGTATTCGCTGAGTTCAAACCAACGACGCCAGCCGAGACGCTTGAAACGCGGCTCAGTCGCCAGTAGACAAGCGGCTTACTGGTCGTCTCGCTGTTCGCCTTGACCGATTATCGTGTTCAACAGATTGACGATATGCTGTTGACCGGCGGCGGTGGCGTCGAGCTTGCCGCGCATTTCCGTGAATCCGTCTTTGACGTGCGTTCGGAGGTCGGCCAGGTCTTCGCGCATCGCGTTGAAA
The DNA here is from genome assembly GCF_017876405.1 of Kibdelosporangium banguiense. Classification (GTDB taxonomy): domain Bacteria; phylum Actinomycetota; class Actinomycetes; order Mycobacteriales; family Pseudonocardiaceae; genus Kibdelosporangium; species Kibdelosporangium banguiense. Next base: position 1,997,005 of record NZ_JAGINW010000001.1, on the reverse strand, counting down.
CTGGACGTGGTCGCCTGGCGAAAGTCCCGGATCTCTCCGCGAATCTCTGCGACGTCGCGATCCGCTCCGCCGGCCAACACCCGGGCGGCTGCCGCGTCCTGCTCGCTGTGCCTCACGCGGTCGGCCAGATCCCGGACTTGGGTTTCCAGTGCGGCCACACGGGCCTCCAGGTCATCAGGCTGAGCCATGACCAGCAGCGTACCGGCTGCCCGACTGTCGGCGTATTTCCCGCGTACCGACGCGGTAAATGCCGTTAACTCAACAGTAAAGGCGCAGGTCAGCGACTTACCGCGTTTCCGCGTTTACCGCGTACCGGACCTGAGAGGGATGCTCGGGTCCCTGAGGTAATCAGGCCAGGCGTAGGACGGCTGGAACAGTGGGGGCACTACCGCCCTGGTCACGCGCCATGTCGCGGGGATCTACCTGCGTAGAGGAAGAGGGCTACCCCTCCTGCTCAGTGAAGTATTCGCTGAGTTCAAACCAGATGTCTGCCGCGTGTCGTGCCGCAAGCGGATCGGGTGCGCCGATCTCTTGAGTCCGGTCCCGACGTTCGGTGTGCAACAACCAGGGCTTGTCAGCCTTGGGCGTGGCCGTGAGGTACCAGGTCTCGCCGTTGTGTGTGGTGCGGTACTTGTCCCTGCTCAGGGCTACCCATGTAACCATAGGGCGAGCTTACGTCACCTGACGTCAGGTGACGTAAAGCATCATTAGCACTGGTCAGGTGGTGTCTACATTGGGTTGGTGGCATGGGAGGACAGGCGGGACCGCATTGATCGTGATGGGCCTGCCCTGATGTGGCAGCAGGTTGCCGACGACATCGCGGCTGATGTCGAGTCCGGCGTGTTGCCCTCCGGTTCTCGCTTGCCGTCGGAGCAGGTGTTGGCGGATGACGTGTACGGCGTGAGTAGGCCGACTGTTCGCCGTGCTATTGCTGCACTGGTCGAACGGGGCATGCTCACAGTCGTGCACGGTCGGGGTACGTTCGTCACTTCGGGAACAGGCCAGGGGTCTGCCTGAGTCGAGGGAGAGGCTACCGGCGCAGGGGTTTGACAGGCCCCCTACTGGTTCAGCCTTAGTGGTCTGCTAGCCGCTAGCGCGCTGGTCAAGCTATGTGCCAGCCGCTAGCGCAGGGTGCTAGGTCTAGCACTTGCCGACTGCTATGCAGGCTGCGAACGCTAGGCGGGCCGGGAAACGGCCGTTTCAGGCTGACCGAGGTGCGTAGTCGCCCCCGGCGGTCGTCATGCTCGCGCGGGTGATAACCGGCTGGACCAGGGGCAATCCCAGCGATCACGCCCTGAGATGGCCGTAGAGCGTCTATCTCGACTTGCCTGGTGTGGAAAGGGGACGTCCGGCGCACGACGGCTGTCAGCGGTCATCCTGTGTCCAGCCCTGAGAAAGCAGTCGTGTCACTTCCCCTCATCGAGGTGTCTACCCCCCACTACCGCGCTGGTCATGCCCACGTGACACCGTCCCGTCTTAGGTCAGGAAGACACGTATTGGTGGTCTCGGTCTCGGTCGCGACCGTCGCCCACGACCTCATGGTGACCGTCCTCCAAGAGCCGGGAACCCTGTGCTACGGCGTCGGCCGCCTGTTGAGACGGCCAAATCGTCGTGCTTGACCAGCGTGCCCCGGCCAAGGCATCGACCACCGCGTCCGCAAATCGCGCCGGCCCCACGTCGACCAACTTCACGAAGGTCAGACGCGTCCTGGCCAGGTTCGTCCCGGTCAGGTCCGCCCCGGTTAGGTTCGTTTCGATCAGGTTCGCCCCGGTCAGGTCCACCCCGGCCAGATGCGCCCTAGTTAGGTTCGCCCCGGTCAGGTTCGCTGTGGTCAGGTCCACCCCGCGCAGGTCTGCCTCGGTCAGGTTCGCCCCGGTCAGGTTCGTCCCGGTCAGGTCCGCCCCGGTTAGGTTCGTTTCGATCAGGTTCGCCTCGGTCAGGTCCGCCCCGAACAGGTGCGCCCCGGTCAGGTCCGCCCCGGTTAGGTTCGTTTCGATCAGGTCTGCCCCGGTCAGGTTCGCCCTAGCCAAGTTCGCCCCGGCCAGATGCGCCCTAGTTAGGTTCGCCCCGGTCAGGTTCGCTGTGGTCAGGTCCACCCCGCGCAGGTCTGCCTCGGTCAGGTTCGCCCCGGTCAGGTTCGCCCTAGCCAAGTTCGCCCCGCGCAGGTCCGAATGCGGCTTCAGGGCGCTGCTGAGGACAGGCAGCCCGGACGAGTCTTGCCCGATCGGCTGTGTGTTGTCGGTTTGCGCTTTGTCCAGGTCTGTCGCAGGCGCCATCGACTCGGGTTGGAGCTGGCCAGAGGTGTTGGTTTGCTGGTGTGTGGTGTTGGCGTGGTGGGGGCGCAACGCGAGGATGAGGGTGCCGCTGAAGGTGCGCGGCTGTCCGCGCGCGGGTTGGAAGGCTGGGGTACGCCGGGAGAGCACGGCGATGACCTGAGCCAAGAGCGAGGGGTGGCGCCTCATGTTGTTCCCCCGCGTTCGTGCATGGGTTCAGGGGCGGGGGCAGGGCGCGGTTGCGGCTGTGCTGGTGTCGCTGGGGGCGGGACGTTCTCGGGGATGGTCTGGGCAGCAGGGGGAGAAGTGGTGTCTGCTGGGCCGACTTGGTGTGGGGTCGGCGGCAGGGGGAGGTAGGCGGTGAGGTGCCCGGCGATGATCGGCGCGGCGGCGCCGATGGCCAGCGCGGGCAAAGGGCCGGTGACCTGGCCCGCAAGCGCGGCACCGAGGACGCCGCCCACGGCCAGCCGGACCAGTTCAGCGAGGAAGTAGCCCAGGGGCCCGGCGCCGGTTGCCTCGGTTGCCTCGGTGTCGACCTGCCAGGGCCATTTGCGGTGTCGTCGCTGCAGCGCGGCGAACTCCAGGCCCTCGACGACGAAACCGCCCGCAAGGGCCCACAGGGCTGCTTGCCACCACACCATTCCACGACTCTAGAGCCCATCATGCCGCCGAGCGCGCGAACCAGCCGAACGAATCCAAGGTTGGGGCCCAGGTCGTGCCAGGGCTGAAGTTTTAGAACTGTGGGCCGGGCGCGGTCAGTCGGGGCACTTGCCACAGCGTACCGGTTGCCGAAAGGCGTTCACTCCGGCCACTTGGCCACTTAAGGCCAGTCCACGCAGGTCAACCCGAGTGAACAGGAGAGTGACCCGACGAGTGGATATCCACCCGCGCTACGCATGGCCACTTGGGTGCTCACTCGCCCACAGTCCTGTCTTCGGGTCTCAGATAAGGGCTCAGTTCGCCCACGTTCGGAACCGCCCCTACTGTTCCAGCTGTGTCTCTGACCAGCACGAATGGACGCATGCGGACCGGGCCGGACACCCGGGAGCGGAATTGGAAATCGTGTTGGGTGTGATAGCCCTCAGGGGTTCAAATCCCCTATCCTCCGCCAGGCTCAGGCGACCCGGTCCGTGCAAGACGCGGAACAGGTCGCCTGATGTCATTTTTTGGGGGGACGACCCAGCCCGCTGGGGCTTGGATGTGAGAGAGGGCCCCGCCGGATGTCCGGCGGGGCCCTCTCGGTCAAGTAACGGTCGGAACTGCCTTCTGCTTAGCCGAGCAGGCGGGATCCGCCCCAGCCCACGCCGACGATCTTGGCCTTGTAGACGCCTTCGCTCTCGACCCACTGGTACTCGACGAGCTGACGGTTGTTGGCGTCGATGTACAGCCAGTGGTCGGCGTCCAGGCCGGCCATCAGGCGGACCTTGGCGAACGCGCCGGTGCCGTTGGACACGTTTTCGACGAGCTGCTGGCCGTTCCAGGCCCAGGTCGAGAGGTTGCCGTTCTGCTTGACCTCCAGGAACAGCAGGTCGTCCAGACCGGCGATGTGCTTGGCGTTGCCCCAGCCCGTGCCGATGACCTCACGGAACAACTGCGTGCCCTCGAGGAACCAGATCACCAGCTCACCCCGCTGGTTCACCTCGAGGAACTTCGTGGGCGCCACACCGGTCAGCAGCCGGGTACCGCCCCAGCCCGTGCCGATGATCTGCTGGGTGTAGGAGCCGTTCCACGTCCAGAGCGCGAGCTCGTTGCCGGGTTTGACCTCCAGGAAGTGGTTTTCGTCCAGGCTCGTGATCAGCTTGCTGCCGCCCCAGCCCACACCGCGCCGCTGAGCGTTGTAGCCCGCTGACTCGTTCGCGCGGGACCAGTAGATGAGCTCGTTGTTGCCGTTGATCTCCAGGAAGGAGTTGCCGCTGGTGGTCTGGATCCCGGCCGATCGCTGGCTCTGGTTGCCGTCGCGGTTGTACGGCTTGAAGTCACGCTCGGCAGGCGCGGCCGCGCCGGTTCCTGCCGCCCCTAAGAACACCGCGGCCACGAGGCCGAGCGTTGCCACTACCGCGCTCTTGAATCGCACTTACAGCCGTCCCCTCTGTTGCCATTCGGCCAGTACAACGGAACACATCTTTGCCGAGCAGTCCGCTGGAGCACAACACTGTTGCGTTCCAGCGGAAACATGACGGACATGTTCGGCGATGTCACGAGGGGTGGGACAGGTCTGTCGTGCGGGGCAACGCTGGGCCCGGCTCGACCGTTCTCGTACAGGGATGGCTGAGCACTTGGGGGTGGACAGCGTGCTGAGGATTCATTTCACGACTGCCGATCTTGTCCGGACACGGGTCGCGGCCGCCGCGGATCCGTTCTGGGAGATGGTTTTCAGCCGCCGGCGGCTGTTCGAACAGGACGCCCCGTTGGTGCTACGGCCCTGGGCCGAACGGATGCAGGCTGATGCCGCCGTGCTGCGGCCGGGCATTGGTGCGCTTGGCGCACTGAGTCCAGCGGGCCCGTACTTCCCGGATTTCCTGACGCCGAGCGAAGGTGTGGACGGGTTCGACGCGGGCATGGAAGCCTTGCTGAGCACGCCGCGCAAGCGGCTGGACGCCGAGATCGCCCGGATGGCGGTGCACAGCCAGGTGCCGGCGTGGGTGCGCCGGGTCGCCGACGGTGAGCCGGAAATGCTGGCATCACTGGAAAAGGCCTTGCGGTCGTACCACGATACGGCTATCAAGCCGCTGGAGACGCAGGTTCAATCCAGAGTGGACGCTGACCGGGCGCGCCGCGGCCGGGACCTGCTGGACGGTGGCACAGACCAGTTGCTGGCCGGGTTCGGGCCGATGATCCGTTGGCACGCCCCGGTATTGCAGATGCCGTATCCGGTCGACCGCGATCTGTACCTGGAGGGCCGCGGACTACGCCTGGTGCCGTCGTTCTTCTGCCGCTGGCAGCCGGTCGCGCTGGCCGACCCGCGACTGCCGCCGACGCTCGTCTACCCGATCGACCACGAGTCGCACTGGGAGATCACCGGCGACAAGTCCCTGGCCGACCTGCTGGGCAACACCCGCGCCACAGTCCTGCATTCGATCGACGGCGGCGCGACCACGACCGAACTCGCCCGACGGGTGGCGACGTCGCTGGCGTCGGTCAGCCGGCACACCACAGTGCTGCGCGAAGCGGGTCTCATCGAGACGCACAGGCGTGGCGCGGCGGTGCTGCACACGTTGACCCCGTTGGGCGAATCGTTGCTGTCGAACGCCAGACGCGCGAGGCCGAGGCCATCGCTGCTGACCGCGTGAACGCCGGTGACCGGGTAGGTCACCGGCGTCGGCGGTTCTACAGTTCGCTCACCCAGAACGGTTTGATGCCCAAGGTGCCGTTGCCTCCCGCGCAGGAACGCGTCCAGTTGGCGTCCCGGGTCAACGCGTAACAGGCGTCGACGAAGTCGGGGTCGTCGGTCCACCAGCTCGTTGGCATCGCGTCGAGGATCGCGTTGACGAGTGGTACATACGCGCCACCGTCCAAGATGTACGCCAGTGCGGCGACGAGTGCCTTGGCCAGGTTCAGATAGTTGGTGTCGCCGTCGTCCTCCATGAAGACCACGTCGGCGAGGCTGTACTTGTACCGGTTCCAGTGCACAAGCACTTGGTTCGGGTAGTACGTGTGGTCCTCGTCGTCGAGGTACGGCAGCGTCAGGGTGTCGGCGCGGACGTCGCCGTTGAGATCGAAGCCGCCGACGATGGCGAAGATCTCCGCGTCGCCCTTGAACCACGGTTCCTGCACGTCACCGAACCGGATGCTGGTGATCTGCGAGGCCCAGTAACCCGCGGTCACGGTCACCTGCGGTTGCGGCGCCTTGATGTGCCGTTGGATCACGGCCATGCCCAGCTGGGCCGCGGTGGTCACGTCGACTTCGACGAACAGCACCGGCTGGCGGGGGATCGAGGCGGTGGACAGGGTTTGGGCTTTGCCGCCGGGTTCGTACGCGGTGATCCCGGTCGCGTTGTCGTCGTTCGGAGGCGTCGCGACGAGTGGGGCGACACCGGCGCGCAGTGGCCCGACCATGCTCTCGTGCGCGAGCCGGAGCTCGGCCAGCCGGGCCGACCCGGCGGGCAGGCCCTTCGCGGCCAGCAGGTCGGCGTTGGCTTTGGCGATCGTCGCGCCGAGCCGGCCGCGGACGTCGATCTTCTGCGGGTCGATCCCGTCCAGCGGGGCCAGCCCGACCACCCGGTCGCGGACGGCCTGATCGGTCAGTTCGACCGACAGCGCGTGCGCCAGCCGGTCTGAGATCTGCGTAACAGTGTTGGCATTTGCTGCCGCCGCGGGAGTCGCGACCGTTGAACCGGCGAGCACCAGCGCGACCATGGTCGCGCGCAAGTACGCGGTACGCATGGATGAAACGTCCCGTATTCAATACTGCCCGGCAATTGGCCGAACGGGTGCATTTCATTGCGGAGAAAAATTGAATACTGTGAATGGAATCGGGAAACCCGCTATCCTCGCCGGTATGCGGATCGCATTCGCGGCGGACGACGAGAACGCCACAACCGAGGCCGTACTGGGCTACCTCGCCGAAGCCGGGCACGAGGTGACCAGGCCCGCGCAGGGCGAGTCGTGGCCTCGACTCGGGGCCGCTGTGGGCAATGCGGTCGTCGCGGGCGACGTGGACTTCGGCATTGTCATGTGCTGGACGGGCACGGGGACTGCCATCGCGGCCAACAAGGTGCCCGGCGTGCGGGCGGCCTTGGCCTGGGAGGCGTGGATCGCCGAATCAGCCCGGAAATGGAACGACGCGAACGTGCTGGCGATGAGCCTCAAACGGCTGGCGCCGGACGTCGCGGTCGAGGTGACCAGGGCATTCCTGGCTGAGCAGAACGCGCCGGATCCCGATGAGGCGGCCAATATCGCCCAGCTCGGTTAGCCGAGGCGCCGGATCACCTTGGCCAGCACGCTGGAGACGATCAGCCAGAACAGCGCCGCTATGCCGAAGTTGACCAGCACGAGCAGCTTGGGGTCGCTGGGCGTGAACAGGTCCTTGAAACCCAGCGCGACGGGCTCTGCCACGCGGGCGAAGAAGCTGGTGATCCCGTTGGCCGGATTGGCGCTGCCCACGGTCAGCAGGATGTGCACGACCAGGACCAGGGCGAAGACGAGGCCGATCCAGCGAACCACGCTGGCGAAGATCCCGGCGACCTTCGCTCGACTCGACTGCCGTTCGGACTCGGCATGCTGGGCCATGTTCAGGAGTCTGACATGGCCCAGCAGCTTTGGCTACTTTCCAGTAACAAACCGTTACCGGCCAATGATCCGAGCCAGGATCGAGCCCACGACCAGCCAGAACACCGCCGCGAGGCCGTAGTTGAGGATGACGTCGAGGTTGAAGTTGCCGGTCGCGAACAGACCCGGGAAGAACAGCGCGAGGGGTTCGGCGAGCGAACGGATGAAGATGAAAAAGCTGTTCGCCGTATTCGCGCCCAGAATGATCATCAGAATGTAGAGGGCCTCGATCAGCGCGAAGACCGCGGTGACCCCGAACACCACTCGAGCGGCCGTCCCTCGCCCGCTCGAAACATGCCATCTGCGAGTAGTCATGCCCAATGGATTGACCTCGCGGCGGATTTCGAAACCCCGCCATTCGGAGTAACGGCTGTGTCCCCAATGTGGCATTGGTGGCATGCGATGCCACCAATGCCACATTGGGGACACACGGAAGGTGGTGTCCAGGATGTGGGACGGGTGGTTTGGCGCAGGACCGGGGTCGGTGGATAGTCTGGGGCCGTGGCTCGATCCCTCCTGCTTCGCTGCCGCGACGGGGCCTGACTGATCCAGACCGGCTCCCCGCCGCGGAGCTCAGCGTTGCCGCCGGTCGTCCTCCTTCAAGCAGGAAGACCTATCGATGACCACCAATTCCGAGTACCGCCCCGCTGCCGGCCGCATTCGCAAGCCCGCCCGGCCCGCGCCGGAGAGCCAGCCGCAGTGGAACGCGCAGCTCGGTTCCTCGATGCCGGTACACCGCTACCGGCCGTTCGCCGAAGTCGTGGAGGACATCACGCTGGCGGACCGCACCTGGCCGGACCAGAAGATCACCACCGCACCGCTGTGGTGTGCGGTGGACCTGCGTGACGGCAACCAGGCGCTGATCGACCCGATGTCGCCCGCGCGCAAGCGGCGGATGTTCGAGCTGCTGGTCCGGATGGGATACAAGGAGATCGAGGTCGGGTTCCCGGCGGCCAGCCAGACCGACTTCGACTTCGTCCGCGAGATCATCACCGAGAACGCGATCCCGGACGACGTGCGTATCCAGGTCCTGAGCCAGTGCCGGCCGGAGCTGATCGAGCGCACCTTCGAAGCACTGCAGGGCGCGAGCAAGGCGATCGTGCACATCTACAACTCGACGTCGATCCTGCAGCGCCGCGTGGTGTTCCGCGAGGAGCGCGAGGGGATCAAGAAGATCGCCACGTCCGCCGCGGAGATGGTGGTCGAGCTGGCGGACAAGTACACCGACACGGACTTCCGCTTCCAGTACTCGCCGGAGTCCTACACCGGGACCGAGCTCTCCTACGCTGCCGAGGTCTGCAACGCGGTCACCGAGATCTGGCGTCCGACTCCTGAGCGCCCAGTGATCCTGAACCTGCCCGCGACCGTCGAGATGGCCACGCCGAACGTCTACGCCGACTCCATCGAATGGATGCACCGCAACCTGGAGCGCCGCGACTCGGTGATCCTGAGCCTGCACCCGCACAACGACCGCGGCACCGGCGTCGCCGCCGCTGAGCTGGGCTACCAGGCCGGCGCCGACCGCATCGAAGGCTGCCTGTTCGGCAACGGCGAGCGGACCGGCAACGTCTGCCTGGTCACGCTGGGCATGAACCTGTTCAGCCAGGGCATCGACCCGCAGATCGACTTCTCCGACATCGACGAGATCCGGCGCACGGTCGAGTACTGCAACCAGCTGCCCGTCCCCGAGCGTCACCCGTACGGCGGTGACCTGGTGTTCACGGCCTTCTCCGGCAGCCACCAGGACGCCATCAACAAGGGCTTCGACGCGCTTCGCGACGCCGCCGGCAAGGCGGGCACCCCGGTGGACCAGTTCGGCTGGGAGGTTCCGTACCTGCCGATCGACCCGAAGGACGTCGGCCGCACGTACGAGGCCGTGATCAGGGTGAACTCGCAGTCCGGCAAGGGCGGCGTGGCCTACGTGATGAAGACCGAGCACCAGCTCGAGCTGCCGCGCCGGCTGCAGATCGAGTTCTCCGGCGTGGTCCAGAAGATGACCGACAGCGAGGGCGGCGAGGTCAGCCCGCAGATGATGTGGGACGTGTTCGCGTCGGAGTACCTGTCGCTGAACACGCCTCTGACACTGCAGCGGCACAGGCTGTCCGACGACGGCCAGGGCCACGACGAGATCTCGGCCGTGGTGAACGTCGAAGGCGACCCGCACGAGGTCACGGGCAACGGCAACGGCCCGATCGCGGCGTTCGTGGACGCGTTGGCGAGCGTGGGCTATGACGTGCGAGTTCTCGACTACAGCGAGCATGCACTCACTGCCGGCGACGACGCGCGGGCGGCCGCATACGTGGAGTGCGCAGTAGGCGAGCGGGTGCTCTGGGGCGTCGGGGTGGATTCGTCGATCGTGACGGCTTCACTGCGTGCGGTCGTGTCCGCCGTCAACCGAGCCAACCGCTAGGACTGAGGGACGCGCCGGGCTGGTCAGGCATGCTGACCATGCCGGCGATCCCGAGTGAGACCGCGAGCAGGCCGGCGACCACGCCGATGGCGGCCATTCCGCCATCGGTCGCCCGGCCCTTGCGGGCCCGCACAACGCCCACCACACCGAACAGCACAGCCAGCGCGCCGAACACAGTCGCGAGCAGACCGAACAACACGGTCAGCCCGAATCCCACCCCCACAATGCCCAAGGCAAGCGCGGTGGTGGCGAACCCGTTGCGGAATATCGGTGTAGCGGCCTCTGGCGGCCGGATCGCGGCGCTCATGGGCAACTCCCGTACAGAAGGCGTCCAGGTTGGACACTTGCCCATAAATCGCCGTTATCCGCAGTCGCGTTACCTGTTCGTGCCATCGTCAACCTATTGGCGTACAAGGAAAAACGCACTGTGCACAGATCACTGCGGAGCGTTGATCCTGAACCGATCCACGTACCGTGGGCTGGTCGGATGGCTGACAGTATGCAACGCGGTTATCGATCGGGTTCACCCATTCGGTGCCCTCTCCCGGCATATCCCCCATTGTGACGGTTCGCTCACACACGGCGACCCGATCTGTCACGATGGTCCGCGCGCACTCTGACGGGGGGTGCTTGAGGAGGGGAACTCAAGATGGTGGAGCAGGGCGCCAGTCCGGACCCGGACTACGCAGTCGACCCAACGACGATGAGGGAAGCCGTCAGGTGGTACCTGACGCCAGTCATTACTGACCTCGAGACGATGAGCGGTGGATTCACAGCCGCACACGGCGAGGTGAAGGCGGCGCACGACACGGAAGCACCTGGGTGGTTCGGTGGTGTCGGCAGCGGCGACATCCGACTGGCCAGCAGTTCTTTTCTCAATGCCGCGGAATGGCAGCTTCGTCAACTCACGCAAGATCAAACCGAGTTGGTCAAGTAGCGGAATGCTCACAGGGGACGGGGTTGGTTTTCGGGAAGAACGGTCGCGGCGGTGAGACCGTTCTTCGGCAGCCCGCGTTTGCCGCTATTCGGCGTCGTTGAGGCCGTTGTCCCGGATGACCTTGCAGTACCAGTGGGCCGAGCTCTTCAGGGTCCGGATCTGGGTTTCGAAGTCGACGTGCACCAGGCCGAAGCGTTTCGCGTAGCCCTCGGCCCATTCGAAGTTGTCGAGCAGGGACCAGCAGAAGTAGCCGCGGAGGTCTGAGCCCTGCTCGATCGCGGCGTGCGCCGCGCGCAGGTGGGAGTCCAAGAAGGACACTCGGTCCTGGTCGTCGGTTGTCAGGTCCGGGAAGGCCGCGCCGTTCTCGGTGACGTACAGCGGAAGGTCCGGGTATGTGCGGTGCAGCGAGACTAGCAGGTCGGTCAGCCCGTCCGGGTTGATGTCCCAGCCGCTGTCGGTCTGGGGCAGGTCGCGCACGACGAACTCGACGTTCTCGGCGTTGACCCAGGGGGAGGGGAACTCGGGCTTGTCGCCGCCGGCGACCACGTAGTCGCGGTAGTAGTTGACGCCCATGAAGTCGATCGGCGCCGAGATCGCTTCGAGGTCGCCCGGCCGCACCAGGCCTGTCATGTGCGGTTCCAGGTCGGTCACGACGTCCTCGGGGTAACGGCCTTCGAGGACCGGCTCGAGGAAGATGCGGTTCTGCAGGCCGTCGATCCGCCGGGCCGCGTCGGCGTCCCAGGGGTTGTCGGGGTCGTTGGCCTTGACCGGGAACAGGTTCAGTGTGATCCCGGCGTGCACGTTCGGGATTTCGCGGATCGCGGCCATGCTGTAGCCGTGGGCCAGCAGCAGGTGGTGCGCCGCGGCGACCGCCGCTGCCGGATCGGTCCGGCCGGGGGCGTGGATTCCGGCGGCGTAGCTGAGGAACGACGCGCACCACGGCTCGTTCAGGGTGATCCAGTTGGTCACCTTGTCGCCCAGCCGGCCGGTCACCGAGGAGGTGAAGTCGGCGAACCGGGACGCCGTGTCACGGTTGGTCCAGCCGCCGAGTTCCTCCAGTTTCTGCGGCAGGTCCCAGTGGTACAGCGTCAGCCATGGCGTGATCCCGTTGTCCAGCAACGTGTCCACCAGGCGGTTGTAGAAGTCGAGCCCCGCCTGGTTGACCGCCCCGCCATCGGGCCGAACACGGGGCCACGCCACGGAGAACCGGTACGCCTGCAGGCCCATCGACGCCATCAACGCCACGTCGTCGGCCATCAGCCGGTAGTGATCGGCGCCCGGGTCGCCGGTATCACCACCTCGGACCGCGCCGTCGACTCTGCAGAACGCGTCCCACACCGAGTCGGACCGTCCGTCCATTGTGGTCGAACCTTCGATCTGGAACGCGGCGGTCGCCGCGCCCCACACGAAATCAGCTGGAAACTTCATCCTCGTCTACCCCTTCACAGCGCCCTGCATGATCCCGGCGACAATCTGCCGCCCGAGTGCCACGAACACGATCAAAATCGGGATGGTCGCCAGCGTCGTCCCGGCGAGCACCAGCGAATAGTCGATGTAGTAACCGCTTTGCAGCTTCTCCAGCGCCACCTGCACCGTCGGGTTGCCCGCGTCGAGCACCACCAGCGGCCACAGGAAGTCGTTCCACGAGGTCATGAACGTGAACATGCCCAGGAACGCCGCGGCCGGGCGGACCGCGGGCAGGCACACGTGCCAGTAGACGCGGATCATGCTGCAGCCGTCCATCCGGGCCGCCTCCACCAGCTCGAACGGGACAGCCTCCACTGTGTACTGACGCATCCAGAAAACACCCAGTGCCGTCACGAGATTCGGCACCATCACCGCCCACAACCCGCCGACCCAGCCGAAATCGGCCATGGACATGTACAGCGGGATGATGCCCAGCTGGGTCGGTACGGCCAGGGTCGCCACGATGAAGACGAACAGCGGATCACGCCCGCGGAACCGGAGTTTGGCGAACGCGAACCCGGCGAGCGTGGAGAACAGCACCGTGCTGAAGGTGACCGTGCCCGCCACGATCACGCTGTTGACGATCGCCTTCCAGAACTCCACGGAGTCGAAGACCCGGGCGGCGTTGGCCCAGAAGTTGCCGCCCGGGATCAGCGGCGGGATCCGCTCGGTCAGCATCCCGCTGTCCTTGCTGGCCACCAGGTAAGACCAGTAGAACGGGAACGCCGAGCCGAGCACGAATGCCGCCAGCAGTCCGTAGATCCAGAATCCGGCCCGCTTCATTTCGGTCCTCCGGTGGATGCCAGCCGGCGGGTCAGCAGGAAGTTGATCGACGCGACCACCAGGATGACCAGGAACAGCACCCAGGCCAGGGCCGAGGCGTAGCCGAAGTGCTGGCTTTCGAACGCGGTTTGGTACATGTACAACGTGATCGTCTGGAACTGGTTGGTCGAGCCGCCGTTGTTCGACCCGGGCATCGCGTCGAACAGCTTGGGCTCGGTGAAGATCTGCAGCCCGCCGATGGTCGACGTGATCACCACGAAGATCAGCGTGGGCCGCAGCAGCGGCAGCGTGACACTGAAGAACTGGCGGATCGCCGATGCCCCGTCGACGGTCGCGGCTTCGTAGATGTCGCGGGGGATCGCCTTCATCGCCGCCAGGATGATCAGCGCGTTGTACCCGGTCCACCGCCAGTTCACCATGATCGCGATGGCGATGTGGCTGGCGAACCGGTCCGCCTGCCAGTCCACCCGGTCCAGGCCGAGCAACTCGAACACCGAGTTGACCAGGCCGTAGTTCGGGCCGAACAGGTTGGCGAAGATGATGCCGATGGCGACCAGACTGGCCGCGTACGGCAACAAGATGCCAACGCGCCAAGCGGTCGGCATCCGCAGCCGGGTGTTCAGCAATGCCGCCAGCAGGACCGCGATCACCAGCTGCGGTCCGCTGGAGAGCAGGAAGATGCTGAACGTGTTGCCGAGCGTCTTGTAGAACTGATCGTCGGCGAAGAGCTCCGTGTAGTTGCGCAGGCCGATGAACGACGGGTTGTCGTCACCCAGATCCCAGTCGAACAGCGAGACGTACCCGGTGTACAGCAAGGGAAACAGGCCGACGAGCGCGAACAACGCGAAGAACGGCGCGATGTAGAGGTACGGCGATGCCTTGACGTCCAACCGGGTGAGGAAGTTCCGGAAGGCCGACCGGTCCCGCGCCCTGGCGTCGCGCGGGACCGGCCGTCGGCTTGTCGCCGGACGGTCCTTCAGTGTCAACGGACGAGCTTCTTAGCGCCGTCGACCGCTTGCTTCCAGCCGTCCTCCGGGCTGGAACCCTGTTCGACCGCGGCCAGCGCGGGGCTGGTCACGTTCTCCTGGATCTGGCCGTCCTTCGGGCCCTTGTACTGCGCGTGCGAGACCTTCTTGGCCTGGTTGGCGAACAGCTCGCCGACCTTGACCCCGCCGAAGTACTCGTCAGTGCTGGAAAGCAGCTCCGAGGACTCCATCGCCTTGACCTGGCTGGGGAAGTTGCCGGTGGTCTTGAACGCCTTGAGCTGCTGCTCCGGCGCGGTCAGCCACGCCGCGAGCTCAGCGGCCTCCTTCGGGTGCTTGCTCTGCTTGGGCACCGTCAGGTACGAGCCACCCCAGTTGCCGCCGCCCTCGGGGAAGGCCTCGACGACCGCCCACTTGCCGGCGTTCTCCGGGCCTGCCTGCTTCTTGACCACACCGAGCATCCAGGACGGGCAGGTCTTGGTGGCGAACGCGCCCTGCTTGAAGCCGGAGTTCCACTCGTTGGAGAACGCGGTCAGCTTGGCGGTCTGGCCACGCTTGGCCGCGCCGGTCACCTTGTCCCAGGCCTGCTTGATCTTGGCGTTGGACTCGATGGCCAGCGTGTCGTCCTTGTTGATGTAGCCGGTGTCGAGCTGGTTGACCATCGCGTTGAAGATCTGCGAGGAGGAGTCGAACCAGGCCTTGCCGGTCGCCTTGACGAACTGGTCACCCGCGGCGAAGTAGCTGTCCCAGGTGGCGAATGTCGTCTTGAGGGTGGCAGGGTCGCTGGGCAGACCGGCGTCCTTGAGCAGGTCCGTACGGACGCACATGGCCAGCGGGCCGATGTCCGTGCCGTAGCCGATCAGCTTGCCGTCCTTGGCTTTACCGCCGTCGTACTTCCACTTCAGCCAGCGGTCCTCCAGGCCTTTCGGGCCGATCTCGTTGAGATCGTTGAACTTGTCGGCCTTGTCGATGAAGGTGGAGACGTGCCCCTCCTCCAAGGCCTGGATGTCGGCCAGCCCGGAACCCGCGGACAGCTTGGTGAGCATGTCCTGGTGGTACGGGCCACCCTGGCCCACCTTGCGGTGGGTGATCTTGACGTTCGGGTGGGCCTGCTCGTACTCCTTGAGCAGGTCCTCATAGCCGAACTCGGTGAAGGTGGCGATGGTCAGATCGACCGGGCCACTCGAAGCACTCGACGCCGCGGGAGGAGTTTCGCTCCCCCCGCCACACGCGGCGACAAGGGTCAACACGGATGCGCAGGTGAGCAGCGCTCTGAGCATGGTTCTGCCCCTCACTGGATTTCTGGGAGCGCTCCCAGAATGTGTCTCGGAGTTTGTCTCGCTGTTGCAGCTATGTCAAGGTCGGGCAGTAAGGGAGCGCTCCCATATTCGGGTGACATATGCTCCCTGGGTGGGGTCCACTCAAGACCGGCCAACGCTGGAGGACGTCGCCGCGTACGCGGGGGTGTCCCGTTCCACCGCGTCCCGGGCGTTGAACGAAGAAACCTATGTCAGCCCGAAGGCACGGGAGGCGGTGCTCGCCGCGGCCAAGGATCTGGGGTATTCACCCAATCAGGCGGCTCGCTCACTGGTCACGAAGCGGACCGGAGCGGTGGCGCTGGTGCTCTCCGAGCCGGAGACCAAAGTCCTCGACGACCCGTACTACCCGACCGTGATGCGGGCGGCGTTCCGGGAACTGGCCAGTCGTGGCAGTCAGATGCTGGTGATGTTCGTCGACACCCGTGACGACATCCCGCGCACGATGAAGTTCCTGGACGGCGGGCACGTCGACGGTGCGCTCGTCATCGCGCCACACGGGGGAGACCCGCTGCCGACAGCCCTGCGATTGTTGCGTGTGCCGGTGGTCTTCGGTGGCCGGCCGGGCAGCAAAGGCCTGTACACAGTGGACTACGACAACGTTTCCGGTGCGCGGCTTGCGGTCGAGCACCTGATCGGCCTGGGCCGCCGGCGGATCGTGACGGTGTCGGGGTCCGTGGACCACCCCGCTGCGCAGGACCGGATCACCGGCTGGCGGGAAACGCTCGCCGAGCGTGGCCTGAAGACCGCCGGTTTGGCTGTCAGCGGCGATTTCACGCACTACGGCGGGGAAGTCGCGATGACGCGGTTGCTGGAGCTTGAGCCGAAACTGGACGGCGTTTTCGCGGCCAGTGACCCGATGGCGGTCGGCGCGCTGCGGGCGTTGCGCGCCGCGGGCCGGCGAGTTCCGCAAGATGTCGCAGTTGTCGGGTTTGACGACAATCCGTCACTGGCCACGGCCACGGATCCGCCGTTGACCTCCGTGCACCAGGAACCGGGCGAACAGGTTCGCCGGATGATCTCGATGCTGATGGCGATGCTCGCCGGCGAGCCCCCGCAGATCAAACGCGAAGTCCTGCCGGTGTCCCTGACCATCCGGGCGTCCACCCAGACCTGAGCGGAAATCAGGCCCCCGCCGGTGGCGAGGGCCTGATCGCTAGACGACCTTGACCGTCTGGCCGGCGTCCGGGGTGTTCTCCGGGAAGTGGCATGCCGCCCGCCGGCCTGGCGCCAGCTCGACCAACGGCGGCTCGTCGGTCTTGCAGACCTCCTGCGCCTTCCAGCAGCGCGTGTGGAACCGGCAGCCGGACGGCGGGTTGATCGGCGAGGGCACGTCGCCCTTGAGCCGGATGCGCTCCCGCTTGGCCTTGCGCTCCGGGTCCGGCACCGGCACGGCCGACAGCAGCGCCAGCGTGTACGGGTGCATGGGCTTCTCGTACACGCCGGTCCGGTCGCCGATCTCGACGATCTTGCCCAGGTACATCACCGCGACCCGGTCGGACACGTGCCGCACCACCGAGAGGTCGTGCGCGATCATCACGTAGGTCAGGTCGAGCTCGTTCTGCAGATCCTCCAGCAGGTTGACCACCTGCGCCTGGATCGAGACGTCCAAAGCGGACACCGGCTCGTCGGCCACGATCAGCTTGGGCTTCAACGCCAGCGTGCGGGCGATGCCGATGCGCTGGCGCTGGCCGCCGGAGAACTCGTGCGGGTACCGGTTGTAGTGCTCGGGGTTGAGGCCCACGAGCTCAAGCAGGTCCTGCACGGCCCTCTTGATGCCGTTGTCGGTCGCCACCTTCTGCAGCTTGAACGGCGCCCCGACGATCGCGCCCACGGTGTGCCGCGGGTTGAGCGACGAGTACGGGTCCTGGAAGATCATCTGCACGTCGCGGCGCAGCGGACGCATGGCCGCCTGCGACATATGGGTGATGTCCCGGCCCTCGAAGGTGATCTTTCCGGCGGTCGGCTCGAGCAACCGGGTGAGCAGCCGGCCCGTGGTCGTCTTGCCGCAGCCGGACTCGCCGACCAGGGAGAGCGTCTCGCCCTTCTGCACCGAGAAGTCCAGCCCGTCCACGGCCTGCACGTTGCCCTTGACGCGCTGCAGCAGGCCCTTGCGGATGGGGAAGTACTTCTGCAGCCCCGAGGCTTCCAGGAGCGTCTCGGTGGCCTGCTTGGTCTCAGGTGTGGTCAGTTCGCTCATCAGCTCACAACTTCGGCTTGATCTCGGTCTCCCACAGGTTCTGGCGTTGTTCACCAGACAAGTGGCAGGCGATGTGGTGGCCTGGACTCACTTCCCGGAACTCCGGGCGCTCCGTCGTGGACAGATCGCCGTTGAGGCCCGCGAACGCGCACCGCGGGTTGAACGGGCAACCCGCCGGCACGTTGATCAGGCTGGGCGGCGTGCCCTTGATCGGCTGCAGCCGCTCGGTGCGTTCGCGGTCCAGCCGCGGCATGGAGCCCAGCAGACCCCAGGTGTACGGGTGCTGCGGCGCCGAGAAGATCTCGTGCGCGGTGCCGTACTCCACCGAACGGCCCGCGTACATCACCATGATGTCGTCGGCCAATTCGGCGACCACACCGAGGTCATGCGTGATGATGACGACCGCGGAGTTGAAGTCCTTCTGCAGATCGATGATCAGATCCAGGATCTGCGCCTGCACGGTCACGTCGAGCGCGGTGGTCGGCTCGTCGGCGATCAGCAGCTCCGGGTCGCACGACAGCGCCATCGCGATCATCGCGCGCTGGCGCATACCGCCGGAGAACTGGTGCGGGTAATCGTCCACACGGGAGTTCGGCTGCGGAATGCCCACGCGGTCGAGCATCTCGATCGCGTGCTTTTTGGCCACGGCCTTGGACACGTTGTGGTGCACCCGGTAGGCCTCGATGATCTGCGCGCCGACCGAGTAGTACGGGTGCATCGCGGTCAGCGGATCCTGGAAGATCATCGCCATCCGCTTGCCCCGCAACGCCCGGACCTGTTCCGGTGTGGACGTCACCAGGTCCTGGCCGTCCAGCAGGATCTCGCCGGAGATGGTCGCACTGCCGCGCTTGTGCAAGCCCATGATCGACAGGCTGGTCACGCTCTTGCCGGAACCCGACTCGCCCACGATGCCCAGGGTCTTGCCCCGGTCCAGCGCGAAAGTCAGCCCGTCCACCGACTTCACCACGCCGTCGTCGGTGGGGAAGTGCACTTTCAGGTCACGTACCTGGAGGAACGACTCGCCCGGGTTGCGGGACGGGCGGGCGACATCGCCCGCCAGGAAGTCCTCTGTGGATTCTGTCACGAGTAACGCACCCTCGGGTCGACGACGGCGTACAGCAGGTCCACGATCAGGTTCGCGACCACGATGAACAACGCGCCCATCACGGTCACACCGAGCACCCGGGGCAGATCGTTGTTCTTCACGGCCTCGATGGCGTACTGGCCGATGCCGGGAATACCGAACGTGGTCTCGGTCAGCACCGCGCCACCCAGCAGCAAGCCCAGGTCGAGGCCGAAGATCGTGAGCACCGGGGTGAGCACCGACCGGAGGCCGTGTTTGACCACGACCGTACGTTCCGGCAGGCCTTTGGCCCGTGCGGTCCGGATGAAGTCCTCGTTCATCGTCTCCAGCATCGTGGCCCTGGTCAGCCGGGCGTACCCAGCCGCGTACAGGAAGGCCAGCGTCACCCACGGCAACACCAGGGCGTGCGCCCAGTCGAGCACGTTCTCCTCGATCGGCACGTAGGTGTTGCCCGGTGGGAACCAGCCCAGGCCGTAGCTGAAGATCGACAGCGAGAGCAGACCGGTGAAGAAGATCGGCAGCGAGACGCCGGCCAGCGCGACGCCCATCGACAGCCGGTCGACGATGGTGCCGCGCTTGAGAGCCGACAGCACGCCGGTGCCTATGCCGAACACCAGCCAGAGCACTGCCGCGCCCAGTGCCAGCGACACCGTCACCGGGATCCGGTCGAGCAGGTCGGGCAGAACCGGGTTCTGTCTGAGGAAGGAGTAGCCGAAGCACGGCGCGTCGCAGTGCACAGTCGTCGGGCCGGTGTCGTAGTCCGCCCCGGCCACCAGGCCCTTGATGAACCGGCCGTACTGCACCCAGATCGGGTCGGTGAACCCCAGGCGCACCGCCATCTCGTGCACTACCTCGGGCGTGGCCGTGCGGCCGACATACCGCGAGGCGAGGTCCTCCGGCGTGGCCCCGGCGAACCGCGGCAGCAGGAAGAAGATCATGAATACGACTGCCGTGATCACCAGGAGCGTGAGCACCGCACCGATGAGGCGTCGGATGATGTATGCGAGCACCGCTTTCGGCTAGCGGCCGACGCCACCCGCTTGTGAGCGGGAAGCGCCGGCCACTGTTGCCTTCACCTGCCTTTGCGCTGGTTAGGCGACTACTACTTGTTCACGCCCAGCGCGAGGTAGTCGTACTGCTGGAAACCGTTGCTCACCATCACGTTGGTCAGCGTCTTCGGGCGGTAGAGCAGGCCCTTGGCCCAGACACCCGGAAGGATGAACGCGTCCGACATGACCTTCTTGTCGATCTCCGCCCAGATCTTGTTGCGGGCGGCCTCGTCGGTCGTGTCGATCGCCTTGTCCACCAGCTTGTCGACCTCGGGGTCCTTCACCGACAGGTTCGAGTTGCCACCGGTCGCCCGGATGGTTCGGCTGTCGACGATGTTGGCCAGGAAGCCGAAGCCGTCCGGCCAGTCCGCACCCCAGCCGTAGACCATCAGGCCGAGCTTGTTGTCCTTGGCGTAGTCCGGCTTGCCCGCGTAGAGCTTGGTGTAGTCGCTCTCCGGCAACGGCTTGATCGTCAGGTTGATGCCGACCTTGCCCAGCGAGTCCTTCAGCGACTCGGCGGTCGCCTTCTCCTTCGGCCGCTCGGCGCGGTAGGAGATGTTGGTCTCGAAGCCGTTGGGCTGGCCACAGGCAGTCAGTGCTTCCTTTGCCTTGGCCTGGTCGCCCTTGTTGCCCTCGCTCGGGTACAGGTCGAACTTCTCGTAACCGGGGATCACCGGCGGCAGCAGGCCAGTGGCGATCTCGCCACCGGTGTCGGCACCACCGTAGGCACGCTGGTAACCGGTGCGGTCCGCGGCGTACTCGATCGCCTTGCGGCAGTTGACGTTGTCCAGGGGGGCGACGTCACCGTTGATCGAGGTGAACCAGTTGCGGGCCAGGATCGTCGAGTCGGCGTTGGCCTTCTGCGTCGGGTCGTTGAGGATCTTGGCCTGGGCCGCGGCGCGTACACCGTTGCCCTCGATGTCCAGGTCGATCGTGCCGGCCAGGAGCTGGTTGTCCAGGTCCTCCGGGTTGGCGTTCAGCGTGACGTCGATCTGGTCCGGCAGCGCCTTGCGGTTCGGGTCAGTCGAGGCGTCCCACTGGTCGTTGCGGACCAAGGTCATGCTCTTGCCCAGCTCGTACTTGGAGAACTTGTACGGACCGGTCGAGATGACGTGTTCCTTGTACTTCGTACCGGTGTCCTTGGCCTGCGGCACCGGTGCGGTGGCCGGCTGCATGACGAAGTAGTCGAAGTTCGACAGCGGCGACTTCAGCTTGAACACGATCGTCTGGTCGTCGGGCGTCTCGATCGCCTTCAGGGTCGACGGGTCCTGCTTGTACGGCGACTTGAAGTCGCCCAGATCGAGGTAGTCGTTGAAGTAGGTCGGGCCGTTGGGCAGGACCTCCTTGTCCAGCGACCGGGCCACCGCGTACTTGACGTCCTTGGACGTCACCGGGGTGCCGTCCTCGAACTTGACGCCCTTGCGGATCTTGTAGGTCCAGGTCTTCAGGTCCGCGCTCGGCGTGCCCTTGGCCTCGGCCAGGTCGGGCACCAGTTCGGCACCCTGGGCACCAGGGCCCGACTTGAACATCATCAGGGTGCGGGCGTACAGCCGCAGGAAGTTCCAGGAGTAGGCGTAGTAGGTGTCGCCGGTGTCGACGGAGTCGCCCCAGTCACCTGCCTTCGCCATCTTCAGCGTGCCGCCCTTCTTGTCGGACGGGTTGTAGACACGCTCGACGGCGGCGTTGAACGCCGCGGTCGCGCCACTGCCACCACCACCGCTGTTGTTGTTGGAGCTCGTACCGCCGCCGCCACAGGCTGCAAGCAGCATCGAGGCGGTCGCCGTAAGGGCGACCATCGCGAGCATGGGTTTTTTCTTCATCTACACCTGCACCCCTTTGTTGCTGATCAGCCACCGGACGGCGGCCTATCCGATGGGCTAGCGGGCCCGCGGGTCGAGCGCGTCGCGCAGTCCGTCACCGAGCAGGTTGAACGCCAGCACGGTCACGAAAATGGCCAGACCCGGGAAGATCATGAACCACGGGTCGACGGAGTAGAGAGACGTCGCGTCCGACAACATGCCGCCCCACGTCGGGGTGGGCGGGCGGACGCCGACACCGAGGAACGACAGCGCCGCCTCGAACAGGATGTTCGTCGGGATCAACAGCGTCGAGTAGACCAGCAGCGGCGCCATCAGGTTCGGCAGCAGTTCCTTGAACAGGATGTACGGGCTGCGTCCGCCGAGACTACGGGCCGCGTCGACGAACTCGCGTTCGCGGAGCGACAACGTCTGCGCACGCACGATCCGGCCGATGTACGGCCAGTTGAAGAAGCCGATGACGAACACCAGCACCAGGATCCGCGGCCAGTCACCGGTCAGCCCGAACGCGTCGTCCGGGATCACGCCCGCGAGGGCGATGGCGAACAGCAGCAGCGGGAACGCCAGGAACATGTCCATCGCCCGGCTGATCACGGTGTCCACCCAGCCGCGGAAGTACCCGGCGATGACGCCCAGCACCGCACCGATGATCACGGAGATCATCGTCGCGGCGAAGCCGATCAGCAGCGAGATCCACGACCCCGCGAAGATCCGGGTGAGGATGTCGCGGCCGTGGTAGTAGCCCGGCTCGATGCCCATGGGGTGGTCCCAGCTGATCCCGCCCCAGCCGGTGATGGGCATCTGGGTGCTCGCATCGAGCAGGTCCTCGTTGAACGCCAGCGGGTTGATCACACCGAACACGCGGTCGAGCAGGAATGCTGCCAGCGCGGCGAGCACGAAGATCACCACCAGGACACCGCTGGCCATGGCGACCTTGTCGCGCTTGAGCCGCATCCAGGCGATCTGGCCGAGGGAACGGCCCTGGATGGCCTTCTGGCTCAGGCCGGTCAACGCCGCTTCCGGCTGTGCTTCGGCTGACTGGCCGGATACCTCGATCGGAGCGGTCATGCGAGCGGCACCCATGCCGCGGAGGCGGTCGACATCAGTAGCAGCGTTCGCCGCGACGCGTCTGAGGCAGTTGACTGCATCGGACGCGCGGATCGCGGGTAGGCCATCGCGCACTCCCTTGAAAGACCGCCCGGATGTTGTCCGGGTCTCACACTGTGGTCGCCGAATCTAGTCGGTCTTCGCAGCAGTCCGAACCACCGGAGGTCACAATCGGGCCACACAGGTTCCCAAAAGCCACGCGTTTTTATGCGGATAGTTACCCTGTGTGAAATTTCAGGCCCGCGCGTGCCGCGGGATCGTCCACTGCGAACCAGCCGGACTCGAATTGCTGCCACCGCCGAAGATGTGGCCGAGATCTCTCCCCGTCGCGGGCGACGGCCCGCTCAAGACGCGCTGAAGCGCAGGTGAAATCCACCCAAACGAGGCAGGACAGTCGATCGTGGACGGCACGGCGCCCGGCCGAGACACCTTCGATGACGAGGATTTCCGGAATCTCGACGGTGACCCATTCGCCCAGCCGGGGCACGCCGCCTGGCCACTCCATCCGCTGGTACCGGCCCGGCCGGCCGTTCGCCAACGGCGTGAAGACGCCGTTCTCCAGGCGTGGCCACCAGGACACCGGGTCGTCCCAGGTGGCGAAGTCGTCCGTGGACACCAGCACACAGCCGGGATGCTGAGCGACGACCTCCCGGGCGAGGGTCGACTTGCCCGAGCCGGACGGGCCGTCGATGGCGAGCACCCGGACGCCGCCCAGCCGGGGCGGCGCCTCCAAGGTCGCGGTTAGTACCTGATAACTAGACGGCACGGCGCCCGGACAGCGCCCGGGTGAGCGTGAGCTCGTCGGCGAACTCCAGGTCCCCGCCCATCGGCAGGCCGGATGCCAGCCGCGTCACGGTCAGCCCGGGGAAGTCGCGCAGCAGCCGGATCAGGTAGGTGGCGGTGGCCTCGCCCTCGGTGTTCGGGTCGGTCGCCAGGATCACCTCGGTGACGTCCTGCGAGCCGATCCGGCCGAGCAGCTCGCGGATGCGCAGCTGGTCCGGCCCGACCCCGGACAACGGGTCCAGCGCGCCGCCGAGGACGTGGTAGCGGCCCTTGAACTCACGGGTCCGCTCGATCGCCAGGACGTCCTTGGGCTCCTCGACCACGCAGACCTTCTGCGGATCACGCCGGGCGTCCCGGCAGATCCGGCACGTCTGCTGCTCGGAGACGTTGCCGCAGACGTCGCAGAACACCACGCCGTCCTTGACCTTCTGCAGCACGTCCTGCAGCCGCGTGATGTCCGCGGGCTCGGCGGCCAGCAGGTGGAACGCGATCCGCTGGGCGCTCTTGGGGCCCACTCCCGGCAGCCGGCCGAGCTCGTCGATGAGGTCCTGGACCGGGCCTTCGTACATCAGAAACCAGGCAGTCCGAGCGCGCCGCCGAAGCCGCCGGCCAGGCCGCCCATCTTCTCCTCGGCGAGCTTCTGGGCATTGCGGTTGGCATCCCGGATCGCGGCGATGACCAGGTCGGACAGGGTTTCCACGTCCTCGGGGTCGACCACCTTCGGGTCGATGGCCAGCGCGGTCAGCTCGCCGGCGCCGGACACCGTCGCGGTCACCAGACCGCCGCCGGCCGTGCCGGTCACCTCGACGTCCTCGAGCTCCTGCTGGGCGGACGCGAGCTTCTCCTGCATGGCCTGCGCCTGCTGCAGGATGTCCTGGATGTTGGGGGGCATTCCGGGTTGCACCGCGGCTCCTTCGCGTCCTTGTTGCTGTTGTCAAGACTAGTCTCTCGTTGTGACGTCCTCGCCTCGCCGCACCCTGTCCGCCCTTGCTCTGGCCGTGGGCCTCGTGGCCGCGTGCAGCACTCCGGAGGCGGGCATCCCGCAGTCCATGCCACTGCCGACGACCGCGGCGAACGTCGCGGCACCCACCCTCTCTCAAGAACTCCCGGTACCGCCGACTAGTTCCAGTGCCAGCCAGGCGCCGACCAGTTCCTCCGCCACTCCGGTCAAGCCGCCCGCCGCGGGCAAGGTCGTCGTGCTCGACCCTGGCCACAACGGCGGCAACGCCGCGAACCCGGCGAAGATCAACAAACAGGTCCCGGCCGGGCGCGGCCAGATGAAAGCGTGCAACACCACCGGGACCGCGACCAACGCCGGCTACACCGAGCACGAGTTCACCTGGGACGTTTCGGTGCGCGTGCGCAGTGCCTTGACCGCAAAGGGAATCCAGGTCGTCATGACCCGTCCGAACGACACGGGTGTCGGTCCCTGTGTGGACGAACGAGCCGCGATCGGCAACCAGGCGAACGCGACCGCGGTGGTCTCGATCCACGCCGACGGCTCCACTTCGCCTGGCGCACACGGCTTTCACATTGCCTACTCGGCCCCGCCGCTGAACGCCGCGCAAGGCGAACCGGCCACAAAGCTCGCCCAGACACTGCGCGATGTCATGGCATCAGCGGGTTTCGCCACTTCGACCTACATCGGGACGAACGGCCTCTCACCCCGCAACGACCTCGGCGGCCTCAACCTCTCCGAGCGCCCGGCAGTCCTCGTCGAATGCGGGAACATGCGCAATCCCGACGAGGCCGCCGCTTTCGCCTCGCCCGCAGGCCGCCAGCGCTACGCCGACGCCATCACCGCCGGAATCATCAAGTACCTCGGCTGAGCTTTGCCCCCAAAGTGGCGTTGGGAGCGCTGGATGCTCCGAAAGCCACTTTGGGGGCAAAGCCCCGGCCTAGATCTTGCGGGCGCCGAGTTCCTGGGTGAGGAGCTCAATCGCGACCTCTTCCGGGTCGCGGGCGATGATCCGCTCGCCCTCGCCGGGCTTCTGGGAGGCCTCCTTGAGCATCTCCTCTTCTTCTTCCTCCGGGGACTTCGGTGCAGGTGGCGGGAGAGGGTCGTCGGGCTCAGGCGGCTCCGGCGGCGGTGGGATGTCGTCGTGGTCGGTCGCCGGACGGGGGGCTTCCCGCTGCGGAGTCTGGACCGCGGCCTGCTGGCTCGGCCGAGTCGGCTGCGGGCGAGGCGGAGGCGGGGCCTGAGTGGCCTGCGGTGCGCCCGCTGCGCCCGCGTGCACGCACCTGACGCGCCAGTTGCCGCCGATCACGTTGTTCAGCGCCTTGGTGATCAGGTCGACGTTGCGCGACTCACCCAGCCGGCGAGCCAGCGGCGCGGCGGCGTGCGCGATCACGACGGTGTCGCCTTCGATGGCCTGCACGGTCGCGTTGGTCAGCATCGCTTCGGTGCTGCGGCCTCCCGGCTGGCTGCGAACCGCTGTCAGCAGGTCCGGCCAGATCCGGCGGATCGCGGTCGTGTCCATCGCGCCCGGGGCGGCTGACGGTGCCTGAACCGGCTCTGGCTGGGGTGCCGGGGCTTGGGCAACCGGGGCAGGCGCCGGTGCTGGTGCTGGTGCGAGGGCCGGCGGCGGCGCTTGTTGTGCGACAGGGCGTTGAACCGGCGCGGGCGGTGGTGCCGACTGCGGAGCAGGGATCGCGGCCGCGACCTGTGGCGCCACGGAAACTCCGCGCTCAAGCCGCTCAAGTCGTTGCAACACAGCGGAATCGGCGGCCGCGTCAGTCGGAACGGCGGCCGGCAGCAACATCCGCGCACACAGCAGCTCAAGCACAAGCCGCGGCGACGTCGCGCCCCGCATGTCGACCAGTCCGGTGTGGACGATCTCGGCGAACCGGGAAAGCGTTGCCGGACCGAGCAGTTCGGCCTGCGCCGACATCTTGGTCAGCTCGTCGCCGGGCACGTTCACCAAACCGCGTGCGCCCGAATCCGGCACCGCGCTCAGCAACACGAGGTCACGCAACCGGTCCAGCAAGTCCGAGGCGAACCGGCGCGGATCATGGCCGGCGTCCACAAGCCGCTCGACCGTGCCGTACACCGCGGCGGCATCCCCGGCTGAGAGCCCGTCGACCATGTCGTCGATCAGCGCGACATCCGTGACTCCGAGCAGTGCGACCGCACGTTCGTATGTCACCCCATTGGGGCCTGCGCCGGACAACAACTGATCCATCACGGACTGCGTGTCACGAGCCGAACCGCCACCCGCCCGAATCACCAACGGAAAGACGGGCGCTTCGACAGTCACGCCCTCGGCCGCACAGTTGCGCTCCAGCAACTCCCGCATGATGCCCGGCGGGATCAACCGGAACGGGTAGTGGTGCGTGCGCGAGCGGATGGTCGTCAGGACCTTGTCCGGCTCGGTCGTGGCGAAGATGAAGATCAGGTGCTCAGGCGGCTCTTCCACGATCTTCAGCAGGGCGTTGAAGCCCTGCGTGGTGACCATGTGGGCCTCGTCGATGATGAAGATGCGGTAGCGCGAGATGGCCGGCGCGAAGAACGCCCGGTCCCGCAGCTCACGCGTGTCGTCCACACCACCGTGGCTGGCCGCGTCCAGCTCGACCACGTCGACACTGCCGGGCCCGTTGGGCGCCAGCGACACACACGACTCGCACTTGCCGCACGGGTCCGGCGTCGGGCCCTCGGCGCAGTTCAGCGACCGCGCCATGATCCGCGCACTGGAGGTCTTCCCGCAGCCTCTTGGCCCGGAGAACAAGTACGCGTGATTGACCCGGCCGGCTGTCAGGGCGACCCGCAGCGGCTCGGTGACGTGCTCCTGGCCGACCACCTCAGCGAAGGTCGCCGGACGGTACTTCCGATAAAGGGCAAGCGCCACGCCCGCGACCCTACCGGGCGGGTCTGACAATCCCCGTGGGGGCTCGGCCCGGGCCGGACATCGATTCGCTACACTGAACGCGGACCTCGTGCGGTGTCCATCTCGTGAACCTCCCCAGGGCCGGAAGGCAGCAAGGATAAGCGAGCTCTGGCAGGTGCACGGGGTCCGCTTATTTCCAGCGTTGTTCTTCCCAGCGGGGCGCGGACCATGTCCCCGTATCTTCTGGGGGCCGAGCCCCCCAGACCCCCACGGTGCGGTTTCTCTCGATCCAGCGTCGGGCGCGTTGTGTCCTTGGCGTTCTGGCAATGTCATCGGCCGATCAGCGGTTGCACGCTCTGTTGTGGTCCGATTACTCATGGACCACGTCCTTCGGACCTGAGGGGCGTCCTCCGGGAGAAGGAGACGACCATGGCGGCAACCCTGCACCGCCTGGTGCGGGCCACCATCACCACGATCGTGACGCTGCTGGCCGCACTGTCGACTGTGTCAGTGGCCTCGGCCGATGTCTCACCGATGATCGTCGGTGGCACCCGCGCCAACATCAACGACTACAAGTACACCGTCTACCTGGCCAGTACGTCCGGTTCGCAGTTCTGCGGCGGCACGCTGGTCAAGGCCAACAAGGTCGTTACCGCCGCGCACTGCACGGTGGGCCGGACCGCGGCCAGCACCCGCGTGGTGTGGGGCCGTGAGGACAAGCAGAGCTCGGCAGGCACGGTCGCGTCGGTGTCGAGCATCTGGATCCACCCGAGCTACACCACCGCCACGCGCGGCTTCGACGTTTCGGTGCTGACGCTCAGCACGAACCTTCCCGCGCCGTATCTCCCGTTGGCGACGACTGCGGACACGGCGCTGTACGCCGCGGGCACGCAGGCCACGATTCTCGGCTGGGGAACGACCAGTTCAGGCGGCTCGGCGTCGCGCTACCTGCTCAAGGCCACTGTGCCGGTCACGTCGGATGCCACATGCAGCACGGCATACGGCACGTCCTTCGTCGCTTCGGCCATGGTCTGCGCCGGTTACCCGAACGGAGGAACGGACACCTGCCAGGGTGACTCCGGCGGCCCGATGATCGCGGGCGGCAAGCTGATCGGTGACACGTCGTGGGGCCGTGGCTGTGCGTTGGCCGGCTACCCAGGCGTGTACGGCCGCATCGCCACCTACAACGCGGCGATTACGGCTCAGCTGTAAAGGGCTTGCCCCATTCCCCTGTGAAGGCGATCTCCGAGAGCGGGAGCCGCTTGCGCACAGCGAGCTCCCGGTCTCGGACATCGTCCGGGATGGTGGCGCGGTCGCCGAGCTTGCCGACGGCGATCGCGACGATTGGTTTCGCCTCCGCGGGCAGTTGGAACAGCACGCGCACGGCCTCCGCGTTGAAGCCGCCCATCTGGTGTGCGACCAGGCCTTCGGACACGGCCTGCAGGACGAGGTTCTCCGTGGCCAGGCCGACGCCGTACTCCCAGAGCGGCAGATCACCCTTGGCGTTCACGGTCACCGCGACGGCCACCAGCAGCGCCGGGGCACTTTGCGCCCAGTTCTGGTTGCGGCGGCTGAGCGACTCGAAGATCTTCTCGTAGCTCCCGTCACCACGACGGCCCACGATGTAGCGCGCGGGCTGCGTATTGCCGTACGAAGGCGCCCACCGTGCTGCCTCGAGCATCGCTGCCAGCTGCGCGTCGGTCACTTCGACCGACGAGTCGAACCAACGCGGGCTCCAGCGTTGCTCGATCAACGGATGCATCAGATCGCCCAGCTCCACACCGTAAGCGAATACGCGCCGAACCACGACGTGACAACCGCCAACACGCTCAATGTGATCACCGCGGTGGACGTGCGCCGCTTGGCCAGGCCGATCGCGATCGGGATGAGCAGCACGAACGCCGGCAACAGCAACCGGGCCTTGGACGCCATCAGCCCGTTGGAGCCGATGTCCATCACCATCACACCGAGCGCGAACACCAGCAGCGGCCACGGCAGCTTCATCCGGAAGCCGACGATCACCAGCACGATCGCGGCGAGCAGCACCAGGATGGTGACGCCTTCCAGCACCGAGAGCTGCCGGGTCAGCGACTCCATCGCGAAGTTCCACGTGGCCACGCCGCCGTCGAACCGCGAGTCCCAGCCGCGTTCCTGCAGCTTGAAGTACCCCAGCAGCTCGCCAGTCTGAACGGCCACCCAACCGAGGTAACCCACGAACCCGAGCGGCGCGAGCAGCCCGCCGATCCACGGCCGCCAGCCGTCCTCCCGTTTGATCACCGCGACCAGCGCGGCCAGCCCCACGGCGAGCACCAGGGCGGCGGCAGTCGGCCGGACCAGCCCGGCAGCTGCGCACGCGAGCCCGGCCAGGATCCAGTTCCGCTCGAGCACGCCGACCAACGCCCACGCGGCGAGAGCGCAGAACAGCGCCTCGGAGTACGGCATGGTCAGCACGATGCTCAGCGGTGCGGCCGCGAACAGGGCCACCAGGATCAGCCCGACTCGATACGAGCCACCAGGGATTCGCCGTCCGATGCGGGCAAGCGCGTACGCGCAGAACACGCCCGCGACGATGGTGATCGTGAACGCGGCCACCAGGCGGGCGGTCTCGGTGCCGCCGAACACCATGCCCAGGTAGTTGATCAGCTTTGGATAGCCGGGGAAGAACGCCAGGGGTGTCTCGGCGCTGCGCTGGTTGTACGCGTCGACCAGGCGTGCGGGCACGTTGTCGTAACCGCCGCTGGCGATCCCGAGGTACCAGTCGGCGTCCCACGAGGTCAGCGCCTCGCCCATGGGGAAGCGCGTCTGGAAGCTCATCCACGACAGCACGAGCAGGCCGAGTTCACGGATGGCCAGGTAGACCAGTGCCGGTGCGAGCAACAGCGCGACCCGGCGCACTGTCCAAGTTCTTTGTTGCGTCGTCTCCTGTGTGGCCGTGGACACCTCGTCCGGGACTGACTGCCGAGTCACCTCCGTCGTGGACACGGACTCCAGGCTAGAGGGTGTTACACCAAGTGGCCGCCGACACACGAGCAACGAAACCCGCTACCAGCCGCAGGTAGGCTCACCCCGACGTGGTCTGAAGCGATTGAGGAAAGGGTTGAGCGGCGTGGCGCTCGTTGTCCAGAAATACGGCGGTTCCTCGGTGGGAAACGCGGACCGGATCAAACGGGTGGCCGAGCGGATCGTCGCGACCAAGAAGGCCGGCAACGACGTGGTGGTCGCGGTCTCGGCGATGGGTGACACCACCGACGAGCTGCTCGACCTGGCCGGCCAGGTCGCCCCGGTGCCGCCGGCCCGTGAGCTGGACATGCTGCTCACCTCGGGTGAGCGGATCTCGATGTCGCTGCTGGCGATGGCCATCCACGCCCAGGGCCTTGAGGCCCGCTCGTACACCGGCTCGCAGGCAGGTGTGATCACCACCGCGGCGCACGGCAACGCCCGGATCATCGACGTGACGCCCAGCCGCATCCAGGAGGCGCTGGACGACGGCGCGATCGCGATCGTCGCCGGCTTCCAGGGTGTGAGCCAGGGCACCAACGAGATCACCACACTCGGCCGGGGCGGCACGGACACCACCGCGGTGGCGCTGGCCGCCGCGCTGAACGCCGACGTGTGCGAGATCTACACCGACGTGGACGGCGTGTTCTCCGCCGACCCGCGGATCGTGCCCAACGCGCGGCACCTGGACCGCATCACCTACGAGGAGATGCTCGAGATGGCGGCGAGCGGGGCCAAGGTGCTCATGCTGCGCTGCGTCGAATACGCCCGGCGGTACGGCGTGCCGGTCCGGGTCCGGTCGTCGTTCAACCAGAAGCCCGGCACCGTCGTGACCGGGTCGATCGAGGAGCTTTCAGTGGAACAGGCGATGATCACAGGCGTCGCACACGACCGTTCCGAGGCGAAGATCACCGTGGTCGGGGTGCCGGACAAGCTCGGCGTCGCGGCGGCCATCTTCCGCGTGATCGCCGACATCGGTGTCGACATCGACATGGTGCTGCAGAACGTGTCGTCGACCCACACCGGCCGGACCGACATCACGTTCACGCTCTCGAAGTCCAACGGCCCCAACGCGGTCGCCGCGCTGGAGAAGGTCCGCGCCGAGCTGGGCTTCGAGCAGGTGCTCTACGACGACCACATCGGCAAGGTCTCGCTGGTCGGCGCGGGCATGCGCTCGCACCCCGGCGTGACGGCCACGTTCTGCGAGGCGCTGGCCCGCGCGGGCGTGAACATCGAGATCATCAACACGTCGGAGATCCGGATCTCGGTGCTGATCCGGGACACCGAGCTGGACGCGGCCGTCCGCGCGATCCACGAGGCGTTCGAGCTGGGCGGCGAGGAAGAGGCTGTGGTGTACGCGGGGAGTGGTCGCTGATGGCACCGGTACTGGCACTCGTCGGCGCCACCGGCGCGGTCGGCGGCGTGATGATCGACATCATGAACAACCGGCCCGAGTTCCCGTGGGGCGAGGTCCGGCTGATCGCGTCGGCCCGCTCGGCCGGCAAGAAGATGACCGTGCGCGGCCAGGAGCTGACCGTCCAGGCGATCTCGCCGGAGGCGTTCGACGGCGTGGACATCGCGATGTTCGACGTGCCGGACGAGATCTCCGCCGAGTGGGCGCCGATCGCCGCGTCCCGTGGCGCGATCGCGGTGGACAACTCCGGCGCGTTCCGGATGGACCCGGACGTGCCGCTGGTGGTGCCCGAGGTGAACGTGGACAAGATCCACGAGCGGCCCCGCGGGATCATCTCGAACCCGAACTGCACGACCCTGTCGATGATGGCCGCCCTTGGCGCGCTGCACCGCAAGTTCGGCCTGACCGAGCTCGTGGTCGCGTCGTACCAGGCGGCGTCCGGCGCGGGCCAGGGCGGCATCGACCGGCTGTACGCCGAACTGGAAGCCGTGGCCGGCAAGCACGTCGGCGGCCGGGCAGGCGATGTGGCCGAGGCGCTCGAAGCGGCCGGTCTGTCCATTGCGGACTCGCCGTTCCCGGCGCCGCTGGCGCTCAACGTGGTGCCGTGGGCCGGTTCGCTGAAAGAGGACGGCTGGGCCAGCGAGGAGCTGAAGGTCCGCAACGAGGCCCGCAAGATCATGGGCATCCCGGATCTGAAGGTCTCCGCGACCTGTGTCCGCGTTCCCGTCGTGACCACGCATTCCCTTGCGGTGCACGCGACTTTCGCTTCGCCGGTGACGGTCGCGCAGGCCCACGAGGTGTTCGAGGCGCAGCCTTCGGTCGTGCTCGTGGACGACCCGGCGGCGCAGAGGTTCCCGACGCCCGCGGACGTCGTGGGCGGTGACCCGACCTACGTCGGCCGGGTCCGTCAGGCCCTGGACTTCCCGAACACGCTGGACTTCTTCGTCTGCGGCGACAACCTGCGCAAGGGTGCCGCGCTGAACACCTACGAGATCGCCGAAGCGCTGGTGAGCTGAGCGGGGGCCGGTGTCCGGCGGATGAGCAGCGCCGCACCCGCGGCGACGATCAGTCCGCCGGCACCGGCGCCGACGAAGCCCCATCCCGGTGAACTGTGGTCCACGATGAACCCGATCACCGGTGAGCCCAGCGCCGCCCCGAAGGTGAGCGCTGTGCTCTGTAGCCCCGTCGCTTCCCCGCGCACGGCCGCCGGGACGAGGCGGCTGACTTCCTCGCCGGTGGCCGCGATGGTCGGCGCGCACATCGCGCTGGCGGGCACGAGCGCCAGGCCGACGATCCACCAGGTGCTGTCGAAGAACACCGCCGGAATCGTCAGTCCGCCAAGCAAAGCCATCAACACGACCTGCGGCAACGACTTGCGTACGGCGCCGTGCACGAGTCCGCCGACGATCGACGCGGCGCACAGGATCACGATGGTCGCGCCGCTCCAGTCGACTTCGCCGTGCTCACGCAACACCGCGACGATGGTGACCTCGGTGCCGGCGAGTACGAACACCGCGCCCGAACCGATCAGCAGCACGCCGGCAAACCTGCTGTTGAGCCATTCCCGCCGCGGTGGCCGCTCCGTCGACACAGGTTCCTTGTCCCCGCGCATCGGGGGATTCATGATGAACAACGAGATGCCGGTAAGGGCGAACCCGGCGGCGACGGCCTGCATCGCGGTCGATGTGGACACCTGAGTGGCCAGTGCGACACCGACCACCGGGCCCACCATGAAGGACACCTCCACGGAGATCGAGTCCATCGAGTAGGCCGTGCGCCGGTGCTCCTCGGGGACCAGCGCGGCGATCGCCTGCCGCCCGATCGCCATCGCCTGGATCGCGAACAGGCCACCGATGAACGCCATCACCAGAAGCACCGGATAGGACATGAACGGCGCGGTGGCCCAGAACACGGTCTCGCCGAGCGTCGTGATCACCAGGGCGGTACGCAGACCGTACCGGTCGATGATCCGTCCGGTCAGCGTCGCGCCTATGCCGATCCCGACCGTCGCCGTGGCCCCGACCAGCCCGGCGGCGCCGTAACCCCGCCCCAGGCCCAGGGCCACATGCAGGGTGAGCGTCATCGCGGTCGCAGCCGTCGGAATCCTGGCGAACAGCATCAGGATCATCAGGGGGCGTACACCCGGCAAGGCCAGCGTCCGTCGGTAGCGTTCCACAGAGAATCAGGGGATCATCTGATTACCCCACCGGGCAACTGAGTTTCGGCGTAGAGCCGGTCGTACTCGTCCTGCCGCTCGCCCTCCTGCGCCGGACGCTCGCCGAGCGCGTCGACCAGACTGGTGACCTGGT
Organism: Kibdelosporangium banguiense; assembly: GCF_017876405.1. Lineage (GTDB taxonomy): Bacteria > Actinomycetota > Actinomycetes > Mycobacteriales > Pseudonocardiaceae > Kibdelosporangium > Kibdelosporangium banguiense. The sequence continues at coordinate 1,962,984 of NZ_JAGINW010000001.1, read as the reverse complement.
AGACCACCCGGTAGAAGATGATCCCGACGGCCGCGCTCATCCACCCCCGCCAGTTCTGCCGCGGAAGGCCCGGCCCCAAGGCGTTGACCATCCAAATAGGCAGGAACTGGTCAGCGGCCACAACAGACTCCATGTAGCCGTGGACACGTCCCCATAACCGCTCTTCGGCGCGCCGGCCCCGCTCCACAGCAGGCTGCAGTTCCGAACTCCGCTGCGACTGAACCGCCAGCTCAGCCTTGGCCTCCTGGGCATCCGCCGCCGAGCTGTCCAGTTCCTCAGCAAGAGCGATGGCCGCTTTGTGATGCTTGTTCCAGGCCCGCATCGGAGACAGCCAAGCCTCATCGATCGCGTCCGGCTCAAGCGACGCCAGCTCCCGCGCCGCAGCGATCGCCTGACCCCGGCGCGTCCGCAACTCGTCGACATGCTCGTCATGCCGGGCAATCCGCCGCTCAAGCGCCTCGGTGTCGGCAAGGGCGCGCAGCTTACGCGCGGCTTTCCGCCCCGCGGAGATCTCAGCGGCAAGCTCAGCCTGGCCAAGCGCCCAGGTATCGATCTCCGCCTTCGAGCCGGGTGCGTCGATCTGCCGCACCTTCCGCTCAAGCAGTTCCACCTCGCGCTGTGTGTTCCTGACCTGGTCGGCAAGCGTCACCACATCGGTTTCGAGCGCCCGCAGCCGCCTGCCCGCCGACTTGAACTCGTCATCGAACTTGCGGACGGCCTTCTCGAACGCCTCAGCCGAGATCTTGGCGCCATCAGCGAGCCTCTTGATCTGCTCCTGCGCCGCGGCAAGCTCCTTGCCGGCCTGACTACGCGCGTCAGTCAACCGTTCAAGCCGGCTCTCCACCCCACTGAGCTGCGACTTGGTGACCGCAGTCCCGTCAACACTGCGCGCCCAGACCACAAGCTTGTCCACCCTGGACCGCAGCTCGTCGAAGCCCTCATACTCAGCCACGGCCCCTCCCGCCAGTTGGACCATCCAGGTGATCCTCGTGCGAACGGCCCACTCGCACCGGTTCATCCAGCAAAAACCCCTGCTCAACCCCCATCCCCGATAGACTGGACCAGGGCCGCCCCCCGGGACGGGTGGGGGCTGTCTGCGGGCTCATGACGCGATCTGCAGGTAGATGCCGCAGGCCAGCAGCGGCAGCATGATCAGCAGCAGCCACAGGCTGAGGCCGGCCAGCAGCACGACCACCGGCACCACAACGGCGGCGGCGAACAGGATCCGGCTCAGCAGCCTGCGCCGGTCAGCGGCTCTGATCTCGGCGCGTCTGTCCAGCTGTTTCTGCTGAGCGGCAACAAGAACGTCGGCGACGGGCACGATCCGGGCGAACGCCTCGGCCTTCTGCTCGGCGGTCGTGTTGTCGTAGTCGTGCAGCGCCTGCCGCAGACCGGCCTGTAACTCGCGGATCTCGTCGTGGTCCTCAGGTTCCGCCATGCGTACATGCTTGCGGCCAGGCCCGGCGAACTGCAGTCACTTCACACGAATGGCCGCTCTGATGATCCGCGCCAGCTCCTCGGGCGCGCCGGTGTCGGCGTCGTGGCCCAGGTTGTGCAGCGTCACTCGTTTCACGTTCGGCAACACGGCTTCGATCGCGTCAAGCCGTTCGGCGAGATGCGTGGGACTCTGGTCGCCGCCCACCAGCACGGTCGGCACTTCGATCTGTTTGTACACGTCAAGCCGATTGCCGAGCTGGTCGAGCGCTTCGAGATCGTTGAGCTGACGCGGAACCAGCCGTCGATAAGCCGGCACGAGCCCGACCAACGTCCCGGCCAGCCGCGCCTTCGCAGCCGGCATGCCGACCACCTCATGCAGGAAGATCTCCATCGCCTTGCTGGGTTTGGCCGCACGCACCCGCGCCATCAGCTCCGCACCCGCCAACGGCGGCCCGATCACGGCGGCCGGCTCGTAGATCACGGCGCCGGTGAACAACTCCGGCTTCGCCACCAGCGCTTCCAACGCCACGACGCCGCCCGACGAGTGCCCGTAGATCACCGCGGGCTCGCTCACGAGCGCGAGGACATCCTCGACTTCCTCCGCCACTGTGCACGCGATATCGCTCTGGTACTGCCGCCGATGCACCCGCACGACGCGCTGGTCGTGGTCAAGCAGCGCCGCGAGTTTCTTGCACCGCGTTCCGTCATCCAACCCGGGACCCACCAAGACGATCATCCAAACCTCCTTAGCAGTGCTAAGGCCCAGCTTAGCACTGCTAAGGTGACTCGTGTGGTGAAGCTGACCAGGCAGGGCCTGATCGAAGCGGGACTGCGGCTCCTGGACGAGGTAGGCCTCGACGGTCTGACCGTGCGCCGCCTCGCCGCCGAGTTCGACGTCAAATCACCGGCGCTCTACTGGCATTTCCGCACCAAGCAGGAGCTGCTCGACGGGATGGCCGACGCGATCGTCACGGCGCCCGGAATGGGGCCACCCAGGCAAGGGGAGTCCTGGCAGGACTGGCTCTTGCGGCGCGCCCGCGCCTACCGCGACTCACTCCTGGCACACCGGGACGGCGCCCGGATCGTCGTTCAATCCACAACACGAAGCCCGGAAACCCTCAAAGCCCTCGACTCGGAACTGGCCGCGATGGTCAACCTCGGCTTCACCCCGGCCCAAGCCCTGCGCACAATCGGCGCAATCACCGTGTACGTCAACGGCTTCGTGCTGCAGGAGCAAACCGGCGTCAGCGGCGCCCCGCCCGACTTGACCTCAACCCCCACCCTGGCCGAAGCCCTTCAGGCCCGAGGCACGCACACGGACCTGTTCAACTACGGTCTGCGCGCCCTGATCGGCGGCGTCATTCCCGACGTAAACTGAAAACCTCTCACCACGAGGCAGAACGGCCCGGCGAGCCCACTCCCCGGGCCGTTCGCACGCCCAGAGCCCAGCCTCACATGGCCGCGAGCCGAAGCGCTACGAGCCAAGTGAAGCCGCGCCCACATCCCAATTCGGAAACAACCGCACGTCACCTGAAAATGAAACCCGTATGCCACACCAAGAATCCCGCCCCGCATCCCCCGTAAGACAGTCCCCCACCCATCCCGGGGGGCGTCCCTGGTCCAGTCTACCGGGAATGGGGTCTGAGCAGGGGTTTTCAAGGGGCGAACCCGTGTGACCGACCCGTTCGCACGGAGTTCACTCGATGGAATCACTCACTCAGGTGAAGGTTCGCTCTCTCGTGGCTGTTCGGCGTCCGTGTGCCGGGTGTGTCCGGCGCCGGTGTGTAAGCGGCGGCCGGACTCACGTCCCCGGCCCGTGTCGGAAGTAGTTGATCACCGCCGGTAATTCGATCACTCGCTGCAAACCGTCGAATACGACCTTGATGAACAACTCTGGCGCGCCTGCTGTCGGCTGGTGACTATGTTCCGGTACTAGCGGGATCCGCTCATTGTTGGCTACGTCATCATTTGAGCGGGGGGATGGAGTCGAGAATGAGAATGGGATTCGTCAAAAAGGTCGCTGTCGCGGTCGTCGGCAGCATGATGGTGCTCGCCGGCGGCGCTTCGGCGGACGACTGGCACGGCTCCGGGTGGACCGCGACGGCTGACCCCGAAGTGGCTGCCAAGACCGTCCAGCGAATGCACGACCAGCTGAAAGCCAGTTACGAAGCCGGCGACGTGGCCGGTGTCAAGGCCAACGTGCGTGAGCTCGACGGAGTGCTCAACGCGCTGGTCACCCGTACCGACGAGTGGGCCACCAGAGCCGAGACGCGTGACAACTCGGTCAAGGCCAACGACCTGAGCTCCGAATTGGCCGCCAAGCTGGCATCGATGCCGGACGGCACGGCCAAGGGCCTGCCCGGCCTGGATCTGCTCTCCGGCGTGACCGCGTTGCTGACCTCGTTGCTGAGCACCTTGCTCGATCTGGTGACCAGCCTGCTCGGCGGCCTGCCGATTCCGGTGCCGTTGCCGCCACTACCTGTCCCGCCGCTTCCGGTTGTTCCGGTCCCGGCTCCGTAATCACCCGAACGTGAATGTCCGGCGCGTGACCCGCGCCGGGCATTCGCCTATTCTTTGACCGATTCCTTGATGCTGATTCCCAGGCCGGTACGCAATGCGCCGACAGCCTCGAACATGGCTTGCTGGAAACGCGTTCCGACCGCCAGGAAATTGGCGTACCCGTGAATGAGGTCGGCGTGCCGGGACTGGACCACCGGTACGCCGGCCGCACGGAGGCGCTCCGCGTACGCCTCACCTTCGTCGCGCAGCGGGTCGAAGCCGGCGGTCGCGATGTAGGCCGGCGGCAGCCCGGACAAGTCCGGCGCCAGCATCGGCGAGTACCGCACATCGTGTTTGTCCTCTTCACGGGTCGCGTAGTGCGCCGTGAACCAGTCCATGTCCTCCTGCGTCAACAGGAAGCGCTCCGCGAACAGCTCTTGCGACCGCGTCCTGACCGTCGAGTCCGTGACCGGGTAGAACAGCAGCTGGTACACGGGTTTCGGTCCGCCCGCGCGGGTTGTCAGGTACGCGGTCACGGTCGCTAGGTTGCCGCCCGCGCTGTCACCGCCCACCGCGATCGCGTCAGGGTCGGCGCCCAGTTCGTCGGCGTGCGCATGCGCGTACTCGAACGCGGCGACGGCGTCGAGCACGCCTGCCGGGAACGGGTGCTCAGGCGCGAGCCGGTAGTCCACCGACAGCACACGCACTTGCGCGTGTTTGGCGAGGAACCGGCAGGTGTTGTCGTGCGAATCGATGCTGCCGAGCACGAACCCGCCACCGTGGTAGAAGACCAGCAGCGGAGAGCCCTCAGCCAGCCCGGAAGGGGTGTACAACCGCGCGTCGATCGTGTCGAGACGAACATCACGCGCGCTGACCGGCTCGATCGGCGGGCCGGACACCAACAGGGTTCCGCCGTCGAGATGCGCACGCGCCTGCTGCGGAGTGCCCTGTGACATCGGCGGAATCCTGCCGAGTTGCTGCATGCGCAGCAGCAGTTGGGCGTCCAGGGCCAGCTCCTGGCCGTCGATGCGGACCGGGGGACCGGCGATCAACCTGCGTACCCGCTGCGGCAGGCCGAACACGGTTCGCAGGGCGGTGGCCTGCGCGGTGACCTTCAAGGGTGGCATCGCTCGATGTTACTTCGAGTAAGTTAGCGGTCAAGAGTAGACCTCGACCGAACTTGAGGTCGTAGGATCGCTGCGATGGCCATAAATGTGGTGGGGATCGGTGGGTCCCTGCGGACGAGCTCCCAGTCCGAGCGAGCCTTGCGCATCGCACTCGCGGGCGCGGAGGAACTCGGCGCCAAGACCCAGCTGATCACGGGCGACGACCTCGTCCTCCCGTTCTACGACCCAGCCGTGCCCGACCGGTCGCCCGCGGCCAAGCGGCTCGTGGAGTACCTGCGTGAAGCCGACGGCGTCGTGCTCGTGTCGCCGGGTTACCACGGAACAATCTCCGGCTTGGTCAAGAACGCCCTCGACTACGTGGAGGACCTGCGCGAAGACGAGCGTCCATACCTGGACGGCCGTGCGGTCGGCTGCGTCGCGACCGCGACCGGCTGGCAAGCGGCGGTCACGACGCTGACGTCGTTGCGCTCGATCGTGCACGCGTTGCGCGGCTGGCCAACGCCGCTAGGCGCCGCGGTGAACTCCGCTGAAGTCCGTTTCGACAGCGCGGGCGAGTGCTCCAGCGAGACCGTCGCCGGCAACCTGCGGATCATCGGCAAGCAGGTCGCCGAGTTCGCACTGACCAAGTGACGTCGGGCACGACTGCGAAGAAATCGCCTACCGCCTAGCGTTCTGTCTGTCAGAGAGTTCGTCTTTAGACAAGGAGCGCCACGATGGCACAGGTGCTGTACACCGCCGAAGCAACCGCCACTGGAAAAGGCCGCGACGGCGAGGTTGTGTCGTCCGATGGCGTGATCGACGAGAAGCTGGCGATTCCCAAGGAGATGGGTGGCCCTGGCGGCCCGCACACCAACCCCGAGCAGCTGTTCGCCGCCGGATACGCGGCCTGCTTCCACAGCGCGCTCCAGTTGGTCGCCCGGCAGGCCAAGATCGAGCTGAGTGAGTCGTCCATCACATCGAACGTCAGCCTGAACAAGGGCGACGACGGCGGGTTCGTGCTGTCGGCGAAACTCGTCGCCCACCTGCCGGGCGTCGAGCAGGGCCAGGCCGACCAGCTGGTCGCGCAGGCCCACCAGGTCTGCCCGTACTCCAACGCCACCCGCGGCAACATCGAAGTCACGGTCAGTGCGACGGTTTGACCCGGAAAACCATCGGGTAGGCCTTCTGGCAAGGAGGCGATGTGCTGTGAAGTCACCGATCACCAGTCCGCTGCCGGAGACGGACAAGACGACCACCGGCGCGATCCTGCAGGCGAGCCTGGCCGATCTGATCGACCTTTCGCTGATCGCCAAGCAGGCGCACTGGAACGTGGTCGGCAGGAATTTCCGCAGCGCGCACCTGCAGCTCGACGAGCTGGTGGCCACCGCACGGACCTATGTGGACGAAATCGCCGAACGCGCCAACGCGATCGGCGTGTCCCCCAACGGCCAGGCCGGCACAGTTGTGGAGAGCTCGGGCCTGCCGAAGTACCCGGACGGCTGGCTGTCGGACGACAAGACCGTCGCCGCGATCGTCACCACGCTTGAAGCCCTGGTCAAACGACTGCGGGCCCGCATCGACGAGACCGACAAGTCCGACCTGGTGACGCAGGATCTGCTGATCGCCGTCGCCAAGGACATCGAGCAGGCCCACTGGATGTGGCAGGCCCAGCAGGCCTGACTCGACCCTGTTGCCCCGCGCGCGCATCTTGCAGGGAGGTGCGCACGCGGGGCAGCTTCACGCCATGCCCAGCATCCGCAGGACGAAGTGCACCTCGATGGCCACCTGCTTGATCGTCTCGGCGATGACCAGCGAGCCGTGCCCGGCGTCGTAGCGGAACTCCTCGTACTTGGCGCCGCGTTCGGCCAGCCGGTCGAGGTAGTTGTCGATCTGCCGGATCGGGCAGCGCGGATCGTTCTCCCCGGCCCAGATCAGGATCGGCGCCCGCACCTGGTCGACGTACGTCATCGGCGAGCATTCCTTGTACAGCTCGGGAAGCTCCTCAGGCGAGCCGCCGAACAACGCCCGGTCGAACGCCCGCAGAGGCTCCATCTCGTCTTCGTACGCGGCCAGGTAATCGGCCACCGGCACACCCCCGACCGCGGCAGCCCACTTGTCCGGCTGCGTGCCCGCCGCCAGCAGGCTCAGGTAACCGCCCCAGGAAGCCCCGGCGACCACGCACTTCTCCGGATCGGCCAAACCCGTGCTGACAGCCCATTTGTGCACGGCGGCGACGTCCGCGAGTTCGGTGAGCCCGGGACGACCTTCGATCGCGTCCCGCCAGGCGGAGCCGTAACCCGTTGAGCCACGGTAGTTCACGTGCACAACCGCGAACCCGGCGTCGATCCATACCGCACGGTATGCGGAGAATCTGTCCTCGTCAGCCGAATGCGGGCCGCCGTGCAGGCTGAAGACCGTGGGCAGCGGGCCTTCGGGCGCGTTCTGCGGACGCGCGATGAGGGCGTGCACGTCGCCGCCTTCGCTGGGAACAAAGGCATCCGTGAGATTGACCGAACCCGGCGCGCGGTCACCCGGCGGCGTTAGCAGCACGCGGTCCGTGCCGTCGGTGTGCAACGCGCGGACCATCGGCGGCTCAGCCGCGGAGGACCATGAGTACTCGATCGTGCCGTCCGGCCGTACACCCGCGTTCCCGACCGTGCCGGCCGGAATGTCCAAAAGGGTCAGTTCGCCGTTCTCGTTTTCGTACTGGTACAACGTGTTCCGGGCCTGATGGGTGTGCGACACCAGGATCGAACGGCCGTCCGGATACCACGCGGCGCCCAGTTCGCCAGGCAGGTCGAGCTTGATCTCGACCTCGGTGTCCGCGACGACATCCCAGATCAGCAGCTCTTCGCGGCCGTAGCGCTCATGCAGCACGAGCAGCCGCGGGTCGCCCTCGACCGGGCTGAACGCGATGGCGTCGAGGCCCTTGCCTTTGCCGTCCCATTTGTCCGCGACAGTGTCACCAGTCGGCGTGATCACACGCAGGGCCGCGTGCCGGTTGTCGCCATGCTCGGAGTGCGCGAGCACGATGTACTGCTCGTCGCGTGAGTGGCCGGAGATTCCGGCATCGTTCTTGTGGGCGTAGACAACCTCGCCTGGCGCGCCGTCTCGCGACACCACAACGGTTGTGCCGTCGTCATTGGATATCCCGATGGCCAGGACGTGCCGGCCGATCTCGACCCCGGCGGGATACCCGGCCGGGGCCTCCGCGATGGCAGGCGCGGGCTCCTGGTCAAGTGGACGGCCGGCGAACGGCTCGGTCACCCAGCTGCCGAACTCGTCGCCATCGGTGTCCGCGAACCACCAGATGGTCTCGCCGTCGGGACTGATCGTGGAGTTGTACGTGCCGTTCGGCCGGTCGGTGACCTGCCGGTGCTGACCGGTCAGGCGGTCCCAGGCATACGTTTCCCACACCCCGCTGGCGTTGGAGGTGTACACGTTCCGGTCCGGCGCGTCACGGGCCCACTCGGGCAGGCTGACACGTGCGGCCCGGAAGCGCGCCCGCCACCGCGTGTCCGCGTCGGCGTCGGGAAACAGCTGGCCGGGCTCCTCTGCTGCGGGATGCTTCGTCACAACGCAGATCCTGCCTCATTACTCTCGCTATTTTGTTGTCAAGCCACGATACGAGCTCGCCCAGGTCAACATCGGCAGGTCGCCGGCCCCGCTGGACAGTCGACCCACCTGAGGACCCACGGGCCAAGCCCGCACCCTTCACCCTGCGCAGGGCCTACAGCCCGCAGGCGGAACCCCTCGAACAGAACTGCGGTAAGTGATCACCTGACAGTATTCTCGGACGAAAGCTCTTCGGCCATGATCTGGTCGACCTTCCGGCTGGCGGCCCGGACCGCGCGGACAACCTGCCCGATCACCACAAACCCAGCCGCCACAATGAGAACAATCCAAAAAGGAACCAAAAACCCAAGACCCAGAAGAAAAGCAACGAACCCGGCGACAGTGGCAAGTCGCGCGGCATTCGGCCGGAACAAAGGAACGAACGTGGAGAGACTACTCATCTCGGAGTCCTTCTGCCGCCAGGTACCCCGCATTGGGCACTTACCCGCACCTCGCGTTGATCACCCCTCCTGTTACCCAAAGTCAGTTGAACCCTAAACATTCACTCGATCGGGTGTAGTCCTGTTTCTTAAGGTGACTTTCGCCGGGACTTTCGACTCTGTACGTGCGCAACCCCTGTCTGGATGAGACATCCCGCTCGACCTCGGGGTTCATGCTTGGTGTCTGTGGTTGGGCCCTTCCCGGGTTTGCTTCGATGTCTCGGGCTGGGACGGCTCGATTTGATGACACGGGAACCCCTCCGCCCCGTATAAAATCGAGCCCAGTGGGGCCGTTGGCCGCCTTTCCGGCAGGGTCGGGACTTTGGGTGTCTTTCCAGCTGGGGCCTTAGGTCGACGTTTTAGCCGGGATCGCTCTCAAATCCTTCGCGAATGCGTACCCAACGCCCTATTCCCTGCTGCTCAGCTCAGACGAGTTCTGAGGAGACAGAATTCGTTGCCTTCGGGATCGGCCAGGACGCGCCAGGACTCCTCGCCAGTCTGGCCGACGTCGGCGGGTCGTGCCCCAAGCTCCAGGAGGCGTTCTAGTTCAGCGTCCTGATCGCGGTCGGTGGCGTTGACATCGAAGTGCAGCGGCAGCCTGCCGGCCTGGGGCTCGGTGCTGGGGACGAAGCACAGAGTCGGCTGCAGCCCACCGAACCCTCCCGGCGGCCCGATCTCCACCACGCCGTCCTCTGCGGTGCCGAACACAGTAAAACCAAGCACCTCACACCAGAACGCGGCCAACCGCTGTGGATCCCGAGCCTTGATCACCAGTTCAGAAATACGACAAGCCATGATCAGCACCCTACGACCCCAGCCAACCCACCTAACCAACCCTCAACCACGACTCAGCGAAAGAGGGCCTGTCCCGGTAGCTGGTCAAGCGAAAAAGCGCCCAGCGCTGGTTCGATAGGAGCACGCACCGTGGGGGGCTTGGGGGGCTCGGCCCCCAAAAATAACAACGAGGCGACCCGGTCCGCGTTTTCCGCGGACACGAGTCGCCCCGAGCCGAGTCGGGGTGGCGGGATTCGAACCCACGACCTCTTCGTCCCGAAGCAATCGCTTGCTTGGTTCGACCTTACGTCACTGCTGGTCGGCGGCATAGTTGCGTCCGTGGACGTCCAGCTTGATGCTCGGCGATCCGCCTGGATTGTCAGGCAGTACGACAGGCAGCCAGCGCGGCAAAGGACAAGAGGCTGGACCACACGCAAGATCCGAAGGGAATGTACGTCGCTTGCGGTATCAACACCAGGGGAGTCGGTTCAACGCTTCTACGGCGATTCTGGCGGCCGTTCTCCCCGTGGCCTGAGCCCTGGCGTTCTCTCGGTGCTTGTCGCCTAACTGGCCCGTCCGTCACAGGGCAAGGTGGGCGGCCGGCTGCGCTACCGCAGAACCCTTCGGATCTTGCGTGTGGTCCAGCTGTAGTTACATCTGTTACAGGGAAAGAGAGAGGGGAGATGTCCGAGTCGCTCGTGCAACTCCCCCTGTAACTCCTGTTTGCGCAGGTCAGACTCCCTAGAGTTGCAGAGTTACAGGTGTGACAGTTGCGGCACACCGAAGATGTAACTCCACAGCCAGGGTCTACGGGAAGTCGTGCGGGATTCGGTCACCGAGAGCACGACGCAGATGTGACCTTGTAATCCTCACAAGTCTCGACCGCGACGATCACCCCCGACGAAAAGAGTTCCCACGACGGTAGCTCCAGCGGCAAGCGCTGCCGGAAAAACGAGCCGTCCGAGTTCGAGCGCGAATTCCTCGGTGATTCCGCCGAAGCTCACTGCTGCCACCAATAGCAACAGCGTGAGCGCGAAGACCCCACCGATGCCATACAAGACACGTTTCTGCATAGATGCCGTATGGCCTACGGTCCGCAGCAGAGGGCCGCTCCCTACGGCGTCTTCGGCCGTGTCGCGCCACTCCTCTACGCTGTTCTCAGGAGGGGAGTCATCCGCCCGCGCGTCGCCCTGACGCTTGACATCGTCGCCTTCCGGCTCTCCTGCGGTCACTTCGCCACCGCCTTGAACAGGGATGACAACAGGGACGTCCTGCCACCGGGTTGGACCACGCTGTTCAGGTGAATGGTCTCAATCACGGGCGTGGTGGGGACGAGTAGCAGCGGCGTGCGGTCATACCAGGTGCCGTCCTCTAGCACTTCGTGCTGCGGGGAAGGCCCGCACCTCGGGTCCTTCATGAAGTGGTTCCCCTTTCAGGGGACTCGGGGTTTGAACGGAGGGTTCGGGAGGCCCCCCGGATGGCGGGCAGACTACCGTGTCCCCACCGTTATGCCACGAGTTCGCCACGCCCGGCGTGTCGTTGATGTTGAAAGGTGTCACCCGTTTGGGTAGTCTCTGGCTCGTGCGACACGCAAGCGGTGCCCAGGCGCCACATAATCACCACTCCAGAACCACTGCCACGACACCTAGTCCAACTCACCGTCACAGTCTGAACAACATGTGCGCTGGCTTAGTAGTGGTCAGCGCCTTGGAGGTCTTAGTCCCATGAGCAAGATGACGCGCACCGACGCGGGCCGGACGGGATCGGCGGAGGAGACTGAAGCTCCTCGCTCCGAGCCGCAAGCGAAGAGGGTCAACGTTGCCGTGACTCCCGAGACTGTTCGAGCGCTTGAGAGCGTGATCGAGCGGGAGGGAGTCAGTCTGACTGAAGCCGTGCGACGACTGGTTGGCTATGGAGAGTTTGTGTACAGGGCTGTCAAGGAGGAGAACGCGCATGTTCTTGTCAAGACAGCGGATGGCGTGCGTGAAGTTGTCCTAATCTAATGTCGTACAACAGGAGGTGTAGATTTTCCATTCGGTAAAGTTAATCGGGGGCTGGCTCGGCGTGGAGAGCTCCCGGTGAGGCCTGCCGGCACATACCAAAGGGCCTCTCGACCCGTGCCGGTCGAAGCGATCATGGCCATGGTGCCCCCGAGTTGCAGAGTTACAGCTGTGACAACGCTGGGACTCACGGCGTAACCGCAAGACCGGGCCGCCGCTGCCGAAAATCGGACTGAGCAACCAGCCGGCGAGGGTATGGTTCCGATCCATGGCCAGACGCGCGAGCGATATTCGATTCGGGATCGAGGTGGACGGGAAAAGGTCCCGCTGCTGGCGGGTAAGGGCGGGTGCCCGCCTGCCCGAGCTGTATGTCGAGCGGGAAGGCCTCGAAAGGGCTGCTCACATCAGTCTGCATGCGTCGGGTCGCTGGCATCTAAAGGTAGAACGAAACCAGGTGCGTCAATGGGTTAGGCCAACTGAGTTGACCCCGGGGTACACGCGCGCCCTAGTCATCTCGCAGTCCGTGTCTGTTGCGACAATTGAGCTTGCGGCACATCCCACTGCTAAGCTTATTTGCGTGACGCCGGACTCGGAACCAGTGCACTTCAACATCTTTATCGAGCGGCCGGGGGCCAACCTTCATGGATGGCCGGGAAAGAACGCCATGGGCTCAACTTTCGTTGGTCGAATCGAGTTGGCTAACGACGTGGGAACGTGCTGTGTGGTCGCACATCAAGGACCGATTCAACCGGGATCCGCCAATTTCCCTGCGCCTGCACCTGCAGTGCGGGAGCAGATGAAAGAAGCGGCCCGTGACGGGCACCTCTACGGAACGGTAATGTTCAAAGCCGACGACGGGACGGCTGGATTCCTTGATGGAAAGTTTAGTGTCGAACCGTCAGGGCCGTCCGTTCAGCCTTAGCCTATGTGAACTCCCCTAAGCAACAAGCCGGGCGCGCTCACGCCGTCTTTGGCTGGCGACAGCAGCATAAGTCTGCTTGCATCCGACGGGACCGATCATAGCGCTTTATTCCTTGGCCTGTGCCCCCTTGCGGCCGGGGCGGCTACGATGCGCTCGGCGGCCGCGTGTGGCGGCGTGACGCTTGTGTCAATCCGCAAGTGTGCTTGTGGTAGCCGCACCGTGGTATCGAACGCTGTCAGCCTCTCGGCGGTATCTCCAGTATTGCGTTTCTCTATCCGGTCTAGGGCGACATCTCGGGGGCACCACAACTCGACAACGAGCCAACGTGCAGACGGTACTGCCGACGTAACTGCGGTAACGGCGTCCGCTTGCCCTAGGTGCAGTATCGGAATGGTTCCATCACTAATTAGCTCATTCAGATGTGATCGATCAACTATGTACGTTGACCCGTACCGACTGTTTTCCCATATGACCTCGCCTGGCGTTCTTCTAAGCTCATCCAGTTCGGCCTGCGTCGCTAGTCGGTAGCCGGTTGTCCGACCAGGGCCGTGCTTGAGCCGCCGAAAGAGCTGGTATCGAGAATCGATAGCTGTCACTGCCTGGGTGACTGTGTCTTTCCCGGCCGCTGGGGGGCCGTACAGAATAACCGCAGAGTGGATCATCTGCCAACCTGTCGCAGTAGTTCTTCGGCCTGCTGTTGAAGCGGACGTGCTCCGGCTGAGTTTTCTACCACCATGTGGTCGATAGCAGGCTTAAAGTCGAGGTCGATCCCGGCTAGATAGTCTTCCCAATTGGCCAACTTTGCTGAATCCCTCGCAGCACCCCTGTGCCTAATGTAGGCGCGCATAGTGTCGGCATCACAGCGAACCCACACTACATGCAGAGTCGCCCCCATGCTTTCGACGCTCGCTGAGATTCGGTCGCACCAAGCCCGGTCTGAAAGTTCCCTGATGAATGGCGCCGTCACGATTGCGCTGTTGCCGCACGATACGTTCTCGGTCATGGCGGCAATAAGTGCCTCATATTCGGCCGGGCGAATCAGTGTCAGATAGATGTCAGACTCTCTGTCGCTCGGAGGTACGCCCAACTTCTCCAACGCGGCTTCAACAACCGGCCGTGTCGTGGTGTCCTTGTCGAGGATGGGCCAATGGGTTCGCCGAGCCAGTATCCGGCCTAGTTCGGTTTTACCACTTCCAGCGTACCCACCGATAAGAAGCACTTTTGGTGTTGTTGGAAGTGCTGCCGGCGCAAGTTCTGCATCCGGATAGTTGACGATTCGACTAGAGCGATCGCGTGTGACGACTAGCCCTTCTGCCGCAAGCTCGGCCATAGCCTTAGCCACCGGGTCGACACTCACGTCCCACTCTGCGGCGAGCGCTCGTGTGCTCGGGAGCGGCTGCCCGTGTCGCAGCACGCCCGCTTCGATGTCGTTCCGGATGTGTCGAGCGATGACCCGCCACATCGGTTCGTGCTGCTGCTTGTCCTGCCGAGATGGCGGTGTCATCAGCGAAAGCCCTTTCGTAGGCGGTCTGTCATGGCACAAGCTAACAGACCTCCAACTGTTCGGCCCGTTCAAGCAGGTCAGAGCATGTGGGCGGAAAATCTGTGAGCTAACAGTTGACCGGAAACATGACAACTGTTAGCTTCTGGTGTGTCGGCGGCCACACCGCCGAGACACGGAGGGTTTCGCGGGATGACCAGCGAGTTCGAACCGGGCCATTACCCGGATGGGCTGGACGAAAAGACGATCAATGTGTTGCTCGCCGAGGTGCAGGCTGAGTTGCGTACGGCGGCCCGGCCGACGTCGGCGTTGCTGGACGGTTCGGCGGCGGAGCGGCGCCGGCGTCGAATCGAGAACCGGGCGATGTCGGCTGTTGTTCGCACCTTGCCGGTGCGGCGCCCGGCGGCCTCGTCAGACGGGCAGGAGGCTGCCTGATGCGTACGTTCACTCATCACCGCAGCGGTGCGACGCTGTTCGGCTTGTCAGTCGGCGCGGCCGTAGTCGACGTTGTCGGCGAAGAGCGGGAGCACGCCGAAGTCGTACTGGCCCCTGCCGTTGCCGGTGACCACGTCGCCGAGGACCTGATTGCTAGGGCGACCGAGACCAATGCCGGTGAGCGGTTCACCATCGAAGTTCCCAAGGCGTGCGGGATCACCGGGACCACCATCGTGCACAACGGCGGCCTCACGGTTAGTCAAGGCGTTAGCGTGATGTTCGGCTCGGTCAGCGGTGTCACGATCGTGAACGGCCAGATCATTGGCGGTTTGGGCTCGGCAGTGGTGACCGGTGGCGGCGCGTTGCGCGTCACGGTGCGGTTGCCGCTCGGGTCCTCTCTCGCCGTGTCGACCGACTGTGCCGACGTACATGCCCGAGGTCAGCTCAACAGCGTGTACTTCCGCGCGGTGAGCGGTGATCTCACGGTCGAGAGCGCCCGCGTTCTGGATGCAGAGTCGACGTCCGGTGACATCTCGCTTGACTGCGGCACGCACGTAACGGCCAAGACGGTCTCGGGCGACGTGCGAGTGTCGGGACTGGCCGGCCGGGCACAGGTGACCTCGGTATCAGGGGACGTGCGGGTGCACGCCGTGACCAATTCGATCGCGGCTGGTCAAACGGTCTCCGGCGACGTGCGCTTCACCGCCACGCCGGGCGTGATGCTGGACAGCGTTGGCCGGTCGGTCAGCGGTCGTGTCACCGGGGCGACGCGATGACCGCGACAGTGGTTCGGCTGCCATGGAACGGCCAACACTGGCCGGGCCGGATGCAGGACGGGTTGCCTACCTTCGGGTTTCGCAACGCGCCGCCCGGACTGGCAACGCCGAGGCAACTGCGCGCCGAGGGACTATGCCCAGGCGGACACGACCCGGCGGCACAGATCGTATGGCGACGCGGGCGCCGGTGGGCGGCGCTGTACCGGTTGGACATCGCCAAACCAAGCCCGGGTGCCACAACCGCGCAACTGGCTGCACTCTCGCGCGCACACCGCGCTCTACGCACTTGCCGGGGAACGTGCGGCCAGGTGTTTTCATACCGGCTTCCCAGGTCTACGGGACGGCGATGCTGGACCTGTTGGGACGCAATGGAAAGCGAGGCCAGGTGATGCCTCGCGCTACTGACATCGACACCCGGACCGGTGGTCACTCCGCCAAGAACGCCCACCGGGCCGGGGCTCCCGACCCACACCAAACGAGTGGAGAGAACCCGATGGTAAGCAAGGATATCGGCTCGGTCGAGTTGTGGAAGTTCTGTCCGGATCAGCCGTTCGAGGTGTTCGGGTATCCGATCACGTGTCCGGGGTGTGGTTCGTCTGCGGGTATTTTGTTTTGGGCGTATACGGGGGTCCCGGTGGTGCGGGCGCAACACCTCTGTGTGCCTTCCGTCGGGGTTGGTACCCCCTGCCGCGTCCGGATGTGGGACGAGTATCGACTGACGACAGCGTTTGTCCGTGAGCGTGGCTACAACGTGGCCGCTGTAGTCGATCAGGCCGTTGACGAATTCTGCACGTGGATGGCGGACCGCCGCGCCAACCGGGGGTGCTCGCAATGAGCCAGAACATGGTGATCGTGGTGGGCGGACTCGCCGTGCTCGGCGTCGTGTCGGCAGTCCTGTCCGGTCGCCGAGCCACCAAACGTGCTGCCAAGGGCGTGCGGGAGGTCACCCGGATGACCAGCAATGCCGCCCGTGCCGTGGTTACCGGTGTTGTGGTCACGCTAGTGCAGTGGCTGATCGTGACTCACACGTCGGACACCACCACGATTCTGGTGACCCTCGGCATTCCTGCCCTGTTCGCCGGGGTGAGCGTGGCGCGGCTGTTCGCGGTGACCGAGGTCATCCATTCCACCCGGGGGCGGCACCGATGAACACGCCACTGTTAATGCTGGTGATTCTGTTGGCCGCTGTTGCGCTGATTGTGTTGTGGCGCTTGGTGTTGACCGCCGCAGCGATCGCTGTTGTGCAATGGATGGTTGTGGCGCACGCGGACAGCGTGACCGTGCAGTTGCTGACCTTCGCGGTTCCCGCGTTCCTGGCCGCGTTTGTCCTGGTCCGGCTCATTCCTCACCGCACCCCTACCGGCTCGGCGCATGCCGGGCAGGCGGTGGCTGACCTGCAGGGAGTTGCGCGATGACGACGACATTCTATGACCGCCGCGCCGAGCGCATCACCGCACAGGCGCAGGCCGAGCAGCAGCGTGCTGCAGCCGAGCAGACCAGGGCGCAGACCGCGTTGACGCTGGTACAGGTGGAACAGGCCCGGCTGGCGGGTGCCGTGGAGTTGGCCGAGCAGCGTCGGCAGCGTGAGCAGGCCGAGCGTCAGGCCACGCGGGAGCGTCGCGCGGTGACCCGTGCCCGCCTGGCCGGGCGGGTGCCGGTGTGGCTGCTGTCGGTGTTGTGGGCGACGGTGATCGTTGCGCCGATCACGTTGGCGTGGCAGGCACAGCGTGCGTTCGCCGAGTCCACATTGCACATCGGTTCGACATGGTCCTGGTTGTTCCCGCTCGCTGTCGAGGCTGGGGCGTGGGTGTGTGCTTTCGAGGCGCACCGCCGCGCGAAGACCGGCCTGCCGGTGGGTGCGTTGCCGACCTGGATGTGGGTGCTGGCATCGATCGCGGCCGGTATCAACCTGTTGCACGGTGCTGTCGACTACGGCCCGGTTGCCGGGGTGGCGTTGGGTCTGGTGTCCCTGCTCGGTGTGTTGCTGCACCACATCCGGCAGAACGTCGACAAGGCCACCGCCGAAGGACGGGACAACACCGCGCTGCGGCGCGCTCTGTGGCGGCGTCTTCGGTTCCCTCGCCTGGCGTGGGCTGCTGCGTCCATCACGCTCGCGTGCGGCGACACCGTCACGGCGGATGAGGCGTGGCGGCGGGCGTGGGTGGACCGGTTCGGCGTCGGCCCGGACGCGCCACGCCGGGAGCGGCGTCTGGCTCACCGGGTGCTGCGGTACGAGGCCGCGCAGGACCGGCACGCCGCCAAGGAGGGGCGCCTGGTGATCCTCGGCGGGCGGGTACAGCGGGCGTACACCGAACAGATCCGTGCCCTGATCGACGCCGAGCGCGCCGCGGCGACCGAGCGCGCTGAGCAGGTCTTGCGAGAAGCCAACGATGTGTTGGGTGCCGCTGCGATGGTGTTTGGCCCGGATGCCCTGCGAGACGGTACCGCGCCTAGCCAGAACGGGGGGTACACCGGCCGTGAACAGGGCGAACTGTCCGGGCGTCCTGCCGAATTGCTGACCATGGTTCGAGGTGCCATCGCCGCCGGGGAACTGCCGCAGTACCCCTCGGTCAAGGCCATAGCTCGCCGGTTCGAGGGGTTCGGTACCCCCACCATTCAGCGGGTACGAGACGCCCTGCGCATGGGCCACATCCCCATCACCGACACCACCGAGACCATGTCTGAACGGAGGGCTGCCTGATGACCACGACCACCACGGCCCCGGTCGCACCCGAACCGCAGGACCCGTTCACGGGTGGCAAGGTGCTGGACTTCCGGCCACCCATCGGGCCGGTCACCGAACCGGCTCCGGCCGAGCCCGGCGAGACCGTTCACGAACACGAGGAAACCACGGGCGAACCGGTGGACCTGCCAGTCACGGAAGACCGGTCACTGGCAGCCCGGATGAACGCCGCCCGAAACGGCACCCGGCGTCCCGTGTTCGCATCGTGGCTGACCTCCAGTGAGGAGTTCGTGAACACCGCCAAGTGGGCGGCCGACCATGCCGCCCACACGATGGCGTACCACGCTGTGCGGTGCCCGCTCTACGCCGCCAAAATCGCCGCCCGCTCGCCCCGAGGGTTGGTGCGTGCGGTCGCGGTCTCGGCGAACTGGGCGATGGACGCCGAGGGCAGGGCGTTGCGTTCGGACGCGGTCACCAAAGGCGACGCCGAGCTGTATCTCAAGCTGCACAACGCGAAACCCCGCGGTCGCTGGTGGCTGGTGCTGCTCGGCCTGGTGATCCTGACGGCCGGCGCGCTCGTGCTGTTCGGCTACGCACCGATGTGGGCACAGTTCCTCGGCGTGAGCGTGGTGCTCGGGCTGCTCGGCTGGCTCGGCGGCAACCCCGACCGGCCGGTGGTCGGTGGCCGGGCCGTGGTCACCAGCAAGGCCCAGAAGCTCACCAGCGACATCGTGGTTCGTGCCCTGTCCGCGTTGGGCATCGCCGAGGTCAACAAGGCCGTCGGCAAGGGCGGGGGAGGGATCACCTTCCCGTCACCGATCACGCGGGAGGGACCCGGGTGGCGCGCGGACGTTGACCTGCCCTACGGCGTGACCGTGGCGGACATCCTTGCTCGCCGGGCACAACTCGCCTCGGGCTTGCGGCGGCCGTTGGGGTGTGTGTGGCCCGAGCCCGCGCATGACCAGCACGCCGGTCGCCTGGTGTTGTTCGTGTCCGATGTGGATATGGCGCAGGCCAAGCCCAAGGCCTGGGCTCTGGCAAAGGGTGGTGCGGCTGACCTGTTCAAGGCGGTTCCGTTCGGTACCGACCAGCGCGGCCGAGCCGTGGGTATTGACCTGATGTACTCCAACCTGCTCATTGGTGCGATGCCCGGCGCAGGCAAGACGTTCGCGCTGCGGGTGCTGCTGTTGGCGGCTGCGCTGGATCCCACGGCAGAGCTGAGGTTGTTCGAGCTCAAGGGTTCCGGTGATTTGTCCACTCTGGAACCTGTGGCGCATCACTACGCGTCCGGGCCGGATGACGAGACGATCGAGCAGACCGTCACCAGCCTGCGCGAGGTCTACAAAGACCTTGAGCGCCGGGCCAAGACCATCAGCAAGCTTCCCCGGGCGCAATGCCCGGAGAACAAGGTCACCCCGGAGCTGTCCGCGAAGCGCTCTCTCGGCTTGTTTCCGCTGGTCGTGGCAATCGACGAATGCCAGGAACTGTTCAGCCACGCCGAGTACGGCAAGGAAGCCGGGGAACTGTGCACGGCCATCATCAAGCGCGGCCGGGCGCTTGGCGTGATCCTGCTCTTGGCTACCCAGCGGCCGGACAAGAACAGCCTGCCCACGGCCGTCTCGGCGAACGTCGGTGTGCGGTTCTGCCTGCGAGTCATGGGACAGCTCGAAAACGACATGATCCTCGGTACCTCGATGTACCAGAACGGTGTGCGGGCAAGCACGTTCACGCCCAAGGACAAGGGCATTGGCTACCTGGTCGGTGCCTCGGATGACCCGCAGATTGCCCGCTCGGCCTACATCGACAACCCGGCCGCCGAGAAGATCGTGGTCCGCGCCCGTGCCCTGCGTGAGCGGGCCGGAACCCTGACAGGCCACGCGATCGGCGAGACTCAACTCGCCGAGGATGCCGCCCGGGCCAACGTGCTGGACGACGTCGCATCGGTCTACCAGGCCGGGGAAGACCGGTTGTGGTCCGAGGTGATCGTGGCCCGGCTCGCCGAGCAGCGGCCGGACGCCTACCAGGGCTGGACACCCAACGCGCTTGCTGCGGCGCTCAAGCCGCACGGCATCGCACCCAAGCAGATCCCGCTGCGCGATGACACTGGCACCGAGCGCAACAAGCGCGGGTACCTGCTCGCTGCGATCACCGAAGTCATTCTGACAACGCGCCGAGTATCGACAGAGAGTGACGACTCTCCGGTGTAGCGGTTCTCGGGGCGCTAGCGGTCGGCAACCGCTAGACCTAGCACCCACCGCTAGCGCCCCATACCTACGCTGACCAGCCCGCTAGCTCCTAGCGGAACTCCAGGTCAAACCCTCTGAATCAGTCGAAAACCCAGGACAGACACCCCTCGTGGGAGTGCTGACCTCGGTCCCGCATGCCCATCTGTGATTACCAAGTGTGATCGGAGATCTACCGTGGACAGCACGCCGTTGATGACTGCCGCTCTCGCCGCCGCCGAACGCGGCTGGCACGTCTTCCCGCTCCGGCCGGGCGCCAAGCGTCCCGCTTTGCACGGCTACGACCGGTGCCCTAGGACCGGCGCATGCCAGCACGGGCACCAGGGATGGGAGCAACGCGCCACCGTTGACCCGCAACGCATTCGAGCCGCCTGGTCGAACGGACCGTTCAACATCGGGCTGGCGACCGGCCCGTCCGGACTTGTGGTCATCGACCTGGACAGCGCCAAACCCGGCGAACAGCCGCCCGCACCATGGGACACAGAGGACGGAATTCAAGACGGGCAGGACGTGCTCGCTGCGCTCGCCGAACTCTTCGGGCAGGCCTTGCCTGCCGACACACTGACCGTAGCCACGCCATCCGGCGGACTGCACCTGTACTACCAAGCACCGCAAGACATTGCACTGCGCAACACGGCCGGAACACTCGGCTGGAAAATCGACACCCGCGCACACGGCGGCTACGTCGTCGCCCCTTGGTCTGTTGTGGACGGACGCCAGTACGAAATCCTTGCCGACCAGCCGCCCGCTGTCCTACCGACATGGTTGCTGGACAAGCTCCGCCCGGCGCCATTGCCGACAACACCAGAACGGCCGGTGTCTGTCTCTCGCTCCCGCAGAGACCGGTACATCGACGCGGCCGTAGCCGGTGAGGTCTCCCGGGTGCAGAACGCCACCAGCAACCGCAACGCCACGCTTTATGTTGCAGCAGTTGCGCTCGGGCAATTGGTCGCCGGGGGTTCACTCACCGAGAATGACGCGCGCACCGCACTCATGAGCGGCGCCGCTCGGCACATCGGGGTGCAGCGCTTCAGCGAGCGGGAAGCGTTGCGCACTATCGCGTCTGGTCTCGAAAAGGGCGCGAACCGGGCTCGGCAGGTGGCGGCATGAGCGTGCGCCTTGACAACTCCCGACCCGTGTTGCTGGACGCCTTCTGCCGCAAGGGCGGCGCTGGCTACGGCTACCAGGCCGCTGGCTTCAACGTCGTCGGAGTCGACATCGAAGACCACTCCAACGGCTACCCCGGAGAATTCCATCAAGGCGACGCCGTCGAATTCATCCGCCGCCACGGCCATGAGTTCGACGTCATCCACGCATCGCCGCCATGCCAGCGCGAGACGGCACTGACCAAGGGCACCAACAAAGGCAGGGTCTATCCCGACCTCATCCCGCCTACCCGCATCGAGTTGGATCGGACCGGCCGGCCGTGGGTGATGGAGAACGTTCAAGGCTCCCAACTCCGAAAAGACCTCGTCCTCTGTGGCCTGTCGTTCGGGCTGCGCGTATTCCGGCACCGAGTGTTCGAGCTGTCCGATGTGATCATCTCTCAGCCGGTCCATCCGTCGCATCGTGGTCACAGGGTCGCCGGATGGCGCCACGGCCAGTACTACGAGGGCGACATGGTCGCCGTCTACGGCGACGGCGGCGGAAAAGGCAGTCTCGCCGACTGGCAGGACGCCATGGGAATCCCTTGGATGACCAACCGCCTCGATCTCGCCGAGGCCATCCCACCCGCCTACACCGAACACATCGGGAACCACATCCGACACGGCCGCCATGGCGTGCAGGGCGCATTGTGGACCGGTCAGGAGTGGGCGGCATGACGGCACTGCCTGACCGGGCCTTGCACCCGGTGCCCGAGCGTCCACGCACAACATGGAATGCCGCCGAGCTCATGGCGGTGTCGTTTCCAGACCCGACGTGGGCGGTGCCCGGCATCATCGCCGAGGGAGTGACCCTGCTCGCCGGTCCGCCGAAAGTCGGCAAATCGTGGATGTCACTCGGGCTCGGATTGTCCATTGCGGCCGGACTGCCCGCGCTCGGCTCCGTTGCCGTTGAAGCCGGTCCCGTGCTGTACCTGGCACTGGAGGACACTCCGCGCCGGTTGCAATCCCGCATGCGCACGGTGCTCGCCGGTCGCCCGGCGCCGAGCACGCTCACTCTCGATACCTACTGTCCGCCGTTGCCCAATGGGGGAGACCAGTACATCGCCGGATGGCTGGACGAAAACCCCGGCGCCCGCCTGGTCGTCATCGACGTATTCACCAAAGTGCGCGGAACTCCGCCCCCTGGCATGAATTCCGCCTACGAAGCGGACTACGCCGCCGTCGGCCGGGCAAAGCGAGTCGCGGACACCTACGCCGTGCCCGTCGTTCTCGTTCACCACGTCCGCAAAGCCGCCGCCGAGGATTTCCTAGCCACCGTCTCGGGAACCAACGGGCTCGCCGGTGCTGCGGACGCCGTCCTGGTTCTCGAACGCGCCAGGGCTCAAGCAGACGGCATCCTGCACGTCACCGGTCGCGATGTCGACGAAACCGACTACGCCATGTCGTTCGACTCGCAAGCCGGAGCGTGGTCCCTATTGGACGGACCTGCAGAAGAACACCTCATGCAAGACACGCGAGCCCTGATATCGCGATTCATCCGTGAATGTCCAGGCAGCAAACCGGCGCAAATCGCCGAGGCGCTTCAGCTCGCCCCTGGCACGGTCCGCGCGACGTGCACCCGCATGGCTAAGGACGGCCAAGTTCGCGCCGAGCCGGGCGGCAAGTACTTCCCGCCCGAGACGCAGTCACAGCAGCAGCACCCTGCAGCTGTCACACCTGTAACTCTGCAACTCTAGGGGGCCTGACGTGGGAAAACGTGAGTTACAGCGGGAGTTACACCCCGCTCCGCCTGTCACCGTCCCGGCGCAAGTGGAGGATCCCATGTCGTCGCCGAGTCCCATGCCGGCCGCTGTCCCGCTACGGCACCTGTACCGGATAACCGAAGCGATGCGGCTGCTGTCTCTGAGCCGCTCGGTCATATACGAGCAGATCCGCGCTGGTCGCCTGCGGGTCGTGCACCAAGGGCGAACGCCCCTCGTGCCTGCTCTCGCCATTCAGCAATACGTGGACCTGCTCATGCGTGAATCGGGGGTTGAATATGACCAAGCGTCGTAGCCGTGGTGATGGCAGTCTGCACTGGCATGAGAAGCGGCAACGGTGGATCGCGGTTGCCACCGTCGGATGGACCCCGGCCGGGAAGCGAATCGTCAAGTCCGCCAGTGGCAAGACCAAGACTGAAGCGAAGAATAAGCTCAAGGAGATCCTTCGCGACTATGACGACGGCCTAGCGATTGCGCCACACGACTACACCGTAGAGAAAGCCGTGCGCGACTGGCTGACCTACGGATTGAGCGGACGCGACAAGCAGACAGTTACGACGGTGACCATCCTCGCCAACACTCACGTCATTCCCTCGCTGGGTGCTCGCAAGCTCCGAGAACTGTCCGCAGAGGACGTGGACAAGTGGCTAGCCGACAAAGCCAAGACCCTGGCCACTCGCTCACTCCGCGACGTCAGGTCCGTGCTCAAGCGAGCTATTGCACGAGCGCAGGCGCGCGACAAGGTCAAACGAAACGTCGTTCTGCTCTGTGACGTGCCGGTTGGGCAACGTCCGGGCCGTCCGTCCAAGGCGCTGACTTTCGACCAGGCTGAAGCTGTCCTGAAGGAAGCCGAGGCCGACGACTCAACCCTAGGCAGCTACATCGTTGTGTCGCTGCTGACCGGCGCACGAACCGAAGAGGCTCGCCCCCTCTACTGGGAACACGTCGACTTGGTGGGGCAGCCTGACGAAACGCCACCCGTCCTGCCCCATATCGACGTCTGGCGCTCCGTACGGGCCGGGGGAGACACGAAGACTCGAAAGTCGCGCCGCTCGCTTGCTCTGGCCCAACGTGCCGTCAACGCCCTGCAGGCTCAAAAGATCCGGCAGGCGGTTCAGCGCGAGCAAGCGGGCAGCAAGTGGCAGGACAACAACGTCGTGTTCGCGTCCGAAGTCGGCACCGAGCTCGACTCTGCCAACGTCCGGCGAGGTGTCCGACGGATTCTGAAGGCGGCCGGGCTGAAAGCTGACGAGTGGACGCCACGGGAGCTCCGGCACAGCTTCGTGTCCCTGCTCTCTGACAGAGGCGTTCCGATCGAGAAGATTGCTCTGCTGGTCGGCCACAGCAGCACGAGCGTGACCGAGCAGGTCTACCGCCACCAGCTCCGGCCGGTCATCGAGGACGGCGCAGTCGCGATGAACGACATTTTCCCGGGCTCGGAACCATAGACAGGCAATTAGACAGGCAGGGCAAAGAAAGAGCCCGTCCACTCTAAAGTGGACGGGCTCTGACCTGCGTCGGGGTGGCGGGATTCGAACCCACGACCTCTTCGTCCCGAACGAAGCGCGCTACCAAGCTGCGCCACACCCCGTCTTGCTGGTGGTTACTCTAGCGGACGTCTGCGCGGGCTCCGAACCGGGTATTGGGTTTTGCTGGGCCGGTGCCTTCTGTCCTGGGTACGAGGGTCAGCAGGGAGGCTTCGGGCGGGCAGGCGAAACGGACTGGGGCGTAGGGGGATGTGCCTAGGCCTGCGGAGACGTGCAGCCACATGTGGGCGCCCCAGCGGGAGGCGCCGCGGGCGCGGGAGCGATCCAGGTCACAGTTCGTCACGAGGGCGCCGTAGCCGGGGATGCGGAGCTGGCCGCCGTGGGTGTGGCCTGCCAGGACCAAGTCGTAGCCGTCGGCGGCGAAGGCGTCGAGGACCCGAGGTTCGGGGGAGTGGGTGATGCCTAGGCGTAGGGCCGCTGTTGGGTCTGGGCGGCCCGCTATTTCTTTGTATTTGTCGCGTTTGAGGTGGGGGTCGTCTACTCCGGCCACGGCCAGGTTGCGGCCGTCGACGCTGACTATGCGGCGGACGTGGGTCAGGTCGTGCCAGCCTCGTTCGACCATCGCGGCGCGGAGGTCACGCCAGGGGAGGGCGATGCCGTGGATTCGCTTCTTCTTCGCGCTGGGCAGGAGGTAGCGCACGGGGTTCTTGGGTTTCGGCGCGAAGTAGTCGTTGCTGCCGAAGATGAAGATTCCCGGCCTGTTGAGCAGGGGGCCCAGGGCACGCACGACTGCCGGGACCGCTTGCTTGTGGGCGAGGTTGTCGCCGGTGTTGACCACCAGGTCCGGTTCGAGGGCGTCGAGTGCCGCGATCCACTTCTGCTTCGATTTCTGGCCGGGCAGCATGTGGATGTCGGAGATGTGCAGGATGCGCAGTGGGCGCGCGCCTTCGGCCAGCACTGGCAGGGTTGCCTGGCGCAGTGTCCAGCGCCTGCGTTCGATTCCAGCCGCGTAGGCGACTGTCGCCGCGCCTGCTGCTGTGGTGGTCAATGCGATCCGGCCCAACATGCTCACCTTTACGAGAGTACGGCCGAGCGGGCCGGTGGTGGCAGCCACCGCCCGGATGGTCCTCAGCGGTAACGTTCGCTGTCATGGCGGAGCTGAAGGACAAATTGAAGTCCGACCTGGTCGTGGCGCTCAAGGCGAAGGAAACCACCCGGCTGGGGACCTTGCGGATGGTGCTGGCCGCGGTGAGCAACGAGGAAGTGGCCGGCAAGTCCGCCCGGGAACTCACCGACGAGGAAGTCCAGCGCGTGCTCACCAAGGAGGCCAAGAAGCGCAAGGAGGCCGCCGAGGCGTTCGACGCGGCCGGTCGCGCCGAACAGGCCGCTGCGGAGCGCGCGGAGGCCGAGATCATCTCCGGGTACCTGCCCGCCCAGTTGTCCGACGACGAACTCGACGAGCTGGTCTCCCAGGCCGTCGCCGAAGTCGCCGAGCAGGTCGGCGGCGCCCCCACGCAGAAGCAGATGGGGCTCGTGATGAAGGCCGCGAACGCCAAGGTCGCCGGCCGGGCCGAAGGCGGCCGTGTCGCCGCCGCGGTTCGTTCCCGTATCAACTGACACAAAACGGCCCCTCGTGAACGAGTCACGAGGGGCCGTTTGCCGGTCAACCGCCGGGATTGTTCGGGTCACCGCCGTTCGGTGGCGGAGGACCACCGCTTGGCGGCGGGTTCTGCGGTGAGGATGGGATTTCCGCCTGTGGTGCCTGGCCGGTGGATACGTAGATCGTGATTGTGCCGCCGGGCAGCTTGGTGCCACGCGGGGTCTGGTTGACGACGGTGCCCTTACGGGCCGCGTCGTCGCGGGGCACGGCGCTCACCTGGTAGCCGGCGCCCTGCAGGGTGTTGGTCGCGTCCTGCTGGGTCTTGCCGACCACGTTGGGCACCCTGGATTCGGCGCCGCCGTCGAGGTATCTGGGGTCAGGCGGGGGCAGTTGCTCGACCGGTGAGTCGCCGAGTATCCCCTTCATCGCCGCGAACCAGGTCCGGGCCGGCACTTTGCCGCCGAAGATGTTTCCGGTGGGGCCCAGTGAGGGCGGGTCGGTGTCGCGGATCGGCCTGGGCCGGTTGCCGTCGGCGAAGGTGAGCACAGCGGCCGCGTACTGCGGGACGGCCCCAAGGAACCCGGCGGACTTGAACTCCTGGGTCGTGCCGGTCTTGCCCATCATCGGCCGGGTCCAGCCCGCGCGGCCGGCGGCCGCGGCCGACGTACCGCCGGCCTGGTCGTCCTTGCTCAGACCGGTCACGAGCGAGTTGGCCAGCGGCTCGGCCACGGCCTGCTCACAGGGCTGCTCCTTGCCCTTGAGATCGACTGGCTGACCGTTGCGGTCGATGATCTCCACGATCGGCGACGGCGGGCACCAGACGCCGCCGCTCATCAGCGTCGCCCCGACGTTCGCCAGCTCCAGCGGGCTCATCGGGTTCGGGCCGAGGGTGAACGAGGCGTTGCCGGGGTTGCCGGGCGAGCTCTTGAAGTGCTGGGCCTGGGTCGGCTCGCCGGGCTTGGCAGGCTTGCCGTCGTTGTTGGAGGCCATCGTCTCGCGCATGCCCAGCCGGACGGCCATGTCGACCACCGGGTCCGTGCTGCCGAGGGCCTCTTCCAGCTTGACGAACGCGGTGTTCGGCGACTTGGCCAGCGCTTCCTGCAACGTCATCTGCGGGCCGTAGGTGCCCGCGTTCTTCAGGCAGTACCAACGGGTGTTGCCGTCGTTGGGCTTGTCGGTGCGCGCGCAGTTCTTCTCGTTGCCGCCGGTGAACAGGTGCGAGGTGTACTCCGCCGGGACGTCGATCACGTTGTAGACGCCCATGCCCTTCTCCAGGGCGGCGGCCGCGGTGAAGATCTTGGAGATCGAGCCGTTGCCGAACTTGTTCTCGATGCCGTACGGCTGCGGGTACTGCGTCTGGCCCTTGGACGCGTCCTGGCCGTAGTCGCGGTTCGACACCAGGGCGACGACCTGGTGTTTCTCCTTGCCTGGCTTGACGATCGCCATCACGTTGGCGATGCCGTCGGTGGTCTTGGGCACCTCGTCCATCGCGGCCTTCTTGGCCAGCGTGGTCGCGTTCATGTCCAGGCTGGTCTTGATCGTGTAGCCGCCGATGGCCAGCTGTTCCTGGGTGAACCCGAGCTTGCCCAGGTATTCCACGACGTACTGGCAGAAGAAGCCGGCTTCCGGCCCGGCGCCGTTGCAGTTCTTGGCCGGCTTGGTGACCTGCGGCAGCACACCCAGCGGTTCGGCCTTCGCCGTGTCGCCGTCGGCCTGGGTGAGCCGGCCGTTCTGCACCATGGTGTCCAGCACGATGTTGCGGCGCTTGAGGGCCTCGGGCGCGAAGCGCCAGGGGTTGTACAGCGTCGGGTTGTTGACCATGCCGGCCAGCAGCGCGGCCTGTGACACGGTCAGCTTGTCCGGCGTGGTGCCGAAGTAGGTCGCCGAGGCGGCGCCGATGCCGTAGATCGAGTTGGAGAACTCGACCACGTTGAGGTACCCGGAGATGATGTCCTCTTTGGACATCTTCTGCTCCAGCTGCAGCGCGATCCGCGCCTCCCGCAGCTTGCGGGCGATGGTGGGCTCCTGCGCCTTCTGCTGTTCGGTCTTGTTGTTGCGGTAGACCACGTTGATCAGATAGTTCTTCACGTATTGCTGCGTGAGTGTCGAACCACCCTGCTGGTTGCCACCGCTCGTGCTCAAAGCAGCACGGAACGTGCCTTTCCAGTCCACGCCGTGGTGCTCGTAGAACCGCCGGTCCTCCACCGAGATCAACGCCGCTTTCATGATCGGCGAAATCTGGTCCGCGGCGACCGGGATGCGGTACTGGTCGTACAGCGTGGCCATCGGCTTGCCGGCCGCGTCGGTCATCGTGGTGATCAGTGCGGGCGGCACCTCGACCATTTCCGCCTGGGCGCTGTCGATCGTGTCGCTGGCGCGGTTGGACGCCACCCCCAGGGCCCCTACCACCGGGAACAGCATCCCGGCCAGCAGAACGCCGGCGAGCAGGCAGAGGCTGAGCATCTTGAACAGACCGTTCGTGAAGCGCACGACGCCAGGGTACCCATTAACCCTTTCGGGCTCATGGCTACGCTGCGG
Source organism: Kibdelosporangium banguiense (assembly GCF_017876405.1). Taxonomy (GTDB): domain Bacteria; phylum Actinomycetota; class Actinomycetes; order Mycobacteriales; family Pseudonocardiaceae; genus Kibdelosporangium; species Kibdelosporangium banguiense. Next base: position 1,934,062 of record NZ_JAGINW010000001.1, on the reverse strand, counting down.
AATCGAATTGACAGTGAGCGCCCTGTGTGCGAAAAGACGAAGAAGGGGTGGAACCGGGGGCGTTCGAGCGTCGTCAATCTGTCACGACAGGCAGCAGATGCCGGGGGGCATCGGGCAAATGGACACGACGGTAGGAGCTGGGGGAGATGGATTCGAATCTGAAACCGCAGGACTGGCGCGTCAACGCGGCATGCCGCGGCGATGATCCGGACGAACTCTTCGTACGAGGGGCCGAACAGCGCAAGGCGAAACTGGTATGCGTCGCGTGCCCGGTCCGGACCGAGTGCCTCGCCGAGGCGCTGGACAACCGGATCGAGTTCGGGGTCTGGGGCGGGATGACCGAGCGGGAGCGCCGGGCGCTGTTGCGCCGCAGGCCGGACGTCACTTCGTGGCGTGAACTGCTCGACCACGCCAGACGGGAGCACGCACCGGTGGAGGATGCCCGGGTCGGGTGAATTTCAGCCCGCGCCGAGCTGCTCGCCGATCAACCGCAGGCCCGTCAGGTCATGGACATCGGATGGCATGGCGGGCACGCGGGCGACAGCGACGCCCGCATGCGCCTTGGTGAACCTGGCCACGAGGCGCCGTTCCCGGTCGGCCACGGACACGCGGTCGGCGTGCAGCCGCAGGACAGCCGCTGCCAGCGGCGCGTCACCGCGTCGTTCCAACGCCTCGGCCGCGGCCAAGGCTTTGGGTGAGGGCAGGTCGGCCAGGGTCGGGTGCGTGCGGTTGACCACGAGTCCGGCCAGCGGCATGGACTCACCGGCCAGCCGTTCGACGAAGTAGCTCGCCTCCCGCAACGCGTCCGGCTCGGGCGCGGCGACCACCAGGAATGCCGTCCCGCCGGACCTGAGCAGCTCGTACGTCCGCGTGGCGCGCTCCCGGAAACCCCCGAACATGCTGTCGAAGGCCTGCACGAAAGCGCTCGCGTCGGCCAGCAGCTGCCCGCCCACGATCGTCGACACGGCCTTGGCGAACAGCGAGAACCCGGCTCCGACGATCTTTCGCAGCCCCCAGCCGCCCGCCTTGGCCGGCCCGGCCAGCAGCTTGATCATCCGGCCGTCCAGCGCGGTGGACAGCCGCTGCGGTGCGTCCAGGAAGTCCAGCGCGGACCGGCTCGGCGGGGTGTCCACAATGATCAGGTCCCACTGGCCCTCGGCCGCAAGCTGCCCGAGCTTCTCCATCGCCATGTACTCCTGCGTGCCGGAGAAGGAGCTGGAGATGGTCCGGTAGAACGGGTTGGCCAGTACTTCCTTGGCCTTGTCGGCACCGGCGTGCGCGTGCACCATGTCGTCGAACGTGCGGCGCATGTCGAGCATCATCGCCGAGAGTTCGCCGGCCGGTTCGAATCCGTCGACCTCCACCCGGCGAGGCTGGTTGCCCAGCTCGGGAAGGCCCAGCGCCTGCGCCAGCCGGCGCGCCGGGTCGATGGTCAGCACGACGGTCTTGCGGCCGCGTTCAGCCGCGCGTACGGCCAATGCGGCGGCGGTCGTGGTCTTGCCGACTCCGCCGGATCCGCAGCAGACGATCACCTTGGTCGACGGGTCGTCGATCAGCTCGTCGGTCTTCAACGCCGGTGTGCTCACCGGACCCCCTGCTCGACCATGGTCTCGGCCATCTCGTAGAGCGCGGCCAGATCGATCCCGTCGGTCATCTCCGCCAGCTCCAACGCGGGCAGATCGCCTTCGGCCAGCTGCTCACGGGCACGGCTTTCGGCCTGAACGCGGATCGCGTGCTCGACCGTCTCGGCGACCAGCCCGTCGACGATCTCCTTGTCCAGTTCGAGACCGGCCGCGACCAGCCCGGCACGGACCCTGGACGCGTCCACCCGGCCACCGGCCGCCGAGGTCACCGACCGGGCGGGCAGCCGCGGTGGCCGGACCCGGTTGACGATCACCGCGCCTGGACGCAGATCGGCGCCGTCGAGGTCGGCGACGGCCTCGAGCGTCTCCCGGACCGGCATCTCCTCCAGCAGTGTCACGAGGTGCACCGCGGTGTCGTCGGAGTGCAGCAGCCGGACCACGCCGTCGCTCTGGCCCTTGATCGGCCCGACCTTCGCCAGATCGGCCATGGCCCTGGTGACGTCGAGGAACTTCACGATCCGGCCGGTCGGCGGCGCGTCCAGGACGACTGCGTCGTAGACGTGCCTGCCGTTGTCGCCCGTGCGCCCGACCACCTCTTTGATCTTGCCGGTCAGCAGCACGTCCCGCAGGCCCGGGGCGAGCGTGGTGGCGAAGTCGATCGCGCCCATCCGGCGCAGCGTCCGGCCGGCCAGGCCCAGGTTGTAGAACATCGACAGGTAGTCCAGCAGCGCGGCTTCGGCGTCCACGTGCAGGGCACGGACCTCGCCGCCGCCAGGCGCGGCCGCGATGCGCTTCTCCTCGTACGGCAGTGGCTGGGTGTCGAAGAGCTGGGCGATGCCCTGGCGGCCCTCGACCTCGGCGAGCAGCACCCGCCTGCCGCCGGTGGCCAGTGCGATCGCCAGCGCGGCGGCGATCGTCGTCTTGCCCGTTCCGCCCTTGCCGGTCACCACGTGCAGCCGGGCTCTGGCCACGTGATCAGTCCAACCAACGACAGGGGTGGTCACTACTCCAGCGTAAATGTCCGATTGACAGCACGCGCTGGTTAGGCCTCAGCTCGTGAGCAAAAGCACTGTGTTGACAACCCCGATCGCGGCCACGAATCCCCACACGACCGGCCCGGCGAGCACCGTCAGGGCCAACACGCAGAGTAGGGCCACCAGGGTGAACGAGATCACGCCGGCGAGCGCCACCGACGAGTTCGTACTGCCCTTGCGATCGCGGGTCTGGGCCATCGCGAGCAGCACAAGGATCAGGCCGCCGAAGGCGATCAGGGCGCTGGCGATGACCCGCCAAGTCTCCACCCCTCGACGCTACCCGGCCGTCTGGCCGGTCACGAACCGGCACCGGATACGCTCCGGCTCATGACGAAGTGGGAGTACGCGACCGTTCCGCTGCTGACACACGCGACCAAGCAGATCCTCGACCAGTGGGGCGAGGACGGCTGGGAGCTCGTGGCCGTGCAGCCGGGCCCGACCGGTGAGCAACTCGTCGCGTTCCTGAAGCGGCCCAAGTCATGACCTGGTCGGCGAAACTCGCTGAGCTGGGCATCGAGCTGCCGGCAGTCGCGGCGCCGCTGGCCGCGTACGTGCCCGCCGTGCAGTCCGGGGCGCACGTGTACGTCTCCGGGCAGCTCCCCTTCGTCGACGGCACGCTCGCGGCGACCGGCAAGGTCGGCGCTGAGATCAGCCCGGAGGAGGGCAAGGCCCACGCCCGGACCTGTGCGCTGAATGCACTTGCTGCCGTGCACGGCCTGGTGGGAATCGACTCCGTGGTACGCGTGGTCAAGGTCGGTGGTTTCGTCGCGGCCGCTGAGGGATTCACGGCGGTTCCCGCCGTGGTCAACGGCGCTTCGGAGCTGTTCGGCGAGGTGTTCGGGGACGCGGGCAAGCACGCCCGCGCCGCCGTCGGGGTGGCTGAGCTCCCGCTCGGCGCGCCGGTCGAGGTCGAGGTGATCTTCGAGGTGGGCTGAGCCCGCCGTCGCTGTGGGAGGGAACGCTCTTATGGACAGCTACGCCGAGTCGGACTGTCACGAGCTGCTGCTGAGGCTTGCCGGCCGGTTGCCGGACCGTCAGCTGTGGCGTTTTCGTGACTGGCTCGCCGCGGGTGCGGTGACCGCTCTCGCGCGCACTCTGCCGCTCACCCTCCTCAGAGAACGAGTTGGTCTCACCGCCGAAGAATCTCGCCTGCTCACGAACGCTTTGCGGCCGGCGGGCGCGGATCCGGAGCGGTTGAATGCGCTCCCATGGGTAGACGAAATCGCCGAAGTCGACTACACCTTCACGTCGGAGTCGCCCGAATGGGTGAGCATGGGTGACTCTGCGGGCGTAGTCCTCGGGGCGATTGTCCGGGACCGGACCGATATCGGTGAGGTTCGCGGGACGTGGCGGCTGCCACGAACGGGTGGCGGAGACGTCACCCGGGTCGTTCTGGTGACCGCGACCACGCAGTGCGCGCGGCTGGCAGGTGAGCTGCAGCGGGTACTGCGGGCGCTCGGGACACATGAGCCGAGCGTCGAGGTGATCCCGAGGGGCATCCTGCTGCCTCGGTACCACCAGGCGGCACTGGCTGCATCAGTGCCGCTTGCCATGGGGGCGGCAGAAGGGGGCCAGCTGGTCCCCAGCTGACGCTCCCGCCCGACGAGCCGGAATGGAGACAGTCGTGACCCAGGTCGCCGACCGCGTTGCGCTGCCGATCCGTGTCCATGACCTCCTGCTGGGCCTCGCGGGCAGACTGGACGATGACGCGCTGACCGACGCCCGTGAGCTGCTGGCGTCGGCCGAGCTGGACCGCTCGCTCGAGCTGATCGCCGGCTGCCTCGTGGCTGGACGGATCCCGTTGTCGCCGGTGGAACGCCGCGACCTGGACGCCATGTTCGCCGAGGCGAACTGCGACACGACGTTGATCCAGCAGCTGAAAGTCGACGACGGCCGGGCCAGGCCGCCGGTGCACAAGTTCCACCCGGGCCTGGTCGACTCGCCGGTCGGCGGGGCCGAGGCGGGCGTGAACGACGCCGTGCACCGCGTGCTGGAAGTGCTGCCTGACGTGCGTGCCCTGTGGTGCGTCTGGCGCACCACCCCGGCAGGGGCGGTCGCCGGAGCCGTGCCGCACCGGATCGTGCTTGTCGAGATCGGGCCCCGCGGCTTCCCGCCCGCGACGGCGTACCGGATCGAGCACGCCTTACGACGCGCCGGTATCCGCGCGGCCGTGGAGGTCCTTCGTGACAACTCGCCTTTGACGGATTACCACCGTCAGGGCATGCAGCAGGCGCGGCGCGTGTCGTTCGACGGCGCTGCCGAAGCCTCTGCGGAGCCTGCTCCAGAGCCGCACAGGACAGAGCCGCCCAGGACCACGTGGGCACAGCAGCGCGAGTCGTGGAAGGACACCGAGCCCGTCGTCGACGAGCAGCCGGCCACCAGTAGCTGGATCCCGGAGATGGATACGGCCAAGGACGCCACCAGCATCGTCGAGCCGGTGGCCGACGAGGTGACGGTCGAACCGCCTGCCCGTCCCGACCGCCCGAACTTCGACCAGCCCGGCCTGCGTCAGGCCACCACGGCGGACGAACCCGAACCCACGCCGTCCCCGGCGTCCTCGTCCTCGACTACAGCGCCCGCCTCGGCCTCGGTATCCGCCTCGGCGAAGGACACCTTCGAGGACAGCGACCTCAACGACCAGGAGCGCGACCTCCTGCGTCAGCTGCAGGAGGAACTGGCCAAGCGCGAACAGGCCGAGGCCTCGACGAACAAGAAGCTGAGCTGGCAGACCGACAAGTCAGGCCGGCACCACGACGCCGACATCAAGTGGTCCAGCCCGTCGACACCCAGGATCATCAACGGCGTCCCGCCCACGGCGGGCGGCTCCGTGGAACCGCCCCGCTTCCCGCCGGGCGCCTGAGGGTTTCACCGGCCGGTGACCGGGCTTATCCACAGCCCAGTCACCGGCCGACCTGCGTAAACCTCAAAATGTGCATGATCTCGCCAACCCTGTGGACAACTCAGCCGGCCAGTGTGCGGGTCCGCTCGGTGATGGTCGCGATGAGGCGCTGCAGGTGAAGGCCGCGCTGGGCATCGCAGGGGTGAGACGTTGTGTCGCTGTGGACCATGGCGACGAAGTCGTCGAGCAGCGCGGCATAGCACTGGTCGGCGGGCCCGACTCGACCAGGCAGACGGCGGTAGCCGTAGTCGCCGTAGACACTGAAATCGACGACGGTCGGGCGTAGCGGCATCTTCAAGGACATGGTGATCGTGCTCGTGGCGCCGCCCGCGTGGGCGAGCAGGATGTGCCAGAGGTCGAGCGGTCCGCGGGTCGCGGCGACGACATCGGTGACCTGGCCGAGGGCGGCGTCCATCAAGTCGATCACGTGTGGGCCGATGTCCAGCAGCGCACCGCTTTCGTGGCGCCACGCCGAGTTGACGTAGTCGTCGGACAGCAGTGCCCCGGACATCCACTGGGCGTTGCCGCCGACCCATCCGCCGTGGGAACGCAGGTCGTCGAGCCACTCGACGGTCTCGTGCGCGAACCGGCGGATCAGGGCCACCAGGGAGGCCACTCCGGCGTCGGCGATCGCACCTGCCAGGCGTTCGGCCTCGCCCAGGCTGGCGGCGAGGGGTTTCTCGACGATGACGTGCTTGCCGGCTTTGACTGCCTGCAGGGCGAGTTCGGCCTGCACAGCGGGCGGGACGGCGAACGCGACTGCGTCGACCGAGTCGATGAGTGAACTGGGGTCGTCGGCGATCTCGGCGCAGTAGCTGTGGGCCACGGATTCGGCCGCGTCACGGCGGCGTGCCCACACGGACGTGAAGCGCACGCCTGGATGGTTGGCCAGGCCGGGCGCGTGAATGCGTTGTGCCCAGTTGCCTGCCCCGATCAGTCCGACCCGCAGTTGCTCGTCCACCCCGCCATTATCCCAAGCAGGGCCTGGTGATCTGGGTCACGGGGCTGCCGGGCGGGCGCGGTCGTAGGCTCGCAGAGTGCGTGAACTGCCCAAGGAGATGGTTCTGCCGGCGTCGATGGTCCCCGACGAGTTCCCTGATCCGCCGGTGACTCCGAAGGACGCGGCCACCGTGGTTCTGTTGCGCGACACGGACGCTGGGCTGGAGGCGTTCCTGTTGCGCCGGGTGATGGGCATGGCGTTCGCCGGTGGGATGAGCGTGTTCCCTGGTGGCGGCGTGGACCGGCGGGACGCCGACGCGGATATCGCATGGGCCGGGCCGGAAGCGGAGTGGTGGGCGGAGAAGTTCGCGTGCCCGGTGCCGCTGGCGAGGGCTCTGGTGTGCGCCGCCGTGCGGGAGACGTTCGAGGAATCCGGCGTGCTTCTGGCGGGGCCGGACGAGAACAGCGTCGTCTCCGACACCAGGCCGTACGCGTCCGCCCGCAAGTCCCTGGTGGATCGCGAGTTCTCGCTGGCGCAGTTCCTCAACGACAACGGCTTGGTGCTTCGCGCGGATCTGTTGCGGCCTTGGGCGAACTGGGTCACGCCTGCTGAGGAACCCCGGCGCTACGACACGAAGTTCTTCATCGCCGCGTTGCCGGAGGGCCAGCGCGCCGACGGTTCGACTTCGGAGGCGGACCACGCGGAGTGGCGCCGCCCCGCCGACGCGATCGGCATGTGGAAGGCAGGCGAGCGCGGACTGCTCCCGCCGACCTGGATGACCCTGGTCGACCTGGGTGAACAGGCCGGCGTCGCGGACGCCATGGCCGCCGACCGGACGATCAGCAAGATCATCCCGAAGGTGATCCGCGAAGGCCGGATCCTGCGGCCGGTCCTGCCCGGTGACCCGGCCTACGACCGGGCAGCGGGCCACCTCGACGCCCGTCCCGACGACACCATCGGCGAGTGATTTGGAGAGCAACGTGGGTCATCCGGCATATGGGGTGCTGCGGCAGGTCACGCCGGCTGCCTCGGTGATGTTGGAGAACAACCCGGGCACCATGACGCTCGACGGCACGAACACGTGGATCCTGCGTGCGCCGGGCGAGACCGAGTGCGTCGTGGTCGACCCCGGGTACGAGGACATCGAGCACCTGACCCGCGTCGCGGACTGCGGGCCGGTGGCGTTGATCCTCGTGACGCATCACCACCCAGACCATGTCGAAGGCGCGCCATGGCTGGCCGAACGAACCGGGGCGCCGGTCCGCGCGTTCGACCGGACCCTGTGCCGGGACGCGGAGCCGTTGGCCCACTCCGAGACCGTGCGCGCGGCCGGACTGGACCTGCAGGTCCTGCACACGCCTGGGCACACCGACGACTCGATCTGTCTCAAGCTCGACGACGCCGTGCTCACCGGTGACTCGATCCTCGGCCGCGGTACGACCGTGATCTCCTCGCTGGGCCACTACCTCGACACGCTCAGGCTGCTGAGCACAATCCCGGACGCGACCGTGCTTCCGGGCCATGGCGAGGAACTCCCCGACCTGGCCCAGGTCGCCGGCGAGTACCTCGCACACCGCGAGCAGCGCCTCGACCAGGTTCGCAACGCGTTGGTCCAGCTGGGGCCGGACGCGTCGGCTCGTCAGGTCGTCGAGCTGGTCTACGCGGACATCGACCGGTCGCTGTGGGGCCCTGCCGAATGGTCGGTCCAGGCACAGCTGGAGTACCTCAGAGCTGGGTGAGGTCAGGTGGCGGGCGGGCGCATGGGGGCGACCATGTACCGCAGATCCATCACCTCCCCGGGATCCGCCGAGCTGAAGACGGTGGCGCGCATGCCGGGCTGGATGGCGAGGTGGACCCGGCGGCCGGAGAACGGCTTGAGCGCGTCGATCAGGAAGCGCGACTGGAACGACGGCGAGGTACGGCCACCGGACACGTCTGCCTTGACTGACTCCTCGGCCTCACCTGCCTGCTGGTCGGCACTACGCAGCCGGATCTCGTTGTCGCCGACCTCCACCCGCAGTACGCCGCGGGCGTCGGCGTACAGGGCGACGCGACGAACCGCGGCGACGAGCGTGTCGGCGTCCAGCTCGACGTGAGTGTCCACATCGGACAGGGCGATCTTGCTCTCGCTGAGGAACGATCCGTCCAGCAATGCCGTGGTGACAACGGATTGGCCCCATGCCAGGCCGACCCGGTTCTCGTCGACATGCAACGCCACCGAACCACGGGCCTGCTTGGCGACCTCGGCCAGCAGCGCGGCCGGAATCAACGCGTCGAGCGCGTGTGGACCGGGCGTCCATGGCAGGGAAGCGATCGCCATCCGGTACCGGTCGGTCGCGGCCAGCACCAACCGGTCGCCATCGGCGCGGACCCGGACGCCGGTGAACAACGGCAACGCTTCATCACGGGAAGCAGTCGCGGCAACAGTCGTCAGCGCGGAGACGAACAGCTCACCATCAACAGATCCCGCGAGCGGAGGCGCGGACGGAACTCCAGGATGCAGATCGGCGTCCAGCAAAGGCAGTGCGAACCGGGCATTGGGCGTGCGGACCGCGAGCCGCGCACCTTCCACAGCAAGGCGAACCATCGGCACATCCAGCGCACGCAACGTCTCGGCCAGTGGCTTGGCCGGAACGAGTACACGGCCCGCGGTGTGCACAGCGGCCGAGCACGAGAGCCGGACAGCACGCTCCCGGTCGCTGCCTGCGAGCACGACCGCGTCCCCGTCAGCGGTCAGCAGCAGCCCGGCAAGCACAGGGTCGAGCGTCCGCCCAGGCAACAGCCGGACTGCTTCGGCAGCCGCGTTCGCCAGGTCGGATGTGGTGGCGGTCAGGTCCATGCACGCCACACTAGCCACCCCCACCGACAATTTGCGTTTTCGCTGGTCAGGTCAGCATTTTCGGGTGTAGCAACATCGGCTCGCGTAGGTTGCGGACGTGGACGAGACGATCCAGAAGATCACCGGAACACTGGACCCCGGTACACCGGACTGGCACTACCTGCCGGTCGATATCCCGGCCGGGGCACGCGAGATCGAGGTTGTGTACTCCTACGACAGGCCGGAGGTGCCGCCAGGCGTCAAGGCGAACGCCCTCGATATCGGGATTTTCGGGCCGCATGGCGAGTTCCGCGGCTGGTCGGGTGGTGCGCGGGACCGGTTCACGATCAACGCCACCGAGGCCACACCGGGTTACCTCGCCGGTCCGGTCGATCCCGGCACCTGGCGGATAGTCCTTGGCCCGTACACGGTTTCCCCGCAGGGCATGACATTCGAGGTGGACGTCACTGTCCGATTCGGACCGGATGGCTCGCCGTTCGAGGCGAGCCCAGCGCCATCCACAGCGCCAGAAAAGAATCGCGGCGCGGCCTGGTATCGAGGAGACGGCCATCTGCACACGGTTTATTCCGATGGTGGGCGCGAACTTCAGGAGCTGGTTGCCGATGCCCGAGCCGCGGGTCTGGACTTCATTGTCTCGACCGAGCACAACACTTCGAGCGCGCATCTGCAGTGGGGGCGTCACGCGACCGAGGACTTGCTGATCCTCAACGGCGAAGAGGTGACCACCCGGACGGGGCACTGGCCGGCGTGGAATCTTCCCGCGGGAAAATGGATCGATTGGCGTTATCGCGCGGATGACCCGGGCGAGCTTCAGAAGTTCGTCGACGAGGTCCACGAGTCCGGCGGTTTGGTGGTCGCAGCGCACCCGTTCAGCCCATGTGTCGGCTGCACATGGGAATTCGGTTACGAACGCGCGGATCTCGTCGAAGTGTGGAACGGCCCCTGGACGCTGGACGACGAAGCGACCGTGATCGTGTGGGACAGCCTGCTGCGCGCCGGGAAATGGATTCCGGCGGTCGGCAACAGTGATTCGCACACCCACAACGACCGGGTCGGCCTGCCGCACAACGTGGTCCACGCCGAAGGCCTGACCCCCGGCCAGCTGATGACCGGATTCGCCAAGGGCCGCAACTGGATCGCCGAGTCCGCCGAGGTCCAGCTCGAACTCACCGCGTCAGCCGACGGCCGGGCAGCGGGGATCGGCGAGCGGTTGACCGCGGACCCAAGAACGCCGATCACGATTGAGGTCAAGGCAAATGGCGCGCCGGACACGCACGTCCGGATCCTCAATCAGAACGGCCCGCAGTGGGGCGGATACGTTCCCCGGGAAGGCGCCACGATCACCTGGACGACACAAACCCGGTACAGCAAATGGGTCCGTGCCGAGATTCGCCGTCCCATCCCGACGGATACCACGGTGGACACGATGGTGGCTCTGACGAACCCGGTTTTCCTGGGGTAGCGGTCAGAAATGCTCGGTCAGGCGGTCCAGGATGAAGGCCTGCAACGCGTCGAAGTCCGCGTTCATCGCCACGTCCACCACGCGCCGGCCGGGTATGGCGAGCTGGTGACGGCGGTCGGCGATGGTCGCGCCGCTGCCCGGTCCGTCCGAACAGTCGACCTCAAGGTGCATCGGGACCGTGCTCACGATGCCTGGGCTGACCGCCTCGGCGACCGCGATGGCGTCGTGGATCACCAGCATGTCGACGCCGGACATTTCCTTGTAGAAGGCCCGATAGTGCGGGGTCATCGCCACGAGCTCCCGCCCGACGGCGTGGGCCGCGGCGAGTTTGCCCAGCCAGTCGTCGCCGACCGCGCATTTCATGGTCACGTCCAGGGGGACCAGCGTGACCGGGACGTCCTCCTCGACCAGGACCCGGCGGGCCGCCTCCGGGTCCACCCAGACGTTGAACTCCGCGGACGGGGTCACGTTGCCGCCCTCGATCCCGCCACCCATGATCACAAGCCGTTCGATCTTGGACTTGATGCCTGGATGCGCGGCAAGCAGCAACGCCACATTCGTCAACGGCCCGATCGGCACGATGGTGACCGGCTCTTCGGCTGCGGTCAGTACGTCGACCATAAGCGTGACGGCGTCGCGCGGATCAACGGTGGCTTTGGACGACGGGATCGACGACGCGTAACCGCCAAGCCCGTCGTTGCCGTGGGCGTCGTCGCCACGCACCGGCCGTGAGAAAGGCCGATGCGCGCCGACAGCCACGGGAACGTCCTCGCGACCGCAGAGCGACAGCACGTTCAACGCGTTGCGCGTGGTGTGTTCAATGCCGATGTTCCCCGCGACCGTGGTCAACGCGAGCAGCTCCACCTCGGGGCTCGCCGCCGCCAGGGCGATCGCGAAGGCGTCGTCGACGCCCGGGTCCGTATCGATGATCAAACGCCGCATGGGTTCCCTCAGCTTGCTAGTGCATGGTCCTTTTTCTGAGCCGGCACGCCTGCCGCGATCGTGCCACGGAAGACGAACACCAGGCTCGCGATCACCAGCCCGGCAGCGGCCGCGGCGAGGAACGCCGAGGACACACTGACGTGCTCGACCAGGTAGCCGCTCACCGACTGCCCGAACGCGAGACCGAGCGTGACCGCGGTGATGACCCACCCGAACGCCTCGGTGACCGTGCTCGGCGGCGCGACCTGCTCAAGCGCGGTCGAGTGCGCGGTGGACTGCGGCGTGATCATCATCCCGGCGATCAGCAGCGTGATCGTCAGCCCGACCAGGCCGCTCGGAATCGCCGACAGCGAGATCAGCACCGCGAACCCGGTCAGCAACACCGGCAGCCGCAGGTGCATCGGCCGTGGCCATGGGCGCATGCCGTACAGCACGCCGAAGATCACCGAACTGACCGACCAGATGCTCAGCATCACGCCGCCCATCGGCTGGTGCCCGGCCGCTGTGGCCGCCGCCGGAACCGCGACCTCCACGAAGCCGATCACCACACCGAAACCCATCGCGGCGAGCGCGACCGTACGCATCCCCGGACTGGCCAGCGCGCCAAGCAGCTTTGACCCCGTTTGCTCCAACGGCCGCAGCTCACGCACGGTCCTGGTCAGCGCGAACCCGATCGCGCCAAGCGTCTGAGACACCGCACTGATCAGCAGACCCGTCCCCGCCCACGGCAACCCGGCGAGCAGACCGCTCAGACCCGGACCGAGGATGAAGAACACCTCGATGCTGATCGCGTCGTAGTTGTACGCGGCCTGCCGCGCACGACCCGCAGGCAGCAACCGTGCCCACAACGCACGCGACGCCGATCCGACCGTCGGCTGCGTCATCCCCACGCCCAGTGCCAGCACAAGCAGCACAGGTGTACTCGCGTGCGACTCCACGGCCACAACCGCGACCGCGACCAACCCGGCGAACAGAAGCGAGGCGGCCAGCAGCGGACGGCTCGGCCCAAGCCGGTCCATGATCCGGCCCTGCAGCACGGAACCGACGGCGGTACCGATCAACGCGCCTGCCGACACCAACCCGGCAACCGCGAACGAACCGGTCACCCGCTGCACGTAGAACAGCAGGGACAGGCCGACCATCGCGATCGGCAGGCGAGCGAACACAGCCGCGACGACCGGGCCACGCGCCCCTGGGGCGGTCAGCGCGGCCCGGTAGTCAGCCAGCGACACATTGTGGGACATGCGTACCATTATGCGCAGGAGTGGTACCCCCGTACCACTATTTTACGGTGCGTTACATCACCCTCGCCCGTTTGGCGGACAAGGCCCCCGATTGATCACGGTCTCGCAACGGAAAGTGAATTCGACGGAAACTCGCACAACGAATCTGACTCATCCGGGTCCTTGAGGGTGAAAAGACTTGAGTCGCAGGGGTGGGTCCGTGCGATGGTGGGATTTCGCCTCCGGGGAATCGGGTACCCCGAAGGCCAAGCTCCCTCCGGCGTGAGGGTCGGGGCCGGAACGCCAGGAGGGCGGGGAGCGCGAGCCGTCGGGGGATGGCTCGCGCGACGCAAAGGGCCGGTGCGCTGCGTCGGGGGCAGCGCCCGGTCCTTTGTGTGTGCAGCACGAAAATCAGTGGAGCAGCGCCGTTGTGCGCGATTACCGTGCTGCCGGACCAAGTCGTCTAGCCATGGACATGCTGCTCCAGGATCCGGTCGTACAGCACCGCAATCGCATCGCCCTCGACTGGGACAACGCCTGGCGTCTGGACACCGGCGGGACGGATCACCTGGACCGCGAGGTGATCGACGTCTCGGTCCGCTTCGCGGTACGGATCCCTGTCCGGCCGGTGCGACTGATCGCCGAAGGGTGCGCTCTTTCACGGGCCGAGGTGCAGAGGCTGCTCGCGGAGGGCAAGCTCGTCTCGGCCGTCCGGCTGGGCGGCAAGCTCTCCGGCGACTTCACTTTCACACTCAAACGCTGAACGCCCTCAGCCCTCGTCGAGCGGAACTCGACGAGGGCTGAGAAGCACAGCTGCTAGCGGGCCCGGCGAGCGAGTCGTTCCGGGTCCAGGATCAGGACGCTCTTGCCTTCCAGGCGGAGCCAGCCACGGTGGGCGAAGTCCGCGAGCGCCTTGTTGACGGTCTCGCGGGAGGCGCCGACGTACTGGGCGATCTCTTCCTGGGTGAGGTCGTGGGTGACGCGCAGCAGGCCGGCTTCCTGGCTGCCGAAGCGCTGCGCCAGCTGGAGCAGGGCCTTGGCCACGCGGCCGGGCACGTCGGTGAAGATCAGGTCGGCGAGCATGCCGTTGGTCCGGCGCAGCCTGCGGGCCACGACCCGCAGCAGCTGCTCGGCGATCTCCGGGCGGGTGGCGATCCACTGCCGCAGCTCCGGCCGGCCCATGGTGACCGCGCGGACCTCGGTGACGGTGGTCGCCGTGGAGGTGCGGGGGCCCGGGTCGAAGATGGACAGTTCGCCGAACATGTCCGACGGCCCGAAGATGCCCAGGAGGTTCTCGCGCCCGTCTGGCGACTTCCTGCCGAGCTTCACTTTGCCCGAGAGGATTATGTACAGCCTGTCGCCCGGCTCACCCTCGGCGAAGATGACGTGACCGCGGGGGAAGTCCACGGACTCGAGCGTCTGGCTGAGCGCCTCGGCTGCCGCAGGCTCAACCCCCTGGAAGATACCGGCCCTGGCCAGGGTCTCGTCCACGCTCGTCCCTCCTGTCGCGACACGGCGAGGAAACACCGTCGCCGCTTTCTGACTACCTGCAGTGTAGGACGTTCACCCGGATGTCCTTACCGGGCACGCCGCACGCTACAGCCAGGTAGTCACTGGCGCACCCGCTGTGCGCGCATTCGTGCGGCGCGGCCGCCCTTGCGGCGGAGCCGGAAGAGTTCCAGGGCGCGGCCGATGCCGTGCCCGTAGAGCGCCCGCACCTCGTCCGGGCGGACGTCCTCGAGCAGCTGCTCGACCTCGTCCTCCTGGACGGCGACATGCCGCAGGCGGGTCTCGACGCGCTCCATGAACAGCGCGAAAAGCATGATCACCAGGGGTACTACGAACACGAACCAGACAGCCATGATGAGTTCGATCCTCGCTTAAACGACGTCGCTCGGCACATTGACTAAGACGTCTGGGGTCACTGGACGTTGTTCGGCGGCCCGTAGGCTAGTCCCGTGCCTCCTGCGACCAAGCAGCCCCCCGTTGAGACGGCCAAACCGCCGACCGGGCTCGTCCGTCGGGCCCGCAAGATGGTGCGGGCGTTGTCCGAGGCCTACCCGGACGCGAAGGCCGAGCTCGACTTCACCAACCCGCTGGAACTGCTCGTCGCGGTGGTGCTGTCGGCGCAGACCACGGATGTGCGCGTCAACCTGACCACGCCGGCGCTGTTCGCGAAGTACAAGACCGCGGCCGCCTACGCCGCCGCCGACCGTACGGAGCTCGAGGAGCTGATCCGGCCGACGGGGTTCTTCCGGGCCAAGGCCGGGTCCCTGATCGGGCTCGGTGCCGCGCTCGTCGAGCGGTACGGCGGCGAAGTGCCCGGCAAGCTGGAAGACCTGGTCACGCTGCCGGGCGTCGGCCGCAAGACAGCCAACGTGGTGCTCGGCAACGCGTTCGACAAGCCCGGCCTGACCGTCGACACGCACTTCGGCAGGCTGGTGCGGCGCTGGGGCTGGACCGAACAAGAGGACCCGGTCAAGGTCGAGTTCGCGGTGGCCAAGCTGCTGCCCGCCAAGGACTGGACGATGGCGTCGCATTGGATCATCTTCCACGGCAGGCGGGTGTGCCATGCCCGTAAACCGGCCTGTGGCGCATGTCTGCTGGCCAAGGACTGCCCGTCGTTCGGTTCCGGGCCGACCGAGCCGGAGATCGCGGCCAAGCTGGTCAAGGGCGTCGAGGCCGAGCATCTGATCGAGCTCGCGGAGAAGGCCGGCCAGCCCAAACGCAAGGCGGCAGGTTGAGCGTCAAGGTTCGATGGGCCCTCGTGGCGTTGGTCCTGGTGGTGGCCGGGACGATCGCGTTATGGCCGCGTACGGACGAAGCCCCGAAGGCCGCCCCGTCCCCGCCCCCGGTCAAGACGGATCTGCCGACGTGCTCACGCCAAGGCGTGGCGCTGGCGACCGTGCAGGGCGTGACCGCCACGTGCCTGGCTGACGGCCAGAACGCCGACGTGGCGCAAGTGTTTGCCGGACCGGTCCTGGTGAACGTCTGGGCCACCTGGTGCGCGCCCTGCCAGGAAGAACTCCCCGTGCTCGCGCAGTACGCCGCCAAGCCCGGCGCCATCCCCGTCGTCACGGTCGCCGTCGAAAGCGAGCAGGCGACCGCCATCGCGATGCTGACGAACCTCAAGGTGCGTGTCCCCAGCCTGCTCGATCAAGACGGCTCGGTGAAACGGGCGCTCAAGCCGACCAGATTGCCGGCGTCCTACCTGATCGATGCCCAAGGACTAGTGAACTTCATCAACGATCCGCCCGTGTTCCACTCTGTGGCGGACGTTGAGAAGGCGGTGGGGCAGTGACCCACGGCCCTTTGGTCGATCCGGCCGACGTCCCCGCCTGGATGGGCAAGCTCGTGGAGGCCACCCGTGATCTCGATCCGGACCTTTTCCGCAGGCTGAGCCCGCCTGATCATGTGATCGCGCGGGACGCGGCCGTGCTCATCCTGCTCGGTGAGGGACCCGGCGGGCCCGACGTCCTGCTGTTGCGGCGGTCGGACGATTTGGGCTCCCATGCGGGCCAAGTCGCCTTCCCCGGAGGGAAGGCCGACGAAGGCGACGACTTCCCGATCGGGACGGCCATACGGGAAGCCGTCGAGGAGACCGGCGTGCTTCCCGAGGGTGTTCTGCCCGTTGCTGTTATGCCTGCCCTGTATGTACCGGTTTCCAAGTTCCTTGTCACACCAGTGCTTGCGCACTGGCAGCAGCCTTCCCCGGTGTGCGCGGTCGACCCGGCGGAGACCGCCGCGGTGGCCCGGATCCCGATGGATCATCTGGCGGACCCGGCGAACCGTTTCATGGTGCGTCACCCGTTGGGATTCACCGGGCCGGCGTTCAGCGCACCGGGCATGCTGGTGTGGGGTTTCACGGCGGCGCTGCTGACGGTCGTACTGGCCGCCGGCGGCTGGGACCGGCCGTGGGATCAGTCCGATGTGCGGGAACTTGACGTAGCGTGGCGGTCAAGCCGTCCGGAGGTGTGAAAGCTTGAACTGGGTCGACGTGCTGGTGCTGGCGCTCGTCGTGCTAGCCGCGATTTCCGGCGCCCGGCAGGGCGTGGTGATCGCGCTGCCGGCCCTGATCGGGGTGTTCGCGGGGCTCGTGCTCGGCGCGATCATCGCCCCGTTGATCGTCGAGAACTTCACCAACTTCGCCACCAGGGCGGCGTTCTTCATCGCGATCGTGGTGTTCATGGTCGCATTGGGGGAGACAGCCGGCGTCTGGGTGGGCAGGACGCTCCGCCGCAAGATGAAGACGCCCAATCTCACCCCCATCGAGAGCATCCTCGGCGCGCTCGTGCAGGGCGTGGTCGTGTTCGTGGTCTCGTGGATCATCGCGGTCCCGCTGACCACAGTGACCGGTTTGCCCGGCCTGGCGCAGGCAATCCGCGGCTCGGTCGTGCTGGGCGGCGTGGACGACATCATGCCGCCGGGCGCCGACCAGCTGCCCAACGGCGTGAAGAAGCTGCTCGACGACTCCGGTTTCCCGAGCGTGATGGGGCCGTTCTCGCAGACCCCGCTGCTGGACACCGGCCCGCCGGACCCCGCGTTGCAGAACAGCCCGGTCGTCCGCCAGGTCCGCACCAGCGTGCTGAAGATCCACGCACGCGCCCAGTCGTGCTCCCGGGCCCTGGAAGGCACCGGGTTCGTGATCTCCCCGCAGCGCGTGATGACCAACGCCCACGTGGTCGCGGGTACCGATCAGGTCTCCGTCGAGACGGACAACGGCCAGCTGGACGCCCGCGTGGTGCTCTACGACCCCTCGGTCGACGTGGCGATTCTGTCGGTGCCGGAGCTGACTGCCCGGCCGTTGCAGTTCGCGCAGCAGGAAGCCAGCAAGGGCGACTCAAGCATCGTGCTCGGCTATCCGCTCGACGGCCCGTACACGGCGTCGGCCGCACGTGTCCGTGAGCGCATCAACCTGCGCGGCCCCGACATCTACGACGCCAACACCGTCACGCGGGACGTGTTCACGGTACGTGCGAAGGTGCAGAGCGGTAACTCGGGCGGTCCGCTCGTCGACCCGAGCGGCAACGTCATCGGCGTTGTGTTCGGCGCGGCCGTCGACGATGACGAGACCGGGTTCGTGCTCACGGCCAAGCAGGTTGCCGACGAGGTGCAGCAAGCGCCTCGGCTGACCCGCCGGGTCGACACCGGAGCCTGTGCGGCTTAGGACAGCCAGGACTTGAGGGTCTTGTTGACGAAGTCGGGTGCTTCCTCGTGTGGGTAGTGCCCGACTCCGGACAGCACGTGCATAGGCGCGTTGTGGCCCAGCCACCGTTGTGACGCCCGCGCGGTGGCGGTCAGCATGAGCGGGTCGTTCGCGCCGTGGATGCGTAGCGCAGGAACGGGCGTCAGCTTGTCGAGAGCCTCGGTGAACTTGCGGCCCTCACTGCGTACCTGTGAACGCACCGCCCAGCGGTAGTACTCCATCGCGCTGAACGCGACGCCACGGATACGCATCGCCTGCCGGTAGCGCGCCACGGCCTCGGTGAAGTCCGGTCCGGCGGCCCATTTTTGGCCGGCCCATCGGTGCATCAGCTGCTCGACGGCGATCGCGTCGTCCTTGACCAGCTTGCGTTCCGGGTACATCGGGATCTGCCCGCGAAACAGCGTGCCGATCGCCCTGGCTTGGTTGTTCTCCTTGCGGCGCAGGGCTGTGCGGCGGATCTGGCGGCGCAGGGCGAGCGGGTGCGGCGCGGCGATGGCGACCATCGAGTGCACCAGCCGGGGGTGCAGGGCGGCCGCGGTCCAGGCCAGCAGGCCACCCCAGCCGTGTCCGATGACGTGCGCTTTTCGTTCCCCCAGGGCCTTGATCAGCCCGCCGACGTCACCCGCGAGCGTCCACGCGTCGTAGCCGCGCGGCGGTTTGTCGGAGTCGCCGTACCCGCGCAGATCCACGGCCACAGCACGGAATCCGGCGTCGCTCAGTGCGGTCAGCTGATGCCGCCAGCCCCACCAGAACTCGCCGAACCCGTGCAGCATCAGGACAAGCGGGCCCTCACCGGTCTCCGTGACGTGCAGCCGGATGCCGTTGGCGTGGACGTCGCGGTGCGCCCATGGTCCGTCGAACCGGACGCTCGACGGTTCGGGACGCACCTCAGTCGTCGTCGTTACTGCGCTTGAGCGCGGCAACGGTTTCCTTGGTTGTCTTGATCGTGCGCTTCGGGCCCTTGATGCCGCGTACCTTCTTGTAGCCCAGGTAGCCGAACAACCCGGCGAACAGCAGCATGCCGCCGAACGTGATGCCGTACGCGGCCGATCGGTACAGCCCGATGTCCGCGAGCAGCTCCGCGATCGCGAAGAAGAAAAAGAACAGGCTGAACAGCAGCACCGTCAGCGCGACCAGGAAGAACACGCTGCCACGCAGGCCACGCTTGACGTCCCGGCCGATCTCGATGCGGGCCAGCTCGATCTCCGCGCGCACCAGCGTGGACAGATGGGTGGTGGCGTCCTTGACCAGCGCGCCGATCGACTGGTCACCAGGGGGCAGGCCCACCCGGTCCTCGGTCAACGGAATCGACGGGACCTGTGGCAGTCCCGAGCCTGCACGGTCGTTCTGCTGCGCACTCGTCACCTGGTCATCGTGCCACGTGGGTGTTCAGGTGGCCCGCCGTGCCCGGGCGCGTCGCACCAACATCGCCGCGGCCAGCAACGACGCCGTCGCGGAAGCCAGCAGTACCGCGGCTTTCACGCGCTCGGCGGCCTCGCCGGTGAGCGACAGATCGGCGATCAGCAGGCTCACGGTGAACCCGACGCCACCGAGCATGGACACGGCCGCCATGTCCCGCCAGCCGAGGTCCGTGGGTCTGACCGCGAGCTTGAGCCGGACCGCGACGAAGGTCGTGCCGAGGATCCCGACGAGTTTCCCGACCAGAAGCCCTGCGATGACCGCGATGGCGACTCGGTCGTCCAGCATCTGCCCGAGAGCGGTCGGCGTGACCGGCACACCGGCCGCGAACAGCGCGAACACCGGCACCGCCAAGCCCGCCGACCAGGGCTGCAACCTGTGCTCCAGCCGTAGCGCCGGTGATTTCCGCTCGTACGGGTCCTTCTTCACACGCGTGAGCAGGCCGAGAGCGACGCCGGCGATCGTGGCGTGCACGCCCGACTCGTGCATCGCGACCCAGGTCGCCAGCGCGATCGGCACGTACAACCAGGTGGACTGAATCCGCTTGTGCTGCAGGAACGCGTACAGCGCGAGGAGTACGACGGCCGAGCCCACGGCGATCAGGTTGAACTTGGTCGTGAACAGGATCGCGATGATCACGATCGCGCCGAGGTCGTCGACCACGGCCAGGCTCAGCAGGAAGACGCGGGCGCTGCTGGGCAGGCCGGACGCCGTCAGCGCGAGCACGCCCAGCGCGAACGCGATATCGGTGGCCGAGGGGATCGCCCATGCCTTGTCCATCCCGGGCGCACCCCAGCCGACCGCGAGCGCGACGGCGATCGGGACGATCATGCCGCCGAGCGCGGCGACCACCGGCAGGATCGCCGCCTTGAACCTGGACAGCTCGCCGACCACGAGTTCACGCTTGAGCTCAAGGCCCGCGACGAAGAAGAACAGCGCGAGCAGGCCGTCCTTGGCCCATTCGCCGACCGTGAGACTGAGGAATGACGGGCCCAGGTGGAAATCGCGGGCAGCCTGGTAGGCGCCTTTGAGCGGGGAGTTCGCCAGCAGCAGCGCGACCGCGGTCGCACCGAGCAGGATCATCCCGCCGACAGTCTCGGTACGCAGGTAGCGGGCGAATTCGGCGACTGGGCGTCGGGCCACGGTGCTCCTCTGATCAGCTGGCACGAATACTGCTGCCGACCAGGCTTCCCGGCTCACCGAGCTGAATTTTACCCGCTTACGCGATCGGTTCGGGCAGTCTGCGCACGTGGTACTCGGTGGAGATCGTCCGGCCGGTGTGCGGGTCGCCCAGTTCCACGCGCCACGCGTCGGCGAACTGGTCGACGCCCTTGATCATGGGGATCGTGCCGGATAGCAGGACAGTTCCCGGGGCGTAGAGATTGTGCGTGTGTAAGACGTCGATCCAGTACTGCGGCGGCAGCAGCTCGGCCAGCGTGCCGGCCTGGATCTCGGTCCACTCGCCGTTGCGCACCCATGCGGTCAGGGTCAGCTCGTCGATCCGGTCCTCGACGTCGGCCAGCCGCCAGGCCTGGTGGCCCAGCATGTCCGGTGCGGCCTGTTTGCTCCAGGCGACGCCGTGAACCTCCAGGTCACGGTCGGTGTGGTCGCAGGCTACGGTCAGCAGGACGTCGTCGCGCGTGATCACCATGGCCCACTCGGCTTCGCCGGACGTACGGCCGTGCTGGGCGTAGACCTCGCCGGACTGCACAGCGAGGAAGGGCGCGATCGGATACAGGCAGGGCGTCTTGACCGGTGCCGGGATGCCCAGGGCGACCAGCTCCGCGATGTGCTCGGCCACGTCGTCCTGGCTGCGGCCGGCGAATCCCCCGTTGAGCAGCGCACGCACCTCAACGGCCACCCGGTGCCCGTCAGGGAGGCTGAAGTGCAACACCCGCACCTCCGAGTACTTTGCGCACACGACTTGTATACAGTCGATATGCGACAAATTCCAGCAGGTCCGACATGATCTTTGTGACAGTCCTTGCGGCTTGCCTTCATCGTCGCATGTCGTGGCCGGGTGCGTGGAACGGCGAGATCGTCCCGGTGTTTTCCTTGTATACAAGTAAGATCGGAGCGGTGATGCGTATTGCGATGAGTCAGTTCGCCGCGGACACCGATCCGAAGCGCAATCTCGACCACATCCAGGCGACCGTCCGCGAGGCGGCCGACGCTTCGATCGTGGTGTTCCCGGAAGCCACGATGGCCCGGTTCGGAATCCCGCTCGGCCCGGTCGCCGAACCGCTGAACGGCCCGTGGGCCACAGCCGTCCGTCAGATCGCCGACGACGCGAACGTGCTGGTCGTGGCCGGTATGTTCACGCCGAGCCCGGACGGCCGGGTGACCAATACGCTGCTGATCGCCGGCCGCGGCGTGGACACGTACTACGACAAGATCCACTTGTTCGACGCCTTCGGGTTCGCCGAGTCCGCCACGGTCGCGCCGGGGGAGCGGATCGTCCTGTCCGAAGTGGACGACCTCACAGTGGGATTCGCGACCTGTTATGACATTCGCTTCCCCGGGCTGTTCCAGAAGCTGGCCGACGAAGGCGCGATGGTGACGATCGTTCCGGCATCCTGGGGCGCCGGTCCGGGCAAACGCGAGCAATGGGAGCTGCTGGTCCGGGCCCGCGCCCTGGACAGTACGACATGGATAGTCGCATGTGGACAGGCAGACCCCACGACCATCGGCCAGACGCCATCCGGCAAGGCCCCCACCGGAGTCGGCTACAGCCTGGCGGTGTCCCCGCTCGGCGAGATCCGCGGCCAGCTCGGCCCCGAACCCGGCCTGCTGTTCGTGGACATCGACCCGGCCGAGGTGACCGAGGCCCGCAAGATCGTCCCAGTCCTGGCGAACAGGAAGTTCTGATCGCTAGGACCGCGCGGGCTTGAGCGCACGAACGATGGCGGAGTGCATACCGTCGGCGACCTGGTGCGTGGGCGTGATCTCGATGTCGGTGAATCCGGCCGCTTCCAGGCCTTCGCGATACTCGGCGAACGACAACGCTCCGGCGATGCAGCCGACGTAGGAGCCGCGCTGTGCGCGTTGCTCCGCGGTGAGGGCGTCGTCCGCGACGACGTCTGAGACACCGATACGGCCACCCGGAACCAAAACCCGGAACGTCTCGGCGAATACGGCAGGCTTGTCGGCCGACAGATTGATCACACAGTTGGAGATCACGACGTCGATTGTGTTGGCAGGCAAGGGGATTGCCTCGATCGTGCCCTTCAGGAACTCGACGTTGTCCGCACTCGCCTTCTGCTTGTTGGCCAACGCCAGCGCGAGCATCTCGTCCGTCATGTCCAGGCCGTACGCCTTGCCTGTCGGGCCAACTCGTCGTGCCGACAACAGGACGTCGATTCCACCGCCGGAACCAAGGTCCAGCACACGCTCGCCTTCGCGCAGCTCGGCGACAGCGGTGGGATTGCCACAACCCAACGAAGCGGCAACAGCCTCAGCAGGCAGCTCGTCACGTTCGTCGGCGCCGTACAGGGTGGATCCGAAATTGTCGTCGACCTCGACGGCCTGTGGCCCGCAACAGCCGCTGCCGCTCTCGACGACCGTCGTCGCGGCGGCTGCGTAGCGGGCGCGCACGGTCTCTCGTAAGTCCTGTTCAGTCATGCCAGGTCCTCCGGTTGTATCGAAGTACGTCGATGCAAGGTTGCACCCTTCATCGAAAGACGTCAATATAGAAATATGTCGAAACAAGAGCCGGGTTGTTGCGGCAGCCTCTCGGCCGCCCCGCTGACCCAGGAACAGGCCGTCGAACTGGCGACGGTGTTCAAGGCGCTGAGCGACCCGGTCCGGCTGCGCCTGCTCTCACTGATCGCGGCGCGCGCCGACGGCGAAGTCTGCGTGTGCGAGCTGACACCGGCGTTCGAGCTGTCGCAGCCGACGATCTCCCATCACCTGAAGTTGTTGCGCCAGGCCGGACTCATCGACTGCGAGCGGCGAGGCACCTGGGTCTACTACTGGCTGGTGCCAGGGGCCACAGCCCAACTCGCTGCGCTGTTCTCCCGCCCGGTAGCCGAATGGCAGCCCAACCTGGCCGCGGCCTCGTCCTGAACAAGCAAGGTCCAGCGGGCGTCGGTCAGGCCGCGCTCGTTTGATCTTCCTTGGCCTGTTCGTCGGCGAAAAGCGCATCCATTTCGCGGAGCGCTTCGGTGCCGAGCGCGACGAACTTGCGTAGCGCCTCGCTTTGTATGGTCATCCCGATTCCGTCTGCGGCACTGCTGCCGCAGACGAACTCCATCGCACCGCTGCCATTGACCTCGTAGCTGAGCGGGCAGCCGTCGTCGACAGTGATCCAGACATTGGTCGACGGGTTACGCGACATGGTGATGCCTCCAAATGGCGGAGTCGGATGTTTTCCGTCACGCTAGTGATATTGCGCAATCACTGCCCGTACTTGCATGTGCGGAAAGCACTAGGAGACATCGTGTCGGGTAATCGGAAACCGCCCCAGGCAAGGGATCGTGCCCTGGGCGCTCAGCTCAAGACAATGCGGACTCGGCAAACCGAGCTTTCGCTGGAGGCCGCGGCCGAGATGCTGGGCTGGTCAGCGGCGACGATGAGCCGGATAGAGAACGGCAAACGACATATCAGCGCCGAGGACGTGGCCAGCATACTCGCGGTCTACCGCATTCCCGTGGACCAACGCGACGCATTGGTGCGCCGCGCCAAAGCAATCGACGAGCCGGGTTGGTGGTCCCGCCCCTTGCCTGGTGTCCCAGATGAACTGGGAGCACTGGCAAGTTACGAAGCCGACGCCAACGCCCTCACCGACTGGTCGGTCAACATCATCCCGGGCCTGCTCCAGACCTACGAATACGCCAAGGCCTACATGCTTGACATAGGCAATCCCAGTGAAGACATCGAGATGGTCTGGATGGCACGGCTGCGGCGGCAGCAGATCTTGCCGAAGATCGAATACACAGCCTTCATCGGCGAGGCCGCGATCCGGACTCCGTTCGGTGGCGCCGAGGTCCTGACAGCCCAGCTCAAGCATCTTGTCGAAGTGACCAAGCGTGGCATTGGGGTTCGACTCGTTCCACAACACCTTCCCCGAGCTGGCCTCTACCATTCCTGGCTACTGCTGGACTTCCCAGGCTCTCCCTCGATCGCACACATCGAACTGTTGCGGGGCGGGGTGTTCCTACATGATCCAGAAGTCGACGGCTATGTCTCCCAGCGGGCCAAGCTGAACAAGATCGCGCTTTCCACTGCGGAAAGCCGGGATATTCTGAGGAAACTCATTGAACAACGAGAGGGCAAACGATGACTTTCAGCTGGCGCAAGTCATCCTGGTCGACCGACCAGACCAACTGTGTCGAGCTGGCCAACACCGGTGCTGTGCGTGACAGCAAGAATCCGACCGGTCCGATCCTGACCGTCGAACTGGCTCCGTTCCTGGCCGCGATCAAGTCCGGCCGGTTCGACCACTCCTGAACGCAAAGCGGGCCTCTCGTGCAAAACGCACGAGGGGCCCGCTTTGTAACGGCTCTCAGTCCTCCGAGGCGCCCTTGTTCAGGCCTTGGGAGATCATGTCCATCACCGTCGAGTCCGCCAGTGTTGTCACGTCGCCGATCGAACGGTTCTCCGCCACGTCGCGCAGCAAGCGGCGCATGATCTTGCCGGAGCGGGTCTTCGGCAGTTCCGGCACGACCATGACCTGACGCGGCTTGGCGATCGGGCCGATCTCCTTGGCCACGTGGTCGCGCAACGCCTTCACGGCCTCCTCGCCACCGTCGACTGCGCCACCGCGCAGGATGACGAACGCGACGATGCCCTGGCCTGTGGTCGGGTCCGTCGCGCCTACGACGGCCGCTTCCGCGACGGTCGGGTGCGACACGAGCGCCGATTCCACCTCGGTGGTGGAGATACGGTGCCCGGACACGTTCATCACGTCGTCAACTCGACCGAGCAGCCATACGTCGCCGTCGTTGTCGTATTTCGCGCCATCACCGGCGAAGTAGTAGCCCTTGTCGGCGAAACGGGACCAGTAGGTGTCGCGGTAGCGCTCGTTGTCGCCCCAGATGCCACGCAGCATCGACGGCCACGGCTTGTCGAGCACCAGGTATCCGCCGCCACCGTGCGGTACCTCGTTGCCCTGGTCGTCCACGACCATCGACGAAACACCTGGCAGCGCACGTTGCGCCGAGCCGGGCTTGGTCGAGGTCACGCCGGGCAGCGGCGAGATCATGATCGCGCCGGTCTCGGTCTGCCACCACGTGTCCACAATCGGCGCCGAGTTGGCGCCGATGTTCTCCCGGTACCAGATCCAGGCCTCCGGGTTGATCGGCTCGCCGACGCTGCCCAGCACGCGCAGCGACGACAGGTCGAACTTGGCCGGGATGTCCGCGCCCCACTTCATGAAGGTGCGGATCAGGGTCGGCGCCGTGTAGTAGATCGAGACCTTGTAGCGCTGAACGATCTCCCAGTGCCTGCCCTCGTGCGGGGTGTTCGGCGTGCCCTCGTACACAACCTGCGTGACACGGTTCGACAGCGGGCCGTACACGATGTAGCTGTGCCCGGTGACCCAGCCGATGTCGGCGGTGCACCAGTAGACGTCCGTGTCCGGCTTGAGGTCGAACACGTTGAAGTGCGTGTACGACGCCTGCGTGAGGTAGCCGCCGGACGTGTGCAGGATTCCCTTGGGCTTCCCGGTCGTGCCCGAGGTGTACAGGATGTACAGCGGGTGCTCGGAGTCGAACGCTTCCGGCGTGTGCTTGTCGGACTGCTTGTCGACAAGTTCGTGCCACCAGATGTCACGGCTGTCGGTCCACTCGACTTCGGTGTCCGTGCGCTTGACCACGAGCACGTGCTCTATCGTCGGCGTCTGGGCGACGGCCTCGTCGACCGCAGGCTTCAGCGCGGCCGGCTTGCCACGGCGGTACTGGCCGTCCGTGGTGATCACCAGCTTGGCGGACGCGTCCTCGATCCGGGACCTCAGCGCCTCGGCGGAGAACCCGCCGAAGACCACACTGTGGGTCAGGCCGAGACGGGCGCAGGCGAGCATCGAGTAGATCGCCTCGGGCACCATCGGCATGTAGATCGCGACTCGGTCACCGGCCTGCAGTCCCAGCTCGAGCAACGCGTTCGCGGTCTTGCTGACCTCGGCCAGCAGGTCGGCGTACGTGATCGTGCGGGTGTCGCCGGGCTCGCCTTCCCAGTGGATGGCGACCTGGGCACCGTGGCCGGACTCGACGTGCCGGTCGACGCAGTTGTAGGCGACGTTCAGCTTGCCGCCGACGAACCACTTGGCGAAGGGCGCGTCACTCCAGTCGAGGACCTGGTCCCACTTGGTGTCCCAGTGCAGCCGCTCGGCCTGCTTGGCCCAGAAGGCATCCCGCTCGGCCTCGGCAGCCTCGTACAGCTCAGGGCCCGCGTTGGCGGCGGCCGCGAACTCATCGGAGGGCGGGAAAGTCCTGCTCTCGGTGAGCAGGTTGTCCAGCGCGGGACCCTGGGACTGCTCGGTCATCTCGTGTGACCTCCTCGAAACCGGCAACTCGTGTGGTGGTGACCGTAGTGCGCACAGGCCTGCAATAACAGGGTGGGCCTCGAATAGGTCTATACCAATTACACCGGGTGGGTGATGCGTGACCGGCGATGATCGAGTAAGGAGCCCGTGTCGAAGTCCGGGCGCCTCCCCATTAGTGTCAGCGCGTGACCGATCCGCTGGGCCCACTGCTGGAGCTTCCCGGGGTAGCCGAGGCGGTGCAGGCAGCGCGTGACAACGTGCAGTCAGTGCACCGGCACCCAGCCAACCGGCGCGGCTGGCCGACCACGGCCGCCGAGGCGTCGGTGCGCGCCGCGCGCTCGTCGGCGTATCTCGACGGCGGCAATCCGGAGATCCCCGACGACGGCGAAGTCGTGGACCCGATACTCGCCGGTGCCCTGCGGGTCGCCGAGGCCATCGGTCCGCTCCTACCTGTCTGGCAGCGCGCACCGCTGCAGGCATTGGCCCGGCTGCATCTGCTGGCGGCCGCCGATCTGGTCGACGCCGCCGAGCATGACCGGCTGGGGCGGCCGCGGTCGGCGCGTGGCGTGTCCGGTCGGCTGGATCTGCTGGCGAACCTTGTGACGGGCGCGACATCCGCGCCAGGTCCTGTCCTGGCGGCCGTGGTGCACGGTGAATTGCTGACATTGGCGCCGTTCGGTGTCGCGGACGGTGTCGTCGCGCGGGCAGCCGCGCGGCTGACCATGATCGGCACAGGCCTGGACCCGAAAGGATTGACCGTGCCCGAGGTCGCGTTCCTGCGCCGGCCCGAGCGGTATCGGGAGGCGGCGGACGGCTTTGCCAGCGGTCAGCCCGAAGGCGTGCGCGACTGGGTCCTGTTGTGCTGTGACGCGTTCGAGGTCGGTGCGCGTGAAGCCACGTCGATCGCCGACTCCGCGAACGCCTGAACCCGCACGTTCATATCGTTCTGTCACCAACGCTGTGCCAAAGCGATATCTAGGTTCACCCGGTCGTGTGACTTGAGTAACAGCGCGTAGCCCTGTGGGGAATGGACTGACAGCCGGATGGTCGTTTGGGACGAACCGGTTGGCGGATTCGGGGGTCTCCCATGCGGATCATCGGCGCGATTGCCGTACTGACGCTTGTAAGCGCTTGTGCCACACCAACTCCCACATCGGCACCGCCCATCCCCACGATCGCCTCGACGACGACAACGACCGCCACCACCACGACACCTACGGTCGTGCCGGTGGCTCTTCCTGCTGACCTTGCGGGTAAAACTGCCGCCACGGTCGAAGGGCAGCTACGCACGCTGGGTTTCACCACGTTCCGATACTTTTTGCCCGACGGCAACCAAATCGCACATGATCCATCATGGACAGTCGTGTCCGTCGAAGGTGCGGGATCGTCAGTCCGCCCGGACGCGGTGATCGTCATTCGGGTCGACAAGCCCGCGCCGCCACCAGCACCCGAGA
Organism: Kibdelosporangium banguiense; assembly: GCF_017876405.1. Taxonomy (GTDB): domain Bacteria; phylum Actinomycetota; class Actinomycetes; order Mycobacteriales; family Pseudonocardiaceae; genus Kibdelosporangium; species Kibdelosporangium banguiense. Next base: position 1,905,581 of record NZ_JAGINW010000001.1, on the reverse strand, counting down.
CGGCGCCGCCGCTGCCTGAGCCCCCTGTCGAGCCCGAGCCGCCTGCCGCCTACTACAAGAACTGTGACGCGGCCCGGGCCGCCGGTGCAGCGCCGCTGCATCGGGGCGACCCGGGCTACCGTCCGGCCTTGGATCGTGACAAGGATGGAGCCGCGTGCGAAAAGTAGTGCTCAGCCCGTCCTGAGGTGCACGACCTTCAGACTCGGTGATGCGAGAATGTCCTTCTCACAGAACCGTTCGGTGATCCATCCCTTCTGGGAGAACAGTTCCGGCTGCTTGTAGGCCAGCACGGCCCGTGCGTCCGGGCATGGCGTGCCGTTGAACGCGGTGACCCGGACGTATCCGGAACTGTTGGTGCCGCTACGGCCCTGGCCGATCCCGTGGTATCCGTTGGCCCAGTCGCTCGCGATCACGTTGAAGGTCCCGGTCTCGGGACGTCCGCCGCCGATCGGGATCCGCTTTCCGTCCTTCTCGACGTACTGGTGGTCGCCCACCGGTGCGTCGAGCGGGATGTTCGCGGCGTTCATCTCGGCGACCGCGTCGGTGAAAGCCTTGACCACCAACGGGTTGTCGGTGTTCAAGGTGTTCGGCGTGCGTACGGGGTCGTTCACCGAGAACGGGACCTTCCAGTCCACCGACCGGCCGATCCGGGTCCAGAACCGGCTGAACAGCAAGTACCCGCGACTATCCACATTGGCCTTGCGGTCCCAGCGGGCCAGTACGTCACAGGCCTGACCCATGTCGAGCCTGCGGCACATCGCGATTGTCTCGTCGAGTGCGAGCTCGGCGGCGTACACCCGGTTGGAGAACATCAAGTCCTGCGTCGACTTCAGGTCGAACCTGCCGAGGCCTTCGGTGATCTCGGTAAGTGTGTCACGCGTCCGCACATTGCGCGCGGTCTCGAAGTCGCCCGCGATCCGTGGCAGCTTGCGCATGGGTTGGCGGGCGTTGGTCAGCCAGTAGCTCTGGTTGGAGTTCGACACGTAGTCGTCGCGCCGCAGTTCCGGCAGGTTGCCTGGGCCGAGGATGCCAGGCGCGACCGCGTCCGGATCGGTGCGCCACCGGCAGGCCGCGCGGGAACCGTCGAGCACGGCCAGGCCCATCGCCTGGAAAGTCTGTTGCCCCAGTGTGGTGTTGCATTCGGCCGCCAGTGAATCCGGCACGTTCGGCACGGTTGTCTGTCCGGTGTAGACAGTACGCCCGGCGGAGTCAGCGGCCAGCAGGTTGAAGATCGGGTCGCCCTGGGTCCGGTGCATGGCTTTGACGAAGTCATCGGTGGACTGCGTCTTGCCGAGCTCCGTCAGCATGTTCAGGAAACGCATGTTGTTCGCGTTCGCGTCGGCCAAGGCGAAGGCTTTGTCAGCGGTCCACGGCACTGCCACGCCACGGAAGTTCGTGATCACCGGCCCGTAGCGGGTCGAGAACTGTGTTCTGGTCACTGGCTTGAGGGTTCCGTCCGGCTGCTTGACCTCAACGGTGACATCGTTGCGGCGCATCTCTTCCGGCTTGCCGTCGACGAGGTACGTCGTCGGCCCGGTCAGCTTGAGCTCGAACAAAGTCCCTGGCACAACGGCGTCCGCGATCGTCCCGCTCCACGAGAGGTTCTCGGTCATCCCGGCCACGACGAACGGCATGCCCACGAATGTCGCGCCGCTGACGTTCAGCCGGCCGGGAATCCGCAGCTGGACCATGTCCCAGCCCATGTCGCCGCCCCAAGGCAGATGCGGGTTGACCACCACGATGCCTCGTTTGGACGTCGTGGCGTCGCGGCCGAGCGCGATGGCATTGCTGCCTGGCCCGGACATGTCAGCTGTCGGCTGGCTGCCCTGTGGTACGGCGCCGGGCGCGGCATTCACGATCGTGTCCACGCTCGAGCCGGAGACCAGCGCCGTGCTCCACGCGTGCGCCCGGCGATACACATCCAGTTCTGTCATCGGCGTCAGCAATGCCGGGCAGTTGCTGGGCGGGCGTTGCGCGAGATAGCTGTTGTAACCCGCCGCGTATCCCTTGACCATTTGCCGGACGTCCGGCGACACCTGATTCAGCAACGGCGCGACACTGAACCCGCGGTAGTAGAGATCGTTCGACAAATTGTCGGACGCCCGGTTCAATCCTGTCGTGGCCGGACCGGGTCCGAAATAGCGCGACCGTTCGCCACGCAACGTGATGATCCCGTCGGCAATGGCGCAAAGATTGGCCCGTGCGGCCGCGTATCCCTGGCCGTATCCGAGACTTCGATAATCCTGGGCGACGATATGCGGGATATCGTATTCCGTGAATCGAATCGTGGCGGTCGCCGGCGCCGCGGGCAGTGCGCCCGCGACGAGTGCCAACGAGACCGCGATGGAAGTCAGCATGGGGCAAACCCTGCCGACAAACGATCATCCGGACATTGGTGACGGCCACCGGATGCGAGGTAGGGCTACCTTCAGCAGGCCGCCGCGCCCAGCATGTCCAGTGCGTTGCGTACGTGCCCGTTCGTCTCGCTCAGGGCCTTCGCGGCCCGTTCGGAGTCCGCCCCGGACAGCAGGTGCACAAGCGCCACCTTCAGGTCGCCGTTCGCCGCTGTGAGCGCGTCGGCGCATTCCTGCATGCTGTAGCCGGTGGCCTCCCGCAGAATCCGCAGCGTGCGGCCACGCAGTTTCGCGTTCGTCGCACGCATGCTCACCATCAGATTCGAGTACGTGCGGCCGAGCTTGACCATCACCGCGGTCGAGAACGCAGTCAGAACGAGTTTCTGCGACGTGCCCGCCTTCATCCGGGTCGACCCGGCGACCGCTTCCGGCCCGGTGTCCACCGCGATGACCACGTCCACGTCGGCGGTCCGGGCGGAAACCGGATTGTTGGACACCAGTCCGGTGCCCGCGCCCAGCCGCCTGGACGCCGACAGCGCGCCCAGGACAAAAGGAGTACGTCCCGAAGCGGTCAGGCCGAGGACGAAATCCCCGGCCTCCGCCTCTCGCGTCAGCAACGCGGCCCCTGCCGCCGCGTCGTCCTCCGCGTTCTCCACGGCCGTGCGTAGTGCCCGGTTGCCGCCCGCGTGATGGGCGACGAACCATTCAGCCGGGGCGTTGAACGTGGGCGCAAGCTCGGCCACGTCCAGGCTTGCCAGCCGCCCGGACGTGCCCGCGCCCACGTAGTGCACCCGATGGCCCTGGCGCAGCGCTTCCGCGGCCAGGTCGACGGCTTTTGCCAGCTGCGGCAACGCCTCCGCCACGGCGGCCGGCACAAGCCGGTCCTCCGCGTTGATGACGCGCAGAACCTCGAGCGTGGGCAGTGTGTCCAGCCCGGTGGTTCGCGGATTGCGGCCCTCTGTCGGAGAGTCGACGTAGACCGCTTGCTGGGGAACCGTCATCGCCGTCCTGGTGCTCTCATTTTCCGGTTTCGCGCGTCTTGCGGCGTCCGTCCGGCCGGGTCTCCAGCCGGTGCGGGCCCACCGCGTCACGCGTGGCTTCCAGCGCACCCATTGCCGTCGGCAGGTGCCGTTGCGCCACGCCGATGAACAGGCAGTCGATCACCGTCAGCTGGGCGATCCTGCTGGCCATCGCACCGGAGCGGAACGTGGTCTCCCGAGCCGCGGTGGTCAGCACGAAATCGGCCACCTCGGTGATCGGGGAGCGCGGGAAGTTGGTCAACGCCACGGTTGTGGCGCCGTGCTGCCGCGCGGTGCGGAGCGCTTCAACGGTGTCGGTGGTCGCCCCGGTGTGCGAGATGCCGACAGCGACATCTCCCGAGCCGAGCACCGCCGCCGACGTGAGCATGATGTGCGTGTCGTTCCACGCGAAGCTCACCCTGCCGATGCGATGCAGCTTCTGCTGCAGGTCGAGTGCCACGAACGCACTCGCTGCCACGCCATAGACATCGACGCGGCCGGCGGCGGCGATCACGTCGACGACCTGCTGCAACGTGGCGACATCGAGCTGGTCCGCGGTCTCCTCGACGGCGCGTGCGTCGGCGAAGGTGACCTTGCGTACGACCTGGGCCAGGTCGTCCTCGGGACCGATCTCACCACCGAGATCACGCTCGGCGCGTGCCTCTGTCCTGGCGGTGTCCGCAGCCAGCGCTATGCGCAGCTCCGGATATCCGCCGACACCAATCGCTTTGCAGAACCGGGTGACCGTGGTCTCACTGGTGCCTGCCGCGTCGGCGACCTCGGTGATGCTCCGGCGCGCTACCGACGCCGGGTTGTCCAGCACCACCTTGGCGACTCGCTGTTCCGCGCGGGCGAGGCCCGGCAGCAGCGACCTGATACGTACGAGCGGACTCGACTCGCTCCGTTCGTCAACCATCTCCGCGGTGCTCACGTGGGAAACTTACTAACAGTTATGGGATCCGACAAGGTCACGGCTAGACCTCCTGACGCAACGACACCCAAACGTGTCCGAAACTTGAACCTGCAACCACAGTGGCTTGCGTGGGAAATCGCAGGTAATGGGGGTGTCGTTAACAAATTTTATCATCGGATTCGACGATCCCAAGACTGTGAGACGAACGCCGTTGGTTGTTTTTCACCGTCCAGAAGTGTGCGGCTACCCTGGGTGATTTTGATGTTGTCCAATAACACCCCGCGACCGGTGTAGAGGCGGTCAGTACTGAACCGCCAGCGCAACGAGATCTTGTCCGACCCGGCGACCTCCGCGCGAACATTCCACCAGGTCCGGTGGCCTGAACCGGAAAGAAAACTGTTTTCGCCTGGCGGTGCGCCGGGCCCGCTGGTGATCATTTTGACGGCCGTCCACTGCACGCCGTCACCACTCGACTCCAGAACGAGGTGGTCGGAAGACTCGCTGTCGACGAATGTGTCGAACGCAACCCGAATGGTCGAACTTTTGGCCCGAAGCTCCCGTGTGGACAGTGTCGCGGTGCTCGAGTTGCCGATCCCCGTGTACCAAGCATCACGGCCGTGTCTCGGTCGGACGGCCAGCGCCTTGGCCAGACCGGTGGCGAGCGTCTCCCTTGCGGGGTTGATGGATCCCCAGTTGCGCGACACATGAACCCTGTTGGACAACAGGATCGCGAACGACCGTGACTGAAGGTCCACAACGAGCGTCGTTCCGGTGTACCCGGTGTGACCCGCGGTGGCCGGCCCGCTCAAGCCTCCCATGTAGAACCTTCGGTCCAGTTCAAAGCCCAAACCGTGTGCGTTGCCTGGGAAAGCCTGCGTGTAGTTGGTCAGCATCGCCCGCACCGTCTCGGATTTCAGGATCCGCCTGTGGGCATAAATACCGCCATTGAGCAGAGTTTGCGCGAGCACAGCCATGTCGCGGGCGGTGGAGAAGACTCCCGCGTGCCCGGCGACGCCGCCGAGTGACCACGCGTTCTCGTCGTGAACCTGCCCTCTGATGATCCCGCGGGCCGGGCTGGCCTGGTACTCCGTCGCCGCGATCCGGTCCAGTTTGGACGCGGGCGGGTTGTACCCGGTGTCGGTCATGTGTAACGGTTCGGTGATGCCGCGGGTGACAACGTTGTCCAAGGTGGACCCGGTCAGGCGCTCGACCAGCACGCCCAGGGTGATCAGGTTGAGATCCGAGTACTCGTACGTCGAGCCCGGCACGTACTTGGGCGCGATGTCCATCACGGCCTTGAGCCGGGACGCCTTGTCCGGGTACAGCGACCACAACGGGATGAACGACACCAGGCCCGAGGTGTGGATCAGCAGCTGTTTGACCGTGATGCCCGCCTTGCCGTTGACGCCGAATTCGGGCAAGTAGCGGGAAACCGGCGCGTCGACGTCGATCTTGCCCTGTTCGGCGAGCTGCATCACGGCGATCGAGGTGAACAGCTTGCTGATCGAGGCCATGTCGAAGATCGTGTCGTCACGCATCGCAACCCGCTGTTGGACAGGGAGTTCCGTCCCGGCGGCATCGGAATACCGCACTGCGTAACCGGATGCTGACCGGTTGACGACAACGCCCTCATGGGCCAACAGGGTGACCACACCGGACATCAGCGGATGATTCACCGGCGGCTGTGTGGGATTGGTTCTGGTCCATTCGTCGATCTGCGCCACCGCGGCGTCGATCGGCGCCCGGTCAAGGCCCACCTGCTCAGGCGTGCCGTCGCGTAACTCGGTCCAGGGCGCGGCGAATCCCTGCTTGGGCCGGTCGAACCGGCCTGTCTCCCCGCCGCGCGCGTCGGCCGACACCGCGCCCGCACCGACCACACCCACCACCGCCAGCAAGATCACCGATCGACGCATCATGCCCTGCCTCACCAGTAGATCAGGTGTTGACGACGTTGCCTGCCGAAGCCGGCGAGCTCTTCGCGCCACGCTCCGACGACATCATCGACGCCGGCGCCCGAATCGATCATCGTCCGCAAGCGGGCCGAACCTGAGAGCTTGTCCACGAAATTGTCTCCCCGCCACGCGAAAATCGTTGGATAGAGCCGTTTCGCGGTGACCAGCATGGCCACGGCCGTCCGGATAGGGTCGAAAGACTCTTCATCGGTGAAGTGCAGCTGTACTCCGCCACACGTCTTGCCGGCGAACTTGTTGAACGTCGGGGCGAAGTAGGTCTCCCGGAACCGTGCGCCGGGCAGACGGAGACGGTTGAGCTCCTCGGCCCACCGCCAGTCCAGGTCCGGCGCGCCGATTGTCTCGAATGGCCTAGTCGTGCCGCGGCCCTCGGAGAACACAGTCCCCTCGAACAAACAGGTTCCCGGGTAGGCCAACGCGGTCTGCGGCAGCGGCATGTTCGGGCTCGGCGGGATCCAGTCCAGTCCGGTCCGGGCGAACAGGGTGTCCCGGCGCCAGCCCCTGACCTCGACAACGTCCAGTTTGGACAACTGTCTACCGCCGGTGTCGGCGGGCAGGAACTCCTTGTTGAAGAACCTCGCCAGCTCGCCCGCGGTCATCCCGTGCTGCTGCACGATCGGCTTGCGACCGACACCGGAGGCGAACGCGGGGTCCAGCATCGGGCCGTAGGCCTTGCCGCCGACCGGGTTCGGCCGGTCCAGCACGACGAACGCGGCGCCGGTCTCGGCCGCGGCCACCATCGCCGTGTACATCGACCATATATAGGTGTAGAACCGCGAGCCCACATCCGCGATGTCGAACACGATCGTGTCGACACCGGCCTTGCGATACATCTCAGCGAGTTTCGTGGCCGTCACGCCGTACGCGTCGTACACCGGGACCTTGGTGCGCGGGTCGACGTAACTGCCTTCGGAACCGCCGGCCTGGGCTGTGCCGCGGAACCCATGCTCCGGTCCGAACACCGCGACCGGCGCCATGCCGGCGGACACCAGGGAATCGACGATGTGCGTCTTGTCCCTGAGGACACCGGTCGGGTTGGTCAGCACACCGACCTTGCGACCCTGGAAGTCGCGCCAGCCACGCTCGGCCAGGCGGTCGGCTCCGGGGGTGACCCGGTCGTAGTGCCGCTGCTGCTGATCCGCGGCTGCGGGGGCCGCGGCAGCAACCAGTGCTGCAGGCGCGGCGGCCAGAACACTCCGCCGGTTCACCATGTCAGGCCCGTCCCGAACGGGAAGAGGATCTGTGCTGGGTCGGCCGTCGGCACGTTCACCGGCAGCTTGCCCGTGGGCGAGACCTTTCCGAGGATCACCTTGGCCAGCGAGGTTATGGAGACGTCTCGCCAGGCGTACGTGGTTATCCAGGTCGGCACGTCCGCGAAGCCAGGGTCGTACGGCACCTGTGCGGCCACAGCGATCACAGGCTTGCCCGTGGCGAGCAGCTTCGTGACCAGGTTGCGCTGCGGGGCCGACGTGCGCAGGCCGTTGGTCAACACGATCACGAGATCCGAGCCGTTGGCCGCGGCGACTGCCTGGTCCACGAGGGCTGCTGTCGGCGACCCGCCTGTGGAGAGCGCTGTCGCGTTTGGACCTATCTCCTTGGCGAGCTTCGCGACCGGCTCAGCTGGCGCGCCTGCGGCAACCGGGTTGTTCCAGCCGGTGACGAGCACCTTGTTCGGGACCGTCTTGAGCGGCAGCAGTTTCGCGTCGTTACGCAACACCGTGACGGTCCGGTCGCTGACCTTCTGAATCTCCGCGAGGTTCTGCTTCGTACCGACCTCACGCGGCAGCGCACGCTCGTCGGCGAACGGCTTGAGGAAGACGCCGCGGTTCCACTTCTGCTTGAGGATACGCAGCACGCTCTGGTCGATGCGCTGCTCGCTGATCCGGCCCGACCGGACAGCCGCGAGGACACCGTCGATCGTGATCTGCAGGTTCGGCGGCATCAGCATCTGGTCGACGCCCGCCTCCAGGGCGAGCACCGGGATCTCGGCGTCGGTGTGCTTCTTGCGCACGCCCTCCATCGCCAGGGAGTCGGTGACCACGACGCCGTCGTACCTGAGCTCGTTACGCAGCAGCCCGGTCATGATCGGCTTGGACAGGGTGGCCGGCTCGCCGGACGGGTCCAGGCTCGGCACCGTGATGTGCGCGGTCATGATCGAGTCGATGCCGGCCGCGATGGCCGCCTTGAACGGCGGCAGATCGATCTTGCGCCACTGTTCCTCGGTGCGGGCGATGTTCGGCAGGCCGGTGTGGCTGTCCTCGGCCGCGTCCCCATGCCCTGGGAAGTGCTTGGCCGCCGCCGACACCGTCTCACCCGGCCAGCCGGACCGCTGGTACCCGGCGATCTGGGCGCTGACCATCTGGCCGGCCAGCGTCGGGTCCGAGGAGAACGACCGGGCCGCGATGATCGGGTTGATCGGGTTGGAGTTGACGTCCGCGACCGGCGCGAAGTTCTGGGTGACACCCATCGCGCGCAGCTCGTGGGCACTGATCGCGGCCAGCCGTTTGGCGTCTTCCGGCCTGCGGGCCGCACCCAGTGCCATCGCGCTCGGGTACTCGCTCGCCGGGGAGACGACCCTGGTGACGTTGCCGCCCTCCTGGTCGATGGAGATCAGCAACGGGATGTGGGCGCCCGAGGTCAGGGCGGCTTTCTGCAGGCCGTTGGAGAACCTGAGCAGCTGGCGGGGGTCGTCGACGTTGTCCGTGGTCGGGTTGTTGAAGTAGATGACCCCGCCGACCTTGTAGCGCTGCACCACCTGGGCAGGCGTGTCCACGCCGTAGCGCTTGAGGTTCTCGGGGTGTGCCTCGTCGGCGGACTTGCCCCAGACGGTCGCCACGAACAGCTGGCCGACCTTCTCCTCGAGGCTGAGATGCCGCAACGCGGCGTGGGCCCAGCTGGTCATGGCATCTGGTTCGGGCGCGGCCGATGCGGGCGTGCTGACGGCAGCTAACGCGGTGACAGCGGCCAGAGCCGGGGGGATCCAACGACGACGAGACACCTCTGCCTCCCTGGAGGCGTAAGATTCTTACCGGTTTGACACTTCAATCGGTAAGTTACCCACGTCACGTCGGCGAAGCAAAGAGCCAAACGGCGGTGTCTCGGCTTGTCACGCTACTGGCACCGGGCACATCTCGCGCGCCGGGCGAACCCCCAACAAGAAGGTGGCGGCGCCCACTGGCCGGAGCCGGTGAACGCCGCCCACCAAAGCGCGAACGTCTCGGGTTACCAAGCGTGCAACTCACGTCGTACTCACTGGGCCTCGGCGCCCGGCGTCCCGGTACGCAGTCCCTTGACGACAAGCCTCCCGCGGCGTGCTGCGCGTGGGTGCCCGGAGTCCGCGCACGGAGTTCTCTCAGGGTGGACCAAGCTTCTCTTCGTTTGGTCCCGGGCTGACTAGAAGTCCGCACTAACTTTGTACCTAGTGAGCGCGGTCACTTCAAGGGCACGGACGGGTGCACCGGTACAGAGTCTTTAAACGGTAGATCAACACGCCTCGTGGTCGAACGGACCAGCACTTACGCGCATGCGGCGTCAACCGCTACCTCCGACCGGGCTATCGAAGTCCCCCACAAGGATGGCTACTTCCGCCTACGCCTGCGGATGCCGTACCACGTTGCGCCGGCCGCCGCGACAGCTCCGATACTCGCCGCCGTGATGGCCACCGTGGTGCCCGACGGCATGTGGAACCTCGACCGGAGCGACACCGGCTTGGAGAACGTGAGCACCGGCCAGCCGCGCTCGCCCGCGAGTTTGCGCAGCGCGCGGTCGGGGTTCACCGTCGCGGGGTGCCCGACCGCCTCGAGCATCGGCACATCGGTGACCGAGTCGCTGTATGCGTGGCACGCCGTCAGGTCGTAATTGCGTTCCACCGCCAGCTGTTTCATGGCCACGGCCTTGTTCTCGCCGTAGCAGTAGAACTCGATCTCCCCGGTGTAGCGCCCTTCCGACGCGACCATCTGCGTGCCGACGCTGTCGGTCGCGCCGATCATGCGGGCGATCGGCCGCACTATCTCCTCACCCGAGGCGGAGACCACGACCACGTCATGGCCCTTCTCCCGGTGCTCGGCGATCAGCTCGGCGGCCTCGGCGTAGATCAACGGATCCACTATGTCGTGCAAGGTCTCCTCGACTATCGAGCGGACCTGCTCGATGTCCCAGCCCTCGCACAGCGCGGTGAGGTGGGCCCGCATCCGGTCGACCTGGTCGGCGTCCGCCCCGGACTGCATGAACACGAACTGGGCGTACGCGCTCTTGAGCACCGCCCGGCGGTTGATCAGCCCGCCCTGGAAGAACGGACGGCTGAAGGCCAGCGTGCTCGACTTGGCGATGACCGTCTTGTCGAGGTCGAAGAACGCGGCGACCCGCTTCGGCGCTTCGGTCATAAGCGGAGCATATGCCCCGTCTGGACGACTGGGTGACGGCTCGCGGAGTCATGTGCGTAAGACACATCAATAAAAAGTCGGTTCTATGACCACGAGTCGGCCGGGAGGGGATACAGTGAGCATGTCCGGTCTTCGACACCGGACCGGTTCAGTCCGACCCCCCGGGACTGAACCTCTTGACGACCCCCGTCCCTCCCCCCTGGCGGGGGTCGTCCCATATCCACTTCTCTTACGCAGCCGCAGATTCCGGTCACCCGGCCTGGTGCGCGCGCTGAATTCTACGCGGTGGTAGCAATCGTCCTCGTGGCGGACGCCCGCACCCAACTTTGATTACAGCCAGGCGGGCGGAAATATTCCTGCCCGCCGACCGTCGCGACGCGAACGCCGGTGGTGGACCTGCTGTGCCGCAACAATTTTCGCGGCTATACCACACGGGAGGAGACAGTGCAGGTCCGAAAGCCCGGTTTTCCGGGCAGTTGTCCACACCCCACTCACTCATCCACAGCCGAGCCCATCCCCGTTGCCCCGCCACCCCGCCCGGCGCGAGCGTGGAGGCAGCGGGCAACCAGGCCCGGCGGCGTGAAAGCGGGGGTGCATCCGATGAGCGAGAACAGTCCACTCGTTCTGGTCAGCGACGAAACAGTCCTCGAAGAACTGCTCCGCATGGCCGCGGCGGCAGGCTGCGAGCTCAAGCGTGTACCGGACGCGACCGCCGCCAGGCCACTCTGGCAACGCGCGCCGCTCATCCTGCTCGACCCCGCGGGCGCTCAGGAGGTCCAAGTCGCCCGGCTGCCCAAACGCGACCGAATAGTCCTGATATCACCTGACACCACCACGATCGACGGCTGGCACGCGGCCGTCGACCTCGGAGCCGAGCATGTCGTGGAGCTGCCGGCCGCCAGTTCCTGGCTCGCCGACGCGTTCGCCGACGCGGCCGAAGGCGTCGGCCCGCCAGGCCGCGTACTCGCAGTCGTCGGCGGCCGAGGCGGGGCAGGCGCCTCCGTATTTGCTGTAGCCGTCGCGAAAGCGGCAGCAGGTGCCGGCCACCGTGCGATGCTCGTCGATTGCGATCCGCTCGCCGCCGGCCTGGATCTCGTCCTGGGCGCGGAAACCGAGCAAGGCCTGCGCTGGCCGGACATGGAGGTCCGCGGCCGGGTCGCCGCGTCGTCGTTGCGTGCCGCCCTGCCGGGCAGCACGGGACTGAAACTTGTTTCCGGCGCCAGAAAAGGCTTCGCGCCGGAACCTGACGCGGTGACCGCCGTCGTCCAAGCGGGAAGACGCGGCGGTGACATCGTCGTCTGCGACCTGCCCCGCGAGCTCTCGCCGGCCGCACAAGCCGCCCTGGACCTCGCCGATCTGACTGTCATCGTCGTCCCAGCCGAACTGCGCGCCTGCGCCTCGGCCCGCATCGTCTCCAGCCGCCTCAAGGAACGCGGCGTCGTTGCCCAGGTTCTCGTCCGCGGTCCGGCCCCAGGCGGCCTGACTCCGGACGAAGTGGCCAAGGCGGTCGAACTACCGCTGCTGTCCTCGATGCGTTACCAGAAGGGCTTGGCCGTGGCTCTTGAACGCGGGCACTTCAGCGACCGCAACGGTCCTTTGATCGATGCGGCCCGTCGAGCGCTGGAGAGCCTTGGCGTGGCAGAGGCGATCGCGTCATGAAGGCCGAATTCGTCGAGCGAGTACGCAGCCGGGTCGCCAGCGTCGGCAACGAGATCACGTTCGCCACGGTCGCCGACGCGATCCGCGATGAGGCCAGTGGTGTTGTCGGGGACAGAGATGTCCTTGCGGCGATCCGCTTGCTGCATCAGGAGTTCGAGGGAGCAGGGCCGCTCGAGCCGTTGCTGCGTGATCCCGGCACGACAGACGTTCTGGTGACCGCACCGGACGAGGTCTGGGTCGAAGGTCCACGAGGACTGCGAAAGTCCGAGGTCCGCTTCCCCGACGAGCACTCAGTGCGCAGGCTCGCCCAAAGGCTCGCGAGCGCGGCGGGCCGTCGTCTCGACGACGCGCAGCCATATGTGGACGCATGGCTGCCAGGTTCAGGCGGCTTGAGCAGAGTCCGGCTGCATGCGGTCCTTCCGCCGATCGCTCCGAACGGAACCTGCCTGTCGCTGCGCGTCCTGCGTCCCGCCGTGCACGACATGGCCGCGCTGTGTCGCTTCGGAACAGTCGACGAAGAAGGCGCGAGCCTCCTCCAGGCCATCATCGACGCCCGCCTCGCGTTCGTCGTGGTCGGCGGCACCGGCTCAGGCAAGACAACCTTGCTGGGCGCGATGCTCGGCTGCGTACCCGGACACGAACGGATCGTCTGCGTCGAGGACGCCGGCGAACTCGCGCCGAACCACCCACAGTTCGTCCGCCTGATCGCCCGCCCACCCAACATCGAGGGCGCAGGCGGCGTGACCGTCCGGGACCTCGTCCGCCAGGCCCTGCGCATGCGCCCCGACAGACTCGTCGTCGGCGAGGTCCGCGGCGCCGAAGTCGTCGAGCTGCTCACATCCCTGAACACAGGCCACGACGGCAGCGCAGGCACCCTGCACGCCAACTCGCCAGCCGAGGTCCCCGCCCGCTTCGAAGCCCTGGCAGCCCTGGGCGGCCTCGCCCGCTCCGCCCTGCACAGCCAACTCTCCGCCGCCATCCAGCTCGTCCTCCACATGCGCCGCCACCACGACTCCCGCCGCCTCACCGAAATCAGCACCCTCCACAGAACCCCCGCCAACTTCGTCACCGTCAAAACCCTCTGGCGCCCCGGCGAACCCCCACCCACCCTCAAAACCCTCCGCGCCCTGCATGGAGCAAACCGATGACTCTCTTGTTCGTCGCCGGGGCTCTGCTTGTCTGGCCGTCGGGGGCTGCGTCGCGGCGGCTGGCCGAACTGGTCGGGGTGCCCAGGCGAGCTTGGCGGGTTCCCAAGCCCACGACCGTTCTTGTCGCGTTGGGTTCCGGGCTGAGTGGTGGGCTGCTGTTTGGTGTGGGTGGTGCGATCGCGGGGGTGCTGGCTGGAGTTGTCGCGTGGAAGCGTTGGCGGGCCAGGCAACGACTTCGGCAGAGTGTTGCTTCGGTCGCGGAACTGGCGGAGACGCTGAGGTCCTTCGTGGCCGAACTTCGGGCTGGGGCGCAGCCGGTTGTCGCGGCCGAATCCGTTGCGGAGGATGCGCCACCTGCTGGCGCAGAGGCGATGCAGACGATTGCATCCGCGGCGCGGGCTGGTGGCGATGCCGAGCAAGCCACGCGGGAACCTCTGGTCGCCGAGGTGGTTCACGCCTGGGTTCTCGCTCAGCGACATGGACTTCCGCTGGCCGATGTTCTTGCGGCAGTGGCCAAGGATCTTGACCAACGGGTTCGGTTCGCCAGGCAGACGCACGCCAAGATGGCCGGGCCCAGAGCAAGCGCCGCGGTCCTGGCTGGGCTCCCGGTCCTGGGAATTGTGCTAGGAGAAGCGGTAGGTGCCAATCCATTGCGCGTTCTCGCCTTCACAGGCATCGGACAGATCGTGCTCGTTCTTGGTGTCGCTCTCGTCTGTGCGGGCGTGATCTGGTGCGCGCGGTTGACGCAGCGGGTGGTGCAGCCGTGATGAGTCTCGTGTTGGCGGCGATCGCGCTCATGGTCGCGCCTGGCGCGCGGATAGCCCGGTTGAGACTCACCGGCCTGACAGCGCGCCCAAAACGACAACGTGAGCCAAGAAAACGAGCCAAGCCGGTTGATCCGCTGTGTCTCGCGGCGGGCTGGGATCTGCTGGCGGCATGTCTGCGAGCCGGGTTGCCGGTGTCGGACGCAGTGCGCGCAGTCGCCGGGCGAATACCTGGCGAAGGGGGACAGGCCCTGCGGATGACAGCCGGGTTGCTTGCGCTCGGGGCCGATGCCACCGCCGCGTGGCAGCCTGTCGCGAATGTGCCGGAGACAGCGGCCTTGGCCAGGGGAGCGCGCAGGACGGCCAGGTCCGGCACCGAACTCGCGACTGTGGCCGCTGCTTTGGCGACCGAGGTACGTGTCGCGGCCGGCGATGAGTGCGAAGTGCGGGCCCAACGGGCCGGTGTGCTGATCGCCGGACCGCTCGGCCTGTGTTTCCTGCCGGCCTTCGTGTGCCTCGGCATCGTGCCGGTGCTTGTGGGGCTGGCCGGTTCGCTGGGACTGACCCGATGACCACATCGATCACGGAAGGGCTGACTGATGCACGACTTCACCGACGAGGGCACCACAACGGTCGAATACGCCGTCGCCACGATCGCCGCCGCGGGGTTCGGCATCGCCCTCATCCTGATTGCCAGGAGCGAAAAGGTGCAGAACTGGATCGTCGGCCTCATCGAAAAGGCGATGACAGTGACCTGACACATGACTCCGGCGCGGTCACGGTCGAAGCCGCCATCGCGCTCGGCGTGCTGGTCATCGTGCTGTGGCTGGTTGTGGCCGGGATAGCCACCGTGACCGCGCACCTGCAGTGCGTCGACGCCGCCCGGGAGGCTGCGCGGCTGGTCGCCCGAGGAGACGACGGCCTGGCCGAAGAGGCCGCCAGACGGATCGCACCGGAGGACGCCAGCCTCCATATATCTGTCGACGGCGAGCGAATCACCGTCATGGTCTCGGCCGACATGCTCCTGACGGTCTCCGGTGAGGCATTCGCCGTCGCCGAACCACAGGAGACAGCGGAGTGAACGACTCAGGAGTGGCGACGGTCTGGGCGGCGTGGGCGACTGCGGCGCTGATGGCGTTCGGCGGTGCGCTCATGGTGATAGGTGCCGTCGCCTCGGCACGGCACAGGGCGAACAGCGCGGCTGACATGGCCGCGCTCGCCGCCGCGGCGTATGGCCCGTGGGGCGAGGAGTACGCCTGCGGCCAGGCGGGCTGGGTGATCGAACAGATGGGCATGCAACTGAAGGAGTGCCGGATGAACGGATGGGTCGCCCAGGTCGAAGTGACCGCCACGATAAGCGGTCTTGGCCGGATTACGGCCCGGACGAAGGCCGGACCGATGCCGGACACGCGGTTGAACGGGAGGAACCGGCCGCCGGCCGCGGGCAGCGGTCGTCCGCGAGCGGTGAGCGGTATCACTGGCAAGTCCAGGCGTGTCGGCGAGCGGTACCGCCGACCGGCTGACGTTCGGCTGGAACGTCCGCCCGGATTCACTCGCCGTTCATTACCGACCAGTTGCCGACAGGCAGTTACAACAAGCGGCATTCGTGCCGTTTAGTCAGATGCAGGGCACGGACGGTGCCCGATGTGCAAGGAGGCAAGAACCCAAGATGTTGGAGACAGACTGGTCGGATAGCTGGCGCGGGGCCTTCCGCATCGAATTGCGTGCGGAGGCGGTCGGTCTCGCGTGGCGCGGGTGGCCGGTGCTGCCCGGCACCTATCCGGCGGGCTCGCAGTGGGCGGGCCGCCAGGGGACAGAGAACGTCGGTCCGGTCCCTGTGCACCGGGACTGGCAGGAGCGCATCGGCACCAAGCCGGAGCAGGTCGCCGCATGGTGGACCGGCCGGCCCTACAGCCTCCTTGTGGCCACCGGTGTCGTGCTGGACGCGATCGAGGTCGACGACTCGCTGGGCCGCAAGGCCGCGGGTGTGCTGCGCACCTTCGGGATGCCGGTGCCGATCGTCGCGACCCCGGCCGGGCGCTGGCTGTTCCTGACCAAGACCGGGCGTTCGCTGCGCCGCGAGCTGGCCGCTGACGAGCAGGTCAAGCTGCACGGCGCCGGAAGCTACGTCCCGCTGCCGCCCAGCCCCTTCGAGCACGGTGTCGTGCACTGGCGCGTCAAGCCCGAGATCTGCGGCTGGCGCCTGCCGGAGTCCGCCGTGGTGCAGGAAGCCCTCGCTGACGCGCTGGCCTCGCCGAGCCGCCTCAGCCACATCTCCGAGCTCGTAGCAGCAGACTGAAAACTCCATAGCGTCAAAGGTTTGCCTCGTCCGACGGTCATCTCGCCGGCCTCCCGCACCGCAGCGACGACCGAGGACCTGGCGGCCTGCCGAGTACCCAGCGACCAGCATGCGGACTCCCGCTTACGCGGCAGCCTCCGGTGAACGCGGCCCCCACCGGCCGTGATCGGCGATCCTGCCCCCGGGAAGAAAACTCCGGCAGTCGACACCTTCGCCTCCCGGTGTCGAAATGCTGACGGCAGTCACGCAAGCGGTAGCAGGCCCATGCTCCTGGGCTCGGCGGCAAAGGCAATACGCAGTGGATGTCGTACGGAACCGGCATCCCCTGCGTATTGCCATATATACGGTTGTGGGACGTCAGCCGATCGCGTCGAGAACGATGGTCAGCACTCGCAATGCACCGGCTTTGTCCAGTGGTTCGTTGCCGTTGCCGCACTTGGGGGACTGCACGCAGGACGGGCAGCCGGATGGGCATTCGCAGGATGCGATCGCGGCCCGGGTTGCGGTGAGCCAGGCGGCAAGCGAGTGGAAGCCACGGTCGGCGAACCCGGCGCCGCCTGGATGTCCGTCGTGTACGAACACTGTGGCTTCGCCTGTGTCCGGATGCATCGCGGTCGAGACTCCGCCGATGTCCCAGCGATCGCATGTGGCCAGCAGGGGCAGCAAGCCGATCGCCGCGTGCTCGGCGGCATGCAGTGCGCCTGCCACCTGCGGGCGGTCGAGTCCGGCGGAGCGCAGCAGGTCCTCGCTGATGGTGTACCAGACCGCGCGGGTCTCCAGAGTGTGTTCCGGCAGGTCCAACGGAACCTGGTCGAGCACCTCACCGGACGGCAGCCGCCGCAGGTAGCCGACCACCTGGGAGGTGACCGCGACATCGCCGAGGCAGACGTTCACCTCGCCGTGGTTCTGCCTGGTCACGGTCTTCAGGACCGAGATGTCCACGACGTCGCGGGGCTGCGTGGTCCACTCCGGATCCTCCGCGTGCACGAGTGCCAGCCCGGACTCCAGGTCGAGGTCGTCAACCACATAGGACGTGCCCTGATGCAGGTAGACGGCCCCCGGATGCACTGTGGCGCAGGCTGATCCGGGATCGACGGTGCCCAGCATCCGGCCGGTGTCGGCCTCCACCACCATGACCTGCTCGCCGCCCGAACCCCGGATGTCCACCGACGAGTGCGGCCGGTCGCGCGAGGTCCAGTACCAGCCCGCCGGTCGTTTGCGCAGCACACCGCCCGCGACCAGGTTGTCGAGAACCTCGCGGGCCACTGTGTCGCCGAACGGCCCGAGATCCTTTTCGGTGAGCGGAATCTCTGCCGCCGCGCAGGCCAGGTGCGGGCCGAGCACATAGGGATTGAGTGGATCCAGGACTGTCGCCTCGATCGGCCGGTGCAGCATCGCCGACGGGTTGTGTACTAGATAGGTGTCAAGTGGGTCGTCGCGAGCGACGAACACGACAAGCGCGCCGTCACCTGCGCGCCCCGCGCGCCCGGCCTGCTGCCAGAACGACGCCAGCGTGCCTGGGTACCCGGCGACGACGACCGCGTCCAGCCCGGCGATGTCCACGCCGAGTTCGAGCGCGTTGGTGCTGGCCACGCCCAGCAACTCGCCGGACGCCAGCGATTTCTCCAGCGCACGCCGTTCCTCCGGCAGGAACCCGGCCCGGTAGGCGGCCACCCGTCCGGCCAGTTCACTGTCCACTTGAGACAGTGCGTGACGTGCGGACAACGCGGTCAGCTCGGCTCCTCGGCGGGACCGGACAAACGCGAGCGTCCGGGCACCCTCCACGACAAGGTCAGTGAGAATCCGTGCGGTCTCGGCACCTGCGGACCGCCGGACCGGAGCGCCGTTCTCGCCGGAAAGGTCCTCCAGCAAGGGCGGTTCCCACAGCGCGACAGTGCGGGCGCCGCGTGGCGAGGCGTCCTCCGTCACGGCCACGCACTCCACACCGGAAAGCCGGGTGGCCGAGTTCGCCGGATCGGACACTGTTGCGGATGCCGCAATGATCACCGGCTCGGCACCGTAATGCCGGGCGACTCGGCGCAGACGCCGGAGTAACAGTGCGACATGCGAACCGAACACGCCTCGGTACGCGTGCGCCTCGTCGACGACTATGTATCGCAGCCGCCGGAAGAACTGAGACCAGCGGGCGTGCGCGGGAAGTATCCCGCGGTGGATCATGTCCGGATTGGTGAAGATCCAGCGTGCGTGCGCGCGGACCCAGTCGCGTTCCTCCATCGGTGTGTCCCCGTCGAAGCTCGCGGCCCGCACATCAGGCAGGTCGAGCTCTCGCACGGCACGCAACTGGTCGGCGCCAAGGGCTTTGGTGGGCGCCAGGTACAACGCCGTGCACCGGCGGTCGGCGGCGAACGAGGACAGCACTGGCAACTGGTAAGCCAGTGACTTTCCCGACGCGGTACCGGTGGAAAGCACGACATGACGGCCATTGCGGACATGTTCGGCCGCTTCGATCTGGTGCTCCCACGGCTTTCCCAGACCTCTGGCCTGGAACGCCGACACCACTTCCGGCGGGGCCCAGGACGGCCACTCCGCGTGCCGTGCCACGCGTTCGGGCAGGTCCTCCGCGTGGGTCAACGGGTTCTCATCAGCCGGAACCCCGGCGAGCACACGGGAAAGCAACTGCCGCCCGCGCTCGATTCGCCCGTCACCCACGCCTTCGAGCTAAGCACACCGCTGCGACACTCCGGCCGGGCCTGGTCTTGATCGATCCCGAGATCGATTCCACAAAGATAACGGAACGTGCACGGCCGGGGACGCCTCACGAACGAGTTGTCCACTACACATAGACTCCGCCGACGTCCCACCATTCGTGGTGGCGAGCACGTCCCGTCGGGTTTGTTCAGCGGACGGGAGAAATCGGCAGATGTCACAGGAGGACATGGATGTCCGGGCAGTACCACCTCGCGGAGGCATCGCTCTCCGGTGGTGACTACGGCGTTGTCGTCGTCGTCGCCGTGGTCGCCCTCGCCGCTCTTGCCGTCGGTTATGTACTGCTCAAGGAGGTGCTGGCCGCGGGCCAGGGCACCGCGAAGATGCAGGACATCGCCAAGGCGGTACAAGAGGGCGCGGCGGCCTATCTCAAACGCCAGCGCAACACCCTGACGATTTTCGGCGTCCTGGTGTTCCTGCTGCTGTTCGCGCTACCCGCGGACACAGTGAACGAACGGATCGGCCGCTCCATCTTCTTCCTGGCGGGCGCGGTGTTCTCGTTCGCCATCGGCTATCTCGGCATGTGGCTGTCCACTCAGGCGAACCTGCGGGTCGCCGCGGCGGCCAACGATGAGGGTGGCCGTGAGAAGGCGACGCGGATCGCTTTCCGTACCGGCGGTGTGGTCGGTATGGCCACGGTCGGTCTGGGCTTGTTCGGCGCTTCCATCGTGGTGCTGGTGTACGCCGGCGAGGCACCGAAGGTGCTGGAGGGCTTCGGTTTCGGCGCCGCGCTGATCGCGATGTTCATGCGTGTCGGCGGCGGTATCTTCACCAAGGCCGCTGACGTGGGTGCCGACCTGGTCGGCAAGGTCGAGCAGGGCATTCCCGAGGACGACCCCCGCAACGCGGCGACGATCGCCGACAACGTGGGCGACAACGTCGGTGACTGCGCGGGTATGGCCGCGGACCTCTTCGAGTCCTACGCCGTGACCCTGGTCGCCGCGCTGATCCTGGGCAGTGCCGCGTTCGGCACGCAGGGCCTGCTGTTCCCGCTGATCGTGCCGGCCATCGGTGTCATCACGGCCGTGATCGGCGTGTTCATCACCAAGGCCCGGCCGGGCGAGAACGGCCTGAGCGCGATCAACCGCTCCTTCTACATCTCCGCGCTGATCTCGTTGGTGCTGTGCACGGTCGCCGCGTTCGCGTTCCTGCCGACCTCGTTCGCGGGTCTGGAAGGTGCCAAGAACATCGCGCTGGCCGGCAACCCCGGCCTGATCGCCGCCATCGCGGTGATCATCGGTATCGCGCTGGCCGGCATCATCCTCTGGCTGACCGGCTACTACACCGGTACCGAGCACAAGCCGGTCAAGCACGTCGGTGAGACCTCGGAAACCGGTGCCGCCACGGTGATCCTGTCCGGTATCTCGGTCGGCTTCGAGTCCGCCGTGTACACCGCGCTGGTCATCGGTGGTGCTGTCTACGGTGCGTTCCTGTTGTCCGGTGACGTCACTGTCGCGTTGTTCGCGATCGCGCTGGCCGGTTGTGGTCTGCTGACCACGGTCGGCGTCATCGTCGCGATGGACACGTTCGGCCCGGTGAGCGACAACGCGCAGGGCATCGCGGAGATGTCCGGCGACGTGACCGGTGACGGCGCGCAGATCCTGACCGAGTTGGACGCGGTCGGCAACACCACCAAGGCGATCACCAAGGGCATCGCGATCGCGACCGCCGTGCTCGCCGCGACTGCGCTGTTCGGTTCCTACAGCGAGGCGATTCGCGATGCGACGGCTGACGCGACGGGCGTGCTGACCAACTTCGGTGCGAACCTGGTCAGCCCGAACACCCTCGTGGGTGTGCTGATCGGTGCGGCCGTCGTGTTCATGTTCTCCGGTCTGGCCGTCAACGCCGTGTCCCGTGCTGCGGGTGCGGTTGTGTACGAGGTGCGTCGCCAGTTCCACGACAACCCCGGAATCATGGACGGTTCGGTCCGTCCGGAGTACGGCCGCGTTGTGGACATCTGCACGCGTGACTCGCTGCGTGAGCTGATGACGCCGGGTCTGCTGGCCGTGTTCGCGCCGATCGCCGTCGGCTTCGGTCTCGGTGTCGAGTCGCTCGCCGGCTACCTCGGTGGCGCCATCGCCACCGGCACGCTGATGGCGGTGTTCCTGGCCAACTCCGGTGGTGCCTGGGACAACGCCAAGAAGCTCGTCGAGGACGGCAACCACGGCGGTAAGGGCTCGTCGGCGCACGAGGCCACCGTCATCGGTGACACCGTCGGTGACCCGTTCAAGGACACCGCCGGCCCGGCCATCAACCCGCTCATCAAGGTGATGAACCTGGTGTCGGTGCTTGTCGCCCCGGCTGTTGTGACCTTCTCGGTCGGTGCCAACGAGTCCGACGTGCTGCGGATCGTGATCGCGCTGGTGGCCGTGGCCATCGTCGCGGCCGCTGTGATCATCTCGAAGCGTCGCGGCAACGCGATCGCCGACAACCCGGTGGAGCAGGTCAACAACGCCTGACCGCCGGCCTGAGAAGTCGAGGGCCACCCTTCCTTTGGAGGGGTGGCCCTCACTTTGCCCAAACCCAGGCGCGGGTAGGTTCGGCGCTGACGTGCCCGCCAGAGGCCAGGAGAGTTCATGAGCCGTCGCCTGACATTCATCGCGGCCGCTGCCCTCGGGGCGACGCTGACGCTCGCCGGCTGCAGTAGCAGTGACAGCGGGCAGCCGCAGAACGCCAACCAGGGCACGCCTTCCGGTGGTTCCAGCCCGGGTTCGCGGGGGTCGGGACCGGCCGGCGGCAGTGGCGGCACGACACCGCCCCCACCACCTCCGGCGCCGAGCAACGGCGATCCGGTGAAGTGGGTGGACAACCTCTGCGCGCCGATCAGCGACTTCACCAAGTCGCTCGCCGGGCGGATGGGCGATCTGGCCACGGCCACCGACCAGGCCCAGATGCAGACCAAGCTCGGCCAGTTCCTCGACGACCTGGCAGGCGGCCTCGGTGGCACGGTCGACCGGCTCAAGCAGTTGGAGCCGTCTCCGGTCAAGGGCGGCGACGACGTCAAAGGCAAGATCATCGAGGCGTACGGCAAGTCGCAGCAGGCGCTGCGCGACGCGGGCGCGAAGATGAAGGCGGGTGACCAGGACGCGGCCGGCCAGGTGATGCAGAGCCTGGGTGACGAGACCGCCAAGATGGTCGACCCGTTCAAGGACAACGACACCGCCGAACTGCGGGACGCGATGACAAAGGCGCCGAGGTGCAAGGACATTCCCAGCGGCTGATCACGAAGGAGAAGCCAGTCGTGAAGCGGGCAGTCGGGGTGCTCGCCCTGGTAGCGGTGCTCGCCGGGTGTGAGGTGCCTGCCGCCGCACCCCGGCGTACCGGGCCGCCGACCACGTCGTCGGCAGCGCCCGCCGCGGTCGAGTGGGTGGACAGGCTGTGCAACGCGATCCTCGAGTACGACAGCGGCATCACCAAGGTCCAGATCGACTCCAGCAGCCAGGACGCGGCGGTCCAGTCGCTGAAGAACGCGCTGCAGTCGATGTCCGTGCGGGTCAACGAGATGCTCGACAAGCTCAAGAACGTCGGCCCGGCGCCGGTCGCCGGCGGTGACGAGGCGACGCAGGGCCTGGTCGTGGAGCTCGAACGGCTGCGTGAGGTCGTGGACCGGTCCCGGACCCTGCTGTCCGGCGTGGACACAGCTGATCGCACGGCCACCAGTACGGCCCTGCAGAACGTCGCCAGGGACCTGGAGAGTGTCCGGGTACCGGTGAACCCGCTGGAGGGCATGGGCGCGCGTTATCCGGAGCTACAGGCGGCCGCACGCAGTGCGGACAACTGCACGGAGATCACCAGGGTGCGTGCCAGCCGGTCGGCGATCCCGCCGACGCCGTCGTTCTCCGACCAGTTCCCGACCGGCTCGTCCACACCAGGCTCGACGACACCGCCGCCGAGCGGGTTCCCGGAGTCCACGGAACCCACCTTCTGACCTATCGCGACACTGGAACATATGTTCTAGTCTGTGACGCGTGGGGCAGATGTCGTTCTTCTCCGCCGAGGCGATGCAGCCAGGGGTGGCCGACCTGGCTGGGCTGCTGTGCGGGCCGGGCCAGGTAGTGCGCTTCGCGCGTGCCGCCGCCCGGCTGTCCGTGGCTGTCGACGAGCCCTGGCGTCGAGCCGCGCTGGCAGCGGCTTTCGCCGAGCGTGGCGTCGACGCTGAGCTGGGTGTGTCCGAGGAGGAACATCCGCAGGTCCGGACAGCGTTCCGGACGGATCTGATCGGCCTGGCCGACGCCTGGACGCCCGGTGCGGTCAAGGCGGTCCCGGTCGGCCTGGCGCTGGACGGAGCCGTCCTGCGGTTATGGGCGCTGGCGACCGGCCGCTGGGTGGAGAACGGCTACCTGCTCGGCCTCGATCCCGGGGCGCCCGAAACGCACGAACCGCTGGTCCAGGCGGTCACGCGGATCGGCCTGCCGGCCTCGTTGCTGGGCGTCCGGGCTGGTGGACCCGGTCTGCGACTGACTGGCCGACGGCGGATAGGCCGCTTGGTCGAACTTGTCGGCCGGGCCCCGACGCCGGCCTCGGAGCCGCATTGGCCGGTCTGAGATTCATCCAAATGGGTGAAATTCTCTCGCGCGCGTAGGGTCGCTACCGGTGATGCACTCCGACGGGTCGTCGTGCTAGTAGTGGATTGCCCGCAGACCCTGCGGGAACCGGTCTCACGTGCGGCGAGAGTGTGCCCAGGTAACGAGCCGGTCGGTCGTGGCGAGTTAGAGAGGGTCACCGGCAGGACCCAACGCCGGTGATGTGCCTCGGGCCACCTCCACTACAGCTCGTGGCATCGGGCAGTGCACACTGACGGGCTGATGCTCGAAGCCGAGCATCCGGGACAGGCGGGACAGAGGGCGGACGAGAGTGGCAGCAACCAGGACGAAGAAGAGCGACAGTTCGGCCAACGGCGCCGAACCGCGCAGGCTGGTGATCGTCGAGTCACCGGCGAAGGCGCGCAAGATCGCTTCCTATCTCGGCCGTAACTTCGTGGTCGAGTCGTCCAAGGGGCACATTCGCGACCTGCCCCGTAAGGCCGCCGAGGTCCCGGCGAAGTACAAGGGCGAGACGTGGGCCAACCTCGGTGTGAACGTGGACGGCGGCTTCGAGCCGATCTACATCGTCACGCCGGACAAGAAGTCGACGGTCACCGAACTCAAGGAAGCCCTCAAGACAGTCGACGAGGTCTACCTCGCGACAGACGGTGACCGCGAGGGCGAAGCGATCGCATGGCACCTGCTGGAGACGCTCAAGCCGAAGGTGCCGGTGCGCCGGATGGTCTTCTACGAGATCACCGAGCCCGCCATCCGGGAGGCCGCCGCCAACCCGCGTGACCTCGACCAGCACCTGGTCGACGCCCAGGAAACGCGCCGGATTCTGGACCGGCTCTACGGCTACGAGGTCAGCCCCGTGCTGTGGAAGAAGGTCATGCCGCGGCTGTCGGCAGGCCGCGTGCAGTCCGTGGCCACCCGCATCGTGGTGCAGCGTGAACGTGAGCGCATGGCGTTCAAGTCCGCGTCGTACTGGGACATCGGCGCCACCATGGACGCCGGCGAAGGCACCGACCCGCGCACGTTCGGCTCGCGGCTGATCGCCATCGACGGCACCAGGCTCGCGGCGGGCCGTGATTTCGGCACGGACGGCAAGCTCAAGAACGGCGCTGACGTGCGCCTGCTCGACGAGACCGAAGCCCGCCGTCTGGCGCAGGCTTTGGACGGCGCCGACATGCGCGTCGCGAGCGTCGAGGAGAAGCCGTACACCCGCAAGCCGTACGCGCCGTTCATGACGTCGACGCTGCAGCAGGAGGCCAGCCGCAAGCTGCGTTTCTCCGCTGACACGACCATGCGCGTGGCCCAGCGGCTGTACGAAAACGGCTACATCACCTACATGCGTACCGACTCCACGACGCTGTCCGAGACAGCGATCGCGGCAGCCCGGTCACAGGCCGCGAGCCTGTACGGCAAGGAGTTCGTCCACCCGACGCCCCGCCAGTACACGCGCAAGGTCAAGAACGCGCAGGAGGCACACGAGGCGATCCGCCCGGCCGGTGAGGTCTTCCGGACCCCCGGCCAGGTCGCCAACGAGCTGCAGTCCGACGAGTTCCGGCTCTACGAGCTGATCTGGCAGCGCACGATCGCCTCGCAGATGGCGGATGTCCGCGGCACCACGATGACCGTGCGGATCGTCGGCACGGCCGCGTCCGGCGAGGAATGCACGTTCTCGTCGTCAGGCCGGACCATCACGTTCGCCGGCTTCCTCAAGGCCTATGTCGAGACGGTCGACTCCGAGCAGGGCGGCGAGGCGGACGACGCCGAGCGCAGGCTGCCGCGCCTGGTCAAGGACCAGCCGGTGACCGCGACCGAGCTGACCGCCGACGGCCACTCCACCAACCCGCCGCCGCGCTACACCGAGGCCAGCCTGATCAAGGCCCTGGAAGAGCTGGGCATCGGCCGGCCGTCGACGTACTCGCCGACGATCAGCACGATCCAGGCCCGCGGCTACGTGTGGAAGAAGGGCGCCGCGCTGGTGCCCTCGTGGATCGCGTTCGCCGTGGTCGGCCTGATGGAGCAGCACTTCGGCCGGCTGGTGGACTACGACTTCACCGCCACGCTGGAGGACGAGCTCGACGGCATCGCCGCGGGCCGCCAGGAGCGCAACGACTGGCTGTCGGGCTTCTACTTCGGCGGCGCGGTCGGCCCGGAGGGTTCTGTGGGCCGGGCCGGTGGTCTGAAGAAACTGGTCGGCACCAGCGTCGACGAGATCGACCCCAGGCTGGTCAACTCGATCCCGATGTTCGACGACGCCGAAGGCCGCAAGGTCGTCGTGCGGGTCGGCCGGTTCGGGCCGTACCTCGAGCGCGAGGTCGACGGTGAATCCCAGCGGGCCAACCTGCCCGAGGACCTGCCGCCGGACGAGCTCACTCTGGAGATCGCCGAGGAGCTGTTCTCGACCCCACAGGAGGGCCGCTCGCTGGGCACCGACCCGGCGTCCGGGCACGAGATCGTGGCCAAGGACGGCCGCTTCGGCCCGTACGTGACCGAGGTCCTGCCGGAGGAGAACGGCAACAAGAAGGTCAAGCCGCGGACCGGCTCGCTGTTCAAGTCGATGTCGCTGTCCGATGTGACCCTCGAGGACGCCCTCAAGCTGCTGTCCCTGCCCCGCGTGGTCGGCAAGGATCCGCAGTCCGGCGACGAGATCACGGCGCAGAACGGCCGTTACGGCCCGTACCTGAAGAAGGGCACGGACTCGCGGTCGCTCACCACCGAGGACCAGATCTTCACGGTGACCCTGGACGAGGCGCTCAAGATCTACTCCGAGCCCAAGAAGCGTGGCCGAGCGGCCGCTGCCGCGACCCCGCCGCTGAAGGAACTGGGCAACGACCCGGTCTCCGGCAAGCCCATGGTGGTCAAGGACGGACGGTTCGGACCGTACGTGACGGACGGCGAGTACAACGCGTCCCTGCGTAAGTCCGACAGCGTCGAAGCTCTGACAGACGAGCGCGCGGCCGAGTTGCTGGCGGAGAAGCGGGCCAAGGGCCCGGCTCCCAAGAAGCCGGCCCGCAAGACGCCGGTCAAGAAGGCTGCGACGGCCAAGGCGCCCGCCAAACCACGTGCGACCTCGTCACGGGCGAAGTCCAAGTCATAAAAATCGTCACCCTGCCGAAGTACCCTCCAACTGGGTACTTCGGCGGCGGAGGGTGACCTGGAGTGGCAAAGGATCCCTGGAGCGAGGCGGACGGCACATACGACCCCGCCCCACCGCCGTTCCTGGCGGACCCGTTGGCCGGACTGGTCACGGGCCTGAGTTTGCCCGGCCGTCGCTGGGACGAGATTCCGCTGGTCTCGGCACCGGCGATGCCGGACACCGACGAGATCAGGGAAGCGGTCGCGGCCGCGCTGGCCGAGGAGAGTCCGCCTGCAACGCCCCCTGCGTCCCAGCCGCCGACCGTCCACCCACAACCGCCTCCGCTACTGCGGCCATGGCCGACCGCCTCAACGATGGCGCGCAAGTTACGTGCGACGAAAGAGCGGCAACCGCCTGAGAAACCCGCCAGCGCGCGGACCGGCATAAGTGTGGTTACCGTGATCGTGCTGGTCACGGTCATTCTGCTGTACTACGTGGTCAGCAGCCTCGCCGATACGTTCGGCAAGCTGTTCTAGCGCATCCGGGTGACACCCCGTCCAAGCGGGATGGCTACGCTGATGGTGAATCGAGGTGGGTCTTATCAGCGTGGGCGGGCAGTACAGTTCCCAGACCGAGGCGATGCCGTCGGTCCGTTCGGACGCGTCTCTGGCCCATCGGATCCGCAGCGTGCTGGCCATTCGCCCGTTCCGCCGGCTGTGGGGCGTCAGCTTCATCTGCAGCGTCGGCGACTGGTTGTCGCTGCTCGCGCTGACCGGCCTGATCACCAAACTCACCAACGACTACGCCTTCCAGAACTACGCGTTCGCGGGCGTCGTGCTGACCCAACTGCTGCCGGGCCTGCTGTTCGCGCCGTTCGGCGGCCTGCTCGCGGACAGATTCGACCGCCGCAAGGTGATGGTCGTCTGCGACATCATGCGCGGTGGCCTGCTGATCTCCATCGCAGTGGTGGGCACGCCGGTGTGGCTGCTGATCGCCAACTTCCTGGTCGGCTGCTGCCAGCTGATGTGGATCCCGTCCAAGGACGCCGCGGTCCCCAACATGCTTCGCCGCCCGGACCAGGTCGAGACGGCCAACCAGCTCAGCCTGGTGATGACCTGGGGCATCTCGGTGATCGGCGGCGCCGGCCTCTACGCGCTGATCACCGGCGTCTCCTCGCAGGTGTTCCACGTCAAGCTGGACAACACCGGCATGGGCATGGCGACCATCATCGTGATGATCAACGGCCTGTTCTACCTGGTGTCGGCGATCATCGTGGCGACAAGGATCCCGGAGCTCTCGATCCGCGTGGCCGCGCCGAAGCAGGCCGACGCCAAGCAGTCCGAGGAGAAGACCGGGCTGTGGGCGATGCTGCGCGACGGTCTGCGGTTCATCCGCAGCACCAGGCTCGTGCGCGGCCTGCTGATCGGCATGATGGGCGCGTTCGCCGCGGCGGGTGCGCTGGTCGGTAGTTCCAAGCCGTACTCGTCCAGCCTGCTCGGCGGTGACTCCGCGTTCGGCTGGCTGTTCGCGGCTCTGTTCATCGGTCTGGGCACGGGCATGGCGTCGGCCACGAAGATGGCCCAGCGCATCCCGCACAACAGGCTGTTCGGCATCTCGATCGTGCTCGCCGGCCTCGGCCTGCTCCCTGTGGCCGCGTCGCCGCACCTGTGGGTGTCGCTGGTGGCGGTCGCGTTTGTCGGGGCGTGCGCCGGGGTCGCGTTCCTGACCGGTGTCACGATCATCGGTACGCAGGTGGAAGACGCCATCCGGGGCCGGATCAACGCGATCTACCAGTCCCTGATGAAGATCATCCTGGCAGCGTCGATGATGGTCGTCCCGATGTTCGTCGGCTTGGTGCGGCCGCGCACGGTGGAGATCTTCGGCAGCCCGGTGCTGGTCGACGGCACCAGGCCGGTGCTGTTCGGCGCGGGCCTGATCGCCGCGTTGGTCGGTGTGATCGCCTACCGGCAGATGGACGACCGTCGCGCGGAGACGATCCTGGCCGATCTGAAGGCCGCCATCCGTGGCAAGCCGCGCAGGTCCACAGGCATGTTGATCGCGGTCGAAGGCGACACCGCGCAGGACACCGCGGCACAGTCCCGGTTGCTGACGGACTGGCTGCGCAAGAGCGGCAACCGCGAGATCCTGCTGGCCACCGACCCGACTCTGAACGACCGTCGGCTGCGGGCTGTGCTCGCCGGTGCGGAGCTGACTGGGGCGCGAGCGCACGCGCTGGTCGCGGCCGCCGTGCGCGCGGACATCGTGGAGCGTGAGATCCGGCCTGCGTTGGACCGCGGCGCCATCGTGGTGATGGAGCGGTTCGTGGACAGCCCGTTCGCGCACCTGTCCGCACTGGCCGGGCTCGACCCGGAGGAGATGGAAGGCCTCACGGACTGGGCGACCGCGAAACTGCGGCCGGACCTGACCGTGCTGCTCGACCGTGACCCCGCGACCCTGCCCGCGACCACGTACCAGTCGAACGACCACCACTGGCGGGTCCAGGACCTGTTGCTGGAAATGGCCTCCTCGGACCCGAACCGGTACGTCGTGGTCGACACGAACGACGACGACGAAGCCACTTCGCTGCGGGTCCAGATGGCCGTGCGGGGCGCGATCGCGGCTCGCAAACTGGGGTTGGACGAAACCGAACGGACGCCAGTGGAGGCCCAGTGACCGTGTGGTCGCAGGTGGTCGGGCAAGCCGATGCCGTTGAAGTGCTGACCACCGCGGCCAACGCGGCTGCCGTGATCGTCCGGGACGGACCCGGTTCCGCGACCGGCATGACCCACGCATGGCTGTTCACCGGCCCACCTGGCTCTGGTCGTTCCACCGCCGCGCGCGCGTTCGCTGCCGCGTTGCAGTGCGAGTACGGCTCCGGGTGCGGCGAGTGTCCTGGTTGCCGCACAACGATGGCAGGCACGCACGCGGACGTCCGGCTGGTCGTCCCGGAGGGCCTGTCGATCTCGGTCGCCGAAATGCGGGCGCTGGTGCAGACCGCGGCCCGCCGCCCGACCAACGGCCGCTGGCAGGTCGTGATCATCGAGGACGCCGACCGCCTCACCGAAGGCGCCGCCAACGCGTTGCTGAAGGCCGTGGAAGAGCCGCCGGAGCGAACGGTCTTCCTGCTGTGTGCTCCTTCCGATCACCCGGACGACGTCTCGGTGACCATCCGATCCCGTTGCCGTGGCGTGTCTTTGCGCATCCCCCCGGCAGCGGCCATCGCGGATGTGTTGATGAACCGGGATTCCATCGCTGCCGACATCGCGACATGGGCCGCTTCCGTGTGTGGCGGCCATGTCGGGCGCGCCCGCCGCCTCGCCACCGACGAGTCCGCCCGCGACCGCCGCGCCGCCGTACTGCGGATCCCGCTCGGCCTACGGCGTGCCGGCGATGTGTTCACGTTGGCCGGCGAACTCGTGAAGACGGCAGAATCCGAGGCCAGCGAACAAAGCGAGTCCCGCGACGAAGCCGAACGCGACGCTTTGAAGACAGCATTGGGCGCCGGTGGAACAGGAAAAGGCACAGCGTCGGCGACTCGCGGCAGTGCCGGTGCGCTGAAAGAGCTGGAGCGCAGGCAAAAGTCCCGCGCCACCCGAACCCAGCGGGACACACTCGACCTTGCTTTGGTCGACCTCGCCGGGTTCTACCGTGACGTCCTGGTGACGGGGAGCGGCTCGGAAGCCGCCCTCAACCACCCCGACCACGCCAACTCCGCCCGCACAGCGGCAGCCTCCTGGTCCCCCGAATCAACCCTCCGCCGCCTCGAAGCAGTCCTGAAATGCCGCGAAGCCCTGGAGCTGAACGTAAAACCACGGATCGCCGTCGAAGCGATGGTGACCACGCTCTACTACGGCTGATCCTCTTCGGACACTCGCTGCGGCCGGCGGATCCGGTGCGCCGGCATGGCGGCCACGAGCACAACCCCGATCAGGAGCATGGCACTGCCGGTCCAGAACATCGGAATGGCCTGGTACGCACTGGTGTAAGCCAGCTTCGGCTCTTTCGGGACCGGCTTGGCCTGAGGCGGACCACCTGCGATGCCGCACACGACGCCGCCTTCCGGCGCCGCGGCCCGTGCCACCTGTTCGCCGAGCGACACCTGCGCGAGCGCGGAAGGCAGTCCCGGCAGACCAAGCGCTTGCGTGGGCAGCACCTGCAGATCCAGCATCCGCGCACTGGCCGCCAACTGGTGGCCCTTGAACGGTTCGGTCATGTCCTGGGCCTTCTGCTGCAAACCCGCGATGGACACCCGCAGCACACCGATGTCCAGCTTCAACTGGCCCAGCTCGTTGGCCTTGGGCAGCAGCGGCGAGTCCTTGGGCAGGGCGTTGGCCAGATCACCGATCAACGGCAGGTTCTTCAACCCGTCCGGCAGTTGGCCCGACAGGCTCGGCAGCGGAATCCCGATCGGCACATCGAAGGTCGGGTGCGCGGCATCAAGCCGGTAGAGGACCTTGTCGCCCTGCTTGATCTCCAGGACAGGCGCGGTGTACTTCACACTCGAGGTCTTGGCGTCCCCAGTGGACGTAACCTGCAGCGTCGGCTGACTCACCACGTTGACCGACATCGCGAACGGCGTGCCGCCCAGCAGATTCAGGCTGGCGACCTGCAACGTCGAAGTGGACTGGACAGCCTTGTTGGCAGACCCGGGAATATCGACAAGCGCCACAGTGGACCGTGTGGACAACGTGTTCGGCAGGCTGATCAGAGCGCCCTTGCCGTCAGCCTTGTCCGGCCCCGACAGCAGACCCCCAAGCTCAGCCAGCGGCCCAGGCAACGTCTTGAGCTGATCGGTCAAGGCCTTCGCCTGATCAGGCGCCAGCTTGGACTCGGTCAGCTTGCCTGACAGATCAGTGATCCCTGGCAAAGTCGGAATGGCATTGAGCAACGACAGGCTCGCCATCGACGTACTCGCATCAGACAACGGCGTCACACAGGGCCCCAGCGTGTCACTCCACCTCGCCTGCGCGCTCCCGTTCAGCAGACCGACCCGCACCAAGGCATCCAACGGAGTCTGCGGCGGATTGATCCCGAAAGTCCGCGGCTGCGGATTGTCCGGCGGAGCAGTCTGGGCCACAGCGCCCGGCGACTGCGGACTGGCCCCCTGAACAGCGATCCCGCCCGGCGAAGCCTGTGCGATCGAATGCTCGACAGCCAGATACGACTCCGAGTTGACCTGAGCGCTGGCCAGCCCGAACCCAACCTCAAGCGCCGACTGCCTGGGCAACTTGTCGGAGTACCCCGGCAAGATCGTGTTGGTGGGAGCCGAAGCAGGCAGGATCCGAATCATCGACAACCCAGTCCCGGCATCCCCAATGGCATGCCCCAACGGCTGAGGCCCATTAGGCGCCGAAGCCGGCGGCGCATTCGGATCCTTCGGCGGCGGAACCGGCGTCGTCATCGGCTGAGCCACCGCAGGAGCAGCACAGAGCGCCAGCACCGCCACCACCACCGGCAACGCCCACCCAACAGCCCTGCACCTGCGCATACAAAACCCCATCCGTGCGACTCCCATCACACTGCCTAACGACCCGCCCACCCCCCAGTGACGCCCAACCCCCTCACCCATGCGGGTGGTCGTAAACCCCTCAACCCCACCCGCTACACTGAACAAGGTCACGCCGCCTTAGCTCAGACGGCTAGAGCGACGCACTCGTAATGCGTAGGTCAAGGGTTCGATTCCCTTAGGCGGCTCCACCTCTACCAGGCGAAACGCCCGGCCACTATGGACAGTGGCCGGGCGTTCGTCTCAGTTCCCGTCTCAGTTAGCTCTGACAGCATCCCTGAGAGACGGCTGTTTCGGCCCCTCTGCGGACGGGGCACACAGGGACCTAACCCGCCTAACCCGCGAACTTTGCCCAGCTCACGGCCCGGATTGGGCGCCTAACCCGCCGAGTTAGGAATCTAACCCGGCCGCGTGCACCTAACCCGCGATCTAACCCGCATCCCTCCGGTCGTCAGGCGGCGACCCAGAGCAGGTTTCCCAGCTGTCCCGCGATGCCCTCTTTGATCTCGTCAGGCACGTGCATGTACCGGCTGGCCATAGATGCCGTTGTCCAGCCCATGAGCTCCATGACGGCCCCGGACAGGCGTCCTGAGGACCAGCAGCATGGTGGCTGTGGTGTGGCGCGCGTCGTGCAACTGTGCCGCCCGGACCTCAGCTGCGCTGAGCAAGTCCCGCCATTCTTGGTAGTCCGCTCGCGGGTCGATCGGCTTGCCGGTGGGCTGAGTGAACACCCAACCGTCGTCGTGTCACGGGTTTGCAGCCTGCCGACGCTCTTCGGCCTGTTCCTCTCGGTGCTGGAACAGCCATTCGGCGAGACGGCCGGGAATGGCCACTGTTCGCCGACCAGCGCGAGACTTCGTGGGAACCTCGACCAGGCGATCGACAATGGTCCCAAACGGAATTCGGTGACGTTCCAACAGGAGGCTACCGCTAATCAGGAAGGGGCCACTCACCGATCAGGAGGGGCCACTCGCTAATCAGAGAGGGGCCACTCGCGAGAAACCTTGGCGAGTCATAGACAATGACGGCAGCTGGTGCAACACTCGTGTAAACATCGTGATGGTTGATTGCGAGGTGTAGCTAAAATGCGCGACGATGTTGACGATGTCAACGATGTTGAGATAAACCCCATTGATGTTCTTGGTGTAGCGCGCGAGCTAGGGGAATTGGAAATCGACGAAGAGCTCAACCGTCTACTTGAACGCGGCAAGACTAGGCCGACCCAGATACTTGAGGGAAGCGAACTTCCAGGGCCTCCCCGCGTGCCGTACGCCCGTACGACGGTCGAGATTGTTTTCGACGACGAGGCCAATCTTCGAGAATGTGTTAAGCTCCTACGCTGGTCCGATGAGCGTCTCCGGGCGCGGCCGGAGCAATTGATGCTGTGGGAATGGCAAAATACAATCCGTGACCGTATGACGATTCGGTTTGGTGTGAGTTGGCATAACAAACGATTCTTCGAGCGTCGCAAAGATGCTTTCAAGGGGCCATCTCATGCAGCCTACCTTCGACGTTTCGGTGTGACAGCAGATGACCTTGACGTGCGTCACGAGATAGTTCGAGATTAGTGGCAGCCTTGTCCGCAGCTTGGCTTGCGTCAGCAAGCACGTAGGGAGGCTGGGACATATTGGGGGTTCTTGGGGGTCCTGGCAACCGCAGCCGTCTACGGCTGCCAGGACTGTCACGTCCCCGTCGGTATGGCGACACTCCGGGCGCTCAACATGCTCAACCAGTGCCTGTTCCTCACCAGCGGGGATCGCAGAGCCTAAGGACGTAGTTCCGACGGCATCCCTGCGAGACTGCCGTTTTGGCCGTCTCTGGAGAGGCGTCCACAGAGGCCTAACCCGCCTAACCCCCTACCTTCGTGCAGCTCACGGCCCGGATCGGGCGCCTAACCCGCCGAGTTAGGAAGCCGAGTTAGGAATCTAACCCGGTTGCTCGGACCTAACCCGTGATCTCACCCCGCTCCCGCTGGTCGCTGGGAGGTGACCAGAGCAGGTTGCCCATCTGCCCGGCGATGCCCTCTTTGATCTCGTCAGGCACGTGCATGTACCGGCTTGCCATGGACGCGGCTGTCCAGCCCATCAACTCCATGACGGCCCGGACGGGCGTCCGGAGGACCAGCAGCATGGTTGCCGTGGTGTGGCGCGCGTCGTGAAGGCGTGCCGCCCGGACGTCCGCCGCGCCGAGCAGGTCTCGCCACTCCTGGTAGTCCGCTCGTGGGTCGATCGGCTTGCCGGTGGGCTGAGCGAACACCCAACCGCCGTCCTGCCACAGGTTCGCGGCCAGCCGCCGGTCTTCGGCCTGCTCCTCCCGATGCTGGAACAGCCATTCGGCGAGACGGCCGGGAATCGCCACGGTCCGCCGTCCGGCCCGGGATTTCGTGGGAACCTCAACCAGGCCACCGCCTACGCGGTCCGGGCAGTGCCGGGCGTGCTCAGCACAGTTCTCCGCACACGGCCGGGGATGCCCTTTCTCGTCCCGAATGCAGTTCTTGCGGTCCCGATGGCGCTTGCACTTCGCTGGGCACGCCGTGCGGTGGAAGCGTTCGCCGCACTCGGTGGGGTTATCGCAGCCATGCCGCCATGTGTGGCGCTGCAATGCCCGGCGGACTGTGATCGTGCCGGTTGCATAACCGGCCGGGCAGTCCATCGGACGGCTGGTGTTGCAGGGTTTTCCTTCTGCACAACCGTGATGCCACACGATGGCGATATCGTCCCACTTCAACCCGATGGCCTCACCTTGGCGAAGTCCCATAGCCAGAGCCAAAGCGAAGCGGACGCCGTTCCGGCGCGCAGCTGCTGACGCGAGAATGCGCTTTGCCTCGTCTACCGTCAGCGGCTCGATTTCCGGCTCTACGAGTTGTGGTGGCTTCGCAATCAGGGCGGGGTTCTCAACGATGTGCCGCCGCTTCACTGCCTCGTTCAGCGAAGTTCGTATCGTCGCGTGCACGTGGTAAATGCTCGACGATGCCAGCGGCGGCTTCCGTGCCCGAAGCTTCGCGTACAACTTTTCGATGTGCTCAGGCTGCAACTTGTCGAGACGGTGAGCGCCTAGGCCTGGAATCAGGTACTCGACAATGTCAGTCCGGTACCGCTGAGCCGTCTTCGGGCGTACCGATGGCCCAATGATGTTGTCCAGCCAATGCGTAAGCCACTTCTCGACAGTCCACGCATTGCCTGCCTTGCGAACCTTCCCGGAGTCACGCTGCTTTTCCAGCTCACGGACGGCCCGGATAACCTCCGCTTCGGTCTTCCGTTCCACATGGCGTCGGTCTGGTTTGCCGTTGTCACGAACGCCCATAGTGACGCGTCCGTGCCATTTCCCATCCTTTCCAAAGTAGATGGATGAGGCGCCGTTTGGCGCACGTGTGCCCTCGGGGCGTTTCTTGCGTCCCATGTGGTGATCTCCGATGTGTGGTTATGGCGGATGGAGCGACAGGCTATGCAGCCCGGTATTCAGCGGCTTTCCGTGCCGTGTAGGCGTGAAGTGCGGCCAGTGAGATTCGCCGGAGCGCACCGATTTTCACGGACTCGATTTCTCCGGCTTTGAGCAGTTCGTAGAGCGTGGTCCGGCTGATGCTCAGTTGCCGGGCGGCGGACGGAACGTCGAAGAGGATCGGTTCCGGCGTGGTCACGTCCCCCGTGGTCGGCCGGGTGATGGCGGTGGTGCGTCGCATGGGTGGTGTGCCCTTCCGCTGGTCGGTTGGGGAGGGACCCGGCAAGGGGTCCAGGAAGTGCCGAAATCCGGGGGGTTCCGGCGGCTTGTGGCGGCTACCTCCCTGGGTCCCTGAGCGTGGTTTGCGCTGGTCATCCCAGGGAGGCTGGCCAGGGAGGGGTTAGGGAGAACTCCCTGCCCGCCGGCCGAGTCCCTGACTGGCTCCCTGCCTCCCCCCTCCGGTTACAGCCGGACTGGTGTGGCTGTAACCGGAGGGGGCTAGGCCCTAGTGACCTGGTCACTGCCGGTTTTGAGGTCTAGAGGGGGCTCTAGGTCTAGAGGCAGAAGGGTCTAGATCTAGACCCTGGCTGTTCCGCAGCTGCGAGAGATGAGATGCCCTCCCCCGGCCCGGCGCGGGGGCATCTCGTTGCCCGGCTGCGTGTCGGGTGACTGGCCAGTGGTAGCGGCTCGTTGGGTGGCGGTAGCGCGGTCGGTGAGTGCGGATGACCTCCTGAGAGGGCTAGTTGCGGGATGGGAGGTGGTGCCGCTACCCGCTACCTGGGGATATACGGCCTGATCAGGGTTGGTGACCGGGGTAGCGGGGCGGGTAGCGCAGCCGCTACCGGTAGCGCGCCAGTCGCTACCGCGTCGCGCGTGGCCGCGTGCCTGGCGGTGGTCGTGTCCTCGTTTCTCGGTACGCGGTAAACGCGGTAACGCGACAACTCGCTGACCTGTGGTTTTGTTGGAGGTGGGGCGGCAATTACCGCGTAGGTACGCGGTAATTCGGGCCCGTCCAGACACGTTTGCCCTGGTCACGGCATTTGCCGCGTTTCCGCGTTAACCGCGTAGGTCGGGCGGGTTGGCGGTGAACACTTCGGCCGGGCGGCCCCGGCCACTGGGCGACCGGCGTTCGCCCCGAGTGATCTGCCCGGCGGTCACGAGCTTGTCCAGCAGCGCGGCCACCTTGTCGGCGGTGATGTTGCGCTGGAAGCAGCCTGAGCGGATTTCCTCGCGGGTCCGCCCGTCCGGCCCGGCTTGCGCGATGAACGCGGCCAGCTTGCGCAGGACGTCACTGGGTTGCAGCACGGCGGCGGCGGACGCGATGGCGTAGCGCACCAACGCAGCTGCGGCGGTCAGGTGATCCGGGCTGATCTGGTCTGTGCGATCGAGCGCGGCGTAGATGGCCGCGATCCGCAGGCATTGCGGTGCTGCCCGGGAGATGAATTCGGCGACTTGGCTGGTGTCCTCCTCGGGGTGGTCGGAGAATTCCAGGTAGATGTGGCTCCACTGCGCGGTTCCGGCCTGGCTTAGCCCGACCGGGCCGAACCGGGCGCCTTGCCGTAGCCGGTCTCCCAGGGACGCGCCCAGGTCGATCAATAGGGCCGGGTCGGGAACCGTTGGGATGTAAAGGAATTTGGACTGGGCAACCGCGATCGGCAGGAACCGGTTGTAGGTGCCACCGGCCATATCGGACGCGGACACCTTGGCCTTGAACTCCTTCGGTGTGATGTGCGCGAGGATGCCCACATGCGCCTGTCGGGCTACCCGGGCGTCCACGTTCAATGTGGACAGATTGCCGCCTTCCCATGCGGCGCGCAGGGTGGCGGACAGGGTGTTGCCCTCGCGTTTCATCCGGGCCATCACCGCTGCCCATTCCGGCTCGTAGGCGAGTAGGCGACAGTCGCCCTCGGGTAGCAGCCGCGCCCGACCCTTCCCAGCACTGTCAGGGTCACTGGCGAACACGGCGGCCAGACCTTCGCCGCTGGACAGTCCGGACTGGACATTGCTGGCCACGAATTCGGTGTCAGCTTGAGAGAGTAGAGCTTTCGCCGCGTTGTACGCCGTGCCCTTCTTTCCCCGCCCGGTCTCGCCGATCACCAGCGGCCAAACCAACAGCGGGTGTCGTTCGTAGCCGAGCTGCAGGTGTGGCCCCGGCCCGAGGTGAACCCCGGCGGCAGCCAGCAGCGAGACCATCACCCCGACCGGGTCCGCTTCGGTGTGCGGGTCCAGCTGCACGGCCAGCCGCCCGAGGTAGCAGTCGAACACCTCCGGATCGGCCGGCGGCAGCCACAGCCGGGCACGGGCCACCTGGTCGGCCGCGCGGGTGGCCAGGGTGTCCCCGTCCGCAGGTTCTGGCACCGGGACCGGGTACAGCCGCCGGACACCGGGCGGGGTGGGGTTGGCGTGAGTCACGATGTGTCTCCCTTGTGACAGGGCAGGAACGGGAACGTCAGTGCGTGAGTGCGGACAGCACGCGCGGCGCGTGACGTTCGGCGTCGGCCAGGTGCCGGGCTTCGGCGCGGCACAGTCCGGCCCGGCGGGTGTCCGCCAGGAAGGTCACCAGTTCGGTCACCCGGCATCGTGGGTCGGCGGTCACGGTGGTGACGTAGGCGGCCAGTGCCGCTGTGGGCATCTGCCGGTAGTCGACGGCGGTGAACGGGCTGACGTAGAGCACGGCAACGACCGTTGCCAGGTCCAGTGGTTCACCGGGCGGGTTCAGGTTCAGAGTGGGGTTCAGGGAGGACACAGCAAGGGCCTCTCGTGATGCGAAGGACGGGGTTCACGAACCCGTTGCCGAAACGGCATCCCGGCCCGGGTGAACCCGGGTTCGCGGCATCGCAGACCAGCGATGTTCCACGGGGGTACACCGTGATGAGGGAACGGGGGTACACCTGCCCGGAACAGCGGAAACCCGGATTCGTGAACAGGGGTCGTGGGGGTGGGAGACCGGCCCGGCGGGCGCGTTCATAAACGCCAAGGGGCGTCGGCGGTTCGGAACCCGCCGGGCCGGTTGCTGGGGTGGTTCAGGAACCCGGTTGCGCCTGCACGATGGGCGTACAGGCCTGCCGGTTCCAGTCAGCCGGGCTCGCCCGGTTGCGGGTAGGCCCGACCGGTCGGCCTGATGGTCAGGTAGCCATTGATCCCGGCGGTGCCGGTGTCCATCACGGCATGGACGTCGACCTGGCGGGTGGTCAGGGCCGGGTACCGCGACGGCACACTGACCACACCGCCCAGGCGGGTGCCGGTGGCCACGCTGTGCAAGGCCTGTTCCACCGCCATCACGGCCCAGTTCTGGGCGTCCCGCTGGTCACGGGCATCCCCGGCGGCCACGGTCGTGAACACGGTGACCGCCACCTGGTAGTCACTGGTCGGGCTCACTGACGTGCCTCCGTTCCGCTCGCGGTTTCCTCGGTCCGGTTGACCGCGTCCACCACGGTCGCGGCGGTGGTGATGCAGGCATCGATCCGGGCCTGATCGATCGTGTCGCCGGTGATCTCGACACTGCGTGTGGTCGCCATCTCCGGGACGTCCCGGCACACGGTGACCAGCAAGACCGTCAGCTCAGCGGCAACGCCGGGCAAGTCCGCGGTGCACTGCTTGCGCAGCTGCGCCAGGTCGTCCAGCCGGTACGGGCTGACGTACAACGCGGCAGCCAACGGCACAAGTTCGAAGCGACGCAACGCCATCACCACACCTCCTGGCAGGCCGCGCGAACGTTGGCCAAGCAGGCACGAACCAGGGCCCGGCAGTCCTGCCACTGCGCCTGGTTGCCGGTGCCGTCCCGCAGCGACCGGTACGCCTCGTAGACGTACTCCGCGATCTGCATGCACCCGGCGTTGACCACGGTTTCGGTGACAATCCGCCGGGTCTCCTCGGGGGTGATCGTCGGGATCTCCGAGCATTCCAGCACGCCGTAGAGCACGGCGGCCATCTCGGTCTCGGTCAACGGAATCGACGTCTTAACCGCGACCACCGGCGGGTTGTCCGGGTCGAAGTCGTCGCCCTGACAACCTGCGTACTCCACCCGCAGATCCCTGACCGGCAGACCGGCGAACTCGGCGCACGGGCCGAACACGTCCGGCATGGCGGCCGGGCGCCGAATCATCGTGGTCATCGGGCCACCTCCGCCATGCAGGTGGCCGGGCCGGTGCCGTAGACACGGGCAACCTCAGCGCGCAGTTTCTGCCAGTCGGCGTAGTCCCGGTCCCCTGGAGTGAGATTGGCCAGGCGGCACAGGGTTTCCTCGATCCGCAGACCACCCTCGGCCAGGTAGGTCTCCAGCACCATGCGACGCATGTAGGCCGGGTCGCCCGTGAACTCCTCCAGCGGACCACAACAGCCGTCCCACAGAATCCACAGCACGGCCGTCACGTCGTCCAGCGACATCGGGATCGTGACCGTCATGTCCAGCACAACCGGGCTCATGTTGTTCTGCCGGTGCTGCGCGATCACCTGGGTCGACTGGCCCGCCACAGTGCCAGGGACCATGTCACCGGGCACGAACCGAGCAGGTTCAGCCGGAGCCGGGGCGAAGTCCCACAAGCGGGTGACGGTGGTGGATTCGTAGCGGCGGGGGTCGTCGTACGGATAAGAGGTAACGGTGCTGGTCATCTCAAGCCACCTCCCCCACGGTGTCGTCCGCCGCCGGGGACTGGCCGCTAACCACATACGCCTGGTACGCAGCCTCACCGCAGTCGTTCAGGTAGACGTTCACCGACCGGCCCGGGACACGCAGCGTGCCCTTGCCCGTGCCGATCTTGTACGCGTCCAGCGCACCGGACTCGATCGCCCGGTAAATCGTGGCCGGGGAAACGTCCAGGGCCTCAGCCACTGCCTTGACCCGGTACACCCGGTTATCCTCGAACTGCATCGTTCACCGCTCCAAAGGTTTCGATGTGCGCCCCGGCCGGTGTTCCAGCACCGCCGGGGCTTCCTACTGTCTGGGGGAGGTCTGCGATCCCTGCGACACGAGCAACGTTAACCGAGACAGGCATGAGAGTCAACAGACTTGTCTGAGTAGGCTCCCTGGCTGACTCTGCCGTAGTCTCCCTGCTGTGGCCAAACTCGATCCGAACAACGCAAGTCCCCCGTACGTTCAGGTAACCGAGGGGTTCCGTGCTGCCATCGCGAACGGCATCTACGCACCTGGTGACAAGCTTCCGAGCTATGACGCGGCAGCAGAGGAGTGGGGCGTGGCTGTTGGCACGGTGAAGCGCGCTTTTGGTGCCCTGCAACAAGAAGGGCTGATCACCACTCGACACGGCACGGGTTCGTTTGTTCACCCGGACCTGGACCCGAGTCACATCGAGATCACCCCAGACCGACCGGTGACCGTTCAGGCTGCGGACATCAGGGAAGTGCTGCGGCTGCTGACTGAGATCAACGATCGGCTTGTGGCGCTTGAAAGGCGGATGCCATCCGGGCCGGGGAGTTGAGGCCGTTGTACGTGCCCGTCCGAACAGGTTTCCCTGTTCGCTGGTGTCGCTCGTGTTCATGGATCAAGCGTCAACCCGATACGTACGACCAACCCGGAAAAACTTTCCGGGGTACCTTCGGGTGAGCGCGGGAGGGTGGGTCACATGCGCGGGATGACAGAGAACCTCACCATCGGCGAACGTGTGGCTTGGTACCGACGCCGTCGCGGGATGTCGCAGGAAGCCTTGTCCGGACTTGTTGGCCGAACCCCTGACTGGCTGGGCAAAGCGGAGAACAACCGCATCGAGCTTGACCGGCTGTCTGTGATCCGACGGCTTGCAGACGCGTTGGATGTGTCGCTCGGAGACTTGATCGGCGAACCCACGCTCTTGGACTGGACGCCGGACAGTGGGACCTCGACCGTCCCAGCGCTGCGAGCTGCATTGATGGACTACAGGCAGTTGACGCCGCTTCTGAGTGTGCCGAGTTCGGATGCCGAGCCGCCGTCGCTGACGGAGCTTGAGCGGGAGTTGCGGGCAGTCTTTGACGCTTACCAGGCATCGCGGTTCGGGTTCGCCGCCGGCCGGGCGCCGTTACTTCTCGCAGACGCGATTCTCGCTGCACGGCAGTACGACGGAGACGACCAGCTGCGCGCCAACGAGCTACTGGCAATGAGCTACCAAGCAGCGGCATCGATTCTCACGAAGCTGGGAGAGTCGGACCTGGCTTGGATGGCTGGTGAACGCGGTCTCGCAGCTGCGCAAGCGACTGGCAACCATGCAATAGTGGGTTCACTCTTTCGATCTGTTGCTTTTGCTCTGCAGGCGACAGGCCGGTTTCAACCCGCAATGCAGCTTGTCGAAGCGGGTGCAGCTTACCTGCAGCCGCATCTGGTGGATGACGATGGCAATTTGCAGTCCGTTTATGGAATGCTATTCCTTGCTGGTTCAATGGCTGCATCTCGGTCTGAGGATCGGGGGACGACGCGCAGCTATTTGCAGGAAGCGCAGGACGCTGCAAACCGGCTTGGGCGAGATGGAAACCATCTGTGGACGGCCTTCGGGCCTACGAACGTCGCTATTCATCGAGTGAACACCTCGATGGAACTTGGTGACGTACAAGTTGCCCTTGATGTCGGGCCAGATCTCGACACGTCGGCCTTGCCGACTGAGCGGCAGGTCAGGCACCTACTCGACTTGGCCAGAGCGTACAACTCGGCCGGCCGAAGCGAAGCGGCTGTTGCAACCGTGCTGGACGCGGAACAGCTTGCCCCTGAGCAGGTCAGACACCACTATCTCAGTAGGCAGCTTGTTCTCGGCTGGGTTCGGAATGTCCACGGTAAGCCCAGTGTCGAGCTAGACCGGCTTGCCCGCCGCATGCACGTCGTAGGGTAGGACCGTGGGTGACCCAACAGAGACCTTCGCAACGCCTCGGATGGCCGCCGGGGCGTTGTTCGTTGACGGTGATCGTGTCCTACTCGTGCGAAAGACATACGGCAATCGTTGGGACCTCCCGGGTGGATACGTCGAGCGCGGCGAATCTCCAGCGACGGCATGTCAACGGGAAGTGCTAGAAGAGATAGGAGTCGATCGCAAGCCTGTGCGTTTACTCGTGAGTGACTGGGCGCCTAACGAAGAGGGTGACAAGGTCCTTTATGTATTCAGCTGCGGCAATATCGGTGCCGACGAACATGCGATTCGACTCGATGGCATTGAGCTAGATTTGTGGGAATGGGTGAGCTTTGAACAACTCGCCGACTACGTCATCCCGCGGCTAGTTCGAAGAATTACGCGCGCATACGAGGCGCATCAGAACGGCATGACCCTCTACCTTGAACATGGTGAGGTGGTCCTCGGCGCCTGATCTAATTCTATCCACAAGAAGTTGACCCCAATGTTGCTGCAGCCCGAGAAGGTGACTTGGATGAGGTCATTGCTTTTGGCAGTCGGGCGTTGAACGGCGACCGTAAGTCATTGCCGTCACTAGCCATGGTTTCGCAAGATCTGGAGAAGGTTCTCCATAGTCAATATGAGAGTGAACCGGAGGCGCGCGAATACCTAAATGATCTGCGCCGGATTCGGCAGGTCCCCTCGGTGGAGTGATGGACGAAAAAGCGGCTAGAACAGAGAGAGTGCGGGGCACGCCCTAAGATGGTCGTAGAGCACCCGCCTGTCTAATCTTGCAGCTTTGCAACGCATCGCATACATTGCCAGGGGTGGACACGCTTATACATTATTTCTAATTGTTCCGGACTGTCTGCTGAGCGTGCTTCAACTTGAAGCGGTCCGGTCATTGCGCCACAGAGAGCAATGTATCTAGGTGGAACAACATCGAAGCGTTGAATGTGCCATTTCGAGTAAGATGCAGGTAGCCATCTATACTGAAACTTGCGAAACATGTATAACTTCACGGCTAACCCTTCTGCATCGGCGCACCGGAACACGTAATGTTACCAGGTTTTGTCGATCTTTATGCAGGGCGCCACGTCCCCCGCGTAAAGACAGTGCGCGCGGGCACGCCCTGAGATGGTCGTAGAGCGCCTATCTGGACTCGCCTGGTGTGGATTTGCTCGCCGACCCTCGTTAGCGGCCGTCCTCGGCAAGATCACGACCCGGCAGGGGGACAAATGAGGGGGCCAGCGATCACGCCCTGAGATGCGCCGCTGAAGGTTCGTCAGCGGCACGTCTGACTCATTGTCGACATTGGCGTGGTCTCGCCATTGGGCTCCCTATCTGGCGGGCAACGTGAAATACGCGCCGTTGACGTCTTGTGGTCAAGTATGGCCCCTCCCAGCAAGTACTTCGCGATTATACGATAGTACATGTTCGAAGTAAGGAACGAACAAAATATCCAGCTACCCAAAGGTGCATTTGAAGGAAACAAGCGATGAATCGAATCCGCTTTATTTTGCTGGCGATCGCTGCTGGAATCGCACTGGTCCTGGGAGTTCAAGTACCAGCCGGAGCGGCGTCCGCGCAGAATGAGGAACCCACTCCAGACGGCATTACCAACTCGACCCCTGGCATCGCCAAGCGCTGCTACGTCAAAACACGGGCGGGCCTGAGCCGGACTGCAATCAAGGACCAACCAAACGCTGACAGCAACACCATTGCTTACCTCAGTTCCGGCGAATCATTGTCGGCTGCCTGCATCGAAACAGTTAGCGGCACCTATTATTGCGTTTGGGGAGAGAAGCCTGGTAATTGGTGGGTTAAGGTGATAACCAACTCCGGACAGACCGGCTACGTCGGGCACAAATGCGTCGACTGGTACGAGGGCAAAAATACGCCTACTGGCGCTGCGAGCGATGGACGCACCGGCGCGGGCGCTCAGCGACCGTCAGCGGGCCATCCTGCGCCCGGGCCGGGAAATGGCTCTGT
Source organism: Kibdelosporangium banguiense (assembly GCF_017876405.1). GTDB lineage: Bacteria > Actinomycetota > Actinomycetes > Mycobacteriales > Pseudonocardiaceae > Kibdelosporangium > Kibdelosporangium banguiense. The sequence goes on along the minus strand of NZ_JAGINW010000001.1, from coordinate 1,860,996 downwards.
CGAGCTGGGCCCCTTGACGAGCGTCTACCCACTACCGCGCTGGTCACGACCCATGTCACAGGGGTCTACCTGAGTAGAGGGAGAGGGCTACCCAAGCGGGCAAGGTAGACACGAGGGGCGAGGGTAGGTGCCCGAGGTTCGCCCCCGATGGTCCAGCCGTAGTTTCGTCCGCTAGTCGCTAGCGCGCTGGTCAACGCGCGTGCCAGCCGCTAGCGCGGGGTGCTAGGTCTAGCGGTTGCCGACTGCTACCCAGCCCGGGACTGCTAGACCAGCACGCCTCGTCGGCCGTGCGGCGCTCCCCGCGCGGGATGAGGTCAGTCGGTCCAGAATGAGTTGCCTCATTCACGGATGAGGCGACGTTGACCTGCACGGATGAGCGGAATGAGCCGGATGAGTGCCGTTGCCGCGCCTCCCTGAGCCCCCGGTATCGGGCTGGTTCGGGGGCCACGGTGTGGACTCATTCGCCGACACATCGCGCGCGAGGCCCCAAGCGACGGGTCCGTCTCAGTTTCCGTCTCAGTCCGGCCCCGTCCGAACCACCCCCTACTGTTCCTGTTGTGGCAGTGACCAGGGACAACGAACTGGATCGAACCCGCCCGGACGGTGCTCCCGAGTCCTCGTAATGCGTAGGTCAAGGGTTCGATTCCCTTAGGCGGCTCCACGTCACACCGCAGAGAGACCCCGGTCTACCTGCGGTGTTTCGTTTTTCACGGGGGAGTCAGCGCTCACTCCTCCGGTCGAGTTGATCTCTTGGGTGCCCGTAGGGTGCCCGGCTGTTTTCGTGGGTGCCCGACGGGGCACGATCGCGACGACCGCCTCGGCCGCGGCACGGGCGATCTGCGGCAGCACGGTGGTGTACGTGTCGGATGTGACTGCCAGGGCGCTGTGCCCCAACGTTTCCTGCACGATCTTCATGTCGATCCCTGCGGCCAGCATCAGCGTCGCCGCGATGTGCCGGAGGTCGTGGAGCCGGATCGGCGGCAGGCCAGCCGCGATGTACAAGCGCTCGAACTCATGGAGCCATGCCACGACGCTGGTCACCTGGCATCCAGCAGGGACGCTGCCAGCTGCTGCACCGCGGCTCGTGACCGCTCCGCGCTGGCTTCGAACGCGTCCGCCTGCTTCGCGTGCTCACTGAGCATCCCGGCCACTTCCGACGCTCGCGGGTCGTCCATCCCGCTCAACAGTGCTGTGAACGTCCTCGCCGCCTGCGTGACTGTGTCCGGCTGGGTCAGCTTGTCGGCGATCCCCATCAACACGGTTTGCAGCGCCTGGCCGTTCATGGCTCCTCGACCTCGCCGGTGACGGTGCGCTGGGCGGGTTCGGTCCGGAGCCAATCGAGGCTGTGCACGTCCAGCGCGTGGATCTCGTCGGCGTGCTGGATGGCCCACGCGTACATCTCGGTCGCGTGGGGGCCGCCGGTCCAGTGCACGCCGTACCGGCGCACCTGCTGGAAGTACTGGACTCGGACGAACACACCGCTTTCCCTGCACAGGATCGACGACAGGCGCCGTGCGTGGCGGGCCCGCGCGCTCACGACTCGCCTGCCCAGACCGCGCCACCCTCGTAAAGCATGTCCCCGATCTGCCGCTCATCGGTGATGCCCTGCTCGAGCGCCCGTATCCCCGCGTCCATCCAGGCGACCATGGTGGCCTGGCTGGCGGCGAGCTGGCTGCGGACGCGGGCGGTTGCCACCTTGTCGGCAGCCAGGAGGCAGGTTCTGCATCGCTCGGCGGGATTGACGACCCAGAGGACGGTCTCGACGCTCAGCCCGAGCGCACGGTGGGAGCAGGCAACAGTGTCACCGTCCAGGCAGTGGTGCCAGGTGGCGCATCCGCAGCCGCATCGCCGCCAGGCCATCACGCCACCAGTTGATCATGATGAGTGTCCGGGGTGGACGGCGGCTGGTGTCGCGTCGGGGCACGACACCAGCCGCCGGCTTGGGGCCCGCGACCGCGGAGTGTGCTGGGGGTGCGGTCGCGGGCTGTTCCCCCTGTGGATCCCGAGCCGTTCTCGCCGAGGGGGGAGGAGGCGAGACAGCCCGGGAGTCAGGGCCCGCGACCGGCGCAGTGCGAGGTGCGGGGGACCCGGTCGCGAGCCTTCTCCGAGCGGCGTCCCGGAGCTTGCGGTGCGGCACACGGTGGTGTCGACGTTCGATCCGGCCAGTCCGCAGAAGCCACCAGTCGGTGACGCTCACGGCCGCTAACACGGTGACGGCCGTGAGAATGTAGGCGGGGCTGCCGAACCAGGTCACCGTCGCCCCCGGGTCGCACGAGCCGCGAAGGTCAACGCTGTCGCCAACCGCTCAGCGGTTGCCGACGTCACCCACGCCGTCCCGTTGGGGACGTAGACGGTGACCATTCCAGTGTCGTTGGCCTCGGCGAGCATGACTAGGGGGCCACTGCCCGGCGCTTCCGTGACCGGCCGCGTGCTCATCTCGCTGCCTCTCCAGTGCGCGCCTTCGAACGAGCAACAGCGTGAACCCAACGGGACACGCAATCAATAGAATCGATAGAATCTTGCAGAAGAGCACCCGATTGGGCGTGTCCGTGTACCTATCCGACCGCGACTCGATCATCGTTCAGGGCTCAAAGGTCACCGACGAAGAGGCACTCGCCGAACTCCGCAAGCGAGGTCTTCCCGCTCACGAGACAGCCGTTGAGATCCCCAGGAGTCTGCTCCCCTACTTCCCGAAGGCGACGTGGCGCAACCGTGTCGCACGGCTCTTCGGTAGGTCCAAGGACACGGCGTGACTCGAATGTGGGTCGACCCGCACGACGGGCTGACTGCGCTGTTCAACACGGTCACGCGCAGATCCTGGCGTTGGGAATGCCAGGGGTATTACGAGGTCGACCGCGCCGCACTGGAGCGATGGCTCCGCGGCGAACCTGAGGTGGAAGACGAAGCTGACCGCGCATGGGTGACCTACATCCGGACCCTCACCCAGGCCGGCATCCCCTTCGAGCGAGTCAGAATGCAACCAGAACCGCCGACGGACTACATCCGATGGATGCTGGACACGACCACGCGGAACATCGAAGCGGGCGAGGACATTCGGTGGATCACCGAGAGCCGAGCCCGCGAGCTTGGAATGCCGACATACGACTTCTACCTGTTCGATGACAGCCGGCTCGCCATCCTGCATTTCGACGCGGACGCGTTGCTGACCGGGGTTGAGGTGATCGATGACGGGGACGTGGTAGACCAGCACCGACAGTTGCGTGACCGGGTGTGGCCACATGCGGTGCTTCATTCCGAGTACGTGAGGTGACGAGCACTCAAGAGGGGGACGTGAGCACCGACAAGCGGCTGCTGGCCTTCGGTGGCAGGCTCCGCCGCCTGCGCGAGAAGTCAGGCTTCAGGACAGGCAAGGACTTCGCCGGCCGTCTCGGGTGGATGGCCTCGAAGGTCAGCCGAGTCGAGACTGGTGCCACGTTGCCCTCTGACTCCGACCTGGCCGCTTGGCTGACCGCGGTTGAGGCTCCGGAGGATGTGGCGCTCGAGCTTCACGACGAACTGCTGGAGTTGCGTCTCGCTCGGAACAGTTGGAAGCGGCAACTGCGCACCGGCCACGCACCTCGGCAACGAGAGCATGCAACCGCGGAACAAACGGCCACACGGATCACGATGGTCGAGTTCTACCTGGTGCCCGGGTTGGTCCAGACTGCGGAGTACGCCCGGCAACTGTTCGCCATGGCGGCGAAACTCCACCAGACGCCCGCCGATACCGACGAGGCGGTCCGTGCTCGGATCCGGCGCCAGGACGTCCTGTACGACCCGAGCAAACAGATCGAGATCTTGGTGGCTGAAACCGCACTGCGCTACCCGCTGTGTTCTGCGCCGGTGCTTCGGGCGCAGATCGACCGGCTGATCACCTTGTCCGCTCTACCGAACGTGCGCATCGGCGTCATTCCGGTCGACACCGTGCTCCCCGCGATCACCATGCACGGTTTCATCATCCTCGACGATGAAGTCCAGATCGAGATCAACCACACCGAGTTGGCGACTGTTGATCACGACGATGTGGAGCTATACCGCAGGATCACCAACGAGTTGTGGTCTGTCGCAGTCGAGGGTGATGAGGCGCGGTCGCTGCTCAACAGGGTGCTTGATGCCATCGGGTCGGGTGGCTGAACGTAGCTCAACCGGGCCGACCGCCGCTTCAATGGGCGCGATCTGGCGGTTGCTGGCCATTGTCGAGTTTGCACCAGTCAGCGGGGCTGATTCCCTTGTGGTGTGGTGGTAAGACCTCCACGTGAGCGACGAGGACATCCCGGCGGCCACTCGGCTGCTGGCCAGAGCGATCCTGGCCGAACTCGGCCACCTACTGACGGCCATCCGTGAGGTTCGGGCCGAAGTCCACGACCGTCCACAACGGAGGCGTGAAGCCGCCGCGCAGACCTGGGCACAACGGAATCAAGAAGTTGTCGTGAAGGAAGCTCCCACCAAGACGACGACTGCGGATCCGAAGTCCGTCAACACCAAGCGGGCCGCCGAGATGCTCGGTATCCCCCGGAACTCGGTTAGTCGGCTGATCCGTATCGGCGAGTTGTCCGCCATCAAGCTCGGCCGGTACCGGGTGATCCCGATCGAGGAAATCGACCGCATCCTTGCCCAGGCCCAGAGGCGGACGGCATGAGCTCGGTAACGTCTACATTGGACCAGGCGTTCTACACGCCGCGGGAAGTCGCGCGGATCACCGGCATGCACTACCAGCACGTCCTCGCGCAGATCAAGGCCGGGGCCATCCCCACGAGAAGTTCGGTCGTCTCTACAAGGTCCCCGCCTGGTGGGTGCAGGAGAAGCGCGGCGCCGACCGCGTGCTGCACGTCGTTCCCGATCCTGCCCCGGTCCCGGCGCCGGACTACGGCCCGTTGGCGTCGGTGCTGGAGATCCTTGGTACCGCGATGGTGCAGGCCGCTGGTGTACTGCGGGAACGGGGCGAGGCCTCGGCATGACCGACGAGTACGTTCCCCAGGCCACCCGTCTGCTGGCCGAGGCAATCCTCGCTGAGCTCGGTCGCCTACTGACCGCCGATGACGAAGGCGACCAAACCAGCGTGCAAGTACTGCCGCAACCACAACCTGAACCTGCCTCTTCGCAACCCCAGCCTCCACGGTGGTCCGACAACGAATGGCTGAACACCAAGCAGGTGGCGGCTCGAGCCGGACGCCACACAGTGACCATCCTTCGAGCTGCCGAGCTCGGCGAACTGCATGGTCACCAGCCGAGCCGTAAAGGCCGCTGGTCCTTCAAGGAGAAGTCGGTGGACGCGTGGATCGAAGGGCGCAGCTCGATCGCAGCGTGTGGGTGCCAGGAGCTCGGCATCAACCGACGGCGAGCGCGGTGACGCATGACTCCAAAGCGGCACACGATGCCTCCTCCTATGACGATCGACGAGTACGTCGACGCGCTCGTCGCGAAAGCACCACCGCTGTCCGAGCGGCAGCGGGAACGCCTCGCGCTGATCTTCGCGACGGCCCGCATCAGGCAAAGATCAGCGCCTGGAACGAGAACCGGCATGGATTCCGACGTGAGAAAGCCACGCCAGCAAGGCGTACTTCCCCTATTGTCCAACCGCTGGCGGTTGAGCCGATGGCGTTGACTCCGAAGTCCGTCAACACCCAACAAGCATCCGAACTGCTCGGCATTCCCACCCGCTCGGTCCGTCGCCTGATCGAGAACGGTCAACTCGGCGCGGTGCGGCTCGGCCGGTACCTCGTCATCCCGATCGAGGAGATTGACCGGCTCCTCGCCCCGGCGCGAAGGGGCGACATATGAACAAGCACGTATCGGCCGAACTCGACGAGGCTTTCTACACGCCTCGCGAAGTCGCGGTCGCCTGCCGCATGAACTATGAGTCTGTCCTGGACCTGATCCATGCCGGAGCCATCCCTGCCGTGAAGTTCGGGCGCATCTATAGGGTGCCTGTCCGTTGGATGCGGGAGCAGGCCGGTTCACCAGAGCCCACTGTGCACGCCGTGCACGAGGCTGGCCCGGTGGTCGCGCTGGACTTGGGGCGTCTCGCCTCGGTGCTGGAGATCTTGGGGCACGCGCTGGTTCAGGCCGCTGGCGAGCTACGAGGTGACGCATGACTCCCGAGCAGCGCCGCATGCGCGCCAGCATCGCTGCACACATCCGATGGGCGAACACCGTCGACCGTGCCGCGGCGATGGAGCCGGCGCGTCGTGGGCTTGCCGACAAGTTCGAGCACGAAGCCGACCCGGAGGGCGTGCTGTCGCCGGCCGAGCGGGCTAAGCGCGCTGAAAACCTCAGGAAAGCGCACATGACCAGGATGGCCCTGAAGTCGTCACTGGCTCGTGCACGTCGGAAGCAGGGCACGGCATGACGATCGACGAGTACGTGACCGCGAATCTGGCGAAAGCCCCGCCCCTGTCCGCAGAGCAGCGTGACGCTCTCGCGCTGCTGTTAGCGCCCGTGCGCATCAAGCTGAGCAAACTGCATGCTCGACGTTCCCGAGATGGTGGCGGCATGATCCCTGAGCACCGGTCAGCTGGAAGTGGCGATGGGCGGAGCGCGAATACGGCGGGAGATGCCCGGTGTGAAGCGCGGGCTCGGCGACTTGAGCAGCGCGCCGAACTTCCGCGGATCGCTTGGTCTGCTGCCGAATTCGCCGAGATGGTCGGCTTGTCCGCAGACTGCGTCCGCGAGCTGCTCCGCAACGGTGAGATCCCTGCGACGAAGTTCGGCCAGCAGTGGCGCATCGCCGATTCCTATGTGCAGCAGGTACGTGGCGGCGGTCCTAACCGGCCGGTGACTGCATGACGATCGAGGAGTACGTCCGCCAGATCGTCGCGAACTGGCCGCCGCCGTCGCCTCGCCAGATCGAGAGCGTCCGAGAGCTTCTTCGTCCCGCCGCGGAAGAACTTCGCCGGAGGCGTCGTTGTCCGAGCCGCTGCCGTCGGACGCCCATGGCCTCGAGCGCGGCCATGAACCGTCATCGTGCACATCGCGCACAGGTCAGGGCGTCCCTCGGGCAGGAGGTAGGTACAAACACCCAACCTTCTGCCCGAGCGGCGTGCTCAAGGTATGCGAGTAGCGACGACAAGCACCATGAGCGGCGCCGCCGTGAACATCGCGGTGATAGTGAAGTGGACCCACAGCGGGTAGGGCTCCGACCGGCCGAACATCACCCGGAATGCGCGGGCGATGGAGTCGCGGCACGACCGGGCTGAGAATGCAGGGCACCGGCTGATTCCTTTGAATCTCGGCGCCGGATTGAAAGCGGGTCTGCCCAGCGCCCTGGTCATCACTCGGCCCGCCGGTCAGCGAGCAGGGCGTCCAGGCGTGCGGTGTTGGCGTCGTCGCTCTGGCGGATCTCGCCGACCAGCGTCGCCCGCACCCGGTGCAGGTCACGAAGGGCCGCGTCGGTCGCGTCCATCGCCTCGTTGGCGGCCCGGCGAACTTTACTGCTACCGGTAAAGTTTCCGGAGGTTTCCCGCTCGGCCCACCGGGCGAGGTAGTACGAGAGGTCCTCGACGTGCTCCCGGATGTCGGCGCACCGGTCGATGTTGTCGCGGCGCGAGTAGGTGACGTCGGCTGGCTCGCTGGGGATGGACGGGGTGTTGCTCATGAGGATCTCCCAAGACTCGATCTTGTTGTGGTCTTGGTGATCTCTCTGGGTGTCCGATGGGTGCCCGGATGCTCTGGGAGCAGCGGGTTGACACCGGGACGGTGGGGCACCTGGGAATCGTCTGACCTGCATCAACGGGTATCAGCTGTCACTAACCGGGACTACCGGTCAGCACCCTTCCGGCACTCGTAATGCGTAGGTCAAGGGTTCGATTCCCTTAGGCGGCTCGTCTCCGGGGCGACCATGCTCGGTGCTTTGCACCTTCGCGTGGTCGCCTCGCTTCGTTTCTGGGGGCCGAGCCTCCAGGCCCCCACGGTGCGTGCTTCTCACCACCCAGCGCTGGGTGTTTTGTCTTCACCAGCTCTTTTGTTTGCGGTTCGTCGTGGTTTGTGGAGCGGCATGGTGTTGGTTGTTGATTGGGTGGGCCAGTTGGAGTGGGGTTTTTCTGGGGGAATTGTGTTGGGGGTGGTAGGGTTTGGTGGTCGTTCTTTTGGGGGAGTACCTGTGAGTCAGGAGCTGGGGATGGGCGGTCGGCGGGAGTTCGCGGATGTTGTGAGTGACCTGCGTGCTGGGGTGAACTGGGTTCGGGAGCATGGGGCCGGCGATGCTGATGGGCTCAGGCGGGTGACCGATAACTTGTCGAACTTGCTGGACGAGATTGCCGTTATGGGAGGCGTCACCAATACCGTCTTCGGCAATCCGAATGGCACCATTATTCAGGTGCATACTGTCGGTGGTATTGAACTTGGTCGCAGTGGCACGGATTGATGTCATTGTCATTTTTGCTTGAATTGTTCGCATTCTGCGGGGCGGGACTTTGGGGTGTTCTCTTGTCCTGAGGGTGTTGCGGCGGGCGTCTGGTGGATGTGACTGGGCCACGTGGCGGCTGGGCGGTTGGGGTGGGGTGTTCCGGGCGCGCCGGGCAAATGTCACAGATCGGAAATATCAAGGTCAGGGGCCTTGATCCAGGTGGTTTTCGCAGGGGAGCATGCACGGGTTCACCATCGGTGGCGGACTCGTGGAGGCGGAGATGCGCAAGATCGAGTTCGCCGATCTTGGTGGGGGCGCGCGGCTGGACGGCAACGGGATCTGGTTGAGCGGGCGGTGCTACAAGGGGCCGATCCGTGTGGGGGACTTCTTCACTGAGGCGCGCGGCGGCGGGGGCAAGTACGAGGTCGCGTTGCGGGTGGGCGCCGTGGTCTATCACGGCGAGCAGATCGGCGACCTGGTCAAGGGGCAGAGCGCCGACATCGTCCTGACTGGGCAAGGGTTCCAGGTGGTCACGGCGGGTGTGCGCCTGCGTGGCCTGATGCCCTGACGCGCAAGATAACTGGGCATTGACGTGGCTGTAGGGCATCTGTAACGCTTGGACCTCTGACCGCAAAAAACCGACAACCGGCCGAAAAATCGATGTTGCATGGTCGGAAGATTCAACCTTCTCGTTGAACCCTGCCCCGGACGAGAGGTCTGTCAGACATGACCACATCCCGGATTTTTGCCGCTTTAGTCACGTTCGTCCTACTGATGGCAGGACTGCCTGCCACGGCCATCGCGAGCGTCAGCAGTGACGCCGCCACGGTCAACGACGGTGATCAGAACTCGGTCTGGCAAGGCGGGAGCGCGGCCCAGATCGATCTTGGCCGGCCCAGCAATATCTCCGGTGTCGTGCTGAAACTGCCCGCGAAGTGGGAGGCACGGACCCAGACGCTGTCCGTGCAGGGCAGCGGGTTCTCGACCATCGTCGCCTCCCGGAGCTACCGGTTCGATCCGCGCGACAACAACACTGTCCGCATTCCGTTCGGTGCCACCGTGACGCGGCACATCCGGGTTGAGATCACTGCGAACACCGGTGCTGACGCAGGGCAGCTTGCCGAGATCGAAGCCGTTGCGACGATCTTGGCCGGGCCGAACCTGGCTCTGGGTAAGACGATGACAGCGAGCGGCTCGGCCGGTGGGTACGGACCGGGCAACAGCAACGACTCGAATCAGGACACGTACTGGGAAAGCACGAACAACGCCTTCCCGCAGTGGCTGCAGGTCGATCTTGGCGCGTCGATCAGCACTACCCGGATCGTGCTGAAGCTGCCCGTCGCCAACTGGGGTGCACGCACGCAAACCTTGTCGGTACAGGCAAGCGCGAGTGCAAGCACGTTCAGCGACATCGTCGCCTCGACCGGCTATCAGTTCAATCCGGCCACGAGCAATACCGTGACGATCAACTACACCGCGATGACCACCCGTTATCTGCGGCTGAACTTCACCGCGAACACTGGCTGGCCGGCTGGGCAGGTCGCGGAGTTCGAGGTCTACGGCCCGGACACCGGCGACAACCAGCCGCCGACCGCGCCATCGAACCTCGCCTTCACCCAGCCGGGATCGGGCCAGATCAACCTGACCTGGAACGCGTCGACCGACAACGTCGGTGTCACCGGCTACGACGTCTACGCGAACAACGTGCTGCGAACGACTGTGACGGCCACGTCCTTCACCGACAACCAGCCGGACAGTGCCACGATCACGTACTTCGTGCGGGCAAAAGACGCGGCAGGCAACCAGTCACCGAACAGCAACAGCGTTACCCGCAACGGAAACGGCAACGGAGGGACGAACCAAGCGGTTGGCAAGCCGATCACCGCGTCCTCGACCATGCAGAACTTCGTCGCGACCAATGCCAACGACAACGACGTGAACACATACTGGGAGGGCGCGGCCTATCCGAACACCCTGACTGTCCAGCTGGGTGCCAATGTGGACACGACTTCCGTTGTGATCAGGCTGAACCCGGCGACGATCTGGGGCCCGCGGACGCAGACCATCCAGGTGCTCGGCCGCGAGCAGAGCGCCACCGGGCTGACGAGTCTGATCCCGCCGACGACATACCAATTCGACCCTGCGACAGGCAATTCCGTCACGATCCCGGTCGCGGCACGTGTCGCGGACGTGCAGCTGCGGATTACCGCGAACTCGGGTGCGGGCGGTGGTCAGGCGGCAGAGTTCCAGGTCATCGGGGTCGCAGCGCCGAACCCGGACCTGACGATCACGAGTTCGTCGTGGACCCCGGCATCGCCGGTGGAGACGGACTCGATCACGGCAAGCGCCGTGGTGCGTAACGCCGGCGTGGCCGCGGCCGGTGCCACTGATCTGAACTTCTACCTCGGCACGACCAAGGTCGGTACCGCGCAGGTGGGTGCGCTGGCGGTTGGTGCGTCCGCGACGGTGTCGGCGAACATCGGCGCCCAGACAGCGGGTTCGTACCAGCTGATCGCAAAGGTCGACGAGACCAACCGGGTCCTCGAACAGAACGAAGCCAACAACACCCTCACGTCCTCGCTCACCGTCAACCCGGTGTCTACTTCGGACCTGATTGCGTCGCCGGTCGGCTGGACGCCGGACAATCCCTCGCCGGGCAATGCCGTCAGCTTCTCGGTCGCCATCAAGAACCAGGGCACGGTCGACTCGGCAGGCGGCGCACACAACGTCACCTTGCAGGTGGTGAACGCAGACACGGGTGCCGTCGTGGCCAACCTCAGCGGTGCACACAATGGCGTGATCGCCGCAGGTGCCATGACGGCACCCGTGGCTCTCGGCACCTGGACGGCGGCCAACGGCCGGTACACCATCCGGACTGTCATCGCCAATGACGGCAACGAGTTGCCTGTCAAGCAGGGCAACAACACCAGTACGCAATCCCTGTTCGTCGGGCGTGGCGCGAACATGCCATACGACCACTACGAAGCTGAGACTGGTGTAGTCGCAGGAGGCGCATCGATTGTCGGTCCCAACAGGACAATTGGTGACCTTGCCGGTGAGGCGTCCGGCCGTCGGGCGGTTACGCTGAACAGCACTGGTGCCTCGGTGGAATTCACCGCGCGGCGGCCGACCAACACCTTGGTCACCCGGTTCTCGATCCCGGACGCACCGGGCGGCGGTGGCATAAATTCCACTTTGGACATCTTCGTCGACGGCACATTCCTCAAGTCCATCACCCTGACCTCAAGGTATTCGTGGCTCTACGGCAACGAGGCCGGCCCAGGCAACTCGCCAGGTGCCGGAGGTCCACGCCACATCTACGACGAGGCCAGCGTCCTGCTCGGCACGACTGTGCAGGCCGGCAGCAAGATTCGCCTGCAGAAGACGGCGTCCAACACAAGCACCTACGCCATCGACTTCGTCAACTTCGAGCAGGCCACGGTGGCGGGAAACCCTGATCCGGCGAAGTACGCCGTGCCGTCCGGGTTCTCCCACCAGGACGTGCAGAACGCCCTCGACCGCGTTCGGATGGACACCACCGGCGCCCTGGTTGGCGTGTATCTGCCAACCGGCGACTACCAGACCGGCGGCAAGTTCCAGGTGTACGGCAAGCCGGTGCACGTGGTCGGCGCCGGGCCATGGTTCACCAGGTTCGTCGCGCCCACCGGCCAGGAGGGCACCGACATCGGGTTCCGGGTGGAAGCCGCGGCCGGCAGTTCGAAGTTCGAAGGGTTCGCCTACTTCGGCAACTACGTCATCCGGGCCGACGGGCCGGGCAAGGTGTTCGACGCCGACGGTGTGAACGGCCTGACCATCGACAACGTCTGGTCGGAGCACATGGTGTGCCTGTTCTGGGGTGCGAAGGTGCAGAACGTCACGATCTCCAACTCGCGCATCCGGGACATGTGGGCCGACGGCGTGAACATGACCAATGGCAGCAAGAACAACCGCGTCACCAACGTCGAAGCCAGGTCGACCGGTGACGACAGCTTCGCTCTCTTCGCAGCGACCGACCTGGGCGGCAGCGGTCAGAGCGGCAACGTGTACGAGAACCTGACCTCCCTGACGACCTGGCGTGCCGCAGGCCTGGCTGTGTACGGCGGGCAGAACAACACCTTCCGCAACATGTACATCGCCGACACACTGACCTACTCGGGTGTCACTATCAGCTCGCTGAACTTCGGCTACCCGATGGAGGACTTCGGGCCGGGGCCGACGAACTTCCAGAACATCTCGCTGGTGCGGGCCGGTGGCCACTTCTGGGGCCAGCAGACCTTCGGCGCGATCTGGATGTTCTCGGCCAGCACGCTCTACCGGGCGATCCGTGTGTCCGATGTGGACATCGTCGATCCGACCTACAGCGGGATCATGTTCCAGACCAGGTATGTCGGCGGCCGGCCGGAGAATCCCATCACCGATTCGCTGCTGACCAACGTGTCGATCAGCGGTGCGCGGCCCTCAGGTGACCAGTTCGAGGCGAAGTCCGGATTCGGCCTGTGGGCCAACGAACTGCCCGAGCCCGACCAGGGCCCGGCGGTCGGCTCGGTCACGTTCACCAACCTGAGGCTGAGCAACAACCACCAGGACATCAAGAACACCACGACAACGTTCACCATCAACCGGAACTGAGCAATAGTAGATCTACTGGGGCCGTACCGAAGCCGGGTACGGCCCCTTTTCACGCCCGCACTTCGGCATTGGAACGCGAGCGGAGCTCGGGTTTGGTGGACCGTAACCAGATGCGGCTCCGCGCGTTATGCATCGCGTGACTGTCGGCTGTGCCAGCCCTGTGAACAGGCCAGACGCGGTCAAAGCCGGAGAGCTGCGCATTGACGGGCGGCTTTCGTGAAATCCGCTCATAAATGCTGACCTGCACAAATGGGGGCTTGAGTGAGCGGGACCGGTGAGCGGACACTGGTGCCGGAGGAGATGGAGGGGATTACGAATGCCCTTGTCAGCCGTTGTTCGCGCGAGATGCCGTGCGTTTCTGCCCGAGGGTGACGGGCTGCACTACGTCTTCCCGGCGACGTCGTTGGCGCAGTGCCGCTCGGACTTCATCATCGCGGTCACCGACACCACGGTCACCCTGCTGAGCTGCCGCTGGTTCCGGCGGAACCGGCCATCTGCCGTGTGGGCAACATATCCGAGGCACACGAAGCTCGGGCCAGTCGAGCTGTACGGGTCGTTATCCCCGACAGTCACGATCGGCCCGCTGTTGCTGGAGATCGACGACGAGTACGTCTCCGTGGTCCGGGCGGCCGACGCGGAGATCACCAATCTCGTGCCGATCGACCCGTTTCCGCACCTCTAGTCGAGGATCTCCGACAGCCGCCGCGTGATCGGCCATGCACCCTCCGAACTGTTGGAGATCACGGTGTACGTCAACTGCGAGGCCGGGGTGTAGGTGCTGCGGAAGGACACACCCGCGTCGTAGCCCTCGAGCATCACGGTGTTCTTCCCCGTGGGCAGCCAGAATCCGAGGCCGTAGTGCGACTTGTCCTGAGGGGACTCGCTGTGCCGCTGGGTCATCAAATCAACCGATGAAACGATCTTCCCCGCGTACAACGCCGCCCAGAACCTGGTGAAGTCGCCTGTGGTCGAGTAGATCCCGCCGTCACCGCTGCCGCGTACCGGTAGGTGGAAGACGTTGGTCCGCCAGCTGCCGTCGATTTTCATGTAGCCGAGCGCGGTCCGGGAGCACGGCTCGTCGCTGCGCAGGAACTCGGTCGAGTCCATCCCGGCCGGGACGCAGACCCGTTGACGTACCAGCGAATGGAACTCGATTCCGGTCACCCGTTCCGCGATCAGCGCCAGCACCACGTATCCGCCATTGCAGTACGAGAAGCCGGTTCCTGGCGCGAACTTGTGCGGATGTCCGTCGAGCGCCGGGAGGTACTGCTCGGTGTCAGCGAGGTCCTGAGGTGGCGCAGGGAGCATGTAGGCGGCGATGTCGTGGTCGACGTCGTCCTCGTCGAGGAAGTCGCCGATCCCGGAACGGTGCCCCAGCAGGTGTTCCACGGTCACAGCGTCGTCGATGAGCGGGAGATCGTCCCCGAGGATCGACCTGGCCGTGGTCGACAGCGACAACCTGCCTTCCTCGATCAGGCTCATCACGGTGAGCGCGGTCAGTCCCTTGGTGCCGCTGGCGATCGCGAACCTGGTGTCCATGGTGTTGGCGATGTCCCGGCCGCGATGGGCCAGGCCGTACGCCCTGGCGAATTCGATTCGCCCGCCGCGGTCGACCGACACCACACCGGCGAATCCGATCTCGGCCGTGATCCTGTCGACCTCTTGGTCCAAGGGGAGCATTCCGTGAGACTATCCGGCGGGCATCTGTTTGCGACATTGATTTATGTCGGCCGGTCGACGGCGAATCGTGCTCATGACGAGTACCGTGCCTGGTGTTCGGGTTTGCGGTGACGCGAAACGAAGGGATACCTGTGGTTGCTGCGACGTTTCGCGGCACACTCGCGGTCGGGGAGTTCCGGGCGATCTGGCTGGCCGAACTGCAGTCCGTCTTCGGTGATCAACTCGCCAGGATCGCCTTGTCCGTCCTTGTTTTCGAGCGCACGAATTCCGCCTCCCTGCCCGCGTTGACGTATGCGCTGACCTACCTGCCTGATCTCATTGCCGGGCCATTGCTCGGCGGCCTCGCGGATCGCTATCCGCGACGTGCGGTGATGGTGACAGCGGACGTCAGCAGGGCAGTGCTTGTCGCCCTGATGGCCATTCCAGGTACCCCTTTGGCCGTATTGGCCGCGCTTGTGGTCGCGGTGCAGTTGCTGAACGCGCCATTCACCGCGGCACAGGCCGCGATACTGCCGAATGTGCTGACTGATGATCGATATGAGATCGGTCAGTCCATTCGCCAGGTGAGCGGCCAGGCCGGGCAGTTGATCGGTTTTGCGGGCGGCGGTGTGATGATCGGCCTGCTCGGCGCGCACCGGGCGCTGGCGGTGAACGCGATCAGTTTCGCGATCTCCGCTTTGATCATCCGATTCGGTGTCCGGCCACGGCAGGCGGCGGGGACCACCGAGCGGAACGAGCCCGCGCTGCACCGGCTGAAAGCCGGGGTCCGCACTATCTGGCGGGATCCGAGATTGCGATCATTGGTCACGCTCGCGTGGCTCGCCGGATTTGTCATTGTCCCGGAAGGACTCGCTGTGCCGTACGCCGCGGAGATCGGCGGCGGTCCGGTCACCGCGGGGTTTCTGCTGGCAGCGCACCCGGCAGGGATCGTGATCGGCGCCTCGATCTGGTCGCGCTGGGTGCCTGCGGATCTCCGGCTGCGTCTGGTCGGGCTGCTGGCTTTGTTCGCGATCGTGCCGTTGCTCGGATATGCGTTCAAGCCCGGACTGATCATCACAATGGCGCTGCTGATCATTTCCGGCGCCTGTGCCGCCTATCAGATCACCGCCGCGGCGACGTTCATGCGACTGGTTCCGGACGCCGAACGCGGACAGGCATTCGGCCTCGCCGGTGCGGGACTGATCGCCGTACAGGGAATCGGCCTGTTGACGGGTGCGGTACTGGTCGCTGTCGCCGGATCGGCTTCGCTCACGGTCGCCGGGATAGCCGCCGCCGGAGTGGTCTCAGCAGTTCCTGCGGCACTCGCCTGGCATCGGGCCCGGCAGGCGCAACCATTGTCGTCGTGACGCTCTGATCAACTTTGCATGTGGGTCGCTCGGATACCGGCGTGACAAATTGTGTATACCCGGTTACTTTTTTAGTACTACCGGGGGGAGTGTCAGATGATCGGCTTTGGAGGGTTTCGGCGTAATCGATCGATCCGGCTGACGGAACAAGTCAGCCGGTGGCAGCTGTGGGACGTGGGGAGATCACTGATCGGCTATGTGCTGGCAGTCGATCTGATCGCGGCCGGGGGAGTCGCTTATTCGTTCGCATGGACTCCGATCGACCAGGCCAACTGGTTCGTTTTCGGGATGTTGATGATCGGCGTCGTGCTCTATACGGAGGCGTCGCGTCCCATTGAACGGGAACCGCGCGTACGGACGAGCACACCACATCTGGATGCGAACTCGGTGTGGACCTTTGCCGCGGTTCTGTTGTTGCATCCGGGACTCGCCGCGATAGTGATCGTCACCTGCTATACCGCGCTGTGGTTCCGGGTCGGCCGGAGAATTGTTTATCGCCAGGTTTTCAGTGTGTCGGCGACCGTGCTCTCAGGGCAGGCGGCGTACCTGTTCCTGGCAGAGGCGGGGCACCAGAGTTTCGCGGACACGACCAGGAGTCCGACCGGTTTCGCGGTGGTGGTCGCCGCGGGCTGTCTGTTCCTGTTGATCAACACCGTGCTGATCACGACCGCGGTACTCAGCACCATGCCCGGCGCCCGCCTGCGGGAGGCGCTGGCCGAGCCCGGCGACTACGCGCTGGAAGCGGCGACCATCGGGCTGGGTGTGCTGATGGCATGGGCGGTCGTGGACTGGCCGATAGCCGTGCTGCTGATCACGGCGATCACATTGGTTCTGCACCGCAGCGTGCTCATCCGGCATCTGCGTGAGAAGGCGCGGGCGGACGGCAAGACAGGCTTGCTGAAGGCGGACGCCTGGGCGGAGTCGGTGACCATGGCGCTGACCAGGCGCAGCCCGTCCGCCGGCCTGCTGATGATCGATATCGATCACTTCAAGCGGGTCAACGACGAGTACGGCCACCTTGTCGGGGACGAGGTCCTGCGCGCGGTCGCCGGCACCCTGAAAGCAGAAGTCCGGGCAAGCGATGTCGTCGGACGCTACGGCGGCGACGAGTTCGTGGTATTCCTGCCCGCGACCACGGCGACGGACGCCATGGCCATCGCCGAGCGGATCCGCCGCCGGGTCGCCGAAAACGCTCCGAGGTCCACTATGGACTGTTCGGTGTCGATCGGGATCTCGGCCCGCGATGACGGGAACAGCACGCTGGACGACCTGCTGCACGCGGCCGATCTTGCCCTGTATGAAGCCAAGGATGCCGGCCGCAACCGCAGCGCTATGTCGACAGCGTGACGACCTGGTTGCGGCCGTTGGACTTCGCGGTGTAGACGGCCGAGTCGGCGGTCAGCATGAGCTGTTCCAGGGTTGTTCCGCTGTTGGGGTAGATCGCGACGCCGATCGACGCGCTCAGCCCGGAGATCACCGTCTCGCCGTTCTCGGTCGGCGCGATGATCACCAGTTCGGTCACCCGCTGGCGCAGCCGTTCCGCGGTCGCGACCACCTGGTCGGCGGACGAACTCGGGATGAGCACGGCGAACTCCTCGCCGCCGAAGCGACCGGCCGAGTCGTAGTCCCGGATCTCGTCCTTCAGCAGCCGGGCGATCGACTTGAGCACCTCGTCGCCGGCCAGGTGGCCGTAGGTGTCGTTGACCCGCTTGAAGTGGTCGAGGTCGACCATCAGCACACCGAAGGTGTCGCTGTACCGGGCAGCTCGTGACAGCTCGTTCTTCGCGCCCTCATGCCACGCCGTCGCGTTGAGCAGACCGGTCTTCTGGTCGGTGACCGCGAGTTCCTCCAACTGTTTGACCAGCACTGCCCGGTGCAGCACGAGCAACGGCGGCAGGACGAGGACCACCAGATAGCTCGTGGTCACCAGCGCCAGGGCGGCCAGGGCACCGAGACAGAGGGTCGCGATCTCCAGCGCGTAGTCGGCCAGTGAAAGTACGAGTCTGGTCGGCTGGCCGTACAACTTGGTCGCCACCGCGACCAGGGTGCTGTTCACCAACAAATATGTGAACGCGGCGAGAACAACCGCAATTGCCGTTGCTGTTGCGTTATTCAGGCCGGTCACACGCTGCAACAAAGCATCGCCTTGCTGAACGCCCATCGTGGCGTATGCGCTGAGTACGACAATCGCTGCGGAGAATGCCACACGGTAGATAGGCCGGTTGCCGATCTTGCGCCAGATCCGCAGCCACAGGTGCAGGTAGACAAGGATGGACAGCACGCCGGCCAGGACCGGCGGAAGTACGGTGGCACCTGCGAAAACCCACACCGAGGTCATGTTGACGTGCGGTGCCTTGGTGATCAGCCGCCGGGCCTTCTCGATCTTGCGGCTGACCTCGGCCTGCAGGATCGCCAGACTGATGATCAAGGTGAACTGGCGCCAGTCGTAGAAGGTCAGTTCGTCACGCACAGCGAAGAACGCGACCATTCCGACGGCGGCCGTTTCGATTACCAGGAAGTACCAGACCATTGCACGCGGTTGCCGCCACAACGCCCATTTGCGGGGATGGGCACTGTGGGCGCCTGTGCCTGCGGCCCTGCTCAACTTTCCACCCCGTTCAACCACTGGAACACCGACGCCTTCACGCTACACTCTTAGAGCCGTACCAAATGCTGTGAGAGAGGTACCGATCATGCGCTCGATCGAGTTCTGATACTTCTGTCCGGCGGCTGCCGGAATTATTATCCGGCTGCAGTTTCCCGGGCGGCGGTGGCCCTGCTCCAGGTCGCCGCCGCAGGGAGTGCGATCACCACTCCGATCGCCCCTGCGACAGCAACCGTGTGTGCGACGCCGATCTCCTCGGCGAGGAATCCGGCGAGCAGGACGCCGAGCCCTTGTGCGGTCAGGACACCCGAGTTGAGCAGGCCCATGACCTGCGCCCGGCTGTCGGCGGGTGCGGACGTGGCGAACGTGGCCCCGATCTGTACCTGATACGCGGTGAAGACACCGCTCAGCAGCAGGAACATCAGCGAGGTCCACAACCCGGGCTCGAACGCGCAGAAGATCAGCATCAGCCCGGCCATGGTGGCCAGCGGCCCGATCAGCTGTAGCCGCAGCTCCGGGCTGATCAGTTTGGTGTAGAGCCAGGTCCCGATGATCAGGCCGGCCGCGGGCGCGCCCATCAGCAGGCCGACCACCTTCGTCGACTCGCCGAGCTCCGCGGCCCACGGCGCGGCGAGGCCCTCCGGTCCGATGTAGAAACCGGCGAGCATGGTCAGAACGTACAGCGCACGCAATCCCGGAATGCCCGCGATGATGCGGGCGCCATGCACGGTGGATGCCCAGAAAGTCCGGCGCTGACTGATTTGTTGCGGCGCGGGGCGATATGGCACGAATAGCCGGACAAGCGCCGCGGAAACGAGGAACGTGAGGGCGTCGACGGCGAGTGCGAGGTATGGATTGATCAGCGCGACGACGATCCCGCCGAGCAGGAACCCCAGCAGCTGGGCCGTTTGAATCGTGATGCTGCGCACCGCGAGACCGGCGACATACGTCTCGCCGGACAGCACTTCGGGCAACAGCGCGAGCCGGGCGGATTTGAACGGGCCGCCCACCAGGGCGACCCCGGCCATCGCCAGGCAGACGATCGCGATCGGCATCCCGCTGATCGACATCACGATCACCAGCGACGCGGAGATCAGGTCACAGACGATCATGACCTCACGCCGTGGATACCGGTCGGCCAGGCCGGAGAGCAGCGCCGAGCCGAGGAACGACGGGGTGAAGCTCAACGCGAGGGTGAGTGCGGCCAGCACGGCCGAGTTCGTCCTGGCGTAGACGAGCACGGACAGTGCGACCCGGGCGAGCTGGTCTCCGATCTGGGAAAGCGCTTCTGCCGCCCACAGCGCACGGAACTCACCTACGCCGAAGGCCGACCTGAAGCCAGACCGCTGCGCCAACTGCCCCATGCTCCCCGTCACCGGAAGTTCGTGATGTCCTACTCAATGTAGGTGCCGACGGTCACGAAGCCAATACCCCCCGGAATCGACCGTTCACGCAGTAGGTGGTTGTGAACACCGTGCGTGATAACGCCTGTCAGGGCACTGCCGGGCCGGGGATGGCGACGTCCTGCCCGGCACCTATCTTGCTGTGCGGTGGCGAGGTGGGATCGCGAGGTGTGAACCCCTTTCCATCGAGCAGGACAGGACAGGCCGGATAGCGAAAACCCGCCTCCAGGGGCTAGCTCACGCTCATCCAAAAGGGGTATCAAGGACACTTATGGCTGAGTTGGAACTTCGCCACCTGCGAGCGGTCTGTGCGATCGCCGAGGAAGGCAGTGTGACCAAGGCCGCAGCCCGCCTTGGTCTCACCCAGCCTGCCCTGAGCGCTCAGCTGAGATCGGTCGAACGCTTGGTGGGTGGGCAGCTCTTCGAGCGCACCCCGGCCGGCAGCATCCCGACCGACCTGGGCCGGTACGTGATCCGCTCCGCGCACGTCGTGCTCGAAGATCTTTCCCAGCTGCTGACTTCCGCACGGGAGCGCGCGAGCGTGCCCTCCCAGGGGCCGTTCGTCGCCGCGGCCATGCCCATGCTGTGGGTCAGCCAGCTCGTCGAAGAGCTCCGGGCACGGTTCCGGTGTACCGAGGTCCGCACCGAGATCGACTGGTCCTGGCAGAGCCTGCTGGACATGCTGGTGTCCAAACGCGCCAATCTGGCGGTCTTCGACTACTTCGAAGGTGTGGACCGGCGCAGGCTCACCGGCGTCGAGGTGCGGACGTTGCTGCACGAACCGCAGTTCGTCGCTGTCTCCGAGGAGAGCCCGCTTGCCTCGTACGAGACGATTCCACTTGCCGAGCTGGAGAAGTACGACTGGGTCGCGCTCCCTCCCGACTACGACAGCGCGCGCATGCAGTTGCACACCGCCTGCGCCGCGCTTGGCTTCACACCGCGGATCACCCATCACGTGATCGAGACCGGCGCGGCGCGGGCGCTCGTGTCCGCGGGTGCCGTGTCGCTGGCCTCGCCCGCGTCGCGTAACTGGGACGGTATTGCCATCCGGCCTCTTCGTGGTGATCCCATCTCGATCCGGGTCATGCTGGCCACCCGGACCGACGGCCTGGTCGCCGGACGGGCTCATGAGGCTTTCGCGTGCGCGGCCCACGCGTACCGCGCGGTGGTGGATCGCAATCCGCACTTCACCAAGTGGTGGGCCGAGCATCCGCAGGCGCACGCCGAACTGGACGCCGCGTTGCGCCTGGCCAGGCCGAGTCAGCCGCAGTGAAAGCCGACCGATAAAACGTGAATATGGTTCATGTGGCGGCTATCGGAACGACAGATACGCCAGGTACACAGGGCCTATGCGCAGAGCAGGCATCGTCGCCGTCCTGGCGACCATGATCACGGCACTGGTCCCGGGCATCGCGCAGGCAGCGTCGCCGATCGGGCCGTGGAATCCGATCGGCTCGGATCGGGCGCGGCCACTGGACGAGAGCCAGGGGCTGGCCACGATCGTTCGTCCCAATGAGACGATCATCCGCTATACCGGGGTCGGCACGATCCCTGCCGGAGTGTCCAGCCGCGGCTGGAACCACGTCGGCGACCCGGGTGCGGGGCAAGGCTTCTACGTCGAGCCGTACCAGCGTGACGACCGGGGCGCGAAACTCTTCCGGGTCCAGGCCCCCAACGGCACCTGGTCGGAATACCAGCACGCACTGGAATCCTGGGAGGCCAACAACAACTCGTTCGCCGCCGTGTCCCCGGACGGCCGGTGGATGGTCGCGGGTGAATGGGGAACCATGACCCGGCTGATCGTCCATCCGATGCCGGGCATCGCTTTCACAACGCCGGCGCAGAATCTTCCGTACGCGTTCGCCATTCGTCTAAACAGGCCGGTCCGGGATGTTCAGGGGTGCGATTTCACCTCGCCGACGCAGCTGCTCTGCTCGTCCGACGACCCTGAGGGATCGCTGTTCGGAATCAAGAAACCGTTGCTGCAAGTGGATCTCGCCGGTGCGCTGAGCGGTAGTGACGTCTCCGGTCAGGTCACGGCACTCGGCGCGTTGCCGCAGGAAAGCGGGTGTGGCGGCAACTTCGAGGTCGAGGGGATCGACTACGACGAGCGTGACGGCACCCTGCGCGTGGTGGTGTTGTCGCCGAGTATCTGCCTGTTGTTCGACAGCAAGACCTGGCGTTTCCGGAAATAGTTTTGACTCTCCGGTAACGAGAGACTTTAGCGTCGCTCGCCGTCAAGGAAAGGACGGCGAGCGATGCCACCCAGGAAGAAAAGCAGCCACCAGGTCACGATGGAACTGGCCGCCGGCGAGGCTCCGGTCGCCGAGCTGGGCAAGATGCTCGGCCAGACCGGGGTGAACCTGGTCGCGGTCAAGAAGGAATACGACGCGGCGACGGCCGCGCAGCGCGGTGAGATCGTCCCGGTGGTCATCACGGTCTTCGAGGACCGGACTTTCCAGCTGCGCCTGAAGACCCCGCCGACGTCCTTCCTGATCAAAAAGGCGCTCGGCGGGAAGGGCGCGAGCCGGCCGGGCCACGACAACGCCGGGATCCTGAGCCGGGACCAGCTCAGGGACATCGCGGTCCGCAAGCTGCCCGACCTGAACACGACCGACATCGAGGCGGCGATGCGCACGATCGCGGGCACCGCCCGGTCGATGGGTGTACACGTCAAATCTGATTAAGTCCGATTAGGACGCAGCGTCCACGTCACGGTCACTTCGGCGGTGGTCACGCCTTCGGCGTTGCGGACCGTGACGTGGACCGGGAACTCGGGCCGCTGACCTGCGTCCAGTTCCGCGACGACCTCTTCGGCCGGGCGGCCGAGCACAGCCTCGGCCGTCAGGTCGCCGACGGCGAGCTTCTTGTACTCGATCGCCGACCTGGCCACCAGCGGGGTCGCGCGGGCGAGCTGCGCGGCGAAGGCGGCCAGCAGAATCGCGCCGGAGGCGGTCTCGGCCAGGCCGAACGTGACCGCGGCGTGCGGGCCGCCGACGTGATTGCGCTGGGCTTCAACGTCCGGCAGCACGGCGACCGCACGGGTCGCGGTGATCTCCTTGAAGTCGATCCCCGCGGTACCCACCCAAGGGACTGTGCTCTTCATGGTTTCGCCGACCTTGCTGTAGTCCATGGCAGCTATATTACTCACCAGTAACATCTGTGCCAGTCCTACGCGCTTGGACGCGACTAGGATCGTCCACCGTGCATCAGCCCGCGATTACCGAGCTCGCCGCCGCCGACCCAGAGATCGCGGGTCTGGTGGAGGCCGAAGCCAAGCGCCAGTACGAGAAGATCCGGCTCATCGCGTCGGAGAACTACGTGTCGACCGCGGTCCTCGAGGCCACCGGCACGGTTCTGACGAACAAGTACTCCGAGGGGTACGCCGGCAAGCGCTACTACGAAGGCCAGCAGCTGGTCGACCCGATCGAGACGCTGGCGATCGAGCGCGCCAAGTCCGTGTTCGGTGTGGAACACGCCAACGTGCAGCCGTACTCCGGCTCGCCCGCCAACCTGGCCGTCTATCTGGCGTTCCTGCAGCCAGGCGAGACCGTCATGGGCATGGCGCTGCCGGCCGGCGGCCACCTGACCCACGGCTGGAGCGTCTCCGCGACCGGCAAGTGGTTCCGCAGCGTGGCTTACGGCGTCCGCAAGGACACCGGCCGCATCGACCTCGACGAGGTCCGTGAGCTCGCGTTGGCCGAACGCCCGAAGCTGATCTTCTGTGGTGGCACGGCCATTCCGCGCACCATCGACTTCCCGGCCTTCGCCGAGATCGCCCAGGAAGTCGGCGCCGTGCTGGTGGCCGACATCGCGCACATCGCCGGCCTGGTCGCCGGTGGCGCGCATCCGTCGCCCGTCGGGCACGCCGCGGTCATCTCGACCACCACACACAAGACGCTGCGTGGCCCCCGTGGCGCCATGCTGATGTCGACCGAAGAGCATGCCAAGGCCATCGACAAGGCTGTTTTCCCAGGCCTGCAGGGTGGTCCGCACAACCACACGACCGCCGCGATCGCGGTCGCGCTGGGTGAGGCGAGCAAGCCCTCGTTCGGCGAGTACGCGCACGGCATCGTCGCCAACGCCCAGGCGCTGGCCGCCGCCCTGACCGAGCGCGGCTTCGACCTGGTGTCCGGCGGTACGGACAACCACCTGATCCTGATCGATCTGACCAACAAGGGCATCGCGGGCAAGCCCGCCGCGAAGGCGTTGGACCGGGCCGGGATCGAGCTGAACTACAACACGGTTCCGTTCGACCCGCGCAAGCCGTTCGACCCGTCCGGCCTGCGGCTGGGCACGGCCGCGATCACCACGCGCGGCCTGGGCACCGAGCAGATGCCGAAGGTCGCGGAGTGGATCGACCAGACGGTCCAGGCCGCCAACAACGACGACGAGGCCACGATCGAGCGAATCGCGGGCGAGGTCAAGGAACTGCTCGCCGGCTACCCGATGCCGGGCTGGAACTAGCTGTTACCGCAGGAGGGCCGCGGTCAGGTCAGGCGTGGGCATGTCCGGGTCGAACGGGTAGAGCGGCCGTTCGATCCGGCTGTGCCCCAGCCGGAGCAGATCCTGGTCCACCCCACCTGGAGTCAGTGCCAGCAGCCAGCCCTTGGCCAGGTTGTAGAGCTCCGGCTCCAGGTAACCGATCTTGACCACCGTGAGGTCCATCTCGGCGGGATCCAGGTCGAGATCCGTGAAGTCCCCGACCAGGTGATACGGCTTGCGGCGCTCGGTGATGATCACGTGCAGGCCGCCGGTGCGCACCACCACGATCGTCCCGCCGACCGGGTCCTGGTGAACCTTGTGGACAGTCCCGGTGATCGGCACGGGCCCGGAGGGCCCGGAGTCGATCTTGCCGCCGACGCTCAGCTCGACTTCGCTTTTGTCGCGTGCGATGGCAACGGCCTGCGGATCCACAATGGACGCGTAGATGATTTTCCTGGACTTGTAGGCACGCAGCACGCGTAGTGTCCAGGAGACGTCCCCGGCGCCACCGGCTGTCGGATTGTCGCCGGAGTCACTGATGAAGAACGGCTTCACCCCGCTGGCCAGGCCTTCACGAATACAGTGGTCAAGGCTCCCGGCCGGGGCTACGAACTCGAAATCCCCGCGCACCCGCCAGTAGTCATTGGCCAGTCTGGTCGCCTGGGCCTGCACCACTTCCGCGTCATCGCCCGTTACGACAACCGCAGCCTGGCAGCGGGGTTCGTCTGCCCAGGCGTAGCCGACCCAGATCGAGGCGTCCAGAATCCCGTCCATGGCTTCGATCTTCTCGATCTGGCCGTACAGGCTGCGCGCCGGTTCGATGCGGGTGCTGGTCTTCTCGCCGGGCAGCAGGACTGGGATCTGAACCCACGCCAAGTGCGGCTTCTCGCCTTTCTGGAGTTGTCTCACCAGATTGCGGGCAGCTCGCTTCTTTGTCTCCCAGGCGTCTTCATGCGGAGCCATGCGGTAACACGTGACGAGGTCCAAGTGCTGCACGAAATCACGGGACACATTGCCGTGCAGATCCATCGCGGCCGAGATCATCACATTCGGGCCGACCGCGTTTCGTACCGCTGCCGCGAGATCGGCTTCGGCGTCGAGCATTCCGACCACGCTCATCGCGCCGTGAATATCCAGCAGCAGACCATCGAGTGAGGACTCGGCGATCCGCTCCAAGATCTCGCTTTTGAGCTGCTCGTAAACCTCGGTGAGCACGGCCCCGCCAGGCAGGGAAACCGCATGCAGCAAGGGAACCCACTCCACGGTCGTGTCCTGGGTCCACGCGTACCGGGCGAGCAGATCGTCGCCCCTGGTCACGCGGAAGTCCGCCAGCCCGGTGCGGTGCGGCGAGAAAGTGCTGCTCTCGATGGCGATCCCGGCGATCCCGATACGCACTCGTCAATCCTTTCTGCGGTGAACTTGCTGCAGTGCCAGCATTCCGGCACCCAGCGGGCCGGCGTCGGCGCCCGCCTGGGCGACGGCCACTTCGAGATTCTGCGTCGCCATCGGCAGGCAGCGTTCGTACAACGCGCCGCGAACAGCCGCGACAAACGGCTCGATCGACGCCAGCCTGCCGGTCAGCAGGACCGCGTGCGGATTGAAGAAGTTGACCACAGTGGACAGTACTTCGCCGAGGTGTCCGCCGGCTCGTCTGACCGCCGCGGTCGCATGCGGTTCGGCATTGTTGGCGAGTTCTACCAAATGTGCGGTATCCGTTGCGCCCAGGCTTTTCACGAGCGCCGCACCACTTGCGATTGTTTCAAGGCAACCGGTATTTCCGCACGCACAAGGCGTATCGCCCGCTGCTTGAACCCGGACATGGCTCACGTCACCGGAAACCCCGTTGGCGCCACGATGAACGGCACCCGCGGCGATCACTCCACAGCCGACACCGGTTCCTGCTTTCACGACGACCAGATGCTCCGGGCCGCGACTGCGAGTGTGGAACTCGCCGAGCGCCACGACATTCGCGTCATTGTCGACCGCGACCGGAACCTGGAGATGTCCGGCCAGCCAATCGCGCGCTTCGAACCCGTGCCAGCCGGGCATCCTGGCGGGCCGCTCGACCCGGCCGTCCGGGAAGTTGACCGGCCCCGGCAAACCGACGCCGAGCCCGAGGAATTGCTGTGCGGCCAAGGTTTCCTTGATTTCCGAAATGGCCGTGAGCAGATTTGCCAGGCAGGGCTCCGGGCCTTCGGAAATGTCGAGTCCATGCTCGGTGATATGCAGACGTTCGCCCGATAGGTCATACGCCGCCAGCCGAACGTGTCGCGCACCGATATCCGCGCCAACGACATAACCGCCACCGGCCGGTCGCAGAACCCGCGGTCGCCTGCCGCCGCGGGACGGTCCTTCGCCTGTCTCGGTCAGCAGACCTGCGTCGATGAGCTCCTGGACGCGTAGCGACACCGTCGATCGGGCAAGCCCGAGCAGGCGCGCGAGGTCGGTCCGTGACGAGGCCTCGCCGGTCGAGACGAGCCGAAGGATCTCGGCGGTCGGCGGTTGCGGCAACTCCGCTCCCTTTGTTCGAAAACGAACCAAGTAACTTCGGAAACACTACCTCAATCCGGAACTTACGACGAGAGGTCTTGTTTTTGGTTCGCCGATGGGATTACCGTCCGGAAAATCACACACCCGACCCCGGGGAGGCGCGATGTCCCGCCGTTTCCTGATCGCCGGTGTCGCCGCGGCACTGCTCGCGGCGGGCTGTAGCAGTGAATCCGGCACAGGACCGTCCGCTCAGCCCGGCAGCGTGACGTTTGCGTTGCCGCCCAACGCGACCCCGAACTGGATCATGCCGCTGGGGATCCCCGGGTACCTCGCGTCGTACAACTCGTCGATCTACAAGCTGTTGTTCGTGCCGCTCTACACCTACAACGGCACCTCCGGCACAGTCGCGCTCGACCTCAAGGCCGGCGCCGCGCAGCAGCCGCAGTACAGCCCCGACGGCAAGACAGTCACAGTCACGTTGAAAGACCTGACCTGGGCAGACGGCTCCAAACTGACCACAAGAGACGTTGAGTTCTGGTACAACCTGGTCAGGTTCAACAAGACCAAGTGGGGCGGCTACTCGAAAGGCCGTCTGCCGGACAACATCACCGAGTTCAAAGCGGTCGACGACAAGACCTTCCAGTTCGTGCTCGACAAGCCGTACAGCCCCGACTGGTTCACCGCGAACCAACTCATCAATGTCAGGCCCATGCCGCAGAAAGCCTGGGACAAGGTCTCGGCCGACGGGCCCATCGGCGACCACGACCGGACCGAAGCCGGCGCCCAGCAGGTGTTCGACTTCCTTGTCGCCCAGGCGAAAGACCTGCCGACCTACCAGAGCAATCCACTGTGGAAAGCCGGCAACGGGCCGTACTCCGTGCAGGAGTTCACAACCGGCGGCCAGGTGACGCTGGTCAAGAACCCGAAGTACACCGGCGAGGACGTCTCATCACTGGAGAAGATCTCGTTCAAGCCGTTCACCAGCGCGGACGCCGAATTCAACGTGCTGCAGACAGGCGGCGTGGACTACGGCTACATCGCCTCGGCGAACCTGAACTCGCGCTCGTCGCTGGAGTCCAAGGGCTACCAGGTCCAGCCGTGGAAAGGCTGGGCGATCACCTACATCCCCTACAACTTCAACAACCCGCAGGCAGGCGCGATCTTCAAACAGCTCTACGTCCGGCAGGCGATCCAGCACGCCGTCGACCAGGACTCGATCGTCAAGAACATCTGGCGCGACATGGCGGTCGCAGGCTACGGCCCCGTTCCCCAGGACCCGTCCTCGCCGTACATCTCCGACACCCAGAAGAACAACCCGTACCCATTCGACATAGCCAAAAGCAAGCAACTACTCGAGTCACACGGCTGGACCATCGGCGGCGACGGCGTCGCGACATGCACGAACCCCGCCCTCTGCGGCCCAGGCATCGCCTCCGGCACGCCCCTGCGCCTGACCCTGCTCGCCGAAAGCGGCTCCAAAGAAACCGACAACATGATGGCAGAGCTGAAGTCGTCGCTGTCGAAGATCGGCGTCGCCCTCGAACTCAAGCAAGCCCCACTCAACACGGTCCTCGGCAACAGCAAGGCCTGCCAGCCGGCCCAACCCGAATGCAGCTGGCAGCTCTCCTTCTTCGGCACTCAGGGCAGCTGGTACTTCGAGGCCTACCCCAGTGGCGAACGGATCTTCGGCACCGGCGCCACCTCCAACCTGGGCAGCTACACCGACCCCAAAGCCGACGAGCTCATAGCCGCCTCCACCTCGACCGCCGACCACGACTCAATGAAGTCCTACAGCGACTTCCTGGCCAAAGACCTCCCAGTCATCTGGCTCCCCAACCCCGTCTACCAAATCTCCGCGATAAAGAAAAACGTCAACATCGGCAACCAGGACCCACTGGCCGCCATGCAACCCCAACGCTGGACCGTCTCATGACCCCAGCCAAGACCGGAAACCCCAAGCAAACGCCCCCCACCCAACAGCCCCCAAGCAGCCCCCACCCTCCCAAAGGGGGTGGGGCCGCCCCGGCTTCAATTCTAGTGGGTGGAAAAGGGGCGAGGGGCGGTTTTGCGGGGGGAGCCGGTGCGAGTGGGCCGTTCGTTCGGGGTTCACTCGGGTGGGGTAGTGGTGGGCTCGTGGTTGGGGTTTGCGGTGGGTAGGTACTTGGTGTGGCGGGTGTTGCAGGCGGTTGTGGTGGTTTGGGTGGTCACCATTGTTGTTTTCTTTTTGCTGCAGCAGATTCCGGGTGGGCCGGCGAAGGGGATCCTGGGCGTGCAGGCCACTGAGGAGCAGGTTCGGGCTTTTGAGCAGGCGCAGGGGCTTGATCAGCCGTTGCCTGTTCAATACTTCCACTATCTTGCGCGGTTGCTGGGTGGGGATCTGGGGGAGTCGTATCAGTTGAACCAGCGGGTCGGGGATCTGGTTGCGGCCAGGTTGCCGAAGACGCTTGTGCTAACGGGGTTGTCGACGTTGGTTGCTTTGGTTGTCGCGGTTCCGTTGGGAGTTTGGCAGGCGGTCAAGCGGAACCGGCCGACGGACTACGCGTTGAGTGCTGTGACGCTTCTGCTTTACTCCACGCCGGTGTTCTTGGTGGGGTTCGTTCTCCTTATCGTGTTCGGGATTGGGACTGGGTGGTTTCCGGTTCAGGCTCCGCAGGCTGACACCGTCGCGGGGATCTTCGCGGATTCGAAGGCGCTTGTGCTTCCGGTGCTGACGGGGACTGCTGCTGTGCTGGCTGTGTTCAGTCGTTATCTTCGGTCGTCTGTTGTGGACAATCTGGATGAGGACTATGTGCGGACTGCGCGGGCCAAAGGGGCTTCTGAGCGGAGGATTCTTGCGCGGCATGTGTTGAAGAACTCGCTCACTTCCGTTGTCGCGATGCTGGGGTACTACCTGCCGGTCATGTTCGGTGGGGCCCTTGTCACCGAGAAGCTGTTCAACTATCCGGGGATGGGGTTGCTGTTCTGGAATGCTGCTCAGACGAGTGATTTTCCTGTTCTCCTTGGTGTTGTGCTGATTGTCTCGGTCGCCACTGTCGTCGGGAGTCTGCTGGCGGATGTCACGCAGGCGTTGATCGATCCTCGGACGCGGCGGGTGAAGACGTGAGCGGGCCGAACACGCGCAGGCTGAAGCGGTTCTTGCGCAACAAGCTTGCGTTTGTCGGGTTTGGCCTGCTGGTGCTGCTTGTGCTGTTCTGTTTTGTGGGGCCGCTTTTCTACAAGACGGAGCAGGTACTTACGACCCTGCAGGACGGTCGGCTCGCGCCGGGAGTGAACGGTCATCCGCTGGGAACTGATGATCTCGGTTATGACCTGCTTGGCAGGTTGATGCTGGCTGGGCAGACGTCGTTGGTGATCGGGCTGGCCGCAGGCATTCTCGCGACTGTCATCGGCATGTTGTGGGGTGCGGTGGCGGGTTACGCGGGCGGCTGGGTCGATGCGGTGATGATGCGCATTGTCGACGCTGGGATCGCGATTCCCGCGTTGTTCCTGCTTGTGGTCGCGGCTGCGATCACGACGCCGAGTGTGCCGATGCTTATTCTGGTGATCGGTCTGGTGTCGTGGCTTGTACCGGCGAGGTTGATGCGGGCGGAGTCGGTGGCGCTCAGGGGCAGGGCTTATGTCGAGTCGATGCGGTTGATGGGTGGCAGCAGTGTCCGGGCCATCGGGAAACACATCATTCCCAACGCGATCGGCACGGTCATCGTCAACGCGACCTTTCAGATCGCGGACGCGGTGCTGCTCGTTGCCTACGTCAGCTTTCTGGGGCTGGGGATTCCACCGCCCGCGGCGAACTGGGGCGGAATGCTCTCAGATGGCCTGACATACGCCCACGATGGGGCCTGGTGGCTGATTCTGCCGCCTGGCCTGCTGATCGTGATGACGGTGTGTGCCTTCAATTTCATCGGGGACGGGCTGCGGGACGCCTTTGACGTGAAGTTCGGGGGCCACTGATGGGTGACGTGCTCAGCTTCGAGGATTTGTCGATCACCTTCGGCGAGGTCGAAGCCGCCAGACAGGTCAGCTTCACGGTCAGGAAAGGTGAAGTCGTCGCCGTGGTCGGTGAGTCCGGTTCCGGCAAGTCCGTCACCGCGATGTCCGCCCTTGGCCTGCTACCCCGGAAGGCCGAGGTTACCGGCACGATCCGGCTCGAGGACCGCGAGATCCGGACGTTGCCCGGCAAACAGCTGCGGGCGTTGCGCGGCAACGAGATCGCGATGGTCTTCCAGGAGCCGATGACCGCGCTCAGCCCGGTGCACACGATCGGCTGGCAGGTCGCCGAGGCCATCAAACTGCACCAAGACCTGCCGGACGTGCACAAGAAAGTCGTCGAACTGCTCTCAACGGTCGGGCTCGACCGCCCGGAAGAACGAGCCAGGCAATATCCGCATGAACTTTCCGGCGGCATGCGGCAACGGGTGATGATCGCGATGGCGATTTCCTGTGACCCCAAGGTGATCATCGCCGATGAGCCGACCACCGCGCTGGACGTCACCGTCCAGGCGGAGATCCTCGATCTGCTCAGGGAGTTGAAGAACCGGCTCGGCACAGCGATTGTGCTGATCACGCACAGCATGGGTGTGGTCGCGGACCTGGCCGACCGTGTCGTCGTGATGTACCGGGGCGATATCGTCGAGCAGGGCTCCGTTGACGATGTCCTGCTCAGGCCCGAACACGAATACACCCGACGACTGCTCAAAGCCGTGCCCAGATTGGGAACCGGCACACGTCAAGCCGAGGCGAGTCAAGAACCGGTGTTGCGTGTGGACGGTTTAACGGTGTTGTTTGCCGGTCACAAAGCCGTAGATGACGTGTCCTTCGAGATCGGCCAAGGCGAAGTGCTCGGCCTGGTAGGCGAATCCGGCTCCGGCAAGACGACCGTCGGCCGATGCGCGGTGGGCCTGCAGAAACCGGTCAAGGGCACGATCGCCCTCTTCGGTCAGGACATCGCAAACCTGTCGGCGAAGAAGATGCGGCCGCTGCGAGCCAGGATCGGCATGGTTTTCCAGGATCCAGCGTCCTCTTTGGACCCTCGGATGACCGTCGC
The DNA here is from genome assembly GCF_017876405.1 of Kibdelosporangium banguiense. GTDB lineage: Bacteria > Actinomycetota > Actinomycetes > Mycobacteriales > Pseudonocardiaceae > Kibdelosporangium > Kibdelosporangium banguiense. Next base: position 1,828,970 of record NZ_JAGINW010000001.1, on the reverse strand, counting down.
GGAATGCGTGGCGGAGCCACTGATCCTGCATCGCGCGCCCAAGCGGAACGAGCGAGTCGCCGAGTTGCTGGACGCGGTCGAGCTCGGCGAGCAGCTGAAAGACCGCTACCCGCACGAACTTTCCGGCGGCCAACGCCAGCGGGTCAGCATCGCCAGGGCCTTGGCGCTCGATCCGGATCTGCTGATCGCCGACGAGCCGACCAGCGCTCTGGATGTGTCCGTGCAGGCCAGCATCCTCGAGTTGTTCCTCGACCTGCAACGGCGGCTGAAGTTCTCGTGCTTGTTCATCAGCCACGATCTGGCGGTGGTCGACATGCTCGCCAACCGGGTCGCGGTGATGTACCGCGGCAAGATCGTCGAGCAGGGCAGCCGCGCGGACGTCTTCGGCGCGCCGCAACAGGACTACACACGCAGGCTGCTCGCCGCGGCGCCCGTGCCGGACCCGGTTGAACAGCGGGAACGGCGGGTCAGCCGCGGATGACGGAGCACAACGCCGCGACCCCGTCGGCGTCGGTCTCGAACCGGTCGAACCCGTCCGGCACGCCGACACCCGCGAACGACACGTCGCCGTCGCCCACGTCACCGACAGGTGTACGTACGGCCGCGTGCAAGTCGCGTACCCCCGTGGACTCGACGACCTGCAAGGCGTTGCTCGCCCGCACGCCACCGCAGGCCATCACCTGGATGCGCTCTTCCGCGCGCTGCACCATCTCCTTGATCAGGGGCGCGCCGTCAAGGACTGAACGTTTCCGCCCGGACGTCAGCACCCGCGTGAACCCGAGCGAGATGGCCTCGTCCAAGGCCTGCAGCGAGTCGGCGCTGACATCGATCGCCCGGTGCAGTGTCGTCTGGATATCGCCAAAAGCGTCGATGAAGCCGACGTCGAGACGGCCGGCCGCATCCAGGGCGCCCACCACGACCCCGTCGGCGCCGAGTTGCCGGGCCAGCGAGATGTCCTTGCGGATCACCGCGATCTCGTCGGCGGAGTACCGGAAGTCGCCGGGCCGGGGCCGGATCAGCACGTGCACCTCGGTCGACGTGGTCGCGGCGACCGCCTGCTCGATCAGTGCGGCGCTGGGCGTCAGGCCGCCGTCGGCCAGGCCCGCGCACAGCTCTATCCGGTCCGCGCCGGCTCGTTGGGCGATCCGGACACCGCGGACTGTCTCGACACTGATCTCAATGCTGATCCCGGCACACACACCCATGAGTATCCGATGAGCTGGGTCGGGGTGGACATCGGCGGCACCAAGATCCAGGCCGTGCGCTGTGACGATGACCTGCGCGTACTCGATCACCGGCGGGCGGAGTCGCCGCCCGGTGCGATCCTGGGCACAGCGCTGGCGCTCACCGCGGAACTGGTGCCCGGAGCCAGGGGGATCGGTATCGGCGCGGCCGGGGTGATCGATCCTGCGACGGGCGCGGTGACTACGGCGAGCGAGGTGTTCGTCGGCTGGGAGGGCACACAGCTGGCCGACGTCTTCGCCCGCGAGCTGGAGCTGCCGGTTGTCGTGGACAACGACGTGAACGCGTTTCTGCATGGAGAGGCCATGGTCGGCGCGGCACGTGGCTTCCGTCACGCGTTCGGGATCATGGTCGGGACCGGCATCGGCGGCGCGCTGATCAGCGACGGGGTGTTGCTGAGGGGAGCCAGTGGGGGAGCCGGAGAGATCGGTCATACCCCTGGCTTCGGCAACGAGCCTTGTACGTGCGGTGCACGTGGTCACCTTGAATCTGTGGCGTCCGGACTGTCGATCAGTCGCCGATACGGGGGAACCGTGGGCGCCGTGGAGGTCGCACGCCGCGCGCGTGCGGGCGACAAGACGGCACGCCGGGTCTTCGACGAGGCGGGTGCCGCGCTTGGGCAGGCGGTGGCTGTCGTCGCGACGGTGTTGGACAGTCAGATCGCAGTGCTCGGTGGCGGCGTACTGGGGGCGTGGGACCTGCTCGAGCGGGAGTGCAGAGCGACTGTTCGGGCGTCTGTACTGGCGACGAACGCTGGCTTGGAGATCGGCCGTGCCCGCTTGGGTGCGCACGCGGTGGCTGTCGGCGCTGCCGCTTTTGCGAAGGTTTCAGCTGCTCAGAGCGTGTGACCGCCTACCCAGCGTGCTGTGAGGCGGGTCTCGGCTAATTCGGTTGAGGACTAAAACCGAGAAGTGCATGCTTGTATCTAGCAAGTAATTGGGTGATGCAAGCAAATCAAGGGGTCGAGATGGTCGCCGCATCGGAGACGACAGCCGGGACTGCCGTACCGAGCCAGGCCGAAATCGAGTTGGGGGCTCGCGTCGGGAACGCCATGATGGGTCTCGGCCGGCAGTGGGCGGCGGTGTCCTCCCAGCTGGGCAGGATCGGCATCGACAAGACCGCGATGGTCCTGCTCGGCGCGCTGACCAGCATCGGCCCGGTCCGGTCGAACGCACTCGCCGAGGCTGTGTACTCCGACCCGTCCACGATCAGCCGGCAGGTGGCCGGACTGGTCAAGGACGGCCTGATCGAACGGTTCGCGGATCCGGCGGACGGGCGGGCCAGCCTGCTCGCCGTCACCGGCAAGGGGCGCGAACTCATCGAGGCCCGCCACCAGCAGCGCAGCTGCTCGATGGCCCGGATGCTCGCGCACTGGCCGGCCGAGGACCTGCAGCGGTTCGTCGAACTGCTCGAACGGTTCGTGGCCGACCACGAGCGCAACATCCCGAACTTCATCAACGAGCACGCCGAGCTCATGGCGCGCTCCAAAGGAGAGAACTGATGTCCGAACAGGCAACAGCCGCCGCTGGGGCAGCCCCCTCAGGGGCCGGCGCGCTGGGCCACCGCCAGATCCTGACAATCCTGTCCGGCTTGATGCTGGGCATGTTCCTGGCGGCGCTCGACCAGACGATCATGGCCTCGGCCATGAAGACCATCGCCGACCAGCTGCACGGCCAGACCATCCAGGCATGGGCGACCACCGCGTACCTGATCACGGCGACCATCTCGACCCCGTTGTACGGCAAGCTTTCCGACATCTTCGGCCGCAAGCCGATGTACCTGACCGCGATCTCGTTCTTCCTGGCGGGCTCGCTGCTGTCGGGAATCGCCGGATCGATGTACGAACTGGCCGCCTACCGCGCGGTGCAGGGCCTGGGTGCCGGTGGCCTGATGTCGCTGGCGCTGGCGATCATCGCCGACATCACCTCGCCGCGTGAGCGCAGCCGCTACACCGGCTACTTCATGGGTGTCTGGGGTCTGTCCAGTGTGGCGGGTCCGTTGGTCGGCGGGATGTTCGCCGGACTGGACAGTTTCGCCGGGATCACCGGCTGGCGCTGGGTGTTCTTGCTCAACGTGCCGATCGCGCTGGTGGCGCTGGTCGTGGTGAGCCGGGTGCTGAACGTGCCGCACGTGAAGGTGCCGCAGCGCATCGACTTCTGGGGCGCCGGAGCCCTGACGGTCGGCCTGGTGCCGTTGTTGATCGTGGCCGAACAGGGCCGCGAGTGGGGCTGGGACTCGACCGCTTCGATCGCGATGTACGTGACCGGTGTGGCGGGCCTGGTGGCCTTCATCTTCGTCGAGCGGTGGATGGGTGACGCGGCGCTGCTGCCGATGCGCCTGTTCCGCCGTCCGGTGTTCGCACTGACGAACGTGATCAACTTCATCATGGGTGTCGGCATGTTCGGCATGATGATGTCGCTGCCGCTGTACCTGCAGATCGTCAAGGGCGCCACGCCGACCGAGTCGGGGCTGATGACCCTGCCGATGACCTTCGGCATCCTGGTCGCGGCCATGGGCAGCGGCCGGATCACGTCCAAGACCGGGCGTTACCGGATCTTCCCGATCGTCGGGCTGGCCGCCACCACCGGTGCGCTGTTCCTGTTCGCCCAGATCGGGACGGACACGCCGCTGTGGCAGACCATGCTGGTGATGGTGCTCGCCGGGATCGGCCTTGGCCTGTGCATGCAGAGCCTGCTGCTGGCCATCCAGGCCGACGCGCCTGCCAAGGACATGGGCGTGGCGACCTCGTCGGCGACGTTCTTCCGGTCGATCGGCGGCACCGTGGGTACCGCGGTGTTCCTGTCGATCCTGTTCGGCATCGTCGGTGACCGGATCGCCGGCGAACGGGCCGCCTCCGGCCTGCCGCCGATGCCGGCCGGTGCCGGTGGGCTCGACCTGAACGACACGGCGTTCATCAACACGCTGCCCGCGCGGGAGGCAAGGCCGATCCTGGACGGCTTCGCCAGCTCGCTCGACACAGTGTTCATGGTCGGCGGACTCGTGGTCCTGCTCGCGTTCGCCCTGGTCTGGTTCGTCAAGGAGGTCCCGCTGTCCAACAAGTCGGGCATCCAGCGGGTTGCCGCCGAGGACGAGGCCGCACCGGTCGCCGCTATGCACTGAGTGCACTTCCCACCACGAAGAAAAAAGAGAGGGCCCCAGCCGGGGCCCTCTCTCTTTGTCCTGAGTCTCAGTGGTGGGTTTTCAGCCGCTCGTAGGAGCGCTGGATCTCCGCCTCGGCCTCGGTCCGGCCGACCCAGGTCGCGCCCTCGACGCTCTTGCCCGGCTCCAGGTCCTTGTAGACCTCGAAGAAGTGCTGGATCTCCAGCCGGTAGAACTCGCTCAGGTGGTGGATGTCCCGCAGGTGCTCCGAGCGCGGGTCCTCCGCGGGCACGCAGAGGACCTTGTCGTCGCCGCCCTTCTCGTCGGTCATCCGGAACATGCCGATCGCCCGGCTGCGGATCAGGCAGCCCGGGAACGTCGGCTCCTGTACCAGTACGAGTGCGTCCAGCGGGTCGCCGTCCTCACCGAGGGTGTTGTCGACGAAGCCGTAGTCGGCCGGGTACTGCGTGGCGGTGAACAGGGTCCGGTCCAACCGGATCCGCCCCGTCTCGTGGTCCATCTCGTACTTGTTGCGTACGCCTTTGGGGATCTCGATCGTGACGTCGAACTCCACGCCGTTCCTCGCTCATCATCTTTGGTCGGTGCTCGCCACTAGTCTGGACTACGACTCGCGCTCGGCTGGCATCGCGGCGGCTGGGAACCGATGTGATGTTGGACAGGAGGACCGAGTGTCAGATCAGGACCACCCCGCGTGGCCGACCGCCGATGACGACGATCTGCCGGAGAGACCCGGAAGTCCCGAACCATCCGAGGCGGCCCAGCCCGTCCGCCCGCCGCAGCAGACAGTTCCGGTAGGCGAGTCCACCCAGCGTATCCAGTTCCCGGCGATCGACCCGGATGCCCTGCGTCCGCCCGCCCAGAAGACCACACCCATCCAGCGGCCGGGATTCCCGCCACCTGAGCCGCCACGGGCCGCGCCGGTGCGGATCGAGCCAGGCAACCGGCGCCCGAAGGCGTCCTCGTTCCGGGCCGAGCAGACCGTCCAGGTGGCCCCGGTCTCCCCGATCCGGGTCGAGCCGCCACCCCCTCCGGTTCTTCCCAAGCCGCCCGCAGCCCCGCCGCCACCGCCTACGCCCGATTCGGATGAATCGGACGAGCCGCCGAAAAAGCGTCGCCGTACCGGCCTGATCGTGGCCGCGGCGATCGTGCTGGTGATCGCGGTCGGCGCGGGCGTGGTGTTCGCGGTGCCCGGCGTGAAGGAGTCGCTGGGCCTGGGCCCGAGCGAGCCCGAGGTGGTCATCCAGCCGCCGCCCGCACCCGTTGCCTTCACCCCGAGTCTGCGTTCGCCAAGCGCGGAGGCCCCTGTGCCGAGCGCCCAGGGCATCCAGTCCGCACTCGCCGGGCCCGCAACAGTGCCCGCTTTGGGGACTTTGACCGGAACCGTGCTGGACGCCACGACCGGCAACGTCCTGTGGAACAAGAGCGCGTCGACCCCGCTGGTGCCCGCGTCCACCACGAAGATCCTCACCGGGGCCGCCGCCCTGCTGAAGCTCGACCACGGCCAGCAGCTCTCGACCCGTGCGGTCGCGGGCACCGAACCCGGGACCGTCATCCTGGTCGGCGGGGGCGACCCGACGCTGAACTCCCTGCCGGCCGGCAAGAAGTCCTGGTACCCCGGCTCAGCGCACCTGGACGACCTCGTGGCGCAGGTGAAGGCGAACGCGGGAGGCAAAGTCACCCAGGTCTTCGTGGACACCACCCGTTACACCGGAGACGGACTCGCGCCCGGCTGGCTGCCCGGCGACGTCGCCGCCGGTTACATGGCGCCGATCACCGCGCTGATGATGGACGGCGGCCGGACAGATCCCACCAAGGACATCAGCCCCCGCAGCGCCAACCCACCCAGGACACTCGCGGCCGAGTTCGCCAAACGCCTCGGCGCGACCGTGGCCCCCAAACCGGAAGTCACGGCCCCAGCCGACGCGAAAGTACTGGGCGAAGTGAAGTCGGCGCCGCTGACCGAACTCGTCGACAACGCCATGCTCGCCTCCGACAACGTGCTCGCCGACGCCATCGCCCGCGAGGTCGCCAAAGCCGCGGGCGAGGAGCCCTCCTTCACCGGAGTCAGCAAGGCCACCCTGAAAGTCCTGCAGGAGAACGGATTCGACGTCTCCGGCGCGCAGCTGACCGACGGAAGCGGACTGTCCACCAACGACAAGGTCCCAGCCAGACTGTTCGCCGCAGTCCTGGCCGCGGCCGCAGGCGACGGCAAAGACCCCCGCACAGCCAAACTCCGCCCCCTGCTCGGCGGCCTCCCCGTCGCCGGCGGCAGCGGAACCCTGGAAGGCCGCTTCGACCCAGGCACCTCCGCCGCCACAGGCCGCGGCTGGGTCCGCGCCAAAACAGGCACCCTCTCCGGCGTGAACTCCCTCGCCGGCATAGTCCTGGACACAGACGGCCGAATGCTCGCCTTCGCCCTCATGAGCAACGGCTCAGACTCAGGCGCCGCCCGCCCAGCCCTCGACGCAGTTGCCGCAACGCTGCGAGGCTGCGGATGTAAATAGCAGCCCGCCAGACACGGCCAGGCGGACACAGCCAGGCAAAGACAGCGCTATCTGTGTTCGTGTGACCACAACTTGCGAAGGCTCAGGTAGCGTCGGGGTTGTGGAAGCGGCGACAGAGCTCAGGCGGGGGACGGGGTCGCCCGTGGACTGGTCATTGGCCATCTCCACCGGCCAGCGGCTGGTGCGGCGTGGGCCCGAGGTGCCGATGGCGGAGGCCGAGAACACGGTCCGCCAGTTGCGGGAGGTCACCGACGTTGCCGAAGGCCACGTGCGGGAGCTGACTGGGCTTGGGGTCGGCTTGCCGTTGCCGCCTGGTGAGGTGGTTGACCGGCCGGGGTGGATCAAGGCCGCCGCCGAAGGCTTGGAGGTACTGACCGAGGGCGCGTTGCCCAGGGCCTATGCGGGTCCGGTCGGTGCTGTGATGGCTGGGAGCGCGGGTGTTCAGGCGGGCATGGTGCTGGCGTTCCTCGGGGCGCGGGTCCTTGGCCAGTACGACCCTTTCAACGATGGCCGTCTTCTCTTGGTCGCGCCGAACATCATTGGGGCGCAACGGGCTTTGGATGTGCCCGGGTCCGACTTCCGGATGTGGGTGTGCCTGCATGAGTGCACGCACCGGCTGCAGTTCACCGCCGTGCCCTGGTTGAAGGACTACTTCTCGGGGGAGGTCCGCAAGTTCCTGTCCGGTATGGACGATTCGGCCGCGAGTGCGTTGAACCGGCTGCCGGACGTGATCAAGGAGGCGCGTCGGCGCTCGCTCGACAGCACGGCGTCCGCTGGGCCTGTGGCGTTGATGGAGTTGTTGCAGTCCGCTGAGCAGCGCGAGGTTTTCGACCGGTTGATCGCGTTGTCCACGCTGCTTGAGGGCCACGCGGACTATGTCATGGACGCGGTCGGGCCCACTGTTGTGCCGACGGTCGATGTGATTCGTAACCGGTTCACTGAGCGCAGGCGTGGTGGCGGGTTGATGGACCGCGTGCTGCGGACGTTGCTTGGGGTGGACGCCAAGGTTCAGCAGTACGCCGCGGGTGCCGCTTTCACGAGGCATGTCGTCGGTGAGGCTGGGATGGCCGGGTTCAATGAGGTGTGGACGTCACCCGAGACCCTGCCGCGCCGGTCGGAGATCACGGACCCGGACGCATGGCTGCGTCGAGTGCGACCCTGACCATCCGCAAGGCTGTCAAAGATCTGCTTGCCACGACAGATGAACGCCGGATCGCGGTCGCGGTCTCCGGCGGTGCCGACTCGCTCGCCCTGGCTGCCGCCGCGGCGACGTTGACCGAGGTCATAGTTCTGATCGTGGATCACGGCCTGCAGGAGGGCTCAGCCGAGGTCGCCGGGCAGGCCGCCGCGCAGCTGCACGAACTCAAGGTCGACTCGAGAATTCTCACAGTCGACGTCACTGGTGCGGGCGGCATGGAGGCTGCCGCGCGCCGGGCCAGATATGCGGCTCTGCGGGCGGCCCACGATGGTCTGATCCTGCTCGGGCACACCCTTGATGACCAGGCCGAAACCGTACTGCTCGGGCTCGGCCGAGGGTCTGGGCCGCGGTCCATCGCGGGTATGCGCCCGCTTGATCCGCCGTGGGGACGGCCGCTGCTGAAGATCCGCCGGACCGTGACCGTCGCGGCCTGCCAGGAGCTTGGTCTCACGCCGTGGCAGGACCCGCACAATGCCGATCCGAGGTTCACGCGTGTGCGTCTGAGGCATGAACTCATCCCCCTTATGGAGGAGATTCTGCAAGGCGGTGTCGCCGGTGCCCTGGCACGGACCGCCGGCCAGTTGCGTGAGGATCTCGACGCCCTCGACAAGATCGCCGCCGCCGTCCCCCGGACCGGCGCTGAACTGCAGGTCACGGATCTGCTGGAGCATCCGCCCGCGATCCGCCGCCGTGTGCTGCGTACGTGGCTCAGGGACGCCGGAGTGCCCGAACTCACCGACGGCCATCTTCGTTCGGTGGACGCCCTGGTGGGTGAATGGCGTGGTCAGGGCGGCGTCTGGTTGCCGGGCGGCTTTGTGGCCCGCCGCCGGCATGGCAGGCTCTGCGTGCAACCGCCTGGCCAGATAACTTCCTGAGAGGGGAAGGCGTGTACGACGGCGACATCGCCTCCGTGCTGATCACCGAGCAAGAGATCAACGAGAAGATCGCCGAGCTCGCCAAGCAGGTCGCCGAGGACTACCCGGCCGGCGGCACGCGGTCGGACCTGGTCCTCGTCGGCGTGCTCAAGGGCGCGGTGATGTTCATGACCGACCTGGCGCGGGCCCTGCCGGTGCCGGTCCAGCTGGAATTCATGGCGGTCAGCTCCTACGGCTCGGCCACCTCGAGCTCCGGTGTGGTGCGCATCCTCAAGGACCTCGACCGCGACATCGCCGGCCGGGATGTGCTGATCGTCGAGGACATCATCGACTCCGGCCTGACGCTGTCCTGGCTGCTGAAGAACCTTGCCTCGCGCGGGCCCGCCACGCTGCGGGTCTGCACGCTGCTGCGCAAGCCGGACGCGGTCAAGGTGGACGTGCCGGTCGAGTACGTCGGCTTCGAGATCCCCAACGAGTTCGTCGTCGGCTACGGCCTGGACTACGCCGAGCGCTACCGCGACCTGCCCTACATCGGCACACTCGACCCGGCGGTGTACTCATCCTGAGGAAGCCCTCAGGCCTGCTGGGAACCGAGTGGCCGATCCGCCCGTTTATTCAGCAGTGTCCGGCGGTGGCGCGCTACCCTCAGTTACTTGGCGCGTCAAGCGCTGGATGTGGGCGGTACGCTGGATGGACCGGATTGCCCCGCCGGCCGGGTAGTGGGGCTCACTACCCGAAATGCAAGTCAGGGAGGGTCGAGGCCGCCCGGCGGCCGTAAGTGAATGGACCGCAAGCGACTGCTCCGTAATCCGCTGCTATGGATCCTGGCAGTGGTCCTGCTGTACCTCGCGTTCAGCACGATCTTCGACGACACCCGCGGGTACGCCCAGGTCTCCACGACCAAGGCGATCACCCAGGTCACCAGCGGCAATGTCGAGAAGGCGACGCTGGAGGACAAGGAGCAGCAGCTCAAGCTGACCCTCAAGGACCCGTCGAAGGCGGACAACCAGAAACAGATCTTCACGTCGTTCCCGGCCCAGGCCGGCGACGACGTGTTCAACGTGCTCCGCACGAACAACGTGGACTTCGAGACAAAGGTCACACAGGACTCGTTCCTGTCGCAGATCCTGTTGTTCGCGATCCCGCTCGTGCTGCTCGGCCTGTTGCTGCTGTGGATGATGAACAACGTCCAGGGCGGCGGGAACCGGGTGATGAACTTCGGCAAGTCCAAGGCCAAGCAGTTGTCCAAGGACATGCCCAAGACCACCTTCGCCGACGTGGCCGGGGCCGACGAGGCCGTTGAAGAGCTCTACGAGATCAAGGACTTCCTGCAGAACCCGGGGCGCTACCAGGCGCTCGGCGCGAAGATCCCGAAGGGCGTGCTGCTCTACGGGCCGCCGGGAACCGGTAAGACGCTGCTCGCCAGGGCCGTCGCCGGTGAGGCGGGGGTGCCGTTCTACACGATCTCCGGTTCCGACTTCGTCGAGATGTTCGTCGGTGTCGGTGCCTCCCGTGTGCGTGACCTGTTCGAACAGGCCAAGCAGAACGCGCCCTGCATCATCTTCGTCGACGAGATCGACGCGGTCGGCCGCCAGCGTGGCGCCGGCCTCGGCGGTGGCCACGACGAGCGCGAGCAGACCCTCAACCAGCTGCTGGTCGAGATGGACGGCTTCGACGCCCGCGGCGGGATCATCCTGATCGCGGCGACCAACCGGCCGGACATCCTCGACCCGGCGCTGCTGCGCCCGGGCCGGTTCGACCGCCAGATCCCGGTCTCCGCGCCGGATCTGACCGGCCGCAAGAAGATCCTGCAGGTGCACGCCAAGGGCAAGCCGATGGCGCCGGACGCCGACCTCGACGGTCTGGCCAAGCGCACGGTCGGCATGTCGGGCGCGGACCTGGCCAACGTGCTCAACGAGGCCGCGCTGCTGACCGCGCGCCAGAACGGCTCGCTGATCGACAGCCACGCGCTCGAGGAGTCCGTGGACCGGGTGATCGGCGGTCCCGCCCGCAAGAGCCGGATCATCTCCGAGAAGGAGAAGAAGATCACGGCCTACCACGAGGGCGGGCACGCGCTGGCCGCGTGGGCGATGCCGGACCTGGAGCCGGTCTACAAGCTCACGATCCTGCCGCGAGGCCGCACGGGTGGGCACGCGCTGGTCGTCCCCGAGGACGACAAGGGCTTGATGACCCGTTCGGAGATGATCGCGCGCCTGGTCTTCGCACTGGGCGGACGGTCGGCCGAGGAGCTCGTCTTCCACGAGCCCACGACCGGGGCGTCGTCGGACATCGAGCAGGCCACCAAGATCGCCAAGGCGATGGTCACCGAGTACGGCATGAGTGCCCGGCTGGGCGCGGTGAAGTACGGCCAGGACCACGGCGATCCGTTCCTCGGCCGGACCATGGGCTCGGCGCCGGACTACTCGCACGAGGTGGCGCAGGGCATCGACGAGGAGGTGCGGGCGCTCATCGAGGCCGCCCACACCGAGGCGTGGGAGGTGCTCAACACCTACCGCGACGTGCTCGACGAGCTCGTGGTCGAACTGCTCGACAAGGAGACGTTGCAGCGCAAGGACCTCGAGCGGATCTTCTCCCGGGTGGAGAAGCGGCCGAGGATCACCGCGTTCAACGACTTCGGTGACCGCGTCCCGTCGGACAAGCCGCCGATCAAGACCCGCGGCGAGCTGGCGATCGAGCGCGGCGAGCCGTGGCCGCCGGTCCAGGAAGAGCCCGAGCCGACCCCGGTCGGCGCCGTGGGCGGAGCCAAGGACCTGCCCAAGGAAGCCGCCAACAACGGCGCGCTGCCCAACGGTTTGCCGAGTTCGGGGCCCTACTCCCCGCACGAGGGCAGGCCCGGCGGACCGCCGAACTACGGTGCGCCTCCCGGATGGCGGCCGGCGACCTCGCCGCAGCCGGATCTGGACGAGCGGGACGGTAAGAACTGAGCATCAACTCGCTGAACGGAGCGGACGCCGCCAACGGTGGCGTCCGCTCCGTTAGGCCTGTGTTCGACCAGGAACGGGCCGAGGCCGCGGTACGCGAACTCCTGCTCGCCTGCGGCGAGGACCCGGACCGCGACGGCCTCGCCGACACCCCGGCCCGCGTGGCCAGGGCATACCGCGAGATGTTCGCCGGTCTCTACATGGACCCGCATTCCGTTCTGGCCAAGACATTCGACGAGTCCCATGAGGAACTCGTGCTGGTCACCGACATTCCGATGTATTCGGTCTGTGAACACCACATCCTGCCGTTCCATGGCGTCGCGCACGTGGGCTACATCCCGAACGAGCACGGCAAGGTCACCGGGCTGTCCAAACTGGCTCGTCTGGTCGATGCCTATGCCAAGCGGCCGCAGGTTCAGGAGCGGCTGACCTCCCAGGTCGCGGACGCTCTCATGCAGACGCTGGAGCCGCGGGGCGTGATCGTCGTGATCGAGGCCGAGCACCTGTGCATGTCGATGCGAGGCATCCGGAAAGCCGGTGCCAGCACGACGACTTCGGCTGTGCGGGGGCAGTTCAAGACGTCGGCGTCCTCGCGGGCGGAGGCGCTCGACTTGATCAAGGCGCGGCGATGACCCACCGGCTGCTGCCGGATCCGGGCCGCTGCGTGGTGATGGGTGTCCTGAATGTGACGCCTGACTCTTTCTCTGATGGTGGCCGGTATTTCTCGGTCGACGATGCGGTGCGGCACGCCCACGAGATGTGGGCGGCCGGCGCGGATGTGGTCGATGTCGGCGGTGAGTCGACCCGGCCGGGAGCGCTACGGGTCGAAGCGAGTGCCGAGATCGCCCGGATCGAGCCGGTGATCAAGGAGCTGGCGGCCGCAGGCATGCGGATCAGCGTGGACACCACGCGGGCCCGTGTCGCTGAGGCTGCTCTCGCGGCCGGGGCGACGATCGTCAACGACGTTTCAGGTGGGCTGGCGGACCCGGACATGGCCGGGGTCGTCGCGGCTGCCGGGGTGCCGTGGATCTTGATGCACTGGCGCGGGCACAGCAAGGACATGAACTCGCTGGCCGTCTACGACGACGTTGTCAGCGAGGTGAAGACCGAGCTGATCGCGCGGGCCGACGCGGCTGTCGCGGCCGGTGTCGACGTCGGCGCGATCGTGATCGACCCGGGTCTGGGTTTCGCCAAGCAGGCCGAGCACGACTGGGCGCTGCTGCGTGGCCTGGACGTCCTGCTCGGGCTGGGCTTCCCGGTCCTGGTCGGGGCGTCGCGCAAACGTTTCATCGGGCGGCTGCTGGCCGCCGAGGACGGCACGCCACGGCCGGCGGAGGGCCGTGAAGACGCGACCGCGGCCATTTCCACAATGGCCGCGGCGAAAGGCGTTTGGGGTGTCCGGGTGCACGATGTGCAGCGCTCTTTGGACGCTGTACGGGTCGTGGCTGAATGGGGGCGGGCGTGAGCGACCGGATTACGCTCACCGGATTGCGGGTTCGTGGCTTTCACGGTGTCTTTGAACAGGAAAAACGGGACGGGCAGGATTTTCTGGTCGATATCACCGCGTGGATCGACCTGACTGAAGCCGCCCGGACCGACGAGCTGACCAAGACGCTGCACTACGGCGAACTGGCCGAACGCGCCGCGGCAATCATCGGCGGGACACCACGGGATCTGATCGAGACAGTCGCCGGTGAGATCGCCGACGACGTGCTCACCGACGCCCGCGTCACCGCGGTCGAAGTCACCGTCCACAAACCGTCGGCACCGATTCCGTTGATGTTCGCCGACGTTTCCGTGACCGTGCACCGGACCCGGGCATGACTACAGCTGTTTTGTCGATCGGGTCGAATCTCGGGGACCGGCTCGGATATCTGCAGTCCGCAGTGGACGGACTGCCGGTGCTCGCGGTTTCGCCGGTTTACCAGACCGCGCCGTGGGGTGTGACCGATCAGGACGATTTCCTGAACGCGGTTCTCGTTGTCTCGCACGACGACATCGACGAATGGGGCTGGCTCGACCGGGCTCACGCCCTGGAGAACGCGGCCGGGCGGGTCCGGGAAATCCGGTGGGGCCCGCGATCGCTCGATGTGGACGTCATTACGGTGGCCGGCGTGACCAGCGCCGACCCCAGGCTTGAACTGCCGCATCCGCGTGCGCACGAGCGGGCTTTTGTGCTGGTGCCGTGGCTGGACGTGCAGCCGGACGCCGAACTACCCGGGCATGGCAGGGTCGCGGACCTTGTGGCGGCGCTGGGCGACGAAGGCGTGCGACGCCGGGACGACCTGAAGCTGGAGGCGGTGTGAGGTTCACCAGGCCGCGCGATTTGGTGATCGGCGGGCTGCTCGGCGGGATCGTGTTGTACCTGATCCTGCAGCAGGCCTACGGCTCGATGCCGCCGTTGCCCACTTTGGCCGGTGTCACACTGGTGGTCATCGCGGTGATCGATGTGGTGTTGGGCTTCTCACTCCGGTCGCGGATCCGGGGCACCAAGCCCGGCAAGCCTGTCCAGGCGTTGACCGCCGCGCGTGCGGTCGCGTTGGCCAAGGCGTCGTCGATGCTCGGCGCGATCATGCTCGGCGCCTGGATCGGCGTGCTCGTATACGTCCTGCCCAAACGTTCCGAGGTGGTCGCTGCGGCCAACGACACGACAAGTTCGGTGGTCGGCGCCGTGTGTTCGGCCGCGCTGATAGCCGCCGGACTGTGGCTGGAGCACTGTCTTCGCACGCCGGATGAACCAAACAAGCCTGACGACCGTTGATCGCTGCAAAGCGCGGATTCAACGCAGGTTTCGACACGAGCAGGTCTCGGACCGATAACTGACAGGTACGGTGTTAGTCATGTCCAGCCGTGCCGTGTCGCCGCGCGACGCCAGCAGGGTGCCGAGCACGGCACGTCTGTTGCTGGGCGGCGCGCTGGTACTGGCCATCGGCGCCACCCTTGTCCTGGTCTTCAGCGACGACTCGCGGTTTCTGAAGCTGGGCATCGTCGCGGCTCTGTGGGCGGCTCTGGTCGGCGCGTTCCTGGCCGCGCGGCTGCGCCGTCAGGTGGCCGACCGGCAGGACGAGTCCAAGAGTATGCAGGCGATCTATGAGCTCGAACTCGAGCGCGAGATCGCCGCCCGCCGGGAGTACGAGCTCGAACTGGAAGCCGAGGCCAAGCGCAAGGCCGAGGAACAGTCCAGGCAGGACATAGACGCTCTGCGTACCGAACTCGGTGCGCTGCGTGAGACTTTGCAGACTTTGCTGGGTGGCGAGGTGCTCGTCGAGCGGTTTGCCTTGCAGGCGCAGGCAACGCGGATGCGGCCGATGGCCGACGAGGCACACCAGCTGCCGCCGCAGAACCAGATGATGAAGCGGCTGAACCCGTCGCCCGCGGCCCCGAGTCAGCCGGTGATCATCCCCGGCGAGCCGCAGACCGAGATGATGGGCCGCGTCCCCGGGAGCGCACCGCAGTCTCAGCCTCGGCGCGAGACCCGCCCCCAGCCTCAGCGTCCGGCACCGCAGCGCCCAGCGCGCTCGCCGTCCGAACGTCAGGTCCAGGTCTCCCAGCCGCTCGCTCAGCCCCGCGTCCGCGACGAGGACCCCGGCTCCGGCTGGTGGGAGCCGGTCGTCCAGCCCGGTGCCGCGGCTGACCCGCGCCGTCAGGAGTACCGCCAGCCAGTCGCCGGCGAGTCGGTGAACTCGCTCGGTGAAAGCATCGACATGAGCTGGACTCCCTCCTGGGAGCGCAACGCCCCGGCGCAACCGCCCCAGGCCGCGCGCCAGCAGCCAGGCAGGCCCCCGCGCCCGCCCAAGAAGCCCGAGCCCCAGCCCAGCAGGCCGATGCAGCGTCCCACCGAGGCCGAGACCCGCCAGACCCCGCTCCCGGCGAAACAGCCGGTCGTCGAGGCCCCGACGCAGATCCAGCCGCTTCCGGAGCCCATTCCTGCTCGCCCGCCCGAGCCCCCAGCCCGTGCGGCCGAAGCCTCCATGCGCAGCGCCCCCGTTGCTCCACCGGTTCGCGAACCGTCGATGCGCGGCGTTGCGCCTGTGCCGCCGCCTAACCGTTCAGCTGAGTCGTCCGTGCGCGTAACCCCTGTGCGCAAGCCTGAGCCACCGCCACCCCCGCCGCCTCCAGTTCGTAAGCCGGACCCGTCCAGTCGTGTCGTCCAGCCGCCTGACGGTCCGGACGCAGGTGGTCGCCGCCGTGCGGACGACTCCGCCAGCGGCCGTCGTCGCGCCCCTGAGCCGGGACCAGCTGCCGCGCAGGACGCCGGAGGACGTCGTCGCCGTGCCGACGACGCGCCTTCGTGGCAGGAGACCCTGCAGGCCCGCAACTCCGGAACCCACGCGAAGCCTCCTCCACCGCCTGAGCCCTCGGGGTCACACGCGGAGGGCAAGTCGGTGAACGAACTGCTTGCGGCATATGGAAACGCTGAAACGCCCCGGCGCAGGCGCAGGCGGGACGACTAGCCTTTCTCCACCAGGTCCGGCGTGTGGTCGGCCAGGACCTGTAGAAACGCCGTCGCAGCCTGGCTTTGGTGCCCGGCGATCCGGCGGACGGCGACAACCGGGATTCGGGCGTTCATGCTCGGCACGTCGATCATGCGCAGGCTGCCGATCCGGAGTTCTTCCCGCACGCTGCTGACCGGCATGAGCGCGACACCAAGACCGGCTTCCACCAGCCGTTTCTGCGCGGTGAGGCTGTCGACTGTGGTGATCTGAGGGTGCTGCAGACCAGCGGCGGCCAGATGCCGTTCGAGGAGATTGCGGAACGATCCCTGCTTGCCGCGCTCGGCCGGGAAGCCGAGCCATTTCTCGTCGCGTAGCGGAAGCAGGTCGGGTAACTCGGCGGCGGTGATGCGGTGCGCGGGCGGCACGATGACGTAGAGCTTCTCGTCGCCGAGCGGGATCGACTCGAGTTTGGGGTCGGTGTCGGGGTGATAGCGCAGGCCGAGGTCGGCTTCGCCGCTGCGGACCAACGCGCTCACCTCGCGGCTCGTCGCAGTGCGTAGGTCGACCGTGACTTCGTCGAAGCGCGCGGTGAAGGCGCGTAGGGCGTCCACGATGTGCGAATCAGCCAGCGTGCCGACAATGGCCAGACGGAACGTCAACGCACCGACGGTCCGATCCCGAACAGCACGCTCGCCGTCGCGGACGGCCGCCAACGCGGCTTCCGCGTAGGGGAGGAGGGCGCGGCCTGCTTCGGTGAGCGTCACCCGGCGGCCTGCGCGCTCGAACAACACCGCGTCGAGGGACTGTTCCAGCTCGTGGATTCGGCGGCTGACCGCGGGCTGGGACCGGTGCAGGCGTCGCGAGGCTTCGGTGAAGCCGCCCACCTCCGCGATGCACACAAAGGTCTCGATCTCGTCGAGCGTCATCACATCAGTATTGCTGATGATCACTTTCAGAACTATGCATTTGCATCATCATTGCCGGGGCGGCACCGTGGAGATCAGGCAACTCGGGAGGAACGTTCCAATGATCGACCAGGCGACCAAGGCCGCACAGTTCCGCGCACTGCACGAGCGGCCGGAGCCCTTCCTGCTCCCGAACCCCTGGGACACCGGGACGGCCCGCCTGCTCGCCAGCCTCGGGTTCGAAGCCCTGGCCAGCACGAGCCTGGGCGTTGCCGCCCAGAACGGCAACACCGGAGCCAGCGCTCGGCAGATCCTGGACAACTGTCGGGAGTTGTGCGAGGCGACCGCGCTGCCGGTGAACGCCGATCTTGAGAACTGTTTCGCCGACGACCCGGCCGAGGCCGCGAAGACGATCGAGCTGGCCGTGGAAGCAGGTGTGGTCGGGGCCTCCATCGAGGATTTCTCGGGGGACCCGCAGGCGCCGATCTACGAGTTCGAACTCGCGGTTGACCGGGTCCGGGCCGCGGTGGAGGTCGCGCGTGGGTTGCCGGTTGCGCCGGTGCTCACCGCCCGTGCCGAGAACCTGCTGCACGGTGTGAACGATCTGGACGACACGATCAGGCGGCTCCAGGCGTTCGAAGAGGCCGGGGCGGACGTGTTGTACGCGCCAGGACTGCGCACTTTGGACGAGATGCGCGCCGTGGTCTCGTCGGTGGGCAAGCCGGTGAACGTGGTGATGGGATTCGCGGATCCGTCGATCACACTGGAGAAACTCGGCGAGATCGGAGTCCGGCGGGTCAGCATCGGCGGCGCACTGGCCCGGATCGCCCTCCAGTCCTTTATGGAGAGTGCGCGGCAGATGCGGGCCGGCCGGTTCGGATTCGTGGCTGACCTGCGTCCGCTGCCGGAGATCTTCGGGGCTTTCCCGCGGGCGGACTGACACGAGGTAAACGCCGCCCGGCTAAAGTTCCGCGTCGTGATGATCCAGGAGCCGGCCGTGACGAAGCGGCCGACACCACGACGTATGACCGTGCTGGTCCCGATGGCCGGCCTGATCGTGCTCAGTCTGTGCGGGATCGGCGTGTTCGCCTACCTCACGGCGAGGGTGGGGCTGGTCGCAGAACTGGTCGGGATGGGTGGGGCGCTGTTGCCGGTCGGGCCGGTCGTCGCCGTGTTCCTCTGGATCGATCGCTGGGAACCCGAGCCCGCGAAGCTGCTGTGGCTGGCGTTCGCGTGGGGAGCGTGCGGCGCGACACTCACCGCGCTGCTGATCAACAACACCGCCGAGGTCGTGGGCGATCTCCTGCTGGGCAAGGGCGGCGGGGACACCATCAGTGCGGTCGTCTCGGCCCCGTTGATCGAGGAGGCCGCGAAGGCCGCGTTCGTCCTGGGTATCTACCTTTGGAAACGCCAGGAGTTCAACGGCCTCATCGACGGCATCGTCTACGCGGGCATGTGCGCGGCCGGGTTCGCGTTCACCGAGAACATCTACTACTTCGGCCGGATCTTCCTGGAGCACGGCTTCGGTACCGCAGACTCCGCCGGGGTCGTGGCCGCGTTCATTCTTCGTGGGGTGATGTCGCCCTTCACGCATCCGCTCTTCACCATCATGACCGGCATCGGGATCGGCATCGCGGCGACGACCACGCGCAAAGGCTTGCGAATCGCGGCTCCGCTGCTCGGGTATCTGCTGGCTGTCGCCCTGCACGCGGCGTGGAACGGGGCCGCGACCCTGGGCAACGCGACGACGTTTCTGAATGTGTACTTCCTGGTCATGGTGCCTGTGTTCCTGGGCGCCGCCGTCCTGGTGAACTGGGCGCGCAAACGGGAGCAGAAGGTCGTTGCCAACGCACTGCCCGCGCTGGTCGACGAAGGGCTTGTCCCGGCCAGTGAGGTCGACCTGCTCGCTAGTTTGAAACGTCGCCAGGAGTGGCGCCGCAAGGTCCGCCGCAAGTCCGGGCCCGCCGCGGGCAAGGCGGTCGCGGACTACCAGGTCGCGGTCACTGAGCTCGCGTTTCACCGCAATGGCCGGGCCGCCGACGACCAGGCCGGGCAGTTGCTGGCTCAGGCGGTTCGCGTGAGCCGGGCCACGGCGGTCAGCGCTGCCGGTCGGCGGTAGTTACGCTCTGGGCTTGCCTGCAGCGACAAGGAGATGACGTGTCATGAGCCGCCCCGCGCGCCTCGGAGTGGGCGTGGTGTCCGCCGGCCGGGTCGGTGCGGTGATGGGTGCCGCGCTGGCACGGGCCGGCCACGCCGTGGTCGCCGCGTCCGGGGTGTCCCGGGATTCGATCCGGCGCGCTGAGGAGCTGTTGCCGGGAGTCCCCTTGCTGCCGCCCGACGAAGTGGTCAGCAAGGCCGATCTGGTCCTGCTGGCGCTGCCGGACGACGCGTTGTCCGGCATGGTCCGTGGACTGGCGGCGACCGGTTCGCTGAGGCCTGGGCAGATCGTGGTGCACACGTCGGGTGCGTACGGCGTGGAGGTGCTGCAGCCGGCCGCCGATCAGGGCGCGTTGCCGTTGGCTCTGCATCCGGTGATGACGTTCACCGGCCGCGCCGAGGACCTGGAGCGGCTGGTGGCCTGCTCGGTCGGGATCACGGCTGCGGACGACGACGAAGCAGCGTGGAATGTCGGCGAAGCGCTTGTCGTGGAGATGGGGTCCGAGCCGGTACGGGTCCCGTCCGCGTCGCGGCCCGCGTATCACACGGCTTTGGCGTACGCGGCGAACAACCTCATGACGCTGGTCGCCGATTCGGCTGACCTGTTGCGGCAGTCTGGCGTGGCCACGCCCGAGCGGCTGCTGGGCCCATTGCTTTCCGCCGCATTGGACAATTCGTTGCGGCACGGCGATCGCGCGTTGACCGGCCCGGTCGCGCGTGGTGACGCCGGAACAGTCCGCAAACACCTGCAAGTGTTGCGGGACAACGCCCCCGAGATGCTGCCGGCGTATCGCGAGCTCGCCAGGCGGACCGCGTCGCGCGCGGTCGCCAGTGGGCTGCTGCGCGGCGATCTCGCGCCGGACGTTTTCCAGGCCATCGATGAGGAGCGCGAGTGACGCAGGCACCCCAGTTCAGCCGCGGCCAGCTGCATGTCCACAGCAGCCCGCAAGAGGTCGCCAGGGTCACCCGGGCCCTGCGCGCGGTCGGCACCAAGATCGTGCTGGTGCCCACAATGGGCGCGTTGCACGCCGGGCACCGCGAACTGTTGCGCCGCGCGCGCAACATCCCCAACACCGTCCTGGTTGCTTCGATCTTCGTGAACCCGTTGCAGTTCGGGCCGAACGAGGATCTGGAGCGTTACCCGCGGCCATTGGAAGCGGATCTTGAGGCGTGCCGGGACGAACGTGTCGAGATCGTGTTCACGCCTGGCCGTGAGGACATGTACCCGCCCGGTTCGCAAGTGACTGTCCATCCTGGACCGTTGGGCGACGACCTGGAAGGAAGTGTCCGAGATGGACACTTCGCGGGCGTGCTCACCGTGGTGGCCAAGCTTTTCAACATCGTGCGGCCGGATTTCGCGCTGTTCGGCGAGAAGGACTACCAGCAGCTGGTGCTGATCAAGCAGATGGTGGCCGATCTCGACATGGAGACCCGCGTGATCGGCGTGCCGACCGTGCGCGAACCCGACGGCCTCGCGTTGTCCTCGCGCAACGTCTATCTCAACGCCGAACAGCGGGAGAGTGCGGTCGCGCTGTCCGCCGCGCTCTCGGCAGGCGCGTACGCGGGCCGCGGCGGGAAAGAAGATGTACTCAAGGCTGCCCAGGAAGTCCTGGCCGCCCATCCAGAGGTCGCTCTTGACTATCTCGAGGTCCGCGCACCCGATCTGGGCCCCGCGCCCGAGAAGGGTGAGGCGCGGCTGCTCGTGGCCGCCCGGGTGGGCACCACGAGACTTATCGACAACACCGGCCTGCTGCTCGGCGAACCGCCCGAGCCGGGCCTGTAAGGGGGCACCACCGAAATGCTGCGCACCATGCTGAAGTCCAAGATCCACCGGGCCACGGTCACCCAGGCCGACCTGCACTACGTGGGGTCGGTGACGATCGACGCCGACCTGATGGACGCGGCCGACCTGCTGGCCGGAGAACAGGTCACCATCGTGGATGTGACCAACGGCGCGCGCCTGGAGACCTACGTCATCGCAGGTGAGCGGGGCAGCGGTGTGATCGGTATCAACGGCGCCGCCGCGCACCTGGTCCACCCGGGCGACATCGTCATCATGATCAGCTACGGGATGATGGACCGCGCCGAGGCCGCCTCGTTCCGGCCGAAGGTCGTGTTCGTCGACGCCGAGAACAAGATCGTCGAACAGGGTGACGATCCCGCGCACGCCCCGGCCGGGTCCGGCCTGCTGTCCGGGGCCGCGATCGAGCCGCTCGCCGAGACCGAGGACGCCGCCATGCTGGACGCGTTGCTCCAGCCGGAGAACTCCTGAGCCGGTACTCCTAAGCTCACGTCGTGCTCTTCGCGATCGACGTCGGCAACACCAACATCGTTCTGGGCCTCTACCAGGGCGCCACCCTGGTCCGGGACTGGCGGATGCGCACCGACGCCCGGATGACCGCGGACGAACTCGCGCTCACCATGCGCGGCCTGCTCGGTGAGCACGCCGACGAGGTGACCGCGGTTTCGGCCCTCTCGACGGTTCCCGCCGTGCTGCGGGAACTGCGGGTCATGCTCGGCCGGTACTACTCGGCCGTGCCACAGCTCATTGTGGAGCCGGGGATTCGCACCGGCGTCCCGTTGCTTGTGGACAATCCGAAAGAGGTCGGCGGCGACCGGGTGATCAACACACTGGCGGCGCATCACCTCTACAGCACGGCATGTGTGGTCGTCGACTTCGGCACGTCCACGAATATCGACGTGATATCCGCGAAAGGCGAATTCCTCGGCGGCGTATTCGCGCCCGGCATCGAGATCTCGGTGGACGCACTGGCCGCGCGCGCCGCGGCACTGCGCAAAGTGGAACTCGTCCGGCCCCGATCGGTGATCGGAAAGAACACTGTCGAATGCCTGCAGTCGGGCATTCTCTACGGTTTTGCCGGTCAGGTGGACGGCCTGGTCAAGCGGATCATCGCCGAACTGCATTCCCAGGGTCACGACAAAGCCGGACCGGTCACCGTCATCGCGACCGGCGGGCTGGCCCCGCTGGTGGTGGCGGAATCGGAGACGATCGGCCACCACCATCCCGATCTGACCCTGCTCGGACTGCGGCTGGTGTTCGAGCGGAATGTCAGACTGCCGGGCTGATCAGTCGATTCGCCCGATAGGTGAAGGTCCGCAGGGGGAGATCGAACTCGCCGTCCGCGGTTTCTGGTTGTGCTTTCAAGTACTCACGCATCCGGGCGTTGATCGAGGCTCGTTCCCCGGCACCGGCGACAAGCATGTGGGAATGCGTGCCGACCATCGCGACGAGCGTTTCAGCGGTACGCCGTACGGAATGCTCGAATTCCTCGCGCTCGAACGGCTCGAAGAGCCGATGATCGGGCAAAGGCGCGGGATAGGCCCAGTCGCGGCTGACCCCGGTCCGGACCATTGCGTCGAATCCGGATACCCACGGCACCCGGTCGTCCTCGTAGTTCCACAACGCGCCGACCCGGCCGCCCGGCCGCAACACCCGGCCAATCTCGTCGAGCGCTTTGGGCACGTCGAACCAGTGGAACGCCTGTCCGACGAGCACCGCGTCGACCGAACAATCGTCCAACGGGATCCGTTCGGCTGTTCCGATCAAAGCGGTGGCCGAGGGAAAACGTTTTCTGAGTTCGCCGAGCATCGCCGCGTCCGGTTCCACGGCCGTCACGGCCAATCCGAGATCGATCAGCGAACCGGTCAGTTTCCCGGTCCCGGCGGCGAGATCCAGAACGTCGGATACGCCGCCGGGCAGAACCCAGTCGATCGCCGCGGCGGGATAGTCCGGCCGGTGTTCGGCGTACTGCCCGGCCTGTGACCCGAACGAGCCGGCCCGCCGGGCGTGCAGTTCCGCTTGCGTGTCGCTCACGTCCCCAAGGTATCCGGTTGACTTGCGGGCGAGGCTTTTCCGTACCCTTTGCAGGCGTGAGTGACGAGCACGTTTCCCCAGCGCCCGAGCAAGACGACCTTCCCGAGCAGATGCGCATCCGCCGGGAGAAGCGGGAGCGGCTGCTCGCCGCCGGTATCGAGGCATATCCCGTCGAAGTGCCGCGGACCCACACCCTGGCCGAGATCCGGGCGAAGTATTCCGGCCTTGAGCCCGAGGCCTCCACCGGCGAGGTGGTCGGCATCACCGGCCGGGTGATGTTCATGCGCAACACCGGCAAGCTGTGCTTCGCCACCCTGCGTGAAGGCGACGGCGTCGAGCTGCAGGCCATGCTCAGCCTGCGGAATGTCGGGGAAGAGGCGCTTGCCGCCTGGAAGTCCGATGTCGATCTCGGTGACCATGTTTTCGTCCGCGGCGAGGTGATCACCTCCAAGCGCGGTGAGCTGTCGGTGATGGCCGACGAATGGCGAATGGCTGCCAAGGCGCTGCGGCCGTTGCCGGTCGCGCACAAGGACCTGGCGGAGGAAACCCGGATCCGCCAGCGTTATGTCGACCTGATTGTGCGGCCGCAGGCACGTCAGATGGTGCAGACGCGGGCCGCCGTGGTGCGTTCCCTGCGCGAGAGCTTCCACCGGCGCGGATTCACCGAGGTGGAAACTCCGATGCTGCAGACGTTGCACGGTGGTGCCGCGGCGCGGCCGTTCACCACCCACTCCAACGCCTTCGACATCGACCTCTTTCTGCGCATCGCGCCCGAGCTCTACCTCAAGCGATGTGTGGTCGGCGGCATCGAGAGGGTGTTCGAGATCAACCGGAACTTCCGCAATGAGGGTAGTGATTCCTCGCATTCGCCGGAGTTCGCGATGCTGGAGTTCTACCAGGCCTACGGCACTTACGACTCCATGGCGGTGCTCACCCGTGAGCTCATCCAGGAGGCCGCCGACGCCGTTTTCGGTACTCAGGTGGTCACCCTTACCGACGGCACCGAGTACGACCTTTCCGGGGAATGGACCGCGCTGACAATGTACGGTTCGCTGTCGGAAGCCCTGGGCGAAGAGGTCACCCCGGAGACTTCGGCCGAAGACTTGCGCAAGTACGCCGAGCGGCACGAACTGGAAGTCGCCCCCGGTCTCGGCCACGGCAAGCTCATCGAGGAGCTGTGGGAGCACCTGATCGGCAACGGGCTGACCGCGCCGACTTTCGTCCGTGATTTCCCGGTGGAGACTTCTCCCCTGACACGCCAACACCGCGACACGCCGGGGGTGGCGGAAAAATGGGATCTTTACCTGCGCGGATTCGAACTCGCTACTGGTTACTCGGAGCTTGTCGATCCGGTCGTCGAACGGCAAAGGCTCGTTGATCAGGCGCGGCTGGGTGCCGCCGGTGATGTCGAGGCGATGCAGTTGGACGAGGACTTTCTGCGCGCACTGGAGTACGGAATGCCACCCAGCGGCGGAGTCGGAATGGGTATCGATCGGCTGTTGATGGCACTCACCGGACTTGGGATCCGCGAGACGATCCTGTTCCCGCTCGTTCGTCCGCAATGAAAATTCAACACTGACTCCTCCGATCCTTCTGGATTTGCGCTAACCTACGGGTGCGGAGAATCATTGCCCGCTATCCGCGACCGGCATTCACCCGAGGAGGCGACGTATGGCGCAGAAGGTCACGGTGACCCTCGTCGACGACATTGACGGTTCAGTAGCCGAAGAGACGCTCGAGTTCGGGCTGGACGGGGTTTCGTACCAGATCGACCTGTCCGGTGGCAATGCCGAGAAGCTCCGGGAGATCCTGGGCGACTACGTGGAACACGCCCGCCGTTCCGGTGGCCGAAAGCGGGCGGCCGGTCGTGTTGTCGTGGGTGGCCGTGCCGTGCGGACGGCTTCCGTTGATCGCGACCAGAACCAGGCAATTCGGGAGTGGGCGCGCAAGAAGGGCTACAAAGTTTCCGATCGCGGCCGTATCCCGAAGGAAGTCACCGAGGCATACCACAACAACAGGGACTGAAAAATCCCCCAAGGGCCCGAGGCACTCGCCGCGGGCCTTTTTTGGTACGCCGGTATCCCGGACCCTCGGTTAGGCTTACCTAACTGACCTGGGGCTATGCTCCCGGGGAGCTTCGGGAGGTACTAGGTGACGGCGACGACCCCGGCGGCCCAGGTACGGCTGTCCGCGAGCGGACTGGGTCTCGGCTACGGCGAGCGGCTCGTGGTCGACGGGCTCGACATCGAGGTCGAGAGCGGCACAGTCACTTCGGTGATCGGGCCGAACGGCTGCGGCAAGTCGACCCTGCTGCGTGCACTCGGGCGTCTGCTGTCGCCGCGGGCAGGCGAGGTGCTGCTCGACGGCAAGCGCATCGACAAACTGCCCACCAAAGAGGTGGCGCGCACAGTCGGGCTGCTGCCGCAGACCCCGGTCGCCCCTGAGGGCCTCACCGTCGCCGATCTCGTCGCACGTGGCCGGCACCCGCACCAGACCTGGTACCGCCAGTGGTCGGTGGAGGACGAGGCCGCGGTGACCGACGCGTTACGGCTGACGAAGATGGACGAGCACGCGAGCCGTGTCGTCGACGAGCTGTCAGGCGGGCAACGCCAGCGCGCGTGGATCTCGATGACCCTGGCGCAGGGCACCGAACTGCTGCTGCTCGACGAGCCGATCACGTATCTCGACCTGGCGCACCAGGTCGACGTGCTCGACCTCGTGCACGACCTGCACACCACGCGCGGCACGACGGTCGTGATGGTGCTGCACGACCTGAACCTGGCCGCGAGGTACTCCGATCGGCTGATCGCGATGCGCGCGGGCAAGATCGTCGCCCAGGGCGGCCCGAACGACGTGCTGACCGAGGATCTGCTGCGGGACGTGTTCGACCTCGATGCCAAGGTCCTCACCGACCCGGTCGCGGGCACACCCATGGTCGTCCCCATCGGCTCCCGCCACAGAGTTTGATTGCCTCCGCTTCGCTCCGGCGGGCTTGGTCGCCACAGCCGGTCATGTCCACCCCGCCCCACGCAACCGACCTCTTCGCTCGGGGCGATCGCCGCCGCGGCTGGGGCGATGTCGGGCGTGTTGCGTGGCGTAAATGACCAGCGCGACCAAGCCGGGGTTTGACGACCACATACCTCCGGGCCGCATACCTCCAATGGGGTGACGGAGTGATCGCGGTCACGGTTGGATCCGGCGTGTTCGCGCATAGCGGACACGTTCCAGACCGTGGAATCAAGGGCCGGGATCCCCCGTTGTACAGGGCGTCCGGGATGACATGGGGTACATGTCCCCAAGTCCGTCATCAATCTGTGGTCGTGCGCGGCACTGAGCGCGACAGGCCGGGCGACTACAGTGGTCCTACGGTGCTGAATCCACCAACATGACGAGTGGTGAAAGGGCCGCCGGCGCAGCAGTCAGGGAGTGCGAATGTTCGAGAGGTTCACCGACCGCGCGAGGCGGGTGGTTGTCCTGGCCCAGGAAGAGGCCCGGATGCTCAACCACAACTACATCGGCACCGAGCACATCCTCCTGGGCTTGATCCACGAGGGTGAAGGTGTCGCGGCGAAGGCGCTCGAGTCGCTGGGGATCGCCCTTGAAGGCGTGCGGCAGCAGGTCGAGGAGATCATTGGCCAAGGCCAGCACGCGCCAAGCGGGCACATCCCCTTCACGCCTCGGGCAAAGAAGGTGCTTGAGCTGTCGCTGCGCGAAGCGCTGCAGCTCGGCCACAACTACATCGGCACGGAGCACATCCTGCTCGGGCTGATCCGTGAGGGCGAGGGCGTGGCCGCCCAGGTGCTGGTCAAGCTCGGCGCCGACCTCAACCGGGTCCGCCAGCAGGTGCTGCAGCTGTTGTCGGGCTACCAGGGCAAGCCGGAGACCGAGCCGGGCAGCCGCGGTGAGGGCACGCCGTCCTCGTCGCTCGTGCTGGACCAGTTCGGCCGCAACCTCACCGCCAGCGCCCGCGAGGGCAAGCTGGACCCGGTGATCGGCCGGTCCAAGGAGATCGAGCGGGTCATGCAGGTGCTGTCCCGCCGTACCAAGAACAACCCGGTCCTGATCGGCGAGCCGGGTGTCGGCAAGACCGCGGTCGTCGAGGGCCTGGCGCAGATGGTGGTCAAGGGCGAGGTGCCCGAGACGCTGAAGGACAAGCAGCTCTACACGCTCGACCTCGGGTCGCTGGTCGCGGGCTCCCGCTACCGCGGTGACTTCGAGGAGCGCTTGAAGAAGGTGCTCAAGGAGATCCGCACCCGCGGCGACATCATCCTGTTCATCGACGAGATCCACACGCTCGTCGGTGCGGGTGCCGCCGAGGGCGCGATCGACGCGGCCTCGATCCTCAAGCCGATGCTGGCCCGTGGTGAGCTGCAGACCATCGGTGCGACCACCCTTGAGGAATACCGCAAGTACGTGGAGAAGGACCCGGCCCTTGAGCGCCGGTTCCAGCCCATCCAGGTCGGCGAGCCGAACCTGGAGCACACCATCGAGATCCTGAAGGGTCTGCGCGACCGGTACGAGGCGCACCACCGCGTCTCGATCACCGACGGCGCGCTCGTGCAGGCGGCCACCCTGGCCGACCGGTACATCAACGACCGTTTCCTGCCGGACAAGGCGATCGACCTGATCGACGAGGCCGGTGCCCGGATGCGTATCCGCCGGATGACCGCACCGCCGGACCTGCGCGAGTTCGACGAGAAGATCGCCGACGTGCGCCGGGAGAAGGAATCGGCCATAGACGCTCAGGACTTCGAGCGGGCCGCGAAACTGCGCGACCAGGAGAAGCAGCTGCTCGGGCAGAAGTCCGAGCGGGAGAAGCAGTGGAAGGACGGCGACCTCGACGTCGTCGCCGAGGTCGACGAGGAGCAGATCGCCGAGGTCCTCGCGCACTGGACGGGTATCCCGGTCTTCAAGCTGACCGAGGAGGAGACCACCCGCCTGCTGCGCATGGAGGACGAGGTCCACAAGCGGATCATCGGCCAGGAGGAGGCCGTCAAGGCCGTCTCCAAGGCGATCCGCCGGACCCGTGCGGGCCTCAAGGACCCCAAGCGCCCCAGCGGCTCGTTCATCTTCGCCGGCCCGTCGGGTGTCGGTAAGACCGAGCTGTCCAAGGCCCTGGCGAACTTCCTGTTCGGCGAGGACGACGCCCTGATCCAGATCGACATGGGCGAGTTCCACGACCGCTACACCGCTTCGCGGCTGTTCGGTGCCCCTCCCGGGTACGTCGGCTACGAAGAGGGTGGCCAGCTGACCGAGAAGGTGCGGCGCAAGCCGTTCTCGGTGGTGCTGTTCGACGAGATCGAGAAGGCCCACCAGGAGGTCTACAACACCCTCCTGCAGGTGCTGGAGGACGGCCGTCTGACCGACGGTCAGGGCCGTACGGTCGACTTCAAGAACACGGTCATCATCTTCACCTCGAACCTGGGCACGCAGGACATCTCCAAGGCGGTGTCGCTCGGTTTCGCCGGTGGCGGTGAGCAGTCCAACAACTACGAGCGGATGAAGCAGAAGGTCAACGACGAGCTGAAGAAGCACTTCAGGCCGGAGTTCCTCAACCGCATCGACGACATCATCGTCTTCCACCAGCTGACCGAGGACGAGATCATCCGGATGGTCGACCTGATGATCGGCCGGGTCGAGGTCCAGCTGCGCAACAAGGACATGGCCCTGGAGCTGACCCCGCTGGCCAAGAAGCTGCTGGCCAAGCGCGGTTTCGACCCCGTGCTCGGTGCCCGGCCGCTGCGCCGGACCATCCAGCGCGAGATCGAGGACCAGCTGTCGGAGAAGATCCTGTTCGGCGAACTCGAGCCGGGCCAGATCGTCATCGGCGACGTCGAAGGCTGGAACGGCGAGGGCTCGGACGACAAGGCCCACTTCGTCTTCCGTGGTGAGACCAAGCCTCGCAACGTCCCCGACTCCCCGCCGGTCGAGCTGTCCGCCAGCGCGGGCGACCCGATCGAAGGTCTCGAAGACCACGGATGAGAGATCGAATAGGTAACTGACCAAAGGGCGGCCCCACTTCAAGTGGGGCCGCCCTTTTTTGGCCGAGACCAAACCCAGGTCCACAGCGGCGAGATCCCTAAGCTGGTGGGGTGCGAGTAGCGGTGCTGGGCCCGCTGTCCTTGCGGGATGGGGCTGACCGGGAGATCGAGGTCGGCGGCCCGAGGCTGCGCATGTTGCTGGTCCGGCTGGCGCTGGAAGCAGGCCGGGTCGTCCCGAGCGAGTCGCTGATCAACAGCCTCTGGGGTGAGCAGCCGCCGTCGGACGCGACAAACGCGTTGCAGACACTGGTTTCCAGGCTCCGCCGAGCCGGAATCGCGAAACTCCTGGAGTCCCACGCAGTGGGTTACTCCCTGGCGGTCACGGATGTCGATGCCCACACCTTCGAACGCCTGGCAGCTGAGGGAAGCCGCCTGCTCAAAGCCGGCCAGACCACCGAAGCGGCCGAGGTACTCAGAGAAGCGCTCGGCCTGTGGCGAGGCCCGGCATTGGTGGACGTGGCCGAAGCCCCCTTCGCCGCACCGGCAGTAGCCCGCTTGGCCGAACTTCGCCTGACTGCCATCGAAGACCGGATCGAAGCCGACATCAGCCGGGGCCACGAATCGGGCGTCATCGTCGAGCTCTATGCCCTCACCAGAGAGCATCCGCTCCGAGAGCGCCTGGCAGCCTTGCTGATCCGGGCTCTGCATCACGCTGGAAGACAAGCCGACGCCCTCGCCGCGTACGAGACAGCCCGCCAGAATCTGGCCGGTGAACTGGGCGTGGATCCAGGACCGGAACTCCAGGAAGTCCACCTCACCGTTCTGCGCGCCAAATCGGCCGAAGTGCCTGGCGGCGGCACGAGACTTCCCGCCCAGCTGACCAGTTTCGTAGGCCGTCAAAGGGAACTCTCCGAGCTGAGCGGGCTGCTGATGGCGGATCGGCTGGTGACGCTGATAGGACCGGGCGGCGCTGGGAAAACAAGGCTGGCGACCGAGGCCGCGACCAGAATGCCCGGCCGTGTCTGGTTTGTTCCCCTTGCTGGGCTTAGGGAAGCTGTCGATGTTCCGGTCGCGCTCGCCGCTGCGTTGGGGATTGGTGATTCGCCCATCCCGGAGGCGGCTCATGTGTGGCCGCACCGCCACCCGGATGTGACCAAGCGGCTGCTGGATGCCTTGGCAAACCGGGCAGATCTCGTGATCCTGGACAACTGTGAGCACGTCATCTCCGCTGCCGCGCACCTCGCGGACACGTTGCTGGCCGGGTGCCCGCGGCTGAGGATTCTGGCCACGAGCCGGGAATCCCTTGCCATCACTGGAGAAACTCTGCTCCAGGTCGGTCCGTTGGAACTGCCGGACGAGCACACCTCGCCAGAACAAGCCATAACGCACGCAGCAGTCCGGCTGTTGGTGGACCGAGCCGCGTCCGTGCGGCCTGGGTTCACAGTGGACACAAGCAACTTCCATGACGTCGTGTCGATCTGCCACCAGCTCGACGGTCTGCCGTTGGCCCTTGAGCTGGCCGCGGCCAGACTCCGGTCGATGACCGTCAGCCAGGTCGCCGAACGGCTTGACGACAGGTTCCGCCTGCTCAGTGGCGGCAGCCGTACTTCCCTGCCACGGCACCAGACTTTGGGTGCGGTGGTGGAGTGGAGCTGGGGCCTGCTCACGGACTTCGAACGGATCCTGGCGACTCGTCTCTCGGTCTTCGCCGGCGCCGCCACACTGGACGCGATCACAGCGGTATGTACTGGCGACGACCTTTCGCCGAACGACGTTCTCTACGTCCTTGCCTCCCTTGTGGAAAAGTCCTTTGTGGAGGCACAGGAGGGAGCCGATGGCCCGCCGCGTTACCGGATGCTGCAGACAGTCCGGGCGTTCGCGGGTGAACGCCTGACTGACGCGGACGCGGTCCGGGCGAAGCTGGCCGCGTACTACCTGACACTGGTCGAGGAGATGGACTCGGGGCTGCGCGGCCATGAGCAGTTGAAGTGCCTCGCGGTCGTGGATGCCGAGCGCGACAACATCGTTGCGGCAGTGCGGGTCGCGGTCGACAAGGGGGACGCGGACACGTCCTACCGGATTGTCGCCGGATGGGTTTGGTACTGGCTGTTGCGCCAAGGAATCTTCGGCGAGTCATTGTCGGAGCAGCTGATGCCGGTCGAGCGCATGCTGGAGCTGGAATCCGAGGCGCCGCCCGGCCCGCTGCTGATGGTCCGGGCGCTGGCGTTGAGCATCGGTATCGACGAGCCGGTGGTGAGTCAGTTCCAGCGGATCGCCGAGATCTGTGCGGATCTGGGCGACGAGCTGCTGACAGGGCGGGCTTTGATCGAACCGATGGCCTACGTGATGATGGGAAACCTGGACAAGGCGCACGAGGCGTTCCGGCGTTCGCTGCGGTGTTCCGATCCGTGGGCGCGGGCGACATCGGCGCTCATCGGTGCCCTGGCGGCGGAGAACAACGGCGCGATGGACACGGCTGAGCGGTGGTTCGCGGGCCTGATTCGCCGATACCGCCGGCTCGGCGACCGGTGGGGTCTGATGATGGCGTTGAACGGGCTCGCCGGAATTCGCTCCATGCACGGCGACATCACCGCCGCGATCGAACTGCACACCGAGGCGTGGCGGGTGGAAGCCGAGCTCGGCCCGCTGGCGGAACCGACGATGACCATGAGTCGGCTGGGCGATCAGTACTACCGGATCGGCGATCTGGAGCGCGCCAGGCAGCAGCAGGAGTCGGCGTTGGCGGGCGCCCTGCGACAAGGCCAGCAGGCGATCTCGGTCGCCATCCGCTGCCGGCTTGCAGGTGTCCTCAAGGCCGGCGGTGATCTGGCCGGCGCACGTGAGCAGATCGCGGCCGCACACGCGGTGCTGGCCGCCCGGCCGGAAAGCTCGGAAGACCCGATGCTGCACTGGGTCGCCACCGTCGAGGTGTTCACGCTGACTGCCGAAGGTGATCTGGAGCGTGCCAGGCAGGTCGCGTTGGCAGCGTTGAACGGCGTCAGCAAGCAGACCATGGCTTACCTGTACGACACA
Source organism: Kibdelosporangium banguiense (assembly GCF_017876405.1). GTDB lineage: Bacteria > Actinomycetota > Actinomycetes > Mycobacteriales > Pseudonocardiaceae > Kibdelosporangium > Kibdelosporangium banguiense. The sequence goes on along the minus strand of NZ_JAGINW010000001.1, from coordinate 1,796,742 downwards.
CAGAGCACCGCGGACGTGGCCGAAGCGCTCGCTGTGATCGCTGCCGCGGCCGGTGATCTCACGCTGGCCGCGCGGCTGCTCGGTGCGAGCGCGGTGATCGGCGGCGCGCAGGATATGGGCTCGCCTGATGTTCGTGCTGTCATTGACCTTTTCGGCCCAGCCGAGCTCGAAGTCCTTGCCGCGGCCAGGAAAATGCCGATGGACGAGGCTCGTGCGTTGTTGAGGGAGAGCGCCTCCGCACCCCCTGATCCGGAGGCGCCCTCTACTGGCTAGCCGCCCATCCTGCGTTTGTAGGCGCGCATCGCCAGCGGATAGAAGACCAGGACGAATCCGGCCATCCAGGCCAAAGCGCCCAGCAGGTGGCTGCCGACCGGGCCACCGGTCAGCAGGGCCCGGTTGACGTCGGTCAGGAACGTCACCGGGTTGATGTCCGTGAACGCCTTCAGCCAGCCTGGCATGGTCTCGCTCGGCACGAAGATGTTGCTGGCGAAGCCGAGCGGCAGGATGAACGCGATCATCGCGCCCGGCACCGCCTGCGGGTTCTTGACCAGCATGCCGACCCACACCGAGACCCAGCACAGCGACAGGCCGAACCCGATCATCAGCACGATGTCCAGCAGGGCCGCGAACACACTGGTCTGGATCCGGAATCCCATCAGATAGCCGAATCCCAGCATGATGACGATCGCGATGGTGAATCGGACCACGTCGGCCAGCACCGCGCCGACCAGCGGCGCCGACCGCCCGATCGGCATGCTGCGGAACCGGTCGAACACGCCTTTGCTGATGTCGGTGCACAGCGACATCCCGGTGGCGAGGCTGGCGAACAACGTGGTCTGCACCATCACGCCTGGCAGCAGCATCTGCAGGTAGGCGTCCCGGTCGCCGCCGAGCGCGCCGCCGAACACATAGGTGAACAGCAACATCATGATCAGCGGCTGGAGCGTGACGTCGATCAGCTGCTCAGGATTCTGGAAGATCTTGCGGGCATTGCGCCCAGCCAGAGTCAGACTGTGGCCAAGCGCTTGCACGGGTCCAATCGAAGACCGCACAGTCAGGGTCGTCATGGTTGGGCTCCTTCTTTCCTGCGGGTGATTGCCAGGAAGACCTCGTCGAGGCTGGGGAGCCGCAGGGCGAGTTCGTCGGCGGTGATCCCGGCTTCGTCCAGTCGCCGGACCAGGGTGGACAGCAGGACCGGGTCGTCGACCGGGGTGTTGAGCTGCCCGGTGTCGTTGTCGCGTGCCGGTTTCGCGCCGGTCAGGTCGATCAGTATCCGCTCGACGATGTCCATGTCCTTCCAGTGCGACGGCCGCACCTGCAGTGTCTGGCCGCCGATCTTGCGTTTCAGCTCGTCGGGTTTGCCGTCGGCGACCACCCGGCCGTGGTCGATCACCGCGATCAGGTCGGCCAGTTGATCGGCTTCCTCCAGGTACTGGGTGGTCAGCAGCACGGTCACGCCGTCGTCGACGAGCCTGCGGACGATGTGCCAGACCTCGTTGCGGCTGTGCGGGTCCAGTCCGGTCGTGGGCTCGTCCAGGTACAGCACCTGCGGCTGGCCCACCAGGCTCGCGGCCAGGTCCAGCCGTCGCCGCATGCCGCCGGAGTACGTCCGCACCGCGCGGTCGGCCGCGTCGCTGAGCTCGAACCGGTCCAGCAGTTCACCCGCTTTCTTGCGGGCGCTCGCCTTCGGTATCTCCAGCAGCCTGCCGATCAGCACCAGGTTCTGGCGGCCGGACAGGTCCTCGTCCACCGACGCGTACTGGCCGGTCAGGCCGATCTGCTGACGGACCGCGACAGGCTGTTTGACGACGTCGTAGCCGCCGACGCGTGCACTGCCCGCGTCCGGGCGCAACAGAGTCGCCAGGATGCGCACCGCGGTGGTCTTGCCCGCCCCGTTCGGGCCGAGTACGCCGAGGATCTTGCCGGCGGGCACGGTCAGGTCGACCCCGTCCAGCGCGGTCGTGTCACCGAAGCGCTTCACCAGGCCCTCGGCCTCGATTGCGTAGGCCATGTGTAGTCCCTCCCCTCATGTTCGTTCCGCGTCTCACACTGCAGGGGAGCGCTGTCTGGCCGCGCACAGAACGCTGTCAGCGCGTTTCGGGCAAGCTGGTGTCGTGACAGCGACCACCGAACGGGTGCGACCAAGACCTCGGGTGAAGACCTGGGTCGTTGTCTTGTGGGTCGTGCCGAGCGTTGTCTTTCTCGCGTTCGCGGCGTTACGCCTGCTAGGCGTGACCGGCAACCGGTTCATCATCGCCACGATGGCGCTGACGCCGTACATCGGCGTGGTCGGGCTGGCGCTGGGTGTGATCGGACTGCTGATGCGGCGCTGGATCTTCGGCGGGATCGTGCTGTCGATCGCGATGATCACGAGCGCCGCCGTGGTCCCGAGGATCGTCACCAACGACCAGGCGAAGGCGTACGGACCCGTCCTGACCGTGATGACGGCGAACCTGTACGTCGGCCGGGCCGACGCGTCGGCGCTCGTCAGCATGGTTCAGAAGTACAACGTGGAAGTCCTCAGCCTGCAGGAACTGAGCCCGGCGATGGTGCAGGACCTGGATCGGGCCGGGATCGACCGGGTGCTGCCGTACCGGCTGTTCGAGGCGGAACCCGGCGCGTCCGGCTCCGGCCTGGCCTCGAAGTATCCGCTGCGGCAGACGCAGATCGCCGACCCGGCGACATTCGCCCAGCCCAGCGCGATCATCGACCTGCCCGGCGTGGTCGACCCCGAGTTGATGGTCGTGCACACCGCGCCAGGCGTGGAGCCGCAGTGGACGGCCACGTGGCGGTCGGAGCTGGCGGAACTGCCGTCGGCGGACTTCAAGGAACGGCCGCGGATGCTGGTCGGCGACTTCAACGCGACGCTCGACCACCCCGACCTGCGGGACGTGATCAGCCGTGGCTACGCCGACGCGGCCGAGCGGCGCGGCGCCGGCATGACACCCACCTGGCCCGCCGGGATCTGGCCGCCGCCGGTGGCCATCGACCACGTCCTGGTCGACGCCCGGTCAGAGGTGGTCGACTACCAGGTGTTCGACCTGCCCGGCAGCGATCACCGGGCGGTGCTGACCCAGGTCAACCTGCCCTGATCCGCGTGTCCAATTCGGACAGTGCGGCCAGTGATCCGAGGGCGAGCGCGACCCCGCGGCCGTGCCGGATCTCGGGTTCGCGCGGGTTGACCCGGATCAGCGCACCGCTCCGGGCCGAGGCCAGCTCGGACATCCGCCGCACAGTCGGGATCGCGTTGCCGGCCCCAAGCTCGATCACGGCCAAGTTGTCCTGCTGGGTCCGCCATTTCGCGACATTCCGCAGGATCGCCTCACTGCGTTCGCCCTGCCAGTCGTAATCACCGAACATCAGGATGTTAGGCCTGGCCAGGCCACCGCAGCCAGGACAGCTCGGCAGTTCGCCGACCGCCCGCATGGTCTCCTCGTCGATCTCGACGTCCTCGCCCGCGGCCCAGACCGGCTCCCCGCAACGGTTGAAACACTGCATGTGATGGATCGAGCCATGCACCTCGGCGACATGCTCCGCCGGGAAACCGGCCTTCTGGAACGCCCCGTCCACATTGGACGTGAACACCCTGGTCGGCTTGTTCCAGCCCCGGATGATGTGAAAACCGTGGTGTGGCTGGGTCCTGCGGTACAACCGGAGCCGATGACCGTAGAAACCCCAGGCCAGCGTTGGGTCATCGCCGAAGTGCACCGGATCGGCGAGCTCCTCGAAGGCGAGGCCCAGGCGCGCGTATGGCGGGTACGCACGCCAGAAGCCTTCAGTCCCACGGAAATCCGGTAGACCCGAGTCCACGCCCATCCCGGCCCCGGCGCACACCAGCAAAGCGCTCGCGTTCCTGATCAGATCCGCGGCGCGATCCAGCTCGGTCGCGCTGGTCATTTACGCCTTGCAACACGCCCGGCATCGCCCCAGCCACAGCGGCGACCGCCCCGAGCGAAGAAGCCGGTTGCGTGGGGCGAGGTGGAAATGACCGGCTTTGGCGACCGAGCTCGCCGAGCGGAGCGAGGCCATCGAACACTGTCATGCATCTACTCGGGGGAGATCATTTCGACGACCTCGAACTCCAGCAGGGTGGCGCCGGTGGCGACCGGCTTCTGGCCCTGCGAGCCGGCGTGCGCCTGCCGCGACGGACCCTGGGCCCACGCCTGGAAGTGCTCGTCGCTCTCCCAGTGCGTCACCACGAAGTACCGGGCCTCACCACTGACCGGGCGCAGCAGCTCGAAGCCGAGAAACCCGGGGGAGTCCTTGATGGTGCTGGCCCGCGCCGCGAACCGCTTCTCCAACTCGGCCCCAGCACCCTCGGGCACCTCGATCGCATTGATCTTCACAACCGCCATGAGCCCAGCCTACTGATCGCGCACCCCACCCCGCCCGCACGACTTTTGTGGCTTAAGTCGCGTACCTGCACCTCGCCCGCGACCCCTCTGACCCGCCCCCAGGCCACGAATCCAAAGCCCTCACACACTCCCGCCCACACACAGCCCGCACTCCGCCGCATGAGGAATCCGCCAAGGGGAACCCTTGATTTCACGTTACCGGAAGGGTCTGACAGTTTTGATGTTTCGCCTGATCAGAGTGGGTGTGAGCGGTGCGGCAAAGCTGCGTGGGTGCGGGGTGAGGACAATGTCCGGCATGGCTCACGCGGTTGCTGTCTTCTTCGATGACAAGGCTGATCGCGCGGTGCGGGCGCTGTGGCGGCGGCTTGACCAGGCGGGAGTGCCTGGTCTGGGTAAGTTTGCCAGGCCGCATGTGACTTTTGCCGCAGCCAAGACGATTCCGCGAAAGACCCGGGATGCCCTCAAGGACGAGTTGCGCACCCTCTCGATCCCCAACCTGTGGCTGTCGAACCTGGGCACGTTTCCCAGCACCGAGAATGTCCTCATGCTGGGGGCGGTTGTGGATTCCGAACTGCTTGCTGTGCACTCCGCGATCCATGATGTCCTTGCGGGGAAGGTGACTTCGCCGAGTGCGTACTGGATGCCGGGTTCCTGGGTTCCGCATTGCACGCTCACGCAGGGCGTCGAGCATCATCAGATGATCGAGGGCTTCGCGGCGCTTCATCCGGTCAGCCGGATCGAGGCCCGGGTTCAGCAGGTCGCGGTCATCGACACGCTGACCGCCGAGGTCGAGGTCATCAAAGAAGCCCGCTGAGGAACGCCTCCACGGCTCCTCGGTAGAAGTCGGGTGTGTCCAGGTGCACGACGTGTCCGGCGCCTGGGGCGACGATGTGTTTGCCGCCGCCGGGCGCTCGCAGCGGCATCTGGCTCATCTGGCCGGGTGGCATCGCGCTGTGCTCGGCCTCGATCACGAGCATGGGGCACTGGACTTTTTCCACGAGCGGCCAGTAGTCGGTGACGCCCCACTCGTTGGCGATCGGGTAGAGCCGCTCGAGATCCGCGATCAGGTGGTAGCCGTCCGCACGTTCTTCGAAGCACTCGACGAAGTAGTCGCCGGTCGAGCCGAAAAACTGCCGCACGTGCGCCAGGGACTGGAAAGGCACTGGCCACGAGTCGAAGTACATCCGCCACTTGTCCGCGGTCCGGCCACGCTGGTCGGGCGCCATGTCCTCGATGACCACGGCTTTGACCAGTTCGGGGTGGGTCGCGGCGAGGGCCCACGCGTGCAGTCCGCCCATCGAGTGCCCGATGACGATCGGGTTTCCCAGGTCACGGGCCACAGCGGCAGCGTCGGCGACGAAATCGGCGGTCTGACCCGTCTGCACCGGGTTACGTCCGTGCGCGCGGGCATCGATGCCGACGACCCGGCCGTAGCTTGTCAGCCACTGCGCGACCGGCCACCATGTGCTCGCGCGGCCCATCAGGCCGTGCAGTAGGAGAATGCCCTGGCCTTCGCCTCCGAACTCCACCACGTGGTGCATTCGACGTCCCTCTCACAGCATGTTCGTTAGGTTGGACCACATGGACTACTCGCGCCGCTCCGTCACGGCCCTCGTCGTGGCGTGTCTTGTCGCGGGCTGTTCCGGTTCCGCGCCCGCGCCGCCTGTTCCCAGCAGCAGCCCGACGCAACAACCCACGACGAACCTTGCCGGAGCCGGTTCGGACGGCCTGGGCGATCCGTACTACCCGACGGACGGCAACGGCGGCTACGACGTCACGAACTACAACGTATCGATCAGCTACGACCCCGGCACCAAGAAGCTGGACGGCGACACCACGGTCACCGCGACCGCGACGGCCGATCTCAGCCAGTTCAACCTCGACCTGACCGGTCTGGACGTCACGAGTGTCGAGGTCGACAACGCCCCCGCGCAGTTCTCCCGGGCCGGCGAGCACGAGCTGGTGATCAAGGCCCCGCTCACCAAGGGCAAACAGTTCCGCACACGGGTCCGCTACAACGGCACGCCGATCAAGGCCGAGGACGGGCAGCTGGGTGTGAACGGCTGGCAGCAGACAAAGTCCGGCGGCGCTTTTGTCGCGGGCGAGCCGCATTCGGCGACGTTCTGGTTTCCCGCCAACGACCACCCGCGGGACAAGGCGACGTTCCGGCTGGCCGCGCGTGTGCCCAACGGCTGGACGGTGATCTCCAACGGCCGGGAGGAACCGAGCTCCGAAGCCGGTGGCTGGACCACGTTCCACTGGGCCGAGACGACCCGGCTGGCCACCTACCTGACCACGATCGGCATCGACAAGTGGACGATCGAGCGCTCGACCTGGGCCGGCGGCATCCCGGTGGTGAGCGCGTACGCGCCGGGCGCGCAGGACAAGAAGCAGATGGAGGCCCGGCTGCCGGAGATCCTGGACTTCCTGAGCTCGAAGTTCGGGCCCTACCCGCAGAGCGCGGCCGGCGGCATCTACCTCAACGAGGAGATCGGCTTCTCCCTGGAGACCCAGGGCCGGCCGATCTACGCCAAGTGGACCCAGTTCGACACGGTCGTGCACGAGAACGCCCACCAGTGGTTCGGCGACTCGGTGAGCGTGGACTCCTGGGCCGACATCTGCCTCAACGAGTGCTTCGCGTCGTACGCCCAGTGGTTGTGGGCTGAGGCCAAGGAGAAGGAGAACCTCGACCAGCGCTATCGCACCGGCGTCGACCGGGGCAAGAACCGGGATTCGTTCTGGGGCAACAAACTGCACGGGATGGGTTCCGGCAACGAGTTCAACGGCGTCTACGACAAGGGCGTACTCGCGATCCACGCATTGCGCAGGCAGATCGGTGAGGACGCGTTCAACCGTGTGCTCAAGGAATGGCCGGCCACGCACAAGGACAGCAACGCCACCTGGAAGCAGTTCGAGGAGTTCGTGCAGAAGATCGCCGGCCAGGACCTGCGCGGTTTCTACGACGCCTGGTTCCACAGCGATCAGAAGCCTGCTGACCAGTACCTTTACCCGGGTAAGCTGCGTCCCTAGTGCTCGCCGGGCAATGCGAACAACCCGGCTGAGGTCTGCTCCATCAAACCGTCCACCAGCAGTGAGTCCAGGCACCGGTCGCGCTGCGGCGCGTCCGCCCACACCATGTCCAGCCGGGCACGTTCGACCGGCCCATCGGTGTCGCGCAACACGTCCAGCAGCAGGCCGCGAACCTGACGGTCCGTCCCGGCGAAGCGTTGCACCGGCTTGAGCGGCCCGGTGTACTCGGGACGGCCGGCCTTCTGCCAGGCGCAGTCTGTCAACAGCGGACAGTCGACGCAGCGTGGGGCACGGGCGGTGCAGATCAACGCGCCGAGTTCCATCAGCGCGATGGACATCGTCGCTGCGGGTGCGTCCTCGGCTGGTAACAACGCTTCGACGTCTGCCATGTCACGGGTGTTGGACGCTGGACCGGCATCACCGGCGCCATGGACCGCACGGGCGACAACCCGGCGGACGTTCGTGTCAACGACCGGAACCCGTTTGCCGTAAGCGAAGGCAGCGACCGCACGCGCGGTGTACGCGCCAATGCCCGGCAGCGCCAGCAGAGTGTCCACATCGGACGGAACGACGTCGCCGTGTTCCGCCGCGATCACGGCTGCTGCGCTGTGCAGACGAAGCGCACGACGCGGGTAGCCGAGCTTGCCCCAGGCACGCACGACCTCACCCTGGGAGACCTCGGCGAGCTTGGACGGCACCGGCCAGCGCGCCATCCACTCCAGCCAGATCGGCTCGACCCGGGAGACCGGCGTCTGCTGCAGCATGATCTCGCTGACCAGCACACCCCACGCCGTGGTGTCCGGCTGCCGCCAGGGCAGGTCGCGCTTGTTCTTCGAATACCAGTCAATAAGAACCGCATCCATGGTGGATGCATTCTCTCAGACGACCTCGGTGAGCTCCCCGGTGTGCACGTCGTACACGAAGCCGCGCACCTGGTCGGTGTACGGCAGGTAGATGGCGTGCCGGACGCGGGCCATCGAGCGCCGGACGCTGTCCTTGACCTCCCGGAAGGCCTCGACCGACCAGGTCGGCCGTAGCCCGCTGGCCTCTTCCAGCTCGTCCTTGAAGCCGTCCTCGGTGACCTGCTGCAGGCCGCAGTTGGTGTGCTGGACGATCATCACCTCGCGGGTGCCCAGTTTGCGCTGGCTCAACGCGAGCGACCGGATCACGTCGTCGGTGACCACGCCGCCGGCGTTACGCAGCACGTGCGCCTCACCCTGGGCCAGTCCGAAGACCGCGAACACCCGGATCCGGGCGTCCATGCAGGTCAGCAGCGCGATATGCATCGATGGCTGCGGTGTGGACCGGTCGCCGAGCATGTGCTCGGTCAGGTCGGAGTTGCGTCGCAACAGCTCGTCGATGGCGCTCATGGCATTGATGGAACCCGCTCGGCGGCCGCAGGGCAATTGCGGATAGATGGACATCACCAACTGCGACACAACCCGATCGGGTGAAGGTAAGATCCGTCGCCTTGGGTAATTGCGCGGTTACTTTTCATGCATGAATGAGCAGGCGTCTATCTACTGGCGCCGGCGCATGGTCGCCATCGGCGGCGTGGTGGTCGCGCTGGTGGTGTTCGGCTGGGCTGCCGGAGGATTCTTCGGCGACGGGACAGCGCAGGTACAGGACACGAATTCGGGAGCCAGAGAGTCACAGCCGCCGTCCAGCCCGCCACCCCCGCCACCGCCGGGCTCGTCCTCGAGCTCGACGACAGCGCCGGCCTCACCGAGTTCCGAGACCTCTTCGCCACCACCCCCTCCGCCGCCCCCGCCGGACCCCGATCTGCCCTGCCCTGACCAGGCCATGCAGGTCACCGTCGAGCTGGGCGCGCCGCAGTACAAGGTCGGCCAGCGGCCGGTGCTCAGACTCGTGGTGGTCAACGCCGGCCCGGTGGCGTGCACCCGGGACATCAGCCGCGCGTTGCGCGAGGTCGTGGTGACCAGCGCGGACGGCGCGACGAGAATCTGGTCCAGCAACGACTGCTACGCCTCGAAATTGCCTGATCTGCGGATAATGCAGGCGGGCGAACGGCAGCAGTTCGAGGTGAAATGGGCCGGCCGGACCGCGGCACCGGGCTGCCCGGCAAAACGCACGACTGTGCCGGCGGGCACATATTCAGTGATAGGGAAACTGGGCGCACTGGTGAGCGCGCCCGTGTCCATCGTCCTGATTTAGGGCCCGAACCAGCGTTCCTCGGTCGTCCGCGGCGGGGCGGACGTTGTGCCGGGCATGAATTCGGTTTCCAGGGTGATGCTGCGCGGCCGGGTCCGCTCCGACGGGCTGAGCAGGAGCCGGCCCGCGGCCTTCCCCTTCTCCAGCACCGGCTGGCGAACTGTGGTCAGGCCGACGCGCTCGGCCTCGGCGATGCCGTCGAACCCGGTGACCGTGAGGTCCTGCGGCACGCGCAGGCCGCGGCGCTTGGCTTCGTTGAGCGCGCCCAGCGCGAGGATGTCCGACGTGCAGATCAGCGCGGTGATCTGCGGATCCGCGTCGAGCAGCTGGGCCGCGGCCGAGGCGCCCATCGCGCTGCTGTGGTCGAACCTTTCCACGACCGGCACGCCTGCCCAGTCCACGCCGACGGTCTCGAACGCCGAGGCCAGGCCGCCCAGCCGGGTGCGCTGGACGTGGAAATGCGCGCTCTGCTGGCGTTCCACGGTCGCGAAGCCGTCGTTGCGGTCGCGGGAGAGCCGCATGCAGACCACGCCGATCCGGCGGTGCCCGAGGCTGATCAGCCGCTTGGCGAGCTCGGTGATCGCTGAGCCGTCGTCGATGCCGACCCGGTCGACGCCGTCGATCTGCGGCTGGTCGGCCACGACTGTGGGCACGGGCCGCGACAGCACGGCTGCGAGATGCGGGTCGTCGTCAGGCACGGAGTAGACGACGAAGCCGTCCACACCGGCCCGGTGCACGGCTGCGACGTCTTCACGCTCGGGGTTGACCGGCACGAGGTGCAGGCCCTGCCCGGCGCCTTCGCACGCCAGCGCCAGGCCTTCGAGAAAGCCGAGGGCGGCCGGGTCGCGGAAGGCGTACGAGAGGTTCTCGGTGAGCAGCAGGCCGACAGCTCCGGCTTTACGCGTACGCAGCGAACGGGCGACTGGGTCAGGGCCCGGATAGCCCAATCGCCTTGCGGTCTCCAGCACTCGTCGGCGAAGCTCGGGTGACAGCTGGTCAGGCCGGTTGTACGCATTGGAGACCGTGGTTCTCGAGACCCCCAGTTCCGCCGCCAGCGAGGCAAGTGTCGCTGGTCGCCGGACATGTATTGACCGCGCCATGCGGTGACGGTAACGGTTCAGAACCAATTGCAGAAGTCTGCCGCCGGGTGACTAGATCACGTATTTGTCACCGCAGGTCCAGCCGGCGAAATTCCCCGTGTTGGTCTAGACCATCTTGGCCGACTGGTAAAACGGCCAGAAACCTCCGCATGCTGTGGGTAACCGGTTACTTTGGTCTACACCACTTCGATACGCGCTGATGGCTGACGTTTTGGCGAACAACAGCTACGGTGAGCGAGAACACAGCAGTAACCGAAGGGACAACAGATGGCCGAGGTCTCGTACGTCAGTGCCTCCAGGGTGTTCGCCGGCAGCCCGCCGGTGCGCGCGGTGGACCAGCTTGACCTGGATGTCGCCGACGGCGAGTTCCTGGTTCTGGTCGGACCGTCGGGGTCGGGCAAGTCGACGGCACTGCGGATGCTCGCCGGTCTGGAGGACGTCGACGAAGGGACGATCCAGATCGGCAGCAAGGACGTCACCAACGTGCCGCCGAAGGGCCGGGACATCGCGATGGTGTTCCAGTCCTACGCGCTCTACCCGCACATGACGGTCGCCGAGAACATGGGCTTCGCGCTGAAGCTGCGTGGCACCCCCAAGGCACAGATCAAGGAAAAGGTCGCCGAGGCGGCCGCCATGCTCGACCTGAGCAAGTACCTCGACCGCAAGCCCAAGGCCCTCTCCGGTGGCCAGCGGCAGCGTGTCGCCATGGGCCGCGCCATCGTGCGTGAGCCCAGCGTGTTCCTGATGGACGAGCCGCTGTCCAACCTGGACGCGAAACTGCGCGTGGAGACCCGCGCGAACATCGCCGCGCTGCAGCAGCGGCTCGGCACGACCACGATCTACGTCACGCACGACCAGGTCGAGGCCATGACGATGGGTCACCGGGTCGCGGTGCTGAAGGACGGCCTCCTGCAGCAGTGCGACACCCCCCGCGCGCTCTACGACAAGCCGGCCAACGCGTTCGTGGCCGGATTCATCGGCTCGCCCGCGATGAACCTCAAGACGGTTCCGCTGGCCGCCGAGGGCGCCAAGCTCGACGGCATCATCGTGCCGCTGCAGCGCGACGCGCTGACCGCGGCCAAGGGTGCCGGCCTGTCCACGGTGACCTTCGGCATCCGCCCGGAGTCGCTGCGGCTGGCCAGCCTCGAGGAGGACGGCATCGACATGACCGTCGAACTCGTCGAGGAGCTCGGCGCGGACGCGCTGGTGCACGGTGCGGTCAAGATCGGTGAAGGCTCCGAGCGGTTCGTGGTCCGTGTCGACGGCCGCACGCCGCCGCAGCTGGGCCAGAACGTCAAGATCGCGGTGCGGGACGCCAGCGAGGTGCACCTGTTCCACCCCGAAACCGGTGAGCGCCTCACCGACTGATTTTTGGGGACACAACCCAACACATGTGAGCGACCCCCGTCTCAGCCGAGGCGGGGGTCGCTTTCTGTAGCGGGCATCACTCGATCGGCGGAATCACATGGAGGGATGTGTCGTAGACTGAGTGAAGACGACAACGGTTTCCATTTCCATTCAGGAGTACGCATGAGTCCCCGACTCGCCTGGTCCGTCGCCGGTGCCGCCACCCTCGCGCTCGCGCTCGCGGTCGCGGTCGCGGGCTGCGGCTCCCCGTCCAACGCCGAGCCGCAGCAGCCCGGCGGGAAGATCGCGGTGGTCACGTCCACCAACGTGTGGGGCAGCGTGGTCCGGGCCGTCGGCGGGGATCAGGTAGACGTGAAGGCGATCCTCAGCGACCCCGCCGCGGATCCGCACTCGTACCAGAGCAGCGCGACCGACGCGACGGCCCTGAAGAACGCCAAGCTGGCCGTGTACAACGGCGGCGGCTACGACGACTTCTTCACCCAGCTCGCCGGTGAGAGCGGCCAGGACGCTCGCAAGATCGTCACCTTCGACGTGTCCGGCAAGCCGCAGGGCACCAACGAGCACGTCTGGTACGACCTGCCGACCGTCAAGAAGGTCGCCGGCAAGGTCGCCGAGGAGCTGGGCGCGATCGCGCCGGACCGCAAGGACACCTTCCTGGCCAACGCCAAGACGTTCGACGGCCGGATCGACGAGCTGGTCGCCAGGACCGAGCAGATCGGCAAGGCCAAGCCCGGCCAGAAGGTCGTGGTCACCGAGCCGGTCGCCGACTACCTGCTGCAGACCGCCGGGGTGCAGGACGCCACGCCGGAGGAGTTCTCCGAGGCGATCGAGGAGGAGACCGACCCGCCCGCCGCGGCCATCGCCGCGACTTCCGACCTTGTTCGCACCAAGCAGGTCGCCGCGCTGGTCAATAATGAGCAGACCGAGACGCCGGTGACCAACCAGCTCGACGACACCGCCAAGTCGGCTGGGGTCCCGATCGTGCAGGTCACCGAGACCTTGCCCGAGGGTGTCACCGGCTACCTCGACTGGATGACGAAGCAGGTGGATGCGCTATCCGGCGCGCTGACGAAGTGACGGCCGTACAGGAGCGGATGACCACACTGGTGGCGTTGCGCGAGGCGACGCTGTCGTACGGCAAACGCACGCTCTGGTCCGGCCTGGACCTCGACCTGCGCAAAGGCGAGTTCGTAGCGGTCCTGGGCCCGAACGGCTCAGGCAAGACGAGCCTTCTGCGCGTCCTGCTTGGCCTGCAGAAACTCACCGGCGGTTCGTTGGACCAGCCGGAAGGTCTGGGTGTGGGCTATATCCCACAACAGCGCGCGCTGGATCCCACGATCACGCTGCGTGGCCGTGACCTGGTCTCTCTCGGCTACGACGGACATCGCTGGGGCTTCGGGCTTCGTGGCATGCGGGAACGCAAGAAGCACGTGGACGCGGCCATCACGGCCGTCGGTGCGGAGGCGTTCGCCAACCGCCCGGTGGGGTTGTTGAGCGGTGGCGAGCAGCAGCGGCTGCGGGTCGCGCAGGCTCTGGTCTGCGATCCGGACCTCCTGCTGTGCGACGAACCGCTGCTTTCGCTGGACCTGGCGCACCAGCAGGCCGTCAGCCGGCTGATCGACAAGCGCCGCAACGAGGCCGGTACGGCTGTGTTGTTCGTCACACACGAGATCAATCCGATCCTGCCGCTGGTGGACCGAGTGCTCTATTTGGTCGACGGCCGGTTCCGGATCGGCACCCCGGACGAGGTGATGACCTCCGAGGTGCTCTCCGAGCTCTACCGGACCCAGATCGACGTCCTGCGGGTCCGAAACCAGATCATCGTGGTCGGCGCGCAGGGCGCGGTCGAGTCCGACCAGCCGCACCACCTGCAGGCGGACTGATGGACAAGCTCTTCGACTTCGACAAGACCATCGAGGTGCTGCAGTACGGCTTCGTCCGGGACGCGCTGATCGCCGCGGCCATCCTCGGCCTGCTCGCGGGTGTGCTCGGGCCGTTGATCGTCAGCCGGAACATGGCTTTCTCGGTGCACGGCACCAGCGAGCTGGCGGTGACCGGTGGCGCAGCCGCGCTGCTGCTGGGGGTCGGCGTCGCGTATGGCGCGCTGGCCGGGTCGGTCATCGCCGCTCTGGTGCTGGGGTTGCTGGCGCGGCGTGGTTCTGAACACGACTCGGTGATCGGTGTCGTGCTGGCGTTCGGGCTGGGCCTCGGTGTGCTGTTCCTGTGGATGTACCCCGGGCGGGCGTCGAACAAGTTCGGGTTGCTGGTCGGGCAGATCGTGAGCGTGGACTTCGCGTCGATCGTGCTGCTGTCGGTGTGTGCGGTGGTCGTGCTCGGTGTGCTGGCGTTCATCTACCGGCCGCTGATGTTCGCGTCCGTGGATCCGGACGTGGCCAAGGCTCGTGGCGTGCCAACGGGTTTGTTGTCGCCGGTCTTCGCCGTGCTGGTCGGTGTCGCGACTGCGCTTGGCGTGCAGACGGTCGGCGCGTTGCTGGTCTTGGCGTTGATGGTGACGCCTGCTGCGGCGGCTTGCCGGATCACCGCGAATCCTTTGAAGGCAACGATTTTGTCGGTCGTGTTCGCGGAAGTCGCGGTACTGGGTGGGATCGTCCTGTCACTCGCGCCCGGCGTCCCGGTCAGTGCGTTCGTCACCGCGATCTCGTTCGTGATCTACATCGCGGCGCGGGTCTTCTCCCGGACTCGGGCCACTGCTTAGCTTTTCGCTGCGGACACCGCGACCGTGGCGTAATGCATCGTGAAGCTGCCGCCCGCTTCGTCTATCGCCGCGCCGACCCCCGCCAGCAGTTCGTCCCGTTTGGCTTGAGGGAACAAGGTGAGGCCGCCTTGGGTCGGCATCTGGTCGAGCCACTCGTCCCGCGTGTAGATCTTGTCCCAGTCGAACCGCCACCGCTGCGGATCGCCGAACGTCTGTGCCTGGCGGATTCCGTCGGCCGCTAGATCGCACATGATCGAGTACGGATCGGCCGGCGGGTTTGCCGCCGCAACGTCAGGCAGGGCCTTGCGGTACACCTCGGCGAAGGCATTCTCCAGCTCAGGTGGTGGCTGGGCCGCGTTCCAGAACACCGTCAGCCGGCCACCAGGCCGCAGCACCTCGGCCGCTTTCGCCGCTCCCGCAACAGGGTCCACCCAGTGCCAGGTCTGTCCGGCGATCACCGCGTCGAAGCTGCGGCCGGTGTGGTCCCAGGCTTCGAACGTGGATATCTCGACTTCGATCCCGGTCCTGCGGGCCCAGCCGGCCATCCGCTCGTCGGGCTCCACGCCGAGCACCTGACACCCGGCGGCTTGAAACAAGCGGGCCGCGATGCCGGTTCCGCAGCCGACATCGACGATTTCGAGCCCCGGCCTCGCGATCCGCTGCACCAGGGCCTCGGGATAACGCGGCCGGGTCCGGTCGTAGCGTTCGGGATCAGCCCCGAACGACTCCGCCACCTGCCGGTGCTGATGGGGTTGCGACGGTAAAGTGGGCATGTGCCCACCATAGGATGGTGGACGCGGTCCTGTACTAAAGCAACAAGACCTGCAGTTCACCGACCAGGAAACCGATCGCCGCACCCACGGCGATGAGTTTCCACTCGTCGCGGCGGAACGCGGGTCGCAGCAGGTCTTCGTATTCGGCACGGGTCAGATCGCGCATCTTCGTGGCGATGGTGTTGCCGACGTCGAGTGTCTCGGTGAGGTAGCCCTCGGCGTGCCGGATGGTGTCCGGGAGCCGCTCGACCGCCTTGATCGCGGCCTCCCGTTTCATCTCCTTGAGCCGGTCGGCGCCGATCGCGGCCATGACCACCGGCCGCGCCAGGCTTGCCTGCTCGTCGACTGTCTGCCAGACAACCTTATGTACCAACGCCTTCAGCCGGTCGGCACGCGGTCCATTGAGGACAGCCTGGAGAATGTTCGGGACCGTCATCACTTCGTCGGCAATGAGCTTGCCGTACTGCTGTGCGACCTCGTCCCGCCGTTTCTGGAAGATCCCCTGGAAGCCGAACTTCCGCTCACGCGGGAAGAACACGAGCTTGATCGCCAGCCAGTCGGTCGTCCAGCCGATGCACATCCCGAACAGCGGCAGCACGATCGGCTCCCGGGTCAGTGCCCAGACCAGGGTCTGCACCAGGCCGAGCACGAATCCGAAATAGATTCCCGACCGTGCGATGAACGCCATCTCCGGCCGCGAGATGTCCTTCACCAGCCGGACCATCAGCGCGGGATCGCGGCGCAGTGTGCTGACCGCCATCTCCTTGATGTCCAGAACCTGGTCGATGTTGTCCTGCAACGCCTCGACGATCTTGCGGACCGCTTCGGGGGAGCCGGCCTGCACCTGCTTGACGATCACGTCCTGGGCCAGCACCGGCAGTGCCTCCCACAGGCCCGGATGGTGCTTGGCCATGACGTCCCGCGTGATCGCGTCGACCTCGATCAGGAGTCCGAGTTCGAGCTCCTTCGCCAGCAGCCCGGCGTCCACCCGGGCGAACACCTCCCGTGCGTCGAGAAGCCTGGTGGTCAGCAGCTCGGCCGCAATCCGGATCGTCCGCTCCGCATTGCGCGGCACCACCCCTTGCCAGCCAAGGAAAGTATGCGGAATCCCGACGAACCTCAGTGGCCGGAACATCATCTCGATGGCGATCCGCTTGGTGACGTACCCCAGCGCGGCCGCCACAAAAGGCATAACCACCAACACTGCCCAGTCCGCCACCCGGCCCACCGTAGTGGTCCAGTCTTACTTCGGACCGGAATACCTGGTCGGGCAGGGATTCCGCGCGCGGGTAACCGGCGTCACAATCGTTGACAGCGCCCACATCGGGTGAGACATTGATACAAAGATGACTACTTGTCTCAGGGAGGTCCCCGGTGCTGGTCACGAGACTCCTGGAGATCGGCGATCTGGCCATGATGGGCAACCTCAAGCGCGGGATCGCGCTGACCTGGGCGAAGTCGTTGAACGCCGACTCGATGCCGGGAGAGCAGTACAGCGGCCCGGCCGGTGATCCCGGATTGTTCGGCCCCCAGTCGGTGATGTGGTACGTGCACGACGACCCGTCCGGAGTGGTCGGCGGCGTGATGGGGCTGATCCTCGGATCACTGCATGAACCGACGATGCACGGCACGAACAAGCACTCGGTCTACAAGGACGACCCGGCCGGACGCCTGGGCCGCACGGTGTCGTTCGTCAACACGATGTGCTGGGCCAGTACGCCGGTCGCCGAAAAGATGGCGCAAACCGTGCAGCGGATGCACAAGCATGTGCACGGCACCATGCCTGACGGCCGTCCATATGACGCGTCGGCGTCCGAGAACCTCATTTGGACGGGGGTCACGCAGGCGTACGGGATCATCCAGGCGCACCTGCGCTACCACCCGAACCCGGTGTCGCCCGCCCAGGTCGACCAGTACTTCGCCGAGTACGCCGTGATCACCGAGAAGCTCGGCGCCACCGGTGTGCCGAAGTCCGCCGCGGAGGTGGACGCGTACTTCGCGGCGATGCGTCCCCAGCTGACCTACTCCGAGGAGACCGCCGACGTCGTCGGCTTCTTCACCCGGCCGTTCGGCAAGAACCAGGCCGCGCGTGCGGGCAGCCGGCTGCTCAGCAAGGCCGCGTTCGACCTGCTGCCGCCGTGGGCCCGCAAGCTCTACCGGCTGCCGGACAGCCCGATCGACCAGCTGATCACCCGGCGCTCGGTGCGGGTGCTGTTCCAGCTGCTGCGCGACAGTGTGGGCGAATCGGTGATCAAAACCGAGGCGGTCCGGCGCGCGACGGCCCGGCCGGAGGTACTGTCACAGACCGGGTGACGCGCTGACTGGGGAGGCCATCCTGATTCCACTGTGGGTGGTCTACGTGTCGATGCCGTTCGTCGCTGCGGTGATCGGCTACGTCACCAAGCGCGTCGCGATCGAGATGATGTACCGGCCGGTGGAGTTCAAGGGCTTCTGGCTGATCGGCTGGCAGGGCGTGATCCCGCGCAACGCCCACCGGATGGCCAGCGTGGCGATGGAACTGCTGACCACGAACCTGATCCGGCCGAAGGAGATCTTCGCGAGGCTGGACCCACAACGCGTCGCCGAGGAGTTGCGCGAGCCGCTGCTGCGTGCGGTCGAGGACATCACCCGTGAGCTGATGGCCGAGTACCAGCCCCAGATCTGGGAGATGCTGCCCGCGCAGGCGCAGCAACGGCTGATCAGACAGGTGCAGGCGGACGCGCCGAAACTCGTCGAGAAACTCATGCGCGAGATCGCCGGCAACATCGAGGAGGTCCTCGACGTCCGCGATATGGCTGTGCGCAACCTGGTGCGTGACAAGGCTTTGCTCAACCGGCTGATCCGGGACGTGGCGCAGCCGGAGATGCGGTTCATCGCGCACTCGGGCATCTACTTCGGATTTGTCATCGGCCTTGTCCAGCTCGGTGCCTGGGCGTTGACGCACAGCCCGTGGATCATGCCGATCTTCGGTGGCCTGACCGGGTGGCTGACCGACTGGCTCGCCCTGAAGATGATCTTCTTCCCGCGTGAACCCCGGAAGTTCCTGTTCTTCACGTGGCAGGGCATGTTCCAGCGCCGCCGGATGGAGGTCGCCCACGACTACGGCGACCTGATCGCCCGCGAAGTGCTGACTGTGCAGAACGTCCTGGAGGCCGTCCTCACCGGACCCAAGTCGGACCGGCTGTTCACGTTGATCCAGCGCGAGGTCCAGCGCGCGATCGACGCCCAGATCAGCATTGCCAAGCCGCTGGTCGTGCTGACCGTCGGCTCCCGCCGCTACCAGGAGATGAAGCTCCTCGCCGCCAAGCGCGCCATCGAACTGCTGCCCACGACCGTGAAACACGTCGAGGACTACGCCAGCAACGCCCTGGACGTCCGCAACACGATCATCACGCAGATGCAGCAGCTCACCCCGATCCAGTACGAGGGCCTGCTGCGACCGGCGTTCCGGCAGGACGAATGGAAACTCATCGCCGTGGGTGCCGTGATCGGCTTCCTGGTCGGTGAGCTGCAAGTGCTGCTGCTGTTGCACTGAGCTCGTGGTCGGAAAGACGCCAGACTCCCTGGCGCACAAGCAGTTCGATAGTGGTCATGAACAACATTTCAGGCAGGGTCGCGCTGGTCACCGGAGGCAGCCGGGGAATCGGCGCCGCGACAGTCGCCCGCCTCGCTCAGGAAGGCGCTGACGTCGCGTTCACCTACAACCAGAGCGCGGACCGCGCTCAGGAAGTGGTCGAGCGCGTCAAGGCAGCCGGTCGCCGTGCCCTGGCGATCCAGGCGGACAGCGCCTCAGCCGACGCGGTCTCGTCCTCGGTCGCGCAGACTGTCGCCGAGTTCGGCCGCCTCGACATCCTCGTCAACAACGCGGGCACAGCCGCGTTCGGGCACATCACCGAACTGTCCATGGCGGACTTCGAGCACGTCATGAACGTCAACGTCCGGGCCGCTTTCGTCGCCTCCCAGGCCGCGGCAGCGCACCTGGACACCGGCGGCCGCATCATCACCATCGGCAGTTGCGCGGCAACCCGCGTGACAGGCCAGGGTTACGTCCTGTATTCGATGAGCAAGACCGCGTTGATCGGCCTCACCAAAGGACTTGCCCGGGATTTGGGGCCACGCGGGATCACCGCGAACCTCGTCCACCCTGGCCCGATCGACACCGAAATGAATCCCGCCGACAGTCCCGTCGCCGACGAGAACCGCAGTCACGTCGCACTTGGGACCTACGGCGAGGCCACGGACGTCGCCGCGACCGTCGCCTACCTGGCTGGTGAATCCGGCAGGTACGTGACCGGTGCGGAAATCGCCATCGACGGCGGTTACGTGGCCTAGAACTGGTTGTACAGGAACGGGCTGAACGTGCCGGACGCGATCAGGATTGCGGCGTAGGCAAGGCCTGCGGTCATCACGCTGACGCGCAGAACGGTGGCCGGTGTGCTGCGGGAGGACTCCAGCAGCGGGCCGGTCACCGGCTGCGCGGGCAGGAACAGGATCGCCAGCGCCAGCAGCATGACCACCAGGCGCTGGTTGGTCAGGGCGCTCAGCGTGATGTCGGTCAGGCCGTTGAAGTCGGGCAGGAACATGTGGCCGACCATGTTCAGCGCGCTGGGCAGGTCGTCGGCGCGGAAGTAGATCCAGCCGATCATGACCAGCAGCATCGTCAGCGCGCGGCGGGCGATCCGGGCGCCGCGGCGGACCGGGGCGTCCTCCAGGTGGAAGCCGCGTTCGATGATCAGCAGGGCGCCGTGGAACATGCCCCACACCAGGAACGTCCAGTTCGCGCCGTGCCAGAAACCGGTCAGCACGAACACGATGCACAGGTTGCGGTAGGTCTTCGCGGCGCCGTGCCGGTTGCCGCCCAGCGGGATGTAGACGTAGTCACGGAACCACCGCGACAGCGACATGTGCCAGCGGCGCCAGAACTCGGTGATGGTCACCGAGGAGTACGGCCGGGCGAAGTTCTCCGGCAGCCGGAAGCCCAGCATCCGGCCCAGCCCGATCGCCATGTCCGAATAGCCGGAGAAGTCGAAGTACAGCTGCAGGGTGTACGCGATCGCGCCCATCCACGCGATCGCGAACGTCATCTCGTCGTCGGGGGTGTTGAAACACGCGGTCACGAACGGCGCCAGGGTGTCGGCGATGATCGCCTTCTTGCACATGCCGAGCGCGAACCGCGGGAAGCCCGCGGCGATGTCGTCGAGCCGGTGGCTGCGCTGCTGCGGCAGCTGGTCGGCGATCTCCCGGTAGCGCACGATCGGGCCGGCGATCAACTGCGGGAACATCGCGATGTACGTGACGAATGAGACCGGGTTGCGTGCAGCGAGCCGTTCGCCGCGATAGACGTCCACTACGTACGAGATGTGGTGGAACGTGTAGAACGAGATGCCGATCGGCAGCAGCAGGTGCGTCACCGGGAAGTCGCCGCCGAACATCCGCGCCAGCGCCGCCAGCTGCTCGGTGGCGAACCCGGCGTACTTCCAGATCACCAGGACCGTGAGGTCGAACGCGATCACACCGAACAGCAGCTGGCGCCGGAACGGCCGGTTGCGGTCCCATTGGTCCGGTTCCAGCCACGGCCCCGCCAGGAAGTTCACGACCATCGTGGTCAGCAGCAGCCAGGTGTCCGCCCCGGCCGCCGAGGCGTAGAACACCAGGCTGGCCACCGCGATGATGCCGTTGCGCCAGCTCCGGGGTGCGATGAGTACGGCCGCCAGCACAAACGGCATGAAAAACCAGAGAAAGAGCGGGCTGGCGAACGACATTGAGTACCTCGTCGGGGGATAGTGCCTCGCAGACCCTATCCGACCAAACGGGGTAACAACCTCAGATCCGCCCGGCAACCCTTCGCCGACGCGCGATCTCAGCGAGCACGACACCAGCCGCGACCGACGCGTTCAGCGACTCGACGCCTGCCGCCATCGGGATCGACACAGTCTCGTCACAGCGCTCACGTACCAGACGGCTCAGGCCACGGCCTTCGGAGCCGACAACCACGACGATCGGACCGGTCGCGAGTTCGAGCTCGTCGACCGTGATCGAGCTGTCCGCGTCCAGGCCGACGACCATCAGACCGGTGTCAGCCCAGTCCTTCAGCGTGCGCGTCAGGTTCGTGGCGACGGCGACGGGCATGCGTGCGGCCGTGCCTGCGCTTGTGCGCCATGCGACGGCCGTGATGCTCGCGGAACGCCGTTGCGGCACAACCACACCGTGTGCGCCGAAGGCTGCCGCAGAACGGATCACAGCGCCGAGGTTGCGGGGGTCGGTCACGCCGTCGAGCGCGACCAGCAGGGCGTCTTCGCCGGATTCCTTGGCGATGTCGAGCAGGTCGTCCGGGTGTGAGTACTCGAACGGCGGGATCTGCAGGGAGATGCCCTGGTGAGTCGCGTTGTTGGTGAGCCGGTCGAGCTCAGGCCGGGACACCTCCAGCACCGAGAGCCCGCGGTCGGCCGCGAGTTGAACAGCGGCGGTCACACGGTCGTCCGCGTCGATGCCGATGGCGACGTACAGCGCCGTCGCCGGCACCTCCGCGCGCAGGCACTCGAGGACGGGGTTACGACCCGCGACGAGTTCCGACGTCGGGCCCGTGTCGCGGCGCTTGGTGTCGTTGCGCTGCTTTGCCTGTGGGCTCAGCGGCTTGCGGTAGGCCTTGTGGTTCGGCCGCTCGTGCGCCTTGGGCGTGGGGCCCTTGCCTTCCAGGCCCTTACGCCGCTGGCCACCGGAGCCGACCACGGCCCCCTTCTTGGTGCCGGGCTTCCGCATCGCACCCTTACGCCTTGAATTCCCGGCCACGTCAGCTGTCCTTCAATGTCCATAGTGGACCGTCGGGAGTGTCCTCGACGGTGATTCCGGCTGTCAGCAGGCGATCCCGCACCGCATCGGCAGCCGCGAAGTTCTTGTCCTTACGGGCCCGCTGGCGTTCGTCCAGCAGAGCCTCCACCAACGCGCCGAGCGCGCTGCGGTGTGCCGCGTCCGCTGTGGACTCCTCAGACCACTTGGCGGACAACGGGTCCAGGCCGAGCACGCCCATCATCGCGCGCACCGCACCGGCCGCACGGCGAGCACCGGCCTCGTCGCCGGAAGCCAGCGCGACGTTGCCCTCACGAACCGCGTTGTGCACAGCGGCGATCGCCGCGGGCGTGCCCAGGTCGTCGTCCATCGCGGCACTGAACTCCGCGGTGAACTCGCTTGGCTCGACAACGCCAAGACGACCCGTGACATTCCGCAGGAACGTCTCGATCCGGCCGTACGCGGCGACTGCCTCGGCCAGCGCAGGGCCGGAGTACTCGATGGTCGACCGGTAGTGCGGCGACACCAGGTAGTAGCGCAGCTCGACCGCGCGCACGTTCGCGAGCATCTCCGGGATGGAGACGACGTTGCCCAGCGATTTGGACATCTTCTCGCCCGACATGGTGACCCAGCCGTTGTGCAGCCAGTAGCGGGCGAACCCGTCCCCGGCCGCACGCGACTGTGCCTGCTCGTTCTCGTGGTGCGGGAAGATCAGGTCGATCCCGCCGCCGTGGATGTCGAACTCGCCGCCCAGGTAGGTCGTGGCCATCGCCGAGCACTCCAGGTGCCAGCCCGGCCGGCCCGGGCCCCACGGCGTCGGCCAGGACGGCTCGCCCGGCTTGGCGGCCTTCCACAGCGTGAAGTCCCGGCTGTCGCGCTTGCCCTCGGCCGCGCTCTCGCCCTGCTGCACCTCTTCCGGACGCTGCCCGGAAAGCGCGCCGTACTCGGGGAACGAGCCCACGGAGAAGTACACGTCGCCGCCTGAGGCGTACGCGTGACCGCGGTCGATGAGCCGCTGCATCAGCTCGATCATCTGCGTGACGTGCCCGGTCGCACGCGGCGCGTACGACGGCGGCAAGCAGCCGAGCGCCTCGTAGGCGTCTTCGAAGGCGCGCTCGTGCGTCTCGGCCCATTCCCACCAGGGACGGCCAGCCTCGGCGGCCTTCTTGAGGATCTTGTCGTCGATGTCCGTGACATTGCGAACCAGGTGGACGTCCAGCCCGTCGGCTTCGAGCCAGCGCCGCAGCACGTCGTAGTTCAGCGCGCCACGAACGTGGCCTATGTGCGGAACGCCCTGCACAGTGGCCCCACACACGTAGATGGACGCCGTTCCGTTCCGCGCGGGGTGAAACTCCCGCGTGCTCCGGGTCGCCGTGTCATACAGGTGAAGGCTCACGCAGAGATGGTACGGGATGAGGTGAATGGCTTTTTACAAACCATTCTTTGTGAGAACTTCCGATAATGCCGACGGCCGTTGCCCGACCGGCAACGGATCGACGATCGCGACCGCACAGCCGATCCGGGCAGCGCCGCCATCAGCCTCTTCACTGTCGCCGATCATCAGCACGTCCTCGCCTGGCAGGCCTAGCCGCTCGCACGCCAGGGCGAACAGCCGCGCGTCCGGCTTGACGTAACCCTCCTCATAGGACAGTACGAACTCGTCGACCAGGTCGGACACGCCGAGGATCTCGAACGCGGGCCGGATGTCCCACGCGATGTTGCTGATCACACCGATCCGGATCCCGTCACTCGCCAACGTCTTCAACGCCTGCGCGGTATCCGGATACGGATCCCAGCTGGCCATGTCCAGCATCCGGTCGTAGAGCAGTTCGGGGTTGCCGACACCGGCACCACTCAGCACGGCGAGATACAGCGCGCGGTGCGCGGGCGGGTCGAGATCCCGGCGGTCCCACTGGTCGTGCAGATGCTCAGGCAGCCCCGGCGGACGCCCGGTCGGCGCCGTCATCTGCCGCATGACCTCGGCCTGGTCCTCTCCGCTCAACGGCAGGCCCTGCAGGTCGGTCAGCCCGTCCAGATTCGGCTCAAGCCGGAAGAGAGTGCCGGAGAAGTCGAAGAGAACCCCACGGATCGCCATATCCCCACGTTAGTGGGGGCGGACGGCCGGTTGGGCCGCCCGGGATGTGACGTCAGACCGCGTTGCCCGTGAGTTTTTCGGGGGTCAACCGGACGATCACTCGCACGTTGTCGGTGCCCACGTCGCCCTTGTAGTCGTCGCCGGTGTACTTCTGGGCCAGGGTGTTGATCAGCTCGGGGCCGCCTTTCTCAGTGAACGAGACTGGGCCGCGGGCTTCGAAGTAGTTGTACGGGTTGTCATGGTCGAACACCGTGATGCTCGCGCGGGGGTCACGGCGCAGGTTGCGCTCCTTCAGCCGCCCGACCACGGTCGAGACCAGCAGGTCGTCGCCGTCCCGGGCGATCCACACCGGGGAGGTCTGCGGGCTGCCGTCGGCGTTGAGCGTCGCGAGGGTGGCGAAGTTCTTGCCGTCGACCAGCGAGCGGATGGTGTCGTTGAGTGAAGCCATACGCCCAAGCCTAGGACGCTGGTTCGTCGGTCGCAGAACCTCCCGCAGGGCGGACATCCACCGCGACGAGCAGTGCTGTGGCGATCGCGGCGATGCCCTCACCGCGACCGGTCAGGCCAAGCCCGTCCGTGGTCGTCCCGGACACCGCGACCGGACCGCCGACCGCCGCCGACAGGACGTCCTGCGCCTCCGCGCGGCGCTTGCCGATGCGTGGGGCGTTGCCGATGACCTGAACAGAGGCGTTGCCGACCTGGAAACCGGCCGCCTCGATCCGGCGCCGGACCTCTGTGAGCAATTCCACTCCGTGCGCGCCGCTCCACCGTGGGTCACCAGTGCCGAATACCGCGCCAAGGTCACCGAGGCCTGCGGCGGTCAGCATCGCGTCGCACAACGCGTGAGCCGCGACATCGCCGTCCGAGTGTCCTTCGCAGCCGTCCACGCCGTCCCAGAGCAGACCGGCCATCCAGCATTCGCGGCCTGCCTCGATGGGATGAACGTCGCAGGCGGTGCCAACCCGTGGGATCACGGAGTCACGGTAGCGACGTCGAACTCCGTGCGGATGCGCAGCCCGTGTGGATGCCCCGGGACCGTGCTCAACGGCACCCCCAAGCCGCCGGGCAGGTCACCTTCGGCCTGCTGGAGCAATTCGACCGCCGTGCCGAGCGGGGACTGCATCACTCGCAGCTCCTCGCGGTCCCGCGTGCCGGTGATCCGGCCGTCCTGGTCGACCACTTTGACCGTATCGGTCAAGGGGAGCACGGGAATGACGGCTTTGGCACCCTGTTCGAGCGCCTCGACGACCGATTTGATCACTTGCGGCGGAGTTGCGGCCCGTGTCACATCATGGACGAGGACAAAACGAATGTCAGGAAACGCCGATATCGCCGCTCGCAGGCCCGCTGTGTGATCACCGACGACAACCGAAGACGCTGCGGTGTCCATCCAAGCGAACCTCGACGGCGATGGGGTACAAATGAAAACGTGCCGCACGCAACCCGCCTCAAGCAGGTTGCGCACGGCACGTTCGATCAATGGCATGCCTCGCACGGAAACGTCACCAGTCGCCGGCACGACTGCGAGCGCGACGGAACTCATACTCACGCCCGTGGTTTCCGTACTTGCGGGTGGTCTAGACCGCCGCGGCGGTGGCCAGAACCTCGTCGAGGAGGACTTCAGCCTTGTCCTCGTCGGTGCCCTCGGCCAGTGCCAACTCGCTCACCAGTATCTGTCGAGCCTTGGCCAGCATCCGCTTCTCGCCTGCGGATAGGCCACGGTCCTTCTCACGCCGCCAGAGGTCTCGCACCACTTCGGCCACCTTGTTCACATCGCCGGAGGCGAGCTTCTCGAGGTTGGCCTTATACCGCCGTGACCAGTTGGTCGGCTCCTCGGTGTGAGGAGCACGCAAAACATCGAAGACGCGGTTCAGACCTTCTTGACCCACGACATCACGAACGCCCACAATCTCGGCGTTGTCAGCGGGTACACGAACCGTGAGATCACCTTGCGCGACCTTGAGGACGAGGTACTTCTTCTCCTCGCCCTTGATCACGCGGGTCTCGATTGCTTCGATGAGAGCGGCACCGTGGTGCGGGTAGACGACGGTCTCTCCGACCTTGAAAACCATGTGTCCTCTGCCCCTTTCGCTGACCCCATTCTAACATGCCCCGCAATCCCCCTCAGTTCGGCTTGGGACGGGTAAGCGCAGGTCAGCGGCCCGAGGATGGACCGCCTGGGGGTTGACAAATACTTGCGCTCGTGCGTCGAAGTGACAATTCATGATCTTGATGAGATACTCTCCGATCCTTTGTGGACATCAACTTGCCGACCGGGCGCGAGCCGCTCGCGGGGCGCCGGATACCCTTCGGGCCGACGCGTTTTCCCCAGGAAGGACCGGCAACGTGAGTCGTGAACGACGCAGCCTGCGCTTGGCCCCTGCAGTGGTCGGGATCGCGCTCGCACTCGCGGGCTGCGGCGCCGGGCAGATCTCCCAGACCGCCGGCATGGAGCCCGCGGTGAACGGCAGCAACGGCAACGCCGGGCCCATCGCCGTGCGCGACATCCAGCTCGCCTACCCCGAGCACGGCGTCTACGAGTCCGGTTCGGACGCGGTCATCCTCGGCACCATCGTCAACGCCGGCCAGGCCGACGACGAACTGGTGGCCGTGACCAGCCCGGCCGGGACCGTGGTCGTCACCGGCGACAAGAGCCTGCCCCCGGGCCGCTCCCTGATCGCCGAGCTGCCGGTCGGCGGCCGCCTCTCGAACACGCCCGTGGCGACCACCCCGTCGAACCCGGCCACCACGATCGGCGGCACGACCACGACCGGCGCCACGACCTCCGGCTCGCAGACCTCGGGCTCGGCGACGTCGGGCTCCCAGACCACGGGCAGCAGCGCGACCACGTCGACCACGGCCACGACGACCTCTGCCCCGGCGGCGCCGAAGACCATCGGCAAGGTCACGATCGTGCTGACGAAGCTGAAGGAAGAAGTCCGCTCGGGCAAGACCGTCGAGCTGGTCTTCGCGTTCCGCAACAGCCAGGTGACCCTGATCGTCCCGATCGCCGTCCCCACCACCCCACGTGCCCCGGCCGCAACCCCCGATCACTGAATCTTCTGTCCTCGCTTCGCTCGGACGGGCTTGATCGCCAAAGCCGGCCATTTCCACCCCGCCCCACGCAACCGACATCTTCCGCTGTGGCGCGGCCACGAGAAGGGCTGGGGCGATGTCGGGCGCGTTGCGGCGCGTAAATGACCAGCGCGATCAAGCCGCCTAGTCGCGATCAAGCCTCGCCGAGCGAAGCGAGGCAATCCAACACTGTCGGAGGGTGCCGCTAGGTTCTCGGGCGTGGCTAAGAAGGTTGCTTCCGCGTATCGGTGTGCCGAGTGCGGTGGGGTGGTCTCGAAGTGGTTCGGCCGGTGCCCGGAGTGCCAGGCGTGGGGGACCATCGAGGAGGTCGCCGCTGCCAGACCCGCGCTCGCGAAGGTGGTGGCGGGCGCGCCGGCGTCCCCGGCCAGGCCGATCGCCGAAGTCGATGTCGAGTCCGCGCGAGCCCAGAAGACGGGCGTCCCTGAGCTTGACCGCGTCCTGGGTGGGGGACTGGTTCCCGGAGCGGTCGTCCTGCTGGCGGGTGAACCCGGTGTCGGTAAGTCGACGCTGCTGCTGGAGGTGGCGTACCAGTGGGTGGCGCGAGACGATTCCTCAGGCCGGTCCCTCTATATAACCGGTGAGGAATCAGCGGGCCAGGTCAGACTGCGTGCGGAACGCACGGGCAATGTGCACAACGAGATGTTCCTGGCCGCGGAAAGCGACCTGGCCACGGTTCTGGGCCACGTGGAAGCCGTGAAGCCGACCATGCTGATCATCGACTCCGTCCAGACGCTGAGCTCCCCGGCGGTGGAGAGCTCAGCGGGCGGCGTGACCCAGGTCCGCGCGGTGACGGCGGCGTTGGTGGCGTTGGCCAAGGAGCGAAGCCTGCCGGTGGTCCTGGTCGGTCACGTCACCAAGGAAGGCTCGGTGGCCGGGCCTCGCGTGCTGGAGCACCTGGTGGACGTGGTGCTGCACTTCGAAGGCGACAAGTACTCGTCGCTGCGCCTGGTCCGGGGCGTGAAGAACCGGTTCGGCGCGGCGGACGAGGTCGGCTGTTTCGAGATGGTCGAGGAAGGCATCGTCGGTGTGCCGGATCCGTCGCTCATCTTCATGAGCAACCGGGTCGAAGGCGTCGCGGGCAGCGCGATCACAGTGGTCACCGAGGGCAAACGAGCCCTGCTGGGCGAAGTGCAGGCCCTGGTCACGAGTACCGAGTCGCCGATGCCGAGGCGAGCGGTCAACGGCCTGGACGCCTCCCGCGTGGCCAAGGTCCTCGCGGTCCTGGAGCGCCGGGCGAGCCTGCCACTGGGCAAGTCGGACGTGTTCACCGCGACCGTCGGCGGAATGAAGATCATCGAACCGGCGAGCGACCTCGCCCTGGCCATGGCGGTGGCCAGCGCGAAGCTGGACATCCCGCTGCCGAACGACATGGTGATCATCGGTGAGGTCGGCCTGGCCGGTGAGGTGCGCCGGGTGGGCAGCGTCGGCAGGCGGCTGGCCGAGGCCGCCCGGCTGGGTTTCAAGCGAGCGCTGGTGCCGCCGGACTCCGGCCGGCTGCCCCCGGACATCAGGGCGACCGTGGTGCCCGATCTGCGCACGCTTGTCGACACGCTGTCCAAGCGCTGAGGCCCGTGCGTCCCCCGACCGACGCACGGGCCCTGGTGGTATATCGGTTCAGCCCGTGGGTTTGTCACCCACTTTGTCCACAACCCCTGTGGATACCGATGTGTAGCCGGTCACTGTGCCCTTGGGGACGCTCGGGTAGTCCTGCGCCGCGGTCTGGCGTTCCCCGATGAACTGGCCGGTGACGGGGTCGATGATCAGCTCCTGCCGCAGGCCGCCGCGTTCGAAGCCCAGCCCGACGCCCACCCGGCCGTCCAGGTTCGCGTTGTTGTCGCTGATCTTGAGATCCGGCGACAACGCCACCGCCCGATACAGGTTGGCCCGGACCGCGGCCGGCGCTGTCGCGCTGCGGATCGTGTCCGAGACGACGACCAGCACTTCCAGGTCGGGGTCTTGGCTCTGTTTCGCCGCGGCCGCGCGTAGCAGGTCGTAGAGCTGCTTCGGGTCGGTGGGCAGGCCGGCGAGGAACTCGGGTGTCGGCCGTTCCCAGCCGCCTTGCCGCTGGCACGGCTGTTCGCCGGGGTTCAGATAGAAGTCACCGCACTTGGCACGGAGTTCCTCGGGGGTGTTCTCGTCCGGGTTGATGCCCAACGCCTTCAGCTCAGCGTCGCTGCCCGTGATCCATTTGCGTTGGCCTGTCGTGCTGCTGCGCTGCAGCCATTCCTGCGTACGGTCGGCAGGGATCCACGTCTGGGTGACGCTCTCCTCGAGATACGTCAACGGCTTGTCACCGGCGATGGTCACCGAATGCCACTCGTGGGACTCGGTGTAGAGGTACTGCCCCGGTTTCACGACCGGGTCCGACGCGCCGATCTTGTCGGCGGCGCTGTTGAGCACGGCGGCCGCCGACGCGGTCGAGGGCGCCGGCTCGTCACCGAACTGGAGCGTCGGCACGATCAGAACCCCGGCGACGACTGCCGCGATGGTCGCGATCGCGGCCACCCAACGGCCCCAGTGCCGCTTCTTCTCAGCAGGTACCGGGCTTCCCGCCGCACGCATCAGTTCGGCGCGTGCCCCGGCCAGCGACTCCTCCCCGGGTGGGACCTGCGCACGCAAGGTGGCCAGTGCCTGATCGAGTTCTTCCTCCGACCACATCGGCCGCACGTTCTCCTGCTCAGTCATGGCTGCCCCCCTTACGCAGTTGCTTACGGACCCGGTGCATGCGTGATCGCACCGTGCCAACGGGAATGTCGAGTGCCTCGGCGACCTCGGTCGTGTCGAAGCCTGCCCACGCGGTCAGCAGGAGCACGTCCCGGTCGCCGGGCGAGAGCGCGGCCAGCGCACCGGCGAGCTGCCGGGCCTTGGTCTGCGCGTCGACCTGTTCGGCGACCCGGCCGGCGTGACTGACCACCGGAATGTCTGCCGAATACGCCTTCAGTTCGCGTACTTCGTCGCGCACATGTCTGCGCATCAGATTCGTCGCGATCCCGTAGAGCCAGGACCGGACTGCGGCGCGGGCCGGGTCATAGCGGTGCCGCTGGTTCAGCGCGACCAGGAACGTCTCGCTGACCAGGTCGTCGGCGGCAGTCTCACCGACCCGGCGCACCAGGTAGTACCGCAGCGCGGCGGCATGGCTGTCGAACAGCCGGCCAAAGACAAGGCCGGGATCGGGCCCGCTCAAGTCGGGCCGATCCCGGCCGAACGGCCCGCCACTGGAGTGACTGTCGGTCATAGGTCTCACACCGACAATTGCCAGCAGGCGGGCCTGACGTTCACGCGCTATTTCATTGGGCGGCGCTGAGCAGCTGTGCGCAACGAATCAGCCCGAGGTGGCTGTACGCCTGTGGGTGATTGCCCAGCGAGCGCTCGGCGATCGGGTCGTACTCCTCGGGGAGCAGCCCGGTCGGCCCGGCACAGTCGACCATCTGCGCGAACAGGTCTTCCGCCTCGGTCCGGCGGCCGCACAGCAGGTACGCCTCGATCATCCACGCGGCGCACAGGTGGAAGCCGCCCTCATTGCCCGGCAGGCCGTCGTCACGGTGGTAGCGGTACACAGTGGACCCGCTGCGCAGCTCCGCCTCGATGGCGGTGACGGTCGACGCGAACCGCTCGTCCGACGGGTCGATCAGGCCGGAGAGGCCGACGAACAGCGACGCGGCGTCCAGGTCCGTACCGTCGTAGGCCGTGGTGAACGACTTGACTTCCTCGTTCCAGCCCTTGGTCTGGACGTCCTGGGAGATCTTGTCGCGCAGCGCGTGCCAGCCCGGATTCGGTTCCCTGCCATAGGTTTCGGCCAGGGTGATGGCCCGGTCGATGGTCAGCCAGCACATCACCTTGGAGTAGATGTGGTGCCGTGGGCGGTGCCGCTCTTCCCAGATGCCGTGGTCGGGTTCTTCCCAGCGACGCGTGACGGCCTCAGCCATCGCGTTGGTCATCCGCCAGTCGTCGTCGGTGAGCTTGCCGCGAGCCTGGGACAGCTCCACCACGAGGTCCACCACCGGGCCGAACACGTCGAGCTGAACCTGCTGGTTGGCAAGGTTTCCGACGCGCACCGGCCGTGAACCGGCGTACCCGGGCAGCGTGTCGATCACGGCCTCGGGGCCAAGACCGGTGCCCGCCAACGTGTACAGCGGATGCAGCCGCTCCGGGCCGGGAACCGTGGCCAGAACCCCGTGCACCCAGTTGAGGAACGCCTCAGCCTCCACTGTGGACCCGACCGAAACCAGTGCTCGCGCGGTCAGCGCGCCGTCCCGCAGCCAGCAGTACCGGTAGTCCCAGTTGCGGATGCCGCCGATCTCCTCGGGCAGCGATGTGGTCGCCGCGGCCATGATCCCGCCGGTCTCGCTGTGGCACAAGCCGCGCAGTGTCAAGGCGGAACGGGCCACGAGGTCCCGCTCGATCTCCGGGAACTTCAGCGTGGACAGCCATTCGGTCCAGTACAGGTTCGCGCGCTGCTTGCGTTCCGGCTCCGGCACCAGGTTGGGCGCCAGGTCGTCTGTGCCGCAACGCAGTTCGAGCAGTACCTGCTCGCCGTTCGGCGCCACGACCGCGCGGGCGGTGTCGTGCATGCCGTCCGACGTGATTTCCCAGTCGACGCCGGGGGAGTGCAACGCCATCGGGTCGGACGTACCGACCACACGCAGGCCGTTCTCATTACGCACCAGCTTGACCGGCACCTGGCCGAACTCGGGCCGTGGCGCGAACTCGACGACCGCGCGGCTGCTACCGGTGATGACACGGATCAGGTCCGTGCGGTGCGCTTCGGCGTAGTGCTCGAGGTAGTCGGTGACCAGCAGGCCGGACCAGCGCGTCTCGACGGTCATGGTGCCCGGCAAGTACCGCTGCCCCAACGGAAGGCCGCCGCGCTCGGGCGTCACCGACAGGTGACCGGCGCTCGGACCGCCGAGCAGGTCGGCGAAAACCGCCGCCGAGTCCGGCTCCGGGTGGCACAGCCAGGTGACGCGGGCTTCCGGCGTGACCAGGGCGACCGAGCGCTCGTTCGCCAGCATCGTCAGCCGTTCGATCGGCGTGGCCTGCTCGCCGTACAGCCAGTTTCGCCGTTCCTCCAACAGGAACGCGAGCATCGTGGCGACCGCGGGGGTGTCGTCGATGTGGAAGTGCGCCAGCGTCTGGCCGGTGCCGACCTTCACACCGAGGTCCGGGCCGGACAGCCGGGCGAAGGCCTTCTCGTCGGTCACGTCGTCGCCGACGAAGATCGCCGCGGTGGCGCCGATCTGGTGCCGCAGCACGTCCAGGGCGTGGCCCTTGTCGGTCTGCACCACCGCGAGCTCGATCACCGCCTTGCCCTCGGTGACCTGGATGCCTTCCCAGGTGCACGGACCGCCGCGGATCACGTCGGCCACCCGGTCGGCCACGTCCTGCTCGGCGCGCCGGAAGTGCACGGCGACGCTGGCCGGCTTGACCTCCAGGTGCACGCCCGTGGCGCCCTCGGTCAGCTTCTCCAGCTCGCCTTCCAGCCGCGTGTGCAGGTCGCGGGCCGGGCCGTTGAGCGAGTGCACGAACCCGATGTCGAACTCGGATCCGTGGCTGCCGACCAGGTGGACCTCGGCGGGCAGGCGGGACATGGTCGCCAGGTCCCGCAGGGCCCGGCCGGAGATCACCGCGGTGGTGGTCTCGTGCAGTCCGGCGAGCGAGCGCAACGCACCGACCGACTCCGGTTGAGGACGAGCCTTGTCCGGGTCTTCGACGATCGGTGCCAGGGTGCCGTCATAGTCACACGCGACCAACAAACGGGGGGTGCGTGCGAGCTGAACGATCGCCCGCCTCAGTTCGGCGGGGAGAGCCTCGGCAGTCACGCCTTCTCCTCGTGCTCCAGCGTGGCAGCCATTGCCACTATTGGGTGAAATTACGATCTGAACTGATTCAGTTCAACCCCTGTGACCCCAGAGCCTCAAGGAACGACCGTGCCCAACGGTCGACGTCATGTGTGAGGACCTGGCGTCGCAGAGCGCGCATCCTACGGCGACCCTCCGCGGGGTCGATCGTAAGGGCCGCATGCAGCGCGTTCTTGACCCCATCAAGATCATGTGGGTTGACCAGGAACGCACTGGTGAGCTCGGCGGCCGCACCGGCGAACTCACTGAGCACGAGGGTGCCGCCCAGGTCATGCCGGCACGCCACGTACTCCTTGCACACCAGGTTCATCCCGTCGCGAACCGGTGTGACCACCATGACATCGGCGGCGGAGAAGAAGGCTACAAGCTCCCGCCTGTCCACCGACTGGTGCAGGTAGTGCACGACCGGGTGACCCACCTTGCCGAACTCGCCGTTGATGCGGCTGACCACCTGCTCGATGCCCGCCCGCATCTGCTGGTAATGCTCGACCCGTTCCCGGCTGGGCGTGGCCAGCTGGACCATCGTCACCTCATCGGGGTCGATCCGGCCCTCGACGAGCAACTCGTGCAGCGCGTGCAGCCGGACGTCGATCCCCTTGGTGTAGTCCAGCCGGTCCACCCCGAGCAGGATCTTGCGCGGGTTGCCCAGGTCCGCGCGGATCTGCTGGGCGCGCTGGATCACGTCCCGCTTGCGGGCCATGCCGTCCAGCCCGGCCGAGTCGATCGAGATGGGGAACGCCCCGACCCGCACCGGCCGGTCGCCGACGTGGATCAGGCCGGGCCTGGTCCGCACGCCGACCGCGGCCCGGGACGGCTCGAGGCCCACGAGCCTGCGCGCCAGCCACAGGAAGTTCTGCGCACCACCCGGCCGGTGGAACCCGACCAGGTCGGCACCCAGCAGCCCGCGCACGATCTCGGTCCGCCACGGCAGCTGCATGAACAGCTCCACCGGCGGGAACGGGATGTGCAGGAAGAACCCGATCCGCAAGTCGGGACGCTGCTCCCGGAGCAGCTGCGGCACCAACTGCAGCTGGTAGTCCTGCACCCAGACCGTGGCGCCCGGCCCCGCGATCGCCGCCGTGGCCTCGGCGAACCGGTGGTTGACCTTGACGTAGCTGTCCCACCACGTCCGGTCGAACACCGGCGACTCGACCACGTCGTGGTAGAGCGGCCACAGCGTGGCGTTGGAGAAGCCCTCGTAGTAGTCGCGCACCTCCGTGGCCGACAAGGTCACCGGGATCAGCCGCAGGCCGTCGTCGTCGAATTCCTCGACGTCGACGTCCGCGACACCGGGCCAGCCGACCCAGGCCCCGCTCTTGGACCGCAGGAACGGTTCCAGAGCGCTGACCAGCCCGCCGGGGCTGTGCTTCCAGCGTTGCGTGCCGTCAGGCGCGCGCTCGAGGTCAACCGGCAGCCGGTTGGCCACGACGATGAAGTCCGCACCACTGTTCACCGGGAGAGAGCCTCCTTGTGATGACACTGACTAAAGACAGTAGCCAGTTAGTCAGCTCGGCGCGTCCGGCAAACGGTCAGGTGGTGAGTCTCACTTAGACGCCCTCGACCGCAAGCCGATCGAACGTGGCGTACCCAACCGGCGTTCCAACCTACCTAGCCGCGTACGGACCGGTTGCGCTAGGTATTCGCCGAGCACCACACCGGCACCAAGTGCCAGCGCGATACCCAACGCAGTCATCAACGTTCCGACACCCGCGGTGGTGCCGTCTACAGCGAGTTCGTACATCGAGCGGTACGTGCTCAGCCCCGGCAGCAACGGCGTCATCCCGGACACGGCCACCACAAGCGGCGTGACGCGCAGGCGCCGTGCCATCACACCACCACAGAACCCGATCCCGACGGCGGCGGCCGCGGACGCCACGATCGGTCCCGTGTTGGCCAGAACGAGGGCGCCGTACCCCACGGCACCCAACGCACCGGCAGCGCTCGCGACCAGAAGGGAACGCAGAGTCGCGTAGCTCGCCAGCGCGAAGCACCCGGCCGCGGCCGCACCGGCCACCGTCTGCAACGGCAGCCTCAACGCGGACGGAGGCAACGGGGCCGCGATCGGAGTCTGCGGCATGCCCAGCTCAACAGCCATGTTCAGGGCAAGGACCACGCCACCGATCAACCCGGCGGTCATCAGCGCGATCTCTATGGCCCGGCCGGCCGCGGTGACGTTGTACCCGGTGATCGCGTCCTGCACAGCGCTGACGACAGACAACCCGGACAGCAGCACCGTGATCGCGGCAGCGACGACAAGCGTCGGCCTCTCGCCGACGACCCCAGTGCTCACCACAGCCAGCGACCCACCCGTGGCCAACGCCCCGCCGACCACCTGCTGAAAGAAGAACGGCAGGCCACGCCGGTTGAGAACCCGTCCCACCCGGTCGACGATCGCGGTGATCAACGCGGCGACGAGCGCGACCAGCAACCCACCACCAAGCAGGACCGCGACCGAAGCCGCCATCCCAGCCCACGCAGTCGTGGCCACCCAACGCGGATAGGGGTGCTTCGCCCGGGTGATCTTGTCGAGCCGGGTGGCCGCCTGCGCCGCACTGATCCGTCGCCGGGTGATGTCCCTGACCAGGCGCTCAACCTCGGCAAGACGCGTGTAGTCAAGCCCCCGCGAGTGCACAACACGCAACGACGTCACCGGCGCCACCTCAGGCCCCCGATGGCAGCAGACAGTGATAGAGGTGAACGTCACATCCACCTCGCAGTTCAGCAGGCCGCAAGCGTTTGCGACTGCGATGATCGTGGCGGTGACATCAGAAGCGCCCGCACCCGAGCTCAACTCGACCTCACCGATCCGCAACGCCAAGTCCAGCACCAGATTGACGGTCATCTCGTCAGGTGCTTCGTCACCCCAGCTGCGCTGCGCGTACAGCACTTCCGCGCTCCTCCCGGCTCGAACTCCCGCGTGGCATCGCAGCGCCGAACCCCGGCGTTGCAGTGGCGTGCACCACAGGGCAGAGCCGGTGTGTATATGGGTTGTGGGGGCCGCTTACGATGTGCGGAGAAAGAGACCAAGCCGGTGTAGCTCAATTGGCAGAGCACTCGCCTTGTAAGCGAAAGGTTACGGGTTCGAGTCCCGTCACCGGCTCACCTCGGGACGACCCTGCTCGCGCTGACACGCTCGCCGGGTCGCCTCGCGTGATATTGGGGGCCGAGCCCCCATGCCCCCACGAACTGACCGTCGGCTTGCGCTATCGAGACCAGCTCAGCAGGACGGCGCAGGCCATCATGGCCGGCATGGCCCATCGCATCGCGAGGATCTGGCGCTTGTTCGCCCGAGGGTCGACGACGTGGTCCGGGTAGACGGAAACCGACCAGCTGACGGACACCAGGAACATGCCGCCGGTGACTGCGGGCCAGACGGGAAGCTCGGCGACCACCGTGGGCCACAGAAAGTAGGGCACCACCAATGCGGCTGCCCCGAGGAACAGGGCGCTCGCCGAAATCGCCAGGTGCCGTTTCAATGCCAGGAAGATGATGAACACCGAAGTGGCGGCGGCGAATGACACAATCGCTCCGCTCCGGATGTAGGCGGGCGAGTCGTTCATGACCGCGAGCACTCCGGCGGCGAGGATCACGAGTCCGGCGATCCCGAAGATGCCCTGGATGGCGGCGGGCACGAACTTAACGGGCTGCAGACCCGGAGCGAAGATGTGCGCGTAGACGACCGGATCCCCGAACGCCTCCTGCGGGCTCTTTCCGGTGTCCGCGCAGTGCGCGTCGACCGCGTTGAGCAGTTCCTCGATCCGGTCGGCGGACAGGTCCCGGGTGCGTAATTCCCGCAGCAGGGCTTCCTGCCACGGATCCAGCTTCCGGGTGATCATCGTTCCCCCCTTGTGCAGGCGCGGGGCTTTACCCAGAACCTAGTCATGGCGTCAACCACTTGATCTTGTTCGCCCCGACGGCGTAACGGCGATAAGCCGAACGCTGGAAGGGCTTACGCGCCTAGGACTCCGGCCTCCGGAACGATTGTCGCCTCCGCGATCACGTTGGGCTGAGCGCCACCCAGCAGATGGGAGATCACGGATTCCAGTACCGCGATCTGCTCGGCCGCGTGGCCGCGCAACGCCATGGGGGCCATGTTCTCGGCGCCGATGGAGACGACTGTCTTCAGTGCGTAGACCGCATCGTGGGCGCCCCAGACGGTTTGCATTGTCGGGTAGGTGGTGCTGCAGCGCCAGCCGCCGTTTTCCATTTGCAGGGCAAGGAGTTTGCTGATGCCGCGTTGCAGGATCGGGTCACTCAGGTCCGATCCGGCCCGGCTCGGCGCACCAGCGTCCACGGGGTTGTGTAGTGGCGGAAGATCAGTCGTGAGTCGGTTCCCGGGTCCACCAAAGTGTCCGAAAGGGACGATGGCCAGGGTTTCATGGCGGCCGGGTCGAAGCGGCGCCTGAGGTGCTCTCACGGATGTGAGCGTCGCGGGAACCGTGTTCGCCAGCCGCAGCGGCGACTACAGCACGCGGTGGGCGCTCCCGCTGCGCGTGGCCAACGCCGGCATGGCCCGGCTGATGGCCAAACGGCCGGTCGGTTAGCGGTTTGACCTGCGTCTACGGCGGGATCGTGTGATACACCTGTCTCGCTGAGCGTGGGAGGCGTGCCGTGGCGGAGGAGCGGGACCCGGTCGACCGGGTCGACCGGGTGGTGGCGCAGGCCGGCCGGATGGCGGGCTGGCTGGCGCGCACGAGCTGGCAGGCGGCGAGCAGGCTGCCGGGCGGTGAGGCGGCGCAGCGTCAGTTCCGGAAGGCCGAGAAAGCCGTCCTCGACGAAGTGCGGCGGCGCCTGGACGCCGAGGAGACCTTCACAGAGCGGTTGATCGGAGAGTCGCCGGCCGTTGTGGACGGTCACGTCGACGCGGTCCGCTCGGCAATGGCCGAACTGCTGCGTCTGTCGACCGAGCTGGACCGCAGGACGGGCCGGGAACATCTTTTCCTGTCGATCGTGCGGCAGCTTGTCCCGGATGAAGCCCGGATTCTGGCGGCTTTGTCGGACGGTTCGGTGTACGCGCTGGTGCATGTGGCGGGGCGGTCGGCGTTGGGCGGGCCGCAGCGGATCGTGTTGCGCAATGCGTCCTCTGTGGGCCGTGCGGCCGGGGTGATGTTGCCGGATCTGGTGCCGAATTACGTGACACGGCTGGAAAGCCTCGGTGTCGTCGAGGTCGGGCCGGAGGATCCCGCGCTGGGTGTCCAGTACGACATCCTGCTCACCGAGGATCGGGTTCGTGCGGCCGAGGAGGAAGTGCGCACAGTCCGGAAACTGACGCCGCGGTACGCGCGAAGGACATTGCGACTGTCCACTCTGGGCGAGCAGTTCTGGGCCGCTGTGGACCCGGCTCGGGCCGGATGAACGAGATCCTGGCGGACTTCCAGCGCAACTGGCTCGTTTACCTGTCGATGCCGGTGATCGCCGCCTTGATCGGTTACGGCACCAAGGTCGTGGCCATCCGGATGATGTTCCGGCCGATCGAGTTCGTCGGTGTCAGACCGTTCTTCGGCTGGCAGGGCATTGTCCCGCGTAAGGCCGCGCGGATGGCGGCGATCGCGTGCGACACGATGACCGATCGGCTGATCTCGGCCGGTGACGTCGTTCAGCGGCTGGACCCCGAACGGGTGGCAAGGGAACTCGAGCGGCCGCTGCTGGAGGCGGTCGACGAGATCACCCGGGAGATCGCCGCGGAGTACCAGCCGGGACTGTGGGAATCGCTGCCGGCGCAGGCACAGGATCTCGTTGTGCGGCGGGTGCAGGCCGAGGCACCGAAAGTGGTCAAGGCCATCCTGTCCACAATTCAGTCCGACGTGGATTCGGTTTTCGACCTCAAGGGCATGGTCGTGGAGAACCTCGTCAAGGACAAGGAGCTGCTCAACCGGATCTTCCAGGAAGCCGGCCGTGAGGAGTTCCGGTTCATCGCCCGCTCCGGCATCGTGTTCGGATTCGTGATCGGCTTCGTGCAGATGTTCGCGTGGGCCACGTTGCACTCGCCGTGGGTGATGCCGATCTTCGGCGGTCTGACCGGCTGGTTCACCGACTGGCTCGCCCTGAAAATGATCTTCAACCCGCGGGAGCCGAAACGGTATTTCGGTCTGTTCCAGTGGCAGGGACTGTTTCTCAAACGGCGTAAGGAAGTGGCCGCCGACTACGGTGAACTGATCGCCAAGGAGATCATCACACCGCACAACGTGCTGCACGCCGTGCTGCGCGGGCCGCTCGCGGACCGGCTGTTCGCGGTGGTCCAACGGCAGGTCACCGAGGCCCTCGACCGGCAGACCAGGCTCGCCCGGCCGCTGGTCGCGCTCACCGTCGGCGGACGGCGCTACCAGGAGATGAAGCACAGTGTCGCGGAGAAGGTGATGAACCGGATGCCGGAGACGCTCACCTTCATCGAGGACTACGCCGAAGAGGCGATGGACATTCGCAACACATTGGTCCAGAAGATGCAGGAGCTCACCGCTGAGGAGTTCGAGGAACTGATCCGGCCCGCGTTTCAGCAGGACGAATGGATTCTGATCACGGTCGGCGCGGTACTTGGCTTCGCCGTCGGGGAGCTTCAGGTCCTGCTCGTGGAGAACCTCGCCCACTGACACCTGTTATCCATATGCCAGTATTGCTAACGGGCCGCGGAAACGCGCCGATCACCGGTGGTCGATTCGGGCACGTGGGAATCCGGCGAGGTGGGAAAGATCAATTCGCGAAGAGTGGCTACGGGTACCCTGCCGTACCCGCCGGCCAGTCTGCTCGGCCGGCTGACGGATCGGACCAGAGAGGATTTCCTGGCGGTCGGGGTTTCGGAGAGCAGACCCGCCGGTGTGACAATCATCAGTCAGGGTGAAGCGGATTCGAGCGCGATGCTGTTGCTGCACGGGTCGGTGAAAGTTCTGGCGACCGACCCGGCGGGTGAGCGGACCCTGCTCGCGATCAGGGTCGGCGGTGATCTTGTCGGCGAGATGGCGGCACTCGATGTGGGGCCGAGATCTGCGACAGTCATCTCGTGTACCGACATTTTCTTCAAGCGCATAACCCGGGCGGAGTTGCGTAACTTCCTCGCCAGGCATCCGGACGCGGCCATTGAGGTGGCCACGATGCTGAGCGAACGATTGCGTTGGGCCGACCGGCGAAGAATCGAACACGGCCGTCCGGCGAGTGTGCGAGTCGCGCGTGTTCTGGTCGATCTGTACGAGTCATACGGCACACGTATGGGCGCGCGTTGGGACCTCGGAGTGCCTCTGACCAGGGAAGAGCTGGCCTCGATCGCGGGTATCAAGCTGAGTACCGCCGAAAAGATCATTCGCACTTTTCAACAGGACGGTCTGGTCAGTGGCCGTTACCGCGGCATCGCCGTACTCGATATGGCCAGGTTGCGGCTACGTGCGGAAATACCGTGACTCTTGTACTGTTAAAAAGTTCCACCGAGTGGCTGAACTTGTTCTCCTAAATGCTGATGAACCCGTACCAGTGCCGGTTTCATACGGACGACCTACAGCATAGTTACGCAGGGACACCTACTTCCCTCAGTCCGTAACACGAAAGGTCTAATGGATGGACGGTACGGGCTTCCGGCGGTCGCTCTATGTCGGAGTTGATATTCGTGGGTATGGCGCCGCGCCGGAGCAGCGTCAGCAGAAATGGCAGGAGACTCTCCTGCGGTGTCTGGACCGGGCCGCGGCTTCCATGGGCCTGAACCGGGCGCGCTGGGCCCGTCAGCAGCAAGGCGACGCGGAGTTGTGCGTGCTCCCGCACGACGAACACGAACCGCGCGTGGTCGATGGTTTCACCAGACGCCTGGAGGCCGAGCTGCGGCTGCACAACGAGGAAGTAGTGCCCTGGGCGCGGATGCGCCTGCGGATGGCCGTGCATCACGGGGTGGTCGTCAACGGCCCCAACGGCTATCCATGCCGCGACGCGGTCGTGGTCAGCCGGCTGCTGGACTCCAAGCCGCTGCGTGGGGTGCTGGAGCAGTGGCCGGAGGCCAACCTCGCGGTCATGTTGTCGGATCTGGTCTACCACTCGGTGGTCGAGGCGGGTCACACCTCGCTTCGAGCCGACCAGTTCCGGCGCCTGGCCGTGCGGGAGAAGGAGTTCAAGGGGTACGGGTGGCTCTGGCTGCCCGGCTGTGCGGACTCGCTCGACATGTTCAGCCGGCCGATAGTGCCGAGATGGGACGCCGCCGGGGTGCAAGCGCGACCGTACGTGGTCCGTGCCGAAGAGGTGTCCGATGTTGTCGTCCGAGGGCGGCACCGGACCACGGCGCAGCGCGGGTTCATCGGCGGATGACGACGGGGTGGCCTTGCCCCCAACGCACAGGCCACCCCGGCGTAACTGACCTAGGATTCCGGCCGTGGTGTACCAAGCCGACGATCGGCGATACGACAAAGCGGAATTCCGGCGTAGCGGGCGAAGCGGACTCAAGTTGCCGTTGATCTCGCTCGGCCTGTGGCAGAACTTCGGCGGATCACGGCCCTACGAGCTCGGCCGGCAGATCGCCCGGCGCGCGTTCGACCTTGGCGTGACCCACTTCGACCTGGCCAACAACTACGGCCCGCCCTATGGCTCGGCCGAGGAGAACTTCGGCCGCATCCTCACCGACGACCTGCGTCCCTACCGCGACGAGCTGGTCATCTCCACCAAGGCAGGCTACGACATGTGGCCCGGCCCGTACGGCGATCACGGCTCACGCAAGTACCTGCTGGCGTCGCTGGACCAGTCGCTCGCCCGGATGGGCCTGGACTACGTCGACATCTTCTACTCGCACCGGTTCGACCCCGAGACCCCGCTCGAAGAGACGATGGGTGCGCTCGTGAGTGCCGTGCAGCAGGGCAAGGCGCTGTATGTCGGCATTTCGTCGTACTCCCCGGCCAAGACGCGGGAAGCCGCCGAATTGCTGAAACAGGCGGGCGTGCCGCTGCTGATCCACCAGCCGTCGTACTCGATGCTCAACCGCTGGATCGAGCCGGAGCTGCTGGACGCGCTCGAGGAGGTCGGCGCGGGCTGTATCGCGTTCTCCCCGCTGGCCCAGGGTCTGCTGACCGACAAGTACCTCAACGGCATCCCGGAGGGTTCGCGCGCCTCCCAGCACGGCTCCTTGCAGCCGGACCACCTCTCCGAGGAGAATATTGCGCGGGTACGTGGGCTCAACGGGATCGCACAGCAGCGTGGCCAGAGCCTGTCGCAGCTGGCGCTCAGCTGGGTGCTGCGGGACGCCCGCGTCACGTCCGCGCTGATCGGCGTGAGTTCGGTCGAGCAGCTGGAGCAGAACCTCGCGGCGCTCGACGCCCCGGCGCTGACCGACGCCGAGCTGGCGGAGGTCGACAAGTACGCCGTCGAATCCGGACTGGATCTGTGGCGGCCGTCACGTGTAGCCGGCTGATCGAACGGGAACGCGGGTGCGCGCGACGCTAAGGGCCTGCGCACCCGCGGTTCAACGTTTCTGTTCCGATCTTCACACCTGATCTTCCGTTCCCCCTGGTAGGCCGTCTGTCGGCCAGGCGATGGGCTGAACGGCGCAACCACCTCTGTTACGTTCCCCTGGCATGTCCGGAAAAACCTTCGGCCAGGCGGTTGTCGACATTCCGTCCATATCGGACGGTCAAGGAATATGGCGGGTGGCACGGGATTCCCAGTCACTAGACCTGAACTCTTCGTACGCATACCTGTTGTGGTGCCGTGATTTCGCCGCGACGTCCGCGGTGGTCAGAGTCGACGGTGTCGTTGTCGGCTTTGTCATCGGCTATCACCGTCCGTCCGAGCCGGACACATTGGTGGTCTGGCAGGTCGCGGTGGACGACGCGCACCGCGGTCGCGGGATCGGTGCGATGCTGCTGGACACCGTGGTCCGCCGCACCGGCGCCAGACATCTCGAAGCCACCGTCACCTCGGACAACAACGCCTCCATCGGGCTGTTCCGGGCCTTGGCCGCACGCTGGAGTGCGGGCATGACCGGCGGTCAGCTGTTTCCCGCTGAGCTTTTCCCCGACGAGCACGACGCCGAGTTCCTGTTCCGGATCGGCCCGTTCGTCTCCGTGAGTGCCCCCGCGCTCTGAAGAACCCGGAGAATCGTGGACATCTTCCAGACCTTGGAATCGGAAGTACGCAGTTACTGCCGTGGCTGGCCGACGACGTTCGACCGCGCGTCCGGCAGCATGCTTTACGACGAGAACGGCAAGCAGTACCTGGACTTTTTCGCGGGTGCCGGCTCGTTGAACTACGGCCACAACAATCCGCGGCTCAAGCGCGCCGTGCTCGACTACATCGAGCGGGACGGCGTCACGCATTCGCTCGACATGAACACAGTCGCCAAACGCGACCTGCTCGAGTCCTTTCAGGACATCGTGCTCGAGCCGCGGGAGCTGGACTA
The DNA here is from genome assembly GCF_017876405.1 of Kibdelosporangium banguiense. Taxonomy (GTDB): domain Bacteria; phylum Actinomycetota; class Actinomycetes; order Mycobacteriales; family Pseudonocardiaceae; genus Kibdelosporangium; species Kibdelosporangium banguiense. The sequence goes on along the minus strand of NZ_JAGINW010000001.1, from coordinate 1,753,036 downwards.
CAAGGTGATGTTCCCCGGCCCGGCCGGAGCCAACGCCGTCGAGGCGGCCCTGAAACTGGCCCGCAAGGTCACCGGCCGTGAGTCGATCATCAACTTCACCAACGCTTTCCACGGCATGACGCTCGGCGCGTTGTCGGTGACCGGCAACTCCATGAAGCGCAGCGGCGCGGGCATTCCGCTCGTGCACGCGACACCCATGCCGTATGACAACTACTTCGAGGGCCAGACTCCGGACTTCCTGTTCTTCGAGAAGCTCCTGGCCGACAGTGGCAGCGGTCTCAACGAGCCCGCCGCCGTGATCGTGGAGACCGTGCAGGGCGAAGGCGGGATCAACGCCGCCCGGACCGAATGGCTGCGCGGCCTGGCCGACCTGTGCCAACGGCACGGGATCCTGCTGATCGTCGACGACGTGCAGATGGGATGCGGGCGGACCGGGCCGTTCTTCAGCTTCGAGCTCGCCGGGATCGAGCCGGATATCGTCTGCCTGTCCAAATCCATTGGCGGGTACGGGTTTCCGCTGGCGCTCACGTTGATCAAGCCGTCGCTGGACGTGTGGGAGCCGGGCGAGCACAACGGCACGTTCCGTGGCGTCAACCCGGCGTTCGTCGCCGCGACCGAGGCGCTGCGGACGTACTGGCAGGACGACAAACTCGAGAAAGGCACGCTGGCCAAGGGTGAGCACGTCGGCCGGTCACTGACCGAGATCGCCGAGTCCTATCCGGACGTCGCGATGCGGGCCAAAGGCCGTGGCCTGGCAAGGGGTCTGCAGTTCGGTGACGAGCGGATCGCGGAAGCCGTGTGCCGGCAGGCGTTCGGCCGCGGGCTGCTGATGGAGACGTCCGGCCCGGTCGGGGAGGTCGTCAAGATCATGCCGCCGTTGACGATCACCGACGCCGAACTGGAGGAAGGGCTCGGGCTCGTGGCCCAGTCCGTGAAGGGAGCACTGGGTTGATCGTCCGGACCACCGACGACGTCACCGACACCGACCGGGACGTCAAGACCCCGAACTGGCGCAGCAAAAGAATCATCCTGGCCGGTGAACAGGCCGGCTTCTCGGTGCACGAGACGACGCTGTACGCCGGCACGGTGAACGACTTCTGGTACGCCAACCATGTCGAGGCCGTCTTCGTGGTCGAGGGCGAAGGCGAACTGGAGGACAAGGAAACCGGTGCGGTGCACCGGCTCGGGCCCGGCTCGCTCTACCTGCTCGACGGCCATGAGCGTCACCAGCTGCGGCCGCACACGCAGATGCGCACTGTCTGCGTGTTCAACCCGCCGGTGACCGGCCGCGAGGTCCATGACGAGCACGGCGTGTACCCGCTGATCGTGGAAGGAGCCACATGACCCTGATGAGCACGAGGACCCCGGACCGCTACCCGACCAGGGTGCCCGGCGCCGCCCGGCTGATCGAGCGGACCGACCCCACGATCTGGGCCCAGCAGGACTCCGGCCCGATCGACCAGGCGACTTTGGCCTCGCACAACGCCAAGGGCTACTCCATCGACGACGGCGTGCTCAGCAAGCACGAGGTGCAGGCGTACTGGGACGAGCTCGTCCGGCTGACGAGCGACCCCGGCCTGCGCGGCGACGAGCGGGTCGTGGTGGAGAAGCAGTCCCAGGAGATCCGGTCGATCTTCGAGGTGCACCGGATCAGCGACCTGATCGCCGAGCTGATCCGGGACCCGCGGATCCTCGACCGGGCCCGCCAGCTGCTCGGCTCGGAGGTGTATGTGCACCAGAGCCGGGTCAACTTCATGCCCGGGTTCAAGGGCAAGGGCTTCTACTGGCACTCGGACTTCGAGACCTGGCACGCGGAGGACGGCATGCCCGCGCCGCGTGCGGTGAGCATGTCGCTGGCGTTGACCGCCAACTTCGCGTTCAACGGCGGCCTGATGGTGATGCCCGGATCGCACCGCACATTCGTCCCGTGCATTGGCGAAACGCCGGCGAACCACTACCAGCAGTCGCTGAAGGAACAGGAGATCGGCGTACCGAGCACGCAGGACATCACGACCCTGGCCACCACCCACGGCATCGACCAGTTCACCGGCTCGGCCGGATCCGCGATCTGGTTTGACGCCAACATCATGCACGGTTCGGCCAACAACATCACGCCGTTCCCGCGGTCGAACATCTTCGTGGTGTTCAACAGCGTCGACAACGTGCTGGAGGAGCCGTACGCAGCGCCAACACCGCGCCCGACGTTCATCGCGAGCCGTGACTTCACCCCTTTGAGTCGCGCGCCCCGCGTGTAATGAATCACATGCTCTCTGTTACGGTAATCACGCATTGAGATCTCGCTCAGCCGGATACGGCCTGAGGAGTAGCCGGTCTTCCACTCGGGGTGGGACCGGTGGCACCCGGGCCTTGGCCGTGTGAGTGTGGCCCCCTGCCAACCGGATCGGGACCGGACGGCAGGGGGCCTGTTTTCTCGCAGTGAGTGACAGATATCCCGGTAAACCTTTACTTCCACCCCCATCATCGACTTACCTTGGTCACCGGTAGTAGGGGACGGGGGAGGGCGAAGTGAGTACGGGGGACAGTGACGAGGACGACCATGCCGTGATCCGGTTCGGGGTGCTCGGACCGGTCCAGGCGGTGGTCAACGGCGAACCGGTCGCGCTCGGCGGGCCCGGTGTACGCGGCCTGCTCGCAATGCTTCTGTTACGCCCCAACGAAGTCGTGCCGGTCGAGGACATCCTCGACGGGCTGTGGGGCGAAGACCCGCCGCTGACCGCACGCACAATCGTGCAGAACTATGTTTCGCGGTTACGCCGTCAATTGCGCCTGGTCGATCCCACTGGATCGGTCTGGATCGACACGCGGCTGCCGGGCTACCAGCTGATCGTCGACGAGGACCTGATCGACGTCAGCCGGGCGACGGCGTTGCTCAGCAGAGCCCGCCACGAGCATCCGGTGCGGCGCGCCGAGCTGCTGCGGGAGGCGCTCGGCCTCTGGCGCGGGCCGGTCCTGGCCGACGTGTCACCCCGGATCAACGCGCCTGAACTGGAAGATCTTCGATTCGCCGTGCTGGAGGCGCGGATCGAAGCCGATCTTGAACTGGGCCGGCACGCCGAACTCGTCGGCGAGCTGTCGACGTTCGCGGAGTCGTATCCGTTCCGGGAACAGATGATCGCGCACCTTGTACTCGCCTTGTACCGCGCTGGGCGGCGAGCTGACGCGCTCGAGGCGTACCAGCGGTTCGCCCGTCGCGCGGCCGAGGATCTCGGCATCGACCCAGGTCCGGCGCTGCGGGAACTGCACGAGCGGGTGCTCAACGACGATTCGACATTGCTGCTGCCCGCGCCGGTGCCGGTCGTCGCGCCCAAGGTCGGCGTGCTCGTGCCCGCGCAACTGCCGCCCGCGCCAGTGGGTTTCCACGGCCGGGACGAAGAACTGGCGTGGCTGGACGGTTTGCTGGCCGAAGACCACGGCGAGGCGACGCCGATCGGGGTGATCTCCGGCCAGGCCGGGATCGGCAAGACCGCTCTGGCGGCGTTGTGGGGCCGCCGGGTGGCCCGGGAGTTTCCCGACGGCCAGCTTTTCGCCGGGCTGCGCGGTTTCCAGGAGCCGCTGGACCCCGGCGAGGTGCTGTCGCAGTTCCTGCTGACCTTGGGAGTCCCGGCCGGTGAGGTGCCGGCCGACCCTGATGACCGTGCGGCGCTTTACCGTTCGCTGCTGGCACATCGCCGGGTGCTCGTGATGCTGGACGACGCACGGGATTCCGAACAGGTGCGGCTGCTGCTGCCCGGTGGTTCCCGTGCGTTGGTGCTGATCACCAGCCGGGTCCGGCTGGAGGGCATGGTCGCGCGCAGCGGTGCCCGGCTGCTGGAACTGCGGACACTTTCGGGTCCGGCGGCCGTGCGGGTGGTGGATTTCCTTACCGGGCCAGGGCGAATCGATTCACCGCGGCTGGAACGCCTTGCCACACTGTGTGGTTGCCTGCCGCTGGCGTTGCGGATCGTCGGGGCGCGGCTGGCGTCCCGGCAGGAGTGGATCGCCGACGAGCTGATCAGCGATCTTTCCGACGAGCGGACTCGCTTGCAGGCGTTGGAGGTCGAGCATTCCGACACCAGTGTCCGGGCCGCGCTCGATGTCACCTACCGGGGCCTGGCCGAGCCGGCCGCCGCGGATTTCCGGTTGCTGGGCCTGGTGCCCGGCCCGTGGATCGGACCGGCCGTGCTGGCCGCGATGCAACAGACGGATCTCACCACCGCCCGGCGTGGCCTGCGGACGCTCGCCGGGGCGTTCATGGTCACCGAGACCAGCCAGGACGTGTTCGTCATGCACGACCTCGTTCGGCTGTACGCCAAGCAATCCGCTCCTTTCGGCGGCGCGGCTTTCGACCGGCTGGTCGGCTACTACCTCGGCGCGGCCGACAAGGCCCGGCGGTTGCTGCGTCCGGTTGTCGACCCGGTGTCCTCCTCTGTTGAAAACGACATTCTGGACATTTCAACTCCTGGGCAGGCGCTGGCCTGGTTCGAACGGGAATGGACCAATCTTGTTGCCGTAATCGACGCCGCCGATCCGCGCAGTGCCTGGCGGCTCGCCCGCATGGCGCACGACTACCGTGCGGTCCGGTCCACTTGGGAGGAATGGCACACCGTTGTCCATAAGGGACTTTCGGCTGCCGTTTCGGCTGGCGAGAAGGATGGCGAGGCCTGGCTGTTACAAAGCCGCTGTGCCTTGTACGCCCGCTTCGGCCGGGCGTCGGAGACGGCGGGCGACGCCTCGCGGGTGCTGCGGCTTGCGCTGGAACTCGGTGACGACCGGCTCATCGCGGTGGGTCACGAGGCGCTCGCGTCCGCCTACTTCGGACTCCGCCGATACGAGGAAGCCCTTGCCGGATATGCGAAAGCGCTCGCCGTCGACGCGCATCCGGCGATCGAGGCGCACGTGCGCAACAACATCGCCCAAGTGCAGCGGGCGCTTGGCCGGTTACAGGAAGCGGTCGAACCGCAGCGCAGAGCCGTGGAACTGTACCGGGAAGTGGGCGAAGTCGGCTTCGCCGCGTTCGCGGTGGGCAATCTCGCCGAGCTGCACGCCGAACTCAACGACACCGACCAGGCCGAACGTCATGCCCGGACTGCGATCGAGCTGTCGGTGAACTCGGGACTCGCCCTCTGCGAGGCGTTCGGCAGGGAAGTGCTCGGCAAGGTGCTTTCCGCGCGTGGCGCGAAATCTGGTGCGCGCCAACAATGGGAGCGATCCGCGGAGTTGTACACGCAGGTCAGCTCCGCGCGCGCGGAACAAATACGGGTTTTGATCGACGATCTTGCGTCAGGCGTTTAGCGCACGGTTAGTGACCTGCTCAGCCGAGCTGGCAGGCTACCCGCGGCGCGCCCCGGGGGCATCGCGCCATGACACCGACCAGTGCGCCGAGGGTCGTTGTGTCACGCAACCGGCCGGCACGCCGAGGGGGAGTGCCGGCCGGTCTTGTGTGTTTTCAGTCTCTGGCTTTCACATCGCTCAACGGCCGAAGCTCCGGCCGCTTGGGCGTCACACCGTCCCCCATGGACTCCCCGCGCAGCTGGCGGCGGATCCATGGCATCAGATGTGTCCTTGTCCACTGCAGATCGGCCTGGCGCAGCTTGAACCAGGACGTGTCGCGTTCCTGCGGCGGCCACGGTTCCCGCCAGTCCTCGTCCACCGGGATGTCGAGAACCTCGGCGGCACGCAAGGCGATCCGCCGGTGGCCCTCCGGCGAGAAATGCAACCGATCATCACTCCACGCGCGCTCGTCACTGAGCACGTGCATCGCCCACAGGTCCACGATCCGCGCGCCGTGCCGGTCCGCGATCGCGTGCAAATGTTCGTTGTAGATAGCAACTTTCGCCCGGACCCGGCGCACCATCGGCATCACCTTGGGATCCGGCCCGGCGAACAGCAGCACCTCACTGCCCGCCCGCTGAAGCTCCACAATGGCCTGTTCCAGCTCCGCCGCCAGTTCGTCCGCGTCGCTGCCCGGCACGATCAGGTCGTTGCCACCCGCGCAGATCGTCACCAGATCCGGTTGCGCGGCGATCGCGAGCGGCACCTGCTCGGCGATGATCTCGGTCATCATCTTGCCGCGGATGGCCAGATTCGCGTACCGGAAATCCGCGTCCCGCCCGGCCATCAGTTCGGCCAGCCGGTCCGCCCAGCCACGGAAGCCCCCGGCCTCGCTGCCGTCCATCAGGCCCTCGGTGAAGCTGTCACCGATCGCCACCCAGCTACCCCAGCCCACGCCGTCCCTCCCGTAGGTCGTTGTCACCCCCAACTAACGGACCAGGATGGCTGATCCATCCCAACCTACGCCACCGTCGGTTACAAAACGTTTCACCGCAATAACACGCTGTTATAATCACTGTCCCATTACGACTGAACGGGCATATGGGAACCAACCACAAGCCGCCCGCATCACAGTTACGATGCTTGGTTGGAAGGGATCGCCTAAACGGGGGACACGATGCCAGACGGTTCGCAGCAGCCGGTCGACCCTGCTGCCCAGCGAGCGCAAGAACAGATGCGCGAATGGAAGGAAAAGCAGCACCAGGGCGACGGTGGCGGCTGGTGGGCCTCCATCGGCAACACGATCGGCGACATGATGGCCGCCGCCGAAGCCGGCGCCTTCGCCGTCTCCCCGGACACCGGCGCCGCCATCATCAAGCAGTTGGACGCGGTCAAGGACCAGGTCTCGGAGATGCGGCGGACAGGGGCGTTCAGCAGCATCGGCAACCTCCGCATGGGTGGCGGATACGCGGCGGACATCGCCAGGTTCAATCAGCAGGTCAGGGATGAGACAGGTCCGCTGCTGCAGAACTTCATGCAGGAACTGGACCAGCTCAGCGAAGCGGTCCGAAAGAGCGTCGCGCATTACAAGGGCAGCGACAGCGGCAGTCAGCAGAGCATCGATACTTCAGGGGGCGGACTGTGAAGCGCTGGGCTGTTGCTCTCGTCGCATGTGCGGCGGCAGCTGTCCTGAGTGGTTGTTCGGAGAATGCGACGGGTTCTCCGCGGCCTGCGACCGGCGCCGCCACAGGCAACCAGACTTCCGGTTCGGTGGCGCCGCCCAAGACCACTTCGACGTCCATCGCCAAGGACGACCCGTGCACGCTGCTCACTTCGGCCGAAGCATCAAGTCTGGGGTTCGGCGCCGGCAAGATCAAAAATGTTCCGGGTGGACTCAAGCAGTGCGAATGGCGAACTGACAAGGCGGGCGAAGGAGTCGGCGTCGGGTACGGCCGCAACCCGCTTGACGTACTCAAAGGGCAGGAAGTCGAAGTCGGCAGGCACAAGGCCGTCAAACTCCCGCCAGACCCGGTCTCCGGCGGTTGCAACGTCGCTGTCGGGCTACCCGACTCGACCACCCTGATCCTTGTCGGGACATCCGGCAACGGCAACGATGAAGCTGTTTGTCCACTGGTGATCCAGGTGGCCAAGACCATCGATCCGAAGTTGCCGTAGGGGGGCGACATGGGTGACGAGCGTTCGGTTCCGCAGGCGGACACGCAGTATCCGGGTATCGATCACAAGGTCTTGAAACAGTGGACTGACCAGGGTGAACCTGCGGATGCCAACGGCTTCGGCGACATGTGGCGGGAATTCGGCCGAGGGCTGAGTGAATCCGCCGAGAATCTGATGGTGGCTGTGTTCGGGTCGGAGGCGGGCTGGACGGGCCAGGCGGCCAACGCCATGCGGGCGCAGCTGAAGAAGGTCGCGGACTGGAGCCTGAAGACCGGGGATTCCTTTCAGACAGCCAGCCGTGCGCTGGACGAACAGGGGACAGCGGTCGGCACCGCGAAGAACTCGATGCCCGACCCGGTCGACTACAACCCTGGCCAGATGATCAAGGACGCTGCCAAGAGCGGGAACATCGTCGAGATGGCTCTGCTGCCGGTCAACATGTACAAGCAGCAACAGGCTCAGCAGCAGGCGCACGAGAAAGCCATCCAGGTAGTCGCTCAGCGGGACGCCGAGCTGGCGGCCGCGGCCGCGTCCATTCCGTCGTTCGAGCCGCCGCCGAAGATCGATGAGCAAGGCGGCAAACCGCCGGAGCCGAATCAGCCGGGGATGCCCGGAACGCCAGGTGGCCGGCCAGGAGTGCCTGGTAATGGCAGCCGCGGCGGGGTCGGCGGCGGCGGTGGTGGGGGAGCCGGTGGCGGCGGTATGCCGGGCTTCCCTGGTGGCGCTTTCGGTGGTGGTGGCGGGTTCGGGGGCAATGATCCGAACAACCCGAACGGCAACGGCGACGACCCGGGGCAGACGCCGCCCAACGTCAATCTGCCCTCGTTGCCGATCGGTTCGGGCACGGGTACGTCCGGTTACTCGAACCCGACAAGCTTTGGCCCGGGCCCTGGCGGGCCGACGGGTATTCCGGGTGGTCCTGGGCCTGCGGGTGGTGGTGGCGGGTTCAACAGTGCGTTCGGCGGTGGGTTCGGTCCTGGTGGGGCGCCGCGGCCTGGTGGTGGGTTCGGGGCGATGGGGCCTGGGGCTGCTGGTTCGGGTGCTGGTTCCGGGGCCGCGGCTGGGCCGGGTGGAGTGGGCGGCGGACGCGGCGCTGGGATGGCGGGTGGCCGTGGAGCCGGCGGGATGGGGGCCGGTGGCATGGGCGCCGGCCGTGGCCAGGGTGGCGAGGACGACGAGCACCAGAGACCGTCGTACCTGGTCGAGCCGGATCCGGACGCCACGTTCGGCACTGACCAGATGACCGCGCCCCCGGTGATCGGCGGATGATTTCGGAACTGTCGCTGCCTGCCCTCGACGCGCTGTGGGAGGACCTCCGGCTGGGGGCGATCCCGTTTCCGCTGGAGGTGCGGTCGCACGGGGAGACTGTCGAGGAGCGCAGCCGGATCAAGGCCGCGGTGTACGCCGATCTGGAGAGCCGCGGCCTGGCGCGCCGCCAGCGGCCTGAGCCGCAGCTGGAGGATGTGCTGCAGCTTGTGGCACGCCCGACGATCAGCATCGACGCGGTGGCCATGCTGGACATGGCCGGGCAGCAGCCGGTGAAGGCGATCGTTGTGGCGACGGGCCGGCAGGCGGTGCTGGTTGTGCAGCGTGAGCTGATGGTGTCGTTGACGCCGATCCGGGAGACGGCCCTGGCCGCCTCGATTGTGGGCGTCCTGCCGCAGGTCAAGGCCGGGCCGGGAGTTCCGGTGAGCCTGCCGGTGGACGCGGTGAACCGGTCGGGCGGCCGGCACAGCCGTCCCGATCCGGACAACAGGATGAATCTGCAGCGGCTTGAGGCTGTGATGAAGGAGCCGGTCGTGCGGGCGGGCCAGTTCGGCGTCACGATCCGGGATCCGCAGGGCCGTCCCAACCGGCTGCCCGGCATCGGCTGGTTCGACACGGCCGCCGGCCGGTACATGAACATCGTCCGGGAAGCCGGCGACGGTGAGGCGTGGCTCACACTCACGCCTGCGGATGGCGGCCGGATTGCCCACCGTTTGTCCGAAGAGCTACTCAAAGCACTGCAGAGCTGACTCGTTTAGGGCTGCCTAAGCTCACTTCGATCAGGCAGGCTGGAGGGGTGACTAAGCGGGAGTCGCTCGGGGAGGTGCTCGGCGGGCGCCGTGGAGCACTGGACGCGAGCATTCCGCCGCTTGCCTTTGTCGTGGGCTGGCTGGCGGCGGATCAGTCGATCGGGATCGGTGCGGCGGCAGCCGTCGCGGTGAGTGCGCTCATGGGCGTGTACCGGCTGGTCAAAGGCGGCAAGGTCACCGCGCTTGTGGTGAGCGTCGCCATGGTTGCCGCGGCCGCGTTGATAGCGCTGCATACCGGCCGGGCGCAGGATTTCTTCCTGCTCAGGCTGATGTCGAACGGCGCGAGCGCGCTGTTGTGGTCGGCCAGCATCGTGGTGCGGTGGCCGCTGCTCGGCGTTGTCGTTGGCGTCGTGCTCGGTCAGAAGACCCGATGGCGTAAGGATTCCGACCTCGTCAAGGCGTACGGCAGAGCCAGCTGGGTGTGGGTGCTGCTGCAGTACGCGCTGCGTGTCGTGGTGTGGGGCTTGCTGTGGTGGGCGGGTGAGGTGGTCGCGCTGAGCGTGGTCACGTTCGTGATGTCGTGGCCGTTGGTCGCAGCGACGGTTGCTGTGAGCGGCGTTGTGCTGTTCCGCTCACTGCCCAAGGACCACCCGGGTATCCGTCACCCGCGTACGAGTTCGGACGGCCGCGGCGCGGACGGCCCAAGCACATCGACGGCGGCCAACCAGGCCGCGCCGGTGGCGCCCTCCGTGGAGAAGTGAACTGGTAGGTCGCCCAGGCGATCCCGTAGCAGCACACCGACAGGACTGTCCGGCCCGACAACGCTGCCGATGAGCACAACAGGCGTGCGCTCGTCAGGCGTGCGAGTGTCCGCGACCATTTGGCTGAGCACGTCGACTGTCCGGTGCACGATGTCGACGGCGACCGGGTCTCCTGCGGCGAATCCCTTGCTGACGAGCGGAGCGAACCGCGCGAGCCGGATGGGCAGCTCTGCGTTCGCGGCGGTGATCAGCCGTGACCACAGGTTCCTGTGTTCGCCTGAGACAGTCCCGAGCGCCTCGGACAGGACCGACTGAGCCATCGGGCCTTCGGGGACGTGCGTCTCGAGCAGTTTGAGTACCGACCGGACGGCTTCGCGCCCCATCCAGTACCCGGAGCCCTCGTCGCCGAGCAGCCAGCCGATGCCGCCGACGATCCGTACGGCACGGCGGTCCTCGATGCGGGACGCGATCGAACCCGTGCCGGCGACCAGGATCGTGCCGCTCGGCTCGGACGTCATCGAGGCGAACGCGGCCTCCTGGTCGGTCACGACACGGATGTCACAGCCGAGCCCGATGCCGCGCCAGGTCTCGTGGAACACGGCGGCGACTTCGGGATCGGTGAGCTTGGACGAGCCGGCCATGCCCACCACGCATGCCCTGGCATCGGCCGGATCGAGGTCGCCGATGGCCAGCGTGATCGCCTCGGCGATCCGGGCCGCGGCCACTTCGTACGGGTGGGAGTTGGGGTTCGCCCCGCCCGACGCGCCCCGGCCGAGCCGGTATCCCGCAAGATCGACGGTCAGTGCCCTGGTTCCGGTGCCGCCCGCGTCCACGCCGACCACGTAGCTCACTGCTGCTCCATTCGGAGTAGTATCTGCCCTGCCCGCTTCGTCTTACCCCCTCGGCGAAGCGGGTTTCTCACGTTGTGACTCGGAATCTTGTCAATTATTAACTAGACTCGGTGGACTGTTCGCCGATACGCTAGCACTGGTCTGGACCAATTGGAGGGGAAGTTTGAGTACTGTCCTCGCCGCGCAGAAGGCCCTGATCGGGCGCGGCTTCACTGGCCCGGTTTCCGTCCTCATCGAGGACGGCCGGATCGCCCAGGTGACCGAAGGGGCGACCGGCGGCACGGCGAACGGCCTGCTCACCCCCGGTCTGGTCGATATCCAGGTGAACGGTGCCTTCGGCGCCGACTTCGCCGAGATCGACGAGGAAGGCATGCGCCGGATCGTGCGCAACCTGCCGAGCACCGGCGTCACCAGGTTCCTGCCGACCTTGATCACCGCGGACCTCACCCAACTGCTGGACCAGGCCAGGGTAGTGCTGGCCGCCGTGTCCACAGTGAACGGTACCGGTGCGCAATCGCTTGGCGTGCACCTGGAAGGCCCATTCCTCTCGACCAAACGGCCGGGTGTCCACGACCCGGCGTTGATGGTCGCGCCAACCCCCGAACGCGTCGACGCGATGCTCGAACTGCGTGACGCCCTCCGAATGGTCACCCTCGCACCCGAACTGCCCGGCGGCATAGAAGCAGTCCGCAGGCTCACGGAAGCAGGCGTCCTCGTCGCCGTCGGCCACACCGACGCAACAGGCGCCGAAACAAGCCACGCAGCCGACGCAGGCGCCGGCATGATCACGCACCTCTTCAACGCCCAACGAGGCCTAGGTCACCGCGAACCAGGCGTACCGGGCGTCGCCTTGGTCGACGACCGCTACACCCTCGGACTCATAGCCGACCTCGCACACGTCGGCGCCGACGCATGCCGCCTGGTCTTCAGAGCAGCCGGCGACCGAGTCGCCCTGGTGACCGACGCCGTAGCAGCCGCAGGCATGCCACCTGGCGTATACCGGCTTGGCGGAGCGGATGTCCTGCTGTCCGACGACGGCGTCCCACGCTCCGCAGAAGGCACCATCGCCGGCAGCGCACTCACCCTGGATCGCGCCATCCGCAACATGATCTCCATCGGCGTCGACCCAGTCACCGCCTTTCGCGCAGCCACAATCATCCCCGCCGACACAATCGGCGAGCCCCACATGGGCCGCATCGAGCCAGGCGCACTGGCCGACCTGGTCCTCTGGGACGACGACCTGAAACCCAGCAAAGTCTGGGTGGAAGGAAAACTCGTCTACGACGCAGCCACAGCCTCGCCGGACACCCCGCTCCCACCACCCCGCGAAGCCGCCGGCCAGCCCCTCTGAACCCAGTCCGCAGTGTGAGTTGAGCCTGCCGGCGTGGGTTGGGCCTCCGGCCCCGGAATCCAGCCTACCGGTGAGGACCGACAAGCCGGGGACAGTGAAGATCCACTGCCCCCGGCTTGTCCACAGGCCCAACACTTGTCCACAGATCAAGCCGGGCCACCCTGTTGATCACTTTCCCCCGATAGGCTGGAGCAGGGCCGCCCCCCGGTGGTGGGTGGGGGCATGTCTTTTCCTTTGGGGGCAGGGTTTTCTGTCGATTTTGTGTGGCGACTGGGTGAATCCTTGGGCTTGTGTTGTTGCTGTGATTGTTTGTAAGACATGCCCTCGCCGGGCGGCAAACCTCCCTAGATGAGGACGGAAGAGCGGTTCGTGCCCTCCCTCTCGGTCGGCCTGCCCAAGGGTGACCACACGAGCCCAGGACACCGCTGGCGTTCGTTCGCCGGCGCCTCCTCTTGCCAGGCTTCTCACTGACAAGGCGACTCGGGTTTGGGGTGGGGTTCCGCTGCGGCCCGCCGGGCTTGGGTTACTCGCCGCTGTTTGCGGTGCCCTGGACTCGTGTGGTGAGGCTTCGCCCACTGCCGACCGAGGGTGAGGACACTCAGAGCCGACTTCTATTGCGCTGACGCGCTTTTACCTCGAGGGGCTCGGTAACCGGGCTCGCTTTTCGCTCGGAGTCGCCAACCTGGCCCACCAGACCTTCATCCCGCCAGCCAGGGCTCCGTTACGTCCGTGGGCGCTGACATGGCCCCTCGCCAAGCGGCCCGCCAGGACCTCCAGGCCTTGGCTCAGATCCCCTATGAGCGCGGAGCGCCAACCGGGGCTGATCTGGTGGGTTCAGCGGGTTCGGGTGACTTTGGAGAGGCCTCGGGGGTTGTCTGGGTCGCCGCCGCGGGCTAGGGAGAGGCCTAGGGCGAGGCGTTGGAGGGGGAGGATTTCCAGGATTGGGGCGACTTCTTCCGCGCAGGGGGGCAGGACTATGCGGGAGCTGGCGGGCATGTCCGCGGCTGCGGAGCCGACTGCGAGGACGTCGGCGCCGCGTTGGCGGACTGTGTTCACGACGTCACGCATGGCTTCGCCGCCTTTGCCTGCGCTTGTCACGGCTACGACGCCTGTGTCGGCGTCGATTGCGGCGACGGGACCGTGTAGTAGATCTGCTCCGCTATATGCGCGGGCTGCCAGGTATGAGGTTTCCGCTAGTTTCAGGGCTCCTTCGGCCGCTGAGGCTGAGGAGTAGCCGCGTCCGGTCGTCACCATGCGTTCGACGTACCTGTACCGTGCGACAGCATCGTCCACCGCGGATTCGGTGGTGGACAAGGCCTCTGCCGCCAGAGCCGCCAGCGGGGCCGCTGCTTGCCCTTGTCCACCTCGGACTGAGTCGATCAACAGGTAGAGCGACAACAGGGTCGCTGTGTACGTCTTCGTGGCCGCTACCGCATTCTCCACGCCGGCGCCGATGTCGATCGATAGTTCAGCCACTGAATTGAGGCCGGAGGAGGGGTTGTTCGTCACCGCGACGGTCAGTGCGCCGCGGGCTCTGGCCGCTTCTGTCGTTTCGATCAGGTCGGGCGAGCCGCCGCTCTGGCTCACCGTCAGGAACAGCACATCGGACAGGTCCGGCTTTGCTCCGTAGAGCGTCGTCGTCGAGGCTGAGGCGAGGCCCGCCGGTAGTTCGAGCAGGACTTCTACCAGGTATTTCGCGTAGAGCGCCGCGTGGTCGCTCGATCCCCTGGCCGCCAGCAGGGCGAACCTGGGACGGCGTTCGGCCAGCTTGGCGGCCACTTCCGCGATCTGCGCCTGACGGTCGACTATCGAGGCGAAGACCGCCGGCTGCTCGGCTATCTCGGCGCTCATGTGCTGGCCGGACATGGTCCCTCCCGGGTGAGCCAGTAGGTCTAGACCAATCGTAGCGTCCGTGAGGTGAGACGAACAGGTGCCAGTTTGTCACTCCAACGGGCAACTAGGCGGGGTTTGATCGCATCTGAGCCGGTGGCAAGGCATGCTGTAGCCGTAAGCCTTGAGGAGGAGGCCATGCTGGAGACATCGTCCGCCGCTACGCCGGACACCGCAGCCGCACGCCTGCAGCGGGAGCCGAAGTACTGGGGTTTGAAGCGGCATCTGCTGGATCTGTTGAGCGCGCTGCCCCCAGGCTCGCCGATCCCGACCGAGCGTTCACTCGCCGCGGAGTTCGACGTATCGCGTACCACCGTGCGTCAGGCACTGGCGGAGCTGACCGTCGAGGGCCGTCTGCTGCGTGTGCAGGGCAAGGGCACCTTCGCTGCGGAACCCAAAGTGGCGCAGCGGTTGCACCTTTCGTCCTATACCGAAGACATGCGGGCGCAAGGACGTGAACCATCTTCACGTTTACTTGAGGTTTCCGAGTTGCCGGTCGAGGCGGAACTGGCCCGGCTGCTGGGAATTCGCGCGGGCGCGAAAATCCTGCGGCTGCACCGGCTGCGCTTCGCCGACGGCGAGCCGATGGCGCTGGAGACCACGCACCTGCCGCTGGGCCGCTTCCGTGGCCTGCGCCGGTACATAACGAGTGGTGGCTCGCTGTACCAGGTGCTGCGGGAGCGATTCGGAGTCGAGCTGGGGCACGCCGAGGAGACCATCGAGACCGGCCTGGCCGGTCCGCAGGAAGCCGAACTGCTCGGTGCCGACGTCGGCATGCCGATGTTGTTGCTGTCGCGGCATTCCTTCGGTACCGACGGCCGTCCGGTCGAGTGGGTCCGCTCGGTCTACCGCGGCGACCGGTACAAGTTCGTCGCGACCCTGAACCGTCCAAACGGGTGATTCGTTGCTCCACCCGGCGTCGGTGATCCACATGCGACGCCGGGATTGGATTCGGTTGCCCGCCATGCGAACAAAATTCACGAACCGGCAGTGGCGAAGGGTGATCGGCTGGGTGCATGGTGTGGTGTACCCGGGACCGGGAGGAGCACGGACATGAGCATCCGCTGGGGGACGCCGGCCGCGCGTGGGGTGCTGGCCACCACGATCGTGGGGTCGGGCATGGCGATGCTCGACGGGACGATCGTCAATGTCGCGTTGCCCCGGATCGGCAAGGAACTCGACGCTTCCGTCGCGGGTCTGCAGTGGATCCTCGACGGGTACCTTTTGTCCCTCGCGTCCCTGATCCTTATTGCCGGGAGTCTTGGCGATCGGTATGGCCGGCGGCGGGTCTACGTGCTCGGGGTCGTCTGGTTCGGGGCGGCTTCTCTGCTCTGTGGTGTTGCGCCGAGTACTGAGTTGCTTGTTGTCGCGCGGATTTTGCAGGGTGTTGGCGGGGCGTTGCTGACGCCTGGGTCGCTGGCGATCCTGCAGTCCTCTTTCGACCGCCAGGATCGGGCGCGTGCGATCGGGGCGTGGTCCGGGCTGGGCGGTATCGCCGCTGCTGTCGGGCCTTTGGTGGGTGGTCTGCTGGTTCAGGTGTGGTCCTGGCGGCTGGCTTTCCTGATCAACCTGCCGGTCGCGATCGTCGTGGTCTGGATGGCGCGCAAGTATGTTCCGGAGTCACGCGATGAGCAGATGACAGGGCATCCGGGCATTCTCAGTTCCGCTGTCGGCGCGATTGGTCTGGCTGGGGTGACCGCGGCGTTGGTCGAGGCGCCGGGCCGTGGCGCCGGCGACTTCATTGTCCTGATTGCCGGGATTCTGGGGATCGCTGGGCTGACGTCGTTCGTGGTGATGCAGCACAAGTCGCGGGAGCCGCTGGTTCCGCCGGAGATGTTCCGGGATCGCACGTTCACGGTGGCCAACGCGCTCACGTTCGTGGTCTACACCGCGCTGGGTGGCGTGTTCATGCTGTTGGTGATCCAGCTGCAGATCTCGTTGGGGTACCCGCCGACCGCGGCCGGGGTCGCCGGGTTGCCCATCACGCTGATCATGCTGTTGACGTCCTCGTACTCCGGCAAGCTCGCGCAGCGCATCGGCCCACGGCTGCAGCTTGTCGTCGGGCCGTTCGTGATCGCCGCGGGCATGCTGCTGATGATGCGGATCGAGCCGGGTGCGTCGTATCTCACCGAGGTCCTGCCTGCGGTGATCGTGTTCGGCTTGGGGCTGACGACAGTCGTCGCGCCGGTGACGGCCACGGTGCTCGCGGCGGCCGAAGACCGGCATGCGGGCGTCGCATCAGGCGTGAACAACGCGATTGCCAGGACTGGTGGCCTGCTGGCCGTGGCCGTGCTGCCGGCCGTCGCAGGCCTTAACGGCGCTGCTTACGAGGACCCTGCGGCCCTCACCAGCGCTTGGCGGATGGCCTTGCTGATCTGCGCTGTCCTCGCGGCAGTGGGCGGATTCCTGGCACTCGGTGTGCGTAACGACGTGCTGAGCGCACCGGCCGAGGCAGAGCCTGAGAGCCCTGCGCCCGGCCAGTGCCTGCACTGCGGTGTGGAAGGTCCGCCGACCCATGTCAAGCCGGCGCACCAGCCGACAGGATCTCCTGGAACATCTCCGGGTTGATGTTGCCGCCGGACACGACGGCGACCGTCGTCCCGGCCGGGATCGCGCCCTTGAGGTACGCCGCCACGCTCACGGCACCGCTCGGCTCGACCACCAGGTGGGACTTGTGCGCGAGTACGCGGACGGCTTCCCGTATCTCGTCCTCGGTGACCGTGACCAGGCCGTCCAGGACGTGCTGCAGGTGCGCGAAGGTCAGCTCGGACGGCTGGGAACGCAGTCCGTCGGCGATTGTGCGGTTGCGGTCTTCGACCGACCAGCTCACCCGGTGCCCGGCCTGCAGGCTCTCCTGGGCGTCCGCGGCCAGCTCGGGCTCGACGCCGTAGACGCGGGCGTTCGGGCAGAGCGCCTTGATCGCCGTGCCGATGCCGGAGGCCAGGCCGCCGCCGCTGACCGGCATCACCACGATCTCGACCTCCGGCAGGTCGTGGCTGATCTCCAGACCGGCGGTGCCCTGCCCGGCGATCACGTCCGGGTGGTCGAACGGCGGCACGAGCACCCCGCCGGTCTTCTCGACGAGTTCGTCGGCGACGACCTCGCGTTTGCCGACCTCGCACAGCACGACCTCGGCGCCGTAAGCGCGGGTCGCCTCGATTTTGACCGCCGGGGTGTCCTCGGGCATCACGATGTGCGCGGGGATGCCGTACGCACGTGCCGCGTACGCCACGGCCTGCGCGTGGTTTCCGCTGGAGTAGGCCACCACGCCCCTGGCGCGGACAGGTTCGTCCAGCTTGGCCAGGGCGTTGAAGGCGCCCCGGATCTTGAACGCGCCGATCGGCTGCAGGTTCTCCGGTTTGATCCACAGTGGACGCTCTGGGTCCGCCCAGGGGGCCTGCAGCAGCGGGGTGCGGACCGCGACCGGCCGGATCCGGTCGGCCGCCGCGCGGATGTCGTCGATAGTCACCAGTTGCACACCGGAGATTCTGCCCTGTTCCGGGCCGGTGCAGGTGACGTCCACAATGGACATATGGGGTGGCGGTGCTCACGTCCGGCCAACCGGAGGGCGTGCCGTTACGTCCCGGTTGGTGATGAGTGTGGAGAAGAAGAGCGGATTGCAGATCAGTCAGATCGCGGTGGCGGCATTGGCTGCGGTGACCGCGGCGGTGCTCGGATCAACACTCGGTGTCGCCGGAACAGTACTCGGCGCAGCGTTGGGTGCGATCGTCTCGACGGTTACCACCGAGTTGTACGCGCGATCATATGAGCGAGTTCGTTATCGAGTTGGTAAGACCGAAGCCAAGACGCAAGAGAAGTCACCACGGCGCGTGCGCTGGCAATTACTCACTGGCGTGAGTATTGCGGCATTCACCCTAGGCATGATTGTGATCACCGGTATCGAATGGGTGCGCGGAGAACCGCTTTCCGGTGACGCTCAGACCACGATTGGTGGCGTTCTGCAGCGACCGGATCACGCCCCGCGCAATCCGACATTTCCGCAAAAGACGCCCACACCGACGACCGTGACGGTCACACCGCCCGCCACGACGGCACCGCCGGTGGCCGACTCTCCGTCGCCGGCCCCGTCTGGATCAAGCTCGCCGAGCTCATCCAGCACAACAACCACGACTACTGATCCGGTTCAGTCGAGTGCGGGCAGTCAGCGACCGACCGCGCCATAATGCACTCTGTCCAGGCGTGATTACGCTGGGTGAAACTTTGGTGTGATTTGGAACACAATTTCGCCCTGTTCGGGCCATTGTGTAACGCGAGCGCGATTCATACAGTCGGGCACGAAGGGTGACCCGGAAGAGTGATGCTCGAACAGGTGACGGGGTGAGTCGACCACCCCGTCACCTATTCCTTGAAAGCCCGAGAGCCGGCCCTGCATCCAGCTCTCGGGTCCCTGCACCCAAGGAGACGACATGAACCCAAGGAAAACGGCTCGGTTAACCGGTGCCGTCCTCATTGCCGCCGCCATGGCTGTGCTTCACAGTCTACCCGCGTCCGCGGCACCTTCGGGTGGCACTTCTGCAACAGATTTGTCAGTTCTCGAGTTCGAAGCGGCAAATCCCGGACTCATGGCCGCGATGAAGCGTGATCTGGGTCTGGACGCGCCGGCCGCACGGGCACTCGTCGCGACGCAACAAGCGGCTGCCGCGACTGAGGAATCGCTGCGTACAGCCCTGGGTAGCAGCTTCGGCGGCGCCTACTTCGATCGTGCGACAAGCAAATTGGTCGTCGGCGTGACCGACGCGAGCAAGCTCGCGGTGGCGACCGCCAAGGGCGCCACGGCCAAAGTGGTCTCCCGCAGCGCGGCCCAACTGGACTCGGCGATCGTCGCGCTGGATGCCAAGGAGGCTTCGGCACCGAGCTCGGTGACCGGCTGGTACGTGGACGCGATCGCCAATGAGGTTGTGGTGACCGCACTTCCGGGTGCGACCGCAGCCGCGAAGGCGTTCGCCGGCCAGGACGTGCGGGTTGTCGAAGCCGACGCTCCGCAGACGTTCGTCAAGGGCGGCGACGCCTACTACATCGGCGGCTCCCGTTGCTCCGTCGGCCTGACCGTCAGTGGCGGCTACGTCACGGCCGGGCACTGTGACGTGCTGACCGGCAGCGGCCAGCCCAACAACGGCCGTTGGGGCGGCTCGTCCTTCCCCGGCAACGACTACGCCTGGGTGCGCACCAACTCCGGTGTGTCGCTGAGCCCGCTGGTCGGCTCGGTGACGGTCAAGGGCTCGACCTCGGCAGCGACCGGTGCGGCCGTGTGCAAGGCCGGCTCCACGACCGGCTGGACCTGCGGCACGGTCGGGTCAAAGAACCAGACGGTCCGCTACGCAGAGGGCACGGTGACCGGACTGACCGCGAGCAACGTCCGGTGCCAGGCCGGTGACTCCGGCGGCGGCTTCATCACCAGCGCCGGCCAGGGCCAGGGTGTCGTGTCCGGTGGCAACACCGCGACGTGCTACTTCCAGCCGTTGGGCGAGATCCTCTCCGCCTACGGCCTGTCCCTGCTACGCGGCTGAGTTTTTGCCCCCAATGTGGCGTTGGTGGCATCGCATGCCACCAACGCCACATTGGGGGCACAGCTGTCTCAGAGTTTGGACTTCAGGGAAGCGGCCGCGGCGCGGGGATCCGAAGCCTCGGTGATCGCGCGGACGACCACCACACGCGTCGCGCCGGCCGCAAGCACCTCAGGCAACCGGGTGTCATCGATACCGCCGATCGCGAACCACGGCCGGGCCGGATTCGCGGCGGCGGTTTCGCGTACCAGGTCCAGACCAGGCGCGGGACGCCCGGGTTTGGTGGGCGTCGGCCAGCACGGGCCGGTGCAGAAATAGTCGACGCCTTTCTCTGTCGCCGCGGCCTTGGCCTGTGCGACGTCGTGGGTCGACCGGCCGATGACCATGTCCTCGCCGACGATCTGCCGCGCCATCCGGACCGGAAGGTCGTCCTGACCGAGGTGCAGCACGTCCGCGCCGACCGCCGCGGCGATGTCCGCCCGGTCGTTGACCGACAGCAGTGCGCCGTGTTTGGCGCACACTCCCGCGATCTCCTCCAGTGCCGCCAGCTCCTGGCGGGCTTCGAGTGTCTTCGCGCGCAGCTGCACGATGTCCACGCCGCCCTCCAGCGCCGCGTCCACGAATTCCGCCAGGTCGTCGCGCATGTCCGTGCACAGGTAGAGCCGTGCTTCGGCGAGCTTGCGCCTGAGGTCTGTCCCACTGAGTCCGGGCATACCTTGATTTCTACGCTATTGTTGAGCCTGGTCCGCACGGGAGCCTGGCGAAACCGGGCTGAGAGGGAGCTTTCTTCGGCTCCGACCGTCGAACCTGATCCGGGTCATGCCGGCGCAGGGAGCGTGTTGTGGTGCAAGGAAAGATCGCGGTTGTCGGGGCCGGCGTGATCGGCCTGTCGGTGGCGTGGCGTGCGATGAATTCCGGATGGCGGACTGTGGTCGTGGACCCGCAGCCGTGTTCCGGCGCGTCCTGGGTCGCGGGCGGCATGCTCGCGCCGGTCACCGAGGCCTGGCCAGGCGAGGAACCGTTGCTGGAGCTGGGGGAGGCGTCGCTACGAGCCTGGCCGGAGTTCGCCGCCGAGCTCGGTGATGTCGGGCTGCGCACGCAAGGCACTGTGGTCGCGGCATTCGACGCCGCGGACGCCGCCCAGCTGACCATTCTGGCCGATCATCTGGCATCCATCGGCCGTGATGTGGGCCGGCTGACCGGTCCGGAGATACGCAGGCTGGAGCCTGCCATGTCCACATCTGTCCGCAGTGGACTTTCTGTGCCCGGTGATCTGGCTGTGGACAACCGGAAGCTGCTCGAGGTGCTGCGGTCCAAAGCCGAGTTCATCCACCAGCCTGCTCGTGCGGTCGGAAACGGCGTGGTGGAACTGGATAACTCCACTGTGGACTGCGATGTGGTGGTGATCGCGGCCGGTGCCTGGAGCCGGCATCTGCACCCCGCGTTGAACTCGTTGATACGCCCGGTGAAGGGCGAGATCCTGCGGCTGAAACCCGGCTGGGGCGCGGTGCCGCTCGGCCGGACGATCCGGGCCCTGGTCGAGTCCCGGCCGGTGTACCTGGTCCCGCGCGAGAACGGCGAGGTCGTACTCGGCGCGACGCAGTACGAAGCGGGTTACGACACTCAGGTGATGGTGTGTGGAGTGCGCGACCTGCTGGCCGACGCGGAACGCGTGGTACCGGGCATTTCCGAGTACGTACTGGTCGAGAGCGCGGCCGGAATACGCGCTTCGAGCCAGGACAACTTGCCGGTGATCGACTGGCTGGAGCCGGGAATCCTGGTGGCCAGCGGACATCACCGCAATGGCCTATTGCTCGCGCCGATCACCGCCGACGCGGTACTCGCGCTGCTGAACGGGAACCCGGTGCCGGAGGCGGCCGCCGCCGCCAGATTGGAGTCCAGATGAAGGCGCGCGTGAACGGCGTCGAACGCGAACTGGCCGACGGCGCCACAGTCACGGATGTCCTGCGGTTGCTGGAGATTCCCGAGCATGGCGTGGCCGTCGCACTCAACGGTGAGGTCGTGCCGCGCGCCGAGCACCAGCGGACTGTGCTGGGTGACGGCGCGGACCTGGAAGTGCTCACCGCTGTGCAAGGAGGCTGACCATGGATGACCCGTTTGTCCTCGCCGGCCGGGAGTACTCCTCCCGGCTGATCATGGGAACCGGCGGCGCGGCCAATCTCGCCGTCCTCGAACGCGCGCTGGTCGCGTCCGGCACGGAGCTGACCACTGTCGCGATGCGCCGCGTCGACGCGGGCGGCGGCACTGGTGTGCTCGAGTTGTTGCGGCGGCTGGGGATTGATCCGTTGCCGAACACCGCGGGCTGTCGCACGGCGGCCGAAGCCGTGCTGACCGCGCGGCTGGCGCGGGAAGCGCTGGACACGAACTGGGTCAAGGTCGAAGTAGTGGCCGATGACCGGACGTTGCTGCCCGATCCGGTGGAACTGCTGGACGCGGTGCGGCAACTGGTGACAGACGGGTTCATCGCGTTGGCGTACACCAACGACGACCCAGTGCTGGCGTTGCGGCTGGAGGAGGCAGGCGCCGCCGCGGTGATGCCGCTCGGCTCGCCGATCGGGACCGGACTGGGCATCCGTAATCCGCACAACATCGAACTGATCGTTGCCAGAGCGTCGGTTCCGGTTGTGCTCGACGCGGGCATCGGTACGGCCTCCGACGCCGCGCTGGCCATGGAACTGGGGTGCGACGCGGTGATGCTCGCCACTGCTGTCACCCGTGCGAGCGATCCCGAGAAAATGGCCGCGGCCATGCGAAACGGCGTTACAGCAGGTCGGTTGGCCCGCTCGGCCGGACGTATACCGCAACGCTTCTGGGCGCAGGCCTCCAGCCCTCCTCGGTGAGATTCGACTAAACAGTCATTATTGTCCGATGCACCTTTCACGAGGGAGGGCAAGTGACGCCTTCAGCTGCTGAGGACGTGCCGGCGCGGCTTTATCTCGCCATCGGGCGGCTGTCCCGTTCACTGCGCCGCAGTGGTTCTCCCGGGCTCGGGCACGGCTCCATTTCCGCACTGTCGACCTTGGTCAGTTGCGGCGAGATGCGCCTGGGTGATCTCGCGGGCAAAGAAGGCGTCGCCGCGCCGACCATGTCCCGGATCGTGGCCGCGCTGGTCGAGGCCAAATACGTCCAGCGTGAGCCGGATCCGGTGGACCGGCGGGCCTGGCTGGTCAAGGCCACGCCGGACGGCGAGCGAATGGTCTCCGGGCTGCGCTCCACCCGGGTTCAGGAACTGCGCCGCCGAATTGACCGGCTGCCCGAGGACAAGCAGGCGGTGTTGATCAACGCGATCCCGATCTTGGAAGATCTGCTCGCCGAGGAATAACGCCGTCCGGTCATGTGACGAATTTGTCGCGGGCCCGTGTTTTAACGATTCACCCCTCGGGTGCCCGTTCCGCACGCAGTTCGGCGATCTCGGAACGTAGCGCCCGGATTTCGGTGAGTAGCAATTCGTCGGACGCCTTCTGCTCGGCCGCGTGCTTTTCCTCGGCCTCGACCAGTTCCTCGGTCATCCCGCGGTCCATTCCGTTGACCACGACCGCGATGAACATGTTCAGCACCGCGAAGCTGGACACGATGATGTAGGTGACGAAGAAGATCCACGCCAACGGCGCCTTGGTCATCAGCTCCCGCGCGATGTCCGGCCAGCCCTCGCCGGTCATGACCTGGAACAGGGTGAACAGCGTCGTGCCAAGATCGGCGAAGTGCTCCGGCTGTAGATGCTGGAACAGTTTGGTGGCCATCACACCGGCGACGTAGAGCACGAGCGCGAGCAGTGCCGCGATCGACGCCATCCCGGGAACCGCCATCAGCAGCCCGCTGACCACGCGCCGCATCGACGGCACCACCGAGATCAGCCGCAGCGCCCGCAGAATGCGCAGTGACCTGAGCACGGAGAACTCGCCCGTGGCCGGCACCACCGCGACCCCGATGATGACCAGGTCGAAGATGTTCCAGGAGTCCTTGAAGAAGCTCCAGCCGTACGCGTAGATCCGCAGCAGGATCTCGACCACGAAGACCGTGAGCGCAGCCCTGTCGGCGAAGTGCAGCACGCCGCCGAACTTCGCCACGATCGCCGGTGAGGTCTCGAACCCGAGCGTGACGGCGTTGAAGATGATCACGCCGATGATGAAGCGCTGAAACCCCGTGCGCGACACCAGGGCGCGTACCTGTTCCCGAGAGATCACGGGGCCACAGCGTAAAGGTCGGGTCAGACCTCGTCGGCGGACAACCTCCAAAACGGTGAAACCGGGCCGTGGCCCTTGCCAAGGGGGTACGCGTCCCTTACGGAACGCACGATGAAACGCTTGCCGAACGCGACCGCTTCCGGCACTGAGCTGCCCCTGGCCAGCGAAGACGTGATCGCAGAGGCCAGCGTGTCGCCGCCGCCGTGGGTGTTGGGTGTGTCGAAGCGGGGGCCGGGCAGTTCGTGGAAGTCCGTGCCGTTGTAGAGCAGGTCCACGCAGTCCTCGGCGTTGCGCATGTGCCCGGCTTTGACCAGCACCCATTCGGGTCCATAGGCGTACAGCGCCTCGGCGGCCTCCCGCTGGGTGGCCATGTCGGTCACGTCGAGACCGGTCAGCAGCCGGACTTCGTCGAGGTTCGGCGTGATCACGGTGGCGCGTGGGAACAACTCGCTGCGCAACGCCTCCAGTGCGTCGTCACGCAGCAGCTGGTCGCCGCCCATCGAGGCGGACACCGGATCGACGATGAACGGGATGTGCCCGTCCTTGCCTATTCCCACCCGGTCGGCCGCGCCGGCGATCGCCTGGATGATGTCCGCGTTCGCCAGCATGCCGGTTTTCGCCGCCTGCACGCCGATGTCCACCGCGACGGCCTCGATCTGGGCGGCCACGATGTCCGGCGGGATCTCGTGGATGCCCATCACACCAATGGTGTTCTGCACCGTGACAGCTGTCAGGGCCGTCATCCCGTGCACACCACAGGCGAAGAACGCACGCAGGTCGGCTTGGATGCCCGCACCACCGCCGGAATCACTTCCGGCGATGGTCAGGACAGTAGGTGGGGTCATCAATCAACCACTGGTAGGTAGACCTTGTTCCCGTGCTCGTGGAACTCCTGCGACATCTCCTGCATACCCGCCTCAATGGCATCCACTGTGGACAGGTTGTGCTCCTCGGCGTACTTGCGCACGTCCTGCGTGATCTTCATGGAGCAGAACTTCGGCCCGCACATCGAGCAGAAGTGCGCGGTCTTGGCCGGCTCGGCGGGCAGCGTCTCGTCGTGGAACGAGCGCGCGGTGTCCGGGTCGAGCGAGAGGTTGAACTGGTCGACCCAGCGGAACTCGAAGCGCGCCTTGGAAAGCGCGTCGTCCCAGTCCTGTGCGCCCGGGTGGCCCTTGGCCAGGTCGGCCGAGTGCGCGGCGATCTTGTAGGTGATCACGCCGGTCTTCACGTCGTCCCGGTTGGGCAGTCCCAAGTGCTCCTTGGGGGTGACGTAGCAGAGCATCGCCGTCCCGGCCCAGCCGATCTGCGCGGCGCCGATCGCGGACGTGATGTGGTCGTACGCCGGCGCGATGTCGGTCGCGAGCGGTCCGAGGGTGTAGAACGGCGCTTCACCACACCATTCTTCCTCAAGCCGGACGTTCTCGATGATCTTATGCATCGGAACGTGCCCCGGGCCTTCGATCATCACCTGCACGTCGCGGTCGCGGGCGATGTGGGTGAGCTCGCCGAGCGTACGCAGTTCGGCGAACTGGGCCGCGTCGTTGGCGTCCGCGATCGAGCCGGGCCGCAACCCGTCGCCCAGTGAGAAAGTGACGTCATACTGGCGCAGGATGTCGCACAGTTCCTCGAAGTGCGTGTAGAGGAAGCTCTCCTTGTGGTGCGCCAGGCACCATGCCGCCATGATCGAGCCGCCCCGCGAGACGATCCCGGTGACACGCTTTGCCGTCAGGGGCACGTACCGCAGCAGCACACCCGCGTGGACAGTCATGTAGTCCACGCCTTGCTCACACTGCTCGATAACGGTGTCCCGGTAAATCTCCCAGGTCAGTGCCGCCGGATCGCCGTTGACCTTCTCCAGTGCCTGGTAGATGGGCACTGTGCCGATCGGCACCGGCGAGTTGCGCATGATCCACTCGCGGGTCTCGTGGATCCGCTTGCCGGTGGACAGGTCCATGATGGTGTCCGCGCCCCACCGCGAGGCCCAGACCATCTTGTCGACCTCGTCCTCGATCGACGAGGACACCGCGGAGTTGCCGATATTGGCGTTCACCTTGACCAGGAACCGTTTGCCGATGATGGCCGGCTCGGACTCCGGGTGGTTGCGGTTGACCGGGATGACCGCCCGGCCGCTGCCTACCTCCGAACGGACGAACTCGGGATCCATTTTCTCGCGGGCCGCGACGAATCGCATCTCCTCGGTGATGATCCCGGCCTTGGCGTAGGCCAATTGGGTCACCGCGCCGTTGATGGGTTCACGCGCCCAGCCTTCCCGGATCCTGGGAAGTCCACTATGGACATCGATGGTGGCTGACGTGTCGGTATACGGGCCGGATGTGTCGTACAGGTCGACATGCTCGCCGTTGGTCAGTTCCACCCTCCGGAACGGCACCTGGATGCCGTCGCCGATGTCGAGGTATCGCTTGTGTGAGCCGGAGATCGGCCCGGTGGTGATGGTCGGCTGGACAGTACGGTCTTCGAGCGCCGTCATCAACGCTTCCTTCCCTACGCCGGCATTACCCGGTCAGGTTCATGCGGTCGGCGGCACCTGGTCCTCAGTGGACTCCAAGCCGCCCTCTCAGCCCGCCTTAGGCGCGAGCTCCCGCGACGTTTCGCAAATCTTCTCGACCATAACCACGATGACCGCGCGTTGCCAAGACAACCGGCGTACCGTTTCGCTGTGACCTCCGCACCGGGCCTGCGTCAGCTGGCTAGACCCGACGCGGTCGCGCCGTGCGCGGACTGCGGTGAATTCGCTGGCCGTAGTTACCCGTCGTGTGCGGCGTGTGCGGACTTCATCGACCGCTACTGGGCGGCGGACTGGCTGGCCGCCCTGGCCGGCACCCCGGCCGACCTGATCTCGGCCGTGCTGTCCGACGACGGCGGCACGTATCCGTGGACCTGCCTGGACTGGGCGTTGCGGCTGTCGAACTGCGCGGGCTGCGGCAAGGAGGCCACCACCGGCGACATCGAATGCGCGTACTGCGCGATCGCCGAGGAGAAGCGCTGGATGGCCGGCGGCGACATGACGCCCAACGAACACGCCTTACGACAGGCCCGGGTGATCCTGCGGGCGCCGCACCGGCACCGGGCCTCGCAGGTCTCGTACTGGCGTCTCGTGCTGCCGTTCCTGCTGGTCGGCCACGTCTTCACCGCGCGCCAGTCGCAGCGGCTGCGCTCGTTCCTGATCGCCGGCCGGTACGCCGAGGTGTCCACGTACACGAGTTTCGCCGAACTGGCCTCCTTGCCGGATCTGCCCTGGCGCCAGGACCAGCCGGCTAACTTGGGGACATGAAGATCGGATTCGGCGCCCCGGTCTCGGGCGCGTGGGCGACCCCGGACAACCTCGGCCGGTTCGCCGAGTCGGCTGAGGACCTGGGCTACTCGTCTCTCTGGAGTTTCCACCGCCTGCTCATCCCGGGCGGGCAGCCGATCGACCCGGTGTACCGCAGCGTGCTCGACCCGTTGGTGGCGCTGGCTTTCGCGGCCGCCCGCACGTCCACCATCCGGCTCGGGGTGGCGTTGATCAACCTGCCGTTCGTCTCGCCGACCTACGTGGCCAAGCAGGCCTCGACGCTGGACGTCCTGTCGAAAGGCCGTCTTGATCTGGGGCTCGGCGCGGGCTGGCAGGAAGAGGAGTTCATCGCGACCGGGGCGTCGACGGCCCGGCGCGGCGCCCGGACTGTGGAGTACGTGCAGGTCCTGCGCACTCTGTGGGCTGACGGCGTGAGCACGTTCGACGGCGAGTTCTACACGATCCCGCCGAGCCGGATGGACCCCAAACCCGTGCAGAAACCCGGCCCGCCGATGTTGCTCGGCGGAGCCGTGCCCGCGGCTCTGGCGCGGGCCGGGCGGATCGCGGACGGCTGGATGTCCCGCAGTGCCACCAATCTTGACGCGATCTCCGAGCAGATCGCTTTGGTCCGGGCGGGGGCGGCCGAGGCGGGCAAGGACCCCTCTGGCGTGCGGGTCGTTGTCCGTGGCGTCGGGCGTCCCGGCGAACGGGTGGGCCGGTTGTCGGGCTCATTCGCGCAGATCAAGGCGGACGCGGAGTGGCTCGGTGAGCAAGGTGTGACGGAGCTGTTCTACGACCTGAACTGGGATCCGCTGATCGGGAGCCCGGACGCGTCCGAGGCAGCCGCCGCCGAACGCGCCCAGGAACTCCTCCACTCCCTCAAACCCGCCTGAAGTTTTGCCCCCAAAGTGGCTTTCGGAGCATCCAGCGCTCCGAAAGCCACTTTGGGGGCACACCACATCAGCGGACGGAGAGCTCGGTGGGGGTGGCGAAGACGTCGACCATCGCGCCGCCCCGCAACACCGTCACCGGCAGCTCGGTGCCGATCGCCTCGGCGAAAAGCTGCTTCTGGATGCCCTGTGCGTCATTGACCTGCTTGCGTCCCACGGTCAGGACGAGGTCGCCCGCATGCAGGCCGGCCCTGTGCGCAGGACTTCCCGCGACGACTTCCACGACACGCAGTCCCGCACGCTGACCTGTGCGTGCGGCGACATCGTCTGGCAGTGGCGCGGGCATGCTGACCAGCCCAAGGAAGGCGCGACGGACGCGGCCGTCGGAGATCAGGGTCTGCACGATCCGCATGGTCGTGACGTTCACCGGGACCGCGAGCCCCAGCCCGAACCCGGCCACTGCCGTGTTGATCCCGACCACGCGGCCGGATGAATCCGCGAGCGCGCCTCCGGAGTTGCCAGGGTTCAACGCCGCGTCCGTCTGGATGACGTCCTCGATCACGCGTGCCGCCTTGCCTTGCCGCACAGGCAACGCGCGGCCTAACGCGCTGACCACGCCCGCGGTCACCGAGCCGTTGAGCCCGAGCGGGTTGCCGACCGCGACCACGAGCTGGCCGACTTCGAGTTCGTCGGCGTTGCCGAGCGTTGCGGGAGGCGGGACGTCACCACGCGCGCTCAGCACGGCCAAGTCCGACAGCGGGTCCGATCCGACGACCTCGAACGACGTATCGCTGCCGTCCGAGAAAGTCGCTGTGCCGCGACGAGCGTTGCTGACGACATGCGCGTTCGTCAGCAGACGGCCGTTTTCGAACACCACGGCCGAGCCGCTGCCGTTGTCCAGTCGCACGCTCGCGACGTGCGGCGTCACCGATTTGGCGACAGAGATCACGGTCCGGGAGTACTCGTCCACCGCCACCACCGCCCACGCTTGATTACACCGTTGCATCGTCTACAACGTTTCGCGGGCGGAGTTGTTCCTGGACAGCATTAAGCCCCCGGCGAACTCCGGCCGGGGGCTGTCACGCGCCCTACTTGGACTTCGGGTTGTACTCCTTCGTCACGATCACGATGATGCCCGCCCCGGCGTCCTGGATGCCCTGAAAGCGGGGCTCCGCGCGCAGACCGAACGTCTTGGCCAGGTCCTTGGCCTGCGCTTCCTCCGCGGTGCCCGGCCGGAAGTAGACGGTCGTGGTCGGGATGATCCCGCTGGAGTAGTTGTCGACTGCGGCGACGTTCCAGCCGTTGCCCCGGAAGTCGTTGGCAGCGCGGTCGGCCAGGCCGGTGATCGTGCTGTTGTTGTAGACCCGCACCGGCTCCGAACGGTTGTTCTGCGCAGGCGGCTGTGCCGGTTGACTGGCCGGCGGCGGCGCGGGTGTGCTTGTCGTCGTGGTGGTCACCGGCGGCGGCTGCGCACTGCTGGGCGGCGGCGCCGCGGACGACGTGTCCGAGGCAGGCGGCGGTGGCGGCTGTGACTTCGAGGACGGCGGCGGACTGGCACCCGGATCCGAGTCGCCCCCGCCGAACAGCGAGATCAAACCGATCACCAGCGCGATCAGGGCGAGCGCGAGCAGAGCCAGGCCGGCCAAGCGGGCCGGCCGAGTAGGTCCTGCCTGCTCGGGCGTAGTCATGTCTGCTCGACACCCAGCCTTCTTGCCCCACGGGACCGCACCCGGCCGGTACGCAACCGGCGCAGTCGCTTGACCAGCAACGGGTCGGCCATCAGGGCTTCATGTTTTTCGATCAGGTCGTTGACCAACTGGTAGTAACGGGTGGGCGAGATCCCGAAGATCTCCCGGATCGCCTGGTCCTTCGCGCCGGCGTACTTCCACCACTGGCGCTCGAAGGCGAGGATCACCCGTTCCCGTTCGGTCAAGCCGTCGAGCGGCTCGCCTTGGGGGACCAGTGCCTCAGCGGCGTCCATCCTGCTCCTTGGTCCGCGGTCAGGAATCCCTTGCCCGTCTGGGAATCACACGAATGTGATTTCCGCGTCGTCATTACATCACGCCCCCGCTCCACCTCGTCGGCCATGTACCCGGCGCGTCCGGGATCGGGCTGATCGGCTGGATAGAGTCCCCGCCATGGCCGTTCACCCGATCCGGATCGTCGGAGACCCTGTTCTACACAACCCCACCGACAAAGTTGCCACATTCGACGCCGAACTGCAGCAGCTGGTCGAAGATATGTTCGAGACAATGGCCGCCGCCAACGGAGTCGGCCTCGCGGCCAACCAGATCGGCATCCCGCTACGGCTGTTCGTCTACGACTGCCCGGACGACGAAGGTGTCCGCCACCGCGGCCTGATGATCAACCCGGTCCTGGAGACGTCCGAACGCCCGGAGACCATGCCGGACCCGGATCACGACTACGAAGGCTGCCTGTCGGTGCCCGGCGAATCGTTCCCCACCGGCCGCGCGACCTGGGCCAAGGTGACCGGCCAGAACGTGGACGGTTCCCCGCTCGAAGTCGAGGGCACCGGGTTCTTCGCCCGCTGCCTGCAACACGAGACCGATCACCTGGACGGCCTGCTGTACCTCAACCGGCTCGTCGGCCGGTACGCCAAGCAGGCCAAGCGCGCGGTCAAGGGCAACGGCTGGGGCGTGCCCGGCCTGTCATGGGACCCATCGACCGAACCCGACCCGTTCCAGGAATGAGAGATGTCCTGTGCGTGGCCAGGGGCGCCGCGCACAGGAGGGCGTCTCAGGACCTGTTGGCGTAGGCCTCGAGTGACGCGAGCTGGGCCGGATCCAGAGACGGACGTACGGTTTCCCGCGCTTTGTTGAGATGGTCTGCCGTGACTTCGGTGGCTTCCAATGATTCGCGCATCGCGGTCAGCGCGGCTTCGCGGATCAGCGCGGCGCAGTCGGCAGCTGAGTAGCGATCGAGCGTTCCGCCCAGTTCGTCGAGGTTCACGTCCTGCGCCAGCGGGGTGTTGCGGGCCGACGAGCGGAGGATCGCGGCGCGGGCTTCGGCGTCGGGCGGCGGGACGTAGATGATCCGTTCCAGCCGGCCTGGCCGCAGCAGAGCCGGGTCGATCAGTTCGGGGCGGTTGGTCGCGCCGACCACGATCACGTCGCGCAATGGCTCCACGCCGTCGAGCTCGGTCAGCAGCGCGGCGACGACTCGGTCTGCGACGCCTGAGTCGGAGGATTGGCCGCGGCGAGGGGCGAGTGCGTCCACCTCGTCGAGGAAGACCATGGCCGGGGCGGCTTCGGCGGCGCGGCGGAACAGCTCGCGTACGGCTCGTTCGGACTCGCCGACCCACTTGTCCATCAGTTCGGCGCCCTTGACCGAGAGCACATTCAACCGGCCCGTACCGGCGAGCGCCCTGATCAGGAACGTCTTGCCGCAGCCGGGCGGGCCGTAGAGCAGCACGCCACGTGGCGGCTGAACGCCAAGGCGCGCAAAGGAATCCGGGTACTGCAGCGGCCAGAGCACGGCCTCGGTCAGCGACTGCTTCACCTCGGTCATGTCGCCGACGTCCTCCAGCGTCATGCCGCCGGTCTGCAGGGTGTCCGAAGCGGACATCGACGTCGGCCGGACCGTTTCCAACGCGCCGAACAGGTCGTTCTCGGAGACCTTGGGCTCAGGGGTGTCACGTTGCCGGATGGCGGCTCGCACCGAGGCCTCACGGCGCAGCGCGACCAGGTCGGCGACCACGAAACCCGGTGTCTTCTCGGCGATCGCCCCGAAGTCCACATCGGACTCCGTCGGCACATCGCGCATCAGGATTCGCAGCAGCTCGGTGCGGGTCTGGCCGTTGGGCAGGCTCAGGGTCAGCTCGCGGTCCAGGAGTTCGACCGTGCGCAGCCGTGGGTCGATTGATTCAGGGTGCGCGGAGGTCGCCACGATCGCCAGCCGGGGCGTGTTGACCGCGCCCTTCAACGACTCCAGTACGAAAGTCGCGACCGGCGGGGGATTGGTGCCCGGCAGCAGCGCGTCCACATCGGTCAGCAGTAGCACGGCAGGCGTGTTCGCGACGGCTTCCGCCACCGCGGCCCGGATTTTGGCTGCCGCCGCGTTCGCTTCGAGAGCCGCGATCGAAGGCGCCTGGACCTCGAAGACCTTGGCGTTGACGGCGTTCGCGACCGAACGGACCAGCGCTGCCTTGCCCACGCCTTCCGGGCCGCTGACCAGCGCGCCGAGCCTGGGTGCCGCGCCCAGCTTCTCCAGCAGTTCGGGGCGCTCGAAGGCGAGTTCCAGCCATTCGGTCAGCCGCCTGGCCGCGTCCAGCGCGCCGACCAGGTCGGTGACGGGCAGCGGCGGCTCGGCCGGCGTCGTGTCGATCTCCTCGGCCACGACCACGGCTTCGACGATCTCCGCGTCCTGCACCGTGATCTGGGCGGCGGTCGAGCCGGTGATCGCCTTCTGCTGCTCGCCGGTGCGTGGGCCGTCCCGCCAGCCGACCACTGTGGACGGTGCCACCGCGACCGTGCCGACGGGGTCGGCCGCGGTGATCGTGATCAGCTCGTTCGTCCAGGTCATGCCGATCGCCGCGGACAGCCGCTGGCGGGCCGCGGTCACGTCCGCCTCAGGTGGCGGCGCGAGGTCCTGCGGCAGCAACGAAACCGCGTCACCGACCGTGAACACCTTGCCCATCAAGGCAAGCCGGAGCGTCTGCGGCGTGACCGACGTCGCCGCCAACCGCGACCCCGACACCGTGAGCGACCTTGCGACCGCCACGGCCTCGGGCGCGACCACGACCTCGGAGCCTTCGACGATTCCGATGTTGGACATCGTCACGTCGTCCAGCAGCACCACGCCCGGCAAGTTGTCGCTTGCCGCTGCCAGGGCCGCGCTCACGCGCGCCCCGGTCAGCCGGACTGCGTCCCATTGCTGCAGGCCAAGGGCGTCAAGCACTTCCGGATGCAGCCGCACGACACCCCGCCGGGTATCGATCGCGGACGGCGACAGACGAGCAGTGAGCGTGATCTGAGGCGATGACACGCGCGCAGCTTACGGCTTCACGCGCGCGGCTGGCTTGGTCGCGCCGGTCGTTTACGCCACGCAACACGCCCGGCATCGCCCCAGCCCCGGCGATGCCGGGCCCCGAGCGAAGAAGCCGGTTGCGTGGGGCGGGGTGGAAATGGCCGGCTTTGGCGACCAAGCCCGTCCGAGCGGAGCGAGGACAATCGGCACTGTTATCTATCTGAGCGTGGGGGCCGCGGATTGCGGCGCAATCCGATCCGGCGCCAACTGCGGCGCTTAGGCAGCGGACCGATCACGCGCGGGTGCTGCTCCGGCGGCAGGTACGACTGCCAACCCGCGTGCATCGGTTCGTTCTCGTCCGAACGCCTGCTCAGCCTGACTCGCCTGGCCACGCCGGCCACCCGGCGACGCAGTTGCGGAGGGCGAATACCCAGCCGGCGGGTCTGGCTGCGGATCGCGCGGCGCTCCCGCGGTGGCACGTCCCAGGCCTCGGGGTGGTTGGCCAGCCAGTGCTTGCGGCGCACGGCGTACGGGATGTGCAGCAGGTAGACGATCAGGAAGATGCCCAGAGCCGCGACCGGGTACGTGACCACGGCCGCGGCCAGCAGAGTCACGCCGACCAGCAGCGGGACCACCATGCGCGGCGGCACCCGGACGGTCTTCACCGACAGCGTCGGGATCCGGCTGACCAGCAGCGCGGCCACCGCCACGGTCCAGACCATCACGACGATCTGGTTGGTCCACCAGCCCTCGGCCTCGAACTCCAGCCAGATCACCACGGGCAGCAACGCGAGCATGCCGCCGGCCGGTGCGGGCACACCGACGAAGAACTCCTTGGCGTACGGCGGCTGGTTGGTGTCGTCGAGCAAGGTGTTGAACCGAGCCAGCCGGAGGATCATGCAGACGGCGAACACCAGCGCGAAGATCCAGCCGAGCCGGTTGTTCTCCTCGCCGAGCTTCCATTGGTACAGCACAAGCGCGGGCGCGACGCCGAACGCGATCGCGTCGGACAACGAGTCGAGCTCGGCGCCCAGCTTGCTTGTCGCGTCCAAGAGCCGTGCGATCCGGCCGTCGAGACTGTCCAGAATGGCCGCGGCGAAGATCGACGCGAGCACAGCCCGGTAGTTGTCGTGCAGCGCGAACTGCACGGCGGAAAGGCCCGCGCACATCGCGAGCACGGTGATGGCGTTGGGTAGTAGCCGGACTCCAGGGGCGGTGCGAGCCGCCATGGCTTCAGCCTCCCAGTTCGGCGAGGACGGTCTCGCCGCCAATCGTCTTCTGGCCCGGCTCGACGAGAACCCGGCCGCCCAGCGGCAGGTAAGTGTCCACTCGGGAACCGAACCGGATCAAGCCGTATGTAGCGCCCGCTTCGACCTTGTCACCCTCGTCGATGTGGCAGACGATCCGGCGGGCCACCAGCCCGGCGATCTGCACCACGACGATCTGGTGGCCCTCGGCGGTGCGCAGCAGGACGGTGTTGCGCTCGTTCTCCTCGCTGGCCTTGTCCAGATCGGCCGACAGGAACTTGCCCGGGTGGTAGATCTTGCGGGCCACCTCGCCCGCGACCGGGTTGCGCTGCACGTGCACGTCGAACACCGACAGGAACACGCTGACCCGCAGCATCGGCGTGTCACCCAGCTCCAGCTCGGGCGGCGGCATGACTTCGGCCACTGTCGAGACCGTCCCGTCAGCCGGCGCCACCACGACACCCGCGCGGGTTGGGGTGACCCGCTTCGGCTCGCGGAAGAACCAGGCTGTCCACCCGGTGAGCAACGCGCCGACCACGCCGAGCGGCCGGTAGATCCGGCGAAGTACGAGCGTCAACGCCACCGCCGCCACGACGAACGGCCGGCCGGCCGGGTTCATGGGCGGCACGATTCCACGCGCCAGCTCGACAAAGTGTGCGACGGGACGATCAGGGGAAGAAGTCACTGCGGCCTTTTCTTGGATCCACGACGGGCGATGCGTGCGACCAAGTCTGCCCGACCGGCCGGGGCAGGTGCCGATGCATCCCCCGACACGATGCATCGGCACCTATCGGCTCCACCACGTGAATGTGCTGTTCTCGCAGTTTAGGCGGGGGCAAAGGTAGGATCAATGGCGCTGTGTATGCATCAGGTCACGGTATGAGCATGACCAGATCGACCTCGCCGCCCTCAGGGACCTCGGTGACGTCCTCCGGGATCTCGATCAGGCAGTTGGACTGGGCGAACGCCGCCAGCAGGTGTGACCCTGGACCGCCGACGGGCACGGCCTGGACGGTGCCCGCGTCGTAGTAGCCGCGCCGGTACTGCCGCCGTCCAGCTGGCGACTTCATCGAGCTGCTTGCTGTCGCGCGCTGGCGCCGACGGTCGATCTGCGGGTTGCCGAGGGCAGCGAGCAGTGCGGGCCGCACGAACAGCTCGAACGACAGGGCCGCGCTCACCGGGTTGCCGGGCAATGTGAGCACGGGCAACCCGCGATATGTACCGAAGCCCTGCGGTCCGCCTGGTTGCACGGCAACCCTGACGAACTCGACGCCTTCACCGGTAAGAGCGTCCTTGACGACCTCGTACGCGCCTGCGCTCACACCGCCGGTCGTGATGAGCAGGTCGTGCTCCTTCAGATGCGGCTCGAGCGTCTCGTACAGCGCGTCGGTGTCGTCCGGGACGGAACGCAGGACGTGTGCGACGCCGCCGATCTCCTGCACGGCCGCGGCGATATGCACGCTGTTGGACTCGTAGATCTGGCCATGGGCCAGCGGCTTTCCGGGCTCGACGAGCTCAGTGCCGGTCGAGAGGATCAGCACTCGCGGCCGTCGCCGGACAGGCAGGCGCGGGATGCCGAGCGCGGCCAGGAAGCCCAGCTGCGGGGGCCCGAGCACGGTTCCCGCCGTGAGTACGGTCGCGCCCTCGCGGACGTCCTCACCGGTCCGCCGCAGATGCGTTCCGATGGGCACCGCGGCGAATACACGGACTTGTTCGACACCTGAATCCGTCAGCTCGACCTGAACGATCGAATCGGCGCCAGGCGGCAAAGGTGCGCCAGTCATGATGCGGTGTGCCGTACCCGGCAGCAGCGGCACGACGTCCGTGCGTCCCGCGGGGATGTCCTCCGGGACGGGCAGTTTGACGGGGTTTTCCTCGCTCGCACCGACGACGTCGACGGAACGTACGGCGTAGCCGTCCATCGCGGAGTTGTCGAACGGTGGCAGCGCTATGGGAGCCGTTACATCCTCGGCGAGCACCAGGCCAAGGCAGTCCGGCACCGGCAGGTGCTCGATAGGCAGGTCGCCTACCAGCGCGGAAACGGTCGCCCGGTAGGAATCGACGCTGCGAAGTCTCGTCGTTGTGTTCGGCACGCATGCATCCTGCCTCGTGCCGCCGAGCCAGAACATCGCAGCATGGGAGACTGCACCGCGACGCACGGCGCGATCACGGAGGGGAACGTTGCAGGTTCGAACCCGTCACACCCCTGCGTTCGGTGTCGCGAGGCTGATGCTGGCGCCTGGTGAGGCCGTTCTGGCCGACTACGACGCGATGCTCTCGGCGAGCTACGGCGTGCTCATCGAGGTCCGGCCACGAGGTGGCGCCCGAGGTCGCAAGGCACATCCGACGTTGTTCACCGCACCCGCCGAAGGCGGCTGGGTCGACGTGGCGCCCGCGTTGCCGGGGGAGGTCTACACGCTCGAGCTGGAGGGCATGTCCGGCTGGTGCGTGACCCGGGGCAGCTGGCTGGCCGCGTCGAGCACGATCTACCAGGACCCGAACTGGCCCGGCTTCCGGCCGATGTTCGGTGCCGAGCAGGGCTTCCTCGAACACGTCTCGGGGCAGGGCTCTGTGGTCTTGACCTCATGTGGCGCACTTGACGTGGTCAATCTCGACGCCGGCGCCGCGATCACGGTCGCGCCCGGATGTGTGGTCGCTTACACCGACACGGCCCAGACGCGGCTGCGCGCGGTCAGCCAGTCGCTGCACCAGTCCATCCGGACGGGCGAGGGACTGTTGCTCGACTTCGCCGGCCCAGCTCAGATCCTCACCCAGACACGCAAGCCGCAAGCCATGAGTGCGGCACTGACCTGAGTCGTTATCCCCAACCGGCCGCGCGGGCCAGTTGGCGGACGTTAGGCTGCGCTGCGTGTCGGAGGACCTCACCGGGCGTCGCCTAGGGCATTACCGAATCGACGGTGTGCTCGGCCGCGGCGGCATGAGCGTGATGTACAAGGCCACCGACGTCCGGCTGGGCCGGAAGGTGGCCCTCAAGGTCATCGGCGAGCACCTCGGCGAGGACGCCGAGTTCCGGGAGCGGTTCGTCGACGAGGCCAGAAACACCTCCGCGATCGATCACGCCAACGTGGTCCCGCTGTACGACTTCGGCGAGGTCGACGGCCTGCTGTACATCGCCATGCGGCTGGTGGACGGCTCCGATCTGGCCAGCCTGATCTCCGACGGCCCGCTGGCGGTCGAACGCACGCTCGCACTGCTCGGGCAGGTCGCTGAGGCTCTCGACACACTGCACGAGCGCGGTCTCGTGCACCTGGACGTGAAGCCGGCGAACGTGCTCGTCACCAGCCGGGAGACGTCGACCGAGCACGTCTACCTGGCCGACTTCGGTCTGACCAGGCGCGGCGCCACCGGGCACCGGACCCGCAGCGGTGACTTCCTTGGCTCGCCGACATACGCGGCGCCTGAGCACCTGCGCGGCGAGCCGGTCGACGCGCGTACGGACGCCTACTCGCTCGCATGCGTGCTGTTCGCATGCCTGACCGGCAGGCCGCCGTTCCAGGGCAAGGTGCCGGAAGTCATCCAGGGGCATCTCAACCTCGAACCGCCCGCGGTCACCGGTCTGGTGGCGTTGCCGGGAGGTATCGATGAGGTGATTCGGCGCGGCATGTCGAAGGACCCGAAGATCCGCTACATCGACTGCAAGGCGCTGATCGCCGCGGCGCGCCAAGCGCTTGCGCAGGCTCCTCGCCGGGAGGCGCCCCGGCCCGCCGGGCAGCCGCAACCGCCCGTTTACCGCGCCCCTCAGCCGCCACCCCAGCAGCCTCAGCGTCCGCCTCAGCCGCAACCGCCCGGCCCGGGAGAGTTCGTCCGGCTGCGGCCGCCGGTGCCGGTCGGGTCGAGTGCGTTCACCTCGGACAAGAGCAGCAAACGCTGGCTGGTGCCGGTCCTGGTCGGGCTGATCGCGATCGCGGCCATCGTCGCGGCGATCATCTTCCTGTCCGGCGACGGCGACGGCGGCAACCAGCAGCAGACCACCACCGGGCCGCAGATCCCGGTCGGCGGTGAGCCGGGTGCTTCCAGCAAACCGGCCAAGCCGACCACCAGCAGCACCCGCAAGACGCTCCCGCCGAACATCACGGTTCTGCCGAGTGGCGGCTGAGCTGGTCTTCTTGCACTCGACGAGGGTGAGTGCTAAACACGTGGTTAGCACTCGTGAGAGTGGAGTGCCAGCCGGGATGGTGAGATCGAGGCATCAGCCCAAGGTCGTCCGTCGCGGGCACCGCACCTGGCGAGCACAGTGTTCCGTCGTGAGGCAAGGCCGCACGACGCCATAAAACGTAGAGAAGCAGGCGGAGGACACACCGCAATGGCCAAACTGATCGCGTTTGACGAGGACGCGCGCCGCGGACTCGAGCGCGGCCTGAACACCCTCGCCGACGCCGTCAAGGTGACGCTCGGCCCGAGGGGCCGCAACGTCGTGCTCGAGAAAAAGTGGGGCGCGCCGACGATCACCAACGACGGCGTCTCCATCGCCAAGGAGATCGAGCTCGAGGACCCGTGGGAGAAGATCGGGGCCGAGCTGGTCAAAGAGGTCGCCAAGAAGACTGACGACGTAGCCGGCGACGGCACCACCACCGCCACCGTGCTCGCCCAGGCGCTCGTTCGCGAGGGCCTGCGCAACGTGGCGGCCGGCGCCGACCCGCTGTCGCTCAAGCGCGGCATCGAGCAGGCTGTCGAGGCCATCACCGAGCAGCTGCACAAGGTCGCCAAGGAGATCGAGACCAAGGAGCAGATCGCTGCCACGGCCTCCATCTCCGCCGCCGACACCACGATCGGCGAGCTGATCGCCGAGGCGCTGGACAAGGTCGGCAAGGAAGGCGTCATCACCGTCGAGGAGAGCAACACCCTCGGGCTCGAGCTGGAGCTCACCGAAGGTATGCGCTTCGACAAGGGCTTCATCTCCGGTTACTTCGTGACCGACCCCGAGCGTCAGGAAGCGGTCCTCGAGGACCCGCAGATCCTGCTGTTCGGTTCGAAGATCTCCTCGGTCAAGGACCTGCTCCCGCTGCTGGAGAAGGTCATGCAGGCCGGCAAGCCGCTGCTGATCATCGCCGAGGACGTCGAGGGCGAGGCCCTCGCGACCCTGGTCGTGAACAAGATCCGTGGCACCTTCAAGTCCGTGGCCGTCAAGGCCCCGGGCTTCGGCGACCGCCGCAAGGCGATGCTGCAGGACATGGCCACCCTGACCGGCGGCCAGGTCATCTCCGAGGACGTGGGCCTCAAGCTGGACAACGCCGACATCTCGCTGCTGGGCAAGGCCCGCAAGGTCGTCGTGACCAAGGACGAGACCACCATCGTCGAGGGTGCCGGTGACGCCGAGGCGATCCAGGGCCGGGTCAACCAGATCCGCGCCGAGATCGAGAAGAGCGACTCCGACTACGACCGCGAGAAGCTGCAGGAGCGCCTGGCCAAGCTGGCCGGCGGTGTCGCGGTGATCAAGGCCGGTGCCGCCACCGAGGTGGAGCTCAAGGAGCGCAAGCACCGCATCGAGGACGCCGTGCGCAACGCCAAGGCAGCCGTGGAAGAGGGCATCGTCGCCGGTGGCGGCGTGGCCCTGCTCCAGGCCGCCGAGGAGGCCTTCGCCGGCCTTCGTCTCGAGGGCGACGAGGCCACCGGTGCCAACATCGTCAAGGTCGCCGTCGAGGCGCCGCTGAAGCAGATCGCCATCAACGCCGGCCTCGAAGGCGGAGTTGTCGTCGAGCGCGTCAAGGGCCTCAAGCAGGGCGAGGGCCTCGACGCAGCCACCGGCGAGTACCGCAACCTGGTCGACGCAGGCATCATCGACCCGGCCAAGGTCACCCGCTCGGCACTGCAGAACGCGGCCTCCATCGCGGCGCTTTTCCTCACCACCGAGGCCGTCGTCGCCGACAAGCCGGAGAAGGCCGCCGCGGCCCCCGCCGGTGGCGACCCGACCGGCGGCATGGACTTCTGATCCAGCAGTCCCGGTAAGAACGCAGCTGAACACCGCACCCTCAGAGGATTTCTTCCTCTGAGGGTGCGGTTTTTGCCTGGTTTTTTGTTTTGCAGTCCTATGGCTGGGCGCTTGGTTGATGTCAAGCGGCGATAACCAGCATCAGCCCGACAGTCAAGATTCCGCCCAGCAGCAAGGTTCCGCACCCCAAGGCCAGGACTCTGGCTCCGCTGCGAACCCGGACCGAAACCACGGCTGCGCCGACTGCGGCCAAGATCGGGACGAGGGCGCACAGGATCAGCGCGCCGGTGCTGGGCCGGCTTGTGTGGTCGAGGATGAGGGCGAGCACGTCGGTCGCGAAGAAGGCCATGAAGGCGCCGACTGTGGCCAGGCCGAACGCGCACAGCAGGACGATCAGCCGAGCTACACCTGTGTTGGGAGACGGCCCCTCATCATCCATGAAACCAGCCTAGGCGAGATGCCTGAAAAATTTGCTATATTAGTCGTTCAATGCACATATCAAGACGACCAGCAATAGGCCTTCTGCGGCGATTTTAACGAAAGGAAAGCCGGTTGTCAAGCGAGGAAATCGAGCGGGAACAGCGGGTTGTTTCGATGCTCTATGGCCGTCTCGACGATCTTCGGGCTGGGGCGGCCGATCGGTTGGCCAAGGTGTTGCGGGAGACTGGGGGGACGCCGCAGGCTCGCACCGAGCGTGACACCGCCACGGCCATGTACAGCCAGCAGCTGGCTCAGTTCGGTTCCGTGGAGAACGGGCTTTGTTTCGGCCGGCTCGATTTCGAGGATGCCAGTCATCAGCACATCGGCCGTATTGGCATCTTTGATGAGGACAATGATTACGAGCCGTTGTTGATGGACTGGCGGGCGCCTGCTGCCCGGCCGTTTTATCTCGCGACCGCTGCTGCGCCTGATGGGGTGAAACGGCGCCGGCATATTCGCACGAGTATGCGCAAGGTCACCGCGGTCGATGACGAGGTGCTTGATCTTGAGGCCGCTGATCCGAAGCGGCATGAAGGTCTCACGGGTGAGGCTGCTCTGCTCGCGGCGGTGAACGCGAACCGGACCGGCCGGATGAACGATATCGTCCAGACCATTCAGGCCGAGCAGGACAAGATCATTCGTTCGGGTCTCAACGGCGTTCTTGTCGTCCAAGGTGGACCGGGGACGGGCAAGACCGCGGTTGCGTTGCACCGGGCGGCTTTTCTTCTTTACACGTATCGCGAGCAGTTGTCCCGGCGCGGTGTTCTTGTCGTCGGTCCGAACGCGACTTTCCTGCGTTATATCGGGCAGGTTCTTCCTTCTCTTGGTGAGACGGGTGTTCTCCTTTCCACAGTCGGGGAGCTGTTCCCCGGGGTGACGCCGGATCGCACCGAGTCCGTCGCGGTGGCGGAGATCAAGGGGCGGCTTGAGATGACCGAGGTGATCGCCGCCGCGGTCCGTGACCGCCAGCGCGTTCCCGAGGACTATCTCGAGATCCAGTTCGAACGCGAGACCCTCAAACTCGACCGGAAGACGTGTGTCCAGGCCCGTGCCGCCGCGCGCCGGTCGCGGCGGGTCCACAACAAGGCCAAGCCGCTGATCATCCCGATCATCCTGGACGCGCTGGCCCAGCAGTACGCCGAGCGGATCGGCGCGGATCCGTTGGGCGGGGCCAACTTGCTCGACCAGGCCGACCTCGACGACATCAAACGCGAGCTGAGCGAGGACGACGGCGTCCAAGAGGCGCTGGACTGGCTGTGGCCGACCCTGACCCCGCAGGAACTGCTCGAGGATCTGTTCGCGGACAAGGACAAGCTGGAAACCGTCGCCCCGGAGTTCCCTGAGCTCTACCGCGAGCCGGGTGGTTGGACCCCGGCTGACGCGGCCCTGCTCGACGAAGCCGCGGAACTGCTTGGCATTGACGACACCGCGATCAAGGCTGCCGAGTCGCGCCGCCGCCAGGAGGAGATCGACTACGCCAGTGGCGTGCTCGACATCCTCGATCTCCAGGACGAAGCCGACCCCGAGATCCTGATGGCGGCCGACCTGATCGACGCCGGCCGTCTGGCCGGTCGCCATGAGGACGCCGACTACCGCACGGCCGCCGAGCGCGCGTCCACCGATCGTGAATGGACGTTCGGTCACGTGATCGTCGACGAGGCCCAGGAACTGTCCGCGATGGCGTGGCGTGTGCTGATGCGCCGGTGCCCCAGCCGGTCCATGACCCTCGTCGGTGACGTCGCCCAGACCGGCGACCCGGCTGGAACGACGTCCTGGAGCCAAGTTCTCGAACCGTACGTCGAAGACCGTTGGCGCATGGAGAAACTGACCGTCAACTACCGCACGCCGTCGGAGATCATGGCGGTCGCGGCCGATGTGCTCGGTCCGGAACTCGAAGCGCCGCAGTCGGTCCGTGACTCGGGTATGGATCCCTGGCACGCCAAGGTGACGAACATCCCGGCCCAGCTCGGCGAGTTCGTCGCCAAGGAGGCGGCCGTGATCGGCGAGGGCACTCTTGGCGTGATCGTGCCGGCCGGATTCGGCGACGCCGCCGCGGAGGTGGACCTGGAAAGCCAGGTCTCGATCCTCACAGTGTGGCAGGCCAAAGGCCTCGAGTTCGACTCGGTCCTGGTGGTCGACCCGGCCAGGATCCTGGCGGACTCGCCGCGTGGTGCCAACGACCTGTACGTGGCGCTGACCCGCGCCACCCAGCGCCTCGGCGTCATCCACCCTGGCGACCTCCCGGACTGCCTGTCCCGGCTCGCGGCCGACGTCTAGCGGGCCAATTGGGCTGCTTGCGTACCGGCGAACGCATCAAACCGGTGCTGACGGAAACCGGGTATTCGCAGGTCAGTGAGTCGAGGCCGACTCCAGGCCGGGTCACGAATCGGTCACGCCGAATTCCGGCGAATGTCGCGGACAGCGTAGGGTTCTGACCGTTTGGGGGATTCAGCAGGCATCAACGAATTCGAACGTGGGGGATTTACCGGTGAAAGTACTGTCACGCCTTGTGTTCGCCGCTGTTCTCGGCCTGTCGCTTGTCGCCGGTGTTTCGGGAACAGCGAGCGCGGCTGACGATTTGCCGTATCTCAAGAGTGCGCCGTCGGGTATCGATCCCGCGTGCCCGAAGCCAGGTCAGCGCGTCAAGAGATCGAACGATCCACGGATTTTCGTGGTCGGCCCGGACCGTGAGCTCAACTGGATTCCCAGTGAGGCCGCCTACTTCAGCGTGTGGGACAGCGGGAACGGCGTCATCGTGGACGACCGGATCATGGGCGGCGTTTGCCAGAATACCTGGTACGAACTGAACAACAGTCATCTTG
The DNA here is from genome assembly GCF_017876405.1 of Kibdelosporangium banguiense. GTDB lineage: Bacteria > Actinomycetota > Actinomycetes > Mycobacteriales > Pseudonocardiaceae > Kibdelosporangium > Kibdelosporangium banguiense. The sequence continues at coordinate 1,709,325 of NZ_JAGINW010000001.1, read as the reverse complement.
CCAAGACGGCCACCAGTCCGGCCATCTATGTCTGGGACTATTTCGGCGGTGGTTATCGCTGGATCCCCAGCCCGGAAGTATTCGACAAGTACGGATTCTCATGGACGAAGGTTCAGACCGTCGCGTGCATTTGTGACACCGGCCCGAATTGGTCGTGAGTGCGGTCAGCTGACCAGCCGCGCGGTGCGCACCTGGGAGAACGAGATCGCGATCGCCTGGCCCGCGAGGCCGGCGATCGCGATCCACAGCGTTGCCCGGTGGCCCAGGTGGTCGCCCAGGATTCCGCCCAGTGGCGCGCCGAACACGATCATCCCGCGGTTGATCGAGCGCATGGTCGCGTTCATCCGGCCCTGCAACCGGTCCGGTGTCACGGTCTGCCGGTATCCCATTTCCGCCGGGCCGTCGAGACCGATGGACATGCCGAACACGAACTGACCGGCGAACAGCAGCACGAGCCCAGTGGTCGCGTTGGTGGCGAACGGAATCAGCCCATAACCCACTGGCGTGAGCCAACGACCGGCGATGATCGCCCGTCCGGCGCCGAGCCGCCGGACGGCCCGCCCGGACAGTGAAGCGCCAGCCGCCCCGCCCGCACCGGCCGCCGCCATGGTCAACCCGAGAACGAACTCGTCAAAACCCAAGCCCCGCAACACAAAAAACGGCAGCACAGTCATGACCATGCCGTTGAACAGAAACCACGCGTGTGACGAGATCGCCAACGGCGCGAGCACCCGGTGGGTGTAGACCCAGGCCAGCCCTTCCCGGATCTCCCGGCCGAGATGGCGTGATTCCGGCTGCGGGGACCGTTCCGGCACCTGGATTTTGCGCAGCATCAGCCCGGAAAAGAAGTACGACACCGCGTCCACCAGGATCGCCACCGGCGCGCCGGCCACCTTGATCAGCCAGCCGGCCAGGGCCGGCCCGGCGCCCTGGGCGACCGAATTGGTCTGCTCCAGCCGCGCGTTGGCTTCGGTGAGCAGGGCGGCCGGCACCAGTTGCGGCAGGAACGACTGGTGGGCCGCGTCGTAGACCAGCGACAACGTCCCGAACACCGCCACGATCCCGATCAGGATGGGCATGGTCAGCAGGCCGGTCACGGTCAGCAGCGGGATCAGGCCGAGCAGCCCGGCCCTGGCGAAATCGGCGCCGATCAGGATCGGCCGGCGCCGGTAGCGGTCCACGAGCACCCCGGCTATCAGCCCGAACAGCAGGTACGGCACCCAGCGGGCGGCGTTGAGGGCACCGAATTCGGCGTTCGACGAGTGCAGCTGTTTCTCCGCCAGCACCGCCAGCGCCAGCGCGGTGACATATGTGCCAACCAGTGACACAGTGTCGGCGGCCCAGAACCGGACAAAGCCGGAGTGGGCCACCAACCGATTGCTCAGAGCAGGACCGTGGGGGTGACGACGGTACGGGCCGGCGGGCCGTCGAGCTGGATGACGATCTGCGTCGTGCCGCGCGGTACGCCGTCGAGAACGAACCGGCCGCCCTCGTCGGAGATCGTTTCGCGTGAGCCGTGCTCGGCCACGCGGACCTCCACCGAGTGCTCGCCGGCCGGCACGAGCCAGCCGTCGATCCGGTTGTTCTCGCCGATCCGGGTCAGGTTGATCATCACGGTCAGGTCGCTGACGGTGAACGTGATCGTGCCCTGATCACCACCACGGACCCCGGCCAGCGAGTCCGCCCGCTCCCAGCGCGCGACCTCGACATCCAGGTCCTCAAGCGCGATCGCGAACTGGATCCGCTCAACCAGACCGGCTGGTGGCGGGTCGAATTCCTCGATCATTCTGTCCAGTTCGGCGAGCAGTGCCTCGTCGTCGGGATACGCCTGGCCTCCCGTCGGTTCGGTCTTCGTCATCCGCCGCCCCCTTCGGTGTCCAAGAGCTCCCTCAGTGTGTTAAGGCAGCGACCCCTGGTCGGGCCGATACTGCCACGCGGCATGTGCATGGCCTCGGCTACCAGGCGATATTCGGTTCGACCGCCGAGCACGGTCAGCCTGAGCAGTTCCTGGCACTTCTCCGGCAGTCCGGCGAAGGCGCGCCAGAGCCGGGAGTCCCGGTCCGCGCGCAGCGCCTCGTCCTCGGGCTGCGGCTGGGTGCTCGGCAACGTCTCGGCCATCTCGTCGGTCAGGTGCATCTGGTTGGCGCCCTTGCCGCGCACCCGCTGGGCCTCCCGGCGGGTGGTGGTGATCAGCCAGCCGGCCAGGGCTCTGGGTTCGGCCAGCGTGTCGATGTGGCTGAACAACGCCAGCCACACGGTCTGCACCACGTCCTCGGCGACCGCGTTGGGCAGGCCGTTGCCGCGGGCGACGTGCCAGACCAGCGGAGTGAGATCTTCGACGAGCGTTGCCCGCGCGCGGCGATTGCCGGCTCTGGCCGCATGCAGGCACACCGCATAGCGCTCCGAGCCGTGCAGACCCTCCCACGGAGGATCTTCCGCGGTTCGAACGTCAGTCACCACGCCCACCCCATCCTGGGTGTCGTTCTTCAGCTGGCGACGGAAGTATCGCGACCATCGTGAAGTACATGAACGGCGAGATACCCCCTGGATACATAACTCACCCGAATAGAGTAGCGGCCCGAGTGACAACGGTGTCCTCTCACGGAGCGTCGCTAAGCCACTCATGTCTGATCGCTCTCTTGGCCCATGAACATCAGCCGCTGGTGCCGACCGGCCCCCTGCAAGGCCGGTCGGCATCCACCCCCCGGTGCCCCCGTTCTCCCCTCGGCAATTCCCATGGCGGCAGGCCGCGGCCCGGCTTGCCGGTCTGCTGGCAGCTGCACCATGTCGTCTTGTCTCCCGTCCCTGGAGACGGTGGCCGGCAACCCCCCTCGTGCTGCCGGCCACCATCTCCACTGTGCGGCCCCCTCGGCCCGTCTCTTCAAACAATCAGCTGGTCGATCTGACCGTCGGCGTCCTCGTGGAAGTCGACGGCCAAGTTGTTGTGCGTGGCCGCGCCGGCCAGCACGGTCATGTGGGTGTGACCGGACTGGCTGGCCGGCGATAATCGCTTCCAGCCCAGGCCCTGCACGTGCACCCACACTCCCGAGGAGTCTTCGTAGGACCAGAGGTCCAGGATTGTTCGTCCGGTGCTCCAGCCGGCCGAGGCCGGACAGGCGGTCGACACCGGGCTTTTCGCCGCGTCGCCGTACGGTGCCCAGTCCGCCGGGGTCTCCAGCACGACGTACTGGCTCGGCGCGGGTGAGTGTCTGTCCATCATCAGTCCGCCACCTGCACAGTGGATAGTTCGTTGCCGTTGATGAACGGGGTGACTGGGTGACCGCTCGCCCGCGCGTGCGTCAGCATCGCGAGCTTGTTCGTGGTGCTGTGCGGTCCGCCGGCCAGGTGCGTCCAGCCGAGGTTCTCCAGGTACGCCCAGCCGTTCGCGTCGTTGGCCGTGGCGAACAACCGCAGCGCGCGTTGTGCCGGCAGCCAGGCCCGCAAATGTACTGCGGTGCAACCGAAAACGGTCGGTCGTGAGCTGGGGTAGTCCTCGATGAAGCAGTCGCCGTAGGCGATCCGGAAGTATCCGTCCTCGCCCCAGCCTGTGCCCCAGGAGTTCTTGGCCAGCCAGCAACCCTCGTGGTCGTCCCAGCCGATCAGCGCGACACAGTGCCCACCGGAGCCCTGTGTGGTGGTGGCGCGGTAAACCCCGCTTCGGTAATGGAAGAAGTCGTCACGGACCACGAAACACGTTGCCACCGCGCCATATCCGAAGATGTGCTGCTTGATAGCGGCGGGGTCGCCGGTCAGGTCGGTCACGCCCGCGGCCTTCGCCAGCCGGTTCGGCCAGTCCGGGTTCGGCGAGCCGGAACCGTTGTCCTGATAGGGAAAGTAGTCCTCGAACGTGACGCCCTTGGCCGTGCTGTCGTGGAACAGATCATCGGGCCACGACCCGGATTCGCAGGTGTATCCGCGTTCACGGGCGTGCCCGTGGAAGAGGTGTGCCTCGGAGAGATCGAGGTTCAAGCCGGGCGCGCCGCGGGTGTAGGCGGCGGTGGTCTCCAGCGCGGCGAGGATGCCGAACGAGACGCACGAACCGCAGTTTCCCTGGTCCCGCACGGAAGTCACGAAGTCGCGGCCGCTGACGTCACGCAGGTCGAACACCGCGGGCAAACTCGAAGCGGGGGCGGTGGCGGCGACCACAGGCCGGCCTGCGGCCTGCAGTGCCTGCGCCGCCATCCGCTCCGGCTGGCCGGCCCGCGCCTCGAGCTCCCCCTCAGTCGGCGCGGGCACCCCCAACCGGACCCGCCGAAGCCTGTCCGGGAGGCGGCTGATCCGGGTCTCCCCGGCCTGCCAAGGATCACCGAGCGCGGCCAGGGACTCGCGGATCGCCGCGATCTCCGGCTCGTGCGGACGGCTCATCTTTCCTCCAGATCGAACGGGTCTTCGCTGTCACAAGAGCGAAGAACCCCGGCCTGGATACAAAGAAGACGGAAATTTACTGCTTTGTGGTGTGGGTCACCATGACGGCTCGTCCTTGACCGGCTCCTGGGGCATGAGGATCCAGCAGATCAGGTACAGGATGGCGCCGGTGCCGAAGCCGAGGATGGTGGCGGCGACGAGCAAGATCCGCAGCAGGGCCGCGTCGACGCCGAGCACGTGTGCCCAGCCGCCGCAGACGCCCGCGACCATGCGGTCGGTGCGACTGCGCTGGAGTTTGCGGGTGTAGATCTCGTTGGTCATGCCACCAGGATGGGTTTTCGCAGGCTCGCGGACATCAGGGAGCGGCCCTGGTCATCCCCGGACCGGCCGACCCTGACCTACCCTCAGGCCATGGACTGGATGTCGGTGCCGGCCCCGCAGGAGTTGGCCAAGGCGCTGGATGACGTCGGGTATCTCGCCGACGAGGGCGTGGCCACGGCCGCCTTCCTCAGCCTGAGGATGCGCCGGCCACTGTTCTGTGAGGGCGAGCCGGGCACTGGCAAGACGTCCCTGGCCACCTCGCTCGCCCAGGCTCTCGGGGTCGCGTTGATCCGGCTGCAGTGCCACGAGGGGATGGACGCAACCCAGGCGCTCTACGACTGGGATTTTCCCCGGCAGTTGCTGCACCTGCGTGCCCTGGAAGCCGCGTCGGACGGTCAGCTGGACGCGGAAGCGGCCGAGCAGTCGCTCTACACCGAGCGGTTCTTGCTGGCCAGGCCGTTGCTCAGAGCGTTGCGTGAGGCGCCGTGTGTGCTTCTGGTCGACGAGATCGACCGCGCTGACGACGAGTTCGAAGCGTTCCTGCTCGAAGTGCTGGGCGAGAACGCGGTGACGGTCCCGGAGTTCGGCGAGATCAGGGCCGAGGTCGCGCCACTTGTCGTGCTGACGTCGAACCGTACGCGCGAAGTGCACGACGCCTTGAAGCGACGCTGTCTGTACCACTGGCTTGAACACCCAGACCTCGCCCGCGAGATCCAGATCCTCCGCCGCAGGCTGCCCGGGATCTCTGACCGGCTCGCCACGCAGGTGGCCAACGCAGTCCGCAGGCTCAGAACCGCCGAGCTGCTCAAGCCACCAGGCGTGGCCGAGACCATCGACTGGGCCGAGGCGTTGCTCGCTCTGGACCGTAAAGAGCTCGACGCCGAGTCCGCGGCGATCACGCTGGGCGCTGTGCTGAAATACCGCGAAGACGCCGACCGAGTCCGGCTCGACCTCGACTCCCTGCTGGCGGGCTGATGTTGTGCCCCCAATGTGGCATTGGGGACATATGAGAGGTGATCTGGGTGGCTGATCCGGTACCTGGGCTGGTCGGGTTCACGGCCGTGTTGCGGGCCGCCGGACTGGCGTGTGAACCGGAACGCGTTCAGGCCTATCTCAACGCCGTCGAGCACATCGACATCGCCGAACCTGACCAGCTCTACTGGGCGGGCCGGCTCACCCTCTGCGGCGAACCCGACGATCTGCCGCGCTACCACGAGGCTTTCCAGGCCTGGTTCACCGGACGACCCCCGAAACCCGGCAGACCGCAGGCTCAGGCAAAGCCGAAGACCAGTGTGATCGCCGCGATGGTGCCGGTCCCGATGTCCGGCGAGGGCGGTGATCAGCCCGACGAGCTCGGCGTCGCCGCCAGCGATACGGAAGTACTGCGGCAGCGGGACATCAGCGATCTGAGCCCGGCCGAACGAGCGCATCTGCGCGAACTGATGGACCTGCTCAAGCCGGAACCGCCGATGCGGGCGGCGCTCAGGCGCAGGCCGAACCGGCGAGGCGAGCTGGATCCGCGCCGGACCGTGCGGATCATGCGGGAAGCCGGGGGCGAACCGGTTCGGCTGGCGTATCGGCGGAAGGGAAAGCGCCCTCGGCGGGTTGTGCTTCTTGTGGACGTCTCCGGCTCGATGAGTCCGTACGCCGATGCGCTGCTGCGGTTCGCGCACGCAGTCGCGCGGCGAACTCCTGCCGAAGTGTTCACGCTCGGTACCCGGCTCACCCGCGTTTCACGTCAGCTGCGCCAGCGTGATCCCGAGGTCGCGCTCGCGGCCGCGTCCCGTGCTGTTCCGGATTTCGCCGGTGGCACACGTCTGGGTGACACGTTGCGTCTGTTCCTGGATCGATGGGGACAGCGTGGTGTGGCGCGTCAGGCGGTGGTCGTGTTGTTCTCCGACGGCTGGGAACGTGGTGATCCAGGGTTGCTCGGTGAGCAGATGGCGAGGCTGCGGCGGCTCGCGCACGCGGTGTTCTGGGTGAACCCGCACGCCGGACGCGCCGGTTACCAGCCGGTGCAGTCGGGGATCGTTGTCGCGCAGCGGCACGTTGAGAAGTTGCTTGCTGGACACAGCATGCAGACGCTGGAGGAACTGCTGGTGGAGGTGCGCCGTGCGAGACGTGCTCGATGAGCTGGTCAAGCGGTACGAGGCCGGCGAGACGGTCGGGCTGGCGACAGTTGTCGCGACTTTCAGCTCGGCGCCGCGCTCGCCGGGGGCGGCCATGATGGTCACACAGAACGACGAGGCTTTCGGCAGTGTGTCCGGGGGCTGTGTCGAAGGCGCGGTGTACGACCTCGGTCAGCGCGTGATCGAGAACAGCCAGCCGGTCATGCAGCGCTATGGCGTGAGCGATGACGACGCGTTCGCGGTCGGCCTGACGTGCGGCGGAATCCTTGATGTGTACGTCGAACCGGTCAGCCAGGAGTCGTTCCCGGAATTCGGTGAGCTGGCCGAGTCGATCCGTTCCGAGCACGGTGTCGCGCTGGCCACGATCATCGAGCATCCGGATATCAGCCGGGTCGGCAAGCGCATGGTGATCTGGGCCGACCGGGTCGCCGGTGATCTCGGCACGACGCGGATCAACGACGCTGTCGTGGACGACGCCCGCGGCATGCTTGCCACCGGCCGTACCGGCACGATGCACTACGGCCCGGAAGGTCAGCGCCGCGGTGAAGGCATGGCCGTGTTCGTGGCCTCCTTCGAGCCGCCGCCCCGGATGCTTGTCTTCGGTGCCATCGATTTCGCGTCCGCCATGGCCCGGCTCGGGTCGTTCCTCGGCTACCGCGTCACGGTTTGCGACGCGCGGCCGGTGTTCGCGACCAAGAGCCGGTTCCCGGAGGCGGACGAGGTCGTTGTCGACTGGCCACACCGCTATCTCGCTGCCGAAGCCGAGGCGGGACGGGTGGACGCGCGCACGGTTGTAGCCGTTCTGACGCACGATCCGAAGTTCGACGTGCCGGTGTTGCAGGTGGCTCTCCGGCTTGACCTGGGGTACGTCGGCGCGATGGGGTCGAGGCGGACGCATGAGGACCGGCTCGACCGGCTCAGGGAGGCCGGCATGACCGAGGCCGAACTGTCCACATTGTCCTCACCGATCGGTTTGGACCTCGGTGCCCGGACCCCGGAGGAGACCGCGGTGTCGATCGCGGCGGAGATCATCTCATTGCGCTGGGGCGGTCAGGGAGACCGGCTCGTGGCGACCGCGGGACCTATTCACCGGGAGCACCTCTGAGAGGCGTTTCGACCAAAAAGAGTCCGCGTCTGCGGAGCTAACTAGCTGATATATCCGCGCTTGCCGAACTGAATCGACCGGGGGTTGATTGAGTCGTCAACCGGTAGCAAGCTCGGACGCGTGTGAGTGTGATCACGCTCATATGAGTTCCCGAGCCCACCACCGATCAAGCGTTGGAGGCGCGATGCGGATCACCGTCAGCGTCGACGGGACCAGGTTTACGGACGATGTCGAGCCCCGCATGTTGCTCGTGCACTACCTGCGTGAGCGGCTGGGCAAAACCGGAACCGTGGTCGGATGCGACACCAGCAATTGCGGGGCTTGTACCGTGCACCTGGACGGGCACAGTGTGAAGTCCTGCTCAGTTCTCGCAGTCCAGGCCGACGGCTGCGAAGTCACCACGATCGAGGGCCTCGCCCGCGACGGCCAGATGCACCCCGTCCAGAAGGCGTTCCACGACAACCACGCGCTGCAGTGCGGGTTCTGCACGCCCGGAATGATCATGCAGTCGATCGACCTGCTCGCCGACAACCCCGACCCGGACGAGCACGCCGTCCGTCACGGGCTGGAGGGAAACCTCTGCCGGTGCACGGGCTACCAGAACATCGTCCGCGCGGTCCGGGACGCCGCCCAGCAGATGGCGCCCGGCGCGGGCCCCGAAGCCGAGCAGGTGGCTGAATCAACGCTCGACCCTGCAAGCAGGTCTTCGGACACACAGAACACCGATCGTGCACACTCGCACACTGGGGGCGGTAACTGATGACCGCAACCGCCGAGCCCGAGGTAGGAAGGGCTCGCCGCCGCAAAGAAGACGCTCGGCTGATCACCGGCCGGACGCGGTGGACCGACAACATGACTCTGCCCGGGATGCTGCACCTCGCGGTGCTGCGCAGCCCGCTGGCCCACGCCAAGATCGTCAGCATCGACACGTCCGCGGCGCGGGAGATGCCCGGTGTGATGGCGGTTTTCACGGCCACGGACCTGGACCCGGAAAGCAAGATCGAGCTGCCGTGCGCGTGGCCGATCACGCCCGACATGAAACACCCTCGGCGCCCGGTTCTGGCCGCGGACAAGGTGAACTTCGCCGGTGAAGGCGTGGCCGTGGTGGTCGCGCGGTCCGCCGCGGAGGCCGAGGACGCGCTCGAGTCGATCGACGTCGAGTACTCCGCATTGCCGGTGGTACTGGACATGGAGGCCGCTCTGGCCGAGGGCCACAACGTCATCCACGAGAGCCTGGGCACCAACCGCAACGCGGTATGGATCTTCGACTCGGGCGAGGCGGGCACCGGTGGCGACGTCGAGAAGGCCATCCAGGACGCCGAGGTCACGGTCACCCGCCGGTTCCGCCAGCAGCGCCTGATCCCGGCGTTCATGGAACCGCGGTCGACGGTCGTGGACCCGACCGGCTCCCAGCTGACGATGTGGTCGTCCACCCAGATCCCGCACATCCTGCGGGTGATGACCGCGCTGACCCTCGGGATCGAGGAGCACAAGATACGGGTGATCGCCCCCGATGTCGGTGGCGGTTTCGGCGGCAAGATCGCCATCCTGCCCGAGGAGATGATGGCGGTCCTTCTCGCCCGGAAGATCGGCAAACCGGTCAAGTGGACCGAGAGCCGGTCGGACTGCATGGTCACCGCGCACCACGGCCGCGACCAGATCCAGGACATCACCATCACGGCCAACCGCGACGGCACAGTCACCGGGCTCAAAGTCGAGCTGATGGCCGACATGGGCGCGTATCTCGGCGCGGTCGGACCGGGCGTGCCGATCCTGGGCGCGTTCATGTTCAACGCGATCTACAAGTTCCCGTCGTACCGGTTCGTATGCACGAACGTGTTCACCAACAAGACGATCACCGACGCCTATCGCGGCGCGGGCCGTCCGGAGGCCACCTTCGCGGTCGAGCGGATCATGGACGAGCTCGCCGTCGAGCTCGGCATGGACCCGATGGCGTTGCGGGAGAAGAACTGGATCAAGCACGAGGAGTTCCCGTTCACCACGGTGGCCGGTCTGACGTACGACTCCGGCAACTATGAAGCCGCGACGCAACGGGCCATGCAGCTCTTCGACTACGACGGGCTGCGCAGTGAGCAGGAGCAGCGCCGGGCGTCCAACGACCCGGTCCAGCTCGGCATCGGTATCTCCACCTACACCGAGATGTGCGGTCTGGCACCGTCCCGGGTGCTCGGCTCGTTGGCTTACGGCGCAGGCGGTTGGGAGCATGCCGCGGTGCGCATGCTGCCGACCGGCAAGGTCGAGGTGATCACTGGTTCGACCGCGCACGGCCAGGGCCATGCGACGGCCTGGAGCCAGATCGTGGCCGACCGGCTCGGTGTTCCGTTCGAGGACATCGAGGTCCTGCACGGCGACACGCAGTTCTCGCCCAAGGGCATGGACACCTACGGTTCGCGTTCGCTGACCGTCGGCGGGACGGCGCTGGTGATGGCGGCCGACCGGGTCGTGCAGAAGGCGAAACCCGTTGCGGCGCACATGCTCGAGTGCTCGCCGGACGACCTGGAGTTCACCGGTGGCAAGTTCACCGTCCGGGGCACCGACCAGGCCGTCGGGATCCAGGACGTGGCGCTGGCGACGTTCTTCGCGCACGATCTGCCCGAGGGGATGGAGCCGAGCCTCGACTCCGAAGCCACCTACGACCCGGAGAACTTCTCGTATCCACATGGGACACACCTGTGTGCGGCCGAGGTGGACACCGAGACGGGCAAGGTGACGATCCGGTCCTATGTCTGTGTCGACGATGTCGGCAAGGTGGTCAACCCGCTGATCGTGGAAGGCCAGGTGCACGGCGGTCTGGCGCAGGGCATCGCCCAGGCACTGTACGAGGAGGCCGTGCACGACGAGAGCGGGAACCTGACCAGCGGCACGTTCGCGGACTACTACCTGCCGTCCGCGGCGGACATGCCGAGCTTCACCACCGACCGGACCGAAACCCCTTCGACGACGAACCCGTTGGGCGTCAAGGGAGTCGGTGAGGCCGGGACGATCGCCTCGACCCCGGCCGTGGTGAACGCGATCGTGGACGCGTTGCGGCACATGGGTGTCCGGGACGTCGAGATGCCGTGCTCGCCGATGCGGGTGTGGCAGGCCATCCAGGGAGGTGCGCGATGATCCCGGCACAGTTCGACTACGTCGCACCGGCCACAGTGGACGACGCGGTCCGTGAGCTGGCGGACGCGGGCGACGACGGCAAGGTCATCGCCGGTGGCCAGAGCCTGCTGCCGGTACTGCGGATGCGTCTGGCCGCGCCGGCGAAACTGATCGACGTCGGCAGGATTCCCGAGTTGCGCGGTGTCCGGGAGGACGGCGACGCGATCGTGATCGGGGCGATGACCACGCACTACGACGTCCAACGGGACCCGTTGGTGCGTGAACACGCCTTGCTGATCGCGGCGGCGACCGACACGGTCGCCGACCCGCAGATCCGGCACCGGGGCACGTTCGGCGGTTCGCTCGCCCACGCCGACCCCGGTGGTGACCTGTTGGCCCCTGCCTTGGCGATGGACGCTGTGATGGTCGTGGCCGGTATGGACGGCCGCAGGTCCGTGCCCGCGTCGGAGTTCTTCGTGGACTACTTCACGACCTCGTTGGCGCCGTCGGAACTGCTCGTGGAAGTGCGGATACCCAAGCTGACCGGGTGGCGTGCGCACTACGAGAAGTTCAACCGGGTCGCGCAGGCCTGGTCCATCGTCGCGGTCGCGGCGACGGTCCGGACCGAGGGCGGCACCATCGCCGAGGCCCGTGTCGGCTTGACCAACATGGCTCCCACGCCCGTGCGTGCGCGTGCGGTCGAGGAGGCCCTGGTCGGTCAGGCGGCGACCGCGGAGAACATCAAGGCGGCGGCCGCGCACGCCGCGAACGACACGAATCCGACCAGTGACGGCAACGCTGACGGCGAGTACCGTAGTCATCTTGCTCGCGTGCTTACCGGCCGTGCTTTGACCGCAGCGATCGGATAAGGAGACAGGGCCTGTGCAGCTGGATCATCAGTTCACCGTCAATGCGCCGGTTGATGTCGTCTGGCGGGCCCTGCTGGACCCGGAAAGGGTGGCGCCGTGCATGCCCGGCGCCACCCTGACCAGCGTCGACGGCTCGGCCTTCGCCGGTTCGGTGAAGGTCAAACTCGGCCCGATCTCCTTGCTGTACAAGGGGACCGGCGAATTCGTGGAAAGCGACGAGGCGGCAAGGCAAGTCAAGATCAAAGCGGCGGGCAAGGACACCCGCAGCGGCACGGCCGCGGCCGACGTGACGGTTCAGCTGTCCGAAAAGGACGGTGTGACGACCGGGTCGGTCACCACCGAGCTGACCATCACCGGCAAACCGGCCCAGTTCGGCCGGGGAATGATCGCGGAGGTCGGCGGCCGGATCCTGGATACTTTTGCCGGAAATCTGGCAAAACAACTAGGTGACTCGCCAGAGCCGCAACAGCCTGCCGCAGCGGAAAAGAAGGCCGCGCCTGTAGTCGAGCCGTTGCGCGCTGTGCCGGATCCGCCCACGGCGGAACCGATCGATCTGGTGTCGTTTGCCGGAACGCCTGTACTGAAACGCTTGGCACCATTGATCATTGTCGTAATCGTCGTGGTGTTTCTGCTATTCCGCCGACGCGGAAAATAAACTCCTGGCAGTATGGCGCGCATGCGCCGGATCCTGCTCGCGAGTTTGTCCGCGGTCTCGCTCGTCGCCGGCTGCGGGTCGCAGGCTCCGAACACCAAGATCTCAGTTCCGTCCTCGCCGCCGGACCTGCAGCAGGGCCTGGCCGGTCAGACGACGCCGGCGCCCGCGCTGCAGGGCTTCACCCTGGTGGCCACCGGTGACGTGCTGATCCATCCGGCGCTGACCGATCAGGCCACCCAGGACGGCGGTGGAAAACGGGATTACAGCCAGATCTTCGCCGGCGTGAAGCCCGCCATCTCCGGCGCTGACCTGGCGCTGTGCCACCTGGAAGTGCCGCTCGCCACGGCCGAGGGCCCGTTCAAGGGCTACCCCGAGTTCAACGCGCCGCCGGAAGTCGCGACAGCCTTGAAGGACACCGGTTACGACGGTTGTTCGACAGCCTCCAACCACACCCTGGACATGGGCGAATCCGGCGTCGCCCGGACCCTGGACACCCTGGATAAGGCCGGTGTCAAACACACCGGATCGGCCCGCGACGACACCGAGGCCCGCAAACCGCTGATCTACGACGTGGGCGGGGTGAAAGTCGGGCAGGTCTCCTACACGTTCGGCTTCAACGGCAGACAGCTCCCGCCCGGCAAACCCTGGCTCTCCAACACCCTGAAAGCCGACGACGTGATCGCCTCGGCGAAAGCGGCCAAGGCCGCGGGCGCCGAAGTGGTGGTCGCCTCCCTGCACTGGGGCACCGAATTCGTGCACGAACCGACCGCCGCCCAGCGGCGGGATGCCCAGAAACTGCTGGGAGACCCCAGTATCGAGCTGATCATCGGCCACCACGCGCATGTGGTGCAGCCCTTCGAAAAGATCAACAAGAAATGGGTCGCCTACGGCCTGGGCAACCACATCGCGAAACACTCGGAACCCAAAGGTGTCTCCGAGGAGGGCGTGATAGCCCGCTTCCACTTCACCAAGACGGCCACCGGCTGGGAAGTGGACAAGGCGGAGTACACCCCGACTCTGATTGATCTCGGCCCGCCCATCCGGCTGCGGGATCTTTCCAAGGACAACACCGACCCTCGCCGAGCCGAGGCCGTCACCCGCACCGACGGCATCGTGCTGTCCCGCGGCGCGGGTCAGGAAGGCCTTACTCGCCAAGGTAAGTAGCCCTCAAGGTGTGCTTGCGCCCCGGATGGGGCATCGTGATCTCCATGTACATCATGACCCGGGAACAGTGGTGGGACTTCGCCATGCACGGCACCCGCACCGGCAAACTCGCCACCGTCCGTGCCAACGGCGCGGCCCACGTCGCTCCGATCTGGTTCCTGCTCAACGAGGCGGACGGCCACGACGAGATCATCTTCAACACAGCCGCGACCTCGCTGAAAGGCAAGGCACTTCAGCGGGATCCGCGATTCTCGATGTGCGTGGACCTGGACGTCGCTCCCTACTCGTTCGTCGTTTTCCACGGCGAGGCCGAGCTGAGCGAGGACCTGGACGAGTCCCTGCTGTGGGCCACTCGCCTCGGGGCCCGGTACATGGGCGAGGAGAACGGCCCTGCCTACGGCAAGCGCAACGCCGTCGCGGGGGAGTATCTGGTCCGGGGCCGGATCACCAAGGTGATCGCTCAGGCCGACATCGCCGACTGACGGCCACATCCACAAGGCAGCCGGCGCCCCAACCCCGAAGGCACCGGCTGCGCAACCGTCAACGCCAGCGGAAGTGCCAGCGCCGAAGCCTGATCAGCCCCCGGGACAGCTGCGGCAGAGTCCCGGGAATCCGCGGGCAGAACGACCTGTGCTCGTTGGCGACGACCAGCGCCTTGTGCAACTCGGTCGGCGGAGCCGAGACCGACAGCATCATCTCGCGTGCCCCCATCATCACGAGGGTCGCGCCGAACCTGTCCTCCCAGCTGCGCAGGATCGCCGACATACCGGGCCGGCCAAGCCGGGCCGGGACATCAGCCGGACGGTTGGCCTCCACTAACCCGAGCCGGTACGCAGGCCGCTTGTTCGCAAGCATGACCGCACCGGCGATACCGGCCTCGGCCTGCGGATCGTGCCGGTCCACGGCCCGGCGGGCGGCCTCCGGGACGAAGCTGACCTCAGGCGGGAGGCCCAGGCCACCCGCCGGCACGAGGACAGGCCAGAGCCGCGTACGGGAGTACTCGGCGACCCGGTCGAGATAGGCGTGCGGGTCGGTCAGTACGTCGTCGGTCAACCAGATCTCGCCGTGCCAGCAGCCCAGTGATGCTGCCGGAGCGATCGACATGGCGGTCATCGCAGTCCCCTCGCCTCTCGAACGTGTGTTCGAAGATAACGGTACTCGAGGGGTCTGACAACTCCAGTTAACCCACCTCGGGGATGGACGGCCCGAGCAGGTCGTCGGCGTCCACGATCGTGTAGGCGTAGCCCTGTTCGGCGAGGAAACGTTGCCTGTGAGCTGCGTATTCGGTGTCGAGGGTGTCCCGGGAGACCACTGAGTAGAAGTGCGCCTGGCGGCCGTCGGCCTTGGGCCTGAGCAGCCTGCCGAGCCGTTGGGCCTCCTCCTGGCGGGACCCGAACGTGCCCGAGACCTGGACCGCGACCGAGGCCTCGGGCAGGTCGATGGAGAAGTTCGCGACCTTCGAGACCACCAGGGTGGGCAGCTCGCCCTTTCGGAAGGCGTCGAACAGCGCCTCCCGCTCCTTGGTCTTGGTCGAGCCCTGCACGATCGGGGCGTCCAGCGCCTCGCCGAGCTCGTCGAGCTGGTCGAGGTAGGCCCCGATGACCAGGGCGGGCTCGCCGGGGTGCCGGTCGAGGATGCTGCGCACGACCGGGATCTTGGTCCGGGCGGTCGAGCAGATCTTGTAGCGCTCCTCGGGTTCGGCCGTCGCGTACTGCAGGCGTTCGGCGTCGGTCAAGGTGACGCGGACCTCGGTGCACTCGGCGGGCGCGATCCAGCCCTGGGCCTCGATGTCACGCCAGGGCACGTCGTAACGCTTGGGCCCGATCAGCGAGAACACGTCGCCTTCACGCCCGTCCTCACGGACCAGGGTCGCGGTCAGCCCGAGCCGGCGACGGGACTGCAGGTCGGCGGTCATCCGGAAGACCGGCGCGGGCAGCAGGTGGACCTCGTCGTACACGATCAGGCCCCAGTCGCGGGAGTCGAACAGCTCCAGATGCCGGTATTCGCCGCGAGTCTTACGCGTGATGACCTGGTAGGTCGCGATCGTGACCGGCCGGATCTCCTTGCGTTCGCCGGAGTACTCGCCGATCTCCTCTTCGGTCAGCGAGGTCCGCGCGATCAGCTCACGCTTCCACTGCCGGCCGGCCACCGTGTTGGTGACCAGGATCAGGGTGGTGGCCTGCGCCTCGGCCATCGCGGCCGCGCCGACCAGGGTTTTTCCCGCGCCACACGGCAGCACGACGACACCTGAGCCGCCCGCCCAGAAGGTCTGGGCGGCGTTGCGCTGGTAGTCACGCAGCTCCCAGCCGTTCTCCTCCAGGGAGATCGCGTGGGCCTCGCCGTCGACATAACCCGCCAGGTCCTCCGCCGGCCAGCCGATCTTGAGCAGGACCTGCTTGAGCCGGCCGCGCTCGCTGGGGTGCACGACCACGGTGTCGTCGTCGATCCGGGCCCCGAGCATCGGGGACACCTTCTTGTTGCGGAGGATCTCTTCCAGCACCGCGCGGTCGATCGCGTTGATCACGAGCCCGTGCGCGGGGTGGTGCAGCAGCTGCAGCCGGCCGAACCGGCTCATCGTGTCGACGACGTCGATCAGCAACGGCTGCGGCACCGGGTAGCGCGAGAACCGGGAGAGCGCGTCGACGACCTGCTCGGCGTCGTGACCGGCGGCACGTGCGTTCCACAGCGCCAGCGGGGTCACACGATATGTGTGGACGTGTTCAGGGGCGCGCTCCAGTTCGGCGAACGGCGCGATCGCCATTCGAGCCTCGTCGGACCGCGGGTGGTCGATTTCGAGCAGCAGCGTTTTGTCGGACTGCACGATCAGTGGGCCATCGGTCACCTGATGCAACTCCTCGTACGCAGGTCGTCCCAGTGTGCCAACACCGCGGGCGGCCGCAAAAATCCCCTGGCCGGGGCCGTTGCTGTTCCGTGCCGGGGCCGTTGACCATTACGGTCGCACAGCCGAACGAAACTCGCCGAGGGGCTTGATGACGTATCCACCGCCGGGGCAGTATCCACCGCGGGGCTTTCCACCGCCCAGGCCCGGATATCCGCCGCCTGCCAGGCAGGCGCCCTGTCAACATCAACAACAGCCGCGGGTGATGCCACCGGATCCGCCGCCGTCCGAACCACGCGGTATCAGCGGGGGCGGCAGGGTCGTCATCGGGGTTGTGGTCGCCGCGGTCATCGCATTGGGTGTGCTCGCGGTCGCCAAATGGGGCGAGAGTGCGCGTGTGGCTGAGGAAGGCGACTGCGTCAAGGTCATCTCGACCAGTGATGCCGCGGCCGACAAGGTCGAGTGCTCCACGCCGGAGGCCGTCTACCGGGTGGCCAAGAAACTCGCCACTGCGTCAGGCCGGTGCCCGGACGGGGACTACACGGAGTGGACCGGCGGCAAGCGGACCGACACGGTCAAGCTCTGCCTGGTGCTCAACGCCAAGGAAGGCGACTGTTTCAAAACGACGGCCGACGGTCGCAACGAGACAGACGGACGCGTCGCGTGCTCGGCGGCGGACTTCAAAGTCGTGAAAGTCATACAGGGCAAGGCCGACAAGGCCATCTGTGCCCAGGGCGAACTCGCTGCGACGTACTCGCAACCGGCCACCACACTGTGCCTGACCGAGAAGTGAGACCACTGTGGGCGGCCGGAAGACCGGCCGCCACACCAGCAGCAGGAATCAGTTCGTCTTGGCCGAGTCGACGATCATCGAGTCGACGCTGATGTCCTTGGTCAGCATGCCGTACTTGCGCATCAGGTCGACCGTGCGCTGCAACCGCGTGCGGTCGAGGCTGGTCGGGAAGGTGCCGATCCGCACCAGCGCCGCGACCTCTTTGTCGATCTTGGCGAACTTGGTCGCCGCGTCCTCGACCTCGGTGCGGTTGGCCGCGGTCTCCGAGGCCTTCTTCAGCGCGCGGCGGAACGCCTCGGTGGTCTTCGGGTTCTCCTGCACGAACTTCGCCATACCGGTGTAGCCGGAGATCGGGAAGTCCTTGGTCGGGCCCTGCGAGGTGTCCAGGATCGGGGTCGCGCCGTGGGTCCGCTCAGCCTGCGTGACGTACGGCTCCAGCATCACCGCGGCGTCGATCTGCTTGGCCGCGAGCTTGGCGCCCATGTCGGTGAAGGGGAACTCGACCCACTCGATCGGCTTGGCCTTGTCGTTGATGTTGACACCGGCGGTCTCCAACGCGGACTTGGCCAGCAGGTCGGTGATGCTGTTCTTGGTGTTCGTCGCGATCTTCTTGCCGGCCAGGTCGGCGGGCGTCTTGATGGTCGAGTTCGGCCCGACCATGATCACGAAGATCTTCTCGGCGGTCTGGTAGCTGTCGGCGACGAACTTGAAGTCGCCGGTGCCCTTCTCCTGGGCCTGGAAGACCGGCACGTACGCGCCGTAGGTGAACTGCAGCTCACCGGAGAGCAGCTTGGGGATCGCGGTGGCCGCACCGGTCACCGTCTCCAGCTGGACGTCCAGGCCCTCTTCCTTGAAGTAGCCCTTCTGCGCCGCGATGTGCACCGGCGAGGAGTCGATGATCGGCATGGCGCCGACCTTGAGGCTGGTGCGCTCGAGCCCACCGGCGCCGCCACCGCCGCCGGAGTCGTCACTGGATCCACCGATCAAGCCGCAGCCGGACAATGCCGCGAGCAATGCCGCGGCGCCCAGGATGCCGGCCGCGGCACGTCTGGGACGGGGTGATGCTGCCAAACTGCTTGCTCGTCCAAGCATGTGATGCCTTATCTGCGAGAGATGATGGACAGCTACGACGCGACTGACACGATCCGTAGGCAAAGATGTGCACGATCAGTCACATTGCGTGTTTCTTTCGCGGTGTTTTATACACCATCCCACGGGCTGGCAGGGAGAAATGAGACCAGACCGAAAGGGATGATCAACTCTGCGACGCCGCGAGTGGTGCGCGAGATCAGCGGGATCTGTTGCGGGACTGGGGATTTGCGAAAGATGTTCGCAATCCTGGCAGTGCCGTGATGCCTTTCCTGAAACAGTGGTCGGAGACCTGCGCTCCCTCCCAGGGTTGCAGGAATCCGCGGCCGTCGCCATGCCGACCGGCTCCACGCGGGCCGCGGGACGTCCGGTGTTGGTGAAATCTCCACTCAGCCGGGGGTGCGGGGCCGTGGCGCAGGCTATGTGTTGACCGCATATCGCAACCACACTCCGATGATTGCGCTGCTGCCGAATGAACTATTGCCCAGACGCTGTGTATACCGCCATTTTTCCTAACAAATATGTCAAATGGAGTATCAGGTCTGTGCGTGCGGAAGATGTGCCGCGAATTATGTCCGAAGTGGACGCACGAAAGCGCCCGTGAGTGATTTCCCGGCCCGGCCGGGGAATGTGGGTTGTGACCGCCGAGTGGCGTCCCACATGGACGGCGGCAGGCGACTGGCAGGAATACCAGTCGCCGGCGCGCTGTATACGTTGTCCTGGAAGGGAAAAGTACTAGTTGGTCGACGCCTCACTGGCGTGGCTGGCCCGCTCGGCTTCAAGGAAGCGCTGTGCCGCGGCCTCTTCCTCGGCTGCGGTAGGGCGCGGTTTGACCGGATCTGCCGCACCCGTCGGCGGGTTGTGCAGCAGACGGGCGACCTCGCCGCGCAGGGTGACGAAGTTCGCCGACTCACGCGTGGTGATCTGGTCCCGCTGGGCGGGCAGGTCCACCGGCAGGTCGGCCACGATCGACGCGGGCGACTTGGACAGCACGAGCACACGGTCGCCGAGGTACACGCTCTCGTCGATGTCGTGTGTGACAAGCAGAACCGTGCTGTCGTGCTCATGCCGCACACGCAGCAGCAGGTCCTCCAGCTCGAACCGGGTCTGTGCGTCGACCGACGCGAACGGCTCGTCCATCAGCAGCAGGGCCGGCTGGCACGCCAGCGCCCGGGCGATCGAGACACGCTGCTGCATACCGCCCGACAGCTGCCACGGGTACTTCGCCTCGGCGCCGGACAGACCGACCCATTCCAGCGCCTCCGCGGCGCGCCTCTTGCGCTCGGAGCGGGAGATTCCGCGTGAGCGCAACGGGAACTCGACGTTTCCACGCACCGAAAGCCACGGGAACAGCGACCGGCTGTAGTCCTGGAACACCACTGCCAGGTCTTCCGGGGTTCGTTCGATCAGGTCGCCGTGCAGTGACACGGTGCCCGCCGACGGCTTGATCAGCCCGGCGATGCAGCGCAGCAGCGTGGACTTGCCACACCCGGACGGGCCGACGATGCACGCCAGCTCACCGGTGGCGATGGTGAAGTTGAGGTTCTGTACCGCGGTGTGCGCCCCCGGCCCGGAGCCGTAGGTGTGGCGCAGGTCGGCGACTTCCAGCATTGCCGTCATTAGTTCAGCCTCCGGCCTTGACGGTACTCGTTTGCACGTTTCGCGTGGGTTGCCAAGAGAGCACGCGACGTTCCACTGCCAGCAACAGACTGTTGAGGCCGTAACCCATGACACCCAACAGGACGATCAACGCCCACATGTCGCCGTACTCGTACTGCCGCTGGGAGTCCACGATCTGGGTGCCGAGGCCGTTGGCCGCGCCGACCAGTTCGGAGATCACCATCAGCACCAACGACAGCGACAACGACACACGCAGCCCGGCGAAGATCTTCGGCAGGGCCGCGGGCAGCACGACCATGGTGATCCACTGCGAGCGCGGGATGCGGAACGACTGGACGGTGTCCATCTTGACCGCGTCCACCGACCGGGCGCCGTCCACGGTGTTGAGCAGGATCGGCCACAGCGCGCCGAACGCGATGAGCGCGATCTTCTGCGGCGACTCGATACCGAAGATCACCATGAAGAACGGCAGCAGCAGCACCGGCGGGATCGACCGCAGGAACGCGAACAGCGGGCCGAAGTACTCCATGCCGTGCCGGGACCGGCCCAGGGCGATGCCCAGCGCGATGCCGATCACCGCCGCGCCGACCCAGCCGGTCAGCAACCGGCCGAGGCTGGGCAGCAGGTGCGTGAAGACGTTGTCGTTCAAGCCGAGCTGCGATGCCGGGCCGCCGAAGAAGAGTTTGCCTGCCGCCTGCGCGATCTCGGTGGGCGGCGGGAAGAAACTCGACTGCGCGGCGAGTGTGGCCAGTTCCCACACCACCACGACACAGGCGAGCACGATCCAGCGCTGGGCGAAGCCCCTCAGGCGCGTCATTTGCCACCCGCCTCTGCGGTGTTCCACTTGAACAGCAGCCGTTGCAGCTTCAGGAATCCGCCGTCGAGCAGGTATCCGATCACGCCGGCCAGCAGTGTCACGGCCAGGATGATGTCCTGGCGCCCGGATCCGCTTGCCCAGTCCAGGGTGAACTTCCCGATCCCGACCGTGCCGCCGGCCAGGTACTCGGTACTGATCACCACGATCAGGATCACCGCGCTGGCCAGCCGGATGCCGGTGAACACGAACGGTGCCGCGTGCGGCAGGCCGACTGTGATCATCGTGCGGGCCTTGCCGAAGCCGAACGACTTGGCGGTGTCCAGTTGCAACGGGTCGATCTCGTCGAGCGCGTAGATCGTGTTGAACAGGATCGGCCAGATCGCCGCGTACACCGCGAGCGTGATCTTGGTCTCGGGCCCGGATCCGACCAGCACGATCAGCAGCGGGATCAGCGCGACCGACGGGATCGGCCGGAGGAACTCGATGATCACCCGCGTGGCCAGCCGGACCGCGGGCACGCTGCCGAGCAGCAGCCCGGCCGGTACCGCGATACCGATCGCGATCAGCAGCGCGAGCAGCCACGTCAGCATGGTCGCGACCAGGTCGGCCAGGAACTTCTGGTCGTCACCGTTGTTGAACGCGCCGGTGAACAGCTCCAGCATCCGTGGCAGGACCGTGGTCGGTGGCGGGATGTAGTTCTCAGGAAAGAGCCCCGTGAAGGAGCCGAACTGCCAGAGGGCGAGGACGATCACGATCCCCACCAGGCCTCGTGTGAACCGGATCACGCCAGTGCACCTTCAGCCGAATAGATGAACACACCGAACTCCATGAGCGGTTGGAAAACGGGTCACCCAGCGACGCCAGGGGGTCACTCTAGAGAGCAACGGACGTTCTCGACAAATAAATCACGGACCGTCAGTCGACCTTGGGTATGAAAACCGGCCGTTTGGGCGTACCACGCAGGAGTAGTTGCCTACTCCAGTCGGGGTATGGCCGTTACTGCGAGTGAAGCATCGCGGGTCAGGGAAGCGGACAAGCCCGGGGACACCGTACGACGTCCCCGGGCTCAGGCGCGCAGCGACTATTTCGCGACCGGCGAGGCGAGCAGCATCGGCTGGACCTTCAGGTCGCTGGTGATGACGTTGAACTTCTTCATCAGGTCGGCGACCCGCTGCAGCCGCACGGCGTCCAACGACACCGGGTAGTCCGCGATGTGCACCAGCTGGGCCGTGGCCTGGTCGATCTTGATGTTCTTGACCAGGATCTGATCCAGCGTGCCGCGGTCCTTCTTGACGTCGTCGACACCCTTGGCCAGGCCGCGCTGGAACGCCGCGAACGTGTTCGGGTTCTCGGTGGTCAGCTTCTCCATCGCGGCCCAGCCGGTCATGGAGATGTCCTGGGTCGGGCCGGAGGAGACGTCCATCAGCTGCAGCGCACCGAACTCCTTCTCGGTCCTGGTCACCCACGGCTCGGCGACGACCGCGCCGTCGATGTCCCCGCGTTGCATGGCCGGGCCCATCTCCGGGAACGACATCTGCCGGAAGTCGATCTGCTCGACCTTGACGCCCTTGGTCTCCAGCACCGACATCGCACCCAGATCGGAGATGGATCCCTTGCTGGTCACAGCGATCTTCTTGCCGCCGGCGTCCTCGGGCCGCTGCAGCTTCGAGTCCTTGAGCGCCACCAGCACCAGGTGACCCGGCCGGGCGGCGTAGGCGTCGGCCACGATCTTCAGTTTCGCCGCGCCCTTGGCCTGCGCCACGAACGCACCCGGGTAGCTGGTGAACGCGATGTCCAGGTCGCCGCCGATCATGCCCTCGACGGCCTTGGGGCCGCTGGAGACGGTGATCGGTTCGACTTCGAGGCCCTGCTGTTTGAAGTAGCCCTTGTCGATGGCCTGGTAGAGCGGGGCCACGTCCACCACGGGCAGCAGACCCACTTTGATCTTCGGCTTCTCGACCGGGCCGCTGGCTCCCGCGCTCCCGCTCGTACTGGAGTTGCCGCTGTCCCCACCCAGGGCGCCGCAACCAGTGACGGCGGCCATAAGGGCCATCGTGACGGCGATGATCGGGATCCGCACGCGCGACCGGTACACCTGGCCGGTGTCGCCGCGTCTAGGCATTGCCTCTCCTCACACTGATGTGAATGTTTCGCAAGGCCGCTCCCCGGGTGTACCGGCGAGACTCTAGGGCTGTCCCGCGTCCGGTCACAATGGGTTGTGGGGCGATTTCTCGGCAGTGACCATGATCATTTGTCAAGGGAGACGCGCCGACATAGGCTGAAAAACAGCGTGATGTGTCTCATATGTCAGTGATATTCGGTTGCTACATGATGTTGGAATCTTGCTGCCAGCGAAGTGCTCGCCGTTCGATCGTGAGGAGTACCGCGTTGAGCAGGTAGCCCAGCGCGCCCAGCAGGACCACCCACGCCCACATCTGCGGGAAACTGAACTGGTCCTGGGCGTATCGCAGCTGGTAGCCGATGCCGCTGGAGACGCCGACCATCTCCGAGACCACCATCAGCAGCAGCGCGATCGACAGGCTCAGCCGCAGCCCGCTGAAGATCTTCGGCAGGGCCGCGGGCAGCACGACCATCGTGATCCACAGATGCCGCGGAATCCGGAACGACCGGGCTGTGTCGGTTTTCACCTCGTCGACACCGCGCACCCCGTCGACGGTGTTGAGCAGGATCGGCCACAGCGCGCCGAAAATGATCACAGCGAGTTTCATCGTGGTGTCGATGCCGAACAGCACCATGAAGACCGGGATCAGCGCGGGCGGCGGAATCGCGCGGAAGAACGCGAACAGCGAACTGACGTAGTCCATTCCGGTCCGCGCCCGGCCGAGCGCGGTGCCCGCCACGATCCCGATCACCACCGCGATCAGCCAGCCACCCAGAATCCGCCCCAGACTGGGCAGGATGTCCCGGTGCACGGCGTCGGTCAGCAGCAGATCGCCGAGCTGCGCCACGATCACGGTCGGCGGCGGGAAGAACGGGCTCTGGGCGCTGACAGTGGCCAGTTGCCAAACCACCATCAGTCCGGCGAAAAACGCCCAGTTGCGCACCAGGCTTCTCAGTATTCTCATTGGCCCCACCGGAAAAGGCGTCGGCCGAGGCGTTCCAGGCCGTCGTTGACCAGGTAGCCGAACAGGCCCGCCACGACTGTGCCTGCCAGGACCAGGTCCATCCGGCCGGCGCCGCTGCCGGCGTCGAGGATGAACGTGCCGATGCCGAGCCGGGCACCGGCCAGGAACTCGGTGCTGACCACCAGGATCAGGGCGATGGAGCTGGCCAGGCGGATGCCGGTGAACACGAAGGGCGCCGCGTGCGGCAGCGCGACCGTCAGCAGTATCCGTGGCCTGCGGAAACCGAAGCTGCGGGCGGTGTCCACGAGCAGCGGGTCGATCTCGGCCAGTGCGTAGATGGTGTTGAACAGGATCGGCCAGACCGCCGCGTACACCGCCAACGCGATCTTGGTGTCCGGGCCGCCGCCCAGGGCCACGATCGCCAGCGGGATGAGCGCGACCGACGGGATCGGCCGGAGGAACTCGATGATCGCCCGGGTCGCCGTGCGCAGCAGCGGCACGCTGCCCAGCATCAGGCCCGCGGGCACGGCGATGCCGATCGCGATCAGCAGGGCGATCGCCCAGGCCAGCCCGCTGGCGATCATGTCTCGCTGGAAGTCGTGCTGACC
Organism: Kibdelosporangium banguiense; assembly: GCF_017876405.1. Taxonomy (GTDB): domain Bacteria; phylum Actinomycetota; class Actinomycetes; order Mycobacteriales; family Pseudonocardiaceae; genus Kibdelosporangium; species Kibdelosporangium banguiense. The sequence continues at coordinate 1,684,757 of NZ_JAGINW010000001.1, read as the reverse complement.
GGTCAGTTCGACCAGGCGGGCCAGCACCACGCTCGGCGGTGGCAGGAAGATCCGAGGCACCAGGCCGGATCTGGCCGCCACCTCCCAGGCCGCGAAGAACACGCCCAGCCCGATCAGGCTCCGGGCGAAGCGGGGCACTACGGCTTCACGATCATCGCCGCGACATCGACTCTGCCCGGGATCGCGCCGAACTGCAGCATCAGGTCCGGCACTCGCTGGACGTTCGCCGCGTCCAGCGTCGAGCGGAACGTCAGCAAGGTGGCGGCGGCCGCGGTTTCCTTGTCCACCTTGGCGAATTCGACCAGCAGTGGCTCGATCTTGCTGCGGTCAGCGGCTTCTGCTGTGGCCTTGGCCATTACGCGCTGGAACGCGGCGACGGTTTTCGGGTTTTCGGCCACGAACTTGGCCGTCGCACCGAAGCCCGCGGTCGGGAAATCGGCGGTCGGCCCGGCTGCGGTGTCGAAGACAGGAACCGCCCCGATCGTCTTGATCGTCCCGGTGATGTACGGCTCGGTCATGAAGGCCGCGTCCACGTCACCGCGCTGCAGGCGGGGCGCCATGTCCGGAAACGGGATGTTGATCCACTGAATGCCCTGGTAGTCCACGCCGGCGGCCTTCATCGTGGCCATTGTCATCAGATCCGAGATGGTGCCCCGCGCGGTCACCGCGACCCGTTTGCCCGGCATGTCCTGGATCGTCCTGACCGCTGAGCCCGGCATCGCGAGCACCATCGTGCTCTTCGGCCCGGCCGAGGACGCGTCGGCCACCAGCTTGATATCGGCCGCGTTCTGGGATTTCGCCTGGAAGAACGGCGTGTAACTGCTGTAGGCGACGTCCACCTCACCGGCCACCATCTTGGCCACCGAGGCCGGTCCGCTCGGTGCCGTGCTCGCCTCCACGGTGAGGCCTTCGGCCTGGAAATAGCCGTTCTTCACGGCCAGATGGAACGGTGCGAGATCAATTGTCGGCATGATCGAGAGCCGTAGTGTGGATCTTTCCAAACCGCTGCCGGATGCGGGCGGTGACGAACCGGCCGAATCATCGAGTAACCCGCAACCGGACAGTGTGAGCAGTGACACCAAGATGCTCGTAATGCATGCTCCGCCAAATGGGCGACGTTGCATTGGTCATTCCTCCCGGGTGACACACGTCAGACCATCCGTCGGTCACCCTAGAGAGTGTCGACCGATTGTGACAATCCGTGCGCACACGGTGGTATCAGCGGGTCCCGGTCCGGCAAATGGCGCAACACGCCGGTCTGAAGAGTGGAATGGATCACAAAATCATTGCCGGAGTGCATGTCCGCGACGTGAAGTTTCGCCGCAGGTGGGGCGCGAGTCTCTGGTAAACCTCCCCGATAGGCTTACATCTGGGCATAGTTTTCGCTACCTTCTGTGCCCACAGTGAGGTGGAGCGCCACCGATGTAGTGAGGAGGCTGCCCGGGTGCCCGGGGCGGCGGTTTTCAAAAGAGCCGTCGGCCCGAAGTCTGGACAGCCCCCGAGGGGAACACCATGGCCGTCATGGACGACCCAGGTCGGGATGGGTTGACCGAGGAGGCCTCGGGCCGCGATGCTTCGCGCCAGCCGGTTGTTCGCATGCGCGGAAACCGGCAGCGGTGCGACTGAGGAGCGGATGGGTGCCGCAAGCCGAACCGACAGGTTGTGAGGACTGGAAAATGTGACCTGACGCTTCGGTGTCGAACGAGAGACATGGCCATCAGCCGTGCCCTCGTTTGGTGTCCTACTCATTGCGGTAATCGTCCGTTCGAGCTGGCCTTCCGGGTACCGGGCTACTGGCTCAAACGCAGGGAGTGTGCTGGGAGTGCCCGACCAGAACGCTGGGGTCGTAGGTAGCTCGGGGAATGGCCGCCAGGGGCTGATGCCTCCAGGCGGCGAGGTGACCGACTCAGGTGCCAGGCCCCAAGGGACCCGCGCGCCCGGCGGCAAGTCCGCCCGCGCAGGATCGCCATGGCGCATGCGCAACTGGCGGCTACGCACCAAAGTTCTCGCGGTGCTAATCGTCCCGACCTTGACAGCACTAGCGCTTGGTGGTCTGCGCGCGCAGGAGGACCTGCAGCGCGCCGACGACTTCAGGCAAACCGTCAACCAGGTGGACCTGGCCCGTAACGTCACGCTTGTCGTGCACGAGCTGCAGAAGGAACGCACGCTCGCTGTCGAGAACGTGGCCAACAACCGGTCCGCCGCCCGTGCAGAGCTCGACGCACAGGCCAACCGTGTCAATGCCGCCCGCGAGCAACTGAGCGAGGCCGCCAAGAGGGTCAGCACCGACGACCAGGACGCGCTCAACCGCTACAACCGCGGTCTGCAGCGCCTGGCCGGTCTGGAAGCGCTGCGCCAGGCGGCGTCCGGGACTCAGTACCCGCACCTGGCGGTCAAATCCGCTTACACCTCGATCATCGAGTCGCTGGTCCAGCTGGGCCGTGAGGTCAACACCGCCGTCACCGACCGGGACCTGCTGCGGCAGGCCACCACGGTGCAGGCGCTGTCGGAGGCCAAGGAGTTCGCCTCCCAGGAGAACGCGGCACTGCAGATCGCCGCCGTGCTGGACAACTTCCCGTCCGGCCTGCTGGAGGAGACCAAGGCCGCCGAGGCCAGCTTCCAGGCCTCCCAGGACAGCTTCCGGGCCAACGCGACCCCGCAGGAACTGCAGTTCTTCTCCGACACCGTGAGCGGCCCCGAGGTCGACGACCGGGAGCGGATCAAGTCGACCGCGTTCAACCGCGCCGACAACAACCAACCGCTGGGCATCACGCAGCCGCAGCTGGTCAAGGATGGCAACGCCACCGTCGACAAGCTGCGCAGCGTCGAGGACAGCCTGCTCGCGAAATTGCGGGACAGCGCCGACTCGCTGGCCGTCGACCGGACCAACGCGGCGTGGACCAACGCGGCGATCGTGCTCGCGCTGCTGATCGCGGCCCTCGTGCTGATGTCGCTGGTGACCCGCTCGATCCTGAAGCCGCTGCGCGTCCTGCGGACCAACGCGCTGGACGTGGCCTACACCAGGCTGCCGGAGACGGTCCAGCGGATCCTGGCCGACCCGGACCCCGTCGCGGCCTCCAAACACGCGGTCGACCCGATGCCGGTGTTCACCCGTGAGGAAACCGGTGAAGTCGCGAGATCGTTCGACGCGGTCCACGAACAAGCCGTCCGAATGGCCGCCGAGCAGGCGTTGTTGCGTGACAACGTCAACTCGATCTTCGTCAACCTGTCCCGCCGTTCGCAGGCCCTGGTGGAACGCCAGCTCAACCTGATCGACCGGCTGGAGCAGGACGAGCAGGACCCCGACCAGCTGGCCAGCCTGTTCGAGCTGGACCACCTGGCCACCCGGATGCGGCGTAACTCCGAAAGCCTGCTGGTGCTCTCGGGCACCGGTCTGTCGCGTCAGCTGACCCGGCCCGTGCCGGCCGCTGACGTGGTCGGTGCCGCCGTGTCCGAGGTCGAGCAGTACGCCCGGATCGACGTGCTCTCCGCACCGGAGGTCGCCGTCCAGGGCCGCGCGGTCAACGACCTCGTGCACCTGATCGCCGAACTGCTGGACAACGCCACCTCGTTCTCCGAGCCGGAGAAGAAGGTCAACGTCCGGATGGCCGCCACCCGCAAGAAGGAACTGGCCATCCAGATCACCGACCAGGGTGTGGGCATGTCGGCCGATGAGATCGAGTCGGCCAACCGCAGGCTGGCCGACCCGCCCGACATGGACGTGTCGGTGACCAGGCGAATGGGCCTCTACGTGGTCTCGCGGCTGGCTCAGCGGCACAACATCCAGGTCCGCCTGCGCGACAACGAGGACATCGACGGTGGTCTGATCGCCCGGATCATCGTGCCCTCCTCGCTGATCCAGTCCTCGCGTGGCGTGCAGCCGACGAACCTGACGCCGACCGGCGGCATTCCGACGCTCGCCCCACCGGTCGAGACGACCATGGGCGGCCAGCGGATGACTCCGCCGCCGCCGTCGCGTCCGGGCGGCAGCATCGCCAGCGCGTTCACCGGCAGCCTGCCCAGGCTCCAGCCGGAGGGCGGCCCGTTGGAGGACTCGGGCGCGAACCTGTCGTCCATGCCGTCGTACCCGCCGCCCGCGTACCCGCCACCTGGCGAGAACGCGACGAACGGTTCGATGCCGGCCGGCGGCCACGGCGACCCGGCCACGGGTGGCTGGGCCCCGGGCAGGCTCGACGGCCCGCAGCACGACGAGGCGCCGACGCACATCCAGCCGCTGGACCAGCCCGACGAGGCACCGGCCACGATGTCGCTGTTCGGTGACGCGTTCGCCGAGCAGAAGGCGGCCCGTGAGGCGCAGAACCCGACCCCGCCACCGCCTCCACAGCCGGAGGTCAACCGGGATCTGGACGCGCCGACCGAGCGGCTGCCGATCTACGAGGCAGTGCTGTCCCAGTGGTTCGAGGAGGGCGACGGCGACAAGCGGACGTCCGCCTCGGAGCGTGGCAGGCCGGCCCCTGAGGCACCCGTTGCGCGCCAGGAACCGCCTGCCGCACCAGCGGCGCCGGTCGCACCGCCACCGGCGCCTCCGGTTCACGTCGAGGCGACGAACGGCAATACTCCTCACGTGGAGCAAGCTGACCACCATTTGGAACCGGCGGCAGTACAACCGGAACCCGAGCCCGAGCCCTTGCCGGAACCTGAGCCAGTCGAGGAGCCGGCCCACGCGTCGGCTTGGCAGTCGCCTGGTGACGAGGGCTGGCAGGCCGCACAGGCACTGGCCAAGAAGGCCCCGGCCGTCACCACGTCGGCCGGTCTGCCCAAGCGGGTGCCGAAGGCACAGCTGATCCCCGGGTCGGCGCCGTCAAGACCGACGTCGCCGCAGCAACAAGCGCAGCGCGCACCGGCGTTGCCACCACGCTCGGCTGATGCGGTCCGAGGCCGTATGTCGAGTTTCCAGCAAGGGATCCGCCGCGGTCGACACGCACTCGTCGACACATACGCTGGTGACCAGGATTCAGTCGAGAGCCGTCAAGACGAGGAGCAGGAGTGACGACCGCGACGACAAACCAGCCTGGCAGCTTTGGCTGGCTCATCACCGATTTCGTTCGGCAGGTGCCCGGAGTCGCGCACGCGGTGGTGGTTTCGGCCGACGGCCTGCTGCTGGCCGGGTCGCAGGGCTTGCCCCGCGACCGTGCCGAACAGCTTTCCGCGGTGGCGTCCGGGCTGGTGAGCCTGACCCAGGGTGCCGCGAGGTGTTTCGAAGCAGGCGGGGTCAACCAGACCGTCGTGGAGATGGACCGGGGATATCTCTTCCTCATGTCGATCTCGGACGGATCTTGTCTCGCCGTGCTTGCCGCACCGAACTGCGACATAGGCTTGGTCGCATATGAGATGACGCTTCTGGTCGAGCGAGTGGGCCAGCAGATGACGCCCGAACTACGGGCGCAGCTGCAGGGCGCGCAGCGAAGATAAGCCGGGTTTGACGGGGTGAGAGCAGATGGCTAGAGGTCACCGAGCCTCGGGCGGTCGGTTCGGCGCGGACTTTTCCTACCGGGATTGGGCCTCGACCGGATTCCGCTTCGAAGAGCCGGACGCGGGCGGCCCCGACGAAGACGAGGACGCCGTTCAGCAAGCGGCGTCCTATCACGAGCCCGATGAGGCGCTGGAGGAGCACGACCAACGGCTGCCGAGCAGGCCGGAGCGGAGGCAAGAACAAATGCCGGAGCGAGGTTGGGAGGACCTGCCCGAGCACGGTCTTGGGGATCCACCGAACAGGATCGATCTGGATGGTTACCGAGCGAGGTTGTTCGGTGGTCCAGGCGCGAGCCTGTATGGAGACCCGGGGGTGCCCAGGCAGAACGACTGGAACTCCGACCAGCTCCCAGCGGTTCCCGCCGCGATGGACTGGGAGGAGCCGGTCCGGCCCGAACCGATGGCCGAGACCGGTTCGCTGGTCCGTCCGTACACAAAGACGGGCGGCCGGACACGCTCGGACTATGACCTGGCCATCGAGGCACTGGTCTCGACCAGTGACCGGGGCCGGATGCCCGAGGCAGCTGTACTTCCGGAGCACAGGTCGATCTGCGGCCTGTGCCTGGACACGCGTTCGGTCGCCGAGGTGGCCGCGCATTTGAGATTGCCACTCGGCGTCGCCCGGGTGCTGATCGGTGACATGGCGGGCATGGGGCTCGTGCTGATCCACCAGAGCGGCATGGTCGTCGGCGACCGGCCGAGTATCGAGTTCATGGAAAGGGTGCTCAGTGGGCTCCGCAGGCTCTAGTCCTCACAACCCGCGGGCCGTGGCGCGTCAGGCGACGACGTCCGCGAAGATCGTCGTCGCCGGTGGTTTCGGCGTCGGCAAGACCACGTTCGTCGGTGCGGTATCGGAGATCGTGCCGCTGACCACCGAGGCGGTGATGACCGAAGCCAGCCAGGACGTGGACGACCTGTCGGCTACCCCGAACAAGGTCACCACCACGGTGGCGATGGACTTCGGTCGTGTGTCCCTGGACTCGGACCTGATCCTGTACCTGTTCGGCACGCCCGGACAGCACCGGTTCTGGTTCATGTGGGACGACCTGGTCCGAGGTGCCATCGGCGCCATCGTGCTGGTCGACACCCGCCGGCTGGCCGACGCGTTCGCCGCGATCGACTTCTTCGAGGACAGGCAGCTGCCCTACATCGTCGCGATCAACTGCTTCGAGAGGGTGCTGCACCACCGCGTCGAGGACGTCCGCGACGCGCTGACCATCGAGCCGTCGGTGCCCGTGGTCACATGCGACGCCCGCGACCGGGAGTCGACGAAGGAAAGCCTCATCACGCTGGTAGAGCACGCGATGCATCAGCGGATGTCGGCCCGCGCGGTCTGATTTCTCACACTGCCGAATGGCTGTTGTCCCGGTCGGGGCAGCAGCCATTTTGGCTTGTCTAGGGTTCGGGGCGGTCGACGGCCAGTGCCTCGATGGCGGCCCCGGCGAGTTCGTGGAACCGTTGCAGGGACTCATAATCGAGCATGAGATAGGACTCAAACCCTTTCGTGTCAACAAAAGTGAAGGTGGCGTCCTCGTTGACGCCGTCGATGGCGCACCTGACCTCGATATCCCGGTCGACAATCATGGAAACACCGACTCGAACCTCATTCATGCGGCCGAGTACGGCACGCACGTGCGAAAACAACGTGCACTCAAACGGGGGAATCCAAGCGCTCGTGAGCGATCGTACACGTGTTCCGTGCGAACCTTGGACCATGACCAGTCGTGACAACAGCGCGATCGGGCAGCGTCGCCAACTCGGTCTTCACGTCCCCGCAGCCTCGTTCGCGGCTTTCGTAGCCAAGGTCAAGGCCGCTTCATAGGCGATGCATCACCCGGGAGGCGTCGAGTGGCGGAGTTGTCATTCGTGTGGTTGGAGATCACCGGGAAATGCCAACTGAAGTGCGAGCACTGCTACGCGGACTCCGGGCCGTCCGGTACGGACGGCGTGATGACGCTGGCAGACTGGTCAAGGGTGATCGATCAGGCCGCCGGACTGGGAACCAGGATGGTGCAGTTCATCGGTGGTGAGCCGACCCTGTATCCCGGGGTTGCCCGACTTGATCGGACACGCGCTCAGTCGTGAGCTGCACGTCGAGGTGTTCAGTAACCTTGTGCATGTGTCGCCGGAGCTGTGGGAGGTCTTCAGCCAACCGAGGGTGCGACTCGCGACGAGCTACTACTCAGACCGTGCGGACCAGCATGAGGCGATCACCCGGGGATGTGGCAGTCACAACCGCGCGAAAGCCAATATCGTAGCGGCCCTCCGCCGGTCGATCCCGCTGCGAGCAGGGCTGATCGAGGTTGCGGACGGTCAGCGGGTCGAGCAGGCCAGAGCGGAACTCATCGCACTCGGTGTGACCGAGATCGGCTTTGACCGGCTTCGGCAAGTCGGCCGCGGCAGGCGTGACCAGCCCACCGGCATTTCACAGCTTTGTGGGCACTGTGCGCAGGGCAAGGTAGCTGTCGCCGCGAACGGGGATGTCTGGCCGTGCGTGTTCGCGCGCTGGATGCCTGTGGGCAACGTTCGGCGGCATGGCCTTGCCGAGATCCTGAGCAGTCCCGCAATGACTGCTGCCGAGCAGCAACTTGCGGTAGGTGTCAGGGGCGAACCAGGGTGCGATCCGCAGTGCTGCCCATCGACGATGTGCGATCCTCAGTGCTCGCCGTCCTGTAGCCCTTCCTGCGACCCGGCGGGTAACTGCACACCAAAAGGGAACTGCGCCCCCAACTACTGAGGAAGCTCTGCCTATGCTCGTTCGTCGTGCGTACATCCCCGAGCACTTGCGACCACACCAGGGTGACGAGTGGCCGTTCTCGGTGCCGTGTGTAGCCGAGCTGGTTGACCATGGCCTCACGTTCACGCGGCCGATCACATTCCTGGTCGGGGAGAACGGTTCGGGTAAGTCCACATTGGTCGAAGCGTTCGCCGAGGCTTACGGCGTCGACGCACGTGGTGGACGAGCAGGGCGTAAGTACGTCAACGACCGGCCGAAGACACCATTGGGTGAGGTGGTGCGCTTGGAGTCGACTGGCGAGGGAGCCCGCGTTCGTGGTGGCTCCCGCCGCAAGCAGAAAGGCTACTTCCTGCGAGCCGAAACTGCGTTCGGCTTCATGGAGGCAGTCAGTGGCATGTATGGCTACTGGGATGAAAACACTGCCGAGATGAGTCATGGTGAGGGTTTCCTGACAGTGTTCTCGGAGATGTTCCGCGAGCCTGGTCTCTACCTGATGGATGAACCCGAGGCGGCATTGTCGTTTACCTCTTGTCTCCGGTTGGTCGGACTCATGCAGCGGCTTGGCGAAAGCGGCGCGCAGGTGGTGTGTGCGACGCACTCACCGATTCTCGCGGCAACACCGGGCGCCGAGATCGTCGAGATCGGCGAGCACGGATTCCGCACCACGTCATGGGAAAAGCTTGACTTGGTCGATCACTGGCGGCGCTACCTCAACGACCCGAACGTCTACCTTCGACACGTCACCGAATCATGACCGTTGCCCAGGCGGATGCGCAGTTCGCCGCGTGGATGAAGGAAAACCTCGCCACGGCCGCCGGCAGGTTCGGATTGACGATCACCGGGGAGCCGGTCCTGGGATGGCGCCTGCGTTCGATCAGCGCCGCGGCCACAAGGAAGGACCAGCTGTACTGGCTTCGGGTGGTGTCGCAAGAACCTGAATGGGCACAAGGCGACTCGTGGACCGGCACTGTCGACGCCAACAGCATTGACGGCATATCGAAGCCGCGAGTACTTGACGTCGCAGAATGGGACGAAGGGCGTCGCCAACGTGCCGAGGTCATGACAATGATGCCCGGCGAGACCTGCTCGCCGACCGATGCCCTGCGATCACCGATCGACCTTCCCGCGCAGTGGTGGGAATCCCTTGGGCAGTTTCTTGGCATCCTCGCCGCTACGTCGACCGCACGTACGAACACCAGTCAAATCCGCGTCACCCAACGCATTGAAGAACGGTTCGGTGCTGACGTCGAGACTGTTGTCGACCAATGGGAAACAGTGCATGGAGATCTGCACTGGTCCAACCTCGTCGGCCCCGATTTCGGACTCCTGGACTGGGAACTGTGGGGCCGAGGTCCGCGCGGGACAGACGCTGCGACTCTGCTTTGCCACAGCTTGTTGGTGCCGGCTGTAGCCGCGGACGTGCACAACCGATTTCGTGATGTCCTCGATACGTCGGCCGGTCGAATCGCTCAGCTGTACGTCGTCGCACGACTCCTGCACAGGATTGACAATGGCGACTATCCTGACCTCGCCGAGCCTCTCAAGAGGCATGCTTCTTCCCTGCTTGCCTCTGAGTAGCCAATTCAAGTTGTGAACGCCCTCAAGGTTTAAGACCGTGGGGTGGTGCGCGCTCGCACCACCCCACGTTTTCTCACCGGCCGAGGTACTTCTTCACCCGATCCGCGGCCGCCTGTGCTTCAGCGAGCACCCTGCTGGTGTCGCCGACGACTTTGCCTTCCTTCTTCAGGGCCACGCCGTTGACGAACACCCACTGCACGTTCGCCGGTTGCGTGTTGAACACCAACTGGCTTGACCAGTCGACGCGAGGCGCGAAGTTCAGGGCCTGGGTTTCGATCACCTGCAGGTCCGCCTTCTTACCTGGCGTCAGCGAGCCGATTTCCTTGTCTAGCCCCAAAACCTCGGCACCGCCGAGCGTGGCCATCCGCAGCACATCGGCCGGGGTGGGGTAGCGGGCCGGGTCCGTGGACTGGGCGCGCTGCAGGCCGACCGCCACGCGCATGTTGTTGAACATGTCCGAGGTGTCGTTGGTGCCACCGTCGAGACCCAGGCCGACCTTCATGTTGCGGGCCTTCATGTCCGGGACTCGGGCCACGCCGGAAGCCAGGCGCATGTTCGACAACGGGTTGTGTGCGACGCGGACGTCATGTGCGGCAAGCTCGTCCAGTTCGGCGTCGGTCATCTGGATGGTGTGGTTGGTGAGCAGGCCCGGCCGCAACGCACCGGCCCGGCGCAGCGCGTCTATCTGGCCGGTCGCCGGGTCCGCTTTGGACTCGTGCAGGTGCACGTTCAGCGAGACGCCCAGTTCTTCGGCCAGTTTCTCCGAGGCGAGGGTGTTCTCGTAGTTGCCGGTCGTGGGGTGCGTGCCGATCTGCAGGTGCGCCAACGGGTTCGGGTCGATGACGTCCTTCTTCACCCGGCGGATCTCCGGGTTGATCGCCGGGTCCTTGCCGCCCGCGTACGAGAACACGAACCGCTGCTTGGAGTCCACGAGCGCCTGCAGGTTGCCGCGGGCGAAATCCGCGTTGAACGCGTGCGACCAGTCGGTCACCGTGGTGACACCGGTGCTGAGTGAGTCGAGAGTGGACAGCCGGGCGCCCGCGTACGCATCCGCGCCGTTCACCGGCGAGCCGTAGAGCGGCAGCACACAGCCGCCGAGCCAGCCGTTGAGTTCCTTGTCCGTGGCACAGCCCCGGATCAGCGACTGCCAGAGATGGGTGTGCAGATCCACGAATCCCGGCATGACGATCTTGCCGCGGCCGTCGATCACCTTGGCGCTCCCGGCCTGCAGGCCCGCGCCGACGGCCACGATCTTGTCGCCGTCGATCAGCACATCGGCGTTCTCCAGTGTGCCCAGTTTCTCGTCCATGGTGAGCACCATGGAGGCGTTGCGGATGACCGTCTTGCCATGCCCGTCATACCCCTCGCCAACGTCTTCCCGGCCGAGTCCGGCCAGGAAGACGGCGCCGATGACAAGGGCGAGGGTCAGCACGAACAAGTTCAGCGACGTGCGGCGTTTCCCCAAGATGAACAGCTCCTTCGCGAACCGGTACCAGGGCAGACGTTAACCATGCCCGGCCGGAGCCGCTTGGGAGTTAATCCCAGGGTGAATCCTGAGTCCGTTACTGTCAGATTTTCGTAGCCTTGCCTTGTGAGAGTCCGGCGTGTGCGCTGGGGATGCGGGTGGCCGGGTCGAGCACGTTCATGGTCATCGCCGCCAGGGAGTCCGCGTCGGGCGTGATGACCAGGGCGTTGGGCAGCTGGAGCGCGTCCGGGATGGGCGCGATGACGATGATCTCGTCGTACTCGGCGACCAGGTCGGCGTTGGTGGTCGTGCGGGCGCCGCCGTCCATGTACCGCCTGCCGTCGATGGTCACCGGGGGATAGACACCGGGGACCGCGCAGCTGGCCGCGACCGCGAGCACCAGGTCCACACCGGACTCGCGGGTGAACACGTGGGTCTCGCCGCTTTCGGCGTCCACCGCGACGGCCCCGATGTTGCGGCTGGGCCACTCGGCCGACGGCAGCACTGAGCCGATTGCCTGCACCCAGATCTCCTCCGGCATCGTCTCCGCGGTCAGCGCTATCTCACCGAGTTTGCGCCGCGCCTGCTCGGGCGGCAGGGCCTGGAGCACGCCGAAGATCTTCATCAGCTTGTCGATCGACGGTCCCGGCCGCCTGCCGCCACCGGTCGGCTCCGGGTCCGGCGCGATCTGCCGTTCGAACGCCTCGGCCAGCGGGATCTGGCCCACCGCGGCCGCCACCGCCGACCCCGCCGAGGTGCCGACGATGATGTCGGCATCCAGCACGGACTCCCCGAGGCCGTACAGAATTCCTGTCTCCCAAGCGATTCCGGCGATTCCGCCGCCACCGAGCACAAGTGCGCGCACAGTCCCTGCCTTTCGGTTGCTGTCGGCGATCATTGTCCGCCAGATGCAAGCAAGGCCACAGTGCCCGGTGTCGAGGGTGTGTGTGACCCGGTGACAAACTTGTTGAGTGCACCCGGTAATGCGTCTCATCTCCCGCAGACACGCTGATGGCAGCCGGCCCGGTTACCGGTCCGACGGCCATCGCATCGCGCTCGCGATCGAGGGCGGCAGCAGCCGGGGAACGTACTCCAGCGGGATGGTGATGGCGCTCGAGGAACTGGGGCTGACCAGGTGCTTCGACTCGGTGTACGGCGCGTCGGCCGGGGCGCTGAACGGCGCGTGGTTGCTGTCGGGCCGGGCGTTGACCGGGATGCGCGGCTGGTGGGACCCGGAGATCATGCGCCGCGTGATCAATCCGTGGCGGTTGCTGCTGGGCGGTGCCGTGGTGGACACCGACTATCTGGTCAACACCGTCTACCAGGAAACGACCCCGATGGACTTTCCGGCCATTCTGGCCAATCCAGTGACATTTCACCCATTGGCCACCGATGCGGACAGCGGCGAATCCGTGGATCTTCGGCAGTACATCCACCGGGTGGAGGACCTGCAGGCCGCGTTGCGGGCGACCACGTGCCTGCCTGTCCTGGCGGGCGGCCCGATCAGCATGGGCGGCAGGCGTTTCGTCGACGCCGGCCTGGCGGAACCGTTGCCGTTCCGCACGGCGTTGATGCAGGGTGCGACGCATGTGCTGGTGTTGCGCACGCGTCGCGCGACTGAACGGCCGACTAGACCGTCGCGCCGGCAGGGAATGCTGGTTCCGCGCTTGTTTCCCGGCCTGAAAACCGTTTGGGAACAGCAATACGCCCGCGATCTCGCGGACGAGCAGCTGCTGACCGAGTTGCCTTCGGTGATGTCTGTCCGCCCGCCGACCGACGCGCCTGACGTGACCGCGCTCGAACGCGACCCCAAGATTCTTCGCAAAGCCGTGATGCTAGGCCGCCAGGCTGTTCACGCCACCCTGGCGGCCTAGCATTTTTACTTGCACAGCGCGGTGTCCAGGGCTTCGTCGAGGTGCTTGACCGCGTCCATGGTGCCAGGCAGGGCGGTCACGGCGACGGTAGCGGCCCGGCCGTCGGTGGTGGCGGCGTTGACGACGGTGTAGCCGGGAGTGTTGCCGCCGTGCGACCACACCGATCCGCCGCAGCTGAGCTTGAAAGTGGCGATCCCCAGTCCGTAGCCGCCTTTGAAGGCGGGCGCATCGACGGTCTTCTGCATCTCCGCGAGCTGCGCGGGCCGCAGCAGCTTGCCCTTCAGCAGCGCGGTGAGCAGCCGGTTGACGTCACTCGGAGTGCTGACCAGCGCGCCAGCCGACCACGCCATGGACATGTCCTGCTCGCTGACGTCCAGGAGCTCACCGGACTTGGTGGTGAAGTAGCCCTTCGGGTGCGGGCCGTGGATGTCCTGCTCGCCCAGTTGCGGCCAGTAGGTGTCCTCCAGGCCGATGCGTTCGATGATCCGGTTGGTGATCTCCTCGCCGACCGGCCGCCCGGTGACGCGCTGGATGAGCAGTCCGGCCACGACGTAGTTCGTGTTGCTGTAGCTCCAGCCTGCGGGGGTGGCCGGCTGCGTCAACGCGTAGTCGACGAGCTGGCGCGGCTCGAAGTAGGTGTGCTGGACCGACGGGTAGTTGCCGACGAAGTCGCCGCCCACCGCGGGCATCACGTAGTCAGGCAGGCCACTGGTGTGCTGCAGCAACTGCCGGACAGTGATCTTGCGACCGTCCCCGGCCTGGCCGCGGACGATGCCCGGCAGGTACGTCTCCACCGGTTCGTCGAGCTTGATCCTGCCCTCGCCGACGAGTTGCAGAACGACCACCGCGGTGAAGATCTTTGTGTTGCTGCCGATCCGGATCCGTCCGTTGACCGGCACCCGCTCGCCGGTCTTCCGATTGCCCACGCCCACGGTGTAGTTGCGGGTGCGGCCGTCACGGCCCTGCACCGCGGCCAGCGCGCCGGTGAACTTGTCGTCGCGCACCAGTACTTCCAGGCTCCGGCGGACAGCGTCATCACGCCCATTGTCTTGCGCGGCGGCGGTCGCCGCGGGAACGGCGCTCAGTGCGGTGAGGGCCGCCAGCGCGGCAACGATTCCCCGACGAACCTGCTTGTGATGACGAGCCGACACCGGATTCCCCTGTCTTCGAACTGATTTCGGACAGGTGAAGCCTCTCGGTTCGGCCGCGCCGGTTCGATCCCCCTTCGTCCCCACTTCTTGGTGGAGCGCGCTCTACCCTTCGTCCACCAGGGACACCGACGTGATCCGGTGCAGGGCGAACCGGTGCGTCTCGGACCTGGTCGAGTCGAGTCCTTCGACCACACCCGCGCCCACCCGGGTCGGTTCGATCACGCGCTGGCTCGCGGTGCCGTGCGCGTCGACGTATCCAATGAAGACGCTCCGCCCTTGTGAAGCCGCTTCCTGAAGCAGCGCAAGGGTTGCGGACGTGTCCGCGCCCGAGCCTGCGGCCAGCGCGACCGTCCGTCCGCGTCGGGTCGAAGCAGCGGTGTCGCCTGCTCGCATGGAGCTGACCAGGTCGGCGAGCTGCTCCGGGCTCGGCTGCCGCGGCAATGTGCCTGACTTGGGACGTTGCCGCAACGGCACTCGCAGTCCACTTGGCCGCAGGTCCAGAAGCTGACCATCAGGTCCTTCGGCGGCGGGCGCGAATCCCGCTGCTCGCAGTTCTTCTAGGACATCTGCCAGCGGGACTGGGCTGACGAGCACACCTGGCGCGATCTTGCGCAGCTCAAGCCGTGCACCGGTCGGGCTTGACGCGACCTCTGCCAGCAGAGCCTCGTCATCGCAACGAAGGAAGGACATCGCCGCGCCGCCGCGCAGTCGGCCATGCCGCCGTGCCACGTCGTCGATCATGTACGTCAGCGCCTGCGGGACCGGCGTCCGTGACCGTGTGCGGAACAGTTCGTGCAGGTCGGTCGATGTTCGGCCGGCGTCCAGCGCGCGTCGGATGGAGCCTTCGCCGACCCGGTAAACCGTTGCGCCACCGGCGGATTCGACGTCGGCGACGAGGTTGATCTCGTATCCCAGCGTCTGTTCCAACGGGCCCGGCGCGACGACCGTGAGGTCGGCCTGCACGAGAACATGGTCGACCGGCTGCGGCATCGCCTCGGCCACCCGCTTCGCCGCGGCCGCCGGGCCTTCTTCCAGCAGCGCCCGCGCGGCGGAGGTCAGCGCGCCGAAAGCGACCAGACCAAGCGCTTGTGCCTCGCGTGAGGTCCACACGACCAGCTCGTCCCGCATCCGGCCACCTCGCCGAGGTGCCTGCCAGGCCAGCAACCCGGCGAGCTCCTCGACCGAGTCGATCCCGGTCCCGGGCGGCAGTTCGCCCAGCGCACCCAGCACACGGCGGCGCCCGGCCGGCGCGAGCGGGCGGCGGACCTCCTCGGACAGGGGAGCGATCACCTTGTCCTTCGGGTCTTTTGTACCTGCCAAACCGGGCAGTCGCGGCAGGTCAAGCCACACTGCCGCCAGCGTCGCCCACCGATGCGGCGGGGTGGCCGCGAGCCACACATCGGCCTGGGTCGTCGGGGCCCATTGCGGGGACGTGGTGTCGGTGGCGATGACCAGGTTCGCGCCCATCGCCAGCTCGGCGATCAACGTGCTGCGGACCTCGTCGGCCTGCAGCTCACGCGCCAGTCGCCGCAGGTCACGCACACCGAGCCCGCCGGATCGCAGCACGGCAGGCGGCTCGGCGGACCACAGCGTGATCAACGTTTCGGTGTGCCGCACCAGCTCCAACGCCTCACCCGCGGCCGTGGAGTCCACAGTCGACAGCTTGTGCGCGGTGGTCTGCACGGGCGGCGGCGTGAACTTGACCTGCCCCATCGGGTTCGGCCCGCGCAGCGCGAGCCCGACCTGCCTGGGCAGCTCGACCGTCTCCGCGTCGAGCCGGAGCAGCAGGCCACGGGCGAGCAGTTTCTGCACCGGCGACTTCGCGTCGGCCAACGACACGAGCACGTTCGCGTCCTTGGTGCGTCCCGTCGGCTGGCCTTCGGCGAGCGTGGTCAGCAGCCGTCGCTCCGGTTCGGACAGTTCGGCCAGCGCCGCCGGAATGTCCCGGCCGTCGAGGGCAGGGGAGTACCGGCCGAGACCACCGGGGAACATCCCAGCCGCCTCCCGGGCGGCCGGCGCGACACTCAGCGCGGCCTCCGGGCCCCAGGCCAGCGCCAGATCGATCAAGGTCGTGACGGCCTCGCGCAGTCGCTTGCGTGGCACCTTCGCGCCGATCATCGCGATCACTTCGGGCAGTGCGACCGTGCGCGTATCGGCGTCGCACAGCAGAAGGGCATCGAGGACAGTGAGCGTGAAGGTGTCCAGCGACTCACATGCCCGCACGACAGACGCCCGGCTACCTGCACGGGTCGCCAGAACGGTGCTATCGGCGGGGATCGGGGTCGCGAGGTCCGGGCGTGCACCGAGCAGCCGGGCCAGTGCGCCGTCGTCCCGCGCGCGCAGCCACTCGGTTAATGTTGACACCCTGACCACGGTATACGCGCCCGCATCCGGAGGTGCGAGGTCGGGTACCGTACGGGCGCATCGAAGCAGTCACAAGGAGGATCGGTGGCCACCAAGGGCAACCCGGACCGGATCGAACCCACCTGGCCGGACAAGCCGGCCAACGCCGCGCACCCGGTGAGCGAGCTCGCCGCGGACAGGCAGGGCGCGCTGTCCCCCTTCGGTGACGTGACCTTCCCGCTGCCGGCGGCGGACCTCGGCTACGAGCACCCGGTCACGGAGATCAACAAATAAATCGGTTCGTTTCGCGTTTCGCGGGGAGCAAGACATGCCAGTACCCGGTCCTGGTTATTCGATCACCATCCGGGTTGAGGCCCCGCCGTCGGCGAGTGCCGCCGGCGACCTGACCTCGGCCGTCGGCCGGGTCGGTGGCGTCATCACGGCGTTCGACGTCGTCGAGTCGCACGCCGACCGCGTGGTCGTGGACATCACATGCAACGCCACCTCGGCCGAGCACGCCAATGAGATCACCGCGGGCCTGGAGGAACTGCCAGGTGTCGCGGTCCGCAAGGTCTCCGACCGGACCTTCCTGATCCACCTCGGCGGCAAGCTCGAAGTGCACTCCAAGGTCGCCCTGCGAAACCGTGACGACCTCTCCCGCGCGTACACCCCCGGCGTCGCCCGGGTCTGTATGGCCATCGCGAAGAACCCCGAGGACGCCCGCCGCCTGACCATCAAGCGCAACACAGTCGCGGTGGTCACGGACGGCTCGGCAGTGCTCGGTCTGGGCAACATCGGCCCCGCGGCCGCCCTCCCGGTGATGGAGGGCAAGGCGGTGCTGTTCAAGAAGTTCGCGGACGTCGACGCCTGGCCGATCGTGCTGGACACCCAGGACACCGACGAGATCATCCGGACTGTCGAACTGATCGCCCCGGCCTACGCGGGCATCAACCTCGAGGACATCGCGGCCCCCCGCTGCTTCGAGATCGAGGCTCGGCTGCGCGAGAAGCTCGACATCCCCGTCTTCCACGACGACCAGCACGGCACAGCAATCGTGGTTGTCGCCGCGCTACGTAACGCGTTGAAGGTCGTCGGCAAGCCGCTTGAGCAGTGCAAGATCGTGGTCTGTGGCGTCGGCGCGGCCGGCTCCGCGATCATCCGCCTGCTCCTGCACAAGAAGCCGGCCGACATCATCGCGGTCGACATCAACGGGATAGTCCACGCCGAACGTGGTGACCTCGACTCGAACCTCGAGAGCATCGCGGCCCACACGAACAAGGACGGGATGTCGGGCTCGCTGCACGACGCCCTGGTCGGAGCCGACGTCTTCATCGGCGTCTCGGCCCCGAACCTGTTCGGCGCGGCACAGGTCGCCACCATGGCGAAGGACGCGGTCGTCTTCGCCCTGGCCAACCCGGACCCCGAGATCGACCCCCTCGAAGCCCAGCAGCACGCGGCAGTCGTGGCCACCGGCCGCAGCGACTACCCGAACCAGATCAACAACGTGCTGGCCTTCCCCGGAGTCTTCCGAGGCCTGCTGGACGCCCACGCCCACACAATCACGGACTCAATGCTGCTCGCGGCAGCCGACGCGATCGCAGACGTGGCCGACGGCGACAGAATCAACGCCTCATTCATCGTGCCCAGCGTCTTCGACGCGGCCGTCGCCCCCGCAGTAGCCGAAGCAGTACGCAAGGCCGCGACAACAAAGGACTGAAAATGGCAGCCACGGCGCGGGTGATCACAGCATCCAACAGGGCGGCAGCGGGAATATACGAAGACCGAACCGGCCCAGTGATCGTCGACTGGCTCAGGGTTCGTGGCTACGAAGTCCCCGTGCCCGTGGTGGTCCCCGACGGCGGCCCAGTAGCCGCCGCACTTCGCGAAGCAGTAGCCGAAGGCGTGCAGGTCGTCATCACCACCGGGGGAACCGGCATAACCCCGACCGATCGCACTCCCGAGGCGACTTCCAGCGTCCTCGACTACGAAATCCCAGGTCTCGCGGACGCAGTCCGCGCGGCAGGTCTGCCCGAGGTTCCCACGGCGGCTTTGTCGCGCGGCCTGGCGGGGGTGGCAGGCAAGACCCTCGTTGTGAACCTTCCAGGCTCAACCGGGGGAGTCCGGGACGGGCTGGGCGTTCTGGACGCCGTTCTGGACCACGCGGTAGACCAGATCGGCGGCGGAGACCACCAGCGCCAGACAGGCCAGATCACCCCGGCCCGCATCTTGCGTGCTGTGGTGACCGAGGAGGCCCTGTCAGTGGACGAGCACGCATCCCTGGTCGCCGACCGAGCCGCAGGCGCCGTGGTGACATTTGGAGGCGTCGTACGGGACCACGACCGGAACAAGAGCGTCCGGGAGCTGGCCTACAGCGGGCACCCGTCAGCGGCCGAGGTGATTGAGCGGGTAGCGGGCGAGGTCGCCGCTTCCCGGCCAGGTTTGCGCGGAATCGCCGTCAGCCACCGAATCGGACAGCTTCAGATCGGCGATGTCGCCCTCGCTTGCGCAGTCTCCGCTGAGCATCGGGCTGAGGCTTTCGCCGCCTGCTCAGATCTGGTCGATGAGGTGAAACGGCAGCTCCCCATTTGGAAGCACCAGACCTTCACCGATGGCACCGACGAGTGGGTCAACTGCCCTTAAGGAATGCGAAGGCCCTGGTTGTCCCGCCGTGTCGCGGGAAAACCAGGGCCTTGGCTCAGCTACCTGTTGATCGTCGGGGAGATCAACAAGGTCACTTGGTGACCACCAGGGTCACTTGGTGACCAGGACCTGACCCGGGAAGATCAGGTTCGGGTTGCTGACGGTGCTCTTGTTCTTCTCGGCCAGGGCCTGCCAGCCGCCCTTGACGTTGAGCTGCGAAGCGATGTTCGACAGCGTGTCGCCGGCCTTGACTGTGTAGTCGCCCGCGGTGGTCTGCGGGGCGGCGGCGGCGGGGGCCGCGGCAGCCGGCTTGGCGGCCTTCGGGGTGGCCTTCTTCACCTTGGGGGTGGCCTTCTTGGCCGGGGCGGGGGTCGCCTTCTTGGCGGTGCCACCGGCGCTGCCTGCCTTCTTGCCGCAGACCGGCCAGGCCCTGATGCCCTGGCTCTTGAGCACGTTCTCCGCGACGCGGATCTGCTCCTCACGGGAGGCGTTGTGCGCGGAGCCGGAACCGCCGTTGGCCTTCCAGGTGCCCGGGGCGAACTGGAGACCACCGGAGTAGCCGTTGCCGGTGTTGGTGGCCCAGTTGCCGCCGCTCTCACACTGCGCGACGGCGTCCCAGTTGACGCTGCCTTCAGCCTGCGCCGGGCCCGCTGCGATCGCCAGGGGCGCTCCGACCGCGAGGCCTGCAATGGCGACGCGAGCGATGGTCCGGGTGGCGATGGTCGGCCTGCGGTGCTTGCCGGGGTTAGTCATTTCGCTCTCACCTCCAGCGCCTGCTGCTTGCTGGGAGAGGTCACTCGGGGTTCGCTCTCCTGCTCCCGTCCGGAAGTTGTCTCTCACTCGGGGTTCGGGTCCTGGGAGCCCACCGGACGGGGTTCGGCACTGCGGGCTCTCAGGTCTTGCCGGCTGGTCGGGTCCAGCCGAGAGCGACCGTACGTAACCAGAATCGAGATGGGAAATTTATCTGGGCGTGACCTAGGTCACCGTAACGGCGGACAACCCTCGGACGATCTCTTGTTTAATCGCAGGTAGGAGCGTCGTTATCGGTTCGTTTCCGGGCCGAGATTTTTCACGCTGAGTGAGACCTGGATCATGCGTGTCGCGACCCGGTTGGGCCGTTCGTGCTCACCCGTTCAGCCCCCCGCGAAGGGTGGCAGCACGTCGAGCTGGACCCCGTCGGACAGTCGTGTGGCTCGCGAGCGGACCGCGATGCCGTCCAGCAGGAAACTTGATGAGGCGAGTACGCCGCTCAGTTTTTCGCCGTGCCGCTCGGCGGCGGTCCGGGCCGCGTCGGCGACGGTCGATCCGGCGGGCAGGGCGAGCAACTCCTGCTCGACCCCGGCTGCGGCGCGGGCGCCGGCGAAGTAGCGGACCTGAATTGTGACTTTGTCACTCACCTATGGAAGCCTAGTCTCCGGTAGACATACATACCGAATGTATGTTTCTATCGATCCTATGGCGACCAGTGACTCCCTGGGGACGGCGAAATCGGTCCGGCTGAGCCGGGCGACCATCGACTACCGCGAGCGCGGCGAGGGTCCGCCGGTTGTGTTCGTGCACGGCCTGCTGGTGAACGCGGATCTCTGGCGGAATGTCGTCCCGGCCGTCGCTGAGGCCGGAAACCGTTGTATCGCACCGGACTGGCCGCTCGGCGGGCACACCACACCCGTGCCGGGGGCGGACCTGACCCCGCCCGGTGTCGCGGACATGATCGCCGAGTTCCTGGCCACTTTGGACCTGACCGAGGTCACCGTCGTGGCCAACGACACCGGCGGCGCGCTCGTTCAGCTGTTGATGACAAGGCATCCGGACCGGATCGCCCGGGTCGTGCTGACGCCGTCGGACTGCTTCGACCACTTCTTCCCGCCGGCCTTCGCGCCGCTGCCGAAGATCGCCAAGGTGCCCGGCTCGATGTGGATCATGGCCCAGCTGATGCGGGTCCGGGCCCTGCACCGGCTGCCGGTGACCTTCGGCTGGCTGACGAAACGTCCGATTCCCAACGATTTCGTCGATTCGTACCTCTCGCCGAGCCGGCACAGCCCGGCCATCCGGCGCGATCTGCGTGCCTTCCTCAAGACCGTCCACAAGCGATACACCCTCGAGGCGGCCGGGCGTCTCGGCGGCTTCGGCAAGCCGGTCCTGCTCGCGTGGGCCGCCGAGGACAAGGTGTTCCCGATCAAGCTCGCCCACCGGCTGGCCGCGCTGTTGCCAGACGCCTCTATAAAAGAAATAGGTGACAGTCTGACGTTCGTGCCCGAGGACCGGCCCGCCGAGCTCGCCACCCTGATCCTCGAGTTCGGCAAGGCGGCAAGCTAGGCGTCATGCCGCGTACTCAGCAGGACCGGTCGAGGACGACCAAGGCGACCTTGATCAAAACGGCCCGGCCGATGTTCGCCGAGCGCGGGTACGCCCACGTCTCCGCGGACGAGATCGTCGCCGCGGCCGGGCTGACCCGCGGCGCGCTGCACCACCACTTCAAGGACAAGCACGGTCTTTTCCGCGCGGTGTTCGAGCAGGTCGAGCAGGAGTTGAGCGCCGAGCTGCAGGCCAAGATCGACCAGGCGCCGGACGTGCTGACCAAGATGGTGGTCAGTCTCGGCGCGTTCCTGGACGCCTGTCAGCGGCCCGAGGTGCTGCGGATCGCCCTGCTGGACGCGCCGACCGTGCTCGGCTGGGACACCTGGCGGGCCATCGAGTCCGAGCACGGCCTGAAGCTGATCAGCGGCCTGCTCAGTCAGGCCGCCTCGGAGGGAGTCCTGCTGCACCCGCCCTCCGAGGTGCTGGCCCGCTTCATCCTCAGCCTGCTGATCGAGGCCGTTATGCTGATCGCGCACTCCGACAACCCGGTCGAAACCCGCGCCCTGGCTGAGGAATCCCTGGCAGCGATGCTCGGCGGAATGCTCGGAGGCTCCTCGGCCGGGTAGCGAACCCGTGCGAACGGCCCATTCGCACGGGTTCACCCCGCTTGGGCGGAACTACTGCCGCGGTCTGGATCGTTCCGTAGTTGAAGTCGTGCACGGGGAGGCCGAGGCTCAGGCGGATCTCGACACAGCCGCTAGTGCACCTGGCTGAGCTGCTCGGCCGTCAGCCTGCGCGGCAGCAACAGGCTCAGCGCCGAGACGACCACGAGCGCGCCGATGATGTACCAGGTCGTGCTGCTGAAGCCGGACAGGTAGGCCGATGCGTCCGGAGTCGTGCCCAGCGCGTTGAAGAAAAGCACGCCGAGCAGCGCGATCCCCACCGAGCCGCCGAGCTGGTCGGCCGCGTTGAGCGTGCCCGAGGCCGCGCCCGCGTCCCGCGGCGCGATGTCGGCACCGGCCATCGCGAAGATCGGCCCGATCACGCCGCCCATCCCGATCCCGCAGATCAGCAGCCACGGCGCCAGGTCCCAGAAGCCCACGCCCGCGTCCATTGTGGTCAGCAGGAAGACCAGGCCGACGGCCATCACCAGCGCACCCGCCGTGGTGACGTACCGGCCGAACCGGGTGACCAGGGCGTTGCTCGGCACGATCGACAGCGCGGTGCCGATCGAGAACGGCAGTGACGTCAGCCCGGACTGCCACGGCGTGAAGCCGAGCCCGACCTGCAGCGTCAACGTATAAGTAAGGAAGAAGGCCGCGACACACGCGAAGAACAACCCGGCCAGAGTGGTACCCGCGGCGAACCCGCGCGACCGGAACAGCCGGATCGGGACGAGCGCCGACATCCCCCGCCCGCGGGAGCTCCATATAAAGAGTGCGAACACAGGTGCCGACAACGCCATGGAGACGAATGTCCACACCGGCCAGTCGAGCTCACGGCCCTGCACCAATGGCACCAGCAGGAGCAGCAACGCGATGGACACCAGCGTCATGCCGCGCAGGTCCGGCTTGATCGCGTGGTCCGAGCGGGTCTCGGGCACGACGACGGCCGCGGCCACCAGCGCGGCGAGCCCGACCGGCACGTTGACCAGGAAGATCGCCCGCCACCCCAGGCCGAACAGGTCGTTCTCGACCAGCACGCCGGACGCCAGCGGCCCGGCCACCGAGGCCAGCCCGGCGATGCCGCCGAACAACCCGCCTGCCGAGGCTCGTTCCGCTGGTGGGAACGTGGCATACATGGTGCTGAGGATCTGCGGGATCATCATCGCCGCGGCGAGCCCTTGCAGCACCCGGGCGCCCACGAGCATCTCGGGCGAAGCGGCCAGTCCGCACAGCAGGGAGAACGCCGTGAACGCGGCCATGCCGAGCAGGAACATTCGTTTTCTGCCGTACATATCGCCTAACCGCCCGCCGGTGATCAGCCCGACGGCGAACGCGAGCGTGTACCCGGCGGCGACCCATTGCACGGCGGAGTACCCGGCGCCGAGGTCGTCGCGGATGGCCGGCAGGGCGACGTTGACGATTGTGGTGTCCAGCAGGTCCATGAACCCGGCGATCATCAGCACGGCCAGGGCGGCCCAGCGTCGCGGGTGGCCTGTGGCCGTTGCCTCTGGTGAGGCGGTCGTCGTCGTGCTCATGGGCGTTTCCTCCGGTTATGATGTCTTTAGAGAAGAGCTTGTTAGCATCTAAGTCTCTTAGTTACTAAGATGACCAGAGAATAAGAGGAGTGGTGGGCCATGTCAACCGAGACCGAAAGCGGCACGTATCCGGTGCCCCCGGACGAGCTGCAGCGGTTCGGCGGCCTGGCACGGGAGATGAGCGGCCTCACAGTGCTGTTCCACTCCCGGATCGCCGAGCAGATGGGCGTGTCCGCGACCGACTACAAGTGCCTCGACATCGCCATGCGGGTGGACGAGCCGCTGACCGCCGGGCAGATCGCCAAGATGTCCGGGCTGTCGACCGGCGCGGTGACCGGCGTGATCGACCGGCTGGAGAAGCGCGGGTTCGTCCGCCGCGTCCGCGACCCGCACGACCGGCGCAAAGTCCTGGTCGAGGTGACCACGTCCGACGGGCACAAGTACGAGCAGCTGTTCTCGCACCTGGCCGACGGCCTGGCGGAGGTGCTGACCCGGTTCAGCCCGGAGGAACGTGCGATCGTCGAGCGGTTCCAGCGCACGACGGTCGACCAGTTCCGCCGGGAGGCCTTCGGCGGCCTGGAGGAGCGCTGATGCCGACGTTCCGGTTCGCCGAAGCCGCCCGCCTGCTCGGCGTCAGCGACGACACCATCCGCCGCTGGGCCGACGCGGGCGACCTGACCGCCGGTCTGGACGCCTCCGGCCGCAAGGTCGTCGACGGTGCCGAGCTCGCGGAGTTCGCCCGGACGCACGCCAACGAGATCCCCGACCCGTCCGGGATCGGCCGCTCGGCGCGTAACCGGTTTGTCGGGTTGGTGACTTCGATCGTCTCCGACAAGGTCATGGCGCAGGTGGAAATTCAGGCGGGGCCGCATCGAGTTGTGTCTTTGATGTCTGCCGAGGCCGTGCGGGAACTTGGTCTTGAACTGGGCTCTTTGGCGGTGGCTGTGGTCAAGGCGACGACGGTGATGGTGGAAACGCCGCCCTCGTAGTCGGATAACGTCTGGAGTATGGGTTTCCTGGGGCGCATCAGACGGGGGTTTGCTCGCAGCCAGCGCACTCCCGAGGAGCAGTTCACTGACGACTTCGTGGCCACCATCGACCGGCTGCCCGGGATCGCCAGGATCACCAAGACCGACGGGTTCGGCATCGAGGTCCGCCGGGCCGGCGAGACCGGTTCGCACTCGATCTTCCTCGGCAACCTGTTCGCCGAGGTACAGCACCTGTCGGCGGGCGAGCGCAGAGAAGCCGTGCAGCAGTTCGTCGCCGCGATGTTCGCCCAGCCCGACGAGCCGGAAAGCTGGGAGGCCGCGGCGCCGCGGCTCCGCCCGGTGCTGCGCACATCGTCCTACGCACAGGCCGGCCAGGTCGGTGGGATAACAGTCGCCAGCCGGCCGTCGCTCAGGCACCTGGTCGAGATGCTGGTGATCGACCATGAGCACCGGATGAGCCTGGTCAACTCGGACAGCCTCGAGCAGTGGGGCGTGACGTTCGACGAGGCGTACCAGCGCGGCGCGCAGAACCTCATGGTCGAAGGCACGCATCTGGCCCGGCTCGACAACGGCGTGCTCGCCGTGGCCAGCGAAGACACCTACGAATCGTCCCGGCTGGTGGTGCCGGGCTGGCTGGCCGGGCTGGGTGAGGAACTCGGTATCCTGCCGGTCGCGGTGGTGCCGTCGCGGGACATGATGCTGATCGCCGACGGGCGGGACAACGCCGCCGTGCTGTGGATTCTCGAAGAGGGCATGAAGATCTTCGCCGACCATCCGCGCTGGCTGTCGCCGGTTCCGTACAAAGCGGACGAAGACGGCGACATCGTCGCGTGGCGCCCCGAAGAGGGACATCCGGCGTTCGACGCGGTCCGGCTGGCCGAGCGGACCCTGGAGACGTTCGAGTACCGCGAGCAGAAGAACCGGCTGGAGAAGCTGTTCCGGCAGGCCGGGGAAGACCTGCTGGTCGGCGACTACGAGGTGGAGACCGAGGGCACCGCCCGCAGCGTCACCACGTGGCCGCGGTCGGCCGACGCGCTGCTGCCGTACGCCGACGAGATCGTTTTCCCGGCCGAGTCCGGCTCGTTCCGGATCGCCTGGACCAGCGCGGCCAGGCTGCTGAGCGACGAATGGGAAGAAGCGCCGACCACACCGCCGCGCCGCCGGACCCTGCGCTGGCCGGACGAGGAAACCCTCGCCAGGCTGCGTGCTCAGTCCTCCGGCGTGTAGGGCAACGGCACGATCAGGCACGGCCCTCCGACGAACAACCCGCCGTCCACGCCGAGCACTTTGCCGCCCGCGTACTCGTAAGGGGCCTCCACCTGCGCGGGGAGGATGCCGAGCTGGTCGGCGATCACGCTGTGACCGTGCACGACCTGCTTGCCACCGAGGAAGTCCAGCAGCTGTTCGGCGACTTCCTGGCCCTGCGGGCCGCGGAAGGAGTACCGGGTGGTCATCCGGCGCCAGCACTCCCACCATTCGCCCAGGTCATCGCCCTTCAGCAGGGCCTTGACCGCGGCGTTGATCTCGTCGACCGTCTCGCCCCAGTTGAGGTACTCGATGGTGTCTGAGTGCATGAGCAGGTGGTCGTCGACGACCTGCAGCACGTCCCGGTCGGTCAGCCACTCCAGGTGCGCGTCGGTCAACGCCTCCTGGTCGCTCTCCTGACCGCCGTTGATCTCCCAGCTGCGGGCGAAACTGCGTGGCCCGAAGTCCGACGGCACGTCCGTGTCGCCGAACCGGTACATGCCCAGCAACAGGATCTCGTGGTTGCCCAGCAGACTGTCCACCTGCCCGCCGGCCTCCTGGGCCTGGCCGTTGAGCTGCATGACCAGGTCGATCACGCCGATGCCGTCCGGCCCACGGTCGACGAAGTCGCCCAGGAACCACACGCGCGACCGGCCACCGGCCCAGTTCGACTCCTCGTCGAGCAGGCCGGCAGCGTGCAACGCGCCTTCGAGCTCGGCGCGGTGCCCGTGCACGTCCCCGATCACGTAGGTTCGTTGCTCATCCCGCACAACCGGAGACGATACGAGCATCGTCAGCCGAACGGTTGCAAGGTATGCCCAATCAGGTCCGCGATCGAGTTGACCACCCTGGTCGGGCGGTACGGAAACTGCTCTGCGGTGTGTTCGTTCGAGATGCCGGTGAGCACCAGGATGGTGGCCAGCCCGGCCTCAAGACCGGCGCGGACGTCGGTGTCCATCCGGTCGCCGATCATCAGGGTGTTCTCGGAGTGCGCGCCGAGCGAACGCAGCGCGGAACGCATCATCAGTGGATTCGGCTTGCCGACGAAGTACGGTTTGAATCCGGTGGCCCGCTCGATCAGCGCGGCGACCGCACCGGTGGCCGGCAGTGATCCCTCTCGGCTGGGGCCGGTGGCGTCCGGGTTCGTCGCGATGAACTTCGCGCCCTCCTCCACCAGGCGGATGGCCTTGGTGATCGCGGTGAAGCTGTACGTCCTGGTCTCGCCGAGCACGACGTAGTCGGGGTCGCGGTCGGTCAGCACGTAGCCGATCTCGTGCAACGCGGTGGTCAGCCCGGCTTCGCCGATCACGAAGGCCGAGCCGCCGGGCCGCTGCGAGTCGAGGAACTTCGCGGTGGCCAGTGCGGACGTCCAGATCGACGTCTCCGGTACGTCGAGTCCGGTCCGGGCCAGGCGTGCTCTCAGGTCGCGTGGTGTGAAAATGGAGTTGTTGGTCAGTACATGGAACTTGATCTCATTGGCGCGCAGTTCGGCGAGGAATTCGTCGACACCGGGAACAAGGTGTTCCTCGTGGACAAGCACGCCGTCCATGTCCATCAGGTAGTTCCAGGTCATGAGGACATGATCGCAGTGTCGCGGCGCAAGGGCCCTTTCGGCTGTCCTCGCGGGCTTGACCGCCCAACCGGCGGACGATACTAATGGCGACTGGAGTAACGGCGAGGAGTCGAGTTGGGGCGCAGGCACAAACCTAGCCGCTGGCCGGTCAACTGGACCGTCGTCGGCGTCGTCGCTGCGCTCACCTTGGCGATCGGCATCGCTGTGGCCATGCTTTCCGGTGATGACAGGCGCGGTGGCATTGTCGTGCCGACTCACACAACCCAGCCGCCCGCGTTGATCGCGCCGACCGGAACCGGCCTCAACCCGGCGATCGGGTCGTTACCGACCACGTCGGCGCGGCCCGCGAGCGGCCGGGCGACCGTCAACGCGACGATCCTGCCCGGCAGGTAGTTGCCTCACCAGGGTGAGTTTTGCCCCCAATGCCACATTGGGGGCATCAGATGCCCCCAATGTGGCATTGGGGGCAACCCAACCACTCTTGGTGGGGACGGTTCTGGCTTATGGTGAGGTACACCACATAGTCGGGAGGCCTTCGCCGTGACTGTTCCTAGTTATGCCTCTGGTCCGTCGACCGTGTCGTTGCTCGGCGACACCATCGGAGACAACTTCGACCGGACAGTCGCCGCGTACGGCGACCGCGACGCGCTGGTCGACCGCGCGGCGGGCAAGCGGTGGACCTACCGGGAACTGTCCGACGAGATCACCGCGGTGGCGCTGGGCCTGCTCGAGAAGGGTGTGGGCAAGGGAGATCGGGTCGGGATCTGGTCGCCCAACCGTGCCGAGTGGACGTTCGTGCAGTACGCGACCGCGAAGATCGGCGCGATCCTGGTGAACATCAACCCCGCGTACCGGGTGCACGAACTGACCTATGTGCTCAACCAGTCCGGTATCCGCACGCTGATCTCCGCGCCCTCGTTCAAGACCTCGGACTACGCCGCGATGATCGCAGAGGCCCGGCCGTCGTGCCCGGCGCTCACCGACGTGATCCTGCTGGACAGTCCTGAGTGGACAGATCTGGTCGGCCGCGGTGGCGATCCCTCGCGCCTGGCCGGGATCCGGCTGTCAGCCGATGATCCCATCAACATCCAGTACACGTCCGGCACCACGGGTTTCCCCAAAGGTGCGACGCTCTCGCACCACAACATCCTCAACAACGGCTTCTTCGTCGGCGAGACCTGCGGATACACCGCCGAGGACAAGGTCTGCATCCCGGTGCCCTTCTACCACTGTTTCGGCATGGTCATGGGCAATCTCGCGTGCACGACCCACGGCGCCTGCATGGTCATTCCCGCGCCCGCCTTCCAGCCCGCGGAAACCCTTGCCGCGGCGGCGGAGGAGAAGTGCACCTCGCTCTACGGCGTCCCGACGATGTTCATCGCCATGCTCGCCGAGGCGGACTTCGAGGGCTACGACCTTTCGTCGCTGCGGACCGGGATCATGGCCGGATCGCCTTGTCCGGTCGAGGTGATGAAGCAGGTCATCGAGCGGATGGGGATGACCGAGGTGACGATCTGCTACGGCATGACCGAGACGTCACCGGTGTCCACCCAGACCACCGCCGCGGACTCGGTGGACCGTCGAGTGTCCACTGTGGGCAAAGTGCATCCGCATCTGGAAGTCAAGGTCGTCGACCCGGAGACCGGTCTTACGGTGCCGCGCGGCGAGCCCGGCGAGTTCTGCACGCGCGGATACTCGGTGATGCTGGGCTACTGGGAACAACCGGACAAGACGGCCGAAGCGATCGACGCTGCCCGGTGGATGCACACCGGCGACCTGGCGGTGATGGACGACGAGGGCTATCTGAGCATCACCGGCCGCATCAAGGACATGGTGATCCGTGGCGGCGAGAACATCTACCCGCGTGAGATCGAGGAATTCCTTTATACCCACCCGGATATCCTTGACGCGCAGGTCATCGGCGTGCC
This sequence comes from Kibdelosporangium banguiense, assembly GCF_017876405.1. Taxonomy (GTDB): domain Bacteria; phylum Actinomycetota; class Actinomycetes; order Mycobacteriales; family Pseudonocardiaceae; genus Kibdelosporangium; species Kibdelosporangium banguiense. The sequence continues at coordinate 1,655,243 of NZ_JAGINW010000001.1, read as the reverse complement.
GGATGAACGCTACGGCGAAGAATTGATGGCATGGATCCGGATGCGTGACGGCGCCACCGCGCTGACCGCGGAATCCTTGCGGGAGTTCTGTACCGGCAAGCTCGCGCACTACAAGATCCCGCGATATGTGCACATCGTCGACGAGTTCCCGATGACGGTCACCGGAAAGATCCGCAAGGTCGAGATGCGGGCGGCGGCCAAGGAGATTCTCGGCAAGTAGTCTTGATGAGGTGATCGGATGGGGAGTAGTCGCCACCGGCGGCATCGCGGACGTTGTCACCTCGGACATGAAGCTGGTGCCGGATGCCGAGGTCCGGGCGGTTTCCTCGCGGGATTCCGCCAAGGCCGCGGCATTCGCGTCCAGGCACGGGATTCCGCGCTCATATGGCGACTACCACGACATGTTGCGTGACCCGGATGTCGACGTGGTCTACGTGGCCACACCGCACAGTAGTCACCATGTGGTGGCGCGTAACGCTTTGCTCGCGGGCAAGGCCGTGTTGTGTGAGAAGCCGCTGACTGTTTCGTTGCGTGACGCCGAGGATCTGGTGAGCGTGGCGCGTAAACAGAATGTCTTCCTGATGGAAGCGATGTGGACGCGTTTCAACCCGTTGATCCGGCTGTTGCGCAAACTCGTCGCCGACGGTGTGATCGGCTCGATTCGTAGTGTGCACGCGGATTTCGGCGAGCCATTCGCGCACAATCCGGCGCATCGCCTGTGGGACCCCGCTGCGGGCGGCGGTTCGTTGCTGGATCTGGGTGTGTATCCGGTCTCGCTCGCGCAGATGTTGCTTGGCGAGCCGGAAAGCGTTGCCTCGCATGGTTCCCTGATCGACGGAGTGGACGCCGAGGCAGCACTGTTGTTGCGTTATCCGAATGGAGTTTCCGCGCACCTGTCGTCGTCCTTGGTCGGCAACTACCCGATCGCGGCGACGGTCGTCGGTACGGCCGGGCGGATCGAGATCCCGCCGGTGTTCTACCGGCCGACCGAACTCGTGGTGATCCGTCCGGACGCGTTGCCCGAACGGCACACCCTTGAGCTGCACGGTTTCGGTTACCAGTATCAGATCGCCGAGGTCGACGAGCGGATGACCGCCGGGGACAAGGAAAGCCCGGAGATGCCGCTGGAGGAGACCCTGGCGGTGATGCGGACCCTGACCGAAGCCCTCGACCAGCTCGGCGTCAGCTACCCGTGATGGTCAGGTAGATCAACGCCAGGTTCAACGCGATCACGGCCGCCGCGATCAACCACGCCAGCACGGTGGTCACGCGGTGGTTCGTGTTCTCGCCCATCAGGCTGCGCTTGGCGGTCAGCTTCACCAACGGGATCAACGCGAACGGGATTCCGAACGACAGCACGACCTGCGAGATGACCAGTGCCCACGACGGGTCCACGTTGAACGCCAGCAGCACGACAGCTGGCACCAGCGTGAGCAGACGCCTTGCCAGCAAAGGAATCCGGCGGCGCAGCAGCCCGCCCATGACCACGGCTCCCGCGTAGCACCCGACGGACGTCGACGCGAAACCCGAGGCCAGCAGCCCGATCGCGAACAGCAGCGCGATCCCGGTACCGAGGTGGTCGCCGATCGCGGTGTGCACGCCCGACAGCGTGTCGATGCCTTCCATCCCGGCCAACGCACTCGCCGCGAGCAACAGCATCGCCAGGTTCACCGCGCCCGCGAAGACCATCGCGATCCCGACGTCGAACCTGGTCGCGGTGAGCAGCTTGGCCAACGGCCGCCCGGTCTGCTTGCCGTGCCGGTCCCGCGCCAGCGCCGAGTGCAGGTACACCGCGTGCGGCATCACTGTCGCGCCGAGCATCCCGGCCGCCAGCAGCACGCTCTCCGACCCGGCGAACTGCGGCACGAGCCCGCCGACGATGCCGGAGCCCGACGGCGGCGAGACCAACAGCCCGGCCGCGAACCCGATGGCGATCACCAGCAGCAGACCCGTGATCACCCGCTCGAACGGCCGTTGCCCGGCGCGGTCCTGCACCAGCAGCAGGCCGGTCGAGACCACTCCGGTGATCAGCCCGCCGACCAGCAGCGGCAGGTCGAACAACAGGTTCAGGGCGATCGCGCCGCCCAGCACCTCGGCAAGGTCGGTGGCCATCGCGACCACCTCGGCCTGTGCCCAGTAGCCGAGCCGGGCCGGGGTGGACAACGTGTCGCGGACCGCCTCGGGTAGCGACTGCCCGGTGACGAGCCCCAGCTTGGCCGACAGGTACTGCACCAGCCCGGCCATCACGTTGGCTGCGACCACGACCCAGACGAGCAGGTAGCCGAACTGGGCCCCGGCAGCGGTGTTCGTGGCGACGTTGCCGGGGTCCACATAGGCGATGGCGGCCACGAAGGCGGGCCCGAGCAACGCGGCTCCCGCCCGGACGCGGGTGATCCGCGGTCTGATGGCACTGGCGATCGACAACGGACCTCCCGGGTAAGAACCTGTCCGAGCAGATTATTGCAAACTATTTGCAACAACCTCTGCGAAGACCTTCGCGTCCTCTTCGCCGAACTGGTCCTCCAGCACCTCGGGTGAGTAGTCCAGGTCGATCTCGGCCACCGGCTTGCCCCGTGCCGACGAGATGGCGCCGAGCCGCCGTTGTGCCCGGTCAGCAGCGTAGGCGACATACTCCTGTGGATCCGACTCGAAGGGGCGGGGTTCCTCGAACTGGTCGCCCACCCACTGGATCATGTCGAGCGCGATCGGCAGAAGTTCGCCCATTCGCTTGGTGACTTCGTCGAACAGGGAGTCGTCCGCGGCGACGTGCCGCCGGCAGGTGAACGTGCCCCAGGCCATGTGCCTGCGCTCGTCGTCGCCGATCCGCCGGACGAGCTCCTGCATGCCGGGCAGGATGCCGCGGTTGACGCAGATCTTGTGCCAGGCGTAGTACCCGGTCAGCGCCAGTGTGCCCTCGATCACGTGGTTGTAGGTCACCGAGGCGCGGATCTGGTTGAGCGGACTGGGATCGTCGGCCAGCACGGCCAGCGAGCCGGGCAGTTCGTCGTAGAAGAGCCTGCGGTAGTGCGGGTTCTCCGCGACGAACGGGTGCAGGTCGTCGAGCAGGCCGACCGAGTCCATCCAGCGCCGGAAGACCTCGGTGTGCTTGGCCTCCTCGAAGCAGAACTGGGTGAGGTACATCTCGTCGGACAGTCGGCCCTCGGCGGACATGGCCTTCATGAACGGCTGGATGTCCTCGGTGACGGCCTCCTCGCCAGCGATGAACTGCGCGCACAGATACGTGGCTGAGCGCTGTTCCTCGGATGTCAGCGTCTGCCAGTCGGCGCTGTCGGAGCTGAAGTCGATGTCGGCCGGGTTCCAGAACTTGGCGTTGCCCTTGACGAACAGCCTGAGCGGGAACGAGTCCCAGTTGAAGCCGCCCGCGCGCAACGAGCCGAATCCTTGCCGGTGCTCAGTCATGGAAGAGCTCCTTTGCTCTCACGAGTAGTGCTCGATTGCGGGCAGGATCACCGCCTCGACCATCTCGGCGGCCTCCGCGGGGTTGCCGGACGGCAGCATCATGTGGCTGACGGCGAGCCGTACGGCCGCCTCGGCTATCACCGTCGCTGTGCCGTGCGGAAGCGTCGGCACACGGTCAATGAGGTGGCGTACGTACTGCTCGATGGCAGGCCGCAGCACGGGTTCCGCACGCGTGGTCAGAAACGGCAGCAGGTCCTCTGCCTCGGCACCGCCGATGACGGACGCGACAAGCCGGTTATCACGGCCGTGCCGGACCGTGTACTCGACGGTCGCGTGCACTGCGGACGTCAGGTCTGGTGCTGTACGCCACAGTTGTTCCGCGCCGTCGATGAACTCGGAGACCGCGCGCAGCGCGACCGCGTCGACGAGGGCGGACTTGCTGCCGAACTCGTTGTAGACGGTCTGCCTGCTCACCCCGGCGGTGTTCGCGACGTCGATCATGCGCAGCCCCGCGAAACCATGCTGGGCCAGCAGTTCCGCGGCCGCGTCCAGCAAGGTCTCACGCAGTGACAGCCGCACTCGTTCGGCGAACGGTGTGATCTCGGTCATGCCGCGAGTGTTGACACAAACCGTGTCGATGTCAACCAGCTGTACCTGAAAAGGCGTTTCGTAAAGTACTTAGGCTGGAGGTGTGACTGTGACCGTCGGCTTCGACCTGGACATGACGTTGATCGACGCGAGGCCGGGCGTGCTGCTCGCGATCACCGCGCTAGCCGAGGAAATGGGCGTACAGCTCGACGGCGACTACATCGTCGCGAACATGGGACCGCCATTGCGCGACATGTTTCTCAAGATCGGTATCGCGGAGCTGGACGTCGACCGGTACGTGGCCCGCTTCCGGGAGTTGTACCCCGCGATCGCGATCCCGGAGACGTTGCCGTTGCCCGGCGCGGAGGCCGCGCTGGCCGCGGTACGGGCCGCGGGCGGGAAGACCATGATCGTGACCGCCAAGTACCAGCGGAACGCCGAACTGCACATGGCAGCGCTGGGATGGGATGTTGATCACTTGATCGGCGACCTGTGGTCGGCTGCCAAGGCCGAGGCCCTCAAGCTGCACGGCGCCCAGATCTATGTCGGCGACCACATCGGCGACATGGCCGGCGCGGCCGCGGCGGGTGCGCTCGCGGTCGGCGTGGCCACCGGGCCGTGCGACGCGGAAATGCTCACTTCGGCTGGGGCACACGTGGTTCTGCCCAGCCTGCTCGACTTCCCGGCCTGGTTCAGCGACGCCGCACGACGCTGAAAACCGCCAGCCCCAAGCCAACGGGCAGCAGCATGGCCGCGACATAAAGCCACACAGTCAGGTTGCGCTGCCCGGCGGCGTACAGCCCGAACACCGCGATGACCGCGATCAGGCCGATGACGAACAAGGCGATCGCGGCGGGCATGAGTTTGGATCCGGTCACGCGGGAAAGACTATGCGCTACGCCAGGACCGCTGTTTGGCATAGGCTGGTGGGACGCGTCCTGGGCGTGCCCGGGGCGCGTTAGTCGTGCGGGCTGTTGGGTGCGCGGCTGGGCAGAGTCGACGAGGGAACGGTGAGAGCTGTGCCGACCGGACGGGTCAAATGGTACGACTCGGAGAAGGGCTTCGGGTTCGTCACGCAGGATGGCGGGGAGGACGTGTACGTCCGTGCTTCCGCGCTTCCTCCTGGCGTGCAAGGACTCAAGGCCGGGCAACGCATCGAGTTCGGGGTGGCCGACGGCCGCCGCGGGCCGCAGGCGTTGTCGGTCCGGCTGGTTGATCCGGTGCCTTCAGTGGCCGAGGCGCACCGGCGCCCGGCCGAGGAGCTGCACGGCCTCGTCGAGGACATGATCAAGATGCTGGAAGCCAAGATCCAGCCCGACCTGCGCCGCGGCCGTTACCCGGATCGCAAGGCCACGAAGCGAATCGCCGAAGTGGTGCGCGCGGTCGCCAGGGAGCTCGACCCGTAAACCCGCGCTGGGTCAGCCGAGTAGCCGCTCGAGGTTCGCCACGTCGTTGCGCCGCTGTTGAGCACGGCAGAGCTGCAAAGCCCGCCGCCATGCGGCTTCGGCGTCCGCGGTATGGCCGATGGCGGCACATGCCCGGCCGAGCTGGATCAGCGTGGTGGCGATGTTGTAGGTGTCGCCGACCACTTCGAAGACCGCGATCGCCTCGCGGTACCAGCTGACGGCTTCGGCGAACCTGCCGCTGTGTTCCTCGATGTAGCCGAGGCTGTCCTGGATCTCACCGGTGACGCTGCCCAGTTCGTGTTGCAGTTTCAACCCGGCCTCGCAGTTCGTGCGGGCCTCGTCGTAGTGTCCGAGCAGCGCTAGTACCCAGCCGGTCTGGTTGAGGGCATTGGCCTCGAACCTCTGGTTGCCGGCGGCCCGGTAGAGCGCCAGTGCCTGGCTGGCGTGGTGCAGGGCGCGGTGGTTGTCGCCCTGGTGGCCCCAGCTCTCGGCCATGCTGTTGTGGGCATGCGCCCGCATGACGATGTCGCCTGTCCTGGTCGCCAGCTCGGCAACGCGTTCCAGGCTGCGCACGGACTCGGTGAGCATGCCCGCGCGTGCGGTGACCTGCCCGAAATTCGCGTGCAGCCTGGTCTGGATCCGCAGGTCACCAGCGGCCTCCGTGGCGGCGACCGCCGCGCGCAGTACGGACAGGTGCTCGGCCAGCGCGCCCCGGCGAGACCGGAAGGTGTCGGTGACCAGCGACAGCTCCCAGACCTTCGAGTGCCAGCCCAGATCGGCGGCCAGCTGCTGGGCGGCGGTCAGACAGGCAAGCTCGGGGGTCATCCACGCCATTGCCTCGGCCTGGTCATGCAACGGGATCAGCGGGTCACCCGGTTCGGTGAGCTCCACCGGTGGCCGGGCGGGGGCGAGCAGCCGGTCGGCAGCCTGTGCCGTGGTGATGTAGTAGTTGATCAATCGGTGCAACGCGGTCTCGCGCACGTCGGCGGGCAACGCCGCCGCGCGTTCGACAGCGTCGAGCCGGACGAGGTCGTGCATCCGGTACCGGCCGGGCGTGGCCTGCGTGACCAGGTGTGCGGCTTCGAGTTCAGCCAGCATCCCGGCAGCGTTCTGCCCTGTGAGAACGTCGACGGCGACGACCGCGATGTCCGGGCCGGGCGCGACCCCGAGCAGGCACGCGAGCCGGGCGGTCTCCGGCGCGAGGGCGCGGTGCGACAACGCGAACACGGCGCGCAGGTTCAAGTTCGCCTCGCCGGCGTCCAGGACATCCAGGCGGTGCGCGGCGAGTTGCTCGGCCAGCTCGGCCAGTGGCAGGCCTGACACGATGGCTCGCGCCGCCACGATGCCCAGCGCCAGCGGCAAGCCGCCGCAGTGCTGCACCAGTTGCGCCACCGCTGCCGGCTCGGCGGCCAGCCGGGCTCGGCCGAGCCGGCCGGCCAGCAGGTCGTGGGCCTCTTCGCTGGTCAGCACGTCGAGCGGCACGGCCTGCGCGCCATGCGTGACGATCAAGCCGGTCAATGGCCGGCGGCTGGTCACCAGGGTGAGAACGGCCGGAGAACCGGCGAGCAGGGGGACGACCTGTGCGGTGTCGGCGGCGTTGTCCAGCACGACGAGCATCTGCCGGTCGGCCACCAGGCTGCGGTAGAGCCCGGCCTGCGCGTCATGGTCGGCGGGGATGTCCTTCGGTGCGACACCCAACGCTGCCAGGAACCCGCGCAGTGCGGTTGTCGGCGGAGTGGGTTCGCTGCTCGGGTCGAACCCGCGCAGGTTGACGAACAACTGGCCATCCGGGAAACGGTCGGCGTGCAGGTGCGCCCAGTGCAGGGCCAGCGAGGTCTTGCCGATCCCGCCACCGCCTCCGATCGCGGAGATGACGACTGTGCTCGCGTCGCTGTCGAGCCGGTCGCTGAGGTGGATGAGCTCGGCTGCCCGGCCGGTGAACGGGCGCGGCGGTGCGGGCAGCTGCCGTGGTGGCCGGGGCCGGTTGCCGGGTTCGGGCGCCAGCACGATCTCGTCGGCGGCCAGGATCCGCTGGTGCAGCTCCCGCAGTTGCGGCCCGGGGTCCGCGCCGAGCTCGTCGGTGAGCCGCTGCTGGAACTGCTGGTAGTACTCGACGGCGTCGGCCAGCCGGCCGCTGCGGTACTGGGCGAGGATCAGCTGACCGGCCAGCCGCTCGTCCAATGGATGCCGGGCCGCCCGGGTGGTCAGCTCGGCCAGCACACTGCCGTGTTCGCTGAGCCGTAGCCGGACGTCGGTGTAGTCCAGTTCGGCGGCGTAGCGCTGCCGGTGCAGCAATGCCCGCATGTCGTTGGCCCACGGCGTGTCCAGACCGGGCAACGGCTCACCGCGCCACAGGTCGAATGCCAGTTCGTACGTGCGCGCGGCCAGCTGGTCGTCGCGGGTGTCGCGGGCCCGGGTGATCAGGTCCGTGAACCGGTCGAGGTCGAGCGCGCCGGGTTCGACCGTGATCTGGTAGCCGCCGGAGTTGCGTTCGATGGGGACCGGCGCCAGGGCCTGCCGCAGCCGCGTCAGATAGGTGGAGAGCGTGCCGCGCGCGGTCTGTGGCGGGCGATCACCCCATACCCGGTCGAGCAGCTGATCAGCCGATACGGGCCGGTTCGCGTCGAACAGCAGCGCCGCCAGCACGCTGCTCTGCCGGGAATGTCCGATCTGGACGGTGCCGTCCGGTCCGTGTGCCACCACCGCGCCGAGCAGGCCGAATTCCATCGCTATGCCCCCCTGAAAATCCCCGACGCACATGGAAACAGCCAGCAGCGCCCAGTTCAAGAATCTCTCAAGATCAATATCTGACAGTGCGAGCATGGTCGGAAGAAGAACCGGCGCGCTCGCATGCGCGCTGCTGGTCACACTGGGGGTGATGGGCGTCGTACAGCCGCCCGTCGCGATGAGCCAACAGGGCGTCACACAGCCCGAGACACCGACTGTCCGCGCGAAGCGGACAGGACAGCACGTCGAACTGCCGGAACAGACGTCACCCACGACTCGGGTGTTCGCGGAACCCGACGGCACCTACACCATGGAACAGAACGTGGTGCCGGTCCGCGGGCGCAAGGACGGCGGCTGGGCGCCGATCGACAACACGCTCACGTTCGCCGGCAACTCGACTGTCCAGGCCAAGGTCGGCGCCGTCGCGCAGACGTTCTCCGCGGGCGGCTCCGGGCCGCTCGTCACCATCGCCGATGGAGCCGCGAAGCTCGAACTGACCTGGCCGCGGCCGTTGCCGCGGCCCGAGCTGGCCGGTGACACCGCGATCTATCGAGAGGTCCTGCCCGGCGTCGATCTCAAGCTGCGGGCCACCCGCCAGGGATACGCCAAGGTCCTGGTCGTCAAGGACCGTGCCGCCGCGTCGAATCCCGAGCTGCGCAAGCTCTCCTTCGGACTCAAGTCCGCCGGGCTGACCGTGCGGCGCGAGGCCGATGGCACGGCGAAAGCCTTGGACAAGGCCGGCAAGGAGGTCTTCCAGACCGGCAAGCCGGTCATGTGGGACGCCACGAAGAACCTCAAGCAGATCCCGATCGAGGTCGCCGCCGACCACCTCGCGGTCCTGCCCGACCAGGCGCTGCTCACCGGGCCGGACACCCAGTACCCGGTGGAGATCGACCCGGACTGGACAGTCGGGCGCGCCGCATGGGCCCTGGTCTACGGCTGGCCGGTGAGGTACGCCGGGAACTCGTACTGGTTCGGTGACGGCGACAACATCGCCAAGGTCGGTTACAGCGCATGGGAGGTACCGGCGGTCACGGCCCGCAGCTACTTCCAGTTCGACGTGTCGGGAGTGATCGGCAAGCACGTCCTGAGTGCCGAGTTCAACGCGTTCGAGTTCTACTCGTCGAGCTGTGAGGCGAGACCGCTCGGGCTGCACGAGACCGGCTCGATCAACCCCAGCACGTCGTGGAACAACCAGCCGTGGATCGGCCAGGAACTCGCGCGGGTCAACGTGGCCTATGGCCACGACGCCGGCTGTCCCGGGAAATGGCTGGGCTTCAACGTGATCAATGCGGTGAACAACTCCGTCGCGGGCCGCTCGCCGACGACCACATTGATGTTCAAGGCGGTCGACGAGGGGGACACCTACGCCTGGAAGAAGTTCGACCCGAACAACGTGTCCCTGATCGTCAAGTACAACAGCATCCCGGCGGCGCCGTTGTTCAAGACCACCGACGGCAAGGACTGCACTCTCGTCCCGCAGCAGGCGTACATCTACAACGGCGGCCCCACGCTCAAGGCAAAGCCGACCGACCCGGACGGCGGCAATGTCAAGGTCGAGTTCGAGTGGTACATCAAGGGCGGCGCCTGGAAGGGCAGCACCACCACGCTCAACCAACCGGAGAACACCACGTTCGGGGTCACGATCCCGGCGGGCACGTTCACCGAGGGGCAGACGATATCCTGGCGCGCCAGGACATCCGACGGTATCGACTGGAGTCCGTGGTCGAACGACTGCGACGCCACGGTCGACACGAAGCCGCCGGTGAACCCGCCGATCGTGTCCTCGACGGACTACCCGGAGTTCGGTGTGGGCGGCGGAATCGGCCAGACCGGCGCGTTCACGCTGCAACCCCAGGGTGATGCGGACGTGGTCGCGTACAAATACGCCCTGCACGACGATCCCCAGCAGGTGGTCCAGGCCAAGGCCGACGGTACCGCGACGGCGTTGGTCACGCCGGACACCGACGCCTGGCTCGACTTCTACGCGCGCAGCGTGGACCGGGCCGGAAACGTGGGTCCTGTGCGGAGGTACCACTTCCGGGCCGGTATCGGCAAACCGCCGGTCGGTCTGTGGCGGATGGACAGCTACGCGTTGTCCATGGACGCGCCCGATGGTTCGGGCAACGGCAACCACGGCAAGGTCATACTCAACGGCGCGACTTATCCCGACTGGTCCGTTGGCCGACAAGATGATGCGGTTCACCTGGCCGGCCAGTCCTATGTGAGCACAGCGCGGCCGGCCATCCGTACCGACAACACGTTCACCGTCGCGGCATGGGTGAAGGCGGACCTGCTGGAGAACAACATCTGGCGGACCGCGGTCAGCCAGGACGGCACCGTGATCAGCGCGTTCTTCCTGCAACTGAGCCCGGAACACACCTGGCGGTTCCAGATGACCGACTCCGACTCGGACAACGGGCGGCAGTACGTGGACTCCGACCAGCCCGCGGTGGCCGGCCGGTGGACTCATATCGCCGGCGCGTTCGACAAGTCCACCTCAACGATCTCGCTGTACGTCGATGGGATCAAACAGTCGCGAACCGCACTGCAGAGGGCAACGTGGAACGCCACAGGCGCGACCCAGATCGGCCGTGGGCTGGCGGCCCGCACCAAGTTGGACTTCTTCAAGGGCTCCATCGACGACGTGCGGCTCTACGACCGGCTGCTGTCGCAGAAGGAAATGCACGCCCTGGCCACCATACCCACGGTGGACGAGGCCTTCTACCAGCTGGATGAGAAGTCGGGGACGGGCGTCGCCGACGTGTCCGGCAACAGGCGCCAGGCAACGCTTTCCGGCGGTGCCTCCTGGACTGAGATCTCCGCGGTTGGTGGTGGTGCGCTGCATCTGGACGGCGCGACCGGTCAGGTGACCACCGGAACGCACATCCGCACCGACAACAGCTTCACGGTCGCCGCGCACGTCCGGCTCACCGATGCCAACGAGAAGTGGCAGACGGCGGTCAGTCAGGACGGGCCGAAAGGTTCCGGCTGGGCGCTGCGGTACCGGCCCGACACCAAGGCGTGGTCGTTCGGGTTGTCACCGCAGGACATCGACAACCCCGCGTACATCGACGCGAGCTCGCCGGAACCGGCCCAGGTCGGTGACTGGGTGCAGCTGACCGGTGTCTACGACGAGGCCGATCGCCAGGTCCGGCTGTACGTCAACAGTGTGCTCGTGGCGGCCACGCCGATCCCTGCCGGGACGCGTATCCCAGAGGTCGCCGGTGATCTGGTGCTCGGTCGCGGCCGGGTGGCCGGTGCTTCGGCCCGGTTCTGGGGCGGTGAAATAGACCAGGTCCGTGTGTTCACCGGTGCCCGTACCGAGGACCAGATCGCCGACGACGCCCGCGCTCCCCGGCCGCCCGCGCCATCGCTCTATAGTGGACAGTTCAGTCGCTGGATCACACACGGCTGGGAACACGTCACAAGCAATGACATCGTGCCGCGCGGATACCACTTCGAGGCCCCGCTGGGCTTCCCGGCGCCGGCGGGCGCACCCAACACCAGGATGCTGTACTCGTGCATCTCGGGAACGGACGAGTTCACCTCAACGGATCCGGCCTGTGAGGGCAAGCGCGTGCTCGGTGAGCTCGGCCGCGTCTACACCACGGTTCCCGCCGGCGTAGCCGGATTCGCGCTGTACCGCTGCGCCGAGAAAACAAAGGGCGAACTGTTCGTCTCGCCGCACGCCGACTGCGAAGGGATCGACGCCACCCAGCAGGGCTTGCTGGGCTACTCCAGGGCGTACAAGTACCTGACGCGGTACCGGGAGCTGGACGGCGCCGGCGAGCTGCGCTCCACCGCGCACATGACGACCGGCGACTATCGCGCCGAGTCCTCGCTCGGCGTCGTGGCCAACTTCGGCACGCCCGGTGGGCACGGGCTGGTGTCCTGCCGCAACGGCAGCGACTACTTCCTGTCGAACCAGGCGGACTGCGAGGGCAAGCAGGCCGTCGAGTGGACCGCGACAGTGTGGGACGTGCCGACAGGCGCTGCCACGGTCGAGCTGTTGCGGTGCAAGGCAAGAGGCACAAACGAGTTGTTCGAGTCGGTCGACCCGGGCTGCGAGGGCGGGACAGTCGACCGCAGCCTCGGTTATGTGATGCCGAATCCGGAGGGGATCCCACAGTGAGAAGACACAGATCCGGCGCGCTGGTACTGAGTACCGTGCTGGCCGCCACCTTGCTGGCGGCGACACCGTCAGCATGGGCGGCGACAGTGCAACCCAAGAAGGCACAGGAGGTGAAGTCCGTAGCGGGCGGCGCCATACCGGTCAAGCCGCTCACCGCGAGCACCGCGCAGGAGTTCAAGGCGCCTACGGTGACGTGGCCGGCGGCTGGAACCGCCGAAGTCTCGATGGCGCAGGCCAGAACCAGCGCCGTGCAGGCAGGCAACCTGCCGGTTCGCGTCCAGGGGGCGGACGCGGGGTCGGTCAAGGTGGAGGTGCTCAGCCAGGACGAGTCAGCCAAAGCCGGTGTGCAGGGCGTGATGGTCCGGCTCAGCCGCCCCGCCGCCCTGAAAGCCGCTGCGCCGCTAGCGCTTTCGGTCGACTACAACGGTTTCCGGTACGCGTACGGCGGCGACTGGGCTTCTCGGTTGCGGTTCGTCCCGCTGAACGGGGCGCCGGCGACCGGTTCGGTACGCAACGACTTCAACAACGGCGTGCTGACTGCCGAGGTTCCGGCCGGAGCGACGGCGGCCACCTACGCTGTGGCCGCAGCCGCTGAAGGCGCGACCGGCGACTACAAGGCAACTTCGCTATCGGCGTCCGACGAATGGCAGGTCTCGCAGCAGTCCGGTGCCTTCAGCTGGAGCTATCCGCTGCGCGTTCCACCGGTCGCGGGCGACCTGGTGCCGCAGCTGAAGGCGGCGTACGACTCCGGCTCGGTCGACGGCCGGGTGGCCACCAGCAACAACCAGACCTCCTCGCTGGGCGAGGGCTGGGACATGTCGTCGTCCGGTTTCATCGAGCGCGGCTACAAGGCCTGCGCCGAGGACCCCGGCAACCAGGGCAGCACCAAGACCGGCGACCTGTGCTGGGCCACGGACAACGCGACGCTGTCCATGGAAGGCCACAGTGGACCGTTGGTGTACGACCCGGTGGGCAGGTTCTGGCACCTGAAGAACGACGACGGCAGCCGGATCGAGCATCTCTGGGACACCGACGGCACCGACAACGGCGATGACAACCGCGAGTACTGGCGGCTGACCACGCCCGACGGCACCCAGTACAACTTCGGGCTGAACAAGATCCCCGACGGCCGTCCGGACAGCAACTCGGTGTGGACGGTTCCGGTCGCGGGCAATGGTGACGGCGAACCGTGCAACAAGTCCACGTATGATGCCTCGTTCTGCAAGCAGGCGTACCGCTGGAACCTCGACTACGTCAAGGACCGGCACGGCAACACGATGAGCTACACCTACGAGCAGGAAACCAACAAGTACGGTCGTAACCTCGGCAAGACCGTGGACACGTACACGCGCGGCGGCAACCTGCTCCGCATCGAGTACGGCACGCGCGCAGGCGTTGCCGGTGAAGCGCCTGCCAAGGTCGAGTTCACGTTGTCCGACCGTTGCCTCAACGGCCCCGCATGCACCACGAAGACCCCGGCGAACTGGCCGGACGTGCCGTGGGACCGCGACTGCCCAGGGACCACGTGCGGCGACAAGTGGGCTCCGACGTTCTGGTCGACCAAACGGCTGACCGCGATCACCACGTACATCAAGGGTGCGTCCGAAGGTGTGGAGCGGTGGTCGTTCGACCACAGCTACCCGACGCCCGGTGACAACACCAGCCCTGCCCTGTGGCTCAAGGGAATCGGGCACACCGGCTTGGTGGGTGACGACATCACGCTGCCCGCGGTGACGTTCGTCGAGGACCCGATCGAGAAGGGTAACCGGGTCGACGGCACCCAGGACGGCTTCCCGCCGACCAACAAGAACCGGATCATGACCATCAACAACGGATCCGGCGGCCAGATCTCGGTGAAGTACAAGGAGACCAACTGCACGGCCGGGTCTCCGCCGAAGAAGGACGACAACCCGTTGCGTTGCTTCCCGGTGCGGTGGGCAATGGACGGGGGAGAGCCGACCGACGACTGGTTCCACAAACGAGTGGTCGAGTCGGTCGCGCTGATCGACCGCGTCGGTGGCGCACCGACCCAGTTCACCAGCTACGACTACGACGGCAACGCGGCTTGGGCGTACCGCGACGACCCGTTGGTCGACCAGAAGTACCGCACCTGGAGCGACTGGCGCGGGTACGCGAAGGTCACCGTGCGCAAGGGCGACCCGAAGAACCCGGGCAACAAGATCGAGAGTGCCACGACGTACCGGTACTTCCGCGGTATGAACGGCGACAAGCTGGCAGGCGGCGGCACGAAACCACCGGTCAAGGTCGACGGCATCGACGACGACCCGCAGCTCAGCGGCTTCCTGCGGGAGCAGATCGCCAACGATGGCGCGGGTGGGGCCGAAGTGGCCGGCACGGTCAACAAGCCCTGGTTCAAGCAGACCGCCGCGTTCGGGAACCTGAAGTCGCACATCGTGAAGATCGGCGACACCTACGACCGGTCCGCGCTGGAGGGAGGCGCGTTCCGGCGAGTGGAAACCCACACCACGTTCGATGACATCGGGCAGCCGTTGACAGTCAACGACCTCGGTGACATGGCCGACCCGAACGACGATCAGTGCGCAACGAACACGTACGTCAAGAACGTCGGCGCCTGGATCCTGTCGTTGCCCCGTACGGTCACCAAGGTCGGCGTCGCGTGCGGCGCTACACCGACGTACCCGCAGGACGCGATCAGTGACGTGCAGTCGTACTACGACAACTTGCCTCTTGGCCAAGTGGACAAGGGCAACGTGACCACCCTGAAGGAGTTGGCCAAACACAACGGCACTCCTGAGTACGTCATGACCAAGCGTGCCGAGTACGACGACTACGGCCGGGAAACGAAGACCATCGACGCGATGGATCGTGAGTCCACGACGGTGTACACGCCGGACACGGGCTTCGCGACGACCGTCACCAACACCAACGCGCTCGGTCACGTGACCACGACGAAGTTGAACCCTGCATACGGCTCGACGGAATCCGTCGAGGACCCGAACAAGAACCGGAGTGACACAACCTACGACTCCCTCGGCAGGCTTGTCGCAGTCTGGACTCCGGGCCGCAACAAGGCGTCCGGCCAGGGCGCGACTGTCCGCTTCGGATACAAGATCCGGGACGACGGCGCGTCGTGGGTGACCACGGAGAAGCTCAAGCCGAACTCCAACTACGTCACCACGATCCAGCTCTACGACGGCTTCATGCGGGACCGGCAGACGCAGGCGCCGAGCCCGCAAGGCGGCCGTGTGCTGACTGACAAGTTGTATGACACGCGTGGCCTGCTAGCCGCGACGAACGCGTCGTACTACAACCTTTCCGCGCCAGACAAGAACCTGTTCGGGCCCGAGGAGAACCAGATCCCGAACCGGACAGTCGTCACGTACGACGGCGCCGAGCGTAAAACCAAGGAGACCTACGAGAAGCTGAACCTGCCACAGTGGGCGACGACTACCGCCTACAGCGGTGACCACATCACGGTCACTCCGCCGCAGGGCGGTATCCCGACCGCGACGTACACCAACGCCCGCGGCCTGACCACCGAGGTCCAGCAGTTCGCCGACGGCGGCGTCACCACGACGAAACGGTCCTACACCAAGGCCGGTGAACTGGCGAAGATCACCGACGCGGTGAACAACGTCTGGACCAACGAGTACGACGTGGCCGGCAAGCGGATCAAAACGGTCGACCCCGACAAGGGCGAGGCCACCACGACCTACAACGCCAACGGCGAAGTAGTGACCACAAAGGACGCTCGTGGCCAGGTCACCTGGCGCAAGTACGACAAGCTGGGCAGGCAGACCGAGCTGCGCAAGGACTCGGAGACCGGCGACCTGCTGGCCTCCTGGACCTACGACACAGTCAAGGGCCAGCTCAGCTCGACGACCCGGTATGTCGGCACCAAGAAGTACGTCAACTCCACGACCACCTACGACGCCGCCTACCGGCCCGTCGACGTGGCGGTGACCGTTCCGGATGACGAGGGCGACCTCAAGGGCACCTTCAACACGCACACCGAGTACCTGGCCGACGGCAGCATCGCCTCGATCGTGCTGCCCAAGCTGAGTAACGAGATGCTCAGCGAGACCCTGGTCTACACCTACGACTCGCTCGGCATGCCGAAGACCCTCAAGGCGAACGGCACGCAGATCGTCAGCGCGGCGACCTACACCGCGCTTGGCGAGTTGACGCAGCTCCAGCAGGGCCCGGACGGCAAGAGGGCCTGGCAGACCTCGTACTACGAGGAGGGCACCCGCAGGCTCTCGGACACGCTTGTCGAGCGGGAGACCAACACCGATGTACAGACCGACCAGGCCGTCTACTCCTACGACCCGATCGGCAACGTCAAGAAGATCGAGACCAAGACCGCGGGCGCGGTGCTGGATCGCCAGTGCATGGCTTACGACGGCATGCGCAGGCTCCGTGAGGCGTGGACGTCCACTTCGGACTGCGCCGCGCCGGGAGCGGCGATCGGTGGCCCGGCGCCGTACTGGAACAGCTACCAGCCGGACGCCATCGGCAGGCGGACTTCCCAGACGCAGCACGGGATCAACGGCGTCGCGGACACCGTGACCACGACGACCTACCCCGCGGCGGGACAACCGCAGCCGCACGCACCGGAGACGGTGTCGGTCAGCGGACCCGCCCGTCGCACGGCGGCGGCGCCAGGTGAGTTCGACTACGACTCTGCTGGCAACACGGTCAGCAAGCCCAGTGCCAGTGGGGCCCAGACCTACACATGGGACCTCGAAGGGCAGCTGTCGTCCGTGACCAACGCGGGCGTGAAGACGGAATTCGTCAACACGCCGGACAACACCCGGCTGCTCGCCAAGCAGCCCAACGCGGCGACCTTGTACCTGCCCAGTGGCGAGGTCAAGCTGGACAACGCGACCAAGAAGCTGACCGGAACCAGGTACTACATGTTCGGCGGCGCCGTCGTCGCCGCGAAGACGGGTAGCTCGCTGAGCTACGTGACCCCGGACCACCAGGGCACGGGCACGTTGTCAGTGAACGCGGACTCGCTGGTGTTCAGCAAGCGACGGTTCGACCCGTTCGGGGTGGCTCGTGGCACGACAGCGGCCTGGCCCACAGCTCAGGGCTTTGTCGGCGGCAAGGCCGATCCGGCCACCGGCCTGACCAGGCTCGGGGTGCGGGACTACGACCCGGCACTGGGCAAGTTCATCTCGGTGGACCCGTTGCTGAACGACGAGAGCCCGCAGCACCTGGACGCATACACCTACTCACGCAACAACCCCACCACGTTCAGCGACCCAAGCGGGGAGATGGACTGGGAAGAGCAGAAGTCGATGCTGGCGTTGAAGCTGGACTCGCAGGGCCGTCGTGAGGACGCCAACCGCGTGCGCCAGCAGATCGACGCCCGGCGCAACGCCCCGGTGACCAACGGCGGTCGTGAACAGGCCATCCCGGTCGGCAAGCGGGGAACGACGAACGCCCAGCGCGCCCGTGCCAAGTACGAGCACGAGATGTCCGAGTTCCGCAAGAAGCAGGCGATCGCCCGCGAGCGGGCGCGCACAGCGGCCAGGGAGATCAACAAACTGGCCGGGCGGCACGTCGTGCAGGAGGATGGCGACTACAGCAGCATTTGGACAGGTATCGGGTCCGGTTCCGTGTGCATGTCCGGCACGGCGGGCTCGACCCCCATCGCGGTCGCCCGCGAAGAATGCATCAACTTCGACGAAGTGGGCATTACCTACAGCAACCAGTACAAGGCCGGCTTCCAGGTGGGAGCCGGATTCGCGGCCGACATGATCTCCAGGGTCAACGCCGAGAAGGCAGACCAGATCGCGTCCGGGGTGACCCTCTCCGCCGAGGCGGGTATCAAGGTTCACATGGGCCCAGGTGTCGACTTCTCGCACGAGTGGGAGGTCAATTCGGATGAGGAATGGAGCGATTCGGCCCAGGGCGGTGCCGGCTTCGGCGCTCAGTTGAGCATTGCCTCGGGCTGGGTCAACGCCGGCTACAACTCGGGCTACGTCATCCGGTGGGACGGGAACTATCCCGTGAAGCCCCGGCCGGACGGCCCGACGGCGAAGTGCCACCCGACCCTGTGTTAGCGATCAGGAACTGACCTGAAGGACCCAGCTGGCGTCGGTGACGAACACGAGTTCGTTGCCGGCGCCGGCTGCGACATTGGCGATCCGCTGTACCTCGACGTCGGTCAGCTGGTCACCTGCGGTGGGCAGGTGCAGCGTGTACGCGTACTGCTCGCCTGCCTTGAAGATCGCGGTCCGGCCCTGCTGCTGGCTGCCGTCGGCGGCCCGGTACTTGAAGACCACGACCCATGGTGCCTCGGCGACCTGGGACGGCACCGAGATGTTCAACGGCTTGCCGCCGGGCACCGGCATCGCGCCCTGGGCTTCGGGGAAACCGTCGCACTGGTCGGCTTCCTGCCGGCAGTACTGCGACGGGTTCAGCCGGACCGTCTTCCCGTCGGCGAAGAAGGTGACCTCGGGCGGATGTGGCGCGGAGCAACCCGCGAGCAGCAGCCCGCCTGCCACCAGCGAAGCGATTCCCATTCGGCGCACGGCCCTGAGGTTACGGGGACTGCGGGCCAGGCGGGGTGGTCCGGCGAACCACGTTGAGCAGGGACGATCCGCGGGTCGCCAGGACCGTCTGGGCCAGACCGGCGCCGAGTATCAGCGAGATCACCAGGAAGCCGACCCACAATGTGGTCGGCAGCAGCACGCCGAGCGCACCGCCGAACACCCAGCCGAGCTGCAGCACGGTCTCCGAGCGCCCGAAGGCGGACGCGCGGGAGGCTTCCGGCAGGTCGTGCTGGATCACCGCGTCGAGGCTGTTCTTGGCGAGCGCCGCGGCAGTGGCCGCGATCAGGCTGACGATCGCCATGGTGCCGATGCCCGGCAGGATGGTCGCCACGACAGTGGCCGTCACACAGGCGATCACGCAGCCGAGCACCATCTGGTCGGGCCGGGCGACGAGCAACCGCGTGCCGATGGCGTTGCCGCCGAAGCTGCCGACACCGGCGGCCGCGGCGATGATGCCCAGCAACAGCAGCTGCTGGAACGGCGCGCCCTCGGTCTCCGCACGCACCGCGAACGCCGAGAACATCATCAGGAACCCGGTGAGCACCTTGACGGTTCCGTTCGCCCACAACGAGATCACCACGTGCTGGCCCATCGGCTGGCGTTTGGCCTTGACCGGCGTTGCCGACAGGCTGGCCGGCACCTCGCCTTCGGTGACCTCGACCCATGCCGGGATGCGCATGCCCTGCACGGCACCGACAACACAGATGATCGCGGTGAACCAGAGCGCGCCGGGGGAGCCGAACAACTGCGTCAGACCAGCCGCGATACCGCCGAAGACCATGCCCGCGGCCAGGCCGAACACCGTCAGCCGGGCGTTGGTTTTGGACAGGGTTATGTCCGGAGGCAGCACTCTGGGCGTGACGGCGGCCTTGAGCACGGTGAACGATTTGGACAGCACCATCTTGCCCAGCGCCGCCGGGTACAGCAGCCACGTCTCGAAGTTCGTGGCCATCATGATGCACATCAGCGCCTGGCCCGCCGAAGCCACGCACATCGCCAGCCGGCGGCCACGCTGGATCTTGTCCAGCGCGGGTCCGATGACCGGTGCGACCAGGGCGAACGGCGCGACGGTGATCAGCAGGTAGAGGGCGATCTTGCCTTTGCTGCTGTCGGCGTCCGCGGCCGCGAAGAACAACGTGTTGGCCAGCGCGACAGCCATGGCCGCGTCGCTGGCGTAGTTGAGCATCGTCGCGTACGTCAACGACGTGAGACCGGATTTGTCAGCGCCATCCGCATTGGCTGCGCGCTTGAACGCGTGCACAGCCTGCTGCGTCAACTGCTTGCTGCGTAGCGCGGCGACGCGGGTGACCGTCAGCTTCTTGGGCATAGGCGCGCCGCCGACAGGCCGCGGCAGGACAGCTGCTTCAGAGCCGTGCTCAGCCTGCGGCTCGTCGTAGTACTCGTGTGGTCCCGTCTGGCCGCTGCGCGCTACGGGCCAGCCGTCCGGACCGTAGCGGTCGGACGGTGGGGGAGACGGCTCACGCCTGATCGGCGTGGTCGGCAGGTACTCCTCCGGCATGGGCGGCGGCTGCCGCCTTGGTGACGGAGGTGGCGGTGGAGGTGCCTGTCGCGGCGGAGGCGGAGGCTGGGCGCCGAACTGCTGCGGCTGCCGCGCTGTCCATTTCCGCCCCTTGCGGTCCGCGCCAGCCCTGGCAGGGCGGTCCCTGCCTTGGTTGTCGTCAGACCCCGAACGAAGCACTCCTCCATCCTGCCGCAAAGCCGGGACCGGCACACATGGAGATACCTACTGGGCCGTGACGAACTTCACCCGGAACATCTTGGGCCAGAGCTTGCCGGTGACCAGGAACTCGTCGGTGCCCGGGACCGCGGCGATGCCGTTGAGCACGTCCGCGCCGGACCGCTCCTCCGGCGTCAGCAGCCCGGCGAGGTTGATTCTGGCGTTGACCTGGCCGGATGCCGGATCGATCCGCACCACTTCATCGGTCTGCCAGATGTTCGCGTAGACCCCGTTCGCCGTGCATTCGAGCTCGTTGATCTGGGTCACCGGGGTCTCGCCGTCGTGCACACGGACCTCGCCGACCGGATCGAACGTCTCGGGGTCACGGAAGGTGAGCTTGTCGGAGCCGTCACTCATCACCAAACGCTGCCCATCCAGGCAGAGACCCCAGCCCTCACCGGTGTACGGCACGCGCTTGATCTCGGCCAGCGTCGCCTTGTCCCGCTGGATGGCGACCTGGTTCTTCCAGGTGATCTGCCAGATCTTGGAGCCGGCCACGGTCACGCCCTCGCCGAACAGCTCCGGCGACAGGTTGATCTTCTTCTCCACCTGCGCGGTGGACGGGTCGACAGCCCGCATGCTCGACTGCCCCTCCAGGCCGGTGCCCTCGTAGAGCACGTTCCCGGACAGCTCGAGGCCCTGGGTGAACGCCGACTTGTCATGCGGAAGGACCGCGATCACTTCGGCCCGCATGGCCGTCGCCCGGGACCCGGACACCGGGCCAGGGGCGGCGTTACTGCTACATGCGGCGAGTAAAACGCACGTGCTGATAACAAGGAGCACCTTCACGCGGGAAGCCTGACACGCGTGGTGCACAATCTTCGTGATGAGCACGACGCCCGCACCCGACCCCGCCCTCGCCGGCGCGCTGGAACTCGCGCGCGCCGCGGCCGTTGAAGAAGCCGGTGACGAGGTTGGCGCGCACGCGGGCGTCCACCCCGAGGACGCCGCTTCGGTGACGCATCTCTTCGAGGCGAACAAACCCGGATATCGCGGCTGGCGCTGGGCGGTGACGGTCGCCAACGCGGGGCCGGAAACCCCGGTGACGGTCAGCGAGGTCGTGCTTGTGCCCGGCCCGGACGCGCTCGTGGCGCCGGCCTGGGTGCCGTGGCAGCAGCGTGTGCAGGCCGGTGACCTTGGTGTCGGCGATCTGCTGCCGACCTCGCCGGACGACCCGCGGCTGGTGCCCGCGTATGTGCAGTCCGACGACGAAGGCGTTGAGGACGTCTCCATGGAACTCGGCCTCGGCCGGGTCCGGGTGATGGCCCGGCCGGCCCGGCTGGACGCGGCGACCCGCTGGCAGACCGGCGAGTTCGGCCCCCGGTCGGACATGGCTCGCAGCGCCCCCGAGCACTGCGGCACCTGTGCCTTCTACCTCCAGGTCGGTGGCTCGTTGCGGGCCGCCTTCGGAGTGTGCGGCAACGAGATCTCACCGGCCGACGGGCACGTGGTGCACGTCGAGTACGGCTGCGGCGCGCACTCCGAGCTGCAGATCGACCAGGGCTCACCGGTTCTGGTCGCCGACCTGATCTACGACGACTCCCTGCTCGATGTCGAGCGGGCCTCGGCAGAGTGAGCGCCGACCCCTTCGGCACACAGCGGTTACGCGAGGCTGTGCTGTCGGCTTGGAGCGCGTCGCCCACGCGGTTCCGCGAGGACGCCAACGCTGAGGAAGACCTGCGGCTGGGCGCGTACAAGGACCGTCTGCTGGTCGAGCTCGCCCAGAACGCCGCGGACGCCGCCAGTTTCGGCGGCGCACTGCGTCTGTCCATCGTGGACAACGAACTCCGGGTGGCCAACACCGGCACCCCCCTGGACGCCGACGGTGTTGCGGCGCTGGCCTCGCTGAGGGCGTCAGCCAAGCGGGACACCGGCACGGTCGGCCAGTTCGGTGTCGGCTTTTCTGCCGTGTTGTCGGTGAGCGACGAACCCGAGGTGGTCTCCAAGACCGGCTCGGTCCGGTTCTCCGCCCAGCGCACGCGAGAGATCCCAGAGCTTTCGAAGCACGTCGCCGAGCGGTCCGGCCAGGTCCCGGTGCTGCGCCTGGTCTGGCCATCCGACGCGACGGTTGTCGAAGGTTTCGACACCGAGGTCCGGCTGCCGCTACGGCCGGAAATCGACCCCGAGGCGTTGCTGGCGGGTTTCCGGGAGCAGGCACCTGACCTGCTGCTCGCGTTACCGGGCCTCGCCTCGATCGAGGTCGACGGCTCGAAGTGGACCAGCACCGACGCCGGGGACACGGTCGTACTGACCGGCCCGGAGGGCGTGACCCGCTGGATGCTTCGCCGCGCCTCTGGAAAACTCTCCGACACAGCGGGTCTCGGCCTGGAGACGAGTCCTGAATGGACAGTCTGCTGGGCTGTCCCGGTCTCCGACTCCGGTGTTCCGGTGCCGCTGGCGGAGGACGTGCTGCACGCGCCCACACCGACCGACGAGCGCCTTTCGTTGCCCGCCAGGCTGATCGCGAGCCTGCCGATCGAGCCGTCCCGTCGCCGGGTGATGTCCGGCCCGGCGGTGAACGAGGTGCTCGCCGAGGCGGCCAAGCTCTACCCGTCGCTGGTCTTCGGCATCACCGAGATGCACCGCACAGCCTTGGTCCCGGTCCCAGGCTTCCCTCGATCCGATGTGGACTCCCTCCTCCGGGAGAAGATGATCGCGGAGCTTCGCACGCAGGCGTGGCTGCCTGGCGTGACGGAGTCGCTCACACCGGCTTCCGCGCGAGTGCTGGAGATCCCGTCCGACGACTTGGCGGACCTGCTGTCGGACGTCGTGCCGAACCTGGCCGCGGCCAAGCTGGCCGAGCCGGAGCACGCGCATGCCTTGGCAGCGTTGGAGATCTCGCGCCTGCGCGCGCCGGAGATCGTCGCCGCCGTGACCGGGATCGACCAGCAACCCGACTGGTGGCGCCGACTCTATGCGGCCATCGCGCCGTTCGCCGAGAACGACAGCACAATCCGGGACAATCTCAGCGGTCTGCCGGTCCCCTTGGTGGACGGCCGCACCCTGCCAGGCCCGCGCGGCACCTTGCTCGCCGACGAACCCGAGTTCTTGTCCGATTTGGACGTTCCCGGGCTTCGGCTGGTGCATCCTGACGCTGTCCACCCTTTGCTGGAGCGTCTGGGCGCCCGGCACGCGGGCGCTTCCGAGCTGCTGGATTCCTTGCAGGAGGCCGTTGAGCGCAGTGTCGCGGACGCTTCCGCCGGGTTGATCGTCTCAGGCCTGGCGCATGCCGTGCTCGGGCTTGTCGGCCAGGCCGGCGGTCGTCCGTGGCTGAAGTCGTTGGCGCTGCCTGATGTCGAAGGCGACTGGCGACCCGCGGACGAGCTTGCCGTGCCCGGATCACGGTTCTTGGCGGTGCTCGCTGAGGATTCACCGCTGGGCTTGCTGGACCCCGAGTTCGCCGAACGCTGGTCAGCCGACGTGCTGTCCGCGGTCGGTGTGCTGACAGGTTTCGCGGTGATCGTGGACGAGGAACCGATCGGCCCCGAGCACGACCTGGCCGACGAGGACGAATGGTGGTCCTTCGGCGAGGAGCCCAAACGCGTCGTGGCAGTCCGCGACCTGGACCTCGTCGCCGACGACAAATGGCCGGACGCATTGCGCCTGCTCGCCCTGGAACCGGCAACATGGCGCGCATTGCAAGAGCCTGGCGGCTACACAGCCTGGTGGATCTCCCGTTACGCGGCGCTGGACGGACGCGCGCCCCGACAATGGCGCACTGCCAACGCTTCTGAGCTCATCGGCCTGTACGACCCACTGCCGATAGACCTCGGCGACGAACTAGCCGCCGCAGCCGGCGTCCGAACCAGTTTGTCCATAAAGGATGCATCCGACGCGGTAGATCTGTTGGACCGCCTCGGCGACCCAGAACGCAACGTCCCGCACGGGGTATCCCTGCGAGCGCACACAGCCTTGGCAGGCTCCGTCGACCCCAGCGAGCTCGACGCCCCCGAACGAGTCCGCGTCCTCTCCGGCGACGCCGTACAAGCCGACGACTGCGTTGTCCTCGACGCCCCTTGGCTCCTGGCCGTGCTCCCGCCCGAGCGAGTAGTCGCCGCCCTCGACGACGACGTCGCCGAACAGCTGGCAGAGCTACTGGACCTCCCCCTGGCCTCCGAGGCAGCCGGCGACGTAACCGGCGGCGACCTCGTACCGTGGGCAGAGCTAGGGGCAGTAGTCGTGGCCGCCGAGCTACTCGGTTTCGATCTCCCACTCGAGGGCGTCATCGTCCACGACCAGTTGACAGCCGACGGCCAGCACGTGCACTGGTGGGTCGACCGCCAGAGCCGCATCCACTGCGAGGACACCCCCGACGGCCTGGCCCGCGCCCTGGCCTGGGCCTCAGACCGCTGGATCGACCGCCACGTAATCCACGCCATCCTGGACAACCCAGACCCCCGCACTGTGCTGTCCTGACTTTTCGCTTGAACGCGCCACAGTCTGTATCCAGTAGCGTCCTCCCGGCGCTGACGCGCTTTTACCTCGAAGGGCTCGGTAACCGGGGGCTCTTTCGCGTCCGGGGGTGCTGACCGGGCACGCCGGACCTGGGCGGGTTTGCCTTGGGGTATATGTGTCAGTTGACACATACGGTCTGGGGAACGAGGGCTACGGTGGCGGTCGGCATGCGGGTGCTGCGCCAGACGGGTCACGGTATGTGCATTGTGGACGGTCTGCTGAATGTGCTTGCCCGGACCGGGGAGCTGGGCAAGCATCGGATGTTCTGTGGGCGGGGTGTGCCCGGCCTGGTGGTCTGCTGTCCGCGTTGGGGAGCGGCATGACGAGGCCGCTCGTGGGGATCGACGAGGTCGACCTTCCCAAGTGGACGCAGGTGGATCAGCAGGTGGCGAAGGCAGGGCTCTGGCATACGATCAGGGCTCTGCCTGCCGGTATTCGTATTGTCGTTGGTCTGGCTTGGCGTGCTTCTCGTCGGCTTACGTTGCTCACGGCTGTGCTTTCTCTTGCGGCGGGCTGTGTGACGGCGTTCGGTGTGCTTGCCACTGCGGATGTTCTTACGACTCTGTTGGCGGAAGGGCCGACGCCGGATCGGGTTGTTGCCGCGTTGCCGGCAGTTGGTTGGGTTGTGGGGTCGTTCGCGTTTCGGGCTTTGCTTGATTCGGCTGGGAATGCTGCTCAGGCTTTGTTGCGGCCGCATGTTGAGCAGACTGCGCAGCAGGAGGTTCATGCTGCGGTTGCTCGTGTCGAGCTTGTTGCGTTCGAGGACAGTGACTACGCGGATCTGCTACGGCAGTGCATGACCATGGGGGTTCGCAGTATCGAGTCGAGTATCAGCGCGATCGCGAATGTCGGCGGCTCGTTGGTTTACCTTGCCGCGTCGGTGATCTCGGCCGGTGTGCTGCATCCGATCCTGGCTCCGGTTGTGATGCTGGCCGTCGTTCCGAATCTGTGGGCTTCGGCTCGAGCCGCGAAGCTTGCGTATGCCTCTTATCTGGCAACGATTGCGCGGTCTCGGCGGCTCAGTGTTGCCAGCGGGCTGCTGACTGATCGCGAAACCGCTGCGGAGATGCGTGCGTCGACTGCCGGCTCGGCATTGCTGGCCGAATACGGCCGGATCAGTGACGCGCTCACCCGTGAAGCAGTCCGGGTCGCGCTCGCGCAGACGCGGGTCCGGTTGACAGGCCGGATGATGGCAGGCATTGGGACCGGAGGTGGTTACGCCATCCTCGGATTGCTGCTGTACGTCGGTTGGCTCGCGTTGCCGCTGGCAGGCACTGCTGTTGTGGCGATGCGGCTGGCTACTTCGGCGTTGACCAGCACCATGATGGGCATCAAGAACCTTTACGAGGACACGCTTTATGTGAACCTGTACACCCGCTTGCTGGACATGACCAGGTCCCGTACGCGGCCTGCAGTGCCAAGGCAGGTGGCGGCTCCCGAGCTGATCACGGTGGAAGCAGTCGGCTTCAGCTATCCGGGCCAGGACGAACCCGCGCTGCGAGACGTGTCCCTGACCATTGCCAAAGGCCAGGTCGTGGCGTTGGTGGGGGAGAACGGCTCCGGCAAGAGCACACTCGGCAAGCTGATCACCGGCCTGTACCAGCCGACGTCAGGCCGGGTCTGCTGGGACGGCGCCGACCTGGCGGAGATCGACGAGGAGGCTGTGTACCAGCGAATCGCGCTCGTTTCCCAAGACCCCGCCCGCTGGCCGATGACTGCCTACGACAACATCCGAATGGGCCGGATCGACCGCGAACACGGCCTCTCAGTGGCCGACGCGGCCCGAGAATCAGGCGCCGACCAGGTGATCGCCGAACTGCCCGACGGCTACCAGACACTGTTGTCCAGACTCTTCAGCTCCGGCCGCGACCTTTCCGGCGGCCAATGGCAACGAATCAGCGTGGCCCGCGGCATCTACCGCGATGCCCCGGTCCTGGTGGTCGACGAACCCACCGCCGCCATGGACGCTCGCGCCGAACACGAGGTCTTCGAATCCCTACGCAGGCTGGGCGCGGGCGGCCGGACCACAATCCTCATCACCCACCGCTTGGCCAACGTGCAGCACGCCGACCAAATCGTGGTCCTCGACCACGGCCGCGTCACCGAACACGGCAGTCACCAGGAACTAATGGCCCTCGACGGCACCTACGCGAGCCTCTTCACCCTGCAAGCCTCCGCGTACGCCCCTGCCGAGTTCTGAGGTCACACTGGAGCCGCACTATCAGAGGCCCTGTTGGGCGGTTTTGGAGCCGCGGCGGGCGGCGCTGCGTTGCCACGTCATGATGGCCATGCCGATCCCGCCGAGGACTATGCCGGTGAAGGCTGTCCAGGCAAGGATGCTGGGGCCGGTGAACAGGGCGACGACGAGAATGCCCAGCCACAGGATGTTGCCGACGATCACGATCTGCCACAGGTCGACCAGGCGGGCGGGCGGTGGCGGGGGTGCCGGAAGTGACTTTCCGGTTTCTTCTGGCGTTTCGGGTTCCTGGTTGGACGGCACGTCAGGGAGGCTACCGGCATGGCCGACACCGACACCCGACGCAACACGCTCGACCGGTTCTTCAAGATCAGTGAGCGGGGCTCGACCACGGGCCGGGAGATCCGTGGCGGGCTCGTCACGTTCGTCACGATGGCCTACATCGTGGTGCTCAATCCGCTGATCATCGGCAGTTTCGCGGCCGACAGCCCGTCGGCGCACCGCGACATTCTCGGCGACATCCTGCCGGTCAGCCAGGTCGCGGCGGTCACCGCGCTGGTCGCGGGTGTGATGACCATCCTGTTCGGGATGATCGCGAACTATCCGTTCGCGCTGGCCACCGGCCTGGGCATCAACAGCCTGGTCGCGGTCACCATCGCGCCGCAGATGACCTGGCCGGAGGCGATGGGCCTGGTCGTGCTGAACGGCCTGATCGTGATGGTGCTCGTGCTCACCGGGGTGCGGACGGCTGTGTTCAACGCCGTGCCGCACCAGCTGAAAGCCGCGATCGCGGTCGGCATCGGCCTGTTCATCACGTTGATCGGCCTGGTCGACGCCGGTTTCGTGCGGCGCATCCCGGACGCGGCCAACACGACCGTGCCGGTCGGTCTTGGCATCTCCGGGTCGATCGCGTCCTGGCCGACCCTGGTGTTCGTGATAGGCCTGCTGGTCACCGGCATTCTGGTGGCCAAGAGGGTCAAGGGCGCGATCCTGATCGGCGTGCTGTTCTCGACGGTGTTCTCGATCGTGCTCGAAGCGATCGTGAAGGCCGGGCCGTCGGCGGGCGTGAACCCGAAGGGCTGGAACCTGGGCTATCCCGCCATGCCCGACCAGGTCTTCGACCTGCCGGACCTGTCGTTGCTCGGTGACTTCTCGTTCGGCGCGTGGAGCCGGGTGCCCGCGATCACGGCGGCTCTGCTGGTTTTCACCCTGGTGCTGACGGACTTCTTCGACTCGGTCGGCACGATGACCGGGCTGGGCAAGGAAGCCGGCCTGATCGACAAGCAAGACCAGTTGCCCGGCGTCGGCAAGGCCCTGTTCGTCGACTCCCTGGGCGCGGTCGCCGGTGGTGCGGCGTCCAGCAGCTCCAACACGGTCTACATCGAGTCCGCGTCGGGCATCGCCGAGGGTGCGAGGACCGGCCTGGCCAACGTGGTCACCGGCTTGCTGTTCATCATCGCGATGTTCTTCACACCGCTGTACCAAGTCGTGCCGGTCGAGGCTGCCGCGCCCGCACTGGTCGTGGTTGGTGTGCTGATGATGGCGCAGATCAAGGAGATCGATTTCGACGACTTCTCGATCGCGTTGCCGGCGTTCCTCACGATCGTCGTGATGCCGTTCACGTATTCAATCGCCAACGGCATCGGCGCGGGCTTCATCAGCTTCGTGATCCTGCGCCTGGTTTCCGGTCGTGCCAGGACAATCCACCCGCTGATGTGGGTGGTCGCGGTGGCGTTCGTGGCGTACTTCGCGGTGGGCCCGATCCAGGCCGCGATCGGGTGACCGCATTTACATACCAGCGGGTATGTAAATCATGAGGTATGCTAAGTATGTGTCCGGTTCCGCTGACGACCGCTCGCTGACCAGCCGTCTCAGGCTGTCGGTGATGCGGCTGAACAGACGGTTGCGGGCACAGCGGACAAACGCGTCGGTCACGTTGAGCCAGATCTCGGCGCTGTCGAGCCTGCACAAGTGCGGCCCGATGACGCCCGGCGAGCTCGCGGCGCGGGAAGGCGTGCAGCCGCCCTCGATGACGAGAGTGATCAGCGCCCTGGAGGACCTGGGTTACATCAGCAAACGGGCCCACCCCAACGACGGCCGTCAGGTGATCGTCGAACTGACCGGGCAAGGCCTGAGCTACATCGAGGCCGACATCTCCGCCAGGGAGGCCTGGCTGGACGCGCGTCTGTCCGAATTGGACGAGTCCGAGCGGGAGACACTCACCCGCGCGGCCGAGATCATCGACAGGATGGCGGGGCAATAAAGAGGTGCTGACAGAGGCGGGTGGGACCCGAGGGAAGACAACCACAGTCGACTCAGACCTACCTCCGCCACCGACACCTCCCAAGCAGGGCACCTTCTCGTCCTTACGGATCCGCAACTACCGTTTGTTCTTCTCCGGCCAGGTGATCTCCAACGTCGGCACCTGGATGAACCGGATCGCCCAGGACTGGCTCGTCTTCACGCTGACCGGCAACAACCCGGTCGCCCTGGGCATAGCGGCCGCGCTGCAGTTCGCGCCGACGCTCTTCCTCTCGCTCTACGCGGGTGTCCTGGCCGACCGGCTCGACAAACGCAAGCTGCTGATCGTCGTGCAGACCGCGATGGCCGGATGTGCTGTGACACTGGGCGTTCTGGACGTCACCGGGACTGTCCAGCTCTGGCACGTCTACGCGCTGTGCTTCATCTTCGGTTGTTTCGTGGCGATCGAAACCCCGGTGCGGCAGTCATTCGTGGGTGAGATGGTCGGGATCGGCCAGTTGACCAACGCGGTCGCGCTGAACTCCTCCTCCTTCAACCTGGCACGTGTCGTCGGCCCGGCCGTTGCCGGTGTGCTGATCATCTGGGTCGGCACCGGCATGGTCTTCCTGATCAACGCGGCGACCACGGCGGCGGTGATCACCGGGTTGTTCATGATGCGGCCTTCGGAGCTGCAACGCGGTCCTCGCGTTCCACGGGCGAAAGGCCAGTTGCGGGAAGGGCTTCGTTACGTCAAAGGCCGGACTGACCTGGTCGTGGTGCTGACGCTGGTGTTCTGCGTGAGCACCTTCGGGATCACCTTCTTCACGACCCTGGCGATCATGGCCGCCAACGTCTTCCACAAGGAAGCCGACGGCTACGGCCTGCTGTCCACCATGCTCGCGGTCGGAACACTCGCCGGTGCTCTGCTGGCAGCGCGGCGCAGCTTCAACGGCAAGCCACGGATGCGGATGCTGTTCGGGTCGGCGCTGTTGTTCGGGGTGCTCGAGATCGGGGCCGGTCTGATGCCGACCTACCTGAGCTTCGCGCTCGCCCTGATTCCGGTCGGCCTGGCCGTGATGACGTTCATGACAACGGCCAACACAACCGTGCAGCTGTCGGTCAGCCAGGAGATGCGCGGTCGCGTCATGGGCCTGTACATGCTGCTCTTCCTGGGTGGCAACCCCATCGCCGGCCCGATGACAGGCTGGCTCGCCAACGAGTTCGGCGGCCGGTCACCACTGATCGTCGGTGGCGCCACGGCCATCCTCGCCGCAGTCATCCTGGGCATCGTTCTTCGGTGGCGCACCAAGGTGGAGAACGCCGCCGTGTGACGCCTTGCGGCTACGGCGCAGCGTGAGGGGTGCCCCCAAAGTGGCTTTCGGAGCGTCCAGCGCTCCCAACGCCACTTTGGGGGCAAACTCAGACTCTTGCGGAGTTAGTGAGGGTAGGCTAACCTCATACTTGTCCGCTTCGTGGTGGGAGCGGCAGTCAGTTCGGGAACAGTGAAAGCCCCGGCCAGCAGGCCGGGGCTTTCACATTTCCTCGGCAGCTTCGCTTGTCGGAGCATCCGCTGCCAGGGGTTCTAGGCCTGCGGGACGCGCAGGCCGTTGAGTCCGTTGCGGGCGTCGACGAAACGGGCGTTGACGTCCTCCCAGTTCACGACGTTCCAGAGGGCGTTGATGTAGTCCGCCTTCACGTTGCGGTACTGCAGGTAGTAGGCGTGCTCCCAGACGTCGAAGGCCAGCAACGGGGTGGTGGCGATCGACAGGTTCGCGTGGTGGTCCTTGAGCTGCTGGGTGAGCAGGCGCTGGCCAACCGGGTCCCAGGACAGGATTCCCCAGCCGGAGCCCTGGATCGTGGTCGCCGCCGCGTTCAGCTGGGCGCGCAGCTTGTCGAACGAGCCGAAGAACTCGTCGATCGCGGCCGCCAGTTCACCGGTCGGCTTGTCGCCGCCGTCGGGGCTCAGGTTCTTCCACCACACCTGGTGCAGGGAGTGGCCGGCCAGGTTGAAGGCCAGCGTGGTCTCCAGGCCGACGATCGAACCGAAGTCCGCCTTGTCGCGAGCTTCGTCGATCTTCTCCAGGGTGTCGTTGGCACCCTTGACGTAGGCGGCGTGGTGTTTGCCGTGGTGCAGCTCGTTGATCTCGCCGATGATCGCCGGCTCGAGGTCGCCGTAGTCGTAGTCCAGGTCCGGCAGGACGTACGGGGCCATCGGCCCTCCTTACGGGTAGGTGTTGCAAGTATCTTCTACTTGCAACCTACTCGCAATAAGAGGGCCGGCGGGGCGCGATCATGATCACCCTCAGGACATGGAATACCTGGGCATGTCCTTGGCGAGAGCGCTGAAGATGCCGACATTCAGCTCGTACGCCCGGATGCTCTCCATGATCACGCGCTTGCGTTCCTGTGCGTCCCAGGGCGCGGTGTTGAGCAGCTCGCGGTAGTTGTCCCGGAACTTGGGCGCGCTGGGGATCTGGTCGAAGACGTAGAACATCGAGCCGGGCCCGGTCACGCCGTGCAGGTTCTTCAGCTTGTGCCGGATGACCTGGCCACCGGCGATGTCACCGAGGTAGCGCGTGTAGTGGTGCGCCACGAACCCGCCGGACCAGGTGAAGGCGACCTCGCGGATCCGTCCGCAGTACTCCTCGGTCGCGGGCAACGGCGAGATCGCCGACTCCCACGCCGGTCCGAAGTAGAAGGCCATGTCCTGGCGGAGCGCGGGCTGACGTGTCAGCTCGTCGAACACGAACTTGCCGCCGACCGGGTCGTCGCGCATCGCCTCGGCGGCTTCCTCGATCGCCGAGTACACGTAGTAGAGCTGGCTGGCCAGCGCGGCGAACGCGTCCACGCTGAGCTCTCCGCCCAGCAGTGCCGAGATGTACGGCGAGTGGTTGGCGGTCTCGTGGACCGGCATCGTCGCAGCTCGCAGGGTTTCCGAGAACGTCGGGCTCATGCTCACGTCTCCTTTATCTGACACCGCTGTCAGAAAAGGATAGGTCATTTCCCTCGGTTAGGCCACCCTAACTCCGACGGCTCGCAAGACAAAGCGCACGGCGGTCTCGATCGCGGCATCAAGATCGCCCTCGACGTCCACGACCTCACGGGACGCCAGGCAGGCCGTGACCATCGGCACCAGCACGTCGACGTCCTCGTCGACCATCTGCCCGGTCCGGATGCCTTCGGTGAGGATCGTGCGTAGCTGTGCGGTGATCGGGTCGACGTGCTCGGCCATCCGCTTGTACGCCTCCGGCGACAGCAGCGCGTTCAGCTTCGCGCCTGGCGGTGTGTGCCGGCCCGCGAGCACGCGCAGTTGCATGCGTACGAACACGGCAAGCGCCTCGACCGGATCGGTGACCGCCGTGAGCGCCTCCTGCAAGCGGATCACGTACTGCGCGGTCTCGTGCTCGACGAACGCGACCAGCAACGACTCCCGGTCCGGGAAGTGGTTGTAGATCGCGGACCGGCCCACGCCGGCCGCCGTCGCCACGCCGGACAGCGTGATCGCGTCGAAACCACGGGTGTAGAGCAGTGTGCGCATCGCGTCGAACACCTTGGCGCGCACCTGTTCGCGGTGCGCCGCCAAGGATTCACCGATTATCTTCGGCATCCCATGACACTAACCGACCGGCCAGGTGTGCACAGGCTCGCCGGTATGCATCATCTCGATGTACGCCCGCAGCATGCCGACCAGCGCCGCGTCCCGGTCCATGCCGCGCTGCTCCATCTTGGCCACGGTCTCCCGCTGCCACGAGGCGCCGTTACGCCGTGCCACGCATCGTTGCTCGATCACGTCGAGATACCGCTCGCGCGCCGCGTCCGACACGCCGCAGTGGCGCAAACCCTCGTGCGCCATGGGAAGCAGCCTGCGCAGCACCAGTTCGTCCGGCGGGATCCAGCCGATGCCGGGCCAGTACAGCTGCGCGCCCAGCCCGTGCCGGGCCGAGGCGTACAGGTTCTCCTCGGCCGCCTGGAAGGACATCTGCGTCCAGAGTGGACGATCTTCCAGGACGAGCGCACGCTGTGCCCCATAGAAGAAGGCGGCGTTGGCGACCAGGTCGACGACGGTCGGGCCCGCCGGCAGAACACGGTTTTCCACCCGAAGGTGTGGAACGCCGTCCACGACGTCGTAGACAGGCCGGTTCCACCGCCACACGGTTCCGTTGTGCAGTCGTAGTTCCCGCAATGTGGGCGCCCGGCCTTCGGCGAGTTCCGCCATCGGGTCCTCGTCGTCCATTTCGGGCAGCAGGCCGGGGAAGTAGCGGACGTTCTCCTCGAACAGGTCGAAGATCGAGGTGATCCAGCGTTCACCGAACCACACTCGGGGCCGCACACCCTGGTTCTTGAGCTCCTCCGGCCGGGTGTCGGTGGCCTGTTCGAACAACGGGATCCGCGTCTCGTGCCAGAGTGCCTTGCCCAGCAGGAAAGGCGAGTTGGCCGCGAGCGCGACCTGAGGACCGGCCAGGCATTGCGCCGCGTTCCAGTGTGCGGCGAAGTCCTCGGGCGCGACCTGCAGATGCAGTTGTGCCGACGTACACGCGGCTTCCGGCAGGATCGACTGCGTGTAGCTGCGCAACCGGTCCGCCGGGCGTCCCGGCATCGGCTCGCCCTCCATGTTGAGCAGCATCTCCTCGCCGCGAGCGGCGAAGATGCGCTCGTTGAGCACGGCGTACCGGCTGCTCGGCGAGAGCCAGCGCGCGTCGAAGTGCTCCTCGGTCAGCGTGGGCAGGATCCCGATCATGACCAGGTCCGAGCCCGCGTCGTGCGCCTTGGAGTTGGCCCTGGTCAACGACGCGCGCAGATCCTGTTCCAGGTCAAGCGCTTCGTCGCCGTCCAGCGGACGGGGCTGCACGTTCAGCTCGATGTTGTGCTGACCCAGTTCCAGCGTGAAGTCCGGGTCGGCGATCTTCTCGAGCACCACGGCATTGGTCATCGACGGGTTGAGCTGCTCGTCGACCAGGTTGAGCTCGATCTCCAAGCCCATCTGCCTGCGGTGAAAGGCGAATGTCCCGCTGTTCAGCATCGCTGCCAGCGCGTCCAGGCAACGCTGGACTTTACGGCGGTAACGTTGGCGATCGTCCCGGGTGTGGGCCCCGGTCGTCACGTCCCTTCCCATGCCGCCTCCCCTTCGCTCGGCTCGGCCGCACTAGCTGGGAGAAACAACGTTGACACAGCGATTGTGCCGATTGCTAGCGGCCAAATCGGTGCTGTGGGTCATCCCTGGATGACGCACTGCGAGATCCTGTAGTCCATATGCGGGGTTTCCCGGCTGGTGGAAGCCCCAACCATGAAAAGATCACGCCCGTGGCCGAAGTGATCCGGATAACAGACCCAGCCGATCCGAGACTGGACGACTTCCGTGATCTCACCACGGCCGACCGCAGGCCGGACCGGCCGGGCGGGAAAGGCCTGGTCATCGCCGAGGGCGTGGTGGTCGTCCGGCGGTTGCTCGCCTCGCCCTACCCGGTGCGCTCGCTGCTGGGCGTGCAGCGTCGGATCGCCGAACTCGACACCGAAGTGGACAGTTCGGTGCCCGCGTACGTCACATCAGCGGACGTCATGGCCGAGGTCGTCGGGTTTCACCTGAATCGTGGTGTGCTCGCGGTCGCGGACCGCGCCCAGCCATGGTCGCTGGACGACCTCACCGGTGCCCGGCGGCTGCTTGTCCTGGAAGGCGTGGGCGACCACGAGAATCTCGGCGCCCTGTTCCGCAACGCGGCGGCGCTGGGGGTTGATGGGGTCATCCTTGGACCAGGCTGCAGCGACCCGCTGTACCGGCGCAGTGTCCGCGTGTCCATGGGGCACGTGCTGGCCGTGCCCTTCACCACCGCGGCCGAGTGGCCCGGTGCACTGGAGTTCTTGCAGAGCAAGGGTTTCCAGGTGCTCGCACTCACGCCCCGCGCGGATGCCGTCCCACTGAACGAGGTCAAGGCCACCGGCCCGGTCGCCATCATGCTCGGCTCCGAAGGTCCAGGCCTGACGGACGTCGCCATCAACGCGGCCGACCACGCTGTGTGCATCCCCATGGCGGGTGGGGTCGACTCCTTGAACGTCGCCACAGCTGGTGCCGTCGCTGTTTACGCCCTCGGAACTGGTTAGCTGTACATGTGGAATTGCGCACAAACGGTGAGCAGGCGGAGCTCGTCGGTCCGGACGAGCAGGTGGTGGACCCGCACCGGCTCCCGATTCCGGCTGAGCTTTCCACCTCGCTGAACGAGTGGGCCCAGGTCGTGGCTGCCATGCAACGCGCCGACGCTCCCGAAGACGCCACCGCTGCGGTGCTTGTCTCCCGTC
Organism: Kibdelosporangium banguiense; assembly: GCF_017876405.1. GTDB lineage: Bacteria > Actinomycetota > Actinomycetes > Mycobacteriales > Pseudonocardiaceae > Kibdelosporangium > Kibdelosporangium banguiense. The sequence continues at coordinate 1,619,500 of NZ_JAGINW010000001.1, read as the reverse complement.
GCGGCCGTCAGCTCGCCGACCGGTTGTCCGTGGTTTTGGACACCACAGTGCGCTACCACGACCCGCTGACCGGCGAGATCCTGCTGGTCGACGCCACCGCCAACAGCGCAGTCGAGCCTGAACTGCCTGAGCCGACACCCTGGCTCACCGGGCTGACCGTCAGCGTCCTCATGGCCATCGTCACGCTGGCCGCCGTGCTGACGCTCGCGGTGACCTTGAGCGAGACCAGCGCGCTCCTGGCGATCGGCGCGAACCTGGTGGTCACGGCGGGCCTGGCCCCTTCGGTCTGGCTGGCCCGCCGTGTCCTGGTCTGGCGCTGGGTCGCCCTCGGCGTCGCCGCCGGCCTGGCATGCGGCTGGGTCGCCCTGGTGATCGTGCTGCTGTAGAGGCTCCGGCAATTGAGCGTATGGGCGAGATCGGGCCCAGGCGGTGCCTCTTAGACGAGTGAGTCGAGCCAGGCCTGGTGCAGGGCGGCGAACTCGCCGCGGCCCTCGGCGACGAGGTCGGCGGGGGAGCCGTCCTCGATGATCCGGCCGCCCTCGACGACCAGGACTCGGTCGGCGATCAGCACAGTGGACAGCCGGTGCGCGATGATCAACGCCGTCCGGTCGGCCAGCACTGTCTCCAGCGCCGCCTGCACCGCACGTTCACCAGGTACGTCCAGGCTGGACGTGGCCTCGTCCAGGACGAGCACGGCCGGGTCGGCCAGGAACGCCCGAGCGAACGCGACCAGCTGACGCTGCCCTGCCGACAGCCGGCCGCCGCGTTTGCGGACGTCCGTGTCGTAGCCCTCCGGCAGTGCCGCGATGAACTCGTGCGCGCCGACCGCGGCAGCCGCGGACTCGACCTCGCCACGAGTGGCGGACGGCCTGCCCAGCGCGATGTTCTCCGCGACCGAACCGGAGAACAGGAAGTTCTCCTGTGTCACGGTGGCGACTTTGTCGCGCAGGTCGGCGTCCGCGGTGTCGCGCAGGTCCACTCCGGACAGCCGGACCGAACCCGACGACGGGTCGTAGAACCGGGCGACCAGCTTGGCGATCGTCGACTTGCCCGCACCGGTCGCGCCCACCAGCGCGACGGTCTGGCCCGCCGGGATCGTCAGGTCGAACTTCGGCAGCACGACCGGACCATCGGCGCTGTAGCGGAACTCGACCTGCTCGAACGTGATCGTTCCGCCCTGTGGCAACGGTTTCGGGTGTGCGGGCTCGGCGACCGACGGCGTTTCCTCCAGCACGCCGGAGATCTTCTCCAGAGCCGCGCTCGCCGACGCGTACGAGTTCGCGACCATCGCCAGATCGTCCAGCGGGTCGTAGAACCGCCGCAGGTACAACGTGAACGCGGTCAGGATGCCCAGCTCAAGGCTGCCACCGGTGACCCGCCACGCGCCGATCCCGAGCACCAGGGCCAGCGACAGGTTGCCGACCGCCCGGACGCTTGCGGTGAAGACCGCGACCGCGCTCACGGCGGTGTAGTTGGCGTCGCGGTAGCTCGTGTTGAGCCCGTGCATGATCGACTCGTTGCGAGCCTCCCGGCGGAACGCCTGCACCGCACGCATTCCGTTCATCGTCTCGACGAACTGGACGATGATCTTCGCGATCGCCCCGCGGGTGCTGCGGTAGGCCGTGCGCGACGTGGCCTGGAACCAGCGCGTGATCAGCACCAGCGGGATGAACCCGGCCATCACGATCAAGGCAAGCGGCACGTCCAGGATCAGCAGCAGCGTGCCGATGAACGCCAGCGACAGCACGGCGTTCAGCATGTTGTCGAGGCCGTCTTCCAGCAGCTGCTTGAGCGTGTCCACGTCCGCGGTCAGCCGGGAGATGACCTTGCCCGAGGTGTAGGACTCGTGGAATGACAAGGACAGCCGCTGCGAATGCCGGAACAACCGCTGCCGCAGGTCCAGCAGCACGTTCTGGCTGATCCACCCGGCCAGCCGCTGGAACGCCATCAGCAGCAAGGAGTTCGCCAGCGAGCTCACCGCATACGCGCCGATGCACCACGCTAGAACCGTGGTGTCACCACGAATCGCTGCCGGGATGCCGTCGTCGATCGCCACGGCGATCAGCAACGGACCTGCCAGGGAAGCGAGGTTCTGCAGGATCACGATCCCGAGCGTCAGTGCGGCCAGTCCCAGGCGCGGACGGATGAGCGAGCCCAGCAATCGCCGGGACCGCGCCTGCAGTTTGGCGCCGACCGCCGTGCCGAGTTCTTCGACCTCCTCGGCGGCCACGCCACGCCAGGATTCGTCCTCGCTCATGTTCGCACCTCCTCGGGAGCATCCAAAGTAGACAGAAGCGTCCGGTATGCCGTGTTGCCGGCCAGCAGTTCGGAATGTGTGCCGACTGCCGCGATCCGGCCGTCGGCCAGCATCGCGACCCGGTCGGCGAGCTGGACCGTGCTCGGCCGGTGAGCCACGACCAACGCGGTGACTCCGGTCAGGACTTCGCGCAGTGCGCGTTCCACCTCTGCCTCGGTGTGTACGTCCAAAGCGGACAGTGGGTCGTCCAGTACGAGAATCTCCGGCCGGCCGACGATCGCGCGGGCCAGTGCGAGCCGTTGCCGTTGCCCGCCGGACAATGACAGGCCCTGCTCGCCGATTCTGGTGTCCAGTCCCCATGGCAGGTTGCCGACGAAGTCCGCGGCCTGCGCGATCCGCAGCGCTTGCAGGATCTGCTCGTCGGTGGCATCGGTTGTGCCGAGCGCGATGTTCTCCCGGACACTCGCCGAGAACAACACCGGCTCCTCGAAGGCCATCGACACGAGGGTTCGCAGATCGGCCAACGTCATCGAGGCGATGTCCACGCCGTCGACCGTGATCCGCCCGCCGGTCACGTCCGCCAGCCGCGCGACCAGTGCCGTCAGTGTGGTCTTGCCGCTGCCGGTCGACCCGACGAGCGCGACCGTCTCGCCCGGCCGGACCTCCAGGTCCACTCCGCGCAGGATCTCCTTGCTGCCTTCGGAATGCCTGAAATGGACGTTTTCGAACCTCAGGTATCCGTGTGCCGGAGCGGCCGGCGGCACCGGTTCCGGCGGATCGGCGACCGTGCGAGGCTCGTCCATCACCTCGAAGTAGCGGTCGGCCGCGGATGCCGTCTGGTTCGTCTCGGCCAGCAGCCAGCCGATCGAATCGGTCGGCCAACGCAGATACGTCGCGATCGTGACGGCTGCGACCAAGGTGCCGACCGTCATCGTGCCGTCGGCGATGCTGAACGTGCCGACCAGCAGCTGACCGGCGATACCGATCTCGGGCAGCAGCACGATCGCGCCCCACAGCAACGAGTTGATCCGGATCTTGTGCATCTCGGTGCCGCGCAGTTCGACGGCCTGCTTGGCGAACTTCCTGGCCAGATGCGGGCCACGGCCGAACGCCTTGAGCACGCGGATGCCCAGCGCGGACTCCTCGACCGTGGTGGCCAGGTCGCCGTCCTGGTCCTGAGCCAGCCGCGCGACCACCTTGTACTTGCGTTCGAAGACCGTGGAGATCGCGATCAGTGGCAGCGCGCCGGCCAGCACTGTGAGCCCGAGCCAGAAGTTCAGGGTGAACAGCACGACCAGCCCGGCGACCAGGGTGATGCTGTTGACCACCAGGAAGATCGCGACGAACGCGATGAAGCTGCGGATGATCGACAGATCGGCCACCGCGCGGGAGAGCAGCTGGCCGGACTGCCAGCGGTCGTGGAACGCGATCGGCAGCCGTTGCAGCTGGTCGTAGAGGTCCTCGCGCATCCGCGCTTCGATCCGGGTGGTCGGTTTCGCCAGGATTTTCCGCCGGGTGTAGAAAAGCCCGGCTTCCACGCAGCCGAGCAGTGCCACACCCAGAACCGGCCAGATCAGGCCGCTCGTGTCGCCGGTGGCCACCGGGCCGTCGAGAATTCGCTGGATCGCCAGCGGGATGAGCAGCCCCGCCGTCATCGCGGTCATGGTCAGGACGATCGCCAGTATCAGCCGACGTCGCCACGGCCGCAGACAAGGGCCGAGGCGTTTGAGTGACGCGTAGGCCGAGGCGTGCTCCTTGGCCTGGTTCATCCCCGCCCCCAACAAGTCCGACGCCAGCCCTTTACGGTAGAGACCAACCTGGGCGGGCGCACTCCAATTTCGGCCAATCCTGCGACCTTCAGTGCACTTGAGGTCAAATAACCGGCTAATTTGCGCTGTGCCTGCAACCCGATCGACGATCTGAGGTGTCACCCGTACGTGATGGTTCTGAGGGAAGCGACCCGGCGGGTACAGATCACCGCCGTCGACGCCGCAGTCATCGCCTGTTACGTCCTGGGCGCACTGCTGCTCTACAGTCATTTGTGGACGGATCTGGACCGCGCTTACCTGGTCAACAGCCTGCAGGACCAGAACATGTTCGAGTGGTTCTTCGGGGTGGCGGCGTACGCACCGGACGACGCGCTGGTCACGACGCTGCAGAACCACCCGCTCGGCGTCAACATGATGGCCAACACATCCATGCTGGGACTGGGAATTCCACTGGCCCCGGTGACATGGGTGTTCGGCACCACAGCCACCTGGGCCGTCGTGCTCACCGGTGGTATGGCGGGCAGCGCGGCCGGCTGGTACTGGGTGATCTCCCGGCATCTCGCGCAGTCCCGGATCGGCGCGGCGATCGGGGGCGGGTTCTGTGCGTTCGCGCCGCCGATGATCTCGCACGCCAACGCACACCCGAACTTCGTGGCGATGTTCGTCCTGCCGTTCATTGTGTCCAGGGTGATCGTGCTGGCCAGGGGCGGGAATCCGGTTCGCAACGGGCTCGCGCTCGGTCTGCTGATCACTTACCAGGTGTTCGTGGGCGAGGAGCCGTTGCTGATCGCCGCGATCACGCTGGTGGTCTACGGCTGTGCCCGCCCGGCGACGGTGACCAGGAATCTGTTGAAGGGCCTGGGCGTCGCGGTGCTGGTGACGTTGCCGCTGGTGGCCTATCCGGTCTGGAAACAGTTCTACGGCCCGCAGAGCTACAGCAACATGGGGCATGGCGCCGCGGGCAACGACCTGGCCGCCATGACCGCGTTCGGCAGGTCCTCGCTCGCGGGTGATTCAGTTGTGCGGCAACGGCTGGAGTCCAATCCGACCGAGGAGAACGCGTTTTTCGGCTGGCCGCTGGTAATTCTCGTAGTCGTGCTCGCGATCTGGCTGTGGCGTGTCGCGTCCGCACGGGCACTCGTGATCACGGCGGGCGTCATGGCTGTGTTCTCGTTGGGCTGGTGGCTGTCGGTCAACGGGGAGAAGACAGGCATCCCGATGCCCTGGATGGCTTTTTCCCAGTTACCACTTCTGAACTCGTTGCTGGGCGCGCGATTGTCGATGGCCTGTGTTCCTGTGATCGGGATCCTGATTGCCATGGCGTGTCAGCGAATTCTCACGCTGGCTGAGCACGCGACGCATATTCCCCTGCGATTACTGTGGTTCGGCACGCTCGCGGCTGTTCTGCTGCCGATCGCGCCGACTCCGTTTCAAACTGTCCAGCGGCCGGTGACACCCGAGTTCTTCACCGAGGGCATGTGGCGCGACTACGCGGGCCCGGACCGTTCGGTGATCATGGTGCCACCGGCCACATCGAGTCACTCCCTGCCGCTGTACTGGCAGGCACAGGCGGGGATGGGCTTTCCGATCATCGAGGGGTACTTCGTCGGGCCGGGAACCACCAAGGAGGGACATTACGGCGCGATCCAGCGGCCGACTTCGCGGCTGCTGGAGGCCATCACACGCGGCGAGGAGAAATCGATCGGACCGGACGAACGGGAGCAGGCGCGCCGGGACGTGGAGTTCTGGCGAGCGAGCGCGGTGGTCCTCGGCCCGAGTGACCGTCCGGACGAACTGAGACGCGCCTGTGATGCCCTGTTCGGTACCGGTGGGCGATACGTCGGTGGCGTCTGGGTGTGGCCGGTGTGATCGGAGTCACACAACCGGTGGTGTTGCCTCTGGTGTCCTCTGGGCAAAGGGGGTGCGCCGTGCGCACAACGGACGAGGAGCAATACACGGAGTACGTGACGGCCCGGCTGCCCGCGTTGCGCCGGATCGCGTACCTGCTCTGCAACGACGACCATCGTGCCGACGACATCGTGCAGAACGCGATCACCAGGCTCTACCTGCACTGGCGCAAGGCGAGCAAGGCCGAGAACCTCGACGCCTACGTCCGCACCATCGTGGTCCGGACATTCCTCAACGAACAACGAGCGGGCTGGTTCACCCGCAACCGTCTGGTCGACGAGCCGCCGGAGCAGTTCGCGCCGCCCGGCCCGGACGTGGAGACGAGCCAGGTCCTGCACGCCGCCCTCAGCCGCGTGCCGCCCAGACAGCGTGCGGTGCTGGTGCTGCGGTTCCTCTACGACCTGTCGGTGATCGAGGTCGCCGGGATGCTCGGCTGCTCGCCGGGCAACGTCAAGAGCCAGACCTCACACGGCCTGGCCGCATTGCGGAAACAACTGGGTGACCAGGCGTTCAGCCTGCAGGACGGGAGGTGACGGCGATGAACCGGACCGAAGAAGAGGGCATCGGCCTGCTCGCCCCGCTGCGGGACGCCGCCCCGGCCGAGCGGTCCAAGGTCGACGTCGTCCAAGCCGTGCGTACCGGGCGGCGCCAGAGCCGCAGGCGTGTGGTCGCCGGCATGCTCGCGGCCGCCGGTCTGGTGATCGTCGCCGGTGTCGGTGTGCCGATGCTGATCCACAACCTGCCCGACGCGACTGCCCCGGCCCATTCGACCGAGGGGTTCGACCTCTTGAAGCGGGTCGTCACAGTCGGCTCGGCGGGCGGATTCACCCCGGACACGTACGAGACCAGCGTTGGCCGTCAGGTCATCAAGCTGATCCGGGCCGACGGCGGGCAGGGCACCGCCACCATCGAGGTCTTCCCGCCGATGAACTCGCCGTACCCGCCCGCGTACCCCGGCCTGGGCAAACGGGCGGCCGACGTGAACGGCCGGGAGGCGTACTGGATCGAGCCGGGACCGGTGCTGGTCTGGAGCTGGGCCGAAGATTCATGGGCGACTGTGTACTGGGAAAATGTGCCGGACTCGGATGTCATGGACAAGATCCACCGGGTCGCCCAGGCCGTCCTGCCTGGCGAGTCGCCGGTGACCGTGCCGTTCAGAATCAGCCGCGAGGACGGGTTGGCCCTGACGTCGGTTCAGATCAGCGCGTCGTCCCTGGTGTCCTCGGTGGAGTTCCGCAGAGTCGGCCCGGACGACACGATGCAGACCATCACGGCCGGCCTGATGCCCGCCGAGCCTGACATCATCCCGAATGACCAGGTCAGCAGTCACTCCGCGCATACCGACTCGCACACGGTCAAGATCCTCGACACGGGGCACGGCGTCTTCGCCTTCGCCACCTCTGCCAGTCAGCACCTGGACATCGACCTGCTCAGGCTGATCGCGACGACCATCGTGGCAGTGGACAACCCGGTCGACCGCGCGAACTGGGTGCCCGACTTGCTGTACCAGCGAGCCAAGTGAGTGGTTGTCGCGAAACAACGCGACAACCACTCCTCAGCGGGTTCAGCCCCGGTTGGAGCGGACGCCCAGCAGGACGTCTTCCCAGGCCGGGACGACCGGGTGGTTCTTCTTGCCCTTGCCGCGCCGCGGGGCCGGCTTCTCCTTGGCCGCCTCGGGCTCGGGCTCCGGTACCAGTTCCTCCTGAACCGGCTTGGTCACCGCAGCCGGCTCGGCCGGTTCGGCAGCGGGCTCCGGCTCCGGTTGTGCGACCGGCTCCGGTTCCGGCTGCTGGGCGACCACCGGTTCCGGCGTGGGCTCCGGCTGCTGGACCGGTTCCGGCTGGCGGTACACGGGCACCGGCTCCGGTTGGCGGACCGGCTCGGGCTGGCGGTACACCGGGGCCGGTTCCGGCTCGCGGACCGGCTCCGGAGGCTGGTACACCGGCTCGGGCTCGGGCTGCCGGTACACAGGCACCGGCTCGGGCTGTGGCTGAGGTTGGGGTTGCGGGCGTGGCGGAGCCTCGACCGCAAGCGCTTGCCTGGCCAGCTCCGTCACCGGCCGTACGGTCCGCAGCGACCTGTTCGGGTTCGGGTCGAGCAGGTCGTGGGCGTGGTCGTCGAGCGGAGTGACCGTGCCACCGTGCGCGCCAGGGTGGAACGACCAGTGCGCGTGGTTCTCCGAGCGGCCGGCCGTCCAGCGCAGCTGCACGATCCACTTGCCCTCGTCGCTTTTCCACGAGTCCCAGGTCGATTCGGAGTACTCCTGGCCACGCAGGCCGAACGCATGTGCGCACACCTCGCCCAGCGTCTGCACATCCGGCCCGTCCTCACGCACCGGGTGCGCCCGCTGGGCCAGGTCGGCCGTACGGGATCGCTCGAGCAGCACGGGGTATGCGAACCGCTCGACTTTGTCCTCCGGCAGACCGGACGCCGCGGCGACCTGTGAGACGGACTCACCCGCACGGATGCGGGCCTGGATTTCACGTGGGCGCATCTGGCTCTCCAGCTCGATTTCGATCTGGCCGAGTCTGGTGACGTCGCCACGGGCAGCCGCGCGCAACCGCTCGTCCGCAGGCAGTTGGAAGCGCTCGCCACGGATCGGGTCCTCGCAGATGACGGTCTTGCCGTCCTCTCCGAGCCCGACCACTCGCAGCGCGCGCACCTCAAGCCTCCCGAATGACTTCACCTCGCTGACTTTGTGACGTTATTACGGCGTGCCGCCTTGACGACGGAGGCGCGCCGCGCCTAAGCGAGATCCGACGTCGATCTTCCCGCATCCCAAGCCGATCCGCACTCCTTTAGTCAGTACTTTGTTCGCAGGAACGGAGGGCTTGACTTTTGCGCAAAGCAGTGTGGGGGCGTCCGCTCGTGCTGGTCGGGCTGGCGGAGTCGATCGCGCTCGGGCTGATCATCGGCCTGAAAGTGTTGGACGGCCTGGATTTCGAGATTTACCGGCTTGGCTCATTGACATGGCTGCAAGGTGGTGATCCATACGGTGTGCTGCCGGCCACGAGCCGTGGCACGTTCCTGCCGTTCACCTATCCGCCGTTCGCCGTCCTTGCCTTCGTTCCCACGACTTTGCTGCCCGCACGCGTGGGTTTCCTCATCCTCACGGTGATCTCGGCGCTGTTGCTGTTCGTCGTGGTGTTCGCGTTCCTGGTGGCGTTGCGTGGTCGCGAAAAGGGGCTTGTACTGCCGGGATTCGTGGCCGTGGGCGTGCAGTTGCTTGCCGCGGGCGGTGATCCGGTGCGCTCCACGCTGGGTTATGGACAGATCAACATGGTCCTGATGGCATTGGTCGTCCTGGACTGCCTGCCCACGGCCAAGCGGTGGCGGGGTGTGCTGGTCGGCCTGGCCGCGGCGATCAAGCTGACACCCGCCGTGTTCATCCTGTTCTTCCTGGTGCGCAAGGATTTTCGGGCGGCTCTGCGGGCCGGCGTGACGTTCGTGGCCGTAACGGCCCTGGCTTTCGTGGTTCTGCCTGGCGAATCGGTCACCTACTGGACCAAGCTCCTGTTCAACGGTGACCGGATCGGCGCGCCCGATCACGTTGCCAACCAGTCACTGCGGGGTGTGTTCGCGCGACTTTCCGTTGACTTCTACTGGATCTTGCCCGCGCTGCTGGTGATCGCGCTGGCGGTGTACGTGATCCGCAGGTCGAACGTGCCAACCGGACTGGCGGTAACGGCGTTGTGCGGGTTGCTCGTGTCGCCGGTTTCGTGGGTGCACCACTGGGTTTGGCTTGTGCCGGTGCTGGTTGTCCTTGGCTGGACGGCGGTGACCGAGCGTCGTGTTGTGATGGGTTTGTCCGTTGTGCTCGCCGCCGCGGTCGCGATCTCCACACCCGTCTGGATCTTCGAGTTCGGCGGGTGGGACGCGGGTGTCTGGCAACAGGCTGTGAGCGACAGCTACGTGCTCGCCGGGATCATCCTGTTGCTGGTGACCGCTGTGTACGTGCGAGGCAACTCGACCCGCAGATCCAGCCCGCCGGACGGCCTGGCGGCCACGCCGATCGACCCGTCATGCGCCTTGACCACCGAGGCGACGATCGACAACCCCAGTCCGGAGCCGCCCGACGTCGACGTCCGTTCCAACCGCCGGAAGGGCTCGAACAGGCCCGGCAGCGACTCGACCGGGACCGCAGGACCGCTGTTGACCACGCGCACGGCAGGTGAATCGCCCACTTCGACCGACACCGAGCCGCCGGGCTCGTTGTAGCGGATCGCGTTCTGCACGAGGTTCGTGACCAGGCGTTCCAGCAGCACAGGGTCGCCGGGAACGCCGCGTGACGTGATCTTCGTCTGGACCGTCACCTCGTGTTGCGACGCCAGGTCCGAGCACATCGCGACCACGTTCTCGGTGACTTTGTCCAGCCGGACCGGGACCCGGCTCAGCAGCCCGCGGTCGCTGCGCGCCAGCACGAGCAGCCCTTCGATCAGGCGTTCACTGCGCTCGTTGGTGTGCAACAGGTGCTGGCCGAGCCGCTTCATCTCAGGCGTGGCCGCGGGGTCGGCCATGGCGACTTCGACGAGCGTGCGCTGTACGGCGAGTGGTGTCCGCAGCTCATGGGAGGCGTTGGCCACGAAATGGGTCTGGCTGTCGAACGCCGTGGCCAGGCGGTCGAGCATCCCGTCGAACGTGTTCGCGAGTTCTTTGAGTTCGTCGTCCGGGCCGTCCAGGTTGATCCGCCGGTTGAGGTTCTGCGCGCCCAGCCGGCGGGCGGTGGCCGTGATCGCGTGCACCGGACGCAGCACGCGACCGGCCATGTACCAGGAGGCCAATGTGGCGATCACGCCACCGGCCAGCAATGCGATCCCGGAGGTCCACAGCACTGTCGCCATGGTGCCCGAACGGTAGTTGTCCAGGGTGTCGACGACGATCCGGTCCGGGGTGGTGCCCGGCACGGTCGGGGTGACGGTGCGTGTCGGGGCAGCGGCCGTCGTCCACTCCTCGGGAGCGATTCCGGCCTGGCGGGCGACCGCGACCCCGCTCGGCAGGGCACCGAGCACCAGCAGATAGTTGATGACCAGCAGGATCACGCCGATGGCCATGAAGAGGCCGCCGTACATCGCGGTCAGCCGCGCCCGTGCCGACCAGCGCATCAGGCGATCCGGTAGCCGGCGCCGGGCAGCGTGTCGATGACCGGCGGATCACCGAGTTTGCGGCGCAACGTCATCACCGCCACCCGGACGGCGTTGGTGAACGGGTCCGCGTGCTCGTCCCACGCCTTCTCCAGCAGATCCTCGGCGCTGACCACGGAGCCTTCGGCCCGCATGAGTACCTCCAGCACAGCGAACTCCTTCGGCGAGAGCGACAGGTGCCTGCCGTCCCTGGACGCCTGGTGGCGGGGCAGATCCAGCACGACACCGGACCGCTGGAGCACCGGCGGCAACGCCGGCCGGGCCCTTCGCGCAAGCGCTTGCACCCGGGCGACCAGCTCGTCGAACGCGAACGGCTTGGTCAGGTAGTCGTCCGCGCCCAGGCGCAGGCCGGCGACCCGGTCGGTGACTTCCCCGGCCGCGGTGAGCATCAGCACCCGGGCCTCACCACCGGCCGCGATCATCGCCCGGCAGACGTCGTCGCCGTGCACTTTCGGCAGGTCACGGTCCAGGACAACCACGTCGTAGCCGTGTACGCCGACCCGCTTGAGCGCGGCGTCGCCGTCATAGCAGACGTCCACGGCCATGGAGAGCCGCCGCAGGCCCTCGGCGAGGGTGTCGGCCAGCAGTTGTTCGTCCTCCACGACCAGAACCCGCATGCGCTCAGTCTCTCCCAAGCGCGGATAAGCGCGAGATAAGGACTTTCGCTTAACGCGCCCGAATCGCCCGATCCCTAGAACTGGGTCCCGGCGGGCCCGGGGTATCGGGGGCCGGGCCCGTCGGGATGAAGTCACGACTCACAGGAGGATCCATGGGCGCCAAATGGCGACTGGCCGCAGTCGCGACCGTGATGTTCGCACTGACGGCGTGTGGCAACGACGGCGGTGACGGCAACGGCGTCGCCTCGCTCAACGGTGACCAGCAGACATCCGGGCAGCCTCAGCCACAGAAAGCGGGCACGGACGAGGACCAGATGCGCGCGTACGCCAAGTGCATGCGAGAGCACGGCGTCGACATGAAGGACCCGGAACCGGGTGGCGGGATAACCATGCGGGCGATGGCCCCGGAGGAGGCCGGGAAGATGGACAAGGCCGGGGAAGCGTGCAACAAGCTCCTGCCCAACGGCGGAAAACCCAAGCCGTTGAGCCCGGAAGAGCTGGACAAGATGCGCAAGACGGCCAAGTGCATGCGTGACCACGGCATCGACATACCCGACCCGGACCCGAACAACCCCGGCATCACCATCGGCATTCCCAACAACGATCCGGGCAAGATGGACAAGGCCATGAAGGAATGCGGCATGGGCGGGATCGGCGCCGCGGCCCCGGTCGCACCGGGCGGTGGCAAGTGACCGACGAAGGGCCCCGTCGCCTGCACCGTAGGCGCCGCATCCGGTGGATGATCGCCGGTTCGGCCGTGGTGGTCGCCCTGGCCGTCGGTACCGCCGTCGTGCTGACCCGAGTCGGCTCCGGCTCGGCAGCGGCCGCGCCGAAAGGCCCGGCGCCGGTCGACACCACCACTGTGACGAAAACCGATCTGGCCGACCGGCGCAGCATCACCGGAAAGCTCGGGTACGGCACGGAAACCACGCTGGCCGGCCAGAAGCAGGGCACTATCACCGGATTGCCCGCGATGAGCGACGTCCTCGACCGCGGCAAGACAGTGTACAAAGTGGACGCGAAGCCGGTTGTCCTGTTCTTCGGTGACATCCCGTTGTACCGCCCGGTCGGATCGGGCGTGACCAACGGCCCGGATGTGAAGGTGATCGAGGAGAACCTGAAGGCGCTCGGCTTCGGCGGGTTCGGCGCACCGGACGAGAAGTTCACCACCGCCACGGCGAACGCGATCAAGAAGTGGCAGAAGTCGTTGAAGCTGGAGGAGACCGGCACGGTCAACGTCGGTGACGTGCTGATCACCACCGGCCCGTTCCGGGTGAACTCGATCGTGGCCAAGCTCGGTGCCCCCGGAGCCGGTGACCTGCTCAAGTACACCGGGGTCAACCGCGGTGTGAGCGTGCAGATCAAGTCGTCGCAGCGGGACTGGGCGAAGATCGGCGCGAAGGTGTCGGTCGCGGTCGGCTCGAAGACGGCCACCGGGACCATCACCGGGATCGCCGAGGTCCCACCGGATCCCAACCCGATGCCCGGGTCCTCCCCGGACAGCAAGTTCGACGTGTCGATCGCGCTGGACGACCCGGCCGCCATCACCGCGGCGGATGCCACCTCCGTGGACGTCCGGTTCACCGCGGACAGCCGTTCCGCAGTGCTGACTGTTCCTGTCGGCGCGCTGCTTGCGTTGGCGGAAGGCGGTTACGCGGTCGAGATCGTCGACGGTGACCGGCGGCGTCTGGCCGCGGTGAAGCCCGGGTTGTTCTCCGACGGCCGGGTCGAGATCAGTGGCCCGGATGTCCGGGAAGGCATGCGGGTGGTGACCACGTCGTGACTCCCGTGCTGTCGATCCAGCGCGCGGGCAAGACCTATCCCGGTGGCGTGCACGCGTTGCGAGATGTGTCATTGTCGATCGCGCAGGGCGAACTGCTCGCCATCGTCGGGCCTTCGGGTTCCGGAAAGTCCACTTTGCTGCATCTGATGGGCACTTTGGACAGCCCGTCGACCGGGTCGGTCGAGGTGCGTGGCCACGACGTGGCCCGGTTGAACGACCGGAGGCTCTCCGCGCTGCGGTCGCGCTGGATCGGATTCGTGTTCCAGCAGTTCTTTCTGACCGAAGGCCTGCCCGCGGTGGAAAACGTCGCCACAGGCCTGCTGTACGCAGGAGTTTCGGCGCGCCGACGGCATCAGATTGCCCTGGGCGCATTGGAACAAGTCGGTCTCGGTGCTCGTGCCTGGCATTTGCCGAACGAGTTGTCCGGTGGTGAACGCCAGCGAGTCGCGATCGCCCGCGCGGTCGTGAACAGGCCGGCGATTCTGCTGGCCGACGAACCGACCGGAAACCTGGACACCAAGAACGGCGCGGGAATCCTGCACCTGCTGGGTGCCTTGAACAAGGCGGGGACAACGGTCGTGATCATCACGCACGACAACGAGATCGCCGCGTCTGTGCCCCGTCGGATCGAAATGCGAGACGGAATGCTGCTCACGGACACAGGGGCGGCGGCGTGACCACAATCATGGACCGCCCCGCCGACGCGGAACCGTTGCCGTCGCCGCACAGGCTCGGCTCCGGCGACATGTTCCGCCTGGGCTCCCACGGAATGCGCACCCGCCCGTTGCGGGCAGTACTGTCGGCACTGGGAATCGCCATCGGCATAGCGGCGATGATCGCCGTGGTCAGCATTCCGGCGTCCAGCAGCAAGGCATTGTCGGACAAACTGGCGGCCCTCGGCCCCAACATGCTGGTCATCAAGCCAGGCAAGTCCTTCATGGGCCAGGACGCACCCCTGCCGAAAACCGCAGTGCCGATGATCCAGCGAATAGGCCCCGTAACCGCAGCCGGAGCAACCGGCAACATAGCGACAACCGTGCGCCGCAACGACCAGATCGACCCCGGCGAAACATCCGGCCTGGCAGTCTACGCAGCCGAACAGAACCTGCTGGACGTGCTGAACGGAAAAGTCCACAGTGGAAAGTGGCTGGACCCGGTCTCGGCGAAATATCCGACCGCGGTCCTGGGTTCAGTGGCGGCAACCCGTCTGGGCATGGACAACATCGACCCGGCCAGGCCCCCACAGGTCTGGCTCGGCGGCCAGTGGTTCACCGTGGTGGGAATCCTCGCCGAACTCCCACTGGCCCCGGAAATAGAACGGTCAGTCCTCGTCGGCTGGGACGTGGCCCAGCAACGCCTCGCCTTCACCGGAAACCCAGGCACGGTTTATGTGCGCGCCCAGGACAACCAGGTCCAGAACGTCCGCCGAGTCCTCGCGGCGACCGCAAGTCCCGAACACCCCAACGAAGTCGAAGTGGCGCTGCCCTCCGAAGCCCTCGAGGCCCAGAACCTGGCCCAGGAGTCCTACAGCGCGCTATTCCTGGCCCTAGGTGGCGTCGCACTGCTGGTGGGTGGCGTCGGCGTAGCCAACACAATGGTCATCTCAGTCCTGGAACGCCGCAGGGAAATAGGCCTCCGAAGGGCCCTGGGCGCAACCCGCAGACAGATACGCGGCCAATTCCTCGCAGAATCAGTACTACTGTCAGGCCTAGGCGGCCTCGTCGGCGTAGTCCTAGGCGTCGGAGTAACAGCGGCCTACGCGCTAAGCCAATCCTGGCCCGCAGTACTCCCACCCATCGCCCTCTTCGGCGGCGTAGCCATAGCGGCCCTCGTCGGCGCAATCGCCGGCGCCTACCCAGCTATGCGCGCCGCCCTCCTGACCCCCACCTCAGCCCTCGCCTGAAACCCTTGTGGGTGACCGGCACCAGCCGGCCACCCACAAGGTCACTCAGTACCGCCGGTCAAGAACCTGACCAGTCGCAAGGTTGTAGGTGATATAGCCGAACTGGAAGTCCGACCGTTTGTAGCCAGGAATGTCGTACTCATCGCTGATCGGGTATCCCAGATAGGACGTCTCCCAGCCGAGGCTCTCCCAGCGGCGTTTGATCTCGCCATGAACCTCATGTGCGCCAGTGGCGTTGGTCCAGTAGATGGAACCACCCTGGAAGTGATTGAACCGGCCGATCCGGTCCGGCGGCGTCCCCTCATTGATCGTGGGATATCCGAGCACGGAAAGTTCGGCGTTGAGCGCCAGATACTTCTTGCCGATCTCACCGTGGACCTCACGCGCGCCGGTGCCGCTGCTCCAGTAAATGGAACCGTTCTGGAAGTGGCTGTACCGGCCGGCCCTGCCCGGATCGGAGTTCTCCCTGCCGACCAGCTCATCCGTCCGCGGATAACCCAGCACAGAAGTCTCCCAGCCCACGGCGGCCCAAAGCCGTTTGATCTCACCCATGACGGCGAACGCGCCGGTCGACGGATGCCAGTAGATGGAGCCGTTCTCCTTCGAGAAATGCGTATACCGGCCGACCCCGTCCGGAGTCCCAGTGATGTCGATCGTCGGGTACCCGATAACGGAGTTGTCCGCCCCCAGCGAGATCCACTTCTCCTGCGAGGGCCCATAGATCACATAGGCCGTATTCGTCGCACCGACCCAGTAGATCGAACCCGACCCCACGAAGTGGTTCAGCCGGTCACCCCCATTGGCCCGCGAGATCAGCTCGTCCGTGCTAGGCGCCCCCAGGAAAGCGTGCCCACCAAGACCGTTGTACTTGACCAGGATCGTGCCACCGATGACCTTGACCCCGTGCTGCGCCGTCCAATAGAGACGCCCACCGGCGTACTGCTGCCAATGGGAATTACTCTCGAAGAGCTCGAACCCGACCGGGCTCCCCATCCAGGCACGAACCGCCGCGTCATCCGCATACCGCTTCTGTATCGCCGAGACGTAGTCCGCCTTCAGCGTGAAGTCGGCGACACCCATCGTGATCTGCCGCGTTGGAGACGGGTTGGCGTTGTCGGACCACCTGGTGAACTGAGCCGCGCCTTCCAGGGCGGTCTGGGGCGCCGTGAACTGGATGGACGAACCAGCTGTCACCAGCCGGTTGGCGCTTTCACCTGTAGCGACCTGGAACTGGCTGCTGTGCGACGAGAGCACTTGGAGGCGCACGAGCCGGGGGTTTGCGATGTAGCGACGACTGACGACGGCCGCCCGGCTGTTCTCGGCAGTTGCAGTGATGACCACGTGGCCGTCGGTCTCGTTGGGAAAAGCGATGGTGAAGTCGGGACCCGAACCGGTCTGCAAAGGGGAGATCTCGCAACTGCGGTCCCGGACGCAGCGCACATGTTCGGCCTTCCAGTGCACCGGGATCGAACCGTCCACAACGTCATATGTGGACGCCCCGACCGCGATGGCCTGGTTGACGGAGAAGACTGTTGCCAGGCCCGGGGTGTTCAGGGCGAGTTCCGGACTCGCCTCGCCGGGAAGAACGACCTGGTTCGAGGTGGCAGTGGCACCGTGCACGTCGGTCACTGTGAGCGTTACTGTGAACCTGTCTCCGGCCGCGTAGGTGTGCTCGATGGTCTTCCCGGCGCCGGTGCCCTCATCGCCGAAATTCCACTGGTAGGTAACCGCTTCCCGTTCGGGATCCGTCGACGCTCCGGCGTCGAAGGAGACCTTGCGCGTGGCTGCGTCGACTGTGGCGTTGAATCCGGCCACGGGTGCCTTGTTGGCAGGCTTGTAGCTCACCCGTCGCAACGTCGACGTGGCCGCGTCGAGGATCACGACGTCGCCGTTGGGAGCCGTGATCACCGAAGCCGGGTCCCCGATGTCCGTCGCGAATGATGTCGCTACCTGGGTGACCTTGCCTGAAGTGTCATACCGGAGCGTGGACAGCCTGTGCGCGCCCTTGTTGGCGATGAAGTGTGAACCTCGGTATGCCTCCGGGTACGAGGTGCCCATGTACGGAACACCGCCGAGGATTGTGTCTGTAGTGCCGTGATTGGTCTCGTGCAGCGGTTCGGTGTTCGCCAGGTTCTGGCATGCCGGGAGGTCCTGGTAACCGGGCGTCTTGGTGGTGCCTTCCCAGCACGGCCACTTGAGGTTCTGGCCTGGGAAGGCGAGGTTGACTTCGTCGCGTGCCGCCCAGCCGGTGTCGGTGACGATGACCCCGCCGCGCGGGTCAAGCGTGACCTGCGGGTCACGCAGGCCACTGAGGTAGTTCCGGCTACGCCACGACGTCTGGTCGTTCGCGCTGTAGAACGGATTGTCCTCGACACCGCGACCGTTCGCCCGAATGCGCAGGATTTTGCCGGTCGGCTGAGCGGGATCCAAGGCACGCAATGCGAACTGGTCCACATTGTCCTTTGTCGCTGTGGCGGGCGCCTGGACGTTGGAGTTGTCTCCGATCGCGACCCAGATGACGGTCTTGGCGGGATCGTTGCCGGTGACCGGTTCAACGGCGATGTCCTGGATTCCCTTGTTGTCGGCGTTCGCCGGGAAATCCAGCACGATAGACTCGTCAACCAGTCCAGTTGGTTCGTTGGTGCCGAGGGTCCGCCATTTGCTCAGCCGAAAGGACTTGGCCGAGCCGTCCGAGACTGCTTGGGTCGTGTAAACAGTGCGCGTCGTGTTGTAGTCCGGCGAGACGGCAATGCCCGTCAGGCCGAGTGAACCGCCCGTATACACGGGGATGTTGTGAATTTGAACAGGCTGACCACCTTGTGGCACCCATTGCACCGAGCCGAGCCGCCCGGTGGTCAGAACGCTGCCGTCCGGCAGGTAGGCGACGTCGGTCAAGGTGCCTGGTTGCTGTCCCGACGGTGTGTCGACCAGGGCAAAACCGCTCGGTAGCGCAGGTGCCGCCTGCGCCGCCGGTGCCGTGGCGACCACAGCACCGAGTACCGCCGCGGCTGCCGTGATGGCAGCCCCAGCTCTTCGAGTCCGCATTGGACCTTCTTTCCGGGTTGGCGAGAGCGCTGCCGGGCGGATTCGCGCGCATATCGGCGTAGCCGCGGCGGCAAAAAAATTACCGCAGCTACGCCGAACGCATTAACCGACTATTGATCCACCCCATGGCCCCCCGTTGGCTATAGGCAGTTCCGCACGTTAGCCGCTGGTGAGACGCCCGTCATTCGTCTGTTCGTGTGACGGTGTTGTCGCTGTGTCATCGTTGCAGGTAAAGGCGGCTTTAATCGTCGTGGAAATGATTTCCTGCACATAGCCTCGCGACGAACGGGCGAACATCCGACGTCATTCGGTCCAAATTCGCGGTACAGCCTTGCCGAGTTCGTTCGAAGCAAGCAGGATCACTGTGGCTGAGTCGGCCTGTGGGGGGCATGGCTCAAGGGGCGGAATCACAAAGGGTGGGGTTGTCGTGATCCGGATTCGTCGTGGTCCTGTCGTGCGTACGCGTATGCGAGTGGCGATCGCGTTACTGGCGATCGTGGTGCTGGTGGCCACAGTCGGGCCCAGCGCATCGCAACTGTTCCCGCCGGTGGCGGATCCGATTTCGGAGGCGATTGCCAAGTCTCCCAAGCAGATCACAGGTTCCGCAGCGGACGTGCCGGACCAGCCGACCCAGGACACCCCGCAGAACCCGGCGATCAACCGTGCGCTGCCCAAGTCAGAGCAGTCGTACGCGGGCATGGAGCTGGACGCGGTCAGCGACGGCGCGTCCCGCTTCGGCCGCGGCCCAGACGGCTCGCTCATCTCCTTGGCCCAAGGCAATGGTGCACGGCTGGCTTTGTCGGACCGGCATGGTGATGTGGTCGGTGGCTTCCCTTCGGCGTGCTGCTGCTCGTGGTGCTGCGGAGAGGGTGGCGAAGAGGAATCCGATCGCGGCGTTGAAGCCGGTGTTCAAGGGCATGGATTTGGTATCGTCGTCTCTGTTGATGCGGCAGTACGACACTTTTGACGAGCCGATTTTGGTCCGTATGTGCATAATCCGAACTACCGCCGATGACTGGCGGTGAGATCAGTGAGGAGCAGGGGCTCTCTGTGTCGCTGCTGCGCGGTCAGGAGAGAGTGATTAGTGCGCTCACCTGGCAGAGGTCCCGTGACCGTACGTATTCGATCAACGTTGATGGACCAGACGGCCCGGTGATCGCCAGCGGAAACGATCTGTTTGAGGCACTTCAACGGATCCCAGAAAGCCTCGGAACCGTCGAGGAACAGAAGGCGTACTACCGGGACTGGCGCCAGAGCCTGAAGGGTGACACCTGGCAATGTAGGTGTCGATCGAAGTGTTGTCGCTGCTTTGACGGCTCGTTTTGTCGCTCGCTCAAGGTTCTTGACATCACACGAGATGATGCGGTGGAGATTAGTCCTGTGGGCTGATTACGGCGAATCCGGCGTCGGTGGCGGCTTTTGCGAGCCGGTCGTCGTAGGTGACGAGGCCGTCCAGTTCTTGGCCGAGGACTCGTGCGGTGGCGAGGTGGATCGCGTCGAGTGAGCGGAGCCCTCGGTCGGGTTCGTTCATTGCGGCGTCGACGATGTCGTCGTCCATGTTGATGTAGTCGAAGGCGAGCAGCAGATCGCGGGCGTCGGGGATGGCGTGTGGCATGACGTGGGTGACCGCTCGCATCACCTCGATTCGGAGCAGTGTCGAGCTGACCCATGAACTGCTGGCATTGTTGTCGTAGTAGGCCGCGAATGCCTGTGAGTGAGTTTCTTCGGCCAGCAGTTTCAGCGCGGCCGACGTATCGATGTAGAGCAGGCTCACCAGGATTCCTCGTCGCGCAGTTCGGCGAGTGCATCGCCAAGTCGGTTCGTACCGTCGCTTGGGCGCATTTTCGGGCGGTATCCAGGCCGTGTCGCCAGGCGGGCTCGGCCGGCGTCGACGAGTTGTCTCATGATCGGGGTCGGCGTGCGGTCTTCAACCGGCACGATCCGTGCGATCAGCCGACCGTACTCGGTTACGTCGATGGTTTCGCCGTGACGGACTCGTGCGAGCACTTCGCTTGTGTTGTGGCGGAGCTGTCGAAGTCCCACCGTGTGGTCATCGTCGTGCGCTGCTGCTGTCACCATGGCAGGGTATCACAAAATTGTGGCCACATTTGGACGTGGACTGAGATGCTGAAGGGCCCGCGCCGGACATGGCGCGGGCCCTTCAAGGAAAGCTCAGCCGAGGTGGTCGACGACCCATTCGATGGCCTGGGTGAGGATGGTGATGTCGTCGGGGTTGATGGCGGGGAACATGGCGACGCGCAGTTGGTTGCGGCCCAGTTTGCGGTAGGGCTCGACGTCGACTATTCCGTTGGCGCGCAGGGCTTTGGCGATGGCGGCTGCGTCCACGTCCTCGGCGAAGTCGATTGTGCCGACGACCTGGGAGCGGTCGGCGGGGTCGGCGACGTACGGGGTTGTGTACGCGGTTTTCTCGGCCCATGTGTAGAGGCGCGTTGAGGAGTCCGCGGTCCTGGCGACCGACCAGGTGAGGCCGCCGTTGCCGTTGATCCATTCGATCTGGTCGGCCAGCAGGAACAGGGTGGCCACCGACGGCGTGTTGTACGTCTGGTCCTTCAGCGAGTTGTCCAGGGCTGTGGGCAGGGACAGGAACTCGGGGACCCAGCGGTCGCTCGCGCCGATTGTGGCCACGCGCTCGAGGGCGGCGGGGGACATCAGGGCGATCCAGAGGCCGCCGTCCGAGGCGAAGCTCTTCTGCGGCGCGAAGTAGTAGACGTCGAAGTTCGAAGCGTCGACGGGGAGTCCGGCCGCGCCGCTGGTTGCGTCGACGGCGATGAGCGCTGAGCTGGAGCCGGCGGGACGCACGACCGGCATCGCGACGCCGGTCGAGGTCTCGTTCTGGGCCCAGGCCACCAGGTCTGCGCCTTCCGAGTAAGTAATCTCAGGGGCCGTTCCGGGGTCGGACTTGATGATGATCGAGTCTGAGAGGAAGGGCGCGTCGTTTGTCACCTTTGCGAACTTCGAGGAGAATTCGCCGTTGGTGAAGTGCTGGGCTTTCGAGGATACGAGGCCGAAGGCGGCTGCGTCCCAGAATGCCGTGGTGCCACCGTTGCCCAGCACTACTTCGTAGCCGTCCGGCAGCGAGAACAGCTCGCGCAGGCCCGAGCGGACCCGGCCGACCAGGGACTTCACCGGCTTCTGGCGGTGCGACGTACCCATGAACGCCGCGCCTTCGGAGGCCAGGCGCGCCAGCTGCTCGGGCCGCACCTTCGAGGGGCCGCAGCCGAAACGGCCGTCGGAGGGCTTGAGCTCGGCGGGCAACTGCAGCGTGGTCGGGTCAACGGTCTGCGTCATGGCGCCTTCTTCTCCATCGAAATGATCACCCACTGGACCGGCGCCGTTGCCGGGACGTAACCAGTCTGTCACGTGCCCTACCGCGTCGTACTCCAGCCGTGAGGGTCGACACCTCCCGGCACTGGGTCAGCCGGTGCGTACGGACGCCGGGTGAACACGAAAGTGGCCAGGTCGAGGTGGGTGACCTCGCCGTCTGACCCCCGGCATACGCGCAGTGTCTCGCCCGCATAGTAGGCATCGAGGCCGATCCATGTGCCATCCCCAGCTGGACGGAAGCGCGAGCCGCGACCGGCGCCCGAGACCGGCGCGAGCTCGAGCCAGGCGCCATCCAGCAGGCGCAACGTGTGCGGCGTCGGCCCCCAGTGCCAGATTCCGGTCAGCTCGAGCAGGTCTGGGTGCACGGTGGTGGCCGGCGCCCATTCGACGGGCAACGTCGGCTCGTGCTCGTCGGCGATTTTCATCAGATCGAATGACAAGCCGACAATCCCGACACCGGATGTGCTGTTCGCCAGTACCAGGGCGCCCGTGTCGCTGCCGGTGTCGGTGAGCGCGCACGCGAGGAAGCCCGGCATCGAGCCGGTGTGCCCGGCCATCCGGCGCCCGGAGTCACGCATCACCTGCACACCGAGGCCGAACCCGTTGACCCAAGCGTCGCCGTCGTCGACCGCGATAGGCGAACGCATCTCCGCCACGGTATCCGGGTGCAGCACATCGCCGGTGTCACCGGCGATGAGCCGGAGCCAACGAGCCAAGTCGGTGAGCGTCGACCACAACTGCCCGGCAGGAGCCATCGCGCCTGCGTCCGGCGTCGGCTCGGGCAGCAGCACGTCGGCATGCGGGTGTACGGCCCAGCCGAGCGCGTGCGGCGCCTCCGGCTGCGGAGTCGTCCTGGTCATGCCGAGTGGCGCGAGGATCTCCGACTTGAGCACGTCCAGCCAGCTGGCGCCGCGAAGACGCGACACGAGCTCGCCGAGCACGCCGAAACCGACGTTGGAGTAGTGCAGTTTGCTGCCCGCGCGCAGGACCAACGCCTCAGGGCCGAGGCTGTCGCGCAGCGCCGCCCAGTCCGAGCCAACCGACCGTTCCCACCATGAACCGGGCGATTCGGACGTCAGGCCGCCGGTGTGCGAGAGCAACTGGGCGATGGTCCGGTCGCCGACGACGGTGCCTGGCACGTGTTTGTCCAGTGCGTCGTTCAGGTCGAGACGGCCCTCGTCACGCAACCGCATCACCATCACCGCGATGAACGTCTTGGTGATGGACCCGATCCGGTACTGGGTGTCCACCCCTGGCCGTTCCCCGTCGACGCGGCCACGCCCGCCGGACCACACGATGCCGTCGCCCCGGACAACGGCGGCGACCAGGGACGGGGCACGGCAAGCGGCCTGCTCATGCGCGACACGGCGCAGCAGGGCCAGCTCAGTCGTAGGCAGCATGTCGTGATTGTGTCCTGTCCACAGGTGCGCCTGCCATGCCTGGGACATCAACCGTGTCTATGGGGAGAAAATGGGCGAATGAAGTGGACCCGCGCACTGCACCACCTTGAGGCCCTGGCCGGCGAGTGCACCAGGATGCACGAGTTGCCGGGCAACATCAGTCCGCTGCGGGTCACGCAGTTGTGGGCGTTCGGCAAGGTGGTCGAGGAACGCGCTGACCTGGACTGGGTCCGGGTCGCTCTGAGCGTGGACCTGCCCGCGGGGGACGTGCCGTGGCTGTCCATGCCGCGTGCCGCCACCCATTGGTCTCGCGCCGCTCGCCTGAAAGAGCCGCTGCACGCGCTCTGGCGGTCGGACCGTGCTCCTGTGTGGAATCACTTCATCGTCCGGCCGGTGTTGCTGTGGTCCGCGGCTGACGGCATCGCGGAAGAGGCATTCACCGCGCTGCGTGAGGACAAAGTGGACTCAGTACGGATTCCCGCGCCCACAACAGAGGAGCTCGGCGAACGGATCGGCGACGAATTGGCGATCAGCCTGCGGGCCGTTCGCGGCCGCGTCCAGAACTACGAGAAAAAGCGTTGGAGTCCAGGCAAACTGGAGCCGGTGGCGGACGACCTGTGGTCGGTCACCCACGGCTACCTGGATCTGCTCGATGCGGACCCGCGCCGGTGACCGGCGCGGGTCCGTGACGCCTACTGCTTCAGGTTGCAGATCGTCGGTGCCATGACCTCGGCCGCGCTGCCCCAGCCGGCACAGCGGTAGGTCGAGTGGCCGAACCAGTCGTGGCCGAACTCGTGGGCGGCAAGCAAAGCGTCATCGTTCACGCCACCCATGAACAGTGCGATCCGCTGACCGCGGCCCCAGTTGCAGCCGACGATCCGGCCGCCACCGCCGCAGTCGGTGATGTAGCTGTTGCGGCACTCCACCGGTGTGCCGCCGCCCTCGGTCAGACCGCTCCACGCGGCTGCGCCTCGTCTGATCGCCGAGGCGTAGGGCGCGCACGAGCTGGTGATTGTGTAAGTGCGGCGGTTCGGGGTCGGCCAAGCCAGGATCGACGGGCCTTCTTGTTGCGCCGCAACGGGAAGCTCCGAAGCGTCGATGTCAATCGCGGTCGAGGCGTGCGCCTGGATCGCGTGGGTGTCGAGTTCAACACCTGCCTGGGACGCGGGCCCGAAGAAAGCCAGGGCGAGTGTCGCGGCAGCGACGACGCCGTACCTCAGTTTTTTGAGCATGATGGTGTCCTTCACCTGCAGGGTTGTGTGGCAAGGTCGAAACCTCACCAACCGGACACCCGCAACGTAAACCCCTCACTCGGGCACGTTCAACAGACGTTCGTCGGTAATACATAAGCAAGATCGCATATCTAAAGCATGCCCAGTTCCATCGCGGTGGTGACGGCCGCGGTGCGGTCGGAGACGCCGAGTTTGTTGAACACGCGCAACAAGTGCGTTTTCACGGTGGCTTCGCTGATGTGCAGCGCCGCGCCGACGTCGGCATTGGTCATTCCCTTGCCCACCAACCGGAGAACCTCCACCTCGCGGGCGGACAAGCTCGGCTGGGCGGGCTGACGCATGCGCCGGACCAACCGGCCCGCAACGGAAGGAGCGAGTACGGTCTCGCCGCGCGTCGCGGCCCGGATCGCCCCGGCGAGCTCGGCCCGTGAAGCATCCTTGAGCAGGTATCCCGTGGCACCTGCTTCGACTGCGCGCAGGATGTCGGCGTCGGTTTCGTACGTGGTCAAGACGATCACGCGACTGCCGATGTCCGACGACATGATCTTCTCGGTCGCGCCGGCGCCGTCCAGACCTGGCATCCGCAGATCCATCAGGATGACGTCAGGCCGTTCGGCGAGGGCGAGCTCGACGGCCTGCTCGCCGGAACCCGCCTCGCCGATCACGGTCAGGTCCGGCTCGGCGTCGAGCATCCCCCGCAATCCCTCCCGCACAACGGGATGATCGTCGACGAGCATCACCCTGATCACGCGTGTACCTCCAGCTCCACGACCGTGCCCGCACCTGGCGAGCTCGTCACCGACAGCGTGCCGCCTACCTGCTCGACGCGCGATCGCATTCCCCGTAACCCGAATCCATCGCCCGCCGCCTCTGGGGAGAACCCGCGGCCATTGTCGCTGACGATCAGCACCACCGAATCGTCCTGATAGGACAGAACGATCTCGGCGGACGAAGCACCGGCGTGTTTGCGCACGTTGGACAACGACTCCTGCACGGTTCGCAGAAGAACGACGTCGACTCCCGTGGGCAGCGGCCGCCGTTCGCCCTGCACCTCGACGACGGCCGAAACGCCGGATTCTTCGGTCAACCGGGTCGCCTGCCGTCGAATCGCCTCCAGCACAGAGCTTTCGGTCAACTCGGCGGGTGCCAGAGCGGCGACCAGAGCCCGGGACTCGGACAGGTTCTCCCTGGCGGTCCGCAGTGCCAGCGCCAGGTGCTTACGAACCTGGGCCTCGTCGTGTCCCAGCTCGGACTCGGCGGCCTGGACCAGCGTGACGATGCTGGTGAAGCCCTGCGCCAGGGTGTCGTGGATCTCCCCGGCGAGCCGTTCGCGTTCCCCGGTGACGCCTGCTTCGTGCGACAGCCGGGACACCTCCGCCTGGCTGGCCTCCAGCTGCTCGATCAGTTGCTTGCGGTCGGTGCTCTGGTCGATCACGCGATTGATCCAGGCCCCGATCAGTGCCGAGAACGCCGTGCCGATCACGCCCATCGGGATCAGTGCCCTGAAGACCACCTCGTTGGGCCCTTGCTGCAACATGTGCCCGGCCGCCGGGATGAACATCGCCATCCCGCCGAGGAAGATCGCAGGCACCGCGCGCAGGCTCATGAAGATCATCGACATCGCGCCGAACAGTGCGTACGAGCTCAGCGGAACCAGCAGCACCGCGACGCCGAGGCAGACCATCACACCGGCGATGAACATGTACATCCGCCAGCCGTGGTTCTCGGCCGCGACCAAGCGCCTGCCCAACAACGCGTACCACGGGATGACGGCGGTCAGCGCCGCGACGGCACCGAACTGGCGTGCCGGCGGCGCTGTCGCCGTGAGCAGGATCAGGGCGACCACGGCCACGTAGACCACGGCGTAGAAGAGGTCCCAGACCCAGAACCACCGTTGGGACGCCTCGGTTATCCGCGCCGGTTGCTCCACCGGAACGTCACCAGGCACAGCACGAGCCCAGCGACGCACCAGGCGCCCAGCACGAGCGCTGTCTTGCCGAGTTCCCATGTCCCCGCCATTTCGAACTTGGCCATGCTGTCGGGCAGGAACACCGAGCGGAATCCCTGTCCGACCCACTTGACCGGGAAGAACGACGCCACCGTGACCATACCGACCGGCAGCGTCGAGATCGGGTTGATGTACACGCCCGAGACGAACTGCAGGCCGACGTACGGCACGTTGGACACTGCCGCCGCACTTTGCGCGGAACGTGCCAAAGCCGCCGTGGCGATGCCCAGCAACGAACAGCTGATCACCGCGAGCACGAAAACCCACACGAATGTCAGCCACTTCAACGCGCTCGTGGGCAACTGTACGTCGAACAGTGCCATGCCGACCGCGAGTACCAGCGCCGCCTCGGCAAGGCTGGCCACCAGCACCAGGATGATCTTGCCGATGAAGTAGGACACCGCCGTCAACGGCGTGCCCCGCAGCCTGGCGAGCGTGCCGTCCTCGCGGTCGAGTGCCACGCTGATCGACAGGTTCACGAACGAGGTGGCGACAATGCCCGCGCCCACCATGCTCGCGGTGAACACCTGGCTGGCCGTGACCCCGGTGTCCGGGTACACCTTGCTGAAGATCGATCCGAGCAGCGCCAGGATGATCACCGGGAAACTGAAGGTGAACACGACTTGCTCGCGCTGCCGGAAGAATCGCTTGATCTCAAGCCCGCCTCGCGCGAGGCCGAGCGTCACCGGCGATGGAAGTTGTGCTGCGATGGTCATGACTTCTCTCCGACCAGGTCCAGGTAGATGTCCTCCAGAGTCGGCCTGCTGACCGTCAGCCCGGCCAGTTCTCTACCCCCAGCAGAGAGCTCGTTGACGAGCTTGGTCGGCGTGGCCGTTCGCACGATCTGTTCGCCGCGGTTGTCCACCCAACGCACTGTCGCCTGGGCTGTGGAGCGGCCGCCGAGCTTGGCGGGCGGGCCTTCGGCGACGATCTCGCCGCGTGCGATCACCGCCACCCGGTCGGCCAGCGCCTCGGCTTCGTCCAGGTAGTGCGTGGTCAGCAGGATCGTGGTGCCGTCCGCGGCGAGTTTCTGGATCAGGCTCCAGAACTGCCTGCGGGCCTCCGGGTCGAAGCCGGTGGTCGGCTCGTCCATGAACACCAGCTCAGGTGTGCCGACGATGCCGAGCGCGACATCCAGCCGACGGCGTTGCCCACCGGACAGGCTTTTCACGCGGGCACGCGCTTTTTCCTTGAGGCCGCACACTTCGATCACATCGTCGACCTCGCGCGGCCGCGGGTAGTACCGAGCGAAATGACGCACTGTCTCCAACACCGACAGCTCGGCGGCGTCGGTCGCGGTCTGCAGCACGATTCCCAGCCGCGCCCGCCAGTCCCGGCCCGCATTGGCAGGATCCTGCCCCAGCACGGACACTGTGCCGCTGTCGCGTTGCCGGTGCCCCTCCAGGATTTCCACGGTGGTGGTCTTGCCCGCCCCATTCGGGCCCAGCAGCGCGAAAACCTCACCCTGCGCGATGTCCAGATCGATCCCGGCGACTGCCTGGACGTTCTGGTAGCCCTTGCGCAGGCCCCTCACTTGTATCGCGGTCATGGCGGAAATGCTGCCGTCAGCAGCGTCCTGCGCGGGACGACCGCGGGACTGAACCCGGCTGTCCACCGTTCGACGGACACGCCGTCAACCAAGTGAAAAAGATGTGCCCCCAATGCCACATTGGGGGCATCAGACGTCACCAATGTGGCATTGGGGGCAAAGAAAAAGCGCTAGCTGATGGTGTCCCAGCCCTCGACGCTCTCGGGGGAGCGGGAGGACGGGCCGATGTAGCGGGCCGACGGCCGGATCAGCCGGCCGGTCTGCTTCTGCTCCAGGATGTGCGCGCACCAGCCCGCGGTCCGTGCACACGTGAACATCGAGGGCATCATGTGCGGCGGGACCTCGGCGAAGTCGAGGATCACCGCGGCCCAGAACTCGACGTTCGTCTCGATCGCACGATCCGGCCGGCGCTCGCGCAACTCGGCCAAAGCGGCCTGCTCCAACGCCTCGGCGGCCTCGTACCGGGCAGCGCCCAGCTCACGGCAGGTACGGCGCAACACGCGGGCGCGCGGGTCTTCGGCGCGGTAGACCCGGTGCCCGAAGCCCATCAGACGTTCGCCGCGGTCCAGGACGCCCTTGACGTAACCACGAGCGTCGCCATCCCGTTCCACGGCTTCGATCATCGGCAGCACACGCGCGGGCGCGCCGCCGTGCAAAGGACCGGACATGGCACCGATGCCGCCGGACAGTGCCGCGGCCACGTCAGCTCCGGTCGAGGCGATGACCCGGGCGGTGAATGTGGACGCGTTCAGCCCGTGCTCGGCCGCTGACACCCAGTAGGCGTCGATTGCCTTGATGTGTGCGGGATCCGGCTCGCCACGCCAACGGGTCATGAACCGCTCGGTGATCGTGGCGCACTCGTTGACGCGGGTCTCCGGCACAGCCGGCCGGCCGATGCCGCGGGCGGACTGCGCCACATAGGACAGTGCCATCACCGAGGCGCGGGCCAGTTGTGCGCGGGCCTCCAGGTCGGTGATGTCCAGCAGGGGCTGGAAACCCCAGATCGGCGCCAGCATGGCCAGCGCGGCCTGGACGTCCACCCGGACGTCGCCGGTGTGCACCGGAATGGGGAACGGCTCGGCCGGTGGCAGGCCCGGCCCGAACCGGCCGTCCACCAGCAACGCCCATACGTTGCCGAATGTGACGCGGCCGACCAGGTCTTCGATGTCCACGCCGCGATAACGCAACGCTCCGCCGTCCCGGTCGGGCTCGGCGATCTCTGTCCGGAACGCGATGACTCCTTCGAGACCCGGTTTGTAACCGTCGTCTTCGAAGTCCAGATGCGATGGATTCACTGTAGGTGTCGACATGCGCGGTGCCCTTTCCGAATGCCCCGACTAGATCGCGCAGATAGGGCCGCGCCGAACCGGGCGACACTGCGCGGGCTCAATGTGAAGACTTCTCCTCCTCGCCCCCTGGCGCAACGAGCCTACGCGTGGCTTCGGTCACGATTCCGTGAACGATTCAGTGTGCTACTCGTGGCGACATGCGAATCCTCTCCTCGGCCGACATCCGGCAGGCGCTGCCCATGGCCGACTGTGTGGATGTGATGGCCCAGGCACTCTCCGCCAGAGCCGCTGGCCAGGTCGAACAGCCGTTACGCAGTGCGTTCCTGCCGTCGGGGACGAGCTCGTTCCCGGTCTGGATGCCTGCCTACCGGGGTGGTGACGACCCCCTCTTCGGAGCGAAACAGCTGTGCATCGTTCCGGACAATCCGGCCCGTGGATTGGACTCCCATCAAGGCGTGGTCGCCCTCTTCAATGGTGTGACCGGAGAGCCGTCGGCGATTCTGAACGCTTCGGCGATCACCGAAATCCGCACCGCTGCGGTATCGGCTCTGGCAACACGCGAACTCGCTGGTGGAAACGCGCCGACGCTGGCGATCCTCGGAGCGGGCGTGCAAGCCGAAGCGCATCTGCGTGCCATTCCGATCGTCCGCCAGATCAAGCAAGCCCGCGTGTTCTCCCCGCGATCCGCGCAGGCGTTCGTCGACCGGATGAACGTCCCGTTCGACCTCGTCGCGACGGCCAGCGCCGAGGAAGCCGTGCGCGGCGCGGACATCATCGTCACCGTCACCACATCGAAAGAGCCTGTGCTGCAACGGGAATGGATCAAGCCGGGCGCCCACGTCAACGCAGCGGGCGCGAGCTCCCCGGAGTTCCAGGAAGTCGACGACGCCACAGTGGCCGCATCCGAGCTCTACGTCGACGCGATGCAGTCTGTGCTCGGCGAGGCCAGGGAATTCCAGACCGGAAACCCGGATGTTCGCGGTGAACTGGGCGACCTGCTGATCGGCAAGGCACCTGGCCGCTCCGGCCCCGAGGCGATCACCCTGTTCCGGTCGCTCGGCCTGGCCACCGAGGACCTGTTCGCCGCCGACTTCGCCGTCCGCCGGGCGATCGAGCTCGGTCTCGGAGTCGATGCACCCATCTAGTTACATCCGTGTTTCCTGATCGAGTAACGCGGGGTCAGAGGTGATAGACCTGGCTCATGCACCTGACCCCGCACGAACGGGACAAGCTGCTGATCCACGTGGCGGCCGATGTCGCGCGCAAGCGGCTGGACCGTGGCGTGAAGCTGAACTACCCGGAAGCAGTCGCGCTGATCACCGATCATGTGCTGGAAGGCGCGCGGGACGGCCGGACGGTCAGTGAGCTCGTCGCAAGCGGCCGGCATGTGCTCACGCGTGCGCAGGTGCTCGACGGCATTCCGGAGATGGTCGACGCCGTGCAGGTCGAAGCCACGTTCCCGGACGGCACCAAGCTCGTCACCGTGCACGACCCGATCAACTAGGGAGCCGGATTGCGTCCAGGCGAGATCATCCCGGCCGACGAGCCGATCGAGCTGAATCCCGGCCGTCCCCGGACACGGGTGCTGGTGCGTAACACCGCTGACCGGCCCGTGCAGGTCGGTTCGCACTATCACTTCGCAGCGGTGAACCCGGGTCTGCAGTTCGACCGCGTGGCCGCGTGGGGGCACCGGCTCGACGTGCCCGCCGGTACGTCCGTGCGGTTCGAGCCGGGTGTGGAGCGGGAAGTGGATCTGGTGCCGATCGCGGGCAGCCGGGTTGTCCCTGGACTTCGCCGCGGCGGGGGTGGGCGGCCCCCGCAGGGGGTCGGAGAAGATACAGGAGTGGGCTGGTGACCTCGATCGATCGTAAGCGGTATGCCGAGCTGTTCGGGCCGACCGTGGGCGACCGGATCCGGCTGGCCGACACGAACCTGCTGATCGAGGTCACCGAGGACCGCAGCATGGGCGCGGGCGCCGGTGACGAGGTGATCTTCGGCGGCGGCAAGGTGATCCGGGAGTCCATGGGCCAGGGCATGGCCACTCGCGCTGAGGGCGCGCCGGACCTGGTGATCACCGGTGTGGTGATCCTGGACCACTGGGGCATCGTCAAGGCCGATGTGGGCGTCCGCGACGGCCGGATCGTCGGCATCGGCAAGGCGGGCAACCCGGACGTGATGGACAGCGTCGACCCGGCGCTGGTCATCGGCCCGTCCACGGATGTGCTGTCGGGCAACGGCAAGATCCTCACCGCCGGTGGCATCGACTGCCACGTGCACCTCATCTGCCCGCAGCTGACCGACGAGGCGCTCTCGTCCGGGCTGACCACCATGATCGGCGGCGGCATCGGACCGGTGGACGGCAGCAAGGCCACCACAGTCACGGCGGGTTCGTGGAACCTCGGGCGGATGCTGCAGGCGATGCAGGAACAACCCGTGAACGTCATGTTGCTGGGCAAAGGGAACACGGTCAGCCACGAAGGCCTGCGCGAGCAACTCCGTGGTGGTGCGGGCGGTTTCAAGCTCCACGAGGACTGGGGCACGACCCCGGCCGCGATCGACGCGTGCCTGACGGTCGCCGACGAGTCCGGTGTCCAGGTGGCGATCCACACGGACACCTTGAACGAGGCCGGGTTCGTCGAGTCCACTTTGGAAGCGATCGGCGGCCGGTCGATCAACGCCTATCACACCGAAGGCGCCGGTGGCGGGCACGCGCCGGACATCATCCGCGTGGTGGCTGAGCCGAATGTGCTGCCGTCGTCGACGAATCCGACGCGCCCGCATACCGTGAACACGCTCGACGAGCACCTCGACATGCTGATGGTGTGCCATCACCTCAACCCGTCGGTGCCCGAGGACCTGGCGTTCGCCGAGTCGCGGATCCGGCCGACCACGATCGCGGCCGAGGACGTGCTGCACGACATGGGCGCGATCTCGATGATCAGCTCGGACTCGCAGGCGATGGGCCGGATCGGCGAGGTGATCATCCGGACCTGGCAGACCGCGCACGTGATGAAGGACCGCCGTGGCTTGCTGCCCGGCGACACCGCCGCGGACAATCTGCGGGCACGTCGATATGTCGCCAAATACACGATCAACCCGGCCATCGCGCACGGCATCGACCAGCACGTCGGCTCGGTCGAAGTGGGCAAGCTGGCCGACTTGGTGCTGTGGGAACCCAAGTTCTTCGGTGTCCGCCCGCAGGTCGTGCTGAAGGCGGGGTTTGTCGCCTGGGCGGCGATGGGTGATGCGAACGCCTCGATCCCAACGCCACAGCCTGTCTACATGCGACCGATGTTCGGCGCGGCGCCGACCGTCGCGCTCGACAGCGGACTGCATTTCGTGGCGCCGGAGGCCGTCGACTCCGGCCTCGCCGACGAGTTCGGCATCGCGCGCCAGCTGGTCCCGGTCGCGAACACACGTAACCGGGGCAAGGCCGACATGCTGCTCAACGACGCCATGCCGGACGTCCGGGTGGACGCGGACAGCTTCGCAGTGCACGTCGACGGTGAGCTGATCGAACCGCAGCCGGTCGACCGGTTGCCGATGGCGCAACGGTATTTCCTGTTCTGATGAACACTGTCGTTGCCCTGGTTCTGTCCGACTCCCGGTTTCCGGGCGGCGGGCACGTGCATTCCGGTGGACTGGAGGAGGCCGCCGCACGCGGGCTGGTCACCGATATGCCGTCGCTTGGCCTGTTCTTGGCCGGGCGGCTGCGGACAGCGGGGGAGCTGGCGGCGGTTTTCGCCGCGGCAGCGGTGAAATGCCACGAATGGTCCGAATTGGACGCTGAGCTGGACGCTCGGACGCCTTCGCTCGCCCAACGAGAGGCGTCCCGTGCGCAGGGCCGTGCCACGGTTCGAGCCGGGCGCGTCGCCTGGCCCTCGCCCCTGCTTGACGAGCTGGTGAAGGCGACTCCACGGCCGCATCACGCCGTGATTCTCGGGGCGTTGACCGGGATCGCTGGTGCGGGGGCGTTCGACGCGGCCTTGACGGCGGCTTACCTCTCGGTGAGCGGACCGGCGAGCGCCGCGATCCGTTTGCTGGGGCTGGATCCCTTTGCTGTCAACGCGGAAGTGACAAGGCTGGCCGGCCCGATGCGGGCCGTGGCCGATCGTGCGGTGGCCACAGCCGGGCTGCCGCCCGCCGACCTGCCCGCGCCCGGCGCGCCAGGGCTGGACTTGTTGGCAGAGGCGCATGTGCGTCATCACAAGGAAGAGGTGCGTCTCTTTGCAAGCTGATCACACGCATACCCATCCCGTGAACTTCGACCCGACGTATTCCGAGCCGGACCACCACGAGCCCACGCCGGAAACCGGTCGTGCATACCGGATCGGCATCGGCGGACCGGTCGGCAGCGGCAAGACCGCGCTGGTCGCGGCGTTGTGCCGGGCGTTTCAGGGCGAGCTGAACCTCGCGGTGGTCACCAACGACATCTACACCACCGAGGACGCCGATTTCCTGCGCCGCGCGGGCGTACTGGACGTCGACCGGATCGAGGCCGTGCAGACCGGGTGCTGCCCGCACACCGCGATTCGTGACGACATCACCGCCAACCTGGATGCCGTTGAAACGTTGGAAGAACGGCATCCCGGCCTGGACCTGGTGATCATCGAGAGCGGTGGTGACAACCTCACGGCCGTGTTCAGCCGTGGCCTGGTCGACAGGCAGGTGTTCGTGGTCGACGTGGCCGGCGGCGACAAGGTGCCGCGCAAGGGCGGGCCGGGCGTGACCACCGCTGACCTGCTGGTGATCAACAAGATCGACCTCGCCCCGCTCGTCGGCGCCGATCTGGACGTAATGGCCTCGGACGCGGCCAGGATGCGCGGTTCGTTGCCGGTCATCGCGCAGTCGTTGACGCAGACCCCGGACGCGCCCGCGGTGGCCGGCTGGATCCGTGCCCAGCTCCCGGTCCGCGCGGGGTGAAAGCGCACGCGCGGGTCGTCGCCGAACTGGTCGACGGCCGGACTGTGTTGCGGGAGCTGCGATCCATGGCCCCGCTGACGCTCGTTCCGCATCGCGGTACGCCAGGTCTGGTGCACCTGGTCAGTTCGGCGACGGCACCGCTTGGCGGGGACGAACTCGAGCTGAGCCTCCTCGCTGGGCCAGGAGCGGTCCTGCGGCTGGCCGGCGTCGCCGCGAGTCTCGTACTGCCAGGACATCGGCCAGGTCCGAGCCGGTTCACCATCCGGGTCGAAGCCGCCGAAATGTCCACTGTGGAGTATTTGACCGAACCGACCATTGTCACGCAGCGTGCCCGCCATGAGGCCGTGTTCACCGCATCGGTCGATGACAAGGCGCGGCTCGCTGTCCGGGAAGTGCTTGTCCTGGGCCGCGACAGGGAACCGCATGGGCACCTGACGACTGAGACAGTCGTCCGGCGCGGCGGTATGCCTCTGCTGAATCAACGGCTTGACGTCGGGACGCTCAGCGATAGCCCTGCCGTGCTCGCAGGCAGGCGCGTACTCGCAACGGATCTCCGTGTGGGCTATGAAGATCCGCCCGAACCGGTGGCCGAAGACTGGTGTTCACTCGTGCCGCTCGCCGCCGGTGGATCACTGGCCACCGCGCTGGCCCACGACGCGGTCACGGCCCAACGCATGCTGGAGCGTCTTAATCGATCTGGTTGATCGATCCTTCTGACTCCGCGTGGGTGTAATCACCATGCATGCTGTTTCTCTGCGCGACGAGAACCCGTAACGTCCCTGGGAACCCAAGGAGATCCCAAGGCGGAGGGTGATAGGCATGACGGACGCCGACATCACGTCCAACATCACGCTCGACCTACCGACGATGCGCGCCTCGTACGAAGGCGGCACTCTCGACGAGTCCGAGCTCGCGTCGACCTGGCACGAGCAGTTGCAGTACTGGCTGGACCAGGCTGCCCGGATGGGTGTGGTCGAACCGAACGCCATGGTGCTGGCGACCTCCGACTCGCAAGGCAGGCCATCGTCACGCACAGTGCTCGCCAAGGGCCTGGACGCGCGTGGAGTCGTGTTCTTCACCAACTACACCTCCACCAAGAGCCACGAACTCTCGGCGACCCGGTACGCCTCGGCGACCTTCCCTTGGTACTCACTGCAGCGCCAGGCCCACGTGCGCGGCACCGTGGAGAAGGTCGCCTTCGCCGAGACCAAGGCCTACTGGGCGAGCCGGCCGCGCGAGTCGCAGCTCGGCGCCTGGGCGTCGCCGCAGTCAGTCGTGGTGTCCGGCCGCAACACCCTCGACTCGTCGCTGGCCAACATCCAGCGCCAGTTCGCCGATGCCGAAGAGGTACCCGTACCGCCGCACTGGGGTGGCTGGCGGATCCGGCCCGAGGTGGTGGAGTTCTGGCAGGGCAGGCGCAACCGGATGCACGACCGGCTGCGTTACCGGCTGTCGATGGACAGCTGGAAGCTCGAGCGCCTCGGCCCCTGATCTCTTCTTGCCGGCACCCCCGTGAGTGCGCATGCTCACGGGGGTAAATCAGGTGGTCAGAGTGATTGCTTAACCTAAGCTAACGACTTGTGGCCCTACGCGATCTGGTGATGGACGTCCGGCCGTTGCGGGTTCGCCCGTTTCGCCGCCTTTGGCTGTCTACCGCGGTCACGTCGATCGGCGCGCAGCTCACCGCGGTCGCCGTGCCCAAGCAGGTGTTCGACCTGACCGGCTCATCCGGTTTCGTCGGCCTGACCGGCGCGGTCGCACTCGTCCCGCTGCTGGTGTTCGGGCTGTGGGGCGGCGCGATCGCGGACATGATGGACCGCCGCCGGCTCCTGCTGATCACCAACACCGGAGTCGCGGTCAGCTCGATCCTGCTGTGGGCTCAGGCAGCGCTGGCGCTCGACTCGGTCTGGGTCGTGCTCGTTCTGCTTGGCGTGCAACAGTCATTCTTCGCGGTGAACATGCCGACGCGTAGTGCGGCGATCGCGCGGCTGGTGCCCGCCGAGCTGATGCCGTCCGCGATGGCCTTGGGCGCCACGGTTTTCACGTTCGGGGCAGTGCTCGGCCCGCTGTTCGCCGGAGCCCTGCTGCCGGTCCTTGGACTGTCCACTTTGTACTTAGTCGACTCGGTCGCGCTGGTGCTCACACTGTGGGCCGTCTGGCGGTTGCCGCCGATCCCGCCGTTGAGCGGTGAGATCAGACGTGCCGGTCTGCGGGACGTGGCCGACGGATTCCGTTATCTGGCCGGGCGGAAGGTGCTACTGGCGTCGTTCCTGGTGGACATCATCGCCATGGTCGCGGGCATGCCCCGCGCGCTGTTCCCGGAGATGGCCGAGCGCACGTTCGGCGACCCGCCTGGCGGCGGCGTCGCGCTGGGCTGGCTGTACGCGGCGATTCCGTTGGGCGCCTTCCTATGCGGGTTGTCGTCGGGGTGGCTTTCGAAGATCAACCGGCACGGCGTCGGTGTGGTCATCGCCGTGCTGGTGTGGGGTGCGGCGGTCGCCGGATTCGGGCTGACGAGCACGTTGTGGCTGGCTGTGGTGTTCCTGGCGATCGCGGGCGGAGCCGACATGGTGAGCGCTGTGTACCGGTCGTCGATCCTGCAGGCCGCTGC
This sequence comes from Kibdelosporangium banguiense, assembly GCF_017876405.1. Taxonomy (GTDB): domain Bacteria; phylum Actinomycetota; class Actinomycetes; order Mycobacteriales; family Pseudonocardiaceae; genus Kibdelosporangium; species Kibdelosporangium banguiense. The sequence continues at coordinate 1,582,720 of NZ_JAGINW010000001.1, read as the reverse complement.
GGATGACGACATGCGCGGCCGGATGCAGGGCGTGTTCACTGTGGTCGTGGCGGGCGGCCCGCGCATCGCTGACATCACGCATGGCTGGACGGCTGCGGGAGCGGGCACCGCCGTGGCCGCGGCAGGCGGCGGATTCATGGTCATCGTGTTGACCGTCCTGGCGTTGATCTGGCTGCCGAGCTTCTGGCGTTACCGGGCGGACTCGCAACAAGATCACAACATTTAGTCCGTTTGAGTGAAGGATTTCCGTTTTGGTCGGTGTGATCCGGCACACTCCAGTGATGACCGAAGGGATCAAAGAGCAGGCCGCCGGACAACCGGAGCTCAAACGCGCCATCGGCCCCAAACTGCTGCTGTTCTTCGTGGTGGGCGACATCCTCGGCACTGGGATCTACGCGCTCACCGGCCAGGTCGCCGGCAGAGTCGGCGGCGCGCTGTGGCTGCCGTTCCTGCTCGCCTTCGTGATCGCCTTCCTGACCGCGTTCAGCTACCTCGAACTGGTCGGCAAGTTCCCGCAGGCCGCAGGCGCGGCCCTCTACACACACCGGGCGTTCAAGATCCAGTTCTTGACGTTCATGGTCGCGTTCGCCGTGATGTGCTCGGGCATCACGTCCGCCTCGTCGGCCGCGATCGCGTTCGGCGGCACATACCTGCCCAAGACGTTCAGCATCACGCCGACCACGGCGCTGACCACGATCCTCGCGATCGTGTTCGTGGTCCTGGTCGCCTTGGTGAACTTCCGTGGTGTCAGCGAGTCGGTCAAGGCCAATGTGGTCCTGACCTGCATCGAGCTCTCCGGCCTGCTGATCATCATCGCGGTCGGCGTGTTCGCCGTGGCCGGTGGCGACGGCGATGCGAGCAGGCTGACCCACATCGAGACCAAGGACCAGACCTGGCTGGTGGCCATCACTTCGGCGACCTCGCTGGCGTTCTTCGCCATGGTGGGCTTCGAGGACTCGGTCAACATGGCCGAGGAGTGCAAGGATCCGGTGCGGATCTTCCCCAAGGCGATGCTGTGGGGCATGGTCGTCGCCGCGACGATCTACATCCTGGTCTCGGTCACGTCCTCGTTGCTGGTGCCGGCCGACGAACTGCAGAAGGCCGGCAGCAACGCCCTGCTGAAGGTGCTGGACATCGGCGCGCCGGGCTTCCCGCACGTGGTCTTCTCCGCGATCGGCATGTTCGCCGTGATCAACTCCGCGCTGATCAACATGATGATGGCCAGCCGCCTGCTCTACGGCATGGCCAACGAACGGATCATCCCCAAACAACTCGGCATCGTGCACCCGTTCCGCCGCACACCATGGGTCTCGATCCTGTTCACCACCGCCATCGCGGTCGTCCTGGTATCCACAGTGGACATAACCATCCTCGGTGGCACCACGGCGTTGCTCCTGCTGGTGGTGTTCGCCATCGTCAACGTCGCACTTCTGGTGCTGCGCAAGTACAAGGTCTCCCACCCGCACTTCCGCACCCCGACAGTGATCCCGGTGATCGCGGCCGCCCTCTGTCTGTACCTGGCCAGCCCCCTGTCCGGCCGCCCAGCCAGGGACTACTACGTCGCAGGCATCCTCCTGGGCGCAGGCCTGATCCTGTGGGGGATCAACTGGCTGATCAACCGAGCCCTTGGCCGGCATGTCGAACTGGACCCCGAAGCCCTCACCAAGGGCGGCAGCGACTAGCACCATCGCACTCTCATCCCGGCGGAATGGCTGCCCAGGCCATTCCGTCGGGGTCGCTCTTCGGCAATCAGATCAAGCACCCCGGCTGCGTGGGTATGGGTGTGGGCATGGTCGGCTGAGGGCGGCCTCCAGCCCCGGAATCAGCCTAGGCTCACCCACCAACAGTCCGGCACGAACAAGTACGCCGCCTGTGGACAACACCAATCTCCGCCAACCAATCCCAAGAAAATTGCCCGCCTCACAGAAGAACAGCCCCCGCCACTCCCAGGGGGGCGGCCCTGCTCCAGTCTATCGGGAAGGGAAGATCGACGGGGGGTTTCGGCGTCGACTGTGGACAGATGTGCGGCTGTGGACAACCAGCCGTAGTGGATCTTCAGTCAGGTGGTTCTGTCGGTGGCCCGGACTACGCTGGATTCGGGGGGGGGGGGGGCGTGGCCGCCCGTCTAGGAGTATCGCTCGAGCTCGGTCGGGTCGTGGGCGCTGAAGACCTCGACCTTGTCGCCGTGCTCCCGCACCAGCGTCCGTAGCCGCTCCTGGTTGTGCAGTCTTGGCTTCCGCTCGGTCTCCACGACCTTCTGGAACTGTGTGAGAAGCGGTGTGCAGTAAGGCTTCGGAGCCATCTCAGCGTGGTAGAAGTACGCGTCTCCGCAGTGCAGCAACCATTTCTCACCGGTGTCCACGGCGATTCCCGCGTGCCCCAGCGTGTGCCCGGCCAACGGCACGATCCGGATCTCCTCCGGCAGTCCCTTCAGGCCGCGGACCGAGCCGAAGCCGAACCAGTCGTCCCCGGCCACGTCATAGCTTTCGAAATCCGCGTGCTGCCACTGTGCCTTACGGAACCTGGCGCGGTCCCGGCTGGTTGCCTGTGCCTGGGCGATCCGCATTTCCTGGGCGTAGATGTGGACTTTGGCGTGCGGGAAGTCCCGGAACCCGCCGGCGTGGTCCTGATCAAGGTGCGTCGGCACAATGTGCCGCACATCCTCGACCTTGAACCCCAACCGTTCGACCTGGTGTTTCGCGGTCTCCTCGATGTCGAGCACCGGCCGGGCCGCTCTGCGGAACAACTGTGTCAGCGAACCATCCGGATTGGTCACGTCGTCGACACCGACCCCGGTGTCCACCAGCACAAGCCCGTCGTCGGTCTCGATCAGCAGACAGTGGCACACCATCAGGCCACGCCGCAGATAGCCGGGCTTGCCATCGAGGAGTTTGCCGCCCAACGGGCGCATGGTTCCGCAGTTCAAGTGATGGACACGCATCATCGCTCCTGAGCGATCAGTAGTTTCAGGTGTTCGCCGACCCGCCGCAACGGCGTCACGTCCCTGCGCGTCCTGGCCAGGAGCAGAGCACCTTCAACCGCTGCCAGGACCGTCGTCGCCAACGCGTCGGCATCCGCAACACCTTGCTGCTCAAGAAAATCGGTGATCACTCGCTCCCAGGAACCGTACGCCTGATCACACGCCAGGCGGATCTGTTCACTCTCCCCGGCGGCATCCAGCGCGACCGTCGCAATCGGACACCCATCCCGGAAGTCCGACTCAACGAGCCACTGCTCCAGCAACTCCAGCGCCTCATCCAGCGATCCGGCCTGCCTCAGATGCGCACCGAACTCCCCGCTGGACAACTGCAGCGACTCAACCGCCAACTGCTCCTTGCCGCCCGGAAAATGGAAGTACAACGACCCCTTCGGCGCCCTGCCCTCAGCGAGCACCTGGTTGAGACCAGTCGCGTGATACCCCTGCGTCCGGAACAACTTCGCCGCCGTCCGTAACACCCTCTCCCGGGTGTCGGTCTTCTTGGCCATGCGCTGACTATACAGACTGGTCTACTACCCGCAAGCCTGTCGGAGCGCCCGTTACCGAGGCGGCCTTCGGCCCCCGGAAGTCCAGCGTAGAGATGAGGACCGACGGTTTCGGAGTCCGCGAGCTGTGATGAGGCTGGGCTGTGGACAACTCGCTGCCTGTGGACAACTCCAGCTTGTGGATCTTCGTAGCCCGGTTCCAGACGGTCCCCAACCGTAGGCTGGATTCCAGGGGGCCGGAGGCCGGCCAATCACAAGAAGTGTGGTCGGCGAGCACGCAGGCCCGCCGACCACAGGCAGCCTCTACCTGGGCAGGGTGCACCCGGAAGCGGTCAGGTTGAACTGGTTGCCGGTCCCGATGCAGGCCGGGATGTTGTAGACCTCCTGGCCGTAGTTGATGCCGCGGCGAACGGTGATCTGGCCGGACTGGCTGACCTCACACGGGTTGTTCAGCGTGCAGCGGCCGCCGCTCTCGTTGCCGGTGTTGTTGATCGCGACGACTTTGCCGCTGCTGGTGTCGATCACCGGTGAGCCGGACGTTCCACCGATCGTGTTGCAGGCCGAGGTGTAGCGGACCGAGTCACGCCAGGTCCACACGTCTTCCTTGAGCTGGTAGGCGAAACCGTCGATCTTGCAGGAGTAGATCCGCTTCCAGTAGCCCGACACGACCTGGATGTTCGCGCCCTGAGCGGGATGCGTCGTGCTCAGCTCGAGCGCGCGGGCGCCGTACTGCGACTGGATCTGCGCGTACGTCTGGCTGAGCTGGTAGAAGGAGACGTCGGTGTCCTTCATCGTGGCGTAGGCGAGCTTGGTCGCGCGCAGCGTTCCGAGGTTGTCCCCGGCGCCGTTGAGCAGCGTGAAGGTCCGCGACGACGTCTGGTTGCGGATGACTTCGTTGGCGCCCATGAATTTCACGCAGTGGCCGTTGGACATCACCAGTGCGGGATCGGTGTCCCGGGCCGCCGGCGGCCGTACGACCGAGCCCGAACAGTTGCTCAGTGCCACGATCCCGGTGAAGTCGGCCTGGACGGCCTGGGCGGGCGTCACGGTCAGTGCGCCGATGGCAAGCGTCGCGAACAGCGTGCCAGCAACCCGCTTGATCATGGTCAGGTCCTTCCAATCGCAGGGTCCATCAAGCGTCGACGCTGGGCGACGGTCGCGCCACCCGCCGTTAGGCTGCAGATCATGAGTTTGGAGATCGTGCACGGCGCCGCGCGGGCCGTGATCACCGAGACCGGCGCGGGGTTGCAGTCCTACGAGGTCGGCAGCGTGCCGTACAGCGAGACGTTCGGTTACGGCGAGACACCGCCGCTCGGCTCAGGCGCGGTGCTGATCCCGTGGCCGAACCGGACCGCGGACGCCCAGTGGCACCTCGACGGCGAGGTGCAGAAGCTGGAGGTGACCGAGCCCGCCCGCGGCAACGCCATCCACGGCCTGGTTCGACGTCTACAGTGGACAGTTCTGGAGAACGTCGGATCCTCGGTGTCGCTCGAAGTGGAGATCGGCGACTGGCCGTCACGGCTGCGCACCACGATTCAGTACGCGCTGGACGACTACGGGCTCACCGTTACGCACGGTGTGCATAACCTCGGCGACCGGACCGTGCCGTTCGGTGTCGGAACGCATCCGTACCCGCGTGCCGGCAACGCTTTGACCGACTCGTGCACGTTGCAGCTGGCAGCGACGACCGTGCTGCCTCTGGATCCCGACCGTATGGTGCCCAGCGGACCGGCTGTTCCGGTCGCCGGGACGCAGTACGACTTCCTTACCGCACGGCCGTTGGCAGGCGTGCACCTGGACACCCCTTTCGGTGGCTGCTTGCCTGGAGAAGATGGCCTTGTGCGGCACGTGCTCACCGGCCCCGACGGCGGTGTGCAGCTCTGGGCCGACCCGGACTTCAAATGGGTCCAGGTCTTCACGCCCGGTGAGTTCCCCGGCCGTGGCCGGGCCATCGCCATCGAGCCGATGACGTGCCCGCCGGACGCGCTGAACTCGGGCATCGACCTGATCACGCTGGCGCCTGGGCAGTCCTGGGCCGGACGCTGGGGAATCACCCCTCTGAGTACCTGAAGTACTTGACGTACCTGGAGTCCTTCCGGGAAAATCGGACAGGACCGAGAGGGGACGTCATGCACTTCGACAGTTACACCGACGCCCGGACCCATCTCAAGGACCTGCTGGACGCGGCGGAGAAGGGCCGGGTGGCCACTATCCGCCGCGACCACGCGCGCACCGCCGTGGTCGATGTCGTTCGGCTGCAACATGTCCTGGTATCGATGAACCAGCCCCGGGCGCACGTGGTCGCGGAGTCGGGCGGCTGGTCGGTGTTCATCCCGGGCTTACCGGTGGCCGCCGACGGCGCCACCTTCGACGAGGCGATCACCGAGATGATCGCCTCCCTGCGCGAATACGCCGAGGACTGGCAGGACCGGTTACTGGACACGCCGAACCACCGGGACAACTGGGGGCTGGTCCAGCTGATCGGCCTGAGCGACGACACACAGCTGCGTGAGTGGCTGGTCGGGGCCGCCGAGTGAGCCGGCCGACCCCAGCTGACCACAACCGCTTCTGCCAGGTCGAAGGGTGGATCGGCGTCCGGAGCGAAGACCACGTCACCTACGAACTCGGCCTGCTCGACGGCCGAGTCCTCCGCACGCGCGTCTCACACCAAGATGCGTACGGACCCGAACTGTGGCAACACATCCTGCACGACCAGCTCGACGTCGACGATGCGGCCTTCTGGGCCTGCGTCAACGACGGCGCGAAGCCCGACCGCGGCGTCCCCCAACCCCGTCCGGACGCGCTGCCGGTCGACCTCGTCTACCTCCTGATCAACCGCGTCGGCCTCTCCGAACGAACAGTCGCCGCCATGACAAGAAAGGACGCCATCGCCCGCCTCGACCTCTACTGGGCAGAAGGAGACCGCGCCTGAGGCTTGCCCAATGAAGCCTGAACCATGATTCATCGGATGAATACGCTTTCAAACACGATTGGAGGTACTGACAGGCGGTCAGACATCGTATGTTTGGCCGCGTGGCGGACTTGTCGAGGAGGACATTTCTACGCGGCAGCTCGACGGCTGCGGCGCTGGGCAGCGTGTGGGTGGCCGGTTCGCCGGTCGCGTGGGCTGAGAGCCGCGATCAGGGTGATGTGCATGAGCAGATCGTGCGCGACGCCCGGATGATCTGGCGTCGTGTGCCGACCGGCTGGGACAACAGTCCCTTCCTGGGCAACGGTTTCCTGGGTGTCCAGGTGTACCGCGGGCCTGAGGCGAACGTCCTGAGATTCATGCTCAGCCACAGCCTTGTGCAGGACCAGCGTGCGCAATGGGAGGCCGCGGTCGGCCTGTCGCGTCTGCCGATCGGTTACCTGACGCTCACGTTCGCGGGTGCCATAACCGCGGTCGACTGGACGCTGGACCTGTGGAACGCGGAGCTCACCGGCACGATCACCACAACTCAGGGCGGCATGCAGTTCCAAGCCTTGGTGCACAACGATCGTGGCATTCTGCTTGTGTCCGCTGAGCCGACAAGCGGCGAATCCGAGGCGGCGTGGGCGTTCCGGCCGATGCCGTCGAAGACCACCCGCACTCTCCGGATCCCGCCGGAGTACGTGGGCAATCCGGATCCGAACGTCGGCCCGAACTACGTGGAGCAGCCGCTGATAGCAGGCGGCGGCTACAGCACGGCATGGCAGGAAAAGCGAGTCGGCACAAGGCAATTGCTGGCCGCGACGGTCGTCTACGGTTACCCGGATTCGACTGGCCTGAGCCAGGCGCTGACCACGTTGCAGACCTTGCCGTCGCCAGACCAACTGGTCGCAAGCCATCGCGCCTGGTGGAACGCCTACTACAAGCGCAGCCTGGTTTCTGTTCCGGACAAATGGGTGCAGCGGTTCTACTGGATCCAGCTGTACAAGATGGCTTGTGCGACAAGGGCAAACGCTCCGGTCGTCACCGAATGGGGCCCATGGTTCCCGGACGGCGGCGGCAGTTGGACCGCGGTCTGGTGGAACCTGAACGTCCAGGTGTCGTATCCGCTCATCAACGGCTCCAACCATCCCGAACTGGACGCCGTGACCACGACATTCCGGCGCTACCACGAGAATCTGACATTCTCGGTGCCGCCGGACCGTCGCGATGGCAAGACGTACGCGCTCGCGCACCCGGGCGATCGCACGCTGCGGTCGGGTGGCCCGAAGCTCGGCGCGGAGATCCAAGGCAACGCCACTGTCGGCAGGCCCGGCACCAGCACGAAGACCGACCAGACAGGCAACCTGATCTGGGCGATGCACGGAGTCTGGGTCGCGTACCGGCACACCATGGACCGCCGTGTGGTCGACGACATCCTGTACCCGATCTTGAGCAAGGCGCTCAACTTCTACCTGCACTACCTGGTCGAAGGAAGCGACGGCAAACTTCATCTGCCGCTCACCCGTTCGCCGGAGTACGCCGACGCGAGCGACTGCACCTACGATCTGTCGCTGATTCGTTGGGCCAGCACGATTCTGCCGAAGATCGCGCCCAGCGGTGATCCGAATATCCCGCGTTGGCGGGATGTCGCGGCACGCCTTACGCCGTACCACCAGAACGCTGATGGCGTGATCATCGGGGATGGCGTCCCGCTCACGGCGTCACACCGGCACTTCTCGCATCTGCTGTGGATGCATCCGTTGCGGGAGAAGACTTGGGACAATCAGGCCGATCGGGACATCATTCGCCGCACTTTCGATCACTGGTCGAGCATGCGTTCGGCGTGGGCCGGCTACAGCTATCCGGCGGCGTCCACGATGTCGTCCCTCATGGGCCAGCCTGAGCAAGCGCTTGCGTACCTTCGGTACCTGTTGGACGGCAACGTGATCGGCGTGGCCCAGCTCATGCCGAACACCATGTACAAAGAAGGCTCCAACCTGGCGATCGAGAGCCCGCTGACCGCCGCACAGTCCGTTTTGGACATGGTGATCGACAGCGATCCCGGTGTGGTCAAGGTGTTCCCGTCGATATCGAGCACCTGGCCGGAAGCGTCGATCTCCGGAATACGCACTCAAGGCGCGTTCATCGTCGACGCGTCCCGCCGCGACGGGCGAACAGAATGGATCAAGGTGTTCAGCGAGGCCGGGGAGCCGTTGGTGTTGCGGCACGGTATGTCCGGCGAACTGGACGTACGGGACGAACACGGTCGGCCCGTACCCTGGCGGGCAGGCCGCCCCGGCTTGATCGTGATCCGGCTGCGGCGTGGCGAGACGGCGATCATCACATCCCGAGGTCAACGCCCTGACCTGCGGCCACGTGATGTGCCCGCGATAACACCGTCCCCTCAATGGGGCCTCGGCTAGTACGGTTTCCAACCGTGACAGTCGCAATCACGGGTGGATACGTTGTTCCGGTAACTAGTGAGCCCATCGAGGGCGGCACTGTGCTGATCGAGAACGGGAAGATCATCGCGGTCGGCTCGGACGCCGATGTCGATGTGCCCGACGACGCGGAGATCGTCGACGCGTCCGGGACCTGGGTGCTGCCCGGTTTCGTCGAGGCGCACGGGCACGCGGGTGTCGGCGAGGAAGGGATCGGCTGGGAGGGCCGCGACTACAACGAGATGACCGACCCGAACGGCGCCCGGCTGCGGGCGATCGACGGGATCAACCCGGATGACCAGGGTTTCCGGGACGCGCTCGCCGGCGGCGTCACCACGATGGTCGTCAAGCCCGGCTCCGGCAACCCGATCGGCGGCCAGACCGCCGCGGTGAAGATGTGGGGCCGGACCGTCGAGGACATCCTGATCAAGACGCCGTGCAGCATGAAGAGCGCCCTGGGCGAGAACCCGAAGCGCGTCTACGGCGAGCAGAAGAAAACGCCGTCCACCAGGCTCGGCGTCGCCGCCGTGATCCGTGACGCCCTGACCAAAGCCCAGGACTACGTCGCGAAGCGCGATCACGCGGCCGCCGAGAACAAGCCGTTCGACCGCGACAACACCCTGGAAAGCCTCGCCCAGGTCCTCAGCGGCGAAGTGCCCTGGTGCCAGCACACCCACCGGGCCGACGACATCGCCACCGCGATCCGCCTCGCCGACGAGTTCGGCTACAAGCTGGTGATCAATCACGGCACCGAAGGCCATCTCCTGGCCGACACCCTGGCCGAACGCAACATCCCGGTGATCATCGGTCCGCTGTTCACCAGCCGCAGCAAAGTCGAGGTGAACCGCCGCTCGCTGCGCAACCCAGGCATCCTCGCCCGCGCCGGCGTAAAGATCGCGATCACCACAGACCACCCGGTCGTCCCCATCGACTTCCTGGTCCACCAGGCGACCCTCTCGGTAAAAGAAGGCCTGGACACCGACACAGCGCTCCGCTCGATCACCATCAACCCAGCCGAGATCCTCGGCCTCGACGACCGCGTCGGCGCCCTCGCCCCCGGCCTCGACGCAGACGTCGTCCTCTGGTCCGGCGACCCCCTCGACGTCATGAGCCGCGCCATCCGCGTCTTCGTCAACGGCAACGACGTCTACCACTTCAACGACGCAACCGGCGAAGGAATCACCAAGAGCCCCTGGTACAGCGAATAACCCAGGCCCGCACCTCGACGGGAGAGCTTGGCCCGTGGCCCCCGGAATCCAGCCTACCGGGGGCCACCGGCACTTCCCGCACCACGAAGATCCACTGACAGCACTTGTCCACAACCACCCCGGTTGTCCACAGCCGCTCCAGTTCGGCCCTGTTTCCCCCACCCCACCGATAGACTGGCAACGGGGCCGCCCCCCGGGATGGGCGGGGGCTGTCTCTTGTGCGGGGGTGGCGAGGGAGTTGTTGGGATGTAAGGGTTTTAGGTGTTGCGGAGTTCGCGGGCGATGACCATTCGCTGGATTTGGTTGGTGCCTTCGAAGATTTGCGGGACCTTGGCTTCGCGCATGTAGCGTTCGACGGGGAAGTCCTTTGTGTAGCCTGCGCCGCCCAGGACTTGGACGGCGTCTGTCGTCACCTTCATCGCTGCGTCGGTGGCGACGAGTTTGGCGATGGAGGCCTGGCGTTTGAAGGGGAGGCCTCGGTCCCTGCGCCGGGCTGCTTCCAGGTAAGTTGCGCGCGCTGATTCGACTGCGGCGGCCATGTCGGCGAGCAGGAACTCCATGCCTTGGAATTCGATGATGGCGCGGCCGAACTGGGTGCGTTGTTTGGCGTAGCGCACCGATTCGTCGAGCGCCGCCTGGGCCAGGCCGACTGAGCAGGCGGCGATGCCCAGACGGCCTGAGTCCAGCGAGGTCAGGGCGATTTTCAGGCCTGCTCCTTCGCCTCCGATCAGGCGGGTGGCCGGGACTCGGGCCCGGTCGAAGATCATCTGGGCGGTTGTCGAGCCGGTCATGCCCATTTTTCGTTCGGGCGATGAGGCTGAGAGGCCCTGGGTGGCGCCTGGCACCAGTAAGCAGCTGATGCCGCGGCCGCCGTCCGGGGAGGTTCGGACCATTGTCGTGTAGAAGTCCGCTTCGCCACCGTGGGTGATCCAGGCTTTGGTGCCGTTGATCACGTAGTCGGAGCCGTCGGGGACGGCGCGGGTGGCCAGCGCTGCCGCGTCTGAGCCTGCGTTGGTCTCGGAGAGGGCGTAGGCCCCGAGGAGGTCGCCGCCGAGCATGTCGGGGAGCCACTCGTTGCGTTGCGCGTCGTCGCCGAACGTGGCCAGCGCGTAACAGGACATTGTGTGTACGGAGAGCCCGACGCCGATGGTCAGCCAGGCGGCCGATATCTCTTCGAGGACCTGCAGGTACACCTCGTAGGAGACGCCTCCGCCGCCCCATCGTTCCGGGTAGGGCAGCCCGAGCAGGCCGGACCGGCCCAGCAGCCGGAACTGATCCCGGGGAAAGCGTTCCTTCTCCTCGTACTCGGCGGCCAGTGGCTTCAGTTCGTTGGTCGCTATGTCCCGGGCCAGGGCGATGAGGTCTTCAGCCTCGGTGTCCGGGAGTAGACGTTCAACAGGCATCGCGGGGTCTCCGTATGCATGCAGTGCGTATGGACAGCTCAGGTTACTATTCGCCGCCTGGCCGGTAGGTTGTTTCGCGTGATCGTTGTCGGCGGTGAGGCCCTGGTCGACCTGGTGCCCGCGAAATCCACACTGGACGGCGAACCGGGCGCGCTGCTGCCCAGGCTGGGCGGCGGCCCGTACAACGTCGCCGTCACGGCCGGGCGGCTCGGCGTGCCGGTGAGTTTTCTTTCCCGGGTCTCGCGGGACGACTTCGGCGACGCCCTGGTGGCCCGGCTCGAAGTGTCCAACGTGGACACGACGTATCTGCAGCGCGGCCCGGAGCCGACCACGCTGGCGGTGACGAACCTCGGGCCTGATGGTGGCGCGCGTTACACCTTCTACGCCGAAGGCACTGCGGATCGCCTGTTCGAGGCGCCCGAAGAACTGCCCGAGGACATGACAATGCTGTCGCTGGGCACGCTCTCGCTCGTCCTTGAGCCCGGCGCGAGCGCGTACGAGCAGGTCATGCGCAGGGCGAACGTGCTCACGGTGCTGGACCCGAACGTCCGCCCGGTCCTGATCGCCGATCCGGACGCCTATCGTGCGCGGTTCGCCAGCTGGCTGCCGGACGTAGGTCTGCTGAAGCTCTCCGAGGAGGACGCGGCGTGGATCGCCCAGCAGGACGGCCTCGACGCGGCCCGGCAATGGCAGCAGCAAGGCCCTGCCGCGGTCGTGCTGACCCGGGGCTCAAACGGAATCGCTGTTATTGCCGGATCGGGTGAACTTGTCGAGGTTCCGGCCACCGAGGCGCAGGTCGTGGACACCATCGGCGCCGGCGACACGGTCCACGGCGCATTGCTCGCCTGGTTGTATACAAAAGGCGTCCAGTCGGTCGGACAACTGCGTGAGCTCGACGCGGACGCGTGGCGTGAGGCATTGCGTTTCGCGGGCGCGGCGGCGGCGATAACCGTGTCCAGGGCGGGCGCGGAGCCACCTTTTGCGGCTGAGCTGGGCCCGATCATCTGAATCGTTCTGTGAATCGATGTGAGAAGCGTCCCACCAGGGTGTCTTAACTTACGCCGCACTGTGCGATTCGCCCCGAGAGCACTAGCGTTGGAGGTTGACAGGACCCCAATGGGGCGGTGCTGCGGTGCGGCGAGGAGTTTCACCGACTACGCACATGGCTGATTCGCCAGATTCACCGCCCCGAGAAGATCGGGAGAGGGACGTTCATGCCCGACGCGACGACCGCGCCGCAATCCGGTACTCGTACCGTCGCGCTTCACCACGACGGCGGAGAGCTCGAGATGGCGGTAGTACCCGCCACCGAGGGCTCGAACGGAATCGAACTCGGCAAACTGCTGGCGAAAACCGGCCTGGTCACACTTGACCCGGGATTCGTCAACACCGCCTCCTGCTCTTCGGAGATCACGTACATCGACGGTGACGCCGGCATTCTGCGTTACCGTGGTTATCCGATCGAGCAGCTTGCCGAGCGTTCCACCTTCATCGAGGTCAGCTACCTGCTGATCTACGGCGAGCTGCCGAATGCGGCGCAGCTCGCCGACTTCACCTCCAAGATCCAGCGGCACACGCTGCTGCACGAGGACCTCAAGCGGTTCTTTGACGGCTTCCCGCGGGACGCGCACCCCATGCCGGTGCTCTCCTCCGCGGTGTCCGCGCTCTCCACGTTCTACCCGGAGACGCTCAAGCCGGTCACCGACGATCTGACCGAGATCGCCACCGTCCGCCTGCTGGCCAAGCTGCCGACGATCGCGGCGTACGCCTACAAGAAGTCGGTCGGCCAGCCGTTCCTCTACCCGGACAACTCGCTTGGCCTGGTGGAGAACTTCCTGCGGATGACCTTCGGCTTCCCGGCCGAGCCCTACGACGTCGACCCGGACCTGGCCCGCGCGCTGGACCTGCTGTTCATCCTGCACGCCGACCACGAGCAGAACTGCTCCACGTCGACCGTGCGGCTGGTCGGCTCCTCGGAGGCGAACCTGTTCGCCAGCATCTCCGCGGGCATCAACGCCCTGTTCGGCCCGCTGCACGGCGGCGCGAACAGCGCGGTCCTGGAGATGCTCGAGGGCATCCGGGACTCGGGCGGCGACGTCGGATCCTTCGTCAAGAAGGTGAAGAACAAGGAGGACGGCGTCAAGCTGATGGGCTTCGGCCACCGGGTCTACAAGAACTACGACCCGCGGGCCGCGATCATCAAGAAGACCGCCGACGAGATCCTCGGCAAGCTCGGCGGCGACGACAGCCTGCTGGACATCGCCAAGCAGCTCGAGGAGCACGCGCTGGCCGATGACTACTTCATCCAGCGCAAGCTCTACCCGAACGTGGACTTCTACACCGGGTTGATCTACCGCGCGATGGGCTTCCCGACGAAGTTCTTCACCGTGCTGTTCGCGTTGGGCCGGCTGCCCGGCTGGATCGCGCACTGGCGGGAGATGACGCACGACCCGGCTACGAAGATCGGGCGTCCGCGTCAGGTCTACATCGGACCGGCCGAGCGCGACTACGTGTCGATGGACAACCGCTGAGGTTTTGCCCCCAAAGTGGCTTTCGGAGCATCCAACGCTCCCAACGCCACTTTGGGGGCACAGCCACGCCGGTTGTCCGGTGTCGGTGTCATCGGCGCGGTAGCGTTTCCGGATGACCTCAGTCATCTGGTTCCGCCGTGACCTGCGAACCAGGGACCATCCGGCGTTGCTGTCCGCGGACCGGCAGGCCCTGGGCCTGTTCGTCTTGGACAAGCGCTTGGTCAAGCCTGCGGGCGCGGCCCGGCTGGCCTTTCTTTACCGTTGCCTGCGTGATCTGGACCAGCAGCTGGGCGGCAGGCTCCTGGTCGTCTCCGGCGATCCGGTCGAGCTCGTGCCCAGGGTCGCCAGGCAGATCGACGCCACCAGCGTGCACGTCTCCGCGGATACGGCTCCATACGGCCGGGAACGCGACGAGAACGTCGAAAAAGCACTGGGTGACATCGACTTCATCCGCTCGGGATCGCCCTACGCGGTGACGCCAGGCCGCGTCACCAAACCCGATGGCACGCCGTACAAGGTCTTCACGCCGTTCTCCCGGGCATGGGCCGATCACGGCTGGCGCAAACCGGCCGATACCAACGCATCCACAGTGGACTGGATCGAGCCGCCACGGGCAAGCCGCATCCCCGCAGACCCGAAGGCGCCGGACCTGCCCAAGGCGGGGGAGCAGGCCGCACACGATGCCTGGGAACTCTTCCGAGACGAACGCCTTGCTGACTACCCGGAACGCCGCGACCGGCCCGACAAGCCCGCAACCAGCTGGATGTCGCCGTACCTGCGGTGGGGCTGCATCCACCCACGCACGCTGCTGGCTGATCTTGAGGCGGGCCCGTACCGCAACGAGCTGGCCTGGCGTGAGTTCTACGCGGATGTGTTGTGGCACCGCCCCGACAGTGCCCGGCAGAACCTCGACCGCCGGTTCGACAAGATCGAACTGGACCACGACCAGGACGCGTTCGACGCGTGGTGCCGGGGCGAAACCGGGTTTCCGATCGTGGACGCGGGCATGCGGCAGCTGCTGGAGACGGGCTGGATGCACAACCGGGTCCGGATGATCGTGGCCAGTTTCCTGGTCAAGGACCTGCATCTGCCGTGGTGGTGGGGCGCACGGCACTTCATGCGGCATCTCGTCGACGGCGACCTGGCGTCCAACCAGCACAACTGGCAGTGGGCCGCCGGCAGCGGCACTGACGCGGCGCCGTACTTCCGCGTGTTCAACCCGACCACGCAGGGCGAGAAGTTCGACCCGAACGGCGACTACGTGCGCCGGTTCGTGCCGGAACTACGTGATGTACCAGGCAAACGCGTGCACAAGCCGTGGGAGCTCTCGGTGCCGGGCTATCCAAGCCCGATCGTCGAGCACGCCCACGAGCGTGAAGTCGCCCTGGCTCGCTACAACGCCCTCAAGCAAGCTTGAGGGCTTCCCGCAGCCGCACGCGGCTTCCCGTGCGCAGCACGGCGTTCTGGTAGATCTTGCCGCCGATCCACGCCACCAGGGCGATCCCGCCGAGGGTGAGCAGGATTGCCGTGGCCTGCAACCAGATCGGCGCGAGACCCAGCGCGGTCAGCCCTGGCATCAGGATCGGCGCGAACGGCGGCAGCACCGCCATGAATATCGTCAGCCCGCTGGAGGCGTCGCTGAGCAACAGGTTGATCCCGAAGATGAAGCCGATCACGATCACCATGGTGACCGGGGTGATGACGCTCTGCGCGTCCTCCTGAC
Organism: Kibdelosporangium banguiense; assembly: GCF_017876405.1. GTDB lineage: Bacteria > Actinomycetota > Actinomycetes > Mycobacteriales > Pseudonocardiaceae > Kibdelosporangium > Kibdelosporangium banguiense. Next base: position 1,567,020 of record NZ_JAGINW010000001.1, on the reverse strand, counting down.
GTGACACCAGCGACCCGAGGGCCGCGAAAATGGTGGCATAGAAGAAGAATCCCAGCAGGTACCAGAGCACCCCGGCGAACACGCCGCCGATCGCCGCACCGGAGATGGTGATCGCGCCGGTCGCCAACCCGGCGATCAGACCGACCAGGGCGATCGCGGCGAACTGGATCAGCCCGACCACCCCCAGCCCAAGCACCTTGCCGGCCAGCAGCTGCCACGGCCGCATCGTGGCCAGCAACAGCTCCACCACGCGGCTGGACTTCTCCTCCACCACGCCCTGCGCGACCATCTGGCCGTAGATCATCAGGGCCATGTACAGCAGGAACGCCACGATGAGGCCGATCGCCAGGCGCTGGCCCTGATCGTCGCCGGTCGGCTCCAGCTCGGTGACCTTCACCTGCGCGGCTGACGCGGTCGACAGCACCTCTTTGGGGTCGAGATCCGCCGCGGCCAGCTCGGAGGTCAGGATCTGTTGCTGCATCAGGCCGTTGAGCGTGTTGCGCAGCTCGGTCGCCAGCTTGTCCTTCACCGTGACCTGCAGCGATCCGACCGGGCCGGTCACCAGCGCGTCGAGGTCGCCGTCGCGGACCTGCTGCTCACCGGTGGCCGGTTCGGTGATGTCGTGGATCCGCACGGTGTACCCGAGCTGTTTGGCCGAGTCCACGATCTGCGGGCCGAGCGCGGTGGCCTGACCGCTCAGGCCGACCTCGCTGCGCTCGCCGTCGTTGAACGCGGAGCTCTGCAGCAGCACGAAAACACCGAGCACAACGATCGACACGACCGTGCTGATGATGAAGGACCTGGTACGCAGCTTGGTGTTCAGCTCGCGGCCGGCCACCAGCAGGACAGCTTGGACAGGCTTCAACTCGTTCACTGTGAGCCCTCCTCAGCCACCACGTTACGGAACAGCTCCGCGAGCGACGGCCGGTGCCTGCTGAACTCGTGCACCGGGCCGGTGGCCAGCGCGGCCTTCAGGATCTCCTGGTCGTCGGCGAAATCCTCGACCTGCAACACGGTCCGGCCGTCTGCCTGCGACACCGCCGTGACACCGGGAATCCCCGCTGCCCAGCCTGATGGTGCCTGTGGCGCATGCACGACCAGTTCGGCCGTGGCGCCGGAGCGCAACGCGTCGACCGTGTCGCACGCGACCATTTTGCCCTTGTTGATGATGCCCACCCGGTCGCACAACCGCTGCACGAGGTCGAGCTGGTGGCTGGAGAACAGGACCGGGATACCGGAAGCGGTTTTCTCTTTCAGGACTTGGCTCATCACGTCCACCGCGACCGGGTCCAGGCCGGAGAACGGCTCGTCGAGCACCAGCACCTCGGGGTCGTGTACCAGCGCCGCGGCCAGTTGCACGCGCTGCTGGTTGCCCAGGCTGAGTTTCTGCACCTCGTCGGAACGGCGTTCCCGCAGGCCGAGCCGCGCGATCCAGTCCTCGGCGGCACGGTGCGCGGCATTGGTCTCCAGGCCGTGCAGCCGCGCCATGTAGACGAGCTGGTCCAGCACCTTCATTTTCGGGTACAGCCCGCGTTCCTCGGGCATGTAGCCGAACCTGCGGCGAGTGCTCAACGTGATCGGCTCGCCTGCCCACCGCACTGTGCCGGAGTCCGCGGCGAGCACACCTAATGCGATCCGCATCGTGGTGGTCTTGCCCGCGCCGTTGCTGCCGACGAACCCGAACAGTTCGCCTGGCCGGACTTCGAACGTCATGTCGGACAGGGCGACGACATCGCCGTAGCGCTTGGAGATGCGGTCGATCTCCAGTCCCGCCTGAGGCACCATCGATCCTTCCTCGCTGGACATGTCCCCACGCAGTATCCAGGCTGGTCTGAACCGCATGCGCAGAGGAGGTCTCGACTCGGTCACTTTGCCGCGAACAACCAGGGTGCGGGCTACATTCGGCCCCATGATCCAGGATGGACCATTGAACCCCCAACAGTGGCTCGCCCAGTATGACGAAACCCTCAAACAGGCCGCCGCCAAGGCCGAACAGACCGACCAGGCGCTCCGGCAGATAGGCGGGTCGGCGAGCTCACCCGACGGCCAGGTGACCGTGCGCGTGAACGCCAGCGGCGCCACCACCGAGCTGGTGCTGCGCCCGGGTGTGCGCGACATCGAACCGGAACAGCTCGCCCGTCTGATCATGCGGGTCACCCAGCAGGCACAGGCGGACGTCAGCAGCAAGGTGATCGACACCATGCGCGAGTTCGTCGGCGAGGGCGAAGCGCTTGATTTCGTACGGAGCCGGATGCCGGTGGCCGACGTCCAAGAAGAGCAACCCATGGCAAAGCGCGACACCCGCGCGGACGACGACTACTTCGACAACCCACCGGACCTGATCAAGTAACGAGGGGCAGGCAATGGATTCGTTCGACGTCCAGATCGACCAATTGCTCGAACACGCCACCACGGTGGCCGACATGGCCAACGACGCCCGCAACGCCGCGGCCACCGCGCAGGCGGTGTTGAGCGGTGACGCGTTCGGCCTGTTCGGCCAATTCCTGGCGATGGCCATCCTGCAAGCCTCGACGGAGGCCAAGGAAGCGCTCGGCAAAGCCGCGCAGACCGTGACAGACGTCAACTCCGGCCTGATCACCACAGCCAACGCCTACCAAAGCATCGACCGCCGGCGCGCGAGCGTGTTCGCCAAGGAGACCCCGTGACCGAGAACAAATCGGGAACAGCCCTGCTGCACGACGTGAAGGGAACAGTCGCGGCGATCGAGCAAGGCGACTGGCTCTCCGCGGCGGGCGGAATCGCCAGCACAGCACTGGACGTCATCGGAATCTCCGGAGACCCGTTAGGCGCGATCAGCAGCGCGGGCTTCAGCTGGGCCGTCGAACACATCTCGTTCCTACGCGAACCGTTCGACATCCTCCTGGGCAACCCCGAATCCATCAAAACCACCGCCGCCACCTGGACCGCCGCCGGAACCCAGATGGCCGCCACAGCGGCCCAATATCGAGAAACATCGGTCTCGCAAACCACCCAATGGCAAGGCGCAGCAGCCAACGGCTACCGCTCGACCAGCGCGACCCACGCCGACAGCCTCGAAGCCTTCGCCCGCGCCAGCACAGGCCTCTCCGCAGCCATAACCGGCGTAGGCCAACTAGTGGCCGAAGTCCGCAAAATGGTCATGGACCTGATCTCCCAAGCGGTTCAGAAGATCATCATGCAGATCATCCAAGCCCTGGCCGCCTCCTGGGCGACATTCGGCGCCAGCATCGCCACAGCCATCGTCCAGATAGTCCAGACCGCGATCACCACAGCCCAGAAACTGCTCGGCAAACTCATCAAACTGCTTCAATCAATGCAAAAAGTCCTCCAACTCATCGTCAAGGTCGTCCAGATCATCAAGTCAGTCAAGGCCCTAGTCGAACAACTAGCCGCTCAAGCCAAAGGCACAACAACCCAGAAACAACAACCCCGCCCAGCAATCCGCTACACCCACTGACAAACTCCAGGAGAAGAGGCCGTTCCCACCCAACCGGAACGGCCACCTCCACAGTCTCGCTAAGGCTTGGACATCCTGGCGAGCCCGGTCAGCGCCTCCGCGCGAAAAGCGCGCCGGTTGCCAAGACGAAGGCCCGAGCCCGGGTCAGCGGCCCAGGTCGTAATGGAGCCGGGTGGCGAGCTAAAAGTGAGAGCCCCGATTGGCGCCCCCGGGCGGGACGTGAGCGCGGTTGCCGAGTTTGAAGGTCGGGCGTGCCGGGTTGGCGCCCCCCGAGCGGAACCCGGCCCGAACTGGTGTCGCTTTTCAGGGAAATGCATCAACACTGGGGGCGCCGGCGGTCGGAAGCGTGCGGTGTCCTGGGCTTGTGTTGGTTACCCTGGGGCAGGCCGACCGAGGGTGGGGGCACGAACCGCTTTTCCGTCCTCATCTGAGGGAGGTTTGCCCGCCCGGCAGGGCACAATCTCTCCCAAGAAAAAGACCCCACAATCACCAGCGCCCAAGCCCTCGCGCAAACCAGCCCTGACCAGCGCAAATACGAACCCGCTCAGCCCTTACATAAGTAGACAGCCCCCACCCGCCACTGGGGGGCGGCCCTGCTCCAGTCTACAAGGGATTGCGGGTGAGCAGGGGTTTTCAAGAAGAGAACACGCGCGAAAGGGCCGTTCGCACCGGGATCACTTGGATGGGCTAATGGTGCGGCGGAGGAGTGGACGACGAGTGGTGAGGTGGACACAGGGGAGGGACGGGACACGCGGTGGAGGGGGAGTTGCCTGGAAGGGCAAAGGTTTGAGGTAGCGGGGCGACATCGAGGGAGGGCTGTCCGTCAAACAGGTCAATGCCAGGGACGACCAAAGGAGCTCACACGAGGGCGTTCACGAGTTGGGTCAAGGGTTCGGCTTCGGTGGGGATGAGGGCGATGCGGGTGCGTCGTTCGAGGATGTCGGAGGCGTCGAGGGCTCCTTCGTGTTCGAGCGCCCAGGTGACTTCGCCGACGGTTAGTGACGGGTGCAGAGGGGATGGATCGAGGGCGGCGACCTTGACTGCCTCGGTTCCGTATTTGGCGATGAGGCGGGCTGGGGCGGGGATTTGGCCCAGTGCGGTGCGGGAAGCGGCGCCGACCAGAGGGATGTTCTTGGTGCGGGCGGAAGTTGCAGTCAGGTTGGTTGCGTCGACTGCGTCGGAGGCCATGCGGCGGTAGGTGGTGAATTTGCCGCCGACGATGGTGATGACGCCGGAAGGTGAGGTCAGCACCGCGTGCCGGCGGGAAATGTCCGAGCTGGAGCCGGGAGCGTCGAGCAGTGGCCGCAAACCCGCGTACGACCCCAAAACGTCGACGTGGCTCAGAGGGCGTTCCAGAACGGAAGAAGCGATCGACAGCAAGAAGTCGATGTCAGCCGAAGGTACGACGGGAACATCGGGAAGAGGCCCCGAAACGGGTTCGTCAGTAAGGCCGATGTAAACGCGTCCATCCAACTGAGGCAATACGAGCACGAAACGGTTGCGTGCGCCCGGAACGGGAACGGTCAACGCGGTGGAGGCGGAACCGGCCACGACGATGTGTGAGCCGAGAGAAGGCCGCAGCCGCACGGAAGGCTCGAGCTGACCGGCCCACACTCCTGTCGCATTGATGACGCGACGCGCTCGGATGTCGAAAGACGTTCCGCTCAGGGAATCCAGGACGACGGCGCCGCTGCCGTCCACGGACAAAGCCTTGACCCGGGTCAGAATCCGGGCGCCATACCCCGCAGCGGTCCGCGCCAGGGCGACGACAAAGCGGGCGTCGTCGACCAACTGTCCGTCATACGAAAGTAAACCGCCGCGCAAACCGGCGCGACGCAAACCCGGCGCCAAGGCCAAAGCCTCAGCGGCAGGAATGCGCCGGGGACGAGGCAACAGTGAGGACGGAGTACGGGCCAAACGCCGCAGTATGTCGCCGGCGCGTAGTCCGGTCAACGCCAATGCCGGGGAACTGCCTGAATACAAAGGAATGAGCTGAGGCAGCGCCCGAGTCAGATGCGGAGCCGTCCGGGTCATGATGATGCCGCGTTCGACCGCGCTCTCGTAGGCGAGCCCCACGTCGCCCTGCGCCAGGTACCGCAGGCCGCCGTGGATGAGCTTGCTTGACCACCGGGATGTCCCGAAAGCCAGGTCATGGGCCTCGATCAGCACCACGGAGAGCCCACGGGAGGCAGCGTCCAGCGCGACTCCGGCGCCGGTGACGCCGCCGCCGATGACCAGAATGTCGCACACTGAGCAGGCGGCGGCTGAAAGGTCGAGGGTGCGGCGTTCGGCGTTGAGCGAGGTGTTCATCGGAGCTCCAGCGCGCCGTCGATCAGTCGCGCCAGCTCGAGCAGCAGGGCCGCACGGTCCACATCGGACGTCGCGGGCCGCAGGGACAATACGAAGGACTGGACCACCAGCAAGAGGGCGCGGGCCTGGATGGCCACGTCGCCCTCCCGGATCGAGCCGTCGTCGTGGCCTGCCTTGATCTGGTCGGCGATGAACTGCTCGGCGAGTTTCTGGGTGCTGCCCAGGCGTTGCACCACGTACGGCATGATCAATTCGGGTTCGAGGTCGAGCGCGGCCCGCATGATCGGGTTGTCCACGAGTCCTTCTACGCCCGCGACGATGCCGGTGACCAGCCTTTCCCGGGCGGTCGGCCCGGTCAGGGCGAGGGACATCTCGGCGAGCAGGCCGCCGAACTCGCGCGTCATCAGTGCTGCGATCAGGCTGCGCACATCGGGGAACCGCCGGTACAGCGTCATCCGGCTGACCTGGGCGCGCCGCGCGACCTCGGTCAGCGTCGTACGCCCCACGCCTATCGCGAGCACGCAGGCTCGGGCGGCGTCGAGGAGTACGTCGTCATCGACTCGATTGCTGTGACGTTGTGACGTCATGTGTCACACTGTACCTATGGCGAACCGAACTGACCAGCTCCTGAGGGCCGCGTGGACGGATCAGAGCGCCGAGCTGCCGTCGCACGCGTTGCGCTGGCTGCGGGAGGAGACCGGTCTGGGGCACGTCGAAACGCCGACGCGCGCCCTCACGGCGCCGCCCTCCGAGCTGTCGGACAAGGCCCGGGAGGTCCTGGCCGGGATCGTGGGCGCGGGCAACGTGCTCACCGACGACGCCGCCAGGCTCGGCCGCGCCGGTGGCCTCTCATACCTGGACCTGCTGAAACACAAGGGGATCGGCACGCCCGAAGTCCCGGACGCGGTCATCCTCCCGGCGGATCCGGACCAGGTCACGGCGGTTCTCAAAGCGTGCGCGGAGTTGAAGGTCACGGTCGTGCCGTTCGGCGGCGGGACGTCAGTGGTTGGGGGAGTGCGCGCGGAGGGCGCGGTCATCCTTGACCTTGCGCGGCTGGATCGTCTGGTCGCGGTCGACCAGGTGTCGCGGTTGGCCACGTTCCAAGCAGGTGTACGCGCGCCGGACGCTGAGCGTGAGCTGGCCGTATACGGACTCACGCTCGGTCATGTGCCGCAGTCGTTCGAGCGCGCGACGATCGGTGGTTTCGCTGCGACACGGTCAGCTGGTCAGGCGTCCTCGGGTTATGGCCGGTTCGAAGACATGGTCGAAGGCGTCCGGATGGCGACGCCGCGTGGTGACTGGCGGCTGGGTGTCGCGCCCGCGTCGGCTGCCGGACCGGATCTGAAACAGCTGGTAGTCGGTAGTGAAGGCGCATTCGGTGTGATCACCGAGGTGACTGTGCGCGTACGCCTGTTGCCGAAAGTCCGCCGCTACGAGGGGCTCGTGTTCGACGGCTGGGAGAAGGGCTCCGAGGCGGTACGAAAACTGGCGCAGGACCGAGTTCTGGCCGACGTCACCAGACTGTCCGATGTGGATGAAACAGGTGTTTCCTTCGCCCTGACCGGCGGACTGAAGGCCAAAGCACTGAGCACCTATCTCAAAGCACGCGGAATCAAAGAACCCTGCATGCTGATCCTGGGCTGGGAAGCGCAGGACAATCACGAGCTCACGGTTCGCCGGGCCGAGACCCTGAGACGACTGAAAGGCGCCGTCCGGCTGGGCCGTCCGCTCGGCGAAGCCTGGAAGCACGGCCGGTTCAACGGCCCACGTCAGCGTGACGCCCTGATGAACGCCGGAGTCTGCGTCGAAACCCTGGAAACGGCAACACATTGGTCGCAGCTGACCAAACTGCGGTCAGCCGTGAGAACAGCGCTGACAAACGCGTTGACCGAAGGCAGCAACAAGCCGATTGTCATGTGCCACATCTCGCACGCCTACGAGACCGGCGCCTCGCTGTATTTCACCGCGATCGTGCCGCGCGCCGTCCGAGACCCGGAAAACCAATGGCGCCAGGCAAAAACCGCGGCCTGTGAAGCCATCGAAGGGCTGGGTACGATCTCTCACCACCACGCGGTCGGTATCGACCACGCGCCCTACCTGGCCGCCGAGATCGGCGATCTGGGCGTGGACGTGCTCAAGGCCGTGAAGAATGTGCTTGACCCAGAAGGGATCCTGAATCCGGGCAAGCTCATACCCTAGCGGACTCGTTGGCCGCGTTGGTCGCCTTCGCGCACGGGTCGGAGCCGGACATGACCTGGAACCGGATGGTGAAGTAGGAGTTGGTCAGCACGGGCTTGAGCATGACCATCACCTCGCAGCGGTCGAGCGTGTCGGATTCCTGGTGGCGCATGGCTTCTTTGCCCGCCACGGTCACCGGTTCGCCGTGCGCGTGCCCTTCCATGTTCACGATTTCATAGCTGATCAGCAGAGAACCGTCGGCTCCGGCCAGCTCGCAGTTGATAATTGTCGGCCGACGGATCTGCTTGAGCGCGCCGATCTCCTTGGTGAACTGGTCGATCGGCTGGCACGGATCCTTGCCGTGAAACGGTGACGCGGCCTGGTTCTGTGGCGGTGTCTTGAGTTTCGGGGCGACCGCGGTGGCGACATCACGCGCCTGGGCGCATTGCTTCTCCAAGTCGTCGCCCTCGATCGAGATGCTGATCCCGGTATCGCCGGTGATCTTCACGGTGACCGAACACGACGCGTCCTGGAACGCCAGGACGCCACCGAGATCGACCGGCACGGCGTCCGCGACGACGCGTTCGCCGACGTACGCCCGCGCGACGATCTGCGTGCCGTCGGGCGCGGTGATCGTCGCGACGCAGTTGTGTGCGCTGGCGCCGGTGAATGCCGGGGCCTTGACCTGACCTAGTTTCGCGAGCGCGGCCTGGTCCAGGATCGCGCAGGAATCGATGTTCCGCATCGCCGCCCACTCGTCCGGCGGCACGGGAACCGAGCTGGTCGCGGCGTCAGTGCCACAACCGGCCAGCAGGAACAGGGCCACGATCACGCAACGCAGTCGAACCCTCATACACCGTGATAGTACCCACTGGTCCAGACCTATTCGACCCTTGTTTTCCGCTTCCGGACCGCACCGAGCCAGATCCAGCCGATCATGCCTCCGAAGAACAACACCCAGGCGGGCGTCGCACGCGAGTCGATGGCCCGGTCGCACATGCCCACGTACTGCACGAGCACCAGCTCGGCCGGCTTGCCAAGACTGCTCGCCAGCCGCGGCGTCTCCACGCCGCCGAGGATGTTGCCGCAGCTCACCTTGACCGTCGACGTGGTGTCCAGGGTGGATACCCGGACGGGGAGCAGGGCCAGGATCAGGCCGAGCAGCAGCGCGATCGTGGCCAGTGCGGCCACGAAGGTCCGTGGCGGCAGCGTGATCCGGTCCAGCGGGTCGGGTGGCTCCGTGGCCGCCGGAAGGGGTGTCATCTGCGCGGTCATGCACTTCAGCGTGCCTCTTGTGGCCCGCCGAAGGGTAGTGAACCGGCGAAGAATTACTTGTAGTAAGCGGACCCGTCGATCTTGCCCTGCTCGCAGACCGAGCCGAAGTCGAACTTGACCATGAACGGTTCGGTCTCGTCCGGCGGGATCACCTTCGCGCCCGCCGACGCGGGCTCACATGGGCCCTCGACCGGTTCGGTGCCGTCCGGAACCGCGCCCCAGTGCAGGTTTTTGTACGCCTTCTGGCCGGGTTCCAGCCGGACCAGCGACGGACCGGGGTCCGGCTGACGGGTGAGCTTGGTCGGCGTCGGGGCACCGGCCGCGTTGGTCAGCTGCAGGCCGCCGTAGCCGTACAAAGTGCACGCTTTGGAGCCGGTGTTGGTCACCGCGAGTTTGACGTAGCGGTTGCCTGCCGCGGCGTCGCCGCTCTCGATCACGCCGGACAGCGTCGTGGGGCCGCATCGCGGCGTCTGGTCGTTGCGCACGCTCGGCGGGCGTTCCGGCTCGCTCGAGGAGCCTGACGAAACCGAAGGTGAGGGTGACGTCTGCGTTGGTGTCTCCGTCACGGTCACAGTTTGCGGTGGTTGAGCGGCCGGCTTGTCGTTGCCGCACGCGGAGAGCGCGCCGAGCGTCATCACGGCCACGCTCGTGACCATCAGCCTGCGTCGGACCATGGTTCCACCTCCCGAAACGTTGTTACAGGTACTACCAGTAAGGTCGGGTACCCGCGCGTCGGGTTGTTGTCACTCACACGGTCAGGCGAATTCTCACGTCTTCCACAGGTAGGCCCAGCACACCGTGCCGTCGGCGGTGATCGCCCGGATTCGGCGGTATTCATCACCTTCGTACGAATCCAAAGTGGCCAGTGCGGCCCCCGGTGTGCGCAACGGCAGCACCCATCCGGGTACCTCGTTCGTGCCGCGGAGCAGCCCGGGATAGCCGAAGCCGGTGTCGAAGACCTCGCCGTGGATGCTGGCCGGATACGGCTCGCCGTCCACCCAGGGCTCGACCAGTTCCCACGCCGACGCGCCCGGTCTCAACGTGCCGTACACGAAAACCCTTGCGGGGTAATCCTCCGGTATGGGTTCTCCGTCCACAGCGGATACATCGAGATTCATCGCAGGCGCCGGCGTGCCGGTCAGGTTCTGTGCCTCGGCCTGGCCCAGCGAAGCGCAGCGGACCGGTTCACCCGAGACGAGCAATGGCCGACGGATCTCGGCTTTCCCTGTGTAGGAAAGCAATTCGTCCCAGACTGTGCCGTCTTCCAGTCGTACGGTCCCGCTGCGCAGACGCGACAACTGGTACCGCTCGCCACGGCCTTCGCAGACGTCCAGCACGCGGACCTGCGCGGGATCGGCCATCCAGACTGCGTGCGTCTCGGTCGCGCCGGGCATCGCGGTCAACGTGACCGGCCGTTGCGTGTCCACGACTCGCAGCCCGGCTGCCCAGACCGCGGCCAGCCCGGTGCATTCGGCTCGCAGTACGACAACCGGCCCTTCCAGGCCTAGGTTCTCACGCAACCAGGTGATCTTGCTCGGATTGGCGTTCGAGCCGTACGTCAGCACGGGCACGCGCTCGGCCAGCGTCGGTGCGTCCCGCGCGGCGAGCCACGTGTCCAGGTCGTCCCCGGTTGCTGTGACCTGCCAGGACGGCATCAGCTGCCAGCCTTTGCCGTCGAGCTGGACGTAGGAACAGGATGGGCGCGCGCCAGGGTAGGGTGCCGCGGGGTACTCGGCGTCTTCGAATGTGCTCACGCAGTCGCCTTGCGCCGGTCGTAGGCGATCTGGGCCGCTTCGAACTCGGCCCAGTTGTTGCCGATCAGCTCGAACAACGTGTTCACCGTGGTGGCAGCGCGCACGCCCAGGTCGGTCAAGCTGTAGTCGACGTGCGGCGGGATCACCGGGTGGACCAGCCGGTTGACCAGACCATCGCGCTCAAGCGTCTGAAGGGTCTGCGACAGCATCTTCTCGCTGACGCCGCCGATCGCGCGGCGCAGCTCGCTGAACCGCAGCGTTCCGGAGCGCAGCAGCAGGATCTGCACCAGCACGCCCCACTTGCTGGATATGTGTTCCATCACTGCCCGGGAGGGGCAGTTCACGTCGAAGACGTCCCATACCTGCACGCTTTCCATGAGGTAAGTATATGACATCAAAGTGGCTACTTTCCAAGAGTTAGTACCCCTCGTAGCGTAAGTGGCATGACAACTCTGCTGACCGGGGCGACCGGACAACTGGGCGGGCTGACCGCCAAGCACCTGCGCGAGCGCGCTGACTTCGTCGTTTCGGTCCGGGATCCCGCCAAGGCGGCCGATCTCGGCGTCGAGGTCCGCCAGGGCGACTTCACCGATCCGGACGGCCTGGCGAAGACGTTCGCCGGCGTGGACAAGCTGGTCCTGGTCTCCGTCGACGGCCCCGACGAGCTGCGCATCAAGATCCATGCCAACGCTGTCGCGGCAGCTCAGCGCGCGGGTGTGCAGCACATCATCTACACGAGCGTGTCGGACGCCGCGACCTCACCGCTGGGCCTGGCCAAGGTCCACAAGGCGACCGAAGAAGCCATCCGCGCGACCGGGATCGCGTACACCTTCCTGCGCAACGGGATGTACCACGAGAACTACACCGGCCAGCTGGCGCAAGCCCTGCCACTGGGCGCTTTCCTCACCTCCGCGGCCACCGGGAAGATCGCTACCGTCGCGCGGGACGACCTCGCGCTGGCCGCGGCGATCGTGGCAGCCACCGACGGCCACGAGAACAAGATCTACGAGCTCACCGGCGCACAGGCCTGGACCTTCGACGAGTTCGCCGCGCTGGTGGCCGAGGCCACCGGGAAACCGTTCGTGCACCAGAACATTCCGGCTGCCGAGCTCACGGCGATCTACGTGGGCGCCGGGCTGCCGGACTTCCTGGCCGAGGTGCTGACCGACATCTACGTCAACATCGGCCACGGCGTGCTCGCGGACGTCCGGCCAGACCTGGAGAAGCTGATCGGACGCCCGGCAAGCCCGCTGGCGCATGCCATTCGCGAGGCTGTCACCTCGTGATGATGTAGGCGACGCCACCGGGGCCGCTCGCCACGGTCCCGTCGGCGCGGTAGCGCTTGGTGCGCTGCCAGATGTTCTCGAACTGGGCGCGCTTGTACACGTTGCGGACACGGTCGTTGCTCGACGAGGCAGGGTCGTTCACGATCACATCACCGGTCGCGGTGAATCCGATCACGACCATGATGTGCCCGGCCGTGCCGTACCCGGCGCCGTCCAGTTCCGAGGACAGGAACGACTGCGACGTGATCACCGGGATGCCGCGCTTGATGTAGCCCTCCAGTTCGGCCAGCGAACGCAACCGGGTGACGTGCGCGTTCAGCCCGTAGGTCGCCGCGTAGGCCGTGTTGAACGGCCAGTTCCCGGTGCCGTCGTAGTCCTTGTCGTAGGTGAAACGGGCCGCGTGGTCCACGCTCGGGTCCGCATAGGACGGATCGACCCACGCCAGGTCCTTTTTGGTCGGACGCCTGCCCCAGTACTCCACCACCATCTGGGTCGAGGTCGGGCTGCACCACGCCTCACCGCCACCGCCGTACTCGGGGTACTGGCCGACGTGGATGTTCTGCGAGTACGGCGGCACCGGCAGTTCGATGCCCCACGCGCCGCCAGATGGACTGGTGGGTACGGAGAACCGGTCCGGAACGGCGGAGGTCATGGCACCGGCCATGGTCAGCGTGGGCGACTCGTGCGTTCCTTTGGCGCGATACAACGTCACGCGCAGCTGGTAGGCGTGCAACGTCGTCCGCCCGACGAACGTGTCCACGTCGACAAAGCCGTACGCGTCAGACTGGTTGGGCAGGCTCGTCCGCGTGACGTCCTCGTCGCCGGATGCCCACTGGCCCATGCCGTACCACATGGTTTCGGCGCCCGCGGTGGTCTCGCCGCGCATGTCGACTCTTAACCAAGTGCCCTTCGGGGTGAGCGCGTTCCAGGACGCGACGAGCTGCGTCGCGTCGAATCCCTGCCGGTATACCGGCGATGTCCAGGTGCCGTACTCGTAAGTCCGGGTGCCGGACTTCGGTTCGGTGTGCTCGATCGTGCCCGCCGGACGGCCGATCCGCACTCCTCGCAGGCTGGGGATCAGGCCGTCGCGCTTGCCCGTGAAGAGGAAGTCCGCGCCTTTCCAGGCGTGGAAGTCCACGGGGGCTGTGGGCGACACGGCTTGAGCCGGGACAACGGGTAACACCAGCAGCATGGCGATGGTCAGCAGGGCCAGACGGTTCATGGCAGCTCCCTAGCGAGGAATGGGAGATATTTTCGCCATGAGGCAAGATCGTGTAAACCGCTGTCAGGGCGGATCGCGGTCGAGTTCCTCCATGAAGTCCTTCCAGAACTTCTCCACCGTGCGCTCGTAGCGCATACCCAGCTCAAGCGTCTTGAGCTGCCAGCGGTCCGCCCGTGCCTCGATTTCCGCGCGTTGCTGGATGTAGCCGTCGGCGCGGGCGCGGTGCGACTGGTAGCGGTCACGCGCCAGCCTGCGGATGTCCTCCGGCGACGCGCCCATGCCGAAGAACAGCTTCAACAGGCCCGTGTCGCGGACCTCGGTCTGCTCAAGGGTCGGCTCGGCCAGCCACTCCGCCAGCGCTTCACGGCCCTGGTCGGTGATGGAGTACGTCCGCTTGCGCCGGCCGCCCTGCTCGGTGGTCTGGCTGACCAGCCCGGCCGCCACCAGCCGGGCCGGCTCGTCATACAGTTGGGAGTGCGCGAACGCCCAGAAGTTGCCGATCGTCAGGCCGATGCGTTGCTTGAGCTGGTAGCTCGTGGCGGGGCCGTAGGACAGCATGCCGAGCACGACGTATGACGTCGCGTTCAGCTTGCGGGACCGTCCGGTGGTCGGTTCGGCGGACTCGGCGGGCAGCGGGGTCACCTCCTGGCAGGAGTCTCGCCCTGACCATAGCGATCACTGGGCGGTTCTGCCGCTTCCGGCCGTCACTATGGAATCACACGCCCGCTGCCCGCGTCCGGGTGAAGGCGTCAGAACGGCTTGACGAGCACCAGTTCGGTGTTGTGGTCCACCGCCGCGCCCAACCGGCCCGCTGATGCGTGCAGGTCATTGGCTGCGATCTCCCGGTACAGCGAAGCCAGCCCGGCGGCCGAGCCGTCACCGAAGTCGGTCCGGTACGGGCTCTCCGCCTCGATCAGGGTTGTGAACAGCGACAAGGTGCCGTCGCCGTTGTCGGTCAGCTCGATGATCCTGGCCTGCTGCGGGAAGTCGGTGTGCGAAGCGGTGTTGATCTCCCAGAAGCCTTGCGCCGGAGTGGCACCCGGATGGGCGATGATCTCGTTGCGGTGGGTGTGGCCGTTCACCCACGCCACCACGTTCGGGAACCGGTTGAGCAGCGCGACCAGAGCGGGGCCGTCGTGGCGTCGTTCGAGAAGATTTGTCGGGTCCGGCAGCAGGTTGCCCATGGACCCACTGGTGTGGTGGCTGAAAAGAACGAACAACTGGTCCGGCGCACTGCTGCGGACCAGATTGCCTTTGCTGTCGTAGTACCGGGAGCTGCCGCCCTTGAGGGTCTGCTCGATCCACTTGAACTGTTTGTCGCCCAGTGAACCTTCGGCCAGGCCGGCCCGGTTGGTGCTGTCCATGCCGATGCCGATCACGCCGGGCGCGACCTGGAACGTGTAGTACAGGTCCTTGCCTGCGGCGTTGGCCGGGCCGAAACCGTGCCCGACCGGTCCGGGGCCGGTGTTGGCCGGATCGCGGTGTGCGGCAACGTATTCCTTGGGGCTGAACGGTTTGCGGCGTGCGTCGGGGGTCACGCGGCGGACCGGTCCGCTGAAGTTCAGCAGCAGCTCGACGGCCTTCAACGGCGAGTTCTGCATGGCCTGGGCCAGTTTCGCCGCGTCGGCCTCGGAGGCGAAGCCCTCGATCTTGGTCGAACCGGTGTAGATCCCGTCGATGAGCGGGATGCCGCTGGGGAAACTGCCCTGCACGCTGTCGTCGTGGTTGCCGAACACGCTGTACCACGGCCTGGTCAGGCCTGGGCTGCTGAACGGCTTGATCGCGTCGGTCAGCAGGCCCGGTATCTGCGGAAAACCCTTGGCCTTGTACATGTCCGCGGTGCTGTCGCCGGGGTTCCAGTACAGCGTCGCGCGGGAGTTCTGGACGCCCTCGAACCGGGCCGGGTCACCGGTGTTCGGCGTGACCGTCCCGCCATTGAGGACAGTCAGGAACCATTCGAGCTCGATCTTCTCGTGGTTGTCGGTGTTGTCGCCGGTGCAGAGCACGAAGTCGAACGCCCGCCCGGTGTACGGCCCGGACTGCACGCTGTTGACCCGCTTGACCAACGCTGCCGCACCCTGGGTGGAAAGCGTCTCGTGTGGACGGTGTGCCGACCCGATGAACGGGTGTACGTACTCGACCCGGGCCGGGCTCTGCGCGTCGATGATGTGCAGGTCGGTGAACTGGACGAACGACGTGAGCGCGGTCCGGCGGTCGTCCCGGCCGGACTGCGGAGCGGTCAGATCGGGCCGCACCACAAGCGGCCAGCCAGGTCCCGCGGTGATCCGTTTGAATCCCGTGCCGGTCGGGGTCGCGACGGCTTCGAGGGTGGTTCCAGCTGTGCTGACAGTGCGCTTGGTCGTCTCGCGCAATGCCCGGTCGAGCGCCTGTGCCGGGGTACCGGCGAACAGGCCGAGCGCACCGGCGGCACCGGTGGCGTGCAGCAGACTCCGACGGCTGAGGTTGGCCATGCGGCGATCCTGCCGGAGAACGTGAAGGAAAGTCACTACTCCGATCGTCTTGTTCACGTTGCACTGAAAGTCTATTTAGGACGCTGAGTACAAAGTTGAGTTGTCACAAGACGAACTGTGCTCAAACTCCTGCCCAATAGGAGTGGACGGCCGCCGGTCGGGGCGGCCGTCCGGCCTTGCGTCAGGTCAGGTGTTTGACGTCGAGCTGGCCCTCGGCGTACGCCGCGCGGATCCGCTTCTTGTCGAACTTGCCGACACTGGTCTTGGGGACTTCCTCGATATAGGTGAAGTTCTCCGGCACCTGCCAGCGCGCGACCTTGTCGGTCAAGAACTCCCGCAGCTCCTCTGGTTCGACCGTCTGGCCCTCCCGCAGCACGACCGCGACCAGTGGCCGCTCGTCCCACTTCTCGTCCGGGATGCCGACGACCGCCGCCTCGGCCACGGCCGGATGCGCCATCACCTGGTTCTCCAGCTCCACCGAGGAGATCCACTCACCGCCGGACTTGATCACGTCCTTGGACCGGTCGGTCAGCTTCAGGTACCCGTCCGGGGTGAACGCGCCGACGTCCCCGGTGCGCAGCCACCCGTCCCGGAACTTCTCGGCGCCCTCACCGTCCTCGTCCTGCCGGTGGTACGACGCCGCGATCCACGGCCCGCGGACCTCGAGCTCACCGACGCTCTCGCCGTCCCACGGGACTTCGTTGCCGTCGTCGTCGATGAGCCGGCACTCGACCGACGCGGGCGGACGGCCCTGGGTGTACCGGTAGACCCACTCCTCGTCGCCGGTCACACCGGCCGGTGGGCGCGCGACGCTGCCGAGCGGTGACGTCTCGGTCATGCCCCACGCGTGCGTGATGTGCACGCCGTAGCGATCGTTGAACGCGTGCATCAGCGCGGGAGGGCAGGCCGACCCACCGACGACGACGTCACGCAGCGACGACAGGTCCTTGGGGTTCGCCTCGAGGTACGCCAGCAGGCCCTGCCAGATGGTCGGCACCGCGCCGGCGAACGTGGGCTTCTCGGCCTCGATCATCGCGGCGATCGGCTCGGGCTGCAGGAACCGGTCGGGCATCAGCATCGAGGCGCCGACCATCATCGAGGCGTACGGCAGGCCCCACGACATCGCGTGGAACTGCGGCACGATCAGCAGGGCCTTGTCCGAACCGGCCAGGTTCATGCTGTCGGACATGCAGACCTGCATCGAGTGCAGATAGATCGACCGGTGGGAGTAGACGACGCCCTTCGGGTTGCCGGTGGTGCCGGACGTGTAGCACATCGCGGCTGCCTGACGCTCGTCGATCTCAGGCCATTCGAATCGCTCCGGGCGCCCGGCCAGCAGCTGCTCATACGAGTGAACTTCGACCCCGGCAGGCGCCTCCAACGCCTCAACCGGGCCGTTGGCCACCACCACGTGCTTCACGGTCTCGAACGTCGGCAGGACACGCGCGAACAGGGGCGCCAGCGAAGCGTCGACGATCACGACGTGGTCGGCGGCGTGGTTGGTGATGTAGGTCAGCTGCTCGGGGAACAGCCGGAGGTTCAGGGTGTGCAGAACCGCGCCCATGGCCGGTACGGCCAGGTAGGCCTGCAGGTGCTCGGCGTTGTTCCACATGAACGTGCCGACTCGCTGGTCACCGGTGACCCCCAGGTCACGCAGGGCGTGGGCCAGTTGCGCGGCCTTGCGCCCAGTCTGTCCGTAGGTCTCTCGCCGTGGCTCCGCACCGGTCCAGGTGATCACTTCGCTGGACGAGTACAGGCCGGTCCCGTGGTCGACTATCCGGCCGATCGTGAGGGGGGCGTCTTGCATCGTGCTCAACATGGGGCTCTCCCGCTGTGTCCTGCGTCACCGCATCGTGCGTCTGACTGCACAGTAGATGGTCATCACCTCGAGACGATGAGGTTCGGCTCACGGTCACAGGTTGCGATTGAATCTGACGTGGGGTAGCCGCCGAAATTCCGCTGAATCAGCAGCAAGAGGGCAAAAAACGTGGCCGAAACAAGCGGCCGTGCGGGCTTGCTGATCACTCGCCCGGGTAGCCGGGAAACTCCCCTGGCGGGTGAATTACGGAGAGTTGTCCCTGGTCGTGAGCAGGATGTTCGGCGGAAACTCCCGCGTGTCGGGGGTATGTTCCGCAGGTGGGTGTCGTTTACTGGGCGCGTCGTCAGGCGCGGTCAGGCCCAGAAAAGGGCGGTGGAAATCGCACCGGCGGCACCAGAGACTCGACATAGGAAGGAACAGCACGTTGGCTCTGCCTACGTTGACTCCCGAGCAGCGCGCTGAGGCGTTGGCCAAGGCCGCCGAGGCTCGCAAGGCGCGCTCCGAGCTGCTTGCTTCGATCAAGGCCGGCACGACCACCATCGACAAGGTGCTCGCCAAGGCCAAGGAAGACAAGACCATTGGCAAGACCAAGGTCAAGCAGCTGCTCATGGCCGTGCCGGGCCTCGGCGCGGTGAAGGTCACCAACCTGCTGGAGAAGGCAGGCATCGATGAGGCCCGGCGGGCAGCCGGCCTCGGCGACCGTCAGCGCACCGCGTTGATCGACGCTCTCAAGTGAGAACGGCCTGGTAAGACGGTCCCGTGAGCCGTTCCGCAAGGCCGGCGGAGCGTGCTGAGGGGGTCGTCTGACCGGGCATAAGTGACTTGCTGAAGGTGGCCCTCGCATGACGAGGGCCACCTTCAGCAGTTTCGGGGAGGCTCGCGGGGCACGATGAAGGGTGTGGATGTGGATCTGATCGACAGGTATCAGCCAGGCTCCTTCTACTTCGCCACCCCCGACCGCACCCTGCTCGCCGCCGACCCACGACAGGTCCTCTCCGAGAAGGACACGGACGCCCTGTCCACCCAGGTGACCGAGGCCCTGGCGGAGGACGGCGGGATAGCCGTCGGCGCGCTGCCATACGACAACACAGGCGAGGCGCACGTACTGCTGCCGTCCTCGGTGTCCTGGTCCGGCCCCCACGACTCAGGTCCACAACAGGCCGTCCTGTCGAGCCACACCGTCACGCCCGAACCGGCTCCTGAGGAGTACGAGCGCCAGGTCGACAAGGCCCTGAAGCTGCTCAACGCGGGCGCGCTCGGCAAGGTCGTGCTCGCCAGAACGCTGCGGATCGACCTGGCCGAGCGACTGGACCTGCGGCGGGTCCTGACCGGCCTGGCCGCGATGAACACGCACGGTTACACGTTCGCCGCGCCGCTACCCACTCCTGGCACGACCCTCATCGGCGCCAGCCCCGAACTGCTGGTCCGCCGGACCGGACGCACGTTCGAGTCCCGGCCGCTGGCCGGTTCCCGGCCTCGCGGCAATGACCCTGTGCAGGACCGAGCCAACGCGCAGGCCCTGCTGGCGTCCCGCAAGGACCACGAGGAACACCAGCCGGTGGTCGAGGCCGAGGTCGAGGCGCTGCGGCCGTTCTGCCGCAAACTGAACGTGCCCCGCACGCCATCGCTGGTGAGCACCCCCAGCATGTGGCACCTGTGCACCAAGATCACCGGTGAGCTGACCGACCCAGCCGTGACGGCGTTGACGCTTGCCGCCGCGCTGCACCCCACCCCAGCCGTCTGCGGCTCGCCGACGAAGGACGCCCGAGCGGCCATCGCGCAGATCGAAGGCTTCGACCGCGGTTTCTACAGCGGCGCTGTCGGCTGGGTCGACAGCGCCGGCGACGGCGAATGGGCTGTGTCGATCCGGTCGGCCGAAGCCACTGACCAGTCACTACGCCTTTTCGCGGGGGCCGGGATCGTGGCCCGCTCGCAGCCCGCGGCCGAGCTGGCAGAGACCTCGGCGAAGTTTCAGACCTTGTTGCGTGGCATGGGTCTTGATCTGAAGCTGTAGGTTCTGCGTCATGCATCCGTATGTCGTGGCTGATGTCTTCACCGAGCAGCCGCTGAAGGGCAACCCGGTCGCCGTGTTCACCGCCGGCCAGGACGTGCCCGCCGAACTCATGCAGGCGATCGCGCGGGAGACGAACCTCTCCGAGACCGTGTTCGTGCTGCCGGCCGACCAAGGCGGGGACGCCAAGGTCCGGATCTTCACCCCGGCGATCGAACTGCCCTTCGCCGGGCACCCGATCCTCGGCACGGCATACGTGCTCGGCCAGTCGACGGACCAGGACGTGATCACCCTCGAGACAGGCAAGGGCCTCGTCCCGGTCACCCTGACCCGAGCGGGCGGGCGCATCGTGTCCGGCCGGATGACCCAGCCGGTCCCCACCTGGCAGGTCTTCGAAGAGGCAGGTGAGCTGCTGGCCGCCATCGGCGTCCGGTACTCCGTGCTGCCCGTGGAGGTCTACACCAACGGGCCCAGGCACCTCTACGTGATGCTGGACAATGTGGACGCAGTAGCCGCCCTGCGCCCAGACCTGTCCATATTGGCCGGACTGCCCGAAATCGGCGTGAACTGCTTCGCCGGCTCAGGCACCGAATGGAAGACCCGCATGTTCGGCCCATCCCTAGGCGTGGCAGAGGATCCAGCCACCGGCTCAGCCGCGGGCCCGCTCGCGGTGCACCTCGTCCGCCACCGCAAAGTCCAGTTCGGCCAAGAGATCACCATCAGTCAGGGCGCCGAAATCCACCGCCCCTCAACCCTTTACGCCCGCGTCGAAGGCAACGCCGAACGCATCGACAAAGTCGAAGTAGCCGGCAGCGCAGTCATCGTCGCCCACGGCCAGCTCGTTCTCTAGCGTCTTCTGGTTCAGCCGCCCCCGACTTGCGGACCCGATGGCCATAGGTCCGCAAGTTGCCGCGGTGGCAGCGGATCGCGGTATGCGCGCCGGTCTTTTGCATTCAACCCGGTGTCGTCACGATTGCACTTCGTACGTGCTCTGGGCCGAATTTCATCAAGGTCCATAGGGTGTTTAGGTGCTTCGCTTGGAACCAAACGGTCGGTGGATGGGTGTTCATCGTTGGTGTATTGAGATATGTGATCACGATATCTCGTTCATTGAACGGTGCTTGATTGATGTATTTGGCGCACCCGGGGCCGTCAGCACTATGTCGAGAGCAGTCGGCTTGTAAAGCCCGCTGACACCAGGCGCTTGTAGGCGGTCTGGACTTGCTCTGGTACCTCTTGGGCAATGGCGAACCCGCGCTTCGGATATTCCATGACACGCTGAAGGTCGCCGACCATCA
Source organism: Kibdelosporangium banguiense (assembly GCF_017876405.1). Classification (GTDB taxonomy): domain Bacteria; phylum Actinomycetota; class Actinomycetes; order Mycobacteriales; family Pseudonocardiaceae; genus Kibdelosporangium; species Kibdelosporangium banguiense. The sequence continues at coordinate 1,545,939 of NZ_JAGINW010000001.1, read as the reverse complement.
TGTCGATGACCAAAGCGCTATCGCCCATGACCTTGACGTACTCCTCAAATGTCAATGGTGCGGATGCGCAGATCGGTGTTACTTCTGGCCACGCTTGACGGCATGTCGCGTAAGCTCGGCGCTCCATGTAGGGCATCGACACCAGAAGCAGCGAGTCAATTCGCAACCCGGAGCTGCGGAGAACCATCTGGGACAACGTGATGTTGTCGCCGGTATTGGTGGCATGAGGTTCGACAAGAATTGCCTCGGCTGGGACGCCGAGGTCCATAGCGCGTTCGCGGTAGTGGACAGCCTCGCCACGTGGGAACACACCCCAGGTGTCCCGGCTGGTCGCACCGCTGAACACGATGATCGGGAACAGGCCGCGGTGGTACAGTTCGGCCGCGTAGGTTGCCACGCCAAGATCGTTGCAACCCAGGCCGATGGCTGCGCTGCAGGGCTGAAGACAATGGTGCAGTTGGTGATACTCCCAGACAAGCTCGGCATCGGCCCACTCATCGTCGCTCACCTGGCGGTGCACCTCGATCACGTGTTCTCCTTGCTCGGATACCTAGATAGGCGACGGTCCGCGTTCAAAGGTACTGCGAATCCCTTCGATGCTCCGCAGCTGGTGCCGTAGCCCGTATCGCGCCGACAGGCGCGCGGTTTCGTCCAGGATTGAGAGCCCATTATCACTGGTGTCGCGGTCCGACAGGAGGATATGCGCGTGCGCGGTATGGAGACGTATTCGCTGTATTGGGGCCTCGGTGCGTCGATTGGTCAATGCTACCTCAATGTGTCGCAAGGCTCCGTTCAGGTTGCCTGCCCCGCGGTGAGCTAGGGCCAGCTTTTGATGCGCGATGGACCAGTCGAGAGGTTCTTCCAGTGCTTCGAACGCCTGGATTGCCGGGAGGATATGTTGTGTAGCCGATTCATTCTGGCCAAGCTTGCTTAGTGCGGTGCCGATCCAGAGCTTTGCCCTGGTGCGGTCACGCTCGTCGAGACGGCCATCAGCTGCCAATGTCCGATAACGCTCCGCCGCCGGCTCCAGACACCCGGACATCTCGTCGACAACTGCGAGCTGTAGCTCGACTTGAGCCGTGCGGCGTGGCAAATGAAGATCGGTGAAGACGGCCAAAGCTTTCTGGTAACTGTGCTTCGCGGAGAGTGGCCCGGCAACGATGCCTTGATCCTGTTGTACGTCCCCCAGAAGACGAAGTGAGCGACCATACAGGTGCATTCCCCGCGTGTTGCTGCTGTTCGGGACGAACTTTCGCATCCAGCGGTCAATGAGCATGGTCGCCCCGTCGAATTCCTGTCGGCTCAGGCACATCAGAGCACGGTCAAGGTCGTCGGCCCACCAGTCGTAATCCAGTGCGTCCGCGTGTACGGGTGATGGTCAGCTCAGCGATTCGCTGACCGACTCCGCGATCAATCTCTTGAACCTTATGTGTTCCTCTTCGGTGGCCTGGTTGAGTGCGGTGTCAAGTATCGCCTGGGTGTCCGGTCTTGGGACGGTCGCCTTGCCGAGCTTTTCCCATTTTGAAACTGTGCGCGGTGCAATACCCAGACGGTCGGCAAACGCCCGAAGGCTGAGGCGTAGGGCGTGCCGAAGTGCGCGGGCCTCCCGCCCGCTCCACTCCTGAACTGACACCAACTCGCCGCTCCTTCCCGTAGGGCATCAAAGCATCCTGCCGAACCGAGTGCATCGGAAGTGCAGCAGAAGTGCAACACCAGTTCGTTTCGCAATGTGCAGGGCAGGACGAGGCTGATCACAGGTACCCGGTGCCGGCTGGTCCTTCGCCAGCGCGTCTCAGCAACGCCCTGACTGAAGCTCGCTGATCCTCGACCGCCGGCGCTGGGTGCCACCACTTGATCCTTGATGAACGTGGAGCGGCGTCAATGACTGGAATGCGCAACTGCCGCTCGCGAATCGTGCGGAGAAGAATGACCACACCCCTGACGCCGGCGCGTATGGAGATCAAGTGCGCAAGGACTGTTCGTGAGGTGCGTGAAAGCGCTGCGGACATTCTTGCTGCTGTGGGGGCGGTCAAGCTGCGCCGGATCTCGCTGTTTCGTGCGACGAAATGGGCGGAGGTCGCCAGCGACGCCTATCTCGGCGACCGTGAATACGCTGATGTCCAGTGGGTGCGCGCGGCCGAGTGGTTACGCATCGGGTGGAGCCTTCCTGCCCCGGCGACGCAATGAATGTCCGCTGACGCTCGCCAAAAGACGATGCGGCAAACTCACCTGGAGGTCGTGATGTCCAATACGACTGAACTGTCCAATGTCGACCAAGGGGCCGGTTCAGGGTCGATCGCCGACGAAACAGAGCTCGCCGAGATGGTCGCGTATCAGACGCCTCGGGTATTCGCGATCGTCCTGGAGTACCTGGAATACGGTGAGCGCGTCGGAGCTGAGATCGTCGCCTGGGGGATGGCACTCGACGAAGGTGCGTACGTGATCACGGTCGATGGTGTGAACCAATACCTGTTGGACGCCCCTGAAAACGCTCTGCACTACCTCGGCTGCCGGCCGGGTACGACGCCTCGGCTGGTGTGGGCTGTCCCGGCGTGAGCCAGCGCCTGGCTGGCTCACGCCGGAGGAACGACGTCAGGGGAGGCGGACCACTGTGAGGTCGTAGTTGGCCTCGCTGGTCTGCGACCCGCTGCTGCCACGCAAGGTCAGGGTGTGCTCGCCTGGCGAGAGGGGCTGGAGACGGACCCAGAGGCCGCAGCTGAAGCCTTCCTTGCTGCCGCCGCCTGTGTCGTAGCTGATTTTGGTGGGTTCGGCCTTCTCCAGCTGGACGGGTTTGTCGTCCAGCAGGGCTTCGCCTTTGGCCGCGGTCAGGAATTTGGTGCAGGCCGCCGCGTCGGGTGCGATGTGGCCGATCGCGGGCCCGGCGATCGGGAGGGTGGCCGGGACCTGGCAGTGCCGGTCGGCTGTGCCGCCGTTTGTTCCGGCTACCAGCCATACGCCGAAGGGCTGGCTGTCGCCGCAGTACTGGCCGGTCGGGTCGGCCACCGGGCTGGGGTCGGCCGAGTTGGCCCAGCTCCACCAGAGGCTCTGCAGGCGTTCCGGGGTCAGTGGCTCGGCCTTGACCTGCTCGACGGGCTGGTCGTCGGACGCTGGCTCCGGTGACGGAGCGGGCGGGGTGCTGGAGCATCCGGCCAGCAACAGCAATGCGGCTACGCCGATGGACACGGGGCGTCGGATCACCGGCGAATCGTAGCGGGCTTGATGCAGGCCCTCAGCCGGCGTAGGCCCGAGTCGATATCGGACAGTGCGATCGAGCCGTAGCCGATCACCAGTCCGCCTCGCCCCGCGCGCTTCATCCTGAAGGCGGACAAGACATACACGCCGACGCCGGCTTCCCGGGCGCGGTAGTAGACGTCCCGGTCGGGTGCGTCCTCGCAGAGGTACGCGCACAGGTGGATGCCTGCCACGGCGGGCAGCGGCTCGAGCAGGCCGGCGAAGTCGCTGCGCAGGATCGCGGTGATCCGGTCGTGCCGGGCCTGGTACTCCCGCCGGGTGCGGCGGATGTGGCGGGCGAACTGCCCCTCGTCGATGAACTCGGCGAGCGCGCCCTGCAACGGCCGGGCGGACTGCCAGTCGCTGACGTACTTCGCCGCCTGCAGGGCCCGGCGCAGGCTGGGCGGCGCGATCAGGAAGCCCAGCCGCAGACTCGGCAGGAGCACTTTGGACAGTGAGCTGACGTAGATCACGCGCCCGGTGCGGTCGATGTTCTGCAACGGTTCGATCGGCCGGCCGCTGAACCGGAACTCGCTGTCGTAGTCGTCCTCCACGATCACCGCGCCGGTCCGTTCGGCCCAGTCCAGCAACGCCGTCCGGCGCGGCAGGGACATCGGTACGCCAAGCGGAAACTGGTGTGACGGCGTTACGTACACCAGGCGCGCGTTCGAGGGCAGCGCGTCCACAACGAGTCCTTCGCTGTCCACCGGCACGCCGACGACCTTCGCACCGTGCGAGGCGAACATGTGCCGTGGCCCGAAGTAGCCGGGATCTTCCACTGCCACAACGGTTCCCGGTTCGAGCAGGACCCGGGCGATCAGGTCGAGCGCCTGCTGCGCGCCGTTGGTGACGAGCACGTCCTCAGCCGTGGCGCGGACAGCGCGGGAGACGCCGACGTGCCGGGCGAGCGCGGCGCACAGGCCTGGATGGGATGCCGCGGCGTCATGGGCCATTGATCCGATGGCCGTAGGAGTGAACTGCCGGGCCATCAACCGGCGCCAGGTGGCGTACGGGAACAGCTTCGCGTCCGGGACACCCGCCCGGAAGTCGAACTCGACCGGTTCTGTGTCGATGAGAGGCACACCGACCTCGTCCCAGATTGCCCGGGGCCGCAATCCCTTGCCGCTGGCCGGTTGTGGCGGTCGCTCGAATCCGGCCGCCTGGACATACGTGCCCGCGCCGGCTCTCGCGGCCACGAATCCTTCGGCGGTGAGCCGGTCATACGCGGCGCTGACGGTATTCCGGGCCACTTCCAGCCGCACGGCCAGCTCCCTGGTCGGTGGCAGCACATCGCCTGGCCGCAGCCTGCCGTCCAGCACAGCCTCTTTGACCTGCTGGTAGATCTGGCCGGTCAGGTCGTCCCGGCCGAGCAGGCTGACATGGAACTCCACCTGGTCGAGGGTAGCCGGATTGGCCCAGTCGAACTTGCCGATTTTGGCCCTTCCAGGGTGCCGCTGGGCTTCCCTAGGGTTTTCGCGTGGACTTCCGGGACCTCGACCGCCAGGCCATGAAGCTGGCCGGTGAAGTGATCAGCCACGTCCGGCCGGACCAGTTGCGGCTACCGACGCCCTGCGCCGACTGGACCCTGCACGGCCTGCTGCGTCACCTGGTCAGTGAGGATCTCGCGTTCGCCGCCGCGACCACGGCGGGTACCGGTCCGTCCGAAGTGGACTGGAACGCCGGCCGGCTCGGTGCCGACCCGGTCGCCGACTACCAGCGGGCCGCGGCGGGCTATCTGACGGCGTTCGAGCCCGATCACGTGCTCGGCCATCCGATGCGGATCAACGTGTTCGGCGTGTTCCCGGGTTCTGTGGCGGTGTCCATGCATTTCGTCGACACGATCGTGCACGGCTGGGACGTCGCCAAGACGATCGGCGTGCCGTACGCCCCTGACGCGGACCTGTCCGTCGCCGCGTTGAAGATCATGAAGCGGTTCCCGCCGGAGCGCCCGACACCAGCCTTCGACGTCCAGGTGGCTGTGCCGGAGAACGCGAGTGAACTGGACGAACTGCTCGCCTACGTCGGCCGGGAGCCCGGCTGGGCGAGGTGATGGCCGGTCGGCAGCGGGCTGGGGGTCCGCTGCCGGCTCGCATGTTCGGCCTGGGTGCATCCATACTGTCCGCTAGCCGAACAGCGGAGGCACCTGTGACTGACACGCCGGCCATACAGAACCGGGCCACCTGGCTGGACTGGGTCGGGGTGGGTGCCGGGATCGCCGCCCTGCTGGCGAGTTTCCTGCCCTGGTACCGGGTCGCCGAGTCGCTCGTGGGTCAGGCCGAGGCCGCAGGCCAGCAGACGTGGATCACCGTCTGGGAGGGCAACTTCCTCGCCTGGTTCCCGATCGTGCTGCTGATGGCGGTCAGCGTGTTGCTGGTATGGCAGCGGTTCGGCAAGCCCGTGCAGATGGTGACGTCGCTCTGGCTGACGCTGGCCCTGCTGGCGGTGGTGATGATCCTGCTGCGCTGGATCACGCTGCCGGAGGGCATCCGGTCGGGTTTCGGGCTATACCTGGGGCTCATAGTCGCGGTCTGCTCGGTCGTCGCGGGTTTCCTGGCGTTTCGCGGCCAGGAGCGCGCCAATCAGGCTGGATGAGGGTATCGGCAGGGGTGAAGACCAGGTTAAAGTCCGGGTATGGGCGCTCGGATAATGGCAACGCCGCTGCCTGACGAGCTACTCGACCTGGCCCGTTCACAGCGTGACCAGGTGCCGGAGCTGTCGAGTCAGCTGATCAGGCTGCTCAGCGAGAAGACCGAGTGCTACCGCCGGGTGGCCCGGGACTATCCCGAGGAACTGCGCAAAGTCTGCGAAGTACACCTCAACGGCGCGTTCAGCTCCTTCATCGAGCACCGCGAGGTCGAGCTGGGCAATGCGCTCAAGACCGGCCGCGCCCAGGCCCGGATCGGGATCACGCTGCCGGACGCGTTGCGCGCGTACCGGCTGGCCGGCACGTTCATCTACGAGGTCCTGGTCGAACGCGGCGGACGGCCCAACAGCGTGACGCCCGAACAGATGCTGCAGGCCAGCACGATGGTCTGGCGGATCATCGACGCCTACTCCGAGGCGCTGACCACCGCGTACCGCGAGGTCGAGGCCGAACGCGGCCGGCTGGACGACAAGGCCCGGTCGGCGTTGATGGACGGCATCCTGGAAGGCCGGATCGCGCAGCGCCCGGACCTCGAGGACGCCGCTGGAGTGCTCGGGCTGCCGTCGTCGGGCAAGCTCGTCGTGATCGTCGCCGACGATTCCAGCGTGGTCGACGCGATCGGCTCGCGTGCGGTGTGGCGTCGCCGCGTGCATTCGGCCGGTGTCGACATGAACGTCGGCATCATGGCCGTCGGCACGGGTCTGGACGCGTTACGTGAAGTCCTTGCCAAGACTCATGGTGTGGTCGGCGTGAGCACTCCGTTCACGGACCTGACCGAAGTGCCCACCGCGTTGCACCGCGCCAGGATCGCGCGCCGTTCCTTACCGCACGGCGCCAACGGTGTTGTGGTTTTCGGGGATCTGCCTGTCGCCGCAATGGTTGCCGGGGCGCCCGCGCTGGCCGCCGAGCTGGCGCACGAGTTGCTCGCGGGCGTGCTGGCCCTGCCGCCCGCCGAACGGGAGATCCTGCTCAGCACGCTGGAGGCGTGGTACGAACAGGACGGTTCGGCCAAGAACGCGGGCAAGAACCTCTACGTCCATCCGAACACTGTGCGTTACCGGATTCGGCGGATCGAGGACCTCACCGGCCGCGACCTCAACCGGCCGGTGTGTGTCGCGGAGCTCTACCTGGCGCTGCAAGCGGTGCGGCTGGGTCTGTAACTTTCCGTAGGCAAGATCGCATCCCATGCATAAACCGGCCCTCGCCGAGCGAGGGCCGGTTCGTGGACTGCTGTTTGGCTACTTGGTGGCGCCGCCGGAGATGACGCGGCTCAGTGCGGCGAAGAAGATCTCGTTGATCTTGTTCGGATCGGCCGTGGCGAACGTCTGACCGCCGGTCGCCTTGGAGATCGCGTTCAGCTCGTTGACGTCCACATCCGGGCCCATGCCGATGAACACGATCGGCAACGGCCGGTTCGGGTCCTGCATCTTGCCCAGCTCGGCCAGCAGAGTTTCCCGGTTCACACCGCGCCCGTCGTCGTCGTTCTTGCCGTCGGTCAGGATCAGCACCAGGTTGATCCGGCCGGGCTCCCAGTTCTGCCGCGCCGACTGGTACGCGGCCAGCGCGGTGTCGTACAGGCCGGTCCGGCCGGTCTGCGTGGCCTTGATGCCCCGCAGCTTCTCGAACAGGCCTGCCTGAATCGACTCGTTGAGCGGGAGGACCGGTACGACCTCGCGATAGTCCTTGTCACCGTCCAGTTCGGCCGAGAACACCCAGATGCCCAGCTTGGTCCGCGGGTTCATCAGCCTGATGCCGCCCTCGGACGCCTCCAGGGTGATCTGCATCCGGGTCTTGCCCGACCCCGGGATGACGCCGTTCATCGAGCCGGACACGTCCACCACAGCCTGGATCCGCGATGCCCGGCTGATCCCGGCCCACGTGTTGAGCACCTGGTCCAGGTCGGCCGTCCGCGGCGGGGGCACCGGCCGCAGCTGGCGCACCACAGTCCGGTTGTCCGCGGGCGGAGTACCGGGCACGCGGCCGTCCGGGAAGCGCAAACCGTTGGCGGCCAACGATTCCTGTATGCCCGGAGCCAGCAGCGCGCTACGGAACTTGGCGGCCGCGATGCCGACCTCGTTGCTGGTGGGCAGAACCGCGTACGGGTAGTCCAGCGAAGGCGCGGCAGGCTCCGGGTAGACCGCGACGAGCTGCTCGTCCTTGCGCTTGGCGTTGTTGTCCAGCAGGGCATGTTCCGAGGTCGGGAACGCGGTCAGCGGCGGCGTGCCCGCGGTGGCGTTGGTCTTGCTGAAAAGTTCCGATGCGCCGGATGCCGCATTCGGCGACAGCTTGCGCAGCACCGCGACGGTGTTGGCCGCCGGGTCGGACGTCAGCGCGGTCACGCCACGCACTGCGATCAGGGCAGACACACCGACGGCGTCGACTGAGGGGTCGAGCATGCCGATGTTCAGGTCGCTACCGGCCTGGCCGATGATGTCTGTCCAGTTGAGCTGCTTCTGCGGCCAGCCGCGGCTCTTCGCCGCCTGCTCGGCCAGGGCCATCACCACGGGGGAGCTCGCGATCGACGAACCGGTGTCCGGCACCTGGCTGGCGCCCTTCTCCCGGGCCCGGCGCAGCCACACGGTCGAGTCCGGCAGCCACACCGCGGGCGCGTTCGACGCGTTGGGCGCCGACAGCTGGTCCGCCGTGGTCGCCGAGTCGTTCACGACCATCTCGACCCGGTAGCAGGTGTCGATGTCGTCGGGCTTCAGCCCGCGTGCGACCTGGTCGACCACCGGAGCGATGTCAGGCGCGGCCACGACATTGAGGACTGTCGGGTTGGCGCACTTGGCCTCGGCGGGATTGCGCAGCCGGTCGACGGTGAACCAGGCGACGCCCGCCACCAGGGCGCCGACCAGTACGATCACCAGCATCAAGATCAATTTCCGCCGGTTGCGCTCTTCGATGTCGTGCCGGCCCATCTTTCCTACCCCTCACGGTGTCGCCGGCATTTTCCGGCCAATCACGGAAGTCACCTGGAATGTACTGCCTCGAATGGCGCCGACGAATACGCCGTGTGCAGTAACACTGGTTTCGTCAATGATTGTCGCCGACGAACCCGTGATCGTTATCAAATGAGTCCCTGTCCCCGGCGACAAAGTTACTTGTCACCGGGGACGTCGCGTCACAATTCGTAGTGTTATGAGTACAGGGCATCAACGTCCGCGGCGAAGTCCTTCATGATGACCGCGCGCTTGAGCTTCAGCGACGGCGTCAGGTGTCCCGTCTCCGGGGAGAACTCCGCGGTCAGCACGCGGAACTTGCGCACCGACTCGGCCTTGGAGACCGCGTTGTTGCCCTCGTCGACCGCCCGCTGGATCTCAGCGTTGAAGTCGGCGTCGCCGCTCAGGTCGGACACGCTGGCCTGGGCCGGCTTGCTGTTGGCCGACTTCCAGTAGGTGAAGTAGTCCGCGTCGATGGTGATCAGCGCGGCGATGTAGCTCTTGCCGTCGCCGACCACCATGGCCTGCCCGACCAGCGGGTGGGCCGCGATGCGGTCCTCGATCACGGCGGGCGCGACGTTCTTGCCGCCGCTGGTCACCAGGATCTCCTTCTTGCGCCCGGTGATCTTCAGGAAGCCCTCGGCGTCCAGTTCGCCCAGGTCACCGGTTGCGAACCAGCCGTCGGAGTCCAGGCACGCCTGGGTAGCCTCGTCGTTCTGCCAGTAGCCGGGGAACACCTGGCCGCCCTTGATCTGGATCTCGCCGTCGTCGGCGATCCGCACGGCGGTGTTCGGCAGCGGGTGGCCGACCGTGCCCGGCTTGAACTTGTCGGGCGAGTTCACGGTGGCCGCCGCGCACGTCTCGGTCAGGCCGTAGCCCTCGAACACGACCAGGCCGACACCGCGGAAGAAGTGCGTCAGCCGCAGACCGAGCGCCGCGCCACCGGAGATCGCGTACTTGGCGTTGCCGCCCAGGGCCGCACGCAGCTTCGAGTACACGAGCCGGTCGAACAGCGCGTGCTTGAGCTTGAGCCCCAGGCCGGCCTTGCCGTCCGCCTCGCTGTAGGCGATCGCGGTCGCCGCGGCGGCGTCGAAGATCTTGCCCTTGCCCGCCGCGTGCGCCTTCTGCTGCGCGCCGTTGTAGACCTTCTCCAGCACGTACGGCACGGACAGGATGAACGTCGGCTTGAAGGTGGCCAGGTCCTCGGTCACCTTCTTGATGTCGGCGGTGTGGCCCAGCCGGGCCCGCGCCTGCACGGCGCCGACCTGCACCATCCGGCCGAACACGTGCGCCAGCGGCAGGAACAGCAGCGTCGAGGTGTCCTCGGTGCCCAGGCCTCTGAACACCGGCGCGAGCATCTCGACCACGTTGCCACCCTCCGAATGGAAGTTGGCGTGGGTCAGCACGCAGCCCTTCGGCCTGCCGGTGGTGCCGGACGTGTAGATGATCGTGGCGACGTCAGCGGCCTTGACGGCCTTGCGGCGCGCGTCCACGGCCTCCGCGGTTTCACCGGCACCGGCCGCGACGACCTCGTCGACCGCGCCTTTCTCGATGTTCCAGACCTGCTTGAGCGTGGGCACGTTGGCCCGCACGGCCTCCACCTTGGCCAGCAGCGCGTCGTTCTCCACGACCACCGCGACCGAGCCGGAGTCCGACAGGATCCACTGGACCTGTTCCTCCGAGGAGGTGGCATAGATCGGCACGGGCACGCCGCCGACCGCCCAGACGGCGAAGTCGAACAGGGTCCACTCGTACCGCGTGGCGGCCAGGATCGCGACCCGGTCACCGGTGCCGACACCGGAGCCGATCAGGCCCTTGCCGACGTCGACCACCTCGGCGAGGAACTGCGACGCGGTGACGTCCTGCCAGCCGGCGCCCACCTTGCGGCTGAACACGACCGTGTCCGGGACCTCTGCCGCGTTGTTGTAGATGAGGTCGGCCAGTCCACCGCCATAGGGCTCCACCAAGGGGGCGACTGCGATCTCGCGCATACCTCACTCCTCCGACCTGCTACTACTCGGTAACCAGGGTGACATAGTGCCTTCCCGCTGCGGTAACGGCCAGACCTCGCGGCCGAATCGGTACTTTCCGGGCAGACTCCTACTGTGCGGTAACCTGTACGTGGCGCCGGTAAACGTTTCCTCGGTCACAGCAAGAAATGTGCCTCCGGCATTCTTTACCGGGATTTTTCTCAGGTCACCCGGATCTCGCTGGAGTCGTGGAAGACACGGGTGATCTCGGTGCGATCCGCACCGGCCGACACAAGTACATGGAGGAGAACGCGGGCTTTGAACGGGTCCAGGAAACCCGCGTTGATGAGGCCCCGCGACAGCAGATCCTGTTCTGAACCAGGGTATCCGTAAGTGCGCCGCAGCACCGGGCCGGAACTCGTCCGCGACGCCAGCACGACCGGTTTCGCCTCGGCCAGCTCAGCCAGCAACGGCACCAGACGCGACGGCACGTGCCCGCCGCCGAACCCGGCGATGACCAGGCCATCGGTGTGTTCGGCGAACGGCTTGAGCCAGTTGCCGTCGTCGCCCAGGGCGGCGTGCACCATGCCGATCGAGGTCTCCGACAGCTTCGGCCCGCGGGGCAGCGGTGGGTACTGCCGTGGCCGGCTGAGCAGTACGAACTCCTGCTCGACGATGCGTCCGATCGGCGCGGCGTTGGGGGACGTGAACGCGCCCGTGCTCGTGCTGTGTGACTTGCGGACGTAGCGCGCGGCGTGGATCTCGTCGGACATCACCACGACACAGCCGAGGCCGCGTGCGTCCGGGTCCGCGGCCACACGCATCGCTGCCAGCAGGTTGGCCGGGCCGTCCGGACCGGCCTGTTGCGGATGGCGCATCGCTCCCGTCATCACGATCGGGACGTCCCCGCCGACGGTGCGGTCGAGGAAGTACGAGGACTCCTCGATCGTGTCGGTGCCCTGCGTGACCACGATCCCGGTCGCGCCCGCGGCGATCTCCTGCTCGATCCGGGTGGCCAGCGCGGCCAGGTCGGTGAATCCCAGATCGGGACTCGGCAGCTGCCGGAAATCGGCCGTGACCAGCTCGATATCCAGCTCGGGCAGGGTTTTGAGCAGATCGTCGGCATCCAGTCCGGGCACGACCGCGCCCGAGTCCGAACCGGAGGTCATGGCGATCGTTCCGCCGAGCGTCAGCATCGACAGCCTGGGTTTGTCCGTCACGCCCAGGACTTTATGTCGTACCGTTGCGGATTGAGTGCGCATGGGGATGCACACTCAAGACGATACTTGGGTCATGAACCAGGTTGCTGTGATCACTGGGGCCGGGTCGGGGATCGGCCGGGCCGTGGCCCTGGACCTGTTGGAATCGGGTTACCGGGTCGTGCTGGCCGGGCGCCGGGAGCAGGCGTTACGGGAGACAGCCGCGCTGAGTTCCGGCGAGTCCTTGGTCGTGCCGGCAGACGTGGCTGTCGCCGACTCTGTGCGGGCGTTGTTCGTGCGGGTCAAAGATGCTTTCGGTCGAGTTGACCTGCTGTTCAACAACGCAGGGCTGAACGCGCCGGGCAACGTCGGCGACCTCGCGCTGGCGGACTGGCAGCGGGTGATCGACATCAACCTGACCGGGTCGTTCCTGTGCGCGCAGGAGGCCTTCAAGATCATGCGTGAGCAGGACCCGCAAGGCGGCCGGATCATCAACAACGGGTCGATCTCCGCGACCAGTCCCCGGCCGGCGAGCCCGGCGTACACCGCGTCCAAACACGCGATCACCGGCCTGACGAAGTCGATCTCGTTGGACGGCAGGCAGTTCGGGATCGCATGTGGACAGATCGACATCGGCAACGCCGCCACCGACATGGGCAGCCGGATGGCCGACGGCGTGCCGCAGGCCAACGGGACGATCGTGGCCGAGCCGATCTTCGACGTGCGGCACGTTGCCGAAGCCGTGCGCTACATGGCCGCGCTGCCGTTGAACACCAACGTCCAGTTCATGACGATCATGGCGACCACCATGCCGTTCATCGGCCGGGGGTGACGGTCGTCATGGGTGCATCCGCGACTCGCGACACTTACCCGCTGACCTGCTAGTTCCTACCGTCGAAGTATGCAGACACGCTTCGAGAAGGTGAGCTTCAGCTACGGCTCGGTGCACGCGCTGACCGACGTCAGCTTCACTGTCCCGACTGGACAGACCGTGGCGTTGCTCGGCGCGAACGGCGCGGGAAAGTCCACCGCGGTCGACCTCATGCTGGGCCTGCGCCGCCCGCATCGCGGAACAGTGACTGTCCTAGGTGGACAGCCTGCGGCCGCTGTGGCAGCCGGGCGAGTAGGTGCGATGCTGCAGACCGGTGGGCTGCCTGCGGACTCGACCGTCGGTGAAGTCGTGGACCTTGCGCGTTGCCTGTACGGCAAGCGGCGCACACTCGCCTCGATTCTGGATCTGGCCGGGCTCACCGAACTGCAGCGCCGAAGAGTGGACAGGTTGTCCGGTGGTCAGGCGCAGCGAGTGCGCTTCGCCGTCGCGATGGCAGGCAAACCCGACCTGTTGTTCCTGGACGAACCCACAGTGGCACTGGACTTCAAGGCGCGCAGGCAGTTCTGGAAAACCGTGAAATCCGAGGGAAACACGGTTGTCTTCGCGACTCACTACCTCGACGAGGCCGACGAGTACGCCGACCGCGTGATCGTGATCGACCGCGGCCGCGTCGTCGCCGATGGCGAACCCGCTGTGATCAAAGGCGATTCCAGCCTGGAGCACGCGCTGGTCGAACTGACCGAGGAGGAGCTGTGATCGCGTACATCAGGTTCGAGGTCCTGCGGGTCCTGCACAACCCTCGCTACCTCGTGTTCCTCATCGTCATGCCGGTCGCGTTCGCGTTGATCTGGGCCAAGCAAGGACCCGGCGTGATGGTGGCGATGGCCGTCTACGCGGCGTGCGGTGGCGCGCTTCTGGGCAGTGGCAACACAATCGCCGAAGATCGGCTCACCGGCTGGGTACGGCAGCTGCGGGTGACTCCGTTGCCGGGTCGGGCGTGGCTCGGCGGCAAGGTCGTCCAGGGGATGCTGACCGTTCTGCCGGGTTTGGTCGCGGTCGGTGTCGTCGCGGTCGTGAAAGGACAGATCCCGCCCGGCCGATGGCTGGAGATCCTGGTTGTCATGCTGGTCGGTTCGTTGCCGTTCGTACTGGTCGGGGTGTTTGTCGGGTTGCTGGTGCGTGGCAAGACCGCGACTGTCGCGTTGATGATCGTGTTCTTCACGCTGATGTTCCTCGGCGGCGTGGTCGGAGGGGAGACGCTGTGGTCCTGGGCACCGACGCACAGCCTGCTCGACGCGGGCCTGAATGTGCTGGACGGACGTACGATCGGCGTAACCGGGCTGCTCAACCTGGGTATTTGGACCGTGGCAGCCGGTGTGGGAGTTCTGTTCCGGGTGCGCCGGGCGTAAGAATGAACGATGTGAACGTCGAGATGGACCTTGCCGACGACCAGGTCCGGGCGATGTGGAACAGACGGCTCTGGTCGCGGTTCGTACTGATGTACCTGGCGTTGACCACGTCCGCGGTGATCTATCTCGCGGGCTCCCCGCCGCCGTGGCAGGCTGTGCTGGTTCTGCTGGGCGCGTTCCTCACCGCCGTTCTCGGCATGCGCACCACGTTCAATCTCACGATCCCATGGCTGGGGCGGTTGCCGTTCTGGCCGTCGTACGCCGTGCTTGTCGTGCTGTGCTTGACGTTGCCTGCGGTCGCCGGCTCGGAATGGGCGTTCAACTCCGCCTGGGCCAGCGCCGCGACCGGCTGGATCGGCGGCCGATGGGTGGCCGGACGGCTGCTCGCGATCGGCGCCGTGGTCGGTGTCGTCGCCTGGCAGGACGATCTGGAACCGGCCATGATCGCGTGGCTCGCGCTCATCGGCATGCTGGTCGGCTTCTTCACCAGCCAGGCCCGGCGCCAGTACGACATGTTCGAGGTGCTGCAGGCCAGCCGCCGGGAACGCGCCCGGCTGGCGGTGGCCGACGAACGCGACCGGATCGCCCGCGACCTGCACGACCTCGTCGGCCACAGCCTGTCCGTGATCGCGGTGAAGACAGAGCTGGCGCGACGCCTGGTCCTGATGGACCCGGAGAAAGCCGAGAAGGAACTCGCCGACATCGACACCGTGGTACGCCGCGCGCTGGCCGAAGTCCGCCAAGCCGTCACGAACTACCGTCAGCCCACCCTCGCCGGCGAACTCGCCTCCGCCCGGCGCGCCGCGGCCTCCGCCGGCATCGATTGCCGCGTCGAATCACCGGACTCATGGTCCCTGCCCGCCCCGGTCGACGGAGCCCTCGCCTGGACCGTACGCGAAGGAGTCACCAACGTGTTGCGGCACAGCCGTGCCTCGAACTGCACGATCAAGCTGTCCCTGATGGACTGCATGGCCGAGGTCGCGATCGTCGACGACGGCGTCGGCCCAGGAACATCCGGCCGGGGCAACGGCCTGCGCGGCCTGTCCGAACGCGCCGAGGCCCTCGGCGGCTCGATGACATCAGGCCAGTCGGAGACCTCCGGCTTCTACGTCAAGGTCCGGGTCCCAGCATGATCACCTTGCTCCTCGCCGAGGACCAGACCATGTTCCGCGGCGCCATGGCCACACTGCTGTCCCTCGAACCGGACCTCTCCGTGGTCGTCCAGCTCAGCCGCGGCGACGAAGTCGTCAACGCGGCCACAGCCTTCCGCCCCGACATAGCCCTCCTCGACATCGAAATGCCCGGCATAGACGGACTCGAGGCCGCCCGCCGCCTCAGAGCCGCGGTCCCCACCACCCGCGTCATGATCCTCACAACCTTCGGCCGCCCCGGCTACCTCCGCTCAGCAGTGGACGCCGGAGTCGCCGGGTTCCTCCTCAAGGACGCTCCCGTAACGGAACTCGCGGTGGCCATCCGCAAAGTCTTCGCCGGTGAACAAGTAGTCGACCCATCCCTGGCCCTCGCGGCTCTGAGCGAAGGCGCAAGCCCGCTTACCCCACGCGAAACCGAAGTCCTCGCCGCCTCCCGCAGCCACGGCACAATCGCCGACATAGCCCGCGGCCTCCACCTCTCCCCAGGAACCGTCCGCAACCACCTCTCCGCCGCCATCCAAAAACTGGGCACCCGAACCCGAACCGAAGCCCTCTCCGTCGCCGAATCCAAAGGCTGGCTCTGACCTTGCCGGGACTATGGTTTCCGCCGTGACCGAACAGTCCACGTTGCACGACACCAGAGTCGCCTACGACGCCATCGCGTCCCTCTACGCCGAGCTTTTCAGCAATGTGCTTGAGACCTTACCGATGGAACGTGCGCTCCTGGCCGCGTTCGCCGAACTCGTGCAGACCCACGACGCAGGACCGGTCGCCGACATCGGCTGCGGACCCGGCCACATAACGGCACACATGAACGCACTCGGACCGGCAACCTTCGGCATCGACCTGTCCTCCGCGATGATCGCCCTGGCCCGCCAAGCCCACCCGAACCTCCAGTTCGACGAAGGCTCGATGACCGCCCTGAACCTCGCCGACGGAACCCTCGGCGGCATCATCGCGTTCTACTCGGTGATCCACACACCGCCACAGCAACTGCCCGCCGTGTTTACAGAGTTCGAGCGAGTGCTCGCCCCAGGCGGCCACCTAATGCTCGGATTCTTCGCCGGCGACAACCCGGTACCGCAGGAATTCGACCACAAAGTCACGCTCGCCTACCGATGGTCACCCGACAGTCTCGCAGACCTGTTGCGCCAGGCCGGTTTCGCCGAAGTCGCCCGCCTGCAACGCGAGCCCCGGACAGGCGAGCGATTCCAACAGGCCAGCCTCCTGGCCCGCAAAAAGCCATGATCTTCCGGCAGAACCACCCATTCGGGTAAACCCCGAACGAACGGCCCACTCGCACGGACTCACCCCCCAAACCCACAGCCCACCCCGCTTCCTCTGCAGTGGAATTGAAGCCGGGGAGCCCTCACCCCCTTTGGGAGGGTGGGGGCTGTCATTTTGGGGAGAGGGCGGAAAAGGGCTGTTCTGGGCTAAGGGTCCAGTAAGGGAAGCAGCAGTGCGCGGTCGGGCTCGGGCAGGAATTCCGCGTATGAGTCGTGCAGCGCATGGCGGGACAACCGCGAAGCCAAGGCCCCGTCCCCGTCCCGAATCGCTTGCAGCACTTCGGAATGGTGCTTCAGGTAAGCCTGCATCAAAGCGGTCCGGTCGGTCGCGTGAGCCAGCCGGTCGGTGATGAGGTCCACGACAACGCCGCGAACCACGTTGCTGCACACCACAATCAGCGAGTTCTGAGTCGCGCGGGCCACCGCGTCGTGGAAAGCCACATCTGCGGCGCTGAACTCGGCATAGCCCACATCCACGGCCGAAGTCATCTCCAGCAGCGCTGCCTCCATCTCGGCGAGCTGCGAGGCGGTTCGGAGTCGCGCGGCCAACTGGTAGGCGGACCCTTCGAGCAGCATGCGGAACTGAAGCAGTTCGGCCAACGACATCGACGACGCGCGAGCCAGCCGGGACATCGACTTCTGTAAGGAGGACGATGACGGGGGCAGGATCTCCGGGCCGCGCGGGTCGCCTGCCCTGGACTGGATCATGCCGTTGCTTTGCAGGACGCGGAGGGCCTCGCGGACAGTTGAGCGGCTGACGCCGAACTGGGTCATCAGGTCGCGTTCGCTGGGCAGGCGTGCGCCGGGTTCGAGGCGGCCGGAGAGGATGGCTTCTTCGATCTGCTCGACCACGCGTTCGTAGGCCCGGACTGGGCTGACCGGCGAGAACATCGATGACCGCCCCTCTTGACCAATGCGGCGACGAGTGCAAGTCTACTGGTCAGACCAGCATACTAGGTGGTGATGCCTGTGCGGGTGTTCGTCGCGGCGGTAACCCTCGCGATGCTGGCGAGTGCGTGCTCGGCCGGGTCTTCAGTGACCGGTCCGGCCGACCCGGATGCGATCTCGATCGGGTTCACCGCTGAGCCGGCCAATCTGGACTTCACCCGTACCGATGGTGTCGCGATTGCGCAGGCGCTGCTGCTCAACGTGTACGAAGGCCTGGTCAGGCTGGACGCGAACGGCAAGATCGTGCCACTGCTGGCCAAGCAGTGGACCGTGAGCGACGACCGCAGAACGTACGACTTCTACCTGTGGGAGGGCGTCAAGTTCTCCAACGGCCGGCCCTTCACCGCACAGGACGTCAAGTTCTCCCTCGACCGGGTGAAAACCGACTGGACGATCTCGCTGAAGTCCAAGATGGACGTTGTGGACCGGGTCCAGGTCGTCGATCCCGCGCACGCCCGGGTAACGCTCAAGCGCCCGAGCAACGCCTGGTTGTTCGACATGACCACCCGGGTCGGCGCGATGTTCAGCCAGAGCGGCGTCGCGGACCTGCCGAACACTCCGATTGGCACCGGGCCGTATGTTTTCGCGTCCCGCAAACGCGGTGACTCGATTGTGCTGCGCGCGAACCCGTCCTACTGGGGCAAGCGGCCGACGTACACCACGGTCTACCTGAAGTACTTCAAGGATCCGACCGCGCTGAACAATGCCTTGCTCAGCAACGGTATCGACGTGATCTCCGCGATCACCACGCCGGACTCGGTGCCGCAGTTCGAGAGCGACACCCGGTTCACGGTCCTGCAGGGCACCACGAACTCCGAAGTCACGCTGTCGTTCAACAGCGCCAAACCGCCGTTGAACGACAAGACGGTCCGTCAGGCCCTGATGTACGCGGTCGACCGGAAAGCAGTGATGGCAACGGTCGCGGCCAACCGTGGCACCTCGATCGGCAGTATGGTCCCGCCGACGGATCCGTGGTATCAGGACTTGTCCCGGACCTATCCGCACGATCCGAGCCGTGCGAAAGCGCTGCTGATCCGTGCGGGCCAGCAGAATCTGAAGCTACGTCTGCGTGTGCCGAACCTGCCGTACGCGATGTCGGCCGCTCAGGTGGTGGCCTCGGACCTCAAGGAAGTCGGCGTCGAGGCGACCATCGAACCGCTCGACTTCCCGGCGGTGTGGCTCAAACAGGTCTTCACCGACCACGACTTCGACATGTCGATCATCCAGCACGTCGAGGCCCGCGACATCGTGACCTTCGCCAATCCCAAGTACTACTGGGGATACGACAACCAGGAAGTCCGTGACCTGATCACCAAGGGCGACTCGGGTTCGGCCGAGGACCAGGTCACCGCCATGCAGGAGGTGGCGAAGATCCTCAACGAGGACGCGGCCGCCGACTGGTTGTTGCTGTTCCCCAACTTGATCGCGGCCAAGACGAAGGTCACCGGCCTGGTCCGCAACCAGGTCGGCGAATCGTTCGACCTCACCGGCCTGGGGCGCGCATGATCGTACTGAGCGTCGTTCGCCGGACCGCGATCTTCGTGGTGAGCGCTGCCGTCGCGTCGGTGGCTGTGTTCCTGTTCATGGCAGTGCTGCCAGGCGATCCCGCGCAGGTCGCGCTCGGCGTCAATGCGACGCCTGAGCTCCTGGCGAAGACCAGGACCGAGTTCGGTATCGACCGTCCACTCACGACTCAGTATTTCGACTGGATCGGTGGCGTGCTGACCGGCGACTTCGGCCGGTCGTACGTCACCCGTGATCTGATCGGGCCACAACTGGTTGACAGGTTGGGCGTGACGTTGTGGCTGGTCGGTGCCGCGATGATCGTCGCGTTGCTGATCGCGGTGCCGTTGGGCAGCATCGCCGCGGTGCGTCACCGGAAGGCCAGCGGGGCATTGATCTCGGGAGTTTCGCAGCTGGGTGTCGCTGTGCCCGCGTTCCTGGCGGGAATCTTGCTGGTGCAGGTTTTCGCTGTCCAGTTGCGGTTGTTGCCCTCAGGTGGCTGGACGCCGCCGAACCAGGATTTCGTCGAGTTCATCCGGGGATTGATCCTGCCCGCGTTGTCGCTGGGTCTTGTGCAAGGCGCTGTGCTCACGCGATATGTCCGTTCAGCAGTGCTGGACACGTTGCGGGAGGACTATCTGCGGACCGCCCGCGCCAAAGGACTGAAGCCAGGGCGGGCATTGCGGCGGCACGGGCTGCGAAACGCAGCCGTGCCCGTGGTGACAGTTCTGGGTTTGCAGCTGACGACACTGCTCATCGGTGCGGTCGTCGTCGAGCGAGTGTTCGTGCTGCCAGGTATGGGAAGTATGCTGCTCGACTCGGTTGCGGCCCGTGATCTGCTTACCGTGCAGGGGATCGTACTTGTCCTCGTGATTGCCGCACTGTTGGTGAACTTCCTGGTAGACCTGTTGTACACGGTCATCGACCCACGGCTGCGGAGGTCCCGATGACAACCGCCGTGACGAAACGCACCAGCGCGTCGCTGGTCGTGGGCGCGCTGCTGATCGGTCTGGTCGTGCTTGCGGCGGTCGTTTCGTTCTTCTGGACGCCGCATGATCCGCTGCGTGTGGACGCCGCCATCCGGTTGCTCGGCCCGACCGGCGACTATCTGCTGGGAACCGACAAGTTCGGCCGGGACCTGCTCAGCCAGATCATGGTCGGCGCACAGACGACTCTGTACGTCGGCGTGGTCGCGGTCGGTGTGGCGGCAGTGATCGGGACGCCGCTGGGGATTCTCGCCGGGATGGGCCCGCGATGGCTGGGCGAGTTCGTGATGCGGGTCAACGACTTGGTACTGGCGTTCCCGGCACTGCTGCTGGCGATTATGTTCGGCGCTGTGTTCGGCGCCGACACACTCACCGCGATGATCGCCATCGGTATGGCCACTGTGCCATCTTTCGCGCGAATCGCCAGGTCAGGCACGCTTCAGGTGATGAGTACCGAGTACGTGCTCGCAGCGCGTGCGGCCGGCCGCTCCCGGCTCAGGATCGCCGGCAGGCACGTCCTGCCGAATATCGCCGGGCTGCTGATCGTGCAGAGCTCGGTCTCGTTCGCGATCGCGGTGCTGTCGGAGGCCGCGTTGTCGTTCCTCGGTTTCGGCACACGCCCGCCGGCCCCGTCGTGGGGCCGGATGCTGCAGGAATCGCAGGAACTGCTTGCCGTGCAACCAAGATTGGCGCTGGTGCCGGGTGTCGCGATCGCCATCGCCGTGCTGGGCTTCAACCTGCTGGGCGACGGCCTGCGTGACCGGCTCGATCCGCGATTGGCGGGCCGCCGATGAGTGTGCTCACTGTGGACAGTATGAGCGTCTCGGTCGGCGACTGCGTTCTGGTGGAGGACGTGTCGTTCGAGATCGGCCGGGGCGAGCGGGTCGGGCTGATCGGCGAGTCCGGCTCCGGCAAGTCGCTGACCGCGTTGGCCGTGATGGGCCTGCTGCCGGAAGACCTCAAGGCGTGGGGTTCGGCGAAGCTCAACGGCCGCGAGCTGATCGGCGCCAAGGAGCGGGAAATGTCCCGGTTGCGTGGCCGCGACATGACAATGGTGTTCCAGGAGCCGATGACCGCGCTCAACCCGTTGATGCCTGTGGGCAAGCAGATCGCGGAGGTCATGCAGGTCCACGGCCGCGATCGCGGTGCTTCCCAGCGCGCCGCGCTGGATCTGCTGAACATGGTGCGGCTGCCCGATCCCAAGCGAGCCGCGAAGGCGTATCCGCACCAGCTTTCCGGTGGTCAGCGGCAACGCGTGATGCTCGCGATCGCGTTGGCCAACAACCCGTCGCTGCTGATCTGTGACGAACCGACCACGGCGCTCGACGTGACCGTCCAGGCGCAGATTCTCGAGCTGATCCAGGCTGTGACAGGGGAGTCGGCGCTGCTGTTCATCACGCATGACCTCGCGGTCGTCGCATCGGTGTGCGAGCGTGTACTCGTCATGCTTGACGGCCGGATTGTGGAATCGGGACTGGTCAAGGACGTCTTCACCATGCCGTCACATCAGTACACCCAGCAACTGCTGGCGAGCTCGGACATGGAGTCGACGGATGCGAACGGCCGGTTGTGGACGGTGACGCGTGATTGAGGTCAAGGACCTGCGCCGGACTTACCGTGGCCGGCCAGGCGGCCGGCGAACCGAGGCGCTGCGGGGCGTGTCGTTCGACGTCAGTGCCGGTCAGCGGTTCGGCATCGTCGGCGAGTCCGGCTCCGGGAAGTCCACTTTGGTCAGATTGATGGCCGCGCTGGACAAGCCGACCAGCGGATCGATCTCCTTCAGGGGCACCAGGATCGAGAATCTGCCGGAGCGCAGGCTGAAGTTCCTGCGTGACGATCTGCAGGTGGTCTTCCAGGACCCGATGAGCTCGCTCGACCCCCGGATGCGGGTGCGCGACATCATCTGCGAGCCGCTGGACCGCAACCATGATCGCAAGGAGCGCCTGCGTGAGTTGCTCGACGCCGTCGGGCTGCCGCAGGAAGCCGCTTCCCGCTATCCGCACCAGTTTTCCGGCGGGCAGCGGCAGCGGATCTCCATCGCACGCGCTCTGGCGCCATATCCCAAAGTTCTTGTGGCCGACGAACCGGTCAGCGCCCTGGACGTCTCCGTGCGGGCGCAGATCCTGAACCTGCTGGCCGATCTGGTGGACCGCTACGACCTCACGCTGGTGTTCGTCTCGCATGACCTCTCGGTGGTCCGGCACGTGTGCGACACGGTCGCCGTGATGCGCCAAGGCGAGATCGTCGAGCTCGGTGCGGTCGAGCAGGTCTACCAGGACCCGGCGCATCCCTACACCCAGGATCTCATTTCCGCCGCGCCGACCCTGCGAGGCGCGCTAGCGAGATTTCAGGAAGGATGACCATGTTCCAGCCGCCCTACCCTGCCGGGCTGCCGATCGGGTCAGAGTGGGTGACCGTCCCGAGCACAGTGCCGGTGACGTTCCCGTACGACGGGACTGTGGTCGCCGATGCGCCGCTCGGTTCGGAACAGCTTGCGCACAAAGCGTTGGACGAGGCCGTGGCGATCAAAGCCGAGGTGGCCAAGCTCTCGTCGCGCGCCCGGCGGCAGATCTTGGACTCGGCCGCCGGCGCGATCATCGCCAACCGTGCGGAGTTCGAGCACCTGCTGGTCCTGGAAACCGGGAAACCGCTGGTGGACTGCCGGACCGAAGTCGCAAGAACAATCGTGACGCTGCAGGCCTCGGCTGAGGAGGTCGCTCGGGTACACGGCGAGACGGTTCCGCTGGATCTGCTGCCGTCCGGAGACGGACTGGTCGGATACTGGACCAGACGCCCGATCGGGGTGGTCGTCGGGATCGCGGGCTTCAACTACCCGCTGCTGCTGGCCGCGCACAAGATCGCGCCATCGGTCGCGGCAGGCTGTCCGGTTATCTGCAAGCCTGCTCCCGCAACGCCTTTGGCGACGTTGTGGCTCGTGGACCTGATGCGGACCGCCGCAGTCGAGGCGGGCGCTCCCGCCGGGATAGTCCAGCTCGTGACCGGTGACGCGGAGGTCGGCGTGGCGCTGGTCACCGACAGGCGGATCGGCGCGGTCTCGTTCACCGGATCGTCCACTGTGGGCCATCAGATCGCGCGAGATGCCGCACCTGTCAAGACTTTGCTGGAGCTTGGGTCCAATGCCGCGATGGTGGTCGCAGCCGACGCGGATCTGGACGCGGCCGTGAATGCCGTGCTGCGCGGCGGCTTTTACGCGTCGGGTCAAGCTTGTATTTCGGTCCAGCGCTTGATCGTGCTTGACGCGGTCGCCGAGGAGTTCACAGCCAAGCTGTTGGCGCGGCTTGGTGAAGTCGTGACAGGCGACCCGCGTGAGGAAGAGACACGGGTGTCGGCGTTGATCGACGAGCGGTCCACGAAACGTGTGCTGCAATGGGTCGAGGTCGCCGTCTCGGCGGGTGCCAGGATCCTTGGCGGTGGTGGCCTGGACGGGGGCGTGATCAGGCCGACTGTGCTGACGAATGTGCCGGCCGGCTCCGCGTGCTGGGACGAGGAGATCTTCGGCCCGGTCGTCTGCCTGCGCACTGTGTCCACAGTGGATGAGGCATTCGCCATGGTCAACGACTCACGGTACGGCCTGAACGCCTCGGTATTCACGAGCTCGCTGGCCACCGCGCACCAGGCGATCGACACGCTGGAAGTCGGTGCGGTCGTGGTGAACGACGTGCCGGGATTCCGTGCGGACACCATGCCGTACGGCGGTGTGAAGGACTCGGGCATCGGCCGGGAAGGGCCGCGGTTCGCGATCGAGGAGCTGACTGTGACAAGAATGGCGGTGATCCGGCCGGCATGACCGACTACGCGAATCTGTTCCGGCTGGACGGCCGACGGGCGATCGTGCTCGGCGCGGGCAGCGGCATCGGCCGGGAATCCGCCCAGGCACTGGCCGCGCACGGCGCTTCGGTCGTCTGCGCGGACGTCGATTTCGACGCGGCACAGGGGACCGCGTCGCTGATCGACGCCGAGGCGTACGAGATCAACGTGCTTGACACCGACGCGGTCGGCAAAGCCGCGGCGGATCTCGGCGAGTTGGACGTTGTTGTGCTGACTGCCGCGATGAACGTGCGCAAGCGATTGCTCGACTACACCCGGGAGGAGTTCGACCGGGTCGTCTCGTTGAATCTCGGCGCGACTTTCGAAGTGCTGCGGGCGTTCGGCGCGGGCATGGTCGAGCGCGGCCGCGGCAGCATCATCGGGTTCTCGTCGATCAGAGGCACGGTCGTCGAGCCAGGTCAAGGCGTGTACGCGGCGACCAAAGCCGGGCTCGTGCAGATGTTCCGCACCGCGGCCGCGGAGTTCGGTCCGTCCGGGGTGCGCGTGAACGCGATCGCGCCAGGTGTTGTGGAGACACCGCTGACCACGCAGATCAAGGCGAATCCCGACTGGTACCAGGCATATGCGGACAAGGGCGCACTCGGTCGCTGGGCGCGGCCGTCGGAGCTCGCGGGTGCCGTGGTGTACCTGGCTTCCGATGCCGCCAGCTTCGTGACCGGGGCCGTACTCGCTGTGGACGGCGGCTGGACCGCGGTCGACGGCCGCTTCGACCCGCCTGCGTGAAGGGGAATGTGATGACCGAGCTCGCGGATCTGACCGCGGTCGAGCTGATCGGGGAGTACCAGTCGGGTTTGTCGCCGGTCGAGGTGGCTGAGGCTGTGCTGGCCAGGATCGCCACGCATGAACCGACGTTGAAGGCCTTCTACACGCACGACCCCGAAGCCGTGCTGACGGCTGCCCGTGCAGCTGAGCAGCGGTGGAGGATCGGAAGTCCACAAGGGATCCTTGACGGCGTGCCGGTGACGATCAAGGAGAACATCGCCACCGAGGGAACGCCTGTCCCACTGGGCACTGCCGCGACCGAGCTCGTTCCCGCTTCGCAAGACGCTCCTGCTGCGGCAAGACTTCGTGAAGCCGGTGCGATTCTGCTCGGCAAGACCACGATGCCGGACTACGGCATGCTGACCTCAGGCTTGTCCAGCTTCCACGAAGCATCGCGTAACCCTTGGGACACAACGCGTACGCCGGGCGGTTCGAGCGCAGGTGCCGGTGCTGCGGGCGCGGCCGGCTACGGGCCACTGCACCTGGGCACCGACATCGGCGGCTCGATCCGGCTGCCAGCGGGATGGTGCGGACTCGTCGGACTGAAACCGAGTTTCGGCCGTGTACCAGTGGATCCGCCGTACATCGGCCGTGTCGTCGGGCCGATGACCAAGACGGTCGCTGACGCGGCGCTGCTGATGCAGGTGTTGTCGCAGCCTGATCCTCGTGACCACATGAGCCTCCCGCCGGGACGGATCGTCTGGCAGTCCTTGAGTTTCGATCCCGTCGGCCTGAGAGTGGGGCTGCATCTGGAAGCGGGCGTCGGGCTCGACGTCGAACCCGGCATCCGGACCGCGGTGGACGAAGCGGCCAGGCTGTTCGAGACCGCCGGGATCACGGTGGAACCCATGCAACCGTTCGTCACCAGGGAAATGCTTGACGGTCTGGACCTGTTCTGGCGCACCAGGCTGTGGTCCGACCTGGTGGAGCTGCCTTCCGAGCGCCTCGGCAAGGTCCTGCCGTACATCTCGACGTGGGCACGCGCCGGAGCCTACGCTCAGGGCGTCGCGGTCTACCGCGGCTTCTCACAGATCGACAAGATGACAGTGGCGGCGCTCAAGGCGACGTCGTCGTTTGATTTCGTGCTCTCGCCGGTTTCGCCGGTGTCAGCATTTCCCGCGGAATGGGCCTCACCGGTGAACGACCCGGCTCAGCCGTTCGAACACATCGGCTTCACAGTGCCGTACAACATGTCCGGCCAGCCGTCCGTCTCGGTGAACTGCGGTTACACCAGCGACGGCCAGCCGATCGGCCTGCAGATCACCGGGCGGCGGTTCGACGATCTCGGCGTGTTGAGGATGGCGGCCCTGTTCGAACAACTGCGTCCGGCGCAGCGATCAGCCGTATTGTGACCGCCATGTCGGATCTCCGCACACTGCTGGACGACCTGCTCGACGAGGGCGCTTCGCTCGACGCCCTCGTGGCCCCGCTGACCAGCGACGGCTGGGCAACCCGCACGCCCGCCGACGGCTGGGTCATCGCGCACCAGATCGCCCACCTGACCTGGACCGACGACGCCAGCATCCTCGCGGCGACAGACCCAGAAGGCTTCCAGGCCCTGGTCGGCGAGGCCCTCAAGGACCCCACCGGCTTCGTGGACAAAGGCGCCTTCGAAATCGCCTCGGACTCAGACTTGCTCACCCGCTGGCGCAAAGGCCGTCTCGCCCTCACACAAGCGCTTGCCGCCGTACCGGCCGGCACAAAACTGCAGTGGTTCGGTCCACCCATGAGCCCCATGTCCATGGCCACAGCCCGGCTGATGGAAACCTGGGCCCACGGCCAAGACGTCGCAGACGCCCTCGGCACAGTCCGCGAACCGACCGCGCGCCTACGCCACGTCGCCCACATTTCGGTCCGCACCAGAGACTTCGCCTACCAAATCCGAGGCCTGACACCCCCATCCGAACAGTTCTACATAGAACTGACCGCCCCCGACGGCACCCTGTGGACCTGGGGCCCTCCCACCGCCCCCCAACGCGTCACAGGTACCGCCCTCGACTTCTGCCTGCTGACCACCCAACGCCGCCACCGCGCGGACACAACCCTGAAAGCCGAAGGCCCCGACGCCACCCACTGGCTGACCATCGCCCAGGCCTTCGCCGGTCTCCCAGGCCCCGGCCGAACCCCCGCAACCACCTAGAACTTCCTAGCCCAGGGGCGGCCTCGGCCCCCCGGAATCCAGCCTACGGCAGGGCGCTGACAGAACTGGGTGGTCAAGATCCACTATGTCCAGGTTGTCCACAGTTGGCGTCTGTCCCCAGACGGACCGTGTGTTCAGCCGGAACTGTCGGTGTCTCTCACTACGCTGGATTCCGGGGGCCGCAGGCGGCCGTACTGTGGGCGTCGTCCCTGGGTGAAGGTTGTTTTCCCAGGTGGTGGGTGGGAAATAAAACAAGCGTGCTTGCTTGTTTTTGGGAAGGCTGGCATGCTGGCGGCTATGTCGGCGATCAGGATCGGCAATGCGTCCGGGTTCTATGGCGATCGGTTGTCTGCGGTGCGCGAGATACTCACCGGGGGCCCGCTTGATGTGCTCACCGGCGACTATCTGGCTGAGTTGACCATGCTCATTCTTGGCCGCGACCGGATGAAGGACCCGAAGCTCGGCTATGCCAAGACGTTCCTGCGGCAGATGGAGGAGAACCTGGGGCTCGCGGTCGAGCGCAAGGTCAAGATCGTGGCCAACGCCGGTGGGCTGAACCCGGCGGGGCTTGCCGGCGCGTTGCGGGAGCTTGCCGCGAAACTGGGGCTCGACGTGACGGTCGCGCACGTCGAAGGTGACGATCTGATCGGTCGTGCCGAAGAGCTTGGGTTCGGCGAACCGTTGACTGCCAATGCCTATCTGGGGGCGTTCGGGATCGCGGAGTGCCTGAAGGCAGGCGCGGACGTGGTTGTGACCGGGCGGGTCACGGATGCTTCGGTGATCGTCGGTCCGGCGGCGGCGCATTTCGGCTGGGGTCCGACTGACTACGACCAGCTTGCCGGTGCGGTCGCGGCCGGGCACGTGATCGAGTGCGGCGCGCAGGCGACCGGCGGGAACTACTCCTTCTTCGCCGAGCATGACATCCGCTATCCCGGGTTTCCGATCGCCGAGATCCACGCCGACGGCAGCAGCGTGATCACGAAGCATGAGGGCACGGGCGGCGCGGTGACTGTGGGCACTGTGACCGCGCAGTTGTTGTACGAGATCTCCGGCGCGCGGTATCCCGGTCCTGATGTGACCGCGCGCTTCGACACCATCGAACTGTCCCAAGAGGACACTGACAGGGTGAGGATCTCCGGCGTGCGAGGCGAAGCACCTCCGCCGGATCTCAAAGTCTCGCTCAACACGCTCGGCGGTTTCCGCAACGAGATGGTCTTCGTGCTTACCGGACTGGACATCGACGCCAAGGCCGAATTGGTCAAGCAGCAGCTGACCTTCAAGAAGACGCCGGCCGAAGTGCGCTGGACGCTCGCCCGCACGGACCATCAAGACGCCGCGGTGGAGGAAGAGGCGAGCGCGTTTCTGCGTTGCGCGGTCAAGGACGCGGACCCGAAGGTGGTCGGCCGGGCGTTCTCGAACGCCGCCGTCGAGATCGCGCTGGCGAGCTATCCCGGCTTTCACGTCACTGCGCCTCCTGGCGACGCGTCGCCGTACGGCCTGTTCAAGCCTGGGTACGTCGACGCGAAACTTGTCGAACAGGTTGCCGTTGTCGACGGGAAGCGGATCGTGATCCCGCCGTCGCCGGAAACGCGAGTGCTGGCGCCGGCCGAAGAACCTGACTTGCCCGAACCTCTCACTGGGCCGACTCGTCGCGCCCCGCTTGGGTTTGTCGCCGGGGCACGCAGCGGCGACAAGGGCGGTGACGCGAATGTCGGTGTCTGGGTCCGGACTGATGAAGCGTGGCGGTGGCTGGTGCATGCGCTGACTGTCGCGGAATTCAAGAGACTTCTGCCCGAAGCCGAGGACCTTCCTGTGCACAGGCACGTGTTCAGCACCCTGAAAGCAGTGAACTTCGTGGTCGAAGGCCTGCTGGGAGACGGTGTCGCGGCGCAGGCGCGGTTCGACCCGCAGGCGAAGGCAGTCGGTGAGTGGCTGCGTGCGCGGCACATGGACATCCCGGAGGTGCTGTTGTGACCACGCTGCTGTCCACGTTGGACACGTCGTCGGAGGAGTACGCGGCGAACCGTGACTCGATGCTCGACAAACTGGCAGAGCTGGAGGTCGAGCACGCCAAGGCGATCGCGGGCGGCGGGGAGAAGTACGTCGCACGCCACCGCAAACGCGGCAAACTGCTTGCCCGGGAACGGATCGAGCTGCTGATCGACCCGGATTCGCCGTTCCTTGAGCTTTCACCGCTGGCCGCGTACGGCAGCGAGTACACGGTCGGCGCGAGTGTGGTCACCGGGATCGGCGTGGTCGAAGGCGTCGAGTGCATGATCATGGCGAGCGATCCGACCGTGCGCGGTGGGTCCAGCAACCCGTGGACGGTCAAGAAAACGTTCCGCGCCATGGACATCGCCCTGGAGAACCGGCTGCCGCTGATCAACCTCGGCGAGTCCGGCGGCGCGGATCTTCCTTCGCAGAAGGAGATCTTCATCCCGGGCGGCAGGTTGTTCCGGGACCTCACCAGGCTTTCGGCAGCCGGGATACCTACTATCGCTCTGGTTTTCGGCAACGCCACCGCCGGCGGTGCGTACGTCCCGGGTATGTCGGATCACGTCGTGATGGTCAAGGAACAGGCCAAGGTCTTCCTCGGTGGCCCGCCGTTGGTCAAGATGGCGACCGGCGAGGAGTCCGACGACGAGTCGCTGGGTGGCGCCGAAATGCACGCCCGCAAGTCCGGCCTGGCGGACTACTTCGCAGTCGACGAGCAGGACGCGATCCGGATCGGGCGTCGTATCGTCGCCCGGCTCAACTGGCGCAAGCGTGGCGTCAAGCCGAGCGCTTTCGTACCACCGAAGTTCGACGAGGAGGAGCTGCTCGGCATTGTGCCGGGTGACCTCAAGATCCCGTTCGACCCGCGGGACGTGATCGCGCGTGTGGTCGACGGCTCGGACTTCGACGAGTTCAAGCCGTTGTACGGCGCCAGCCTGGCGACCGGCTGGGCGAGCGTGCACGGCTACCCGGTCGGCATCCTGGCCAACGCACAAGGCGTGTTGTTCAGCGAGGAATCGCAGAAAGCGGCCCAATTCATCCAGCTGGCCAACCAGACCGACACCCCGTTGATCTTCCTGCACAACACCACCGGATACATGGTCGGCAAGGACTTCGAGCAGGGCGGCATCATCAAGCACGGCTCGATGATGATCAACGCGGTGTCCAACTCGAAGGTCCCGCACCTCTCGATCCTGATGGGCGCGTCGTACGGTGCCGGGCACTACGGAATGTGTGGCCGTGCTTACGATCCGCGCTTCCTGTTCGCGTGGCCGAGCGCCAAGTCCGCGGTGATGGGCCCGCAGCAGCTCGCCGGTGTCCTGTCCATTGTGGCCAGGGGAGCGGCGAAGGCACGCGGTCAGGAATACGACGAGCAAAGCGACGCGGCCATGCGAGCCATGGTGGAAGCGCAGATCGAAGCCGAGTCGCTGCCGATGTTCCTGTCCGGCAGGCTGTATGACGACGGTGTGATCGACCCCCGTGACACACGGACGGTCCTCGGGCTGTGCCTGTCGGCCATCCACACCACGCCGGTGGCCGGCGCGGACGGCTTCGGCGTCTTCCGGATGTGAGAACGATGATCACGAGTATTCTCCTGGCCAACCGTGGCGAGATCGCCCGGCGGGTGTTCCGTACCTGCCGGTCGTTGGGAATCGGTTGTGTGGCGGTGTATTCCGACGCGGACGCCGATTCGCCGCACGTGCACGAGGCCGATGCCGCGGTTCGCCTGCCGGGCAACACGCCCGGCGAGACGTACCTGCGCGGCGAGCTGCTGATCGAAGCCGCTCGCCGCGCAGGTGCCGACGCGATCCACCCCGGCTACGGCTTCCTGTCGGAGAACGCGGACTTCGCCCGTGCCGTCATCGCGGCCGGGCTGACGTGGATCGGGCCGCCGCCCGAGGCGATCGACCAGATGGGCTCCAAGATCGCTGCCAAGCAGCTGATGGCAGCCGCCAGTGTTCCCGTCCTGTCCGAAGTGGACAACGTCACCGACGCCGATCTGCCAGTGCTGATCAAGGCATCCGCAGGTGGCGGTGGCCGTGGCATGCGGATCGTGCGTGCGCTGGCGGACCTGCCAGGCGAGTTGGAAGCCGCCCGGTCCGAGGCCGCGTCCGCGTTCGGCGACCCGACCGTGTTCTGCGAGCCGTACCTGGAAACCGGGCGGCACATCGAAGTCCAGATCATGGCCGACACACACGGTACGGTCTGGGCAGTCGGCGAGCGGGAATGCTCGATCCAGCGCAGGCACCAGAAGGTCATCGAGGAAGCGCCTTCGCCCCTGGTGGAACGAACCCCAGGAATGCGCGCCCGGCTCTTCGACGCCGCCCGGGCCGCAGCCGAAGCGATCGGCTACGCCGGCGCCGGCACCGTCGAGTTCCTCGCCGACGAAAAGGGCCGGTTCTACTTCCTGGAGATGAACACCCGCCTGCAGGTCGAACACCCGGTCACCGAATGCACGACCGGCCTCGACCTCGTGCGCCTGCAGATCCTCGTCGCCCAGGGCGCGACTCTGCCCACAGCAACCCCTGCCGCCACCCCCACGGCACCCCTCCCCACGGCAGCCTCAACCGCAACACCAATTCCCTCGGGGGAACCCCTAAATTCAACGCTACCGCAGGGGTCTGACATTTCCGGGTTTCCGGCGACGCGCGGGCACGCGATCGAGGTCAGGCTGTACGCGGAGGATCCGGCGCAGGACTGGCGGCCGCAGAGCGGCACCCTGTACCGGCTGTCGGTGCCCGGTGTGGCCACGGAGTTCGCGGTGCCGTCTCGCCCGGGGTTGCGGTTGGACAGTGGCGTGCGGGACGGCTCGGTGGTCGGGGTGCACTACGACCCGATGCTCGCCAAGGTGATCTCGTTCGCCGAAACCCGTGACGAAGCCGCCCTTGGCCTCGCGGGTGCGTTGGCACGGGCCGAGATTCACGGCTTGGCGACCAACCGTGACCTGCTCGTGCGCGTGCTGCGGCACCCCGAATTTCTTGCTGGGAACACCGATACCGCGTTCCTCGATCGGCACGGACTCGACGTCCTGGCCGAGCCGTTGGCGGACAAGGACAGCGAGGCCGTCGGTGCATTGGTCGCCGCGCTCGCGGACGCCTCGGCTCGGTCGACTGCCATTCCCAGCGGCTGGCGCAATGTGCCGTCCCAGCCGCAGCGTAAGACCTACACCACCGCTACCGGGGACCACGAGGTCAGCTACCGGCACACCCGGTCCGGTCTGGTCGCCGACGGGTACCCGGACGTGCGCTTGCTCAGTTCGAGCCCGGATCGGGTCGAGTTGGAGCTGGCCGGTGTCCGGCGGACGTTCCGCGTCGCGGCCTACCCGGACCTGGTGTGCGTCGACTCCGCGCTCGGGTCCGTCGCGCTGACGCCGGTCGCCCGGTTCACGGATCCGGCGTCGCAGGTCGCACCCGGCTCGCTGCTGGCGCCGATGCCAGGCACGGTGATCCGGGTCGCGGTTTCCGCCGGTGACCAGGTCGAACAGGGGCAGCCGTTGCTGTGGCTGGAGGCCATGAAGATGGAACACAAGATCACCGCTCCGGCCTCGGGAACCCTGACCTCGCTGCCCGTCGCCGCGGGCCAGCAGGTGGAACTGGGAACCGTCCTCGCAGTTGTCTCCACCTGAACAAGTGGGTCTACCACCACTGGCTGCGCGCGTGTGGCAGCCCAGAATGGGTACATGACTTCCGCGGGTACGGCTCCAACCAGGCTCCAGCTCTTCGGCTGGGGAGCAGCGCTGATCGGGCTCGCCGTCCCGACCTACCTCCTGCTGGCCGTGCTGCTGACCTCGATCGGGCTGATCCCGATCTGGATCGGTATCCCGGCCGCACTCGGTGTGCTGGCCCTGCAGCGCAAGTTCCTGAACTTCCACCGGCGGCGGGCCGGCTGGGTCCTGGGGACCGAGGTGGAACAGCCCTACCGGTCCACCTCCGGTATGGGCATGTACCGGCGGCTGATCACGATGCTCAAGGACCAGGCCACCTGGCGGGACATCGCGTTCATGTTCGTCGAGATGGTCGCGGGGACCGCGCTCGCGGCCATCGCGGTCGGGATGCTGGTCGGCGGGATCGGGCACATCACCCTGGCGACCTGGTGGTGGGCACTGCCCGCGGACGCCAACCTCAACCTGGTCGGCTTCCTGTCGGTGGACTCAACGGCGTCCGCGATCTACATCGGGGTCCCGCTCGGACTGCTCTACATCGGGATCTGGTGGTGGGCCTCACCGTATTTGATGCGAGCTCAGGCGTGGCTGACGCGTTCGTTGCTCGCGCCGACCGAGGCGGCCCGGCTGGCGAACCGGGTCCAGCAGCTGACTGTGTCACGTGCGGACACAGTGGACACTCAGGCAGCGGAACTGCGGCGGATCGAGCGCGATCTGCACGACGGTGCACAGGCCCGGTTGGTGGCATTGGGAATGAGTCTCGGCATGGCCGAGGAGACCGTGGCGCGCGACCCGCAAGCGGCGCGTGAACTGCTTGCCGAAGCACGTGCC
Organism: Kibdelosporangium banguiense; assembly: GCF_017876405.1. Lineage (GTDB taxonomy): Bacteria > Actinomycetota > Actinomycetes > Mycobacteriales > Pseudonocardiaceae > Kibdelosporangium > Kibdelosporangium banguiense. The sequence goes on along the minus strand of NZ_JAGINW010000001.1, from coordinate 1,512,603 downwards.
GCGAGTTCCCAGGCGCTGTCGGAGTTGCGGGATCTCGTGCGTGGCATCCATCCGCCGGTGCTTGCCGACCGTGGCCTGGAAGGCGCGATCCAGGCGCTCGTGCTGTCGCATCCATTGCGGACGGACGTGGAGATCGACATTCCTGGCCGGCTCGCCGCGCCCGTCGAGTCGGCGGCGTACTTCGCCGTCGCGGAAACACTGACCAATGTGGTCAAACACGCCGGTGCGAGCAAAGCCTGGATCCAACTGACCTACGCCGACGGAAAACTGAACATTCTTGTAGGCGACGACGGCCGCGGCGGCGCGACACCCGGCGACGGGACAGGCCTTCGCGGCATCGAGCGACGACTGTCCGCATTCGACGGAACTCTCGTGGTGAGCAGCCCGGCCGGTGGACCGACAGTGATCGTGATGTACCTGCCCTGTGAACTGGTTGCGGCAAACGAACACTGACCTGCACTATTGGGAATGCGTGAGTCCCGGTTCGAACGCGCAACCGGCTCGGGCCGCAATCCCCTGCAATCCCAGTGCAACGCGGTGTTCGTTCCGTGTGGCGCGAGTTCTTAGTGTGCTGCGCCTGGGTGACCCCGACATTGTCACCCGGACTTCCGCACGATCTAGGAGCACTGACGCACGTGAGCACATACCCGACCACCCCGGCCTACAGCGGGCAGACTGCCGGTGCCGCACCTGCCAAGCCCGCAACCCTCAAAGCAGCGCTGGGCGTCACCATCCTCGCGGCACTGGCCGCGATCGTGAACGGCATCATGATCCTCACCGGTGGCCCGGAGCTGGCCAGGGAGATCGCTGCCAACGCGGTGTCCATCCTGACCGGTGAGAGCATCGACACCATCCTCGCCGAAGGCGGCAGCATCCTCGACGTCGCCGCCGAGGCCGCGACCTCGACTCTGCAGACCCGCGCCTACCTGCTGATCGTGCCCGGCGCCCTGGTGCTGCTGTTCGGTCTGCTGATGACCAAGGCCGCCACCTGGGCCCGCGTCATGGTCACCATCAGCGCCGCGTTCCTGCTGCTGTTCGCCGGCATCATCTCGCTGGACACCGTCGGCAGCACCGGCACCATGCTGGCCATCGGCTGGGTCGCCACGCTCGGCGCGATCGCCTCGATCGTCCTGACCTGGCTGTCGCCGAACGGCCGTTACGCCAAGGCACTCAAGCAGCGGGCCTGATGCCAGAACCCCGGGGGTGGGGTCGGACGAACTGAGGGGTGCGTCCGACCCCAAACGCCTTGCAGCGAGGGGCGTTGTGCGGTTGCCCGGTTGGATTTCCAGGTGGGGGAGCCGGATTCTCCCGTGCCGAATCCACCATCCTGGTCGGATCTGCGGTGAGCGCGGGCAACTCGGCGGGTTCGCCTTTCCCGGGCGAGGTCTGGTGGCAAGCATGGTCTGACCGTCGCGGCCAACGGCTGGGTTTCGCGGATGACGGCCTGGGCGATGGCGGTGGGGTCGCCGCCGGGGCGCCATGGTTTGTCAAGGAAGTGAACGGTGCGGATTCGGTTGATGGGAACAGGTTTGCCGGTTCAGGTCCGGGAGATTGTTGCGGGGGTTGGTTTTGTGAGGTTGAGCAGGAGGTTCAGCAGGGTCGCGGTGTTGGTGTCGCGGGGGTCGCAGAGCTGGCCGGCTTCGGCGCGGGCGTGGTCTGCCTCCATGTGGTCGCCGTTGGCCTCGTAGGCGGCGGCCAGTAGGTGCAGGGTGATTGTCGTCGCTGCGGCGCTACCCATTTCGCGGTGTGTGGCAAGGCATTCGTGCAGGACGGGGATAGCCTCGGCGACGCGGCCATCACCGACCCAGGCTGCGGCGATGGCGCGGGTGCAGGACATTTCGCGAGGTCGTTCGGTGAGTTCCCGGGCTATGTCGCGAGCTTCCCGGAACGCGCGGACGGATTCGTCTCGGTTGCCGAGCCCGGCCCGGATCGCGCCCACAGTGCGCAAAGCCCGAGCCAGCGCCGACCGCGAGCCGACCGACCGCAGCAAGGTGATGGCCTCCTCGGCCAGGCCCGCGGCCCGGTCGAGATCTTCGCCGCCGAGTACGAAACCCCAGGCCTGGTCGTGCAACGCCATCGCGAGCTGCCGTGGCTCACCGGCGTCCTTCGCCAGCTCAAGGGCCTCGGCCTCGATCCGGGCGGACTCGGTGGTCCGGCCCAGCCGGTTGAGCGCCGCGACCTGGGTGCGCAGCACAGAACCGACAGCGAACCCGTCATCGCTGAGCTCGGTCCGGGCCGACGCGGTCAGCTCGATCGACTCCTCCGGCCTGCCCACCGCGATCAGGCACGCGGCCAAGTTGGCGTGCACCCACGCCAGTGCTTCTTGTTCGCCCAGCTCGTCCAGTTCCTTCGCGCAGTCCTGGTACTCATGCACAGCTTCTTCGTACTGACCGCGTGCATGCCGCAGCAACGCCAGGACAGACTTCGCCCGCGCCGTGACCCGCGGGTTCGCCTTGCCTGCCGCCTCGGCGATGCTCTCGTAGCCGACCCGCATGTCCGCGTAGAGCCCTTCCGGCCACAGGTACACCGACAGCCGTTCCATCAGCAGCAACGCGTCCGTGTGCCAGCCGAACGCGCTCATCTTCGGGATACCGTTCAGCAAGTTCGTCCGCTCCGCGGCGAACCACGCCTCAGGGTTGGCCGTCAGCCGGTCAACCAGTTCCGTGTCCAACGGCTGAGTCGGGATCGCCCCGTCCAGCCGTGGCAGCGGAATGGTCCATGGCAGCCGGCGTGCCGCCACATCGGCGATGCCTACGATCCCGTCGATGATCGTGCGCGCACCGGTGAACAGCTCGCGTGGGCTGTCCTCGATCTTCGCCCGTTCCAACGCGAACACCCGCACAAGGTCGTGCAACCGGTAGCGGGGCTCGCCGGTCTCATCGACCCTGGTCGGTTCGAGCAGGCCGGACTCGACCAGATCGTCGACCACGCCCTCGGCGGGTTCACTGCCGAGCAACGTCGTGATCCGCCACTCCGGCAGATCAACCGTCTTGATCAGGCCAAGCCGCCGCAACGCGATGCGCGACTTGGGGTCGAGCGCCGCGTAGCTGAGCGAGAGGCTGGCGCGTACCTGCAGGTCGCTGACTTCAAGTTCGTCCAGTCGCCGTCCTTCGTCCTCCAGCCTGTCGGCGAGCATCCCCAGCTTCATGTTGGGACGCAACGCCAACCTCGTACCTGCGATCCGCAATGCGAGCGGCAGGTTGCCGCACGCCTTCGCGATCCGTACCGCATCGGCCCGCTCACCGGCCACCCTCGCCCGCCCGGCGATGCGTTCCAGCAGACGGATCGCGTCGTCGTCGACCAACGGCCCGACCGTCACCCGGCTCGCCCCGGCCAGCCCGCTGAGCCGCCGCCGGCTCGTGATCAGCACCGCGCACCCGGGCGTGCCCGGCAGCAACGACCGCACCTGCGCCGGATCAGCCGCGTCGTCCAGCACCACCAGGACCTTGCGATCAGTCAGCAGGCCTCGGTACGTCGCCGCGCGGGCCTGCATGTCGTCCGGGATCGCGGGGCCACTGACACCCAAGCCCCGCAACAGGTCCGCCAGCACGGCACCGGTGTCGCGCGGCGCGTCCACACCCGACAGTGGCACGAACAGCTGCCCGTCCGGATACACCGACCGCAACTGGTGCGCGGCCCCGATCGACAGGCTTGTCTTGCCCGCGCCTGGTTCCCCGCTCAGCACCACCACGGGAACGCTGCGTCCGCCCGGGTTGAGCAGCCCGGTCACCTCGGCCAGCTGCTTCTGCCGTCCCTCGAAGTCCGCGGCCACAGCAGGCAGCTGGCAGATCGGCCAAGTCGGCCGTGGCAACGGCACATCCGGCTCGCCCCGCAGCATCGACGCGTGTAACCGCCGTAACGCCATCCCCGGCTCGACGCCCAGCTCGTCGATGAGGGTGGTCCGCGTCATGCGATACACCTCAAGCGCGTCCGCCTGCCTGCCCGAGCGCTGCAACGCCAGCATCAGCTGCCCGGCCAGCCGTTCCCGCAGCGGGTTCTCGCCCAGCGCCGCCTGTAACTCCGCTGCCAGCTCGGCATGCCGCCCAGCCGCGAGTTCGGCGTCGACGCAGTCCTCGAACACCGCCAGCCGCTCGGACACCAGCCGGCCGATCTCCGCGTCCAGCGCAGGCACATGCATGTCCATCAACGGGTGCCCCCGCCACTGTGCCAACGCCTTACGCAGATGCTCGGCCGCCTTCTCCGGCTGCCCCGCCCGAGCCGCACTGCGACCCGCCGCAGCGTGGTCCCGGAACGACAGCAGGTCCACATCCTCGGTCGCGACCTGCAGCCGGTACCCACGCCCGGCCAGATCGATCCGCACACCAGGCAACCGCGCCCGGAGCCTGGACACATACGTGTGCAGGTTGGAGGCGTAAGACTTCGGCGGCAGCTCAGGCCACAGCGCCCCGACGAGCAAGTCGGTCGGCACAGGTCTGTTCGCGTGGAAGAGCAGCATCACGAGCAAAGCCCGCTGATGCTCACCACGTAATCGGACCTCCCCACCCGGGCCGGCCACGGCCAACGGGCCAAGCACGCCAAATCTCACAGTGTTTCGCCTCTCCCAGCAGATGGCGGGATGCAGCTTAGCCAGCGCTGATGGTGAATGCGCAACCAGGTTTCAACCTTGATAGTGAAGTGGCAACCTCCGCAGGTGATGACCGATGTGAATCTGTTGTCCCCGATGTACTTCCTGCCCTGGTCGACCAGGTCAGCTGATCATGGACGGCAAGCACCCCACCGCCAGGGCGGACAAAAAGCAGCTGGAGACATTCTCAGACTGGGCCGCGTGTTGGTGGCCAGTCGGATCTCCCATAGGTGGCCAGTTAGCGGGATCTGTCCGGCCGCCGAGGATGACCTTGCGTGACACAGGCATGCTGGCCCGACAGCACCACGGTGACCGGCTCAACGCGACCGGCGACCGGCTCGGATCGGGGCGCCAGAGAGGCGCAGGTGCCTCTCTGGCGGTCGCTACGGCCCACGGACAAGGCTGGGCTGCAGTAATCGGCGCCGCGATCGACGACAGGGCGATAAGCGACGACAAAAGGCCATGGATGGCAAGGTGGCTCGTTTCGGGTTGGCCTGTCGAGGGGTGGGCGGCGAGGCGAGGACGGCGCTGCTGCTCGTGGCTGGGGTCACGAGCGGGCTGATCTGCGGGAGCAGACGCGGGTCATGTGTCGTCGGGTTCGGGGTCGGGGTCTGTGTTGGGCACCGGATGGGTGGCGAGGGTGGTGGGGATGAAGGCGTGGCCCGGGGCGTCGGGGTCGCAGCCGATGCGGAGCAGGCGGGCGCGGATGGAGCCGGAGGAGCGGCCGAAGTGGGTGGCGAGGTTGCGGCGCACGATGGTGGCGGCGTTGGTGTCGCCGGCCGCGAGCCAGCGCTCCAGTAGTTCGTCGTCCTGCTCCTTGGTCCACGGGGCCTGGGCGTTGGCCGGGCCCGTGGCCGGCCGGCCGTTGAGTGTGGACAGTCCGGACATGACCTGGTTGATGAGCTTGCCGACCGCCGACAGGCCGTCGGGCGGGAGGGTGAAGGAGCCGGAGGCGGTCGTCGACCCGGCCGAGTCGACGCCGGTGAGGGCGACTTCGATGCGTTCGCCGATGTCCCCGGCGGGCGGCAGGGTCGCCGCGCGGACGCTGAACTGGTGGCCGTTGGCCGTCACGTCCGCCCGGCAGTCCACGATCCCCATGGCTTTCTCCTCTTCGTCTCGTTGAGCCTCTGGTGAGCTCGTCTGGGGCCAGCTTCGCGGGCGGGTCTGACAGTTTTTTCGGGCGGTTGACGGAACAGTCATTTCGGTTTGGGGTTTGAGCTGCGGTGGGAGGCTGGGTATCCCTCGGTCGGGTGTACTTATGGAGGCCGAGATGAAACGACCCACCATCGGCGACATCGCCCGGCGTGCCGGGCTGTCGAAGGCGGCTGTGTCCTACGCGTTGAACGGCAGGCCAGGGGTCTCGGAGGAGACCCGCGACCGCGTGTCCCGCATCGCGCACGCGCTCGGCTGGCGGGCGAACACGGCTGCTCTGGCGCTGTCGGGGGAGCGCGCGGGCGCAGTCGGCCTGGCGATCACGGGACCGATCTCATGGGCGGTGGTGGCGGGTATCGAGCGAGAGCTGGCGGGCGACGGCATCGCACTTCTGCTCGCGATCGCGGACGGCACGAACGCGGAGGAGACGTACCAGGACTGGTGGGCCACGCGGCGGGTCGACGGCGTGCTTGTCGTCGACCCGCGACCCGAGGACCACAGAATTCCCTTTCTGCACAACCTGAACGTGCCGACAGTCGTGATCGGCGACGGCCGGCCGGGCATGTCCTCGCTCCGGATCGACCCGGAACCGGCCTACCGCAAGGTGATCGAGCATCTCACCGAGCGTGGGCACCAAACCATCGGTCACGTGGGAGAACGGAAATTCGGCGGTGCACAAGTGCTGCACGCCCAAGGCGAGCCACTCGAAGCGATCAGACGGCTGCGTGAGGAGGTCACCGCGGTGGTCTTCGACGATCCGCTGGACGCGGTGAAAGTAGTCGCGCACGCCGCCGTACTGAACATGCGGATACCGGATGACCTGGCAATCGTGGCGTACGGCGACGTACCGGTCTGCGAGCTGACCCACCCCGGAATCACCGCGATCCGGCATGACGAGGCAGCTCAGGGCGCCGCGGCGGCCCGTCTGTTGCTCAACCAGCTCCGGACAGGAGTAGCCGAACAGGACGTAATCGGCACGCATGAGCTGATTGTCCGGGGCACGACGTAGACCGCTACTGTCACGCTCGGTGTCAGAGTGGTGACAGAAGGAGTGGCTGGTGCACGGCGACGAGTTCGAGGCGAGCCAGCGGGCGCGCGAATGGTTTCACTCCATGGTCGTGCTGCCGGGCGCCTGGACGATCCTGAGAGTGGACGGCCGCAGCTTCTCCAAGTTCACCGAGCAACGGTTCGACAAGCCCTTCGACTTACGGTTCTCCCAGCTGATGACCGAGACGGCGAAGGTGCTGCTGACCGAGTTCGGCGCGCGCTACGCCTACACCGAAAGCGACGAGATCTCGATCCTGCTCGACCCACGCTCGGAGATCTTCGGCCGCGGCGTGGAGAAGCTCGTGTCGTTGTCAGCGAGCGTCACAGCAGCCGCGTTCACACATGCGGCCGGCGAGCCCGTGCACTTCGACAGCCGCGTATGGGTCGGTACGGGCCCAGCGGATGTCGTCGACTACTTCTCCTGGCGCCAGGCGGACGCAGCGCGCTCAGCGCTCAACGGCTGGTGCTACTGGACGTTACGAAAAGACGGCCGGAGCCGCCGGGAGGCCACAAGGGCGTTGGAAGGCGCGAACGCCTCCGCCAAGAACGAGATGCTGTTCCAGCACGGCGTGAACTTCAACGAGCTGCCCGCCTGGCAGCGCCGGGGCGTCGGTTTGTGGTGGGAGACGTACGAGCGCCCGGGGTACGACCCCATGCGTGCGATGGAGGTGACCGCCACCCGCCGCCGGGTGCGTGAGGAGCGGGAACTCCCGATGAAACAGACTTATCGGGAGTTCCTCGCCGGCCTCATCGCCGAGAACTAGTTCTTGCCGAAACCCGCGCGCCGCAAGGCATCCGCCATGGAGCCGCTGGCCGCGGGCTCGTTGCGGCGTTGCTGACGCTGCTGCCCGCCGCCACGGCGACCGCCGCCCTGGCCGCCGTCGCGGCGGCCACCACGGTCGGCCTGCGGGGCGGGCTTGCCAGGCTCGTCCTCCAGCCGCAGCGTGAGGCCGATGCGCTTGCGCGGGATGTCGACCTCGAGCACCTTCACCCGGACGATGTCACCCGGTTTGACCACGTCACGCGGGTCCTTGACGAAGTTGCGCGACATCGCCGACACGTGCACGAGACCGTCCTGGTGCACGCCGATGTCCACGAACGCACCGAACGCGGCCACGTTCGTGACCACGCCCTCCAGCGTCATGCCCGGCTTGAGGTCGCCGATCTTCTCGACGCCGTCGGCGAAGGTCGCGGTCTTGAACGCCGGCCGCGGGTCCCGGCCGGGCTTGTCGAGCTCGGTCAGGATGTCGGTGACCGTCGGCAACCCGAACTTCTCGTCGACGAAGTCGTTCGGCTTCAACGACTTCAGCACCGAGCTGCCGATCAGCGACCGCACGTCGGTCTTTGTCGCCGACAGGATCCGCCGCACCACCGGATAGGCCTCGGGGTGCACGCTGGAGTTGTCCAGCGGGTCGTCGCCGTCGGGGATCTTGAGGAAGCCCGCGCACTGCTCGAAAGCCTTGGGCCCCAGGCGGGCGACCTCCTTCAGCGCGCTGCGCGACCGGAACGGCCCGTTGGAGTCGCGGTGCAGCACGATGTTCTCGGCCAGGCCTTCGCCGATGCCCGACACCCTGGTCAGCAGCGGTGCCGACGCGGTGTTCACGTCCACGCCGACCGCGTTCACACAGTCTTCGACGACCGCGTCCAGTGAGCGCGACAGCTTTCCTTCGGACAGGTCGTGCTGGTACTGGCCGACACCGATCGACTTGGGGTCGATCTTCACCAGCTCCGCCAGTGGATCCTGCAGCCGCCGCGCGATGGACACCGCGCCACGCAGGGAAACGTCCAGTCCGGGCAACTCAGCCGACGCGTACGCCGAGGCGGAGTACACCGACGCGCCTGCCTCGGAGACCATCACCTTGGTCAGCCGCAGGTCCGGATGCGCTTTGAGCAGGTCACCGGCCAGTTTGTCGGTCTCACGCGACGCCGTGCCGTTGCCGATCGCGATCAGCTCGACGTTGTGCTGCTTGCACAGCACCGCCAGCTTGACGATCGACTCGTCCCACGCGCGCCGCGGCTCGTGCGGGTAGATCGTGTCGGTCGCGACGACCTTGCCGGTGCCGTCGACCACAGCGACCTTCACACCGGTACGGAACCCGGGGTCCAGGCCCATGGTCGCCCGTGTGCCTGCGGGCGCGGCGAGCAGCAGGTCACGGAGGTTGGCCGCGAACACCCGGACGGCCTCTTCCTCGGCCGCGTTGCGCAGACGCATCCGCAGATCGATCCCGAGGTGCACGAGAATCCTTGTGCGCCAAGCCCACCGAACCGTGTCCGTGAGCCACTTGTCGCCCGCGCGGCCCTGGTCGTCGATGCCGAAGCGCGCCGCGATCCGGATCTCGTAGTCGCTCGGCCCGGTGGCGGGCTCGTCGTCCGGCTCGGGGTTCAGGTTGAGGTCGAGGACCTCCTCCTTCTCCCCGCGGAACATCGCCAGGATCCGGTGCGAAGGCAGCCTGGTCAGCGGCTCGGCGAAGTCGAAGTAGTCGGCGAACTTGGCGCCTTCCTCCTGCTTGCCGTCCCGCACCTTGGCGGCCAGCCGGCCACGCGACCACATCTGCTCACGCAGCTCACCGATCAGATCGGCGTCCTCACCGAACCGCTCGACCAGGATCGACCGCGCACCCTCCAGCGCCGCCGCCACGTCCGCCACGTTCTTCTCCGCGTCGACGAAGCCCGCGGCAGTGGCCTGCGGGTCGAGCGTGGGGTCGGCGAGCAGCTGGTCGGCCAGCGGTTCCAGACCGGCCTCGCGGGCGATCTGCGCCTTGGTGCGCCGCTTGGGCTTGTAGGGCAGGTAGATGTCCTCCAGCCGGGCCTTGGAGTCCGCGGTGAGGATCTGCTGCTCCAGCTCGTCGGTGAGCTTTCCCTGTGAGCGAACCGATTCCAGGATCGCCCCCCGGCGCTCTTCGAGCTCACGCAGATAACGCAGCCGCTCTTCGAGGGTGCGCAGCTGCGCGTCGTCGAGCATGCCGGTCACCTCTTTGCGGTACCGGGCGATGAACGGCACGGTCGAGCCGCCGTCGAGCAGGTCGACTGCGGCCTTCACCTGGTGCTCGCGGACGCCCAGCTCCTCGGCGATCCGCTGGTCTATCGACAAAGTCACGCCGAGCATTCTGCCCCGCCGCCGTGTCAGCACAACCACCCCTGCCGAGACCGAAAGAAACCGTCAGTAAGTTACTGGTGCGTATCCTGGCTCCGGATGCCCCGAACGCCACTTTGGGGGCACAATCCTCGGTGACCCGAGAGGAGTCACCATGTCCATCGCGACGAGCGGGCTGCACCACGTCACCGCGATCGCCGGGGACCCGCAGCGCAACGTCGACTTCTATCTCAAGGCCCTTGGCCTGCGACTGGTCAAGACGACCGTCAACTTCGACGATCCAGGCACCTACCACCTCTACTACGGCGACAGCTCTGGCAAGCCCGGCTCGCTGATGACATTCTTTCCCTGGCGTGAGGCCCCGGTCGGCCTGCACGGCAACGGACAGGCGACCACCACGGCGTTCTCCGTGCCGCAGGCCGCGATCGGCTGGTGGAAATCGCACCTGACCAGCCTGGGTGTAGCGGTGAGCCAGGTCGTCAACCGCGACGAGGAGGACGTGCTGACCTTCCGCGACCCCGACGGCATCACCATCGCGCTGGTCGCCCACGTCCAAGGGGATCCACGTGAGCCATGGGACCACGGGTTCGTGCCGCCCGAGCATGCCATCCGTGGCCTGCACTCGGTGACCTTGTCGGTGGACCGGGAGGAGGCGACGGCGGGCATGCTCGTGGACGACCTGGGCCTGCGGCAGGTGCACGAGGACAGCAACAGGCTCCGCTTCGCCGCAGGTGAGGGCGGTGCGGGGGCGTTGGTGGACGTGCTCGTGACGCCTGAAGCGCCGCAGGGCGTGGTCGCGGTAGGCACGGTGCACCACGTGGCGTGGCGCGCGCCGGACGAGCGGACACAGGCTGAATGGCGGGAGGAACTCGTCGACCGTGGCGTGAACGTGACGTCCATCTTGGACCGTCAATACTTCAGGTCGATCTACTTCCGGGAACCCGGCGGGACGCTGCTCGAGGTCGCGACCGACGAACCGGGTTTCGCGATCGACGAGCCGCTGCTGGAACTGGGCCGGGCGTTGAAACTACCGCCGTGGCTTGAGCCGAAACGCGAAGAGATCGAAGCGATGCTGCCGAAGCTCAATCTTCCGTCAGAAAGCGGGAAACCAGCATAGCCAGCTCACCGGGGTGCGTGCTCAGCATCCCGTGGTGGGCCGGGAACTCGACGACCTGCCGACCGGCGAGGTCAGCGAGCACGCCGCGCCGCGTGGCGGTGTAGAACTCGGCGAACGGCTCCTGTGGCGGCATGAGTTCCATCGCGACGACAGCCAGCACGGGGGCCGTGAGCCCGTCGTAGAGGTCGTGCACGCTGCCGTTGTCGGCCAACGGCCGGAGCGCGGCGTGATGCGGCGCCATGTGCCGGGCCATCTCGTCGAAGATCTCCTTCAGCTTGGCCCTCCAGATGTCCACTTCGGACTGAGTCAGCCCAGGATAGGTCGACGGCCAGCCGTGTCCGTCGAAGTTGACCACACCGGGGCACTCCGGGTGGCGCTTCGCCCAGCGCACCCCCAGGGCGCCGCCGAGCGAGGCGCCCACGACCGCGGGGTTGTCCAGGTCGAGGCCGTCAAGGTGGTCGAGCATCGCCTCCCAGGTCGTCAGTCCGTTCAAATCCGGCGCCACGCAACGGAAACCGGTCATCTCCGGGACGAAGGCGTCCCAGTTCGCCGGATTTCCGCCGGCACCGTGCAGCAACAGCAGATCTTTCATGCTCGTTGTCCCCTCTGCTTGATCCGTTCCTGGACGGACGTCACCGTGACGCCCCCGTCGGGATGGCGGGCGAGTTTGTGGCGCGTCACCAGGTCGTGCACGCCTTGCCTGGTGACGCCCAGCATCGCGCCGGCGACCGCGTACGACACCGCTTCCCGGCCTGGGAAACCCATCCGCAGCAGCACGACCCGGCCCAACGGGGTCGTCCACCAGTCCGCAGGCGGGTCGAATGCCTCGTCGCCGGGGTACAGCGCGCCGATGATGGTCGCGATCGCGAAGTTCGCCTCCGGGCCCAGCAGCCGGTCCGCCCACTGCAGGGCGGCCCACTCGCACCTGGCCCGCAGGTCGGTGACCGGATCGTTCAGCAGGATCTCCAACGGGTCCAGCAGCCTGCTGCCCATGATCGCCATCAGCTGCCTGGCCAATGGCCCGGTCGCCGTCATCGCCCACCTCCTTGACATCAAGTGTCAAGTACTTGACATGTGCTGTCAAGTAGCGACTTGTCGCACGTAAATGGGATCACCGTCCTATAGTGGGGACGCGTGGCTGTGGTGACGATTCGGCAGGGGCGGCTGAGCGGGCTGCAGCGCGATGACCATGTTGTTTGGCGGGGGATTCCGTACGCCCAGCCGCCGGTGGGCGAGTTGCGCTGGCGTGCGCCTCGCGTGGCGACCCCGTGGACCGGAACCTGGCCGGCGACCGACTTCGGGCCCCAGTCGCTACAGCCCCAGGAGATCGGTGTCACCCCCGCGCCGTCCAGTGAGGATTGTCTGTACCTGAACGTGTGCGCTCCGGTCGGGACGCCGCCGTCAGGTGGCTGGCCGGTGCTGTTCTGGCTGCACGGAGGTGGCTTCCGGACCGGCAGCGGAATTCAGGCGGGCGAAGGTGAGGCGTTCGCGCAGGCCGGGATTGTCGTGGTGACGGTCAATTACCGGCTCGGCGCGCTCGGCTGGGCATATCTGGCCGGCATCTTCGGTCCGGGCGAGTCGGACGCTGGCGTGTGCGGGATGCTCGACCAGATCGCCGCGTTGCGCTGGGTCCGGGACAACATCGGCGCGTTCGGCGGCAATCCGCAGCGGATCACCGTCTACGGCGTGTCCGCGGGTGCCAAGAGCGTCGGCAATCTGATGGCCAGCCCGATGGCCCGGAACATGTTCTCCCAGGCGATCATCAGCAGCGGCGGTGACCACGTCGCCACGGCCGAGCAGGGCACGATGATCGCGCAGCGCCTGGTCGACGAGCTCGGCACGCGTCATCTCCGGTCGGTGCCAGGTGAGGAGATTCTCGCGGCGCAGGAACGGATCCTGACCGGGATGGCCGCGGTGTGGCTGTGGCGGCCGACGCTGCATCCGAAGGTGCTTCCCGCGATGCCGACCAGCCTGATCGCCACCGGGAGCGCGGCCGGGATCCGGCTGATGATCGGTCACAACGGCAACGAGGCCGCCACTTTCGCGGCATTCCTCGGCGACGAGGCCACCGCGCCGGCGGACGAGGTGTTCACGTCGATCTTCGGCGACAACAAGATCCTCGATACCTACCGCGACACTCGCGGCGCCGACGCGGCCCGTATCGCCGCGATGAGCGACGAGCGCTACGGCATCCCGACGCAACGGCTGGCCGACGCGCAGGCCCTGCACAGCCGCGTCTACCGCTACCGGATCGACATCGCGCAACCTGGCGTGCCGGAGTTCCTCGACGGCGCGCACGGCATGGAGCTCGGCATGGTCTGGAACCCGCCAGGCGCGGCCGAGACGCCGTCGCCCCGCAAGATCGCGGCCGCGCAGATCCACGAGTCGTGGGTGAGTTTCATCGGCGACGGCATCCCGTTCGGCACCGGCCTGCCCACGTGGCCGCCGTACGGCCCGACCCGTCCGGTGCTGGTGTTCGACGAGGACAGTCACGTCGAGGTCGACCCGAACCGGCGAGAACGCCTGGCCTGGGGCGACATCTCCTGGCAGCCGGGGACCTGGTTCCCGCTCTGAGCAACGAAGGGGCAACCGGTATGAAGGAGCCCGTCCACAGGCTGCATGACCCGGCCGAACTGTCCGATGACTAGAGTCCTTTTGCGAGGGTCAGCATTGCTTCTCGCAGCCGGTATGGCATTTCGCCCTTACGGACCACGCTTTCGCTGAGCCACATGAGTTCGGCGAGGTTGTAGGCGGTGGTGGGCGATACCGCGGTCAGGTACGTGGCCGTGCTGGGCGCCCACAATCCAGTCAGCACAGCGATTTCCTGGTTGTCCCGGCCGAGTACACGGATCGTGTCGCCGCCCGGCGCGACTCGCCAGACTCCCGGCGCCGCTTTGCGGCCCAGCTTCCGTAGCCGGTCGGACGCTGTCCGGATCTCCTCGGCCGCACGCCTGCACTCATACTCGAACACGTGTTCGATCTTTGGTGTCGGGCTTGGTCGTTCGCAAGTCGCCGTAACCCGGCAGGGGGAGAGACGGCAGGCCTGTCGGCGTGTCGTTTCAGCGGGTCAGACGCGCGCGGACGGTCGTGCCGCCGCCTGCGATCCCGGTCGCGGCCAAGGCGATGATCGCGAACAAGCCGGCCGTCTCGGCCGAGGCTTCGTCGAGCACGAGCGAACCCGACCTGCCGACGATGAAGCCCGCGTACAGCAGCCAGCACTGCACGCAGGTGGCGAGCGCGCCGACGACCGTGGTGACAGCCGATACTCCGGCGACCGCCAGAGCCAGCGCGAACAATCCGATCTCGTGGTGGGTCGTCGCGCCGACGAGCGACGCGACCAAAGTCGCGATGATCCCGGCCGCGAAACCCGCTGCGGACCCGAGCGCGCCGGAGATCCGCGGCCAACTGGTGGTGCTGCCGTTCATGTGCTGGGCACCCCTTACTCATCACTGAGCCGGAACCGCTCGATTTACTCACAGTCACCGGGCAGTAGCTGCGGGCGCTGGCGTGGCCTTGACGCGTTCGGCGGCATCTTTTACGTCGTCTTGATCCCACGAAGTGGAAAGGCTTGGTACGCAGATTTATCCGATCGTGTGGTGTGTACCGTTGGGTAATGAGCGGATCCGTTGGTGACCTGGTCGAGGACTTCGAGCTGCCGGACGAGACCGGAGCGGCACGCAAACTGACGGACTTCCTGGCAAAAGGCCCGGTCGTTCTGTTCTTCTACCCGGCCGCGATGACCAAGGGCTGCACGGTGGAGTCCTGCCACTTCCGCGACCTCGCCGCGGAGTTCGCCGAGTACAACGCCCAGCGCGTCGGCATCAGTGCGGACAGCGTCGACAAGCAGCGTCAGTTCTCCGAGCTGCACAGCTTCGACTACCCGCTGCTGTCCGACTCGGACGGCACAGTCGCCCAGCAGCTCGGCGTGCGCCGCAAGCTCGGCATCGGCCCACTGAAGAACCGCCGGATGACCTTCGTGATCGGCACCGACCGCAAGATCCTCGCTGCGATCCACTCCGAGCTGGACATGAACGGCCACGCCGACCGCGCCCTGGAGACGCTGCGCGACGCTCAGCTGTAAAGCCGGCTCATCGATCGCGAGAGTCCAGTCACTTCCCCAGGGAGTCCCCGACCGGCATCCAGCCCGGTCTCTCAGACCACAGCGCTGGTTCGGATGTGGGGATGAGGGTGTCGGGTGGTGTGCGGGTGCCGAGAGTGAATTCGGTCGTGAAGATTTCCGGGCCGAGGGTTTCGGTTGTGGTTTCGGTTATGCGGTTGACGTCGGAGCGTTGGCCTTGGGGGAGGGGGCGGCCGACGGACTCGCGGGCCTGGGCGGCGGCGCCGAGGAGGCGGGCGGCGCTGGTGAAGTTCCGGGCGAGGGCCTGGGTGCCGGCGAGGCCTTCGAGGGCGAGGGCCACGGCGCGGGGATCGCCTGTGTCGCGGGCGATCGCGTAGCCGTTGAGGTGCAGGCGCAGGGCCGTGGGGAGGTCGCCTCGCAGTTCGGCGATGAAGCCCAGTTCGGCCAGGATCAGGGCGCTGCCGGATTCGAATCCCTGGTCGCGGTGCCAGTCGAGGACGTTGAGCAGGTGCTTTTCCGCGAGGTCGAGCAGGCCGGCCTGGCGGGCACCCAGCGCGAGGCCGATCTCGGCGTACATCTCGGCGGGTTTGAAGCCTTGGTCGGCGCCTATCCGCCGGGCGCGGGAGTGCAGGTCCCAGGCTTTGTCGTGATCGCCGGTGAGGATTGCGATCCGGCCGAGCCAGGACAGCTGGTACGAGATCTCCGGTGCCAGGTCCAGTTCTTCGGCCATGCGCAGGGCGTCGTGGTGGATCCGGGTGGCTCGGGTGTAGTCGCCGGAGATCTCGGCGAGAGTGCCGACGGTGAAGCTCGCCTGCAGTTGCGCCCAGCGTTCGCCGATGTCGTCGATCAGCTTCGCGGCCCGTTCGGCGTCGCATTCGGCCGCGTCGAAATCGCCTCGGGCCTTGTGGTGTGTCACACGGTCGACGAGCGAGACCGCGATACCCCACCGGTCGTCGAGCTTCTCGAACTCCGCAAGTGCTTGTGTGGTCAGGACTTCAGTCGACTGCGTGCCGCCCATTGTGGTGGTCACGTAGCCGAGGAACCACAGAGCCATGGCGCGGCTGCCAGGGTCCTTGATGTCATAGGCCGCGGCGAAGCCTTCTAGGTCGACGACCTCGCCTGCGAGAACAGCGAGCCCGGCTTCCCAAGCCTGGGCTGCGGTGCGCAGGTCCGACTGGTCGCCGGCCAGCGCGAGTGCCTGCCTGATCCAGATGCGGGCCTCGTTGATCCGGCCGCGCAGGAACCAGCACCATGTCAACG
The DNA here is from genome assembly GCF_017876405.1 of Kibdelosporangium banguiense. Classification (GTDB taxonomy): domain Bacteria; phylum Actinomycetota; class Actinomycetes; order Mycobacteriales; family Pseudonocardiaceae; genus Kibdelosporangium; species Kibdelosporangium banguiense. The sequence goes on along the minus strand of NZ_JAGINW010000001.1, from coordinate 1,496,270 downwards.
CGTTGACCAAGCGGAAAGCCAGTTCGGCGTCGCTCAGTTGCAGCGCGGTCTCCATTGCCCGCCGGAAGTTCGGCGCCTCGAGATCGATCAGGTCGAGCCACGCGCGCTGCTCCCGCGTGCGGGAGAACGAATCGATCCGCTCCGCCAAAGTCATGTAGTACTCGGCGTGTCTGCGTCGCATCTCTTCGAGCTCGTCGGCATCACGCAACCGGTCAAGGCAATACACCACAACGGATTCGAGCAGCCGATACCGCGGCCCATGCGCGTTCACGACAAGCGACCGGTCGACGAGATTGGCCAGGAGGTTGAGCACGTCCTCCGCGTGCACGTTCCCGCCTGCGCACAATGCCTCCACCGCAGCAAGACTCGCGCCCTCGGCGTGCACGGCCAGCCGCCGCAGCACGACCTGCTCCTCTGCGGACAGCAACTGCCAGCTCCAGTCGATCATCGCCCGCAGTGTCCGTTGCCGCGCGGGGCCGCTGCGGTTTCCACTGGCCAGTAACCGGAATCTGTCGTCAAGGCGGCGGAGCAACTCGTGCGGTCCAAGCGCACGCACACGCGTGGCAGCCAGTTCAAGAGCCAGCGGAATCCCGTCCAGGCGCCGGCAGATCGCGGCGACCGCGGCCGAATTGGTCGCGTCCAAAGCAAACCCCGGCGCTGCGGCCGAAGCGCGGGCGACGAACAGCTGCACGGCACTGAACGCCTGGACGTCCTCGGCCGCGACACTTGCCGCACCGGGAACGTCCAACGGTGGCACGTTCCACACCACCTCGCCGGCGACGCCGAGCGGTTCCTGGCTGGTCGCCAGGATTCTCAGGCGGGGCACCGCCTGCAGCAGCCGGACCGCCACCTTGGCGATCGACTCCACCAGGCCCTCACAGTTGTCCAGGACCAGCAGGACTTCCCTGGCGTGCAGGGACTGCGCCAGCCGGTCGACGCCCGACCCGCCCTCGTCGCGAACCCCGAGTGTGGTCGCCATGACCTCGGCGACCAGGTCGTCTCGTGGACAGGTCTCCTCAGTGCCGTGCTGGTCGAGGCCGCTGAACTCGATCAGCCACGCGTTCGGTAACTGCCGCGCGGTCTGGATCGCCAGCCGCGTCTTGCCGACACCGCCCGGCCCGGTCAGCGTGACCAGCCGCGTCTCGCCGATGAGCGACAGCACCGACTGCACGGCGATGTCCCGTCCGACCAGCTCAGTCAACGGTTCGGGCAGGTTGGTCCCGGATAACGCGGGCGGGCCGAGCGCCGGATCCTGCGAGAGGATCGCCTGCTGCAGGGCGACCAGTTCCGGCCCGGGAGTCAGGCCCAGCTCATCGTCGAGCAATGTCTGCAACTGCCGGAAGCTGTCCAACGCCTCACTCTGCCGGCCTGCCCGATACAACGCCCGCATCTGCAGCGCCCGCAGACGCTCCCGATACGGATGCGTCGAGACCAGCTCAGTCAGCTCGCCCGCCAACGAGCCGTGTTCACCCAGGTCAAGCCGGGCATCCGCGAACTCCTCCTGCGCGGCCAAGCGCTCCTCGGCGAGTCGTTGAATCACCGGCACGGCGAACGCCTCATCAGCGAAGTCCGCCAGCGCAGGCCCTCGCCACAGGGCCAACGCATCCGACAGCAGCGTTGCGCGCGTCCGCGCATCCTCAGATGTACTCGCACGAGCTGTCAGCTCACGGAACTGAGCCACGTCCACATCGACCTGCATCACATAGCCACCGGCCTGAAGGGACACCAGCAGCCGCCCGCCCGGCTCGGCCTCCTCCAGCGCCTTACGCAACTGCGAGACCTTGGTCTGCAGCGTGTTGACGGGATTTCCGGGCAGCCTGTCACCCCACAGGTCGTCGGCCAGCCGATCGGCCGGCACCGGACGACCCTCCTGAACAAGCAGATCCGCCAGCAGCGTGCGGACCTTCACCTCGGGCACGCGCACCTCGCGCCCATCAGCAGTCCACACGGCCAGCGGCCCCAGCACCCCGAATCGCACGTCTTCGACGTTATCCCGACCTACCGACAGTTTCCGTGCGCCGACCCCCAGCGAACCGTGCGTGATCGTTTCCACAGTGGGGATATGCCAAATCTCAGCAAACCCCCGGTGACCGTGCTTGGGCTTGGCGCGATGGGATCCGCCCTGGTCGAGGCCCTGCTTGTGGCTGGCTACCCGACGACTGTGTGGAATCGGACACCCGATCGGGCGAAGCCTTTGGTCACGAAGGGTGCCGTCCATGCCACGAATGTGTCGGAAGCCGTCGCCGCCAGCCGACTGGTGATTGTCTGCCTGCTCGACTACAAGTCCGTCACCGACGTGCTCGACACGGCCGGCGACGCCCTCGCAGGTCGTGTCTTGGTCAACCTCACCAACGGCACACCCGCGCAGGCCCGTCAGGTCGCGGACAGATACGACGTCGACTACCTCGACGGCGGCATCATGGCCGTGCCGCCGATGATCGGCGGGCCGGGCGCGTTCCTGTTTTACAGCGGTTCGCGCAGCGCCTTCGACACCAACCGGCCGGTACTCGACGTCTTCGGCGAGAGCCAGTACGTGGGCACCGACTCAGGGCTGGCCGCGTTGCACGACATCGGCCTGCTCAGCGGCATGTACGGGATGTTCGTCGGCGTCCTGCATGCGTTTGCCTTCGTCGGAACCGAAGGCGTGCCCGCGACGACGTTCGCACCGCTGCTCAAGCGCTACATCGGCGGGATGCTCGGCTTCGTCGACGGCGCGGCCGAACAGATCGACAAGGACGACTACACCATCAACGTGGTCTCCAACATCGCCATGCAGTCGGCGGGCTACGTCAACCTCACCCAATCCACGCATGACCAGGGGATCAGCCCCGAACTGCTCGCCCCGCTGGGTCCCCTGATGGCTCGCCGCGTCGCCGACGGGCACGGCCACGAGGACCTCGCGGGCGTGATCGAACTGCTCAAGAAGGGAAAGAAGTGATCACTTTCATCGGCCTCGGCCCCATGGGCCAGGCAATGGTCCGCGCGCTGCTCAAGAACGGCCACGATGTCACGGTCTGGAACCGGACCGCCTCACGCGCTGAGGGACTGGGCGCCAAGATTGCACCGTCTGTCGCGGATGCCTTGGCCGCCAACGACTTGGTGATCCTCAGCCTGACCGACTACCAGGCGATGTACGACATCCTGGACGGTCAGACCATCACCGGCAAGGTCATCGTCAACCTCAGTTCAGACACTCCCGGCAAGACACGGGAAGCCGCGACCTGGGCGGCCGAGCGAGGCGCCCGATTCGTCACCGGTGGCGTGATGGTCCCGGAGCACCTGGTGGCCACGGACATTTCCTACGTGTTCTACAGCGGGCCGGAGGATGTCCTGCGAGAACACGAGAACGTGCTGCGTGTCATCGGCAGGGTGGACTACGTCGGCGCGGATCCCGGTCTGGCCCAGTTGTACTACCAGGCGCAGTTGACCATCTTCCTGACGTCTCTGTCGTCCTACCTGCACGCTACGGCGTTGCTGAAGGCGGCAGGCGTGTCCGCGGAGAAGTTCGTGCCGTACGCGAAGGAAACCTTCGACACCATGTCGATGTACGTTCCAGGTGCGGCCGAGAACGTCGACACACGCACATACCCTGGTGAGGGCGCAAGCGTCACGATGATGGGCGCCACCGCGGACCACATTGTGGGCGCGAGCAAGGAATCCGGGTTGGACCTGGCGCTGCCCAACGCGGTCAAGTCCCAGTACGACCGCGCGATCGCCCAGGGACATGGCAAGTCCGGCTGGCCGAGCCTGTACGAAGTGATCGCGCCGTGAACGTTACAGTTCTGGGCCTAGGCAAGATGGGCTCGGCCATAGCCGTCGCGCTCAGTAAAGCAGGCTATGAGACGACGGTCTGGAACCGGACTCCCGGCAAGGTAGTCGAGGGCGCGGTGCACGCTTCCACTGCCAGGGAAGCAATCGCGGCGAGCCCGGTTGTGCTCGCTGTTGTCGCCGACTACGCGACGGTTCGTGAGCTGTACCAGGGATCAACCGGTGGCGCCTTGATCAACCTCGCCACGGGTACTCCTGAGGAAGCTGCCGAGATGGCGGCGTGGGCAGCCGAGCACGGGATCGACTACGTGGACGGCGCGATGTTGGCCGTGCCACAGCAAGTCGCGACACCTGACGCGCAGTTCATCTACAGCGGCTCCACAAAGGTCTTCGAGGACAATCAGAAGCTGCTCGATGTGCTGGCGACAAGTCGGTACCTCGGCACGGACCCGGTTGTGGCGGCGCTCTGGGACACGGCTCTGCTCGGCGTCGGATACTCGACCCTGCTGGGGTTCTTTCACGCCGCGGCCCTGCTCGACACGGCAGGTACTGGGCCCAAGGAGCTCCTTCCGCTGGCCGGACAGTGGATCCAGGGCATGGTCGGCTGGCTGGCCGACCTGTCCGCCGAGATCGAGTCCGGTGAGTACGGCAACGCGGTGTCTTCGGTGGACCTGAACCGGACCGCAGCCGCGAACCTCGTCAACACCAGCTTGGCTCGGGGCGTCTCCACGGAGACGCTGGCCCCGTTCCGGTCGCTGCTGGACCGTCGTTCAGCCGACGGGCACGGCGCCGACAGCCTGTCCAGTCTGTTCGAACTGCTCAAGCAACGCTGATGGGGCCGCGGGTCTCCTCGCTGAAGCAGGGGACCCGCGTCCTCAGATACCGCGGCGCATTACCCGAGTGCCCAGAAGCAGACCGGACACGGCGATGACCAGCGCGGCGATCGTGCCGTACAGCACCGAGATGTCGGCCAGACCGCCGGAGAACAAGGCTCGCTGCGCGTCGACGATGTAGGAGACCGGATTGACGGCGCCGGCAACGCGTAGCCAGGCAGGCCCGGAGTCCATCGGCAGCAACACCCCGGACAGCAGGATGACCGGGAACATCAGTGTCTGCGTGACGATCCAGAACAGGTTGCCGCTCGGCTGGGACTTGATCGCCAGCACGAACGACAGCGCGCTCAGCCCGATCCCGAACACGGTCAGCATGACCAGCGCGAGCAGCACTCCGGCGGGATACAGCCGAAGCCCCAGCGTCATCGCCAGCCCGATGATCAGAACTGCCTGAGCCAGCAGGACAATCGACTCCTTGGCCGTGCGGCCGATCAGCATCGCCGTGCGGCTGAGGGGCGTGACCAGCATCCGCTCCAGCGAGCCACCGCCCAGTTCGGCCAGCAGCGAATGGCCCGCGCCCATCGGCCCGAACAGGCACATCATCACCAGGATGCCGGGCACGAACCACTGCCAGCCGCCCATCCCGGGCGTCCCGGCGAGCAGTGATCCGAAGAGGAACAGGAACAGCAGTGGCTGCCCCATCGCGAAGATGAGGCCGACCGGCTCCCGCAGCGCCGGGGCGAACTCCCGCGTGAACACAATCGCGGTGTCACGGAAGAACTTCACGCCACGCCTCCGAGAGTCATGGCGAGGAACACGTCGTCGAGCGACGAATGGCCGTGCTTGAGTGTGCTGGGTGGCCCGTCGGCGATCACCTTGCCCTGGTCGATGATCACCACTCGTTCGGCGAAGCGGTCCGCTTCCTCCAGGTAGTGCGTGCTGAACAGGATCGTCATGCCGTAATCCGCGCGCAGCTTGAGGATGTGCTGCCAGACGTTCGCCCGGCCGGCCGGATCCAGCCCGGTCGAGGGTTCGTCCAAGAACAGCAGGACGGGCCGGTGGATCAGGCCCATCGCGATGTCCACCCGCCGGCGTTGCCCGCCGGAGAGCGTGCCGGGTTTGCGCTTGGCCAACGGCGTCAGATCGAGCTGTTCCAGGACTTCGTCGGCCCGCGCACCGGCTCCGGCCCGGGTGAGGCCGTGGCTTCGGCCCTGGGTGACCAGTTCGTCGCGAATCCGGTAGTTCTCACCAGCACTGTTGTGCTGCCCGACGTAACCGATCCTCGCGCGCACGCCTTCAGGATCAGTGACGATGTCGTACCCGGCGACGGTCGCCGTGCCCGCTGTCGGAGGCAGCAGGGTGGTGAGCATCCGGAACAACGTCGATTTGCCCGCACCGTTGGGACCGAGCAGGGCGACCAGTTCTCCCTGCTCGATCCCTAGGTTCACGCCGCGGACCGCCGTGACAGTCGTTTTCTTCATCTGGAAATGCCGGACCAGGTGGGTGGTCTGCACGATCATATGGAACACCATACTGCAAGAAAGGAACGTTGGCGTTCCGTTTTTGAGAGTGGGTGATACAACTTGGATGTGGAAAGTACCGAGTCAGTGACCCGGAGTCGGACGCGTCAAGCCATCCTGAGCGCCGCAGCGTCCGTGCTGGCCCAGAACCGTGCGGCGACGCTGCCGGAGATCGCCGAGGCCGCCGGTGTCGGCCGGACGACCCTGCATCGTTACTTCCCGGACCGGGACGCGTTGATCAATGCGGCCGTGGCGGACTCGATGGCGGCCATCGAGCAGGCTGTCGCCGAGGCCCGCATCGATGATGGTTCGCCACTGGAGGCGGTGCGACGGCTTGTCACGGCGTATCTGCATGTCGGCGACCGGCTGGTCTTCCTGTTCAACGACCCGCATGTGATGCGTGGTTACGGCGTCGAAGCGGGGGCCGATCCCGGCCCGGATCCGGTCCTCGATCTCATCCAACGCGGCCAGGCCGAGGGTGTTTTCGACACCGAAGTAAGTCCACAGTGGATTCGACATGTGCTGTGGGCGTTGGTGTACACCGGGATTGACGAGGTCGGCAACGGGACTATGTCGCGTCACGGGGTGGCGTCGACCGTGATGCGGACGCTGGAACGGGGGATTCTCGGATGATCGCCGACATCTGGTTCGATCCGTCGTGCCCGTACACCTGGTTGACGTCGCGCTGGCTGGTCGAGGCGGCCGAGGTCCGGCCGGTTTCGATCCGCTGGCACGTGATGAGCCTGTCCGTGCTCAACGAGGGGCGCGACGACGATCCCGAAGGCGACCCGGACGGCTACCTGTGGTTTCCGGTCCGTGTTTGTGCTGCCGTGCAACAGAAATACGGTCAGGAGGCGCTTGGCCGTTTCTACACCGAACTGTGGAGCCGGGAGAGCGGTGCCGAGGATTGGCTCGGCAACTTCACCCGTGCGCTGGAACGCGCCGGTCTGCCCAGCGAACTGGCCTCCGCGTGCAGCGAGTACGACGATGCCGTGCGTGCTTCCCATGCTGAGGCGATGGCTGTTCTCGGGCCGCACGTCGGTACTCCGATCATCAAGGTGACGAGGCAGGACGGTTCAAAGGTCGCGTTCTTCGGCCCGGTTGTCTCCGAGGTGCCGACTGGTGCGCAGGCCGGCCTGTTGTGGGACGGGACTCTGCTGGTCGCCGGCACTCCCGGCTTCCATGAACTCAAAGCCACCGCGCATGCGGAGCCAAAGCCATATCGCGGTGAGTAGCGTGGCTCCGCCGGCCGCGGCGATCGCTGTCGAAGGATGGATGATCTCGGCCAGCGCGCCGAAGCAAGCCGGCCCGATGCCTTGCAGCGTCTGCAGACCGGTGGACAGCAGGCCGAACGCCTGGCCGCGGCTGACCTCCGGGACGACGGCGAGGAACGCTTTCTGAAGCCCCAGCGTGTAGCTGAACCCTGTCCCGCTCACCACTGCGAGCAAGGCCAGCAGCACCGGATGCGGGTTCCATGCGAATGCGACGAAAGGCAGACCTATCAGGAGAACAATCGGCGCGGCCAGCCGTGGCCCAGGCACCATGAGACGGCCGACGACCAGGTTTCCGGCGATCATCCCGACTGGGATGCAGGCCAGAAGCAGTCCGGTATAACTCGACGGCAAGCCGCGTACCTGGACGTACACCACGATCAGGCTCTCCGCACCGACCGCGAACGCGGGCGGCAGCCAGTGCGCCAGCAGCAACTGACGGATCGGCCGTGTGGCGAACAGTATTCGGTTCACGCGCATGGTCTGTCGCAGTACGGAAGAAGCTTCCGTTGCGGGCGTAGCGAAATCGGGTAGCCGGAGTCGGGTGACCACACATGCTGTCAGATGCAGGCCTGCGCTAACGACAAGCGCCGCACGCGGCCCGAGCGCGGCTGCGGCGATACCGCCTGCCGTGAGGCCCAGCAGCTGCGCGAGCGATGACGCTGTCACCCAAAGCGAACGCCCGAGCACATATCGGTCGCCTGTAAGGACTTCCGTCACCAGCCTGCTCGCCGCGCCCATGAACACCGGTGTCATGCACGCCACCAACGCGATGATCAGCAGCATCAGCCATACCGGTGGCCTGGTGAACGCGAGGATCGCCGCGGACACGCATTCGGCTGCGTAACCGGCCGAGATCAGCAATCGTGGCCGGATCCGGTCGGAGAGCGCGCCGAACAGCAATCCGCCGATGGCCTGCGGTGCGAAGCCGATCCCGAACGTCAACGCGGCCAGGAGCGGCGAGCCGGTCGTCGTGAAGATCAGGATCGACAACGCGACCATTCGAAGGGTGTCGGCGACGATCGCGAGCGACCGGCAGCCGAACAACACGCGGAACCGCGGCTCGGCCAACACGCTGGTGAACGTTGCTCTCTGCACGTCAGGCAGCTTCGGCGCCGCGTGGTTCGAGCGGAATTGTTACGTCTGTGGACGTAAGGTCATGGGGTGATCCGTTTGGTGGCGACGACCGAAGACCTGCTGCACAGCAGGTTCGCGCTGTCGCCCGTGTCCGATCTGATCCGGTTGCTGCGAGTGCTGTCCGGTCGCGCGGGGCACCGGCTGCCGGAGGGCTGGGCGCACCGGCTCCGCCCGGCTTATCGTGAGCTGCGGGAAACCGTCGACCTGGACGCTGTGCTGGCGTTGAATCCCAATCGGTACGGCGCGGATTTCATCGCGCCGCCACCACAAAGCCTTGCCCAGACAATCGAGGACGATCTCGCGACTGTCGCGGCCACGCCGCTTTCCCAAGCCAGGATGGAAATCGACCACTGCCTCAGCCTGCAGGACCCGCTTCCGGAGCGCGTACTCAACGTGCTGTATTCACCGGACGTGCTCGATCGGATGACCACTACTTTGCGAGCCGTGTGGCGTGATCTGCTCGCTCCTGATTGGCCACGGCTTCGTGCCATTTGTGAACGTGACGTCATTCACCGTGCCGGTTTGCTCGGGCGTGGTGGATGGTCGGCAGCGCTGACCGAGTTGCATCCGAAGGTCCGGTGGCGTGACGGTGCGATTGAACTGCTGCGTATGGGCAACGGCGACACGATCGACCTCGGCGGCAAAGGCCTGCTGTTCGTACCTTCGGTATTCGTATGGCCTGGAATTGGCGTCCAGTTCGAGGAACCATGGCCGAAAACGCTGGTCTACCCGGCCCGGGGCATTTCCGCACTGTGGGAGACGCCACCCGCGGGCGCGCTCGGCCCGCTCATCGGGGTTTCCCGTGCGCGGATCCTGCTCGCCCTCGACGAACCGGCCAGTACCAGCCAGCTTGCTCGAACGCTCGGCATCGCCACGGGCGCGGTCGGCGACCACCTGGCTGTGCTGCGTAACAGCGGGTTGGTGTCCCGGGCGCGCTCCGGGCGCGCGGTCCTGTATCGCCGCACGCCACTGGGGGATGCCCTCGCCGTGGATCAGCACCCCTAGAATGCCTTGGTGCTTAAGCGAGTTCGTCTTGGTCAGGTCACATGTCCGTCCGGTCAGCTGGTTGTCTCCGACGGTGGCTACCTGAGCTGCTGGTCAGGCGACCGTTCACCGGCCGAGATGGATCCGGTCGAGCTCGGCGTGGACGACCCCAAGATCATGCGTGAGATAGCCGGTTCGGTCGACTTCGACATCGTGGGGCCGCAGGCCGCCGAAGCCGCCGCGTCATTCGACCGCCAGCAAGGCAAGGTGCTGTACGACATTCCGTTGTCGCACATCGCCCCGGTGTCGGCTGAATTCGCGCAGCACTGCCGGGAGAACGGTTTCGACGCGCGCCTGGAAGTGCGCTCCGAACGGGTTTCTCATCGTGAACGCGTCCATCGATGCGTTGCCGCCGAAGATGGTAGCTTCATTGTTTTCGGCGTTCCCGTTGTCGCCTTAGGCGGCCTGCCTGCGGACCGCTCTCTTGCTGTTGTCGCGAACCAACGTGACTACGGTGATCTCGGTTTACGTTGGCAGGACATATCTGTGCAGATCACTGACGAACCCGCGGTCCGGAGTGTGCGGCTTGGCCACATCGGTGTGGACTGGGCGCGTCTGGCTTTCGCCGACGCGGACGCCTTGAGCTCATGGCGGCACCACAAGCCCGTCGATGGCCTCGCAGACGTGGTGTTCTGGGGCGCGGACATCGATGTGGCCACTGAGCAACTGGGTGCGGACCGGCTTCCCGAAGGTGTTTCCGGCTGGGAGAACCTGGACCTGGAGAAGGCGTTCGAACGGTACGAGGCCGTCGAGACCTGGATCGGGGCCGGTCAGGATCGCCGCCTGCGGATCGACTTCCGGCCGCATTCCCATCATTACCAGGTCATGCGTGAAGTCCGTGCGTCCGAGAACGAGGCAGGCACGATCGAAGTGGCCGGCGCCACGGTGTTGTTCGCCATGACCGGATGGGGTGACGGCTGGTTCCCGGCATTCGCCGACTTCTCCCAGTCAGGAGATCTTGTCGCACTGCGTATGGATCTCAATCCCGAGTAGACCGCCACAATCCCAGCGGCGCCACGACCGCAAGCAGAATCGCAGGCACCAGAAACCCCGCAGCCGGAAGCAGCTGGTAAACCGGCGTGAACACCGGCGGTGACAACGCGCCGCCGAAGAACCGTCCTGCCTGCACCACGGAAATGGCTCCCGCCCGATTCTCCTCGTCGCCCGAGAGCACAAGCGCGTTCAGGCCGACCAAAAGCAGCTGCGCGGCAACCCCACCCACTGCCCACAGCGCACCCACTGCCACCACTGACGGCATCACGCCGATTCCAGCCACGACGACGGCACCGCCAATCGCTCCGATCAGAGCGGCTTTCCGTGCCCCGATCCGGTCAATGCCGTGTCCCACAAACCGGGCACTGACAATCCCCATCACCCCGAACCCGGTCAGCAGCAATCCACGCTCACCGGCCCCCAGGGCGAACACATCTTCGGCCTGTATGGCGACCAAGAACGACAACCCACCGAGACTCGCCCAGCCCACAAACGCCACCAAACCCAGCCACAGAATCTCTCTACGCCAAGCCGACCGCAATCGAACCGGCTCGTCGTCGCCGGCGCCGGCCGTCCCCGGAATCCCAGCCACCGCAAGCAACAACGCCACCCCGGCCACAGCCCAGAAAGCCCACTCCCACTGCACTTCCGCCGCGAGCCCACCCAGCAACGGCGCACTCGTCTGCCCCACAGCCTGCAACGACGAGAACAACCCCAAAGCCCGCCCAAGCCGGCCCGCCGGAGTAGCCGCCGCAACAGCCGCAAGCAACAACGGAGTCGTGAACGCGTTCGCCGCCCCCTGCACCGCCCGCGCCCCCAGAAAGACCGCAAAATCCCCAGACAACGCACAAACCGCGGACGCCCCCACATAGACGACGTACGCAGCCCTCACCGCACGCTCAGCACCCCACCTCGCCCCCAACGTCCCCGAGAACAACATCAGAACGGCGAACGGCACCAAATAAGCAGTCAACGACACCGAGGCGGTCTGCGCCGACACCCCGAAATCCGCCCCCAGCTCCGGCAGCATCGTCGTCGTGATCCCACCCGCGAACGGCCCCAGAAACCCGCCCGCATACAGCGCGACCTTCCTGCCCCTCACGCCCCGGGCTCATCCCACGTCTTCACAGCCCTCGATCTTGCCACCTCGCCCGCGGACCTCCCCGCACAGATCCCGATGACTTTGGTAGCGGTTAAATATGGATCACAGAGTCTTCGATGTTTTTGTTCGAAATACTTCCTGTGGCAGCGCGAAACCGCTTGGTGTGCAGTTCGTTTGCGAACATAATCAAGACAGCGGTGCAAGCGTGAGCGTTTCAGCAGCTTGGGACGTCCCCTTGTGGGTGAACCTGTAACTGATAGTACGATGTGAGGAGACCTTCCACGTTAAACTACAGTCAGGTGATTCAGTGCGAACACTTCCTTGGGTGCTCCTCGCGATTGCCTCGATCGCCGCGCTCCTGTCCTGGGCGGATCTGTCTGTTGTGCAACGCTCGGACCGGATTGCTTTTCTACTGTGCATCGGCGCAATAATAGCCGCGATTAATGCTGTTCCCGGAAACGCAAAGAAGGGAGACGGATAGAAAGGTCGCGCCTTACCTGAAAGTTGCTCATGCTGCTCAACAAAGTTGCTCCGCATAGAGAAGGGCTGCTGTCTGGGCTTGAACCAGCTCGACCAGAGCCGGAATCTTCTGGCCAGAGTGAGCGGTGCCGAAGGCGTCAGACCTAGGTACGGCTCTGACCAGAGGAAACGCGAACCAGTCATGCCCCGGAGAGGCGTTCCGGGGGGCGCATTGGGGGCGCTGGTGAGCCGGAATGCCTTTGTGCCGCGCGGTAAAGAGCAGATGTGCGGTCACACCAGCCATGAGAACCTAACCGCTGAAAATGCTGTGAACAGGGCAAACGTCGGTCGCTTCTGTCACGCGACCTCGTGATCTTCCGGCATCATTCCTCGCTTCATGAAGACGGTGAGGGCAACCTCGGCGGCCGAGCGGAGCTGCTCCCACTCGGGAAGTGCTTGAACCTCAGAGAGCGGCGGGTAGTCATCTGAGAGGGCGTCGGCTGCCGCCTCCCAGGCCACCTGAAACTGGCACACTGCGTCAACCTCAGCGGCGTCGTAGACGTCCAGGAAGTCAAAGTTGTGTCTGGGATCCTTCGGGAACCAGTCCTCCCACTGGTTGATGACCTCGTACGGCACATGCACGATCTGCACGTTCCGTTCGTACTCCTGTTGGTCATCAAACGACGCAGCCACCTCGAGATACTCGATGATCCGATTGCGGTGACGCTGCAACACCACCCGGACAGTGGGCCGCTCTCTCGCTCCTGCGTCGTCTTCGGGCATGGCACAAGTTTGTCAGAGACCGCTCGTTCATACATGGACTACTCCGGCCTACGTCCTGAAAGGCCATCAACCTCCGTAAGACCAACATCACCCTGCGCGATCCGGGATCAGCGTGGTCTGAAGCACCGCGCACGCACCACACCGCGCCCGGTGCCGATCCCGCCCGAACTGGTTGCGATCCTGCGCACCCATCTCGCCACATTCGGCACGGACACCGACGGTCGGCTGTTCCGTGGCGTACGCGGGGGCGAGGTGCCCGTGCGGGTCTACAACGCGGTATGGCGCAAAGCGCGGACGGCCCGTTCACACCGGACGCGGTCGCTCAACGGCTCATACAGGAGGCCATGCGGGCCCCCGAAACTTGGGGGCGTATTGGGGGCGAACACCCGGATTCGTCCGGTCCGGGCTGGACACAGCCGGACAACGTGTTAGCGGCCCCCTACCGGCATTGCTGCTGGTAGGGGGCCGTTTCGCCCGGTGAAAGACGAGTGCCCCCGGCAGGAATCGAACCTGCGACACACGGTTTAGGAAACCGTTGCTCTATCCCCTGAGCTACGAGGGCTTGTTCGCGAACAGTGTACGGGTGTTCGCGAACACGTTTCAGGGTGACCCCGAGGGGCGGGGTCACCCTGTCGTGGCTCTAGTGGGCGTAGAGCTCGAATTCGTAGAGGGAGTAGCCCCATTTTGTGCCGCGTTGTTCGCCGGTGAAGCGGACGTAGCGGGCGTCGGTGGTGGGGAAGGCGGCTATGTCTGTGCCGCCGTCTCCGGTGGTGGTCGAGTAGACGGGGCGCCAGGTTGTGGCGTCGGGGGAGACCTCGATGCGGTAGGCGCGGCCGTAGGCGGCTTCCCATTGCAGGACTGCGCGGGAGACCGGCTGGACTGAGCCCAGGTCCACGGTCAGGGACTGGTTGTCGCTCCAGTCGCTGGCCCAGCGGGTTTTCAGGTTCGCGTCCACGGCGTTGCCCGCAGGGGAGGGGTAGGCGCCGGTTTCCGCGCTGGTGGCCGTTGCCGTCTTACCTTGTGAGAGGTTGGCGATGTTGAGGCCGCGGCGGGCTGGGAACTCCACCACCTGCTGGAACGTGGGGCGGTTCTGCCAGGTGATCTTGTCGTGGGTGATGCCGCCCAACGGGCTGTGGACGATCGAGTCCGCGCACCACTGGTCGCCTGCCCCGCAGCTCGCGTCGCCTGGGTAGACCTGGTTGACCGGGGCCGCCGCTGCCTGGGTCAGGGTCGAGAGCAGGACCTGGCGGCAGCCGGAGACTGTTCCGCCGCCACAGTATTTCTGGGGCAGCGGGCCGGCGACCTGGTCGCCCAGGATCGAGCGGATGTCCTTCTGGACGTAGCCCCACCAGCCGTACTGGAACGACGAGCCCTTGTGGGGCTGTCCACTGTGGAAGTCGGGGGTCCCGTTCTGGAAGCCGGACGGCGACTCGTTGATGCCGATCGAGCCCACCAGGGCGTTGTAGGCCGCGTCCCCGAGGCCTGGCTGAAACTGGCCCTTCACCAGCAGGGGCCACCACGCGTCGAGGGTCTTGATCGCGTCGGCGTTCGCGTACTTGTGGCTGCTCTGCGCGGTCTCCTTACGCAGCGACCCCTGGGAGATCCAGGTCTTGAGAGAGGTCACGATGCGAGCCTGGTTGGCGTCGGTCACCGGCTGGCTTTCGATGACACGCAACAGGTACGGCAGCACGCGTTCGGCGCGCAGGTCAGCGAGGGCCGCCTCGGCCATGGCCTGGGTCAGGTTGACGCGGGTGACCTTCTTGCCGCCGGAGATCATCGCCTTCACGCGGGCGTCGAGCAGGTCCACGCGGTGTACGGCGCTCTTGTCGTAGCCTGCGGCCGCGTAGTCCTTGGCCTGGCCGTTGTTCCAGCTGACGAAGTAGTCCTGGTTGACGGCTTGCGGGTGTTCCGCGAACGGCGTGTAGGACGCGGTGTTGGTGGCCGGGACCCAGTTGTTCCACTCGTACGCGGGCTGTGCCCAGATCGGCATGTTCGGGTCCACGGACGCCTTGCGCGACGGGTTGGCGCCGGAGTTGAAGTACGCCGTGTCCTTCGAGTCCACATAGAACCAGTTGAACGTGTAGTTCACGTGTGAGGCCGCTTGCTGGAAGGCCTGCGCCGACGTGATCACCGACGGGTCGTTGAACTCCTGGAACCCGATGATCGAGTCGATCTCGTGCTGGTAGGTCGACCGGAGACTGGTGTACGCCACCGGTTTCCCGCCCACTGTGGCGCGGTGGGTGATCGGGCCGTATGCGGTGCGGTAGCTCACGAGCCGGTACGAACCCTCGGCGGTGCCGTCGGCGACCGTCGGCTTCCAGGCGTTCTTACGCTCGATCGTGTCGATCGGGGTGCACACTCCGCGCAACATGTAGTGCGTGGAGGCCTTCGTCGGCGCGTTGCCGCTCGGGTCGCACAGCTCGACGGCGTACGTGTCGATGATGTCCTGCGCCGAGGTGGTCGCGCTCCAGGAGTAGTCCTGGCCACGGCCCAGCAGCACGTAGAAGCTGATGCCGGCGAACGAGGCGCCACGCGCGCTGATGCCCGGCCCCTGAAGTTCCTGCAGGATCAGCAACTGCGGAGCGAAGTAGCCGGTCTGCGGCCCGAACACGGCGACCGGGTTGCCGCTGGCGGTGTGCTGACCGGACACCACGAGCGCGTTGGACATGCCGTGCTTCTCGCTCAGCAGGTTTCCTGGCAGCACGCCGTCGTTGAACATGCCGCGGGCGGCTTCCTGACCGGCGGGCGCCGCGACCTGGACGGTGGCCGGGTCGGCTGTGCCTGCGGAACCTGTGGGGTCGTACACGAGTTGCTGCGGTGTCACGGAACCCTTGTCGGGCATCGCGAGGCCCTGCGGGTTGGCGGGCTGCTTGCCGTACGGGAAGCTCTGGCCGTTGTGCAGGGTCTGGATCGCCTCCGGGTCGTTCTGCGCCCGGAACGCCTGCCAGGCCTTCTCGCCTTCGGTCGCGCCGTACCGCTCGTTGAACGCCATCCGGGTGATCGCGGACTGGACCTCGCCGCCTCCGCCGCCACCGAACTGCGCGCCCACGACCGAGGCCAGGATCACCAGGTCGGGCAGGGTGAACGGGTCGATCTTGCCGGCGTTGGTGATCGAGTCGATGTGCCCGGTGAGTACGTACTCGCCGGGGAAGTACCGGCCGTTGTACGACTGCTGGATGTAGAGGTTGACGCCGTCGACGTAGGAGCGGGCGTCAGCCAGAGCCTGGGCGCCGCGGGGACTCGACGCCGCCGCGCGCTCGATCTGGGCCTGCAGTTCCGCCTCGTTGTACGGCGCCGTCTTGAAGAAGTCCTGCTCGAGCTGCCGGTTGGACGGCGCGCCGCCGGCGAACGGGGTCAGTTGGCCCCGGCCGACCCGGCGGAACAGGTCCATCAGCCACAGCCGGTCCTGCGCCGCGGCGTAACCGGCGCCGAACATCGTGCCCGCCCGGGTGGTGCCGGTGACGTGCGGTATCCCGAGCTTCTTGTCACGCACGATCGTCACGTCCGAGCGCGGTTTGACGGTGCTCTCGACCTGGTCGGCGGCGACGCCGTAGGAGGAGTCGTTGAAGAACTGGCCGATCTTGTCCGTGGTCAGCCCGGCGGCGCCGGATGCCAGGGTG
Source organism: Kibdelosporangium banguiense (assembly GCF_017876405.1). Lineage (GTDB taxonomy): Bacteria > Actinomycetota > Actinomycetes > Mycobacteriales > Pseudonocardiaceae > Kibdelosporangium > Kibdelosporangium banguiense. Next base: position 1,479,740 of record NZ_JAGINW010000001.1, on the reverse strand, counting down.
TCGTATTTGGCCAGTTGGTCGGACGCGTGCGCGGGCCTGGTGCCCAGCAGCTTGTGCGCCAGGATGTCGGCCAGCGTGGCGTTGCCGTTGGCTCCGGGCGGCAGGATGTCGGCGCACTGGCCGAGGCAGTAGTCGTTGGATGCGGCTGCGACTTGGGTCTCAGCGACGCCTGTGGGGGCGGCGGCTACGAGGCCGGCGGTGGCGGTCGCGAGAGTGGATAAGGCGGCGACTAGCAAGCGTCCGCGCATTGCAGGGCTCCTCTCAGGCGTGACGTTGAGCACGTTACCCTCGAGTAAACATATTGCGAAAGACCCTCATGTTTAACCGTCCGCGACGGGCTACGCTCGCTAAGTAGAGAAATGTGACCCGTTAGGGATTGACCTTCAACCTATTGGGTGAGAAAAAGGGCCATTGGACTCCGTCCGGCCGTAGGAACCGGCCTGACAGGACCCGACCGGGGAGGCGCCAAAGGTGATCAAGGTGATGCTCGCGGACGACGAGGACCTCGTTCGTTCGGGACTTCGGACGATCCTGACCAGCGCGGGGGACATCGAGGTGGTCGCCGAGTGCGACGACGGCCTGCACGTGGCCGACCTCGCCAGGCAGCACCGGCCGCACGTGGCCCTGCTCGACATCCGGATGCGGTCCGCGGACGGGCTGTTCGCACTGCGCCGGCTGCGGGCCCTGCCTGAACCCCCCAAGGTCGCCATGCTCACCACGTTCGACGTGGACGAGTACGTCACGGAAGCGCTGCGCATCGGCGCGAGCGGCTTCCTGCTCAAGGACACCGAACCGGCGGTTCTGGTTCGTGCGGTCCGGGACCTGGCGGCCGGTGGGGCTGTGCTCGACCCGGGTGTGGCTGCCCGGGTGTTGTCGACCGTCGCTGACGGTGAGCGAGCGGCCGAACCCGCGAGGCGCCTGCTGGCGTCGTTGTCCGAACGGGAGCGGGAGGTCGTCGGCCTGATCGGCCAGGGCCTGTCCAACGCCGAGATCGGCAGCGCGTTGCACCTGTCCGAGGCGACCGTCAAGGGGTACGTGTCCGCCGTGCTCGGCAAGATCGGCGCGGTCAACCGGGTCCAAGCCGCGCTGGTGGCCTACCGCGGTGGCCTGATCGCCTGATCAGCCGACGGGCGGGCTCATCGCCTGGTCGAGATCTGGCCATTCGACACGGTTACGGCCGTTGCGTTTGGCCAGGTAGAGGGCTGTGTCCGCGGCGGCGAAGAGATGTTCGAGGCTGCCGTGGCCACTTGCCACGCCGATGCTCACGGTCGGGCGGCGCGCCGCGCCAAGCCTGGACCGCCAGTCGTGCGCGTCCACCGCCGCGCGGATCCGCTCGGCCACGGCGAAGCCGAGGTGCCCGTCGCCGACCAGCAGAATGATGAACTCGTCGCCGGCCCACCGGGCGACGAGGTCGTTCGCGCGGGTCTCGCCGCGCAGCAGATCCGCGATCTCCCGCAGCGCACTGTCGCCGACCGCGTGCCCCGCGTCGTCGTTGATCTCCTTGAACCAGTCCACATCGATCAGCACGAGCCATGGCGTGCAGTTGATCGCCGCCGCCCCGGCGAGCACCTCGGGCGCGGTGCGCTCCAGACCGAGCCGGTTGGTCAGACCGGTCAGCGAATCCCGCACGGCGGCCGCCTGCGCCACGCTCGCCAGCCGCTGGGCCTTGATGGCCAGCCGCCGTTGTTCGAGCGCCTGGCCGAGGCCTTCCTGCATGGTGGCCATCGCGGTGTGCCGGGCGCTGACGTTGCGGCGCAACGCCGTGGCCTCACCGGCGAAGTCGTCGAGCTCGGCGCAGATGTCGGCGAGGTCGGCGGAGAACCGTTGCAGCAACGAGGTGTCGTTGGTCAGCTCGGCCTGCCGGACGGCGTTGCTGGCGTGTGTCCGGGCTTCGACCAGCGAACCCTGGTCGCGCCGGATCATGGCCAGGACCCAGTTCCCGACCGCGACACTCCAGCGGTCACCGTGCGACACCCCGGCCTCGAGGACCTGCTTCGCGACTTTCTCGCCCTCGGCGAACTCCCCGCAGCCGACCAACGCGGCCCCGTACGCGCCAAGCACTCCCCGTTGTATCTGTTCGGACACGTCCGGCAACGCGAGGCCTTCGGCGAGCGCGGTCCGGGCTTCGGTGAACAGCGGCGGCGCTTCGGCAGCCGGACCGTCGAACGCCATGAAGTTGAGCGTCCCGCCGAGTTTCTGCAACGCGACGGCCAGCTCCACGACGTCGTCGCAGTCCCGTGCCACGTCGACTGCCTGCCGGAGCAACGTCAGGGCGGCCTGTGCGTGCCCGATTCCGTTGAGCAGGTAGCCCAGGTAACCCATGGCCCGTGCGGCCAGCGGCGCGACAGGCTGCTCGGCGTCGATGTCGGTCCAGCCCTCGGCGGCCAGTTCGAGCGCCAGCGGGATCCGGCCCAGCCGCCACGCCGTGATCGCGCGGCCGGTCAGGATCGCGGCCCGGGACCAGTGGTCCAGGTCGGCCGGGATGATCTCCAGTGACTTGTCGAACTTCGCGCCGGCCTCGGCGTGGCGGGCAGTGTTCAGCAGCAGGCGGATCTCCAGGTCCTCCCGGAGGATCTCACCGGCCCTGTCCTGCTCGTCCTGGTCCAACCCGACCTCGGCAACCTGTGTAGCTAGCCCCTCACGCACCCCGCCGTGAAGATTACCCGGACAAGCACAGGGACTGGGCCGCGACGGACCAACCGTTTGATCTGTAACTCTTTCGGACTAACCGGCGCGTGGTCCGTCCGGCCGTCAGGGCCGCCGCCTGATCCACTGTGGACCAAGCGTTTGCCGTGGCGGAAGGGGTTCCTACGCGAAAGTCGCAAATCATCGTTCCTCGCGGAACTCGACGTGCCGCCGGGCGATCGGGTCGAACTTGCGCAGCACCATCCGATCGGGATCGTTGCGCCGGTTTTTCCTGGTCACGTAGGTGAACCCGGTGCCGGCCGTGGAGCGGAGCCGGACGATGGGGCGGATTTCGTTGCGGGCCATCAGATCTTCATTCCCTTCCGGCGCAACCGGGCGACCACGGCCTCGATTCCGTCACGGTCGATGGTCTTGATGCCCTTCGTGGACACCGTCAGGGTGATCGTCCGGCCTTCTGATGGCAGCCGGTAACGGCGCCGTTGCACATTCGGGTCCCAGCGTCGCTTCGATCGCTTGTGGGAGTGCGAAACGCGGTTGCCGAAGCCCGGTCCGCGCCCGGTGATCTGACAGATCGCCGACATCCAGCCTCCTGAAAATGACACCCATTTTCATTTAAGATAGCATGTCGGGGACGAAGGGAGTCACATGCCGGTCCCACTGGTCGTTGTCGTGGGCCTGCCGAGAAGGCAGGTTGCCTCGGTCGCAACGAGACTGATGCGTGCCGAGCCTGGTTCTGTCCTGCTGCGCCATGATTTGAGCGGAATCGGCGAAGGTTTCGTCGTGCGCAGGCAAAAGTCCGGGCAATGGCAAGAAGTCGCCCATCTTCAACTCGAGCACGGTTGTGTGTCCTGCACGTTGCGAGAGGACCTGCTGCCGCTCGTGGCCCAGCTCGCCGGGCGCCCCGGCGTCACCCGGATCGTGGTCCACCTGGACCCCACAATGGAGCCCGAGCCGGTCTGCTGGGCGATCCGCGATCTACCGGTGAGCGTGCAGGGCGTGGTCACCGTGGTGGAAGCGGCGACATGGCTGGCAGACGCGACCGGTGACGAGGAGTTGGCGGAGCGTGGTTTCGGTGTGGCCGAAGGAGATGACCGCACGGTCGCGCAGGTCGCGGTCGGGCAGGTGGAGATGGCCGACGCCATCGTGCTGGCCGATTCGGGCGCCGATGCGTGGACGACCGCGCGCACTATCGCTGTCCTGCAAAGAATCGCACCATTGGCGAAGCGTGTTCCCTTCGCCGAAGCGGCGGACGCGCTGCGAGACCTGCCGAGGGAGGCCAGGCGCGGCCGGATCGACCGCTGGTTCGACCCGCTTCTGCGTGGGCAGCCGCCGTTGGAACAGGACTGTGGCGTATCGCTGACTGTCTTTCGTGACCAACGGCCGTTTCACCCGAGGCGACTGCACGACGCGATCGGCACGCTGCTGGAAGGAGTCGTTCGTGCCCGCGGCCGGTTCTGGCTGGCCGGCCAGCCCGACGTGGCGCTGTGGTTCGAGTCGGCGGGCGGTGGGCTGCGGATCGGCCAGGGCGGTGCCTGGCTGGCCACAATGGACGATTGGGCCGGTCAGTGCCGGCAGCGGACCGCGAAGGCGTCGCTCGACTGGCATCCGCGGTTCGGCGATCGCGTGCAGGAGCTGGTGATCGTTGCTCACCACGCGCTGCCGGACGAGATCACCTCGGCGTTGCAGGCAGCGTTGCTGACCGACGGCGAGCTCGCCGAAGGGGAAGCAGCCTGGCTGCGATATCCGGATCCCCTTGTGGCTATTGAGTAGTCCCGTCCGGCGACGGCCGCCACTGCGGGAACGGCCGGTCCAGACTCCACTTCTTGTCCTGCAATGTCAGGATTCTCGGCTCGACCTGGTTCGGATTGGACAGTGACTCGAACAGGTCGATGCTCCACGAGAACACCCGTCGGCACAGCAGGCGCATGGTCAGGCCGTGCGTCACGAGCAGCAAAGTCGACGGATGCGCCGCGTCCTCACGCACCCTTTCCTTGAGCTCGGCGAGGAAAGCGGCCACCCGGTCGTCCACATCGGCCCCGGACTCGCCGTGCGCGAGGCGGTAGAAGAAGTGCCCGAACTCGTGCCGCTTGAGCTTCTGGATCTCCTGCTCGACCGGGTCCTGCAGGTTTCCCCAGTCCTGCTCACGCAAGCGGGGCTCGGCGACCGTGCGCGTCACGATGTCGCCGAGCCCCAGCAGCTCCAGCGTCCGCTGCGTCCGGACATACGGGCTGACATAGACCGCCACAGGCCCGTCGCCGAGCAGCTCGCGCACACCAGGCCCGGCGGCGCGAGCCTGCTCCTCACCACGCGCGGTCAGCGGCAGCGCATGGTCGGGAATACGGCAGTACGCCAACTCGTCGACGTTGCCGAGGCTCTCGGCGTGTCGTAACAGGATGATCCGCACCATGACATCGTGCCGTCACCTACCGGCGCCTGCCTTGGTGAGCCGGGTCACGGTCGACTTGTCGCCAATCACGGACTTGGCAATCGAGCGGGGCATCTCGCGTTTGCCGGCCGTGGCACGGGCACCGAGAGTCTTGCTGATCTCGTTGGCCACACCGACCATCCCGGCCTTGAACGGGTGGTACTTGATCGCGGCGAGAAGGTTGTTGTCCTTGCCCTGAATCCACGCGGACTGCCCGGCGCACGCGTCGTGGCCGAGCGACGCGGGATACATGTCGACAAACGTGGTGCGTCCGTCCGCGTTCGCGGCGGTCTCCAGCGCGTTGTTGAGGGCCTGTTCGACCTCGTCGAGCCAACGAAGGTCCCCGTCGGCGATCGGCAGCACGTTCGGGCACGTCCCTGTCGGCGGCACTATGCGCGGATAGCCGACCAGGACGACCTTCGCGTCCGGCGAGCGCTCGTGGACACCGCTCAGCACGGCCCGAACGCGGTCCCCAGTCATGGCGACCTTCTGTTGCATCGTGTCGACGCCGTTGACCGTGAACTCGTTGCGGCACGGCGAACCGGTGGGATCGGAGGACCGTAGCTCGGGGCATCGGCTTGTCAGCGTGCCGAACACGCCGAAGTCGTTGCCACCTATGCCGATCGTCACCAGGTCGGTGTCCGCGCGCAGGAAGCTGAACTGCGGCGGGTGCGTGCCGAACGGGAGCGGCGGTGTCTGCGGCTGCAGCATGTTGGTGGTGTCCGCGCCGCCGCAGCTGCCATCCGTGTACGACGGCAGCCCGAGGTTGTCGGCGAGCCAGGCGGGGTAGTTGTTCGTCGAGGTGTAGCAGGCGAGCCGGTCCAGGCGCGGCCACGGGATGCCTGGCCCGGAGGTGTAGGAGTCGCCGAGGGCGACGTATCTCTCGTACTGTCTCTCATACTGCGAGGCGGCCGATGCGGTCGGGGACACCAGGAGCAGACCGAGCAAGGCGGCCATGATCACGCGCAGTGTGTTCACAGTCACACTGCATCACCGTGGATGGCATATGTCCAGGTGGATCCCCCGGTCGGAGCTACTTTTAACCCGTGTTGTTGACAGTGCTTGACCTGGCTGGGATCGCGGTGTTCGCGGCTTCCGGTGCGCTGGCGGCCGTCCGGGCCAGGCTGGACACGTTCGGGGTAGTCGTGCTGGGGATGACGACCGCGCTCGGTGGCGGGATCATCCGTGACGTCCTGCTCGGCATTCATCCGCCGGCCACGTTGCGGGACTGGCGGTATCTGCTGGTCCCGGTCGTCACATCGCTCCTGGTGTTCTGGCTGCATCCGCAGGTCGCCCGGCTGCGCCGCGGGGTGCTGCTGGCGGACGCCGTCGGGCTGGGGCTGTTCACCGTTTCGGGTACAGCCACCGCACTTGCCCACGGCGTGCCGACGTACACCGCGTGCCTCATCGGAATGACTGCTGGTATCGGCGGCGGTGCGCTGCGTGACGTGCTGCTTCGAGAGATCCCCATGGTTCTGCGCAAAGAGATCTACGCCCTGGCCGCGCTGGCCGGAGGCGTCGTGGTGGTCGTCGGCGACCAACTGCGTCTTCCCGGCGCTCCGGTCGCGATCGCGGGTGCTGTCCTAATCGTGACCATTCGTGTTCTTGCGCTGTGGCGCAGGTGGAACGCTCCTGTCGCGCGAGGTATTGGTACCTGATTAGGCGTTTCTCAGGCGTATCTCAGTCCGGCAGGTAACACTGACCTCATGCGCATACTCGTAGTGGACGACGACAGGGCTGTTCGTGAGTCCCTTCGGCGGTCGCTGCAGTTCAACGGATACCAGGTGGAGACCGCGAGTGACGGCCAGCAGGCACTCGACACGATCGGGAGCGGCGGCCGGCCGGACGCGATGGTGCTCGATGTGATGATGCCGAGGCTGGACGGCCTCGAAGTGTGCCGGCAGCTTCGCAGCACCGGTGACGACCTGCCGATTCTCGTGCTGACCGCGCGCGACTTGGTATCCGACCGGGTTGCCGGTCTGGACGCGGGGGCCGACGACTACCTGCCCAAGCCCTTCGCGTTGGAGGAGCTGCTGGCCCGGCTGAGGGCGTTGCTGCGGCGGACCGCGGCCGACGCGGCGGCGGCCGAGAAGCAGGAGCCGTCGCTGAAGTTCGCCGACCTGGAGCTGGACCCAGGCACCAGGGAGGTGCGCCGGGGCGACCGCTCGATGAGCCTGACCCGTACCGAGTTCTCCCTGCTGGAGCTGCTGCTGACGCATCCCAAGCAGGTGCTCACGCGCGGCCGGATCCTCGAGGAGGTCTGGGGGTACGACTTCCCGACCTCCGGCAACGCGCTGGAGGTCTACATCGGTTACCTGCGCCGCAAGACCGAGGCGGCCGGTGAACCGAGGCTGATCCACACCGTGCGAGGCGTCGGATATGTGTTGCGGGAGACGCCGCCGTGATCTACGCCCCGCACGAACCTGGGCGCCGGCAACGTTTTTCGCTTCGAAGTCGAGTAACCCTCCTGGCCGCGATGTGTGTGGCCGGGGCGGTGGCGCTCGTCTCGCTGGGGGCGTACCTCACGGTGTCGCGCAACCTCTACGACCAGGTAGACCAGAACCTCAGAGACCGCGCGACCAACGCGTTGAGCGGCCACAACGTGGACATCGACGGTGGCACGACGATCCCCGCGTTGTTCGCCGCGCTCAACGACGTCAAGTTCACCGTCATCGACGACGACGGCAACCAGGTCATCCGGGTACCCGGCCAGGTGCCGCCGTACGGCGCGGACGAACGTGCAGTAGCGGCCGGCACCAGGCAGGAGTACACCCGGACCGACGGACGGACCGACAGCCGCGTCTACTCGATCCGGATCCAGGTCGGCAATCAGCCGGCGGCTTTGGTGGTGGCACAACGCCTGCAGCCCACCAAGGACCTGCTGACCGATTTGGCGCTGGTGCTGATCCTGATCAGTGGCGCGGGCGTCGTGGTCGCGGCACTGGCAGGCACCGCGGTGGCCAGAACTGGGTTGCGGCCGGTGGAAAGGCTGACTCGGGCGACCGAACGGGTGGCCAGGACCGGTGACCTGCGGCCGATCCAGGTCAGCGGTGACGACGAACTCGCACGTCTGACACACAGTTTCAACACCATGCTCGGCGCGGTCGCCGACGCCAGGGACCGGCAACGCAGTCTGGTCGCCGACGCCGGGCACGAGCTGCGGACGCCGCTGACTTCGTTGCGTACCAACCTGGAACTGCTGATGGCCTCGGAGGCGCCGGGCGCCCCCACACTGTCCGATCAGGACAAGGCCGAGATCCAGGACGACCTGCGCGGCCAGCTCGACGAGCTCACGCAGCTGATCGGCGACCTGGTCGAGCTGGCGCGTGAAGAGGGCGCACAGGCGGTGTGGGAGCCGGTCGAACTGGTGGAGGTCGTCGAACAGGCGCTGGACCGGGCCCGGCGGCGGGCCGGGGACATCAAGTTCGAGGTCTCCCTGCAGCCATGGCGATTGATCGGTGACACGGCCGCTTTGGAACGCGCTGTGCTGAATTTACTGGACAACGCGGTGAAGTTCAGCCCGCCTGACGGGACAGTGCGAGTACGGCTGGGTTCCGCCGGAGACGGGTTCGCGGTGCTGGAAGTCGCTGACGAGGGCCCCGGAATCGCCGAGGAGGACCTGCCCCGCGTGTTCGACCGCTTCTACCGTTCGCAGGAGGCGCGGACACTGCCAGGTTCCGGACTCGGACTGGCGATCGTGCAACAGGCCGCGCTCCGGCACGGTGGTGAAGTGCTCGCCGGACGCTCACCCGAGGGCGGCGCGCTGTTCAGCTTGCGACTGCCGGGAATGCCGGGGTGAACGACTAGAGTGCTGCGGCATGGCCGTGGACACGATCGACGCGACTCTGCACGAGATCGACAAGTGGGCCGGGCGCGCCGGCGTCGGGGTCGACGCGCGTGACCTGCGGCTTCTGCTGGAACTGTCGCGGGATCACCTGGCGCACGAGCAACCTGGCGCGTTCGCGCTCGGCGACCTCGACGAGCTGCTGCTGGAGGTCATCCCGGAAAACGTGGTGCTCGACAGCCCGGAGCACGCCCGGGACGTCATCCGTGCGGCGTCGACCCTGCTTGCCTTCCTCGACGACACCAATCGCCTGCCGCACAGCCAGATCGAGGCCCTCGACGCCGAACTGGAGGAGGCCGGCCCGGAGTTCTTCCAGGCCGTGATGTCGCCGGAGGAACTCGCGGAGCTCTTCGAGCCGGACGACTCCCTGGTGACGATCCTCGAGCAGTTCGGCGTGTCCCCGGACGACATACCGCCGATGCGCCTGCCGGACCACGCGGAACTCGCGGCCGCGGCACGGCAGAGCAAGCTGATGAACCAGGCGCACAAGCTCGGTGAGTGGACCGGCGACGGCCGTGCCCTCACCGAACGCGGCGATCTGACCCCGGACGACATCGTCAGCGCCGCGGCGGTGCTCGGTATCGAACTGTCCGATGCCGAAGCCGCGCCCGAGATCGCATTGCTGGTGCAGCTGGCGGATTTCACCGGCTTCGCTCAGTCCCCTGAGGATGACGGCGGCACGCTGATGCGTGGGGACGCGCTCGATAGCTGGCCGGATGGCGACGACGAGACTGTCATCGCGCTCTGGCAGAGCGGGCTGGCTGTCACTCTCGGGTTCGCGCTCGACTGGCTGGTCGACGTGTACGACGGGGAGATCGAGTTCGAAGGTGTCGGCGCGACCGCTTTCCTGATGCTTTTCCTGAGCCGGGACGAGGGGATGCCGATGGCGGCGCTCACGTCCCTGATCGAGGAGAGCGCTGAGGACCGGCAGATGCTTCAGGCGTGGACCGAGCAGCACGGCGATCCGGCGCGGACTCTCGTCGAGCAGTTGGTGCTACTAGGTGCGGCGACAGTGTCCCATTCGGACGGAGAAGACGTCATCCGGCTGACCCCGCTCGGGCTGAGCACGATGCGCGACGAGCTCATCGACAGCGGGGTGGACGTTGCGCTGTTGCCGCCCGTGACCGAGATGACCGCGGCGGATCTCGTCGGGCTCTCGAGCGTGCTGACCGAGGCCCAGATGGCTGCAGAACTGGGGCCTTGGCTGGAAAGCCGGGGCCTGCAGGACGGCGCCCGCGATCTGCTGACGGTCGCGTCGGACAGTGGTGGGGCCTATCGGGTGTGGGCGACGAGCGCTGTGATGGACCTCGGTGCCGAAGCCGATCCGGTCTGGCGGAGTGTTCTGGATGATCCGGCGCTGCGTCCATACGCGAAACTCGCGCTGGCCGGGAGCGCCGGCTACAAGCAGCCGGACGACGTCCCTGCCGAGTTCGCGTTGACTTTCCAAGAGCGTGCGTGGTTCACCATCGACGCGATCGCGCTGATCGTGGCGGTGCCGTCGGATCACACTCCGCTCGCCATCGCCGCCGCGCTGTCCATGGCTCCCAAGGACATCCTCGACAACATGTGGCGGCTGCCGCACCCTCAGGTGATCCCGGTGCTACAGGCGGTAGGCGACCTGCACCCGGACAAGAAGGTCGCCAAGCACGCCCGGACGGTGGCCAACAAGGCGTCCAGTTATCACTCACAAGGGTGATCTGTCCGGCTCTTTCCCCAGGTGAGCGCCGCTGAACAGGGTTGTCCGGAGAGATCCTCGACGGGAACTGGGCAGCTTTTGTCGGTGGGTGGGTGCAGGATGACCCGCATCACACCGAACGCTTGGGGAGCGGACAGATGGCAAACGCGATAGTCGCGGAGGGCCTTGTCAAGCGCTATGGCGACATCGTGGCGCTCGACGGTCTGGATCTGGAGGTGCCGGAAGGCACCGTGATGGCTTTGCTCGGCCCGAACGGGGCAGGCAAGACAACAGCGGTGCGGGTCTTCACGACGCTGCTACCGCCTGATGGGGGCAAGGCGACCGTCGCCGGCCTCGACGTGGTCGTTGAGGCCCGGCAGTTGCGTTCGCGGATCGGTGTTTCCGGCCAGTACGCGGCAGTCGACGAGCACCTCACCGGTTTCGAGAACCTGGACATGGTCGGGCGCCTCTACCACCTGGGCGCCAAACGCAGTCGTGAGCGCGCACGTGCACTACTGGAACAGTTCGACCTGGTGGAGGCCGGCGACCGGCCGGTGCGGACGTACTCCGGCGGCATGCGGCGCCGTCTCGACCTGGCCGGCGCGCTCGTCGGCAACGGCAAGGTGCTTTTCCTGGACGAGCCGACCACCGGGCTGGACCCGCGCGCCCGGTTCGGCCTGTGGGACGTGGTCGAGGCGCTGGTCGCGGGTGGCGCCACCCTGCTGCTGACCACGCAGTACATGGAGGAGGCCGAGCGGCTCGCCGACCGGATCGCGGTGATCGACCACGGCAAGGTGATCGCGCTGGGCACGGCCGACGAGCTGAAGGACCAGGTCGGCGGCGAACGCCTCGAACTCGTCCTGGCCGACGCGGCCGATCTGGACACAGCGCACACCGCGCTGCAGCCGGTCGCGGTCGGTGAGATCCAGACCGACACGACATCACGCCGCATCACGGTGCCCGTCTCCGGCGGTTCCGCGGTGCTCATCGACGCGCTCGGCCGGTTGTCCGAGCAATCGGTGAAAGTCAAGGACGTGGGTCTGCGAAGGCCCACACTGGACGACGTCTTCCTGGCCCTGACCGGGCACGAAGCCGTTGTGGGGGAAGGGGAACAGGCATGAGCCCGGTGGCAATGGCCTTCAGCGACGGCATGACGATCGCCCGCCGCAACCTGATCAAGATCAAGCGTGTCCCGGACCTGCTGGTCTTCACCACGTTGTCGCCCATCATGTTCGTGCTGCTGTTCGCCTACGTGTTCGGCAGTTCGATCTCCATCCCCGGAGTGTCCTACCGGGAGTTCCTGATGGCCGGGATCTTCGTGCAGACAGCGGTCTTCGGCGCCACCTGGACCGGCCTCGGCCTCGCCGAGGACATCCAGAAAGGCATCATCGACCGGTTCCGCTCTCTGCCGATGGCCCGTTCGGCCGTCCTGGTCGGACGCACCACAAGCGACGTTGTGATCAACCTGATCAGCCTGGTCGTGATGTCCCTGACCGGCCTGATCGTCGGCTGGCGAATCCACACATCGATCGGCGAAGCGCTGCTCGGCTTCGTCCTCCTGCTGCTGTTCGCCTACGCGCTCTCCTGGATGATGGCCGTCGTCGGGCTCTGGATCCGCAGCCCCGAGGTCTTCAACAACGCCAGCTTCATCGTCATCTTCCCATTGACCTTCATCGCCAACACATTCGTGCCGTCGAGCAACCTGCCCGGCCCGCTGAAGGTCATCGCCGAGTGGAACCCGGTCTCCGCCATCACCCAGGCATCCCGCGACCTCTTCGGCAACACGAACCCCGGAATGCCCGCCCCCGACGCCTGGCCCCTCCAGCATCCAGTTCTTGCCACATTGGCCTGGACGGCGGTCATCCTCCTCATTTTCGTCCCGTTCGCGATCAGGCGTTACCGCAAAGCCGTCAGCCGCTGAGACTCGAACAGAAATCAAACCGACAGGTTCTTCTCACCTGTTTCCCAGTCGGGGTCCATAGCTTGGACTCGTGTCCCAGCTGGCCAATAGAGCCCTCCTCAGCGGCTTCTTGTTGGCCGCGGTCGTGCTGGTGGCGCCTACCCCGGCGATGTCGGTGACCCCGGCCGACCCCGCAGTCGCCGAGGTGGCGCCGCCGCCGATCACGCCCGCGCCGGACACGACTGCGCCGCAGGCGGCGCCGACGCCCGACCTCGCCCTGACGGCTCCGGAGCCGCAGCCGGCCAGGCCGGACTACGCCGCCGCGATGCTCGAAGCGGCCAAGGGTGCGGTGCCCAACGGCATCACGTTCGGGATGGCGGTGCTCGACCTGCAGACCGGGCAGCTCGCGACGACCGGGTCCGAGCAGTTCTATTCGGCTTCGCTGAGCAAGCTCATGCTCGTCGTCGACATGCTCGACCGCGATGTCCCGCTCACCTCGACCGACCACCGGTTGATCACGCAGGCGTTGAGCGCGAGCGACGACGACGCCATGAACTCCTTATGGATCAAGTTCGACGGCTACAACGCGATGACCCGCGTAGCGACGTCGTTGGGCATGGCTGATACGAGGACCACTGCCGACCGCAGCCAGTGGGGCGAGGTCGTGGTGTCCCCGGCCGATTTCGCCCGTCTCTACCAGCACATCATGAACGAGATGACCGACGACGACGAAGCGGTCATCGAGACCGCCCTCAGCGCGGCGACTCCCGAGGCCGCCGATGGCTTCGACCAGTACTTCGGCCTGCTGGGAGGGGCGCTCAAAGCCTTCGCCAAGCAGGGCTGGATGTACTACGGCAATCGGCTTTACCTGCACAGTGCCGGCGTGGTCATGAACGGCGCTGACAGCTACGCCGTCGTGCTCATGTCAACGCAGCCCCCGTCCAGCGGCCCCGCCCGAGCGAACCTCACCTCCATCGCCGCGTCGATGCAGCAAGCCATGACCTCCACTGAGGCGCAGACTCAAGGGATGAAGTAGCGCGGCACTGGTTCGCTGAGCAACCGTCGTGTTGTCTCAAGACCCCACTCGTCAAGCTGATCGAGACCGTCCGACGAGCCGCGTAGCCCGCCGTACCGCGAGACGTGCTCGGCCCACTCCTCACGCTGCTCAATCCCAGGACGAGCCACGATGCAGTCGGGATCGTTGACCCAGAATCGCCCATGCTGGAACGCCCGCGAGACGCCGTTGAGCACAGCACCCCATTGCCCGGGCATGGAGATGTCCTCGTCACGAGGCATGTACGTCGGCGCGATGTCCGGGCTCACCCGCATCGCGTCCACGAGCCCGATCGACGGCAGTTGCGGAGCACCACAACCCAGCAGATACGCGTCCGGCCCGATGGCTTCGCGAATCAGCCGGAGCGCGCTCCGGTAGGCCTCGATCGGCGAGACATCGCTGTATCGCTTGCCGTACAAAGCCCCCGCGTAAATGAAGTCGATCTTGTGAAAGTCGATGCCCCAGCTGCGGAACGTGCTGTAGACCTCGGTGAGGTACTCGGCCGCCCCAGGATGCGTGCTGTCCAACGCGTACAGATCCTGGTTCCAGTTGTGGCCGGCGCTCACGGGTGAGTCGTCGTAGTTACGCACCAACCAGTCCGGGTGCGCGGCCGCGACTTGTGACTGCGAGCCAACGAGAAATGGCGCCGTCCAGATCCCGGCGCGCCGCCCGGTGTCCCGGATTCGCGTGAACAGGCCTGGCACGTCGGAGAAATCCGGGGACGGGATCAGCCAGTCGCCGATCTCGGCCTGGTAGCCGTCATCCACCTGGACGACGTCGATCGGCAACGAGTCCATCAACGCCAGGTTCGTCACCACGTTCGCCTCGGTGACCTTGGTGAAGTACTGGTACCACGAGCACCAGATCGTCGGCGCGGGCCGGGGCGCCACCAACCCGAGCGACGAGACCACGGAATCGGCCCACCGGGCCAGCGCTTCCTGGATCGACCCGGCGAAGGAGTACACGACAACAGGTTCCGAAGCCGTGACGACGGCTCGGGACTCTACAATGGACACATCGATCGCCGGTACCGAGCCGAGCGGATCGGCCGAGGCGATCACGTGGATCGGGCCGTCGCCCGGGTCCACCGCGATGAGGCCTTCACCGCGGTAGACCGAAGGCGCGGGCAGGGATTCCGCTCGCCACGCACCGATCCGCCGGTTGTCGCTGGCGGGCCGGTGCGGCGGCGTGCCCACCGGGTAGGACGTGGACGGCGACCAGGACTGCCAGCCCTGTTCGTGGACGACGGCGCGGGATGGATCGATGGGGATCTCGGTGACCGGCCGCACAGGTATCAGCCTTTCGTTGATCCTAGGGTGAGCCCGCCGACGAACTGCCTTTGCAGCGCGAAGAACACGACCAGACAGGGGATCGCGACCAGCAGTGACCCCGCGGCCAGCAGGTTGTAGTCGGTGAAGAACTGGCCCTTGAGGTTGGACAGCGCCGAGGTGATCGGCATCTTGTCACCGGTCTGGATCAGCACGATCGCCCAGAAGAAGTCGTTGTATATCCAGGTGAACTCGAGGGTCGCCAGTGCGCCCAGCGCCGGCCGGCACAACGGCATGATGACCTGCCAGTACTGCCGGAACACCCCAGCGCCGTCCACCCGGGCCGCCTCGGTCAGCTCGTGCGGGATGGTCTTCATGTAGTTGCTCAGCACGAACGTGCAGAACCCGGCCTGGAACGCGATGTGGATCAGGATCAGGCCCAGTTGCGTGTCGAGCAGGGTCTCCTTGTAGTTGATCCATTCCGGCACCGGGATCAGCCGGAACAGCCGGTACAGCGGCGTGATGATGACCTGCTGCGGCAACAGGTTGCCCGCGGTGAACAGCATCAGCAGCGCCAGGTTGAACTTGAAGCTGAACCTCGTCACGCCGAACGCCACGAACGAGCTGAACAGCAGCGTGATGATCAGCGCCGGGATGGTGATGACCAGCGTGTTGAGGAAGTAGTTCGGCAGGTCCGCGGTGGACCACGCCTTGCTGAAGTTGCTGAGCGTCAGCTCCGACGGGATCGAGAAGTACCCGTTGGCCGACGTGTCCTCGTAGGTCCGCAGTGACGCGAACACGGTCCACAGCAACGGTGCCAGCCAGATCAGGCACACCGCGATCAGGAAGGTGTGCAACGCGATCCGGCTGGCCCGCAGCTTCGCGGACTTCTTCGCGCGCTGGGGCGCCCCGGATGAGACCGGTGTCCGGTCCAAGGTCGTGGTCACGCGCGATCCTCCCGCCGGAACACCTGGACCAGGTAGGTGATGATGAACCCGAGCGAGATCACCAGCAGGATCACCGCGAGCGCGGAGCCCCAGCCGATCCGGCTGGACTCGCCGATGATGTTGTCGGTGATCAGCACGGAGACCAGTTCGAGCCCGTTGCGGCCGCGGTTGATCGCGTACACGATGTCGAACGCCCGCAGGCCCTCGATCACGGTGATCACCAGGACGATCACGTTGATCGGCTTGAGCACCGGGAACGTGACCTTCCAGAACGCCTGCCACGCGCTCGCGCCGTCGAGTGCGGCGGCTTCCTTCAGCGACGGGTCGAACGACTTCAGCCCGGCCAAGTACAGCAACATCACGTAACCGGTGTGTTTCCAGCCCGCCGCCACCAGCACGGCGTAGATGTTGATGTCTGAGTCACCGAGCCAGTCGACCGGATTGTCGTTGGCGATTCCCAGCAGGTTGTTGACCAGGCCGAGGTTCGGCTCGTACATCAGCTGCCAGATGAAGCCGACCATGGCCAGCGCCAGCACCACCGGCAGGTACAGGATGGACTGGTAGATCTTGGTGAATCTGAGTTTGCGATCCAGCAGCACGGCCAGCAGCAGCCCGAAGCTGGTCGGCAGGACCAGCAGGAACACCAGCCAGATCAGGTTGTGCTGCACGGCCGGCCAGAACCGCGGGTACGCGGTGAAGATGTCGGCGTAGTTGCGGATGCCGACCCACTTGATGGTGTCCAGGTCGCCGATGCCGTCCCACGAGGTGAACGACAGCAGCACCGAGGAGACCGTCGGTACCCATACCAGCGCGAGGTGCAGCAGGGTCGGGATGCCGACCATCAGTATCAGCACGATCCGGTCGGTGCCGGACAGCGCCGTGGCCCGGCGCCGCCCCTTGCGGGCAGGCGGCGTCGGGTCCGTGCGAGGGGTGTTCTGCAGAACGGTCATTACTTCACTTCTGGAAGTACTGCTTGGCCTGGCCGGCGATCTTCTTCACCAGCCCGTCGACGTCGTTGGGGTTCTTGATGAAGTCGTTCACGCTGTTGATCGCGACCTCGCTGGCGAAGCCCGGGTCGGTGTCGCGGTCGAGGAACTGCGTGATGTGCTTGGCGTCGTTGACGAACTTCACGCACTTCTGCTGAAGCTTGTTGTACGACGCGGCATCCGCCTTGTTGCTGGCGGCGATGCTCGTCGGGTCGGACTTCAGGTACGTCTGCTGGGCCTGCGCGGTGGAGATGTAGGTCAGCAGCTTGTCGGCGTTGGCCTTGTCGCGTGGCTTGACCGCCTGGCAGAAGCCGTCGATCGGGGCCTCGATGGTGTCCTGGCCGTGCGCGGGGTCGATCTCCGGGAAGGCGAAGAAGTCCAGGTCGTCGAGCTTGCCGCCGGTGCTGAACTGCTGGCCGATCTGCTGTGAGCCGATCACCATCATCCCGGCCTCGCCCTTGAGCACCGACTGGGCCGCCTCCTGCCAGTCGCGGCCGAGCGAGTTCGGCTGGTAGAACTCCATCAGCCGCTTCCAGTTGTCGAAGGTGGCCTTGACCTTCGCCCCGGCCCAGTCCTCCTTGCCTGCCATCAGGTCGACGTGGAACTGGTAGCCGTTGGTCCGGAAGTTGATCTGGTCGAACGTGCCCAGCTGCGGCCAGCCGTTCTTCTGCCCGGCGGCGATCGGGGCGATGTTGTTGCCCTTCATCTTGCCGGCCAGCGCGATGAACTCGTCGAACGTCTTCGGGACGGTGTAGCCCTTCTCCTGGAAGACGCTCGGCCGGTAGAACACCGCCCACGGGTACGAGTAGAACGGCACGAAGTACTGCTTGCCGTCGTCGCCGGTGGACGCTTCCTTCTGTGCCTTTGTGTAGTTGCCCTCCAGAGACTTCCACAGCTCGGAGATGTCGCCCACCAGTTGCTTGGAGGCGAAGAACCGCAGCCGGAAGCCGGCGAACCAGGACCACACGTCGTCCGCCCCGGCCTGCAGATAGTTGTTGATCTGCTGCTGGAACGCCTCGTGGTCCTTGGTGTTGATCTCTACCTGCAGGCCCTGCGACTGAGTGAAGGCCTTCATCACCTCGTCGAGCGCGCCCTTGGGCACCGCGTCGGAGTAGTTGGAGCCAAGCTTGACCGGTTGGGTGCTGCCGCCGCCACCGCCGGGGGAGCCGGAGTCACCGCAGGCGGCGAGGCCGGGAACGGCCGCGAGACCCATGGTGGCGAACAGTCCCCGTAAGGCTGTTCTGCGCCCAATCGTCGACTCGAAGTTCATGTATCGCTCCAAACCCACGGACTCAAACAAGAGTGCTCACAATCTGGTATCGACGGTAGGTTCTGTCAACCCCCGTTACGGACCTGTTAACCCCCACCGGATGACGTTTCAAGCTGCTGAATCTCCGGCTGGTGGGAGCTCATATCGGAGGTACCGGAGAGCGGGACATCGAACAAACTCTGCCGAGTCGGATGTTTGAGTATGTTGCGTTGTCGCCTATGCTCACGACGGGTGCGTGTCGTCGTGACAGGCGACCGGCATGGACTGGAAGGGGTACACGGTGCTCGCGCGGCAGCGGCAGGCGATGATCCTCGAAGAGGTGAAGAAGACCGGCGCGGTCCGGGTCAGCGACCTCGTCGACCGCCTTGGCGTGTCGGACATGACCGTCCGCCGTGACCTCGAGGTGCTTGCCCGGCGTGGCCTGGTCGAGAAGGTCTACGGCGGGGCGACCGCCGTGGTCGGGCGCAGCACGGACGAGCCCGGCTTCGAGGCCAAGTCCGTGCAGCAGCTGCCCCAGAAGGAAGCCATCTCGTCGATCGCCGCGACGCTGGTCAAACCGGGTACCGCGATCGGGCTGTCCGCGGGCACGACCACGTGGACGTTCGCCCGTTACCTCGACGACGTGCCAGAGCTGACCGTGGTCACGAACTCGATCCGGGTCGCGGACGTCCTGCAGCGCAACGAACGTCCAGACAGGACAGTCGTCCTCACCGGCGGGGTGCGCACACCGTCCGACGCTCTTGTCGGCCCGGTCGCGGTGCACACGTTACGGTCGTTGCATCTGGACATGGTGTTCCTCGGCGTACACGGCATGGCGGCCGGCCCGGGACTGACCACACCGAACCTGAATGAGAGCGAGACCAATCGCGCCCTGGTGGAAGCCGGCGGACGGCTGGTCGTGCTCGCGGATCACACCAAGTGGGGAACTGTCGGGATCTCCACCATCGCCGATCTGGAAGACGCCGATGTACTGGTCACCGACGATGGATTGAGCAAGGAAGGCCGCGAGTTCCTGGCCGAGCGGGTCGGCGAGCTGATGATCGCCGACGTCGACGAGAACGGGATCTCGGGCACGGGAGGGGAAACTGCGTGAGGCGTACCGCGACCCGGCTGGCAGATGGCCGGGAGATCGTGTATTTCGACGACACGCCGGACGCGCCCGAGCGCACCGCGGCTGACACCAGGGATCTGCCGCCGTTGCAGTCGAGCTCGGAGATCCGGCGGGATCCGTTGACCGGGGAGTGGGTCGCGATGGCCGCTCATCGGCAGACCAGGACGTACAAGCCGCCGGCCGAGACGTGCCCGCTGTGCCCGAGCGTGCCCGGCAGGCCGACCGAGATCCCCGAGTCCAGCTACGACGTCGTGGTGTTCGAGAACCGGTTCCCGTCGTTCTCCCACGGTGTGCAGGACTTCGGCGGCAACGGTCTGTCCACTGTGGATGGCATGGAACTGGTCGCACGGGCGCCTGGGCGTGGCCGGTGTGAGGTCGTCTGCTTCACCTCGGACCACAACAGCTCGTTCGGAGAGCTGACCGTGCCACGGATTCGCACCGTGATGGACGTGTGGGCCGACCGGACCGAGGCGATGTCCGCGATGCCCGAGATCGCGCAGGTTTTCCCGTTCGAGAACCGCGGTGAGGAGATCGGCGTCACGCTCAGCCATCCGCACGGCCAGATCTACGGGTACCCGTTCATCACGCCGCGTACCGAGCGGATGCTGGAGGTCGCTTCGTCCTATTTGGACAAGCATGGCCGTCCGGTCATGGGCGATGTCCTTGCCGCCGAACGTGAAGCAGGCACGCGCCTGGTCGAGACGTCCGAGCACTGGACCGCGTTCGTGCCCGCGGCCGCACGCTGGCCGGTCGAGGTGCATGTCGTGCCACACCGGCAAGTTCCTGATCTTCCCGCGCTGACCGAGGAAGAACGCGACGACTTCGCCGGCCTGTACGCACGTGTGCTCAAGCACCTGGACTCGTTGTACGACCGTCCGTTGCCTTATATAGCGGCATGGCACCAGGCGCCGGTCGGTGAAGGGCGTGACCTGGCGTGGCTGCACCTTGAGGTGTTCTCCATCCTGCGGACCAAGGACAAGCTGAAGTACCTGGCCGGATCCGAGTCCGGAATGGCGGTGTGGATCAACGACGTCACGCCCGAAGCCATCGCCGAGCGGCTGAGGAACGCCTCTTAGAAAACACAGCGGGTTCATCTCAGGCGGCTCTCAGGAGTAACCGGCAAGCTACATGCCATGACCGAGAACAGCCCCGGCCCGCAGGACGCCCCGCGCCAGAACGCACAGGGATCCGAGTGGGAGCGCCCCCGGGACACCCCGCCGCAGCAGCCGGAAGCCCAGTGGCAACCGCAGCAGCGGGAGGCTTCGCCGGAGGCTCAGCCGGACAACACGGCCGAGAATCTCGCTGAGACCGGCGAACCGACGCCGCCACGGCCATGGTCGCCGCAGGATCAGCAGCCTCAGGTGATCTTCGGTGCGGCGGCGCAGGGCGGGCCTTACGTACCGCCGCAGACGACCCAGACGTACCCGACGCCGCCACCGATGCCCGCTGCGCCGCCACGTCGTGCCAGTGGCCTCGTCGTCGGCGTCGCAGTGCTCGCGTTGCTTGTCGGTGGAGGTGCGGGTGCGCTCGGCGGGTACCTCGTCGCGGACCGCACTGCCACGCAGGCGCCGTCCGCGCTCGACGTACCCAAACCGGCGCAGCAGGCAGCCAACGCGCCGGACGGCACGGTCGAAGCCGTCGCCGCCAAGGTATCGCCGAGCGTCGTGCAACTGCGTACCCAGAGCGGCGAAGGCTCCGGCTTCATCATCCGTGCCGACGGCCTGATCATCACGAACAACCACGTCATCGAACAGGCCGCGAGCGGCGGCACGCTGAAGGCGGTCTTCCCGGACGGGCAGACGGCGGACGCCACCGTCCTCGGCCGCGACCCGTCCTCCGATCTCGCCGTGGTGCAGGCGAAGGGCGTGTCGGGCAAGACTCCGGTCACCCTCGGCCGGTCGGACGACCTCAAAGTCGGCCAGGCCGTGGTCGCGATCGGGTCGCCGTTCGAGCTCTCCGGCACCGTCACCTCCGGCATCGTCAGCTCGCTGCACCGCCCGACCAGGGCAGGCGGCGAGGACGGATCCGAGGCCACGGTGATGGACGCGATCCAGACCGACGCCGCGATCAACCCGGGCAACTCCGGTGGCCCGCTGGTGAACATGGCCGGTCAGGTCGTCGGTATCAACTCCGCGATCTACAGCCCGGGCACAAGCGCTCGCCAGCAGGGCGGCTCGGTCGGCATCGGCTTCTCCATCCCGATCGACCAGGCCCGCCGAACGGCGGACGAGATCGTCAAGACCGGCAAGGCGAAGCAGACCGTGCTCGGCGTGACGGTGAAGACAGCCGCAGCCGGTGGCGCCCAGGTCAACGACGTCACCGCGGGTGGCGCCGCGCAGCAGGCCGGCCTCGCCGCAGGCGACATCGTCACCAAGATGGACGACCGCCGGATCGACACGTCCGACGCCCTCGTGGCGGCGGTCCGGTCCAAGGCGCCTGGCGACAAGGTGAAGCTGACGATCGGAGACGGCTCCCGCACGGTCGAAGTGACCTTGGGCGGCCAGCCCGTACCGGGTAACTAGAACGCTCGGCCGTTGCAGGGCGGCCGAGACCAACTCCATGGGGGAGAGCCGTTTCGTGAGTGGCCTGCCGGCCACTCACGAAACGGGACACAACTACAGACTCCGATCCAGTCGGGTGGATCGGAACGCCGATTTCCTCGGGGAGATCGGCCTCCCGGCTCGCTGCCCCCGAGCCGGTGAATAGCCGGGCCGCACGCGACAGATACCCCCTCGTCTGTCGTCGTGCGGCTCCGGCATTCGGTGCTAACCGTGGTGGGGCGGCTTGTTGCGCAGATACCAGTCCTCTTGCTCCGGATCTGGCTCGCGTTCGTCCTTCGTGGTCTCCGGCAGGACATCGCCGAAGACCTCGTCAAGTTTGCGGCGACGTTCCTCGTCGCTCAGTTCCCGTCCCATCCCGACAGCTCCCCGATCACGTAGGGGACCAGCGAGGACAGCGTCGCCATGCCATCCCGCACGGCCGCGCGCGAGCCCGCGAGGTTCACCACCAGCGTGCTGCCCGACACGCCGACCAAGCCACGCGAGATGCCCGCGTCGACAGCGCCCGCAGCGAGGCCGGACGATCGAAGCGCCTCGGCGATGCCCGGGATCCGGCGGTCCAGCACGCCCTGGGTGGCGTCCGGCGTGACGTCACGCGGCAGCAGACCGGTGCCGCCGACGGTGACCACGAGGTCCACACCGCCGATCACAGCGGTGTTGAGCGCGTTGCGGATATCCACGACCTCGCCGGCGACGGCGACCGTGCCATCGACGATGAACCCGGCCTCCTCCAGCAGTTCCGTCACAAGCGGACCCGGTGAGTCTTCGTTCTCACCGTGCGCGATCCGGTCGTCGACGACAACAATCAGAGCCCTGCCCAGCCGCTGCGCGCTGCGTTCCATGGCCCTAAACATATCCGTATCGAGATCGGACCGTTTCATGACGTCTCACCCACCCGGGATGTGACGGGATGGTAACGGTGTCGCGGTGCTACCGGTCGGCCACCCGCTTGACCTTGGCCCGGAAGGCCCGGCGGGCGACCGGCCCGAGATCGTCGACCACTTCCACCAGCACAGCCAGTTGGTCGAGGGTGTCCAACGCCTGTCTGGCGCCCTGCGGATCGACACCTTCGAACAGCTCGAGACCGACAAACCCGGCGGACACCGCGCGCGCCAGCCCACCGATGTCAAGTAGATCTTTTACGGGTGAGCCGGCCATGACCCGGACAAGCACCTGTTCGACAGCGGTCGTCCACAACGCCAGGGCGGCGCCCGTGGCCTTCGCGAGCTCCGGGTCGTTCTGTGAGCCGGCGAGCAACTGGGCGAGAACCTTCACGTTGCCGATCTCGGCCTGACCGGCGTGCAGCTCGCGGCCGGTTGCCAGCAGTTCCTGCAGAGTGGTGACCTTGTCCAGGCGCGGCTGGTAGGCCGTCACCGTGGCCTGCGTGTGGACCATGCAGGCCTCGCTGAGCAGGTCGTGGACGCTGCCGAAGTGATAGAAGACAAGCGCTTGGTTGACCCCTGCGGTCGTGGCGATCGTGCGGGCGGAGACACCGCTGATGCCATGGGTTCGGATCGTCTCGACGGCTCCGTCGATCAGCTTCTGCCGGGTCTCTGACACGGCGTCCACGCTATCGACTCCCTGAAACGCTCAGCGCCATCCTGTCAAGTCGAACCTGCGCGAAACACCCCACTTATCCACAGGCACCCCACTTGTCCACAGTTGGCGTCGTCCCCCTGTCGGGCAGCTTGGCCCGCTGGCAGCGTGGACGCCATGACACCCCGACTGATCCGGACACTGCGAGCCAAAGGCTGGGCGCGCGCAGTGGCCATCCGTCGGATCGCGGCGGCCGCACTGGTGGTTGCGGCCGTTTTCATTGCGCTACGCCCGAACCACGCTCAGGAGGCTCCCATGCTCGTCGCCGATCACGACCTCGCTCCCGGCACGGTTCTGTCCACATCAGACGTCAAGGTCATCCATGCCCCACCGTCTTTGATCCCCCGCAGAGCCCTCACCGACCCATCGGCCGCCGCGGGCCAAGTACTCGCAGGCGCGGCCTCGACCGGCGAACCCATCACCTCCACCCGTCTCCTCGGTCCTGAGAACACTCGCCTCGCCGCTGGACTACCCGACGCGTCCGCCGTCCCGGTCCGGCTCGCGGACCCAGGTGTCGCAGACCTGCTCGTCCCGGGCTCGAAGGTGGACATAGTCGCACCCGACCAGGCGGTACTCGCCTCAGACGCAACCGTGGTGACCGTCCGGCCCGGCTCAGCCCAGGGCCGTCTGGTCGTGGTCGCCTTACCCAGGGACATCGCGCCTCGCGTAGCGGCGGCGTCACTCACGCGGGAGGTGACCGTTACCCTCCGGTGAAACTTGTCCGGCTATGCGAGGGAGTCATGCCGTGCTGAAGGGTTTCAAGGACTTCATCATGCGCGGGAACGTCATTGAGCTGGCGGTCGCGGTGGTGATCGGAACAGCGTTCACCGCCGTGGTCACCTCAGTGGTCAACGGGATCCTCAATCCCGTGATCGCCTCCATCGGCGGCTCGAACGTGACGGGTCTGTCGTGGACCATCGTCGAGGGCAACGCCAAGTCCACCCTGGACTTCGCCGCCGTGCTTACCGCGATCATCAACTTCATCCTGATCGCCGCGGTGGTCTACTTCGCCCTTGTCCTGCCCATGAAGAAGATCCAGGAACGCCGCAAGCGCGGCGAGGAGCCCGGCCCCTCCGAACCCACCCAGGTCGAGGTCCTCATGGAGATCCGCGAGCTGCTGCGCACCCAGCAGCAGTCCCGCCCCGGCCAGGCCCCCACCCACCCAGGCCCCGCCGCCCCACCCCAGTCCGGCCCCGGCCAGTACGGCGGCCCCCGCCGATAGCCCACACTGCTGCTTGACAACTCCAGAGCGAATCCAGAAACACTGCAGGGCTCTGCCCCAACCAGAGCCCTGCAGCTGAGGCAGCCAGCTCAACCGCTCACCTCGGCCCAGCATCCATGCGGTGGAACCTCATCCTGCGGTTCCACCGCCGCCACCACGATTCCGCCACCCGAGATCGAAAGGTCAGGCTCTGGCTTCGGCGTGTCGTCGCGGTGTGCTCTACGCCGATGAGATCCGATATCCAGATGGTGGTGGCCTGACCGCACAAGCGCAAGCCAAACGTGAGGCGATGCGGTGCCTTGGTGGCCGTGCCGGCCAAAGGATGGCCGTCGCATATGGACCTTGCACTACTGCTACTTCGCGCTCAAGGGCCACCACGAGCGTCGTGTGTCCCGCTGTCACGCTTGGACGATCGTTGTCGGAGTAGTGCGAGCGCCGGTGACCACACCCAGCACCTCATCGATCGGTTGAGCCCGTTCGTCCCAGACTGGTCACCAACTCTGACGCAACCCGGTCATACACCATTTCCGCCACAGGGAAAGCGCCCAAGCTGCGCCTGTGGCTCCTCACCGATGCCGGGGCAACCTCGCTACCCCCGGATATGCCAAAGCGCCGCAGCCCCGGAGGACTGCGGCGCCTGGAAAACCTCAAGAAGCCTTGGCCGCCGGAGTGCTGCTGCTGGAAGTCGATTCCGACTTGGTGCCCGACGACGAGGAAGAAGTAGACGAGGTGGACTCACTCGACTTGCTGGAGCTCTTCTCGGTGCTGCCTGCGGAGGCGGTGCTGGTGCTGCCGGAGCGGCTGTCGGTGCGGTAGAAGCCGCTGCCCTTGAAGACGACGCCGACTGAGCCGTAGAGCTTGCGCAGTTTGCCGGAGCACTCGGGGCATACCGTGAGCGAGGGGTCGGTGAAGGCCTGCACCTGCTCGAACCGGTGGTCGCACACCGTACATGCGTACTGGTAGGTCGGCACGGGCTTCTCTCCTTCTACAGACCTCTCCCGAGTCGATTAGCAGTATATCAGGGAGAGTGCTAACTCCTGGACAGTTCGATCATGCCCTGGCCGGGCGTCAGGACGGCGGTCATCCTGACGTCGTGCTCGTCGAAAGGCAAGCGGGGCAGGAACTCCTGGTCGCGGACCATGGCGACCAGCCTGGCTTGCGGCGTGGCCAGCACGAGTGAGCGGTCATAGTGACCAGCGCCACGTCCGAGGCGGACTCCGGTCTGGTCGATGGCCAGGGCGGGGACGAAGACCAGGCCGGCCGACGCGATCGCTGCTGGTCCGAGGCGTGGGCCGGTTGGTTCGAGCAGTCGGTGCGGCCCCGGCTGCAGGGTGCCGTCGTAGACCGCCCAGTCCAGGGGTGCGGCTCCCGTCACCACGGGAAGGAGCACTTGGACGTCCATGGCGAGCAGGTCGTCGAGCAACTCGCGGGATCCCGGCTCGGTACCCACCGGGACATAGCTGCATACCGTCTGGCCTGCGTGAACGAGCTGGCGAGCGAATCCGGCGATCGCGGCCGCCTCGAGAGTTCGCTGTGCGGCGGTGACCTCTTTGCGGGCGGCGGTCAACTGGGCGCGCCATTGCGTCTTGGTGGCGGGCGAGACAGTCACGCCTTGAGGTTAGGCTCACAATCCATGAGCCCGTCGCTCGCATTCAAGACAGCAATCGTGCCCGCCGCAGGGCTAGGCACACGTTTCCTGCCCACGACCAAGGCTGTTCCCAAGGAGCTGCTGCCGGTCGTCGACACCCCGGGGATCGAGCTCGTCGCCGCCGAGGCAGCCGACGCGGGCGCGTCCCGCCTGGTGATCGTGACCTCGCCGGGCAAGGACGCCGTGGTCGACTACTTCCGGCCGCAGCCGGAGCTCGAGGCGACACTGGCCGCTCGCGGCAAGTCCGCGCTGCTGGAGAAGGTCCGCCGGGCACCCTCGTTGCTGACCGTGGAGACCGCCATCCAGGAACAGGCTCTGGGCCTGGGCCACGCGGTGGCGTGCGCGGAGCCGAACCTCGACGGTGACGACGACGCGGTCGCCGTCCTGTTGCCGGACGACATCGTGTTGCCGACCGGTGTGCTCAAGAAGATGGCGGACGTCCGGGCCGAGCGGGGCGGGAGCGTGCTGTGCGCGTTCGACATCCCGCGGGACCAGATCTCGGCGTACGGCGTGTTCGATGTGGAGGACACGGCCGACGAGGACGTCAAGATCGTGCGCGGAATGGTCGAGAAACCGGCCGCCGAGGATGCGCCGTCGACCTTTGCCGCGGCCGGCCGGTACCTGCTTGACCGGGCGATCTTCGACGCGTTGAAGCGGATCACGCCGGGGGCCGGTGGCGAGTTGCAGCTGACCGACGCCATCGCCCTGTTGATCACCGAGGGCGCGCCCGTGCACGTGGTCGTTCACCGGGGCGGACGTCACGACCTGGGCAATCCTGGTGGGTTCCTGCGTGCCGCCGTGGACTTTGCACTCGAAGACCCCGAGTATGGGCCCGATCTCCGTGAGTGGTTGCGGGATCGCATTCAGGACTAGTACGGGGCCGGGTGGATGAGGTCAGTCGACGAGCAGCTCGCCAGGGCACTAGCCGCCGCGGTGCGGCCCGCGCCCGTGCGTGTGGCGATTTCCGAGGCGCAGGGGCTGCTCTGTGCGGAGGAGGTTGTGGCCGAACACGCCCTGCCAGGGTTCGACCAGGCAGCGGTGGACGGTTACGCGGTGCGCAGCGTCGACGTGCAGTCGGCCGGGCGGGAGCCGGTCGTGCTCCCGGTGGTCGGCGAGATCGCGGCTGGGTCGCGCCAGCCGCGTCGCCTCCAGCCCGGCCAGGCCGTCCGTGTGGATACCGGCGCGCCGCTGCCGACGTTGGCCGACGCGGTCGTCCCGCTCGGCTACACCGATGAGCACCCGGCCAGGGTCACCATCAACCAGCCGGTGCCGTCGGCTGCTTATGTCCGGCGGACCGGAGAGGACGTCCAGACCGGCGATGTCGCTGTCCGCCGGGGCGCGACCATCGGCGCGGCGCAGGTCGGCCTGCTCGCCGCGGTCGGCCGGGCCAAGGTGCTCGTCTATCCGCGGCCGCGGGTGTCGATCGTCTCGATCGGCGACGAACTGGTGGACATCGATCGTGCGCCGAGCCAGGGCCAGGTCTACGACGTGAACTCGTACGCCTTGGCCGCGGCCGCCCGGGACGCGGGCGCGGAAGTCACCCGAGTCGGCATTGTCAGCCCTGACCAGCGGCGAGTCCGTGAAGTCGTGGAGAGCCGGCTGCTGCTGGCGGAAATCGTGGTGTTGGCGGGTGGTGTCGGTGGAACCACAGGGGATGAGGTTCGTGCCGCACTGTCGGAGCTCGGTGAGCTGGACATGACCCGGGTAGCCATGCATCCGGGGTCGGTTCAGGGGTTCGGCCGGCTCGGCCAGGACGCCGTGCCGACGTTCGTCCTGCCGGCGAACCCGATGAGCGCGCTCGTCGTGTTCGAGGTCCTGGTCCGTCCCCTGATCCGGGCCGCGCAGGGCAAACGCAACCCGCGCCGCCGGATCGTCTCGGCGAAACTGCTGTCGCCGATCTCGTCGACGAAGGGGCGGCGCGGATTCCTGCGCGGGCAGTTGCTGCGGGACGAGAGCAACGGGCAGTACTTGGTCCAGCCGCTCGGACTGTCCGGTGCGCACCTGCTGGCGTCGCTCGCGGAGGCCAACTGCCTCGTGCTTGTCGACGAGGAGACAACCGACGTGGCGGTGGGTGACGAGGTGCAGGTCAGCTTCCTCGCCCAGCGTGGGTGACGTGATGGACAGGCCCGGTCCGCAAGGCCGGCACCCAGGTTGGCCGGCCAGGCTCGGACCGCTCCAGGTGCCCGCCGGGCTCGTCGCCGTCCGGGGTCCGCGGCTGCTCGACGGCTCGGCCTGGAGCAAGATCCGCTTACGGGACCGGGAGCACCTGGAGCGCTGGGAGCCGACGGCGCCCGGCACATGGGACGACCGCAACGCCACTCTGGCCTGGCCGGGCCAGTGGTCCTCCCTGCGGGCGCTGGCGCGCCGGGGCATGACCCTGCCCTTCGTGATCACAGTGGACGGTCAGCTGGCCGGCCAGGTCACGGTCGGCAACGTGATCCGGGGCTCGCTCTGCTCGGCCTGGATCGGCTACTGGGTCGCCTCCCACGTCGTCGGCGGCGGCGTGGCGCCTGCGGCGGTCGCCCTGGTGGTCGACCACTGCTTCATGCTCGCCGGTCTGCACCGCATCGAGGCGACAGTCCGTCCGGAGAACACCGCCAGCCTGCGGGTTCTCGAAAAGCTGGGGTTCCGCCAGGAGGGGTTGTTCCGGCGGTATCTCGACGTCGCGGGTGCGTGGCGTGACCATCTGGCCTTCGCCCTGACGGCGGAAGACGTACCAGATGGACTGGTCTACCGGCTGCTCGCTGACGGCCGCGCCACCATCCCCCAATAGGGGGAACTTTGTTGCGCCCCATCGCACATCCACCGCATGAAAACGCCTGAAAGGACCTTGCGCCCGAAGATCGCACACGGCGCGCCTCCGTCACACCTGTGACTGTTGTGACTAGCGTGGTCAATTGCAACGGATCGGGGGAGGTGACGAAGCATGCCGAGCTCACTCATCGTGGTGGCGCTCGTCGTGGCGTGGCTGGTCGTCCTCGTCCCGATGATCGTTCGCAAGCGTCAGGAGATCGCCAGGACCGCGGACTCCGCACTGGCCGCCCGGGTCGTGCGGAAAGGCGGGGCCGAGGAGGCCGACATGCGCGACGCCGACCTGATCGACGCCGAGGACGTCGCCGTGGTCGAAGACGGTAATGATTCGACTACGGAACCGGACCAGCCTCTCGACACCACGCTCGAAGCGGACGATCGTGACCACGTGGACACGGACACCGTCTCCGACGCCACCCACCACGCACCCGCCCGGCGATACCGGCCGGGCCGGGGCGGCTTCGACCCCGAAGCCGCCGCTCTGACAGCGCGCGCGAAATACGCGTTCCGTCAGCGCGTGGTCGTCGCCATGCTCCTGCTCGCCGTCGGCAGCGCAGTAGTAGCCGCCGTCATGTACCCGATGGCCTGGTGGGGCCATGGGGCGGTCGACCTCGGCCTCATCGCCTACCTGAGCTACCTCAGGCGCCAGGTCCGCATCGAGGAAGAGATCAGGCAACGCAGACTGGCCCGAATGGCCCAGGCGCGCCGCGCCCGCCCTCAGGAACAGCCAGCGGACTACCACCACATCAACGCCTACTCAGACGAGTACGACGACGACCGCTACAACGACGAACCGGCAACCACAGAACGCTCCGCCGACGCCCCAACAGCCGTAGCGGTCACCCACAACCCACCCCCACGCATCACCCACCCCCACGCAGTCGTGGTCGACATAGACGACGAAGACCCAGCATTCGACGAACTGGACGACCCCGACAGCCTCCGCTACCGCCGAGCAGTGGGGGAGTGAAAACCCGCTCCGCAAGCCCTGTTATGCTTGCGGAGCACCAAGGGGCTGTAGCGCAGTTGGTAGCGCGTCTCGTTCGCATCGAGAAGGTCAGGGGTTCGATTCCCCTCAGCTCCACGTCGTCAGGGGATCCGTGTCCGCGGAAAGCGCGGGCCGGGTCCTCCGTCATTATTTTGGGGGGCCGAGCCCCCCAAGCCCCCACGGTGCGGTTGGTGCTGAACCAGCGCTGGGCGCGTTGCGTTTGGACTAGTGCGTCTTGGTTTTAGCATGTTGCGCTTCCGCCCGCCGAAGGTGAGATTCGCCCTCGACCAGAAGCGCGTTTAGCGCAATAGAGGGCTGCTTCGAGGGGACCCGACGCAACCCACCTGTCCCACGACGGCGATCCCCCACTCCTCCTCCTGGCGGTCTGCCCGCCGGCGAGGCAAACAATCACCAGCAAATACCCAAGGTGAAGCACCTGGCAGAAACCCAAAGGCAAAGCAGCCAGGAACAACCAAACGTGAAGCACCCAGGAACAACCCAAGGTGGGGAACAGTCGCAAGCAGAGATGCGAGGGGAGCAGAGGGAAGCAGGTGCTGGAGAAAGGGAGCGAGAGGACTGTCGGGAAAGGATGGTCAGGAGAGGGAAGTAGCGGCGATGCGGGCGGTTTCTGCCAGCAAGGCGTTGTCGGGTTTGGTGTCCTCTTTGGCTTTGGGGGTTTTGTCGGTGAGGATGGCGATCAGGATGGGGGTGTCGGGGGTGGGCCAGGTTATGGCGACGTCGTTGGCGGAGGCGTAGGAGCCTGTGCCGGTTTTGTCGGCGGTGGGCCAGGTTGGGGGAACACCTGCGCGGATTCGGGTGGCGCCGGTTGTGTTGGCCAGGAGCCAGTCTTTGAGCTGGGTGCGTTCGGCTGGGCCGAGGATGTCGCCCAGTACCAGGGATTTGTAGGCGTTGCCGATGGCCAGGGGTGTTGTGGTGTCTCGTTCTTCTCCGGATGGGACGACGTTCAGGTCGACTTCCCAGCGGTCGAGGCGCGTGGCGGGGTCGTTGATGGAGCGGGCGAACTCGGTGAGTTTGGTGGGTCCGCCGAGTAGTTTGAGGAGCTGGTTGCCTGCGGTGTTGCCGCTTTTGGTGATGGCGGCGTGGCAGGCCTCGGAGACGGTCATGCCGGTGGCGAGTTTCTCCGTGCTGACGGGTGAGTTGGGGACCAGGTCGGCTTGGCTGTAGGTGATCCGCTGGTCGAAGTAGCCCGTGCTCAGCGGGTGAGCTTTCAGTAGTGCGCCGCAGGCGTAGCCCTTGAAGACCGACAGGATGGCGAATCGTTCGTCCTGCCGTTGGGACAACGACTTTCCCGTTGAGACG
This sequence comes from Kibdelosporangium banguiense, assembly GCF_017876405.1. Lineage (GTDB taxonomy): Bacteria > Actinomycetota > Actinomycetes > Mycobacteriales > Pseudonocardiaceae > Kibdelosporangium > Kibdelosporangium banguiense. Next base: position 1,448,471 of record NZ_JAGINW010000001.1, on the reverse strand, counting down.
TTCACCGCGTAGACCCCGAGCCGGGCGTCGAACTTGGTTTCCAGGTCCTTGAGCTGGGCGACCCAAGGCTCGGGTGCCGTCGTGGTGGTTGGGGCAGGGGCGAGTGGAGCTGCTGGAGTGGCGCTGCAGGCAGCGAGTGGGACGGCAACGAGCGCGGCTAGGAGTCGGTTGATCATTCGCACTTCACTACCGAATCATCGTTCGAGCGATAGCGCCAATACGAGTTCGGCGCCTTCTCGATAGCGGATTGCTATCAGAGACGGCCTGATCGGAGGTCTGTGACGGCGATCCGGGCTGCCTCGGCGATGGCGGCGTCGACTGCGGGCAAGGCGAGGTCGGCGCGCGCCGCGAACGTGAAGACCGAGACGGCGATGGGCACCTCGCCGGGAAATGTGACCACCGAGACCTCGTTGCGGATGGCGCCGATGGTGCCGGTCTTGCCGGAAACCCGGACGCCGGCGTAGGGGAAGCCGGCGCGAATCCGGTGCGACCAGACCTGCTTTCCCAGTAACTGCCGCATGAACGAGCACTGATCCGGGGATGCGGCCGTGTCGGACCAGATCAACGAAAGCAGCCGGGTCATTTCACGAGGTGTTGTGGCGCTTGTGTATGCGGGATCGTAGGCACTCACGGTCCGGGCCAAGTCGTTGTCGGCGAGCAAGGCGAAGGCCTGTGCGGTGCTAGATGTCCCCGTCTCCCGCATCAGGGTGGCTTCGATGTCGGCCGTGCCGCCGACGATCCTGGTGTGCGGAAAACCCATGTCCAGCAACATCTTCTGCAGGAACGGCAATCCGACACGGCCGAGGATCACGTCGGCTGCCGCGCTGTCGGACACGGCGATCATCGAGCACACGAGGTCACGCCAGGACAGCGTGATCGGGTCGAGAAACGTCGCGATGCCAGTCGGCCCAGGCGTGCAGGAGGCCGGATTGATCCGGACCGGCGCGTGAGGATCGACTGTGCCGGAATCGAACTGTCGGCACAGGGCGACGAGCAACGGCAGCTTGTACACCGATGCCATGACAACGAGTTCGTCCGCGCCGATGTCGATTTCCCTTGTGGGCGAAGCAACGAGTGGTATCGCGTGCAACCACCCGTCCGTGCCGGCGTCCTGGAACACAGCGCGGATCTGCTGGGTGATCATGCGAGTGCGGCTTCCAGGGCCGAGCGAACGTCAGCGGCAAGTGAGCGCCACACAAGCCGGACCCGCAATCCGAACTCCGCTGCGGGAAGCCGGGCGATACCAGGAGCCTGCAAGAAGGGATCAGTGGTGATGCCGAACGCCTGACCTGTGGCAACGGCTGCCACTACCTCGCGGTCGTTGGAAGCCGCGAGAAAATCCGGATCCAGCCCCGAAGCTCGCAAGGTGTCAGCGAGAAGGTCGAACGCCGCAGTGCCATGGCTGCGAGGAATGGTTGCGCACGACAATCCTCGGAGGTCCTCTCGCCCCGAGGGTACGAGAAACCACGATGGAACCCTGATCACCGGCCCGCATTCCAACGTGTTGACCAGTGCTGGATGGTGCACCACAGCGCAGTCGAGCTGCCCGGACGTGACCGCCTCGATCAGCTCCACGGTGGCGGCCGTCGTGACCACAACAGCCTTGGGTGCGCTGGAGACCATCGCAGCCAAATGGAAGGCGCTGAGCTGACCGATCACGCCGACCCGGACGGCCTGATCCCGCAACCGTCCGGCGGACGCGGCGAATTCCGAGGCCGAGGACAACAATGAATAAGCCTGTGGAAGCAGCGAACTACCCGCTGGGGTCAGGCCCACTCCACGGGAACCGCGGTGGAACAGCTCGACACCAAGTCGGCGTTCCAGCCGCTGAACCCCCTGGGAAACCGGCGGCTGCGTCATCCCGAGCCGCTCGGCCGCCCGGCCGAAATGCCCCTCCTCAGCCACGGCGACGAAGAACCCCAAGTGCCGCAACAAATCCATCAGCGAGGCCCGAGCCTGCCGACGAGGTCGCGGACGAACTCGACGTAGCGCTCCTGGAACTCAGGATCGGACACCTCCACACCGAACAGTTTGCGGACCAGGTCCGGCATCACGATCGGCCCGGAGGTCACGCCCATCAGGCCGATCAGCAGGCAGCGTGGGTCGATCCCCGGATCCAGTTCACCCGCCTCCTGCCGGGAGATGAAGCCGGACAGGTCCTGCTCCGGTTCTTCGTCCGGTTCGGTCTCGCCGGCGGCGTAACTCAGCCCGCGCCAGATCATCAACCGGGCGCCACGCGGGTCGGTCAGCAGTTCGCGGACGTACTTCTCGGAGATGGCCTGTGCGGAGTTCTGTGGGTCGTGGAACGTCGCCTCGTGGTTCAGCCACTCCCGCTGCAACGCCCGGTAGAGGCCTTCCTTGCCGCCGAAGTAGTAGTTGATCAGCTGCTTGTTCACGCCTGCCCGGGCGGCGATCTCGTGGACCCTGGCGCCGGCGTAGCCCTTGGCCGCGAACTCGTCGAAGGCGGCTGACAACAGCTGCCGCCGGGACCGCTCGGCGTCCGCCTGACGCTCTTGCGGCGCTGGTGAGCGCCTTGGTTTCCCTGGTTCCCGCACAGCGTGAGGGTATCAGTCATCTATTTGGTTGACACCGTTTGACAGATGGTTGAAGCTGGGGTCATGACAATCCTGGTAACCGGGGCGACCGGCAACGTCGGCGGCTCCGTTCTTCAGCAGCTCCTGCAGACAGGCGCTCAGATCCGCGCGACCTCACGCAACCCGCTGACCGCGGGCCTGCCTGAGTCCGTGGACGTTCGCGCCGCCGACCTCGCCGACCCCGGCAGCTTCAAAGAGGCCCTTGAAGGCGTCGAGAAGGTGTTCCTGTTCCCCAGCCCGGCCGGTATCGAGGGCTTTCTCGAGGTGGCCAAAGCCGCGAACGTGCGGCACATTGTGGCGTTGTCGTCGCTGGCCGCGGCCTACCCTGGCGACAACGACTCACCGGTCCGGATGATGCACCTGACCGTCGAGCACGCGATCGAGAAATCCGGTATCGACTGGACTTTCGTACAGCCAGGTGCGTTCGCCACCAACACCCTGGCCTGGGCGCGGTCCATCCGGCAGGACGGCGTCGTCCGGCTGCCGTTCCCCGACAGCCAGAGCTCTCCGATCCACGAGTACGACATCGCTGAAGTCGCGGTGGCCGTCCTGCTCAACGACGGTCACACGTCGGCGAAGTACCGGCTGACCGGCGGGGAGTCGATCACCCAGCACCGGCAGGTCGACCTGATCGGCGAGGCCGTCGGCCGCTCGCTCAGGGTCGAGGTGCAGACCCGGGACGAGGCCTACGAGGATCTGCTCAAGCAGTTCGGTCAGTTCGGTTCGGCGAAACTGGTCAACAGCCTGCTGGACATGACCGAGGCCGCCGTCGACCACCCGGGCGACCTCGAGACCGGCGTCCAGGACGTGCTTGGCCGTGAACCACGCACGTTCGCCGAGTGGGCTGTGGACCACAAGGCTGATTTCGCCGGTTAGCCGATCAGCTACTGGGGATCCTGACTGTCGCGACGGTGGGCCCACCGACCGGGCTGACCAGTTCGAACGTTCCGTCGAACGTGGCCAGCCGGCGATGCAGGCCACGCAGGCCGGTGCCGGCGTGCGTGCTGGCCCCGCCGCGACCGTCGTCGATGACAGAGACACTGAGCACGCCGGGATCGTGTCGCATGTGGATGATCACGTTCTTGGCGTCGGCGTGCTTGGCCGCGTTGACGAGCAACTCGCAGACGGCGAAGTACACCGCTGACTCCACCGGTGCGGCCGGGCGGACGGCCAGCGAGCCCTCGACAGTCACTTTCAACGGGCTGTCCAGGGCGAGCGCGCGGATCGCGTCGCCCAGGCCGCGTTCGGCCAGTACCGGCGGGTGAATGCCCCGGACCAGGTCCCTGAGCTCGGTCAGCGCCTCGGCTGAGGCGGCTTTTGTCTTGGCCACCAAGGATTTGGCCGCTTCCGGATCCTGGTCGATCAGCCGCTCCACCGCCCCGAGATGCAGACCGAGCGCGACCAGCCGTGCCTGGGCACCGTCGTGCAGGTCTCGTTCGATGCGGCGAAGTTCCGCGGCCTGCGCGTCGGTGGCATCCGCCCGCGTCGCTGTGAGTTGCTCGACTCGGTGCGCCAGCAGGGCCTTGGCCGTCGGTGCGAGCAACCATCGGGAAACCTTGGCCTGTAATCGAAGTACGGGGCCGGGCAGGAAGATCGCGGCGGGCACGGCCGCCAGACCGACGAGGAAGTCGACCGCTGCCGAAGCCAGGTCACGCCACGTGGCCACGTCGGTCATCACCCAGCGGTACCGCGCGCCGCGCAACATTGCCTTGGGAGTCTTATAAAGCTGACGGCCATGCCGGTACATGCCGTCCGGGCGGGGCGCCGGAGGCACTGGTTGGGGCAGGTACGGCGAAGCGATCAGGATGCCTGACCAGCTGCCGACGAGGTGCCGTCGCCGGCTGGTCAGCTCCCGGTTCAGCAGCATGATCGGCACCCACGCCACGATCCACAGACCCCACAGGTGAACGGGTGCGCCGACGATCAGGCTGCCCGCCCCGAGCACCACGCCGGCCAGCGCCATCAGCCAGTTCGCCGCCACGTACCCGAACTTCTCGAAGTGCAGGCGGAACTTCACCCAGAACTGGAACATCCGGCCGTCGCTCTTGGGCTCCAGCAACACCGCTGTCCAGCGGTCGTGCAGTCCGACGAGGTACGGCGCCGCGAAGAAACCCGCGAGCACCAGCGGGATCGAGGCCACCCACCACGGCGTGACCAGCGACCAGATACCGAGCCCGATCAGGCCGGGCGCCAGCGCGGCCAATGCCGTGCCCACGAAGAGGTTCGTGACGAGCCAGGTCACGTCCCGGTGCGACGCCGGGTCGTCGCCGATCCATTCGAGCCGCCGATCGAACTCGTTCCACCAGGACGGCTTGTCCACGAGCCGCTCGCCGACCTTGTAGAGCCCATCCTCGTCAGGTTCGGGCGGCGGGAGTGGCGCCCGGTAGACAGCTTCGGTCGATACTCCGCTCAGCCGCCGGGCGAGATTGGTGAACCGCCGCACGCTTTTGAGCACGGCTGGCCCGCTCAACACCAGGGAGACGCCAGCGATGACCCACACGAACACGAAGGGACAGGCGATGGCCACCGCGAGCAGCGCCACACTGCGCGCCAACGCCTTGACCTGTCGCATCCCGCCTCCTCGATGGTCCGTCCCCAGTGTGACGGACCATCGAGGTCAGGCGCATTGCTCGCAGGTGTAGCCGCAGGGGTGGGCCTAGCCCCACCTCATCTCCCGCTGCGCACGCTCCGCGACCGCCTCCTCGCGGCCGTGCAGCAGGCCGAACGTGAAGCCGTTCTCCCCGGCGGCATGCGCCTGCATGCCAAGCGCTCGCAGCAATGGCCGTGCGACCACGCTGTCCTGGTATTCGCCGCCCTGCTTGGTGAAGGTCTTGGCGCGTTTACGGGCCTTGTCCGCTGGTTTGCCCAGCACGGGGACGGCCAGTTCCAGTCCGTAACGGACTCGCTTGGCGGCTTTCCGGGCGCGGTGGATCTCACCGGCGTTGAATCGCCTACTGATCTTGCGCTCCGCGCGGGACAGGTGTTTTGGCAGCTCTTTGCGGGCCCGGCGGTTGGCCTTCTTGGTCGTCGGCGGGGCGGTCACGAGGGTCTCCAGCCGATCCAGCAGCTGGAGGTAACGCTTGCTCCGCAACGTCTGCAGCACAGCCTTGCGGGCTTTTTCCTGCTCTGGAGCGAAGTGCCGCGTCAGCCGTGCCTCGACCGGGCCCACCACCAGCTCGGTGGGCAGCGTCGAAATGGCCGCACGCATCCGTTCGTGCTGCACTTCCAGGTCACGCGCCGTGCTCAGCCGCTGGCCGAGCCACTGCAGTTCGGCACTGAGATCACCGATTGGGATGAGCTTTGCGTAGACACGCAGAGCGCTGCGTAGCCGCCGCGTCGCGACCCTCAACTGGTGCACCGCGTCGTCCGCGTCCTGGCGCACCAGGACGTCGTAATGCTTGATCTTCTCCACCTGTTCGGTGACGTAGGCCATCACGGCCTTGCCCGCCCGTGCCTTGCGGTCCGGACGCTCCGGCTTCGTGCTCTTGGTGTCGAGCACCCTGGCGAGCTTCGAAGGCGCCTTGGATCGGTGGAAACCGGCTGAGCGCAACGGTTTCTCGGTCCGGTCGAGTACTGCCGGATCGCCTTCGACCTCGATCTCGCGCCAGCTGACGGCATCCGAGCCGCAGGCCGCGGCGGTGACCTGGTCGTCGGTCAGCTCGGCGAGCAGTTTCCCTTTCTCACCGACGATCTCCCAGCGTGTCCGCTCGGTCTTGATCTGCGCGACCGGCTGTAGTTTCGCGCCGCGTGTGTAGCCCAGTGTCAGATCGGTGAACTGTTTCGGCGGATCGGTCTTTCCGTTGAGCGGTATGTGGATCTCGTCGCGCGTGTCCTTGCCTGCGGGCACTTTCAGGTGCCAGCCCTCGTCCTCGCCGCCTTCCCGTCGGCGCAGGGTCAGCCCGCTGCGGATCAGCCTGAGGTCGGCGGTGTCGTAGTAGACCGCGTCGAGAGTCTCGCGCTGCGGTTCGGCGACAACACCCGGCAGCTCAGGGATTTCGGCGTCGGAATCGGCCTCGTACTTCCGTTCGATCTCACGCTGGGTTCGCATCGGTTTGGGTTACCCGGCGAGCATGATCGTGAAACTGGCGCCACCCTCGGGCGCGGGCCCGGCATGGACCGTGCCGCCCATCCGGGTGACCAGGCCGTGCACGATCGCCAGACCGAGCCCGGTGCCGACCGGTCGCACGCCCGCGTACCGCCGGTACAGCGCGCCCCGATCGAACGCCACTTGATAGTCCTCTTCGGACAGTCCGGGGCCGCCGTCCCGGACCTGGAACACCGGGTTCGGGCTGAGGGCCAGCACAATCGGCTGGCCGGACGGGGTGACCCGCAACGCGTTCTCCATCAACCCGTCCAGAGCCTGGCGGAGCCGCCGCGGGTCGGTGTTGGCGAGCACGGGATGCTCGGGTATTTCCGCGCGGAACGTCACGCCTTCGCGGGCACAGCGTGCGGACCACACGTCTGCTGCCTCTCGCGCCACGCCGGTCAGGTCGACGCGGGTGATGTCGAGCCGGAAGTCGTCGGCGGACAGCCTTGCCAGGTCGAGCAGGTCACTGACCAGTCGCTCGAGGCGCTGGGCCTCGTTGCAGATGGTCCGGCCGACGTCTGCGGCGTCGGCGCCGGTCACCACGCCGTCGGCCAGCGATTCGGCGAACCCGCGGACAGCCGTCAGCGGGGTCCGCAGTTCGTGGGATACCGACAGCAGGAAGTCCCGTTGTCGGGATTCACTGCGCTGCAACGCATCCGCCAGCTCGTTGACCGACCCGGCGACGTCAGCGACCTCACGCGGGCCTTCAACGGGAACGCGCAGATCCCGACGCCCGCCGCGCATGGTGTGCGCGACCTGCGCGGTCCGCCGCAACGGCCGGGCGAGCAGGCGACCGAGCACAATCCCGGCCAGAGCGGCGACGAGGAGACCGATTCCCAGTCCCAGCAGGATGTTGCCGATCAGACTGCGAACGGTCGATCGGTCCGCGGACGGCTGCTGGACCAGCACGAAGCTGCCGCGCGGCACGTCACGGGCCTCCACCAGGTAGGTCCGCCCGCCGGACTCGACGATCTTCGACACCTTCCCGCCGTCGACAGCCTTGGCCTGCTTGGCTGCCGCTACCGCCTCCGGAGTGCCGGTGACCAGGCCACGCTGGCCGACGCCGACCACCGATATCCCTTGCCCCTCAAGGATGTCCACGACCCGGCGGCGGCCGACCAGACCGCCGCCCTGCTCCGCGATCTGGGCGGCGATCACGTCGGCCTGGTTGGCCAGCACGCGCCTGGTCACGTCCCGTGATGTCGTGGTGACCAGCCGGAACAGGATCAACCCGGCGACCAGCGCGGAGATCCCGGCCACCGCCAGGCACAGCACGGTGATCCGGCCGGCGAGCGTGGCCCGCGAGCGGCTCACCGTGACTCCGCCGAGTATCCGACCCCACGGACAGTCCTGATCGGACTTTCATCGCCGAGTTTGGCGCGCAACTGGGCGATGTGCACGTCCACAGTCCGGGTGCCGGCCGCGGCCTGATAGCCCCAGACCGCGCTGAGCAGCTGTTCCCGCGAGTACACCCGTGCGGGCGTCCGCATCAGGTGCTCGAGCAGATCGAACTCGGTGGAGGTCAGCGCGACCTCCCGGTCACCAGCCCACGCCCGGCGCTGGTCGACGTTCAACCGAGTCGCCCCGACCGCCAGCACCTCGCTCACCGGTGCGCCGCGCCGCAACACGGTCCGCACGCGCGCAACGAGCTCGCGAGGGCTGAACGGCTTCGTGACGTAGTCGTCGGCGCCCATCTCAAGGCCGAGGATCCGGTCGACTTCGTCGTCCCGAGCGGTCACGAACAACACCGGTGTCCAGTCCTCCGCGGCACGCAACGTGCGGCAGACCTCGATGCCGTCCATCCCCGGCAGGCCGATGTCCAGCACGACAGCGACCGGCCGCAACCGCCGTACCGCCGCGAGTGCGCCCGGTCCATCTGTCTCCACGTGCACGCCGAACCCGTCCCGGCGCAGGTAAAGTGCGACCAGGTCGGCGATCGAGCGCTCGTCCTCGGCAACGAGCACCAAGCCTTTAGGGCTCATTCAGCTCCGACTCGACACTGTTGAGTGTGGACTCGATGGAGTCTAGGTCACCGGCCGGCGGTGCTTCCTCCTTCACGCAGCCCGTCATCAGCAACCCGAACAGTGCGAAGACCACGGCCAGGCGTCTCATTTGCCACAGTGTTTCTGTTTGTAGGCGTCCAGCTTGGCCAGTGCGTCACGCAGCAGGCCGACGCGCTGCTCGCGGTGGTCGGCCTTGCCGTTCAGCCAGTCGGCCTGGGCCTCGTTGCCCGCAGCCTTCGCGCGTTCGGCGCGGGCCCGGAGGTTCGCGGTGGACCCGACGACCTTCGCGTCGCCTGTGATCCGGGTCAGCATCTTGTTGGCACGTGTCTCCAGCTTGGGAATCCGCTGGTCACAGACCTTTTGCACGTCGAACGAAGGCTCGGTGGCCTGTGCCGAGGCTGCGGTGGTGAGTGTGGTGAGGGCGATTGCGGTCGCGCCCCCGAGGGCGGCTAAGCGATGCGTCCATTTCATGCGGCCAACTCTGACGAGCGCCGGTGAGCGAGGTGTCCGGGTTGTGTTCGGGTTGTGTAAGGACGTGTCAGCGCGGGCTCAACGAAATGAAAGCGGTCCTGGCGAGGCTCTGGGCCATGAGAACCTCCGCGATCGCGGTGACCGGGCTGCGCAAGTCGTTCGGTGAGCAGGTCGTGCTGGACGGCATCGATCTCGATGTCGCCGAAGGCACGGTCTTTTCGCTGCTCGGCCCGAACGGCGCCGGCAAGACCACCGTAGTCAAGATCCTGTCCACCCTCATCTCCGCCGACGGCGGCCAGGCGCGCGTCGCCGGGCACGACGTCGCCGCCGAACCTGATTCAGTCCGCGCGGCGATCGGCCTGACCGGCCAGTTCTCGGCTGTCGACGGCCTGCTCACCGGTGAGGAGAACCTGCGGCTGATGGCCGACCTGCGGCATCTGAGCAGGCCGGAGGGCCGGCGCCGCACGGCTGAGCTGCTTGAGCAGTTCGACCTGCTCGACGCGGCCGGCAAGTACGTCGTGACGTACTCCGGCGGTATGCGCCGACGGCTCGATCTGGCGATGACGCTGGTCGGCAACCCCAGGGTGATCTTCCTCGACGAGCCGACCACCGGCCTGGACCCACGCAGCCGCCGCACGATGTGGCAGATGATCCGCCGGCTCGTGGCGGACGGCGTGACGATCCTGCTGACCACGCAGTACCTGGACGAAGCCGACCAGCTCGCCGACCGGATCGCGGTCCTGGACCGCGGCGGGATCGTCGCGCAGGGCACTCCCGCCGAGCTCAAACGCCGCATCCCCGGCGGGCACATCCGGCTGCAGTTCGCCGATGTCACCGAGCTCGACAGGTCTGCCTCGGTGTTCGGCATGGCCACTCGCGACGACGACGCCCTCACACTGCAGGTACCCAGCGACGGTGATGTCCAGTCGCTGCGGTCCGTGCTCGACCGGCTCGATCAGAACCTCATCCACATCGCGGGCCTGACCGTGCACACACCTGACCTCGACGACGTCTTCTTCGCCCTGACCGGCCACACGACCGAGAAAGAAGCAGCGAAATGAGTTATGCCATCGCTGACGCGCGCACGATGTTGCGACGGCAGTACAAACACGCGATCCGATATCCGGCTGTCGCGGTGAGTTCACTGTTCCTGCCGTTGATGTTCCTGCTGTTGTTCGTTTACGTCTTCGGCGGATCGATGGGCGGTGGCCTGTCGGCCGGGTCATCCTATGTGGACTATGTGGTGCCGGGAATCATCTTCATGTGCATCAGTTCCGGTGCGGCCCAGACCTCGGTCGGCGCCGCCTCGGACATGACCGAAGGCATCATCTCGCGGTTCCGCAGTATGTCGATCTCGCGTGCCTCGGTGCTCACAGCACATGTCCTGGCGAACGTGATCCGCACGATGGCCGCCATCGTCTTCATGCTCGCGGTGGCGCTGCTCATCGGGTTCGCGCCGACGGCAGGTGTGCTGGAATGGCTGGCCTTCCTCGGCGCAGCCACCCTGTTCTCGCTGATGATCAGCTGGCTGGCGGTCGCGTTCGGGCTGAACGCGCGAAGCCTCGAGACGGCCAACGGCGCCTCGCTTCCGTTACAGTTCCTGCCGTTCATCAGCAGTGCTTTCGTGCCACCGGAATCGGCCTCGGCGGGTGTGCGGTGGTTCATGGCGAACCAGCCGTTCACCCCGATGATCGAGACAATCCGGGGACTGCTGCTGGGTGCCCCGATCGGCAGCAGCCTGGTGGTCTCGATCGGCTGGGCCGTCGGATTCTCGGTGATCGGCTACCTGTGGGCGAGGAAGCTGTACAACCGCGAAAGGGTCTAGCCGAGAGTTGCCTTGGCGATCTCCGGCAGATCTGAGGGCGCCGCGTTGCGGCCGCGTTGTGCTGCCTCGGTGAACAGTTGCTCGCCGAGTGCGGCACGCGCTTGCTCTTTGACTCGCCGCGCATCGGGATGGGAGAGATCAGGTGTGCCACGGATGGCGTCCGCGGCGGCCAGGAGCCGGGCTGACTCCGCTGGTTTCCCTTGGCGCAGAGCAAGATCCGCGATACCGACGACAATGTGGGCGATCAGGATCGAGTTCGGTGTGCCGAGCACCATGTCGAGTGCGAACGCGTGCCGCTCCCGGGCGGCGTCCAGATCGCCTTGCTCCGCGTGCAGGTATCCCTGCTGGCCGGCGACCGCGACGCGAATTCCCCAGTTGATGCTCACGTGCCGCGCCAGGACCTCGGCCTTGGCCAGCAGGTTCCGCACGGCGTCGAGATCACCGGCCCACCGCATGACCTCGGCCTTGCCGTAGGCCACAGTGGCCTGTGCCGACGGCACCCCGAGCTTCGCCGCTTCCCGTTCAGCCTGTGTCAAAGCGGTGGTGCACGCCGCTGTGTCGCCGAGCTGCCAACGCAACTGGGCCAGCTGTATCCAGCTCAGCACCATGTCCTCGTTCGCCCCGAGTTCAGCCGCGGCCTGCACAGCCTGTTCGTGATGGGTGATCGCAGCCGCGATATCGCCGCGCCAGGCGACCAGACTGGCCAGGTTGGTCAGTGCGAAGGCATACCCCCACCGGTCGCCGATCACGTGAAAACCCGATACGGCGGCGTCTAGATCGGACTCGACCTCGGCATGCCGATGACCCATCGATAGCCTGATGGCCGCGCGCTGCAACCGCGTCGCCGCCTCGACCCACGGGTCCTTGTCGGGTTCGGCTGCCGGACCTGTGCCCGAAATGACGTGGTGGACGTGCCAGACCAGGCGCAGCAACGGGTATCTGGACTCCTGGTGCCCGGCGAATCTCTGTGCCTCAGCGAGAAATTCGGTCGCCTGATTGGCATCGACGTTCCCGGCCAGCGACAACAACGCTGCCACCGCGTAGGCAGCGGCTCGGGTTTCCTCGTCAGCGCCAGGCAGTGCGAGGGCGGCGGTGGTCAGGTCCACGCCTTCCTCCTGATGACTGCTGAGCCACCAGTACCAACCTGCGGTCGCTGCCAGCTGTGCTGCGGTTTGTGCCGCGCCGATCGCGATGGCGTTACGCAGGGCGGCGTTGATGTTGTCGTGGTCGGCGGTCAGCCGGGCAAGCCAGGTCAGCTGGTCCGTACCACGAAGGCCCGGGTCCGCGGTTTCCACCAGACCAAGGAAGTACTTGGCGTGTGCTTGCCGCGTCTGGCCGAGTTCACCGGCCTCGGCCAGCTTTTCCAGGCAGTAGGCCTTGATCGTTTCCAGCATCTGGTAGCGCTCACCGGGTACCAGCAAGGACTTGTCGGCCAGCTCAGCGAGTACATCCCCGCCGCAGACCTGTTCGGCCGCTTCCAGCGTCGCGCCGCCGGAGAACACCGCGAACCGGCGCAGCACAGCACGTTCCCGGTCCGACAGCAGCTCCCAGCTCCAGTCGACCATCGCCCGCAGCGTCTGATGCCGGGGCAGGGCGACCCTGCTGCCACCGGTCAGCAGCTGGAACCTGTCGTCGAGGCGGCTTGCCACTTGAGCCGGAGTCATTGTGCGCAGCCGTACCGCCGCCAGTTCGAGCGCCAATGGCATGCCGTCCAGTGCACGGCAGATCCGCACGACGTCCTCGACCGTCTGCTCGTCGACCACGAACCCTGGCCTCATCGCGCTTGCCCGGTCGCTCAACAACCGGACCGCGTCCGACGACATCGCCGTGCCGATGTCGGAGTTGTCAGGTGGCAGTGCGAGAGGCTCGACTGGCCACAGCGCCTCGCCTGTGATGTTCAACGGTTCCCGGCTGGTCGCCAGAATCCGCAGCCTCGGACATTCACCCAGCAGTCGTTCCGCAAGCGCGGCGGCAGCGTCGATCACGTGCTCGCAGTTGTCCAGTACCAGCAACGCGTTCCTGGTGCTCATCGCGGCGGTCAGCCGGTCGATCGGCTCACCTTTGGGGATGAGCGCCCCCTCTCGCAGGCCCACTGTGCCCAGCACGACCTGCGCGAGGTCGTCGCCGGCCGTGACCGGGGCGAACTCGGCCAGCCACACGCCGTCGGGCGTCTGGTCGAGCAGTGTCCTGGCCACCTCGATGGCCATCCGCGTCTTCCCAGTCCCGCCCAGCCCGGTCAGCGTGGTGAGCCGATGGTCGCCGACCAGTTTCCGGACCTGGCTGACGTCGTCGCCGCGCCCGACGAATGTCGTCAGGCCAGTGCGGATGTTCGTCTTCGGCCGTTGTTCGGCCCGCAGGATGGATGTGTGCAAAGCAGACAGTTCAGGTGACGGATCGGCGCCCAGTTGCTCGGCAAGGGCTTCCCGCGTCGTCTCGTAGACCGTGAGAGCTTCGTTGGCCCTGCCGGACGCGGCCAGCGCGCGCATCAACGCCCCAGCCATGCGTTCCCGCAGGGGATTGTCAGCCATCAGGGCCGTCAGTTTTGCCGTCGGATCTTCGCCCAGCCTGAGTTCTGCCTCGGCGCGGTCTTCGATGGCGGTCAGTCGTAGTTCGTTGAGCCGCGTGATCCGTGGCTGGAAGAACTCCTCGTCCGCCACGTCCTGCAAAGCGGGGCCGCGCCACAAGCCGAGGGCTTCCCGCAGCAGCCGGGACTTGGTGGCGTCGTCCGCGGATCGTGCGGCTGTGACAAGGCGTTCGAAGCGGGTCGCGTCGACCTCGTCGGGGTCCAGCGCCAGCCGGTAACCGGCCGGTTGGGACTCGATCGGCAGATCCGCCTTGCGCAGCCGGGAAACCAGGACTTGCAGAGCGTTCGACGCCTTCGCCGGTGGGTCCTGCGCCCAGACACCGTCGATCAGGCGGCTCATCGACACCACCTGGCCGGGTTCCAGGGCGAGCGCGATCAGCAGCGCGCGCAGCCGGGCACCGGCCACCGCACCGGTGACCGCGAGTGGGCCGAGAATCCCGATCTGCACGGACCTGATTGTGCCGTCAGTCGTCGGTGAGACAGAGCCGGAGCTGCGATTCCACCCAGCCGCGCCGCGGATCGGTCCCCGGCAGGCTCCGGGCCAGGGCTTCCAGCGCTTCCTGGTCCGGCGCGGCCCGCACGTACGTCCACAAGGTATCCGGGTCGCCGCGTTCGATGACCAGTCTTCGCAGGTGCGTGAGCGTCAGTTCGCGCTCGGCTATGATGCCCGGTGCGTTCGAGCGCGGCAGCAACGGTCCACGCCACAACGCGACCGCCTCCCGGACCTTGCGCTCACGCAATGGCTTGCGCACGTTGATGAAGTCCGCGTCCACCTCGGCTTCCAGCCGGTAGGGCTTGGTGCTGACCACCGAGGCGCCCAGTTGCGTGCGCAACCTATGAATCTCCGCGCGGGCGGTGACCGGGTTGCCGGATTCGCCGTACAGCGTCAGCGCCAGCTGCTCGGCGGTCATCCCCTTGGGGTTCAGGGCAAGCAACGTCAGGATCTCGGCATGCCGCAGCGTGAGCGGGATTTCGCGGCCGTCCAGCAGCACGGCGGTCTCGTTGGCACCGAGGAAGGGGAGCGACAACAGCTGCTGGCGTCGCCGCGATGTGCCGGAGGAGAGCCGGAGCAGGTAGCCCTCGGCGAGTGGCTCGAGCGTCGCTTCCCGGCCATCGGGCAGCCACAGCGTGCCGCGTTCGCCTGAGATGTCCACTCTGGACGGAATGCCGGTGCACGACTCGGCCGCGACCACCCGCCCGCTGCTGCTGATCAGGGCACCGGGCTCACCCCGCAGGCCGGCCAGGTGACGCAGGTTGCGCAGTCGGAACCGTTCGTTCCGGACTGTCATCATCACCTGGAGCTGGCTTTCGGCCAGCTGCGCCGCGGTGGAGACCAGGGCGAGCGTTGACGGGTGCATTGTGGACATTGGGCCGGTGACATCGATGACACCCAGCATCGCCCCGGTGTCCGGATCGTGCACCGGCGCGGCGGCGCATGTCCACGGATGGTACGTATGCACTAGATGTTCTGTTGCATGTATCACTACCGGACTGTCCATTGCCAGGGCAGTGCCCATCGCGTTGGTGCCGATGGCTTCCTCGGTCCAGCGGGTTCCCTCGGTCAGCAGCACTTTGTCCGCCCGGTGGCGAACTTTCGCACTGCCCTCACGCCACAGCAGGTGCCCGCCCGCGTCCGCGATGATCATGACGTGTTCGGCCTCGTCGGCGATGCTCACCAGCATGGCCCGCAACGTCGGCAGCACCGCTGCCAGCGGATGATCCTCCCGTAGGTCGGCGATCTCGTTCTCGGCGTAGACAACCGGTGGCTCACCGTGTTCAGGATCGACACTCGCCGCGAGCGATCGTTGCCACGAAGCGGAAACCAGCGCCCGGATGGCCTTCGCCGGCGAGCCCGCGGGCAGCACACCGTCCCGCAACTGGCTCACCAGGTACGCGTACGAGCCTGGATCAGTCATGTCCCACGCCTATGCAACGTCTCTGCAACCCGGAGTCTTCTACCGTCCGGCTCTTGTATCCATGAAAGCATGCCGGGGAGGCGTGAAGCATGAGTAGATACGCCGCGCCAGGACAATCGGGGAGTATGACGCGGTTCGCCACCCGCTACGACCATTTCATCGGCGGGGACTACGTGCCGCCATCGGCGGGCAGATACTTCGCCAACACCACGCCGGTGACCGGCCAGGTCTTCACCGAGGTCGCCGAAGGCACCGCGGACGACCTGCACCGGGCCCGCCAGGAAGCCCTGGGCGCGGCGGCGGCATGGTCGAAGACGGCACTCGCCGAACGTGCGGTCATCCTCAGTGAGATCGCCGACCGCATCGAGGACAACATCGAAGTCCTGGCGGTGGCCGAGAGCTGGGACACTGGCAAGCCCGTCCGCACGACACTGGGCGCCGACTTGCCCTTGGCATCAGATCATTTCCGTTATTTCGCGGGCGCCATCCGGGCAATGGAAGGCGTACGGTCCGAGGTCGACGGCGACACCGTGGTGCACGGTTTCCGTGAGCCCCTAGGTGTGGTGACTCAGGCCGTCTCCTGGGACTACCCGTTGCTCGGTGCGGCCTGGGTGCTGGCGCCCGCGCTGGCGACCGGGAACACAGTGGTGCTGAAGCCCGCGTTGCAGACTCCGGCGTCGGTGCACGTGCTGCTGAGCGTGATCGCGGACCTGCTGCCACCCGGCGTGATCAACATCGTCAACGGCTGCGGCGGATCGTCGGTCCTGGGCGTGGGGCCGTCGATCTTCTTCGCGGACCTCGAAGGTGCCCTGCAGTCGCGGGCGCTCGACGCGTTCGCCTCCGGCACCTCGACGGCCGCCATCCAGCATGGCCGGTACGAGCAATTCCTCGATGCGGCGTTGGGGCGTGTCGGGGAACTCGTCACCGGCCACCCACTCGACACGCGAACAACGGTCGGCGCCCTGGTGAGCGCCGACGAATGGGCGAAAGCCCTGTGGCATATAGACAATGCCCGCCGGTCCGGTGCGATGATCCGGTCCGGTGGCGGCCGGGCGTCGCTGACCGGTGAGCTGGCCGGCGGTTATTTCCTGGAGCCCACAGTGATCGAAGGCCGGGTTTCGGTTGCCGGGCCGTTGATCGCGGTCGCCCGCTTCAACGACTTCGACGACGCGGTCAAGCTGGTCAACGACCTGCCTCCGGCCGGTGGAGTCGCTGTCTGGTCGCGGGACTGCGGTGTCGGTTACCGGGCGGGCCGTGCCGTCAACGCGACCCGCGTCTGGGTCAACACGGATCACGCGCATCCCGCCGAAGCCGCCTTCGGCCGCGAGAACCGCAACGGTCTTCTGGCGCAGTACTGGCGCGAAAAGCGCCTGCTGGTCAACTACTCCTGACCTCCGCCGCCCCCGGCAGCCCGCTGCCGGGGGCGGAGGTTTCTAACTGTGCCAGGCGATCTTCGGTGACGGGTAGAAGGTCACGCCTTGGACCTTCCAGCGGTCGCCCTGGCCGGCCAGCCTGCCACGGAACGACTCCCAGTCGTGAGTCGAGGCCGGTGACCAGCCGAGTTCGGCGATCGCGGGCAGCCGCGGGAACGCCATGAACTCGATGTCCTTGATGTCCTCCAACGTTTCCGACCACAGCGGTGCCTCGACACCGCGGACTGATGCCTCGGGCACGTCCTTGACGAACGAGCCCGGGTCCCAGTTGTACGCCGTGTCCACTTCGATGAGGCCGGCCCAGTCCTGGCCGAGCGGGGTGTTCTCGTCGTACTTCATGTCCAAATAGGACTTGTGAGCCGGTGACATCAGGATCTTGTTGCCGCGCTGGGCCGCGGCGGCGACGTCCTCGTCGACATCGTCGGTGCCCCAGTACTGCGGAACCGCCGAGGCCGGGGGCACCGACTTGACGAATTCGTGCCAGCCGGTGACCTTCTTGCCGTGCTTGGCCACGATCGGCAGCACACGTTGCATGAACTTCAGGTAGTCGGCGGGTTTGGTGGCGTGCGCCTCGTCGCCGCCGATGTG
Source organism: Kibdelosporangium banguiense (assembly GCF_017876405.1). Classification (GTDB taxonomy): domain Bacteria; phylum Actinomycetota; class Actinomycetes; order Mycobacteriales; family Pseudonocardiaceae; genus Kibdelosporangium; species Kibdelosporangium banguiense. The sequence continues at coordinate 1,430,970 of NZ_JAGINW010000001.1, read as the reverse complement.
GATGTACTCGCCCGGTGTGAGGCTGGCGAGTTCACCGATCACGTCGTCGATGAACTTGTACGTGATCTCCTTGTCGATGCACAGCGAGCTGAACCCGACATCCGTGCCGGTGTACAGCGGCGGCGCGATGCCGTTGCAGTTCAGTTCCGCGTACGACGCGAGCGCCGCGTTGGTGTGCCCGGGCATGTCGATCTCGGGAATGACGGTGATGTACTTGGACTTCGCGTACGCCACCAGGTCGAGGTACTGCTTCTTGGTGTAGTAGCCGCCCGGCCCGCCGCCGACCTCGGTGCTGCCGCCGTAGCTGGTCAGCCGCGGCCAGCCGGGGATCTCGATCCGCCAGCCCTGGTCGTCGGCCAGATGCAGGTGTAGCCGGTTCACTTTGTACTGAGCGATGTCGTCGATATAGCGCTTGACTTCGTTGACACTGAAGAAGTGCCGGGACACGTCCAGCATCGCGCCGCGGTGTGCGAACCGCGGGAAGTCGACGATCCTGCCGCCGGGCACGGTCCAGTTCGCGCGCTGGCGGTTCTTGCTCTCGATTTTGGCGGGCAGCAACTGGCGCAGTGTCTGGGTGCCTGCGAACAGACCGGCCGCGGTCTTGGCCCGGATGACAACCGAGTCGCGGCTGACCCTCAGTTCGTAGCCCTCTTGCCCGACGCGTGGATCCGCGCCGCCGAGCAGCAGGGAGATGCCGTGGTTGGGGTACCAGGCGGGCACGACGGGTAACGGATAGCCGGTGGACGGCCTGAGCACGCCCGCCAGTTGACGGCCGATCGCGGCGGCTTCGGCAGAGCCGCGCTCGGTGCTGATGACGGTTGTCCAGTTCAGCCGAAATGCCTGCCGTGCATCCGGTGACACAGACGCCGGAGCGGGGATGACATCGGTCAAGCTCTTGGCCGCGGACGCCGGCTCGGCGGTCGCGGAGGGTGAGAACGCAGCCGCGGCGACGGTTGTGACCGCCATGGCCGCAAGGAATCGACGAACTTTCACAAAGCCTCCCGAACTCCTCCTGGCGGCGACCAGATAAGGTATAGACCACTCACCCACCCGTCACAACGGCCGATTGTCTTTCCGGGGCAGGGGATGAAACGCTGTCTCGCGTGTCGCGATCTCGTCGAGCCGGTGTTCTGGTAGCCGCGTTGTTGTTCACAACCGCCTGTGGCCCACGTTCGGTGACCCCCAGTGCACCCGTGGACCTGCCTGCCAAGCCTGCGGACTTCGTCGAAGTGTTCACCTGGTCGCAGGGCGTCCCGGAAGGCGCGAAACCGCTCTCGGCAACGTTCAGCGGCCCGCATTTCTCCTACCAGTTCGGCGCGCTCGCCACCCGCCCGACCATGGACGAGACAAGCGGCGGCCTTGAAGGCGGCCCGGCCAAGGCAGCGCCCGGCCACGAGTTCCTCGTGCTCTACCGGCTGCAGGGCGATGACACATTCGCGCCACCACCCGAGGCCCCACTGACAGTCGAAGTCGTGGTCGGCGCGGCCCGCAAACGCTTGCCCAAGCCTATGCAGCGCGGCACAGGCCTGATCGTGAGCGTCCCCCTCGGCGGTGACGCAACCCTCGAGGTCACCGACGACAAGCCGTACCAATACAGCATCCGCAACAGCAACGGGCCTGCTCCTACCTCCGCGCCGAGCGCAGCCTCCCGCACCAGCGCCTCATCGTCCAAGGTCCGCTGGCAGAACGGCGACTACCAAGCCCAGGCCGCCTATCAAGGCGTCCGTACCTCCGGCCCGCTCGCCGTGACCGCGGCCTTAGGCGAGCGCGCCGAACTCGCCAACGAGCTTCCCGGCGTCGGCCCCGCAGCCGCCAAACAGACCTGGCTCCGCCTGCCCGACGCCAAGATCAACACAAACGACGCCGACCTGAAACTCGACCTGGCCCGCAGCTTCACCCTCACCCTGCCCACCGGCACAAAACTGAACGCCCGCCCCAACACCTCGGGCCTGCTCTTCTCAGTGCCCGAACCCTTCACCGGCGCGACCCTGACAATCAGCCCGGAATTCCCGGCCTCCAGCACCGCGAAATGGTCGACCCGCCCTCAGTCGAAGGAAATTCCCCTCGCCACCAGCTGATCCTCGCCTCGGCCCTGCGGAAGTTCCAGCACTACATGTGCCCTTACTCGGGCAGAGGACGGCCACGGCCCCCCGTTTTCCAGCCTATCGATGGGGTCTGACAGAAATAGGGATCGCAGGCGGTGATGTGCCGATTCTGTGGACAACTCACTGCCTGTGGACAACTTGGGTTTGTGGATCTTCAGGGCGCCGTTTCTGCCGGACTCCGCCGACAGGCTGGATTGTCGGGGGCCGGAGGCCTGGTCAGGGGCCCAAAATCGGGCGCAGGATGGGGCGTAGCGCGTCGAGGACGGCTGGGTCCTCGATGGTTGACGGGACTGGTTCGTTGCGGCCGTCGGCGATGCCGCGCATGGTCTTGCGGAGGATTTTGCCGGAGCGGGTTTTGGGGAGACCAGGGACGATCGAGACGTCCCGGAAGGCGGCGACCGGGCCGATGTCGCGGCGGACGGCTGCGATCAGCTCGTCGCGCAGTGCGGCCTCGTGGACCTCGACGCCGGCCTTCAGGACGACGAAACCGCGTGGAAGCTGGCCTTTCAAGGCGTCATGCACGCCGATGACGGCGCATTCGGCGACGGCCGGGTGCGCGGCGAGTACTGCCTCCATCGCGCCTGTGGACAGGCGGTGACCTGCGACGTTGATGACGTCGTCGGTGCGGCCCATGACATAGACGTAGCCGTCGGAGTCGATGTAGCCGCCGTCGCCGGTCAGGTAATAGCCGTCATAGGCCGACAGGTATGAGGACACATATCGGGAATCGTCGCCCCACAATGTGGGCAAGGTGCCTGGTGGCAACGGCAGTTTGATGGCTATGGCGCCCTCTGAACCCGCGGGGAGCTGATTGCCCGCTGTGTCCAGGACCTGCACGTCATAGCCCGGCACCGGCACGGTGGGGGAGCCGGGTTTGATCGGCATCGGCTCGAGGCCGCGCAGGTTCGCGCAGATCGGCCAGCCGGTTTCGGTCTGCCACCAGTGGTCGATCACGGGCACGCCGAGTTTCCCGGTCGCCCAGTGGTACGTCTCCGGGTCCAGCCGTTCGCCCGCCAGGAACAGTGTGCGGAACCTCGACAGGTCATACTGCTTCAGCAACTTCGCGTCCGGGTCGACCCGCTTGATCGCCCGGAATGCCGTCGGCGCGGTGAAAAGCGCTTTCACGCCATGCTCGGCGATCACGCGCCAGAACGCGCCCGCGTCGGGCGTGCCAACTGGCTTTCCTTCGTACAGCACCGTAGTAGCGCCCACCAGCAACGGCGCGTACACGATGTACGAATGCCCGACCACCCAGCCGACATCTGACGCGGTCCAGAAAACATCACCAGGACCGATGTCGTACACCGCTTGCAGTGACCACGCGAGTGCGACCGCGTGCCCGCCGTTGTCCCGGACGACGCCTTTCGGGCGGCCGGTGGTCCCCGATGTGTAAAGGATGTACAACGGATCCGTTGCGGCCACCGGTACGCAGTCGTGGGGCGACGCGGTGGCCACGATCGCGTCCCAGTCGACGTCGCGCGGCCCCATTTCCGCTGGTGACTGCGGGCGCTGAGTGATTACGACGTGGTCAGGCCGGTGCTCGGTCAGCGTCAGCGCCTCGTCGATGATCGGCTTGTAGGCCACGACCCTGGCCGGTTCGATCCCGCAGGACGCCGCGACGATCACTTTCGGCTTGGCGTCCTCGATCCGGCTGGCCAGCTCTTTCGGCGCGAAACCGCCGAATACCACGGAGTGCACCGCGCCGAGCCGGGCGCATGCCAGCATCGCGACCACGGCACGTGGCACCATGGGCATATAGACGATCACACGGTCGCCCTTGCCGACTCCGAGGCCGGCGAGTGCGCCCGCGAACACGGCGACCTCGTCGCGCAGTTCACGATATGTGAACGATGCTTGAGTGCCGGTGACCGGCGAGTCGTAGATCAACGCGGTCCGGCCGCTGTCGGCGTGCCGGTCGAGCGCGTTGAAGCAAGTGTTCATCATCGCGTCGGCAAACCAGCGGTAGAACGGCGGGTTGCTGGCGTCCAACGCGCTGACCGGCGGTTTTACCCAGTCGATCGTCTCTGCCGCGGCGAGCCAGAACGCGTCCGGGTCGGTCAGGCTGTGCTGATGCGCGTCCAGGTAGGCACCCATGGAGTCACTCTGCCACTCGGGCAACCTGGTTGCCCATGGTGCGTCTGGTGGACAAGGGGCCACGGTTGCCTAACCGCTCCAGCGCCGCTGGACATATGGTGGGTTAGTGCTCACATCGGGTGAGTCATTACAAGGAGGGGACCGTGGACGGGTTCGTACGAATGGCAGCGGATCTGTTGTCGTTCGCGCATACCGTCTTTGGACCTGGCTTCTGGCCAGGTGAGTGGGTGTGGGCGACGATGGCCGCCGGGTTCCTCGTCGCCTTGTTCCCGATTCTTGCCTCGTTCTCCGTGGCGGTGATCCGCAAGGGCACAGGCAACGCGTACAACTTGGCCACGATCACGGTGTTCGCGCTGATCGGCCTGGTGTTCGCCCTGGCCCTGCCGTGGCTGATGGCCAACGGGATCTCCACGATCTTCCGCTCGGCGGCGACCGGGGAGTCGACCTACGGCCTGACCGGGCTGGGCGCGTCGTTCAGCACCGAGCAACACGCGCTGATCGGCACCCAACAGGAGTTCCTGGGCCGTGGCCAGAACGTCTACGAGGCGCTGACCAGGCCGCAGGGCGGCATCTCGTATGCGCTCAACCTGGGCAAGCTCGTTGTGCTGCCGGGTGTCGCGGCGCTGTTTGTGATCCTGCAGGCGCGGGCGGCGTTCCGGCGCGGGCCGACCTGGCCCGGCCGGTTCATCTGGGTGTCGTTCATCGCGTTCGCCGTGCTGAGCATGACGGTGTCCGCGAACGTGGCGTTCCTGCTGTGGATCGGGTTCGTGCCGGCGACGGTTCTCGGCCTGATCCCGATCCTGGTGATCGGGCCGCCGAGCTGGGCGACGATCAACCGGTCGGTGCAGGAGAAGCCGCCGCCCGAGCAGGTGCAGCCGGCCGCGCAGAACCAGCAGTCACCCCATCAGCCCTCCCAGCAGAAATCGCAGATGCAGCCGCACAGTCACCAGAACCAGCAGCCGTCGCAGCAGAAACCACCGCCTTATGTCCCGGAGCCGGTGCCGCCGCCATACCGGCCGGAAGGCCTCGCACCGCAGTTGCTGTCCGGGCAGGCGCCAGGACAGGAGCTGCTCAGCGGCCAACAACGGCCGTCAAAGCTGGCTGACACGCCTGGACCGTTGCCGTTCCCGCTCGGCGGTGGCGCGCCGATGCCGCCGCCGGTGAAGCCGCCGACTCGTGCGATGGCCGGGTCGAACATTTGGAAACAGGGCGGTGGCCGGTTCCAGAAGATCAAGGCGCTGGGTCACGGTGGATTCGGCACGGTGTGGCTCGCGATGGACACGCAGCTCGACCGCACCGTGGCCGTGAAGCTCGCACATGCGCCCGACGCGGAGACCGAGCAGCGCATGTTGCGCGAGGCTCGCGCGTTGGCGGCTGTGCGTCACCCGAACTGTGTGCGCGTGTACGACATCGTTGAGGACGAGGACGGCCTCGGCATCGTGATGGAGTACATCGAGGGCATGCCGTTGGCCGACGCGGTTCACGACATCGGCAAGCTCGACGACCTGGCAGCGGCGCGTCTCTGGGTGACCATGGCCGGAGCGCTCTCGGCCGCGCACGCCAAGGGCGTGCTGCACCGCGACATCAAGCCGTCGAACATCATGATCGACCCGTCCGGCATGCCGCACCTGATCGACTTCGGCATCGCCCGGTCGAAGGGTGACTCGACGCTGACCAAGACCGGCATGATGGTCGGCACTCCCGACTTCCTCGCGCCGGAAACAGCGGCCGGCTCACCCGCGACGCCCGCGTCCGATGCCTGGCAGCTCGCTGCGACCGTCGCCTACGCGCTGACCGGTGAACCCCCGCGCGGCACGCGTGACAACCCGATGGCCGCCCTGATGGCCGCCGCGAAGGCCGAACGCATCACCCACCTGCCCAACAACAGCGTCCACGCCCGCCTGCTCTCGGCCGCCCTCGGCCCAGACCCGGCCGGCCGGCCCACGCTGGACACCGTGATCAGGCAGACCGGCGGGTGGCTCAGCAAGGGCGGCCACGCCGAGGACGGGCCGGTCACCAAGGTCGTCAAGCGTGAGGACCTCGGCCTCGACCGAACCAAGGTGACCAGGCCGGACGGCGAATCCACCAAGTTCGCCGATCCCGAACGCACCCAGGTCGCCAAACCGTCGGGAAAGCCGCCGATCGTCCCGGACCTCGACCGGACTCAAGCGGCCCGCTCCTCCATGAAGCCGGTCCCGCCGCCAGTCCAGCAGCAACAGCCCCCGGCACCGGACCTGGAACGAACCCGCCCCACCCAGAAACGCCACAACCCCACCAAGCGTTTCGGCATGTGACGCGGCCCCGCCGCCACCCAAACGCAAAATAGATGCCCCCAATGCCACATTGGGGGCATCCGATGCTACGAACGCCACATTGGGGGCAAAGCTCAGCGCCAGGAGGGGAGCCAGAGTTCGGCCTGCCAGCGGGCGTTGGTGATCGAGTCGCCGTTGAGGATCGGCCACAGCCAGATGAAGTTGGCTACCACCAGGCCTACGTAGATGGCGACCACCAGCAGTCCGGTGCCGCGGCGTTCGTAGCCGGCTTTGGCGGTGCCGAGGATCTGCCCCAACGGCAGGACCAGGCCCAGGACCAGGAAGGCCGAGACCGGGGTCATGTAGAAGAAGTACATCTGCCGGTCGAGGTTGATGAACCAGGGCAGCAGGCCGGCCAGGTAGGCGACCAGGACCGCGGCGTAACGCCAGTCCAGGCGGCCGATCATGCGCCAGAGGGCCCAGGCGATCATGGGCAGGGCGAGCCACCACATCGCCGGGGTGCCGATCAGCATCGTGGCGCTGACGCACTGGGATTCACCACAGCCGGTGGTTGTGTTGTCCCAGTAGTAGAGCATCGGGCGCAGGCCCATCGGCCAGGTCCACGGCTTGGACTCCCAGGGGTGGGGGTCGTTCGGCTTGGTCGTCAGGTGCTCGTGGAAGTTCAGGACGTTGCCGGAGTAGTCCCACAGGGAGCGCAGCGCGCTGCCGGTCAGGTGCCGGTCCACGGCGGTCTCGCTGCCGAACCAGGCCCACCAGGTGGCGAGGTAGACGAGCACCGGTACGAGCAGCAGGGCCCACAGGCCCGGCAGCAGGTCACGCCACAGGGCGCCGATCCACGGGTGACGGACCCCGGCGGAGCGGCGGGCGGTGGCGTCCCAGATCACGGTGAGCAGCCCGAATGCCGCCACCCAGTAGAGGCCGCCCCACTTCGAGGCGCAGGCCAGCCCGAGGCAGGCCCCGGTGGCCAGCCGCCACCAGCGGAAACCCAGTCGTGGCCCGTAGATCGAGTCGTTGACCCAGCCTTCGCGGACCGTGATCGCCAGGCGGGAACGCATCTGGTCGCGGTCGAGCAGCATGCAGCCGAACGCCGCGAGCACGAAGAACGCGATGAAGATGTCCAGCATGCCCGTGCGGCTCATCAGGTGCAGCACGCCGTCGCTGATCATCAGGATTCCGGCGATCGCGCCCAGCAGGGTCGAGCGGGTCAGCCGGCGTGCGATGCGGATGACCATCAGCACCATCAGGGTGCCGAGGATCGCCGCGGAGAATCGCCAGCCCCAGCCGTTGTAGCCGAACAGCCACTCGCCGATGGCGATGAGCTGCTTGCCCAACGGCGGGTGCACCGTCAGTTCGTAACCCGGGTTGTCCTCGTACCAGCCGTTGCGGAGCATCTGCCACGCCTGAGGCGTGTAGTGCTTCTCGTCGAAGACAGGGGTGCCGTTGTGCGTGGGGAAGCCGAGGTTCTGCAGCCGCACGATCCCGGCGATTACCGTGAGCACGCCCGCGACCAGCCAACTGCGGAGCCTGTCGGTCGGCATGGGTTTGCCGAGCAGGCTTTCGGCTGGATCGGCACCCGATGCTGTGATCCGGGTCGCCTCCTGCGCCGCTGGGTCGTCCGACCGGCGGTCGGACCCGGTCACGAGGGCAGTCACGCGCCCGATCGTAGGGTGAGCGATGTGAACCCCGTATCCGGTTCGGGTCGACTGGTGCTCGCAGCCACTCCGCTCGGCGATTCACGTGACGCGTCGCCACGCCTCATCGAGGCTCTGGCCGGGGCGGATGTGATCGCGGCCGAGGACACCCGTCGGCTGCGCAATCTGGCCACAGCGCTCGGTGTGTCGCCGAGCGGCCGGGTGGTGAGCTTCTACGACGCCGTGGAGACATCGCGGATCGCTGGTCTGGTCGAGGCCATGCGGGACGGCTTGACCGTGCTCCTCGTCACCGACGCGGGCATGCCGAGTGTCTCGGACCCCGGCTACCGCCTGGTGACCGCGTGCATCGCCGAGGACCTCCCGGTCACATGCCTACCTGGCCCGTCGGCGGTGACGACGGCGCTGGCTGTGTCCGGGCTTCCTTGCGACCGCTTCACGTTCGAAGGCTTCGCACCTCGCAAACCGGGCGAACGCGGCCGATGGCTGGCGGAATTGCGCCAGGAGAAGCGCACAGCGGTGTTCTTCGAGTCGCCTCACCGCTTGGCGGACACCCTCGCTCAGGCCGCGGAGACGCTTGGCGACGACCGGCAGGCGGCCGTGTGCCGTGAGCTGACCAAGACGTACGAGGAGGTCCGCCGCGGCGGACTCGCCGAACTCGCCGAGTGGGCAGCCGAGGGCGTCCGTGGCGAGATCACCGTCGTGCTCGCGCCTGCCCCGCCCGTCGAGGACGATCTGGACACCTTGGTCGAGCGGGTCCGCGCGCGGGTGGAGGCGGGCGAACGCCTCAAGACCGTGGTCGCCGAGATCGCCGAGACTTCCAGCGTGAGCAAGAAGGTTCTGTACGACGCCAGCCTGGCCGGTCGCCAACAGCCCTAAAGGCATCCTGACCTGGGCGATTAGCGGGCTGGGCGCGCCGCACGTAGCTTGGTCGGATGGTCCGAGTGCTGGGGACGCGGGAGATCGCGCCTGTCACCGGCGCGGTGACGCGCAGGTTCGGTATCCACGCCACTGACCTGGGGATTCTGTGGGACAACGGGCAAGGCAAGCTGCTCGCGGCCTTTGGCGACACCTACGGCGTGGGGTGGGGCGGAAACGGGGCCGGTCCGGCGAAAGGCTCTGACTGGCGCTGCAATGCCCTCGCGTACTCCAGTAACCGTGACCTGGACACTGGGCTCCGGTTCGACTCAGTTGTGGCGCGGGCGGACGGCATGGCGGCGCAGATCCTGGAGCGGGATCGCCAGGCGGACGAGAACACCGTGATCCCGAACTCCGGCATCGCGGTGGGCGGCTACAACTATTTGCACTACATGTCGGTCCGGAAGTGGGGACCGGCGGGCAAGTGGGACACGAACTACGCGGGCATCGCCGTGTCCGTCGACGGTGGCGATACCTGGACCAAGCCGCCGGGCGCGCGCTGGCCGAACTCACCCAAAGGCGATCACCCATTCCAGATCTGTGCGTTCGCCGCCGAGGAAAGGCATGTCTACCTCATGGGTACGACAAACGGCCGATTCGGCCCCGCCTACCTGGGCAGATGCGGCCGGTACGACGTGCTGAGCCCGGCTGCGTACGAGTACTGGTCGGACGGGGAATGGATTCGGGATCCGTACCGGGTGACCCCGGTCATCCCGGGGCCGGTCGGCGAGCTGTCGGTCGAGTTCAACAACCACTTCGGCCAGTGGATCGCCCTGCACTTGGACGAGGATCGTGCCGCGATTGTCTTGAAGTGGGCGGACAAGCTGACCGGTCCTTGGTCCCAAGGCCAGGTCGTGGTCGACGCGAAGGACTATCCGGCGCCTTACGGCGGCTATATCCATCCCTGGGGCAACGACGGCAAGGACATCTACTTCACGCTGTCGCAGTGGGGCCCGTACAACGTCACCCTCATGCGCGCGGAGCTGGCGCGATAAATCGGATGCGGCTGCGGTGAGAGCCCGCTAGAGTCGCGGACAACTTCGAGAGGAAGGGGAGGGATAAGTCATGGCTGTCTTTGTCGATGACGCACGTCTGCTTCCCGGTACTTCTCTCGAAGGGTTCACCTCCGTTGACCTCGCTTGACCTCACCACCCTCGGCTGGGACGACGCGTTCGCCGCCGAGCTGCCCGAAGGCTGCACGCCCGGCAAGGTCGCCCGCGTCCATTCCAGCGGCGCTGTTGTCATCGTCGATGGCCAAGAGCGGCACATCGAGTATTCGTCGCGCATCACATTGCCTTGTGTGGGTGACTGGGCCGCGATCAAGGACGGCACCATCCTCACGATATTGCCCCGCCGGACCGCGCTGGTCCGGGGCGGCGTGGCCGAGGACTCCCTCAGCCAGACCCTTGCGTCCAATGTGGACGTAATCTTCGTGGTCGAGCCCTCGTCCTTGGAGGGGCGCCGGGGCGACCCGAACCTCGGCCGGATCGAGCGATTGCTCGCACTGGCCTGGGAAAGCGGCGCGCAGCCGGTCGTCCTGCTGACCAAGTCGGATCTGGTCGGCGAACGAATCGGCGAGATCATGTCGGACGTCTTGAGCGCCGCGCCCGGCGTCGACGTGCACGCGGTCAGCTCGATGACGGGCGACGGCGTCGAGATTGTCGCTTCGTACCTGGGAATCGGCCGGACGGCGGTGCTCGCCGGGCCGTCCGGTGCCGGAAAGTCCACTTTGGTCAATGCCTTGGCCGGGACGACTTTGATGCAGACGCAGGAGGTTCGCGCGTCAGACGGCCGTGGCAGGCACACGACCGTGCATCGGGAACTGCTCGTGCTGTCGCGCGGTGGCCTGATCATCGACACCCCTGGCCTGCGGCGAGTGTCGCTGGCGACAGGCGGCGAAGGCCTCGAGTCGGTGTTCTCCGACATCGAGGAGCTCGCTGAGCAGTGCCGGTTCGACGACTGCGCGCACATCGGCGAACCCGGTTGCGCGGTGATCGAGGCGATCGAGACCGGCGAACTGCCGCAACGCCGCCTGGACAGCTGGTTCAAGCTGAACCGCGAAGCCGAGTGGATCGCCAGCCGCACCGACGCGCGACTGCGCCAGGAACGCGCTCGCCAGTGGCGGACCATCCACAAGGAAATGCGCCGCGCCGGCCGCAACCGCCCGTGAAGTTTTGCCCCCAAAGTGGCTTTCGGAGCATTGAGCGCTCCCAACGCCACTTTGGGGGCACCCCCGGTCAGGCGTTGGCGCGGCGGAACGTGCGAGTGCCCCAGGTGACGCAGACCAGCACGAGAGCGACGGACACGATTCCGCCGACGAGCACCGAGCTTGATCCGTAGTCTCCGGCGATCGCGGCCCGGACGCCGTCGGCGATGTGGCTGAACGGGTTGATCCGCGACAATGTGTACAGCCAGTCGGGTCCTTGGTTCATCGGCAGCAGCACGCCGGAGAGCAGCAGCAACGGCATCACGGTCGAACTGAGCACCGGCGCGAACGCGTACTCATGGCGCAGCTTCAAAGCCAGTGTGTACGACACCGACCCGATGGAAATCCCTAGCAGCACAGCGAAAGCCAGCCCGACAAGGACGTCGCCGAACGACGCGCGGAATCCGCCGATGGTGGACAGCGCCAGCAGCAGCGAGCACTGCACGACCAACAGCAGCACGTCGTGCAGAACCCGGCCGAGCAGCAAGGAGGCCCGGCTGACCGGAGTCACCCGCATCCGTTCCAGCGCGCCGGACCGGATCTCCGGGATCAGTGTGAACCCCGCGTAGGCGGTCCCGAACAGACCCATCTGGATGATCAGGCCGGGCACGAACCACTGCCACGAACCGATCAACGGCCCGAACAGCGCCAAGAACAGCAACGGCTGCATGAGCCCGAACACGATCACCACAGGGCTGCGTAACGTCGGCCCCAGTGCGCGCCGGAACACAAGAAATATGTCACGCATGGCTTTCCTCCCGCAGTGAGCGCCCGGTCATGGTCAGGAAGACGTCGTCCAGCGTCGGCCGGTGCACCTGGATCGACAGCAGCGAGGCGTCCGCCTGGTCCAGTTGACGCAGCAGCAAAGGCAATACGGTGTCGCCCTTGGCGACGCGGAACCGCACGGTGTTCCCATCGACGTGAAGTTCTTGCGCGCCATCGACTTTCGCCGCGATCTCGGCGGCCGCGGCCGGTGCGCCGGTCTCGAACTGCACAAGATCGCCCGCGACCTGGTTCTTCAGCGAGTCGGGCGTTCCCTCGGCGACGATCTTGCCGTGGTCGATCACCAGGATCCGGTCGCACAACGCGTCGGCCTCGTCCAGATAGTGCGTGGTCAGGAAGATCGTCGTGCCGGTCGCGCGCAGGGAACGGATGCGGTCCCAAAGGTTGCTGCGGCTCTGCGGGTCCAGGCCGGTGGACGGTTCGTCCAGGAAAAGCAGTTCGGGTGAGTGGATCACGCCCATCGCGATGTCCAGGCGGCGTTTCTGACCGCCGGAGAGCTTCCCGGCCGTGCGCCCGGCGATCTCCGTCAGGTCGAAGCGCTCCAGTAACTCATCGGCCCGGCGCCGCGATTCGCCTGCGGCCAGGCCGTAGAACCGGCCCTGGAGCACAAGTTCCTCAATGACTTTCTGTTCGTCGCCGGAGCTGTGACCCTGGGCGACGTAACCGATCCGCTTGCGCACACCGGCGGGATCGCTCAGCAGATCGCAGCCCGCGACAACGGCTTCGCCGGCGGTCGGGCGCAGAAGCGTGGTGAGCATGCGCAGTGTGGTGCTTTTCCCGGCGCCGTTCGGGCCCAGGAATCCGACAAGTTCGCCGCGCGAGACGTCGATGTCCACTCCTTGGACCGCGTCGACTGTGTGTCCGCGGGCCCGGAACTGGCGCGCGAGACCGCGTGCCTTGATCAAAGGAGTCCTCCCTTATTAGCTAGTCAAGTTTGACTAGCGAGAGGGTGGCATGAACCGTGGTTGCTAGTCAAACTTGACTAGCGGGGTGGTGACCCGAAAGCGGGTTCGTTCTCGCCCGCGAACGTGTACTCGCCGCCCTGGACCCGGTCGATGAAGTCCCGTAGCCAGGCCGCTTCCGCCTCCGTGGTGGCGAACCAGTACTGGAACATCTCGCGGATGTGCGGCGGCTTGCCGGGCTCGCCCTCGCTGCCGGCGATGGTGCTGTCGATCAGCAACTGCGTCTGACCGGCCGTCGCCTGAACCTGCTGCAGACGGGATTTCAGCAGGAAAGCCAGAGTGTTCCGCTCCAACGTGGTCACGAACGGCAGCGCCGCGTTGAACATCGCCGGCCCGGCGTCGACGTTGCTGACGGCATCGTTGAGCAGGTAGAAGAACTCGCCTTCGCCCTGTTCGGTGATCCGGTAGACGACCCGGTCGGGCCCGAGGTCGCTTGAGGCTTCGACGGCCTCGAGCAGGTTGTCGGCCGCCAGCTTCTTCAGCGCGTGGTAGATCGACCCGGGCTTGGTGTTGGCCCACTTGTCCGCCGCCCACAGCTGCAGGTCCTGCCGGACCTGGTAGCCGTGCGCCTCACCACGCATCCGCACCACGCCAAGGACAAGCATTCGAGTCGCTGACACGTTATTAGGCTATGTCCGGTGACACTACGAAAGGGCGAGCGCCCGCCGCTGCCCGAGCCGCTGCCGGTCCCGACAGTCGACGCGCACACGCACTTGGACGCGTGTGGAGCGAAGGACGCCGCGGGCGTTGCGACGATCGTCGATCGCGCCGAGTCGGTGGGCATCGCACGCGTTATTACTGTCGCTGATGATCTCGACGCCGCGATCTGGGCGGCGGACGCCTCTGAGTGGGATGACCGCGTGTTCGCCGCGACTGCTGTGCACCCGACGCGGACGTCCAAGTTCGGCGATGAAGAGAAAGCAGTGCTGGAACAGCTCGCGACGCGTCCCCGGGTCGTGGCGATCGGGGAGACCGGCCTGGACTACTACTGGGACTATTCGCCGTCCGAGGCTCAGCGCGAGGCCTTCCGCTGGCACATTGACCTGGCCAAACGGGCCGGCAAGCCGCTGATGATCCACGACCGCGACGCGCACGACGACATCATGCGCATCCTGCATGAGCAAGGCGCGCCCGATCGGGTGGTTTTCCACTGCTTCTCCGGCGATGCGGAATTCGCCCGAAAGTGCGTCGATGCCGGCTATGTCCTGTCGTTCGCCGGAGCTGTGACGTTCCGCAACGCCAAGGACCTGCAGGCCGCTGCCCAGCTGGTTCCCCAAGATCAGCTGCTGGTCGAGACCGACGCGCCATTCCTCACGCCGCACCCGTTCCGGGGCCGGCCGAACGAGCCGTACTGCGCCGTCTACACCCTGCGGGACCTGGCAGAACTCCGTGGTGAGGATGTGGGTGACCTGGCTTGCGCCGTCCGGGCAACGGCTGAGCGCGTCTTTTCACTGCCGTCTGTGACATCCCACGATTCGAGCGGTGAGTGACTCACCCGTTCGGCGCAACAGATGCATCTTTTGTGGTGTGGTGCAAGTCACAAGATGCGTCGGGATGTTTGCGCAACCTCCCGGGACCCGTTACGGTCCCGTGACCGTACCCAGTGGGCGTCAGACGGGGTACAGCCCGCAGTCGAAGCCAGCGTGCGTCGGGGCCGGAGTCGATCCGGAAAACGTCGGTGGTGGCTAAGGGAGTCGGACTGAAACGACAGGCGTGAACCCCGCGCCGGACGTACACGGAGGAACAGCCAGGCCGTAGTCGCTGGACCAGTTCAAGCAACTGCGCGCCACTGTGTCGGCTGCGCCTCCCGGAGGAACGACCCTTGACTGATAGTGAGAAACAGAGCCACAACGGCTTTGACATCGACACCGACTGGTTCACGCCCGTAGCGCAGCCGGCTGTCGCCACCGCCACGCTGGACAGACCCGAGTACGACTACAGCGACTCGCTCGAGGTCGTTCCCCAGGACATCTACGCGGCGCTCGGTCCCCAGGCCGATGAGCTGATGGCCTCCGTCGACGTGGACGTCGACGAGCTGATCCGGCTCATCAACGCCGAGACCACGCTGCTGCCGCCGATCCTGGACGTCCCGGACGACCTGTCCGGCGACCGGACGATGGGCAAGCCGCAGACCGAGCGCGAGCCCGCCGGGCTGCTCACCGCGGTCAAGAAGTGGAAGCGGACTTTCCTCAAGGGCACCATCGCGGCTGTGCTGCTGTCGCTGACCGGTGGCGGTGCCGCCGCGATCGCGATGAACAAGTCCATCACGGTCGACGTGGACGGCGTGGAGCACAACGTCCGCACGTACGCCGGCACGGTCGGCGAGGTCCTCGAGGACGAGGGCATCGCGACCGGTGCGCACGACTCGCTGAGCCCGTCGCCCAGCGCCGCTGTCGGTGACGGCGGCAAGATCGTTGTCCAGCGCGGCAAGCTGCTGAAGTACAACGTCGACGGCCAGGCCAAGGAGTCCTGGGTCCGCGCCCGCACGCTCGGCGACGGCCTTCGTCAGGCCGGCGCGCCGATGGAGGGCGCCAAGATCTCCGACGACCTGAACAAGTCCCTCCCGATGGAGGGCATGACGGTCGACATCCGCACGCTGAAGAACGTCATGGTCTACGACGGCGGCAACGAGGGCCGTCAGGTGCAGACCACCGCGATCACGATCGACGAGCTGCTGCGTGAGATGCAGACGTCGCTCGGCCCGCAGGACGCGGTCACCCCGGGGTCGGACGTCAAGATCCTCGACGGCGCCGAGGTGCGGATCAGCCGCAGCGGCGTGACCGTGGTGAACAAGACCGAGGCCGTGCCGCCGCCGGTCGAGGAGATCAAAGACCCGGAGATGGCCAAGGGCACCCAGCAGGTCATGGAGCCTGGCGCCCCCGGCGAGAAGATGGTGACCTGGCGGGTCACGATGAAGGACGGCAAGGAGACCGGCAAGGAGAAGCTTGGTGAGAAGGTCACCAAGGAGCCGGTCAAGAAGGTCGTCAAGGTGGGTACGAAGGCCCCGACGCAGCCCGTCATCTCCGACGGCGAGGTCTGGGACCGGCTCGCGCAGTGTGAGGCCACCGGCAACTGGGCCATCAACACGGGCAACGGCTAC
Organism: Kibdelosporangium banguiense; assembly: GCF_017876405.1. Lineage (GTDB taxonomy): Bacteria > Actinomycetota > Actinomycetes > Mycobacteriales > Pseudonocardiaceae > Kibdelosporangium > Kibdelosporangium banguiense. The sequence continues at coordinate 1,414,880 of NZ_JAGINW010000001.1, read as the reverse complement.
TACGGCGGCCTGCAGTTCGACGCCGGCACGTGGCGGTCCAACGGCGGCACCCAGTACGCCGCGCTGCCCCACCAGGCCTCCCGCGAGCAGCAGATCGCCATCGCGACCAAGGTCCGCGACGCGCGTGGCGGCTACAGCGCCTGGCCTGGCTGCGCCAAGAAGCTCGGCCTGCCCCGCTAGTCAGTTCGTCCCTTCGCCCCCAAAGTGGCTTTCGGAGCATCCAGTGCCCCCAACGCCACTTTGGGGGCGAATGCGTAAGCTCGTCTGGTGACATCGCTCCTGGGACCGGCTGAGGTTCGGCGGCTGGCCGGTGAGCTGGATGTGCGGCCCACCAAGAAACTTGGCCAGAACTTCGTGCACGACCCCAACACCGTCCGGCGGATCGTGACCACCGCCGAGCTCAGCCCGGACGACGTCGTGCTGGAAGTCGGCCCCGGCCTGGGGTCGTTGACGCTCGCGTTGCTGCCCGCGTGCCGCGAGGTCGTCGCGGTGGAGATCGACCCCGTTCTGGCCCGCAAGCTGCCCGAGACGGCCGCAGAGCGCGCGCCGGAGGGCAAACTGACCGTCATCGAGGCCGACGCCATGCGCGTCACCCGGCAACAGTTGGGCGAGCCGACGGCGCTCGTGGCGAATCTGCCGTACAACGTCGCGGTGCCGGTTGTGCTGCACCTGCTGTCGATCCTGCCGAGCTTGCAGACGGCTCTGGTGATGGTGCAGGCGGAGGTTGCCGACCGGATGGCCGCGGGGCCCGGCAGTCGGACATACGGCGTGCCGAGCGTCAAGATCGCCTGGTACGCCGAGGCGAAGCGGGCCGCGACAGTGCCCCGCTCGGTGTTCTGGCCGGTGCCGAACGTCGACTCGGCGCTTGTCCGTATGATCCGCCGGCCGCCGCCCGCGGAAGTCGACCGCGAGCAGCTGTTCAAACTGGTGGACGCGGCGTTCGCGCAACGCCGTAAGACCCTCCGGGCCGCGTTGGGGACGTGGGCTGGATCACCGGCGAAGGCCGAGGAGATTCTGACCCGGGCTGGGATCGATCCGTCGCTTCGCGGCGAGCAGCTCACCGTGCGCGATTTTTCTCGCATACTGGAAGCGTCCGGCCACTATCTGTGAAACCTCAGGCCACCACGTTCCGCTGTTGGTGTGACTTACCAAACGGATACCCATGGTGGCCCTTGCGGAACGGCCGTCCTGTGGGTTTGAATGCAAGTGCATCCATCCCGAGCGGCCGAGAGACCAGGCTCTTAGACGCCGCAGCAACCACCCACCGTGGGCAGGTGCTACCGCCTGGAGCGATGGAGGAATCCGTGGTCGCCAAAATGCTCACGCAGCGCCGGGTGATAGATCAGGGCAGGCGGACTGTTACCGCATGTCGTAGCCACACAGCCTGATCTGCCAACTACACCCGGAAATTCGCCCCCGTCCCAACAGGACGGTCCTTTGAGGACGTCGGCAGGCCGTCACCGTGGCCGCGCCGTGTGCTGCGCTGGAGTAACTGTGATCACCCTTGAGAACGTCAGTAAGTCCTTCCTGAGCCGGACCGGCAACGTCACCGCGCTGGACGGTGTGTCGCTGGACGTGCCCGCCGGAGCCGCGCTGGGCGTGGTCGGACCGGCCGGCGCCGGTAAGTCCACTTTGGCCCGTTGCGTCTCGCTGCAGGAGCGTCCGGACGCCGGTGTGGTCCGTCTTGACGGCCTGAACACCGCGACCCTCGACACCCGTTCCCTGCGCGCCACCCGGCGTCAGATCGGTTTCGTGGGCGGAGAAGCCCAGCTTTTCAAGCAGCGCACCGCCGCGGGCAACATCGCACTGCCGCTTGAGCAGTCCGGTGTGGACGGTCCGCGGCGGCGGGCGCGAGTCGGCCGGCTGCTCGACCTGATCGGCCTGACCGAGAAGGCCGCCGCCTACCCGGACGACCTGACCGAGGGGCAGCGTCGACGGGTGGCGGTGGCTCGTGCGCTCGTCGGTGAGCCGGGCCTGCTGCTCGCCGACGACCCAACCGCGAACCTCGACGCTGACGGCACTGCGGGCGTGCTCGCTGTGCTCGACCGCGCGCGGGCCGAGCTCGGCGTCACGTTGCTCGTCACAACGCAGGACAACAGCGTCGTCCGGCGCATCTGCGACGACGTCGCCCTGCTTGACGGCGGCAAGCTGCTCGAGCACGGCAACCTGTTCAACCTGCTGCGTGACCCCGACAGCCGGGCCGTCCAAGCGTTGCTGCCGTCTATCGAAGGTGGCGCGTCTGTGCACCAGGACCGCGTGGCCGATGTCGTACTGATCGGGTTCGCGGCCGTGGGCGCGTTGCTGCCGGAGGCCACAGCACGCTTCGGCACGCAGGTGTCGGTGATCGGCGGCGGCCTGACCAGGCTCGGGGAGACCCCGGTGGCCCGTTTCCGCATCGGACTGCGTGGTGAACGCGCTGACGCTGCGTTGGCATGGATAGCTGACCGTGGCGCGATCGTGCACCAGCCGCTGTCCGGTCCGCAGGGCGTGGTGGCTGCTTAAGCATGGAGGCGAACGACGGCGAGCGCGCTCCCACGTAGGCTGCTCTTGTGCTCGCTGTCGTTCCGCCTCCTGTGACCGTTCGTGTGCCTTCGAAGGTCAATCTGCACCTCGCCGTAGGTGAAGCACGACCTGACGGCTATCACGAGCTGAGCACGGTGTTCCAGGCGCTCTCGCTGACCGACGAGGTCACAGTCGCTGTCGCTGACGAGCCCGGCGTCGAGGTGATCGGCGAGGGCGCGAGCGAGGTCCCGACCGGGCCGAGCAACCTGGCCTGGCAGGCGGTGCAGGCCCTGGCCGAGCACGTCGGCCGGGACCACACCGAACCCAAGATCCGCGTGGTCATCCGCAAGGGCATCCCGGTCGCGGGCGGCATGGCGGGCGGCAGCGCCGACGCGGCCGCCGTGCTGGTAGGCCTGGCGTCGCTGTGGCGGCTGGAGATCGGCCGCGACGAGCTGGCAGGCGTGGCCGCGAAACTCGGCAGCGACGTCCCCTTCGTCCTGCAGGGCGGAACCGCGATCGGAACCGGCCGCGGCGAACAGCTGATCCCGGTACTGACCCGGCACACATTCCACTGGGTGATCGCCTTCGACCGGCGCGGCCTGGCGACCCCGAAGGTCTTCGAAGAGCTCGACCGCCTGCGCGGCGACGGCGACCCACCCCGCGTCGGCGGCGTCGAGCCCGTCATCGAAGCCCTCGCCTCCGGAGACCCCCGGCAACTCGCCCTGCTGCTGGGCAACGACTTGCAGTCAGCCGCGATCTCCCTGCGCCCAGGCCTGCGCCGAACCCTGCGCGCAGGCGTGAACGCCGGAGCCCTCGCCGGCACCGTCTCCGGCTCCGGCCCAACATGCGCTTTCCTTTGCTCCGACGGCGAATCCGCCCTCCGCGTCGCCGCCGAACTAGCCGGCGCCGGCGTCTGCCGCACAGTCCGCGTCGCCCACGGCCCAGTACCAGGCGCCCGCGTCATCGGCGGCGACGAAGCACCCCGCCCCACGCCACCCGAGGTCCACGCCTAATACCCTCGGACGGGTAGCAGTACTTACGAGGGAAGCGCGGGTAGATGGCCAATCTGGTCAATCTTGAGTCGGTGAGCAAGTCGTATGGGGTCCGGCCGCTGCTGGATGCTGTCTCGTTGGGGGTGGGGGAGGGCGACCGGATCGGGGTCGTGGGCCTCAACGGGGGCGGGAAGACGACGCTGCTTGAGGTGCTTGCCGGGCTTGAGCCTGCGGACAGCGGGCGGGTGAGCCGGACGAGGGATCTGCGGGTGGCGGTCGTCACGCAGCGGACGGATCTGCCGCCGGGCGGGACTGTGCGCAACGCTGTGCTGGATCCGTTGGGGTTCAACGCCGATCATGAGTGGGCCGCTGATGCCCGGGTGCGGGCCGTGCTGGACGGGATCGGGATCACGCAGCTGGGGCTGGACTCGCCGGTCGACCGGATGTCCGGGGGTGAGCGGCGGCGGGTGTCGTTGGCCGCGGCTCTGGTGCAGGAGCTTGACCTGGTGATTCTGGATGAGCCGACGAACCATCTGGATATCGAGGGCGTGCGGTGGTTGGCGGACCATCTGCTGGCGAGGCGTACGGCGCTCGTGGTGGTGACGCACGACCGTTGGTTCCTGGACACGGTGTGTTCGCGTACGTGGGAAGTGCAGAACGGTCGAGTCGAGCAGTACGAAGGTGGTTACGCGGACTGGGTGTTCGCGCGGGCTGAGCGTGCGCGGTTGGCAGACACGCTGGAGGAGAAGCGGCGCAACCTGGCGGCGAAGGAGCTTGCGTGGCTGCGTAGGGGTGCGCCTGCGAGGACGTCGAAGCCTAAGTACCGGATCGAGGCCGCGGAGGCGTTGATCGCGAACGTCCCGCCGCCGCGTGACTCCGTCGAACTGCAGGCGTTCGCCAAGCGGCGCCTGGGCAAGACCGTGATCGAGCTTGAGGACGCGAGCCTTTCCATCCCGGATCGCACGTTGCTGGATCACGTGACCTGGCGGATCGGGCCCGGCGACCGCGTTGGGCTGGTCGGGGTGAACGGCTCGGGCAAGACGACTCTGCTCAAGCTTCTGGCCGGTGAACTGGACCCGGAAACGGGCAAGCGCATCCAGGGGTCGACGGTCCGGCTGGCGTACCTGAGCCAGGAACTCGCTGATCTGCCTGGTGAGTTGCGGGTGCTGGAAGCGGTCGAGGAGATCGCGCGCCGGGTGACCCTGGGCAAGCAGGAGATGTCGGCGTCGCAGCTGGCGGAGAAGTTCGGCTTCCCGCCCAACCGGCAGTGGACGCCCGTCTCGGACCTGTCGGGTGGCGAGAAGCGCAGGCTCCAGCTGTCGCGGCTGCTCATGGCTGAGCCGAATGTGCTGTTGCTCGACGAGCCCACGAACGACCTGGACATCGACACGCTCCAGCAGCTGGAAGACCTGCTGGACTCGTGGCCGGGCACGCTCGTGGTCGTCTCGCACGACCGGTACCTGGTCGAGCGTGTCTGCGACGAGGTCTACGCGCTGTTCGGCGATGGCCGCGCGAAGCACCTTCCCGGCGGCATCGACGAGTACCTGACCCGCCGCGCGGCCACACAGGCCCCTGAGGCTCCCGTCAAGGCTACGAAGCCACGGTCCAGCGCGGCGGACCAACGGGCGGCAGGCAAGGAGCTGCAGCGGCTGGAGCGCATGCTGGACAAGCTCACCAAGCGCGAAGCCCAGCTGCACACGGAACTGGCTGAGGCCGCGACGAACCCCGACCGGCTGCTGGCGCTGGACGCCCAGCTGCGCGACCTGCTCAAAGAGAAGGACGAGGTCGAGGAACGCTGGTTGGAGCTTGCCGATAGTGCCGAGTAACCGATTCTGTCGCTGGCGCACAGGGAACACCATTTAAAGTCGGCCTTATGAGTCGGTTCGTGGACAAACTGCTGGACACCGTCGCCACCCGCGGCCAGGTCAAGGGGATCATCACCGGCGAGCCGGACGTACCAGTCCGCCGCACGTGGTCTGAGGTGCACGATCAGGCCCGCAGGATGGCCGGTGCGCTGGTCGAAGGCGGGCTGGCGCCCGAGAGCGCGGTCGCGGTGCTCGCCGGGGACCCGGTGCTGATCGCCCCGGCGATCCAGGCTGTGTGGCTGTCCGGTGGCAGCGTGACGATGTTGCACCAGCCGACGCCGCGTACGGACCTGGCTGTCTGGGCCGAGGACACGTTGCGTGTGCTCAACATGATCGACTCGAAGCTGGTGCTGCTGGGGTCGCCGTTCGATCAGCTCGCGCCCGTGCTGACGCAGCACGACATTCCCTATCGGTTGCTTACCGATCTTCTCGACGGCCAGCCGTTGGCCGAGCCGGTTGCGGTCGGCGAGGACGTGCACGCGTTGCTCCAGCTGACCAGTGGGTCGACCGCGGACCCCAAGGCGGTCCGGATCACGCACGGCAACCTGATGGCCAACATCGGTTCGATGGCCGACAAGGCGGCGTTGGACTGGGAGAACGACACGATGGTGTCGTGGCTGCCGCTGTTTCATGACATGGGCATGGTCGGCTTCCTGACCGTGCCGATGACGCTCGGCATCGAACTGGTCAAGGTCACGCCGCCGGACTTCCTGCGCGCGCCGCTGTTGTGGATGGACCTGATCAGCCGTTACAACGCGACGATCACCGCCGCTCCGAACTTCGCGTACGCGATGGTCGGCCGGCGCATGGGCAACGCGGAGGACGGCGCCTACGACCTGTCGACGCTGAGGCTCGCGCTCAACGGCGCGGAACCCATCGACGCCGTCGCGGTCAAGAACTTCACTGACGCCGGAGCCAGGTTCGGAATGCCCGCGGAGTGCGTGTTTCCGGCGTACGGAATGGCCGAGTGCACGCTCGCGGTCTCGTTCGCGCCGCTGTTCACCGGTCTGACGTTGGACTACATCGACGCGCAGGCGCTTGAGGTGGACCGTAAGGCCGTGCCGGTTGAGCCGGAGGACGGCGTGCGGTCGTTCGCGTTGCTGGGCAAGCCTTTGCCGGGTATCGAGGCGCGGATCGTCCAGGAGGGCAACGTCGCCGGCAACCGTGAGGTCGGTGAGATCCAGCTTCGCGGCGAGGCCGTGACCCCGGGTTACCTGACTGTCGACGGGCCGAGGTCCATTCAGGACGGGGACGGCTGGATGTCCACAGGTGACATCGGCTACCTGGTCGACGGCCAGATCGTGGTCTGTGGCCGGGAAAAGGACGTGATCATCCTCGGCGGCCGCAACATCTACCCGACCGACATCGAACGCGCGGCAACCGCTGTCGAAGGCGTCCGTGCCGGCAACGCGGTGGCTGTCCGGCTGGACGCGGGCAGCAGGCGAGAGCGGTTCGCGGTGGTCGTGGAGTCCAAACTGGCGGGCGACTCGGCTGAGGAATCCAGGCTGCGCAAGCAAGTCGCGGGCCGTGTGTTCGAAGCTGTCGAGGCCCGCCCAGTAGCAGTGCTTGTGCTGTCACCGGGTTCGTTGCCCAAGACGCCTTCCGGCAAGCTCCGCCGCGCGGCAGCGGGCGAGCAACTCGCGGAAAGCATCCGCCGCAACGAGTCCTAGTTCGCGTGGAAGGTGTTCTGCGCGGCTTCCAAGCCGTTGTTCACCAAGGCCTCGGTCGCGTCGGCGGCGCGATCGAGGATGAACGGCAGCTCCTTGCGTTCGATCACTGAGAAGTCCTTGAGCACGAAGTCCGCCGGGTCCATCCGGCCCGGCGGGCGGCCGATGCCGATCCGGACGCGGTGATAGTCCTTGGTGCCCAGGGATTTGGTGATCGAACGCAGGCCGTTGTGGCCGTTCTCACCGCCGCCGAGTTTGAGCCGGACCGTGCCGAAGGGCAGATCCAGTTCGTCGTAGAGCACGACGATGTCGGCGGGGTCGACTTTGAAGAACCGGGAGACGCCCGCGACAGGCCCGCCGGAGACGTTCATGAACGAGCGGGGCTTCATCAGCACGACCCGCGTACCGCCCAGACGCCCTTCCAGGACGTCGGCCAAGCCCTTGTGGGCCTTGAACTTCCCGCCTACCCGGTCAGCCAGCTCGTCCAGCGCGATCGCGCCGACGTTGTGCCGGTTGGCGGCATAGCGAGGGCCGGGGTTGCCGAGGCCAACGATCACCACGGTCCCCGGCCCTTCGGTCATGCTCAGGCCTCTTCGGAGTCCGCGGCGTCGTCAGCCGGCGCCTCGCCTGCGTCACCCTCGAGCTGCTCGGCGGTCGGCGCGGCGTTCACGGCCACGACCAGCGCCTCGCCGTCGGTCGCCAGGACGGCGCCGGCGGGCAGGGTCACCTGGGAGGCCAGGATCTGGGTGCCGGCCGCGGCGCCCTCGATGGAGACCTCGATCTGCTCGGGGATGTGCAGCGCCTCGACCTCGACGGTGATCGTGGTCAGGTCCTGCACGACCAGCGTGGAGGCGGCCGGGTCGCCGGTCAGCACGATCGGGACCTCGACGCTGACCTTCTCGCCGCGCTGCACCAGCAGCAGGTCGACGTGCTCGATGTAGTTCTTGATCGGGTGGGTCGTGACGGTCTTGGTCAGCGCGAGCTCGCTGCTGGAGTCGACGTCGAGCGTCAGGACGGCGTTCTGGCCGTGCTCACGGACTACACGGGCGAACTCGAGCGCCGGCAGGGCCAGGTGCTTCGGGTCGGAACCGTGGCCGTAGAGCACCGCGGGGATCTTGCCGGCGCGGCGGGTACGGCGAGCGGCGCCTTTGCCGAATTCGGTACGCGACTCGGCGGCAAGACGGACCTCGGACACGGTGATGCTCTCCTTCAACACAAAAGGCTAAGTGGGGTCGTCACCGCGGCGGAGGCAGGCGTGAAGACACACGGCTACCAGACCAGCCGCGTCGATCACGCCAAGCCCTTGGGAGAGCCTGGCCTCGCCGAGACAACCCGGATAGTTTACGCCAGCTTCAACCGATGGTCTTCATCGGGGCAGTGTTTGATTGCCTCGCTTCGCTCGGCGACCAAGCCGAAGGGGCATGGAAAAGGCCCGCGCACAGCACGGGCCTTTCCGCAGTGAGAACCTCAGGCGTTGCCGTCGAAGAGGCTCGTGACCGAGCCGTCCTCGAAGACCTCCTGGATCGCGCGGGCCAGCAGCGGCGCGATGGACAGCACGGTCATCCCGGGGAACCGCTTGGCCTCCGAGATCGGCAGCGTGTTGGTGAAGATGACCTCACGGGCCTTGCAGTTGGCCAGCCGCTCGGTGGCCGGGTCCGACAGGATGCCGTGCGTCGCGGCGATGACCACGTCCGACGCTCCCGCGTCCAGCAGCGCGTCGCAGGCTTTGACGATCGTGCCACCGGTGTCGATCATGTCGTCGACCAGGACGCAGAGCCGGCCGGCTACCTCACCGACGACCCGGTTGGCGACCGCCTCGTTGGGCTTGAGCGGGTCGCGCGTCTTGTGGATGAACGCGATCGGCCGGTCACCCAGCTGGGTGGCCCACTTCTCGGCCAGCCGCACCCGGCCGGAGTCCGGCGAGACGACCGTGATGTCCGAACCGCCGTAGGTCGCCGAGATGTGGTCGGCCAGGATCGACTGGGCGAACAGGTGGTCCACCGGACCGTCGAAGAAGCCCTGGATCTGCGCGGTGTGCAGGTCCACGGTCATGATCCGGTCGGCGCCCGCGGTCTTGAACATGTCGGCGATCAGCCGCGCGGAGATCGGCTCGCGGCCCTTGTGCTTCTTGTCCTGCCGGGCGTACGGGTAGAACGGCATGATCACGGTGATCCGCTTGGCCGACGCGCGCTTGAGCGCGTCCACCATCAGCAGCTGCTCCATCACCCACTGGTTGATGGGCGTGGTGTGGCTCTGGATCACGAAGGCGTCGGTGCCGCGCACGGACTCGTTGAACCGCACGAAGATCTCGCCGTTGGCGAAGTCGTAGGCCGCCTGCGGGGTGATCTGCACGTTCAGTGCCCGCGCCACTTCCTCGGCCAGCTCCGGGTGAGCACGGCCGGAGAAAAGCATCAGGTGCTTTTTCGGTGTCCCGGACTTGGCGTTCATGACTGCTCCTCGAGCTCTTGTGCGGCGAGTGCCGCCTCGGCAGCTGGGGTGCCTGGGCGTTTGCGCACGACCCAGCCTTCGAGGTTGCGCTGTGGCCCGCCTGAAACGGCGAGCGCGCCCGGTGGGACGTCCCGCCGGATCACGGTTCCGGCGCCGCTGTAGGCGCCGTCCCCGACTGTCACCGGTGCCACGAACATATTGTCCGAGCCGGTGCGAACGTGCGACCCGACGACCGTGCGGTGCTTGGTCACACCGTCGTAGTTGACGAAAACGCTTGCGGCGCCGATGTTCGAGTGCTCGCCGATGGTCGCGTCGCCGACGTAGGACAGGTGCGGGACCTTGGTTCCGGTCCCGATCTCGGAGTTCTTCACCTCGACGAACGTGCCGATCTTGCCGCCGGCGCCCAGCGAGGTACCGGGCCGCAGGTACGAGTACGGGCCCACGGACGCGCCTGCGCCGACGACGGAGTCGGAGCCATGGGTACGGATGACTTTCGCCCCCTCGGCCACGGTCACGTTGGTCAGCGTCGTATCCGGGCCGATGATGGCTCCCTCACCGACGCTGGTCGAACCACGCAGTTGGACTGACGGCTCGATGACCACGTCACGGGCCAGCGTCACGCCCGCGTCCAGCCAGACACTGGCCGGGTCGGTCATGGTGACCCCGGCCCGCATCCACTGCTCGGTCAGCCGCCGGTTGAGCTCGGCGCCGAGCCGGGACAGCTGCACCCGGTCGTTCACACCCTCGACCTGCCAGGGGTCCTCGCACACGAGCGCGCCGACGCCACGGCCGTCGGACCGTGCGATGCCGAGCACGTCGGTGAGATACAGCTCACCCTGGGCGTTCTTGGAGTCCAGCCGTGACAGCCCGTCGACCAGGACGGCCGCGTCGAACGCGTAGATCCCGGAGTTGATCTCGGTGATCTCGCGCTGTTCGGGGGAGGCGTCCTTGTGCTCGACGATGGACACGACAGCACCCGATGCGTCTCGCACGATACGTCCGTACCCCGTGGGGTCCGAGACAATCGCGGTCAGCACGGTCACCGCGTCGCCGGACGCGGCGTGCGCGTCGAGTAACGCAGACAAGGTCGAGGTCTCCAGCAACGGCACGTCGCCATACGTGACGAGCACCGTTCCGGTCACTTCGCCTGGCAGCTCCGCGAGACCGCACGACACCGCGTGCCCGGTGCCGTTCTGTTCGGCCTGCACTGCCGTGGTCACCTTGCGGTCCAACGCGGTTGTCAGGCCTTCGAGGTGCGCGGACACCGCTGCACGGCCATGGCCGACCACGACCACCAAGTGGACCGGGTCAAGTCCTGCCGCTGCCCGCACGGCGTGCTCCACGAGCGGCCGCCCTGCGATCGGATGCAGCACCTTCGGCGTGGACGAACGCATCCGAGTGCCCTCGCCTGCGGCGAGTACAACGGTGCTGAGCTGGGCGTTCCCACCCTGGGGCATCAGCGATCTCCCTGCGGAATCCGTACGGATAACACCAGGTGACGATCCTACGTTGCCTCCGGGATGGACCACGCGGGGTCATCGATAACCCGTCCGGACTGCGCGGTCTCCGTGCTCATGGTCACAGCAGCGACACCGTTGCCACCACTGCGTTTCGCTTCGTACATCGCCGCGTCGGCCCGTGCGAGCGCACGCGCCGCAGTTTCCTGCGGACGCAACGCGACCACACCGACGGACAACGTCACACCGTGCGAAAGGTCTGCCGGTAGCCGGGAAACCGCGGACACCGCGCGGTTGAGCGCGGCTTCGGCGGCGTGCAAAGGCGCGCCCGGCAACAACACGACGAACTCGTCACCGCCGTATCGCGCGACCATGTCGCCGCCGCGCAACGCGTCACGCACAGTGCTGGCTATGACACGAAGGACATCGTCGCCTTCGGCGTGTGAGTACTGGTCGTTGACTTCCTTGAACCCGTCGAGGTCTACGAGCGCCAGCGCGAGCGGGTGGTTGTTGGGCGACGCGGAGAGCGTCTCCAGACGGTCGTCGAGCGCGCGACGGTTCGGCAACCCCGTCAACGGGTCCTGCAGTGCCTGACGCTCGGTCTCGCCGTGCTTACGGGTCAACCGTTCGTGTTCGCGGCGTGTGTTCAGAGTCGAGATACGAGACTCACGCATGTCCCACAGCTGCGCTTCGAGCTCCTGCGCGTAGCTCTCCAGCGCGCTCATCGTGCGCTCGCCGCCGTCCGGCCCGGACAGCCGCGCGAACTCACGCACCAGGCACAGTCGCAGCGTCGGCTCGGTCGGGTCGCCCTCCAGGCTGACTCGCGCGTCCGCCAGCACGTCCACGGCCTCGGCGACCAGGCCGGTGTGCTCGAGGCAACGAGCCAGCGCGATCGCTGTGATGATCAGCTCGCGGGCGTACTGCGCAGTCGGTTTGAGCTTGAACAGCAGCTCGACGTGGTCCGCCGACGGCTGCGCCAGCGCGTGCGCGGCCGCGACGACGTGCACCTGCTCGGCGGCGGAAAGCTCGGCGCGGCGCGGGAACAACGACTCGCGGAACGGCCCTTCCACCGCCTGGGCGATCGCCGCGGCGGTCTGGAACCGGTCGCCGGCCTGGTCGTCGTCGCCGATGCGTTCCAGCCGCAGGCCCCAGCCGACGAGCATCCGGATCCGGTTGATCATGTGCACGGCGATCTGGTGCGGCCCGGCGCTCTCCCGGATGCACCGGTGTGCCCGGTTCATCACCTGGTCGGCTTCCTCGTACACACCGAGCTGGGTGAGCACGAGGCCGATGTCCATCAGGGTGGAGGCCAGCAGGATGTCCCACTTGCGACGGCCGAGCATCACGTCCGGGGTGAGGTCGTCGTCGAGCATCGCGAGTGCGACCGCGGCCTCCGACAGCGCGATGTCCTCCGCGGCCTCCATCAGCATCATCCGGCCGTGCAGGGCGTGCGCGTCGGCTTCCAGGACGACGAGACCGTGGCGCCGCGTGTGCACCATCATCTCGTCGAGCAACGGCTGCGCTGTGCCGGCCAGGCCGGAGGTGGTGAGTCGGACGGCTACGGCGGAACGCAACAGCTGGGCGACCATGCGCGGCTCGCCGCGATGCTGTGCCTCGGCCAGCATCTGGTCGACCTCGTCGACGTTCTGGACCTGCTCTTCGCGTCCCACGCTCTGCGTGATCGCCAGTAGTTCACTGGCGCGACCGACCAGCCACGCGTCGGACTTCTCATCCAGCGCGGGCGGGTGCTCCTCGTCCGACTCGTTGCGCAGCGGTGCACCCCCTGCCCATCAACCGTTTTTTCGCTTTGAGACCGCTCCGCCGCCAGGGATCGAACCTGGACCATCAGAACCAAAATCTGAGGTGCTGCCTTTACACCACGGCGGATCAGAGCCCGTGAGGGCTCACGGTTGGACATCGTCGCACGAGTGGGGTTGGGCAGCGAGAGACACCCGGTGGATTTTGTCCGGCAGGACTACCCGAATGGGCGTTAGCAGGGTCACACCCGGGTATTCGCGAGACGTGGTACGGCACTCGTTTATCCCCCGCAGGCTGGCGCTTCGAGTCGCTGACAACCTACCCTGTCGTAAGTTACGTTATCGTAGGTAAGGCTGACCTAAGCCACATGAGGTGGGCGAATGACAACAACCCTCGACAAGTCCGAGGAGCAGGCGTCACCGAGCGACGGCCCGAAGCCGCTGTTCGAAGGCAAGCGCAATCTTGCGACGCAGATCGCGGTCTACATGTTCATCGTGCTGCCCTTCGCGGCGCTGATCGCGGCCGTCCCGCTGCTGTGGGGCTGGGGGTTGAGCTGGCTCGACGTGGGCCTGGCCCTGTTCTTCTTCTACTTCAGCGGCCTCGGTGTGACCGTGGGCTACCACCGGCTCTTCACGCACAACTCGTTCAAGGCCAAGCGGCCGATGCGGATCATGCTGGCGATCATGGGCAGCATGGCGGTGCAGTCCCCGCCGATCACCTGGGTCGCCGACCACCGCCGCCACCACGCGTTCTCCGACCGTGAGGGCGACCCGCACTCGCCGTGGCTGTTCGGCACCTCGCCGTGGGCCCTGGCCCGCGGTTTCTGGCACGCGCACATGGGCTGGATCTTCGAGCGTGACGTGACCAACAAGCAGCGGTTCGCGCCGGACCTGATGGCCGACAAGGACATCGTCCGGGTCAACAAGCTCTTCGTGCTGTTCACCGTGCTCACGTTCCTGCTGCCCGCGCTGATCGGCGGGCTGGCCACGTGGTCCTGGTGGGGCGCGCTGACCGCGTTCTTCTGGGCCGGCTTCGTGCGCGTGGCGATCCTGCACCACGTGACCTGGTCGACCAACTCGATCTGCCACATGATCGGCGAGCGGCCCTTCAAGAGCCGTGACAAGGCCGCGAACTTCTGGCCGCTGGCGATCCTGTCCTTCGGCGAGTCGTGGCACAACCTGCACCACGCCGACCCGACCTGCGCCCGGCACGGCGTGCAGCGCGGCCAGATCGACACTTCCGCCCGGCTGATCTGGATCTTCGAGAAGTTCGGCTGGGTGTACGACGTGCGCTGGCCCACCGAGCAACGCCTGGCCCGCCTGGCAGTCGGCAAGGATTAGTTCGCTTACTGTAATCGGGTGAGACGTAACCAGCCAGGAGCGCCGACGACCGCGCGCGTCCGGATGACCGGAACGCAGCGGCGTCGGCAGCTTCTGGACGTAGCCCGTGCGCTCTTCGCCGAAAAAGGCTTCGACGGCGCCTCGGTCGAGGAGATCGCGCACCGGGCAGGCGTGAGCAAACCCGTTGTCTACGAACACTTCGGCGGCAAGGAAGGCATCTACGCGGTGGTGGTCGACCGCGAGATGGACGAACTGCTGACCGCGATCACGGCCTCGTTGTCGGAGGACATGCACCCCCGCACGCTGCTCGAGCACGCGGCCGGGGCACTGCTGGACTACGTCGACACCTCGACCGACGGCTTCCGGATCCTGGTCCGCGACTCCCCGGTAGCCAGTTCAACCGGCACATTCTCCAGCCTGCTGTCCGACATCGCCAGTCACGTAGAACACATTCTCGGCGTGCATTTCAGCTCCCGCGGCTACGACCCCAAGCTGGCCGGTCTCTACGCGCAGGCCCTCGTCGGCATGGTCGCGCTCACCGGGCAGTGGTGGCTGGACGTCCGTAAACCCCGCAAACACGAGGTGGCGGCCCACCTGGTCAACCTGGCCTGGAACGGCCTGTCCCACCTGGAACACAAACCGCGGGCGCACCGCTAGCCGAGCAGGGCCTTCTTGTCGGGCTTGCCGCTGGGGGCGACCGGGACCTCGTCAACGAAGGTGATCGTCGTCGGGACGCTGTCCGGGCCGAGCTCGTCTCTGACCAAAGAGGACAGTTCGTCGATCGAAGGTTCCCGTCCTGCCAGGGGGATCACGAACGCGTGCAGGACCTCTTCAGGGCCGAGCACGTATGCCTGATCCACATCCGGGTGCTGGGCGAGCACGCGTTCGATCGGGCCCGCGTACACCGGATAGCCGTTGACGATCACGACGTCCCGGGTGCGGCCGGTCAGATAGAGGTAGCCGTCCCTGAGCTCGCCGAGATCACGCGTACGAACCCAGCCGTCGACGACCACTTCGGCTGTCTCGGCCGGGTTTTCCCAGTACTCACGCATCATCCACGGGTTGCGGGCCCACACTTCGCCGTCCCGGATCTCGATCTCCACTCCGCCCTGCAGGCGCCCGACGGAGTCCTGGTGACCTTCTTCCGGCGTGAGAATCGTCAGACCGTTGGTCTCACTCTGCCCATAGCCTTGGTACACAACGGGTCCGAGGCGTTGCTGGGCCTCGGCGAGGCGGTGCGGTGTCAGGGGGGAGCCGGCGACGATCATGCCTTGCAGGCTGCTCATGTCGAGTGGGTTGTCCCGCAACGAGTCCAGCATCGCGTACAGCCTCGGCACGTTCATGATGGTGAACGTGATCCGCAGCGACGAGAGCACATCCGGGAAACGTAGTTCCTCGGGAATCACGGCGGTTCCGCCGTGCAACAGGCAAAGCGCCAGATAGTCCTGCACGACAACGCTTGCGAGGCTGCCGAACAGGAGATACCGATCGCATGCCGCCGCCAGCCGGATGGTCGCCGCATCCCAGTTGTCAGGATTCCAGTTGTAGTGCGCGGAAAGCGCGCCATACGTCTGCACGCAGCCCTTGGGGAGACCGGTGCTCCCGCTCGTGTAGACCAGCCGCGCCACATCCCCCGGACGAGACGTCAGGATCAACGGCTCGTCCGGCGTGTCGAGCAGCTCCGGGAGTTTCGCGTCCGTGACGACCAGGTCCAGCCCGTCGCTGAGCATGTGGTCCAGCTGCTTGTCGCTGAACCCAGGCCGAATCCCCACAACCCGCGCGCCCAACGCCCACGCCGCCAGGTAAGCGGCCAGCGCCTCAGGCGTCACGTCGGTGATCATCGCGACGCCCGAGCCGCGCTTGACCCGGGCTACCCGCATCCCGGCCGCGATCCGGCTGGTCAACCCGAGCAGTTCGGCCCGGGTGACCTCGCGTGAGCCGTGTTCCACGGCGATCTTCGACGGCTCGGCACGCAGCGCGGCGAAGACCGCGTCAGGGAACGACATGGCGTCACCCTAGTGACTGCCCGGGGCCGCGGAAACTTGTCAGGCGACCCAGATCTTGAGGCCGCTCATGTACCTGCCTGCGCCCACGGAGCCCGCGACACCACCCTGGCACTTCGGGACCTGCTGCCAGTCGTACCCCTGGCCCCTTGCGGTGTAGCAGAGGGTCACACCGGATCCGGTGACTTTGAGGGCTTCCAGCCGCCGCGCCTGTCCGACCGTCCCGGCCTGCTGCAGGTTGCACTTTTGGCTTTCCCAGCCGATGTCCTGCAGGTGCGCCTCGTAGCAGACGCCGGCGCCACCGCCGTTCACGCCGATCATCACAGCCTCGATCCGCTTGTCCCACGGCCACTCGGCGCCGGCCTCCTCGCCGTCGCAGACCGTGCCCAGCCAGTTGTGATCTTGAACGTGCACGCTGTAGCAGACACTCACCGCGCCGGAGGCCAGCCGCTGGTCGAGTTCCGCGGCGGCTTCGGCCTCGGTCAGTCCCTGGGCGGCCGCCGCCGGCGCGACCAGCACTGTCAACGCCGACAAAAATCCAATAAGGACAGTGAGCAGCTTCCGGTTCACGTGAACCTCCCATTCAGGACCTTTTCCGACCTTATCGTCAGACGGCGCATGGGAAGAGGGGGTTCAGCGTGGCCGGAAACCGGACTAGCCGCGCGTAACCCTCAGCAGCTTGTCGTCGGTGCCATTGGAGGTCGTGATGTACAGGGCGCCGTCCGGCCCGGTCCGCGCCGCACGCAGCCGCCCGAAAGCGTCGTTGAACTCCGGCGGGATGGACACCGACTGGACCTTCCCGGCGTCGTCCAGCTTGAACAGCATCGCCTTCGCGCCCTTCAACGCCGTCACGACAAGCGATCCGTCCAAGTCGCCCCATTGCGTTCCACTGAGGAACGCCGCGGCGCATACGGCCTCGGTTGTCTCGCCGGACTCCCATAGGGCTGGTACGGCGTCCGGGAAGCGCTTCAGATCCGTCATGGGGACGCTCTCGTCGTAGCTGTTCTCCGTTCCGCCCTTCGACGGATCCCAGCCATAGTTCTTGCCCGAGATCTCGATGTTGATCTCGTCGTTCTTGTCCGGTCCGTGCTCGGCCGTGATGATCTGCGCACTGCCCGGCCGGACCGCGACGCCCTGCACATTGCGGTGACCGTACGTGTAGACGCGCTTCTCGTTGGCGTTCTGCGCGTTGATGAACGGGTTGCCAGGAGCGGGGCCACCGGTCTTGATGTCCAGCTTGAGGACCTTGCCGCCCAGGTTGGTGCGGTCCTGCGACGGCTTCGGGTTCGCCGTGTCGCCCGTACCCACGAGCAACGAACCATCAGGCGCGACGGTCGGACGGCAACCTGAGTGCCGACCACCACGCGCAACGGGCAGACCCGACAACAGCACACCTACGCGCTCCGCGCTCCGACCGTCAGGTGACAGGCGCCAACGGATCAGCCGGATGTCCTTCGCGGCGCCGTTCTCCTTGTACGTCTGGCATGTGATGAACTGCCGCGTCTGGGCGAAGTCCGGCTCCAGAACCATGCCCATCAGACCGCCCTCACCGGCCACGAGCACATCGCTGAAATCGGCCTGGACCTGCGTGACCTGGGCGCCCGGCTTGGTCGACGAGATCAGCGCGAGCTTGCCCGGCCGCTGGGTGACCAGGACCTTGCCGTCGGGCAGGAAGCCCATGTCCCAGCCGTGCTCAAGCCCGCCCGCGACAGTCTCGATCTTCAGCCCGGGAGCGATCGCCTTCGCCGCTGAGCTGGCCGGACCCGGCGAGTTCGGTGGCGCCGGGATCTGCCCGGCGGAAGGTTCGGAGCAGGCAGTCAAGGTCGCCGCGGTGACAAGCAGCAGGCCGATCCGTCGCATGCGGACAGGATGCGCCAGCGAGTGTCCGCTCGCTGTGTGGTTTCGGGCAAAAAGGTCGTGACCATGTCACGTCAGTGGCGGGCACCATGTCTGATCAGGGGCGCGGCATGGCAGGGTGATCGGGTGCACCTGAGGTTGGAGACGGCGGGCGCCGTGGCGACGTTGACCATCGACCGGCCGGCCAAGCGCAACGCGATGAGCCTGGAGATGTGGTCGGCGATCCCGGGACTGCTGGCCGAGGCCGAGCAGGCCCGCGTCCTGCTGATCCAGGGCGGCGAGCACTTCTCGGCGGGCGCGGACATCAGCGAGTTCGCCACGCTGCGGTCTGGTGCGGAAGGCGCGACTCGATACAGCGACGCAGTGCACGCGGCCGAGCGCGCGATTGCGGAGTTCTCGCGCCCGACGGTCGCCGTGATCAACGGCTTCTGCATCGGCGGTGGGTGTGAAATCGCGCTGGCGTGCGATCTGCGGATCGCGGCGGACGACGCCCGGTTCGGGATCACCCCGGCCAAGCTGGGCATCGTCTACAACTTCACCTCCACCAAGCAGTTGGTCGACGCGGTAGGCAAGGCCTGGGCCAAGCAGATCCTCTTCACCGGCGAGATCATCTCCGCCCGGACCGCGCTGCGGATCGGCCTGGTCAACGAGCTGCACCCGGCGTCCGAGCTGCCCGCCCGCGCGAAGGAACTCGCCGAGACGATCGTGAGCCGCTCCCAGGTGAGCCTGACCGGCGCGAAGACAATCATCAACAAAATCGCGAACAACGAGCCTGAGGACGACAGCGTCCACGCGCTGTACGACGAGGCCGTGCACAGCGCCGACTACGCCGAAGGAGTTCAGGCCTTCCTGGGCAAGCGGCCCCCGAACTTCCAGTGACCGCGATTCAACCGGTCGGCAGCTTGGGCTCCACCAACCGGGCGACTTTCAGCGCTATGTCGCACGACTTCTGTTCGTCGCCGCCCGCGGTTCCCTGAGTGTCCACTCTGGACGTATTGGTCAGCTCGATCGAGATCGCGCAGGTGTCGATTCCGCCGATGGACTGAAGTGCTTTGCGGTTGCCGACC
Source organism: Kibdelosporangium banguiense (assembly GCF_017876405.1). Lineage (GTDB taxonomy): Bacteria > Actinomycetota > Actinomycetes > Mycobacteriales > Pseudonocardiaceae > Kibdelosporangium > Kibdelosporangium banguiense. The sequence goes on along the minus strand of NZ_JAGINW010000001.1, from coordinate 1,395,924 downwards.
GTCACCGGTTTGGGTGTACCCCTGGCGACCAGGTCGTCCAGTCCCAGCTCGTCGAAGATCGCCACACTCATCGTAAACCCCTTGGCTTCGGTAAACCTGCAGGCACGGGCTTTGTTGATGGTCTCTTCCTTGCTTGGCCCGGCTTGTAGCTCGGCTACTTCGGTGGAAGTCAGCAGTGAGCATGGTGCGACATCCGCCATTGGCCCTTTCGGTCTGTTCGCTGCGCCCCCGGTGTCTGCTGAACGGCTTGGCGTGCTGGGAAATGGCCCGCCTGCAGTTGTTGATCGAGGGGTTGTTACCCCGGCTGTGGGGACACCGGTCGCCTGATCGGAACATGCTGTCAACGCTGCCAAGAGTGCGAGGACCAGTACTGGCCTTCTCGGAACCATCTACACCCCTCGGTTGCTCGGTGGCGCTCAGGTCGAGATGTTCTTGAGGTTACCGCGAGTAGCCTCCTCTGTCCGTTCGTACTGGTCCATGGCCAATTGGATGCCCTCCCGAGCTTTGTGCAGCGAATCACGGAGCGCGAACAGCTGGGTGATGAATCCTTGATCATCATTCGCGACCTGCTGTGCGAAGGGGCCTATGACCTTTGCCGCGTTGGAAGTCCCGAGCTTCCTGTCTTGTTCGAGCAGTCTGATCCGATCTGATTGATCGTTTATCCAGTCCTGGAAACCGTCGATCGCCTTCAGTAAATGATCACCTCCTTCTCTGCTGATCTCGAATCCGCCTTGAGCTGCCAATTTTGCGAATTCGATCATACTTGTCATGATCGAACCACTGGCTGCCTTGCCGCCTCCGTCGTCGATTTTCACCGTCGTCCCCTCGTCGGCTGACAAACACCGTATTCGAATGATTACCGCGTGTACCGCCGGTGGGACGTAACTCTTGTGTCACGGGTTCCGGATGACCATGGATGCCCTTTTGTGAATTGCCGTTCTCGAATTGAAGATCGATATTCGGCTTGACTGAACCCTGTCCTTGAAATGTCAAGAAGTGGCGTCGGTGTTAGCCCGAACGTGTGCCTGCCGGGTAACTCTTGTGTCACGGGTTCCGGATGCCTGGACGAACTTGGCGCCGAGCCGCCACCCCGAGCGTCGATCATGCGATCCTCATGGGGGAACACAGCTTCTGAGGGGGTCCTGTGGCCGGCGAACCCACTTTCACCATCATCGACCCACCAAGATCGAGCTTCCGGCGGAAACGGTTCTTGTTCCCGTTCGGTCTCGCTGTTGTCATTTCTCTTACGTGTGCCATCGCGCTGTACGCATCCGGTGCGGTGTCGATGCCGTTCACCGCTGTCGTCGAGGCATTGATGGCATCCAAGGCCGACTTCTTCAAGGACGAGCAGGTCAAGCGGATCCTGATGCGGCAGGGCGTCCAGGTGCACATCACCGACTCGGGCGGCTCGCTCGACATCCCGGACAGCAAACTGAAGAAGCCCAACGAGTACGACTTCGTGATGCCGTCCGGTCAGATGGTCGGCGAGTCGGTGAACGAGACGTACGGCGGCCAGCGCTTCTACACGTTCAGAAGCCCGTTGGTCCTGGGTGCTTTCCGGGAATATGCCGAAGCCCTGAGCAAGGCGGGTGTGGCTGAACCGCAGACCGGCAGTCAGGGCATGTACTTCACCGTGGACATCGTGAGGTTCTCCGCATTGGTGGGTTCGCCGGAACCACAGACGTGGAGCAGATACGGGGTGGCCAATACCAATCAGATGATTGTGCAGTCGCCAGATCCGTGTCAGTCGTACTCAGGCGCGGCCTATGTCGGGCTTGTCGCCTTCGCGGCCAACGAGAGCAAGACGATGACAGCGGCATCCGTGCCCGCGCTTGCAGAGAAGATCGGGCCGGTGCTGACGGTCGAGGGCCAGCACGAGAACGGGCTGGGGTTCAAGTTCTTCCAGCCGGAGGGCCGTGCGTCCGCGCCGGTCGCGGTCTTCTATGAGCACCAGTATTTCTCGTACCAGCTCAGGAAGCTGGAACAGACCGGCCGGATGGACGACGACCGGGTCCTGCTCTATCCCAAGGCCCGGCACACCACCGAACCGTGGCTGGTCTCGTTCTCCGACAAGGGCGAGCGGGTCGGCTGGCTGATCAACAACAACGCCGATCTGCGCAGGCGGGCGCTGGAGCTGGGCTTGCGGGTGTCCGGGCCGGAATCGCTGGACGACCTGCTCGCCGAACGCGGGGTTGCCCGGCCGCAGCTGAGCGAGACCGAGTCGTTCATGCCGAAGTCGGCCGATCTGGCCAGGCTGATCAGCACGGTCTTCGGGTGCAAGCAGCTCGAAGAAGTGCCATGGTGAGAATCCTGGTCGTTCTGTTGCTGGTGCTCGCTGGTTGCACGCTCACCGGGAACGAGCCCACGACGTTGACCGTGCTGGCGAGCTCCGAGCTGGCCGACCTCACGCCGGTCCTGGAGGATCTGCGCCGCGACACCGGAGTCGAGTTGAAGCTGGACACGAAAGGAACTGTCCAGGCCAGCGACGATCTCGCCACCGGCAATGCGAAACAGGACCTGGCGTGGCTGTCGACCAACCGCTATCTGAAGCTGAGGTCGACGCAGTTGCCGCTGTCCACCAGCACGATGATGTCTCCGCTGGTGATCGGCGTGAAACCGGCGAAAGCCAGGCAGCTCAAGCACAAGGGCCCGCCGTCGTGGGCGGATGTCGCCGCGAGCGCGGGCATCGGCGAGCTCAGGTTCGGCATGGCCGATCCCCGCAGGTCGGGCAGTGGACTGGCCGCGCTGATCGGCGTGGCGACGGCCGCGGCGGGGACAGGCGCGGCTCTGCGGCCTGAGGACGTCAAGTGCGACAAGCTGCAGTCGTTCCTGGTGGGGCGGCGGGACTTCGACGCCGGGCAGTACCCGGCCAGACAGGACGAAGTCGACGCGGTGGTGACACACGAGTCGGAAGTGTTGTCCCTCAACGCATCCGGCAAGCTGCGCGAACAGCTGGAAGTGATCTACCCGCGGGACGGGATCGTCCTGCTGGACTACCCGTTGATGCTGCTCGATCACCAGAAGCGGGCGGCATACGACAAAGTGGCCGACTGGCTGAAGTCGCGGGCAGCCCAGCGCGCGATCATGGAGAAGACCTTCCGCAGGCCACTCGACCCGGACATGCCGCGCACCGGCATGCTGCGCGAGCCGCTCGGGACGGCGTTGTATTTCCCTGGCACACAACAGGTTCTGGACACCTTGTTGGCCGCGTACGATCGCGCGGGCCAAAGCGGCAAGGTGGTGTTAGCCCTGGATTTCTCGGCTTCGATGCGTGACGCCCGGATCGCCGGACTGCGGCAGGCGTTCGCGACCCTGACCGGCAACGGCGGGTTCGACCAGTTCCGGCTCGGCGAATCGGTGACCGTGATCCGGTTCGCCGGTCAGATCCTGGAAGAACGGACGGTGACGATCGGTGGTCAGGCCGATCTGGACGCGCTGCGTGACGTCGTGGCGTCCGGGGGACTGGCCGGCGGCACGGCGATCTGGTCGGCCCTGGATCGCGCCTACCAACTGGTGCAGGACGGGACCGTCGTGCTGATCACCGACGGCGAGAACAACGCGGGCACGAGCAAAGAGGCGTTCCTGGCCGCGCGCCCGAAGCTGCCCGCGCCGACGTTCGTGATCCGGCTGGACGCGGCGAATCCCGCTCAGCTGGCCGAAGTGACAAGTCTGAATGGCGTGACCACCGTGGATTCGTCGACCGAGTCCCTGCTGGAGGCGGTGAAACAGATCCGTGGGTGTCGACAGTGAGCTGTGGTGGTCGGTCTGGTGGCCCTGGGTGGTCGTGCTGGTCGTGGGGGTGGCCGCTCTGATCGCCGGGGGCTGGACGTTCATGGTGGCGCGCCGGGCTCGCCATCGGTTCGCGCCCGTCCGCACGGTGCGGGGATCTCCGTTCTACTTGGATCAACCCGAAGTCGAGGGCATCTGCCGGGCCAACACGCTTGTCGGCCTGGTGGCCAAGGAGGTCACACGCACGGTGGGCGTCACCAAGGACGGCAAACTCGCCCTCCCGGGCGCGTCGCTGGACGTCGGCAAGGCCACGTCCTCGCAGATCGTGGAGACCTACATCGAGAAGAAGGAAGCGATCGATGTCGTGGGCGTGCTGCTGAACGCGCTGGACGACGGCGCCGAACTGCTGCACGCGAACCTGGGCAACCGCACGATGGAGCGCGGCGCCGCGCTCGAGCGAGCCATGGCCAAGACCGGCGAGGCGTCCGGCCGGCTGCACAAGCTGAAGTCGTATGTGCTGGTCGAGGGCGAGTTCCAGTACGCCGAGGACGGCGACGGCTCGGTGATCTTCAAGGCACCGATCGGCAACCCCGCGGACCCGGGCGACAAGTCACGGATGCGGGTGGAGTGCGAGGAAGCCTGGCTGGTCAAGAAGGACAGAGCCACATCCAAGGTCCCGTTCGACGCGGTCTGCTTCGGCCGGATGCTGCCGTTCTGGGAAGAACCGGAACTCACGATCAGGCCGATCGTGATATTCCACTGACCATCACCGGTGAGTCACTGCCGATGCACCGACGGTAGGCGCGCGACTTCAGGGTTCCGAACCTCACGATTCGCCACTTTCGGGTGACGTCAGGTACGGCGGCTTTGTCGCGCCGGTCGTTTACGCGCCGCAACACGCCCGACATCGCCCCAGCCAGGCTGTGCTGGAGCCCACAGCGAAGTTGTCGGTTGCGTGGGGCGGGGTGGAAATGGCCGGCTTTGGCGACAAAGCCCGTCCGAGCGGAGCGAGGACCATCAACACCGGCCGACGTAAGCTGGGTGGGTCCGACTCTTCGGCAAGGGGAAGCTTCCGTGACTCACGCGCCTTTGGCTGGTTTGTTGGCTGGCCTGTCCAACGATCCCGCCGTCAGTGCTGTCGCCGAAGCCGCCGGCGCGCCGCTCTATGAACTAGAGGGCCCGTCTGCGGTGCGCCCGGTGGTGGCGGCGACGCTTGCTGCCCACTCGACGGTCCTGGCCGTCACCGCGACGGGTCGTGAGGCTGACGACTTGACGGCTGCCCTAGGCGATTTGCTTGGGTCTGAGTCGGTTGTCAGCTTTCCTTCGTGGGAGACGTTGCCGCATGAGCGCTTGTCTCCGCGCGCGGACACGGTTGCTCAACGACTGTCGGTTTTGCGGCGGCTTGCGCATCCTGAGGGGCCGCCGATCAAGGTCATCGTCTCGACCGTTCGCAGCCTCATCCAGCCGATGGCGCCCGGCCTTGGCGAGCTTGCCCCTGTCCACCTGGCGACCGGCGCCGAGCACGATTTCGACGCGTTGATCGAACGGCTCACCGAGATCGCCTACTCCCGGGTCGACATGGTCGAGAAGCGTGGCGAGTTCGCAGTTCGCGGCGGCATTCTCGACCTGTTCCCGCCGACCGCCGAGCATCCGTACCGGATCGAGTTCTGGGGCGACGAGGTCAGCGAGATCCGGCCGTTCTCCGTCGCCGACCAGCGGTCGCTGTCCACCAAGGTCACCGAGGTCACGGCTCCGCCTTGCCGTGAGCTGCTGCTCACTGACGACGTGAAGCGTCGCGCCGCCGACCTGGCGACCGACCACGCGGGTGACGCGCACCTGGCCGAGATGCTCACCAAGCTCTCCGGCGGAATCCCGGTCGAGGGCATGGAGGCGCTCATCCCGGTGCTGTGCGTGGGCGAGTTGGAGCTGCTCACGGACGTTCTGCCGGACGGTTCGCACGTCCTGGTGATCGACCCGGAGAAGATCCGCACGCGTGCGCACGACCTGGTCCGCACTGGTCAGGAGTTTCTCGAGGCCTCCTGGATGGCCGCGGCCGGTGGTGGCAAGGCACCGATCGACCTGGGTGCTTCGGCCTATCGCGACCTCGGCGAGATCGTCGGGCACGCCCGTGAGACCGGCCGTCGCTGGTGGACGTTGAGTCAGCTCACCGGCTCCGAAGGTGTTCTGTCCCTTGGTGTCAGGCCGGTCGAGTCGTATCGCGGCGACATCGAGCGCGCGTTCACAGACCTCCGCGCGCACACCGCTGCCGGTGGCGCGGCCGTGCTTGTTGTGCCTGGTACCGGTACTGCTCAGCGCGCTGTCGAGCAACTCGGCGAGGCTGACGTCCCGGCGCGTTTCGCTCCGGACGGTCTTGTCGAGGCGCCTGCGACAGGTGTGGTCACGGTTGTCCGTGGTGCCTTGGAAGACGGTTTCATGGCGCCGGATTCCGCCCTGGTCGTGCTGACCGAGACCGACCTGACCGGCGGACGGCACGGCACGTCCACAAAGGACATGTCGGCCAAGATGCCTTCCCGGCGGCGCAATGCCGTCGACCCACTTGCTCTGAAGACCGGCGATTATGTCGTGCACGAACAACACGGCATCGGCAAGTACATCGAGATGGTGCAGCGCACTGTCGCCGGCGCCACTCGTGAATACCTTGTCCTGGAATACGCCTCGTCCAAACGCGGCCAGCCGGGTGACCGGCTTTTTGTTCCCACCGACCAGCTTGACGAGGTCTCCCGTTATGTCGGCGGCGAGTTGCCGACGTTGAACAAGCTCGGCGGCTCGGACTGGAAGAACACCAAAGCCAAGGCGCGCAAGGCGGTCAAGCAGATCGCGGCCGAGCTCGTCCAGCTCTACGCGGCCCGCCAGTCCGCTCCTGGCCATGCTTTCGGTGCGGACACGCCGTGGCAGCGCGAATTGGAAGACGCCTTCCCGTTCACCGAGACCGTCGACCAGATGGCCGCGATCGACGAGGTCAAAGCCGATATGCAACGCGGTGTCCCGATGGACCGCGTGATCTGTGGTGACGTCGGCTACGGCAAGACCGAAATCGCTGTGCGCGCGGCATTCAAGGCCGTCCAGGACGGCAAGCAGGTCGTCGTCCTTGTGCCGACCACCCTGTTGGCCCAGCAGCACCTGAATACGTTTGCCGAGCGCATGCGGTCATTCCCGGTGAACGTCAAGGGTCTGTCCCGGTTCACCGACCCGATGGAATCCGAAAAGGTCATCGCGGGCCTGGCCGACGGCGAGGTCGATATCGTCATCGGCACGCACCGTCTGCTGCAGACCGGAATGCGTTACAAAGACCTCGGTCTGGTGATTGTCGACGAGGAGCAGCGCTTCGGTGTCGAGCACAAGGAGCACATCAAGGCGCTGCGTACGCACGTCGACGTGCTCACCATGTCCGCCACGCCGATCCCGCGAACGCTGGAAATGTCGCTGGCGGGCATCCGGGAAATGTCCACGATCCTGACCCCGCCGGAGGACCGGCACCCGATCCTCACGTATGTCGGCGGTTATGACGACAAGCAGGTCGGCGCCGCGATCCGCCGCGAGTTGCTGCGCGACGGTCAGGTCTTCTTCGTGCACAACCGGGTTTCTTCCATCGAGCGTGCCGCCAAACGCATTCGCGAGCTCGTTCCCGAGGCCCGTGTGGTCACAGCACACGGCCAGATGAACGAGGACAGGCTTGAAAAGATCATCCAGGGCTTCTGGGAACGTGAACACGACGTCCTGGTGTCCACCACGATCGTCGAAACCGGTCTGGACATCTCCAACGCGAACACCCTCATCGTCGAACGCGGTGACTTGCTCGGCCTCGCTCAGCTCCACCAGTTGCGCGGCCGCGTCGGCCGTGGCCGTGAACGCGGGTACGCCTACTTCCTGTACCCGCCCGAGGCGCCTTTGACGGAGACCGCGCACGATCGCCTCGCCACCATCGCCCAGAACACCGAGCTCGGCGCCGGTATGGCCGTCGCCATGAAGGACCTCGAAATCCGCGGCGCCGGCAACATCCTCGGCGCGGAACAGAGCGGCCACATCGCCGGCGTCGGCTTCGACCTCTATGTCCGGTTGGTGGGCGAGGCCGTCGAGGCCTTCCGCAAACACGCGGGTGCCGACGCCCCCGAAGGCGAGGAGGATCTCGCCGACGTCCGCGTCGACCTGCCCGTCGACGCCCACATCCCGCACGATTACGTCCCCGGCGAACGGCTCCGTCTCGAGGCCTACCGCAAGATCGCCGCCGCCCGCGACGCGGACGAACTCACTGGCGTCATGGAGGAACTCAAGGACCGCTACGGCGCCCCACCCCTGCCCGTCGAACGCCTCTTCGCCGTCGCCACGTTCCGCCAGACATGCCGCACCCACGGCGTCACCGAGGTCACCACCCAGGGCAGCTCAATCCGCTTCACCCCCCTCGACCTGCGCGACAGTCAGCTGGTCCGCCTCAAACGGCTGCACCCCAAAGCCACCTACAAAGCCGTCACCAACACAATCACCGTCCCCCGCCCCACCGAGGGCCCAGCCGGCGGCCGCATGGGCGCCCCCGCCCTCCGCGACAAGGACCTCCTGGACTGGTGCACCAAGTTCCTCGAAGGCCTCGTCATCACCCCAGCCCCAGTCAGCTGACATATGCCCCCAACGTGGCTTTCGGAGCACTGAACGCTCCCAACGCCACTTTGGGGGCACAGCCGATTCCCAGGTGGGGGCACACCACTCGATGGATAGAAGTGCTGCCACTATGGCCGTTAGTGGCCACACTTTTGTCCACGGATGAGGGGGCCGGCTCCATGTTCGATGCTGCCTTCCGAGACGAGGTCGAGTCTGTCCTCATCGGGTTGGCCGAGAAGGATGCCCGGATCACTGCGGCGGCGGTCGTGGGATCGCGTGCTCACACGGCTGGTGATCGCTGGTCCGACATCGATCTGACGTTCGCTGTCGAGGCGGATCCGGTCACGGTGCTTGACTCGTTGGCGGGGGAGTTGGGTTCGCGGTTCGACGGCATCGCGCTGTTCGATCTGCAGGCGGGGCCGATCGTTTACCGGGTGTTTCTGCTGCCGGGTGGTCTGCAGGTTGATCTGTCGGTGACTCCTGCCGAGGATTTCGCGCCTCGGGGCGACACTTTCCGGCTCCTGTTCGGGCAGGCGAATGAGGCGGTGATGCCGCCGCCGAGGGATGATGCCGACACGTTCGGGCATGCCGTCCACCACGCGGTTCGAGCCCGGGTCTGCATTGAGCGGGACCGCCTTCTCCAAGCGGAGTACTGGATCAGCAGCCTGCGCAACGAGACCCTGGCCTTGGCGAGCAGGCGTGCCGGTGTTCAGGACTGGCACGCACGTGGAGCCCACCTTTTACCTGCGGAACTTCAGGGGCGTTTTGCCGATGCCCTGGTCCGGTCACTCGACCGGGCTGAGGTTGAGCGCGCCCTGGGCGTGGCGATCTCTCTGCTCCTCAAGGAGGGGGACCCGGGGCCGGTGCTTGTGGAGCGGCTGATCAGCCTGGCCCCGGTCGGGCGACCTTGAGCTCTGTGAGAAGGTGTGACTGTGACGACTGCCATGCGCCGCCCTGCGAAGTTCGCCGCTGTGCTCACCGCGGCAGCCGTGCTTGTCGCTGGGTGTGGCTCCGGGGCCAACAAGGCCAACGCCGCCGCGATCATCGACGGCCGGACCATCTCTGTCGACGATATCCAGTCGCGTGTGGAGAAGGTCATGAAGGGCAACCAGTTCGCGCAGCAGCTGCAGCAGCAGCACAAGCTCGATCTGTTGTCCCGCAGCATCCTGACGCGTGAGGTCAACTACGAGCTGACGGCTGTGGCCGCGCAGCGGGAGAACCTCCGGGTCGACGAGGCCGCCTTGGCGCAGCGCGTGGTCGAGCGGGCGCAGCCTCAGCAGCAGCCGGATGCCACGGCCATCGAGGCCAATCTGGACAAGGCCACCGACGAGGCGTTCGACGAGCGGGAAGTCGCCCGCAACGAGCTGCTGTCCGAGGAGCTGGCGAAGTCGTATCTGGGCCGGTTGCAGATCACGATCACCGGCGCCATCGTGCGTGGCACGCAGGCCAAGAAGCAGGCGCAGGACCTGGCCAAGCAACTGGCCGAGAACCCGGCCAAGTCCACCGAGATCGTCACGCCGCTGCAGAACGACGCGGCCGTCGACTTCGAGATGAGCCTGATCACAGGTGTCCTGGTCGCCCAGAGCGCCGGCTTCGAGCTCGCCACGACCCCGATCGTCAGCGCGCAGGCCAACACGGTCGTCGCTTTCTCGCTCGCGCCGCACATGCTGCAGAACCAGGGCGAGAACCTGTGGTTCGTCGCGTTGATCAAGAACCGCAACCCGAACGGCACGCTGCCCGAGCGGGAGCGCGAGGCCGCGGACTCGGTTCCGCCGGAGCTGCTCAACAAGATCGGCCGCCGCCTGGTCAGCCAGTACATCGGCGACATCAAGTTCGAGATCGGCCCGCGCTACGGCGTCTGGGACCCGATCGGCAACAACGTCGCGCCGCGCGCCGAAGAGGTCTCCGGCTACCAGTACACCGCCCGCGTCGCGAAGCCGTGACACCAGGCGAGAAGCTGCTCGAAGCGGTGGCGGTGATGAACCGCCTCCGCTCACCCGGCGGATGCCCGTGGGACGCCGAGCAGACGCATGATTCCCTGCGTAAGTACCTCATCGAAGAGTGCTTTGAGCTGATCGAGGCGATCGAGGACGGCGACCGCGCCGCGATGCGCGAAGAGCTCGGCGACGTCCTCCTGCAGGTCCTGTTCCACGCGCGTGTCGCCGAAGAGGACGCGGCGGACCCGTTCGGTATCGACGAGGTGGCCGAGACGCTGGTGGCCAAGCTGGTGAGCCGGCACCCGCATGTGTTCGCGGGCGGCGACCCCGCCGTGCGGGACTCGTCCACCCAGCAGCAGCGCTGGGAAGAGCTCAAGCAGCACGAGAAGAAGCGCGAGTCCAGTATCGACGGTGTCGCGCTGGGACAGCCGGCGCTGGCGCTGGCCGCGAAACTCGCGCAACGCACGACTCGGGCAGGCTTCCCGGCCGATCTGCTGCCGTCCGGCACGAGCCCCGCCGAGCAGCTGTTCACCATGGCCGCGGCCACGAAGATCGCGGGCGAGGACCCGGAAGGCGAGGTCCGTGCGGTCGCGCGGAAGTTCGCCGAAGACGTCCGAACGGCCGAACGTGCGGCGAAAGATGCCGGAGTGGAACCCTCGACTATGTCGGATGACGATTGGCGACGCTTCTGGCCCCGGTAAGTTGGGTCGAGTGAGTAACGCCTACCTGCGGTTTCCCCACATCAACGGTGAACTGGTCACGTTCGTGGCCGAGGACGACGTTTGGCTCGCGCCGCTGGACGGCGGCCGTGCGTGGCGAGTCTCGGCCGACCAGGTCCCGGTCACCCGGCCCCGGATCTCGCCGGACGGCCGGCACGTCGCCTGGACCAGCACGCGGGACGTCGAACCCGAGGTGCACCTCGCCCCGATCGACGGCGGCCCGAGTCGCAGGCTCACGTACTGGGGAGCGGTCAAGACCTCGGTGGTCGGCTGGAACCCCGACGGCGACGTGCTCGCGATCAGCGCCGTTGCGCAGGCACAGTTCCGGCGTACCTGGGGATACGCGGTTCCGCTGGAAGGCGCGCCCCGGCAGTTGCCGTACGGCCCGATCGGCGATATCGCGTACAGCGCGGGCGGTGGTGTCCTGCTCAGCAGCAGGATTTCGGTGGAGCCCGCGTGGTGGAAGCGTTACCGGGGCGGCACGGCCGGACGGCTCTGGGTGGACCCGGACGGGTCCGGGGAGTTCACTCGCATTCTGTCCGATGTGGACGCTTCGTTGGTCTCGCCGATGTGGATCGGCGGGCGCATCGCGTTCCTGTCCGACAAGGACGGCGTCGGCAGCCTCTACTCGTGCCTGCCGGACGGTTCGGACGTTCAGCGGCACACCGACCAGCCGTTCTACGCGCGCAACGCGTCGACCGACGGCACGCGGATCGTGTACCACTCCGCGGGTGACATCTGGATTCTCGACAGCCTGACCGACAAGCCCCGTCAGTTGACGGTCAAGCTTGGCGGGCCGCGGGTTTCGCGCCAGCCGTATCCGATCTCGGCTCGTTGGTCGCTAGGTGACGCGTCGCCCGACCACACTGGACGGGCCAGCGCGGTCGAGGTGCGCGGAACCGTGCACTGGTTGACTCACCGGGACGGTCCGGCGCGTGCTCTTGGTGTCGAGCCTGGTGTTCGTGGGCGGCTTCCGCAGGTCCTTGGCACGACCGGGCACGTCGCGTGGGTCACCGATGTCGAAGGCGACGACGCGCTGGAGATCGTTCCTGTTGAGGGCGGTGCTCCTCGCCGGATCGCGTCCGGTCAGCTGGGTCGTGTGCTCGAGCTCGTCGCGGCGCCTGATGGGCGGCGCGCCGCTGTTGCCTCGCACGATGGCCGGGTCCTGCTCGTCGACATCGAGTCCGGTGAAGTCCGCACGGTGACCCAGGCTCGTGACGGCGACGCGAGCGGTCTGCAGTTCTCACCCGATTCCGGCTGGGTCGCCTGGTCGCATCCCGGGCCGGTGCCGTTGCGCCAGATCAAGATGGCCGACACCACCAATCTGTCCGTTGTGGACGTTACGCCGTTGCGTTTCGACGACACAGAGCCGGTTTTCACCTTCGACGGGAAGTACCTGGCGTTCCTGTCGGAGCGGAGTTTTGACCCGCACTACGACGTGCACGTTTTCGACATGTTCTTCACCGGTGGGTCGCGGCCTTACCTCGTGCCGCTGTCCGCGACCACGCCTTCGCCGTTCGCGCCGCAGTCGCAGGGCAGGCCGGTCGGGGATGCCGACGACGACAAAGAGTCCTCCTCGGAGGAGGAAGAGACTCCGCGTGTGCATGTCGACGTCGAGGGAATCGCCGAGCGGCTGGTGCCGTTCCCGGTGCCCGCGGCGAGGTATTCGCACCTGTACCCCGCCAAGGACGGCGTGCTGTGGATGACCCGGCCGATGTCCGGCGAGCTCGGCCACGACCTGGCCGGCACCGACGACAGCCCGCCGCGGCCGTCCCTTGAGCGTTTCGACTTCGAGAAGCGGCGCGCGGAGACGCTGGTCGAAGGCCTCGACCAGTTCTGGATCAGCGGTGATGGCAAGCGAATCGTCGTGCACGACGGCCGCTCGCTGCGTGTCCTGCCGTCGGAACACAAAGCTGACGACGACAGTTCGGACAATGTGGACGTCGACCTGTCCCGGATCAGGGTGACGGTCGACCCGTCGGCGGAATGGCTGCAGGCCTACGACGAGGCCGGTCGCCTGATGCGCGACCACTTCTGGCGTGGTGACATGGGCGGCGTCGACTGGGCCGGCGAGCTCGCGCGCTACCGGCCGCTCGTGTCGAATCTCGGTTCGTACGACGATCTCGTCGACCTGATCTGGGAAGTCCAGGGCGAGCTCGGCACTTCGCACGCGTACGTCTACGAGGTCGCGGACTCCGCCGATTCCCGTGTGCGCCTTGGTCTGCTCGGCGCCGACATCGCGCCGGACCCGGAAGGCGTCTGGCGGGTGACCAACATTCTGCCGAGTGAGACCTCCGATCCGGAGGCTCGCTCGCCACTGCGTGCGCCCGGCGTCGGCGTGCGCGCGGGCGACGCGCTCCTCGCTGTCGACGGCCGTCCAGTCGGTCCTGGCGGTCCCGCGTTACTGCTGGCCGGCAGCGCATCGAAGCCCGTCGAACTCACTATCGGCCCGGCAGCCGGTGGCGCTTCCCGCCGCGTGGTCGTCGTTCCGCTGCTGGACGACACCCCTTTGCGTTACCACGCTTGGGTTGCCGACCGCCGTGCGCACGTCCACTCGGTCTCCAACGGCCGTGTCGGCTACCTGCACGTCCCCGACATGGTCGCGGCCGGCTGGGCCCAGCTCCACCGCGACCTGCGAACCGAAATGCGCCGGGACGCCCTCGTGGTCGATGTCCGCGAGAACCGAGGCGGCCACCTTTCCCAACTGGTGGTGGAAAAACTCGCCCGCAAAGTCGTCGGCTGGCAAACCGGCCGGGACGGCGTCCGCGTCGAGTCGTACCCCCAGGACGCCCCACGCGGCCCCGTCATCGCCGTCGCCGACGAACAAGCCGGCTCCGACGGCGACATCGTCAACGCCGCCATCAAAGCCCTTGGCATCGGTCCCGTCGTCGGCATGCGCACCTGGGGCGGCACGATCGGCATCGACAGCCGCTACCACCTCGTCGACGGAACCACCGTCACCCAGCCCCGCTACGCGACCTGGCTCCAAGGCCCCGGCTGGGGCGTCGAAAACCACGGCGTCGACCCGGACGTCGAAGTCCCCACCACCCCCATGGACTACGCCGCGGGCCGCGACCCCCAACTCGACACAGCCATCCGCCTCGCCCTCGAAGCCCTGGAGACAAACCCACCGGCCACCCCACCACCCTTCCCGGGCCAGTAGCTGAACGGCTGTTCAGGAAACTGAACGGTTTGACGATCGGCCGGTGGCGGGTTCAGCCTGGGTAGGTGGATTCCACGGGAGATCTGACGGCGCGGGCGAGGATTCGGGACGCGGCGTTGCGGCGGTTCGGCGTGGATGGGTTCGCGGCGACGACTGTGCGGCGGGTTGCGTTGGATGCCAGGGTTTCCGCTGGTTTGGTGGTGCACCATTTCGGGTCGAAGCAAGGGCTGATCGAGGCGTGTGACGCTTACGCGATCGAGTTTTCGCAGGCGGCGCAAGAGCGTGGCGAAGCCGTTGACGGCAGTGGGGACGTGCTGGGGTATCTGGCTCGGTCGATGGTCGAGCGGGCGGGGACCACGGCGGCGATGTTCGACGAGATGGTTGTGCGGACTGAGCGGGAACTTGGCCGGACCGGTGCGCGGGACTGTGCTGATCCGAAACTGAGGGCTGCCGTGATTGTGAGCCTTGAGCTGGGTGGATATGCCATGAGGACGCAGCTGGCCCGATATCTCGGTGTGGATCCGTCCAGCCGCGAGGGATTTGCGCGGCTGGGTGAGGTGATCGGCGATGTGCTGAGGAAAGGACTCTATCCGTGAAGGACGAAACCTGGCGCAGGCACGCCAATCCGTGGAGTGTGTGGACCCGGTTCGCCGCCATTCCGCCGCTGATTCTGGCGATCTGGAGCCGGGCGTGGATCGGGTGGTGGTGCCTGGTGCCGCTGGCTGTAGTCATCGCGTGGCTGATCATCAACCCGAGTGCCTTCGCACCGGTCGACGAGCCGAAGCGGTGGACTGAGCGAGGTATCTACGGTGAACGTATCTGGGTGCGGGACAAGGACATTCCCGGCGAGCACAAGAGAATCCTCATGCTTCTTCTTGTGCTCGCCGGGATCGGCGCCGCGTTGCTCGCGCTCGGGCTGGTGACACTGAACGTCTGGCCGACGGTCTTCGGGGCGACGCTTGTCGTCATCACTCAGCTGTGGCGGATCGACCGGTTCGCCACGCTTTACGACGCGAAGAGCGTTTCGCCCCAGTAGCCGCCCTCGCGAACGCCAGGTGGGACGGCGAAGTGGCCGGAGCCGTTGTGTTCCAGGTATTCCATCATTTCGTCCTTGGCGGAGAGGGACATTTGCATGGGGACGAACTGTTTGGGGGTGTTGCGGTTGAAGCCGATGAAGAACAAACCGGCGTCCAGGTGGCCGAAACCGTCCGAACCGTCGGTGAAGTTGTAGCCACGCCGAAGGATTTTCACTCCGCCCAGGGATTGGGCTGAGGCAAGCCTGATGTGGGCGACGTCGGGGATCGTGGGCAGGCCGCCCGCGCCACGCACGTGGAAATCCGGTTCGTCGAACTCGTCGACCTGGCCGAGTGGGGCGCCGACTCCTTTGTTGCGGCCCACTATTGCTTCCTGCTCGGTCAGGGACGTCCGGTCCCAGATTTCGATGTGCATCCGGATTCGGCGGGCCACCAGGTAGGTTCCGCCGGTCAGCCAGGCTGGGCCGTCGCCTGACGCCACCCAGACGTGTTCCTGCAAAGCCGCTGTGTCCTCGGCTTTGATGTTGCGGGTGCCGTCCTTGAAACCGAAGAGGTTCCGGGGCGTGGCCTGGGCTCGGGTGGTCGAGGAGGTACGCCCGAAACCCAGTTGGGACCAGCGGACCGCGACCTTTCCGAAACCGATCCGGGCCAGGTTGCGAATCGCGTGCACGGCGACCTGGGGGTCATTGGCGCACGCCTGGATGCAGATGTCGCCGCCACTGCGCGCGGGGTCGATGTCATCGCCGGGGAATGACGGCAGATCGATCAAAGCCGGTGGCCGCAGGGACGACAACCCGAAGCGGGAATCGAACAACGACGCCCCGAACCCGATTGTCAGGGTCAGCGCCGATGCGGGCAGGCCGAGTGCCTCGCCGGTGTCCTTCGGCGGTGCCTCAGGAGAACCGCCGACCGCGCCGCGATCGGCGGCCTCCAGACCCGAAGTCATCCGGGCCGCGGCCTCGGTCCACGCCTTCAACAGCGAGACCAGTTCGGCGCGGTCACGGGTTTTCACGTCGAAAGACACGAAATGCATCCGGTCCTGAGCGGGCGTGATGATGCCTGCCTGCACCGGGCCGTGGAACGGCACTGCTTCTGCGGAAGCGGAAACTGGTGCGACAGCGGGAGACTCACCCAGCAGCTGAGAGCCGACCGCACCCGCGGCCACGCCGGCGGCGCCTGCGCCGACGAGGCCGAAGAGCTGGCGACGGGTGGTCACTTGGTGGTCACCACTTCGGCGACCTTGCTGACCGGCTCGCCCAGTGCGTCGACCGCTTCGGCGAGCTCCTTCTTGTCGGCCTCGGTCAGGTCTGTGTACAGCTTGAAGCCGTCGCCCGCACGGTGCTTCTCCAGCAGCTTGTCCAGGTCACCGAACTTGGCGTCCAAAGTGGAGGCAAGAGCGGCGTCCCGTTCCTGCACCAGCGGTCGCAGTGCCGCGACCGCCGCCTGGGAGCCGTCGACATTGGACCGGAAGTCCCACAGGTCGGTGTGCGAGTAGCGGTCCTCCTCGCCAGTGATCTTGCCGGTGGCCACCTCGTCCAGCAGTTCCTTCGCGCCGTTGGCCAGCTGCACCGGCGTCAGTTCGACTGCCTTCGCCTTGCCGACAAGGTCTTTGATGTCCGCCAGCAGCTGGTCGGCGATCTTGGCGGAGTCCGGCTGCAGGCCGCTGACCCACAGGTCGCGCTCCAGCCGGTGGAACCCGGTGAACTCCTGGCCGGGTTCGAGGCCGTCCTCCCGGGCGTCGATCTTCGGGTCGATGTCGCCGAAGCTCTCGGCCACCGGCTCGATGCGCTCCCAGTAGATCCGGGACACCGGGTACAGCGCCTTGGCCTCGTCGAGGTTGGCTGCCTTCACCGCGTTGACGAACTCGGTCGTCTTCGCCTCCAGCGAATCCGTCTGCGAATTGACGTATCGCTGGTAGCTCTTGGTCGCCTCGGCAAGCTTGGCGTTGGCGTCCACGGCCTTGGTCGCGCCGCCGGAGACCGTGAAGTCCGCGCGGATCCCGTCGCCCTTCATGCCGGGTTTGCACGCGGTCTGGAACCTGCCCGCCTCGGCGACCTCCACGATCAGCCGTCTGGTCAGGCCCGGCCCGATGTTCTCGACCTCGCCCATGATCCGGTCGCCCTCGCCGTAGAGGTAGAACTCGGTCACCTTCGAGCCCTTGTTGTTGACCTCGAAGGTGATGTTGCCGGCGTCGGCGGCGTTACGCGCGACCTTGCACGCGTCGTCGCTCGCTTCGACCGGGATCGGGCCGCCCGCGGCGGGTGGGGCCGCGTCCTGACCGCTGCAGGCGGCCAGCAGAACCAGGGGTGCCACCACGGTAAGTGCGGCGCGAACGTTCACGAATTGCTCCTAACAAGGCCCGGTCGGGCGGTTTTCTCTTTACGGGGCCACAGAAAGATCGTCATGACGACGGCGACGTAGCCGACCCACGCGATGGCCTGCAGTACGGTGGTCTGCTCGGAGTAGTTGAAGATCCCCTTGAGCAGCGTGCCGTACCAGGACGACTCCGGGATCGGCCCGGACAGGTCGAACGCCAGGGTGCGCAGGCCCGGCAGGAATTCCGCCTCCTGCAGGTCGTGAATGCCGTACGCCAGCACTCCGGCCGCGACGATGATCAGCGCGATCCCGGTGTATTTGAAGAACTTGGCGAGGTTCAGCTTCACGGCACCCCTGTAGAGCAGGAATCCGAGCACGATCGCCACGGCGATCCCGATCAGGAAGCCGATCAGCGGCTGCGCCGAGCCGACGCCCGCGGTCTGCACGGCGGCGTAGAAGAACAGGGATGTCTCCAGCCCTTCCCGGCCGACGGAAAGGAATGCGACGACGATCACGGCGATCGGCCCGAGGCGCACCGCGTCGGACAGTTTGCCGCGCAGGTCGGCCGCGATCGTGCGCGCCGTACTGCGCATCCAGAAGATCATTCCGGTGACGAGTGCCACCGCCAGGATCGACAGGCTGCCGCCGACGAGTTCCTGGGTCTCGAAGCCCATGTTCGCCGTGCCGTAGGTCAGCGTGAACCCGATCGCGACCGACAGCGCGACGGCCGCGCCCACGCCGGTCCAGACCCATTTCAGGGCTTTGTGATCACCGGTTTTCACCAGGAACGCGATCAGGATGCTGACCACCAGAGCGGCCTCGAATCCCTCGCGTAGCCCGATAAGGGCGTTACTGAAAACCACCCGATTCCTTCCAGCGAACTCTGACAGTCGACTGAATTTAGGTAAGGCTGGCCTGGCTTGTCCAGTGCACTGCCGGGATGGTCCGAAAGATCCGCTTCAAGCTCTGAGTCCGTCTGGTGCGTACCCTGGACTGGATGCCTTCTCCGTCTCCTCTCGCCGCGGCGGTCCCGCCTCCACCTCGGCCCCGTCGCCGCAGTCGTGTGCCCAAACTGCTGGTCATCGCGTTGCTGCTGGTGGGGATGGTCGTGGCGACGTACTTCGTGCTCATGGACATCGACCTGCCGGGACCCAAGCAGCCCGAGTTCCCGGTGCCGGAGATCAATGCCGAGGCGCGGGTGGCGGTGCCCTTTCAGGCGCCACCGGTCGACATGGCCGCTGTTCCCGCGATGGCGCGCAAAATGGAAATTCCCGAACGGGTACTGATGGCGTACGCCAGGGCGGAGGAACGCCAGCGCGCGGCCACACCCCGCTGTGGAATCTCCTGGACCCTGCTTGCCGGAATCGGCCGCAAGGAATCCCGGCACGCCCGCTTCGGCGGTGCCACGGTCGAAGCCGACGGAAAACTCAGCAAGCCGATCATCGGTATTCCCCTGAACGGGTCACAGGGTGTCCGGGCGATCAAGGACACCGACGGCGGGGAACTGGACGGAGACGTGACCTGGGACCGGGCCGTCGGCCCGATGCAGTTCCTTCCGGCGACGTGGAAACGTTGGGCGGTAAGAGCGAGCGGTGACGGTGCGCCGGCCGACCCGCAGAACATCGACGATGCCGCCGCTTCGGCCGCGCGGTATCTGTGCTCCGGCGGCCGGGATCTGACCAGCGGTCGCGGCTGGTGGGCCGCTGTGATGGCCTACAACACCTCAGTCGACTACGCGCGTGAGGTCTTCTCCGGTCAGGACGCCTACTCCAAAGCGGTGTAGTACATCGATTGATCCATTCGGGTACGGCAGTTCGTGGCCTGTTCGGCGGTACGCGTACCCCTCGTTACTGGTAGTTAACCCGATGCGCGTGTGGCGTTCACAACTTGCATACGTTGGCGTCTACCCATGGGATGAATTCTCTGGCGCGGCGGCGAATCGGCGAGAAGTTCGCCGCCGGGGAGGGGACATGGCGAGATTCCAGTGTTTCCGGACCGACTCCACCGGTGTCAGATGGCGTCTGCTCGGCGGCAACAACCGGGTGCTGGGAGTGTCGGTGCGTGGGCACGTGGACCAGGGTGCCGCGGTACGAGAGGTGGACGCGATACGTGAGGACGCGGCCGACGGGCGATTGGAGTTCGAGCGATCGACGTCCGGCCACTGGTGGTGGCAGCTGTCGGTTTCGGACGTCGCGATAGCGCGTTCCGCGCAGGGCTTCGCTCGCAAGATCGATGCCGACCTCGCGGCCAAGCGATTCATGCGGCGGGTCACGGAGGCGTCCCTGGACTCCTCGGTGATGGTGTTCCAGCCAGGCCACCGAGGCAGGCTGACTTAAGACGAGATGAACGCACCGACTCCCGCCTCTGGCAGGCGCACGAACACGGCGCGGCACGGGTTTCCCTTTCACCACAGGGAAACCGAAGATTCCGTGGCGCACTTGCGCGTGTGGCGAAGGAGGAATCATGAAGAGTCGTCTCGTCTCGGGGATCGTAGGTGCCCTGCTCGCGCTGGGTCTCACGGCCGCGCCCGCGGTGGCGGAGACCACTTCGCAGGAAAGCTCCTACTACAAAGGAAAGACCGTCGTCACGGTGGACCCGGGGGCTGTCACAGCCTTCGGGTTCTTCAACATCAGAGTCGACGCGTTACGTCCGGCCTCGGGTGCCTCACCTGCGTACACGTTCCCGGTCCAGCGCAACCGGCACGGCGTCACTGAGCTGGCCGGCGGCCTGCAGTTCACCGCGAACGACAAGTGCCTGGCGGCGTACGCGCCGGTCGTCAACACCAAGACCGGCGTGGTGAAGGCCTGGGTGAGCAGCGGCGGCAAGATCGATCTGTTCTCCCTCAACGGCCAGAGCCTGGTGCTGACCGACGCGGGAGCCAAGGCGCTCAACGATGGCCTCGGCTTCACCGGCCTGTTCTCCGTGGGCTTCGTGTTCGGCACGTACGCGACCACTGGTGTCTGACTGATGTAAAGGCCGTGTGGCCGCAGCGGCACGTTGGGTGTGCGTTCACCTGACGTGCCGCATCTGGTCATAACCATTGGTTTCCCTTGCTCCGACAGGGGAACCGGATTCTGGAGGACTGCTCACTGATGACCATGGACGTCGACCGGCCCCGTCCGGTACGGCCATCAGTACCGCTGTCCGACCGGGTCTTCCGGGGCGTGGTGCGCGCGGCCGGCGTGGCCGTGCTCGTGATCATGGGTGCGATCGGCCTTTTCCTGACCTTCCAGGCGATTCCGACGCTGCGTGAGTTCGGCTTCGGTTTCTTCACCGAGCCGTCGTTCGTGCCGGACAAACCAGAGCTGGGAATCGCGGCGGTCGCGCTGTTCACGCTGCAGGTCGCCGGTGTGGCGATCACGGTCGCGTTCCCGTTGGCACTGGCGACAGCCTTGTACATCTCGGAATACGCACCCGCCCGGCTCAGACGCACGCTGGTGGCGTTGCTGGACCTGATGGCCGCGATCCCCAGTGTGGTCTACGGCCTGTTCGGGTTCGTGTTCCTGACACCGCAGATCATCTACCTGTCCCGCTGGCTGTCGGACTACCTGGGCTTCCTGCCGTTCTTCCACGTGAACACCGATGTGAACGCGGCGGTATGGGAGCAGTCGATGTACACGTCGTCGCCGTTCATCGCCGGTGTCGTGGTGTCGATGATGGTGCTGCCGTTCGCCGCGTCGATCATGCGTGAGGTGTTCTCGCAGGCGCCGATAGGAGAGCGGGAAGGCGCGCTGGCACTGGGTTCCACGCGCTGGGGCGTGATCCGGTCGGTCGTGCTGCCGTTCGGCAAGGGCGGGATCATCGGCGGCACGATGCTCGCGCTGGGCCGTGCGCTCGGCGAGACGATCGCGGTCGTGATGATCCTGGCGCCGGTCTTCGACATCAGGTTCCGCGTGCTGGAGAACGGTGGCGTGACCGTCTCGTCGCTGATCGCCCTGAGGTTCGGTGAGGCCACGCAGGCGCAGCTGTCCGCGCTGCTGGCCGCCGGTCTGGTGCTGTTCCTGTTCACGCTGGCCGTCAACACGGTGGCATCGATGATCGTGGCCCGCACCCGCAGCGGGTCGGCCACCGAGATCTGAGGGGAAACAGTGGCAGCGCCAACGATCGACCCAGCCACGGCAGACAAAGCGGTGCAGGAAACCGTGGCGATGACTGTGCAGATACCGGAACCAGTCGACGACGAGCCGCGCAAGCGTGACCTGCGCGGCAGGACGCTGGACGACGTGGCCGCCGCGCTCGGCTCACTGGTCGGCGCGCTTGGCCTGGTCTGGGTGCTTTACGAGAACCTGCTTCCGACATCTGGCCCACTCGGGTTCTTCGTGTCCTGGTTCTTCGTGTTCGTGCTGCTGTACGCCGGGGTCACGGCGATGCGTCATCCCCGCACGGTGATCGCCGACCGGGTGGCCGCCGCGGTGATCCAGGCGTTCGCCGGGCTGGTCGGGCTCGCACTGCTGCTTGTGGTCGGGTACACGGCCTTCCGGGGTGCAGATGCCCTGGGATACAGCAACTTCTTCACCACAGACCTCAGCGGCGCCGGGCCGCTCGACCCGCTCACGTCCGGTGGCGTGCTGCACGCCCTGGTCGGCACGCTGGTGGAGATCATGATCGCGATCGCGATCACGTTGCCGCTCGGCGTCGGATGCGCGGTGTACCTCAACGAGGTCGGTGGCCGGTTCTCCCGTGTGGTCCGGACCGTCGTCGAGGCGATGACCGCATTGCCGTCCATTGTGGCCGGTCTGTTCATCTTCACCACAGTGCTGCTGATGGCCGGGCTACCGCGCAGCGGACTGGCCGCGTCACTGGCGATCAGTGTGATGATGCTGCCGATCATCGCGCGGTCCGCCGAGGTTGTGCTTCGCGTCGTGCCTGGTGGCCTGCGGGAGGCCAGCCTTGCGCTCGGTGCGTCGCAGTGGCAGACGGTCTGGCGCGTCGTGCTGCCGACCGCGCGCCCTTCCCTTGCCACAGCGTTGATCCTGGGCATCGCACGCGGCATCGGCGAGACGTCACCGGTGCTGCTCACGGCCGGATACACCACATACCTGAACTTCGACCCCACTTCGGGCCCGATGGTGTCGCTGCCGCTGATGACCTATCAGCTGTCGCGCTCCTCCGAAGCGGTGGACCAGTCCCGGGCGTTCGGCGCCGCAACGATCCTGCTGCTCGTCGTGTTGCTGTTGTTCGTGATCGCACGCCTGGTGGCGCAGCGGTCGAAGACCGGAAGGTAACGATGATGAACCGGCCAACCCGGCTCACGCGCTTGCTGGCGACGCTGGCCAGCGGCGTGCTGCTGGCCCTGACGGCCGCGACGGGGCCGGCGCACGCCCAGAGCTACGTGCCGATCGACGGTTCCGGCTCGACGTGGAGCGCCAACGCGATCAGCCAGTGGATCGCTGATGTCAAGAGCTTCGGCATGCCGGTGAACTACAGTTCGGTCGGCTCCAGCCGCGGCCGGCAGGACTTCGCCAACAAGCTCACGCACTTCGGCGTCTCGGAGATCCAGTACGGCATCAAGGACGCCAACGGCAACACCGACGGCCCGAACAACCGCGCCTACGCGTACATGCCGATCGTGGCCGGTGGTACCGCGTTCATGTACCACTTGACCATCAGTGGCCAGCTGGTACGCAACCTGCGGCTGTCCGGCGCCACGATCACCAAGATCTTCTCCGGCAAGATCACCAACTGGTCGGATCCCGCGATCACCGCGGACAACAACGGCCGCGCCCTGCCGTCGAAGAAGATCATCCCGATCGTCCGCTCGGACGGCTCGGGCACCTCGGCCCAGTTCACGCTGTGGATGAGCAAACAGCACGGCGGCATCTGGGGTACGGGGATGACGTCGTACTTCCCGCAGTTCACCGGATCGGTGGCCAAGAGCAGTTCGACCGAAGTGGCGACGTACATCTCCGCCCAGTACGGCGAAGGCGCGATCGGCTACGTCGAATACTCCTACGCACGGGCGCAGAACTACCCAGTCGCGAAGGTGCTCAACAACGCGGGCTACTACACCGAGCCGACGGACTCCAACGTCGCGGTGGCGCTGACCCAGGCGAAGATCAACCGGGACAACCCCAACGATCCGTCCACCTACCTGACCCAGCAGCTGGACGGCGTCTACAACAACGGGGACAAGCGGACGTACCCGCTGTCGTCCTATTCGTACATGATCGTTCCGACTGCTGTCGACGGCAAGATGAACGAGGCGGCAGGCAGGACGCTGGGCGCCTTCTCGTACTACTTCCTTTGCCAGGGCCAGCAGAAAGCCGGTCCCCTGGGATATTCGCCGTTGCCGTTGAACCTCGTGCAGGCCGGTTACGAGCAGGTGCACAAGATCCCGGGTGCGGAGAAGAAAGGGCTGGACGCCGGCGGGTGCAACAACCCGACTTTCGATCCGGCCAGCCCAGGCTCCAACAAGCTGGCCGCGACCGCGAAGTTCCCGGAGGAGTGCGACAAGACCGGTGCCGGGCCATGCGGTGAAGGTGGCGGCGGTGGCGGAGGCGGCAACGGCGGTGGCAATGGGAACAACGGCGGTGGTGGCGGCAACGGTTCCGGTAACGGCGGGCCCGGCGGCACCGGCGATCCCAACAATCCCAACGGCGGCGATGGTACGCAGATCGACCCGATCACCGGTGAGGTGATCGGTGGCGACAACGGCAACGGCGGATCCGGTCCGGGATCGAGCGGGGTCGCGACCGAACTCGCGGCCGGCCGGGCCGGCACGGAGACCGCGATGGGCGTGCTCGCCGCGATCGAACTTTTGCTTGTCCTAGTGGTTCCCGCGATCGTCGCGCGAACTGTCAGCAAACGGCGCGCGATCCGTGCCGAGCAGGAGGGGACCTGGAGATGAATGCCACGAGGTTCACCCGGGCATTACCGTGGCTGGCGCTGTCCGGCGTGGTCACCATGCTCGCCGCCGGGCTTGCCCTGCTGCTGCCGGTGACCGCGGCCGGTCAGCCTGCCTCGACCGCTGTCACCGAGACGCGCCAGATGCCGACCGACTACAACTACACCGCTCCGGCGGGCACGACCTACAACGCCTCGGTGACGGTGTCGCAGACCAAGGATCTGGTGCGCCAGAAGGTCAAGGTGTCCTGGTCCGGGCTGCGGCCGACCAACGGTGCCATCGGTGCGGCGAACTATCCCGTGGTCGTGCTGCAGTGCTGGGGCAACAAGGACCGGGTGACCCAGCAGACCTGCTGGAACGCCGGGCCCGGTGTCGGCGTGGAGAAACTCAACGTGGTCTTCGCCGACAAGGGCACCTTCGATCCCGCTGTCTTCGGCCCCGCGCCGAGCCGGGACACCTCGATGCCGTTCAAGGCCAGGGACGACGGCAAGCTCTACAATGGACTGGCCACGAGCGCGGGCTGGCCGGACGGGCAGGTGGTCAAGACCAACCCGACGGCGTACTCGATCGCGACCGCCAACGCGGTGCTGCCCAACTCATACCAGGGCTTCACGAACGCCGACGGCACCGGCGAGACGGACATCGAGCTGCTCACCGGCTTCGAGAACCCGCACCTCGGGTGCAGCAGCACGGCTGCCTGCTCGCTGGTGGTGGTCCCGATCGGTGACCCCGTCTGCAAGCCGGACAGCGCGTTGCCCGCCAACATTCGCGGGCAGTGCCGCGCGGGCCGCGTCACCGGACGCCTTGCCTCGCACTGGATCTCCCCGGCCAACTGGTCCCGGAAGTTCGCGTTCGACCTGTCGTTCCGCGAGTCCCCGACCTCGTGTGCGATCGACTCCCGGCCGGAGACCGGCTTCTCCGGGTCCTTCTACGCCTTCCAGGTGCTCAACAACAGTTGGCGGCCGAAGTTCTGCCAGGACAAGAAACTCTTCCGGCTGGGCTACACCGCGCTGAGCGACGGTGAGGCACGCGGCCAGTTCGCGGGCGCGCTGACCGGAACCTGGCAGGACGGGACGACAAACGCGTTGCTCACCTCCAGACCGGTGGAGGGTGAGCTCGCCAAACCCACTGTGTACGCGCCGGTCACGGTCAGCGGGGTGGCGGTGTCGTTCGTACTGGACGACCAGAACCTCAAAGAGGTCACCGAACTGAACCTCAACGCCCGGCTGCTGGCCAAGATGATCACCCAGTCCTACCGGTCGACCTCAGTGATCAGCGGGGAGCATCCCGGCTTGAAGGGCAACCCGCGCTGGTGGGGCGAGGACCCTGAGTTCCGGGCGCTGAATCCGCACATTCCCGCCGACGCGTTGTTCGCCATCAACAGGGACGGCTCGAACTATCCGGTCATCTCGCTCGGCGATCTGGACTCGATCTACGCGCTGACCGCGTACATCGCCGCCGACAAGGACGCGGTCGCGTGGCTGAACGGCGCCAACGACGGGCACGGCATGTTCGTCAACCCGAAGTTCCACGAGTACAAGCTGCCGGTCGGCCTGCTTGAACTGCGAGACGACTTCAAGGACTCCAACCCGGGCAGCCCTGTCTACGGACAGTTCCTGCTGTCGGCCTACGCCAACGTCGCGGACAGCATCTACAACGCGGCGGTCGCGGTCGCGCAGGCGTGGCCGTACGCGGGCCTCAGTCAGTCCTGTGTGGACCCGGCCAAGCCGGAGACCTGTTCGCTCAAGCGGGTGGACCAACGGCAGACCGGTGGGTTCCGGGCCATGCTGGCGATCACCTCGCTGGCCGACTCGAAGGTGTTCGGCCTGCGGCAGGCGGCGTTGCAGACCGCGCCGGGCAAGTTCGTCAAGCCGGACGACTACTCGCTCGCCCTGGCACTGCGTGGCACCAAGCTGGACGAGAAAACCGGCGTGCTCAAACCGGACTTCCCCAAGATGCATCCGAACGCGTACCCGGGGATGTCCGTTGTGTACGCGGCGATCCCGACAACCGGCTTGAGCGCGACGACTGCGCGCGACTACGCGAAGTTCCTGGACTACGCGGCCGAACCCGGGCAGGTCCGGGGGAATGCGATGGGCCAGTTGCCGGACGGATACGTGCCGTTGAGCGACCCGCTGCGGGAACAGACCCGCAACGCGGCAGTGGCCGTTCGTGAGCAGAAAGGCCAGGTGCCAGCACCTCCGCCAGGGCTGGTCGACGACCCCGCAGGCGGTCTGCTGCCACCTCCCGGCGACAACACGAACAACATCGCAGGCAACGGCAACAGGCCGGCCACTTCCACACCGGCTTCGACCACACCGCCGCCCCCGGCGACCTCGACGACCGCACCGCCCACTGTGGACAAGGCGTCGACCACCATCGCGACCCGCACCGACTCGTCCGGCTTCGCCAAGTGGGTACTGCCCGGCCTGCTCGGCGTGGGTGCGCTGGCCGGGTTGATCGCGTTCGGCGCGACGGTCTGGACCCAGCCGCAGCACCCGGTTCGCCGTGCGCTGCGCGCGGCCCTGCGACGGTCATGACCAAGACACGAGTGTTGACACAGGCGTTGATCGTCCTGTCGGTCCTCGCCTTCGGGTTCGCCGGGTACCTGCTGGTCCTCTCGCCGGTTCAGCAGGACCGCAGCCAGACAGTGCTGTACGCGCAGGCCCGCCAGTCGCTGGCCGAGATCAGCATGCCGACCGGCGGGAAGATCGACGCCGGGACACCGGTGGCATTGCTGGAGATCCCCGGCCTGGAAATGTCACAGGTGGTGGTCGAGGGCACAGCGGGCAGTGAGCTCGCGAAGGGTCCCGGGCACCGGCGGACGACGCCGTTGCCCGGCCAGCCCGGCGTGTCCGTCCTGATGGGCCGGGCGGCGACCTATGGCGCGCCGTTCAAGGAGATCGGGAAACTCCAGCAGGGCGACGAAGTCAACGCGACAACCGGCCAGGGCCGGTTCACCTATCGCGTTGACGGTGTGCGCAGGGAAGGCGACGCGACACCACCTGTACTGGCGCGTGGCGGAAGCCGGATCATGCTTGTCAGCGCCGAAGGTGGCGACCTGACCGGGCCGGAGCGGACGGTCTTCGTGGACGCCACGCTCGTCGGCGATGCAGCGGCCGCGCCGGGCGGCCGTTCACGCACGCAGCTTCCCGAAGAGGAATTCCTGGCCAGGGACAGCTCTGTGCTGATCGAGCTGGTGCTGTGGCTGCAGGCACTCGTGCTGGCCGTCGGAGCCTTCGCGTGGGCCCGGATCCGTTGGGGCCGTTGGGAAACCTGGCTGGTCGGCGTGCCCGTTGTGGTGGCCGCGACCTGGCAGGTGTACAGCACGGGAGCAGTGGCCCTGCTCCCGAACCTCTTGTAGTTCAGCCGAACCGGCCGTTGACGTAGTCGGCGGTGCGCGGGTCGACCGGGTCGTTGAACATCATCTCGGTCGGCCCCGCCTCGACGATCAGGCCCGGCGTGCCGGCCTCGGCCAGGAAGAACGCGCAGTGCTGGGAAACCCGGGCGGCCTGCTGCATGTTGTGGGTGACGATCACGATCGTGACCTCGTGGCGCAGCTCCGCGATCGTCTCCTCGATCCGCCGGGTCGAGGTCGGGTCGAGCGCTGAGCACGGCTCGTCCATCAGCAGCACGTCCGGCCGGACCGCGAGCGACCGCGCGATACAGAGCCGCTGCTGCTGACCGCCCGACAGTGCCCCACCAGGCTGTTTGAGCCGGTCGCGGACCTCTTTCCACAGCCCGGCTTTGGTCAGGCACTGTTCGACCAGGTCCATCCGGTCGTTGCGGGACACCTTGGAACCGGTCAGCTTCAGCCCCGCGGTGACGTTGTCAGCGATGGACATCGCCGGAAACGGGTTCGGTTTCTGGAAGACCATGCCGATCCGGCGGCGGGTCTCGGTGATCCGGCCGCCCGGCTCGTAGATGTCCACACCGTCGAGCAGGACCTCGCCGGCCAGCGCGGCACTGGGCACCAGTTCGTGCATCCGGTTGAGAATGCGCAGAAACGTCGACTTGCCGCAGCCGGACGGCCCGATCAGCGCCGTCACGCTGCCCGCCGACATGGTCAGCGAGACCCGCTGCAACACCTTGTGCTTGCCGAACCACGCCGAGATGTCGACCGCTTCCAGTTCACTGCCCTGAAAGGCCGGCTCGACGGTTCTGCTTGCGGGATCGACCAATGACTCCGACACGGCACTCCTTTTCGGACACATTCCTCAAGGCCGCACGATATGCCGGTCGCCGGGCCGGCCGGTGAACAACGGGTTCACGGCGCATGGCCCCCTCGCCGGTTTGTTGCGCGTTAAGCAGCTAGGCGTGTGGCGAGAAACCAGTCTTCGCATGGTCATGGTGGTCCGGGTCGCGGCGCTGCGCAACGGTTAGGACAGCCCCGATCGGGGCAAACCTTTTGAAGGACAAGGAGATTGTTGATGCGCTCCATCCTAGGGAAGGCGGCGGTCACCATCGGTGCCGCGGCGGCAGTCGTGGGCCTCGCTGCTGGCAACGCGGTCGCCGACCCGGGCTCCACGCCGCTCAGAGGGGACATCGTCGGTGTCGGCTCGGACACCACTCAGGGTCTGGTGCAGGCGCTGGCCGACGGCTACAACGCCGCGCACGCCCGGCCGGAGAACTGGGTGGCGTCGTGGGACGCCTTCGGTGAGGGCCTGCCCACCACGATCGCGGTGAAGGAGAACTCGAACCCGGCCACGTTCACCCGGCCCAACGGCTCGAGCGCCGGCATCACCGCCCTGATCAACGACGGCGACGAGCACGACATCGACTTCGCGCGGTCCTCGCGCTGGGTCGGCACCAACCCGGCTGAGGCCAACTACCGGTTCCTGCAGTTCGCGCGGGACGGCCTGACCTACGCCACCGCCACCACCTCCAACGTGCCGGCCACCAAGACCACGCTGGAGCTCAACGACATCTACAGCCGCAACATCGGCAACTGCGTGCCGCTGGTCAAGCCGTACATCCCGCAGAACGGCTCCGGCACCCGGACGTTCTTCCTGGCCAGCATCGGCCTGTCCGCGCCGGGCACCTGCGTCACCGTGTCGCAGGAGCACGACCCGAGCGTCGTCGTCGGTGACCCGAACGCGATCGCGCCGTTCTCGGTGGCCCGTGGCTGGGGCGTCGCAGGCCTGAAGCTGAACGACATCAACGACGCGTCCCGCCCGGTGGGTCTCCCGGCCAACCTGGTCGCCAACGACACCCCGCCGAACGGCTCGCTCGCCTCCATCCGCGTGTACGACCGCGGCGTGTACAACGTGGTCCGCAACGCCGACGCCGATCTGCCCAAGTACGCCAACGTCTTCGGCCCGGACGGCTTCATCTGCACCGAGGGCGCCGACATCATCACCGCCCAGCACTTCCGCCTCGCCGAGCCGGAGAACTGCGGCTCGCACGTGAAGTAAAGCCCTCACACAAGACCGCCCCAGCCTCCCGCTGGGGCGGTTTTGCCTATCCGACGTCGTCGTTGAGCGCGATCCGCGCGTTGACCTCGCTGAGGGCCTCTTGGTATTCCGGCACCGGGTTCATCGCCGCGGCCAGCCTGAACTGGCGTCTGGCCTCCATGAACCGGCTTTGCCGTTGCAGCGCCCGCCCCAACGCGAAGTGCGCGTAGTGATCGGTCGGGTCGAGCTCGATCACCTTGCGGAACGCCTCCTCCGCCCGGCGCAGCTGAGCCGAGCCCAGGTAGGCCCGTCCCGCCAGCAGTTGCACGCTCGGCTTGTCGGCCTCGGCCTCGAGCACCGGGGCCAGCGCGGCCAGCGCGTCCAGCGGTCTGCGCATGGCCACCAGCATTTCTGCCTGCCGGAACGCCGCCACCATGTCGCTCATGATCGCGTCACGTTACTTGGCATTGGCCTGTTGTTCGACTGCCGTCCGGGTGGCGGGACCAATCTCACCTCCGCAAAGCGTGCCTTCAGCAGGCGTATCGCCGGGCACGACTAGTCTAGGCGGGGGAGAAGGCAAGAGCTGGGAGCAACTGCCGGTACCGGTCTGTTGATCGGACCTGGCCAGTGTTGTCCCTGATGAGCGGAGGGGAGGTGTGTTTCTGGTGAAGGTCACTCGTATCGCGTACAGCTCGTATCTGAACGCGGGTAAGTTCGGGCGGCTGGTCGAGCAGGCTGCTCGCCTGGGACGGGTGCGGTCGCTGGTGTGGGATCTGTGTGGCTCGATCGCCGGTGTGGGCCGGTCCGATCGGCAGATCCGCGACGCGTGGATGGCTGACGGCACTGCGAAGGGGTTCGGTGTGCCTGCGAATGCGTGGAAGGAGACTGTGCGGGACGCGGTGGCCGATATCCGGGCGCACCGAGAAGCCGCGAAGGTGCACGTACGCCGCGCGATCCACCGCCGCGACCTGCCTGAGGCGGAGCGGAAACGGCTGTACACGCTGCTCAAACGGGACCGATGGACAAGTGATCCTTTGTTGCGGCGATGGATGCGCCGGCATTGGCGCCGGGGCCGCAACCACACTGCGAATCAGATCATCATCCGCTCGGACAAGGTGCGCACGTTCACGCTGGCCGAGGGGGGCAAGATGTGGCTGGCGGTTCCTGGCTTGACGCCACATAAGAGCGTCGCGGTCCCGCTGGACACCACTCAGCCACCGTCAGGGACGCTGCGGGTAATCCTGCGCGGTGGCCAGGCCGAGGTGCACTACCAGGTCGACGACAAGGCACTGAAGTCTGCGCACCGCCCCGCCGGCCAGGCTGCCGTTGGGGTGGACAAGGGCTACAGCGAAGTACTCACCGACTCCGATGGCGAGCACCACGGTCCCGAGTTGGGGGTACTGCTGCGGGAGCGCTCCGACCTGCTCAGAGCACGAAACGCGCGACGAGCGAAGCTACGGTCGATCGCCAACAACGCCGCTGAGCGCGGCCAGCACCGCAAGGCGGAGCGGATTCGACGCAACAACCTCGGTACTGTCAAGAAGCATCGGCAGCAGCGCCGCTGGGAACAGCGGGTCCGCACAGTGACATACCGCGCGGTGAACGCTGTGGTCGACAAGGCCGCGGTCATCGTCGCTGAGGACCTCACCAGATCATTCGTGCCCCGAGCGGGTGGGGCGAATACCAACCGGCGGCTGGCAGCCTGGACGAAAGGCCTCACCGCCGAGGCGCTCACAAACGTGTCGGACCGCAGAGGTTCTGCGGTGCGGCTGGTGAATGCGGCCTACACGTCG
Organism: Kibdelosporangium banguiense; assembly: GCF_017876405.1. Classification (GTDB taxonomy): domain Bacteria; phylum Actinomycetota; class Actinomycetes; order Mycobacteriales; family Pseudonocardiaceae; genus Kibdelosporangium; species Kibdelosporangium banguiense. The sequence continues at coordinate 1,364,382 of NZ_JAGINW010000001.1, read as the reverse complement.
CAAGTGATACCTGGAACCAACTCCTTCGGGATACGGTCCGGGGATCGGCTTCACTGCACAGGGTGCGGGGTCGTGTGGCAAGCGGACCACGCCGCTGCGATCAACATCCTGGATCGAGCCGCCGATCCCGACATCGGCCTGCGGACACCGCACTGGCGGGTCAAGCAGATCATCCAGGAACGCGATCGCCAACGGTCCAGACTGCCGGACCAGGACTCCAACATCGCGGGTCACCGCGGGTGTGGAGAGCGAACCATCCAATCCCTACAGGCTCTGATCAAGGAATAGGAAGCAGGGACGACCAGTGGCGGTAATCGAGCAGGTCGGCGCACGCGAGATCCTGGACTCGCGGGGTAACCCCACCGTTGAGGTGGAGGTCGCGCTGGACGACGGCACCCTGGCCCGTGCGGCCGTTCCGTCGGGTGCGTCGACGGGTGAGCATGAAGCCGTCGAGTTGAGGGACGGCGACAGCAACCGTTACCTGGGCAAGGGCGTCGAGAAGGCGGTCACGGCCGTGCTCGACGAGATCGGGCCGGAGCTGACCGGGATCGAGGCCGTCGAGCAGCGCGTGGTCGACCAGAAGCTGGTCGACCTGGACGGCACGCCGGACAAGTCCCGCCTCGGTGCGAACGCCATTCTCGGGGTCAGCCTCGCGGTGGCCAAGGCCGCCGCGGAGTCCAGCGGCCTCGAGCTCTTCCGTTATGTCGGTGGCCCGAACGCGCACGTTCTGCCGGTGCCGATGCTCAACATCCTCAACGGTGGCGCGCACGCGGACACCGAAGTGGACATTCAGGAGTTCATGATCGCGCCGATCGGCGCGGAGTCCTTCCGGGAGGCGCTGCGCTGGGGCGCGGAGGTCTACCACTCGCTGAAGTCCGTGCTCAAGAGCCGGGGACTGGCCACCGGCCTGGGCGACGAGGGCGGCTTCGCCCCGAGCCTGGGCAACAACCGCGAGGCGCTCGACCTGATCCTGGTGGCCATCGAGAAGGCCGGCTACCGGCCGGGCCGTGAGATCGCACTGGCCCTGGACGTCGCCGCCACCGAGTTCTTCGCCGACGGCGCATACACGTTCGAGGGCAGCAAGCGCAGCGCGGAGCAGATGACCGCGTACTACAAGGAGCTGGTGGACAACTACCCGCTCGTGTCCATCGAGGACCCGCTGTCGGAGGACGACTGGGACGGCTGGGTGCGGATGACCGCGGAGCTCGGCGAGCGCGTGCAGATCGTCGGCGACGACCTGTTCGTGACCAACCCGGAGCGGCTGGAGGAGGGCATTTCCCGGCGCGCGGCCAACGCGCTGCTGGTGAAGGTCAACCAGATCGGCACGCTGTCGGAGACACTGGACGCTGTCTCCCTGGCCACTTCCTTCGGCTACAAGAGCATGATGAGCCACCGGTCCGGCGAGACCGAGGACACCACCATCGCCGACCTGGCCGTGGCCACCGGCGTCGGCCAGATCAAGACCGGCGCGCCGGCCCGCAGCGAGCGGGTCGCCAAGTACAACCAGCTGCTGCGGATCGAGGAGACCCTCGGTGACGCGGCCCGTTACGCCGGGGACCTGGCGTTCCCGCGCTTCAACCCGGAGAACTGAGTGACTGAACCCGGCGGCGATCAGGAGCGTCCGGAGCGGGCGCCGCGCAAGCGGCCTGCCCCGCGGCGGAGCCGGTTCACGCGCGGGTTCATGGGGCAGACGACCACACGGCGGGCCGCCATCCTGGCGACGATCGTGTGTGCGTTGGCGTTGTCGATCGCCGTCCCGCTGCGTACGTACCTGTCGCAGCGGGACGAGGTCGCGGCCCAGGAACGTCTTCAGGCCGAGCGGCGTGCGCTCGTGCAGCGGCTGGAGGAGCGCAAGGCGCAGCTGGCCGACCCGGCGCAGATCCAGGCCGAGGCACGGCGCAGGCTGCGGTACGTCATGCCCGGCGAGACGCCGTACATGGTGCAGCTGCCTGGTGATGTGGGCGTCGAGTCGGGCCGTCAGCCGACCGCACCGGCCGGCCCGGAGCAGCCGTGGTTCCAGTCCCTCTGGAATTCGATTACAGAGAGCAGATAGGTGCAGTTTCAGCCAGTCACCGACGAGGACCGGGCCGCGGTCAAGGCTCAGCTGGGCCGTGAGCCCCGTGCGTTGCGTGCGGTCGCCGCCCGGTGCCCGAGTGGTCATCCCGCGGTGGTGCAGACCAGTCCACGGTTGGAGGACGGCACGCCGTTCCCCACGCTCTACTACCTCACGTGCCCGCGGCTGACATCGCTGTGCAGCACGCTCGAGGCCGAGGGCGTGATGAAGGAAATGACCCAGCGGCTGTCGGAAGATCCCCAACTGGCTGCCGATTACGAGAAGGCGCACGTCTCGTACCTTGCGGAGCGTGACGCCATCGAGTCGCTCGGAACGCAGGTCAGCGCAGGCGGTATGCCCGGCCGTGTCAAGTGCCTGCATGTCCACTTGGCGCATGCCCTGGCCTGCGGACCTGGTGTGAATCCATTCGGCGACGAGACCTTGCAACGGATCAGTGGCCGGTGGCCGTCTGGAGATTGTCAGCCAGATAACAACGGATGACATGTAACTGTCAGATGACTATGAACTTCGGCCGTACAGACCAAAGGCCCGTGAAAGTTCCCCTCGGATGAGGCAGGCTAGGGGCCGAGGCATCACAGGTCGCAAGAGGAGTCGAGAGTTCCGGGGAGGCCGGGTCCGTGTCGTTCGCGCCTTTGAACAGGGCTGCCCGACGTAAGGTCATGCGCTTTTTGCGGCGCAAGCGAGGGGTCGCGGCGGTGGCGGCCTTGCTCTTGCTTGTGCCGGCTGCGCTGGCCGGCGACACCATGTCGGGCTGGGGGACGACCGAACGGCCGGTGGTCCCGTTGGCCAACGGCCTCGGCCGGGGTTTCTTCGGTATCGACCTGGAGGACCTGGGTGCCAGCGGTGAGCTGCCGGAGGTGAGCCAGCTCTCCCAGGAGTTGCAGCGCCTGGCGTCCGACCCGGCCGCGCTGGCCAACGCGGGCGACCCGTTGAGCGTGCCGACCGGTGTGCTCGGCATCCCGGGCCCGTCGCTGGCCGCCTACAAGAAGGCCGAGCAGTTGCTCGCGGCCCAGATGCCCGGCTGCCACCTGACCTGGCCCCTGCTGGCCAGCATCGGCCGGATCGAGTCCAACCACGGCAACAGCGGCCAGGTCGACTCCAAGGGCAACACGCTCGAGAAGATCCTCGGCCCGGTCCTGGACGGCAACGGCTTCGCCGCGATCCCCGACACCGACGGCGGCACGTACGACGGCAACGAGCAGTGGGACCGTGCGGTCGGCCCGATGCAGTTCATCCCAGCCACGTGGCGGACGTACGCGGCCGACGGCAACGGCGACGGCGTCTCCAACCCGCACAACATCTACGACGCGGCGACCGCGGCGGGGAAGTACCTCTGCGCGGGTCCGGTTGACCTCAGCAATGCGCAGATGCGCTACCAGGCGGTGTTCCGCTACAACCACTCCGACAGCTACGTGACCACGGTCCTGCTCTGGGCCGAGGCGTACGCGAAGGGCGTCACCGAGATCCCGCCGGGCCTCGGAACAGGCACCGGAACCGGTAGTGGCACCGGTGGCACCGGCAGTGGCTCGACGGACACCCAGAACCAGGCTGCCGGCCCGCCGCCGCCGGAGCCGATCCAGACCACCCCACCGCCGCCACCTCCACCCCCACCGCCGCCACCGCCCTCGACGACCCCGGCCGATCCGCCGACGCTCGGCCCCAAGCCGACGGCATCGTCGGTGACACGCCCGAGCACCCCGCCGACGTGCGAGTCCACCACGCCGACGTCCGGCGCCGCGACCTCGGCGTCCGCGCAGCCGAGCGGGCAATCGGCCGGGCAGTCGCAGTTGTCGGGTTCCGGGTCGCCGTCCTCGTCGGCCGCGGCGCCGGACGGGCCGGTTCCCCAGGGTGCGCCGGTGCCGCCCGACCCGTGCAAGCCGGATCCCAAGCCAAGCAACTAAGCCCTAGTAGATTGGCGGCATGCCAAGGGTTGCCGCCATCGATTGTGGGACTAACTCGATCCGTTTGCTCGTCGCGGACGTGACCAAGCGCGATGACGGCACATCGTGGCTGCGTGACGTCCACCGCGAGCAACGGGTCGTCCGGCTCGGCCAGGGCGTGGACGCCACCGGGATGCTCAACCCGGAGGCCTTGGAACGCACGCGGGTGGCGCTCGCGGACTACACGGCGATCCTGCGGCGTAAGGGCGCGGAGAGCGTGCGCATGGTTGCGACGTCCGCGACGCGTGACGCGAGCAACCGGGACGACTTCTTCGACATGACCCGGTCGGTGCTGGGCGTACCGGCCGAGGTGATCTCCGGTGACGAGGAGGCCACGCTGTCGTTCACCGGGGCGGTCGGTGACCTCGACCCGGATGACGGCCCGTTCCTGGTCGTCGACGTCGGCGGCGGTTCCACCGAGCTGGTCCTGGGCACGTGGGACGGTGTGAAGGCGACGCCCAAGGCGGCCAAGTCGACCGACATCGGCTGTGTCCGGATCACCGAGCGTTGCCTGAAAAGCGATCCGCCCACGATCGATGAGATCGCTGCCGGGCGAGAACTCGCCACACAGGTCCTCCAGCAGGCCTTCGACGTCGTCCCGGTGGCCGAGGCCAAGACGTGGATCGGGGTCGCCGGGACAGCCACGACGATGGGCGCCATCGCTCTGGATCTGCCGCAGTACGACTCCGAGGCCATCCACCTGTCACGGGTGTCGCGCGAGACGATCGCCGCCACGAGCGACCGGCTGCTCAAGCTGAATCACGACGAGCGGGCCGCGATCCCGGTCATCCACCCGGGCCGGGTGGACGTCATCGCGGGCGGTTCGCTGATCTTCCAGGTGCTCGCCGAACAGCTGCCGCACATCCAGGAACTCACCGTCAGTGAACACGACATTCTGGACGGTATTGCCCTGTCCCAACTCTGAGGTGTTCGGAACTTTCGACCTCCCCCAATCGGAGTAATTGGCTCACATCGTGACGCCTTTGTGACTACGTGCCCAGCCGCGGTCCAGTTAACGTCCTCTCACACTGCGGGATCTGATGCAGGTTGGTACTGGAGGAGTCACATGCGCAAACCACGGCTGGTGGTGCTGACGGCGACGCCGTTGGCGCTCGCGCTGGCCCTGTCGGCATGCGGAAGCGGCGGCAGCGGCACGAGCACGAGCAACACACCGAACGCTGGTAGCGGCAACACGAACGGTGCGCTCTCGATCTACGGCACGGAGCCGGAGACGGACATGCTGCCGGCAAACGCCACCGACGCCGGTAGCGCGAAGATGCAGGAGGCGATCTACTCGAAGCTGGTCGGGTTCAAGCCCGAGGACGGCGCCACCTACAACGAGGTGGCCGAGTCGATCCAGTCCCCGGACTCCAAGGTCTGGACGATCAAGCTCAAGAAGGGCTTCAAGTTCCACGACGGGACCGAGGTCAAGGCCAAGAACTTCGTCGACGCCTGGAACTGGGGCGCCAACTCCAAGAACGCGCAGCTCGCGGCGTCCTTCTTCGAGGACATCCAGGGCTACAAGGACGTCCACACCGAGGACCCGGACGGCCCGAGCGGCCCGCAGAAGGCGCCAGCCCCCGCGACCGACAAGATGTCCGGCCTGAAGGTCGTCGACGACCTGACCTTCGAGGTCACCCTCAACGGCCCGTTCTCGGTGTTCCCGTCGAAGATCGGCTACACCCCGTTCGCGCCGCTGCCGGACAAGTTCTTCGCCGACCCGGAGGGCTTCGCCAAGGCCCCGATCGGCAACGGCCCGCTGAAGTTCGTCTCGCGTACGCCCAACACGGACATCAAGCTCACCCGCTTCGATGACTACAGCGGCACGAAGAAGGTCAACTTCAAGGACCTGACGATCAAGATCTACGCCGCGCAGGAAGCCGCCTACAAGGACCTGCTGTCGGACAACCTGGACTTCATGGAGGCCCTGCCGCCGTCAGCCAAGGCCGGTGGCAAGTACGAGAAGGACCTGGGCGACCAGGTGCTGAAGGCCAACCTGCTGTCGGTCAGCGCGCTGGCCGTGCCGGAGTACGTCCCGGCGTACAAGAACCCGGACGTGCGCAAGGCCATCTCGATGGCGATCAACCGTGAGCAGATCACCAAGACCGTGCTGCAGGGCACGTACGTCCCGGCCGACGGCCTGGTGCCGGAAGGCATCGAGGGCTACGAGAAGGGCACCTGTGGCGAGGCCTGTGTCTACGACCCGGCCAAGGCCAAGGCGCTGTGGGACACCGTGAAGGGCAGCTTCCCCGGCAAGATCACGATCATGTCCAACGCCGACGGTGGCCGCAAGGAGCCGCTGGAGGCCGCGTGCAACAGCATCAAGAACGCGCTGGGCGCCGAGTGTGAGTTCCTGCCGGCCACGAACTTCGGCCAGTTCCGTCAGGTCGTCAACGGCCGCCAGCTGACCGGCCTGAGCCGGTCCGACTGGTCCGCGGACTACCCGTCGATCGAGAACTTCCTGGTCCCGATCGTGAAGACCGGTGGCTCGTCCAACGACGCCAAGTACTCCAACCCCGAGGTCGACAAGCTGCTCGAGCAGGCAGGCACCACGGCCGACAAGGCCGCGTCGATCAAGCTGTACCAGCAGGCCTCGAAGCTGGCCATCAAGGAGCTGCCCAAGATCCCGACCTGGGTCGAGAAGGGCATCGGCGCCCGCTCCAAGAAGCTGTCCGCCGCCCAGCTCAACTTCAAGCGCCAGCTTGAATATTCGTCGGTAGTCGTCAAGTAGCATTCGCGGCCAATCGGGCCCTGTCCGGAACTCTCGGACAGGGCCTCTTGGCGGTTTAGCTCCCACCACTTAGGAGTGGACGCATGGGTCGCTATGTGCTGCGACGCCTATTGCAGTTCATCCCGGTCTTCCTCGGGACGACGTTTCTGATCTACACGCTGGTCTGGGCGGTTCCGGGTGACCCGTTCGCAGGCAAATGCGGCGACCGGCAGTGCCCGCAGGACTTCGTCGACGCGATGACCGTGAAGTACGGCCTGGACGACCCGCTTATCCTGCAGTACTTCGGGTACCTCGGGAAGGTGTTCACCGGCGACTTCGGCCAGACCTTCAACGGCAACTCGATCGGCGAGCTGATCGGCAACGCCTACCCGATCACGGTCCGGCTGGCGCTGATCGCGCTGCTGATCCAGATCGTCATCGGTGTCACCGCCGGTGTGCTGACCGGTCTGCGGGGCAAGGGTTTCCTGGACAACCTGGTGCTGGTCTCGACACTGTTCCTGATCTCGCTGCCGGTGTTCGTGACCGGTTCGATCCTGCAGATCGTGCTGGGCAACGAGTGGGGCATCATCGAACCGACGGTGTCGTCCGAAGCGACATGGGGCGAGCTGATCGTGCCCGGCTTCGTGGTCGGCAGCATCTCGATGGCCTACATCACCAGGCTCACCCGCACCAGTATCGCGGAGAACAGACGCGCGGACTTCGTGCGCACCGCGATCGCCAAGGGCCAGCCCACCCGCCGCGTGGTCGGCGTGCACCTGCTGCGCAACTCGGCCATCCCGGTCATCACGTTCCTCGGCACGGACCTTGGTTCGCTGATGGGCGGGGCGATCGTGACCGAGGGCGTGTTCAACATCCACGGCATCGGCGGCCTGATCTTCCGCAGTATCGCGGACAAAGAGGGCTTCATGGTCACCACGATCGTGGTGCTGCTCGTGCTGGTGTACTTGATCATGAGCTTGATCGTCGACTTGCTCTACGCCGTTCTCGACCCGAGGATCCGATATGACTGACCCCGGCTCCGTCGGCGGCGGCCCGGCGCTGGAGGACTTCGCCAGCCACGAGGCCACTGACCTGGCTGCCGTTGACGACTCCGCGCAGCGGCAGCGAAAGCCCCGCAGCCTGTGGGGCGACGCGTGGGCGCAGTTGCGCCGCAAGCCGATGTTCTACATCTCCGGTGTGATCATCGTCTTCATCGTGCTGATGGCGTTGTTCCCCAGTATTTTCACGTCCAAGCTGGCCGACTGGAACAACCTGGACCTGCAGAGCCAGCCGCCCAACGGCGACGCCTGGTTCGGCTATTCCTTCCAGGGCTACGACATCTGGGCCCGTGCCATGCACGGCGCACGGGCGTCGCTGCTGGTCGGCCTCCTCGCGACGATCCTCACGGTGATCATCGGCTCGCTGATGGGCATCATCGCCGGCTTCTACGGCAGGCTGACCGACTCGTTCATCTCCCGGTTCGGTGACATCTTCGCCGGACTGCCGTTCGTGCTCGGCGCGATCGTCATCCTGACCACGCTCAACCCGCCGGGCACCAGTCCCGGTGAGGCCACGATCGTGATTCAGGTGGTGCTCTCGATCGCGGTGCTGTCGTGGCCGGTGTCCATGCGCATCATGCGTTCGGCGACGATCGTGGCCAAGCAGTTGGACTACGTGAAGGCGGCGCGGGCGCTGGGCGCGAGTACGCCGCGGATCATCTTCCGGCACATGTTCCCCAACACCGTGGCGCCGGTGCTCGTCTACGCCACCATCGCGCTCGGCGCGTTCATCGGTGTCGAGGCGACGCTGGCCTATCTGGGCATCGGGGTGCGGCCACCGGTCGTGTCCTGGGGCGTAATGATCAACGACGCCAAGGACTACGTGCAGACCTCACCGCACGAGCTGCTGTTCCCAGCCGCCCTGGTGACCATCACGGTGCTGGCGTTCGTCATGCTCGGCGACGCGGTGCGCGACGCCCTCGACCCGAAGTCACGGTGAATCGAATGTCCACAGTGTACGACGGAGAAAAGGGCGAGTTCGTGGTGTCAGACGAGGCCCGGTCGGACACCGCGCCGCTGCTGGAGGTCAACGACCTGCGGGTGGAGTTCCGGACCGGCGACGGGGTCGCGAGTGTCCTCAACGGAGTCTCGTATCACGTCAACGCCGGTGAGACGCTTGCCGTGCTGGGCGAATCCGGCTCCGGCAAGAGCGTCACCGCGCAGACGATCATGGGCATCCTGGACACGCCGCCCGCGGTGGTTCTCGGCGGCGAGGTGAAGTTTCACGGCGAGGACCTGCTCAAGGCCAAGCCGCAGCGGCGGATGGAGGTCCGCGGCGAAGGCATCGCGATGATCTTCCAGGACGCGCTCTCCGCGCTGAACCCGGTGTTCACCGTGGGATTCCAGATCGAGGAGCAGCTCAAGGTCCGCCGGGGGCTCTCCAAGGCCGACGCCCGCAAGGCCGCGGTCGAGCTGCTCGACCTGGTCAAGATCCCGAACGCCAAGGGCCGGGTGCGTAACTATCCGCATGAGTTCTCCGGCGGTATGCGGCAGCGCGCGATGATCGCGATGTCGCTCGCGCTCGACCCGGAGCTGCTGATCGCCGACGAGCCCACCACCGCGCTGGATGTCACCGTGCAGGCCCAGATCATGGACCTGCTGCGCGACCTGCAGCAGGAACGCGACATGGGCCTGATCCTGATCACGCACGACCTCGGTGTGGTCGCCGAGGTCGCCGACCGGATCGCGGTGATGTACGCGGGCCGGATCGTGGAGCAGGCCGACGTGTTCTCGCTGTTCCGCAATCCCGGCCATCCCTACACCGAGGCGCTGCTGGCGTCGCTGCCCCGGATGGACCTCAAGGGCCAGGAGCTGACGGCGATCAAAGGGCTGCCGCCGAGTCTGGCGAACATCCCGTCCGGCTGCCCGTTCCACCCGCGTTGCCCGCGTGTGGTGGACCGTTGCAAGCAGGAAGTACCGGAGTTCCACCGGCTGTCCGGCGGCAGGTTCTCCGCGTGCCACTTCGCCGAGGAGATGGTGAGCAATGGCTGAGGCGATCCTGCAGGTCAAGGACCTGGTCAAGCACTTCCCGGTCCGTCAGGGCGTGCTGTTCAAGCGTACGATCGGGCACGTCAAGGCGGTCGACGGCGTCTCGTTCGACCTGCTCAAGGGCGAGACCCTCGGTGTGGTGGGCGAGTCAGGCTGCGGAAAGTCCACTTTGGCCCAGGTGCTGATGCGCCTTGAGCCGCCGACCGGCGGGACCGCGCTGTTCGAGGGCCGCGACATGTTCAAGATGCGCGGCGCCGAACTGCGCAAGCTGCGCCGTGACATCCAGATCGTGCTGCAGGACCCGTACACCTCGCTCAACCCGAGGATGACCGTCGGCGACATCATCGGTGAGCCGTTCGAGATCCACACCGATGTGGCGCCGAAGGGTTCCCGCGAGGGCAAGGTCCGGGAGCTGCTCGACGTGGTCGGGCTCAACCCCGAGCACATCAACCGGTACCCGCACCAGTTCTCCGGCGGCCAGCGCCAGCGCATCGGGATCGCCCGGGCGCTCGCCCTGCGCCCCAAAGTGATCATCTGCGACGAGCCGGTGTCCGCATTGGACGTCTCCATCCAGGCGCAGGTGATGAACCTGCTCGGCGAGTTGCAGCGTGACCTCGGACTGTCCTATGTGTTCATCGCACACGATCTGTCGGTGGTCCGGCACCTTTCCGACCGGGTCGCGGTGATGTACCTGGGCAAAGTTGTCGAAATCGGTACAGAGGACGAAATTTACGGCCAGCCGTCGCATCCGTACACGCAGGCGTTGCTGTCGGCCGTGCCCGTGCCCGATCCGCAGTTGCGTGGCCGCCGGGAGATCATCCGATTGACCGGTGACGTACCAAGTCCGATCAATCCACCCTCCGGATGTCGGTTCCGCACACGGTGCTGGAAGGCGCAGGATATCTGCGCAGAACAGGAACCAGAACTTGTCACCCGGGTGGCGGGGCACCCGAGCGCCTGCCATTTCGCGGAGGCGCAGGTCGTAGTTCCGTAGAAACGAGGGAGAATTCGTGAGACGCAAGAGAGTGTTGGTAGCAGCGTTACCGTTGCTGGCCGCACTGACTGCTGTCACCGCGCCGGCCGCGTCGGCGCTTCCGTCACTGTCGGGCAAGAAGGTCGAATACAACGTTCTCGCCGCGGACGGTGTGAGCGTCGATTCGATCGAATTCGCCGCCAAGCAGGCTGGTGGCGAGGTTGTTTCCCGCAACGCCGTGGTCGGCCTGATCACGGTTTCCGCGCCGGAACAGGGGTTCACCGAGCGCGTCAGCAAGGCACACGGCGTGTCGGCGGCCGCCCGGACCCGGTCGGTCGGCACGGCGCCGAAGGCCAAGCCGGCCCCGAAGCCGGGCGTGGTGGAGAAGGAACAGACCGGCAAGGCCGCGTCGGCCAGCCCGGCCCTGCAGAAGGCCGCCAAGGCCAAGGTCAAGGCCCGCACGCAGGCGCAGACGCAGTCGGTGGGCATGGACCCGCTGGACAGCAACCTCTGGGGTCTCACGTCGATCCGCGCCGACCTTGTGCGTGACCGCACGATCGGTGACAAGCGCGTCAAGGTCGGCATCCTCGACACCGGTGTGAACGGCACGCACCCCGACATCGCGCCGAACTTCGACCGCGCGCTGTCGCGCAACTTCGCCAAGGACATCCCGTTCGACGAGCTTGGCCAGGTAGTCGACGGCCCATGTGAGTTCCGCGGCTGCGTCGACCCGGTCGACTGGGACGACAACGGCCACGGCACGCACGTCGCCGGCACTATCGCGGCCGCCGCGGACGGCTTCGGCCTGTCCGGCGTCGCGCCGGGTGTGTCGATCGTGAACATCCGTGGTGCGCAGGACTCCGGCACCTTCTTCCTGCAGCCGGTCGTCAACGCCATCACGTACTCCGGTGACGCCGGGCTCGACGTGGTCAACATGTCGTTCTTCGTCGACCCGTGGCTGTACAACTGCGACAACAACGCGGCCGACTCGCCCGAGCAGCAGGCCCAGCAGCGGACCATCAAGACCGCGATGAACCGCGCGCTGGACTACGCCTACCGCAAGGGCGTGACCCAGGTCGTGTCGCTGGGCAACCAGCACACCGACCTCGGCAACCCGCTGCCGGACGCCTCCAGCCCGAACTACCCGGCGGGCACCACGCACCCGCGCACCATCGACAACACGACGTGCCAGTCCTTGCCGATCGAGGGTGTGCACACCGTCGGCGTCAGCTCGTACGGCCCCTCGGGTGCCAAGGCTGACTACTCGAACTGGGGCACCGAGCAGATCTCCGTGTCGGCGCCGGGTGGCTACGCCCGCGACTACTTCGGAACTCCTTGGTTCAACACGATCGAGAACCGGATCCTGTCGACCTACCCGCGTAACGTGGCGCTCGCCAACGGCCACATCGACGCCGCAGGCAACGTCACCCCGGCCGGTCTGGCTGTGGGCGTGAAGAAGGACACCAAGCCGGACGGCACCCCCGCGTTCTACCAGTGGCTGCAGGGCACGTCGATGGCGTCGCCGCACGCCGCCGGTGTCGCGGCTCTGATCGTCAGCCAGTTCGGCAACTACGACGCCCGTGGTGGCGTCACGCTGAACCCGGACCGTGTTGAGCGTGTGCTGCAGGGCACCGCGACCAAGACCCCGTGCCCGACGCCCCGGACCGTCGACTACATCAAAGAGGGCCGGGATGCGACTTACACGGCCACCTGCTTGGGTGGACCGGACTTCAATGGTTTCTACGGTGCCGGCCAGGTGGATGCCCTGCAGGCCGTAGTGAGTGGAGCAGACTACCTATGAGAAAGACACTGATCGCCGCTTCGGCTCTGCCGTTGCTGCTGACTCTTGTGGTCACGCCGTCGGTCTCGGCGCAGCCCAAGCTGTCCGGCGACTCGATCGAGTTCAACGTGCTGACCGCCGACGGTGCGTCGGCCGCGTCCGCTGAGCAGGCCGTCAAGGCGGCCGGCGGTGTGGTCGTGGAGCGCAACGACGCGGTTGGCCTGCTGACCGCCAAGGCGCCCGCGAACGGCTTCACCGAACGGCTCGCCAAGTCCAACGCGGTGCTGTCGGCCGCGAAGGTCCAGTCGATCGGCCAGGCTCCCGACCGCGCGGCCAAGAAGCGCAAGGACGCCGCGATCGAGAAGGACCGCGGCAACGGCAACAAGGCACAGAACAAGGCGAAGACCCCGGTCGGCCTGGACCCGCTGGACGAGCAGCTGTGGGGCCTGAAGTCGATCCGCGCGGACCTGGCCCGGGACAAGACCATCGGCGACAAGCGCGTCAAGGTCGGCATCCTGGACACCGGCGTGGACGGCAAGCACCCGGACATCGCGCCGAACTTCGACCGCACGCTGTCGCGCAACTTCACCAAGGACATCCCGTTCGACGAGCTCGGCCAGGAAGTCGACGGCCCGTGTGAGTACCGCGGCTGCGTCGACCCGGCCGATGTGGACAACGGCGGCCACGGCACGCACGTCGCCGGCATCGTCGCGGCCGCGGCCAACGGCTTCGGCCTGTCCGGTGTGGCCCCGGGTGTGTCCATTGTGAACATCCGTGGTGGCCAGGACTCCGGCTACTTCTTCCTGCAGCCGGTCGTCAACGCCCTGACCTACGCGGGCGACGCCGGCCTGGACGTGGTCAACATGTCCTTCTACGTGGACCCGTGGCTGTACAACTGCGACAACAACCCGGCCGACACGCCGGAGCAGCGCAAGCAGCAGCGGACCATCAAGACCGCCGTGTCCCGCGCCCTGCGCTACGCCCACGACAAGGGCGTCACGCTGATCTCGGCCTACGGCAACGACCACACCGACGCCGGCAAGCCGTTGCCGGACGCCACCAGCCCGGACTTCCCGGCCGGCACCGCGCACGACCGCGACATCGACAACGCGACCTGCCAGTCGATGCCGTCGGAGCACCCGAACGTGCTCAACGTGTCGTCCTACGGGCCGTCGGGCGCCAAGTCCGACTTCTCCACCTACGGCCTGGAGCAGATCTCGGTGTCCGCGCCGGGTGGCTACCGCCGCGACTACTTCGGTACGCCGTGGTTCAACAGCCTCGACAACATGATCCTGTCCACCTACCCGCAGAACGTGCTGGTCAGCGAGGGCTTCGTCGACGCGGCAGGCAACGTCACCCCCGACGGTGCCGCAGTCGGCGTGCTCAAGCTCGACAGGCCAGGCGCCTACTACCGTCCGCTGCAGGGCACCTCGATGGCCGCCCCGCACGCAACCGGCGTGGCCGCCCTGATCGTCAGCCAGTACGGCAAGTACAAGGGCAACGACGCCAGCCTCGACCCGAACAAGGTCGAGAAAGTCCTGGAAGGCACCGCGACCGCGACGCCTTGCCCGACCCCTCGCACCGTCGACTACCTCGACGAGGGCCGTCCCGCCGACTGGACCGCCACCTGTGAGGGCGGCCTGGACTTCAACGGCTTCTACGGCCACGGCCAGATCGACGCCTACCAGGCAGTCGTAGGCGGCGCGAAGTTCCTGAAGTAACTCAGTAGTTGCCCGGATGCCCTCTCGAGCCCTGGCTCGAGAGGGCATCGGCCTACACGTGGACGACCACGACCCTGTGTTCCTTGGCGGAGCCGGGTTCCTCCACCAAACTGTTCATGTCGTCAGGATCGCTGGTGAGCAAAACGACCGGACGAGGCTGCTGCAGCGCGGTCGCCGCGACTATGGCGTCGATTGCGCCACGGTGACCGGACAACCCTGTAGTCCCAAGCAACTCACCAGCCGCTCGTCCCAGTTCGGGAGACACTGGCGCCACTACGATCCGGGAGAGCACGCGATGAACCAACGCATCGCGAGATCCTCCGCGAAGAACCTCCGTCAATGTGACAGCGCTGACGACAACTCTGGCGCGGCGGACACGCGCGGTCTCCAAGTGCGCCCGTGCACGGAAATCTCCGGAGGCGAGCTTCGACAAGCCCTCGCTGTCGAGAACCAGCGTCCCTCCCGCGGCTATTCGACGTCCGGCCATGCCGCACCAGCCTCCGCCAGGAACTCCTCCGGCACAGGGCCGTACTCCACTTCGAGCAATGCGGCGAGTTCGGCCAGGAGGTCCAGCTCCAGCTGCCGGGCAACCGCCTCGGTCACGTACTGACTGAACTCACCACGGCCCACCCGCTGTTGCACGGCCATCGTCAGCTCTTCTGGCATCGAGACGCTGACCTTGCGTGCCCGGCCGAGGGCGCGCACGTTCCCTGTCGCTCCGGAAGCAGCTGACTCGACCCGCTCGAGCAGCTCCTTGAACTCGGGCGCCACCTTGCCTAAGTCATGGATGAAGCCCAGTAGACGTGCGAGCTCCGCTGTCGGCTGTCCGTGGCCGCCGAGCGAGCTCGCACCCTCGTTGATCGGCTCATGAGGCAGTGCGGTCATATGGTGATGCTACCACCGGTAGTAACATTGCGGCCTATGTTAGGCGGGCGTACTGCTTGGCCTGGGTCAGTACGTCCTCGACCATGGCTGGGGTGAGTCTGCCGGTGAAGGTGTTCTGCTGGCTGACGTGGTAGCAGCCGAGCAGGGTGAGGTCCGGGCCGTTGTCGTTGGCGGGCAGAGTGACCGCGACGCCGTGGCCGAACTTCGGGCGGGGCAGGGGAATCTGCCAGTTGGCCAAGGCGGGTAGCAGGGCCTGCCAGCCGAAGGCGCCGAGAACCACGATTGTGCGCAGGGTGGGGCGCAGCAGGGCGAGTTCGCGGATGAGCCAGGGGCGGCATGTGTCGCGTTCGCCGGGGGTGGGTTTGTTGGCGGGTGGGGCGCATTTCACGGGTGCGGTGATCCGGACGTCGTGCAGGGTCAGGCCGTCGTCGATGTGGGTTGCGGTTGGCTGGGAGGCGAGGCCGACGGCGTGCAAGGCGGCGTAGAGGACGTCGCCGGAGCGGTCGCCGGTGAACATGCGGCCTGTCCGGTTTGCTCCGTGGGCGGCTGGGGCGAGGCCGACTATGGCTATGCGGGCGTCCGCGGGGCCGAAGCCCGGTACTGGCCTGCCCCAGTAGTCCCAGTCCCGGAACGCGGCCCGTTTCTCCAGGGCGACCTGTTCGCGCCAGCGCACCAGGCGGGGGCACGAGCGGCAGGAGGTCACCGCGCGGTCGAGTTCGTCCAGGGAATCCAGCATGATCCAGGATTGTCCACCACATAGGGTGCGTATATGGCAGAAGTGCAGGAGCAGCCCAAACCTGAAGATCCCGTGGACGACCTGGTCACCACCAGCCATACGCTGGGTGATCTGTCGTATACCGCGACCGCGGGACGGGTGGTGCTGCGACGAGAGGTCCTCACTGACGGCAAGTTCGACGGGAATCTCGCCAAGGCCGAGGTTTTCCTGACCAGCTACACAATGGACGGCGCCGATCCGGCGCGGCGGCCGGTGACGTTCGCGTTCAACGGTGGCCCCGGGTCGTCGAGCGTGTGGCTGCACCTGGGGGTGTTCGGCCCGCGTCGCGTGCTCGCCGGAGACGCGGGTGACCTCGCGAAGCCGCCATACGAGCTCGTCGACAACCAGGAAACTTTGTTGCGGCACAGTGATCTGGTGTTCATCGATCCGGTGTCCACTGGCTACTCGCGTGCGGTGAAGGGGGAGAAGCCCGGCGAGTACCACGGTTTCGGGCCGGACCTGGAGTCGGTCGGCGAGATCATCCGGTTGTGGACGTCGCGTAACGAACGCTGGCTGTCACCAAAATTCCTGGCCGGTGAGTCCTACGGGACGCTGCGCGCAGCCGGGCTGGCGGAACATCTGCAGTCGCGGCACGGCATGTACCTCAACGGGATCATGCTGATCTCGTCCGTCCTCGACTTCGGGACGATCGATTTCAACGAGGGCAACGACCTGCCGTACGCCCTGTTCCTGCCGACCTACGCGGCCATCGCACACTACCACGGCCTGCACGGCGATCGCCCGCTTGACGAGCTGCTCGCCGAAGCCGAGGAGTTCGCCAGCCGCGACTACCCCTGGGCGCTGGCACAGGGTTCCCGTCTCGCCGACCGTCAGTCTATTGTGGAACGTATCGCGGCGCTGACCGGACTCTCGGCGGACTATGTGGACCGCGTGAACCTCCGGATCGAACACGTCAGGTTCTTTACCGAGCTGCTGCGCTCCCGCCGTCAGGTCACCGGTCGGCTGGACGCCCGATTCCTGGGGTGGGACAACGACTACGGCCGGGAACTGTTCAGCGAGGACCCGTCCTACACGGCCATTCTCGGCCCGTACACCGCCGCGCTGAACCACTACGTCCGGGCGGAACTGAACTATGCCAACGATCTGCCGTACGAAGTCCTGACCGGGAACGTCCATCCCTGGTCCTACAAGGAATTCGAGAACGCTTCCGTCACCGTGGCGAACAAGCTGTCGGCCGCGCTGCGCGCGAACCACAACCTGAAGGTGCACGTCGCTTCGGGCTACCTGGACGGCGCGACGCCGTACTACGCGGCCGAGCATGTCCTCGCGCACCTCGCGATTCCCGAGCAACTGCGCGCCAACATCGAGACCAAGTACTACCCGGCCGGTCACATGATGTACATCCACGAACCCAGCCGGCTGGCCCAGTCCGCGGACCTGGCCGCCTTCGTGCAGAACGCTTCCAACCGCTGAGCGGATCCTGGCGGGCCGATCCTGATCGGGCCCGCCAGGCCGGATTTTCCGGGTGGGCATATCGGCATCTGTTTGGGATGCTCGGTGGATGAAAGTCAGGCTCGCGGCTTTGCTCGCGGTGGGGGCGCTGCTTCTGCTGGCGGTACTGGCGGCCAGGGGGACCTCGGGGATACCAGTTGGCACGCCTGCCCCCGGCCCGCCGACGCCGCCACAAGTCCAGGGATTGCCCATTCCGGAGGCGCCGTCGATCTCGTCGGAACCGATCGCGTACGGCGCGATCGTGCTGATCATCCTGGTCGGTATCGCGGTCCTGCTCGGGCTGGCCATGCTGATCTCGATGCTGACGGGGATCAGGTTGCGGCGCAGGCAACGGCGAACGAGGCTGCAGCAGCCGCTCGACGAGGACAGCGGGATGACGGGGGAGCAATGGCTGGCCACGGTCACCAAGCGAGCACTGGCTGAGATGGACCAGAAAATGGGCGGGCCACCGTCGGACGCAGTGATCGCGGCCTGGGTACGGCTGGAGGAGTCCGCGGCGGAGACCGGCACCCCGCGGGAGCCGCATCAGACGCCGACCGAGTTCACCGCCGC
Organism: Kibdelosporangium banguiense; assembly: GCF_017876405.1. Classification (GTDB taxonomy): domain Bacteria; phylum Actinomycetota; class Actinomycetes; order Mycobacteriales; family Pseudonocardiaceae; genus Kibdelosporangium; species Kibdelosporangium banguiense. Next base: position 1,346,452 of record NZ_JAGINW010000001.1, on the reverse strand, counting down.
CGTCCTCGCCGGTCACACCATGGACGCGGAAGCGTTGGGGGAGCTGAAGAATCTCTATCACCGGGCGAGGTTCGGCGAACCCGGCTCGGTCACCCAGGCCGATGCCCGCCGGGCCCGTAGCGCTCTGGAAAAGATCTCATGAGGCCACTGCACTCGATTCTGACCGCGCTGGCCACGGGCCTGGTCGCGTGGGCGGTCGCCAAGTGGCTGATGGTCCTGCCGGTGTTCTGGGCCGTCACGGTCGCGTTGCCGGTCATGGCGTGCACGTTCGTGGCCACGGCGCTCGCCGGGGTGGCGGCGCCGACGTGGAAGTCGATGCCGGCCAAGCCCGAATCACTGACCGCGCACCAGGCCAGTGTGCTGTCCAGCAGGCTCGCCGGGGTTGCCAAGGATCCGGGCAGGTACACCTCGAAGATGCAGCCCAGGCTGCGCACGCTGGCGCAGTCGGTGCTGCGGCACCGGCACGGCGTGGTGAGCCTGGCCGATCCACGGGCCCGGGACCTGCTCGGCACGGAACTACACGATCTGATCACCAAGGCGGACGCGAAACTGCCGTCCCCGCACCGGCTGGCCCAGCTGCTCAGCCGTCTGGAGGAGAAGTGACCACGGTGTCCACATCAGACGTACAAATAGGACTTGACATCGACACGATCGCGGCCGAATGCCGTGCGGTGCTCGACGCGGTCGGCACGGTCGTCGTCGGCCGGGAACGCACCACCCGCCTGGCTCTTGCCGCGATCCTGGCCGGCGGCCACGTTCTGCTGGAAGACGTGCCAGGGCTGGGCAAGACGTTGCTGGCCCGCAGCCTCGCGCAGGCGCTGGGCCTGGACTTCCGCCGCCTGCAGTGCACCCCGGACCTGCTGCCGGCCGACGTGACGGGCTCGTACCTCTACGACCCGACCGAGCGGGAGTTCAGCTTCCGCGCCGGCCCGGTGTTCACCGGCCTGCTGCTGGCCGACGAGATCAACCGCACACCGCCGAAAACCCAGTCCGCGCTGCTGGAAGCCATGCAGGAAAAGCAAGTCACGGTCGAAGGCCACACGCATCCGCTGCCGAGTCCGTTCCACGTCCTGGCAACCGCCAACCCGGTGGAGTACGAGGGTACGTACCCGCTGCCCGAGGCCCAGTTGGACCGTTTCCTGCTCAGGCTGGACGTCGGCTACCCACCGGCCGAGGAGGAAGCCGAGGTGCTGCGCCGCCGGCTGGCCCGGCGCCGCGAGGAGACAAAGGTCGATCCAGTCGTCGACGCCGAGCGCGTGCGACGGCTGCAAGCCGGTGTCGAGCTGGTGGACGTCGACCCGGACGTGTTGCGGTACTGCGTCGACCTGGCCTCCGCCACGCGGCAGCACCACGCCGTGGAGATCGGCGCGTCACCGCGCGGTTCGCAGGCGTTGCTCCTGGTGTCGCGCTGCCTCGCGGTGATGGACGGCCGCGAGTACGTGCTGCCGGAAGACGTGAAGGAGTGCGCGGTCGCCGCGTTGGCACACAGGCTGACGTTGCGTGCGGAGACGTGGAGCACCGGCACGACCGGCGTCCAGGTGGTCAACGAGTTGCTCGGTGTGGTCCCCGGTCCGGCGAGCACCAGATGAGCGTGCGCGTTCTGCACTGGCTCAGGGCGCAGCTGGACACTGACACCTGGCGGAACACCGACGCCATGTACCGCGCGGTGGTCGTCGGTGTCGGCCTGGTCGCGGCCGGGGTGCTCGCGCACTCCCTGGAGATGGTCCTCATCGGGGCGCCACTGCTGATCAGCCTCGTGCTGGCGGCCAGATCGCCGACCGGTGAGCCGGTGGTCCACCCGCCCGCGATGCCGAGGGCGACCGAGTCCGGCCAGCACACGGAGGCCGTGTTCGACATTGAAGCAAGTCCGGGCGTGGAGCTCGTTGCCCTACGTGCGCCGTACGGCCGTAAGCGGGGCATCGGCCATGTGCACCTCCTACCGGGAACCGTTCAGGAGGTCCGGACCGAACTCGCGCACGCCGGTTGGGGAGAAGGCGTCGACCTCAGGCCCGACCGGCTATTCACCGGACCGGACGCGTTGCGTGTGTACGGCCCGATCGTCGGCCGTGAGGGCCGCCGGACTGTGCTGCCGCCGGTCGTCCCCCTGCCTGCGGGGCCGCTGCCGCCACGACCCGCCGGGTTGGTAGGCGTGCACCGATCGCCGCGCCCAGGCGACAGTACTGAACTGCGTGACATCCGCGTGTTCCAGCCAGGTGACCGGCTGCGTCGTATCGACTGGCGGGTCTCGCTGCGTGCCGCTGCGTCCAATGGCGGGGTCTTGGCGCCCAACCTGCTGCATGTCCGGGAGCGGCACGCGGAGGCCGACGCGACGCTGGTGATCGCGCTCGACACACAGGTGGACGTCGGCGCCGAACTGGCTGACTGGGCGCTGGCCGTGCCGGGCAGTGGCGTGCGTGAGGGCGGCAGTCTGGACATCGCGGTGCGCGCGGCGAGTTCGCTTGCCGCGAGCTACCTGCGGCAGGGCGACCGGGTCGGGCTCGTCGACATGGGACGCCCGCAGCTGAGCGTGCCGCCCGGTTCCGGGTCACGCCAGTTGCTCAAGATCAGGCACCAGCTGGTGATCTGTTCCCGCTCCGCGGGATGGGCGCCCCGGCCGGTCCTGCGGCCTCAGCAGGCGCCGCCGGGCGCGCTCGTGATCGTGCTCTCACCGTTCCTCGACGACGCGATGGTGGATCTCACCGCGACGGTCGTCCGGCGGGGAACCCGTGTGCTGGCAATGGATCTGCTGCCGGACCCGTTGGTCGCGGTGGCGAAGGACCCCTGGGGAGAGGTCGTGCTCAAGGTGTTGCGGACCGAACACGAAATGCGACTGGAAACGTTGCGGCAGCACGGAATCCCAGTGCTGAAGTGGGGCGATGAGGCGTCCGCCACACTGCGCGGGCTCGCCCGGGGCCGGCGGTGAACCTCACCGCCGGGATACCGGCCTGGGTACTGCGCGGCGTGGTCGGCTGCGCGGTGGTTCTGATCATGGTTTTGCTGGCGGGCCAAGGGGTTTCCTGGCTCCCGGTCGGACTTGTCGGATTGTTCGGCGTACTGACGGTGCTGGCGCCCGCGTCCCCGGCACCCTCGTTCGTGATCATCGCCACGGCGGTGTGCCTGGCGGTGGCGTCCGAAGATCCTTTCGGTATCGGTGTTCTCCTGCTGTTGCCGCTGGTCCACCTCGTCCACATCGGATCCGCGGTGACCGCTGTGATTCCCGGCACTGCCCGGGTGCACCTGGCCGCGCTGCGGCCGGCGGCGGTCCGGTTCGTACTCGTGCAGGTGCTGGTCTTCGCACTGGCCGGGGTGGCCGCGCTGGTGCCGAAAACCGTTACACCAGCGGGATTGGAGATCGCCGCGCTGATCGGCGTGGCGGCGCTGGCGCTGCTGGCCGCCCGGTTGATCATGAAGCGTCCACAGTGAACACGCGCGACCGGCGTCACACCTGACCAGGGGCGACGCGCGGCGGTGACGAGATGGTGCGACGATGGGCGCATGGCCAAGGGCAAAAAGCAGCCGAAGCGGATTCTCATCGTCGGCGGTGGGTATGTCGGGCTGTACACCGCGTTGGGCCTGCAGCGGAAACTGCGGTCGCTCGAAGCGTCGGTGACGGTGGTCGACCCCCAGCCGCACATGACCTATCAGCCGTTCCTGCCGGAGGCGGCAGCCGGCTCCATCGAGCCGCGGCACGTGGTCGTGCCGTTGCGCAAGGTGCTGACTCGTTGCCACGTGCTGACCGGCCGGGTGACCAAGATCGAGCACGCGGCCAAGAAGGTGACCGTCGAGTCCATCGACGGGCACACCGACGAGGTCGAGTACGACCTGTTGATCAACGCGGCCGGCTCCGTGTCGCGGCTGCTGCCGATCCCGGGCCTGGAAGAGCGCGGCATCGGCTTCAAGACCGTCGGCGAGGCGATCTACCTCCGCAACCACGTGCTGTCCCGGCTGGACCTGGCCGCGTCGACCACGGACCCGGAGCTGCGGCGCAAGCTGCTGTCCTTCGTCGTGATCGGCGGCGGGTACGCGGGCGTCGAGGCGCTGGCCGAGCTCGAGGACATGGCCCGCTACGCGATCCGTTACTACGACACCATCGACCGCAAGGACATGCGGTGGGTGCTCGTCGAGGCGACCGGCCGGATCATGCCCGAGGTGAGCGCCAAGATGGGCGTCTACACCGTCCGGGTGCTCGAGAAGCGCGGCATCGAGGTCTTCCTGGAGACCCGGGTCAAGTCGCTGGAGGACGGGCACGTGGTGCTCGACGAGGGCACCGAGTTCGAAGCGGACACGATCATCTGGACCGCGGGCGTCAAGGCGAACCCGATGCTGGCCAACACCGACCTGCCGCTGGACCAGCGCGGCCGGATCCGGTGCACGGCCGAGCTGCAGGTCGAAGGCCTGCCGGACGTGTGGGCGGCCGGCGACTGCGCCGCCGTTCCGGACCTGTCGCGCACCGCCGAGGACCCGACGGCGACATGCAGCCCGTCGGCTCAGCACGCCGTGCGCCAGGCCAAGCGGCTGGTTCCCAACGTGCTGGCTTCGCTGCGCGGGAAGCAGCAGCGACCCTATGTGCACAAGTATCAGGGCTCTGTGGCCTCTCTGGGGCTCTATAAAGGTGTTACCGATGTGCTCGGGGTGATCCGGCTCAAGGGGTTCCTCGCGTGGGGCCTGCACCGGGCGTACCACCTGTCGCGGATGCCCACGTTCAACCGCAAGGTCCGGATCATGTTCGACTGGCTCGGCGCTTTCGTGCTGCGCCGCGAGGTGATCTCGATGGGACAGCTTCAGGATCCGAAGACCGAATTCATCCGGGCAGCCAAGAGCTGACCGGACCAATTCATTGGGCCAGGCGGATGAGTTGTAGCAAAGTGGCTTCGAAGGGAGCGCCGGAACGCTTAGGCTTCCTGCGCCCCCGTAGCCCAACAGGCAGAGGCAAGCCCCTTAAAAGGGTTGGAGTGCCGGTTCGAATCCGGTCGGGGGCACTGTGAGCGGGTAGTTCACGTCCGTGAAACGCGACGGATGTGGGCTACCCGTTCTCATGTCCGCCGCAGCTGGATACACGGCGGGCGATCGACCGAAAGCGCTCCGTATTGATATCACTTACGGCTTACAAACGACGACTCGTCGTATTCACGCGACGCAAATTATTTCCAAAACGTTACCCGCGAATCAGTGGCCCGGTCATGGGATGGTTGTGCCGAGGTCAGCGGGGTGTGCCACCCTGGTCCGAGTGGGAGATCAAGAGCTCGCCGGCCGCGCCTTCGACGCGGCCCGTTGCGGTGACGCCCCGGCGCTCGAAGAGCTGGTCGGAGCCGGAATCCCGGTGAACCTGTCCAACGAGGCCGGCGACACACTGATCATGCTGGCCGCGTACCACGGACACGCTGCCGCGGTGTCCTGCCTGGTCAAACTGGGCGCGGACGCGAACAAGGCCAACGACCGCGGCCAGACCCCGATAGCGGGAGCAGTGTTCAAGGCCGCGGACGAGGTCGTCAAGGCGCTGCTCGCCGGCGGCGCGGACCCGTTCGCCGGCACCCCCTCAGCGGTGGACACAGCCCGCATGTTCGGCCGCGCCGAGCTGCTCGCCCTGTTCGAACGCAAGGGTTGATGGGAACTCAAGCCGCGATCCGCGCGACTATGTAGGCATGGACTGTGGGACTTGCATACAGGCCCTGTCCGCCCGGCTGGACGGCGAGGACTCGCCGATGCCCCCGGCTGAGGTCGACGCGCACCTCGAGACATGCCCGGACTGCCCCGCCTGGTACGAAGCCGCGGCAGCCCTGAACCGGCGTGTCCGTGTCCGCGAATTCGTACCCACACCGGATCTGGTCGACGCCGTACTGGCGGAGCAGGCACCGCGGGCACGGCGGCCTGTCGCGCGGATCCTGCTTGCCGGGGTCGGCATGATCCAGCTGCTGCTCGCCGTGGCTCAGCTCTTCGGTACTTCGGTACACACCGGTCACGGCGGAACCCTCACCGGGCATCTGGTCAGTGAGGGAGCCGCCTGGAACCTCGCACTCGGCCTGGCCATGCTGGCCGCCGCTTGGCAGACCCGCCGGGCCAGCGGCCTGCTGCCCGCCGTAGCCGTGTTCGTCGGCGCGCTCATAGTCTTTTCGCTGGTGGAGGCCACTACAGTCGGTGTTCCTGCATCCCGCCTGCTGTCTCACATTCCGCTGCTGGCCGGGGTTGCGCTGCTGTACCTCGTGCAACGGGAGCATCGGCGGGGTGGCGATCCCGCGCCTACCGCCCGGCACGACGACGAGCCTGTGCGTTCCGCTTCTGGCTCTGATGAGGATCGCCGGTCTGGTCCTACCCACCCGTGGCTCCGTCCCGCCAGTCAGGATCGGCACGCTGCTTAAGTTTGCTCACTCGCCTGTGATTGCGGCTCCTCATCTGTTGAGAGATATGCCCTCGCCGGGCGGGCAAACGGGGCAAGCCCATTCCTCCTACTGCGCGGTTGTGGGTTCTGGGTCCTGTTCTGGGATCAGGTTGGTGAAGCGGCGTTGGATCCACCAGACGATTTCGACCAGGAGGACGCCGATGGCGGCTGTGGTCAGGGCGAGGGTTGTGTGGGCGGTGTTGGTTGGGTCGAGGGCGAAGAAGCGTTGGGTGAAGGGGAGGACGAACAGGAGGAATGACGCGCCGGTCATCAGGGCGATGAGGGCGATCTTCCACCACTTGTATGGGCGGGCGACTATGGCCAGGACCCAGAGGGCGACGATCATCAGGGTGATCAGCGCTGTTGTTCCTGCTTGTTCGTTGGTGGCTGTGGTGCGGACGAGCATGTATGAGACGAAGGTTGCTGTGGCGATGATGGCGCCGGCTGGGATGGCCATGCGCATGACGCGGGCGACGAAGCCTGTGCGGGCGCGTTCGTTGTTGGGGGCCAAGGACAGCACGAATGCTGGGATGCCGATGGTGAACCAGGCGATCACTGTTACGTGCCTGGGCAGGAATGGGTAGTTGACCTGGGCTATGCCGACCATCAGGGCGAGCAGTACGGAGTAGACCGTTTTGGTGAGGAACAGGTTGGAGACGCGTTCGATGTTGCCGATCACGCGCCTTCCTTCGCCGACTACGTAGGGCAGAGTGGCGAACTTGTTGTCCAGCAGGACTATCTGGGCGACTGCGCGGGTGGCTGGGCTGCCTGAGCCCATGGCTACGCCGATGTCGGCGTCTTTGAGGGCGAGGACGTCGTTGACGCCGTCGCCTGTCATGGCGACTGTGTGGCCGCGGGATTGCAGGGCGCCGACCATGGCGCGTTTCTGGGCTGGGGTGACGCGGCCGAAGACGCCGGTTTCCTCCACGGCTGTGGCGAGTTCGTCCGGGGAGGAGGGGAGATTGCGAGCGTCGACTGGGTGTGCCGAGTTCGGGAGGTCGAGGGATCCCGCGACCGCGCCCACCGACAGGGCGTTGTCGCCGGAGATCACCTTCACTGTCACGTTCTGTGAGGCGAAGTAGTCCAGTGTGGACTTCGCGTCCGGGCGGACCTTCTGCTCCAGCACCACGAGTGCTGCCGGGGTGACCACGCCTGGTGCGTCGGGGGAGTCCACGGCGATGTCTGTGCGGCCGAGCAACAACACCCGCAGGCCCTGGGAGCCGATGCGTTCGGCTTCCGTGCGTTCGGCACTTTCGGGCGGGAGCAGGACATCCGGGGCGCCGAGGACCCAGTTGCCGTGCTCTGCGAAGGAAGCGCCGCTCCACTTTCTGGCCGAGGAGAACGGGGCGACCGCAGTGGACTGCCAGCCCGGGGCGGCTGGGTAGGCCTCGCCGATGGCCAGGAGTGAGGCGTTGGGGCGGGCCTCGGTGCGTACGAGGGCGGCCAGGGCATGCGAGATCGAGGCGTCGCCGTTGGAGCTGATGACCTCGGACAGGCGCATGCCGTTCTCGGTCAGTGTGCCGGTTTTGTCCGCGCACACGACGTCCACGCGGGCGAGGCCCTCGATCGCGGGCAGCTCCTGGACCAGGCACTGGCGTTGGCCGAGCCGGATGACGCCGACGGCGAAGGCGATGCTGGTCATCAGGATGAGGCCCTCGGGCACCATCGGCACCAGGGCGGCGACCATTCCGCGCAGCGCGTCGGCGAGGGACTCGTTGACGTTGAACAGCTGGTTGTAGATGGTCAGCGCGCCCGCCGGGATCAGCAGGAACGTGATGAACTTCAGGATCTTGTCGATGCCGGAGCGCAGTTCGGACTTGACCAGGGTGAACTTGCTGGCCTCCTCGGCCAGCTTGGCCGCGTACGCGTCGCGCCCGACTTTCGTCGCGCGGTAGGCGCCGCCGCCCGCGACCACGAAGCTGCCGGAGAGCACCTGGTCGCCGGGGTGTTTCACGACCGGGTCGGACTCACCGGTCAGCAGTGACTCGTCGATCTCCAGCGCGTCCGCGGTCAGCACCACGCCGTCGACCACGACCTTGTCACCGGGACCCAGCTCGATCACGTCGTCGAGCACGACCTCGTTGGGCGCCAGCTCCACCGAGACGCCATCGCGCCGCACAGTCGGTTTGGCCTGGCCGACGATGGCCAGTTTCTCCAGGGTGCGCTTGGCCCGCAGCTCCTGGATCATGCCGATGCCGCTGTTGAAGATGATCAGCAGGCCGAACATGCCGTCCAGGAAGTAGCCGGTCGACATGATGATCGCGAAGAGCACGCCGTAGATGGCGTTGATCCTGGTGAGCACGTTGGCCCGGACGATCTGGCCGACGGTCCGGCTGGCCCGCGCGGGCACGTCATTGGTCTGGCCGGCGGCAACGCGCTCGGCGACCTCGGCTGCGGTCAGGCCGTTGGTCAAGGCCCTGGCGTCGATCGACATGGACCTGACAGTAGGCCCACCCACCGACAGTCCGCGTCAGCCCTGGGTAGGACCACCCCTTAAGGGGGACGGGCCTGCCCTGGGGCGGACCCGCCGTAGGTCATTTCACCTGGTATGCCCGGATGATCGTCTGGGAAACCGTGTTTCCGTCCGGATCGGACGCGCTGGTACGGACCGAGACCGAGCCCTGGTCGACGGGCTCCGGATATCCGGAATGACCAGCGGAGTCCGAGAACATCGGCAACGCCACCATGATCTGGTCGCCCTGCCGGTACGCGTGGTTCGACGACCGGCGGAACGGCGGTGCCGGCCCGGCCAGGTTCGGCCCGGCAGCCTTGTTCCAGGCCGGCGAACGGTGTTCTCCCGGCTGATAGGTCACCGACTCGTGGTCGAGCCGGTAGGTCAGCCCGTTCTTGCCGGTCACCATCAAATAGTGCAGCCATTACACACCGGCCGAGTAGTACTCGGTCTGCTTGCCCGGTATCGCGACCGCGGCGGGATACCGATAGGAGTCCAGCACCAGGTCGCCGGACTTGGCGACGTGTTCCTTCACTCCGTTCCCCCAACCGCCGTGATACGTGGCTTTCACAGTCGCGAGATCGCGATTGCGCACGCGATAGCGGACGTCGGCCGGAATCCCGCCGGGATGCGGGAAAGCGAGCTCATATCTGTATCCCGTTCCGGTGAGCTGGGCGCGGGCATAGTGTGTGAAGAGAGTGCTTTTCACCGGAACGGTATAAGTGGCGTCGCTCAATGGAGTGGTCATTTCGACGCCGACATTGCCGTCGTCGAACCGGATACCGGTCGCTCCCGCGGATCGCTGGGCACCGTGTGTTCGTCCACTTCGGCCTTGATCTGGTTGCCACGCCTGGCATCCAGATCGGCGACACTCATCCGCGACGGTATCGGTTGTCCGGCAACAGGAGTGCGGAATGCCGTCGTCCGGCGGTCTTGTTCTTCAGCACCGTGACAGCGGAAGCCCGCCGAGCTCGCGGGTCACCTTGCCCAATGCCTTGGCGCCGCTGGATTCCACGAGCAGCCGGATCTCCGGCGTCCGGGCGTCGTCGTACCCCTGCTTGATCAATCCGGTTACGTCGAACAGCGCGCGATCAAGCTTGCCCGAACGCACCAACGGCGCCACGGCCATTGGGATGACCGTGACGCCGTTGGGCCCGGAATGCTTGAGAAATCCGTGTTCCGCACCCGCTGCTTCGACCTGCACGTCCCATTTGCCGCCGCGCTGGGCGACGGTGACCCGGTCGCCGGTGATCAGCGTGACGGTCTTCGGTTCTGTGGCAGGCGTTTCAGTCGGTGGTTGCGCGGCGGCCGGTGTTGTGACCGCCGCGCCCACCAGTGCGGCCAGCACGGCCACACTGATACTTCTTCGCATACTGACCCCTCAGTTTCATCCCCCACTCACCTGAGCAGACGGATGCAAAGGGCCCAGGCTGCGTCATTTCACCCGATATGCCCTGATGATGGTCTGGGTTACCGAGTTGCCGTCCTTGTCCGAAGCGCTCGCGCGTAGCGACACGAATCCGGACGTCGGGTTTTGCACGGCGGCCCACCAGGAGTTGTTCACCCTCAGCAGTGGGACCTGCTGCCAGGTCTGGCCGTCGTTATAGGACACCTCGACCTTGTTCGGCTCGGCTTTGCCACCCTGCGCACCAGGCTGGCGGTCGACCCGGACCGGCACGGCGAACAGTGCACCGCGGGGTGCGTGGTTGGTCATGTCGAGCTTGGGGTCGAAACCGATTGTCAGCAACGGCAGTGGTGCGGCAGCCGTGGTGTTCCCGGACCGGAAAGCCCATTCCGCACTGACCTTTGTGGACAACGGCCAATCCGGGTTGTCCCGGTTGGCCGCGGTGGTGAGCCGGTAGTTCGCCGCGCCGGTGGGAACCGTGAACTGTCCGATGCCGGGCTGTCCGCTGCGGGCGATCTCCTTGTCGCCGGCGTAGAGCACGGTCTCGCCGGTGTCCGCGAAACCGGAGTGTCCCGCGGAGTCGGAGAACAGCGGGAGCTTGGTGTTGATCACGTCGCCCTGGCGGTACGCCAGATGCGGCTCAGGCGAGAAGAAGCCCGCCGATCCGGTGATGCCCGGCCCGATCACGGCCTTGCCCCAGTCCACAGTGGCCTTCTCACCAGCCTTGAACGTCCGCTTGGCCGCCTCGTACTGCTGCGCAGCACCCCCTGCTATCACAGTCGTGGAGTTCTGCCACACGGCAGGCGAGAAGTACTCAGTGCGCTCCAGAGGCAGCGGAGTCGCCGTCGTCTCGAGCGAGCCCTCCAGGTCGTACTTCCCGTCGGTGGCGAACGCCGTCACGTAGCCCATGCCACCGTCCCCAGGGGTCCGGTAGGTCGTCTTCACCGTCGCCAGGTCGCTGTTGCGCGGCCGGTAGGTCACGTCCGCCGGAATGCCTCCGTAGCTGGGGAACACGAGCTCATAGTGGTGCGGGCTCGCAGGCAGACCGGTCAACGTCGCTGACGCGTTCGGCAGCTTGGCCAGCCGGGCGCCTTCGGGGCCGAATGCGACGGCCATGGGCAGCGGCGGCGCCTCCATCTGCCGCGCATCGGCGTCGGAGAAGTAGAACAGTACGGAGTTCGCGCCCGCTTCGGCGATCGCCCGTGCCCGTGGACTGAGTTCGAGTTCCTCGCCGGCGCCCAGAGTGAACACCGCGAGCTTGCCCTTGAGGTCGGCCGCGGCTATCTCGGCCGGTGTGGCGTGCCCGACGTTCACGACCGGCAGCGCACGAGCGTCCGTGGTCTGTGGCGAACCTGGTGCCCAGTCCACCGGGACGTCGAACGACTCGGGTTTGTCGGCCTTCAGCCTGACCAGGGGCCGTTCGAGCTTCATCCGGTTGAAGTAGCGGAACTCCTTGACGGACTTGGTGGTGGGTACGGCGTAGAGGTGATAGTCCGGCATGCTGGTGAACCACTGGGTGTAGTAGCCCACCCCACGGGCTCCCGTGTCGGCCACCATCGCGTTGGTCCAGGAGAACTGACGGGCGTCCTTCTCCTCGGCCTGCACGCTGACCTTCTTGCCCTGCCGGGCATCCAGCGTGACCACAGTGTCCTTGCGCAGATCGACCTCCGGCTCGGCCACCTGCGTGTTCGACCGCTGGTACTGGCCGGGGACCGGCGTCTCGATCGCGCCCATCACGGCGTACCGGCCCGGTGCCAGCCGCGCTGTGCTGTTGTTGCCCATAAGGTCGAAGTCGTCCTGGCCGCTGTCCAGCCGAACCCAGATCGCGCTGCCTCGCACTTTGCCCGTGTTGCCGTCTCGGTCGATGAACTTGGTCGTGAGGTCATAGCTTTCCGGCTCTTTGTACGCGCTGACCGGCGTCTGGATCACCGTGTCACCGCCCTTGGCGACGAGCCTGCCACCGTGGACACCCAACTGGACGGCCGTATGGTCGAAGGTGACCGTCACCGTAGCCTCGCCGTTGGCAGGCACCGTGATCGTGTCGACATTCGTGCGGAACGCCGGGTTGTCCATGCTCAGCTGCAGCGAAACCGGTGCGCTGCCGATGTTCCTGTACGTGATCGGCTTGCTCAGCGCAGGCCCGTTGTGCGGGTACCTGGCGACACCCAGAGTCAGGCTTCCCACGCTGGGCACGACCGTCTGGCTGGACGCCCGGCCGACGTCCAGCCGACCCGCGCCCTGCTGGTAGATCGTGGCGTTGACGGGGTTCGCGCTGCCCATCAGCACGGCCTTGATCTGCTGACCGGTCCAGTCCGGATGCTGCGCGGACAGGATCGCCGCGCCACCGGCGACGTGCGGCGCCGCCATGGACGTACCGGACAGCCTGGCGTAATTGCCCTCGACCGCGCGATCCGCAAGCGTGCCCTCGGCACGCGCCGCCACGATGTCCTCACCAGGCGCCGCGATGTCCGGTTTGGCGGCGTTGTCACCAAGCCGGGGACCAGGGTTGCTGAACGTGCTGTATTTGTCCTGTTTGTTCACGCTGGCGACGGCCAGTGCCGCGTCGGCGGACGCCGGGCTCGCGACGCGGTTGCGCGGGCCGTCGTTACCCGCGGAAACCACGAACAACATGCCCTTCTCGGCCGAGAGCAGGTTGATCGCGATCTCCAGCGGGGTGGTGACACCGTTTCCGGGGCCGCCGCCCAGGCTCATGTTCACGATCTTGGCGCCGCTGTCCGCGGCCCACTGCATGCCCGCGAGGATCTCGTCGTCCATGCAGAAGCGGTTGCCGCAGACCTTGCCGATCAACAGGTCCGCGCCCTTGGCGACGCCGGTGTACTTGCTGCCGCGGCCCGCGATGGTCGAAGCCACATGCGTGCCATGGCCGACCTTGTCGACAATGCCCTGCCCGGTGAAATCCTTCTCACCCTTGACGATCCCGGCAAGGTCGGGATGCTTCGGATCGTAACCGGAATCCAGGACCGCGACCGTCGCGCCCGCGCCGGTGTGCCCGGTCTGCCACGCGGCGGGCGCGCCAACCTGCGGCACGCTCACGTCCAGCGACGGGCGACTCCTGCCGTTGAGCCAGATCTTGCTCACGTCGGCCTTGCCGAACAGGTCCGTGGCCTTGTTCTTCGGCGTGGCCACCGCCGACAGCTGGGCCGACGGCAGCTCACGCGTGACCTTGCCGAGCGTCCGAGCGGCCTTGGACTCGACCAGCAGCGGGATCTCGGCGGTGTGGGCGTCGTCGTATTCCTGTTCGATCAGCCCGGTCACGTCGAACAGCCTGCGATCCAGTTTGCCGGCCTGGATCAACGGCACGGCGACCGACGGGATCACCGTGACGCCCTTGGCACTGACCGATTTGATGAACTGCACCGGTCCAAGTCGTTTGGCCGGTTCGACTTTCGCGTCCCAGTTGTCCCCTTTCTTGGTGACTGTCACCTTGTCGCCGGTGATCAGGGTGACCGTTTTGGGCGCCTCAGCGGGCGCCGGAGTGGCGGATTGTTGCGCGGCTGCCGGTAAGACGGCGACACCGCTGGTCATCACGGCGAGGGCCGCCGTGAGTATCAGACCGCGTTTGTGCACAGGTTGCCCCTTGTGACATTGGCTTGTACTTCCCCAGCGCCTCTATCACTCTCAAGGGGGACAACAGGTTGCCGTCAGTTCGTGGCTTTCTGACGACTCTGCCTGGTGATCGCGCCGATCAGCAACAGCAGGCAGCCGCCCGCGGTGTTCCAGAAGCCCTGCCTGAACTGGGATGCGAGTGCTTCGACCTGCATCTGCTGACCGAGGTAGACCGCGAACACGGTCAACGCGACGAGCGTGCCCAGCGCCATCAGCCAGCGCCGTCCGATGATCAGTCCGGTCATCGCCAGCACGGCCGCGAGCACGATCGGCACGAAGAACGAGTTGACCATGTCGGTGGTCGTGGCCGTGACGCCGTTCCACAGCTCGCTCAGCGGGATCTGCCGGCCCTGCCGGTCGCCGTACCAGGGCAGGAACGTGCTGTAGACGACCGCGGCTGCGCCAGCCACGGTGGCCAGTATCGCGATCACTGTGCGCATGACCGCTTAGCATGCCAGCGTGGCTGAGTATCGGATCGACGACCTGGCCCGGGTGAGCGGAACGACTGTCCGCAACATCCGGGTGTACCAGGATCGCGGTCTGCTGCCCGCGCCGATCCGCCGAGGCCGGACCGCGATTTACACCGACGCGCACCTGTCGCGGCTGCGGCTGGTCACCAACATGCTCGGCCGTGGGTACGCCTTCGCCCAGATCGGCGAGATGCTCGCGGCGTGGGAGTCCGGCCGTAGCCTCGCCGACGTGCTCGGCCTGGAAGAAGCGATGGGCGTGCCGTGGTCGTCCGACGTGCCGACGACGATCACTGTCCGTGAGCTGCGCAGGCTGTTCGGCAAGCAGCTCACGGTGGCCAACACCCGCAAGGCCCTTGAACTGGACCTGCTGCGGCGGCAGGGCACGAGTTTCGTGGTGCCCAGCCCGCAGTTGCTGGCCGCCGGGTACGAGCTGGTCAAACTCGGTGTGCCACTGGACGAGGTGCTCGAACTCGCGGGCGTGCTGCAGCACGAAGTCGACCATGTGGCCGGATTGCTGGTCGGGCTTGTGCGGCAGTACGTGCTGGACCCGAAGGGCGCGGATTGGCTGCCCAGCGGCGCCGAGGTGCCGTACTACGCGGACGTGCTGCGGCGGCTGCCGCCAGTCGTGATCTCCGCGCTGACGGCCGCGGTGGCCCGGTCGACCGCTCGCGTCATCCCCGACATGGTCGGCGATCGGCTGGAAGCCCTGATCAAGCGCACCGCGGTTTCCGGCGACAAGCTGTCGTAATCGACAGCAATCGCGTCAGCGGTTGCCGCCGCTCCGGCACTTCACCATGCTGGCCTGGGTGAGGCGCGCCATCCGTGATGGGAGTTGCCGATGACCGAGTTCGAGAAATATGTGGTCGAAGAACATATCGAGGACTTCAACGACCGCGTGATCAGCAGGCGCGAGCTGATCCGCCGGGTCACCCTGATCACCGGCAGTACGGCGGCGACGATGGGCCTGCTGACCGCCATGGGCTGCAGTGCCGAACCGACCGGCGCGCCGGTGTCGCCGACCGGGCGGACCACGGACAACCCGCAGGAATTCGCCACCCCACCGGCCCAGCCGACTCAGGACGGGATCACGGTCCAGGAGAACGACCCGCGGATCAAGGTCTCCAATCTGGTGGTGCGGGGAACCGACGGCGTCAACCTGATCAGCTATCACGCATCACCCGCCAGTGGCGCATCCGCAGGCGGAATTCTGGTGATTCACGAAAATCGCGGCCTGGTCCCGCACACCAAGGATGTCGTCCGGCGGGTGGCCACTGCGGGATTCCAGGCGCTGGCAGTGGATTTGCTGTCCCGCGACGGTGGTGCGGACAAGCTCACCGATTCCGCGGCGTATTCAGCGGCTCTGAGCAAGCGTCCGGTCGACGCCATGGTCTCCGACGTCCGGGAGGCACTCGCCGCGCTGTCCTCGGCGGGCAACGGCGACAAGATCGGGATGACCGGGTTCTGCTTCGGCGGCGGGATGACATGGAACTCGCTCGCCGCGGGCGTGCAGATGAAGGCGGCGGTGCCGTTCTACGGGCCTGCGCCAGCGAACGTCGCCGCGCTGGCCAGCGTGAAGGCCGCGGTGTTCGGGGTCTACGCCGAGAAGGACGCGCGGATCACCGGCTCCAAGGACGCTGTCGAAGCCCAGCTCAAGCAGAGCGGCCAGCCGTACCAGGTGACCGTCTACCCAGGCGTTGACCACGCGTTCCACAACGACACCGGGGCCCGGTACAACGCGGCTCAGGCTGAGGCTGCATGGATCGCGACGATCGAGTGGTTCCGTCGTCACGTGATCTGATCTTACTCGCGGTAACCGTGTTTGACCTGCGAAAACACTGTTCAGGCATTGCGAGTGTGTCAACGGCCGTTGTAACGTTTCTCGTTGTCAGCGACGACGGGAGCGGCCATGGGTGTCCGGACAGTCAAGTCGGGTGAGGTGTCGCTGGCTGTCTACGAACAGGGCGACCCCGCCGACCCGACAGTGCTGCTCGTACACGGCTATCCCGACAACCACACGATGTGGGACGGCGTGGCCGCTCGGCTGGCCGAGCGGTTCCACGTCGTCAGCTACGACGTGCGCGGCGCCGGAGCCTCCTCGCGGCCCCGTGAGGTCTCGCAGTACGCGCTCTCGCACCTCGCCGACGACATGCTGGCCGTCGCGGACGCAGTCAGTCCGTCGGCGCCCGTGCATGTCGTCGCGCACGACTGGGGTTCGATCCAAGCCTGGCACGCGGTCACCGAGCCGCATTCACGGTTTGCCTCGTTCACCTCGATTTCCGGGCCGTGCTTGGATCACATCGGGTACTGGACCCGCAAACGGCTGTCCCGGCCCACGCTTGGCAACCTGCGGCAAGTGCTGAAGCAGCAGCTGCATTCCTGGTACATCCTGGCTTTCCATGTGCCTGTGCTGGCTGCCTTGGCGTGGCGGCTGGGCGTCGGCAAACAGATCGCGCGGATCGAAGGCCTGTCCCGCGTGCCGGCCAAGGCCGACGGTATCGACGGGATGAAGTTGTACCGTGCCAACATCTTCCAGCGGACAGGCGCACCCGAGCAGCGCCGGACCGAAGTGCCCGTTCAGGTGATCATGCCGACTCGTGACCGTTACATGATGCCTGCGCTGCTTGAGGATCTTCAGCAGTGGGCGCCACGCTTGTGGAAGCGCAAGGTGATCGGCAAACACTGGGTCGCCGCACAGCGGCCGGCCGTGATCGCCCGGATGGCCGAGGAGTTCATCGCGCACGTTCTCGGTGAACCCGTGACGAGGGGCTTGCAACGCGCGCAGGCGCCGGACTCCTTTGAACACAGGCTTGTCGTGATCACAGGCGCGGGCAGCGGCATCGGCCGGGCCACGGCGCTGGAGTTCGCCGCGCAGGGCGCGGACGTGATCGTGACGGACATCGACCTGTCGACCGCGGCTGAAACCGCTTCTTTGATAGGGCCTTCCGCGTCGGCCTACCAGTTGGACGTCACCGACGAATCCGCTGTGCGCCGCCTGGCCGATACTGTGGCTCTCGACCACGGTGTGCCGGACGTGGTCGTGAACAACGCGGGAATCGGCGTGGCCGGTCCGTTCATGGACACGTCCCCAAAGGACTGGCAGCGCGTGGTGGACGTGAACCTGCTTGGTGTGGTGCACGGATGCCAGGCATTCGGCGAGTTGATGATCGAGGCGGGGGAGGGCGGGCACATCGTGAACATCGCTTCCGCCGCGGCCTATACGCCGTCTCACGTTTTGCCCGCGTATTCGACCACCAAGGCCGCGGTCCTGATGCTGTCCGAGTGCCTGCGCGCCGAAATGGTCCCGCACGGTATCGGCGTCAGCGCGATCTGCCCGGGTCTGATCGACACATCCATAACGCGGACAACAACCTTTGTCGGAGTATCCGCCGACGAACAGCAATCACTGCGGGACCGGTCGGCCAAGGCCTATCGCCGCCGCAACTTCCCGCCGTCCCGCGTCGCCACCGCGATCGTCGGTGCGGTGAAAGAAAACCGGGCCGTCGTCCCGGTGACCGTCGAGGCGAAAGCCGGGCTGCTGGGATCCCGGTTAGCGCCCGGAATCATGCGGCGACTCGCCAGAATCGGGGTGTCCCAATGAAGATCTCCTACACACGACGCGGTTCTGGAAGCCCGCTGGTACTCCTGCACGGAATCGGCCACCGATGGCAGGCCTGGCAGCCCGTGCTCGACAAACTGGCCACGGCACACGATGTGATCGCATTGGACCTGCCGGGTTTCGGCAATTCGCCGTCGTTGCCCGAGCCGTACTCGGTTTCAGCCGCGGTCGAGGCCGCGGTGGAGACATTCAGGGAATTCGGGATCGAACGTCCGCATCTGGCGGGAAACTCGCTCGGGGGCATGCTCGCGCTGGAGCTGGCTTCCGCGGGGCACGCGAGTTCGGTGACCGCTTTGGCGCCCGCCGGGTTCTGGTCTTCGGCGCGGGCGCGCAGCTGGGCCTTGCGGATGTTGTCGGTCATCCGGGCTTCCGGGCGATTGCCGGAGCGGACCCGTGTCGCGGTGATGTCCCGCAAATCCTTGCGGATGGCTTCCGGCAGCCTGCTTTTCGGGCATCCGTCCCGGGTCCCGGTCGAGGCGATGCTCGGAGATCTCGCGGCCATGGCTGCCGCGCCTGGATTCGATGCGGTGGCACGGGCCGGGCGTGACTACTTCTTCACCAGTTCGGCGCCGACGGTTCCGGTGACTGTCGCGTGGGGAACCCGGGATCGGATTCTGTGGCCAAGCCAGGCTCGGCGGGCCGCCATGCTCTTGCCCGCGGCCAAGCATGTTTCTCTGCCCGGATGCGGGCACGTTCCCATGCATGACGAGCCTGAGGTAGTTGCCCGGCTCATCCTGGAGACCTGTGCACAGGCTTCCGTGAGGTCCTAGCTGTGTGCCCCCAATGCCACATTGGGGGCATCAGATGTCCCCAATGTGGCATTGGGGACACAGCCAAACCCGGCTCAGCGAGTCGTTTTGCCCGAAATGATGTCGGCCTCGGTGTCGAGGGGCTCCAGGAGATTTGAGCTCTTGGAGAGCAACTCGCCGGTTTCCCGCAACCGCTCGGAAACCCGTTGCCGCAGCGTGGTCAGCTTGTCGATCTTGGCTTGGGCCTCGGTTGTCCGGCGTTCGGCTTCCGTGGTGGCATCGGCGACGAGTTTGGTGGCTTCGCGTTGGCTGGAGATCCGGCGGTCGGCGACCTCTTGGTCCAGTGCTGCCCTGCGGGCGGTCATGGCGGATTCGAATTCCTGCTCGACCTGCCTGTGCTGGGCGTCGGCCTGCTCGCCGAACTTGCTGCGGCGGGCCTCGGCCTCGGCGGACATGGAGGTGAGCTGGTTGCGGAGTTCTTCCAGGGCGGCGGCGTGGTCGCTCTGCATCTGGGTCTGTTGGGCCTCAAGGTCCGCCACAAGGAACTCGTAGCGGCTGCGTAGGGCCGCAGAGGCCTTCTGTGCAGCGGCGAAGGACTGTTCGGCCGCGGCCTGGGCGCGGGCGGTTATCTCGGCGGCTTCGGCCCGGGTGACGTCCAGCATCACACGTAGCTGCTGGTGGACTTCGTCTGTCGCTCTGAGTGGCTGGGTGGTGCCGGTCGCCTGTTCGCGTTGTGCGGCCAGTTCCGCGCGCATTTTCTCGACTTGCTGTGTCAGCGAGGCCACTTGGGACCGTGCGGAATCCCGGTCGGCGGTCAGCATCCGCAGGTTGGATTCGAGATTGGACACATGCTTCTGAACCTGCGCGCGGTCGTACCCGTGGCGGACCACGTCGAAACCGAGCGGTAGAGGGGCATCGGCGGGGGCCATGCCGCGAGATTACCCGCTGTGTCCAGATCTACCAGTGGAACCCGCGGGTGAGTCGCACCAGAGCGGCCATGTCGGCCGCCTGATCGGGTGATTTTGCCGGGACGGCGTAGATCTTGTCCGGCCTGATCATCGGACTACGCACCAGGGGCATAATCAGTCAGATCGCACGAATACGCATATGCGTGCCCGTCGGCCGCGACGATTTCCCGCCTACTTCCTGTACCCCCAATGTCCCGTCAATGTCCCGTTGGTTGCGTCGCATGCGACCAACGGGACATTGGGGGCGAAAAATCAGCAGTCGCGCAGCTCAGGGCTTTGGTTGAGCAACTGGCCCCGGGGCGAGATGAACGCGCGGTAGCGATCACCGTCCACAGCGGACGGCAGGAACGCGGCGACGCGGTGACAGTTCTGGAAGCTGAGCTTCACACCGAAATGCCGTTCCAGACCGCCGCGGATCGCATCGGACGCCAGCGCACGCAGCAACTGGCCACGCTCGGCCTCGCTGGGCGGTGGTGTCTCGTTGTCGGCGAACTCGGCGGCGTCCTGCTTGGCACGCGCCGCGACATCGCTGATCAGATCCCATGCGTACGGCAGGGACACACGGACGCAGTTGACGAATTCGGCGTCGGTGACCTCGCCCCGCTCCGCCTTCTCCAGCAGCGCGGTTGGCACGTCCAAGGACATGGATACCTCCGGGAATCTGCGAGGGGTTCTGCGAGTACTTGCTTACCCAGCGTTGACGCCCGAGCCTGCCAGCGGGACCGCCCCAAGAGTGAACTCCGGGTCGATCTGCTCGGCCAGGTCCCGGCCGGTGCGCTCGTTGGCCCAGGCGTGTGCGTTGCGGAGGTGGAACTCCGCGGCCTGCTGCTGGTAGCGCGCCCAGTCTTTGCCCGTCGTGTCGACGAGTGCCTGCATGACTCGCAGGGCTTCACGGTTCTCCGGCTCGAAGGCGTCGATCGGCCTGACCTCGCCGCGCTCGGCCGCACGCACGTGCTTGGACCGCGTGATCCAGGTGAGCAGGTCGTCGCCGACCTCGTCGCGCAGGAACGCCAGGTCCTCGTCATCGGAGATCTTGTTGCCGACAACCGCGACCTTCACGCCGAAGTCCTTGGCGTAGCCCAGATACTGGCGGTAGACCCCGATGCTGCGCACGGTCGGCTCACAGACCAGGAACGTCACGTCGAACCGCGTGAACAGGCCGGACGCGAACGAATCGGCGCCCGCGGTCATGTCCACGACGACGTACTCACCCTCGCCGTCGACCATGTGGTTGAGCATCAGCTCGACCGCGCCGACCTTCGAGTGATAACAGGCGACGCCCAGGTCATCCTCACCGAACGGGCCCGTCACCGCGAGGCGTACCCCATCGATCTCGCGCACACAGGCGTCGTAGATCGGGTTGTCCTCAACGACCCGCAGCAGCCGCGACCCACGTCCGGCGGGCGTGGTCTTGACCATCTCGCTGGTGGACCCGATCCGCGGGTTGTCGCCCCGCAGGTAGTCCTTGATCAGCGGCAGGCGCTCGCCAAGCGTGGGCAGTGCGAGGGTTTCCGGCTCGGACGCGCCCAGCGCGCCGGCCAAGTGCTGGTTGATGTCGGCGTCCACGGCCAGCAGGGGCCGCCGCGCGGCGCCGAGGTGACGGAGGAACAGCGAGGCCAGCGTCGTCTTCCCGCTGCCACCTTTACCGACGAAAGCGATCTTCACCCCGACATTGATATCGGTTTTCATTATCTATGCGCAACTCGAGATGGAACCTGTCACCCGGTCGAGGCTCATCACGTTTGCGCGGCGGGCTGCTTACGCAACTGATCCAGTACGGCCGGATCCTGCCTTTCCATCCACTTGATCACCTCGGAGAACGTCGTGCACACGGTCTCCGGTTTGCCGCAGACCTCGCCCATGAACTGTTCGCCGGCGACGCCGAAGCCGCCGCCGGCCCAGTCGTTGAAATGGTTGCCGATCACGAGGGGCGCTCGGTTGCCGCGCAGCACGGCGTCGTACGCGGCGCGGTACACCTCGAGCGTCGCGCGGGCGAACTCGTCGCGCTTCGACTTGTCGTCTTTGGAGTGGTTCAGGGCCTCCCAGAGGCTGTAGTCCGTCATTGTGACCTTTTTGTTGCCCACGGCCGGCATCCGGACCATCGGCAGGGAGAACTCCCAGATGCCTTTGTCCTGCGCGGGCCAGAGCATGCCGTCGGAGACCTGGCTGGAGTCGTAGGTCATGCCGCGGCTGATCATCGCGGCGAACACGGCGTCGAATTTGCCTTCCAAGCAGGGCGTCCGGCCGCCCTTGACGGCTCCTGCCTCGACTTGCAGGCCCTGCACACCGGCCTGGTCGATGAACCGGGAGAACTGCTGCAGCTCCAGCTGCCACTGCTGGGTGGTCCACTTGTCGGTGCAGTAGTGGCCGTTGTAGTGCGTGGCTATCTCGATGCCGCGCTGCTGGGCGGCGTTGAGGTCGGCGATCCGGGTCCGGACGTCGTCCTGGCTGCCTCCGAACGAGATAGACGACTGGCCGGCCGCGTGTCCTGGCGCCGTGTACTGCTTCTTCTGGTCGTCGGCCAGAAGGTAAACACCTGACAAAAAGGCTGTGAAGCGTGCCCCTGTGCGCCCGCTCAGCTCCAGCAGCCGGGTCCACTGGTCGTGGGAGCCCGCGCCGTCGTAGGAAAACAGCACGAACTGGGGTGGTCGTTCACCCGGTCCGAGCTTGCGGTTCCAGTCCTGGGGGGCGGCCTGGATCGCCGCCGGTGGCGTCTCGTCGGGCCGTTGTGTGCCGATGACCAGCAGGATCACGAACGTCGCGACGAGTGCCAGGGCAAGCGTGATCGGCCGCCAGTCCCTCACTCTGCGCGCATCCATCACCCAGAAGGTAGACGCCCGCCTTGCTGGTGTTACGACCGCATATAAACCGCTGGGTGATCGGCTAAACGGCACGCGTCGCCCCCAGGGGACCGGTTAGGCTCCCGTTCGCCCTGGTCGATTTGGCCGGATCGATCAGAGTAAAGTCTGCTTTACCCGACGGGAACACACGGGCGCTTCCGGCCGTTGGACCCGGTGAAGGCCACAACAGGCCCATGGAGGATCAGGTGCGTTCTTCGAGCAACCCCGCGTTCCGCAACTTGGCGACCCGCGGAAACGCCGGATACGCGGGCTTTGGCAGCCCGCAGGGCTACCCCCAGGGCGGGGTACCCGGATACGGAACCGACCAGGCTCCGCCCACATCGGCCGATCGCCCGATCACTGTCGACGACGTCGTGATGAAGACCGCCACCACGCTGGGCACTGTCCTGCTGGTGGGCATCATCACCGCCGTCGTGGTGCTGAACGACCTGACGCTGGCGGTCCCGCTGGCGATCGGCGGCGGCATCGTCGGGTTCATCCTCGGCCTGGTCAACAGCTTCAAGCGTGAGCCCAGCCCGCCGCTGATCATGCTGTACGCGGTGGCCGAAGGTGTGTTCCTCGGCGCCATCACCGGTGTCGTGCAGCGGTTCCTGCCCGGCGTGGCGCTGCAGGCGCTGCTGGGTACCGGTCTGGTGTTCGGCGTGATGCTGGTGGTCTACAAGACCGGCGCGGTCAAGGTCACGCCCAAGCTGACCAAGTGGATCATCGGTGTGACCATGGGCGCCCTGGCGCTCGTGCTGGTCAACCTGGTGCTGTGGATGTTCGGTGTCGACATGGGCATCCGGAGCAACGGCCCGCTGGCCGTCATCTTCAGCCTCGTGATGATCGGTCTGGCGGCGTTCTGGCTGCTGCTGGACTTCGACCAGGCGGATCAGATGATCCGCCAGGGCATGCCGGCGAAGTTCGCCTGGTACGCCGCGTTCGGCCTGACCATGACCCTGGTCTGGCTGTACGTCGAGATCCTGCGTCTGCTCTGGATTCTCAACAGCGACTGACCCGAGTGAGTGAGGAAAGCCCGGCGAGAAGTTCGCCGGGCTTTTTTCTTTTCGATGGGAACCCGGCGCCCGTCCCGCTGCTCTTGCAGGGTGAGCAGAAGGGGGTGTCATGGCGAGCAAGATGGTTCCCGCACCGCCCAAGAACCTCGTGGAGGCGGCGAGCGCGGGCGGTTTCATGGTCACCGAGGAGGGTGGCCGGCCGATCATGGACGCGATCAGCAAGGTCCGTGCGGAGCTTGAGGCGCACCGCAAGACCCTGCAGCAGATCGACCGCGAGCCGTACCTGAGCAACACGCCGGGCGGCAAGTTCGTCTCGGATCACGACCGGCTGGTGGCTGCGGGCGACGAGCAGTCGCTGCGTGAGGTGCTCACCCAGGCCGAGCAGGTGCTCGACGATCTGGAAGCCGGCATCAGCACGGCGATGGACAGCTACGAGAGCTCCGACGAGAACAGCAGCGGCCTGATCAAAGGGTCGAGCGCATGACAGAGAAAGAGCAGAACCTCGCAGACTCCTTCCGCAAGCTGCACAAGGCCCAGGAAGACCACGCCGGTGACAAACCCGGCACCAAGAGGTACGCCGCCGATCAGAAGAAACTGGCCGAGCAGGAAAAGAGCCTGCACAAGAAAACCGAGAGCCAGGGCGAGCGTCTGCAGGAAGGCGCGGAATACCGGGAACTGGGGGACGCGCCCAGCCCGAACTATCTCGGGTACTCGCACGAGGCCCTCAAGGCGATGGTCGAAGGCCGCAACGACCCCGGTCAGGTCGGCACAATCGGCTCGTCCTGGACCAAACTCGGCAACGCCTTCGTGGAACTCGGTGACGCACTGGTCAAGTCGGTCACGAAAAGCGCGTCGGAATGGCAGGGAACCAGCGCGGACAAAGCCCGTGAGTTCACCGGCCAGCTGGGCAACTGGTTCAACTCGGTGGCCCAGGGCGCGCAACTCGCAGGCAACCGGCTGACCGCGAAAGCCCAGCTGGCCGCGGACATCAAGAACAGTCTGCCGCCGCCAGTGGACTTCTCGATGTCCGACGCTTTGCAACAGGCGAACCAGCAGACAGACCCCGCCGCCCAGCAACAGGCGATGTCCCAATTGCGCGAGAACGCGGCCGCGCAGGAAGCAGCGCACCGGCAGGCCGCGGAAATGGTCGAGAAATACGACAAAGCGCTGATCGACTACGCGGCCACCATGCCCGCGTTCGCCCCACCGCCCACAATGGCCGGTTCCCCACCGCCAAACCAGAACCTCGTCACGCAACTCGACGCACCACAAGGCGTCAACCAGCCGGACAAGCTGGACGAAGTGCAGCAGAACCAGATCCCCGGGCCCAATTCCAGTGTGCCGCAACGCGATTCGGGTACACAGCAGCAGCAACCGACTCCCGTGAAACCCGTCGACATGCCCACAGTGCGGCCGGGTGGCGTCACAACCCCGGATTCCAGCACAAGCCAGCAGAATTTCCAGCCCATGTCGTCGACCTATCAGCCAGGTAGTTTCGGCTCGGGGTCCGGCTTTTCTAGTGGCAGCTCGTACTCGCCGAGTGGTGGTGGCGGCGCCGGATTCGCCGCGCCACTGCAGAACCCGGGTGCCCGCGCAGGTTTCGCCACGCCAGGCCCTGAACGCGTCGCACCTGGAGCATCAACTGCTGCCCGCACAGGTGGCCCCGCCGGCCGCCCCGGCGCGTTCGGCGGCATGCCAATGGGAGGCCAAGGCAAAGGCGAGGACGACTACGAACACACCCGCCCGGAATACCTGGTCGAACCGGACCCGAACGAAATCTTCGGCACGGACGAGCAAACCTCGAAACCGGTGATCGGAGAATGATGTTCACCCTGTCACTGGCGGCCGTGGACATCCTGCGAGAGCAACTCGGCCTGGAATCGTCAACGTACCCATTCACGGTGCCATACAACGGAGTGACTCAGGAGGAACGCTCCCGAATCCGCGCCGCGGTACTGGAGGACTTGGAAGAACGTGGCCTCGCCCACCGAGGAAACCCCGCACCAGAAGTCGAATCCGCTCTGAAAACCATGGCCCACCACAACACCGCGCTCGCAATGGTCGGCATCTCAGACACAGAGGAGTTCCGCGTCCTCGTAGCCGGCACAACATCCCGCGCAGTCCGCCTCCGCCAAACCGGCCAACTCCTCGCAGTCGACCAAACCGACGGAGTAATCCGAGGCATGATCGACCTGCTGCCCGACGAAAAACCCGGCCCAGGCCAATCAGTAACCTTCACCGCAGGCGAACCCTGCGACCAAGCCAGCGCATATCTGAACAGGCCCCGCCACCGCTTCGGCCAGCTCAGCCTCTCCACCGGCACAGGCACAAAGAAAACCTGGCCCATGGAACTAACCTGGTTCGACACAGACGCCGGCCGCTACATCTCCTACGCCCGCAACAACTGGATCACCTACACCCCAGCCACCCGCACCCGAATAGCCAACATGCTCGCCCCGCTGATCACCGACTGAACCTTTGCGGTTGCTCGGCGAGGAATGCTGTCCATGCCCGGATGCCGAAGACCAACGCCGGACCTTCGGCATCCTTGCTGTCCCGCACTCCAGCGGTGTCGTCGCTCACGGCGACTTCAACGCAGTCGCCACCCTCGCCGTTGCTGAAGGTGCTCTTCCGCCAGACGGGGTCCTTGCTGTCGCGGATGCCGATCAGTTCGGGTGTGACTGCGACTTCGACGCACTCGCCGCCGTTGGGGCCGCTGAAGCTGCTCTTGCGCCACGTGGCTCCGGTTAATGCCGAGGGGGTCGATTTCATCGGAAATCCTTTGCTCGCTTGGCGATGAAGGTGAAGCTGTCTTCAGGGGTGATCGCTTGAGCGGCCAGGTCCGCGAAATCCTTGAGGAACAGACTCAGCTCTTCTGGCTTCTCCAGGAACAGCCCACCGTTCTGATTTTCCAGATAGACCGCCCCCGGGTCACCCTTCTGCGGAAAACCGAGCCAACGGAACGAGCCTAGAGAGCCTCGGTGGCCGGAGTTGGCGAACGGCATCACCTGGACCGTGACGTTCGGCAGTTCGGTGAGCGCGGCCAGGTGGCGCAGTTGGACCCGCATGGTCTGCACATCGCCGATAACACGCCGAAGCACAGCCTCATCGATGATCGCGTGCACCCTCAGCGGGTCAGTCTTACGGTGCAACGCTTCCTGCCGACGGAGGCGGGCGTCAACCTTACTGAGTACGGCTTCATCCGAGCCGGTGTAGCGAAGCATCTCCTCTATGTAAGTCTTACTTTGCAAGAGGCCAGGGACGTAGCCCATGTCCCACGAGAGGACCTCCCGGGCGCCCCACTCCAGGCCCACGTAGAGCGAGAACCAGCCGGGGATCGCCTGGTTTCCGTCCCACCAGCCTTTCTGCTTGGACAGGTCGCACACCTGCAGGTACCAGTCCACCCGCTCGTCCGGCACACCGAGGAACGGCAGCAGCACCTCCAGGTCCGGGCCGTTCATCGGATTGCGCATGGTCTCGATGTGCACGATCTTGGTGGCGTTGCAGCGCAGCCGTTTGGCGAGGTCGGACTGTGTCAGTCCAGCGGCCTCACGCAGCCGGCGAATTTCCTGTGCCAGCCACCGCCTGCCCACGGTCGGGCTGAGCATGGGCGGTTGAGCCGCCGAGTCCCTGGGCACCTGTGTCCCTTCCTGATCATCCGTGGTGGTCCGACGGCTGGTCCGCGCCGGAGCCTGGACTGCGTCTCGATCTTCGCCCGGACCGTCCGGGAGGCGGAGTCCGTGCCGACCAGCGTGGCAAGTCTTGTGGATCAGGTTTGCCGGATGGCATCTCGTTCACTCGAACGGGCACTCTTTCAGTCGCACGGTTATCGAGCGAGACTGCTGCGGTCATACTCGCTCAGTAATACTTACTGAGCAATGTTTACAGGGGAGGGATTCCCGGTGCGGCTCGCCTACGTGCTCTGCGAATCGAAGAACCGAGGAACGATGGGCCAGCGGTACGAGGTCGGTCACGTGTTGCCAGTCGATCCACTGGAGACACAGTTGGAGGAGCTAAGGCAGGGTCTACGCCCTTGGGCGCTGGAACGGTTGACGACCGGCATCGCCCGGGATGGCTGGTACGCGGCCTTCCTGACCGAACTCGACGACAACAGCAGATTCGACGCCTGCACCGCCCTGCACATCGAAGAAGTCGTCTGGTGCCAGGAGACGGAGTACGTCCCGAAAGCCGAACAGCCGTGACAAAGAAAATGCCGCGACGGGAGGCCCCGTCGCGGCAGGCAAAGAAACTCAGCTGAGGCGTTCGAGGACCATGGCCATGCCTTGGCCGCCGCCGACGCACATCGTCTCCAGGCCGAACTGCTTGTCGTGGTGCTGGAGGGAGTTGATGAGGGTGGTGGCGATGCGGGCGCCGGTCATGCCGAAGGGGTGGCCGACGGCGATGGCGCCGCCGTTGACGTTCAGGCGGTCGATGTCGATGCCGAGGTCTCGGTAGGAGGGGATGACCTGGGCGGCGAAGGCCTCGTTGATCTCCACGAGGTCGATGTCGCCGATGGACATGCCAGCGCGAGCAAGCGCCTGCTTGGAAGCCTCCACCGGGCCGAGACCCATGATCTCGGGGGAAAGACCTGAGACACCGGTCGACACGATCCGGGCCAGGGGCGTGATGCCGAGCGAAGCCGCCTTGGTGTCACTCATGATCACCAGGGCTGCCGCGCCGTCGTTCAGTGGGCAGCAGTTGCCGGCGGTGACGCGGCCGTCGGGGCGGAAGACGGGCTTGAGAGTCGAGGTCTTCTCGTAGGTGACGCCTGCGCGGGGGCCGTCGTCGGCTGAGACGACTGTGCCGTCGGGCAGGGTGATCGGGGTGATGTCCTTGGCCCAGAAGCCGTCGGCGATGGCTTTCTCGGCCAGGTTCTGGGAGCGCACGCCGAAGTGGTCCATGTCCTCGCGGGTGACGTCTTTCAGCAGTGCGAGGTTTTCCGCGGTCTGGCCCATGGCGATGTAGACGTCCGGGATCTGGTCGTCTTCGCGCGGGTCGTGCCACTCGTCGGAGCCGTGTTCGGCGGTTGCGGCTGTCCGGGCCTTGGCGTCGGCGAACAGCGGGTTGTGGGTGTCTGGCCACGAGTCGGAGCTGCCCTTGGCGAACCGGGAGACGGTCTCGACGCCTGCGCTGATGAACACGTCGCCTTCGCCTGCCTTGATGGCGTGGAAGGCCATCCGCGCGGACTGCAGGCTCGACGCGCAGTAGCGGGTGACCGTGCACCCGGGCAGGTGGTCGTAGCCGAGCTCGACGGCGAGCACCCGGCCCATGTTGAAGCCCTGCTCACCGCCGGGCAGGCCGCAGCCCAGGATCAGGTCGTCGATCTGCGCCGGGTCCAGCTGCGGCACCTTGTCCAGCGCCGCCCGCACGATCTGCACTGCCAGGTCGTCGGGCCTGATGTCGACCAGCGATCCCTTGCCGGCACGTCCGATCGGCGACCGGGCGGCCGAGACGATTACGGCCTCGGGCATGGCATAGCTCCTTTGCTGCCGGAAAAGCACCGGAAGTTACTCGCCAGTCAGCTTAGGCCTGCGACGCCACTTCGCCACGGGAGCTAGGTCACTCGGACAGCTGTACACAGCGGCGCGAGCAGAATGTTCGCCGCGTGGCGGTAGCCGGCGCCGTTCGGGTGGAACCTGTCCGGGCTGAAGAGTTCTGAATGCCGAATGTGGAATTCAGGTGACACCAGGTCTGCCACGGACACGGCGACGCCGCCGGCGCGGTGGACAGCGCGTTGCTGAGCCTTCGCGAGCATCCGTCCCCAGCGGCGCACGACGGTCCGGAGGGGCTGCGGAATCGGCCTGATGGTGCCGAGGTCGGGGCAGGTCGCGACGACGACGGCCGCGCCCGCGGTCCGCAACCGTGCGACCTCGATGCCCAGGAGGGCGGCGGATGTACGCACCCGCATCTTTCCGGTCACGTCGTTGCCGCCGATGATGACGAGTGCGACATCGGGTGGGTCGGCGACGGCCTGGTCGACCTGGGTGATGAATGTCCGCGTGTTCGCGCCGACGCGTGCGTACGTCTTGAGCTGCACGGGCCGTCCACATTCCTCGGCCAGGCCGCGTGCGAGCAGGACGCCGGGCAGGTTCGAGGCATGTTCGGCGCCGAGCCCGGCGGCCAGCGAGTCACCGAGCACGGCGAACCGCAGGGGGTTCGGGCCGGGCCCGGGATACGTCCCGTCCGCCAGGTGGGGGTCCTTTGTGGGCCGTCCGATCAGGGTGCGGGCCCGCTTGCCCTGGCCGGTGAGCAGCCCGTACATCACCCCGGACAGTCCGCCGAGCGTGCCGACGGTCATGGCGGCGATACGCATGTTCCGCAATACACCCATGATCGCCTCCCCGCGTCGCCCCTGATCCATTAATACATGGATCTCACGAGGTCATGCACCCATATGCGCCCCTACTTGGGGTCCCTTACGGGCAGACTTTCGTTACGGGGTTCGGGCACATTTCCCGACGGGATCGGCTGGCGGGCGAACGCGACCTCGAATCCGCCGGCCTGGATGCGGTCGATGTGGTGCAGCAGACTGACTTTGCTGAAGAACGGCAGCTGGCCCGGGCGAGAAGTCGCCAGCGCGTAGACGAACCGCGGTTCGCGTGCCACCGCGGAGGGCCAGTTCTGTTGGTGGATCCCGGTCAGTTCGGCCTGGCATGTCGGCCATTCACGGTAACGCTTGGCGGTGGCGCTGCCGCGCGCGAACGACGGCGTGGTGAACACGAGGTCCATGTCACGGGTGAGCAGATCGGCATGGTGGGCAAGGGAAACGTGCGGATGCAGCGTCAGTTCCCCGGTGATGTCCGGGATTCCGGCCAGCTCGCCCTCCAAATGCGCTGAGTGGAAGCGATCCACGAGGAACCAGCGGTCATCGGCGAGGACGTAGAACTCGCCGCGGTGCCACAGTTCGGCTTGTTTGTAGTCGTTTCCCGCCGGCAGCCCGGCGCGCATCCGTTGCGACAACGTCAGATTCAGCTGCCATATGACGTTCGAGCTCGCCGGGACCGCGTGAATGATGTCCAGCAAAGGAACTTCCGCACGGTAACGCGTCGACATGTACCGGGCGAGTAACTCCGCCAGCAGCCCCGGCAACGGTTGCCGTGGCGTCACGTGCACCGCGTGGGAGCTCGTCATGCCGCGCACAAGACCGTCGTGCGCGAGGGCGCGCGTCCACTCGTCGGATAGGCCGATTGCGCGCAGGTACCGCGAGTTCGCGGCTACGCGTATGCCGAAGTCGGGCACGAGCAGTTCCCGAGGCGGTGCCCAGCCGACAGCGAACTGCCGGTCGCCGACGGAATGCAGGTCGGATAGGTCGGACCGGTTCAGTAACAGGTGCACGCTCAGTGCCATGCGCAACACCCCCTGTAGTTGAAACGATACGGACCGCGACCCGGTTTCCCTGTGATCCGGAAGGGTGAAACCGCAGCTCACCAGTAGAGTCGCCGCTGTGTACACGGACTTGGCCGACTTCTACCGGGATCTGCATCAGCACCCGGAGCTGTCCAGGCAGGAACACCGGACCGCCGAGCGCGTGGCGCAGGCACTCGCGCCGCTGGGCTATGAGGTGACAACAGGCGTCGGCGGTACGGGCGTGGTCGGCATGCTGCGTAACGGCGAAGGTCCCACAGTCATGCTCCGCGCGGACATGGATGCGTTGCCGCTCGAAGAGAAGACGGGTCTGCCGTACGCGAGCAAGGTCCCGGGCGTGATGCACGCGTGCGGCCACGACATGCACGTGACCTGCCTTGTCGGCGCGGCGCGGAAGCTCAGCGAGACCAAGGACACCTGGGCGGGCACGGTCATGCTCGTGTTCCAGCCTGCCGAGGAGGTCGTGGGCGGCGCGCGCGACCTGGTCGACGACGGCCTCTTCGAGCGGTTCGGCAAGCCGGAAATCGTGCTGGGACAACATGTCGGGCCGTTGCCGGCCGGCATGATCGGGCACGGCAGCGGCCCGATCATGGCCGGTGCCGACTCTGTCGACGTCACCCTGTTCGGCCGCGGCGGGCACGGCTCCAGGCCCGAGACCACGGTGGATCCGATCCTGATGGCCGCGCACATCGTGACGCGTCTGCAGGGGATCGTGGCTCGGGAGGTCACTCCGAGCGAGACGGCCGTGGTGACAGTCGGCAAGCTGCACGCCGGCACCAAGGAGAACATCATCCCGGATACCGCCGAGCTGGGGATCAACGTCCGGACGTACTCCGCGGCAAACCGTGACCTGGTCAAAGGCGCGATCGAGCGGATCGTCCGGGCTGAGGCGGTGGCGAGCGGCGCGCCCAAGGAACCCGAGTTCAACTGGCACGACAGCGCGCCGATCCTGGTCAACGACCCCGAGTCGACCGCGAAGACGGTGGCAGCGTTCGTGGAGAACTTTGGTGCCGATCGGGTGATGCAGATGCCCGTGATCACCGGCAGTGAGGACGTTGGCGTGTTCGGCGAGGCCGCCGGTGTGCCGACGGTGTTCTGGTTCTGGGGTGGCCTGGAGTTCGAGGTCGTGATGGAGGCCCTGCAACGCGGCGGTATCGCGGCGCTGCCGAGTAACCACTCGTCGGTGTTCGCGCCGCTCGTGGAGCCGACGCTGACCACGGGTGTGGAAGCGCTCACCCTCGCGGCCCGCACCTGGCTCGGGCAACCGCGTTAGGCTGGGAAAAGTCGCAGCGCCCTCGAAGGAGACAGTGGTGGATTACGTCGAGCATGTCGTCGATCTGATCGGCGACACGCCGCTTGTCCGGTTGAACGTGGTCACCGAGGGCGTCCAGCCGCTGGTCCTGGCCAAGGTCGAGTACGTCAACCCGGGCGGCAGCGTGAAGGACCGGATCGCCGCGCGGATGATCGAGGCCGCCGAGAAGTCCGGCGAGCTGCGGCCCGGCGGCACGATCGTCGAGCCGACCTCGGGCAACACCGGCGTCGGCCTGGCCATGGTCGCGCAGCGCAAGGGTTACCAGTGCGTGTTCGTCTGCCCGGACAAGGTCAGCGAGGACAAGCGCAACGTGCTCAAGGCGTACGGCGCCCGCGTCGTGGTCTGCCCGACCGCAGTCCCGCCGGAGCACCCCGACTCCTACTACAACGTCTCCGACCGGTTGGTCCGTGAGATCGACGGCGCCTGGAAGCCCAACCAGTACGCCAACGAGAACAACCCGCTGAGCCACTACGAGACCACCGGCCCGGAGATCTGGAAGCAGACCCAGGGCCGGATCACGCACTTCGTCGCCGGTGTCGGCACCGGTGGCACGATCTCGGGCACCGGCCGGTACCTCAAGGAGGTCTCCGGCGGCAAGGTCAAGATCATCGGCGCGGACCCGGAAGGCTCGGTCTACTCGGGCGGTTCGGGCCGTCCGTACCTGGTCGAGGGCGTCGGCGAGGACTTCTGGCCGGAGACCTACGACAAGTCCATCTGCGACGAGATCATCGAGATCTCCGACGCGGACTCGTTCACCGTCACCCGGCGCCTGGCCCGCGAGGAGGCGCTGCTGGTCGGCGGCTCGTGCGGGATGGCCGCGGCGGCCGCGATCAGGCTGGCCGAGCGGTGCGGCCCGGACGACGTGATCGTCGTGCTGTTGCCCGACAGCGGCCGTGGCTATCTGTCGAAGGTGTTCAACGACAGCTGGATGGCGTCGTACGGATTCTTGCCGCCCGAGCACGCCGGCGGCACGGTCGGCGATGTCCTGCGTCGTAAGGACGGCCGTATCCCTGAGCTCGTGCACGCACACCCGACAGAGACGGTCGCGGACGCGGTTTCGTACCTGCGCGAGTTCTCCGTCAGCCAGATGCCGGTCGTCAGCGCGGAACCGCCCGTGATGGCCGCGGAGGTCGTCGGCGCAGTCAACGAGCGTGACCTGCTGGACGCACTGTTCGCCGGGAAGGCCTCGTTGCACGACCGTCTCGACAAGCACATGACCGCGCCGCTGCCGACGATCGGCGCCAACGAGCAGATCAACGTCGCGATGAAGGCCCTGGCCGACGCGGACGGCGCGCTCGTGCTCGTCGACGGCAAGCCCGCGGGTGTCGTGACCCGCCAAGACCTGCTCGGATACCTGGCCGGAAACTGAGCGTTACCCCCGATCGGTTAGCGTGTCGCGACCCAAGCGCCGAACCAGGGGGTAGACGCCAGATGAGTGCTCCGCAGCCACCGAACCAGCCGCCACCGCCAGGTCAGCCGCCCATGCAGCCCCAGTCCGGGCCGTTCGCGGCGCCTGACCGGACGGTCGCGATCGGTGGTCCCGGTGCTCCGGCTATGGCCGGCAATGCCGACGCCACCCAGGTGGTCTCCGGCCATGACCAGCCGGAGAGGACGCAGGTCGTGCGGCCCGGCGCCACGCCGCCGTCCGGGGCGATGCCGCAGCAGCCCGAGGCGACCCAGGCCATCCGTCCCAACGGCGTCCAGCCCAGCGGGCCCCAGCCGCAGCCTGGCTTCGGCCAGCCGCCCGCCGGTTACCAGCAGCCTTACGGCCAGCAGCCGGGATACCCGCAGCCGCAGGGCCAAGGGTTCGGCCAGCAGCTCGCGCAGGCGCCTGGCTACCCGCCCCAGCAGCCGGGATACCCGCCTCAGCAGCCCGGCGGTTACGGCTACCCGCAAGGTGCGCCCTACCAGTACGGCGGGCCCTACCAGTACGCGAGCTGGGGACAGCGCTTTGTCGGTGGACTGATCGACTACGGCATCACCGCCGCGATCATGGGCGCCGTCATCGGCGCGGCGGCCGCCAGCGGCGCCTACGCGTTGATCGGCCTGGCGTCGCTGGTCAACCTGTTCAACGTCTTCTACAACATCTGCTACCTGGGCGGGGTCAAGGGACAGACGTTCGGCAAGAAGGTCGCGGGCATCAAGCTGATCCGTGAGGACAGCGGGCAGCCTGTGGGCTACGGCCTGGCGTTCGGCCGCGCCATCCTGCACATCGTCGACGCCCTGCCGATTTACATCGGTTTCTTCGCGCCGCTCTGGGACGCCAAGCGCCAGACGTTCTCCGACAAGATCGTCAACACGCTGGTGGTCGTCGCGCCCAAGGCCGACCAGGGCTATCCCGTGCCCCAGCAGTACGGACAGCCGCCGCGGCAGTGGTGAATGGGCTTTCACCACGCCCAGGTCGATTCAAGCGGGTTGAATCAGACAGGTCGAATCACACACATCGCCTGCGTATCGACTAGCGTTACACCTGATCGCAAGGTCCAGGCCAAGGGAGTTGTTACCCAATGAGTGCTCCGCAGCCGCCGAACCAGCCATGGCAGGGCGGCCAGCCCCCGCAGGAGCCGCAGGCCGGTCCGCAGCAGGAACCCGAGCGCACCCAGGTCCTGCAGCCCGGCCAGCAGCAGCCGGCGCCGCAGCAGCAACCGCAGGATCCGGGGCCCGAGGCGACCCAGGTCGTCCAGCCAGGTCAGCAGGCCCAGGGCCAGCCACAGGGCGAGTCGACCCAGATGGTGCCGCCCGGATCCATGCCGCCGCCCGCGCCGCAGTACGAGCCGCCGCCCAGCGCGAGCGACCAGCCGCCGTCACCGCCCCAGGGCTTCCCCGGTCAGCCGCCGCAGCAACCGCAGCAGACCCAGGTGATCGGCCAGTACGGCCAGCCGTCCCAGTTCGGCCAGCCCTCCCCGGGCCAGCAGCCGCCGCACCAGCCGCAACCAGGCTTCGGCCCGCCACCCGGCTACCAGCAGCCAGGCGCCTTCGCCCAGCAGCAGGGCTTCGGCCCGCCGCCCCAGTTCGGCGGCCAGGGCACAAACAGCCAGGTGCTCACGACGGGTGTCGCTGGTGTGGCTGCCCTGCTCGGCCTGCTCGCCGCGATCTTCACGTTGGTCGACTTCGGCGACCTCAGCAAGTACTCCGACGCCTATGCCCAGTTCGGCGGCTCGCGCGCTGCTGCCAACGCGCCGAACCCGACGCTCATGTGGATCCTCGCCATCGTGTCGCTGCTGGGTGGACTCGGCGCGATCGGTGCCGGCGTGATGATCTTCCTGAAGAACAAGATGGGCGCCATGCTGCTGCTCGTCGGCGGCGGCCTGATGGCGCTCGGCGGACTGCTCTGGCTGATCATCGTCGGCGGTGACTCGACCGAGCTGTTCTTCTTCCCGATCATGGCCCTGATCGCGGGCATCATCGTGGCAGCACTCGGATCCCTGCAGTTCTTCCCTGGCACCAAGGCATGGGTGGGTGCCGGTGGTTCGGCGTTCGGCCCGCCGCAGACCGGTGGTTACCAGCAGCCGCCGCCTCCCGGTTACGGCCCGCCCCCGGGTTACGGCCAGCAGCCGCCGCCTGGATATGGCCAGCAGCCACCACCTCCAGGCTTCGGCCAGCAGCCCCCGCCGGGCTACGGCCAGCCGCCGCAGCAGCCGCCACCCGGTTACGGGCAGCAGCCGCCGCCACCGCAGCAGTGGTAGAGACAAAGGGGCGTCCCAGCCGGGGCGCCCCTTTGTCGTCGAATCCTGCCCGATGGGGCTAAGACTGCAGGCCAGGGACTCAACACAGGCCGGATTGTCATACCACTGGCCTATCGTTCGTCTCAGATCGATCCGGCCCGCGGTTTGGGAGACAGTCGTGAGCTATCCACAGCAGGGCGGTTACCCGCAACAGCAGCCCTACCAGCAGCAACCGGCCCCAGCCGATCGCGGGACAAACCCGTTCACCGCCGTTCTGGCGGCCCTGCTCGCCCTGTCCGTGGCCGCCTTCGAAATCGTGGTGCTGGTCCGGGCCTTCGACATCCTCAACTTCTCCAACCTCGACAACCAGCCAACCGAAGTCCTGGTCATCCTCGGCGTCGAAGCCCTGGCCGCCCTCATCCTGGTCCTCGGCGCCATGTTCACCTTCGCCCGCAAAATGGCCGGAACAGTCCTGATCGTGATCGGCTCGATCCTCGCCCTGGCAGGATTCTTCCTGTTTCCCATCCTCGGCAAGATCAACCTTGGGCTGTACCTCGAACTCGTTTTCGACTTCGGCAATTCCCAACAGGTCTTCCAAGCGCTGATCCTGATCGTGTCGCCGCTCGCTCTCCTGGTCTCCGTCCTGCCACCGACCCTGAACCACCTGCGCAGTGACGACTACGACCCTTATTCAGGTGGCGGACCCGGCTCCGGCGGTTTCCAGCAGCCAGACTTCCCGAATATTCCAGGTTTCCAGAGCCCGCAGATCCCCAACGTTCCGGGTTTCCAGACTCCTCAGGTGCCGAATCTCCCCAATATTCCCCGGCCTCCTCAGATGCCGGGCGGGCCACAGCTGCCTAACTGGTGAATTTCGGTTAGGTGTCGTGCGGCTAGGCCTTGTTGGCGACGGACGGTCATGCGAAGGTGGCGGATCGCGTCCATGTGGGTGAGGTGTCCCACGATCTGGTCGCCTGATTGGATCGACGTAAGCTTGCTGTATGTCAGAAGACGACTCCAGGCTTGGGTTTGAGACTCGGGCCATCCATGTGGGGCAGCGGCCGGATCCGAGGACCGGGGCTGTTATTCCGCCGATCTATGCGACCTCTACCTTCGCTCAGGATGGTGTGGGTGGGCTGCGTGAGGGTGGCTACGAGTACTCGCGTACTCGTAATCCCACGAGGACTGCTCTGGAGGAGTGTCTGGCTTCGCTGGAGGGGGGACGGCACGCGTTGGCGTTCCCGTCCGGGATGGCCGCGAGTGATGTCGCGTTGCGCACTCTGCTTCGGCCCGGCGATCACATCGTGATTCCGGACGATGCTTACGGTGGCACGTTTCGGCTGGTGGACAAGGTTTTGGCGCTCTGGGGGATCGAGCACACGCCGGTGCATCAGGCTGACTTGGCTGCTGTCCGGGCCGCGATCAGGCCGAACACCAAGGTGATCTGGGTCGAGACGCCGACGAACCCGTTGCTGGCTATTTCTGACCTCGCCGGTTTGGCTGTGATCGCGGCTGAGGCGGGGGCGCGGCTGGTTGTGGACAACACGTTCGCCACTCCGTACCTGCAGTCGCCGTTGGGGTTGGGTGCGGATGTGGTTCTGCACTCGACGACCAAGTACCTCGGTGGCCACTCGGATGTCGTGGGCGGTGCGCTGATCACTTCCGACGATGAGTTGCACGAGCAGTTCGGGTTCCTGCGGAATGCTTCCGGTTCGGTGCCTGGGCCTTTTGACGCGTGGCTGACTCTTCGGGGTGTGAAGACGCTCGCGGTGCGGATGGAGCGGCACTCGGACAACGCTGAGCGGATCGTCGAGGCTCTCCTCGGTCACCCGCGGGTTGAGCGTGTCTACTACCCGGGCCTGCGGGAACACCCGGGCCACGAGATCGCTGCCAAGCAGATGCGCCGGTTCGGGGGCATGGTTTCGTTCACGGTCGCGGGCGGTGAGCAGGCCGCGCTGGATGTGACCTCGCGGACGAAGCTGTTCATCCTGGCCGAGTCACTTGGCGGGGTCGAGTCGCTGATCGAGCACCCGCACAAGATGACGCACGCCAGTGTCGCGGGCTCGGAGCTTGAGGTGCCCGACAACCTGATCCGCCTGTCGGTCGGTATCGAGGACGGCACTGACCTGGTGCAGGACCTGCTTCAGGCGCTTGCCTAGAAGAAGAACCGCTTACTGCTGCATGAACGCCGGCTCGCCCTTCGGGGCAGCCGGCGGTTTCGGCTGTGCGGGCGGCAACTGGCTGGAGTCCACACAGCCGCCGATGAGCTCGACATAGCCGTCACGCTGCACGTACTGGCCTGGGCTGGCACAGCCGGCGCTGGTCGCGCTGAACACGGCGACCCCTGCCAGCGCCGCGGCAGCAGCCAACGCGCCGACCAGTGGCACCATTCCAGCGGCCCGGGTCACGCCTGCCATTGCTTACTCTGCCCCTCGTCGGCGACTACTCGTTGTCGCTGAGAATACCCGGCTGATGACGCGAATGCGCCGATGCGGCCACAATGACAGGATTCCTTAAGGGAAGCTGCGGTTTTGATGATGTACCGCCGGAATGTTCACCGTACCGGCCGGTAGTCGGCGGCCAGGCCGCCGGTGACGATCTCCCGGTAGGTGTCTACCGCGTCCGTGGGCTGCCTGGCCAGCGCGGGATCTGTTTCCACGTCCACTGTGTACAGACCGAACCGGGGCCGGTAGGTGCCCCACTCGAAGTTGTCGGTGAGGCTCCAGTAGTTGTAGCCGATCACGTTGACGCCCTCGGACTTGGCGCGCAGCATCCAGTACACGTGGTCACGCAGATGGTCCGACCGGGTGTATCCGTCTGCCCGCGAATGGCCGTTGTCCGTGGGCATCCCGTTCTCGACGATGTACAACGGCAGCTTCGGGAACCTGCGCGCGTAGTGCCGTAGTGCCCGGTAGATCCCCTTGGGTTCGGGGTCGATCCGGTAAAGCTGCCCGCTCGCGCCGTGTACCGCTGTGAGATTTCCCGGAACGACGTCGTAGTAATAGTCGATCCCGACGAAGTCGATACTGTCGGTCACCCAGTCGAGAAAGCCGATATCCACCAACCGGTTCACCACCGGGATGTAGGCGACGTTGCTGGACACCAACGCATCCGGATCCGCCTCGTGGATCAGCCGGTACGCCCGCTTGTGCGCCTGGACCATGCGCGCGGGCATCATCGGGCTGAACGCGCCCTGCCTGATCTCGTGTGCCATGTAGACAGTCGGCTCGTTGAAGGTGATCCAGATCGTGCCATTCCCGGCGTAGCGTTTCACCACACGGTCGGCATTACGCAGCCACAGCTCGACCATTCCGGGATTACGCCAGCCGCCGGTCCACGCCGGATATACCCAGTGATCAAGGGTGATCATCGGTCGCATTCCGGCATTACGGACATGGGCGATCACGTCGTCGTAGAAGTCGAAATCCCACTCGCCGGCCACCGGCTGAACCCGTGCCCATTCCACGCACACGCGGAAAACCTGCACACCGAGATCGGCCGCGAGCTCGATGTCCTGCGGGTAGCGATGCAGGAAGTCCACCGAGTCGTGGTAACCGGACGCGAACCGGCTCCAGTTGCTGTCCGGAGCCGAGCCCTCGGACTGGTACCCAGCGCCGGCCACACCCCACAGGAAGGACATTCGCTCACGTTACTGAAGGGATGTGCCCCCAAAGTGGCTTTCGGAGCATCCAGCGCTCCCAACGTGGCTTTCGGGGCGTACCGTCAGAGGTTGCCGCGGCGTTCCTGCTCGCGCTCGATGGCCTCGAAGAGGGCTTTGAAGTTGCCCTTGCCGAAGCCCAGTGAGCCGTGGCGTTCGATCAGCTCGTAGAACACCGTCGGCCGGTCGCCGATCGGCTTGGTGAAGATCTGCAGCAGGTAGCCGTCCTCGTCGCGGTCGACCAGGATCCGGTACTCCTTGAGCGTCTCGATCGGCACGCGCACGTTGCCGATGCGGGCGCGCAGCTCCGGGTCGTCGTAGTACGAGTCGGGAGTCTCGAGGAACTCCACGCCGGCCGCGGCCATTGCTTCGACGGTTGCGATGATGTCGTTGGTGGCCAAGGCGATGTGCTGGACGCCGGCGCCGGAGTAGAACTCGAGGTACTCGTCGATCTGGGACTTCTTCTTGGCGATGGCCGGCTCGTTGAGCGGGAACTTCACCCGGTGGTTGCCGTTGGAGACCACCTTCGACATCAGCGCCGAGTAGTCCGTGGCGATGTCGTCGCCGATGAACTCCGCCATGTTCACGAAGCCCATGACGCGGTTGTACCACTCCACCCAGTAGTCCATCTTGCCCAGTTCGACGTTGCCGACGCAGTGGTCGACGGCCTGGAACAAGCGCTTGGGCGAACCCGCCGGACGCTGGATCGTGCTCTCCCGGGCGATATAGCCCGGCAGATAGGGACCGGAGTAGCGGGAGCGGTCGATCAGCGTGTGGCGGGTCTCGCCGTACGTCGCGATCGCGGCCATCCGCACAGTGCCGAAGTCGTCGGAAACGTCGTGCGGCTCCTCCAGCACGGTCGCGCCCTGCGCGCGTGCGTGCGCGATGCACTGGTCGACGTCGCCGACCTCGAGTGCGAGGTCCACAACGCCGTCGCCGTGACGACGGTGGTGGTCGAGCAGCGGGCTGTCGGGGGCCACGCCGCCGTTGATGACAAACCGGGCCGAGCCCGATTTGAGCACAAAGGACTTCCTGTCCCGGTTGCCGGTTTCCGGGCCGGAGTAGGCGATCAGGCTCATGCCGAACGCGGCCTGGTAGAACCACGCGGTCTGGGTGGCGTTGCCGACGACGAAGACGACGGCGTCCATCGACTTCACCGGGAACGAATCCCTGGCGGAGTCGTAGTCCACCAGGCCGACGAGCTGCTTGAGCTGATCGAAGCTCACATCGTCCAACTGCGATTCTGGGCGCCCCAGGGTGTCGGTCATGGTCGCCAGGATTGCCCTGGCGAGGCAGGTTGAGCAAGTGATTGGGAAACAGCTGGACAAGCTGTCCAGTAAGGACCGGGAGGCACTCCGAATGTTGTGCAATACGACCATCATCACTCTTCCTCAACTTGCACAGCGCGGGTAAGAAGCGAATGCTTGGGTCAGACAACTAGTTGTAAAGACCAAGCATTTGTGGCGGAGCACGGGGTCATGGCTGACCATGCGCAGGACCTCGCCATCGCCGAGGAACTGGCCCACCAGCTCGCCCGGTTGATCACCCTGACCGGACGCGCCAAGGCCCAGTTCGCCACGGTGGCGACCGAAGGAATCGAGCGGGCGGCGTACGCGCTGCTCGCCCATCTGGTCCGGGAAGGACCGAAACGGATCACGGCGCTCGCTGACGCCGTGCACTCCGACACGTCGACAGTCAGCCGGCAGACCAGCGCGCTCGTGGCTCACGGCCTGGTCGAACGCAAGGCTGACCCGGAGGACGGGCGGGCCTGCCTGCTCGTGGCCACGGACGCGGGCCGGGGCACCTTCGACCGCGCCAAGGCGGAGCGCACCAGGCACATCGTCGCGCTGATGGCCGACTGGCCGCAGAGCGAGCGGCGCACGCTGGTGATGCTGCTCGACCGCCTGAACACAGATTTCGAGAACTATCACCCAGTGGGGGAACCCCGATGACCGAAACCGCCGTCGCGCCCACGGCGCCGCCGGCCGGCACCCAGCTGTCCCACCGCCAGATCCTGGTGATCCTCAGCGGACTGATGCTGGGCATGTTTTTGGCCGCACTGGACCAGACCATCGTCGGCACGGCGATCCGGACCATCGCCGACGACCTCAACGGCCTGAGCCTGCAAGCGTGGGCGACCACGGCGTACCTGATCACGTCGACCATCACCACGCCGATCTACGGCAAGCTGTCGGACATCTACGGCCGCAAGCCGTTCTACCTGCTGGCCATCTCGCTGTTCGTGATCGGGTCGCTGGCCTGCACGTTCTCCCAGTCGATGTACGAGCTGGCGGCCTTCCGGGCGCTGCAGGGCCTGGGTGCGGGCGGTCTGATGTCGCTGGCGTTCACGATCATCGCCGACATCGTCTCGCCGCGGGAACGCGCCAAGTACCAGGGCTACTTCATGGCCGTGTTCGGCACGTCCAGCGTGCTGGGCCCGGTGCTCGGCGGCTTCCTGGCCGGCCAGACCGACATCGCGTCCATCGCGGGCTGGCGCTGGGTGTTCCTGGTCAACGTGCCGATCGGCGTGATCGCGCTGTTCGTGGTGGCCAAGGTGCTCAACGTGCCGCACGAGCGGCACGACCACAAGATCGACTGGTGGGGCGCGCTCACCTTGATCATCGGCGTCGTGCCGTTGCTGATCATCGCCGAGCAGGGCCGCGAATGGGGCTGGGGCTCTGACCGGGCGCTGCTCTGCTACGTCGTCGGCGCGGTCGGGCTGATCCTGTTCGTGGTCATCGAGGCGAAGATGAAGGACGCCGCGCTGATCCCGTTGCGGCTGTTCCGCAGCTCGACGTTCTCCATGGTGATCATCGCCGGGGTGATCCTCGGTGTCGGCATGTTCGGCGGGATCACGATGGTGCCGCAGTACCTGCAGATCGTGAAGGGCGAGACGCCGACCTCGGCGGGCCTGCTGATGCTGCCGATGATAGTCGGCATCATGATCGCTTCGATGACCTCGGGCCAGATCACCTCCCGGACCGGGCGCTACAAGATCTTCCCGATCATCGGCAGCCTGTTCCTGATCGCCGGGATGGGCCTGTTCTACACGATCGAAGTGGACAGTCCGGTCTGGCACACCATGCTCTACATGGGAATCTTCGGCATCGGCCTTGGCCTGTCGATGCAGACCCTTACGATCGCCGCGCAGAACGCCGCGCCGGCAAGGGATATGGGCGTCGCGACCGCGTCGGCCACGTTCTTCCGGCAGATGGGTGGCACGATCGGTGTCGCGGTGTTCCTGTCCGTGCTGTTCAGCACGGTCGGCGACAAGATCCGCGACGCCTTCACGCGGATCGCGCCCACACCTGGCTTCCAGGCGGCGCTGACCGATCCCAACGTGCTGGCCAACGCCGACAACCGGCAGGTCATCCAGGGCCTGCAGGGTGGCGGTGTCGGCAACGTGCTGCAGGATTCCTCGTTCCTGCAACGGATCGACCCGCGGCTGGCCCGGCCGTTCCTGGAGGGCTTCACCGACTCGATCCAGATGGTGTTCCTGATCGGGATGGGCGTGATGATCCTCGCGTTCGTCGTTTCCTTGTTCATCAAGGAGATCCCGCTGCGCAGCGGCAACGCCATGCAGGCCGCGATGGTCGAGGGCGGCGAGGCGCTGCTGCCCGAGACACCGCCCGAGAAGGCGGGCAGGCACGTCAAGCCGGAGACCAACGGCGAGATCACCGGCCCGATTCCCGTTGTCGGGCAACTGGATGGGCACCAGGTCCACGGTTTCGTGCAGAACGGTGAAGGTGTGGCGGTCGGTGGCGCGGTGCTCACGCTGATCGACCACGAAGGCAAGCAGGTCGCCCGCGGCAACACCGACCCGGCCGGCCGGTACGTGCTGAACGCGCCTGCTGAAGGCGGTTACGTGATGATCGCCTCGGCACCTGGACACCAGCCGCACGCCTCGGCGCTGAAACTGCACGCCGACCCGGTCCTGCTGGATCTGACCCTGGTCGGAGCGGGGGAGATCGTCGGCTTCGTCAACGCCGCCCAGACCGGGCAGCCGGTGCCGTCGGCGACCGTCATCCTCACCGACCGCGGCGGCCACGTGGTCAGCTCACATCCGAGCGCGTCCGACGGCAGCTACCGGTTCACGAGTGTCGGCGCGGGCTCGTACACCTTGGTGGTCAACGCTTCCGGGTATCGGCCTTCGGCGGTTCCGCTGGCTGTGCCCGAGGTGGGGGAGGTCCGTCAGGACATCCAGCTCACCAGTGGGGCCGAGTTGTGCGGCATCGCTCGCAACCACCGGGGCCTGCCGGTCCCGGAGGCACGCATCACGGTCGTGGACAAAGAAGGCGCCGTCGTCAGTGTGACTTCGACCGACGATGACGGCCGATACAAAATCACTGACTTGGCCGAAGGGGAATACACGGTTATCGCAAGCGGGTACGCGCCCACAGTGGAGCATCTCCGGCTGGGTGACGGTGAGCACCTCAAGCACGACGTGACCCTAGGCTTCGAGGAGTGGAAGTAGATCAGATCGACGCACTGGACGCCCGGCTGCTGCTGTTGCTGACCGATGAGCCGCGGCTGGGCGTCCTGGAGTGTTCCCGGCGGCTGGGTGTCGCCCGGGGGACGGTGCAGGCGCGGCTGGACCGGCTCAACCGGACCGGGGTGCTCTCCGGGTTCCCGCCCGCGTTGTCGCTGGAAGCGATGGGTTACGGGCTGACCGCGTTCGCCGTGCTCGAGATCGCGCAGGGCCGTCGTGGCCCGGTCACCGAGGGCCTGGCCGCGATCGACGAGGTCTGCGAGGTGCACGCGACCACCGGCCAGGGCGACCTGCTCGTGCGCATGGTCGCCCAGTCCAACGAGGACCTCCAGCGGGTGATCGACGAGGTGGTGAACGTCGCCGGGGTCAAACGGATGTCGACCTCGATCGCGTTGTCCACGCCGATCCCGCTGCGCTCCCGCCCGCTGCTCGAACGTGTGGCCGGAAAAACAAAACCCTCGTGAGCGCCCAGGCCGGGCACTCACGAGGGGGACAAGGCTATGCGCTGTACGGAACGGCCTTGATCAGTGTGACCTTCTGGGAAGCGCCGCTGGGCAGCTCGTACTCCCTGGTCTCGCCTTCCTTCGCGCCGAGCAGGGCGCGACCGAGCGGGGACTCGGGGGAGTAGACCTCAAGTGCGCCCTCGGCGCCTTCCTCCCGGGTGGCCAGCAGGAACTTCTCTTCCTCGTCGTCGCCCTCGTAGCGGATGGTCAGCACCTTGCCGGGCTCGGCCAGCCCGTCGTTGGCGGGAGCCTCGCCGACCTTGGCGTTGCGCAACAGCTCCTGCAGGTGCCGGATACGGGCCTCGGCCTGGCCCTGTTCCTCGCGTGCCGCGTGGTAGCCACCGTTTTCCTTGAGGTCGCCCTCTTCACGGCTGGCGTTGATCTTCGCGGCGATGACCGGGCGGTTCTCGATCGCCTCGTCAAGCTCCTGCTTGAGGCGGCTAT
The DNA here is from genome assembly GCF_017876405.1 of Kibdelosporangium banguiense. Taxonomy (GTDB): domain Bacteria; phylum Actinomycetota; class Actinomycetes; order Mycobacteriales; family Pseudonocardiaceae; genus Kibdelosporangium; species Kibdelosporangium banguiense. The sequence goes on along the minus strand of NZ_JAGINW010000001.1, from coordinate 1,301,500 downwards.
AGGCTTCCTGGGTCAGCCAGGTCACCTTGCTTTCGCTCACGGTCACCAACTCCTCGTCCAGCTCCCGGGGCCCGCGGATGCGGGTCGGTTTTTTCCGGACCATGGGGCCCAGAACGTCAAAACACGGCCCGTCAGGGGCCGTGCCGGTATAAGAGGATAACACGATCAGTAGTGATCATGTGTCCGTGATGTCCGATTTGCCGCCTTTCGGCTTAGGTTTCACTCCGTTGGCCGTGCCTCCGAGTTCTGCACTGTGAGGTAGGGCGGCACGTCGTAGGAACAGCCGAAAACGTCGGCGGTCACCGGCTCACCGGAGCTTTTGATCACTGTGGAGATCGAGGCTGCTTCGGGAGGGATATAGACCTCTTTGCGACCGCCTTCGGAGCCGTCGAGCACTCTCGCGCGCACCACGCACATGGCCGGTCTCGATGGGGTTTCCCTGGTCACCGTGAACGTGATCTTCACGGAGTCCGTGCCAACCGGACTGAATGTGGTCCGTTGCGCCTCGATCGGCGCGCTGCCCAGGTTCTGGTAGGCGATGTACGCGATCGCCGAGGCGAGTAAAAGGCCGGCCCCGGGTAGCACCCATCTACGCCAACGGCCGACGGGCTTGGCCGAAGCCCGCGAGCCGTAGCGTCCCTCGGGCAGTTCACGCCCGGCGGAGGTGACGCGGCTCTCCAAATCAGGGTCTCCCGATCAGCGGTGTCGGACCCACCGGGAACAATGTGGGTCACGTACTTGTCGAGTATGCGTGGGGGCTCGAGGCGCGAGCACGCGGGGTACACGAGAGAGGGACCAGAAGAGGTCATGGCTGAGCAGCTGCGGTTGATGGCGGTACACGCACACCCGGACGACGAGTCGAGCAAGGGCGCCGCGACCATGGCGAAGTACGTGGCCGAGGGGCACGAGGTCATGGTCGTCACGCTGACCGGCGGGGAGCGCGGCAGCATCCTCAACCCGGCCATGGAGCGGCCCGACGTCCTGGAGAACATCACCCAGATCAGACGCGAGGAGATGGCCGAGGCAGCCAAGATCCTGGGCATCCAGCACCGGTGGCTCGGTTACGTGGACTCGGGCCTGCCCGAAGGCGACCCGCTGCCGCCGCTGCCGGACGGCTGTTTCGCGCTGGTCCCGCTGGAGGGGCCGACCGAGAAGCTGGTCGAGGTGATCCGCGAGTTCCGGCCGCACGTGATCGTCACCTACGACGAGAACGGCGGCTACCCGCACCCGGACCACATCCGGTGCCACGAGGTCTCGGTGGCGGCTTTCGAGGCGGCCGGCGACCCTGAGCGGTTCACCGGCGCGGGCGAGCCGTGGACGCCGTTGAAGCTCTATTACTCGCACGGTTTCTCCCGCCTGCGGATGCAGCGGATGCACGACGCGATGGAGGCCCGCGGCCTGGAATCGCCGTACAAGGAGTGGCTGTCGAAGTGGGACCCGGACAAGGGCGACGTGGCCGACCGCGTCACCAGCCGGGTCGAGTGCGGTGAGTACTTCCACGTCCGGGACGATGCGTTGCGGGCGCACGCGACCCAGATCGACCCGAACAGCCGGTGGTTCGTCATACCCTTGGAGCTGCAGCGCGAGGTGTGGCCGTTCGAGGAGTACGAGCTGGCCCGCTCGCTCGTGGACACGACTCTGCCGGAGGACGACCTGTTCGACGGCATCACGGAGAAGGTGACCGCATGACGTTCACGGCTATGGTGGCGCAGCCGCCACCGATGCCCGACGACCCCGGCGGCCGCGGTGAGGACTTCGGCAAGTCCTCACCGGTCGGTCTGCTTGTCCTGCTGGTGTTCCTGGTCGCGGTGGTGTTTCTGGCCCGCTCGATGAGCAAGCACCTCAAGCGCGTCCCGGCCAGCTTCGACGAGGAGCCCGCGGGCAAGCATGAGGCACCCGACGGCGACGAGGAACCCGCTGCCGAAGAGAAGCCCCAGGAACAGAAAAACGGCGCTTAGTAGCCACGATCGGGTGACGCCAGCCCAGAGGTGAACCGGGACGGCATCATCTCCGTGTGGGGGGCGGTCGGCGAGGGACGCCGACCGGAAAACCCAAACGGAGTCACCAAAATGAGTCGGGTACGCAAGGTTTCTGTTGGTATAGCAGTCGCTGCACTGGCCGCCATCGGCGTGGGTGCCGCAGCGCCGGCGAGTGCGCATTCCCAGCCCAAGGTGCCGGACGTGCTCAAGGTGCCGGACGGCAACAAGTTGCTCACCGTGATGCCCGCTCGGGGCGTGCAGACCTACCAGTGCACGAACAACGCGTGGACGTTTGTCCAGCCTGATGCGATTCTCACCAATCACGGCCGCCCTGAGGTACTGCACTCCAAGGGTCCGGTGTGGACGTCCGTACTCGACGGCAGCTCGGTGACTGCCGCCGCCGTGGCCAATTCGCCTGTCCCCAATGCCATTCCCGAGCTGCTGCTCAAGGCCACGGGCAACCGTGGCCCCGGCAAGCTCGCCAAGGTCACGTTCATCCAGCGGCTGAAGACCACGGGTGGAGTGGCCCCCACTGGCTCGTGCAGTGAGGGCGTCACCGCCTCGGTGCCGTACACCGCCGACTACGCCTTCTACAACCCCGCCTAAAGGCGCGGGTCGACGGGCTCGGATTCAAGGGCCAGTACGGCGAATACGCACTCATGGACGCGCCACAACGGCTCGCCGCGGGCGACCCGGTCCAGCGCCTCCAGGCCTAGGGCGTATTCGCGGGAGGCCAGTGAACGCTTGCGGCCGAGATTGCGCTGGCGCAGGCGAGCGAGGTGGTGGTGCTCGGTGTAGTCCGGGCCGTAGATGATCCGCAGGTACTCACGTCCTCGGACCTTCACGCCCGGCTGCACCTTTTCCACCAGGTTGGCGGCCGGTTTGACCACCATTCCCTCGCCGCCTGATCCGGTCATCTCCTCCCACCACTCGATCCCTTTCGCGACCGCCTGTTCGTCGTCTGTATCGACGAACAGGCGCTTCGTGGTCGTGAACAAGGACGGGTCCGCGGCGGCCAGCCGGTCCGCGATCTCCAGGTGCCATGCGTGTGGTCTGGTCGCGAACGTCTGGCCTTCCGCGGCGAGCACCTGGAACGGCGCCAGCTTGACACCGTCCAGGCCTTCCGTCGGCCAGTAGTAGCGGCGGTAGGCCTGGCGGTATCCGTCCGCGTTGTTCGCGCGTGACTGCGTTTTCGCCAGCAGTTCGGCCACGTCGACGCCTCGTGCATCTGCTTTGGACAGTTCGGTTATGGCCGCGTCCAACGCGACCGACGACGCGGCACCGACCGGGGCGTACTGCTGCATGATCAACCCGGCTGCCTTGGCACTCCATGGCATCAGCTCGGTGTCCAGCAACAACCAGTCGGTCTTCAGCTCGTCCCACAGGCCGGTCGCCGCGGTCCGGATGCGATCGAGCAACTGCTCGGTCAGGTCCGGGCCGAAGAACGAGCGGCCTGTCCGGGTGTGGACGGCACCGCCGCCGTCGATCCCGAACCTCGCCTTGCCGTCGTCTCTGCACACCAGCACGACCGCGCGCGAACCCATGTGCTTCTCTTCGCACACAACGTGTCGCACGCCGTCGCTGCGGTATCCGGCGAAGGCCTCGGCCGGGTGCTCCAGCATTCCGGGGAGTGCTGAGGTCGCCGTCGGGCTCATCGTCGGCGGCAGGTACAGCAGCCACCGCGGATCGACCGCGAACCGGCTCATCACCTCGATCGCGGCCGCTGCCTGCTCCTCGCGGACCGTGATCCGGCCGTGGTGCTCGGTCTCCACGATCCGCCGGCCGATCACGTCGTCCAGGTTGAGCACGTCCGGCTCCCGCTGAGTCGCGACCTGCGCCACCAACGGCCGCACCGGCTCGTACCAGACCTTGTGCGCGTCAACGGAAACCACTTCCCGCTCCGGGTAACGCAATGCGGTCAGCTTGCCGCCGAACACACACCCGGTGTCCAGGCACATGGTCCCGTTGACCCACTCGGCTTCCGGGGTCGGAGTGTGTCCATACAGGACCATTGCCCGGCCGCGGTAGTCGTTCGCCCACGGATAACGCACTGGCAGTCCGTACTCGTCGGTCTCTCCGGTGGTGTCGCCGTACAGCGCGAAACTGCGCACCGCTCCGGACGCACGGCCGTGGTAGTTCTCTGGCAGGCCGGCGTGCGAGACGACTAGCTTGCCGTCATCCAGAACGTAGTGCGCGACCAGGTCGCTGCAGAACTTCTCCGCGCGCTTACGGAACTCCTCGGACTCCGCGCCCAGCTGGTCAAGCGACTCGGCGAGCCCGTGCGTGACCCGGACCTTACGCCCGCGCAACGCTCGCACGAGCTTCTGCTCGTGGTTCCCGCAGACGCACAAGGCGTTGCCTGTTTCGACCATGCCCATGGCCAGGCGCAACACACCGGGCGTGTCCGGGCCGCGGTCGACGAGGTCGCCGACGAACAGAGCCTTGCGGCCCTCCGGGTGACTAGCGCCGACGGCACGTCCCTCGACGTCCCGCTCCAGCACGTAACCCAGTGTGCCGAGCAGCTCCTCAAGCTCAGCGCGGCAGCCGTGTACGTCCCCGATCACGTCGAACGGCCCGGTCTCCGACCGCTTGTCGTTCAGCAGCGGCTCGATGACGACTTCGGCAGCCTTGACCTCTTCGGGCGTGCGCAGGACGTAAACGCGCCGGAAGCCTTCCTTCTCCAACGACCGCAACGACTTTCGTAGGTCGTTGCGGTGCCTGCGGATCACGTGCGCACCGAAATCCCGGTCCGGCCGTGCCGCGTTGCGCTCGATGCACAGCCCTTCGGGCATGTCGAGCACGATCGCGACCGGCAGCACGTGGTGCTGCTTGGCCAGCGCGATGAGCTGGCCGCGCGGTGTTCGCTGCACGTTCGTCGCGTCGATCACGGTGACTTTGCCTGCGGCCAAGCGCTTGCCTGCGACGTAGTGCAGGGCGTCGAACGCGGCCGCCGAGGCGGACTGGTCGTTCTCGTCATCCGCGACCAGGCCTCGGAAGAAGTCGCTCGACAGGACCTGGGTGCGCGCGAAGTGCTTGTGGGCGAAGGTGGACTTGCCGGATCCCGAGGCGCCGACCAGCGCGACCACCGCCATGTCTGGAATGGACAGTTTCATCGGGACACCTCGAAGACGGCGAGCTTGGTCGGTGGGCCTGCTTCCGGGTCGTCGTCGCCGACTGGAAGGTAACGGACGGTGTAGTCGTAGCGTTCGGCCACGCTGTCTGCCCAGGTGCGGAACTGTGCGCGCGTCCACTCGAAACGGTGGTCGGCGTGCCGCAGTTTGCCTTCGGGCAGCGTGGGGAACCGAATGTTGTATTCGACATTCGGTGTGGTGACGATGACAGTCGCCGGCTTCGCCGCGCCGAAAACGCTGTGTTCCAACGCGGGTAGCCGGGGCTCGTCGACGTGCTCGATGACCTCCATCAATACAGCCGCGTCGAAACCAGCCAGCGACTGGTCGACGTACGTCAACGCCGATTGCCGCAGTGTCAACCGTTGCCGCACCCGCTCAGGAGTCCGCTCGAACCTCCTGGCCGCGACCTCAAGTGCCCGCGCGGACACGTCAACGCCCACGATCTCGGTGAACGACGGCTCCTTGATCAGCTCACGCAGCAGGGCGCCGCCACCACAACCAAGGTCAAGCACCTTGTGTGCGTTGACCTCCTTCAGCACTGCGATCACGCTGTCCCGGCGCTGCCAGGAAAGCGGCACCGGACGGTCGGGCTGCTCGGCCACAACCGGCTCTGCCAGGGCATTGTCGAGTTCGTCCGCATCGGTCTCGTCGGCTTCGGCCAAGCGGCTCAACGCAAACCGGACGTAGGCCGGGCGATGTGCGAGATACCGCTGGCTGATCAGCTCACGCGAAGGGTGGTCCGCGAGCCAGCCTTCACCCGCGCGCAGCAGCTTGGTGACCTCTTCCTCGGTCACCCAGTAGTGCTTCGCGTTGTCCAGCACCGGCAGCAGCACGTACAGATGCCTCAGCGCCGCCGAGACATGCATGGTGCCGGTCAGCTTCAGGTCGACGTACGGCGAGTCGCCCCCGAACACCGCGTCCAACGGCACGGTGGTGATTCCGACCTGCCAGCCCAGCGGCTCGAACAACCTCCTGACCAGGTCCGGACCGCCCCGCGACGGCAGCGCGGGGACGTGTACGCGCAGCGGGATCGCGGTGTCGGCGAGTTCCTGCCGGGTGCCTGCGATGCCGTTCATCGCGGTCCGGAACACCGTGCCGATCGCCACCGCCAGCATCGACCCAGCTGCGTACGGGCGGTCGTTGACGTACTGGTTCAGCGTGAACGCGCGGTCGTGCCGGCCACGCACGAGCTCGATCGGATCGATGTCGAGCAGCAACGCCGCCGTGCATTCGCTGTCGTTCGCCGTGGGGTAGAACACGTGTGCCGTACCGGCCGCGACCGTGGAGGACTGCGCCCGCTCGGGATGCTTGTGCAGCAGGAAGCCGAGTTCGGTCGCGGGCTCGTGGGTGGTGGTCAAGGTCATCAGCACGGGCCGATCCTCCCGGATATGCCGGCAACCTTCACCTTGTTTGCGGAACTAGGCTGGCGGCATGGCGAACCGACTGGCCCAGGCCACGAGCCCGTATCTGCTGCAGCACGCCGACAACCCGGTCGACTGGTGGCCGTGGTGCCCGGAGGCGTTCGCCGAGGCCGTCGAACGGGACGTGCCGGTGCTGTTGTCCATCGGTTACGCGGCGTGCCACTGGTGTCACGTGATGGCGCACGAGTCGTTCGAGCACGCCGAGACCGCCGAGCTGATGAACCGGCACTTCGTGAACATCAAAGTGGACCGTGAGGAGCGGCCGGACGTCGATGCGGTCTACATGACCGCGACGCAGGCGATGACCGGGCAGGGCGGCTGGCCGATGACGTGCTTCCTGACGCCTGCCGGCGAGCCTTTCCATTGCGGCACTTACTACCCGCCTTCACCGCGCGGCGGCATGCCCTCGTTCAAGCAACTGCTGGCGGCGATTGTCGAGGCCTGGAACGAGCGATCCGACGAGGTCCGTACAGCCGCCGGTAAACTCGTCGCTTCGTTGGCGAAGCACTCCGCCGTGCTTCCCGAGTCCGCTGTGGACACTTCGGTGCTCGATGGTGCTGTCGTCTCACTGCTCGGGGATTTCGACCGGCACAACGGCGGATTCGGCAACGCGCCCAAGTTCCCGCCCTCGATGGTGCTGGAGTTCCTGACCCGGCACCACGAGCGGACCCGGTCCGTGGAGTCGCTGTCCATTGTGGAGGCTACGGCGGACGCGATGGCCGGTGGCGGGATCTACGACCAGCTCGCCGGTGGCTTCGCTCGATACAGTGTGGACGCGCAATGGGTCGTGCCGCACTTCGAGAAGATGTTGTACGACAACGCTTTGCTGCTCGGCGTGTACACCCATCTGGCCCGGCTGACCGGCAGCGCGGCCTATCGTCGGGTCGCGCAGGAGACCGCCGGGTTCCTGATCCGCGATCTGGGCACGCCAGAGGGCGGGTTCGCGTCGTCGTTGGACGCGGACACCGAGGGCGAGGAGGGCCTGACGTACGTCTGGACCCCGGCTCAGCTGGTCGAGATCCTGGGTGAGGAAGACGGCGTCTGGGCTGCCGAGCTGTTCGGCGTGACGCCCGAGGGCACGTTTGAGCACGGCACGTCCACGCTGCGGTTGTTGCGCGAGCCGGAGGACCCGGAGCGGTTTGCTCGCGTGCGTTCGGCATTGTCCGAGGTGCGGGCCACACGGCCGCAGCCTGGCCGTGACGACAAGGTGGTCGCGGCTTGGAACGGGCTCGCGATCACAGCATTGTCCCAGGCCGGCGCCCTCTTCGAGGTTCCGGAATGGATCTTGGCGGCGCAGCGGGCGGCCGCGCTGTTGCTCGACACCCACCTCGTGGACGGTCGGCTGCGCCGCACTTCACGCGACGGTGTGGCCGGTCAGTCTGCCGGAGTCCTTGAGGACTACGCGTGCGTCGCGGACGGTCTGCTTGCCCTGTATCAGGCCACGGGGGAGCAGCGGTGGCTCGACGCGGCCGTCTCGCTGCTTGATTCCGCTCTGGACCGGTTCGCCGACAAGTCCGCAGCCGGAGCGTTCTTCGACACCGCTGACGACGCCGAAGCCCTGGTGCACCGGCCTGCGGATCCGTCCGACAACGCTTCGCCGGCCGGCGCTTCGGCGTTGGCGTCTGCCCTGGTCACGGCGTCGGCTCTGGTCGGCCACGAGCGGGCCGGGATCTATCGCGAGGCTGCGGAGCAGGCAGTGGCTCGGGCTGGGCTACTGGCCTCGCGGGCGCCCCGGTTCGCCGGGCACTGGCTCAGCGTCGCCGAGGCTCTTGCCCAGGGTCCTGTGCAGATCGCGATCGCGGGCGCTTCGCCCGAGCTGCTCGCGGCCGCTCTTCACAAGGCGCACGGCGGTGCCGTCGTGCTCGCGGGCGCGCCCGACTCGTCACCGCTGCTGGCGGATCGCCCGCTGATCGACGGGCAGCCCGCGGCTTACGTGTGCCGCGGGTACGTGTGCGACCGCCCGGTGACGACGGCGGACGAGCTCATCTCCTCGCTCAGCTGAGAGCGAATTTTCTGCCCCTTCTCGCACTACACGCGTAGCTTGAGTAGTGGTGTAATGATGTAATCAAGCTACGGAGCTGCTCATGTTTGGAGTACGGCACATGGCACGTGGTTGGCATGGCGGTCGCGGACGCGGCGGTTGGCAACAGGCGGACCTGCCGTCCGCCGACGACGCGGCGGCCTGGCTCGCCGGGCGGCTGCCCGACGGCTGGTTCACCGAGCCGCCGACGGTCTCGGTGGACCGCGAAGAGATCATCATCGTGGGCGAACTTGCCCCGCTCGAAGGCGAGTTCGAGGACGACGCGGCGCGTGCGGCGGCGGAGTCCGGCCGGATCAGCCGGTGGCGCGAGGAGACCAGGGACGAGCGCATCGACATCGCCCGTCAGGCCGAGCACCGCTACGGCCGCAAGGTCGCCTGGGGCGCCAAGCTCGGTTCGAGCGAGGAACTGTTCACCACGCTGTCCGCGCCGGTGATGACCCGGTTGCGGCAGCCCGAGCGGCTGATCCTGGACACCCTGGTGGACTCCGGCGTGGCCCGGTCCCGGTCCGAGGCCCTCGCGTGGGCCGTGCGGCTGGTCGGTGAGCACGCCGACACCTGGCTGGCCGAACTGCGTGACGCGATGTCCAAGGTGGACGACCTGCGCGCCAAAGGCCCAGAGTTCGAGGTCTGACAGCCGAAAACCCCCTCGCGTGGTGCGAGGGGGTTTCATTTCCTCGGCTTTCATTCACCGTTGCCTGAAGCATGAGCAGACGTGAGTCCACTCTGTCCAGACAGTCGACACCTTGCGGTACCGACGTTGGCCACACCAATGGTGTGGTCTTCCCGTGGCAGTACCCGCTGCCAGCACTGTGCTGGTCTTACATGGGTTTCCATCGGGCTGTCACGACGCAACTCGCCGCCACCCGGCTTCGCCGGGAAACCAGGTCCTCGATGAACCGGTTCGGTTCTCACCAACCCACCAGATTCCCTCGACAACAACCATAGCACACATGTTCGAGCTCGCAATTGCTCACACATCACCCGGACAGCTGCGAACCCCTCCTGTTCTGGTGTTACCTACGGAGCCGGCCAGGGCGGAGGCTGCATGACACGGTTGCCGATGTTTCCGCCTGCCGAATTCGCACACCGCGGGCGGAAAATGATCTGTACGTGCCGTCGTGGAAGGGGACCGTCGTTCGCTATTGTCCCGTAATGAGCCAGCTTCAAGATCGTTTCCGGCGGGGGCTGGGCCGTGCCCTGCATCGCGTTGCCGTCAAACTGCACGACCCGTACACCGAGCAGTTCGACCGGCTCGCCGGTCAGCTCGACCAGCTCAAGCAGGAGGTGACCGGTGACCTGCGCGAAGAGATAGTCCGCCAGGGCGACCGGGTGTATCACCGGGTGATCGAGTTCGAGATCCGCAGCAGGCGCGACCTCATCTACGCGGGTGATCAGGACGCGGCGCTGGAAAGCAACGTCTTCGCCAGGGAGCACATGGTCGGTGCCCGCCATTTCGGCAGCCACCGCGAGACGTTGGAGTACGCGCTGTCCCTGGCGCCCACCGGAGGCATGGCTCTCGAGTTCGGTGTGGCGACCGGCACCACGCTGCAGGTGATCTCGAAGGCCCGCGACGGCAAGGAGGTCTACGGCTTCGACTCGTTCGAAGGCCTGCCGGAGGCCTGGCTCAACGGAATGCCGGCCGGCGCCTTCGCCCGCGACGACCTGCCCGAGGTCCCGGGCGCGGAGCTGGTGGTGGGCCTCTTCGCCGACACCCTGCCCGGTTTCCTGGAAAAGCACCCCGGCCACATCGACTTCCTGCACGTCGACGGCGACCTCTACAGCTCGGCGAAAACAGTGTTGGAAAACTGCGGCCCGAGACTGCGGCCCGGCAGCGTCGTCCAATTCGACGAGTTCTTCAACTTCCCCGGATGGAAACGCCACGAATACCGTGCCTGGACCGAATACGTCGAACGGACCGGCATCGAATTCACCTACGAGGCCTACACCTACAACGACAACCAGGTGACCGTCCGCATCACCAACGTCCCCACCCAACCCAAACCCGCGGCCAAACGCCCACCCCGCACCGCCAAGGCCCCCGCCAACCCAGCCTGACCCTGCCAGAAGAAAGCACCAAGGCCGCCACCCCAACCGGGTGACGGCCTTGTCGGCAAAACAGGGGATCTACGGATACATCGCCAGCCAGATCGCGATGTAGTGGCAGATCGCGGCGAGGATGGTCGCGGCGTGGAAGAACTCGTGGTGGCCGAAGTGGCCGGGCCAGGGGTTGGGCCACTTGGTGGCGTAGAAGACCGCGCCGACTGTGTAGAAGAGGCCACCGGCCAGGATCAGGGTCAGGGCGGCGACGCCCGCGTGGTTGAGCAGGTCGGGCAGGACGAAGATGGCGACCCAGCCGAGGGCTATGTAGATCGGGGTGCCGAGCCACCGCGGGGCGTGCGGCCAGATCAGTTTCAGGGCTGTGCCTGCCAGTGCTCCGCCCCAGACCACCGACAGCACGACGATGCCTGTGTCGCGGGGCATCGCGAGCAGGGAGAACGGTGTGTAGGTGCCGGCGATGAAGATGAAGATCATCGAGTGGTCGAGGCGCTTCATCCACGCCCGGGTGCGCTCGCTCTCCCACCAGGTCCGGTGGTAGAGGGCGCTCACACCGAACAGGCCGAGCACTGTGGCGCCGTAGATCGATGTCGCGAGGGCGGCCGTTGCGGAGACGGTCGACGCCGCCAGCGAGATCAGCGCGGCGCCGGTGGCTATCGAGACGAAGAACGACCAGAAATGGAGCTTCCCCCGCATGCTCGGCTTGTCGGCAGCCGTCGGCCGTTCGAGTGTCGATGCGGTCACGAGTCCAAAGGTTACGGGACCGTAGGTTGCGTTGACAGTGCCGTGCCCCACTCCACAGTGACTTCACAGGTTTACCGTGCGCTACAACCGATGCACATGAGGCATAGGCCACGCGGGTGAGCGCTCGCGAAACATCCGCGTACCCTCAATGGACGTGGCTGGTCGAAGTTGGATTCGCAGGCGCGTGGCCGATGTCGTGTACCGCCTGTACGAGTGGCGGTTGTCCGATCAGGTGAAAGGCCTCAAGCGGCCCCGGCATGTCGGCGTGATGCTCGACGGCAACCGGCGCTGGGCGCGGGCGGCCGGCTTCACCGACGTGGCCGACGGGCACCGGGTCGGCGCCCGCAAGATCGAGGAACTGCTCGAGTGGTGCCAGGAGTCGGGTGTCGAGGTCGTCACGCTGTGGCTGCTGTCCACCGACAACGTCAACCGGCCGGACTCCGAACTGGTCCCGTTGCTGGAGATCATCGGTGACGTGGTGGACGAGCTGGCCGAGCCGGGCCTGCCGTGGCAGCTGCGCATCCTCGGCGCGCTGGACATCCTTCCCAAGGAGACCGCGGAGCGGCTGACGGCGGCCGCGGCGCGTACGAAAGGCCGCACCGGGCTGAAGGTCAACGCCGCGGTTGGTTACGGCGGCCGCCGGGAGATCGCGGACGCGGTGCGCAAACTGCTGCAGACACACGCCGAGCAGGGCACGACGATCGAGGAACTCGCGGAGGTCGTCAGTGTCGACCACATCGCCGAGCACCTCTACACGTCCGGCCAGCCCGACCCTGACCTGGTCATTCGTACCTCGGGGGAGCAGCGGATGTCGGGCTTCCTGCTCTGGCAGTCCGCGCACTCGGAGATGTGGTTCTGCGAGGCCTATTGGCCGGACTTCCGGCGAACCGACTTTCTGCGGGCCATGCGTGACTATGCCATCAGGCATCGCCGCTTCGGGTCGTGAAAGTACGCGAAAAAGGCCGGGAACCGCGGTTCCCGGCCTTTTCTATTGGACGACGTCAGTCGTCGATGCCGCCGGCGGCGCAGCTGTCGACGATCTGCGGGGACAGCACCGGCACAGCCGCGCCCAGCACGCCCACGTTGTTGTTGCAAACACCGGCGATCACGTTGACGTTGATGTCCTTGGCGATGTCGATGTCGTTCAGGTTGACCAGGCCGACCTGGCCGTTGTGCGCGGAGTTGATGTCCGCGGCGAAAGCCGGGGCACCCAGCATCAGCAATCCGGCCGCGGCGGCGGCGATCACACCAGCCTTCTTCAACACTTTGACACTCCTAGAGTCCATGGCGGTTTGTGGAGAAATCTTGCTGCCCTCTGCGTTGCAGAACCTACTCCGGTTTCGCAAGGCTGGGGTGGCGCATTCCACTATCGTGTGATGCGATTTCGGAAATAACCCCTATTCGGTTGACATTGATATTGTTCCGGCGTGTTGCCGGGATCGCACTTGTGAGCATCTTCCTGCGGAAACGCTGGGACAGGCTCAGTGGGGGATGACTGGCTGTAATGGCGTCACTCGATAGCATGACGGTGTTTTCGGTGCACAAAAAAGCGCGGGGTGGACCCGGGAAACCCGGTTCCACCCCGCGCGGGAGTTACCCTGTCGGGGACTTCAGTCAGTCGCCGTCGACGATTCCGCCGGCCGCGCAGCTGCCGGTGATCGACGGGGACAGGATCGGCACAGCGCCGCCCAGGACGCCGACGTTGTTGCCGCAGGCGCCGACAACGCCGTTGACGTTGATGTCCTTGACGATGTCGATGTCGTTGAGGTTGACGATGCCAACCTGGCCGTTCTTGGCGTTGTTGATGCCGTCCATGCCGTGGCTCTCGCCGGCGAACGCCGGGGCGCCGAGCATCAGCAATCCAGCCGCGGCGGCGGCAACCACACCAGCCTTCTTCAACACTATTCCCACACTCCTGCAGTCGGGGTCTTTCGAGAACCAGAGATGTCCCGCTGTTCTCTGCGGAGGAACTTACTCGGCATATCTTCGGATTACCCAGCGATGTCCACGATTGTGTGATCCATGAATGGCAAATATCCCCTGAAACGGTGGCGTTGATTTTTTCGTCCAACTGCGGCGAGTCCTGCGAGCGCTCCGCGTTCTGCCTGCTACGCAGGGCGACGACCGCAGTTCAGGGTGGTCCGGTCGGTCCTGACGGTCCACATCGGAAACTACTTTCGGTGATCATCATCCCCTGTAAGGAGGATGTTCGAAGGGTGACCCAGCAGCGGTCCGGAACTCAGTGCACCCCCTCTGAACTGCGGTTTCGTCACTCCGGATGGGACGATCGAGGGCTTTGGCGGGGTGTCGGCTCGATGACGACTTGGCGAATCACCTGTGTGGCAGCCTGCGCCACCCCCTACAACGCAGGTAGCTTTCGAATTGACGGGTCGTGCGCATGCGGCTCGTCCCGGGAGGCCCTGGTCGTGGCAGTGATGAGCGCGAGAGGGCCGGCACCGGGCCCTCGTCGGCGAACCGCCTGAGCGGATCGCCGGACCAGGGGCCAGGACCGGCCCAACGAGGAAAGCGGACGCCGTGCCGCGTTCGTCAGGGAGTTGCCGTGACCGCACCGCGTTCGGCCAGGCGTTCTGCCGGCCAAGGTTCTTCCCGCAGTTCCTCCCGCGGCGCATCGCGTCGTACCACCCCCACCCGTCACGTCTACGTGCTGGACACCTCCGTACTGCTCTCGGACCCCTGGGCGCTGACCAGGTTCGCCGAGCACAGCGTGGTGCTCCCGCTCGTGGTGATCAGCGAACTGGAGGGAAAGCGACACCACCCCGAACTGGGCTGGTTCGCCCGAGTCGCCCTGCGCATGCTGGACGACCTGAGGCTGCGGCACGGCCGGCTCGACAAGCCGGTGCCGATCGGTGACACCGACGGCACGCTGCACGTCGAGCTCAACCACTCGGATCCGGCAGTGCTGCCGGCCGGGTTCCGCACCGATTCCAACGACGCCAGGATCCTGGCGTGCGCGCTCAACCTGGCCGCCGAGGACGCCGGCCAGATCGTCACCCTGGTCACCAAGGACATCCCGCTGCGGGTGAAGGCCGCGGCGTGCGGACTCAGCGCGGACGAGTACCGCGCCCAGGAGGTGACGCCGTCCGGGTGGACGGGGATGACCGACCTTGAGGTCTCCCAGGAAGCCGTGGACGCCCTGTATGCCCAGAACATCGTCGACCTCGCCGACTACGGCGTCGACGAGGCCGCTGAGTTGCCGTGCAACACCGGTCTGCGGTTGCTGGCCGGCACGTCCAGCGCGCTCGGCCGGGTCACCCAGGACAAGCAGGTCCGCCTTGTGCGTGGCGACCGCGAGGTCTTCGGCCTGCACGGCCGTTCGGCCGAGCAGCGCGTCGCGCTCGACCTGCTGATGGACCCGGATGTGGGCATCGTGTCACTCGGCGGCCGGGCAGGCACCGGGAAGTCGGCGCTGGCGCTGTGCGCCGGCCTGGAGGCCGTGATGGAGCGCGGCCTGCACCGCCGTGTGGTGGTGTTCCGGCCCGTCTACGCGGTCGGTGGGCAGGAGCTGGGCTACCTGCCGGGTTCGGAGAGCGAGAAGATGCAGCCGTGGGCACAGGCGGTGTTCGACACCCTCGGTGCCCTGGTGAGCCCGCCGGTGATCGAGGAGGTCCTCGACCGCGGCATGCTCGAGGTCCTGCCGCTGACACACATCCGCGGCCGGTCGCTGCACGACTCGTTTGTCATCGTTGACGAAGCCCAGTCACTGGAGCGCAATGTGCTGCTCACGGTGCTCTCGAGGCTCGGCACAGGGTCACGCGTGGTCCTCACGCACGATGTCGCCCAGCGCGACAACTTGCGCGTCGGACGACACGACGGCGTGGCCGCGGTGATCGAGAAGCTCAAGGGGCACCCGCTGTTCGCACACGTCACGCTGACGCGTTCGGAGCGGTCGCCGATCGCGGCCCTCGTCACCGAGATGCTGGAGGACTACCCAGGCTGAGGTCCGGTGCGCCGGGCCCGGTCCAGGGCCTGGCGCGCGGATCACCAACCGCCTGGCAACGGCCGTCCTTCGGCGAAACCGGCCGCCGACTGGATGCCGACCACAGCCTTCTCGTGGAACTCCTCGAGCGTGTGCGCACCGGCGTACGTGCACGACGAGCGGACACCCGAGCAGATGCTGTCGAGCAGGTCCTCTACGCCTGGACGCGCCGGGTCCAGCCGCATCCGGGACGTGGAGATGCCTTCCTCGAACAGCGCCTTACGAGCGCGGTCGAAGGCGTTGTCCGTACGCGTGCGTGCGCTGACGGCCCGTTTGGATGCCATGCCGAACGACTCCTTGTACGGCTGGCCGTTCTCGTCGTGGCGTAGGTCGCCAGGGGATTCCAGGGTGCCGGCGAACCACGAGCCGACCATCACACTGGCCGCCCCGGCGGCGAGCGCCAGCGCCACGTCACGCGGGTACCGGACGCCGCCGTCCGCCCAGACGTGTTTGCCCAGCTCGCGCGCTGCCTCAGCACACTCGAGGACCGCGGAGAACTGCGGCCTGCCGACGCCGGTCATCATCCGGGTCGTGCACATCGCGCCCGGCCCGACGCCGACCTTGATCACGTCCGCGCCCGCGTCGACCAGGTCCCGCACACCCTCAGGCGTCACGACATTGCCCGCCACGAGCGGCACCTCGGGGTTGAGCGCCCGCACCGACTTCAGCGCGGACAGCATCTTCTCCTGATGCCCGTGCGCGGTGTCCACGACCAGCGTGTCCACTCCGGCCGCGAGCAGCTCCTTGGCCCGTGCGGCCACGTCGCCGTTCACGCCGATCGCTGTGGCGATCCTGAGCTTCCCGTTCGCGTCCACGGCAGGCGTGTACAGCTCGGCCCGCAGCGCGCTCAGCTCGGTGAGCACGCCGGCCAACCGGCCTTGCGAGTCCACACCGACCGCGATCGGCGACGTACGGCCGTGCAGCTGGTCGAACACCCGGCGCGGCGCCATCTCCAAGGCGAACGTCGGCACGTTCGGGTCCATGACATCGCTGACCCTGGTGAACCGGTCCACTCCGGCACACGCGGCCTCGTCGACCACGCCCGTCGGACGACCCTTCTCGTCCACGACCACCACCGCGCCGTGAGCCCGCTTCGGCAGCAGGTTCAGCACGTCCGCGACCGAGTTGCCCCCGGTCAGCACCAGCGGCGTGTCCCAGACCGTGTGCCGCGACTTCACCCAGGCGACGATCTCCGCCACCGCCCGCGGGTCGACGTCCTGCGGCAGGACGACGAGTCCGCCACGCCTGGCCACCGTCTCGGCCATCCGGCGGCCGGCCACCGCCGTCATGTTGGCCACCACGATCGGGATCGTCGCGCCCGTGCCGTCAGGAGTGGACAGGTCCACGTCGAACCGGGATTCCACGCCCGACCGGTTCGGCGCCAGGAAGACGTCGTCGTAGGTCAGGTCGTAACCCGGGCCATGCCCGTGCAAGAACTTCACTGGACCTATTGTGCGCGGTCTGTTCTGAAGTTGTGTGTCAGATGCCTCCCTTGCCTGGTAGAAGGGCACGGACGGCGTCGATGGTGTCGGCTTCGGCCGGGTCCTTGTCCGGGCGATAACGCACAACTCGGGCAAAACGCAGCGCCACGCCGCCCGGGTAGCGCGTGCTGACCTGGGCGCCGTCGAGTTCGATCTCCACGACGAACTCCGGCCGGACATGCACGACCCAGTCCCCGGCCTGCGACTGGATCTCCTGCAGCGCCTTGGTCTGCCAGGCGAGCAGCTCGTCGGTCATGCCCTTGAAGGTCTTGCCCACCATGATCGGCGGCCCGCCGTCCGGATCGCGAGCGCCGAGGTGCAAGTTGGACAGATATCCGGTGCGCCTGCCGTGGCCCCACTCCGCGGCAAGCACGACCAGATCGAGGGTGTGCTCGGGTTTGACCTTCTGCCAGGACTTGCCCCGGCGCCCGGCCGCGTACAGCGAATCGAGCGCCTTCACCATCACGCCTTCGTGCCCGGCTTCGAGCGAATCGGCCAGAATCTGTTCCGCATCGGTCCTGCCGCCGGGAATCACGTGCTCCCCAACAGCTTTGTGCAACGCCTCATTGCGCTCACGCAACGGAGTGTCCAGCAGATCGACACCGTCCAGATGAAGGCAATCGAAGAAATACGGCCGCAGCAACAGTTCCCGCTGCGAGGTCGCCCCGAACCGGCTCATGGTCTCCTGGAA
The DNA here is from genome assembly GCF_017876405.1 of Kibdelosporangium banguiense. Classification (GTDB taxonomy): domain Bacteria; phylum Actinomycetota; class Actinomycetes; order Mycobacteriales; family Pseudonocardiaceae; genus Kibdelosporangium; species Kibdelosporangium banguiense. The sequence continues at coordinate 1,283,960 of NZ_JAGINW010000001.1, read as the reverse complement.
CGGCCGGGGTTTGCCGTCGTCGGTGAGTGCCAGCGTCTCCCCGTCGAGCACAACTGTCCGGCACAGCAGGCCACGCACCAGATCGACCAGTTCCGGCACGCTTTCGGTTATCTCCCTGAGGGTGCGGGTGTACACGTGCACGTCGTCGCCGTCCTTGTGGACCTGAATACGCGCACCATCCATTTTGTACTCGACGATGTACTCGCCCAACTCGGCCAGCGCGCTCTCCAGAGACTCCGCGGGCGACGCCAGCATCGGCCGGACCGGCCGCCCGACCTCAAGCTTGAACCCCTTGAGCTCCTGCTCACCACCGGTCAACGCCGCCACAGCCGTCACCGTCAACCGTCCACACAACATGAACGCACGCCGCACCGCCTCACCAGGCACTTCAGCAGCCGAGGCGATCGCGTCCAGCATCACGCCCTCCAACGCGCCCTGCCGCAACTCACCCGTCATGAGCCTGCGCAGAAAGTCCTGCTCCTGTTGCGTGGCAGCCGTGAACAGCTCGGTCAGCAGATCGACCCGCTTCTGCGCCGACCCCTTGCCCGAGGTCCTGGAAAGCTCCTCGAGAATCGAGTCAGTCCGCTCAACAGTCAGTTCCGGCACGTCACTCGGCGTCGCCGCGAGGTCATAGAGCGTCCGCCAACCGGCCCCGGTCCGCCCCTGCCGCGGCGCCCCCGCCAGGAACGCCACCGCCGGCTCGATCGCCCCCGGCCCAGCCTGGGCCAGCAGCCCAGCCAGGGCCTTGACCTTCGCCAGCCTCGACCGCGTCCCCGCGACCGCGGCCGAGGTGGTGACAACGTCTGCGAGCAGCATGAACCCATCCTGCACTGTGTTGGATTGTCCTCGCTTCGCTCGGACGGGCTTTGTCGCCAAAGCCGGTCATTTCCACCCCGCCCCACGCGACCGACAACTTCGCTCAAGGCTGGTCGCCGCCGTGGCTGGGGCGATGTCGGGCGTGTTGCGTTGCGTAAATGACCAGCGCGACAAAGCCGGGCTGTGACGTGTCGACTCCCTGCGGGGGCGTAATGATCCGCGCGACAAAGCCGCCTGGCCGGAAGTCCGACTTTGGTCGCAGCGGTGCGCTACTTGGGGTGAATGGTCGGCGTCGGGGTGGGCGGGCATAGTGGGAAAGGTGAGTCAAGCGATCGCCCACAGGCTTCAGTTGCGGCTGCGTCCACCGGCCAACCAGGTGCATCCGCGGGCTGTGCTCTGGTGGGCGTTGCAGAGCGCGGCCTTCTGGGTGGCGCTGCTGGTCGGTGGTGGGGTGGCGTTGTTCTTCACCGGTGCTCCACTGTGGCTGGTCCTGATCGAGGTGGCGGTGGGGGTCGTCGCGGTTGTGGACCTGCTTGTCGAGCCGCGGTTGCAGTACCGCGCGCATCGTTGGGAGGTGACGGACCAGGCTGTCTACGTGCAGTCGGGGGTGCTGACGAGGGAGTGGCGGATCGCGCCGTTGTCCCGCGTGCAGACGGTGGACAGCGAGCGCGGGCCGCTGCAGCAGTGGTTGAAGCTGGCGACGGTGACGGTCACGACGGCCTCGGCGAGTGGGCCTTTGAAGATCAGAGGGCTGGGCCAGGATGAGGCTGCCGCGTTGGTCGACCGGCTGACGGCGGTCACCGAGGCGACGCCGGGGGACGCGACATGACCGAGACGTGGCAGCGGCTGGACCGCAAGACCATTTTTGTCGCCCCGCTGATGCCGCTGCTTTCGGTTGTCGGTGTGGTCACGCTGATTGTCCTGGTCCGGGGGTGGGATCGGGTCGGTTTCTGGGAACCGGCGATCACCGGGGGCATCGCCGTGGCCCTGTTCGTCGGCAACGCGTGGCACTGGAAGACCACGCGTTACCGGATCACGGAGACGCACGTCGAGTTGCACAGCGGCATGATTGTGCGCAAACACCGTTCGCTGCCGAAGGATCGGGTGCGTGCGGTCGACATGTCGGCGGATTTCTTCCACCGGTTGTTCGGATTGTCGGTCGTCACGATCGGCACGGGCAGGCATGTCGCCGAATCCGACGACGAACTCAAGCTGGAGGCCGTGTCAGCGGCTGAGGCCGACCGGCTGCGGATGCTGCTGTTACGGAAAGCGTCTGTGCCACAACAGGTTGTGCGCAACGGCACGCTGTCGAAGTTCGACCGGAGCTGGTTGCGGTACGCGCCCTTGACGTTCTTCGGGTTCCTGGCCGTTGTCGTGCTGGTCGGTGGTCTGTTCCAATTGGCCCGGATCGTGGACATCGAGCTCTGGAAGACCGGCCCGATACAGGGGCTTTTCCATTGGTACGAGCGATCGCCGTTGATCCTGTCGATCGCGATCACGGCTGTTGTGGTCCTTGTGCTGACCACGTTGCTGTCGGTCCTGGTGTACGCCGTGTTCTACTGGGGCTTCGAGCTGACGAGAAGCGACGGCACGCTTCGTGTCCAGTATGGACTCATCACCAGGCGATCGGTTTCCATTGAGGAAAAGCGGTTGCGTGGAATCCGGCTGGACGAACCGTTGCTGTTGCGCGCGACCGGGGGTGCGCGCGTCAAGGCGGTCGCGACCGGGCTGGGCAAGAAGAAGAGCGACGACGACAAGTGGGAACTGGACGCGGATCTCCTGCTGCCGCAGGCCCCTCAGTCCGAGGCGGCCAAAGTCGTGACCGATGTCCTGCGTACGTCACCGCCGCCGACCGCGGCGCCGTTGGTCAGGCACCCAGCCGCGGCTGCCCGCCGCCTGATCATGTGGCACACGATCGCGGCCGCGGTCCCGGCGATCACGCTGGGCATCCTGTCCGCGCTCGACCTCACGCCGGACTGGATCTGGCAGCTGTTGCTGGTGCTCATCCCGATCGGCGCGTTGGCCGGGCTGGGGGAGTACCGCGGCCTCGCGCACGGCCTTTCCGGCGACTTCCTCGTCGTCCGGTGGGGCGTGATCCCGAGGTCCACGGTCGCGGTGCAGCGGACCGGCATCATCGGCTGGAACGTCAAGCAGACGATCTTCCAGCGGCGGGCCCGGCTGGTCACTGTCACCGCCACGATCGCGGCGGGCAGTGGTTCTTACGCCATCCGGTACGCCGACCAGAACGACGGTCTGCAAATCGCCGATTCGGCTGTTGAAGGCCTGATCAGACCCTTCTTGACGAAAGACTGAAAACTTCTCCGAATTGGTTGAACCATCGTTGTTACCCGTTCGTATCCAAGGGTGAGGCGCAGGGAAGAAGACCTAGGAGTGGTGTATGTCCCTGTTCAAGAACAACGGCCGACACCGAAAGCAAGCCACCATCGGTTTGGCGGCAGTGCTGGGTGTGGCCGGTATCGCAGCAGGCGCTATCGCGTTCAGTTCGGGTAGCAGCGAGGCCGCCGAGTCCTGTCAGGGGCTGGACACCGCTTTGCAGAACAACTTGACCTTCATCGCAGGTCAGCAGGCAAATCCGGACGCTCAGTCGCAGGCCCGGATCGCCAACCGGCAGGCTGTGGTCGACCAGATCCAGCAACGCCGTCAGGCCGCCGGCTGCACCGGCAACGTCGCCGCCGCCCCAGCCGGGGCGGGCGCTGCCGTGTCCGGTGAGTCCTGTGCTGGTCTGGACCAGGCCCTGAAGAACAACCAGAACTTCATCGCGGGCCAGCAGGCGAACCCGGACGCTCAGTCGCAGGCCCGGATCGCCAACCGGCAGGCCGTCATCGACCTGATCCAGCAGCGTCGTCAGGCCGCGGGCTGCAACGGCAACGCCGCACAACAGCCGCCCGCCCAGAACAACGGTGGCGGAGCAGCGCAACAACCTGTCCAGCAAACTCCGCCTGCCAACAACGGCGGTAACGCTGGTGGCCAGGTCGGTGAGACCGTCTGCGCCGGATCCACGGTGACTCTGTCCGGCGAAGGCGGCGCGCCTGCCGCGTCCAGCAACCAGTTCCCGCTCGGCACCCAACTCAAGGTGACCAACCTGGACAACAACAAGTCCACCACGGTCGAGGTCACCTCGGTGTCCGGCAGCTGTGCCCTGCTCAACAACGCGGCCTTCGAACAGGTCCGCGAGCCGGGCAAGTTCCTGATCCGCCGCGCCAAGATCGAGCGCGTCGGCTGAGACAGCGTCACCCGGACTCCTCACGAGCCGCTTGTGAGGAGTCCGGTGTGGCGGCGGCGAACTCCGTGACGGCGGCGCGGAGTCGGTCTGGGGTGAGCGTGGCATATCCGATTACGAGACCGGGGAAGATCGATTGGGTCGAGTAACCGGCCAAGGCGGGAGCGTTCACCCCGCGGGCGGCGAGCGCCTGCGACAGCAGGCGGTCGTCGATCCCGTCAGGTAGCCGGATGACCACGTGCAGCCCGGCCGCGATCCCGATCGGTTTCCAGTCAGGAAGCTTGTGCGCCAACGCTTCCAGCAACGCATCGCGTCGGCGGCGGTACAGCGCCCGGCTGCGTCGTAGATGCCTGTCGTAACCTCCGGATCGCAGCATCCAGGCCAGTGTTGCCTGTGGGAGCGTGGCGCATCCCATGTCAGAGAACCGTTTTCGAGCCACGATAGCCGTGTGCATCCGATCCGGTAGGACTGTCCAACCCAGACGTATCGCGGGTGCGAGTACTTTGCTGACACTGCCCTGATACGCCACTCGTGCCGGATCGAGCGCTTGGACAGCACCCAGGGCGGGCCGGTCGTAGCGGTGCTCGGCGTCGTAGTCGTCTTCGATGATCAGCCCGTCCACATCTCGTGCCCACGCCAGCAAAGCCCTGCGGCGCTCCGGATGTAGCACTGTCCCCAGTGGAAACTGGTGCGCCGCAGTGACGAGCACGGCTCGGCATGACGTCTTCGCGAGTTCGGTGACCTGCAGGCCGTCGTCGTCGACCGGCACCGGGACAGGCCGAAGTCCGTGCGCGACAATGAGTTCTCGTTCGCCCGGCAGGCAGGGATCCTCGACCGCGACGCTGTGATGCCCGGTCGTCCGAAGGTACTCGATGGTCAGCCGCAACGCGTCGGCAGCTCCGTTGGTGATCAGGATCTGGTCGGGAGTCGCCGAGACGGCCCGGACCCGGCCGAGGTAGCTCGCCAGTTCCGTGCGCAGCCCGATGAATCCGGCCGGGTCGGGATAGCCCAGGCTGTCATCGGACAGCTCCGCCAGTGCCGACCGGCTCGCCGAGATCCACTCCGCTCGCGGAAACGCTGCCAGCGCCGGGATTCCGGTCCGCAGGTCCAGCCGCCAAGCCGGTGCTCCCGGCTGCTGTGAAGGACGATGTTGTTCTGCCCCAAGCGATGCGACCGTCGTACCCGACCCGTGCCGGGCAAGCAGATAGCCCTCGGCCACGAGCTGGGTGTACGCCGCCGTGATCGTGCCCCGCGCGACACCAAGCTGACCAGCGAGATCGCGGCTGGACGGCAGCCTGGCGCCCGGCAGCAGCCGTCCGTCCCGGATCGCGTCCCGCAGCGCCGACTCGATCGCCCGGCCGCGTTTGGGCGCTTCCGGCAGGAGCAGCTCCCGCAAAGTGGTCCAGTTCTCGGCCATAGAAGTGGAGCTTAAAGCTGGACCACATCTCCGGCACCCTCGATCGGGTGAACAAGGCGATGGTGGGCGCGGCTTTCGCGTCTGTGCTGGTCGGGGCCTCGGTACCGATCACAGGCATGCTTGATGGCTATCCGGTCCTGGCCGGCCAGGCGATCCGGTACGGGATCGCGGCCGTGGCCCTGCTGATCTGGCTCAAAGGCAGACTTCCGATGCCCTCGGCGCGTGACATACCCGGCTTGATCGCCATGGTTGTCGCGGGCATGCTCGGCTTCAACGCCGCGATTCTGCTAGCCCAGCGGTACGCCACGCCCGGCTTCGTCGCGGCGATGCTCGGCGGTAGCCCGCTTGTACTCGCGATCGTCGTTCCCGCTTTGCGTGGGCGTCGGCCCAATGCTCGTGCACTCATCGGAGCGACGCTCGTCGTCCTGGGAGTCGCGGTCCTCACCGGGGGCGGTTCGTGGCACGGACCCGGGCTGGCGCTCGCCCTGCTCGTGCTCGTCTGCGAAGTGGCGTTCACTTTGGGCGGCGTGGGCGTGACTCGGCGGCTTGGTGCAACGGCTGCGTCCACTTGGGCCTGTATCGGTGCGGCAGTCGGCGGAGCGCTGATAACAACCGGAGAAAATGCGTGGTCCCGACCAACGTGGCGCGAACTTATCGCGTTAACAGTATTGGGAACTTTGGTCACCGCAGTCGCCTTCGTGCTCTGGTACACGGGCGTCTCGGTGCTCGGGGCGGACCGCGCAGGTGTCCTGATCGGCCTGATGCCGCTATCCGGACTGGGGGTCGCGGTGATCGTCGGTGCGCAAGCGCTGACGATCACCGCGCTCGGTGGCGCCGTGGTGGTGGCAGCCGGTTGTGTGCTGGGCCTCAGCGTCCGCGCGCCATCCGCAACACGTCCAGCGCCTGATCGAGTTGCTCGACGGTGAGTTTGCCGGACTCCACGTGGCCGCGCTCGAGCACGACCTCACGGATGGTCTTGCGCTCCTTCAGGGACTGTTTGGCGATCGAAGCTGCTTCCTCGTAACCGATGTAGCGGTTGAGCGGTGTCACAATGGACGGTGAGGACTCGGCGTACTCCCGCGTCCGGTCGATGTCCACTTCGGTCCCTTCGAGGACCTTGTCGGCCAGCAGACGGGACACCGCGGCGATCAGCCGGGCGGACTCCAGCACGTTGCGCGCGATCACCGGCAGCATCACGTTCAGCTGGAAATTGCCCTGGCTGCCGGCGAACGTGACCGCGGCGTCGTTGCCGATCACCTGTGCCACGACCATCATCGTGGCCTCGGAGATCACCGGGTTCACCTTGCCCGGCATGATCGACGACCCCGGCTGCAGGTCAGGCAGGTGCAGCTCGGCCAAACCGGTCCGTGGCCCGGAACCGAGCCAGCGGATGTCGTTGGCGATCTTGAACAGGGACACCGCGACCGCGCGCAGCTGCCCGGACGTCTCGACCACGCCGTCCTGCGTCGCCTGGGCCTCGAAGTGGTTGCGCGCCTCGGTCAATGGCAGATCCGTGGCCTTTGCGAGCTCGGCCGACACAAGCGCACCGAAGTTGTCCGGCGCGTTCAGGCCACTGCCCACGGCGGTACCGCCGATCGGCAACTCCGCGAGCCGGGGGAGCGATGCCTGCAGGCGCTCGACCCCGTAGCGGACCTGGGCCGCCCACGCACCGGCCTCCTGGCCCAGCGTGATCGGCACCGCGTCCATCAGGTGCGTCCGGCCGGACTTGACCACGTCCGCCCAGTCCGCCGCGCGTTTCTCCAGCGTGTGAGCGAGATGCCGAAGGGCGGGGATCACGTCCCTGAGCACGGCCTCGGTCGCCGCGATGCGGATCGTGGTCGGGAAGGTGTCGTTGGACGACTGGGACGCGTTCACATGGTCGTTCGGGTGCACGTCCCGGCCGAGCGCACGCGTGGCCAGGGTCGCGATGACCTCGTTCGCGTTCATGTTCGACGACGTGCCCGAACCGGTCTGGAACACGTCGATCGGGAAGTGGTCGTCGTGTTCGCCGTCGGCGACCTGCTGCGCGGCGGCCGTGATCGCGTCCGCGAGATCCGCGTCCAGGACACCGAGCTGCTTGTTCACCCACGCGGTGGCCGCTTTGAGCAAACCGAGCGCCCGGACCTGCGATCGTTCCAGGCCACGGCCCGAGATCGGGAAGTTCTCCACGGCGCGCTGGGTCTGCGCGCGCCACAGGGCGTCCACTGGCACCCGGACTTCGCCCATGGTGTCGTGCTCGATGCGGTAGTCACGTTCTGCCATGCCTTGAGTGTTCACCCTAGGCGGGTAGGGGCGCTCGTCGTAGGCTCGTGATCGTTCCCACCACCACGGGGGTGTCTGTTGACGAATGTCGACCTCTTGATCGTCGGGGCCGGTCCTACGGGCCTGTTCGCCGCCTACTACGCCGGCTTCCGGGATCTCTCGACCGCGATCGTGGATTCCTTGCCGGAACCGGGCGGCCAGGTCACCGCGATGTATCCGGAGAAACAGATCTTCGACGTCGCCGGCTTCCCAGCGGTCAAAGGCCGGGACCTGGTCGCGGCCCTCGTCGAACAGGCAGGCCAGTGGAAACCCACATACCTGCTGGGCCGCAAGGCAGCCACCCTCATGCCGCTCGACTCGGGCGGCTTCTCTGTAGGCCTGGGCGACGGAACGTCAGTGCAAGCCGGAGCAGTCCTGATCACAGCGGGCATGGGTGAATTCACGCCAAGGCCCCTGCCCGCGGGCAACGGCTGGCTAGGCCGCGGCATGGTGCATTTCGTCCCGGAGTTGGACGTCTACCGCGACAAGCACGTAGTCGTGGTGGGAGGCGGAGACTCAGCCTTCGACTGGGCCCTCGCCCTGCACCCGATCGCCGCGAGCGTGAAACTCGTACACCGCAGAGCAAAATTCCGCGCCCACCCACCGACAGTCCGCCAAGTCGAAGCCCTGGGCGTCCCGATCATCACCGACGCCGAGGTAACCGTGCTCCGCGGCGACCCAGTCGTGCAGGAAGTCGAAATCCTGGTGAAAGGCGGCGAACCCACAACGCATCCCGCCGACGTGGTCGTCGCAGCCCTCGGCTTCACAGCAGACCTGGGCCCCCTCGAATCCTGGGGCCTGAAACTCCGCCAACGCGCCATCGAAGTCGACAGCACCGGCAAAACCGCGATCGACAGAATCTACGCGGCCGGCGACGTCGCCAACTACCCAGGCAAAGTCAAACTGATCGCCACCGGCTTCGGCGAAGCCGCCACAGCAGTCAACAACATCGCCGTCGCCCTCAACCCCGAAGCCCACCTCTTCCCTGGCCACTCCAGCAACGAAGGCTGACTCAGCCTGGTCAAACTCGCTCTGCATCGAACGAACGGCACCACTCGCAAATCTAGTTGTCCACAACCCGCCCCAAACCCCCTCCACCCCCTCTGACCTCGATAGACTGGCAACGGGGTCGCCCCCTGGGATGGGCGGGGGATTGTTTGTCGGGGGATGGCGGGGAAATTCGGGCGTGGCTGGCGAGCGGGGCCCGCTTCTTACGCTGGGTCGGGGGTTTTGAGGGCGGAGACGACGGCGTTGGTGGCGTCGCCGAGGATTTCGATCTGTTCGCGGGTGAGGTGGTCGAAGAAGTGGCGGCGGACTGATTCGACGTGCAGGGGGGCGGCGGCCTCGATGGCTCGGCGGCCGGCCTGGGTCAGCAGGATGGTGGCGCCGCGGGCGTCGTCGGTGCATTCCTCGCGGGTGACGAGGCCGCGTTGCTGCATGCGGGTGACGTGGTGGGAGAGGCGGCTTTGGGACCACAGCATTCGCTCGGCGAGTTTTTTCAGGCGGTAGCGGTGGTCGCGTGCTTCTGACAAGGTCGAGAGGACGTCGTAGTCAGGCTCGGAGAGGCCGGACTGCTGGGCGAGCTCCCGATTCACCTGGGCGTTGAGCAATAAGAACATTCGGCGGTAGCCGCGCCAGGCGCGGTCCTCGGCCTCGTCGAGCCAACGCGGTTCGGACATGACCGACACTGTAGCGTTTGTTGACATGTCATGTAAGTTGTCGAAGCATGGACAAGCTTGAGGATCTGCTTCGGACGAGCCGGAAAGGCGTGCTTGTCACGATCAAGCGCGACGGCCGGCCGCAGTTGTCGAACGTGAGCTACGCCTTCCGGGACGGCGTGGTCCGGATCTCGGTCACCGATGACCGCGCCAAGACCAGGAATCTGCTGCGGGACCCGCGGGCCAGCTTCTATGTCACCAACGAGACCTTCCGCCGCTACGTCGTCGCGGAGGGCACGGCCACGCTGTCGGAAGTCCCGATGCAGCCGGACGACGAGGCGATGAACGAACTCGTGGAGCTGTTCCGCGACGTCCAGGGTGAACACCCGGACTGGGACGAGTACCGCGCCGCGATGATCGCCGACCGCCGACGGGTCGTGCGTATTCCGGTCGACCGGATCTACGGCCTGGCTATGGACTGACCTGCACCGGAGCCTTCGCCGTCAGTGCGTCGAAGAAGATCTTGGCCACTTCGGGGGACAGGTGCACACAGCCGTGTGACTGCTCGGAGAGGCTTCCTTCATGGAAGGCGATTCCGCCGGGCGCGAAGAACACCGAGTGCGGCATCGGCGTGCCATAGATGTTCGACGTGTGCACGGCGTCCTTCCACACCACTTTGAACTTTCCGACTGGGGTCTCATGACCCTGTCGGCCATGCGTGATCGGCACCGGGCCGTACTCCACGACGCCGTCACGCATCAGCCAGGCGAGATTCTGCGAAAGGCTTACGCACGCCCTGATCTCCGCGTCGCACGGCGGCAACGGCACCACCACAGGCTGCGGTTGCGGAGTGACAGTCGTGGACGTGGTGGTGGTGGTCACCGGGGGCACGATCGGTGCTTGCATCGCCACCGGAGCGGGTGGCGGGGAACACGCCGCGAGTAACAGCAACGAAAAGCTCAGCAGGGCAGAACGCATGAAAAACCTTTCCCTTGGCGCGTGCACTCAAACTCACGCGCCAAGGGAAAGGTTGGTTGCAAAGCAGATGGTTATCGCACGACCTCGACCTGGTCACCGACCGACAGCGCGCCGAAGTACTTCTGTGCCGCCGCCGGCGACAGGTGAATGCAGCCGTGTGACAGCTGCGACAGGCTGCCCTGGTGGAACGCGATGCCACCGTTGAAGAACACCGACCACGGCATCGGGGCGTCGTTGAAGATGCTGCTCTTGTGGTCCTTGTTCTTGAACTGCACCTTGAACGTGCCGGGCGGCGTCAGGTAGCCCTTGCGGCCGTGGGTGATCTTCACCGGGCCGTAGGTCACCTTGCCGTCCTGCATCAGCCACGACTGGTTGGTCGACAGCTTGATGCACGCTTTGGCCGCGGTGCTGCACGGTGCCTCGGTGGACTGCTCCGGCTTGGGCTTCGGCGGCGCGGGCTTGGGCGTGGTCTTGCTCGTGGTCGGCTTCGGCGGCGTCGTCTTGGTCGACGTGGGCGTCGAGGTGGACGTGGACGTCGGGGTGCTGCTCGGGGCCGACGTCTGCGTGGCCGTGGTCGCGGTGGTGGCCGGCGAGGAGCTCTCAGTCGAGACCGGCGCGGTCTGCTGCCCAGCGGCCAAGCCGATCGGCGTCGATGGCGACGAGCAGGCGCTGAGCACCGCTGCCGCGGCCACTGCCGCCCCCACAATCAGCTTTCTTACCCGCATTGTCGTTTCTCCCTCAACCGGTGATCCCTATGCCTCAAAGACGACTTGTGATCCCTCCAGGTTGCGTCCGGGTGGTCTCAACCGGATCTCGGTAATGTCACATGGTCTGTTGGGTAATCCAGTCCGTGTAGGCGAACACGTTGGTGTAGATGGACGGCCCGCTGCCGCAAACCGAACTGTCGTTGCCGGACCTGCTGGTCAAGCCGGCAAGACGCCATTGCGTGCCGTCTTTGACGATTTGCGGGCCGCCGGAGTCGCCGTAACAGGCGCCCGACACGGAACCAGGGCTGTCGGTGCACAGTTCGAGCGCGCCGTCGATGTCGAGGCAGCGGCCGACGGCGATGACCTGGGTGTCAAGCTGTTGCAGCACAGGCGCGGGACCGCACTGACCAAGCTGCGGGCATGTCTGCCCCCAGCCGAGCAACCTGGTCACGGTGCCGGGCGGGGCCGCGGCGATCGGGATCGGCGCCGACTTCGCGGGCAGGGCCAGTCTCAGCAGCGCGATGTCGTTTCCCGGTTTCACCCCGTCGAATCCGGAATGCACGACGACTTTACTGACCGGCAGAATCTCACCGCCCTTGGCCAGTTCGTTGCTACCGGCTCGGATTCGCATATCACCCGGTGGGTTGTTCTGTACGCAATGCGCCGCGGTGAGTACCCATTCGGGTTTGACCAGTGAGCCACCGCAGAAGTGCTCACCGTCGGCCTGCTGGACCGAGACCATGAAAACGTAGGGCTGATCGGCGTCTTTGCCGCCCACGATCGGCGTTGTCAGCAACACCAATCCGGCAAGGAAAGTGCGAAGCACCGCTCGAAACTACGCGGCGGGAGGAGAAAACGCGATCCGGCAGGCGAAGGAATCATTCGCCTGCCGGATCGCGGTCCGTCATTGAAATTCACCGGATCGGGTCATCCGGATGACTCTTTACGGCAATGGCGGCAGCAGGTCCTCGTCATTCTCGGCCTTGGCGTCGAAGTCGACCGTCGAGTACTCGCGCAGCTTGGTCAGCCGGTGGAACCCGTCGATCATCCGCACGGTCCCGGACTTGGAACGCATCACAATGGACTGTGTGGTGCAGCCGCCGGACCGGTAGTGCACGCCACGCAGGAGATCGCCGTCGGTGATTCCGGTCGCGCAGAAGAACACGTTCTCACCGCTGACAAGATCGTCGGTGGACAGCACCCGGTCAAGATCGTGGCCTGCGGCCAGCGCCTTCTCCCGCTCGGCGTCGTCCTGCGGCCACAGCCGGGCCTGAATCGCGCCGCCCATGCATTTCAGCGCGGACGCGGCGATGATTCCCTCAGGCGTGCCACCGATTCCAAGCAGCATATCGACACCGGTATTCGGGCGGGCCGCCGAAATAGCACCCGCGACGTCACCGTCGGAAATGAAGTGAATGCGCGCGCCGGCCCGCCGGACCTCTTTCACCAGCTGCTCGTGCCGCGCCCGGTCCAGGATGCACACGGTCACGTCGGAGACGTCGGTGTGTTTGGCCTTCGCGACCCGGCGGATGTTCTCGGCCACCGGCGCGGTCAGATCGATCACATCGGCGGCCTCCGGGCCCACCGCGATCTTCTCCATGTAGAACACCGCGGACGGGTCGAACATCGAGCCCCGCTCGGCCACCGCGAGTACCGCGATGGCGTTCGGCATGCCTTTGGCCATCAGGGTTGTGCCGTCGATCGGATCGACCGCGACGTCACAGGCAGGGCCGTTGCCGTCGCCCACCTCCTCGCCGTTGAACAGCATCGGGGCTTCGTCCTTCTCGCCCTCGCCGATCACCACGACGCCCTGCATGGACACCGTGCCGATCAGTTTGCGCATGGCGTCGACCGCCGCGCCGTCACCGCCGTTCTTGTCCCCACGGCCCACCCAGCGGCCAGCCGACATGGCCGCCGCCTCGGTGACCCTGACCAACTCCAGGGCGAGGTTGCGGTCAGGCAGTTCACGCCTGCCGCTGGCGTTGGGTGTCGTCATGTTTCCGCTCCCGGGTCTCGTCAGCGCGACCTGTCGATCCTCGCAGATCGGACCGGGGGCGCGGTAACGTCGAGTGACGCAGGCTGCAACCATGGAGGCGTGGCAGCCCAGGACCGATTCAAGACCAGCGCCCGCGACATGGTGATCTCCATGGTCGTGCTGGTGGTGATCATCGGCTCGATCGTATGGCTGACAAGGGGTTGCGAGTTCAGCCCGAGCGGCCCGACGGTCGACCCGGCATCGGCGCCGACCGTCGATGCGCCGAAGGAATTGACCAGCGCGGCGCGCCGGGTCGTCTTCCCGATCCGGGTGCCGGTCGTGCCTGGTGACTGGCGGTCGAACTCGTTCAACACAGTTCCCGTGGGCACCGGCGCGCAGGCCACCACGGCGGTGCGCGTGGGATGGATCACGCCGCCCGGCCACTACCTCCGGCTGAGCCAGTCGAACGCCCCGGTGGACCTCCTGGTGGTCATGGAGGCAGGCGGCGGCGTTTCGGCCGACAGCCGCGGGTCGGTCGACGTGGCCGGCACGAAATGGACCAAGCACCAGGGCAAGGGCAGCGAATCGTCCTGGGTCACGACCGTGGCCGGCGTCCAGCTGTTGATCACCGGCAGCGGTACCGAGGACGAGTTCCGGACCCTGGCCACCGCCGCGCAGTCGGCCAAGCCCGTCGAACGCCCTTAGGACTCCTTCTCAGCGGCCGCCAGGGCCGCTTCCACGCGTTCGCGGGCGCCGGCCAGGTGCCGGTCGCAGATCTTGGCCAGGGCCTCGCCACGCTCCCACAGGGCCAGGGAGTCCTCCAGCGACAGCCCACCCGCTTCGAGCTTGGCCACCACGTCCGCCAGCTCGTCGCGGGCCTGCTCGTAGCCGAGTTGCTCGTCGGTCACTTGATCAGGCTCCCCACACGCATCACCGCGGTCGCCACGGCCTCGTCGTAACCGATGAACGCCTCAGCGAACTCGGCGCCGTCGCGCTCGGCGACGGCCTCTTCGATCCGTTCCCGGGCCCGCGTGATCCTCGTGCGGTGCCGGGAACCGTCGCCGTACCACCACGCTGTGCCGGCGTAGAACGCCGTCGCGTCGGCCAGCTGGCGAAGCCTTTGGGGCAGGAGCCTGCGCCCAGGTGAGTCGCAGCCGCCGAGCAGCGCCGCCCAGCACTCAGTGGCGGCCGCATCAGCCTGTTCGGCACTTCGCCGTACCACTTCAGCGCCAGTGGTCGCCGCCGCGGACATCGTTGACGGGAGGAAAGCAGGTCTAGTCGCCACCGTCACCTCCCCTCCCCGGTTCGCCGCTCTGATCTTCGGACACGGTCGCGTGCACGGCGCCGTCACCGACCCGGACCCGCAGGCGGGTACCGGGTGACGCGTCGGTCACCGACCGTAGAACCCTGAGATTTTCATCCAGAGTGACGAATTGCACAACCGCGTATCCCCGGGCCAGCGTGGCGGCTGGACCGAGGGTCGTCAAGCGGGCTTTCGTCCCGTCGATCATGGCCCGTTCGTCCCGGATCCGCGAGATGATCTCCCGCCGGGCCCGGTCGCGGGCGTTACGGACCTGTTCAGCGTGCCTTTCCAGGGGTTTGAGCGGGTCGGCGAGAACCGGCCGGCTGCGCAGCTGATCGAGCAACCGGCGTTCACGATCCACCCAGCCGTGTAGTGCCCGGCGGGCCCGATCGCGCAGCGTGCGGATGCGCTGGATCTCCTCGGCGACGTCCGGAACCACACGCTTGGCCGCGGCCGTCGGCGTGGAACACCGGACGTCGGCGACGTGGTCGAGCAGGGGAGTGTCGGGCTCGTGGCCGATCGCGCTGACCACCGGCGTCCGGCAGCCGGAGACCGCACGGCACAGAGTTTCGTCAGAGAACGGCAGCAGGTCCTCGACGCTGCCGCCGCCACGCGCGATCACGATGACGTCGACAGTCTCGTCCCGGTCCAAAACCGACAGTGCGGAAAGGATCTGCGGCACGGCCAAAGCGCCTTGCACCGCAACGTTTTCCACCCGGAACTGGACCGCGGGCCAGCGAGCCGCCGCGTTGACGAGGACGTCGCGTTCGGCCGCCGAGGCGCGACCGGTGATCAGGCCGATGGTCTTGGGCAGGAACGGCAGCTTCTTCTTGCGGGAGCGGGAGAACAGGCCTTCCGCGTCGAGCAGGCGGCGCAGCCGTTCGATCCGCGCCAGCAGTTCGCCGATCCCGACCGCGCGGATCTCGTCCGCGCGCAAGCTGATCGTGCCCCGGTTCATGAAGAATGTCGGCTTCGCGTGCACGACGACGCGTGCGCCCTCGCTCAGCGGCGGCTGGAACTCACGCAGCATCTGACCCGAACAGGTGACGGTCATCGACACGTCCGCGGCGGGATCCCGCAACGTGAGGAACGCGGTCTGGTTGCCCGGCCGCAGCGACAACTGCGTGACCTGGCCTTCCACCCATACCGTGCCGAGCCGGTTGATCCACTCGGAGATCTTGCGGGCGACCGTGCGCACTGGCCACGGCTGCTCCGCCGAAGTCGGTTCGGTCACTGCTCACCAGGCGGGGACGCGGCCGAAACGGACGCGATACGCCGGGTCAGCATGCCGATGAACGACGGCCGCGCGGCGTTGCTCTCCTCATAGCGGAGTAAGTCCTCAAGCTCGGCGAGGGAGAACGTGCGCAGCCGGGCCCGCAGCTGCGGCAGCGACAGCTCGTCGTAGTTGGGCACGCCGGCAGGCGGTGGGACCTGTTCGGCCTCCGCGATCGCCGACTCCTCCATCTCCCACGGATCCGGCACGGCCGCGCCGTTGGTGGCAGTGCCGTTCGTCTCGGGCCGGCTCAGGTCGTACTGCTCGACGTCCTCGTCGAACGTGGCCCACTCCGGGGTCTCGTCGACCGGGCGGAACGACGCGAGCGCCTCATCGCCCTTGATGGCCAGCGCGGTGATCTCCTGCTGTACCCGCATGGACAGCTGCATTGCTTGACTGGCAACGGTTACCGGCAGGCCGACAAGCTTCTCCGGAAGTTCGCGCGCGCGCTCGATAGCGGTCGCGGCGAGGCCGGCGGCGACACGGAGCGGCAGCGGCAAAGACGTCATGCCGCATAGCCTGCCGCAGATCGGTCCTGATCCCCAACTGGGAGCCAGGTCACTTTCATCGTCGCCGTACCCTGGGTGGCATGAGCGATACGACCAAACGGGTACTACTGGCCAAGCCGCGCGGTTACTGCGCAGGCGTTGACCGCGCTGTGGTCACCGTGGAGAAGGCGCTCGAGACTTACGGCCCGCCGGTCTACGTGCGCAAGGAGATCGTGCACAACCGGCACGTGGTGGAGACGCTGCGGGAGCGCGGCGCGATCTTCGTCGACGAGACCGACGAGGTGCCCGAGGGCGCGCTGGTCGTGTTCTCCGCGCACGGCGTGTCCCCTCAGGTCCACCAGCAGGCCTCCGACCGCGGCTTGCGGACGATCGACGCGACCTGCCCCTTGGTGACCAAGGTGCACATGGAAGCGAAGCGGTTCGCCCGCGACGACTACGACATCCTGCTGATCGGCCACGAAGGCCACGAGGAAGTCGAAGGCACAGCCGGTGAGGCACCCGAGCACATCCAGCTCGTGGATACCGCTGAAGACGTGGACAAGGTCGAGGTACGCGACCCGTCGAAGGTCATCTGGCTGTCGCAGACCACGCTGTCGGTCGACGAGACGATGGAGCGGGTGGACCAGCTCAAGGCCCGTTTCCCGATGCTGTCCGACCCACCCAGCGACGACATCTGCTACGCCACCCAGAACCGTCAGGTCGCCGTCAAGGCGATGGCCGCGGAATGCGACCTGGTGCTCGTGGTCGGTTCGCAGAACTCCTCGAACTCCAAGCGCCTCGTCGAGGTCGCGTTGCAGGCCGGCGCCAAGGCCTCGTACCTGATCGACTTCGCGCACGAGATCGACGCGACCTGGCTGGACGGCGTGTCGACGGTCGGCGTGACCAGCGGCGCCTCAGTGCCCGACAACCTGGTCATGGACGTGCTGGCCTACCTGGCCGACCGCGACTACCTGGACGTCCAGGAAATCACCACGGCGAACGAGAAGATCGCCTTCGCCCTGCCACGCGAACTGCGCAAGGACCTCAAGTCCGTCTGACGTTGTGCTGAGGTTGATCCGGCCTCCCGCCGGATCAACCCACCTACGCGTCTGCATTCAACACTCACGCGCACACCACCTGAATTCAGCACGCAGCATTCCCGCATCCTGAATTCAGTATGCGCACTGAATCTTGCCTGTGTTCAGTACTGGTATTACGTGCACCCTGCATTCAGCATTCAGTCAACCTAAGTTCGATGCAGGATGGCCTGTATTCAACATTCAGCTCCGACTGGGTCGATGCCGGGCGGTCTGAATTCAGTACTCGGGCAACCTGAATTCAGTATTCAGTGTTCAGTCGAGCCGCCACCCTGTACTCAGCATGTAGTGCCCAAGGGCTTGGCGCCAGAGCCCGTGTGGTCTCCATTCAGTATTCGGGCCGCATTCGGGCCGCGATCTGTGTCCAGGCCACCTGCGTTCAGGTGACCTGTATTCAGTACGCGGCACTCGCGTGGCTTGTGGTTGGTTGGTCTGCATGCTGAATGCAGGGTGGTTTTCGCCTGCATTCAACATGCGTGAGAGGCACTACGTGGGGTTTGTCAGTCGCGGGGGCGGCGGCCTTGTTGGGGGCGGTCGCCCTGGTCGCGGGGGCGCGGGGGGTTGCGGCGGGGTGGGGCCTCGCTGCGGTTTCCGCGTTCGCCTCGGTCGCTTCGCTCACGGCGTTCGCCCCGGTCGCTACGTTCGCCGCGGTCTCGGTCGCGGTCGTCGCGTGAGGGGCGGCGTGGGGGTGGGCTCTGTTCGCGGCGTGTTGCCTGTGGGGGGCGCTGGCGGCCTCGGTCGCGTTCTGGGGCGCGATCACGGTCGTCGCGGTCCCAGTCGTCACGCGGGGGGCGTGCGGGCTTGCTGGGGCGCTCGTCGCGGTCACGGGCAGGCCTGCGTGGACGGTCGTCGTCGCGGTCGCGGTCGCGGTCTTTGTCGCGGCGGGGAGGACGGCTTTCCTCGGCATCTAAGCTGCCTGTGCCGCGCTCTGGGTTGCGCTGGGCGAACAGACGGATCACGCCGATCACGATCGTCGCCGCGGTCGCGCCGGCCATCCACGGGAATGAACTGGCGAGCGGGAGCGCGACCTCGAAGATCAGTTTCTTGCCGCCTGTCTCGGTGCTCTGCCCGGCCTCACGCGCCATGAACTGCACCGGGATGAACGTCACGGCGAAGATCAGCGGCGGCTGGACCATCGGCCCGAACAGGTTGCGCCGCTGTACGGCGAGCACTGCCAGCAGGCATCCGGCCAGGAACAGCGCGTGGTACAGGCCGAACGCGGTCAGTCTCTGGTCGTCGACCAGCCTGCCTTTGTCGACCACCGCACCGGCGACCGACAGCAGCAGGGCAACCAGGACGGCAGCCCACCAGGGCAGCCCGCGACGGCTGCCGAAGACGGGACGTTCGTCCCAAGCGGCCTCGGCCGCATCCGTGTCAAGATCGCTGTCGCGATCGCGCGTGGCGGTCACGCTTCCACACGGTAGACGCTCTCAAGTCATGCTTGACCGACCAGCCGCCACTAGCGCCCGGGTTTAGCCCGTTCGGTGTGATCCGGGCCACTCAACCGGCCCTTTTCTGGTACCCGATCAGGCGCTCACCTCCTCGTTCCGGTGTGGACCAACCCGCGATGACCAGGCCTGGCGGTGCCGGGACGGCACGCTCATGCCAGCGATGTCCCGATGGCCGGGCAACGGCCGCCCTATGCATCCGGCGCGTTGTGCCGGACCTGGCCGACAAGCTCCCGCGCCGTGGACACCCAGCAGTTCTGGGCACTGATCGACAACGCTCGCAGCCAAGTCGACGAGCCTGACGACGCCGAGGCTGCGGCCGGGCGGGCGGCCACGTTGCTCGCCACCCTCCCGGCCGACCAGATCGTCCCCGCCCAGCAGGTCTGCTACGACCTCATGGCCGACTCGTACCGCAATCCCCTGTGGGCAGCCGCCTACATGATCAACGGCGGCCGCTGCGACGACGGCTTCCGTGGCTGGCTGATCACCCAAGGTCGGGACGCCTTCGAGCAGGTGGTGGCCGACCCGGACTCGCTCGCCGACCCGTTCACGGTCCGGTACCCGGAGTTCGACCCCGACTGGGACTTCGACTTCGACGACAGCGCCGAACTGACGCGCCGCCTGACCAAGCTGGCCAAGCTTTACCAGGACTGAAGCACGGTTAATCGACAGTCGCCTCCTCCTCGCGTTCGACGGCGCCCGCAGTGATCTCGTCAGCGCGGCGGACGGAGGCGATCTGCGTCGGGCTTGCCGCGGCGTCGGTGAGTGGGGACACCGCCGCCCGGAAGCCTTCCAACGCGTCCAATTCACGCCGCCTGGCCGACAGGAACCGCTGCAGGTGCGTGCTTGAGAGGTTCACGGCGTCAATGGCTGCCCCGGCCATCCGGTGCGCGTTGGCGGCCTGCGCCCGGACAGCCTCGACGTCGGCGGCGAGCGCCCGCTCGGTGGCGGCGAACAACGCACCCGAAGCGACCACGGCGAAGCCAGTTGGCCCGCACAGGAACACACGCCGATCGAGCAACCAGCGCAACAGGTTCGGATCTGTGTCCAGTGCGGCGACGACCGCCGCGTCCGACGGCACGAACATGATCGTGCCGTAGATCGCGTCCGCCCACCGCTGATAGCCTTTGGCGGACAATTCCGTTGCGCGCGAACGGATATTGCGGACATGGACCCGCAGTGCGTCAAGTCTTTCGTCAGCGTCGTCGGTCTCCATGGCCTCCGCCCAGATCGCCATGGACGCCTTCGCGTCGACCGGTACCCGGCGGCCGTCGCCCACGAGCAGCACCAGGTCCGGCCGAGACGCGCCGCCGCCGGCCAGGTCGGTCTGCACAGTGAAGTGGATGCCCTCACGTAAGCCGAGCGCCCTGGCCGTCTCGACGAGCACTTGCTCGCCGAGCTCACCACGGCCGGAGATGGACGCGAACGCCACCTCGTAGCGCCGCAGCGCCGTGTGCTGCTCGTCGGAGCGTGCACGTTCGGCGGCGAGCTGCTGCATCGTCGCTTCCGTGCGCCGCATCCCATCGGTGTAGAGCTTCCATAGCGCGAATACCGCACCGATGAGCAGCAAGGCCAGTACAACCACTGCCCAAGCCACTGGAGTTCCCTTCCGCGAAGTTGGTCGTGACCAGCTTCGCACGGGGGTCCGACAGTTTTCGGTTGCCGCGCTGACCTGTCGCCCGGCCAAGCCCGCCCGAGCGGAGCGAGGGCAGGCAACACCGCAACACGCCGGGGGTGGTGTCAGGCTTTGGCGGCTGGTGGGCCTAACTTTGTCTTCCATGAGGTTGCTGCACACGTCCGACTGGCACGTGGGGCGGACCTTCCACGGTGCGGATCTGCTGGCCGAACAGGAATCGGTGCTGGGCGGCCTCGCGGACATCGTCGCTGATGAGCGCATCGACGCCGTGGTGGTCGCCGGCGACATATACGACCGCGCGGTCCCGTCGGCCGAAGCGGTGCAGGTGTGCGCCCGCGTGCTGGCGCGTATCCGCGACGCCGGTGCGCAACTGGTGGTCACGCCGGGCAACCACGATTCGGCGCCGAGGCTGGGCGCGTTCGGCGAGTTCGCCGCGGCGGGCGGGCTGCACCTGCGAACCAGGATTCCCGATATAGACCGCCCAGTGCTGCTGCGCGACGAGCACGGGGAAGTAGCGCTGTACGGAATTCCTTATCTGGAGCCGGAAGTCGCCAGGCATGGCCTCGGTATCGCCGAACGCGGCCACACAGGGGTGCTCTCCGAGGCGATGCGGCGTGTCCGGGAGGATCTTCAGACAAGGCAGGCGCGTTCAGTCGTCCTGGCGCACGCGTTCGTCACGGGCGGTGAGCCGTGTGACTCCGAACGGCCGATCGCGGTCGGTGGAGTCGAGCAGGTTCCTGGGTCGACGTTCGACGGAGTCGACTACGTGGCTCTGGGGCATCTGCATGGCGCACAACAACTTGCCGACCACCTGAGGTACTCGGGCAGCCCGCTGGCGTACTCGTTCTCCGAGGCGCGGCAGCACAAATCGGTGTGGCTGGTGGACATCGACAAGGCCGGGCTGTCCGGTGTGGAGCGACGGTCGCTGCCGGTTCCCCGGCCGTTGGCGAAAATCGAAGGCAGGCTTCAGGATCTGCTCACCGACCCGCGGCACGACGAAGTCTTGGAGCACTACCTGTCGGTCACCGTCACCGACCAGGTCAGGCCGGTGGACACGTTGCGGCGCCTGCAGGATCGCTTCAAGTACGCGGTGCACATGGAGTGGCAGCCGGAAGGCGGCCGGAACGGCGAGTCGTTGCGGTACAGCGAGGCTGTTCGTGGCCGCAGCGACCAGGAAGTCGCGTGCTGCTTCGTCGATGACGCACGCGGAAGTGAGCCGACGGAACGTGAGCGCGGCTGGCTGAGGGACGCGCTGGAGACCGTGATCGCAGCTGAGAGCGAGAAAGAGCGATGAGGCTGCACAGTTTGGAGGTCACCGCCTTCGGCCCGTACCCGGGGACCGAAGTGGTTGACTTCGACGTGCTCGGCGCGGACGGTTTGTTCCTGTTGCACGGAGAAACTGGTGCCGGCAAGACAACGTTGCTCGACGCCATCGCCTTCGCCCTGTTCGGAAAAGTCCCGGGCGTACGCAATGACGCGCGCCGGTTGCGTTGTGACTACGCGGACAACGACACGCTGACCGAAGTGAAGCTCGAGCTTTCCGTGCAGGGGTACCGGCTCCGGCTGGTGCGCAGCCCGGAATACGAACGGCCGAAGCGGCGTGGCGAGGGAACCACGAAGCAGCAGGCCAGGGCCTCGCTGACGTGGGTCGGGCAACCCCCGGGCGGCTACGACCGGGACGGCCTGATCCGGATCGACGAGGTCAGCCGGACAGTCGAGCGGTTGCTCGGCATGAGCGCGGAACAGTTCTTCCAGGTCGTGCTGCTGCCGCAGGGTGAGTTCGCGCGGTTCCTGCGGGCGGACACCCAGGAACGCGAGCAGTTGCTCGAAAAACTGTTCGGCACGTACCGGTTCGCGGACGTGGAGCGGTGGTTCCGGGACCGCCGCACAGAATGTTTCCGAGATCTTGAAAGCCGCCGGGCAGGCGCGATGCGGCTGGTCGCGCGGGTTGCCCAGGCCGCGGGCGAAGAACCGCCGGAGGATCATTCGGCTGACGACGAATGGCTCGGTGTCGTGGCCTCGCGGTTGCGCGAGGCCGAGGACGCCGCTCGGGAGAAGGCCAAGCAGGCCGGAGTGGCAGCGGCCACGGCCGAGCAGGAGATGACCAAAGCTCGCGAACTGGCTGACCGCGTACGCAGGGTTCGTACAGCGCGTGCCGAACTGGCCGAATGTGAGCGGCTGGCACCGCAGCAACAGGCATGGATCGCCGAACGGGCCAAGGCCCGGCGGGCGGTGCCGGTGGTGGTCGCGAACCGGGGCGCCGGGCAGTTGGAGGTGGAGCTCAAGCACGCCGAACGGGCCGAGGAAGAGGCGACCGTCGCTGCTAAGAAGGCGGGATTCCACCGGATCGACGCGGACGAGTCCTCTCTGCGTGCCGAATCGGCCCGGCTGACCGAGGAGGCGGGCGGCCTCGCGCAACTGCTGGAAGACGCCAAGCAGCAGAAGAAAGCGAAGCTGCGGCTGACAAAGCTGATCAACGACGGCTGGGCGGCCGAGGAGAAGGTCACCAGTCTGGAAGCCGACCTCGTCGCCTTGCCGGAGAAGCTCAAGGTGGCCAGGGAACAGCTTGTGCTCGCCAGCGAGGCCGCGGCGCGGCTGGACGGCCTGAAGGCCAGGAAGGCCGAGCTGACCGAACGAGCCAAACTCCGCGAGCGCCTTGGCGACGCGGAAGAGAAGGTCAAGAGCGCGGAAGCCGTGATGCGCAAGGCCATCGACGCGCACCAGCAAGCCCGTGACCACTCGCTCACGATCAGGGCAAGGCGGCTGGACGGTATGGCTGCCGAACTGGCGAGTCAGCTCGCGGTCGGTGAGGCGTGCCCAGTCTGCGGTTCGGCTGACCATCCCGAACCCGCCCGGCCCGTGCCAGGTGCCGTCAGTGAGGCCGAAGAAATCGCGGCCGTAGCCACCGAGCAGGAATCCCAATCGGAACGCGGCAAAGCGGAACGTGCTCACCAGGCGGCCATCGCCGACCTGACAGCGTTGCAGGAACGGCTCGCCGAGAGCGACGAGACGGCTGAGCTGTCCGAAGTGGACAAGCTGCTGGCGGAGACCGCGGCGCTGGCAGCCAACCGGGAACCGCAACGGGAGCTCGTGCGTGACCTGGACAAACGATCCGCGAACATCTCGGATCTGTTGTCGGCGGCCAAAGAGGAACTCGCCAGTCTCCGGACCGAACGTGAGCAGCTCGGCAAAACCGTTGAGATGCGCCAGAAACGGCTCGATCCGGCCCGCGGCGAGTACTCGGACGTGCGCGTACGCCGTGAACACCTGCTCCTGTCCGCGGCAGCCGTGACGGAGTTGCTGCGTGCCCGCGGCCAGCGTGAACAGCTCAAGGCCCGCCTGACGGCACAGCAAACCGAGGTGCACGAAGCCGCGATAGCAGCAGGTTTCACTGAAGTGGCCCATGCTCTCGACGCGGCCCGCGACGAGCTCAGACTGGCCGAGCTGGATCGTATGACCAGCGAACTCGACAACCGCGCGGCCGCGGCGAAAGCCGTCCTGGCCGAACCCGACCTCGCCGACATCAACCCCGACAGCGCCATCGATCTGGACAACGTGGCAGCCGCACTGGCCACGGCCCGCGAGGTCGCCGACGCCGAAGTCGCCGTGCTGCGCGAATCCGAACGCCGGTCCGCAGACGTCCGCGCCCTCGCCGCCCGCCTCCGCGCCGAATGGTCAGCCCTCGGCCCCATCGAGTCCGAATACGCCGAACTCAACGCCCTGACCGACATAGTCAACGGTCGCGGCCAGAACACGCGCCGGATGTCACTCCGGTCCTACGTCCTCGCCGCCCGCCTCGAGGAAGTCGCCGTCGCCGCAACGGCCCGTCTCAGCCGCATGAGCCAAGGCCGCTACTCCTTCGTGCACTCCGATGCCCGAGGTTCCCACGGAACTCGCGGCGGCCTCGGCCTCGACGTCCTCGACGACTACTCAGGCAAGGTCCGGCCGGCGAAAACGTTGTCCGGCGGCGAATCCTTCCTCGCCTCCCTGTCGCTCGCCCTCGGCCTCGCCGACGTCGTGGCAGCGGAGACCGGCGGTGCGCTTCTCGACACCCTGTTCGTCGACGAAGGCTTCGGCACCCTCGACCCGGACACCCTCGACGAAGTCATGGACACCCTGGACGAACTGCGCGCAGGCGGCCGGGTGGTCGGCCTCGTCTCCCACGTCGAGGAACTGCGGCAACGAATTCCTGTGCGCCTGCGGGTCCGTAAGGCCCGCGCTGGCTCCAGCCTCGAAGTCATCGCCTAGAACAGGGCTTACGGCAAGGGGCTGACGGTTTCGTGGTCCAGCAGCCAGCGTTTGGCCGGTACGCCCCAGCGGAAGCCGCCGATGGAGCCGTCGGTGCGGAGAACTCGGTGGCATGGCACGAAAAGCGCGGCCGGATTCCGGGCGCAGGCGGTGGCTGCGGCGCGCACGGCTGCGGGACGGCCGGCGAGGTCGGCGAACTGCGCGTACGTCACGGGTTGACCGGCGGGCACGGTCCGTAGGACCTTCCAGGCCTGCTGGATGAACTCGCCTGAGCGTTGGTCCACCTGAATATCCTCGATTGCATTCAGGTCGCCTGAATGATAGGCGCGGATCGCGGCCGTGATCGCACCGAGCTCGGAGCGTTCGGTCACCTCGGCAGGCCGCAAACTGGGGTGGATCAACGGGATCAGCGTGTCCACGTCGCCGGTCCAGCCTGAAGCGAGGACCGCGCCATCCGCGGCGACGACAGCGGTGAACGGCCCGATCGGGGTGTCTACTGTGGAGTAAATCATGATGCCTTCCAGAGGTGCATTCCCGCGTACGAACGCCAAGGCCGCCATGCTGCTGAACGGTCGGCGAGGTTGGAGATCCCGAGCTTCGAGGCGCCGTTGCGCAAAGCGACGTCGCCGGGGAGCAGGATGTCAGGCGCGCCGAGCACCCGCATCCGCACATACCCCGACGTCCAGGGCCCGACGCCGGCGAACGACTCCAGTTTGGCGGCGAGCTCGTCAGGATCAGCACCAACGTGCACATCCAAGTCACCTGCCGCGATGGCGGAACTGACAGTGATGACAGTGTCGATGCGTTTGCGCGGCCCGGTCAGGACCTCGGAGCCGTGCTCCGCGATGGCCTGAGCGGTCGGAAAAAGTGTGGTGAGTTCACCGTCAGGTAGTACCAGACGCTCGCCGAGGGCATCGGTGAGCCTGCTGAGTGTCGTGCGTGCCGCCGCCACCGAGATCTGCTGGCCGATCAAAGCCCGCAACACGATCTCGGAGCCGTCCACGCTGCCCGGCACACGAATCCCAGGCGTCAGGGCGACTGAAGGTGCGAGGGCAGGGTCTGCGGCGAGCACCTCGTCCACAGCACACGGGTCCGCGTCCAAGTCGAACAACCGTCGCAACCGTGACACTGCGCTGCCTAGGTCGCGCATGTCGGACAAGCGGAGCGTGCAGTCGATGTGGTCTGCCTGCGGTATCAACCGGGCTGTGCCGGTGCCGTGTGACAGCCGAAGCGTCCGTGCATACTCCGTCGTCACTTCCTCAACACCGTCAACCGCACGGGCGCTGAGGAACGAGATCAGGTCGGACGCGTCAAACGGCTTACGGAACGCCAGCCGAAGGCTCACCTTGCCTGCGGTGGACACCGGGCGGCGACGCTTGGCGCCGACTCGAAGCTGAGTCGGAGTAGTCCCGAACACCGCGCGGATTGTGTCGTTGAACTGGCGGATGCTGGCGAACCCGGCTGCGAACGCGACGTCCGCGAACGACAGGGGCGTGGTCTCGATCAGCAGCCTCGCCGAGTGCGCGCGATGTGCGCGGGCCAGCGCCAACGGGCTCGCGCCGAGCTCGGCCGTGAGCATCCTGGTGACGTGCCGCTCGGAGTAGCCGAGCCGGGTCGCCAGGCCGGTGACGCCTTCCCGCTCCACGATCCCGTCGGAGATCAGCCGCATCGCGCGTCCGGCCAGGTCAGCCCGCAGATTCCACTCCGGCGAACCCGGCACCGCGTCCGGCAGGCACCGCCTGCAGGCGCGATAGCCGGCTGCCTGGGCAGCGGCCGCGGTCGCGTAGAACTCGACGTTGCGGCGTTTCGGAGTGGTCGCCGGGCACGACGGGCGGCAGTAGATCCCGGTCGTGCGGACCGCCAGGATGAACTGGCCGTCGAACCGGGTGTCCCGGGAGGCAACGGCGCGGTATCCGCGCTCCGTGTCGACGAACATGACATCGAGCCTACGTGCGGGAACGTCCCCTGACTGGCGGAAAACGGACGGTGCTGTCGGCCCTGCGTCCGCTGTGCTGCCGGGCCTGGTCAGGGGGACCTTTAGACTGGATTCCCGTGAGCCTCACCCTTGGTATCGTCGGCCTCCCCAACGTCGGCAAGTCGACCTTGTTCAACGCGCTGACCAACAACGATGTACTGGCGGCCAACTACCCGTTCGCGACGATCGAGCCCAACGTCGGCGTCGTCCCGCTGCCCGACCCGCGGCTGGACAAACTCGCTGAAGTGTTCTCGTCGGAACGGACCGTGCCCGCCGTGGTGTCGTTCGTGGACATCGCCGGCATCGTCAAGGGTGCGTCCGAAGGCGCGGGCCTAGGCAACAAGTTCCTGGCGAACATCCGTGAGGCCAACGCGATCTGCCAGGTGATCCGTGTGTTCGACGACCCGGACGTGATTCACGTCGACGGCACGGTGGATCCGTCCAGCGACATCGAGACGATCAACACCGAGCTGATCCTCGCGGACCTGCAGACGCTCGACAAAGCCGTGCCACGCCTGGAAAAGGAGGCCCGCACGCGCAAGGAGGCCCGGCCCGCGCTGGATGCCGCGCTCAAAGCACGCGACATCCTCAACACCGGCCGGACCCTCTTCGCCGCACAGTCCGAAGTGGACCCAGACCTGCTGCGCGAGCTGAGCCTGCTGACCCTCAAGCCGTTCCTGTACGTCTTCAACGCCGACGAGTCCGTGCTGGCCGACCCGGCCCGCCGCGCCGAGCTGGAGAAGCTCGTCGCCCCAGCCGACGCGGTGTTCCTCGACGCCAAGGTCGAAGCCGAACTGCTGGAGCTGGACGAGGAGTCCCGCCGTGAGCTCCTGGAGTCCATCGGCCAGGACGAACCCGGCCTGTACTCGTTGGCCCGCGCCGGTTTCCACACCCTCGGCCTGCAGACCTACCTGACCGCCGGCCCCAAGGAATCCCGCGCCTGGACCATCCGTCAAGGCGACACCGCCCCCCAGGCCGCCGGCGTCATCCACACAGACTTCGAACGCGGTTTCATCAAGGCCGAGGTCGTCTCCTTCGACGACCTGATCGCCGCCGGCTCCATGGCCGCCGCCAAATCCGCCGGCAAAGTCCGCATGGAAGGCAAGGACTACGTCATGGCCGACGGCGACGTGGTCGAGTTCCGCTTCAACGTCTGACCTAGCCGTTTCAGTGATGTTCTCTCACTAATTGTTACTTTCATTGGGCGCAGGATATACTGCGTCCAATGAAACCATCGCCGAGTCTGCTGCCGCTGTTGCGTTCGCGCATGCAAGGTGAGCTGCTCGCGCTTGTTCTGCTGCATCCGGACCGCGAGTACGGCATCACCGAGCTCGCCGAGGCTTGCGGCGTCACGCCGACCGCCGTGCTGCGCGAAGTCGAGCGGCTGACCGATGGTGGCATTCTGGAAGATCGACGGGTCGGCCGGAATCGTCTCGTCAAAGCCCGCACGGATACCCCGCTCTACCGGCCGTTGACCGATCTCATCGCGGTCACCTTCGGGCCGATGCCGCTGCTCGCTGAGGCCTTGTCCGAGCTGGTCGGCGTGAGCGAGGCTTATATCTACGGGTCGTGGGCCGCGCGCTACAGCGGCGAACCGGGACCGCCGCCTGGTGATGTTGACGTCCTCGTTGTCGGTTCGCCTGATGCGGACGCACTTTTCGACTTGGCTGAGCGCGTGTCGCGGCGGTTGGGACGCGAGGTCAACGTCCATCGGATCTCATCCAAGTCGTGGGCGGGGAGCACCACGGATCCATTCCTCGCCAGCGTTCGCGAGCGTCCGCTGGCCCAGTTGAATCTCAACCAGGAGACCTGATGAGCCGGTGGAACCAGGGGCGCGAAACGATTGACGCGCTCATCGAACGCGGCGCCATTGAGCGGGTCCCGGCCTCTCGGGAGGCTGCCGAGGCGGAGCTTGGCAGAGCCCGCACGCACATCGCTTCGGCGCGGCTGCTGCTGGACTCGGATCCGGAAGGCGCTTACACGCTGGCATACGACGGCGCGCGTCGCGCACTGGCGGCCGTTTTGCAGAACCAAGGCCTGCGTGCGACGAGCCGTGGTGGTCACATTGCCATCTACGATGCTGTTCTCTCTCAGCTCGATCCTCCGCTGGGGTCGGTTTTGCGCCCCTTCAACCGGATGCGGGTCCGTCGCAATGAAGTCGCTTACCGATCCTCGGAAGCTCCTTCGGTGACCGCTGAGGACGTGACGGCCGATGTGTCGAAAGTGGAGGCACTCATCGAGGTTGCCGAGAAAGCGATCCCGAATATGCCACGCTACTGACTGCGGGTCGCATCGTGCGTCGCCAGCCGCTTGGTACTCCATGCTGGCGCCGAACGGTCGCTTCAACGTCTGATCCCAATCAGGCATGACGAGTGTGGGGTGTGGATGCGCGCGTGGCTAGTACGTGCAGGTCGGGCTGGGGAACGTGAGCAGTGGGCGCTCGCGAAAGGCTGTACGGGTGGCGGTTTCGCAGAGGTTCGAGATTTGTCACGCGCGAACGACCGTGACGCAGTGCTTGCCGCCGTGACCGAGGATGTAGCCGGAGTTCAGCAAGGCAAGGCGCGGAACTTCGCTGCTCAGCTGTGGGCGTTGCGTAATCGCATCCAGATCAACGATCTGGTTGTGATGCCACTGAAGAACAAGTCCGCCTACCTCGCGATCGGACGCATTCGGGGCGACTACTACTACGCGGCGGCTGAAGAAGATCCATCGAGACGTCATCGGCGTGACGTCGATTGGATCGCGACCGATGTTCCTCGTACGCTGGTGAAGCAAGATCTGCTGTATTCGCTGGGGGCCTTCTCCACTGTCTGCGAGATGTCCCGGAACGACGCGGCATGGCGGCTCGGCGAACTCATGGGCGGCAAACCTGATCCGGGCACCCGCGGTGCCGTGAAGTCGTCAAGGGTCGTTGAACCGAACGATGATGCCTCTGATGTCAGTCAGAACGCCATCGAAGTCGAGACCTATGCCCGTGACCGGATCACCAGCCGTGTGATCGAGAACTTCGCTGGGCATCGTCTGGCTGATCTGGTTGCGGCTCTCCTCGAAGCAGCTGGATACGTCTGCGAGGTCTCACCAGAAGGGCCTGATCAGGGCGTTGACATATTCGCTGGTACAGGTCTACTCGGCCTAGTTTCGCCCAAAGTGGTCGTCCAAGTGAAATCCGAAGCAAGCCAGGTCGGTCTGCCCGTTGTGCAGCAGTTGCAGGGTGCGATCTCCACTCACGGCGCTGATCACGGCTTGCTGGTGGCTTGGGGCGGGATCACGAAGGACGCCAGGCGGTACCTCTCTACCCAGCGATTCACTATAAGAGTCTGGACTTCGGAGGACGTCCTCCAGGCGATGTTCGCACACTACGACAGATTGCCTGCCGA
Organism: Kibdelosporangium banguiense; assembly: GCF_017876405.1. Taxonomy (GTDB): domain Bacteria; phylum Actinomycetota; class Actinomycetes; order Mycobacteriales; family Pseudonocardiaceae; genus Kibdelosporangium; species Kibdelosporangium banguiense. Next base: position 1,254,022 of record NZ_JAGINW010000001.1, on the reverse strand, counting down.
CATCCAACGTGACGTGCCGCTCAAGCGTGTGTGGGCTCTTGTCGAAGAGACTGGATGAGGTGAAACCTCCATAGGTTCGTGGAGCCGTCGTTACGTTGTTCCATGTCGGAACACTGTCGAGTTCCGCTTCAACATTTGACGAGCTTGCTCAGATCCGGCGTGATCGGGAATGGGACCGGCCGTCGCTACCGAACTGCTCGACCATCCCGATGCCGCCTGGATCAACCTGGTTGATCTAGGCCGGGGTGAACTTCACCGGCAGTGCCGACAGGCCGCGAAACAGCGGTGACGGCCGCCATGTCAGCGCGTCGGCCGGTACCGTCAGAGTTACGTCCGGGAGCCGGTCGAGCAGGACCTCGATCGCGGCCTCGGCGATGACCTTGGCGATCTCCTGGGCCGCGTACGGGCACCGGTGTTCGCCATAGCTGAAAGACATGTACGCCTGGTTGCCGGTCGACATCTGAGGGTCCGGTCGTATGAGCGGGTCATGGTTGGCCGCGGCAAGACCGAGGATGAGCAGGTCGCCCTTGCGGATCTGCCGACCGCACAGCCGCAGGTCGCGGACGGCGAACCGGCCCGGGAAGTTCTGGGTGGGCGTGTCCTCCCAGAGCACCTCGTTCAGCGCCTGGCCGACGCTCCGGCGTCCGCCGGACAAGGTCATCGCGAAGCGGTCGTCGGTGAGCATCAGCCGCAGGGTGTTGCCGATCCAGTAGGAGGTGGGCAGCTGCCCTGCGTTCATCAGGTGGAGCAGATCCTCGGTGATCTCCTCGTCGGCGAGCGCGGCCGGGTGGGCCAGTAGCCGCGACGTGACGTCAGGGGCAGGGTCCTCCCGTTTGGACTTGACCAGCCGCCACACCCTCTCCCGGACGCGCGCGTAGGCGTCATTCGCGCCCTCGCCGGCGGCATGCGTCTTGTAGACATCACGGACCAGGTTGGCGGTCTCCGCTTCCGGCACGCCTATCATCTGGGCGACGACGGGCAGCGGTACCCCATCGGCGTACTGGGTGATCAAATCCGCTTCACCGGTTCCGGCGAACGCGTCGATGAGCCGATCGGCGACCTGTTGGGCCTGCGTCCCCAAGGCGAACTGGTCGACATCGGCGAGTGCGCCATTGAACGCTTCGGCACGCCGCTGGTACGCGGCGCCCTCGGCGAACATCATGGTGGGCTGGTACCCGATGAGCGGGAGCAACGGCCAGTCGGGCGGAACTTGATCCCAGGCGTTCCAGCGCCGTGAGTCGCGCCCGAAAACCTCCGGATTGCTCACGACGTATTGCACCTCGCGGTAGCCCAGTACCAGCCACGCGGGCACGTCGCCGTCGAGCAGGACGGGGGCTACCGGCCCGTGTGCACGCCGCATCTCCGCATAGAGATCTGCGGACTTCCGCTGGAACTGCGGCCCGTATAGCGGTACCCGGGACTCGGCGAGCGGATCGCATGATGGCTGCGGGTTCGTCATGGTGCACTCCATTTGCATTACCGGAGGAATCTGTGACACGGATCCAGGCGGCGGTGAAGGTAACAGGCAGCCGGTCAGGACGCGCATCCCACCACCGACGGCCGCCCGACCAGCAAGTCCGACGCCGGCCCGAGGAACCTTGCCCCCTCCCACCACGACCACTGCGAACAGCAGGTCCGCACCGCGCTCGGGGATGAGCAGTTCATCGCGGCCTTCCAGCACGGCACCCGATTCACTCCCGACCAGGCCATCGACTACGCCCTCGACCAGACCAGCGACACAACAACCACAGTCCAGCCCGCACCGGCACCCACAGACTGGCCACCCTGCTGAGTCCAGACTGGCCAATAACGACGCTCAACTGGCCAACTGAAGCGCTCAGTCACACTCGGATGACGCCGCTGCCCTTGCATCGCCTGTCGGTGACACGGAAAGGCGCACTGTCTCGCTGGCGTTTGGTGGCCATTGTCGAGACTGCGTCTGTTCCTGCTGTTCCACCATGCCGGGCTGCTGCCGCATTCTTAACGCTGAAGTTGTGCCTGCTGCCTGGGTCTTCTTTCGGTGCGGAGGTTGGTGGAGTGCTCAGCGAGGGCCGGTACTGGCTTGACCGCGCCCTGGCCCAGCAGTTGCGGCCCTCCGTGGAGCGGGCCCGAGCCCTCTGCACCGACAGCATGCTCGCCGGGCAGCAAAGCGATGTCCCCGCCGCGTCGGCCCTCGTGGAAGAGGGACGGCAGGTCGCGGAGCAGTTGGGCGATGCCTCGACACGCGCGCTGTTCACGGTTGCCGAGCTGGTCGCGCAGGGATTGTCCGACAAGGACATCGCCGTCCGGTTGGTGATCGCCCAGCGCACCGCCGAGGGCCATGTGGAACGCATTCTGGGCAAGCTCGGCTTCACAACCCGCGTCCAGCTCGCCGCCTGGGTCGCCGGACAACGGGAAGGCCGGGACCGGTGATGGCCGGCGCCGGATCAGGCTGGCTGGTGGGCAATCTGCCGGGCGAGGTGACGAGTTTTGTGGGTCGCCGGCGCGAGACCGCCCAGGCCACGCGGTTGCTGCGGCGTGCGCGGCTGGTCACGCTGACCGGGGTGGCCGGGATCGGCAAGACCCGGCTGGCGTTGCGGGTGGCCGCCCAGGCACGTGGGGCCTTCCTGGATGGGGTGTGGCTGGTCGAGCTGGCCGCACTCACCGACGACGCGCTGCTGGCCCCGGCACTCGCCGACGTCCTGGATATCCACTATCCGCAGGGGCAGCGGTCTGCCACGGACATGCTGGTGGACTACTTACAGGACAAACAGCTGCTGCTGGTGCTGGACAACTGCGAGCACCTCCTCGACGTGTGCGCGGTGCTGGCCTGCAGGCTGCTGGCCGCGGCGCCCGGACTGCGGATCCTGGCCACCAGCCGGCAGGCCCTGGCAGCGTCCGGGGAGCACCGGCTGGAGGTGCCGCCGTTGCCGGTGCCGGATCCGGAACAGCCGATGACCCCGCGCACCGTGGCACGTCATGAAGCGGTGCGGTTGTTCGCCGAGCGAGGCGCAGTCGCCCGGCCCGGGTTCGTGATCGATCCGCACAATCGCGCCACGATTGTGCGGATCTGCCGGCGGCTGGATGGCATCCCGCTGGCCATCGAGCTGGCGGCGCTGCGGGTCCGGGCCATGCCGGTGAACGAGATCCTGCATGGGCTGGACGACTATCTGGGGTTCCTGGCCGCCGGGAGCCGCGTCGCGGTCCCGCGCGTGCGGACGTTGCGGGCGGCGATCGACTGGAGCTTCGCGCTGTGCTCGCACGAGGAGAAGCAGCTGTGGGCCCGGGCCTCGGTGTTCGCTGGCGGGTTCGACCTGGACGCGGCCGAAGCGGTCTGCAGCGGCCAGGGCATCGCCCGTGAGGACGTCGTCGACCTGGTGGCCGGACTGGTGGACAAGTCCGTCCTGACCCGAACCCACGAGGACACCGGCACCCGCGCGCGGTACCGGATGCTGGAGGCCATCCACCAGTACGGCCAGGAACGGCTGGCCTCGTCCGGGCAGCAGACGGCCATGCGCGCCCGGCACCGCGACCACTACCGCCGGATGGTCACGCGGGCGGAGCAGGAGTGGCTGGGCCCGAACGAGCTGGCGTGGTTCACCGCTTTGCGGTGCGAGCATGCCAACCTGCGGGCCGCGCTGGAGTTCTGCCTGACCGAACCCGGCCAGGCACGGGTCGGCATCGAGATCGCGGCCGCGTTGTGGCTCTACTGGTTTTTCTCATGCTCGCATACCGAAGGCCGCTACTGGCTCGACCGGGTGCTGGAGTCGAATCCGCAACCGAGTTCGGCACGGGCCAAGGCCTTGTGGCTCAACGGCGAACTCGCCGTCATGCAGTCCGACATCGCTGCGGGGCTGTCGATGGTTGAGGACTGCCGCGGTCTGGCGCACCGGCTGGGCGACGAATCGGCCCTCGCCCATGCCACCCGGATTGTCGGTGTGGCGACGTACTTTCAGAACGACGTTCCGGGCGGGGTCGGGCTCCTCGAGGACGCGCTCGGCCGCCTCCGCGGGCTCCGCAGCCCTGACGTCTGGGTTGCCCTGTTCCAGCTGACCGTGATGACCGCGACTCTCAACGAACCCGAGCGGGCCGTCGACCTCGGCGAGGAGTGCCTCGCGCTGTCGCATCCCCGCGCACACCTGTCCAGGTCCTGGACGCTGTGGGCGCTGGCCATCAGTCGCTGGCTGACCGACGACCGGCAGAGTGCCAACAGGCTGGTTCGCGAGGGCCTGCGCACCGACCAACCGTTCACCAACCGATGGGGCTTGGCCCACAGCATCGAGATGCTGGGCTGGATCGCGGCAGCCGAGGGACAGTACCCACGTGCCGCCCGGCTGCTCGGCGCAGCTGACCCGCTCTGGCGATCGACCGGCGTCCAGCTGACCATGGTGAGGTATCTGGCACAGTCCCACGAGCACTGCGAACACATCGCTCGTCACGCGCTGGGGGATGAGCAGTTCACCGTGGCTTTCCAGCACGGCACCCGATTCACTCCCGACCAGGCCATCGACTATGCCCTTGACCAGACCGGCGAACCATCCACCACGGTCTAGCCCACACCGGAAAATGACCGCCATGACCACCGCGACGCCGCTCGCGCCCATGCCGGCCGGTCGAATGAGCCTAGGGCGTGACGACCGCGAACGCCTCGTTGGGCGTCTCCAGCAGCCCCATCAGCCGGGGCAGCGCGGCGGGATCGCCGTCATGGTCGATCCCGTCCAGCCGTTGCGTGGCGAGCAGGCCGAGGAGCTCCCGTTCGGTGAGGGTGATGGTCAGGTCCGGCGTCGCCGGGCTCTTGGGGTTCTCAGTCTGGATCAGCGCCCCGTTGGACAAGGTCAGCCGCACCGTCGTGCCGCTGTCGGTGAACCGCCAGTCGATGACCAGGGATTCCGCCGCCGCGCGCGGACCGTCGAGCCGGACCGCGAGGCTGTCGAACAGTTGCTGCACGGTGAGCGCGGCCGCCATGCCGGCTGTGGTGACCGGTGACGGCTTGACGCCGTGGCGCAGCTCATAGGCGCCGGTCAGGTAGAAAGTGCGCCAGGTGGCGTTCTCGCAGCCGTAGCCGAGCTTGTCGTAGACCTCGGCGAGGGCGTCCCGGGCGGCGGCGTCGTTCGGATCGGCGAACACAGCGTGCTTGAGCAGTTCGGCGGCGAAGCGGAGGTCGCCGGCATCGGCATAGTCCTTCGCCTTGTCGCGCACCGCCTGCTGCCCGCCGATCACGTCCACATAGCGGGTCGCGGCGGCCTGCGGCGGGTGCGCCCAGAGCGACGAGGGATGGCCATCGAACCAGCCCAGGTAGCGCTGGTAGATCGCCTTGACGTTGTGGCTGACCGAGCCGTAGTAACCCCGTGCGTGCCAGGCAGCGTCCAACGTCGGCGGCAGCGTGAAGTCCTCCGCGATCTCGACGCCGGTCAGCCCGGTGTTCAGCAGCCGCAGCGTCTGGTCGTGCAGGTAGGCGTACAGGTCGCGCTGCTCGGCCAGAAACCGCACCACGTTGCCGGTACCCCAGACAGGCCAGTGGTGCGAGGCGAACGCGACGTCGGTGTCGGCGCCGAACAACTCGACCGCCTCGTTGAGGTAGCGCGACCACGCCCGTGGGTCGCGGACCAGTGCGCCGCGCAGTGTGAGCAGGTTGTGCAGGTTGTGCGTGGCGTTCTCTGCCATGCACAGCGCCCGCCGGTCGGGGAAGTGGAAGTTCATCTCCGCGGGCGCCTCGGTGTTCGGGGTGATCTGGAAGACGATGCGCACCCCGTCGACGATCTCGACCTGGCCAGTACGGGTGATGTCCACCGTCGGCGGGATCAGGCCCAGCGAGCCGGTGGAGGTGGCGATGCCCAGGCCGGTGCTGACCTGCCCGGTGGGGCTCTGGTCGAGCAACATGCCGTACATGTAGTCCGCGCGACGGGTCATCGCCACTCCGGCGTAGACGTTCTCCGACACCGCGTGCCCGAGGAACCCCTCGGGCGCCAGGATCGGCACGTCCCCAGCGCCATCGGGCAGGACTCCTTCCACGCCGCCGAAATGGTCGGCATGCGAGTGGGTGTAGATCACCGCGGTGACCGGCCAGTCGCCGCGGTTGCGCCGGTACAGCGCCAGCGCCGCGTCCGCGGTCTCGGCCGAGACCAGCGGGTCGATGACGATCACCCCGGTGTCGCCCTCGACGAGGGTCATGTTGGAAAGGTCCAGCCCACGCACCTGGTAGATACCGTCGGTCACCTTGAACAGGCCGTTCTTCAGGCACAGCTGGGCCTGTCGCCACAGGCTCGGATTCACCGTGTCCGGACACTCGCCGGCCAGGTAACGGTACGGCTGCAGATCCCAGATCGTCCGGCCATCCGCGGCCTGGACCATGCAGGGATCAAGCCTGTCGATGAACCCCCGCTCGGCGTTCTCGAAGTCCGTCCTGTCCGAATAGTCCAGTGGCACGGTCCCCACCTTCCTTCGCGAGCGAGACCGTCTCTACCGTCGGCAATCCTTCTCGCGCGAGCCGATGGCGGGCATCACCCAGAACAGGTGAAGGCGTGGGCGGAAGGCCGCGGGCAGGATCTCCAGATCCACACATTTGCCGCCGAGGTGAAGGTTGCGCTGAGCGATCGCGCGACGAGGATGCTCAACCATCCGTCGAGACGGCCATGGATCGCGGGCCGCTGGGCTGAGGCCGGAGATATTGACTGCTGGGACGCGATGCGGGATACCGGCCTGCGTGGCAGGCCGGTATTTCAGTCGGATTTGACGCAAAATGGATAGCGTACGGCGAAACGGGGTTATCGAGCAACCGGCAGAATTGTCATGACCTGATCGCGCGTCGTGTGTGAAGTGCGCCGTGTGTCACGGAGATTGCTCTGTATCGCGCACATGGCTTTGGTCTAGTGTCCCGAGTCGTTAATTCGTAGGCAGTAGGCTGCTAGTGTTTCGAGGATCTCGTCGGCGGTCTTGGTCCACACGAATGGTTTCGGGTCTTTGTTCCATTCGTTGATCCAGACGCGAACATCGCGTTCGAGCTCGACGACGCTGCGATGAGCGGAGCGGCGCAGCTTGCGCCTGGTCAGCTCGGCGAACCAGCGTTCCACCAAGTTCAGCCAGGACCCGCTGGTGGGGGTGAAGTGCAGTTGGAACCGTGGGTGGCGCAGCAGCCACTTCTGGACCTCAGGGGTCTTGTGGGTGCCGTAGTTGTCGCAGACCAGGTGCAGATCCAGCTCGGCCGGCACGGCTTTGTCGATCGTTTTCAGGAAGCGCAGGAACTCTTGGTGGCGATGGCGGCGGTGGTGCTCGGCGATCACCGAGCCGCTGTCCAGGTCCAGCGCGGCGAACAAGCTGGTAGTGCCGTGCCGGACATAGTCGTGGGTCATCCGCGCCGGGGTGGTGGGCATGATCGGCAGGATCGGTGCGGTGCGATCCAGCGCCTGCATCTGGGATTTCTCATCGACACAGAGCACCAGCGCGTTCGTCGGCGGGTCCAGATACAACCCGACGATATCCCGGACCTTCTCGATGAACTGCGGATCGGTGGACAGCTTCCACGTCTGCACCAGGTGCGGCTTCAAGCCGAAAGCCCGCCAGATCCGCGAGATCGCCGACTGCGACATGTCCGTGGCCGCCGCCATCGACCGCGTCGACCAATGCGTGTCATTGCGCGGTGGCTTCTGCTCCAGCGTCGCGGTGATCACCCGCTCGACCTGCTCGTCAGTGATCGTGCGCGGCGCCCCCGGCCGCGGCTCATCGGTCAACCCCTCCAACCGATCCCGCACAAACCGCGCCCGCCACTTACGGACCGTCTCCCGCGACACCCCCAGAATCTCGGCAATCTCGCTGTTCGACCGATCTTTCGCACACTCCAGCACAATCCGCGACCGCAACGCCAACGCCTGCGCGGTCATACGACGACGCGTCCAGCCCGTCAGAACCCGACGCTCCTCATCGGACAGTTCCAGCGGCACAGGCTTCGGACTCGGCATCCACCCAGTCTAGTCAACTGCCTAGAAACTTACGACTCGACACACTAGCTCTTCACACGGACCAGATTGTCGAGGTCCAGAGTGATCGGGAACGGCACCTGCACCTCGAGCTTGCTGCGGAAAATGCTGGCCGCTACATAGGCCCGGGTTGGTTCGTCCAGTTCGTAGACATGTACGACTGGTTTGCTGTCATGCTCCTCGACGATCCAGTAGTGCGCGATGCCGGCCTCGGCGTACTTGCGGAGCTTGACAGTGGTGTCACGGTGAGCCGATTCCGGAGATACGACCTCGACTGCGAGCAGCACGTCCGCAGGCGCGAACCAGGTGAGGTCGGGGTCGAATGGCGTTGTGTTCACCATGACGTCCGCCTCTAGGCGGTTGCGGTCATCCAGCCGGATGGTCATCCTGCAGTCCACCCCGACACCGGCCGGGGCATGGTGGGTGAGCGCGTTGGCAAGAGTGGTGACCACGCGGCCGTGCCATGACCGCTGCGGCCACAACATGAAGACGAGTGCTCCGTCGATCAGTTCCGTATGGCGAGGCGCTTCGGGGAGATGGTCCAGATCGTCCGCGAACCAGCCTTCGGGCCGAGGAGGATTCATCCATTCCGGCAGAGCGGTCATGGCTCTACTGTAATGCCTCTGTACGCCTGGTAGCGGCGTACAGAGGCGTCCTTGCTCAACGGTCGAACTGGCCTGTCTTGATGGCGTGCACTAACGCGGCCACATTTCCGTCCAGGGCGGAGCCGGTCGGACTTTTCGAGTCTCGAACCTGCTTGAAGGTATTGCGAATCTCGACACAGTTGGCGTCGTTCTGGCTGTACCGAGATTTTCGCCATGTATCTCCGGTTGCCAATTTACCTCTCCAATCTTTCTGCGAAGTCTGCGATCAGGGCGAGTGATGTCTCTGGAGGCAGGGATTTCTGGATGATCATTTGGATGGCGTTCTCGTAGGCCGCTACATCGTTGTCTTCGTGCAGCATCAGTACCGACCTGCGGGTGCCTACGAACACGATCGACGCTGCGGGCCTTGCAGGAGTTGCTTTGGACTTGATGCACGAAAAGGCGCCTTCCAGTCCTGGATGCCAGCCGCCATGGTCGGGCATTATCCTCAGGGTGATGTTGGGGCGTTTCGCCATGTCGAGCAAATGCTTCATCTGCTCGAGAGTGACCTGTTTGCCTCCGATGTCCTGACGCAGTGCCGCATGGCCGAGCAGGACGAGCAGGTCGGCGGGCCTGTTCTTGGTGATGATCTCCCTGCGGCCGATCCGGGAGGCCACCCGGGCGGCGATCTCGCCGGGCAGCACGCCTCCGCCGGTCATGATCGCCTGGATGTACTCGGTTGTCTGCAGCAGGCCGGGGATCAGCAACGGTGCGACTTCGACGATGCTGGTGGCGTTCTGTTCCCAGTCGATGTAGGCGACCATTTGCTGTCGCTGTTCCGGCAGGGTGGTGGCGACCCATAGCGATTCGTTGGTGCCGTAGGCGAGCGTCATGATCTCGTCGTAACGGTTTCCCTCGACACCCAGTTTAGTGAGAATCTGGGCGACTTGTTCCGGTTTCGGCGTCCGGTCGCCGGTTTCCCATCTGGACACCACGCCGATATCACGACTGACCGCTGCGGCGACCTCACGCAACAACAAGCGCTTGCTTTCCCGAGCCTCTCGAAGTGCCGCGCCCAGAGCTCGTGCCTTCGGTGTCCGAGCCATCCCATCTCCGTAGTTGTCGGCCGGTAACAGCATAGCGTGACCGGATTGCCGGTGGTATCACCCGTTGCGGGCAGGCAAATCACTTGTACGGATTACCTGGTTGTCCAAGACTGAACAAGTCCATGTCATCAATCTAACGCAATTATTCGAGAGGGCAACTCGTGCACATCAAACCGGCCACTGGAATCCCCAATCATGATATTCCCGGCCATTGGCTCGTGCCGCCGTGGCAGGCCCATGCCGATACCACTGAGGTCGTGAGGCATTTTCTCCGCTTCCATCCGCGCGGCGCCACCACGGCCCAGTGCCTCGACTACTACCAGGGGTACGCCAAGGCGCTCGCGGAGGCTTCGACCCAGCACTTGACCCAGCCCGTCGACTGGCGGTGTCACGAGGAGTTGCGTGACTGCATCGCGCGTTGTGTCCTGGCCTACCAAGAGAAGCTTCAGGCCGAAGCCGCCGGTGGTCAACTGGCGTCGTAGGTGTGTGTCCACCTGGCTCGGTGTCGCACGGCCGAACGGCTGCTGACAGATATGGCTGGCGCGCCTTAGATTGCTGGCCTGTTGTGCCGTGGTCGCCGTGGGGGTTCCGCCCTGCCGCGCCGGCGCCGGGGGAGGAAGGCAATGAGGATCCGACTGACGGCATTGGCCGCTGCGATCATGTTGCTTGTCGCGACGGGCGGTACTGCGAGTGCTGAGGTGGTGTTGGCGTACGGCACTGTTGCCGACAGGTTCACCGGCAAGCCGGTGGCCGGGGCCTGCGTCTCGGTGTACGACGCCGGGCAGGTCGAAGTCGGCCGGGACTGCGCCGACGAGGCGGGCAGATACGAGGTCAGTGGCCCGGACAGCGGGTACTACAAGATCAAGGCCACCGCGCCGGGATATGCCGACACCTGGAACGCGGATCTGCTTGGTGACGCCCGCGACTTCGACGGTGCGCAATCGAGGTATCTGTCCCGCGAGTTTCTCAACCTCGGGCTTCGCCCACCGGGTGAAGGGGCGTTGAGCGGCCGGGTGACGGCCGGCCACACCGTACGCGGCCAAATCCAGGTGCGGCCCTATGACGTCGACTATCCGCAGCAGCGGCTCCAGTGGGTCACTGTCGCGGACGACGGTACGTACCGGATCGCCGGACTGTGGTCCGCCCACTACAAACTTGAGATCAGCACGAGCTATGACGGAGACCAGTGGTATCGCCAGAAGGAGACGTTGTCCGAGGCTGATGTGATCACTGTGCCGGCAGGCCCGGACGTCGTCGTCGACGAGCAGATCATTCCACCTGGCACCATCGATCTGACCGTTGTGGACGAGGTGAGCGGTGCCCCGGTCAAGGAATTCTGTGTCTTCGCACCAGGAGTCGGCGCCGAACGGCCGTGTACGACGACAGGTCAGATCAGCTACCAGCTCCCGCGTGGCACGTATTATCTGGCGATCACCACGCAGAAGACCCATTTCTCGTCAAGCGTGGCTGGAGTTGTCGTCCGGCCTGGCGAGGTCACGAAGGTCGTCGAGAAAGCGAAGCCCGCCATCGCGATCCAGACGACTGTCAGGGACGCCGCTACCGGCAGGGCGGTAGCAGACACATGCGTGGAGCCCATCGAGGTGGCAGGCCACGGCGTTCCCGGTTCGGAGTTCGGCAGGAACGAATGGTGCAGTGACCAGAACGGGCAGATCACCATTGGCCCGCTCACCCCGGCCGCGTACCAGCTGCTGGTCCGGCCCAAGGACAAGAAGTACGGCATGCAGTGGGTCGGCCGGCTGAGCGGTGGCACAGGTGACCAGCGCTACGCCCGCAAGATCGACGGCCCGGGAGGTGTCCTCACCCGGCTGCCACCGATCCGCCTGGATCCGGCCGGCACTGTCTCAGGGACCGTCACGGACAAGCAGACGGGCCGGCCCATCGCCAATATCGGTGTCCTTCCATACGCCACAACAACTTCCTATGCCCGCGACGCGGTCCGCACTGATGAGCAAGGCAACTACCGGTTGACTGGGCTCGGCCCGTACTTCTGGCCGCTGGAGTACGTGAACATCCAGGGAACGTACGCGTGGCAGTGGTCGGGCGGCGCGGCGGATCGATTCGACGCCAAGATGCTGAAGGTCGACGCCGGCCGCGACACGAAGGCTGACGAGAGCCTGTCTCCCGGCGGCGCTTTCGCCGGCAGGACGAGCATCGCGGGGCAGCCGTACGGTTGGGTCGAGGTGAAGCCCGTCAACGCCCGGACCGGGGACGTCGCCGGTCAGGTCGAAACCGACTTCAGCCAGGGTTATGTCATCGACGGCCTGGCGACGCAGGACTTGAAGATCCACTTCCGTGAGGTGTCCTCGGCCAGGTACCGGACGATCTGGTACAAGGACGCGACGTCCTACGCGACCGCGACGCCGGTGTGGATCACCGCGGGCCAGACGGTCGGCGGCATAGATCAGCGAATCCAGTAGGACCGACCCGAGGTGTACACAGTGGATGATGGGGCGAATCCGGTTTCTGTCGCTAATCGGTGAGGAATCAACAGGGCTGGCGAGGAGTGGGGGACAGGGCTAGCGTGCGGGACGGACCACTTCGGACAACCTGAAGGGTACGGCGATGAGCGGCAGAGTCGTGCATTTCGAGATCCCGTTCGATGACGGTGAGCGGGCGCGGGCGTTCTATCAGGATGCGTTCGGCTGGAACATCATGGCCATGGGGGAGGACTACCACTTGGTGATGTCCGGGCCGACGGAGCAGGAGACCGGGCCGACGGAGCCTGGGTTCATCAATGGCGGGATGCTCGAACGCGGCAGCAACCCGGTGACGTCACCGGTCCTTGTGGTGGATGTACCGAGTATCGATGAGGCGCTGGAGAAGATCGAGAAGCTCGGTGGCGCGACGGTCACCGGAAAGACACCGGTCGGTGACTTTGGGTTCTCGGCTTACTTCAAGGACCCGGAAGGCAATCTGATGGGCCTTTGGGAATCCGTCGGGCAGTAGGTTTGGCCTCGGATCGGGTGGCTACTCCTTAGGTGTCCCCCTATGGAGGTGTCATGATCATCCTTGGTGCGATCCTGTTGGTGATCGGTTTATTGGCCGGTATCTCGATCCTGACCACGATCGGCGGGATCCTGCTGGTAGTTGGTTTGATACTGACGCTGCTGGGCGCCGTCGGCCGTCCGATTGCCGGCCGTAGGACGTTTTACTGACGCTCTCGCCGAGGGTGCCCGCCGCGAACGGCGGGCACCCTCGCGAGGGTTTCAGTGCCTGCGCAGCAGATCGTAAGACGCGGCACCGATCAGCTCGAGCGAAACCTGAAGGCGCTCAAGCGATACGTTGTCCGCAATGGTGTCCTCCGGCGTGTGATACGTCGGTTCGAGTGCAGCGGGGCCGCTTTCGCCTCGCCAGCTGAAGTTGCCGGACGCGATACCGCGTTCGTGGAAAGGCACGTGGTCACTGGAGCCGCGTGCGACGGGACCGCGTGTACGCGGGTCGTAGCCGAGGCGTTTTGCCGCTGCGGCAACGGCTTGAGTGCACGCGTTGTCGCCGCCGTCGACCGACAGCAGCCAGTACACGGTGGCTGGGTCGAAGCTTGTGGCGACCATGTCGTTCTGGAAACACCCCGCGATGCGGGACACGTCCGCGTCCACCAACTGGTTGACGTAGTGACGAGATCCCAGCAATCCGTATTCTTCCGCGCCCCACAAGGCGAATCGCACGGCTTTGGTCGTCGGCAGGTGCCGCAGCACGCGCGCCAGTTCGAGGCACAGGACCGTGCCGCTGCCGTCGTCGTTGGCGCCTGGTGAGCCAGGAACGCTGTCGTAGTGCGCACTCACCATGACAACGCCCTTGTCCCGGCTCGGGAAAGTCGCCGGCCGTTCGGCGATCACGTTGTGCGAAGTCAAATTCTTGTACTGGACGGTGGTCGCTTTCACGCGCACCGGTCCGGCTGCCAGCCGTTTGCGCAACCGTTCGACCTGAACCTGGGCAATGCCGAGAACCGGAATTGCCACCGGCGTGGGAAGGGTGGGCGAGAATGCACCCAAACGACGTAACGGATCTGCGCCCACTCGGCCGAGTAATACGGCAATCGCGCCACGCTGGGCCGCGGTCGAATAGGCGTCCGCGACATTCTGAACCGCCGCGATAAGGACAATTTTTCCGGTCAGATCGGCGGGCAGCGTGCTGCCGTCGCCCACGTCCACCACAGTCCCCTCGCGGGTGACGTCCTGCAAGGACTGTGGTGACGAGCCCGTCTGCCACGTGTCGCGGCCGACACGAACCGAACCCAGGAACTTGTCGGCGATCGCGAACGGCTGCACGGTGACCTGGTACCGCAGGTCCCGCAGCACCCGGGCGATGTAGTCCTTGGCCTTGAGTTCCCCTGGCGTACCGGCGATCCGCGGGCCGATCTGGTCGCTGAGCACCCGCAGGTGCTCCAGTGCACGATGCGCCCGGACCCGTGCGACTACCGGGTAATCGCCGAAACCCAGCGACGGCGCGTACTGCGCGCCCTGGCGTTGCCGGTTGGCGGACGCCGCCGCAACTGGATTCAGACCGACGGTCGCCGCCCCTGCGAGCGCTACCGCACCGGTCAGGACACCACGTCTGCGCAGACCAGCCATCGCCAGATCCCTCGATTCCTTGACGACACACCCAGTTCAAGTAGCCAAATCGATCCGATGGCCGCCCAACAACCCGCCGAAAGGCCCGTTTTGCACGAAAAAAGAGGGCCCTGCCGAAGCAGGGCCCTCAAGGTGACAGTTAGTTACGGGTAACGGTGATCAGTGGCCTGACCAGTGGCGAAGCTGTAGAAGATGTAGCCGCCCTGGAAGTCGCTGCGCAGCCCGCCCGGGGCCGGGTGCTCGTCGCTCGTCGGGAAGCCGAGGTACGAGGTCTCCCAGCCGAGTGCGGCCCACCGCTGCTTGATGAGGCCTTGGACGGAGTGTGCTCCGGTGGCGTTGGACCAGTAGATCGAGCCGCCCTGACCGGCGAAGTGGTTGTACCGGCCGAGCTTGTTCGGCGTCACGGTCTCGTCGGTGGTCGGGTAGCCGAGCACACCGGCCTCCTTGTTGAGCTCGACCCACTTGCCCTTGATCGCACCCTGGAGCGAATGCGCTCCAGTGGCGTTGGACCAGTAGATCGAACCGCCCTCACCGGCGAAGTCGTTGTAGCGCCCGCCGTTCGCACCGACGAGCTCGTCGGTGGTGGGGTAGCCCAGGAAGCTGTTCTCCCGGCCGAACTCGTTCCACTTGCTCTTGATCGCACCCTGGACCGAGTGCGCCCCGGTGGCGTTGGACCAGTAGATCGACGCGCTTTCCTTCTGGAAGTCGTTGTAGCGCCCGTTGGTGGCGCCCAGCTCGTCGCTGATCGGGTAGCCCAACGGCCCGGCTTCCTTGTTCAGCGCGGCCCACCGCTGCTTGATCGCACCCTGGACCGAGTGTGCCCCGGTGGCGTTGGACCAGTAGATCGAGCCGTCCTGGAACTCGAAGTCGTTGTACCGGCCGAGGGTGTCCGGTGTGGTCAGTTCGTCGGTGGTGGGGAAGCCGAAAACGCCGAACTCGAAACCGAGCTGGGCCCACCTGTCCCGGATGGCGCCCTCGATGATCCTCGCGCCGGTGCCTGCGGACCAGTACACCGACTTGCTGTCACCGGCGAAGGTCGCCCACCGGCCGCCCCGGCCGGAGTCCTGCTCCACCCGGAACGGGCCCTGCAGCGGGCCCGCGTCCGCGCCGGCCGCCTGCCACTTCTGGTAGATCGGGCTCGCGGTCCAGACACCCATCCGCTCGGTGACCTTCTGGCGGATCGTCGGCATCAGGTCGTATGCCTTCTGACCTGGGCATTCGGTGTTGCCGACGTCCCGGTGGGCGAAGATGACCGGCAACGTCACCGGGGTGCCCGCCGGGTACTTCGACGTTCCGCCACCGCCGGAGATCAGCGTGACTGTGCCGTTCGGGTCGCGGTAGCCGTTGGCGAACTTCCACGCCACGACCGAGGCCACGGCGTCGATCTGCGGGCCGGACGGCTCGATGTCCGTTTCGAAGTTGCCCATCATCGACACACCGAAGGTGAACTGGTTGAAGCCACCCGCGTGCGCTCCCCAGACCGGCGACTCGAGCCCGCCGATGCGGCCTTCGAAGATCTGGCCGAACTTGTCGACCAGGAAGTTGTAGCCGATGTCGCACCAGTCACGGTCGATGGCGTGGAACAGGTAGATGCCACGCATGATCGCGGCGGAGTCGGCGGCCGTGTAGTCGTTCGTGCCGGCCGTGTGGTGGATCGTGGCCGCCTTGATCGTGCTGGCGTACTCGATGCCGATCCCTTGCCGGGCAAAGCACGCGGTCCGGACCGATTCGTCCGCGCCCCACGCTGCCCGGCCGGCGATCACGGGCCGTCCTGCGGCCGCCGCGAGCGCTGCCCGCTGCCTCGGGCTGTCGGTCGCCTTCACGCCCGGGTCGATCAGTTTGAGCGCGAGGCCTGCCTGTTCGGCGCCACGCACCCGGATCGCTGTGGAGTGCCCCACCCACAACGGTTCAGTCTTGTTGTCGATCGCGTCATCGGTGTCCAGCGGCTCCCACGCGCCCCAGTCGCCACCCAGCCGCTTGACCTGGATCTCCACGCCTTCTGGAAGCTTCGCGGTGCCCGCGAGGGCGACCATGGCGAAGCGTCTGTCATTGATCTCGTTGACTCCTGCCGACCGTTTCGCCGCGGTGGATTCCAGCGCAACGGTTTCAATCCCTGTCCGGGCCGATTGAGCGTTCGCCACAGGAGCGAACAGCCCGGCTGACAGCACCGCTGTCAGTGTCAGGACGGCTAAAGAACGCACCAGCACCCCCAAGGTGGGTAACGGAAACCATTGATCATGGCCGTCGTGAGGGTACCGGGAGACCATCTGGGAGCATTGGGCATTACCCGGCTCGCCGCAATCTCGTGGACGTAACGGCGTAACGTGGCACTTGATCTTCGCAAAGTCAGGCGGGTGCCGGGCGTCAAAAACCGACATTGATGCCTCCCCTGTTCAACCACGTTACTCAGGGGGTCTGACGGTAATTCTGGGGAATTGTCCCGGCGAAACCGGGCATTACGGTCAGGTGTCGAGTGCCTCGATCACCGAGTCGATTTCGGTGGCCAGTGCGGTGTCCTTGGCGGTGAGCCCGCCTGCGGAGTGGGTGCTCAGTACGAAGGTCAGGGTTCGCCAGCGGATGTCGATGTCCGGGTGGTGGTCGTCGTTCTCGGCGATCTCGGCCACCCGGTTGACCACCTGGATCGCCTGCGGGAAGCTCGCGAGCTCCACAGTGCGCACGATGGTGTTGTCGTCCTGGCGCCAGGCGGGCAGGTGGCTCAGCGCCGATGTCAGCTCGTCGGAGGTCAGCAGTTCGGCCATCTGTCCATGGTGCATCTATGCTCACGGTTCTGCCACGGGAGTCCGGTGCGCCGGGCTGAGAGGAGGGCGATCCAGCCCTCGACCGTATGAACCTGATCCGGGTAATGCCGGCGCAGGGACGGGAGGACGAAGGTGAAACGGGTAGCAGCCGCCGCGCTCGTGCTGGTCACGGCCGGGTGTTCGCTTGCGACTGAGCAGCAGCCGAGCGGGCCCAAGAGCGTGACGCTTGTGACGCACGACTCGTTCAATGTCCGCAAGGAGTTGCTCGAGGAGTTCCAGAAGACCAGCGGCATCACCGTTGAGCTGCGTAAGTCCGGTGACGCGGGCGCGCTGACGAACCAGCTTGTGCTCACCAAGGCCAATCCGATCGGGGACATCGCGTTCGGTGTGGACTCCACGTTCGCGTCCAGGGCGCTGAGCGAGGGCGTTTTCCAGCCTTACGAGAGCCCGGAGGCCTCGAAAGGACCGCAGCGCTACAAAGCCGACGACAGCAACAAGCTGACCGCGATCGACGTCGGCGACGTCTGTGTGAACGTCCACACAGCAGGCCTGAAGGGCGTACCGGAGCCCAAGACGTTCGAGGACCTGGCCGACCTGAAGTACAAGGACATGTTCGTGGTGGAGAGCCCGGCCACGTCCTCGCCCGGCCTGGCGTTCCTGTTCGGCACGATCAAGCACTTCGGCGAGAACGGCTGGCAGGACTACTGGAGGAAGCTGAAGGCCAACGGCGTCAAGGTGGTCAGCGGCTGGGAAGAGGCCTACAACCAGGAGTTCTCCGGCGCGGGCAAGGGAACCAGGCCGATCGTGGTCTCCTACGCGTCCAGCCCGGCCGCGTCCCCGGACACCAAGGCGTTGCTGGACACCTGCTACCGGCAGGTGGAGTACGCGGGTGTGCTGGCCGGCGCCAAACATCCCGACGAGGCCAGGAAGGTCCTGGATTTCCTGCTCTCCCAGCCGTTCCAGGCCGAGGTCGCCGACCAGATGTACGTCTACCCGGCGCGCGAGGGTGTGGCGTTGCCTGAGGCGTGGCAGAAGGCCGCGCCGTTGCCGTCGAGCGCGGAGACGCTGTCCGCCGATGCGGTGACCAAGAACCGGGAGAACTGGGTCAACCAGTGGCGCTCGCTCGTCCAAGGGTAGGAGTCATCGCGCTGGCCCTTGTGCCACTGGGATTTCTCACCCTGTTCTTCGCTTGGCCGGTCGTCTCGATCATCGGCCTGGGCGTCCGCGCGCAGATGCTGGAAACCCTGGCGAGCGCGGACACCTGGAGCCTGGTCGGGTTCACTATCGGCCAGGCCGCAGCGTCCACTATGGTCGCTCTGCTGGCCGGGATGCCGTTGGCGTTCCTGCTCGCCCGGGTGAAACTGCCCGGCCGGGGCCTGGTCCAGGCGATCGTGCTGGTGCCGTTCGTGCTGCCCACTGTTGTTGTGGGACTGGCGTTCCGGACGTTGATGCCGGATGGCGGCGTTCTGTCGATCATCCTGGCGAACGCGTTCTTCAACGTGGCTGTGGTGGCGCGGACGGTCGGCGGATTGTGGGCCAACACGGACCGCAGAGCCGAGGACGCGGCGCGGGCCCTTGGCGCGACACGGTTCAAGGCGTTCACGGCAGTCGTGTTGCCTGCCCTGACTCCGGCGATCGGTTCGGCAGCGGCAGTGGTGTTCCTGTTCTGCTCCACCAGCTTCGGCGTCGTCCTGATTCTCGGCGGATCGGAATACCGGACACTCGAGACCGAGATATACCTGCGCACTGTCCAGCTGTTCGATCTGCCGGGCGCGGCGGCGTTGTCGATCATCCAGCTCGCCGCGGTGGTCGCTGCGCTGGCGGTCGGTGCCGTCGCGCGGAAACGACGGCAGGCCGCGCTGAAACTCCGTGGCCGTCAGGAGACCGCGCGTCGGCCGGTCGGCGGCGAGTGGGTCGTCGTCGGCATCGCGTACGGCGTGATCGCGTTGCTGCTCACGCCGATCATCAGCCTGATCGGCAACTCCAGCCTGGAAGGATTCCGGGCGCTGGCAAGTACCGGGCATGACAACAGCCTTGAGGTGACCGGGTTCCGGGCCGCGATGAACTCGCTGAGCACGGCCACGGACGCGACTGTTCTGGCTTTGATCCTGGGCGTGTTGTCGTCGGTCGCCTTGATGCGGCTGGGGCGTACGGCTGAACTGGTCGACGTGGCGATGATGCTGCCGCTGGGCGTTTCGGCGGTGACGGTCGGCTTCGGTTACCTGATCACCCTCGACGCGCTTCCGGGCGACCTGCGGACGTCGCCGTTGCTTGTGCCGCTCGCACAGGCGATCGTGGTCACGCCGCTGATCATCCGGATTCTGTTGCCGGTACTGAGATCCATCGACAACCGGCTCAGGCAGGCGGCGGGCACGCTTGGCGCGAGCCCGTTGCGGGTATGGCTGGAAGTGGACGTGCCGCTGGCCGGGCGGTCGCTCGTGACCGCGGCCGCGTTCGGATACGTGGTGGCGCTGGGGGAGTTCGGCGCGACAAGCTTCCTGGCCAGGCCGGACGCGCCCACGCTGCCGATCGCGATCGGGCGGCTCATCTCCAGGCCGGGCGAACTGAACAACGAGATGGCCTATGCCGCCTGCACACTGCTGATGGTGGTCACGATCGCGGTCGCGATCCTGATCGAACGCTTCCGGACCACCGTGGAGGAGTTCTGATGCGGATCAGGAACCTGACAGTCCAGTTCGGGGACCTCAAGGCCGTCGACGATGTCGATCTGGACATCGGCCGAGGCGAGGTCGTCGCGTTGCTGGGGCCGTCGGGCTGCGGCAAGTCGACGCTGCTCAGGTCGGTCGCGGGCCTGGAACCCGAGGCGCGCGGCTCCATTCACCGCGGCGACGTCGACCTGACGAAGGTTCCGGTGCACAAGCGGGACATCGGCCTGGTGTTCCAGGACGGCCAGCTGTTCCCGCACCGCGATGTCGCCGGGAACATCAAGTTCGGCCTGCGGATGCACAAGATCAAGGACACCGGCCCGCGCGTCGACGAACTGCTGGATCTCGTTGGCCTGAGCGGATACCAGCGCAGGCGCGTGACCGAACTGTCCGGCGGCGAGCAGCAACGCGTCGCTCTGGCCCGTGCGCTGGCGCCCAGACCCGAATTGTTGCTGCTTGACGAGCCGTTGTCCGCGCTCGACCGAGCGCTCAGAGAACAACTCGCGCTGGATCTCGCCCGGCTGCTGAGAAAAGCAGGCACAGCGGCGCTCGTGGTCACGCACGACCACGACGAGGCCTTCACGCTCGCCGACCGGGTTGCCTTGATGCGCAAAGGAAAGATCGTCCAGACGGGTACGGCTGAGCAGGTCTGGCGGCACCCGGTCGACGAACCCACCGCGACCTTCCTGGGCTGCGGCCTGATCCTCGACGCCGAGATCCGTGACCACGTCGTGGCCTTCGATCTCGGCGAGGTCGAGGTGGCCTGGGCGCCGGACGGGCCGGCCAGGATCGGTCTGCGTCCGCACGCCCTGGTCGCCGATCCGGACGGTGACCTGCAGGGCGAGGTCAGCGGCCGGGTGCACCGCCGTGACCACGTGCGCCTGCTGGTGAAGATCGAGCACCGGGAAGTGGACGCCGTCGCGAGCATCACCAACGCCCCCGAACCCGGCCAGAGCGTGCGCCTCAGACTGGACCCGGACGGGCTAGCCGTCCTTGGTGACCATCCGGGCCAGCGCGAGTGAGTACCCGATCACGATGTAGCACACCGCTCTGAGCAGGCCCGTTATCAGACCGTCCCACGGCATCGGGTCACGCAGGACGTCCACAATGGAGTCCCAGCTCTGGGTGATCAGGAACGGGTGCAGCCAGTCCAGCACCGGGATCGAGCTGAGCAGGCCGAACACGAACAGCCCGCCGATCACCGAGGCCATCACGAGCAACGGGTGCTCGGTCGCCGCGGACACCGCCAGCGCGATCGCGCCGATGGCCCACATCTGGACTGTCACCCACAAAGTCGCGATGACAACCCGCCACAACGCCTCGCCGACCGGCAATGTCGTGCCGGAGATCGTGACCAGGCTGCCCGGACCGGCGATGATCAATCCCGTCACGAACGCGATCACCGCGGTCATCACCGTCGCCGCCATCGACACGACCGCGACACCGAAAGCCTTGACCGCAAGCAGCCTCACCCGGCTCACCGGCGAGAGCAACAGCCCACGCAGCGTGCCATGCGACGCCTCGCCGGCCAGCGCGTCCGACGCTGTCATCGTTGTGCCCAACGGCAGGAAGAACAGCATGGTCGTGGACAACACGATCACCGGCAGCATGAGCCCGTTGCCGGCGACGGCCGCGACGATCGACTGGTTGCCGTTCGCCCGGACCGGCGCGTCGATCACCTGAGTGCCGATGCCGAACAGAATCGGGTACAGCGCCAGCAGACCGAGCAGGATCAACGTCCGTGGCCTGCGGAAGATCCAGCGCAGCTCCGAACGCAGCAGCCTGCCCAGCGGCGCCCTGGACACCGTGAAGGCGGTCATGTCGTCTCCGTGAGCTGGGCGAAGAGGTCTTCCAAACCGGTCCGCTGCCTGCGCACCTCGTAGACCGGCACATCGGCCCGCACCAACGTCGCCACGACTTCGGGCGCGGTCGACGCGGACAGATCCACCAGCAACCCGTCAGGCACGGCACGAGCAGGAATCCGGTTGTCCCGCAACGCGTCCACGGCGGCCGTGACCTCGGGTGTGGACACCAGCAGCCCGGCGTTGCTGGCTTCGAGCAGGTCCTTCAACTCGCCCTGCGCGACCACGGTTCCCTGATGCAGCACGGCCACATGCGTACACGTGGCCTCCACTTCGGACAGAAGATGCGACGAGACGAGCACAGTCGTCCCGGCGGCGTGCAGGTCCGCGATCACGGCACGGACCTCACGGGTCCCAGCCGGGTCGAGACCGTTCGTCGGCTCATCCAGCACCACGAAACGCCGTGGCACGAGCAAAGCCGCCGCCAAACCCATCCGCTGCTTCATACCGAGCGAGTAACCGCGATACCGCCGGTTCGCCGCGTCGGCCAGCCCGACTCGTTCCAGGGCTTCGTCCACCGCGCCAGGAATCGCCTTCGACGCAAGCAGCGGCTCAGCGGCGGCGCATCGCAGCAGGTTGTCGCGACCGGACAGGAAAGGGTGGAAACCCGGACCTTCGACCAGCGCGCCGACCTGCGGCAACACCGCCGCGGCTGCCTCTGGCAGGCGGGCGCCGAACAGTTCGATCTCCCCGGAGGTCGGGGTGGTCAGGCCGAGCAGCAGCCGGATCGTGGTCGTCTTGCCCGAGCCGTTGGGCCCGAGCATCCCGAGCACGGCGCCTTCGGGAACGTCCAGATCGACATGGTCGACCGCGACCGTGTTGCGGTACAGCTTGCGCAGGCCGCGGGTTTTTGCGGCCAACACGGGGGTGGGCACGGCCTCGGCCGTGCCCACCCCTGATGTTTCAGCGAACGTCACTTCACCTGCCCGATGGCCTCGGTGAGCACCTGCTCCGGGACGGCGCCGACCGCCACCCGGCCGTCAGTGGTCACCAGCGCGGTGCCCACCTTGGTGCTGAAAACGTACCCGCTGCCCCACGAGCCCGAGACCTCCTTGGCGAAGGACTTCAGCAGCGCGTTGGCGTCGAAGCCCTTGCCGCGGCCGTTGCCCTGCATCTGGCCCAGCATGCCGTTGAGGTCACCCGGCAGCTTCGCGCCCAGCACGGTGTCCCAGCCTTCGCCGATGGTCTGCAGCTTCAGGTTGCTCAGGAGGTTGCCCATGCCTTTGCGCATGTCGGCGTCGCCGCGGGCCCCCTTGTCGGAGCTGTCGCCTTCTTTCCGCTCTTTCACGGTCGCGCCCTGCGGCGGCGTGAACTTGAACAGGTCGGCGTTCTGCGGGCCGACCGTCAGCTCGGTGAACTCGACCTTGACCGCGGGCTCGGACTGGCCGTTGGCCAGCACCTGCAGCCGCAGCGGCAGCCTGGTCTCGGAGTCGACCGCGACCCGGATCTCCCGCAGCAACGTGCGCTCGGTCGGCTTCGGCGTCACGACCAGCTCGTACGCGGGGCGGGTGGCCACGCGTGCGGTGCCGTCGACCTTGACGTCGCTGTACTGGCGGACCAGGTTGAGCAGGTCCTTGCCCAGCGTCGCCGGGTCGCTGCCGGCCAGCTTCTCCTTGGTCACCGCGTCACCGTGCACGAACTTGCTCACGGTGTTGGACTGCGAGTCCCAGCTCCAGAGCGTGCCGCCGTCCTCGACGAACGTCTTCTCCGAAGTGCGGCTGGGCAACGTGGCGCGGTAGCGGTTCTGGCCGTCCGACCACACCGAGGCCGAGCCGGTGCCTTCCGGCAGCAGCTTCATCGGCAGCCCGAGGTTCTCGCTGGCGGTGACCTTGCCGGCCAGGGCAGGCACCTTCGCGGTCGCCACCGACTCGACCAGCTGGTCAGCGCTGATCTGGGGCAGTACGGGTGGCGGCTCGTCCGCGCCGGCCGGCATGGCCAGCACACCGAGGCCGATCACCCCTGCGAGCACCCCGGCCCCCGCGACGGCCAGTGCCGTCCTCTTGGTGTTCATCCGTTTCTCCCCGATCCACGTCGTTGATGTTCCCGCACCACAGAGGTTGCCGCCAAGCACCTGAGATGAGGCTGAGAGGCTGAGAGAAAGCTCAGAAATGACGGCCGTCTTGACCAAGTACGGGCATGCTGTGGTCCGTGAGACCTCGGGTTCTGGTTGTGGACGACGAGCCGGGCGTACGCCGGGCACTGCAGCGCGGCCTGACCGCGGAGGGCATGGATATCGTGGTGGCCGGGGACGGCCCCAGCGCGCTGCAGGTCGCGCGGACGGGCTCGTTCGACGCCATCCTGCTCGACATCATGCTGCCGGGTTTGTCCGGTTATCGGGTGTTACAGCAGCTCAGGGCCGAGGGGGTACGTACCCCCGTGCTGCTGGTCTCGGCCAAGGACGGTGAGATCGACCAGGCCGACGGGCTGGACCTCGGCGCCGACGGCTACCTGGTCAAACCGTTCTCGTTCGTGGTGCTGGTCGCCCAGGTCAAGGCGTTGCTGCGGCGTGGTGCGACCGAAGGCGGCGGGCACCGGCTCAAGCTGGGGGAGCTCATCGTCGATCGTGCCGCTCGGCAGGTCAGCATGTCCGGCGAGCCGGTGTCGCTGAGCCCGCGTGAGTTCGCGGTGCTCGACGTGCTGGCCAGCCGCGCCGGGTCCGTGGTCACGAAGGACGAACTTCTGCGGGCGGTCTGGGGCGACGAACAGGCGGCCACGCGCAATGCTGTCGAGGTGTATGTCGGGTATCTACGTCGCAAGCTCGACGCCGTCGGCGCGGGGTCCATCGTGCGCACTGTCCGTGGCCACGGCTATCTGGCGTCCACCGGTGAGATCGACGCGGTCATGGGCACGTGAACCTGAGATCAGCCTGGCTCCGGCGATCGGTGCGGTTCCGGATCATGATGATGGCGACCGCGGCAACGCTGGTCATTCTGCTGCTCACGGCCTGGTACACCGGCGGGCGGATCGGCTCGCTGCTGATCACGTCGGCCGACAAGGAACTGCAGCCGATCCTGCAGGCCGCGCTCGTGGACGTCTCAGCTGGCCTTACGCCGCAGCCTGACACGCCGTACGTGCAGGTCCGAGTCCTTGACACGGCCGGTGAACCAGTGGACGGCAAGCCCAAACCGGATCTCAACGACCGCGATGTCAGCGAACTGAAGGCGGGGGAGCCGATCCTGCGTTTCCCGGACGACCCGCCGATCCGCTGGGTAGGCACGGTGGTCACGGCCCCGGACGGCGCGCAGCGGCTCGTGGTGGCCGGGACCGGCCTGACCGGATATCAACAGGCACAACGACATGGCTTGAACTGGCTGCTGCTCGCGGCCGCCTTGGGCGCGGCGGCGACCGGCGTGGCGACGTGGTTCTCCGTCCGGTCGTCCTTGCGCCCGGTCGAACGGATGCGGCTGGCGGCGACAAGACTGCCTGCCGGGCAACGTCTGCCGTTGCCGGAGGCCGACGACGAATTGCGTTCACTGGCAGGCGCGTTGAACGGCCTGCTCGACCGGCGCGACGAAGCGACCGAACGGCTCCGCAGATTCACCGGCGACGCCGCACACGAACTGCGCTCACCGGTCGCGTCCATCCGCGTGCAGGCCGAGGTGGCCGTCGCCAACCCGGATCCCGAGCTGTCGCAGGAAGTCCTCGCCGACATCGTGCACGAGTCCGAGCGACTGTCCACTTTGGTGGACGGCCTGCTCACGCTGGCCCGTGCGGACGCGGGGGAGATCCCGCGCGCCGAACCGGTCGACCTGGTCGCCGCGGCGCAGGCCGCGATCAGCCGGTGCACAGTGGACACACCGAGAATGACACTGCAGGCGCCAACCGGTTCGGCGTGGGTGTCTGCCGCGCCCGCCGAAGTGGATCTGGTGCTGGACAACCTGTTGCGCAACGCTGTCCTCTACGCGCGGGCGCAGGTGATGGTCGGCGTGCTGCCTGCGGGCAACTCCGTGCGGCTCGTCGTGGACGACGACGGGCCTGGTGTGGCACCGGAACACCGCGAGAAGGTGTTCGACCGGTTCTATCGCGTGCAGGACGACCGGGCGAGACAGACCGGTGGATCCGGCCTCGGCCTCGCCCTGGTCGCCGAGATCGTCCGGCGTCGTGGTGGGACGGTCCTGGTCAACGAGTCGCCGGACGGGGGCGCGCGGTTCCAGGTGCGGTGGAAGTCGCTATGACGACAGCCGGACGGCGCCGGACGGGCACAACGTCGCCGCCTGCTTGACCGCGGCTTCCTCGTCCGCGGGCGGTTCGGCGGCGAGCACCGTGACGATGCC
This sequence comes from Kibdelosporangium banguiense, assembly GCF_017876405.1. Lineage (GTDB taxonomy): Bacteria > Actinomycetota > Actinomycetes > Mycobacteriales > Pseudonocardiaceae > Kibdelosporangium > Kibdelosporangium banguiense. The sequence continues at coordinate 1,228,227 of NZ_JAGINW010000001.1, read as the reverse complement.
CTCGTCGTCCTGGTCGAACACTTCCGGTGCGGTCAGCACGCACATGCCGGCGCCGACGCAAACGTCCCGATCTCCTTCAACGTGCATAACCCACTCCTACCACTTCTGCAGGGCGCTGAACCCCGCTGTCAGGACAATGTCAGGTTTCGGTGCATGCTGTCGGGGTGCCCATCTTGCGAACGACGGCGCTGGTCGACGCGCCCGCCCGGCTCGTCTCGGCAGCCGTGATCGAACTGGCGTCGAGCCGGTCCGAGGTCGTCGACGTGCACGAATCCGGAATGACGGCCGTGCTGCGGGAAGGACCGTTCTCCTCGGCGCGGCTGACCGGTCAGTGCGCGGTGACGGGCGCGGGAACGTTGCTGACGTGCGAGCTGGACTGGGTGTCCCGGAACGCTGTCCTGGACGGTTTCACTGTGCGCCGCCCGATGTTGTCGCTGCTTGAGGCCGTTACCGAGGGCGCGAAGGCGCGAGCGGAGGCGTTGACCGGTGCCCGGGTCGTCGTCGGGACCGCGATCGTCCGTGACAGGCGGCTTTTGGCTCAGCAGCGCGCTTTTCCAGCCGAGGTGGCCGGGTTGTGGGAGCTGCCAGGTGGCCGGGTCGAGCCGGGGGAGAGCGATCAGGAGGCCGTGCGCCGGGAATGTGCCGAGGAACTGGGGATCACGGTCGTTCCCGGGGAGGCCGTGGGGCCGGACGTGATTCTGCCCAGCGGCAAGCTGCTGCGTATCTACCGCGCTTCGACCGACGGCGAACCCGTTGCCGTGGAACACAAGGCTTTGCGCTGGTTGAGCGCGGGCGACCTCACCGATGTCGACTGGCTACCCGCCGACCGCCTCCTGCTCCCCGTGTTCCGCACCCTCCTCAAGAGCTGAATCTGTGTGCCCCCAATGCCACATTGGTGGCATCGGATGTCCCCAATGTGGCATTGGGGGCACCCTCTTTCAACCGATGCCGGCGAGGCGGGTCACGGCTTCCAGGCGGTGTTCGCCGCGCTGCCGGGCACGTTCCGCCCCGGTGGCCCGGATCCGGTCCAGCTCAGCCGGGTCCGCCAGCAGGTCCTGCGTGCGTTTACGAACCTCGCGCAACTCTTCGACCACGGCATCGGCGACGGTTTCCTTCAGTTCGCGGTACGTCGTGATGCTCTCGGCCGCCACCCGCGGTGACTGGTCGGTGCACGCGCCCAGGATCTCCAGCAGGTTGGCCACCCCGGGCTGCTCGTCGGGCCGGTACTCGACCTGGTCGAGCCCGTCGGTCACGGCTCGCTGGAACTTGCGCCGGATCATGTCCGGGTCGTCCAGGAGGAACACCACCCCGGCCTCGTCGCGTGTGGACTTGGCCATCTTGCGATCCGGGTTCGCCAGGTCACGAATCCGGGCCGCGACCTTCGGCGTGACCGCCTTCGGCACCACGAAGGCCTCTCCGTAGGTGGTGTTGAACCGGCGCGCCAGGGTCCGGGCCAGTTCCACGTGCTGCATCTGGTCCTCGCCCACCGGCACCTCGTCCGCGCCCGGCAGCAGGATGTCGGCCGCCATCAGCACCGGATACGTCAGCAGGCCCAGCCGTACCGTCTTGGCGCCCGCCGACTTCTCCTTGAACTGGATCATCCTGGCCACTTCGCCGAACGTGCAGGTGCACTCCAGGATCCAGGTCAGGGACGCCAGTTGGGCCGTGATGTCGGACTGTACGAACACCCGATCGGGGGAGATCGAGGACCCGATCAGGGTGGCCAGCATCTCCCGGCTGAGTGATCTGAGCCGCTGCGGGTTGTACGACGTGGTCATGCCGTGCATGTCGCTCACGAAGTACAGGTCCTCGTCGGTGCCCTCTCGTGCCCAGCGCCGGATCGCGCCCAGGTAGTTGCCCAGGTGGGCGTGCCCGGACGGGGTGGCCGCGGACAGTCTGGTCATGTCTCCTCCTCGGTGCGGTCGGCCGCCGCCGGAGGGCCCAGACAAGCGAAAGGGCCGCCCGGTCGGGCGGCCCTTGGCTGAAGTTCAGCGCACAGCAGGTCGGCCGCCTCTGGCGGCCCACCACATCTGACAGGTGCTGTACACCCCTTCAGGCTATCAGGCCCGCAGGGCATTAAGAACGCGTATATGCGGCACTGTTTCGATTCCCAGTCCGCTAACCCGGGCGTACCGTAAATGCCATGTTTATAGTGAGGCTGGCCTACAAGGCGCCGACTGAAGAGATCGACTATTTGCTGCCCGATCATATCGCGTGGCTGACCAAGCACTATGACGCCGGATACTTTTTGTGTTCGGGCCGTCAGACGGTGCAGGACGGACGGGTGATCATCACCCGGCCCATGCCGCTGGCCAAGCTGGAAGCCTTGCTGGCCACCGATCCGCTCGCGGTGGCCCGGATGGTCCGGCACGAGGTGATCGAGTTCCAGGCCACCCGCACCGCCCCGGAACTGGCCAGGGTGAATGAGGCTCTGGCCGGCTGAAAAAGATTCGAGGGGAGCCGAACTGCCCGGATCGACCCGACGGCGGTCCGGGCCGGAATGCGGATTTGAATATTATTTTACTTTCCCGTTGATTGACCGGGAAGTATGACGCGCGTTCTGTGAGGTCGGGCCGGGCTACGCGGCCTTGGCCTTGATCTTGCGCAGAGCCAGGACCGGGCACTTCTTGCACCGGTCGGACGACTTGCAGCACTTCTTCTTGACCTTGCCGGCCTTCATGAGTTTCTTGACCTGCTCGGCCGGGGTCAGGCCTTTGTGTTTCTTGCCCAACGCGCGCTCCAAGCTCGACGACGACTTTCAGGTAAGGCTAGGTTAACCTTGCTTGATCGTCCTGTGCGGCTGGTCACACAAGGTGTCAGGGTACCCTTTGTGCTGGGCTCTCCGCGCACTGAGGCGACCGGGCCCTCCTCCCCGCTATCGAGTACAGGAGTTCCCGCGTGCCCGCATCAGCCACCGCCAGCAGGACCAGGACGGACCTGCGAAACGTTGCAATCGTGGCGCACGTCGACCACGGCAAGACCACCCTCGTCGACGCCATGCTGCGGCAGTCCGGTGCCTTCGCGGCCCGTGCCGAGCTCGTCGACCGCGTGATGGACTCCGGCGAACTCGAGCGGGAGAAGGGCATCACGATCCTGGCCAAGAACACCGCGGTGCACCGGCAGACCCCGGACGGGGCCGTGACGATCAACGTCGTCGACACGCCTGGGCACGCGGACTTCGGCGGCGAGGTCGAGCGTGGACTGGCCATGGTGGACGGCGTCCTGCTGCTGGTCGACGCCAGCGAAGGCCCACTGCCGCAGACCCGCTTCGTGCTGCGTAAGGCGCTGGCCGCAGGCCTGCCCGTGGTGCTGGTCGTGAACAAAGTGGACCGCCCCGACGCCCGGATCGCCGAGGTCGTGGAGGAATCCCACGACCTGCTGCTGGACCTGGCCGGCGACCTCGAACTGGAAGACCTCGACGCCGTCCTGGACCTGCCGGTCGTCTACGCCTCCGCCCGTGCCGGCCGTGCCTCGCTCACCGCGCCCGCCGACGGCGAGCTGCCCGACAGCGAGAACCTCGACCCGCTGTTCGACGTGCTGCTCCAGCACATCCCGTCGCCGACCGGCGACCCCGACGCGCCGCTGCAGGCCCTGGTGACCAACCTGGACGCCTCCAGCTTCCTCGGCCGTATCGCGCTCTGCCGGATCCACGCCGGACGCCTGCGCAAGGGCCAGACCGTCGCGTGGCTCCGCGCGGACGGCTCCGTCTCCAACGTCCGCATCGCCGAGCTGCTGATCACCGAGGCGCTCGACCGAGTGCCCGCCGAGCAGGCCTCCGCGGGTGACCTCGTGGCGATCTCCGGAATCCCGGACATCACCATCGGCGACACCCTGGCCGACCCCGACGACCCGCAGGCGCTGCCGCGGATCACCGTCGACGAGCCCGCGATCGCCATGACCATCGGCGTCAACACCTCCCCGCTGGCCGGCCGCAACGGCGGCACCAAGCTGACCGCCCGCGTCCTCAAGGCCCGCCTCGACGCGGAACTGGTGGGCAACGTGAGCGTGAAGGTGCTGCCGACCGAGCGTCCCGACACCTGGGAAGTCCAGGGCCGTGGCGAGCTCGCGCTGGCGATCCTCGTGGAGACCATGCGCCGCGAAGGCTTCGAACTGACCGTCGGCAAGCCGCAGGTGGTCACCCGCACCATCGACGGCAAACTCTGTGAGCCGTTCGAGCACCTGACGATCGACGCCCCCGAAGAGCACCTCGGCGCGATCACCCAGCTGCTGGCCGGCCGCAAAGGCAAGATGGAACACATGGGCGGCCACGGCACCGGCCGAATCCGCCTTGAGTACGTCGTGCCGGCCCGTGGCCTGATCGGCTTCCGCACCGAGTTCCTGACCGAGACTCGCGGCACCGGCATCGCCAACCACGTGTTCCACGGCTACTTCCCGTGGGTGGGCGAACTGCGCACCCGCCACAGCGGCTCCCTGGTCGCCGACCGCACCGGCCCCATCACCGCCTACGCCATGATCCAGCTCGCCGACCGCGGCACATTCTTCGTCGAACCCGGCCAGGACGCCTACGAAGGCATGGTCGTCGGCGAGAACCCCCGCGCGGAGGACCTGGACGTCAACGTCGCCCGCGAGAAGAAGCTCACCAACATGCGCTCGTCGACCGGTGACGAGCTCGAGCGTCTCGCCCGGCCCCGCAAGCTCGGCCTGGAAGAGGCACTGGAGTTCTGCGCGAGCGACGAATGCGTGGAGGTCGCCCCCCAGGTCATCCGCGTCCGCAAACTGATCCTCGACTCCACCCAGCGCGCCCGAGCCCGCTCCCGCGCCAAGACCCAGAGCTGAGCGAAGCAGTCCAAGGGCCACCTGTTCGCAGGTGGCCCTTTCGCGCGCCCGAATCCGCGTCCCTGCCCCGCCCGGGGCCGGCCGAGGATGAGGACACTTGCTATCGCCCGCTTGGGGTTCTGGGGCGGGAGATGTGGCTTCTGGCCCATGGGGTGATGGGGTTCTGGGAAACTCGGGTGCGTGGGTTCTTGGAGAGTGGCACCATCCGGGGCAAGGGGGTGTCGAGCCGTGCGCTTGGCTGTGGTTGTTCTTGCTGTGGTGGGGGTGCTTGCTGGGTGCTCGAATACGCCGCCGCCTCCTGTTGTGGGGACTGTGCCGGCGCGGCCGTCGACGGCTCCTGCGGCTAAGCCGGGGGAGATTGTGGTTGGGGTCGACAGCATCGCGGGTGGGTACAACCCGCATGCGCTGGGGGATCAGTCGACGATCACGACGGCTCTGTCGACCATGTTGCTTCCTTCGGTGTTCCGGACCGCGCCTGACGGTAGCCCTCAGATGGACCGGACCCTCATGGTTTCGGCGGAAGTTACCAGGACTGAGCCGTATACCGTTACTTATCGACTGCGCGGGGACGCCGCCTGGTCTGATGGGGCGCCAATTGCCGCGGAGGATTTTCTTTACCTACGAGAACACATGCGCGATGAGCCTGGCGGTGTTGATTCGGCGGGTTACAGGTTGATCTCGGACATCAAGGCCGAGGAGGGCGGCAAGGTCGTCACGGTCACCTTCGCCGCACCGTATCCGGGATGGCGTTCGCTTTTCTCCGCACTGCTGCCCGCCCACCTGTTGAAAGATGCTCCCGGTGGGTGGGATCAGGTTCTGGAAACCGGGTTCCCGGCGACCGCCGGGCCTTTTTCGATCAAGCAGCTTGATATACCGCGTGGCGAAATCGTTCTGGAACGAAATGAGCGCTACTGGGAGCAGCCTGCGGTAGCCGATCGGGTGATTTTGCGGCGTGCCGATCAGGCTGGGCTTGTCGACGCGTTGCGGACTGGGCATGACCAGCTTGTGGTCGCGCGGACCGATGAAGCCGGTGTGGCGATGCTTCAGACGTTGGGGGCCAAGGTCACGGTCAAGGCGGCGCCCCGGCCGACCGTGCTGAACCTTGTGTTCCGGCAGACTGGGCCCGACCTTCAGGACGAACGGGTCCGGACGGCTCTCACCCACATCCTCGACCGGGACGCGATCATCAAAGCGGGCACGGGCGGTGGCCCCAGTGTCCGCGCGGACGCCTTGGTGCTGGCGCCTTCCCAGGCGGGTTACGCCTCAACTGGCCCGCAGGCGCATGATCCGGCCGCCGCGCAACAACTGCTCACCCAGGCTGGATACGCGCTCACATCGGGTGTCTGGACGCAGGAAGGGCGCCCTCTGTCGATCACGATCGGTGCTCCGGCCGACAAGGAGCCGTACGTGATCGTCGCCAAGGAGGTCCAGAAGCAGCTTGTCGCCGCGGGTGTCCAGGTCAAGCTGGTCACGCCGACCGCCGATCAGTTGCTGCGTCCCGCGACCGCCGCTGAGGCGGGGCCGAACATCCTGGTCGCGCCGCGTCCCGTCGGCGACAACCCGGCGGCTGTGCTGGCGTCGATGTATGGTTGCCCGGCGCGATCAAATGACTCCAGTGTGGTGCCGCCCGGCAACATCGCTGGTTTTTGCGATCCGAGCATGCAGCCGGTAATCGATGCCGCGCTGACCGGCTCGATGTCGCTTTCGGACGCTATCGCCAACCTCGAGCCGAGGCTCTGGCGTCAATCGGTCGCAGTGCCGCTCTTCCAGTTGGCCGATTCGGTCGCCGCCCGTTCGGAGTTGGCCACCGGCGAGCTGACCGCGCCATTGAACGCGCCGTTCGCTTCGGCGGTGACTTGGCGCAGAAATCCAAATTGACTCGAAAGGCACGCTGTGTGCCCATTCGACTCCGGAATTGTACCGGCCGGTAACGAACGAGTTGCCGACTGCTATCAACGTGTCACCCTTTGGTCACGATCGCCCTCGTAACAGTGACCGACGGCAATTGGCTTCCTAGCGTTCCACGGCAGCGCCGCCCCACGGCAGTCGGGCGCGCCTTAGAGTCATGGGTGCTCTGAAGCGGAGATCGGCTTCCAGAGGCAACCTTGTGCTAGGAGGGCACGTGTCAATGAGGAGATCAAAGGCAGTCTCCGCGATTGCGCTGTTCGCCGCCGCGAGCATGGTGCTGGGAGCGTGCAGCTCCGGTACTGACGGCTCAGGTGGCAGCGGGGCCAACCAGCAGCAGGACCAGAAGCCGGGTGAGATCGGCGGCGAGGACCAGGTCTACAAGCGGCCGCAGGTTCCGGACATGGGTGAGGTCACCACTGTCACGGAGGAGAACTTCCACGACACCAACAACCTGATCGGCGCGACCAACAACGCGTCGAACCTGCTGGTGTCGGTCGCGACCCTGCCGTCGCCGTACATCGGCGTGGTCAAGGACGGCAAGTTCCTGCAGATGATCGACGGCGACCTGATGGAGTCGGTCAAGGTCACCTCGACCAGCCCGCAGGTGGTCGAGTACAAGTTCCAGAAGGCCGCTGTCTGGCAGGACGGCGCACCGATCGGCTGCAAGGACATGTACCTGCAGTTCCTGGTGCGCGGCAAGAACACCGGCGCCAAGTTCGACTCGTCGACCGCGGGTTACGAGGACATCAAGGAGCTCAAGTGCTCCGATGACCTCAAGACCGCGACGCTGACCTTCTCCAAGCCGGTCGCCGACTACCGTGGCCTGTTCTCCTTCACCAACAACGACGGCCTGCTGCCGGCGCACATCCTGGAGAAGAACGCGAATGTGCCCGACATCACCAAGCTGACCCGGGAGAGCCCGGAGCTGCTGGCCGACCCGGTCGTGAAGTTCTACACCGAGGGCTGGCTGGGCTGGAAGAAGGAGCTGGGCATCTCCGGCGGCCCCTTCAAGGTCGAGAGCACCGACCTGCGTGACGTCACCGTTCTGGTGCGCAACGAGAAGTACTGGGGCCCGAAGGCCGGTCCGTCCAAGGTGACCGTGCGCACGAACACCAACGCCCAGTCCGCGTCGCAGCAGCTGCAGAACAAGGAAGTCCAGGTCATCGACGTCCAGGCGGACGGCCCGACGGCGATCCAGCTCAAGAACATCCCGACGGTCAAGACCGTCGCCCAGGGTGGCCAGACCTACGAGCACATCGACTTCAACATGGCCAAGCCGCTGTTCAAGGACAACCCTGAGATCCGCAAGGCGGTCGCGACCTGCATCGACCGGCAGTCGATCATCGACAACCTGGTCAAGGACATCGACCCGAACGCCAAGCCGCTGGGCAACTTCGTCTTCATGCCGAACGAGGCGGGCTACGAGGACCACTACAGCGACATCGGCAAGGGTGACGTGGCGTCGGCCAAGAAGATGCTCGAGGAGAAGGGCTGGACGCTCGGCTCCGACGGCATCTACACCAAGGGCGGCACGCGTGCCCAGTTCGCCCTCGGCTTCAAGACGCTCGACCGTCGCGCCAAGACCCACCAGCTGGTCGCGCAGAAGTGCAAGGAAGCCGGTATCCAGATCGACGCCGCGCAGTCCGACGGCTTCAACGCCGACCAGCTGCCGGCCAGCGCGTTCGACGCGGCTCTCTTCGCCTGGGTGGGTGGCCTGACCAAGTCCAGCGCCTACCAGAACTACCAGACGAAGGAAAAGGGCGGCAACGCCAACTACAACAACTACTCCAACGCCGAGGTCGACCGGATCTGGGGCGAGGCCAACAGCAACCTGGACTTCGCCGCTCGCACCAAGCAGCTCAACGAGGTCGACAAGCTGATGGCCGCCGACATGGCCTCCATCCCGCTGTTCCAGCTGCCGGACTTCTCCGCGCAGGACGCGAGCATCGGCGTCATGGGCTCCGACGGCAAGGTGGGCGACCTGACCTACCTGAACTTCGAAGGTGGCCCGACCTACAACATGTACGCGTGGGTCAAGCGCTGAGAAAGTAAAGCTCGACTAAGTGACCGTTAAGGTCCACTTGGGAGGGGGCCGGTGCCACGAGCACCGGCCCCCACTCGCGTTCATACTCTGGCTACTCTGGCCACCGCTGGGAGCCGGCTTCTAGGAGAGCAAGTGTTCCGATACATAGTGCGGCGGATCCTGATCACGATCCCGCTGCTGCTCGTCGGTTCGTTCCTCGTTTTCGCCCTGGTCCAGGGCATGGGTGATCCACTCGATGAGTGGAAACTGCAGAAACCGAGGAGCCCCGAGGAGATCGCGCTCGCCTACGAGCGCACGGGTTACAACGACCCCTTCCTTGAGCGTTACGCCAACTGGGTCGGCGGGTTCGTCACCGGTGACTGGGGTACAACGGTCATTCCGGGCAGCGGGGCCAAGGACGTCCAGGACGAGGTGATGCACAGCCTGTGGACCACCCTGCGGCTGGTGATCGGCGCGGAGCTGCTCGCGCTGTTGATCGGCATGGCGGTGGGGGTGATCGGTGCGGTCCGCCAGTACTCGATCTTCGACTACTCGGCTACCGGCGTCGCGTTCATCCTGTTCTCCATGCCGGTCTTCTGTATCGGCCTGATGCTCAAGAGCGCGGCGATCCCGTTCAACGACTTCCTCGAGTCCATCGGCATGGACAGATGGATCACCACAGCCGGGCCGCCACCGGGCGGCTTCACGGGCAGCTTCGGCCATCAGATCACCCAGTACATCGGCACCTTCCTGCTGCCGACGATCTCGTTGCTGGCCATCCAGTTCGCGCTCTACAGCCGGTTCCAGCGGGCGTCCATGCTGGACGTGCTCGGCCAGGACTACGTGCGCACCGCGCAGGCCAAGGGCCTGTCCAGTGGCCGGGTGATCTTCCGGCACGCGTTCCGCAACGGCCTGATCCCGGTCCTCACGGTGTTCGCGGTCAACTTCGGCCAGCTCGTCGGCGGGGCGGTGATCACCGAGACGGTGTTCAACTGGTCGGGCATGGGCAAGCTGCTGATCCGCAGCATCTACGAGAAAGAGCCGTATATGGTGCTCGGCGTGGTCATGGTGACCGCGGTCGGCGTCGTGGTATCCAACCTGATCGCGGACATCCTGTACGCCCGCCTGGACCCGAGGATCCGTCTTGGCTGACCAAACCACCACAGTGACCACGGCGGAGCAGGCCGCCGCCGCGGGAATCGACATCGCCAAGCCGCGCAAGCAGTGGCAGGTGATCACCCGCAGGTTCTTCCGGCACAAGGCCGCGATCGCCGGTCTGATCATCTTCGTGCTGCTGATCCTGTTCGCCATCGTCGGCGACATGGTCTGGAAGTACGAGGCGGGCGACCTGAACCTCGGCCGCTACCAGGCGCCCAACGGCGACCACCCGTTCGGCACCGGCCAGATCGGCGACGACCTGTTCGCCAAGGTCATCCGCGGTACCGGCTTCTCCATGCAGATCGCACTGGTGGCCGCCGCGATCAACACCGCGCTCGGCGTGATCCTGGGCGCGCTCGCCGGCTACTACCGGGGCTGGGTGGACAGCCTGCTGTCCCGGCTGACCGACCTGGTGCTGATCGTCCCGGCGTTCCTGATCGCCGCTGTGCTCTCGCGCAGCACGTTCTCCACCGAGGAGATCGCCAAGGGCGGCGGGTCGAGCAACTGGCTGCAGGTTGCCATCATCATCGGCCTGACCAACTGGATGACCGTCGCACGGACCGTTCGTGGCATGGTGCTCTCGTTGCGGGAGAAGGAGTTCGTCGAGGCGGCCAAGGCGCTCGGCGGCGGCCCCGGCCGGGTGATCTTCCGCCACATCCTGCCGAACACGATGGACGTGGTGATCGTCAACGCCACCATCGCGGTCGCCCAGGCGGTGCTGATCGAGTCCGCGCTGTCGTTCGTGCAGCTGGGCGTGAAATATCCGGACACCTCACTGGGCCTGCTGATCAGTGAGAACCAGAACGAGTTGCTCGTGCATCCCTGGCTGTTCTACTTCCCGTTCCTCTTCATCGTGCTGATCTCGTTGTCGGTGAACTTCGTCGGTGACGGGTTGCGGGACGCGTTCGATCCACGGCAGAAGCGGGTGCGGGCATGAGTGACTTCACGGATTTCGGTGACACCGCGCTGAAAGGCACCACGCGCCAGGACCCCACGACCGACATGCTGCTCGAAGTGGACGATCTGTCGGTGGACTTCGGCACCGAGGACGGTGCCGTGCACGCCGTGCGCAACGTGTCGTTCTCGTTGGGACAGCGGGAGGTCCTCGGCATCGTCGGCGAGTCCGGGTCGGGCAAGTCGGTGTCCTCGATGGCGATCATGGGCCTGCTGCCCAAGACCGCGAAGGTCACCGGCTCGATCAAGTTCCAGGGTGAGCAACTGGTCGGCCTGACCTACAAGCAGCTGCGCAAATACCGCGGCAACCGGATCTCGATGATCTTCCAGGACCCGATGACCTCGCTGAACCCGGTGTACACCGTCGGGTACCAGCTGCAGGAGGCCTACCGGGCCCACCACGACGTGTCCAAGGCGGCGGCCTGGTCCAAGGCCGTGGAAACCCTTGCCCTGGTGGGCATTCCGCAGCCCGACCGGCGGGCCAAGCAGTATCCGCACGAGTTCTCCGGCGGTATGCGCCAGCGTGCGGTGATCGCCATGTCGATCATCAACGACCCGGAACTGATCATCGCCGACGAGCCGACCACGGCGCTGGACGTGACCGTGCAGGCGCAGATCCTGGAGACGCTGCTGTCCATCCGGGACGAGGCCAACGCGGCGATCATGATGATCACGCACGACCTGGGCGTGGTGGCCGGCATGGTCGACCGCGTGCAGGTGATGTACGGCGGCACGATCGTCGAGACCGGTGGCGTGGACGAGGTCTTCGAGACCCCGCGGATGCCGTACACGGTCGGTCTGCTCGGCTCGATCCCGAACCCGACGCTGCTGGGCCGGCGGCTCACGCCGATCAAGGGCGCACCGCCGTCGTTGATGAACCTGCCCACGGGGTGTTCGTTCTCGCCGCGTTGCCCGCTGGTCACCGACGAGTGCTACACGGCTGAGCCGCCGTTGGCGCCGACCGGACACAGTGGACATAGCGCCCGCTGCATCCGCTGGGAACACCTTGCCGGTGTGGAGGATCCGCGCAAGCTCTTCGCCACCGAGGAGATCGGTGTGGTGGAGAATCCGGCCGCACTGGTGGAGGAGCTGCCCGACCTCGTGCAGGTCGAGGACGTCGCCGAAGTGGAGAAGCGGCTCGACGAGCAGCGCTCGGAGGAGGGTTCATGAGCACCGAGGTGCAGCAAACAGCGAGCGCCACCCCGACCGCGCCGCTGCTCGAGGTCACCGATCTGGTCAAGACGTTCCCCGTACGCGGTGGTGGCGTCATCCCGCGCACGATCGGACAGGTGCACGCGGTGTCCGGCGTGAGCTTCTCGCTGTCACCCGGCGAGACGCTCGGTCTGGTCGGCGAGTCCGGATGTGGCAAGTCCACCACCGGCCGTGCCGTCCTGCAGTTGCACAAGCCGACGTCCGGTTCGGTGAAGTTCGACGGCCGGGAGCTGACCAAGCTGGGCAGCCGCGACATGCGTGGTGTGCGGCGGGACATGCAGATCGTGTTCCAGGACCCGTACGCGTCGCTGAACCCGCGGTGGCAGATCAACGACATCGTCTCGGAACCGTTCAACATCCACGGTTTCGAGGGCTCCGCGACCGAGCGGCAGCAGCGGGTGGACGAACTGCTCGAACTGGTCGGCCTCAACCCGGAGCACCGCAACCGGTACGGCCACGAGTTCTCCGGTGGCCAGCGGCAGCGCATCGGCATCGCCCGTGCGCTGGCGTTGAACCCGCGGATGGTCGTGCTGGACGAGCCGGTGTCGGCGTTGGACGTGTCGGTGCAGGCGGGTGTGGTCAACCTGCTGGAGGAGCTGCAGGAACGCCTCAACCTGGCATACCTGTTCGTGGCGCACGACCTGTCGGTGGTCCGGCACATCTCGCACCGGGTCGCGGTGATGTACCTGGGCAAGATCGTCGAGATCGGGCCGCGGGAGGACATCTACAACCGTCCGACGCACCCGTACACCCAGGCGCTGTTGTCCGCGGTGCCCGTGCCCGACCCGCGCCAGGAGCGGGAACGGCAGCGGATCGTGCTGACCGGTGACGTGCCCAGCCCGGTGAACCCGCCTTCGGGCTGCCGGTTCCGGACGCGTTGCTGGAAGGCGCAGGACATCTGCGCGTCGGAGGAGCCGCCGTTGGTGCCGCACGGTTCCGGTGGCCTGGCATCAGCTTGCCACTTCGCTGAGGAACGCCAGGTGCTGTGACCCCGGGCCCGTTGCCTAGGCTTGGATCGTGATACTGACTGCTCCGCCGAGGTTGTTGCTGGTGCACGCCCATCCGGACGACGAGAGTCTCTGGACGGGCGGCACCATCGCCCGGTACGCGGCCAACGGCGCCCACGTCACCTTGGTGACCTGCACGCTGGGCGAGGAGGGCGAGGTCATCCCGGATGGCCTCGCCCTGCTCGCCGCTGACGAGTCCGACCAGCTCGGCGGGTACCGCAACGGCGAGTTGCGGTCCGCGTGCGCCGCGTTGGGCGTGGTGGACCACCGGTACCTGGGCGGGATCGGGCGCTGGCGGGACTCCGGCATGGTCGGCGTGGCGTCCAACGCCAAACCGCGGGCGTTCATCCAGGGCGACTTCACCGAGCAGGCGTCCGCGCTGCTGGAGATCATCAAGGAAGTCCGGCCTGACGTCGTGGTCACGTACGGCCCGGACGGCGGTTACGGCCACCCGGACCACATCCGCGCGCACGAGATCACGACTGTCGCATGTGCACAGTCCTCGGACGTACGCCGGGTCTTCCATGTGGTGACATCCAAGCGCGCCACCGAAGCCGGTGTCGCCGAGCTCTCGGCTGTGCGGGATCTGCCTTACCGGCTACCGGAACCAGGCGAGCTGCCGGTCACGCCGGACGAGCAGATCAGCACAGTTGTGCAGGTCGCCGACCACCTGGACGCGAAACTCCGTGCCCTGCGGGCACACCAGACCCAGGTCACGGTCTGGCAGAACGACTCCGGCTGGTCGTGTTACGCGTTGTCCAACGGCATCGCACAGCCCATTGTGGACTCCGAGTACTACATCCTGGCCAGTGGCGTGCCGGACGGCATCGCCGACGACTTGTTCGGCGGCCTGGGATGAGCGGCCGGGACGGGCTGCGGCTGGCCGGTCTGCTGCTGCTCAGTGCCGCCCTCGCGGCGATCGAACTGCTCTATCTGCCGCTGCGGTTCGACGGTTACCTCCTGCCGATGCTGTGGCGCGGTTTCCCGCTGCCCATCACAGCTGTGGTCGCGGCGCTGACGTTGCCCGCCCTGGTCTCCCGGGCCGGGAACATCTCGCCCCGGCTGGCCATCGCCGGTTCACCGCTGTGGATCTGGCTGCTGTGCGTCCTGGTTTCCGCGCTGCCGGGTCCCGGTGGCGACATCGTCCTGGTCGGTGACTGGCGGGCGTTGCTGCTGCTGGCCTGTGGGGCGTTGCCTGGGGCCGTGGCGCTGGGCGGTGTCCTGGGACGCCAGGCGAAAAGGCCCTGATGGCCGAGGCGATCACCGACGAGCACGTGTCCGCCGTGCTGCGGGTTTTCGTGCGCAGGTGCGAACCCATGGTGCAGCGCCTGCAGGAGGACGGCGAGCCGGTCGAGGTCGAGGACGATCCGGAGATCGACCGCAACGTGCTGGACAAGCTGAAGTCGGCCGTCGCGAACATCAAACGGCCTGGCATGCGGGGCTGGGCGTTGCTTCCGGTCGACGAGCGGGTCGACTGGTGGGTCAGCCGCGTCGGCCGGTTCACCTCGTTGCTGGCCTCGTTCACGGGCCTGGCCGGCGCGTTGGGTGACCGGTTGCCGCTGCAGGACATGCTCGGCTCGGCCAGCCAGGGATTGTTGTTGTGCGCCATCGCATCCGAGCGCGGTGTGGACGACATCGGCACGAAGGTCCGGCTGCTGGGCGCGGTTCTGTTCGAACGGGCCATCGATCCGGACGTCGCGCGTGGCAAGGGCGATGCGGCCGCGGACGAGCAGACTGTGGAAGATCTGGCGCCCGGCGACGACCTGCCCGCCGAGGAACCGGCGAAGGGCAGGAAGTACAGCATCAAGGCGGGCGCCAAGTGGCTGTGGCGGCAGGCCCGGATTCTCTTCTCCATCACCGGAGAGCTGGAGAAACGCCCGCAGGGCCGGTTCTACCACAAGATCCTGGGGATGCTGCCCGTCGTCGGGATGGCCGGCGACTACCTCGGTGAGCGGTCAGCCCTCAAACGGGTCGCCAAGGCAGGCACGAAGTGGCTCGCTCAGGAGGGGATCCAGTAGCGGTAGCGGTGGTGTTCAACACAGCCGAGACCCTCGTACAAGCGGATCGCTGGCGTGTTGTGTTCCGCCACCTGCAACGCCTGACGCCGTGCGCCGCGTTCGTACGCCCACGCGTACAGCGTCTTGAGCATCCCTAAGCCGAGTCCGAGACGCCGATGTGACGGCCTGACCGCCAGTCTCGAGATGTGCAGCAGGTCACCAACGACCGCACCCCGCACGGTCGCGACGAGTTGACCGTCTTTGACGAGAGTTCCGTACCCGACGCCGGGCATGGAGCTGAGCACGTGCCGTTGCGCGACGGTCGGCCGCGCTGAACCCGCAGCTAGTTCCCACCATGTGGACGGCGGCGTGTCGGCGATTTCCGCGCCTTCGTACGAGCCGGGTGTCAACGGTCCGGTCATCACCAATGACTCGGCCCCACCTGGGTGAGCCTCGTTCACCACCCAGCCCTGGCCGGCTATCTCGCCCTCAACCGGCGAACCCACCACCACGTGCGCGCATGGGTCGATGCCGTGCCGCTGCGCGAAGCCGACCGCGTTGTCCAGGGCGGACGCGATCCCGACACCTGGATCACCCAAGGTCAGTGTGCTGTTCGCGCGCCCGGTGAACCCGGCCGCGGCGCGCATGCGCCACTGGCCGAGCGGCTCGTCGACCAACGCGGGCCACGCCGCGGCACACTCGGATTCCAGCCGGATGATCGCTTCCACGGATCGATTCTGCCAATACCGCCCGCCCCGCAATGCTGAGATAGGGGTCACGTGTGGCACCGGGTACGCCTCGACGGTCCCGGCAGGGGATACTTGGGACAACGCGTACCTCCCGAACGCGCGTGACCAAGGTTTCCAGAAGGAGCAGAGCACCGTGACCTACGTCATCGCCGAGCCCTGCGTCGACTTGCTCGACAAGGCGTGCATCGAAGAGTGCCCGGTCGACTGTATTTACGAGGGCGACCGGATGCTCTACATCCACCCTGACGAGTGCGTCGACTGCGGTGCCTGCGAGCCGGTCTGCCCGGTGGAGGCCATCTACTACGAGGACGACGTCCCCGATCAGTGGAAGGACTACACCAAGGCGAACGTCGATTTCTTCGACGAGCTGGGCTCGCCAGGCGGGGCCTCCAAGGTGGGCAAGGTCTCGGCCGACCCGCAATGGATCAAGGACCTGGCGCCGCGAGAGACGGAGCATTGATCTTCAGCCTGCCGGACTTTCCGTGGGACTCGCTCGCCGGCCCGGCCGCCCGGGCCCGTGAGCACCCCGGCGGGATCGTCGATCTGTCTGTCGGTACCCCGGTCGACCCGGTGCCCGACAAGCTCAGAGCCGCGTTGGCGTCAGTCTCGGACCGTGCCGGATATCCCACCACGCATGGCACGCCTGAGCTGCGCCAAGCCGCCGTCGAAGCGCTGAGCCGCCGATACGACGTCGGCGGTGTCCCTGCCGACGCCGTCCTGCCCACGATCGGTTCGAAAGAACTGGTCGCGTGGCTGCCGACGTTGCTGGGGGTCGGCGCGGGCGACCTGGTCGTCATCCCTGAGCTGGCATATCCCACATACGAGGTCGGCGCGCTGCTGGCTCGTGCGTCGGTGATACGCACCGACGGGCTGACCGCTCTGGGCCCGCAGCGGCCCTCGATCATCTGGCTGAACTCGCCGTCCAACCCGACAGGCCGGGTACTTCCGGTCGCGCACCTGCGCAAGGTCGTGGCGTGGGCCCGTGAGCGCGGCGCCATCGTCGTGTCCGACGAGTGCTACCTGTCGCTCGGCTGGGACGTCGAGCCGGTGTCGGTGCTGCACAACTCGGTCAACGAGGGCAGCCTGGACGGCATCATCGCCGTGCACTCGCTGTCGAAGTCCTCCAGCCTGGCCGGCTACCGGGCCGGGTTCATCACCGGCGACTCCGGCCTGGTCGCGTCGCTGCTGGAGATCCGCAAGCACGCCGGGATGATCGTGCCCAGGCCCGTGCAGGAAGCCATGACGGCAGCATTGTCCGACGACGACCATGTCAACGTGCAGCGCTCGCGCTACGAGGCCCGTCGGACCGTGTTGCGCTCAGCGCTGCTCGACGCCGGGTTCCAGATCGACCACTCCGAGGCAGGGCTCTACCTCTGGGCGACCCGCGGCGAGGACGCCTGGACGACAGTGTCCTGGCTGGCCGAGCGCGGAATCTTGGTCGCTCCAGGCACCTTCTACGGTCCCACCGGCGGATCGCACGTCCGCGTGGCCCTGACCGCCACGGACGAGCGAGTCGCCGCCGCCGCGGAACGCCTCAGATCTTCCGGTTGAACTCGGGCGCGAAGGCCGCGACCGCGGCCCATTTGTCTCGCCACTGTTCGCGGTACTCGACACGGCGGGCGTGCTCGCGTTCGACCAGACGGCCGGCCACAAAGATCACTGCCAGGTCTTCGTGGCCCGCCATGAGGCGGCGGATGGTCTCCTCGGCCACGGCGGCGTCCTGGTGCTCGCCGAGTACTTCCTGGAACGCCTTGGTGGCTTTGACCAGCTGTTTGACCGGTTCTTTGCCAGCCGGGCCGACCAGTTCGGCGGCGTAGCGCAAGCGTTTGCCCTTGATCCTGAGGGCGTGCAGCTGCTCGTCCGGCGGGTTCTCGCCCAACGCCTCCACAGCCTTGTACAGCTTCCGGTACGGCTTGTAAATCACGCTGATGACGGCTGCTTCCTGCTGGCCGTTGGTTTCCGCGATCGGTGAGGACACGGTCGCTGCTGCCAGGGACGTGAGAAGCGTGGAGTATCGCTTGGTGCGCATGGCGGCGAGCATCCGTCGACGCGCGGCTTTGCGTTCGTTGACCAACCCGGTGAGCAGACGCTCGACCGCGGTGCGCTCGTCGTCCTCGAAGCCGACAGCTTCCGCGCGCAGACGCTCAAGCTGTACGTCCAGGTCGCGTACGGGGCCGAGCGCGTTGCCCAGCCATTTCAGCTCGTCCTGCAGAGGCGTGGCGGTCTCACCCAGGCCCGCGCCGTCCGCGATCACTGCCGCTCTCAGCCGCCTGATCGTGACTCGCATGTCGTGCAGGTCTTCGGGATCGACGCCCGAACGCGTGCCGGCCTCGTGCGTCAGCAGCGCGCGCAGCTGACTGTCGAGCCGGACACGCACGTGCACAGCTGGCGGGTCCTTGCGGCGTGCGGTCCTGGGCTCGGCGGGTAGCCCAAGATCCACCGGTGTGAGAGATGTGGTCACACGGTGAATCCTAGGTGAACAGAGAGTGTTAGTCGTAGGTCAATCGTTGGCATGCAACGCCGCGTTCAGGGCAATCCCTGAACCGGCACGCTGAACGGCTTCGACCGCGCCAGTGCTGGAATTGCGCCGGAACAGCAGCCCGTCGCTCCCGGTCAGATCGCGCGCCTTGACCAGCCGGCCATCCGGAAGTGTGACCTTTGTCCCCGCGGTGACGTAAAGACCGGCCTCGACAACGCAGTCGTCGCCCAGCGAGATCCCGATCCCGGCGTTCGCGCCGACCAGGCACCGCTCACCGATCGTGATCGTCTCCTTGCCGCCGCCCGAGAGCGTCCCCATCACCGACGCACCACCGCCGATGTCCGAGCCGTCGCCGACCACAACACCCTGCGAGATCCGGCCCTCAACCATGGATGCGCCCAGCGTGCCCGCGTTGAAGTTGACGAACCCCTCGTGCATCACCGTCGTCCCGCTCGCGAGGTGCGCACCCAACCGCACACGGTCCGCGTCCGCGATCCGCACACCCGTCGGCACGACGTAGTCGACCATTCGCGGGAACTTGTCAATGCCGTGCACCGTGACGGCACCGCGCGCCCGCAACGCCAGCCGTGTCTCCGCGAAGTTCTCCACCGGGCACGGCCCGTGGTTCGTCCACACGACATTGCTGAGCAACCCGAAGATGCCGTCAAGGCTGACCGAGTTGGGCCGCACCAGCCGCGACGAAAGCAGGTGCAACCTCAGGTACACGTCATACGCGTCATGCGGCGGCTCAGCCAGCGCGATGATCCCCGTCCGGACCGCGATCACCTCGACACCACGGTCGTCATCGGGGCCCAGCATCGCCGAAACCCCGGCCCCCAGCTCCTCGGCCGCCTCCTGCTCGGACAGCCGCTGCGTGTTCGGCGCCGGCGCCTCCCCCAGCTTGGGCTTCGGAAACCAGCAGTCCAGCACAGTTCCATCAGCGGTCACAGTGGCAAGACCGACGCCATACGCGCCGCTCGACTCGGGGTTCGCACTCACGCGCCAACGGTAACCAACCCGCAGGCAGATGTAGCGTGCTGGGTCGTGACCGTTGAACTGGATCTGAGTGCCGACCCGATCGATCTGACCGTTGCCCTGGTCGATGTTCCGAGTGTCTCGGAGAACGAGGCCGAACTGGCCGGCGCGGTCGAGCGGGCCCTGCGCGGGCTCGGCCATCTCGAAGTCGCCCGATCGGGTAACGCGGTGCTGGCCAGGACGAATTTCGGCCGGCCGCAGCGGGTGGTCTTCGCCGGTCACCTCGACACGGTCCCCATCAACGACAACCTCCCGTCCCGGAGGGAAGGCGACATCCTGCACGGTTGCGGAACGGTCGACATGAAAAGCGGTGACGCGGTCATGCTGCACCTGGCAGCGACCGTGACCGATCCACGGCACGACCTCACGTTCGTCTTCTACGACTGTGAAGAGATCGAAGCCGCACGCAACGGCCTCGGCCGGATCGAGAGGGACCTGCCGGAGTGGCTGCGCGGTGACATCGCGGTGGTGTGTGAGCCGTCCAACGGCGTGATCGAAGCCGGCTGCCAGGGCACGATGCGCATCGAGATCCGTACCCAAGGCAAGCGCGCGCACACGGCCAGGGCCTGGATGGGCGTGAACGCGATCCACGCGCTTGGCGAAGCTCTGCGAAGGCTTGAAGCGTACGAACCGAGGATTGTGGACATCGACGGCTGCACGTACCGCGAAGGCTTGCAGGCCGTGAAGATCCAAGGTGGTGTGGCGGGCAATGTCGTGCCGGACGCGGCAGTCCTCACCGTGAACCACCGCTTCGCGCCGGACCGCAATCCCGAGCAGGCCGAGAAGCATCTGCGGGAAGTGTTCGACGGTTTCGACGTCACAGTCACGGACATCGCTGCGGGGGCGTTGCCGGGATTGCAGGCCCCGGCGGCGAAAGAGCTCGTCCAGGCAGCCGGGGGAGCGCCGGTGGCGAAGCTGGGCTGGACGGACGTGGCGAGGTTCGCCGCGCTCGGGATGCCCGCGGTGAACTTCGGCCCGGGCGACCCGACTTTGGCGCACACCAAGGAAGAACACGTCTACGTTCAGCAGATCCGGGACTGTGCAAGGGTTCTGACCGAGTGGGTGGGCCGCGCGTAGCGACCCACCCGTCGGCTGTCAGACCGTGATGGTCCAGGTGTCGAGCGTGCCGGTGTCGACGCTGTAGGCGTCTGTGACGACCAGCGTCCATGTGCCTGAAGCGTTCTCAGTGGTCACAGGGACGTCGTAGGTCTTGGTGCCGAACTGGCTGCAGCCACCGGTACCGGACTGCTTGGCGGTGTAGGTCCGTCCACTTGGGCCGACGAGCTGAATACGCAGGTCGTAGGCGCAGGTGTGGTTGATGGTCACCGACAGTTTCACCGGTGACACGGCGGAACCCGTCGCGGTCGACGAGACCGGGCTGCGAACCGTTGCCAGGTCGGCGATTGGGAAGTCCGTGCCGTTGGTGAACGTACGCGTCCCCGTCGTGCCGACGGTCAACGTGAACTGGGCGGTGTGGTCGACGTCGGCGCCATCACCGGTCACGGTCACCTGGTAGGTGCCCGCTGGGGTGCTCGTCGTTGTGGCGACGGCCAGCGTCGAGGAAGCACCGGACTGCACGGAACCCGGGTTGAAGGTCGCCGTAGCACCCGACGGCAGGCCGCTGGCGCTGAAGGTGACCGTTTGCGCGTTGCCGGCCGTGATCTGCGTGCCGACGGTTGTGGACGCGGAACCACCAGGCTGTACGGAACCGGACGCCGGCGTCAGAGCGATGGAGAAGTCGTTGCCGCCGTTCGGGGTGCAGGTGGCCTCGCCGCTCTGCACGGGCACGCTGATCGCGTTCCACGCGGCCTTGGTGGCGTTGTATTCGGCGCAGCTGCCCGGGAACAGGCTGACCGCGGCCTGAAGGGTGGCGCGGCGGGCGGCAGCGTGGTTCCACGAGGTCGTCTTCTGCAGCAGGCCGTTGTAGAAGATCTTGCCGGCCTTCTGGATGCCGATCCCGGTCACCGTGCTGCCGTCGCAGGTCGGGCTGGCAGGCTTGCCGCCACCCGGGTTGCTGCCCTCGGACAACAGGTAGAACCAGTGGTTCTGCGGGCCGGCGGCGGCGTGCACCGAGCCGGGCAGCGAGGTCGACCAGCAGTTGGGGTGACCGGAGATCCGGTTGGGCTGGTACATGTAGCGGATCGGGCCGTTGCCCACGAGGTTGACCTCTTCGCCGACCTCGAAGTCGGCCGGGTCGTTCGGGTTGTTGGCGTAGGCCTCGGTCAGCGCGCCGAAGATGTCACCGGTGGACTCGTTCATGCCGCCCTTCTCGGTGCCACCGCCGCCGGAGCCGCCCGGTGTGGTCTGGAAGATCGCGTGGCCGAACTCGTGGCCGACGACGTCCATCGGGGTGACCTGGCGCTGGCTGTCCTGGGTGCGGCCGAACTGCGTGTAGCTGCCGGTCCAGTAGGCGTTGACGTCCGGCAGGCCGACGTAGGCCGGGAAACCCTTGCCCTGGCCGTCGATTCCGTTGCGCCCCAGCCAGTCGCGCAGCATGTCCCACTCGCGCTGCACGGCGTAGAGCGCGTCGGCACAGGCGGTCTCCAGGTCGGTGCCGGATCCGTTGCCCCAGTTGTCGTCCGGACCGGAGAAGACGGTCTTGTTGCTGTCCCGGCCACACAGGACGCCACTGCGCGTGGGGTCGGCCATGCTGAACGTGCCGCCGGACGACGTGGTGTCGAGGTTGACGTCGCCGTTGTAGTACGAATCGCCGGTGCCGGCTTTCACGTCGTCGTAGCTCTCCACGACTGAGCCGTTCGTGGCGTCGACGAACACATGCAGGTTGCTGGGGGTCGTGCCGTTACGGCCCAAGACCACGACCTCGTACGCCAGCTTCGGTGACGAGCCGGCGAGCACGACAAGTTTGGGGGTGTCCACGGAGTTGACAGTGGACACCTTGCTGCGCGCGGTGTTCGCGGCCGTAGCGGCGTCGATCTTCGCGGTTGTGCCGACTGTGAGCGGCGCGGTGTCCGCAGCGGTCGTGTCGTGGACGCGGCCCTGGCCGTCGGTCACGACGACTGCGTCGCCGCCGACCACCTTGAGGCCGCGGTAGGTCCGCTCGTAGGAGGAGTAGAACAGCCCGGCGCCACCAGCGGTGGTGCTGACACGGCTGAAGGATTCGTCGGCGCCACGGGCAAGTGCATCGAGGCCGGTGGCAGCGGCCTGGTCAGCGGCTGCGGTGGCACGGGCGACGGGATCGGCCGTCGGCGCGGCCTGGGCTTGCGGCAGGGAGACGGTCACCGGGACCGTCAGCGCTAAGGCGACAAGCGCCGATAATCCTCGTGTTCTTCTCAAGGCATGCTCCTTTTGGGCGCGTCTCAGCGCCCTTCGCAGGGGGAGTGGCGGTGTTATGCGCATAACCGCATCGATGAGTAAAGAGCTCGTCAAGTCCGCCGGGCAACGGCCGATCGTCGGTAGCCGCTCACCGTTTTTCACCAAGCCGTTCCGGCCAGGTCACCGGCTGGCCGCAACGGCACAACTAGACTTGAGCCGATGACGACGAACGAGGATCGCCCCAAGGAAAAGCAGCGGGGCCCGGTGACTCTGCGACGGGGTCGCAGCGAGGAATCGACCACCACTGACCAGCGCCTGCTCGACTCGCGAGGGCCCTCTGACTGGGTGCACACCGACCCGTGGCGGGTCATGCGGATTCAAGCCGAGTTCGTGGAGGGCTTCGGCGCGCTGGCCGAGGTGCCGCGTGCGGTGACCGTGTTCGGTTCCGCGCGCACCCAGCGTGACCACCCCGAATACGAGCTGGGCCGCAAGATCGGCGCCGCGCTGGCGGAGGCCGGATTCGCCGCGATCACCGGCGGTGGCCCGGGAGCCATGGAGGCGGTCAACCGCGGCGCCTCCGAGGCCGGTGGGCTGTCGATCGGGCTGGGCATCGAGCTGCCGTTCGAACAGGGCCTCAATCCCTGGGTCGACCTGGGCGTGAACTTCCGGTACTTCTTCGTCCGCAAGACGATGTTCATCAAGTACGCGCAGGCGTTCATCTGCCTGCCCGGCGGGTTCGGCACCCTCGACGAGCTGTTCGAGGCGTTGACGCTGGTGCAGACCAAGAAGGTCACCAAGTTCCCGATCGTGCTGTTCGGCAGCGAGTACTGGGGCGGGCTGCACGCCTGGCTGCAGGACGTCGTCTACAAGAGCGGCAAGGTCGGCGAGAAGGACATCGCACTTGTGCACGTGACCGACGACATCGACGACGCGGTCCGGGTCGTGGAGGACGCCTACAGCGCCTGGGAGGAAGTCCACTAGTGCGGATCTGCGTGTTCTGCGGCTCGGCGACGGGCCGTGCCCCCGGATACGCGTCCGCCGCCGCGGCGTTGGGCCGGTTGCTGGCCCAACGTGGCATCGCACTGGTCTACGGCGGTGCCTCGGTGGGGACGATGGGCGTGATCGCCGACGCGGCCGTGGCCGCGGGCGGCGAGGTGATCGGCGTGATCCCGTCGGACATGGTCGACCGGGAGATCGCCCACCAGAGCCTGAGCGAGCTGCGCGTGGTCGGCAGCATGCACGAGCGCAAGGCGCTGATGGCCGAGCTGGCGGACGGATTCCTGGCGTTGCCCGGTGGCGCGGGCACGCTCGACGAGCTGTTCGAGATCTGGACGTGGGCCCAGCTCGGCCTGCACAGCAAGCCGATCGGGCTGGTCGACACGGACGGCTTCTACCAGCCGTTACTGCGGATGGTCGACCATATGGCCGCGGAGGGATTCCTGAAAACGGACTACCGGAAACTGATTCAGGTATCCGCCGACCCCGCCGCGCTGCTGGATTCCTTCGAACTCGTGAGTGGCCGGCCCGGTTGCGGCTAGGGCCGGCCACTCACATATCGTCAATCACATATCACGGTCGCTGCGCGAGACCACGCAGCGTGCTGAGCGCTGGCGCGAAAGCATAGATCGTTCCTTCCGTGCGAACGAATTGCGCGAAGTGGAGCTTCTTTCCGCCCGGCAGCGTGTCCAGTTTGAGGTTCACGTCGGTGTCCTGCCCGATCACCGGGTCGCGACCGGTTTCCTGCTGGCGGAAGTCGGGATTGTTGATCCACCGCCGCTGCAGGAACTCGAACTGGAAATCAATGTCGGACATATAGGCGATGAAAACGAGCCCGCGGTCGGCATCCGGGCCGTGACCGTCGCCGGCAGCCGGGTCGAAAGGCTGCCCGTACGGGATTCCCCGTCGGATGATCCGGCGGACGTCCGCGGGATTGTGGCCGTTGCCAAGGCCATCGCGCGGATTGGTCTTCCGGATGTGGGCGAAATGCGGGGTGACGTGCCCCTCCGGGTCGTCCACGTAACTGATCATGTTGTCGTCCGGCGCGCCTGGTTTGGCCGGCGGCTCGGCATTCGGGTTGTGTGCCACCGACGCGCCGGAACGCCATCGGCCCACCGCGCGAGCGGCCAGCCATTCGGTGCCGGTGCCGGGCGGCAGCTCGACCCCCTCGCGATCCAGCTGCCTACGCACGGCACCGGCCTGCGCCCACCACGCCGGCACATCCTGCGCGAGCCGGCGAACCACCTGGAACGATCCGTTGCGGGTCCATTCCGGCAGCGTGGACGGTTCCCCTTCCAGCTTGGGATGCCCCAGCACGAACTCGCCGGCGGGCACGATCCGGGTCCCGGGCTTGCCGGCGACGTGCACCGGGTCGCTCGGGTCCGGACGGTCGAAACCGGCCACGCCGGGCTGGCTCACCCCGTCCTTGAACCCGAAATGCTCGTGTCCCTTGCTGTTGCCCGGCAGAGTCGCGCCCGTCTGCTCGAAGACGACCGTCAGCCCTGCGCGTGCAGCAGCCACTCGCAGTTCCGATGCCCGTACTTCGAGCAGAGCCTGCTCGTCGGAGGCAACGGTGATCACAGCGTGCACTGGCTGTTCGTCCCGGCCGAACAGCCAGTTCTCCGGTGTCGAGTCCCCTTCGTCACCGTTGATTCCCGCACGCTGGGACGCGCCCTGAACAAATGCCTGTACCCCCGGTGGCGTCTGGTCAGGGAATGGTTCGGCGCCCATCAGGAATTTCAGCCCGGCGTAGGTCAGGCTGAGATTCACCCAGGTCACTCTCAGGCCGGCCGGATCGGTTCCGGCCAGGTTGTGCCGTGCGGCACTGAACTCCGCGTTGAACGCGGCGATCTGGCGGGTCGTCGCGATCTGCGGAATCAACCGGCGCAGCCATTGCCGGACCGGCGCCGGGTCCTGTGGAAAACGCAGCAGCAGGACTGACTCGTGGTCCTTGCGGAAACCGGCGAGAATATCCCCCTGAATCTCGTCGGAATCGCGCAGCGGAAGTTTACGGGCAGCCTCTTCTGCAAGGTGTTCGGTCATGCATCCCCCTGGATCCCCCTGGTGGCGGTGGACAACTCCCCATTTGTTGTCCGGCCTACTTCCAGTGAGCCTGAGGCTAGCAGCTCCTTCAAGTGACTTCACTCGATCGGGCTAAGGATGGGCCAATTGGACCGAATGACGGATACTCTCAGCTGTCAAACCAAGGGCTGATTCATCGGATCTTGTGGCGTTTGTTCGCCGATGTTTGTGCTATGGGAAAAGTTCAGTGCATCGTCTAATCAGGCCGCTTCCGGCCGCTTGTGATAGACGTCCACGTATTCCTGGCCGGACAGTTCCATGATCGAATACATGATCTCGTCGGTGACCGCCCGGCGGATCGCCGGCGACGCGGCCATTCCGTCGTAGCGGGAGAAGTCCAACGGCTTGCCGATCCGGATGGTCACCCGCCGCGGGCGAGGGAAGCGCTGGCCAGGCGGCTGGATCCGGTCGGTGCCGATCAACGCCATCGGGAGCACGGGCGCTCCGGAGGTGAGGGCGAGCTGGCCGACCCCGGTGTGGCCGCGGTAGAGCCGCAGGTCCAGCGACCGGGTCCCCTCCGGGTAGATACCGAATGCCCCGCCGTTTTCCAGCACCTGTCCTGCCACCTCGAGCGCAGCGACGCCCGCCCGTGCCTGCCCGCGCTGCACAGGGATCTGACCGATCGTGCGCATGAACGCGGTCCGCAGCCGCTTGTACGGCGAACGGCCGGTGAAGTACTCCTCCTTGGCCAGGAAGTTCACCTGCCTCGGCACGACCAGCGGGATCAGGATGCTGTCGAAGACGGAGAGATGGTTGCTCGCCAGGATCACCGCGCCCTTGGCCGGGAAGTTCTCCAGCCCTTCCACAGTCGGCCGGAAGAGGGCCTTCGCCACGAAGGCCAGCACGGTACGCAGCGCGCGATAGAGCACAGGGGACCTCCTGCGGTGGGGGATAAGGTCCACTCTAGGCGCCGGAATGTTAAAACAGTGGTCGCCGTAAGTAACTTCACTGGCGGTCATGGCACGATCAGGACGTGCGACCTTCCCTGCAGTTCGGTACCCGTGCGGTGGCCCAGGACCGCGCGTTGGTGATGGCGATCGTCAACCGCACCAGGGACTCCTTCTACGACCGTGGCGCCACGTTCGGTGACGAGGCAGCGATGGCGGCCGTCAGGATGGCGGTTGCGGACGGTGCGGACATCGTGGACATAGGCGGCGTACGGGCCGGAGCGCACGGCGAGCCCGTGGACACCGATGAGGAGTTGCGCAGAGTTGTCCCGTTTGTGGCGGCTGTCCGTGAACGATTCCCGGACTTGGTGATCAGCGTCGACACGTGGCGGCACGAAGTCGGGCGCGCGGCATGTGACGCCGGAGCCGATTTGCTCAACGACACGTGGGCAGGCGCAGACCCCCGGCTTGCCGAAGTCGCTGCGGAGTACGGCGTCGGCATCGTGTGCTCACACACAGGTGGCGCACCGCCGCGTACGGACCCGCATCGTGTGCAGTATCAGGATGTCGTTGCGGAGGTCGTAGCCGAACTGGAGCAGCGCGCAACCCGCATGGTGGAGCTCGGGGTACCCACGCAGGGCGTGCTGATCGACCCGACCCACGATTTCGGCAAGAACACCTGGCACAGCCTGGAACTGCTACGGCGGATGGACGAACTGGTCGCGACCGGCTGGCCGGTGCTGATGGCGGTGTCCAACAAGGACTTCATCGGTGAGACCCTGGATGTGGAACTGAGCGACCGCCTGGACGGCACACTCGCGGCGACATCCGTGGCAGCCATGGCGGGCGCCCGGGTCTTCCGTGCGCACCAGGTGCGTCAGACGAGGAAGGTGGTCGAGATGGTGGCCGCGATCGCGGGCACCCGGCCGCCCGCCCGAGTCCTGCGTGCGCTCGCGTGAACCCGTTGGCGCAGGAGTGGTTCCAGGACCGTACCTGGCAGGATCCACAGTGGAGTGTCGAGGAACTGTGCGCTGCCAAGCGGGGTAGAACTGTCAGTGTGGTGTTACCGGCGCTGAACGAAGAGGCGACGGTGGGTGATGTCGTCCGTACGGTTCGGCCCTTGGTCGGGCCGCTTGTGGATGAGATCGTCGTGATGGACTCGGGGTCTACGGACCGTACGGCTGTCGTAGCTGCTGCGGCCGGTGCTCGGGTTGTGCGGCGGGGGGACGTTGTCCCGTCGCTGGAACCGTTGCCTGGCAAGGGTGAGGTGCTGTGGCGTTCGCTCGCCGCGACAACCGGTGACCTGGTGGTGTTCCTCGACGCTGATCTCGTCGACCCTGATCCGGGGTTTGTCCCTGCCTTGTTGGGGCCGTTGCTCCTGGTTGAGGACGTGCACCTGGTCAAAGGCTTCTATCGGCGGCCGTTGCGCCTGGAGACCGAGGATGTGGGCACGGGTGGCGGCCGGGTCACCGAACTGCTGGCGCGTCCGCTGCTGGCGGCTCTGCGGCCGGAGCTTTCTGGTCTGGTGCAACCACTTGGCGGCGAATACGCGGGCACTCGTGACTTCCTGGAGTCGGTCTCGTTCGCGGCCGGATATGGCGTTGAGATCGGCCTGCTGCTTGACGCGTGCGCGGAGCGTGGCCTCCCTTCCATCGCGCAGGTGAATCTGGGTGTGCGCAAGCACCGCAACCGCAACCTGTTGCAACTAGGTGTGATGGCGTCCCAGATCCTGGGCACAATGCTGCGCCGCTGCGGCATCTCCTCGGCCACAGGTCTCACGCAGTTCGTGCAGGTCGCAGGAGAGTGGCTGCCTGACACAACGGAGACCGTCGTCGCCGACCGGCCGCCTATGCGGTCGGTACCAGCTGGATCCCGGTGACCTTCTGTCCACTATGGATTGATCCACGTTAGGGTGAACCCCCCGATTGGCAAAGACATTCACATTTTCGCCGGGTAGCGTGGACGCCATCGGGGAAGCACCAAAGGTCAGTGTGCGAGTGTGATGAGACGTTCAGCTTCCCAGGAGTCCCGGTAGTAGCCAGGTTCGGCGACCAGTGTGGCATGTGACCCGCGCTGGATCACCTTGCCCGCTTCCAGGACCACGATGTCATCGAAGGACTCCAGCCCGCTCAGCCGGTGCGTGACCTGGACGACGGCGCGGTCCCAGGTCGCCTCGAGAACGTCGGCCAGGATCTTCTCGCCCTGAGCGGGTTCGAGCCCCTCGGCCGGTTCGTCCAGCAGTAGAACAGGGGAGTAGCCGACCAATGCCCGCGCCAGAACCAGCCGTTGCCGCTGACCGCCCGAGATCGTCTCAGCACTGATGCGCGTGTCCCAGCCGTCCGGCAACGACCGGATCCAGGAATCGATCTGCACAAGCCTGGCAGCGCCCTCAAGGTCGTTGCCCGCAAAGGAAAGGTTGTCACGAATGGACGCAGTGAAGATGTGGGCGTCGGCCATGGCCCCGCGAGCGCTGGGCCGCCGGTGGGCGATCGCGGCGAGCAGCGTGCTCTTCCCAGCGCCGCTGGGCCCGACAATCGCCGTCTGTTTTCCCGCCGTCAAATCGATCTCAACCTCCACCGCGGCCCTGGGCGGCGTGGCCGGCGCAGCCAGCAACGACGAAACCCGCCTGACCGCCGGCCGGACATCGGCCCACAGTGCGCCCGCACCTATCAGCGGCAGAAACACTTCCATCCCAGTAAGAACACCGAGCACCAACGCCGCCGAAACAGGCCCGGCCGGCAACGAGCCCCATAAACCTCAAGCTCAGCCGCGCCATGAATCAGATCGACCATATGCTCGGCCAGTTCCACCCGCGCCTCAACGCTCGACCGTGCCGTCCGAGCCGCCAACTTCGCCGACAGCAATGGCAACAGCACCATCACCATCAACCCACAAGCCAACACCCAGAACCCTGTACCCGAAACCATCCCCATCACCACAAGCCCAACAACCCCAACGCAACCAGCAACAAAGGCAGGAACAATGCACCGCAACAACCAGTCCTGGACAGCATCCACGTCAGACACAATCCGCGTCAGCGCGTCCCCCGACCGCACCTCCCTGCGACGCGTCAGAGCCCCATACACCTGACCTCGCAACTCCGCCATCGCCCGCAACATAGCCCCATGCCCCGTAAGCCTCTCCGTATACCTCAACCCACCCCTCGCGATCGCCAACGTCCGCACAACCACAATCGCCACCGCCAAGGCCCCCAACGATGGCTGCCCAGCCGCACTCACAAACAACCACGCCGCCGTCGCCCCCAACCCAACCCCCGCCAACTCCGCAACAACCCCCACAACCCCAGCCCCCACAACCCCAGCCCTCAAAACCTTCCCCACCAAACCCTTCACCGAACCCACCCACTCTCATTCATCGGACAAACAGTGATGCCAGCCAGCGCCCTCAACGCTCCAGAAGAACTCCCGTACTCCCGAGTGCGCCGAAGCAGTACGTGGATGCTCTCCCAGCTAACAGATCGACGTGTCGGCCGAGCCGAGTCAGGCCGAGTACCGGCCGGTTCGGCAGTGACCAGTCGGTTCCGTATAGCTCGGGTACATAGCCTTTGCGTCATCGGTTGTGTCTGCACGTCGTGTCCTCCTCATCCCGACCACAATCCAGCCGCGATGCCAGTCGTCCCAGCGGCAGAATCGGAGCCGCCATCCACCCCATTCATCCTCATCGATCAATTTCCGCATCAGCGTGTTGGGCACCGCCTTCTCGTCAACTCTGTTGTGCAGCGGCAGCAGCAGGGTTAGCTCAGCCACTGCCGTCGGGGTGTTTCCGGCCAGCGTCGTCCGTGCGGCGGAAGGTAGTCGCCTGGCCCGAACCTGGCCCCGCCTGCGGCCTGGATCGCGGCCCGTTGCGCGGCGTCGCCGAGTTTGGCCGGCTGTACCTGGTTGAGCACCTCGAACTGGCCGAACCCGAAGTTGATCAGGAAAACCACGGCGATGGCGGCCACCGCGAGGCCGAGCCGCATCGACCGGCGGAAGAACTCTGCCTCCGGGGTGCGCCTGATGAAGTGGTAGGCGCTCACGCCGGCCATGAAGAACCCGGCAGCCACCAGACCTGCTGTCAGGACGTGCCCGAGCGCGTCCCACAGCGACGGATTCGACAGCAGCGCCCCGAAATCGGTCAGCCGCGCCACACCGTTGTCCATCCGGTAGCCGACTGGGTTCTGCAGGAGCGGGCGATGGTCACCAGATCCATAGGTCGGCACACTATATATTGCCTGTCTATGTATCAATCAGGGGCTTCCTTGAATCTGTGGGAAACCTCTGGGCGGTGTGACTTCCAACCCGTAGACTCGCTACGTATGAAGCCCGACGTGCTGCGAGGTCATCTCGATGCGCTGCTGCTCGCCACGCTCGACGGCAGGCGACTGCACGGATATGCCATCATCGAGGCGCTTCAGCTGCGCAGCGGCGGCGCGCTCGACCTGCCGACCGGAACGGTCTATCCAGCGCTGCGCCGGCTCGAGCGAGCCGGATATGTCAGCAGTGAGTGGAGCACTGTCTCCGGCAGGCAGCGCCGTACTTACCATCTGACGAAGTCAGGGCAGCGTGCGCTCATTCAGGAACGCACTGCTTGGCGTGAGTTCACGGCGGCGATCGAGGGCGTACTCGGGGAGGGGCCATGGCCGGCGCAAGCGTGATCGACGACTACGTCGCCGATCTGGACACGCGGTTGCACGGTCACCAGCGAACCAAGATCGACCTGCTGACCGAGGCCCGGCACAGCCTGCTGGACGCGGCCGAGTGCTATCGCGACGCGGGTTTCTGCGAGGACGACGCCCAGCGCAAAGCAGTCGACGACTTCGGCCCGGCGGCCACGATCGCGCGCAGCTACCAGGGGGAACTGGCTGCCGCGTACGGCGCCCGGACGTTGCGCTCGATCCTGTTCCTGCTGCCGGTGGTGCATCTGATCTGGGAGGCGACCAGGGGCATCTGGTACGGCTCCTGGGACAACTTCCCCGGTGTCACGCCGCCCGACTGGTACTACCCGTTCGCCCAGGTCAACGACAGCATGGGCTGGGCGGTCGCGTCCGCGACCGGGCTCGCGCTGCTGGTCTGCCGGTTGATGTCGCGCCGCGTTCCGGACAGCCGGCTGATCGCGCGGTGCTCGGCGGGCGTCGCGCTGGTCGCGGTCTGCGGTTCCATCTCGGCCACCAGCGCGTTGATGATCGCGACGATTGCCTTCGAACCAGCCAGGATGGTCGCGTCACCACCGCTTTTCCTGGCGTCGGTGGTGGCTTTCGTGGTGATGTTCCGGCTGGCGTTCATGGCCCGGCGAACGGTCCGATTCTGCGTGTAGTGGCAAGATTGTGACCGTGACCACCGCGTTGTTCTACCTCGTTGTCATGGTTTTCGTGGCGGCCGTGGTGTTCCTGCTCGCCTCGGTGCTGTTCGGCCGCGGCGAGGAGTTGCCCCCGTTGCCGCCTGGCGCATCGCCGACCAGACTGCCCGCCAGCGGCGTCACCTCGGATGACCTGCGGAATGTGCGGTTCCAGCTGGTACTGCGGGGTTACAAGATGTCCGAGGTGGACTGGGTGCTGCAGCGCCTCGGCGACGAGGTGGACGGCCTGCGCTCACGGATCGCCGAACTCGAGCAGCAGCTCGAGGAGAAGGCGGCCGCTCAGTGACCACTGGGGCGAAGCCGGTGAAGGACCTGGTCCGGTGCTCGTGGGGGGACTCGGCGCCGGACTACGCCGCCTACCACGACGAAGAGTGGGGAACGCCACTGCACGGGGAAGTGGCGATGTACGAACGGTTGTGTCTGGAGTCGTTCCAGTCGGGCTTGTCCTGGATCACGATTCTGCGCAAAAGAGAGAACTTCCGGCGCGCGTTCGCCGGCTTCGAGCCCAAGCTGGTCGCTCAATTCGGCGACGCGGAGGTTGCCCGGTTGATGGCCGACGCGGGCATCGTGCGTAACCGCGCGAAGATCGATGCCGCGATCCGCAACGCGCGTTCAGTGCTTGAGCTGGATGTGCCCCTGGACGAGTTGTTGTGGTCTTTCCAGCCCAAGCGGCACAAGCGGCCGCGCACGATGGCGGATGTGCCCGCGGTGACTGATGAGTCGAAGGCGATGGCCAAGGAGCTCAAACGGCGAGGTTTCGTGTTCCTCGGTCCTACCACGTGTTATGCGCTGATGCAGGCGACCGGGATCGTGGACGACCATATCGCCGGCTGCCATCGGGCGAACTGAAATGCGCCGGAAAATGGTCCTTCTCCACTGTGGGCGGTTACGTGACCAGGTCGTTACCAAGAATAGTTCCGGCGTGTCGCGCTTCGGCGTGTCGCGTCAGGGTTTGGTAGTTGTCGCATGTAGACGTCCTGGTTCCAATCCGTCACGGCAGGTCGGCGCGTGGTCACCAAACGACACGCAAAAGATCGGTTCGATTTCGTCGCGGTGAGTGGATAGGAGAGAATGACGCTTAGCCGAGGCTGGTGGACCCGGTCTGCGGTGGGCAGGCTATGACGGAGGGAGCACGCTATGGCGGCCATGAAGCCCCGGACCGGTGACGGTCCCCTCGAGGTGACTAAGGAGGGTCGGGGCATCGTGATGCGCGTCCCACTGGAGGGTGGTGGACGCCTGGTGGTGGAGATGTCACCGGACGAGGCCAGCGCCCTGGGGGATGCGCTCAAGGCCGCCGCAGGCTGACGCCCCCGTCCAGAGTCACCGCGCGCCCCGGTATCCACACTGGAGCCGGGGCCGCGTTACGTCCGCGAGCCGCGAGGAGGTCCGCAAGGTGCGCACGCCGGTGCCATCGTTACCGAGTCCGTTGCCAGAGTTCGAGGTGACGGCCGCGCCACGGCGAGGCCTGCCTGTGGCCGTACTCGCGCACGCAGGGGACTCGCCGCTGCTAGGTCCAGGCGGCGCCGATCTCGGTGCGGACTGGGCCGCGGCGGTGGGGCTGACCGGCAAGGCGGGCGAAGTGCACACGGCGGCCACCCAGGGCGCGGGAATCCGCTGGGTCGCGGGCGTAGGCGAGGGCTCGGCGGCCGAATGGCGCAAAGCCGGCGCGGCGCTCGTGCGGGCCTTCGAATCCCGAGCGGCCACAGACGCCGACGCAGGTCGCCGCGTGGCCCGATCGTTGCAGCTCACGCTCCCGCCGGATGCGGAATCCGAGCAGATCGCAGAGCTGGTGCTGGGCGTGAGCCTGGGTGGTTACCGCTTCACGGTGACCGGCAAGCCGGCCAAACCCCGGCTGCGGTCGTTGCGGCTCGTGACGTCCTCGCCCGATGAGTTGCGGCCCGCCGTCGAGCGTGCGGCAGCTTTCGCGGCAGGCACAGCAGCGACGCGTGACATGGGCAACGCGCCTTCGAACGTCAAAGACCCCGCATGGCTCGCGTCGACGGCGGTCAAACTGGCGGCTCAACTTCCTGGCCTGCACGTCGACGTGCACGACGAGCAGTGGATGGCCGCACAGGGCTTCGGCGGCGTGCTCGCCGTCGGTGCCGGTTCTGTCCGGCCGCCTCGGTTCGTCGAGTTGTCGTGGCGTCCGCCCAGGCCGGTTGGCCCGCACGTCGCTTTGGTGGGCAAGGGGATCACCTTCGACACAGGCGGCATCTCGATCAAGCCCGCGGACGGTATGCACCTGATGCGCACCGACATGTGCGGTGGCGCAGCCGTGATCGCGGCCCTGGTGACGGTGGCCCGCCTCGGTCTGCCCGTACGCGTGACCGGCCTCGTTCCCATTGCGGAGAACCATGTTTCCGGCTCCGCGTACCGGCCCGGCGACATCGTCACGCACTTCGACGGCCAGACCACCGAAGTGACGAACACCGACGCCGAAGGCCGCATGGTGCTCGCCGACGCCATGGGCTACGCGGTCAGCCGCGTGAAGCCAGACCTGATGGTCGACGTCGCGACCCTGACCGGAGCGATGAAGATCACCCTCGGCCTGCGCACCGGCGGCCTCTTCGCCACCGACGACGACATCGCCGACCGGATCGTGCAAGCCGGCAAACGCTCTGGCGAGGCCTGGTGGCGCATGCCCCTGCTGCCAGAACTTGAAGAAGGCGTGGTCAGCGACATAGCCGACTGGCGCCAATGCCCACCAGGTCCCAGCGGCATCACCGCGGCCTGGTTCCTCCGCCAGTTCACCGGCGACATTCCTTGGGCCCACCTCGACATAGCCGGCCCCGCTCGGGCCGACAAAACCTATGACGAGGTAGTCCCCGGCGCTACCGGCTTCGCCACCAGAACCCTCGTGGAACTGGTCGCCTCCTACGCCTCCTGAACCAGTTCCAGCCCTGTGGACAACCGGCGGTCTGCGCCGTCACGCCTGGGCGAAGGGCGGCCACGGCCCCCTGTGATCCAGCGTAATCCTGGGTACCGACAGAAAACGGGTGGACAGGGCAGTCCACAGGCTGTGCTGTGGACAAGTCAGCGCCTGTGGACAACCAGGGCCTCGTCACCCACGATCTCGACTTTCTGTCAGACCGCAACGATAGGCTGGAAAACGGGGGGCCGTGGCCTAACCCAGTGCCTGGCATAAGGGTCCGCTCGCCCGACAAGTGAGCTGTTCCCGCGCGCCACCCATGCCGACCTGACACCGGCGCCGGGTGGAAGGTCTATCTGGGGCCTTTGATCAGGGCGAAGTCGCGGAATGCCCGGACTGCCGGGGTCAGGTGGTCGTGGGACGGCCAGGCCAGGGCGACGGTTCGGGTCGCCTTGGGCAGGACTGGGATTTCCACCAGGCGTGGTGCCGGGTGTTCGGCGGCGGGCAGGATCGCGATGCCCAGGCCCGCTGCGACCAGGCCGCGGACTGTGTCGGATTCTTGGCCTTCGAAGGCGAGGCGGGGAGTGAAGCCGGCCGCCTCGCAGAGGTCGTCGGTTATCCGGCGGAGGCCGAAGCCGTGTTCCAGGCCGACGAATTCCTCCTCGGCGAGTTCGGTCACGCGGACCCGGGCGCGGGTCGCGAGCCGGTGGTCCTCGGGGAGCACCAGCATCAGGTCCTGGCTTTGGAGCGGCGCCCAGGCCAGGTCGGGCTCGTCCGGCGGCGGCCCGAAGAACGCCAGGTCCACCTCACCGCCACGGACTCGTTGAAGGATCTCCGCCCGGGAGGCCTGGACCAGCCCGATTCGCACGCCTTCGTGACGCTCCCGGAAGGACTTCACCAGTTCCGGCACGAGTGTGCGGCCAAGCAGGTGCAGGAAGCCCAGTACGACCCGCCCGCTGCCTGGGTCGACTTCTTCGATGACCCGGCGGGTTCCGGCTTCCAGAGCACCCATCGCGGAACTGGCCGCGTCCACGAGCAGCAGGCCCGCACGCGTGAGCCGCACTCCCCGCCCGTCCTTGACCACCACGGGTGCGCCGACTTCGGAGGCCAGGGCAGCGAGCCATCGGCTGACGGTCGGCTGAGGGACGCCGAGCACTGAGGCTGCTTGCGTCACGTTCCCCGACTGGGCCAACGCGCGCAGCATCGCGAGCCGCGGCGCCAAAGCAGCGGCGAGTGATTCATGCGCTGGCGTATCGATAAATCAATACTGCCGTATTGGACGTATGAATCCCAGCTGCTTAGCGTCAAAGTCCGTGGACAGGATCACGATCGGCATCGCGGCCGGTGGGCTGGCGAGCTTCGCGCTGCTCTACGCCCCGCAGCCGGTCCTGCCTCAGTTGGCGCACCAGTTCCAGGTCACGCTGGATCAGGCGTCGCTGGTGGTGGGGGTCGCGACGGGTGCGTTGGCGCTGGGCGTGATCCCGTTGTCGCTGCTGTCCGAAGTGGCCGGCCGGCGCCCGGTGGTCCTGCTGTCCGTCGTGGTCGCGATTGTTCTCGGGTTGGTCCTGCCGTTCGTCTCGGACTTCCATCTCCTTGTCGGCCTGCGTGCGCTGCAGGGGCTCGCGCTTGCCGGGTTCCCGGCTGTGGCCATGGCGTATCTCGCTGAACAGGGCCGGGTGAAGGCGATCGGCATGCTGGTCGCGGGCAACACGTTCGGCGGCATGGTCGGCCGCCTCGCGGCTGGGCTGACCGGCAGTACGGCACCTGTCGCGATCCTCGCCGCGGCTGCGGCGGGTGTCCTGATCTGGGCTTTGCCGCGAAACGCGGAGCAGACCACCACGAGAGCCGGGATCAGTCTGAGCTCGGCGGTACGCCGGCCGATCCTGTGGGCGTTGTACGCGGTCGCGTTCCTGGGGATGGGTTCGTTCGTGGCGCTGTACAACGCGATCGGCTTCCGGCTGGCCGCGCCGCCGCTCGAAGTCAGCCCGCAGGTCGCGTCGTTGGTGTTCGTGGCCTACGCGATCGGTGGCGTCAACTCGGCCACCCTGGGCCGTCGCGCCGGTCGGCAGAAGGTCCTTTTTGGAATGCTCGGGCTGACCACGGCCGGTGCCCTGATCACGATCCCGGCCCATGTCGTGCCGATAGCCATCGGATTCGTGCTGCTCACGGCCGGCTGGTTCGCGGCACACGCGGCCGCGGGCGCCTGGGTGAACGTCGTCGCGCCGCACAAGGGCCCGGCGTCAGGCCTGTACACCGGTGCCTACTACGCGGGGGCCTCTGTCGGAGGCACGGCAGGCACCGCGGTTTACGCGGCGTGGGGCTGGACGGTGCTTGTGTCGGTCTCGGTGTGCTGGCTGTCGTTGTCGGCGTCGGGCGTGTGGTGGATCTCCCGCCGCCGGAAGACCTTGTCCAGTGCGAAGAACTTGAGCAGGAACACCGGCGCGCCACTGGCCAGGTAGGCCACGACCAGGCCGATCGTCCGCCAGCCGCGGTCGGTGATCAACGGATCCAGCAGCCAGTCCATCACCGTGGTGATCCCGATCGACAGCACGCCGCCCGCCGCGGTCACCACGATGTAGGCCAAGATCTCCGCCTGCCGCCCGGCCTTGCCCTTGTTGCCCCAGGCCCAGCGCCGGATCATCAGGAAATGCGGCAGCGAGCCGACCAGGAACGCGATCGTGCTCGCGGTCATCGCGTCGGCTTCCCACGCCCAGTACAACACCAGCAGCACGACCTGGCTGATGCCCGTCGCGATCAGCGAGGCCACCGTGTACCTGGTGAAGATCCGAGTCACACCACGAGGTTTCTCCTCAATCACTGAGGACGCCCTCAGGCAACACCGCGCGGTACACGTCCACAGTCTGCTGCGCGACGGTCGCCCACGCGAACTCCCGCTCGGCCCGCTCCCGGCCCGCGGCGCCCATCGCGGCCGCCCTGGACGGGTCTTTCACCAGCGTGTTGACCATTTTCGCGAGGTCGTCGCGGAAGGCCTCGGTGTCGTGTTCGTCATAGTGCGCCAGCAGCCCGGTCTGGCCGTCGGCCACGACCTCGGGGATCCCGCCGACGTCCGAGGCGACCACGGCTGTGCCGCACGCCATAGCCTCGA
This sequence comes from Kibdelosporangium banguiense, assembly GCF_017876405.1. Taxonomy (GTDB): domain Bacteria; phylum Actinomycetota; class Actinomycetes; order Mycobacteriales; family Pseudonocardiaceae; genus Kibdelosporangium; species Kibdelosporangium banguiense. The sequence goes on along the minus strand of NZ_JAGINW010000001.1, from coordinate 1,190,340 downwards.
GGTTCACGATGCCCAGCGGCTCGTACACCGACGGGCACACGAACACCGTCGCGTGGCTGAGGATCTGCCGGACCTCTGCGGGCTGCAGCATCTGCTGGATCCAGAACACGCCCGCCCGTTTCTCCGCCAGCTCGGACACGGCCTGACGCGTCTCCTCAGCGATCTCGGGCGTGTCGGGTGCGCCCGCGCAGAGCACGAGCTGGGCGTCCGGGTCCATGTTGTGCGCGGCCGCGATCAGATGCCCGACGCCCTTCTGGCGCGTGATCCGGCCGACGAACGCGACGATCGGACGGCCCGGGTCGATGCCGTAGTGCTCGAGTGCGTCCGTTTCGCTGACGGGGTGGTAAGCGTTCGTGTCGATGCCGTTGCGTACGACGTGCACGCGTGACGGGTCGAGCGCGGGGTAGCAGTCGAGCACATCGAGTCGCATGCCGTCGCTGACCGCGATGATCGCGTCAGCCGCCTCGTACGCCGTCCGCTCCACCCACGACGACAGCCGGTACCCGCCGCCGAGTTGCTCGGCCTTCCACGGCCGCCGTGGCTCCAGGGAATGCGCCGTGATCACGTGCGGCACGCCGTGCAGGATCTTGCCCAGATGCCCGGCCATGTTGGCGTACCAGGTGTGCGAATGCAGCAGGTCAACGCCTTCGGTCGCGGCCGTCATGGCCAGATCCACCGACAGCGTCTGCAGCGCCGGGTTGGCATGTTCCAGCCCCGCCGCGGCGTTGTGGGAGTGCGCGTCGGCGCGGTGCCCGCCGAAGGCGTGCACGTCCACATCGATCAGCTCACGGAGCCTGGGGACGAGAAAACCGACATGAACCCCCGCACCGCCGTACACCTCAGGCGGATATTCACGTGTCAGCAGACCGATGCGCACACCTGGTCACACTAGTTGCCGATGCTGCTCTTGGGTGAACGTCACGCCAAACGTGCCGTTTCGATCTGGCAGTGATCGTGGTCCGGACACTAGTGTTCCGTGCGTGACAGGCCAGCCGAAGGTACTCGGGATCGTGCTGGCGGGCGGCGAGGGCAAACGCCTCTGGCCCCTGACCGCCGACCGAGCCAAGCCAGCCGTCCCGTTCGCGGGCAACTACCGGTTAGTCGACTTCGTACTGTCCAACTTGGTCAACGCCGGCTATCACAAGCTGTGCGTGCTGACCCAGTACAAGTCGCACTCACTGGACCGGCACATCTCCACCACGTGGCGACTATCGAACATCCTCGGCCAGTACGTGACCCCGGTCCCGGCGCAGCAGCGCCTCGGGCCGCGGTGGTACACCGGCAGCGCGGATGCGATCTTCCAGTCGCTGAACCTGGTGTACGACGAGCGGCCGGACCACATCGCGGTGTTCGGTGCCGACCACGTGTACCGGATGGATCCGTCCCAGATGGTCAACCAGCACGTCGAGTCGGGACTCGGGGTGACGGTGGCCGGGATCCGGGTGCCGAGATCGGAGGCGAGCGCCTTCGGCTGCATCGACTCCGACGAGTCCGGCCGGATTACCCGGTTCCTGGAGAAGCCCAAGGACCCGCCGCACGTGCCCGGCGACCCGGACGTGACGTTCGCCTCGATGGGCAACTACGTCTTCCGGACCGAGGTGCTGCTGGAGGCGCTGCGCGCGGACGCCGCGAACCCGGACTCCGACCACGACATGGGCGGCGACATCATCCCCATGCTGGTCGACGACAACAACGCGGCGGTCTACGACTTCGACGACAACGTCGTCCCGGGCGCCACCGAACGCGACCGTGGCTACTGGCGTGACGTCGGGACGCTCGACGCCTACTACGACGCGCACATCGACCTGGTCTCCGTGCATCCGGTCTTCAACCTGTACAACCAGGCCTGGCCGATCCGGACCGCGACCCCGCCGCTGGCCCCGGCCAAGTTCGTCAACTCGGGCTCGGCCGTGGAGTCGATCGTGGGTCCAGGAACGATCGTGTCCGGAGCGTCCGTGCGGGAGTCCGTGATCAGCGCGGACGTCGCCATCGAGGACGGCGCCACGGTCGAGGGCAGCGTGCTGCTGCCCGGCGTCCGGATAGGCAAGGGTGCCGTGGTCCGCCGGGCGATCCTGGACAAGAACGTGGTCGTGGCCGACGGTGCGCAGATCGGCGTGGACATCGACGCCGACCGCGAGCGCTACACCGTCAGCGCGGGCGGCGTCATCGTGCTGGGCAAGGGCGCCCGGATCTCCTAGTTCTTGGCCGCGACGAGCAGGCCGTCGCCGACCGGGAGCAGGACCGGGACAAGGCGGTCGTCCTCCTTGACCAGCCTGGTGACCTCGCGCAACGCGACCGTGTCCTGGTCCTTGTCGGCCGGATCGGCGACACGGCCATGCCACAGCACGTTGTCGAACGCGATGACGCCACCTGGCCGCAGCAGGCGGACGCCCTCTTCGTAATAGCTCGGGTACTCCGTCTTGGCCGCGTCCACGAAGATCAGGTCGTAGCCGGAGTCGGTCAGCCTGGGCAGCACGTCCAGGGCCCGGCCCATGATCAGCCGCGTCCGGCCGGGAGCCACCCCCTCGGCCGCGAACGCCTGCTTGGCGGCGGCCTGGTGCTCAGGTTCGACGTCGATCGACGTCAGCACGCCTTCCGTGGCCATGCCACGCAGCAGGTAGAGGCCGCTCAGGCCGGCGCCCGTGCCCACCTCCACAACGGCCTTCGCGCGCAGCGCGGTGGCAAGAAACCGCAGCGCGGCGCCACCAGCAGAACCGATCGGCACACAGCCCAGTTCCAGGCCACGCGCCCGTGCGGCACTCAGCGTCTCGTCCTCGGCCAGGTAGTCCTCGACGTATCCACGTAGCCCGGCCGGCCATTCGGGTGTCACAAGCAGCGAGGTTAGCTGTGTTCGATTGCCCTCGCTTCGCTCGGGCGGGCTTGGTCGCCGAAGCCGGGCGCTGTTACATGCCGACCCCCTACGGGGGCCGCCCACCCCCAACCGCGGTCCACCTCGCCCCACGCGACCGGCAACTTCGCTCGGGGCTGGCCGCCGCTGTAGCTGGGGCGATGCCGGGCGTGTTGCGATGCGTAAACGACCGGCGCGACCAAGCCGGCTTGGGGTGAAATTTCTCAGGTTCGTCTTAGCTGGTTCTCACGCCCCCCATAACGGGGTACCGGAAGCTATCGACATCAAGGGGAGTCGATTGACCGAAGTGGGGAACACCGTGAACGAGGTCCGCGTTGGTGAACGTAGTGGGCAGTCAAGTCCGCGGGAGGATACCCACCTGATGAGCGATTCCGACGTTGCGCTGGCCGAGCCGGTCGAGCTGGGCGACCAGCCGGCCTGGACGCCGCCGACCTGGGACGAGGTCGTGCGTGAGCACGCCGACCGTGTCTACCGGCTGGCCTATCGGCTGACCGGCAACTCGCACGACGCCGAGGACCTCACCCAGGAGACCTTCATCCGGGTGTTCCGTTCGCTGGCCAGCTACAAGCCGGGCACCTTCGAGGGCTGGCTGCACCGCATCACCACGAACCTGTTCCTCGACATGGCGCGCCGCCGTTCGCGGCTGCGGATGGAGGGGCTGCCGGACGACACCGACCGGCTGGCGGGCGACGATCCCTCGCCCGAGCAGGTCTACTCCGAGACGCACCTCGACCCCGACCTGCAGGCCGCCCTGGACGAGCTGCCGCCGGAGTTCCGGGCAGCGGTCGTGCTCTGTGACGTGGAAGGCCTGTCCTACGAGGAGATCGGTGCGACCCTCGGCGTGAAGTTGGGTACTGTTCGCAGCAGGATTCACCGTGGCCGTCAGGCCCTGCGTGCCTCGCTCGAGCGGCGCCGCGAAGTGACCCGGGAGGCTTCCGCATGACCGATCTGCGCGGGTGGAGTCTGCCCGAGCAGCACCTGATGCCGGATGCTGTCGTGGCGTTCGTGGACGGGGAACTGTCCGCCAACGCTCGTGACCGCGTGGCCGTGCACATGATGAGCTGCTCGTTCTGCGCCGCTGAGATCCATGCTCAGCGGCAGGCCCGCTCGGCCGTACGGGCCGCGGACGCACCATCGACCCCCGCGGGCCTGCTGGCCAGCCTGCGGGCGATCCCCCAGAACACCGAGCTGCCCGGTATGCCGGACGAGCTCGCGATGACCGACGACGGCCAGCTCGTGGCCTTGCAAAGACCGGACCGCGCGGGCAAGACCCCTTTTGGATCGAAGCCGGCACTGGGTTCGCAGCCTCGGCTCGGGGAAGGGCCGAACGTGCTCGGTCGCGGTCGCCGTACCGCGCAGGGAGCCGGCGTTGTCGTCTCGGGCCTGGTGCTGGGCGCGCTCGCGCTCGTCGCACCTTCAGGCGCCCCGGCGAACGGTGACGTGGCCGCGCCCGGCCGGGTTGTCCGGCCCCCGGTGCAAGTAGCGCCGGTGCTGGTGGGCCCTGGCCCGATCATTCGCTGAAGACCTTCCGCATAGGACATGCAGCCCCCGTCGCCTGACGGGGGCTGCATGGTTCTTACCGGGCTTTCACCAGCTGAAGAGCACCCTGGACAGTGATGAGCCAGCACCCTGAGCAAGACCCGCGCCCCGAGCCAGGCGTGGAGTCACCTGACCGGCTCGGCCCTCGCCCGTTGAGCCGTCCCTCGGTGGATCCGGCTCAGGCCGCGGTGTTCGGGCGACCGGACGGCGTGGACAGCGCCTTCGCGCGGACGAACGGCAGTCACCCCGACCCGGCGTTGCGTTCCGCGCCACCGCCCGCCGCCGCGCTGATCGAGGCGTTCAGCCGTCCGCCGGACAACTCGGGTGTCATGCTGCAGCGCCCGCCCGGCGACCAGCAGGCCGACGGGGCACGGACCGAGTCCGCTTTGTGGTCGCCGAAGGATGGCGACCCGTGGCGTGACCCGGGTGCCGGCGCGATGATCGGCCCGCCCGCGGTGGACCAGCAGGCGACGGAGTCGGAGACGAAGAAGGCCCGCGCCGCCGGCGCTCTGCTGAGCGTGCCCGAGCTGCTGTTCGGCCGGCGCGTGAAGACGTCCGCGCTGATCATCCTGGCTGTGGTCGCGTTGGTGATCGGTGGTGCGGGTGGGGCGGTCGGCTGGTGGATCGCGCGGACCGGCAACGACCTGACGAGTGATGTGACGTTGGCCGAGGTCCAGCCTGGCGTGCAGCGTCCGCCCGGCTCGATCGCGGATGTGGCCAAGCGCGTGGCGCCCGCGGTCGTCTCGGTCGAGGTGCGCGGGACCAACAGCGGCTCTGTCGGGTCCGGTGCCGTGATCAACGGCGAGGGCTACATCGTCACCAACAACCACGTCATCGACCTGGCGGCCAAGGACGCCTCGATGAAGACGACCGCGGTGTTCCCGGACGGCAGCCGGGCCGACGCCAAGATCGTCGGCCGGGACCCGAAGACGGACCTGGCCGTGATCAAGGTCCAGGTCAACAACCCGACTGTGCTGCAGTTCGGCAACTCCGACAATCTGCAGGTCGGCGACGCGGTGATCGCGGTCGGCTCACCACTGGGGCTGTCCAACACCTTCACCGAGGGCATCGTCAGCGCGCTGCACCGGCCCCGGCTGGTGGCGGGCAATGGCGGTGACCCGCCCGTCGCGTACGACGCGATCCAGACCGACGCCGCGATCAACCACGGTAACTCCGGCGGCCCGCTGGTCGACGCGACCGGCGCACTGGTCGGCATCAACTCGTTCATCGTCGCGCCCAGCGAGGACGGCGGCTCGATCGGTCTGGGCTTTGCCATCCCGGCCAACGACGCCCGCAAGATCACACAGGCCCTGATCCGTGACGGCCAGGTCAAGCACGCGGAGATAGGCGTCAACGCGGTCAGCGACGTGAGCGCCGAGTCCTCCCAGGGTGCGCGTGTGGCCAACGTGGCCGACAACAGCGCAGCCCAGAAGGCGGGCATCCGCGAAGGCGACATCATCACCAAGGTCGGCGACCGTATCGTGCGCAACTCCGCCGAGTTGACCGTTGCGACACGGGCACATGACATCGGGGCGAAGGTTCCGGTTGTCCTGGTCCGCGATGGGCGGGAGATGACAATCGAGGTGGTTTTGCAGTCCGACTGAGTCGGTAAGCTGGGTCTGGGGCGACTCAGGCGGAGGTTGGGGTCATGTTCGACAGCATTGGTTGGTGGGAGATCCTGGTCCTGCTGCTGGCTGCTCTGTTCATCCTGGGCCCGGAACGGCTGCCGTCCGCGGCGGCCTGGATCGGCAAGAGCATCCGCAAGGTCCGTGACTTCGCCACCGGTGCCCGTGACCAGCTCCGCTCCGAGATGGGCCCGGAGTTCGACGAACTGCGCAAGCCGCTGGAGAACCTCCGCGAACTGCGCAATTTCGACCCGAAACGGATGGTCACCCAGCACCTGTTCAACGACGAACCGGCCAACGGCACCAAGCCGAACGGCTACACACCACCGCCACCGGCCGCGTCCACTCCGCCGCCCCTGGCTCCCGGCGAGAAGCCGCCGTTCGACCCGGACGCCACCTGAGAGTTTCAGCGCAGCGACACGGTCACCTCGAGGCCGCCGTCATCTCGGCTGCGGCTGTGCACAGTCCCGTCGTGGGCCCGCACAATTGAGGCCACAATGGACAGACCGAGCCCGACGCCCCGGTCGGTTCCGGTCCGTGCCCGGGTCAGCTGCCGGAACGGCTCGAACAGGGCATGCACCGACTCAGGCGGGACCTCGGGGCCCGTGTTGGCAATCACGATCGTGCTGTCGCCACCCACCCGGACCGACACCCAGCCGCCGTTGTTGTACTTGATCCCGTTGTCGACCAGGTTGCAGATCAGCCGCTCAAGCAGGACAGCGTCGCCCCGGACCACGCACGGCTCGGTCGAGATGCTGAGCTGTACGCCAGCGTGCGCCGCAGCTGTCTCGTAGGTCGCGACGGCGTGCTCGGCCAGCGCGTCGATGCGGACGTCCGATGCCTCGTTGAGCCCACGGTTGCTGCTCGCCAGCATGAGCAGCCCTTCGATGAGCGATTCGCTGCGTTCGTTCATCGTCAGCAGTCGATGGCAGAGCTGGCGGGTGTAGTCGTCGGTGGCCGGTCGGCGGATCGCCACCTCGATCATGGTTCGCTGAGTGGCCAGCGGGGTGCGCAGCTCATGCGAGGCGTTGGCGACGAAGCGGCGCTGGCTGTCGAACGAGTCAGCCAGCCGGTCCAGCATGTCGTCGAACGTGTCGGCCAGCTCGGTGAGCTCGTCGCGCGGGCCTGGCATGCGGATCCGCTGGTCCATGCTGTCCGCGCTGAGCGTGCGCGCGGTGGACACCACGCCGTGCACCTGACGCAGCATCCGGTTGGCGGCGAGCCGGCCGAGCAGTAAAGCGAGGGCCGCGGTGCCGACCAGGGTGAGCCCGGACTGCACGAGCAGCGTGTTCAGCACGTCCGCGCGATACTGCGCGGTGTCCACCAACCGGTCGGTGGAGGCGCCCGGAGTCGTGTTCGCCGAACCGTCCACTTTGGTCTCGGCCGGTACCGTTCCGGCGTTGGGCAGCTCCCCGCCGGCCGGCGGCAGCGCGGCGCGGACCAACAGGTAGTTGGCGCCCAGCAGGATGACGCCGCTGATCAGCAGCAAACCGCCGACGAGTACCGCCAGCCGGGTCTTGATGGAGAACCGGCGCCGGCTTACTCGCCCAGCCGGTAGCCCACGCCCGGCAGTGTGTGGATCACCGCCGGCGTCCCCAGTTTCTTGCGCAGCGTCATCATGGTCACCCGTACCGCGTTGGTGAACGGATCCACGTGCTCGTCCCATGCCTGCTCCAGTAGCTCCTCGGCGCTGACCACCGCGCCTTCGGCCTGCATCAGTACCTGCAGAACGGCGAATTCCTTGCGTGCCAAGGGAACTAGTTGGCCGTCGCGGCGCACCTGGTGCTTGGGGATGTCCAGTTCGATGCCGCCGGACCGCAGCACCGGAGGCAACGCCGGACGCGCCCGCCGGCCCAGCGCCTGCACCCGGGCGAGCAGTTCCTCCCAGGCGAACGGCTTGGTCAGGTAGTCGTCGGCGCCGATGCTGAGCCCGTGCACCCGTTCCACCACCTGACGCGCGGCGGTGAGCATGATGACCCGGGTCGCGCCGCCGGCCGAGACGATCTCCCGGCATACGTCGTCGCCGTGCACCGTCGGCAGATCGCGGTCCAGGATCACCACGTCGTACCGGTTGACCGCGACCATCTCCTGGGCGATCCCCCCGTCGAAACACAGGTCGACAGCGATCGCCTGCTGGCGCAGGCCCTCCGCGATGGCCTCCGCCAGCAGCACCTCGTCTTCGACCACAAGCACCCGCATCCGACCAGTGTGCCCTGTCCAGCCATAAACAGGCCGTAAGCAATAGGCACTTACGGCCGAAATATCCCTCCCACTGTAAATAGGGAACCAACGCCGATCGGCGACCCATTCCGGGGACGAGGAGCATGGCGATGCGAATTCGATCATGGGCAGTTCTGGCAATCGGATCCTGCGTGCTCGCCGCAGGCTGTGGCGCGAGCGAAGCCGGACCGCAGGTCGCGTCTGTTTCGACACCGGGCAGTGCGTCCAGCGGGCCTGCGCGGCCGGGCGACCCGAACAAGGATCCGTTCAGTGAATGCATGCGGCAGCAGGGAGTCGAGCCCCGCAGCGTGGACGACTCGGCAGGCGGCGGGGGCAGCGGCCAGGACCAGGCTGGCCAGCCACCCGCAGGCGATCAACGTAAACGGCAGGAGGCGTTGGACAAATGCCGGCAGTTCCTGCCGGACGGTGGTCAACCCAAACCGATGAGCGCTGAGGCCTTGGAGCAGGCTCGTCAATTTGCGAAATGCATGCGAGGGCTGGGTGTCGCATATCCGGACCCCGATCCGAACGTCGGCGGCGGGGCAGGCACGGCCCCAATCCCCAAGGAAGTGGATATCACTGACCCAGCCGTACGGCAGAAGCTCAACAAATGTTCCGCGGAAACCCAAGGCAGCAGCACGGGGCCGACGCGATGACGGTTCAGGACGGTATCGCCGTCGGGGTACGCCGGCGTCGGCGGCGCAGACGGCTACTGGCCGCCGCGGTGAGCGTCGCGGTACTCGGCACCACTGGCGTGGTCGTGTTCACCCGGCTGACCACGATGCCACGGGTGGCCGCGACACAGCCGGCACCTGAGCCCGCCACCGTCGAGGTGATCCGACGGGACCTGGTCGACTTGGTCAGAGTGGACGGCACGCTCGGATACGGGCCGGCCACCGCGGTCAACGCGCGCCGGACGGGAACGTTGACCTGGCTGCCTGCGGTGGGCACGGTGATCAACTGCGGCGAACCGCTGTACGCCGTCGATGCGGTCGGCGTGCCTGTCCTGTTCGGCAGCACACCCATGTACCGCGAGCTCGCGGAGGGTGTTTCGGACGGGCCGGATATCAAGCTGCTGCAGGAGAATCTGGTCAAGCTGGGGTATTTCAAGGGCGGCGTGCCGGACGGCGACTTCGGCGCCGCGACGACCCAGGCGGTCAAACGCTGGCAGAAGGCCCGCAAGGTGGAGGAGACCGGCCGGCTGGCCCTGGGTGAGGTTGTCGTGCTGGATTCAGCCGTCCGCGTCGACAGCGTCACCGCGCAACGCGGGGCACTTGCGGAGGGCGAGATTCTGAAGGTCAGCAGTGTCGAGCGGTTGGTGACCGTGAAGCTGGAGGAAGTCCAGGCAGGCTACGCGGCGGTCGGCGCGAAGGTCACGGTCGAACTACCGGGCGCGCGCACGGTCGGCGGCACAGTTCGTGCGGTGGCCAATAAACAGGCCGAGGAGAACACCGAAAAGGCCGCCAAACTGGTCGCCACGATCGGCCTCGATGACCCCGGTGCGGCACCGGACACCGGAACGGTCACGGTCGCCCTCACCGCGCAGCGGCACGCCGGGGTGCTGGCCGTGCCAGTGCGAGCGCTGCTCGCCCTACGCGAGGGGGGTTACGGACTGGAGGTGGTGGATAGCGGTCAGCGTCGCCTGATGGCGGTGCAGGTGGGCATGTTCGGTGACGGGATGGTCGAGGTGTCCGGAGACGGTGTGGTGGAAGGCATGCGGGTGGTGGTCCCCGAATGACTCCGGTACTCGAACTTGACGACGTCTCCAGGACATACCCCGGCAGCGTGACCGCCTTGCGGAAGGTGTCGCTGCGGATCCAGGCCGGGGAACTGGTGGCGGTGGTCGGCCCTTCCGGATCGGGCAAGTCCACGATGCTGCACATGATGGGCACCCTGGACCGGCCGAGCACCGGGCGTGTGCTGGTCAACGGTCATGACGCCGGCTCGCTGCCGGACCGCAGGCTGTCGGCGCTGCGGGCCTCGTGGATCGGCTTCGTGTTCCAGCAGTTCCACCTCATCGACGGGCTCACCGCGCGGGAGAACGTGATGGCGGCACAGGTCTACGCCGGAACGCCCGTGCGCCGCCGGGGCGCGGAGGCGGACTTGGCGCTGGAGCGTGTCGGCCTCGCCCATCGGGCCGAGCATCTGCCGACCGAACTCTCCGGCGGCGAGCGGCAGCGGGTCGCGATCGCCCGTGCGGTGGTGAACCGGCCGTCGATCGTGCTGGCCGACGAGCCGACCGGCAACCTTGACTCGACCGTGGGCGCTGGGGTGCTCGCGTTGCTGCGCCGGCTCAACGCGGATGGCACCACGATCGTGTTGATCACGCATGACCGCGCGATCGCCGCGTCGGTGCCGCGCCAGATCGACATGCTCGACGGCCGGATCAACGCAGACACGGGGGCAGGGCAATGACTATGAAACTGCCTGGGCGTGTTCGGATGGCACCGTGGGACACGGTCCGGCTGGGGATGATCGGGTTGCGCACCCGGCCGCTGCGCACTGTGCTTGCCGCGCTTGGCATAGCGATCGGTATCGCCGCCCTGATCGCTGTGGTCGGTGTGCCTGCGTCGAACCAGGCGGCACTGCGCAACGAGCTCGCCGGGCTCGGGCCCAACCTGCTCACCGTGGCGCCCGGCGCCGATCCGCTGACCGGGAAGAAGGCCGTGCTGCCTGCGGAGTCGGTGACCATGATCAAACGGATCGGCCCGGTCCAGTCGGTCAGCGCGATCGGCATGACGACGGCGTCGGTGCGGCGCACCGACCGCGTGCCGAGTACCGAGGGCGGCGGGCTGCGGGTGGTGGCAGGCAATCTGGACCTGCTCGGCGTGCTCAACGCCCGGGTGCGTACTGGGGGATTCCTCGACGCGGCCACCGAGCGGTTCCCGGTGACCGTGCTCGGCGCCCGGGCGGCACAGCTGCTCGCGGTCGGACCGGGCGTGCTGGTGTGGATCAAGGACCGGTGGTTCACCGTGGCCGGCGTGCTGGAGCCGGTGCCACTCGCGCCGGAGGTGGACAACTCGGTCATGGTCGGCTGGCCGGCGGCGCAGACCTACCTCGGCTTCGACGGGCGGCCTGGCCAGATCTACGTGCGGGCGGACGAACGCGCGGTGGACGACGTGAAATCGGTGCTCGGCCGGACCACGAATCCCGCGCGCCCCAACGAGGTGCTCGTCAGCCGCCCGTCCGACGCGCTGGCCGCGCAGCGGCTGGTGGACCAGGCCTACTCGTCGTTGTTCATCGGACTGGGGGCGGTCGCACTGCTGGTCGGGGGGATCGGCGTGGCCAACACGATGGTCATCTCGGTGCTGGAGCGACGCCGTGAGATCGGGCTGCGCCGGGCTCTGGGAGCCAGCCGGCGCCAGATCGGCGGGCAGTTCCTGACCGAGTCGATCGCGCTGGCCGGGCTGGGCGGCGGCCTCGGAGTGCTGCTCGGCACGGCGGTCACCGCCGGCTACTCGGCCTACCAGGGCTGGCCGACGGTGCTCCCGGCGGGGATGCTGGCCGGCGGTGTGGGTGCCGCGGTGCTCATCGGGGTGATCGCCGGTGTGTATCCGGCAGCCCGGGCGGCCAGGCTGACACCGACCGAGGCGCTGGCGACCACCTGACCCTGGCCCGCACAGGGTGTGACCCCCGGTGATGAGGCACCGGGGGTCACAAAAGGAGTGAAATCAGTCGGAGAAATTACGCCCGAACGAGCCGAGTGTGTAACTGCCGCAGTCGACCCACAGGTGGTGCTGGCCGACGCCGACCCACCCTGTGTAGACGCGGCCCCAGCCGATGCAGTCAGCCCACACACGCACGTACCCCGCGCGCACGGTGCACTGGTAGTCGACCCTCTTCGAGTTCCAGGACCAGCTGCACCACACGTCCCAGGGGATCTTGGCCGACTCGACGGCCTGTACCGCTGCCGGTGCCTTCGCCACCTGCACGACGGCGGAGTCGCCGGTGGTGTCGGCCGCAGCGGTGGCCGGTGACAGGCCCATGCCGACGAACAGTGCCAGGCCGGCCAGCAGTAGTTTGATCGCGTTCCGGAAGGACAAATTCATACTCTTTCCTCTCCCGCACGGAGGACAGCGACAACAACCCCGAAAGGATGTCGCCCTGCCCCGTGAAATGGAGAGAGTTGGAGACAAGCCGGTCCTGTGGAAGCAAATGCTTCCACGAGGTGTCCAGCCATTTTCTGGCCCATCCGGGCGATTTGATCACACGGGCCGTCGCCGGGACGACTTATGCCCGGCTTATACCGGCGCTGACATACTTGACCGGCTTGTGTCAAGCGCCCGCAAAATCATCAACCTTGGGGGGTTCCTGGTGAGTCATGCGGACACGTTATGGACCTGCGTCGTTTGGTGCCAGTTGCCCTGGTATGGCCGAACTAGATCAATTCCGCACTCGTGACCAGGTTACCGCTGCCTACCGCGGGCGCCGGACGGCGTTCGATGACAATTGGACAATTCTCGGCCGAGATCGGTCTCACGCCACGGACCGTGCGCTCCTACCACGCGCGCGGGCTGCTCCAGCCGCCGGCGCGGGTGGGACGGACCCCGTACTACGGCCGCGGCCACGTCATCCGCATGCGGCACATACTCCACCTGCAGAGCCAGGGCCTGCCGCTGGAAGCGGTCCGTGCCCTGCTCGAGCCGGACATGGTGCTGGACAAGCTGCTGTCGGTCAGCCAGCTGGTCAGCGAAGTGGTCCGCGGCCGTCCGACCCTGCTCAGCGAACTGGTCGCCAGCGGCGTGCTGTTCTGGGCCGTCGACGGGCGCCTCGAAGTGCGCAACGTCCGCGCGGTGGTGGCCGCCGTCGCGGGCATCCGGCATGATGCCGCCCTCGGCCAGGCTCTCCTGCTGCTCGCGAGGGCCGTCAACGAGGTCATGCCGCACGCCGCCGACGCACTGGACAGTCTGCAGGCCACCGTATTGGCACATCCCACGGATTCCGGCCCGGCACCCGACGACATCGTGGAACTGGCGGTCGAGGTGTTCCGGCTCTGTGCCATGCGGCTGAAAATGCCGGGCGACGGGACCGTTCACTCCAGAACAGACTCGGCGACCGGCGATTCGGGATCTGTCGAACCCTTTCCCGAGCCGAGACAGGCGTCGAACATGAGAATTTTTCCGACGCCGTCGTCGCGACCCCGGCGGTGGAGTAACGGCGCCGAGTAAAGAGGCCGAGTCTGCCGGAAACGACCGGGGAATTCACTGGGCGATGTGATCGGAATCCCTGTTTTGGACCGGGCGTCCGCCGGATGGACGAGTTCTTCTCACGGAATTTCCGGCAGAAGCGAATAACATTCGTCCTTCTTGGCCAACGAGCTGGCCAAGAAGGACGAATGCGATCTGGTCAGCGGCCTGCCGGGGAGACCGACAGCATCCGGCCGGCCAGGCCGCGGGCCCGGACGGTCAGACGTTTGGCAACGTCCTTCAGCACAACCGATGCCGGGGCCTCGGGATCCAGCGTGACCAGGGGAGTGCCGGCGTCGCCGCCTTCGCGCAACCGCGGGTCCAGCGGAACCTGGCCGAGCAGGGGAACCTCGGACCCCACGGCGCGGGAGAGCGAGTCCGACACGGTCTGGCCGCCGCCCGCGCCGAAGATGTCCATCCGCGAGCCGTCGGGCATCTGCAGCCAGGACATGTTCTCGATCACGCCGGCGATGCGCTGACGGGTCTGCAGCGCGATCGCGCCCGCTCGTTCGGCAACCTCGGCGGCGGCCTGCTGCGGGGTCGTCACGACGAGGATCTCGGCGTTCGGGATCAGCTGGGCGACCGAGATGGCGATGTCACCGGTGCCGGGCGGCAGGTCCAGCAACAGGATGTCCAGATCGCCCCAGAAGACGTCCGCGAGGAACTGCTGCAGGGCGCGGTGCAGCATCGGGCCGCGCCACACCACCGGCGTGTTGCCGGGGGTGAACATACCGATCGAGATGACTTTCACGCCGTTGGCCTGCGGCGGCATGATCATCGATTCGACCTTGGTCGGTTTGCCGGTCGCGCCGAGCATCCTGGGCACGGAGTGGCCGTAGATGTCCGCGTCGACGACGCCGACGGAGAGGCCGCGTTCGGCCATCGCGACAGCAAGGTTCACGGTGACGCTGGATTTGCCGACGCCACCCTTGCCGGACGCGACGCAGTACACGCGGGTCATGGAGCCGGGTTCGGCGAACGGGATCTTGGGTTCGTCGCCACGCAAGGACTTACGCATCGCGGTGCGCTGCTCGTCGTTCATCACGTCCAGCTCGACGCGTACCTCTTGGACGCCTTCGAGCGCGGAGACGGCAGCCGTCACGTCACGCGTGATCTTGTCGCGCAACGGACAGCCGGCGACGGTCAAGTACACGCCGACGTCGACAAGGCCGTCCGGGTGCACCGTGACGTCCTTGACCATGCCGAGGTCCGTGATCGGGCGGTGGATCTCAGGGTCCTGCACGCCTGCGAGCGCCTTACGGACCGCTTCGACAGTGGGTATCACCTTTCTCATGCTACTTCCGGTAGGGCGAAACCTGACGCGCCGCCCGTTCAGTGGGGCGCTATGCACTCACTTGCGCGCGTTCCGTAACATCGGCTTGTGCCGGAGTTAGGTGCAACCCGGTTGCCCACCCGAAGCGAAATCGACGCATGGCGTGCTTTCCTGCGCTCACATGCCAAAGTGACGCGTTGCCTCGAAGCCGAATTGCTCGCCGAACAACGTCTTTCGCTGGGTGCGTACGACGTGCTCGCACAGCTCGCCGAAGCCGAGGACCAGCGGTTGCGGATGGCGGAGCTCGCTGAGGCCGTGTTGTTGTCACGTTCGGGCGTGACACGTTTGGTCGACAGGCTGGAACGGGCCGGGCTTGTGATCAGGGAGCGCGTCGACGGCGACGGCCGTGGCGTGGTCGCACGGTTGACGCCCGCGGGCGCGAACCGGCTGGGCATCGCCGCGCGTACGCACCTCGCAGGTGTTGTCCGTCACTTCGTCGAGTTGCTGGATGAGCAAGAACTCGCCACCATCGCGCAGTTGACACAGCGGATCGCGGACGCTCAGCCCTGATCCTGCCAAGCGGGGTTGTCCTTGATGTTCTCGGCCGACGCCCGGCGGCGCGGTTTGGCGTTGAGATCGGTCCGTAGCCGGTCGAGCTCGCTGCGCAGGTAGTCGCGCGTGGCCACTTCGCCGACCGCCAGCCGCAACGCCGCGATCTCCCGCGCCAGGTATTCGGTGTCCGCTTTGGTCTGTGCCGCGCGTTTGCGGTCCTCGTCGAGCGAGATCCGGTCCCGGTCGTCCTGCCTGTTCTGCGCGAGCAGGATCAGCGGCGCCGCGTAGGCGGCCTGCGTGGAGAAGGCCAGATTGAGCAGGATGAACGGGTACGGGTCCCATTGCATCGACGCGGCCGCCAGGTTGAGCGTGATCCACACGATCACGATCAGGGTCTGCCAGAACAGGAACTTGCCGGTGCCGAGGAACCTGGCGAGCCGTTCGGAGAACCGGCCGAACGCCTCCGGGTCGAACTCGAACCGCAGGAACCGGCGCGGCCGGACGGGCTGGTCGAGCCGGCGGCGGGGCAGCAGCTCAGGCATCGGTGGTGGCCTCCCACAACCCGTTCTCCCGCCAGCCTTCGGGCAGCAGGTGGTCGAGCACGTCGTCAACGGTGACCGCGCCGAGCAGATGCTCGGTCTCATCGACCACAGGGCCGCACACGAGGTTGTACGCGGCGAAGTACCGCGTCACCTCGCCCAGCGACGCGGTCGGCGGCAGTTTGGCGAGATCCGCGTCCAGCGCGCCGGCGACAAGCTCGGACGGTGGCTCACGCAACAACCGTTGCACATGTACGCACCCCAGATAGCGGCCGGTCGGCGTGGCGGACGGCGGTCTGGTGACGAACACCATGCTGGCGAGCGCAGGCGTGAGATCGGGGTTACGAACCCGCGCAAGGGCCTCGGCAATCGTGGCGTCCGGCGTCAGCACGACGGGCTCAGGCGTCATCAGGCCACCCGCGGTGTTCGACGAGTACTCCAGCAGTCGCCGGACCGGAGCGGACTCCTCGGGCTCCATCAGTTCCAGCAGCCGGTTCTTGTCCAGTTCGGACAGTTCGGCGAGCAGGTCGGCGGCGTCGTCGGGGTCCATCGTCTCGAGGATGTCGGCGGCACGCTCGTCGTCGAGGTGGGCCAGGATGTCCTTCTGGTCGTCCTCAGGCAGTTCCTCGATCACGTCCGCCAGGCGCTCGTCGTCCAGTGCGTCGGCGACTTCGTAGCGCCGCTTGGTGGGCAGATCCCGGATCGCGGCGGCGACGTCGGCCGCGCGCATGTTGTCGAACACAGCCACGAGTTGTTGGGCGCCTTGAGGTTCCGCCGCAAGCTCAAGGACACCCGGACCCCGGACGTCCTCCCACTTGAGGACCCGGACCGGACCGCGGCGACCGAATCGCCCGAGACGTTCGCGCACGGCGACACGGCCGAGAACCCAGTCCCTGGTGCGGGTGGGCTCCATGCCGACATCTTCGACGACGGCCGCGGCATCGCGGGACTCGATCGTGACGCGGGCATCGAAGAGCTGGCCGACGACAAGAACTTCGTTGGGGCGCTGATGGAAGTGGCGCAGGTTGACCGAGCCTGTGGCGAGGGTCAGCGCGGTCGGCTCGATCGACGTGACCCGGAGCATGGGCACGAAGATCCGGCGCCGGGTGGCCAGTTCGACGACGACACCAAGGACCCTGGGCGGCTGGCGGTCGGCCCGCAGACTCGCGACGATGTCGCGCACTCTGCCGATTCGTTCGCCGTCCGGACCGTAGACCGGCAGTCCTGCCAGCTGACCCGCGAAAACCCGGTTTGTGCCCGCCACGTGATCAGGTTAGTAGCCAACGGCGTGGGCTGCGCGGCATCCTACGGCCATGGAGAGACCACAAGATCCAGTTCCGGCCGGTGGGCCGATCCAAGGCGAGTGGTGCGTGCTGGTGGAGGAGAACATCGGGTCGGATGCGCGGATCTGGGGTCTCAGCCATGTCCGGACTTTTCCGACTCGTGAGGCGGCACTCACCGACGGCGCGATGATGGCCCGGCAGTATCAGCCGCGGCATCCGATGTCCGAGCGCGGCCGCCGGATCTACCGGACCGGCGAGGACATCTGGACTGTTCAGGTTCAGGGTGTCACCAGGACGTTTCACTTCCGGCTGAGTGTCGCCAGAGCAGAGGCCCGGTAAAACGACCGGCGTAGCATTGGGACCATCGAGGATTGGTGGTGCTGCCATGCTCGTCGAGATTCTCACCGGGATCATCGCCATTGGCGGTGTCTGGCTCGGAACCAGTGCGCGGGTCGTCAAACAATATGAGCGGGGTTTGGTGCTGCGCTGGGGCAAGGTGCACCGCAGGCCACGGGATCCCGGGCTGACTTTCATGCTGCCGATCGCCGATCGCATGCGGAAAGTGAACATGCAGATCGTGGCGATGCCGGTGCCCGCGCAGGAGGGGATCACCCGCGACAACGTGACGGTGAAGGTCGACGCGGTGGTGTATTTCCGGGTCATCGACCCGGTGCAGGCGATCATCGGTGTCGAGGACTACCGGTACGCGATGGGGCAGGTCGCCCAGACCTCGTTGCGGTCCATCATCGGCAAGAGCGAACTGGACGATCTGCTGGCCAACCGGGAACGGCTCAACGAGGGCCTGGAGATGATGATCGACAGCCCGGCGCTGGAATGGGGCGTGCACATCGACCGGGTGGAGATCAAGGACGTCGCGCTGCCCGAATCGATGAAACGCTCGATGTCCCGGCAGGCCGAGGCGGAACGGGAACGCCGGGCCCGCATCATCACCGCCGACGGCGAGTTCCAGGCGTCCCAGAAGTTGTCCGAAGCGGCCGCTGTGATGGCCAACACGCCCGCCGCACTGCAACTTCGTCTTCTTGAGACCGTCGTAGAAGTAGCAGCCGAGAAGAATTCGACGCTCGTATTGCCGTTCCCGGTCGAGTTACTGCGTTTTCTGGAAAACGCGTCGAAGGTCACAGAACGATTACAGGACAAATCCGAATAATTACGCTGTGTATCAGGTTGCTATGAGCAGACCCACATTATGTATGAGAAATTTGCCTTTCCCGGGGGTGTTCGGGCAACGCTGGAGGTCATGAGCAAACGCATTCGGATCTTCCGCCGGCGTGAGCAGGACGACTTACTGGAACGCAGCATGCGCACCTGCCCGGGGTGCCGGCGTGATGTGCACGTCTTCGCCGCGGCCTGCCGGCACTGCGCGCGGCAACTCGATATCGCCAGCTGAGAGCCGCTTCACACTGCAGGGCTGTGGCAAAGCGCGATACTGACCGGTAACTGACATCGACGTTTCCCGGGAGCGCACCATGGCTCGCCTCGCCCAGACGGCCGGACTGACCGACATCCAGCGGGAGATCCTCTCGACGGTCCGTACCTTCGTGGACAAGGAAGTCATCCCGCACGCCCAGGAACTGGAGCACGGCGACACGTACCCCGCGGACATCGTCGAGGGCATGAAGGAGATGGGCCTCTTCGGCCTCACGATCCCCGAGGAGTACGGCGGACTCGGCGAGTCGCTGCTGACGTACGCCCTCGTGGTGGAGGAGATCGCCCGCGGCTGGATGAGCGTGTCCGGCGTGATCAACACCCACTTCATCGTGGCGCACATGATCAAACAGCACGGCACCGACGAGCAGAAGCAGCACTTCCTGCCCCGGATGGCGACCGGCGAGGTCCGGGGCGCCTTCTCGATGTCCGAACCGGATCTCGGTTCGGACGTGGCCGCGATCAAGACGCGCGCCAAGCAGGACGGCGACGGGTACGTGATCGACGGTCAGAAGATGTGGCTGACCAACGGCGGAAGCTCCACTTTGATCGCTCTGCTCGCGAAAACCGATGAAGGAGCTTCAAAACCCCACCAGAACCTGACCGCCTTCCTGGTCGAGAAGCCGACCGGCTTCGGTGAGGTCGCGCCCGGCCTCACGATCCCCGGCAAGATCGACAAAATGGGCTACAAAGGCGTGGACACAACCGAAGCGGTGTTCTCGGGATTCAAGATCGGTGCCGACCGGGTGCTGGGTGCCGCGCCGGGCAAGGGTTTCGCCCAGATGATGGACGGAGTCGAAGTCGGCCGCGTGAATGTCGCGGCCCGCGCCTGCGGCATCGCGATCCGTGCCTTCGAGCTGGCGGTGGAATACGCCCAGCAGCGCAGGACTTTCGGCAAGGCGATCGCCGAACACCAGGCCATCGCCTTCAAACTGGCCGAGATGGCCACCAAGGTCGAGGCCGCCCACCTGATGATGGTCAACGCCGCCCGCCTCAAGGACTCCGGCGCCCGCAACGACGTCGAAGCCGGCATGGCCAAACTGATCGCCTCCGAGTACTGCGCCGAAGTGACCCAGGACTCCTTCCGCATCCACGGCGGCTACGGCTACTCCAAGGAGTACGAGATCGAACGCCTCATGCGTGAGGCGCCCTTCCTGCTGATCGGCGAAGGCACCAGCGAGATCCAGAAGACCATCATCAGCCGGGGCCTGCTGCGCGAATACAGGTCCCGCGGCTGAGATCCACCGCTGTGCGGGCAAAGTTGCCCTGGTGGGGCCGAGTTTTGTCGTGCTGTGCTTGGTCCCATGTGGGGAGGCGCCGGTAGGGCGGTCAGGCTGCGTTGCCTGGTGACGGTGATGGTGGTGCTGGTCACCGCCGGCTGCGAGCAGGCTGGTCCGCAACCGCCCGGCAGCGTCGGACCGGCGCGTGAAGTTCGTCCGGCAGATGTGCAGGATCCCGCAGCGGCGCCGAGCGCCTCGCCGGAGTCGGCCACCTGCGGGGATCCCCGGGCGAGCCTGCGCCCGGACGGACCGCCGGCCGAGCCCGGCCGCATGCCACCCGGGTCGACGATGGACGCGATCGTGCGCCGGCCGTGATCTCAGTACTCGTCGCGAAGCCGGACCCGGTTCCAGGTCGGTTCCTGCGGCCAGCCGTCGGGGGAGTCCTCCCAGACTTCCTTACGGCCGTAGGGCGTGAGGTCGAGCAGGTTGAAGTCTGTGCGCAACCGGTCGACGCCCCGCGCGGACGTGTAGTAGGTCCGGAAGACGTCGGAGCCGTCCCGGAGCAGCACGCTCAGGCCGAACCCGTCACCAAGGTCCAGATCCGAATAGAAACTGTTGCCGTAGCCCGAATACCACGGATGGGTCCAGCCGAAGCGATTGCGGACCACGGAAATCTCCGACTGCGGCGCCGGAGACATCAGGATCAGCCTGGTGTCCCGGGCATTCAGATGTGTCTGGTCGGTGGCGAGGTTGTCGGTGAACGAAGAGCAGCCGCCGCAGATGTGCGACGAACCGGGCGAGAGCATGAAGTGGTAGACGACCAACTGTTGCTTGCCGTCGAACAGATCCAGCAACCCCGCGGGGGAGCCGGACGGCGCAGCGAACGAGTAGCCGGTGGACAGCTGGACCATGGGCAGGCGGCGCCGGGCGGCGGCCAGCGCGTCGGTCGCCCGGGTGAGCTCCTTCTCGTGGACGAGCAGCTCGTCGCGGGCCGCCTGCCATTCCGAAGCCGATACCACTGCCGGTCGGTTCATGATTTTCCTCCAAACGAGGGTTCCCTGAGGAAACCCAAGCTAACAGTTCCTTCAGGGAACTCGCAAGGCGTAACCTCGGTCCATGCAGAGGACGAACTTCGGTGACATGGCGTGCTCGATCGCGCGCACGCTCGATGTCATCGGTGAGCCGTGGTCGCCACTCATCCTTCGTGACATCTATGTCGGCATCGGCCGGTTCGATCAGATCCAGCAGGACTTGGGCATCTCGCGCAAGGTGCTCGCCGAACGGCTCAAGTCCCTTGTCGCCAACGGTATCGCCGAACGCCGTCAGTACGAGGCCAACAGGTGCGAATATGTCCTGACCACCAAGGGTTTGGAACTTGCCGATCTGTTGCTCGTGATGGTCCGCTGGGGCGACAAATGGACTGCGGGCGAGGCCGGCCCGCCCGTCCTCTACCGCCACCACGACTGCGGTCAGGTCAGCCACGTCGAGCTGACCTGTTCGACGTGTGGCAAGCCGATGCACGCGGGCGATGTCGACGTCCTGCCAGGCCCAGGAGCAGCCGGGTTCGCGTCCTGATGTCCGGCTTGGCAGGATGGTCACCATCGGTGCAGGTGTGGAGAGGTGACAGTCGTGGCCGGTGGGTTTTCTGGGCAAGGGCGGCCCAATCCTGGGCTGCCGCGGTTGCCGACGCCGCCATCCGGTTGGCCGATCGGTTCCTATGACACGTACGAGGGGGCTCAGCGGGCCGTCGAACACCTGGCGGGAGCCGACTTCCCGGTCACCGAGGTGACCATTGTCGGTGTCGACCTGATGCTGGTGGAACGGATCGTGGGCCGGCTGACTTGGGGCAAGGTGCTGGGGACCGGCGCGTTGTCGGGCGCTTGGTTCGGTCTCTTCGTCGGCATTCTGCTCGCGTGGTTCTCAAGTCAGACCGTGTCGCTTGTGCCGGTGTTGGTCGGCGTGGCGGCAGGTGTGTTGTTCGGGCTCACGTTTGCGGCGGTCAGTTACCTGTCGACGCGTGGCCGCCGCGATTTCGCATCGGCCAGCCAGTTGGTCGCCGGTCGCTATGACGTGCTCTGTCAGCCGCGGAATGCCGAACTGGGCCGCGACTTGCTTGCCAAGTTGTCAATGCGCCCAACGGGTGGTACCCCGTAAACCCTTGACGTAATCGTGTCTGCAGTATTGTGCGATTGGCTTGCGAGGGGTGATCAACCCGCCTAAGTTCAGTGAGCCCGAGCGCGTTACAGGTGAGGTTGGGCACACCCGTCGCGCCCGGGGGCACAACGAGGTGCCGGGCGCTGTGAAGGGGCAAGCCCGGCTTCTCGCAGGACGAGGAGGCAGGGCATGCGCAGCGCCAGTCGCACGTCGCGGCGGCGCCTTGTCGCGGCACTGGGGGCAGCGGTTCTCGCCGCCCCTTTGCTTGCCGCGTGCAGTTCTGAGTCGGGCACGACGATCAATGTGTATTACTCGCCCGAGCAGAACTTCGACAAGGTAGTCGCGAAGTGCAACGAGAAGGCCAACGGCAGATACACCATCGTCTACAACAAATTGCCACGGGAGGCGGACGGTCAGCGTGAGCAGATGGTCCGCAGACTGGCCGCCAACGATTCCGAAATGGACATTCTCGGACTCGACGTGGTCTGGGTAGCGGAGTTCGCCGAGGCCGGGTGGATTCTCGAATGGACCGGGCAGAACAAGGCCGAAGCGGAACGGGATGTCTTTCCCGGCCCGCTGAAGACCGCGACATGGAACGGAAAGCTCTACTCCGCGACGAAGAACACCAACGTACAGCTGCTCTGGTACGACGACCGGCTGGTGAGCACGCCGCCGACGACGTTCGACGAGATGATCTCCCAGGCGCAGCGGCTGCATGGGGAGAACAAGCCGTACCAGATCCTGATGACCGCGGCCAAGTACGAGGGATACGTGGTGCAGTACAACACCATCGTGAACTCGGCTGGTGGGCACATCCTGTCCGACGACGGCAAGAGCGTCGTGATGGATGCGGGCGCGGTCAAAGGCCTTGAGGTTCTCAAGAAACTCGCCACCTCGGACGTCACCAACCCGGCACTGGGCAACTCCAAGGAACAGACCGTCCAGAACGGGTTCGAGGCGCCCAACAGCCAGGCGGCGTTTCTGCTGAACTGGCCGTACGCCTACAGCTCCATCCAGAAGGCCAATCCGGACCGCGCCAAGCATTTCAAGTGGACCCGGTATCCCGGCGTGAACCCGGGCCAGCCGGGCAAAGCCACGGTCGGCGGGTTCAACCTCGCGGTCAGCGCGTACTCCCGGCATCCGCAGGAGTCCTTCGAGGCGACGTTGTGCCTGCGTGCCGCCGACAGCCAGAAGTACCAGGCGATCACCGAAAGCCTGCCGCCGACGATCTCCACGATCTACGACGACCCGAGTCCGGTCGACCCGGCCAAACCGGCCGACGCCAAGGACAACCCGACGATGGACCAGGCGTACCCGATGAAGGACGCGATCCTGGAGTCGTTGGAGAACGCCCAGGCACGGCCGCTGACCCCGGCTTATCAGAACGCTTCCACGGTCATCGCCAACATCCTGTCGCCGCCGTCGGCCATCGATCCGCAGGCGACCGCGAACCGGCTGCGCAGTGAGCTGACGGATGCCTTGAATTCCAAGGGGGTTCTGCCGTGAGCCACGCCGCACCGGAGACCACGGCGGAGAAAACCTCGCCGCCGGCCGGGAAACCGCCGAAGAAGAAGGAAGTCCTCAGCGAGGGCAAGCGCGCTGAACGCAAGCTCGGCTGGCTGCTGTGCGCACCGGCCGCGATCGTGATGCTCCTGGTGACCGCGTGGCCGATCATCTATTCGATCTGGCTGTCGATGCAGCGCTACGACCTGCGGTTCCCCAACCAGACCGAGTTCGTGTTCCTGGACAACTACGCCACCGTGCTGGGCAACGGGTACTGGTGGGACGCCTTCGGCCTGACCTTGCTGATCACTGTCGTGTCGGTGATCATCGAGCTCGTGCTCGGCATGACGCTGGCGCTGATCATGCACCGGACCATCGTGGGCCGTGGCCTGGTCCGCACCGTCACGCTGATCCCGTACGGCATCGTGACCGTGGTGGCCGCGTTCTCCTGGAAGTACGCCTGGCAGGACACCACCGGTTATCTCGGCCAGTTGGTCGCGCCCGGTTCGGACCTGTTGTCCGACCAGGTGCCCGCCTTCTTCATCGTCGTGCTCGCCGAGGTCTGGAAGACCACGCCGTTCATGGCTTTGCTGCTGATGGCGGGTCTGGCCCTGGTGCCGGACGACCTGCTCAAAGCCGCGGCGATGGACGGCGCCGGGCCGTGGCAGCGGTTCACCAAGGTGATCGTGCCGGTGATGAAGCCGGCCATCCTGGTGGCGCTGCTGTTCCGCACGCTCGACGCGTTCCGCATCTTCGACAACCTGTTCGTGCTCACGCCGGGCCTGTCGTCGGTGTCCATCCAGAACTACAACAACCTGATCCGCGGCCTGAACCTGGGCATCGGCTCGACGATGTCGGTGCTGATCTTCATCACCGTCGCGATCATCGCGTTCCTCTTCATCAAGGTGTTCGGCACGTCGGCACCGGGCTCCGATTCGGGAGGTAAGCGCTGATGGCCATGATGATGACCCGGACACCGGGCCGGGTGACCCGCTGGACACTGATCGACATCGTGGTGGTGATCTACGCACTGGTGCCGGTGCTGTGGATCCTGTCGCTGTCGTTCAAGACGACGGCCACACTCACCGACGGCAGCTTCATCCCGACCGAGTGGACGTTGCAGAACTACATCGACATCTTCCAGACCACGGACTTCCTGCGGGCACTGGTGAACTCGATCGGCATCGCGGTGATCGCCACCGTGATCGCCGTGGTGCTCGGCACGATGGCCGCGTACGCCATCGCCCGGCTGGACTTCCCCGGCAAGCAGGCGCTGGTCGGTGTGTCCCTGCTGATCGCGATGTTCCCACAGGTGTCGCTGGTGTCGCCGCTGTTCGACATGGAGCGTGCGCTGGGGCTCTTCGACACGTGGCCCGGCCTGATCCTGCCGTACATCACGTTCGCGCTGCCGCTGTCGATCTACACCTTGTCCGCGTTCTTCCGCGAGATCCCCTGGGAGCTGGAGAAAGCGGCCAAGATGGACGGCGCCACGCCGGCACAGGCCTTCCGCAAGGTGATCGCGCCGCTGGCGGCGCCGGGCGTGTTCACCACGGCCATCCTGGTGTTCATCTTCTGCTGGAACGACTTCCTGTTCGCGATCTCGCTGACGTCGACGAACGCGTCCAGGACAGTGCCGGCGGCACTGCAGTTCTTCACCGGTGCCTCGTACTTCGAGGACCCGACCGGAACGGTGTCCGCGGCGGCCGTCGTGATCACCATCCCGATCATCCTGTTCGTGTTGTTCTTCCAGCGCCGCATTGTCGCGGGGCTGACTTCCGGCGCCGTGAAGGGCTGATCATGGCTGAGATCATTCTGGACAAAGTGACCAAGCGGTATCCCGACGGCGCGCTCGCGGTGTCCGAAGTGGACATCGAGATCGCCGACGGCGAGTTCATCATCCTGGTCGGGCCCTCGGGCTGCGGGAAGTCCACGACCCTGAACATGATCGCCGGGCTGGAGGACATCTCCGAGGGCGAGCTGCGCATCGACGGGCAGCGGGTCAACGAGAAGGCCCCGAAGGACCGGGACATCGCCATGGTGTTCCAGTCCTACGCGCTCTACCCGCACATGAGCGTGCGGGAGAACATGGCCTTCCCGCTCCGGCTGGCCAAGGTGGACGACAAGATCGTCCGGCAGAAGGTGGAGGAAGCCGCCAGGACGCTGGACCTGACCCAGCACCTGGACCGCAAGCCGGGCAACCTGTCCGGTGGGCAGCGCCAGCGCGTGGCGATGGGCCGGGCGATCGTGCGTAGCCCCAAGGCGTTCCTGATGGACGAGCCACTGTCCAACTTGGACGCCAAACTGCGTGTGCAGATGCGGACATCCTTGTCCAAACTGCAGAAGCAGCTCGGCACCACGACGGTCTACGTCACCCACGACCAGACCGAGGCGATGACGCTGGGCGACCGGGTCGTGGTGCTGCGCGGCGGTCTCGTGCAGCAGATCGGCTCGCCGCAGTTCCTCTACGAGCAGCCGGCGAACCTGTTCGTGGCCGGGTTCATCGGCTCGCCGTCGATGAACTTCCTGCCCGCGACCCTGGCCGACAACAACGTGAACTCCCCGCTGGGGGAGTTCACGCTGACCGACCGGATCCGGTCGCTGCTCTCCAGCGCCGACGCGCCCCGCGAGGTGATCCTGGGCATCCGCCCCGAACACTTCGAGGACGCCCGGCTGCTGGACGACTCGGCCAAGGCCGGTGGCGGCACGTTCGACGCCCATGTCGACGTGCTCGAGTCGATGGGCTCGGACAAGTACGCCTACTTCACCGTCGAGGGCGACCAGGCGACCTCCAAGGAGCTGGACGAACTGGCGGCCGACTCGGGCTCGGCCGACGTCCCCGCCAGCGGTTCCCAGATCGTCACCAGGCTTTCGGCCGCCTCCGAGGCGACCGAGGGCACGTCGGTGCCGATCTGGTTCGACGCGGACAAGGTGCAGCTCTTCGACCCGTCCAGCGGCAAGAACCTCACCTACTCGGGCTGAGATCCAGGCGTCATGCTTGCATGCAAGCAGGTTGCTGTCATGGCAGCACACTGCTAGCATGCAAGCATGACGCAGGTGAGCTGGCGGGCAGAGGAAGCGTTAGTGGAGCGTGTCCGCAAGGCGGCCGCAGACCATCGGCGCAGCATGAACGACTACATCACCATGGTGCTGGAGGCGGCGACCAATCCCGACCTGGCTCACGACGAGTACACCCGGATCAGGGAGAAGTTGGCCAGGGTCGATCTGGTCGTGCCTGAGCTGGATGTCAGGATGCGGGCCGAACTCCAGCAGCACCAGGTTCATGCCTCCGAAGAGGAGATTCAGCAGGCCATGGCAGCCGCGGGTCGGGGCACGAGCCTGTCCGACATCGTCAGCGAGGGGCGTGGCGGGTGACTGTATTCGCTGACACCTCGGCCGTGGTCAAGCGCTACGCCAAGGAACCGGGACAGGACTTGATTCGCCAGATCCCGATCCTCGTCGTCTCACAACTCGCCCGGGTGGAAGTTTCTGCCGCATTGTGGGGCAAGGAGCGAATGGGGGAGATCAGTCATCGGGAAGCCGCGGTGCTGGAGTCCTTGTTCGAGCGCGAGTACCACCACCTGGATGACGGTCCACGTGTGTTCAGCCCGGTGCGCGTGACTCCCGTAGTGCTCGAAGCGGGAGCACGGCTGGCTCGCAAGCACAGGTTGCGGGGTTTTGACTCGATCCAACTCGCCTCGGCCATCCTCGCGGCCGAGACCGCACCGGAGATCACCGAATTCGCCGCATGGGACAAGCGGCTGCGTGAAGCCGCCGCGGCCGAGGGATTCGCCCTGATCCCGGACTAGGCCGTCTGGCTGATCCGTGCTGACCTGCGGAAATGTCACTCGATCGGCCCCGGAAAGTGTCAGAGGGCAGTGCCACCATGTACGAGGGGTGAGCGATCATGGTGGAAAATGTCACGGTCGGTTGGCAGGTCGGGGCTGATGTCACCGACTGGCAGCTGACGGTCGAGTCGCGGGCGCGGCGCGTGCGGGCCGATCTGGCGGCGTTGCCGGCCGCGGAGGCCACGGAGGTGGCGCGCAAGGCTGCCGAGGTGTCGTTGGAAGTTGTCGACGCGGCATTGCGCAGTGCGGACAACAAGTGGTGGCGGTCGGGTGCGTCGTGGTGGTCGGGCTGGCACATCGAGCGTGCGTGGCGAGCCTTGCATGAGGCCGAGATCTATTTGGCGGCAGCGGATCCTGACCTTCCGGCGAAGCTTCCCGGGCTGCGGGCCCGGGTCCGGATGTACCTCGACGAGACAGACCCGCGCAGACAGGCGATGGAGCAGCCGGAGCCCGACAAGGCGATGGTGATCGATGCGATGCGTGCGGCGTTCGACGCGTCGGACGATTCGCACGCGGCTGCGAGAGCGTTGCGGAACAAGCTGATTGTCATCAGCCTGGCGTTGTTCGTGCTGAACACCGTGCTCGGTCTGATCGGCATCTTCAAGCCCGGCGTGGTCCCGATGTGCATGCCGCCCAACCTGGCTTTGCAGCAGGCGTTGTGCCCCACGGGAAGCGCCACGCCGAGTGGCTGGGATGTGTGGATGGTCCAGCTGTTCGGTGCGCTGGGCGCGACGATCTCGGTGGTGCTCTTACTCATCCGGCGCCGGCCGGATCTTTCGCCGTACGTCCTGGTCGGCTACCAGGCGTTGGTGAAGATCCTGCTCGGCGCCGCGCTTTCGGCCGTCGGTCTGCTCGCGTTGGGAGCGGGCCTGGTCAGCGGGATCGTCTATGTCGGATCGCAGGCCGCGTTGTTGCTCTGGGCAGTGCTTTTCGGTTACGCGCAACAGGTTGGCACGAGACTGCTGGACAACTACGCAGACCGGCTCATGGACGAAGTACGGCCATTACCCGAGAGAGTCGCCGGCCCGAAGCGCTAGTTCACCGTGTCCGCAAGGTTTCGATCACCTCGTCGTCCCAGCGGTGCGTGCGCATCAGCCGGTAGCGTTGTTCGCTCACCGCGAGGTAGGCCTCTGCCTCGGTCCGGTTGCCGACCAGGCCTGCCTGGCGGAGCATGCCGACCACGGGTTCGAACTCCTCGGTGTAGAAGCGGGCGGCGACCTCGGCGCGGTTGAGGAACCTGCACTCGTCCTGCATCAGCCGGAATCCCCAGGCCTCAACGGTTTCGCTCAGGATCGTGTACGCCCACGGGTCGCTGAGGACCATGGCCGCGCGGGCGGGCCCGGACAGCGGGACGCGTTCCAGGAACAGGCGCCGGTCGTTCTTCACGATCAGGTCACCCCGGAAGCGGATGCCGTTCGCGGAGATCTTCGTCTGCACCTGCGTGACATACGCCTCGATCGTGTCCTGGCCGAGCGCGTGTGCCACTGAGACCCGGTGGTGCCCGTCGGACACGAAATGCATGTCACCGACCCGGTAGACCTCGATCGGCGGGATCGGTTCACCGCGGCGCTGGGCGAGGGCCAGTCGCTGCCAGCGTTCGCGTAGCCGCCCGGATGTCGGGCGGAAACGGCGGTCGAAGTCGTGGGTGCGGTCCATGCTGCCGACGATCGAGTCCAGGCGGATCACCTGCAGGCCGAGTCTGCGTTCGCCGGACCGGCCGAGCGCGTCGACCACTTCGTCGAACGGCAGCATGATGTTGACGTCGTCGGGTTCGCGGCGCAGCCACGCCGCCAGCCGGGACAGCACCTGTCCGCGGCGGGCCCGCAGGAAGTCGTTCTCCGCGTCGGCACTGGGGAAACCGGTGTCAGCGGGCATGATCTCCTCCTGGCTGGATGTCCAGGATCCGGTAGCCGACCGTGTTGACGACCCTGGTCGAGTCGAGCCGCAGTTCAGGGATGTTCTCCCCGTGTGGGTGGATGTGCCCGTGCAGCAGCAAAGCCGGCCGGATCCTGCGCACGGCGTCGTGCAGGCAACGGAAACCTCTGTGTGGTGGGTCCTCGCGGTCCCCCAGACCACGCGGTGGCGAGTGCGTCAGGAGCACGTCGACGCCCCGTCCGTCTCGACGGTACCTGCGGTGCGCGGCCCTGACGAGCCGATTCGCCCGCCGTGATTGTTGTCGCTCGGTCCACTGGTTCGGACCTTCGCTGTAGCGGATCGAGCCGCCCAGCCCGGCGATCCGCAGCCCGGCCACGTCCACGATCCGGCCGTCGGTGTCCAGCCAGCCCTGAGGTCCCGGCCAGCGAGCGGGAAAGCCGTCACGCAGCCACAAGCCGTGTTTGCGGGCGAACCCACCAAGGTCGGCGTCGTGGTTGCCGGGAACCAGCACACACGGTTGCTCAAGCGCGTTGGCCAAGTACTCCAGATAGTCGAAGGGCAGGTCGCCGGCCGCCAGCACAAGATCGACCGAATGGCGGCGGACCTGGTCTGTCCACAGCGATTCGACCACTTCGTCGGACACGGTCAGTACCCTGGTCACGGCCTTGAGCGTACGACGGCAATAAGGCCGTCGCCCGGGGCGCGAGGGTGCACTACGGTAAGCGACGAAACGGACTGTTGTGGCCTAGGGAGGACACACCGGTGCAGGCAGATCAGAGTGGGGTCTTAGGCGGGCTCGGGCCTTTCTACCAGGGACTTCTCCAGCAGGTGCAGGGGATGCTCGGCACTCAGGGCGGGCGGGGCGCCAGAGCGAGCCGTCGTGTGGGCGACCACTACGTCACCGGCGGCACGAACTGGGGCGGCTACAGCCTTGAGTCGCTGATCAAGATGGTGGCCAACGACGCCAACCCGGCGCAGCTGCAGTTTCTCGCCGACACCTGGCGCAGGCAGGGCCAGAAGCTCACCGCCAGCTCGGACAACCTGCAGCGGTCGTTGGTGACGTTGATGCAGTTCTGGTCCGGTGCGGGTGCCGAGGCGGCCGCCAGCACGGTGGCCCGCAACTCCAAGTGGATCTCGAACATCGGTGACGTGGCGACCCGGATCGCCGAGCCCGTCGACGACTCAGGCGGTGCGTTGCGGTCCGCGCAGAGCACGATGCCCGGCGCGCCCAAGGGCGGGTTCTGGTCCGGGCTGGGCACTGCCGGTGGCGCTGCCGCAGCCGGGTTCGCGGTCGGCGGTCCGTTCGGCGCGGCCGCTGGTGCGGTCCTCGGCGGGATCGCTAGCGCGTTCGGCTTCGGCAACAGCAAGAAGAAGCTGAAGCGCAAGGCCGTGCAGACCATGACGCGGTACGAGACCGCGATCCTGGGCATCGACCGCGCGACGCCGCAGTTCACCGAGCCCGCGGACGGGATCATCGACCCGATCTGGAACCGGCCTGGTGGTGGTGACGGCGGCGTGGGCACGTTGCCGCCCGGTCAACGTCCGCCTGGCGGTGGCCTCCCGCCGAATCCGGGCGGTGGCCCGGGAACCCCGGGCTGGCAGTACCCCGGTATCGGCGGCACCGTACCGTCCTTTGCGGACAGTCCGAGCTCCCGTTGGGGCTCGTTGACCGGTGTCGGCCCGCTCGGCGCTGGTGGTGGTGCCGGGGTCGGCTTCGGTTCCCTGGGCGACGAGGCCGCGCGCAACAGCCGGCTGTTCGCTGGTGGCGCTGGTGGCGCAGGCCTGGGTGCGGGCATGATGCCGCCGATGGCGGGCGCGGGTGCCGGACGCGGCGGGGATCTCGAGCGTGGTGCGAACAGGTTCGGCAGGGCCGGAGCCGCCGGCGGGCTTGGCGGGTACGGGCCGGGCGGGATGGGCGCCGGCGGCGGCGCACGCAAGGACGAGGACCAGGAGCACAAGCGCCGGGTCCCGATGGAAGAGGACTTGTTCACCGGTGACCTGAAGGCCGCGCCGCCGGTCATCGGGCTGTAGAGGGGATTTCCGCCATGTACGACGACGACCCTTCGAAGCCTTCGGCCGGCACACCGGCTGCGATCGCCCCGGGCCACGGCTGGGAGGTCTCGCCCGAGCAGGTGCGTGACTTCGCCGCGGCCGTGGCCCAGGTACGGGCCGACCTGGACGAGGTCCGCCGTGAGGTGGAGGAGTTCCGTGACCCCGCGCTGGCGCCGAAGCTCGGCACCAGCCCGCCGGCCAGGGAGCTCTCGGAGAAGTTCGCCGACCGGATCGCCGGGGACAACGGCCTGGCCGGTCAGCTCGAGACCGCGTTGGCCAACCTGCAGGAGTTCGTCGATGGCGCCCAGCGGACCGCAGCGAAGTACCAGGAGTCGGACGCGTCCGGGCGTGACCGCTTCCGTGAGTGAGGACGTCGCGCTGCACCCGGTCGAAGTCGACCTGCTCTGCACGTTCGCCGAAGTCGAACCGCCGTTCCCGCTGGAGATCCCGGAGACGGGCCGCACAGATGCCGAACGGGCGTTGATGTTCCGTGGCGCCCGTGAGCAGCTTGCCGAGCGCGGGCTCGCCGACGACGAGGGCCCGCTGGGCCTGGCCGACGAGTTCGTGCATCTGCTGCGGTTCGGCAGCGGCGTGCTGGATCTGGTTGTGGCACAGGAGAAGACCACGGTCGGTGCGGTCGTTCTGGTGGACCGGAGCGACGCGCTGATCGTGGTGCAGCGCGCCGCCGATCCGTTCGGGACTGTCGTGCTGCGACAGGTGTCGCTCGACGAGGCGGTCGAGGAGCTGGTGCGGATCGTCCCGCGCCTGGACGCCGCCCAGACCACGCCGTTCACGTTGCCGCGCAAGGCTTTGCAGGCCGCGTTCGAAGCGATGATCGCGGACATGCCTGCCGACGACGAGACGAAGCCGAACCGGCTCGCACCGCACCAAGTCGAGGAAATCCTTGCCCGCAACGGAGTCGGCGACCGCGTGTCACGCCGGATGGTGCAGTACATGCAGCCGGTGCTCGGCAATGGCCAGGCCGGTGTGGCCCGCAGGTCCGGGCCCGCCGACGACTGGGACCGTGTCGGTGACGAGGTTCGTTGGCTGGACACCGAGCACGGCCGCTACCAGCTCGCCGGCGACGGCGAATGGATGAGCGTGAACCCGTTCGCCCTCGACGAGATCCGCTCATCCCTGCGAAAACTCGCTTCGGTACTGCGTTAGTCGTTGTGTCCCCAATGCCACATTGGGGACGCTGGATGCCCCCAATGTGGCATTGGGGGCACAAGAACCTCTGGGTTAGTGGGCGGCGACCTCGGAGGCGGGCAGGGTCTGCGCCCGGGCGCCCTCGGGGTTGCTGGCGATCGACATGGTGACGAACACCATCCAGGTCAGGATGATGGCGATCGCCCAGAACAGTGGGTTGAACAGAAGCCGGGACACGATGTGACCTCCCTGCGGGATCAGGGGGTGGACGGGGGAAGGGACCGTGCAGCAGCCGGGCGTCATTGCCCGGCTAGAGCCATCGGTTCTTCCGGAAGACCCGGTAGAGATAGCCGCAGACCACCAGGATCACGAGGATCACCAGTGGATAGCCGAACTTCCAGTGCAGTTCGGGCATGTAGTCGAAGTTCATCCCGTAGACACCGACCAGCATGGTCGGGATCGCGATGATCGCCGCCCACGCGGTGATCTTGCGCATGTCGGTGTTCTGCTGCAGCGTGATCTTCGCCAGGGTCGCGTCGACCAGTGTGTTGAGCAACTCGTCGAACGCCATGACGCGCTCGGACACTGTGGTCAGGTGGTCGTCGACGTCACGGAAGTACGACCGCACCTGCTCGGGGACAAGCGGTGTGTAGCCCTCGGCCAGCCGGCGCAACGGGTTGGCCAACGGCGTGACCGCGCGGCGCAGCTCGAGAACCTCACGCTTCATCAGGTAGATCTGCTCGGCACTGACCCGGGAGCGCGGCGCGAAGATCGCGGCTTCCATCTCCTCGATGTCGTCCTCGAATGCCTCGGACACATCGAGATAGCTGTCCACCACGCGGTCCGCGATGGCGTGCAGCACCGCTGCCGGGCCGACCTTCAGGCGGTCGGGAGACTTGTCCAGTTCCGCGCGCAGCGACGCGAGGCCGGAGTGGTTGCCGTGCCGGACCGTGACGATGAAGTCCTTGCCCAGGAACGCCATCAGCTCGCCGGTCTCGACGATCTCGTTGGTGGTGTCCGGGGTGTCGTGCTCGACGAAGCGAACTGTCTTGAGCACCATGAACAACGTCTCGTCGTAGCGCTCCAGCTTCGGGCGCTGGTGCGCCTGCACCGCGTCCTCGACCGCGAGTTCGTGCAGGCCGAACGTGTCGGCGATGCCCTTGATCTGCTCGCCGTCGGGCTCGTGCAGGCCGATCCAGACGAATCCCTCGTCGTGCTTGCGCACCTCGGCGATGGCCTCCGCGTGCGTCCACCGGCCCGGCACACGCTTGCCGTCCCGGTAGATCCCGCAGTTCACGACGTACGCCGACAACGGCACCGGCAGCGGCGGCGTGACGCGCCGGTCCGGCTTTCCGCGCAGATTGCCCAGCGGGCGAATCGAAGCCATGTGGGGCCTCCAGGGTGTCGTGCTACGGGCGTGCATCACGCCGAGGGGACCTTCAGTCCTCCCCGGCCTCGGAGCGTCCCGGCCGGTACCGCTGGGCCTACTTGACCCGCCCGGAGGAGACGCTGTTGGTACTCGGCGCGCTATCTGTGCCACTCACGAGCGTCCTCACCTCCTTGGGTCGGGTGGTGCGAGCGGTGGAGTCGCTCACACACCAGTTGCACAGAATACTCCCTGTGCAACCAGACTGTCGTCCTCGCCCATCGCCAGCGTTACACGGAGGTACGCCAAGTGCAGTTCGGCCGCTACTACGAAGAGTTCGAGATCGGCGCTGTGTACAAGCACTGGCCTGGTAAAACGGTCACCGAGTACGACGATCACCTGTTCTGCCTGATCACCATGAACCACCATCCGTTGCACATGGACGCGCACTTCGCGTCCGAAACAACCGAGTTCGGCAAAAACGTGGTGGTCGGCAACCTGATCTACTCGCTGCTGCTGGGCATGTCGGTGCCGGACGTGTCGGGCAAGGCGATCGCTAACCTCGAAGTGGAATCGCTCAAACACGTCAAGCCGACGTTCCACGGTGACACCATCTACGGCGAGACCGAAGTGCTGGACAAGACTCCGTCGAAGTCCAAGGACGACCGTGGGGTGGTCTACGTGGAGACTCGTGGGTACAAACAGGACGGAACCGTCGTGTGTGTCTTTCGTCGCAAGGTGATGGTGCCCAAGCGCTCGTACGGCGACGCGCGCGGCGGTGAGCAGCCAGGTCGCCCGGAGCCCGTGGTCTGATGACATCCCTCGAGCGGGCCAAGCAGCGGCTGGCCACTTTCGCCGTCAGCGAGGCGGCCGGGATCTCGCCGCTCTACGAGCTGCTTGGCCACGCGGCCAAGGACGACGACGAGGTCGCCGGGCTGCTGACCGCGGCGCCGGACGACTTCGCGCACGGCACGCTGTTCTTCGCCGCCGCCCAGCGGCTGGTGCAGGCCGAACCGTGGATCCCGCTGGCGAACTACTACCTGACCATGGGTGGCGGCTACGGCCCCGACGACCAGGTCTGGCCGCTGTTCCGGGAGTTCGTGCTGGCTCGGGCCGACAAGATGCGCGAGCTGATCGCGACCCGGACCACGCAGACCAACGAGGTGCGCCGGACCGCGACGGTCTTTCCCGCCATCGCGCAGGCCGCCAAGGAGGCCAAGGGACCGATCGGGCTGCTGGAGGTCGGCACGAGCGGCGGCCTGCTGCTGGGCGTGGACCGTTACGGCTTCCGGTACCAGAACGAGTCGGGCGAACAGGTCAACGCCGGTCCGGCCAAGACGCCGCTGGTGCTGACCTGTTCGGTGTCCGGCAGGCCGTTGCCGAGGCTGCCGAAGAAGCTCAACGTCGCCGCGAAGGTCGGGCTGGACCGCCGGCCGATCGACCTGAGCGACGAGGAGGAGCTCGCGTGGCTGGAGGCGTGCGTCTGGGCCGATCAGCCCGAGCGCTCCCGGCGGCTGCGCGTGGCGGCCGAGATGCAGGTCAAGGACCCGCCCACGCTCGTCACCGGGGACGCCATCGACGACCTCGCCAAGGCCGCCGCGGAAATCCCCGCTGAGCTGCCTCTCGTCGTGCTCACGAGCCACGTGCTGCCGTACCTGCCGGATGACCGGCGCAAGGCGTTCGTGGCCGCTGTGGCGGCGCTGGGGGCCTCCAGGCCGGTCTGGTGGGTCAGCCAGGAGCACTACCTGGCCGCGATGACGTACTTCCTGCCCGGCCGGAGCGATCTGGAGGGCCGGCACAACGAGATGTGGGGCGTGCTCGGGCTCGTGCACTGGAAGTCCGGGAAACCGGATGCCCGAGTGCTGGGACGCACCAGCGCGCACGGCCAAAGCCTGGTGTGGCTGTAGGGAAAATCATGCGCGAGGCAGCATGTCCCAGTCCCGGAGTGTGGGACCGAGCGCCTCGGTGAGCAAATTCGTCCGTTCGAGTGTGGTGAACGTCGCCAGGTCGATCCAAGCGGCCTCGGCGGCGTCGTCACCGGGGGCCAGAACGCCACCGATCACGTGGCATTCGTAGTCATGGATCTCGTACAAACCGCTCGCAGCCGGACGAGTGATCGTGCCGACCAAACGGCCTACTCCAGCTATCAATCCGGTCTCTTCTCGCAGCTCACGGGCCACAGCGAGGGCATCGGACTCACCGGGTTCGACCCGGCCGCCGGGGATCGACCACAGTCCGCGACCGGGGTCGTTGGCCCGCCGAACCATCAAAAGGCGTCCATATGTGTCGTGGGTCACCCCTCCGACGCACCTGATCTTACGAATCGGTCCACCTTGCACGAACACGCAGCGTAGCGATATCCGCCCGCCGGTCCAGGTGTGTGCTCCGAGTGCTGTACAACTCTCGTCAGCCGCCCACCTGGTGCGGTACAACGGTTTTCAACAGGCGCCATTGGGTGCGGAGAAGGACGGGGTTGGTCGTCGTGAACACGAAGAAAATTCTCGTGTTGACCGGAGTCGCTTTGCTCGTGTTCTTCCTGGTAACTCAGCCGACGCAGTCTGCGGGCATAGTGACATCCATCATCGACACGCTCAAGGATGCGGCGGAGGCGCTGATTACTTTCGTCCGTAGTGTATTCCAGGGCTAGGCGCGAGATACTGGACACATGTTCGCGCCCAGGGACCCAGACGAGTACCTGCTCGACTCGGAACGAAGAGTCATCCGGGTGCGCCGGCACTGGTCGGCGCTGGCGTGGGACATCTTCGAGGCGGCGGCGCTGCTTGCCGTAGCCGTGATGATCTCCTACGTCCTGCCGCCGTCGATGTGGTTACTGCAGAACGTGCTCTGGTACGCGGCGCTCATTGTGCTGCTCCGGTTCGCCTACCTGGTGCTTGACTGGTGGGTGGAGCGGATCGTGGTGACCGACAAGCGGTTCATGATGACCACTGGCGTGTTCACCACGAAGGTCCTGATGATGCCGATCGGCAAGGTGACGGACCTCACGTACGAGCGCTCATGGGTAGGCAGGCTCTTCGGCTACGGAACGATGGTCGTGGAGTCGGCCGGGCAGATCCAGGCCTTGAACAAGATTGCCTATTTACCCAAGCCGGAGCAGGTCTACGACGCCATTTCGGAGCTGGTGTTCGGCGACAAGAAGGCACAGGCCGAACGGTTCTCGATGATCAAGGCCAAGAAGGCGGCCTTGGGCAAGAAGAACGCCGGCTGACCGGTCGTCACCAGGCATCCAGCACACTGGGTGCATGGTGATCGACCTGCACACGCACTCGTCCGTCTCGGACGGCACGGACACCCCTACGGAACTGATCACCACCGCGGCCGCAGCAGGCCTGTCCGTGGTCGCGCTGACCGACCACGACACGACAGCCGGCTGGGACGAAGCCGCGGCGGCGCTTCCGCCTGGGTTGTCGCTGATCCGAGGCGCCGAGTTGTCGTGCGCCTCGCCCAACGGGCGCGGTGGAACGGTCACCGTGCACCTGCTGGCATACCTGTTCGATCCGTCCGCGCCCACAATCGTGGCTGAGCAGTCGCGACTGCGGGCCGAGCGCCGGGTCCGCCTCGAGCGCATGGCGGAACTGATGGCCGAGGACGGGTACCCGATCGACCCGGCCGCCCTGATGGCCGGGCTGCCCGCGGACTCGCCCGCCGGCCGTCCGCACTTGGCCATGGCCATGGTCGCCGCCGGTCTGGTGGCGTCGGTCGACGAGGCGTTCGCCAAGTTCCTCAACACACGTGGGCGTTATCACGTGAAGCGCCGGGACACGCCTGTGCACACCGCGATCCAGATGATCGCCGACGCGGGCGGCGTGACCGTGTTGGCGCACGCGTTCGCACGTCACCGCGGCCCCACTGTGACCGCCGAAGTGATCAAGGAGCTCGCCGCGGCCGGCCTGACCGGGCTGGAGGTCGACCACCCGGACCACGACCCCGCCACCCGCGCCGAACTGCGCGCACTCGCCGAAGACCTGAGCCTGGTGCAGACCGGGTCGAGCGACTACCACGGAACCAACAAGACGATCCGCATCGGCCAGGAGTCGACCTCGCCGGAGGCCCTCGACGCCCTGATCACCCGGACATCGGGCGTTCCGGTCCTGCCCGGGTAGGGGGCCGCTACCAGCGGTTTCGGTTCGGTCCTGTTTGGATGGGCCGGTGGCGCTGACCGACTACTTCGATGCGCGGTTGTTCACCGCGACGACCATCACCCTGGTCGTCATCATGGACCCGCCGGGCACCATCCCGGTGTTCCTCAGCCTGGTCGGCCGCAAGTCGCGGCTGGCCAGGGCACGTGCGGCGCGCCAGGCGGTGCTGGTCTCGCTGGCGGTGATCACGCTGTTCGCCGTCGGCGGCCAGGCGATCCTGGCGTACCTGCACATCGGGATTCCCGCGTTGCAGGGCGCCGGCGGCCTGCTGTTGTTACTGATCGCGCTCGATCTGCTGACCGGTCGCGGCACCGCGGAGCCGCAGGAGGTCGAGGACGTCAACGTCGCCCTCGTGCCGCTGGGCACGCCATTGCTGGCCGGACCAGGCGCGATCGCGGCGACGATCGTGTTCGTGCGTCAGGCCGACGGAAAGACCGGGTCGTATGTAGCGCTGGCATTGGCGATTCTCGCGGTGCACTTCCTGCTGTGGATCTGCCTGCGGTTCTCCGGCCTGGTGATCCGGTTGATCAAGGAGAGCGGGATCGTGCTGCTTGCCAAGATCGCCGGATTGTTGCTGGCAGCGATCGCGGTGCAACTGCTTGCCGACGCCGTGCGCGGTTTTGTCAGTGGGTCCGGGTAACTTGGGGGTTGTGCAAGGGCAGCTCGGATTCGACAGCATGCCGAAGAAGCTCGTACGGGTGACGCCGTCGAAGCTGGCGACGTGGGCGGACTGCCCACGCCGCTATCGGATGACGTACGTGGACCGCCCGACGCCGCAGCGCGGCGGTGCGTATGCGCACAGCACCCTGGGTGCCGTGGTGCACAACGCATTGCGCGCATTCTTCGACTTACCGTTGGAGAAGCGCACGCCCGAAACCGGTGCCGCGCTGGTGACAACCCATTGGAAGGACGACGGTTTCGCCGACTCGGCGCAAGCCGCGACCTACCGCGACCGTGCCCAGGGCTGGGTCGCGGACTACCTCAGCCAGGCCGACGTGTCCATCGACCCGGTCGGTCTCGAGCGCTGGGTGTCCGCACCGGCCGGCACGATCGTGGCCGAGGGTCGAGTCGACCGCATCGACGACCGCGCGGGCGAACTCGTGATCGTCGACTACAAAACCGGGCGCCAGGCGCTGACCACCGACGATGCCCGCGGCTCCCAAGCCCTCGCGCTGTACTGCATCGCCACAACCAGGACCCTGCGCCGCAAGTGCCGCAAGGTCGAACTGCACCACCTGCCCAGCGGCTCAGTCGCCGTCTGGGAGCACACCGACGAATCCCTTGCCCGCCACCAGACCCGCGCCGAGGAGGCCGCCGACGAGCTCCAACTCGCCACCGACACCCTCCAGGCAGGTGGCGACCAGGACGTTCTGTTCCCGCCCCAGGTAGGCCGCCAGTGCTCCTGGTGCGACTTCCGCCGCCACTGCCCCGAAGGCCAGGCCGCGGGCCCACCGACCACACCGTGGGGAATGTTGCCCCCATGAGGCACGAACCCACCACGGACGAACTGCCCATCATCGGCAAAACGGTAGAACTGCCCGACAGCGCCGAAACCACCGAACTACCAGCCAAGCCCTCCAGCACTGCTGCTGACTCGGCGAAGTCGTCGGGTGGCGGGGACAGTGGGGCTGTGCCGGAGCGGCGGACTGTCAAGCTGACTGGTGAAGGTCTTGGCGGGGCCGCTGAGCAGCCTCGGCCGGATGATGGGCCGACAGCTGAGTTGCCTGCACAGCAACAAGCCGGTCAGCAGCAGGCAAGGCGGCATCGGCCTGAGATGGTGCAGCAGGTTGCTCAGGGCAGTTCGGCGCCGCGGAAGCGAGGGCGGTTCTGGCGTGAGGTGGCTGGCGCCCTTGCGGTGGGGACTGTGCTGCTTGCGACAGCTGTTCTTGTGCTGCAGGTGGTTGCGTGGGTCAACGGGATGCCGGGCTTGGGGATTGTTGTGCTGCTTGGGCATCTGGGTGGGGCCGCGCTGGCTGTTGCCGCTCAGCGGATCGTCGACCGGCGTGGCGGCAGGCCTGCTTTGCTTGCGGGGCTTGGCCTTGGTGTGACTGTGGTCGCGATCCTGGTGCTGTTCTGGTGGATCTAGCCGGCGAGCCACATCCGCCAGGTGGCCAGCAGAATTCCCAGTAGGGCCTCGGGATTCTCCATCGCGGGGGAGTGGCGGGCCCCAGGAATCACGGCGAAGTCGGCGTCGAGACGTTCGGCCATGTCGCGTTGGGCGGCGACAGGCCAGGCGTCGTCGTCGGCTCCGCAGGCCACGAGGCAGGAAGCGCTTGTGGTTTCCAGTTGCCGCGCGAGGATGTCGACCAGGTCGGGTTCGGTGCGCAGGCCCGCGGCCATGCCCAGCAGTGATTCCGCACTGGTCAGGCGGAATCGTTCGCGCAGGAAGTCCTTCAGCTCATCCGGCTGGGCCTGCCAGAGTGGGTCGTTCTGGTTGAGGGCCTCACGGAATTTCACCAACGTGCCGACGCCCTGATCACGCAGTACGGGTTCGGCCAGGTCGAGCATCTGCCGCCGCGGTCCGGGCGGGAGTTCGCCGGGCCCGCTGCTCAGCAGGGTGAGACCACGGATCGGTGCGCCTGCGAGCACGGCGCCGCGGGCGACCAAGCCACCGTACGAATGGCCGACGAGCAGCACCTGACGGCCGTCGGCAGCGAGTTTTCCGACCAGTTCGGCCACCAGGGTGCCCAGGGAGGCCGGTAGGTACGCCTCAAGCTCGTGCGGGCCTGGGGACTCGTACTGGCCGGGCAGGTCGATCGCGATCGGTTCGATACCGGCGTCGGCGATCGGGTCGACCAGCGGCGTGAAGTCCTCTTTGGACCCGGTGTAGCCGGGGACGAGCAGCGCGATCGGTGCCTGGCCGGAAACCCGGCACCGGATCGCGGCGAGGGTGCCGTAGCGCCCGGGCAGGTCGATCCGGGTGGCCCGGGTGGGGCCGACCTGTGAGCCACGTCTGATCATCGCAATGCCACCAAAGTCGGTCCGCGCTGTTCGAGCACCACCGGCCCGAGTGTGGCCATCTCCACCGGTCCGTTGTAGCTGTCCCGGTTGACCTGCGTCGTTGCCATGCGGGCGCCGGTCTCCTGGTCGATCACCGCGAGCCCATCTTTGACCGGCAGCAACAGGTAGCCCGCGTACGTCGTGCCGGCTCCCAGCGTGCCATCGATGGTCCATAGTGGACGCAAGTCTGTTGTGGACAGTGCGATGGTCTTCGAACCGGTGAACCAGAACACCGCGCCGTTGCCCTTGGCGGTCGGCACGACCTCGCGTGGCGGGTCGCCGGCCAGGTCGGACGCGGGGATCGTCAACGGGTACGAGGCGATCTCGTTGCCGGTGCCGTCGAACACGACGAGCCTGGCCGGGTTGGGCATGGCGACGGCGATGTACGTCTCGTTCATCGCGACCACCCGCGCGCCTTTGACGCCGATCGTGTTGCTGAAGTCGACCGAAGGGTTGTCGCTGTCCTTGGCTGTCGGCTTGTAGACCGACAGGCGGTCGTCCTCTGTCGCGGTGGGATCGGTCTTCGACTGGCAGCGCTCGATCACGGCGATCCGGCCCTGCGTCACGGCGATCGAGCCGTACGTGCAGCCGACGCGCGGCTGCTTGTCCGGGTTCACCAGGTCTGGGACCGTGCCGTACTGCATGGTCAGGACCATGTCGCTGCGCCATGTGTTGATCAGCTTCTTGCCGGTGGCGGTGACGTGCACGCCGTCGGACAGCAGCCGGGTGTCCAGTTCGGCGTCGCCGTTGCGCTGCCGGTCCCGCTCACCGCCGGCGCCTTTGAGCGTGGTCACCTCGCTGCAGTTGCCCTCGTGGTAGGTCTCGCCTTCCGGCAGTGCCGTGGAAGTCCTGCGGTACACGGCGATCGCGTCGCCCCATGCGGATCCGACTGTGCACAGTGGAATGTCGCGGGCGTACCGCCAGCGTGTCTTGCCGGTCAACGGATCACGGCCGAGGACTTCGTTGCCGTCGCCGGTCACCACAGTCGGGCCGGCCACGACAGGAGCCTGGGTGGCGCCGCTGGGCGCCCGCCACACCTCGCCGAACGAAGGCGGCAGTGTGCTGGGCGCTTCCGGCGTCTCGATCTGCTGCGGGCCGGTTTGCGACGTGGTCGCCTCGATGTCGCTCGACGTGCCGAGCAGCACTGCCGCGACCACCACCGCGACCATGATCACCACGACCGCGACGAAGTCCCCGCGCCGGTGGAACGACGTTCGGGGCTGTCTCGGCGGCGGTTCGTGGACCGGTCCGTCAAGGACGTCTTCGGAAGGCGTGCCGTGCCCATCGTGCTCGGTTGGGTCCGGCACGTCGTCCTCCTCGAAAGCTCGTAAGTCCTATATCAAGGTACTCACGAGGACTCGCCCGCGTCAGGCGATACCTCAACGCCCGCGCGACGGCGACGACGGCGGCGAGGCGCGTCTTCGCTCTTCGTGCTCGGCTCCTGCGTGGCAGGAACCTCTTCACTGGAGCTGGTCGTGGTGACCTCCGCACCGGCACGACGACGCCTGCGCTGACGCTGCCGCGGCGGGCGCTCCTCGCCCTCGGTCGTGGTCGCTGGGGCCTCGGTGGCGCTGCTGCTGCGGGAACGTGTCCGCGATCCGGCCCGCCTGCTGCGGCGCTTCTTGCCGCCCGAGAGGTCCTCTTCCGGCTCGGCCTCCAGGCCCGCGCGGGTGCGCATGCCCAGCGGCAGCCGACCGGTGGAGCCTTCGGGGATGCCCAGGTCGGCGAACAGGTGCTCGGAGGTGGAGTACGTCTCCACCGGCTCCGGCTTGCCCAGTTTGAGCGCGTCGTTGATGGTCTTCCAGCGGTATTCCTCGTCCCAGTCGACCAGCGTGATGGCCACGCCCTCGCGCCCGGCCCTGCCGGTGCGGCCGATCCGGTGCACGTAGGTCTTCTCGTCCTCCGGGCACTGGAAGTTGATCACGTGGGTGACGTCGTCGATGTCGATCCCGCGGGCGGCCACATCGGTGGCCACCAGCACGTCCACCTTGCCGGACCGGAATGCCCGCAGCGCCTGCTCACGCGCGCCTTGGCCCAGGTCACCGTGCACGGCCGCCGCGGCGAACCCGCGTTCGGTCATCTCGTCGGCGACCTTCTGGGCAGTGCGCTTGGTCCGCGCGAAGATCATCGTGAGACCGCGGTCCTCCGCCTGCAGGGCGCGGGCGATGATCTCCTCT
Source organism: Kibdelosporangium banguiense (assembly GCF_017876405.1). Taxonomy (GTDB): domain Bacteria; phylum Actinomycetota; class Actinomycetes; order Mycobacteriales; family Pseudonocardiaceae; genus Kibdelosporangium; species Kibdelosporangium banguiense. Next base: position 1,147,310 of record NZ_JAGINW010000001.1, on the reverse strand, counting down.
TTGTCCAGCGAGTGCGCGCGGTAGACGAACTGCCTGGTGCGCTCGTGGACGGCGCCCTGGTCGTTCTCCTCGGCCCGGATGTGGGTCGGCTGACGCAGGAACGTGCGGGCCAGCGTGATGATCGGGCCGGGCATCGTGGCCGAGAACAGCATGGTCTGCCGCTGGTCGGGCACCATGCCGAGGATGCGCTCGATGTCGGGCAGGAAGCCCAGGTCGAGCATCTCGTCGGCCTCGTCGAGCACCAGGCCGCGGACCTTACCGAGCACCAGGTGGCGCTGTTCGGCCAGGTCAAGCAGGCGGCCCGGGGTGCCGACGACCACGTCGACGCCCTTGCGCAGCGCGGAGATCTGCTGCTCGTAGGGGCGGCCGCCGTAGATGGCCAGCAGGCGGATGCCCAGGTGTTTGCCCGCGTCGGTCAGGTCGTGCGCGACCTGCAGGCACAGCTCGCGGGTCGGGACCACGACGAGCACCTGCGGGGTGCCGTCGCCGGGCGTCTGCACGCGGTGCAGCAGCGGTACGCCGAAGCCCAGGGTCTTGCCCGTGCCGGTCCGGGCCTGGCCGATGATGTCCTCACCGGCCATCGCCAGCGGCAGCGTCAGCTCCTGGATGGCGAACGTACGCTCGATGCCGGCGGCGACGAGCGCTTTGACGATCTCCTCGCGGACGCCGAACTCGGCGAACGTCGGGGAGTCGGATCGGACCGGGGCACCGGCGGTCAGCGGGTGGGAGGTGTCCGTGTCCGGGACTCCCGCCTCGCTGTGCTCCAGTGCCACCGGATCTAGTTCTGTTGTGTCGTTCCGGGTCGAACTCAGGGTGATCGCCTCTCTTTACCAGTGCGCACTGCCCTGGTCGGGCCGCTCGACCGCTGCCGGACGCTGGGGTGCGTCGGCGCGGGAGGGCCAGCGTGGCGTGCACACACCCTCCACGTGACGAGCCGTGCCGTCACGGTCTGCAAAACGTCGCCACACGGCGTTTTCCGTACTTCGGTACGCCGGGCGTCACACCGAGTCTACCTGGGCTGTCGCTTCGTTACGCTCACCGACATGAGCGAGGCTGATTCGGTCGTGCAATCCTCCCGGCTGCGGGACGGTGTAGTTGATCTACTGGGCGTGCTGGCGTACGGCGAGCTCTCGGCGTTCGACCGGCTGGCGGAGGACGCCCGCAGCGCGCCGAGCATCGAGGGCCGGGCGGCGCTGGCGGTGATGGCGGCGGCCGAGATCGGGCACTACAGCAAGATCGAGTCGTACCTGACCGGGCACGGGGTGCAGCCCGCCGACGCGATGCAGCCGTTCATCCAGCACTTCGAGGCGTTCCACGCGTCCACCCCGCCGCGCAGCTGGCACGAGTCGCTGGTGAAGGCGTACGTGTTCGACGGCCTGGCGGCGGACCTCTACAGCCAGCTGGCGCACTGGCTGGACGAGTCGACCAAGGAGCTGGTGCTGGATGTGCTCGCCGACACAGGGCATTCCGCGTTCGCTGAGCGCGAAGTCCGGGCGGCGTGCGAGGCGGACCGGGCTCTGCGTGACAGGCTGACACTGTGGGGGCGTCGCCTGCTTGGCGAAGGCCTGACGCAGGCCCAGTACATCGTGGCGGAACGCGACGGGCTGACCGAGCTGATCGTCACCGGGTCCGGGGACCTCGCCGGGATCGCGGCGCTGTTCCGGCGGCTGCAGCAGGCCCACGGCAAGCGGATGACCGCCCTCGGACTCGGCTAATCTTGCCGGGGTTGAACGGTACTAGCTGGAGGTCAGCGTGGAGGTCAAGATCGGCGTGGTGGACAGCCCCAGGGAGCTGCTCCTCGTCAGTAACCTGACGCCGGACGAGGTTGAGGCGCTGGTGGCCGACGCGCTGAAGAACCCCGCGGGGCAACTGACCCTCGTGGACGAGAAGGGCCGCCGCTACATCATCCCTGCGGCCCGCGTGGCATACGTGGAGATCGGCACCGCGGACACCCGCAAGGTCGGCTTCACGGTCAAGGCCTGAAGCAGGCCGGCTACAGCCCGGTCCGGCCCGCGAGGGCCAGACCGGGCTGCTGCGTTTCCGGCGACTGCAATGGCCTCCGCCATGCTGAGCCGATGAAGAGAATCCTGACGGTAGCCATTGCCACGCTCATCGCATTCGGCTCCATCGCCGGTTCGGCACCAGCCTTCGGGCAACCCGACCTGGAGGCAAACTCGGAGAAGGTCGCCCGCTAGCCTTGCCACGACCATGCCTTTGACCTGCTGATGCTGAGTCTTGGGGCGGCCCTCGGCCCCCCGGAATCCAGCTTACCGGTGGGGACCGACAGTTTCGGTGGACTCAAGATCCACTACTGCGAACTGTCCACAGTGCGCGCCCATCCACATCGGAAGCCCGCCACCATCCGGAACCGTCGGTCTTCCTGCCTGGTCTGGATTCCGGGGGCCGGAGGCTGCCGGGGCTCGCCTTTGGACCGGTTTGACCAGCTATAGCGTTGTCAGGTCGGTGGTGAATGGCGGGCGGCTGGTGCCCATGATCCGGTAGCGGTCCCATGGGTCTGGATCGGACAGTTCGCCGCCTGCTTCGCCCTGCGGGGTTGTGAGCTGCGCCGGGGTTTTCTTGCCGCCCAGCAGAGTGCTCAGCTCTGGGTTTGCCTTCACGCGTCCGTACCAGCGGTAGTAGCCGTCGATCGGCTGGAAGTAGCCGCGTAGCTCCACTTCGACCGCCAGCGAGGTGTCGTGCACCAGCAGGGTCGCGGGCCCGGTGTAGCCCTCTTCGTCGTGTTCCTCTGTCACTGCACCCTCCTCAACTGCACGACCTTGTTGACTTCGAACGGTTTGTCCGGGGCGAGCTGCATGTTGTGCTGGCGCAGGTAGCCGTCGATGGCGGCCCAGATGATGGTGGTCAGGTACTCCACGACGGCGTCGCGGGTCATCGACCGGCGCTCCAGCCACCATTCGCCGGTGGTCTGCACCATGCCGACGATCGAGTACGCCCATGGTTCGGCGGCGCCGGAGTCGAGGTTGAGCGCGCGCATGTAGTCGCCGAGCAGGCTGGTGATCGCCGCGGCGATCATCTCCTTGTCCTCGCGCACCGGGTCGGACTCCAGCGGCCGGTCGCCGAAGGAGCGGCGGGCGAGCAGCCGGTAGAGGTTCGGGTAGTCCTCGATCACGCTGAAGAACGCGTGCAGGCTCTTGCGGATCCGCGGGACGGGCGCCTCTTCGGTGTTGATCGCCGGGATCAGCCGTTCGAAGAGGATCTCGGTGCCGCGCTGGCCGAGCGCCACGAACAGGTCCGCCTTGTCGGTGAAATGCCGGTACAGCACGGGTTTTGTCACCCCGGCGGCACTGGCCACGTGGTCCATGCCGAGGTCGGGGCCGTGCTCGTCGAGTGCCCGCAGCGCCGCTTCGACGAACTCGGCCCGGCGGGCCGCGCGGTGTTCCCGCCAGCGCTCACGCCGTGCGTCACCGTGTCCCTTGACACCTTCGCCCATGTCGGAGCATGCTACCAGAAGTAACTGTTACTTCCGGTAACGCGTACTGAGAAGGGGTGTCCGATGAGCCGCGCGTTGCGAGTTGCCCAGGGTTCCGACCGTGAGAAGACCGCTGAGCGGCTGCTGAACTCGTCAGCCGACAAGTTCTACGACCCCGAGGTGGACATCGACTGGGCCGCGCCGTTGCAGGACGGCAAGTACTACGCGCCCGACCACCGGATTTCCCTGTACGGCACCGAGCTGTGGGACAACATGACGCCTGAGCAGCGCGTCGAACTGGGCAAGCACGAGGTCGCCAGCATTGCCAGCAACGGCATCTGGTTCGAGGTGCTGCTGATGCAGATGCTGCTCAAGGAGGTCTACCGGATCGATCCGACGAGCAGACACGCCCAGTACGCGCTGACCGAGATCGCCGACGAATGCCGTCACTCGACGATGTTCGCCCGCGCCATCGAGAAGGTCGGTGCTCCCGCGTACGGCCCGCCGCCGATCCTGCGTCAGCTCGGCAAGCTGCTTCCTGTTGTCGGCTACGGCCCCGCGCTGTACGGCTCGATCCTGATCGCCGAGGAGATCCTCGACCGGATCCAGCGTGAGAGCATGGCCGACGAGAACGTCCAGCCGCTTGTGCGCATGGTCAACCGGATTCACGTCCTGGAAGAGGCCCGGCACGTGACGTTCGCCCGGCAGGAAGTCGTGCGCGGCATGTCCGAGCTACGCAAATGGGAGCTGCCGTACCAGCGGCTGCTGATCGCGACGGTGGCGTTCTCGATCACCCGCAGCTTGATCAACCCGCGCGTCTACGCGGCCGTCGGTCTCGATCCGAAGCAGGCGCACGCGGTCGCTCTGGAGAACCCGCACCACCAGGAAACGCTGCGCTGGTCGGGGGAGCGGATCATGAAGTTCCTGACCGAGGCCGGCCTCGTCGCGGCCCCCGGTATGCACTGGTGGCGCCGGTCCCACCTGCTCTGACCAGCGGAAACAAGGAAAGTTTTCCGGTCGGGCGGCGAAAGCGGGCAAACTGGCGTGGGAAGGGAATCACCCACGGCAGTGGAGACCAATGAGCACGGGACGAGTGATCGGCGACCGTTACCGGTTAAGCAGGCCGCTCGGCGGTGGCGGCATGGGCGACGTCTGGGAAGCCTGGGATGTCCGGCTGGACCGCCGCGTCGCGGTCAAGCTGTTGCGTCCGGCGGCATTCGTTCCCGGCGGCGACGCGAACGCGCTGGCGGTCCGGTTCGAGCGTGAGGCCCGGATGACCGCGCGCCTGAACCATCGTGGCGTGCCGGTCGTGCACGACACCGGAGCCGACCAGAACGACATGTACCTGGTGATGGAACTCGTCGAAGGCATGGATCTCGCGGAGTTCCAGGCTGCGAACCGGCCGATGCCGGGCGAGTGGATCGCGGCCATCGGCGCGCAGATCGCCGCCGTGCTCAGTGCCGCGCACACGGCTCAGCTCGTCCACCGGGACCTCAAACCGGGCAACGTGATGATCACACCGGCCGGTGAGGTCAAGGTCCTGGACTTCGGCATCGCGGTCCTGCGCGATCCCGGCGTGCCCCGGCTGACCCTGACGTCCGAGGCGTTGGGCACCCCGGCCTACATGTCGCCTGAGCAGGCGATGGGACAGACAAGCCCGAGCAGCGACCTGTACTCGCTGGGCTGCGTGCTCTACGAATTGGCGGCCGGCCGGCGTGTTTTCGACGCGCCGACGCCGTTGGCGTTGATGCAGCGCCATTACGCCGAGCGGCCCGTGCCGCTGCGGGACATCCGCCCGGACCTGCCCGTCGAACTGACGGCTCTGGTGGACCGGATGCTGGCCAAACAACCGGCTCACAGGCCGGCGCACGCACGAGAGGTCTACGACCGGCTCATCCTGCTGGTAGGCAGGACGCCCGTCCGGCCCGAGGCCTTGATGGACCCGACGCGCCCGTTCCGCGACCCGCTGGCCGACGCCGACTCCGGCCGCCCGGCAGCCACGACGGGCGACCCGGCACCGGCGAAGCCGCAACCGGACCCGAAGCCGAAACAGACCAAGGCTGTCTCGCAGGCACCGGCCGCCGAAGTGAGCCGTCCCGTGAGCACCCCTGCCGCGCCGATCGTGGAGGGCCTGCTGATCTGCGGTGGCCTGCTGCTGCTCGGCCAGCATCTGGCCAGCGCGGTCGCCGGGTTCCCGCGCAACGACATCGGGATGAGCTTCGTCTTCGCGTTCGCCATGCTGTACCTGGGCGCTGTCCTGCGGCAACGCCGGCTGGGCCTGCGCAAGTTGTGGACGGTCCGCACCGGCATCCGGTGGGACAAGCCGCCGCAGCCCATGACCGGGATACACCGGGCGATCGAGGTCTTCCTGTTCATCGTCGCCGGCGCGGGGTTCCTGGCAGGGCTGGCGACCCTCTCGCCCCACAACGACTCGGCTGCGAGGGCCTTCGTGTTCGCTGTCGTCACGTTCGTCCCCGCCGCCGTCATGCGGCAGCGGCGGCTCGGCAAGACGTACCCCTGGTCGCGTTAGGGGTGCTGCAGGGGGTAGCCGCCGCCGATGCCGCGCCACGCGAGCGTCGAGATCAGCTTCACGGCTTCGGCCTTCTCGATCGGACGGTCGCTGGCCAGCCATGACTGGGCGGCGACCTGGCTGGCACCGACGAGGCCCACGGCCAGCAGGCGCGCTCGTTCCACGTCCATGCCCGCGTCCGCGGTGATCGTGGCGGTGATGGCGTCCACACAGGCCTTGGTCGCGCGCTCGATCGTCTCGTGCACGACCGGTTCGCCGCGAATGTCCGATTGGAACACCAGTCGGAACGCCTCGCCCTCGCTGTCCACGAAGTCGAAGTACGCGCCCACGGCGGCCTGGACACGCAGCTTGTTGTCGGTGGTCGACTCAAGCGCGCCGGTCACGCCGTTGATCAGCTCGTCCGCGTGGGTCTGCAGCAACGCCAGGTAGAGCTCGAGTTTGCCGGGGAAGTGCTGGTAGAGCACCGGCTTGCTGACACCGGCGCGCTCGGCGATCTCGTCCATCGCGGCGGCGTGGTAGCCGTTGGCGGCGAACACTTCACCCGCGGCGGCGAGCAGTTGCGCGCGCCGTGCGGTCCGGGGCAGCCGCGCGCCCTTGGTTCCCTGCGCCATCGTCTCCGACATGGCTCAAATCTTACTCGCCGGTACGCATCCAGAACCGAATCCTGGATATTCACTGTCCGATGGTTGTCTCGCAGTCCATGCACACTGGACCGATGGACACCACCCGCGAGCGCGCCCCGTTGACCCGTGTTCCCTTGTCGGACGCCCCGCGGCCGCCTCTTGACCTGACCCTGCCGCCATGGCCTGGCGAGCACGTCGAAGCAGGCGGAGTCCGTCTGCACATCCGCCGTACACCTGGTCCAACGGATGAGACAGCTGTCTATGTGCACGGCCTCGGCGGGTCGTCGCTCAACTGGACAGACCTGTCGGCGCAGCTCTCCGGGCACGCCCAGGGAATAGCCGTGGACCTGCCGGGTGCCGGCAGATCCGAACCACCCGGCGGCTACAAGTTCGACCTTGTCGACCATGTGGACACGCTCGCGAAATTCATGCGCGGCATGGAGCTCGGCCCGGTGCACCTGTTCGGCAACTCCATGGGCGGCGCCGTGTCGATGGTGCTCGCCGCGAAGTACCCGGAACTCGTCCGCACGCTCACGCTCGTGTCGCCGGCCGTGCCTGACCTGAGGCCGTTGCCGAACCGCATGTCGGACCCGCGGATCCCGTTCGCGATGATGCCGTTCATCGGCGCCCGCTTCCGCCGCCAGCTCGCCGCGCTGACCCCGATGCAGCGTGCTCAGCAGCTGGTCAACCTGTGTTTCGCCGTCCCGTCGATGGTGCCGCCGCACCGGATGGACGAGACGGCGCAGGAGTTCGCCGACCGCGCGAAGATCGCCTGGGCCGCGCAGTCGCTGATGGCCACCACGATGGGGCTGTTCCGGGCCTGGCTCGTGCCGCCGTCGCAGTCGCTCTGGCGGATCGTGCCGAAAATCACCGCGCCGACGCTCGTGGTGTGGGGCACACAGGACAAACTCGTCACTGTGCGTAAGGCTCCCCGGACCGCGCGGCTTTTGCCCCGTGGTCGCCTGCTTGTCCTGCCGAACACCGGACATGTGGCACAAATCGAACGTCCGGAGACCGTGGCCAGGGCCGCACTGGGTCTCTGGGAAGCCGCCAAAGAGGACATCTGGTGACTGGCCAGGTCGCGCATTCGTTATCGGAGAGTGATGTGGCACCCTTAATCCCGTGAGCCGGATGACCCAGGGAGGAAACGTCTCGCCGCCGAAAAAGTCACGCTCCGGAGCATCACGTGCGGCATCTAAGGGACCTCAGGGACGCCGCGAGGGTGAAGATCGCTATCAGCGCGGGTCACGCCGTGCCCCTGGCGAACCGCTTGCCGCAGCGTGGCAGCCCGACAGTGAGACCGCTGAGGAGTCGTACCGACGTATCCCGGCGGTCAGACGCCGTGGCATCTTGTCGGTCTACGGCTGGCGCCTGTACGCCGTCCCGGTCCTGCTGGTGATCACGGCTCTGGTGCTCTGGGACACGTCCAGGACGCCGCCGGTCGAAGCGCAGGGTTCCGGCTCGGATGCCCGGCAGAACGCCGCCGCGGGCGGTGGCCAGCTGCCTGACCCCGACGTCACGCCGGACGCCACGGAGATCCCGGCCAAGCCGATCGAGGCCAACATCCCGACGGCCGAGCTGCCGCCCGGTGCCGAGTTCACCCCGTCTGGGCCCGGCACGTTCCGGATCATTCCCGGCCAGGGCCCGAAGGTCGGCCAGGGCACGCAGAGCACGTTCACCTACACGATCGAGGTGGAGAACGGCATCAAGCCGGCCGAGATCGGCGGCGGCGACGACGCCTTCACCGATCTGATCGACCGCACGCTCGCCGACCCCCGTGGCTGGACAAGCGATCCGCGCATCGCCGTGCAGCGTGTGTCCGACAAGCCCAGGATGCGGATCACTCTCGCCACGCCCGACACGACGCACAAGCTGTGCGGCCGGACGATCCCGTACGAGTCGTCGTGCCGGTTGAAGCAGGACGGCCGAGTGGTGATCAACCTGTCCCGGTGGGTGCGCGGCGCACTGGCGTTCAACGGCGACATCGGCAATTACCGCACGTACGCGATCAACCATGAAGTCGGTCACGCGTTCGGCCGCGGCCACGAGGGCTGCCAGGAGAACGGCGGCCTCGCGCCGGTGATGATGCAGCAGAGCTTCGGTGTCGCCAACGACTACGTCGCGCAGCTCAACGACGCGGTCCCCGGCAACCCGGACCCGGTCAAGAAGGACGGCAAGGTCTGCCGCTTCAACCCGTACCCGAACCCGCAGGGCAAGGCACCCGGTAGCTGACTGCGTTTTGTCCGGTCCCACGGATCCCGGAATGTGGGCACGGGGAAGACTCCTGGCTCGTCCGGTGTTCTATGTACGCGGGACCACTAGGAGGAGTCGATGCCAGGAAGTTCGCTGCCGCCGCTGGTGGAGCCAGCCGCGGAGCTGACCAAGGACGAGGTCGCGCGCTACAGCCGCCACCTGATCATCCCGGATGTCGGCGTGGACGGTCAGAAGCGGCTCAAGAACGCCAAGGTGCTCGTGGTCGGCGCGGGCGGCCTGGGCAGTCCGGCGCTGCTGTATCTGGCCGCGGCCGGGGTGGGCACGCTCGGGATCGTCGACTTCGACGTGGTCGACGAGTCGAACCTGCAGCGCCAGGTCATCCACGGCCAGTCCGACGTGGGCAAGCCGAAGGCCGTGTCCGCGCAGGAGTCGATCGCCGAGATCAACCCGCTCGTGCGGGTGAACCTGCACCAGGAGCACCTCAACTCCGAGAACGCGCTGGACATCTTCCGGGACTACGACCTGATCCTGGACGGGACGGACAACTTCGCCACCCGGTATCTGGTCAACGACGCCGCGGTGCTGCTGGGCAAGCCCTATGTGTGGGGCTCGATCTTCCGGTTCGAGGGCCAGGTCAGCGTCTTCTGGGAGGACGCGCCCAACGGCCAGGGCCTGAACTACCGGGACCTCTACCCGGAGCCGCCGCCTCCCGGCATGGTTCCGTCGTGCGCCGAGGGCGGCGTGCTGGGCGTGCTGTGCGCGTCCATCGGCTCGATCATGGTGACCGAGGCGATCAAGCTGCTGACCGGCATCGGTGAGCCGCTGCTGGGACGTCTGATGGTCTACGACGCACTCGAGATGAGCTACCGGACGATCAAGATCCGCAAGGACCCCGAGTCGCCCAAGATCACCGAGCTGATCGACTACGACGCCTTCTGCGGCGTGGTCTCCGATGACGCCCAGAAAGCCGCGGCGGGCAGCACGATCACCCCGCGCGAGCTGAAGGAGAAGTTCGACCGGGGCGACACCTTCGCGCTGATCGACGTCCGCGAGCCGCACGAGTACGAGATCGTCAAGATTCCCGGCGCGGTCCTGATCCCCAAGGACCGGATCCTCTCCGGCGAAGCCCTGGCGGAGTTGCCGCAGGACAAACCCATTGTCCTGCACTGCAAGTCCGGTGCCCGTTCCGCGGAAGCCCTTGCCGCACTGCACAAGGCTGGCTTCTCCGACGCGGTGCACGTAGGCGGCGGAGTCCTCGGCTGGGCCCGCGACGTCGACACAAGCCTGCCGACATACTGAGTTTTTTCCGAGAAAGGGGCACCCGGCCGGGTGCCCCTTTTCCATTAGGGTCGCCCAGGTGACCGACTACCTGACCATGACCCGCGACGCGTACGACACCTTCGCCGAAACATACGCCTCAGAGGTCCCTGCCCGCTTCGCCAAGGACCCCGTCCTCCGGTCGATGCTCTCCGCGTTCGCCGCCCAGGTCACCGGCCCGGTCATGGAGGTCGGCTGCGGCCCAGGCCACGTAACCGCCCATCTCGCTTCGCTGGGCCTGTCCGTGTCAGGCACAGATCTTTCGCCGCGAATGATCGAAGTCGCCCGCCGGACGTATCCAGACCTGCAGTTCTCCGTAGCGTCGATGACCGCGCTCGACCTGGCGGACGGAACGCTGGGTGGCCTCGTGTCGTGGTGGTCGCTCCTCCACTTGCCGCCCGACGTAGTACCCGTGGCATTCGCCGAGTTCCGTCGCGTACTCGCCCCAGACGGCCTACTCGTCGTGGGATTCGCCGTGGGAGACGAAATCCTGCGCCCAGAGAGCGCATACGGCCACGACGTGACGTTCGACGCCTACATGCGCCAGCCGAAAGACGTCGAAGCCCATCTCACCCAGTCCGGATTCGCAGTAACCGCGACCATGACCATCATCGGCCCCAAACGCCCCGGGGTCGTGCTGATGGCCCAGAAGCAATGACTCTTTATGCGAAAGCTCGACTAAGAATCGAAATCGTGCATCACGCTGTGCTACCAAAGTGCTCATGAAACTACGCAAGGTGTCCGGCTGCGAGGATGGGTTCTGTCCAACGGTCTATGTCAGTGACAGAGGTACTGGCGTAGCACAAGGCGCGCCGGTGGTCGAAGCTGAAGGCCTGGCTCTGGGTCCTGGTGAAGTAGCTGTAGAACTTCCCCTGGATGTGCTCAAGGATGCGCTGCGTGCTCTGCAGGTGGAGGGGAAGCTATGACAGTGCGGCCGGGAGGAATGGGAGCGCTTCTGGGATGGCTTCAAGCGGTCGGCCTGGAGGCTGGAGGTCCAGCAGACCTACACCATCCCTGGTGAGCAGTTGGCCAGATTTCTAGCCGGAGAGCCGAAGCCGCCAGGATTCAACGAGCGTTGGCAGAACAATATCCGCACATGGGCTGCCGAAGGAAAATCTGTCAGCAGAGTGCGACTGGTTAGATTCCCGCTCAGTGACTACCAGCGATACATCTTCTCCTGGGGTGTGCCAACCAATATAGCTGCAGGTGAAGATGTTCGAGTTTTGGATATCACTGACGAGAGTTTCGGCCTCCCGGATCAGGATTTCTGGATCTTTGATGACTCGATAGTGGTTCACTTGAACTTCAACCCGGACGGAACGGTGATCAACGCGGAGCTGATCGACGAGCCGGACATGGATAAGTATCACGGCTGGCAGGCGATCGCTTTGAAGAACTCTGTGCCATTCGGCGAGTGGGATGCTCGACCCTGATCGGCAGCAGCAAGAACGAAGAGATCTTGCCGACACGCTGAGGGCCTTGCGTAAGGCCGCTGGCCTTTCGGGAGAGAGGCTGGCCGCCCGTTGTGCCATGTCCCAGTCGAAGATCAGTCGGATAGAGCAGGGGAAGGTACTGCCGTCGGTGATCGATGTGCATCGACTATCACCTCAACCTGTTCGAGTACTTCTGGCGGCATGCTCTTACTGGTGATGATGCTGCCGCTCTTCTCCGCTCTATTGTCGATGAGTTTATGCGGGAGCTCGACTGAAACTCGCTGCTTCGCACAGCCGGGTTTTACATTTTCATTGTGAATCCTGTGTTTGGCGGTCCGGCGATGGCGTATCTGCCTGAGCCGTGGGAGGTTCGGGCGCGGGCGGCGGAAATACTCGCCGCGGTTGGGCTCGTCGGGTTGCGGCGGATCGCGGTGGCGCGGGCGGCCAAGTGGGCTGATGTGGCGTCTGCCAAGGATGATGTCGATCCTCATTTTGCCAGGCTCGCGGGTGTCAGGGCGGCTGAGTGGTGGCGGATCGGGACGGCTGCGACGGATTCAAGGCGTGGCGGGCACCGGATTGGGTGACCGACGCGGTAGCGTGCCTGGCGATGGGAACCCTGCAACCGCCCCCACCACACGTCCGGTCCGCTTTTGGACAGCGTGACGCGGAGCCTGAGCTGATCGACGCCGGTCCGCTCTGGCGTTGTGGTGACGGCGCGTTCAAGCCGGCGAGTAGCCCAGCCGAGGCCGCCTGGGTGGCGAAGGCGTTGGGTGAGTTGCACGTGCCTGGGCTCAGGATCGGGCGGCCGTTGCGGTCGACTGACGGGCGCTGGGTGGTTGGTGGGTGGGCGGCCTACCGGTTCATCGAGGGGCATGCCGAGCCGAGGCACGACGAGGTTGTGTCCGTCTCCTTGACGCTGCATGAGGCGTTGAAGGGGCTGCCGAGGCCGCGGTTCATCGATGCGCGCCAGGATGTGTTCGCGGTGGCCGACCGGGTGGCCGGCGGTGATCTGGAGATGCCGCTGAAGCCTGATCGTGGCGGCCTGATCTTCGAAGAGCTGGTCGCCAAGCGTAAGCCCACCAAGCTGACGCGGCAGGTCGTGCACGGGGACCTGTTCGGCAACGTGCTGTTCGACGGGGATTCGGACCCTGGGCTGATCGACTTCACCCCTTATTGGCGGCCGCCGGAGTGGGCTGCTGCTGTGGTCGTGGTGGACTCGCTGGCGTGGGGCGGTGCGGACGACGGCATCATCGGCCGGTGGTCGCACCTGGCTGAATGGCCGCAGACGATGCTGCAGGCGCTGCTGTTCAGGCTGGCTGTGCATGCCTTGCACCCGAAGTCCACTGCGGAGTCACTGTCGGGGCTCGCGCGTGTGGCGCAGTCCGTCGACCAGCTCCTATAGCACCCTCACCGCGAATTTCAGGGGTCGGAGCAGGCAATGTCGCACGGCCGAAACACTTGCACATAGCTAGGTAACAACCGCTGCTTAGCGTCATCGCCGTGACGGTCGAGACGCATTGCCCATACTGCGCACTGCAGTGCGGGATGACGCTCGCCGGGGCTGAGGTCAAGCCGCGGGAGTTCCCTACCAACCGTGGCGGGTTGTGCCAAAAAGGATGGACGTCCGGGGCGCTGCTCTCCTCCCCGGCGCGGCTGACAACGCCGTTGTTGCACGGCAAACCTGTGACGTGGGACACGGCGCTTGACTTTGTCGCCGAACGGATTGAACGAATCCAACGGCAACACGGCCGTGACGGTATGGCCATCTTAGGTGGCGGCGGCCTCACCAACGAGAAGTCGTACGCGCTGGGCAAGTTCGCCCGTGTGGCCCTGCGGACCTCCCAGATCGACTACAACGGGCGGTTCTGCATGTCGTCGGCGGCCGCGGCGGGCAACCGGGCGTTCGGTGTGGACCGCGGAATGCCGTTTCCCGTCACGGACCTGGACGATGCCGACGTCGTGCTTCTCATCGGCGCGAATCCTGCCGAGACCATGCCGCCGTTCATGCAGCATCTCAAAGCCGGGCTGATCGTGGTGGATCCGCGCCGGACGGCGACCGCGGAACGCGCCATGCTGCACCTCAAGCCCAGCCCTGGCACTGATCTGGCGCTTGCACTCGGAATTCTGCATTCAGTGTTCGTGGATGGGCACGCGGACAAGCAGTACATGAACGACCGCACCACAGGGTTCGACGAAGCCTGGCGTATCGCGGCAGCGTGGTGGCCGGAGCGCGTGGAGCGAGTCACCGGCGTCTCAGCCACAGACCAGCGCACGGTCGCGCGACTGCTGGCAAACGCACGCAACGCGTACATCCTGACGGCCCGCGGCACGGAACAGCACGCCACGGGCACGGACACTGTGAACGCGTGGATCAACCTCGCACTGTCGCTTGGCCTGCCGGGCAAGCGAGGCAGCGGATACGGCTGTCTGACCGGGCAAGGCAACGGGCAAGGCGGCCGTGAGCACGGCCAGAAAACCGACCAGTTGCCGGGCTACCGCAAAATCGACGATCCGGCAGCGCGCGAGTACGTCGCCGGGGTCTGGGGCGTGTCCCCGGATTCTTTACCTGGGCCCGGCCGGTCGGCATATGAACTGCTCGACGCGCTGGGCCGCCCGCATGGGCCGCAAGGCCTGCTTGTGTTCGGCAGCAACCCGGTTGTCTCGGCGCCCCGCTCGGCGCACGTAGCCGAACGGTTGGCGGACCTGGACTTGCTGGTGGTCGCGGACTTCGTGCCGAACGAGACGACGGCCCTCGCCGACGTCGTACTACCGGTGACCCAGTGGGCCGAAGAGGAAGGCACGCTCACCAACCTGGAAGGCCGAATCCTGCACCGGCGCCCAGCGCTGCGCCCGCCGGACGGCGTCCGCACGGACCTGGAAGTCCTGCAGGAGCTTGCGATCCGCCTCGGCCAGCCCGCCGAACGGTTCCCGACCGACGCGGAGACGGTCTTCGCCGAGCTCGGACGCGCCTCGAAAGGCGGGGTCGCCGACTACTCGGGCATCACCTACGACCGGCTACGCGCAGGCGAAGCACTGCATTGGCCGGTCCCGTCGGCTGATCATGCCGGCACGCCAAGGCTGTTCCTGGACTCGTTCGGGCATCCCGACGGCAAAGCTCGATTCATCCCGGTCGACCACAAGGGCCCAGCGGAAGATGTGGACGCGGATTTCCCGTTGCGTGCCACCACCGGCCGGGTCCTGGCGCACTACCAGTCAGGCGCTCAGACGCGGCTGATCAAGGAGCTCACCGACGCCGTTCCGGAGTCCTATGTGGAGGTACATCCGGACACCGCGGCCCGGTCGGGCCTGGAGCACGGTGACCTCGCCAAGGTCACCTCACGGCGGGGCGAAGTCCAGGCGCGGGTCCGGATCGTCGCGTCGATGCGGCCGGACGTGGTGTTCCTGCCGTTCCACTTCCCCGGTGACAACAACGCGAACCGGCTGACCAACCCAGCGCTCGATCCGTCCAGCCGGATGCCCGAGTTCAAAGTCTGCGCGGTCCGACTTGAGGGGACAACATGAGTCCACGTTCTGTCGTTGTCGCGGGATACGGCATGGCCGGGGCCCGGTTCGCCGAGGAGATCCTGCGCCGTGATCCGGACGGCGAGCACGTCGCCCTGACCATTCTCGGCGAGGAGAAACACCTTGCCTACAACCGTGTGCTGTTGTCCGGGGTCGTGGGCGGGTCGATGAAGGCCGAACACGTCACGCTGCACGGCGGGGAATGGCGCTCACGTGTGCGGCTCGGCGTGAGCGTCGCCTCCATCGATCGCGCCACCCGCAAGGTAGTGCTATCGGATGGCGAGGCGATCTCCTACGACGCTTTGGTTCTGGCGACCGGAAGCCGGGCCTGGCTACCGCCGGTGGAAGGGCTGACCCCGGACGCCCCTGGCGTGTACACCTTCCGGACACTGGACGACTGCGAGCAGATTCTCGCCGCGGCTCGTCCGGGTGCGCCGGTGGCCGTGCTCGGCGGTGGGCTGCTGGGCATCGAGGCGGCGCGAGGCCTGGTGGGCCGCGGCTGCCAGGTGACGGTCGTGCATCCGGTCGGGCACCTGATGGAACGCCAGCTCGACGCGGGCGCGGGAGCTGTGCTGGCTCGCCGGCTCTCCGCTCTGGGCGTCGAATTCCGCCTGGACGCCCGCGTGAACGGTTACGTGCCAGGCGATGGGCTGAAACTGGACGACGGCCTGGTTCCTGCCGACATCGTCGTCGTGACGGCCGGCGTGAAGCCGGAGACCTCGGTAGCCAGTGCCGCTGGTATCGAGGTGGACCGGGGGATCGTCATCGACGATTGCCTGCGTACCAACGATCCCCGCGTGTACGCGATCGGAGACTGCGCTCAGCACTCAGGTGCCGCGGCCGGCCTGGTGCAATCGGCCTGGGAACAGGCCGAAGTTCTGGCCGATCTGTTGACCGGCACCAACGTTGCCGCGCGATACCGCGGGACGCCCGTGGTCACCAGGCTCAAAGCCCGGGACGTGGACCTCGCGGCGCTCGGTGACGTGCACGTGGATGTCGGCACGGACGAGGCAGAAGTGTTGTGCCTCAACGATCCCAGCCGTGGCCGCTACGCCAAGCTGGTGATCAGGCAGGACCGGGTGGCAGGCGCGATCCTCATCGGCGCGCCGGATGCCGCCGCCACAATCACCCAGCTGTACGACGGCCGCATGCCGGTGCCGTCCGACCGGCTGGCGGTGCTGCTGGGCCGCGCCTTGCCTTCGGAGGCAACGGTGGCGAGCAGCCCAGCCGAGTTGCCGGGCGCCGCCATGGTGTGCCGCTGCAACTCGGTCACGAAATCGCAATTGGTCACGGCGTGGCGCTCGGGCGCCACCGGCGTGACCGAGCTGGCGTCGGCGACGAGGGCGACGACCGGGTGTGGCAGTTGCCGCGAAGTTGTGTGCGGCATTGCGGAATGGCTCTCGACCACGACGTAGTAAGGGACGTACATGAAGCGTTTTGGTGGACGGTGGATCGACCAGTGGGAGCCAGAGGACCAGCAGTTCTGGGACAACGGCGGCCGCAAGATCGCCTCACGCAACCTGTGGTTCTCGATTTTCGCCGAGCACCTGGGATTCTCGATCTGGACACTGTGGTCGGTGATGGTCCTGTTCATGGGCCCGCAGTACGGCCTCTCGGCGGCTGACAAGTTCCTGTTGGTCTCCACGCCGACCGTGGTCGGCGCGCTGATCCGGATCCCGTACACCTTCGCCCCGGCGAAGTTCGGCGGCCGCAACTGGACGATCTTCTCCGCGGGCCTGTTGCTGATCCCGACCATCCTGGCCGCGGTCGTGATGCACCCGGGCACGTCATTGGGCACGTTCATGCTGGTGGCCGCGCTCGGCGGCGTCGGTGGCGGGAACTTCGCCTCCTCCATGGCCAACATCAACGCGTTCTTCCCCGAGCGCAGCAAAGGCTGGGCGCTCGGCCTCAACGCGGGTGGCGGAAACCTTGGTGTGGCGGCGATCCAGCTGATCGGTCTGCTCGTGATCAGCACCGCGGGCCCGAGCGCGCCGAGGATCGTGTTGTTCGTCTACATGCCGCTGCTGATTCTCGCGGCCATCGGGGCGTTGCTGTTCATGGACAACCTGGCCTCGATGAGCGGCGACACCAAGGCACTGCGGGAAGTCGTCAAGGACCCGCAGTCCTGGGTGATGTCGTTCCTCTACATCGGCACGTTCGGATCGTTCATCGGCTACAGCTTCGCCTTCGGCCTGGTGCTGCAGAACCAGTTCGGCCGCACGCCCCTGCAGGCGGCGTCGCTGACGTTCCTCGGGCCGTTGGTGGGCTCGCTGATCAGGCCGGTCGGCGGCTGGCTGTCCGACCGGATCGGCGGCGCGAAGGTCACCCTGTGGACCTTCCTCGCACTCGCCGCGGGGACCGGCGTGACGATCGTGGCGTCCAACCTCAAGTCGCTGCCGCTGTTCGTGGCCGGGTTCATCTCGCTGTTCATCTTCTCCGGCCTGGGCAACGGCTCGACGTACAAGATGATCCCGGCGATCTTCCGGGCCAAGGCCCAGTCGGCGATCGAGGCCGGGGCCGAGGAGAAGGCGGCACTGCTGCGGGCCCGGCGGCTGTCGGGTGCGCTGATCGGACTGGCCGGTGCGATCGGTGCACTGGGCGGGCTGTTCATCAACCTGGCCTTCCGTGAGGCCTTCCTCACAGCCAAGAGCGGGGTGCCGGCGTTCGTGGCGTTCCTGGTGTTCTACGGCGTCTGTTTCGTCGTCACCTGGGCCGTCTACCTGCGCAAACCGTCCTCTGTGCAGGCTACGGAGCCCGCTCTGGCCAGGGTGTGACCTGCGCGGGGAGGTTGCTTTAACGCGCCGGAAACATCGCGGAACCCGGCCTGACACGCCCGCCACCCAGCATGGAAAACGAGGAGGGAACCGGATGACGCGCACACTCGTGGTTGTCGGCCACGGCATGGTCGGCCACCGCCTGGTTCAGGCGGTGCGTGACCGCGACCCGGAGGGCACCTGGCGGATCGTGGTGCTGTCCGAGGAACCGCGGCCTGCCTACGACCGCGTCGCTCTGTCCTCCTATGTGGACACGTGGGACGCGGACGACCTCACGCTGTCGCCTCTCGACGGCGTCGAGGTCAGGCTGGGCGAAACCGCGGTCGAGATCGACCGTGACGCCCGTGTGGTCATCACGACCAAGGGTGAGCGCATCAACTACGAGGCGCTGGTGCTGGCCACCGGCTCCACCCCGTTCGTTCCACCCGTTCCCGGTCGGGAGCTGCCGGGATGCTTCGTCTACCGGACGATCGACGACCTCGACGCGATACGGGCGGCTATCGAGGCCGCCGGTCGTACCGGTAGGCGAGCAGGAATGGTGCTGGGCGGTGGTTTGCTCGGTCTGGAAGCAGCCAATGCCCTGCGCGGTATGGGTCTTTCCCCGCACGTGGTCGAGCTGGCGCCGCGGCTGATGCCGATCCAGGTCGACGAGGGCGGCGCGGGCCTGCTCAAGAACCTGGTCCAGAAACTGGATCTGACCGTCCACACTGGAACATCCGCCGAGGTGATCGAGCGCGACGGCGACCGGATGCTGGTCAAGCTGACCAACGGCGTCGAGCTCGATGTCGATGTCGTGGTGTTCTCCGCGGGCATCCGGCCGCGTGACGACCTGGCCCGGCAGATGGGCCTCACGGTCGGTGCGCGCGGCGGCATTGTGGTGGACGAAGGTTGCCGCACAGACGACGAGAACATCTACGCCATCGGCGAATGCGCGTGCATCGACGGAATGGTTTACGGTCTTGTCGCGCCTGGCTACGCGATGGCCGAGGTCGTCGCGGACCGGCTGCTCGGCGGCACCGCAACGTTCCCGGGCGCGGACACGTCGACCAAACTGAAGCTGCTCGGCGTGGATGTGGCCAGCTTCGGCGACGCGCACGCCGCCACGGAAGGCGCGCTTGAGGTTGTCTTCAACGACGCCGTGGCCGGGACGTACGCCAAGGTGGTCGTCTCCGACGACGCCAAGACTCTGCTCGGCGGCGTGCTGGTCGGCGACGCCAGCGCGTACACGATGCTGCGGCCCTTGGTCGGCCGGACATTGCCGGGCGACCCGGCATCGTTGATCGCTCCCGCCGGCGCTGCGGTCGCGATGGGCGCACTGCCTGACGACGCGCAGGTTTGCTCCTGTCACGCGGTGACCAAGGCTGCTGTCAACGGTGCGATCGCCGAGGGCTGCGCGGATGTTCCCGCGCTGAAGTCGTGCACGAAGGCCGGAACAGGTTGTGGCTCGTGCGTGCCGATGCTCAAGCAGTTGCTTGCCGAAGCCGGTGTCGAGCAGTCGAAGGCGTTGTGCGAGCACTTCGAGCACAGCCGGGCTGAGCTGTTCGAGGTCGTGCGCGGCACTGGGATTCGTACGTTCAGTGAGCTGATTGTCAGGTACGGCAAGGGAAGCGGATGCGACATCTGCAAGCCTGCCGTCGCGTCCGTGCTCGCCTCACTGGGCAACGGGCACGTGCTGGACGGCGAACAGGCCTCCTTGCAGGACACCAACGACCACTTCTTGGCCAACCTGCAGCGCAACGGCACGTATTCGGTCGTCCCGCGGATCCCGGGTGGCGAGATCACCCCGGACAAGCTGATGGTGATCGCCGAGGTGGCGCGCGACTTCGGCCTGTACACCAAGATCACCGGTGGTCAGCGGATCGACCTGTTCGGCGCCACAGTCGACCAGCTCCCGCACATCTGGCGGCGGCTTGTCGACGCGGGCATGGAGTCCGGGCACGCGTACGGAAAGTCTCTTCGCACAGTCAAATCCTGTGTCGGTACGACCTGGTGCCGTTACGGTGTGCAGGATTCCGTGGGGCTGGCGATCCAGCTGGAGCTTCGGTACCGGGGTCTGCGTTCGCCGCACAAGCTCAAGTCGGCCGTCTCCGGGTGCGCCCGCGAATGCGCTGAGGCCCGCAGCAAGGACTTCGGCGTGATCGCCACCGAACACGGCTGGAACCTCTACGTCGCCGGCAACGGTGGCTTCAAACCACGGCACGCGGATCTGCTTGTGTCCGATGTGGATACCGAGACGCTGATCAAGCTGATCGACCGGTTCCTGATGTTCTACATCCGGACCGCTGACCGTCTGCAGCGCACAGCGGCCTGGATCGAGGCGATGGACGGCGGGCTCGACCACTTGCGGGAGGTGATCGTGGACGACAGCCTGGGCATCTGCGCGGATCTCGAGGCCGCGATGCAACGGCATGTCGGCTCGTACGCCGACGAGTGGAAAGGTGTGCTGGACGACCCGGAGAAGCTCGCCCGGTTCACCTCGTTCATCAACGCGCCCGGGGCGCCTGACCCGACGATCTCCTTCCGGGAGGAACGCGGCCAGCGGGTCCCGGTGCAGCTGGGCATTCCGGAGGTGGCGTCCCGATGACTGTCGTGTTCCCGCTGGCGAGGCTGATGCCCAATCGCGGAGTGGCCGCACTGCTGCCTGGTGACGTGCAGGTCGCGGTGTTCCGCACCAACGACGACCAGGTGTTCGCACTGTCCAACATAGACCCGTTCTCCCGGGCAGCCGTGCTGTCGAGGGGTATCGTCGGTGATCGGGCGGGCGTTCCGGTTGCCGTGTCACCGGTGTACAAGAATGCCTTTGACCTGCGTACAGGCGTTTGCGTGGAGGATCCGGACGTGTCGGTCGAGGTGTACCCGGTGCGAGTCACCGAGGGCATGGTCATGGTTGGAGTTCCGTGACGGTGACGGTCGAAGTCCCACCACTGGCTGGTTTCACGGTCGGCGTCACGGCCGCACGCCGTGCTGACGAACTCGCGGCGCTGCTGGACCGGCGGGGCGCGAACGTCCTGCACGGACCGGCGATCCGGATCGTTCCGCTGCCGGACGACGCGGAGCTGCAGGCGGCGACCGAGAACATGATCAAGAACCCGGTCGACACCGTGGTGGTGACGACGGCCATCGGGTTCCGTGGCTGGGTGGAGGCGGCTGAGGGCTGGGGCCTGGGCCCCGATCTGTTGCGGGTCATGGGCAACGCGAGCGTGCTCGCCCGCGGTCCCAAGGCCAAGGGCGCGGTCCGCGCCGCCGGGTTGGTGGAGAGCTGGTCGCCGGTTTCGGAGAGCAACTCCGAGGTGCTGGCACATCTGTTGGAGTCCGGAGTGGACGGTCATCGGATCGCTATCCAGTTGCACGGCGAACCGCTGCCGCACTTCGTGGACTCCTTGCGTGATGCGGGCGCTGAGGTCGTCGAGATTCCCGTGTATCGGTGGACTTTGCCCGCCGATGTGACTCCGTTGGAAAGACTGCTGGACGCGGTCCTGGCCGGCGGTGTCGATGCGCTCACGTTCACCAGTGCACCCGCCGCGGCGAGCGTGCTGGCGTTGGCAGAACGGCAGGGACGTAGTGCGGACTTGCTGAAAGCGTTGCGCGGGCCCGTGTTGGCTGTGTGTGTCGGTTCGGTGACCGCGGGTCCGCTTGTCGAGGCGCAGGTCCCGGTGGTGCAGCCGGACCGGCCCAGAATCGGGGCGTTGGCCCGGACGGTCGCGGTCGAGTTGCCGGCTCGGGCGACGCGGTTGCAGGTCGGTGAATGCCGGCTGGAACTGCGTGGCCAGGCCGTGGTGGTCAACGAGGAACTCCGCGGTGTGCCGCCCGCACCGATGGCCGTGCTGCGTGCTTTGGCCCTACGCCCAGGGCATGTGTTCTCCCGGCCTGCTCTGATCGGCGTGTTGCGGCGGCATTCCGGCCGTGAGGACGATGTCGACGCGCACGCGGTGGAGACCGCGATCGCGCGATTGCGCTCCGCTCTGGGTGATTCCTCGCTTGTACAGACTGTGGTCAAACGCGGCTACCGATTGGCGACAACCATATGACTCTTGTGCTTGTGGCTCATGGCACTCGTGATCCGTTGGGCAGCCGCGTCATCGAGGACCTGGCGGCTCAGGTGCGGCTCCGTCTGCCCGATGTGGACGTTCGGGTCGCGTTCGCCGATGTATGCGCGCCCAGCGTGACCGAAGTCCTGCGGGAGATCCAAGGCCAGGCCGTCGTGGTACCCGCCTTCCTGGCAGCCGGATATCACGTGCGAGTCGATATTCCCAAGCAGATAGCGGAATCCGGCCATTCCGAAGTCGCCTTGACCGACCCTTTTGGACCCGCGCGCACCCTTGTCGCCGCAGCACATGAGCGGCTGATCCAGGCCGGTTGGGTGGACGAGCCGATCGTCCTGGCAGCGGCGGGGTCTTCGGACGAACGGGCATTGGCCGACGTTCACCGTGCGGCTCGTCTGCTGGCGAGCCTGACTTCGGTAGATGTACAGGTTGCTTACGTGACAACGGCAAGCCCGCGAGTCACAGATGTGGCCCGCGGACTTGCCGTCGCGTCATGGCTGCTGGCTCCGGGGTTGTTCCATCGCGTTGTCCGCGATGCCGGGGCCAAAGTTGTGGCCGAGCCCATCGGCGCCCACCGGAACGCCGTCGAGCTCGTCGTCCGCCGCTATCTCAACGCTCACTTGCCCACTGGCTCGGTGAGCTTTCCGTTGTCGTTGGCGGCGGCCACGCAGGTTCCGCCCCGGTCCTTCTGCTTCCAGGACTCCGCGGTCGGGTAGAAGTACAACATGTCCAGCCGGTCGGTGATCTTGCTGCGATCCAGCCGGTCACCCACCTTGTCGACGCACAACTGCTCGACCTCGGCCGCGACCTTGTCGGTGCCCGGGTAGGTGGCACTGGTCGTGGTCATCGTGATCAAGGCGAGCACCTCGGCGTCGTGCGGCTGGCCGCACGGCACGGCTTTCACGGTCTCGACCTCTTTGTCATCGGCAGGCGCGTTGTCGAAACAGTCGCCTTCCTTGAGGTCGAACACAGTCAGCGCGCCCTCTTTGGTGACCTGGCCCGTGGCCTCGTCGCGCTTGGCCGTGTTGCTGAAGACATAGGCGACGACCCCGGCGACAGCGAGGAGCGCCACGATGACCGCGATCGTCACGATGGTCTTGGTCCGCTGCGGCTTCGGCGGGACGGGCGGCGGCAGGTTCGGCGGCGGTGGTGACATGTACTGGCCGCTGAACTGGCCCTGCGGCGGCGCACCATACGGGCTGGATGGCAGATTCGCCACCGGTGGCGGGGCACCGTACGGGTCCTGTGGTGGTGGCGGTGGTGCGCCATATGGGCCTGGCGGTGGCGGATCCTGCGGTCGTTGGCCGTATGGCCCCTCCGGCGGAGGCGGCATCATCGGCGGTGGCTGGGTCACTTGAGCATGATGACCGAAATGCCTATACGCCTCAAATACAAACTGCAGGTGTCATCAAATCGTTCAATCGGCGCCGGGCCTACAGATCGAACAATGACGCAGGACCGTCATCGGCTTTGGTTTCACCCCAACGGTACGTCCGCATGTTGACACGGTTGCCGTCTGCCAGGACGCCTTCGGCGCGCAACAACTCCAGCTGTTCGTCCTGCAGATGCGGTGCCGGCGTGCCGTCGGACCGCAGAACCCGGTGCCACGGCAGGTCGTGGCCGTCCTCGGCCAGGATCCGGCCCACCAGACGCGGCGACGGAGCGTGGGCAAGCTCGGCGATGTCGCCGTAGCTCGCGACATTTCCCGCGGGGATCATCTTGATGACTTCGCGCACCTTCTCGTGCAACTGCTCGTCCATGGCTCAGCCGTTCGTGTCGTTCAGATATGCCAGCACTGCCAGCACACGCCGGTTGTCGTCCTCCGACGGCGGCAGCGTCAGTTTGCTGAAGATGTTGTTGGTGTGCTTGCTCACAGCCTTCTCGGTGACGAACATCCTGGCCGCGATCGCCGCGTTGGACCGGCCCTCGGCCATGAGTCCCAGCACTTCACGCTCGCGGGGCGTCAGGGATCCGATCGGCTCATCGCGTTCCCGCCGGGCCAGCAGTTGCGAGATGACGTCCGGGTCCATCGCCGTGCCACCGGCCGCGACCCGTTTCACCGCGTCCACGAACTGGCCGACCTCGGAGACCCGGTCCTTGAGCAGGTATCCCACGCCGCCCCGCCGATCGGACAGCAGTTCCCGCGCGTAAAGCTGCTCCACGTACTGTGACAACACCAGTACTGGCAGTCCAGGCACCTCCGCACGGGCCGCGATCGCTGCCCTGAGGCCCTCATCGGTGAAGGTCGGCGGCATCCGGACGTCCACGACCGCCACATCCGGCTGGTGCTTCAGCAGGGCCTCCAGCAGTGCTGGGCCGTTGTCGACCGCTTCGACCACTTCGAAGCCGTGCGCCGACAGCAACCTGATGAGACCGTCTCGCAACAGGACGAGATCCTCGCCGAGCACTACGCGCACAGCTGCACCTTACTGGTTCACCCTTCGATGAATCCGGCGATCAGGTCGGCTGTCTCGGCCGGGCGTTCCAGGTACATCATGTGGCCGCAGTCCATCTCGGCCAGATCGAGGTTCTCTCGCATGGTCACCTGGCAGGCCTGCACGAAGGCGGGCCGGACGATGCCGGCTTTCGGCGCGCAGACAAGCAGAGTGCGGGTGGCCGGCGGCGGAAGCTGGGCGGCCCGGCACATTTCGCTCCACGCAGTGCACACCGCGGAGTGGCTGTACTTGGGCAGCCAGCGGCCGCTGATCTGCATGAAGTTCTCGTGCAGCTCTTCCTCGACGTCGCGCAGGCTGATGCCGGCCCATTCGTTGCGCTGCCACTCGCCGGCCTTCTCGATGGTGGGGAACACGTGCGGCCACGGCGCCATGGTCTCCAGGGCGAACTTCGGGTCCAGGCCGATGGACGGGTCGAGCAGGATCAGCTTTGTCACCCGTTGCGGGGCAAGGCGTGCGAGGTGGATCGCTGCCGCGCCACCGAAGCAATGGCCGACCACGGGCAGGCCGGTGACCTTCAGACTGTCCAGGACTGTCAACAGGTCCGCGGCGTGCTGTTCGAGTGTCCACGGTGGAAGGTTCGTGGACATGCCGTGGCCACGCAGATCCGGCGCGATCACGTGGTAGTCGTAGAGGTGCTCCTCGGCGAGGCGTTTGAACCGGGCACCGTGGCCTGTGATGCCGTGCAGCATCAGCACCGGCGCTCCGTCCGCGGGGCCGAACTCGTGCACGTTCAACACTGGGCTCACACCGGACATGATCGCATCCCGGCGGGAATCGTTCATCCGGTCACCGGGTGATCGATTTCCCGGCCGTTTTCTTCACCGGGTTCTGCCATTACTGTGAGGACATGGTCCGTAAGCTCGCGCTGACCGGTGTGTCAATCCTGGCCGCCCTGCTTCTTCCTGTTCCGGCCGGTGCGGCCGCGACCAGCCAGCAGACCGCGATTCCGGCGTACTGGGGCCCGGATACCCCCGACGGCATGGCGATCTTCCACCGGCTGGCGCAGAACCGGCCGACCAATGGAATTGTCGTGATCAATGGCAGCCGCAGCCGGCCGGAGGTGCCGTTTCATCCGGCGTGGGCCGGTGCGATCGGGCGTATCAGCGCGTCCGGCGCGAAAACGCTGGTATATGTGGACACTGGCTATCTCGGTGTGGACTTCGGGCACGGCAGGCATGTCACACGCTCGGGCGGTACGTCAATTCCCGAATGGGTCGATCAAATCAAGCAGGACGTCGACGAGTGGTACGCCGTTTACGGATCTTCTGGTGTGGACGGCATCTTTCTTGATCAGACCGTACTGCTGTGCGGGACCGGCAACGAGTACGCGAACGTCTACACCGCGATCCGGGACCACATCCGGGGCAAGGATCCCCACGCGTACATCGTGATCAATCCGGGTGCGCCGGCCGAACAGTGTTACGAGAACGTCGCCGACACGATGTTGTCCTTCGAAGGCGACGCCGCGGCCTATCTCGCGTTCCGGCCGCCGGACTGGCAACGCACGCACCCCGACCCGAAGAAGTTCTGGCACCTGATCCACGACGTGCCGGCCGAACGCGACATGATCGGGGTCATCACCCGCAGCAAGGCCATCAACGCGGGCTTCGTGTACGCCACCGAACGCACGATGACGCCGTTCCCGTGGGGCGGGCTCGCCTCCTACTGGGACGCTCAACTCGTTGCGGCATCAGGGATCTCGGACACCACTCCGCCACAGACGCCGACCGGGTTGACGGTGTTGACCCGGTCGAGCGAGACGGCGGCACGGGTCCGGCTGAACTGGCAGACCCCGGCCGACGACGTCGCGGTGTCCGGCTACGAGGTCCACATGAACGGCGCCCGCGTCGCCGAGACCTACGACAACGCCTACGAGGCAACAGGATTGCCGCACGCGACGACGTACACAGTGACGATCAAGGCCCGTGACGCCGCCGGAAACCTCTCTGCGGCAAGCTCACCGCTTGTCGTGACGACTCCATCGCCGGGGCTGTCGGTGACCCGGCCAGCGGCGTGCCTGAGTCCGCAGATCGCGGAATACCGGGCGAGTTTCGGCGCCGCATTCGGCCACCACCGGGTGTTCGTGGACTCCGACAACGATCCCGCCACCGGCTGGCATCTTCCCCCCGGACTGCCCGCCGGCGTGGACGTCTTGATCGAGAACTCATTTCTCTATCGGTATACCGGACCGGGCTGGAGATGGCAGCCTGTCACCGGCGTTACGCCATTGGTGTCGGAATCGGATGGCACTTTCGTGTGGCGTGTCCCGGTCACCGGGCAAACCCGCCAGGTGGTCGTGTTCAGCGGTTTCACCGCGGATGATCCGCCGGACGAGTACAGCGCGCCGATTACCGTGGATCAATCCGATCACTGTTGAGCGATTCACCCGTGAGGAGGAGTCAAAGCTGTTAACACGGCCTGCGGGTGTGCCGAATAACTCTTTGGCCGGTGGGAAATAATCCTCAAGGAGTGAGCGTGACGGTGCACATGCCGGATTTACGCAGAATCGGCATCGTCGGAATGGGTTACGTCGGCTTGACGCTGGCGGCCGCGATGGCGCGCAAGGGTTACGAAGTACACGGCGTGGACACCGATCCGCTGGTGCTGGAATCGCTGTCCCGCGGTGAACCGCACATCTTCGAACCGGGTGTCGCCGAGGCGTTCACCGAATTGATCAATGAGCGGATCTTCGTCGGCAAAGAACTGCCGGACGGCGGGGTGGACGCGGCGATCATCTGCGTGTCGACACCGGTCGACGAACGCACCCACGAACCGCGCCTGAAGAACCTGGCCGCGGCGGCCGAGCACGTCGCGGACCGCTGCGCGGCGACAACGCTGGTGGTGGTGCGCAGCACGGTCCCGGTCGGCGCCAGCCGGTCGGTCGTTCTGCCGGTGCTGACCGAGAAATGGGGCACCGCGCGCCTGGTGATGGCGCCGGAACGCACCATCCAGGGCCAGGCGTTGCGTGAGCTCGTCGAGTTGCCGCAGGTCGTCGGCGGCCTGGACGAGGAAAGCCGGGATCTGGGCGTCCGGTTGTTCGGTGGCCTTGCCGCGCAGGTCGTCCCAGTGTCCACTCTGGAGACCGCGGAGCTGGTCAAACTCACCAACAACTGCCACACCGACGTGATCTACTCGTTCGGCAACGAGGTCGCGATGCTGACCGAGCGGCTCGGCCTGGACCCGCTGGAGGTCATCCGGGCCACGAACCTCGACTATCCCCGGCCGGACATCGCCAAACCGGGATACGTGGGCGGCGGCTGCCTGTCCAAGGACCCGTACATCATGCTGACCAGCGGCGAACGCGTCGGCTACGTGCCGAAACTGATCGCCGCGGCACGCACGCTCAACGAGGAGACCCCGGTCCACGTCGCCCACCGCATGGTCGAGCTGATGGCGGAGCACGGCGCGCGGACGTTGACGGTCCTCGGCTGGGCCTACAAAGGACATCCGCCCACCGACGACATGCGCGGCACACCGATCGCGGCGATGATGCCGGTCTTCAGCGAGGCCGGGATCAAGGTGCTCGGCCACGATCCGCTCGTCAAGGCCCGGGTGATCCGCGAGTACGGCGGTGAACCGGTTGACCTGGCCGAAGGCTTCCAGGCCGACGCCGTCCTGGTGATCACCGACCACCCCGACTACAAGGCGATCGACGTCGACGAAGTGCTCGCCGGCGGGAACGTCAAGGTGGTCTACGACTCCTGGCGCATCCTCGACGCCGCCAGGATCACGGCGCACGGCGTGCACTACGCCGGTCTGGGATTCGAGGTGCGGGCATGAGGGCCCTCGTCCTTGGCGGCGCTGGGTTCATCGGCGTGCACATGACGCGTCGGCTGCTCGCCGAAGGCTACGAAGTCACGGTCGTCGATGATTTCTCCCGTGGCCGCAACGATCCCGAGCTGTCCGCGCTCGATGTCCCCATCATCTCCGCGGATCTCACCGACCCCCGGGCGTTCGAGGAGATCCCGCACGGCTGGAATCAGGTGTACATGCTGGCCGCGGTGGTCGGTGTGCGCAACGTGGAGAAGGACCCGGCCCGGGTCGTCCGCACCAACACGTTGGCGTTGCTGAACACCCTGGACTGGATCCAGCCGGGGGAGAAGCTGTTCTTCGCCTCCACCAGCGAGGTGTACGCGGGCGGCGTGAGCGCGGGCATTGTGCCTGTTCCGACGCCGGAAACCGTGCCGCTGATGATCGAAGACATCACCGCGCCACGGTTCGCCTACGCGGCGAGCAAGATGCTCGGCGAGGAAGCGGTCGTGCACATGGGCCGTGCCAAGGACATCCCGTTCGTGATCGGCCGGTTCCACAACGTCTACGGCCCGCGGATGGGCGCTGACCACGTGATTCCGGAGCTGTCGCTGCGGGCGATCCGGCGTGAGGACCCGTTCAAGGTCTTCGGCACCGACCAGTACCGCGCGTTCTGCTACGTCGACGACGCCGTGCAGGCCATGCTCAGCCTGATGAACAGCGAGCAGGCGGCGGGTGAGATCGTCCACATCGGAAACGACAGCGAGGAGACCAACATCGGCGACCTCACCAAGCTGGTGCTGCGCGTCGCCGATCATTTCCCGACGCTGGACGTGGCGGACGCACCGGCCGGGTCGGTCGCCCGGCGCTGCCCGGACCTGACCAAACTGCGTGCTCTGACCGGGTTTGAACCTGTGGTGTCGCTGGAAGAGGGAGTCCGGCGAACGTTCGAATGGTATCGCGGGCGCGCGTGAGACGTCCGCTTGGCGAGCCGATCGCCTTCTACTACGGCACGAACCAGGTTGATCGGCTCGCCACGTTCGATCGCGTGGTACTGCAGTCGGACGCGTACTCCGAGCAGGACATCGCTGCGCTTGTCGTACGCGGCGTGCGGCCGTTGGGCTACCTGTCGCTGAGCGAGGACGTCGGCCCGGCCGCGGAGTGGCAACGCGCCGACCGCAACCCGGACTGGGGTGGCGCGTTCGTCCATGTCGGACACCCCGGCTGGAGTGACCACGTCCTGGCGAAGGTCCGGGCCATGCGGCGGCTGGGCCTGCGGGGATTCTTCCTGGACACGCTGAACATCGAGCTGACGTTCCCGCAGGACCTGCCGCACCTGCTGACCCTGGTCGCGGCGATCCGTGAGCTGACGTACCCGGACTACCTGCTGGCCAATCGTGGCTTCGGCCTGCTGCCCGACCTGGCCGACCTGGTCGACGGCGTGCTGTTCGAGTCGTTCACGTCCCGGTGGGTCGAAGCCGGTTACGCGCCCTGGCCGCCGGACGTCCTGGAAGTGCATTCCCGGTACGCGGAAATGTTGCTGGGATTGGATATCGAGGTCTACGCCCTCGACTACGCCGACACCCCAAGACTTGCCGAGTACGCCCGTGCCCGCGCTGCGCGGTTCGGCATGCCCTGCTTCGTCGGCACCCGGGACCTGGGCACACTGCCCGCCCGGTGAAAGGCCGGGGTGTGCAGCGAGTCGGCCGCACACCCCAGCGCATCAGGAGATCATCGCCCGGACCGACGATTCGAGATCATGCTCCGGCTGCCAGCCCAGCGTCCGGGCGATCCGGGTGGTGTCGGCGGCGATCCAGTTCACCGCGCCGGACCGTTGCTGAGGCGCGTCGGATTCCCTGATCTCACCGGCGAATCCGGCCACCTCGGCGAGCAGTTTCACCGCGTCGCGGATGAGAACGGCATTCCCTGAGCCGACATTCAGCACGGTCTCACCGATGTGCGGCGCGAGGGCCGCTGTGGCGATGGCACGCGCCACATCCCGCACATCGACGAAATCGCGATAGGAACCCAACGGCCCCAGCAGAATCTCGTTCGAACCTTGCTCCATCGCGGCACGCATGCACGCCGCGGCCCGGCCGAGCACGGTGTCCGTCCCGGAGCCAGGCCCGATCGGGTTGAACACCCGCAGCGACAACGCATCGAGCCCGGACGCCTGGATCAACGCCGTACTGGCGAGCTTGGTGATGCCATACGCCGCAACCGGAATGGTCGGGCTGTCCTCCGTCACCGGCTGCCCAGCGGGGACAACGCCGTACTCACCTGCCGAACCCAGCACGATCAACCGCGCTTCAGGCGCTGCCGCTTTGACCGCGTCGATCAGGTTCGCGGTGGTGAGTACGTTTCCGGTCACCAGGTCCGCGGCGGATCCTGATAAGAGGCCAGTGCAGTTGACCACCACATCGGGTTCGGTCGAGGTGATCAGCGCGGCCAGTTCGGCGGTGCTGTCCTTGACCAGATCGTGCTGCCGGCGACCGACGATGATCAGGACGGCAGTGGGTTCGAGGACCGTGGCGACCTGACTGCCGAGAAAACCGCTGCCACCGAAGAGCAGAACCCGTTTCAACGCAGTGCCTCCAATGCGGTGGCGTGTTTCGCTGCCGGTAGCAGGATCGGCCGCAGCCGCTCGAAGTTCCGGTTGGCTTCGTCGTAGTCGTCGGGCCGGCCGATGTCCAGCCAGTAGCCGTCGAAATCGTATGCGGCCGGTTGTTCCTGCCTGGTCAGCAGGTCGAGCACCAGTTCGTCGAGCCCGAACGGGACGTTGCGTGGGTACGGCGCCAAAGTCTTGCGGGACATGGCGTACACGCCCATGCTCACGCCGTAGGACAGCGTGGGCTTCTCGACGAAGTTGACGATCCGGCCCTCGGCGGTCTCCAGCGTGCCGAAGTCGATCTTCACCTTGCGCTGGTACGTGGCAATCGTCAGAGGCGCCCGGGTTTCGGTGTGGTGGCTGAGCAGGTCGACGTAGTCCAGGTCGGTGAGCACGTCGCCGTTCATCACCAGGAAGTGCTCGGGCAGTTGGTCCAGGAAGTTCAGCAGTGGGCCGATCGTGGACAGCGGCGCCTCCTCCTCGGCGTAGTCGACCACGATGTCCCACCGTGAGCCGTCGCCGACGAACGCCCGGATCAGCGAGCCGAGATGGCCGATCGCGAGCGTCGCGCGCTCGAATCCGTGTGATCTCAGCTGCTGCATGATGATGTCGAGGATGGCGTACTCCTCGCCGATCGGCACCAACGGTTTCGGCAGAGCCGTCGTGTAGGGCCGCAGTCGTACTCCCCGTCCCCCAGCGAGTATCACCGCGTGCATGTTGAGACCCTCCTTCTTCACCGGTACCGCCGGACTTGGCCGGCGGTCACTCGGAGCACCAGCAGGAAACCGACGAGCAGCACGGTGCAGCCCGTCAGGAAAACCGTGACTTCGTTACCGGGGGCGTACTGGTTGACGACGACGTTGGCGATCAGTACGACCGACAGGATGACCAACAGCGAGTTCATGCCCTCGTAACGCATCAGTACGAACCCGAGGAAGAAAACGCCGCCCAGCAACACGTGCGCGTCCACTAGCAACGCGCCTCGTGTGGTGAGCAGCCCGAACTGGCCGAGCGCACCGAGCAGCAGGATGCCTAGGCAGCCGACGATGACCAGGCACGTGGCCAGTTCACGCACCAGAAGCCACCACGTGTCCCGGCGGAACGCCGTCACGCTGCGGCTGCTGGTCAACAGGTCGAACGCCTGCTCGGAGTATCGGTGCGCCCGCCACTCCACAGCGCCCATGCCCAGTACCAGCGGGGCGACGGCGATCCCGAGGTCCAGATTCGCCGTCACGAACTGCGCGTCCGTGTTCAGCATGAACCCGGCACAGAGCGCCGAATACGCCACACTTGGTGCCGCGAGCCGCAGCAACGCGGGCATCCGTGGCGCTTTCCTGGCGTCCGGCTTGGCCTGTCCCGTGACATACCAGGAAGCCGCCAGCATGAGCACAATGGACAGTGCGCCGCCGTACAACGCGAGCGGCATCACGTTGAACAGTAGGTCGGCCACTCCGCCCGCGCAGGCGGGAATCATCAGAATCGCGACCCACGCCTCCCGGCGGTAGGTCACGAGTACACAGGACGCCACCTGGAAACCCACCTGTGCCAGGCAGAACATCCATAACCGCGGATCGATCAGGAAAGCACCGGCGGTCACCGCGGCGAGCCCGATCCCGCCGGAGAACCGCAACGAGCGGCCAGCGGCGTGGTCGAGTCCGTGCCCGGACAACCGGTACGCGACCAGGCTCATTCCCATCGACCACCACCAGCCGATGGCCGTGGCGAACACAAGCCCATGCACCATGGTCGTCCCGCCGAGCCATTCGTACACCGCCGGATAAACCGGGCTCGGCAGGACGTAGAGCGGGCCGTGGGACAGTTCCCGGATCGTGCGGATCCGGGTTTCCGCCCGGGGTTGACCTATTTCCCGGGGCAGTTTCCGGAACACCGCGCCGGCCAGTGCGAAAACGTCCGGCAGGCCGTAGTCGTCCCTGGCGGCCTGGTCGGTGAAACCCTGGCTTTCCAGGACCGCGGCCACCTGCAGTTCGTCCACCGCGGTGCCGACCATCGGCGCCACCCGATTCGCGAGTTCGTCCACGGGTTCGGTCATCGCGTCACCAACTCGGTGTAGATGCCGCGATAGGTGTCGTTCCACTTCTGCAACGTGAAGTTCTCCAGTACCCGTTGCCGGGCGGCCAAGCCGAGCTTGCGCCGCAGCGGTGTGTCTTTCAGCAGTTTGACGCACGCCTGGGCGACCGCGGCGTGATCACGTGGCGGGACAACGAATCCCGCGTCGCCGACGGCTTCGCAAACCCCGCCGACATTCGTGCACACCTGTGGCCGGCCCGCGGACATCGATTCGACGACGGTGAACGGGAATCCTTCGGAAACGCTGGTCAACGCGACCAGATGACCGGCGTGATAGGCGTCGATCTGACGCGGCACACGGCCTTCGAACACGGCACAATCGGTGAGGCCGAGCTCGGCGATCAGTTTCACACAACTGGCGTGGTAGTTCTCGTTGGCCGGGGTCACCGGCCCGAACATGCGCAGCCGTGCGTCCGGGATCTCCTTGCGCACGAGCTGGAACGCGCGAATCAGGGTGTGCAGGTCCTTCAGCGGATCGATCCGGCCGACGAAGACCACGGTCGGCTGATCGGGTTCGCTGTCCACCGGCGGGAAATCAGCCGGATCGATTCCGTTGTACATCGTGCGCATGCGTTGTTCGTCCGCGCCGTTGTGCAGCTGCCACCGGCGGTTGTAGCTGGAATGCGGTGCCAGCATGTCGGATTCGCGGTAGGCCGCACCGGCCAACGCCCGGAAGAAGCTCAACAGCAGCACTTTCACCGCGTGCGGGGACGGTTCGTTGACAATGCCGAGATATCGTTCCCGCAGGTACACGCCGTGCTCGGACATCAGGATCGGCGTGCCGTAGGTCCATTTCGAGCACATCGCGACCAGAGCGCTCAGTCCGTTCATCGAAAGGTGGCTGATGTCCGCCTCGATCGGGGGATACGACAGCGGCCGCAGCATGTGTTCGATCAGGTCGGCCACGGTCAGGGCGTCCCGCAGTGTCAGTGGTGCCGTCCACATCGTCAGCAGCCGGTCGATCGCTTCGTTGGACAGCAATGCCTTGCGCAGGTCGGCGGTCTGGGCGAACTCGAACATCGGCCGGAGTGCCCTGAGCAGTGCGTCCGGATCGCCCGGCGGTGTCAGAGATTCCAGGAACGCTTGGTGGATTTCGTCGAAGTCACGCCTGCGGGTGCGTTTCGGTTCGGGTGCACGGCCCCACAACGGCAGATTCACGATCCGGTCGAGATTCGCGGGTGCCGGCCAGGTGCTGCGTTCCGAACCGTCGACCGTGAGCGCGACCGCGGTGAATTTGTGCTCGGGCATGCCATTGATCAGCTGATCGCACCAGAGGCTCACCCCACCCGGGTGAAACGGATATGCGCCTTCGGAGATCAGCGCGATCCGCAGGGTGGCTGTCATGAGCGTGGGGT
Source organism: Kibdelosporangium banguiense (assembly GCF_017876405.1). Classification (GTDB taxonomy): domain Bacteria; phylum Actinomycetota; class Actinomycetes; order Mycobacteriales; family Pseudonocardiaceae; genus Kibdelosporangium; species Kibdelosporangium banguiense. Next base: position 1,113,167 of record NZ_JAGINW010000001.1, on the reverse strand, counting down.
TGCGGTCAGAGTGATCGCGGACCCGGGCGTGACACCGAGCCGCGACACGGAGTCAGTGCCGTAGAGCTCGCTTTCGTCCGGGTTCGAATCGTCGTCCGCGGTGGCCGGCCGGGTTTCGATACCGGTGACGAACACCGAGCCGTCGGTTTTCGGTGTGTAGGTCACGCTGTTGGTGATCCGGTTGAAGACGGCGTCCTGACCGGCGGAAACCTGACCGGAATGGGAGTTGCGGCTCTCGACGTACCTGGCCAGCGTGACCCAGTCGGTGTTCTTCAACGGGACCCGGTAGTAGGAGCTGTATCCGGCCAGTACGGCTTCGATCCAGTCGAACGCGAGGCTCTTGCCTTTCGCGTACTGGTGCAGGTTTCCCTGGTGCAGTGTGTGGACGTAGGCCGATCCGCTCATCACGTGCTGCAGGGCGACCTGCGCCTCGGAGTCCACGATCGCCGGATAGCTGTGATTGCCGTACTGGGCGTTGTAGAGCGCGGCTTGTTCGTCCGGCGTGACCGCCTCGAAGGCGATGTTGGTCGGCCAGTCCGGCACGACGAACACATCCCGTTGCAGCGGATGGTAAATGCCGCAGTTGAAGCAGGACGGCCGGTGCCCGGCGAAGGACATGTTGCCCTGGACGTATTTCACACCGAGATCGCTCGCCGCGCGCAGCATCTGTTTGTTCGAGCCGGTCAGTCCGTGATCAGTCGGGGGATCGGGCGAATCCGGGTCGGGGTTGTAGACGCCGAGACCGGAATACTCGGGTGTTTTGAGTACCGAGTGCGGAACCTGCAGTCCGCCCGCCGCGGCGTCGAGGAGATTGCGGCGGATCTCGGTATGGCTGCGGTCGTAGGAAGTGTCGTTCATCTGCGGGTGGGTGCTGGTGTGGTTGATCCACCGGAACTCACCGGCCAGGCATTTGGTGTAACTGCTCAGTGGTTCGCTCGTGTTGTCACTGCATTCGGCCGGTGCGGTCACGTCGAACTTGCTGGCGTTGTAGGGAAGATTCAGGGTGAAGTCCCCGGCCGGCGGATACTGCTCCCGGACTTTGCGTTGCTGGCCGGCGACCTCGGCGGCCTCCGGCCCGGTCAGCCGGTAGACGTCCTTGGTGCCGTCCGGCAGCTGGCGCAGCGTGCTGCTGAACCAGTCGTCGACGTCGACACCGAACCAGTGTCGTTGCTCGCCAAGGAAAACACCGCGTGTGGCCCACCTGAGCAGGCCGTACCCGAGCAACCGGGTGGGTACCGCGTCCGGGCCGACCGAGAAGGTCAGTGCGGCCCGCTGCCTGCCGTCGGGCGCCTGGCTGATCACTCCGACGACGTCGTCGCCCATCTTCAGAAAAGGCTCGGCCGCACAACCGGGAGCGAGCTTCGTCCGGTACACATAGGACTGAGCGATCGGGACTCTGGCGTCGGCTTTCAGGTAGTCGAACACGTCCCGGCCCGGCCCGGTCAGCGCGGCCAGCTCGGGTTTCGTGCCCGCCGAGCCTTCTCTGACCGGCCGCAGGCAGTAGTCCTCCGGGGTGCTGCCCGGAAAGGTGTTCAGCGCCACCTGCCTGACCTGAAACGCCTGTTCGTAGTCCCACAGTGCTTTCCACTGTGGAGCGTCGAGTGCGCTCTGGAACGAGCCACCCTTGAACTCGTACAGCAAGGCGTTGTTGGTCAGCAGGATGGCGTTGTACTTGCCGACACCATCCGGGCGGACCAACCGGCTGATGTCCAGCCGGTCGGTCCGCGCGAGCAGCACGTCGTACGGTGTGCCGATGCCGTCCAGGACGGATCTCCACGCGGCCAGGCCGAAATCGCTGCCGTCCGTCGCGACCACCAGTTGCCGCAACGCGACCCGTGTACCTGGCCCTGTGTCCTTGTCGCCCGCGGCTGCACGGACGGGGACGCGTTGCTTGCGCGGTAATGGCGGCTGGGCAGGCAGTGCGGGCGCCGCGTTGCCGGGCGTGCTGGCTGCCTGATCCATTCCCGACGGGCTGACCAGCGTGATCGTCACCAGCGTGAGCGCCACGATGACCAGCAACGGGATGGGCAGATTCCGGCCGAGCCGGTGAAGATTCATCGCCTACCTCGGCTGGGCGAGCAGGATGAGGGGCAGACCCGGGCGGACGGCGGCCTGCGTGATCAGGTCGGCGCCGTACCGTTCGGACGGCACAGTGAGGAACCCGGCGCCGGTGACGAACAGCGTCCCGGTCGTGTCGGCGTTGACCGTCACGGTGTTGAGCACCTTGTCCCACACGGGATCCGGGCCGGTCCGGGTCTCGTTGAAGTGCTCGGTCCGGGCCTTGGTGTACTCCGCGAGCGTGACCCAGTCCGGCGACTTCAACGGCACCTGGTACCAGGAGTTGTACTGCCGCACGACTTCCTCGGCCCAGTCGAACAGCAGGCTCTTGCCTGCCGTGTAGTGGTGCGCGTTGCCCTGGTGGAACGTGTGCGAGTACGCCGACCCGCTCAGCACGTGCTCCAGGCCGACCTCGGCCTCCAGGGCGAGGATCTCGTCGTACGCCAGGTCCCGCGGGTGCGTCGGGAACTCGCCGTCCGGGCCGTAGAGGCTGTTGTACAGGTAGGTCTGCTCATCGGGGGTGGTGACCTGGTAGCCGATGTTGACCGGCCAGTCCGGCACCACCGAGATGGTCGGCTGCAGCGGATGCGGGATCGAACAGTTGAAGCACGACGGCCGGTGCCCGGCGAAGGACATGTTGCCGTGCAGGTACTTCACGCCGAGATCCTTCGCGGCCTGCAGCAGCGCCGGGTTGGACGCGGGCAGGCCGTTGTCGGTCAGCGGGCCGCTGGGCGACGCGCTGAACACGCCGAGCCCGGAGTACGCGGGCGTCTTGAGCACCTCGGTGGGTACCACCAGACCCGCGTTGCGCCCGACCGTCAGGTTGTTGCGGATCTCGTTGACGTTCTGCGTGTACGGCGTGTTGTCCATGGTCGGGTGGGTCAACGTGTGGTTGATCCAGCGGAAGTTGTTGGCCTCACAACGCGAGAAACTCGTGAGCGGGTCGGGCGTGTTCACCGCGCTGCAGCGGGACGGCGCGTTCGGATGCAGCAGTCCGCCGTTGTACGGGACGTTCAGGTTGAACTCGCCGGCCAGCGGGTATCGGTCCCGCAGCGAGTTCTGCTGGGCGTGCGTGGCCGACACCTCGGGGCCGGACAGCCGGAAGCCGGGATTGGTCTCCAGCTGGCCGTCGGGGTACAGGTGCGCGGTGTGGTTGAACCAGTCGTCGACGTCGATGTTCAGCCAGTGCCGCTGCTCGCCGACGAACACGCCGCGGGTCGCCCAGCGCAGCAGGCCGTAGCCGAGCAGGTCGGTGTGGACCTGGTACTCGTTGGAGGAGAACGTCAGCGCGGCGCGTTCGCGGCCGTCGGCTGTCGTCGCCGTCACACCGAGGACGTCGGCGCCTGCCGTCAGCAGGGGCTGGGCGCCGCAGCCGGGCGCCACCCGCGACCGGTAGGCGTAGGAATCGGCGATCGGAATCCGCGCGCCGGCTTTGAGATAGTCGAAGAACTGGGCGCCTGCCTGCGTCAATGTCGCCTGGACAGGTGTGGTGACCGGACCTTCCGAGCCCGCCCGCAGGCAGTAGTCCTCGGGAAATGTTCCGTAGGCCGAGTACAGGGCCACTTGACGAACGTCATTGGCCCGCTCATATGACCACAGGACTGACCACTCGTTCGAATCAAACGCGCTGGTACCCTGGCTGATCAGACCGTTGTCGGTCAGCAGGATCGCGTTGTATTTCGCTGTGCCGTCATTGTTCACCAGCTGGGCGGCTGTCAACGACTGGCTGCGGGCCAGCATCACGTCGTACGGCTGACCGATCTTGTCCAGGATTGACTTCCAGGTCGGCAGGCCGAAATCCTGGGCGTCCGTGGCGATTACCAGCACCCTGAGCCGGACCTTCGTCAAGGCGCTGATCTGCACATTCTGGAGGCTCAGCGACTTGGTGGCCAGCGTATTCAGCACTGGCAGCCGGGGTGCCGGCGGCGGTTTCGGCCGGGCGATCTCAGCGCGGATGAGCGGATGTTCGTGGGCTTGCTCGATGTGCCCGTCACCAGGGGCTGCGCTGGTCGCGGGGCTGGCGACGGAGCTGGTCACGGCTGCTGCGAGCAGCACCGGTAAAACCAGCGTCCTGATCCTTTTCATGGACGGGTGTACCCCTCTTTTGGTGTCGTTTTCCGGGCATGGAGGCATGGCGAGTGCACCCACTCGCTAGTTCTATGAAAGTTGACTCCCGGTAAGTGGAACACGCTGGCAATGACTTATCCGGGTAAGCGCATGATCCTCCCGGTTGCAGGGCGGGGAGCAGTGATCAAAAATGTGCGTCGCAATGCAACTAGGGCTTCGTCGCCGATTCGCCGGGCGTTACACCGATGTTGGGTCCGGGCAATTTGTCGATCAGTGGGACAGTTCGGATGCTTGAGAGTGCAATTGTTCTCCCCGTGTGTTTCCCCAGGTGCCGGTATCCCTGTATGCCCTGATCGGGTGCTTCACTGTGCCCCGTTCGGCGGTAAGCCTCACTCTGGTGAACGGTCCATCCGATACTTGTCCATCGAATGGGTGGCAAATGTTCTCGGTAGCGCTTCCATTGGTTATGCCGCCGGATTGTTCACCCAATTCGGTGCTAACACTTTTGGCGCGCCCCGTTCGTGGCGGGGCAGTGATCGTTCTGCCGGCTGCGGGTGTCGGGCGCGGAACTGTCGGTGGGGCGTGATTCCATCAGGGTGTGGTGACGAAGTCCGCGCCGCTCCTCGTCCGGGCTCCGCACCGCCCTCGCACGGATCTGAGCTGGGACGACGCGGCCGCCCAGCTGCTGGAGGGCGGTGGCGGGTCCCACCGTGTCCTGGGCGGGCCGGGCACGGGCAAGACGACCCTGCTTGCCGAGATCGCGGCGAAGCGGATCATGGCCGGTGCCGACCCGGAGAGCCTGCTGATCCTCACGGCGAGCCGGCGTGCCGCGACGGCGCTCCGTACGCACATCACGGGCCTGATCAATGACGGTGGCATGCGAACGGTGAGAGATCCGCTTGTGCGGACCGTTCACTCGTATGCGTTCGCGGTGCTGAGGTTGCAGGCGTCACTGCGAGACGAGCCGGGGCCACGGCTGCTGAGCGGGCCCGAGCAGGACGCAGTGGTGCGTGACCTGCTGGAAGGTGACCTGGAGAAGGGCGCCGAGAGCTGGCCGCCCCGGCTGCGACCGGCGTTGACCATCCCAGGATTCGCCGACGAACTGCGTGACCTGCTGTTGCGGGCGGCCGAGCGAGGGCTCGGCCCGGAGGATCTGGTCGCTCTCGGGCGGCGATACGGGCGAGACGAATGGGTCGCGGCCGGCCAGTTCGGCAAGCAGTACGAAGAAGTCACGCTGCTGGCCGGTGCGGCCGACACCGGTATGGCGCAGGCGAGCGGGCCCGCGCTCGACGCAGCGGAACTCGTGGACAGTGCGCTGGTCGCGTTCGAGACGGACGACGAGCTGCTCGATCGGGAACGCGCACGGGTCCGTCACCTCTATATAGACGACGCGCAGCATCTTGACCCGCTGCAGTACCGGCTGGCCACGACGTTGGCCGAAGCCGCGACCGAGTTCATCCTCGCCGGTGACCCCGACCAGGCCATCTTCTCGTTCCGGGGCGCCGACCCGCAGCTGCTGGCCGACGCGGATCCCAGCGGTCACAACACGATCGTGCTCGCCACCGGCCACCGCATGGCCACGCAGGTCCGTGAGGCGGTCGCCCGGCTGGCCGGTCGCCTGCCCGGAGCCGGGCCGCAGCGTTCCATGCGTGAAGGACCAGCCGTTCCGGCCGACGGAAACGTCGCGCTGCGCCTGCACCCCTCGGCCGCGGCCGAGGCGAGCTGGGTCGCGGACCAGTTGCGGCGCGCGCACTTGATTGACGGGGTCCCGTGGTCGGAGATGGCCGTCGTCGTCCGGTCGGTGACGCGGTCGTTCCAGGTGCTGCACCGGGCATTGGCCGCGGCAGGCGTTCCGGTCGCGCTTCCGGCAGATGAGCTGCCGTTGGCGCAACAACCTGCCGTACGGCCGTTCCTCGCGTTGCTCAAGTGCGCGGCGGACAGTTCGGCGTTGGATGCCAACGTGGCCGCGATGTTGCTGTCGTCATCGGTCGGTGGCGCTGACCCGATGGCGTTGCGACGGCTGCGGCGGGGGCTGCGGCGCCTTGAGCTGGCTGCGGGTGGCGAACGGTCAAGTGACGAGTTGCTTGTCGAAGCGATCGATACGCACGACAAGCTCGCCGCGTTGGAGGACGCCGAGGCCGCGCCGCTGCGTCGCGTGGTGGGGTTGCTGTCCGGGGCGCGTGCGGCGATAGCTGACGGCGCGAGCGTCGAACAGGTGTTGTGGGGCATGTGGCAGGGCAGCGGCCTGGAGCGGCGATGGGTCGCGCAGGCAGGGCGTGGCGGAACGGCTGGTGCACAAGCCGATCGTGATCTCGACGCCATCGTGGGCCTGTTCCACGCGGCTGAGAAGTACACAGACCGGTTGCCTGGCGCTGGTGTCGGCCGTTTCGCGGACTACCTGACCGCACAACAGATCGCGGGCGACAGCCTTGCGCCGCAGACCCCGATCGGGGAGTCCGTGGCGTTGCTCACGGCGCATGCGGCTGCAGGACGTGAGTGGACTGTCGTCGCTGTGCCCGGAGTGCAGGAGGGTGCGTGGCCGGACCTCCGGCTACGGGGCTCGTTGCTGGGCGTCGAGCGCATGGTTGACGTGCTCTCGGGCGTCGATCCGTACGAGTACATCTCGTTCACTGCGCCGATCCTTGCCGAGGAGCGGCGGTTGTTCCTGGTCGCGGTGAGCCGTGCGCGCTGGCGGCTGCTGGTCAGCGCGATTCGCGGTGAGGAGGAACAGCCGTCCAGATTCCTGGCCGAGCTGGCCGAGTTCGAGGACGAGGAACTCGCCTTCATCTCGATGTCCGGCACTCGGGCGCTCGTGCTGGCGGACCTGGTCGGCGAGCTGCGCAAGGTCGTGTGCGACGGCGAGGAGTCCGCACCCCGCCGCAGCCGCGCGGCCGTACAACTGGCTCGCCTGGCCGAAGCCGGTGTCCCCGGCGCCGATCCCGGCTCCTGGTACGGCCTCGCCGAGCTGTCCAGTGCGGCGGCCCTGCGCGAGAAGACCGAACCAGTCCGCGTCTCACCATCCACAGTGGACGTTCTGGCCAAGTGCCCGCTGCGCTGGGTGGTCGAGCGGCACGGCGGCCAGGACCCCGTCGAACTGCACGTGGTCACCGGAACCCTGGTACACGCCCTCGCCCAGGCCGCGGCCGAAGGCGCGAACGAGAAAGAGCTCCGCGCCCAGCTCGACGAGGCCTGGAAACAGGTCGACGCCGGCGCCCCCTGGTATTCCAAACGTGAACAGCAACGCGTGCACGGCATGCTCGACACATTCCTCAGCTGGCTCACCGGCAGCCGCTCCCAGCTCACACAGGTCGCGATCGAGCAGGAGGTGACTGTCGACCTGCCGCAGGAAGAGGACGGTCCCGTGATCCGCCTGCGCGGCCGGGTCGACCGCCTCGAAGCCGACCAGGACCAACGCCCCGTCGTGATCGACATCAAGAGCGGCAAAACCCCGGTCAGCAAGGACGACGCCGCCCAGCACCCCCAGCTCGCGGTCTATCAGCTGGCCGCGGCCTACGGCGCCTTCGTCAAACTGGGCCTGCAATCCGAACCCGGCGGCGCCCGCCTGGTCTTCGTCGCCAAGAAGGACCGCAAAACCGGCGCCGCCGAACGAACCCAGGATCCAGTCTCCGGCGAGGCGACCGAAGAATGGCTCACCATTGTCCGCAAAGCCGCCGCCGACAGCATCGGCCCCGACTACGACGCCCGCGAAAACCCCGACTGCCCCCGCTGCCCCGCCAAAACCAGCTGCCCCATCCACCCCGCCGGCCGCCAAGTCACCGAGTGAAACTGACTGCGCTGTTCACGACTCCCGCGCTCGACGTGGTCGACGACGCGGTGCTGGCGCTCGTTCACGACCAGCACCGACGGCTCAGGTCGCTGGTCGCTGCGTCTCAACGCTGGAGTGGACTACTGCGGCGATTGACGATGGCACGCGCGGTGCGCGGCTCGAACACCATTGAGGGGTTCACGGTCACTGTCGATGACGCGTTCGCTGTACTCGACGATCAGGAACCACATGAAGCGACGGAACTCGCGTGGCACGCGGTGCGTGGCTACCGCGATGCGATGACGTATGTGCTTCAGCTGGCCAAAGAACCGCGATTGGACGTCTGCTCGCACACGATGCGCGCGTTGCACTTCATGATGCAGCACTCCGTGGACGTCGACCCCTACGAACGGGTGACCAGAAGGCCATAGCGGCTGAATCTCCTCGGGTGAAAGAGCTCACGCGCGGCGCGGCGCAACCCGGTGCCGAAGCTCCCGCGAGGGATGCTGGGGGTGCCTGGTGCGAGGTGAGCAGATGGACGGAGCTAAAAAACCGCTGGTAGACACCTGTTCGACTACTTGGTGTGAACCCGGATTCACTATGCGGCGTTACGGTTATGCTGCGCGGTTGTCTTTGGGCCGCGATGCGTATGAGATGGCGCAAGCATGAATATGACCCCGAGGCAGTTGGCCCTCGCGTTGGGGCTGCCGCCGCCGACGGAGGAACAAGCGACCGTGATCGCGGCGCCGGCTGAGCCGGCGCTGGTGGTGGCGGGCGCGGGCGCGGGCAAAACCGAGACGATGGCCGGCCGGGTGGTCTGGCTGGTGGCGAACGGCCTGGTCACGCCCGAGCGCATCCTCGGTCTGACGTTCACCCGCAAAGCGGCCCGGCAGCTGGCCGACCGGGTGCGGGCGAGGCTGCGCAGGCTGGCGGGCTCAGGCGTGCTGGAGCGGCTGGACCCGAGTGGCGAGCGCAAAGCCGCGGTGATCACAGGTGAGCCGACCATCCTGACGTACCACGCGTACGCAGGCCGTCTGGTCGGTGAGCACGGCCTGCGGCTGCCGGTCGAACCGGCGGCGCGTCTGCTCACCGAGACGTCGTCGTGGCAGCTCGCGCACCGCCTGGTGAGTACGTGGACCAACGACCTCGACACCGACCGTGTCCCTGCCACGATCACGCGCTACCTGCTGGATCTCGCCGGTGAGATCGGTGAGCACCTGGTCGAGGAGGACAAACTCGCCGAGCACGCCGAGCGTCTCTGCTACCTGATCGAGAACGCGCCCAGGGGTCCGAGGCAGGCCGCGGAACCGTCTCAGAAACTGAAGGAAATCATTGCGGCCCAAAGGTTCCGGGTTGCGCTGCTGCCGATGGTGAAGGCCTACGCGGACCGCAAGCGCCGCGACGGCGTGCTCGATTTCGCCGACCAGATGGCGATGGCGGCGCGCCTGGCACGCGATCACGAAGAAGTCGTGAAAGGCGAGCGGAGCAGGTACGGCGCGGTCCTGCTCGACGAATACCAGGACACCGGCCACGCCCAGAGAGTGCTGCTGCGATCGCTGTTCGGCCGTGACGACCCGATGACGGTCACCGCGGTGGGCGACCCGGCGCAAGCGATCTACGGCTGGCGAGGTGCGTCCGCGGCGAACCTGCCCCGGTTCACCACGGACTTCCCGCGCGAAGGCCTGCTGCCGGCCACGAAGTACGGCCTGCTGACCAGTTTCCGCAACCCGCCTGAAGTGCTCGAACTCGCCAACACGATCTCGGCTCCGTTGCGCCGTGCCGGGCTTGAGGTCGATGAGCTGCGCGCGAGGGACGACGCCGGCCCTGGTGACGTGCACTGCGCGTTGCTGCCGGACGTTCAGGCCGAGTTGGAGTGGATGGCGGATGCGGTCACCGCCCGGTGGCGCGCGGCAGTCGAGGACACCGGCAAACCGCCGACGGCCGCTGTCCTGGTCCGTCGGCGCTCGGACATGGCCGACATCGCGACATCGTTGCGGGCCAGGGGATTGCCGGTCGAAGTCGTCGGCCTCGGTGGTCTGCTTGACGAACCGGAAGTCCGCGACCTGGTCAGTACTTTGCGCGTGTTGGTGGACCCGCTCGCAGGCACCGCGGCGACACGCTTGCTGACCGGGTCGAGGTGGCGTCTCGCAGCCGCCGACCTGGCCGCTTTGTGGCGCAGGGCAACAGAACTGGCCGGGCTGCACGCGCCGGACCAGATGGACCCGCTGCTCGGCGCGGTGCCGGGGGAGCGCGCCGAGCAAGCCGGACTCGTTGACGCACTTGATGATCCGGGTGACCCGAAGCGCTACTCGACCGACGGCTACAACCGGATCCGTAGCCTCGGCGGCGAACTGACCCAGCTGCGGCGACGCCTCGACCAGTCGCTGCCGGAGCTGGTCGCGGACGTGGAACGCACAATGCAGCTGGACATCGAGGCATCCGCGCGGCCAGGCCCGATCGCCCGCGTACACCTCGACGCGTTCGCCGACGTGGTCGCGGACTACGCCTCCCACAGCCCATCCGCGACCTTGATGTCCTTTCTGGACTATCTTTCCGCCGCGGAGGACGCCGAAGACGGCCTGGAACCGGGCGAGGTCGAAGTGGCCGAGGATCGTGTACAGGTGTTGACGGTGCACTCCGCCAAGGGCTTGGAATGGAAGGTCGTCGCGATTCCGCACGTGGTCGCGGACGTCTTTCCCTCAAAGCGCCGCGGGTCGAGCTGGCTGCGCGCGGTGACCGAGCTGCCCGCGCCCCTTCGCGGTGACGCACAAGACCTTCCTGAGCTGCGCGTCTCCAGCGACATGAACCGTAAGGAAGTCGAAGAGGCCCTTGCATTGCACAACGAGGGTTTCGCCGAGCGTGCGCTCACCGAGGAACGCCGCCTGTTCTACGTTGCCCTTACCCGGTCCGAGCACAGCCTGCTGGTGTCCGGCCACTGGTGGGGCCGGACCGGCAAGGAACCCAAGGGCCCGTCGGACTTCCTGACCGAAGTGTCCGAAGTAGACGCGGCATTGACCGATCACTGGGCGCCCGCACCGGCCGAAGGCGAGGAGAACCCGATCGCCAACGCCGCCCGGATCGCACGCTGGCCGATCGACCCGCTCGGCAAACGCCGCCAGGACGTGCTCGACGGCGCCGACCAGGTCCGCGCCGAGCTGGCCCGGCTGCGCAAAGGCAAGCCTCCCAACGAAGACCAGCTGTTGCTGCCCTTGGAGGACGACGACCCCGACGGCTGGAAACGTGACACCGACGTGTTGCTCGCCGAGCGTGCCGCGGCTTTGACCCGGCGAGAGAAGATCGCGCTGCCTGGTCAGCTCTCGGTCAGCCAGCTCGTCGAACTCGCCGCGGACCCGGACGCCCTCGCCCGAAGGCTCCGCCGCCCACTGCCGTTCCCCCCGAACCCGGTGGCGCGCCGCGGGACCGCGTTCCACACCTGGCTCGAGCGCCGCTTCGGCTCAGGCCGTCTGCTGGACCTCGACGAACTGCCCGGCGCGGCGGACGACGGCGCCATCGACGACGAACTGGGAACATTGCGGGAAGCCTTCATGGCCAGCGCGTGGGCCGACCGCATGCCGCACGAAGTCGAAGTCCCCTTCACCTGCGACGTCGACGGTCTGTCCGTCCGAGGCCGGATGGACGCGGTCTACTCCGACGACGACGGCGGCTGGACAGTCGTCGACTGGAAAACCGGCCGCGTCCCAGACGACGCACACCTGCCCGCGCTGGCAGTCCAGCTGGCCGCCTACCGCCTCGCATGGGCCCAGCTCGCGAACATCCCGGTCGAACGCGTACGCGCCGCCTTCCACTACGTCCGCGAAGACCACACTCTCAGGCCCGCGGACCTCCTGGACGCTGACGGCCTACGCGCCCTGATCCGTTCAGTACCTAGCCCAGAGTGACCAGCCAGCCAGGGTGATCTGTGGTGCCCATCATGTCGATCTCGGCGGTCGTCACGAACGACAAGTCGTCGCTGGCATACACATGCAGAACGCTCCGTGTGCCTCGGCGTGAGAACCCGCTGCGATCGCAGTCCCGCATACCCCCGTCCCGAAGATTGAAATCCCCGGCGACAACAGTCGGCCCCGGAAAGCCGGCCGCGCGACTCATCAACTCCCGGCACTGAGCCAACGCAGTCGGCGCATTATCCGAAGACAGATGCGTCGTGCACGCGCTGAGCGTCGCCGCCGGAAGACACGCCCAAGCCCGCAACTCGCCGATACCGTCCGCAGCCGTGTACTGGGCGGCGTAGACACCGGACTCCTCGGCGGTGCCACCGAACCTGGCCGAAACCATGATGATGTTGCCGTACTGCCCATCACTGCCACTACACATCACAGGCGAGCCATCCAGATTGCGCGCCGCGACAAACAGCGCCCGCGCAGGCCCCATAGCCGGCCGAAACCGGTCGACATCACCAGAACAAGTCTCATTCACAGACAGAACATGCGGCTTGCTCATCCGGATCACCTCGGCGGCCTTGACCATCACCGCATCGCCCCGATAGCACCCAGCCATCCCACCATGACAAATATTGAGCTCAAGCACAGTAACCGAGGCCCCAGTCCCCGTCGCCGCCGCCGACGGCGCAACCAGAAGCGCAAGCGTCGTCAGAACAATGATCACGCGTTGCATGGCCCCGACATAAACAGACTCCCCACCCACCCACAACAACCCGATGCCGGCCCCGCATCCGGATCTTGGTCAGGCGTGGTCGCGGACGCGCAGGGCCCACCTGACCAGGGGCCATTGCAAGGGGAGGCGTGCGATGGCGATGGCGCGGCCTGGGTTGGCTTTGGCGTCGAGTGCCATCTTTACGTTGCCTGGGAACACGGCCACGAAGAGCAGCGCGGCGAGCAGACCGCCCAGGCGCCTGGTTCGCGGGATGGCTATCAGTAGGGCTGTTCCGAGTTCCGCGAGGCCTGAGGCGTAGGTCCAGGTGCGGGCGGTGCCGGGGAGGGCCGCGGGGATCAGTTTGTCGAACGGGCGCGGCACCAGGAAGTGCAATGTGCCCATGTTGCCCAACAGCACAGCCAGCAGAATCGCCCGGCGGGATTCGGTCATGGGTAAACCCTACTGGTCAGTAGCGCGACGTACGGGCAGAAGTGCGACACGCTGGCGCTAGTCTGCGCGGCGACGGAGTCCGGAGGGGGAGTGCACATGATCAGGCGGCTGCAGGCCACCGACCGGCTCACGGATCGGCCGGATCATTCGCTGGTCGGGGTCATCCGGATACCTGAGGGCACGGTCAGTCCGGTGACGTCGATCGTCCGGCGGGTGATCGGCGCGATTCTGGCTCTGGCCGCCGCGGTTGTCATCGTCTATCTCGATCGGGACGGGTATCGGGATGTCAACGAGGACGGCCTGTCGCTGCTCGACACGATCTACTACGCGACCGTCTCCCTTTCGACCACGGGGTACGGCGACATCACGCCGGTCAGCCCGTCGGCCCGGCTGGTGAACGTCCTGGTGATCACGCCGCTTCGCATTCTCTTCCTGATCGTGCTGGTCGGTACCACCCTCGCGGTGCTCACCGAGCGGTCCCGGCAGGCGTTCAAGATCCAGATTTGGAGGAAAAAGGTGCGGGACCACGTGGTGGTGATCGGGTTCGGCACTAAGGGCCGATCGGCGGTCAGCGCGGTGATGACCGACGGGATGAAACCCGGCCAGATCGTTGTGGTCGACACCGACCAGAACTCGCTCGACGCCGCGTCCGCGCTCGGCCTCGTGACTGTGCACGGCTCGGGCACCAGGTCGGACGTCCTGAGGGTGGCTGGGGTCGACCGGGCGAGGGCGGTGGTCGTCGCGGCCAACCGGGACGACTCGGCCGTGCTGATCACGTTGACAGCGCGGGAGATGGCGCCCAAGGCGCAGATTGTCTCGGCGGTCCGCGAAGCGGAGAACGTGCACCTGCTGCGCCAGTCCGGAGCCGATTCCGTGGTGGTGTCCAGTGAGACGGCCGGCCGTCTGCTCGGCATGGCCACGCACACGCCGACTGTCGTGGACATGGTCGAAGACCTGATCACCCCGGACAGCGGTCTGGCGATCGCCGAACGGGACGTCGAGGAGAGCGAGATCGGCGGCTCGCCACGGCACCTGTCGGACATCGTGCTCGGTGTGGTGCGTGGCAAGAAGCTCTACCGCGTCGACTCGGCCGAGGCCGACGCGATCGAAGCGGGCGATCGCCTGCTGTACGTCAAGAAAGTCACTCCTCCTGCGGAACAGTGACAGTCGGCGTTCTGCCACTCTTATGGAGTGGAGGTGCGCCCGGACACGGTTCGGCTCGGCATTGTCGTACTGCTCTCAGTTGTGTGGTCCCTCGCGTTATGGCTGTTGGCGGCAGGGTTATTCGGCTTGGACGAGGATGCCCCCGCGGCCACACAGGTCACCGCGACCGTGATGAAAGGCTCCGGCTGCGCGGACGCGGGGGACGGCGAGCTCATCACGTTCAAGCAGGACGGCAAAGAGCATCACGCGAAGCTGGACGGTTGCGGTCACCGTGAAGGTGAACCTGTCGATGTGAGCGTGCCGTCCAACACCAGCGGAGAGTTGGTTGTGCATGCGGCCGCAGCCGCGATGGGTGACAGCGACGGCCGCCGCCCGCTCGCGTTCATCCTGTTGATGTTAAGCGGCTTCGCCGGCGGCGGTTTCGCGGTTCTGTGGTTCAGACCCCCGGCTCAGCTGACGCTGTTCGCCGGTGCCAAATAGGTGTTGCACTGGAAAGTGCGGTTCTTCTTGTAGCCCTGTTCCTGCCAGGATCCGTAGTTCTTGCGTGCGCCGTGGTCCCGGGGTTGTTTCGGGTTGTTGTCGTCGCCTCGCTGGTAGCCGTCGTCGATCATCTCGCGGACGACCTGGTCGGTGACGAATCCCTTGCCGTTCCAGGCCGCGGCGAACCACATCCCGCCGAGGCACTGGGCCTGCAGCTCGATCCGCCGGGAGACCTCCAGGCCGGCCGCGCTGTCCGGGCCGAGGTCGTAGATCTGCTGGTCGGCCGCGCGCAACGAGCCGCTGATGGACTGGATGTGGTGGCCGAACTCGTGCGCGAACACGCTGAGGTAGCTGCCCGGCCTGTTGCCGATCTTCTTGGTCTCCAGCCCGGTGAACGGCATGTACATCGCGACATCGGGCGGGCAGTAGAACGCCGCGGCCTCGTCCTCACGCACGGTGCCGCACCCGCTCGTCCACACCTTTCCGGTGGGGAACACCAGTTTCGGCCGGATATACGGCAGGTTGGCGCGTTGCATGACCGGCTGCCACGCGGCTTCCAGGCACGGCAACGCGGCGGTGAAGAAGGCTTCCGCTGCTTTGGGGTCGCTGCGCCACGCCGGCAGGTTGCACGTGACCGTGTTCGTGCCGTTCTCGCCCACGAACAGCGGGTTCTCTTTGGTCTTGTAGACCGGCTGCGGCCCGCGCGGTGTCGTCCCAGTTGTCGTCTCTGCTGATGTTGTTGTGCGCGTTGGGGTTCTGGTCGGGGTTGAAGGTGTCGGCTTCGCTGCACTTGTCGGGAACGGATCCGCTTGCGTAGAAGGCGGCGTGTAGTTCGTATAGCCCGAATCGGCGACACTTGTCGTGCTCTTCTTGCTGGTCGCTGCGAGCACGGCAATCAGCGCTCCGGTCAGCGCCAGAACACTCACGAGTGAGAGCGTGACGATCATGCCTGTGTTGGACTTCCGCCGGTATGGCGGCGCCGTATGCCATGCGGGCGGCACCGGCGGTGGATACGCCGGTTGCTGGTAGCGCTGGTGGTATTGCGGTGGAGGCGGCGGCAGCGGGGGACGCATCTGCGGCGGCCGCATCGGCATGGCACGCGGCGGCGGCGCGACCGGCATGGGTGGTGGAAACCTTGGCGGTACTGGTCCCCCCGGACCCGGCCCGTACGGCGGTCGCGTCATTCTTCCCCCAATTTCCTCCGACGGGGCGTGAGCATATGCGTGCTCCGCTATCGTCCGCAGGCGTGTTGACAAAGTGGGGGATCGCGGCCGCATTCGCCGCCGTTGTCGGATTGAGCGCAGGCCAGCCGCCGTCCATTCCGAACATCCCGATCCTGCCGGAGCCGACCGGTGAACTGCCACCGTCCTCATCGGACCCGGATGCCGGCACGCCGGAGCTGCCGACCCGCACCCAGCTCGCGCTCAAACTGGAACGCGACGGACTGTTGTCGGTCGAGGAGACCATCACGGTCCGCAAGGGCGAGCGGCTCAACCGCGATTCCCCGTTGCGGATCAAGACGTCCGACGCCCAGGACCGGGTGTTCGTGATCGTCGATCCGCGACTGGAAGGCAACGGCACTGCCGAGGCGACTGCCGACAATTTCGTCGTGCGTGTCGGCGAGGGCAAGTCGGTGCTGCGTTACAAAGTCGACGGTGCCGTGATCGACATCGGCAACAGGCAAGAGGTGCGCTGGCAGATCGCGGCGGGCTGGGACACCACCCTGAGTCTGCTGAAGGCGACGTTCATCGCGCCTGAACGTCCCGTGTCGGTTACGTGCCTCGGCGGCGTACGTGGGTCGGACACCCTGTGTACCAGGGCCCGGACTGAGTCGAACGGTGTCACACGTGTCGACATGCAGAACTTGACCGCGGGCGATCGAGTTGATCTTACGATCGGCCTGCCAGGCGGGACTGTGCCGGCGAACGCCAAGTTCGCGGCGACCGCCTCGGTCGCCGGCCCGTTCGCCCTCACCCCGTTCTCCGGATTCGGACTGCTCGGCCTGACCGCGTTGCTGCTCGCCGGGTTCGCGTTGCTGTGGGCCGCCCGCGGGCGGGACGCCAAGGCGCTCGCGACCGACGTCGGTCCGGTGGACGTGCTCATCCACGACAACGGGACAGTCGCCTTCGCTTCACCCGATGGTGTACTTCCGGGACAGATCGGGACAGTCACCGATGAGCGCGTCGACCCGGTCGACGTGTCCACGACGATCATCGATCTGGCTGTCCGCAACTACTTGTGGGTGGAACAGCTCCAGGACGACTGGCGGATCGTGCCCCGCAACCCGGCCGACGAGTCACTCAGCGCATACGAGCGCGCTGTCTACGAATCCGTCCCGCAGGACGGCGTTACCGTGTCCAATTTGTCTGTCGACATGGCACGGATCAAGGTCGCCATGTACTCCGACGTCGTCGAACGCGGATGGTTCAAGCGGCGCCCGGATCGTGACCGCGCGCTCTGGATGTGGGTCGGGCTGGGTCTCGCGGTCGTTGGCGCGGCGTTGACGACCGTGCTCGCGCTGACCGTGGGTAATGCCCTGATCGGCCTTGCCGTTGTCATCGCGGGTATCGCGCTTGTCCTAGGTGCGCGGCTCATGCCTGCCCGAACCAAGCGGGGCAGCGCGCTGTTGGCGCAGGTCCGCAGCATGCGGGAGTACCTACGCAACGCAGGTCCGGCGAACATTCCGGACGCGGACCGCGAGCTGGTGTTCTCCCGGTCGCTGCCGTATGCGGTGGTCCTTGGCGAGGCGCCGAGGTGGCTTGACGCATTCGCCTCCGGCAATGAGTTGTACTGGTTCAGCGGTGGGCGGAACCTCCAGGGCTTCATCACGGCACTGGACCGCGCGCTGGCCAAGTAGGCTCGTGCCATGGCTGCACCCGACCTGCACACCTTCACCCTTCCCAACGGTTTGCGTGTGGTGCTCGCGCCGGACACCACATCACCGGTCGTCGGCGTCAGCGTGCACTACGACGTGGGCTTCCGATCCGAACCGGAGGGCCGCACCGGCTTCGCCCACCTGTTCGAGCACTTGATGTTCCAGGGCAGTGAGAGCCTGGAGAAGCTGGCGCATTTCCGTCACGTGCAGTCCTCCGGCGGCACGTTCAACGGCTCGACCCACCCGGACTACACCGACTACTTCGAGGTGCTCCCGTCCGCGGCGCTCGAGCGTGCGTTGTTCCTCGAAGCCGACCGGATGCGCGCGCCCAAGCTGACGCAGGAGAACCTCCGCAACCAGATCGACGTGGTCAAGGAGGAGATCCGGCTCAACGTGCTGAACCGGCCGTACGGCGGATTCCCGTGGATTCTGCTGCCGCCGGTGCTGTATCAGACGTTCCCGAACGCGCACAACGGCTACGGCGACTTCACCGACCTGGAGCAGGCCAGCCTGGACGACTGCGCGGCCTTCTTCGACACGTACTACGCGCCTGGCAACGCTGTGCTGACTGTGGCCGGCGACTTCACGGTCGACCACGCCCGCTCACTGGTCGAGAAGCACTTCGGCGACGTGCCCGCGCGGGCGACGCCGCAGCGCCCGTCGTTCGCCGAGCCGCCGCCCCAGAGCGAGCTGCGCGGCGAACACGTCGACCCGCACGCCCCGCTGCCTGCGCTTGCGCTCGGCTACCGCATGCCGGACCCGATCAACGAGCTGGACGCCTACCTGGCGCACCTCGTGCTCGCGTCGGTGCTCACCGAGGGCGACGGCTCCCGGCTGCAGCAGCGGCTCGTGCACAAGGAAGCCCTGGTCACCGACATCAACGCGGGTGCCGGTCTCTTCGGCCCGTTCGAGGCGCGTGACCCGGACACCTTCAGCGTGACCGCGATGTACTCGCCCGAGGTCTCCGCCGACCGCATCCTCAGCGCGGTCGACGAGGAGCTTGAGCTGCTCGCCGCGACGCCACCGACCGAGCAGGAACTGGCGAAGGTGACCACTCGCTGGGTGTCCAGCCTGCACAAGGAACACGACCGCGTGGTCAGCCGGACGCTCGCGCTCGGCTCGTTCCAGCTGCTCTACGGTGACCCGGCGTTGATCTACCAACTACCCGAACGATTCGCGGCCGTCACGCCTCAGGACGTGGCCGGTGCGGCGAAACTGCTGCGCCCGGACTCCCGTGCCGTCCTGCAGGTGACCCCGGCCGGAGGTGCCGAGTGAGCGTCCAGACACACCGGTCTGCCGAGGAGATCGGCCGTACCGAGCTAGGCCCGCGCCCGTTGCCGCCACTGGGCGAGCAGCGCGCCGCGACTGGTTTGTCCACTGTGGACACAACGTTGTCGAACGGCCTGCGGGTCATCGTGGTCCGGCAGTCGGCCGTGCCGCTGGTCGAGCTGCGGCTGCGGATTCCGTTCGCCGGAACCGATCCGATGCACGCGGCACGGGCCGAGGTGCTCGCGTCCACGATGTTCTCCGGGACCGCGCGGCGTGACCGGGTCGCTATCGACACGGACCTGGCCCTGGTCGGCGGCGAGCTGGACGCGTCGGTCGACCCGGAGCGGTTGAGCATCGGCGGCAACTCGCTGGCCAGCGGCCTCGACACATTGCTCGACGTGTTGACCGACGCGTTGACAGGGGCCTCCTACGCCGACGACGAGGTGCTCCGCGAGAAGGCGCGCTTGGTCGAGCGGATCGCGATGGCGAAGTCTCAGCCGAACGTGATCGCCCGTCAGGCGCTGCAAAAGCACCGGTACGGCGACCACCCGGCAACCCGCGAGATGCCCGAGGCGGAGGACGTCGCCCAGGTGAGCGCGGACGAGGTCCGTGCGTTGCACCAGGCTTCCGTGCTGCCGCAGGGTTCCGTGGCCGTCCTGGTCGGTGACGTGGACCTGGACGACGGCGTGGCCCGGCTGGAAGCCGCGCTGGGCAGTTGGACCGGCTCCGGCTCCGCGCTGGAACTCCCCTCGCTGCCTGCAGTCGACGGCGGGGACTTGCTGTTCGTGCCGCGTGCGGGCGCTGTGCAGTCGCAGCTGCGGCTCACGGCAGAGGCGATCACGCGGACCGACCCGAGGTACGCCGCGCTGCAGCTGGCGAACCTGGCATTCGGCGGCTTCTTCTCCTCACGGCTGGTCGAGAACGTCCGTGAGGACAAGGGATACACGTACCACGCCCGGTCCTACCTGGAGTTCACGCCGGGCGGCGCGACCCTGCTGATCGACATGGACACGGCCAGCGACGTCACCGCCAGCGCACTGTTGGAAACCCGCTACGAGCTCGGCCGGATCTTCCTCTCACCGCCTTCCGAGACCGAAGTGGACACTGTCCGGCAGTACGCGATCGGGCAGTTGCTGACCGCGACCGCGTCCCAGGGCGGACTGGCGTCCCAGCTGATCGGGCTGGCCGCGCAGGGCCTGGGCGTGGACTGGCTGGTGGCCCACCCGGGCAGGCTGCAGGCCGTTACGGCGGAACAGATCGCCGAGGCGGCGCTGGACTTCTTCGCCCCGGCCCGGTGGACCGGCGTGATCGTCGGCGACCCGGCCCAGCTGCCGTCGCTGAGCGTCCTGGGTGGCGTGAAGCAGTAGTGAACGCGTTCCAGCTGGACAACCTCCCGGTGCTCTCCCGCTCCACAGTGGAGCGGGAAGAAGGGCTCCGGGAGGACACCAAGCGCCAGGCCGAGCTGTGGCAGAACGGCCGTGTCATCGAGGTGGACCAATACGGCCGTACCCCGATCAGGGCAGGCGGAACGGTCCTCGCCCACCGCCCGGCCGCCGGCGCCGAGCCACCTGCCGGCGCCTTCCTCCTCGGTGAGGAGAAAGGCGTCGGCTACTGGGCGGTGCGGATCAAATCCGAGTCCCCGCCCGCCGTGATCGACTGGCGTTCCTGGCAGGAAATCGGCGAAAACGACGGCGAGCAATGGCTCGACCTGCGCGGTGCCGGTTCCTTCCTGGACGCCACCTCCGCCGGTCTGTTCACCACCGCGGTGGCGCTGGCCAGTTGGCACTCCCGCGGCAAATTCTGCGCCAAGTGCGGTTCAGTCGTGCAGCCGGTCAAGTCAGGCTGGGCAACACACTGCACAGGCTGCGGCCGTGAGGAATATCCGCGGACCGACCCCGCTGTGATCTGCCTTGTCCACGACCGCGACGGCGTGAACGGCTCCCAGGTTCTGCTTGCCCGCCAACCGATCTGGCCCAAAGGCCGCTACTCCGTGCTGGCCGGCTTCGTGGAGGCGGGGGAGTCCCTGGAGGCCTGCGTGGCACGCGAGATCTGCGAGGAAGTCGGGGTGGATGTCAGCGACATCCGTTACCTCGGCAGCCAGCCATGGCCGTTCCCAAGATCCTTGATGCTGGGCTTCGCCGCCAGCGCCGACGTCGACCAGCCCTTGAAACTGGCTGACGGCGAGATCGAAGAGGCCCACTGGGTTACGCGCGAAGTCGTGCAGGAGGCGCTCGCCGCCGAGGCCTCAGGCGCCGAGCACTGGCTGGGCCTGCCCGGCCCGACCTCGATCGCCCGTCGCATGCTCGAATCGTGGGCAGCTTAGTGGTCGGTTTCGGAAGTTCCTCGTAGGTTGATCATGCGGCAGCGGGGAGCTCGACGGTGACCGCCTGTTGTTCGTGTTGGCTGATGCGAGCGAGCAGATCGTGGAGGTCATCGCGGGTGAAGGTCCACCGGAACGGTTTCGCGGTCGCGTTGTAGCGTTTCTCGAAGTCGGTCAGTCGTTGCTCGACCTCGGCCAGGTCGGTGAAGTCGTTGGGAGACACCACCTTGCGTTGCACCACCGAAAAATAGATCTCCACCTGGTTTAACCATGAGGCATGCACCGGCGTGTGTACCATGACCGCGTTGGGAAACCGGCGGGCCAACCGATCGATCGCGGCTTTGCCGCGATGGGAGGATCCGTTGTCCACCACCCAGAACACCCGCTTGGCCGAGACATACGGCTCGCTGGTCATGACCTGCTCCACCAACGCCATGAACGGCACGATCCCCGTAGCCGGCGCGCACCGGCCGAACACCCGAGCCTGATGCACGTCGTAGGCAGCCAGATAAGCCAGCGCCCCACCTCGCTCATACTCATGGTTGACCCGCATCATCCGCGCCCGGCCCGGTGGCAGGCTCGGATGGCAGCGGCACCGGGCCTGGATCGAGGTCTTCTCATCACTGGAGATCACATACTCATCCGGCCGGAGTTTCCTGCCCTGCCAACGACGTTCATACAAGTCCAGCACCCGCTCAGCCTTGGTGGCGAAGTCCGGGTCACGGGGAAACAACCAGGATCGGTACTGCCAGGGCTTGATCGCATCCCGCGCCAGCCACCGGCGCACCGTGGCCGCTGAGATCGCGTCGGTGACGCCCTGGGCGACGGCTTCGCGGGCCAGTTCCGGGCACGACCACCGGGCCAACGGCGCGCCGGCCTGGGCGGGCAGTTGGCACGCCAGCGCGGTGACCTGCGCGCGGTGCACCGCGCTGAACCGCGACGGCCGCCCCGAGCGAGGCCGATCCCGCAACCCGGCCAGGCCGTGCTCGGCAAACCGGCCCCGCCAGGTGCGCACGGTGTCCACACTCACCCCGAGCGCGGCCGCGATCTGCGTGTTGGTCTGCCGGTCGGCGGCCCGCAGCACGATCTGCGCGCGGATCTTGTCCCGATACGCAGTCTTCTGGCCCCGGGCCCGCCGGATCAGCTCCCGACGCACGGCACCGGTCACCCGCACCAGACACGCCACCACAACCGGCATCGCCACCCCACATACATGATCAACCGCCATCAACGGCGGTCACCCTGCCAGTGCGGCACGATGACGGTCATGGCCACCCCGCCCGAGTCCACCAAACACTCCCTGCACTACCGGCTCGTCACACACGCCCGGGCGCGGTGGCCGCAGATCACCGACCTGGATGTGCGCTACCGCGGCCAGTTCGCCTACGCGACAGCCCACCTGGACGACGGAACCACCCAACCGCTGATCCGGCTGCGCTACGGCGGATCAGCCCACCACTGGGGCTTCGGGCTCTACCTGGCCAGCAGCGACCGCTACGAGGACCAGATCCTGCCCAGCGGACTTCCCATCGGCAGCCCCGAAGAAGCACTCGACTGCGCCTGCGGTCTCTACCTTGGTGACCCCACCTGACTACCCGACCAACCCCCGAAGGACTTCCGAAACCGACCACTTAGGATTTCTGAGCGGCCCATACGAGATGGGGAGTGGTGCCGGGTCCGCCGCGCAGGTAGTTCAGGGCGTTTTCGGGTGCGGCGAGTAGATACTGGTTCACGCTGTCGGTGGTGATCACGTATGCGCCATCGTCGAGTGCCATGCCCCAGGCGACGATTTCGGCGTCGGCATGCTCGCCGTACTCCAGCACGATCGCGAACACGCGAGGCGCCTCGTCCGTGACCATCTCCGACACCAGTTGGGTGAACTCCGCGTCGGTGGGGAACGGCTCGGGTTCGGCGTTCTGGTCGACAGTGGACTGTTCGGTCATGTTGGACAAGGCGATCTCCAAGTGACGGTGTGTTGCTGCGTTCCCACGGTGTGTTGAGGTCTAGACTGGCAACACGAGTGCGAGTTTGCAACGCTTGCGATGCTGTCAGTGTTGTTATCACCCGATTGGGGTTGCCGTGGTGAACGTTCCGTCGCTGAGGCGCCGGCGAGTGGCCAACGCCTTGTTCCAGCTTCGTCAGCAAGCGGGCTTCACGCTCGAGCAAGCGGCTGAGGCAATCGGGTTCGACAAGAGCAAGGTCTCTCGCACCGAGAACGCGCTGACGGGCATCACGGGCGACACCGTCATCGCGTTGTGCGAGGCGTACGGCGTGGAAAAGCACATCACCAACGCACTAGCCGACCTGGCGCGGCAGAGCCGGAAGCGCGGCTGGTGGCACGAGTACTCAGCGGACCTCAATCCGAAACTCGCGGACTTGTTCGAGCTGGAAGCGGACGCGGTGACCTGTCAAGTGTTCACCATCGATGTGATCACTGGCCTGTACCAAACGCGTGAGTACGCCGAGGCGTTGATGCGCCTGACTAATCCGACCATTGACGTGGATGTGCTCATGCAGCGTGTTGATGTCAGGCTGGAGCGACAGGCTCAGGCGCGCAAGGCCGGGACCCGGGTGTGGGCTGTGATCGGGGAGGCGGCGCTGATTCCCCCGGTCGGCGGAGGCGAGGTCATGGCTGCTCAACTCGAGCACATCGTGCATTTGGTCGAAGACCGTGTTGCCACAGTTCAGGTGCTGCCGTTGTCTCTGCCTGGGCACTTCGCCATGGGTCTCCCGTTCACGCTCTACCATCTCCGAGATGGTGCAACATTTGCGTTTCTCGACACATTGACCGGTGGTCTCTACCTTGAAGAACAGAGCGACGTCGAGGCTTATCAGGGTGCGTGGACTCAGTTGACGGCCAACGCCCTGGATTTCCACCAGTCGGTGTCGATCTTGAAGAAGAAGGTTGTGGAGCATAGGAGTTGAGCGCATGTCCAGCCTCGATCCGCTGGAGTGGCGGACATCCAGCTACTCGGCGAACTCTGCCAACTGTGTTGAGGTAGCAATGCCTGCTGATGTGCTTGTGCGCGACAGCAAGGCGCCTGAAGACGGATACCTGGTTGTCCCGTCTGGTTCCTGGGCTCAGTTCCTCACGAGGATGACCAGCGGGTTTCACGGGTGACGGTGATCAGGATGAACGGGCCTTCGGGCGGATTTTCCTGGTACTGCGGGTATTTCTCGATCAACCAGGCCTGGGTGTCTGTGTTCTCGGTGATCCGTGCGGTTCCGTCCGCGCGGATCCACCACAGCCGCGACCAGTCCTCGTCGTAGTGGTCGACCAGCACCGAGACCTGCGCATTGACCCGGATGTTGCGCAGCCGCTTGAGATTCCGGGTGGACTTCGGCTTGTGATCGACGGCGATGACGATTACTCCGTCGCGGTGGGCGAACGTGACCGGGACTATGTGTGGCCGGCCGGTCTCGTCGACCGTGGCCAGCCTGGCGACTCTGGCTTCATCGAGTTGCACGGATTGCGGCTTCGGTGAGTTCTTCCGGCGTGGCATCGATGCTGATCACGGCGCCGCGCTCGTCCTCGTGTAGCGGTTCGAGGTCTGCGAACTGCGAGTCCAGCAATGCGGGCGGCATGAAGTGGCCCTTACGCTCGGCCAGCCTGCCCGCGATCAGCTCCCGCGTGCCGTCCAGGTGCAGGAAGAAGACGTCGCCGCCGCGGGCGAGGACGTCCCGGTACTTGCGCTTCAGCGCCGAGCACGTCACCACGCCACCTTGCGGATGGTTCCCGATCCACGCGGCGATCGCGTTCAGCCACGGCCGGCGGTCGTCGTCGTTCAGGGGAGTGCCCGAGGACATCCTCGCGATGTTCTCCGGCGGGTGGAACTCGTCCGCCTCGGCGTAGTCCACGCCGAGCCGTGCCGCCAATGCCTGCCCGACCGTCGTCTTGCCTGATCCGGACACGCCCATCACCACGATGACCATGGGCCAAGAGTAGATGCCCACCGATCACACCGGGATTTCACTACAATGTGCGTAAAAGCCGATCAGTCGGGAGAATGATTGCTCACTCTGAAGTGGCGGCGCGTCGCGCCGCGATGGGGTGCGATGGCGGTCACCGGGGGTCTTGCGGTGCTGGCAGCGGTGTTCGCGCTGGGCGTCGTGACCGGAGTGGTGAAGGCCCTGGCCGGTGGTGCGGAGTTCGAATTCGGCCAGTTGCTGGCCGTCCTGCTGATCCTGGCAGGCACAGCTGCCTTGGTGCAGCTCTTCCGGATGGACCTCTACGTCAGCAAGGAAGGCGTGCGCCAGCGCGGTTTCCTGCGGACAAAGACCTGGTCGTGGTCGGCGATCCAGGAGTTCCGCCTCAAGCCGAAGGCCGCCATGAAAGTCCTGGGCGGCTACTCGATCTGGATCCGTCTGGCCGACGGCACCGAAGCCGAAACATCAGTACATTACTCGGAGTCACTGCCCACAACACGTGGTGTGTTCCTGACCGACCTCCAAACCCAGGACATCCTCACGCAGCTGCAGGGCGCGCTCACCCGCTCTCGCACAGCCGCGAGCAAACCGACATAGCCACTGGTTCTGCCCGCTTGCTGAGGGGGATGCTGTGGGCATGTTCAAATGGCGGCGCGTTGGCGGGACTCCCGTCCAGGTCGTGGCCCCGTTGGTGTTCACGGCGGTAGGGGCCGCCGCGACCTTGGGCGTGCTGTTCCTGGTGATCCGGGGCATCATCATCAGGGGCCACCTGCAGCCAGGGTGGCCCGCTGTGCTTTTGGTGGTGCTGTTCCTTGCCGCGTGGACGACCTTCGCGTTCCGGATGAGTCGGATCGGCGTGTTCGTCAGCGACATCGGCGTGCGCAACCGCTCGATATTGCGAACACAGACCATCCCGTGGGCGAACGTGAAACGATTCGAGACCCGCCCCATGATCAAAGGCCTGGGCAGTTCATACGCGGGAATGCTCCGAGCCCACGCGGTCTGGATCCTGCTCAGGGACTCCTCGGCACTCCAGACCAGCCTGGTGTTCCGCGACAAAACCTCGTTCCTGCCCGCGAAGGGCATGACCAAACTCGGCGATGTCGTCGCCGGCCCCGCATTCGCAGCCGGCGAGGAAGTCGGCATCGGCCTCACAGACAAAGCCGTCCAGCACGCACTCCGCGAACTCCGCGCCGCACAAAAGACCTGGGGGCAATCATGACCGGGAACAGATGGAGACATCTCGCGGTGAACAGCAAGATCATCAACGGGTGCACCACATTCGCGTTGATCGGTGCCAGTATCGCCGGGCTGCTACTGGTGGGCTTGCTGACCGAGTGGAGTCCGGTGCTCAGTGAACAGGCGCATCCTGCGACGCTGGCCTTCGCGGTGGCGTTCAGCGCCCTAGCCCTCCGGATGCGCACATGCGGCTGTTTCGTCAGCGATCACGGCGTACGAAACCGTTGGGAATTCGGCACAAGCACAGTCCGCTGGGCCGACATCGACCACTTCGAGGTCCGGCCGTCCAGAGTCGCTCCGCTACGCGGCTCACCAACGGTCATGGCAGCCTGGCTGGTCCTCAAGGACGGCCGTGCCCGCCACACCATGCTCTGGTTCCGCGAACGGAAGCTCGACGGCCTCGACGGCCCAGCCAGCAACGAGGAACACATGAACATCCTGCCCCCATCGCGGTTCTCGCAGGCCTACGAAGAGCTCCGCAAGCTACACGCACGCCATACACAAGTCGGCTAGGGGTCGATGCGGTCCATGGCGGCTCCGTCCCATGTTGTCTGGGTGCAGGCGACGCCGCGGCCGTTGCGGGGGCGGAGGACGTCGTAGATGTGCATGCGGGGGATTTTGTCGGAGACGCCCCAGCCGCTGGGCCAGGTGATGACCCAGTCCATGTCGAGGTCGACCAGGAGGCCGAGCATGCGGGCGATGGTCGGGTCGTCCAGGCGTTCGAAGGCTTCGTCCAGCAGTACCAGGCGCAGGGGGCTGAAGTCGTCGGATGTGCTGCTGACGGCGTCGTAGAACGCTGCTGCGGCAGCGAAAAGCGTTACGTACGACACGAGCCGTGTCTCGCCTGAGGACAGTTGGCGGAGCCGCCTGACGCGTTGGCCGCCGTCCGGTCCTGTGTCGGCGACGCGGACGGTGAAGGCGTGCCAGGAGCGGTAGTCCAGGGCGCGGGAGAGGATTTCCGCGTAGCCGCTGGAATGGGTGTCCCGTTCGGCTTCGATGCGCTCGGTGAAGACTCGGCGCAGAGTTGCGTCCTGCGCCGAAGTCCTTTCGCCGTACGGCATCCGGACCAGAGACAATGCCTGGCGCGTTTCGTCGTCCAGTGCGGCGGAAGGCTTCCACTCCAGCTGGACGTGCACGCCCTGGCTGGACTGGGCCTGGCCGAGGACCTCGTTCATCCGGCGGGCCAGATCTTCGGCCACGGTGATCTGGCCGCGCAGCCACTCCGCGAGGTCGCGGATCAGGTAGTCCGCGAAGATTCGCTGGTACTGCTCGTCCAGGAAACCGCGCTGCTCCGCCAGTTTCGTGGACACCTGCTTGGCGGCCAGGGCGACCGGCCGCCCGCCCTCTTCGCCGGCGACGCTCACGGTCAGCAGGCCGGCGTGTTCCGCGGCGGCGATGTCGTAGCCGCCGGCCAAGGCTGTCTGCAGGTCCTGAAGCTTGGTGATCACCGCGGTTTCGCCTGCGGTCTTACGGTCCGAAGCCGCGACAACCGCTGCCCGGACCGAAGCGAGATCCGTCTCCTCCAGTTCGGGCAGGGCTGCGGGCAGCACACCGGGAGCCGAGACGACCTGCGAGAAGTGCGAGTAGGCGGCAGCCTGGACTTCCTCTGAGGAGGCCAGTTGCTCGGTTGCGGTGCCGAGCAGCGCGTCCAGCTTCGCTGCCTGCTCACGCAACTCGGTGATCTTCTCGCGCACGTCCTTCATCTCGACGCGCATGCGTTTGCGGGACGACTCCAGCTCGGCGAGCCGGGAAGCGATCTCCTTGGCCTCACCACCCACCGCGCCGGTCAGCTCGGAAAGCGTGCCCGCTTGGGCTGCGTACTCCGCACAGCGCTGGTCTGCCTCGGCTTCTGCGGTGGTGCGGTCGGCGACGGCGGTGTGGTAGCGGTGCGTCGCGTCGACCAGATCCTCAACGGTGCCACGGCATCGCTGCCGTAGAGCCTCCGCGAGGCGCTCGGCCGCGCCCAATGCCTCCGCTGCGGACTGCTGCGCCTGTCGGAGGTCTTCGGAGCGCACGGACAGTCCGGCGTCACCAGCTTGACGGATCAGGTCCGCGGTTGTGGCCTGCCAGCGGGTCTGCATCTGGTCGTGCTCTTCGCGCAGTTGCTGGGCGTGCTTGTTGGCGCGCTCTGTTGCTTCCTGCTCGGTGCGCATCCGTGTGTGCTTGGCGATCAGTTCCTCGTCGCCGGGGAACTTCTCCAGGTGCCGTTCCCATTCGGCGACAACGTCATTCGCCGAACGCTGCTGCTCCTCGGCTGCTGCCAGCGAGGTCCGCAGCGTGGCCAGTTCCTCTTCCAACTCGGCGATCCGGCGCTGCCGTCCAGCCGCCCGCGCGCCCGCGCCGACGAACTCCGCGGCAGGCTTGGACCACAGGCCGTGCAACGAACCAGCACGCCAGTGACCGTCCACAGACAACGTCATGCTGGCGTCACCAGAGCCTAGGCCGATGCCACGCAGCAGAGCGTCCACGCGCGAAGCCGGAACAGGACTGTCCGGAACCTCAACGGCGACAAGCACATCAGCCAGAGTCGGGCCGTCGACGCAAGCGCCTGGGCTGGCCAGCACGTCCGGGAGATCCGGCACGGCACCCTCAGGCGTGACCCACGCGTTGAGCAGCCGCGAAGCCTCCAACGCGGACTCGATCCCGGCCCGGTCGGCGTCCGGCAGATCCGGCCGGAAGTCCACCAGACGGTAGAAGGCAGCGCCGGTCGCCGCGTCCCGGTCCGGGGAAATCGGAGCACGTTCCTTGCCTGCGCGCAAAGCCGCAAGCTCGGCGTCGCGTTCGGCGATCGCGTCCCGTGTCTCAGTCCTGCGCTGTGCCGCCGAATGCGCCGCGTCCCGGGCTGTCTGCACGAGCGGCGCGGTCCACTGGCGGGCGGCCGTGGCCAACGAACGGGCCTCGGCCGGGTTGGCGCACAAGTCCTCAATGGAGGGCAGCTGCAACGGCCGCTCCGGGCTCGCGCTCGCCAGCGGCCCGGCCTCGCGCCACACCCGGACCTGTTCGAGCCAGACGTCCGACTCGGTGATCAGCTCCTGATTGGCCTGGTTGCGCCGCCCGGCCGTCTCGGTCGCCTCCAGCTGGGCGGCCCGGGCCGACGACCGCAGCGTCTCGACCCGCTGCTCCTGCTTCTCTTGCTCCACAGCCTGTTGGTGCAGGGCGAGCGTCAAAGCACTGCGCTGCCGGGCTTCCTTGGCCGCGCGCCCGGCCCGCTCGGCGGCCTCGGTCAGCGCGGTGAGCAACTCGTCGCCCGCGACCGGCGGCGGGACCTTGCGCTCGATCGGCAACGGCTCGGCTTCCGGATCGGGTTTGGCCCGAACCCGCTCGGTGATCGTCTCGCCGTCGTGCTCGGCCATCCGCGGCAGGGCCGGGACCAGTGACGGGTCCAAACCCGTTGCCTGCAAGGCGGTTCGCAGCGACTCGCCGAACTCTCCGGCGGAGTCGAGGTCCTGCGCCAGCCGGCGGAGCAACCGGACCACGCCGTCGACCGTGGCGTCCTCGGCCACACGTTGCTTGGCGGCCACGTCCAACGCCGCCGAAGCCGCCGACCGCGATGCCGCGACGAGCTTCTCGCGGCTCTGCAGGTCTTGCAGGTCACGGAACGCGGGCAGCTCCTTGAGCGCGCCGATCGTCTCCTCGGCCTGCTGCTCGCCGCCTTCCAGCTCCGCCTCGGCCCGCTCGGCCTCGGCTCGGTCCGCGCGGGCGCGTTCCAGCTCGCCGGTCAGCCGTTTGGCCTGGGAGCCAAGCTTCTTGACGTTGTCCTCGCTGGCCCGCAGCCGGTCGGCGCCCGAACGCAGGCCTGCCAACGCGTAGTCGGAGTACGTCTTCAGGAACGTCCGCAGGGCCTTGTCGGCCGTGCCGAGCCGGGTGATGTTCTCCCGGATCGACTCCAGGTCGTCGAACGACGTCGCCAGCTGTTCGATCATGGCCGCGTCCAACGGGGGCAACGCGTCGGACAGGATCTGCTCGAGCTGGCCTTCGAGCACCTTCAGGCCGACGTCCGGGTTACGCAGCGTGCGCTGCAGGTGCAGCAGGTCGCCGTACCGCCCGGCGGGCACGCCGTAGACGGTCTCGGCGATCTTCGCGCGGAACGCCGGCTCCTCCAGAACACAGTCCGCGCCAAGCACTTCACGCAACTGCGCGGAGCCCAGCGGCACCCGGTCGGCGCCCACGAGCTGGAAGTCGAACCCCACCCGGGAGGGCGTGATGAACCGCCACGAGTCGGAGATCTGCTGCGAGGTCTTGGACGCCTTCACGCCAAGTCCGCAGGTCAGCGTGTGTTCCTGGTCGCCGGACCCACGCCGCAGCTCCACCCACGCGTACCCGATCCGGTTCGGGCCGCCGTCGTAGTCGTCGAGCATCAGCCGCCGGATCGACACGGTGTCGAACCCCTTGGAGCCCAGCTGGCGCAGATCGCCGTCCAGGCACAGCGGCAGCAGCAGCTCCAGCGTCCGGGACTTGCCGGAACCGTTGGTGCCCTGGAAGATCGCGCGCCCACCGGAGAAGTCGAAGGTCTGTTCGGCGTACTGCCAGACGTTGACGATCCCGCCCCGGTGCAACCGCCAGCGATCCGTCATGCGCCGCCCTCCTCGTCGAACAGTGACCACCCCGGCACCTCGGGCGCGGCCGGTACCTCGGCGACCTCCCGCTCCGGGTCGCCGTCCGGCTCGGGCCACCAGCGGGCCGCGGCCGGCGACAGCCACCAACGCTCGCCATCTGGTACCGCAAGTCCCATATGGACGAACAGGGCCAGCACCTCCGCGACAATCCCGTCCAGGTCCTCGGCGGCCGCCCGGGACCAGGCCGCCGGGTAGTCAGCCACCAGCCGCTCGCACACCGCCAGCACCGTTCCGGCAGTGACCGGCCGGCGTCCCGCACTGTCGACTTCGGACTCTTCTTCGTCCTGTGCCAACAGGTCCGGCAGCGCGAGCAATCCGATTCTGGCGACTGTACTGGTACCCGGGAACATCACGTCGGACAGGTACTCCTCCGGATCGGCCGCGAGGATGCCCTCCAGCCGCGTCTCGGTGAACAGCCCGAAGCACCGCTCCAGCAGGTACGACTCGCGCCTCTGGTTGCGCAGCAGCCATTCCCGCTCGTCGTCGGCCAGCTCCGCGTACAGCACCACGGGCGACTCGACGAGTTTGCGGCGGACCTGGAAGTCGACCCGGCGGGGTGCGGTCCGGGCCGCGAGGCTCACCAGCGACGGTCCGTCCGGCGCGTCGGCGACCGGTCCGGCGAGCAACTGGCCGAGCAGGTCGGTCTCGATTGTGATCAACGCCTCGGCCGGCGCGTCCTGGCTCGCCGACGCGACCGAGCCCTCGGTCTCGGTCAGCACACCCAGCGAGACGAGGTGCCGCAACGCGGCGGTCAGCGCGCGGCGGTCGGAGATCGTGTCCACGACGTCGATCCCGGCCTCGACCGCGGCCGAGCGAACGTCGGAGACCAGCCGCGACAGCAGGACCTGCCGTCCGGTCCCGGTCAGCGCGCCCATGGTCAACGCCAGGTAGGCGTATCCCCGTGGGGACAGCTCCGGCACGCCCCGGGTCGAGTCCCGGCCCGGCCCGGACTTGTACAGCCGCGCGAACTTCCGTTCCACCACAAGGCGATAGCCCAGCAGCGCGGTGAACATCTCGCCGAGCACCACACGATGCCGGTACACCAACGGAAGCAGTTCGCCGTCGGGCCCGCCGAGCCGCAGCAAGGGCCGGCGCAGCAGCGTCCGGGCACAGCGGACCACGTTCGCCGCGTCGATGTCCGCCAGGCCGTCAAGCGGATCGGCTGCGCTGATTCTCATTTCACCACCAGCCGGGAGTCCCGCAGTGTGAGCGTGCCGCCGGTGGAGCGCACCTGGGTCGTCTCGCCTTCCGCGTATTCGATCCGGACAGTCAGCCCCCGGACCTGGTCTTCGGCCGAGCCCGCGTCCTTGGCACTGTCGCGCTGCGCCATCGCCATGGTCAGCAGCTCACACAGGACGCCGAGCGCGCCCGCGGAGAGCGTGACCTCGTTGAGTTTCGGCGCTGCGGCGGCGAGTTCCGCGACGTCCGCGGCCCTGCGCTCGTCTGCCAGGCGTGCTTCGGCCAACAAGGACTGTTCGGTGATCGGGTCGTCCATGATCCGGGACGTCCGGCCGCGTGCGCCACGGTCGCTACGGCTGCGCACGCTGACGGTCACATCGCAGACCGGGCCTTCGCTCCACGGCGTTCGTTCGTCGTCCGAGTCATGTTCTGGCGCGGGCAGGACGTGCCGTGACGAGTACAACCCGAACGAGGCCGCGTACATCTCCGCGCATTCCGCGGGGGAGGCGTCGTCGAACCACTTCGCAAGCTTGAGCAACTCCGCTCGTCGACCCGGCAACAACCCGCCGCCTGCGGTCGCGCGCTTGACGCTCGCGAGCAACGAACCGATCGCCCGCGCAGTCGCCTCACGCAACACAGTGACCTGCGATGGACGCCCAGGACGGTCCACGAACCAGTCAGTCAGCTCCTGCCAGTCCGCGCTGCTACGGCCCCGTGCGCGCTCGACAGCAGGCCCTAGGCCGTCCGTCGGGCCGAGGAGGCGTAGGAGCTCAGGACGGGCTGTGGCGAAACGGCCGGTCAGGTGCTCGGCGATGGCCGGGGTCTGCCGCAGCACGTCCTCGACGACTTTTTGGATGTACTCCACGAGCAGGTTGCGGAATCCGGAGATCTCCTCGGCCGCCAAGTGGTGCCTGGTCACGACCTGGCCCAGGTAGGCGTAGAAGTCCCGGACCGTGGCGGCCAGTTCGGCGTGCTGCAGGAACAGGGTCGTGACCTGCTCGGACAGCAGCTCTTTCGCGCGTGTGGCTGCGGCGGACTCGGCGTCGCGCTGCTCCTGGCTCACTGCGTTCGCGAGCGACTTACCCAGCTGGTTGAGGCCGCGCTCGATCGCAGGCAGCAGCTCGCGGGAGACCTCGCGGGCGCCCTCGGGGACCCGCAGCAGTTCGTCGACGTCACGCTGGACGCGGACGGCGAGCTTGCTGACCTGGTAGCGGACGCTGCCGTGCTGGAACTCCGCGATGCTGGCGGCGACCACCTCACGCCGGCCCTGCACCAGGTTGCCCCACTCGACCAGCTGCTTGAGCCGGATGATCACGTTCTCGATGCGCGACTCGCCGCGCTCGACCGTGCCCTCCCGCTCGGCCGACGCGAGCGCCGCGGCCACGTCACCGGCCGAAAGATCGGCCAGCAGGGTCGCGGTGAACAGGCGCATGATCGCCAGATACGTGCCCTTGTGCTCCCTGGCCTGCAGGTACGCGTACAGCCCGAGCCGGTCGGTGTTCGAGCGCGCGGCAGTGTCGGCCGCACGGTCCTGCTGCTCGGGGTTCACGGCTCGCCACCCTAGCTTCTGCGAGTGATCTTGGCGGCGCTACCGTTCTGAACAGGGACTGGCTGGGAGGGCTGTTGACCGCGGGACGGGCTGTGGGGCTGCTGCTTGGCATCGTCGCGGACGGTGTGTTCGGCGATCCACGTAAGAGACATCCGGTGGCGGGTTTCGGCGCGCTCGCGCAACGCGTTGAGCAGCTGACTTACCGCGACAGCAAGGCGCCAGGCGTGGCGTACACAGCAGTGCTGGCCGGGTCGGCGGTCGCTGTCGGTATCGCTGCCGAACGCGTCGGCAAGCGTCACCCGTTGCTGCGCGTGCTGACGACCGCGACAGCCACTTGGATCGCACTCGGCGCGAAATCCCTGGCCCGCGAGGGCACGTCGATGGGCCGTGAGCTCGACGCCGGTGACGTCGCAGCCGCCCGCAAGCGTTTGCCCAACCTCTGTGGCCGCGATCCGCAGGCTCTCGACGCGACCGCGCTCGCCCGCGCCACCGTCGAATCCGTGGCGGAGAACACATCCGACGCGGTCGTCGCCCCGCTGTTCTGGGGCGCGCTGTTCGGCGTGCCCGGCCTGCTCGGCTACCGCGCGGTGAACACCCTGGACGCGATGGTCGGCCACCGATCACCCCGCTACCAGCAGTTCGGCTGGGCCTCAGCCCGCCTGGACGACGTGGTCAACCTGATCCCGGCCCGCGCCGCCGCAGCCTTGACCGTCGCGGGCGCCCCAGTGGTCGGCGGCTCCGCCCATGGCGCCTGGCAGGCCTGGCAACGCGACGCCACCGCCCACCCCAGCCCCAACGCAGGCCGCGTCGAAGCAGCCTTCGCCGGAGCCCTGGAAATTCGCCTGGGCGGGCGAACCGTCTACGCCCACGGCGTCGAAGAACGCCCAGTCCTCGGCACAGGCCGTAGCCCCGACGCCGGCCACGTCACACGAGCGGTTGAACTTTCCCGCGTCGTCGGCGTCCTGGCCGGCGTCGTCGCCGCCTTCCTGTCCTTGTTCCGCCGCCCCTGAGAAGCGTTTTTGTGCCCCCAATGTGGCATTGGGGGCATCTAACGTCCCCAATGCCACATTGGGGGCACGTTGAAGCGGCTCAACGGAAGGTGATTGCTGGCCGCGGTCGCATCGAGGCCACGGCGTAGGCGGCCTTGAGCTCCCTTATCACCCTCGCCGGATCGCTTCGAAGCAGGGATGGAAGGGTTTGCACCAGCACGACGCCAGCTGCCGCGTATCGATTGTTGCGGCTCAAAGTCGCCGCGTAGCCGTCCGCAGTGAAATGAAACTCTTTCGAGTCTATTTCCCAGGCCAACGCCACTTCGTCACACCACGCGTCGGGGCGTGCGATACGTCGCCCGTCGGCGCTGAGTATTTCGACGTTCCATTCGCACTGAGGCAACCTTGCTCGTTTCCATAGTCGCCAAGCGGTGCCCTCGGCGGCAGATCGTGCCCCGCCGGATATTTCGGCGAGGATACGCCGGGGCAGTGCCGAGCCCCGGTCGCTCCCCAGTGCGAGCTCGTTACTCAATGCGTCCGGTTGGCAGAACCCTCGCTGCACGGTCTCAGCCAACATGGCTCGAACCTCATCGGGCTTCACCATTCGCCTGGCCGCGTCGAGTACTGCCCGTTCTACAGGAGCCAGTGGCACGCCGTCCCGAAGGGTTCCGCCAGGGAACCGGGTTGTCCTCTCCACCAGGACGAAGCCTGTGCTGGTTATCTCTCGCGTGTCCGGCACAAGAATGTGGACAGTGTCGGGTTGAGGGATTCGCCGCAGGCCATACAGACGTGCTGCCCATAGGGCTGTGATCAGAGTCGGCCGACCACCTCGGAGAAGTGCCGCGGAAATCCGTTGCCGATCGGTAGGTGGGCTGGTTGTAAGCAGGATGATGCCTGGCAGGAGTCGACGCCACGGCCCGCCGGGCAGGCAACGTCGGTAGATCGTTCGCCTCGGTACACCCAGGCTTTCCAGTTCGGCGGTGCGAACTACATCTGATTTCTCGCAGCGGCGGGCCAGATCGCTGCTGTCCGCCCAGGCTCCTTTCTTCATGCGATCAAGCATGCCGAGCCGGGGCCGCGATGCCAATGACGAACCCGTGCGAACGGTCCGTTCGTACGGGTTGGTGTCCCCAATGCCACATTGGGGACGTTGGATGCCCCCAATGTGGCATTGGGGGCAAAGCAGCCGAGGTTTAGGGCTTGTTCACCAAGATGGCTCTATGTTGGGAACTGGCGGACGGGCTGTTCGCGCACCTTGGTCATGTAATCGTGAGGACGAGTCTCTTTCGAGGGGGA
Organism: Kibdelosporangium banguiense; assembly: GCF_017876405.1. GTDB lineage: Bacteria > Actinomycetota > Actinomycetes > Mycobacteriales > Pseudonocardiaceae > Kibdelosporangium > Kibdelosporangium banguiense. Next base: position 1,077,312 of record NZ_JAGINW010000001.1, on the reverse strand, counting down.
GGATTTCTGCTTCTCGGCCGTCTATCATCCGGGCTGGGGAGAAGGAGGGCCCGATGGAGCCTTGGGGAATCAGCGGGCCGCAGTTCGTGTGGCTGTACATCGTGGGTCTGCTCGCGGTGCTGGTGGTCAGCTTCTGGGTGCGGCGTCGCTTCTGGAGTGTGCCGCCGCCTCCGCCGCAGGCGCCGGTCAGTATTGAGGAGCTCGCGTTCCTGACCGGGGGCATGAACCGCGTTGTCGACGCGACGATCGCGCGGCTGGTCGAGTGTGGCGTCCTCAGAGTTCAGCGCGACGGCACGTTGCAGCACACCGGAACGTCTGTCCGGAACGCTCTGGACAGCGAGATCGTGCAGGTCGTTCGCCGGCATCCGCAGACTGCGCCGCAGATTCGGCGGGCGCTGCGTCAGCACTCGATCGCCGAGGACATCCGGCGCCGGCTGGGGGATCGCGGGCTGCTGCATCGCGAGAACTTCGGCCAGAAACTGGTCATTCAGCTGCCGGTGATGGTACTGGGTGCGATTGGCACCGCGCGGCTGGTGAACGGCCTCGAGGCAAACCGCCCAGTCGGGCTGCTCACCGGATTGCTGTTCATCACGTTGCTGTTCTTCTTGTTCCGGTGGAAGATGCCGCAGCGGTTCATCAGCACCAAGTCGGGGAAGCAGTTCGTCGATCGGGTGCGGCAAGCCGGTCCGAGCCAGGCGCACCGTCTGCTGCCCGTGGCCGCGCTGACCGGCGCGGCTGGGCTGGTTGTTGTCGGTGGTCTTGAGGCGTTCCCGGATGACGAGATCGCGACGGCGCTGGGGCCGTCGGCGCCGATCAACACCGTGAGCAGTTCCTCGTCGTGCGGATCGTCGAGCAGCTGCAGCAGCAGTTCCAGCTGTAGCTCGAGCAGCAGTTGCAGCAGCGGAAGCAGTTGTGGCGGAGGCAGCAGTTGCGGCGGTTAGGTCGAGGCCTTTTCACGTTCGGCTGCTTCTTCTTCCGCGACCATCTCGGCCACGGACTTGCGGCGTGGCCGTTCGGTCGTCAGCGCGCCGCCGGGTAGCAGTTCACGCCAGGTGAAGTAGATCCAGCCCAGGATGGCCATGGAGCCGAACGCGATCCACTGCAGCGCGTACGACCAGAACGGGCCCGCGTCCAGCTCGGGCAGCGGCAACGGGCCGAGCACGCCGGGCTGATCCTTCTCCAGCTGCAGGTAGCCGGGTTCGATCTTCAGGCCGGTGGCACGGGCGACCACCCGCGAATCCACGCTGTACGCCTGCCGTTTGCCCTTGGTGCTGTCGTCGGCGAACGCGTCCCGGTTCTCCGGGTCGTTCTCGTCACGACGCAACCGTGCGATCACCTCGACCTGACCGTTAGGTGGCGGCGGGTAGTCAGGTACAGCGGACTGCACGGGCCGTACGAACCCACGGTCGATCAGCACGACCCGGCCGTCGGTGAGCCGGAACGGGACTGTCACCTCGAACGCGGGCTCGCCCTGGACGGTCCGCAACCGGGCGACGATCTCCTGGTTCCCGACATATTCGCCGGTCACCTTGACCAGCCGCCACTCGTTCATGCCTGGTTCGAGCGGTACCGGATCGGCCTTGCGCGAGTCCGTGATCTGGTTGTTCGTGGTCGTGCGGTCGTCGTCGCGGCGGAACTGCCACGGCGCGAGCATCATGAAGCAGGCGGTGGCGAAGATGATCACCAACGCGGTCAGTCCCAGCCAGCCTGGCCTCAGCAGATTCCGCAGCCGCACACGTCCACGGTAGCTACCCCGCGAACACGTCCGAGAACCTGACCCGGAAACCGCCGCCGACGGGTGCGGCGCACATCACTCCGGCCAGCACCGGGACCTCCGGCGGCAGGTACGCCTGCCTCAGCATGTTCCCGCCGGAAGTGACGGTCACGGTGTCGCCGGTCCGCACCGCCTCGATGGTGATCTCCTCGGTGTCCGGCGCGGGCACGACCGACCAGTCCGAGACATCCCTGGTCACCACCACCGACAGCAGCCTGCGGTCCTCGACGATCTCGATCCCGGTCTTGATCCAGTTCCGCTCGTCGATCCGTAGCGCGATCCCCGCCTGGTCGTACTGGTCCTGGTACTGCCCGGTGAACGTCGCCCGCACGGTGAAGTCGCCGGTCAGCTCGCGGCCGAAGATGTGCCCGGTGTCGCGGATGAGCCCGTTGTGGGTCGTGCGCCAGAAGTCCGTATCTCCTACCGCGGTGACCGTCAGCCCGTCATCGGCCGACCACTCCGCGGGCTCGTTCAGCCATTGCCACCCGTCAACCCCGAATGCCTGCATGCCGATCATGCTCGCAGAGCGGCACGGGCTGCGGAAATTGTTTGGCTCGCGTATCCATTGCCGAAGAGCAGAACATGCACCAGCAGGGGAAACAGTTGGTGCAACGGCACCCGCGCCTGCCAGCCCGGTGCCAGCGGGTAGACCTCGTTGTAAGCGCCCAGCACCCGCTCCAGCAGCGGACACCCGAACAGTTGCAGCATGGCGAGATCGGTTTCGCGGTGGCCGCCGTGGGCCGCCGGGTCGATCAGCCAGGCGCGGCCGTCTGTCGCCCAATGCACGTTGCCGGACCACAGATCTCCATGCAGGCGGGCGGGCGGCTCGTTCGGGACGAGTTCGGCGAGCCGCGCACACACGGCCTCGAACGGTCCGGGCGGGAGGGTCGTGCGCCTGAGATAGGGCTCGATTCGTTGCGACGCATAGAACTCAGGCCAGCTGTCCACTGGACGGTTGGCCATCGGTGCGAGACCTATCCAGGCGTTGGCCGGGCCATCTGGAGGGGCGGAGCCGAACGCGGGCGCACCGCTCAGGTGCAGTTCGGCCAGACCGCGACCGAGCGCTTCGGCGTCCTGCGGAGTACCGGGCTCGATCTGTTCGATGACCAGCCAGTGGTCGTTGTGGCCGCGTACCGCCGGGACCGGCAGCACGCCCGGCTCGGCGATCCAGTCCAGCGACTTGGCCTCGGCCAGGACAGCGGTCGGCTGCGAGTGCCGTTTGGCCACGACAAGATCGCCGTCGGCCAGTTCGACCTCGTAGACCGAACCGCTGATCCGGTGCGCCTGCTCGGCGGGCACCCCGGTGAGTTCCGAGACGGCCGCCAGCGCGTCGGTCACAGGTTCTCCCGCACCCATTCGACCAGGCCCGGCGTGGCGGCTTCGATCATCGCGAGCACGATCTGGAAGCCGTCGTTGCCGCCGTAGTACGGGTCCGGCACGTCCAGGTCGCCGGTCGCCTTCGGGTCGAACGACCGGAACAGCCTGATCTTGTCCGGATCGGTGAGCCGGCGCAGGTCCTGGGCATGCCCGGAGTCCATCGCGAGCAGCAGGTCGGCGTCCAGGTGTTCCGGCCCGACCTGGGCCGCGACGTGCGCGGACGGGTAGCCGTGGTCGATCAGGACCTTCTGTGCCCGGCTGTCGGCGGCGTCGCCGACATGCCAGCTGCCGGTGCCCGCGCTGGTGATCTTCACCTGGTCGAGCAGCCCGGCCCGGCTGAGGTGTTCGGTCACCACCAGGGCGGCCATCGGCGACCGGCATATGTTGCCTGTACAAACAAAGCTGAGGTGCACGGGGAGCAACCCTACCGATCTCCTAGAATCCCCACGATGACCAGCGAAGACCTACGCCACCACGGCGACAAGGACACGGCGCCGGGCATGGTGGACTTCGCCGTCAACGTCTGGCTGCCGGCGCCGCCGCGCTGGTTGCACGACCGGCTCGCGGCAACACTCGAGCGGCTGGCCACGTACCCGTCCGACGCGGATGATCTTGCCGCGCGGGAGGCCGTCGCGTCCCGGCACGGCCGGACACCAGGTGAGGTACTGGTGCTCAACGGCTCTGCCGAAGGGTTCGCGTTGTTGCCGAATCTGCGGCCGAAGCTGGCCGCGGTGGTGCATCCGTCGTTCACCGAACCCGAAGTGGCACTGCGGAACGCGGGTGTGCCGATCCACCGCGTGCTGCTGGACGGCGACTACGTGCTGCGGCCGGAACTGGTGCCGGACGAGGCCGACATGGTCGTGATCGGGAACCCGACAAACCCGACTTCGGTCACACATCCCGCCGCGTTGATCCGATCCCTTGCCCGTCCGGGCCGGTTGGTCGTGGTCGACGAGGCGTTCATGGACGCGATTCCCGGCGAGCCCGAATCGCTCGCCGGTGACTCCGATGTGCTGGTATTCCGCAGTTTGACCAAAACCTGGGCGCTCGCCGGGCTGCGTGCCGGTTACGTGCTGGGCAGCCCGGACGTCCTGGCCCGGCTGGCGACTGATCGTCCACAGTGGCCTGTTGGGACACTGGTCCTGGAGGCGGTGGCCGCGTGCTGCTCGCCTGGGGCTGTCCGGGAGGCCGAGGACAAGGCGCGTGAAGTGCTCGAACACAGGGACGCGTTCGTGGCCGCGTTGCGTGCCGCGGGCACCGAGGTGGTGGCCGAGCCGACCGCGCCGTTCGTGCTCGTGCGTGTCCAGGATGGTGCGCGGTTGAGGGAAACGTTGCGGGAAAAGAAGATCGCTGTCCGCAGGGGGGAGACCTTTCCGGGGTTGTCGGCCGATCACATCCGGCTCGCGGTCCGGCCTCCCGCGCAGACGGCGCGGTTGTTGTCAGCCTGGCCGGTGGAGGTTCGTGCGTGATTACGGTTGGCCAAGTGGTCGCGGCGCTGGAGGCGGCGTATCCGCCTGAACTCGCGGAACCCTGGGACGCGATCGGCCTGGTCTGCGGGGATCCGGGCGAGTCCGCGGCGCGTGTGCTGTTCTGCGTGGACCCGAGTGAGTCCACAGTGGAGGAAGCGATCGAGTGGGGTGCGGGGCTGATCGTGGCCCACCACCCGCTGCTGTTGCGGGGCGTGCACGGGGTCCCGGCCAGTACGCCCAAAGGCAGTCTGGTGCACAAGCTGATCAGGGCGAACGTGGCTTTGTACTGCGCGCACACGAACGCGGATTCCGCGTTTCCCGGGGTTTCCGACGCCCTCGCGGACGCGATCGGCCTGTCGGTCCGTAAGCCCTTGAGCCCCAAGGACGAGACGACAGGTCTGGGCCGGATCGGCGGCCTGCCTGAGGCTGAGCCGTTGCAGGTGTTCGTGCAACGTGTCGCGGATGCCTTGCCAGAGACCGAGCAGGGCGTACGCGCCGCGGGTGATCCAAACCGTCTGATTAGGACGGTCGCGGTCTGCGGCGGGGCCGGTGACTCACTGTTGGCCAACGCGGTGACTGAGCGTGTGGACGCGTACGTCACCGCTGATCTGCGGCATCACGTGGCCGGCGAGCACATCGACTCCGCGCCGGACGCGCCCGCACTGGTGGACGTCTCACATTGGGCCAGTGAGTGGCCGTGGTGCGAACAGGCGGCGGGCATCGTGCACGCCGCGTTCGGGAGTAACGTCGAAACGCACATATCGACTCGCCGCACCGATCCCTGGACCCTCCGGGCGGCCAAAACCGGGAGGATCACGCCTTGAAAGCCGACCCAGCCGTGCAGCGCCGGCTCCTGGACCTCGCCGAGGCCGACGCCGAGCTGGCCCGCATCGAGCACCGGCGCCGCACGTTGCCGGAGATCGCCGAGATCGCCGCAGCCGAGCAGAACGAGCGCACCAAGCGGGACGCCCAGGTGGCCGTGACCACGCAACTCGGCGACATCGACCGCGAGGTCAAGCGGCAGGAAAAAGAGATCGACCAGGTCAGGGCCCGTACCGAGAAGGACAACAACCTGCTGCAGTCCGGCACGGTCGCCGCCAAGCAGATGACCGACATCGAGCACGAGATCGAGACCCTGAAGCGTCGCCAGGGCGCGCTCGAGGACGACCTGCTCGAGTTGATGGAGCGCCGCGAAGCGCTGGAGATGGACAGCCAGCACGCCGACGCCGAACTGGGCAAGGCAGAGGCAGCGGTGGTCGACGCGACCCAGCGCCGCGACGAGGTCTTCGCCGACCTCGCGACCCAGGAAGCCCGCGCGACGGAGCGCCGTTCCGCCATGCTGCCGGAGTTCCCCGACCCGTTGCTCGCGCTGTACAACCGAGTCCGGGAACACAAGGGCACCGGCGCCGCGCTGCTGCGGTCGCGGCGATGCGGGGCGTGCCGTCTGGAGCTGGACCGGGTCGTGATCTCGCAGATCAAGGCCGCGGCAGCCGACGACGTGGTGAACTGCGAGGAGTGCGGCGCCATCCTCGTGCGGACTGGAGAATCCGGCCTGTGAAGGTACTGATCGAAGCCGACGGCGGGTCCCGGGGCAACCCGGGCCCAGCCGGCTACGGCGCGGTCGTGTTCGACGCGGCCACCCACGAGGTCCTCGCCGAGCGCTCCGCCGGAATAGGCATGGCCACAAACAACGTCGCCGAGTACGGCGGCCTGATCGCGGGCCTGACAGCGGCGGCGGACCTGGGCGCGACCGAGGTGGAGGTCCGAATGGACTCCAAACTCGTGGTCGAGCAGATGTCCGGTCGCTGGCAGGTCAAACACCCGGCCATGCAGCCACTCGCGGCGCAAGCCCGTTCCCTGGCCGGAAAATTCGACCGGATCACCTTCGAATGGATCCCCCGGGAGCGCAACAAGCACGCCGACCGGCTGGCCAACGAAGCCATGGACGAACAGGCCGGAATCGAGAAAAAACCAGAGCCAGTCAAATGGACCGGAGCCCGCGGCACCCCAACCCGGATCCTGTTGCTACGCCACGGCCAAACCCCGCTTTCGATCGAACGCCGCTATTCCGGCCGAGGCGAGCCCGCGCTGACCACATTGGGAGAGCAGCAAGCCGCCGGAGCAGCCGCCCGCCTGTCCGCAATGGACAGCGTCGACGCATCGACGCCGATCATTTCGTCTCCGCTGGGCCGGACCCGGCAGACTGCGGCTGCTGTGGCTTCGGCCACTGGCGGCGAGCTGGACGTGCATGAAGGCCTGATTGAGACCGACTTCGGCAGCTGGGAAGGCCTGACATTCACCGAAGCGGCGGAGCGTGATCCTGAGCTGCACAGTCGGTGGCTTTCGGATTCATCGGTTCCGGCTCCTGGCGGGGAAAGCTTCGATGAAGTGCACCGGCGAGTCCGTAAGGCCCGCGATGAGCTGATTACCGTGCATGGCGGCAAGACGATAATTGTGGTCAGCCACGTCACGCCGATCAAATCTTTGCTTCGGATGGGTCTGGATGCCGGGCCGTCGCTGCTTTACCGGCTGCACCTGGATTTGGCTTCGCTGTCGATCGTGGAGTTCTATCCGGACGGTAATGCTTCGGTTCGTCTGGTCAACGACATTTCACATCATCCCAGGTCGTGACGTAACCGTCCGGACGGACCAGAATCGGCTGTGCCACAGGCCGCACAGGCTTGACGACCCGAACGAAGTCAGGCACCTCGGCTGGTTCGTCCGTGACGAGCACGAAATGCCCGCCCCGCAACGCCTCGAACAGCCGGCCGGTCGTGAGCTCGATGTCCTCGATACGTTTCTGTGCGCCGTAGTGAATGCCGATGCCGGAAACCTGACCGGCGACCTTGCGCAGAATGCCCGGCCTGCTCAACGCGAATCCGCCGATGACGCCCCGAACGGCCTGGCCAAGCCGTGACTTGACCATGGCCAGCCGGATGATCGCGCCACTGCTGCGCAGAACGGCCTTGCCGACGGGGTGCCGCTCTTGCTGGTAGGTGTCAAGCAGTTCATCCCTCGCGTGGCCGTGTAGCACCGCGGCCAGCTTCCAGCCGAGATTGGCGGCATCCTGGATGCCGGTGTTCATGCCCTGGCCACCCGCGGGCGAATGACAGTGTGCGGCGTCGCCCGCCAGGAACACCCGACCGACCCGGTACTTCGGTACCTGCCGTTCATCACTGTGGAACCGCGACATCCAGCGTGGGTCGTGCATCCCCATATCTGTGCCAAGTGCACGCTTGGTGACCGCGCGGATCTCGTCGAGTTCCAACGGAGCCTTGTCATCCACCTGGTGGCGCCGGTCCCATGCGAAAACCCGATACCAGCCATCACCGAAGGGTGCGACAAACGTGAACCCGTCCCCGACGGCGTTGACTCGCAGCACATCCTCGGGCAGTTCGGTCAGCCGGACATCCGCCAGCATGATCGACTTCACTACGGCCTTGCCGGGAAACGGCAATCCCAGCAACTGCCGGACCTTGCTGTGCACGCCGTCCGCACCGACGAGATACTGCCCTGTCCGGGTGCTGGTCTCGCCGTGCTCGTCACGGATCTCGACTGTGACGCCGTCCTTGTCCTGCGTTAGCCCGACGACCTCGGCCCCGAGCTCGATCTTGACGCCCAACCGGTCGGCCCGTTCCAGCAAAACCTTCTCGACCTCGTACTGCGGCGTGATCAGCAGATGGTTGAACCTGCTGGGCAGCACACTGAGATCGACCTGCACCCGGTCGAACAACCGCAGTCGCTGGACAGTCTGACCAGGCAGTTTGTCCGCCAGGCCGCGCATGTCGAGCTCCTCCAGAGTCCGGGCGTGCACCCCGAACGCCCTGGTCATGTTGGACTCGCTGGTCCGGCGCTCCAGGACCGTCACCTGAACGCCTGCCTCCGCCAAGTCCCCCGCCAGCATCAAGCCGGTCGGTCCCGCTCCCGCGATCAGAACATGCATCGTGACCTCCGAAGTCAACACCTGTTGTCATCGTCCGTTGAAAAGGTAGCTCGGGCCCCATGGCGTGTCAACACGTGTTGGCCTACGATCGTTGACATGTCCAGACCCCGCCGTTCAGACGTCACGCGGGCCGCGATCCTCGTCGCAGCCCGCGAACGCTTCGCCTCCGACGGCTACGAACGCGCCACAATCCGGGCAATAGCCGCCGACGCCGCAATCGACCCCGCGATGGTCATGCGGTATTACGGAAACAAGGAGAAACTCTTCGCCGCCGCGGCCGAATTCGATCTGCGACTGCCCGACCTGACTGTGGTCCCGCCAGCGGAAATAGGGTCGGTGCTCGCCCGGCATTTTGTCACGCGCTGGGAAAACGACGAGACCATGATGGCTTTGCTGCGCGCTGGAGTGACCAATGAGAGCGCCGCGGAACGGATGCGGTCGATCTTCGCGAGTCAGTTGGGTCCGGTGGCTGTCACTGTTTGTTCCGACCCGGATGGTGCTGCCACGCGGGCCGGTCTCGTGGCCACTCAGGTTCTCGGGTTTGCCCTGTGCCGGTATGTTCTTCGGCTTCATCCGGTAGTAGCGATGACCGAAGACGAGATCGTTCGATGGCTCGGTCCTACTTTGCAGCGCTACCTCACCGAGTGAACTCTCCTTGCTGTGTGTGGGTTTTTCGCTGGGTACTCTGCTTGGGTTCCGGCTCGGCGCCGGTGGCCGGGCCTTGGCTTTTGTTTTTGCTTCGGTGTTGGTGGCTGGGGCGCTCGATTTGACACGGAGACCTCTGAGGCGGCCTCGGTTGGCTGAAGAGGCAGGCCCCCTGATTCAATCCGTGATCCCGGCCAAAGCCGTGTCGGGGGCCAGCCTCGCCAGAAAGCTTAAGGCCGCCTCCACTCCGTATAAAATCGAGCCTTTCGGGCCGTTGGCCGACGTCCCAGCGTGGTTCGGAGCCCTCGCGCGCCCAGACTCAGTCTTCACCCTGGCAGCAATTCCCACTGGCAGCGATTCCCAGAAATCCCGCCCTTACATAAGAGAGCAGCCCCCGCCACTCCCTGGGGGGCGTCCCTGTTCCAGTCTATCGGGGGAGCATGATCGAGAGGGGGACTCGGGCACGTTGTGGATAACTAGATTTGTGAGTGGAGCCACTCGTACGAAAGGGCCTGGTCCAGAGCCCGGAGTCAGAGTCAGAACCGGGACCACCAAGGCCAGATACTAAAGCCCGGGGCGAAGGCCGGGAGCCTGACCCGGAACCCGGCTGGAACGTCGGCCGAAGGCCTTTCCAAGCTCGATTTTATACGGGGTGGAGGCGGCCATAAGCTTGTCGGCGCGGCAGGCCCCTCATGGCTTTGGCCGGGAACCCAACCCTAATCATTGGGCCTGCCCTTTGGTCCTGACGTGCCTCAGGGGTTTCCCGTGTCAAACCGAGCCGTCCCAGCCACCGACACCAAAGCAAAACAAAAGCCGAGCGCCCAACCTCTCAGACATCAAAGCAAACCAAAACAGAGGAGCGCGGACGAGCCGGCCGTAAGCCGGATTCTGTACCCGGGCCGGAGCCTGGGTGGCGGCCATCCATCTAGGCCTGCCGTTGCCGGCAGGCTCGTGCGGCCTACCCGCAGGCTTGGGCGGGCAGCCCTCGATCACCTGCGCAGGCACCGGAGTGCCCTTTTGGCCTTGCTCCGGGCGGGGTTTACCTAGCCACCCCGGTCACCCGGGGTGCTGGTGGTCTCTTACACCACCGTTTCACCCTTACCTCGGCCGTGGCCAAGGCGGTCTGCTTTCTGTGGCACTGTCCCGCGAGTCGCCTCGGGTTGCCGTTAGCAACCACCCTGCCCTGTGGAGTCCGGACTTTCCTCGACAGCCCTTTCACAGGCTGCCGCGGCCGCCCTGCCGACTCATCCGCATCCGCCAGCCTATCCCACGGTTCGGAACTGGTTGCCTGGGTGTTGGCCACGCCGCTTTACTCGGCCGGGTGACAGGCGGTCACCGACTGGGAGCTGATATGTCCACAGGCGACGAGGCAAGGCACGTGTCTACTCGGGACGATACGGACGCTGGGGTGTGATCGGCCATGGCCAGGATTCTTGTTGTGTCGGGCAGCCCCGCTCCGGAGGCGCCCACTGGGATTCTGCTTGGGCATGTCGCTGAGTCGCTGCGGGGGTCGGGTCATGAGGTGCATGTTCTCGCGGTGCGTGATCTGCCGACGATCGCTTTGCTCAGCGGTGATCTGCTTGATCCGATGATTCGGCATGCGATGGAGCTCGTCGAGCGGGCTTCCGGTGTTGTGGTGGCGAGTCCGGTTTACCGGGCGGCGTACAGCGGGCTGGTGCAGTCCTTGCTGAATCTGCTTGGCAAGAGTGCTTTGGCCGGCAAGGTTGTGCTGCCGTTGGCCAATGGTGGGACGCAGGGCCATTTGGTGGCGATCGACTACGCGTTGCGGCCGTTGTTGGTGGCGCGCGGTGCGACTGATGTTGTCCCGGGGCATTTCGTTTTGGACGCGGACATTCGTGACGAAGTGTCTGTCGGGGCTTCGGCCGACCTGGATCTGGCTGTGCGGCGTTTCGCCAACGCGGTCACCGAACGTCCTGGCCTGGCGACCGCTTCATAAGCGCGGCGAAAGCGGCGAGGGATTCTTCGAAGGGCGCCGCGTCGGCGTACCACTTGGTTTCGTGTTCGAGCACGATCGGTCCGGTGAAACCGGCTGCCGCCGCGAGCGTCTCCTGGATCGGCACCGCGCCTGTGCCTGGGATCATCGGCCGCCGGTCGGTGTCGGACGCGGCGTCCTTCAGCTGTAGTTCGCCCAGCCACGGCAACAGGGCCGCAGCGGCCTCGGCTGGGGTTTCGCCTGCTCGCCAGGTGTGCATGGCGTCCCAGACCGCACCCACACCACGCACGCCTGACTTCGCCAGCACGGCCGCGATCTCACTGCCACGCAACAGAAGATCGTGGGTCTCGACCAGAAGCGTGATGCCCTCGGCGACGTCGACCGCCGCGGCGAGTCGTTCCGCCGCCAGCTCGACCGATGTTTTCTCCGACCGGCCGGGGAAGATCCGGATCGCGGGCGCCCGCAGATCGTGCGCCAGTTGAACATGTTCAGCCAGCATCGAGACATCGTCGTCGCAGAGCCGGTAATACGACGCGAGCGCGGTGATGCCCAGGCCGTCCAGAGCCGCGAGCGCGGCCTTTCGTTCCGCTTGGGAGATCCCGGCGTGGACGGGTTCGTCGGCCGCGCACCGCAGCTCCACGAGCGGAATGCCGTGCTTACGGGCCATCGCCGCGACATCGGCGAGCGGCAGACCGGGGCAGCCGAGCGTCGAGAAACCAAGCATGCCGCCTACCTTACGAAGTAGTTTCGACGTCAGCAGCCGGTGTGCCGCACAGCGGCAAACCCGGCCGTGTCTGTGTCATTTGGCATTGATGGGCAAAAACCTGACAACCAGAATCATGATCGCGACTACGCGAACAGCGGTACACGACCACGTGGGACTCGCCGGTACGTTTGCCACAGTCGTCCTCGTCGGGGAGGGGTCCTGTGCAGCATTCTCCAGCGATCCACCACACGATCGTGGTTGTGGACATCGCTGACTACACCAATCCCGTGCGCACGGAGCTACACCAAGCCGCGATGCACAACGGTCTTTACGGCGTGCTGGAAACAGCTTTCAACAGAGCGGGTGTCCGGTGGGATGCGTGCAGACGGGAAGACCGCGGCGACGGCGTGCTGATCCTTGTGCCGTCGGAGTTCTCCAAGACACTGGTGGTCGACCAGTTACCGAATCTGCTGGTCGCGGGGTTGGTCAGGTATAACGCGGTGCACGCGCGGGAAGCGCTCATTCAGCTGCGGATGGCGGTGCATTCCGGCGAGGTTCACCACGAGGCGGAAGGCAAAGTCTCCACCGCGCTGAACAACACCTTCCGCATCCTTGACGCGGAAGCCGCGAAATCGTCACTGCGTGAGACCGGCGGTGTGCTCGCGATGATCGTGTCGGATCCGTTTTTCCAGGACGTCATCGCGGCCGATCCGGCCACCGGGCCGGGCTATTTCCAGCAGATCCCGGTGGCGGTCAAGCACACCAGGGCACCGGCCTGGTTACGCGTTCTGGGCACTGTCAGTGACCAGACCCGCGTTCTGCCGGTATTCCAGGAGAGCGCGTTGCAGCGTCTGCAGAACCTGATCGGGACCGTTGCGGTGCCAAGGCTTCCGCTGCTGCTCGCCCAGGCGGCCGGTCACGGCGTGCAGCCGTTGCGGCGCGAGGCCGATGTCTGGGAGGCCGTGGAGTACCTCCTGGATCTCAACGCCGAACCGGGTGGGTTTCCCAGGCTGATGACCTTCATCGAGTTGCTGGCCGATCAGCTCGGCGACACGGCGGTCGGAGCCAATCTCAGGGAGTGGAACGACGCACAGGCGCAGCATCTGCGTCAGACCACGGCGCTGGCCCGGCACCGCGCGGCGAAACGGGCCAGGTCAGACGTTGACCAGGTGCTGCATCTGATGATCCAGATCGAGCACGACGGACTCGATCACGACCGGTTCCTGATCTCTCACTGGCGCCAGGATGTGCCCGGTGAATGGCCGCCGGCTCGCGGTGAGGCCAAGATGGCCGGTAGTGGCGATCTCGAGGCGGCGGTCGACGAAGTGATCCTGGAAGCGGAAGAGGCCTGGTCAGAGCAACACGTGGAGGTGGCACTGGAGTTTGTGCTACCGCGTGCGCTGCTCAATCTGCCAGTCGATCGCTGGCACTCGGAACCGCGATCGCGTAATCCGCGTCCGCTGTCGCTGGACTATCCGATTGTCGTGCGCTCCCTGGAGCGAATGACGGCCCGCCGTTGGTGGCGGGTGTGGCACGCCAAGTGGCGCGTGCTGCTTGAGGATCCGGCCGGTGCCCGCGTATATATAGCGAGTTCCGCGGACTTGGATCGGCCATATAGTATCGACGTCAGGTTAAAGGATCCTCAGGTTGTGTCTTTGATGCTCACCGGACCCCCACCACGCGATGTTCAACAGCACGACGAGTTGAGTACCGCGTTGCGCGCCGGGCTGCCCGCGATCATGTGGAGCCGGGACGAACGGCACACGGATGCCTTGGCCGAGTTACTCGCCCATTTGGTGCAACCTGGCGGTTTGCTGGATCTTCCGCAACGGGTTCACAAGGTGCGCCAAGCCGCGCTCACCGCTTCTGATCGGCAAACGCAGGCGGATGTTATACAGAATTTGGTGATACTGTGGGACAATCCACTCCGCACGCTGTATCTCGATCAGCCGCCGCGCCCCGCGCGACTGGAGGGGGATACCGCAGATGAACGCGAACGAGCGTCCTGATCGGGATGAGCCGGATGAGCGCGAACGTTCCTCCGACGTGCCCGATTGGTGGATCTACCGGGGAACTGGCCAGCCGTTGCACGACGGCGTCCGGCTGGACCAGCTGTTGCCGCAACCACCGCCGTGGCGGCGTTTTCCTGGTGCCCTCCTCGCCGACAATGACGCGCCGCCCGAGGACGAGGGCGAAACAGAACGGCGTCTGGGAATTCAGCAGTTCGCCTCCCCGGCAATGGTCAATCCACACGAAGTGGACATGGTGAACGCGGCGCTCTATCTGCGTCGGCCATTGTTGCTGACCGGTCCGCCGGGTGCGGGAAAATCGGCGCTGGCATTCCAGATCGCGAAGGAACTGCGGCTCGGCCGGGTCATCCGCTGGCACATCACCAGTAATTCGACGGTGAAATCAGGGCTTTACAACTATGACGCGATCGGCCGTGCCGAGGCGATCGCGACAAGGCACGCGTCCGGTGATGAGGCCGGGCCCGCCGAGCAGATCGGCGATTTCGTCCGGCTGGGCCCGCTGGCGACCGCGTTTCTGCCCAGCAGGCTGCCCCGGGTACTGCTCATCGACGAGCTGGACAAAAGCGAGATCGATCTGCCGAACGATCTGCTCAAGATCTTCGAGGACGGGTCGTTCCAGATTCCTGAGCTGGAGCGCATCGCCAGCCACACGCCGGAAGTCGCCGTTTTCACCGACGACCCGGACCGCCGGTCGACGATTGCCGGTGGCCGGGTGACCTGCAGCGCCTTCCCGGTAGTAGTGATGACCAGCAACGGTGAGCGGGATTTCCCGCCGCCGTTCCTGCGCAGATGCCTGCAGGTCGACATCAGGCCGCCGGATGTCGAGAAGCTCACCGCGATGGTCGCCGCGCATCTGGGCCGTGAGCACGACGACGAACTGCGCCACGAGCTCATCCGGGATTTCGCCGAACAGAGCGAGCGGGCCGGCGGCATCCCGGCGGACCGGCTGATCGACGCGCTGTTCCTTTCGACGTCCGGAGCGTACGCCCGCGATGCCGCATCGTGGCCGAGGCTCAAGGACGCGCTCTGGCGCGACTTGAAGGCCGTGTGACGTGGCAGAGCCCGCCGGAGCTCCGCGAAGGGACCTCGACCAGTCGGCGAGGGTCCGCCGGTCCGCCGGTTCGAAACCCGCCGCGGCGCGGTTTCCGGGCGCGGCCGGCGGGAACACCGATCTGCCTGCGTGGTTCGAGATCGCCGATGCCATCTGGCTGACCAAGTTCACCGGGAGCCGGGAACAACCGGCCCCGCAGCAGCCCACTCCGCCTGATGTCGGCCTCCCTCGGGACAGCCCAGCGCCGCAACCGCCCAGAAAAGACAAGCCCCCGCAGGTAGAAACGAAACCGGCTGATGACGGATCCACGGCGCCTCCCGGTCGGCCGCTGCGTAGGCCCCAGCCTGAACCAGCCGCGACGACGACAGTGCCTCAGCCGTCGGGCAACGGCTTCACGAATGCCCCGCCGGTGACCGCCGCGCAAGTCCCGCCGTTGCCGGACGCCGCGCGTATCGTCCGGGCGCTGCGGCCGTTGCACCGCACTGTCTTGTCTCACCATTCGGACACGTACGAACTGGACGAAGAGGCGACCGCGGAACGTGCTGTCCAAGATGGACTGTGGTGGCCGGTCGTCCGGCCACCGGCCGAGCGCTGGCTCGATCTGACGCTGGTGGTCGACTCCGGTCCGTCGATGGCGCTGTGGCGGTCGACCGTGGTGGCCTTCGAGTCGTTGCTGCGCAGGCTAGGCACGTTCCGGACGATCCAGCGCAGGCTGCTGGACACCAACCGGCCCGGCGAGCAGGCGCCTGTCCTGCGCGGCGGCACGCCGGAGGCGTCCGAACGTGGGCCTGCCGAACTGCTCGATCCGAGCGGCCGGCGGATCGTGCTGGTGCTGACCGACGGGGTGAGCCGCAACTGGCGGTCGCCCGCGGTCTACGGGATGCTCGCGAAGGTCGCCGGCGCGATGCCGACCGCGCTCGTGCACCTTCTGCCGCAACGGCTTTGGCGGCAGACCGGGTTGAACGTGCACCGTGCGCGGCTGAAACCGCGCGGCCGGCTGGCGCCCAACAGCCGGTGGTCGGTGGCGTTGCCCGACGCGTGGCTCGAACCGGTCGCCGTCGCGCCCGAGCGGGACGGCGCGGTCGCGGTTCCGGTGCTGGAGATGGAATCCCGGTGGTTCGACCGGTTCACCCGGCTGGTGCTCGGTGGAAACGACCCGGTCGACGCCACCGTGGTCCTCGCGCACGAGTCGGCCGCCTATCACTCCGACGAAGATGAAATCACTTCGGATAATCCCTCGTCAGCGGATCGGGTGAAGGGCTTTCTGAGCACGGCGTCGCCCACCGCATTCAGATTGGCGACGTTGCTCGCCGCCGTTCCGGTAAGCCTGAAGACGGTCTCCCAGGTGCGGGCGGAAGTCGTTCCGGAGATTAAAAACGAGCATATCGCCGAAGTACTTTCCAGCCCCCTATTCGAGGCCGAACCCCATACCCACGTCGATAGTCCGTGGGATACGATCACGTTCAATGTCCGGCCCGGAGTCCGTAAAGAGTTGCTCAGCAGCGCGCGCCGCTCGGAGACAGTCCATGTCATCCGGGTCGCGGACTCGATGGGGCATACCCGGGCAGCGCTCGATTCGCCGGACAGCACTCCCGAACCGACCATCGATACGGTTTCGGCGAGTGACATCACCATCCAGCGTATTGTTATGGAAGCTTTATCGGGTCCGTATCTTTCCCGGGCGGAACGTCTGGCCGCCGCCGAGGAAAACACGTACCCAATCGGGGATACCACCACTTCTCCTAGCGATACAGTGAGTAACCACATGTCAAGCGCAGCCGACCCACGCCTCGCACATTTGAGCCACCCTGACCGGCCGGCTGAGCCGCACCATCGCCTGCCGCCGCCGGATCCCGACAGCCCGTCCACACCACGGCTGGTCACGCCGTGGATGCCGGTCGAAGGCGTGCAACGGCAGCCGGGCGACGTCCCGCCGATCTGGGGCAAGGTGCCGCCGCGGAATCTCAACTTCACCGGCCGGGCCGCCCTGCTGCGGGAACTGGGCGACCGGCTCGCGGTCGGGATGACCGCGGTCCTGCCGAAAGCGCTGCACGGTATGGGCGGCATCGGCAAGACCCAGACCGCGGTCGAGTACGTCTACCAGCATCTGGACGACTACGACCTGATCTGGTGGATCGAGGCCGCCAAGGGCACCCAGATCACCGCCTCGCTCACCGAGCTCGCCCAGGCGCTGGGCCTGCCCGGCGGCGCGGAGGCCAACACCGCTGTCCCCGCTGTTCGTGAGGCACTGCGCCGGGGCAAGCCGTACGGCCGCTGGCTGCTGGTGTTCGACGCGGCCGAAGGTCCCGAGGTCGTCCGCCCGTTCTTCCCGACCAACGGGTCCGGCGACATCCTGATCACCTCGCGGAACCCGGAATGGGCCAGCGTGGCCCGGCCGCTGGAGGTCGCCACGTTCGAACGGCCCGAAAGCGTGGAGCTGCTGCGCCGCCGCGGCCCGGAGATCGACGACGAGGACGCCGACCGGCTGGCGAACACACTCGGTGACCTGCCGCTGGCGATCGAGCAGGCGGCCGCCTGGCGGGCCGAGACCGGAATGCCGGTCGACGAATATCTGCGCCTTTTCGACGAGAAGGTCGCGGAAATCCTGGACACCTCTGCCCCGCAGGGGTACGAGCTTTCCGTCGCCGCCGCGTGGAACGTTTCCTTCGACGAACTGAAGAAACGCAGCCCGGTCGCACACCAGCTGTTGCAGATCTGTGCCTTCTACTCACCCGAGCCTATTTCCCGGCATATCTTCAGTGGTGTCCGCGGTATCTCGATCGCGCCGGATCTCGACCGGGCGCTGCGTGACCCGATGCAATTGGCGCGGGCCATCCGGGATGTCAACCGATACGGCCTGGCGAAGATCGACCACCGGAACAACACGCTCCAGCTGCACCGTCTGGTGCAGACCGTGCTGCGTAACCGGATGTCACCGAGACAGCAGGAGGAAATGCGGCACGGCGCCCATCTGCTGCTCGCGAACTTCGATCCCAAGGATCCGTTGTCACCCACCCAGTGGCAGCGTTACCGCGACGTTCTGCCCCACGTCTACGCGGCCGACCTGATCTCGTGTGACGACGAGTGGGGCCGTGAACTCGTGGTCAATCTGATGACCTTCCTCTACCGGTGGGGCGACCACGACGAGGCGATCAGCCTGGCCGAGCGGGCACTGGAGAAATGGCAGGAGTCGCCCGGCAAACAGGACGCCCAGACCCTGCAGGTGGCCAGCAGGCTCGGCTACTACTACTGGATCATGGGCGAGTTCGCCCACGCGGCGGAGCTCAACCGGGAGACGCTGGAGATCCGGCGCCGGGTCGACGGCGAGAACAACGAGGACACCCTGGCGGCCCAGGTCGCGGTCGCGACAGACCTGCGCACGGCCGGG
The DNA here is from genome assembly GCF_017876405.1 of Kibdelosporangium banguiense. Classification (GTDB taxonomy): domain Bacteria; phylum Actinomycetota; class Actinomycetes; order Mycobacteriales; family Pseudonocardiaceae; genus Kibdelosporangium; species Kibdelosporangium banguiense. Next base: position 1,058,975 of record NZ_JAGINW010000001.1, on the reverse strand, counting down.
GACATGGCCGGGGCGATCCAGGTGACCGCCGACGTCTACCAGAAGGCCAGGGCACTGTTCGGCGAGGACGACCCGGCGACGCTGCGGTTCGCCCGGATCTACTGTGTCGCCCTGCGGCACGTCGGCCAGTTCCAGGAGGCAGCGCAACTCGACTACGACACGCACCGGCGGCTGATCGAGGTGCTCGGCAACGACCATCCGGAGACACTGAGCGCGCTGGGCGGCCTGATCCTGGACCGCCGCGAGGCGGGCGACTACCTCTGGGCCCGTAGCGAGCAGGAGAAGCTGGCCATCCGGGCCCGCGAGGTGCACGGCGACAACAACGCGGACACGTTGCGCCGCCTGGGTTATCTCGCTGTCGCGCGGCGGAAGGCCGGTGACCACGACGGTGCGCTGGAACTGTCCACGGAGGTCCTGGAACGGTTCGAAACCCGGTACGGGCAAGGCAACTTCAACGCCATGGCCTGTGCGCTGGGGCGTTCGATCGACCTGCGCCACGCGGGAGATCTGCGCGGCGCCAAGGCGCTCGGCGAGGAAACCCTTGGCCGGTACCGGTCGAGCATGGGCGATGATCACCCATTCACCCGTTGCGCCGAGGTCGACCTCGCGGTGACCCTGCGCCTGCAGGGCGATCCTGCGGCCGCACGCACACTGAACGAGCGCGCTCTCGAGCAGTTGCGTGCGACTCTTGGTGCGGACCACGTGCACGCGATTCTGTGCTCCATCAACCTTGCCAGCGACCTCGCCGCTCTCGGCGAAAGCGAGGCCGCGGTGGCGTTGAACACCGATGCCTACGAGCGCGGTGAGCGCGTTCTGGGCCCGGATCACCCGACCACCCTTGCCGCCAGCCTCAACCTGGTGCTCGACCTGCGTTCGGTCGGCCGCGAACCGGACGCCGAGAAGCGTTACGCGGACGTTCTCGCCCGCTACCGCCGAGTCCTGGGCGAGAAGCACCGTGCGACGACCAACGCGTCGATGAACGTCCGCGCGGACTGCGACATCGACCCGTTGCCGCTGTAACCACCCACCAACGCGGGGGGTTTGTGTGCCCCCAATGCCACATTGGGGGCATCAGATGCCCCCAATGTGGCATTGGGGGCAAAAGTTTTTGCTCAGAGGACGGTCTGGCCGAGCCATTCGGCCAGGCCGTCCACTGTTATCGCCTGAGTTGTGTGCTCGCGGACAGCCCGGTGCACTGCCCGGACGAGTTCGGGGCAGCGCAACAGGATCCGGGTCGCCGGGCTTGAGTCCACAGCGGACAGTGCGAGGGTCAGTCCGGTGATCGAGGCCGGCCGGTCCGGGTCCTCGGCCAGCTCCGCGCGGAATCCCCGGATCGCGTCCGGGAAGCGGCCGGTCACCAGTGCGAGGTCGGCGTGCGTGGCGCCTGCCACGGTCAGCCACGAGGACATCCCTTTGGTGACAAGCAATTGCGTCAAGTCGGCACGAGCATGTGACCAGCCGCCGTCCGGGACCGGTGTCGGCGGCTGATCCGTCCCGGCTTCGAACGGACTTGTCGGCGAGCCGTCAAGCCACGCCTTGGCGAGATCGCACACCAGCGCCGAGTCGGGCCGCACGTGCCGTAGCCGCCATCCGAGGTAATGGTCCTTGGCCGTTCGCGCGGCGGCTTCGATCATGTCCGTCGCGATCGGCTCGGTCAGCCAGGGCTGGAGTTCCTCGGCGATGGCGTTGACGAATCGGCGGCCCGTCGGGGTCAGTGCCGGGTCGTGCCGCACAGCCGACACCGTGCGCCAAGCGACTTCCCGGTGGTAGGCGAACTCGAACGAGCCGCGCCGGTCGCCGCATCTCATTTGTGCCCGCCAGAACGCGGTCATCCCGAAGAACGCGTACAGGCCCTGGAAAACACCGCCGATCGGGCGTGGATCGTCCCGCCACGGCGCGTAGAGGCGTTCCCGCGGGTCGTTTTCCCACAGCCGCGTCAGGTGCATCAGGCCGGTGAGCCTGCTGTGCTGGAATTCGTGGACGAGCATCGATGCCAGACTCGCGGGGTCGGCCGGCCGATTGATGATCGCGCTGCCGAAAGCGTCACTGCTTGACGCACTCGGCGCCCGGAACAATGTCAGCGGACGTGGTGCGACCGAATCGAACCCGACCCGCAGTGCCTCGGCGAAGTCCGGCAGGCCGTCGGCGATCAGGCGCCACGCGTGGCTCATCAGGCCTTGCCAGGCAATGGTTTCGCTCTCCGGCAGACGCTGCGGCCCCAACGGTTCATGCGGTCCGCGATAGGGATCGAGGTCGTCCAGCCGTACGGAGAATGTCCGGCCATTGGCCCGCGTCACCAGCCGGCGAATGCTCCACCACTCGTCCGTGTCAGTGCTGAGGTCGGTCGGCAGGCGGATGGTTCCCGTGCCGTACCGCACTTCGACCCCGTCCGGCGAACCGTGGATCTCCGCTGTGTCACAGCAATCCAGTCGCACCAGGCCGAGCGTCGGCAGAATCGCCTCGCCCTGCCAGGCCGGGATTCGGATGTCGAATCTGATGCCCGCTCTGATCGCCGCCGCGGCCGCGAGTGCGTTCACATAACCGATGTGCACCCACAACGGCCACACACCGCTGATCTTCTGGGTGAGCAACCGGGTTGTGTAACCGGCCCACGAGCCGGTGTACGGGTGCGCCAGAACGAGATCCAGCACAGTCGGCGCCGCTTGTTCGACTCGGGCCAGCAAATCCCAGGCATCCACGGGAGACGGCAACGGATCCGCCAGCTCGGGTGATTTCGCCACCTGGTCGACAAGCGAGCGCAGCAACAACAGGCGTCTGCTTCGTTCGGCGCGCCTGAGCTGGCGGACTACGCGGGCCCCACCGCTGCCCTTCGCCATGGCGTCGAAATCGTGCCAGGAAATGTGGTGGCGCGGAAAAGCGTCGGGTGGGGCGTCATCGACGATCAGTTGCCCCAATCGTTGCACTGCGACTGTTCGTACACAGCTGATTTGCCGGCCCGGTGAACAGCGTTGTGCATCGCTGCGCGTACCGCGCCACTACGCCATCGGTGTGCTGCCGACATGGACATCGACCCCAGATCGATCAGATCCGACTCGATGCCATTCCTTGAATCCGCAGGGATTGTGTCCATGATGCCGATTCCCCTCGCTGTCGCGGCCAGAGCCCGGATCACGCACCTTCCATGATGTCGTAATCGCCGCCGGGCGGGAAGCCTTCCGACGTCCGGTGGGTGCCGATCGGGTCAGCGTCTGCAGCCGAAGGAACCATGGTTGACATGTGACTAAAAGGTCACCTATCTTTCCGTCATCCCGACGAACTGGAGGCAGAAGATGGCGACCGTGCAGGTGCACCGCGTGTACATCAAGGCGACGGCGCAGGCGATCTGGGACGCGATCACGCAGCCGGAATGGTCCGTGCAGTACGGCTACCAGGCGCCAATGCGGTACGACCTGCGCCCAGGAGGTGAGTTCAAGGGGCTGGCCAGCGAGGTGATGAAGCAGCACGGCTCGCCGGACGTGCTCATCGACGGTGAGGTGATCGAGGTGGACCCGCCGCACAAACTAGTCCAGACGTGGCGCGCGATCTGGCTGGAGGAAGGGTTCACCAAACTGACCTTCGAGATCGCCGAGAAGACCGACGGCGTCTGCATGCTCACCGTCACGCACGATCTCGAAGGCGCGCCGCTGAGCGCGGCGCAGGTCATGGGTGAGGTCGAGAACGCGGGCGGCGGCTGGCCGGAGCTGCTCAGCGACCTCAAGTCGTTGCTGGAGACCGGTAAATCCGTCTACGCGTGAGATACCGGCATCAGTACGTGTTCAACCTGGATGGCTCCACCGGGCAAGCGGGACTTGCTAAGCGTGGCCGCCCACTGTCACCAGGCCAATGGTGACAGTGGGTTTCGCCTCCAGGATGACGCCGACGCGCTCGGCCTGTTCGTCAAGCCGGGCGTGTTGACGTTTGGTGAGTTTCCTCAACGGTTCCACCGTGATGTCGACCTTGCGGCCGGACCTGCGCTGGTGCCACAGCCCGGCCACCTCGCCGTCGATCACCAGGTTCTGGAAGTTGCCTGGCAGCACCCGGTCCTTGGCCCTGCCCGGGTACATCAGGCCGGACGGCTGGTTGCCGACCCGGTAGGAGTAGCCGTCGAAATACGGCAGCAGAAATACGGATTCCACCGGCGCGGGAACGTCGAGATCGCCGGGAACGATCCAGGCCCGGGTGCCTTCGACGGTCACCTCCTCAAGATCCATCGATTCGAAGACCGTGGTGGCCCACTTGACCGGCGCGCTCAACCAGTGCGCGAACCGTTGCGGCGTCGAGGGACCGTACGCCCGCAGATATGCCTCCACGACATGTTTGAGGGATGCAGCCTCGGGCGCCGGCCGCACCCCCGGGCTGGTGTAAGTGATCTTGCGGCCTTTGTTCGCCCCGAAACAGAGCACGCCCCGCATCCCGGCCACGTGGGTCACCTGCCGCCACCTTGCCCAGTTGCTCTGGAACGCGAGCATCACGAGGTCGCCCGCCCATGACCCGACCGTGCCGACCAGCGCATCGGTCAGCTCGTCGACCGTCAGTTCGACGCCGTCGAGTATGTGCCCGATCGCGGCCAGGACCTGCTCGGTCTGCTCGTCGGTCATCCGCACGTCGTCCGTCCAGGGCGTCGGGACCGGCGGAGCGGCCGACAGCGCTCCGACCCAAAGCGGCAATTCCTTGGCGGGTAAGAAATGCACGGTCCCGCGAGGCCCGAAGGTCTTGACGATACTGCGATCGGTCCACAGCGCCTGTCGCACGTCCTCCCGGGTTGCATCGGCGAGACGCAATCCGATGGCGAGCTCAGCCGCCGACATGACCTGCGCGTGCGTCCCTGCCATCGCGCTCACCACATCCGCGGGGCTGTTCGCCGAGGGTGTGGTCAGGCCGTGGTGGGCGAGACGGCGGGCGCGGACATCGCTCCAGGAGAAGTGCATGCGGTCAGACTAGAACCCATAGCGGTCAGTTTCCGGCCGCAATACCGAACCGCCGGCCGCAATGATGGAACCCCTGTGCCCGATTCCGGACACGCTGCGGGGAAAGATCGAGCCGGTATACTCGAACACATGTTCGATACATTGGTGATCTTGCGTGAACGATTACGAAGTCGTCTCATACTGGGGGCAAATTTCACCTGATCGAGGCCCTGAGCTGCCGATCTGTCCTACCTGGACACCGGTGACCTGCACCGTAGTGTGATGGCTGGCTGGGCCGATCGGGGGATGGTAAGTCAGCTAGACTCTGGCGGGCCGGTGACTTGCCACACCAACGGTGATCATAGGTCGGTCGGGCGGGTGAACTCCGCATGATGTTGGGCGAATTGGGTGGTCATTGCATACGAGCGACGCCCGCCACCCCATCATGGGGGGAGTCGGATATATCCCTTGGCCCGCCAGGAGGTCGAACTGGATCTACGGTGCGTCCGCCGCCCACTACACCTCGTGAAGCCGACATGTTCTACTCGATAGGCACAGCGGGACCTGGTTCCGCTTCGCTCGTCGTAATTGGGAGTTCGAGATGATGACGGCCCTGATCACCCTCGCTCAAGACCAGAAGGGTTTGGGCACCGGTGGGCTCCGCGAATGGATCCTCAACAACCTGGTGCCGTTGTTGCTGCTCGTGGTGGCGATCCTGCTGCTGTGGCTCGGTGGCGGCAGGGGCGACAACGCGGGTGTGATGCGCAGACTCGCGGGCGTCATCGTCGCGCTGGCGATCATCGGCCTGGCGGTCACCACCAGTGCCGGTCAGGACATCGGCGAATGGATCGCCAGTTTGTTCCGGGCCTGATCGCGTGCGGATACGTACTGACGACGAGGTCTACCGCGTCGACGCAGTATGGCTGGGACCGCCAAGGGCGACGTTCCCGTGGCGCGCCCGCTATGTGGCGTGGGGCGTGGGTGTCGTCGTTTTTCTTGTCTCCTTGACCGTCGAGCGGTGGATCGGGCTTGGTTTCGACTTCTTCAACACAGCGTGGGCGATGGTGGCCACGGTCCTGATTACCCGATTCATCTGCTCCCGAATCAGCCACGAGCGACCTCTTGGCGCAGTTCTCGCCATGTGGACGCGAGAACTCACCGCGCCGCGTGAGACGAGCGCCGGAGAGGGTGGCGCGGTGAGCGCCACCCGAGTAAGGGTGAACGCTCAACGGCCACGGCCGAAACAGAAACGAGGCCGTGTGACGCAACGCAGGCGGGAGGTAAGCGGTGTTCGGCCGACGCAAGTCCGGGCCTGACCAGGCACCAAGGGACCAGGCGAGGCAACCGCGCCCGAACGACTACCCGTTCGAGCCACCAGCACGCCAGGCTCTGCCCCCGGCACAGCACGACTCGCAACACCCACGGCACCGGCATCGGGCCAGCGGGCACAACAACTTCATGCCCCCGCCGCCTGCCACCAAGGCCGGTCGCAAGGCGCAGGCCAAGGCAGCCGCCAAGCGCAACAAGCGGCTGCCGGGTGAGCAGGGCACCCCCACCTACACGCCGGAGATCTCGGCGCGCAGCATCGACGGGCACCTGCTGCGCACCGGCGGCGACGTGTACGCGTGGTACCGGCTGGCGCCGCAACGCTGGTCGTTCCGCAGCGACTCGCAACGCCAGGACCTCATCGCGGCCATCGCGGGCCAGTACGCGGAGCTGCACGGCCGCTGGATGCACCTGCGCGTGACCGCGCGGCCGTATCCGATCCGGATGTGGGCCGAGGCGCACGTGCACAACGCCGTGGGCCGCCTGCCGGACGTGCCCGGGGCGATGTCGTTCGACGACTACCTCGTCGGCGAGCAGCAGCAGCTGATGGGCCGGTCCATGGCCGAGAAAGAGGTCTACCTCGGCGTCCAGGTTCAGACGCGCAACATGGTGGACAGGGCGGTCGAACGGGCCGCCCCCTTGCTGCGCAAGATCTTCCCGGACGCGGTGGACGCCGAACTGGTCGCGCTGGACAGCGAGGTCGAGCACCTCGATCAGGTGATCGGTTCCGCGGGCCTGGAAGGTCGGCCGGCCACGGCCGAGGAGATGTCGTGGCTGATGCACCGCTCGTGTTCGCTGGGCCTGCCCGCGCCGCGCAATCTGCCCGCTGTGCCGGGTGCCGCGTGGGAGCCGGAGGACCTGGCGAGCTTCACAGACGCCGCTGACTTCCATCAGGACCCGTACTCCCCGACGGTGACCGTCCGAGGCCGTACAGGCTCTAACGCGGGTGTCACGAGGCACGTGGCGGTCATGACCGTCGGCCTCATGCACGGCCTGCAGATCCCTGAGATCGACGACCCGTGGGTGCAACGCTCCGACCGTCTGCCCGCGACCGTGGAGTGGTCCGCACGGATCTACGTCCGACGGCCCGAAGAGGTCCAGGGCGAGCTGTCCCGGCAGATGAACAAGGTCCGCTCGCAGGTCAAGCACTACACCGACGAGCACGGCCTGGAACCGCCGCAGTCCCTCGCGCGGCAGGCGTCCCGGGTCCTCGAGATCGACGACGAGATGACCACCGGGTTCACCGCGCTGGCCACCCGGGTCCGCTCGTGGTGGCGCCTGGCGGTGTCCGGTCCGACCGAGCGGGACGCGCTCCGGCTGGCCCAGCAGCTGCTGGACCTCTACAAGCCCAAGGTCGCCATCGAGCACCCGGAGGCGCAGTACGCGCTGGCCCGGGAGTTCATCCCGGGTGAGCCGCTGGCCTCGGCGGCGTACCTGCGGCGCGGCTCGGTGATGTGGGCGGCCTCCTCGGTGCCGACCGCCACGGCGGAAGTCGGCGACCGCCGGGGGATCCTGCTCGGCGAGACCTGTACGGCCACCAGGCGCCCAGTGGCGTGGGACCCGTGGATGGCGCAGGAGTTGCGAGACTCCTCGGGCCTGACCGCGATGGTCGCCGGTCTTGGTGGTGGTAAGTCGTTCCTCGGCGGTGGCGTGGTCTACAAGACGCTGCGGTCCGGGGCGTACTGGACCGTGCTCGACCCGTCCGGCCCGTTGGCCAGGCTGTGTGACCTGCCTGAGCTGCGGCCGTACGCGCGGCCGATCAACCTGCTCAACGCGCAGCCGGGCATCCTGAACCCGTACCGCGTGGTCGCCGAGCCCATGATCGAGCATTTCCTCGACGAGGACGATCCCGAACGCGCCTGGCGCCGGGAGAAGGCACTCGCCGCGGCCACAAGGCGACGGCTTGTGCTGGATGTGCTCACCGGGTTGTTGCCGTACGAGGTCGCGAGGATGCCGCAGACCAGGATCGTGCTGCTGCGCGCGGTCCGGACGGTCGGTGGCCGGTTCGACGCGCACCCTGGTGTCGTGTTCGACGCGTTGCGACGCGACGCGAGCGAGCATCATGAGCACGCGGTCGTGGTCGCGGACTTCCTGGACGAGATGCGCGAGCGCATGTCGTTGCTGATCCCGGAAGACGACGCGGACCCGTACAACGAGACGCGTGACGACAGGCTGACCGTCCTGACGATGGCTGGTCTGACGCTGCCGAAGGACGGCGTGGGGCGTGAGCACTGGACCGATGCGGAGTCGCTCGGTGTCGAGATGCTCAACCTCGCGGCGTGGCTGACGCAGCGCTCGATTTACGAGCGGCCCAAGGACTTGCGTAAGGGCGTCTGGATCGACGAGGCGTTCTTCCTGTCCGAGGTGCCGACCGGCCGTGTGCTGATGAACAGGTTCGCCCGTGACTCGCGTAAGTGGAACGTGCGTGTCCTGCTCTCCAGCCAGATCCCTGCGGACTTCCTGCGAATCCAGGGTTTCGTTTCGCTGCTGGACTCTGTGTTCGTGGGACGGCTGGACGACGACGCGGCGCAGGCGGATGCCCTGCGGTTGCTGAAGGTCCCGATCGGTGCGGGTTACGAGCAGGTGGTGGCGAGCCTCGGCCGCCGCCCGGCGCAGCGCACCGAGCTGGAAAAGGACCGTGCGCCAAGGCAGTTCATCTTCGCCGACGGTACCGGCGGGGTGGAGCGCATCCGGGCGGACTTCTCCGGTCCGCACCTGGAGCAGTTCCGAACGATCATGGACACCACGCCGGACGCCCTGCGCGACCCGGCCCGTGCGGCGGACGCGGCGCAGCAGCACGCGCCCGAGCCTGAACCGCCGCAGCCGCCGTCGCAGTATGCCGACGCGGACGCGGATTTCGAGCTGGAGGCTGACTTCGAACTGGGCCTCACCGATGAGCCGGTCGGCGAACCGGTCGGCGGTGGCGGGGGGAAGAAGTCCGGGCAGGAAGACGCCGCATGAACATAATGGTCGTGGTGGTGGTCGGTGCCGCGCTGCTGTTCGCAGCGCGGCGCCGACACAGACGTGGCCGTCCCAGTGTTGCTTTGGGGCGGCGTAAAGCTTTTCTGGTCGTCGCCACGATCCTCGGCCTCCAGCTCGTGGTGTTCGCCCCCACCGCGATCGCGCAGGACTGTGCGGAGGCACCCAACCCCGGGCGTCCCACCGCGGGCATGGTCGCGGCTCTGGACGCGCCCCGGCCGTCACACGGCGAGCCCGGCTCGGTGTACGGCCAGTACGCGTACGCGGGCCAGGTCTGGCATGTCTACGACGACAACTGCGGGATCGTCGGCAAGGCGATCACCGACCCGAACACCACTATCGGCACCTGGATGGGCAACCAGCTGTTCGATATCGGCAAGAACTTCGTCGCGGCCACCAACGGCCTGCACTACGCACTGGCCTACGACGAGCTGATGGGCCCGCTGGACAACGCGATCAGCGGTGCCACCCGGCTGTTCTACGACAACATCTACGTCAAGTGGTTCGGCCTGGCCGCGGTGATCCTGGCCGTGCTGCTGTTCCGCTACATCTGGCGAGGCGACCTCGCGACGGTGTCCCGCAAGGGAATGTGGGCGCTGGCCGCGATGTGGGTGGCCACGTCGTTCGTTCTGGTCGGCCCGCTCTACAAGGAGATGGAAGAGCGGTTCCTGTCCAAGACGACCCAGATCCAGGCGGGCTTCCTGGCCGACGACGCGCCGGAGTCCGAGCTGCACACGTTGCCGAACGCGTTGCACGACCGCGTGGTGTACCGCAACTGGCTGCGCGGCGAGTTCGGCAGCGAGGACGCGCCGGAGGCCAAGCAGTACGGCGCCGAACTGCTGGCCGCCCAGGCGTGGACCAAGTTCGACACCACCGACACGCTCGACCAGACCGCGCTGGACGCGAAAAAGGCCAAGTACAAGGAGATCGCCGCCAAGCTCGGCCCGACCAAGGGCTACTTCACCGGCAGCGACGGCAGCCGGACCGGCGCCGGGTTCCTGGGTCTGTTCCAGGGCATCGTGTACTCGCTGTTCCAGCTGTTCGCCAAGCTCGGCGTGCTGCTGGCGCAGGTGCTGCTGCGGATCTTCCTGCTGGCCACGCCGCTGATCGGGCTGATCGCGATCCTGTATCACGACCTGCTGCGCAAGGTCGCCCGCGCGGCCGCGGCGGTCGTGCTGAACGTGCTGGTGCTGGCGGCGTTGGCGGGTATGCACGTGCTGCTGCTCAACGCGATCTTCAACGCGGGCGACAACCTGCCGACGATCGCGATGATGGCGCTGGCCGGGCTGATCACGGTGATCTTCTTCGTGATCGGCAGACCTGTGCGCCGGATGTGGCAGATGGTCGAGCTGTCGGTCGGCGCGGTGGGCGCGGCCATGCCTTCCGCCGGGCCGGGGGTCTTCTCCCGGTTCCGTCGCAAAGGCGAGCAGCGCACGCCGCAGGACGAGTTCTGGGACAACGTCCGCGACGCGGATCAGGACGAACCGATCGTGCGTCGCGACGGCCGCAGGCCACGCCCGGAGGCCGCGAACCCCGTCGCCGCGAGCGCGGAGCGGATGGATCGTCGTGCTCCCACCGGTTCCGGCAGCGCCGCCATCGGCGGCTCGCAGATGTTGCTGGGTGCTGCCGGTGCCAGCAGCGGTGGCTTACCTCCGGCCAGAGGCCCGGCGGGCGCGTTGCCACCGGCTCAGCGCGGCAGCCGGATCGTCGACACCGCACCGGTCGCCGATCCCGTCTGGGACCGCGGTGAGGACTCGGTGATCGTGCCGTCGCGGGTCGTCGCGCCTAGGCAGCGCGACGATGTGACGGTCTACGACCCGCAACCGGTCGCCGGTCCGAGGCCCGCGGACACCGAGATGGTCGCCGGCCGTCCGGTCCACGTGATCTTCCGGCCGTCCCGCGGTCTTGAGGTCCGGGACAACAATCCGCCACCCCGTCGGCCCCTACCCATGCGGGACGGCCCGCGCGAGACCGATGCGTATATCAGGTGAGAGGAGGACTGAATGCCCATCCGGACCAACCGGGGCCGGGCGGCTGTCTACCGCCGGCTTTGGGGCTGGCCACTGAGGTCTCCGAGACATCTGGCCGCGGTAGCGGTGTTCATCCTCGCGATTGTGTTGTTCCTCAGCTATATCCTGCCGCGGGTGACCGGCGGGTCGCAGTCCCCGCAGAACACCGCGGCGGGCTCGACCACCTCCACCAAGGCGACAGGCGCCTCAGCGGTCCCATCTCAGGGCGCGCCAGGCATTGTGCCCCCGGCCACGCAGTCGCCGGCGGGCAGCAGCCCGCAGCAGTCACAGACGCCGACCCAGACCCGGCAGTCCCCTTCGGAGAACAAGACTCCCGCCAGGGCCGACCCGAAAGCCGTTGACGCGGCGCTGAAATGGGCCGAGGCGTTCGTCAACCACCCGGACGGCGTGAGCGCCCAGGACTGGCTGAACTCGATGCGTGACCTGACCACCGAGGAGTACTTCGCCACCAGGCTCTCCACGATCGACCCGAAAACCGTGCAGGCGAAAGCGATCCGGGGCGGCCCGCGGGCCACTGCCGAGTCGTACACCAGTTCGGTGACCGTCGAGGTCCCCACGGATTTCAAGAAACTGAGCATCACGGTGATCAAGACCGGTGACGGATGGCGGGTCAACGAACACACTGAGGTGGACTGACTATGCGCGTAGCGGTGTTCGTCGGCATCGCTGCCGTACTGGTCATAGCGGCGATCCTGACCACGGGAGCGGTCACGTCTGTCGTGCAGTCCGGGCAGAATCCGCAGAACGTGGCGTTGAGCTGCAACGCCGCGCTCGGGCCCATCACCGCCGAGGGACCTGGCGGCCAGACGGACGCGGCCAACCTGACCGAGGAGCAGCGCGGCACGGTCACGTTGATCGTCGCGATCGGCAAGGAGCGCAAGCTGCCGCCGCTGGCGTGGCAGATCACCATCCAGGCCGGGATGACCGAGTCCGGGCTGCGCAACCTCAAGTACGGCGACCGGGACTCGCAGGGCATCTTCCAGATGCGGCCCTCGATGGGCTGGGGGAGCGTCGAGCAGGTCACCGACCCGGTCTACGCCGTGCACAAGTTCTACGACGTGCTCGAAGCCGTGCCGAACTGGAAGGAACAGCGGCCCGGCGACTCCGCCCAGGACGTCGAACGCTCCGGCTTCCCCGACCGGTATCACCGGTGGGAGTCGATGGCCTCGCATCTGATCGGCAGCGTCGGCGACGTCGCCGACCCGGCCGGTTGCGGCCAGGGCGTCGGCAACCTGCTGCCCGCGCCGACCCAGGCCGCCGCGAAGGCGATCGAGTTCGCGCTCGGCCAGCAGGGCAAGCCGTATCTGTGGGGTGCCTCGCTCGCCCGGCAGGACGCCTACGACTGCTCAAGCCTGATGAATCAGGCATACCGGTCGGCCGGCGTCATCCTTCCGAGGGTTTCCAAGGACCAGTACCGGGCAGGCGCACTGCTGCCCGTGGAGCAGGCGCAGCCCGGTGACCTGCTGTTCTGGGCCTACGACCCGGGCAATCCGGTCACCATTCACCACGTGGCGATGTATCTCGGGGATGGGAAAATCGTCGAGGCCCAGCAGACCGGCGTGCCCGTGCATGTCCGGCCGGTGAAATGGGGCGAACCGGAACTGGTCAGCCAAGCCGTCCGGCCGGGAGTGTGAGGAGAGTTCCAAGGTGACCATGTACCCACGCGAACAACCGATCCCACGTCCGACCGGCGCGCCTGCGTCGAGTACGCCGTTGCGCGACTACTTCGCCAGCGGCCCGTTGCCCGCTGTCGTCGACGGATACGCGGTGCTGCCGAGATCGCTCGCCGAGGGCATGCCGTTGGGCTGGCAGCAGCAGATGGCGCATCTGATGGCCGAGTTCCACCAGGCCTTCGGCCACCTGTCCTGGCCGGTCTACCGGGTGGTGCCGTCCCGCTACGAGGTCATCGCCGATCTGGACGAGGAGCAGCTGGCCGAGGTCGGCTGCATAGTGGAGATCGACGGAGACGGAGAACTCGTCTACCGCGAACGCAGCGGCAAACGGATCGCCGACCCGGAGCACACCAAGGTGCTCGTGTCCTGCCTGGACCCGATCCCGCGGGAACACGCCGCGGACCTGCAGGACACACCTCCGCGTGGCTTCCCGGCGCCGCAGAACTGGAGCTCACGTTGACCGACCCCAACCCGGACCCAGGCTGGTTCTACTGCACCAAGCACAACCGCGTGGAGCACGGCCAGACGTGCCGCGCCGTCGACCTCCTCGGGCCCTATCCGGACAAAGCGACTGCGGAGCGTGCGCTGGAGATCGCCCGTGAGCGCACCAAGGCCAACGACGAGGCCGACCGGCGCTGGAACGGCGACGACGACTGACATTTGTGAGCTCAACTACTCACGTGTGACGCGAGGTGCGGTTAGGGTGCCGTCATGGAAACGTCGGACGGCACCGCGATGGACTTCAGCGGTGTCCGTGCCGAGTTCCGGCTGCCGGCCCAGTTCCCCGCGGCCGCACTGGCCGAGGCCGAGCAGGCCGTGGCCGACCGGCAGTTCGGCGACCACGAGGACGCCACCGGCCTGCCGCTGGTGACGATCGACCCGCCGGGCTCCAAGGATCTTGACCAGGCGCTGTTCGTCGAGACCCGGCCGAACGGCTTCCGTCTGCACTACGCGATCGCCGACCTGGGCACGTTCGTACAGCCGGACGGCGCGCTGGACGCGGAGGTCCGCCGCCGCGGCCAGACGATCTACCTGCCCGACGGGAACGTCCCGTTGCACCCGCCTGTGCTGTCCGAGGGCGCAGCGAGCCTGCTGCCAGGGCAGGTCTGCCCATCCGCACTGTGGACGGTCGACCTGGACGCCGACGGCGAGCCAACGCAGATCCGTGTGCGGCGCGCGCTCGTACGGTCGACCGCCCAGTTCGACTACGACGGTGTGCAGGCGACCATCGATGCAGGCAACCCGCATCCGTCGATCGCGGCTCTGCCCGCGCTCGGACGGTTGCGGCGCGAGCACGCAGTCCGACGCGGAGCCGTGGAACTGCAGCTGCCCGAGCAGGAGGTCGCGTCGGACGGCAACGGCGGCTGGATGCTCACCCTGCGGCCTCGTAACAACGTGGACGCGTGGAACGCCGAGATGTCGTTGCTCACCGGCATGAGCGCCGCGTCGCTGATGATCGAAGCGGGGATCGGTGTCCTGCGGACGTTGCCCGAGCCGGACGACGGCGCGGTCGAATGGCTTCGCCGGTCCGCGCGGTCGCTGGGGATCACCTGGCCGAAGTTGATCAGCGTCGCCGAAGTGCTGGCCGGGCTCGAACCGCGTAGCCCGGAATCGCTCGCGCTGTACATGGACGCCACGCGGCTGCTGCGCGGTGCGGGGTACACGGCCTTCGACGGCACGTTGCCCGAGCTCACCACACATGCAGGTGTGGGCGCCGCCTACGCGCACGTCACTGCGCCGTTGAGGCGTCTGGTCGACAGATTCGGTGCTGAGATCTGTCTCGCAGTTTCCGCTGGGAAGCCGGTACCGGACTGGGTGCGGGCCGTGCTGCCTTCGTTGCCGGGACTGATGGGCGGCTCGGACTCGCTGGCCAGCAAGGTCGACAAGGCCTGTCTGGACCAGGCCGAATCCTGGGTGCTCGCCGACCGGGTCGGGCACGAGTTCGACGCGGTCGTGCTGCGTGCCGAGGCGAGCGCGGCCGAGGTCTTCCTGGCCGAACCGCCGGTGATCGCCAAGTGCACCGGCGAGAACCTCCCGGAAGGTGGGCGGATCCGAGTCCGGTTGCTGGACGCGGATACCGTGAAGCGGAAGGTTTCGTTCGAGCGGGTGGAGAACCAGTGACCGAGGTAACAAGCCTGACCGTCGGCGTTTTCGGCGGGACCGGGCCGCAGGGGCGAGGGCTGGCGTTGCGCTGGGCCAAGGCCGGACTCAAGGTGATCGTCGGCTCGCGCAAGCTGGAGCGTGCCGAGGAGACCGCCGCCGAGCTGCGCGCACTGTCCGGCGTGGAGACCATCAGCGGCCTGGACAACCTCGAAACCGCACGCCAGGCCGACATCGTCCTGGTGGCGGTGCCATGGGAGGGCCACAGGGCGCTGCTGGAGTCCCTGCGCGAGGCACTGGCCGGCAAGATCGTGATCGACTGCGTGAACCCGCTCGGCTTCGACAAGCAGGGCCCGTACGCGCTCCCCGTCGAGGAAGGCAGCGCCGCTCAGCAGGCCCTCGCGCTGTTGCCGGAGTCCCGCGTGACGGCCGCGTTCCACCACGTCTCCGCGGTGTCCCTCGAGGACCTCTCGGTGTCGACAATGGACAGTGATGTGCTGGTCCTCGGCGACGACCGCGAAGCCACCGACCTGGTCCGCGCGCTGGCGGAGACCATCCCCGGCTTCCGCGGCATCTACGGCGGCCGTCTGCGCAACGCCCACCAGGTCGAAGCTTTCACCGCGAACCTGATCGCCATCAACCGGCGGTACAAGGCCCATGCCGGCATCAGGATCACCGACGTTTGACGACCTCGGCGAGCCCGTACCGGTCTCGTCGCCGGTACGGGTCGTCAGCCTGGTCCCCTCGCTGACAGACGCCATCGAGACGAGCGCACCCGGCCTGCTCGTGGGTGCGACTGACTACTGCACACACCCTCCGACGCTGAACGTCGCCAGGGTCGGCGGATCGAAGTACCCGGACGTCACCCGAGTGCTCGACCTGCAGCCCGACCTGGTCGTCGCCAACGCCGAAGAGAACCGTCCGGAAGACGTGGACCAGTTACGCGCCAACGGAATCCCGGTATGGGTGACGTCCGCGGCCACGAGCGTCCCCGACGGGTTGCGGTCCGTGCGGCGCCTGCTGACCCAGGGCCTCGGCCTGACCCAGCCCGGCTGGCTGGTCGAGGCCGAGGAATTATGGTCGGCGACGACCCGGATGAGGATGCGCGCGATCATCCCCGTCTGGCGCCGCCCATGGGTGGTGATCGGCCGGGACACCTTCGCGGGCGATGTCCTGTTGCGGCTGGGCGTCGCGAACGTGTACTCGGATCACTCCGAGCGCTACCCCCGGCCCAAACTCGCCGAGCTGCAGTCCCAGGATGTCGACCTGGTCGTGTTGCCCGACGAGCCGTACCTGTTCACCGCCTCCGACGGGCCCGAGTCCTTTCCGGGAATCCCGTACGTCCTGGTCAGCGGCCGTCACCTGACCTGGTGCGGCCCATCGTTGGTGGCGGCCCGCAGGCTCTTGGACTAGTTCGCGAACTTGTCCGTCGCGGCAAGAAGTTGCTGGGCCACGCCAGGATCAGCCACGGCGTGGCCGGCCGCGTTCAGCACAGTCCCCACCGACCCCGGCCATGCCTTCGCCAGGTCGTATGCGGTGATCAGCGGGGTGACGACGTCGTAGCGGCCGTTGATGATGACGCCGGGAATGCCTTTCAGTTTGCCCGCGTCCCGAATCAGCTGGCCCTCTTCCAGCCAGCCCTTGTTCACGAAGTAGTGCACCGCGATGCGCGCGAAGGCGACCGCGAACTTTTCGTCCCCGTACGAGTTGACCGGATTCGGCTGGGTCGAGGCGGTCGCGCCTTCCCACAGACTCCACGCCATCGCCGACCGCAGGCTCGTCTTGGGATCGTCGTGGAAGACCAGCTTGTGGTAGGCCCGCAACATGTCGTCGCGTTCATGCTCTGGGATGGGCTCGACGAACTTGTCCCAGGCGTCCGGGAAAAGGTGCGCGGCTCCGCCTTGGTAGAGCCAGTCCAGTTCGGACTGCCGGAGAGTGAAAACGCCCCGGAGAATGATCTCGGTCACCCGATCCGGGTGCTTTTGTGCGTACGCCAGTGCCAGCGTCGCTCCCCAGGAACCTCCGAACAGCTGCCATTTTTCGATGCGCAGGTGTTCCCGGAGCTGCTCCATGTCCGCGACCAGGTGCCAGGTGGTGTTGGTATCGAGATCATGCTCGGGATCGCTCACATGCGGGGTGCTTTTTCCCGCTCCCCGCTGGTCGAAAAGGACAATCCGATACCGGTCCGGATCGAAATGCTGCCGGTGGGTCCCGACCGTGCCGCTTCCCGGGCCGCCATGCAGCACAACGGCGGGTTTACCGTCCGGGTTGCCGCTGACTTCCCAGTAGACGTGGTGGCCGTCGCCGACATCGAGCATGCCCGACTCATACGGCTCGATCGGTGGATAGAACGCGCGCATGCCCCCATGCTGCCGGATCAGCGCCCCGCATCGGTGCTGAACGTCAGCTGTTGACCGCCTGCCGCTCGACGGTCAGGTTGGCGCGGTCGGCGGCGGCTCGCCCCGCGTGCCAGCCCGCTCCGTTGGTGACCGACGTCGACCGCTGAACGGTGTTGCTGAACATCGCCTGGAAGGTCTCCTCGACAACACGGGAGCGCTTGGCGAGCACCGGAAGCAAGCGCTTGTCCTCGACCGGATCGTGTGCCCGAGTGCCTGCCTCATCGAGCCGTTCACCGATGCGATCGGCATAGGCGATGAGGAAGGAACGCCGGAAGGAGCGGGTTCGGGACGTCCCGTCCCGCATGGTGTGGCTGCCTTCGGCCACCATCGCGCGAGTGGCCTGCACCAGCAGCGACATGGCCAGCAGTTCGGTGATCTCCAGGTCCATCTCCTCGCCCACCAGCGCGACGAACCCAAGCTTGGCGTAGAAGACCGCCTTGCACCGGTTGGCGTTGGCGATCGCGGCGACCAGGCTGGACTTCGCCTCCACATACGGGTTGTCCAGCCACAGCCGGATCGAGGTCGCGACCTGCTGCCGTTGCGCGTCGGCGTCGAGCAGCGCGCGCTCGAAAGCGTGCCGGTTCATCAGTTCCTGAGCCTTGGCCGACAACGCTTCCGCCTCATCGGGGAACTGAGTGGACTCGGCCTTGGCCAGCAGGGCCCGCACCCGGGCCAGGATCTTCTGGTCGACCCCGGAAGCCGAAGCGGCCTGCCGCCGAGTCGCGGTCCCCGGCAGCGGAACAATCCGCGCCAACTTCGGCAGCGTCATTATTCCGGCCATCAACGTAATCGTGGTCCGCAACGCCTCTTCGAACCCAACACCACCGCGCTCGGCCCATTGCGACAGGTGCGGACGGCCACGGTCCCACCAGACTTCCGCCCCCAGTTGCTGAACCTGAGCCATCCACCGATCGTCCACAGTAGACGACGCATGTCGAGCGGTGTTCTCGGCGATCATGTCCACCAGCAGACTGCTCGCGGAGCTGTCGCCGCTACGCCGGGTGATCTCCCAGATGTCAGCAGGCATCCACCCCAACTGCCAGAGCCGATCAAGCACGGCGTCCAGCGCGATACCCGCACCCCTGCCCACAGTCCGTTGTTCGAGCTTCGACAACTCCCCAGCACAAGCCGCCGCAGTGACATCCCCGTTGGCGTGCGCCCGCGCCGCCTCAATCAACGCATTCCCCAACAGCTCAGCCGTCAACCCAGGCGGCGGCGTCCAGAAATCGCCGTCCGACCCATACGGAAATCCTTGATCAGGAGCGGCAGCACTCTGGCGCGGCCGGTTGCGCTTCTTCGCCGCGCGCTTCTCCCGATTCCGCTTGCCCATCAGAAATCTCCACATGCTCAGACGACCACGCCACTGCCTTCGAAGATAGCGAACGCCTCGGTCCGCACCTGTCACCGGCGAGGACGTCCCTGGTCCAGGCTATCGGGAAAGGGGTCTGAGCAGGGGTTTTCCAGCCGCGAACCGGTGCGAAAGGTCCATTCGCACCGGCTTCACACGACTGGGTGAACTTAGTGGAAGGCGTGCTCCGGGCTGGGGAACTCGCGTCCACGGACCTCCGCGGCGAACTGCTGGACGGCGCCGGAGAGGACTCCGGCCAGGTCGGCGTACCGCTTGACGAACCGGGGAGCCTTCCCTGTCCGCAGCCCTGCCATGTCCTGCCAGACCAGTACCTGTGCGTCGCAGTCCGGGCCGGCGCCGATTCCCACGGTCGGGATCTCCAGCTCGTGCGTGATCCGCTTGGCGACCTCGGCCGGGACCATCTCCATGACGACCGAGAATGCGCCCGCTTCCTGCAATGCGACTGCGTCGGCCACCAGTGAGTCGCCGGCGGCGCCGCGGCCCTGGACTCGGTATCCGCCGAGGTTGTGTTCACTCTGGGGGGTGAATCCGATGTGTCCCATCACGGGGATGCCTGCCGCGGTCAGCGCGGCTACGTGCGGCGCGAAAGCGGCCCCGCCTTCCAGCTTGACCGCGTGGGCGCGGCCTTCCTTCATGAACCGGACGCCTGTCTCGACGGCCTGCTGAACCGAGACTTGATAGGACCCGAACGGCAGGTCGGCGACGACCAGGGCGCGCTGGGTAGAGCGCGTGACAGCGCGGACCAGAGGGATCAGCTCGTCGACGGTCACGGGCAGTGATGTGTCGTAGCCGTACACGTTGTTCGACGCTGAGTCGCCGACGAGTAGTACGGGGATGCCTGCCTCGTCGAAGAGAGCGGCTGTGTACATGTCGTACGCGGTGAGCATGGGCCACGGTTCGCCGCGGTCCTTCATCTCGCGTAGGTGATGGATACGTACCCGCTTGGCCGGCGGCTTGTCTGTCGGTGCGCCGGAGCCGTATGGGGCCGTGAGCTCAGAAGACATCGTCGTCCACCTGTCCCTTTCCTCGAGGCCCGCACGCGGGTCCCCGGGTTGTGGCTTCTCCAAGAGGGTGACACCACGGCGGGCTCTGCGCAGGAGGGTGCGAGCAGAGTCACAAATCGGACCAGGCCATGATGCGATGGTGCGAGCACCTGAGCTCTGGAAGCGCAAGGCGGCCGGAATCGTCGCGTCGGTCGTTCAGGTCGGGGCGTTCATGTCCCTGTTCCTTGTCCTTTTCACCGACGACAACCATGTGCGCCGGTTCGTGGTGACTGTGTCATCGCTGTTCGGGCTGCCGGTGGACGAGAACATCTTCATCTTCGTCGTCCTGCTGGTGCTGGGCGCGGCGCTGCGGCGGCGCAAACGGGCCGCGTTGTGGGCGTTGGTCCTGTTCGAGGTCGGGACGATCCTGTCCGCGGCGATCTACGAGGTCACGCTGGTGCTGGACCCCGAGGTGCTGGACGACGGCATCGACTCCAACGACGTGTTCCTCTGGCTGGGCATCAACCAGGGCGTCGCGATTCTGACGATCGCCCTGCTGGTGGTGCTGCGGCCGGCGTTCCCGGCGCAGGTGGCGCCGGGCGCGTTGCGCAAGGCGATCTCGATCCTGCTCAGTGGGCTCGCGAGTGTCACGGTGGTCGGCTGGGCGTTGACGGCGCCGTTCCCGGGCACGCTCACCGAGGCGGGTGAGAAGTTCCTGTGGTCGGCGAACCAGGCGTCAGGTGAGGTGCTGCGGCTGCGCGCGCTGGGTGTCGGACGCGGGCCTGACTGGCTTTCGCTGCTGTTGGACATCCTCGGTGCGTTTGTCGCGGTTGTCGCTTTGTACGTGTTCTTCCGCGGCGTGCGCGGGCAACGTTTGCTCGCGCCGGGGGAGGAACTGCAGGTACGGGAGTTGCTCGCCGAGTACGGCGAGCGGGATTCCCTGGGTTACTTCGCCACCAGGCGTGACAAGAGCGTGGTGTTCGCACCGTCCGGCCGTGCGGCGGTTACGTACCGTGTCCTGGGTGGCGTGAGTGTGGCCAGCGGCGACCCGATTGGTGACCACGAAGCGTGGCGGCACGCGGTGGACGCGTGGCTAGCTGAAGCGCATCGATACGGTTGGACAGCGGGTGTCCTTGGCGCGAGCGAGGACGGCGCGCGCGTGTACACGTCGGCCGGGCTGAAGGCGTTGGAGATCGGCGACGAGGCAATTTTGGACGTTCGCCAGTTCACGCTGGCCGGCCCGGATCGCAAATCCATCCGCCAGGCCGTGAACCGGATCGAACGTGCCGGGTACACCTGCCGGGTGCGCAGGCATGCCGAGATCTCCGAAAGCGAGATGGAGACGCTACGGAGTGCCGCGCAGCACTGGCGTGGCGCACAAACCGAGCGGGGATTCTCCATGGCGCTCGGCCGGTTGGGCGACGCGACGGACGGTCGTTGCGTCATGGTCGAGGCGTACGACCTCGCGGGTCGGCTACGCGGGTTGCTGTCGTTCGTACCGTGGGGGAGGCGTGGACTGTCGCTCGACCTGATGCGCCGTGACCGGGAAGCCGGAAACGGGCTCAACGAGTACATGCTGGCCGGGCTCATCGACGCGAGCGGGAAGATCGGCGCGCAGCGGATCTCGCTGAACTTCGCGATGTTCCGCTCGGTGTTCGAGGAGGGCGAGAAGATCGGCGCCGGCCCGGTGCTGCGCGCGTGGCGCAGGACGTTGAGTGTGGCGTCCCGGTTCTTCCAGCTGGAGTCGCTGTACCGGTCCAACGCGAAGTACGGCCCGGAATGGGAACCGCGTTTCCTTTGCTACGCCAGGACTCGGCGGTTGCTGAAGGTCAGCATCGTGGCCGGCGCGCTGGAAGGGTTCGTCCCGACGTTGCAGCGCAAGAAGGTCCTGCGGGCCGAGCCGGTGAGCGAGGAATTCCTGGAGCAGGCCAAACAGATCGAGGAGCGCGCGGCGACGGCGGTGCCCAAGCAGGCTCGGCGGCCGGAGCAGGTCCGGGTCCGGCTGGCGAAGCTGGATCGGTTGCGGGAGGCCGGTCACGACCCGTATCCGGCCGGGTTCGACCGCGAAGTCACGCTTTGCGAGGTCGTCGACCGGTTCTCCGGGCTGGAACCCGACACCCGGACTGGCCGGCACGTACGAGTCGCAGGCCGGGTGGTCGCCAGCCGCGACCTTGGCGGTCTGTGTTTCGTGCGGTTGCGGGACTTCAGCGGTGAGCTGCAGGTCATGCTGACCGGTTCGAGCCTGCACGACTGGCGGTCCCTGATCGACCTCGGCGATCACGTCGGGGTGGCCGGCGAAGTCGTGACGTCCCGACGAGGTGAGCTGTCGGTGCTGGCCGAGGACTGGGCCGTTACGGCAAAGTGCCTGCATCCCTTGCCGGACAAACGCAAAGGCCTTTCCGATCCGGAGACGCGGGTCCGTCAGCGATACCTCGATCTGGTGGTCAATCCTGACTCGTCCCAGATGCTCAAACTACGGTCCACAGTGGTCCGGGCGATTCGGGATACCTTGCATGACAAGGACTATCTCGAAGTCGAAACGCCCATGCTGCAAACTGTGCACGGCGGCGCGAACGCGCGTCCGTTCGTCACCCACATCAACGCCTACGACATGCGGATGTATCTCAGAATCGCGCCGGAGCTGTACCTCAAACGACTGTGTGTCGCGGGCGTGGAACGTGTCTTCGAACTGAACCGGAACTTCCGGAACGAAGGCGTGGATGCCAGCCATAATCCGGAATTCACCATGTTGGAGGCGTACCAGGCCTACGCCGACTACACGACGATGCGCAAACTCGCCCAGCATCTCGTGCAGCAGGCGGCCCGCGCGGCTTATGGCGCGGAAGTGGTCCGCCGGGACGGTGCGGAGTTCGACATCTCCGGTGACTGGCCGGTGGTCAGCGTGCACAGCGGGGTTTCCCAGGCGCTTGGCGAGGAGATCACCCCGGACACGCCGGTGAAAACGTTGCGCGCGTTGCTCGGCAAGGCCGGGATTGTGCTGGACGACGAGTTCGGCCACGGCCATCTGGTGCAGAAGGCGTACGAATTCCTGGTCGAGGGCAACACCGTCGAACCGACGTTCTACACCGATTTCCCGACCGACACATCCCCGCTGACCAGGCAACATCGCGTCGAACGACGGCTGGCTGAACGCTGGGACCTCGTCGCGTTCGGCAGCGAGATCGGCACGGCCTACACCGAGTTGACCGACCCGATCGAACAGCGCCGCCGGCTTGAGGCGCAGTCCTTGCGAGCGGCCAGCGGTGACGTCGAGGCGATGGAACTGGACGAGGATTTCCTGCGTGCGCTGGAACACGGCATGCCGCCGACCGGCGGGATGGGCATGGGCGTGGACCGGCTGCTGATGATGCTGACAGGCTCGTCGATCCGGCAGACCGTGCTGTTCCCGTTCGCCCGGCCACGCTGAGTTCACCTCTGTTGGATGAATGAATCACCGGGGGTTACCGATGGCCGGTGAATCTGCTTCAATGCGTCTGGGAGCGCTCCCAGAAACCCTGCCTCAGTGTCGAGAGAGGAGCAGCGATGCGCCGGATTGTGCTCGCCTTGGCAGCCGCGCTGGCCCTGGCCCCCACCCATGTCGCACTTGCCGCCGACCCGATCGGGATGACCAGCGGCTTCTATGTCGACCCCTACTCCAACCCGGCGAACTGGGTCCGCAACAACGGCTCCGACGGCCGTGCGCAGAGAATTCAGGCCGCCATCGCCAGCAAGCCGATGGCTCGCTGGTTCGGATCGTGGAGCGGCGACATCACTTCGGCCGTCAGCAGTTTCGTCGGCGCCGCCGACGCGGCCGACAAACTCCCGGTCCTGGTCGCCTACAACATTCCTGGCCGGGACGCGTGCGGCGGGCATTCCGGCGGTGGCGCGGGCTCGCCGGAGGCGTACCGGACCTGGATCTCGGGCTTCGCGGCCGGCCTGGGCAACCGCCCGGCGATCGTGATCCTCGAGCCGGACTCGTTGGCGGACTTCAACTGCATGAGCTCCAGCGCGATCGCCACCCGCAACGGGATGATCAGGTACGCGACCGAGCAACTGCGTGACCGCGCCACCAACACCTGGGCCTACCTGGACTCCGGAAACGCCCGCTGGGTGCCCGCCAACACCATGGCGGGCCGGCTGGACAGCGCGGGCCTGCGCAACATCCACGGCTTCGCGATCAACGTGTCCAACTACTACACCACATCGGAGACCGCCGCCTACGGCAACTCCGTCAGGTCCTCGCTGCCGGGCTACCAGAAGCCGTTCATCATCGACACCAGCCGCAACGGCAACGGGTCCAACGGCGAATGGTGCAACCCGGCCGGCCGCAGAATCGGTAGTACCGCCCAGACCGGCGGCGGCGCGGAAATGCTCGTGTGGGCCAAGATCCCCGGCGACTCGGACGGATCGTGCGGGATCGGCGCCGGGATCCCGGCCGGCCAGTTCAGCCCTGACTTGGCCATCCGGCTGATCGACGGCCGCTGATGAGGGCTGTTCTACCCTCCTGATCATCAGGCATGAGCCGATACCTTGGCGGGTAAGCAAAACCAGGGAGGTGCTCGTGCCTGGTGCGGAGTGGGAACAGCAGGTCGAGGCGACCGCGGCCGGCTACCGGCGGATGGCCGAACGGATCGAGCAGATCCTGGTCACCGAGGCGTCCACGGACGGCGCCGTCCGGGTCACGGTCTCAGCATCGGGCCTGTTGACGGACCTGCAGCTGGCCGACCGCGAACTGGCTGCTCAAGTCCTGGCGTGCATACGCAAGGCGCAGGCCAGGATCCCGGACCTGATGCGCACGGCAATGGTGGAAACCGTTGGCACGCAAGATCCGAACACGCACCTTGTGCTCGCGGCGGCTGCCGAACGCTTTCCTCCGTTGCCTTCCTCCGCGCCGCCGCCTCCGCGTGCGGACATGGTCACCGGGGCCGAGGGGGACTGGGACGAACGTGCTGTCCTCGAAGACATCGGCGGGCCGTCATGACGTATGAGAACCTGCAAGCACTCTCGGCCTCGATGAGGCCAGTCAGCGCGTTGTCCTCGGCCGGGCTCGGGCAACTGTCAGGCCTGGTCACGCCCCTGCAAGGCGTGCTGGACCGGTTGGCGGGCAACGCTTCGGCTGTGCACTCGTTCGTCGACGCGTGGAACACGGTGAACCAGCGAATCACCCAGATCCAACGTCAGCTCGAACAGTCGGTGACCTCAGGGACCACGGACTGGAAAGGCGACTCAGCCGACAAATACCGGCGCCGCACGGACGATTTCGCCAAGTCGCTCAGCCAGTTCGCGGCAGCCGCGGCGAAGGCGGCCGCCACGGCCCAAACTACAGCCGCCGCCGTCGCCAGCGGCCGTTCCGCGGCGAACGACCTCATCACCGACCTGATCCAACGCCTGATCTCCCTGGTCCGCCAACTGATGGCAGCCGAAGGCGGAATGACAGCGACCGTCCTGGCCCAGGCGGGCCAGCTCGTGAACAGTTTCGCCAAACCGGTCGCGAACATCGAACGCCAAGTCCAGACAACGATCAGCAACGCAGCCAAACCCCTCACCGAGGTGACCACCCTGCTGGGCGCGATCACCCGCCTCTGGGACAGCTACGCGGGCATGGACGGCGACCGACCTGGGACCCAGCTCGCCCAAGCCATGCCAGCGACGCGCGGAACCAAGAAGCCAAACCCAATCGTCGCCCCCGACGACGACAAACCGCCACCGCCGGCCCACGAACTGACCCACGTACAGCAGCAGAACGGCAAGGCGTTGCCCAGCGGCAACGGCCGCGGCGAGGAACCGGGGAAAAAGAAACAGGTCCCTCAGAGCTGAGGGGGAGTGGGCCCCCGATGTCCCGTTGGTTGCACCCGACGCAACCAATGGGACATTGGGGGCACCGGGCTCAGCCCTCGCGCCAGGCGCTGGTGATAGGCAGGCGGCGGTCACGGCCGAACGCCTTGAGGGTGATCTTGGTGCCTGGCGGGTACTGGCGGCGCTTGTATTCGGCGAGATCCACCATTCGCAGGACCTTGTCGATCACTTCGGCGGAGAAGCCCTGGGCGAGCAGGTCCGAGTAGCCGCGGTCGCCTTCGACGTAGTCGTCGAGGATGTCGTCGAGCAGTTCGTAGTCCGGCAACGAATCCGTGTCCAGCTGGCCCGGGCGCAGCTCGGCTGAGGGCGGTTTGGTGATGGAGTTCTCCGGGATCGGCGGGATCTCACCGCGTTTCTCGGCTTCGGCGTTGCGCCACCGGGCGAGTTGCCAGACCAGGGTCTTGGGCACGTCCTTGATCGGGGCGAAACCGCCGACCGCGTCGCCGTAGATCGTCGAGTAGCCCACCGCGAGCTCGGTCTTGTTGCCGGTCGCCAGAACCAGGTGGCCGTGCTGGTTGGACAGGCCCATCAGGGTGACGCCACGGCACCGGGCCTGCACGTTCTCCTCAGCCAGCCCGGTCAGGCCGAGTTGACGCACGAACACGTCGACCATGTCGGCGATCGGCTGGACCGAGTAGTGCGCACCGATGCGCCGCGCCAAGTCGGCGGCGTCGTCCTTCGAGTGTGAGGACGAGTACGTCGAAGGCATCGAAACGCCGTAGATCGCCGACCCGCCCAGCGCATCCGCAGCCAGCGCAGCGACAACGGCTGAGTCGATCCCGCCGGACATCCCGAAGGTCACCGAGCGGAACCCGTTCTTGTGCACGTAGTCACGCAACCCGGTGACCAGCGCGAACCACACCTCGGCCTCCTCCGGCAGCGGCTCGGCGACCGGCGGCGGAGGCAATGGCTGGTACGACGGCACCGGCGCGGAAGACAGTGAGATCCGGCGTACCAAGAACTCCCCGAACTGGCCCTCCGTGCGCGGGGCGGTGCCAGGCAGGTCCATATCCAGCACGGTCAGGTGCTCGACGAACTGCGGCGCACGAGTGAGCAAGGTGCCGTCCACGGAGACCACCATCGAGTCGCCGTCGAACACGAGCTCGTCCTGGCCGCCGATGAGGTTGACGTACACCAGGGGAGCGCCCGCCTCGGCCGCACGCCTTGCCACCAGAGGAAGCCGCTGGTCGTCCTTGTTGCGCTCGTAGGGCGAGGCGTTCGGCGACACCACGAGGTCGACGCCGGCCTGGCCGAGCGCCGCGACCGGCCCGCCGTCCTGCCAGATGTCCTCGCAGATGACCATGCCGACCTCAAGGCCGTGCAGCTGGACGATGTCCAGCTCCGTGCCCGGCTTGTAGTAGCGGCGCTCGTCGAACACGCCGTAGTTCGGCAGATGGTGCTTGAACTGCGTGGCCACGACAGCGCCCTCGTAAAGCACCGCGGCGGCGTTCCGCGGGCCCACGGAGTCAGCGTCCAGATAGCCGACGTAAGCCGCCACAGACCCGCAGCCGGCATCGGCCAGCCGGACCGCGAGATCCTCCAGGGCACGCTTGGACGCGGCGGCGAACGACTCGCGCAGGGCGAGATCCTCGACCGGATAGCCGGTCAGGCACATCTCAGGGAACACCACGAGGTGCGCACCCTGCTCGGCGGCCTTGCGGGTCCACGCCACGATCAGGTCGGCGTTCCCGGCGAGGTCCCCGACCCGGCTGTTCACCTGGGCGGCGGCAATGCGGAGCTGAGGCATACGGCTATCCTCTCGCATGTTTTCGCCTCTGAGGCGGAAATGTGGCGCACGGATCATTCATGCTGCCACGACAGGTAACCCCTTGCGAATCACTCACAAGGGGTTACCAGGCCAAATGGGGTTTAACGCTCCGCGCGGACCTTCTTGACCTGGGCGCGGACCTTCTTGAGGGCCTGTTCGGCGTCGGAGTCGAAGGGGTTGTCGTAGATCATGTAGGTCCACGTGGAGGTCGGCCGTTTGAGGCCGGCCTCTTCCAGCTCGGCGCCCTTGGCGCTGATCTTCACGGTTTCGAAGGAGTCCGTGGCTGTCTCGTGGGCCTCGGGCACGATCTGGTTGAAGGCCGGGACGACGGCTCGGTGGAACTCGTCGATCGGGGTTTCCTTGGCCAGGGCGCGCAGGTGAACGGTCTCCCGCACGTCCGAGGTGAAGCCCAGGTGGTCGACCCAGCGCCGGTCCAGGTGGTACAGCACGATCTGGCGCGCGGCCTCGGCCACGAGGTCCTCGCCGAACTCCTCGAGAAGTTCCTTGTGCCGTTCGGGGGAGTGCTTCTCGAACAGTTTGTCCGCGACGTCGCTGTGCAGGATTTTGTCGCGGTGCTCCATGATGATGTCGCGCTGCTGCTCGATCAGCCGGGTGTAGCGCCAGGTGTTGCGGTGGATCTCCAGTTCGACGCCCTCGGCCACGCGCTGCGCGTGGCCCACGTACGCCCGTGCGGTCTTGTCCTTGATCAGGCCGTTCTCGCCGGGCGGCTCTTTGAGCACGTGCAGCTGCACTTCGGGCGAGTACTGCACGAGCTGCTCGTCTTCCATGCTGGAGAAGAACACCGAGCCGCCTGGGTCGCCCTGACGGCCCGCGCGGCCGCGCAGCTGGTCGTCGAGCCGTGAGGACGGGTAGTGCCCGGTTCCGATCACGTACAGGCCGCCGAGTTCGGTGACCTTGTCGTGGTCGGCCTCGTCGTGCCCGCCGAGCCGGATGTCGGTGCCGCGGCCGGCCATCTGGGTGGACACAGTGATCGCGTTGTACGCGCCGGCCTCGGCCACGATCGCGGCTTCCTCGGCGTCGTTCTTGGCGTTGAGCACCACGCACTCGAGGTCGTTCTCGGCCAGGCGCTTGGCGATCCGCTCGGACTCGGCCACGTCCAGGGTGCCGACCAGGATCGGCCGGCCGGTCTCGTGCGTCTTGACGATCTCTTCGATCAGCGCGTCTTCTTTGGCGTCCTCGGTCGTGTAGAGCCGGATCAGCTCGTCCTCACGGACACACGGCTTGTTCGGCTCGATCTTGGCGACCTCGAGCTTGTAGAACTCGCGCAGCTGCTCGGCGACGGCGACAGCGGTACCTGTCATGCCGCAGACCTGCGGATAGCGCGCGATGAGCGCCTGCACGGTGATCGAGTCGAGCACCTCGCCGCTCTCGGTCGCCGCGACGGCCTCCTTGGCCTCGACGGCCGCCTGCAGACCGTCTGGCCACCGCTGCAGTGCCGCGATACGGCCACGCGACGTGTTGATCAGCTGGACCTTGTTGTCCCGCACGATGTAGTCGACGTCCCGCTCCAGCAGTGCGTGCGCGTGCAGCGCCACGTTCACCGCGGCCAGGTACTGGCTGTCCTCGGCGTACAGGTCGACGCCACCGAGCGCCTTCTCTACGGCCTTCGCACCGGACGGTGTCAGCCACGCGTTACGGCCGTCGTCGTCTTCCTCGTAGTGCACGCCCGCACGCAGCCGACGCACGATCTCGGCCATGTCGGCGTCACGCTCGACGCCCTCGGCCGTGCCTGCCATCACCAGCGGCACTTTGGCCTCGTCGACGAGCACGGAGTCGGCCTCGTCGATCAGCGCGACCTCAGCTGCGTTGGGGATCTGCACCTGGTCGGCGGGGTCTGTGGCCAGCCGGTCGCGCAGCAGGTCGAAGCCGATCTCGCTGACCGAGCCGTAGCAGACCTCGGACTCGTATGCGTCGCGCCGGTGCTCGGTGCTGACGGCCTCGCCCACGTACCCGACGGTCACGCCGAGCAATTCATACACCGGACGCATCCACTCCGCGTCACGCTTCGCGAGGTAGTCGTTCACGGAGATGACGTGCACACGCTTGCCGCGTACCGCGTACCCTCCGGCGGTCAGCGCGCCGGCGAGCGTCTTGCCCTCACCGGTGGCCATCTGTACGACGTGACCGGACAGCATGCCCATGACGCCCAGCAACTGCACGTCGTACGGGCGCTCGTTCAACGCCCGGCTGGCCGCCTCACGGGCCAACGCACAGTATTCGACAAGCTCGTCATCAGCGAAGTCCCGTTGCGAGCCCCGCAGCTTCGCGACCTTCTTGGTCAGCTCGGCGTCGCTGAGTTCCGCGACCTCCGCCTCCCGGTCGGCGATCTTGGGCAGCAGGGCTTCGTACTTGGTCAGCTCCACCGACGCAGGTCGTTCCAGCAGTCGGCGGAACCGACCCTTGACCTTGGCGAGCATCGTGGCCACGCGGCACCTCCAGCAGTACGGCTATGCACAGCCTTAACGCGACGGTGTTCATATCGAGTTCCGCCCGGCCCGGCTTTTACTCCCGATGGCAGTATCGAGATGTGACACTGCCGGGCCGTACGTGGCGATCATCCCTCGCATTCATGCTGGTCGCAGCACTTGCGGCCTGCACTTCGTCCACCGGAGCGCCCGCCGCTCCGATTTTCACAGAACAGCGGGGGCCGACGGGCACGGTACCCGCCGGACTGGAACGTTTCTACGGCCAGTCGCTCACTTGGGGTGACTGTGTCCGTTTTGCCCAGACTGCCAGCGACGAGAGCACACTCAAGGCCAAGGACGCCAGGTGCACACGTCTGACAGTCCCGCTGGACTACGCCAAGCCGGATGGCGCCACGATCACGATCGGTATCCTGCGGGTGCAGGCCAAGGACCAGGACCGGCGGATCGGCTCGGTGCTGGTCAACCCGGGTGGGCCGGGCGCCTCCGGGTTGACCTCGGCGATCCGCCTCGCGGGCCAGGCCAAGGACAGTGAGCTGGGCAAACGTTTCGACTTCGTCGGTTTCGACCCGCGCGGTATCGGGTCGAGCGAACCTGCCATCAGGTGCCTGACCGATCAGGAGCGCGACGCGGAACGAGCCGAGGACGACGAGCTCGACTCATCACCCGAAGGCGTGGCACGCGTCGAGGCCGAGCAACGCGACTACGCGAACAAGTGCGTGCAACGGACAGGCGACGGCGTCGAGATGCTCGCCAACATGGGCAGCAGGGACGTCGCCAAGGACATGGACGTGCTGCGGTCCGCGCTCGGTGACGAGAAGCTCACCTACATCGGCTACTCCTACGGCACGCGCCTCGGCTCGATGTACGCCGAGACGTTCCCCAAGAACGTCCGCGCGCTCGTGCTCGACGGCGCCCTGGACCCCGACCAGAACGTGGTCGACGAACTCGTCGCTCAGGGCGAGGGTTTCCAGAAGGCGTTCGACGCGTTCACCCAATGGTGTGTCAAACGCCAGGACTGTGCGCTCGGCCAGGACCAGGGTCGGGTCCTGCAGGGTTACTGGGACCTGCTCCGGCCGTTGATCGACCGGCCGCTGGACACCGGCGAGAACGGCCGGAAGCTGTCGTACTCCGACGCCACGACCGGTGTGATCCAGTCGCTCTACGCCGAAGAGCTGTGGGAGACGCTCAACAACGGCCTGTCGGAGCTGAAGCGCCAGCGCGCCACGACATTGATGATGCTCGCCGACACGTATTTCGAACGTGACCAGAACGGCCATTACTCGACCACGCAGGACGCCTTCACGGCCGTGCGATGCGTTGACGACCCGCGCGTGACGGACAAGGCGCTCGTGCTTGAGGCACAGCAGCGCTACAAACAAGCCGCGCCTTTCCTCGACGACGGCAAGCCCGCGAGCCCGGCGCTCGACGCGTGTGCCTTCTGGCCGGCGCCGAACACGTCCCAGCCGCACGTGCCGCAGATCCAAGGCCTGCCGCCGGTCCTGGTGGTCTCGACCACTGGTGACCCGGCCACGCCGTACCAGGCGGGCGTCAACCTGGCGAAGGCCCTTGGCGGCGGACTGCTGACCTACGAGGCGACTCAGCACACGGCCTTCCTGCAAGGAAACCGTTGCGTGGACGACGCCGGCTCGGCCTACCTGGTCGATCTGACCGTGCCGCCTGCCGGTCTGCGGTGCTCGTAGCGGCTATGTTGAAAGATGTGCGCCGATTGGGAGCGATGGCGGTTGCCGTCTTCACGCTGACCGCCTGCTCGACAGCCATGCCGGGAACTCCGCTCGCGGCACCGCCGCGCGGCCCGGTCGGCCCGATCCCCGCGGGACTGGAGAAGTTCTACGGACAGGAGCTCGCCTGGGGCGACTGCGAGCCCTATGTGAACGACGAGCTCAGCAAGTTGTCGTTCAAAGGCGATGTCGAGTGTGCGCGGCTGGAGGTGCCGGTCGACTACGCACGTCCGCAGGCAGCCACGGCCAAGCTCGGCCTGTTGCGCAAGCGGGCGGGCAAACCGGCCGACCGGATCGGCGCGCTCGTGCTCAATCCAGGTGGTCCAGGCCAGTCCGGGATGGTCGCTGCGGCGAGCATGGACTGGAAGAGCAGCCTCGCCGCCCGGTTCGACCTGGTCGGCTTCGACCCGCGTGGCGTGGGCGCCAGCGAGCCGAAGGTGAAATGCCTGTCGGACAAGGAAAAGGACGCCGAACGGCTGAAGCCGCCGATCACGGGCGTGTCGCCGGAGGCAGTGGCGGCCATCGAGCAGGAGAACAAGGAGTTCGCGGAGCGGTGCGCCAAGGAGACCGGCGCGGACATGCTTGCGAACATCGGCACGCGGGACGTCGTGAAGGACATGGACGTGCTGCGGTCGGTGCTCGGTGAGCGCAAACTGACCTACCTGGGATTCTCCTACGGTACGAGGATCGGCACGGCGTACGCGGAAGCGTTCCCCGGCAACGTCCGCGCGATGATCCTGGACGGAGCGGTCGCCCCGAACCAGGATCGCGTGCAGCAGATCATCGGCCAGGCCAACGGTTTCAAGAAGGCGTTCGACTCGTTCGCCGCGGCCTGCACCAAGAAATCCACCTGCGCGCTGGGCACGTCCGCGCCGGGCGCCGAGGCCGAGCTGGACAAGATGGTGGACCCGTTGAAGGCCACACCACTGGCGGTACGGGACCGTAAACTGTCCTATTCGGACGCGGCGATCGCGGTGATCCAGGGGCTGTACAGCGAAGAGCTCTGGCCCACGCTGGAACAGGCGCTCGGCGACTTCAAGGCAGGCCGGGGCGACATCCTGCTGAAGCTGTCGGATTTCTATCAGGGCCGCAACGCCGACGGCAGCTACTCCAGCTCGCAGGACGCCTTCACGGCCATCCGGTGCGTGGACGACCCGCCGGTGAAGGACCGCGCGGTCGTGGCGGACGAAGCCCGGCGAATCGCCGAGGGCGTGCCGAAAGGCGCACTGGACGATGAAGAGGACAACGCGCCCGCGTTGAGCCCGTGCGCGTTCTGGGCTGTCCCGAACACAAGCGCTCCGCACGAGCCGAAGGTTTCAGGCCTGCCTGAACTCCTGGTGATTTCGTCCACCGGTGATCCGGCCACGCCCTACGCCGCGGGAGTCGAGCTGGCGAAAGCACTCGGCGCGGCCCTGTTGACCGTGGAAGCCAACAGCCACACGGCTTTTCTGCAGGACAACCGTTGCGTGGACGACGCGGGGACGGCGTATCTGATCGACCTGAAACCGCCCGCGGAGGGCACGCGCTGCAAGTAGCTCGTCCCAATTGGACCGAAATAGGCATAGTCGTACGAGCCTGAGCGTGCCATTCTGTGCGCATGACACGCCCCCGCCGCGCCTTCATCGGCGTGATCGCCGCTGCGCTCGTCACGACAGTCTCCGGGTGTGGCCTGTTATCCGGCGAGGACTCCAGTACGCCCGCCGGCACCGGAGTGGAGAAAGCCAAGATCAGGCTGGGCATCATCCCCATTGTGGACGTAGCGCCCGTGCATATCGCGATTCAGAAAGGCTACTTCCGCGACGAGGGCGTGGAGGTGGAGCTCAAGGCCATTCAGGGTGGTGCGGCCGGTATCCCCGGTCTGGTCAACGGCGAGCTCGACGTGACCTTCGGCAACTGGGTCTCCTTCCTGGCCGCCCAGGCCAAGGGCGCGACCGACCTCAAACTGGTGGCCGACGGCTACCGCGGCAAGCCGGAGATGTTCCTGGTGATGGCCATGCCGGGCTCGCCGATCAAGACCGCGCAGGATCTGGTCGGCAAGAAGGTCGCGGTGAACACGCGCGGGAACGTCGCCGAACTGGCCGTGCGCGCCGCGGTCAAGGCCAAGGGCGTGGACGCCAACACCGTGCAGTTCACCGAGATGGCGTTCCCGGACATGCAGCCGGCATTGCAGCGCAACGACATTGACGCGGCTCTGCTCGTCGAGCCGTTCATCACCCGTGCGCAGCAACAGATCAATGCCTTCACCGTGGTCGACACGATGACTGGGGACGCCAGCGAACTGCCCATCGGCGGCTACGCGACCAGCGCGAAGTTCGCCGCCGGGAACCCCAAGACGATCGACGCCTTCCGGCGTGCGCTGGTCAAGGCCCAGCGGGACGCCGGTGAGCGGCGTGAGGTCGAATCCGTGGTCACGGGGTACGCCAAGGTGGACGCCGCGGCTGCGAGCATGCTGCACCTGGGCTCGTATCCGAGCAGTATCGACGTCGGGCGGCTGAAGGGTGTCGTGTCCTTGATGAAGGCCAACGGCATGCTCACCGGCGACGTCGACCCGGCCACGATGTTGCTTGCCCCTTAGGGCAGTTGGAAAGGGTTGCGCGGCAACGTCTCCGGCCGCGCAACCTCAGTTCCCTTGGTTTCCTGTGTAGTTGGCTGGCTGAAGAGGTTCTGATGGGAGGCCTTCGCCTTGGCCCGAGGGACGTCGCCCGCGTCATCGGCCGAGGCATGGCTGAACAGTTCTGGGGTAATGGCGCACATCCTTAAGGAAGAAGTGCTGTGACCCCACTGATTCTAGCCGCGAGCCGCCCACCGCAGGGGCCACTTCAGGGTGAGGCGCGCCGTTGTTGTTCGCGAATCGCGATCGGCGCCCCGGCGAGGTCCTCGTCGTTGCACAACAACTTGACCTCGTAGTACGGCGAATTCTCACTGTCGTCGTAGTCCAGGTGGATCGCGATCACGTCCACTGGCTCGCCGAGCCACTGCTCGGCTTTTCGCAGCCAGGCTGCTGACCGTTCCAAGGCGGTCGGCAGGTTGTCATCACGGAAATCCACCGGGCGGTACGCCACTTCCTGGACTTCGTCTTGCGCATGGTCCAGCCGGGGCAGATCAACCGCCACGCCGGCCTCGTCTAGATCCAGTACGACCCGTTGCTCGGTCACTTTCGAAGGGTCCCTTAATTCCGGCGCCTTCGCAATCCGCGATCGATCTCAATCTGCCTGCCGCGCACGCCCGACACACAGCGCGAGCAGGGCGCCTGCCACGCAGATCAGCGACGTGATCAGGAAGATCTCGCTGTACTCGGTGTTCAGTGCGTGAAACAGCTTTGCCTTGTACTCCACCACCTGGGCGTCGAACTGCTCCTTGCTCATCCCGGGGAACGGCAACGGCTGGTCGAGATCGGCGGTCAGGCTGTGGAAGCGGTAGAGGCCCCAGGCTGTGAGTGCAGCCACACCGACCAGCATGCCCGTCATCCGGGCTACGACCACACCGGCGGATGCCACACCGTGTTGCGCTGCGGGCACAACGCGTAGCACTGCCGAGGACAACGGCCCGATAACCAGGCCGAGACCGAGACCCGCCAGCACCAGATCGGTGTCCAACCGTGGCAGCGAGACGAAGCCGAGGTCGTGCCGCGCGGCCAGCACGTCGATCGGCCAGCCGGAGATCAGCAGGTAGCCGCCGGCCGCGATGAGCAGCCCGCCGAACGCGACCCATCGGTCGCCGACCCGGCCCGCGAGCCAGCCGCCGAGCAGCGCCCCGACGGGCAACGCGACCAGGAACCGCACCAGCAGGAAAACGGCTTCGTTCCGGTCCTTGCCGAGCAGTGTCTGCGCGATCAGTTCGACGTTGACCAACGTGACCATCAACGCGGCGCCCGCGGTCACGGAAGCGCCGAGTGCGGCCAACATCGGCCCCATCCGCACACCCGCCGGGTCGATCAGCTTGGTGCGCGCGAACTTTTCCCAAGCCAGGAACGCGAACAACGCGATGACCGCGCCGATCAGCACGGGCACGCCCCACGGAGGCAGCACCGCGTGTTCCGGATCGGGGTTGTACAGCGCGACAACAGTGAGCCCCAGTGTCACGGCCAGCAGCGCGCCGCCGGTGACGTCCACCTTGGCCGGTGGCGGGCCGCTCTTGTCCCGGCCAGGGACCGTGAAATGAATAGCCACCATCGCGATGATCGCCAGCGGCACGTTCACCCAGAACAACCCGCGCCACGAACCGAACGCGACCGCGAGCAGAACACCGTAAATAGGCCCGAGCACACTGCCGAGCTCCTGCGCGGCACCGACAGCGCCGAGCACTGTCGAGCGACGCCGTTCCGCCCATAGGTCTGCCGCGAGGGCGAGCGTGACTGGCAACAATGCACCACTGGCAATGCCTTGGATGACACGGCCGATCACCAGGATCGGCAGATCCGTCGCGATGGCCGTGACGATCGAACCGATGGTGAACCCGATCAGGCAGGCCTGCAACAGGGCCCGGCGGCCGAACCGGTCGGATGCCTGTCCCAGCAACGGCATCGCGGCGATGTAGCCGAGCAGGTACCCCGTCACGATCGGGGTGGCCTGCTCCAGCTTGTTCACCGCGATGCCCATGTCGCGCATGATGTCGTTGAGCACGCTCACGACCACGTACGTGTCGAGCGCGCCCAGCAGGACTGCCAGGCCCCCGGCCCCGATCGCGACCTTGCGGCCCTTGCGGGTCACGTCCCCCAGTACGGTCATCAGACCGGCTTGGTGACGGAGACCGGCTTGTTCACTTCGGACAGCGTGATGTCCACGGTGTTGCCCGGCGAGATCTCGACCTGCGCGCGCACAGGCTGGTGATTGCCCTCGTTGCGGACCCAGACCTTGACGTTCACATCGGACTGAACGCCCGGCACCAGGCCGGTGACGATGTCCTTGGCGACCTTGCCCGAGATCCGCACGGCCATGGCGCCTGCCACGTCCTCGTTGCCCTCGCTGACCGGGGACTGGATCGACGCGAGCAGTTTGGCCACGCCCCGCTCGGGATCCAGGATCGCCGACGGGTCGTAGATCTTGGACGCGTCACCGAACTCCTGCCAGGAGCCGGTGATCCCCTTGATGTACAGCTTCTTGCCGAACAGCACGAAGTCGACCTCGAAGACCTGGCCGAACTGGTCGAGTTTGGCCTTGCCCTTGGCCTCGCCCGCCCGGTTGAGATCGCCGCTGACCTCCTTGACCGGGACACCCGGCACCTGGCCGGTCACGGTCAGCGCGAAGGTCGCGCTGTTGACGGATTTCATCGTCTCGGAGGCATCCTTGAGCAACGCCGCGCCGTCCGGCGGCGGGGTACCGGTGTCCGGCGTCGACGAACAACCGGAGGCGGTGACCAGGCCAAGAACACCGAGCACGACCAGACGCTTGAACATGGGGGCATCGTAGGGCGCACTCGCTGAGACATCCCTGACACCTCACCCGCCGCAACCGAGTTGTTGTGCCCCCAAAGTGGCGTTGGGAGCATCCAGCGCTCCGAAAGCCACTTTGGGGGCACACCTTTTCAGCTCGGCGGGCGGAATGCCTTGCGGTATCCCAGCGGGGACACGCCGAGCGTCGTGCGCAAATGCTGGCGCAACGACGCCGCCGTGCCGAGCCCCGATTCCGTCGCGACCCGGTCGACCGCGAGATCAGTGCTTTCCAGCAGGTGCCGGGCGCGCTCCAGGCGCTGCTGAAGCAACCACTTGCCCGGCGACACCCCGGTTTCGGCCCGGAATCGCCGGCTGAACGTCCGCACGCTCATCCGCGCGTGCCCGGCCATCGTCTCCAGAGCCAGTTCCTGCCCGAGCCGTTCCAACGCCCACGCCCGGGTCGAGGCCGTGGACGCCTCGCCGATCTCGGGCATCGGCCGTTCGATGAACTGCCGCTGCCCGCCGTCCCGCCACGACGGGACAACGCAGTAACGCGCCGCGTGATTGGCGACTTCGCTGCCGTGGTCGTTGCGCACCACATGCAGGCACAGGTCGATGCCCGCGGCGAGCCCGGCCGAGGTGAGCACGTCGCCGTCGTCGACGAACAGCACCTCTTCATCGAGCAGCACATCCGGGTACAGCCTGCGGAACTCGCGGACGTGGGCCCAGTGCGTGGTCGCCGGCCGTCCGTTCAACAGCCCAGCCGCGCCGAGCACGAACGCGCCGGTGCAGATCGACATGATCCGGGTGCCCGGCCGGATGAGCGCCAACGCCTCGCCGACCTCCGCGGGCAGGACGCCGTCGTACCGCGGTCCATGGATCCGTGTGCCGGGGATGATCACGGTGTCGGCTTCGGCGAGCGCCTCCGGGCCGTGGTCCAGCAGGAGCGAGTACCCGGCTTCGTACGTCCGGACCGGCTTCGCGTCGACTCCGCATATGCGCACGTCGTAGCGGCCGGGCCCGGCGGCTCCGAAGACCATCGAAGGGATGGCCAGGTCGTAGCCGATCACGTCCGACAGTGCCAGAACGGCCACCACGTGCGTCATGGCCGAATTCTTGCACATATTGTCATTCTGGCCACTGGTTGGCGGCGGTCCGCCCATTCAGACTGACCCGGTGACTCAACTCGAGGTGCGGACCAGGCGCGTGCACTGGGCCTGGTGGGTGGCAGGCGTAGCGTTCATCTCCCTGCTCGGCGCGGCCGGATTCCGGGCGGCGCCCAGTGTCCTGATCGACCCGTTGCACCAGGAGTTCGGCTGGTCACGCGGCACGATCTCGTTCGCGGTGTCGGTGAACCTGGTGCTCTACGGCCTGATCTCCCCGTTCGCCGCGGCGCTGATGGAACGCCTCGGCATGCGCAAGGTCGTCGCGGGCGCGCTGGCGCTGGTCGCGGCAGGCGCAGGGCTGACGGTATTCATGACTGCCAGCTGGCAGCTGGTGCTGTTCTGGGGAATCTTCGTCGGCGTCGGTACCGGGTCGATGGCCATGGCCTTCGTCGCGACCGTGACCTCACGGTGGTTCGTCAAGCACCGAGGCCTGGTCAGCGGCGTACTCACGGCGGCGGGCGCGACCGGCCAGCTGATCTTCCTGCCGGTCGTGGCGAACATGGCCACCGATCTCGGCTGGCGCCCGGCCTCACTGGTGATCGCAGCCGTGGCGTTGCTGGTCGTGCCGATCGTGCTCATCTTCCTGCGGGACCACCCGCATGACGTCGGCACGACAGCACTCGGTGCCGAGACAGACGAGCCGCCGCCGGTCGCGAACAAAGGCGCGGCACGCCGTGCATTGCAGGTGCTGGGGACATCGGTGCGGTCCGGCACCTTCTGGATGCTCGCCGGTGGCTTCGCGATCTGCGGGGCGTCGACCAACGGCTTGGTCGGCACGCATTTCGTTCCCGCCGCGCACGACCACGGCGTACCTATGACCACCGCGGCAGGTCTGCTCGCGCTGGTCGGGATCTTCGACGTGGCCGGCACGATCTTCTCCGGCTGGCTGACCGACAGGATCGATCCGCGCTGGCTGCTCGGCGCGTACTACGCGTTGCGCGGCGGCTCGTTGTTGCTGCTGCCGCACCTGTTCGGACCGACGGTCGAACCACCGATGTGGGCCTTCATCATTTTCTACGGCCTCGACTGGGTGGCGACAGTTCCCCCGACCGTGGCGTTGTGCCGGGACAAGTTCGGTGTTTCCGGCCCGATCGTGTTCGGCTGGGTGTTCGCGTCGCACCAGCTGGGTGCGGCCGTCGCCGCTTTCGCCGCCGGCACGACCCGCGACCACCTCGGCAGCTACGACCTCGCCTGGTACGGCGCCGGAGCCCTCTGCATGATCGCCGCGCTGCTCTCGATATCCATCCGGCGAACCCCGACGCGCATGTGATCGACATCTGCAAAGGTCGCGGTGTCAAGGTGGATGTGGCCTGACACGCTCTGCGACCACGGAACCCCACCCACGAAACACGCCGTTAACACGGTCTGCCTAGGCTCACGACATGGATCGGCAGCAAGAGTTCGTCCTGCGCACACTCGAGGAGCGCGACATCCGGTTCGTCCGGCTGTGGTTCACCGATGTGCTGGGATTCCTGAAGTCCGTCGCGGTCGCGCCCGCGGAACTGGAAGGCGCGTTCGCCGAGGGAATCGGCTTTGACGGCTCGGCGATCCAGGGCTTCGCGCGGGTCTACGAGTCCGACATGGTCGCCAAGCCGGACCCGTCGACCTTCCAGGTCCTGCCGTGGGAGACCCCGGAGGGTGACCACTACTCGGCGCGGATGTTCTGCGACATCACGATGCCCGACGGGTCGCCGTCGTGGGCCGACCCGCGGCACGTGCTGCGCCGGACCCTCTCGCGGGCCAGCGAGATGGGCTTCACGGTGTACGTGCACCCGGAGATCGAGTTCTTCCTGCTCAAGGACCTGCCGGCGGACGGCCGCGAGCCGGAGCCTGCGGACAACGGCGGCTACTTCGACCAGGCCTCGCACGCCACGGCGACCAACTTCCGCCGGCACGCGATCGAGGCGCTCGAGGCGATGGGCATCTCGGTGGAGTTCAGCCACCACGAGGGCGCGCCCGGCCAGCAGGAGATCGACCTGCGTTACGCCGACGCGCTGACCATGGCCGACAACGTGATGACGTTCCGGTATGTGGTGAAGGAGGTCGCCCTCACCCAGGGGGTACACGCGTCCTTCATGCCGAAGCCGTTCTCCGACCAGGCCGGTTCCGGGATGCACACGCACCTGAGCCTGTTCGAGGGCGACCGCAACGCCTTCTACGACGCCGAGGACCCGTACGAGCTCTCCGAGGTCGGCAAGGCCTTCGTCGCCGGCCTGCTCAAGCACGCCCGCGAGATCTCAGCGGTGACCAACCAATGGGTGAATTCCTACAAGCGGCTGATCGTCGGCGGCGAAGCCCCGACAGCGGTCTGTTGGGGCCACGCGAACCGGTCGGCCCTGGTACGGGTCCCGATGTACTCGCTGGGCAAGGCGTCCTCCCGGCGCGTGGAGATCCGCAGCCTGGACTCGGCCTGCAACCCGTATCTGGCCTATGCGGTGATCATCGCGGCCGGCCTGCAGGGTGTGCAGAAGGGCTACGAACTGCCGCCCGCGGCCGAGGACGACGTCTGGTCGTTGTCGGATTCGGAGCGTCGTGCGGCCGGTTACGCGAACCTCCCGCAGAACCTGGGCGAGGCCCTGGCCGAGATGGAGAACTCGGAACTGCTGGCCGAATCACTCGGCGAGCACGTCTTCGACTTCTTCCTGCGTAACAAGCGTTCGGAGTGGGACCAGTACCGCCGCAGCGTCACCCCGTACGAGCTGCGGACACTGTTGCCGGTTCTGTGAGAGAAAGGGCCCTCGCGGTGAGGGCCCTTTCCGTACTAATTGGTCGGCAGGGTCGGAATGGCGCCACCGCCGAGTGATTCCCCGGGCTTCCTGGCGAATCCGTCCGGAATCGTGTGCTCAAGCAGTTTCCGGTTCTCCGCGGTGGCCGGCAGCCAGTCGATGGCCATCGTGTAGTTGCCGAAGACCGCCCGGTTGGGCAGGTAGGTCCTGGCGTCCAGCCATATCTCGACCCGCAGTCCCCGCCGGACCCCGATCAGGTGAATGCCGCCATCGTTCGGCCGTACTTCGGTGATCTGGTCGAACCATGAGTTCGGATCGCCCACCCCGGATCCGGAGACCTCGGCGACCACGTCGTCCCCGAGCCGGTATCCGTCGAAGAAGCCGACGGTCCGCGCCGGGTAGTCGATCTCCTCCTTGTAACCGGGGCGGACGATTCGGTCGAACTTGTCCGGCCAGCTGATCCGGGCGAGCTTCTCCGACCGCAGTGCCCAGCTCGCGGCCGTCGAGACCGTCGGGCTTTCCACCGAATGCCCCTCGGTGGTCCCGGGCGTGAACTGCGCGATCATGTTGTTCGTCGTGACATGCATGATCATGTTGTTCGCGGCGGCGGTGGCCTGCTTCGCCTTGCGGACGATCGCGGCCTGCCCCGGCGAGGCCGATTCGATCGGCAATGGCGTGCTGCTGGTGAACAGACCGCCCAGCAACGCCACCACCAGTGCGGTCGCCGCGATCGAACCGCCGACCAGGCCTGCCCTGGCCCGCTTGTGCCTGCGTGCGTGTCCTTCGGCGACGGTTTTCAGCAGATCGCCTCTTGGCATGAGCCGGACCGACTCGGCGTGCAGCCGGTCGCGCAGCTCGTCCTCGGTGATCATGAGTTCTGCACCTCGATCTCTCGTGGCTCTTCGAGCAGCTCGCGTAGCCGGTTCAGTGCTCTGCTGGTGTACGACTTGACCGTGCCTTCGGTGCAGCCGAGCGCGGCTGCGGTGTCGGCGATGGTCAGGTCGGCGAAGAACCGGAAGACGATCACCTCTCGTTGCCGTGCGGGCAGGTGGCGCAGTGCCTGGGTGAGCGACTCTCGGTCGGTGACCTGTTCGGCGGCGTCCGGGAGCGCGAGCTGCGGAAGATCTGGATGATGTCGCTCCCGGACGCGACGGCTCAGGTTCCGCCAACGGTCGCGGGAGAGGTTGACCAGCACCCTGCGCGCGTAGGCCTCGGGCCGCTCACTGGCAGCCGACCAACGCCACGCGACGCGGAGCAACGTCGTCTGCAACAGGTCCTCGGCATGGCCGCGGTCGCCGGTCAGCAGGTAGGCCGTGCGCAGCAACGACGGCGATCGTGCCCGCACGAAATCCTCGAACGCTGGGTCCAGCTCGCGAGAACCACCGTGGAATCTCATGCCAGTCAGAACTCCATCCCCAGGCACCGGGTTGCCCCCGATACTGGGTGACGACCCTGGGTCAGGAAAATTTCTCCGAACGGGTGGCGAGTCCCACTTCCGGGTCGACCCAGCGCGGCCCTGTCTGCGTCACGACCCGGCCGCACCCGCCCGTAAGCCGCCGAGGTATTTGGTCGCACTCCCGTGACCTGCAAGGACAGTGTGTTCCGGGTGCCACCGAAGCCAGGCACACCCGGGCCGCGCTAGTTTCGTGGGTGTGACCGAAGTGTCTGCGTGCACGGTGGCAACAAGCGCCCAGCTTCCCGCCGCCCGGGTGACGGCGGAGTCGTTCCGCGCCGCCCACCCCGGAGCCAGGTTCGACATTCTGCTGGTGGACGGCGAGCCCGGTGGTGATGTGCTGACGCCGTCGGATATCGGCATCAGCGATGACGAGCTGGCGATGCTGTCGACCGCCTACACCGCCGCGCAGGTGCGCGCGGTGCTGCGGCCACAGCTGCTGAAGGCGTTGCTGGGCAACGGTCCGGTGGTGTACCTCGATCCGTGGGTGCTTGTGCTCGCGTCGTTCGACGGAATCGTGCAGGACGCTTTGAAAACTGGCGACTTTGCGTTGGTGCCGCGAGTGCTGCAGCCGTTGCCGCATGACGGCCTGGCGCCGACGCCGGAAGACCTGATCGAAGCCGGTGTGTACGAACCCGGTTTCCTCGCGGTCGGGCCGGGCGCGGGGGAGGTGCTGAACTCCTGGTCACGGCATGCGCGCCGGACTCCCGAAGCCGCCGACGGCTTCCTCGACGGCCTGCCCGCGCTGGCGAAGCACCATGTCATCCGGGACGTCGGCGTCGGACTCTCGGTGTGGAACGCCGGCCAGCGTGACCCTGAGCTGCTGAGCAGCGGTTACATCGTGCAGGCCGTCCCCATCGGCGAGCCGCTGATCCTGCGGACAGTGCATTTCCACGGGTTCGACCCGAAAAAGCCCTGGCTGTTCTCCGCGGACATCACCGACCGCCCGCGGGTGTTGCTGTCTGAGCGGCCCGGTCTGGAAAACCTGTGTGAGGACTACCGCGCGAAACTGGTCGACGCGGGTATGTCGGGCAAGGGCAAACCGTTCGCGCGTCTGTCTGACGGGACGACGTTGCCCGAGGGGTTGCGCGCGGAGTTCCGTAAGGCGTGGCAGGACGCTGACGTGACAGGGACGCAGCCGCCACCTGCGGCGACCGACGAGAAGGCGTTCCTCCGTTGGGCCTGTGCGTCGGTCGACGGCCTGCCGGGCAGCACGAGGTGGGCGCACGCGTTGTGGCTGGATGACAAGTGGCTGCGCGAGCGTTATCCCGATCCTTTCGGTGCCAACGGGGACGAGTTCAGGCGTTGGTGCGAGGGCGAAGGCGTGCTGCAGGGCCGGTTGCATCCGGTCGCGGTACCCGCGCCGCCACCGGTGAAGGTGGAACTCGTCGACCAGCTGGGCGTCTCCGTGCTCGGTGTCGGCCCGCTCGCGGAGTCCGTACGGCTGAGCGCAGGTGCGTCAGGGCTGCCGGTGTCTGCTGACGCGAGGTATCCGGTCGTGCTGTGCTGTGGCGACGTGACTGACGTTCCGCTGAACCGTCACGTCGTGCAGGTGACGGACGAACCGATCGTGCCGTCGGCTGGTGTGGACGAGGTGTGGGTGCCGTGGCCGGCGCCGCCGGGTACCCAAGCCGTCGTGCTCCCTGTGCCTGACCAGGGGGAGCGCGAGGAGGATGAACGCGACGAGGCGCTGGCGAACCTTGGCGTCCCGTCGGGCGCGGTGTTCACCAGCTTCGTCGACCACGACGAGGGGTGTTGTCCCAACGAGTCGGATGTGGTCGCCGCTTTCCGGGCTGCCTTCCCTGACCGTTCGGACGTCACATTGCTTCTGGCTGTGCGTGGCGCGGCCGATCAGCGGGCCGCGGCGGAACGGTTGCGGCTCGCGACCGCGCACGACCGCAGAATCCGGTTGGTCGAGGCGGAATCCGCGCACCGGTTGGCAGTTGACGCCGCCGACTGGGTGGTTCTGTTGCACGCCAAGGAATGCGCGACCGCGACCGAGCTGAGTGCGATCGCGGCCCGTGGTGTTCCCCTGATCACCACGAATATCGGCGTCGCCGCCGAGCTGTTCGACTCCGACAGTGTGATGTTCGTGTCCCGTGTGGACAGACAGGACGAACATATCCAGCACGCCGCCCGGCTGATGCGAGAACTCGCGCCGGACACCGCGCGCGCCGACAAGGTGGGCGCCGCGGGCCGTACCCGCGTGCTGGAGCGGCGTTCGATCGGGATCTCGTCCGAGCAGTTGCGGGAACGGGTCGAACACGCCTATCGGAGCTGGCGGGTCGAGCACGGCCGCAGGGTGGCCGGGGAACCAGACCCGTTCGCGCCGTTGCAGGCAGCCAGGCATGCGTTACTGCGTCAGCCGGATGTCGAGATGGGACACCGGATCCCGATGGCGCCGGCGCTGCGCAAAGCCGTTCTGCGCGTGCTGAACCACTACGACCATCACGTCCGGGCGATGATGGGGTCCATTGTGGACTCCGTGGACCGGTCCACCAGGGAGGTCATCCGCCGCCAGGAGGAACTGGCGGCGGCCCCGCAGGCCGAGGCCCCGGCCGGGCCCGA
The DNA here is from genome assembly GCF_017876405.1 of Kibdelosporangium banguiense. GTDB lineage: Bacteria > Actinomycetota > Actinomycetes > Mycobacteriales > Pseudonocardiaceae > Kibdelosporangium > Kibdelosporangium banguiense. The sequence continues at coordinate 1,014,115 of NZ_JAGINW010000001.1, read as the reverse complement.
TCCGCGGGTGGACCGGCTGACCACGGCACTGGACACGGCCATGCGCCGGATCGAGAACCTCGAGGACCGGCTGATCGCCCAGACGCGGGACCGCGACGAGAGTCACCGAGCCGCCACGGCCGCGACGCGAACTGCTGACGCGCTGCGACGAGTCATGGTCCGTGAACACGAACGGGTACATGGCGGCGTCGAAGGCAGCTCGCTCGTGCTCACCGATGCCGGCCTGCTCAGACTGCCGTCCGACGACATCGCGATGTTGCCGTTGCTGTCCAGCAACGGGGTGTGGGAACAGCCGGTCGCGGACCTGATCGACTCGCTGATCGAACCCGACGGGGTGTTCCTCGACATCGGTGCCTATGTGGGGTACCACACACTCCGGATGCTCACCCGGATGGGGAATTCCGGCGCGGTGATCGCGGTCGAACCGGATCCGAAGGCGGTGCAGCTGCTCAGGCGCAACATCGCCGCCAACCTCCCCGAACACCTCGCCGACCGGCTCTTCGTGGTGGAAGCCGCGGCGTGGGACACCGAGGGAACGCTGGTCACCGATCCGGCACTGGGCGGTGGGGTCAGCGTCTGGCCAGGAGCCGGCGAACCCGAGCGGACCGTGCCGTCGGTCCGGCTCGACAAAGCGCTGGAAGCGTTGAAGGGCTTGGGAAAGCTCCGGCTTTCGGTGATCAAGGCGGACGTTCCGGGACGCAGTCACCGGGCGCTGGCCGGGCTGGTCCGGCTGCTGCGCAGGGACCGTCCGCACGTGATCTGCTCGTTCTCGTCCACGGGGATGAAGGAGCTCGGCGACGACCCGTTGACCGTGCTCCGGGAATTCCGCACGTGGGGTTACGAGGCGGCGTTCGTGGGCGACCAGCAGACCACCCCGCTGCCCGAGATGGCCCAGGCGCTGGCCTCCTCAGGGGAGCGAAACCTCTGGCTCAGGCCTCTGACCAGCCGATTTGACTTTGCCCCCCGGGACTGAGTAACTTTCTCCACGTCGCAAGGACAGCCGGACGGAACAGGACGAAAGAGCCTGGCGGGGACGGCGAAGGGCAGAAAGCCTCTCAGGTATCCTGAGTAGGAACAGCCCACCGGGTCAGGCGGATTTGACACCGCGAATCGAACCGGGTAAAGTTCTACGACGTGCCACCAACCACTTGAGCTTCTAGTGGGGCCCCTCGCCGGGCCGGTTCTGGAGCCTGGTAAAGTGGCAAAACCGAAGAAAAACAAGACTTAGTAGTGCAAGCCCCTTAGCGGGTCGGCTAAATGCCGGTTCAAAAAGGTGTGCGTGTGTTGTTTGAGAACTCAACAGTGTGTCGATCTATTGAAAGCCAGTAGAGCTTTTATATGAACCCCGATCAAGTGGGTTCCTTTGAGATGGACAGATAGACCAGATGAGTTCTGGTTTGTCAGGACATCGGATTTTCTGACAAAGCATTGTTGGAGAGTTTGATCCTGGCTCAGGACGAACGCTGGCGGCGTGCTTAACACATGCAAGTCGAGCGGTAAGGCCCTTCGGGGTACACGAGCGGCGAACGGGTGAGTAACACGTGGGTAATCTGCCCTGCACTCTGGGATAAGCCTTGGAAACGAGGTCTAATACCGGATACGACTTGCGGTCGCATGACTGTGGGTGGAAAGTTCCGGCGGTGCAGGATGAACCCGCGGCCTATCAGCTTGTTGGTGGGGTAATGGCCTACCAAGGCGACGACGGGTAGCCGGCCTGAGAGGGCGACCGGCCACACTGGGACTGAGACACGGCCCAGACTCCTACGGGAGGCAGCAGTGGGGAATATTGCGCAATGGGCGAAAGCCTGACGCAGCGACGCCGCGTGAGGGATGACGGCCTTCGGGTTGTAAACCTCTTTCGCCAGGGACGAAGCGAGAGTGACGGTACCTGGAGAAGAAGCACCGGCTAACTACGTGCCAGCAGCCGCGGTAATACGTAGGGTGCGAGCGTTGTCCGGAATTATTGGGCGTAAAGAGCTCGTAGGCGGTTTGTTGCGTCGGCCGTGAAAACTTCACGCTTAACGTGGAGCTTGCGGTCGATACGGGCAGACTTGAGTTCGGTAGGGGAGACTGGAATTCCTGGTGTAGCGGTGAAATGCGCAGATATCAGGAGGAACACCGGTGGCGAAGGCGGGTCTCTGGGCCGATACTGACGCTGAGGAGCGAAAGCGTGGGGAGCGAACAGGATTAGATACCCTGGTAGTCCACGCCGTAAACGTTGGGCGCTAGGTGTGGGGCTCTTTCCACGGGTTCCGTGCCGTAGCTAACGCATTAAGCGCCCCGCCTGGGGAGTACGGCCGCAAGGCTAAAACTCAAAGGAATTGACGGGGGCCCGCACAAGCGGCGGAGCATGTGGATTAATTCGATGCAACGCGAAGAACCTTACCTGGGCTTGACATGCGCCAGACATCCCTAGAGATAGGGCTTCCCTTGTGGTTGGTGTGCAGGTGGTGCATGGCTGTCGTCAGCTCGTGTCGTGAGATGTTGGGTTAAGTCCCGCAACGAGCGCAACCCTCGTTCCATGTTGCCAGCGGGTAATGCCGGGGACTCATGGGAGACTGCCGGGGTCAACTCGGAGGAAGGTGGGGATGACGTCAAGTCATCATGCCCCTTATGTCCAGGGCTTCACACATGCTACAATGGCTAGTACAGAGGGCTGCGAGACCGTGAGGTGGAGCGAATCCCTTAAAGCTGGTCTCAGTTCGGATTGGGGTCTGCAACTCGACCCCATGAAGTCGGAGTCGCTAGTAATCGCAGATCAGCAACGCTGCGGTGAATACGTTCCCGGGCCTTGTACACACCGCCCGTCACGTCACGAAAGTCGGTAACACCCGAAGCCCACGGCCTAACCCCTTGTGGGAGGGAGTGGTCGAAGGTGGGACTGGCGATTGGGACGAAGTCGTAACAAGGTAGCCGTACCGGAAGGTGCGGCTGGATCACCTCCTTTCTAAGGAGCACATCACCTGACAGGTTCAGTACAGGCCTCTTCGGAGGCATGGAACGACTGTGCAGGAGATCCACCAGCCGTGGCATGCGTTCACGGGGTGGAGCTCAAGGAATCGTGGAACTACTGGTCTTCCGCAGCCAAGTCTGCAGATAGTCGACACACTGTTGGGTCCTGAGGCAACACGCGCTTGCGTGTGCGCTGCTTCTGGTGACCGGGACTGCTTCGAGTTCAAACCGGCCGGCGTTGATCGGAATGGGTGTTCTCAACGGTAAGCGGTGTTCTGGTGTGGTGTTTGAGAACTGTACAGTGGATGCGAGCATCTTTGTGGTCAAGTTGTTAAGGGCATACGGTGGATGCCTTGGCATCAGGAGCCGATGAAGGACGTAGGAGGCTGCGATAAGCCTCGGGGAGCTGTCAACCGAGCTGTGATCCGAGGATTTCCGAATGGGGAAACCCGGCACCCGTTATGGGGTGTCACCTGCACCTGAATATATAGGGTGTGTGGAGGGAACGCGGGGAAGTGAAACATCTCAGTACCCGTAGGAAGAGAAAACAACCGTGATTCCGTGAGTAGTGGCGAGCGAAAGCGGATGAGGCTAAACCTACTGCGTGTGATACCTGACAGGGGTTGCGTAGTGGGGGTCGTGGGACCCACTGGCTGGGGCTGTCAACCTAGCGGGAAGTCATAAAGTCATGTTGCTAGTCAAATCGGTCTGGAAAGCCGAACCGTAGAGGGTGAAAGTCCCGTCGACGAAAGCGCGTGATCTTCCTTGGTGGTGTTCCCGAGTAGCAGCGAGCTCGTGGAATTTGCTGTGAATTTGGCGGGACCACCCGTTAAGCCTAAATACTTCCTGATGACCGATAGCGGACTAGTACCGTGAGGGAAAGGTGAAAAGTACCCCGGGAGGGGAGTGAAAGAGTACCTGAAACCGTGTGCCTACAAGCCGTCAGAGCCTTTTGGGGTGATGGCGTGCCTTTTGAAGAATGAGCCTGCGAGTTAGTGATGCGTGGCGAGGTTAACCCGTGTGGGGTAGCCGTAGCGAAAGCGAGTCTGAATAGGGCGTTGAGTCGCGTGTTCTAGACCCGAAGCGGAGTGATCTACCCATGGCCAGGGTGAAGCGCCGGTAAGACGGTGTGGAGGCCCGAACCCACCAGGGTTGAAAACCTGGGGGATGAGCTGTGGGTAGGGGTGAAAGGCCAATCAAACTCCGTGATAGCTGGTTCTCCCCGAAATGCATTTAGGTGCAGCGTCGTATGTTTCACCACGGGGGTAGAGCACTGGATGGCCTAGGGGGCCTACAAGCTTACTGAAGTCAACCAAACTCCGAATACCGTGGTGTGAGAGTGCGGCAGTGAGACTGCGGGGGATAAGCTTCGTAGTCGAGAGGGAAACAGCCCAGAACACCAGCTAAGGCCCCTAAGTGTGCGCTAAGTGGGAAAGGATGTGGGGTCGCCCAGACAACCAGGAGGTTGGCTTAGAAGCAGCCATCCTTGAAAGAGTGCGTAATAGCTCACTGGTCAAGTGGTCCTGCGCCGACAATGTAGCGGGGCTTAAGCGTACCGCCGAAGCTGTGTCATTCATGCATACAGATCCATGAGCGTCTTCGGATGCTTGTGCAGTCGCATGGATGGGTAGGGGAGCGTCCTGCACCCATGGAAGCGGCGACGGAAGTCAGCCGTGGAGGGTGTGGGAGTGAGAATGCAGGCATGAGTAGCGAAAGCAGAGTGAGAACCTCTGCCGCCGGATGACCAAGGGTTCCTGGGCCAGGCTAATCCGCCCAGGGTAAGTCGGGACCTAAGGCGAGGCCGACAGGCGTAGTCGATGGACAACGGGTTGATATTCCCGTACCCGCGTGAACGCGCCCATGATGAGGCGGTTGATGCTAACCACCCAAAGCTGTGCGAGTAAGCCTTCGGGTGAATCGTGTGGTGGAGCGTGGGATCCGATTCCGTATTAGTCAAGCGATGGGGTGACGCAGGAAGGTAGCTCCGCCAGTGAGTGGATTAACTGGTGTAAGCGTGTAGGGAGTGGTGTAGGCAAATCCGCACTGCATATATCCTGAGACGTGATGCGTAGCCGATTGAGGCGAAGTGGGTGATCCTATGCTGCCGAGAAAAGCCTCTAGTGAGTGTTCAAGCGGCCCGTACCCTAAACCGACACAGGTGGTCAGGTAGAGAATACTAAGGCGTTCGGGTGAACTGTGGTTAAGGAACTCGGCAAAATGCCCCCGTAACTTCGGGAGAAGGGGGGCCGTGTGACGTGACGGGGCTTTGCTCCTTGAGCGTTGTGTGGCCGCAGAGACTAGCGAGAAGCGACTGTTTACTAAAAACACAGGTCCATGCGAAGTCGTAAGACGATGTATATGGACTGACGCCTGCCCGGTGCTGGAACGTTAAGAGGACGGGTTAGTCTGTAAGGGCGAAGCTCAGAATTTAAGCGCCAGTAAACGGCGGTGGTAACTATAACCATCCTAAGGTAGCGAAATTCCTTGTCGGGTAAGTTCCGACCTGCACGAATGGCGTAACGACTTCTCGGCTGTCTCAACCACAGGCCCGGTGAAATTGCACTACGAGTAAAGATGCTCGTTACGCGCGGCAGGACGGAAAGACCCCGGGACCTTTACTATAGCTTGGTATTGGTGCTCGGTTCGGCTTGTGTAGGATAGGTGGGAGACTGTGAAGCTCGGACGCTAGTTCGGGTGGAGTCGTTGTTGAAATACCACTCTGGTCGAATTGGGTGTCTAACCTCGGACCATGATCTGGTTCAGGGACAGTGCCTGGTGGGTAGTTTAACTGGGGCGGTTGCCTCCCAAAGAGTAACGGAGGCGCTCAAAGGTTCCCTCAGCCTGGTTGGCAATCAGGTGTTGAGTGCAAGTGCACAAGGGGGCTTGACTGTGAGACTGACGGGTCGAGCAGGGACGAAAGTCGGAACTAGTGATCCGGCCATGGCTTGTGGAAGCGTGGTCGCTCAACGGATAAAAGGTACCCCGGGGATAACAGGCTGATCTTGCCCAAGAGTCCATATCGACGGCATGGTTTGGCACCTCGATGTCGGCTCGTCGCATCCTGGGGCCGGAGTAGGTCCCAAGGGTTGGGCTGTTCGCCCATTAAAGCGGTACGCGAGCTGGGTTTAGAACGTCGTGAGACAGTTCGGTCCCTATCCGCCGCGCGCGTAGGAGACTTGAGGAAGGCTGTCCCTAGTACGAGAGGACCGGGACGGACGAACCTCTGGTGTGCCAGTTGTTCTGCCAAGGGCATGGCTGGTTGGCTACGTTCGGAAGGGATAACCGCTGAAGGCATCTAAGCGGGAAGCTCGTTCCAAGATGAGGTCTCCCACCTGTTTACAGGGTAAGGCTCCCAGCTAGACGACTGGGTTGATAGGCCAGAGATGGAAGCGCGGTAACGTGTGGAGTTGACTGGTACTAATAGGCCGAGGACTTGACTACAAAGACGCTACGCATCCACTGTACGGTTTCTGAAATACCAGACCGGGCACCCTGAAAAGGGTGAGGTCTGATAATTTCAAAGATTTACGGTGATTATAGCGAAGAGGAAACGCCCGGTCCCATTCCGAACCCGGAAGCTAAGCTCTTCAGCGCCGATGGTACTGCACTCGGTAGGGTGTGGGAGAGTAGGACATCGCCGTAATTTACTTCGAGAGGCCCGGTTCGCACTTTCCGCGAGCCGGGCCTCTCTCATTGTGCCTTCTCTGGGGCCGACCTTCACGGTGCGAGCCCACCCGGGTCCCCGCCGGCCCCTTCCCATGTGATCGTCATCCCCTTTGACCAGGCCTTTCCTAGCAGTCAAGGCAGAACTGTCAGACCCCTCCGGTAGTGTGAAAATCAGGGGTCCCCCTGGCGAATTGCCGATGCGGTGAGGTGTGCCCGGGCCGAGCACGTCGCGTGCAGCGCCAGTCCACTTCGTTGATCGTTCGCCGCACCGGTCCAGTTGGTAAATCGGTCGCCTTCACTCCCGCCTGGTGTCACCGTGGGGCGATGGAAGCGCAAGTACATGAGACCACCGCGGAGTTCCGGGAGACCGCGTGGCAACTTCTTGCCGAAGACCCGGTCAGGTACACCGTGATCCTCACCGCGACCGCGCAGCCCCTGTCGGGCGCGCTGTTGATCACTTTGCACGACAACGGAAACGTCGTCGGCGCGGCCATCCAGACAGCGGCCTATCCGATGATCGTGACCGCAGTGCCGCCCCATGCCGCCGAGTTCGCCGCAACGACGGTCCACGGCCTCATGCCCGACCTGCCGGCCGTGAGCGGCACCGAGGCAGAAGCCAAGGCTTTCGCCGACGCCTGGACCGCACGGACGGGCAAGTCCGCCACCCAGAGCATGGCAACCCGCCTCTTCAAACTCGATACTCTCCGCCCACCCCAGTCGAAGGCACGGCCCGCCATGCCACCAAGGCCGACCTACCACTGATGACCCAGTGGTTCGAGGAGTTCATCGTCGAAACCATCCCGCCGCCGGCGAGCGACACTGCCGCGGCCCCGCTGGCCAAAGCCGCCCTCGAACCTGGCGCCTTCTGCCTCTTCTGGGAAATAAACAGAACTCCAGTCTCCGTCGCCGCCGGCCGTGGCCCAGTCACCGGCATGTCCCGGATAGCACCCGTCTACACCCCGCTCAACCAACGCGGCCACGGCTACGCCTCCGCCATCACAGCCGCCGCCACCCAGACCGCCCTCGACCGCGGCTCCGACCAAGTCCTGATCTTCACCGACCTGGCCAACCCGACCACAAACCACATCTACCCAGCCATCGGCTACGAGCCCATCAGCGACTCAGCCGAGTACCACTTCTCCTGACCAACAGCTGAGGTGGCTTGTCCTGACCTGCTGCCTGCGTTCTACCGTGGGGGTATGACGCGCCTGCTTGTGATTCAGCCGGATGACTCCGACCCGCTTGCCAACCTTGGCGATTGGCTGACGGGGGCCGGTGCTGAGCTGCATGTGGTGCGGCCGTTCGCGGAGCCGTTGCCTGCGCTCGATGACTACCAGGGTCTGGTGTGTCTGGGCGGTGAGATGGGGGCGCTGGACGACCTGAAGCATCCGTGGCTCAAGGATGTTCGCGAGCTGCTCGCGTCCGCTGTCGGCCGGAGAATGCCGACGCTTGCCGTCTGTCTTGGTGGGCAATTGCTGGCGGCCGCGACTGGTGGCCGGGTGGTCAAGGGGGATCAGGGGCCTGAGGTCGGGCCTGCGATGGTGGCCAAGCGGGATGTCGCCCTGTCCGATCCGTTGTTCGGTGAGATGCCGATGGTTCAGGACGTCATGCAGTTCCATGTCGACGCCATCGATCGGCTGCCACCGGGCGCCGAGCTGATGACTTCTTCGTACAGGTACCCGAATCAGGCGTTCCGGCTCAACGGCAGCGCATACGGCCTGCAGTTCCACATCGAGACCACGACGCAGATTGTGCTCGACTGGGCGGCCATGGCGCCGGATGCCGCGGCGCACGCGAAGCCGGGGAGTCTCGACAAGGAGCGTCTGGACGCCGCGCACGCGGACATCGCCGAGATGTGGCAGCCGTTCGCGGAACGCTTTGTGCGGCTCGCGTCCGGTGAACTTCCGCTGGCCGACCTGGCGCGCACCACGTTGCCGCTGGTCTGACTACACGAACGACGCGCAGAAGACGATGGGCATCATCACGCTAGGGTTCGCCGCGCAGACCAGTTCCGCCGTGGTGATCCTGGCGTCTTCGCACGTCGGCTTCGCACTGTCCACAACGCACGTGTGCTCCGGTGGCGTGATGGGGTCCGGACTGGGCCGGGAGCCACGCGGTGTGCGGAGTGGTGACCTTGTTCGGGATTGCCGGGATTCTGGCGTAAGTTTCTTAACTGATGGCTGATCGCGCTCGTACCGTCCCGTCCACTGCCCGCTTCGGGCTGACGGACGATCGTGCCGACGCCGCGCTCAGAGCCGCCGGATGGTGGGATGACGGCGGCCCGGTGAAGGGGGCCGAGCCGATGCTGACCGCGCTGTCGCGTAGTCCGGACCCTGACTTGGCGCTGCGCGGCATGGATCGTCTGCGTGAATCGGCAGGCGCCGGCTGGCCACGTCTGGACGACGCGTTGCGCGGGGACAGGGCGCTGCGCGGCAGGTTGATCGCCGTGCTGGGTGCGTCCACAGCGTTCGCGGACTTCCTGGTCGCCAACCCGGACAGCTGCCACGCGCTCAGCGACGGCTCCAGCCTTGACCTGATCTCCGCGGTCGAGGGCCTGACGGGGCCGGAGGCTGTCCGCGCGTTGCGCTCGGCTTACCGGGCGCAGCTGCTCGAGATCGCTGCCGACGACCTCGGTCATCTGGTCGAGCCCGATCTCGGCGCACCGAATTTCGACGACGTGACCGCCCGGTTGACCGAGCTGGCCGAGGAAGCGTTGCGTGCGGCGCTTGTCGTGGCGCAGGCCGAGCAAGGCCCGAACGACGCGCGCCTGGCGATCATCGCGATGGGCAAGTGCGGAGGCCGCGAACTCAACTACGTCAGTGATGTCGACGTGGTGTTCGTCGGCGAAGACAACGTGGACGTCGCCACGCGCCTGGCCAGCCGCATGATGACGGTCGCCGATTCCGCCTGCTTCGAGGTCGACGCGGCGTTGCGGCCGGAAGGCAAGGCCGGCGCGCTCGTGCGGACCCTCGACGGTCATGCCGCGTACTACCGTCGTTGGGCGCGGACCTGGGAGTTCCAGGCGTTGCTCAAGGCACGGCCGGTGGCTGGCGACGCCGAACTGGGCGAGGCATACCTGGACGTGGTGCGGCCGATGGTCTGGACGGCCGCGGACCGTGACGGCTTTGTCGGCGACGTGCAGCAGATGCGCCGCCGCGTGGAGGACCACGTCCCCGCCGAACTCCTCGAACGCGAGCTCAAACTGGGCCGCGGTGGGCTGCGCGACGTCGAGTTCGCCGTGCAGCTCCTGCAGCTTGTGCACGGCCGAAGCGATGAGGACCTGAGGCTGGGGTCGACCACGGCCGCGCTGACCGCGTTGGGCTCCGGCGGGTATGTCGGCCGCGCGGATGCAGCCGGGCTGGGGGAGTCGTACCGGTTCCTCCGAACCTTGGAACACAGGCTCCAACTGCAGAAACTCCGTCGTACGCACCTGTTCCCGGATGAGAGCAACCTGGTCGACCTGCGCTGGCTCGCGCGGGCTGCCGGCGTACGACCGGACCGTGGCCGCGCGGAAGAGCAGGTGCTGCTGTCGGAGTTCCGGCGGCACGCCAACCGTGTCCGACGGTTGCACGAGAAGCTGTTCTACCGGCCGTTGCTCGAGGCTGTGGCCAACGTGCCGACCGAAGCGTTGCGGTTGACCGCTTCTGAGGCTGTGGCCCGGCTTGGCGCGCTTGGGTACGCCAGTCCGGAAGGCGCGCTGAACCACATCCACGCGCTCACCACGGGTGTCTCGCGTCGCGCCGCGATCCAGAGCGCGTTGTTGCCCGTCTTGCTGGACCTTCTTGCGACCACACCTGACCCTGACGGTGGTTTGCTGTCGTACCGCAAGATGTCCGAGGCGCTCGCGACGACGCCTTGGTATCTGCGTCTGCTTCGCGACGAGGGTGCGGTCGTGCAGCGCCTCGCGCAGTTGCTGGGCATGTCGAAGCTCGTGCCGGAGATGGTGGCCCGCGCGCCTGAGGTGCTGCGGCTGCTTGCCGACACCAAGGAACTCGCCAACCGTGACCCGGCTGAGGTGGCGTCGTCACTGCGTACGGCCGTCGCACGTCATCGTGACCTGCATGGTGCTGTGGCTGCGGCGCGTTCCTTGCGACGGCACGAGCTGGCGCGCGTCGCGTGCGCCGATTTGCTCGGGTTGATGCAGACGCCCGCTGTGTGCGGGGCGTTGTCGAGCATCTGGGCTGCGGTTCTGCAGGCCGCGCTCGCCTCGGTGGAGCGCGAGAAGTCCGTGGAAGCCGGTGGCTGGCCGAAGGCGAAGATCGCGATCATCGGTATGGGCCGGCTCGGCGGTAACGAGCTGGGATACGGCTCCGACGCTGACGTGATGTTCGTGTGCGAGCCCGTCGAGGGGGCCAGTGGCGACGAGGCCGCCAAGTTCGCTGCCTCGGTCGCCGAGGCGATGCGGCGCCAGCTGGGCGCGCCGAGCCAGGACCCGCCGCTCGAAGTGGACGTAGGACTGCGACCGCAAGGCAAGCAAGGCCCACTTGCGCGCACTTTGGACTCGTACATCGAGTACTACCGGCGATGGGGCGAGGTCTGGGAGGCGCAGGCGCTGCTACGGGCGTCGTTCGTCGCGGGAGATCCGGCTCTTGGCGCGCGTTTCATCAATGCGATCGACGAATTCCGTTATCCCCGGGGCGGTTTGGACGCCACAAGCGTGCGCGAGATCCGACGCATCAAGGCCAGAGTGGACACTGAACGGCTGCCGCGCGGTGCTGATCCGACCACACACACCAAGCTCGGCCGCGGCGGGCTCGCAGATGTCGAATGGACTGTGCAATTGCTGCAACTACAGCATGCGCACGAAGTCCCGAGCCTGCGTACCCCGAGCACACTCGACGGATTGACGGCTGCGGTTGAGGCGCATCTGATTTCCAAATCGGACGCCGAGGAGTTGCGCGCCGCGTGGCTGCTGGCGACCAGCGTCCGAAATGCGACGATGCTCGTCCGCGGCAAGCCGAGCGACCAGGTGCCGACGTCCGGACGTGAGCTGCTCGCGGTGGCCCGGGCACTCGGATACTCCCAGGATGTGGACCCGGGCGAGGTCCTCGACGGGTACCGCCGCACCACCCGCCGGGCCAGGGCGGTGGTCGAGCGGGTCTTCTACGGCTAGTACCATCCGCTGAGTGTTGCGGAACCAGGGAGTCCGAGTCGGCGCGGGCGTGTTTCTGACGTCGCTAGCTGTCATGTTCATTCGGTTCCTGGTGCCGAAACCCATCGGCATGGCGGACAACGGTGACGGATGGCGGTTGCTCTGCCAGCTCGGCGGCGGCAATCACGTGACATTCCAGAAGTACATCCAGATGGGTTATCCGCCCGCACCGGCATGTAGCAGTCAATACGTCTCCAGCCAGATGTGGATCGACCGCCCGGTGGCGTGGCTGGGCCGCGCGATCGGCCTGGATTCGGTCTTCAACCTGTACCTGCTCGGCGCGGTCTGCATTTTCCTGGCCGCATTCGGTATCGCGATGATTGTGCTCGCGCTGAAGCTGACTCGCCGCTGGCAGATCGCGGTCACGATCCTGTTGCTGCTGGTCGTGGCCGATTCCGCCCTGTTCGGGTATTTCGCGGCGCCGCTCAGCGAGGCCGCCGCGTTCCTGGGGATCCTGCTGATGGTGGCCGGTCTGCTGGTCATGCAGCAGGACAACGGCTGGCGTTACTTCGGCACGGCCGTGCTCATCGGCGGCGCGATGGTCGGCGTGAACGCCAAGGTCCAGACGCTGGTCATCCTGCCGTTGCTGGTCCTGGCGCTGCTGGCGATGCGGCGTAACTGGGTGCTGAAGGCCCTGGTCGTGGTCATCGTCGGCGCGGGTACGTACCTCACGCAGACCAGCGGCGGTTCGGCCGCGGGCGAGGAGTACCGCGAGGCCAACATGTTCAACGCGATCTTCACCAGCATTCTGGACACCGGCCAGCCCAACCAGGAATACCTGCGTGACATGGGCCTGCCGGAGTCGTTCGACAAATACGTCGGCCTTGTCTTCTGGGCGCCGAACGCCGCGCACAGCGATCCGCTCTACCCGCAGTACCGGCATTTGATCAACCGGGACACCGTGCTCAAGTTCTACCTGAAACACCCGTGGCGCACGGTCGAGATCCTGCACCGGAATGCCTCGGACCAGCTGATCGCCCGGCCGGCGACGCAGGGCAGTTTCGAGGTCGACTCCGGTGAGCCGCCGTACGCCAAGGAATACCGCGTGCCGGTGTTCTCGGGGATCGGCCGGTTGCTGTCTCCGCTCGGGCTGTTCTTCCTGATCCCGTTGTGGTCGTTCATTCTGTGGGCAGGGCTGCGGGTGTGGCGGTCGCGACGGGAGATCTCGGTGGTGATCCTGCTGCTCATGGGCACGGCGATCACTCAGTTCCTGCTGGCCTCACTGGCCGAGGGCGGCGGTGTGGAAGGCATCAAGCACCAGGTGATCTCGCTGTTCAGCGTGCTGCTGGCCGGGGTGTTCGCAGTGGTCTCCTTCTCTGACGGACACGCCCCACCGGTGTTCGGCAAGCTCTTCAAGGGGCGCCGCGGACGTGGGGACGACGTCGAGAGCCCAGCACAGGTTGCCGAACCTGTGCAGGAGGAAGTACGCCAGTAGGCGTCCTAGCTGGACGCGATCTTGATCGCCTCTTGCTTGGTCAGGTCGCCTTCCAGGCGCATGGTCTTGGGCCCGGCCTGCCAGATCAGCGTCTTGCCTGACATGCGGGCCGATTCGCGTTTCCAGGCGCCGGTGCGGTCGATGTAGAACAGTTCGTGCGGCCGGGGGATCCAGAGCGCGTCGGTGTCGTTGACCCGCACCCGTTCGAGCTCCTCGGCCTGCGCGAACTTTCCCATCGCCGGGCCGAACTCGCCGTCGAACTCGTCCAGCCGGAGGTCGTCGTAGATCAACGAGACGACGCGCCCGTCGACGACCCGGACCTCCTTGGGCGCGCCCAGTGCCGTGGGTACGCGCACACCGAACTTGTCCTTGGCCTCGTCGAGGCTGATCACGCGCTCGCCAGGCATCAGCGGCGTGACTGGGAGCGGCGGTGGCGAGTCCTGCCGGAACTCGACGCCCGCGAACCCGAAGAACCGCGCGACGCCTGCCCGGACATCCGGCGACACCGCGAACGCGACCGCTCCGGCCAGCAGCAACGCCAGCAACCCGATCAGCACTGGTCGCAGGATCTGGCGCTTCTGTTTCTGCGCGATGCGCTTGCGGACGCTCGCCGCGACGTCGGGCGGGTCCGGAATCTCGATCTGCGTGCCCAGGCTGCGGAGAGCGGCCTCGAGATCGTCACTCATCGGCCACCACCTCCTCCAGCAACGGCCGCAGCCTTGCCAACGCCCGCGACAGCCTCGACTTCACGGTGCCCTTGGCGAGGCCAAGCGTTTGCGCGGTCTCGGCCTCGCTGAGATCGAGCAGGTAGCGGCAGGTGACGACTTCCCGGTCCTTGTCGGGCAGCGTTTTGATGGCGTTGAGCAAGGCGGTCCTCGCCGCGTCCCGGACGGCGACCGAAGCCGGATCCCGGTGGTCGACCGGGTCCTGCATCTGCGCGACCCGCAGTTCCATCAGCCCACGGCGGCGCTGGGACCGATGCAGGTTCTTGGTCTCGTTGGCGACGATCTTGAGCAGCCACGGCCGGAACGCGGCGCCGGTTTTGAAGGACTTAAGGCCACGGAACCCCTTCACGAACGCCTCCTGCACCACATCGCTGGTGTCAGGCCCGGCGCCGAGCAGGAAGGCCGTCCGGTTCGCGAGCGCGGTGTACCGGGCGACCAGGGTTGCGTACGCGTCCAGGTCACCTGCCCTTGCCTGGGCTATGGCTTCCTCGTCTGTGATGACAACCCTTGTACACCGCTCACCGCGGCCGGGTTCCAGAAAGTTAGGGGCTCGCCGGCCGGCCAAGGGGCTGCGCGCATCGGTGAGGACGGCCGGCCGGCGAGTCCGATGGTTCCGCGCCCAGGAAGAGTCGGGGTTTTCCCGGGCGGGACCACGTCTTCGTGACCTTCTCGTTATCCATACGAGCGGTGGTGTCGAACCGGTTCAGCCGAATCGGCTATTTCTTCACGGCCCGTTCGATCGCCGAGTAGGAAACGCGTTCCTGCTCGAGGCGGACGCCTGGCCCGAAGACGTCCTCGACGAGGTCGTTGTACAGCGCGGCCTCGTCCGGTGCCAGCATCTCGAGGTGATCGGCGACCGGACTCGGTTCCCGAACCCATTGGCCTTCGTGTGCCAGCAGTGTCGCCCGGTCCATCAGCATCGACCGGGCATGGCCGAAGGTGCGGCGCAGCCTGTTGAGGATCGCGAAACCGTGCGTGTCGATGTCGCCCCAGTACACAAGCTCCTTGTCCGCCAGCCAGCGCAGCGGTTCCAGCCGGGTCGCGGCGTAACCCTCGCCGAAGAGGACAACAGCGTCGTCAACGGGTGGAAAAGCCAGGTACGTGACCTCGTTCTCGACGACGAACACCGTGCGCACATCCAGCGGCGTGTCCGCCAGTTCGGATATCCGCACGCCCAGCTCGCTGAAGCCGGTGTTCGTGCCGAGCCGGCGGAACCGGACATAGCCGGGTTTGGCCCGCAGCAGGTAGCGGCCGGTGAAGTCCGATGGTGGCCGGGTGCGGTCGATCCGTTCCCCGGGCAGTTGCCGGTCCAGCATCGTCGACAGGATCGTGCGGTTGCGTTCGATGAACTTGGTGTCGACGCCTGGCACGTCGACCTGCCGCAGGTACATGTCGGAGTGCGCGTGTGCGTCGATCCACAGCACGGTGCGGACAAGGCTGTCCCACTCGCCGGCGTGCCGGAGGACCTCCATCGGCTTGATACACATCCACTCGGCGACCAGCGGAACGCTGATCTTGGTCGCGTTCAACAGGTCCAGGAATTTCCGCACGTCGGTTCGTACGCCGAGCACGGTCCACAACTGATCGTACGAGTCGATCCAAGCGCGGGCAGGCAGTTCGTTGACGCCTGCGACCCGGCCTCCGACTGTCGTTGTCTCGACTCGAAGGCGTAGTTCCTGCCGCCACTGATCGACCCAGGCACGTACTTCGTCGTACCGGGCGGCGGTGTCCTGGGCACTCGGCCTGCGCAGGCCGACCGACAGCGGTGTCCACGCCTCGCCTGACGCGCACTGTGACAGGAACTCGCCGCGATCCCACTGCCGCCGCAGTTTCCGCACGACATCGGCAGGTGCGGTCCACCCTGGGGCTGCCATGGTCAATTGACCGGGGCGGACGCGGTCTCGATGGCGTGGGCGAGCTGGCGCTGCCGGTACTCCTCGATGGTCAGGGTCTGCAGCCGGGAACTCGCGCCGTTCTTGTTGTCCACAAAGCCGACCGCCGCGACGTACGGTTCGATGACGTGGATCTTCTGCAGCGGGGTCACGATCAGCAGCTGCAGGCCGAGCCGCCGGAACAGGCCGAGCGCGAACCGCGTGGAGTCGTCGGAGCCCCGGCCGAACGCCTCGTCGATGACCACGAACCGGAAGGTCTTCGACTTGTCGTTGTCCCAGTCGAGTTTGAACTGGTACGCCAGCGAGGCGGCCAGGATCGTGTAGGCGAGTTTCTCCTTCTGCCCACCGGACTTGCCGCCGGAGTCGGTGTAGTTCTCGTGCTCTGTGTCGTCGGCACGCCAGCGTTCCGACGCCGCGAACGTGAACCAGTTGCGCACGTCGGTGACCCGGCGCGTCCACGACCGGTCGGTCTCGGTCTGGCCGACGCGTCCCCTGAACCGTTCGATGATCGCCTTGACCTGGAGGAATTTCAGCTCCGAGTACTGGTCGCCCTCGTCGCCTGCGAGCGACCCGCTGGTGCATTCCCGCAGGTCCTTGCGGAAGTCGCGGATCTCGACGTTGACCGTCGGGTGCAGTTCGAGCCGGATGAACCGGCCCGGGTTGTAGTCGATGCCGACCAGCGAGTCGTTGATGGTCTCGATCCGCTGCTTGATCAGTTCCGCCTGCTTGGTCAGCTGGGAGTGGAAACCGGCGATGTCGCGGATCGTGTTGGTGTTGAGGTAGGTCTTGAACTCCGACTCGAATCTCGGGAGGTCGTCACGCGCGATCCGGTCGTGCAACGCGCGGTACTCGCCCGCCGACTGCACCGAGTTGTCGAACTCGCTGGTCTCCAACGGATACGCCTTGCGGAAGTCGCCCATCCGCCCGACCACCCGGCTGGCGATCTTGTTCTGCCTTGTGCCGAGTTTGTCGGCCTCGTCGGTGAGTTCGGCTGCCAGGTCGATCTGGCATCGGTCGCAGTCCTCGGGCGTGGCCGGCTTCCGGCCGCCGAGGCGCTTGTCGAGCAAGGGGAACGACTCCCGGGCCGATTCGTGGCCCGGCTCGGCCAGAACTCGTTGCACGCCAAGCAATTGCCCTTGCGCGGTGTCACGCTCGCCGCCGAGCTTGCCGATCGCGGAGGTCTCGGCGTCCCGGGCCGTCTCTGTCTCCGCGATGTGCCTGGCAACGTTCTCGAGCTCGTCGTTGAGCCGCTTCAACTCGTCGGACTGCTCCTCCAGACGCCGTTTCTCCGCGGTCAGGCCGGCGATGCGGTTCACCGAGGCCTGCCAGTCGATCTCACCGAATCCGCTGCGCTCGGCGAGCAACGAGAGCGTGGTGGCGAGCTTGCGTTTCCCGGCCAGTTCCCCGGTCAGCGCCTGGGCCCGCTGCTGCAGGGTGGCCAACCGCCGGTGCAGCTGGTTGGCCTGGTCGAGCAGTGCGTCGATCTTGGCCTGGTTGTCCCAGCCGAGCACGTAGTGCCTGCGGTCGTCGATGCGGCGGGCGTCGTCCTTCTCGTGCCTGCCACGAGCGCCCTTGAACTGCCCGGCCTTGGTGATGGCTTTGGCCGCGCGCCGGAAATCGGCCATCGTCCCGACACATTCGTAGTCCGCGCGGTGCGCCAGTTCGCGATCAAGCCAGGCCGAGAACGACGACTCCTTGATCTCCAGCTTGTCGTACAGGCTGCCGCTGGGCAGCGATGCGGGCGGCGCGGCGGTCGACCGCTCCGGAACCCGGTAGTAGACCAGTTTGACGCCGAGATGCTTCTCGTTGATCCAGTCGGACACCGCGGCGTAGTGCTCACTCGCCACCAGCATGGACAGACCGAAGCCGTGCAACAGGCGCTCGGCAGCGCCCTCCCACTCCGCACACTCGGCCCTTACCTGGATGAGCTCACCGGCGAACGGCAACGCCTCGGCGTCCACACCCAGTTGACCGCACAGTGCTTCCCGAACGTCCAGGATGCGCTTGGGAATGTTGCTTCGCCGGTCGCGCAGGCTGATCAACTCCGCGTTGAGCTCCGCGGATTCGGCGTCGAGCTCACGGCGCTGCACGCTGATGTCCGTCAGCTGGTTCTGCAAGTCGGCTTGCGCCTCGTCGAGGGCTTCCGCGCTTTGTGCGACTTCACGTTGCCGCACGGCGAACTGCGCGGCATCCGCCACGGCCGCGAGCCCGGCTTCGTGCAGCAGCGTGTGATATCGCTCGGACAGGTCCTTACGCCGCGCGCGTTCTTTCTCTTCGGCCGCGATCTCGGCTTCGATCTGGCCGATGCGGTCGCCGCCGCACCCGGCGCGCTGAACGGTCAGGTCTTTTTCCTTGCCGCGCAGCCGTTCTAGCTCGTCCTTCGCCTCGGTCAGCACAGCCTGACGCGCGCCGATCTCACTGCCGAGTTCGCTGATCCGGGCCGTGAGCAGCGTCGACTTGCGGCTCGCGCAGTAGTACCGCGACGCCTCGCGCTGCGCGCGGGCTGACGCGATCTGCTTGTCCAGCTGGTCATACGTGTCGCAGTCCGCGAGCAACGGCTCGAGCTGGGTCAGTTGCTCGCGCGCCTTGCGGACCGCGTCGTGTGCCTTGGTCAGATCCTCGAAGTGGTCGATCAGCCTGTTCGTCCAGTCGGCCGCGTCGAAGGGCTCCAGCATGTGCGAGCGGACGAAGTCGTTCAGGTTGCCGACCGACTTCATCGACACGGTCTGGTGGAACAGTTCCATGGCCTGGTCGGAGTCGATGCCCAGCCGACGGCGGAAGTCCTTGCTGTAGGCGGGAAAATGGTCGTGCACCCGGACTTCCTGCTTGCGCAGCCTGCGTTTGAGCGTCGCGATGTCGCCGCCGAACTCGGCGAAATCACCGGCGATGGTCAGGCCGCGGTCGGCCGTGGCGAAAAACCGGTCCGGCTGGCCGACAGACGCGTCACGGAACCAGAACACCTGCGCGAGGGTCACCGTCGAGTCGTAGCCCTGATTGGTGAAGCAACCGAGGATGACCGAGAACGACCGGCGATCCCGCAACCCGACGGGTTTGGACGCACCCGTCGCCTCGTTGCGCTCGGACTTGTAGTAGCCCAGGACATACGAGCGCAGGTCACGCTCTCGCGAGTCTGCCCCCGCCGCCTTGTTGTAGGAGATTCGGTTGGCAGGCAACAGCAATGTGGTGATCGCGTCGACGATCGTGGACTTGCCGGAGCCGATGTCCCCGGTCAGCAGGCTGTCGCGGCCATCCGGCCGGAACGTCCACACGCGCTGGTCGAACGTGCCCCAGTTGTAGACCTCCAGGCGTTCGAGCCGGTAGCCGGCGAGGCTGTCCATCAGTCGTCATCCCCCTGTCCGCCGAGCTGGCTCGCGTACTCGGCGAGCCGTTGGCCGAACTCCGCCAGCCACTGCCCGTCCACAAAGGCCTTCAGGATGCGCCGCACCTCGAAGGTGGCGTCCTGCCCGGTGATCCGGCGCAGGAAACCCAGCTCGATGATCTTGGTGATCTGGGTGTCGATCTGGTCGACCAGCCGTGCCTCGTTGCTGCGCTCGGGCAGGAACAGCCGCACCATCTCCACGATCTGTTCCCTGGTCAGGATCAGCCGTGTCTCCGCGCCGGACGCGTCGAACTCGGCAAGTTTCTTACGCAGCAAGGCAAGCAGCAGACTTACGTGGAACGACAGGGCGCGCCGCGGGATCAGCCGCGGGACGGTCTGCTCGTCGTCCTCGCCGTCAGCCTTGGAACGAAGGAACGCATAGCCTTCGGCCTCGTCGACGACCACAGTCAGGCCCATGACGCCGACGTAGTCACGCACCTGGGCCTGCAGCGGCAGCAGGTGGCGCCAGACCTTCTCGTGGCCGTCGGCGTACACCACACCTTTCATCAGGTGCGTGACCACGAGCGACAGGTCCAGCTCGTCTCTGCGCAGCGATGTGGTCACGCCAGCCATGCTAGAGACCCCCACTGACAATAAAGGTCACGCGGGGAATGCTGGCGATTCGCTCCGTGCCGGTGGCGTCCACCCAACGCACCTGCTCACGTGCGGTTTCGTCGAAAACCACCTGGAAGGCCGGATCGTCCAGGGAAAGGTAGCCGACCAGTTCGGCCATGCCCTGCTCAAGCGGCTGCCGTTCGAGCACCTGGCTGAGCCCGACCTGGGTGCGGTGGCGCAACTCGCCGCGCACGAAGCCGCGTAGCCGTTCCCGGTCCACATGGGCCTGCTCGAACAACGCGGACGCGTCAAGATCCTCATCGGCCGTACTGATGTCCTCACTTTCGAGCGCGACTTTGACCTTGGGCGTGTAGAGCGGGCGTTCCATCGGCAGCACGATCGACGGGACAGTGCCGTCGAGTTCGTAGGTGACATCAGGGGAATGGTCCCGCAACTTGAGCGCGGACGACTCGATGCTGCGCAGGATGTCCATCACCCGGCGGTTCTCAAGCCACACCTGGTCATCGAGAAACCGCCGAAGCTGCTCCGACAACAGCCGCACAGTCGCCTGCGTGCGTTCGGCCGCGTCAAGCCAGTCGTGGTGGATGTGCCGCATCCGCGAGTCAGTGTCGACAGCGTCGAGGGACTGGACCTTCGCGAGCAGGTCGGTGAGCTCGGCCTGCCGCTCGTGCGAGAGCAGGAAGTCGTAGAAGGCCTGGAAGCTACGGCCCTGGTCGGAGTCCGCGATGGTGTTGCGGTTGCCCACGACATCGTCGAGCAGTTCACCCTTGGAGCCCTGCCACCCGGCGATCCTGGCCCGCAGCGCCCGGTCCAAAGCCCGGAAGTTGGCCTCGACCTCCCGGAAGTCGGACAACAATTCCCGCGCGGTGGCAGCGAACTGCTGATAGCGATCCCGCTGGGCGGAGGAGTCGAGCAACGCGACGTCGCCGCCCTCGACCCGGCTGATCTCAGCGTCGATCTTGGCGCGGCGCCTGTGCAACTCGGCGAGCCGGACATCCGGATCGGCCTCCGCGCCGTAAGCCATCTGCCGCAGCAGTTCGAAGATGGTGTTCAACCGCGACTCGGTGCCGACGAAAGTGCGTTCCCGCAACGTGTCCACCCAGGCCAGCGCCTTCTCCACAGCAGGAGTCGCGTCGAAATGCACCTCATCGGACCCAGCCGGGTAGTACTTGCGCAGCCAGCCGTTCTCCGCGGCCGCCCAATCATCGAGATAAGCCTTGGCAGGCTTCGGAAACGCCCCCTCCCCAAGCCGCTCGTTCAGCGCGTACAACTCATCGTCCAGCCGGCTGATCAGCTCGGTGGCGGAAATGGACCGAAAGTTGTCGTCGACAAAGACTTTCCCGAGGAAAGCCAGGACAAGCGGGCCGTTGGCGGCGCGCAACAGCTTCCAAGCCGGATTGTTGCGGCGCAGCAGGTCAAGCTCGTCGAAATCCACGCGTTCCCTCGGTTTGTACGGCGGCCTCACCCATTGCACCACGGACCCCTGTCTACGCTGCACGGGGTGGAGCACCTCGCCGGGACAGCCCGGGAATGCAACGCGTTGCAGCAGGCTCTGGCCCTGGCCAAATGGGTCGGCCCTGGTCGGCCGGTGACTGCGAAAGGCGTACTGCGGCGAGCTGACCTGCCGGAAGCAGGTCAAGTGCTGGGTGTCGCGATGCCACAGTCGGTACGCAGCACGGCGGACGTCCCCGCCCTACAGCGCCCGTGGACGGCCGCGGTCGCGGCAGGGCTGTTGTCGGTCAGCGACGGCCGCGCCGTATCGGGACCCACGTTGGCCGATGGTGACGCGGTGCTGGAGGCCTGGCTACGGGCCCTTGCCGCAGTGCTGGCCGTGACATTCGATGGCGACGAGCCTGACGTACTGGAAATCGGCCGCCTGGTGCTCACAGCGCTGGCAGCTGAGCCGGCACCGGATTTGCAGAAGATCATCAATCAATCGAGCTACGAGGTGTACGACGCGTTCCACCGCGGTTTCGGCGACCGAGACCCAGCTGAGGCGGCGTTGGAGTTGATGGCAGCCTTCGGCGCCGTCGACCGACAGCGGCGAATCACACCGCTCGGCCGCTGGGCACTGACATCTCTGCGCGACTCGCCGGACACGCAGTCCGAGCTGGAGGGCATCTGCCAACTCAAGATCACCTTGCGGTACGTGCAGCCGCAATGCTTGCGCCGGGTGCTTGTACCGTCGTCGGCCACGCTCGGTGACCTGCACGACATCATCCAGATCGCCTTCAACTGGGACGGCGACCACCTGCACGCGTTCAAAGTCGGCCGACGCCAGTACGGCGACCCGTACTTCGACGCCGAACACGACGAGGACAAGATCACTCTCGGCGCCGTGTTCGCTGTGTTCGCCAAGCGGCTCTCGTACATCTACGACTTCGGCGACAGCTGGATGCACGACATCACGCTGGAGAAAGTCATCGAACCAGACCCGGACACGGCCTACCCGGTTTGCTCAGGCGGAAGAGGAGACGCCCCGGTCGAGGACGTGGGCCCGGAGAACCCGCAGTGGACTCCGTTCGACCAGGCCGAAATCAACACGCAGCTTGCCCACCTGGCGAGTGGTGCCCACGACGTCGAAGCCTTGCTTCGTGACGACATCGAGGTCATCGTCACCGACGCCTACGGCGAACACGAGCAGATGACCGCCTTCCTCACCGTGCTGGACGAGGAGATCAAGTTCCCGGTCCCCGCAACCCTGCTCGGCGAGCCCGTCGTCGTGACAAAGTTGGTCGAGGACGACGCCACAGTCGAACTCCGCGCCCACTGCCGTGCGAAACGCGCGACCGGTCTCATGTCTTTTGCCGACTTGGAATTCCTGCCAGGCACCGTCGAAGCATGGCTGCACTCCGCCTACCTCGTATACCTCGGCAGACCCCCGGTGGCGACGGCACCGCCAGCCGACTGGGACCACCTGGCTCAATGGAGGTCCTAATGGACGAGCAGTCATTGCTGAAGTTCTTGCGCGCCCAAGACCCAGCCTGGCTGGCGGACCACCTGCTGTCCGCGGCAAAGAATGATCCACGCCTCCGAGCCCGCCTCGAATTCGCAGCAGGCCCGCCCGCGACGAGCATGCACTGCGAGCCCGCCTCGAATCGACAATCAAGATCAGCCACTACGTGGACTACCGAGCGACATACCCGTATTTCGAAGACGTGCACGAAGCACTGGACGCAGTGGCCGAACTGGTCGATGCGGACCTCCCTGGCGTGGCCGCCGAGCTGGCCGAATATGCGCTGGACCTGCTGGAAAGCGCGACCGGAATGCTCGACGATTCCCGCAGCGGCCTGGGCGGGGCCATGAGCAGAGCCCAGGAAATCCACCTGAACGCATGCGCAGCCAGCCCGCCCAACCCGACAGCACTGGCAGAGATGCTGGTCAAACGCGCCCTGACCAGCGACTACGAGGTATTCCGGACCGTCCTGCCGGACTACGAACCAATACTCGGGCCAGCTGGTTTGGCCCGCTACCAAGAGTTGGTTGAGCAGGCATGGCAGGCGCTACCCTCGAAGAAACGTTATGGCTACGACAGGCGCAGATCCGCCATCACCTACCTGATGGAACAACTCGCCGAACTTACGGAGCCGGTGCGCTCCTCGATGGACCTGCCGTCTCATTGACGCCGGCGCCCAACACCCACAACGATGAAGACGTGATGACCACCCCGCCTCGGATGACCTACACCCAGGGCGGCTTCTGGCATTGGCTCATCAGAGGACCTCGCGCACTACGCAGCCTCCTAGGCGTCATCGTCGGAGTGGGCGCGGCCGTGACCCTTCAGTACCTCTGGGCCGATCCCTCAGCGCCCGTCATCCGCACAGTCGTCCTCTCCGCGTGGCTCGTGTTGCTATACGTCGGTATCGCCTACTGGCAGTGGCGCTCCGGCATACGACGGCAGTAAGCCGGGCACTTTCTCGCGGCGGCTCGTGAGCTGGCCTCAGAAGGGAAACTGGCGCCTGCCCACTGAGAGGGGCGTAAATGCTCAGGCCGGGTGGTCGAGGAAAGTCACTCGACCACCCGGCCTGTGTCTACACGGACCTACGGCGCCTGATCAGACGTCGTAGTAGAGGGCGAACTCATACGGGTGCGGACGCAGACGCAGCGGGTCGATCTCGTTCTCGCGCTTGAAGGAGATCCAGGTGTCGATCACGTCTGGCGTGAAGACGCCACCCTCGAGCAGATAGTCGTGGTCGGCCTCGAGGGTGTCGAGGACTGTGCCGAGGTCTGCGGGGACCTGCTTGACGTTCTTGGCCTCCTCGGGCGGGAGCTCGTAGAGGTCCTTGTCGATGGGGGCGGCCGGTTCGATCTTGTTCTTGATGCCGTCGAGGCCGGCCATGACCATCGCTGAGAAGGCCAGGTAGGGGTTTCCGGAGGAGTCGGGGCAACGGAACTCGATGCGCTTGGCCTTCGGGTTGTTGCCGGTGATCGGGATGCGGACGCAGGCCGAACGGTTGCGCTGTGAGTAGACCAGGCTGACCGGGGCTTCGTAGCCGGGCACCAGGCGGTGGTACGAGTTCACGGTCGGGTTGGTGAAGGCCAGCAGCGACGGGGCGTGGTGCAGGATGCCGCCGATGTAGTGCCGGGCCACGTCCGAGAGGCCTGCGTAGCCGGACTCGTCGTGGAACAGCGGCTCGCCTTCCTTCCACAACGACTGGTGGCAGTGCATGCCGGAGCCGTTGTCGCCGAAGAGGGGCTTCGGCATGAAGGTGACGCTCTTGTTCGCGTGCCAGGCGGTGTTCTTGATGATGTACTTGAACAACTGCAGGTCGTCGGCCGCGTGCAGCAGTGTGTTGAACTTGTAGTTGATCTCTGCCTGGCCTGCGGTGCCCACCTCGTGGTGACCGCGCTCGACGGTGAAGCCCGAGTCGATCAGGTTCAGGGTCATCTGGTCGCGCAGGTCGGCGAAGTGGTCGACCGGCGACACCGGGAAGTAGCCGCCCTTGTACTTCGTCTTGTAGCCGCGGTTTCCGCCTTCTTCGTCGGTGCCGGTGTTCCACCAGCCCTCGACGGAGTCGATCTCGTAGAAGGCGCCGTTCTCGGCGTTGTCGAAGCGCACCGAGTCGAAGATGTAGAACTCGGCTTCGGCACCGAAGTAGGCGGTGTCCGCGATACCGGACTCGGCCAGGTACAGCTCCGCCTTGCGCGCGATGTTGCGCGGGTCGCGGCTGTAGGCCTCACGGGTGAACGGGTCGTGCACGAAGAAGTTCAGGACCAGGGTCTTCTCCACCCGGAACGGGTCGAGTCGCGCCGTGTAGGGGTCCGGCAGCAGCAGCATGTCCGACTCGTGGATCGACTGGAAGCCACGAACCGAAGACCCGTCGAAGGCCAGTCCGTCCTCGAACGCCGACGCGTCGAAGGACTCCGCCGGGACGGTGAAGTGCTGCATGATGCCCGGCAGGTCGCAGAACCGGACGTCAACGAAGCGAACCTGTTCGTCTTTGATGAAGCGCAAGACCTCGTCGGGGCTATTGAACACGCTCGTAGGCTCCTTACTCAGTGCTTGGCGCCGACGGGCGCGCCACTTCCGCTATGCGTCGTGAAGCTATGAGCGTGGTGTTGCCCGACCGTCACCCGGATGTTTCGCCGATGTTAACGAGCCTCGCAATGCCGGAAATGTCGACCGTTGGACACTGGATTGTGACGTGGTTCTACTCTGGAGGGGTGACAAGGTGGACCGGATCGTGGTTGTCCGGGCCCCGCGCCGCGCTCGAGCCCGGCGAGGACGCCGGCGACCGACCCGCGCAGAGTTACCCGGGGGAACGTCTCGGGCTGCCGAAGGACGGGCCCGGCTCGGTGGCCGGGACCGGCGTGCGCGCGCTCGCCCTACTGATCGACGCTGTTCTGGCCGGGCTGGTCGCGGGTCTGTTCACCGCACCTGAGCTGCCCCGCAACTGGAGCCTGCTGGCCTGGTTCCTGATCACCGTCATCGCGGTGTCCTTCTTCGGGTTCACCCCCGGCATGAAGGTCTTCGGCATCCGGGTGGCCCGGCTGGGGGACCACCCCATGGTCGGGGTGATCCGGGCAGTGCCGCGGACACTGCTGGTCGCGCTGATCATTCCCGCCGCGATCTGGGACGCCGACCGCCGGGGACTGCACGACAAGCTGCTCGGCACGGTGGTGGTGCGCACCCGTTGACCGGCCGCGTCAAGGCCGCGATCGCCGCCGGCCTCGGGGTTCTGGGGCTGGCCAGCGGGGTCGCCGCGGCGGTGGTCACCGAGGCGGGGAACCTGTGGGGCTACTCCGGGTACGCTGCGATGCCGCTGGACGTCGAGATCGCGATCTTCTACGCCGCTATGGGCATGCTCGTGACCTGGCGGAAGCCCGGCAACGGCGTCGGCTGGGCGCTGGTCGCGATCGCGGCGTGGGACGGCGTTGTCGCGTTGATGACCGCGCTCGTCGGTGCGTTCGACTCGCCTGATCATCCGGTCGTCCAGGTGCTGATGCCGATCCAGCACGCCCTGTGGGCGCCGCCGATCTGGGCCATCGCGACGCTGTTGCCGTTGATCTACCCGGAAGGCCGGCTGCCCAGCCGCCGCTGGTGGTGGGCGGTCGCGTTCGCGTCGATCGGCATCGTGCTCTACACCGTCGGCCTGGAACTGTCCGAAGGCAACTACGGCGCCAGGTACACCGTCACCAATCCGGCTGCCGTGCCGGAGCTGCAGGGCCTGGCGAACGCGCTGGTCAGCACGGGTGAGGTGATTCTGATCGCCGCGACCGTGGTCGCCTTGATCGGGCTGGCGTTCCGCTGGCGCAAGGCGACCGGTGTGCAGGCGCGACGGCTCTCCTTGCTGCTGTGGGTCCTGCTGTTCGGCGCCGCGCAGGCGGTGCTGCGGGAGATCGTGCCGATGCCGCAGGTCGTGCACCACATCCTTGAGGTGCTCGCGGCGGCCTTGATACCGATGGCCGTGGCGGTCGCGGTGACGAGAGATCGTTTGTACGACTTGGATCTTGCGGTACGCCGTGCGGTCGTCGTGGTCGCTGTCGCGAGCAGTCTGCTTGCCTGCTACCTGGGCCTGTATGCCGTTCTGTCGTTCATCATCCCGATCGACACCGTGTTCGAGGCGGGGCTGGTGGGCGCCGCGATCTTCCCGTTCGGGCTGCTGCTCACGCGGTGGGTCCGGCAGGTCGCGTGGGGCCGTCGCGTCGACATCGCGGAGGCCGTGACTGGCCTGGGACAACGGATGCGTGACCGGCTTGAGGTGTCCGAGGTGCCTGCGGCGGTGTGCGAGGAGGTCGTCAACTCGCTGCACCTGCGGTTCGCCCGGCTGGAGCTGGAGACCGCGGATGGTGTGCGGACCCTGGCCGAGGTCCGGACCTGCAAAGATGACGCCGAGCCGGTCACATTCGACTTGTGGCACCGGGGCACGATCGTGGGCCGTTTACTCGTCGCGCCGCCTGAAGGCCGCACGCATCTGGACGAAATGCTTGTTCAGGCGCTCGCTTCGTTGGCTGACCAAGTGGCGCCGGTGGTCGCGGCGTTGCGGTTGGACGAGGAGCTGCTGCGCAGCCGGGAGCAGTTGGTCACCGCACGCGAAGAGGAACGGCTACGGCTGTCGCGCGATCTGCATGACGATGTGGGGCCGACGCTTGCGGGCATCCGGCTTCAACTCGACGCGGTGCGCGCGAAGCTGCCGGACAACGCGCCTGTTCTCGACCTGATGGATCGTGCTGTGACTGCAATCCAGGACGCGTTGGGGATTGTGCGCAGGGTCGCCTACCGGCTCCGGCCGCCGGAACTGGACACGCTTGGCCTGGTCGGAGCGCTGCGAGAGCTCTCGGTGTTCCTGTCCGGCCCGACGCTCAAGGTGGAGGCGAGACTGCCGGACGATGTCTCCGCGTTGTCCCAGTCCGTGGAGATGGCGGCGTACCGGATCGTTGCCGAAGCGTTGACCAACGTCGTGAAGCACGCACAGGCGACGTCCGCGTCCGTGAGCCTGGCGATCAACGATCACGGTGTCGTCGTGGAGGTCCGGGACGACGGCGTCGGGCTGCCAGAGGACGCGAGCAGCCGCGGGATGGGCCTGAAGTTCATGGCCCAGCGTGCGCAGGAGATAGCTGGTGAGTTCTCCTGCCGCACGACTGAGCACGGATCGATCGTCCGAGCGGTCCTGCCGATCGCCAAGCGGCGTTAGCGGCGGCGGATCGTGCGCTGGATGTTGCGCATCTTGGCGCCCTGCGGCATCGGGCCCTTGGGCATGGCCGCGCCCCGGCTGGCCAGCGCCGACAGCCGCTTCTCCAGTGTGTCGACCTGCTTGGGGCCGAGGTTGCGGGGCAGCTTCATCAGCTTGGACTGCAGCTTGGCCAGCGGGACCTGGCCTTCCTCGTTGCCGATGATCATGTCGTAGATCGGTGTGTCGCCGACGAGTCGCGCGACGCGCTTCTTCTCCTGCGCGAGCAGTGCCTTCACGCGGTGCGGCGCGCCTTCGGCGACAAGCACGATGCCCGGACGGCCCAGCACGCGGTGGACCGCGTCGAGTTGCGTCGTCGCGGCCACGGTCGGCGTCACGCGCCAGCCACGCTTCAGGTTCTCCAGCGCCCACGCACCCGCGCCGGGCTGGCCGTCGGCCTTGCTGAACACGTTCTTCTGCACGCGGCGGCCGAACACGATCACAGCGCCGAGCACACCGAACATGATGCCGACCGGCAGCGCCATCCACTCGATGCCCCACCACGCGCCGAGCAGGAAGATAACGCCCGTCACCAGCAGGAAGACGCCGAGCATCCAGGGGATCAGCCAAGGGTCTTCCTTGCGCTGCATCTTGAAGGCCTGCCAGATCTGGCTGCGCTTGGCCTTCGACTCGGCCTTGCGTTGGGCCTTCGCCGCCTTGAGGGCTTCCTTGTCCTGCTTACCAGCCATGAATACCAGGATACGGCCAGGGGAAACCGTACGAACGGGCCGTTCGCACCGACACACCCCCGTTGGCGCGTTGACGAAGGGGAGTGGCTCTCTGTCAGGATGAAATCATGGTCGGCGAAGCAGAAAAGAACCTCCTGGAGGGCCTGGATCCGGAGCAGCGTGCGGCAGTGCAGGCCCCGCGCGGACCGGTGTGCGTACTCGCCGGCGCGGGCACCGGTAAGACCAGAACGATCACCCACCGGATCGCCTACCTCGTCCACACCGGACACGTCGCCGCAGGCCAGGTGCTCGCGGTCACGTTCACCAACCGCGCGGCCGGGGAGATGCGGACCCGGTTGCGCGCCTTGGGAATCACCGCCGCGCAGGCGCGTACGTTCCACAGTGCCGCGCTGCGGCAGCTGCGCTACTTCTGGCCGAGAGTGGTCGGGGACGCGCCCTGGGAGCTGATCGACGGCAAGATCCGCCTGGTCGGCCAGGCGGCGCATCGGGTGGGCGCGCCGACCGAGGTCGAGGTGCTGCGGGACCTGGCCGCCGAGATCGAGTGGTCGAAGTCGTCGTTGATCGCTCCGGACGACTATCCCGAAGCGGTCCGCCGTCGTAACCGTCAGCCACCGGTGCAGGCGCAGCAGGTCGTCGCGGTCTACCAGGGCTACGAGAAGCTCAAGAACCAGCACAAGCTGCTCGACTTCGAGGATCTCCTGCTGCACACGGCCGCGGTGCTGGAGGACCATCCCCAGGTCGCCGAGGAGTTCCGCGAGCGCTACCGCTGTTTTGTTGTGGACGAGTACCAGGACGTCACGCCGCTGCAGCAACGCGTGCTGAGCGGCTGGCTCGGCGCGCGCGACGATCTCACGGTGGTCGGCGACGCGAACCAGACGATCTATTCCTTCGCCGGTGCCTCGCCGCGACCGTTGCTGGAGTTCACCAGGCGCTTTCCGGAGGCGGCCGTGGTGCGGCTGGAGCGTGACTACCGGTCGACTCCGCAGGTGGTCTCGCTGGCCAACCAGGTTATTTCCGCGGCTCGTGACCGGCCCGCGGGATCGCGCCTCAAGCTGATCGGCCAGCGACCGGCCGGTCCGCCGCCGCGGTTCGCCGAGTATGACGACGAGCCAGCCGAGGCGGCAGCCGTCGCCCAGCGAATCAAGGACCTGGTCGACGCGGGCACGTCGCTGAGTGAGATCGCGGTGCTGTACCGGGTGAACGCGCAGTCGGAGCTGTATGAGCAGGCGCTGACCGAGATCGGGATCCCGTATCTCGTGCGGGGCGGCGAGCGGTTCTTCGAGCGGCAGGAGATCCGGCAGGCCGTGATGGCCTTGCGTGGGGCGAGTGCCGATCCGCCTTCGGGCGAGCTGCCGGATGTGGTGCGGGCGTTGCTGCATCGCCTGGGCCTGACGGAAGAGCCGCCGACAGGTGGGTCCGCCCGGGAGCGTTGGGAGTCGCTTCTGGCCTTGGTCGAGCTGGCGGAGGAACTCGCCGCCACGGTTGAGGGCGCCGATCTGTCGCGATTCGTCGGTGAGCTGGAGATGCGTGCCGCGGCGCAGCATCCGCCGACGGTCGAGGGCGTCACGTTGGCGTCGTTGCATGCGTCGAAGGGCTTGGAGTGGGATGCGGTTTTCCTGATCGGGCTCGTGGACGGCACGATGCCGATTCAGTTCGCCGACGGTGACGACGCGGCGATAGAGGAGGAACGGCGGCTGCTGTATGTCGGTGTGACTCGCGCCCGTGAGCACTTGTGGATGTCGTGGGCGCTTTCCCGGTCGCCTGGCGGTCGCAGGCATCGTCGGCGCAGTCGTTTCCTGTACGGCTTGGTTCCTGATGATCACCCAGCAGCCCGGGTGGCGCGGAGCCAAAGCCATGGCAAGCCGTCGGCCACCAAGCTCACCTGCCGGATCTGTGGTGGCGCGCTGGTCGGGACCGTGCCGGTGAAACTCGGCCGTTGCAAGGACTGCCCGTCCGACATCGACCAGGACCTGCTCGGCCGGTTGCGGGACTGGCGCAGTACCCGGGCCAAGGAGCTGAAGGTGCCGGCCTATGTGGTCTTCACTGACGCGACGCTCGTGGCGATCGCCGAACAACGCCCGACGGACACGGCCGGCCTGGTCTCGATCTCCGGGATCGGCGCCTCCAAACTCGACCGCTTCGGCGGAGACGTGCTGGCCCTTGTCCGGGATGGAGCTCCGCAGACCTCGCCTTAGGGAGTGAGGCCGCCCCGAGCGGGCGGCCTCGGTCTCAGACGGCTTTGGTGAGGGTGTCGAACTCTTCGTCGCTCAGCTCGATTTCGGCAGCGCGGACGTTGTCCTCCAGGTGCGCGACGCTCGATGTCCCCGGGATCGGCAGCATGACGGGGGAGCGCCTGAGCAGCCAGGCCAGTGCCAGCTGAGACGGCGACGCGTCGTGTTCCTTGGCCAGCGTGGCGAGCGGGCCGTCGCCCGCCGCGAGTGCGCCGGTGGCCAGCGGGAACCACGGGATGAAGCCGATGTTGTTGCTGGTGGAGAAGTCCAGCAGCTCTTCGGCGGTTCGCTTGGACAGGTTGTACAGGTTCTGCACGGACACGATCGTCGCGACTTTCTGTGCCGCCTGGACCTCGGCGACACTGACCTCGCTCAGTCCGATGTGCCGGATCTTGCCCTCGTCCTGCAGTTGTTTCAGAGTGCCGACCTGGTCCTCGAGCGGGACCTGCGGATCGATCCGGTGCAGCTGGAACAGGTCGATGCGGTCCAGGCCCAGGTTGCGCAGGCTCAGCTCGGCCTGCTGGCGCAGGTATTCCGGCCGGCCGATCGGCCACCACTTGCCTGGACCCTGGCGGCTCAAGCCGGCTTTTGTCGCGATGACCAGGCCGTCCGCATACGGGTGCAGAGCGGTCTTGAGCAGTTGCTCGGCGACGACCGGACCGTAGGAGTCGGCGGTGTCGAAGAAATTCACGCCCAGTTCGACGGCGCGGCGCAGGACTCGCACGGCCTCGTCAGGGTCTTTGGGGTCACCCCACACGCCTGGTCCAGGCAACTGCATGGTGCCGTAACCCATGCGGTTGACGGGCAGGTCGCCGCCGAGGAGGAACGTTCCGGCAGCTTGGGCGGGCTGAGCGGTCGTCGGCACTGGGTGTCCTTTCCAGCAGTTCGATTTACGAGGTGTCCCGTCAGGGTCGAGGTTCGTGTGGCCTGCTCGACTGGCGGTCCTTGATAGTCCAACCGTGGCTCCGGCCGTTCATTCCCGATCTTGGTGAAGGCCGGCAGGACGCGCTGTGACCGGTTGGCAACGGTAAACGCCCTGGTTGACGGCTTATGTCGCCCAATCGGGCGGTAGTGTGACCGGCGTCACCAGATTCTGTCAAAAACCTGTTGCGGCGGTACCTGCACCACTAATAACCTGCAGTAGCCGGGCGAGAAGGCCCGAAGGTTTTCAGCCTCCAGCGGAGGCGACGGTCGAGAAGGGGGGAGTGGACGATGAAGCTCTACACAATCATCTGTGGCACCCCCGGCCTCCCGTCGTCGAAAGGCTCCAAGGCGCATGCCGAATGGCGTGCAGTCGAGCCAATGACCGCGAACCGGCTGCGAGGTGGCGCCATTGTCGCGCCCAAGCAGATCACCGCCCAGGGGACCAGTGTGCCCACGGTCCTGACCGTCACTGGCGATTTTCCGTACATTCCTGTCCGCGCAGGAGAGCAGGGCCTGACCTAAGTCAGGACCCCACCAGGCTCACAGAGGCCGCGGACCCGGAAACGGATCCGCGGCCTCTGTGTTTTTTGTTGCCCACCAGGAAAAACAGCACACCACACACAACCTGACAGGAGCTCCACCAGATGTCTCCGATAGCTGTCCCTCGAACTGAGGACAGATCACTGGACAACCCCATCGACTTGGCGGAGGCGGGAATGACTGGCCTGCTCGACGCCGCACCCCTGGCTGGATTGGACCTGCCTTGCCGGTCCGCCACCAACCCTGACCTCTGGTTCGCAGAGGCCCCGACCGACCTGGAGCGGGCGAAGCAGCTCTGCGGTAGCTGCCCAGTCCGGGCCGAGTGCCTGGCCGGAGCAGTCGCACGGCACGAGCCGTGGGGCGTCTGGGGTGGCGAGATCTTCGAGCGCGGTGTCGTCATCGCGCGGAAGCGGCCACGTGGCCGTCCGCGTAAGGACGCGACCGTCACGGCGAGCACCCAGGGGGCGGCGGCATGACCTCGCGCACCTACTACACGGCAGTTCCCAAGGGAGACAGCACGATGTTGCTTTATGAAGATCTCGCGCGTGCTCGAATGCGCGAGGCGGAACAGGCAGCGAGCAAGCTGCGACTGGTCCGCCGTCTGACCGCCGCGAAGCGGTGGAACCGGGTGTCGAAGTGGGCGGCCAAGCGCGCCGACCAGGTCGCATCCTCGCTGTAAAGCGAACCTTGCCGGCGGGTGCTCGTCTTCGGACGGGCACCCGCCCCTTTTCGGTTAAGTTGAGCCATGAGCTCGCACACTCATGACGACTACGACTGGGTTTCCCGGCTCAGCGACCTCCGGCGCAGCGACGAGATCCGCGCCGAGGCGCACAGGACCGCGGCCGATCGCCTGGTCGCCATGCTCGCCCCCGGCGCGACTATTGTCGATATTGGTTCCGGTGCAGGCGGAATGGCCGCGCAGCTCGCTCTGGCTCTGCGGGCCCACGGTGGTGGCCGAGTAATCCTGGTCGATGCTGTGCCCGAACTCCTTGACGCCGCAGGCGAACACGTCCGCGCAACCCTGGCTGGTCCAGGTGAGACAGTCAAAGTGGACAGTGTGCTGGCGGACGCGGCCAGCGATACGTTGCCGGACCAAGTCCCCGCGGCGGACCTGGTGTGGGCGTCGTTCGTCGTACATCACCTCCGGGATCAACAGGAAGGCGTCAACCGGTTGGCGCGCCTGCTTGCGCCGGGTGGCTGGCTCGCCCTGGCTGAGGGCGGCCTCGGAACCCAATGTCTGCCCTGGGACCTGGGCGTCGGCGAGCCCGGCCTGATCGACCGGCTGCAGGCCGCCCGCAAGGCCTGGTTCGCCAAGATGCGCGCGGACATGCCCGGTTCGATACGGCTCACCGTGGGCTGGACCCGTTCGCTCACTGACGCCGGCTTGTCCGATGTCACGTCCTTCAGCTATCTGGTCGACCATCCCGCGCCCGTGTCCGACGACGTCCGGACAGCCGTGGTCGGCTGGCTGGGTTTCCTGGCCCACGTCAGCGAAGACTGGCTGCCCGAGGACGACCGGATCGCCCTCACCCGTCTGCTGGACCCAGCCGACCCGGTGTTCATCGGCGCCCGTGACGACCTCTTCTATCTCGCCTCCGACACCGTCAACCTGGGCCGACGCACCTGATCCGGCCCGCCACGCATTCACCGCAAGCCGCTGCGCTGCACATGTTCTATCTTCGAGCTGTGGGTGATGCGACGTGCTCCAGATGCGGCCGATCCAAAGCGAAGGCAACACCACTGGACGCCCTCGCATGGGTCAGCGAGCGAACCAGCGGCCGCACAACCTGGCTCTGCCCCACCTGCGCCCGGACCCACGTCCGCGACATCGAAGGCAAACTCCCCGAAGAGTATTGGTGAGTCCCAGTCCAACCGGACTGGACCAACAGTTCGGAACTCGATCGCCCGGTTGCCTCAGTCCATGGGTTGGCCTCCGCAGAACTCCACGTCGATGAGCCTCTGCACATTCTTCGGGAAGGTCCCTGCCACGGACATCGGCACATCGTCCACATAGTTCACGGAGGCGGTCAGGGTCTTGCTGCCGTCGGGCGTGCTGTACATCAGCGTCCCGTAACCCTGGACGCCGCCGTTGTGCTGGAGAACGGTGACACCGCAGCTCAAGTCCTGCACGAACAGTCCGAGGCCGTAGCGGTAGTCGCCGCTCTTCGGGTGCGGCGTGCGCATTTCGGCCAGCAGCGCAGCCGGGAGGAGCCTGCCGCCTTGCAGCGCGGAGAAGAACTTGTGGAGATCCTGAGTGGTCGAGATCATGTCACCGCCGCTGGAGATCCAGGAGGGATTCTGGCGGCTGACGTCGACCGTCTTCTGCTGGCCGGCCTCCTCGTACCGGTAGTAGGCATGGGCGTGCGGCCCGGGGATCTCCGACTGAGTGGTCGGTGCCACGGTGCCCGATAATCCGAGCGGCCGCAGGATCCGCCGCTGCATCTCCTCGGCGTACGAGTGGCCCGTGACCTTCTCGATCAGCAGCCTGGCCAGCACGTAGTTGGTATTGGAGTAGCTCCAGTTCGTCCCTGGCTCGAACTTCGCCGGCTTGGACAACGCCAGCCGTACCAGCTCCTCCGGCTCGTAGGTGTGGAACCGATAGTTCACCCATTCCTTGTCCCGCCACAGGACCCCCGGTACGTACTTCCCGTCCGCGTCGAAATCGCCGGTGTGGTTGAACACACCGCTGGTGTGCTGCAACAACATCCGTACCGTGATCCGCCGATCCAACCCGAATTGGGGCAGGTAGCCGGCCACCGTGGAGTCCAGTCCGAGCGTGCCCTCGGCCACCAGCTGCAGCACGACGGTCGCGGTGAAGGTCTTGGTGACACTGCCCACCCGGAACCGCCCATTTGTCGGCGGCTTCGCGGCCTCACCCAGCTTGCGCACCCCTGCGCTGCCGGCCCACTCGCCCCGCTGATCGTGCACGCGCAGCTGCACCCCGGTGGAACCGGAATCCACAAACGCCTGCATGGCCTCTTGCAATTCTGGACGATCCCGCCCGACCTCAGTGTCGGCTGCGGTTGCCACCCCGGGTGCGGCTACGCCGGCCAACAGCGTGACTGCCACCGCCGCCACTCCAACCCGCCGGAAGGCCTGAGGCATCCGGCCCTTGCTGTTCTTGGTACCGCTGGTCATCGCTGAACTGGTCATGGCGGTAACGATCACCTCCTACCCTGACGTCGAACAGTCACAGCACTGACACCGCAACTGACATGGTGTCTCCTAGGAGAAAAGCGCAGCTCACCGAGGCAAGGTGACCCACCGAGCGGGGATTCGCGTGGTGATGTCCGCACGCTGGCGAGGCGAACTCAGGCCTAAGTGGACATTTTGGAATCGTGGGCGTGTGTTCACCTGTGAGCCGCAATGGTGTCCAGGGCGGAGTCGTTTCCCTGCGAAGTCGCCTGGCCATGCCCCACGTCGGACTTTCCACGCGATGATCGGCTGAAGCTGGATCCAGTCGCCCACCAACGAATGTGGTGCCGCTCGGTTGGCTTTACCCGGCGAAGGCGGCACTCTCCGCTCGGCAGAGGCAGCCGAAAACGTCGATCACCTCGCGGTCCAGATGATCCGACCCGCCGGTGTCCAGCCACCAGGCGTTGTCTCAGTCGCAGGCGACGCGACTGCGGTGCCGCACGACCGGATCCTGGAATGGCTGGCTGTCAGGCCAGGGTCGTTGTCATGCAGCCGGTTCAGTAGGCGACCTCGCTCCCGTGCTTGTGGATCGTCTTGCCGAAGCCGGTGCGTTGCCCCCATTGCCTGGTGTTGGCTGTGGGTTTCGGTAGGTACAGGTCCCGGGCACCTGTACCTGTGTTGGCTGCTCCGGTGGGGAAGCTGGACGTCGAAGTGTGGTGCTAACAGGTTCCGTAGTGCATGGGGCGGCATTCGATGGGCAGGCCGATGGCTTTCGCGATCTTCCGGCCCCATTCCAGGGCGGCGTCGAGGTCTTCGGCCTGGATGACGGTGAATCCGCCGATGTGTTCCTTGCCTTCGATGTACGGGCCGTCGGTCGTGAGCACTTCGCCGTCCTTGCTGTGCAGGACTGTGGCTGTGGTCGGTGGGTGCAGGCCGCCTGCGAAGACCCAGGCTCCGGCCTCCCTCAGTTCGGTGTTCACTTTGTCCAGTTCCTGCATGATCGGCTCCAGTACCTCCGGGGGCGGCGGGTCGCCGTCCGGCTGGTAGATGCTGAGCAAGTACTGCTTCATGGTTTGTTCCTCCTGGTTGAAGTCGGTCTGTCACCGTCTACACGAACGTGCCCGTCGCATATCGACACCTGGCGTCAGCCGGGTACGAAGATTTTTCCGGCTGCGGGGTCAGCGGGGGATTCGCCGGCCGGGCGGAATTGATCTTTGCCGGGGACGGGGCCCGGTTTGGGGCACGGTGTGCGCAGGGCGGGGTTGACCGAGGCGAAGGTGGATTCGACTGGAATGGGGGAGGTCATCGGTGGGCCTGCACTTTCGGGCGGGGACGGCTGGCGGCGTGAAGGAAACCGAGGGTGAGTTCGCGGACCACGTCTTCGGGGTTGCCGCGCAGTTCGGGCAGTGATGTCCGGACCAGTACGAGACCGGCTTTGGTGAAGCGTTCTTCCCGGCGGTCGGCGCCGTCGTCACGCTGGTTGTCGAAATCCCAGGCGAGGGCGACCTCGTCCCACCAGGCGTCGGCAACGCCCAGGGGTTTGCCGGAGCCGTTGTAGACCGGGACGTTCCATTCGGGATTGGGTACCGGCGCCTGGTTGATGACGCGCTTGGCCCAGCCTTGGTGGACTGTGCTTGTCAGCACTGGAGTCGCAGATTCGTCGAGCAATGGCCGTAGTGCTGCTGTGCCGCGTTGGGAGCAGGCTTTCAGTTCGGTGCGGATGTCGTCGAGTGAGCACAGCCCGGCATGGACGGGGGAGAAGAGAAGCATTCGCTGATCGGTTGGATCGCGGCTGTGGCGCGCCGCGTCGACGGCCGCGCGATGTGGCGGGGCGAATGGCAAACCATTGAGGATTACGGGTTTCGGCATTCTTGATGTGCGTTCCACTCGCACGTAGCCGCGGGCGGACAACCGCCGGTTGTCGGGGATCAGAATGCTTACTTCGGTTGTGTCGGTGAGGATCAGGTCGTGCTCACGCAGGGCCTCGGAGCCCGTGATCACGGCTTCGTTCCTCGCGTAGAGCACGGCGGCTTTCAGCCGTTGCCGCCTGTTGGGCGGGCTGTTGGCCAGGAGCAGGATTCCGGGCAGGATCGGCTGCCACGGTCCGCCAGGCCGGCATCGGGTCGCCAGCGAATAGTTCGAGTGCCCGGCCGCGACCATGTCACTTCGCCGGACGACACCGTCGACGAACGGGTTGCTGGGATGTTGTTCCAGGGCTGGTGTTCCGGTCATGCTTCGATCTTGCGGATCTGGCGGGATTCCGGAAAGAGGGCCGGCCCGGGCTGTGGACAACTTGGTCGTACCGGTGGGCCGTTCGTTCTGAGATGCCCTGGTCAGGCCACGAATCCTGGTTGCCAGCGCTCCACTATCTCCCGGGCGGGCAATTCCGCGTCCAGCTGGCAGAGAATGCCGGTCGAGCCGGCCAGCACACGATGGATCAGCAGATATTGGGGCGGCAGGTTCAGCGATCGGCCGGTGCGGAAGTCCTGTCCGCCCAGGTCACCGACACGCTCAGCCTGCCTCTGCATCCATTTCCTGGTGAAGTGGAACTTCTCGGACAACAACGGCTCCACGAACGGAGCCAGATAGGCGTGCACGTGCTCGGCCGGGACCTGCGTCCCCGGTCGCACGAAACCCTCGGCGCGCAGCGTCTCGAACAGGCTGTCGGAGTCGTCTTCCATCGCGAACCGCATCAGCCGCCCCAGCGGGGCGGGCAGCCCTTCGGACAGCCTTGCCACGCCACCGAAGTCGATCACGCACATCCGGCCGTCCTCGGCCAGCATGAAGTTGCCCGGGTGCGGATCGGCGTGCAGCAGGCCTGCCTTGGCCGGTGCCGAGTAGTGGAACTCGGCCAGCAGGTACCCGGCCTTGTCGCGCAGTTGCTTGTCGCCCTCGCGGATGATCTTGGCCAGCGGCATGCCGGAGACCCATTCACTGACCAGGACCTTCGGCGCGCTGGCGACCACCTTGGGCACGAGGAAGTGCTCGTCGCCGTCGTACGCCGTGGCCACCGTGCGCTGGTTGTCGGCCTCCTGGCGGTAATCCAGCTCCTCGGTCATCCGGGCGGTCAATTCGGCCAGCAGCGGTTTGATTTCCGTGCCCGGAACCAGCGCCTGGAACAATCGGCTAAAACGGGATAATTGGCGTAGATCGGACATCAATGCCTCGTCTGCGCCTGGGTACTGCACCTTGACCGCCACCGGCCTGCCGTCGTGCCAGACCGCGCGGTGCACCTGGCCGATGCTCGCGGACGCGGCCGGATCGTCGTCGAACTGCGAGAACCGGCTCCGCCAGGACCTGCCCAGCTGCTCGGCGAGCATCCGGTGGGTGGCGCGTGTGCTCATCGGCGGCGCTGCTGCCTGCAGTTTTGTCAGGGCTTCGCGATAGGGCGCGGCCATTTCGTCCGGCACCGCGGCCTCGAACACCGACAGCGCCTGGCCGAACTTCATCGCGCCGCCCTTGAGCTGCCCGAGGACCGCGAACAACTGCTCCGCCGTTTTCGCGGACATCTGTGCGCTGACCTCGGCGGCGTCGTGGCCGACGAGCCTTTTCCCCCAGCCGCCGACAACACGTCCGGCGACACCTAACGGGAGGCTGGCGAGCCGAGCCGTGCGGGCTACGGTCTTGCGCGGCATCTCGTTCACTAGCTGATTCTCCCCTGTGGATCGCCATTTCCGCAGCAATTTCGCTAATGGGCACCGCACGAGCAGTGCGGATGCGGCGGCCAAGATCGCCGGTCCAGCCTGCCATGGAAGGGATCAAGCTCCATGGTCGTGTTCCACGCCGGCGGCTGACTGTCGCCGCCGCTCAGCCATGCCAACGCCCGCATCACCTGCTCCGCGGCGAGCGCCGCTGTGGCATGTGCGCAGGTCAGGCCTGCTGGTTGGACCTGTCCGACCAGCTGCGCCGCAACAGTTGTCCAGCCACTGTCACGGTCCGCGCGATGAAGATCGGCACAGCTGAGACAGCTGCTGCGGCCGGGGACCACGAACGGCCCGACGATCCCGATGCCCTCACGAGCCCGCACGCCCAAGTGCGGAACTGAATCCGAGAGCAACCGAGTGACGACCTCGGGCGCGGGCACCATCGAATCGGTCAGAACTACCAAATCCGGACGCGAAACCCTGGCGTTGCCCAAGATCGACTGGGCGATGTCGCGCCGGGGTTTGCCGACATCCTCATCGCGATAGCCGGATCCTGTGTCCTCGGGCGCGACGAGACCGTCGGCCTGGACCTCGACTGCCCCGATGCCGGCTGACGCGAGCAACGTCGCGACGGCGATCCCGAGCCGCCCCGAACCATGCACCAGAACCGACGACTCCTTGCGTGCTGTGGCCAATTGGCCCGGTCGGTGCCCGGTCCGCAACGCCCACGCGGAAGCGTCGGCAGCCAGCCTCCCCGGCACTTTGGAGCGCGCCGCGTCGTCGATCAGGCCAAGATCGTGCAGTTCCCGCAGCAGCCCGGCCAGGGCCGGCCGCTCCTCCTCCGGGGTGCGCTCCAGCAGCTGCCTGGCCTGAACCTGGCCGTCCAGTCTTCGAACACTCTCCGCAACTGTTCTGGTTACTCCTTCGATCACCACAGCGTGCCGCGGATCCAGGCCGAGCTGGATCTCGTCGTCGCCGCGGCGCAGTACCGGCAGCCCCGCCAGCAACCTCGGCCGGCGTGGCAGTGAGCTTCCACGATGTGACATACCTCAAGGCTCGCAAGGGATGCGCGACGAACCAAACGTTTGTCCACAGGGGGCTGTGGGTGAAGGTCACCCTCCTGGCGAGTCCCAAATTGTCGGTGGGTGGTCGTACGGTTGTCGGGTGGCCGAACCAGTCGTCGAAGTACGTCGCAGCAAGCGGCGTACTCGGACAGTCACCGCGTACCGGGAGGGGGACGCTCTCATCGTCCTGCTCCCAGCTCGGATGACCAAGAAGGAAGAAGCGCATTGGGTCGCCGAGATGCAACGGCGCCTGTTGCGTAGCGAGTCCCGCCGCCGCTCGCCTGCGCGGACGTCGGACAGCGCGCTGCTCGATAGGTGCAACGAGCTCTCGGACCGGCATTTAGGCGGCGAAGCAGTGCCGCTGAGCGTTCGCTGGGTGCCACCCATGCGCACGCGTTGGGCATCTTGCACGCCCGTTGACCGGACTATCCGCGTCAGCGAGCGCCTGCGTGAGGTGCCGTCATGGGTATTGGACTACGTGCTGGTGCATGAGCTGGCGCACCTGCTCGTCCCAGGACACGATCAGGAGTTCTGGGGCCTGGTACAGCGTTATCCGCGGACCGAGCGGGCCATCGGGTATCTCGAGGGCCTGGCCTCGGCGGCGGGTTCCGGACCGATGGCCGAGGACTAGCGAGAGAACGGGAGAGAACGGCGTGAGGGCCGCCTCGGCTGCGCCGAGGCGGCCCTCACCCTCCTGAAAGATCTACTTGTCGTCGTCGTTCTTCTGCTCGCGCTCGGCTTGCTCGGTGCGCTGAAGTTCGGCGATCGGGTCGACGTCCGAGGTCGCTCCGATGCGGTCGGCGAACTCCATCGGGTCGTCCAGGTCCGCGGCCGTCGGCACGAGATCCGGGTGTGCCCACACGCCGTCACGCGCGTCGATGCCGTGCTTGTCGCCGACCAGACGCCACAACGCCGACGCGGCACGCAAGCGACGAGGCCGTAGCTCAAGGCCGACAAGCGTGGCGAAGGTCTGCTCAGTGGGACCGCCGGAAGCGCGCCGCCGACGCAATGTCTCGCGCAACGCGTCCGCACCCGGCAACCGGTCGCCAACCGCATCCGCGACCACCACGTCGACCCAGCCCTCGACCAGCGCGAGCAGGGTCTCCAGGCGCGCGAGGGCGACCTGCTGCTCAGGGGTGGTCTGCGGCTCGAGAATGCCGGACTGCATGGCCTGCTCGACCGACTGCGGGTTCGCCGGGTCGAACTGCGTCGCCAACTGCTCGAGAGCGGAGGTGTCCACAGTTATGCCACGAGCGAACTCTTCGACGGTGGCCAGCAACCGCTGACGCAGCCACGGAACGTGAGCGAACAGCCGTTGGTGCGCGGCCTCGCGCGCCGCGAGGTACACGAGCACCTCGCTCGCCGGACGCTCCAGCCCGTCGCTGAACTTGGAGATGTTCGCTGGAAGCAGAGCGCCGATGGCCTCCGGGCCGAGCGGCAGACCGATGTCGGTCGACGTCAGCACCTCGGCGCCGAGCTGGGCAAGCGCGTTGCCGAGCTGTGAACCGAACGCCATGCCGCCCATCTGGCTGACCATCGACAGCAGCGGACCGGCGGCCTCCTTGGCCTCGGCGGGGATCGCCTCGACCCAGGCCCCGGACATCCGCCTGGCCACCGGGTCACACAACCGCTGCCAGGTCGGCAGTGTCTTCTCCACCCAGTCCTTCGCGGTCCACGACTTGGTCGATGTCGCGCCGGCGGGCAGGATCGTCGCGGCGTCCAGCCACACCTCGGCCAGCCGGGCAGCGTCGGCCACCGCTTCCGGCGACTCCGCGCCGGCCGGCTCGGTCTCGGCGAGCCGCTGCATCGCGATCTGTTTGGCCAGGTCGTAGTTGACCGGCCCGGTCGATGTGCCTGCCTGGGTCAGCATCTGGCCGAGCTGGCTGAGCATCTGGCCGAGCTGGCTGAACGCGTCGAACGGGTTCTCCTGCCCACCGCCCGGCTGCTTTTCGGCAGGGTCCTTCTTACCTTTGTCCTCGGGCTCCGGCATATTGAAGCCGAAGGGGAACTCGTTCATACCTCCACGGTACGCGGGGTGGCGTAGTCGTAGGCTGTTGCCTCGTGAGTACTCCCAGCAAAGAGGCGACACAGGAGACCGACGCCGCCGCCGAACAGCGGGCGAAGGACGAACGCTGGCACCTGTCGCGGCGCGGCTGGACAGTTCTGCTGAGCTTCCTGATCGTCATCACGCTCGGCCTGGTCGGCGCGTTCGTGCCGGTGCCGTTCGTCGCACTCGGCCCTGGGCCGACC
Source organism: Kibdelosporangium banguiense (assembly GCF_017876405.1). Lineage (GTDB taxonomy): Bacteria > Actinomycetota > Actinomycetes > Mycobacteriales > Pseudonocardiaceae > Kibdelosporangium > Kibdelosporangium banguiense. The sequence continues at coordinate 971,690 of NZ_JAGINW010000001.1, read as the reverse complement.
TACAACACCCTCGGTTCGGTCGACAAGACCGAGATCGTGCAGGTCGAAGGCACGCAGACGTACCCGACCACGGGTCAGCTGCGGATGACGACCGTGTCGCTGAAGCGTGAGGTCACTCTGTTCAGCGCGTTCGGACTGTGGGTGAGCGGGCGGTACGCGCTCGCGCCGCGCGAGGAGTACATCAAGCCGGGCCAGACCGAAGACGAGGTCCAGCAGCAAAACGTGAAAATGTTTCAGGATTCGCAGAGTGACGCCGAAGTGGCGGCACTGCGATACCTGGGCCACCCGGTGAAGGTCGTCGTCAGCGAGGTTACCTCAGGCGCGCCCGCCGACAAGATCATCGAGCCGGGCGATCGGCTGCTGCGCGTGAACGGCAAGCAGATCGTGCAGCAGGACGACGTGATCTCCGCGGTCGAGAGCACCCGGCCGGGACAGGCCATCGAGGTCGTGCTGCAGCGCAACGGGCAGGACCGGACAGTCTCGGTCACGCTCGGCAAAGCGCCCGACGACCGGCAGCAGGGCTACATGGGCATCCGCGGCGTCGACCGGGCGGACGTGCCGTTCAAGACCACGATCCACCTGCAGGATGTCGGCGGCCCGTCGGCCGGCCTGATCTTCTCGCTGGCGATCGTCGACCGGCTCACACCCGACGACCTCGCCGGCGGCCAGCCGATCGCCGGCACCGGCGAGATCGACGTGAAAGGCAACGTCGGGCCGATCGGTGGCATCGGCTTCAAACTGGTCGCGGCCGCCGAGGACGGCGCCAAGACATTCCTCGTCCCCGCCGAGAACTGCGCCGAGGCCAAAGCCGACCCGCCACCCGGCCTGCAACTGATCAAGGTCGAGAACCTGCCGGGCGCGGTCAAGGCCCTCGAGGACCGCAAGGCCGGCCGCCCAGTCCCCGGCTGCTGAACTCCCGGCTTTTCGCGGCCTGGCTGAGTCCCTGCTGTGGGTTGTGCTGGCCTTCGCCAGAAGTTCTTGTCAAGCGTTGAGATGGAACTTCACCCGCTCGTGCGAAGCCGGTGCGAACGGCCCACTCGCACCGGCTCACCCCTTGAAAACCCCTGCTCAGACCCCATTTCCGGTAGACTGGACCAGGGACGCCCCCCGGTGAGGGTGGGGGCTGTCTTCTTTTGTAAGGGGCGGGCTGGGCGGGGGCGGCTTTGCGTTTGGGGGTTTGGGGAAGGCTCTTCCTGGAGTGGGGCTGAGTCTTTTCCGGGGAGGGGCGGCTCACCTTTGGGAAGGGCTCTTTGGGGTGAGGTGGCTTTGTTCGGGGATCTCTGTTTTTGGGCGAGCTGTATCTGGGCTGGGAGCGGGGGCTTGGTGGCTGAGGGGATGGGGCTGATCAGCCAGCGTGCCGCCGAGTTTGAGGACTGGGACCGCGCACTCGAGGCGGGGCGCTGGGGTCAGGAGAAGGTGGCGTGGAGAGCTGCCGTGAGGTTGGGGGCCAGGTCTGGGCTGGTGACTAGGTCGTCGTGGTTGCGCAGGCGCATGACGCAGGCCTCGCCGCCGTTGCGGAGGACGGCTGCCACCAGGCGGGCTTCCTGGCGGTCGGGGTGCTCGGCCACCAGTTGACGGAGGTGTTCTTCGTCTTCTGCGTCGTCCACTTCCGCTTCGGCTTCGGGTGGGAGCACGACTATCTCCTGGACCAGGGCGCAGCCTTGGACCGCGTCCGGCCACATGATGCCGGCCAGGGCTTCGCCCAGGTCACCATCTGGCAACGAATCCTGGGCTATCGGGGTCAGGGTCGAGGCCGGGTCGAGCTGGTCGGCCAGTTCTGGCTGCATCTTCATCAGCTCGGCTGTGGCTACCAGGGCGAAGAGCTGCGGTGGCTGGTCCCAGCCCGCCGCGTCCACGAACTGCTCTACCTCTTTGGCCACGGCTGGCAGGTCATCTGTAGTGCTCGGCACGACCGACATGGTCGCACTCACCGATCCGGTGACGGGAACCGGAACACCGTCCGTAGAGTTGGACATCTAGGACAGCTGTCGAGCGCGTGGCTGTCTGCCAGAGAAAAGATCGCTATTCCAGGAGCGTGTCCAGTGGCCTCTCGGCCCTCGATCGGCTTGCCGAAGCTGTCTCGCCGCAGCCGCATCCTGCTGATCATCGCGGCGGTACTCGTCCTCGCCCTCATCCTCGGCAACCGGCTGATCGAAACTTATGTCGACTGGCTGTGGTTCGGGGAGGTCGGCTTCCGGTCGGTGTTCACCACCGAGGTGCTGACCAGGATCGGGTTGTTCTTCGCCGTCGCGATCTTCGTCGGCGGGTTGCTCGCGGTCAGCCTGACCATCGCGTATCGCACCCGGCCGGTCTTCGTGCCGGTGTCCGGGGCCGAGGATCCGCTAGCCAGATACCGCTCCACCGTTGTGCAGCGGATCCGCCTGTTCGGCATCGGCCTCCCGGTGGTCACCGGTGTGATCTCCGGCTGGGCCGCGCAGGGCGACTGGCAGAAGATCCAGCTGATGTTCAACGCCGTCCCGTTCGGCCAGACCGACCCCGAGTTCAACATCGACATCGGCTTCTACGCGTTCAAGCTGCCGTTCTACGAGTGGCTGATCAGCTGGTTCTACGTCGCGCTCGTTGTCGCTTTCATCGGTGCGGTCGTCACCCACTATGTCTTCGGCGGGATCCGGCTGGCCGGTCGCGGCGGGCAGCTGTCGGGCCCGGCCCGGGTGCATCTGTCCACCGTCGCCGGCGTGTTCGTGCTGGTTTACGCGGTCGACTACTTCTTCGACCGGTATGAGCTGCTGTTCTCCACCCGCAACGACACCTTCACCGGTGCCACGTACACCGACCTCAACGCGGTGATGCCAGCCAAGCTGATCCTGATGTCGATCGCGATCTTCTGTGCGATCGCGTTCTTCGTCGGCGCGTTCATGCGCAACCTGCAGCTGCCGGCGATCGCGCTGGTCCTGCTGGTGCTGTCCGGCCTGCTGGTCGGCGTCGCCTGGCCCGCCGTGCTGGACCAGTTCTCGGTCAAGCCGAACGCCAACGAGAAGGAGGCCAAGTCGATCGAACGCAACCTGATCGCCACAAAACAGGCGTTCGGGCTGACCGACGACAAGGTCACCATCGACGAGTACCGGGCGGGCACGGCCGACACCTCGGCCAGTGAGATCCGCAACGACACCGGCACTATCCCGAACGTCCGGCTGCTCGACCCGAGCATCCTGTCGCCCACGTTCACCCAGCGCGAGGCCCGCGCGAACTTCTACGGCTTCCCGGACAAGCTGGACGTCGACCGCTACAAGGTCGACGGCAAGGTCCAGGACTACGTCGTGGCGGTCCGCGAGATCAAGTCGTCCGGTCTGACCGAGCAGCAGAACTCGTGGATCAACCGGCACATGGTCTACACGCACGGCAACGGCTTCGTGGCCGCGCCGGCGAACACGATCGACCGTGCACCCGCGCCCGTGGGCACCACCAGCAGCCAACAGGGTGGCTATCCGGAGTTCACGGTCAGCGACCTGAACGCGATCGCCGCCAAGACGCCGATGGACATCCCGGTCACCGAGCCGCGGATCTACTACGGCGAGCTGGCCACCACGTACGCGATCGTCGGCGGCAAGCAGGGCGAGGCCCCAGGCGAGTACGACACCCCCAACGACAGCGAGTACCTGTACAAGGGTTCTGGCGGTGTGCCGATCGACGGCCTGCTCAACCGGCTGGTGTTCGCCGCGCACGAGGGCGAGCGGAACATCCTGTTCAACACCGGTATCGGTGAAGGCTCGAAGATCATGTACAACCGTGATCCGCGCGACCGCGTCACCAAGGCGGCGCCGTGGCTGACCGTGGACACGGACCCGTACCCCGCGGTCGTCAACGGCCGGATCCTCTGGATCGTCGACGGCTACACGACGCTCGACAACTACCCGTACTCGCAGTCCACGTCGCTCGGCCAGGTCACCACCGACTCGCTCGCCGGTGTCCCGCGTCAGCAGGACCGCAAGATCGGCTACATCCGTAACTCGGTCAAGGCGACAGTCGACGCGTACGACGGCACAGTGACGCTGTACGGCATCGACGAACAGGACCCAGTGCTCAAGGCGTGGTCCGGCGTGTTCCCTGGGACCGTGAAGCCGAACTCGGCTGTGCCCGAGCAGTTGCGGGAGCACTTCCGCTACCCCGAAGACCTGTTCAAGGTGCAGCGTGACCTGCTGGCGAAGTACCACGTCAAGTCGCCGCAGGAGTTCTTCAGCACCCTGAGCTTCTGGGACGTGCCGGCCGACCCGACCAAGGAAGGCGGCGAGACCGGCAGCGCCGCCAAGCAGCCGCCGTACTACGTCCTGGCTCAGGCACCTGGGCAGACGCGTCCCACATTCCAGGTGACCAGTGCCTTGACGGCCTTCCGGCAGCAGTTCCTGGCCGCATGGGTGTCCGTGTCCTCCGAACCACAGGACTACGGCAAGTTCAGAGTCCTGCGACTACCCACCGAAGGCGATACGACACCGGGTCCCAACCAGGTCCAGAACCAGATGCGGACCACGGACAAGTTCACCCAAGAGAGAACGCTGTTCCAGAACACCGGCGTCGACGTGAGATACGGAAACCTGCTGACCCTCCCGGTCGGCGGTGGACTGATCTACGTCGAACCGATCTACCTCCAGCAGAAGGACGTCAACGCGTTCCCGCAGCTGGCGCGCGTGCTGGTGGCGTACAAGAACCGCGTCGGATTCGCTGCGACCCTGTCCGAGGCTCTGGACCAGGTCTTCGGCGCGGGCAGCGGCCAGTCCACGACCCAGCCGGGTGAAGGCCCGGGGAACACGACACCGACAAGTCCGACTAGTCCCACAAGTCCGACAAGTCCGCCGCCCAGTGGTGGCGGAGGCGGTGCGTCCCCTGCGCTGAACCAGGCCATCACCGACATCCAGACTGCGATCGGCAAGCTCAAGACGGCGCAGCAGAGCGGCAACCTCGGCGACCTCGGCAAGGCGATCGAAGACCTCGACGCCGCCACCAAGAGGTACGACCAGGCCAAAGCCGCGGCCGGAGCGTCCTCGCCGTCATCACCACCGCCCAGCGGCCCACCCTCCTCACCCACCCCGGGACAAGGCGGCGGCTGACCAGGCATAGCCGGACAACCCGCCGGGCCACCCCGACACAGCGTCGGAGGTGGCCCGGCGGCATTTTCAGGGACCCGAAAGTGACCCAGGACACCAGAGGGCCACCCGATTTGCTAACCCCGGCAACCACCCAGTAAAGTAAAAGACACAACGACGCGGGGTGGAGCAGCTCGGTAGCTCGCTGGGCTCATAACCCAGAGGTCGCAGGTTCAAATCCTGTCCCCGCTACGCAGCGTGGCAGCCCCTTGTTTGCAGAATGCGCAAACGGGGGGCTGTTTCGCATTATATTTGGGGGCCGAGCCCCCCAAACCCCCCACGGTGCGGTTGGGTGCTGAACCAGCGCTGGGCGCTTTGGGGTTGGGGGGCTAGAAGCGGCGGCGGTATTCGGCGGGGGAGATTCCTAGGGTTCTTATGAAGGCGCGGCGCATTGTTTCCGGGGTTCCGTAGCCGCAGTCTTTGGCTACTCGGCCTATGCCTGCGTCTGTGTCTTCCAGACGGCGGCGGGCTTCTTCCAGGCGGACGCGGTCGACGTAGCGTCCGGGGGTCATTCCTGTTTCTGCTGTGAAGACCCGGGCGAACTGTCGTGGGGACAGGTTTGCGCGTTCTGCCAGGGCTTCTACGGACAACTTCGCGGTTGGGTGCTCAGTTATCCATTGCTGTACTTCGCGTAGGGGACGGCGTTCAGCGGACTGGGCGGTCAGTTGTGCGCTGAATTGCGTCTGGTTTCCAGGTCGGCGTAGGAACATCACCAGGTGGCGGGCGATCGCCAGGGCGGCGTCCCGGCCGAGATCTTCTTCGACCAGGGCGAGTGTCAAGTCGATTCCGCTGGTTACGCCTGCGGAGGTGGCTACTTTGCCGTCTCGGACGAAGATGGGTTCTGGATCTACGGTCACTTCTGGGAAGGTTCTGGCGAGCGTTCCGCAGACCGACCAGTGGGTTGTGGCTTTGCGGCCGTTGAGGAGTCCTGCTTCGGCCAGGAGGAAGGCTCCGCTGCAGACCGAGACGATGCGTTCGGCCGCCTCGGCTTTCTGGCGGAGCCACTCGACGATCTCCGGCTGGCCGTCCTTTGTGCCCGCGCCGCCCGGGACGACGATCGTGTGGGGGCGTGGTGCGTCCCAGAGGCCGACGTCCGGCGTGATCCGCAGGCCGGAGGCACTTCGGATCACGCCACCCCCGACGGACGCCGTGAGCACCTTGTAGGCGTCCCGGTGCAGGTAGCGGCCGGCGCCGGTGAAGACCTCCAAGGGCCCGGTCACGTCGAGGCTCTGGATCCCGTCGAACAGGGGGATGAGCACGACCTTCGCCATACCTCCATCGTGGTCCTGACCTGCGACGACCGCAATGACGGGAAACCCACTTTTTCTGCCATGGACCCCGGTGAAAACGGCTCGACAGCGCGGTGTAGAGTTCTCCACATAACAACGACGCGGGGTGGAGCAGCTCGGTAGCTCGCTGGGCTCATAACCCAGAGGTCGCAGGTTCAAATCCTGTCCCCGCTACATAGTTGAGGCAGCCCCTGTTCGCGGAAATCGTGGACAGGGGCTGTTTCGCATTGTGGGAGGGTCGAACCCCCACGGTGCGGTTGGGTGCTGAACCAGTGGTGGGTGCTTGGGCTTCGCTCTGATGTTGATCATTGGGGGGTGGCTGGGTGGGAGAGTTCGTTGTAGAGGGTTGGGGCTGTGGCCTGCTTTTTCCTTGTAAGACCGGGCTTGCGGTGGTTCCACTTTGAGCGGTGGTGTGCAGTGTGGCCGGTGTGAGTAGAGCGGGTGGATGACGGGCACTGTCGTGCCGGTGCCGGTATGTGCTTGCAGGACTGGACGTTGGACGCGTTGCGGCAGGAAACCGTTGGCAGTCATGCGTCGGGGCCGCGGTGTCAGTGTCACGCGTGACACTCAGGTGAGCTGAACCGGATCATCCACGGCGAGGCTCAAAGCCCGCCGTGGTACGCGAATGTGGACTTCTTCGGCGCGCGGTGCAAGTACGTTCCGTTCTCAGGCAGCTCCCGGCGATAGGCCAGTCGGTTGAAACCGTCCTTGGGTCCCGTACGCGTAGTGAAGTGGTCCCCGGGATTTTCGGATGTCCACAGTGGAAACTGGCCTCGCCACGGCGGGTAATCGCATGACCGCGTTCCGCAACGCGGTTACTGGATCATCTGCCAGTCCTGGGAATGGCCGGTAATAGCTGGTGAACGACCGTTGGCCGTCCATCGGGGGCGCCTCGGCGCGCCGACCGTGTTCGGTTCGTGGTCGAGCTGGCACACTGGGCACATGGAGCTCGTGCCGCCCTCACCGGAGATGGAGGCCTTGTTTTCCCGGCAGGAGGCTGAATACGAGCGCCTGGTCCGGGCAAGCTCGTTGCCCTTGCTCGGGATGGCCGAACCCGCACCACAGCCGCGCTTACTCGGTGAGGCGGAGATCAACGACGGGATCGTGGAAAGTATCGGGCTCGCGTACGGCGACCTGATGCGGCCAAGCGGACCGCTCGTGCAGGTGCACACAGCGCGCTGGCTGGACGCTCGCAACCCTCCGGACCTGCGGTGGTTTCTGGAGAACGCGCTGGACAGCATGGATGACAACGGCCCGGTCGCGGGAGATCCCGTCCCGGCGCACGTGATTGTGAACGGAACGCCACGGCCGGCCTCGCTGCTGCGCACCAGGCGCAAGATGTGGGCAGCCCGTTGCTGGCACCAGGACTCCGATGTGATCGTCGTCGCCCGGGAGTGGGAGCTGGCGGCCACGCATCTGGTGGCAGTGCCCAATCTCGAGACTTTCCTTCGCGGACGTAGGGAATATCTGCGGGATCTGCGCGCCAACCCGCCGACAATGCCGATCATGGACCGGCCTTTCGACGTCGCCACAGCGCATCGCTCGCTGATCGACGCGACGCTCTCGCGCAGTCTTCAGCTGGAAGCCGCTGCGCGCGAAGGACGTCCGCCCCGGCTGCGCGGCAACGCCCGTAAGCACGGGGAACTCTGGGAAGCGGCCGTCCGGGCGCAGATGCATCTGGCCGATCAGTCCAGACAGGACGCCAACGAGGTTGTCACCATTCTGGTTAACCAGTTGGGCCGTTTGCAGGAGAAGGCACCCTGGTTCACAGACAAGCGGCTGCGCGACGCCGCGGTGACCGAGACTCTCTTGTACTGGACAGGGATGCGCCTTGAGCTGTTGAGCCGTCCGGCCCAAGAGATCTGGCGGACCGTTTGGGCGTCTCAACGCGGCTGGATGCCCGATCCGTTCGCCCATCAGGAAAGAACTTCTCGGGAACATGATGATTCGTTGCGGCGCTGGCACGCGGAGCTGATGACCGGTCAGGACGAATGGCTTCGTGCCTGGTCGGAGTGGGTGCGAAAGAAGCAGTACTGAGCCAATCGGGTGTACTTGCGACATCCGGGTGACCGATTAGCCATTGTGGACAGAACGCATGCCCATTGTGGACAGCGAGAGAAATTCATGGCACGGTGGGTAGGTGTCTGAATTGAACGCAACAGCCGCGGCTCTGCTCGGCTTGCTCCATGACGGCCCGAAGACGGGTGGCCAGCTGGTCGCGGTGGCCCGTGAGCGCTTTGGCGCGTTCTTCAGCGTCACGCGCAGCCAGGTCTACCGCGAGCTTCCCGCGCTGGCCGACGCCGGCCTTGTCCGCCTTGGCAAGCAAGGTCCCCGTTCCAGCCAGCAGTACCTGATCACGGCCGCAGGCAAGAAGGCCTTCAAGACCTGGCTTGCCTCCGAGCCTGGTCCAGACCATCTGCGCAGCCCGCTGATCCTGCGCCTCGTGCACGCCAGCAACCTGACCGCGAAGCAGCGCACCGCGTTGGTCGACACCGCTCGGCAGGCGTACAACGCCGAGCTGGAAGAGGCCCGCAACTCGGTCAAGAGCACTGACGACAACTACGCGAAGGCGATCGGCGAGTTCGCAGTGGCCCGTGCCAGGGCGGCACTGAAACTGCTCGACGCTGTCCCGAAAGACTGAACAAATGCGCCGGTCGGCTCATTACAGGCCGACCGGCAACGCACTGGCACGCGGTCTGACGTAACCTTCTTGGCCGTGAACCCGGACGTCGCAGCAGACCTGAACGAACTCTCCGCCACGTTGTCGAGCATCGAGGCGGTGACGGATCTCGATTCGCTGCGCGCCCAGGTGGCCGAGTTGGAAGAGCAGGCCGCGCGCCCCGACCTGTGGGACGACCCGGAGAAGGGGCAGCTGGTGACCAGCCAGCTCTCCCACAAGCAGGGTGAGCTGCGCCGGGTCTCCGAGCTGCGCCAGCGCATGGACGACCTCAGCGTGCTCTACGAGCTGGCTGAGGACGAGGGCGACGAGAGCAGCTTGGCCGAGGCGGACGCCGAGCGCAACCAGTTGCGTTCCGACATCGGCTCCCTTGAGGTTCGCACGTTGCTGTCCGGCGAGTACGACGAGCGTGACGCTCTGGTCACAATCCGTTCGGAAGCCGGCGGCGTGGACGCGGCGGACTTCGCCGAGATGCTCCTGCGCATGTACACGCGGTGGGCTGAGCGGCACAACTACACCATCGACGTGTACGACACCTCTTACGCGGAAGAAGCGGGCATCAAGTCCGCGACCTTCAAGGTCACCGCGCCCTACGCGTACGGCACGCTCTCCGTGGAGCAGGGCACCCACCGTCTCGTGCGTATCTCGCCGTTCGACAACCAGGGCCGCAGGCAGACGTCATTCGCCGGTGTCGAGGTCGTCCCCGTCGTCGAGCAGTCCGACCACGTCGATATCGACGAGAAAGAACTGCGTATCGACGTCTACCGCTCGTCCGGCCCTGGTGGCCAGGGTGTGAACACGACCGACTCCGCGGTACGCATCACGCACATACCGACAGGAATCGTCGTCTCGTGTCAGAACGAACGCTCCCAGTTGCAGAACAAGGCCTCCGCGATGGTCGTCCTGCAGGCCAAACTGCTCGAGCGCCAGCGCCAGGAGGAGCAGGCCAAGATGGACGAGCTCAAGGGCGACGGCGGCTCCAGCTGGGGAAACCAGATGCGCTCGTACGTTCTGCACCCGTATCAGATGGTCAAGGACCTGCGTACCGAGTACGAAGTGGGGAATCCCTCCGCTGTGCTCGACGGTGACATCGACGGCTTCCTGGAGGCCGGAATTCGGTGGCGGCGTACTAACTGAGAGTCGTTAGCATCCCCAATGCAACAGCCGGATAACGGTCGTGGGTAGACTCGCCGACCGTGATCCGGCTTGAACATGTTTCCAAGAACTACAAGACGTCGACGCGTCCCGCGCTGGACGACGTCTCGGTGGACATGGACAAGGGGGAGTTCATCTTCCTGATCGGCCCGTCCGGGTCGGGAAAGTCCACATTCCTGAGGCTGCTGCTCCGTGAGGAAGTGCCGTCCAAGGGCAAGGTGTATGTCAACAACTTCGACATCACCAGGATGGCGCGACGCCGGGTGCCCCGGCTGCGCCAGTCCATCGGCTGTGTGTTCCAGGACTTCCGGCTGCTGGTGAACAAGACCGTGGCGGAGAACGTCGCCTTCGCCCTCGAGGTGATCGGCAAGCCCTCGCACACCATCAAGAAGGTGGTGCCCGAGGTGCTTGAGCTGGTCGGCCTGGAAGGCAAGGCGGGCCGGATGCCGCACGAGCTCTCTGGTGGTGAGCAGCAGCGTGTGGCGATCGCGCGAGCGTTCGTCAACCGGCCGCTGGTCCTGCTGGCCGACGAACCGACCGGAAACCTGGACCCCGACACCAGCCAGGACATCATGCTGCTGCTGGAGCGGATCAACCGCACCGGCACGACCGTCCTGATGGCCACCCACGACCATTCCATCGTGGACTCGATGCGCCGCAGAGTCGTCGAGCTTGCTTTTGGCAGGGTCATCCGTGACGACGCCCGAGGCGTCTACGGCGTAGGCCGCTAAGCCCAGAAGTAAATCCCCCGAGCCCCGAGGAACCCGCCCCGATGCGTTTCAGTTTCGTGTTGACCGAAGTCCTGACCGGACTGCGGCGCAACGTCACGATGACCGTCGCGATGATCCTGACCACCGCGATCTCACTCGGCCTGCTGGGGGGCGGCCTGCTGGTGGTCCGCATGATCGACAACATGCGCGCCAACTACGGCGACAAGGTCGAGGTGAACGTCTTCCTCAACAAGGACGTCAGCCTCGCCGACACCGACTGCAAGGCACAGCCGTGTGCCGGTGTGTTCGCCAACCTCCAGGGCGACTCGAACGTCGAGGAAGTCACGTTCGAGAACCAGGAGCAGGCCTACCAGCGCTTCCAGCGCATCTTCGAGGGCCAGCCGGAGCTGTTGCAGCTGACCAAGAAGGAGACGCTGCCCGCGACCCTGCACGTCCGCCTCAAGGAGCCCAGCCGGGCCGACGTGCTCGTGCAGAGCTACACGGGCAAGCCCGGTGTGGACCGCGTCGAGGACCAGGGTGTGTTCCTGGAACGGTTCTTCGGTGTCCTGAACGGAGTCCAGGCGGCCACGTTCGTCGTCGCCGGCATCCAGGCCATCGCGGCGGTGCTGCTGATGGCCAACACCATCCAGGTCTCCGCGTTCACCAGGCGGACGGAAGTCGGCATCATGCGCCTGGTCGGCGCGACCCGCTGGTACACCCAGCTGCCGTTCCTCCTGGAGGCGGTGGTCGCCGGCCTGGTCGGTGCGGCGCTGGCCATCGGCGGCCTGGTCGGCAGCAAGCTGCTGTTCCTGGACAAGGTGCTGGCCGAACCCATCCAGGCCGGGGTCATCCCGGCGATCCAGGGCGTGGACATCGTGGCGATCTCGCCGTGGCTCGTGCTGACGGCGATCTTGGTCGCCGCGGTCACCGGGTACGCCACGCTGCGGCTCTACGTGCGCACTTAACCAGTGGCGGCGTGACGTAAAGTTCATTGTCATGGCGAAAGAACGTGGTCAGAAGGTGATCGCGTCGAACCGGAAGGCGCGGCACGACTACGAGATCCTGGACACCTATGAGTGCGGGGTCGTACTGGTCGGCACCGAGGTGAAGAGTCTCCGGATCGGCCGTGCCTCCCTGGTCGACGCGTTCGCGACGGTGGACGACGGCGAGGTGTGGCTGCGCGGGCTGCACATCGCCGAGTACGAGATGGGCACGTGGACCAACCACGAGCCCCGCCGTCGCCGCAAGCTGCTGCTGCACAAGGACGAGATCCTCAAGCTGATCGGCAAGACCAAGGAGAGCGGCCTGAGCCTGGTGCCGCTGTCGATGTACTTCAAGGACGGCAAGGTCAAGGTCGAGCTGGCGCTGGCCAAGGGCAAGAAGGCCTACGACAAGCGCCAGGCGCTGGCCAAACGCGACGCCCAACGGGAGATCGCCAAGACCGTCGGCCGGGCCCGCAAGCGGGGCGGCGGCTGGTGATCGATGCTGAGGTCCGGTCTTTCGTGACCGGCCTCGGCCTGCCCGGCCTGGTCGATATCCACGTCCACTTCATGCCGGAGTCCGTGCTGCGCAAGGTTTGGGCGTACTTCGACAACGCGCGCGCGAACTACGGTGTCGACTGGCCGATCCAGTATCGGTTCGATGAGGACGAACGGCTGCGTTTGCTGCGGTCATTCGGCGTAGTCCGGTTCGCGCCCCTGGCATATCCGCACAAGCCAGGGATGGCGGAGTGGCTCAACGAGTGGATCCGGGAATTCGCGGCCCGTGTTCCGGACGCCGTGCCGACGGCGACGTTGTTTCCCGAGCCCGGTGTCACCGGTTATGTGGAAAAAGCGCTGGATGCGGGCACTCGATGCGTGAAGGCGCACGTCCAGATCGGTGGCTACGACCCCCGGACGTCTGAATTGGACGAAGCCTGGGGCCTGATCGTCGAGGCGGGCGTACCGGCGGTTGTGCATTGTGGACACGGGCCGCTGAGGGGCAGCTTCACCGGGCTTGGCCTGTTCGAGCAGGTGCTCCGGCGTCATCCGCGGCTGACGCTGGTGCTCGCGCACGCCGGGATGCCTGAGTACGTCGAGGCGTTCGACCTGGTCCGGCGCTATCCGAACGTGTATCTGGACACGACCATGGTGGGTGTGCGGTTCGGGGCGCCCCTGCCTGCGGACTTCGTTCACGGACTGGCCGAATTCCCGGACCGGGTCGCGCTCGGCACGGACTTCCCGAACATCCCGTACGAGTACGCCCATCAGCTGGAAGTCATCGCGGGGTGGGCGGAGGACCCGCGGCTCGGCCCGGACTTCCTCAAGGCCGTGCTGCACGACACCCCCGCCCGCCTGCTACGACTGCCCGACGACGCTGATGGCCGGTAGCCGGTAGCGAACGGCCAGAAGTCCACTCAGGACAACCGCGCCCCAGATCGCCGCACCGGTGGAGACCAGGGCCGTACCGGGGGCGAACCCGGTCGCCGCGATTCCCAGCGTGCCTGCCGCGATCAGTGCCGTACCGGCCACCACCTGCGGCATCGGCGGCTGCACCAGCAGCGGGCTCGGTGCGTTGGCCTCAACCCTGCCGAAGGCCCTGAGCAGTCCGTACAGCACGGCTGCCGACGAGCCGATCCACAGCGGCAGCACGGCGAACCACGCGAAACTGCCCGGGTCCGGTGTCGTGTAGCCGAAGCCGACCGTCCACACGCCTGCCACCGCGACCATCGCCGACATGTGCCAGAGGTAGAGGCTCATCGACCGGGCACCGACCCACGTCAGGGCCCGCGCGGCCGCCGGACGGGCGACCAGGGACCGGATCAGCGGCCGGGCCAGCAACACCACGCCGATCTGCCCGAGGCCCAACGCGATCAGGCACGCGGTGGGCGGGCCGGCGTTCGACACCGGCGCTCCCGGCATCCCGACCATGCTCAGCGGATACGGCCCGAACGTGACCATCAGCGCGGTCAGCCCGAAGCCACCGAACGCCATCGCGGCGGCACCGCGCATCGACGGCGGGGTGTTGGCGTAGTGGAAGCCAAGCTGGTGCACCGCGAGCCAGACGAACACGGCGTTGAGGAAACCGGCCATCCCGAAGCCTGCGAACCTGATCACGTCGACCAGCAACGCAGCTCCTGCGAGCGCCGCGAACACGCGCAGCCCGTACCGCTCCTGTGCCTTGATCATCAACGGCGTCGCCAGAATCGCGGCGAGATACACGGCCATGAACCACAGCAGTTGCCCGACAACCGCGCTGCCGATGTTCAACGGCTGCTGCGGCACCCCCAGCGTGATCAGCAGATGCGGCAGTACAAGCCACACGGCGATCAACGGCAGCATCGGGATCGCCAGCCGATGCACCCGGCTTGACAGCCAGTCCCGGTCCGGACCGCCCCGGCCGCGATGTGCCCGCAGCGACAACAGGTTCGCCGCGCCACCGGCGAAGAACACCAACGGCATCACCTGGCCGACCCACGTCAGCACCCACCAACCCGGTGTGGCGTAAGCATTCCCGGTGGTGAGCTCGGTGCCGGTCCAACCGAGGACCGGCACCAGCCAGTGCTGGAACACCACCAGGACGATCGCGAGAACCCTGACCACGTCAAGGAAAGGATCTCTCTTGGACACCGCTGCCCCCATGTCGCCGCTGGAATCTCTTGCTGGACAAGAGTTTTCCGCCTCAGCGACGAAAGGACACTGGTGTCGTCTCCCATCTGCGCGCGGGGGTTTTCCCTACCTAACGACGTTCCAGATACGCCAGCACGGCCCGTACCCTGCGGTGTTCCTCCTGGCTGGGCTCCAGGCCGAGCTTGGCGAAGATGTTGCCGACGTGCTTTTCCACCGCTCCGTCGGAGACAGTCAGCGACTTCGCGATGGCCGCGTTGGACAGGCCCTGTGCCATCAGGCCGAGGACCTCGCGCTCGCGGGGCGTCAGCGAGTCGATGGGGTTGCGCCGGCCGCGTGCCATGAGCTGCGAGATCACCTCCTGGTCGATGCACGTCCCGCCGCGCGCGACCCGGTGGACCGCGTCGACGAACTCGGCGACGTCGGCCACCCGCTCCTTGAGCAGATAGCCGACACCGCCCGCACCTGCCGAGATCAGCTCGACCGCGTAGCGCTCTTCGACGTACTGCGACAGTACGAGCACCGGCAGGTCAGGCGTGCGTTCCCGGGCCCGCAGTGCGGCCCGGAGTCCTTCGTCGGTGAACGTCGGCGGCATCCGGACGTCCACAATGGCCAGATCCGGCTTGTGCTCGGCGAGGACATCGAGCAGGCTCTCGCCGTCCTCGACGGCGGCCACGGTCTCGATGCCCTCGTCTGCGAGCAGCCGCTGGATACCGGCCCGCAGTAGTACTGAATCCTCTGCGATCACCACTCGCACGGCAGGTCCGCACGGATCACTGTTGGCCCGCCTACCGGGCTGACGACGGTTAGCACGCCGTCAATAGTGGCAGCCCGGTCGGCCAGTCCGGCCAAGCCACCCCCGCTTCGTATCTGTGCACCTCCCATGCCGTCATCGGTGATCTCGACAATCACATGGTCACGTTCGCGGTAGACCCGTACGCCCGCCTGCGTGGCGCCGGAGTACTTCGCGATGTTGGTCAGCGACTCGGCGACCGTGAAGTACGCGGTGCTCTCCACAGCCGCGGGCGGACGGTTCGTGCTCGACAGACCGTCCTCGACGGTGACGTCCACAGGTATGGGCGCCTTCGCGGCCAACGAGCTCAACGCGGCGTCCAGTCCACGGTCACCCAGCACGGCCGGGTAGATACCGCGCGCAAGGTCGCGCAGCTCAGCGACAGCCTTCTTGGCGTCCGAGTGCGCTTCGTCAATCAGCGCCATCGCGGCCTCAGGGTCCCGGTTCATCTTGTTCTTCGCCCGGCCCAGACCCATCGCCACGGCCACCAACCGCTGCTGCGCGCCGTCATGCAGATCCCGCTCGATACGCCGGCGCTCCGCCTCCGCAGCGTCCACGCCCCGCGCCCGGCTCGCCTGCAGATGCGCGGCCTCAGCCGCCAGCATCGACGTCTTGCTCGGACCGAGCAACGACCGCGCCATCAGCCCGCGGACCTTGCCCACCCACTTGGTGGCCACATACGCCAGGCAAAGCAGCATGAACCCGACCACCGCCGGGATCAACGTGTCGTCGAACGAGTCGACCACATACATCGGCCCGCGGATGTCACCAATGATCATGAAGCCGCCGTCGACGAACCGATACCAGAACGGCAGCGTCGCGAACCCCAGCCCGACCGCCCAGAACACCGTGAACAGCACGAACGACACCAGCGAGATCGGCCACACAATGGCCGAGTACAAGAAGTCCCGCCACGTCGCCGGGTCGGTGAACCGGCCCTTGAACCACCCGACCGGGCCCCGCGGCAGCGGCCGGTACGGATTCGCGATGTAAAACCCCAGCGTGGCGTGCACCAACCGGCGCTCCACGCGGGCAAACCCCCGGCACAAGACCATGGCAAGGGTCAGGATCGGGAACCCCACCCACACCACAGCGGTCCCGAACCCGGCGAGCAGCAGAGCCAGGGGCAGCCAGAACGCGAACGTGGCTGTGAAGAAGCCGACGAACAGATACACGTTCGCCCCCACGGCCCCCGGCTGGTGCCGACGGCCATCCACCTGCTGCACCTCGGTCGTCATAGCCGTAAGCATCCCTCGTCCAGGCCCTGCGGCGCGATGGAGCAGACCAGCATCCCCGAGGTGGGGCTGGCCCTACCCCGCCAGGCGGATAACCGGAATGAACGACCGGCCGCCACGCGTTATGCTTACCGGAGTACCAGTCAACAACCCACGGGGGTGAACGGTTTCGACTCTGGACGTTGAGTCAGGGGAAGCGTGCAGGTGCAGGCGAGAGACCACCTCAAGCGTCGCCGCAAAAAATCAAGCGCCAAGACTAACATCAGTCAGCGCGAAGTCGCCCTCGCTGCCTAAGCGAGAGTGACTTCTTGTCGGCCCGGGAGCGCCTTCGGCCCGGTTGCCGGCATCATCTAGAAGGCTCACCGCCGGACCCGGTCGCGGAGTTCGGTCAGGGAAGCAAACAGCGACTGGGCCCGTCACACCGGCAAGTTCACGTGACCGGTGGGGCCAAGCAGAGACAGGGTGAACTGCGCACGGAGAAGTCCTGATGAAGCGGCAGAGGACCCGGGTTCGATTCCCGGCACCTCCACTCGGGGCGGCCCTGCTCGGCGGCTTTGCCGCCTCGCCGGGTCGCTCCGGATTATTTTGGGGGGCCGAGCCCCCAAACCCCCTACGGTGCGTGCTCCTGCTGAACCAGCGCTGGGCGCGCTGCGCTGTGACTAGCGACCTTGTCGGCGGCTGCGCCGCCTCGCCGGGGTGCTTCGGATTATTTTGGGGTCGACTCCCTGTAATGCGGTTGGTTGCTGAACCAGTGCTGGGTGGGCTGATCGGCGTCTCAAGGCTTTCGGTTGCCCGTCCTGTGGCTTGAGTGGTCGCTCGTTTTTCGGTGTGGGTGTTGTGTTCTTGCTGGTGGGGACTGGTGTGGGTTGGTTTGGTCATTGGTTTGGAAGTTGGTTAGGGGGTCCATTTTATTTGGCCGGTGGGGGTTATTGTTACTAGTTCGCCGGTTGGGGTGTAGGTGGCTGAGGCTACTTGGTCTTGGGTGCTGATTGTGGTGCCGTTGGGGTCTATGAGTTCGAGTTTGCCTTGGGTTGCTATGGCGAAGTTGGTGCCTGTGGGGTTTGCTGCTATTGAGGCTTCTCCGGGGAGGTCCTTGGACCAGGTTTGTTTGCCTTGCAGGTCTATGCCTCGGATTTTTGTTCTGTGTTGCTGGGTTTGGCTTACTTCGCGCTGCAGGACCAGGCCGCCTGTGGTGCCCAGGGCGCATTCGCCGGCTCCGCCCAGGTCGGTTTGGATTGAGATGCGTTTTCCTCCGGTGAGGAGTGCGGGTTCTTTGCCGACGAGGGCGATTACCTGGTTGGGGCCCTCGCCTGCGACACAGGCGCCCCAAGATTGGTCTGCCGGTGCTGTGTCGTCGGTCAGTTGCCAGCCGTTCTGGGTGTGGCGGAATCGCAGTACGGACTCTGCTATTGCCACAGCCTCGGTGCGCTGGGGGTTGGCTGACCAGGCCACGCCTGGGTTGGGGACCGGTATGCGCTGGTCGGTGCCGTCCGGGCGGATGACTCGCAGCCACCAGCCCTTGTCGGGGGAGCCTTCGACCAGGACTGCGTCGGTGGGGTTCTGGTAGGCCAGGATTCGGCGGGTGGCCGTGGCCGAGATCGACATCGGGGTGTTGCGGCCCGCTGTGATCTGCCATGGCTGAGGGTCCGGGCTTGTGGGGTCGGCTCCGCCGGAGAAGACCGCGTCGGGGCACTGGGCCGCGCACGACACGTCCGCGCCTACCTGCAGAGCCTGTTGGTCGGTCCAGGTTCGTGTGCCGGACCGGTCGAAGCCGAGAAGCGATGCCCCGGCGTTGTCCAGGACGATGGCTCCGCTCGAGCTCGCCTGGATCAACGTGAACAGAGTGGTGTCCTTGGTGGGCTGACCGGTGCCGGCCGCCGAACACGCGGCGACCAGCACCAGCCCACCGGCCGCGATCGCGGCCAGCGTTTTCCTCATCGTTCAGACACTCGGGGTACGGCCCGTGCAGCGTGGGTCGCTGTCGTTGGGCCGGTCGAAGATGAACTGGTACGAGGCGTACATGCTCTTGCTTCGCGCGACCTTGACACTGTTGGGAATCGTGTGGCTGTCCCGGCCCGGCCCGATGTTGTCCTGCGACGGCCACTCGTAGTGGACCGGGTCGCCGGTCCCGCCGGAGTTGACCGACCTGATCTTCGCGTTGACGTTGCTGCGGTTGCCCAGCCGGGAGCCACCGGCGAGCAGCTCCCAGTGGAACTTGTCCGGATAGTCGTAGCTGCCGCTCGCGTGGTACTCGAGCCAGAAGTTGGCGACGTAGCCGCTCGCGGAGCAGCTCCGGCTACCTGTGGTGGAGGCGTTCGCCTGCACGACGGGCAGCGTGACACCGGCGCCGATGATCGCCGCGATCACCGCGGCCCTCTTGAGGTTCTGCATGGCGGTCACACACTGTCCGTGCGTCCGGTGCAGGACGGGTCGCTGCCGCCTGGCTTGTCGAAGATGAACTGGTACGAGGCGTACATGCTCTTGTTGCGGGCGACCTTGACACTGTTGGGGATGAAGTGGGTTTCGAAGCCCGGCCCGATGTTGTCGGCCGACGGCCACTCGTAATGCACGGGGTCGCCGGTCCCGCCGGAGTTGACCGACTTGACCTTCGCGTTGACGTTGCTGCGGTTACCCAGCTGTCCGCCGTTGCGCACGCGCAGCTCCCAGCGGAAGTAGTCCGGGTAGTCGTAGCTGCCGCTCGTGTGGTAGTTCAACCAGAAGTTCGCGGTGTACCTGCCCGAGTCGCAGTTGCCGCCAGTCTCCCCAGCGCTCGCCTGCGCGGCGGGCAGCACCACCACCGCGCCCGCGGCGATGGCAGCGACCGCGACGGCCTTGCGCGCCGAGATCGAAAGCTTGTTGCTCATGGTCCTCTTCCGTTTCCCTGACCTCCGGCTTTCGCCGGCTACCGCGGAACCTAAGAGCCGCCAGTTCCAAAAAGCTTCGTTTTCGCTTCCATGGCAACGGGTGTACGCGCGCCCACAGAGCGTACCCGCGAGTGGGATCACTCACTTGCCCAGAAAGTAGATAGTGTTACTATCGGAGAGTGGCACTATCCAAAATTACGAGGACGACGCACCGGCGGGATGGCGAGCTGGTGGTGTTCCTGATCGGGATGACGATCAACAAGTGGTGGCGGCCGGATCTGTGGTTGCCTGCCTTTCTGGCGATGCGGCCGATGCTGGTCGAGCTGACCAAGGAGCCGCGCTGGGGCTTGCTTGGCTACCGGCTGACGTTCGAACGTCGCGGACCCACATTGATCCAGTACTGGAGCTCGCTGGACAAGCTCTATGCCTACGCCAGTGACAAGGACGCGGTGCATCGCCCAGCCTGGGCGAAGTTCAACCGGAGTGCTGGCAAGGCCAGTGGGGCCGCGGGTGTCTGGCACGAGACGTACCTGGTGGACAAGGCGGAGTCGGTCTATGTCGGCACGCCCACCATGGGGCTGGCCAAGTTCACCCAAGAGGTGCCGGTCACGCGTAACAGCGCGCGGGAACGGATCGGCTGACTACGGTAAGAACATGCACGTCGACCGACTGCGTGAACAGACCAAGGCGTTCGCCGACGCCGTGGCCGGCCTGGACCCGGATGTGCAGGTGCCGAGCTGTCCAGAGTGGTCGGTGCGGGTGCTCGTCGGGCACATCGGGCAGGCGCATCGCTGGGCCGCGGAGATCATCCGGACCGGTGCGCCGGCTGGGTTTCCGGACCCGCGGGAGGCGCGGCCGGGGCCCGACTGGCGGCGGTGGCTCAGCGATGGCGTCGAGGAAATGGCTGATGCCTTGGCGAAAGCGGGCGACGGGCCGGTGTGGACGTTCGTCGGCCCACAGCCTACGTCGTTCTGGCTTCGTCGAATGGTGAACGACACGGCTGTGCACTACGTCGACGTCGCGATCACGGCAGGCAAGGGGTATGAACTTGCCGAAGATCTTGCTGTGGATGCGATCGAGGAAGGCCTTGAGCTGCTGGCTCTCCCGGGTGCCGAGCAGATGAAGCCCGCCCTGGCAGAGCTTCGGGGCGACGGCCAGACGTTGCGGATCATTCCGGAGGGACGATCGGGCTGGCTGATCACCCGTACGCCGCAAGGCATCGCGTGCAGCCGCGCGAGCGCCGATGCCGATGTCACGATGAGCGGTACAGCGCAGGACATCGTCCTTGTTTCCTACGGACGGCTGACGCTTGGCGATGTCACGGTGACCGGGAACCGGGACCTGATCGTGCACTGGCTGGAGCACGCGAAGCTCTGAGCCGAAGAGGCCATGCGGGTGCATCTGCTGCAGCCGTAAGGGTTTCACCCGCTGGACAACGTTGACAGAGAATATACGGCTGCTTACGTTCGGTATGTGGTGACACCGGATTGGCCTGCCGCGGGCCCTTTCCACGTCGCGCTGCGGGAGGCGATCGCCGCGAGCGGGCTCGCGCTCGACCGGATCCGCTACCGGCTGCGGCTGCGGGACGTGTCGATCAGTGTGCCGACCCTGAGCAACTGGCAGTCCGGACGCCGTCGTCCGGAACGCGCCGAATCGCTGCGTGCGCTCGCCGAACTGGAAGCGGTGCTGGACTTGCCGCCTGCGGCGTTGCGTTCGTTGCTGGGCCCGCCTCGGCCGCGGGGCCGGGCGGCGCATCCCAAAGGCCCGGACGCGATCATCAAGGCGTGGGGCAAACCCATCGAGCACTTGCTCAAAGGCATCGACACGTCGTCCGACGGCAGGCTGACGCGGCTGAGCCACCACGACCGCATCCAGGTCGGCCGGGACGGCCGGCTGGCCGAGGTTGCCAATCGCCTGGTGCTGCGGGCCAGCCATGACGGCGCCGACCGGTGGATCCTGGTGTGGGACGCGGGCCGTGCCCGGCGGCTGCCCGAAGTGGTCGCGGGCCAGCATTGCCGGCTGCGCAAACTGAATGTGGACCGGAACACCGGGTTGATGGTGGGTGAGCTGGTGTTCGACGCCGCGCTGTCGCGTGGCGAGACGATCATCCTGGAGTACCAGGTCGTCAACACCGCTGAGCCGGGCCGGTTCTTCCGCAAACTGCATCGCACAACGCGGGATTACGTGCTGGAGGCCCGGTTCGACCCGCGGGCGTTGCCCATGCGCTGTGCCCGGATCGAGTCGAAGTCCTACGACCTGACGCCCAGTCCAACCGGCTCGGTTCACCTGGTCGAGTTCAACGCGACCGGAACGATCGGCATCCGCTGGGAGATGTGATGTTTGATCTCCACCATGGATACCGTCGTCGCGCCGATGCAGGGCACCGTTGCCGTCGTCTCGGTCAAGCCGGGTGACCACGTCAACGCCGGTCAGCAGCTGGTCGTTCTCGAGTCGATGAAGATGGAGCACGTCGTCGCGGCCTCGGTCGCGGGACGGGTCACCAGCGTCATGGTGTCGGCGGGCGAGACCGTGAAACGGGATCAGCCGCTCGTGTCGATCCAGCCGGGCATGGCGGTCGCGCCCGAATCGGCTCCCGTCGAGAGCGTCAGTTCCGGGATTCGGGCGGATTTGGCTGAGGTACTCGATCGTCGGGCCGCCGGGCTGGACGCCAACCGGCCTGAGGCGGTGGAACGCCGGCACAGCCAGGGGCGTCGCACCGCGCGGGAGAATGTCGAAGACCTCTGTGATCCAGGGACTTTTGTCGAGTACGGCGGCTTGGTCGTTGCGGCACAACGGCAACGGCGATCTTTCGAGGAACTTGTCGCCAAGACTCCGGCAGACGGAATGGTCGCCGGGGTCGCGGACATCAACGGCTCGCCCAGTGTTGTCGTGGCCTACGACGCGACAGTGCTCGCCGGGACGCAAGGCGCCTACAACCACGCCAAGAAAGACCGGATGTTCGAGCTGGCCGCACACCGGAGGTTGCCGGTGGTGCTGTTCGCCGAAGGCGGTGGCGGGCGGCCTGGCGATACCGACATCCCGACCGTCGCCGCGCTTGACGTACCCGCGTTTTCGTTGTTCGCCAGGCTTTCTGGGCTCGTTCCGTTGGTCGGAGTGGTCTCCGGCCGCTGTTTCGCCGGCAATGCGGCTCTGCTCGGGTGTTGCGACGTGATCATCGCGACCGCGGACGCCACGATCGGCATGGGTGGCCCGGCGATGATCGAGGGCGGCGGGCTCGGTGTGGTCGCGCCGGAAGACGTGGGGCCGCTTTCGGTGCAGGTCCCCAACGGTGTGGTCGACATCGCTGTGGCCGACGAGGCCGAAGCCGTGCGCGTCGCCAAGCAGTACCTCTCCTACTTCCAGGGGCCTGCGGACTGGTCTGCCGTGGATCAGGACAAGCTGCGCAACGCTGTGCCGGAGAACAGAGTCCGGGCCTACGACGTCCGGGCCGTGATCGGCCTGCTCGCCGACACAGGCTCGGTGCTGGAGCTCCGGCCGCGGTTCGGCGAAGGGATCATCACCGCGCTGGTCCGGATCGAGGGCCGCCCGATGGGCCTGATCGCCAACAACCCGGCGCACCTCGGCGGCGCGATCGACCGGGATGCCGCGGACAAGGCGGCGCGGTTCCTCCAGTTGTGCGATGGCCATGGCCTGCCGGTCGTCTCCCTGTGCGACACGCCAGGTTTCATGGTCGGCCCGGAGTCCGAGCAGACCGCGACCGTGCGGCACTTCAGCCGGTTGTTCGTGACCGGCGCGAACCTCACGGTGCCGATCTGCGCGATCGTGCTGCGCAAGGCGTACGGGCTCGGCGCGATGGCGATGTTCGGCGGCGGCGCGAAAGTCCCGTACGCCACCGTTTGCTGGCCTACCGCCGAGTTCGGGGCGATGGGTCTGGAGGGTGCGGTCCGGCTCGGCTTCCGGCGTGAGCTCGAGGCGATCGCGGATCCGGTGCGGCGCAAGGAAACTTTCGACCGGATGGTGCAACTCGCCTACGAGAAGGGCAAGGCGTTGAACGCCGCGTCGATGTTCGAGGTGGACGACGTCATCGACCCGGCGGACACGCGCCGGTGGATCACCACCGCACTGCCGGTGACCGTCGAGCGGGGTAGCCGGCCGAACATCGACACCTGGTGAGTGGAAAAACTGATATCAGTTTGCTAGATTCGCGATATGACAACTGACGCGAGCGTGGACATGCCCGTGCCCCGGGTGCGAGAACAGGGCGCAGTGGAACGAGCCGGACTGCCGATCGCGATCGGCGCGGTGGCGGGGGAGTTGCTCAGCGCGGGCCTGCTGGTCTGGGGCGTGATGCAGGCCGTGGAGGGCAGCCGGGCCGCCGGTGTGGCGATGATCATCGTGGCCGCCCTGCTGATCGCGGGCTTTACCGTGATCTCGGTGGGCATCACCGTCATCGCGCCTGGTGAGGCCCGGGTCCTGCAGTTCTTCGGCCGTTACGTGGGAACTGTGCGGACCTCCGGCCTGCGCTGGGTCAACCCGTTCACCACCAGGGCCAAGGTCTCCACCAGGATCCGCAACCACGAGACCTCGGTGATGAAGGTCAACGAACTGGACGGCAACCCGATCGAGATCGCGGCCGTGGTCGTCTGGCAGGTCCAGGACACCGCGCGGGCGATGTTCGAGGTCGACAACTTCGTGCAGTTCGTCGGCATCCAGACCGAGACCGCGATCCGGCACATCGCCAACAGCTACCCGTACGACTCGCATGGAACGGATGCGCTTTCGTTGCGGGACAACGCCGACGAGATCACCGAGAAGCTCTCGGCGGAGATCGCGGCACGGGTCGAGTCGGCCGGTGTGCGGGTGATCGAATCCCGGTTGACCCACCTGGCGTACGCGCCTGAGATCGCGCAGGCGATGCTGCGCAGGCAACAGGCGGGTGCAGTGGTCGCGGCGCGGCAACTGGTCGTGGAGGGTGCCGTGGGCATGGTCGAGCTGGCGCTCGAACGCCTGGCCGAGCGGGACGTCGTCGATCTGGACGAGGAACGCAAGGCTGCCATGGTCAGTAACCTTCTCGTTGTCCTGTGCGGTGATCGCGACACGCAGCCAGTCGTGAACACCGGCTCGCTCTACCAATGAGGTTCATGTGCCGGAACGCAAAAGCGTCCTGTTGCGACTGGACCCCGCGGTACACGACGCATTGGCCCGGTGGGCGGGCGACGAGCTGCGCAGTACCAACGCGCAGATCGAATTCCTGCTCCGCCGGGCCCTGATCGAAGCAGGCCGGATGCCCGGCGAGGCGGCCAGGCAACGCAGGCAAGGGCGGCCTCGCAAGGACGATTCGTGACATTTGCTACTTTGCGCAACATGTGGCCCGGTCCGCTTGGGCCGGTCGGGCGGATTCTGACTTTCCGTAACCTGCCCGAAATCGGTATACCAGCAAGCCGCTACCTCTCGACACCGTACGTGACCAGGGATTTTCCTCCTTTTGCCACGTGAATCCGGACACGGTGTCTGCCACAGTTGATGCTGGGAGGTGGTGCGCTGTGTCACCGTCGTCTAGCGACCGTGCGCGCGTCCGCGCACTGTTGCAACCAGGGGAACGGATCAGTTACCTGTTTCCGGCGTCGATGGTCGGCGGGCCGTACAGCTCGTCGCACTTTCTCTTCGCCGTCACCGACACATCGATCACCGTGCTGGACACCGGGCTGGATGGCCGCACGAGGCCGAACGCGGTATGGCGCCGATATCCGCGGCGTACCAAGCTTGGCCCGGTCGACTTGTCGGTGATACCGGAATTCCAGCTCGGCGGTCGCGTCTACGAGGTGGACGAGGAGTACGTGGCCGAGATCCACGCGGCGGACGCCGAATGGTCGGCCGACGCCATGCCGCCGGATCCGCTACCGCACTTGTGAGTAAATTGGGTGCGTGGAGCAAGAGCAGGCGAAAGGCGAGCTGGTCGACGACCTGATGGCCGCCGACGACCGGGTTTCCGGTGTTCGCAAGGCGGAGCTGCCGAGGTTGCGGGCCTTCTGGCACGCGGCGACCCGTGGCCGGTACTGGCCGGCGACCCTGGTCGTGGTGCTGGCCGTGGTCGGATTGCTGATCTATTTCGCGGTCGGGCTCATCGCGGGTTTCTTCGTCGGGGTCGTGGAGTAGCGCTTGCCGGATCGGCGGGCCAGTCGTGTTTCGGGTAGCGGCCGCGTAGCTCGGCGCGGACCTGCGGATACCCGTTCGCCCAGAACGATTCCAGGTCGTCGGTGACCGCGGTGGGGCGACCGGCCGGTGACAGCAGGTGCAACAGCAGGGTGACCTGGCCGTCGGCGATGACCGGCGCCTGCCGCCAGCCGAAGATCTCCTGGAGCCGTACGGCGAGCACAGGCCGATCGCCGGAGTAGTCCACGGCGATCCGGGAACCGGAGGGTACTTCGACCCGTTCCGGCGCGAGTTCGTCCAGCCGGGTCGCGGCCGGCCACGGCAGCATCGCTCGCAACGGGTTGATCTTCTTGAGCTCCCTGCGGTTGCGGGCGGGTGTCAGGTCCAAAGTAGACGTAATAGCGTCCCGGTCGACCGCGGGCCATGGATCGCCCAAGGCGCGGTGCAGCAAAGCCAGCCGGGCGGCCAGCTTCGGGTCCCAGTCGAGCAGCTCCAGGCCCTCGGCGCGGATTCCGGCGCGCAGTGCGGCCTGGACGTCCTCGGGATCCGGGTCGGCCAACGGCTTCTCGGACAGGACGATCGCCCCGAGCTTGCGTACCCGGCGGGCGGTGATGTCACCGGTCCAGATCACTTCGTCCACTGTGGATGGTGGAGTGATCTCGGTGGCAAGGTTCTCCTCCGCGGCGGCGGCCAGCCTGATCCGGCCGTGCTTCTCGCCGGGCCTGCGGTCCGCGATCGCGATGGCCAGCCACTCGTGATCGCCCAGCCCGCTTGCGGGCGGGAGTTCCACGGCGGTCCCGTTGGCCATCAGGTAGACCTGCGAGCCCGACGACCGGCGCCTGGCCAGCCGTTCCGGGTGGGCGAGGGCGACCACTCGAGCGGGATCGGACTGGCCCGTCGCGTGCGGGACCAGTGCTGCCAGGCGTTTTGCCTCGCGCTGCCAGCGAGGGTTGCCTCTTGCCTTACGCAGTGCGGTATCCAGGTCGACGCTCTCAGCGAGCGCGTCGTCGTCCAGCAAGGCGACGACGTCCGCGGCCTGCTTGCCACCGTCGAGCAGAGCCCTGGCCAGCCGGGGATGCAGGCCGATGTCGGCGAGCTTGCGGCCGCGGTCGGTCGGGATCGAGTCGTCGTTCAACGCGCTGAGGGCATGCAGGACGGTCTGGCCAGCCTGCAAAGCGCCTTCCGGCGGTGAGTCCCACCAGCTCAGCGCGGAGCCGTCCGGCGTTCCCCAGCAGGCCAGCTCCAACGCCAGCCGGGTCAGGTCGGCGACGCGGATCTCGGGTTCCGGATAACGCGGCAGGGTCGCGTGTTCGTGCTCTGCCCAGCAGCGATAGACATGCCCAGGCGCCTCCCGGCTCGCCCGGCCGGCCCGCTGCTCGGCGACCGCGACCGACACCCGGACCGTCGCCAGACCAGGCAGACCACGGCGATGGTCGACCCGCGGCACGCGTGACAGGCCGGAATCGACGACCGCCCGCACTCCGGGAACTGTGAGGCTCGACTCGGCTACAGCGGTCGCGAGCACGACTCGTTGCGCCGAGCCCGGCTGGAGTGCTTTGTCTTGCACCTGAGTGGAAAGCCGGCCATGGAGTGTGACGACGTTCACGCCGTCGAGCATCGCGGTGACCCGGTTGATCTCTGCCGCGCCAGGCAGGAACACGAGTACGTCACCGTCCGTTTCGGACAGTGCCCGGCGGGTCGCTCTTGCCACGCATGCTTCGATTCGTTCACCGCGCGCAGGTGGGACGTAGGCGACGTCGGTCGGGAACGTCCTGGCCTCGGCCCGGATGACCGGTGCGTTGTCCAGCAGTTCGGCCAGGCGCTCGGTCGCGACTGTGGCGGATGTCGCCAGCAGCTTCAGATCCGGGCGTAGCGCCCTCGCGTCGGTGAGCAGGGCGAGCAGCAGATCGGCGTCCAGATGGCGCTCGTGACACTCGTCCAGCAGCACGGTGTCCACGCCGGACAGTTCCGGATCGTGCTGGATCCGCCGCACGAGCAGGCCGGACGTGACCACCTCGATCCGGGTGTCCTTCGAGGTTTTGCGGTCGCCACGGACCGCGTAGCCCACCGTGCGGCCGACGGGCTCGCCCAGCAACGAGGCCATACGCGCGGCAGCGGCACGAGCCGCCAGACGACGGGGTTCCGCCACGACGATCCGGCCGTCGAGGGCCAGTGGGACCACAGTGGTCTTGCCCGTTCCGGGCGGGGCCACCAGGATGGCCGTGCCGTGTTCCCGCAGCTTGCCGGTCAGGTCCGGCAGTACGGCGACAATGGGCAGGTCAGGCAGTTTCATTCGATCGTGTCACGTCGATTCGGTCACGGCGGGAACTGGGCCGGGGCGGTCGCGTTGCTCAGGCTGCACTCAGTTTGCCCGGGTATCTTCAGCAACGTGGTTCGACCGTCTCCTCGGGTGCTGGACGGCGTAGGCACGGTAGCGCGGCTAGGGCTCGCGGCTGTGTGGTTCGTGTCAGGCGGGATCAAGGCCGCCGACCTGAACCAGGCCTACATCGCAGTGCACGCATACGACGTACTGCCGGGCGGCGTTGTGAGCGTCGTCGCTGCCGCCGTGCCGTTCGTCGAGCTCGCGCTGGGCCTGCTGTTGCTGCTCGGTCTGGGTACGCGGCTGACCGCGGCGCTGTCGGCGATCGTCCTGCTGGCGTTCATCGTGGCGATCTCGCAGGCCTGGGCCCGTGGGCTGACCATCGACTGCGGCTGCTTCGGCGGTGGCGGCCAGGTCGCGGCCGGGCAGACGGCGTATCCACAGGAGATAGCGCGGGACATCGGTTTTCTCGTGCTCGCTGGATGGTTGCTGGTGCGGCCGCACAGCTGGCTGTCGATGGACGGCTGGCTGACCAGGCGCCCGGCTGTAGTCGGAGAGGACTGAAGGACGTGGGAGGAGCCGAGCGCAACGCGCGCAAGCGGCGGCAGGAGCAAGCCGCCCAGCGCGCGGTGGCGGCGGCGCGCAAGTCGAAGAGCGACCGCAACAAGGCCCTGATCACCGTCGCGGTGGTCGTGGTGATCGCGGCCGCGGTGCTGACAGGCGTGCTGATCACCAAAAGCCAGAAGAACCAGACCGAAGGCACGCAGATCGCGGCGAAGACCGTCGCCGCGGACTACCCGGCGGTCCGGGACGGCGCGACGGTCGTGGTGGGCAAGGACACCGCGAAGGTGACCCTGGACGTCTACGAGGACTTCCTGTGCCCGGCGTGCCGCCAGTTCGAGCAGACCTACGCGGCGCCGATCGAGCAGAAGATCCAGGACGGCACCGTCAAAGTCCGCTACCACATGCTGAACATGCTCAACAACCGCTCGGACCCGCCCGGCTACTCGCTGGACTCGGCCAACGCCGGACTGTGCGCGGCCGACGCGGGCAAGTTCCCGGCGTTCCACGCCAGCCTCTTCGGCTCCCAGCCGGAAGAAGGCGCGCGCGGGTACGACAAGAGCCAGCTGACCAAGCTGGGGGAGGACGTCGGCATCACGTCGCCCACCTTCTCCTCCTGTGTGGCGAATGGCACGTACAACCAGGCTGTCGACGAGGCCTACCAGCAGGTCGCCAAGACGGACTACCTGCAGCAGGACTACAACGGCCAGCGCGGCTTCGGCACGCCGACCCTCGCCGTGGGCCAGAAGGTCATCGACACCAGCGACCCGAACTGGCTCAACAACCTGGTCGGCGCGTCACAGACCGGCTAGCGGCGGCTCGCCTTCGGTCCACCTGGCCAGGCGGCGTGCCTTGCCCACCTCGGTGCGGGGCACGCTGCCAGGCCGCAGGACCTTGACCATGCACGTGATGCCCAGCCGTTCCCGCAACGCATGCACCAGGTCGTCCTGCAGGCCCGGATCGGCCTCACTGAAAGGCTCGACCGCGATCCGCAACTCACTGCGCCGGGGGTCCCGGCGGTCCTCGACCACCAGGTAATGCGGGCTGACCCGTTCGTCCTGCAGGAGAACAGCCTCGATCTCGGTGGGGAAGACGTTCACGCCGCGGATGACCAGCATGTCGTCCGTACGGCCCTTGAGTTTGCTCATCCTGCGCAGAGTCCGCGGTTTCCCAGGCACCGGCCCGGCGAGCGAGGCCACATCGCCTGTGCGGTACCGAATCAACGGCATCCCGGTCTTGGTGAGAGTCGTGAACACAAGCTCGCCTGGGGTCCCGTCCGGCACCGGATCGCCGTCCGGCCCGATCGCCTCGACGAGGAAATGATCCTCGGCGACGTTCAACATCCCTTCGGAGTCAAGGGATTCACACGCGACACCGGGCCCGATGATCTCCGACAGGCCGTAGATGTCCAGAGCCCGGATGCCGAGCAGCCCCTCGATCTGGGCGCGCATCTGCTCAGTCCACGGCTCAGCCCCGAAAACACCGGCCTTCAACGAGGTCTCCTGCCCCTTCAGGGCCTCACCGAGATGGATCGCGTAACTGGGCGTGCAGGTCAGAATGTCGGGTTTGAGATCCTGAATGAGCCGGATCTGCCGCTCGGTCATGCCACCGGAGACCGGGATGACGGTGACGCCCAGCCACATCCCGCCGTGATGGACCCCAAGCCCCCCAGTGAAAAGCCCATACCCATAACCATTGTGGACAGTGCTCGCCTTCGTGGCGCCCGCCCCACCCAACGCCCTCGCCATCACCCGCGCCCAAACCTCGACATCCGAAGCGGTGTACGGAATAAGAGTCGGCCGCCCACCCGTCCCCGAACTGCCATGCACGCAGACAATGTCCCGCGACGCCTGTAGGCCGAACGGATAGTTGTCCCAGATATCGGCCTTGTTGATCGTCGGCAGCCGGGAAAGGTCACCCAGTGTGACGTCCATCCCGCTTGTGACGCCGGCCGCCCGCAATCGCTCCGCCTGCAGATTGCCCGTCGCCAGCACCCGGTCCACAAGCTGCCTCAGCCGCCGCTCCTGCACCCGGACCCGCAGCTGGGGAGCAACCCCCTCGGCATCCGGCTCCACCAGTGCCACCACGC
Organism: Kibdelosporangium banguiense; assembly: GCF_017876405.1. Taxonomy (GTDB): domain Bacteria; phylum Actinomycetota; class Actinomycetes; order Mycobacteriales; family Pseudonocardiaceae; genus Kibdelosporangium; species Kibdelosporangium banguiense. The sequence goes on along the minus strand of NZ_JAGINW010000001.1, from coordinate 941,179 downwards.
CATCATCGCTGATCACCCCCGAGGTCTAGCACCCCGCAGCCCACAAAGCGACCCCCCGTTTTCCCGGGTCACACGGGGTGATGTACGGTATCCCAGCACTCGAAAGAGCGCGGCGGGGCTGTAGCGCAGTTGGTAGCGCACCACACTGGCAGTGTGGGGGTCAGGGGTTCGAATCCCCTCAGCTCCACAGTTGTTGAATTTTCAGAAATCAGCCTCTGACCTGGGTAAACAGGTTCGGAGGCTGATCTTGGTTCTCGGTCCTAAATGGATGGTCGGCGACAGATCTGGAGCAGATCTGGAGCACGATGATCAACGTCACGAAATAGGGTCACCTGTCTGCTCCAGGATGTCGACTTCGTTCGTGTAGATCTTTGTGTGGGCCAGTGCCCACGGGCGGCTCCGATCGGTGGTGTCGGGGTTCAATGGGCGGTGTACTCGTCGCGTCGATGACGTTAGGCCGCTGTTTGACCGGTCGCAGCGATGGCGGTGGTCGCGGAACGGAGCGAGTCGGATTCTACTGTGGGCGTTGATTTGGCCCTGTTTTAGTAAGTCCTCACAGGCGGACCTTGGGGGAACTTACTACAACACAAAACCCCAGGTAGAAGCCCTGGAGAAGCTACTCCACAAGCTGCCCGACCCCACCACGCCCACTCCTCCACCCGTCAAACGAAGTAAACCGGGCCGTATACGACATCTCCAACCTGACCAGGTCTCGAAGCTGATCGCTGCCTACCAAGCCGGAGCGACGGTGTACGAACTGAGCGACCAGTTCGAAATCGACAGGAAGACGGTCAGCCGGACACTACGACGGCACAACACACCGATGCGTCGAACCGGCCTGCGGCCCGACCAAGTAGACGAGGCCACTCAACTCTACGAGGACGGCTGGTCCACAGCCCAGATCGCCGAGCGCATGAACACCAACCATAGGACGGTACAACGCCGACTCAGCGAACACGGCGTCACGATGCGCGGCACGCACGAGCCATCTCGATCTTGAACCGGACCAACTAAGTGGAGGTAGCTCCGTTGATCCATTCGGCAGCCCTCCAAGCAGCGATGCTCAGCACGGTAGGAAGGTCAACTCAGGGCCAGCAGATCTGAAAGACCTCGGACCAAAGGCATCCCTGGTCTCCGACTGTAGGTTCGTCGAGCAATGCTGTCGGTCCCTACCGATAGCGTCGGATCATGGGGTACTTCAAGGGGCGGTCAATCGGTCGGTATCAGGCACAATGCTCACCAACCTTCTGCGTCGCGGAAAGCGGGGCCGGAACATCGAGCGTTGAGCGCGACCTCTTTACGCTGCTGCGGCAGGTGTTCAGCCGAGGCGAGCAACCGTACGAAGTCAGCGGGCGAAAGTCGGACATGGGATTTCATCTGGAATCCGGCCTGACCATCGTGGTCGAGTACGACGGCGCCTACTGGCACACCGGTCACGAAGACAGAGACTGGCGAAAGTCCGAGATGATCATGGCCGAGCCGGGACACCGAGTCATCCGGCTCCGAGAAGAACCCCTGGAGCTACTGCACGACCTTGACCTGCATGTACCGAAGCGCGCCGACGGTCCGCGCTGCGCCACCCTTGCGATTCCGCACCTGGCGCATACGTTCTACGAGGAGCTCATGGACGTCGGCCTTGAACAGACACTCGGTCACCTGACCATGGTCAACAAGCCACGACCGGATGACCTCACCTGCAAAGTCTGTCAAGACTACGTGGAGTACGTAGAACACAGTTTTCCGCACAGCCTTCCACCCATCTACTGGCCGCATCCGCGGCGTCTCACTCGGCGGGGGAGGCGACGCACGTAGCCGGGAACACGTTCTATGCCCGCCCCGATAGCCAGTAGACGGCTTGCGCTGCGATCTCGGCTCAAGTTATGGCATCCTGATCGTTCAGCCACGACGCTGCGGCTGAAACAGCAGCCGGACGAGGCGACCGTCCTGGAACACCGCAATCGAGGACAACAAGTCGGCCTTGACGTCACGGGCGCGCAGCGCCGCCGCGCCATCGTCACGAAGAAGCCAATCCTCCAGTAGTGCCGGTAGGGCGAAACGGAGCTGGAAGGCGCGAGAGCCGTCAGCAGGCACGATCACCCAATCGCCGGTGACCTCGCGCCGCGTGGCGAACTCGATGTTCACCCTGACATCGGGTCCGTGACGTGCGACGTAGGCGGAAAGAGCTGCAGGATCGTCGGGACTCAAGGCCAGCACGAACGGAGCGGCGGGGAAACCCAAGAGCAGAGTCCCGCTCGCTCGTTCGACGAGGTTTGCCGCGATACGGGCAAGTGGTTCGGCAGGCAGTTGTTGTGGCTCGCGCTGTGCCGCGTTCAGCTCCGACGCTCGACGCACAGGCGTGCGGAGATCAATCGCGGAATCCAGGCCTTCCGGCTCGTCTGCAGTCCAGGTACCAAGCGCCAGCCTGAGCGCGGTGCGGACCTGCCCGCTGGGAAACGGCGCCACGCGGACTTCTTGAGCCAGTTCGTGCAACCGGTGGGCAGTGCGGTTCGCAGCGTCCAGGAACGCGGTGAACGCAGGACTCGACAGATCCACCAGGGAAATCTGCTGGGCGAGGGCATACTGCTGTGCTGGTCTGCTGAATCCGCTGGCGGAGAACAAGGTGTATCGGTAGTGGTAGCGCCGCATCGGTATCGGGCGGGCACCGACCGCCGCTGTCGCGTACTGCTCGTTGACGTCGTGTACAACGCCGTGCGCGTTGCGGACGTCCCGAAGATTTGCCTTGCCCTCGCGATACTTTGCCTCAACGAAGATCCGCAACGGTAGCGAGAACGGCACAGGTAACGTGAGCTCACCGAGCACATCGGCTTGGTGATCCGCGCCACGGCCACGCACCAGCAGCCCGTGTGCGCCACGCCTCAACGCCTCGGGGTCCTGCTGTTCGGAAACCAACAGGCGATAGCCGTTGGCGTACAGGAGCCGCGCCAGCACCTCCTCCAGGACGTAGCCGCGGAGCGACTCGAGACTCACCAACGCGGTCCTCCCACTGGCAGATCGATACGTGCTGCCGTCCCGGCTTCCCAAGGCGCACGGTGACCTTCGCGGGAGACAAAGTGCGATGTTAGGCCACTCGTAGCTCGTCCAGGGCCGGAAGCGCTTCAATGATCTTCACGGACTCGAGGCTGACCGTCACACGATCCGGGCGGTGACGGTGCTCATGGGCACGGTCACCGGCTCAGTCCTCTTAGGACCTTGTCGAAGATGTGGTTGACATAGTTCCAAGGTATCCGTTCCTGTTCCAGGCGGAGTTGACCGCCTTCATCGGTGAGTGCGGCGAGAGTTTCGCGCTCTGCGATGGTGAGGGTTGAGTCGGGTGGATCGATGCGCCCAGTGGGGTCTATGACGGCAAGTTCGATGTGCTGGCTGAGGGTGTCGCGGTCCATCAGGACGGAGGTGATGCCAGGAAGGCGGGTTCTGGCTCGGGAGAGCAATGTGAAGCCGGCTCGGTCAAGATCGCCCCAGTACCAGGCCTGGGCGGATGTGATCCACGGTATGGCGGCAAGCGCGTCCAGGAAGTTGCCGAGCGAGTGAATGACGACGACACCCGGCCAGTCGGGGACCGGAAGGGCTGACTGTTTGTTCTCGACGATGAGGACGTGCCGTGGGCGCAGCCAAAGGCCCGCGATCTCCGCCAGCGGTGCTCGAATGTGCCGAAGGCCGCCCAAGGATCGCTGGTCTTCCGGGTCGGTCAGGATGATGTCGATGCTGGTGGGGAGGAGCCTCAGACCAAGGGCGTCGAGATCGCGGACATCGAGGTCGTCATCGTCGGGTTCGCTCAGCTGTGGTAGGCCCAGCAGTGCCAGGACGAGGGATCGGTTCCGCGCGAGCCATTTGGTGTGCAAACCGGGGACGGGCACTTGGCGTATGGTCAGTCCTGACTTCGGGTTCTTGGTGAACCATTGGGTAACGCGGATGAGCAGCCTGAAGTCGTAGTCGTCGAGAGCGGCGATCTGGGCGAGGTAGGGCTTCAGCTGTTCCTGGGGTACGACGAGCACGGAGATGCTGGAGTAGCGCTGTGTCGCCGTGTACCAACGTTTCGCGAGATCAGGGATCAGGGCAACCAGAGAATCGACGCTGTGTAGATCCACGTGCGTATAGATCTGTTGAGTACCAATCAGGGTGCGACGAGTCGCCGTGCGCATGTGGACAGTGGCGTGGTCGTGCGCCCATTCCCGCCAGGTGCGTAGCCATGTCGCGACAGCGGCCGCATCGTGGGCGATCGTGTGGGCGGTGGGCGGAGCGAGGGAAAAAGACAGCGCGCCAGGCGGTATGACAAGCCAGTCACGCCAGTTGTTGTCGTAGCGGGTTCTGATTTGATCGAGGATGTCATCGGGGGTTCGCATCAGCGGGCCACTTTGTCCTCGACCTGGAGGGCTTCCTCAATGGTCATGGGGAAAATCCGCACCCCGTTGTGGTTGTTCGGGTCGGTGTTGATGTAGGCGACGGTGTCGACGTGGTCCTCGAAGGCGGTCGCCTTTTCGCGTGGGGCGCCAACGATGAGTTGGAAGCCGAGCGCGCGAAGCGCGGCAAGCGCGCGGCCGGTGTAGTCGCTGTCCGCTTTCACGAAGCCCTCATCGAGGACGATCGAGGCGTAGATTGGCGGCGCGTCGCTGCCCTCACCGAAGCGGTAGCGTAGTGCGGCCCCGAGGATGAACGCGATCAACTCTTGCCCCTCGCCGCCGCTCATTCCGGAAACGCCTTCATGGAGAATCTCGGCGCCGTCGACCCGGGTCTCGATGGCGCGGAACTCAACGTGCTCACGGGCGTCGAACACCCGCCGGCGCCAGGCCTCACCGGTGCGGGAGCGGTCTTCGAGGTGGGCAAGGCCACGGCGGAGCCGGAGGAAATCCTTCTCGATCTGGTCGGCATCGCGTACGACGTTTTGCAGGAGGGTGTTGCTGGTGTAACGGGCGACGATGTTCTTGAACTCCGTGAGGTCAGCGCTTGGCCGGTCGACCGTTTCGATGCTCAGCGAGGATCCTTCCCGGAATGGGACGTCATGGAGCACGGAGTTGATCGGGTTCAGGCCGCGCCGGATCTGCCGTCCGTCCTCGTCGATCTGCACCAGCAGGGCATGCAGCTGCTTGTTCAAGTCCTGATCGACTTTCTCGAGCCATTTCTGTTTGGCCCTGGGCAGGTCGTCGGTGACCAACTGCTCGTGGATGGCCAGCAGCGCAGGAAGGCTGTCGATCGTCTCGTCGATCTCGCGGGCGGTGCGCTCGTCGATGTTCCGGTACGCCTTGATCGTCGCCAGCACCGACGTCTCATACGCCTGGCGATCTTTCACGTGCTGTTCTATCTGATGGCCGAGGTCGTTTTTCGCAGTACGGCGGCTGTGTCTGACTGCTGATGGGCTGGCATCAGTTGGTGCGGCAAATGGAAGGCCGGCGAGGGTGGCGCGTTCTTCGTCGGTCAGCCGCGGCTGGCTGTCGATGATCCTGGTCGCGTCGTCCTGGGTGTCGACCAGGCCTGCCCACTCGCCGTCGAGTTCTTTCTGTTTGTCCTTGATCTTTTCGGCAGCTGCGGCAGTCTTGGCAGCCTTGACACGTGCGTCGTCGAGTTGCTTGCGCAACTGACGAGCTTCCGGGGTGTCGGAGCGGGTGAGCTGGTCCTCGAGATCGTCCACCCGCTCTTGCACGGGCGCCAGGTCAATGCTCGACCAGGTAATTTCGACCTGCAGTGCCTCAAGCCGGTTGATGCTGTCCCGGCAGGCGTCCCGAGCTGCGCTCGCTGTCTCGGCCTTTTGTTCGACTGATGGATGCTCGCGCTGCAGAGATTCGACATCGCCGGCCAGGTCGGCGCGCAGTTGCTGGTTGTCCCAGCCAATCCAGCCATAGGGACTCTTGCGGTCGTTCTTGACAAACCGTCCGCGAGCACCGGTGCGCATTCCGGCGCGAGTGACGGCTCCGCGTGCTTCGGAAGGTTGCGGCCTGGAAAGGTCTGTGTCGCTTTCGACGCACCAGTAGGAATAGTGCTCGATGAGCTCGCTCAAAAGCCAGTCGCGATAAGGCGAATCGGCGATGTCAAGCAATGCCGGAACGGTGTTGTCGATGGGGTATGCCGTTGCTCGGACGACCGGAACGCGCGCGAGAGTTATGGCCTGGCCCATGTCGTTGTTGTTGACGTAGCCGCGTACCGCGGACAGGTCGTTCTCATCAACGGCGAGATGGGTCGCCAGCCCTCGCAACACGCTGAGCACCGCTCGCTCCCAGCCGCGATGTTCCGGCTTGATCTGGATCAGTTCGCCAACGTATGGGAGCCGTTCGATGGGAACTCCGGCCCCGCGGGCGATTCGGACACGGAGTTCGTCGGCGTCTGGTGGGATATTGCTGCGTCGCCGCTTGAGTTGTTCGATCTCCGTAGTCAGGGATTTGATGCGCCGCCGGAGGTTGGCCAAGTCCGCCTGAGTCTCGTGCGCGTCCTGATTGAGTTTACCCAGTCGACTGCGCATTTCATGGACGATCTGCGCCATGCTCTCTCGCAATAGCGTCAGATCCCCTTGGGACGTCGGCAGGTTCAGTCGAAACTCCTTGAGACGGGTAGTGAACTTCGCGCGATGCTGCTCGATCTGGCTGAGCTTCGTGTTCGCCATCTCTAGCTGGATCGTGAGCGTCTGAGTCCGATCACCCCCAGCGGCCTTCAAGGTGTCCAGGATGTCGTCGAACGCGTCCTGCGCCCTTTTGTCGAGGAGTTCTGCCGCCTGGAGTTTCTCGTCGAGTTCGGCGTGCGCGAGCCTGTTGTCGTCGATCTTGGTCGAAGCCCAGTCGTAGATTCTTCCCGCGTGCCAGACACACAGCCGGGACGGTTGGCCTGGCGTGGGCTCCGCGAGCAGGCGCTGCTTGAGGACGTAGTCACTGCCCGCGGCCCAGTATCGCTCCGCCAAACTCGGAAGGTTGTTGAGGGTGTTCAGGCGTTTGCGGGCGTACTCGAACTCGTTGTAGAGCTTGGCTGCCTCTCGGTAGGCCTCCAGTGCGGTGTCCCACCGAGCCATGGCGAGCGGCTCGGTCAGCACGAACTCCTTGAAGAGCGCGTTGATGTTGAAGATGCCTTTCGACGCCTGAGCCCGGCGCAGCAGGTGCATGGCCAGCCGCTGCGATTCGTCGGTGCGGCCCATGGACATGGCGGTGCGCATTTTGGCATGGATACGCCCCTGCGAAGAATCGACGAGGTCACCACGAGCAGTGTCGATGAGACGTTCGAGCGAGGTCTTCGACAGCGGTGACGCGCCAACCCGCACCCCGGTGAGCCCGTCGAGGCAGGCCAGATCGAAGCCGTCAAGCACGAAGCCGTACATCGTGCTGGCGCCGATCGCCTCGGTTCCGTCCGTATCCGGCGCCACCCACGCAAGACGGAAAGCCGTTACCCGCCCGCCAGTCTCGTCAGCCCATGTGATCGCCGTGCCGCTGACGAAACCCGGCACTCCTGGCGGCCTCAGGTAGGTCGTCATGCCGGACCGCTTGTTCTCGTCTCGCCTGTGGTCGGTGTGCCCTCGGGCGTAGCTGTAGACAGTGCGCTCCCGCTTCCCGCGCTTGTCATCCCTGGCTGCCTGATTGAACTCCTGCGGGTTCGGCATGATCACCGAAGCCATCGCGTCGAGCAGCGTTGACTTGCCGCGGCCGGAGGGACCCAAGATCGCCGTGCCGACCCTGCCAACGTGCATCACCTGCAATCCTGAATACCCACCCCAATTCAGGATCTGGACCTTCTCGATGCGGAACTGCCCTCGGTCGCCGTCACTCGTCATGCCTGTTCCTCCGGCTCAAGAGGGCCGTCGTCGGCATCGTGTGCCGGCGAACTGGCTGTGTCCATCCCGCGCAGATAGGCGGCCTCGAGCCGGGTGAGCTCGTCGACTCCGACCAACGGGATCAACACTGGGGACACCGTGAACAGGTAGCTGGCGTCCTGATCGACGGACAGCAGCTTCAGATCACTGAGTGCGCCGATCGCCGCGTTTACTCGGCGCTCGAACTTCGCTCGGTCACCGTCGCCTTCCTCCCGATACGCGCGGAGAAACTCCTCTATCTGGGAACGATTGACCACCGCAGGGCCGTCGGTGGCGGCATATGCGCACTCCTGCCGAAGGAACACCAAAAGGAACGAGGCGTCCCGAGACAACGGCTTCTCTCGCCGCAGGACCTTCGGTGCGTCCTCATCGAGACCCTGCCGTTTGAACGCGACCTCCAAGTCCCGGTCGATCACCAACTCCAGGAACAGGTCGGCGAGCCGTTCAGTGATCTCTTGCTCGTATGCCAGGAGCGAATCCCACGTCGGCCGGTTTTGTGCCCGCGACACGAACCGGGACCTCAGCAGGACTACCAGCGCGCGCTTGGCGTCTTGGGGCAGCCCGGGGGCTTCGCCGTCGCGTTCCCCAAAGGCATCGACATCCTGGTCGACGTCTCCCCAGTCCGGGCTCACGAGCCCTCCTCAAGATCGATGAGACGATCGAAAACCAGATGGGGAAACACGACACGCAATGCCTGCTCGCGGTTGCCAGTGATGGTCGCATGCTCGCCGATGCTGACATTCACCTGACCGTGGGTGATCGCGAGGTCAAGCAGAGTCACGAGAGCGCCCAACCGCTGGAACTCCGCCGGCGTCGCCTCGTAGACCTCTGCCCCGGTGACGACCGGCCGGTCCCTCAGCAAGGTGTTGATGGTTCGTGACACCGCACGACGGCTCGTACCCGCCGCCAAGCGCAGCGCCGCCCTGTCCGTCTCCGGGAGGGCAACCGCCTGCGGAGCAACAACAACCGTTACCTGCTGCGGACCGAGGTCTCGCCACAGTTGGGTCTGCGAGATGTCCGTGATCGCATACGGTCCTATTCGTAAGATATCGGTGTCCAGGGTACGAGCACCGGGATCGCGTGCCACCCAAGCCGCACCAGTGTGCAGTGCGCGATCAGCCAGGCTCAGCAGTCGACGATGGCGACCATGGGCCGAACGAGTGAGAAATCGACGCAACGAGGCCGTCCACCGCACGTAGCTTTTCTGCACGCGCAGCTCAGCCGCGAGCAGCGTGGCGAACATTGTTTCCAGTTGCTCGCGCTGCGTTGGCGTCATGTGGTCCCTGGCGAAATCCTGCTCGAGAATCTGATCAACATCGTCACGGATCTCATGTGCCTGCCGCGTCGACATCAACATCTGGGAAAATCCGAGGTAAGCCGTGCCCTCGGGCGTCCTGGCGAGCAGGTCGTTCTCGTGAAGATACTCCTCAACCAGTTCCGCCTTCGTCGGCCCGTCCCTCATCGCATGCTGCGCGACGCTCTGATGCCGGTCCTCGATCAGCGTGTGCAGTTGCTGGAAGTCCGCCGGCAACGAGCGGGTCATGGCAAGGATCTCGCGCAGTTGCTGACGCATTTCTTCCATGGTTGCCAGCCGCACTCGACCGGTGGCGATCTCCTCGCGCAGGCGCTGCAGTTCCTCGATTTGCTTATCGATCCGGCGCACATGCACCTCACGGTCCGGACTCGTCATGTCCGCGAGCAGACGGACCGCATGGGCGATGCTGCCCAACCGCGCCCCGGAAACACTGCTCTCGCCCTCAACAATCTCCCGCACGATCCGCAGCGCCCGCAAGGCATGCGGCGACAACCGGTAACGAAGACGCCCCGACTCCGTCTCAGTTTCCAGCCAACGCGACTCAACCCACTTCCGGCAGTGCTCCGCCGGCGAACGATCACCCTGCCAATCCGGAATTTGATCAAGAGCCTCAGCGACGCGCTCGTGGAACCACTCCGCCGAGACCGAGCCATCAACATGCTCAAGATGTTCGGCGAACAGCGGAAGAACCCAGTCACGGCTGTAGGCGTTCAGCAACTTCAGCGTCGCATTGCCCAGCAGCGCACCCTTTATCTCCTCCGGAGTCACACCAGTCGACGCCACCACCTTGTCTCCTAGCTCCAGACCACGAGCCGACCCTTATGTTCATCTAGTAACCACGACAAGCAAGCACGTTACGTTCCGGCACCGACATTCCCCCAGTTTTGGATGATCCACCCTTGATCGACTTCTGAGGATCCGTGCCGATATGCCCGCACACCTTCGAGATCCTGGCACCAAAGTCACCCGATAGAGTGAATTTGGGTGTCGAATGGATGCCTCCAGTCGCCCTGAGCATGGTGCGTTGTTCGACTCGCCGCCATGAGCGGTGCTGCCACGTCCGTGACGCCTAGCAAAGGATCCAGTCCGCGGTGGATCGCCTCTGGCAAGGCGGGCGGTGATCCATCTACGGGTGTCGTCGGTACGGCAGGTCGGACGGGACTACGACCCGGAAGGATCTCAATCCCGGCACAACGCGACGCCTGTCGACGCAAGGCCGATCAACTCGGGTTAGCGATCGTGGAGGAGTACGTCGAACCTGGCCGGTCGGCGACGGAGATGTCCAAGCGCGCCGCATTTCAGCGACTGCTCGCCCGCATCCGCAACAGCGGCGACATCGACCATGTGATCGTGTACAAGCTGTCCAGGCTGGCCCGTAACCGGGTCGACGACGCGATTGTCATGGCCGACCTGCGGCAGCACGGCGTCACGCTCATCTCAGCCACCGAGTCGGTCGACGACACCCCGGTCGGCCAACTAATGCACGGCATCCTCGCCACGTTCAACGAGTACCAATCCCGCGAATCCGGCGCCGACATCGCCTACAAAATGGGCCAGAAAGCCCGCAACGGCGGCACCATCGGCCGTGCCCGCCTCGGCTACCTCAACCACATCGACCGCACCGACGGGCGCGAGATCCGTACCGTCATCGTCGATCCCGAACGCGCGCCCCTGGTACGGCTCGGCTTCGAACTGTTCGCCGCCGGGAACCTCACCATCGAGCAACTGTCGGACAAGCTCTGCCAGCGAGGGCTACGCACTCGGCCGACCACGCGATATCCACCGCAGCGAGTATCGGTCAGCAAGCTATCCCGGATGCTGCGCGACCGCTACTACCTCGGCTACGTCGCCTACAGCGGCGAGGAGTTCCCCGGCCGCCACGAGCCACTCATCGACCAGGTGCTCTTCGAGCGCGTCCAAGTCGTACTCAAGGCACGCACCGCCACAACCGAACGACGACGCGTACACCACCACTATCTAAAAGGGATATTGCACTGTGGACACTGCCACCAGACAGGGACCACTGGACGGATGATCATCCAGCACACAGTCACCCGTCGCGGCGACGAATACACCTACTTCTTCTGCCGTAACCGGCAACAAGGCATCTGCCCGGCTCCGTACATCAACGTCACCGTCGCCGAGAAAGCCGTCGAGCGCTACTACACCGCTATCAGCCAACAGCGGATCACCGTCGCCCTGGCGACGTTGACCGCAGGCGTTACCGGCGACCACAACCCCAGTTGGACCCGTAACGGGGTCCAGGACTATCAGACCTGCACCGCTGACTACTCAACCACACACTCTTCCAGCGACTCTGCGTCGCTGAGGACCACATCACCGACCACGAACTGTGGACGACAACGCCCGTCTAAACACCAGCCTGTCGGGCCCAAACATCCTTACGGGACTACAACCCAAGAACAGGCCCCGACCAGCAAGGACCCTCCCGCTCATGCCGCAAGCGAGAGGATCACTTGACGTACAAAACCGCAGGTCAGGGGCCAAAAATTGAACCCTCTGTGGACCTTGGGGAACTTACTGCAACACAAAACCCCAGGTAGAAGCCCTGGAAGCCCTGCTCCGGAAGCTGTCCGACCCCACGACACCCGCTCTACCGCCCGTTGACCGGCCGAAACCAGGCCCGGCACGGCAACTCGACACCGACCAGACCCAAGCGCTGATCCAGGGCCACCTAACAAGCGCTACAACCTACGAGCTGGGTGCCCGGTTCGGCATCGACCGGCGAACGGTCAGTAACATCCTCCACCGGCACGGCGTGCAGATGCGCCGACGCGGCCTCTCCCCTGACGAAGTCGACGACGCGATCCACCTCTACAAGCTTGGCTGGTCACTGGCACGGGTCGGCGCACACCTCAACGTCGACCACACCACAGTGCTGACCAAACGCTGTGAACGCGGCATCCCCACCCGCGACTCACATGGTCGACCGCGATCTTGAACGGATCGGTCGCCGAACCAAGCCGGAGCCACGCAGTTCAACCACACCCTGGCCTGCCATGCATCGGCCAGGGCATGGGCGCGATGAACTTGACAGTGTGTTCGTTCGAGCTGGGCTTCCCAGCATCGACGCCGGCCCCGTGCCACACTGCCCAACGAGGTCAGTGCCTCGGATGTGCTGCGCAGACGATTCCAGACCCAGCCGCGACTTGCCGAAGAAACTGATTACGTAGCAGCCGAAACTGACTGCTGGGTACAACGCGGGCTGGAGATCGACAACCTTATCGACAAAGGCAAGCTTCGCGACGCCTGTGAATCACGGTGCTTGGCGTGGGTCGGTCATGGAGTCACTTATGACCGCGCCGGTGAGCGGGAAGACGACATCTCGTAGGCGCAGCGCCGCTGAGACTGCTCGTTGATGCTGCTCGATATGGATGTCGACAGCGTCGATTGCGGCAGCGATCTCTCGTTGCACAGCGATCGGCGGCAGCGGAATCACTAGTTTGCGCATGGTGCTCGCGCTGATGTTCGGGATCGCGGTGCCGTGGGAGTTGCCTTTGACCCACCCCTGGGTCTCGGGGGAGTTCAGGTAGTGCACGAGGTACGTGGGATCGACGTCATTGACCGATGGCAGTAGGCGCATGCGCATGCAGCTGGGCCCTAGGAGCCACCCGGTCTCTGCCTCCCGGACCAGTCCGTGCCGGCCGAGCGTCCCTGATCGTGCGCACACGACATCTCCTGCCTGGAGCAGGTACTTCGCGAACCTGGCAGCGGTCTCGGGGTTCACGGTGTCCAGGTCCTCATGACTGAGGTAGCCGAGTTTGATGTTGCGCGGCAACACCAACCGTGTCCACGTCTCAATGAAGCGGCCACGTTCGCGGTCCATAGTGCCCGGCCCTGCCTGGACGTCGCATACGTCGCCGAGGGCAGCGTTCCGCTTCCTCTCAGAAGTCGCGTCGTGTAGTGCGGCAACGCGCATGCTGATGTCGCTTCGTATCGCGTCCGCACGGCTCGTCAGCTCGTCCAATTCTCGTTGCAGGGACGCGAACGTGGCTGACGCTGTGGCGGCGGGCGAAGTGGTTCCCGCGCCCACGTACCGCTGGGGCTCGAGGTTGTAGTCCTTCTGCTGGATCTCGGCGATGCCGACTGATCGACAGAACCCTCCGGAGTCGTCGTGCTTCCACAAGCCACCGAAGTCGCGCCAGTCACGGTAGGTCTGGACGATCCTGGTCTGGAGTTGGGGGTGCAGGACACGGCGTCCGTCCCTGTTGGTCTCACCGCGACCGGGCGTGGCGTCGATGAAGAGGATCTCCGCCCTTTTCAGCTCGCCGGATTCAGGTCGTTGGAGCAGCCAGAGCGACACTGAGATCCCGGTGTTGGCGAACAGGCCTGCGGGCAAGGCGATGATGCCGGCGATCACGCCCGCGTCGACCATCGCTCGCCTGATCTGGGCGTTCGCTCCACCGGTGAACGATGCCCCGTTCGGCATAAGCACACCCGCGCGCCCACCGGGCTGCAGACTCATCACCGCGAGCTGGAGCCACGCGAAGTTGGCGTCACTTCTCGGCGGCACGCCGAAGAGCCATGAGTCCACTCTGGCCTCGTCCGGTATCGGTAGGTTGAAAGGTGGATTGGCGAGGACGATGTCGAACTGGCTGTCGGTGAACGCCCCGTTCCTCACCTCAGGACCACCGATTCGCACGTCTGCCTTGCCGCCGTGCAAGGCGATGTTGAACATCGACATGCGCTGCGACCGCTCGTTCAGCGCCTGACCAGACACCGACGCCGCTCCCCGTTGTGCGGCGGCCACCAGCAGTTCGCCGGACCCGCACGCCGGGTCGTACACCGTGCTCGATTCACGGGGGTCGAGGACTTCTATCATGAAGTGCACCAGCGAACGAGGGGTGAAGTGTCCACCCCGTCGTCCGAAATCCCGGTGGAAGCTGTTGAGCAGCGCGTCGAAGAGCGTCGCTGGACCGGCAGCTTCCAGATCGATCTGGTCGAACAGATCAATCACCTGCAACCACTGCCGCCCGTCGAGGTGTCCCCGTCCGTCTGGGACCAACAGGGGAGTGCCCAGGTCGTCTACCGGCGCGGAACGCAGCAGCCGGCTCACGTCGTCCCAGTGCCTTTGTGCGGTGACTTCCCGCCACACTGCCGGGGAAGTGGAGCGGAGATAGAGAAGGCTCATCACGAAATCGGCCGCCGACGCCTGGTCCAGGTCGCCGCGGAGCAGATCCATGATCTGCCACAGCTGAGCGGGCGTGTCCGGGTGGCCCTCTGGGTGCACCTGAGGTGTCGTCGACCGCACAGGTGGGGCGGGCGCTCCACCGTTGCGTCTGAACCTGTCTCCGTAAGTGGTGCCGGGAGGCTCGTCGGACCGGAGTCCGTTACGGGCGATCTTTCTTTGGTCAAGCCAGCGCGCGACCTCGGTGGCTGAGAACAGCTCCTGGCCGGCTACCAGGACAGGACTGGGGAAGTCGGTGTGGCGCTTGCGCCAATTGCTGGCCGCGCTCACGCCGACTCCCGCCAGTTCCGCGATGCCGGAGAGGGGCAGACCCTGGCCACGTTCGGTCACGGGTGCATCATCACCGATCAACGGAGCCAGAGCACGTGCGGGACCTGATCGATCTCGCGCATCGCCGGGCTCAGGTCAGCGGACAAGTAGCTGTACAGCCGGTAGAGGGCGGCATGATCAGCGCTCAGGTCGCGCCCACGGAGAGGTGCGTAATGCATCACGCGGTTGCGAAGATCCCGTATGTTCTCGAGTTCGGTGTGAAGACCATCCCGGCGTCCCCTGTAGTGAGGGAACGCGCGGTGCAGGGTCGGGACCCAGAGTGCGCGGTCATACGTCTCGCTGACCAGCGAGACCCAGAAACCGAGGGTCAGCTTCGCCACGACCTGGTTGGCGCTCGGGGGTGACCCCGGAATGACGGCCTTTTCCTGGGCCTTCTTGACCAAGTTCTGGCTGTTGCCGGTGAGCGGAGCCACTGCCCACCAGTCATCGCGACCGAACTGAAGAGCGAGTTCGCTGTGCGATGCATTACGCAAGGTGACCTCGGCGAAGTGCAACAACGGGTAGAACGCCCCGCAGACGCGGACAGTCCACACATACAAGCGGAACGCGGCGGTCACGTCATCACCGCACGCCTCCAGGTATTTGCCAAAGCGCGCATCGGAGAGCGCCTTGGGGATCCAAGCGTTCGGGTCATTGGTAGCAGTCATCTCGATCCCCCATGAATGCGCAGCACGGCAGCCCAAAGCCGTGATAAGGTGTTTGAGTAGGCCCCAGGTTCGCCTCTGCTCATGCACGCCGCCTGGGGCATTGTACTTTTACGGCGCTCGATCCAGAGTTGCCGACGGTTTAAGTGCGTTGACCCAACGGTAGTGGGGCGCCCTCTCACAGTCAAGTACTTATGCATACGCGAAACTGTGAACTCGACTCTGTACGTTGCGGTACATGAGAGCGGGTCGGCTGGCCAGTCAGCCTGGCCGACCTCGCCGCAAGGTAATTCATTGCAGCTCAAGGAGCTATGAGGGTGTCTCGGAGGCTGGCGTGCGCGGCCGCGTGACAGCGAGACGGGCGATCGGATTGAGATCCGAATGCCTCGACACCTGTACCGGGCAGGTCGAAGTGTGAAGTACTCGCGGTTCCGGCGCGTAGCTGAGTCGACCGTGCGAACCGACACCGCGATCATCAGCATCGACCTGTGGGTGATGTGCCGGATCGCTTCCGGGGAGGCTATGGGTGCGTTGTTTGATCAGCAGGACAGTTGAGCGGCACCTAGCCTCGATCTTTCGCGTCTGTGAGTATGTGATCTCTGCCCACTGTTGTTGATCTTGATTCGTGGTGGATTGTTGTGTGGGCAGGGGGTTTCTCCGGCGTTGCGGGTGTCGCCGGTGCTCCAGGGCCTTGGTCGTCGGGGCAGGGACAGCGTTTGTGTCTGCGCGAGGGCGGCCAGTCGGTGGGGATCTTGAGGGTGAGTCGTCGGCCGGTGCGGGTCAGGCGTGCGGCGACGCTGAAGATGCGTAGCCGCAGGTGTTTGGGTTCGGCGATGCGGTGCTGCCCGGTCAACGCGAGGCGTTGGGTCCAGGCGATCAGGTCGGAGGCCAGGGCGCAGATGTCCAGCCAGACCTGGTTGTGGGCGGTGTCGTGGAAGGGGAGGTTGCGCAGGCCGGTGTCTTTCGCGTTGCGGATGCGGTCTTCGACCCGGGCGTGGCGGCGGTGGCGCAGTTCCAGATCGGCCAGTTGCCGGTAAGGGCCGCCGGGGGCGGTGTTGGTGAGGAATCCGGTGACGCGGTTGCCGTCGATGTCGGTGAACCGCAGTTGGGCGCCGGGGTGTGGGCGTTCTTTGCGCAGGATCAGCCGGGTTCCCTCGGGCCAGGCCGACAGGTCGACCAGGCCGGTGGCCTCGGCCACCCAGGCTCCGTCGCGGGGGTTGCGCTCGGCGTTGTAGGCCTGGTGTCCAGGTCTTTTTCCGGATGGTGCGCAGCACATAGTGGATATCGAAATGGCTCAGATTGGCGCCGACGGAGAATTCCATCCCGCCAGCGGCGATGTGGTGGGTGAAGGCGTGGGTGGCGCCGGCGGCGTCGCTGCGCACCAGGATCTTCACCCGCCCCGCCTCGTCAGGTTTCCGCAGGCCGGCGGGCAGTTGAGCGAGGGCGTCATCCAGGACGGTGATGTGGTCCGTGGCGGTGTTCGAGCCGGCGTTCCCGCGGCGCAGCAGGCCCGCGAGGGGTTCCCCGGTGCCGCCCTCGCCGTGATCGCAGAACACCAGTAGCGGGTGGTGGCCGAAGGTTTTCTTCCAGGTTTTCGCTGCGTCCTGTTTCTCGGAGTGGGCGGTGATCAGGGTGGCGTCCGGGTCCAGCACGATCCATCCATGCTGGGTCGGTGGTCCGGTGCGCTGCCAGACCCACCCTCGCGCCGTGGCCCGGGCGGTGCGGATCGCGGTAAGCCCGTCCGGGCCTGCGGTGGCCAGCCGGTCGATCGCACGCGACACGGTCGGATCGGACGCCACCGCCCCGAACACGCCGGGCTGGCTACGCAGCACCGCGATATCCGCGGCGCAGTCCCCGCCCAGCGCGACCGTGACCGCCAGATCGGTCACGATCTTCGCGGGATGATGCACCGAGTTGGGCAACCGCCACGGCTTCAGCGCTGCGGCCAGTGCCCGTTCCAGGCCGGTGACCCGCGCGGTCTGCGTGAGCAGCGACCCACCGGCCGAGGAGATCAACGACTCGCCACCGGCAATGACACGCAGCCACGGCCGCCACTGGGTAACCTCGGTCAGGTCGGTGAAGTCGTTGGGAGACAAGACTTTGCGTTGCACCGCCGAGAAGAAGATCTCGGCGGGTAGCGGGACGCGTTGCCGCGCCCTCGCCCCCTAAGAACCGGCCGTGCCCGCTTTCCAGGCAACCGGCTCAAGCAAGCCCCAAAGGCTCACAGACAGACAGACAGACAGAAGTGCTGCGCCCTTGCCGTCGCCGGTGAACTGGCGCTGGCAGTGGGCGTGTACGAGACGGTCTGCGACACGTTCGTCCGGCGTGCCAGCACCCCACACGGTGACCGCGTGTTTGCGGATCGCCTTGCGAGTGGCGGTAAGCCATTGTTCCCACTCCTGTGGGCTTTGTGGCTCATGGTCGGCGTGCAACAACAGCCCTCGGCATATCGAGCATCGGCCCTGCTGTGTCTTCAGCAAGCGCAGCATGGTCTTGCCCACCGGGGGCGTGCCGCGGCGACGCCGCGTGGCCCAGTAGTCGGCCAGGGACGGATCATCCGGAGACGCCGTTCCGCCACCATCCGGTGCCGGACGATCACGGTCCAAGCGAACTTGCGAAGGTAGTAGCCGGTGTTCTGGCTACCGAACACCCACGAGTCCTGCCTGGCGGGATTGAACTTGCCGAAGTACCGGGCGGTCACCCAGCGGGTCGGCTTGTTCGCGGCCGTGTTCTGCGGTCCGCGGCCCGCGATGCTCGTTGTTCCCCAACGGGTCGACGACTGGTGGGTCCGGGACATCAGTGCCGTACTCGGCTGGGGTGACGTGGAGGTACATAGCGGGATCGCCGGTGACGGCCGTGTGTCCGGGGCGATCCTGGCTCGGCCGGACCTGTTGGAACGCCTCACATCCCGGGGACTGCCCGTGCTGCCGTGGGGTCGGACGGCGGCGTTCGAACCGATCGCCCCGTCACCCGGCGGTGTGGTGGAGGCCATCAGACGGTATGAGTCCAAAAGGCATGCGCACGCGTTGTTCCGTGCGCTGGCTTCCGATCACCCGGGAATCGTCGTCCTGCACAACGGCAGGGCGGCTCACGTCGCGCGCTCGCCCGGGAGTTGGCCGGAGGGGCGCGGGTAGTACTGAAGAGGGAATACGGCGTCGGCGGGTCCGGCACGCTGATCGTGTCCGCCGAGACGGAAGGGCTCCGAGCCCTGACACGGCGATCGGTCGGCGACGTGCTGCTGGAGGAATACGTCGAGGGATCAGGCTCGTACCGCAATCCCACCTTCGACGCCGTCATCGGCTCCGATGGCGAGGTTCATCCGGTCGGTGTCGGGCTGATGGATGTCGACGAAACCAGCTACCGCGGAGTCACTGTCGGCCTCGATGTCCTGCCCGAGCCGCTCACCGGCACGGCTGTCGGGTTCGGGGTCGCGGTGGGCCGGGTCTTGGCCCAGGAGGGTTATCGGGGTTGGTACGACGTTGATTTCGTCACTGACCGGTCAGGCCGTCTCGCTCCTGTTGAGATCAACCTGCGGCTCACCGGGCCGGCTGTCGCGTTCCATCTTCAGGCTGCTCTTGATCGCCTGCGCGGAGGACGTCACTTCGTCCGCACGTTCGACCGGTTGCCGCTGGGTGCACGGCTGCCGGCGGGGGCTCTGCGTGAACACGTCGCCCGTACTGCCGAGAGGTGCCGGGTGCTCGGTGCGACCCTGCTGGTCACCATCCCGACAGCGGCATTCGATCCCGTCCCTTATCTGGGCGTGGCGATCGCGGCCCGTACCAGGCGGACCCTTGAGGAGGCGAAGACGATCGTCCGCAGTGCGAACGCGGCCCTTGGCGACATGTTCGGCGATCTGGAGGTCAGTCTGCGCGCCGCTCGCGGACCGCGAAGACGACGAGCACGACCGCGGCGATCATCAACGTGATGTTGAACCCGTAGACGAGAGCGGCCTGACGCTCCCAGTCGGTCTTGGCGGCGAGCCGGTAGAAGTTGTCCTGCGGCCACCAGGCGGCCAGCAGCCAGACCACCGACAGGTGGGCGAGCGTGGCCAGCCATCGCGGCCGCCCCATCCGGAGCAACCGCCTGCGGCCGAGGAACAGGAAAGTGATTCCCACGCCGAAGGACAGCCATTCGGCCGCGTAGAGCCCGATGAACAGCCCGGCCCACGGCTGGGGCACCACCGACAGATCAGTGGAACCCGGCCATAAGGTGTCGGTCGTCAGGAATGCCACCGCTGCGATGATCACCGCCAGGACCAGCATGCCCACCCCGAGTGGCCCATCGCCGGCGTCGGACAGCGGCTGCTTGCCGCCAGCCGCCTTTCCCGGCAGCACCGGGAGCGGAAGACCTTTGCGGTCCACCTCACCAGAACTGGTGCGGGGCAAGGAGTCCACCGGTATCACGGCCTGTGGGATGCGGTTGGGTCGCAGCCGGGGCGCGGACAGGGACGCCCGGATCTCCGCTGGATCGGTTCGGCCGGTGGTGACAACGTACGCGACGAGCGTGTTCTTCCGCGGTCCGGTATGGATCCTGGTGACCACGCACTCCCGCACCTTCGGATGCCTGCGAAGTTCCGCCTCGACATCGTCATAGCCCGTACCAGATCTCTCCAAGCGATGAAAAGGCGTCAACCCACCAGATGCTACGGGGCATCGCTCCGCTGCCGCACGCGAATGGCAAGCCCCACAAGGCTCAGGTGGGGCTGACGGCCCGGATCGCCCGCGTCTGAGACGGCAGCATTGGCTCTACTCCGGTCTTGTCGGAGCAGAGTCATGCTGCGGGCCGGGGCGGGTGACCGCCAGCTCGCGGAGCAAGGCCGCGCTGTCTTCGTTGGCAGGGAGGAAGGTTTCCAGGGCGAGATCGGACGCGCCGACGTCCAGCGGGGCGCCGAGTGTGGCGATGACGGTGTGCAGACTGACCATGCCGAGGCGGGTTTTGAGCTCGAAGCTGGCCATGACGCCGTCGCCGGTCCACCGGGGCGGCTGGCCGGACGCGTCGGCGAGGTGTCCTTCGGCCTCGAGCACGAGGTCGAGGAGCGTGTCGTCGGCGTCCTCGTCGGCCTTCCGGCGCAACCGGGTGATCAGCGACCGGCTGCACGCTGGCGTGGCGGTGGAGATCCGTGGCAGGCCCTGGGGGTGCGTGGACAGCCGCAGAATGTTGACCGGCGACGTCAGCAGTCCGGGATCGACGCCGTCCCACAACAACTCGGCGGCGGCGTTGGCCACCACGAGATCCCAGCGGGCGTCGACCACGATCGCCGGGTGCGGGTCGTGCGCGGCGAGCAGCGTGTCGAGCGCCTGCCGCAGCGGGCGCATCGCCCGGTCTCGGGAGCCGGTCCCGCCCTGTGGCGGCGCGTAGCCGCCCGCGAGCAGCAGCCGATCGCGCTCACGCAGGGGCATTTCCAGTGCGTCGGCGAGATGCACGAGCAGTTGCCGGCTGGGACGGGCCCGTCCGTTCTCCACGAAGCTGAGGTGCTTGGTGGAGACGCCGGTCGCGGTGGCGAGTTTCAGCTGGCTCATGCCACGGCGTTGCCGCCAAAACCGGAGCACCTCACCCACGCCAGCTCCCATGGAGCCAGCGTATGGCTCAGGCGGCGCTGCACCCAAGAGGTAATGGGCAGGAGCACCTGCGGAGGGCGAAGGTCGGTTCATGCGCAGTTACCGGCTCGACGCGAGTGCCGGCCTCGACGGCCTCCACCTCGACGTCTCCGAACTCCCCGTTCCCGGGCCCGGCGAGGTCCTCGTCGAGGTGCGGGCGGCCTCGCTCAGCTACCGCGAGGCGATGATCCTGGAAGGCAGGTACGTGCTCCCGGTCCGGGACGGCGGGATCCCGCTCGCCGAGGGCGTCGGCGTCGTCCGCGCGACCGGACCGGACGTCGCCGGTCCCCCGGTGGGGGCACGGGTCGTCGTCGCGGCGTTCCCGCGCTGGCAGGACGGGCCGTTCTCCCTCGACGTCATCGACCAGATCGGTGGCTCGCTCGACGGGATGCTCGCCGAGCACGTCGTGGTGCCCGCCACCGCGCTCGTCGAGATCCCGGATGACCTGACCGACGCCGAGGCGGCCACCCTGCCGGTCGCCGGCCTCACCGCGTGGAACGCGCTCACCGGCGGACGCGGGATACGTCCTGGGGACACCGTGCTGACCCTCGGGACGGGCGGGGTGTCGCTGTTCGCTGTCCAGCTGGCAACGGCGTTAGGCGCGCGGGTGATCGCCACGACCGGAAACGACGCACGGGTGAGCCTGCTGCGCGAGCTCGGGGCGGACATGGTGCTGAACTACCGCGAGACGACAGATTGGCCGGCCGCGGTCCGCGCGGCCACCGGCGGGCGCGGGGCCGATCTCGTCGTCGAGGTAGCGGGCACCCTGGAGTCCTCGCTGGCCGCCGTCGCGCTCGGCGGGGAGATCGCGGTGGTCGGCTTCGTCGGCGGGCGCCGGGCTGCGTCGCTCGACCCGTATGCGGTCTTCACTGCGGGCGCGACGCTCCGGCCGGTCGCGGTCGGCAGCCGGGCCCAGCTCGTCGCGCTCGTGACAGCGGTGAGCACCCACCGGATCTGGCCGGTCGTCGGCCGGGTCTTTCCCTTCCACGACGCACCCGAGGCGTTCCGCCACTACCTCGGTGGTACCGCCCTTGGGAAGGTCGTCATCACTCTCGAACCGACGCACGACAACGGAAGGAGATAGCGATGGCAGCACGCACCGGGAGCGCGATCTGGACCGGCGACCTGCAGGACGGGAGCGGTCGGGTGGTCGTCGATCCCCAGCGTTGGGAAGCCGGCTACAGCTTCCGCTCCCGCTTCACCGACGACGCCGTGGGCAGCACGAACCCCGAGGAACTGCTCGCCGCCGCACACGCCGGCTGTTTCTCGATGTCGCTGACGCACGTGCTGACGCAGGCTGGCCGCGTTCCCCGCAGCGTCGCCACCAGCGCCCGCGTGCGTCTGCGCCCCGTCGACGGGGCGCCGACCATAGACCTCGTCGAGCTCGACACCATGGTTGACGTGGACAGCGTCGACGCGGACGCCCTCCAGAAGCACGCCGAGGCGGCCGAGGCAGGCTGCGCGGTCTCCCGCGCCCTGACGGGTGTGGCAGAGATCAGGGTGACGGCGCGGCGCTACCCCTGAGCCTGGAGGATCGGACACCCGTTGTGGTGGAGCAAACCTGGAGCACCGACACGCGCCGAACGGCGTCCAAACTGCATCCAACGGTGGTGAACGGAACCGGGTTGTGCTGGGGTGTCCCGGTTTCTGCTGATAAGAGTCCTTTTTGGACCTGACTGGCAGTGTGGGGGCAGGGGTTCGAATCCCCTCAGCTCCACCAAAGTAGTCATTGTGCGAACACTGGGGCTGGACTCGGCTATGCCGGGTTCGGCCCCTTCTTCATGGTCGGGCTGAGGGATACGGAAGACGGGAACGATCCTGTCTGGCGCGAGGATCTTGATGCCTGCTACCAGGGTCTCGATGACGGCCTTGCGTTGGTTGTTGTTGCCTGCTCTGAAGATGCTGTTGATGTGGCTGTGGACCTCGTCCAGAGTGGACCGGTCTGGCATGACGGGCTGGTTGTCCAGTTCGTCGCGTAGGTGGTCTCTTCGCCAGCGGAGCTGTTTGTGGCGTTCGTTGAGCTTGTTGACCCGTCCGGCTAGCTGGTCCTCGTCGAGCTTGCCGTTCTCGAACGCGTCGAGGTAGCGGTCAATGGCGGCTTGGGTCTTGAACAGGTCGGCCTGGACGGCGGCGAGTTCGGCTGTCTTGGTGTCGTTGTCGCAGTCGTACTGTGCCTGGGCGGCTTTCACTGCCTCGGTGATCAGCCGGTATTGGCTTTGGTAGAAGCTGACCACGGCGTCGAGAACGGCCTGGTCCAGGGAGTCGGCGTTGAGGCGTGGGTAGGAGCACTTGTCGACGCCGTGCCGGGCTCTGGTGAAGCAGGTGTAGTACCGGTACGTCTTGGTCTTGCCGGTGGCGCGAGTGCCCAGCATGGCCTTGCCACAGTTCGGGCATTGCATGAGCCCGGTGGCGATGTAGTCCGAGTCACTGGCGGCGCGGTGGGCGTAGCTTTCGCCGCGTTGTTCCAGGATGCGCTGGGCTTCCTCGAACACGTCGAGTCTGACGATTGCCGGATGGGCGTCCTCGACGAGGATGCCACGGAACTCATTTTCACCGATGTAGACGCGGTTGCAGAGTTTGCGGAGGATCTGTTCGCCGTACCAGATTCCTCCGGCGGTGTTGCGGTAGCCGCGTTCGTTGAGGATGTAGGCGATTGCTTTCGCGCCGAGCCGATCTCGGGTGTAGAGGTCGAACATGAGCTGAACGACCACCGCTTCGTTGTCGTGAGGCACAAGCTTCTGCGTCGACTTGTCGACCAGGTACCCGAAGGGGCGCTTTCCGCCTTTCCATCGTCCCTTCTCCGCAGCCTTCATCATGCCGCCGAGAACACGTTCGACGATGAGGTCTCGCTCGAACTGGGCGAACATGCTGAGCATTTGCAGCAGCATGCGGCCCATGGGGGTTGCGGTGTCGAATGGCTCGGTCGCCGACCGGAACACCACGCCGACGGAGTCCAGCTCGTCCAGGAGGGTGACAGCGTCGCGCAGGTTGCGGGAGAACCGGTCGACCTTGTAGACAAGCAGCACATCGATGAGGCCCGCGCGGGCTGCCTTCATCGCTCGTTGCAGGCCGGTTCTCTTGTCGACCGTGGCGCCGGACGCATTGTCCTCAAACCGTTTGACAATGCGCCAGCGTTCCTGTGAGCCTACGTAGGCTTCGAGGCGGGTTTCCTGCATTTCGAGCGAGTAGGGCTGGTTTTCTTCATCGGTGGAGCGGCGGACGTAGATCCCGACACGGATTTCGTCGACCGGATCAAGAGGCGCCGCTGCCTTTACCATCTTCTTTCTGACACGACTTGCCAAATTTAGCCCCCAGGTTGTAACCCCGGGTTCAGTGGCGCGGAATGTGCGCACCATTGAACCCGGGGAGTTTGGAATAGGGTCATGGGCTCATTCTAGCAACCTCTGGATACTATTCCTCTCGGTCTTTGTGCTGTTGGTTGTGTCGGTGTTCGTCCCATTTCGAAATGAGTGTGGCGATGGTCGTGATGGCCTGGGCGTGTTGTTGGGCGGTGAGCGGCTGGGTTTCGATGTGGTCCACGATGACGTGTCGGGTGTTGCGTCCAGCCGAGTTGGTGGGCAGGGTCGGGCCTCCTCCGAACGATCCGACGCAGAGGCCGGTCAGTTGGTGTTGTGGTCGGCGGCCGAGGCTGCGGTGAGGGTGTGGCCCTCGCGGTCGTGGGGGTCAATGACCGGGGTGACTTTCGGCTCGGTGCTGACGACGATGCCGAAGGAGGCGAGCAAGGCTAAGACGGCCGTGATGATGCCGGTGATGGCGTCGCCCTGGCCGCCGGTGAGCAGGCCCGGAACCGGCGAGGCCGGACACCAGTGCGGTGAGGCCGCCGATGATGGAGGCGGCGGTGCGCAGTGGTCGGGGACGGGGTGTGGTCATGGTGTAGGTCTTCTTCCTGGGTGGGAGCGCGTCGAGGTAGGTGTAGAGCCGGACGAAGGCCCTCGCGCCGGCGCTGGCGAGCCAGCCGACGAGCACTAGGGCGTAGAACCACAGCGCCGCCTGTGCAGCGGCGGGGTCGGTCGCGGGCATGAGTGGCCAATGCGGTGTGCGGTGGCGATACTGGGCGTGTGGCGCGACGCTCGACGAGACCGGCCGTGGTGGCGGGTGTGGTGTGTGCGAGTGTCTCTGCTTGGTCGCAGGTGCTCGCTGGCTTTGATTTCCCGCTGTGGCTTCAGCTCGTATTCACGGCCGTGACAGGTGCGACGGCCGGTGTGGTTGCGATAGGGGCGTCTCGGGGCACTGGGCCTCTTCAAAAAAGCTGGCAACAAAGTTGCAACTTTGTGTTCTATGGTTGGGTCAGAGAGGCCCGCAGCTAGGGCAGGTGCAGGACTTGTCCAGGAAAGATCTTGTTGGCATTGGGGATGTTGTTGATCTGCTGGAGGATGCGCCAGGTGGTGCCGTGTCGAGCGGCGATGCCGGAGAGGGTGTCGCCACGCACGACGGTGTAGGTCCGGGCAGCTGGTGGCGCGTCGCCTCGGATCTTGAGGACCTGGCCGGGGAAGATGCGGTTGGCGTCGGGGATGCCGTTGATGCGCTGCAATTCCTGCCAGGTGGTGCCGAACCTCTGCGCGATGCCGGACAGGGTGTCACCGGCTACGACGGTGTAGGTGTCGCCGCCCGGTGCGGGCGGGGGTGGTGGTGCGTTGGTTCCGCCGAGGGTGAGTGTGTCGAGGGTGTAGGTGCCGATGGTGGCGTTGCGGTCGACATTGCCGGGGATGCCAGGCACGCGGCCGGTGCTGGTGTGCTGGTGCAGCGCGAGGCGGGGGTGTGTCCATCCGGGGTTGCCGGGGTCGCCGTTGTAGCGGGCGATCCAGAGGTACACGTTGTCGTCGGCCCACTGGTCGGGGTGAAGGACATTGCGGTACCAGTCGAGGTTGGCGTAGACGAGGATCTTGGACTGTCCCGTGGCGATGCGGTAGCGGCGGATGAACGCGCGCACGAACGCGTCGGCGTTGCCGCGTAGTTCCGCGGCTTCCATGTCGAGCATCGGCGCCAGTGACCCGGCGTCGAGCAGGCCGTGACGCTTGAGGTTGTCGGTGAACCGGTCGGCCTGCGCGTCCACATCGAGATTGCGGGCAAAGTGGTAACCGCCAGGCCGGATGCCCGCTGCGCGTGCTCCGGCGATGTGGCCGCCGGCCGCCGGGTCGACCATGATCGTGGACTCAGTGAGCTTGATGGATGCGTAGGTGATGTTGTTGCCGCGTACCGCGTTCCAGTCGTTGACGCGGTTCCAGTGGGATACGTCGATGCCGTAGTCGGTCAGGGTCTTGTCCTTTCTTGGGCATGCCGAGGACCGGTCACGGCGTGATGGCGCCGGGCCGGTCGGGGCGTGCATGGGGTTAGAGGCGGCGGCGGGCTGCTGCCGCGTCGTCTTGGGCTGCGCGGCGTAGGTCGCGCTCGTGGTCGAGCTCGGTTTCCAGCTCTGCCAAACGGTCTTCCAGTGTGGACAGTCGAGTGCGCAGGCTGGTGAGATCTTCCTTGTGTGCCTTGCGGAGGGCGGTGAGTTCGGCGGCGTGCTCGTTGTCGCGTTGCCGCATTGCGCGCTGGTAGGTGGTGCGGTCGCGGTGGTTGGCGATGAGCAGGTAGCCGATGACCACGACCAGTGTTCCGAGAATCCCGAATCCGGTCACGTCCATGCAGGGAGTCACCTCCTCACGATTCGCTCGATGGGACCGCGAGAATCGAGACGTCACCCGGACAGGCGGCGGGCGCGGATGGTGAGGGTGTCGGCCAGGCCGCTGGTGTCAGACAAGGTGCGTCGGATGCCGATGACGGAGCCTTGGATGGGTCCGCCGAGGCCGTCGGGGTCGTGCAGGGTGACTAGGTCGGCGAGTTGGGTGCGGGGGTCGCCGGTGACGGGGATGTCGTCGAGTACCGGGACGGGGTTGGCGAGGTCGGCCAGCAGCAGCGCGGAGACGGTGTCGGCGGTGTCGATGCGTTGCCGGAATGGGTTGTCCGGCAACGTCAGCACACGGCTGCCCCAGGTTGTGGCCGAGGCCGGGTTGGTGCGGGAGTGTTGGATCGGTGGGATCTCGATGCTGTCGATGCCCGCGACGCGCAGCGCGGGTCGGGTACCGGTCGCGAACATGATGGGGAGGGTGCTGGTGTTGCGGATACGCAGGTAGAAGCTGTATTCGTCGTCTTCGTGTTCCACGGTGATGAACACGCCGGATGGGATGTAGGACCCGGCGGTGGAAATGGGGCAGAACCCGCTGGCTGGTGCGGTGTCGGTCCAGTTCGCGATGGGCACATTGGTCAGGGTGGCGTAGGAGGTTTTGACCCGGTGCGGCATCGTGACCAGGACCCTGACGGTGGTGTTCTCCGCGACGATGTATTCGTCGGGGGCGGTGGTCTGCCACACGGTGACGGGGCTGCTGACCTCCAGGCGCGGAGTGATCGCGGCGGTGATCTGGTTGCGGACACTGTCGATACTGGTCGACACCCGCAGGTCGGCCAGTGAGACCGCAGCGGTGAGCGTGCGCCCGACAGCAGCGGTATCCGTCGCTGTTTGTGCGGATGTCCTGGTGCGGAAGAAGAACCGACCGATCTCGTTGAACCCGACCAGGCCGTATTCGGCGGCGACGGCTTGCCGGATGATGTCCCAGGAGTCGGCGTTGTGCACGTCGGGCAGGCCGGTCAGCCAGTTCAGGCCGGTGTCCAGGTCGGCCTGGGATGTGTGCACGGCGCCCCAGTTCGCGGGCGGGCCGGTGGGTGGCCCGGTGCTGATCTGCAGGCACTGCACGGGAAGCGACAGTGCGACTTTGACTTCGGCGCGGGGATTGGCGTCGAAGCTGACCAGCGCGTTGCCTTGTGCGGTCTGGATCGGTGTGGTGACGCCGTCGAGTTGCCAGGCGTAGGTGATGATCCGGCTCTGCTGGTTGACCCACAGCCACAACCCGACCGAATGCCACGCGGCGGGACCGGTGATGCTCGGGCCGCTAAAGGAGCCTTGCACGCTGGTGGTGGTGTAGATCCGGCCCAGGAGTTGCCCGGTGGGGCTGATGGCGATCTCGACCGAGTGCCCGGCTCCGGTGGCGAACCGGGACCTTACGGTGAGCAGGCTTCCATTCGAGCGCGCATGAAAGGTGTTGCTGCCACCGGCTTTGACCAGGAGTTCGAGCGTGTGCGGGGTGCGCATGTCGTAGCCGGACACGGCAGAGTTGTAGGTGGCCTCCGCGTAGAGGTCCGGTCCGCCGTTGGCGGCCAGCCCGTAGCGGCCGGGAACAAACAACGGGGTGTCGGGCGCGACGAACGACTCGGCCGCCAACTGGGCGTTGTTGCCGATGTCGGGGGCGAGTGAACCGTGTCCTGTCACAGCCCAGATCGTGGTCGGGCGTGGTGGCGGGCTGAAGTAGATGCCGTTGCGCCGCAAGCAAAAGTCCACGAGCCATTGGGTGTTGGTATAGGCGTGATATCTGGTCGTGTAGCTGTAGTAGGTATCGACGCGTTCGGCGTACAACGGCAACGTGACCGGGGCGCGCAGCTGTTCGGCCGGGTCGAGTGCTTCCAGCTCCACGGTGCGGGTCGCCGAGGTGACGTCCAGGCGCCGGACGGTGCCGGTGAACTGCCGCAGCATCCGTTCCCCGGCTGGCGTGGTGAGCCCGAGGTCACAGCGGACCGGGACGTCCACGATGGGTTTGCCGAACAGCGGGCTGTCGGCCCGGATCGGCGAGAGCATGCGGGCGACGTCGCGCGGGTCGTCCGGGCGGTGTCCGGAGACGCGGGCGGTGAGTTTCGCGGTGGCGTAGCCCTCGATCAGCGTGGTCTCTGGCGGGAGGTCCCCGGTCAACGCGCGTTCGACACTGATCTCATCCACCACAGTGGACAGGTCAGTGAGGGGGTGGTCGAAGGACTGGTCACGGTCCCAGTCAGCCAGCAACCGCACTCGCGGTGCGCGTTCGGGCGCCTCGACGGCGGCGGCCAGGTCGAGATCGTCGGGGGCCTGCATTAGACCTCCAGCAGGGTCGCGGTGGTGGCATACGAGCCAGGCACGGGATAAGCGACGCGCAGGGATTCCACGATCACCACGGCGGTCCCGCCGCCCGGCCGCCACGGGGACGGCATGCTTCCGGGCTGGATCTGCCACGCGCCCGTGGTGATCACGGTGGACGTGTCGGCTGGCGCGGTGATCGCGACGCGACACGCGGCCACCCCAGATGCCGGCGTCACCACCAGACTGGCCCGAGTTCCCGCCGTGCCGGGCAGGATCGGCGGACTGTCTATGACGGACACGGGGATGCCGCTGGGATTCTGGGTGGTGACGGTCAGCCGGACCGGCCGCGCACCGGCCACGAACACCGAGAACGTGACCGGCAACAGATCAGGCACGGGGACATGCCCACTCGCTTCCAACCGTCCACCTTCAGCGGGCACGCTCCAGGAGATCCCGCCATCCACCGGAGCACCTGCCCGGATACTGGGCGACCAGGCCAGGGTTCCGGCAGTGGCAGTGAACCCGTCGGTGCTGTGGTGCGCCGACCCCGCCGAGGCAGCCTGGACGCCCAACTGGTTGACCCGTTGCGGGTCGACCAGCCACACCGGACCGGTGATCAACCCGAGGTGCAGGGCATCGAGGTAGGCGTGGGTGTCCGGATCGAGGTAGGGCCAGGTCAATGACCAGGTCCGTTTGATCCCCAGCCGATCCACCGTCGGTCGCCCCGACAGCGAGCGGTGGACGGTGCCGAACCGGGTGCTGGTGGCTTCCGGTCCGGCACCCAGGGATGGGGAGGGCAAGGCCCGCAACGCCCCGATGGGGCCGAGCCAGAACACTGACACAGACATCACCTCACCTTCGGGCGTTGCGGGCGTTGACGGTGTTGACCAGCCGGGCCACTCCGGCGCCGTCAACCTGCAGGCGGGCGCCGTCCAACGCGGCCAGGACCCCGGCGGTGACCGCGTCGGCCAGCAGGGCCGGATCGGTTCCCGGACCCGTGATCGCGCCTGGCGTGCCTGGTTGCGGCCCGGTGGTGCCGAAGCCGGAACTGGTGGCGGGCTGGGCGGTGTCTGGCAGGGTGGTGGTGAGGTTGGTCAGGTAGTCGCGGATCGCGGGTTCCTCGTCCCGCAGACCCGTGAGCAGACCGCGCATGATCAACCGGCCGTTGGGGGCCAGCAGGACGCGGTCGCGGGCGGGTGGGCCTTTCCAGTCGGTGATCCAGTCGGTCAGCTCGCCGAGCTTGTCTCGCACCCAGCGGAACCCGGCGGTGATGCCGTCGACCAGGCCCCGGATGATGTTCTTTCCGGCTTCCAGCAACAGCGAGCCGAGATCACCGAGGGCACCCAGGATCCTTCCCGGGATACCGGCGAAGAACCCGACCAGGCCGCCGATGGCGTCGGCGGCTCCTTGGAGGATGCCGCCGAAGATCCCGGACACGAAGTCCTTGATTCCGGTCCAGACGCGTGACCAGTCGCCGGAGATCACGCCCATGACGATGTCGATGACGCCTTTGATCGCCTGCATGGCGCCGCCGATGATCTTGCCGATACCGGTGAACACGTCGGTGACCACGGTCAGCAGGTCACCGATGATCGGGATCAGGAACTCTGCCAACTGGATGATGAACGGCGCGACCGCCGTCACCAGCGACGCGAACGTGCCCGCCACGCCTGTGATCACCGGGGCCAACGCCACAACCAGCCCCGTCAACGGGGGCAGCAGCGTGGAGATCAGTTCCAGCAGCGGCGGCAACAACGGCAACAACGCCGCCACCACGGACAGGAACGCTTCCGCCAGGGGCGGGATGATCGGGACCAGGCTGGTGATCGCCTGCGCCAGGATCTGCCCCAGCAGGGCGCCGACCTGCGCGAGGACCGGCGCGGCAGCCGAGAGCGCCTGGGAGACCACCCCAGCCAGCTGGGTGATCACCTGGACGATCACCGGCAGGACCGGCAACAAGGGCTGTAGCGCGGCCAGGAACACCTGACTGAACACCTGCGCCAACTGGCCGAGGACCGGCAGCACGGCCGAGAGGGCTTGCAGAAAGGCCCCGCCCAGTTGGGTGATGATCGGTGTCAGCGCGGTCAGCAACTGCGCCAAGATCGGGCCGACCGTGCGGAACGCCTCGGCCAGCAACTGACCAAACTGGACAATCAGCGGCGCGGCAGCCTTCGCCAGTTCCTGCAACGCCGGGGCCACGGCGCGGATCGCCTCGCCGATCGCGCCACCAAGTAGCCCGGCAACCTCCGACAGCGCGGGCGCCAACGCCTGCACGATGGGCGCCAGCGCTTGCACCGCGGGCACGAGAACAGCCGCGAATCCTTGCGCCACCGAGCCGAGGACCGGGGCCAGGGCGGCGATGATCTGCCCCAACGGGGCGATGGCGGGCGCCAGCGATCCCAGCGCCTGGCCGAGCATCGGGCCGAGCTGGGCGATCGCCGGAGCGATCGAGTTGACCAGCAGCGGCCCGAGCTCGGCGAAGACCGGGCGCAGGCCTTCGCCGATCGCCCGCAGCCCGCCGAAGATCTGCTGGAGCGCGCCCAGCCCCTCGGCGGACCGCAGGAACGCCAGGACGCTTCCGGTGACCGCGCTGAGCGTGGACAGCAGGGACGCGCCGCCGGCGTCGGCGGCGGCGAACACGGTCGTGACGATCCGGGCGAGGTTGCCCAGGATCGTGAACAGCTCGCCCAGCGCTGAGAGCCCTTGGGAGATCCATTCCTTCAGTTGCCCGGTTTCCCGCGCGTGGGCGATGAACGCGGCGAACCGCTGCGCGCTTTCGCCGATGCTGGCGGCGAACCCGGGCAGGAACCCTGACCCGACGGCCGCGATGTCCCGTAACGCGCGCAGGAAGGGCTGGACCGCTTGGGACAGCGAGCCCATCGAAGTCGCAGAATTGTCCAGAATGGTCCGCAGGTCCGCGACGGTCTGGGATTCGCGGGCGAACGCCCCAAACCCTTGGGCACCGGCGTTGAGGCTCTCGGCCATCTCGCCCAGCCCGGTGCGCAACACCGGCAGGTAGAGCGCGCCGAGGTCCCGGACTTGCGTGCCCAGACCAGCGAACAGCCGCTGCTGCACATCCAGCCGCAGCTCGCTCCAGGCAGGCGCCAGCGAGCGCACCGCGAGCGCGGTGTCTCGCGCTGCGGGCGCGAGTTTCCCGATGGCTTCGGCGAACTTCGCCGGGTCTGATTCCTTGAGGGCCTCGGAGAAGCCCCGCATGCCGAGTTTCGCTGTGTTGATCGCCACGGCCGCCGCGATGCCCGCAGCAGGGATCAGCAACAGCGACCCAGACGCGGTGACCGCCGCACTGCCGACCGCACTCAACGCTGCGACGGCCTGCCCGATACCGGCGGCCAAGACCGCGTACTTCAGCGTCGCGGCGCCCACCGTGGCCGCCATGCGGGTAAACCCGAGCGCGGCCGTACCGGTCGCACCCGACACCGCGCCGAGCACGCCCGCGATCTGGGAGAACGCCGAGCGGTCAGCGTTGACCTTGACGTCCACCGACTTGCCAGACAGGCGCCGCAACAGCCGCTGAAACTGGGTTTCCGCAGGAATCGCGTCCAACTCGGCCAACAGCCGGATCGCGGTCTGGTCACCCTCCCGCGCCGCCACCCGCAACTGCTCACGCAGCAGCGCGGTCTGGACCTGCGCAGTCAACGAGATCGCGGGCGCCGTGCGTTCGGAGTCGCGGATCTGGTCACGTAGATGACGGCCAAGCCCTTGCAGGCTCGGCATGATCTTCAAGTACGCGTGACCGACGGTGGTGGTGATGGCGACCACCATCCGTGTAAACCTTTATTGACTACGGCATAGCCAGAAGATCTGTCCTTTATGGATTAGTCATGGCCGTGAAGGGTGAGTAGCTGCTAGGGATCTTCTCCAGCGATCTGTTGCGGCAGACCGGACAGCGCATGCTCCATTCGATGGAAAGCCGTACAAGTAAGGCTTCACGGCGTTAGGTGTTCTCTATCTTCTTGCGAGGCGGCAGGTTCGGTCTGCCGGGGAAACCAGTTCCTTACGAGAGGATTTGGATGAACAGGCTCAAGCTCCTTGCCTTCGCGGTGCTTGCCGCACTCGGGCTTCTCGCTTCGCTGAACTCGGTCGCGACGGCCGACGTGGCGACAACGAAGACCAGTACAGCAGACGTTTCCGTGCAAGTAGTAAGGACGCTGTGCTACGCCAACGACGTCGACGTGCGTTACGTCCCTGGCGGCTCACCCACCGGACGACTCGTGTACCGCTACCAGACGGTCAACGTCGTCGACTACCGCGACGGGGTCTGGTGGCAGATCAACTCTCCGTATTCCGGGTACGTTCTCGCGCAGTACTTCTGCTGATCCGGTCGTTCGGCAGCGAATCCGCTTAGAGCCGAACGGAATTCTGATCGCGGCGGCGCAACTTCTACAGTCCTGATGAGGGATGCCTGAGCCGTGGCCACGCATATTCGCACGTCGCGCAGCGGCTACAAGGTAAGCGACGTCCTTGCGGTCCTACTGAACGGGACCGCAACCAAGGTGCCGCCGTTCTCAGTCGCAACATCGTGCATAGAGCCCGGCCGAACAGGCGGCCGGGCTCGCGGCTTAACGGTCGAACGTGATCTACAGCAGCGGTACATGCCTAGAACTCTTGGCCGTTGTGCATCATCCGTGCCATCTCGCGAAGGCTCTTGGTTTCTGGCCCCGGAGGATCACCCCCGCTCACGGCAGGCCGGTCACTGTGGCCGGTCAGCGCGTCGAGCGGACTGGCCAGCTGCTGTTCGGTCGGGTTGTGCCCGAACGCGGCGGCCACGGTCGCCCACAACAGGGTCACCCGCCGTTCCAGCGCGACGAGGAGGTAGTCCGTGCGTGGCCAGCCGGCCTGCGGCCCGGCCGTGCGCCATACCGCCGCGTCGTCGGGCAGGTGCTCGACCAGGGCGCAGACCCGCCGGAAGGACAATCGGCCCCGGTAGAGGTCGAGCAGATCCACCCCGTAGGCGAGGAAATCGACTTCCAGCGCGGCGGCCGTGGTCTCGTCGCCCACCAGGCGGGCGACCGTTAGGGATTTCCCCGGCCCAGCTCCTTCATCACCTGTGCGGAGAAGTCCTCGGCGTCGGCCGCCGTGGCGGCCGAGGTCCGGAATGTCGCGTACTGTTCGGCGCCGAGGATGAGCTTGAGCGCGGTCAGGTGCTTGCCGTCCTCCTCGGCTTCCAGGGCTTCCAGCGGCATCGCGGCGGGGGTGGGCAGTGTGAACCGCTTGCCCCGCCACATCACCGCTGGACCATGTGCGGTGGCGGGTTTGCGGGTTGCTTCGGCGCGTTGGCTGGTGCTCACTCGGGTTTCTCCTTTGCAGTTCGGGTGTCGTCTGCCGTGAGCGCGGGCGGGGTGGCCAGCACGGCGGGGTCGTCGGTAAGCCACACGCCCAGCATGGTGGACCCGCCGACGGGCGCGAGTGCCGCGAAGGTCATGCCCCACCGGTTTTCCTGGGCGCGGGACCACTGGGCGTCCTCGGTTTCCGAGACTTCCGCGCGGGGCAGGTAGAGCCGGTGGTGGTAGATCTCGGTGTCGCTGATGAAGTCCGTCCAGTCCACGCACAACGCGCGGACGTCGCTGCGGGGGACGCTGGAGATCTCGGCGCGGTACTTCTTGCTGCCCTGTGCGGTTTCGGTGAAGGTCATGCCGCCGAAATAGACGCCCAGCACAGCCGCTTTGGACTCCTGGAACGTCGAGGCCACGGTCAACTCTTGACCTTGGTAGATGTAGCGCGCCGGAGTGAGTTGCTGCCAATGCTCGGTGCCTTGCTTGTCCACCGACCGTCGCACGGTCACGCCGTCCGACGTGGACAGTCCAAGGCCGGTCCATGCGGCCGGTAGTGGGGTGGTGGCGTCTGTGGGTTCCGGGGTGCCTGCTTTGGCCAGGGAGATTTCGCCGGTTCCGGCGACACGCACAAGGGCACTGTTGAGTGCCATAAGACTGATGACCTCCAAAGGGGTGCATTCGGGAGGTCAGACCCCTGCGAGGAGGCATGAACCTCCCAGCGCGGACTAGGCAACGATCACAACACGCGCCGCTGCGGCCACGGCCAGGCGCGCGATAGTGTGATTCCCGCAGTGACCGCGGGCGGCAAATGTTCCGATCCCGGCCGTGACCATCGCGGTAATGGTCGGGGGTGAATGCGGGAAAGGGCTGCCGTGGACGACGCGGGAACAGAACTGAGATGGACCGTGGAACCGGGTGACACGGTCACGGTGGTGCACGTCCTCGGTGATATCGATCTCTCTACCGAACACGAGTTCGCCAAGGCTGTGCGGGACGGGCTGGACAGGCCGTCACCGGTCGTGGTGTTCGATCTGGCCGGGATTGCCTTTATGGGATCTGTCGGGCTGCGGGTGCTGATCGACGCCCATCACGAAGCGCACGAGGCCGGACGCGTGGTGCGGATTGTCGACGGGTCCGCGTTCGTGCGGCGCATCATGGAGGTGACCGGGCTCGGCGAGGTGCTCTCGGTACACCACACGCTGGACGAGGCCCGGTCCGCGTAGGTGGCGGCCGGTCGGCTCACGCGTACCGGGGAGGTGTCCGGGCGAGTACCGCAACCGTGGCGGTTGCCAGCGGTTTGTCCGTGTAGGGGTCGGTAGCGCTGATCGGCCCGGTGACGGGCTCGGCGGTCCACGGCTGGGATAGGGCTGGGTGACAGAGCAGGCCCAGGGCAAGCCCGGCGAGGGCTTTGCTGCTGTGCGGGGTGCGGTGCCAGCAGGTCAGCCGAATAACCACCCGCTGTACAGCGGGCCAGGCCCAGGTATGCCCGTCCTCGGCGACCAGCAGCCACGGCAGGGACGGCGGACCGCCGTTCACGCCGCGTCCGGTCTCGGTCGACACCTTCACCCCAGCGGCGACCGATTCGGGACGCCCGGACAGCAGCCGCCGCAACGCGCGCACCACCAGCTCGGTCACGTCGACCGGGACCGCCACGCTCACGGGTCGGCCTCGTCCAGGCCGTGCACGTCCAACCCGGCCGCTGTGGCGGCGCGCTTGAGCACCCCGTGGTGGGCCTCCATGCCGACCCCAGCCGGATGACGGATCGCGACCGTGGAACCGGCCCGGTTACGGCCGGGATCGCTGAACGCCTCGATCGGCAGGAGGTCGCCGGAGGTCACCCGGTGGCCTTGGGCGCGGGCAGCTTCGGCGACCTGTTCGGCGAGCTGGTGTACCGCTTCGGTGATCTCGGGCGAGGACAGGATCTCGGCGACCCCGGCCCGGTCGATCTCGACCCCGTCGAATGCTGACATGTCGTTATCCCTCCACGGTGGTCAGTGTGGCTTCGTAGTGGACGTGTCCGAACCGGGGCGACCAGCGCGCCGGTTCGCCGTTGACCTCCAGGACACGGCCGTTCCACTCGACCCGCTCCCGCGCACTGATGGGCTGGACGGTGAACAGCCGCCAGGACGTGGTGACCGGTACTCGACCGGGCTGCGGGTCTTCGGTCGAGGCGGCGGGTTGCAGCAGGCCCCACAGGGTGCGGCGGGGCGCGGCCGGGCCGTAGTCCAGGGCCGGGGTGGGGTTGTCGTACTCGTCGGTCTGTTCGGCCGGAGTGATCACGATCAGCCGGTGCGGCAACTGCATCAGCCATCACCTCCAGCCGGTGGTGTTGGTGGGACGGTCCAGATCGAGAACGCGCCCCGAGGCTCCGGAGGAGGCGCGCGGAGCAGATCCAGTTCGTCGTCCGTGAGGTACAGCCCGCCGCCCTCGTGCGCGGCCGTGCGGGAGTGACCGCCGATCGTCTCGGACTTGTTGCCATCCGCTGGGGACGCCAACGCCCGCAACACGGCCGTGCAGATCACGCCCACCGCCGTAGCCGGCGGCGGCTGCGGCAGATCCGGCACCTTCGAAAACGCGATCGCTGACGCATCCAAGATCAACACCGTGGCGCGGGCACGTTCGGCCTCGGTCAAGGGCTGTGGAGCACGGTCTTGGACATCGCTGACAGTCGCCAACGGGGCTGGTGAGGACATGTGACACCCCACGCGACCTGTCGGCTAAGCTCATGTCAGGATGCACGGATTGGCGTTAGAACGCCGACCGATGTTGGTGCCCGGAACGCCAACCCCTACTAGAGCATCACCATTTGCTTGGCGACAACTGAACACCACACAACGAACCAGATCGACGAGACCGGGACCGTCGGCGATGAATGGCGGTTGTGAATGGAGTTCTTGTCAGTGCTGGCGATACCGGCGGTTGCTGCTGTTCTCGGGGTCGTGGTGTGCTTCATTGTGGCGATGCCGGTCTGTCTCTACATCGCCAAGAAGCGCGGAGCCGAGGGGCTGCGGGCGTTCTCCGAGGTGATCCGTGCGTTCTGGGGCAAGAAGCGGTGACGGCTACTCGGCGTTGGCATCCTTGGCCGGACGGCCGCCTGCGGCGCGCACCCCCATATCCGATGGAAGCGCCTTCAACGCGTCGATGGTCGGCTTCGCGGTCACCTCCGCCTCACCATCCACAAAGGTCACGTCGAGGTCATGGACGACGAGTTGGGGGTAGCGGGTGCTGGTGAACTTCATCAGGCACCCCCGGTGGCGGTGGTGGTCAGTCCGGTGATCTTGCCGTGGGCGACTTCCGGGCCGTACTCCAGCGAGATTTCCCCGTAGATCTGGGCTTTGTCGGATGCGCCGGTTTTGCCGAGGGGTTCGGAGAACAGGAATCCGCGTCCGGGGGTTTCCAGCAGGACTGGGGCGCATTGGTCGAGGCTGGCGACCTGGACGGTGTCGGCGGGCATGTAGCGGTTGAGCATGATGCCCAGCCGTCCGAAGTCGGTTTCGATGGTGGTGACGGTGACGCCTGCGATGTTGCGGGATTCCTCGCGGTAGTTCTTCTTGGTGATGAACTCGTTGGTGAGCACGCGTTTCTGCCAGGCGTTGCACATCAGCGCGGCGGTCTCTGAGATCTGGATGCCGCCGTTCTCCCAGACCTTCTGCAACAGGTCGAGGACCATTCTCTCGGTCAGCGGCGCGGGTTGGGCGTTGGTGATGACGTTGGTCTTGGTGGCCTCGATGATGCCCTTGGTCTTGCGCACGGTGGAGTTGTCGGTGGGTTCCTGCATCTTGCCGACCAGGAAACCGACCTCGACGTCCCGGGCGATCTGTACCAGGGACTGTCGGGTCTGCCAGTCCATCTCGTTGCCGACCGCATTCGCGCCGCCGATGCTGGCAGCGTTGGGGTTGGGCGACCCGGTTCCGGCGAACATGGTCTGGGTGGCTTGGCGGGTGTAGGTGACGCCGACGGTTTCCTGGTGGATTTCCAGGACGTTGCGGTCCTGGCCCCGCACCCGGGATTCGGCGTTGGGGGCGTCGGCGCCTTCGGGGCGTTGGCGGTTGGGGTCGGGTGGGCGCAGGTCGTAGACGCTCCAGGTGTGCACGATCCCGTTGGCGCGTTTGCCGCCGGTGAGGCCGCCGATGGCGGACAGGAACGGGGTGTCGGTGGGGGTGAGGGCGAACAGTTCGCCGACGAAGTTGGGGCTGTTGTAGGTGTTGGCGATCGCGGCCACACCAGGCATAGGGACTCCTAACAGGACAAGGGAAACAGGGACGGGTTAGCGCTGTTGGCTGGCTTGCTGCGCCAGGCGCTGGTTCTTCAAGGAGATCGCGGTGGCCCAGTCGCCGTTCTTCTCGGCCTCGGCGATCTGTGTATCGATCCCAGCTGGGCCGTTGGTGCGGGCGCCCTGGGACAGGTCCGGCGCGGGTCGTCGCACACCCGGGGTGTCGGTGCGGGCCAGATGTGGACGTGCCAGCAGCACCGCCGCCAGGTCCGTAGTGATCGCTGCGGTGTCGATGACACCGTCGGGGGTGACGTATTTGTCGCGGTCGTCGAGGTAGCGCGGGGCGTCGGTCGGGTCGGCCCAGCCGGCCGCGGCTGCGCGGATCTCGGCGTCCACCGCCAGGCGCCGCAGCGTGGTGACCTGCTGTTCGGCGGCCTCGGCCCTGGCGACCGCTTTCTCGGTGTCCGACAGTTGCGCGGCCTGGTGGTCGTCGTACTTCGCGGCTTTGTCGGCGTGGTCGCGGGCGGTCTGCTCGGCGGTGGTCAGCCGGGTCTGGGTCTGCTCGTAGAGCGCTTTGTAGTCCACCGCAGACGGTTCACCGGTCGGCGCCGGATCGGCAGGCGGCGGGGTTGGCTGCTCGGGTGGCACGGTTGAGGACTGCGAGTGTGGGGCGGGAATCTGTTCGTCGGACACGGGTAACTGAAACCCCTTTCGTGGAGTGGGAGTGGCGGGTCAGCGCAGGTAGCCGAACCGGCGCAACAGCTCCGCCAGCTCGGTTTCGTCGCGTGCGGTGTTAACCAGTTGGGCTGCGGTCGGCCGGGCGGTGCGGGTGGAGCGGTAGCGGTCGCCGGGTGGGCGGGCCAGCTGACCCATCTGTCGGCCTGCGCCGCGCACGGTGGTGGAGTCGCGGGTGTACTCGTGTCCGCCCGCGACATACAGCGCACCCGGGCGGCGGGCGTTGACCACGCGGGAGATGTCCGCTCCGGCCCGGATCGCCGCCGCATCGTCCGCGCCGAACGCTTTGTTCTGTTGCGCGCGGGTCATCGCGGCGAACAGGGCACGAGGGTTGTTGTCCCGGTGGGACTCCCACTGTGTGCGGGTGACTGGTCGCATGCCGCAGTCACACTGCGGATGCCGGTCAAACCCGGTCGTGTACCGGTACAAGCGACCGGCCAGCAGGATGCACCGCCCGCAGGCCGGGAGGTGCACGGTCCGCTCGTAGCCCACGATCCGTGGGTCGGCCACTGAGGCGGCGGTGACTGCCAGCCGGGACGTGTCGCTGATCTCTGTGGTGGCGTATTTCAGGAGGCGGGATAGGCCCATCGTGCGGGCCTCGCTGGCGGGCACACCCACAGCGAGGGCACGGCGGTAGTGGCCGAAGGCGAGATCGAACAGCGCGGCCAGCGGCAGGCCGTTCGCCGCGTAGCCGGCGAATGCCCGAGCCACCACCACGGCCGCGACCGGGGCAGCTAGCAGGCCAGCGGCCAGCAGGACTGCCGCTACATACACCGGAGCCAGCGACGCTGTCTCCACCTGGGCTTGCTCCACTGCCGCGACCGTCTGGGGGCGGACCTGCTCGGTCCACGATCCCACCGGGTCGGCTGGGTCGAGTTCGGCCCACGCGGCTTGGGTCTGGTTGGCGGCCTGGCGCACCAGCTGCTGGTGCGCCAGGTAGAACTCGGCTTCCGCCTGGCCGGGGGCGGTCACGCGATCGAGCGCCCAGCGAGGGCGGGTTCACGGAACTGCACCCTCAGCGGACGCCCCGCCTGCCCGCGTTGGCGGGGCGCATCGTCGGTTGCGGGCTCAGTCGGGACGGGCTCGGGCGGGTCGGTGGGTTTCGGGCCATATTCGGCGGCCAGGTCACCGCCCGCGACCCGCGCGTAGGCTTCCTGGTCCTCGGCTTCCATGTCCCGGATCTGCGCATCCGAGTACCCCAACGCCCGGCGAGATGCCCGGCGCGGCAACAGCTTGTCCGCGCTGTAGAGCTTCACCACCCCATCGGCCTGAGCGGCAAATGTAGGCGTCGCGGCGTCCACCCACTGGGTTTCCACCCGTAACGCCTCATCCGGCACCCGACCGTCACGGACGTGCACAATTCGCTGTGCCACCTGGTTCCAACTGTCGCCGAAGGACCGCTGGCGGCGTTCTGCGCGTTTGATGTGGCGGGCCTCGGAGGAGCGGATGCCTTCCGCGCTGGCCGGGTTCTCCGTGGCATAGCCCAGAAAGTGCGGTGGTAGACCGGAGATCGAGGCCACCAGGCGGGCTAGGGCGTTGAGGGTGTTGTGGAAGTTCGACAGATCCGCTTCCGGGAACTGCCCGACCGCAACCCCGTCCTCTTTGGGCGACTTCGAGGATGCCCACAGCACACCCGCGACCGCTTCCCACGGCGTCAGCGCCCGGCCCTGTGCATCAACGAAGTCGTCCTTGTCGAACCCCAACGCGTACCGGCGCGGCATCGCGTGGAACTCCGCGGACACCATCATGTCGGTGGCGACTTTGTTCGCCGCGTCCGACAACGGCAGCACACTCGCCAGCTCGGACCGCCCCAGACGGGGAGGTGAGCTGCGGCGTCGGCGGATGCGCGGCCGGTTGATCAAGGGTACGACCGGGACCACGCCCATGCCGTGTTCGTCGCGGTCGGTCTCCTCCCACACCGCGCCGCCGTTGTCCGAGCTGTACCAGATCGTCTCGTCCGGTAGGTACAACGTGGCCCAGGCTTCCGAGAGGTCGCCGTCGCCGTCTTCGGCGTACTGCCGCTTGAGCGCTGCACGTACCTCACGGGTGCGCGGGTCGATATCCACGTGCACGTCGAACGGGGACTCGACCGTCACCAGCGGCATCGACGGCCGCTTCTCGTTGGTGCCAACGATGGCGAACGATCGACCGAGTACGAGCGCATCGATGTGGGCTTGTTCGGAGTGCAGGCCGAGCCGGTTGGCCTGCCAGATCTGCCACAACTCCCGGTCGGCCGCCTGCTCACCACCCAACCGGAACCCGGTGATGTCCAGCCGCTCGTCCAGGCTGTCCACTACCAACTCTGGCCAGTTGATCACTACCTGGCGGACGCGGTTGTCCAAGCGCCGCAACAACTCCGGATGCATGTAGGACAGCGGCTGTTCGCCTTCGTAGTAAGCGTCCAGCAGTTCCAGGTGCGGCAACTGCGCGTCGTGTTGGCGAGTGATGCGAGTGATCCACTGGGCTGGTGAGAGGTCGAGCGAGCTAAGCGCCACGAGTGCTCACCCCCGAGAACGGCAGTCAATCTCACGATGGCGCGTCCCGCGCCTCTACGGTGCTGACATGCAGTCAGGTCAAGTGTCCGTCTGGGTTCCGGTTGTTGTT
This sequence comes from Kibdelosporangium banguiense, assembly GCF_017876405.1. GTDB lineage: Bacteria > Actinomycetota > Actinomycetes > Mycobacteriales > Pseudonocardiaceae > Kibdelosporangium > Kibdelosporangium banguiense. The sequence goes on along the minus strand of NZ_JAGINW010000001.1, from coordinate 899,492 downwards.
GCGCTTCTGGCAGGCGTATTCGGTGTGGTCGGCGTCGTCATTGGTCAAATACTTAATGCTCGTCGCGAACGGACGCGAGAGGATGTCCGTTGGGAACGCGACCGTGAACAGCGAGAATTGGATCGCGTACACGACTACCGCAAGCACTGGCTGGACCAGCGAATCACGTTCTACAGCGAGCTTCTCGCTGAATGCGAAGCGTGGATGGAGTACATCACGCGCTTTCGTCGTCGACCCAAAGGAACCGTTGAACCGCAGTCAGATGATTTGGAGAAGCTGAAAGCCTTTGAGCTCAAACTGCGTCAACAGGAAGCGAAGTCCAAGCTCATAGGGTCTGATCTGATGGAACTGGCTATCATGAATTTCACGGTTTCGGTATATATGGCAAATGCCTACTTCTTGGAGCCAGAGATGCCTAATGAAGATCTCAACAAGTGGATCGATCTTGCGAGAGACCAGCTAAAGGAAGTCGTTCGGGTCTTCCGGCGTGACGTCGGCCTGGCTGTAGTGGATGGTGACGGGCAGCCAGATTCGTATAGGCGCCTTCCTCGTCAGATCAAACGAAGAGAAGGAAGTTCGAGCAGAAAGATGGCTAGCCCATCACCACCATCCGAGAAGACTTCTTCACCTTAGACCCGCGCAATCGCCATCCAGAGAACGCCATGGAGGCCGTGGGGACAGCGTCGATGCGCTTGCTGGTCTTGCGGCGTTCCGGCTTGTCGGGCCGAATTAGGTCCGGCTCGCCGGGCGGATGGCGGACTTCGACGGAGTCGAAGCAGAACTCGGCGACGGGATTGCCGTGGTGTGACCAGGCGCGGGAGCGGGTGAGGGTCATGAGTTCGGTCATGCCGTGGGTCATGCCTTTGTAGGTCTGCGGGACCGGGTACATCGATACGCCGGTTCGGCGTTCGAGGCGTTGCCGGACGGGTTCGCCGGACCATTCGTCATACGAGATGTCCGCAACGCGCAGCAGGCCGGTGTCGGTGGTGATGTCGTCCTCGATCACCTCGTAGTCGATGACTTCGCCGTCGGTGACGGTGATCCAGCCTTGCTCGGCCCACCGGGACACGCGGTTGTCGGTGCGTTCGTCCAGGAACGCGACTCCGGCTTCGGGTAGCCAGAACCGCCACAGTGCGGATGCGTGTCCGTCGATTCCGTCGGGCACGATCAGGCACCACGCGGTCAGGTCCAGTTTGGACGCCAGGTCGAGCCCGCCCCACGCCGGACGGCGAACCAACTGGTCCCGCAACCGCTCCGGCGCATTGGCGGTGGTGCCGGTGCAGGCGAGGTAGAGGTGCATTGGCATCCACCGTGTGACCTGCGAAACCCACTGGTTGAGCCGGTACTGGCGGAACGCGTTCTCTTTCGCCGGGTCGTTGCGGGCTTCCAGGGCTTCTTCCCGTAGTGCGGCCAGGGAGAGGAAGTCGCCGAGGGCGGGGTTGGAGTGGTACCAGTTCGCTTCGTCCCACGGGTCGGCGTCCTCGGGCAGGTTGCGCAGGTAGACGAACCGGTGTGGCGCCCGGTCGGGGTCGTCGGTGATTTTGACGCACTCGTCATGCTCGGCTTTGGCGAAGCTGGACGGGTCGTCGCCCGCGGTGGTGGCCGCCAGTAGCAACGGTTCGAGGCGGGTGCCCATGCCGGTGCGCATGGCGTTCCAGAAGTCCCCGTTGGGCTGGGTCAACACCTCGTCGAAGATCACGCACGACGGGTTGGAACCGAGGTTGCCCAGCGCGTCGGACGGCACAACTTGGTAGACGCTGTTGGTCTTCTCGTCCACGATCCGCGCGGCATGCTCGATCACCCGCAGCCGGCGGGCCAGCACCGGCGACAGCGCGACCATTCGGGCCGCGACCTTGAACACGAGCTTGGCCTGATCGAGGTCGCGGGCGCAACCGTAGACCTCCGCAGACTCCACCCCGTCGCCGCACAGCATGTACAGCGCGACGAACGCCAGGATCTCGGACTTGCCGTTCTTCCTGGCCAGCTCGATCCAGCCGATGCGGAACCGGCGCACATAGCACTCGGCCTCATCGTCCCAACGGACCTCGCCGAACAGCGGCCGGACGATGTCCTCGCGCTGCCACTTCGAGAGGATGAACGGTTTGCGTGCCCACCGGTCTTTGGTGTGGACACAGATCTCTTGGCAGAACGCCACCGCGTGATCGGCCCGCGGGGCACAGAAGTGGGTACCGCGCTTGCGGCACACCCGGCCGTCGAACGTCCGCCCACACACTGGCAGGGAGGGTTGTTTCGGCGGCCGGGTCGAGCGCCGGGAGGTCTTAGGAGAGGAGCCGTTCCGCGCCGCCGGTCGCGCCATCGGCCACCTCGGTCTTGATCCCCTGGCGGTCCGACGGCGTGAGCCCGAAACGCGCGGCGAACTGAAGGAACGTCCGCTCGGCCTCGGCCTGCACTTGAAGCGCGGGGTTCTTCATCAACCCCGACCCGCCCTGCACCAGCAGCGCCGAGCCGTTCACTAACTGGGTCGCCGACTTGTACCGGGCCAGGGCCTCACACACCACCAGGAACGCGTCCACGTCCCATGCGGTCAGCACTCCGCGCTCGATCAGGCCGGGCGCCAAACGGTCCCAGATCGACTGCGCGGCATCGGATGCCCAGTCGGGGCAAGCGATGTCCTGAGTTGGTGGGACCGGCTCGGTGTCGTTGATCCGGTCGTTGCGGTCGCCGTGCAGGATGCGCAGGCTGGTCGGTTTGGGCGCGGGTCCGCGTTTGCCCACGTCGACCACCCCCGGACGTGTACTCGAACGCCGCTGAGTGAGTGGTGGTGGACGCGGTGTTAGCATGCCTGCGTTGAGAGATGCTGTTTCTCACCGTGTGTCCGAGGGAACCGCCAAGGTCTCGGACGAGGTCCCGCACCCTACATCTCGGGGCTTCGGCGGTGCGTTGCGCAGGGATGGTGTCTCGGACTGAACTTCGCAGTACCGGGTTGACCGCACACAGTCCGGTGAAGGTAAGGACTCAACACAGCGCATATCGACGTGATCGCCGTGGCGGCGCAGCCGGGCGGATGACGAGCCGAGGTATGCCGTGATGTGGGTGTCGATCGCCGTTCTGGTTACCGTAGTGGTCTGTGTTGGCTTGTTCGTGTGGCTGATCAAGGACGGCCCCTTCCGGCGTGTGAAGGTCCGGGCCAAGGCTTGGAAGCTGTTGGATGTCGAGGTCGAGTTGGATCGGAACGAGCCGGATCCCCAGTAGCGGACCACGTTTCACAGTCTTCGCGCCCTGACATGCGGTCGTGCTCGGGTCAGCTGCCCGAGCTGCGGCCACGGCCGGAACTCGCGGACCGGCGGCTGAACGCCCGGCGGACGCCCGCGACCAGCCGGCCGAAACGCTGGCGCATAGTCGATCACTCCTTCCTTGTGTCGGTGCTGGGCATGGGGATGTCCAGCACGCGGGCGACGGCGTAGCCGTCGAGGTACTTGTCACCGACCGCCATCAAACCGGCCGCCTTCAGGAACGCTTCCTTGTCCTCGCGGGACTTGAAGCACAGGACGAACCAGTACTCGGAGTCGGTGGCCAGCCGGAACCGTTCGTCTTCCCGCTTGGTGCGGTCCCGGAACCCCTGCTGCACCGCGTCCAACTCAGCGGCCGAGTCGGTCGCCAGGTCGCCGGTGTACTCAACATCGGCCAGCGGGTCCGGTTCGGGTTCGGCGTTGAGCTGGGCCAGCAACTCCGCTTGCGAGGTCGGCCCGCTCATCACGGCGGCGGCCTGCAGCTGTGCCAGCAGGTCGTTGTTCGGGTCTGTGTCGCTGGCCGGGTCATCCGGTGAGGCCACGGCGGAACACCTCCAAGTCGGCGAGCGGGAACCAGTCCAAGATCCGCTGATAGTCGGCGGGGGCGTGCTGGCGGATCGGGTCGAGGAACCGGAAATCGATGCCGTCGAAGGACCGGCCGAACCACTCGTATTCCGGTGGCAACGGGCAGTTATGCCGCTTCAACGAGTCGCGCACGTCGGCGATGCGCCAGTCCCACACGATGGAGACCTTCTTGAGGTGTTCGCGAATGGGGCCGTGGGTGACCATCGCCATCCGCCGGTTCGGGGAGTCCGCGGCTCGGACTCCGTCGGCGTTCCACGCCTCTGGCATGTCGAGGTCTTCGCGCAGTGCGTCGGCCAGTTCTTCGTAGGTGGGTTCGGGGAACTGGGCGGCTTCGATGATCGCGAGCCGTTCGGGCGGTTGGAACAGGAACGCGTTGAGCCACCGGTACAGCGTCGGGTGCGGCAGGTTGATGATCGGCGTGTGGAAGAAGTCCTCGTAGAACTTCAGGGAGTCCTCGACGAACTTCAAGTCGGGCACGAGGTACAGGTGGTACGGGATGACCTCGATGCCTGCCTCTTGCATCGCCAACCACGCGGCCAGGCTGTCCTTGCCCCGGGAGAAGCCGAGCAAAACCGGTTTCCCCTCGGCGGCCAGCTGGGCGCGGATCTCGGCGGAGGGTGTGATCCCGTCAATGGTGATCGGCACGGCGCACCTCCCGCCGTGCTCGAACCGAGTTCGGATGATCGAACCTGGTTAGGATCAGGGTATGTCCGATCCGATCGCTGAGATGGAGCAGGAACGCGCGGCCGTGCTGGCCGAGCTGGGCCAGGCCGCCGAGCAGGCCGCCGCGTGGGAGGCGGAGCGGAATCGGTTGGCGGTCAAGGCAAAGGCTCTCGGCGCGAGCAACATCATCATCGGTGAGGTGATGGGCTACAGCGATGTCGGGGCGGCCAAGCTGATCCAGCGGGAACGCGGCACAGCCAGCGTGGAGTGAGCGCTTGCGGAAACTTGGCGGGACCTGTCCGGGCCTCACCGGCTTGTGCCTGTTGGAGCGGCTGAGGGGTCCCTCCCCTGGGGTGCGTGGCAGTCCGGTCGGCCGGTCCGCTTCGGCTGGCGTTGGTGCCTGCATGGCCTTGGCCTTGAGAGCGGCGGTCACGGTGTGTTCCATCCTCCCTGTGTCCTGGGGTCCCGGGCGGTCACCCGGGCATGACACGGGGCACACAGGCCACGGCCATGGGCAGGGTCATCAGGGTCAAGCTCTTGTGCCACAAGCTGTTTACGGGTGAGCGGCCAATGGTCGGCTACAGTGGACGGTTGGTTACACGGCATGCCGGAGTGGTCCGGGCAGTCGGTGAGGTCACAGCGGCAGGTCCGGTCACTGGCACGGGACAGGACACCGGGTCGGAAACGCGTGCGGTGCGGGCCGGTGTAGCCACGCTGGGCGCTCGTACCGTGCGCGAGTCGGGCACGGGAGCGGCATTCACGGCAGTGGCCACCGGTCGGTGTGAGGTTTTCGCACCCTGGGCGGGTGCAGGGGCGGGCGGCACGGGCAGGCATCGCGACACCACCCTGGGCGGGCATGGGCAGTGCCCCCACACCCGGGGTGTGGGGGCACTGATGAGAGAGGGTCACCGGCGGTTGGCTGTCCACTGTGCGGGCAGCTTGCCTGGGTGGGTGATGATCCACCGGTCCAGCCCGGCTACCAGTTCCACCAGCTTGCCCCGCTGCTCGCGGAAAGCCGTCTCACAGGACCGGATCTCTTCCAGAACTTCGGCAGGGTCGGTCACCATGGCGGCTACTCCGAAGTGGAACGGGGCTTCCAACGGGTAGTTGTCCGGCATGGTCCACTGATCGGGCAGAAAGCCACCCCGGGTGAGCCACTGGTCCAGGCTGTCCACCAGGTCCACTAGTTGGCGGGTCGGTGCGGTCCCCTGCTGGTAGTCGGCAATGATGGCCCGGATTTCGGCCAGTGCGGCTGTCGGGTCCATGGTTCAGGCCACCTGAAACAGGGTGAATGCCTGCTCTTTGGTGTCCAGGGACTTGCCAAACAGGGCCCTCTCGGCACGGATACGGGCGGCATTGTCGGTGTCCCGGACCGGGGCGAAGTGGTCCAGGTACTCTACTACGGTTTGGTAGCCCGACCAGTGCGTGCCCTTGGCCCGCTTGCCTTTGATGTTCTCATTGGTCTCACCCTTGAAGATGGACATCAGGGTGGAGGTCAGCTGGTCGTCGCGTTCCTTGACGCCGTTGTTGGCGTCCTCGTCCGGCTTGGGCCAGATCTCCCGGCACAGCTTCTCGAACTCCCGGATGGCCAGATCCTCATTGATCATCTTCTCGGCCTGCTCGGCAAAGGCATCCCGGTAGTCAAAGGAGATCTTGAGGGCTTGCCGGGCCTCATAGATCCTTTGCGGAGCATTCGGGGAGTGGCGGACGGTCCAGCGGGACCGGAAGTTGCCCAGTGCGGCGGCTTGGGTGTTGGCACAGACCACCCGGACCGGAGTAACCAGGAACTCACTGGACTTACCGGGCCGGAAGTAGTTCAGCCCGGCCAGGTTCAGCTCCACCGCGTCCACACCACCCACCAGGATGCCTTTGGGCATACGGGCGGTAATGAAGGTGTCCAGGCCACCCTTGATAGATCCAGCAGTGTCCACAATGGCCCCGGACTCATCCAGGATGGCTTGCAGGGTCGCCCCCATCTCCTCATTGGAGATCGGGGTGTAGTCCAGGCCACCCACACTCAGCACCTCAGGCATGCCAGTCATGGGATGGTCACGGACCACCGCCCGGTGAAACGGAACCTCGACCGGGATGGACGTGTCGTGCTCATCCACGATCCGGTCGCTGTCCTCGCCGTCGTGATCCCCGGTGACACACAGGTCATCATGGATCTCACCCAGCGGGCGGGCACACTCGGAGCACTTGCCATTCGGCACGGCGGCCACCAGGGGCTCCATCCGGACATTCCAGTTGTCCAGCTTGCCCAGCTTCAAAGCTTCGGTCACGGTCATCGGGCCGGATGCCACGGTGCCCAGACGGTGCCAGCCGGGGGTATTGGCGGACACAAAAGCGGCTGTGCCATCGGCAAAGATTTCAATCTCATGAGCCATGAGAACAGTTCCCTACATGCGGCACAGACCCTCTCGGGAGCTGTGCGGTTGGTTTTGTCGGCACCCATGACATTACCGGGTTTCGGGTGTCGGTCAACCAAATAGGGAAACTGGGGAGAAAGTGAGTACGAATGGCTTAGCGTGGCATTTCTGAAGGCCTGACGATCAATCGTAAACATGAAGAAGGGGTCTGCGGTGCACCGCAGACCCCTTCCTGTCCCTCGATTATTGTTTGCCGACAAAACCGTGGGAACGGCTCTTATCCTGCCGTACCTCGTCGGCCTGTGTCGAGGGCTGATCGGACGCAGCGTCATTGTCGCGTGCGTGCGGGCATGGAAGACCCGACGGCGGCCGGGTAGCGCGACCGCCGCCGGGCCGGTCGGGGCTAGCGGCCTGTGACGGCCCGCCAGATCGCTTGGAACTCGCGTTCGTCGCGGTGGTGACGGATGCCGAAGTACCACTCGCGAATGCGGGCGCGGCCGGCATCGGTGAGCTGGTAGGCGATCAGCTCCTCCTCGGGGGCGACCACCAAACCCATCCCGATCACGCGGTCGACCGCGTCGGGAAGGGCAAGGTCGCGCAGACACCACTCCTGATTCATGCCGGTGGCCAGCAGCCATAGCACGCGGTATACCGCCACGTCGTTACACAGTGCCGCGATCAGTTCGAAGCGCACTGATTCCACCGCGTCGTCACCATGCTGATCAGGTGCCAGATGATGGCGGCCTGTCGGGTCGCCGCGTTCGTTCACGCTGCTTCCCCAGCCTGGGTGGTGTCGCTGGACGCCGGGTTATCCGACTCGGTGGGCAGGGGCGGGCAGCCGCCGACGCGCTGGCCGGAGATCGGCGAGCCAACCCATTCGGCCGGTGGATGTATTACGGCCCAGCTGCCTGACTCGCCGCGGAAGAGGTACCCGCGCCGAGGCGGCACGATCTGCCCGCAGATGTCACACGGCGCCGCGATCTTGTTGAGCCGTGGCGTTTTGCGGCGGTTCACCAGCTCATCACCTCGCGCCACAGTGACTGGAACCACGGGTCCCGCGCGTAGGGGGCGATCTTCTCTTTCCAGTGCCACCACACGTAGAGGCCGTCGCGGGTCAATGCGGGGCGTGCTCCGGCGATCCAGCCGTGACGCCGGGCTTGTGCGATGGCGTCTTCGGTGGTCCGGTCGTTGATCAATGCCTTGCCGAGGTCGAGGTAGGTCAGGTACAGCACGCGCATCACGTCGCGGTCGCGCGACAGTTCGGCGTGCAGGGCCTTCATTTGCTCCTCGCGCTGCTCGAACGCGTTGGCGTATCGGTCAAACGCCTCTTCGGGCGAGAGCGCGGATGGACTAGCATCAGACACGTCGGGTGTCCTTTCGGAGTTGAGTTTTGGGACCTGCTCCGTAGGGCACCGGGCCGCCGCCCTGGGGCTGTGTCAGCAGCCGCCAGGGCTTCTTCCTGCCCAGTGCGAACCACTTCTTTCGGCCTGGTGTCCGGGCAGGCAGAGCCCACCCACCCGGACACCGGCCAGCCATAAGGGAAGCTAGAGACCGGGATAGCGGCACAAGTGCCGGTGAGGGGTCACGGTCACGGGGTCTCTGAACCCCATGTGGGCGGCAAATCGGGGTGTCAGCAGATGCACCTGACAGAGCCTGAACCGGACCCATTGCGGGTTTCGAATGTCGATCCAGCTGAACTGCTCGACAAAGTCGGAGAACAGTTCACACAGTCTCACAATCTCAGCCGGATCGGGGTTTTCCCCGACTGCCCCGACGACCTTCAGCGACACGTGGTCACTGGGATAGATGGTGAAGTAGTAATGATAGTCGGCCATGCCCTTCAGGTGTTCGATCATCACCTGGCATAGCTCCGGCATTGTGGACACGTCACTGGTCTCGAAACACATGGAGCCAAAGAATCTGGTGTCTGGAGATGCGGTGATTCTGACGGCACACCCGTCACGTCTACGCATAGGGTGGGAACCTTTCAATGATGTCCGGTCCGGATGTGTCAGCATCCGGGCCGGATATGTTCTTGCATCACTAATGGTTCCCTATTTCGGATTGTCATTCAAGTGATCCGGTGGTTTTAATGGTCACATTCCATCATTCTCTTTCGTGTCCCTATTCGAGTAGTTGGGACAATTTCGCGCAGGCCGTCGGCGACGCGAGAATGAGGAATGGAAACACGATATGGGGAGGGGTGGGTGGCCGTCGCCTGCCCGCCGCTCCCATGACGAAGCCCCGCGAACCAAGGGGGAGGGGTTCGCGGGGCTTCGAAGGCTTATGCTGATTCTAGGCACACGTGTGCTAAGCCCGACCAGTATGCGTGTCAGGTGATCGCGGCGTCAACCGAGAATCGCCGTCACGGGATGTGTCGCCAGTCACAGCGAGCGTGTCCTGGGTGAGTTGCCGGTCGAGGGTGGCGGCCAGCTGTGCCCAGATCTCCAGGCCCCAGATCTGCCCGCAGTTCGCACACACGGCTTCGATCCGGTCAGGATCGATCGCCAGGGCGGGGCGGCGGACGAAGTCGCTTTCCTCGTCCGACCAGACCAGCACAGTATCCACGTCACACACCGGGCATGCCTTGCCACGCAACACAAACCGAGGCGGCGGGTTGAGCAGCAGCCGGGCTTGCGTAACCCAGCGGGCCGCGCGGTCGGCCGCCCACACTACGTACTCGGGATAGGAGTGCTGCCAATCCGCAGCATGCGCTACCCAGGCGCGGACCTGATCGGGGATCGTCTCGAACGCCTCGTGATCGTGCGAGCGGCAGCAGGCGCGGACTTCTGTGGCGATCTCGGCCAGCAATGCCAACGCGTTGAGCGAGGCTGGCGGTTTCGATCCGCCGCCGTAGCCGCCGGTGTTCTCCATGCCGGGCATGACCGCTTCGTCGACTTGGTCGAGCAGGCATAGCACCTCGGCGATCTCCTCGGTCCCGTCCTCACGGCGGATGCGTTCCTGGCCTGGCTGCACCAGTTGGTCGACCGCGACCTCCCACGCCAGGCGGGCGTGGGAGGCTTCGTCCGGGCTGGGGACAACGTTGGGGACAACCGGCTCGTCGCTGTGGATGGTGGTGTCGGTGTAGGTCATCGGGTCGTCTCCGAGGTTTGTCCGGCCGTGAGCCGGGAGGGATGCATCAGGGTTTTCCGATCGCGCGGTTCGTGGTGCCCGGCGCGGTTGCGCGACAGCGGCCCGCACAACTCACCGGGCGCGGCGTGGCAGAACGGGCACCGCCACATACGAGCGGCGTCCACAGTGGAGTCACGGTGCCAGCCCATCGCCGCGTAGACGGCCTGGATGCCGCGCCACCCGGCCTTGCGGTGCCGGTCGCGTTGGGCTTGCCGTTGCCAGCCCGGCAAGCTGGTCACCGTGGCCGTCGGAGTCCCCGTGCCCGGAGACTCCATGGCAGTGCGGGTGGTGCGGTCGCGGGCGTTGTCGATCGACCCGGCGATGACCGACGGCGTGGCCGTGCGCGCCATGGGTCCCATGGCGAGGACCGCGGCTTCGCACTCACCCAAGCTGTAGCCCTGCAAGCGATCCAGCCACGCGCCCACGATCGCGTCCGGTGGCGGTCCAGCGTCGGGCGGGCGCACTCCGCGCAACAGGACGATCACCTCGTCCCGGCTGATCGACGGCGCGGTCATGACCCGCTGCCCGCGACCGCGAGGGCCAGGGCGCGTTGTCCGGCCTCGCGCATCAGCTCGCCGAGTTCGGCCGGCGTGGTGTGGGCGGGCAGCTCGGCGCGCACGGCCTCGCCGATCACCGACCGGTCATCCGCGCTGATCTTGTCGGCCCGGACGCGTTCGAACATGGCCACTGTGGCCAGGTCCTGGGTCAATGCGGCTGGGCTGGTGTGGGTCAGGTGGGCGCGCATGTGCTCGGCCACCAGCTCGGGCAGCATCGTCGTCGCGAGCGTCTTGGAAGCCCAGATTCGCAATCCGGCGGCGATGATCGCTGGTTCGAGGCCCTCGGCCAGCAGGCCGATCACCTCACCGCGCAACCGGTCCAGCACCCGGCGCGGCTGCTCAGGGGTGTGTACCAGGACCAGCCGCTCTGCCTCGGCCCGGCGCGCCTGGCGGACCGACCCGCTACCGGTGTCGGGATCGTGCCCTGGCTCGTCGTGGTGATCGGTGGGCGTGCCGTCGAGGTGCGCGGCGGGTAGTGGGGCTTGCTCGCGTGCGGACGCGCTTACGCGTGTGTGCACGGGCGCAGGCGCGGGGACACCCACTTTCTCGAAACCCAAGGTAGGACAAGCAACTACCTTCTCCCTCTCCCAACTCCCTTCTCCCTGAGCCTGCCCGGAAGGATCGCGCGAAGGGTGCCCGACAGGGTCGACCGAAGGGTCCTCGCAAGGGTTCTCAGCAGGGGGCACGCCCATATCGAGCGGAGCCGGTTCGGTTGCGGGCGCGTCGACACGGCCGGGCTCAACGGCCTCCGGCTTGGCCGGGGCTTCAGGCTCGGGGGTCGGGATGGTCGGCGGTGGCGTGGCCCGCCGGGCGCGGCGGTCGGCGAAGGCGGCTTTCACCGCCGTGGGCTGCTCGCGTAGTCCTGCCTCCAGCGCGACCGCCGCGACTGCGGGTGCCTGCCCGGTCACCTCCACGGGCAGGCGGCGCAGCTCGACCGCCAGCGCGGCCCGCAGGATCGGCGACTCGATGTCGAATGCGGCCCGCAGCGCCGCCGCGAGTACCTGGGGCTGCTTGTACAACTCGTCATTACGGATGAAGGTCCGGATCAGCACCTCTTCGGTGTCCTGGTCGACCACCACGAACCGCTTGTTGTCCAGTTCGGACAGTGCGGCGCGCAGCTGGTCCAACGGCACGCCAGGGTGAGCCCGTGCCCACCGCTTCACCGATAGGTCCAGCAGACCGGCATAGGTCAGCCGCTTCTGCGACAACAGTTGCAGGTACAGCAGCTTCGCCATGGGCGATAAGGCTTTCCAGTCCTCGTCATCGGTCCAGATGTGCACGTACAGACGGGCGTGGTCACGCGCCACGAGAATCCCCCCAAGATCACGGTTGAACAGCAGGAAGGGCCAGCCGCGCCCGAATCCGCGCGGCGGTGTAGGTGGTCATGCCGGTCCGCGACGCGACCTCACGGTCAGCCAAACCGGCACCATGCAGCCACGCGACGACCAGCTCACGAGCTGTGGTGGACACCTCTTCGGCGAGCAGGTCCCCGCGTAGGCATCGGCGGGCGGCTTGGATGTCGGCGTGACTGGCCGACCGGATCACGCGCTCTCGGCCGGCGAGACTGCACCGGCCGAGCGGGATAGCAGATCGCGCAGGGCGACGACGTCCAGCGCGTAGACCGGCTGGAGCTTGCCAACATTGCGCTTGGTGGTGTTGTCACACCGCACATACCGGCCGGTGCCAACGAGAATCCCTAGCCGTATCAGCACGTTCACCGTGGCGCCGCTCATCGACTGCACCCGCACCCAGGTGGGGACCAGTGGGCGCCAGCGGTTGGCGGTGGTCTCGTAGAACGGATCGGCCAGCGCGGAGCTGATGATCGCCTCAGCGATCGCCGCAATGTGCGCGGTGTTGCGCGGGTCGACAACCAGCAGCGCGGTGATATCGCTGAGGGTGCCGCTATAGTCCAGCGGCAGCGTCACCGCCAGCCGGGTGACCTCGTCGGCGATCGCGGCCGGATCGTCCGGAACCAGACGCGCAGCGCCATCCGTTCCGGACGACCGGCCGTGTCTGGCCACCGTCATGGCGTGAGCACCCGGAAACTGCGGATCGGGATGATGTCCTCGCACTCACGCGCGACGTCCGGATGCCGTTCCCGGACCAGCTTCTCGCTCAGGATGATGCGCTCGGAGGACTTGTAGGACACCACGCGGCGGCCATCGAGCGTGCCGTATTCGTTGTCGCCCAACCAGTCTTCGATGATCGCCCGCATGTTCTTGGCGACTTGAGCTGCGCGAGCCTCCTCGGCGCGAGCGGCGAGCAGGGCATCCCAAACGGGTTTCAAGCTGGTCAGATCAACGTCGGTCGGACGGGCTGTGGCAGTTTTCGCGGCTGTGGCGTCGGTGGTCGTGGATGTCATGGGGTGCCGCCTCCTTGACGGCAGACTGGACCGCAGGTGTGCAACGACAGGCAGCGGCGGCCGGTCACCCACATGCGGGTGTCCGGCCCTGGATATGCCTGCCAGCCAGGCCGAGAGCAGAGCCGCGTGTATGCCAAAGAAGTGCGCGCAGGAACGGAACACGGTCACCCCCACTGTTTGCGCTAACAACGCCCCCCGGCGCCGTCGTGTCCACCGTGCAGGAGATCAACATCGTGTGTCAAGTAATTCAAACAAGCTACGCTGGTGTAGGAAGTATTTCCAACGAAAGGAGGGCGTGCCCGTCCAGGCAGAGTCACTACAGTGTCCCTCGCGGACACCCCGCGACCAGGCAACACAACGGTCGCCGGGGGACGACATCGATCGGTCGGTCCCAACACGCGAAGCTACCAGGGGGAAACTGGCCTCGCGGGACAACCCGACCGGTCAACACCACAGGCCGATGCACCGCGAGGGGAATGAATGCCCACCAATCCACCCGCCCGTAAGCACGTCGCCGCGCTTGTTGAGAAGTACGGCGCTGGCCGCAGCGTGCGCCAGATCGAAGCCGACAACAACCTCAAACAAGGCGCGCTATCGCACTACGTCAACCCCAACCATGAGGCGACCACGCTGCGGCTCGACGTCCTGCAACGGTTCGAGAAGGCGCTGGGTGCGCCGTTGGAAGAGGTCAGCGCGGCGTTCGCCCGCGACTACGAGATCCCGCTGAGCGGTCCTCAGCTTGATCCCGACGAAGTCGAACTGCTTGATGACTACCGCGCCGTCCCTCCCGAGTTTCGTGCCTGCCTACGCAAGATGGTCGCGGTAGCGCGAACCGAACTCGCCGACACGCCTACCAAGGATGTGGCCTTGCATAGGCCACGCCGATAAGCCGCCAGCACCTGCACGAGTGGTCCTGTTATGTGTAACGTCTGTCCTGCAAGATCGAAGAGATAGTTGACGGCTGAAGGAAACTCGGCCGCGCCGATCAACCGTTGCGCTCGCCGTGCCGGGGGGCACGCAACACCACGCAGCGCAACCGCACACGCAACCTCCTCACGCGGGGACACGTCATGAGGAGGTCGCAACAGGGAGGAGAGACGTGTCCTTACACCCACCCATAGTCAAGGTCGTCCCCCATCTCGACGCACCTTGGAAGATCATCACTGACAAGCACAGCTACAAGAGTTTGCTTGTCCGACAAGGGACTCCCATCAGTGAGCACCTCGTCAACATGATCAACGACATCTACAACGAGCGACGTCACCGCGATCAGCTGCGCCGACTGATCGAGGCAGACAATCCACGCTGGCAGCCTGCACCACGTCCGCGTGCCGAGCTGGCCGGGCTCGAGCTCGTGGAACTCAAGGAGATGTTCGCAGGACGCTCCTGGTCGGGCATCTATCGGATGACCCGCTACTCCATCCGGCTCGACGGATCACCGCAAGAGAACTAAGCCGGTCTTGACCCGTGCCCGGGACTCCACGACCAATGAGCCGTGGAGCCGCCCGGTCGCGCAATCACTTCAGAGCTTGAGTCCTGCCCACCACGCAGAAACGGCGCCATCTCGTCGTTCAGCCCGCTTACTCTGGCAAGGCAGAGTCCGAGACTTCGGCCGCTTGGAGCCGCGCTGTGCCGACAGGTTCCCAGTGCCAGAGTCGTTCTGGCCCCCATTGGATGACGAGCGTCAGAGCGTCGATACGCACCCGACATTCCTGCACGGTTTTGCCGAGCGCGGCAACAATCGGCGCTGTCGGCTGCTCAGCAGTGCTGTAGCCGACGGTCATGTGCGGAACCCATGAGGGCGAGGGGCCTTCGAATGACCCTGTACGCCCAGTGGCGATCTGCGTCGCTCTCTGGGCTGCCACGAGGATTGGCTGGAGCGTCTCGGCGGGGTGCACGCGCAGCATGATGGCTTCGGGATGGTAAAGGATCTTGTCCAGTGTGACGGGGATGGGAGCTACCTGGCCGAGCAGTTGTCTGGCTTCCGACAGCATGCCAGCCATCTGCTCACGGGTTATTTCGTCTGTCGAGCCCACAACCAGCGTGGTCATGTGGAGCCACTCAGGCGGCGTCAGGTGGAATCCCGTAAAGCTGGCAAGGACTTCCTGTACTTGCATCGCCGCAGCGCGCGCCTCCGGATAGGCGTGTAGCAAGACGTGCCAGTACACCGTGCCGCGGTCTATGGTTGCCCCCGGACGATTCGCCCAGCGATCCCGCATACGGTCAGGGAAGGGGCTCATCTCGCTCCTGTGGACTGATCATCCAGCAGCGCGGACGCGTTGAAGTCACGGATATCCGTTCGAAGTTCGGCGGCGGCCTTGCTGCCTTTGAGCTGCGGCTGGCAGAGTTGCTGGTCGAGTCTGTCCATATACGCGGTGACAGTCGAAACTCGCAGATCAGGAGCCAAGGAGAAAACCGGTCGAACTTGCTCGATCGCCCCGTCGAGCGCCCCCTGGGCCAGACGAGCAATACCAGCACCGACCCTGATCTGCGCCCAGTTGGCCGGCACCACCGGCTCACCCGATGTCCAACCGTCGTCTGCTCTTGCAGCAGCGCGGAGCGCGCCATCAGCGTCGCCGGTATGCATGGCGACTGAGAGCGCGAAGATGGCTTGGCGTCCGGTCGGAAATGACCACGCGGATAGGCCGGAGTCAGCTAGAACTTGCTCAGCTGCTGCATCGGCACGGTTGAGTGCTTCCCGCGCCCTGCTGACATCTCCCAGAAGCGCAGCCGCGTTGGCCTCCTGGCTCGCCAGCTGAATACGGATCGGCGCCATAGGGCTGCACTCGTATCCGAGCCTGGCGATGTCGGCCGATTCGTCCAGGCGTTCGGCCCATCTGAACGTCTTTGCGAGGGCGCTTCGTGCGATTGCCTGACTACTGCCCGCTTCATGGGCGAACAGAAGTGCCGCTCTGCCATACCGCTGCGCCAACTGGTTTCGTTTCAGGTCGTCGAGCAGTAGGCAGACATGCGCCAAGAGGTCCGACTCGATCCGAAAAAGCTCCCGCTGTTGACTTAGGCGCTGCTTGCCGCCGATGAGACTTCGTGCATGGCGATGGAGCTGAAACACCTGCTTCAGGACACGCCGTGCTGGCACCTGCGTATGTGATTCGGCCAGCGACACGGTGGCACGAGCGAGCTGCTCAATGGCTTCGTCAGACGTGTGCGAGTAGAGAATTTCCGTCGTCAGACTGTCGATATCTTCGACCGAAGGCGCAGTTGCGTCGCCAACAAGCGCAGGTATCTGCTGACTCGCACCATCGGGCGCTTCACCAGGCTCGGCCTGCTTGCTCGTGCTGGCGTTCAGAATATCTGTGAATCGTGCCTGTACCTCGTCAGACACCTGGCTGAGTGCGGTATCCATGATCGCTTGGGTCTCGAGCAACAAAGTGATGGTTGCCCCGCGACTTTCCCATTTGGTCACAGCTCGAGCGTCGACACCGAGATGCGCGGCAAAGTTCCGGACGCTCAGCCGCATGGCCTGGCGGAGCGCCTTGGTTTCAGCACCGGTCCAGGTCGCCACGATCGCCACTCTGCATCACGATCCCCTCGGTCGCAAACGCTGCACTGAGCGTAGTACCACGCCAGTTCCGCGCTGGTTCGTTCCCCACGACCGCCGAGTAAACCAAGCTCATGACCAGCACTGAACATGCACGATTCGCGAGGAAGGCGACGATCATGCATCGCGTCGGAGGACAGGGCACGACGAGTGGGGTGCGGCTGTGGCCGTCTCCTTCGACGCAGTCCGCGGCTGGGGACGACGCCTCCCCCGTGGAGTCCTCGGCCGTTCAAAAGGGGAGCGGGCCGTCAACTCCCCGCAATCAGACGGCCCGCTCCCCGCTGTCACCGGCGGCCGAGTTTTACGCGAAAGCACTGGGCTGGCCGGTGATGATCGCGGGCGACGGTGTTGCCGTTGAGTGCGGACGCAGTCTCGACGTCATCGAAATACCAGCGCGGTACGGGCCGCGCGTAAGACAACTACTGCACGAGAAGTCCATGCACGCGCCGATCATCGCTACGTTGGCCGGCGATCAGTTGGAACCGATTACCTGGGCGTTCATCTGTCAGGTGAAACCACCGCATGGCCAGCACGTAGTAGTCACCCAGTTGGCGATGCACGGTGTTGTGCACACTGGCGGGGGGACCTTTCCGTTGCCGCCCAGCGCAACTTGCAACGGTCGCTGGCTCCAATGGATCTACCCGGCGCCCTCGCAAACACCGACCAGGCCACTGCCCCCATGGGCAGTTGTCGCGGCCTGTGCACTCACGGCAACACGCAAACCGAAACGGTTGTAGTCGAGCGCTTGCCACGGCGGATACGCAAGCAGCGCCCTCGGCAGCCGGACGGCGGGCCATACCTCCAGCCCCCGCCGTCCGGCGCGGCTGGTCCGGAAACGCTTCCCCGCAGACCGGACCAGCCGCACCCAAGAGACTGAAGGGATACGGGAGGAGCCCCGGCGCCAGCTGGTGCGCCTTCTGACGTGAAGCACGGTTGTGGCTGAGTGGCATTGGTGGCGCTCTGGGTGGGACGGCCGAGTTCACGCCTGGCAACTCCCTATGGAACAGACCATGTTCCTTCGGGCGAGCTGCGGAGCCGTGACCACGGTCGGACGGATCGTTTGCGACAACTCAGGCCCGATATGCGGGCCATGTTCCGTTGAATCAGAATCAGGGAGGTACAACGTGATTATTGAAAACGACCCGTTGGTGGTCGCCGTGGAGCAGTTGTCGGTGGTGCGCGGGCGGATGGACGCTGTGCACTCGGACGGCGCTCAGGATGCAGGTGGAGACGGTCACGGCGACGCGGGTGGCGACGGCTTGAACATCCCCGAGTCATCCTGACGAGGGAAACTGTCATGGAGCACTATCTTGTCCAATCAATCGAGAAAGCATTGGGCTGGATGGGATCTAACGGGCTTGGTGCGTCTTTTGCCCGCGGCAGCATGCCCGATCCTGACTTGTGCCCTCGGCTGCTGACACCGCATGCGCTGTTGGACGTGATCATGCGGCGCAGCATCGCGCCCCCGCAGTTCCGTTGTTTCCAAGATGGCATCGAGATGCACCCCGATGGCTACCTCACGCAGGTGACCACACGAAGAGGACAAACGCTCCCGGCGGCCAACATGGACCGCCTCGGGCGGCTTCTCGAATCCGGCTGCACAGTGGTCTTGGACGCGTTGGACTCGTTTGACTCCACAATGGAGATTGCTTGCCGTGCGCTGCAGTGGTGGTCACGTGAGGTCGTGCAGGTCAACACCTATTTGACGACCAAGGATGCCCCGGGGTTCTCCCTGCACTGGGACGATCACGACGTGGTGATTGTCCAGCTCGCTGGCGAGAAGTCCTGGGAGGTACGTGGGCGTTCCCGCCCTGTGCCTATGTACCGCGATGCTGAGCACAACCAGGAACCGTGCGAGGAAGTTGTTTGGTCAGGGACAATGCGTGCCGGGGACGTCATGCACATCCCGCGCGGTTTCTGGCATCGGGCCTCTCGTGCGGATCGAGGTGACGGGCATAGCTTGCACGCCACCTTCGGATTCGTGAAGCGCACGGGTGTCGATTGGCTGACGTGGGTGGCTGACCACAGCCGGGAGCGTGAACTGTTCCGTCACGACCTCGATCGCTTCGGTGATGGCGCAGAGAAGGTGGAGCAGGAAGACACTCTGGTGACCAACGTGTCGCAGCTGCTGACTGATTACCCGGTCCAGGAGTTTCTCGTGCGGCGTGAGGCCGAACGGCCACCACCTCGGCACGTGGCGACCCGTGGGGTATTCGGCGAGCCCTCGGCAGTTGTTTGTGTGGCGGACTTTCCGCCACGGATGGAGCGTAACGAGTCGACGGTCGACGTGTACGCCGCCGGGAAGAAGATCACCTTCTCGGCGCGGGCCGAGCCGGCGTTGCGGGTGCTGCTATCCGGACATCCGGTCAACCTGGCGACGTTGACCGATGTGGCCAACGTGACCAATGTGGACGCTGTGGCCCTGGCTGAACCGCTGTTGGAGGAGGGCTTGTGTGCCGAGATGACCGAGGCGTTGTCCTCGGGCTATACCGGTCTCATCCCGACAGGGACCTACTCGAACACGCGCTGAGCCTTGGTGTATGTGGCATTGATACCGCGTACAACTACGGCGGTTTTACCTCCCATCAACAGCTCGCACATGTCGCCTCAGACCTTCTGGGACAGCTCACCCTGTCGACGAAGGTCGGCTTCTTCCCTGGACGTGATCAAGCAGGGAAGGCAGTGCACTCGTTGGAACCTAACCAGTTGCGCGAGGCTGTCGAGCGGTCGGCCGATCAACTCGGTCGGCCTCCAGACGTGGTGTTCCTCCACAACCCAGAGCGATCGCTCAGCGAGCTATCAGAACGCGCAGGCGGCGACTGTATGGTCGCCGCCTGCGCGGTGCTCGCCGATGCGGTGGCAACAGGTTCGTGTGGTCAGTGGGGTATCTCTTCGTGGGACCCGCGCCCGGTTGTGATGGCCGTCGATGCAGCCACAGGTGACATCAAACCAGACGTCCTTCTCCTGCGTGCTGGACTCACTGTCCCTGCTCCGATCCTCGTCGCGAGTGAGGAGCTGAGCCGACGAGTTCGTATCCCACCGGGACACCGGTGGGGGATGAGCCCATTCGGCGGCAGTGCTAGGGACGCTGTGTGGTCCACGGCAAACCTGGACTCGTTCTTGGCGCAGGGACAACAGCCTACCGCCAAACAAGCAGCTTTCCGGCTTGCTTACGAGTTGCCTCCAGTCGCTCGTGTCGCGGTGGGCACAAGCAAAGCGGACCACTTGGCGGAACTCGTAACAGCCACCACCCTTGCGGTAAGAGAAACCTCGATCGAACGCTACCGGCAGCTGATCAGCTAACCCGAAGGTCTGCGACCAGCTTGGTGGCTGCGTCGAGGACAGGTTGGAACAAAGGGCTTTCACGGGCGCTGGAATCGTTAAGGATCTTGCAGGAGTGAAAGAGCGCCATCAGCTTTCCTGATCGCGACTCCAGATCCTTCCGGCGCTCGTGAAAGACCCGCTCGGCCAGCGCAGGGACAGCCAAAGAGGTGACCCACAATGTCGCCGCATCCAGTCCTCGCGGCGCGAGCCCATGGTCCTCCCAGTCCAAGATCCAGCAGTCAGGGCCGGTTATATTGGCCCAGTTGAGATCAGCGTGCGCTGGTACCCATTCCTCATCCGTGATGGTGCTGTCGACCTGGTTCGGAAACGCCTGCTTGATCACCCGATTCACCAGCGCCTGTGTGATCGTCTCCGTGTCAGGGGTGGCTACCCGGGTGGTCCGCTGTCTCATCAGGTTGTCGAGCGACGAATTGAACGTCGTCCACCAGGCGTCTGGCAGGTCAGGGGCTTCGCGCAACGAACCGCGAGACCTGATGGGACTTGCGGTGACGAATTCGACCTCATCCGCGCGCCACATCACTGCGGCATCCTCAACCGTGTCCCGCCAACTCGCGGCCGAATGCCACGCAGGCTTGGCTATCCCGTGCAGCAGTTCGGCCGCTTCCATCCCATTGGCCAGTTGTCCCTGAGCGATGATCTTGGCCAGCGGCCGAACCTCGATCCGAACCCACGTTCCCCGGCTTGTACGCGCCCCGATTGAGCGGCGCTTGTCCACACGGGTCGTAAGGTTTAGCTGCACATCTAAAGCGCTGGACACGCGCTCAATGACACCGGATGCATCGGACTTCCGAAGGTCGAGACGCATACGGGGCAGCGTACCGGCGAGCCCAAGGTGAGTTCTCGCAGGCCAAAGTCTCTAACCTGCGGAAATTCGTCTATGGGTCTTATGTGCTTCAGTGGCAACGGTCCGACGCGGGCAACAATCTTGGGGCGTGTCCACGTAGGGACCGTCAGTGCCGGTCCCTAAGCTGTGCCTGTGACACTTGTAGCCCCCGGCACCCAGAACTATGGCGAGGTGTTCACCCGTCGATGGGTGGTCGAGGTACTGCTCGATTTGACCGGGTACACCGCCGACCGCGATCTTGGTTCGCTGCACCTGGTGGAGCCGTCGTGCGGCTCGGGGGCGTTCCTTGGTCCCGTTGTCGAGCGCCTCATTGGAAGCGCCCAGGCCCACGAACGTGACCTCGCGTCGCTTGGTGATGCGATCCGGGCATACGACCTCCAAACCGAGCATGTGGAGGTGTCCCGCGCGCTCTGCCGTGACCTCCTGATCACAAACGGTGTACCCGTGCCCACCGCAGAAGCGCTGGCTGAGGAGTGGATTAACCACGCCGACTTCCTACTTCCCGAGGTGGACGACAGTGCCGCTGACGTTGTGATCGGGAACCCGCCGTACATCCGTTATGACGACCTCTCGGATGACCTTGCGGCGCGGTACCGCAGCACGTGGCCGACGATGCGCGGCCGGGGTGACATCTTTGTCGGGTTCATCGAACGGTCGCTGCGGCTGCTGAAGCCCGGTGGCAAGGTCGGCTTCATCTGCGCCGACCGATGGATGCGGAACCAGTACGGGGCTGACCTGCGAGAGTTGGTGGCTCGCGACTACGCCGTTGAGCACATCTGGACGATGCATGACGTGGACGCGTTCGAACTATCGGTATCGGCGTACCCAGCGATCACGGTGCTCGGCAACCACACTCAGGCGTCAGCCGTGGTTGCTGACACGACCAGCGAGTTTGGGGCTGCCAGCGCGCTCGCTCTCGCAAAGGCTGTCCAGGACGAGGGCTTCGAGGAGTTCTCCGACGTCGGAGTGAAGGCTCACCGGCTTCCGCACTGGTTCGACGGCGGTGAACTGTGGCCCACTGGCTCTCCGGCACGGCTGGCGCTGATCGAATACCTCAACGACCAGTTCGATCCTCTGCACGACCCGAACACCCAGACGAAGGTCTCCATCGGGATCGCGACCGGCGCGGACAAGGTGTACGTCACCAAGGACCCCACCGTCGTGGAGGCAGACCGTGTTCTCCCCCTAGCAATGCGCCGCGATCTCATGTCCGGCACGTTCGAGTGGCAAGGCAACTACCTGATAAATCCGTGGGCCGATGACGGGTCGCTTGTGTCGCTCGCCGACTACCCCCGGATGGCGGCGTATTTGTCCAACCATCCGGGCCTGCGTGAGCGGTTCGTGGCGAAGAAGGATCCGGCGTCCTGGTACCGCACGATCGACAAGGTGCAGTCCAGCCTCACCGGCAAGCCGAAGCTGCTCCTCCAGGACATGAAGACGACCATCCACCCCGTGTTGGAGACGGGCGGCCACTACCCGCACCACAACTTGTACTACGTCATCTCTGACACCTGGGATATGGAGGTCCTCGGTGGCATCCTGCTGTCCCGGATCGCCCAGGCGTTCATCGAGGCGTACTGCGTGCGAATGCGCGGAGGCACCCTCCGGTTCCAGGCCCAGTACCTCAAGCGCATCCGGGTACCCAAGCCCGACGAGATCGATGCGGACACCGCGGACGCCCTGCGAGTCGCGTTCCGGACCCGTGACACTGACGCAGCAACACAGGCAGCGGCTGCTGCCTACGGCATAGATCTGAAGGAATACGACCTGGTGCCTTCTGGGGGCGGGGAGGACGCGACGTGACGGCGAGCTACGAGGACTACAACGCAGCAGTCAAGGCATTCTGGACGGGCCGTGATCTTCAGACAGAGAAGCAGATTGCGTCAGGGAAGATCGACGCGGGCACTCGCGGGTCGGCGACTGGTGGGAAGCATCTCGAACCCCTGCAAGGGGTGATCGCGGGCGAGTTCGCTCCGCTTACTCGCATCGGCGCCACTGTGAGGCAGAGCGGCGTCCTTCCGCTTCCTGGTTACTACAGGCGCGCGAAGGAATGGGACATCGTGGTGACCTACAACGACATCCTGGTAGCAGCCATCGAGTGCAAGTCCCAAGTTGGCTCGTTCGCTAACAACTTCAACAACCGGACCGAGGAAGCGATCGGTAGCGCGGTTGACCTATGGCGCGCATACGAAGCCGGACTTGTTGGGACGATCAAGCCATGGCTCGGCTTCGTCTTCGTGGTCGAGAATGCTCCCAAATCAACGTCGGTGGTCCGCGACAGAGGCAAGCCGCTGTACCCAACTGACCCAGCCTTCGACAACTCCTCGTACACAACCCGTTATGAACTGCTGTTCCAGCGCCTCGTCCGCGAACGCCTCTACGACGCTGCATGCCTCATCAGCTCCGTCAAGGGCGACGGTATCTACGACGAACCGCAGCCGGAGGTGTCCACACGCAACCTAACAGCAGCGATCGCGGGACGAGTCGCGTACATCGAAGGGCTCGCGTAGGCGGCTTCGGTGGGGCCACTCCACTGGCGTCAGCGCGGGCGCGTTGCGCTTTGACACTAGTGCGTCTTCGTACCGACCGGCTTGATGACCAGCTCAGGCCCCTGAGCAGTGACTTCGGGGTTCTTATGCTGACACGTTAGGTCCACAGTTGAGCATCGCCCTTCGATCGTGGCGTATTGCCTGGTCGGAGGGCTTTCTTGATGCGGTCGATGATCGCGACCCGGTGGACTCGGTGCTCATCTCGGTGCACCGATATGGAGGAATTCGGGAGAACATTCGCCTCCTGATTTCTTGCACTCAAGCGCCGTTGAGTAGCGGGGAGCTGCGGTCGAGTCTTCTTGGTGGTGCGTCGTCGGGTGGTGCGCTGCGCGGGAGCCGTGGGTGCAGTGGTGGGTCGGCGGTTGTCGGTCGGGCGGCGCTTGTGTTGGGCTTGTGGCTGGTGGGCTTGGTGCCAGCGTTGTTCGGGGCTGCGGAGGAGGCGGTTTTCGATTTCGGGTGCGACGTGGCTGTAGACCTCGGCCAGTCGGTTGGCGAGGTGGGTTACCGAGGCGTCGGGCTTGGGCGATTTCGGGAATGTTGTCGGCGATGAGCCACGTCCTGTGGCTGTGGCGTAGGCCGTGGAAGCTCAGTTCCGGCCGGACAGGTGCAGGCCGACTCGGAGGTCGCCATCGACGGCAGGCCGGAACACGCGTCGCTCGAAGGTGCTGCGGCGCAGATGGCGGCCCGGACACACCAGCCGTCTCAGACTTGATACACGTCTGAAGAAGCCTGCGACCAAAGATCGCCAGGATGGGAGCCGGATGCCTCGTCGGGGAGCGAGGTTCTGGGGAAGATCATTTGTGCGAAGAAGAGCCGATCGGGCTATCTTCACCGGCTGCCTTGCCTGCGTTCCGACGTTTCCCAGCGCACTGTTCTCGCCTGTGTCATGCTGCGATCGCAGGCGCGGCGTTACGACAAAGGTTGCATCCGTCAGGGGGATTCAAACATTGGGTGATCCATCCAAGGAATACGCGGTCAACCCGGAAGCGATGCGACATGGCATCGAAATCTGGCTTGACCCGGTGATCAAACGGCTCGGTGAGATCAACACGTCGTTCGAGACAGCACAGGACAACGCGACCAAAGGCGAGTCGATGGCTGAGGGCTGGGTGGCTGGCCAGGGGCACGGCGATGTACGCGAGTCGGCTCGGTCGTTCTTCAACCAAGTCACCGCGTCCCTGGAGTTCCTGCGCATCGACCAGGGCCAGGTCATCAATTCGCTGAACACCTACAAAGACATGATGCTCAAGCACATCGCCTGGGCGGAACGGACCGACGGCGGGCACGCACAGAAGTTCAACAACATCGCCAAAAACATGGGATGGAGCTGACGTGACGCTGCCTCCTGGCCGCCAGCCGATTCCCGCTCCTGGCATCAACGCGGCCACTGACCCCGAGCTGGCCGAATCCGCCGCTGAGCTGAACGCCTGGGTCGACTATCTGTCACACCCGGAGACCAACAACGGTCCGCGCATCTACCGGCCTGTCAAGGCCACGAACGTCTCCGGGCAGACACTGGTCGACGTACCCGTCGCGCACCCGTACGACATGGAGAATGACCCGGACTATCGAGTGGTGTCCGCGTTGGACGGTTTTGCCACGGTGTCCGACGAGTTGTTTCGAGCGGCGCAGGGCGTCTCTGGTGTCAACGAGGTGATGATCAATGAGGCGTACGCGGCGCTTACCCAGGGGTGCTTCACTTTCCCGCCACCGGCAGGCCACTCGGCGGCGCCCGCACCGACGGACCGCGGTCCGTCATCCGGCCCGGTCCGCGATCCCGGGATGTACGCCGAGCTGAGCCAGGTCCGGACGGACTGGATGGCGATGCGCCACGACTGGGTCGGGTGGGAGTTCCTGGACGCGCAGTTGTTCGAGGACGACCTGATTCGTTTTCAGGTGTATCTGGAGAACGGGTTTCTTCGTGTCGCCGAGGCCCTGGTGAAGTATCGAGCGATTCACCAGCAGGCCGGCAAGGACATCGCCAAGCAGATGGACGGGGTCACTGAGCGGTTCAGCAAGTACCAGCAGTCGGCCGATTTCAGCATCGACCTGAAGTCGTTGATTCTCACCGGCATCGTCGAGGTCGGGTGCGCGATCCTCAGTGGCGGGCTGTCCGCCGCGTTCAAGGTCAAGAGCCTAGGCGAGGCGGCCATCCAGGTGATCGGTGACGGCGGGAAGACCGCCAAGTACGAAGATCACCAGATTGACGACAACCCGCTTATCTTCGACACCGTCAAGCAGTACGTGGCGGCGGTGAATCAGATCGAAAGCCGGGCGGCACGGGCGATCAAAGAGCTGTGGTTGGACCTCCATACGCGGCTCGCTGAACTGGAGAATGGTCGTCGATACACCAACCTGAACACGGGGGTGTCCTCGGACTCGGCGCCTCAGTTCATGGACTACGCGAAAAACTGGCGGATATGAAACTTCGCAACGTAAGCGCACTGGCCGCAGCGATCGGGTTGCTTGCGGCATGTAGCCCGTCACCCGCGCCGAGCCCGCCGACCGCCACGACCAGCGCCAACACCACGACGACGTCGAGCGTTCCCGCGCCGCTGGCCCCGTTCGCGGCGGCTCCATGCACCCTTCTCACTGACGCACAGCGCACTGCCCTGGGCAACAATGGCTTCGTAGTCCGCCCTGGCAAGGTCAAGACCAGCGCCCAAGTACCGGCCTGCGAGTTCGGCGACCTGAATCATCGGGAAACCGGAACCTTGTGGGTCACCGCCTTCGTCGTGACGGACTCGGGGTTGGCGAAGCTGGCCACCGATCACACCCAGGGTTTCTCCCCCGAGTACTGGAAGCCGGACACGCTGGCGGGCCACCCGGTGATCTACTACACCCGCCAGAGTTCCCCGGAGTTCTGCGACGTCGCGATCGGTATCACGGACACCACCTATGTCGGGGTCGACGTGATCCAGTTCAACCTGATGGCGCCGCGGGAACAGGGCTCGTGCAAGGCGGCAACAGCGGTCGCGGAGCAGATGCTGGCCACGATCACCGGTGGGAAGTAGACGCCGCGCGCTCACAGTCACCGCGTGGACACGAGCATTGCCCAGTCGCAGTTGGGATCCCGGGTCTTTCCAAATTGTATCCGTTGCTGTGGACCAAATCTGGTATTGAGAACGAGCGTGGCGGGCGGTGGGCTTCAGAGACGTTGGTGCGTTTCTCACGCTGCTATACGTGGAGAAATCTGGAGAGTCCATAGGACCTGAACTGCATGCAACTGCTCTCAATTGCAACGAACGGATCCGTGTTTTCCTGCGGATTCTGAAAAGATACTGGTCAGCGCTCTTATCCGAACACTGGCAGTGTGGGGGTCAGGGGTTCGAATCCCCTCAGCTCCACTCCCTTATGAAACCCGTCTGAACTGGCTGTTGCTGCTGGTCAGGCGGATCTTCTGCATTCTGCGGTTGATCTCCTCTTGATCGTGTGGTGGTGACCCTGTTTGTGGTTCTGGAGCAGTCTGCTCCAGGTCGGTGGCCGTTGTGTGGGTTGGTGGTGTGTCCCTCATGCCGTTGGTGTGGGGTTAGCGCATTGTGGTCATGCCGCGAGTGGTCCGGAGAGCGGGTGAGGTGCCGGCTGGGGTGCTGGACCTGATGGTTCATGGGGTGATTGCGCCGGGAAGCAGGTTGAGACTCGTTACTGTCGACGACGAAGGGGCTCGGGTTGTGAGCGCGGTTGTCTTCGTCGTTGATCCGCAGAAGGTCGCACAACGACCCGCCCACGTTCGGACGCAGGAGCGCACGACCAAGCCGAACGAGCTGCTCGCGGACAACGCCCTGTTCGAACAGTTCATCGCGGACCTCGTCAGCCTGCGTGCCAGCCTGGTCACCAATCCACCACGAGTGGCTTCTGCGGCGCGTACGTCCGGTCGCTCCTCTTCCGAAACTGCTGGAGAAGCCGAGACCTGGCGTTCCTACGTGGACAGATGTAGTGGCCGTCTCGGACTGCCGTTGGTCAATTTCGCATTGGGACGCCACCTCGACGGGGAAGCAAGTGCTCCCGACTCCACGGCTGTGTGGTCGGAGAATCTCTCTGGCAACGACGAGGAACCCGGTCTCGAGGACGACACTGCCGAGGAACTTGTAGATCAGCCTGCGGACCACCCCGAGAACGACCAACTTCAGGAAGATCCCGGACGCCCGGACACCGCCGCGGTACGACGGCTTCGTCGGTGGGCGAAGGAACTTGTCGAAGTCGTCGGCGGTCTTGGTCCCATCGAGTGGCTGCTCGCCACCCGCCTGCTGCTCACGATCGTGGCCATCGGAGCCTGGCGATCCCATGAGCTCGAATGGTTTCCCAACCTCGCGAAGACGCTTACCACACTGGGGCGAAGTGACGATCCGCCGGCTGAGGTCGAACCGCAGACGGGGAGCCTGGTCGCCGTCGGCTTGGCTTTGTTGCGGATGCATGCGCCGCGGCACGAGCAGACTGATGAAGCGCTGCGGTACCGGGAGTCAGCCGAGTCGGTCGCACACCTCTTGCCTGCCGCAGAGCTGGAGTTGGTAGCCGAGTACTCGGCCGGACTGACGACGCGATTCGGAGGACTGGTTGACACCGAATCCGTTCTGGTGCTTGCCGATGAGATCGTGCAGGCCGATCCGGTGGCGGACGCGCTACGGGCTCTTCACGAGCAAGGTCGGGAAGCACATGTGGACAGTCCACACCTTCTGCACGTGACCGGTAATCCCAGCAATCCGGCCATTGCGGCCCTCGATGCCATTGCGGCTGTGGTCAGCGACAACACCGTCGGAGCGTGGGCCAGCAACAGCAAGGGATGCTGGACTCTGTTGGTGTGGCGCAAGCCAGACGTCTACCGAGTAGAGCGGGACAAGAGTGGACTGGTGTTGTGGCGGCAGTACCGCCTCGATCGACGCCTCTCTCTGGCGGCGCTCGCCCGTGCTCGTGACTTCAACCTCGCGCAGAAAGTACCTCGTCGTGCACTGGTACAACCAATCCCCGACGCCGTAGAACTGATTCGTATGCTGGGGCTCGATCCGACAACGCCACCCGTCTGTCCGGTGGCGTGAGCTCCAGCACCGTGACACGCATTGCTGAGCTGGGTACGGGAGTACATCGCTTCGGCTGATCCTCTGGAGTCCCTATCAACGATGTCGTCCCCGCCCGAGATCCGCAATGAGGACTTGGTGCGATCACGGGTATGAGTGAACGCACACTGCACCTTCTTTAGTGTCCAAACGGGATTATTGCGACAGGGCAGAAGGGGTTTGGCTGAATTCAAGATCGATGCTGTGCACTCCGTGCTCTGTACTGGTTATCGTGGCTCGCCATTCGACAGACCCTGCTGAAGCTCGGCTGTAGGACACGTGACCCAATGGCTGGTTCGAGTCATTGCTGTTATGTTCGTTTACGGGGGTCGGGGAAGCCGAGGCTGAGGTAGCCTGGGGCGCGCTTGGAAAGGGAGGAAGCGAGTACGCCGGTGGCGGTGTCGTGGTAGTCGTGTACTTCGGCGGTGGTCTTTCCTGGATAGGGGCGGAGGATTCGTCCGACGTATTGCACGAGGCGCCCTTTGAAGGCGACTGGGGCGGCGAGGAAGAGTGTGTCCAGGGCTGGGCAGTCGAATCCTTCGCCGACGAAAGGCCCGGTGGCCACCACCAATAGCGGTGGTCCGTCTGTTGACGGTCTCAGGCGGGACAGGGCGTCGCGTCTGGCCTTCGCGGGCATGCCGCCGCGGAGGACAATGGGATCGAGCCCGCGTTGCTGAAGTTCTTCGGTGAATCGCTCGACGTGGGCTGTCCACTGGGTGAGTACCAGGCAGTGCCTTCCTTGTTGTAGCGCAGCGGTCACGTCGGCGATCACTTGGTGGACACGGGCGTCGTTGGCGACGAGGTCACGGTAGATGGCGGCCATCCCACCGGGGATCGATGGATCGGCGTCGCCTGTGTAGCGGTAATCGGTGTCGTGCACGTGTAGCACGGGTGCCGGTCGTGGTGTTGCTTCTGGGTGATCGAGGTTGAGCTGTGGTGCGTGGTCGTTGTGAGTGTCTTGTGTGGAGCTCTTGATGGTGTGCCGGATTGGGCCGAGTTGGAGTGCGATGAGGTCGTCGAGTTTGTCGCGTCGGTAGGGTGTTGCGGTCAGGCCGAGCCATCGGCGTGCTGGGATCTGTTTGACGGCGTGTTCGAATGCCGCTGCGGGAATATGGTGGCATTCGTCGGCGACCACCAGTCCGTAGCCGTTGGTGAGTGATTCGATGTCGTCCTTGCGGGCCAGGGTTTGCAGCATCGCGACGTCGACGATGCCGCGGGTTTTTGTCCGGCCGCCTCCGAGTTGGCCTGCTTTGATTCCGAGTAGCTCGCTGATTTGCGTGCGCCATTGGTCGGCGAGGGCCTTGCGGTCGACGAGTATGAGTGTCGACGTCGCGTGCTCCGCGATCAATGCGCAGGCGATCACTGTTTTGCCTGCCCCGGGTGGAGCTACGAGTACGCCGAGGTCGTGACCGCGGAGGGCGTCTGTGGCGTCCTGTTGCGTGCGGGTCAGTGTGGCCGTGAACGTGAATTCCTGGGGTGTGCCGGATGTCCGTTTGTCGGTGACCTCGAGGTGGCTGCCTGCTTGTTCGACCAGTGAGGCGACTGTGTCTGCTAGGCCGCGTGGCAGGATGAGGGCGCCATCGACTGTTTCGTCGTAGCTACGCAAGAAACGTGGGGTGTCCCAGGTCGACATGCGCAGGCGTTGGCGCTCGTAGAATGCCGGGTTTGACATCGACGCGGCGTGTTTCAACGTGGCGTGCAGGGCCGGGGTCAGCTCGCTGGATTCGACGCGGATCCCCGCCGCTACGTGGGAACGCACCACTGGGTGCGGCGTGGCCTGGATCTTGGTTGATACCGGTTTGTCGAGTCGTTCGACATTGGCGCCTACGGCAATCTGTCCTGCGCGGCGTGCTGTCCGGTTGACTTCGCGTGGGCTCATCCTGCCGAGCGTGGACAGGAAGGCCCATTGATCGTCGTATGGTTCCATTGTGGACAGATTGAGGAACACGGTTACCCCACCCCGTCGGGCTTTGCCATGTAGCGGTGCAGCGATCAGGTTTCCCATCCCGCCTGACGGCAGCACATCCTGCGACGGAAACAGCCGGTCGTAGCTGGCTAGGTCCATGTGCCCGCGGATAGCCATCGCTTCCCGCAGCAACGCGGTGCCGAGACGACGAGCAGCCTCGGCGGGCACTGGTGCCGTGAAGAACACCCACGCGTGTGCGCCGACCCCTGAGCGCGAGACTTCCAACGCGGCCGGAACCGACCATGTTCTCGCGGCTTTCAGGAAGGCCAGTGCGTCGAGCATGGCCATTTGTCCATCGAAGTCGGCAGCCAGCCAACTACATAGATCGCCATCGAGCAGCGGATACAATCCGATGTGTGTTTCACCGGACAAGTGGGCTCGGAGAACCTCCCTGGTGAGTGGCAAGTAGTCGCGCTGTTCGTGCCGGGTGCCTTTGCGCCACCCACCACGTACGGCCGGCAGCCAACCGGCCTTACCGGTACGTGCGTTTTCCCAGCGAACGGCGTAAATGTCGGTGCGGGCAGCGAACAATGCCCTGAAGAAGTCGACTTTCGCCTCGGGTGGTGACTGCCGGTCGATCGGGCCGGGTGGGGCATCGAAGAAACCCGTCTGGGTTGGGCCGGGTGGTGCCGCCTGCTTTGGTGTCAACTCCAGGAGGCGCAACAACCGTGCGTTTTCCGTCTGCAGGCGCGCGGTCAGTGCACGAAGGCTGGCCACTTCCTCGGCAAGTCCTGCCGCGTCCGTCAGTCGAAGATCGTTGTCCACATTTCACACCGTAGAACGTGATGCGGCCAAAGCACCTGTTGGTCCGCGAACGACCGCGGGATTTACGATTGTTCCGTGCAGACGCGACGTCACAGGATGCGGAAGCAACAGCGCCGTGAGTCGGCACGAGCGTGGATCCAGTCTGGTGCGAACGTCACTGTGAAGGCCTACAGCAGGCGTTACGGCGTTGACAGGTACACGGCTTATGACGATCTGACTCCATCGGCTTTCCCCTTGGGCAATCAGCGGAGCAGTGGGCGCGGCGACCGGTACCGGTCGCGCCAAGCGACACAGATGAGCGGGTTGAAATCGGCGACGGCATGTTGGACGACATGTGGACTGTGATGGACGGACGGAAGTTCTTTGTCGTGGGCTACACGCCAGGTGGTGTGCCGTACGGGGTGTACGAGGATGAGATTGAGGAGTGACGGGGCCGACGAGCGGGGTCGGTGTCGCCGATCAGTCCGGCCGTCTAGGGAAGGTCCGGGTCGGGGTGTTCGGTGAGGTACTGGCTGGCCGCGTCGTTCTCGATGAGCGAGTTGTCGGCCAGCCACTCGACCGCGCGGCGGCGGGCTCGGGAGTCGCGGAACGCGTACCAGGCCGGCAGTAGGTTCGGGAATTCCTCGTGTAGCTCGTCTTTGAATCGGCGGAAGGCGCCTCTTCTTCCCTCGATCGCGCGCGTGAGTCGTCGCCTGGCGCGCTCGTCGTCGACGAGTTCGGCGAAGTCGGCCATGTCCTGGTACCAGATGTACGACGGGAGCGGGTCAATGGGGAGTTCGTCCAGTTCGTCGAGGTCGACGAGTGTCTCGCCGTCGATGCCGGTGTCCGAGGACCAGAACGCGACTTCTCCGGTGTCCGGGTTGATCAGCCATCGGTGTTCGTAGTCGGTCTGGTCCGACAGCGCGAACGCGATCTCGTCCAGATCGAGTTGGTACAGATCCAGCACGTGAACGACGGTAGTCCCTGGCGGAGCCCAGGTCACATGGTTGGTCCTGACCATGGCGTTGAGCCGGGTCGCCGGTAGGGAACAGGTTGGTCTGGGTGGCACTGTCGGTGCGTGACTTCTGGCCCAGGCGCGGATGGCGGCGCCGGGATCGCTGGTGTCCAGTGCTTGCGCGCGTTCGGCGTCGCCCTGTCCGATCAGTTGTTCCAATGCCGCCTTGCGTGGCGCTTTGTGGCTCCACCGCAGAGCCGCGTCCACCACTATCGTGCCTGTTCCGGAGCCAGTTCGTTCGCGGCGTGTACCGCTCCCGTTACCACGGCCGCGCCGTCTCGGACCGGCAGCGCACGCGCACGGGCCAGCACGTCCGCTGGCGTGGCGCGGTCGCGTATGAGGACGTGTTGGGCGGCCCAGGTCCGTAACGGCGGCCACACATGGCGTTCGACGGTCACCGGTGTGCCCAGGTCGGCATCGATCTTCCGCTGTCGCCGCCGGGCGTTGAGGTCGAACTAGGCGATCGGCAGCACCCCATTGGTGGGGGGACGAGGCGTCGAGCGGTGAGTTACAGAGCTTCGGGCGTTTCTCACACTGCTGTACGTGGAGAAAACTTGGAGAGTTCAAAGGGGTCTGAACTGTACTCAACTACTCTCAATTTCAGCGAATAGAATCGTGTTTTTCTGCGGATTCTGTAAAGCTACTGGTCAGCGGTCTTACCCGAACGACGCTGGCAGTGTGGGGGTCAGGGGTTCGAATCCCCTCAGCTCCACTCCCTTTTAGAACCCGTCTGAACTGGCTGTTGATGCTGGTCAGGCGGGTTCTTTGTGTTTTGTGGATGATCTTCTCTTGATCGTGTTGTGGTGGCCCTGTTTGTGGTTCTGGAGCAGTCTGCTCCAGGTCGGTGGCCGTTGTGTGGGTTGGTGGGGTGTCCGTTGGTGTGGGGGTCAGCGCGTTGTGGTCATGCCGCGAGTGGTCCGGAGAGGCGTCGGTTTGCGGGTTCTGACGGGGCCGGATGGGCCCGGACATTGAGGGTGGCGGTGTGCCAGCGGTGTTGGAGGTCGTTGAGGAGTCGGAGTTCGACTTCGGTGGCGACGTGGGAGTAGACCTCGGTGACGCGGTTGGTGAGGTGGTGGCCGAGGCGTCGTGCTTGGGCGATTTCGGGTGCCCCGCCGGCGATGAGCCAGGTTTTGTGGCTGTGCCGTAGTCCGTGGAAGGTCAGTCCCGGTCTGATGGGGACGGTCCGGATACGTCTGTGTGGCATGGTTTCGTTGCCGTTGACCGCGGGTTGGCGGACGCGGCGGATGAAGGTGCTGCGCCACAACCATTTTCCGGTCTTGGTTGTGAAGATGAACTCGTTGTCGTGCCGCTGGAGATGCTGGCGGAGCAATCCGATGAGGAATGGCGGCAGGGTGATGACCCGGGCGGAGGACGCGGTTTTGGGTGCGCCGAGCCAGCGGCTGTGGGCGCTTTCGTGCAGAGTGCCGGTGCGTAGGTCGATGGTGACCGCGGCGAACAGGACGGGCCGGCCGCCGATCATCGCCCACTTGGCCGCGCTGGGCTCGAACAGCCCGCGCAGGAAACCTCGCCACCCGGCACCGCACCGGTGATCGGCTCAGGCAGCGAGAAGACCACACCGCCACCGTCACCCACGTGGATCGCGTCGTCGGTCAGCATCCGCACCAGTGAGTCGGTCCTGCCGCTGAGTGCCGCGGCGACGAACTCCTCGACGATCTTGCGGGCCGCGGTCGCGTCGACCTGCACCCGGCGCCGGTCGGTGGCCAGGTGTTGCTTGGCGCGCCGGTAGACCTGCTGGCAGTTGGCCTCGGTGAGCTCAAGCACCTCGGCGATCTCGCTGTGCGAGTAACCGAACGCCTCGCGCAGCACGTATGCGACGCGTTCTTTGGCCGAGAGCCGCTCCATCAGCGTGAGCATCGCGATCGAGACCGATTCACGCTGCTCGACGGTGTCGGACGGACCGAGCATCCGGTCCCCGGCGAAGACCGGCTCGGGCAGCCACTGGCCCACGTAGGTCTCCCGCCTGGCCCGCGTCGAGGTGAGCTGGTTGAGGCAGATGTTGGTGAGCACCTTCGTCAGCCATGCCTCGGGCGTCTCGATGAGCTCCCGGTCGGCGGACTGCCAGCGCAGGAACGTGTCCTGCACCACGTCCTCGGCATCGTTCGCCGACCCCAACAGGCGGTACGCGATTGCCTCCAACCGCGCCCTGGACCCCTCGAACACCGCGACCGCGTGTGCACCCACCAGCATGGTCCGAAGTTAACCATCCGCGCCGGTGAGGCTGATCGAATTGTTTCTGATGGTGGCGCGGGGGCGCAGCGGATACTGGTTCTCTTTGGGGGTTTCGGAGACGCCGCCAGGGGCGATTTGCGCCCCCGACGTCCAGTCGCGACGATGTCCAAACGGGCAAGTCTGGCTAGGCAAACGGGCACTTCGAGTCGTTTGCCGGTCTCTCCTGGCACGCCGTGGCCGCGGCTGCCGATAGAGTTCCGGTCCTCACAAGTGGAATTGTTCACCTTTGACGTTCCGCAGTGCTCGACAATGGTGTGAACAAAGCTGAATGTCTTGAGAAATCGACAATGGACTGCACGTTTCCGTCGATAATAAATGGAGTTCGCTTGCTGTTCAGAGACGGGGAAGTACGCGCCGGCTACGCAGATTTCGTGGACCGTCAGATCGCTGCCGTCCGCCGTGCCCACGCCGGCGAAGAGGATCTTCCCGCCTTACACGCGGACAAACTCATTCGAACGCTTGTCGCCGCTGCGGATTCCCGGCAGTTCGGGAGTGTGCTCGCCGGTTGGCGCGACGAGGAGACTGTCGTGCGGGCGCGAGCGGACGAGCCGGAAGCCTTTGTCGAGAAGATGTTGGCCGAGCTCGCTGTCCTCAGCCGGGCGGAGTTCCGGTCCGACTCACGTGCGGTGTTCACCCGCCCGATGGGTGAGTTCCTGCACTACTACGAATCCTCGGGAACCACTGGCGACCCGGTAGCCGCGCCCAGGGCAGTGGACGACCTCGCCGTGAACACGATCAACATCGGCGAGATGTGGGGGCGGGTGCTCACCCCGACGGACTCCGCACTGATCCTGATCAACGGCCCCTTCGCGCCGGCCGGGTACCAGTTCGAAAAGGTGATGGAGTACCTGGGCGTGCTCTCGGTTCGCTTATGGGTCGACAACGTCACCGGCGACTACACCCGCATCCTGCGGCTGGTGCGTGAACTCTCGATCAGCACATATGTGGGTTCTCCTTCGCGTCTGCTGGAGATGCTGCATTTCGCGTACCGGCACGGAGAGCCCTTGCCCCGATTCCGCCGGCTGCTGCTCATGGCAGAGCAGGCCGGCCCGTCGCTGCTGCGGCATTTGGAGCGGCTGACCGGAGCGAAAGCCTTCGTTGGCAGCTTTGGCTCGTCGGAGACGGGCACGACGGCGGCCACCTGTGAGCAGGGCAGGTTGCACCTCCAGGTGCAGAGCTACCTGTTCGAGCTGGCCGACTCCCGGGGGATCCGGCCGCTCGACGGCGGTCAGGACGACGGCGAACTGGTGGTCACCTGTCTCGACCTGCGCGCACGTCCCCTGCTGCGCTACCAGACCGGTGACCTGGTCGAGGTGAGCGGAACCCCCTGCCCGTGCGGGATGGCGCTTCCGGTGGTGCGGACGCTGGGGCGCGCACACGACGTCATGCGCCTCGGCGGCGACGGCGTCCGCCAGGAGGACGTGGAATCGGTGTTGTGGGCCGAAAACAGGTCCGACGTGGGGGACTTCACCGTCCTGAACTACATGCTCGTACTTCGTGGCCCCGATGTCGTATGCCTGCTCACCACCGATCGCGAACCGGAGGCGCCCGGCCTCGACGCGGTACGACGGCGTCTGGCCACCCTGTTCGACGGCCACAACCTTTCCGTACGAACAGTCCCGTCGCTGCCGCCACTGGCTTCCCTCGGTTCGTACCTCGGCTGGAAACTCTCACGACTGGTCGATCTGGACGACCCCGCGATGACCGACCGGCTTCCTCCGCCCATCGCGGAGGTCGTCCGCGTTTCGCTCGCCGAGATCGAAGCCACCACCGGTTTGCGCCCCGCGTCCCACCTGACAGAAGGAGTCCGATGAGCTCTCCCGATCCCGAACCCGCCATGACGGATGCGGAGAAAGCCCAGTTCGTCCTCGGCGTCTACTTCCGGACTCAGGCGGCGATCGAGAAGTACCTCGGCGCCGACGGGCTGCCCGCGTGGACCGACAGGGTGGCCACCATCAACTCCTCGGCCATGCTCAAACGCATCGAAGACCCGGCCGACCGCGCGCGTGATCTGCTGACCGGGCTGGCCACCATGCTCGACGTCTACGGCTCCGACACGGTCCGGACCGACGAGCCGCACAGCACGTCACTCGCCGTCCGCCGCTGCGGCATTTATGACTATCGCGAGCGCGCGCAGGCACAGGGAGTCGAGCTGACCCTGCGGCGCCCGTGTGAATACTGCGTCGATCTGCATCACCGGACGGCGGACAAGCTCGGCGTCGCGGTCGAGCACGAGTTGGGCGAGCGCAGCTGCCACTGGACCGTGCAGGTGCCCGAAGCCGAACCCGGGAAGGACCTCCCGTGACCGCGGCCGACACCCTGCCGCTGCCGTACCGGCGTGCAGCGGGATGCCCATTCGACCCGGATCCCGAATTCGCCGAGCTCCGCACTACGCGGCCGGTGTCCCGGGTGTCGATCAACGGCGGCGACGAGGTCTGGCTCATCACCCGGTTCGACGACGCACGCCAAGTGCTCGGCGACGCCCGGTTCAGCAGTGAGCTGACTCCGCTGGGGATCGTGCTGCCGAAGCCGGAGGACCGGACGTTGGCCGACGAGCTGCGATCGCAGCAGCCGGGGACGTTCATCGAGTGCGACCCGCCGGAGCACACCCGGCTCCGGCACATGATCGCGGGCGAGTTCACCGAACAGCGCATCCGCGCCCTGCGGCCGAGATTCACCGAAATCGTCGAGGAGCGGCTCGACGCGATGGCCGCCGCCGGACCGCCGGTCGACCTGGTCGACTTGTTCGCCCTCCCCGTGCCCTCGATGCTCATCTGCGAACTGCTTGGCCTTGACGCGGACGGCTTCGACTTCGCCGCCCTCACCAAGATCATGACCGACGTCATGTCCAGCCTCGAGACCCTGATCCCGGCTCGGGACGCCCTGCGCGCCGGGATGCGCGCTCATGTGGCGGCAACCAGGGCCGACCCCGGCGACAACCTGCTGGGGAGAGTGATTCGGCGGTATGGCGCGAAGGTGACCGACGAAGAGCTCGTGGGGATCGGCAACCTGCTGCTGGTCGCCGGCCACGAGACCACTGCCAACATGCTCGGTATCGGCACGTTGGCCCTGCTGCGCAACCCGGTGCAGCTCGCACGACTCCGCGATGATCCGGCGATCGTTCAGTCCGCAGTGGACGAACTGGTCCGGTACGTGTGTATCCCGCACCACGGTGAGATACGCACGGCCACCGCCGACGTGCTGGTGAACGGGACGCTGATCCGCCGTGGCGAGCAGGTGCTCGTGTCGCTGCCTTCGGCGAACCGCGACCCGGACAGGTTCGTCCGGCCGGACGAGCTGGACTTCGACCGGCCGCCACGGACCCACCTCGCCTATGGATACGGCATCCATCACTGCGTGGGCCTGCCTCTTGCCAGGATGGAGATGCACGTGGCGTTTCCCGCCCTGCTGAAGAGGTTCCCGTCGCTGAAGCTGGCGATCGGCTTCGACGAGGTGTCCTACCGCCGGTCCAACGTGACCTATGGCGTCCATTCGCTGCCGGTCACCTGGTAGCGCGCTCACGATGACAGGAGCAACAGTGCCGAACATCGCGAAGGTATTGGCGAGGGTCGTGGTGGACGACCTGGACAAGGCCATACCGCTCTACCAAGCGCTTTCCGGCGCCGAGCAGGTGCAGAAGTTCGGTCACGGGCCTGTGAAACTGGCCAGTGTCGGCCCTTTCCTGTTGCTGGAGGCGGAGGGTGCTGAGGGCTACACCAATCGGGCCGCGACCATCCTCGTGTTCGATGTCGCACCTGTTGTCCGGGAGATCGAGCTGGCCGGCGGGGAGATCATCGAAGGGCCGTCGGCCGGACCCAACGGGGAACGGCTGGTGGCCAGGCATCCGGACGGTTCCGTCTTCGAATACATCCAGCTGCGATGACGCGGGTGGCGGAGCCGGGCCGTCGGCTTCGACGTGTCGAACGTCGGCACATCGTTCGACAGGATGTTCGGGACATGAACCTGCTGGCTGGCCGAGGCTGACAGATCCGTGCCCGCGACAGCGTCTGGTGCTGTGGGAGACAGGATCGCTGCGACACTTACGCACGCCACCGGTCGAAGGGGCTGCCACGCTCACCTCTTTTCCTTGGGGCAGAACTCATTCACTCGTGCCGACGTGCGGGGATGCCAGTAACTGGCCGCTTTCGCGAGTGGTGGCCGGGGTGAAGGCTTGACGTGGCCGCCGGCTGGAAAAGTCCACACAGGACGTACTGGAGATTGCCGGCCGGGCGCGGTGGCTCCGCCCGCGCAGTCGCGACGGCGGGCGTGGATGTGGACCACGACAACTCGGCGAGGCTTCGGATCGTGGGGTGCAGATACACGTCCCGCATCAAAAGCGGTGCGAGACCGGCATTCTCCCGCACCCGGGCGCAGAATCCCGCCAGCAGCAACGAGTCCGCGCCGTAGTCGTCGAAGAAGTGCGCCGTCACCGAGATCCGGTCCACTCGCAGTGCCTCGGCGAGGGCGTTGGCCAGGACATGTTCGGTGCGGTCGCCGGTGCCACATATTCTTGCTCGCCGGCAAGGATTCGCGGACCGGCTGGCGCCGGGAAGCTGCTGGTCAGCGGTCTTACCCGAACGACGCTGACAGTGTGGGGGTCAGGGGTTCGAATCCCC
The DNA here is from genome assembly GCF_017876405.1 of Kibdelosporangium banguiense. Taxonomy (GTDB): domain Bacteria; phylum Actinomycetota; class Actinomycetes; order Mycobacteriales; family Pseudonocardiaceae; genus Kibdelosporangium; species Kibdelosporangium banguiense. Next base: position 860,634 of record NZ_JAGINW010000001.1, on the reverse strand, counting down.
TCAGCTCCACAACCCTTCAAGGCCTATTTGATCAAGGTGTTTCGCCTGGTCAGGTGGGTATTGGACGGAAATCTTTGGTATCGCCTGTGACGTTCGCGGATACCGGCATGGGGTAGATGTGTGGTCAGGGTGTCGGGTTCGGGTCCGTGGCGAGGGTTTTGGCGCGTTGGTGGGCGAGGCGGTTGTCGGTCGAACTCGGCGAAATCCTCGTCGGACTCGGGTTGGTGACATCCGGGTGGGTGCGGCTGCATGTCGTTCCCATCGGCGTGGGAGGTCTTCCACGAGGTGGCGGGCCAGTCGAAGTTGGGTGTGGGCGGCGATCATCAGCCAGGTGCCCACAGAGCACCCGGACCTTGAAACTCAAGCTTGGGCATCCGTAAGAGCACGGCCCGCGGGCACCACAGCGGCGACGCTTTAATCCTGGCTTCAGGTTGATCGGGGAGAATGAGCGGCAAAAGCGTCGACTGGAAGGGGGCGGGCCGGCGTGCGGATCATGATCGCGGATGACGAGGCGGCCATCCGTGAGTCGCTGGAGCGGGTGCTCCAGGTCGAGGGTTACGACACCAGCACCGTCGCCAACGGTCTCGCCGTGCTCGACGGGGTCGGCGGGCCCGACGGTGACACGCTGGATCTGCTGATCCTCGACGTGATGATGCCCCGCCTCGGCGGGGTGGAGACTTGCCGGCGGTTGCGGGCCGCGGGCCGGGATCTGCCGGTGCTGATGCTGACCGCTCGTGACCAGGTCTCCGACCGGGTCGCGGGGCTGGACGCGGGCGCCGACGACTACCTGCCCAAGCCGTTCGCCACCGAGGAGTTGCTGGCCCGGGTGCGGGCCCTGCTGCGGCGGCGGGCGCCGGCCGACGAGGACTCGCAGATCCTGTCGTTCGCCGACGTCCGGCTCGATCCTGACAGGTTCGAGGCGTGGCGTGGCGGGCGGCCGCTGCGCCTGACCCGGACCGAGTTCTCCTTGCTGCAGGTCCTGGTGAGTAACGCGACCCGGGTCTTGACCCGCGACGTGCTGTTCGAGGCGATCTGGGGCTACGACATGAGCACCACCGCCAACAACCTCCAGGTATACGTGAGTTACCTGCGCCGCAAGATGGAGGCCGAGGGTGAGCCGCGATTGATCTACACGCGGCGCGGCCTGGGATACACGTTGCGGGAGACTCCTCCGTGAGCAGGCCCGCCGGCCGGGAACCGCGCCGGCTGACCCGATGGTGGCGCCGGCGGTCCCTGCGGACCAGGATGACGGTGATCGCGGCGACGGCCATCGCGGTCAGCTTGTTCGTGGCCTTCCAGGTGTCCATCGAGCTACTGGCCTGGGAGCTGCAGGACACCGCCGATGATCAGCTACGCGCCGACTCCCGCGTCCTGGCGACGAACGCGCAGCGCGCCGGTCTGGCGCAGCTCCAGCTACCGCCGTATCCCGGATCCGGTCGGCTGGTGCGGGTCATCCTGCCCGACGGCTCGACCCGGACACCGGCCGGCCAACCCGCGCTGCCCCCCGTCAGCGAGCCCGCCGGGCGCGTGGCGCAGGGCGCGTCGGCCGACCTGATGGAGTCGAAGGACAGCGACGAGGACGGCTACGCCATCTACACGCTGCGGGCGGGCGACGGCGCGGTCCAGGTGGCCCGCGCCACCGACGACAGCCCGATCAACGAGTTCGGGTTCGGCATGCTGCTGATCGGGCTGCTCTGCGTAGTCGGCGGCGCCCTTGTCGGGCGGGCCGTGGCGCGGACCGGGCTGGCACCGATCGACCGGCTGACCGCCGCCGCGGTACGTGTCGCGCACACCCGGGATCTCGACGCCGACATCCCGGATGAGGGCGGCGGGGAGATCCGGCGGCTGATCCAGTCGATCAACGACATGCTCGCCGCGCTCCGGGACTCCCGGCAGGCCCAGCGGCTGCTCGCCGAGGACGCCGCCCACGAGCTCAAGACCCCGCTCACCAGCCTGCGCCTCAACGCCGAGCTGCTGATCCGGCTCGATCGGCGCGGCACCCTGGACAGCGCACTGCCGGCGGAGAGCCGGACACGGCTGCTCCACGATCTCGGCGCCCAGGTGGCCGAGTTGAGCACCCTTGCCGCCGAGCTGACCGACCTGGCGCGTGGTGACGTCAGCGACGAGAGCACCGAGCTGCTCGACTTCGCCGACGTGGTGGTGGCCGCCGCGACCCGGGCGCGTTCCCGGATGCCCGACATCGAGATCGCGCTCGACGTGACCTCCGTGTGGGTGAGCGGGCGTCCCGCTGCGCTCCAGCGGGCGGTGCTCAACCTCATCGACAACGCTGGCAAGTGGTCCCCCGCGGACCAGCCGGTCCAGGTCCGGCTCCGTGCCGAGGGCGCGTCGGCGGTGCTCGAGGTCGACGACGCCGGGCCGGGCATCGACGCCGCCGACGTACCGCGGGTGTTCGACCGGTTCTACCGTGCCGACAGCGCCCGGGCGTTGCCGGGATCCGGTCTGGGGCTGTCGATCGTGCAGCGGGTCGTCGACGCCCACGGCGGCCGGGCCACCGTCGCCCGGTCCGCACGCGGTGGCGCGCTGCTTCGGGTCGACCTTGCCGCGGCCCCGCCCACCCCGATCGCGTGGTTCAGTGCCGGGGAGGACACCGCGATGCGCTGACCCGCCCCGGCGGCACGGCGCAGGACAAGGGACGGCGCAGGACAAGGGACGGCGGCCTTCGGGCCCATGAAAAAGATCCGGGACGGGCCTGGGGCCCGTCCCGGATCTCGTCTGTGCCGCGCTCACCGCTGCAGCGCAAGCTCCTCATCATCGTCCACGAGCGGCCGTTGACCGTCCGGCAGCCCCACCGGTCGGGACAGCCGGCTCGGCCACCACATCCGCCGGCCGATCAGCAAGGTGAGGGCGGGCACCAGGATCGACCGCACCAGCAGGGCGTCGAGCAGCACGCCGAAGGCGACCAGGAACCCGACCTCGACCAGCATCACCATCGGAAGCGTGGCGAGGACCGCGAACGTGGCCGCCAGGACCAGGCCTGCCGAGGTGATGACGCCACCGGTGGCCGAGAGGGCTTTGAGCATGCCCTCTCTGGTGCCCAGACGCACGGTCTCCTCCCGGGCCCGGCTGGCCAGGAAGATGTTGTAGTCGACGCCGAGCGCCACCAGGAACAGGAACGCCAGCAGTGGCACCGAATTGTCGATACCCTTGAACCCGAGGATCGTTTCGAAGACGAACACGCTGCCGCCGAAGGCCGCCGCGAATGAGACGATCACGGTGGCCATCAGGATCAGCGGAGCCACGATCGCCCGGAGCAGTAGTCCGAGGACGAGCAGGACGACGATGAGCACCAGCGGGATCACCAGCTTCTCGTCGCGGCTGGTGGTCACCTCGGTGTCGAGGTTCTCCGCGCTCGGCCCGCCGACCATCGCCTCCGCCCCGCTCACCGCGTGCACGGCAGTGCGCACCCGCTTGATCGTGTCGTACTCCGCGACGGTGTCCGGCGCGTCCTTCGGGAACACGGAGATGTCGGCCCAGCCACCGCTGGTCTGACCCGGGACGGCCTCTGCCACACCGGGAGTGCCCTTGACGATGTCGAGCACCCGCTCCTGGTACGCCGGCCTCGTCATGATCGTCATCGGCTGGCCGCCGAGCTCCGGGAAGTGCTGGCGGAGAACGGTGAAGCCGGTGACCGACTCCGGCGCGGACAGGAACTGGTCCTGCACCCGCAGGGCGCTGGTGTTGCCCGCCAGGCCGATGGTGAGAACGCCCAGGACTCCGAGCGAGCTGAGCGTCGCCACCCACCGGCGACGGCTGATGGCGGCGCCGAGCCGTGCCCACAGCCCTGGCTTCTCCGCCACGGCCGTCACGGCCGTGCTGAACCGCGGGATGGCCGGCCAGAAGATCCGCCTGCCGAGCAGCACCAGTATCGCCGGGAACAGCGTCAGCATGGCCACAAGCGCGCACACGATACCGGCCACGCCGATCGGGCCCAACCCGCTGGTGCTGTTCAGGTCCGCGACGAGCAGGCAGAGCAGGCCGGCGATCACGGTGGCCGCGGACGCGACGATGGCCGGCGCCGCGCCGCGTAGCGCGTGGACCATCGCGACCCGGACGTTCTCGTGGTGGTGCAATGCTTCCCGATATCGGGAGATGAGCAACAGCGCGTAGTCCGTGCCGACGCCGAATACCAGGATTGTCAGCAGCGCCGAGTTCTGGCTGTTGACCACGATGCCGAAGCCTTTGACGAGCAGGTAGACAGTCGCCATCGCGGTCACTGCGGCCGCGCCCACGGCGACGAGCGGGATGAGCCACAACACCGGGCTGCGGTAGGTGAAGATGAGCAGGAGCGTGACGACGAGGACAGTGGTGAGGAGGACCGTCAGGTCGATGCCGTCGTAGATGGCGTCCATGTCGCCCTCGATTGCGGCCGGGCCGGTCACGTCGAGTTCCAGGCCGGCGGGGCGGTCCTTTGTGGCGTCACGCAACGGGCCGACGATGGCCTCCGGTGCGCCGTAGGTCTCGCTCACGTCGAGGGTGAACATCATCGCCTTGCCGTCGGTCGAGGGTCTCGTCTGCGGGCCCTCGTCGTCCTCGCCGGCCGGGGCCACCACCTTCGGCGGGTACCGCTTGGCAAGGGTGTTGTAGTGGCGCTCGATCGTGGCGCGGTCAGCGTCGGTCACGCCGCCGGCGCGGTGGTACACGAAGACGAACGTGTTGTCGCCCCCGCCAGGGCGACTGTCCTCCAGCACCGCGACCTTGGTGGACTCGGCGCCGGCGGGCAGGGTGTTCGCGGCCTTGTCGGTGGTGACCGAACTCAGATTCCCGCTCAGCGGCCCCATGACCACCGCCAGCGCCACCCACAAGCCAATCATCAACCACGGCACCCACCGGCCTGCCAACCGTCCGGGCGGCGCTTCCCCAGACGGCGCTGCGTTGACTGCCATCACTGGCCTCCTACATACGTGTTACATCGCTTGTCGGACGGCTACTTCGTATCGAGCGAATCTGAGACGATGGTTAATGCGCTGCTCAGGCCGGTGCTCGGGCGGCAGCGACAACCAGACCAGGGTTCGTACCGGCCTATCAGGACAGAGCAGAGTAGTACCGGCGTACCGCCTGCCTCCCGGGAATGACGACCGCAGTACGACGAAACAGGACGGAATCGGGCCTAGCGTTCAGGTTATGACGAAACTTGATAGTCCACTTCGGAGGTTCGGGGCGGCCGCCATGGTGCTGGCGACGGCGTTCGCTGTCGTCGCCTGCGGGTCGAACGCCGGCAACAGTGCGGCGCCCGCAGCGGCCGGCTCGCACAACTCGCATGCGGGCGGGCCATCGGCTCCCCCGCAGCCGCTGCGCGCCGGCGAGCGGTTCGTCGACCTGAAGATGGCCGAGGCCTACACGCCCGCGCCGCCGGAGGGCGGCGGCACGGACGAGTACCGGTGCCAGGTGATCGATCCGGGCCTGACCAAGGCGGCGTTCCTGACCGGGACCCAGGTCACGCCGGAGAACGTCGCCCTCGCGCACCACGCCATCGTGTACGCGGTGCCGCCGGGCGGCGTTGCCGCGGTGCGCGAGCAGGACGCGAAGACCCCCGGCCTCGGCTGGCAGTGTTTCGGCGGGACCGGCGTGGCCGGCGCCGAAGTGGAAGAGGGGGAAGCGGCGTGGGTGGACACCTGGGCGCCGGGCGCCTCGGAGACGCTGTTCACCCAGGACGTCGGCTTCAAGCTGGAGCCGGGCAGCCTGATCGTCCTCCAGATGCACTACAACCTGCTCGCGACCGACGGCAAGCCGGCCGGGTCGGACCGCTCGGCGGTGCGGCTGCGGCTGACGGACGGCACGCCGCAGACCCGGGAATTCGAGACGTTGCCGCTCGACGCGCCGACCGACCTGCCCTGCGCCGCCGACGAGTCGGGTCCGCTCTGTGACCGGGCGACCTCGATCGCGGATGTGACGAAGCGGTTCGGGCCGGAGGTCGGCGGCACCGCGGACGAGCAGCTGGAGGAGTGCGGCCAGAGCGCGCCGAAGCCCGGTGACACCCAGACCTGCGACCACAAGGTGGAGGCGCCGATGACGCTGTTCGCCGGGTTCGGCCACATGCACCTGCTCGGGCGGGCCATCAAGGTCGAACTCAACCCGGGCACGCCGAACGCCAAGGTCGTGCTGGACGTGCCGCAGTTCGACTTCGACAGCCAGCGGCTGGTGAAGCTGCCGTCGCCGGTGGAGATCGGTCCGGGGGACACGCTGCGGGTGACGTGTACGCACGACGCGGGGCTGCGCAAACTGCTGCCGCAGCTGAGCAAGCTGCCGCCGCGCTACGTGGTGTGGGGCGACGGCACCAGCGACGAGATGTGCACGGGCATCATGACGGTCTCCCCCCGCAAGTCCTGACGAAGCGTCGATCGTGTGTGAGCTCACTGAGGTCAACAAGCCGAAAACCACCACTGTTTGCGCCCAGGAGGCATCGTCTTGCCAGATCCAACACGCCGCATGGTTGTCTGCGGCCTGCTAGCCGGTCTGGTCGCACCGGTTTCCCTGGCCGCCTGCTCGTCCAAGACACCCGCCGCCAACTCCGGTGGCACGCCGTTGGCCAAGCTGGCCGACGTCCCGGTCGGCAGCGGGGCGATCGTGGACGGACCGTCAGGCAAAGTCCTGATCGTCCGGCCATCGGAGAACGAGGTCAAAGGGCTCGACCCGGTCTGCCCGCACGCGGGTGTGACGGTCTCGAAACCGGCGGGCGGCACCATCACATGCCCCGGCCACGGCAGCGTCTTCGACGCCTCGACCGGCGATAGGAAGAAGGGACCGGCGACCACCGGCCTGACCCCGATCCCGGTGAAGATCAGCGGCGACTCAGTCGTGACCGCCTAGAAAGGTGTCGGCGGCCCGCCGGAACTCGGCGGGCCGTTCGAGCGGTGCGGCTGGGAACTACGGTCGCGTCCCCGACGGACGCGCGAGATGAAGCGCTAAATCGGCCGGGTGAGTCTCAGGTCGTAGGCGAGGATGACGGCCTGGATCCGGTCCCGTGCGCCGATCTTGGCGAGGACCCGCCCGACGTGGGTCTTCACCGTCGACTCCGACAGCGTGAACCGTTGCGCGATCTCGCCGTTGGTGAGGCCCTGGCCGATGGCGACGAGGATCTCGCGCTCGCGGCCGGTCAGGGAGTCCAGCCGGGGATCCTCCCGCACGGGCCCGCAGAGGTCATCGCCGAGCCGGTCGGCGAACGCGTCGAGCAGCCGCCGAGTCAGCGCCGGCGCGATCACCGCGTCCCCGGCGGCGACGGCCCGGATGCCGGCGAGCAGCTCCTCCGGGCGGGTGTCCTTCAGCAGGAAACCGCTCGCCCCGGCCCGCAGCGCGGCGAGCGCGTACCGGTCCACGTCGAACGTCGTCAGCACCAGGATCCGCGAACGCCCACCGGCGGCGACGATGCGCCGGGTGGCCTCGATCCCGTCGACGCCCGGCATGCGGGTGTCCATCAGCACCACGTCGGGATGCAGCTCGGTGGTCCACCGAACGGCCTCGGCGCCGTTCTCGGCCTCACCGACGATCTTGGTGTCGGGGGTGCTCTCCAGCAGCATGCGAAACCCGAAGCGCTGCAGCGGCTGGGCGTCCACTACGAGCACAGAGATCATGAATGGCTGCCTTTCAGGGTCGCGTAGACGGTCCAGCCGCCGTCCGATGCGGGGCCGGCGCTGACCGTGCCGCCGTAGAGCGCGGCGCGTTCGGCCATGCCGGCGAGGCCGAGACCCGCGTCGCCCGGCGATGCCTACTTCATACCGAGCGAACCTGAAACGACTGTTAAAACGGCGCTCAAGCCGGTTGGCCGCCGGCGCGGGTTCGTCGTCGGGCGGGCCGCTGTCGTGCACGACGATGTGGACCTGGCAGGAGTCGGCCGCCAGGCTCAGGTCGACGGTGGTGCGCGGGCCAGCGTGCTTGAGGGCGTTGGTCAGGGCCTCCTGCACGATGCGGAAGGTGGCCAGTTGCACGCCGAGGTCTGGGATCCCTGCGAAGGCATGCAGCCTGATCTGGTCGAGGTAGAAGGATTCTTCGGCGGCGTCTTCTTCCCCGATATCCGCTGCGAACCGTTGCATCTGCAGGTCTGGTTGCTCGACCGGGTAGTGAGCGTCTCTGGCTCTGACTACCTGGTAGGCCCGCAGCCGCTCGACTTCCTCAGGTTCGGCGACCTCGACCGCGTACGCTCGCAGCTTCCTTCCGCGAAGTTCGGTCCCGATGCCTTTCACTGCGCTCAACAGCAGTGAATGGAACCGGTTTGTGCTGGCGTTCCTTGGTTTCTGCTGGTGAGAGTCCTTTTGGGCCGATGGCAGTGTGGGGGTCAGGGGTTCGAATCCCCTCAGCTCCACTTCCCTGATCGAGCCCTTCGAATCCAGTGTCAAGCCTGGCTCCGGCGGGATCGAGCCAGGTGTCACGACGGCGGTCGGTGTCCAGGTCGTGGGCGTAGTCTTCGGCGGCTTTCCTGGTGTGGAAGCCGGATTCTGAGCCGTACGTGCCGTCATCGCGCGGGTAGCGGACGCGCCACGAGTGTTTGCCGGTCTGCTCGATCCAGGCCATCACTGTCTCCCGAGAAGAGCTTCTGTCGTGTGTGGACAGATCTGTGATGCGCTTGCCGAACGGACTCCGCAAGTTGATCACGAGCGCAAGCCCTGTACCGACACTCCGGCAGTTGGCGGTGACACCGCGGGCTTCCCGTCAATCCTAATTGGACAATTTCGAGATGTTATTGGTGTATAACGACTCTGATGTTGTGCACGCCAGCCGATGAATCCCTCGGCGTCCTCCTGGCGCCGTGGAGGACGTGGCTGCCGCGGCGGAAGATGATCTTGTGTCAGTCGGTGACTACTGGGCGGCGTTGGAACTGCCCTGATTCCCTGAATCGGGTGGTTCGCCACTGTCACACATGAAGCCCACTGAGAAACCGGTCGATGAACCGCTGGCTTTCTGCTTCGGTGTCCTTCGCCCAGCGAACCACTCCGTCGTGCGCTTTCAACAAGACCAGGATGTCCTCCGCGGTGACGTCGCCGCGCAGGTCCCCACTGGCCTTGGCCGCGTCGAGCAGCTGTCGCAGGTTCTCGCCGGCTGCCTGACGTGAGCTGTTGACCGGACTGTCCGGCGGGAACTCGTAGAGAAAGACCGCCGTGAAAGCCCGATCCTCCAGTTGCATGCTCGTCAGGTGCGTGATGTGCTCGACGAGCCCGTCCCAGGGGCGGGGATTCTCCAGTGCGGCACGAGCTGAGTCGTCGCATCCGGTCAGCCGGTCCGAGAACACGGCGGCCAGGAGATCTTCCCGCGTCGGAAACCGCCGGTACAGCGTCGCGGTCCCGAGCCCCGCACGACGTGCGATCTCGATCATCGGGGCCTCCGCGCCCAGTTCCCTGAAGGCCGTTCGGGCAGCGTCCAGCATGCGGTCGCGGTTGCGCTCTGCGTCCGATCGCAGCCCTCGTGGCTTCTGGCTCGTGTGGCTCATGTCACCAGCCTCCGACATGTGGGCAGTCATGCCCACTTCCGTTTACGGTGATAAGTGGGCAGCTTAGCCCACTTGTCTGTCCACCCCCGGCCCGCAGGGGTCGAAGACGGACCTTCCTCTGTTCGGGCACCCGAAGGACGTGCAGCATTGACCACGATCCGAGGACCACGGACTGCGGTTCGCCGACGTGCCGCCCAACAAAAGGCTGGCCGTCGTGGGCACACTTTCGGCGGTTGTCGCGAGGCGCGCTCGCCGCGACCCACTTGTCCAGCAGGAACCGGTGCCTGTGGTCGGGGCATGATCCTGCCGGGCCGGGCGTTGACCGCCCGGCCCGAAAGGGGGTTCACGCGTCGATGAAGGCGGAGACCAGTCGGTTGAACTCCGCGGCGTGCTCGATCTGGGCCCAGTGACCACACCGGTTGAACAGCACCATCCGGCTGTCCTGGATCCGGGTTACCAGCTGCAGGCTGTTCTCGAAGTGGACGACCCGGTCGTCGCGCCCGTGCATGATCAGTGTGGGTGCGGTGATGGCCCCCAGCCGCCCGGCGAGCTCCCAGTACGGGGGCATCTTGGGCGGGCCGCTGTACTGCGCGTTCCAGCTGTCGAGGTGATCGGGTCGCGCCAATGCGGCGGCCGAGCGGGCCGCGGCAAGCTCGTCGGTGGCCGTCTTCTGGTCGAAGCACATCACCTGGACCAGCCGCTTCATGTTCTCCGGTGTCGGTTCCCGGTAGGCGTGCATCAGGATCTTGAGCCCCTCAGTGAGTCCTCCGCCGGGCGAGAACACCCCCGGGATGGGTGCGGGCGTGCCCATGGTCACCAGGTGCGAGACCCGTTCGGGATGCAGGATCGCGGCCGACACGGACGTCACCCCGCCCATCGAGTTGCCGACGAGCGCTGCCTTGTCGATCCCGAGTTTGTCCAGCAGATCGACCAATGCCTTCACGTGGTCGCGGCCGGTTTCCTCGGTCTGGGTGTCGCTTTCGCCCCATCCCGGCATGTCGACCGCGATAACGCGGAACTTCGCCGCCAACGGGCCGATGTTCGGGGAGAAGTTGGTCAGCCCGGTGGCTCCGGGCCCGCTGCCGTGCAGCAGCACGACGGGGTGACCCGTGCCGGCCTCGACATAGTGGATCCGGAAGTTCGGGACGTCGACGAATCGGTCGACGGGCTGGACGGTGCCGGTGTCAGTCATGTCCTCCTTCTACGGCCGGCCGAACCGGGCGGGGCGCGGGTGTTCCAGACACCGGAACCTTGATTCCCGGCGAACCGGCGCGGAGAAATGCGTTCCGGCGGCCGGAACGGAACACCGGCGTGAGGTCACCGGGGGCACATGCTCATCGGCACCGGCGAGTTCGCCGTTGAACCGTCCCCAATGGAGGACCCATGAGCAAGATCGCCGCACTCGGCTACCTGGTGGTGCGCGGGCCGCTCGAGCAGTGGAAAGAGTTCGGCACGAAGGTCCTCGGCGCCCAGCTCGTCGAGGGGGCCGACGACTCGACGGCCCTGTTCCGCACCGACGACAAGGCGTTCCGCCTGGTCGTCCAGGACGGGGAGCCCGGAATCGACGCGCTGGTGGCGCTCGGTTTCGCCGTCGCCGACTCCGCGGCGCTCGACCAGCTCGTTGCCAACCTGACCGAGAAGGGGATCGAGGTCACCGAGGACGCCGAGCTCGCCGCCGCCCGCCGGGTGCAGCGCCTGGTCAAGTTCAAGGACTTCGACGGCAACCTCATCGAGGCGCACGTCGGTCAGTCGACCAGCAACGCGCCGTTCGTGTCCCCGCGCGGTGTCCGGTTCGTCTGTGGCGACCTCGGCCTCGGCCACGTGTTCATGAGTTCGACGGACGCGCCGAAGGCCGCCGCCTTCTACCAGGACCTGCTCGGGTTCCGGCTCAGCGACACGATCGCCCTCGGCGAGGAGAACGCCATCTTCCTGCACTGCAACCCCCGCCACCACACCGCGGCGTTCGCGACGTTCCCCGGCGCGCCCGCCGCTCTGGGGCACCTGATGGTCGAGGTCGGCTCACTGGAGGACGTGGGCCGGGCTCTTGACCTTGTGCGGAGCGGTCCGTTCCCGGTCACGATGACCATCGGCGAGCACACCAACGACCGGATGACCTCCTTCTACCTCAATACGCCGTCGGGCTTCGCGATCGAGTACGGGTTCAACGGCCTGCTGGTCGACGACGCGACCTGGAAGGTCGGCCACTACGAGGCGCCGAGCATCTGGGGCCACCACTTCGCCGGGGCGCCGGAGCCGGCCGCTGCGGGAGGCGATGCCTGATGGCGACGCCGGTCTCCGGACTGGTCGACCCCGACCGCGGGTACGTCAACCCCGCGATCTACGCCGACCAGGCCATCTACGAGCAGGAGCTGGAGCTGGTTTTCGGCCGCAGCTGGTTGTTCCTGGCCCATGGCTCGCAGTTGCCCAACCGAGGCGACTTCGTCCAGACCTACATGGGCGAGGACCCGGTCCTGGTGGTCCGGCAACGGGACGGGTCGGTCAAGGCGTTTCTCAACCAGTGCCGCCACCGCGGCATGCGGATCTGCCGCAGCGACGAGGGCACCAGCAAGACGTTCACCTGCACCTACCACGGGTGGGCCTACGACCTCGAGGGCAATCTCATCAATGTCCCGTTGGAGGATCGCGCCTACCGCAACGAGATCGACAAGAGCAAGTGGGGTGCGCTCAAGGTTCCACGGGTCGCCGAGTACAAGGGTTTCTATTTCGGCACCTGGTCTGAGGAGGCACCGGAGTTCGAGGAGTACCTCGGTGACATGGCGTACTACTTCGACGCCGTCGTCGGTCGCTGGGACAACGGTCTCGAGTTCGTCGGTGGGACATCGAAGTGGGTCATCGACTGCAACTGGAAGTTCGCCAGTGAGCAGTTCGCCAGCGACATCTACCACGCCCAGAGCTCGCATGCTTCGGCGTTGATGGCGCTCGTGGACAATCCGGCGTACTGGGCTGGGATCAGCTACCAGTCGCAGACGCCGGGCCGTCAGTTCGGCGGCAACGGTCACGGTGCCGGAAGCTTCTGGTCCGAGGCGTTGGGTGGGCCGGATCCCACGTACGGGACCGGGGATTACGCCGCGTGGGTGGCGGCGAACAAGGATGAGGTGTTCCGCAACGTCGGCGAGGACCGGGCGCTCAGGGTCGCTGGGCACAACACGATCTTTCCGAACTTCTCCTGGCTGGGCAGCCCCGCCACGATGCGCGTCTGGCATCCGCGTGGCCCGGGCCAGATCGAGGTCTGGGCGTGGACCTACGTGCCCAAGGACGCGCCTGAGGAGGTCAAGGCCGACATCCGTCTCGGTACTCAGCGGACCTTCAGTCCGGCCGGGTCGTTCGAGACCGACGACGGCGAGAACTGGACGGAGATCCAGCAGGTGCTGCGGGGCTGGAAGGCCCGGCACAACACGTTCAACGCCCAGATGGGTCTCGGGCACGAGGAGCGTGACGTCCACGGGCAGCCGGGTGAGACCAACGACGCCTTCAGCGAGACCGCGGCCCGGGGCTTCTACCGGCGATGGGCGGACCTGATGAGCGGACTGTCGTGGTCGGAGATTGCCGAGCTCGACGCCGAACGTCAGGCCACCGCCACCGCCGTTCCCCAGGAGGTGCGGGAAGTATGACCACCGTCGAGGGGCAGTTGAACCCGTATGTCGGCACGGGCTCGGCGTACCGGCGCGTTGACGTCGAGACCCAGCACGAGGTCGAGCAGTTCCTCTTTGCGGAGGCGCAGTTGCTCGACGAGCACCGCTACGTCGAGTGGATCGAGCTGTTCACTGAGGACGTCCACTATTGGGCGCCCACGCGGATGACACGAACCCATCGTGAACGCGACCGGGAGATCTCCGACGAGAACCAGGCGGCGTACATCGACGACACCCTCTACTACCTCAAGGGCCGTGTCCGCCGCCTCACCTCGGGGATCTCGTGGTCGGAGGAACCGCCGTCGCGCACGCGTCGCCTGATCACCAACGTGCGGGTCACGCCCGGCGACGCGGGCGAATTGGCGGTGACGTCGAACTTCTACGTCTACCGCAGCCGGCTCGAGCGGCATGAGGACTGGTTCGTCGGCGAGCGCTTCGACGTGTTGCGGCGAGCCGACATCGACGCCACGGGCTACCCGTTCGTCATCGCGGGTCGCAAGATCGTTCTGGAGCAGGCGACCTTGCTCGTCCCCAGCCTCTCCATCCTGCTATGAGCGCCATGACGATCGATGACATCGAGGGCCGCACGTGGCGACGGGCCTGCGCACTCGACGCGGTGCCCGAGGACGAAGGTCTCCGGCTCGGCACCCTGCCGCCGGTCGCCGTGTTCGTCCAGGACGAGGAGGTCTTCTGCCTCGACGACACCTGCACGCACGACACATATTCCCTCGCCGAGGGATGGGTGGAGGACGGTGCCGTCGAGTGCACTCTGCACCTGGCGAAGTTCGACCTCCGCACCGGAATGCCGCTCCGTCCACCGGCCTCTGTCCCGGTCGCCGTCCATCCCGTCAAGGTCGTAGACGGCGACGTCTACGTCGCGCTCCCGAACGCGTACCTGACCAAGGAGTGAAAACCATGAGCTGGCTGGATGGGCATTCGGCGGTCGTCACCGGCGCCGGATCCGGGCTCGGACGCGCGATCGTAGAGCGCTTCGTCGACGAAGGTGCCAGGGTGGTCGCCTTCGACAAGTCCCAGCAAAAGCTGGAGGAACTGAAGGACAAGCTCGGCGACGCGGTGGAGATCGTCGCCGGTGACGTCCGGAGCAGTTCCGACAACGAGCGTGCGTGCGCCCTGGCCGTCACGTCGTTCGGCAAACTCGACACCTTCGTCGGCAACGCGGGCCTGTGGGACTTCAACCGTTCGCTGCCGGACACCCCTGTCGAACAGTTGGAGTCCGGCTTTGACGAGTTGTTCGGTGTGAACGTCAAGGGCTACCTCCTCGGCGTCAAGGCGGCATTGTCGGCGCTGCGCGAATCCCGTGGTTCGGTCGTGCTCACGCTGTCCAATGCGGCGTTCTTCCCTGCCGGGGGCGGTCCGTTGTACGTCGCCTCCAAGCACGCCGGTGTTGGCCTGGTCAAGCAATTGGCCTACGAACTGGCGCCCGACGTGCGGGTCAACGCCGTCGCGCCGGGCGGAATGGACACCGATCTGCGCGGCCCGGCGGCTTTGGGGCTCTCGGACACCGCGATCGGCGAGGCTATTCCGATCAACGACCTCATGGCGCAAGGGTCCGCTTTGCGCTTCGCACCCCAACCAGCGGACTACGTCGGCGCCTACCTGCTCCTCGCTGCGAAGTCCCAGTCCGCCACGGTCACCGGATCGGTATTCGACATCAGCAGCTTCGGCATCCTGCCGCGTTACGCCGGTTGAAAGACATGAGCAGAACGCTGCACCACGTCATCATCGGCGGCAGCGCGGCCGGAGTGGCGGCCGCGTTCTCGATGCGTGCCTCGGGATTCGAGGGCCGGATCACCATCGTCGACGCGGGCACGGATGAGCCGTACGAGCGCCCACCCCTGTCAAAAACGTTCGAGGACCTCGGCACTCCGCGTCCCATCGTTCCGTCGGAGTCCTATGTAGACCATGGCATCGACCTGGTTCTCGGGGTGCGGGCCACGGTGCTCGACGAGCAGCGTCATCGGGTGCGCCTCGACAACGGCGAGGACCTCTTCGCCGACGCCGTCCTGCTGGCCACCGGGGTCTCCCCTCGGCGGCTCGGCATTGCCGGTGAGGATCTCGGCAACGTCCTCGGGCTCCGTGACATCCACGACGCCCGGGCGATGTCGGACCGGCTCGACGCCGGCGGGCATCTGGTGATCATCGGCGGCGGGTTCATCGGGCTCGAGGCAGCAGCCGTCGCACGCCGTCGCGGACTCGACGTCACGGTGGTGGAGGCGATGCCGATGCCTCTCATCGGCGTGCTCGGGACCGGCCTCGCCGCGATCATCATGCAGCGGATGCACACGAGCGAGGGCGTGCGCATCCTCACCGGCCGCACCGCTATGGAATTCCGGGGCGGCCCCGAAGTCGAGGAAGTGCTACTCGACGATGGGACCCGTTTGGAAGCCGCGACGGTGCTGGTCGGATGCGGTGTGGCCCCCAACGACCGGCTGGCCCGCGAGGCCGGCGTCCACACCGATGCAGGCATCGTGACCGACGACCATGGACGGACCAGCAACCGGTGGATCTGGGCAGCCGGTGACGTCGCGAACTACGTCAGTCCCTACACCGGCCGCCGTCAGCGGATCGAGCACTGGGACGTCGCGCAGCGCCACGGCACCGCGGTCGGCGCCAACATGGCCGGCCTGCAGGTGATCAACACCGAGACGCCCTACTTCTGGTCCGACCAGTACGGGAAGCGACTGCAGATGTACGGCCGTGCCGAGGCAGGGGATCGGCTCGTCATGCGCTCGACGCCGTCGGGCGACGGTTTCCTGGCGTTCTGGCTGCGCGGAGACCGCCTCGTCGCTTCTGCGGGAATCGATCAGCCCAAGGAGCTTCGTGCCACCAAGCCACTGATCGAGAATCGCGTTCCGGTGCGTGCTGCTCAATTGGCCGACCCGGCCGTGTCGCTGCGCAGGCTCGGCAGGACGCGGGTTTAGCCCGGTTTCGCACCGAGGATCAGGTCGTGGAGGATCGGATAGAAGTCCTCCATCTGCCGGCGGTACGCCGCCTGGTCGTCCCCTGCGATCATGATCGCGGCCCGGCTGTAGGTCACGGCGACCCGCGCCATCCGGTGTGCGAGGTCGTCGGCGTCCGGCCGACCGGCCATGCGCGTGAAGGCTATGAGTGTCGTCGCGAGATGCTGCTCCGTGGCCCGTGTGTCCGTCTCCACGACACGGCGTATCTCGGCGTCGTCACGACTCAGGCGCACCAGTTCGAGGGTGAGGGTGAAGTACGGGTAGTCGTCGACGACCGCTTGCACAGCGCCGTCCCAGAATGCCGCGAGCCCCTCTTCGGCTGTCTGCGCAGTTTCGACGGCTTGCGCCAGGCCGTCGAGGAAGCGCGTCTGAAAGCGCTGGTAGACGGCGGCCAGCAGGCCGGCCTTGCTGCCGAAATGGTGGTAGAGCGAGCCGACCGGCAGGCCGGACTCGCGACAGGTCCGCGAGATCGATGCCTTGTCGTATCCCACAGTTGTCATCAACCGCTCGGCAGCCGCCAGGATCGCCTCACGGGAGCTCATCATCACTTCGGCCGAATCGTCGGCGGCGCGGTCGCGAGTCATGAAACCAAAGACGGGACGCTCGCAACCACACGCGAAAGCGCGCACGCGGTCTCGCGCAGAGCATTGAGGAAGATCTGGCCGTCACCGTCGTTGGCAGCGAAGGCAACGGAGATCGCGGCCGGCGCACGCTCGCCGACCAGTATCGGGACAGCCACGCAAGCCAGGCCACGGGCTGACTCCTCCCGGTCGCTCGCGAAGCCGTCGCGCCGGACACTTTCCAGGCGTAGAGCCAGGGAAGGGCCGACCCGGTGCTGGTCCTCGTTGAAGGCGAGCAATGCCTTGCCGACACCGGTTCGATGGGCCGGAAGGCGGCCGCCGACGAGCGCCGGAGTATGCGGTGAGACCAGGCTGGGCAGCTTCTCAAGGTAGATCGCGTCACCGTCGCGGATCACCGCCAGATGCACAGTTTGCCGAGTCACCCGCCGCAACCGCTCAAGATGGGGGAGCGACAGCTCACGCAATCTCACCTCCGCGGACATCGATCCGACGGTGAACATCCGGAGCCCCACCGTATAGCCGCCGTCGACCTGCTCGACAGCCTGCACCTTCAGCAGCATCAACAGGATCCGGTGAACCGTCGACTTCGGCAGGCCGCTACGGCGTGAGATCTCGCTGAGCGTGAGCACCCGGCGGCCATGGCTGAAGGCGTCGAGCACGTCGAAAGCCTTCCAAAGGACAGACGGGGCGTTGTCCAGTGTTGTCATGAACGCCACTTTCACCAGCACGATCCTCACGGTAGAGCGCTGCTCTAGAGCGGCGTTCTAGAGACGAGGTTACTCCGCCGGAACAGATCGTTCAACACGTGGTTCGACCGATCCCGCCTGCTCTGTTCCAGTGGACGGCACAACTGTTAGAGCTCTGCGCCGTGGCCCTCGACGCTGGGGGCATGACCCGTGCAAATGCGTCCGTCGCCGGTTTGGCGGCAGTCCGCGACGCCGCTCACCGTCTGCAGGTGGCTGCCGAGACCGGGATCGCCTGCGCTCCCGTCCGGGATCTCATCGGTGATGATCCAGCCTTGGCCTACGCCGTCCAGGCCGTCGGGATCGCCCGGCATGTGTCGAGAGGTGCCCGGATAACAGGGCGCAAGGTCGGCCTCACCTCCGAGGCTGTCCAGCGACAGCTTGGCGTCGACCAGCCCGACTTCGGTGTGCTGCTGGACAGCATGGCGGTCGCGGCCGACGCAACGGTCCCAATCGGCCTGTTGCAGCCCAGAGTCGAGGCCGAACTCGCCTTCGTCCTCAAGGACGACCTGCTCGAACCCGGCCTCAGCGCTGCGGACGTCCGCACCGCGATCGCGTACGCGACCGCCGCCATCGAGATCGTCGACAGCCGGATCTCGGACTGGGACATCACCTTCACCGACACCGTCGCGGACAACGGCTCGTCGGGACGCTACGTCCTCGCGGACGACCGGCTGGAGATCGACTCGTTCGCCCCTCGGGACGTCGGCATGTCCATGAGCATCGACGGGGTTGTCGTGTCCACCGGCACCGGTGCGGCCTGTCTTGGCGATCCCCTTGAGGCGCTTGCCTGGCTGGCCAGAACCGCCGTCAGGCTCGGCGATCCCCTGTTGGCGGGTCAGGTCGTCCTCTCCGGCGCACTGGGACCGATGGTCGCCGTCAAGCCAGGCGCCCAGGTGCGGGCGGATCTGACTCTGGACGGAGCCCCGCTCTCATCCGTCGCGATCGCATTCGCCGACACTGAGGAGAAACCGTGACTACGAGCCGCGTAGCCGTCATCGGCCCAGGCAACATCGGCACCGACTTGATGATCAAGGTCATGCGTCTGTCATCGACGCTCGAGATGGCCGCCATGGTCGGTATCGATCCCAGCTCCGACGGCCTCGCGCGCGCCGCCCGCATGGGTGTGCCGACCACAGCCAAAGGCGTCGACGGGCTCATCAACATGCCCGGGTTCGACGAGATCTCCGTCGTGTTCGACGCGACCTCGGCCGGTGCGCACAAGGCCAACGCCGCCAAACTCGCGCCGCACGGCAAGGTGATGGTCGACCTCACGCCCGCTGCCATCGGCCCTTACGTCGTTCCAGCCGTCAACCTCGATGAACACCTGGACCGCGACGGAGCCGTCACCAACATCAACATGGTCACCTGCGGCGGGCAGGCGACGATCCCGATCGTCGCCGCGATCTCCCGTGTCGTGCCGGTCGCCTACGGCGAGATCGTCGCCTCCATCGCCTCGAAATCCGCCGGCCCCGGCACGCGCGCCAACATCGACGAGTTCACCGAGACGACCGCGAAGGCAATCGAGGTCGTCGGCGGTGCTGCCAGGGGAAAAGCGGTCATCATCCTGAATCCGGCCGAACCGCCTCTCATCATGCGTGACACCGTTCTGACCCTGGTTGACAGTCCCGACGAGAGTGTCCATCAGCGGATCCACGACGCCATTGCCGCGATGGTCGCCGACGTCGCCGCATACGTGCCCGGATACCGGCTCAAACAGGATGTACAGATCACGCCGATTCCTCGTGACCAGCCCGTCCACACCCTCACAGACCGTCTCGTGACGCACCAGGTCTCGGTTTTCCTCGAGGTCGAAGGCGCTGCGCACTACCTGCCTGCCTACGCGGGCAACCTGGACATCATGACCTCCGCCGCGCTGCGCGCCGGCGAGGCGATCGCCGCCGAGATCGAGGAGGCGGTGGCATGAAGCTCTTCATCCAAGATGTAACGCTGCGTGACGGCATGCACGCCATTCGGCATCGGATCGAACCCGAGACCGTGCAGCACATCGTCGCCGCACTCGACGCCGCCGGCGTAGACGGCATCGAGGTCGCCCACGGCGACGGTCTGGCCGGCGGATCCCTGAACTACGGCCCCGGTTCGCACACCGACTGGGAGTGGATCGAAGCCGCGGCCGCCGTGATCACCAGGGCCCGGCTCACCACGCTTCTCCTGCCGGGAATCGGCACGATCGAGGAGCTCAAGCACGCCTCGCGCCTCGGAGTCCGCTCGGTCCGCATCGCCACCCACTGCACCGAGGCCGACGTCGCGGCCCAGCACATCTCGACCGCCCGTGAGCTCGGCATGGACGTCTCGGGCTTTCTGATGATGTCCCACATGGCCGACGCCGCCACTCTCGCCTCCCAGGCCAAGCTGATGGAGTCCTACGGCGCGAACTGTGTCTACGTCACCGACTCCGGTGGCCGCCTCATGATGGACGGCGTTCGGGAACGCATCCGCGCGTACCGCGACGTCCTCGATTCGTCCACAGAGATCGGAATCCACGCGCACGAGAACCTGTCGCTGTCCGTGGCGAACTCAGTGGTGGCGGTCGAGGAAGGCGTGACACGCGTCGACGCATCGCTCGCCGGGCAGGGCGCCGGAGCGGGCAACTGCCCGATCGAGCCGTTCATCGCCGTGGCCAATCTCAACGGGTGGGATCACCGGTGTGATCTCTTCGCCCTCCAAGACGCCGCGGAGGACATCGTGCGCCCGCTCCAGGACCGGCCGGTACGAGTCGACCGCGAGACGCTGACCCTCGGCTACGCAGGCGTGTACTCCAGCTTCCTGCGCCACGCGGAAGCCGCCGCCGAACGCTACGGCATCGACGTACGCACGATCCTTGTCGAGGTCGGTGCTCGTGGCCTGGTCGGCGGCCAGGAGGACATGATCACCGACATCGCGCTGACCCTGCGGTCGTCACGCGCCGCCCTCACGACCGCCGGCGACTGGCGTTTCGTCGGCCCGGACTGAAGTGGGCGGTGGTGCCCACTTGTGTTACGGTCTCTAAGTGGGCATCGCCGCCCACTTCTCGTTGAGGCTGCCGTCCGGGCTCCAGCGTGCATACCTCCACGGACGGGGGAGAGGGCGATCAGAGTGCGTGCGTTGATCACGACGACAGGCGGCACGGTGGAGTTCGCCGACGTGCCGGAGCCTGTCCGCAGTGGCAGTGAGCTTCTGGTGGAGGTGTCGGCATCGACCGTGAGCAGGGGAGACCTGCACTCGGTTCGGTTGGCGCCGCCTGGGAGGGCGGTGGGGCTGGACGTGGTCGGGGTCGTCGCCGAGCCGGCCGTGGACGGTTCCGGGCCGTCGGTGGGCACGCGGGTGATGGGCTACGCCGCTACTCGTCCCGGGGGCTGGGCGGAGCGGGCCGTGGTCGACAGCTCGCTGGTCGCGCCGATTCCCGACTCGCTGTCCGACGATGTGGCGGCGGCGTTGCCCAACAGCGGACTTGCCGCGCTCGCGGGTCTGGAAGCGGGCGGTTTCCTGCTGGGGTCCCGGGTGCTGGTGACCGGCGCGACGGGCGGTGTCGGCCTGCTCGCGGTGCAGTTGGCGCATCTTGCGGGCGCGGAGGTCACCGGGTTGGTCAGTTCACCGGAACGACGTGAGCAACTACGTGCCTTCGACTGGCTGACCACGGTGACGGCCGAGGAAGCCGAAGGACCATTTGATCTGATCGTGGACTTGGTGGGTGGCGATGTGCTCAGCCGGGCGATGTCGCTGGTGGCCGAGCGCGGGGTGGTGGCGTCGCTCGCGCAGACCGCATCCGAGACCGCGAGCGTGCCGTTCTTCTGGTTCGCGCAGCACCGCGGGGCGAAGCTCGTGAGCGTCTACAACAGCGACGGGCTACGTGAGGCCGCTCGCGGTGTGCGGCAGCTGGAGTTGCTGGCGCGCCTGGCCGAGACCAAACGCCTCGACCCTCAGGTCACCGGCTCCGCTTCCTGGGAGCAGGCGGCCGACCTGCTGGCGGCCCTGGGCCGTCGCGAGCTGACGGGCAGGACGACCCTGCGCATCTCGTAGTGGACAGTTCGTGCCCGCAAGCCAATGACCGCAAGGAAGAAGTCATGACCACGCACTCCATGTACGCCGTCCGCCAGCTCGGTTACGGCGGCTCCGAGGTCCTCCGGATCGCAACCGTGGAACGGCCTGTGCCCGGACCTGGTCAGGTACTGGTCCGTGTCCGGGCGGCCGGCGTCAATCCCGCGGACTGGAAGACACGCGCCGGACTCGCCGGCCACCATTCCCACCAGCCGCCGTTCACGCCTGGCATGGACGTGGCAGGTGTGGTGGAGGCCGTGGGCGGCGACGTGACGGACTTCAAGCCTGGTGATGCGGTGTATGGCATGGTCTTCCCGCCGAATGGTGCGCAAGCGCAGTACACCGTCACCCCGGCCGGCATGCTGGCCCGTGTACCGTCCGAAGTAGACATTGTACAGGCGGGGGCTTTGGCAACAGCAGGCCTGACGGCCTGGCAGGCGCTGGTGACCACAGCCCAGGTAGCGCCCGGGCAGCGGGTGCTGGTGCATGCGGCGGCCGGGGGTGTCGGGCACCTGGCCGTGCAGATCGCGAAGGCACGCGGCGCACACGTGATCGGCACAGCACGCGCTGGGAAACATGCCTTCTTGCGGGAGTTGGGCGCCGACGAGCTGATCGACTACACGAGGGTCGACTTCACCGAGGCGATCAGCGACCGAGTGGACATCGTCCTGGACCCACTGGGGGACGACTACGCCCCTCGCTCGCTGACCATCCTGGCACCGAGCGGCATCTTCATCGATCTGCGTCAGCCCAATCCAGGCCGCGCGGAGGTACGCGCGACGGCCGGCAAGTTGGGTGTCCGCTTCGCGGACGTCATCGTCAGTCCAAACACGACGGATCTGACGCAGCTCGCCGCGCTCGCTGCCCGCGGACAGCTGCGGGTGGCCGTTGAGGAGACGCTGCCGCTCGCGAACGTTGCCAAGGCGCAGGAACTCAGCGAGTCAGGACGGGTGCAAGGGAAGATCGTCCTGATTCCCTGAGGTTCATGCCGTGGGAAGAGTCTGCAGAAAGCTCAGCAGGGCCGCGTTGACCTCGGTCGGGCGTTCCTGCTGGATCCAGTCACCACAATCCGGGATGTCGAGCACATCGCGGAGGTGAGGTGCGCGCGGACTGCGTTCGATCCTGGCACGCATGGCATGCCCAGCGTGCTGACTGCCAATCCCAGGGGTGATTCCGGTCCGGCAACGGGCGGTTCCGGCGTTCGAACCGATGCGACCGGGATACTCCGTGTCATGCGACGGGAAGGCGTTGGAGCAGTTCGGTAGCTGCCTTCCGGCCGCTGTCGTAGGACAGGTCGATCTGGGGCGTGACGACGCCGGCCCAGAACAGCTTGTCGTTGACCGGACGGTAGATCTCGTCCTCGCCGGGGACGTCGAGCGGGTAGGCGCCGCGGGCGAACGGGTCGTTGACCCAGTCGTGCTCGATGACCTTGCTGTACATCAGATTCGGCTCGCCCGCGGCTGCCCGCACCACTTCCAGCACCTGTTTGTGGCGGGCCTCGGCGGGCAGGGCCAGCAGTTCCCGTGCCGCGTCGCCTTCTGACCATCCGGTGACGACCTGCCCGGTGAACCCGGGCACCGATGTCGAGGAGTTCCAGAGAGTGTCTGGATTGCCGGGAAGGCGCACGACATTGTCCGCGTTCAACGGCAGCACCGGCTTGGGGAACTCCAGCAGCACCTTGCACGCGGAGTGATAGCGGACCGCCGCCATCGCCGCGACCTTCGCCTCGGGCAGTGCGGGCGAGAACGTCACGTCGCCACTGCGCAGCACACCAAGCGGGAGCGCAACGACTGCGGCCCGTGCCTGGAACGTCACGGCGGTTCCGGCCTGGTCTGCCCGTACCACAACGCCGTCCCCGCCATACTCGATCTGGCGGATCACCGTGTTCAACTGGATGGTCAAGCCGCCCGTGAGTGGGCGCAGGATCTGGTCGTAGCCGCCGATGACCCGGAAGTCCCCGGCCGGCTCGGGTGGGATCTGCTCCCATGGGTCGCCGGGGTCGCGGCGGGTGATGGCGATCTTCATCTCGTGTGTCGCCAGTCCCTGGCCGCGGATCAGCGGCCACGTACTGATGTCGGCGCCGTGCACCAGTTCGGCGCCGCGCTCGACCGGGATACTCGCGGCGCCGCGATCAGTCCACATGCGACCGCCGATCCGGTCTCTTGCCTCGAGCACGACGACGTTCTTGCCGCGGTCGGCGAGGTCGCGAGCGGCAGCCAGGCCGGCCATCCCGGCGCCGAGCACAATCGCGTCAAGAGGGGCGACTGTGCCGGGTGAAGGAGCAGCGTTTGCCGCGCCTGATCTGATCGTCACCGGGACGGCCACCGCCGTCGCCGTGACAGCGGCCGTACCGATCAACATCTGGCGTCTGGTGAACCTGGGCCCATCCGTCCCCATGCCTACTCCGTCCGCTGTGACAATGCCTGTCACCATCCATGTTGGACGAGCAAGAGCCAGCCGTGCACCCGTCAGGTAGCCGGGACTACCCCGCCATCAGGATGGTTTCCTGTGTCTGGTGGCCAAGAACGATTCGCCGTGTGCTCAGGCGCCCGCGGATACCACCGGCGCCGAGCCGGGAGTCGAACTCGTTGTGGCGCCGGTTCTTGCGTATGCAGGCGTTCACCATGTCACGTTGAGGCGGACTTATGTGTTCTTCGTGCTCGAGGTTGCCACCCGGTACGTCCATATCCTTGGTATGACAGCGAATCCTGACGGGCTGTGGACCAGTCACAAGCGTGCGTTCATCACCATTCCTTGTCACGACCTCACGCGATCCGGCGTTCGCTCGGCGAGAAGAAGATCAACTATTACGGTGTCTCTTACGGCACGTTGATGGGCCAGCAGTATGCCGAGCGGTACGGCGACAAGATCCGGGCGATGGTCATCGACAGCAACATGGACCACAGCTTGGGCATGCGGGGCTTCGCGGTGACTGAGGCGCAGACCGCGGAGAGCTCGTTCACCGAGTGGGTCAAGTGGTGTGATCGCACGGTTTCCTGTGCACTGCATGGCAAGGACGTCACCAAGGTGTGGGACGGCTTGCTGGCCAAGGCCGACCGCGGTGAGGTGACGAACCCCGGCGACCCCACGCGCAAATTCACCGCACGCGACATCATCGGCGATGCGTTCGGCGCGTTCTACGGTCCGGACTGGAAGGCACACGCGCAAGCCGTGGCCGAGCTGGACAGCCAGCGGCCGGCGCCGCGGTTGCAGGCGTTCGCCGACGAGGAGGTCAATGAGGTGTATCAGGCGGCGTTCTGCTCCGACTGGAGCCTGCCGGTGCGCGACTTCGCCGAATACAAGGCGTTGGAGGCCACGGAGAACGCCATCACGCCGCACATGCGCGGCGGCGCGATCGGGCACGCCGCGATCACCGGTTGCATCGGGCTGCCGGAGAAGGTGAACAACCCGCAGCACCGGCTGAACATCAAGAACGCACCGAAGATCCTGATGCTCAACGCACTGTACGACCCGGCGACCCCGTACTCGTGGGCCGTCGACGCGCACCATCAGTCCCGCGACAAGACCGTGCTTCTGACCTACGAAGGCTGGGGACACGGCGTGTACGGTCGTAGTGAGTGCACCAAGGTTGCTGTGGACGTATACCTGGCGACGCTGAAGACACCGCAGGTCAAGCGTTGCGCGGCCGTGGAACCGTCGGCGACGGTGGCTTTGGGCGCGGGCAAGGACAAGCTGCCTGCTGGGCCAAAACCGGGCATCCCTGGCTGGATCCGCTAGATCGGCCAGGCCGGCACGCTTGCCGCAGCCGGATCGCGGTCGCCATGCCCGCGATGCCGCTGTGTAGGGATCAGAGTGACCAGTCGCCCGTCCGTGCCCCCTTTAGAAGGGTGACCGGCGGGTGCAGGGGGTTCGCCGCGGCGGGCGCCAAGCCGTCAAGGACGAGTCCGAGGTAACGTCGCCAGCCGTCGGCGCCGGGATCCATGGTCCACAGTGTGCTGGTCAGCATGGCCATGAGGCGGGGCAGGTCGTCGGGGACGAGGTCGGCGCGCAGCAGGCCGGCGTCCTGTGCGCGTTGGGCGAGCGTGGTCAGGGATTCGTAGAACGGGGTGTAGACCTCCGAGGTCAGGGTGCCGGCGGCGCGTGCGGCGGCCAGGGTGTTCAACTCGCGGGCTGCCAGGCTCATGGCGGCTTCGATCAGGTGGCGAAGTCCGTGCAGTGGGTCGTCGTCGGCGAGTGCCTGGTCGGCGGCGGGGGCGAGGTCTTCGGTGATGGCCTGGTCGAGGGCGGCTCGGACCAGGTCGGCCTTGTTGGGGAAATGGTTGTAGAGCGTCCTGGTGCTCACGTCGGCGCGGCGGGCGATCTCGTCGAGTTGCGCGTCCGGGCCTAGGCCGGCGAAGACCGTGCGCGCGGTGCGCAGGATGCGTTCGACGTTGCGTGCCGCGTCAGCACGCAACGGGCGCTCGGAATCGGTGACCACTGCGACAGGGTAGCAACCTGCAGTCGACTGCAAGTTGTGCTACCTTCGGCCGCGAGGGGAATTTGCAGTCAACTGCAGATTGTGTCGCGGAGGAGATCCGATGAAAGTGGGCGTTGCGACCGGCAAGTGTGTTGCCGCAGGTCAGTGCGTGTTGCTCGCGCCGGAGGTGTTCGACCAGCGCGAGGAGGACGGTGTCGTCGTCCTGCTGGACGAAACGCCCGGACCGGAGCACCACGAAGCCGTCCGTGAGTCGGCGATGGTGTGCCCGGCCGCGGCCATCCATCTGGCCGAGTCCTGAAGGAATCGGATTTCGCGCGCGTGGCGCGCCCTCATCGCGACCCGGGCCCCATGGGCGGCCGCTATCCCCACTGCCGCAAAGGAGTTTTCATGACCGCGACCGAACTGCCGATCTTCCCCGCGGATCGCGACAGCCGCTGTCCGTTCGATCCGGCGCCCGGCTACCGGGACTGGCGCGAGACAGGTGGCCTGCGCAAGGTGAACTGGCAAGGCCACGAGGTGTGGGCGGTGAGCCGGTACGAGGACATCAAGCTCGCCATGACCGATCCGCAGGTCAGTGCGGAGGTCGCCGCGCAGCAGGGCAGCGGCGAACACCACGGCGACACCATGCCGAAGGTGTTTCCGAGGATGGACGACCCGGAGCACGCCGTGCTGCGGCGGATGCTGACCAAGGACTTCACGGTCAAGCGGGTCAACGCGCTGCGCCCGGAGATCGAGAAGATGGCGAACGAGTTCATCGACACGATGGTGGCGAGCGGCAGCCCGGCCGATCTGGTGCAGGCCTACGCGCTGCCCATCCCGTCGCTGGTGATCTCGCTGCTGCTCGGTGTGCCGTACTCCGATCACCAGTTCTTCCAGGAGATCACCGGTGTGCTGATGAGCCGGACCGCCACCGAGCAGGAGAAGCAGCAGGCCAATGGGAAGATCTTCGGATACCTGTACGAACTGGTGGCCCGCAAGCAAAGCGAGCCGGACGACGCGCTGATCAGCCGTCTCATCCGCGAGTACCTGCCGACCGGCGAGCTGACTCGCGAGACCATCGCGATGAACAGCTTCATCCTGCTGTCCGCGGGCCACGAGACGACCGCCAACATGATCGGCCTCGGTACCCTTGCCCTGCTGGAGAACCCGGGCACCCTGGCCCGTCTTCGCGACACCGACGACCCCAGGGTGATTTCGAACGCGGTCGAGGAACTGTTGCGGTACTTGACGATCGTGCACAGTCTCGTCGCCCGGGTGGCCAAAGAGGACATCGAGATCGGCGGCACCCTCGTCCGTGCGGGGGAAGGGCTGATCATGAACCTGCCCGCTGCCAACCGTGACCCGGCCTTCCTCGACGATCCCGACTCTCTCGACGTCGACCGCAACTCGCGCGGGCACATGGCTTTCGGCTACGGCGTCCATCAGTGTCTGGGGCAGACCCTGGCGCGTGCGGAACTGGAGATCGCGCTTCCCACGTTGCTGCGTCGTCTGCCGGGCCTGCGGCTCGCCGTGCCGATCGAGCAGATCCGGTTCCGCAACGACATGAGTATCTACGGCGTTCACGAGCTGCCCGTCACCTGGGGGCAGCCATGACAGAACTTCGATTCGACGGCCAGGTCGCCATCGTTACGGGCGCCGGCAACGGCCTCGGCCGCCACCATGCCTTGCTGCTGGCGTCCCGTGGGGCGCGGGTGGTGGTCAACGATCTCGGCGGCTCGGTCACTGGTGACGGCGCCGACGCCGGGCCGGCTGAGGCCGTTGCTCGTGAGATCCGTGACCAGGGCGGCGAAGCCGTGGCGGACACCCACAGCGTCGCCACCCGCGAAGGCGGCGAGGTGATCGTCCGCACCGCGCTGAAGACCTACGGGCAGATCGACATCCTCGTCAACAACGCCGGCATCGTCCGCGACGTCCCCTTGAGCGATATGACTCCCGATGACCTCGACCCGATGATCGACGTACACCTCAAGGGCGCGTTCTACGTCACCGTCCCGGCATGGCGCGTCATGCGAGAACAGGGCTACGGCCGCGTCGTCAACACCACCTCCTCCGCCGGCATCCTCGGCAGCACACACAAAAGCCACTACGGCGCGGCCAAGACCGGCCTGATCGGCTTCACCCGGGTCCTCGCCGTGGAAGGCGCCGCACACAACATCAGGGTCAACGCGATCGCCCCGATCGCGGCCACCCGGATGCTCGCGGTGACCATGGCCGAGGGCGACAATGGCCGGCGACTCGATCCCGCCGACCTGGCCATGATGCACGCCGTCACCAGTAAGCTCGACCCTGCGCTCGTCGCCCCCGTGGTCGCGTTCCTGGCTCACGAGGACTGCCCGGTCACCGGCGAGATCTACACCGCGGGCGCCGGGCAGGTCGCCAGGTTCTTCACCGGCAGAACCAAGGGCTACTACCGCCCCGACTTGTCTATCGAGGATGTTCGGGACCACCTCGCCGAAATCCGCGACGAAACCGGATACACCGTGCCGGAAGACTCCGGCGGGGAAATCGCCCAGCTCCTCCAGGCGATCGCAGCCAGCCCGAAACCCGCCTGACAGCGCGATCCGGTGAGCAGGCGCCGAAGCGGCCCACCAGAACACCGACTTTCTTCTCGCGAACTGGGCCTGAAGGTTCACCACACCCATGTTCAATCCTGAAGCCGTTCCGCAGTCGCTCGGACCGTACCTGCTGGTCGGGCTTTTCTGATCATCTTCTTCGAGTGCGTGCTGCTCGGCGTCATCCTGCCCGGCAACCCATTCCTGTTCCCATAGGTCTGTTCGCCGCGACCGGGGTCATCGACGCCGATCTGTGGCTGGTGTGCACGCTGATCACGGTCGCCGCGATCCTCGGCAACATCGGCGGCTACCGGATCGGCGCGAAAATAGGATCGGCACTGTTCAACGGACCGAGCTCCAAGCTGTTCGAGAGGGACCAGGCGTCGAAGAACGGCGTGGCCGGCCTGACGCTGCCAGCGGTGCGCGACCTCGCATCCCGGGGCGTTCGGGTGAGGACCATCGCGCCTGGCATCTTCGACACGCCCATGCTGGGCCTCGTGGAGGCCAGCGCGGACGTCCGCGCGGCAGCCGGCGCGAACGTGCCGTTCCTGAACTGTCTCGGTCGCCGGAACGAGTTCGCGCGTCTGTCATCGACATCATCGAAAATAGCTACCTCAACGGCGAGGTCTTTCACCTGGACGGCTCACTACGACTGGAGTCGTAATGAATGTCAATGTATTCCACCCCGATCTCCGTAGGCTCGCACGATGGCTTCCGCGCGGTGCGGTCAGTGCTCGACGACTTCGTCTGATGAGGACAGTTGACCGGCTTCGTGGACTGCGACGCGCCAAGGATGTCACCGTG
This sequence comes from Kibdelosporangium banguiense, assembly GCF_017876405.1. Lineage (GTDB taxonomy): Bacteria > Actinomycetota > Actinomycetes > Mycobacteriales > Pseudonocardiaceae > Kibdelosporangium > Kibdelosporangium banguiense. The sequence continues at coordinate 831,405 of NZ_JAGINW010000001.1, read as the reverse complement.
GAGGCGGTCGGCCCGATCTCTGTCCGGATATACAAGCCGACATCAGGTGTGACCGCACCATCGCCCGCGCTGCTGTGGATCCACGGCGGCGGATACGTGATGGGCACGGCGGCCCTTGACGACTTCATATGCCGCCATTTCGTTCATGAGCTCGGCATCATCGTCGCTTCGGTCGACTATCGCCTCGCGCCGGAGTATCCGTTCCCGACACCGCTGCACGACTGCCATGACGCGCTCACCTGGCTCGCCGATCGACCGGATGTCGACGCGACACGTATCGTCATCGGCGGGGCGAGCGCGGGTGGGGGACTCGCCGCCGCATTGGCCCTGCTCGCCCGCGACCGTGCGGAAGTGCGGCCCGTCTTCCAGTTGTTGACCTATCCAATGCTCGACGACCGCACTGTCATGCGTATCGACATCGACGAAACCCACTTCCGCGGCTGGGATAACACGAGCAATCGCTTCGGCTGGCAGTCCTACTTGAGTACCGCCCCGGGATCAGCCGGCATCAGCGCGCTCGCCGCACCGGCTCGGCACGAGGATCTGTCCGGGCTACCACCGGCCTGGATGGGAACCGCATCACTGGATCTGTTCTACGAGGAAGACATCGCCTACGCCAACCGCCTGACAGCCACAGGCGTCCACTGTGAGCAACTCGTGGTCGACGGCGCCTTCCACGGCTTCGACCTCGTTTCCCGGAATGCCGGAATCTCCCAGGAATTCCGCGCCGCGCAGACAAAAGCGCTCGCGAATGCCCTGACCTGAACCGGCACGGCCACGGAGGACGACCGATGCCCAACACTGTCGCCGTACTCACAGCCGGGCCGGAATGGCCGGGCGCGCGTTGGTGGTGGCGACGCGGTCGGGCATGCGGCCGTTGACGGTGACCTTGGCGCCGGCCCGGCCGCGATGGGTCCAGCCTGGCCGGATCAGCCGGCGACCGCGAGTGCGGTCGCTGAGGCACGCCGCCCGCAGTCGGTCCAGCCTGGTCAGCGGCTATGGAACGGACCGTCCGGCTTGACCGCGTCTGCCACATCGGCGGTCGTCGTGGCCAGCCGGACCGAGGGGTATGCCTTGCGAGTGCTGGTTTTGCCGGAGATCAGTAGCGCGTCTTGGTCGTGCAGCTCCTCGTTGCGGTGCGTCGCGCCATGGGTAACTTGGGTGGCATGGGGGAATCGCCGTATCAGGATCTGGTCGATGCAGGCGGTCTGCGGGCCGTGATCGAGGTCGCCTGTCTTGGCTGCGAGATCACGGTGAGAGACGCTCCTGGCGCCTTCGGCGGTTACGTGGTCGAGGCGAGCAAGGGCGACCGCGCTGTGACAGTCTTCCCGCATCGGGACAAGCGTCTGTTCCGCGTTCGGCACAAGCTGCGGACGGCCTATCTGAGCTGGGTGGCCACGGCTGACCTGACTGGCGTCACCGGCTTGGCCGCGTCCTGGCTCGGCGGCGCAACCCCGCAGGAGCTGGCGGACGTGTGGCCGTTTGCCGACTTCGTCGATGTCGCCACGGCATATGAGAGCGGTGACCGGATTGAGTTCATGTGGCAGCAGTTCCGTGCGCACCCGAGGCACGACCTCGGTGAGTTCATCGACGCGGCGATGACGGAGCCGCAGCTGCGGCGGATGTACCCGTTCATGTCGATGTACTGGATGTCGTTCCGGCCGACTGCGGATGAGTACCGTGTGCCTGGCCCGTGGGTGCGGGCGGTCGGCGACGGTCGGTTCACGATCGTTGAGGATCGACGCGTTGAACCCGACATCACCTTCGATGCCGGCGAGGCGGTCCGGGTGTGTCTGACCGAGATGGACCGTCTCGGCGTGCCGTCGTCCGAGGAGCTCAGCGCTCGGGAGCGTTCGTCTCCGTCGGGGTTGCGTTGGCTGGACGGATCCAGCGGGTGACGCCGATCTCCTGCAGGAACCGGTCGTCGTGGCTGACGACGACAAACGCGCCCCCGGTAGGCGTTCAGCGCGCTGGTCAGCTGGTCGACGCTGGCCTGGCCGAGGTTGTTGGCGGGCTCGTCGGGCAGCTCTCAATCCGAGGATCGTTGCGAGCAGGCTTCACCCGAACTGACACGATTTCGTATTTCTTGAACCGCTGACTCGGCTCAAGATCACGATCCGTCCGGGAGTGACCGTCGCGACTTCATCTTGGCCATCGCCGACATCTGGCAAATGGGAGCGCTCGGACGGGCGTGATGAGCCTTCGCATGGTTTGCGGTGGAATCGACGCAAGACGGTCAGCTGTCCGTCGCCGCGCGGATCGCCTTGGCCTTCTTCTCGGTGAAGACGCCGCTGTCGAGGAGGGAGAGGACGCCGCCGCTCGAACCCCAGTTGCCCTCGTCGACGGCCCGGAAGTTGACCCACCAGGCCGGTGCCGCGGCGTCGGTCGGTGATCACCAGACCGTATCCGTTGGTCAGTGATTCGATGTCGTCCTTGCATGCCAGGGTTTGCAGTATGGCGACGTCGATCACGCCGCGGGTTTTCTTGCGTCCGCCGCCGAGTTGGCCTGCTTTGATTCCGAGTAGCGCGCTGATTTGCGTCCGTCATTGGTCGCGAGGGCCTTGCGGTCGACGAGTATGAGTGTCGAGGTCGCGTGCCCGGCGATCAGCGCGCAGGCGATGACCGTCTTGCCCGCACCGGGCGGAGCGACGAGTACGCCGAGGTCGTGACCGCGGAAGGCGTCTGCGGCGTCCTGCTGCGTGCGGGTCAGCGTAGCCGTGAACGTGAACTCCTGGGATGCGCCGGACGTCCGTTTGTCAAGTGTCTCGAGGCGGCTGCCGGCTTGCTCGACCAATGAGGCGACCGTGTCGGCTAGGCCGCGCGGCAGGGAATGCACGATCGGGGGTGGCGCGGCCTGGATCCTGGTCGATACAGCTTTGTCGATTCGGTCCACGCCGGCACCTACGGCGATCTTCCCGGCCCGGCGTGCGATCCGGGTGACTTCGGCTGGGCTCATCCGGCCGAGTGTGGACAGGAAAGCCCACTGATCATCGTACGGTTCCATTGTGGACAGATTGAAAAATACGGTTACGCCGTCCCGCCGGGCTTTGCCGTGCAGCGGCGCCGCGATCGGATTCCCCACGCCGCCTGACGGCAGCACATCCTGGGACGGAAACAGCGGTCGTAGCTGGCCAGGTCCATGTGGCCGCGGACGGCCATTGCCTCCCGCAGCAATGCGGTGCCGAGCCGGCGGGCGGCCTCAGCCGGCACGGGTGCCGCGAAGAACACCCATACGTGCGCGCCGACCCCCGACCGCGATACTTCCAATGCTGCGGGTGCCGACCATGTCCTCGCGGCCTTCAGGAAGGCCAGCGCATCGAGCATGGCGGCCTGTCCGTCGAAGTCGACAGCCAGCCAGCTGCACAGATCGCCATCCAGCAGCGGATACAACCCCACGTGCGACTCACCGGACAGGTGAGCCCGAAGAACCTCCCTGGTGAGTGGCAGGTAGTTCCGCTGTTCATGACGCGTGCCTTTACGCCACCCGCCACGCACTGCGGGCAGCCAACCGGCTTTGCCCGTGTGCGCGTTCTCCCACCGGACGGCGTAGATGTCCGTGCGAGCAGCGAACAGCGTCCCGAAGAAGTCCACCTTCACTTCGGGTGGTGACCGCCGGTCGATCGGGCCGGGTGGGGCGTCGAAGAAACCCGTCTGTGTTGGGCCGGGCGGGGTCGCCTGTTTTGGTGTCAACTCCAGCAGACGCAACAACCGTGCGTTCTCCGCCTGCAGGCGCACGGTCAGTGCGCGAAGGCCGGCCACTTCCTCGGCAAGTCCTGCCGCGTCCGCTGGCCGAAGATCGTTGTCCACATCTCACACCGTAGAATGCGCTGCAGACAAGCACGCGCTGGTTCCGCACACGATCTGCGGGATTTAGGATTTTTCCGTGCAGACGCGACGTCACCGGATGCGGAAGCAGCAGCGCCGTGAGTCGGCGCGAGCGTGGATTCAGTCGGGCGCGAACGTTACCGTGAAGGCCTATTGCAGGCGTTATGGCGTTGACAGGTATACGGCTTATGACGATCTGACCGCAGTCGGTTTTCCTCTTGGTCCATCGGCGGAGCAGTGGGCGCGCCGTCCGGCACCGGTTCCGTCAAGCGATACGGATGAGCCGGTTGAAGGCGGCGACGATATGTGGACTGTGCTGGACGGACGGAAGTTCTTTGTCGCGGGCTACACGTCGGGTGGTGTGCCGTACGGGGTGTTCGAGGACGAGATCGAGTGGTTGGGGGAGAAACCGGATCTGAGGTGACGTCGGCATGGCGAGTGGGGACTGTCGGTGCTGATGGCTATCTTGGCGGTGTGCATTCAGTTGTCTTGCATGACGTTGACGCTTCGAGTCTCAAGGCTGCGGTCGGCACTGCCTCCTACGCGAGGGGTGCCCGGTACGCGCAGCAGCATGCGGTAATCAAGATGCGCTGGGATTCGGCCGACTGTGCGCTCGATGGGACTGTGCACGGCAGCAGTGGCAACTTCTACGTGACGACAGCGTATTTCGCGCCTTTCGACGGGGCGAGCATGAAGTTCGAGCAGGGGCAATGCGACTGCCCTGTCGGATTCAACTGCAAGCACGTCGTGGCGCTGGTGTTGACGGCGATGGGTGCTGGGCAGACACGGACTGCACCGGATCCGCGTCCACGAACCCCGGCGTGGGAACAGTCGTTGGGGTCGCTGCTCGATTCCGGGCCGGGTGATCCGGTGAACCGGTCGGGTGAGGTGCCGCTGGCCATCGAGTTGACGTTGTCGGCTGGTGCGACTACGCCGAGGTTGGCGGCCCGCGTGGTTAGGCCGGGCCGGAACGGCTGGGCGAGTGGTGGGTTGAGCTGGACCAAACTGGCTACCTCCTACCACTTTCACGACTATCTCGCCTCGCATGTGCGATTGCTCCAAGAGATGTACGCGGTCTACAAGTCGAGGGACGGCCGCTCGGGTTATTACTCGTACAACGAGGAGAAGACGATCGACCTGGCCGCGTTCGGCAGTCGCCGGCTGTGGCCGATGCTGGACGAGGCCGAGGCGGCGGGCCTGATCCTGGTGCACGGCAAAAAGCGCCTGGGACGGGTGGAGAAATATCGGTCCGCGGAGTTCGTCCTCGACGCGACCCGTAGAGACAAGACCGGATCACTCGTTGTCGCCCCGTTGATCAAGGTCGACGGGACCCCCGTGGATGCCGTGCCGTTGCAGTTCATCGGCAAGGAAGAAGCGCATGGTGTCGTCTACATCAGCCGTGTGGAAGCCGAGGCGACCACCGTGCCCGGCGACTGGCACCTCAAGTTGGCCCGGATGGTCAAGTCCGTGCCGCAGCAACTGCGGAACATGGCGCTGGCGAAGCGGCACCTGGAGATCCCCGCCACTGGGCAATCGCGTTTTCGCGACGACTATTATCCGCGACTTCGGCAGATGGCCACGGTGATTTCGTCCGACGAGTCATTTGCGCCGCCCGTGATATCAGATCCCGTTCTGGTGCTGCGCGCGTCCTACGGCGATGGTCATGACCTCGAAGTCGACTGGGAATGGGCCTACCAGGTCGGCGATTCACGTTTCCGGGCACCGTTGTACTCGGTTCCGTCCCGCGCCGAATACCGCGATCTGGAGCAGGAGAAGGCCATTCTGGCCGGCCTTGACCTCCCGCTCGATCAGTTCGAGCCATTGCGAGCCGATACTGATCCGCAACCCGCTCTCGCCCCGCACGCCAAGTTCGGCGGCATCGACACCATGCGGTTCACCACCGAGGTGTTGCCGCTGGTCGCGGACCACCCAGGGGTCGCCGTGGAAGTCAGCGGCGAGTCGCTGGACTATCGCGAGGTGGGCGACTCGCTGCGGATCGGCGTGTCGACCGAGGAGATAGCGGGCGAAACTGACTGGTTCGACCTCGGCGTCACCATCACCGTCGAGGGTCGGCAGCTTGCGTTCATGGAGGTGTTCGTAGCGCTGAGCACGGGCCAATCGCACATGCTGCTCGCTGACGGCGCGTACTTCTCCTTGGAGAAACCGGAACTGCGGATGCTGCGCTCGTTGATCATGGAGGCGCGGGCGTTGCAGGACTCGCCGGACGGCCCGCTGCGGATCAGCCGGTTTCAGGTCGGGCTGTGGGACGAGCTGGCTGCGTTGGGAGTCGTCAACCGTCAGGCGCGGGCATGGCAGCGGCAGGTACAGCGACTGCGGTCGATCGACTCCATCGACGCGACGCAGGCACCCCAGGCGCTCATTGCGCGGCTGCGTCCGTATCAGTTGGCAGGGTTCCGCTGGCTGGCATTCCTGTGGGAGTTCCGGCTCGGCGGGATTCTCGCCGACGACATGGGCCTCGGCAAGACACTGCAGTCATTGGCGTTGATCTGCCATGCCAAGCAGGCCGATCCCAAGGTCTCGCCGTTCCTCGTCGTCGCACCGACAAGTGTCGTGTCGAACTGGGCGACCGAGTCCGGACGCTTCGCGCCGGAGCTGAACGTGGTGTCGATCTCTGACACGATGCGGCGCCGCGACCAGGCTTTCGACGAGATCGTCGCGGATGCCGACGTGGTGATCACGTCGTACACGCTGTTCCGGCTCGACTTCGACGCCTACTCCCGGCCGGAGTGGGCCGGACTGATTCTGGACGAAGCCCAGTTCGTGAAGAACCACCAGTCCAAGACCTACCAGTGCGCCCGCCGGCTGCCGGTGCCGTTCAAACTCGCGATCACCGGCACACCGATGGAGAACAACTTGATGGAGCTGTGGTCGCTGCTGTCGATCACAGCACCTGGCCTGTTCCCGAACCCCACCCGCTTCCAGAACGACTATGCCCGCCCGATCGAGAAGAAAGGCGACGCCGAGCTGCTCGCGCGGTTGCGACGGCGAGTTAAGCCGCTGGTCAGGCGTCGCACCAAGGAACAGGTAGCTGCGGACCTGCCCGCCAAGCAAGAGCAGGTCATCGAGGTGGAGCTGCATCCGCGGCACCGGAAGCTGTACCAGACCCATCTGCAACGAGAACGGCAGAAGGTTCTCGGGCTGGTGGACGACCTGAACCGCAACCGGTTCACGATCCTGCGCTCGCTGACCCTCCTGCGCCAGTTGAGCCTGCACGCCGGGCTCATCGACGAGAAGCACCGGAACCTTCCCTGCGCGAAGGTCGATGCCTTGTCCGAGCAGCTTTGTGACGTGGTTGACGGCGGGCACCGGGCGCTGGTCTTCAGTCAGTTCACCGGTTTCCTCGACGTGGTACGCGCCCGGCTGGACGCGGAGCACATCGAGTACTGCTATCTGGACGGTTCGACACGCAACCGGGCCACGGTGCTCAAGCGCTTCAAGGGTGGGACTGCTCCGGTGTTCCTGATCAGCCTCAAAGCCGGTGGGTTCGGCCTGAACTTGACGGAGGCGGACTACTGCTTCCTGCTCGACCCGTGGTGGAATCCCGCGACCGAGGCGCAGGCGGTGGACAGAACTCACCGTATCGGGCAGACCCGCAACGTCATGGTGTACCGCCTCATCGCCAAGGACACCATCGAGGAGAAGGTGATGGCACTGAAGGCGAAGAAGGCAGAGTTGTTTTCCAGTGTCATGGACGACGGAAATATTTTCGGCGCCAGCTTGGACGCCGACGATATTCGTGGACTGTTCGCCTGACGGATTCTTATGGCAGGTTCGCCAATTGCTGGGCACCGGTCTGCACGCCATACGGAACGTGGATGACGGGACTTTGGCTGGCAGTGTGGGAGGACCACCGGGAAACCGGAACCTTGTGGGTCACCGCCTTCGTCGTGACGGACATGGGGCTGGCGAAGCTGACCACCGACCACTCCCAGGGTTTCTCCCCCGAGTACTGGAAGCCGGACACGATGTCGGGCCGCCCAGTGATCTACTACACCCGCCAAAGTTCCCCGGAGTTCTGCGACGTCGCCATTGGCATCACCGACACGAGCTACGTCGGGATCGATGTGATCAAGTACAACGCCGAACCACCGCGGGAGCAGGGCTCATGCAAGGCGACAACAGCGGTCGCGGAGCAGGTGCTGGCCACGATCACCGGCGGGAAGTAGACGCCGCGCGGTTACAGTCACCGCGTGGACACGGGCATCGCCCGGCGGTGAGCTACAGAGACGTTGGTGCGTTTCTCACACTGCTATATGTGGAGAAAACCTGGAGAGTTCATGTGACCTGAATTGCGCTCAACTGCTCTCAATTATAGTGAATGGAACCTGGTTTTCCTGCGGATTTGCGAAGATGCTGGTCAGCGCTCTTACTTGAACTACGTTGGCAGTGTGGGGATCAGGGGTTCGAATCCCCTCAGCTCCACAACGTCTGTGAACAGCGGGTTTGCTGATCAAGCGTGTCAGCATGCGAACCCGCTGTGCACGTTGGGCCGATGAGGTTGGCTCATCCCGAATTACCGTCGCGCGCCACGGGGCATGAGTGCGTCACAGATAACGGCCAATTTTAAACTTGTCAATTGCGGTCCTCAGATGCGTGACCGCGTGCTGCCAGGCTGGGGCGATCATAACGGGTTGCCGCGAACCTGCCGCCGATGAGGCGCGGGGAACCGCACCATTCCGAACCAGTCAGATATGGACCATTGTGCTAGGTAGTCAGTCAATACTGCGGGCGGAGTCGACAAGTCGTGGTCCCAGCGCAGTCACTTCCGGGTTCTTATGCTGACACGTTAGGTCCACTCGTCTCGGGCGATCTGTGTTCGCGGAATGCGCGAACCGGGTCGCCTCGAATTATTTCTGGGCCGAGCCCTCATACCCCCACGGTTGCGGCCTTCTTCTGAACCAGCGCTGGGCGCGTTGCGCTTGGACCAGCGCGGCTGGTCGGGAGTTTGCGATCTTGCACCTCTTGTCGTGGTGCGTGGGAGGTCGGACCAGCTTGGATTCGCACGGTTGTCTTGTTTGGTCTGGATGTCGGGATTTTTAGGAACGGTCGTTCTTGACTGATCGTTCCTAAAAACGCTAGCGTGATCGTATGGGACGACGAAGGGCTTTCGATGTTGATGAGGCCGTGGAGGCGGCCGCGGATCTGTTTGCCCGTCGTGCCTATGACGGTGTCTCGATCGATGACCTGGTTACTCGGCTTGGGGTGCACCGCAACAGCCTCTATGGCGTTTTCGGCAGTAAACGTGGGCTGTACCTGGCGGCGTTGCGGCGTCATATCGAACGGGATGTTCGTCCGCAGTTGACTCGTATGGCTCAGGCGGAACATGCGCCCGCGTGGGACCTGTTGTTGGTCGCTGCGGTTGATCGGGCGTCCGAGGACCCCGAGGTTGCCGACTTGGTGTTGTCGGTCTTCGCCGAACTTGACGAAGTGACGTGTGACCCCCGCGTCACTGAGGCGCTGCTGGGGAAGTGGCTGCGCGGACGGCCGGGAATCGGGCACCGCCGGGCAAATGCGCCCGAAGGTGGTGGCCTCATCATCAATGACGCGCCGGAGACGGCGCCGCGCAAGGAGATGTGACATGGCGACGATCAGTGTGCAGGGCAAGGACCTTGTGGTGGTGATGGAGGGACTGGACAAGGTGTGGGCCTTGAAGAGCAAGTTGACCATCCCGCTGGCGCATGTGCGGGGCGCCACATTGGACCCGGGAATCCTCGGTGAGCCCAAGGGAATTCGGGCGCCAGGCACGCACCTGCCCGGGGTGATCACTGCGGGGACCTTCCGTCAGGACGGCGAAAAGGTCTTCTGGGCGGTGCGTGACGCGCTCAAGGCCGTGGTGATCGAGTTGGCCGACGAGAGTTATTCCCGGCTGGTGGTCGAAGTCGACGACCCGCGCGCGGTGGTGGCCATGGTCGAGCAGGCGGTGAGCCGATGATCGCCAACGTTGTGGTCGCGCTCGCGGCGGTGGTCTCCACGGCTGCAGGCGTTACGGCTGCGCTGCCGTCCTCCGCCGCGGCGGTCGGGCAGGGCGCCGGCGGTCACCACGGCTCTGCGGCCTGGTTGCCTGCACGCGACGAGCAGGTGTCCTTCGTTGTCGAAGGCACGACTACATACGGAACGCTGCACGTGCCGGCACGGCGCCGCGGTGAACGCCTGGCAGCGGCTCTTCTGCTGCCGGGTAGCGGACCCACGGACCGGGACGGCAACCAGCCCCCGGCGCTCACGCCGAACACCCTTCGTGATCTTGCCGGTGTGCTGGACCGCGATCGGGTTGTGACGCTTCGGTTCGACAAGTACGCAACCGGTCTTACGGGACTTGGGGCGTGGGCCGGACGTGTTCAGGAGATCGACTATCCGGCGTTCGTCCGGCAGGCCGAGGCAGCCGGCGACTACCTGCGACGCCGTGCTGAAGTGGCCTGGAGTCGAGTAGCGGTCGTCGGCCACAGCGAGGGGGCTATGACGGCATTGGTGCTCGCGGCGAACGCTCCCTTCTATCGGCGTGCCGCTGCCCTGGTCATGCTGCAGCCTCAGGCGATGCGGTTTCTGGACGTGCTGGCCATGCAGTTGCACGATCAGGTCAAGCAACTCGTCGCTGCCGGTGGCCTGTCCGAAAAGGAGGGTGACACCGTCGACCGGGCGATCGACGTCGCCGTTGCGGACCTGCGCGGCGGACGCCCGGTCGACACGAGCGCCATGCCAACGCCGTTCGCCACGTTCTTCCAGTCACTGGCAGGGCCGAACCGACGGTTCGTGACAAGTGACGACGCGGTCAATCCGCCGGATGTCGCACGCCGATTGCCACCGATGCCTGTGCTTCTGACGTGCGGCACGCTGGACACCCAGGTGCCGTGCCACACCGCTGATCAGCTCACATCAGTTGTGGGCCAACGCCACCGTGTGGTCCTCCCTGGTGTCGGTCACACCATGAAGACCGCCGACGGGACTTTGTCGCCGGAGCTGATTCGCCAGCTCAGCCTCTTGCGGTGGTAACGGAGACCGGCTGAGTCAGTTGAGATCGTCGCGGTGCTGCGGAGAGACCAAAATGGACATTGAAATGAGCGTGTGACAACGGATGTTCCGCTTGTCGGAGTTGGTTGCCTCATGGGAGGAGGCAAGTTTCTGTCACGGATCCAGAGGTTCTGGTGCAACCGGCTGTGTCGTAACGCGTCTTTGCTTGTGGAGATCAGGGATCACGAGGGGATGAACGTTATGCGTGTCAGGTCGTTGAAGGTGGTCACGGTGGGTCTCGCTGTCGCGGGGGGTGCGTTGTTGTCGGCGTGTTCCGGTCAGGACACGGCTGCTCCGACTGAGACGGTGAATGCCGCGCCGAAAAACCAAACCCAGCAGTTGCATGCCAATGGTGGAGCGAAAACCAAGTCCGACAAGGACGTCAACTGCAGTACGAAGGGTGGCAAGGTGGGACCGCAACATGTCGATCTCATCGCGGTCCAGACCGACGCGGGTGTTGTGGGGTGTACCGAGGCGTTCAACGTGATCACCGAGTATTTCGCCAAAGCTCCGCACGGCGAAGGGCCTGGTCGCCGGGTGCTTGACATCCAGGGTAGCTGGAGTTGCGCGAAGGCCCCCGAGCCGGAGGGTAGCAAAGGCGTTGTGTACTGCGGAGAGCAGGGACCCGACGGTCGCGCCATCGAGACCGCGCCGGCCAAGTAGGCCGCGTCGCCGACAAGGTCAACTGGAACGTGAGGCTCGCATGTGGACGATGGTGATACACCGCCGCCACCCCTTCCCGAACGATCGCCTCCAACTCGTCGGGGAAGAAGAATGCATCCGTACTACGATCGTTCGTCATAGCCCTGCTGGCACTTCTGGATCTCGTCTGCGTGGGCGGTCGTCCAGTCGTACAAGTGGCCGAAGGGCTCGCGCAGGGACTCGCCGAGCGAGGTCAGGGAGTACTCGACCCCGACCGGCGAGGTCGGCAGCACGCGCCGTTCGATCATCCCGTTGCGTTCCAGGCGGCGCAGTGTCTGGGTCAGCACCCGCTGCGTCACGCCTTCGAGGCGGCGCTTGATGTCGTTGAACCGGCGGGGCCTGTCGAGGACGGCCATGATCATCATCGACCACTTGTCGGCGATCTGGTCGAGGATCGGGCGGCTGGGGCAGTCGGCCCGGTAGACGATGCCGGTGTCCGTGCCGGGAGTGGCCATCTCGTATCCTCCACGATCCTTACGATGCCGAAAGTGCGTTCTTGACGCCGGTCGCCGGCCGGATCGGCCGCAACCGCGCTTTGGAGGCGGTGCTCGGCGCCGGCCTGTACGACTCGCAGACCGCCGAACGCTACGGCTGGGTCAACCGGGCAGTCCCCGCCGATGAACTCGACGACGTGGTCGACCGCCTGGCCCGCAACATCGCCGCACTGCCCGAAGGCGTGGTCGCCGCGACCAAACACGCCATCGTCCCGGACGATCTGGCCGAGGGCTACCGGCGAGAACACGACGCCTGGGCCGGTCAGATCGCCCGGCCCGCGGCCGAACGACTGATCCTAGGCGGACTGGCCCACGGCGCCCAGACCCGCGACGGCGAACGCGATCTGGAGAGCCTGCTCCGCAGGCTGGCCGGCTGATCAACGGGCCGTCCGGAGTCCGTGGAACATACCCGGTCCAATGGGGACGCCTTGGGTGGTGAAGACGAAACCTCTCCCCGCTGGGACCTTGCGCCGGCCGCCGGGGTTCATGGACACTTTCCCCCAGGTGTCACGCGATGCGGGGAATCGCTCACCGTCGGTTTCGTTAGACAGGTCGTGAAGCCGGCCTGATGCTGGCTTGATGCCCGGTTGATGCCACTGTTCCGCATGATTCCGCCTGTCTGTCCATTGGGGACTGGGGGAGGAATCATGGTGCGACTGCGTCGTGTGGTGGTAGGCGGTACAGTCGCCGCCCTGATGGGTTCGATGCTGACGCTGCTGGGGGGGGCAGCGGTCAGCTGGTGGCGCCGCGTCCGGCGCCGGTTTCGGAAGCGCCGGACGCGGACGCGGCGATGGTGGCCGCGAGGCTGCAGGGGACGCGGGTGGAAGTCGTCGACGAGCGGACCCCGACCCGGGCGGTGTACGCGAATCCTGGAGGCACGCTCACATCCGAGCTGACGGCCGTGCCGGTGCGAGTGCAGAAGGGCGGCAAGTGGGTCGGCGTCGACACCAGCCTCGGCAAGCAGCCCGATGGCATGGTCGCGCCCAAGGCCGCCGACGGCGACCTGACCCTGTCCCCGGGTGGGGACGGCGCGCTCGCGAGCCTGCGGCGCGACGGGAAGACGCTGGCGCTGTCCTGGCCCGGCACGCTGCCCGCGCCCGAGCTGTCCGGCTCGCAGGTCACCTACCGTGACGTCTTTCCGGGCGTGGACCTGGTGATGATCGCCGAGCGGGCCGGTTTCCGCCAGCACCTCGTGGTGCGCGACGCCGAGGCGGCACGCGCCCCCGAGCTCAAAGCGATCCGGCTGCCGGTCAAGGCCGATGGCATCACCCTGACCGCCGGGAAGGACGGCGCGCTGCGCGCCGTCGACGCCACCGGGGCCGAGGTGTTCGGCGCGCCGCCGTCGACCATGTGGGACTCCGCCGGGCGTACCGCGCCGATCGGGGTGTCCGTCGTGGACGGTGCGCTGCTGCTGACGCCGGACGCGAGCTTTCTCGCCGACCCGTCGGTGAAGTACCCGGTGACGGTGGACCCGACGCTCACCACGATCCAGAAGTGGGGCTGGGCGAACGTGTTGTCCGGCAACCCGAACACGTCGTACTGGTGGACCAGCGGCGACGGCAACGCGCAGGTCGGGCAGTGCCCGAAGGACTTGCCGGACACTTGGTGCAACGGGATCGGTAAGGGACAGGCCTACTTCCAGTACGACACCTCGGGCATGGGCGGCCGGACGCTGATCAGCGCGACGTTCACCTCGGTCGTCATCTCCAGCCCCGACTGTTCGGACCGGGAACAGGTCGTCTACCGCGCCAATGGCGGCATCTGGAACGGGATGACCTGGAACAACCAGCCGTGGGGCGGGTGGAACCGCACGAGGTCGGTGCCCGGTGTGCACAGTGGGACCTGTGGCACGGGCTGGAAGGAGGTCGGGTGGGACATCCCGGTCGACCTGATCGACACCGGCGGCCACACCCCGCTGTTCCTCAAGGCCAAGAACCCGGGTGACCAGTACGCGTGGCGCAAGTACGACCCGGCGCAGACGGTCCTGAAGATCCACTGGAACCGCACGCCGAACGTGCCCGGCGGGCTCACCACCGACCCCCCGCTGCCCGCGCTGCACCGGTCCTACCCGACGGCGACACCGGCGCAACTCCCGGTGGCCGATGCCGGGCACTGGAAGTTCGATGAGAACACCGGCACCACGGCGGCCGACAGCAGCGGCCGTGGCAACACCGCGACGCTGAACGCGGGCGCGACCTGGCATGCCGGGCGTGCCTCGACCACCGGCTGGTTCGACGGCAAGACCGGTGCCGCGGAGACGTCCGGCCCGGTCGTCGACACGGCGGAGAGCTTCTCGGTCTCGGCGTGGGTCTACAACCTCGACAACACCCGCTACACCACGGTGTTCGGCCAGGACGGGGACCAGCTCAGCTCGTTCTACGTCCAGTACGACCCGACCGCCAAGAAGTGGGCGGCCGTGGTCCCGGTCGGCGGCGAGATGAAGTACGTGCTGTCCACCGAAGCCGGGTACATCGACGGTTGGGTGCACCTCGCGCTCGTCTACAACCAGCCGCTGGGTCAGGTGAAGCTCTACGTCAACGGCGGGCTCTCCGGGGTGATGACCGGAATCACCGTGCCTGCCGCGAACGGGAAGTTCGCCATCGGCCGATGCCGCTGGAACGGCACCAACCAGTGCTTCTTCAAGGGCGGCGTCGACGATGTCCGGGCATACGACGGTCAGGCGCTGTCGGACGCCCAGGTCCAGAAGGTGCACGACGACGTCCCGGCCGCGGCACGCGGGACCTGGCGCTTCGACGACGGCACGCTGAAGGACACGTCGTGGATCAACAACCCGGCCACGCTGACCGGCACCGCGAGTTACCCGGCGGGTCGGTCCGGCGAGTCGTTGCTGCTCGACGGCGCGTCTGCGGTCACCACGGGGAACATCGGAGCCGTCATGCGGGACAGCTTCACCGTTGCCGCGTGGGCGAAGCTGCACCGCGGCGACAAGGTGGCGACGGTGCTCGGCCAGGACGGCGCGCGGCACAGCGGGCTGGTGCTGCAATACCGCCCGGAGGTCGGCCGGTGGATCTTCGGCGCCGCGACCTCTGACGACGCCGACGCGGACAACCGTCCGCTGGTGTACGCGAACTCCCTTGTGGCGCCGACGCTCAACGAGTGGACACACCTGACCGGCGTCTACGACTACCCGGCACGGCAGCTTCGGTTGTACGTCAACGGGGAACTCGTCGGCACCAAGGACAACGTGCTGCTGTGGACCGCGTGGGGTGGTTTCACCATCGGCCGGGCCAAGGAGAAAGGCGTACCGGCCGGGTTCTTCACCGGCGCGATCGACGAGGTGTACACCGACGAGGGCGTCGTACCCGACGCGGAGATCCGCGCCCGCGCAGGGTGGGCGCCGCCCGCGGGCGGTCAGCTCGGCCGGTTCGTGGCCCCCGGCGACCACCGGACTGTCGCGGCGACCACCGGGATGTGGGACCGGTTCAGCTCGATCCCAGCGGGGTACCGGTTCGAGACCCCGCTGGGCATGCTGCTGCCCGCGGGTATCGCCGGGACGCACCCGATGTTCAGCTGCCTGCGCAACGACATCGACACGTTCACCTCGATCGACCCGGGGTGTGAGGGTGCGACGAAGCTGGGCGAGCTGGGAGCGAGCTACATCGACCAGCCTGCCGGGGTCACGACGATGCCGCTCTACCGGTGTGTGTTCAACGGCCAGCTGTTCGACTCGAACTCCACGACATGCGAGGGCCAGACGGTGGACGGCCTGCTCGGGTACCTCCCGGCGTACGCGCCGCTGGTCCGGTACCTGCTGCCGCGGGCGGGCGAGCACTCGGCGGACGCGGGCGGACCACCGCCGGGCTACCGGTTCGAGGGCACGCTCGGCTTGGTGGCGCGCACGAACGAACCGGGGACGACGAAGCTGCAGTCCTGTGTGGACGGCTCGGAACGATTCGTGTCGACCGATGCGGCCTGCGGCGGCAAGACCGTCGAGACCACGGTCGGCTACGTCTGGACTCAGCCGCCCGCCGGACGACCGAACGCCCAGCTGTTCCAGTGCGCGCAGACGAACGGGGACCTGTTCGTGTCGAAGGATTCCGCCTGCGAGGGCCAGACTGTCCGCGGCTCGCTGGGCTACGTGCTCACCAGCTGAAAACCATGGGGAGAGTTGTGCGTAGAAAAACCAGACGTGGCTTGACCTTAGTGGTGGCCACGCAACTTATGGGGTGCATGCTCCTGGCCGTCGCCGCACCCGCGGCGTGGGCCGGGGAACCGTCGACGAAGCTCGACAGCGTCTCGTCCGTGCCGGTGTCCAGCCCGGCCTGGTGGAGCATCGAGTCCGATCAGGCATCGGCGCACGCGCTGTCGGGCAACCAGCCGGCCAAGCCCGCGCAGGAGGGCGCGGGCACGGCGACAGCGACGTCGCTCTCGCCGTCGGCCAGTTGGGCGGTGTCGCCGCACACCGGCGACTTCACCTGGTCGTACCCGTTGCGGGTGCCACCGGCGGCGGGCGGGCTGGCACCGAGCCTTGCGCTGTCGTACCGGTCGTCCGCAGTGGACGGTCGCACGACGGTGACCAATAACCAGCCGTCGTGGATCGGCGACGGCTGGGCGTTGTCCTCGGGGTTCGTCGAGCGGACATACGGGGGGTGTTCGACGGACACCGAGGGCGACGTGAAGCCGCCACAGGTGGGGGACTTGTGCTGGCGCAGTGACAACGCCACGGCGTCCTACGGCAGCGCGGGCGGGATGCTGATCCGGGACGACGCGACCGGGAAGTGGCGGCCGCGCAGCGACGACGGGTCGCGCATCGAGCGGTCGACGGGCGCGGGCAACGGCGACAACGACGGTGAGTCCTGGAAGATCACGACCGTCGACGGGACCCAGTACTTCTTCGGGTCGGACGCGGGGTCGACCTGGACAGTGCCGGTCTTCGGCGACGACTCCGGCGAGCCGTGCCACGGCGGTTCGTTCGACGCGTCGTCGTGCACGCAGGCGTACCGGTGGAACCTGAGCCGCGTGGTGGACCGCAACGGCAACGAAATGCGGTTCTACTACACGACCGAGACGAACTCCTACGGCTTCAACGGCAAGAACAACCCGGTCTCCTACGCCCGTGGCGGGTATCTGGACCACATCGACTACGGCCTTCGCGACGGTGTCACGCAGCCGTCCGGGCGGGTCGTGTTCACGACGGTCGACCGGTGCGTGCCGGGCAGTGACTGCCGGCCGGAGAAGCGGGACAACTGGCCGGATGTGCCGTGGGAGGCCAAGTGCGACACGGCCACCTGCGCGGACAGCCACTCGCCGTCGTTCTGGACCATCAAACGGCTCGCGTCGGTCACGACGAAGGTGTGGCGTGGCACGGAGTTCGGCGACGTCGACAAGTGGGAGCTGGACCAGCAGTACCCCGATCCCGGTGACGGCGAGAAGGCCGCGTTGTGGCTCAAGGGGATCAAGCACACCGGCGTGGCAGGCGGGACGGCGGAGATGCCGTCGGTGACCTTCCAGGGCACGCCGATGTACAACCGGGTGGAGATGCCGCAGGACGGTGCTTCGCCGTTGATGCGTTACCGCGTCACGGGGATCGTGTCCGAGACCGGTGGGATCACGTCGATCAGGTACGAGTCCGAGTGCAAGCCGGGCAACATGCCCGCCAACGCCGAAAGCAACACCAAGCGGTGTTTCCCGGTGCGGTGGGCCAAGAAGAACTTCGCCGAGCGGACCGACTACTTCCACAAGTATGTGGTCACGTCGGTGACGCGAAGCGACCGGCTGACCGTGGCCGGCGTGCCGACGTCGACCTTCCCCGAGGAGGTCACCCGGTACGAGTACCTCGACGGCGCGGCCTGGCACTGGGACACCTCGGAGTTCACCAAGGACGACAAGCGGACGTGGAACGAGTTCCGCGGCTTCGGCCGGGTGCGGGTGCGCAACGGCACGGCGGACGATCCGGCGGGCCCGATGACCATGTCCGAGCAGCGGTTCTACCGCGGCATGGACGGCGACCACCTGCCTGTGGGGGCGCGGCAGGTGTCGGTGTCCGACTCCGAGGGCGGCGCGCGGACCGACTCGGACTGGCTGGCGGGCTTCGGTTTCGAGAACGCGACGTTCGACCGGGAGGGACCCTCGGACCAGCCGGATCCGGCGCGGGTGAACAAGACGATCACCGAGCCTTCGGTGCAGGGGCCGACGGCGACGCGAGGTGCGTTCAAGGCGTACCTGGTGGGCACCGGAGTCTCGACGGGATACACCGCGGTGGGATCCGGCTGGCGCAAGACGCGGACCGAGACCACTTACGACGACCTAGGCCTGCTCACCAAGGTGAACGACCTCGGCGACCCCGGCACGGCCGCCGACGACCGATGCGCGCACACCGAGTACGCGCGCAACACGGACGCCTGGCTGATGAACCTGGCCGGACACGTGTGGGTGGACTCCGTCCACTGTGGAGCCGCAGCGGAGTATCCACGGGATGCGTTGTCGGACAACAAGACGACCTACGACGCACGCGGCAACGTGGTGAAGACCGAGATCGCGAAGGAACGTCCGGCGGCAGGCCCGGTGTATCTCACGGCCGGGACTTCGGTCTACGACGCGCACGGGCGGGTCAAGTCGAGTGCGGATGCCCTCGGGCGCACCACGAAGACGGCGTACACACCGGAGGTCGGCGGCCCGGTCACCAAGACCGTGGTCACCAGCCCCGGCACCGACGCCGTGCCCGCCGGACTGGTGACGACCACGACGTTCGATCCGGCGTGGGGACTGCCCACTCAGTCCAGTGATCCCAACTCGCGGAAGACGGAGACGCAGTACGACGCGCTCGGCCGGGTGACCGCGGTGTGGACGCCGACCTGGACCAAGGCCGACCACCCGGACGTGCCGAACGTCCGGACCACTTACCTCGTGCGTGGTGACCAGCCGACGGTGATCACAACGACGAGGATCGGCCCGACCGGCGCCGAGGTTGCGGGGAACACCGTCTACGACGGGCTGCTTCGACCGCGGCAGGTGCAGGCGCCGGCCATCGGTGGCGGACGGTTGATCACCGACACGCGCTACGACTCTCAGGGGCGCGAGTGGAAGACCACTCAGCCGTACTACAACGACAAGGCGGTGGACACCGGACTGTGGATCGCGTCCGATGCGGACATCCCGGGACACACCCGGACGCACTATGACGGAGCGGGGCGCGCCGACGCGGCGATCCTGTTCGCAGGGGCGTTCGAGAAGCGGCGGAGCACCACGGCGTACTTCGGTGACCACGTGGACGTCACGCCGCCCGCCGGCGGAACTCCGACTTCGACGTACACCGACGTGCGGGGGCAGACCGTCGAGTTGCGGCAGCACCACGACGGTGGCTTCGACGCGACGAAGTACACCTTCGACAAGGCGGGACGCGCTGAGACGATGACCGATCCCTCGGGAGCGGTCTGGCGGTTCGGGTACGACTTCCTCGGTCGCCAGGTCAGCAGCGACGACCCGGACAGCGGCCTGCTCACCAAAACCTACGACGATGCCGGGCAGGTCCTCACCTCGCGGGACGCGCGGGGTGCGGTGCTGGCCTACTCCTACGACGCACTCGGGCGCAAGACCGCGAAGTACGCCGGTGCTGTCGGCGGGACGAAGCTGTCGGAGTGGACATACGACACGGTGACGAAGGGCAAGGGGCAGCCCGCCTCGTCGACCGCATTCGTGGACGGGAAGGCCTATACCGGGAAGGTGCTCAGCTACGACCCGGCGTACCGGCCCACCGGAACCTCGTTGATCATCCCGGCTGCGGAGGGACTGCTTGCGGGAACGTACAACTCCTACATGGGCTACAACCCGGACGGGAGTCTGTCCAGTCAGTCCTACCCGGCGGCTGGTGAGCTGCCTGACGAATCCGTGAGCTTCGGCTACAACGAGCTCGGGCCGCTCACGACGAGCTGGGGCGGCTACGACGGCACGACTGTCGAACTGGTGTCGGCGACCGACTTCACCCGCTACGGCGAGCTGGCGCGGTTGACGCTGGGGGCCGGCACGAAGAGGGTCTGGCTGTCGCAGTACTACGACCAGAACGACCGGCGGCTCACAAGGTCCATTGTGGACGCTGAGGCCCCGTCGCCGATGCAGTCCGACGTGCGGTACAGCTACGATCCCGCGGGAAACATCACGTCCATCGCGGACACGTTCAACGGCGACGTCCAGTGCTTCCGCACCGACGGTCTGCGACGGGTCACCGAGGCGTGGACACCCGCGTCGGCGTGTGACGCGAATCCGTCAGTGGCAGGTCTGCGCGGCCCGGCGCCGTACTGGCAGTCGTTCACCTACGACAAGGCGGGCAACCGGGCTACCGAGACACAACATGCCGCCACGGGCGACGTCGTCCGGACCTACACCGGTCAGGTCCCTGGGCACGCTCACGCGCTGGGTTCTGTCAGCGCACCGAACGGTGTCACCTCGTACGCCTACACCGCCGCCGGGCAACTCGCGTCGCGGACTTCGGGTGGCGTCGCGGAGACGTTCACCTGGAACGAGGCAGGCAAGCTCGCGTCGGTGGCGAAGGGTTCCCAGACCACATCGTTCGTCTACGACTCGTCTGGCGGCAGGCTGATCCGTCGTGACCCGACCGGGACGACGCTGTACCTGGGCAACCAGGAGCTGCGCCTCCCAGCGGCCGGTGGCAACCCGACGGTCACGCGCTACTACGCCCACGGCGGCCGGACGATCGCCATGCGTCAGGCCCGTGGCCCGTTGACATGGCTGGCATCCGACCACCAGAGCACGGCGCAGACGGCGGTGGATTCCGGCACCTTGGCGGTCACCAAGCGGCGGCAGCTGCCGTTCGGCGGTCCGCGTGGCGGGGCTTCGGCATTCCCGGGCGAACGTGGGTTCGTCGGCGGTACCCAGGACGCGAGCACCGGACTGACCCACTTGGGAGCGCGGGAGTACGACCCGGACACCGGCCGGTTCATCTCGGTGGACCCGGTGCTGGACTCGGGGGATTCACAGCAGATGAACGGGTACACCTACAGCGGCAACAGCCCGATCACCAAGAGCGACCCCTCCGGTCTGCTCGCGATCGGACTCGACGACATGGGCTGTCCCCTTCAGACCGGCTGCGGCGGTGGAAAGAACAACACCCCGCCTGCCCAGCAACCGAACGGGACATTCCCGCAGCCGGGGACGGTGCCGGCCTTCGAGAAGCAGATTCCGGCGGGGGCCAGTCCCGAGCGCAAGATCGCCTGGATCAACCGATACCGCGCCGAGCAGCGAGTGGCGCAGGACTGCTCCGGTCCCGGCTCCGCCTTCCTCGGCGAGAAAACTCTGACCCAGATCGGGTGGTGCAATGACGCTCGAGCTGAATACACAAAGGCGAGCACGGACTATGACAACCTGGTTCGCAAGGAGAACAAGAAGTCTTTGCTCGCCATGATGAAAGCCCTTGACCGCGAGGTGGACGAGCGCCTGAAGCGGGGTCAGTTGCCCTTCCGCGGGGACCATGGCGGGATCACGCTGTCGGTCTGCGGTGGTGTCGAGGCCTACATGGGTGCCGGTGTGTCCGGGGAGTTCTGCCTGGCCAGGGACCAGAAAGGCTATGGCTGGTCAGCGTCGGGGAAGATAGGAATGTCACCGAAGGTCAGCGTCGGCCGGGAGTTGTCGGTCAAGGTCAGCGAGGGAACCATCGACGACCTGGGCGGCCGGGGACGGTGGGTCGCCGCCGGTCCGTTCGAGGTCGGTGAGAGTTCGGACGGGAAACTGTCCATTTCGGCTACCGTAGCTGACAAGGGCGTGGACATCGGCAAGCCGCCGCTGGGGGACCTCGACCCGGCTGCGGGAACGGAATGGGCAGTATCCGCGTACTTCGTCGATCACAAGCCTTTCAACGGTCTGCACAGTCTCACCAGTCTCCACATCATGCTGACTGCGGGAAGGTGATGAGGAGTTCCGGCATCCGCTGACTCCACATGCGCGCTGTGACGGCCTGTCCATTGCGAAATCCGCAATGGACAGGCCGTTTTGTCACGTCCTTACGCGTCCTGCGCGACACCCAGGTCGGTGAAGATCTCCAGGGCCGCCGCAGTCAGCTCGGCGGCCTTGGCGGTTTCCCCGTACGACTCCCGGATCGCAGCAGCCACCCGCAATGCGCGAGCCTCGTTGAGGCGCTGGCCGTCCTCACGCGCGATCTTCAGGGCTTGGCCGATATCCCGGGTCGCGGCTGGGCGGTCGCCCAGCGCCAGGTGGGCGGCCGCCAGCTCGGTGAGCGCGGCGCATTCGAGTACCCGCATCCCGGTTTCGTTCATCTTGGCCAGCGCGAGTTCGGTGTGCGTCACCGCGTCCGACGGGTGGCCGATGGCTCGGTGCGCCGCCGCGAGTCCGATGAGGATGGACGCTTCGCCGTAGCGGAAGTTGATTTTCCGGGACAGTTCCAGTGCCACCGCGTATCCCTCGATGCTCTCGGGGATACGGCCACGCCGCCGCGCGACCGTCGCGAGGATCTCCAGCGCGCCCGCCTCGTGCCGGCGCTCGCCGAGTTCGCGACCCTGTTCGAGGGCTTGGCGGGCCTGTTTCTCCGCGTCGTCGTAGCGGCCGAGGTCGCAGTAGGTCTCGGCCAGGCACACCAGCGCCGAGGTGAAACCGTGCCGCATGCCGCACTGGTCGGCCAGGCGCCTGCTTTCCTCGTGGCACTCGGCGGATTCGCGCATCCGGCCAGCGGTCCAGTGGGCCAGACCGAGACCGTTGAGCGAGAGCAGCCGGATGTGCTGGTTGCCGATTCGCGCGCTCAACTCGGCCGCCTTGGTGTGACACGCGATCGCGGCTTCGACGCGGCCGAGCGAGAGCAGCGAGACGCCGACGTAGTTGATCTCTCGTGCCTCGGTGCTCTGGTCACCGGCCTGCCGGGCGATGGCCAGGGCGCGTTCGTGGTGACGCGTCGCTTCGTGCGGCTTGCCGAGCTGGGAACACACCCGGCCGAGGCCGTGGCGCGCCTCCGCCTCGGCCGCCGGGTCCATTGCGGTGACGCTGCCTTCGAGGGCTTCTTCGTAGTGGGCCATCGCGGCGTCGTAGTCGCTGAGGTTGTACGCGACCATCCCGCGCAGCACGAACACGGCGACCTCGGCGCGGCGGTCACCGGCATCGCGCGCCGCGCCCAGCGCCGCGTTCGCCACCGCGAGCCCGTCCGCTGCGAGACCGCGTCCGGCGAAGTAGCCGCGCAGGGCGTCGGCCAGCAGCGCGCTGTAGTGCCGCAGCCCGGGGGAGCTCGCCGCGCGTTCTGCGGCGGCGACCAGGTTGGGACGTTCCTCGTCGAGCCAGCGCATCGCCGGCTCGTCGTCGTCGAACGTCATCGGTGGCTCGTCCGCACCGGGCAGGAGCCGCTGGAACAGCGGGAACAACCGGTGCGTGGCCGCGGACGCGATGCCGAGGTAGTGGTCGAACAGCCGAGTCTCGGCCGCGGCCAGCTCATCGGGTGTCTCGTCGGCCCGCGCGCGGTCGGCGGCGTATTCGCGGACCAGGTCGTGGAACTGGAATCGGGTGGGGCTGCGCCGGGTCAGCAGGCCCGCCGCGACCAGCCGGTCCAGACAACGGCGGGTCTGCTCCGCCGCGCCGGTCAACGCCGCGGCTGCGGCCAGGTCGAAGTCCGGGCCCGGCACGCTGCCCAGCAGCCGGAACATGCGTCGCGCCGGCTCGTCGAGCGCCTGGTACGACAGCTGGAAGGTGGCCCGGACGGCGACGTCCGGATCGCCTTCGATGGCCAGCTCCGCCAGCGGGTCGGCGCGCAGTGCGGCCACGTAGTCGCTCACGGAGGGGTACTTGCCGCTGACCAGGTTCGCCGCCGCGATCCGTAGTGCCAGCGGCAGGTGCCCGCACAGGTCGGCGAGCCGGTCCACGGCCGTGGGCTCGGCATCGACCAGGTCCGTGCCGAGCAGGCCGGTGAGCAGCACCCGGGTGTCCGAAGTGGTCAGCACGTCCAGAGCGAGCACTCGCGCGTCGTTGAGCACGGTCAGCCCGCGCAGGTCACCGCGGCTGGTCACCAGCGCCGCGCAGCCGGGGTTCGGCGGCAGCAGCGGGCGGACCTGGTCGGCGTCGGCCGCGTTGTCCAGCACCACCAGCACCCGTCGCCCGGCGAGCATCGTCCGGTACAGCACGACCTGCTCGTCCAGTGTCATCGGCACGTGTGTGGCGGACACCCCGAGCGCGCGCAGGCACAGCGTCATCGCCTGGGTCTTGGACATCGGCGACGTCGAGGCGTACCCGCGCAGGTCGACGAACAGCTGGCCGTCCGGGAACCGCTCGGCCACCCGATGTGCCCAGTGCACGGCCAGTGCGGTCTTGCCGATCCCGCCGGGACCGGCGATCACCAGGGTCCGCTGCCCGAGCAGCGCGTCCAGATTCGCCAGGTCCGACGTCCGCCCGGAGAAGCTGGGCAGGTCCGCGGGCAACTGGCAGACGGCCGGGAGCGGCTCGGTGAGGGGAATCTCCTCCTGCGGGGTCAGGATGGCGCGGTGTGCCGCGCGTAGCCGCGGGCCGGGGTCGACGCCGAGTTCGTCGGTGAACATCCGGTGCACGTCGCGGTACGTTTCCAGCGCGTCCGCCTGCCGCTCGCTGCGGTGCAGCGCGAGGATGTACAACGCCCAGAACGACTCCTGCCAGGGGTTTTCCCTGGTCACGGTGCCGAGTTCACCGATGATCTCGCGATGTCTGCCCAGTTGCAGGCTGACTTCCAGGTAGCGCTCCCTGACGCGCAGCAGTTCCTCGGCCAGCGGTACGGCTTGTTCGCGTTGCAGCGACTCGGACGGCACGTCCGCCAGTGGGGCGCCGCGCCAGCAGGCCAGCGCCTTGGCCAGCAGTGTTCGCTCAGCCTCCGGCTCGGCGGTGCGCGCCTGTTCGGCGAGTGCGCGGAAGCGCAGCAGGTCCAGTTGCCTGGGGGCCAGCCGCAGCAGGTACCCGTCAGGCCGGGTCTCGATCACGGCCTCACCCAGCGCCCGCCGCAGCCGTTGCGCGTAGAGCTGGGTGCTCTTGCGCGCGGTCGGCGGCTGCTCGTCGCCCCACAGCTCCTCGGCGAGCCGGTCGACTGGGACCACCACGTTCGGGCGAAGCAGTAGCCCCGCCAGCATGATCCGCAGCTTCGGCCCGTTCACCGGCACCGGTGTGCCCCCGCGCGTCACCTCGAGCGGGCCGAGGATCCCGAATGCCAGATCAGACGTCTCGGATGTCGCCAACTCTCCCCCCTTCAGGCGGACACGTCTTCCCCCGCTGCCCGCCGCCGAGAGGGTAACCCGCTCGGTACCAGGTCACAGACCTGGGAATTCCGGCAGATGAGGATCACTTGAGGCGGCGGCCCGGTGTCAGCGACTTCACCGATCAGAAATCCTGCGCCGCGTCGTCAGTTCTGGTAGCCCTCTCGTACCGGTGGAAGGATTGATGACCATGACCGACGCCAGACCGCTGGGCGCCGACGAGGCCACGTTCATCGCGGCGGTCCGCTCAGACGACACAGCGCGGTTCGCGCTCCTCACCGAACGCCACCGGCGTGAGCTGCAGGTGCACTGCTACCGGATGCTCGCGAACTACGAGGACGCCCAGGACATGACGCAGGAGACGTTCCTGCGGGCGTGGCACAAGCGGGAGTCGTTCAAGGGCCACGCCGCGCTGCGGACCTGGCTGTACCGGATCGCGACGAACGCCTGCCTCGACTTGCTGGACAAGCGCAACGACCGCACACCCGTACCGTCCGGGCTGCCGGACTCCGGCTCCGAGATGCTGTACCTGCAGCCCTACCCCGACCGGATGCTCCCCGAGGACCCGCAGGAATCGGTGGTGGCCCGCGAGACGATCGAGCTGGCGTTCATCGTCGCCGTGCAGCACCTGCCGCCGCGACAGCGGGCGGTGCTCATCCTGCGCGACGTCCTGGGCTGGCCGGCGTCGACGGCCGCCGACGCCCTCGATCTGACCGTCGCATCGGTGACCAGCGCACTGCAGCGGGCGCGCGTGACGATGCGCGAGCAGTTGCCCGACCGTCGCCTTGACTGGCGCGGCACCGCCACCCACGAGCTGTCGAATGACGAGCGCGGCGTGGTGAAGTCCTACATCGACGCCCATGAGCGCAACGACCTCGACGGGCTGATGTCCCTGCTGCGCGACGACCTGCGCTTCGCGATGCTGCCCGATCCGGGCACCGTGACCATCGGGGCCAAGGACGCGGTGGACGGCTGGGTCTCCGGCGGGCTCTTCCAGCGCGGCCACGACGACTGGCGCGGTATCACCACGACGGTCAACCGCATGCCTGCCGCCGTGCTGTACCTGCGCACCCCCGACGACCCGGAGTACCGGCTGTTCGCCATCGCGGTCCTGCACGTCGTCGACGGGAAGATCGCCGAGCTCACCGGATTCGACGCCACCGGCAAACCATGGCTGGGCCTGCCCCCGGCACTGTGATCACACGGCAACCAGCCCTGGTGCCGGCGTACTGAGTTGTTGCTGGTGTGTCCTTACGTTGAGGGCGTGGTGCCACGATGGACGATCGTGCCGTCGACGATGGTCATCGCGATCGGTGCGTCGGCCAGTTCGTCGGGAGCGGTGCCCAACGGGTCGAGTGTGAAGGCTGTCAGGTCGGCTCGCGTGCCGACCGTGATTCCGCCGGTCCGGCCGGCGGCCGCGGCAGCGAGAGAGGTGTAGCCCTCCAATGCCATGAGTGGGGTCAGGCCCTGGTTTGGCTGCACGGGCGGGATGTCCGGTTCACCCGCGGGACGGCGTAGCTGTGCGGCGGCGAGGATACGGCGCGGGTCGAAGGGGGCGATCGGCCAGTCGGAGCCCAGGACGACCGGAACGCCGGCGTCGCGCAGGTCGCGGCAGCGCCAGCCGCGGTTGGCGCGTTCGGCGCCGAGGCGGGAGGACCAGTTGTCGGTGTGGTCGGCCCGGGTGAAATGGCTGTGGGTCGGTTGCATGCTGGCGACGACTTTCTGCCGCCGGAATCGGGAGATCAGCTCGGTCGGCAACGTCTCGATGTGCTCGATGCGGTGTGGTGCCGTCGTGGGGCCGTCGAGTTCGTTGAGGCTGTCGAGGGCGTGCCGCACGGCAGCGTCGCCGATGGCGTGGGTCGCGGTGGGGACGCCGGCAGCGGCGAGGGTGTGCATGGCTTTCGTGAAGTCGGCGGGGTCGGTCCAGAAGCTGTCGGTCGATTCGCCATGGGTGTCGGGGTCTTCCAGCCATGCGGTGCCATTGTCGATGGTGCCGTCGATGAAGAACTTCACGCCGCCGATCTCCCAACGGCGGCCGCCTCGTCCTTGGAGGGCGATCAGCCCGGCCAGTCCGTCCGCGTCGATGCCGGGTTCGCACCAGGGGGCGAACCGCAGCCGCAACGGGAGGTCGCCGAGTCCTTCGGCGGCAGCCACGACTTCGGCACTGTCGCCGAGCAGGTCCATGACGTGGCCGCCGGTGAGCCCGGTGGCGGCCATGTCGCCGAGCAGCGCGCGCAGCCGGGCCGCCCGCACCGCGACTGGTTCCCGGGGGATGTGCTCGGTGACCAGGTCCATGGCGGCGGCTTCCAGCAGCAGGCCGGTCGGTTGTCCGGTGTCGTCGCAGACCACGCTCGATCGCTGGGCGAACCGCCGGGGACCGTCGACTCCGGCGAGTCGCAGCGCGGCCGGGGTGGCCAGCGCGGAGTGGGCGTCGAACAGCCGCACGAAGGCCGGTCGGCCCCCGACCGCGGTCTCGATGGGGGCGCCGGTGACCGGCTGGCCGCCGAAGACGTTGGGGTCCAGGCCCCACGCCTGGACCCATTCGTCCGGTGCCCGGCCGGCCGCCGCGGCCGCCAGCAGTTGCCTCACCTCGTCGATGCTGCGGGCGGAGGACAGGTCGACGTCGGCGGTGAGCTGCAGGCCCATCACAGGATGCAGGTGTCCGTCGATCAATCCGGGGGTCACCGTCGCATCGCCGAGGTCGACGATGTCGGTCCCGGGACCGCGCCAGTCGCGGACATCCCGGCGATCACCGACGGCGGTGACGATGCCGCCGGTGATCGCGATCGCCTCGACCGGCCGGTCGTCGCCGGTCAGGGTGTGCACCGTGTCGGCGCAGACGACGAGGTCCGGCTTCACGCGGGGATCCCTTCGGGGGTGGACTGGATTTCGCCGCCGTCGGCTTCGCCGATGCGCGCGTAGGTGTCGGGCCGCCGCTTGCGCAACCAGACGGCTACCGCGCCGCCGATGAGCAGTGTCACCGGCACGATGCTGACGAGCACCACGTTCACGGTGGTCGAAGCGGCGGTCAGCAGGCCGACGCTGTCGACGAGGATGTAGGTGGCGACCGCCAGGAGCACGGAGGAGACGATCCCGGCGGTCACTGCCACCGGTGTGCTCGCGGCCTTGTTGCGCCGCAGGAAGTACACGACGGTGGCGATCGCGGTCAGGGTCTGCAGCACCAGGACGCCCACCACGCCCGGGGTGTTCACCCACAGCAGCAGTTTCGTGTACGGGTCGGCCCCGGCGATCGCGAACACCGCGATCACGACGACCGCGAGCACGCTCTGCACGATGCTCGCGCGGTAGGGCGAGCTGTACCGGGGGTGGACCTTCCCGATCCACGCAGGCAGGAGCCCGTCCTGGGCGAGGGCGTGGGTGTAGCGGGTGATCGCGTTGTGGAAGGCGAGTTGCCCGGCGTAGACGCTGCTGATCACAAGCAGGTGCATGACGGTGGCGGCCCAGGGTCCGACGTAGGTGCCGATCGCGGTGAAGAACAGGCCTCCGATGTCCCCGGCGGCCGCGTCCACGACCTGGCCGCTGCCGAAGGCCTGGATGACCGACCACACGATGAAGCAGTAGAAGACGGCCATGAAGCCCACCGCGATGTAGGTGGCACGGGGGACCGTGCGCTCGGGGTCGCGTGCCTCCCGGCGGTACAGCACAGTGGACTCGAAGCCCATGAAGGCCGCGAAGCTGAAGGCGAGCACGCCACCCATGGCAGGGCTGAACACGGCGCTGGGAGTGAAGGACTTCGTG
The DNA here is from genome assembly GCF_017876405.1 of Kibdelosporangium banguiense. Lineage (GTDB taxonomy): Bacteria > Actinomycetota > Actinomycetes > Mycobacteriales > Pseudonocardiaceae > Kibdelosporangium > Kibdelosporangium banguiense. The sequence continues at coordinate 802,418 of NZ_JAGINW010000001.1, read as the reverse complement.
TCGAGGCCGGACGCGCCGCCGTGCGTGAGGACGCCGATCGCCATCAGCAGGAGGATGCCCGATTCGAGGACGAGCAGCACACCGAGCACCTTCGCGCCGACGTCGATCCCCAGCCAGGCGACGACGAGTACCAGCGCGACGGCGACGAACGCGATGACCGGCCACGGCACGTCCAGCCCGAAGACGTCGGCCAGCGTGGCCTTGGCCTGCGCGGCCAGCAGTCCGTACACCCCGATCTGCAAGGTGTTGTAGGACATGAGCGCGAGCACCGCGGCGGCGAGTCCCCAGCCCTTGCCGAGGCCCTTGGCGATGTAGGCGTAGAAGGCGCCGGCGCTGCCCACGTGCCGGGTCATCCGGGTGAACGCCACGGCGAACACGGTCAGCACGATCCCGGCGGCCAGGTATCCGGCCGGTGCGCCGATCCCGCCGACCATGATGGCCAGCGGCGCGACGCCGGCCATGACAGTCAGTGGGGCGGCCGCCGCCACGACCATGAAGACGAGACTTCCCGTGCCCAGGACACCGCGCTTGAGGGAATCGGGCTCGCGGTCAGGAAAAGATCCGGCCATGGTGGCGTCCTCTCGGGCCTGCGATGCTTAACCGAACGAAATTCGTTTAAGCATGCGCCAGCGAGAGAGGGTCGTCAAGGATTTCGTGTATGAATACGGTCTGCGGCGACGGATATCGTGGAGGATTTGTGGTTAGACGACGAAAACGGTTGCTTGATACCGAGACGATCCTCGATGCCGCCTTGGCGTGCGTCGACAACACCGGCCGGTTGGCGATGGCCGAGCTGGCCACGCGGCTCGGTGTGAGCACGTCTTCGATCTACCACCACTTCAGCGGGCGGACGGCGATCATCGAGGCGCTGCGTGAACGGATGGCCACGGCGATCGACCCGCCCCCGCTGGACGGGAGCGACTGGAGCGAGCAGGTCGGCCAGTGGATGCGCGGCTACCGGCGTGCGCTGGCCGAACACCCCAGCCTGATCCCGCTGCTGAACGAGCAGACGATGACCGCGGGTTCGGTCCTCCACGGCTACGAACGCATCGCGATCCTCCTGCGCGGCGCGGGCGTCCCCATGCGTGACGTCGTCCTCTGGATCAGCGTCCTCGACTGTTACGCGCTGGGAGCGGCACTCGATCTCGCGGCGCCGGACGACGTGTGGCGTCCCGAACGGGACGACCTGCCCACACTCGTTGACGCGATCACCGCCGCGCCACGGGGACGCGACCGCGCCGACGAAGCGTTCGACGTCGGCCTGGACGCCTTGGTGACGGGCCTGCGCCGTCGGTTGGGCGCCGATTGATCCACAATGGACGCTCTGCGTCCTGCTGAGCAAGCCCGTCGGTGAACCAGCCCGGTTATCTGGCAACTGTCAACGGTCCTGGTGACAAGGGGCCGCTGGTAATCTTGTCGATCACACTGGACGTCTGGGGCGGCATGGGGGTTCTCGCGCCCGTCGGGGTGCCGTAAGCACAGACTTGACATTGGGGAGTGTCGTTGTCTGGAAGATCAATGCGCCGATTCGCCGCGCGACTCGGCGCGTTTTCCGTGGCCCTTGTCCTCTACAGCGGCCTGGCTGTGGGAACCGCCGCCGCGGACGAACCAACCACCACCGAACCCACGCCACCGACCACCACGTCGGCCGAACCTCCACCGTCGGCCTCGCAAACCCCACCACCAAGGGAAACCACCCCACCTCCGCCGCCCTCTCCCGATCCGGCCCCGCCCTCGAGCACCAAGCCGGAACCGGCCACGACGACCACTCCATCGGCTGACCCGTCCGTGGCCCCCGTCCCGGCGCCGCCGTCGAGCCGTTCGGCCGGCCCGGCGCCGGCCGGCGATGGCCTCGCCGACCTCAAGGTCTCGGCCGCTTTCGCCAAAACGACCTACAAAGCCGGCGACCTGGCCACCGTGCGGGTCACCGTCGAGAACACGGGTTCTGTTGCCGCGGAAGGGGTTCGTGCGTCGGGTGGCGGCGACCTGGATGTCTCGGGCGCCTGGGGTCCACTGGGGACGAAGCCCGGCGCCCGCATCGAACCGCACACCAGCCGGACGGCCGAGCTGACCGGCCGCATTCTCCAGGGCGGCAAGGGAAAGGTGACGTTCTCGGCCAAGGTCACCGCGGACACCGGCGACGCCAACCCGGCCGACAACGCCACCTTCATCGAGATCCCGCTGACCCAGGCGACCGGTGTCTTCGCCGGCGCGATCATCGCCGACAAGGACAACAACGGCACGATCGATCCGGGTGAGGGACTCGGCGGGGTGACGATCAACGTCTCCGGCCAGCAGGGAACGTGGACGAAGACAAGCGATGCCCAGGGCCGGTTCGAGTTTCTCGACCTGCCGGTGGGCGACTACTGGATCGACTACCGAAACGTGTCGTACCCATGGGTCGTCCCCGGCCTTTCCGGATCCGGATTCGACTACCTGGCGATCGACGATTCCGGCAAATACGCGAACGTCACGATCACGGCCATCCGCAGCCTGTTCGACACCTTGCGCGTGAGCATGAAGCTGGACAAGTCCAACTACGCCCCTGAAGACACCGCGAAGGTCACGGTGACCCTGCGCAATTCGAGTGCGCGCCCGCTTGCTGGCGTCGTCGCCCAGTGCTCGCATGGGGAGGACGGGCCGGACCTGACCGGAACCGGCCCCGGATGGGGCGATCTGGCTGCCGGTACGCAGGGCGTGACGGTTCCGGCGAACGGGGTCAAGACCGTCGAGGTCACCGAGGCGGTGCCGGTCGCGTCGCCACGGCACGGGTACGTCTCCGTGTCGTGCTCGTTCGGACCGGCCAACTATCCGTTACAGGCAAGGGTTTCCGGCAGCGCGAGGGCCACCGTGCTGGGCGTCCGCGCGACCGGCGTGGGTCTGGTGGCCGAGGACCTGAACGACAACTTCCGAGTGGATCCGGGTGAGGAGCGGTCCGGGGTGACGGTCAAGGTCGCCGACCAGGACACCGGTGTGATCCTCGGCGAGGCCCGCACGGACGACAGCGGCCGGTTCGCTGTGGAGAACCTGCAGGCCGGTGCGTACGAGTTGCGGATTGCCGATCCGTGGAAGTGGAAGAACTTCACCGCGGTGCTCTCCGTCGTAGCGGACCCCTCGCAGCGCGTGCAGGAGTTCTTCGTCGAACCCCGGCAAGGGCAGGAAGGCAAGTTCGCCAACGTGCGGGTGACCGCGGAGTTCGACAAGCAGGCGTACGAGTCCGGCGATCTGGTGCACGTCAAGCTGACCGTCGCCAACGTCGGCGAGGCGGACGCCGATGAGGTGCGGATCCACCACAACAGTTGGTCGAACCCGGCCGCGCTCGTGGTGAACGAGGACACCCTGGGCGATCTCGGCGCCTTCGGCCGAGGGGCACACATCGCGGCGGGAGCGACCAGGGTGCTCGATGTCACCGGAACCGTCCGGGCTCCGGAGAGTGGCGTCGTCACCTGGTCGGCCGAGGCGGCCCTGAAGGGCTACGACAGCTACTACCAGAACAACTTCTTCGACATCAGCGCGCCGGTCACGATCACCACCGGTGACTACGCCGGCCGGATCTACGCCGACGCGAACGGCAACGGGAAGTTCGACGAAGGCGAGGGCCTGGGCGGCATCGTGGTCCGCATCTCGGGCGGTGTACCGCCCAAGTCATTCGACCAGGCCACGAAACCCGACGGCAGCTTCGCGTTCCCGGGGCTGAACACCGGGCAGTACTACGTCTGGTTCGAGGACCCGGCGCGCAGATGGGTGCCGCTTGGTGAGAGCGGAACCGGGCTCGACGTCGTCCAGCTCGACAAGTCCGGTCACACAGCGCTCATCAAGGCGGTACGGCCGCTGTCCGACACGTTGGTGCCGGCTCTCGCGTTCACCAAGGACAGCTATGAGGAAGGGGAGATCGCCCACCTGACCGTCACGCTGGAGAACAAGGGCACCGTGGATCTCCTTGGCGTCAAGGCGATCTGCACGTCCGAGGCTCCCAATGGCCTGACCGGTGGTCCCGGCTGGGGCGAACTGGACAAGGCTGCCGGAGGGGTGACAGTCCCGGCCGGGACGACCCGGGTCTTCGACGTGTCCGAGAAGGTGCCGGTGGGCAGCCGCGAATCCGGTGACGTGTTCGCCTCCTGCGGCTTCGGCGCGCAGGGGCATACGGAGGCCGGGTACCCGCGGGTCTTTGTGCGGGCCCGGGTTCCGGGTGTGACCGGCAGCGGCTCGGGGCGGCTCGTGCGGCCGTTGGAGGGCGACGAATCGGAGTTCCCGCAGCCCGGTGACCCGATCACGGACACCAAGGTGGTGCTGCTCGACGGCTTCACCCACCTGCCGGTGGCCAAGACCCGGACCGATTCCGACGGCAAGTTCTCGTTCAGCGATCTGCCCGCGGGCCAGTACGAACTGGTGGTGGTCGGACCATGGAAGTTCTTCGACGAGTTCAGGCGGTCCTTCTACGTCTCGGGATGGGGTTCCAACAATGGAGACATCCTGATGGTGCCCGGCCCGCAGCAGGAGGATCCGTTCCCGGACACCCAGCAACCGGTGCCCGGCTCACCGGTGCGTGGTGAGCCGATGCCTGGCCCAGCAGTGCCTGGCGAGCTGGAGAGGCCCATTGCTCCGCAGTCGTACGGATCCGTGATAGCGGCTGGGCTGGCCTCGACCGGGGTGAGCGTGGCAGGCCTGGCGGTGCTGAGCCTGGCGCTCTTGCTGATCGGGTACGGCATGGTGGGTGCCGGCCGAAGGAGGCGGGCAAGCTAGCACCGAAGCAGTGACGTGAACGCGGTGGCCGGGATGATCAGCATCCCGGCCACCGCGTTCTTGGAGTCACGCCTCGCCGGGACACCGGTCAGACGATCGTGACCAGCTCGAATTTGCCTTCCGCGGCGAGCATTCTGCCGGTCCGGAAGTCCGGGTACCAGGTGACCAGTGCGTACAGGCCAGGCTGCAGTGCGGTCTGGATGATCGTCGTGTGATTCGGGCTTAGGGCGGGCAGACCGACTGGGCCACCGGTGAACGGCACGTCGACGTCCCATTCTTCTTTGTCGGCGGCGGCGAAGAACTGCCGCATCTGTTCCTGGGTGGTGCCGGGGCGTACTGGCATGAAGACGGCCTCGGACAGTTGGGGCGTTGCGTTGATCATCCGCAGTGGCTGTCCGCGCCGTAGCTGGGTTGGCATCCAATATGCCGCTTTGCCGTTGGCGAGGGTGAAGACGGCGGTGGCGTGGGCCAGAGGAGGGGGTGCAGGGCTGTACCTGTTGGTGATGGTCAATGTGTGCAGGCGCGCGGCGGCCTGCGGTACGCCGCCTTCGCGGAAGTCCTGGTAGTTGACGAGGTAGTACGTGCCTGGCCGGAGCTGTGCGGTGAACGACACCGGCTGACCTGGCAGCACTGCCGCCCCGCCGAGCACCTCCACTCGCTGTTGAAGGCCTCGGCCGCCCGCGATCGACTCGGATCTGGTGTCGGACAGTCCCATCTTTGCGTAGGGGAGCGCGTCGTCGAGTGTTGCCGTGGGACGCAGCGTCCACAGCGCGAACAGCCCACCTTGTGGGTGTGAACTGCTTACCGTGAAGGTGACCTGGCCGGCGGAGTTGCTGTCACGCATGGTGAAGCCCGCTGACGTGCCGACGACTTCGATGACGTTGCCGGCCTGTTCCCGTGCGACTGCCGGTTGGGCCATCCCCGCTGTCAACAGCGCGCCCGCTGTGACCACGGCCGTGATTCTCTTGGTGAATAAGGACATGGGCTGTTCCTCTGTGCTATGTGGACCATTGCCGCCTCAGGCGGCTATGCGGTGGTTCCAGTCGATGTGGTGGTCGTACATCCATGCGTGCGATTTGGGGCTGGCGAACAGCTTCAGCGCGACCGGCATCATCAGGTCGCGGAAGACCCGGGCGACGGGACCGGCGGTCTTGCTGTTGGACAGGGTCTTCGAGTACGCCACGACCTTCTCGACGCGAGGGCGGCGCAGCCGCTCGTACGTGGTGTACGCGGTGGTGGTGTCGGGTGCGTCGCGTAGGCACTGGGCGAGCACGACGGCGTCCTCCATCGCCATCGAGGCGCCTTGGCCTGCGGACGGGGAGGTGGCGTGCACCGCGTCGCCGATCAATGCGACCGGCCCGCTGTGCCAGATCGGGCTGGTCGGGATGTCGTACACCGGGTAGGCGCCGACCTCACCGACGAGGTTGTTCAGGATGTGCCGGACGACCGGCATGTCGTCGGCGAACTGGTCGAGCATGTGCTGCCGCCACTGCCCAGGTGTCACCCCAGCCAGCTCCTGCCGGTTCGGCTCGTCGGGCCGGTGCAGGTTCGCGAACCAGTAGGTCTCGCCGGACTCGCGGACCAGGTAGCCGAAGAAGGCCCGCTTGCCGAAGACGAAGTGCTGGGTGTTGGTGGTCGGCTCCAGCCCGGTGCCGCGGCTGAACCCGCCGACGCTGAGCAGCCCGGTGAAACGCGGTGCTGGTGCGTGGGGATCAAGCAGTCGCCGGGTACGGGAGTGGATGCCGTCCGCCCCGATGAGCAGGTCACCGGTGACCTCGGTGCCGTCGGTGAACCGCGCGGTCACGCCGCCGGTCACGTTCCGGTAGGAGTCGAGACGCTTGCCGAACTCGATGGCGATACCGGCGTCGCGGACCGTCGCGCGCAGCTGCTTCTGCAGCTCGCCGCGCCGGACGCAGACGCTCACCGTGCCATCTGGCAGTGTGGTTCCGTTGGCGACCTCGCCGAGCCGCTTTCCGGTGCCGCTCCACATGATCATGCGTGGGATCGGGAATCCGTCCGCGCGGCGGGCGATGTCGACGTCGAGGGCGCGCAGCGCGTCGAGACCGTTGGAGGCGGTGTTCAGGAACAACCCTACGTAGTCGTCCGGCTCGTCGTACGCCTCGTAGATCACCGGCTCAATGCCGGCTCGCCGCAATGCGATGGCCGTGGTCAGGCCGCCGACACCGGCTCCGATGATCAATGCCCTGGTCATTGTGCCCTCCACCGCTAACTGCTAGTCTGCTGACGCTCGGTTATTTAGTTCGTCCGAACGAAATGTATGGGGATGGGGGCGTGAGTGTCAAGTGACGCGGATCGGCGTGGCGAGTTACTCGCCGCGCTGCACCATGCCGGCCGCGAGAACAGCAACGCCGCGGTGATGTTCCACGCCGCCATCGGCGCTCGGATGGGGCTGGGGATGACCGAGGAGAAGACTCTCGACCTGTTGGAGCGGGAAGGTCCGTTGACCGCGGGAGAACTCACCGCGCACACGGGGCTTGCGCCCGCGTCGGTGAGCGGGCTGATCGACCGCTTGGAGCGCAAGGGATTTGTCCGCCGGGTGCGCGACCGCGAGGACGGCCGCCGGGTGATCGTCGAGATCAACCAGGAACACGTGGCGAGCTTCGGTGTGCTGTTCAACACCTTCGTCGCCGGGCTGGAGGCGCTGTACGCCGGTTACACCGATGAGCAGCTCGCGCTGATTCTCGACTTCCTGCGCCGGTCGGCCGCTGTCCAGCGGGACGCCACCGGTGAGCTGACCGGTCAGGCCTGACCGGCTCGCGCAACTGTCTTATGTGGACGATCCAGTACGCGGCTGCCGTGTTTCGACTGTGTGGCAGCCTTTTCAGCCTTTTGGCCGCTGTGCTGGGCGCCGGTCGGTGGCTGACGACCGGTGTGCGAGTAGGGCATTCTTACTGGTGGTGCTGTTGATGCCAAGGGTGCACGTCGTGCACTCCAGCACCGGTACTTCCTCGTCACTGTCCGCGGGCTACCGGTGTTTCGCGTCCCGCTGAGAGTGAACTCCTCGCGTGCGTGAAGGGAGAGAAGTGGCCAGAGTTGCCCATCCCATCATCCTTTGCCTGAGTGTCGTCCTGCTGACCGCGTTCGGCGGCCCGGCCCAGTCGAGCCCGGCCGATGCCCGGCCGGCGTCCCAGGTGAACGCCTTCCTGTCCGCGCCGGCGGCGTCGCGGACGTCCGGCCTCGGCGGCCGGATCGACGTGTTCCAGGTCTCCTGCGCCGGTACCCTGCAACAGAATTTCCAGACCGCCGGTGGCCCGTGGGTCGGCTGGCGCGATCTGGGCGCGCCGCCCAAGACCAGCCTGACCGACAGCCCGAGCGCCAGCTGGACCAGCACCGGCAGTCGGCTGGACGTCTTTGTCATCGGCCTCGACGGCCGGCTCTACCAGCGGACCTGGACTGTGGGCTCCGGGTGGAGCGTCTGGGTCGATCTCGGTGGCGCACTGGCGATCCCGGGCTATCCGACCGCGTCGTGGACCATGGACGGCGGCCGGATCGACGTCTTCGCCATCGACGTCAACCGCAAACTCGTCCAGCTGACGTGGACCAAGGCGAACGGCTGGTCGCCCTGGACCGATCTGCACAGTCCGCCCGTCATGTCCGGTGGTTCGCCTAGTGCCACCTGGACCGCCGACGGCAGCCGGCTGGATGTCTTCGTCACCTCGACCAATCAGCATGTCCACCAGATGTTCTGGACCCCGTCCGGGTGGAGCACCTGGGTGGACCTCGGCGGAACCCTGGGAACCAACCCGTCCGCGTCATGGACCGCGCCCGGTACCCGGCTTGACGTCTTCGGGGTCGACCCACACGGCCGGCTGAACCAGCTGACCTGGACCAGTGACGCCGGATGGGGCAAGTGGGCCACCCGGCCGCCGCCTCAGGACGGGGCGGGCAGCTCACCGAGTGCCACATGGGGCTTCAACGGCCAGCGGCTCGACGTTTTTGTCATCGCCCGGCTCGACGAGAAGGTGTACCGGCAGTACTGGACTGCCACCACCGGATGGACCCCTTGGATCTCAGTGGACTGATGCTCCCTCCAGCGGGATCGGCAAGGTCCTGGACCGAGTTCTGCACAGCCAGGACCTTGTCGGCTATCTCGCTGGTGTCATCGAATGGATATCTGGTGCGGGAGCACGGCGTCGCTGGGCGATGACTGCCACGACGGCGCCGAGCAGAGCCAAAGTCATGTCCTTGTGGGGATCCCAGATATCGTGCTGCCGTGGACGCGGGGCGTTGTTCTAGCGTTGCTGAACTGGTACCGGCGGCGGGATCAGTGCATCGTCGGACCATGGGGGACGGATGGTTTCGACGCCTGCCGCGCGGGCGGCTTTGAGGTCGGTGTCCGTGCTGCCGACGAACAGGCATGACCGCATTGGGATGGCGCAGTGGTGGATCGCCGCGGTGATCAGGTCAGGGGCCGGTGGGAGGCCTGAGCTGTCCGGGCCGGTGCGTCCGGTGAGGTGCCGCACGTGGTCCAGCAGTCCGTGCAGCACCAGGAATGTGCGGACTGCCGTGATCGACAGGCTGGTGACCACGGTGATCTGGGTTCCTACGGCGGCCATCTTGGCAAAGGCCTTGTGGACGCCAGCAGTGGCCGGCGCGGTGGACAGCACCTCGAGTTCGATCCGGCACAGCTGCGCGTGTACCGCTTGTTCGGTGGCTGGGCCGATCGTTGCCGCGTGGGCGATTACGACGAACGGGTCGTCGGTTCGTGCGACCTTCCGTGGCAGCCCGCCTTCAGCCACCATCACCCGCAGCCGGTCGGCAGCCGATGGCGGGGGCGGCAGCTCGGCGATCGGTCCGTCGAGTGCCACCAGCACGTGATCGCGTTCTGTCAGCAGTCTCCCGTCACGCATGATGACCTCCTCAAACCCATGGTAGGGAAATTCTTCGGCCGAGGTTGTCGATGTGCGGCCGCCTTGTTCGACGCTGGGGTATGACTGAGCCGATTTCGATCAAGAACCTTGACCGGCACGGGTCCGCGGAGCTGCCGTGGAGTCGTGCGCGTGACGTTCTCGTCACTGACACGCCCACGGCTGACCTGACGTTTTTCGTGGGGACTGTGCGGCCCGACGGGCGGCCGCATTCGGCCGGCGTCGGGGCCGTGTGGGTGGACGACGCGCTGTACTTCAAGAGCGGGCCGAACACTCGCAGGGCGCGCAACCTGGCCGAGAATCCGGCATGCAGCGTGTCGGTTCGCTTGCGGGGCATCGACTTGACGCTGGAAGGCGAGGCACACCGCGTCACCGACTCCTCGACTTTGGAGCGTGTGGCAGCTGTCTACCGGACCGGCGGGTGGCCGGCCTCGGTGGAGGGCGACGCGCTTACGGCCCCGTACAGCGCGCCCAGCGCGGGGCCCGCGCCTTGGTACCTGTACCGCCTCACGCTGCGCAGGGCCATCGGTGTGGCTTCCGCGGAGCCACACGGCGCCACCCGCTGGGACTTTGCGACTACGTGAGTGCCATCCGTTCGGCGATGTCGGCCCGCAGCGCCTTCTTGTCGATCTTGCCCACCTTGGTGGTGAGCAGCGCGTCGACGATCACCAGGCGCTCCGGCAGTTTGAACCGGGCCACGCCGAGAAGTTCCATGGCAGAGCGGATTTCCTCCAGTGTGATGGCGGTGCCTGGCCGTGGCACCACGTACAGGCAGACGCGTTCGCCGAGGACGGGGTCGGGCATCGCGACCGCGGCGACCTGGGCCACCGCGGGCAACTGGTAGACAAGGTTCTCGACTTCCTCGGCGGAGATCTTCTCACCGCCACGGTTGATCATGTCCTTGTCGCGTCCCTCGACGATGAGGTTGCCGTCCGGGGTCCGGCGGCAGATGTCGCCGGACCGGTACCAGCCGTCCGTGGTGAAGGCCCGCGCGTTCTGCTCGGCCGCCTTGTAGTAACCCCTTGGGGTGTAAGGGCCGCGGGTGAGCAGTGAGCCGGGTTGCCCGTCCGGGACGTCGTTTCCGAGTTCGTCGATCAGGCGTACCTCGTCGTCCAGGCACATCGGCCTGCCCTGGGTGGTGCAGATGACGTCGTCGGTGTCGTCGAGGCGCGTGAAGTTCAGCAATCCTTCGGCCATCCCGAACACCTGCTGCAATGTACTGCCGAGAACGGGTTTGACGCGCCGGGCGAGTTCGTTGGCCAGACGGGCGCCGCCGACCTGCAGCACGCGCAGCGTGGCGACGTCGGCCGAACCGTGTTCCGCGGCGTGGTCGAGCCATCGGCCTGCGACCGCGGGCACGACGGCCGTGTGCGTAACACCTTCGGCGGCGATGGTCGCGAAAGCCTTTGCGGGTTCGGGTGATGGCAGTGTGACGACTCGTCCGCCTGCCAGCAGCGTGCCGAGGATTCCTGGACAGGCGAGCGGGAAGTTGTGGCCCGCGGGCAGACTGACGAGGTACACGGTGTCCGCGTCCACGCCTGCCATTTCGCTGCTACGCCGCGCGTTGTAGACGTAGTCGTCGTGTGTGCGTGCGATCAGTTTGGGCAGACCGGTTGTGCCACCGGACAGCAGGAACACGGCGACGTCACAGCTGTTGATCCGGACGGCGTCAAGCCGGGCGCGATCTGCTGCCGGGTTGGTGCTGGGACCACAGATCGTCCGGAGGTCGACGCTGCCGGGCGAGATCTCGTCCCCGGCCACCAGCACGTGCCAGGGGCCGACGGTCCGCAGGTCGTGGGCTAGTTGCTGGTGGTCGAAGTCGCGCATCCGGTCCGGCACCGCGATCGCGGTGGCCTCGGCGTGCCGGGTGAGATAGCTGAGCTCGATGCGGCGGTGTGCGGGCAGAGCCATCACCGGGACGATGCCCGCGCGCAGGCAGGCCAGGGTGAGCACAACGAATTCCCAGCCGTTGCCTAACTGCACAACGATCCGGTCGCCTTGGCACATACCGAGATCGAACAGCCGGGCGGCGGCGGAGTCCGCACGATTGGCGAGTTCGCGGTGGGAGAGCCGGAGCCCGGCGACGGGATCGACCAGCGCCGGAGCGTCGGGCTGGTGGTCGGCGACATCGCGGAGCAGGGACCCGAGCGTGTCTCCGGCCCAGTAGCCCGCGGCGACGTAACGCCGTGCGTCGGAATCGGGCCATGCAACGGTGTTTTCACTGATGGGGGTGGGCATCGCTGGCCTCCCTGGAGAGAACGACGGCATCGAGGGCGACGAGGCCCGACACGGTGAGGCGCAAGGGGTTGATCTCGATCTCGGCGAGATCCGGATTGGCGGCGAGCAGGTCACCGAGCGCCGCGGCGAGAAGGCCGAGTCGCCCGGCGTTGAGGACAGGGCCACCACGCCACCCGTCGAGCAGAGCACGGCCAGCCAGTTCCTCGGGCATTTCGGCGGCTGTCGCGGCTGACAGCGGTGCCAGCCGGATCGCGACATCGGCAAGTGCCTCCGCCGCGGTACCACCAAGTCCGAAAAGGACCGTTGGGCCGAATATCGGGTCCCGGTGGGCACCGAGGACAAGATCGACACCAGGAGGCGCCATCTCCTCGACGAGGTAACGCGCCGAGCCGATGGAAGCAAGCGCTTTGTCGAGGTCCTCCGGTGTGCCGACGCCGAGGTGGACGCCCCCGATGTCGGTCTTGTGCAGGACAGTGGCGTCGAGGATCTTCACCGCGACCGGCCCGCCCAAGGCAGCAAGAGCTTGGTGTGCCTCAGCTCGGTCAGCACAGGCGCGACGCGCGGGTGTACGGATTCCAATGCGCTCCAGGAGCGTCTTGGCTTGATCCTCGTCAAGGGGGCCACGGATACCGGTAGGCACCAGCCGCTGTTCGGTGTCAAAACGGCGTGTTCGAGCACGAGCATCCTCGCGGAGGGCGGCGATACCGGCGGCGACACCACGTGGCTCGGATGCGACAGCAATGCCCGCTGCCAGCAGCGCTTCGCGGCAACGCGCCGTCTCAGCTCCGGTCCCGCCCAAGCCCATCACAACGGGCACGCCGGGGTTGGTCAGGGCAGCAGGCAAGTCGGCCGCGTCGGGTTCGTGCAGTGCATAGCCTGCGATGAGGTCGACTTCGGGATCGTCGGCCACAACCCGGAACACATCACCGAGCGTCGGTCCGGGACGGCCAGTGTCGACCGGATTGCGCTGGAAAGTCAGTGGCGGCAGCAACTCGGCGAGTTTGTCCTGAGTGGACGCGTGAAGCTCGGGTATCCGCGTCCCACGGCCGCGAAGGTCATCCAGGATCAGCAGTCCTGGCCCAGCTTGCGCGGTCACGACACCGATCGCGGGGTCCCGGTTGGGCTTGAGACGCTGCACGGCGAGGGCACCGACGGCATCGACGAGATCACGTTCGTTGTCGACCAGGACCGCTCCCGCCTGGGCGAGCGCGGCACGAGTGGTACGCCATGACGTGGCCAGCGCGCCGGTATGCGACGCGGCGAAGGCGCCGATGTCGTGTTTCCCAACCACCAAAGCGACAACAGGGCGGCGAGCACTGAGCCGGGCGACCGACTCGACCAAGCGGGGTCCGTCCGCGACGGACTCGATGTGCAGTGCAACCGCGCTCGTCGCCGGGTCGTCAGCCAAGTAGTCAAGGACATCAGGGGCGCCGACATCGATCGCGTTGCCCAGCCCGACCGCCAGGCTGACACCATGCCCAGCTTGGGTGAGCAGGAACGACAATGCGTGATTCACCCCGCCGCTTGCGGCGACCACAGCGATCTTGCCTGCACGCACGTCAGCCGCGCCGGGGACGAAGCTTGCCGTCAGCTTCGCGTTCGGCACAAGGAAACCGCTGGTATTGGGGCCAAGCACGCGCACGCCGGTCCCGGCCGCGACAGCCACCAGCTGCTCCTGGTATTCGATACCAGAGCCGCCTGCCTCCGCGAACCCACCGCCGCATACCACCGCAGCGCGTACGCCCGCGTCAGCCGCTTCCGTCAGTACGTCCGCACACACCGCAGCGGGGACGCAGAGCATCACCAGATCCACAGGCCCGTCTTGGGCGGCGGCGCGTACAGAGCGATGCATGCTGTCGTCGCGTGCGTTGACCAGCGCGAGATGCCCTCCATGATCTGCGAACCCGCGCAAGGAACGGACCATGGCCGCACCCAGCTTCTGCTGGTTACGGGAAGCGCCGATGACAGCGATCCCACGCGGCGCGAACAGGCTGCCTAGGCCGAGTGTCCCGGTCATGTGGGCACCCCCACAAGATCAGCTCGTCCGGACAGCACCGTGGTCATCGCCCGGTCTTGGTCTGTATCCGGGTCGACGAGCAAGGCGGGCAACTTGTGGTGCATGCGGGCCTGCTCGCACACCAGCATGCGGGTCAACGCCGTGCCGCCGTGCACGGCGACCAGCACCGGGGCTGAATTGCCGAGGTCCGCGAGTTCGGACAGTCTGGCGAAGGTATCGGGCAGTTCTGCCTCGGTCTCGGGTGCGGTCACGAGCGCACCCCACGTGCCTTGCGGGTAATCGAGCAGTGGCAACGACCCTGCCACGAAAGCAGGCGCGAACGACACTGTCACGAGCCGGCCTGGTGTCCGCCATCCTTCTGCGGTGAAAGGGGTTTCGAGCGGTTCGGTGCCGTACTGGTCGATCCAGCCCTGGTGGCTCGCGGCCACGAACGCCGGATCACGCCTGGCCAGGCGGGAATCGCTGATGGAGCGGGACAGGAAGTGATAGGCGAACTGCCATGGCTCGAACTCGTCGTGATACCGGCCGAAGTGCTCCCACCAGGCCAGACTGGGCCGTGCCGAGTTCTGGATCCTGCGGACCGACGGCTGGGCCGCGTTCTCGTAGGCGGCGAGAGCTGTGCCGAGATCGGCTGGCGACTCGGCAATCGCGCGGGACAACGCGACCGCGTCCTCCATCGCCATCTTGGTGCCCGAACCCACGGAGAAGTGTGCTGTGTGCACCGCATCTCCCAGGAACGCCACTGGCGGAGTGGAATTCATGGTGTGCCACCGGCGGGTGCGCCGGGTACGGAAGTTGCCCCAGCGGGAGTTGTTGACCAGCAACTGTTTCCCGTCGATCTGGTCGGCGAAGAGCTTCTCCAGGTAGGCCTTGGAGACCATGTCGCTGAAGCCGGGCGGCTGCGTGAGGTCGAACTCGTCGAGCCCGGCCCGGCGCCAGGACGCTTCGTCAGTCTCCACGATGAAGGTGGAGACCTCGTCGGAGATCGGGTAACCGTGCACCGCGAAGACCCCGTCCGGGCCGCGCTCGTGCACGAAGGTCAAGCCGTCGAACAGGTAGTCGGTGCCGAACCAGATGAACTTCGCTGTCGCGGTCTCGACCTGGGCGCCGAGATCCTGCTCCAGCTGTTCGCGGATCTTCGAGCCGGTGCCGTCCGCGGCCACGACCAGGTCGTAGCCGGCGAGTTCGTCGAGGGTCACCTCGGCGGAGAACCTCAGCTCCGCACCGGCATCGCGGGCGCGTGCCTGCATCAGCGCCAGCAGAGTTCGCCGCACGATCGCGGCCATTCCGTTGCCGCCGCAACGGATCCGTTCACCCTTGAGCCGGATCTCGATGGCGTCCCAGTGTTTGCCGTGCTCGGTGAGCGCCTCGCGCAGCACCGGGTCGGCCTCGTGGATCCCGTCGAGGGTCCGGTCGGAGAACACCACGCCGAAGCCGAACGTGTCGTCGGCGCGGTTGCGTTCGAACACGGTGACCTCGATCGACGGATCGGCCCGCCGGATCAGCGTGGCGAAGAACAGCCCGCCCGGGCCGCCCCCCGCGACGGCGACACGCATGGTTTCAGCCTTCCTTGTCGGCACGATCGGGTAAGACTACGACAGATCCCTGACGGTCGTCCATGTGGTGAAATGCTTTACCCGACTGGCTGTGCGGCGGGCCGGGAGTCGTCGCCGGCCGGCTGAGGCGAAGCTGCCGCGCGTCGCCGCGGGATCATGACGATCAGCACCGCACCAAGAAGTGCGGGAACGGCGAAACCGTAGAAGTTCCACTCGAAACCGGCGCCTGACGCCAGGACCCAACCACCGAACAGCGGCCCGACGATCGCACCCGCACGGCCGACACCGAGGGCCCAACCGAGCGCGGTGGCACGTACCGCGGCCGGGTAGTGCACCGCGACATAGCCGTTCACGAGAATCTGCGTACCCACGCTGCCCAGTCCCGCGGCAGCGACCGCGATGTAGAGCACGGCGCCGTCGGCACGCAGGCTGAGCACGATCAGGCAGGCGGTGGCGACGAGAAATGCCGCAGCGGTAACCGGTTTGGAGCCGACGCGGTCGGCGAGCACTGCCGCGAGGACGCCGCCGACGATCGCGCCGACGTTGAGAATGAGCAGGAACGTCAACGCGGAGCCGAGCGGGTATCCGGCCTTGCGCATGATCTGTGGCAGCCACGTGTTGAGGCCGTAGACCAGAAGCAGTCCGCAGAAGCTCGCGAGTCCGAACAGGATGGTTGCTCGCCAGGTGTCTCGCCGGAAGAGCGTGCTGGGGCCCAGGCGTTCTGCGCTTGCTTCGCTTTGTGGTTCGAGGCCGTAGCGAAGAGTCAGGGCCTCGGCTTCCTCGTGCCGTCCGCGTGTCCGCAGGTAGGCGGCCGACTCCGGCAGCAGCCATATGGCCAAGGGCAGCACGATCAGCAGCGGTGCCGCGCCAATGGCGAACAGCGGTCGCCATCCGTGATCCGCGGCGAGAATGAGCGCCATAACCGCGGCGAGAACACCGCCGACCGAGTACCCGACGAACATCGCCGCGTTGTATAGCTGCCGACGACGCCGCGGGGCGTACTCGACGGTCAGGGAGATCGCGGAGGGAATGACGCCGCCCAGGCCGAGGCCTGCCACAAAGCGGAGTATGCCCAGCATCGTGGGGTTGGGCGCCAGTGCGCAGAGCACCATCATCACCGAGAACCAGGTGATGCCGATGAGCATGATTCGCCGTCGGCCCAGGACATCGGTGATGGCGCCCGCACCTAACGCGCCGACGAGCATGCCTGCGAGGGCGTAGCTGCCGATGGCACCTGCCTGCTCAGTCCCGATGTTCCAGCCGGGCTCGGCGAGCAGGCTCGGTACCGCGGAGCCGTACACGATCAGGTCGTATCCGTCGAAGACGATGGTCAGGAAGCACAAGGCGACCACGGTGAGCCCGGATCGTCTGCTTGTACGGGCTGGGGATGTCATGGTTCACCAACTCCTTCAGCGCAACGATTCGTCGACGCTCGTCGTATGGACGCAATCTCAGGTCACGCTTTGAGGAAGGCCTCCGCGAGCGCGGCGGGCTGCGTGAAACAGGCTTCGTGACTGCCCGCGACCGGCTGGGCGGGTACTCCGAGGCGGTCGGCGAACCGGTTCCAGCCGTATTCGCCGGGTGGCAACGCGACGTCCTGCTCACCGAGCACGTAAGCCGTGGGAACGCCGTGCTCGGTGACTTCGACCGTCTCGGTGAAGTACTGCATCGGCTGGGGGACAAGCAGTTCGTGTAACAACTGAGCGACCGGTCCGGATGCGTCGGCGATGAATCCCTGCTGCCACACCTCGAACGGCAGGAGTACCGAATTGGTGCCGGAAGCCTCCGCCTGCGCCGTGAACAACCCCTGGTACTCGGGCGGCACCTCGTCGAACAGCGACCGGCCGGCCGCGGGCACGAACGCGCTCCAATAGATCAGTTTGCGCAGGCGGCCGGCCAGCCGGGGCGCCGCCGCAGTGATCGGGTACCCGCCCCAGCTGTGCCCGACCAGGGTGACGTCCCGCAGATCGCGATCTTCCACCGTGCGCACCACGGCATCGACGACGTCGCTGAGCGTGTGTTCGCGAGGGTCGTCTCCATCCGCCAGGCCGGGCAACGTGGGCGTCAGTACCTGGTGTCCTTCGGCGCGGAGGCGCTGGGCTACCGGCCGCCACGCCCATCCGCCATGCCAGGCGCCTGTGATCAGGACAAAGGTCTCGCCGGTCTCGGCCATCGCGGAACTCCTCACTGCACTGTGACTGGTGTCACCCGCCCGTATGGATGGCAAATTATGAGACAATTTGCGGACGGACGTCAAGAAGATGAAACATGAAGGTGTGTCGATAGACTGGTTCGGATTGCGAGGAGGCCAGATGCGAGCGCGATCGCTGGTGTTCGATCTGTTCGGTGACTACCTGCGGTATCGCGGTGGCGCCGCGCGTTTGCGTGCCCTGGTCACGCTGCTCGAGTGCTTCGACATCCCCGAGGCGACCACCCGTGTCTCGATGACACGGCTGCGCAAGGAAGGGTGGCTCGAAGCCGAACGCCAGGGCCGGGAGACGCTGTACTCGCTGACCGAAACGGCGTGGCAGATGCTCGACGAAGGCCGGACGCGCATCTTCGGCCGGGCCACCGGTCCCTGGGACGGCCGCTGGCACATGGTGATCTACCAGGTGCCCGAGACCAATCGGGCGATCCGGGAACAGCTGCGCAAGAAGCTCGCCTGGCTGGGGTTCGGGCCGCTGTCGCCGGCCGTCTGGCTGAGCCCGCACGACCGGGCCGGGCAGGTGCTCGCCGCCTTCGCCGATGATCCGACCGTCAAGCTGGACGTCTTCCACTCGTCGTCGGCCGGTATGGAAGCCGACCGTGACATCGCGGGCCGTGCCTGGGATCTGATCGAACTCAACCACGGATACACGCAGTGGCTTGGGATCTACCAACCCCGCCTGGACGCCTATCGCGCCGGTGAACTACAGGGTGAACGTGCGCTCGTCGAACGCGCGACCCTCGTGCACGACTACCGCAAGTTCCCGTTCCGCGATCCGGACCTGCCGCACGAACTGCTTCCCGCTGGGTGGCAGGGACGCGTCGCGCACGAGGTTTTCCTTGAGGCCCACAGCCTGCTCCGCAGCCCGGCGGAAGCCTATGTGGACAGTGTTATCGAAGCCGCTGCGGTGCAGGCTTCCGAGGCCAGTTGAGCTGATGCACATCTGGGACGGCCGTCCGGGGACGGTGCCAATTGGGTAAATGGGTGGCGCGTTTTGCCGGTGGGCGTGGATGATCCGGCGCGCACTTGGTTCGGCCATGCCCAGAGAGGAAGCCCTGATGACTGTTGCTCCCGAAGTTCGTGTGGTGTCAGGGGAATTGCGGGGCAGCTGGGATTCAGGTGTGGCGGTCTTCCGCGGCATTCCGTTCGCGGAGCCGCCAGTTGGCGCGTTGCGTTTCGCCGCGCCGCAACCGGTACAGAGCTGGGACGGAGTGCGTGAGGCCGTGGCGTACGGCCCGCCGCCACCGCAGGCCGGATTCTTTGGCATGGACCAGTTGTCCCAGGACTCGCCGGAAGAGGACTGGCTGACGATCAACGTCTGGTCGCCCGCATTCGGCTCAGGCGCGGATCTGCCGGTCATGGTGTGGATCCAGGGTGGTGGCTTCATGGTCGGCATGTCGAGTCTTCCCGAGTACGACGGCGCCCGCCTCGCGCAGGATGGCGTCGTGGTGGTGACGTTCAACTACCGCGTAGGCATCGAGGGTTTCGCACAGTTCGAGGGAGCGCCTGCCAACCGTGGCCTGCTCGACCAGGTCGCTGCTCTGGAGTGGGTGCGCGACAACATCCGGGCCTTCGGCGGCGACCCCGGCCAGGTCACGGTCTTCGGCGAGTCGGCGGGCGGCGGATCGGTCGCCGCACTGCTGGCCATGCCGCGTGCGGCCGGGCTTTTCCACCGGGCGATCGCGCAAAGCGTGACAGGCCCGGTCTTCTCGCCGGAGCTCGCTGCCGACATCGCTACCGTGTGCGCCACCGAGGTGGGACTGCGACCCACGGTCGCTGATATGTCCACTGTGGAACCGATGCGGCTGTCCGCCGCGGGTGACGCGGTCACCGCCAAGATCGCCCAGTGGACGGAACGCTGGGGTCTGGCCGCGCACCGACCGATCCCGTTCGGGCCCGTCGTGGACGGGGATGTCCTGCCCCGCACCCCTTGGCAGGCCCTGGCCGATGGCGCGGCCCGGGACATCGAGCTCATCGTCGGTCACACACGCGACGAGCAGCGTCTGTTCAACCTGATCGAGGGCACGCTCGGGCAGGTGACACCGGACCAGGCGGAGACCGCCCTGGCGATGCTCGCGCCGGAGGGTGCGCAGAAGTTCCGCGCGGCCTTCCCGGACGCCGGGTCGGACGAGCTGTACGAAGTGGTCAACTCGGACTGGCTGTTCCGGATGCCGTCGCTGCACCTCGCCGAGGCACAGGTCGCAGGCGGTGGCCGTGTCCACCTCTTCGAGCTGACCTGGACTGCCCCGGGTATGGGCGGCGCGCTTGGCGCCTGCCATGGCCTCGACGTGCCGCTTGTCTTCGGCAACTTGACTCGCGGCCAGCCCGCCATGCTGATCGGTGAGGACATCACCGAGGCAGAGGCACTGTCCAGGCGCATGCGAACCGCATGGACGGCGTTTGCCACGCACGGCGACCCAGGCTGGCCCGCGTACGACACCGAGCAACGCCTCACGCAGCTCTTCGACACCGAACCGGCAGTTGCCGTCTATCCGGAAGAGGCATCCCGCTTGCTCTGGCAGAACTACACCTTTTCGCCGTTACCGCTGCTCGGCCGGTAGAACTTCCGATTGTCCCAGCGGCCGGGAGCCGAGGCTGCGATGGTGTACTGATGATTAGGAGAATCGTTCCTTACGCCGACGGAGACGACCTCGCCGCTTCCCGTGACTTCTACGCCGAGGTGTTCGGGTTCGAGGTGGCGATGGAGCAACCGGTCCTGTGCCTGCAGTCCCCGGACAGTCCCGAGGCGCAGGTGATCATTCCGCCGCGCGGGATGGAGAACCCTCCACCCCGCTTCGGGATCGACGTCGGCGATCCGGCGAGGGTCGACGCGGTGCACGCCGATGCCGTGCGTCGCGGTCTGCGGATCGTCTACCCGATCAGAAACGAGCCGTGGGGCGTACGCCGCTTCTTCATGGAGGATCCCAGCGGGACGGTGATCAACGTGCTCGCGCACCTGCGTTGATGAGTTTTCGCGGTGGCGGGAGTCTCTCTTGGCGGGCAATGCCGTCAACACAAGGAGAGAACCGTGAAGAGCGATGTGTGGCCGATGGTGCATGTGGAGCGTGCGGCGCTGATCGACGACCTGTCGCGCCTCGATGACGAACAGTGGGAGACGCCATCGCTGTGTGACGGGTGGACTGTGCACGACGTGGTCGCCCACATGGTCAACACGGCTCTGACCACGCGGCTCAGTTTCGTGGCCGGTTTGATCCTGGCGCGGTTTGATTTCGACCGGCAGAACGCGCGGGGTGTGGAGCGGACGCGCGGTGCTTCACCGCAAGAGACGTTGGAGCGGTTTCGTCAGGTGGCGTCGCGGACGTCGACTCCTCCGGCGAACCTCGACACCAGGCTGGTCGAGGAGGTCGTGCACGGTGAGGACATCCGGCGGCCGTTGGGGCTTACTCGCTCCTACCAGCAGGAAGCTGTTGTCCGAGCGCTTCGCCTGCAGGCTCGTACGCCCGCGTCCTTCGGTGGAGCCAAGGAACTGGTCGCCGGTGTCCGGCTGATGGCGACCGATGCCGACCTGTCGATCGGAGACGGCCCGGAAGTGACCGGACCTGCGTTGTCCCTGCTCCTGGCCATCTCCGGGCGACGGGTGGCGCTTGATGAGCTTGCCGGGCCGGGTGCCGTCACGCTGGCGACTGTGTGACCGTGAAGGTGAGGGGCGCCTTCTGTCAATACGAGGTATGAGGACAACCGACCGTGGGTTCACGGATGAGGACGGTCCGCCGCTGGGCAGCGAGCACCCGGACCTGACCGGGCCGGACCCGGCCAGGCTGTTCGGCTGGCTGTTCGACCAGCATTCGCTTGTGCTGCACCGGTACCTGGCCCGGCGGGTGGGGCAGGCCGCGGCCGAGGACCTGCTCAGCGAGACCTTCCTGATCGCGCTGAACCGGCGGCACAGCTACGACCCGGCCAGGGCCGCAGTGCGGTCCTGGCTGTTCGGCATCGCCACCAATCTGGTCCGCCAGCATGTGCGTGAGGAGGTCCGCACCCTGGAGATCACCGCACGGGCGGCCGGTGCGGATGTGACGTTCGACGCCGGTCACGAAAGTCTGGTGGCCGCCCGGGTGGACGCGCAGGCCGAGACCCGGCGGCTGGCCGCTGTGCTGGCCGAACTGTCATCCGGAGACCGTGACGTGCTGCTGCTGGTCTCCTGGGCCGGGCTGGACACCAAGGAGGTCGCCGAAGCGCTGGACATCCCGGTCGGCACCGTCCATTCCCGTCTGCACCGGGTCCGCAAGCGGTTGCGAGTAGACGCCTCAACTTCGTCCACAAAGGAGGGTGGTCATGCCTGACGAGAACGTGCGCCACATGTGGTCCGACCAGAAACTCGACGAGGTCCTGACCGCCCTGCACGCAGATGTACCCGCTGCCGCTGATGCCCGGGAAAGGGCGCGCGCCAAGCTGATGCTCGCCGCGAATGCCGGCACGACACCAGAGAAGGTTCAGATGGCCACGCCCACGACACCCACTGTTCGCACCCGGCGGGCGATGCCGTTGGCCGCGGCGGCGGCAGCTATTGCCGTGGTCACCGTCGGCACGATCCTGATCGTCAACGCCGCGTCCCAGCAGTCCTCGCCCGCCACGCTCCTGCCGACGCCGTCCAGCACCACGATGGCCAGGCCGCCGGCCACGACCGGCAGCCAGCACGCTCCCTTGCCGCCGGCGCCCGGCCAGCCGAAGAACACCTTGGGAGGCTTGGCATCCCGGGTGCCGGACGCACCACTGGCGGCCGGTCAGTTCCGGTACGTCAACAGGCAGCTCTGGTCACGTGTCCGAACCGAGGGGCGCAGCCGTACCTCCTTCGCCTTCATCGCAGAGGCACACGCCGAAGTCTGGATTCCAGCCGATCAGCACCAGCAGTGGCTGTGGCGGGCCGAGACAACAAAGAACCGGCAATGGGTCCTGGGCACCGAGCAGGCAGCTCGCGCCGACGAAGCCCCGATAGATCGCACCAAGCTCCTGATGCCGAACGGTGAGGAACGGGCCCGCTGTGGCGACTTCTCGTCCGTACGTGAAGAAGGCAAAGAGGCGTGTGAGGGGGATACGGTAGGCACCGTGCCGACCATGAACGGACGGTTGCGCCCGCCCACCGAACCGCGGGCACTCTACGAATGGCTGGTCCAGAACACCGCCACGCACGCCGACCCGCCGTTGGAGTTCTTCCGCACAGCTGCCAACCTTCTCGACGCCCGTTATTCAGCCGAGGTGCGCCGCGCCACGCTACAAGCGTTGAGCTACCACCCGTACCTCACGGTCGGTGACGCCACCACCAAGGACGGCCGCGCGGCGATCTCGGTCAGCATCGACTTCGCCGAAGGCCAATTGCGGGAACAGGTGCTGCTGGACTCCACGAACGGCGACGTGATCGGCAGACGGACAGCCGCACTCAAGGATGTCGACGGAGCCAAGGCGGGCGACATCATCCTTGACGAGACCTACCGTCAGGCTGTGGTCGGCAAGATGGGGGACAAGCCTGCCTGATCGCTACTGGTTCGCGCGCTGGATGGAACGCTGGATCAGCGTGCGGATCCCGGGAAGCTGAATGGCCCGCATGACCAGGTCGCGCGCCCAGACATGAGCTTGGCTGGGTGGCGCGAACTGGGCGGTTCCCTTGCGGGCCAAGGCTTGCCGTTTGAGTACTTCGGGGCGTAGCCGCGTCTCCCAGTCGGTCAGGGCTGCGGAGACGTTGCTGCCGTGTTCTTCCAGGACGGCGCCGAGTTCGTCGGCTCCGTTGAGTGCGAGGGCGGCGCCGTAGCCGGCGAACAGCGTGACGCACCAGGCAGCGTCGCCGAGCAACACGACTCGCCCGTTGCGCCAGGTGTCCATCACGACCTGACTGACCGAATCGAAGTAGGCGTCGGCCGTCACTTGGCGAAGTGCGTCGGGCACGGCTCCGCCCAGATCTCCGAAGGCCGCGTTGAGAGCTTTCGCAGATCCCTTCGCCAGTTCGGCCGCCGGATCATCGCTGCGGTAGGTGAAGAACGCGGAGGATCGTCCCGGCCCCAGATTGATCACCGCCGCGGTGCGGCCTGGGCCGATGAACGTGGTGCTGGCTCCGTCCGGGATGTCGCGCGGCACCCGGCTGAGGGGAAATGCGCCGACCAGGTGTCGCAGATCCACCTTGAAATCGGTGCCAGGACTGAACATGAGCTCACGAACACCGGAGTGCAGGCCGTCGGCGCCGACGAGAAGATCGGCACGCTCGGACGAGCCGTCACTCAGGTCGACCTGAACCTCATCACCGTTCTGGCCGACGGCCTGCACGGTGGTGCCGAAGCGGATCGTGACGATGTCCCGCACTTGCTCGTACAGCACGGATTCCAGATCGCCGCGGAACACAGTCATCGCCCGTTTGCCGACCGCGGCCTGCACGACAGCGGCAGGCACCTTGAACTTCTCCCGGCCGTCGGCCTTGGTGAGGATCGAGGTGAACACCCCCAGATCCCGTTCGGTCAACCCGGGCAACAGGCCTAAGCGTTCCGCGGCCTCGTAACCGGGTCCGATCAGGTTCACCATGTAGCCGCTGCTGCGGCGGGCGGGGGCGCGCTCGACCACGAGCACATCCCAACCCGCCCGGTGAAGTCGCAGCGCGGTGGCCAAGCCGGCGATACCAGCGCCCGAGACGATCACCCTCTGTGTCACTACCGCTCCTCGGCATAAGTATGAGCATGTGTTCAAACCAAGTATGAACACATGCTCATTATCGGTGCAAGTCCCGTAGACTCAGACGCGTGCCCAGAGGCGTCGCCATCCCGGAGATCAGGCAGCAACTGTTCGCCGCGGCCGAATGCGTGATCATCCGCGACGGCCCCGCCAAACTCAGCGGCCGAGCCGTCACAACCGAAGCCGGCGTCGCAACCGGCCTGCTGTACGGCCACTTCACCGACTTCGACGAATTCCTCGCCGCCTACGCAATCGACCGAGCCTTCCTGATATCAGCCCAGGCCGCTGCTCTACCAGAACGAGCCGGCACAGACACCGTCGCTGGCAACCTGTGCGATGCCGTCCTCTCGATACCGCTGACACCCGTCCTGGTCTCAGCCCGGCTCCTCGTCACACGCCCCGAACTGCGAGGCCGCATCCACGCCGTCCTCGGCGACAAAACCACAGGCCTCGACGCGATCGAGAACGCCGCCGCCACATACCTCGCCGAGGAACAACGACTCGGCCGGATCGCCGCGACCGCCGACCCCGAAACGCTGGCCCTCGCGCTCGTCGGCGTACTCCACCACCTCGTGCTCGGTGCTGATACCGAATCCGATGTGCACGCACGCATCCAGCGGACGATCACAGCACTGATCAGGGACCTGTCAGCCGTAACGCACAGCCCGGGGAAGCCGACCTAGGGGCATGAGAATCGCTGTGGCCGCAATCGTTTCACTGTTACTGGCCGGTTGCTCGTCCACAGTGGCCGGTTCCGCCTCGCAAGGAATCGACATCCCGGCGACCGTGACGACCACTACAACCACTGTGACGACAGCACGCCCGGCCACCACCGCGCGGGCCGTGCCCACATCGATCGACCCGGCCGCGGATCAGCAGTACTGCGAGCAGACGATCACCGGTGCGCTGGGCAAGCCGATGGAGGTCGTGGTGGTCGAGACCCCGGCCGGTCGGGTCGACTGCGACCAGGCCGGCGCCGTCCTGGTCGACTACTACGCCAAGCGACCTGACCCGAAACCGGGCTCGGATGCGCTGGAGGTGGCCGGATTCTCGTGCAACCAGGTATCGGAACCCGATATCCCCCAGGTGATCTGCACCGACGGTGATTCCCTGATCTTCTCGATGTGGCGGCAGGGCGGCTGATCAGTCCAGGCGCGGAATGTACTGCGATCTCAGTACGCCAGATGTCAGCACACGCATGACGACTCGACGGCCCTCGGCCGCGAGGCTGGCGTCGTGGCAACGTTCCTCTACCGCCTTGGCCGGCTCGCCTTTGGGCGACGCTGGCAGACACTGCTGATCTGGCTCGCCATCCTCGCCGGTGTCGTCATCGCCTCCAGTGCTGCCGGCGAGTTGGCCGACGAGCAGGAAATCACGGAAGGCAGGCGGGAACGGCACTGTCATCCAC
Source organism: Kibdelosporangium banguiense (assembly GCF_017876405.1). Taxonomy (GTDB): domain Bacteria; phylum Actinomycetota; class Actinomycetes; order Mycobacteriales; family Pseudonocardiaceae; genus Kibdelosporangium; species Kibdelosporangium banguiense. Next base: position 776,689 of record NZ_JAGINW010000001.1, on the reverse strand, counting down.
TGTTCGAACTCCTCGACATCAGCCTCGGACATCGGGCTGTTGCGGTACTCGTGCTCGTCGGCGCCGAAGCCCTTGAGGCCTTCGTCCTTGGCCCGCAACCGCGCGAGCCTGGCCACAATGTCTGCCATGTCCGCAGTCGCATTCTGCCTGTGAACTTCACCGGAGTGCTCACCAGGATGATCATCCGCTGACTACGGAACCGGGTCGGAATCGATCGGTTCCTCGTTCATCTCGATTGCGGCGTGTAGTCGTCGGGCGCCTTCGTCGGCGAGGTCGCGCAGTCGTTCCAGGCTTTGGACGTCGTAGAAATCGAGCGTGATCCGCTCGTTGCCGAACAGGATCGAGACGGCTTGGTCGTTCGGCTTTCGCATGTGCAGGGACATTGCCACTTCGTCGGTTACGCCGCCGCTTGTGTACAAGATCATGTCGCCTGGTGCCGGTCGGATCATGTCTTCCTCCTTGTGGGGCAGAGCTGGGCGTGTCTGTCGAGCTTGGCGCTCGCGAGCGCTTACAATAGCTCCAGTATGACCTGACTTGTAGGAATCACGTCAAGTCCGTTGACACGTTCGTGTTACTCAGGCCGTAGGGAGTTCGCTATGCCCGTGTCCACGTCTGTCGCCGTGTTGCGGCGCCGAGTCGCCATCGCGCTGCGTCAGCACCGCGAGAACGCCGGGCTGACGCAGAAGGAGGCCGGAAGGCGGACCGGGATCGCGGCCAATCGGCTCAATCACTTCGAAGGGATGCGCAGCCTGCCGCCGGACGCGGAACTGGTCCGATTGCTGGAGCTTTATGAGGCGACCGAGGAAACTGTGGAACTGCTCACCATACTTCCGTTGGCACGTAAGCGAACGCCCAGCGAGGCCGCTTCCGCCGATCCCGATCAGTTCAACCTCTACATTGGACTGGAAGCTGGCGCCACGCAGATCGAGTCATACGACGCGCTCGTGTTGATGGGGCTGGTACAGACCGCTGAGTATGCAGAGGCCTTTCTGCGCGGCGCTGTCCAACGCTTCCCTGAGGCCGAAGTCCGGCGCCGGTTGCGATTGCGGTTGCGACGCCAGGAGTTGCTCACAGCGGAGTCGCCGACACACCTGTGGCTTGTGGTGCCCCAACGGGTGCTAGAGGTGCCGGTCGGTGGGGCGGAAGTCATGCGTGGCCAGCTTGCTTATCTACTGGATCTAGCGAAGCTTCCCAACGTCGAACTGCAGGTCATCCCACGGGATGCCGTTGCGTACTCGGCGCTTCAAGGCGCGTTCACGATGATGTCGTTTCCTATCCCGGGAGACGCTGGCCTGGTATATGTCGAGACGCGGGTGCGCGGCCTGTTCTTCGAACAGCCAGACGAGCTTCAGGAGTACCGGCAGGTGATGAACCACCTCCGGGTCTTGGCTGAGCCGCCGAAGGAGTCCCGCCGGCTGATCGACCGGATCAGGAAGGAAATCCGATGACTACTAGCGACTTCAGCGGGGCGAAGTGGCGGAAGGCCAGCAGCTCCGCTAGCACAGGCGATTGCGTCGAGTTAGCGACATGGCGGAAGTCCAGCCGCTCCACCGATACGGGCCAATGCATCGAGCTGGTGCACACCGAGATTGTGTTCCGTCTCCGGGATTCTAAGAACGCCAACGGTCCGATGCTCACGCTGACCGCTGAGCAGGGGTTCGCGTTTCTCGGTGCGGTCAAGGACGGCCGAATCCCCCAGTCGTAGCAGCGAAAATGGGGCCACGACACCTGTCGCGGCCCCACTTCGATCTGTCGGATTCAGCTGCGGCAGCGGGTGATGGCGCTGCAGCCGCGGGTCCACGGGTTCGCCGCACCCGGCTCGGTCTTCGGCTGGTTCAGGCGTCGGCGCTTGAGTTCATCGTGTGAGCTTGTGCCGACGTGGTCGCGCGGGTTGGAGCTGCTGCCGCCTGCGCCTGGGCGAGTGCCGTTGCCTGGGGCGGGGAAGATGATGCGGCTTGGGCTTCCGGGGTGGTAGTTGGGGTTCTGCTGGGCCTGCTGGCCTGCCCGCTCCGGAACGCGGTGCCAGTCGCTGGGCTGGTTACGGAAATCGGGGAACGTGGCAACCCCGTTGCTGTTGTAGACCACGCGCACGGTCGTTTCGTAGACCTGCACGCGGATGATCGCGCTGGCCGGAATGCGGCCCTGGTAGGCCCATTCGCGCTGACCGGCGTAACGCTGCAGGTCCGGGTGGTCGGCAAAGAGGTCGCCGACGTGGTAGGCGTTGCCTGCGGCCCGCGCGTCGATTTCGTAGATGTAGGTCTGTGCGGTCACGTACCCGGACCTGCCTGTCGAGCAGCCTGGGCGCGAGGAGTCGACGAAGTAGGTCCAGACCGACGAGAACGGGTTCGTCGGCCGGGCGGCCCGGCCCCGGCAGGCGTTCGCCACTGTCACCAGGTTGTTCGCGCCCTGGCTCGCGGCGAAGGTCAATGACTGGCCCTGGTCCTCGGATGTCGAGATGTAGGCGCTTTGCATGGCACCACTTCCGCCTCGGACGTGGCGGACCAGGCTGGTGTCGGAGCCGCGCCCGCTGAAACCGTTCCGGAAGATCTCGCTCGGCGGGCGGGAGTCGCCCCGGTACAACGTGCTCACGGTGGGCCTGCGCGGCGGCGGTGGGTCTGACGTGGCGGCGTTGGCCATGAGCGGCAGGAGCATGGACGAGCCGATGCCCGCCAGAATCGTCATCGCGCCGGTCAGCACCACTCGGCGGAACCCGGTCCGTCGTCGTGATTCCATGGGATTCTTCCTCCGGATCACGGGCCGCGCCGTCCGCGACCCATGCCAAGGAGCATGCGGGCTGACCTGCCGTCTTATCGTCGATGCCAGCACCCATCCTCGAATACCGGCTAGCAGGCATGCGCGCGACGGGCATTGCCTGAAACGATCGCCAGCGTGTTGCACTGTCTGCTTGTCGATGACAACCCGGGCTTTCTGGCCACGGCTCGTCGCCTGCTGGAACGCCAGGGGATCACTGTCGTCGGCGTGGCCTCCAGCAGTGCGGAGGCGTTGCAACGGGTCGAGGAACTACGTCCGGACCTGGTGCTGGTCGATATCGGCCTCGGCCGGGAAAGTGGCTTCGAGCTGGTCGGAAAGCTCCGGACACGCGCGATCCTCGTCTCCACTGAGGACGAAGAGGACTATCGCGACCTGATCGCCGCCAGCCCGGCCGTCGGGTTCCTGCCCAAGGCGTCGCTGTCCGCCCGCGCCATCCACGACCTGCTCGCGGCACCAACTAGCGAGCCTCGAGAAACGTGACCACGGCGAGCACCCTTCGGTGATCGTCATCCGTCTCCGGCAGGCTCAACTTGGCCAGGATGCTGCGCACGTGCTTCTCCACGGTTCCCTCGGCGATCCAGATCCGGCGGGCGATCCCGGCGTTGGACCGGCCCTCGGCCATCAGCGCCAGCACTTCCCGTTCCCGGCTGCTCAGCACGGCCAGCGGATCGTCCCGGCGCTGGGCCGACACCAGTTCCTGAACCAGCGCGGGATCCACCACCGAGCCGCCTTTGGCGATCCGCTCAAGCGTGTCGAGGAATTCCGCCACGTCGGCGATCCGGCTTTTGAGCAGGTACCCGATCCCACGGCCGCCGGCCAGCAGCTCCATCGCGTGCTCGACCTCGGCGTGCGCCGACAGCACCAGGATGCCGGTCCCGGGCAGCTCCTCGCGGATCACCCGGGCCGCGTCCAGCCCTTCTGAGGTGTGTGTCGGGGGCATACGGATGTCGACGACCACCAGGTCAGGGCGGTGTTCCCGGACCAGGGGAAGCAGTCCGGCGGCGTCGCCGGACTGGCCCACGACCTGGAAGCCCGACCGGTCGAGCAGGCTGGCCAGTCCTTCGCGGAGCAGCACGTCATCTTCCGCCAGGACCACGCGTGTACCGTCCGTCACATTAGGCATTATCGACTAACGTGTTACTCCGTGCGGACGAGAGGTTGACGTGAGGGGCGGGCTGACCATTCGCCTGGCCGCTGCAAGTGCCCTGCTCGCGGTGGTCGAAGGGGCCGCGTTCATGGTCCTGCTCTCCTCCACGGCCGAGCTGCGCGACCTGCAGCACCAGACCCGCAAGTACCAGGACGTGCTGGTCGCCGGCAATCAGCTGGGCCGGCACGTGATCAATCTGCAGACCCGCCTGGACGGTTTCGTCATCACCGGGCAGGAGAGCGCACTGCGGCTGTGGCAGCGCGACCGGGCCGCCATCGCCGACCAGCTCGGCAGTCTGGACCGGTTGCTGATGGAGGCCCCTGAGCTGCACGCCCGGAGCGACGGGGTCACCCACGCCATTCGGTCCTATCTGGACTACTCCGGTGCGCTGATCGATCTCGTCCGGCGGAATCCCGCCGACGCTCGCGCTGTCACGGTTGCCGAGGAACTCAGGCGCCTGATCGAGGCCATCGGCACTGAGGTCGACCGTTTCGTCGCGATCGAAGGCGGCCACATCGACCAACGCCTGGACGACACCGCAGCAACAGACCGGCTTGCCACCACGGCCGCCGCGGTGGGTCTGGCCGGATCGCTGCTGCTGATCGTGGCGTTCGCCGTCTACCTGACCGCGACCATCGCCCGGCCGGTTCGCCGGGCCGCGGCCATGGCCGGGCAGATCGCCGACGGTGACCTCGACGCCCGGCTGCCCGAGCATGGGCCCGGCGAGATCGGCATGCTTCAGCGCAGCTTCAACACCATGGCCCGCGCGTTGCGGCACAGCCGCAGCGAGCTGGCCAAATCCCGCGTTCGTATCGTGGCCGCTGCCGACCAGGAACGCCGCCGGATCGAACGCAATCTGCACGACGGCATCCAGCAACGACTGGTCACGCTGGTCCTGGAGGTACGAGCCGTCGAGGCCGAACTTCCCCCGGATTCGGCCGCGCAACTGGCCGAAGTCGCCAACGGCCTGATGGCGACCCTGGACGAGCTGCGCGAACTGTCCCGTGGAATCCACCCGGCGGTCCTGTCCGAAGGCGGTTTGGTCCCTGCACTCAAAGCCCTCACCCGCCGCTCGACCATCCCCGCCGAACTCTCCTCAGACGTTCCCATCCGGCTACCCGAGCCTGTCGAGGTGGCCGCCTACTACCTCGTCTGTGAAGCCCTCGCCAACATCGCCAAGCACGCCAACGCCTCAACCGCATACATAGACGCGCGCCTGCAAGATGACCGTCTACGTGTGACAGTCAGCGACGACGGCATCGGCGGCGCCACAACGAGATCAGGCTCAGGCCTCGTCGGCCTCACCGACCGGGTCGAAGCCCTGGGCGGCACACTCTCGATCACCAGCCCACCGGGCCAGGGCACCACCCTGGTCGCCGACCTGCCCCTCAAGCCCGCTGACGAGTAGTTCACGGCCGCCAGATGTCGAGGGCCGTCTCCAGCATCTGTTCGCTGAATGTCCCATTAGGACTGGCTTCGTGCAGAAGCTGCCTGAGCTCGGCTTCGAAATCCGCACGCTTGTCGCCGAACAGGTGGGGCGTGGAACTGGAGAGTGAGTAGACCTTGGCGACCACTTCGTCAGTCGTCCGGGCGACAACACGACCGGGCACTTCGATCCGCTGAGGCCCGGAGAACCCGGCTGCCCGATAGATCTCCGACTCGCCGCCGACAGTGCCCTGCGGAAGGTGCCCTTTACCCGCTCGGCGCACTGGTCCGAGATATTTCCGCACCAGCTCGGCCATTGCCTTGTTCGGAGGCGAGTCCGCACCCTCGACCCCTTCGTGAGTCACCGCGTGCACATGAACGCACGCTCCACCGGCCTCCAACATCCCGCGTACGGTCGCGGCAACCCGAGCCCGGTCCATCCAATGAAATGACTGGGCGAACGTGACCACCCGGAAAACCCCAAGCGACGCAGGCAAATCCTCGGCCCGAATGTGCACCCAACGCGTATTGGCCCGCTCACCGGAAAGCCGGATGGCCTCGTCGATCATGCCCTGATCGGCGTCGACCCCCACCGCCTCGGCGAAGAAACCGGCCAGCAGCAGAGTCAGCGACCCGGGCCCACACCCCACGTCGAGAAGCCGTCCCGACCCGTCCAGCCCCAGCTCAGTGGCAAGTGCGTCAGCGAGTTCCGGCGGATACGGGACACGTCCTTTCGAGTAATAGGCGGCACTCCCGGCATACAGCGACGGGTCCCAGCTCCACATACCCTGAGCCTAGTTCCGGACCTGTGTCACATCCTCGTGGCCCCGCGGGTCAGGGTGGCAGGCGCGAAGGAAAGGGACACCGTGGACGAGCGTGAATGGATGACTGAGCGATTCGAGGAGCACCGGTCGCACCTGCGGGCGGTGGCCTATCGGATGCTCGGCTCGGTGACCGAGGCCGACGACGCCCTGCAGGACGCCTGGATACGGATCAATCGCGCGGACACCAGTGACGTCGAGAACCTCGGCGGGTGGCTGACCACGGTGGTGGCGCGGGTGTGCCTCAACATGCTGCGCTCCCGGCAGTCACGCCGCGAGGAGCCGTATGACGTGCATGTTCCTGAGCAGGCGAGCGACGCTGATCCCGAGCGGGACGCGGTGCTGGCGGACTCGGTCGGGCTCGCCCTGCTGGTCGTGCTGGAGACGTTGACGCCTGCCGAGCGGCTTGCGTTCGTGCTGCATGACATGTTCGCCGTGCCGTTCGACGAGATCGCCCCGATGATCGATCGGACCCCGGCCGCGGCCCGGCAGCTCGCGAGTCGCGCCCGCCGCCGGGTGAAGGGCGGCCAGCAGGTGCCTGAACCCGATCTGGCACGTCAGCGTGAGGTCGTCGGCGCGTACCTGGCGGCTTCCCGCGACGGCGATTTCGACGCGCTGGTCGAGCTACTCCACCCGGAGGTGGTGCTCCACGCCGACGCGACAGTGCTCAACGCCAGCGGACCGATCGTGGTCAGGGGCGTGGACGTGGTTGCCCGGCGCGCCACCACCGCCGCGCAGTTGGCCCACGTCAGCGACATGGCCTTGGTCGACGGCGGGATCGGCATCGTGACGGCGTTCAGCAACCGGCTGTCGGTCGCGCTGACCTTCACGATCGCCGAGGGCAAGATCACCGGGATCGACGTGATCGGCGACCCGAACCGGCTGGCCGAGTTGGAGATCGGAGTTCTCAGCGACTGACCGGGATCAAGTACCGCTGGGGTGCAGCGTTTTCATCGCGACGTAGCTGTTGGCAATCGCCACGCCTGGCAGGCCGGCGAGCCGGTTGGCGTGGAAGTCCTCGTAGGCGGGCAGATCGGCGACTTCGACCTGGAGCAGGTAGTCGAAGTTGCCGGTGACGTGGTGGGTGACGACCACTTCGGACAGTTGGACGATGGCGCGTTCGAAGGCGACGACGTCCGCGCGGGCGTGCCGAGCCAACCGGACGCCGACGATCACGCGTAGTCCGCGGCCGGCTGCGGCGGGGTCGATCACCGCCCGGTAGCCGCGGATCACGCCGGTCTCCTCAAGCCGCCGGACACGCCGCAAACACGGTGACGGCGACAGGCCGACCTGCTCGGCCAGGTCGGCGTTGCTGATCCTGCCGTCCTTCTCCAGCGCGGCCAGGATCGCGCGATCCACTTCGTCCATAGTGGCAGATTATTGCTCGATCTAATCGAAGACGGCAATATGGTGCCCGGATCTGCACGCTATTTGCTGCCAACATTGCCGCGATCGGTGCTGGTTGACGTGCTGATCAGCCACGCTGGTCCTGTCACATCAGACGGGAGGACCGCCATGGCCGGCATCAGCACAGTTGCCGTTCACGCTGATCGCAACGTTCACCCCAGCCGCGCTGTGGCGCCACCCATCTACCAGACGGCGACGTTCTGGGCTGAGGACGCGGACCAGTTCGCGCAGGTGGCGGCCGAGTCGCGCGGCAAGGACTTCTACACCCGCTACGGCAACCCGAACCATGCGCAGGTCGCCGCGGTGGTCGCGGAACTCGAGGGCACCGAGACCGCGATGGTCACTGCGTCCGGGATGGCGGCGCTCACCACGTCTGTGCTGGGCCTGGTGTCCGCCGGTGACCACGTCATCGGGCAGCAGGCGACTTACGGCGGAACGGCGTCAGTGTTGCTGAACCTGTTGCCACGGCTGGGAATCTCCACCACGGTAGTGGACCAGACCGACCCGGGCGCGTTCGAGAAGGCGCTGACGCCGAAGACCCGGCTGATCCTGATGGAGTCGCCGAGCAACCCGCTGCTGCAGGTCACCGATCTGAGTGCGGTCGCGGCCCTGGCGAAGGCGAATAACGTGATCACGTTGGCGGACAACACCTTCGCCACCCCGGTGAACTCACGGCCGGCGGATCTCGGCATCGACGTGGTCTGGCACAGTGCGACCAAGTACCTCAACGGCCATACGGACGTGTCCGCCGGAGTGCTGGCCGGACCGGCCGAGATCCTCGACCGGATCTGGGACACCGGCGTACTCACGGGTGCGACGCTGGGGCCGTTCGACGCGTGGTTGTTGTTGCGCGGCATGCGAACCCTGCCGTTGCGGGTGGAACGGCACAACGCCAACGGGTTGGCGCTCGCGCAGGCGTTGGAGGACCACCCGGCGATCGCGAAGGTGCACTATCCCGGCCTGACCTCCCACCCGCAGCATGAGTTGGCGTGCAAGCAGATGAGCGGCTTCGGCGGTGTGCTCGCGCTGGAGCTGAACGGCGGTTTCGAGGCGGCCGACGCGTTCCTCGGACACCTGAGGTATTCGCGGCGCTCGGCGAGTCTGGGCGGGGTCGAGTCGCTGGCTGTGCACCCCGCGTCGATGTGGCGCGGAATGCTCAGCGACCAGCAGATCGCCGAGTCCGGGGTGCCGCTCGGCCTGGTCCGGCTGGCAGCAGGCACCGAAGACACGCTGGATCTGGTCGGCGACGTGCTGGCGGCGGCGGAACTGGAGCTCACGCGATGAGGACCCTGATCACCGGCGGCACCGTGATCACCATGGACCCGGCGACCGGCGATCTCGCCCAAGGCGACGTGCTGATCACCGACGGAGTGATCACCGAGGTCGCCGAACGGATCGACGCGCCGGACGCCGAGATCATCGACGCGACCGGCCGGGTCGTCATGCCCGGCTTCGTCGATACCCACCGGCACACCTGGCAGACCGCGTTCCGCGGCGTCGGCGCGGACTGGACGTTCATGCAGTACCTGGTGGCAATGCACGACACCGTCAAGCCGCACAACCGGCCCGAGGACGTATACCTGGGCAACCTGCTCGGCCGGTTGGACGCGTTGAACTCCGGCATCACCACGATGCTGGACTGGTTCCATTGCGCGCTGACCCCCGAGCACACCGACGCCGCCGTTGCGGCGTTGCGGGACGTGCCGGGGCGCTCGGTCTTCGGTTTCGGCGCGGGATTCCGGACGTCCGACCCGATCGACGCCGAGGTCCGGCGCGTGCGGTCCGGTCTGACGGGCGACGGGCTGGTCACCATGGCTCTGGCATTGCGCGGTCCGGAAATGACCGCGATGGAGACCGTCGCCGAGGACATGCAGCTGGCGGCCGAGCTCGGGCTACGCACCACCGTGCACATCGAGACCGACGGCCGCCCGATCGCCGAATTGCTCGAACACGGTCTTCTGCGGGACACCACGACGTTCGTGCACGCCAACGGAATCAGCGACGACCAGCTGCGCATGCTCGCCGACGCGGGCAGCTCGGTCTCGGTCAGCCCGGACGTCGAGCTGAAGATGGGCATCGGCTGGCCGGTGACCGGGCGGGTGCTGGCCGCCGGCCTCCGCCCGACGCTGTCCATCGACGACTGCCCGGCGGTGGGCGGCGACATGTTCTCCACCATGCGCACCGCGTTCGCGGTCCAGCGTGGGCTGGACGGCGGGCTCAGTGCGCGCGATGTCCTGGAGTTCGCGACCGTCGACGGCGCCAACGCGTGCGGACTCGGCTCGTGCACCGGCAGCCTCACGCCAGGCAAGGACGCCGACGTAATCCTGGTGCGCGCCGACGACCTGAGCGTGTTTCCCTTCAACAACCCGGCGGGCACGATCGTCGCTGCCGGTCACCCCGGCCTGATCGAGACCGTGCTGGTGGCCGGGCGCGTAGTCAAACGCGACGGCGTCATCGTCGGCATGGACGTGCCCACACTCAAGGCCCGGCTACTGGAGTCGCGTGACCGGATTGCCGCAGATGCCGGTATCGCGCTCGACGGCACATGGCGCCCAACGCCGGGCGAGTAGGAGATACAGCGATCTCGCCCGCTGTCTATTGTGGACTTATTGTCGGAAATTGTGTTACAGAAGACAAAGTTCGGTGTTCGCGGAACTGCTCGTACCCGATCGGCCTATGCGATTGCCCCGGTATGGCAAGGAAACCCGGATAGAATTCCGGTTTCGTTGAGGTAGGGGAGTGGAGTACGGGATGCTGGAGAGCACGGACCGGACAGAGAAACGCACCTTGGCCGCCGACAGGTTCAATCTCGTGGGTGAGGACCATGCCGAGAGCAAGCCGCGCAGGGACTTGGAGAGACAGTTCTGCGAGGCGAAGACCAACAGCAAGAACTACTGGACCGAGGCGGCGTTCCTCGATCCGCATGAGGAGGGTCAGACTGCTCCCGAGGGTGACTCGTCAGCCGACCTGATGGAGTATCGCGCCATGCACGGCGTGGGCCTGCTGCTCGTCCAGTTCGAGAAACTCGGGGATGAGGCGGTCACCGTGTCGACGACGCCGTCGGTTTCGGCGGTTTCGGCGGTCGGCGTGTTCGCGGAGAAGGTCAAGCTGATCGTGCCATTGCGTGACCGAATCGATCGCAGCTGGCGGGAATCGACCCCGGAGGTGACCCAGGCCGTGCGGACGGTCTGCGACAACGTCGTTCGGGTATGCCAGGTGTACCTTGACGCGGTCCAAGGCACATCGTCGCCAGGACTGCAACTTCAGGCCACCCGGAAATTCGCCAACGACCGTTCGGCAATCCGTGACCTGTTGCCGAACCTGGCGAAACTCGCCGGGGCGAACCTGAAAGGCGAACACGAACGCGACGCCCGCCAGTTGGAGAGCTACATGCGCCTGCAGCGTTCCAGGTTCATGGGCTTCGGAGCCAACCAGGCGAGCGGGGCGAGGACACGCGGGGTTTGGAAGGTCGGTAACGGTCACATCGACGACCTCGTGAGCGGCCGGGCGAACGTCGGCACGAGGTTCCTCAACATCGTCTCTCAGCAGGACTTCAACGACGAACTCAAAGCCTGGCTGAAGAAGTGATCAGCTGGGCACCCGGTGCAGGGTGAAGGCCGCTGCCTGTCCGCCGTTCCATTGCTTCGAGGCGACGTCGGCAGGCAGCTCGACCGATCCGGAGTTCTCCTCCTGCGGATTGGGGTTGTAGTAGTCGAAACCGGTGTGCCGGTTGGAGATGAACCGCGACAGCTGGATGTAGAGCTGATACTGCCGGCCGGTGTCGTTGTCGCGTAGGTAGACCCATTCCCAGGTGCCGCTGGAGGCGCGGTACCTCGCGACGATCCCGGCGCCGCCCGGCTTGATCTGCAGACCGGTGTGCGGGGTGATCTCGCCGCCGTGCGCACCGGTGACCTCCAGGATGTGCGGAGTCAGGTTGAACACGACCATATCCACATCGTGCGAGCCGATCAGACTGCCGACGCGTGAGGTGAACTCGTCGAATGCCTGATCGGCCGCCCGCAGAATCGGGTCTGTCCAGCTGAACGCGTCGCGCATCGCGGCGGACACCGCATCGCCGCCCAGCCCCGACCCGACGAGGATCCGCAGCGCTGCGGCGGCCCCAAGACCGAACGGGCCGCCCAGTACCAGCGCGATGCCGAACGCGGAAAGTGCGTACGGCACAACGTTCACGCGGACCCACTCGGCGAACTTGGCCGCGGTGTTGAGCGCTCCCGCGAGTACGCTCGCCAGATTGCCGGAGATCCAGTCGAGCAGCAGCGTGCCGATCCCGGCCAGCTTTCCCGGCGCGTCAAGCAGTCGCACGTTGATCGAGAAGCCGGTGTCGAGCGACTCTTGCATGAAGGTGAAACGCAGTGTGCCACCGAGGTGGAAGGTTCCGGCCGAGGCGTCCACCTCGATCTTGAGATCCGCCTTGACCGCGAAGTCCGGGATGTCGATGCATGGCACAGTCACCTGGTCGAACAGTGTGAATCCGCCCAGTGTCACGTTACGCATCCCGAAGTCGCAGCTGAAAGCCAGCCGGAACAACGACTTCTCGCGGCTGGCGAAGATCTCCAGATGCTGGTCCGTCCAGGCACCTTCGCCGCTCTGCCCGGCTTTCAGGTTCGTCAGCAAGGTCAGCCCGTCGTCGTTGGCCTTGCAGTGGACATCGGCATGAGCGATGTCCAGCAACGAGATCGCGGCCGACGCGTACAGGTAGTCCTTGTGCTCGTTCTCGATGTGCGACGACACGGTGAAGACCGGTCCTGCCGTCAGGTGCCTTGGGCATCTCGATATCCGCGGCCGGCGGTGCGAGCCCGCCCGCCGGATAGCCGGAGATCACATCGCCCCCGGCTATCGGCTCTGTCGCGGTCTCCACTTCGTAGGCGATGAAACGGAAATCGGTGTACGGCACAGCGATCAACCCCGTTCCGCTCGGTGTCGGCGGAACAACCTTCGGAGGGGATCTTTTCGCTGTTACGGACGCCTGTCCACAATCACCCGTTAGTGGAATGCTCAGCTCTCGGTCAGTTTGCCGTCGGCCAGGTTCAGCCGGCGGCGCACGCCGATCTCGTCCAGGAACCGGTCGTCGTGACTGACCACGACGAACGCGCCCCGGTAGGCGTTGAGTGCACTGGTGAGCTGCTCGACGCTGGTGAGATCCAGGTTGTTGGTGGGTTCGTCGAGCAGAAGCAGTTGCGGGGCAGGCTCGGCGCACAGCATGCACACCAGTGTTGCCCGCAGCAGTTCGCCGCCGGACAAAGTGCTGACCGGCTGGTGTGCCCGTGATCCGCGGAAAAGGAAGCGTGCCAACAGGTTCATCATGTCCGGTTCGGGCATGTGCGGGGCGGCCGAACGCAGGTTCTCTGTGGTGGTGCGGTCGGCATCGAGCAGGTCAAGGCGCTGGGACAGCAGTGCGACACGTCCGTCGGCCCGGTTCATCAAGCCGCTGTCCGGCTTCTGATCGCCGCTGATGATCCGTAGGAGCGTCGACTTGCCGGTGCCGTTGGCCCCGGTGAGGGCGATTCGTTCGGGGCCGCGGATCGCGAGGGTCAGGCCTTCGTCTTGGAACAGTCCGCGGACCTGCATCCGTTCACCGTGGAACATGGTGCGGCCGGCCGGGACTGTGGTGTCCGGCAAGGACAATGTCATTGTCTGCTCGTCGCGTACGGCTCGCCCTGCTTCGTCCACTTTGGCCTCGACAGAGCCGAGCCGTTGGGAATGCAGGTCATTCGCCTTGCCCGCGGACTCCTGGGCCTTCCGCTTCACTCTGCCCAGCGCGATCCTGGGGATGTCGCTGTTGGTTCGTGCGCCGGTGCTTGCGCGACGGGCGGCACGTTCGCGGGCTTGCTGCAGTTCCCGCTTCTCGCGCTTGAGTTCCTGTTCGGCGTTGCGGAGGTTCTTCTCCGCGACATCCCGCGCTGCCCGCTTCGTGGTCTCGTACTCGGTGAAGGTCCCGCCGAAGAAGGTCAGCTGTCCCTGGTCGAGCTCCGCGATCCGATCCATCCGGTCGAGCAACGCCCGGTCGTGGCTGACCAGCAGCAGACAACCTTTCCATCCGCCGAGCACGTCATACAGCCGATGCCGGGCGTCGCGGTCGAGATTGTTGGTCGGCTCGTCGAGCAGCAGCACATCGGGCTGTTTCAACAGTTGGGCGGCCAGTCCGAGGGAGACGATCTGGCCGCCGCTGAGTGTGCTCAACGGCCCTTCCAGGGTGACGTCGCCCAGGCCGAGCCGGTCGAGTTCGGCGCGGGCCCGTTCCTCGATGTCCCAGTCGGAACCGACCACGGTGAAGTGTTCCTCGCTGGCGTCGCCGCCCTCGATCGCGGCCAGCGCACGAACAATCGGTGCGATCTCCAGCACTTCGGCGACGGTCAGATCCCCGGTCAACGGCAGTGTCTGCGGCAGGTAACCGAGCACACCGTCGACGGACACGCTTCCGCTCAGCGGCTGGTGTTCACCGGCGATCAGCTTGAGCAGCGTGCTTTTGCCGGCGCCGTTGGGCGCGACCAGGCCGGTGCGGCCGGTCCCGATGGTGCAGGTGAGGTCCTCGAAGACAGGTGTGCCGTCGGACCAGGCAAAGGACAGGTTCGAGCAAATGATCTTGGACATCGGAGCTCTCATGAGGTACGGGCGCGCACAGCCGCCCGAAGATGGCTGAGTGAGGACATGACCAGCCGCGGTGTCACCTTGAGACGGTGCTCACCGCTGGTCCGGGCTCCGATCTACCCGGAGACGTCGTCCTCGGCCACGATCACGCAAGCGCTCCTTCCAACCTCGGTACCGACTGTAGCAACAATGACTACCGAACGACTTAGGGCGAGGTCAGCCAGCATCGGAACAAGTAGTTGCCTGGCTCATGGGTGCTCAGATCGACCCGGTAGTCGCCGGGCGGGATCTCGGTCAGAGGGAGCATCCCGCCCCGGATCTCCTTGACTCCGGCCACGCCGGCCCGCAGTTGCAGGACTTGCATCCGGCCGGACGGCAGCTGTAACCGGATCGGCTTACGCAACTGGGCCGGTCCGAGCCCCGGCGGCGGGCCGTCCCACAGCTCCAGCCGCAGAACCGGGCGCCCGCTACCGTGCCTGATCTGGACCAGGGCACTGTCGGCAGCAAGCCAGTCCGCCCCCACTGGTGGTACCTCGTGGATGCCTGCGGCAGCGTCGACAATCCCGAACCGGTCGTAACCATCGTTGATCTGGCAGCCCGCCGACCGAACCAGCCCCGCGGTCGGCCACAACAGCCAGAACTGGACCAGATAGCGCTCATCGGCCGGTTCCTGTCGCCAGCCGAAGATCCTTGCCGCGTAGAGACCGGGCCGCAGGTCCAGATTCGTCTCCTGCCCGCCTGCGGTGATCTGGTCGATAGTGATCTTTCCGGTCGGCAACTGCAGGAAGACGGTGTGCACCACGTCGTGGCCGTCCGGTACCGGCGGCTCGCCGTCCCAGTGCTCCAACCGCAGCGGCCGGGTCCCCGGCAGGTCGTTCATCACCCCGATCATCACCGACGCCTGCCCCACGCCCAGCCAGCCCGCGCCCGGCACCGGCGGGCTTTCCCCGAACCCGGCCGCGGCCTCCCCGATGCCGAACATCCGGTAGTCCGGGTAGACGTCAAAATCCTGCGCGGTGAGCAGTCGCATCGGCCCGTTGTACCAAGAGAACGGCCCGGCGGGAGGACTTTCCCGCCGGGCCGCGCAAAAGAGATGGCTCACGAGGTGGTGAGAGTGACCCCGTAGTAGTTCGCCGCGTCCACGACGGGCTGGTAGAAGGAGTAGGACCCGGTCGCGTTGGCGCCCTGGTTGTAACCGCAATCGACGCCGACCGGACCACCGGAGGTCATGCCCTGCGCGGTGTTGCCGGAGATGTAGGCGCCGCCGCTGTCGCCGCCTTCGGTGCACACCGTGGCGCGGGCCAGGCCGGTCGTGGTCACGGACTCACCGGAGTACCGCACCGACTGGTTGTAGTGCGTGATCTTGCCGCAGGTCCAGCCGGTTGTGTTGCCCGCCTTGCAGATCGAGGTGCCGACCGGCGCCTTGGACAGGCCACGGATCGCGACCGTGGTGCCCATCCGGGTGTCCACATAGGCCCTTGGGGTGTCCTCGGGGTCGATGGTCATGATGCCCATGTCCACCGACGGGAACCGGGTGCCCGCGCCCTTGCCGATGTGGGTGCCGTTGGCGTCCAGGATGTCAGGGTTGCCCACGACACAGTGCCCGGCCGTCAGCAGAACCTTGGCGCCGTTGCGCGTACCGGTGAAACCGAGCGAGCAGTTGGTGCCGGGCACCAGGTCCATGATCCGGCCCGGGACCACGTCGGCCTGTGGGGTGATCCTGGCCGCGCCGCGCGAGACGACCACACCGTCCACTGCGGACAGCCTGTGCACCAGTGCGTCGCTCGCGCCGGGCTCGACGGTCACCACGACCTGATCGCGTTCCAGATCCGGCCCCCACGACTGGACCTGGGTCAGATCAGCCCCGATTGTCCGTTCCACCTGGGCGGACAGCCGGTTGAGGGCCCGTTCGCCGCGAACCGCGGACCGCGGCGTGAGACCCACTGACGCGACGCGGTCCGGCGAGGACGTGGTCACGACCAAAGCGCCGTCGCGGTTGAAGTAGGCACCGTCGGTGGCGACACCGGAAGCCTGCAGGGCGGCGAGTTTCCCGCTCAGCCGTTCCTGCTGGTTCAGCCGGGCGGCGGCCTGGCTCGGGGTGGTGCCCAACTCCACGGCGAGCGCGTCGATCATCGCCGGGTCGTACTGGGTCACAGCGCCGGCGGCCGGCGCCAGAAAGACAGTACTGACCGCGGCGCCCGCGGTCAGCAAGGCGCCGAGAATACGCGTGTTCATTTGTTCCAGCCTTCATTCGCAGGGGAGCAGAATGCTGTTGAAAAACACCGGGAATTGCCCTCGTCGCTGAATCCCGGACGGCAGCGACGGTAACCCGGCTGATCAACACCGGAATACCTGCGAAAGTAGGAAGCGATCCGGCACAGCACATCGGCCCTCCGGCGGCGTGTAACCAGTGGATGGTCACGGAGGGAGGAGCTGGGTTGACGTTCGACAAGTTCGTCGAATCCCGGTCACCAGCGTTGTTGCGCTACGCGACGGTGCTGACCGGTGACCCGCACATGGCTGAGGACGTGGTGCAGGAGGTGCTGATCCGCGCGCACCGCAAGTGGAGCCGGATCAGCTCGCTGGATCTGCCGGAGACCTACGTGCGGCGGATGATCACCAACCAGTTTCTGTCGTGGCGGCGGCGCAAGTCGTCGGGCGACATGTCGTTCGCGCCGGGCGAGATGCCCGGTCTGGAGCCGGTACTGGCCGATCCCACCAGTCAGTACGACGACCGGGCCGAACTGTCGGCCCGGATCGGCGAGTTGCCGCGGGCCCAGCAGGCAGTGCTGGTCCTGCGCTACTTCTGCGACCTGCCGGACAACGAGATCGCGGACGTGATGGGGTGCCGCTCCAGCACTGTCCGTGCCTACGCCTCCCGTGCTCTTGCCACGCTGCGGACCACGACCGTGAAGGGAGTCCGATGACCCTCGAAGAGTCGATCAAAGACGTGTTCCAGCAGCGTGCGGAGCTGACCCCGGACCATCACCGCCTAGTGAACGCCGTAATGGCCGCGACGGCTGCACGCCGCCGGCCATCGAGAGGAGTATTCGCTTTGCTCTCAGCAAGTGTGATGAGTCTGGTCGCCGCCGCGGTCTCCGTGCCGCTCTTGGTGACGGGCGCCCCGCAGCCGGTACAGCCACCAGCTTCGACGGTCGTCACTGCCCCCGCGTCCACTGTCCCCGGTACGAACCCGGTCATGCGTTATCGGGCGACCTGGTTGCCTGATGGCATGGTCGAGAACCTGCGGTCGCTCGAGTACGGGCCCGAGGGGATGACCAGGCAGTGGTCCAGTTCGCAGAACCCGACCGCCATCGCCGCATTGCGGGTGGCCAACGGCACCGCACTGAGCAACCCCGGTACCCCGCCGCCTGGGCGGACCTACCCGGTGGTCGAGCAGGTGGACGTCAACGGCAAGCAGGGCAACCTGGTCAAACTGAATGCCGACGACGGTTTCGTCGAGTGGCTCGCGGAGCCGGACAAGGTGGTCCGGGCAGGCGTCTCGCGCCTGCCGGACGCCTACGCCGCAGCGCTGCGGATGGCTCGTTCGGTGCAGCCGGACACCACCGACTTCACCCCGGACGTCCAGTTCGGCTGGATGCCGGGCAGTTGTCGGCCGACCCTCTACAGTGCCATGGGCGGATCCGACGGGGCGTATCTGACCCTGGATTCGTGGGGCCCTGGTTGCACCGGGCTCAAGGTGGAGATCGAGCCGCAGGAACGGGACACCTCTGGTCAGCTCGAGCAGGTGACCGTTCGCGGCAAGCAGGGCTACTACCAGAGCCACGGTGGCGACTGGGGGGACATCGGCGTCCAGCTCACCGACAAGTACTGGCTGTACCTCAACACCCAGGGGACGAAGGCCGACCTGATCCGGATCGTGGACGAGCTGACGATCAGCGATCTGCGGTTGCCCTGGCTCGGCTAGGCATCTGGGGCCAACTGGCTCGGGTGACCCGTTGACACGCCGCTAGGCTTTGATCAAACGGGCACTCTTCCTGGGGAAATATGAAGCGCCGCAACATAGTCGCGACCTTGCTCGCGGTCGGACTGGCGCTCGGCACGGCGGTCGGTGCTCCGGCCGCCGTTGCCGCGCAATGCCGGTACGTCGCACAGGACCTGCCGTTGCCAAGCGGTATGAGTAGTGCCGAAGCTGTTGCCGCGACCGAGGACAACTCGATGATTCTCGGCCAGGGCAACAACCTCTCGGGGTGAACAGCCACGGCACCCTGTTCGGTGGGTTCGGCACGGGCTCGTGGGTGCCTGGGCTGTGGCGCAACGGCGAGTGGACAGCCATCCAGGCCGACAAACAACCCGCGACGTATCCGTTCGGCGACGTCACCGACGACGAGGTGCTGATCGGCAACTACCGCGTCGGCAGTGATCAACGCGCGGCCCGCTGGTTCTGCGCCCAACAGGGCTAGCCTGACTTCATGGATCAACCATGCGATCCGCATGGTTGATCCATGACAACGCGACGGTGCCGCTTGTACGGCGGCGGCCACATTCTTGGTACATGAACAAAACGACAGTGATCCGATTCTCATGGCACTACGCCGAAATGGTCGTCGCGATGCTCGCGGGAATGTTCCTGCTGGCTCCGGTGAGTGAGTTCATCTTCACCCAGGCAGGGTGGGCGACGGCATACGAGCGGCCCGATGTCGCCGCTCTGGTGATGGCGACGAACATGACCATCGGTATGTCGCTGTGGATGCGGTTACGCAAACACGGCTGGCCCGAGATCGCCGATATGGCCTTGGCCATGTACATCCCGTTCCTGCTGCTGTTCGTGCCGTTCTGGACCGGCCTGATCTCCGGTCACGTGGTGATGACGGCAGGCCACATCCTCATGTTCCCGGCGATGTTCCTGGCCATGCTGCGCCGCAGGAACTGCTATGTATAGCCTCACATGGGGAACCCGGGCGGGGCACACGTTTACGGCCTGCCGAGTCGCCGCCGTCGACAGTCACCGCGGTTCCGGTCATGTAGGGGAAGTCGTCGGTGCGGCCGCCAACGGCCAGGACGCCGTCCGGCTCGCCGCCCGGGTACACCCGGACGTCGTGCTGATGGATCTGAGGATGCCGGGCATCGACGGGATCGCCGCGACAGCAAGGATCCTGGCCGAACGCCCGGCCACCCGGATCGTCGCCCTCACGACGTTCGACGACGACGATCACCTGTATCCGGCTCTTGCCGCGGGTGCGTGCGGATTCCTCGTAAAGGACGCCGCCCCCGAAGACCTGCTGGACGGCATCCGCCGGGCCGTCGCCGGTGACAGCCCGTTCAGCCCGGCTGTGCTGCGCAGGCTCGTCAGCCACGCCGTTCAGTCCAGAACGGACAGGACGAACGCAGCGCCGCCGCCACTCGACGTCACCACCCGTGAACAGGAAGTCCTCGACCTTGTTGCTGTCGGCCTGTCCAACGCCGAGATCGCCGCGCGCCTGCATGTCGGCGTGACGACGGTGAAAAGCCACATTGCCAGCCTGCTGGCCAAGACCGGCTGCCCGAACCGGATCCGCCTGGCAGTCCTCGCCGCGCAGATCGGTTCGGGTGTATCCGCTAGGCCGAATGGGTGAGAGTTGGTGATGCCTTCGGGTTCTGGGGCGACATAGCAGTATTCAGCCCTGCGAAGGCCTAGCTCGAGGAGACAGTCGTGCAGGAGTCGTTTGATCCTGCGTTGAACGCGCAGGTCGTGCAGGAGGACGACGGCCGGGTCCGGGGTATCCGGTATCAGGACGAGTACGCGGAGTCCGATCAAGACAGTCCGCTGACCTCGTCGCGGAGATCACCTTCGCGATGCCGGCCGGCAGCCGGGAAGTCCTGACCTGGAAGGCGTTGTTCGAACCGGAGACCCGGTCCGTGCTCTACCTGCGTGCGATGGTGAGTGACCTCGCGGCCATGTGTTCACTGTGGACCCGCCGACGAAAACCGCTGACACCGCGCTCAATTCCACATCGGACAACACGACTCTCAACCCGCACCGGGACACTGTCACGCTGATGAACCTCGACCCGCCGTCGAACGGCACGCAGGTCCTGCGCGGCAGCTTCGGTGAACTGCGGGAGGTCGAGGGCGAGATCATCGCGGCGCCGGTGAACCCGGCGGGCACGAACTTCCACTTCGACTCCCGGACGAACGATTTCGCCGCGGTCAGCGCCTATTTCCACGTCGACCGGATCTTCCGGACCATCGCGGATCTCGGCTTCACGGTGACCGGCCCGGCCGGATACTTCCGCAACACCGTTTTCCCGGTCGGTATCGACCACCGGTGCCTGTTGGGCGACGAGATCAACGCGCACTGTTCCGGCGATGGCGCGGGCGGGATCGGCCACGTCGGTTACGGCGTCATGGACCAGACCGACACGGTCCACCCGCTGGGCCGGGCGTGTGATCCTCGCGTGCACTGGCACGAACTGTGCGGCCACGGGATCCTCTACGAGTACGTCGACCACCCGAACTTCGGGTTCGCCCACAGCGCGGGCGACAGTCTGGCCGCTATCTACTCCGACCCCGACTCCAGGCTCTGGGGAGTCGACGGAACCCTGCTGGGCAAACCGGGAGATCTGCGGTTCGCATACGCCCCCTGGCATCCGACACTGACCCGGCGCTACGCCCGCGAGTTCGCCGACGCGCTGATGGCGGTCGACCAGCTCAACTGGACCTCGGCCGGTGTCTTCGGCGGCGCGTACTCGAAGGTGATCCGCTGGTCGTTCGAGAAGCAGGGCGAGTACCAGAACCCGTTGGTGGTCAACGGCGGCCCGACGGACAAGAAGGTCGTCACGCCCGGACTCCCGCCGGACCAGGACGTCTACATCGACGACGGCCGTGCGGGGGAGTACCAGTATCAGCCGGTTCACTGGCACACCACGACAATCTGGAACCGCCGGGCCGCCGACGGCGGCACCACGCATGAGGAACCCGCGCTCGGCCAGACCAACTTCGTATATGTGAAGGTGCGCAACCGCGGCACGCAGACGGCGAACAACGTCGTTGTCCACGGCTACCACACGAAACCCGGTGCAGGGCTGTTGTGGCCGACCGACTTCGAACCGTTCGACACGCCGAAGCTGAGCGCGGGAAGCCTGGCCGCAAACAGCGCACAGGAGACGGTCGTCGGGCCGTTCGAGTGGACGCCGAACATCAACGCCCACGGCCACGACTGCCTGCTCATGATCGCCGGCGCCACCGGTGACGGGTCCAATGTGGAGAGTTTCACCGCCGGTGAGGTCATCCCGGAGTGGCGGCTGGTTCCCAACGACAACAACATCGGTCAGCGCAACGTCAACCCGGTCCCCGGTGGCGGTGGTGCCAAAGCGTTGCTCAGGGCGTTCGAGGGGGTCGGTTTCTGGTCCGCAACCCGAACCCGAAACGGGCGAAGATGACCTTCACCGTGCACCTGCCGAAGTTCCTGGCCAGCGCCGGCTGGAGACTCGAGCTGGCAGGCGTCCGTCCGGATGGGATGGACCTGCGGCCGGGGACTCGGCGTCAGGAGATCCGGATCCGGCTGCGTGAAGGCCAGGAGTTCGACCTCGCCGCGGTGAACGAGTCCGCGCGGGCCGGGGACATCGACATCCGGATCGACGTCAAAGCGGGCGGGAACCTCGTCGGCGGGATGACCTACCGGCTCGATCCGGATCTCGACTGGCCGTTCAACGCCCGCTGAGATCACCGTTGACCTACTCCGAGTAGAATTCACCACCGGGAGTGGTCTAGGCGACATACCCCGACGCGGTCATTTGCTTACATAAAGTTGCAATCTTCGCCCATTCGGCTGAAACGTCCCATGGTCCTGAGACGATCAACAGAGAGTTGAGCCGGCCCTTGGGGGGTCCGGGCGGTCACGGGGCAAGGGGATTATGCGACTACGCCACTTGATTCAAGCTGCGACGACGACGGCCCTGGTGGCAGGCGCCGTCGTCGCCCTTCCAGCGGTGACGGCGAACGCGGCGCCGAGCCTGAAACCAGGCTTCGTGCTGCGGGACACGCAGACCGGTTTCACACCAGGGTTCCAGGGCGACCTGCTCACCGACTTCACGTTCCTGCCGGACGAGAGCATGCTCGTGGCCGGCAAGTACGGCAAGGTCAACTGGGTGCCCAAGACCGGCGCGCCACGGCAGATCGCGAACCTGCCGTCGGTCACCGACCAGGACATGGGCCTGCAGGGCATCACGGTCGCGCCCGACTACGCCAACAGCCGGACGGTCTACACGACACGGACCGTGCCCGCGTCGGGCTCGGGTGCCGGCGATTTCGGCGTGCTGAGGCTGAGCCGATGGTCGGTCACTGTGGACAGTTCCGGCAAGCCGACCGGTCTGGTGGACGAGCGGACCGTGCTGCAGACGTCGGCCGACTCCAACGCACACGGCATCAGCACGGTGATCGCCGACGAGGACGGCACGCTGTGGGTCAGCGTCGGCGATTCGGCGGACTACGCCAGTGAGTCGTGGGACCTTCTGGCCTTCCGGGCACTCGACCTCAACGACCCGCACGGCAAGGTGCTGCACATCAAGCCGGACGGCACCGGCGTGTCGTCCAATCCGTACTACCAGGCTGCGAATCCCAACTCGGTGCGCAGCAAGGTGTACGCGAGCGGGTTCCGCAGCCCGTTCCGCTTCAGCCTCGACCCGGCCACCAACCAGCCGATCCTCGGTGACGTCGGATGGGACACGTTCGAGGAGATCAACCGGGTCGCGCCCGGCAACTCGTACGGCTGGCCCTGCTGGGAAGGCGAGCAGCCCACGCGGATCTACAAGGAACAGGCCCAGTGCGCGGGTGTGTCGGGTGTTCCGCCGATGTGGACGTACCCGCGATCCGAGGGCAGCAGCGTCATCGGCGGCGTGATCTACCAGGGCAAGAACTACCCGGCTGAGTACCAGGGCCGCTACTTCTTCGCCGACTACACCTCCAGCAACCTCTGGACCATGGCGGTCGACGCGGAGGGTGCGGTGCCCGAGCAGTTCGGGACCGACGCCGGTGCGATCGTGAAATTCGGTGCCACCCCGGTCGGCGGCGACATCGTGTGGGCCGACATCGAGACGTCCACCGTCCGCCGCCTGGTGTACGCGCCCGGGAACAACCCGCCGGTCGCGGAGGTCTCGGCCACCAACGACCCGGCCACCCGCAAGGTCACGTTCAACGCCGAGAAGACCTGGGACCCCAACGGCGACGAACTGGTCTACAACTGGGAGTTCGGCGACGGCACGTCCGGCACCGGCAAGGTCGTGGAGCACGTGTACCCGGCCGGCACCAGCTTCACCGCCAAGCTGATCGCCACCGACCCGCAGAACGCCTCGGGCACGAAAACGATCACGGTCTATCCGGGCAACAACGCGCCGGTGGTGCAGTTGCAGCGCTCCGATCCGCAGCAGCGGTACGCGGTCGGTGACGTGATCTCCGCGACCGCGACGGCGACCGACGTGGAAGACGGCAACGTCGAGGTCTCGTGGAACGTCAACACCCTGCACTGCCGGGGCGTCGGCAACTGCCACAACCACCCTGGGGCGCGCCAGACCGGGCCGAACTTCCGGCTGCCGTTCGAAGGCCACTCAGGCGACACCCAGCTGCAGATCACGGTGACCGCCACCGACAGCAAGGGCGCGCAGTCGAGCCAGACGGTGACCGCCCTGCCCAAGCAGCGCCGGATCACCATCGAGAGCAACGCCCCGGCCGAGTTCGAGCTCGGTGACGAACGCGGCGCCACTGCCTTGTTCACCGTCGGGATGAACGTGACGATCACCGCCCCGGAGACCGCGGCGGACAACGCGTCGACCTTCGGCGGCTGGTCGGACAACGCGCCACGGCAGCGCACCCAGAGGATGCCGGACGCGGACCTGACGTTCCGGGCCTCTTACCTCTCACCGATCGAACGCCGCTACAACACCGACGCCGCGGCACGCCAGATCCTTGGCGCCCCGGTCGAGGCCGAGCAGGGCGACGGCGATGTCCGGTGGCGGGTGTATCAGGGCGGCCGGCTGTACTGGTCGCACGCCACCGGCGTGCACCTGGTGATGGGCGAGATCCTCGCCAAGTACCTGGCCGTGGGTGGTCACCAGGCCTTCGGCCTGCCGACCACGGACGAGCTCATCCCGCAGGACACCCGGGGCCGCTACAACCTGTTCGAGGGCGGCCGGTCGATCTACTGGACCAGCACGACCGGCGCACACCCGGTCTTCGGCGCGATCTACGAGAAGTGGGACGCCAGGGGTGCGGAGATGTTCAACGGCTTCCCCACCACCGACGAGCTGCCGACAACGGGGAACGTCGGCCGGTTCAACGCCTTCGAGCGTGGCTACATCTACTGGAGCAACGCGACCGGCGCCAACGAGGTGCACGGCATGATCTACGACCGCTGGGCGTCGCTCGGCTGGGAGCGTTCGGCGGTCGGCTACCCGACCACGGACGAGACCGAGACGCCGGACCGGATCGGCCGCTTCAACCACTTCCAGTTCGGCTCGATCTACTGGCACCCGGACCTGGGCGCGTGGGAGATCCGCGGCATGATCAGGGACAAGTGGGCCGCGATGGGCTGGGAGACCTCGGTACTGGGCTACCCGATCACCAACGAGACCGAGACGCCGGACCGGATCGGCCGCTTCAACCACTTCCAGAAGAGTGGTGGCTCGATCTACTGGCACCCGAGCCTCGGTGCGTTCGCCGTCTACGGCCTGATCAGGCAGCGCTGGGCCAACCTCGGGTGGGAGACGAGCTACCTGGGCTACCCGAAGAGCGACGAGTACGAGTGGAACGGCATGCGCCGCTCGGACTTCCAGAACGGGTACATCACCTACAACCCCGCCACCAATGAGCTCATCGACCGGCGATACTGAGTAATCGAGGAATGCCCCCGGTTCCTTCGCCGGGGGCATTTTTCATGGCCGGACCAGCAGGACCGGGCAGGGCGCGTGGTCGACGACAAAGCGGGTGGCCGGTCCGAGACTCTTCGGGCCTGGGTGGTCGTTGTCCCGGGAGACGATCAGCAGGTCCGCGCCTTGGGCGGCGTCGATGACCTCGCGTTCGATCCGTCCGGCTCGCTCCAGACGCGTACAGGGCCGGTCCAGGCGCTGGGCGGCGGCGTCGAGCAGGGGACCAGCGGCGGCCATCGACTCCAGCCGAATGCCGGGGTCACGGTGCGGGTCGGCACGACCCAGCAGGCCCGCGAACGCACCATGTGCGGCGCCGGAGACGTCCGTGACGTGCAGCAGAGCTATATCGCCCGACGCGTGTGTGCGGGCAGCGTCCACACAGGCGGGCCACGTGCCTTCGACGATCCATACGACGACGGCCATGTCGTCAACCTCCGATCACGTGCAGCGACCCCCACAGTGCCAGCACGGCGACCACCAGGCTGACCGGCACGGCGAGCAGCCCGAGTCTGGTGAACTCGCCGAGGTCCACATCAGTGTCATGTTGCCGCAGGATGCGTCGCCACAGCAGCGTGGCCAGGGAACCCGCGTACGTCAGGTTGGGGCCGATGTTCACCCCGAGCAACACGGCGAGCACGGCTCCAGGGCCGCCAGCGGCGACGAGAGGGAGCAGTACGAGTACCGCAGGCAGGTTGTTGATCAGGTTCGCGAGCACAGCCGCCACTGCGGCGATCCCGAGCAGCGCCAGCAGGCCGGTTCCGCTGGGAATCAGCGTGCCGAGGGCGTCGCCGAGTCCGTTGTCGACCACCGCACGCACCACAATCCCCAGGGCCAGCACAAAAACGAGGAACGGGATCGCGGTCGCACGGACCAGATCGAGAACCGTCGTCCGCCGCTGCACCAACGCGCGGACGCCAAGCACCAACGCGCCCGCCAAGGCGGCCCACGCGGGATCCACCCCGACCGCCGAGGTCATGACAAACCCGACGAGTGTCGCGGCCAGCGTGACCACGGTGAAGACCGGCACCTTGGGCGGCTCGGCCGGGGTGCGCAACTCGGCACCGGCAGCCAGGTCACGCCTGAAAAACCACCTGAACACGGCGTACTCGGCGGCGATCGCGGCCAGCCACGGCAGCGCCATCAACGCCGCGAACCGGACAAAACTCAGCCCGCTCGCCGCGAACGCGAGCAGGTTGGTCAGATTGGACACCGGCAGCAGCAGCGACGCCGTGTTCGACAGGTGAGTGCACGCGTACACGTGCGGTTTGGGGCGTGCTCCCATCCGCGCCGCGGTGGTGAACACGACGGGCGTGAGCAGGACGATCGTCGCGTCCAGGCTCAGCACAGCCGTGATCACCGACGCGATCCCGAACACCCCGGCCAGCAGCCGTTGCGGCGCGGCAGCGCGCGCCAGCCAGGCACCGCACGCCTGGAAAAGCCCGTCGATGTCGCACAGATGAGCCAGCACCAGCACGGCCGCGAGAAACCCGATCACCGGACCGAGCTGCTCGGCTTCGGCCCGGGCGTGATCCAGCGAGATCGCGCCGATCCCGATCACCAGGGCGGCGGCCGGGACCGCGACAACCGCCTCCGGCCAGCCCCACGGCCGGATCACCGCGCAGGCCAGCACGGCCAGCAGCAGGACAACGGGCAGTACCTCGGTGATAGTCATCTTGAGCTCATCGAACCAGGTCACGGGCCACGTAGACTCATCGGTGTGCGGATCAGGCCGACATTGAGCTGGACGGCCAGTGGCCCGGTCACCGAGCCCGCGACCAGCCTGGACGAAGTGATCGAAGCAGTCGCAGGCCGGAACGTGGTCGTGCTGAGCGGAGCAGGACTGTCCACTGAATCGGGCATACCCGACTATCGGGGCGCCACCGGCAGTCTGCGCAGACACACCCCGATGACGTACGACGAGTTCGTCTCCAGTGTGGACGGACGGCGCCGCTACTGGGCGCGCAGCCATCTCGGCTGGCGCACGATCGCCCGTGCGGACCCGAATGCCGGCCACCACGCCGTGGCGGCGTTGCGTGCCAACGGATTCCTGTCCGGAGTGATCACGCAGAACGTCGACGGGCTGCATCAGGCAGCGGGCACACCGCAAGTGGTGGAGCTGCACGGCAGCCTGGATCGCGTGATCTGCCTGGCCTGCAAGCGGACCACCCCCAGAATCGAGCTGGACCGCAGGCTCACGGCGGCGAACCCGGCGTTCGAGGGCACGGCGACCAGGATCAACCCGGACGGTGACGTGGAACTCGCCGACTCGCTCGTAGCCGGGTTCAACCTCGTGGACTGCCTGGACTGCGACCGGGGAGTGCTCAAGCCGGACGTGGTCTTCTTCGGCGAGAACGTGCCCAGGCCCCGCGTCGACGAGTGCTACCGGCTGATCGACGAGGCGAACGCCCTGCTGGTGCTCGGATCGTCGCTGACAGTCATGTCAGGCCTGAGATTCGTGCGGCACGTCGGGAAAACCGGGAAACCGGTCTACATCGTCAACCAGGGCCAGACCCGAGGCGACCAGTACGCGGCCGTCCGGGTCGACCTGCCATTGGGCCCCGCGCTCACGCAACTCGTCGCCGCGGTGGGGCTTTAGCGGGGCAAGAAAGTGCGCGTGGTGAGCGAACTCGTTGCCGTGGTCATGGCAATGACTGGGTGAGAGCAACGAGTTCGAGGAGCGACCATGACTATCGGTACACAGACGATGGGTAACGGTGGTGACGGCCGAATTGGCCCGGGTTTCGCAGCAGGAAGCCGATGCGGAGACCATTCGGGAGTCACTGGCCGACCCTCGGCGGTTCGGGGAGATCTACGACCGCCATGCCGCTGCGGTGCACAGGTATTTGTCCCGGCGGATCGGCACGATGCTCGCCGACGATCTCGCTGCGGAGACGTTCCTGGTGGCAATGGCGAGCAGACCCTGGTGCAGACCTGGGAGTCGGCGGACGGGACCCGGGCGGGCGAGGTCCGGATCAGCACACCGGCACAGTCCGGTCCAGGGCAAAGATCCAGGGAAATCCACTGTGGACTCAATCCCGCCCTGCCTCGACGGCGACAGCCTCACCAACGCTCCCTACCTGAAGCTCGCGACTCTGCCCACCGATCCGGCTGCCCTGCTCGCGATCCTCAACGAGGATCCTCAGGTACGCATCGAACTCGGCTTGCCGACCGACGCCAGGGGGGAACAAGGTCAGCCGCGAGGTCGCGGTCTGGGGACTCATCCGGAACATCGTCGAAAAGGCACCCGCTGCCCAGCAGGCCGCGCTGTACCGTGCGGCGGCATCACTGAACGGTCTGGTCACAATCGACTCCGCGACCGACGCGCTTGGGAAGAAGCGGTGTCGTGGTGGGTATCCACGACCCCCGCGTCGGCCTTGTCGAATTGCTCTTCGACAGGACAACCCACCGCTTCCTTGGTGAGCCCATCGCCGGCCCGGTCGACCAGCACAAGTTGTCCTTCAACGCCGCGGTCCAGCGCACCGCGGTCGTCGACAAGGTAGGCCGGCTCCCTTGATCGGGTCTTGATTGCCGCCGCGTCAACTGGTTGACGCGGCGGCAATCCGTCAGCTGCTCTCGGGTGGGAGGTCGTGTGAGCAGGTCGGCGTGCCCGCGGCCCGTGCCTGACGGTAGGCGATGTACGGGCCCGCGATCTGTTCGCGAGGAACGTTTGCAAGAGCCAGGACTGTGTCCCCCGCGGCCAGAACCTGCTTACGCATCCGGGCAAAGTCGATGGCGTCCCGGCCGAACGACGGCGCCCACAACGACCAAGGCCCGGAGATCACGGCCATGCTGGGAATCAGATGGCTCTGGAAATGGGTACCCAGCCCACCGAACGAACACTGCGGTGGCACCCGGGCCGGATCGGGCGGGTCGATTCCCGGCAGCACAGCAACCCGGTCCAAGCCATGCCGGGTGACAGCCGCGGTCGCGGCCTCCGCGAGCTTCGTGGTGCCCGCGAACCAGCCGGTGAATTCGGCCGAACCGGAGGCCTGCAGCACTCGTCCCGGACCGTTTTCCCTTGGCACAGGGAGATATTCACGGGTACCCAGGTGTTCGAGGGCGAACGCGTACGCGACCGTGCCCGAGTCGTACTGGTCGTCCAGCTCGCGGGCGTGGAACTCGGTCCCTTCGGCGGGCCGGTGCAGATGCCCGGTGGCGAAGACGAATTCGACGGTCCGCGGCCGGCAGCTCAAGGGCAGCTTGGCGAAATAGCGGGCCAGCGCGAGCATTCCCGCGTTGCCGTTCTCCTGAACCCAGGTGTTGCCGTCGGTGTTCGTGTCGAACACGATCCGTTCTTCGCTCTGACCCGCAAGAGTGGCGATCAGTGATCGTGTGCTCGCCTGGTCTGTGTGCGCCAGAACCGAAATACTCGCCTTCGATCCCACAAGTTGCTTGAGCCGTACGGCTTCGTCGACACCGACGAAGACTCCGGGAACGCCGTAATGCGTTCCGGTGTGCGGGTCGTAGTAGCCCTTTACCTGTTCACGCGGGAAATCGAACGCGATGATGATTCCCGCGGCGCCTGCTTTGCCCGCGTCGATGAGATCCTTGTTGAGCAGCGGCTCGGCCGTGTAACCGCGGTCCACAGCCGGGAAGTCGCGTAGTACGACCTTTCCGGCCGAGTTGGCGGCGGTGATCGGTTCAGCCGAGGGCAGATACACCAATTGGCCGTCACTGCCCAAGGTCGGCAGGGTGTAAGGGATCGCACCGGCTACCTTGATCCGTTGATGTGCGGCAAAAAGGTGACCCGCGGCGGTGAGATCACCGGCCAACGGCTGCCACCGCCGGATCTGGAAACTCCGCGACGAGACTCGGATACCCGGAACTCGTTCGACATTGCGCTCCAGCCAGTTGATCAGGCCGCGGTGCGCGGCACTCGCAGTGGTCCGCAGCCCGAACCCGGCGATGGTCGCGTTCATCCGCTGTAGCTCGGCCTGGCTGGCGAACGCGTTCTCGTCGACCACAGTCGGGCATTCGGCCGGTGCGGCCTGGGCAATCGGCGTAATGCAGTTCAGCAGGAGTACGGCCAGGGCGAAAACGGTGCGTCGCATGATCTCGTCTCCTTGGTACGCCGAGAATCACCCGTATCTTGCTTGATGTGAGCCGGTTTGGGGAATGGACAACAGTTGACGGCCTGCCCGCGTTCCAGTGCGGGGCGGTGGAGATCGCCTGGGACCCGATGCTCGACCCGCCGTCGACCACACATTGGGTGCACCTGGGCAACCGCCGCATCACCCTGGTCGCCGGCACCGACGGCCTCAGCAGCATCTGGGACGAGCACACAGCGTGTCTGTGGCTCGCTTCCCACACTGGCATCAGTCGCCTGAACGATCAGCCTTTGACGGGCCCACCCCTGTTCGGCCCCACTTACTCCCGAGTGTCCGGCCCTGGCGTCGTGCGCACGGTCCTGTGCCCAGAAGGCGAGTCTCCATGGGTTCTGATCCGTGTGGACGTCCAGACCGCGGAGCCGGTCACGCTGAGCGAAGAGTGGGAGGTCAGTCCACGGCTGGTCAATCTGGAGTTCCCCGCCCCATGGGACACAGAGCCCTTGGAGACTCCGCAGGTAATGCTCGAACACCTCGGCGGCTCGCTTGTGTCGGCTACCTCGGGCCCGCTGAAGACAGAGGTTCCTCTCCCGCCTGGATCACACACCGTGTGGTTCCGTTTCGGCCTCGACGACGGCCCGGCAGATCCCTCGATCTATGCCGCAAGCCTCGCCTCCCTCCAGGAGCGCCTCCCAGCCTGGCCCGCAGAACTCCAATGGCACGTGGCTTTGCTCACCGGAGGAGCCTGCGCCGACGGAGTCTTGGGCGGCCACACCCTCAACCAGGGCTCGGCCTACTCATTCCGGCACGGATTCAATGGGGCGGCCCGTGACCCCCTTCAGCATGCGCTCCCACTCGTCTACATCGAACCGGACTTGGCGTTGTCCGTGCTCCGCAACACATGCGCATGGGGCAGCCCCGACGGCGACCTGCCTTACGCCCTGGATGGCCGCAAACAACCGTGGACTTCCCTGTTCCGCCCTTCAGACCAGAACCTATGGGCCCTATGGCTGGCCGCCGAGTACGCCTCAGCAACCAACGACTACGAGTCCTTCACCGTGCCAGTCCCATATCACCCGATCCATAACGCCGAACCGGTTCCATTGCAGGAGAACCTCCGTCGCCAGTTCCGCTTCTTCGTCGACGAAATAGGCCTGGGGGAGGGCGGACACGTCCGAATCCTCAACGCCGACTGGAACGACCTCGCGATAACAGAGTCCGGAGTAGACCGTGACGTGATGATCTCGCGCGGTTCCTCGGTGTTGAACTCGGCAATGGCAGCCTGGGTCCTCCCGGTCTACGCCACCCTCGCCTCCCGCCTGGGCGACGAGACAACCGCCTCCGAGGCCCGTTCCCTCGCCTCCGACCTCCGCACCCGCGTCGCCGCCGAATGGAACGGCCGCTGGTTCCGCCGCGCCCACGCCCCAGGCAACGTAGTGGGAGACGACACCCTCTGGCTCGAAGTCCAACCGTGGGCAATCCTCAGCGGCGCAGCAACCCCAACCCAATCCCGCGCCCTACTCGGCACAATCGACGAACTCTGCCGCACAGACTCACCCCTGGGAGCCAGAGTCCGGCCCCCGAACGGCCCAATCTGGTTCTCCATAAACATGACCCTCATCTGGGCAGCGGCAAAGTACGACCCAGACCTGGCCTGGAACGAATGGCAACGCATGACCCTGGCAGCACACACAGCGGCCTACCCAGAAATCTGGTCAGGCACCCTCTC
Source organism: Kibdelosporangium banguiense (assembly GCF_017876405.1). Classification (GTDB taxonomy): domain Bacteria; phylum Actinomycetota; class Actinomycetes; order Mycobacteriales; family Pseudonocardiaceae; genus Kibdelosporangium; species Kibdelosporangium banguiense. The sequence goes on along the minus strand of NZ_JAGINW010000001.1, from coordinate 744,872 downwards.
CGGCCCAGACGCCTATCTGCCGCCCGAAGACCCCCGTCCCGGCCAAACATGGGCCATGCCAGACCTCGGTGTAGCCATGCAGGCCCACCCAATCGCCAACCTCCACAGCCACTCCCAACCCCTGCTCGCCTACCTCCGCCTCCAAGGCCTCGAACCATGACCGCACGCACCCAAATACGCCACCAGCCCCGAAGAGCCGCGGCAGACCCCAAACAAGCCCAGCACCGACTACCGAACTGAAGGTCCGACGGGCCCGATCCGTGGCGCCGGTCGGAAAGCTGGCGCGGTTGCTGGAGTGCGGCGAGTAACCCAAGCCCGGCGCGCCGCAACGAAACCCAACCTCAAACCAAAAGCCGCCTCTCAGTGAAAAGCGTCAACAAAGAGAGCGCCGGCGAACGAAAGCCAGCGGTGTCCTGGGCTCGTGTGGTCACCCTTGGGCAAGCCGACCGAGGGGGAGGGCACGAACCGCCCTTCCGTCCTCATCCGAGGGAGGTTTGCCCGCCCGGCAGGGCACAATCTCTCAACAGAAAAGGACCCACAATCACCAGCGCCCAATCAAAACTGGGAAAATCGCCAACCCCAGAGCATCCCCCACCCCATCCCGGGGGGCGGCCCTGCTCCAGTCTATCGGGGTGGGGAGGGGAAAACACGGGGCGGAGTCGCCTGTGGACAACCAGATTTGCGACTGGCGCCATTCGTACGAAGGCCTATCCGCCGACCAGGGCATTCAGCATGATCAACTTTGGACGGAAGGGCGTCTGAATCGGACTCTTCACCCGGTCGAAGCAGCGCAAGTCACACGCCCGGGACAGTAACGGCGGCTGTGGCGGCTGACACCGGCCATGTAATCTCCGGCGAGAAGAACCTGACCCGCGGGGGCGTCTGGTTTTCCTACGGCGCGGGTCGAAGGGAACTGGGATGACGGCGACTGCTGCGCCGGTGATGCCTGCGGTTGTCGTCCCGGCGGAGAAACGGCCGCAACGGCGGGACATTCAGGGGCTGCGTGCGTTGGCGGTCGGCCTTGTGGTCGTCTACCACCTGAGACCGGAGTGGTTACCGGGCGGGTTTGTCGGTGTCGACGTTTTCTTTGTCATCTCCGGGTTCTTGATCATCGGGACGCTGACCGGTGAGCTGGGACGGACCGGCCGCATTGGACTGAAGGACTTCTACGCCCGCCGGATCCGCCGTCTGTTGCCCGCCGCGACTGTGGTGTTGCTGGCGACGGTCGCGGCCACGGTGCTTCTCATGCCGTTCTCGCGGTGGCCGGACGTCATGCGCGAAATTCTGAGTTCTGCATTCAATGTTCAGAATTGGGCACTCGCTGTTCTGTCCGGCGACTACGGCCACGCCACCGCCAACGTCTCCCCAGTGCAGCACTTCTGGTCGTTGAGCGTCGAAGAGCAGTTCTACCTGATCATCCCGCTCGTCCTGCTCGCCGGCCGCAAGATCAGGTACGCCTTCGTCACAGTAGTCCTGGCATCGTTCGCCTTCTCGGTTGTCTACAGCTACATGCAGCACGGCGAGGCGTACTTCATCACGCCGACGCGCATGTGGGAGCTAGGCCTGGGCGGCCTGGCCGCGATCCACAGAATCGACTTCGGAAAAGCGACAAGGCTGATCCTGGGCTGGGCAGGCTTCGCCGCGGTGATCGTCAGCGCGTTCGTGCTGACCACAAGTATGGCCTTCCCGGGTTACATCGCTTTGCTGCCAACGCTGGGCACAGTCACGTTGCTGACAGCCGGAGCAACGACCGAACCGGCCCGATACGAAACGGCGTTCCTGTTAGGACGGCAACCACTCCGTTACATCGGCGACATCTCGTACAGCCTTTACCTGTGGCACTGGCCGGTCATCGTTGTGATCCTGGACGTCACAGGCGACGACAAGCTGACCAATGACAACGTTTTTCTCGCGATCGGGCTCAGTCTGCTCCTGGCGGCCCTGTCGAAGCACCTGATCGAGGACCCGTTCCGCAAACGCCGGAAGTTCGCGTACACACTCGGTGCGACGCTCGTTGCCATCACTGTGACCGCCGCGATGATTCCCGGCTTGATCGCGCAAGCCCGTCTGGACGCGCTCAAGCGGCAGTCCGCGTTGGTCGACAACTATCCCGGAGCCCTGGCGCTCGATCCTGTCAACCCGAAGCCGGTGCCGCCAGGGGTTGCATTGGTCCCGGACCCGGCCGTCGCCGACAAGGACGGCCCGTTCGCCGAGCACGATAGCTGTAACAGCTACGACATCACGAAAGAACCGCCGTCCGACCCGGCGTGTTCTTTCGGTGATCCGGCTGCGCCCAAGCTGATGGTGCTGGTCGGCGATTCACACGCCGCCCAGTACAGCTCCGCACTGATCGACTTCGTCAAGAAGAACACCACCTGGCGGCTGAAGGTCATGGTACGCAACGGATGCCCGTTCAGTGCCACGCCGCCGCACAACGGAGCCGTTCTCCTGCGGGAATGCTCGGACCAGAACCAGAAGGAACTGGCCGCGATCCTGCAGATGAAGCCCAACTTGGTCGTCACCGCAGCGATGTCGCAGGCTTCGTACAAAAAGGACCTCAAGTGGACCTGGGAGTCGCCCCAACAACTCGTTGAGGGCTACCGCGTCCTGCTGCAGCAACTGTCCGCCGCGCAGATCCCGGTGGCGGTCATCCGCGAAGTACCGCGCCCGGCGACACCCACTCCTCGCTGTCTGCAACGCGATCGGAATGGATGCGACACTGAGAGGTTCGTTGCACTGGGCGACAACCGCGACCCATTGGTCGAGGCATCCCAAGGACTGACCGGAATCCAGACGATCGATCTCACGGATTCGCTGTGCACAGCGGACATCTGCCCGGCGGTCGTCGGAAATGTCGTCGTGTACCGGGACAATCACCTGACCAACTCCTACGTCCGGACGCTGGCGCCAGTGCTGACGACCAAACTCGGCCTGCGTGAAGGGCCGTAAAGACGCTGTTAACGAAGTCGTTCGCACCGTGGAAACGTGCTCGCCGACAAGGTGGGCGGCGTGAACAGGAAATCGTTCGCGGTCGCGGCCTTACTCGTCACGTCCGCATTCGCAGGGGTAACCAATGTCAGCGCCGCGGCGCCCGAGTCCGGTGACGCGGCCGGAGCACGTCCACCGGCGTGCACCACGCCACCGCCTCAGCCGCCGCCGATCAAGCCGACGACCGTCACCACGATCGGCCAGGCGTACTACTGCATCTTCGACAACTACTTCAGCGGTCCCGTACTGGACAGCCGTCAGCTGTTGGTACCGGCATTCGCCGCACTGACCCAGGAGTTGCAACGCAGGGGACTCGACCAGGCGAACGCCACCCTGCCCGCGCTGAAAGGCCACAAGGACGCGGACTGGGCCGCGTTCAGCCGTGTCTACACGCAGATCGCGGCCAAACTCCCGGATGACGCCGCCCGGCAGGCGGCCGCCGCGGCCACCCTCAAGGCGATGGTGGCCAGCCTGAACGACAACCACGCGCGCTGGCAGCCACTGCCTCAGCCGGGGGAGCAACGCAACATCCCGACCGGTATCCGGGTGTCCGGGCAGCGGCCGGACGGATTCGATCCGGCGGTCACCGGGCCGATCTTCGTCATCGACATCGCGCCTGGCGGGGGTGCCGCGAACGCCGGTATGAAGCTGGGCGACGAGATCATCGCGGTCAAGGATGTCCCCGTGATCGTGGACGGCGTGCTCAACCAAGCCGTGTCCCGGTGGATGCTGGAGGGGCCGGAGGGCAAGCCGGTGAAGATGACCATCCGCAGGCCGTCGACCAACGAGACCTTCACCGCCGATGTCACACCGGTCCGATTCCAACTGCCACCGCGTGGTGTCACGTCGAATCTGCTGCCCGGCGACGTGGGGTACGTCAAGATGCCCGGTTTCGCCGGTGGTTTCGCCGACGCGGTACTCAAAGCGATCGCCGACATGCGTAAGGACAGGACGTTGCGTGGGGTTGTCCTGGACCTGCGCGGCAACGGCGGCGGTTCGCCGACGGAGGTCAGCAGATTGCTCGGCGGCTGGACACGCAGCAAGGCCACGAGTTACTGGTGCGATGTGAAGGACAAGTGCGAGCCGAACAAGGCCGACGACACGGTTGAGCTGGTGAACCTGCCGTTGATTGTGCTCACCGACCGCAGTTGCGCGTCGGCGTGTGACTCCTTCAGCAGCGCGGTGAAGGACCTCAAGCTCGGTGCAATCGTCGGCACACGCACCGCGGGTGCGGTCTCCGGCCCCGGCAGCGGGTTCCTGCTCAACGACGCGAGCATCATCGGCCTGCCCAAGGTGCACGAGATCGGGGCGAACAAAGAGGTCATCAACACCGTCGGGGTCGCTCCGGACCATGTGGCCCCGCTGACGTCCGACGCCTTGTCCGCAGGTCGTGACCCGGGTATCGAGAAGGCGCTGTCCCTGCTGACCCGTTAACGCCGCCGTTACGGCTGGTCCGGTCGACTGCCGGCATGCGAGTTCTGGTGGCAGAGGACGAGCGGGATCTGGCCGATCTGGTGGGGATGGGGCTGCGCCGGCACGCCATGGCGGTCGATGTCGTCTACGACGGGGCCGCAGCGGCGGAACGGCTTGCGGTGCACGACTACGACGTGCTTGTGCTGGACCGGGACCTGCCCGGGGTCCACGGCGACGAGATCTGCCGTGACCTCGTGCAGGCCCGTTCCCCCACCCGCATCCTGATGCTGACAGCAGCCGCGTCGGTGTCCCAGCGAGTCGCCGGATTGTCCCTCGGCGCCGACGACTACCTGCCGAAACCCTTTGACTACGAAGAATTGGTCGCCCGCGTGCAGGCATTGGGCCGACGTGTCCAGGCTCCGCTGCCGCCGACGTTGCAACGGCACGGGATCGTGCTGGACACAAACCTCATGCAGGTCACGCGCGACGGCCGCCATCTGCGGTTGTCGCTCAAGGAGTACGCGGTGCTCGAAGTTCTGATGCGAGCGAACGGAGGAGTCGTGAGCGCGGAGACATTGCTGGAGAAGGCCTGGGACGAGCACACGGACCCGTTCACCACCGTCGTGCGCGTGATCGTCAGCCGGCTGCGGGCCAAACTCGGTGACCCGCCGTGCATCCGGACCTTACCGGGAGCTGGATACCTGTTATGAAACAAACCATCCGGGTGCGGCTGACCCTCTTGTACACCAGCCTCTTCCTGGTCACGTCCGGGATTCTGGTGACCGTGGTGAACCTGTCATTGGGCAAGAAGCTGGAAAGCCGGGTCTCCGACATCGACGCGGCGCCACCTCCCGGTGCCGTTCCGCCACATCTTGCGCCCTTGCCGCACCCGCCAGCCGGCCGGGCGGCCCGTTCAGTGCTTGAGTTGCCCGATGAAGTCGTTGAGTACCAATGGATTGTCACGGCGATCGCGATCATCGTGCTGAGCCTGCTGTCGGTGGCGGCGGGCTGGTGGCTGGCCGGCCGGATGCTGCGACCGCTGCGTGGCATCACCGCGACCGCGCGTCGGCTCTCCTTGTCCAACTTGCACGAGCGAATCGGGGCCACAGGCCCACACGACGAACTACGGCACCTGGCCGACACGTTCGACGCGATGCTGGCCCGCCTGGAACGCTCGGTGGAAAGCCAGCGCTTGTTCATCGCCAACGCCGCCCATGAGCTGCGCACACCGCTGGCCACCCAGCGGGCCGCGATCCAGATCGGCCTGGAGGACCCGGTCGACCTGCCCGCGATCCGGGAAACCCTGCTCACTCACAACCGGCGGACCGAGCGCCTGATCGACTCCCTGCTGGTGCTGGCCCAAGCCGAACACGGCCTGGACGTCACCCAGCCCGTGGCCCTGGACGTGCTGGCAACCCAAGCCGTGGCGGAGGTAGCCGACTCAGGCCTCACGGTCACGGTCGAAGCCGAGCCGGTGACCGTGGCCGGAGATCCGGTGCTGCTCACCCAGTTGCTGGCCAACCTCGTGCAGAACGCTGTCCGGTACAACATCCCGGACGGGTCCGTCTACATCGGACTTACATCGACCGGCGTGCTGACTGTGCGTAACACTGGGCCGGTTGTCCCGGAGGAGCGGGTCGAGGAGCTGTTCGAGCCGTTCCGGCAGCTACAAAGCCGTACCGGAGGCGGCGCAGGGCTTGGGTTGTCGATCGTCGCGGCGATCGCACGAGTACACAGAGCGACGCTTTCGGCTCGCGCGAATCCCGGGGGTGGTCTTGAACTGACCGTGCGATGGAACCTGCTCGATGGGCGCAGCGTGTCAGATCCTGCGCTCAGTTTCCGTTGAGGGAACCACTGGCATACCTCCCGCGTCCTAGGGATCCCGGAGGGGACGGGGGAGTGGTGGGGCCGGCGTGGCGGCCCCACCACGCTGTTACCCCGGCAAGGTGTCTGCCGGGTCGAACGCCGGGGCGCTCACCTCGAACGGGTACTTCATGCCTGCGCCTGTGTTCAGCACGACGACACGGTGATTCTCGGCCAGCCAGCCGCTTTCACGGAGCTTGCGGACCGCGGCGAGGGTCGCTGCACCCTCAGGGCAGACAAAGGCGCCTTCCAGCTGGGCACACCGGGCCTGGGTGGCGACTGTGTCGGTGTCGTCGACTGCGACCGCTGTTCCTTTGGTCGCGTACAACGCGTCCAGGATGAGGAAATCGCCCAGCGGCTTCGGCACAGTCAGTCCAAACGCGACGGTTCGCGGATCGGGCCATTGCTCCGCGGTCCGTTTCCCGGCCTCAAAGGCCTGGACAATCGGTGCACAGCCGCTTGATTGCACCGCGACCAGGCGGGGCAGTGGCCCGCTGATCCAGCCCAGCTCCTGCATCTCCTGCAGCGCCTTGTAGATACCGATCAGCCCGACGCCACCACCGGTCGGATAGACGATCACGTCCGGGCAGCGCCAGCCGAGTTGCTCGATGATCTCGTACCCCATTGTCTTCTTGCCCTCGATGCGATACGGCTCTTTCAACGTCGAAGCATCGAACAATGCACCGCCCGATCGTGCGATGAGATCCGCGATCATCCGGCCCGCATCACCGATATGACCACGGACCAGGTAGAGCTGAGCCCCGCTGATGACGGTCTCGGTTCGTGTGATGCTCGGTGCATCGACTGGCATTGCTACGACGCTGCGCAGACCTGCCCGCGCGCCGTACGCGGCCCATGCTGATGCCGCGTTTCCATTGCTGGGCATGGCAAAAGCGCTCACACCGAGCTCGGCGGCGCGGGACACGCCCACTGCAGCGCCGCGTGCCTTGAACGAGCCGGTCGGGATGAGGCCGTCGTCCTTCATCAACAACCCGGGCACACCGAGCTCCAGGCCCAGCCGTTGCAGGGGGAGCAACGGAGTCATGCCTTCGCCGAGGCTGATCACGCGCTCCCGGACCGGCAGGACCTCGTGATAACGCCACATGGTGTGCGGCCGTGCCGCGATATCGCCGGGCCGGGTCGTGATGGAAGCCAGGTCGTAGCGGGCCAGCAGGGGAGAACCGCACTCGCAGAGGTTGTTGATCACGTCCGCGTCGTACTGCCGTCCGCACCGCGGGCAGTCCAAATGCGACAGGTGACTTAGGCTCATACCGCCATCCTTGTTGATCGACGCCGGACATGCAGCACACTGGACCAGTGGCTGAGAACATCGACATCTACGACGCGAACCTGGCACACCTCGGCGTGATGGAACGGGTGCAGGCGCACCTCACGGGCCAATGGCACCGCGCGTTCCACTGCTGGGTGGTATCCGCTGACGGAAAGGTGCTGCTGCAGAAACGCTCGCCCTCTTCTGCCGGCTATCCCAGTCTGCTCGACGTCAGTGCGGCCGGCCATCTTGAGGCAGGCGAATCCGTCCTGGCAGGCGCCCGGGAGATCACCGAGGAGCTCGGCATTCCCGTTGCTGTGGAGGAGTTGCATTTCCTGGGCGAACGGGTCGAGGTGGCCGACCTGACCAACGGTCACCTCAACCGGGAGTTCCAGTCCGTTCACCTGCTGCGGTGCGATGTTCCGCTGAGCGGGTACCAGGCCGATCCTGGGGAAGTCGTCGGGCTTGTGTGGCTGCCGATAACCGACGGATACCAACTGTTCGACGGCTCAGTGCGGGAACTCACCTTGTCCGGCTACCGGTTCAGCGCTGATGGAGCGTGGGAACCGTTCGACATGGCCGTGACCACGGAGTCGTTCGTGCCCAGGATTCAGCGCTACTACGTCACAGCGTTGATCATGGCTGAGCGGCTGCTGGCCGGGATCGGGCCGCTTGCGATCTCCTGAAGCGTTTCTCGGCAGCACGGCGTTTTGACATCTCTTGACCGGTACTTCACCCGCGCAGTATGGTCTAGACCACAAACCCCTGCAGTGGTCCCTGTGTTCCAGTGTCGGCAACGTCCCGCGCTGCCGACATACCGCCGCCCGCGGGAACCGCAGCTCGTCTCTTTAACAGGAGGAGCTGGAATGTCGAAACGCAGATTCATCGCCGCACTGATAGGTGTTCTCGTAGCTCCATTGCTCACTGTTGTCATGCCTGCCGGCACAGCCAGCGCCCACGGCTGGATCACCAGCCCGGCCAGCCGCCAGGAACAATGCCGCGCCGGGACCGTCAGCTGCGGCGAGATCAAGTACGAGCCCCAGAGCGTCGAGGGCCCCAAGGGCCTGCGCAATTGCCACGGCAACGTCGGCCGTTTCGCCGAGCTGAACAACGACGGCAAGGGCTGGCGTGTCCAGAACGTCAGTCGTACCACCACATTCCGCTGGAACCTGACCGCCCGCCACCGCACGAGCACCTGGGAGTACTACATCGGTGGCGCACGTGTCGCGTCGTTCAACGACGGCGGAGCCATCCCCGGCTCGACCGTCACGCACAACGTCAACCTCGGCCGCACAGGCCGGCAGAAGCTGCTGGCGATCTGGAACATCGCCGACACCGCCAACGCCTTCTACGTCTGTGTCGACCTGAACATCAGCTAGATTTCCCGTGATCAGTCCGGCCCGGCGGTCAGCGCACCGCCGGGCCGGCACCATTGCACCGAGAGTAACGATCAGGATCGCCCGGATGTAGCTATCCGGACATGGGACGTTTCGGTTAGCTGTCCGCATGGAGATCGTCGATCTTGCGAGCCGGCCCGATCTGGCGGACGCGGCCCTGAACCTCGGTGACGTCGGCGGCGAGTTCATCTACCGCGGCTCCAGCGGCAAGATGATCACGCTGGAGCGGTTCCGGCAGCACTGGGCCCGCTACTTCCTGATCGCGATCGAGGACGACGTACCGATCGCCCGGGCGCTGTCGGTACCGTTGGCCTATCCGGCCGAAGACCGCCCCGAACTGCCCGACCATGGCTGGGACGAGGCAATCCAATGGGCCGCCCAGGACAAAATGGACGGTCGCGCGCCGAACGCGCTGTGCGCCCTCGAAGTCGTGATCAACCCAGACCACCGCGGCCGAGGCCTGTCGGCACCCATGCTGAAGGCACTGAAAGCCCGAGCAGCCGAAACCGGCCTGCAAAAGCTGATCGTCTCAGTCCGCCCGATCGGCAAGGAACAAGAACCGGAAGTCCCGATGCCCGACTACGCCAACCGGCGCCGGGACGACGGCCTGCTCGCCGACCGCTGGTTGCGTACCCACGAACGCCTGGGTGCAAAAATACTCAAAATCTGTCCATTCGCCGTGACAATCTCCGGCTCCCTGGCGGACTGGCGCGACTGGACCGGCGTCAAACTAGCCGACGGCGACAACATCTTCCCCGGCGGCATCGCCCCCATCATCGCTTCGGTCGAACGAGACTACGGCGTCTACGTCGAACCGAACGTCTGGATGGAACACCCGATGTGATTGTTGCAAGACATGCCCTGGCCGGGCGGGCAAACCTCGGATGGCGAAGGGCTGGTCATTCGGATGGCGAAGAGTTGGGCGCGGGCTCACTCGGGCGGCCGAGGGCCCGGGGTGCGGGGATTACTCGGATGGGGGCCGGGGCGCGATCATACGGATGGCCGGGCCGAGGTGCAGGGATCGCTTGGATGGTTCACCGCCAAGCCGGGGCCCAGACCCCGGCTTGGCGGTGAAGTGGTCAGAGGGTGTGGGCGAGGCGTTCGGCGAGGATGCGGGTGAATCGGGGAGCGTCGGCCAGTTCGCCGCCCTCGGCCAGGAGGGCTATTCCGTAGAGGAGTTCGGCGGTTTCGGCTGTTCCTTCTTTGTTCGCGGCTTTGGCGTCGCGCAGGCCGGTCACCAGGGGGTGGTCTGGGTTCAGCTCGAGGATTCGCTTGATCTGGGGGATGTCCTGGCCCATGGCTCGGTACATCTTTTCCAGGGTGGGGGTCACGTCGTTCGAGTCGCCGACGATGCAGGCCGGTGATGTGGTCAGGCGCGCGGTCAGGCGGACCTCCTTGATGTTGTCCTTCAACGTTTCCGTCATCCAGGCCAACAGGTCCGTGAAGTCCTCGCGGTCGGTCTTCTCCTTGTCCGACGGGTCGAGGTCGACCTGGCCCTTGGCGATGGACTGGAAGGACTTGCCGTCGAACTCGTTGACCGAGCTGACCCACATCTCGTCGATTGTGTCGGTCAGGATCAGGACTTCGTAGCCCTTGGCCGTGAAGGCTTCCATGTGCGGCGAGTTCTCGATGATCGAGCGGGATGCGCCGGTCAGGTAGTAGATGTGTTCCTGACCGTCCTTCATCCGCTCGACGTACTGGCGCAGTGTGGTCTGGTCGGTGGCGTGATGCGTTGAGGCGAACGACGAGATCTCGAGGATTGCCTCGCGGTTGTCGAAGTCGTTGATCAGCCCTTCTTTCACCGCCGGGCCGAACTCCTTCCAGAACGTCTCGTAGCGCGCGGAGTCGTTCATCATCGTCTTCACCGTCGACAGCACCTTTTTCACCAGGCGACGGCGCATCAGCTGGATCTGCCGGTCCTGCTGCAGGATTTCCCGCGACACGTTCAGCGAGAGGTCCTGGGCGTCGACCACACCCTTGACGAAACGCAGGTATTCCGGCATCAGCGCTTCGCAGTCGTCCATGATGAACACGCGCTTCACGTACAGCTGCACGCCGCGCTTGCTTTCGCGCATGAACAGGTCCAGCGGCGCGTGCGACGGGATGAACAGCAGCGCCTGGTATTCGAACGTGCCTTCGGCCTGCATCTGGATGATCTCAAGGGGATCTGTCCAGTCGTGGCTGATGTGCTTGTAGAACTCGTTGAACTCGGCTTCGGTCGCGTCGTCCTTCGAGCGCGCCCAGAGTGCCTTCATCGAGTTGACGGTCTCGAATTCGACCTTTGTCTCTTCGTTCTCGGTCCGTTCGACCGCGAGCTTCACCGGCCAGGTGATGAAATCGGAGTAACGACGGACGATCTCGCGGATCTTGTATTCCGCCGTGTAGTCGAAAAGGTGGTCCTCGGCGTCCTCGGGCTTGAGGTGCAGCCGGACCGAGGTGCCCTGCGGGGCGTCGTCGACCGATTCGATGGTGTACGTGCCCTCGCCGCTGGATTCCCACTGCGTCGCATGGCTTTCCCCGGCCCGGCGGGTCAGCAGCGTGACCTTGTCGGCCACCATGAAACTCGAGTAGAACCCGACGCCGAACTGCCCGATCAGATCGTGCGAGGCCGCGGTGTCCTTGGTCTCCTTGAGCTTGCGCAGCAGCTCCGCGGTCCCGGACTTCGCGATCGTGCCGATCAGGTCGACCACCTCGGCCCGCGACATGCCGATTCCGTTGTCCCGGATGGTCAGCGTGCGCTGCTCTTTGTCGACCTCGAGTTCGATGTGCAGGTCATCGGTGTCGACTTGTAGTTCTTTGTCCCGGAACGCTTCCAGCCGCAGTTTGTCGAGTGCGTCGGACGCGTTGGAGATCAGCTCACGCAGAAAGATGTCCTTGTTCGAATAGATCGAATGGACCATCAACTGCAGCAGCTGGCGTGCCTCGGCCTGAAACTCAAGCGTTTCGATCTGGGTACTCACAGACTTCCTCTCGGGGTGAAACGGACCACTCCCCAGTATCTCAGGTCCAGGCCCATGATCGTCCGAAAGGCCCGATGTGGTTGCGGGGTGAGCGGCGAGCCACTCACCCCGCAAGTTCACCAGCGGTCGTGCACCGAGGCGCGGATCCGCCTGTCGTAGAGGTCCTCGATGGCGGTCAAGGTCTCCGGGGACAACGCGGGCACATCGGCGGCTGCCGAATTGGCCTGAGCCTGGGCGACGTTGCGGGCTCCAGGAATCACGGTGCTGACACCAGGCTGCTGAATGATCCAGCGCAAAGCCAGTTGCGCAGGGGTGACGCCGGACGGCGCCAGCGCGGAGAACTCCTGGGCCGCGGCGACGCCGGTTTCGTAGTCGACGCCGGAGAAGGTCTCGCCCACGTCGAAGGCTTCGCCGTGCCTGTTGTACGTACGGTGGTCGTCGGCCGGGAACACGGAGTCCATCGTGTACCGGCCCGACAGCAGCCCTGAGGCCAGCGGGACCCGGGCGATGATGCCGACGCCGGCCGCCGCGGCCGCGGGCAGGACCTGCTCCAAAGGCTTGCGGCGGAAGGCGTTCAGGATGATCTGGATGCTCGCCACGTTCGGCCGGGCGATCGCGGCCATGGCTTCGGCCACTGTCTCCACGCTCACGCCGTAGGCTGCGATCTTCTTCTCGTCCACCAATGTGTCCAGTGCGTCGAACACGGCGTCGGAGGCGATCACCGACGGCGGCGGGCAGTGCAGCTGGACCAGGTCCAGGGTGTCCATGCCGAGGTTCTTGCGCGAGCGGTCGTTCCACTGGCGGAAGTTCGCCATTGTGTAATTACCCAGCTCCTGGGCCATTCGGCGGCCCATCTTGGTCGCCACGAACGGCCGGTCAGAACGGCCGTGGATGAACTTGGCGATCAGCTGCTCGCTGCGGCCGTCGCCGTAGACGTCCGCGGTGTCGAAGAAATTGACGCCTGTCTCGACCGCGGCCTCCAGCAGCGCCAGCGCCTCGGTCTCGCTGACGTCGCCCCAGTCGGCGCCGAGCTGCCATGTGCCGAGGCCGATGACCGAGACGTCCTGCCCGATCCGGCCGATGGTCCTGTTCTCCACGAAGATCCCTTCCTCACGACTCGCCTGAAGTCTAGTTTCTTCGGGGAGTGACCGCCGGTCACGGTAAGTATTTGCGACGTTGTGCTCTCCCGCGGTCGCTTTGAGTGCTGTAGGGATACCGCATGGCTCCACGACGTTTACGGTTACGTGACTTCATGTCGGTCATCGCCTCTTCCGCCATGGTGATAACGGCGTTGGCGCCGGCGAGCGCGGCCGATCCGCAGTACCAGCGCGGCGGCGACCCGGCCAACCCGGCAATTGCACGGCGTTACCTCGACCAGCCGGTCTCCTGGAGCGTCTGTTCCTTCGACGCCCAGATCAAGGCCTCCTACCCGCAGGCGCCGACGACCGAGTGCGCGGTGGTCAAGGTCCCGATGGACTGGCACAACCCGGACGGGCACCGCGACATCAGCCTGGCGATCTCACGCAGCAAGGCCCTGGGGACGTCCAAAGGCCTGCTGACCAGCAACCCCGGCGGCCCCGGTGGTGCGGGCCTGAACTTCACCGCGACCCTGGCCACCACCAAACAGCGCCTGTTCCAGGAATACGACCTGATGGGCTTCGACCCGCGCGGGTTCGGCCGCAGCGAGCCGCTGCAGTGCCTGACCACGACCGAGGAACTGAACGCCCTGCCGACCACTCTGGACTACCGCGAGCGCACCGAGCAGACGCACCGCACGGAGATCGCCGAGGCGAAGCTGCTCGCCAAGGCCTGTGCGTCCACCGAGTTCGCCCAGTTCGTGAGCAGCCAGCAGACCGTGTACGACATGGAGTTCCTGCGGGCGCTCAACGGCGCCCGGCTGCTGAACTTCATCGGCTACAGCTACGGAACCTGGCTCGGTGGCTGGTATGCCGACTCGTACCCGCAGCGTGTCGGCCGGTTCGTCATCGACTCCAATATGGACTGGACGCACAGCCAGTGGGACAACGTGAACTTCGATCCGTGGTCCTACCAACGGCGTTACGACACGCAGCTGCTGCCGTGGATCGCCCGGCACGCCGACCAGATCAGCGGCCTCGGCTCCACCCCGCAGCAGGTGCAGGCCACCTACCAGCGGATCAGGGCCAAACTGGTCGAGCTGCAGAAGGCAGGCACCAGTTCGGTCCGCGGTGACGGCCTCGACGGCAACGTCGCCGGCGTGATCGGTAACAACCGCCGCTTCATCCGCGCGACGGTCGACATCCTCGTGCACGACGAGTACGTCAAAGCGCCATCGGCCAGCGGCCGGATCGACGGAGGGCACGTCGACCGCGCCTGGGCACGGCTCGCGCCTGAGCTGCAGAAGTACGACACGCTCGCCGCGACCAAGGCCAGGTACGGCGTGCCCGCCGTGGCCGCTGCCGACGAGGTCGTGAACCTCGGTGCAAGCGGTACGGTCGTGCGGTGCAATGACACTGCCTGGAACAAGGACCCGCGCTTCTACACGCGTGAAGCCGACCAGATGACCAAGCGCAATCCGTGGTTCGGCTACCTCAACGGCGTGCCGTTCTGCGCTTTCTGGCCGTATCAGCCACAGGACCGCAAGCTGGACCTGAAGGGCTCGCCGCGCCTGCTGATGGTGCACAGCGAGATCGACCCGCAGACCGCCTACGAAGGCGCTTTGCGGACCCACAAGGACATTTCAGGCGCGTCCCGGCTGGTGTCCATTGACGACGAAGGCCAGCACGGTCAGTACATCCTCGGCCCGTCGTCGTGTGTCGCCGACATCGGCGACCGGTTCGTGTTCAACGGTGAACTGCCTGGCCGCGACCAGATCTGTGGCACGTCGCCGCTGCCCGAGGACGGCTCGGTCTACGAGGTCAAGGGCCCGCTCGACGGCCGCGCGATGCCGTTGCCGCGCAACCTGCTGGCCGCCCGCACCGCGGAAAGCAACCCGTTGCTGGAGCAGGTCATCGACCATCTCAGCCAGCCGCTGAAGCCGGTCCTGCACCGATAGGTCAGGCGTCCGGGGCCTCGGCGACGGGGCCCCGGACGATCTTGCCGAGCCCGCCGATGCCCAGCAGGCCGGCCGGGCTGTCGTTGTCGCTCTCCAGCGCGCCGTCCGGCCGCCAGTCCGGCAGCACGGTGACGCCCGGCTCCAGCAGCCGCATACCGTCGAACCAGGTCGTGAACTCCGTCTCGCCGAAGACGTTGATCTGCTCGCTGGCGTCGTCGTAGACACTGATCAGGTCGAGCATCTGCTTGTGTGTCACGGGATCGTACTTGCTCACGTGTTCCAGCGTGATGACCGAGATCGGCACCAGGCTGCCCGGCGCGCAGGCGTCCCGATAGGTCGCGACCAGCCCTTTCGGGTTGTACTCGTCGCCGACGTACAACAGGATGCCGACCATCAGCAGGCCCATCGGCCGGTCGAAGTCCAGCAGGCCGAGGACCTCCGGTGCCGACAGCACACTGTCCGGGTCGCGGATGTCGGCGTGCAGGATTGCGGCGTTCTCGTTGCCGTCCAACAGTTTCTTCGCGTGCATGACGGCCGTCGCGTCGTAGTCGACGTACATCACGCGTGCGTCGGGATTGCGCCGCTGGACGATCTCGTGCACGTTGCCTACTGTCGGGATGCCCGATCCGAGATCCAGGAACTGGTCGATTCCCTCGTCCAGGCAGGCGTTCACGGCCCGGCGCAGGAAGGACCGGTTGAGCCGCGCCAGCGACGGCGTGCACGCGAGCACTGATTTCGCACGTTCGGCCAGTTCACGGTCGGCAGTGAAGTTCATCGCGCCGCCGAGGTAGTAGTCGTACATGCGGGATGCGTTCGGTACGTCGCTGTCGAAGCTCCGCGGGCCGATCGGCGGTAAAGGCGGAGGCGTGGGGCGGCTCATCCGGTCAGCATCCCCCGTGGCGACAACGCGAGGCAAACTGATCTACACAGCCGAAAAGTTTGTCAGAACACGAAATTTTGGTGCGGCCACCGAGGTTCGTGACCGGGCGTCCCACGTCCTCAGTGTCCTTGCCAGAGGGGGAAATTTTCGCCCATCGTTCATGTCCGTGTGGATCTTGGCGATCTAGGGTTTGGCACATGCGGGTTCTGACAGTGGTTCTCAGTGTTGTCGCATTGGTCTTCGGTGTCTCCTCTGCCGCCTCGGCGACGCAGGTGCGCCCGTTGCCCCAGGCGCACGCGCACAACGACTATGAGCACGAGCGGCCTTTGCTCGATGCCCTCGACCACGGCTTCACCAGCGTGGAAGCCGACATCTACCTGGTCGACGGCCAGTTGCTGGTCGGTCACGACCCGGCGGACCTGCGGCCGGAGCGCACGCTGCAGTCGCTCTACCTGGAGCCGCTACGCAAGCGTGTGCTGGCCAACGGCGGCAAGGTCTACCGCAAGCCGGTGGCGTTCCAGCTGCTGATCGACATCAAGACCAACGGTGTCGCCGCGTACACCGAGCTCGACAAGGTCCTGCGCCGCTACCCGCTGCTGATGACCCACTACATCAACGGGTTCGTCCTGCGTGGGCCGGTGACCGCGGTGATCTCCGGTGACCGGCCACGCGATCTGATGGCCTCGCAACGTCATCGCCTTGCCTTCTACGACGGCCGGATCGCCGACCCGAACGACCTCGGCCCAGGCTCGTCGGCCGCGCTCACCCCGTTGGTCTCCGACAACTGGACCAAGTTGTTCACCTGGACCGGAGCGGGCGAGTTCCCCGCGGCTGAGCGTGCCAAGCTCCGCGACATCGTGGCCACCGCGCACAAGGCGGGTCAGCGCGTCCGATTCTGGGCGACGCCGGACGTGGCCGGGCCCGAGCGCACCGCGATCTGGCGCGAGCTGCTCAAGGCCGGCGTCGACCACATCAACACCGACGACCTCGCGGGCCTGCAGGCGTTCCTTACGAGGTGAAGCCCTAGGCCTCGTTGGGTTTGTAGCAGGCCACGAAGCCCTCAGGCTTGGGGCCGTTGCCCGCGAGCAGGCTTTCCACCTGCTGTTTACGCAGGTTCTCCGGGTAGCCGGGCCAGTCCGGTTCGGTGCCGTTGACGTGCAGTTCGTCCAACCAGTAACCGGACTGGCCGGAGACCTTCTCGAACTCCAGGTCGCACCCCTTGACCCGGACCATCGCCTCGAGCACCTTCTGGCTGCTCTTGATCGTGCGGCCGCCGATCTTCTTGCTCTTCTTCTCCGTCTCGGAGGTCGGCTTGGCCACGTTGCCGAACCCCGCCGCCTTGAGCTCGTCGGCGAACTTGGTCTCATTGCTGGTGCACGCCGTCAGGGCGGCGGCGGTGCAGGCGAGCGCCACGGCGAGTGCGACCTTCTTCTTCACGGCAGTATCGAACAGGAAGGGTCAATGAGGTAACGCCGATTCGCGTAAATAGTTACCTCGCCGTTAGTTCACCCCTGCGGCCATTCGGCCTATTGTCGCCACAGTCCGGCGTCAACTGGGAACGCAGGGTATTTTTTGCGAAATTCTCCGAAAGCCGCGTAAGCCCCCGTCATTCCGGTCGTCCCTCTGTCAGACCGGTGAGAAAGCCCGCGGGGAGATGACATGGTCCAGCAGCACAGCTTGGGCGACGTGGTTCTTGCTTCGATCAAGCCCTTGGTGGTGCGGTACTGCCGCGCCCGGATCGGACGGCGGGACGAGTCCTTTGCCGTGGCCGATCTGCTGGCCAAGGAGACGTTGTACGCGGTGCTGAGGGCCTTGTCCGCCGAACAGGACCCACTGTTGGCGGTGACTTACCGAATCGCCTCGGAAAAGGTGAACAAGGAACTGAAAGGTGAGCCCGGATGCGCCGGTCTCACCATTGACGTCACCCGGCTGCCCGAACGGCAACGCGAGATCTTGGTCCTGCGCGCGGTGTGCGGCCTGAGCGCCGAGCAGACCGCTGAGGCGATCGGTTCGACCGTGGACGCCGTCCGGATCGCACAGCACCACGCGCTGACGCAATTGCGGAAAACCGCCTCGCCGGACATCCCCGCGACACGATTGGGTCACGGCGCCGACTACGAATCACTGCGTGAACGCTGCTGAGTTATAGTCGCCGCGTCCGGCTCGGGGGAGCTCGGGGGTGCGGGCCAGGGGGCGGTCGACAGTGGGTGAGTTCTTCCGGGCGACTCTGGGCTTTCCGGCCGTCCTGCTGACTTTCCTGCTTGTCGTCTGCGTCGGTTACTGGCTGCTGGCGTTGCTGGGCGCTCTGGACATCGATGACGACGCCGGTGATCTGCTGGGTTCACTCGGGTTCGGCGGCGTTCCGCTGACCATCGTGCTCACCCTGGTGATCGTCGTCGGCTGGTTTCTCAGCCTGGTCGGCACAGTGCTGACCCAAGGCCTGTCCACGGCCGCCCGGATCGGGCTCGGCATCGTGGTGCTACTGGCCGCGATTGTGCTGGCACTGTTGGTGGCCCGGTTGCTCGTGGCGCCGCTGCGCCGGATCTTGCACAGTGGACCTTCGGTGTCCCGTGCGGACTTCGTCGGCCGGACCTGCGTGATCCGGACCGGCACGGTGGCGATCGACTTCGGCCAGGCCGAGGTCCAGGCCGCGGACGGCTCGTCAGCCGTCGTCCAGGTTCGGCAGACCGGGCAGGACGACCTGCGCGCCGGCCAGACCGCGTTGATCTACGACTACGACACCGATGGCGAGTTCTTCTGGGTCGCCCCGGTCGAGACTCATCTGAAGGACTGAGACATGGACGCTATCGGAATCGGGGCGGGCGTGCTGATCGGCGTCGTCCTGCTCGTCATTCTCGTGATCATCTTCATCGTCAGCCGGCTGTTCAAGAAGATCGAGCAGGGCAAGGCACTGATCATCTCCAAGGTGCGCAAAGTGGACGTCACCTTCACCGGTGCCGTGGTGCTGCCGGTGCTGCACCGCGCCGAGGTCATGGACATCTCGGTGAAGACCATCGAGATCAACCGGGCCGGCCAGGAAGGCCTGATCTGCCGGGACAACATCCGTGCCGACATCCGGATCACGTTCTTCGTGCGGGTCAACAAGACGGTCGAGGACGTCATCAAGGTCGCCCAGGCGATCGGCACCGCCCGCGCCAGCGACGAGACCACGCTGCAGGAGCTGTTCAACGCCAAGTTCTCCGAGGCGCTCAAGACCGTCGGCAAGCAGCTGGACTTCGTGGACCTCTACACCAAGCGCGACGAGTTCCGCGACCAGATCATCCGCGTGATCGGCACGGACCTCAACGGCTACAGCCTCGAGGACGCCGCGATCGACTACCTCGAGCAGACCCCGATGAGTCACCTCGACCCGGCCAACATCCTTGACGCGCAAGGCATCCGCAAGATCACCGAGCTGACCGCGATCGAGCACGTGCGGACCAACGAGTACCAGCGCAACGAGGAGAAGGAGATCACCCGGCAGAACGTCGACGCCCGGGAGCAGATCCTTGAGCTGGAGCGCCGCAGGGCCGACGCGGAGGCCAAGCAGCGCCGCGAGATCGAGACCATGCGGGCCCGCGAGGAGGCCGAGATCGCCAAGGTCGCCGCGGAGGAGCGGCTCAAGGCCAACACCGCGCAGATCCGCACCGACGAGCAGCTGGGCATCCAGGAGCAGAACCGGTCCCGCGAGGTCGCCGTGGCCGAGAAGAACCGTGAGCGGGTCATCGCGATCGAGACCGAGCGCATCGAGAAGGACCGCCAGCTCGAGGTGATCGCCCGCGAGCGGGAGACCGAGCTGTCCCGGATCGCCAAGGACAAGGAGCTCGAAGGCGAAAAGCGCGCGATCGCCGAGGTGGTCCGCGAACGGATCGCGGTCGACAAGACCGTCGCGGAGCAGGAAGAGACGATCAAGCGGTTGCGTGCGGTCGAAGAGGCCGAGCGCATCCGTCAGACGGTGATCATCCAGGCCGAGGCAGAGGCACAGGAACGCCTGGTCAAGGACATCAAGGCGGCTGAGGCCGCCGAGCAGGCCGCGAAGTACGACGCCCGCCGCGAGCTGGCCATGGCCGAGGCCCGTCAGCAGGCCGCCGAGCTCGACACCCGCGCCAAGATCCGGCTCGCCGAAGGCGCCCAGGCCACAGCCGCCGCCGAGGGCCTGGCCGGCGTCCAGGTCCGGGAGCGTGACGCGGACGCGATCGAGAAGGTCGGCCGCGCCGAGGCCGCTGTCGAGCGTGAGAAGGCACTGGCCAAGGCGGAGGGCACCGAGAAGATCGGGATCGCCGAGGCAGGCGTGGAACGCGAGAAGGCCCTGGCAAAGGCCACCGGCGCCGAGAAGATCGGCATGGCTGAGGCCACAGTGGAGCGTGAGAAGGCCATCACCATCGCGGAGGCCTTGCGGGAGAAGCTGAAGGGCGAGGCGGAGGGCCTCACCGAGAAGGCCGCCGCACTGGCCGCGATGACCGACGCGACCCGTGAACACGAGGAGTTCCGGCTGCGGCTGGAGATGGAGAAGGACATCCAGCTGGCCGGTCTGGACGCGCAGCGCAGCCTGGCCGAGTCGCAGGCCTCGGTCATCGCGGCCGGTCTGGAGAACGCCGACATCGACATCGTCGGCGGCGACTCGATGTTCTTCGACCGGCTGGTCGGCGCCGTGTCGTTC
The DNA here is from genome assembly GCF_017876405.1 of Kibdelosporangium banguiense. GTDB lineage: Bacteria > Actinomycetota > Actinomycetes > Mycobacteriales > Pseudonocardiaceae > Kibdelosporangium > Kibdelosporangium banguiense. The sequence continues at coordinate 724,407 of NZ_JAGINW010000001.1, read as the reverse complement.
GGCAAGAGTGTGGACGGTTTCGTCGATCATTCGCACACCGCCCGGGCGCTGGCAAAGCCTTGGCTCAACGGTGAATCGAGTTTCACCGAGGACGTCACCAGGGTGCTCGGCGGCCTGGACACCGCGGATGTGAAGAACCTGACGGTGTCCGCGTTGCTTGTCAAGCTGATCGGCTCGGGCAGCAAGGAGGCCGACAAGCTGCAGGAGCTGTTGGACACGGCGAACCGGCTGGGTATCGGTGAGCAGCCGGTCGCGGGCCTGCTGTCCCGATGACGGCGACGACAGTTTCTCTCGACGAGGGCACGTACGAACTGCTGCGGGCGCGGCTGGCGGAGCATGCCGCCGCGCTCTCGGCCCGCGCCGAAGAACTGAACACTCGCAGAATCGAGGTGTTCGGCGGAACCGAGCTGCGGCTGATCGGTACCGAGCGGATCCGCACCGAGAACAACTGCGTGCCGCGAGACGTCGTTTCGGTCAACGGCCTGATGTTGTTCGGTTACAACGTTTTCATCGGGCTGCGGCCGGAGACCGATGTCGACGACGTGGTCTCGTTGCACCGGTTCGCTCGTGATGGCGATGCTTTCCGGTTTGACGCCGCGGAAGCCGACGACCTGCCAGGACTGTTGCGTGACCCGCAGTTCGTGCAGGACTTCGCCGAACTGTACCGGTACTACAAAGAGACTAAGCTGCTGCAGCTGCGCCGGATCGACGGCAAACTGCTTGCGGTGTTCCAGACCGGCGCGGGGCCTGGCGATATCAAGGTGATGCGCTGGCTCGTCGGCGCCGACGGTGCTGTGTCCTATGAGGACAACCGTGGCGAACGGGACCATGTTTTCCCGCCGTCGCACGACTTCGAATGGATCGAGACTACCCGCGACCACCACATCCTGGGGCGGCACCCGCACATCTCGATCGAGAACGAGCTGTTCATCGAGACGGTCGGTGGCGACCTGACGATCAAGCTCGAGAACAACACGGAGACCGGCGAGGGTGTCTACAGCGAGCCGGTGACCGAGGCGCTGCAGAGCCTGGCCGACGCGGAGGTGCACTACGTCCGGATCGGCGCGCTGATCCTGCTGCGAATCCTGCCGTACAAGGAAACCCAGCGGCGCTACCTGGTTTTCAACACCCAGACAAAGGGTGTCGTGCGGCTGGACGGCATCGGGCAGGCCTGCCAGCGCCTGCCCGAGGACCAGGGCATCATCTTCCCAGGCGGCTACTACCTGCTGACCGGCACCGCGAAGACGTTCGACACCGACGTGGCCAGCCTGGAGTTCGAGCGGATGATCCGTTCGAACAACGGCGAGGACGTGCTGTACGTCTTCCACGCCCGCGCCGAGGGCCGGTACTTGTTGTTGCCGTACAACGTGATCCGCAAGGAAGTCGGCACCCCGATCCCGTGCCATGGCTACTCGCTCTTCGACGACGGCACTCTCGTGGTGTTCCGCGCGGTCTCCGAGGAGCCGACCCGCGTGCACCCGATGCAGGTCTGGCAGACGCCGTACCAGTCCAATACCTATGCGGCAGCGCAGGAAACCGGAACCGGCCCGCTCGACCGGGTCGGCAACGCGGACCTGGTGCGGGGGATCTCCGACTGCCTGTCGGTCTCACGGATGGTCGGCGAGATGGCGCCGTCGACCGAGGTCTTCGAGGCCCTGATCGCCGCGTGCGACCGGGCTTTCGACCACTATCACTGGCTGGGCGAGTGGGATCTGTGCGACCTGCGTACGCCGTTGGCGGAGGTCCGCGCGACCGCCGAACAGGTGCTGGACGAGTTCGAAGGCGTGCAGGCGCTCACGAACCAGGCTGCGACAGCGTTGGCGACGTCCAGCGACGACATCGCCTCCCTGATCCGCAAGGTCCGCGGTGAGGCGCCCAAGTCCGCCGACGCCTGGGTCACGCAGCTCGCTGACCTGCGTAAGCAACAAGGACATCTGGTCACGCTCAAAGAGATGCGGTACATCGACAACGCCCGCATCGACGAGATGAACACATTGCTGGACAACGAACTCGACTCCGCCGCGCAACGTGCGGTCGCTTTCCTCAGCGGAGCGGGCGCGTTTGTCGCGTATCACGCCGAAGTCGAGCGTCTGGTCGCCGACGGTGCCGCGATCAAGACTGTCGCCGAGGCCAAACCGGTCCAGCAGCGGCTCAATACCCAGGCCGAAGGCTTGGAGCTGCTCACCCAGGTGGTCAGCTCGCTGGAGATCGCTGATGCGACCGTGCGTACTGGGATTCTGTCCCGTGTCAGCGAGGTGCTCGGCGGGATCAACCGCGCCCGAGCCACTGTGGACGGACGTCGTCGCGAGCTGTCGGCCAGCGAGGGCCGTGCTGAGTTCGCGGCCGAGTTCGCCCTGCTGGGCCAGGCGATCACCGGCGCGCTGGCGGTCGCCGACACGCCGCAGCGCTGCGACGAGGGCCTCGGCCGGCTGATGCTGCAACTGGAGAACCTGGAGTCCCGGTTCGGCGAGTTCGACGACTTCATGAGCGAACTCGGCGCCAAGCGGACCGATGTCTACGAGGCGTTTTCCGCGCGTAAACAGGCATTGCTGGACGAGCGGGCACGCCGCGCGGACCGGCTTGCGGAGTCGGCCAACCGCATTCTTGGCAGCGTGCAGCGGCGCGCGGGCACGCTCGCGACGTTGGACGACGTCAACACCTACTTCGCGGGCGACCCGATGGTCGCGAAGCTGCGGTCGGTAGCTGACGACCTGCGCGCGCTTGGCGACCAGGTCCGGGCTGACGAACTGGACGGCCGGATCAAGGCTGCACGCCAGGAGGCGGGCCGGTCGCTGCGGGACCGCCTCGACCTGTACGCCGACGGCGGCGAGACGATCAAGCTCGGCCGGCACGTGTTCGCGGTGAACACCCAGGCCATGGACCTGACGTTGGTGCCCCACGAATCCGGCCTCGCGGTCGGCATCACCGGCACGGACTTCCGCGATCCGGTGAACGACCCGGAGTTCGAGACGACCCGGCCGTTGTGGAACCAGCTGCTGGTATCCGAGACGTCCAAGGTCTACCGCGGCGAATTCCTTGCCACAGCTGTACTTGCGTCCGCGCCTGCATTGGAGGAGGACGCGCTGCTCGAGCACGTCCGCACGGTCGCTGAGACGCGTTACGACGAAGGCTACGAGCGCGGCGTGCATGATCACGACGCTGCTCGCATTCTCGAAGCCGTGCTGCGCTTGCGGGCCGGCGTCGGTGTGCTGCGCTACCAGCCGCAAGCCCGCGCCGCCGCAACGATTTTCTGGGCCTTCGGTCCCGACGACGCCGCGAAGTCGATGTGGACTCGGCGAGCGTCGTCGCTGGCACGCGCCCGGGCTGTTTTCGGACACACCCCGGCGATCGACCTTCTGGCCGGCGAACTGACTACTGAGATCTCTTCGTTCTTGCAGAGCAGGGGTCTCGACATCGCCGATCCACTGTCCGGCGAGTACTTGTTCGAAGAACTGTCGAGTGCGCCCTTTGGCTTCGCCACCAGCGCCGCGGCCCGGTCCTTGGTCGACCGATTCCGCCGGACGCTTGGCACGCAAGCGAAAGCCGCCCAGGAGTTCGACGACGACCTGCGTTCCATCGAGGACCTCGCCGACCGCTACCAGCTGATCTCGGCTTGGCTGAGCGCGTTCCTCGCCAGCACGGGGGAGACCAGCGCCGAATTGCCTGAGGCCATCGCGATCGAGCTGTGCCGGGACGTTGCGCGGCACGACTCGTCGGCGACCTTGGACGCCACGGTCGACGGCCTGCTCGGCGCGCACCCCAGGATCATCGACCGCAAACTGTCGTTCCGGCTGGATGAGTTGCTCGCCCGGACCAGGCAGTTCCACGCTACCCGCGTTCCGGCTTTCCGTGCGTACCAACAGAAACGCGCCGCCCTGGTCGAGTCTTCCCGTCGTGGCTTGCGGTTCGAGGAGTTTCAGCCGAAGGTGATGAGCGCCTTCGTGCGCAACGGCTTGCTCGACGAGGTGTACTTGCCTTTGATCGGCGACAACCTCGCCAAGCAGCTCGGCACGGCCGGTGACAGCAAACGTACCGACCAGATGGGCCTGCTGCTGCTCATCTCGCCGCCCGGCTACGGCAAGACCACCTTGATGGAGTACGTGGCCAACCGGCTCGGCCTGGTGTTCGTCAAGGTCAACGGCCCAGCCTTGGGACACGCCGTGACGTCCGTCGACCCTGCCGAAGCCCCGAACGCGACTGCCCGCCAGGAGATCGAGAAGATCACCTTCGCCCTGGAGATGGGCAGCAACGTCCTGCTGTACCTGGACGACATCCAGCACACCTCACCCGAGCTGCTGCAGAAGTTCATCTCACTCTGCGACGCCCAGCGCCGGATGGAAGGCGTCTGGAAAGGCCGGACCAAGACGTACGACCTGCGCGGCAAGCGTTTCGCCGTCTGCATGGCCGGCAACCCGTACACCGAGTCCGGCCAGCGCTTCCGGATCCCCGACATGCTGGCCAACCGTGCGGACGTCTGGAACCTCGGCGATGTGCTGTCGGGCAAGGAAGACCTGTTCGCCCTGAGTTTCGTCGAGAACTCGCTGACCTCCAACCCAGTGCTCACCCCACTGTCCACACGAGACCGGGACGACGTGCCCAAACTGGTCCGGCTGGCCAAGGGCGACCCTGCGATCCGTCCCGACCAACTCGCGCACCCGTACTCGTCAGTCGAGCTGGACCAGGTCCTTTCGGTGCTGCGCAAGCTGTTGACCGTGCAGCAGGTCGTTCTCGCCAACAACCAGGCGTACATCGCTTCAGCCGCTCAGAGCGACGCCTCCCGCACCGAGCCCCCATTCCAGCTCCAGGGCTCGTACCGCAACATGAACAAGCTGGCCGAGAAGATCGTCCCCGCGATGAACGACGCCGAACTGGCCGCGGTCGTCGACAACCATTACCTGGCCGAGGCCCAGACCTTGACCTCCGGCGCCGAGTCCAACCTGCTCAAACTCGCCGAACTCCGCGGCACCCTGACCCCGCAACAGGCCAAGCGCTGGGCCGAGGTCAAGGCCGCCTACGTCCGGGAACGCGCACTCGGCGGCAACGACGACGACCCCATGAGCCGCGCAGTGGGCGCAGTCGGACTTCTGGCCGACCGAGTCGACTCAATCGCGTCGGCCATCAGGGAAAGTTGACCGGACGCGATAACCTTGCAGGCGGAGCGCGTTCACCGAGTCCTCCAGCTTGGTGAGCGCGTCTCTTTATGCTGGTCAGAGCACCAGTGCCTGCCACAGCCGGTCTAGTTCCCCGGCCGGATCCTCGGTGAAGCCGGTGTGCGTCGGCGAGGTCTGCAGCAGTGTGCTGCGGGGTGCGGTCAGCCAGCGGAACCGCTGGCCCAGCGAGGTCGTTTTCACCTGGGCGGTGGTGGAGCCGTCGCAGGCCCCGCACCACAGCCGCAGGCTGTCGTGCAACAGATCCAGGTCGATTTCCGGATCCAGGGCACGCAGCCGGTCGTCGATCACCTGCGTTTTGCAGCGCAGGAAGTCCTGGGGCGCGCAGTAGAGCAGCACGCCGACGTTCATGAACTCGCCGCGGTCCTGGCGTGGGACGGCCCGCAGCACCGCGTACTCAAACACGTGCGGCACGAGCGGCCTCCAAGTCGTTGAGCCACGACGACGCGTGCGCCAACCGCGATTCGAAGAACTCCAGATACGCGGCCCTGGCCTGCGTGGCGGTGAAGATCCCGTCGGACTCGAGCCAGTCGTCGGGTACCAGCTCCAGCACTTCGGTGAGCATCTGCGAGGTCACGTCCAAGTTCGAAAGCGGCCCGGCGGCGGGCAGCATCACGTGGTCGTGTGCGTCGAAGCGGTAGCTGTCAGCGGGTTTCCAACCAGGCCGGAAGTTGTGGTGGAAGTACAGCGCCGCGCCATGGTCGATCAGCCAGACATCACGATGCCACAGCAGAAGATTCGGGTTACGCCAGCTGCGGTCCACATTCAACGTCAACGCGTCCAGCCACAGCAGCCGGGACGCCAGCTCAGCACCCGGATCACGGATGACCGGGTTGAAGTCGAACGATCCGGGCAGGTAGTCGAAGCCGAGATTCAGCCCGCCGCTGGTGGCCAGCAGCTCCTGCACCTCCTGGTCGGGCTCGGCCTTCGACAGCGCGGGGTCCAGGTTCACCAAGACGATCTCCGGAACCCGGAACCCCAGCCTGCGGGCCAGCTCGCCCACGATGATCTCGGCCGTCAGGGCCTTGAGCCCATGCCCGGCGCCACGGAACTTCAGCACGTACATCCCCAGGTCGTCGGCCTCGATCAGGCCTGGCAGCGAGCCGCCCTCACGCAGCGGGGTGACATATCGAGTCGCCTCGACGGTACGAAGTTCCACGCGCAGATCATCGCAGCCCTACAAACCGGCCCAGAAACCGCAGTTGTGCTCCTGGTAGGCGTCGACCTGCCTGATGGCGTCCGGCGCGAGCGACTGGACCGTGTTCTTGGGCCAGTACGGCAGGCCGTGTCCGTTCGGGTTGCCTGTCCTGGCGAAGCGCGTCCAGTAGGAGATCATCTGGTCGGAGAGTGTGCGCTGCGAGGCGTTCAGATCGAACAGCGGTGTGTCGAACAGGTACGGCAGCTCCGAGGAGTGGAACGCACCGGCCGGGAAACCGGGCGGGAGCATGTCCTTGAAGAAACCCGAGGGCGCGGTCCGGTCTGCGAACTCGTAGCCGTAGGTCGGAACGCGGCGAGCCAGCAGCCGGTCGTCCGCGAGCTGGGCACAAACCCACACACCATCGGTCAGTGCGGCGGCGTATGCCAGGCGGTCCGATCCGTACCTACCGGCGGGATACTCGGCCTCGACCAGTGCGGCCTTGCCGTCGCCGAATGCCTGGACCAGCAGGCCGTGGTAGTCGAACGGGGGCGGAATCAGCCCGGCGGTCAGCCTGGCCTCGTCGCGAGTGTTGCCCCAGATCACCGGCACATGGTTGAACCTGCCCTGCGCCAGCGCCTCAGCCGGATGGATCGGCAGGACCTTGTTGCCGACCACGACCGGTGTCGGCCCACGCTCGATGGCGGTGAACGCCGAAGCCGGCAACGCCCGCAGGCAGTCCACAGTAGAGCAGCCGAGCTGGGTCGCCAGCGCGACGCCGTCGGCCTCCGCCTTGGCCTTGGCGATCCACGGCGAGCTGGCCGGGAACCCGTGGACCACCCCGTTGGCAGGCCAGGTGATCGAGCAGCCGCCGCTTTGCGCGATAGCGCGGTGGAACAGACCCCGCGACCCAGGCGCAGCCAACTGTGCGCATACGTCGAACGCACCGCCGGATTCACCGAACACGGTCACATTGCCCGGATCGCCGCCGAAAGCCGCCGCATTGCGCTGCACCCAACGCAGGGCCGCCTGCTGGTCCTCGATTCCGTAAGCACCCGAGTTGGGCAATCCGGGATGGCCGAGGAAGCCGAAGAAGCCCAGGCGGAAGTTCGTGGTCACCACAACGACATCGCCTTGTGTCGCGATACGCGCGCCGTTGATGCCGCCAGCGGTCAGGTAGCTGTTGCCACCACCGTGCAGGTACACCATGACCGGCTTACGGCCGTGCCGCGAAGGCGTGGTCACGTTCAGATAGAGACAGTCCTCATTGTCGGTCGCGGCGACGCCGCCGTTTGTCTGAGCGCAGGCGCCGCCGGGCTTTGTTGCGTCTCTGACGGCAGACCACGGCTGGACGGGCTGCGGTGAACGCCACCGCAGCTCGCCGACTGGTGGTGCGGCGAACGGAATTCCTTGGTACAGCTGGTGATCTGTGGCGACCGTGCCCCGGATGGGGCCTGCGTCCGTCCACACGACACCGTTCTCGCCAGCGGAGGCCATCCCAGTGGACCCGGCGAGCAGGCCTGTGACGACGAGCGTCAGTAAGCCTTTGCGCATGGTCATTCCCCTTCGTTGACTGCGTTGACACCAGTGCGTCGATCCGGCGGGCGCCGGATCGACATTCACTCGCCGAGAATTTCGGCGAGGCCGAAGTGTTCGAACATCCCAGAGCCGAAGGTGGTGATCTCGGCGATCTTGCCGTCCCGTGTCCGCAGGACGTCGAACTTGAACGCACGGAACTGGGTATCCCCAGGCCGGCGCAGGTAACTCGCGGCCGTCGGCATCCGGTTGGCCAGCGTCGGAACGAGCCGCCAGTCGCCGTCACGCTCCGGCCCGAACGCACGGTCCATCAGCGTCTTGACCCTGTCCAGCCCGTCGAAGCAGGCAGGCAACGGCGGCATGGTGACGCGGATGTCCTTCGCCGAGATCGCGATGGCCGCCTCGGCGTCGAGCCGTTCGTGCGCGTCGATGAACTTCGCCAGCAGGTCCCGTTCTTCGTCGCTCAGCTCAGCCGCGGTCCATTCCCCACGTTCCCGCGACAGGTTCTCCTGCATGGTGACGCGGGCCCGCTGCAACGCACTGTTGGCCGCCGCGACGCTGGTCTCGAGCAGCGCTGCCGTTTCCTTGGCCGACCAGTCCAGCACGTCCCGCGCGATGAACGCGGCCCGTTGCCTGGCCGGCAACAGCTGCATGGCGGCGATGAACATCAGCTCGATCGTCTCCCGGTCCACCGCCACCGAGTCTGGCTCGTCCTGCGCGGGCGCCATCTCGTTGAGCAACTTGTCGGGGTACGGCTGCAACCAGGGCACCTCGGCGAACGACTCCATCACCTGGACCTGCCGCGATCGCCGCCGGATCAGGTCCAGGCAGGTGTTGGTCGCGATCTTGTACAGCCAGGCCCGGAACTGCGCGCTGCCGTCGAACGTCTCGCGGCTGCGCCACGCCCGCAGGAACGTCTCCTGCACGGCGTCCTCCGCCTCGTCGAAGGACGCCAGCATCCGGTAGCAGTGAACGTGCAGCTCACGCCGGTGTTGTTCGAACTGGATCACTGGACTTTGCCGACTTCCTGGATCAGCCACTTGTTGCCGTCCGGGTCGTCGAACGCGAAGAAGGTGCCGAAGTCCGCGCGCTCCGGATGGTGGCCCGGCGTGGGCACGCCGTCCTGGTACCAGTGGATCTCGCCGACCTCGACGCCACGGCCCTTGGCCTCGGCGTGCGCGGCGTCGATGTCGTTGACGACCACCTGCAGGCCCATCATGTGCCCGGCGTACTCGTCGTTGCGCATCAGGGTGATCGAGCACTTGGACCCCGGCGGGGTCAGCTGCACGATCCGGAAGTCCTCGCCCGCGCTGAAGTCGACGTCCAGGGTGAAGCCGGCGTTGTCGGTGTAGAACGCCTTCGCCCGGTCGATGTCGGTCACCGGCACCACCACGACCTCGAGCTTCCAGTCCATCGTGATCTCCTTGGAGAGTGTGTTGTGTTGGTCGGTCTAACACGTGAAACGACGGCACGCCGGAAAACTCATCGATGCCGCGATGACTTTGAGTATGCGAACATATGTTCGTGACCGGTGCTACCATCTTGCACGCCGACTTGGATGCCTTCTACGCGTCGGTCGAGCAGCGTGACGACCCGCGGCTGCGGGGGAGGCCGGTGATCGTGGGCGGCGGCGTCGTGCTGGCCTGCAGTTATGAGGCCAAGCGGCGTGGAGTCGTCACGGCGATGGGTGGTGCGCGGGCGCTGCGGCTGTGTCCGGAGGCGATTGTCGTGCCGCCGCGGATGTCGGCCTACTCGAAGGCCAGCAAGGACGTCTTCGAGGTCTTCCGCGACACGACTCCGCTGGTCGAGGGCCTGTCGATCGACGAGGCCTTTCTGGACGTCGGCGGGCTGCGCAAGATCGCGGGCAGCCCGGCCGAGATAGCCAAACGTTTGCGCGCGGAGGTCCTGCGCACGGTCGGCCTGCCGATCACGGTCGGCGTGGCGCGGACGAAGTTCCTGGCCAAAGTCGCGAGTGGAGTGGCCAAACCAGACGGTCTGCTAATCGTGGAACCCGACGGGGAGCTGGATTTCCTGCGCCCGCTGGCGGTGGAACGGCTGTGGGGCGTCGGCAAGGTGACCGCGGCCAAACTGCGGGAGCACGGCATCGCGAAGGTCGGCGACGTGGCCGATCTGCCCGAGTCCATGTTGGTCTCGATGCTCGGCCGCGCCCTCGGCCGTCACTTGCACGCGCTCGCGCACAACTACGACCCCAGGCCCGTGCAGGTCGGGCGTCGTCGGCGCTCGATGGGCGCGCAACGAGCGTCAGGCCGTTACCTGAACACGCCCGACGAGATCGACGCGACCGTCGTCGCGTTAGTCGATCGCGTCAGCCGACGGCTACGTGCGGCCAACCGTGTCGGCCGCACAGTCGTCCTGCGGCTACGTTTCGGCGATTTCACGCGGGCGTCGCGGTCGCACTCCCTGGCGCAGCCGACGTCCGCCACCGAGGAGATCCTGAGTGCGCTGCGCGTGCTGGTGACGAAGGCGATGCCACTGATCGAAGAGCAAGGGCTGACCCTGGTCGGGATCTCAGTGGCCAATCTGGACGATGCCGATGCCGTCCAGCTCGTGCTTCCGTTCGACGACAACGTGCACAACGCCCTGGACCGGACGCTCGACAGCGTGCGCGACAAGTTCGGGTCTGCATTGGTCACCAGGGCGAAGCTGCTCGGCCGGGATCCCGGGATCGAGATGCCGATGCTGCCGGAATGACAGGTGTCCAGTTTCCCTGCTCAGGAAGGCTTTCCTGAGCGCAGGCCGTCGAGCACGAGGGTGATGACGCCGTCGGCCTCGGCACGCCAGTTGGGGCGGTCGTGGGCCGCGCCGATGCCGTGCAGTGCCATCATCACGGCACCGGCGTCCACGTCGTCGCGAACGGCGCCCGCCTGTATGGCGGCGGCCACCAGGTCGGTGACGGCCTGCTCCAGCGCCCGGCTGCCTTCGGTGAGCGCGTCCGAGCGCGTGGCCATGAGCGTGGCCAGCGTCCGGGCGAGGCCCTGGTGGGCATCGATGTGGTCGACCATGCCGCGTAGGAAGGTCGCCAACGCCTCCGCCGCGGGCAGCGTGGCCTGGAGCTGGCGGGCGTGGTCATGCAGCGTGGCGACTTCTCCGTGGTAGACCGCCTCGGCCAGTGCTTCCCGGGTGGGGAAGTGGCGGTACAGCGTGCCTGTGCCCACCCCGGCCAGGCGGGCGAAGTCATCGAAGCGCAGGTCGAAGAAGTCTCCGGCGTCGAAGATCTCCCGGGCCGTGGCGAGCAGGGCCTCGCGTTTGCGCTGGGCGTCGGCCCGCAGCGGCTTGTCGGCGGTCATGGGCTACCCCCTTGTTGACAAATGGAGATGACCTCCATATTTTGGAAAGTGGAGATAGTCTCCAAAACGATATCGATCGTACCCCGACGAGGTGCAGTGTGAAGATCCTGATGTTCGGCCGGGGCGTGATCGCCACCATCTACGGCTGGGTCCTGGAACGGGCCGGGCATGAGATCGAGTTCTACGTCCGCCCGGGCCGCGCGGCGACGTACGGGGACACAGTGGACCTCGACCTGTTCGATATGCGGCGCCGGGTGTGGGGGCAGCGCGTCGTCGAGAAGTGGCCGGTGCGCTACCGCGAGGCGCTGGAGACCGACCACGACTTCGATCTGATCGTGCTCAGCGTGCCGCACCACCGCCTCGCGGAGGCGACGGCCTTCCTGGCCCCGCGTGTCGGCCAGGCCACGGTGCTGGTCTTCGGCAACATCTGGACCGAGCCGCCGGCCGCGATCGGCGCCCTGCCTGTCGACCAGGTCGCCTGGGGCTTTCCCCAGGCCGGTGGCGGTTTCGACGCGGACGGCGTGCTGCGTGGGGCGCTGCTGCGGTCGGTCATCTTCGGCACCCTCGGCCAGCCCCCGACCGACCGGGAGCGGGCCGTGCGCCAGGCGTTTCGCGAGGCCGGGCTCCGGCTCAAGGAGCAGCCTGACTTCCGCGGCTGGCTGTGGGTCCATTTCGTGTCGGACGCCGGCCTGTTCTCGCAGGGCCTGCGGCTGGGTTCCCTGTCCCAGTTGGCCGGGGAAACGGGCGACCTGCGCGAGGCGCTGCTGGCCGGCCGCGAACTGCTGCCGCTCCTGCGGGCACGCGGCCTTGACCTGCGACGTCACCGGGGCGGTGTGCTGCTGTTCCGGGCGCCCACCTGGCTGACGGCCCCTGTGCTCGCCTGGCTGACTGCTCATGTCGCGCCCGCGCGCGTGAGTCTTGTGGCGCACTCCGACCCCGACGCCGAGGAGCCGCGTGAGATCTGCCGGGACACCCTGGCCGAGGCGCGACGGCTGGGCATCGCGGTGCCGCGACTGGAAGCGGCGGAACCGACCTTCGCCTGCTGAAAGGTCTCTGCGGTTCCGCTGCCGGAAAACATCGACTGTCACAGAACAAAATGCCGGGCTTATACGCTTTGCCGGTTGATGATGCGATTTGGGGGATGTCATCAATTCCGGCCTCAATTGGGCGTTTCTACCGGCCCTGATCGGGTGAACGTGAGGTTTGTCCGGATGTTGGCGAGGCCTCTACCTGCGCGAACTGCGGAGAAAATGGACACGTACTTTCGGTGGTTCACTTTTCTGTGTTCGCGTTGCAGAATCCCCTCGTCCGTAGGGCCAGTGGGGGAACGAGAGGGAAGCCGAACGTGAAGAGAATCGTGGTGACGGTCGTCGCCGCCGGTATGGCGCTGTCCAGCGTCGCGAATCCGGCGAATGCGGCACCGGACAAGCACGGGTTTGACCCCGCGCCGATCCCGTGGGGCAAGTGCGCCAACGCCGGACTGGCGAGCCGGGGCGCCGAATGTGGTCTGCTCGAGGTCCCGCTGGACTACGACCGGCCCGGCGGCACCAAGATCAAGATCGCCGTGTCGCGGATCAAGCACAAGGTCAGCGACGACAAGTTCCAGGGCGTCATGCTGGTCAACCCGGGCGGTCCGGGTGGCTCCGGCCTGACGTTGTCACGGCTGGGCGAGTTCGTCCCCGACCAGGCCGGCGAGGCGTACGACTGGATCGGCTTCGACCCGCGCGGTGTCGGGTCGAGCGTTCCCGCGCTCACCTGCGACGGCAACTACACCAGCCTGAACCGGCCGTACTACGTGCCGGAAACCCGTGAGCTGGAGAAGACCTGGCTCGCGCGTGCCAAGGGCTACGCCGACGCGTGCACCAAGGCCAACCCCCAGCTGATCCAGCACCTGAAGACCACCGACAACGCCAATGACATGGAGAGCATCCGTAAGGCGCTCGGCCGGGACCAGATCAACTACTACGGCTTCTCGTACGGTACGTACCTCGGCCAGGTCTACAGCTCGCTGTTCCCCAACCGGGTCCGCCGGATGATCTTCGACGGCACGGTCGACCCGCGTCGCGTCTGGTACGACGCCAACCTCGACCAGGACGTCGCGTTCGACCGCAACATCAAGGTCTACTTCGACTGGCTCGCCAAGAACGACGCCAGCTACCACCTGGGCACCAGCGGCGACGACATCGAGAAGCTGTTCTACGCCAAGCAGGCCCAGTTGCGTAAGACCCCGGCCGACGGCGTCGGCCCGGACGAGCTGACCGACGCGTTCCTGCAGGCCGGCTACTACGTCTTCGGCTGGGACAACATCGCCAAGGCGTTCGCCACGTACATCCACAATGGGGACATCAGCCAGATCAAGAAGCTCTATCAGGACGGCAACCCGGTGGGCCCGGGCGCGGACAACGGCTACGCGATCTACCTGGCGACTCAGTGCACCGACGTGCAATGGCCGACCAATTGGACGAAGTGGCAGATCGACAACTGGTTCACGCACTACCGGGCGCCGTTCGAGACGTGGGCCAACGCCTGGTTCAACGCGCCCTGTCTGAACTGGGGCGCCAAGGCGGCCAAGCCGGTCAAGATCGACGGAAGCAAGGTCGGCAGCCTGCTGCTGATCGGCGAAACCCTTGACGCCGCAACGCCTTTCGAGGGCGGCCTGGAGGTTCGTAGCCGCTACCCGCACTCGGCCCTGATCGAGGGCGTCGGCGGCACCACGCACGCCGGCTCGCTCAACGGCGTGGCCTGCACGGACGACGCGATCGCCGACTACCTGACCTCGGGCAAGCTGCCGGCCCGCAAGCCAGGCCGCCGATCCGACCTGCGGTGTGACCCGGTGCCGCAGCCGACTCCCACGGCCACGACCGCCGCGAAGTCCCTGTCAGTGCAGGGAGCCGGTCGCGCGCTGATCCGCCGCTAGGAGAAAGAGCCAGGGCCCCTCGTGATTGCTGGCTGCTCACGAGGGGCCCTTCCCTTTTGCCCCCAATGCCACATTGGGGACGTCCGATGCCCCCAATGTGGCATTGGGGGCGAACCGGGGTTGTCACTGCAAGGGGAACGGCACGCCGTGCTCCTCTTGCGGCCGGGGCCCGAAGATGCGGCGCTCCGACTCGGTGATCCTCAGGTCGTTGATGCTGGCCTCACGCCGGCGCATCAGGCCTTCCTCGGTGAACTCCCAGAGTTCGTTGCCGTATGAGCGATACCACTGGCCGTCGGCGTCGTGGGACTCGTACTGGAACCGCACTGCGATCCGGTTTCCCTGGTACGCCCAAAGTTCCTTGCGCAGCGCGTAGTCCAGCTCGCGCTCCCACTTCTGGGTCAGGAACTTGACGATCTCGTCGCGGCCGGTGACGAACCGGTCGCGATTGCGCCAGATCGAATCCTCGGTGTACGCGAGCGACACGCGGTCCGGGTCGCGTGTGTTCCAGGCATCTTCGGCGGATTGCACCTTGGTACGCGCCGATTGCTCGTCGAACGGTGGGAACGGTGGTCGTGCCGTCACGCCTCGGCTCCTTTCCGGGAGAACGCTCGTTCTCCAGTATGCTAGAGAACGAGCGTTCTCGGGCGCTAGGAGTGGTGATGAACGAGCAGGTACTGGACGCGGCGGAGTCGTTGTTCTACGACCGCGGCATCCAGGCGGTCGGCATGGACGAGATCCGCGCCGCGTCCGGCGTCTCCCTCAAACGCCTCTACCAGCTGTTTGCCTCCAAGGAAGCCCTGGTCGCCGGATATCTGGAGCGCCGCGACAAGCGTTGGCGCGACAATCTCGCCGGCTATGTCGCGAGAGCGGACGCCCCGCCGGTGCTCGCAGTGTTCGACTGGTTGCACGCCTGGTTCTCCGAGCCCGGATTCCGCGGGTGCGCGTTCATCAATTCCTTCGGTGAGCTCGGTGCGACCTCCCCGGCCGTGACCGAGATCGCCCGCCACCACAAGCGCGAGCTCAAGATCTACATCCGTGGGCTGGTGGACAGCGACCAGTTGGCGGACCAGATCCTCGTGCTGATCGACGGCGCCATCACGGTCGCGGCCGTGATGAAGGACCCGGACGTGGCCTGGCCTGCGAAGGCGGCAGCGAAAGCGCTCATTTCCGGCTAGGTTCTCTGCCATGGCGTCCGCGATCGAACTAGAGGTGGGCCACCGGACGGTCCGGATCTCCAACCCGGACCGGGTGTATTTCCCTGCCCGCGGCGAGAGAAAACTCGACCTGGTCAACTACTACCTGTCGGTCGGCGACGGCATTGTCCGCGCGCTGTTCGAGCGGCCATGCATGATGCACCGTTTTCCGTCCGGTGTGGCCGGTGAGAAAGTGCACCAGAAACGCGTTCCGAACGGCGCCCCGCCCTGGCTGGAAACTGTGCGGATCAAGTTCCCGCGTTACAACAGGACCGCCGACGAACTGTGCGTGACCGAGCTGGCGAGTGTCATCTGGGCGGTCCAGATGTCCACAGTGGAGTTCCATCCGTGGAATTCGCGCCGTGCGGACACCGAGAAGCCCGACGAATGGCGGATCGATCTCGACCCGATGCCCGACTGCCCGTTCTCCCGGGTGCGCGACGTCGCGCATGTGGTGCGCGAGGTGCTGGACGAGCTGGGCGTGGCCGGTTATCCGAAAACGTCCGGCGGCAAGGGTTTGCACGTATATGTCCGGATTGAGCCGCGCTGGGGCTTCGCGGACGTCCGCCGGGCCGCGCTCGCCTTCGCCAAAGAGGTCGAACGCCGTGCCCCTGATGACGTGACCACCACGTGGTGGCGCAAGGACCGCGACCCGGCGATGTTGTTCGTCGACTACAACCAGAACGCGCGCGATCACACAATCGCCAGTGCCTACTCCGTTCGTGGCAATCCCGAGGGCACTGTGTCGACCCCGATCACATGGGACGAGATCGATTCGGTGGAGCCGAGCGACTTCACCATCGAGACTGTGCCCGACCGGTTCGCCCGGCTGGGGGATCTGCATTCCACCATCGATGACAAGGCCCATTCCCTGGAAACCCTGCTGGAATGGGCGGATCGCGACAAACTCGAAGCACCCGACGGCGAGTAGGTCGGAAAGCTCCAACCCTGGTGACCGCTCGGTGAGTGGGAGATGAACAGGGTGATGTCGTGACGGAACGTGTAATGCCACAGGGGTGTCGAGGCGATTGCAGGGTAGCTCCCCACAGGTGCGGGAGAGAACCTGGAGAGGATCTCGATGGTTGGTGTGGCCGTCATCGGAGCGGGTTACTGGGGCCCGAATCTGGTGCGCAACATCCAGGCGACCCCGCAGTTTCACCTCAGGGCGCTGTGCGATCTCAACGTCGCCCGCGCGCAGGAGGTCCTGGGCCGTTACAGCACAGTGAAAGCCACCGATTCGCTCGCCGAAACGCTGGCAGACCCGCAGATCGAGGCGGTTGCCGTGGCCACGCCGGCCGGCACGCATCTCGAAGTGGCCCTCGCGGCCATCGAAGCGGGCAAGCACGTGCTGGTCGAAAAGCCGTTGGCGTCCTCGTACGAAGACGGTCTCAAGCTGGTCAACGCGGCTGAGGAGCGTGGCCTGGTCCTCATGCTGGACCACACGTTCTGCTATACGCCGGTAGTGCAGCGGTTACGCAAACTGGTGCACGACGGCGAGCTCGGTGATCTCCAGTATGTCGACTCGGTGCGCATCAACCTGGGCCTGGTGCAACCCGACATCGACGTATTGTGGGACCTCGCGCCGCACGATCTGTCCATCCTGGACTCGATACTGCCGCCCGGCGTCACGCCGGTCGCGGTGGCCGCACACGGCTCGGACCCGATCAACGCGGGCCGCGCGTGCGTGGCGTACCTCTCAATCAAGCTGTCGAACGACGCCATTGCGCACGCGCACGTGAACTGGCTGTCACCGACCAAGATCCGGACCACGATCATCGGCGGCTCCCGGCGTACCGCAGTGTGGAACGACCTCGACCCGACGCAGCCGCTCGCGGTGTACGACCGGGGCGTGGACTGGTCGGAGAATCCCGAGGCCAAGCGGGTTTCCTACCGCATCGGCGACATGGTCGCGCCGGCCCTGCCGACAGGTGAGGCCCTGCGGGCGGTAATGGCGGAGTTCGCCGCGGCGATCATTGAAGGGCGTGCACCGCTCACCGACGGGCGGTCGGGCCTGCGCGTGCTCGCCCAGCTCGAAGCCGCGTCGGCCAGCATCGCCGCCGGCGGTACGTTCGTGCCTGTGAACGGAGGACACCTCTGATGGAGTTGACCGACACCAGGATCCTGGTGACCGGTGGTGCGGGCACGATCGGCTCGCACGTGGTCGACCAGGTGCTGGACGCGGGCGCGAGCCAGGTCGTCGTGGTCGACGACCTCAGCCGTGGCACGCTGGCCAACTTGGGTACCGCGTTCGAGCGGGCGCCGGAGAAGATCGAACTTGTCGAGGGCGACATCCGGGACGCGGAGCTGATGCACAAGCTCACTGCGGGCAAGGACGTCGTTTTCCACCTGGCCGCACTGCGGATCACCCAGTGCGCCGCCGAGCCGCGCACGGCACTGGAAGTGCTGGTGGACGGCACTTTCAACGTGATCGAAGCGGCCGTCGAGGCGGGCGTGGCGAAGGTCGTGGCGTCCTCGTCGGCGTCGATCTACGGCCTGGCGGATTCCTTCCCCACCACGGAATCGCACCACCCGTACCACAACGACACCTTCTACGGCGCCGCGAAGGCGTTCAACGAAGGCATGTTGCGCAGCTTCAAGGCAATGCACGATCTGGATTACATTGCCCTGCGGTACTTCAATGTGTACGGGCCCCGGATGGACGCGCACGGCAAATACACCGAGGTGCTGATCCGCTGGATGGAGCGCATCGAGGCGGGCGAACCGCCCCTGGTGCTCGGCGACGGCCTGCAGACCATGGACTTCGTGCACGTCGAGGACATCGCGCGGGCCAATGTCCTGGCAGCGCGGGCAGATGTCACCGACCAGGTCTACAACATTGCCACCGCAACGGAAACGTCGTTGCTGGAGTTGGCGGAGGCCTTGCAGAAGGTGATGGGCTCGACAGCTGAGCTGGAGTTCGGCCCGGCGCGTTCGGTCAACAGCGTGACCCGGCGGCTGGCGGACATCGGCGCGGCCGAACGGGATCTGGGCTGGACGCCGTCGATCACCCTCGAGGACGGCCTGGCCTCACTGGTTTCCTGGTGGCGGGCGCAGAGATGATCCCAGTCATCCGCCCTTGGCTGGGTGAGCAGGAAGCCGAGGCCGCTGCCGAGGCGGTCCGGTCCGGTTGGGTCGCTCAAGGTCCTCGGGTCGCCGAGTTCGAGAAGGCCTTTGCCGCCTTCGCCGGCTCAGAGCAAGGCGTGGCAATCTCGTCCTGTACGACCGGATTGCACCTCGCATTGCACCTCCTGGGCATCGGTCCTGGCGATGAGGTCGTCGTCCCGTCGTTCTCGTTCATTGCGACGGCGAACGCAGCGAAGTACGTCGGTGCAATCCCGGTATTCGCCGACGTTGATCCGTACACCGGCAACCTGACCCCGGAGACAATCTCCGCAGTGCTCTCGCCGCGCACAGCCGCAGTGATCGGAGTGCATCAGGGCGGCGTGCCTTTTGATGTCGAGGTATTGGAAGCATTGTGCGCGGCAAAGCAGATCGCTTTGGTGCACGACTCGGCTTGCGCGGCCGGCTCGACCTATCGTGGTCAGCCGGTAAGTGCGGGCGCTTCGCTTGCTGCGTGGTCGTTTCACCCACGCAAGCTGCTGACGACTGGTGAGGGCGGGATGCTCACCACGTCCAATCCCGAGTGGGCAGTCCGGCTGCGACGGTTGCGTGAGCACGGGATGAGCATGTCCGCGGCCGACCGGCACGCGTCGTCCGGCGTGAAGCTGGAGCAGTACGAAGAAGTCGGCTTCAACTTCCGGATGACCGACATCCAGGCCGCGATCGGGCTGGTCCAGCTGGCCAAACTGGCTGAAGTGATCGCCAGGCGGCGTGAGTTCGCCGAGCGGTATCACAAATTGCTCGCTGAGATCGACGGTTTGCGCTGGGTATCGGACCCCGAGTACGGCACCACGAACTACCAGTCGTTCTGGGTGGTCCTGCCGGACGCGTACCAGGGGACCGTGGTCGATGTGCTGGAAGGCCTGCTGGCACGGGGAATCTCAGCCCGGCGCGGGATCATGGCGTCCCATTTGGAGCGTGCATACAGCACGCCAGCGGACCTTCCCGTGACCTCGTACCTGACCAGCCGTTCCCTGATTTTGCCGCTTTATCACCAGATGACCGAGGCAGAACAGGACACAGTGGTCACAACACTGGCCGAGATCCTGCGATGAACTCACTGATCCTCGTCGGCGCGGGCGGTCTGGCCAGGGAGACCCTGGCCGCCGCCCGGCAGGACTGGAAGATCCTGGGGTTCGTCGACGACAATCCGGCCCTGCACGGCACCGAGATCGACGGTGTGCCGGTGCTCGGCCCGCTGGACGTGATCTTCGACCATCCGGATGCCCAGGTCGTGATCTGCACAGCGAGCACCGCCAACCAGGCCAGCCGCAAGAAGATCGTTGCCCGCCTTGGCCTGCCGGCCTCGCGGTACGCGACGGTCGTGCACCCGACTGCGAGCATCGCCGCCGGAACCACCATCGGCGAAGGCTGCATCTTGCTCGCCTTTGTGGTCGTGACCGCGCCGCAGGAGATTGGCTCGCACGTGGTGATCATGCCGCACGTGACGATCACCCACGACGACCGGATTTCCTCCTACGTGACCTTCGCCGCGCGCGTCGCGCTCGCCGGTGCGGTCTCGGTGGGGGAGACCGCGTATCTGGGCAGTGGAGCCCTGGTACGCGAGGGACTGTCCATCGGCGAGGGCGCGCTCGTCGGCATGGGCTCGGTCGTGCTGCAGGACGTACCCGCACACCAGATTTGGGCCGGTGTCCCGGCCCGGCGACTTTCCGAGGGGACGCGATGATTCCGCCAGTCGACCTGTCCATCCAGCACGCCCAGGTGGCGGCCGAAGTCGCGGTGGGCTGGGAAGAGGTGTTCGCCAGGACCGCCTTTGTCGGCGGCCCTCAGGTCGCCGAGTTCGAGCAGGCCTACGCGACCTTCAGTGGCGTGGCGCATTGCGTCGGCGTCGCAAACGGTACGGACGCATTGGAACTCGCATTGCGTGCCCTGGAGATCGGTCCAGGCGACGAGTGCATTCTGCCCGCGAACTCGTTCATCGCCACTGCCGAAGCCGTCGCCAGGGCCGGAGCCACACCGGTCTTTGTGGACTGTGATGCGGACAGCTTCCTGATCGACACCAAGGCAGCGCTGGCCGCACTCACCCCACGCACCAAAGCCATCCTGCCGGTCCACCTCTACGGCCAGATCGCCCCCGTCGAGGACCTCCTCGACCAGGACGTGTTCATCGTCGAGGACGCCGCCCAATCTCAGGGCGCGACCCGAAACGGTGCGGTTTCCGGCTCGCTCGGCCACCTCGCCGGCACCAGTTTTTATCCAGGCAAGAACCTCGGTGCATACGGCGACGCAGGCGCGGTGACCACAAACTCATCCGACCTCGCCGACCGAGTGCGTCTGCTGTCCCAGCACGGCTCGGCGGCCAAGTACGTCCACAGCACCCTGGGCTTCAACAGCCGCCTGGACACATTGCAAGCCGTTGTCCTGCAAGCAAAACTGAGGCGCCTTGAGGCATGGAACACCGAACGCTCCGAGGCTGCGGAGTATTACACCTCATTGCTCCGAGGAATCGCCGGAGTCAAAGTCCCGCAGGTGCTCCCCGGCAACACGCACGTCTGGCACCTGTACGTGGTCCGCGTGCCCAACCGTGACCACGTCCACGACACAATGCGCGCCAACGGTGTCGGCGCGGCCATCCACTACCCGACCCCGATCCACAAGACCGCGCCGTTCGCGACAGACGGGTCCTTCCCCAACGCTGAGCTGGTGGCCGGCGAGATCCTGAGCCTGCCGATCTTCCCCGGCATCACCCGCGCCCAGCAAGACCGTGTCGTCGAGGCCCTGATCGGAGCTCTGGCATGACATTCGTGCACCCCCAAGGCCTCTGCGAGAGTACGGACGTCGGCTCCGGGACCCGGGTCTGGGCCTTCGCCCACGTGCTGAAGGGCGCCCGCATCGGCCGCGACTGCAACATCTGCGACGGAGCCTTCGTCGAAAGCGAAGTAGTCCTGGGCAACAACGTGACCGTGAAGAACAACGTGCTGCTCTTCAACGGGGTGACCTGCGAGGACGACGTCTTCCTCGGCCCAAACGTGGTCTTCACCAACGACATGCGCCCCCGCGCCCACCAAAAACTCAGCGGTGACGCCCTCCTCCCAACCGTCGTCCGCTCCGGCGCCACCCTCGGCGCAGGCACCGTAGTCGTCTGCGGCACAACCATCGGCCACGACGCATTCATAGGCGCAGGCTCAGTCGTAACCCGCGACGTCCCCGCCCACGCCTTCACAGCCGGAAACCCAGCCACCCAAAAAGGCTGGGTCTGCCGCTGCGCCACCCGCCTGGACCCAGACCTCCGCTGCCCCGCCTGCAAAACCGAACACAGACTGATATCGGAAACCGAAGGCCTCAAAGCAATCTGACGCGCACGCCAAGCCCAAGCGCCCACCCAGCGCAGCCTCCGGCCCCCCGATTCCCAGCCTACCGGGGAGCACCGACAAGTTCCGCTGTCCCGCGCCCCAAACCCAGCTGTTGTCCACAGCAGCCCCACCCATCCACAACCAGATCCAATCGCGACAGTCCCTATCGGTCCTATCGGCTAAGCTGGAAACCGGGGGCCGGAGGCCAAGCAGGTCACCGCGCGTGTGTTACTTGCAGATGCGTTTGAAGGCTGTGGCGCCTGGGCGGGCTCGGAATTTGACCTTGTGGCCGAGGTCGTCCTGGAAGACGGCCTCTGTTGGTGAGGTCAGTGTCATGGTGCCGGCCTGGTAGGGGTTGCCCCAGTCGGACGGGGGGCCGGGGATGGGGGTTTCCGCTTCGTAGAAGGTTCTTCCGATCAGGGCTTCGTCGACTCCGCAGTGGGTGTAGAGCTGGAAATGGAGCACGGGCGGCTGTGGCTGCGTGGTGGTTGGCGCGGTGGTCTGAGCAGGAGCCGGGGTGATCTGGACGGGTTCTGGTTGGAATGCGAACCATGCGCCTCCTCCGATGACCAGGACTGCGGCTGCGGCTGCGATGGCTGGGGCGCGGCTGGCCGGATGCCGTAGGCCGGGAGGTGGGGAGTCGGCTGTATCGGCGAGGGCGGTGAAGGCGTCCCGGAGACGATCCTCAAGCATGACGAACTCCCAACCGGTCGCCTAGTGTTGCCAGTGCGCGGGATGCGCAGGTCTTCACGGTGCCGCGGGAGACGCCGAGGGTTGCGGCGATCTCGGCCTCGGAGAGGTTGGCCCAGTAGCGGAGGATCAATACCTCCTGTTGACGTCGGGGCAATCGGCGAACCGCAGTGAGCACTTCCCGGTGTTCCTCGGCCAGTAGCAGCTCGGCGTCGAGGGGTGGCTGGCCGTCGGGTTCGGCCGCTCGTTGATGCCGCCACGCCACAATGCGCCGTCGTTGTGCGGAACGGGCGCCGTTCACGACGGAAACCCGCAGGTAGCCGATGGCGCCGACTGGGTCGGTGAGCCGGTGGAACCGGCGTTGCAGACCTACGAAGGCGTCCTGCACCAGGTCCTCGGCCTGACCCCGGTCCCCAGTGAGCAGCACGGCCAGCCGCAGCAGCCCGTGCCACTCCTGGCGGTAAAGCTCAGCCACATCCCGCATGCATCTAACACGCGGACCTACCCAACCGGGTTGACAGGAGTTTTGCGCCGCAGCACGCCGACCACCACGCGGCCGAACACGGCGAGCACCATGCCGCCGACTATGCCGATGACCAGCGAAGTCCATTGAATGCCCGGCGGGGGAGCAGCCGCGGGGGCAGACGACGTGACAATGGTCCGAGCCGGCTGCGCTTTGCTCTGATCGGGTGCACCGAGGATCTCGGTGAGCAGCTCGGTGAGCTTCGATGCATTCGCCGGACGATGCACGACGCCCCGCTGATCGAACTTCACGCCCTCATACGACTCGTATGTCTCGATCCAGGGCCCGTCGGTGGCGCTCAGGAAGATGTGGTCCACGCGCCAGACCTGGACGTCATGGATCAGCCAGGTCACATTGATCGCACTGCTTCCCGGGGTTCCGTGCAACATCGGCGCCTGCGGGTCGGCCATGGGCTGGCCCGTTCCGATCGCCGACCCTAACTCGCTGTAACTGGACTGGTACATGTACAGAGCGGCAGCGCGCTGTTCGGTCGGCGACGTGATCAGCACACTGGTCGGGCCGCCGGCCGACGCGGGCGTTGCGAGTAGCAGGAACAGAGCGGCGACGAACAGCACTAACCGGCGCATGGCAATCCCCAAAGGTAGAAAGACCTGGCGATGTATCTACACCGCCCGGCCCGATGGGGTTCCGGTCCTGCTAGCGGACCCCTTCCCAGAGCGCGAGCTCCTCGGCCTGAGGGTGCACGACCACCTCGGACTCGATGTCGAACCGCATTGTGCTGCGATTGCCCGTCTCGTAGGGGAACCAACCGGGGTTTCCGTGGGTGGCAAAGGAAACCCACGCACTGTGCATGGTGTCGGCCAAGTGCTGCGGCAGGTGCGGGCCGAGCAGGTTCTCGAACAGGTTGTCGTCCAGATTGTCGAACACGAACGGGATGTCGGCAGCGTGACAAGCACCGAGCTTGCCGTCGAAAGTCGGCGCCTGCCAAGCGAACTCGTACATGTACGCGGTCCGCGCCCGCTCAGCGATGCGGATCGCCGGAATCCGGAAGTGCCAGTCGGTGAACACCGCGCAGAACAACTCGTTGGCCGCCGCACCGGGCCGGCTGGCCTGATACACGGCTCTGCCCTCGACGGGATCCAGCCCGAACTGGCGGAACGCGGCGTTCAGCCGTTCCTCGCCGATGTAGTCGAACGCGCCGTTGGGCACGACGTAGAGCCGGAACTCGTCAGAGTTCGAGCCGACCAGGATGTCCACACCCTCGGCCAAGTGCTCGTTCGGTGGGCCCGGAATCGTGTCACCGTCGATCACCGGCGCGAACGGCAACATCGTCAGCGCGGCCTCACCCCACAGGCCGGGATCCGGCTGCATGGCAACAGCGCCCCGGAGTTGCTGTTGCGCGACAACAAGTTGCTCGGTCGGGACGGCTGAGAACCCTTCCTTTGTCGGTGCCACACCGAGTTTGCCGGCGAGCGCCAGCTTGAGCTTCTCGGCGGTGGCGGGCCCGACCGCGTGCTGCGACCCACCACTCTGCAGGATGGCCCGGTGGAAAAGCCCTGTCGCCTTGGGCATCCCCAGCAGCATGCCGATGCTCATCCCGCCGGCCGACTCACCGAAGACCGTGATCTGACCCGGATCGCCGCCGAACGCCTCGATGTTGTCCTGAACCCACTGCAGCGCCGCGACCTGGTCCAGCAGGCCCCGGTTCGCAGTGTCCTCGAAGTACAGAAACCCATCTGTGCCAAGGCGATAGTTCAACGTCACGCACACCACGCCGTCCCGCGCGAACGCCGAACCGTCGTACGCGGACCCCGACCCGTTGACGAAGGCCCCGCCATGGATCCACACCATGACGGGCAGCCGCCCACTGAGGTCCGGCGTCCAGACATTGAGGTTGAGATAGTCCTCGCCGGGAACGTCGACCTCGTGGATCAGGGCGTCAAGCGGCGGGGCATACGGAGCTTTTGGTGCTGTCGGGCCGAATCGCGTGGCATCGCGGACACCTGTCCATGGCACGACAGGCTGAGGAGGAAGGAAACGGTTCGGCCCAACAGGTGGTGCGGCATACGGGATGCCCTTGAAAGCGATCACACCGCCCGCCACGGCGCCGCGAACGGCGCCGTGGCGGGTGTCCACGGTCGTGGATGCCATGCCGTCACTCTACCGGGCGCTCACAGCCGCTCACACTGTTTGATCGGGAATCACCCGAACCGGTGTGTGTCACGGAACGTGGTTGCGCCTGGTGAGTGTCGACTGTCGGTGTCAGTACTTGTTGTCGATGATCCGGTCGAGCAACGCGGTTATCTGAGCCTGACCCACGGCTTGCCTGGCGAACCCTTCTCGCACCTCGGCCGTCAGAGACTTGAGCTGATGCCCGTGCTCTGTCAGCGTCTGGCCGTGCGTTACCTGGGTTTCGCGGACTGCCTCTATCAGTGTCTTCTGGACCGCTAGCTTGTCACCGAACGATTCGACATCCCTGTCGCAGCGCTGTGCGAGCACGCGCGCCGCAGCTGCATCGGACCTCGCCAGCCGAACCTCTTGTTCGACGTGGGTCAGCCGTGCTTCGTATGTCTCTTCGGATGCCATGACACCACCGTACTTGGCGCTCACGGTCGCTCATGTCATTCGGTCGGAAATCACCCGAACCGGGTATGCGTCACGAAGCGTGATTGTCCCTGGCGGGGGTAGGGTTTCGGCGACGAACCTGGGGAAAGGAACCACCACATGTCTTACCCAGAGCCGATCTACCACGGCACCGAAGGTGAGAAGAGCGCCCGGTATCGCCCGGCCGACGCCAAGCCGGACTGGACCTACGCCAACGGCAACACGGTCCACTACCTGGCCACCGGCGAGTCCACTGGCGGCCTGTTCGGCTTGTACCGCTGGGAGATGGGGCCTGAGCCAAGTGGCCCGCCCGCGCACTTCCACAAGACGATCACCGAGTCGTTCTACGTGCTGACCGGCACGATCAAGATCTACAACGGCACCGAGTGGATCGACACCACGCCGGGCGACTTCGTGCACGTGCCGGCCGGCGGGATCCATGGGTTCCGCAACGAGTCCGGTGCGCCGGCCTCGATGCTGCTGCACTTCTCACCCGGCGCGCCAAGGGAAGGGTACTTCGAGGGCATTCCCGATCTGGGCGGCATGTCCGAGCAGGACCAGATCGACTTCTTCCTCAAGCACGACAACTACTGGCTCTGAGTCACAAAACGATGTTCCGCGGCAGTACTTCTATCGACTGACTTGTCGAGGAGTGGGTGATGAGCTGGCGGCTGAGTGAGGAAGGACGGCGCAAACTGATCGCCGCGGGGACCCCGCGGGGCTGGTCACAGGGTGATGTGCTGATCCGCGAGTCCGAGGTGTCCGACCACGTGGTGCTGCTGACCAGCGGCCAGGTGAAAGTCAGCCTGGCCGCGCCGAGCGGGCGGCAGGTGCTGATGGCGATCCGTGGTCCGGGTGATCTGCTTGGTGAGTTCTCGGCGATCGACGGTGGTGAGCGGTCGGCCACGGTCACGGCGCTGACCGACGTCCAGGCGGTGTCGTTGACCGGCCCGGAGTTCCACCGGTTCATGCTCGGCACGTCGAGCGTCACAGTGGAGTTGCTCAAGATGGTGGTGGGCAGGCTGAGGGAGTCCACGCGGCGCCGGCTTGAGCACGGCGCGTACGACGTCTCCAGCCGCACGGCCAGACTCTTGATCGACTACGCCCGCGCGTACGGCGAGCCGATTCGCGGTGGTGTCCGGGTGAAACTGCGCCAGTCCGAGCTCGCCGAGGCCGCCGGGGCGTCGCGGGAGGCTGTGGCCAAGGCGTTGAAGACGTTCCGCGAGGCCGGGGCGATCCGGACCAACCGGGGCAACTTCGAGGTACTGCGCCTGGACGTGCTCAACCGGTTCGCGGAGGGCGACCCCTCGTGAGATTCGGGTGCTCACGAGGGGCCGGCGTTCACGATTCACAGTGAGGTCTCCCGGCCTGGGCCGTGCCGTCCGGGTGACCCGGGTCCCCTTGCGCGGCCGCGGCCGGTACGTGCATGGGCTTCTCCTAACTTCAGACAGTGTGCCGGGCGCGGACCATCTTTTTGACTATGCGCAACGCCTCCTCGTTTCCTGCCCACGCGGTTCGCGCGCCGGAATCCTCCGTCGAGTCGATTCTGATCGCGACCGATACCTTCGAGCCGTCGGAAATGGATAATGTGAACATTTGCGCGATTAATCGGCCGGGTGCGGTGACCGCGGATTCGGACACCGCGACGATGTCCCGATAGTGATATTCGTCGATTTGCTCCAATGTCGTGCAGCCGGTCCGGAAATCGAGGTCGCAGCGGTAGATACTGATCAGGGTGTCGGTCAGGAACATGACCATCAGGTCGTGTGTGTCGGTGTGCCACGTGTTGTCGTCGCCAAGCCGGACCACGGATTCGTCCACGTCGTAGCCGGCCACCACCTGCGGCGGGTAGACCAGGTCCCCGCCGTGGATCTTGAGTTCGGTGTTGAGCATGACCTTCTCGCCGGCCACCCGGGTGATCTCCCTGATGTCCTCGGCCAGCCAGTGATCCATCTGCGCCTCGGTGGGTTTCGGCTCGGCCTGGGCGTACCGGCGCAGGTACGTCTTGTAGTGCTGCAGGTCGTCGTACCCCCATTTGGCCAGCAGCAACGCACCCGCGACCAGCACGAGCGTGCCGAAGCTCTGCACCATGATCCCCAGCAGGACCAGTGCCGCCGCGCCGGCGAACGCCATCGCGAACCGGGAACTGTCGCGGCGTGGCGGCGTGGGCACGAAGTACCTGGCCACCGCCGCGGGCCGGGCCGGGTCGGGGAACCGGGTGGTCCCGCGGGTGCGTTCCGGGCGGCGGGTGAGCAGGCCGAAATGGACCGCGACCTGCTGTACCGCCGTCCACGTCCGGCTGTGCGGGGCTGGGCCGATGTGCTTGACCAGTGGCTCGAGTTCGGGGGCGCTGAGGCCTTCGATGCTGGCCCGCAGCATTTCCGGGTCCAGTTGGCCCGCGTGCATGTTGTACCGGTCGTAGTAGTCCTCGTGCACGATCGCACGCAGGACGTTCGCCTGGTACTGCGCGGTCACGTTCGTGTACAGGTGTACCTGATCGAGGTATTCCTCGATCCGCTCGATGTCGTCCGGGTTCTTCTCACCGGGGTTGCGACCGCCGAGCAGGGCCAGCGCGGCGTAGAACCGCGCCGGGCCGGGCTCATCGTTGAGCGCGTGCTCGAACTCCTCAACCGCTTGGGGGTACTGTCTTTCCTGCAGGGCGAGCAGTCCGCCGGAGAAATGATCTCTCTCGAAGTTCATGGCTGGACGGGTCCTTCAGCCGGTGGGGTGAGGTGTTCGCGACGACACTCGCAGGCCCCGGTGCATCCGTCTGTGGCATCTGACGCACAAGCCAGGGTGTCCACTAAATGGCCAGTCCGCGCGAAAATGTCCCTTCATGGGTCTGCTCTTCGGCCCGTTCGTGGGGCATCCTCTCTGCTCAAGAGGGAAGTAGAACTGCGCGAGCGGGCAAGAAGTCATGCCAACCCAACGCCCGGGACACCGGGTTCTCCAGCGGATCATCGCCGAGCCTGACCTGCGGTTCCGCGCGACCGTCGACGGTTACGCGCACCGCTACACGCTGGACCGCGACGATCTGTACCAAGCGGCGAGCGAACGCTTGCTGCGTCAGGGAAACGTCGAGCCGGACCACGAAGGCCTGCGCGGCTGGCTGGACCGCTGCGTGAACTACGCGGCGCTCGACATGATCAAGGAACGCAACCGGCAGCCGGTCTTGATGAGCGAACTGCCGGAGCGGGCCACGAGCACACCCCAGGAGTCGGTCGGCTGGGAGCAGTGGCTGACCACGCTGCTGGCCGCGACGCTGAGCCCCGATCAGGTGCGCGCGGTCGTGGAGCTGGCCCGGGATCCAGACCTTGACCTGCGGGAACTGGCCAAAATCGTGGACAAGAGCTACGCGGGCGCGCGGCAGCTGAAGTCCCGTGCCATGGCCAAGCTGGGGCGTCTGATCGGCCTGACGTCCGACGAGCGGGCGGCCTACCGCGCCTGGCGCCGGGACGAAGGCCCGGCCGAGGTGGCGCGGCGGCTGGGCATCGACCCGGCGCAGGTCGATCGCCTGCGCCGGGCCGCATCGGTCAAGCTGCGCCGGTTCCTTTCCCGGGATGCCACCGGATCCCGTAGGCAAGGCCGGGCGTGAGCTCGCGGAACAGGGTGTGGATCTCGCCGGAGCGGTCCAGCGGGAGCGCCTCGCCGCGCGGCTCGGGGTCCTCCACATCCCGCTGGAAGGCGTTGACCAGCCGCCAGATCCGCGACGGCAGGTGGTCGAGGTCGAACCGGACCCGCAGGTCGAACTCGCTGCACCGGTGCTTGGGCACGCAGACGTAGTGCGGCGCCAGCAGCCAGTCCCGGCGGACCCGGAAACGCAGCCCGATCTGGTGCGATTCGTGGCGCCGCAACGCTTTCGGCAGCGCGAGCCGGTACCCGGACCGGTCGGCCGGCTCCGTGGCACGGCCAGCCACGCGGCCACCGTGGAAGACGTCGATCTCCAGGTCCTCGCCGCGTGCCAGGCCGTTCGCGGTCAGGGCGAGCGCGAGGTCGACGTGCTCGATCCGGTCGTGGTCGGCCACGATCCGGCGGAACTCGAACGCCTCCGGCGTGGGCTGGTCCAGCGCCAGCGTGACCCGCAGTTCCTCGGTGTGCCAGCTGGTCGCGGGCTCGGTGAACCCGGCAGGCACGGAGTTGGCGATGGCCACCTCGGCCAGCCGCTCGATGCCCTCGTCGATCCGGCGTCGCGCGGTGCGTTCGTCGCGGTTGAGCCGCTCGGCGACCAGCCGGACGCGGTCCTTGTACAGCGGCAGCTGATCGGGCTGGTCCAGCGCGAACGCCGCCAGCACGGCGAGTCGCAGGTCCTCCGGTAACTCCGTCGACCAGCGCCATAACCGGTCCGACAGTTTGCGCCGGAGGTCCGCGGCGTGCTCCAGCCCATTGGTCCCGCTGGCCCGGCGCAGTGCCGGGCCGACCCGTGAACCGATCGCGCTCGCCAGTATTCCGCGTCCTTTGCGAAGCGTCTTCAAATCGTGCACAAGTTGGTCATCGCGGGCCATCATCAGCCGCCTCCATGTTGAGCCGCGTGGACCGATCAATGGATGACGGTAGCTCGCAGGACCGCGTTGGTTCAAGCTTCACCCAAAAGGATTAAATGCATCTAATGGTGGCCGGAAATGATTCATCGAAAAGGACCCCCTGCGCCGCAAGGGGTCCTTGGCGTTTTCGGTTAATTCGTATGTCAGCGGCGGCGGCGCACCACGCCGGCCACGGTCAGTGAACCCGGGCCCAGCACGGCGATCAGCAGGAAGATCCAGCTGTACAGCGCGGCCGGCTCACCCATGTTCTGCAGCGGAAGCAGGGCGAGGGCCTGGTGCACCGAGAAGTAGGCGTACGCCATGGTGCCGGACGCAAGCAGCGCCGCGACCCGCGTGAACACACCGCTCAGCACCAGAACGGAGGTGACGACCTCGATCGTGCTTGCCCACCAGCCCAGCGTGCCGAACGAGACCGCGGTACCGGCGCCGTCGATACCGCCGAAGGCGCCGAACCCCTGCAACCCGTGGCACAGGAACAGGAAGGCGACGACAACGCGGAAGGCCGACAGCGTGATCCCGGTCAGCTTGTCGCTCTTGGACTTGGTGGCGGAGGTGGTGGAGGCAACGGTCTCGGGGCGCAGGGTCTGGGTGGTCATCGGACTGTCCTCTCTAGGGTCTCTCGCTTGCCTGACACCTAGTCGTCGAACGGCCGACAGCCGGATCGACATGACCGCGGAAACTTTTTTCGCGGGCTCCACCGACGGCGGTATCCCAGAGGTGAGGCACCTGCCTACGCTCGCCTCCCATTGGGCCGAAGGGAGTAGCGTGACCAGCACTGAGCAGGGCAGACGTAAGTACGACGAGCTGGCCGACCGTTATGAGGAGATCTTCCCGTACGTGGCCGAAGTCGGAAAACTGCTCGTCGAGCACGCCTCCCCGCCTTCAGGCGCCCGCCTCCTGGACGTCGGCGCAGGACGCGGCGCCGTCGCCCGCGCAGCCCTCTCACTCGGCTGCACAGTCACAGCAGTCGACGCCTCCCAAGGCATGGTCGAACGCCTCGCCTGCGACTTCCCGGACATCGAGGCCCGTCAGATGGACGCCGGCGCGCTGGCCTTCCCCGACGCCAGTTTTGACGTGGTCGCGGCCGGTTTCGTCATCCAGGTCCTGCCGGATCCGGACGTAGCCTTGGCCGAAGCCCATCGAGTCCTGGTCCCAGGCGGAACAATCGCACTGTCCCTGGAGAAGCAATCCGTGGGACGACTCCGTTGGCTCTACGAACTCGCCGCGGAGTACTTCGGCACCCCCGTGCCAAGCGACAACGACGAAGACAACGGCGCCGTGTCCAGCGCCCAACTGGACGCCCTGCTCCAAGCCGCAGACTTCACCAACCTCGCCACAATCCCCGTGGAGATGCCAGTCTCGTTGGCAAACCCGCCCGCCCTCTGGGACTGGCTGACCCCACGCGGCCTAGCCGAGGCAGTCAACGCCCTCCCCGCAGAACAAGCGGAGTCCTTCCGCAACCGCTTTCTCACCCAAGCCGAAACCATGCAATCCAACGACGGCATAGCCCTGGACTTCCGCGCAACCCTCCACAAAGCCCAAAAACCCTGTGGACAACCAGCCAGCATTTGATCTTGGCACCCCGGTTGCTGTCAGTACCCACCGCTAGACTGGAAACCGGGGGGCCGAAGGCCAAATTTTGGCTGGTGGCACCCGTCTTCGGCCGGAAACGATGGGGAACCCGATTCTGTTGCCGGCTGACTTGCTGACGGCATCAATCGTCTGTGGACAACCGATCCTGGTTGATCTTGCCTGTCGGCTTTGTGTCGGTGCTCGCCGGTAGACTGGACAATTGGGGGCCGCAGGCCTGATTTCGTGAACCGTGCTGCAGTGAGAGTCCTTTGTGGACTGCGTTTTGGCTGGACTAGGGCCCCTGCTGCTGGCTCCGGCTTGAGCGCCCTTGCTTTGCTGCGCTTGGTCGGGACTTGGACACGCTTCGAGGCGCTAACGGTTGCACAAGACCGGCTGCATGCGCGCGCTGATGATCGGACTCATGCTGATCGGTATCTCGAACGGGCCGCCCTTGCAGGGATGGCCTGCGGCCCCCGTTTTCCAGCCTAGCTCCAGACACCGACATTTCGGGGCCGCGAACGGCCTCGCAGGGGGAGTTGTCCACACCACACAGGCTTGTCCACAGTGTGGGCGGCATCATCGGCCACCTGCCTCAAAACTGTCGGTGTCTCTGCCTAGGCTGGATAACTGGGGGCTGGAGGCCAAATCAGCCTGCAGTCTGCTGTGGACGAACAGTCTGGTTGCGGGCTGGAGAACGGGGCCTGGGTCAGGCGGCTTCCCAGAGGCCCATGAGGTTGCCTTCGGTGTCGTTGAAGTAGGCCGCGAAGCCGAAGGTGCCGACGGCTCGTTTGCCTGCGACGGTTTTTCCGCCCAGGTCTTCGATTTTGGTGAGGGCGGCTTCGATGTCGGGGACGTCGATCACGATGACTGGGCTGGCGGTCGCGGCTGGGTCGCGGGCGAGCAGGCCGCCGTTGATGAAGCCGGGTTCCGCGGGGACGAGGTCGCTGGTCGGGCCGGTGGCCGCGAGGGTGTAGCCGGGGACCTCGTGCAGGCCCCAGCCGAATGCCTCCTGGTAGAAGGCGTTGGCGCGGCCTTCGTCGTCGAAGGGGATCTCGAAGTGCACTACCCGTCCACTCATGAGAAGTCACTTTCCGTTGCGGGGGATGTCGCGGACGAAGTTAGACCGGACGGCGCAACGACACCAGGCACACAGCTGGACAGCCGACTACTTTCAGTGGAGTACACCCAGGGATAGAGTCTTGCAGCCTGGGGGAAGGAGAGAGACCGATGACCGTTGACTTCCTGGCGCAGGCCGACCCGTATCGGCGTGAGCTGCTGGCGCATTGCTATCGGATGCTCGGCTCGGTGCATGATGCCGAGGATCTGGTGCAGGAGACGTACATTCGCGCGTGGAAGTCCTATGACAAGTTCGAGAATCGCTCCTCGTTGCGCACTTGGTTGTACCGGATTGCTACGAATGTCTGCCTCACGGCATTGGACGGCCGGGAACGCCGTCCGCTGCCCGCCGGCCTGGGCAATCCGGACAGTGACCCGTCGGATCCGCTCAACGAGCAGAACGAAGTGCCTTGGCTCGAGCCGTTCCCGGACGCGGACGACCCAGCGGTGATTGTGGCCTCGAAGGAGACCACGAGGCTTGCTCTGATCGCGGCGCTGCAGCACTTGCCGCCTCGGCAGCGGGCTGTGCTGATCCTGCGTGACGTGCTGAAATGGCGCGCGGCCGAGGTCGCTGAGGCATTGGAGACGTCAACCGCGGCGGTCAACAGCACTTTGCAGCGAGCGCGTGCCCAGTTGGACCAGATTGCACCGAGTGAGGACGAGGTCACCGAGCCGACCGCCGCCGAGCAGCGGGAACTGCTGGAGAAGTACGTCAAGGCATTCGAGGCCAAGGATGTCGCCGCGATTGTCGAACTGTTCACCAAGGACGCCATCTTCGACATGCCGCCGTACGCCGTCTGGTACCGCGGTCGCGAGAACATCGCCCGTCACCTGGCCAACACTTGCCCCGTCGGCCCCGGAGAGATGCGGCTCATCCCCGTTTCGGCCAACGGCCAGCCAGGCTTCGGCACGTACTGGCTGCAGGACGGCGTGCACAAGGCTTTCAACTTGGTGGTGCTGACCCTCAGCAAGGACGGGATCACGCACTCGACCTCGTTCTTCGACCACGCCCTCTTCAGCAAGTTCGGCCTGCCGTTGGAGCTCAGCGACTGAGCAGGCCACGGTCGTAGGCGATGGAGACGACCTCAGTGCGGTTGGTGGCGCCGAGTTTGGCCATCACCCGGGATAGGTGGACGCTCGCAGTCTTCTGGCTGATGTAGAGCTGGTCGCCGACCTGCTTGTTGGTCAGGCCGGAGGCCACGAGCTCAAGCACGGCGAGCTCACGCGGGGTAAGGAACGTCGTGGGTTCCGCTGTCGTGCCAGGCAACGTGATCCGGCCGCGGCGGGCCAAAACGGTCAGGGCGTCGCGCAAAGGAGCCGCACCCAGGCTCACGGCGGACGAGTAAGCACTGAGAGCCTGCTCAGCGGCCTTGTCGCGGTCACCGGCGGCGAGCAGGGCAGACGCCCACCGCCAACCGGCGTTGGCTTTCCAGTACTCGGAACCGAAAGTCGAGGAACAGGCCGCTTCCCACAGTCGCATGTCGTCCTGCCCGCGCAGACGGCTCAACTCAGCAGCCACCCGCGCGGTGAATGCGGCCGTCTCGGCGTGGTTCTCCTCGGAGTACTTCCGGCCCACGCTGGTCTGCGGCACGAGTTCGGTCGCGTTGTCGGCCAGGGTTTCGCCCTCGATGACGGCTGCTTCGACAGCTGCGGTGTCGCGGCGGACGCGAGCCTCGGCGGCGATGTCGCTCAACGCCCACAACCCGATGGCGGTGGCCATCATCGTGTCGGTGACCGACGGCCTGGTCAGGGTTGCCATGTGGCCGAACATCGTGTGCACGTGATCCACTGCGGCCCGTGGGTCGCCGCGCCAGATCGCTGCCTCGGCCAGGCCGATGCTCGCGATCTGGTGGCTGAGCGGGTCGTCGGTGCCTTGCGCCAGTTTTGCCGCGAGCTTGTCGATCCGGTCGAAGTCGCCCATCGCGGCCAGCACCCACAGGGTCGGCGCGAGCACCCGGCAACGGGCCACAGTGGACGCTCCGGCGATGTCGTCACCGGCCGCCAGAGCGCCTGCCCAGTCGCAGATGGCGTACCGCATGCAGACGAGTTCCATCCGCGCGTCGATTCCGGTCAGCCCCCAGGTCAGGCCGACCTCGGCGGACCTGCGGCTGATGGATTCCATCAGCCGCAACGCCTCTTCGCGTCGGTTGTGTGTCCACAGCACCACGGAGGTGTTCTTCCGGGCGCGTAGCTCCACGTCGTAGGCGCCGATCGCGGCGGCCCGGTCGGACGCGGCCAGCCCGAGCTTGATGGAGTCCTCGACGTCGCCCGCCCATTCGGCGAACACCGCCAGTGTGGCCATGGCATCGACCTCGATCGCGGGCTCGCCGACCTGCCGGGCGTCGGCGATGGCCAGCTTGGCGAACCCCTCCATCTCGGCCAGATCGACGTCCACATCCCACAACCACACCCATTCACGCGCGTGCAGCGCGAGCGTTCTGGCTCGGGCGACGCTGGCCGGCCGGTCGCGCACCAGATCCCAAGCCTGCTCGACGATCGACTGGATGTCCTGGGTGCGATCTTCCAATGGCAGCAAGGCAAGCGCTAGCTGGGTGCGCGTGTAGGCCTGCGGTTCGGGGTCGCCGAGTTCGTCGGCCAGGGCCACGGCTGATCGCGCGTAGTCCACCGCGCGATCGATCTCGCCGGTGGCGTGCGCGGCCATGGCCGCCATCTTGACCAAAGCGAGCTCGGTGGTTCCGCTTTCCTCCGGCTGGGGCACGACGTTCCACAGCTCCAGGGCCTGCTCGACGTGCCGGAGTTTTTCGCCCAGCGCGCCCATCTTGCCTGCCTGTTCCGCGGCACGCACGGAAGCCGCCAGCGCGCCAGGCAAGTCGTGGCTGCGAAAACTGTGGTACGCAAGCAAAGCCTGAGAAGTGACGACCCCTGCGTACGCCGCGTGCAGACGTACTCGCTCGCCTGGCAACAGATCCCCGTACACGGCCTCACGCAACAGCGCGTGCCGGAACGTATAGCCGCCATCAGCGGCGACGAGGACATGGAGTTGCACGGCCTGGCGGAGCGATTCCTCAAGCACGTCGTCATCGAGCCCCGACACAGCCGCAAGGCTCGCGTGCGTCGCGGTCTGACTGGCGACCGAAGCCGCTCTGACGACCTTGCGCCCGTTCGCGCTCAGCCGTTCGACGCGTGCCAGCAACAACTCCGCCAGGCCGGATGGCACCCCCGCGCTGTCGCCGTAAGCCGCAGTGAGCTCTTCGCAGAAGAAGGCGTTCCCCTCGGAGCGCTCGGCGATCTTCGACACTGTCTCCGACGGCAATGCTCCATCGGCGAGCGCCTGGACGAACGCGACGGCGTCGACCTTGTCGAACGGCTTGAGCTCCAGAATGTCCACGCCGGCCAGCCGGGACAGCTCGCCGAGCATCGGCCGCATCGGGTGCCGCCGGTGCAGATCGTCCACGCGATACGTGCCCACGAACAGGATTCGCTGTTTGTACAGCCTGGACACCAGAAACAGCACCAAGTCCCGTGTGGACGCGTCGGCCCAGTGCAGGTCCTCGATCGCGATCAGCGCGGGCTGCTGCTCGGCCAGTTCGCTCAACAGCCCGCCCACCGCGTCGAACAGCCGCAGCTGCTCCATTGTGGACTCGACTGGTTCGGCGGGCGTCAGACCGGGCATCAACCGCCTGAGCACCGGCCACTTGGCCGCGACCGCGCGCTGTGACTCGGTGAGCCGGCCGAGTGCCTCGACGAACGGCAGGTAAGGCAGACCTGCTTCATCGACGTCGAGGCACCGGCCTGTGAAGACGGTGGCGCCGGCCGACCGCGAGATCGTGACCAGTTCGGCCAGCAGCCGTGATTTGCCGACGCCCGCGTCCCCGCCCAGCAGGACGGCATTGGCCTGGCCTGACACGGCCGAGTCCAGTGCCGCCCTGAGCGTTGTGAGCTCATCCTTCCGACCAACCAGCGGGATCCCGGTTCCGATACGAGGCACACCGCATGTTGGCATATCCAGGGCTTATGGCGTGGCGATTATCGGGTGGCGTCGCACGTTCGGTGCACGACGCTGTGGCCGCCAACGGCGCGTGGCCCGCGCCTCGCGCTCAGCCTGCGCGGCGGTGCGGTTGAGGGCCTGCTCGGCGGTGATGTACTGGAAATGGGCTTCGGCGACGTTCCACATGACGATAAGACTTCACCTAAGACGTGGCCCCCGACATTGGGCAACTGGGCATCATCCGAGCCCTTCGATCAGCTTCACGGCGTAAGGGCTGTCCGGTTGAGCTGCGAGTTCGTCCCTAAGGCCCCGTGAGACCGCGCGGTAAGACGGGTCGCCGAGCACAGCCGACGCTGCCTCAGCCACCTCGTCCGGCGTCACGGTGACAGCGTTCAGAACCTTGCCGAGGCCCAGGTCAACGCACCGTTCGGCGTTCACGAGCTGATCAGCGCCCAGCGGTATGAGCACGGTCGGCAAGCCGTGCCTGATCGTGCCGGTCAGGCTGCCGGAGCCGCCGTGCGACACCACCAGACGGCACTGAGGCAGGACCGTCGCCTGAGGGATGAACCGTTCGATCGTCACGTGCGACGGCTGAGGCCCGAACTCAGCCGGGTCGATGTGGGCACCGACCGTCATGACCAGGGGGACGTTGAGCGAGCTGAGCCCGGACAGCACGCGGCCGAGCAGGTCACCGGACTCGGTGTTGAAGATCGTTCCGAGCGTGAAATAGATGGTCTCGCCGTCGGCCTCGGCCACGTCCTGTGTGCGGATCGTGTACCCGTTGGCCGGCAGGGGATAGCCGGGATCGCGAAAGCCAGGAGGAAACGGCGACAACACAAGGTGACGGCTCATCATGCGCAAGTCGGGCTCCGGAGCCAGACCGTGCGACACCCGGAGTTCGTTGAGCGCCTCGCCGATGACCGGATAGCGGACGAACGAGCCTGCCGCGTTGCTGAGCACCGTCACGTGCGGAATCCCCAGGACCTCCGCGGCGATCATGGCGCCGAAGTCGACCTCGTCGCACATGATCACGTCTGGTCGCCACGACTTCGCGTGCGACAGGACGCCGGTCGCTCGCAGCCGGGCGGCGTTGCGGACGAAGCCCTCGCGAAGGTCGT
This sequence comes from Kibdelosporangium banguiense, assembly GCF_017876405.1. Classification (GTDB taxonomy): domain Bacteria; phylum Actinomycetota; class Actinomycetes; order Mycobacteriales; family Pseudonocardiaceae; genus Kibdelosporangium; species Kibdelosporangium banguiense. The sequence goes on along the minus strand of NZ_JAGINW010000001.1, from coordinate 686,642 downwards.
TGTCCTCACGCTGAGCATCCGGCTCGAGCAAGGGATGCCGGGTCCCGCCGCCGTCGAAGTCCGGTCCGGACTGCCACGCCTCGAAGCCCGCGTCCCGGACCGTCTGGATCATGCTTTGCTGACAGGTGAAGGCGATCGTGTGCCCGGCATCCACGGACGCCCGGGCGATCGGGGCCATCGGGTCGAAATGTCCTCTTCCTCCGGCAAATCCAGACAGGATACGCATGCCGACACCCTAGGGGTTGCCTGCGTCGCGATCAGTGAGTACCTTCATGTAAGCGTTTTCATAGTAAGCGCTTACCATGCCAACGGAGTTCATGGTGGAGTGTCTATGCCAAGAAGGTACCTGTCCATAGCCGTTCCTCTTGTGGTAGCAGTACTTTTGGCGCCGCCCGCGCTCGCTGACGACGCCCCGATCCTCGATCCGATACCAGAGAAACCGATTACATCCGGCATCGCGCTGACGCTGCAGGAGCTGGCGACGATGCCCAAGTCGGATCCGGAGCCACCCGTCACCGACGTGCGACTACGTCGGCACGCTCGCATCAACTATCTCGGCGAGGTGCCCGACGGTTCCGGCCGGTTGTACGTGCCGGACCTCAACGGCAAGCTCTACCTGCTCAAGAACGGGCAAACCCTGCAGTACCTCGACGTGGGTGCCACCGTGGGGCCGAACTTCTTCAACAACCGCGGCCTGGGGACCGGTTTCGGCTTCGTGACGTTCCATCCGGACTTCGCGCGAAACGGCAGGTTCTACACCACGCACAGTGAGGCCAAGGAAGCGCTTACCACCAAGCCCGCCGACTTCAACCAGCCGGGCAATATCTTTGTGCAGAGCGTGGTGACCGAGTGGACCGCCACCAACCCGGCGGCCGACACGTTCAGCGGAACGCGCCGCGAGATCCTCCGGATCGGCTTCACCGGCCAGATCCACGCGATCCAGCAGGTGGACTTCAATCCGACTGCGCTGCGTCACCAGGAAGACTACGGCAAGCTGTATATCGCCGTCGGTGACGGCGGCCGCGGTGTGACCAGTGACGATCCGCAGAACCTGGCGCTACCGCACGGAAAGCTGATCCGGATCGACCCGGACGGCCGCAACAGCCGAAACGGCAAGTACGGAATCCCTGTGCGCAATCCGTTTGTCGGCAGGGCGGGTGCGCTCGGTGAGATCTACGCCTACGGATTCCGTGACCCGCACAGGTTCAGCTGGGACACGCTGACCCGCAAGCTCTACCTCGGCAGCATCGGTGAGCACGAGATCGAAGCGGTGTACGAGGTTCGCGCGGGTGACAACTTCGGCTGGAGCGACCGCGAAGGCCCGTTCGTGTTCAAGCGGTCCGACCGCTGCAACCTGTATCCGTTGCCGGCCAACGACGCCCAGTTCGGATACACCTACCCGGTTGCGGCCTTCGACCACGACCCGCCCCCCAACTTCCCGTGTACCTCTGACAGCGGGCACGCGGTCGTCGGTGGATTCGTCTACCGTGGTTCGCAGATCCCGGAGCTGTGGGGCAAGTACATCTTCGGCGACCTGGTCGACGGCAGGCTGTTCTACACCAACAGCCAGCAGATGCGCCGCGGCGCCGGCCTGGCCCCGCTGTATCAGCTGTCGCTTGTGGATGGTCAGAACCGGCCGATGACGATGCAGGACTTCGCCGGTGACAAGCGGACCGACATCCGCTTCGGCACCAACGCGGCCGGCGATCTGTTCATCCTGGCCAAGGCCAACGGCAAGATCTGGAAGGTCACCGGTACCAAGCCGTTGCCCGATGTCTACCCGTCGCTGACCGGGAACCTGGTTGCGCACTACGACTTCGAGCACCCGGCCGGGACCGCCGAGGCCGACCAGGGCCGGTCCGGGACCAACATCGAGCTGATCAACGGTGCCTCCCGGGTGTCCGACGGCGCGTTCCCGGGAAGCCGGAACTCGTTGCAGGTCAAGCAGGTCAATCCCACAACGGCGGGTAACGACGACTGGAAAGCCGGTATCTACTCGGCCTCCGGGGTGCCCACGCTCAGGGCGTTCAACGGGGTCGGCCAGACGACTGTCATGGGCTGGGTCAAGATGACCGGCCAGAATCCCAGTCCGAACTCCAATTCGGCCAATCCTGGCGATTTCTACAGTGCCATCGGGATCGCCGGAGTGCTGTCGGGCAACTCCGACGGTCACGCCGTCCGGGCGTTGCTCGAACTGATCGAAGTGGACGGTGTGCTCAAGGTTGTCGCCCTGGGCCGGAGAATCGACGGCAGCGCGTCGCAGACCTTTGCCGCGACCGAGGACTGGCGCACGATTCTGCCGCCGGACGAATGGGTTTTCCTGACCGCGACGTTCGATTTCAACACCGGCGCCATGGCCCTGTACAAGAACGGCCGTCCGCTCGCCGGATCCTATGTGGTCACAGGCGATCCGTGGGGCATCGGCACCGGCCAGGGCCCGTATGTCAGTTCGCCGACCGATCCGCGTGGCATCAAGATCGGCGGTAGTTTCCCGCAGAACACCAGGGAAGGCAACCCCTGCAACTGCCGGTTCGACAGCCTGATGTTCCTCAACCGCGCCGTGGAACCGTGGGAAGTGGCGAGCCAGTACGCCCTGACCAAGAACTGACGGCGCGCCCAGTGTCCCGTTGGTGGCACCTGCCGCCACCAACGGGACTAGGCCGTGTATCGACGTCCCGTTCGCGATAGCCGGGCCGGATGCGGCCCCTGACGCCACCGCCGAAATGCCCAAAGACAACCAGTATTCGAGGCATTCCGGCGGCGACGCCAGGAACCACCCCGATCCCGGCTCTCATCGAACGGCAACATCGATACACGACCAACCGCCGCCAACAGCGGGTCTGGCGTCATCGGTAACCGGATGGCATCCTTGTGTCACCGCGGACTGACCGCGATGTCATGCTGCCCTGGACCCCGGCGCGTGTCTGGTGCGACCAGGGAGCTTCAGTTTGACGACAACACCCGACCTCCGCACATCTCAGGGCAGCGACTACGCCGAACTCTCCCGCGAGGTGAAGAAGGCTGGGCTGCTGGAGCGGCGCGGGGGGTACTATGCCGCGCGCATCACGCTCAACCTGCTGGCACTCGTCGGCGGCGGGGTGGCATTCGTGTTCATCGGTGACTCATGGTGGCAGTTGTTGCTCGCAGCATACTTCGCCGTGGTGTTCACGCACTTGTCATTTATCGGCCATGATGCCGGCCACAAGCAGATCTTCCGGACCCGCAAGGCCAACGACGCGCTGGGATATCTGCACGGCGGCCTGGTCGGGCTGAGCTACGGATCGTGGATCGGCCAGCACAACCGGCATCACGCCAACCCCAACCACGAGGACGACGACCCGGACCTCGACATCGCGGCGCTCGCGTTCACCGTCGAGCAGGGCAGGCTCAAGCACGGTGTGCTGCGCTGGATGGCCAAGTACCAGGCGTATCTGTTCTTCCCGCTGCTGTTGCTGGAGGGCTTCAGCCTGCACGCGACCGCGGTGCGGACTGTGGTCAAGGGCGAGATCCGGTTGCGCGGGCTGGAAGCCGCGCTGCTGATCGCACACGCGGTGATCTACTTCGGCGGTGTGTTCATCGTCCTGTCACCGTTGACAGGTGTGGTGTTCATCCTGGTCCACCAAGGACTTTGGGGCGTCTACATGGGATGTTCCTTCGCCCCCAACCACAAGGGCATGCCCACGCTGCAGGCCGGCCACGAGCTCGACTTCCTGCGCAAACAGGTCCTGACGTCGCGCAACATCCGCGGCAGCCGGATCGTCGACTTCGCCCTCGGCGGGCTGAACTACCAGATCGAGCACCACCTGTTCCCGAGCATGCCCCGGCCCAACCTCAGGTATGTGCAGCCGATCGTGCAGCGGTTCTGTGCCGACAAGGGCATCGAATACGCACAGTGTGGTCTGGTGCGCTCCTATCGCTACGTCCTGGAACACCTGCACGCGGTTGGCGCGCCGCTGCGGGCCAACGGCTGACGCTTTTTCAGTCCTCAGGCGCGCTGGTAGAGGATATCCGTATGGACCATGCGCGTCTGGTGGACACGTTCGTCGAGCTGGCTGACACCATGATCGTCGACTTCGACATGATCGACTTCCTGCATCTGCTCACCGACCGGTGCGTGGAGCTCCTCGAAGTGGAGGCCGCGGGTCTGCTGCTGGCCGCCCCGTCGGGTGAGCTGCAGGTGATCGCCAGCTCGGACGAACGGGCCCGGGCACTCTCAGCATGCCAGCTGGAGGCCTCGGAAGGCCCTTGTATGGAGGCGTTCAGGACAGGCAACGCGGTCACTCACGGTGACCTGGCCGCCGCGACGGCGAGGTGGCCACGGTTCGCCGCCGCGAGCGTGCAGTGCGGCATCGGCGCTGTACACGCGGTGCCGATGCGGTTACGCAGCCAGACCATCGGCGCATTGGACCTGTTCCGGGCCACACCGGGCGTATGGGACGTTACGACTTTGAAAACAGCGACGGCGTTCGTCGATGTCGCCACCATCGGCCTGTTGCAGGAACGGGCCATCCGCAGCCGCACGATCCTGACCGAGCAACTGCAGACGGCGTTGCAGAGCCGAGTGGTCATCGAACAGGCAAAAGGCCTGGTGGCGGAGCGTCTCGGCATCGACATGGTGGCCGCGTTCACGGCGTTGCGGGCGTGGGCCCGGCGCAACAACGTCAAGCTCAGCGACGCCGCCGGTTCGGTCATCCAGGGAACCCTGCGGGCGCACGATCTTCTTTCGGTGTGACGACAGACACCCGGTGGGCGGGGTACTGTGCGGAAGGTCGAGAGCTCCCCGAACACTGGCAGTCGCGCCGGTGTCGTCCTCGGCGTCTGTGCGAACATCCAGCCGGTGGGCAGTGCCCCACCAGGCTTGGAAGGACCGGTATGACCTGGGCAAGGCCGGCTTCACCGCCGCAAGAGCCGAACGAGTTCAGCCAGGCACGCGCTCTGGCCAAGAGCAAGGAGTCGATCCAGCAGGCGCTGGCCGCCCGTACGGTGGCCAGCCACGCCGTGGACGCGCAGGAATGCGAGCGGCTGCTGGCGATGCTGGGCCTGGACGCGGTGGGCGCCGCCAAAGGCTCGGATTCCTGAGCCGCTGACGCCCGATCTCCGGCCGGTGAGCGGCCGGTCTGACGCGGCGGGAAAGCTCGCAGCGCGAATGCGTCAGACCTGGAAACTCGCGCCGGCCGGAGCGGTGGCCGCTGTGCCTGCTGTGTCCTATGTGGTCAGATATCGGCCTCCAGAGGCTTGAGCCCGGCGGCGAAATCATCGAGCCACGAGCGGATCGAGGGGACCTGAGAGGCTGGGCGGACCACGAACTTGGTCAGCCCAGCCTGGATGTATCGGCTGATCAGCTCGCGTGCTTTGGCCCAGCCATCGGGGATCAGCTCAGCCGGATCGACGCCGGGGTTGCGATTCTGAACCATGGCGAGTAGTTCGGCGGGCACGCCGTCGGTCGCGACGGGAAGACTGATGCCGTAGTGGTCGTCTTCGATCTCACGCCCCGCAGCAGCGGCCGCGGCCTCGATAGTTTCCCGCGCCGCACGCGCTTGCTCAGGCGTGAGAAAACTGCCCAGCCAGCCGTCCGCGAGCCGCCCCACGCGGTCCAATCCGGCTGGCGCGGAACCACCCAGCCAGATGTCGATGCGCTTTGGCCGCGGCAGCACACGTGCGCTCTCGACGGTGTTGAACTCACCCTGGAACGTAACCTCGTCCTGTTCGAGGAGCATTCGCACGAGCTGCATGGACTCGTCGAAAGCAGCACCTCTCCTGCCCTCCGGCACGGCGAAAACCTGCCGTTCGACTCGCCGTGCCGGCTGCAGGCCGAAGACAGGCAGGACGCGTTTGGGGGCCAACGCGGCCAACGTGGCCAGCTGCTTCGCCACGAGCACAGGGTTACGGCCCGGCAGCACCGCGACGCCAGTTCCCACCTTGAGGTTGGTGGTGCGCGACAACGCGTATGCCATTCCGACGAACGGGTCGACGTGTTCGGAGAACACGACCTCGGACAACCACAGCGAATCGATGCCCAGTACCTCGGCATGGTCAATCGCCTCGACGAACTCACCCGGGCCGCCCCGCGGCCCCAACCCGACCCCGATCCGCACCTTCATACCACCTATCTTGCCTGGTGGCAGCGGTGTTTGTCGTTCGGCAATTCCGTGGTGAGGCCGCCCGCCCGAAGGCGTGACCCATTGACGGTCCGCAATAGACGATCCGGCCTGACGGCTACGGCCCGTGTTCCGTCGTGACAGTGCGCTTGGATTCGCAAAAATCCGGGTACCACGCGGATTCGCTGACCTATTGCCTGGATTCCGCCCCACGGCAGCCTGATTTGCTGAATGCTAGGGCCCGGGGGGACGACCACAGACTGGGGAAACCATGGGTGTGGGGATTCCGGCGGTATCCGGCGGCGGTCCTGCTGCGCCGCAAGGCAACACCGCTCACCTGACTTCGGATATCGAAGCCTTACTGGCGCAGGTCGCGGCGAGTCCGGAATGGAGGATCGGGCGCAATCTCGGGTCCGCCGGTCATAGGATCTTGTGTGAGTGCCCGAATTGCTCCACTGTGCACCGTTCCCGACCAAGGGAGGGATCATCCTGCCGGGTGTTGCGAAGGCGTGAACCAGGGATGTCCATGATGCGAAGAATGCCGGCCGGAAAGAACGCCGAACCGCTGAGGCGAAGCGGATCCCGGAGTTGTCTGTCCACAATATACACGCGGGCGAAATTGGTGGGAACGTTTGCAGGCTCGCGGCGTGGACACCGTACAGTTAATGGAATTCACGCGCATGGCGGTACCGTGTTCGCGCTGAATCTGGGGCGGGCATGATCCGTGAGATTGGCACAGACGTCTGTGCGGCTGCCGGAGCCCTGCGGGGAACCGCTTTCCCGGGACGCGGCCGGGGAAATCGCCGATACCGAACCACGTCCGGGCGGTGAAGTGCCGATGCGGGGGCACTTTGCCCGCCACGATTCGCCTACGGCCGTCGATCGACGTGCCTCAGCCGATTTTGTTGCGTACTCTGACCGATGCCGCTGCAGTTCACAGACATTTCATGCTGGTTCGTCCGGCCGGTGCGACAGACCTGTTGCGTTCCGGCGGAAAGGTGACCGGGTGAGCGCGCGTACGCCGAACGGCGTTGCCGACGTCTCGGCCGGGCTGACGGCCGGTGCCGTCGGCCGGCCCAGCAACGTCCTCGGCCGGCCGGGCCTTGCGATCGGCAAATTGCCGGTCCAGCCGACCGGCGATTTCACAACAGCGGTGCTTAAGTGGCCTGTACCCGGCGCGGTGACCTGGCAAGTGGCCCGGTCAGGCAGGCTGCAACCACGGCACGAGAAGATGTTCATGTGGTCCGCACCCCCTGCTCGTGCGCTGCGGCGCACCCTCTGCCGCATGATCGGCAACTCTCGGCTGAACCATCACCGCGTTCCGTCATGGGCCGAACCGGCCCTGCCACCCGCAAGGTCCACTTAGGAGCGAGATGCAGACGGTCGGCAGCACTGTCGCCGCCCCGCCGCGACCGGTGTGGGAGAGGATCGTGGCCTTCCACGAATGCGACCCTTCCGCCCCGGCGCCGGCCGGTGGCGGGAACGAGTATTTCACCCGGTTGCGGGTGCTCTTGTTGAACAGGACTGAGGAGGGCTTCCATGCGCTGAAGCGGGCGGAGAAGGCGGCCGGTGTTCGTCGGGTCGAGTGAGGGTGAGGCTGGCATGAAGAGCCAAAGGCTTGGCGTGGGCTGCCGGGCTGAGATCGGCTACCGGGCGTTGCTGACCCGGTCACGATGGCAGCCGGACTGTCTGGCGCATGCGTTGGCATGGCCGGTATCGGATAGTGCCGGGGTGTTGGCGGAGTTGAGAGCCGAAGGACTGGTGATGGACTCCGCTGTCGAAGCCGGGGCCGTGCGGGCGGTCCAGCCCTGCCTGGCGCTGCCCGCACTCGCCGCCCGTCGGCTGGCAGGCGGTCCGATGCCGTCCGCGGCGGTGGTGGAGACGTTCGTGTCCCTGCACGAGCAGACCACCGGCCGGCTCGACGACGGCACCCCACTGTCCGATATGGACGATGTGTTGGCAGTGGTGGAGCGGCTCGCGGCCCGGGTGCGTAACGAGATCGTCATCCTGGCCCCGGCCTACTCGCCAGGCTCGTACGAGTTCTCGTCGCACATCGTCGACGGGGTCCTCCGGCGCGGAGCCGGGTTGCGGGCGATCTGGCGCGCGGACGTGACCTCGGACTTCGCGGTGTGGCTGGGCAATCGTGGCGTCGGCCCCCGGGCAGCCAGCACGGTTCCGGTCCGCGCGGTCGTGGTCGACGGACTTGTCGGCGTCGTCCTCAGCGACACCGGCGACGGCCGGGTGGTCCGCGACGACGCCGAGATCAAGTCGCTGCTGGCATTGGCCGACGGCCTCTGGGCGATGGGAGCGGAGGTCAGTTCGCCATCGTCGGACCGGCCCACCCGCTCCCGGCACGAACTTGTGCTGCGAATGCTCGCCCAGGGCCTGACGGACGACGCGATCGCGCGCCGATTAGGTGTCAGCGTCCGTACAGTCCGCGGCGACGTCGCCTCCGCCATGATCGAGCTCGACGCCCGCAGCCGGTTCCAGGCGGGTGTCCGGGCGATGCAGATGGGCCTGCTTTAACCGCCACAACGAAATGATCTCCTGTGCCTTGACCGCGGCCAACGGGTCCTGGCCCTGCCGGATTCGCGTGCTGGGGCGAGTGTCCAGCCTGCCTGCGACCTGGAGCCCGGCCCGTTGGATCAGCTCGGTGAGGCTGCCGCGCAGGCCCAGTCGTTCGGCGAGGTCGGACATCACCAGCCAGGCCTCGCCGCCCGGGTTCAGGTGCGCTGGAAGCGTGTCCAGGAAGCCTTGCAGCATGCCCTGGTCGTAGACACCCGCGTGCAACGCCGACTGGGGAACACCGGGCAGCCAGGGCGGATTGCTCACCACCAGATCCGCTTTACCTGCTGGAAACAAGTTTCTTTCCTCAACCTGGATCCGCGCGGGCGCAAGCCGTTCGGCGTTCTCCCGGGCGCACGCCACCGCCCGTGGCTCGATGTCCGTGGCGACAACCCTTTGCGTCCCACGCCTTGCCAGCAGGATCGCGATCACACCCGTACCGGTCCCGATGTCGAACGCGGTTGCCGCGCCCTCGAACTCGGCGTTCGCCACCAGTTCCAGATAGTCCTGCCGCGTCGGCGCGAACACCCCGTAGTGCGGGTGGATTCTCTCGCCCAGTACCTCGACATACACACCGCGGACCCGCCATTCGTGTGCGCTCAGCACACCCACCAGCTCCTGCAACGCAACCAGCCGTGGCCCCTCGCACGGCCCATACGCCTGTGTGCATGCTTCAGTCACATCCGGAGCACGCCGCAACCCCAGCTGATACTCCGGCCCCAGCTCGACAAGCAAGCTCTTGAGTAACGGCGACTTGCCCACCCGGCGTTTCAGCGCTCGTAGCAGTTGCCGCGCGTTCCAGTAGTCGCCACGCCACACCAGGACCCGGTTCTTCCGGATCAACCGCAGCGCGTGGTTCGCGCTGATCTCGTCTCCCACCACAACAACGTTCTGGTCCATCTGGACTCCCAGCCAAGGGAGCCGCCCCCGGAGACAGCCGTCCGAAGACGGCTCGATTCGGTAAGCGAACAGCCGTCAGTCAGACGACCGTCGCCAGACAACCGAACCAGCAACCATGCGAACGATAGTACCGGCTCAGGCCGGAGTGACCACGCCAGTCGCGCCATCCACCGTGATGGTCTGGCCCGTGGTGATGCGGTGGGTGGCGTCAGCGACGCCGACAACGGCGGGAATGCCGTACTCGCGGGCGACGACGGCTCCGTGGGAGTTGGCGCCGCCCATCTCCATCACAAGGCCGCCTGCGGTCAGGAACAGGGGAGTCCAGCCCGGGTCAGTGGAGGGCGCGACGAGGATCTCGCCGGGCTCGAGGTGGGCGCCGACCGGATCGAGCACAACCCGGGCAATACCGGTGATGGTGCCGGCGGACGCGGGAGTGCCAGGCAGCGAGCCGTCCGCGGCTGGTGCTGTCTGGGAGACAGCCTCGGGTTCGGTGCCGTCGGACAGCATCACGCGAGGGATACGCCGACGCCGTAGTTCCTGGTCGTAGTCGGCGCGACGGGTCGCGACGACGTCCTGGTACGTGATTCCGGCCAGGGCCGCGCGCATCTCCTTGAGGTTCAGGAAGAACACGTCCTCAGCCGAAGCGATCCGGCCCGCACCGGCCAGTTCGGCTCCGATGTGCGCCAGGTGACCACGCACCGCGCCCAGGGCCACGATCAGGAAGTACTTCGGCATCTCGCGTAGTCCGGCCAGTTCACGAGCCCGGTTGAGCGCGAACCGGACAGTCCGCTTCCGCCGTGTTCCGGCGACAAGACGGTCGATCGTCTCGGCTGCTTCGGCCGCGCCACGGGCGAACTGCGCGTCGGGCGCCATCTCGGGATTGTCCAGGCGGAGGTAGTTGGCAAGCACGCCGAGGATGTGGGTGGGATCGTCCGACCAACGGGGCATGCCCACGTCGATCTCGGCGACCGCACGGTGTCCCCAGTGCCGCAGGAACTCCGCCAGACCGATGTCCGGCAGCGTGCCTTCGCGGTATCGCTGAGCGAGTTCCTCCGCGGAGAGGTCACGGAACAGCGCAGCCGCTTCAGTGCCGCGAATCCGTGTGGCGAGGTGCCACAGTTCCAAGTCCATCTCGGTGGTGATGTTGTGCGGCAGACCACGCAGCACAGGCTGCAGTCCGGCTGTGCCGCCGAGCAGTTTGCCGGCCAGGCCCAGCATCGCGAACCCGGCGCCGGCGCTCGGGATCACCCTCGGCAGCAGCGGGACGATCTCCTTGAGCAGCACCCTCTCGATGTGGTCCAGTCGCTGGATCGCGGTCGCGTCGCCCGGCAACGCGATCCGCCGGCGAAGCTGCTCGCCGACCTTGTCCGCGTTGCGATGCGCGGCCGCCGGGCTGATCAACGCCTGGAGCATCCGCGGCGGGATCCGGTACTTCACTGCCAGGCGTAGCAACCGCAGCACGAACTTGCGCCGTGACTTCTGCGTCAACGAGAACCGTGGGTCGTCGAACAGGTCCGTCAGCACCTTGCCCGAACGAGCCTCCATCACACCGAGGACCTTGGGCATCAGCTGACGTCCGGCCTTGCTGCGCACCACGTTGGTGGCGTCCAGGTAGACCCGGCCGCCGGCCTCGGCGAACGCGGGCGGCCCGGCGAGCGGGTCGGCGACGTCGATGCCGAAGATCTCCCGGCCCGCGCTGGACGCGATCAGCCGGAACACCGCCATCCCGGCCGGCGTGATCGGCCGGTACAGTCCTTGCGCCACGCTGAAGGAGAAGTACGCCCGGGTGTCCTTTCCGGATTTCTCCGGCAACGGGTACAACGTGGTGATCGGCCGGGACTGGGTCAGCCACAGTTCGCCGTCGCCGTCGATCGCCCACTCGGTGTCCTGCGGACTGCCGTAGTGCTGCTCGACCTTCGCGCCGAGGCTCGCCAGAGCAAGCACTTGCTCATCGGTGACGCATGGCTCATCCGAGCCGACCGTCAGCTCGACGTGCTCGGTCCCGCCGCCTGGCAGGGATCGGATGGTCAGCCGCTTGTCGCCGAGCCGTCGTTCCACGATCTTCTTGTCCTGCACGACAAAATGGTCCGGGTTGACGGCGCCGGAGACGACCGCCTCACCGAGCCCGGGGCTCGCGTCGATCACGTACTCGTGACGGCGCCCGGTGACCGGGTTGGCCGTGAACATCACACCGGCCACATCGGACTGAACCATCCGCTGGATCACGACCGCGAGCTGGACCGAGCTGTTGTCGATCTCATTGGTGGCGCGGTAGGAGAACGCGCGATCCGTCCACAGCGAAGCCCAGCACCGACGGACAGCGTCCAGCACGGCCTCGCCGCCCACCACGTTGAGATACGTGTCCTGCTGCCCCGCGAAGCTCGCGAACGGCAGATCCTCGGCGGTCGCGGACGAGCGCACGGCAACGGGAACGTCGTCCCCGAGTCCGGCGTAGCCGGCCAGGATCGCCGCACTGATCTCGGCGGGAACGGGTGCGCCGAGGATCAGCTCACGCGCCTTCTCGGCCTCGTGGCTGCCATCGACCCCGGCCAGGGTCGCGACCTGGCGGTACGCCTCGGTCGTGACACAGAACCCTGATGGGACGGGCAATCCTGCCCGGGTGAGCTCGCCGAGGTTCGCCGCTTTGCCGCCGACCGTGGCGAGCATGCCGGCGTCGATGGCCTCGAAATCCCGCGTCCACGTCGTCATGAACCCGAGATTAACACAATCTCAACGCGTGATGAATAAATTTCGGCCGGACGTGGTCAGCAGCACGTCCGGCCTCGCCGGGCGTCCTGGCCCTCCTTCGCCGCGATCCCCGCGATGATCATTCCGACGATCGGATCAGCCCACCACCAGTCGAACAAACTGTTGAGTAGCAACCCAAGCAGCAACACCCCGGAGAGATAGGTGCACAGCAGCGTCTGTTTGGAGTCGGCGACCGCACTAGTCGATCCAAGCTCCCGTCCGGCCCGCCGTTGCGCAGCCGACAGGAACGGCATGACCAGCAGCGACACCGCGGCCAACACGATCCCAGCCGTCGAATGCTCCGCAGGCGCGCCGAACAGAGCCCGGACAGACTCGACGGAAACATAGGCCGCCAAAGCGAAGAATGAGACCGCGATGACCTTGAGCGCCACCCGCTCCCTGGCTTCCGGCTGCCTGCCGGAGAACTGCCACGCCACAGCCGTCGCGGACGCCACCTCGATGACCGAATCCAGCCCGAACCCGATCAAGGCAGTCGACGAGGCAATCGCCCCAGCCGTGATCGCCACAACCGCTTCGGCAACGTTGTAGGAGATCGTCGCGCCGACCAGCAACCGAACGCGCCTCTCCAGTACAACCTTCCGTTCGCCGTCCGCAGTGGACGAACAACATGAACACGTGGTCACGTCGGCGCCTCACACTTCAGCATGGACGCGACTATACAGCTGAGACTGAACTGTTGGTGCTACTTCTTGTCAATGGGGGAGACGGCTATCTGGAAGTCGTTCGCCGCGGCGAGCAGTGCGACGCAGGTCGAGAAGGACTCGTCAGGCGCTCGTTCGTCCAGCTTGGTGGCGCACTGCCGGGATATCTCCGGTGACTCGTTCTGCAGATACGAGAAGGCTATTCCTGGCAGTGTGTACTTTCTCGCGTCGAATTCTGTGATCCTGTGTTCGTCGACGAGGATCGAAGTGCGGCCGCACTGGGAGATACCGTCGAAGACAGGGCTGGCCGACGGCTCGGAGCGCAGGTCAAAGTTCCACCCGTTGCCGTAGGAGGATCGGGATCTGTTCAGTTTGGCACACTCCTCGGCGTTGACGCCGTCCTTCAGTTCCTCCTCGTCCGGTGCGGACTCCGCTCGCGAACGGTGCAGCCAGATGTCTTCCAGGTTTTTCGCGTACTCACGCGACAATGCCGGAAAGTCGAACTCGTGCAGGCCGATGATGGGCAGATCACTGTTCTTCCTCGATGGAAGATGGGACTTGCCGATACTGATGTTGACGGCCCCGTCGTAGGGTCCCACCATGGTGGGCGCTGTGGCCTTGTCGACGCTCTTGAGGTAGAACGAGGAAAGTGAGTTCATCTCGCCGTCGTTGAGGAGGCTTTTCTCGGTGCTCCCGTCGGCGTGGACGAAATCCACGACAAGCGGCCACTTGTTCACGGCCTGGGCGGCCGTGATGCCTTTGAGGATGCCGTGCCACCGGGCGCCGGCGTGGTTGAGATCGCCGAGCACGGCCACTCTGTGGAAGCTCGTGTCTCCCTCGAAGGGGCGTACCGACTCGATGGCTTTCAGGATCGCGGCATCGGATTCCGTCCTGGCCAAGTCGTTCCATTGGTCACGCGCGATTGTTGCGAAACAAGCGGACTTGCCGTTGATGTTCGAGCGTTTCATTCGCCCTGCGGCCGGAGCCCAGTCTGTGGCGGCACATTCCGGAGGTTCCTGGTAGACGGCTACCAAGACCAGTGAGGCGGCCACGGCCACCGCCGCTGTAGCGGCTACAGTGCGCCACTTCGACTGTTTGGGAGGCGTCTTTTCGTTGACAGCGTTGATGACGAGTCGTTCCTGCAGTGAAACATGCCAAAACTGATATGACGCGCCCGTTCTGCGAAGAATGCCGCGGCTGTGGGCATCGATCAGAAAACGCATTGTCCGCCACGGAAGACGTTTCTTCACGGCGAGACCGGCCCGAGCGCCGAGGAACCACATCCAGGGACGGCCTGCCAGGAGTATCAACGAATAGAAAACGGCCAGTGTGCCGGACTGGATGAGTAGCCCGAACGGATTTCCGGATATTATCTGCCAGTACACCTGGTCGGTCAGCGGCGGCAGATCCTGATCTGTCACCGTGGGCAGGCTCAGGATCCGCGCGAGCCGCTGGCCCACGTAGTCGCCGACTGTTCCGGCTATCGCGATGGCGGGCAGACTCAGTATGCCCACGATCAGTGAGCATGGCAGGGCTGTGAAGACGGCCGAGCGGCGATTCTGTCTCAGAAACTCCAGCGGGCTCCCGCGGCCGGTCGTGGCGGTCCGTTCCGCCAGTGAATTGTGTACCGCGGCCACGGTACCGGACAGCAGCGAAAGGACTATCACTTCCGCTGTGAAGGCGGATACCTCTGCCACACCGGTGTGTGTGTTGGTCAGGCTGGCAAGAATCAACAGCGGAGACATTATCAGCCCGGCCGCCAGTACACCGATCGTGGTCGACCGCATGTCGGTGCGGAATCGGTTGCCTGCCTTGCACTTCTTGGTTTCCAAGCCCTGTGCGGTCGTCCAGAACGTGCCCAGCAGCATGGCACCCAGCGGCAGTGAGAAGGTCAAACTGGTTGTGGCGTCGAAATTTCCGTCGTCGGTGGTCGTGAAGTGTTCGACTATGAGGCTCAGCGTCAGAAACGAACCGGCGACGATGACGAAGAAGATGAAGAGTATGGCTGCTCCCTGTTTGCGGTGGGCCAGTTTCCACCATGCCAGGTCGCGTTCACCGTGTTTGTGCAGATATTGCGCCAGGTAGGTGAGCCAGCGTCTTGCCTGTTGCGACGTCCACGGTCGCCATGGCCGCCGGCCCTCGCCGGTCTCCGCGGCGGGATAAGCCGAATCCACCAGGGCGTCGACCAGGTGATCCTCGACAGCGTGCCTGGTGGTGAATTCGGTGTCGCCGAGCAGGTCGTCCGGGCGGCGATCCCGGTACGCGGCAGTGAACAGCGAAAGCATCAGGGGTGTGGTCAGGGCGGAGCCCAGCGGGCCGTTCGGATTCTGCTCGATATCACCCACCACGTCCGCCCAGGCTGCCGATTCACTGAGGTGGGCCTGAACATCAGTGACTGTCAGCGGACGCACCTCGATCACGGGCGAACGCAGGAGCACCGGAGCGCCGCCGGCCACCTCGTTCTCGTACTCGGCCGCCCGGCACGTGAGTATCAAGGGGCGGTCGCCATCGAGCGTTTCGTTGATACGCCTTATCGCCCGGCGCCGGAGATGTTCAGGGATTTCGTCGAGGCCGTCGAGAACGGGAAGAATCATGTTCCGTGTCAGCAAGGACCGTGGCGTGGTCTCGTCATCGCCGTAGTGCTCGGCCGCAAGGCAACGAACTATCCAGTCGTCCAGTGGTTCGAGTACCGGATCCCATGTGGACAACGACAGGAAAACCGGCACGTGGTCGCCTTGCGTGTATTGGCGAAGCAGGCCCACCGTGAGCATGATGGCCAGGAATGTCTTGCCCGCGCCCGGTTCGCCGAGCACGACAAGTCTCATGCTGGGGATACTGTTGTATCCCTGGGCGAGCAGTGTCGCTCCCTTGTCCGGATTGTCGTCCAGCCGGCCGTCGAGTTTCAGTCTTACCTGGCCCAGGTGACTGTGCGAGCCGATGATGGTCTCAGGGTCTGCCGCGACATTCCGATCGGTCTGTGCCCAGGTGAGCGGGATGGTGCGGGTGCTACCGAACCGGCGCCGCCGATGCCGGATCTCCGGTGCCCATTGGTCCAGCAGGCGCTGGGCGAGAGCATGCGCTTCCTGGCCGGGCTCCAGCGCCGCCTTCTTGCGAAGCAACGCACTGACAATGCATGAGAAGCCTGTCGCGAGACTTACGTACGCGCTGATGACGCTGGCAACCGAATCGTTGTCGGACAGGGAGTTGCTGACGAGGAAGAACGCAGAAAGGACAAGGAAGAGCGTTCCCGCGGTGATGAACGCGATCAGTGTCCGCTTTCGTGATTTGTCAGGCGCCACGGCTACCCCGAACTCTCGATGGGCTGTCAAGCCGCTACTCGCCCGACGCCTACGCGCTGTTACATTCGACGGCGATCAAGCTTGTTCGTTCATCCGAAAGTGTGACGACTTTTATCGTTTGGATCTCGGTTGTCGCGCAGAGTCTTGGCTTACCCGCGAGCCTTGGCTCCGGTCAGGCGATTTCGTACCTCACGCTTAACCGTTCAAAAGGATCAGCAGACCGATTCCGATCAGCACAACGGGCAGCACAATGTGTCCCCACCTGGACAAGGCACGTGCGACCAGCGGGCGGGTGGCCAAGAACCGCCCAGCCGCGCACCACACGCCCACCAGGATCAGAAAGACGACTGCGAACACAACAAGGCCACCAGGCCCAGCCGTCGCGAAGACTGGCACATACACGCCGATGTTGTCGCCGCCGTTGGCGAACGTGACAGCTGCGACCGGCAAGACCCCGGCTGGACGTTCTTCGGCTTCCCCGTCCTCGGCGTTCCGTTCGCGCCACACGCGCCAAGCAGCCCGGATACCCAGCAGAAGCGGCAGGAACCCGAGGTAGGGCAGCACGGCCTCCGGCAGCAGCCCGACGCCGAGCGCGCCCACGATCGACACCGCGAGGATCGCGGCGAACCCCAGGTACTGCCCGGCGACCACCGTGGCCGCCGATCCGCCTTGGCTGAAGAACAACGCCAGAATCACGATGTCGTCGACGTTGGTGACCGCGAACATGCCCACGGCCTGGCCGACGAGCGTCAGGTTGGTGTTCAGCTGATCGGTTCCTGCCAGTCGATGTGGTGGTCGTAGAGCCAGTGCCGTTCGGTGGGGTCGGGCCGGACACTCTGGCCTTGCCTGTTGCTCTGGGCGGCGCTGTCGGCCACGAGCTTCTCCACCCGTGCCCGGCGGATGTTCGTGTAGCGGGCGAAAGCGGCCTCGAGGCCGGGGATGTCGCGCAGGCATTTGGCGAGAATCACGCTGTCCTCCAACGCCATTGACGCGCCCTGGCCGGCGGCGGGGGAGGCGGCGTGCGCGGCGTCGCCGACGAGGACCATGCGTGAGCTGTGCCAATGAGGGGTTTCGGGCACGTCGTAGGCGTTGTTGATGAACAAGTCGCCGGTCGTGCGGACGATCTCGGCCGCCGGGGTGTCGTCCTCTGACAGCAGGTCGATGAAGTTCTGGGACGTCGCGGTGTCCAGGTCGAGCGAGGGCGCGCGGGAGAACCACCAGGTTTCACCCGAAGGCGAGGTGGTGTAGCCGAAGAACGCGTTCTTGCCGGCGATCATCCGGTACGCGTCCGCCGACGGCTCGAAAGACGTCGCCCTGGTGTAGCCGTACGCGATGGTCAGGCCGGTGAACCGGGGTGACGGCGCCGCCGGGTCGATCAGCGCGCGCACGCACGAGTGGATGCCGTCCGCGCCGACCAGCAGGTCGCCGGTGGCTGTGGTGCCGTCCGCGAATGTGGCGACCACCTCATCGTCGGCCTCGGTGGCGGAGACCAGACGTTTGCCGTGCTCCAGCGGGATGCCACGGCGTGCGGCCTCATCGTGAAGGACGCGGTAGAGCACGGCGCGCCTGATGGTGTGGGCATCGCCACGCATGGGGTTGAGGCCCAGCAACGTGCCTGTGCCGTCGATGTACTCCACGTCAGTGGCCGGAAACGACGCGTCGATGACCGGCTGGTGCGCCTGGACCGCACGTAGCGCGTTCATCCCGTTCTTCATGATGGTCAGGAACGCCCCGATGTCGTCCGCGCCGGTCGGATATGCCTCGTAGACAACGGATTCGATGCCCGCCTGCCGCAACGCCATCGCGGTCACCGCGCCTGCGATGCCGCCCCCAACGACCAACGCCTTCGTCATCGGTCCAACCTAGCGTCGATTAACCTCGTCCACATGAGCAAGCGCTTAGTCGCGATAGGAGACTCCTTCACCGAAGGAGTGGGTGACGACGACCCCGGCTACCCGAACGGGGTCCGCGGCTGGGCCGACCGCACCGCCGAACAGTTGGCGGCCCGGGAGCCGGACCTCCGGTACGCGAACCTCGCGGTCCGGGGCAAGCTGATGGCGCAGGTGCTGTCCGAGCAGCTGGAACCTGCTCTGGACATGCGGCCTGACCTGGTCACGCTCTATGCGGGCGGCAACGACCTGATGCGGCCGTCGGTCGACATCGACACGATGATGGACGACTACGACAAGGCCATCGGCCGGCTCGTCGAATCAGGCGCCACTGTTGTCATATTCACCGGAGTGGACGGCGTCGAGGACGCGTTGTTCCGCAAGATGCGTGGCCGCGTGGCGATCTACAACGAACACGCCCGGGTGATCGCGGCCCGGCGCGGCGCGAAGGTCGTCGACATGTGGGCCATGCGCCAGTTGCGTGACCGCCGGATGTGGGCGCCGGACCGCCTGCACCTGAACCCGTTGGGCCACAACGAAGTCGCGATCGAAGTCCTCAAGGTGCTCGGCGTCGACCACGTGCTTGCCCCGCATGAACTCGGGCCGAGGGCGACGGTGAGCCCGCGGGACCGTCGCGCCCAGAATCTCCAGTGGAGCAAGGAACACGCGTGGCCGTGGGTGCGCAGGCGGCTGCGTGGCGAGTCGTCGGGCGATCACATCCTGGCGAAACGTCCTAGCTTGGGACCAGTTTGAGCTTCCGGTAGGCGCGGGCGACGTCGTTGAGGAAGGCCGTGTCGCTCTCCAGGTCACGGCCTCCCGGCACGGCCACCGGCTCGGTCGTACGCGGCGGCGCGCCTGACCGTTTGGCGTCCACGGCTGCGGCCAGCGTTGTCGCCTCCACGACCGCGTCCAGCTCTTGACCTGTCACGCCGCTGCGCCTGCGTGCGGCCAGCCCGACCTCCGGATCGAGGTACGGCTGCAGGGCGAGCCGCCCATCCCGGATCTCGATCACCCGCCGGTAGAGCCGCAGGTTCAGATCGGTCGGCAGCAGGAACTCCAGCAGCGCCGACCGTGGCTGCACCAACGCGATCTGCGGATTGGCCTGATACAGCGCGAACCACAACGGGCGAAGCCGTTGGTACGTACGCCATCTGCCGGCCCAGTCGAACAACGCCGACAACCCGATCCGCGGACCCCACGACGGCAGTGTGGCGCCGACCAGTATCAG
The DNA here is from genome assembly GCF_017876405.1 of Kibdelosporangium banguiense. Taxonomy (GTDB): domain Bacteria; phylum Actinomycetota; class Actinomycetes; order Mycobacteriales; family Pseudonocardiaceae; genus Kibdelosporangium; species Kibdelosporangium banguiense. Next base: position 667,253 of record NZ_JAGINW010000001.1, on the reverse strand, counting down.
CACAGTCGCGACCGGCGTCAGGACCTTGTCCCACAGGCCGTTGAAAGTGGGGTAGTAGAAGCCGAATCGCTGCGACGCGAAGTACAAGGCCTTGTGCACGTGGTAAAGCAGCGAGACCACGACACCGGCCGCGATCAGCCGCAGCCCCAGCTTGCCGATGGCCGAACCGGAGAGCCGGGCATAGCGCCAGCACAGCCGCACGATGTTGGCGAACGCGGGAGCGAGCCCCGCGATGAAGACCAGCCAGTACTCCAGCACCCATGGGGTCGCCGAGTACCGCATGTTGTACCGCGGGTCGTCGATCGGCGTGTCGGCCAGCGCGAATGTCACCGTCATCGCCACGACCGCGGCGACCAGCATCCATCTGCGCTCGCGGATCTCGGACTTGGTCAGGCCCAGCAGCATCGCCTGCGCGGCCCAGGCGGCCAGCAGGATGAACGTGTGCGAGAGCAGCCTGCCCAGGTTGGGCACTCCGGTGAGCGCGGCCACCACGCGGTAGGGCTCCGGCGCCGTGACAGTGAACGAGCAGGCCAGGCCGATCAGGATCAGCCACAGGGTGCCGCCGGTGAAGGAGCCCTGCAGGCGCCACCGCATCAGTTTGCCGATGACAAAACCCCAGGCCAGCACGGCAGGCCCGTAGATCCGCAGCCAGTCAATCATGCCAGTCGAACGCCGCGTTGATCTTCTCGGCCACGTCGGTGGTCACGTGGCCGGGCGCGGCCTCCCGTTGGGCGCGCTGCTGGATGAGGGTCGCGAGCAGTTCGGCTTCCTGTTCCTCCACGGCCAGGTACGTGGTGCGGCCCAGGATGCGTTGGACCATCTGCGGATCCAGGTCCGGCATCAGCATCCGCATGTGCTCGGCGGTGGACAGCTGGGCGGGGTAGTGGTCGCACAGCAGGTGGCTCAGCTCGTGCAGGATGATGTGTTCCTGGTGCGGAACGGTGGTGTTCTGCTCGTAGAAGATCATGTCGGCGCTCTCGGCGGCGACCCACAGGCCGAGGACTCCGCTGTCGCCGCCGTACATCGGCATCAGCGTGATCGGCCGGCCCCGCTGCCCGGCCACCCGGCGGCACAGGACGCGTACGTCGAACGGCCGCGGCAACGGCAGATCACGCGCCACCTTCGCGCAGCGCCTGCGTACCGCCTTGAAGTCCATATTCACCACGACGTCCTGCCACGGCTCTAGGATGAGTGGCGAGAGTCATGCTCTCAGTCTTCTGTCACACCAGGCTGAGGCAGCCCCTCGAGTTCCCGCACGCGGTCCACCATATCGGCGATCGCGTCCAGGCTTCTGGGCGACAGTCCGTTTGCCCGCAGTGCGATCTGCCGGACGGAGTTGTCCCGCAGGGCGGCGAGCAGTTTGAGTTCGGCATCGATGCGGGCGGTGGCCTCGTCGTCGAAGAAGTACGCGGGCGGAACGCCGAAGAATCCGGCCAGTGCCTCGAGGTGGCGCTTGGTCGGGTTGTCGCGCAGTCCTTTGCGCAGCTGCCAGATGTACGTCGCCGAGATGGTCGGGCCGCCCCGTGCCCGGATGGTCTCGGCGACCTCTTCGAAGCTGTACTCCCCGCCTTCGCGTGGGTGAATTGTCTGAAACAGGTGGTTCACCTTCGCGGCGAGGGCTCCACCCGCCGCTGGCCCGGTGTCCGGCATGTCATACCTCCATTGGGACAGTATCAGGCCATCAACTGAGATGGATGGTAGAACCGTCAACATCACGCTTCCAGTTGACGGCCGGTTTCACGCTGGTTTACGCTCGCCGCGTGGCCGTCAACTGGGATGACGGCACAGTCCCGCTGTGGGGAGCGGTTATTTTGGCGATTCGTGGTGGAGAATTTCCGCAGGCCCGTACGAAGGTGGGGGTCCGGTTTTGAGAATTCAGCTACTGGGGCCGCTGTCGGTGAGTGTGCCGGGCCGCCGGGGCGACGTCGGTTCGCGCAAGGTGCGAACCGTTCTCGCCCGCCTGGCATTATCGCCGGGCGTTCCCGTTCCGTGCGAACAGCTTGTGCACGAGCTGTGGGGCGACAAGCCGATGGGAAACGCCCGGAACGCATTGCAGGCGAATATCGCACGATTGAGGAAAATCCTCGGCGGCCCTGATCTGGTCCGTACGCTCGGCAACGGCTACCTGCTCGACGTGCCGCCGCAGGCGATCGACGTACACCGGTTCGGCTACCTTGCCGACCAGGGCTCCGCGCGGGTCGAACGGGCTCCGAAAGAAGCCGTTCACCTGCTGGAAGCAGCCTTGCGGCTGTGGCGCGGGCCGGCCCTGTGCGACGTGCTGGACGGGGCGTGGTGCCGGGCGGAGGCCGGCCGGCTGGACGAGCGGCGGCTGATCGCCCGGGAGGATCTGATCGCGGCCCGGCTGGCCAACGCCGAGGACCGCGGCGTGCTGTCGGAACTGAAACAACTCGTCACCGAGCATCCCGAACGGGAACGGCTCAGTGAGCAATTGATGCTGGCGTTATACCGAAGCGGACGACAAAGTGAGGCGCTCAATGTATTCCACTACACGCGAACCCGGCTGGGCAAAGAACTAGGTCTTCAGCCAAGCCGGGCTCTGCGCAGCCTTTACCAGGCGATCCTGGTTCAGGATGTGGTTCTCGGTTAGTCGACCGGAATCAGGCGCTGGTCGTTTTCCGGCTGTACGGCCAGCGCCCGAGCCTTGTTCTCCCGGCGCATCGTGAGAATTCCGGTCAGGCTCACGACCACGCCGAGGACGGCGATACCCGCCACCACGGCCAGGCCAGGGAAGTAGCTGGCCAGCAGTTCATCCGGGGTGACCTGGGCGACGTGGGTCTCGTTGGCCGAGACCACCGCGGTCACGATCGCGAGACCCACCGCGCCGCCGACCTGCAGCGAGGTGTTGAGCAGGCCGGAGGCCAGGCCCTGCTCCTCGTCCTGCACGCCGGACGTCGCCTGGATGTTCAGCGACGTGATCGACAGTGCGCAGGCGACACCGAGCAACAGCATGCTCGGGATGATCACCGCGACCAGGTTCGGCGTGACGTCCATGCCCAGCATGAAGACATAGCTGCCGACCAGCGCCAGGATGCCGAGCATCAGCAGGCGCGGCGTGCCGAAGCGGTCCACGATCTTGTCCATCTTGGTCGAGCTCGCGGCCACGATCACCGCCGCGGGCAGGAACGCCAGCGCGGTCTCGATGGCCGACCAGCCCAGCAGCCGCTGCATGTACTGCATGACCACGAACTGGAAGCCGACGTACGAGCCGAAGAAGATCATCGCGCCGAGGTTGGCCCGCACCAGCGAACCCGACCGCAGGATTCCCAAGCGCACCAACGGATGGCTGCTGCGCTTCTCGATCGCGACGAACGCCACGAGCAACGCGATCGTCACCAGGAACCCGCCGATGGTCAGTGCGGAGAACCAGCCGACCTCGGGCGCCTGCACGATCGTGAACACCAGGATCAACATGGCCGACGTCGAGGTGATCGCACCGCCGATGTCGTAGCCCTGGCCGTTGCGCTCAGGACGCCCGTCGTCCGGCACGAACTTGATCGCGGCGATCAGGATGGCCAGGCCGATCGGGCCGGGCAGCAGCAGCGGCCAGCGCCAGCCGATCTCGGTGAGCAGCCCGGACATCACCAGGCCGAGGGAGAAACCGCTCGCCGCGCACACCGCGAAGATGCTCAGCGCGCGGTTGCGTGCCGGGCCTTCATGGAAGGTGGTCGTGATGATGGACAGGGCGGCGGGCGCGGTGAAGGCCGCCGCGACACCCTTGACGAACCGGGCCGCGATCAGCAGTTCCGGGCTGCTGACCAGCCCGCCGATCACCGATCCGACGGCGAAAACGCCGAGCGCGACGAGCAGGACCCGGCGCCGGCCAAGCAGATCCGCGGCTCGTCCGCCCAGTAGCAGAAGGCCGCCGTATCCCAGGATGTAACCGCTGACCACCCATTGCAGGGCGGAGGTGGACATGTTCAGGTCTTCGCGGATGGCGGGCAGGGCGACACCGACCATCGAGATGTCGAGGGCATCGAGGAAGACGACACCACACAGCACCACCAGCGTGCCCCACAAAGCCGGTCCCCAGCGCACATCTGAAGTGGAAGTAGACGTTGACTCGATCACGGCGACGACTATTGCATGCATGTGCATTGAGTGCAAGTGCATTTAATGACTTCGCACTAAGTGCACCTGCATGGTAGGGTGCGCTCATGGCCGCCGACGAAGACCGGCCGCTCGTCTGTGAGTGGCGTTCGATGCTCTCGCTCCACGCTCGGACCTGGAGCGCGCTGGAACGCGAGCTCAACGAGCGACATGGTCTGGGGGCAAGTGAATTCGAAGTCCTCGACCGGCTGATCGAGACCGACAAGCCGAAGTGCCGGGTGATCGAGCTGGCCGACGGCATCCACCTCTCGCAGAGCGCGCTCTCCCGCCTGATCGCCCGTCTTGAGCGTGACGGACTCGTGGCGCGAGGCATGTGCGAAGAGGACCGCCGTGGCATCTTCGTCTCCCCGACCGAAGCCGGTCGCGCTCTGCACGCCGAGGCGGTGGGCACGCATCGCGCCGTCCTGGCCTCGGTGTTCGCCCACGCCTGATTGTTTTCTATCAAACAGTCTCGTGCGGCATTACTCTGTCGGGTATGACAAACGCCGACGTTGACCTGGTGTTGTACCTGTCCCAGGCCAGTCACGCGCTGACTCTCGAGCTGACCGCGGGCCTGGCCGAGCTGGGTATAACCCCGCGCCACCAGTGTGTTCTCAGCAAAGCCCTGCCCGGCGACCTGACCCAGAACCGCCTCGCCGAACTGGCGGCCCTCGACAAGACGACCATGGTCGTCACCGTCGACGAACTCGAACGCGCCGGCTACGCCGAACGACGTCCCTCGAAAACCGACCGCCGGGCCCGCGTGATCTCGGTGACCGACGCGGGCAAGTCGGTCCTGGCCAGATCCCGGGCCATCGTGTCCCGTGTCTACGGCGAAGTCCTTTCTGGACTCCAGCAACCCCAGCGCGAAGCCTTTGTCGACGCGCTGGTCACCCTGGTCGAGGGCCGCCTTGCCAACCCTGTCGCCCTGGAGAAACCCGTCCGCCGCCCACGCGTCCCCAAGCTCTGATCCAAGCGCGATTCTCGGTTGACAGGCGTGCCACAGTGCGTCTTTGTGGGACACGACAACAATGATGCGGACACGATCCACCGTATGGCAGGGCTGGCGACGCCGATGGCTCTGCGGGTGGCGGTGACGCTGGGCCTGCCGGACAGGCTGCTCAGCGACAGTGTCGCGGCCGATCAACTCGCCGCCGAGCTCAACGTTTCCCCGATCGCACTCGATCTGCTGCTGCGCCATCTCACGACCCTCGGGGTCATGCAACAGACATCCACCGGCTACCGGACTACCGAGTTCGGGGCGAACCTCTGTGCCGACGCCGGCAACGGTCTGACAAACATGTTGCTGCACATGGATTCCGCCGGTGGGCGAGCCGAACTGTCCTTTGTGGAACTCGCGCACAGCATTGCGACCGGGCAAGCGGCGTACCCGCGCCGCTACGGCAAGGACTTCTATGACGACATCGCTGAACACCCCCGTCTGCGGGAGTCGTTCGACCGGCAGATGACGCTGCGGCTTCGTATGCAGGTCCCGCGGATCGTCGCCGGGTTCGACTGGTCCCGGTTCTCCACCGTCGTCGATGTCGGCGGCGGCGTGGGCACTCTGCTCGCCGCGATCCTGACGGCCCATCCTGGGATGCATGGCCATCTCGTCGATCTCGAAGCCACGGCGGCCGACGCCAGGCACACGTTCAGCGCGCACAACCTTGACGAGCGAACAGAAGTGACCGCGGGCAGCTTCTTCGACCCGCTCCCGGCCGGGGCGGATGCGTACCTGTTGTCCGACATCCTGCACAACTGGGATGACGAGCACGCCCACCGCATCCTGGCCCGGTGTGTCGAGGCCGCTCGGCCGACCGGTCGCGTCCTCGTCATCGAAACGGTCGGCGGGCTGGGTGCCAAGAGTGAGTTCGACTTGTCCATGCTCGTGCTCTATGGCGGTCGCGAGCGCCGGATCGACGAGTTCCGCACACTCGCTGCCACACATGGACTTGTCCTCGACACGGTGACCACGCTGACCCACGAACGCTCTCTTCTCGAGTTCCAGCTTGCCGGCCAGTGAGGTGACAGAACTGTCGCCGAGCGGATGCCACTCTTGTCACTTCTGCCGTGACGGCCGAGGATTGCTGCCCGGCAGGTGATTTCGGCCGACAGTTCTGTCCACATTGGCCGCGTTGGGCCCTGCGGCCGGATTGCCCGCAGGAGGCGCCATCTCGCGTTCGGTGTACTCAAGTTGGAATGCCGAGAATTCTTCGTCTTCGTAACATGGGAGTCACTGTATGGTTCTGATGAAGGTCAAATCGTTCACTGAGAATCAGCGCCCGATTGCGTGTGGTAGCTGAGAAGTCGCCCGATTGGACCATTCGATTGAACGCTGAACCGATGGGGTAGGCAGTGCCCCGCGAGGGTCGGTAGGCTTTTTTGGTGCCTCAGCGCGAGTCGATCTCGCCGCTCCCGGATGACGCTGTTGCCGGCCACCCCGGCCTCATTCGTGAGCGGCGCAAACTCGCCCGCAAATGGGCTTACCTGATCTGTGGGACCACCTACGTGCCGCTCTCGCAAGCAGACCTGGAAAGCAGGCTGCAAGAACTGTTCGAGCACATTGTCACGGCGCTGCGCGGCGATCCTGTCGACACTTCGGTCACCGAGCTGGTGGCCACTCGCCTGGTGGCGATGAACTGCACGGACAGCACGAGTCTGCGCTGCACGCTCGAAGTGCTGGGCAAGGCGTTGCTGGCCTCGCCGGAATTGCGGAGCGTCGACCGGCTGGGCGACAAGGTCATCACTCTGCTGAGCGCGCTTTCTGCTTGTTACACGGAGTCGATCCGGACTGCCGTGTTCAATCAGCAGGAGGAAATCGAACACGCGCTGATCATGGCCGTGCGCGACGCCCGCTGGAGTCTCAAGGTCAGTGAAGCGCGGTTCGACGAGGTCGTGACCTGTTCGTCGAGCGGGATAGTGATCACCGATCTGAATGGCAGGTTTGTGCGTGCCAACCAATCGTTCGGCAACATCGTCGGCTACACCCGCGGTGAGCTTGCCAATCTGTCACTTTTCGAACTCGTGCATCCGGACGAGACGACATACCTGCGTGAGGCGTACGAGAGTGTGCTGAAGGGCGAACACGACAGACTGCGGCACGGTCGCAGACTGGTCCGGCGCGACGGCGAAGTCGCGCGTGTTTCGCTCATAGCGACAGTGTTGCGGGACGGCGACGACAGGCCGAGCCATTTCCTGACAGTGGTCGAAGACGGCACGGAACTGAAGCTGCTGCAGAACGAACTGAGCCGTCAGGCGTTGCACGACGTGCTGACCGGCCTGCCCAACCGGCAGTTCTTCACCACACACCTGGAAGGCGTGCTGCGCCGGGCCGATCCGGCCACCGGCGTGACGCTGTATCACCTTGACCTGGACGCGTTTTCGCTGATCACCGGTGGGCTCGGCCGCAAGACCGGCGACCTGCTGCTGATCGCGGTCGCCGAACGGCTCAAAGCGGTGCTGGCCAACGAGAAGGCGATGGTCGCCCGCTTCGACGGCGACGAGTTCGCGATCCTGGTGGAGAACTCGCCGAGTACGCCGGACGTGCTCAGCATGGTGACGATGATCAACGAGGAGCTGTCCGAGCCGGTCTACATCGAGGACCACGGTGTCGCGGCGACCGCGAGCATCGGCGTGGTGGATCGTCCGCCGCGCACCATGGATCCGGCCGAGCTGCTACGAGCCTCGGACATGACTCTGCGGCGTGCCAAGGCCAACGGCCGCAGGCAGTGGGAGTTGTTCCACCCCGAGCAGCACGCCCACGACCGCCGGACGTTCGGCATGGCCGCGCAGATGCCCGGTGCCTGGGAAAGCGGCGAGCTGGCGGTGACCTACCGGCCGATCATCCGGCTGATCGACAAGGAAGTCGTCGGCACCGAGGCCCTGTTGCGCTGGGACCACCCCGAACATGGCCTGCTGTGCGGGCAGACGTGCCTTGAGCTGGCCGAGGAGACCGGTCTGATCCTGGCGCTCGGCCCATGGCTGCTGCGGTCGGCGTGCGAGAAACTGCGGTGGGACAGTGACTTGCCGCTGAGCGTGAACCTCACCGCGGCCCAGTCCTCGGACGCGGACCTCGTCGGTGACGTTGCCCGCGTCCTGCGGGAAACCGGTGTCGCGCCGGAACGTCTGTCGCTCGGCATGCCGGTGCGCGCGCTGCTCGCCGGCCGGGGCGAGGCGATGGACAACCTCAAACTGCTGGCCGAGAACGGCATCCAGACCGTGGCGATCGAGTTCGGCGGCACGCCCGGCGACATGGTGTGCGTCGAAGACCTGCCGCTGAAGGCGATTCGGGTCGCGCGCTGGCTGGTCGACCGCGAGCCCGTGCCGGGTTCGCCGGTCACTCACGCGATGCTGGACATGGCCAGCCTCGTGCACCTGGCCGGTGCGCAGGTGATCGTCGACGGCGTCAACTCCAAGGAGCAGGCCGACTGGTGGCGTGCCGCGGGAGCCGATCTTGCTCAGGGCAGCCTGTTTTCTTGACTTATGAAGACTTCAGGTAGCCGCCCATGGTGCGGAAGAAGTCTGTTGCCGCGTATTCGGTGTCGTCCTCAGTCCGCACGCGTTCGATGACCAGGCCACGGTTGCGGCCGGTGCGGGCGTCCGCCCCGGCCACGATCACCACGCCCTGGCCTTCCCGGATGAAGATCCGGCCGGGTGTGCCGCCGTAGCAGGCCTTGGACACCGATGCCTTGACCACCCGGATCCGCTCGCCGCGGTGGAAGGTGAACGCGTTCGGGTACGGATCGGACTGGGCGCGCACCAGCCGTTCGATGTCCTCGGCCGGCCAGTCCCAGTTGATCAGACTGTCCTCAATGGACCGCTTGTGAAAGAAACTGGCCCTGGCGCGGTCCTGGCTGACCCAGTCGGTCCGGCCGGACGCGATGAGCGCCAACGCGTCCACGGTGATCGGGCCGATCATGTCCACCGTCCGGTGGAACAGGTCCGTGGCGGTGTCAGTGGGGCCGACCGGGGTCGCGCGCTGCAGCACGATGTCGCCCGCGTCGAGGTCGGCGTCCATCATGTGGGCGGTCAGGCCGACCTCCTTCTCGCCGTTGATCAGCGCCCAGATCAGCGGGGAGAAGCCGGCGTAAGCGGGCAGTAGCGAGTCGTGCACGTTCAGTGTGCCGTACTTGGGGAGTTCGAAGATCTCCGGCGGCAGCCAGGTGCGCCAGTTGTTGGCCACGATGATGTCGGGTTCGGCGGCCTTGAGCCGGGTCTGCAGCTCCTGGTCGTCGGGCCGGTTGCGCAGGAGTATCGGGACACCATGCTCCTCGGCGAGGTCGGCGACCGAGTCGGACCAGATCTTCTCGTACGCGTGCTCGCTTTTCGGGTGCGTGACCACGAGGACGACCTCGTGCTCGGATTCCAGCAAGGCTCGCAGGGTGCGGTGGCCCCAGGTCTGGTATCCGAACAGTGCGACCCGCATGGGTCCTCCTTTGTGGCGACGAGCGTCACGCTCGAATGTAGTAGTAAAGGCTCACCTTAGTTAGGTTAGGGTGACCTTGCATTCACGAAGACGGCGGCGGAACCGAGTAGAGGAGCGTCATGTCCAACCCGTTCGACGACCCCGACGGCACCTTCAAGGTCCTTGTCAACGACGAGGGCCAGCACAGCCTCTGGCCCGACTTCGCCGACGTGCCCGCTGGCTGGACCGTCGTGCACGGCCCCGGCCCGCGCCGATCCTGCCTGGACTACGTCGAGGCGAACTGGACTGACATGCGTCCCCAATCCCTGATCGAGGCCATGGGGAACTGACCTGATCCCCACCGGCAGTCTCAGCCTCCTCTCATCAACTCCCGGCACACTGGAGACAAGAGAGAGGAGGTCGCCATGAGTGCGCTGGGTACTCTGCTCGGCTGGATCCTGACCCTGTTCATCATCGTGATGATCGTCCGCGGAATCCTGGACTGGGTCGCGATGGCCTCCCGGAGCCTGGGTGTGATGAGGGCCCGCCGGGTCACGCACGCCCTGACCGAACCCGTCATCGCCCCGGTCCGCCGGGTCATGCGGCCGGTCCGGATGGGCTCGATCGGCATCGACCTCGCGTTCAGTGTCGTCTTCATCGCCGCGGTGATCCTGCGCGCAGTGGTGTGGAGCTTGTGAGTCCCACACCGTGCAGGTACTACCAAGCCGCGGTAGTACCTGCACGGCAGCGTGTCAGCCGACGGACTTGGCCAGTTGCGGAACGAGTGCGTCGAGCAGGATGGGCAGGCTCAGCACGGAGATGAACGACGCCGCGCTGCCGACGTCGGTCGACTCGTCGAGCAGGATGTCGCGCTTTTCCTTGGCCACCTTCAGGCTCGCGTACAGCGGGTCGCCGTCCAAAGCCGTCCGGCCTTCCTGGGCGGTCGCGGCCAGCCAGATGATCGTGCTCTGGTCGAGCAGGTCCACGCGTTCCTTGCTGATCGACGCGCCGAACTTGTCACCGATCACCTCGTCGAGCTTCTCGGGCAGCTTGAAGCCGAGCGAGGTGAGGATCCGCGAGCGGGGATCCTGGCTGCCGTAGACGAAGTAGCCCTCCCACATCGTGGCCATCAGGCCGGTGGCGTCGGCGAACTTCGGGTTGTCCTGACGCGCCTTGGCAATCCGGGCCTCGGCGTCCGCGACCAGTTTCTCCGCCTCGGCCGGCTTGCCGACGAGCTTGCCGACCGTCTTGGTGGTCTCCTGCCAGGGAATGCCGTAGTCGTTGTACTGCTTGGGTTGTGCCACCGTCGGGGCGATCTTGGTGAGGGTGTCGTACGCCTCCTGCGTCAGGCCGGAGTACAGGCCGATGATCAGGTCCGGCCGCAGCGAGGCGATCTTCTCGAACTGCGGGCCGTTCTGGTCGACGAGCACGGTGGGCAGCGGCGCGCCGTTGAGCTTGTCCTTGGCCCACGGGTTGATGGCGCCTTCGTACTTCTTCAGCCATTCGGTCACCCCGACCGGCACGATCCCCAATGCCAGCAACGAGTCCTGTTCGGTCAGTCCAACCAGGACGATCCGCTTCGGCTCGGCTTTGACGGTGGTGCTGCCGTACTTGTGCTCCACCGTGACCGGGAACGCGTTTGCCGCCGGCGCACCCGCGGAGGCGGGCGGTGCGGCGGTGTCGGTGGGACTGGAACCGCACGCTGCCGTTAACAGTACGGCGGATACGACTAGCAGTTTGCGGAACATTGTGCTGCCCTTCTGAAGTGCGCGTGTCGCCCCTCGGTCGTCACGCACCTCCCGGTGTTGATCGGGTCGCTGGACTTCGGTTAGCCTAGCCTCAGTAATCGAGTTTGAGGGCAGGGGCGTGACGACCCACACGATCACCTCAGCGCGGTCGTCATACCGGGCGATCGGGCTGGTCGGCGCCCTGGTGGCGCTGATAGTGGTGTGCCTGCTGAGCATCTGGTTCGGCTCGAAGGACATCCCGTTCGGCGCGACGTGGGACGTGTTGTGGCACAACGACGGCTCCCGGGACGCGGCGATCATCCACTCGGTGCGCATCCCGCGGACCATCCTGGGCGTGCTCGTTGGCGCCGCGCTCGGCTTGGCGGGCGCGTTGATGCAGGCGTTGACCCGTAACCCTTTGGCCGATCCGGGACTGCTCGGAGTAACCGCGGGCGCTTCGTCCGCGGTGGTCGTCGGCATCGCGTTCCTGGGTGTCACCGGGATCAACGGTTACGTGTGGTTCGCTTTCATCGGCGCCGGAGCCGCTTCGGTTGCCGTCTACGTACTCGGGTCCGCCGGGCGTGGGGTGAGCCCGGACCGGTTGATCATGGCGGGCGCGGCGATCACAGCCGTGCTGATCTCGTTCGTCAGCGCGATCCTGTTGCTGAACCCGCAGACGTTCAACGTGTTCCGGTTCTGGGACGTCGGTTCGCTCGGCGGCCGTGACATGGGCGTCGTCCGGCAACTCGCGCCGTTCATCCTGGTGGGCATCGTGATCGCGCTGGCGCTCGCGCGTTCCCTCAACGCGCTCGCTCTTGGTGATCAGGCCGCGAAAGCGCTCGGCACCAACATAGGCCTGACCAGGATCATCGGCGTGATCGCGGTGACATTGCTCTGCGGTGCCGCGACCGCGGGTGTCGGTCCCATCGGCTTCGTCGGACTGGCGGTGCCATACGCCGCCCGGCTCATCGTGGGTCCGGACCAACGTTGGGTGCTGCCGTACTCGGCGGTGCTCGCGCCGATCCTGCTGATCGGCTCGGACGTGCTCGGCCGGGTGGTCAACAGTCCGGAGGAGCTGCAGGTCGGCATTGTCACGGCGTTCGTCGGCGCGCCGGTGTTCGTGCTGCTGTGCCGTCGTCGCAAGGTGGCAAAGCTTTGACCGCCGTGACATCCGCGATCCGCGGCCGCACGCTGCGCACCAGACGTGGCCGTCTGTCGATCCGTGTCGACCTCCGCGCAGCGTTGGCGTGTATCGGTTTGCTGATCGGTGTGCTCGTCATCGCCGTGATCACCATGACCTCCGGCGACTATCCGCTGACCGTGCCGGAAGTGATCGACACGATCCTCGGTCAGGGACCACCCGGCGCCGAGTTCATCGTGGTGACGTTGCGGCTGCCGAGGTTGCTCACCGCGTTGCTGGTCGGCGCCGCTTTCGGGATCAGCGGGGCGGTTCTGCAGCGGATCACGTCGAACCCGTTGGGCAGCCCGGACATCATCGGCTTCACCACCGGCTCGGCGACGGGCGCGCTGATCGTGATCGTGCTGACCGACGGCGGCATGCTCCAGGTCGCCGGTGGCGCACTGGCCGGCGGTATCGTGACGTCGATCGTGATCTACTTGCTGGCGTTCAAACGCGGGGTGCAGGGTTTCCGGCTCGTGCTGATCGGCATCGGGGTCAGCGCCATGCTGTTGGCCACCAACCAGTATCTGATCACGCGGGCCACGTTGCGGGACGCGATCGCGGCACAGGCCTGGCAGGTGGGCGGACTCAACGGCCGCGGCTGGGACCACGTCGAACCAATCGCTTGGACAGTGGCAGTTCTGCTGCCGTTGACCGCGTACTACAGCCGCCGCCTCGGCATCCTGGAGATGGGCGACGACGCGGCCAAATCCCTTGGTGTCTCAGTGGAACGCAGCCGGTTCGTGCTGATCTGCATCAGCGTCGTGCTGGCCGCGGTCGGTACCGCTGTCGCCGGTCCGATCGCGTTCGTGGCCCTGGCCGCCCCGCAGATCGCCCGTCGGCTGGCCGGGACGCCGTCGGCTGGCCCGATGTCGTCCGCGCTGACCGGTGCTCTGCTGCTGGTGGCAAGCGATCTGGCTGTGCAGCGCCTGTTCTCCGACGTTCAGCAGCTGCCAGTCGGCATCGCGACCGGCACGCTGGGCGGGCTGTATCTCGCCTGGCTGCTCGCTCACGAGTGGCGCAGGCGCTGACAGTCATTCGGCGGAGAGCGGTTCCAGGGTGTCGTCCCGGAAATTGCCGCTTGCCTCGATACGCCCGTCAGTGACGTCGAACGGGCCGAATCGCCAGGTCGGCACGATCCGGTTGTTGATCACCCGCACGCCGTCCGGGAAGCCGTTTCCCTGACTGCGGACCTGCACCGCGAAGTTCCCACCGGCGAGCAGATTGTTCTCGACCAGGAAATTGTGGGAATCACCCTGTTCGGTGGCGATCCGGACCACGGCGTTCTTGCCCATCGCGTCATTGATGAACGTGTTGTGACGCAATACGACATTCCGTGCGCCGGACGACTGAATGGCGTCGTTGTGGCAGATGTCGCAACTGGCGAGATCGTGGACGTACGAGTTTTCGATCAGCACATCGGTGCCCATGTGCGGGCCTTCACCGAGACTGTGGATGTTCACCCGGCGCAGCGTGTAGTACTCGAAACCGACGGCCGCGTTCGTGGTACCCGAGTTCAGCCCGTCGATCTCGGTGTCTTCGATCACTGCGTTACGGAATCCCTCATAGATGCGAATGGGGAAGTAACTTTCGCAGCGGACACGGCTGCGTTTGATCGTGACGTTGTCCGCTTTGATGCTGACGCAGCCGCGGATGTCCTTGCCGTCGATCACGGCGCCGGGCTTGGTGATCTGGAACTCCGCGTCCGGGGTGAGGTCCACGCCCGCGGTGGTGAGCTTGACGCCGGTCGGCTGCCAGCCTGTGTTGCTCGCGTCGGGGAAACCGCATGCGCGAAGAGTGTTCACACAGTTGGTTTTCGGCGCTGCCTGGCCCGGGGGAGGAGGTGGCGGCTTGGAACCCGACTGCTGCTTGACGCTGGGCTGGCTGGTGGCCGAGCCGGTCGTGGCGGTCGGCTGGGCAGGCTGAGGCGATATTTCCGCAGTGGTCCACTCGCTCGGGGCCGGGGATACGGCAGTCGGCTCTCCGGACGTTTTGCACGCGACCAGAGAGGCGCCCAGTAACCCGATCGAGATGATCGTTCTCAGTCGGCGGCGCCGGTTGGATATTAACTCGGCCATTCGGCCTCCCTGTCAATTAGAAAGGGTAGGTTCGAACCGTGAGTGTGCAGCGTACTGAATCTGTGCGAACTCCGGACGGGGAGTTCGACATGTCGGTCTGGATGCCGGCGGCCGGGCGTGGCCCGGCCGTGCTCGTGCTCCAGGAAATCTTCGGAGTGGGGGAGTACATCGAGGCCGTCGCGGACGATCTGACCAAGCTCGGATACGTGGTCGTGGCGCCGGATCTGTTCTGGCGGGAACACCGTAACTGGCGGGCCGCGCACGACGATCAGGGCCTGTCGCGGTCAATGGACTTGGCCGGGAAATTCGACCTTGAGCAGGGCGTCTCCGACATCGTGCTGGCTTGTCAGCGGCTTTACCAGTTGCCCGAGGTGGACGGTGGCGTGGCCGTGCTCGGGTTCTGCTTCGGCGGCACGCTTGCCTTCATGACAGCGGCCGCCATCCAACCGGCGGCGGTCGTCTCCTATTACGGATCAGGTGTGCCGGACCAACTGGACCTGCTCGAGAAGATCAAATCCCCGCTGCAACTCCAATTCGGCGGCCAGGACCCCTACATTCCGGCCGAGCGGATCGCCGACGTCGCGGACGCGGTGGAGCAATTGGACCACGTGGAATTGCACGTGCAAGAAGGCGCCGGGCACGCCTTCCACAACCGCGTGGCACCCCAGTTCCACCAACCCGACGCAGCAGCCCGCGCCTGGGCCCTGACCGTCGAGTTCCTGGAAAGGCACCTCTGATTCCTGCGGGCACAGTCACCGCGGCATGCCGAGGACGACGTTTCCCCGCGTCGCGCAGCGTCATCGACCCCAGCCGACATCCTCGCCTTGACCCACGCCCTGGGCCTCCTGGTCACCGCCACCGACCTACCCGGCCAGATCCACCCCACCACCGCCCAACTCCTGCTCGCGGGCATCACTAAACGAGGCAACGACTCATCCAGGCGGGCATCTTGACATGAGGCAACAGGGATGGACAGGGCAGTCCACAGGCTGTGCTGTGGACAAGTCAGCGCCTGTGGACAACCAGGGCCTCGTCACCCACGATCTCGACTTTCTGTCAGACCGCAACGATAGGCTGGAAAACGGGGGCCGTGGCCCAACACCCAGCGTGGCCAGTGGCTGTGAGGGATGGTTGTCCACAGCCGGAGTCTGTGTCCACAAGTGGCCCCGCTGAACAGTGTTTTGTGTCGGTACCCGCCGTTACGCCGGAAATCGGGGGGCCGACGGCCGCCCAGCGGCGTTGTTGGTCAGCGATCCTTCACCATAGCACTGCTGTGCCACGTCGTCCGTCAGCCGGCAGTCAACAGGTCGACGACCTCGTTCATCACCCCGCGCCAGTGGTCCCGCTGGCGCGCCCGTTCCTCCGGGCCAGTCATTCGCTCCTGATGGAAATTCAGGACCGTCTTGGCGCCACGCGTCGAGAGCGCGATCTGAACTGTGGTCTCGTGGTCCCAGTCGCGGCGCTGCCAAGTGAGCCGGATCCGATCGAGTTCGTGCAGGCTGCGGACCTCGCCGACAGTCCCGTCGGCGGTCTCGTAACGCTCTCCCTTGACCAGGGTGGCTCCTTTGCCGAGCCACAGGGCGACGCCCGCCGGGCTCATGATCGCCGCCCACACGACTTCCGGCGGGAACGGCAGCGTCCTGGAGACCCCGATGTTGAAGCCGACGTCCTTGGTCTGCCCGATCATGGCCATCCTCCCAGCTGTAACCACTATAACCGGTAGTGAAACCGACTATAGTGGTTACATGACGGCCCACTCAAGGGTGCTGACCAGTCTGGACGGTCAGCGCTACCACTTCGAACCAGGCAATTTCTGCCTGGAACTGCTGGTCACAGGTGGTCCCGGGCCAGGCGAGGCGTACGAGATCCTGCACGCGCCGGACGATCTGGCCGCCTGGCTCGTGGACTCCCGGCTCGCCGAAGTGGCGCCGGTGCGGATCGAGGACCTGGAGATCACGGCCGAAGCTCTCGCGTACACCAGGCGCTTCCGCGACACCATGTGGTCCGTGGGGACGGCCATCGCGCACGGCCAGGCTCCCGAGAAGAGCCACCTACAAGTGATCAACGAGGCCGTCGGCCCTCTGCCGCGGCCGCGGATCGACCTCGAAACCGGCAAGCGGGCCTGGGCGCCGCCGATCACCGGCGCCCAGATCGTGGGCGCGGCTGCCCGGGAAGCCATCGACATCATCGACTCGCCCCGGCTGCGCCAGTGCGCCAGCGACAACTGCTATCTGCTGTTTCTTGACACATCGCGGCCCGGCAACCGTCGCTGGTGCTCGATGGAGCGGTGCGGGAACCGCCACAAAGTCCGGCAGCACCGGTCCCGCAAGGGCGTAGTCTCAAGCTGACTCCGCCGCCCACGGACTCAGTAGAGGAGCCTTTTCGTGGTCGGTAGGACAGTGATGGCCGCCCTTGTCGCGGCCGGGATGCTCGTAGGTGTTTCTCCCGCATCGGCTTTGCCGTTCGATTCGTTGGTCACCCGATCGGGCAATGGCGCTTCGTTGACGCCAGTCCTGAGCGGGGATGGCAGGTACATCGCCTTTCAGTCATCAGCATCAAACCTGGTGCGGCACGACAGAAACGGCGTGTCCGACATTTTCGTCAAAGACCGCTACACCGATCGGGTCAACCGCGTCAGCGTGACAGCAGACGGCCGGGAAGGTGACGCAGCTTCATACGACCCACCCGGCATCAGTGCCGACGGGCGTCATGTGGCCTTCGTATCAAGCGCGACCAACCTGGTTTCCGGTGACACCAATGGACAAGACGACGTGTTCGTCAAGAATCTCCGAACCGGAACCCTGACTTTGGTCAGCGCGGCCACCGACGGCACAATCGGCAACGGCGCCTCCTACGGTTCACCAGTGCTCAGTTCGGACGGTCGCTACATAGCCTTCCGCTCAGATTCCTCAAACCTGGTGGCAGGCGACACCAACAACGTCGCCGACGTGTTCATAAAGGACATTCGAACCGGAGCCATCGCCCGAGCGAGCGTCGGAGCAGCCGGCGAGCAAGGCGACCGCCTTGTCGCCCACGGACTCGCGATGAGCGCGGACGGCCGCTATGTCGTATTCCCATCCGCAGCAACAAACCTGGTCCCCGGCGACACCAACGCAAGCATCGACATCTTCGTCAAAGACCGCACAACAGGCTCAATTGTCCGCGCCAACACCACCCGCGACGGCACACAGACAAGCTCGTACACCCTCATGCCCTCCATCACCGCAGACGGCCACAAAGTAGCTTTCGTCGCCTGGGGCGACAACCTCGTACCAGGCGACACCGAGGACACACCCGACCTGTTCGTCAAAGACCTAACCAGCGGAACAATCGACCGAGTGAACACGGCAACAAACGGAACCGTCGCCGAATCCCAACCCTACGGCCCCGTCATCAGCGCCGACGGCCGATTCGTAGCCTTCTCCTCCCTGGCGGCCAACCTCGCTCCCCATGACACCAACAACGTCGACGACGTCTTCCTCAAAAACCTCCGCACAGGAAAGACAGTCCGGTTGACCGGCCACCCCCAAGGCAACAACTTCTCGGTGGCCCCAGCCCTGAGCGCCGACGGCAGGATCGTGGCCTTCTCGTCCTACGCCAGCAACCTGGTTCCCCGGGACCGCAACGAATCCGCAGACATCTTCATATCCCTCTGCCCATCCTGAGGCCAGGACACCCTTCAACCACCTACGTTTGGGCCTCCGCCCCCCAAATCCAGCCTACCGCGACCCGCCGACACTCTGCGCCCAACGAAGATCGACTAACAGCACTTGTCCACAACCACCCCCACCATCCACAGGCCCCGCAGAAACCCCTTGCCCAACCCACACCCCTTGTAGACTGGACCAGTGAGGTTTGCCCGCCCGGCCAGGGCATTCAAAAACAATCACAGCAAAACACAAGATCACCGTGCACCACAAGGGATCCCAACAGAAACACGCAACCCGCGCAGTCTGCGCTCACATCAGTTGGTAGGCCCGGAGATCGCGTAGGAGCAAGTGGCAGTCCTGGATCTGGGCGGAGTCGCTGAGCGATCGGTAGATGCCCCATTTTGGGCGGACCCGGTCGTCCAGCCAAGTGTCTACACCGGACTTGCGGACGTCCAGGACCGTGGTTTCTCCGTTGCGGATCAGCCAGGCGACGTGGCCTTCGCCTGCGTTGCCGATTTTGATCTCGACCTCGGTGGAGATCCAGCGGTCCTGCAGCGGGGCCAGGTCGGTGCGGCCGACCAGGGTGTCGCCCTCGGTGACCCTGAATTCGATTGTGGGTGTGTTTCCCTGACGCCGCAAAGACATCACGGTGATCGGTGCTGAGCCGAGGCCGGGCATCTTGGTCTGCATGATGTGGGTGAAGCTGCCGGTCGCTTTGAGGGTTGACGGAATGAACATCGAATATGTGAACCGCCAGGTCTGACCGTTGTCCATGTCCAGTGCGTTGCCGCCGGTGCGCATGCCGCGGACTTCATTGCGCTGCCGGTCAGTCGCCGTGTCGCGGTCGCGTTTGTGCATGTCGAATCGGTAGGTGTTGCCCTGCGCGTAGATGTGTTTCACGCCTGGGTGTGAGTTTGCGCGATCGTCCTCCACGCCTTCGAAGGCGCCGAGCCCATCCTTGCCCGGTACTGGACTCCAGCGGAGCTGCCAGCCGGCGGACGGCAGAGCAAAGGCCGCTACCGGCAGGAAGAGTGCTTGACGGCGGCCGATCCCGGCTGAACTCATAGGTCTCCTCCATAAGGCCCGTTGCGGCGGAAACCTGACTCGCATCACACCATCGAGCTACTTGCGCTGTCAACGGGCCTTAAGGGGCCTCCCGGATGTCGCGAAGCGGCGTATCCCGTAGAAAGATTCGGTGTCTCAGAGAAGAAGAGTGACAGCGCTGGCAGCAGCGGTGGCGGTCGCGTTACCGCTGACCGCGACCGTGAGCCAGGCGGATCAGAGCCGTTTCGCGGCCATTGTGCGCTACACCGAGAACGGCATTCCGCACATCAAGGCGAACAGTTTCCCGGACCTCGGCTATGGCTACGGTTATGCCGCAGCGAAAGACAACATCTGCCAGATCGCGGACCTTTACGTCACACTGGGTGCGCAACGATCCCGGTATTTCGGCGCCGACAGCCCTGCCGGTCCGGCACTCGGAGGCGCGGCCACGAACCTGGCCAGCGACCTGTATTTCCAGCAGGTCAACGACTCTGAACAGGTCGAACAGGCAATCGCGCGACCGGCTCCGCTTGGCCCGCGCCGGGAAGCGCGTGAAGTCGTCCGCGGTTACGTCGCCGGTTACAACCGATTTGTGGCCGAGCGGAACATCAGCGATCCTGCTTGCCGTGGTGCCGCGTGGATCCGGCCGATCTCTGAAATCGATGTCTACCGCCATATTCAGGCGTTGGCTCTGATCAGCGGCCAGGGACTGGTGATGGACGCCATCGCGTCCGCGCAACCGCCGGTCGGAGCGGCTGCGCAACAGAGCCAGGTCCCGCCGGACGCCGCGGACCGGGTCATCGAAGCGCTCGAGTCCAGGAAAGACATGGGCAGCAACGGCATCGCGATCGGCCGGGACGCCTCGGCCGGCAAGAGCGGCCTGCTGCTCGGCAATCCGCATTTCCCGTGGCACGGCGGCCGTCGGTTCTGGCAGGCCCAGTTGACGGTCCCCGGCAGACTGGATGTCTCCGGCGCGAGCCTGCTCGGCATGCCGTTCGTCCAGATCGGCTACAACCGCGACGTGGCCTGGAGCCACACTGTCGCCACCACAACGCCGTTCGGCCTGTACGAGCTGAAACTCGCGCCGGGGGATCCGACCTCGTATCTTCTCGATGGCCGGCCCGAAAAAATGACCAGCCGCAAGGTCAGTGTGCAGACGCGTAACGCCGACGGCTCGATGTCCACTGTGGAACGAACGCTCTGGTCGACCCGGTATGGCCCAGTGGTGGGGCCGGCGCTCGGCCTGCCGCTGAACTGGACGAACACCACCGCGTACGCCATGCGCGACGCCAACCTCGGCAATGTCCGCTCGATCAACATGTGGTTCGAGATGGCACAGGCGCGCGACACCAGAGAAATCGTGCAGGCCCTTTCGGAGAACCTGGGTTCGCCGTGGGTCAACACGATTGCCGCCGACAGGTCCGGTAACGCGACTTATGCCGACATCCAGGTTGTCCCGCACATCACCGACGAGCTGGCGCAGCGCTGCAACACGCCGCTTGGGCAGGCAGTTTTCCAGAAAGCTGGACTGGCCGTCCTGGATGGCGCCACCACCAGTTGCGCGTGGGGAAGCGACCCGGACGCGGTCGTGCCCGGACTGCTGGGGCCGTCCCGGCAACCGTTACTGACCAGGGGTGACTACGTCGCGAATTCCAACGACAGCCCTTGGCTGACCAACCCGAAAGCGCCGATCACCACCTACCCGCGAATCATGGGCGACGCCGGCACCGAGCGCGGACCACGCACGCGAATGGCGATCACGGAACTTGAAGGCCGGAAGTTCTCCAGGCAGGCCATTCAGGACACGCTGTTCAGTGACCGGAGCCTTGTCGCTGAACTGGCCGCGGACGACGTCACGAAAATGTGCGAGACGCTGGCGGACACTCAGGACGCTTGTGCCGCATTGCGAAAGTGGGACAAGAGGTTTGCCACGTCCAGCCGTGGTGCTTTGTTGTTCCAGCGGTTCTGGAGCCGAGTCCCGGCTGGCTCCTGGAAGGTGCCGTTCAACCCGGCCGACCCGGTCCGCACGCCGAACACGGTGAACACGGCCAGCCCGGCGGTTCAGAAAGCGTTCCTGGACGTGGTCGCCGAACTGCGTGCCGCCAAGATCCCGCTCGACGCGCCGCTGGGCGACTACCAATACGTTGTGCGCAACGGTGAGCGGATTCCGGTGCACGGTTCGACCAGCAACCTGGGGGTGCTCAACATGATTGTCCCGGCCGGGGATCTGGCCAAGGGTAACCCGGAAGTGGTCCACGGTTCGAGCTATATCCAGGCTGTCTCGTTCGATCGCGGGAAATGCCCGGACGCGCAGACTCTGCTCACATATTCACAGTCGAGTGACTCGAAGTCACCCTACTTCGCCGACCAGACAAAGCTTTTCTCACAAGGAAAGTGGGTTCGTGGCCGGTTCTGTGAGCACGAGATCCTGTCGTCACCGCAGTTGCGGATCGTCTACTTGAGCCAAAGGTAGCCGTGGCGCCGGGTTGAGGACGTCTGGCGGGGCGGGTTTCTCCTGCTCCGCCAGTACTTTCCGGGAGCAAGAGGAAACTCAGGCCACGCGCACGCACAGTCCCGTACTTGCGACGTCTCTGCCGACGATGCGCGCGGTGTGCCAGCCCTGTGGGGTGCGTCCGGCGAGCAAACGTGAGCGCATCACAGGTGAGCGACGCGCGTGACGGGCGAAGGACCACTTGAGCAGAACGCGTCCACGCGCGACCTGACCGGCGAGCGCTTCGGCGGGGGAGCAGTCGATCCAGATGAGATGACGGCGACGACCGCTGATCGCGCCGATGACGGCGAAAGCGGTCCGCGCGGCGGCTCCTGTTGCTGGGTCGTGCACTAGGACTGGGCGGGATGAGCAAATGACGGTGCCGACGATCCGCGCTGTGTTCAGCAAATGCACAAGCGGGCGGTACCAGCCGTACGGCACGGAGCTGGGGAGCACGCGCCTCAGCCAGTTGCGTAGGTGGTCCGTGTCGATCACGGAGATCGGCACGTTGGCGCGTGTCCGGCGCAGCAGCGTGCTCTTGCCTGAGCCGGGCAGCCCGGCGACGAGTACCAGGGCACGGCTTTCGACCGTTATGTCCATAGGCTCTCAACGCACGACCTGCCCAGTCCGTTCTCAAGCACTTCCCGGAAGTGAGTTGGGTAACCTCGCCCCTGCGAGCTTGAGGAGGCCGGGTGGTCAGGGAACAAGCAGGTCAGGTGCTGGCTGCGAACCTCAGGGCGCTGCGTGGGCAAGCCGGGCTCTCACTGTCCGAATTGGCCAGGCGCTCCGGGATCGCCAAGGGCACGCTGTCGCAGCTGGAGTCCGGCACGGGCAATCCGACAATCGAGACTGTGTTCAGTTTGTCGAACGCCTTCAACGTGCCGGTATCGAGCCTGCTCACCGAGCGTACCGAGCCCGATGTCGTACTGGTGCGTTCGGCGAGCCTCGACGTGCTGAGCAGCAACGCGGTCGATCTGAGGATGCTGCGGCGGGTGGATCTGACCGACACGGTGTTCGAGGTGTACGACCAACGGGTACGTCCAGGAGCCGTCCAGCACTCCGAAGGACATCCCGGTCTTGAGCACATCACTGTGATCTCGGGCCGGCTCAGGGTTGGCCCTCCGGAGGAGCCATATGTGCTCGGGCCTGGGGACTACGTGTGTTTCCCGGCGCAACGGCCGCACATCTACGAGGCTGTGGAGGACTTGGTGATGTCGGTCCTCCTGCTGCAGTACCCGGCTGATCAGGTCGCGTCGCGCGTCCACCACTAATGGCCCCTTGGCGGCGCCATCCGCCGGAGTTACTCTGCTGGCGTTCACTTTAATGAACGGTGGGTGAGAATGCCGGACGTCGTGGTCGTCGGAGCGGGCATCATCGGCGCGGCCTGCGCCGAGGCGCTCAGCGCGGCCGGGGTCCGGGTCACGGTGCTCGACCGCGGCTCAGCCGCGAGCGGAACCACCGCGGCCGGTGAGGGCAACGTGCTGGTCTCCGACAAGCAGCCAGGCCCGGAACTCACCCTCGCCCTGGCCTCGATCGCCCGCTGGCCCGCGTTGCTCGCCGAGTTGCGCGAGGAACTTGGGCCTGACCTGGCCGAGGCGGAGTGGGAGCCCAAGGGCGGCCTCGTCGTGGCGACCGAGAACGCCGAGGCCTTGGAAAAGTTCGCCGCGCTGCAACTGGAGGCCGGCGTTCAGGCAGACGTGATCACGGTCGCGGACGCGGTGGCTCTCGAACCGCACCTCACCCCGGATCTCGCGACGGCCGTGTACTACTCGCAGGACGCGCAACTGCAGCCTGTTCTCGCAGCGACGACGTTGCTCGCGGCTGTGCGGCGGCGCGGTGGGGAGGTCCGTCCAGGCGTGAGCGCTGTGAAGCTGAGATCCGGTGGCATCGAAACTTGTGAAGGTTTTCTTCATTGCGATGCGGTCGTGAACGCGTGTGGCCCGTGGGCGGGCGCGTTCAGCGAAGCGGCCGGAGCGCCGATCACCGTGCTGCCGCGCAGGGGCATGCTCCTCGTCACCGCGCCGGTCCCGTTCGCTGTACGGCACAAGGTCTACGACGCGGACTACGTCGGCGCGGTCGCGAGCGCGGATGCCGACCTGCAGACGTCGACAGTGGTCGAGTCAACCCAGGCCGGGACCGTCCTCATTGGCTCAAGCCGGGAGCGCGTCGGGTTCGACGACAGCATCCGCGTGGCCGTGCTCAGGGTGATGGCGCAAAAAGCGATCCGTCTGTTTCCGATGCTGGCCCAGGTCCCGGTCATGCGGGCGTACGGCGGGTTGCGGCCGTACGCGCCCGACCATCTGCCGGTGATCGGCCAGGACCCGCGCGTGCCCGGACTGTGGCACGCGACCGGGCATGAAGGCGCCGGGATCGGACTGGCTGCGGCGACGGGCCAGTTGCTCGCAGACCTCTATCTAGGGCGGCCGCCCGCGGTCGACCCGTTTCCGTTCCGAGTGGACCGTCCGGCGGTGATGGCTCATGAAACTGACCGTTGATGGGCAGGCGGCTCTGGCACAACCCGGCCAGACCATCGCCGCCGTGCTGCACACCATGGGTCGCGGCCGGCTCTTCTGCGGCATCGGCGTCTGCTTTGACTGCGTTGTGACCGTCAACGGCGTGTCGGACGTACGCGCATGCCAACGCGTCGCGGCCGACGGTGATGACATACGGACCGTGTCATGACGGTCGTCGTAGTCGGAGCGGGTCCTGCGGGAATCAGCGCCGCGCGGGCAGCGGCGTCGCGAGGCGCGCACGTGGTGCTGGTAGACGCCGGACCGTCGGTCGGCGGCCAGTTCTACCGGCAACCGTTCGACCAGCCGCGTACCGTGCCTGGCGTTGAGCACTTGCCGTCCACTGTGGTGTGGGCGATCGAGGGCCGCCGGGTGCACCTGCTCAGTGGTCCCGCAGATGGGCCAGGCCGGCGGGCGCGCACAGTGGACGCCGACGCGCTTGTGCTTGCCACGGGCGCCTACGACAGAACGGTGCCGTTCCCAGGCTGGGACAAACGAGGCGTCTACACAGCGGGGGCGGCTCAAATTCTGGCCAAGGAGCAACGGCTCGCCATCGGCCGCCGGGTGCTCGTCTCCGGGACCGGGCCGTTCCTGTTCGCCGTGACCAAGTCTTTGCTCGACGTCGGCGCCGAGGTCGTCGGCGTCCTGGAAGCCAACTCGCCGGCGCGCTGGCTGCGCCATGCGTTCGCAGGCCGGAGCAAACTTTTCGAGGCCGCGCGCTACATGGCTCTCCTGGCACGCCACCGCATTCCGTACATGACCAGGATGGCTGTGGTGGCGGCGCACGGAACGGACCACGTCCACGAAGCGACCGTCGGCCGGCTCGATGCCGACTGGAACGTGGTGGCCACAAAACGGATCCAGGCCGACGCGGTGTGTGTGGGCTACGGCTTCACGCCTCAGTTGGAACTCGCCGTCGCCGCAGGCTGCGAGCTCGCCGACGGCTTCGTAAAGGTGGACATCGCACAACGAACCTCAGTTCCGGGCATCTTCGCGGCGGGCGAGGTCACCGGCATCGGCGGCGCAGATCTGGCCGCGGCCGAAGGCATGGTGGCGGGCATTGTCGCGGCCGGGGGAGAAGCGCCACCAGAGGTGTTGAGAAGGGTCCGCCAAGGGCGCCGGTTCGCGGCCGCCCTGGCTGACGCGCATCCCATTAGGCCTGGTTGGCAGGGGTGGCTCTCCGGCGAGACCACCATCTGCCGCTGCGAGCGCGTCACCTACGCGGCCATGCAGGACGCCATCGTGAGCCGCGGCGCGACCGGCGCACGGGCCGTGAAGCTGGTCAGCCGGGTGGGCCTCGGCAGGTGCCAGGGCCGGACCTGCCTGCGCAACGCGGCCGACCTGACCGGAGTGACTTTTACTGATCGACGCCCGATCGCGGCACCGCTGCGCCTGGGCGAACTCGCAGCCGAGGAGGAAGAGTGACACAGGAGAAGCTCGACGGTGTCATCGTGGCGACAGCGTTGCCCTACGCCGAGGACACGAGCGCGCCCGCGGGCCTCCGCGTGGACCTGGACCGCTACGCGGAGCACTGCGCGTGGCTCGTCGAGAACGGGTGTCGCGGCGTCGGCCCGAACGGGTCCCTTGGCGAATACTCGTCACTGACGGACGCGGAGCGCCGCGCGGTGGCGCGGACCGCCGTAGAGACCGTCAAAGGCAAGGGGATCGTTGTCGTCGGCGTACACGGCGTCGGCTCGCACCAGGCGCGGTACTGGGCCGAAGCCGCCGCGGAGGACGGCGCGGACGGCGTGCTGTGCCTGCCGCCGACGATGTACCGGGCCAACCCAGGTGAAGTGATCAAGCACTTCGAGCAGGTCGCGTCGGTGGGCCTGCCGGTGATGGTCTACAACAACCCGATCGACACCAAGGTCGACCTGACCCCGGCCCTGCTCGCCGAGATCGCCCAGTTGGACAACGTGGTCGCGGTCAAGGAATTCTCCGGCGACGTCCGCCGCGTGCTGGAGATCCGGGACCTGGCGCCGGACCTGGCCGTGGTCGCCGGCGCCGACGACGTCCTGGTCGAGTCGGTGCTGATGGGCGCCACCGGCTGGTTCGCCGGCTTCCCCAACGTCTTCCCGGCCGAGTCCGTGCGCCTGTTCTCCCTGGCCCTGCAGGGCAAGGTCGAGGACGCCCGCACGATGTACGCGTCGCTGGTCGGTGCGTTCCGCTGGGACTCGAGGACCGAGTTCGTGCAGGCGATCAAGTACGGAATGGACTACGTCGGCCGTTACGGCGGGCCGTGCCGTCCGCCGCGCGGGCCGCTGTCGGCGGAACAACTGGCGATCCTGGAGGCGGACATGCGCCGTGCGGTAGGAGCGTGACATGCGGGCATCCCGGTATTTCAGCGCTGTCGACTCACATACCGAGGGAATGCCGACGCGGGTGATCACCGGTGGCGTCGGCGTCATTCCCGGCGACACCATGGCCGCGCGCCGGCTTTACTTCATGGAGCACCTGGACCACATCCGTCAGTTCCTGGTCAACGAGCCGCGCGGGCACGCCGCGATGAGTGGCGCGATTCTGCAGCCACCGACGCGGCCAGACGCCGACACCGGCGTGCTGTACATCGAGGTGTCGGGCTGCCTGCCGATGTGCGGGCACGGCACCATCGGTGTGGCGACGGTCCTTGTGGAGACCGGCATGGTGGAGGTCACCGAGCCGGTCACGACCGTCCGGCTGGACACTCCGGCGGGCCTGGTCACCGCGGAGGTCCAGGTGCGCGACGGCCGCGCCACCTCGGTCACCATCCAGAACGTGCCGTCGTTCTCGCTGGAGCTCGACGCGGTGGTCGACGTCCCGGAGATCGGCGAGGTCCGCTACGACATGGCGTACGGCGGCAACTTCTACGCGATCCTGCCGATCAAGGACCTGGGCATCGCGTTCGACAAGTCCGAGAAGGACCGGATGCTGACCGCCGGGCTGAAGATCATGGCTGCGATCAACGACCAGCGCCGCCCGGTGCACCCGGCCGACCCGGGTATCGGCGGCTGCAAGCACGTCCAGCTCGTGGCTCCCGGGAGTGACCTCGGCGATGGACAGCGCAGCGACGCACGCAACGCCATGGTCATCCACCCAGGCTGGTTCGACCGGTCCCCGTGCGGCACCGGCACGTCCGCCCGGATGGCGCAGTTGCACGCCCGCGGCGATCTCGGCATCGGCGCGGACTTCGTCAACGAGTCCCTGCTGGGCACGACGTTCACCGGACGGCTCCTGGAAGAGACCACCGTCGGCGAGCATCCAGCTGTGATACCGACGGTATCCGGACGCGCCTGGATCACCGGTATGGCTCAGTACCTGCTGGATCCCACGGATCCGTTCCCGGCGGGCTTCACGCTTTAAGGGATCTTGAAGCCGTAGGGCAGTTCCAGCCGGTGCTGGGCCAGCAGCTGGGTGTCCGCGAGGATCTTCTCGGTCGGGCGGTCGGCGACGATGACACCGCCGTCGATCAGGATGCTGCGCGGACACAGCTGCAGGGCGTACGGCAGGTCGTGGGTGACCATCAGCATCGTGCGGTCCAGCGAGAGCAGCACCTCGGCCAGCTCACGCCGCGCGATCGGCTCGAGGTTGGCGGACGGCTCGTCCAGCACCATGATCTCCGGATCGCACGCCAGCACGGTGGCCACCGCGACGCGCCGTCGTTGACCAAACGACAGGTGCAGCGGCGATTTCGACTCGAGGTCGCGGACGCCGACAGCAGCCATGGCCGACGTGACGGCCGTCTCCAGAGCCTCCCCGGTGACGCCGAAGTTCGCCGGGCCGAACGCGACGTCCTCACGCACGGTCGGCATGAACAACTGGTCATCCGGATCCTGGAAGACCACGCCGACCCGGCGGCGGATCTCCTTGAGGTTCTGTTTCGTGACCGGCAGCCCGGCCACCTCGATGCGGCCCGCGCCTGCCTGCAGCACCCCGTTGAGGTGCATCACGAGCGTCGTCTTGCCGGCGCCGTTGGGACCGAGCACAGCAACCCGCTCGCCAGGCTCCACGTGCAGGTCAATGCCGAACAGCGCTTGTGTCCCGTCGGGGTACGCGTATGCGAGGCCTTCGACAAGCAGCGCGGGGGTCAGGTCCACAACGCAACCGTAAGGGTCGTGACGGACAGCAACGCGGGTGCCAGCCCGGCCAGCCAGAGACGCGCCTCTGGTCGTGACCGGACTGGCTCGGGCAGCACGCCCGACCACCCCCGGGACAGCATGGCGATGTGCACGCGCTCGCCACGTTCGTAGGCTCGGATGAAGAGCGTGCCGATGCTGCGCGCCGTCGCACCGACCTGCCAGAGGAACCGTGGGTCATGCCCGCGGCTGATACGGGCCACGCGCATGCGACGCGCTTCCTCGACGATGACTTCGACGTACCGCAGCATCAGCGTCGCGATCGTGATGATCAGACTGGGCACGCGTAGCCGTTGTAACCCGGCGATCAGGTCGCGCTGGCTCGTTGTCGCAGCCAGTGTGAGCGACACCAGCACACCGAGCGTGCCTTTCACCAGGATGTTCCACCCGGCGAGCGTTCCCGCGACGGACACCGACAGGCCAAGGAACTCCGTACGTTCGCCGCCACCGACGAACGGCAGCACCACCGCGAGCACGACGAACGGCACCTCGATCATGGCTCGCGCGGCGAACCACCGGACCGGGATCCGCGCCACCGCCCAGATCGCGACCAGCACGACCAGGTAGCCACCGAACGCCCAGTACTCGGCGCGCGGCGTGGCCACGACACAGAGCACGATCGCCAGCGCCGAGACGATCTTCACGTGCGGTGCCAGCCGGTGGACTGCCGAATCGCCGGCCCGGTACAGCAGGTGGCTGTGCCCGGCGCCCATTCAGGACTCCTTGGGTGCGCGTTTACGCAGCAACCAGAACAGGCCGCCGGCGACCGCCAGGGTCGCGATCACGCCGATGACACCGGCGAGACCCGTGAGCTTGTCGTCCCCGCCGACGGCGTAGTCGGCGAGCGGCGCGTCTTTGAACGCGTGGTTCTTGGCGCCCTGGGCGATGCAGGTGCCGGTGAGTTCGTCGTTCGGGCCCACCGTGCAGCCCTGAAGCGTGGAATGATCCAGACCGTCCGGATTGGAATCGGCGAAATAGGACACTCCGCCCGCCAGGATCAGTGCGATCAAAGCGAATCCGACAAAGAACAGGCTACGGCGACGAGTCACGACGCCTCCTTCACGACGAGCGGACGCGCGGTGCCACGAAGCAGGTAAACAAGATCAGGCCGGACGGCGGCGACTGCGCCCACCGTCAGCGCGGTGATGATGCCCTCGCCGATCCCGATGAGACAGTGCACACCGACGACCGTCCCGGCGACGCCACCGAGCGCGAACGCGGGATCACCGCCGATCGCGAACTCGAGCACAAAGCCAAGGGACGCAACGACGGTGTTCACGAACGCCGCGACGAAAGCCACCGTGACGAGCCCGATGCGGTTCTTGACTGCCAGTTGGCGCAGCGCGACGGCCACCAGGTAGCCGACCGCAGTACCGATCAACGCCATGTTTGTCACGTTCGCACCAAGCGCGGTCAGACCGCCATCTGCGAACAGCAACGACTGCAGCACAAGCACGATCGTCACGCACAGTGCACCAGTCCACGGGCCGACAAGGATCGCGGCGAGCGCGCCACCCAGGAGGTGCCCGCTCACGCCCGGCAGGACCGGGAAGTTCAGCATCTGCACGGCGAAAATGAAGGCCGCGACCAGGCCTGCCATCGGTGCCGTCCGGTCGTCCAGGTCAAGTCGCGCGCGGACTGTCGCGATGGCGAGGCCGAGCACCGCCACCGCGCCGAACAATAGGGACGTCGGTGCGTTGAGCAGGCCGTCGCTCATGTGCATCGCTACCGAGGTAGTCATGCTGGCCTCCTTCTTCGTCGTCGGATCACACTAATCGCCACACAAGCGTTGTCACCAGTCTCTTGCGATAGGGGCATGTGAACACTTCGTGGCCGACGGCCCGATGGCCTGGACGTATCTGTACGTAAACGTTTACAGTCTTTTCTGTAACGCATCCGCCGCCCGGTAGTGCCAGTCAACGACGACCTGGAGGCAAGGATGGATCGACGGCAGCTGCTCAGGACCAGTGCGGTGGTGGCCGCCGCGGCCGCGGTGTCACCTTCACTCGTCAGCACCGCGCTCGCGTCGAGCGCGCAGCTGACCACCGCGCGGCTTACGGCGGAGATACCCACGCTGCCGTGGCCGGCGGCCAATGACATCGTCGCGGCGACCAGGCTGCCGATTTTTCCGAGTGTGAATTTTCTCGCCACGGATCCGAAGTACGGGGCTAAAGGCGACAACTCCACCGACAACACCGCGGCGTTCCGGAAGGCCATCGACGCGGCCTCGGCGGCCGGCGGCGGGCACGTGATCGTGCCAAAGGGGAACTACGTCACCGGGGCCATTCATCTGAAGAGCAACGTGGACTTCCACCTGGAATCCGGGGCCGTGTTGAAGTTCAGCTCGGACGGCTCGAAATTTCCGACGGTGCTGACAAGGTATGAGGGCATCGAGTGCATGAACCGCTCTCCGATGGTCTACGCGTACGGCCAGACGAACATCGCGCTGACCGGATCCGGGACGCTGGACGCGAACGCCACATCGTCCTGGAACAAGGGTTCCGACCGGGCCTGGCTGGAATCCCGGATCTCGGCCGGGGTGACCGACCCGGCCAAGCGGGTTTTTCCCGGTTCCGGGCATACCGCTCGCTCGACGTTCATCGAGCCGTACAACTGCGATACGGTCCTAATCCAGGGCGTGACGCTGAAAAATCCGAAATTCTGGCAGATTCATCCGACCCTGTGCAAGAACGTCACCGTCGACGGGGTGAAGACCGATCCGAGCACCGCGGCCAACAACACCGACGGGGTCGATCCGGAGTCCTGCGACCACGTGGTCATCGCCAACTGCACCCTGGGCGCCCACGACGACAACGTGGCCATCAAGTCGGGCCGGGACGCCGACGGGCGCCGGGTGAACGTCCCATGTCAGAACCTTGTCGTGGTCAACTGCACGATGAACGGCAACTGGGGCGCGATCACCTGCGGCAGCGAGCAGACCGGCGGTATCCGCAACGTCTACGGCTACAAGTTGAATGTCATTGGCGCCACGAAGTTCGCCCTGTACGTCAAGTCCAACACCAAACGCGGGGGATTCTCCCAGAACATCAACCTCGACAGTGTCAGCGGGACGTTCGTGCGTTCCTTCGTGTTCGTGACCACGACCTACAACAACCAGACAGGAGACTTCCCGCCTGCGTTCGGGCCGTTTACCGTCAGCAACTCGTCCTGCACCAAGGCGGCCCGCGTGTTCGACGTCAGCGGTCTGCCGAACGCTCACATCAAGGGCCTTGAGGCGCGTGACTGCAAGTTCACCGGCGTGGCCGACACCTCGAACATACTCAACAACGTCGACGGCCGGAAGTTCACAAACGTGACTGTGAACGGAAAACCTATCTGACTCGTGGTCCGGGTGTTCCGGTGTGCTTCGCCACGCCGAACACCCGGCAGTTGCGAAGTGGCCGTAGTGGCGAACTATAGTCTCTTCTAACACCCGCGCAGGGGCCATTCTCATGGCGTTCCATCGAGCGGGAGTTACCCATTGTCACCACTGTCGCAAATCGAGGTATCCTTTAATGGCTCAGAGGGTCACCGTCCAGTTGGTTGATGACCTCGACGGCACCGCCGCCGACGACATCAGCACCGTGAGCTTCGCACTCGACGGCGTGAGCTACGAGATCGACCTTACCGAGGCCAACGCCGAGAAGTTGCGTTCCGGCCTCGAGGAGTTCGTCAACTCCGCCCGCCGTACCGGCGGCCGTGTCAAGCGCGGAACCGCGCCGGTGAAGCGGGCCGGTTCGCCCGCCAACCGGGAGCAGACCAAGGCAATCCGCGACTGGGCCCGGCAGAACGGCTACGAGCTTTCCGACCGCGGCCGTATTCCGGCCAACGTCATCGAAGCCTTCGAGACCGCGCACACCAGCAAGGGCAAGAAGAAGGGCGAGCCGGCATTCTCCGCATGATGCCGGCGGGGGAGTGGCCATGGGGAGAGCCACTTCTCCTAGCCTGAAGGAAAATCGGCCGGACGCGAGTCGTCTGGGGCGAATCCCGGCCGGATTTCGTGTCAGTCCGCGGTCAGGTGTGTGCGCAGCCCGTTGAAGCTGATCGCGCAGACCGCGTCGGCGAGGTCCTCACTGCCGAGGCCACCTCGTGGCCGGTACCACTCGATGAGTGAGTTGACCGTCCCGAACAACAGTCTCGCGGTGATCGCGGGGTCGATGTCCGGCCGGACGTCGCCCTCGGCTTCGGCTTGTTTCACCAGTTCCGTCACCAGGTGATCGAACTCGCGCCTGCGGGCCAGGGCGGCGCGTTCGACTTTTGTGTTGCCGCGCACCCGCAGCAGAAGCGTGACGAACGGCAACCGCTCGACCAGTACCTTGATACTGCCGCGCACCAGATATTCCAGCCGGTCGATCGCCCGGCCCTCAAGCCGGAGTGCCTCGTCGGCGACCGCGAACAGACCGTCCAGCGCGCGGTCGACCGACATCCGCAGCAGTTCGTCCTTGCTGGACACGTGGTAGTAGATCGCCGACTTGGTGATGCCGAGCTTGCGGGACAGTTCCTCCATGCTGGTGGCCTCGTACCCGCGCTCGTTGAACACCTTCACCGCGACCGCGAGCAGTGATTCCAGGTCGTATCCGGGCCTGCCGCGGCGGGTCATCGGCTGATCACCCGGCTCCGGCCGCGGAACTCGGCGATGACTTCATCCTCCCGGTAGACGGTCACGTCATAAATCCCGCTCCGGCCGAATCGCGTCTTTTCCACGGCGTGCGCTGTGAGAACATCGCCCGCCCGCGCCGATGTGACGAAGGTGATATCGGCGCCCGCAGCCACCGTCACCGGGCCGTGGCTGTTGCACGCGAGCGCAAAAGTCGTGTCCGCCAGCAGGAAAACGTATCCACCGTGCGCGATGTCGTGGCCGTTCACCATCTCGGCTGTGACCCGCATCCTGGTGACCGCCCGGCCGTCGGCTGCTTCGATCAGTTCGATCCCCAGCGCCCGCGACGCGGCATCCGCCTCGAACATGTGGTAGGCCGCATTGTGTGACACCGGATTCACCACCCTTGCCAACTGACCGAATGGACGGTTGATAATACCGAGTATGGCTGAAGCGTTCGTCGTCGATGGTGTCCGAACTGCTCAAGGTCGTTACGGCGGCGTGCTGGCCGGGGTCCGGCCGGATGATCTGGCGGCCCTTGTCGTGGCCGAGGCCGTGCGCCGGGCCGGGGTTTCCGGCGAGGAGATCGACGAGGTCATCCTGGGCGCGGCCAACCAGTCCGGTGAGGACAATCGCAACGTCGCGCGGATGGCCGTACTGCTGGCCGGACTTCCGCACACAGTGCCTGGCTACACCGTGAACCGCTTGTGCGCCAGCGGGTTGACGGCGGTCGCGTCCGCGGCTCAGGCCATCAAGTCCGGCGACGCCGACATTGTCGTGGCGGGTGGCGTCGAGTCGATGACACGCGCGCCCTGGGTGATGGCCAAACCCGGGACCCCGTGGGCCAAACCCGGCGAAATAGCCGACACCTCCCTCGGCTGGCGATTCGCCAACCCGAAATTCTCCGGGAAGACCACGCTCTCAATGGGTGAGACGGCCGAAGAAGTCGCCACGCTCGACGGCATCACCCGCGAAGACTCCGACGCTTTCGCATTGCGCAGCCACACGCGTGCACTCGGCGCGATCGACGCCGGCAGGTTCGAGCGCGAAATCGTCCCGGTCCCCGTCAAGGACGACACAGTCACGGTCGACGAAGGCCCGCGTCGCGCCACAACGCTCGAAAAGCTCGGTCAGCTCCGGACCGTTTTCCGTAAGGACGGCATCGTCACTGCCGGTTCGTCGTCTCCGTTGTCCGACGGTGCCGCCGCGCTTGTGCTCGCCAGCGAGGCCGCTGTGGAGCGCCTCGGCCTTAACCCCCGCGCGCGGGTTGTCGCCAGCGCGAGCGCAGGCGTCGAGCCGCACATCATGGGGCTCGGTCCCGTACCCGCGACGGAGAAGGTGCTCGCGCGTACGGGTTGGCAACGTGACGAACTGGCCGTCGAGTTGAACGAGGCCTTCGCTGCACAGAGCCTCGCGGTGATCCGACGTTTGAAACTCGACGAGGAGCGCGTCAACGCCGACGGCGGCGCGATCGCGCTTGGGCACCCGCTCGGCTGTTCCGGCGCCCGCCTGGTGGTCACTTTGCTGGGCCGGATGGAACGCGAGAACACCAACCGGGGCTTGGCGACGTTGTGCGTCGGCGTCGGTCAGGGCGTCACCGTGGCCTTCGAGAAGGCCTAACGCCCGAGGAAGGTGGGGGTCTCCTTGGCCAAGAACGCCGCGACGGCGTTCTGGTGGTCTTCGGTAACGCCGAGGCGCGCCTGACCTGCGCCCTCGGCGGCCAAAGCCTGGTCCAACGAGAGCGCCATGGCGCGTTTGGCCTCGGCGTAGGCCAAGGTCGGGCCGTTGGCGAACTTGCCGGCCAACGCGGCGGTCTCGGCCGCCAGGTCCTCCGGGGGGACCACCTGCCCGACGATTCCCCACGCCAGAGCTTCCTCGGCGCTGAATGTGTTCGCCCGGAACACGAGCTCGCTGGCCCGTGCGGCGCCGACGGCCCGCGCGAGGGTCACGGACAGGCCTGAGTCACACGTCAAGCCGATCGCGGTGAACGCGGTGCCGAATTTCGCCTTGGCCGACGCGATCCGTAGGTCACAAGCGAGTGCGAAACCCAACCCAGCGCCGACGCACAGACCGTTGATTGACGCGATGACGGGCTTGGGCATAGTGGCAAGCCCGAGCACGATCGGATTGTAGTGCTGCTCGACGGTGTCGAACGCGTGTGACGCGTCCTCGCGCAGTGCCGCGGCGTGCTCGTTGAGGTCCTGGCCCACGCTGAAGGCCTTGCCAGTCCCGGTCAGTACCACCGCGCGGACCTCTGAATCGGCGCTGACCTGCGCGATCGCGTCCACGAGAGCGGCCTTGACCTTGCTGGTCAGCGCTGCCCCGGTGATGGTGATTGTCGCCACTGAACCGTCTCGAACGAGCGTCACACCGCTTTCGTCGGGCATGCCGCCAAGCTACCATGCTTACTGAACGGACGGTTAGTAATTCAGCTTGGAGGTCGACGAGGATGGCTCCGCTGCGCAGCTACGTGTCCGGTGGGTGGTACACCCCTGATGACGAGGGCGCGCCCCTGCACGACGCGGTCACCGGTGAGGAGATCGCCCGCATCTCGTCCACCGGCGTGGACATGGCCGCCGCGTTGGCGTACGGCCGCTCCAAGGGCGCCGACCTGCGCGCGCTGACGTTCCACCAACGCGCGGCTCTGCTGAAGGTCCTCGCCTCGTATCTGATGGAGCACCGCGACGAGCTCTACGCGCTGTCGCACAAGACGGGTGCCACCAAGGGTGACAACAAGTTCGACGTGGATGGCGGCATAGGCACGCTGTTCGGCTACTCCAGCAAGGGCCGCCGCGAGCTGCCGAACGACACCATCTATGTGGACGGCAACCTGGAGCCGCTCGGCAAGGGTGGCACTTTTGTCGGCCAGCACATCTGCACGCCGCTACGAGGCGTCGCGGTGCAGATCAACGCCTTCAACTTCCCGGTCTGGGGCCCGCTGGAGAAGTTTGCGCCCGCGTTCATCGCCGGTGTGCCGAGCCTGATCAAACCGGCCAGCCAGACTGCGTACCTGACCGTCGAACTCGTCGAGCTGATCATCGAATCCGGCATCCTGCCCGAGGGCTCGTTGCAGCTCGTCGCGGGCAGCGCCGGCGACCTGCTCGACCACCTCACCGAACAGGACCTGGTCTCCTTCACCGGCTCCGCGTCCACCGCCCAGCGTCTGCGCGCGCACGAGAACGTGGTCCGCCGTTCGGTCCGGTTCAATGCCGAAGCCGACTCGCTGAACTGCTCGATCCTCGGCCCGGACGCGACGCCCGGCACGCCCGAGTTCGACCTGTTCGTCAAGCAACTGGTCACCGAAATGACGGTCAAGGCGGGCCAGAAATGCACCGCGATCCGCCGCGCGTTCGTCCCGGCCGCGCTGCTGGACGACGTCGCCCAGGCCACCAGCGAGCGCCTGGCCAAGATCACGGTCGGCAACCCGGCCAACCCCGATGTCCGGATGGGCGCGCTGGCGAGCCTCGAGCAGCGTGAGGAAGTCCGGCGCTCGCTGAAGGCCCTGCTGGAGGCGGGCCGCGTTGTCTTCGGCAACCCGGACGAGGTGTCCGTTGTGGACGCCGACGCCGGACGTGGCGCTTTTGTGTCGCCAGTCCTTCTGCTGGCCGAGGACCCCGAGCAGGCGCAGCCGCACGAGGTCGAGGCGTTCGGCCCGGTCAGCACGCTCATGCCGTACCGCGACGCCGAGCACGCGATCGAGCTCGCGGCGCGCGGTCAAGGAAGCTTGGCGGGCTCCGTGGTCACATCGGACGCGGAGTTCGCCCGGACCATCGTGATCGGGGTGGCTCCCTGGCACGGCCGCATCCTCGTCACCGACAGCGACAACGCCAAGGAGAACACTGGCCACGGCGCCCCGTTGCCGGGCCTCGTGCACGGCGGCCCTGGCCGCGCGGGCGGCGGCGAGGAGATGGGTGGCATCCGTGGCGTCCTGCACCACATGCAGCGCACGGCTGTGCAGGCGAGCCCGCGCGTGATGACGGCCGTGACGAACAGGTGGGTCCCTGGAAGCGCCAGGACCGAAGGCGAGCACCCGTTCCGCAAACACCTCGAGGACCTGCGTATCGGTGACACGGTCGTCGCCGGGCCCCGCGAAGTGACCATGGACGACATCGAGCACTTCGCCTCGTTCACCGGCGACACGTTCTACGCGCACATGGACGAGGAGGCTGCTGCGGCGAACCCGTTCTTCGGCGGCCGCGTCGCCCACGGCTACCTCGTTGTCTCCTTCGCAGCCGGTCTCTTCGTGCAGCCAGACCCGGGCCCGGTGCTGGCCAACTACGGGCTGGAGAACCTGCGGTTCCTCACGCCGACGTTCCCCGGCGACTCGCTGACGGTCACGTTGACCGCCAAGCAGATCACGCCACGCAACGACCAGGAGTACGGCGAAGTCCGGTGGGACGCCGACGTGACCAACCAGAAGGACGAGTCCGTCGCCAAATACGACGTACTGACCCTTGTCGCCAAGCGGGAGCGCTGATGGACCTCGAACAGCATTTCGACGCCACCATCGCCCGCGACCAGCGGATCGAGCCGCGCGACTGGATGCCCGAGGGCTACCGCAAGACGATGATCCGCCAGGTCGCGCAGCACGCGCACTCGGAGATCATCGGCATGCAGCCCGAGGGCGACTGGATCACGCGGGCACCGTCGTTGCGCCGCAAGGCGGTCCTGCTGGCCAAGGTGCAGGACGAGGCCGGGCACGGGCTGTACCTGTACTCCGCCGCCGAGACACTGGGTGCGGACCGGACCGACCTGACCGAGCGCCTGATCGAAGGGCGGCAGAAGTACTCGTCGATCTTCAACTACCCGACGCTGACCTTCGCCGACGTGGGCGTGATCGGGTGGCTCGTCGACGGAGCCGCCATCTGCAACCAGGTCCCGTTGTGCCGCAGCTCGTACGGGCCGTACGCACGCGCGATGATCCGGATCTGCAAGGAGGAGTCGTTCCACCAGCGGCAGGGCTACGAACTGCTGATGACCATGATGAGCGGCACGCAGGCGCAGCGCGACATGGTCCAGGACGCGACCAACCGCTGGTGGTGGCCCTCGCTGATGATGTTCGGCCCGCCGGACGCCGAATCGGCCAACACCGCGCAGTCGATGGCCTGGAAGATCAAGCGGCACACCAATGACGAACTGCGCCAGCGGTTTGTGGACATGAGCGTGCCGCAGGCCGAGAAGCTCGGCGTCACCCTGCCGGATCCCGAACTCAAGTGGAACGCCGAGCGTGGTCACCACGACTTCGGTGAGATCGACTGGGTCCATTTCAAGCAAGTCGTCAGTGGCAACGGGCCGTGCAACGCGATCCGGGTTTCCCGGCGCCGCAAAGCCCACGAGGACGGCGAATGGGTTCGGGAAGCCGCCGCCGCGTACGCCGCGAAACGCAAGGAGGCCGCAGCATGAGCTGGCCGCTGTACGAGGTCTTTGTCCGTGGCAAGCGCGGCCTCAACCACGTCCACGTTGGATCGCTGCACGCGGCCGACGACGAGATGGCGCTGACGAACGCCCGCGACCTTTACACGCGCCGCAACGAAGGCGTGAGCATCTGGGTCGTGCGGGCCGATCACATCACCGCGTCCAGCCCGGACGAGAAGGATCCGTTCTTCGCGCCGAGCGGTGACAAGGTCTACCGCCACCCCACCTTCTACGACATTCCCGACGACGTCCCCCACATGTGAGCTGCCATGTCATTCGACAACGCATATGAAGCGCTTACCGAGGAGAACGACGCGCGGTGGGCGTTCGGCACTGGATTCGCCGATCCTCTGGCCGGCATGGACACCTCGGTCCCGTCCGGTGTGGACGCGGGCGAGCTGGCCCGGTCCTGCCTGTGGCTCGGCGACGACGCCTTGATCATGTCGCACCGGCTGCAGGAGTGGTGCGCGGCCGCGCCCGAGCTCGAGGACGAGGTGGCGCTCGCCAACATCGGCCTGGACCTGCTCGGTCAGGCCCGGCTGCTGCTCGCGCGGGCCGCGAAGGCCGATCCGGGCATGGTCCCTGTGGTGGACCAGTCCGATGAGGACGCCCTGGCGTTCTTCCGGGACGCCGAGGACTTCCACAATGTCCGGCTGGTCGAACTGGGCGGCGGGGACTTCGCCTTCCTGATGGCGCGGCTGCTGGTTTTCGCGACCTGGCGACTGGCTCTGTTGCAGCGCCTGGCGAACGCGCCCGACCCGGTGCTGGCAGCGATCGCTGTGAAAGGCGTCAAGGAATTGACATACCACCGGGATTACGCGGCCCGGTGGGTTGTCCGGCTCGGCGACGGAACCGCGCTGTCACACGATCGGATGCAGGACGGACTGGCCGATGTCTGGCCGTACGTGGACGAATTGTTCGACGACGACGCCGAGCTGCGTGCGGAGTTCGACGCCGTGATCGCGCAGGTCTGTGCCGCCGGAACACTCCAGATACCAGTGGTATCCAGGATTCCCGAGCAGGCCGGGCATACCGAACACTTGGAGCCATTGCTCGCCGAGATGCAAAGCGTGGCGCGTGCCCATCCGGACGCGACATGGTGACCGCACGGGCAGTGGCCGAAACGGTCACAGATCCCGAACTGCCGATGCTGACGCTCTCCGATCTCGGTGTATTGCGCGACGTCCAGGAAACGGCCGACGGCGTGGTCGTGACCATCACCCCGACCTACACCGGCTGTCCGGCGATGGACGCGATGCGGGCCGATCTGAGTTCGGCATTGCACCGGGCCGGCTACGGCGAAGTGGACGTCCGCACAGTGTTGTCCCCGGCGTGGACCACCGACTGGATCACGCCCGAAGGCAAGCTGAAACTGGCCGAGGCGGGGATCGCTCCACCGGGCGCGGCGCCACGCGGCCCCATTTCACTGTCGCTGGTTCCGCCGGTGAAGCGCGTCCCGTGCCCGCAGTGCGGCTCACCGGACACCCAGCTGTTGTCCGAGTTCAGCGCCACCGCGTGCAAGTCGCTGCGCCGCTGCCGGTCCTGCGACGAGCCGTTCGAGCACATCAAGGAGATATAAGTGACCACCTCCTTGCGGCGCCGGACCGAGTTCCACACCTTGACGGTGGCTCATGTGGAGCGCCTCTGCGACGACGCCGTCGCCGTGACGTTCGACGTGCCCGCGGACGTCGCGGACCAGTACGACTTCCGTGCCGGGCAGTCGCTCACCCTGCGCCGGATCATCGACGGCCGGGACGAGCGCCGGTCCTACTCGATCTGCGCGGTGGTCGGATCGAAGCCGCGGATCGGCGTGCGCGAGGTGCCTGGTGGCGCCTTCTCACCGTGGCTCGTGCATGAGGTCCGCCCAGGGGACCAGATCGAGGTGCTGCCGCCGACCGGCGACTTCACCCCCGACCTGACGCCCGCCCGGCACGTACTGCTGGCGGCCGGCTCCGGGATCACACCGGTGATGTCGATCGTGTCATCGGTGCTTCAGGACCCGGCGGCGTCGGCGGTGGTCCTCTACGGCAACCGCCGCACCAATACAGTCATGTTCGCCGACGAGCTCGCCGACCTGAAGGATCGCTTCACAGCGCGGATGGAACTGGTGCATGTGCTGTCCCGCGAGCCGCGGGAAGCCGAGCTGTTTACCGGCCGGCTCGACGGCGACAAGCTGCGCACCCTGCTGCCGTTGCTGCTGACGGTCTCCGAAGTGGACCACTGGTGGCTGTGCGGTCCGTTCGGGATGGTCACCGACGCGCGCCAGGTGCTCAAGGACCTGGGCGTACCGCGGGAACGGGTGCACTTCGAGCTGTTCTATGTGGAGGACACGCCCCCAGAGCAGGTTCACCACAAGGACCCGGTGACCGCCGGGCCGAGCGCTGAAGTGACGGTGCGGCTCGACGGGAGGACCACCACGGCGGTCGTGCCCCGGGACACCACTCTCCTGGAAGGCGCTCAGCGCGTGCGCCCGGACCTGCCGTTTGCTTGCAAGGGCGGGGTGTGCGGCACCTGCCGCGCGAAGGTCATCAGCGGGAAGGTGCACATGCGACGCAACTTCGCGCTGGAGGATGCCGAGGTCGAGGCGGGATTCGTCGTCACCTGCCAGACCGTCGCGACCTCCGGCGCGGTCGAAGTGGACTTCGACCAGTGACCCCAGGTGGCGGGCTCAGCGAGGGCGAGCCCGCCACCGCCCTGGTGCATCAGCAGCCGGCCTGGGTCCACTCGTTACCCATGAACCACTCGTTGCCCGCGAACCACTCGTTGCCGGCGAACCACTCGTTGCCGCGCTGAGACCACTCGTTGCCGGCGAACCACTCGTTGCCACGCTGTACCCATTCGTTTCCGAACATGATTGTTCCTCTCTGTACACATCGGATCGGCACAAGACCCCCGACTGGCCGAAAGACAGCGGGTGATGATCCCGATTACCGTTCTGCTGGTGACCCGAGATCGAGAAACGGGCCTGGTGAAGAGTGTGAACCCCAGGCTGAACTGGGTCTCGCCCAGCAAGTGGCGGCTGTGGTCGCTGCCGCGCGCCGCTTTGGCGTATGTGCTGGTCACGGACCTGGCGGCGGCGCTGGTCACAGTCATCGCCGGTCTGCATTCCACCGTTAGTGGCAAGGAATGGGTGTGGTTCGCGGTCCTGACCGTGGCGTCGATTCTG
Source organism: Kibdelosporangium banguiense (assembly GCF_017876405.1). GTDB lineage: Bacteria > Actinomycetota > Actinomycetes > Mycobacteriales > Pseudonocardiaceae > Kibdelosporangium > Kibdelosporangium banguiense. The sequence goes on along the minus strand of NZ_JAGINW010000001.1, from coordinate 625,772 downwards.
CACCTGGAAGCAGCCCGCAGCATCGAGCGACGGCGGGAACTGGCGGTCGAAGGCGTCCCGTACACCAACCTGAAGTCACTCTGGGTGTTTACCGGAGTACTGCTGCTTCCACTACCGCTTGTAGTCGGTCTTGCCGTGATCGCCTACACGTATTGTTGGTTGCGGGTGTACGGCGAGTTCGTCTGGCACCGCAAGATCTTCTCGGCGGCGACCTTCATCCTGGCCAGTGCCGCGGCGTCGGCCGTGCTCAGGGCAGGTGGCCTCGCTGCGGCGCCACGTGTGCCGGTCGACTTCCTGTCGCTGGTCGTCGTGGTCTCGGCCGCGGCGACGTGGTGGCTCGTCAACTACGCCATGGTCGTCGGCGCGATCCTGCTCTCCAACCCGGAGACCAACGCTCGTGCCGCCCTCGGCGACCTGTCCGAGCAGCTTGTTGTGGCCGCCGCGCTCGGCCTCGGCATCGCGGTCGGCGCCCTCGAGGCCTCCAACCCGTGGGTTGTGCCAGTCCTGATGGTCACCGTGCTGGCTCTCCACAGGGACCTGCTGCTGCCCCAGTACCAGCGCGCGGCCCGCACCGACGACAAGACCGGACTGGCCGCGCCCACTTTCTGGTCCCAGGTGGTGGGCGCCGAACTGCGCCGTGCCCAGCTCGTCGGCGGCAACGTCGGCATCCTGATGATGGACGTCGACAACTTCAGCGAGATCAACAACAAGTACGGCCACCCTGCGGGCGACCAGGCCCTGCAGTCTGTCGTCAGGGTGGTCCGCTCAGAGATCCGCCGCGGCGATCTCGCCGCCCGGTGGGGTGGCGACGAGCTCGCCGTCTTGTTGCCAGGGACAACGCCGTCCGAGCTGGCGATGGTCGGGGAGCGGATCCGTCTCCGGCTCGCGCACACCCCGGTGACCATCACGCACGCCAAGACCGCCAAGTCACTCGTTCTCGACGGCATAACCGTGTCGATGGGCGCTGCGGTCTACCCGGATTCCGGTGTGGACGTCGACCGCCTCGTGCTCGCGGCCGACGCTGCGCTGCTGGCGGCCAAGGAAGCCGGCCGCAACCAGATCCGGCTCGCCACGCCCTGCGCGCCGGTAGAGGAGACCGGCGACCCGGAGGTTCCACCCGCGATCCCGTTCCAGACGCGCCCAGCACGCCGCCGTACGGACATCCCTTCCTGACAATTCGCTTGTCAGAGGTACTGGCCTGTACGCAGCTCCTGCTGGTCGTCCTTGGCCGGCGGCAGATCCTCCGCCAGCAGCAGCCTGATCTCGAGTGATCCGACGCCGCTGGTGATACGGCTCCCCTGGAGAGCCACCGCCCGGTCGAACACGTTGCGGACGAAGCGGCCGTTGCCGAACGACTTGCCGCGTGGTGTGCGCTTGAGCAGCTCACGGACAGCTGGACTGACGTCGGCGTGCAGCTCGTAGCCGGCCTTCCTGGCCATGCCCTCGAAGATCGCGACGAGTTCGTCCTCGGTGTAGTCCGGGAACTGCAGCGTGTTCGGGAACCGCGAGGCCAGGCCCGGGTTCTTGGCCAGGAAACGGGCCATCTCGCCGTCGTAGCCCGCCACGATCACGACCAGGTCCTCGCGGTGCTCCTCCATCAGTTTGACCAGCTCGGCGACCGCTTCCGAACCGTAGTCGTCGTACCACGAGTCCGTGAGCGAGTAGGCCTCGTCGATGAACAGCACGCCGCCCAGCGCCCGGGCCACCGCCGAACGCACCTTGGGCGCGGTCTGACCGAGGTACTCACCGATCAGGTCCCCACGGGAGACCTCCACCAGGTGCCCGGACGAGAGCAGCCCGAGCTTCGCGTACACCGCCGCGAGCAGCCGGGCCATGGTCGTCTTCGCGGTGCCCGGGTTCCCGGTGAACGCCAGGTGCCGGGTCGGCGCCGCCAGCGGGATGCCGGCCTCGCGGCGCAGCCGGTCGGCCTTGGCCTCGGCCACGAGCAGGCGCACTTCCTCCTTGACCACGGCCAGCCCGATGAGGCTCTCGATTTCGGCCACCGGGTCGTTGGGCAGCTCGACCCAGGACGTCGTGGCCAGGGTGTCGGGCACGTCCTCGACCAGGATCTCGTGCAGGGACTCGTCCTCGCTGACCACGTCGTCGGCCAGCACGCGGCGCGCCTGGCGGGCGATGGCTCGTTCGAGGAGCCCCACCGACAGCCGCGCGTTGCCGGTCGGCGTGGCCTTCACCAGACTGCGCACCTTCTCGACCACGCCGTCCTGCAACGTGAACCCGGCCTCGGCGGCCTTGCTCTGGAAAAGAGCCACAAAACTGTCCTGGGTCAACGCCGGGAACCGGAGCACCGACGGGAAGAACGCCGCCAGTTCCTTCTCGGACTTCAGCAGCCCGTTCACCGCCGCGTCCGGACCCGTCAGCACGACGACCAAGTCCTTCTCGTGGCTCTGCACGGCGCCCACCAAGGCGTTGATGGCCTCCCTGTTGCGCCAGTCCTCCTCGGCCGGCTGCAACTCGTGGACTGCCTCGACGCACAGCACGCCACCGACCGCGCGGTCCACGACGCGGCGTACGCGGGCACCTATCTCCCAGGTTTCGCCGTGGACGAGGTCCCCTCGGTCGACCACCACGATGTGGCCGGACGACAGCACGCCGGTCCCGGCGAACATGCGGCCCAGAATTCGAGCCACCATGGTCTTGCCGCTGCCGGCCGGGCCGGTGAAGACCATGTGCCGGGGGCGCCGGTCGACGACCATGCCCGCTTCAAGGCGCATCCGGTGCGCCTTCTCCTCAGCGACCAGCAGCGCGAGTTCCTGCTTGATCTTCTCCAGGCCCACGCACGAGTCCAGCTCGGCCTGCGGGTCGGTGCCCGCGACGCCACCCGGCACCAGCTGGCGCGGCAGGTCCGCGGCGGTCACGCTGACCGACCGCGACCTGCCGACCTTGGCACGTTTGCGCGCGGCCACGACGCACTGTTCGGCGAGGTAGTCGACCAGCCTGGCGCCACGCAAGTTCAACAGCGGGGGAGTGCGCGACAGCAACACCCCGGCAGTGAGGCTGACCGCCCGGCTGATCGTGGCGCCCCGGCGCGCGACAGCCCTTTTAAGCAAATCTGCATAGTGCTTGTCGGTGAACTCGTCCGTCCTGGCCACCCGGAACTGCTGGTACAAGGCCGGGTTGGCGTCGAACAACCTGGTGTCGCCGGCGGGCCCGCACACCACCACGACGTGCAGCTCGGCGAACCGCTTGAGGCACCGGCGCAGCTCCTCGATGAGCGCCGCGCCGCACCGGTCGAAACTGAGGATCCGGTCGAGGCCGTCGATCACAAGCAGCTGACGTTCGGCGATGCAGTCGGCGATGTCCCGGTTCAGCTGATGCACCGCCCCGGTCGCGTCCATGCTCGCGTACAGCTGCTCGGACACCCACTTGACGGTCGAGACGGTGCCTTTGGCGACCAGCTCCTTGAGCAACGCGGTGGCACCTGTACGGCGCCCTGTGCCGTCCGGCCCGGCGATCATCAGCCGGATCGGCGACTGCTGGTCCTCTGGAAGAGCCACCAGCATGTCGCGTAGCGCCGCGGTCAACGCGGGCTGGCCGATCAGCGGAATGTCCGGTTCACCGGCCGCGGGCTTGGCAGGCTCCTCCCGGGGCATGGCCGCCAGCGTGCGGACCAACGGATTGAGCACGGGACGACGGGTGAAGATCTGGCGCAGCGTGCGCTGGAAACCGGTGACCGGCACGTCCGTGGTCGCCGACACTGGCTCCCCAGGAAGGCCATGCACCGCCGCACCGAACCGGGCAGCCATATCGAGCCACGCGCGGCACGCGTCCGCCTCGCCCGCGACCAAGGCCCGAGCCAGCCACGCCCGGGCCTCGCCCGCCCAGGAATCGGTGAAGGTCTCCCGCATGTACCTGCTCACACGGTCGTACAAGGCGTCGTCGGCGAACACCGCGAACTCAGCCGGCACCTCCCAGACGCCGGTCTGGTGCAGCAAACTGGCCACCATGCCGTACGGGTCCCCGCCAGGGACCACCGAGCTGAGTCGTTCATGCGCCGCGACGAATCCCGTCACCACCCACTCGAGGTGGTTCGTCGGGCCGGCCAGCTCCGGCAACTCGGCCAGAATCTCGGTGGTCGCCGCGCGGGACCAGATGTCGGTGAGGTTGCCGTACGGCGTGCTGTCGGTTTCTTCCGCTTTGGGCAACTCATGCAGCGCGATCACAGCTTGCCGACGGTGCTCGAACGGCTCCAGCCCTGCGAAGACGTCGAGGCATTCGCGCGCAAGCTCGTAGGCGAGCCGTCGTTTGCCGGGATCGTTGCCGGCTGCGGAAGTGAGCCAGTCACCAGGCGGCCGGAAGTTGTTGGCTCGTGCGCAGGAGTACGTCGCGCTCCGGTTGGGCGGCTCCGGCTCTGCGCGGAAGCCACCAAGCAGCTCGGTCTCGATGTCGGCGCGGTTGCCGCCACGCACCGCCGAGATACCGGTCAAGTACTGCAGCAGGCACCACAGCTCGGCGCCGACGACCGTCGTGTTCTCGCCGTAGAAATCGCTCAGCTGATACGGCAGTTCCTTGGCGCGGGGGTCGTTGTTGAGCGCCTCGGCGCGGGCGGTGATCTCCTCGAACAGGCCGTCAGGCACCCGCCAGGGACCATAGGCGTACACGTCGATGACCGGCTCATCGGTCAACAGGATCGCCAGGTGGTCAGGTAGCCGTGGCTGTCCCATCGTGAGCCCCCTCTCGTCGGTTCGGACACCCTAATGCGGCCGACATAGGGTTGAAGACATGACCACACATTTCGATGTCGTCGTCCTCGGGGCCGGAGTCGGGGGCTACGTCGCCGCGATCCGATCGGCGCAGCTGGGCCTGAAGACAGCGGTCGTCGAGGAGCGCTACTGGGGCGGCGTGTGCCTCAACGTCGGCTGTATCCCGTCGAAGGCGTTGCTGCGTAACGCCGAACTGGCACACATCTTCACCAAGGAAGCCAAGTCGTACGGAATCCAGGTCGACGGCACGATCAGCCTGGACTACGGCGAGGCGTACCGGCGCAGCCGCAAGGTCGCCGACGGCCGCGTCAAAGGCGTGCACTTCCTGATGAAGAAGAATGGCATCACCGAGGTGCACGGGCGCGGCACGTTCGTCGACGCCAACACTATCGAGGTCGACGGCGAGCGGATCACATTCGACCACTGCATCATCGCAGCCGGTGCGAAGCCTCGTCTGCTGCCCGGCACCGCCAAGAGCGACCGCGTGGTCACCTACGAGGAGCAGATCCTCGCGGAAGACGTGCCGCAGAGCATCGTGATCGCCGGCGCGGGCGCGATCGGCGTCGAGTTCGCGTACGTGCTGCACAACTACGGCGTGAAGGTCACCATCGTCGAGTTCCTCGACCGGATGGTCCCGCTGGAGGACGAGGAGGTGTCCGCCGAGCTGTTCAAGCGCTACCGCCGGCTGGGCATCGACGTGCTGACGTCCACACGCGTGGAGGGCATTGAGGAGACGTCGTCCGGTGTGCAGGTGACGGTCTCGAAAAACGGCCAGCAGCAGGTGCTGGAAGCCGACAAGGTGCTGCAGGCCATCGGATTCCAGCCGAACATCGCCGGATACGGCCTGGAGAACACCGGCGTGCAGGTGTCCGATCGCGGCGCGATCGAGATCGACGCACGCGGCCGCACCAACGTGCCGCACATCTTCGCGATCGGTGACGTCACCGCGAAACTGATGCTGGCGCACGCCTCCGAATCGATGGGAATCGTGGCGGCCGAGACAATCGCCGGTGCGGAGACCATGGAACTCGACTTCGTGATGATCCCGCGCGCAACATACTGCCAGCCGCAGATCGCCAGCTTCGGCTGGACCGAGGCGCAGGCCCGCGAACGGGGCCACGACGTGAAGGTCGCCAAGTTCCCGTTCACCGCCAACGGAAAGGCCCACGGCCTCGGCGACACAGCCGGGTTCGTGAAAATCCTGTCGGACGCGAAGTACGGCGAACTGCTCGGCGCCCACCTGATCGGCCCAGACGTGACAGAGTTGCTGCCGGAACTGACCCTGGCCCAGCAATGGGACCTGACCGTGACCGAGGTCGCCCGCAACGTCCACGCCCACCCGACCCTCGGCGAGGCCGTCAAGGAAGCCATCCACGGCCTCGCCGGCCACATGATCAATTTCTGACCCCGATGGCGCACCCTCAGTAGCCGCAATCGCTGAACCTGGTGGCGCAACAGAGTGAACCCGGTGCGAACGGTCCATTCGCACCGGTTCGCCCTTCCAAACCCCCTGCTCATCCACCATCCCCTGTAGACTGGAGCAGGGACGCCCCCCGGGTTGGGCGGGGGACTGTCTATCTCTTGTGGTTGGGGCGTCTGGGTTTGCTGGATCGGTTGCCGGTTTGCCGGCGCGTTCGCGGCGGGGACTTGGGTTGTGCTGTGGTTTCCGTTGAGCGCAGGTTGGGTTGGTGCTGGTGATTGTTTGCCTCGCCGGCGGGCAGACCGCCAGGAGGAGGGGTGGGGGATCGCCGTCGTGGGACAGGTGGGTTGCGTCGGGTCCCCTCGTTCCAGCATGGCCTGCCCAAGGGTGAGCACGCATGTCCAGGACACCGCAATCGTGCGCTCGCCGGCGCCCCGTTACGGGTTGCTGTCGGTTGGGGAGCGCCGAGCTTGGGTTGCTCGCCGCTGTGTTGCGGCGCCCTGGACATGTGTGAACAGGCTTCGCCCAGGCCATACTGGAGCGAGGGAACCCACGAAGCAGCCCTCTATTGCGCTAAACGCGCCAAAGGGCAAAGACACTCGGGTGGTCGCCAACGGGGGTTTGTTTGCGGCCGGGGGTGCTAACCGTGACCGCCGGCATTGGTCTCTGGCGCGTTAGGGGGTGATGGCGCCGGCTTTGTAGCCGAGGCGGTAGACGGATCGGACTACTCCCTGGCCGAGTTTGCGGCGCAGGTAGTAGACGTATGTGTCCACGGTGGACTCACTGGCGTCTGTGCCGAAGACTCGGGTGCGTAGTTCGGATTTCGGGTATATCACTGTCGGTCGGGCGACCAGGGTTCTCAGGAGGTCGAATTCGCGGACTGAGAGGGATATGCGTTTGCCTCGGGGCAGGACTACCTCGTATCTGCGGACGTCCAGCTGGGCGGGGCCGAATGGGATTGTCTCGGCGTTGTCGATGTGGCGGCGGAGCAGGCCGCGGATCTTTCCGAGCAGTTTCGCGGGCAGGAAGGGTTTGGTCAGGTAGTCGTCGGCTCCGGCGGCCATGGCCGCTTTCTGGTCTTGGTCTGAGCCGATGGATGAGAGGACCAATGCGCGGGCGGTCACGGCTTTGCGGCGCATCGCGGCGAGCAGTTCCAGTGTTTCCGGGGTGCGGTCCACGATCATGACCTCGTAATGGGTCGTGAGCGACTTGTTCATCGCCGGGTCGACGTCGAAGGTGTATCCGGCTTCGGCCAGCAATTCGCCCAGTCGGGAGATGAGCAGTTCGTCGTCGGCCACGATCAACAGCCGCGGCGCCGCTTTCGGGGTCACTCTGTCATCCTGCCTGTATCGTGCCCGGTTCGCCTCTCCGGCAACCGGAACCGGTAATTCAAAACCAGCCGTTCGGGCCATCGCGCGTCCTTTTCGGACGCTGCCCAGTCCGCCATCGGCACCTCCTTGCAACCCGACGAGCTTAGCGGGCGTGCACGGCGAGTACTCGTTCGGCAACCGGACGTGTTGGACTGCGGCGGCTCGCCGGTGCATAGTGATCGGGGAGGTGGAGATGTCACCACAAGGCTTGTCTCGCCGTGAACTTCTGTTGCGTAGCGGTTACGTCGCCGCTGGTCTGACCGCCGCGGGCGCTGTGGGCGCCGCCGACGTGGCCGCGGAGCAGGGCGGCGTCGAACTGCGTGAGGGCACGAACATGTCGGCCGCTCTTTCGCCTGATGGCAGGCGGATCGTGGTGGATCTGGTAACCGGGATCTGGGTGCTGCCGTCCAGCGGTGGCCGCGCCCGGCGGCTGACCGATGATTTACAGGACGCGACCCTGCCGGTCTGGTCGCCCGACGGGAGGCGGATCGCGTTCCAGTCATACCGCGACGGGAACTTCCATCTGTACGTGATCGATGCCGACGGCGGTACGCCCCGGCAGTTGACCAGCGGCCGTTTCGACCACCGCGAACCGGCGTTCTCGCCGGACGGCCGCAGGCTCGCGTTCAGCAGCGACCGGGACGGCAGTTACGGGATCTGGTTGCTGGACTTGGCTTCCAGCGCGCTGACAGCAGTGACCTCGACGCCGGACGAAGAGGCTGCGCCCCGCTGGTCGCCGGATGGGAACCGGCTTGTTTTCACGGTCAACGATGTGGCGATTGACGCTGTTACGGTTGCGACCGGCGAGCGGCAGCGGTTGATTTCGGTGACCGGCACCGACCGGGTCTTCGGTCCCGCGTTCGGGCCCGGCGGGCAGCCGAGCTACATGTTGCTGCGCGGTGCGGACGCGGACCTGATGCTCGGTTCGCAGCAGGTCACGCGGGGTGAGGACGTCTTCGGGTTCGCGGCTTCGTGGTCGGGGCGTGACGTTCTCTACGTCGCCGACGGCCGGATCCGGCGGCGTTCCGGCGATATCGTCAAAGATGTTCCGCTTGAGGCGAGTGTTTCCGTGGCGCGTCGCGACTATCGCCACCGGGTCCGTGACCTCGATTGGGGCGGGCCGTTGCCGGTTCGGGGGATCGCCAGCCCGGTTGTTTCGCGTGACGGCGGGCAGATCGCATTCCGTGCACTGAATTCAGTGTTCATTGTTCCGAGTTCAGGTGGGTCGCCCCGACGGGTGATCGACGACAAGTATTTCAACTCCGACCCGGATTTCTCGCCGGACGGCAAGACGCTGCTGTACGCCAGCGACCGGCTGGGCACAGCCGATCTGTGGGTCCGGGACCTGGCCTCCGGCAAGGACACCGTGCTCACGTCGCTGCCCGGCGCGCAGACCGCGCCGCGATGGTCACCGGACGGGCGCAAAGTCGCCTACATCGACCATGACGGCGCATTGTGGACGCTCGAGGTGGCGTCCGGAAACGTCCAGCAGTTCACTCCCGCGCTGTTCATGCCAGGCCGGCCGAGCTGGTCGCCTGACGGCAACGTGATCGCGTTGGCCGCGGTCAAGCCGTTCTCCCGCAGGTTCCGCGAGGGGACAAGCCAGATTCTCACGGTCGACCTGCGCACCGGCGAACTGCGTTACGCCGAGCCGATGCCGTTCCGATCCCTGGCTACCCGCGGCGACGACGGTCCACTGTGGTCACCTGACGGAAAGTACCTCGCGTTCGTGGTGGAGAGCGTTGCCTGGATCGCGCCGGTGGACGCGTCGGGCAAGCTGATCGGCGACCCGCGCCAGGTGACCGACGAGGTGACGGACTCCCTTGCCTGGCAAGGATCCGACGCCTTGGTCTACCTGTCGAAAGGACGATTGCGAGTACAGGGGATCAAGGGCGGTCCGGCCCGGACGATCCGGCTGAATTTCAGCTGGCGGCGCCCGCGTCCGCCGGAGCGGTCGATCGTTCACGCCGGTGCGATGTGGGACGGCGAATCCGGACGGCTGCGCAACGACATCGATATCGTGATGGAAGGCGGCCGGATCGCGGAAATCCGTCCGCATGGCAACGGTTCCGACGTAGTGGACGCCCGCGGTCTGGTCGCGATGCCGGGATTGATAGACGCCCATGTGCATTGGCATCTGCGCGGCAGGCAATGGGGTGACCGGCAGGGCAGGTTGTGGCTCGCCTATGGCATCACCACGACCCGCTCCCCAGGTGATCCGGTTTACCAAATGCTGGAGACGCGAGAGGCGCTCGAATCCGGAAACCGGGTCGGGCCGAGATTCCTGGCCACCGGCGAGGCGATCGACGGGTCTCGCGTCTACTACAACTTCATGCGGCCGACGCTGTCGCGCAGGCAACTCGACCTGGAACTGGCCCGCGCGGCCGAACTCGACTACGACATGATCAAGACGTATGTCCGGTTGCCGGTGGAATACCAGCAGGCGGTCATCCGCGCGGCGCACACCGCCGGGCTTCCACTGTCGTCGCACTACCTTTACCCGGCCGCGAACATCGGCATGGACGGGATGGAACACACCGGTGCGACAAACCGGCTCGGCTATTCGCACACCGTCAGCCGGACCGGCCACGCGTATCAGGACGCCGTCACGCTGTTCACCCGATCGGGCATGTCACTCACGCCGACTTTGTTCAATTCCAAGGCGCTTTACGCCGATGACAAGTCGCTCGTGCAGGACGAACGGACCAAGATCCTGTTCCCGCAATGGGAGTACGACCGGTTCGTGACCGACGCGAACAATGCCGGCACACCGGCCGGGGCAATGATGCGCAGAGTGCTCGCGGCGAATGTCGACATGGTGCTCCGGGTGCACCGCGGAGGTGGCCTGGTCATCTGTGGCACTGACGCGCCGCTGGACAATGTGGCTGTGTCGTTGCATCAGAACCTCAGGGCAATGGTGACGTTCGGGTTCACACCGCGCGAGGCGTTGACCACCGCGACCCGTAACCCGGCGCGGTGGCTCGGCCTTGAGAACCGGATCGGTGTGCTCAAGCCAGGCGCGTACGCAGACCTCGCGCTTGTCGACGGCAACCCGCTCGCCGACATCCGAGCGGCCGCAGCCGTGCGCCGGACGGTGGTCGGCGGCGTGCACCGGACCGTGAGCGAGCTGCTGGCTCCTTTCCAGAGCCAGCCGGTCACCAGGGCAGCGGTCAACCAGGTACTGCCGGCCGGGCCGTCGGCCGAGTCGCGGCACTGGTGGCATGAACCCGAATGGACGACACATGTCTGCTGTGATCATTAAGGGGCCGTTGAGGCCACGCGCAGGTCAGGGTGTCTAACTGGCTAGCTTGTGGAGCTGCGCTAACAAGCGATTTCAGAAAGTCCTGATGGACTGCACTCCAGGCCCGGGTCCACACTGCCCGCATGAAGGCACTCGTCAAGGTGGTCGAGGGTCCGGGCCTGGAGTTCACCGAGGTCCCCGACCCCCAGCCCGGCCCCGGTGACGTGGTGGTTCGCGTCCTGCGCACCGGCATCTGCGGGACGGACCTGCACATCGACGCCTGGGACGACTGGGCTGCCAAGACCATCCGGACACCGTTGGTACTTGGGCACGAGTTCGTCGGCGAAGTGGTCGAGATCGGCGCCGCCGTCACCGGGGTGAAGGTCGGCGACCTGGTCAGCGGTGAGGGCCACCTCGTCTGCGGGACGTGCCGGAACTGCAAGGCCGGACGGCGCCATTTGTGCGCCAACACGCGTGGCCTCGGCGTGCACAGCAACGGCGCGTTCGCGCAGTACGCCGTGCTGCCTGAGCAGAACGCGTGGGTGCACCGCAATCCGGTCGACCTGGACGTGGCCGCGATCTTCGACCCGTTCGGCAACGCCGTGCACACCGCGCTGTCGTTTCCGGTCATCGGCGAGGACGTGCTCATCACCGGCGCCGGACCCATCGGGATCATGGCCGCTGCCGTGGCGCGCCATGCTGGCGCCCGCAACATTGCCATCACCGACGTCAGTGACCACCGCCTTGAGCTGGCGCGCAAGGTCGGCGTGGACCTTGCTCTGAATGTGCGCCACTCGTCCATCGCCGATGCGCAGGCTGTGCTCGGCATGTCCGAGGGCTTCGACGTGGGCATGGAGATGTCCGGGCAGCCCAGTGCGCTGCAGGGCATGATCGCGAACATGTCGCACGGCGGCCGGATCGCGATGCTGGGCCTGCCCGCGGCGGAGTTCGCGGTCGACTTCGGCAGTGTGGTCCTCAAAATGCTCCACCTCAAGGGCATCTACGGCCGGGAGATGTTCGAGAGCTGGTACTCGATGTCCGTGCTGCTGCAGGCCGGACTGGATCTCTCGCCGGTGATCACCCACCGGTTCAAGGCGACCGAACACGACCTCGCGTTCGCCACCGCGCGCGAAGGCCAGTGCGGCAAGATCATCATGGATTGGACGGAGAGCTGATGTACGGCGCTATGCGCGATGACCTGCGGGCCGGGCTGGACGAGATCCGCGCGGCGGGCCTGTACAAGGCGGAGCGGGTGATCGGCACCCCGCAGCGTGCGGCAGTGCGCGTGGGATCCGGCGGAGACGTGCTCAACTTCTGTGCCAACAACTACCTCGGACTGGCCGACCACCCCGCGCTGGTCGCCGCCGCGCACGACGCGCTGGACAAGTGGGGCTTCGGGATGGCCTCGGTCCGGTTCATCTGCGGGACCCAGGAACCGCACAAGCAGCTGGAAGCAAAGCTGTCGGAGTTCCTCGGCACCGACGACACGATCCTGTACAGCTCCTGCTTCGACGCCAACGGCGGCTTGTTCGAGACGCTGCTCACCGACCAGGACGCGGTGATCTCCGACGAGCTCAACCACGCGTCGATCATCGACGGCGTGCGGCTGTGCAAGGCGCGCCGGTACCGCTACAAGAACCGTGACATGGACGATCTGGAGCGCCAGCTCAAGGACGCCGCCGACGCCCGGTACCGGCTGATCGCGACTGACGGCGTGTTCTCCATGGACGGCTACCTCGCGCCGCTGGATCAGATTTGTGACCTCGCCGAGCGGTACGACGCCCTGGTCATGGTCGACGACTCGCACGCCGTCGGCTTCACCGGCCCGACCGGTCGCGGCACCCCAGAGTTGTTCGGCGTGACCGACCGGGTCGACGTCGTAACCGGCACTCTGGGCAAGGCCCTCGGCGGAGCCAGTGGTGGTTACGTCTCCGGGCGTGCTGAGATCGTGGAGATGCTGCGGCAGCGGTCGCGGCCGTACCTGTTCTCGAACTCGCTCGCGCCTTCCATCACCGCGGCCTCGTTGGCGGCGCTGGAATTGCTGAGCTCATCAGGGGAGTTGCTGGAGCGGCTCCGTGAGAACACCACCTTGTTCCGCACCAGGATGACCGAGGAAGGCTTCGATCTGCTGCCTGGCGAGCACCCGATCATCCCGGTGATGATCGGTGATGCCGCGCTGGCGGGGCGGCTCGCGGACCTGCTGCTGGACCAGGGAATCTACGTAATCGGCTTCTCGTATCCGGTGGTCCCGCACGGCAAGGCCCGGATCCGGACCCAGATGTCGGCCGCGCACTCCACTGAGGACGTCAACCGGGCGGTCGACGCTTTCGTCGCCGCACGGGCCAAACTGGACAGTTGAGAGTCGTCGCTTTGACGGAGAACTTGACAAGCTGCGACTCTGACCATTGAGGACGTTGACGCGGCGGGTCAGCGCTGGCTCAGGATCGCGCCCAGCACAGTCTTGATCAGCGGGTGGTCTTCGCTGCCGCGACGGATGGCTGCGAAAACGCGCCGTTGTGGTGGTTCGCCGTGGACTGGCACCGCTACGGCGCCAGGTGTCTCCGTCAGCGCGTTGCGGGGTACGAGTGCGACGCCGGCACCCGACGCGACCAACGCGACGATGGCGCGGAAGTCGTCAGATGTGTGCGTGATGTGGGGGTTGTCGACGACTGCTTCGACGACGTCACGGCATGGGTTGCCGGGCAGGGGAGCGATCCAGTCCTCGCCTGCCAGGTCGGCCAGCCGCAGCGTGCCGTGTCCGGCCAGGGGGTGGCTCTCCGGGAGAACCACGTCGAACGGCTCGGTGTAGAGCGGGAACATGATCAGCCGCTGGTCGTCGGTGCGCGGCGCGAGCCGGTGCTGCTCGGTGATCGCGACGTCGATCTCCCCGTCCAGCAACAGTGGCACGCTCGTGTGGCCTTCGGCGTCGCGCACGAGCACAGTCAAGTCCGGCGCGAAGAGCCGGATCGCCCGGATCGCGGGAGCGACCACCTGTGTGATCGCCGAGGCGAAGCTGGCCACTTCGACGCGCCCCAAGGCTCCCGAGGCGAACGACGCGAGCGTGGCCTGCGCGCGTTCCAACTCAGCCGCGACCGCGTTGGCGTGCCCGACCAGAAGCTCGCCGGCGGCGGTCAACGAGACGCGCCGCCCGCGGCGCCGTAGCAGCTCCTGCCCGGTCTCCGACTCGAGCGCGGCGAGTTGCTGCGACACCGCGGACGGCGTCAGGTGCAGTGCCTCGCCTGCTGCTGTCACTGTGCCGTGGTCCGCAAGGGCCCGCAGCACACGCAGCCGTCGAGGGTCGATCACAGTACTTATTCTGCATCGTTGTGCCGGTGACCTCGCCGTTGGCCCGGATCCCGCTGGGCCAGGCGGAACACGATCACAGCAGGGAAATTTCTCGCGTTCCCGGCGCGTCAGTGCCGGACGGATCGGAAATCCAGCCATTCCTGGCCGGCTGTGGCACGCATGCGACCTCCGCTCGCAGTATGTCGGGCCTGGGGCCGCAGTGCGCGGCCCGTTCGGTGCTCAGTGGCGCGATTCTCGACCAAAGCAGGAAAGGGAGCATTTCATAGCCAGGCCGTGCACCCTGTCAACCACCAACCAGGTTGGTTCTCTCAGGGGTCGCGCGTCGCGGCGAAGGCCCGGACCGCCACCCATGTGTCCTCATTGGACGGTGTGTACGTGGTCAGCCTGGTCCGGCTGCGGGGGCCGAACCAGAGATTGGTGAAGTCGAACTCGAGCCGGCCGGCGGGATGCTCGAAGCGCTTGGTCAGGTTCTCGATCCAGCGAACGTCGTGGCGGCTCCACAGCGAATCGAACTCCGCCGACTCGGCGCGGAGCTTGCGTACCAGGCACTTCCAGCGCTTGTCGGCGACATGCTCCGCCATGGACGCCCGGAACTGCGCTACGACGCGAGGAAGGTTCTCGGCGCGATCCAGCAGTCGTTCGTGCCACAGAGGATGCGTGAACGCCAGGACCATCGTGTTGCGGTCTTCGAACGGGACGTCGTCGAGGTCTAGCAGCCAGGCGTAGACACTGTTGTAGCCGAGGATGTCCATCCGCGAGTTCAGTACCACCGCAGGCAGTGGCTCCAGTTGGCGCAGAACTATGTGCATCTGCGGAGCAAGCGCGCTGCACTCGCTCTCGTCGACCGGTTGTGGCGACCCGGCGAGGGTGAACATGTGTGCGCGTTCGTGCGGGTCGAGCCGGAGCGTGCTGGCGATGGCCGCCAGCACCTGGTCGGACGCCTTGATGTCGCGGCCCTGTTCGAGCCAGGTGTACCAGGTGACGCCGACGCCCGCGAGCTGCGCGACCTCCTCGCGTCGCAGGCCTGGTGTCCGGCGGCGGCCGCCGGGCGGCAGGCCGACCTCGTCCGGGCTGATTCGCTCGCGGCGGCTGCGCAGGAACGCCGCCAACTCGTGACGCCGCACGTCATCGTGGGTCGCGGGCTGCAGCGTGGTGGTCATATCACCAGGGTGACACGCCGATGATCCTGTTACCAGGTAGTGCTGGTACCCGGATAAACACACTCTGGTACCAGGTTATGCAGCGGCTCATCGTGGGAGCCATGACAACCCCCACTCTCCGGCAGCCGGTCACCGCCGTGCGGCCAGGACAGGCAGGCGGGCTGACAGCGGCAGGTCTGATCACGATTCTGCTCGGCGCGGCCTTGCCGATTCTCGACTTCTTCATCGTCAACGTGGCATTGCCGACGATCGACCGCACGCTGAACGCGTCAGCCTCGATGCTGGAACTTGTTGTCGCAGGTTACGGCATCGCGTACGGCGTCCTGCTGGTACTTGGCGGGCGCCTCGGTGACGCCTTCGGCCGCAGGCGCCTGTTCATGATCGGGCTCGCGGCGTTCACGATCACCTCGCTGGCCTGCGGGCTCGCGCCGAACGTGGGCGTACTGGTGGGCGCCCGGATCGCGCAGGGAGCCGCTGCCGCGCTGATGCTGCCGCAGGTCCTCTCCACGATCCAGGCCACGACCACCGGCGAGCGGCGATCGCGTGCCCTGGGTATGTACGGCGCCAACGCGGGGATGGCCATGGTTCTGGGCCAGTTGCTCGGCGGCCTGCTGGTCGCGGCCGACATTGCCGGCAGCAGCTGGCGGCCGATCTTCCTGGTGAACGTCCCGATCGGGGTGCTCGGCCTGCTGCTGGCCCGCCGCAACATCCCCGAGACCCGGTCGCCCAGCCCGGCCGACGCCGACCTGGCGGGCACGTTGCTGCTGGGTGCCGGGCTGTTCGCGCTGCTGGTCCCGCTGACCGAGGGCCGGGCGATGGGCTGGCCGCTGTGGACGTGGCTCCTCCTGGGAGCCAGCCCGGTCGCGTTCGCCACGCTTGTGTTCGTCGAGCGTCGTATGGACCGTGCGGGACGCGTCGCGTTGCTGCCGCTGTCGGTCCTACGGATGCCGAGCATGCGGCGCGGTCTCTCGCTGAGCGCGCCGTTCTTCCTCGGGTTCGGTGCCTACATGTTCGTCGCGGCGGTGACCCTGCAGGACGGACTGCACCTGGGGCCGTTCGAGGCCGGCCTCGCCCTGGCGCCGATGGCGGTCGCGTTCCTGGTCGCGTCGCTGGTTTCAAGTCGGTTGGTATCCAGATACGGCCGGTATGTGATCACGGTGGGCGCGGCGATCCAGGGAACGGGCGTGACGGTGGCCATCCTGACGGTCCTGTCGGCGTGGCCCGAGATCACTGTGCTGAACCTCGCGCCGGCGATGGCGATCGCCGGATTCGGCCAGGGCCTGATGATGACCACGCTGTTCCGGGTGATCCTGTCGCGGGTCCCGGCCGAAAGCGCGGGCGTCGGCAGCGGATCGCTGGTCACGGTCCAGCAGGTGTGCCTCGCGCTGGGGGTGGCCACAATCGGGAGCCTCTTCCTGTGGCTCAGCGAACCGGACGTGCTGGGGATGCGCGACGCGTTCGCGATCGTGATGGCCATCCAGTCCGTCGTGGCCGTGGTGGTCTGTATTTTCAGCCGGCGGCTGCCTGACCCCCGTTAGTGGAAGGCAGTTCGATGAGGGCCGTGTTCGGGATGCTCTGGCTGATCGACCACGGCTCGCCCGTCCGCCGGGACAGCGCCAGCCGCATGACCATGCCGTGGCTCACCACGAGAGCCGGTCGCGGGCCCTGCTCGATGTCAGCGATCGCGGCCATCACGCGGTCGCCTTGCTCGGCGTAGGTCTCGCCGCCCTCGAATCCGAAATCCTCGTGTGCCCCGACGAACCCCTGGTACGCGTGCGGATCCTCGGCAGCCATCTCGTCGTAGAGCCGGTCGGTCCAGATTCCGGTGTCGGTCTCCTTGAGCCGGTCGTCGAATCGCACCGGCAGCCCGATGTGGGCCGAGACCGCCTCCGCCGTCTGCCGGGCCCTGGCCAGGGGGCTCGCCCAGAGCACCACCAGGCCGAGGCCGGCGACTCGGACCGCGAGGTCCTTGGCCTGCTGCCGGCCGGTCTCGTCGAGGGGGACGTCCATCTGGCCCTGGAACCTGCGGGTGTGGTTGTAGGCGGTCTGGCCGTGCCTGGCGAGGAAGATGGTCACGTCCTCCGACCGTAGTGCCTGCGCTTTGCCGCACGACGGCTTAGTGGTGCCCGTCATGGCAGGACGGTCTGTCGATTCGTACCTTGGACTTCATGATCCGGACTGTCACTGACTGGGCCGTCGGGCTGATGGACACGCTCGGCGGCCTGGGCGCGGCGATCGTGGTCGGGATGGACAACCTGTTCCCGCCCATCCCGTCGGAGATCGTTCTGCCGCTCGCCGGGTTCAGCGCCAGCCGCGGATCACTGACCCTGGCCGAGGCGCTGATCTGGACGACGCTCGGATCCGTGGCAGGCGCGTTGATCGTCTACTGGGTGGGAGCGGCACTGGGCCGGGAGCGGACCCGCAGGCTGATCACGAGGATCCCGCTGATCATCGAGTCCGATATGGACCGTTCGGAGAAGTGGTTCGCCCGGCACGGCGGCAAGGCTGTCCTGTTCGGACGGATGATTCCGCTGTTCCGCAGTTTCATCTCGCTGCCTGCCGGCGTCGAACGGATGCCGTTGCCGAAGTTCGTGCTGTACACCGCCTTGGGCAGCGCGATCTGGAACACGATATTCGTGCTCGCCGGTTACTTCCTCGGCGAGAACTGGCACGTGGTGGAGCGGTACGCGGGCGTGCTGCAGTGGGTCGTGCTCGCTGCGGCGGTGGTCGCGGTGGGGTGGTTCGTGGCATCGAGGGTGGCTCGTAAGAAGGCCCAGCGGTGATCAGACCGGCAGCAGCCGGGTGATCAGTTCGGAGAGCTGGTGCACGGTCCGGCATTCGTGCATCTCGATCACGCGTGCATAGTCGTGGGCCACGGAGTCCCCGGTGGACCACAGCCGCTCCGGTTCCGGATTGAGCCAGTATGCGCGGCGGGCATTTCCGATGATCTTGCGAAGCGCCGCCAGGTTCGGGTCACCGCCGTTGTTGCGGGCGTCGCCGAGGATGAGCACAGACGTCTTCGGCCCGACCGCGTCGAGCCATTCGTCGACGAACACCTGCAGCGCGTGCGTGTAGTCGCTGTGGCCGTCCCATCGGGTCAGCCTGGCCTCCTGGTGGATCCGCGCAGCCAGCCCGGCCGGGTCCTCGGCGCCCGCTTTGACCAGGTGGGTGACCTCGTCGGTGGTCTCCACGAACGCGAACGCCCGGACCTTGCTGAACTGGTCTCGCAACGCCTGGGTGAGCAGCAGTGTGAAGTTGGCGAACCCGGCCACCGATCCGGACATGTCACACAGCAGCACCAGCTCCGGCCGGCTCGGCCGGCGGTGCCGGAATACCGGCTTGATCGGGATACCGCCGGTATTCATCGAACGCCGCAACGTACGGCGTACGTCGATCTCGCCACGCCTCGCCCGGCGGCGTCGTGCCGCCAAACGGGTGGCTAATTTTCGTGACAGCGGATAGATCGCGCGACGCATATCCGCGAGCTGCGAACGGCCCGCGGTGAGGAAATCGACGCGGTCCGCCGGGGGAGCCACCGCGTTGCGGGACACCGTCTCACGCCCACGCAGTTCTGCGGTCCGTCGCCGGGCCTCGGTCTCGACCATCGCGCGGAACCCCGCGATCTGCCTGCGGACCTCGTCGCGGCGTACGTCCGCCAGGAACCCCGGGTCGTCGGTCGCCTGCAACGCCGCCAAGATCCTGACCAGCAGCGTCTCCGGCCGCAGCCGCTGCAAAGTCTGATACGCCGACCAGCCGCCACCGGCCCCACGGCCGCCCTCGCCGAAACGGCCGAACGCGTCCACCGCGAGCTGCGCAAGCGCTTGCTGGTCGCGTGCCGTGCCCGTCGCCAGCGCCTGAGCCAGCTGTTCCCGCAGCTGCTCCAGGTCCTGTGGCTCCGTTTCGGGGCCACCCACCGCTGACGGGAAGTACAGGTCGAAGACCTGGTCGAACACGGCCCGCTGGCCCGAGCGGCGCAGCAACGCGGCCGCCAGGCCCTCCCGGACCTGTTCGCGCTGGTCCATCCCGAGCACCGCCAGCACCCGCGCCGCGTCGATCGTCTCGCCTGGTCCGGTCAGGATCGAATGCTCCCGCAGCGCCTCGACGAACGAGACGAGACGCTCCGGCACGCTCATCCCAGGACCTCGTCGAGCTTCAGCTCGGCGGACGCCCGGCGCTTGTCGGCCTCGTACTTGAGCACCACCCCGAGCGTCGTCTGCACGATCGCCTCGTCGAGGTGGTCCGCGCCGAGCGCCAGCAGGGTCCGGGCCCAGTCGATGGTCTCCGCGATCGACGGGGATTTACGCAGCTCAAGCGCTCGCAACGCACCGACGACCCGGACCAGGGAATCAGCCAGCGCACCCTGGACCTCGGGCACCTTCAGGCGCACGATCTCCAGCTCCCGTTCGGCGTCCGGGAAGTCCAGGTGCAGGAACAGGCAACGGCGCTTCAACGCCTCCGACAGCTCACGGGTCGCGTTGGACGTCAGCACCACGAACGGCTTGCGCGTCGCGGTGATCGTGCCGAGCTCAGGCACGGTGACCTGGAAGTCGCCGAGCACCTCCAGCAGCAGGCCCTCGACCTCGACGTCGGCCTTGTCGGTCTCGTCGATCAGCAGCACTGTCGGATCCGGATTGCGGATCGCGGTCAGCAATGGCCGCGGGAGCAGGAACTCCTCAGTGAAGATGTCCGCGCGAGCCTCGTGCCAGCCCTCGTCACGACCCGCGGTGATGCGTAGCAGCTGCTTGGCGTGGTTCCACTCGTACAGCGCGCGGGCCTCGTCGATGCCCTCGTAGCACTGCAGGCGGACCAGCTGGGACCCCGTCGCCTGGCTCACCGCACGCGCCAGCTCAGTCTTGCCGACCCCGGCCGGGCCCTCCACCAGCAGCGGCTTGCCGAGCCGGTCGGCCAGGAACACCGTGGTCGCGATCGCCGTGGAGGTCAGGTAGCCCGCGCCGGCCAGCCGCCGCGCCACATCGTCAACAGAGTCGAACAACACCAGCTGCCTCCTCAAGGGCGCGATCACCGTCGAGGTTAGCTGGTCAGCCCCGTCATCCGTTCAATGACAGCAGCACCTGTCCGGCGTCGTCGCGGACCTCGAGCCGGGTGATGTCGCCAGGCTGGAACGATGTCCCGCCGCTGAGCTTCAACGGCTCGTTGCGGCCGCCTTTCGGCACCGTCCAGTTGGTGACGGTCTCGGTCTGCCCGCGGTTGGAGACGGCCACCAGTTCGCACGTGCGAGGACCGACGGCTCCGCGCAGGTCGACGTTGATCTGCGTGCCCCATTCCTGGGCCAGCATCGTGACGTTGGCGTCCAGTTCGCCGCCGACGCCGTTGAGCACATGCGGCTCTTCGCTGGGCGGCGGTGCGTCTGTGGGCTCGAGCTTGACGTTCACCGGCGGACTGGCGGTCACCGGCGACGGATCACCGCTGGTCACCACGATCGTGACCGCGGGGGCGGCGACGATCAGGAAGGCCGCGGCGGCGGCGCCGAACCACTGCCTGCGCCGACGGCGCAGCCTGGATTTGGAGGCCTCCTCCAACAGGGAGGTGAGCACCTGAGGGCCGGGGACGGGCACCAGCAGCGCGGGCGCGTCGTGTTTGACCGCGTCGAGCAGGTCAGGCACGTCCTGTAACTCGACCAGATCCAGTTGACATCGTGGACAGTCGAGCAGGTGCTCCTCGAACGCTGCGTTATCCGGCTCGTCGAGCGCGCCGAGAATGTACGCGGCGATGTCTACGTGCCCGGACGCGTGGACCATTCTCGACTTCACCCCCGATCGCGCAGCGCGCGCCTCAGTGCACGGACCGCGTGGTACAGCCTCGACTTGACCGTACCCGGCGGAACGCCAAGTGTCTCGGCCACATCGTTAACCGTGCGATCACGTAGATAGGTCTGCATGATTGCCTCGCGCTGGTCGTCGGACAACACCCGTAGTGCGTCGTAGACGACCATCGCGCTGAGTGTCCTGTCTGATTCGTCGGGTACGCCCACCGAGTTCGCGTCCGGCTCCTCGACCTCCTGGGGACGTGCCTTCCTGCTGCGCCTGCCGTCGATGACGATGCGCCGGGCGACCGTGTAGAGCCAGGCCCGCAGCATGTCCGGGCTGCGGTCGAGCTTCTCGGCATTGCGCCAGGCCCTGATCAGGGTTTCTTGCACGACGTCCTCCGCCCAGTGCCGGTCGTTGCCGGTCAGCTTGAGCGCGAAGGCCATCAATGGAGTCCCGAAGTCCCGGTACAAGGCTGTAGCCAGGTCTTCCTCGGTGTGTCCATGACGGGGGAGCTCGTCACCCAGAAGAGCTCTTGCAGAATGGCTGTGGCGTCCCACGCCTGACATCCTGGTGTGACCGCCGGTGGGAGTCCAGTCTCAAATCGTTGCGGAATTTTTGTTTGAACCGAGCAACCCCCGGCTCCGTATCCATCGATGAAGGCGCAATCCAGGTGCCCCGAGAAGGACGCACCGGATCCACTGTGGCGGACGAAGTCCCAGGAAACGTCCACAGTGGATTCAACACGGCCTTTTCCAGCAACGTCGCCACGCGTGTCCGTCAGCCACGGACGCCCCGAGACAGGAAGGATGCCGTGAAACGACTTCTCACGTCGCTGGTGTTCCTGCTGTTGTTCGCCTCGCCGTCCGTCGCCTGGGCGCAGCCGAACGGCGATCTCAGGACGCTCGACGGCGATCTGCTCACCAAGGTCCGGCTGGCCGGGCTCTGGGAGATGCCCGCGGGCGAGATGGCCACCGAACGCTCCGACGACCCCAGGGTCCAGGAGGTCGGCCGCACGCTGATGACCGACCACGCGGTACTCGACCAGGAGGTCCGCCGGGTCGCGGCGCTGTACAACAAGGCCCTGCCGGCCGAGCCGAACGACGCCCAGAAGAGCTGGCTCACCGAGATGGCCACCTCCACCGGCGCGCAGTTTGACTCCGTATGGGCGATGCGCCTTCGCTCCGCCCACGGGATGATCTTTCCGCTGATCGCCCAGGTTCGTGCCACCACAACGGACCCGGAGATCCGCAAGTTCGCCACGACCGCGAACACCATCGTGATGAAGCACATGACGATCCTGGAGAGCACGAACAACGTCGCGTACGACGCTCTCGCGGACCCGACACCGCTGAAGCTGGCGTCGGACTCGGAAGGCACTGACATGGTGGTCGCGGTGGCACTGGTGCCGCTGATGGTCGCCCTCACGATCTTCGTGCTGTGGCTGGCGACCAGTCGCAACCGGCGCCGTTACCGGCAATCCGACGGCCCGGTCTCCGACGAACCACGTGTTCGGACGTATGTAGACAAGGAATACGCACGTTGAACGACATCATGATCCTCGCCGTCGGTGGCGCGGCTGATGAGGGCCTTCGCGGCGTCGCTGCTGTCGCCGCGCGCGTCTCCTATTCGTTGATGTGCCTGACGATCTGCTGGGGCGTGCTGACCAAGACCGGCTGGGCCCGAAGACTGGGTGAACGCAAGACCTTGCGTTCGCTGCATATGGTCCTGGCCACACTGACCATCGCTTTCGGAATCGTGCACGCGATGGGCTTCCTGTTCTTCCAGGACGGGAAGTTCTCCATCGCGGAGATCACCATCCCGATCGGCATGGACTTCCGGTACGCCATTGCTATCGTCGGCCTGGAACTGATGATCGCCATCGCGATCACAGCCACGATGTACAACTGGACGTCCTACCGCCGGTGGCAGTGGATTCACCGGTCGGCGTACCTCGCGTTGCCGCTCCTGGCGATCCACTCGCTGCTCGGCGCGATGGCCAACAGCCATCTGTCATTGGTGTGGCTCGTGGGGCTGACATTGCTCATCCCAACCGTTACCTTGTCGATCCTGCGGTTCGTGCCCACGCGAATGCTGGTGCAGATCGGACTCGTGGAGGAGCAGGTATGAAAGGCCAGAGGGTTCGCCTCAAAGTGGACAACGACCGCTGCGAGCGGTTCGCGATCTGTGAAATGGAAGCCCCGGACTTGTTCCAGCTGAGCCACGACGGTCGGCTGCTGTACACGAAGAGACCGGTGGAGGACCAGGTCGAGCAGGCGATAGCAGCCGCGCGCTGCTGTCCCCAGCAGGCCATCAAGGTGAACAGGGTTTAGATGACCGACTTCGAACGCATCGTCATCGTCGGCGCGGGTGTCGGCGGCTTACGGGCCGCGGAACGCCTGCGCGAGATGGACTATGACGGTGAGCTGGTGATCATCGGTGACGAGCCCCGATGGCCGTACCACCGACCGCTGGTGTCGAAGAATCTGCTGGCCGGCACCGATCGGGCGGCGGACCTGACGCTGCAGAGGTATGTCGACACCGGCGCTCGCTGGCGGCTGGGTACCCGGGCGGAACGGCTTGAAACGCAACGAAAGGTCGTGCACCTGCCGGGTGGCGAGGAGATCAAGTACGACGGCCTGATCATCGCCACCGGCGTGGAACCCCGGCACCTCAAGGGAGTTCCCCGGCACAGCCCGCGCGTGCACACCATGCGCACAGTCGACGAAGCGATGGCCGCCAAGCGCACCATCCAGGAGTGCGACCTGCCGATCGTCGTGCTCGGCACCGGATACATCGGCTGTGACGTGGCCGCCAGCGCCCGCAAGATGGGCCGTGACGTGACCATGGTCGGCCGGTCGAAGTTCCCGCTGCGAAACCTCGGCAACGAGGTCGCGTCCGCAGTGGACACGTTGCACCGCAAGCACCATGCCCGGATGGCGATGGGCACGGACATCCGCAACTGGGTGGTCTCCGACGACTCCATCGCCATGCACACCACCGATGGCCAGCTGCTCGTGGCCGGCTGCGTGATCATGGCTGTCGGCTCGATCCCCGCGGTCGAGTGGATGCGCGGATCCGGCCTGGTGCTTGAGGACGGCGTGCTCTGCGACGCCACGCTGTTCGCTGCAGGTGCTGAAGACGTTGTGGCAGTCGGCGACTGCGCGCGTTTCCCGAACCTGCGGTACGACGACACGCCGCGCCGCATCGAGCACTGGATCAACGCGGTCGAGATGGGCCGCCACGCGGCGGAGAACCTGCTTCTGGGGCGCGAGAAGGCGACTCCGTTCACGCCGATCCCGCGCGTCTGGTCCGGCCAGTACGACGTCCGGCTGCAGATCGCCGGCGTTCCCTCGCTGGGCAAGGACACCGTCCACCTCGCCGACGGAACCCCGGGCACACCAGGCGTCACCGGCTATGTCCGGGACGGCAAGCTGGTCGGTGTGTGCGGCTGGGACACCCCGCGCGCGATGATCAAGTGGACCGAGGAACTGCACAAGCTGCTGCCGGTTCCCGAGACCCCGGCCAAGCGTCCGGTCGCCCCGGCCCCGAAGGCCGCGCCCGCGGTCCAGCAGCGGCCATCGATCCCCGCGCTGGGCATGGCCCCGCCGGTGCCGATGTCCGAGATGCCGACCCAGGTCCCGGCCATGGCCGCGCTCCAGTCGGCACCGCAGGCCGCTCCCAACACGGCACCTTTCTCCATGCCAGTGGCCCGGCCGGCGATGCCGTCCGGTCCATACCAGCGGCCGATGATGCCGGCGGCGGCGGTCAACCGCCCGGTCCAGCATTCCCGGCCGATGCCGTCCATGCCGATGGCGACGCCGTCGATGCGGGCGATGGCCCCGGTACAGCGCCCTCCCATGAACTCCATGCCGATGTCGGCACCCCCTATGTCGACACCGTCCATGCGTGCGATGTCGCCTGTGCCAAGGCCTTCGGAGCCCCGCACCCCGATGCCGCCGCCGATGAACTCCGGCCCCTGGCACTCCGGGCAGATGCCCCGTCCCGACATGGCGGTGACCGAGATGATGCCGGCCATCACCTCCGAGCCGAGCATGCCGGAGACGTCGGCCATCCCGAACCTGTCCGCGCCCAACCTGTCGTTGTCAAACCTGTCGGTGCCGAACATTCCGGTGCCGGACACGCCGGCGGCGGCGATGAGACCGGCGCCGCCGCCGGCGAGACAACGCCGGGCGGACCGCAGGATCGACCGGGAGCGTCGCGTCGAGCGCGAGCGCCGCTCGGAGCGGGCACCGATGGACCTGGACCAGATGGACTCGTCGGAGCGCATGCCGCTACCGCCGATGCCGCCCATTCCGCCCAGCCAGCATCCGTCCTTTCCGAACATGCGGCCGGTCGCGCGTCCTGCGGCCGACGCGCCGAGGATGGAGCATCCGTCATTCCCGTCGATGCGTCCGGTTCAGCGGCCTCCCATGCCGATGATGGAGCACCCATCGTTCCCGTCGATGCAGCCCGTCGCGCGGCCTGACGCACGAGAAGACGTTCGCTTGCCCGTTGGGCGAGCGACCAGAGGGTTCGGCTAGAGACACGGCTGGCCGAGCAACGCCGCGGCGGCCGGGCCCTCGGCCGTCGCGGTGCGCCCCTCGCGTGTGAGCAAACCCGACCGCTCACCGCGAGGGGCATTTTTGTTGCCCTAACGCCATTCCGTGCGGTACGCCGCCCAATCTTGTGCGGTGGCTTCGAAATCTATGTAGACCGCGACGCCGAACGGCCGCTCCGGCTTCCCGCCGTCCAAGGCCAGCCGGACGCCGCGAAGTGCCGCTGGGACTGTCTCCGCGTCGGTGTGCCCTGGGCCTGCGGAGTGGTAGGCGGGGATTCCGATGAACAAAGCCACTGTTGACGGTACGGCTTCCAGGGCTTTCTTTGTCTGGGCCCGCACGTAGCCGCTGTATCCGGTCTCGAACGGCACTCCGGTGTCGTAGGCCATGATCGCGACCTGATCCACACGCTCAGCCACATTCCGTAGGTATCCGGTTGTCCACCAGTGCGGCTTGCCGATCATCAACTGTCCGAGGCGGCGCATGCCTGGGACCACTTCCACCTGGTGAGCGGCCACGGACAGGACCGCGTCGCGGGCGCGTGTCAGCTCGCGCGTGCTTTCCAGCAGTCGCAGGAAACCTGTTGTCCCGTCAGCCATTGGCTCCAGGTCGTAGTGCACGCCGTCGAACCCGTCGTCGAGCACCTGGGCCGCGCTGGCGACCATCAGTTTCCGGATACCATCGTTATCTGGATTCAGCCGGTCTTTGGCGACGACCGCGCCGAGCCAGGCCTGCACGCGGACTCCCGGCATCGCCCGGTGCATTGCCGCGACCAGCCACTTGGCCTGTGGCCGTAGTGACGGGTCCAGCGAGCCGTCCGGCGAAAGCGGGCCACTATGGACGAACAGGTCCCGGATCTCGGTCTGTTTCAGGTGTTCGGTCAGAGCGTCCACATCGGACTGCGTTTTGCGACCGTCGACCCAGGCGTGCCCCAGCCACATGGCGTCCGACCCGTTGCCGCGGGCGTCGGCGGGGACGTGCCCGGAGCCTTGCGTCCACAACCAGGTCACGATCACTGTGAGCGCGAGCAGCGGCACCATCATCAAGGCACCCAGCGTGGTCAGTGAATGGCGGACCCACGGGCGCTTCATCACGCTGAGGAGGACGTCGGAAGATCGACTTGGTTGCGTCAGTCCAGCAGGCCCCGCCGGTAGGCCTCCCCGACGGCGGCGGCTCGGTCCCGGACGTCGAGCTTGGCGTAGATGTGCAGCAGGTGCGTCTTGATGCTGGCTTCGCTGATGAACAGCTTCGACGCGGCTTCGCGGTTCGTGGCACCGGCTGCGACCAGCCGTAGGACTTCAAGCTCACGCGGGCTCAGCGTGCCGCGTTGTGGCTTACGCACCTGACCGACGAGACGGTTCGCGACCGACGGCGACAGCACAGACTGGCCCTGGTGCGCTGCGCGGACCGCCCGCAGCAGTTCCTCGGTCGACGCGTCCTTGAGCAAGTAGCCCGTCGCCCCCGCCTCGATCGCGGGCAGCACATCGCTGTCGGTGTCGAACGTTGTCAGCACCAGGACGCGGGTGTCCGGCGCGGACTCCCGCAGCCGGCGGATCGCGCGCACCCCGTCGAGCTCCGGCATCCGCAGATCCATCAGCACCACGTTGGCCTGGTTCGCGGACACCATCTCGATGGCCTGCAGGCCGTTGCCCGCCTCACCGACCACCTCGATGTCCGGCTCGCCGGTGAACGCGGCCCGCAGCCCGTCCCGGACGACCGGGTGGTCGTCCACGATCAGCAGCCGGATCATCACGCGTCTCCCTCTGCCCGGATCGCCGGGACGCTGGCTCCGATGGCGGTCCCCTCACCCGGCCCGCTCTCGATCTCCAGGGTCCCACCCACGCCGAGCAGCCGCTGACGCATGGTGCTCAGGCCGTACCCATGGTCCCCGCCGGGCGCCACCTTGCCTGGCTCGAATCCGGCGCCGTCGTCCCGGACATCCAACAGGACCAGGTCGTCCAGGTAGGACAGCGTGATGCCGACGCGTGACGCACCCGCGTGCTTGGCGACGTTGGCCAAGGCCTCCTGCGCGACCCGGAACAGCGCGACCTCGATACCTGGGATCATCGGCGCCGGTGTGCCGTTGGTGCCGAACGTCAACGCCACCCGCGAAGTCTGGCTCCACGCGTGCGCCATCTCCTCGATCGCGTCCGGCAGCCTGGAACGCACCAGCGGTTCCGGCCGCAGCGCCTGAACCGACCGGCGCGCCTCCGACAGGCTGCGGCGGGCCAGCATCTGGACCTGGTCCATGTGGTGCTGCCATTGGGCCGGTTGTTCCCGGACCCGGTCGGCGGCCTGCAGCTGCCTGATCATCGCCGCGAGTTCCTGCGCCAGGGTGTCGTGGATCTCGCGCGCCATCCGCTGACGCTCGTCGAGGACGCCCGCCTCGCGCGCCTGCGCCATGAGCTGCGCGTGCAGCCCGGCGTTCTCCTCCATGGCGCTCGCCAGGCGCCGGTTGGTGTCCGTCAGCTGCGCGATCGCCTTCTTGCGTTTCTCACTCTCGACGCCCGCGTACCAGCCCGCGAAGATCACCGGCCCGGCGATCGCGATCATCACGGTGTACGGCGAGCTCTGCTGCAGGGCCCCGCTCTGCGCCACGAACGTGCAGAACGCGTTCGCGGTCACTGCGAAGACGGCCCACCGGGCCGGGAAGATCGCGAAGGCGAACGGGTAGCCGACCCACACGAACGCGGTGAACGTCTCACTGCTGGCCATCAACGTGGCGTTGAGCGCGAGCAGACCCAGATATCCGATCACTGCCCAGACCCGGCGCCGCGGCCAGGCCGGCCACCAGACGGCGAACCCGGTGAGCCACACCGCGGCCGCCGCGCTCAACGCGAGCGTGCGGCCCGGCCGCGGCGTGAGCTCCGGCTGGACCAGCGTCCAGGTGACCGCGAACGCCAGGGCGAGGTACGCGATCCCGATGTAGATCCACCTCGCCGTGCGCGCCGCACGGTCCTGGTCCTGCTCAGTGACCTGCAGCATCGCTCCTCATTCCCAGCGGAAGAGTTTGGCCGCCGCCAGTCCGGCCACGATCGTGTAGCCACCGAGCACCGCCAGATGCAGTGGCTCCGGCATGGTGCCACCCCAGCTGTCCCGCAGCGACTGCATGGTGGCGCCCAACGGGGTGAAGTCGCCGATCCGCACCAGGAACGGCGGCAGGGTCTCGGCCGGCATGAACACCCCGCCGAACACCAGGCTCACGAAGAACAGCCCGACACCCACCCCCGTCGCGACCCGCGCGCTCGGCGCGACGGCCGCGACGAGGAGCCCCATCGAGAACAGTGCGGCGCACCCGAGCCCGAACGCGGCCAGGAAACCCGGCACATGCTGGGGGAGCTCGAACTGGAAGCCGAGGTGGCCCACCAGAGTGACCAGGACCGCGGCGACCACCGCCAGCCCGACGCTGATCGCCAGCTGGGCGGTGAGCATCTTCGCCGGATGCACCGGCGTGGTCGACATCCGGCGCAAGATCCCCTTCTCCCGGTATCCGGCCAACGTCGTCGGCGTCAGGTTGAGTGCCAGCTGCGCCAGGCCCAACGCGAGAGCCATGGTCGGGAAGTAGGTCATGATCGGATCGGCGTCGCCGGCCGGCTGCGCGATCACGCCGAACACGACCACGATCGCGACCGGCAGCGCGACCGTGGCGATGGTCGACGCCGGGTCTCGCAGGAAAAGCTTCAGCTCCGTGAATGTGAGCGTGCCGCCACCAGACATGGGAGTTCTCCAGGATGAATTCGAGTGAAAGGACGATGGCCCCGTGCGAGGGCCAGCGGATGGCCCGTTGGTAGGACGGTCAGAAACGCTTGCCGGTCAACGCGACGAACGCGTCGTCCAGGCTGGCCTGTTCGACACGCAGGTCCGCTGCCACGATCTGGTTGCGCGCCAGGACCGACGTGACCGCGTAGAGCAGGTCGCCCCGGCCGGTCACCACGAGGTGGCTCCCCTCGTGCGCCACCTCGCTGACCTCGGGAATCCCGGTCAGCAGCCGCTCGTCGAACTGGCCCGCGACGCGGAATCGGATCCGCTGCCGGTTGTCCACCTTCGACACCAGCCCGGCGGGTGTGTCGAGCGCGACGACCTGGCCGTCGTCGATGACCGCGAGCCGGTCGCAGAGCCGCTCGGCCTCTTCCATGAAGTGGGTGACCAGCACGACGGTCACGCCAGTGCGCCGCAGCTTCTCGATCAGCTCCCACGTCTCACGGCGCGCCTGCGGATCCAGGCCGGTGGTCAGCTCGTCGAGGAACACCACCTTGGGATTGCCGACCAGTGCGAGGGTGATGAACAGCCGCTGCTTCTGGCCGCCGGACAGCTTCGCGTACGGCGTAGCGCGTTTCTCGGCCAGGCCCCAGTCGACGATCAGCTGCTCCCAGTCCAGCGGATCGGGGTAGAAGGAGGCGTACAGGTGCAGCGCTTCCCACACCTTCAGCCGCTCCGGCAGCTGGCTCTCCTGGAGTTGCACCCCGACCTGGGTGTGCAGTTTCGTGGCGTCGCGGCGGGGATCGAGGCCGAGAACGCGGATCATCCCACCGTCCGGCACGCGCAGCCCGGCGACGCATTCGACCGTGGTCGTCTTGCCCGCACCGTTGGGGCCGAGGATGCCGAAGATCTCACCCTCGGCCACGGCGAACGAAACTTCCTGTACCGCGACCTTGCCGCGGTACGCCTTGTGCAAGTTGGACACCTCTATCACTGACATACCGGCAGCATGCGCCGGTCAGGTGCCCGTGCGGATCGCCTTACCAGCCACCATGTCGGTGGATGGCCACATCAGCCGATCGGTCGATGCGCCCCGATCCGCTTGCGCAGCCGGTACAGCGCCGAGTGCGCGCCCTGGGTCGTGGTGCCGAGTTCACGCGCGATCTCGCTGTGCGGCATTCCGTCGGCGAGCATGTCTACCAGTACCTGGTCACGGCGCGGCAGCGCCAGAATCCGGACCGCCAGCCAGCGTGCTTCGGCCTTGTCGCACGCGAATTCGGCGGGATCGTCGGCGGTCGGCGGCACCAGCCTCGGGTGGTTGGCCATCCGGGTGGCCACTGTGCGGCGCCTGGCCTCGTCGGCGCACAGCCGGGTGACTGTGGCGACCAGGAATTGCTCCAGCCTGCTCATATCAAGGTCGCCGAACTCGGCCCCGCGGATGAGGGCCTCGCCGACGATGTCATCGGGGTCCACCGGTGCCGCACAACGCCGGGCGGCGATCCGGACCAGCGTCGGCCGGATCCTGATGCACTCCTGCCAGTAGTCGTCGGTACGCGTACGTGCGTCCGGGACCGGCATTACCACACCCCCGATCGGCCTACGCGACTCGCCGCGCGGCCGTCTCGATGTCGAGTAGTTGTTATTTGAACATATTTCTTCCGTGTTTCCAGAAGAGCTTCTACCGTGTGACACGGGTGTGGGAGGGCCATTCGGCCCGTGTCTCATGTGGTGAGAATCTCAACCTATATCAGCGGTTTCACTGTAACGGCGGTACGGCGGTCACTAACTTCCGCCATTCGAGTGAACCTCGGTCAGAGGCGAGCTTCTCAAACGAATTACCTAGCGTGGGAGACGTTGCGGCTCGGTCCGGATCAACTGGCGAGGAATTGTTTCCAGGTTATTGTGATCGACAGAATTCCGTCACCTCGGAGTTGCGGTGTAGTACCACGCGGTGGAGTACCTCAAGGAGCCACCGGTGCTGAACGCACCGGCGGCCGAGCGACGCGGGGCAGGGCCGCGTCGCTCGGCCGGGCGCGGGTGTGCCGCGCGACGCGCCTGATCGCGTTGCGCGGCACACCGTGAACACCAGCGTTTTCATCGTCGACGACCATGAGCTCGTCCGGCGTGGGCTGGCCGCGTTACTCGCCGACGAGCAGGACATGCACGTCGTCGGGCAGGCCGGCACCGTCGTCGAAGCCTTGGCGTTGGTCCCCGAACAGCTCCCGGACGTGGCCGTCCTGGATGTCCGCCTGCCCGACGGCGACGGCGTCCAGTTGTGCCGTGACCTGCAACTACGTTGCCCGGAGGTGCGGTGCCTGATGCTGACTCCGTTCGTCGACCACGACGCCGTCGCCCCCGACATCGTCGATGCCGCGATCGCCGCGGGAGCCGCCGGTGTCGTGCCCAAACACGTCGCCGGGTCCGAGCTGACCAGCGCCATCCGCATAGTCGGCGCAGGCGGGAGGCTCCCTCAGGAGGCCAAGCCCGAGCAGCCGCGCGACCCGCTGCACACGTTGACCACGCGTGAACGATCCGTGCTGCGCCTGATCGGCGAAGGCCTGACAAATCGGCAGATCGCCGAACGCCTCAATCTCGCCGAGAAGACAGTGAAGAACTACGTCTCAAGCGTGCTGGGCAAACTGGGCCTGCGCCGTCGCACGCAGGCCGCGGTACTGGCTGCGGAAGTGCGCCACCGCCTCTAGGAACTTGTGCTGTTCAGATACGCCAGCACCGCGAGCACCCGCCTGTTGGTGTCATCCGACGGCGCCAGCTGCAGCTTCGAGAAGATGTTCGCGGTGTGTTTGCCGACCGCACCTTCACTGACGAAAAGCTGTGCGGCGATCGCGGCATTGGACCGGCCACCGGCCATCAGCTCCAGGACCTCACGCTCCCGCGGGCTGAGCGCGGCGAGTGGCTCATGGCGTGCGTTGCTGGCCAGCAGCTTGGAGATGACCTCTGGATCCATCGCGGTGCCACCTTCGGCGACCCGGCGGACGGCGTCGATGAACTGGTCCGAATTGAGCACCCGGTCCTTGAGCAGATAGCCGATCGAC
This sequence comes from Kibdelosporangium banguiense, assembly GCF_017876405.1. Classification (GTDB taxonomy): domain Bacteria; phylum Actinomycetota; class Actinomycetes; order Mycobacteriales; family Pseudonocardiaceae; genus Kibdelosporangium; species Kibdelosporangium banguiense. The sequence continues at coordinate 593,478 of NZ_JAGINW010000001.1, read as the reverse complement.
CCGGCGCCGTCTGCCAGCAGCTCCCGTGCGTAGAGCTGCTCGACATGCTGGGACAGCACGAGCACCGGCAGGCCAGGCACCTTGCGGCGCGCCTCGAGAGCCGCCTGCAGGCCTTCGTCGGTGAACGTCGGCGGCAGCCGTACATCCACGATCGCCACGTCCGGCCGCTGTTCGTCGAGGGCTTTGACCAGCTCAGGGCCGCTGGAGACGGCCGCGACCACGTCGAAGCCGTGCGCGGTCAGCAGATGAGTCAGGCCGTCTCGGAGGAGGTAGAGGTCCTCGGCGAGGACAACACGCACGGGACCTCCAAGGTCGCGGTGGTCGGTCCGCCCAACGGGCTGGTGAGGGTGCAGACGCCGTCGAATGTAGCGAGTCGTCGCCGCAGCCCTTGCAGGCCGCTGCCACCTGCGGGATCCGCGCCGCCCCGGCCGTCATCGCTGACCGTGACCCGGAGCTTGCCATGCACGTGCCGGATGTCCACGCTGACCCGTTCGGCCTCGGCGTGCTTGGCCACATTCGTGAGCAACTCGGTGATCGCGAAGTACACCGCCGCCTCGACTGGCGCCTCCACGCGACCAGGCAGTTCCACGACGACATGCACGTCCAACGGGCTGTCCAGGGCCAGTGCACGAACCGCGTCGCCGAGACCACGTTCGGCCAGGACCGGCGGCATGATCCCGCGCACCAGCTGACGGAGCTCCACGAGTGCCTCCGCCGACGCGTTCCGGGCGCTGGCCAGGAGTTTCTTGGCCGCTTCCGGGTTCTGGTCGATCAGCCGCTCGACCGCGCCGAGGTTCAATCCCATGGCCACCCAGCGAGCCTGGGCGCCGTCGTGCAGGTCGCGTTCGATCCGGCGCAGCTCGGCGGCCTGCGTGTCCGTCGCTTCGGTGCGGGTCTCGGTCAGGTGGTCCACCCGCAGAGCCAGCTCCGCCGACCTGGTCGGCGCCAGCAGGAACCTGCTCCAGTGGCCGTGTGCCTTGAGCAGGGCATGGCTCGCTGGGAGGACCAGCACCGTCACGACCAGCCCGGCCACCGGAGTGAGCCACGGCCCGGTGTTCTCCAGGCCCGGGATGTAGTCGGTGACGTACGCCCAGCCCTTGCGGAGATCGAAGTCGGTGAAGACGGCCAACGGGAGGGACCACACCCAGGACCAGAAGTAGACGAAGAAGCCGAACACCACGAGAAGCACCGGCACCGCCGCGAGCACGAGGGTGAGCAGCGGATCGAGGATCAGCCAGAGCAGGTCCCGCCAGGTGGCCGGGTCCTTTGCCAGGGCCACTGTGTTCTGCGTGGCGATGATGACCGTGGGGGAGTCGTACAACATACGGCCGCGCTGGTACTTGCCGTCCGGGCGCGGCGTGGGCGGCGGTGGGAGCGGCAAGTAGGGCTCGGTGATCTCGACCCCGGACCATCTGGTGATCTGGGCGCGCCGGGCGTTGACGAAGCGCCGCGCCGGGCGGCGCGTGAGCTCCAAAGGTCCGAGGAATCGGGGGAAGACCGACCCGGCGAGCACCAGGGCGAGGGGGGATCCCGCAGAGCGCCAGCCCGAACGTGGCCGCGAGTTTGAGCTGGGCGAACACCCTGTCCATGACCCAGCCCCACACGCGGCTGCGCCCGGTCCGGCCGGGTGGCCCCAGAAGTGCGCCAGTCCACCCGGCGTAGACCCGCAGCATCGCCGGCGCGCTCATGGCACCGGCGATGGCCAGCGGGATCGCGGCCAGCGGGTGGAGCAGAAAACCGGCCACCGGCAGCAGGAGCGGCAGCGCCGCCGCGAACCCGCCGGTCATCGGGGTCAGCAGCGCCCAGAGGTGGTCCCGGTGAGTGGCCGGGTCCTTGAGCAGCCACTGGAACCGCTGCATCCGCTGCACCGCGCGCCGGCCGCGGTAGAGCTGATTGCCGATCTTGTACCGGCCGTCCGGCTCCGGCTTGGGCAACGGCGGCATGGGCCGATACGGCGTGGGGATGTCCAGGCCGAGCCAGCGGTGGCTCAACCGCCGGACCAGGTTCGGCAGCCACCGCTCCAGCTCGAACTGCCGCACCAGGCCCGTGAAAGAGACCACCAGCGCCACCACGGCCTGCACGAGGCCGACGATCGACAGGCCGAACAGCGCCAGCCCGCGAACCGGGGCGAGGACGTATCGGCGCAGCACGCGACCAGTTTCGCTGATCGGCACCACCCCATGCACTGCGCGCAGGTACAGCAGGAGGGTATGGCTAGCCCCACCTCAGGTCTGGCCTCAGACGGATTCGCAACGGCCGCCGAACTCAATAACGTTCTCGGCACCAACAGGAAACGTTCGAGGGAGGCGGGGAATGGCGGTCATCGAGGTCGCGAACCTGCATAAGCGATATGGACGGCAAGTAGCGGTCGACGATGTTTCCTTCACCGTCGAGCGGGGCGAGATATTCGGCATTCTCGGACCCAACGGTGCCGGAAAGACGACCACAGTGGAATGTGTCGAAGGATTGCGTACCGCGGACAGCGGAAGCATTTCCGTGCTCGGGCTCGACCCACGCCGCGATGAATCGGAATTGCGCCGGCGAGTCGGCGTCCAGCTGCAGAAGAGCGAACTGCCCGAGAAGATGCGGGTCGGCGAGGCGATGGAGCTGTTCGCCTCCTTCTACCCCGGCCCGGCCGACGGCGACAAGCTGCTGGACGACCTCGGCCTGACCGGCAAGCGCGGCACGGCGTTCAACAAGCTGTCCGGCGGCCAGCAGCAGCGCCTGGCCATCGCGCTGGCCCTGATCGGCAACCCGGAGATCGCCTTCCTGGACGAGCTGACCACCGGCCTGGACCCGCAGGCGCGCCGGGACACCTGGGAGCTGATCGAGGGCATCCGCAACCGCGGCGTGACGGTTGTCCTGGTGACCCACTTCATGGAGGAGGCCGAGCGGCTGTGCGACCGGCTGGCCCTGGTCGACGAGGGGCGCGTGGTCGCCATCGACACGCCGGCCGGCCTGGTGGCCCGGGTGGACGGCGGCGGCCAGCGGCTGCGATTTCGGCCGTCGGTCCCGTTTCCCGACCAGCTGCTGACCGACTTGCCCGAGGTCACCGAGGTGGCTCACACAGCGAGCCAGGTGGTCGTGACCGGCCAGGGCAACCTCCTGCAAGCGGTCAGCGCGGCCCTGGCCCGCCATGACGTGGTCGCCCTGGACCTGCGGGTCGAGCAGACGAACCTCGAAGACGCCTTCGTGGCCCTCACCGGCCGCCAGTTGGGAGACGAATCATGAAACCCCAGACCTCGGTATCAGGCCAGGTGCTTCCCAACCGCACCTCAGGGGAACGTGACGCAACTCAGCCACCGGTACGCACCGAACTGAGCCATGCAAACCCAACGCGACCAAGCGTTGAAATCCCGGGGAGGCGGAACCGCGCGATGACTGGGCTTGGCAAGCTGATCCGGGCGGAGTTCCGCCTGTTACGGCGGGATCCGAGTATCGCGTTCGTCGTGATCATCCCGGTTCTGCTGGTGACGATCTTCGGCCTGCTGCCGTCCACCGGCCAGCCGAGTGAGGACTTCGGCGGCGGCCGCTTCATCGACTACTACGTCCCGCCGATCATCACCCTGATCATCGGGATGATGGCGCTCAACGCGCTCTCCAGCGCCCTGGCCACCTACCGGGAACGCGGGGTGCTGCGCAAAATGGCGGTCACGCCGGTCCGGCCGGTGGCTCTCATGGTGGCCCAGGGCATCGTGAACCTGGCTCTCCTGACGGGCGTCACCGTGCTCGTGCTGGCCATCGGCGGTATCGCCTTCGACGTGGTCATCCCGCGTCAGCTCGGCGGGTTCGCGCTGGCCTTCGTGCTGTGCGTGTCCGCGATGTTCTCGATCGGCCTGCTGATCTCGGCCCTCGCGCCGAACGGGAAGGCGGCCAACGGCATCGGCACGGTCGCGTTCTTCCCACTGGCCTTCCTGGCGGGCCTGTGGACGCCTGGGCCGATGATGCCGGATGTCGTCCGGCGCATCTCGGACTTCTCCCCGCTGGGCGCCGGCTCCCAGGCGATGCAACGTGCATGGGAAGGCTCGTTCCCGGAGCCACTGCACCTCGTGGTGCTGCTGGCGTTCACCTTGGGCGTCGGGTTTACCGCGGCCCGTCTGTTCCGGTGGCAGTGATATCAGGCCGGCACGTCGCGGACTGCGCCGAGGGGGCGCAGTCCGCGTCCTGCTGTTTGCGTGCTTCCACCAGCCGGCGCGGGCCGGGGCCGTGCGTTGCCAGCTGGTCGTCCTTGTTGGCCAGGGAGCACTTGTCCAGCGACAGGCAGCCGCACCCGACGCAGTCGGTGAAGTCGTCCCGCAGCTGGAGTAACTGCTCGATCCTGGTGTCCAGCTCGGCCCGCCACGTCTCGGACACCGCGGCCCAGTCCGACCGCGTCGGCACCCGTCCTTCGGGCAGCTGTCCCAGAACGTCGGCAATCGTGTTCAACGGGACGCCGACCCGCTGACCGATCCGGATGAACGCGATCCGGCGCAGCGTGTCCCGCCGGAACCGTCGCTGGTTGCCCGCAGTCCGACGGCTGGTGATCAGCCCCTTGGCCTCGTAGAAGTGCAAGGTCGACACGGCGACACCGGCGCGTCTGGCCAGCTCACCGACAGTGAGCTCGGTACTGGTGACGGACATGTCGCGATCGTACGGTCAGTGGCGGCCGGCGGGGTCAGATCGCCAGGTTCCAGCCGGTCAGCGAGTAGGCGCTGAACCAGCTGCCGAACAGCACGAACGCCACCGCGGCTGTGGCCATGGTGCTCGTCTTGCGGTTGGCCAGCCCATGCGCCACCGGGATGAGCAGCGGGAACGCCGGGATGAGGAACCGGGACTTCGAGTACGTGATCCCCGCTGTGACCACCACCATGAACACGGTCCCCGCGCCGTACCCCCACAACGGCCACGGAATCCGCGACCGTACGACCAGCACCGCCAGCACGACGGCCGCGAACACCATCAGCATGGTGACGGTCTCCATCACGGAATTGCCGGAATCCAGGATCTCGCCGAAGAATTTCAGGGTCTGCTGCCCGCCGTCGAAGAAGCTGAACCAGCCCTGGCGCTGAATGTCGAACCACCCGGTCAGGCTTCCGGTCTCGTTGGCGACATAACCCCACCAGCCGAACAGCCCGATCGGGCACAACACCGCGCACACGACGGCCCGCCAGGTCCGGTGCTCCCGGAACACCGCCACGAGCGCGGCCAGCGCGACCACTCCGACCAGCACCGACGCCGACGGCCGGACCAATCCCGCGGCCGCGGTGCAGAGCCCGGCGAGGATCCACTTGCGTTCCAGCACCCCGACCAGAGCCCACGCGGCCAGCGCGGTGAAAAGGGCCTCGGTGTAGGCCATCGACAACGTGATGGCCATTGGCGCGCCGCCCCACAATGCGACCAGCAACAGCCCGGTCTTCGGCCGCGGGTCGATGATCTGGGCGATCCGGAAGATGCCGGCTGCCGCGACACACCCGGCGATGAGGCTGATGACCAATGCGGCAGCCAATGCGTCGCCGCCTGTCACATATGCCAGCCCGCGAATGAGCATTGGATATAGCGGGAAGAACGCGAGCGGCGTCGTACGCGTTCGGTGACCGGCGGCGTCGACGAACCGGGCCGGAACGTTGTCGTAGCCGTTCTCCGCGATTGACAGGTACCAGTCGCCGTCCCAGGACTTCAACACGTCGAACAGCTCGCGGTCGCGGTTGTCGGCGAGTATTGCGAGCACGACGACACCCGTTAGCCGAACCAGCACGAAAACGCCGATGGCTAGCAGGTACGGCCTGGTACGCACGGCCGTCATCGCCATGTTTCGTCCTTTGCGGGTCAGTGTGAGCATGGTGTTGACCATTCTGGGGTGCGGTCGGCGGCGCCCGCCGTCTGTATGCGCGACTTTTCGGGCAGCCCGCTCGCAGGGTGCCACGACGGTCCACCAGCGGGGCCACCGGGACTGAGCAGGGGCTTACCGGCCACAAACACCAGGTGTGGTTGGGTTTCGCGGTGGATTTCTGGGACGAGCTCGTCGGCACACAGCCGGACCCGCCCGTGGTAGTGATCTTGGTTACGGGCGGGGCGGCGCTGCTGCTGGTCCTGTCGGGCCAGCCGTGGCTGCTGGCGCGCAACGTTGTGACGATCGTGCACGAAGCTGGACACGCCTTGGCGGCCGTTTTGGTTGGCCGCAGGCTCGCCGGAATCCGACTGCACTCGGACACATCGGGCGTCACCGTCTCCCGTGGCAAGCCCAGAGGGCCAGGCATGGTCCTCACCGCGCTCGCCGGTTACGTGGCGCCTTCCCTGGTCGGACTCGGTCTGGCAGGTCTGATGGCCGGCGGGAGGATCACCCTGCTGCTGTGGGTGCTGACGGCGCTGATGCTCGCCGTCCTGGTGATGATCCGAAACGTGTACGGCGTCGTGTCAGTGCTGGCCACCGGCGCCGTGCTGGTCGTGGTCTCGCTTGTGACCTCGCCGGAGGTCCAGGCCGCGTTCGCGTCCCTGATCACGTGGTTCCTCCTGTTCGGCGGCGTCCGACCGGTATGGGAGCTGCAGTCCAAACGGCGCCGTGGCCGCGCCCGCGACTCAGACGCCGATCAGCTGGCGCGTTTGACCGGCGCGCCGGGGCTCTTCTGGGTGGCCATGTTCTTCCTGATCTCGCTCGGCGCGACCTTCCTCGGCGGCATGTGGCTGCTCACGCCCATGCTGACCGGATGAGGGCTTTTGCCAGCGGCGCAAACGGGATCTCGTTGGGGTGGACCTTGGCGCGGTCTGAGTGGATTCGTCGCGGTTCGTCCCTAGGTTGGGCGGATGAGCGTTTACGGATCCACGGCCATGAGCCGGGAACTGGGCCACGAGATGCGCCGCCGCCGCGAGGCCACCGGTCTGACGCTCGCCGAACTGTCGCACACCCTGGGCTGGTCGGTGAGCCGGATGTCGCGCATCGAGAACGGAACGGCGCCGGTCACCGACGTCGAGCTGACGCACTTCCTGGCACACGCCGGGTTGTCCTTGGCGGAGACCTTGGAGCTGGTGCGGTTCCGCAACGACAGCGGACACGGCTACTGGCTCAACTCACATGGCATCGGGCTGGAGGATTCGCTGAGTTCTCTTGCCTTCCACGAATCGACCGCCATCGCCACGACCACCTATCAGCCGATAGTGGTGCCAGGACTGCTGCAGACCGAAGACTACGCCCGCGCCATGATCAGCCGCGAGACCTGGCGGAATCCGGACAACATCGAGAACTGCGTCCGTGCTCGGATGGACCGGCAACTGGTGCTCAACCGGGCACGACACGTGTTCTATGTACACGAGCAGGCGCTCAGAGTCCAGGTCCGGAGTGCCGAGGTGATGCACGAGCAATTGCTCAAGCTGGTGCTCCTCGCTGAGTCGAAGCGGACCAAGATTCGAGTAGTTCCGCTCTGCGCGGGAGAGCGATCGGTGTTCGGCGGCTCGTTCACCCTGCAGGACTACGACGGTGGCAGACCGTTGCTATGCCTGCACAACCACGCTACGAGCCTCTTCTTCGAAGAACCGGACTATGTCGACCCGTTTTTCCTCCTGATTCCCAGTATTGCGCGAGTCGCGTTGGATGCGCGGCAATCACAGGAGTTGCTTACGAGCATCGCGAGTGGCTACGAGCGTTCAGTAGCTCCTCATGCGGGCGTGCGGAAGGCAGCGGGCGGTTAGTCGCCTCAACGGGAGCTACGCGCGAAGCCACCGCTGCCGCACGCGACATCGGCCATCATGCCGCCTCATAGGACCTGGGATCGAAGTCCTTGATCCGCCTGCTCAACGTCCCTGTGGACCACGGCCAGCTGAAACTGTTGCGCCCGTTGGCATCCAGGTAGTAGCTCGAACATCCGCCCACGTTGTAGACGGTCGTGCGCAGTGCTTGTTGCACGTCTGCGTTGTATGCGTCCTGGACGTCCTTGCGCACGTCGATGCTGGACCAGCCGTTGCGGCGGATCGCCTTGACTGCGTCAAGTACGTACGCCAGTTGCGACTCCAGGATGGAGAATGCCGACGAATGGCCAGTGCCCAGATTGGGCCCCAGCAGGAGGAACAGGTTCGGGAACCCGCTCACCGATGTGCCCAGGTAGGCCTGTGGGCTGCCCTGCCAGATGTCAGCCAGTGTGCGGCCTTGCGCGTCGCGGACGTGCGAGGCGACCGGCATGTCAAGGATGTGGAACCCGGTCCCGAAAACGATCGCGTCCACTTCGGATTCGGAGCCGTCCGCGCCGACGACCACATTGCCCCGGACCTCCCGCACGGCAGTGCTGTGGACTTCGACGTTCGGCTTCGTGAGCGACCTGTAGTACGTGTTGGACATCAGTAAACGCTTGCAGCCCAACGTGTAGTCCGGCGTCAGTGCGCGACGCAGCTCGGGGTCCCGGACGGAACGCCGCAGGTGCAGCAGGCCGATCTGCTGGACCAGCCGAAGGATCTGCGGATGCCGGAAGCCGACGCCCAGTGCCTCCATCGCGGCGTATTCGAACGCCCTTAGCGCGCGTTGCGCCGACGGGAAGTTGTGCAGCAGCCAGCGTTCCACCTTGGGTACGTAGTGGTCGGGTTTGGGCAGCACCCACTGGGCTGTGCGCTGGAACAGGTGCAGGCGGCCGGCTTGCGGCTGTATGGCCGGTACGAACTGGACAGCGGAAGCGCCCGTGCCGATCACCGCGATCCGCTTGCCTGTCAGGTCGTAGTCGTGATTCCAGCGTGCCGAGTGGAACATCTCGCCGGGAAAGTCCGAGAGTCCTTTGAGGTCGGGGATCAGCGGCTGGTGCCAAGGGCCGGTACCCGCGATCAGGATCTGAGCCGAGTAGTGGCCCTTCGTGGTGTCCAGTTGCCAACGGCTCGCCTCGGCGTCCCAGCGTGCGTCGAGGACCTCAACGCCGTACCGCACGTGTTTGCGCACGTCGAACGAGTCGGCCGTGTTTTCCAGATACCGTCGGATTTCGGGCTGCTGTGCGAACGCTCGTGTCCATTCCGGATTGGGCGCGAACGAGTAGGAGTACAGCGCGGACGGCACATCGCAGGCGCAGCCCGGGTAGGTGTTGTCGCGCCATGTGCCGCCGAGTTCGGCGGCCTTCTCCAGCACCACGAAGTCGTCGATGCCCGCCTGCCGGAGCTTGATGGCCGCACCGATGCCGGACGCGCCGGCGCCGATCACCACGACTGGAACCCGCACGCCGCACCTCCGAGTTCGAAATACCATCGGTATTTGGAAGCTAGCAGTATTCAGCTACTGGCGGTAGGTCCATAGGCTGGGCTGATGCCCCGACTGACCCGCGCCGAGAGTCAGGCCCGCACCAGGGACCTGCTCATCGCCACGGCCCGTACGTTGTTCCTGCGCGACGGCTACCACGGCACCTCGCTCGAGAAGGTCGCCGATGCCGCCGGCTTCTCCAAAGGCGCGGTCTACTCGAACTTCCGAAACAAGGACGAGCTCTGCCTGGCGGTCCTCGACGCGATCCACGCCGACGAACTCAACGCGGCGCTCGCCGAGGTCAGCCGCGCCCGCACCTTCGACGAAGGTGTCGCGGGCTTCCAGCGCTGGGCCGAACGAATGATCGGCGACGAAGGCTGGACCACCCTCGAAGTCGAGTTCGCCATCCAGGCCCGCCGCGACCCCGACCTCCGCGAGGAACTGGCCGCACGAGATCAGATCATCCGCGGGACCATCGCCTCGGTGCTCGCCACCAAACTCGACGCCAACGCGGCCATGGACGCCGAGGACATGGCCACAGCCCTGCTCAGCCTCGGCATCGGCCTGGGCATGCAACGCGTGATCGACCCGAGCATCCCCGTCAACGTCCTGATCAAGACCCTGCGCGCCCTCACGAAATAGCACGGCTCACCCAGTGAGCCACCCGGATCTGCCTGCGGAACCAGCGTTTCGAGGGCGTCGATCGAGATGTGCCGGCGGTCGCCTGACCGGTCAAAGTCCTGGGCCAGACCGTGGAGCCGTCGGTCCGTTGGTTGGTCAGCCTGAACTGGGTGGGGTGCGGTCCTGCCAGTGCTCCTCGTTCTGCAGTTGCGCTGCCAGCGAGATGAGGGTCGGTTCGCTGTTCTCGACGCCGATGATCTGGGCTCCGATCGGCAGCCCGGACGAGGTCAGGCCGGCGGGCACGTTGATCCCGGGCAACCCGAGGATGTTCCACGGCCACGCGTAGGGGCAGGTCGCGATCATGGCGCGGGTCGTGGCGAAGTCGGACAGGCCGTCGTAGTGCCCGATCGGGGTCGGGGCAGTGGCCGTTGTCGGCGCGAGGACGACGTCGGCTGTGTCGAAGATGCGCCCCAGGCGGCGCCGTTCGAAACGTTCGTGCAGGTGCGCCAGCTTCACAAATGGCGCTCCCAGAGCGCCCATCCGGGCGTTGAGCTGGGTGCGCTTGTCCAGCAGCCGCAGGTCCGGCACGTGACTGGCCGCCTCCCGCAGGCCGCCGAGCGAACGTGGGAACACCCCGAGCCCGACGATGCCGTACTTCGGACTCGCCAGCTTCACCTCGTGCCCGAGCCGGGCCAGCACTCGCCCGAGCCGGACGACGCCCCGGCGCACTTCCGGATCCAGCTTGGTCGGCGCGAGCGAGAAGGGGACTCGCAGCGCCAGCGCGATGCGCAGCCGCCCTGGCTCACGCCGGGCACTGTCCTGCATGCGGGTACCGGTCGCCGCGATGACGTCCAGCAGCAGGGCCGCGTCCTGGACTGTCCTGGCCAGCGGGCCGTGCGTGGCGAGGCCGTTCCACAAGTCCGGCTGCGGGGCGCCGGTCACCAGCCCGCGCGTCGGCTTGATCCCCACCAGCCCGGTCCACGCAGCTGGGATCCGGATCGAGCCCAGCCCGTCCGAACCGGTCGCGGCCGGTATCAGGCCCGCGGCGACTGCGGCGGCTGAACCTCCAGAAGAGCCACCTGGCGTGTAGCCGACGTCCCACGGGTTGCGGGTGGCTCCAAAAGCGTGCCCCTCGGTGAACGGCCACTGGCCGAACTCCGGGGTGTTGGTCTTGCCGACGATCACCGCACCGGCCTGGCGCAGCCGGCGGACCAGTTCGGCGTCTTCGGTCTTGATCGGGAAGTCACCCGCGCAGCCGAACGCGCTCGGCTCACCGGCGATGTCCGTGTCGTCCTTCACTGCGAGCGGCACGCCCAGCAACGGCGCCCGCTCACCCGCCGCGAGCCGTTCGTCGGCCCGCGCGGCTTCCTCAAGCGCAGCCTCGCGGCGCAGCCTACGGAAGGCGTTGAGACTTGGCTGAGCCTTCTCGATACGGTCCAGTGCCTCGGTGACGAGGTCGACTGAGCTCGTATCGCCCGCAGCGACCAGCTCAACGGTCCGCTGCAAGCCGACGAACTCCGTCACGACACCTCCTGCTGATTCAGGCACGTCACCCAGTGCGGCAGACTAGTCACCTCACTGCAGAGGAGATTACGGTGGTTGACCAGGTTGTCGAGGCCTGCGCACGCGCGGCCAAGCAGGCAGCGCCATCTCTAGCCACGGCGTCCGAGCAAGCCATCGACGCCGCGCTCACCGGGATGGCTGAACGGCTGCGCGCGAGTGCCGCAGCGGTGCTTGAGGCGAATGCCGAGGATGTGCGGGCCGCGCAGGCCGACGGAATGAGTTCCGGCCTGCTCGATCGGCTGACCATCACCGAGGATCGGCTCACCGCGATGGCCGATGCCTTGCTGCTGCTCGCGGGCGTGCCGCACCCGGTACGGGAGACCCCGATCCGTGACCTGCCCGACGGCCTGCGCCTGGTCGAGCGCCGCCGCCCGGTCGGCGTGATCGGCGCCAACTACGAGGCCAGGCCCAACGTCACGGTCGACGTCGCGTCCCAGCTGATCAAGTCGCGCAACGCGGGCGTGCTGCGGACCGGCTCGGCCGCGCTCGGTTCGGCGACGGCCCTGGTGCGTGACGTCATCGTGCCCGCGCTGGCCGATGCCAGGATCGACCCCGCGGTGATTCAGCTCGTGCCCAGCGCGGACCGGGCCGCCGCGGCCGCCCTGGTCCGTTTTCCGGACCTGGTCCCGCTGGTGATCCTGCGCGGAAGCGGCGACAGCACCCGGGAACTGGGTTTCGAGGCAGCCAAGCACGGCGTCCGCACGCTGGCGCACGCCGACGGCGGCGGCGTCCTCTATGTGGATGCGACGGCGGACCTCCCCAAGGCGCACGACCTGATCGCGCGCAGCCTGGACCGGCTCGGCGTGTGCAACCGCCTCAACCTGCTGCTTATCGACTCCGCGATCTACGCCGACGTGCTCCCCGCTGTCCTGGAGACGCTGGACAAGGCCGGTGTGAAGCCGTCGCTGCCCCCGCACGAGCACGCGATCGGTTACGAATGGGCTCTCGATTCGGACCAGGAGGCGACCGTGACCGTGTCGCCGGTCGACGACGCCGTCCAAGCGGCGCAGCTCGCGAACGCGAAGACGTCGGGGCTGGCCGCCGGCATTGTGACCGAAGACGCGGCCGTGGCCGACACCTTCATGTCCACCTACACCGGAACAGGTGTTTTCTGGAACGCCACGACGCGTCTGCTTGACGGGTTCAAACTGCTCGCCGTGCCCGAGACCGGCATAAACATCGACAAAGTGCCCGGCCCGCGGGGTCCTGTGACCTACACCGACCTGTCCCTGCGCCAGTACGCGGTCATCCCCGCTCACAGATGATCTGACCTGCGCGGATGTTGTTGGACGCCCTCGCGTGCTCACATATGTAGCGGGGGATAGTATCCAGACGTCGCCCGGACAGCTGTCTTGGCGCGGCCCCGAACGAGTACCACCACTGGAGGCACGGAGTGACGGCGGTAGCCCCCAAGCCGATCGCGACCCGACCGTTCCCGGCGGGTAAGACGGTCAAGGGTTCGTACCTCCTGCGGTTGTTCCGCACGACGGACCACAAGCAGATCGGGATCATGTACCTGGTCACCGCGTTCGCCTTCTTCATGGTGGGCGGCGCGATGGCGATGCTGATCCGTACCGAGCTCGCCGTGCCGGGACAGCAGTTCCTGTCCCAGGAGCAGTACAACCAGCTGTTCACCATGCACGGCACGATCATGCTGCTGCTGTACGCGACGCCGATCCTGTTCGGGTTTGCGAACTTCGTGCTGCCGCTGCAGATCGGCTCGCCGGACGTGGCGTTCCCGAGGCTGAACGCGTTCTCGTACTGGCTGTACCTGTTCGGCGGCATCATCGTGCTGACCGGCTTCCTGACCCCGGGTGGCGCCGCCGACTTCGGCTGGTTCGCCTACACCCCGCTGTCGGACAAGATCCACTCACCGGGCGTCGGCGCGGACCTGTGGATCTCCGGCCTGGTGGTCTCCGGTCTCGGCACGATCCTCGGCGCGGTCAACATGATCACCACCGTGATCTGCCTGCGCGGACCGGGTATGACGATGTTCCGGATGCCGATCTTCACCTGGAACATCCTGATCACCGCGATCCTCGTACTGATCGCGTTCCCGATCCTGACCGCGGCCCTGCTCGGACTACTCGCCGATCGCCATATCGGGGCACACGTCTTCGATCCGGCCACCGGTGGCGTGATCCTCTGGCAGCACCTGTTCTGGTTCTTCGGCCATCCCGAGGTCTATATCGTCGCGCTGCCGTTCTTCGGGATCATCTCCGAGATCATCCCGGTGTTCAGCCGCAAGCCGCTGTTCGGCTACAAGCCGCTGGTCTACGCGACGCTGTCGATCGCCGCGCTGTCGGTGGCCGTCTGGGCGCACCACATGTACGCGACCGGCGCCGTGCTGTTGCCGTTCTTCTCGTTCATGACGTTCCTGATCGCGGTGCCCACCGGCGTGAAGTTCTTCAACTGGATCCTGACCATGTGGAAGGGCCAGCTGACGTTCGAGACGCCGATGATGTTCTCGATCGGCTTCCTCGTCACGTTCCTCTTCGGCGGCCTGACCGGCATCCTGCTGGCCGCGCCTGCGATCGACTTCCACGTGTCGGACACGTACTTCGTGGTGGCGCACTTCCACTACGTGCTCTACGGCACGATCGTGTTCGCGACCTTCGCCGGGATCTACTTCTGGTTCCCGAAGATCACCGGCCGGTTCATGGACGAGCCGCTGGGCAAGCTGCACTTCTGGACCACGTTCATCGGCTTCCACGGCACGTTCCTGGTCCAGCACTGGGTCGGCAACGAGGGCATGCCCCGCCGGTACGTCGACTACCTGGCCAGCGACGGGTTCACGACGCTGAACACGATCTCCACGATCGGTGCGTACATTCTTGGTGCGTCCACGTTGCCGTTCATCTGGAACGTGTTCAAGAGCTACCGGTACGGGCAGATCGCGGACGCGGACGACCCATGGGGCTACGGCAACTCGCTTGAGTGGGCGACCTCGTCCCCGCCGCCGCGGCACAACTTCAAGGAACTGCCGCGTATCCGCTCCGAGCGGCCCGCGTTCGAGTTGCATTACCCACACATGGTGGATCGGTTCCGGTCCGAGGCGTACACAGGGGTTGGCCACAAGGTGCCGCCTTCAGGTGTGATCGCCGAGAAGACGCAGCCGGACGAGATCACCGGGGGCGACCCTAAGCAGCGGTAGGCCGCGCGCTCGCATCAGCCGAGGAGGGGAACCCTTGCCCGGTCCGACAAGCACGCCCGTACTCATCACGGTTACCGGACCTGACAAGCCAGGCGTGTCGTCGGTCCTGTTCGCCGTGCTCACCCGGCACGGAGTCGAGGTGCTGGATGTCGAACAGGTCGTCATCCGGGGCCAGCTCGTGCTCGGTGTCCTGGTCGGCACCGACCGGGACGCCGAAGGCCTGCAGGAAGCCGTCGAACAGGCGATGGCCAGCGTGACCATGCGGGTCGAAGTCGAGGTGGGCGCCGACCCCCTCACTCCGGCCCGGGTCGGCTCCACGCACGCGGTCGTCGTGCTGGGCCGCCCGGTCAGCGCCAGGTCGTTCACCGAGGTGGCCCGTCGGATGGCCGCGCTGGGCGTCAACATCGACGCGATCCGGCGCGTGGCCGACTACCCGGTGACAGGCCTGGAGCTGCACGTCTCGGTCGCCGAGGACACGCCGGAAGCCGACGCCGGGCTGCGCAACGCGCTCGTCGAGGTGGCTTCACGGGTGGGCCTGGACGTCGCGGTCGAACGCGAAGGCCTGACCAGGCGCGCCAAACGACTGATCGTCTTCGACGTGGACTCCACCCTGATCCAGGGTGAGGTGATCGAGATGCTGGCCGCGCGGGCCGGGTTCGAGCCTCAGGTCAAGGAGATCACCGACGCCGCGATGGCCGGCGAGATCGACTTCACCGAGTCGCTGCACCGCCGGGTGGCTCTGCTCAAGGGACTGCCCGCGTCGGTGCTGGCCGAGGTCGGCGACGAGCTCGAACTCACGGCGGGCGCCCGCACGACGATCCGGACCCTCAAGCGGCTCGGATTCCGGTGCGGTGTGGTGTCCGGCGGGTTCACCCAGGTGATCCAGAACCTGGTCGACGAGCTTGGGTTCGATTTCTGCGCCGCCAACGAGCTCGAGGTCGTCGACGGCGCACTGACCGGCCGGGTGGTCGGTGACATCGTCGACCGGCCCGGCAAGGCGGTCGCCCTACGGCGATTCGCCGACATGTACGAGGTATCGCTCGCACAGTGCGTGGCCGTAGGCGATGGCGCGAACGACATCGACATGCTGTCGGCAGCCGGACTGGGTGTCGCGTTCAACGCCAAGCCCGCGCTCCGCGAGGTGGCCGACACGGCGTTGTCGCACCCCTACCTCGATGTGGTGCTTTTCGTTCTCGGCGTGACGCGGGCCGAAGTCGAGGCCGCCGACGCCGCTGACGGGATCGACCGCGCCCGACTGTGAACACTTCGATTCTCGCTCCGCTGGCCGCTCGCTACGCCTCGTGGCTGGCTCTCCCAGCGGACCAGACCAACCGCGTCGAAACCGAACCTGAGCTGGTCCGCGCGATGCCCATGATCCTGCGCATCGAACGTGACCCCGTGCCAGGCCGTACCGCGTTGCTCGAAGCAGCTGCCTCGGCGGCTCTCGCCGTGTGCCTCGACCCGCGTGCGGAGCCCGAAGGCGAGTGGCACGACGCCGTGTCCGCGTGGGTTGCCGGGCACATCCGTAAGGTCTCCCGTCGAGCGCGCGGTGCTCACTGGCAGACCGCTCAGGGGGTGCCCGGCGTCACCGTTGAGGTCGATGGTGCCGAAGTGCGGGCGCTTGTGCCGGGCCTGGTCGTCGAAACGCCCAAGGAGATCAGCCGCCTGCAGATCTCCGGCAGCGACCTGCCTGAGGACGAGCCAGGCTCGATTCCTGACGATGTGCCGGTGCTCTGGCTGAACCCGGACGTCCCGCTGACCGCGGGCAAGGCGGCCGCACAGGTGGGCCACGCCAGCATGCTGCTCGCCGCGTTGCTCGATGCCGACGACCTCAAAGCATGGGCCGAGACCGGCTACCGGTGTGTGGTCCGGATGCCGAGCCAGGCCCAGTGGGCCGAGCTGCACCCCGGCCAGGACCCAGGAGGCGCCTGGCAGGACCGCCGGGTCATCGCCGTCCGCGACGCCGGATTCACCGAGGTCGATCCGGGCACGGTCACCGTCATCGCCCAGTGGCGCTTCTAGGGAGCCACTGGGCGATCGAGCCGGGTGTCAGCCGACGACGATGCTCACGCCGAGCTTGGTCGTGGCCTCGTTGATCGGCTGGAAGAAGGTGGTCCCGTTGTTGGTGCAGTCACCGATGCCGCCGGACGCCACCCCCTGCGCCTGAGTCCCGCTCAGGAACGGCCCACCGGAATCGCCGGGCTCGCCGCAGATCGAGGTCCGGGTCAAGCCACGGACGATCTTGCCGTCGCCGTAGTTGACGGTCTCGTCGATCGCCGTGACCTCGCCGCACGCGAAGCCGGACGTCTGCCCTGACCGGCACACCGAAGCGCCGATCGGCGCCTGCTCGGTGCCAGTGACCGTGATGGGACCGCCATCGCGGGTGTCCACCGACGCAGTCGTCACCGCGACCGGGTCCGTGATGTCGATCAGGCCGAAGTCGCCGTCGGTGTCGAAGATGCCGGCGTTGACCCGGCCGAGCTCGACGCCATCAGCGAGCACCAACCCGCCTGACGCTGTGCAGTGGCCGGCCGTGACGATGTGCTTGGTACCGCTGGCCCCGTTCGCCGAGAACCCGATGGAGCACCGCGAGCCGCCGATGGTGTAGCCGCGCCCGCCGATGACGTCGGCGAACGTCTGGGCTCCCTTGGTGGTCCACGAGACGCGCACGAGATCGCCGTTGCCCTTGGCGCGCTCGATGAACGAGTCCGCGGCCGGGTCCTTTTTGGCCTCGATCACGACGGTGTTGGTCGGCGGGTCCACGTACCAGGCCACGATCGCCGAGGGAGCGCTTGCACCCATCCGGTCGATCCGCGCTTTGGCGCCCGTCAGGCCCACCAGGTTGTTCTTCAGCAGCCGAGGCTCCGCCCCAGCCTGCCGGACCGCGCCCACGTAGGTCCGGTCGATGATGCCGACCATCAGCTTGCGCTTCGAAGCGTCGTACCAGGCACCCGCGTACGCGTTGCCAAGGTCGCGCCGAAGCTTCGAGACTGTCTTGCTGAGAGCCGCCTCTTCCCGGGCGCGGTTCTTTGCCTCCTGCGCCGTGAGTTTCACGTCCTGGCGCATGGGCGGGTCGAGCGGCGTGGCGGCGCCGACCTCGACTGTTTGTTGGTCCACAGGGTCCCGGTTGGTCGCGGCGACCGCTGAGAGCGACGCCGCCAAAGTCACACCGATCACCAGCCCCAAGAGGATCTTGCGGTTGATCGGGCGTGCCTCGTTCACCCGGTGCGACCCCATACGAATGTCTCCCGCCTTCCGATGCCTCCATAGGGTGGTACGGAAGCATTGGTGCGACGGTTCAACTATTGAGTCTGGCCAATGCGCCGCGTACAACCTGTGGGTCGTACGTAGTCCAGAACGGCGGCAACGAAGCGCGCAGGAATCCGCCGTATCTCGCGGTCGCGAGCCGCGAGTCAAGAATCGCGACAACGCCCTTGTCGTCGTTCGAACGCAGCAACCGTCCGGCGCCCTGGGCGAGCAACAGCGCGGCGTGCGTCGCGGCGACCGTCAGGAACCCGTTGCCACCACGCGCCTCAACCGCGCGCTGCCGCGCAGACGCCAGCGGATCGTCCGGCCGCGGGAACGGGATCCGGTCCATGACCACCAGTTGCAACGACGGCCCCGGCACGTCGACGCCCTGCCACAGCGACAACGTCCCGAACAAACACGTCGCCTCATCCTCGGCGAACTTGCTGACCAGCAGCGACGTCGAGTCCTCGCCCTGGCACAGGATCGGGTTGTCGATGCGGTCCCGCAGCTCGTCGGCTGCCTGCCGCGCCGCCCGCATCGACGAGAACAGCCCCAGCGTGCGACCACCGGCCGCCTTCACCAAGCCTTCGAGCTCATCGAAGAACGCCGGCTGCAGCCCGTCCCGCCCAGGCGGTGGCAAATGCCGCGCCACATACAGAATGCCGCTCTTCTCATGGGTGAACGGCGAGCCGACGTCGATCCCGGACCAGCTGGGGACGTCGTTGTCGGCGGGCGGCGCGATGTCTGTGGCTGTGCCCTCGGCTTTCTGCGACGGCCGCGCCTCCACGGGCAGGCCCCACTGGCGAGCCAGTGCGTCGAACGAGCCACCAAGCGTCAGCGTCGCGGACGTCAGAACCGTGGTGCACTCACCAAAGAGCCGTTCCCGCAGCAGACCCGCGACCCCGAGCGGAGCCACGCGCAGCGCGGGCGGCCGTACGTTTCCGCCGATGACGTCCGAACTGAGCCATACGACGTCCCTGCGTTGCGAGGTGTCGCCGTCGAACGCCTCAAGCATCCGGACGGAGGTGTCGTGGATTTCCTCCAGCAACGCCATTGCTTGCCGTCGCGCGGTTGTGCTGTCGAGATCGCCGGACCGTTCTGGGCCGAGCGCGGTGATGCACGCACGTGCGGCGTCGCGCGTCACCTGCAGCACGGCGTCGAGCGGCTTTGGCAGGTCGTCCAGCCGGCCCTGGGGAATGTCCTCGAAGATCTCCCGGATGCCCTCGGTCGCTTCTTCGAGCCGGTCCACAATGTCCTCGGAGATCTGCCGCCCGCACCGCTTCACGGCCGCCGACACCATGCCCGCGGTCAGTTCCGCGGTGGCCGCGGAGGTGACCCGGTCGACCAGTTCGTGCGCCTCGTCGATGATCACGACGTCGTGCTCGGGCAGCACCTGGTAGCCGCCCAACGCGTCGATCGCGAGCAATGCGTGGTTGGTGACGACCAGGTCCGCACGCCCCGCCTCGGCCCGTGCCAGCTCGGCGAAGCAGTCCGTGCCGGACGGGCACTTGTCCTTGCCGAGGCATTCCTTGGCGGACACCGAGACCTGCCGCCACGCCTGGTCGGTCACGCCGGGCACGAGTTCGTCGCGGTCACCGGTCTCGGTCTCGGAGGACCATTCGAAGAGCCGCTTCACATGCCGGCCCAGCGCGGAGACCGCGAACGGGTCGAACAGCGCGTTGTCGTCCGGCTCCTCAGGTGCGCCGGTGTCCAATCGGTGCAGGCAGAGATAGTTGCGGCGGCCCTTGAGGATCGCGAACGTCGGTTCGCGGCCCAGCGACTTCTTCAACGTCTTGGCCAACCGGGGGAGGTCACGGTCGACGAGCTGGCGCTGCAGGGCGATGGTCGCGGTCGAGACGACCACGGTCTTGCCCTTCTCGATCGCATGGCGCAACGCGGGGACCAGATAGGCCAGCGACTTGCCGGTACCCGTGCCAGCCTGGACCGCGAGATGCTCCCCGGTACGGATCGATTTCTGGACCGCCTCGGCCATGGTCACCTGGCCGGGCCGCTCGGTCCCGCCCACGGCGTCGACAGCTGTGGCGAGAAGGTCCTGCAGGGAGGGGAGAAGCGAGGAGGCGGAGTCGGGCACGGATCGAAGGTACCGGCAGGCACCGTCAAAACACTCAGGCCCTCGAGCGCGTCGCCTCGATCAAGGCGGTAACGGCGGGGTGCCACGGCCCCGTCAGCGGCCCGGTCAGGACCAGCTTCCTTGTTAAGTTTTGCTTCAAAGGCACGAGCACCAGCCGGTGGTCCATCATCGCGGTCATCAGCCCGGGCACGATCGACACACCGATCCCCGCCTGGACCATGGCGATCAACGTGCCGCATTCCCGGACCCGGTGCGTGGGCCGCAGGCGACAGCCGGCCTGCCGGAACAACTCGCGGACGTGCCGTTCGCAGCCGCCGTCGGACAGCAGGAACGGGTCGTCCTCCAGGTCCGCGACGTCGACGGCCTGCTCGTCGGCCAGCGGATGGTCCCGGGGCAGCATCGCGGCGAACGCGTCCGCGCCGATCCGGACGCCGTCGTGGCTCTCCGGGGAGACCAGGACGGCCGCGTCGACGGTCCGTTCGGCGAGCCACTCCACGATCTCGTGGTCCTCGCCTTCGAACAGGCGAACCGTCACGCCCGGGAAGTCGCCCCGCCACCGCGTCAGCAGATCCGGCAACAGGCCCTGGCACACCGTCGCCGGGGCAGCGAGCCGGATCGTGCCGGTCGGCTGGCTCGAATTCTGCGCCGCCAGGTCCGCGATGGCTGCTGTCGCGCCGACCGCAACCCGCGCGTGCTCGATCAACCGGCTGCCGAACGAGGTCAGCTGAGGCTGTTTCGTGCGGTGCAGCACCGGGCTGCCGACCGCTCGCTCGAGCGCCGCGATCGAGTGGGACACGGCTGACTGGCTCACGCCGAGGGCCGGGGCGGCCGCGCTGAACCCACCCTCATCGACGACGGCGAGCAGGGCCCGTAGTTGAGCCAGGTTGACAGTCATGAGCAACTCTCATGGATCACGGTGCTGGACTTGTTTGACTCATTCTGCCTCACCCGGCGAACCTCATGTCCGATCGCCGCCGGACTTGGCCGCGAGACAGGGGAAGGGTGCTGAAGGTGAGCAGAGCAGACGCTGGTCAGCCGGGATGGTCCCGTACGGGAGCCGGTCGTTCGTGGGTGCCGGCGTTCGTGTTGCTGGCGATGCTGTGGGGCTCGTCGTTCCTGCTCATCAAGATCGCGGTGAACGCCGGCGTGGCGCCGATGTGGGTTGGGCTGTGGCGGTGCTTTTTCGGGGCCATCGCCCTCTGGCTGCTGGTTCTCCTCACGCGTCAGCGGATGCCCCGCGACCTGGCGGTCTGGGGGCACGGCGCGGTGGTGGCTCTTCTGCTGAACGCCATCCCGTTCCCGCTGTTCGCCTTCGGCGAGACCAAGATCAGCTCGGTGCTGGCCGGCGTCTGGAACGCGACGGTCCCGCTGATGACCCTCATGTTCGTGCTGGTGCTGCTGCCCGACGAACGGCCGAACGCGCGACGGCTCGCCGGGATGGCCACCGGCTTCGTCGGTGTTCTCGTGGTCCTCGGCATCTGGCATGGCGTCGAAACCGGACCACTGATCGGCACGCTCGCCTGCCTCGGCGCGACGTTCTGCTACGGCGGCGCCTTCGCGTACTCACGCCGCTTCCTGACCGGACGGCCCGAGTCGGCGACGGCGCTCGCCACGGTCCAGGTCACCTGCGGCACGCTGCAACTGGCCCTGGTCACACCGTTGACCGCAGACGCGCCCCAGTGGCCCGGTTTTGGAGCCACCGCGGCGCTGGTCGTGTTGGGGGCGCTCGGTACCGGCGTGGCCTACCAGTTGAACTTCATCGTGATTCGCGCAGCGGGCTCGACGGTGGCGTCGACCGTCACCTACATCACGCCGCTGTTCTCCACCGCACTCGGCGCGGTGTTCCTGGCCGAACCTGTCGGCTTGAACACCGTCGCCGGCGCGGGGCTGATCATCCTGGGTGTCCTGCTGAGCCGGTCAGGCCCGGCTCCTGGCCAGCGCCCACGCGCCCGGCAGGAGCCCGGCCGCCAGCAGGACCTTGATCCCATCGCCGACTAGGAACGGCACCACACCCCGCTCGAACGCGGTCGCCAGGTCGAATCCGGTCGCGGCCATCAGCCACGGCACGCCGATCGCGTAGATCACCAAGCTGCCCAGCACCATCGTGCCGATCGTGCGCAGGACGGTCCGGTCGCCGCCGCGTCCGGCCAGGGCACCGACAAGCACCGCGGCCACCGCGAAGCCGATCAGGTAGCCACCGGTCGCGCCGAGCCAGCCGGAGGTCCCGCCCTGGAACCATGGCACCCCAGCGACGCCGGCCACCACGTAGAGCAGCATCGACAGCGCACCCCGGCGCCAGCCGAGCCCGGCGCCGACCAGCAGCGCGCCGAACGTCTGCCCGGTGATCGGCACCGGGCTGCCTGGCACCGGCAGCACGATCTGCGCCGCGAGACCGGTCAGCGCCGCGCCCCCGACGACCAGTGCGGCATCCCGGACGAGCGCGCCCGGCACGAGGTCCGCGAGCACGGACGGACGGGCCGAAACCGGCACAACTGACACGACAACCTCCCGAATTGATCTCCTTCGGGCAGGCTAGTTCGCCAATCCGGTACTTCAGCTGTGGCGATGCCAACACCCGCGACATCACTGCAGGTAGCGGGGCTCACCAGAACGGGTGGTTGGGCCTCTGCCGGGTCGTGGGACCGGCCCGGGGGACTGATCATGAGGTCATGAAGAGGCAGATGGCTGTCGTGCTGGCGGCTGCCGTCCTGGTGGTGAACGCGGCGCCGGCTACCGCGGCCACGGGCAGCGGCACCGCCTCTGTCGGCTCGGTCGACGTGGTGCTCGAAGGCAAGAAACGGGTGATCCAGCCGCCGGTCGGGCAGTGCTTGACCTCCGGCGGGACCATCAGCAACGCCAGCAAACGCATCCGGCTGCGCGGGGTCGCCGAGTTCGGCGACGGTACGACCAAATGCACGGCCAACCCAGCCAACGGGCGGATCACCGTTGAGGCCACCGGGCAGCGCTTCGAGCTGAACGCGCTACCCGAGTACGGCGGCCCTCGGATCCGTATCAACGACTACCTGGCCACATGCGCCACCACGCTCAACGGCAGCGTGGCCCGGATGCAGTTCTCGGGCCTGGTCGGGATCGAAGCCCCGAAGGAGCTGACGCCCAACTACACGGTGGTCGTCCCAGGGGACCACCCCACGGATCCGCCGCTGGCCAAGGTGATCCTCAACGAGGTCATCGTGCCGTCCCCACCGGACGGCAGCATCACCCTGAACCTGATGCACGTGATCTTCGCGCCGAACGGTGGCGGCCCGATCACCGGTGAGCTCGTTGTGGGCGGCGTTTACTGCACGCCCCTGGTGTGACCTGGGTGGCTCCACGAGGGAGCCACCCAATCAGCCAACCCGTGGCTCCCCGACAAGGTCAGCGCCAGCGCCGCGCAACTGCTCGAGCGCGGAGGCCACAGTGGGCTGCGCGACGCCCGCAGTCAGCTCAAGCAGCACGCGCGTTGTCAGACCCGCCTGCGCCGCGTCCACCGCGGTCGCGCGCACGCAGTGGTCCGTTGCGATGCCCACCACGTCGACGGTCGTGACGTCACGTGCGCGCAGCCAGTCAACGAGAGAGCTGCCGTCCGCGGCCTCGCCCTCGAAACCTGAGTAAGCCGCCGCGTAGGCGCCCTTGGAGAACACCGCCTGGATCGCCGTCACGTCCAACTCCGGATGAAACGACGCCCCGGCCGTCCCGGCGACGCAGTGCACGGGCCAGCTGTCGACGTAGTCCGGTTCGTCGCTGAAGTGCGCACCCGGGTCGATGTGGTAATCCCGGGTGGCCACCACGACGTCATACGGCGTCTCGGAGATGTGCTTGCTGATGGCGGCGGCCACCGCGGCGCCGCCGGTCACCGCCAGCGAACCGCCTTCACAGAAGTCGTTCTGAACGTCCACCACGATCAACGCGTTCGCCACGGTGACTCCCCTAATCGATGAACACGGTCGGGATGGCCGGCTCGCCGTGGGACAGTTTCAGGCCCTCCCAAGGCAGGCTGACCAGGCCGCGCTTGACCCGCTTGCGGCACTGTTCCAGGGTGGGCGGGTCGGCCACCGGCTGTCCACCACGCAGGAACGGAACCTGTAGATCCCGGTCGTTGTCCGACATCTGCGGCCACTGCTTGTCCGGCTGGTACACGACCTCTTCCAGCGCGGTCCCGGTCGGCTTGTGGCGCCGCATCGCGCCCTTGCGCCCGCCGCGCGACTCCTTGTGCGAGCTGCGCTTGGCCACGGGCCGCCCGGCCACCTCGACCAGCTTGTAGACCATGCCCGCGGTCGGCGCGCCAGACCCGGTTACCAGCGAGGTGCCAACCCCATAGGCGTCGACCGGCTCGGCGCGCAGCGCGGCGATCGCGTACTCGTCGAGGTCGCCGGACACCACGATCCGCGTGTCCTTGGCGCCCAGCGAGTCCAGTTGCTCACGGGCGTGCCGCGCGAGCACGCCGACGTCACCGGAGTCGATCCGGATCGCACCCAGATCAGGACCGGCGATCTCGATCGCGGTGTTGATGCCAGCGGTTATGTCGTAGGTGTCGACGAGCAGCGTCGTGCCTACGCCGAGCGCGTCGACCTGCGCCTGGAACGCGGCGCGCTCGTCGTCGTGCAGCAAGGTGAACGCGTGCGCACACGTGCCTGCGGTTGGGATGCCGTACGTACGGCCCGCCTCGAGGTTGGAGGTCGTCGCGAACCCAGCGATATACGCGGCGCGCGCACAGTCCACGGCGGCGCTCTCGTGGGTCCGTCGCGAGCCCATCTCGATGATGGGTCTGCCGTTGGCGGCGCTGACCATGCGTGCAGCTGCCGAGAGGATCGCGCTGTCGTGGTTGAGGATCGACAGCACAACCGTCTCCAGCACCACTGCCTGCGCGAACGTGCCCCGCACGGTCATGAGCGGCGACCCCGGGAAGTACAGCTCGCCTTCCGGGTACCCGTCCACGTCGCCGGTGAAGGTGTAGTTCGCGAGCCAGTCGATGGTCTGTTTGTCGACCACCTTGCTCTCGCTGAGCCTGCTCAGCTCGTCGTCGCCGAAGCGGAACCGCGCGATGGTGTCGAGGACCCGCTGCGTGCCGCCGACGAGCCCGTACCGGCGGCCGTCGGGCAGCCTGCGGGCGAAGACCTCGAAGACACATGGCCGTTCCGCGGTGCCATCCGCGAGTGCGCCAGCCAGCATCGTCAGCTCGTAGTGGTCGGTGAGCAGCGCAGTGCTCGTGCCGGGTCCGTTCATGAAAGGAGAGCCTATGGCGCCCCCACGGGCGACGATCACCCGGCGGGGCGCAAAACGCCTGAACTCGGCACAACGGCTCGCCAGGCGCATGCCACCATTGACACATGACCACGCCAGTCGAGCTGGGGAAGACACACGGGGCCGAGACCGGCGCCGAGGACAAGCCGTGGCAGACGATCGTCTGGAACGACCCGGTCAACCTCATGTCGTACGTGACGTACGTGTTCCAGAAACTGTTCGGCTACACCAGGGACAAGGCCACAAAGCTGATGCTTGACGTGCACCACAAGGGCAAAGCGGTGGTGTCCTCGGGGGACAAGGACAAAGTCGAGGCGGACGTCGCCCGGCTGCACGCCGCGGGTCTCTGGGCCACTATGGAGCGCCCCTCTTGAACCCCTGGCGCAAAGAAGGTGACGTCCTCGTCACCGAGATGGAACGGCAGGAAGCCGCTGTGCTGCGCGGGCTGGTCGGCCAGATCAACGACATGCTGCACGCGCGCGCCGAAGAGGCGCCGAAGGACGAGCTCTCGGAGCTCACCGGCATCCGGACCGGGCCGGCGACCTCGCCGGACGACCCGATCCTGTCGCGGTTGCTGCCGGACTTCCACCGGCTGGACGCCGACCAGCCGTCCAAGGAGGACATGGATTCGGCGGCGGCGCTGCGCTCGCTGCACGAGCCGGAGCTGCTGGACGCCAAGACCGGCGTCGCCGAGGTGCTGCTGGACACATGCCCGCCGGGTGGCGGTGAGGTGCGCCTCAATTTGGACCAGGCCGACGCGTGGCTCTCCGCGCTCAACGACGTCCGGCTTGCTCTGGGGACCGCGCTGGACATCGACGACGACATGCCCGACGAGCTGCCGGACGACGATCCGCGCGCCGACCACCTGCCGGTCTACCACTGGCTCACCGTGGTGCAGGAAGAGCTCGTGCACGCCATCAGCTCATGAAGCCCGGTCCGCTCAACGCGATCACCGACGTCCACGGCGTGACGGTCGGCCATCACCAGCGCACAGGCGACGGTTGGGCAACCGGCACGACGGTCGTGTTGACGCCGCCGGAGACCGTCGGCGCTGTCGACTCGCGAGGCGGCGCGCCCGGGACAAGGGAAACCGACACGGTCCTCCCAGAGAACCTCGTGCAGTTCGTCGACGCCATCTGCTTATCGGGCGGCAGCGCGTACGGCCTGGCGGCGGCCGACGGGGTCATGCAGTGGCTTGCGGAGCACAACCGCGGGCTGCAGGTCGGCGCGGAGCCGCATCACGTCGTGCCGATCGTGCCGTCGGCTGTCCTGTTCGACCTGCCGGTCAACTCGTGGGGCAACCGTCCGGACGCCTCGTTTGGTTACGCAGCGTGTGAAGCAGCGGTTTCCGGGCGCGTTGATCAGGGCTGCGCAGGCGCCGGAACTGGCGCTCGAATCGGCTCGCTCAAAGGCGGTGTCGGCACAGCGAGCACGATTGTCGACGGATTCACAGTGGGCGCGCTTGTCGTTGTGAATGCGGTCGGCGAAGCCGTGAATGCCGGTACCGGCATTCCGTTCGCCGCCGATTTCGAACTCGCGGACGAGTTCGCGGCCAAATGGCCTAACCGGGCCGGGCAATTACCCGACATCCCGAGACGGCGCCTCAACACGACCATCGGCGTGATCGCCGTGGATGCCAGGCTGGGCAAGGCTGAGGCCCGCCGGCTGGCCGTGGCGGCGCACGACGGACTGGCCCGCGCAGTGCGCCCCGCCCACTCGATGTTCGACGGCGACACCGTCTTCGCCCTGGCGACCGGCGTGAAAGACCTGGTCACCGGTGATGGTCCACCAGGAGTACCACTGCGGGCGCTGGCGTTGGACCGGCTCTGCACAGCAGCCGCCGAGACCTTCTCGCGCGCCATGGTGCACGGGCTGCTCCACGCTGAGGCCCACGGAGACCTCCTCGCATACCGCGACATCTGGCCCGAAGCCATAATGCGTCCATGAGTAGTGGGGGCTGGCGCGTGGTGTTATGGGATGACGACATCAATACTGTGGCCACAGTGGCGTTCGTGTTGCACCGGTTGATCGGTATGTCGATCGGCAAGGCGCTTGATCTTCCTCATGAAGTGCATGAACGGGGCGTTGCGGAAATAGCCGTTCTTGAGGACCGGGAACAGGCCGAGATGATGGCCGCGCGGATGCAGGTCTTTGGTTTGCACGGCGGAGTGATCCCGGCATGAGCAACGAGAAGATCCTTCAAGAGAGCGTTCAGCTGCTGGCCGAGACACTGCGGGGTGGCCCAGCTCGGCCGATCAGGTCGTTGGGCTGGTGGGCCCGGTGCAGTCCCGTCGGCGGTCCCAGCGCGCGTGCTGCGCTGTTTGCGCCAGTGTCGCCGGACACACAGGCCGCTGCGGATTTCCGGGAACGGCATGAAAGCGCGATGCAGGCGGAGGTCCTCGCCGCCGTGACCCGTGTGCTGGACCGCTGGGAGCACCAGTGTGAACCTGGGTGCGATCAATCGCACTTCGACGACCTCTTCATCGCCCTGATTCACGTGCGCCTGATGCTGAGTCCACGTCGGGGAGCCACCGAGATCTCGCCCATCGCGGAGCGGGTCGGCACGATCAGCTTGGCGGCGCAGCAAGTGCTGACCGAGAAATGGCTGAGGCCGCTGATCAGCGCGAAACTCAATGCCCCCGGTGATGCGCCGCCGGCTGAGCCAGGGCTGCCTGGATCGGTGCGGGAGGCGCTGGCCCAGTACGACTAGCAGCTGGTGGCCCATCTCACGGCGTGGGAACGCCCGATCCAGCCTTTAGGATGGAGCCGTGTTGCAGATCCGCCGAGACCTCGTGGACGAGATGGTGGCCCACGCCAGGCGCGACCACCCGGACGAGGCCTGTGGAGTGATCGCCGGGCCGGAAGGCACCGACCGTCCGGAACGGTTCGTGCCGATGACCAACGCCGCCCGGTCGCCCACCTTCTACGAGTTCGACTCCGGTGAGCACTTCCGGCTCTGGCGGGAGATGGACCGCAACGACGAGGTGCCTGCGGTGATCTACCACTCGCACACCGCGACCGAGGCTTACCCGTCGCGCACGGACATCAACCTGGCCAGCGAGCCCGAGGCGCACTACGTCCTGGTCTCCACCAGACACCCGGAACAGTACGAACTGCGGTCCTTTCGGATCGTCGACGGCCAGGTGACCGAGGAGCCGGTCGAGGTCGTCGAGTCGTACCTGTTCTCGCACACGGGGGCGGACGACGTCCCCGACTCCTGAGCCGAGTCCCCGTTCCGCATTGTGTCCGAATCCCAGAGCCGGAGGTTACCCATGGCTGTGACCGTTTCCATTCCCACGATCCTGCGCACGCACACCGGTGGCGAGAAGGCCGTCGAGGCGACCGGCGCGACCGTCGCCGAGATCATCGACGACCTGGAGGCTCGCCACGGGGGCCTCAAGACCCGACTGGTCAAGGAAGGCACCCTGCACCGGTTCGTGAACGTCTACGTCAACGACGAGGACGTCCGGTTCGCCGGCGGCCTCGAGGCGAAGGTGTCCGACGGCGACACGGTGACGATCCTGCCCGCCGTCGCCGGCGGCTGATTCGTGACCAGGTACGACTCGCTGCTCGACGCGCTGGGCAACACCCCGCTTGTCGGTCTGCCCCGGTTGTCGCCGGGCGACGGCGTACGGCTCTGGGCCAAGCTGGAGGACCGCAACCCGACCGGTTCGGTGAAGGACCGGCCGGCCCTGGCGATGATCGAGTCGGCAGAGCGCGACGGCCGGCTCACGCCAGGGTGCACCATCCTGGAGCCCACATCCGGCAACACCGGCATCGCGCTGGCCATGGCTGCGAAGCTCAAGGGCTACGGCTTGGTCTGTGTGATGCCGGAGAACACCTCCGAGGAGCGCCGTCAGCTGCTGCAGGCGTACGGCGCGCGCATCGTGTTCTCGCCTGCGGCCGGTGGGTCCAACCAGGCGGTCGCGCGGGCCAAGGAGCTGGCCAAGCAGAACACCGACTGGGTGATGCTCTACCAGTACGGCAACGAGGACAACGTCCGCGCCCACTACGAGGGCACCGGGCCGGAGATCCTGCGTGATCTGCCGTCGGTGACGCATTTCGTTGCCGGCCTGGGCACGACCGGGACCCTGGTCGGGGTGGGCCGCTATTTGCGCCAGCAGAAACCGGGCGTGCAGATCATCGCGGCTGAGCCGCGGTACGGCGAGCTGGTGTACGGCCTGCGCAACCTCGACGAGGGCTTCGTGCCCGAGTTGTACGACCCGTCCGTGCTGACCGGCCGCTATTCCGTCGGTTCGTACGACGCGTTGCGCCGGACCCGGCAGTTGCTCGAGACCGAGGGCATCTTCGCGGGGATCTCCACAGGAGCCATCCTGCACGCGGCGCTTGCCGTCGCGGAGAAGGCGGCGAGCGCGGGCACTGAGGCCGACGTGGTCTTCGTCGTGGCCGACGGCGGCTGGAAGTATCTGTCCACCGGCGCTTACAGCGGTTCGCTCGACGAGGCTGCGGCGCGCCTGGACGGCCACCTCTGGGCGTAGGCGCAATTATTGAGCCAGGGCCGTCAACCTGCGAAAACGGTTGACGGCATTCCTGTGCCTACATCAGGCACGACAAAGACCGACCCGGCTAGCGGCTGCTGCTCAAGCTCTTCGTCGGTCAACCCGACGCGGGCCGTGGTGATGTACAGGTCGGCCAGATTGGCGCCGCCGAAGCAGCACGCGGTCGTCAGGCTGGCCGGCACGGTGATCGTGCGGTCCAGCTTGCCGTCCGGCGTGTAGCGGCGGACCTGACCTTCGCCCCACAGTGCGACCCATATGCAGCCGTCCGCGTCGACGCACAGACCGTCCGGCGAGCCGGCGACGTCGACGAGGTGGCGCCGTGAGGTGACCGCCCCGGTCGCCAGGTCGTAGTCGAACACGTCGATCAGGCCAGTTGGCGTGTCCGCGAAGTACATCCGGGTGTTGTCCGGGCTCCAGCCAACGCCGTTGCTGATGGTCACTTTTTCGAGCACCATGCTCGCCTTGCCGTCCGGTTCGACCCGCGCCAGCCAGCCTCCGCCGTCGGCCGTGTCGTAGCGCATGGTCCCCGCCCAGAGCCGCCCCGCCGCGTCGACACCCGCGTCGTTGCCACGCACGTTGTCCCTGGCCCAATAGACGAGCCACCGGTATTCACCTGCGGAATCGACGATCGCCACCCCGTCGCGGAGGTTCACCACGAGCCCGCCGCCTGCCCTCGGTTTCGCGGCGCCGACGTGCTGCGGCGCGGTGCTGGTCTCGTTGACCCCGGTCGACGGGTTCCAGCGGTGGATCTCCGGAGCCAGGATGTCGACCCAGATCAGCGTGCCCGAGCGGGCGTCCCACGTCGGCCCCTCACCGAGACTGGCCGTCGCCTGAACCGCGATGTCGAGAGTCACAGCCCGATACTGTCATCTTGTGGACCCCACCGGATTACCCAACCAGGACGAGCCACCCAGACCGCCTAAGCCGCCCGTGCCCGCGGCCAAACGGATCTTCCCGCCGAACCCGCTGCAGGCGCTGCTCGTGGTGGTGGGATTTGTCGCCTTGCTGTTCGTGATCGAAGGTGTGGACGTCGTGCTGGGCCACACCCTTGACTACCACGGGATCTGGCCCCGCGACATCGACGAGTGGGACGGCATCCTGTGGGCGCCGTTGCTGCACGCGGGCTGGGACCACCTGCTGGCCAACGCTGTGCCGTTCCTCGTGCTGGGCCTGCTGGCCACGGCCGGCGGGATGGGCCAGTTCCTCGGGGTCACCACTATCATCTGGCTGGCCAGCGGCGTCGGCACGTTCCTGGTCGGCCAGGACGGGGTGCACCTGGGCGCGTCCGGCGTGGTGTTCGGATTCCTGACGTTCCTGCTGGTCCGCGGCTTGTTCGTGCGGAGTGTCCCGCAGATCCTGATCGCCGTCGGGGTCTTCGCGGTCTACGGTTCCGTGCTCTGGGGTGTGCTGCCCAACCAGCCGGGCATCTCCTGGGAAGGGCACCTTTCCGGAGCCATCGGCGGCATCCTCGCGGCCTGGCTGGTCGGCCGGGCACTGCGGCAGGCGGCGCGGCCGCCTGCCATTTCCGGGTGAATCCGGGGTTTCACCTGATCCCAGGCCAACCGGCCGCGACGTAGCCTCGAAGTGTGAGCACACTGCCTGCCAAGCCCGCCGACCCGGGTCCGATGAACCGGGTCGTGCCGCCGAACCCCAAACAGGCGGCGTTCGTGGTGCTGGGCTTCACCGCGTTGATGTACCTGATCGAACTCATCGACGTGGCGCTGCCGGTGCACCTGGATCGCTGGGGGATCGTGGCGAGGTCGTGGTCCGGGCTCGACGGTGTGATCTGGGCGCCGTTGCTGCACGGTGGCTGGGGCCACCTGTTCAGCAACACGCTGCCGGTCCTGTTGTTCGGGTTCCTCGCGATGGCCGGCGGACTGGGCCAGTGGATCGCGGTGACCGTGACCATCTGGCTGGTCAGCGGTCTGGGCGTATGGCTGACCGCGCCGTCCGGCGTGATCACCGTCGGCGCGTCCGGGATCGCATTCGGGTGGTTGGCGTTCCTGCTGGTCCGCGGGATCTTCAACAAGAGCCTCAAACAGCTCGCGGTGGCTTTCGTGTTGTTCCTGTACTGGGGCAGCACCCTGCTGGGCGTGCTGCCTGGTGACCCGGGGATCTCCTGGCAGGGACACCTGTTCGGGGCGCTGGCCGGCGTGCTGACCGCATGGCTCACCTCAAGGGCCACCCGGGTCAAGGCGGCCGCGAACCCGACGCTCCCGGAGTTGCCGGCTTGATCTCCGCCGACGCGCCGATCGGGGTGTTCGACTCCGGGGTCGGCGGACTCACCGTGGCCCGCGCCATCCGGGACCAGCTTCCCGCCGAGAAACTCCGTTACGTCGGCGACACCGAACGTACGCCGTACGGTCCGCTGCCCATAGCTGATGTCCGGGCGCACTCGCTGGCGATCATGGACGAACTGGCCGACAGCGGCGTGAAGATGCTGGTGATCGCCTGCAACACGGCTTCGTCAGCGTGTCTGCGCGACGCGCGGGAGCGCTATTCCATCCCGGTCGTCGAGGTGGTCCTGCCAGCGGTGCGCCGCGCGGTCGCCACCACGAGGACCGGCCGTATCGGAGTGATTGGCACGATCGGCACGATCAGGTCCGGCGCGTACCAGGACGCGTTCGCCGCGGCCAAGGATGTGACCGTCACCGCCGCGCCGTGCCCTCGGTTCGCCGAGTTCGTCGAGCGGGGGGTCACTTCAGGGCGCCAGGTCCTCGGTCTGGCGCAGAGCTACCTCGAACCGTTGCAGCGCGCCGACGTCGACACGCTGGTCCTTGGTTGCACGCACTATCCGTTGCTGACGGGTGTCCTGCAGATCGTGATGGGCGAGAACGTCACGCAGGTCTCCAGCGCCGAGGAGACGGCCAAGGACGTGGTCCGCGTACTGACCGAGCGGGACCTGCTGCGGGAGGCGGGCGACGAGCCGCGGCACGAATTTCTAGCCACCGGTCCAGTCGCCCCCTTCCACCGCCTGGCCAGGCGTTTCCTTGGGCTGGAAGTGGCCGGAGTTAGGCCGTTGGTGCGAAATTGACCTCTTGTTGGCACGTGGTATGTAACGCTTTGCGGCGTGTTGTTGACCGTGCTGGGCTGTTCGGGCAGCGTTCCCGGGCCGACGTCGCCCGCCTCGGGCTACTTGGTCGAGGCCGACGATTTTCTGATGGCGATGGATCTCGGCAACGGCACGCTGGCCGAGCTGCAGTGTTACTGCGATCCGTTCCTGCTCGGCGCTCTGCTGCTGTCGCATCTGCATCCTGACCACTGCGCCGACGTCACCGCGCTGACGGTCTTCCGGAGGTACCACCCGGCTGCGGCGCAGCGTGGTGCCCTCCGGTTGCCCGTCTACGGCCCCAAGGATGCGCCAGAACGGTTCGCGAGGGCCTACGCACCGGACCCGGACGAGCTCGCCGATACGGACCTCACAGACACCTTCGACTTCCAGCCGCTGGGGCCCGGGACGTTCCAGATCGGGCCCTTCGAGGTGACCGCCCTCCCCGTGTCGCATCCATGCGAGGCGTACGGCTTCCGTGTCACCCATGGCGGCCGCACGCTCGTCTACACCGGTGACAGCGGCCCGTGCGACGCGTTGGACAAGCTGGCCGACGGCGCGGACCTGCTACTCGCGGAGGCCTCGTGGACGCACCACCCTGACCGTCCGGCAGACATGCACCTGTCCGGCCAGCAAGCCGGCGAGCTGGCCAGCCGCGCCGGGGTGTCCAAGCTGCTCATCACGCACGTACTGCCGTGGACCGACCGGGGGGCGGTCCTCGCGGAGGCCCAGGCGGCCTTCGACGGTGATTGCAGACTGGTGGAGAACGGCGACGCTTACACGGTTTAGCGTCCCACCTGGCATGCTGGCTCATTGATGACGCCACCGGGGCCGGCTGTGCATCGAACGATCCTCGTACTGGACGTGGCGGGGTTCGGGGACCTTCGCCGGACACACCACCACCAGATGGCCGTGCGGGACGGCCTCTATTCGCTTGTGAAGAATTCCTTCACAGCGGCCGGGATTTCATGGGCTTCTTCTTACAAGGAGGACCGCGGCGACGGTGTCCTGATCATCGTCGAGCCGGCCACCGCCAAGGGCGTTTTCGTCGAGAAACTGCCGCCGGCACTGGTGGCCGCGTTGCGGGACCACAACGCCGGCCACCGAGCCGAAGAGCAGATCAGGCTGCGGATGGCGCTGCACGCGGGCGAGATCCACTACGACTCACACGGGGTGGTCGGCCGCGCGGTCAACCTGGCGTTCCGGCTCGGCGACTCGCAGACCTTCCGGGAGGTCATGTCGTCGACCGACGAGCCACTCGCGGTGATCACATCCCAGTGGTTTTTCGACGAGGTCGTCTGGCACAGCAGTGTCGCCGCCGACTACCACCGGATCCAGATCAGCGCCAAGGAAGTCGACACGACGGCGTGGCTCTCTTTTCCGGCCACCGGCGCCCAGCCTGCGCAAACGGTGGCGCCGCCGCCGGACCGGTCGGTGCCGCGCCAGTTGCCGATGCGCTCGCCACAGTTCGTCGGGCGCGAAGCCGAGATCGCCGGGCTGACGGCGTCCCTGGCCGACACCGGCACGGTGGTCATCACGGCGATCGACGGCACCGCCGGGATCGGCAAGACGACGCTGGCCATGCAATGGGCCCACCAGGTCAAAGACCGATTCCCAGACGGCCAGCTGCACGTCAACCTGCGCGGGTTCGACCCCGGCGAGCCGATGGATCCCGACCAGGCCCTGCACGGGTTCCTGCAGGCCCTCGGGGTGGCTCTGAACGAGAGCCCGGCGGGAGTCGAGGCCAAGGCGGCGCTCTACCGGACCCTGTTGGCCGACCGGCGGGTCCTGATCGTGCTGGACAATGCCCGCACCGCCGAGCAGATCCGGCCGTTGCTGCCGGGCAGCCCGACCTGCCTGGTCATCATCACGAGCCGCAACCGGCTCGACGGCCTGATCGTCCGGGAGGGCGCCCGCCGGATCGCTCTCGACGTCCTGCCGGCGGCCGACGCGATGGACCTGCTCGCCGAGCGGGTCGGCCGGGACCGGCTCGACGCCGAACCGGAAGCGACGGCTCAACTATTGGACCTCTGCGCGCGTCTGCCGCTCGCGTTGAGCATCGCGGCGCAGTCCGACCAGCCGATCAGCAGCCTGGTGGCTGAACTGCGCGACGAACGCAACCGGCTCGACACGCTGGATCTCGGCGACACCGACCTCAGCCTCCGATCGGTGTTCTCGTGGTCGTACAACGTGCTTACGCCTGCGGCCGCGCATCTGTTCCGGTTGCTCGGTCTGCACCCGGGTCCGGACATCAGCCGCCACGCGTGCGGCTCGCTGACCGGCCGTCCAGCGGGACCACTCAAGGAGCTCGTCAGCGCGAACCTCCTGACCGAGTACCTGCCCGGCCGGTATCGGCTGCATGACCTGCTCCGCACCTACGCGGCGGAGATCGCCGCGACCGACCCCGAGCGTGACAACGCGGCAGCGAAATTCCTGGAGTACTACCTGTGCGCGGCGTCGCACGCGGACAAGTTCATCCAGCCCAACCGTCGTGGGCTGATCGTGGCACCGCCGGGTTTCGAGCCGCCGGACATCGCGTCCTACGCGCAGGCGATGGACTGGTTCAATGAGGAACACGCCGTACTGCTGGCAGCGATCACCTTCGCCGGCGACAACGGCCACGCCACGTACGCCTGGAAGCTCGCGTGGGCGTGCACGACGTTCCTGCGCCGCACTGGGCGGTACCACGAACGTGCCAGCGTCTACCGGATCGCCGTCGCAGCCACGCGTCGAGAGGGGGACGAGATCGGCCTGGTCACTTCGTTGCGCCACCTCGCCACCGCGTCTGCTCGGTTGGGACAGTTGCAGCAGGCACTCGATTACCTCGACGAGGCCGGCGCGATGCTGAAGGCAGCGGACGATGACCGGGTGGTCCAGAACCATCTGGCCTACGTGCGGGTCCTGGAAGCCCAGGGCCACCCGGCGAAGGCCCTCGAGTACGCCCGGCTGGCCTGGGACCTCGTGCAGGGAGGCGAGCCCACCCGGGTCGCCGATGTCCTCACCGCGATGGGAAGGCAGCTGGCTCTTCTGCGGCGCCACGCCGAGGCCCTGCCGATGTGCGAACAGGCCCTGCAGCTGTACTCGTCGGTAGGGCATCAGGAAGGCGAGGCCGACGTCCTGCTCAACATCGGCGACATCGAGCGGCACCGGCAGCGTCACGCCGAGGCCCTGCGGTTCTATCGGCAGTCGCTCGATCTCGACCGGCAGCTCGGGGACCGCTACTGGGCCGCGATCGCGCTCGAGCGCATCGCCGACGTCCACCGGGACGTGGGCGACCGCGAGCTCGCGGCCGAAGTTCTGACAGAGTCACTGGTCATTCTGGAGGACCTCCGGCACGCCGACGCGGGTCGTGTACGGACCAAGCTCACCGGTGACACCGCTGAGCCGGGATCGCCAGCGCCGCGGTGAGCCGGGCCGCCATCGTGTCCCATCGGAGCACGTCCTTGAGTTTCGAGCGGATGTCCGCGGCGTACTTGAAGGCGCCGATCGGATCGTCCAGCACCTGCTGAATCGCCGCCCGCCAGCGCGCCACGTCCTGCTCCAGGTTGTCCACGACCTCCACGATCATGGGCTCGGCAAGCCAGCCCAGGTGGTAGCGGAGGGTCTCGGCGAGCCCGCTCTTGTCGCTCACGCGCACCGGCGTGCCCAACGCGATCGCCTCAACCGCCGCCAGACCGAAACCCTCGGCACGCGATGGCATGACGCAGAGCATTGATCGAGTCAGGTCACGGTCGAGCTGGTCGGGGTCATCGGTGTACGGGCGCACGTCGATCTGACCGCGTGACAGGCGCGATTCGTCGACCAGGTAACGCCGCAGCCAGTCGCAGCGCTCTACTGGGGCGCCGCGGATGAGCAGGTCCGGTTGGGGCTTGCCGTAGGGCACGACGAGGCCCGCGACCGCGTGTGCGGCGATGTCGAGGCCTTTCGGCTGGATGTGGGCGCCGCGGCTGAAAACGAGGACCGTCGGGTTGGCCGGTGCGTCCCGGGGGCCATCACCGATCTGCTCGGGAACATCCATGCCAGGGTCAAGCTGCAGGACGGATATGCCGCCACCCACCATTGCGGCGGTGCTACGAGCCAGGCTTGGACCGACGGCGGCGACGACATCGGCGTCCGAAGCGATCCGCCGTGTCACGCGCTCGCGTTCCTCCGTGCGCCTGGTCGCGTCGTCGTCGCGCTTGTACGGCTCGATGCGCGAAGGGGTGTGCACGATGTGGACCAGCGAGGCGTTGGGGAGGTACTGCCGTGCCCATGTCCACGCAGCCGATCCGCTGATGATGTCGTGCCCGACCACCACGCTGGGGTCCTCGGCGGCGACCTCCCTGGCGAAGACGAAGAGATTCGGCCCGGAGGGCGGGTGTGCCGCGGTGATGAGCTTGACGCCGCGTTCCTGGGCATCCAGCCGCTCCCGGTCCGTCGCTGATTCCACCAGGCAGCATGTCCGGTGCCCGGCGGCGGCCAGGGCCGTGGCCAGCCGCCGGTTGAACTGCGAGATCCCGCCCTTGGTCGGGGACCATTCGTCGCAGACGAGCAGGTAGGTCAGTGGCCGCTGGGCCACGCCGGGTTCTGGAGGTTGCCTGAGGCTCGTCTCGCCGGACATGGTCTGCCCCGATCTGGAAGGCACACCGTCACACGGGTGCGATCACGGATAGTTCCGGAGGATCTCCTTTGTCTGGCCCTCCATCCGAAGCTTCGCGCGATCGGTTATCGTCTGCGCGATCTTGGAGGGCGAGTAGCCGAGCA
Organism: Kibdelosporangium banguiense; assembly: GCF_017876405.1. GTDB lineage: Bacteria > Actinomycetota > Actinomycetes > Mycobacteriales > Pseudonocardiaceae > Kibdelosporangium > Kibdelosporangium banguiense. The sequence continues at coordinate 556,065 of NZ_JAGINW010000001.1, read as the reverse complement.
TCCGCATGTAGTTCAGCGAGATGCTCATCATGTCGACTGCTTCGTTGGCGGCCCGGTCGTATTCACCGGCCAGGTGGTGGTTGCTCAGCTCCTTGATCTGGCGCTCGTAGGCATGTGCGAAATGGTCCAGTTCCTTCTGACGCATCACCTCGTGCTCCGGGTTCCAGACCTGCCACAGGACCTGGAGCGGACCACCGAGGTCGGCGTCGTCGAAATGTGCTGGAGTGGCGTCCTCGTCTGACATTGTCATCACCATAATCGCATCACTCCATCCTTCTCTGTGTATTACTGCACAGTTGAAGATGGATGTCTATATCTAGCTGGGCAAGATACTCTTCAAAGCTCTGAGATCGTGTAACACAACTTTGCGTCGAGCTGTGGTTAGAAGGCCTTCACGCCTGAACTTCCGCAGCTCGACGGCCACTGCTTCACGGGACGCCGTGATCGCCTTGGCGAGCTCCTCCTGCGAGGCTCCCTCAACGACCCAGTCGTCCCCTTCCGGGGTACCCAGCCGCTGGACCTGATCCAGCAGATGGTCTGCCAACCGCTCCCGTACGTCATACTGAGCGACCAGGATCCGCTTGTCGTCCGACTCGTAGCGCCGGTCTATGGCCTGCCGGTAGAAGGCTTGCCACAGCCTCTCCTCGTCGACGAAGTCCAGCAGTGCCCGTGCGCCGATGTCGACCCCTATGACCTCGGTGATGGTGGTGATGGTGGCGTAGCGGACCACGTCTGCCAGTACGCCCTCGTCACCAAGGATCTCGCCGACCCCTCGTGTCGCGAGCGGGATCTCCGTGCCGTCGGGGGCGTGCTTGAGGATCCGGACGTTGCCCTCTTTGACCATCACGACCGACCGTGAGGGCTGGCCTTCGCGGAACACCGTGTCCCCAGGTGGGAACGACACCTCAGTGCCGAGGGCCTCCAGGGCGCGGCGCTGCGCCTGAGTCAGGAAGTCCTTCGCGGCCGGGATGTCGTCCTGCATCTTCAACAGTGTAGATCCCTACAGTTCAACGTGGTGTATCGGCATGATCTCCACGTATGAGAGCAGACAGGCGCAACACAAGAGCCAGCGCCGGGCTTCGGCCGCCTGGGTCGTAGGGTGGCCATGTGGCGCGAACTGACGGCAGGAACGACGACGAACTCAGGGAAGTCCGCATCACCAGGGGCTTTCAGAAGTGGCCAGCCGGATCGGTGCTGGTGGAGTTCGGCAACACCAAGGTGCTTTGCGCGGCGAGTGTCAGCGAGGGCGTGCCGCGGTGGCGGATCGGATCCGGGCTCGGCTGGGTGACCGCCGAGTACGCGATGCTGCCCTCGGCGACCAACACCCGAGGCGACCGGGAGTCGGTCAAGGGACGCGTCGGCGGCCGTACGCACGAGATCAGCCGGCTGATCGGCCGCTCGTTGCGGGCCTGCATCGACCTGTCGGCGCTCGGCGAGAACACGATCATGATCGACTGTGACGTGATCCAGGCAGACGGTGGTACGAGGACCGCCGCGATCACCGGTGCGTACGTCGCGTTGGCCGACGCCATCACGTGGCTCGCCGCGGCGGACCGGCTCGCTGATCCGAAGCCGCTGTCGTGCGCGATCGCCGCGGTCAGCGTGGGGGTGGTCAACGGACGGGTCCGGCTGGACCTGCCCTACGAAGAGGACTCCATCGCCGAGGTCGACATGAACGTGGTGGCCACCGATGTGGGCACCCTGGTCGAGGTGCAGGGGACCGGTGAGGGAGCCACCTTCGCCCGTTCGACCCTGGACCAGATGCTGGACCTGGCGCTGCAGGGCACCGAGAAGCTCTGCCGGCTGCAGGCCGAGGCGCTCGCCGAGCCGTACCCGGGCGAACTGCCCGAGCCGATGCCGCGCAAGAAGTCCAAGGCCAAGTCGTGACCCGGCGGGTACTGCTGGCGACTCGCAACGCCAAGAAGCTTGTCGAACTCCGCCGGATTCTGGATACCGCCGGTATTTCGGGTATCGAGATCGTCGGCCTGAACGAGGTCCCGGAGTATCCCGAGGCTCCCGAGACGGGTGCGACGTTCGAGGAGAACGCGCACGCCAAGGCGCGCGACGCGGTCCAGGCGACGGGCCTGCCCGCGATCGCTGACGACTCCGGCCTCGAGGTCGACGCGCTCAACGGAATGCCCGGCGTGCTCTCGGCACGGTGGGCCGGTGGGCACGGCGACGACACAGCCAACCTGGAGCTCGTGCTGAGCCAGTTGGGGGACGTCCCGGACGAGCGAAGAGGAGGGGCCTTCGTGTGCGCCGTCGCCTTCGTCGTGCCCGAGCAGCCGGACGTCGTGGTCCGCGGCGTGTGGCCGGGCCGGATCGTGCGCAAGCCGCTCGGCACGAACGGCTTCGGATACGACCCGATCTTTGTGCCGGAAGGCGACACCCGGACGTCGGCTGAACTCGAGTCGGCCGAGAAGGACCGGATTTCGCACCGCGGCCGCGCCCTCAAACTGCTGCTCCCGCACCTGCGGGCGTTCGCCGACCAGGTTTAGGGCCGGGCATCGAAGCCGGGCGCCACGAATACCGACGGTATTTGAGCGGCTCGCTGATGGTGCCAGGGCCGGGCCGCGTGAAATGGCCTAGATCGACAGTTGCGTGTCGCCGCGGAAGGCCGCGGCGAATAGCGGGGTGATCGCGTCGAACAGGTCGGCGCGCGACCGGACCGGGCCGACCTCGGCGAGCTGGTCGAAGACTAGGCCGTCGATATGGGCCACCAGGTTCGCCGCGCGCCGTTTCGCGTCCGGGACGCCTGCGTCGGTCAGCACGGTCTCTGCCTTGGCGCGGAACTCTCCGCCGAGGCGGTGCATGGCGGCTCGCAAAGTGGGCCGCCTGGTGGATTCCAGGGTCAGCTCGAAACGGGCCAGCATGCGATCGCGTCCCGCGGTCAGCCAGTGCTCGATCAGAGCGGCGACCGAGTCGAGGTCGGTCGCGCTCGTAGCCGTGATTTCGGCGTTGGTCAGTTCGGCGAGCCGGTCGAGGGTGCCCACCAGGAGCGCCTCCCGGGTCCGGAAGTAGTACGACGTCGACCCCTCTGCGACCTGAGCCGCGCGGTCCACCGCGCGGTGCGTCAACCCCCGCATGCCTTCACGCGCGAGTGTGACTATCGCCGCGTCTGCCAGTTCCGCCCGTCGATCCGACACTCTACAAGTGTAGAGTCCTCTACAGATGTAGAGGAGGTAGCCATGCGAACCGCGGCGATCGTGGGCGGTGGAATCGGCGGGCTGGCCACAGCGATTGCCCTGTCCCGGGCCGGCTGGCAGGTCGAAGTGTTCGAACAGGCACCCGAACTCGGCGAAGTCGGCGCCGGAATCACGATTTGGCCCAACGCGTTGCGTGCACTCGACCACATCGGGCTGGGGGATCGGATCCGGTCGGTCGGGCTGATCGAAGCTACCGGCGGTATCCGAGATCGGCGCGGCCGCTGGTTGATCCGCGCGGATACCACCGAACTCGAGCGGCGCTTCGGCTCTGCGGTGGCCCTGCACCGGGCGGAACTCCATACGGCTCTCGTGGAGAGCCTCCCGGACGGCGTCCTGCGTACCGGCACCAAGATCACTGGCGCGGGGCCGGACGGCGACGGAGTTGTCGTCACGCACTCCGGCGGGGAGTCCAAAGCCGACCTGCTGGTCGGCGCGGACGGCCTGCGCAGTGTCGTACGTGGACAGTTCTGGCCGGACAGTGAACCGGTCTCTTTTGGAGCCACCGCGTGGCGCACAGTCCTGGACCGTCCCGGCAGGCAACTCGATCTGATGGGCGAATTCTGGGGCCGTGGCGAGGAGGTCGGCGTGGTGCAGCTGCCCAAGGACCAGGTGTATTTCTTTGCCGGCGCACTGGCGGAGCCAGGAGTGACGAGCCCTGATGGTGAACTCGCGGAGCTGTGTAGGCGGTTCGGTCATTGGGCCGACCCGATCCCACGGCTACTGAGCGAAGTGTCGCCGGACAATATCCTCCGGCACGACCTTTACTACATGCCCAACCTCCGATCCTATGTGCACGGTCCGGTCGTGCTCGTCGGCGACGCCGCGCACGCGATGACCCCGAACATGGGCCAAGGAGCGTGCCAGGCGCTTGAGGACGCCGTGACGCTCGGCGCGCTTGCCAAGAACAACGACATTCCGGCGGTACTGGCTCGTTACGACAGCCTGCGCCGGCCGCGGACTCAGGCGATCTCGCGGATGTCCAGGATGGCTGGCCGAACCGGGCTGGTGAAGTCCGCGGTGGCGGCCGCAGCCCGGGACAAACTGCTCAGCCTGGTACCCACGTCGGCCATGTTGCGTTCGTTCACGACCATCTACAACTGGGCGCCGCCCAGCTAGTTCATTCCAGTTTCGACATGATGGCCGCCGCGCCGGCGGTCACCGACCTGGTTGCCACGTCCCAGCTTTGCCCAGGAGGGTGCTCGGTGAGCACGATGACCACATACCGCAGGTTCTCGCCGACGAACCCGGTGCTGTGGGTCAGTCTGTGGTCCTCCGAGTCGGTTGCCCAGGCCTGTTTGACCGCCCAGGGCGGCTTGGTCGCCGACGGAATCCCGAAATGCTGTTTGAAACCGTCCGCTCCGGCCTTCGACGCGGTCTTCATCGCATCGAGGATCGTGTCCCGCTCGAACTCTTCGGCCTGGGTCATGATGTAGTCGTAGATCCGGGCCATGTCGTTCGCAGTGACCGTGGTGTTGCCCCATCGGGTGCTGGGCACAGGTGGCTCAGTCGACCTCAGGCCCATCACCGTGCGCGTCCGGGTGATGATCGAGGTCCCGCCCTCGGAGACCCAGAAACTGCTGGCAGTCGGGTCGTCGCTGGCCTGGATCATCTTGAAGACCCGGTCCCGCACCATTTTGTCGCCGCGGTGGCGATGCAGCGCGTCCCACCCGATCAGAAGTTTGACCAGGGACCCGGCGGCGAACGGCCGGTCGGCGTTCTCGGCGAGGATCGTGTCGCCGGTCTCCCGGTCGACGACTACAGCCGACGCCACCGCCGACCTGGACACCAGTCGCACCGACGGCTGCACAGCAACGTCGATACGCGGCCGTGTTTGCGGTGATCCGGGGCCTTGGTTCGAATTGTGCCCTGGTGGTTCAGCTACTGGCGTCGGCAATTCAGACGACGGCTGCGATGCTTCGACGGTGGCCGTGAGCAACGGCAGTTCCTGTGTGGGACCCTGCGCAGCGTGTGTCGAGCAGCCGGCGACCCCCAGCACGATGGCCATGACTAGTGCCCATTGTGTGCGCCTCATGCCCCGGAAACGCCCGAGGTACAACCGCAGGTTGACGGCGCTGACACTCAACCTTTGCGCAGATCAGGGGGTTAACGCCGAACCTGGCCCGATGGTTGAGCCGGCGCCGGGTTTTCTTCTCCCCAGCACTCGGCAGCGGGGTGGCGCGCGATTCGGGCCACCCCGGCCGGCTTCAGACGCCCAGGTCCTTGCGTAGTTTGGCGACGTGCCCGGTGGCGCGGACGTTGTACGAGGCCTTGGCGATCTTGCCGTCGCCGTCGACGATGAAAGTGGACCGGATCACACCCATCACGGTCCGCCCGTAGTTCTGCTTCTCACCGAACGCGCCCCACTCGGTCATCACCGCGCGGTCGGCGTCGGACAGCAGCGGGAACGTCAGTCCCTCGGCCTCGACGAACTTCGCCAGCTTGGCCGGGCTGTCCGGGGAGATGCCGAGCACGTCGAAACCGGCGTCGTTGAGCTCGGCAAGGTTGTCCCGGAAGTCGCACGCCTGCTTGGTGCACCCCGGTGTACCGGCCGCGGGGTAGAAGTAGACGACAACCGAACGGCCGCGGTAGTCCGACAGCGACACCTGCTTGCCGGTGCTGTCCGGGAGGGTGAACCCGGGTGCCGGATCGCCGGCGGCCAGCCTGCTCTGCTCACTCATGTCGGGACAAGTTACCCGGCTCAGGCACTGCCCTCGAACTCGGCGCGAGCACCGGCCGCGGCCACGTCCGGCTGGATGAGCACCCGCACGTCCACCGGGTCCTGAGGCATCGCGAACGCGAGCGTCAGTTTGGTGCTCTTCCCGGACGGCACCTCGATGTCGGCGCTGACGCCACCCGAGTAACCCTGCGCCTTGTCGACCACAGGATCCGCCGTGTGGCCATCTGGCGTGACCACTGTGACCCGCAGTTGCGTCGGCCGGTAGATGCGACTGCCCTGGTTCTCGATCGCGATCTCGAACGCGACGGCGCGGCGTGCCCGTGGGTACGCGTTTTCGCCTGGCACGAACGATTTCGGCGCCGGGAGCGTGACCAGCAGTGAATCTCCGGCAGCGCGGCGTTCACCGAACTTGGCGGGCCGGTCGGCGATCGCGACGGGCACCTCGCCGTTGCGTGTCGGCGCGGCCACCGGCGACACGCCGGTCGCGCTCGCGCTGCTCATCACACCTGCGCCACACCCAGTCGCCAGCGCGACGAGCGCGCACGCGGCGACCGCCAGTCCGACGGTTTTCACGGTTCCTACTTTCCAGCCTGTGGGGACGAGAGGTGTGACTCCCACAGAGTGGAGGCAATCGGCCCAGGAACCTAAACAGTTGCCCTGGTCGAGTCGGAGCTGGTGTCGTGATGTGGCCAAGCCGTAACCGAAGGCGCACCTGGAGTGACCGAAAACACCCTTAGGCCGCCATTGCGAAGAATACGACGAACAGTCCAACGGTGACCAGCCAGGTCGCGATCAGCCAACCGAAATCGCGCCACGGGGAGACCGGATGGCTGTCCTCGCCAGGCACGTACACGCCACGCGCCTCGAACCAGTCGACCACACGCAGCGCCCGCCGTAGCGGTTCAAGTGCTCGCATGGTCCAGACCTCCTGTGCGCCGATCCCTCCGACATGGTGACACCCGGGCGGGATTGGTCAAGCCACTAGGTGGCGTAGCGCATACCGAGGCCCCACGATCGAGCGAACCTAGGCGGGTGGCGTGAATCCGGTGACCCAGCCGGGATCCTCCGACTCGCCGCAGATCGGGCACGGCCGTTCGACCATCACGCCGGGCGCGATCTCATGGTAGATCGAGCCCTGGCCGGGCACGGTCATCGGGCGCAGCACCGCCATGTCGTCCTCGTCCTCCAGGCGGATGTGGGTGACTTGGCGGCAGCCATGGCAAACCGTGCGCTGCGGCAGCGACCCGGGCGTGGACATGCGTCCACGTTAACGTCCCGGCGACCTACCCGTTCGAGTGAACTCATGTCCCCTGCGACTGGCGCGTTTCGGGAGCCTCTTGCCAGCCCTGCAGGCCGAACGGCTCCTGTCACAAGCACGCGCGGATCCCGGCGGCGGGATAGTCGATCATGTCGGCCGGTCATCGGCGCCGATGGTACCGGGGAGCTTTGACGTACAGTGTACGGAGCGCGGTACAGCGTACGGAAATCAGGGGAGCGGGTATGGCTGACCTTCCAGCATCGGTGACGGCAAGCAGCGGCTTCCAGCCGTCGGCCGAGGACATTCAGAGCGTCAAGGCGTGGTTTGTCGAGTACGACGGCCACGCCGCCAACGCGGACTTGGCGCGCATGGCGGACATGGCTCTGTTCCCGCTCAACGTCGTCAGCGACGACTTGTCGGGCAACGGCTCGGCTGCTCAATGGACTCGCGAACAGTTCATCGGCGCGATGTCGCACGTCGTGGCCGGCGCGGAGGATATGCGGATGGAGTCCGACCGGACCCCGGTCTTTCTCACCGGGCAGCTGGTTCTGGTGGTCACCAATGCGACATTCACGACCGGTGACAAGACCGAGGCGGTGCGGTATGCGGATCTGCTGGTCAAGAAGGATGGCCGGTGGTTGTTCCAAACCATGGTGCAAGGCGGTTGGGGGGATCAGCTGACCGGCTGACAAGCGGGTTTCAAAAGCAGGAATTGCGATTCCGCGGCGGGATGGCAACCGCCGCGGAACCGTCGGAGAATTTATTCTCCCGATCGTCCGATGAATGGGGACGGGGGTTGTCGCAGGTGAAGATCGAACGCGTTCTCACCGGCGGGTCTTGGGCTCCCGGACGGTGTACGCCACATCCATCTCGGTGCCGCTGATCTTGCCGTCGGTCACCAGGATCGCGCGTTTGCCCAGGCCGGCGGCCTCCAGGCGGAGGCCCACCTCGTAGGCCAGGGTCGCGTACTGCTGGTTGGTGAAATCGCCCAGCACTCGGATCGTCAGATCGCGGTAGGTCATGCCACGACGATGGCGCGCGAGAACCCATGACACAAGTCGCTCAATAGATACCACAGTTGCCACCTGGCAAGCGTCATATTCTGCCTTTTCGGGCAGCGTGGTCTGAAATATCGACCGTGTGGTCACGTATTCGCGATCCGCTATGCCGGAATGCGAACGCGAGTGCAACGGAACTGCAAAGACGATGAGCAGACTGTGGGCTGCTCGCGGCGGTAGCCGCTGTTCGTAGAACATTCCCGAGGAGTAGTACCCGATGCTTGTCACGTCCCGCCCTGCCCTGTCTCGCGTCCGCCTGATGGCGCCGTTGTTCGCCGCAGCGATCGCAGTTCTCGCCGCCTGCGGTTCGCCCTCGTCGGGCGCGCCGTCGTCCGGGTCCGGGGCGGGCGGCACGGCAAAGGAGACCAAGGCGCCGATCAAGAAGACGCTCACCGAGACCGACTTCCAGGGACTGTGCGCCGGCGCCCCACAGGCGGCCGCGACGGCCTACGACAAGACCAAGGCCGGAATCCACCCCGTGCTCGGCTTCGGCTCGAAGCCGTACGACTCGGACGCCGAGAAGCTCTCGCCGCTCGACATCCCCGAGGGATTCACCGTCAAGTGGGACAAGGACAAGAACGTCTACACCGAGATCCAGCTGGTGGTGTGCGCGAAACGGACCACGGACACCGTGGTCAAGAAGTGTGACGGCTACAAGAAGGACGGCAAGCCGACCGGGCAGGTGCTGAACCTGCACAGCACCACCTACGAGGTGAAGCTGTACACCGCCAGCACCGGCGACGTGATCGCCACCAAGAACATCGACGCGCCCGGCAAGGATTGCCCGAGTGTCGCGCTGAGCGACCAGACCGACGAGTACGAAGAGGTCGACGAGCAGGTGGTGGCCTTCATTCAGCCCTTCGTGAAGACCACCTGATCCCTTGCTGCGCCAGGCAGACCGAGTAGGGCGGAGGGGACTTGAACCCCTACTGGCACGGACCTAAACCGTGTGCCTCTGCCAATTGGGCTACCGCCCCCTGTCGGCTGACGGGCATAGCCTAGCGATATCCCGGAGCGGCGGTGGCACTACGGGTGATCTACCGTGGTGCGCCGAGAGCCCGGATTCTTGGGAGGAACACGTGGCCCGCGACCCAGAAACCATCCAGCGTGACATCGAGCAGACCCGTGAGGCCCTGGCGTCCACGCTGGACCAGCTCGGCACGAAGGCGAACCCGAAGAAGCTCGTCGACGACGCGACGACGCGAGTGAAGTCGAAGTTCGACGACCCGAAGGTCAAGGCCGCGCTGATCGGAGCCGGTGTGCTGGTCGCGGTGCTGGTCGTGCAGCGGCTCTTCCGCTGAGCCACCCCTGGCCGGGGCGTTACGAGGTCTTCGCGGCCTCGGTCGGCTTGTCCGCCGGTTTGCCGGCGGCAGGCTTGCCCTGCGCTTGCTGCCCGCTCGGCTTGTCGTCCGCCGGTTTGTCCGTTGCCTCGGAGACGGCGTCCACTGTGGGCTTGGCCAGGCGTGCGTTGAGGTAGGCCGTGGTGAACTCCAGGGCGTCACCGTCCAGCCGGTGCACCACGGTCCGCTTCTTCTCGTCGCCCGCCAGCTCGTCGACCAGTTGGTCCGCCCGGTCCCGCGCGGCGATGAGGCCGGGTGCCGTCGCGGTGAGGGTCTTGCCTCTCCCGACGATCGTGATGGTCCAGTCGTCCCCGTCCGGTACGTAGTTCGCTTCGATCGGTTCCATCATGGGCTGGCCCCTCTCCCGAGGCTCCGAACGTCGAGCTTGCTCGTCACCATTAGACGTCTTGCGAGCCTATCCCGACACTTCAGCAGCCGGTGATCGATCCAGAGTGTTACTTCACACCCTGTTCTGCTACTCACTGTGTCCTTCGTGCCGCTGAACTTCGCCTCGAAGGCCGAACCATGTCATCCGCATGATGTGCTCAGCGGCTTCCTCGGGTGTCACATCGTCATGCCGTACGTACCAGACCGACAACCGCTCGCAGGCGCCGACGAGGATCTCCGCGGTGGCCTCCAGAACCAGCTGGTCCGCACCAGGCATGTACGCCGAGAACAGCGCGATATGCAGCTTGATCTGCTCCTGGCGGGCTGCCTCGATCTCGGCCACCGCGGCCGGGCCGACCACGGCTGTCTCCGTGCGCAGCAGCAGCTCCCATGAGCGGCGGTGCTCGTCGGTGAACTGGAAGAACGTCACCAGGCCCCTGCGGAGAGCCTCCTCCGGCGACTGGGCGCCGATCACGGCCTGCGCGGTCAGTTCCTGCAGCTCGGACCGCACCTGCCGGATGCAGGCCACCAGCAGGCCCTCTTTGGAGCCGAAGTACTCGTAGATCATCGGCTTGGACACGCCGACCCGTTCGGCGATCTCGTCCATCGATGTCGCGGCGTAGCCACGCTCGGAGAAGACCGCTTCGGCGATCGTCATCATCTGCCGCTCACGCTCTGCCCGCGGCATGCGTCGTCGTCGTTCGGTCCCGGTCTCCGCACTCGTCACGACATTCACTCTACCGTTTCCTACTCGAAGTAACCTACTATCGGTAACGTCAACGGACGTACCGGCGGTATGGAGGCGTGCACTGATGGGCGAGCGCTACGAGACCGGCGTCGTGATCGTCGGTACAGGCTTCTCCGGACTGGGTATGGCCATCCAGCTCAGGAAGGCCGGCCGCACCGACTTCGTGGTGTTGGAGAAGGCCGCCGACGTGGGCGGCACCTGGCGGGACAACACCTATCCCGGCTGTGCCTGCGACATCCAGTCGCACATGTACTCCTTCTCCTTCGAGCAGAACCCCGAGTGGACCCGCTCGTTCTCGCCGCAGCAGGAAATCTGGGACTACCTGCGTCGTGTTACCGCAAACTACGGCCTGAGAAAGCACATCCGGTTCGGCACCGAGATGGTCGGCGCCCACTGGGACGCCGAGGAAAGCCGCTGGCATCTGCTGGCGCGCAACGGAGACGAGTACGTCGCGAAATTCGTGGTATCGGGTATTGGCGCGCTGCATATCCCGCGGATCCCGGAGCTGCCCGGCCTGCCCGACTTCAAGGGCCGGACCTTCCACTCGGCCGACTGGGACCACTCGTACGACCTGCGCGGCAAGAAGGTCGCGGTGGTCGGCACGGGCGCCAGCTCCGTCCAGTTCGTGCCGCAGATCGCCAAGGACGTCGCGGAACTGACGCTGTTCCAGCGCACCCCGCCGTGGATCATGCCCAAGCCCGACCACGCGATGCCGGAGTGGACACGGCGGCTGTTCCGGGCGGTGCCGGCGTCGCAACGGGCGTACCGCAACGCGATCTACTGGATGCTGGAGGCCCGGGCGATCGGGTTCAACGGCAGGCCGGGCCTGATGAAGGCCGGTGAATGGATCGCCCGCAGGCATTTGGCCAGGCAGGTCGAGGATCCGGACCTGCGCCGCAAACTGACCCCGGAATACACGATGGGGTGTAAGCGTGTGCTCGTGTCCAACGACTACTACCCGGCTCTCACCCGTGACAACGTCCACGTCGTCACCGAGGGCGTGACGCACGTACGCGAGCACAGCGTCATCGCGGCGGACGGCACCGAGCACGAGGTCGACGCGATCATCTTCGGCACGGGTTTCCACGTCACTGACGCGTTCGACTCGCTGGACGTGATCGGGCTGGAGGACAAGAACCTGGCCAAGCAATGGCAGAAGCACGGCATGCAGACCCACAAGGGGATCACCGTCTCGGGCTTCCCGAACCTGTTCTTCCTGCTCGGCCCCAACACCGGCCTGGGGCACAACTCGGTCGTGTTCATGATCGAGTCCCAGATCCGGTACGTCGCCGACGCCATCTCGATGGTCGAACGCGCCCGGGCGCAGGCCCTGAACGTGCGCCCCGAGGTCCAGGACAACTTCAACGAGCAGGTGCAGCGCAAACTCGTGAAGGGCGTCTGGACCCAGGGCGGCTGCGACAGCTGGTACCTGGACGCCATGGGCGTCAACCGGACCGTCTGGCCCGGCTACACCTGGCGGTACTGGCTGGACACCCGCAAGGTCGACCCAGCCGATTTCGAGCTCACCTGACAGGACCGGCCGGGAACAGGTCCGCAGCGGGGGCCACGGGCATGGCTCGATTGGTGAGCCGCATGGTCTGTGCGCCGGCCCGGGGGTGGCTCGGAGGGATAGCCACCCCCGGTTGGCCGCAGGTGAGACGGGGTGGTGCCGTAATCGGGCCACCCCGTCAGTCGTCTTCGCCGTGGCCGATGTCGGGGTGGTAGACCGCCGGCTCCGCAGCCGCGCCACCGATCCGGCGCAGCAGCGTGATCAGGTCGACGGTGTCCATTCCGCACAACTCGGCCATCCGTTCCAGCGCGGCGAAGTCCAGGTGGACCTCGGCGGCGCTGGGGCCGGGGTGCTGGTCGAGCCGGCCTCTGGCCCAACGGCGCAATGGCAGCAGCTCCTCGTGGTCGTCGTAGACCACCTGGCGCAGATCGATCCGGACCCGGCCGCGAGGCGAGTCGGTGAACACCCGCTCGTGCACGCGCGCGATCAGCTCGTGCGGGAGTTCCTCGAGCGCGAGGCAGATCTCCACGAAGCGCACCATCGAGCACTGTCTTGTGCCCAGCTCATAGGTAGCCAACGTCTGCAGCGAGATCTCACTCTGCAAGCGGCGGTTGAGCTGCTTGCGAGTCAGGCCACGCTTCTTTCGCAGCCGGCGGATCTCGTCGCCGAGCACCCGTTGGTAGACACCCACGTCGAACAACACACAGATGAAACTGGCGAGTAGGCCCACTCTTACGCGGAAGTAGCATTTTCTTCCGGTGTTGCTCCGAACGGGTGAGCCGGAGCTAGTTCACGCATGGTGCGCCGTTGGCGCCGATCTGCGGCTGGGCCTGGGTCCGGGCGGGATCCAGCTGCAGCAGTGGCTGCGCCGCGAGGCCGTCGACCGCCTTGTAGTCCTTGCCGAGGAAGATCACCACGTGCCCCTTGGACACGTTGGCGTCCTGCTCGACGGTCACGCTCCCGCCGAGCGCGTCGGCGACTTTGTCGGCGTTGGCCTTCTCGCCCTTCGGGTACCGGATGACCGACTTCGTCCGGGCGGCCACATTGTTGGTGTCCCCGGTCTTGAAGCCCTGGTCGGACAGTGCCTTGGACACTTGGCTGGCCAGGCCGGACTTGCCGTTGCCGTTGCGCACGTCGACCGTGATCGCTTTGTTCTCCGAGTCGCCACCGGCGGTGGGGGAGCTGCTGGAGGACGAGGACGACGACGGCGGCGCGTCCGTGCCGAGCAGGCCCTGCACGAACGTCTTCACCTCGGCCGGCTTGATCTCGATCGCGTCGCCGTCCTCGGGAGTCTTGAGGTCGGGCCGTCCGGTCGGGATCGTCTTGAAGTCCAGAGAGCCGCCGGTCATGCCTTGCATCTGGCGGGCGAAGTCGACGATGTTCCATTTCTGGTCCAGCACGATCGACTTCTTGATCGCGGCCAGCAGTTTGTCCAGTTTGCTCTGGTCGGTCAGGGTGCCTGCGCTGAGCACCTTGGTCGCCATGCCCTTCATGAAGACCTGCTGGCGCACAATCCGGTCCAGGTCACCGTTGGGCAGCCCGTGCCGCTGGCGCACGAACGACAGTGCTGCGGCGCCCGTCACCTGCTGCTCCCCGGCAGGGAACCGGGCACCGGAGAAGGAGTCGCTGGTGGCCTTGAGCAGGCAGACGTCCACGCCGCCGATCGCTTCGGTGATGTCGGCGAACCCGAGCAGGTTGACCTCGGCATAGTGGTCGATGGTCGCGCCGGTGAGCCCTTGGATGGTCTTGATCAGGTTCGCCGCGCCGTCCTGGCTGGATTTGACCTCGAGCTCGGCCTGGTCGCTGATGCCCTGGCCCTTCAGCTTCTTCATCGACGAGGCCTTGGCGCGCGCGTACGCCGAGTTGATCTTGTGTTTGCCGTAGCCGGGGATGTCCACGTACGAGTCGCGGGGGATCGAGACGCCGATCGCCTTGCTGCCGTCGTTCGGGATCCGCATCAGGATCAGCGTGTCGGTGTTCAGCTCGCCGTCGGCCTTGCCGGCGTTGTACTTGGCCAGCAGTTCCTTCGACAGCGGCTTGCCCTGGGCGTCGACCCGGCTGTCCAGGCCGACCAGCAGGACGTCGGTCGCGCCGTCGGCCGGTTTCGGGCCGCCCGCGCCTTCGTCGATCACGTTCGCGGTGGTGTACCCGCCGACGATCTCGTTGTACTTGCCCCAGCCGAAGCCGGTCGCGCCGAGCACCACCAGCGACACCACGGCGATGATGACCTTGCCGCCGATCCAGCGGGGACGGCTCGGCTCAGGAGCCGGACGCGATGTGGCTCGCTCCGAGGGCCGTTCACGAGGGGGAGCAGGACGTGAGCGTGGTGGCTCGGCTGCCGGCTCGTCCCGCATCGGGGCACGGCCAGGCTTGTACGGCGGAGGGAGCTGGCTGCGGCCAGGGGGCGGCGATGGCACCCGACGGCGTGGAGGTGCCCCGTCCTGGCCACGCGGCGGCACCGGGCGTCCTCCTCGGCCCTGATTGCCCGCGCGGCCGCCTGACCTCGGCGGCCCGTACTCCAACTACCTCTCCTCACGGCTGTTTTCGTGCTTACCCCAACTGTGGCCCAACATCTGTTCGGACGCGCATGTGGGCCATCCGGTTGCGGGGTAGCGTGACATACCGTCGCGTTCGGGGTGACGACCACATCATGATCCGGCGCGCCTGGCCGGAGATCAGTGCCTGGTTGTCTGGTTGTTCCAGTGTGCCTGATCTGCGCTTGAGCCGCGGCTGAGTGGCCCGCGATCTGGCCGTGGTGCTGCGTGCACGCCATCCATAAGTGGCGGGCCGTCAGCCGGTTGCGGCGATGGTGGCTCGTGAGCGGAGCCTCGTTGTGGTCACGCGCACAGCCACTGTGATGGCCACCACGATAGTGACGCTGTGTACCGCGAAGCCGAACGGACTCCAGGTGGTGAAGATCGGCGGCACACAGGCGGCTCCGGTAAGCAGCCATGGCCACGTGCGATCGCTTTGACCTGCGTGGACTGTGTGCAACAGATATCCGCCGAGCATCAAGTGGATCAGGTTCGCCAGCGGATCCAGCGCCATACCGAACACAGCGGGCGCGCCGATGTGCCACGTCACTCCCGTCACCGCGAACCCGAGTACGCCGAGCGTCGCGTAGCCGACGCCGAGCGCGCACGCGAGCGCCTGCGTGCCCGCGACAGGGCCGGACAGCGTGAGCACCGGCCGCGGCCGTCGTTCGAACCATAGGAACGCGACGAGGATCGAGGCACCGAGCATCGAGACCGCGAGCCATGTCCGAGGCCGGGCGAACCAGTCAAGGCCCGGCTCGCTGGTCAACCCCACGAACAACAGCACCAAACCGACGTACACCAAGTACACAGTCATCGGTCTCGACAGCAGGAAGCCGGCGGCTCGCGACGGGAGCCACCCGAACGACCGCACCGCGCACGCCAGGCTCACCTGGGCAATGCCGAGCAGCGGCAGATACCCCAGGAGCACGAAAGCGACCAGAGCAGCGGCAGCGGCGCCGAACAATGCCGGGCGCGGTACGCCGCGCAGCGGGCCGTCCTCCCAGTGAAACGCCAGCTGGCTGAATCCGAGAGCCAGCAGAAGGCCGCTGACCAACAGGTACGCATCCGTTGACCCGGCGACGTCCACGGCTGTGGAGGCCGCGAGGAGGAGCACGGGGACGACCACACCGCACCGTTCATAGAGCCACTGCATCAGTGGGCACGCGGCGACGGTGACCAAGAAGAGGCCAAGCACCCAGAGCGGTTCCAGGACCAATTGGCCCACCGACGTGATCGTGCCTTCGGGTGCGTCAAGCAACTCGAGCGTCAACGGCACGAGCGCCCAGGCGAGCACGAACGCGAACACCGGTTTGAGCAGCGCGTGGATCCGGTTGGCCAGGTACATGCCGTAGCTGGCTCCCGAGGAGCGCCATGCGATCACGTTCGCGTGCCCACCCGCGAAGAACAGCAGCGGCGCGAGTTGCAGCAGCCAGAATCCGCTGGCGTGGGTGAAGGCCAGCACCGTCTCACCGACGACGATCCCGGCCACGCTCAGCACTCGGAGCATGGACATGTACGCCGCCGAGCCGGTGGACGGCTCCGGCGACTGGCTCCGCTGGCGAGCCCATGGTGGACGGCTGGCCAGCAGGAAAATCACGACGACCAGGCCGACCGCCCAGGACGAGATCGGCTCGGCCCGTGGCGGCCCCCAGCGCTGGTGCCAGGAATTGACCACCAGACCGGCGGTGTAGACCGAGGCGACCACCTGGCACGTCCCGGCGGAGCCTTGCGGGTTGAGTTCGCACTGTTTGTGCATGTCCCGGGACAGTTGGTCGTCCAAGCGGCGACGCAGGTCCGCGGGCAGCGGGTGGCCCTTTTTCTCGGCATACCGCAGCAGGTCGTAACCCAGATCGTGGGCTTTGCAGCCGACGCTGTAATCCCAGCGGGTGTTCTCGTCACCCCAAGGTGTAGAGCATCCGCCGTCCACGTGAACAGCGCGCATTGTCCCGTCCGGCGCCCGCATCCGGCCGGGGATCACCTTCTCCACGGCCGAGAAATCGGCCGGGAGCTCGGCGATGGGATCGGCGCTGGACCCGGGGTGCAGCAGCGCCTCGACCGCCCGGGCAGCCGCGGCGAGGTCGCCACCTGGTGGGACGTCCGGCGGTGGCGGGGCCGGCCGAGACGCGACGATTCCGAAAGTCAGCGCCGCGACCGTTATCGCGAACACCCCCAGTAACCTGCGCACACGCCGAAACTACCGGCCGCGGGCCGCTGGAGCAGTAAGGAAGGCCCGGCCCTTTTGGTATGGGTAGCCGGGTTGTTCGGGCAGGATCTTGTCCATGGCGTTCGGCCCGAACGAGTTGGGTGAGCTGCTTCGCGCTCACCGGGTTCGCGCTGGGCTGACTCAGCAGGAGCTCGCCGACCGCGCTGAGGTGAGCGTTCGCGCGGTCCGGTACATCGAGCAGGGCCGCGTCGCCAAACCCAGGGCCGCCTCGATGCGCAGGCTGGCCGAAGTCGTGGGCCTGGTTCTCGACGGGCGCACCGATGTCCGGATCGGCGTGCTCGGGTCGTTGAGCGTGCGGACCGGTGCGGGCCCGGTCGACATCGGGCCGTCGATGCCGAGGTCCCTGCTCGGCCTGCTGGCTCTCCAGCCGAACCGGGTGGTGACCCGGGAGGAGATCGTCGACGTCCTGTGGGGCGAACATCCGCCGAAGTCCTCGCTGAACCTTGTCTATACATATGTGGCCCGGTTGCGGCGTGCCCTTGACCCGGCGCAGCCGATCACCGCCGCGCACGGCGGCTACATGCTGAAGGTCGATGACAACGGCCTGGACGCGCTCCGATTCGACGACCTGGCTACTCAGGCGCGCCGTCTCACGTCAGACGACCCGCATACGGCTGAAGCGCTCTTCGTCGAGGCGTTGCAATGCTGGCGTGGCGGCGTGCTTGTTGACATGCCTGACCGTCTGCGCCAACACCCCGCAGCACTGGCTCTCGCACAGCGCCGCCTGGCCGCAGCGTTGAGCCACGCCGATCTGGCGATGGGACTCGGCCTGCACGAGCAGGCCGCGGTCCAACTGCAACGACTGACCGGGGAAGACCCCTTGCACGGCGGGCTGCACGAAGGACTCAACGCGCGTCTGATGTTGGCCCTCGCCGGCTCTGGACAGCAGGCCGCCGCGCTGCGCCTGTTCGGTGACGTACGTGACCGCCTTGCCGACGAGCTCGGCGTCCGGCCTGGGGCCGAGATGCGTGAGGCCCATCTACGGATCCTGCAGCGCGAAGCGCCCACTGTGACAACGATGGCTCCGCCGACGAGCCGCAGCATCCCGGCCCAGCTGCCCGCGGACGTCACCGGGTTCGCCGGTCGGGAGGCCCAGATCGAGGCCCTCGACGCCCTGGTCCCCGAGGGGAGCCAGACCACCGCGGTGGTCATCGTGGCGATCGAGGGCATCGCGGGGGTTGGCAAGACCGCGCTGGCGGTCCACTGGGCGCACCGCGTCCGCAACCGGTATCCCGACGGACAGCTATATGTCGACCTCAGGGGTTACGCCTCTGGTGCTCCCGTGCGGCCACTCGACGCGTTGTCCCGGTTCCTGCACGCTTTGGGCGTACCGGCCGAGCAGGTCCCTATCGACGTCGATGAGGGTATGGGCCTCTACCGGACCCTCCTGGCCAACCGCCGAGTCCTGATCGTGCTCGACAACGCCAGTGGCGTCGACCAGGTCAGGCCGCTGCTGCCAGGCAGCGCGGGGTGTCTGGTCCTCGTGACGAGCCGTGGTCGGCTCGGCGGGCTGTCCGCGCGCGAAGGGGCCCACCGGCTGGCGCTCGACGGGCTCCACCCGGATGAGGCCAAGGCGTTGCTCGCGCGCACGATCGGCGCCGACCGCATGCGCGACGACCCGGCTTCCGTGGCGGACCTGCTCGACGCCTGCGCCTACCTCCCGCTCGCGTTGCGGATCGCTGCGGCGAACATCAACTCCGGCCCGAACACGGAGATCGCGGCGTACACCGCTGACCTGCGCCGGCAGGGCCGGCTCGCTGGTCTGGCCGTCGAAGGCGACGAGCAGGGTGCCGTCCAGGCCGCGTTCGACCTTTCCTACGCCCAGCTGGAACCGGACTCGCAGAACCTGTTCCGCCTGCTCGGGCTCGTCCCCGGCTCGGATTTCTCCGCCGACGCCGCGATCGCCGTGACCGCGGGCACCCCGGCGAAGGTGCGCCGCTGGCTGGGCCACCTCGTGTCGGCGAACCTCGTGCACCCGGAGGCAGGCGACCGGTACAAGCTGCACGACCTACTGGCCGAGTACGCCGGGATCCGCGCCCGCGAGGACGACATCGGCCCGGCTCTGGTCCGGCTGCTCGACTTCTATCTGCATACCGCACAGTCGGCGACCCGGCTGCTGTTCCCGGACACCACCCGGCTGCCGGCTCCGAAAATGGCCCAGGGCGTCCACGTGCCCGAACTCGCCGACGAGACCGAAGCACTCAGCTGGCTTGACGCCGAGCGCCCGAACCTCATCGCCGCGGTCAACTGGGCCGCCACCGCCGGGCCGCGCCGCTACGCCTGGCTGATCACCGACGCTCTCCGCGGCTACTTCATCAGCCGTGGTCATGGCGTGGACGGCCTGGAAATCTGCCACGTGGCTCTCGAAGCGAGCCGCCAGGAGGGCGACCAGTTCGCCGAGGCCTCGATGCTCGACATCCTTGGTCTCGTCTACTACAACCTCAGCGATTACCAGCGCGCCATCACCGAGCACAACGAGGCGCTCGCCCTCAACCGCAAGATCAACAATCGGGCCGGTGAGGCGGCGTCGCTGCACAGCCTCGGCCGCGTGCACTCGCAGCTCGGCCGGCCCGCGCAGGCGGCCAGCTACTACTCGCAGGCGCTGACGATCAACCGGGAGACCGGCAACCGCGTGGGCGAGGCGACCGGCCTGAACTACATCGGTGTCGCCCAGCTGTCGCTCGGCCGGCCGGACCAGGCCCTGAGCTGGCACAAGCAGTCGATCACGCTGGCCCGCGAGCTGGGCAACCGATACGTCGAGGCCCGCGCCCTTAACGGGGCAGGGCTCGCGCATTGGGCCATGGGCGAGCTGGACAACGCGGTGCAGTGCCACCTGCGTGCGCTGGCGACGTGCCGTCAGATCGGCGACCGGCACGGCGAGGTGAGCACGATCATCTGCCTGGCCGAGACCCATTGCGACGCCGGTCGTTACCGCCGGGCCGTGGTCCTCGCGCGGACAGGCATCACGCAGGGACGCCAGCTCGGGGAACGGCGTCACGAGGTCAGCGGCCTGGAGATCGTGGCCACTGCCCACATGCGGCGCGGACACATGGACATCGCGTTGAGCCACTACCGGGAGGCGCTGCAGCTGGCCAGGGACATCGAGTTCCGGTACGGCGAGACGTCCGTACTGATCGGAATGTCCGCGGTGTTGCGTAGGGCCGGTCACGTTGCCGAAGCGCTCACAGCAGCGCGTGACGCGCTCGCCGTCATGCGTGACTCGGGTATGCGGCTGCTGGAGGCGCGTGCGTTGACGGTCCTCGCGTTGGGCTACCTGGCGTTCAACGACTTCTCGCGTGCGCACGACAACGCGCAGCAGGCGTTGACCATCGCACGGAAGACCGGGCAGCGGCTGGTGGAGGCGTGGGCAAGGCAAGCCAAGGGCCAGGTCCTGCGAGGACTAGGCGAGACCGGCGACGCGCTGGTCGAGCTCGGCGCGGCGGAGGCGATTCTCACCGCGCTCGGTGTGCCGCCAGTCGACCACTGAGCTGTTTGACGACTGATCGGTCAGGCGCCCGGAGCGTATTACGACATACCCCCCGATGCCGTAATACGCGTTCCGGGCAGCTAGAACGTTAGTGGGCGGCAGTGGATCAGGACTGAAAAATCCCTATACTCCCGAACGCTGTTCAACGTCGCTCAGATATGGCTCTGACCTGTGTATTCGGCAATCACCTACAAGGTCGACCGGCAATTTCACGAATCGAATCGGCAACTTGATTCACATCTTCGCGTAGTTCGGTGATAGGCGCGGCTCTACTGCAGGGCTGAACTCGTTGATGCGTTTGGCGCAATGTCTAGACCGTTCGTCGCCGGTCACCCACGCGGGCACTGCGCACTGTCAACACTGGACCCATGAGGTTCTTGGACGGGAAGGCAGTGGTCATCACCGGGGCGGGGCGCGGCCTCGGTGAGGCGTTCGCGCTGCACGCCGCCCATGCGGGGGCGGCGGTCGTGGTCAACGACATCGACGGTGACCTGGCGGAACGGACCGCGGAGAACATCCGGGCACAAGGAGGTCAGGTCGTCGCGAGCAGCCATTCGGTGGCCGATCCCGCTCAGGCCCAGGCGATCGTCGACCTGTGCGTCCGGGAGTTCGGCGCTGTACACGGTTTGATCAACAACGCCGGCCTGAACTACGAGGCCTTGCCGTGGGACGAGGACATCGACCAGATGAGGGAGCTGGTCGAGGTCAACGTCCTCGGGGTGATGTACACCGGTGTCGCGGCCGCCCGGCAGATGCGGGCCCAAGGCGGTGGCGCGATCGTGAACGTGTCGTCCGGCGCTCACCTGGGGCAGCGAAAACTGGGGACCTACTCGGCGAGCAAGGGCGCGGTCGCCTCGCTCACCTACTCCTGGGCGCTGGACATGGAGGAGGCCGGCATCCGAGTCAACGCGCTGTGCCCGTTGGCGCACACCAGGATGGTGTGGAAATCGGAGCGTTCGCTGCGGGCCTGCCCGCCGGATCGGACCGCGAGCCGGATCGCGCCGGTGGCCCTGTTCCTGTTGTCGGACAGGGCGCACGGCATCACCGGCCAGGTGGTCCGCTGTAACGGCCCACAGCTGCACATCGTCGGTCAGCCGTATCTGAAGGCACCGATTCTGGAGCGGGACGTGTGGGATTCCGACGGTGTCGAGCACGCGTTCAACGAGGTCTTCCAGGCCCACCTCGAGCCGTATGGCCTGGAGAAACGTCTTCCGCCGCGGCTGCGCAAGTGGATCGTGCCGGCCACGGCGTCCTGAGGACCGCCCTGGCCACAAGATCGTTCTGACGGAACGCGGGCGAATTCACCTTCGGGCGTGAGAACGCCGCCACGGCGACCACACTTGTGGGCGCGCCCAAGGCGAACCGCCGCGGATGCGCGCGGCCCGCACTGTTCACAAGACGAAGATCGGTCGGCGACACCAGGAGCTGACCGGTCCCGTGCCGTGGCTCGAGGAGCACTTCCGGGGCGCCATCGCCGGATTCGTACAGCGAACGCAGCAGATCGTTGGTGGTGCGTTCGAGAGTCGGCTTGGGGATGCGGGCCTCGATGAGAGCCGTCGCCCTTACCGTGTGCGGACTGCTCGAACCGTGCGCGGCGAACTGGCCGTCCACTGTGTCTACTCGCATGCCGGCGCCCACAAAATGCACGATTCCCGCCCGCGACAAGGCCAGTAGCTCTTCCAAACGATGCCCAGGAGGGCCGCTGGCCAGGAAGCTGAAGAAACCGAGCCACCATCCGCCCACGTCCCGGACGTACGAAATGGTCGTCAGCCTGCGTGCCGCCGCGAGTGGGGCGAGATTCACGAACGCGGACAGCAAACCCGCGAACGCACCGAGATCCGCACTGTGCTGATCGGTGGACCGGCGGTCGACGTCCTCCCGGATCAACGCGCACAGGTGGTCCTGTAGCTCGCCAAAGGTCTCGAATCGGAGCCCCTGCAACGGATGATCAAGCGCGCTGAGATCCAGCCGGTCGTCTGCATCGGGCACCGTCTCGGCCACCAGCGCCCGCATTCCGTCGGTATCCCAAGTGAGTCCGGCGAACCGTTCGGCGAACTCCGCCCACGTCACCAGGACACGATCCGGGTGCCCGTTGAACAGTTCGTGGTAGTGGCCCCACGCGATGTCCTTGGCCATCAACGGCCAGACATGCGACCGGAAGTCCACTGGCGCGTGCTGGCTCACCAGATGAGCCACGGCGTCCGGGCCGAAGAACCGGGGCAGCGGAGGACGGCCCGCCAACAGCCGGTAGTTGGTCTTGGAATGGTACGGAACGCCGCGGCGCGACCCAACGAACAATCGGGGTTCCTCACCGGACGGCAGGTACGTCAGCGTCCCGTCGGCTTCGGGCCGGTACTTCCCGCCGCGGCCTTCGGTCAGCAGCACCATCAGGTCGATGAACGCGAGGCCGAACCCGCGCATCAGCACGTCCTGGCCGGGCTGGATGCCATCGAGGTCGCTGTCGGCGGAGTACTCCGGCGGCAGATAGAAAAGCCCGTGTTTCTCGGCGTATCGGGCGAGTGCGGACTGCTCGTCGTCGGCCGCGCTGTCCAGGTGGCCCAACGCGAAGACCACCACATCAGCCACGACTGGTTCGGACGTGGTCGCGAGCCAGACCAGTTGGGGTTCGTCCTCGCCACCGGTCACCCGTACGACCGTGTCCTTGTGCACGTGCACTGTGACGTTGTCGCCGAGCCCGGCCACGGTCTGTTCGAAAAACCAAGTCAGGTAGGCACTCTGGAGGCGCCGTGTCGGGAATGTCGTACCCGTCAACGAGTGAACCTCGTCGAGCACATGAGGGCACAGCGCCGACCCGTCGATTCTGCCAGTTTGTGCAAGTGTTGCCCATTCGGACAACGACGGGCCTGGCCGGATCGGGCCTTCGCAGGTGACGCTGTCGTCGGTGAACATCGTGACGTCTTCGGCCATCGAGTTCATCCTGAGCAACGGCGACTGCGCGTGCCGCCACACCCGGCCCGGGCCCGGCGGGAACGGATCGATCAGGTGGACTTCGAGCCGGCGCCCGGGCGCCAGTGGCTCAAGATTCGCGCCAAGCCGCTCCAGCACACCGGTCCCGCGCGGGCCGGCGCCGATGATCGCGACAGTCTGGGTGGGCGGCACACTTTCATTACCTGGGAAAAAGACAACCTCGGTCAAGCGTGCCCACCTGCTGGACACCCGTCGCCCGACCACCCGCTGCCGGACGTACCGTTTCTTGTGAAGCCTGCCTTAATGGTCCAATGTAGACAATATGGTTCAGCTTGACCGGATGACCGCCACGGGGCACTTCGCGTAGTGCAGGATCGCCTGGCTCACCGAGCCGAGGAGCATCCGGCGGACCGCGCCGCGGCCGTGACTCCCCACCACGAGCAGGTCCGCCTTGGCAGCCTCATCGAGCAAGGCCTCGACCGGTTTGCTCATCGTGACAACCTGACGCACGTTCACATCCGGGTACCGCGCGGAATGCCCGGCCAGCGTCTCCGCCAGCACAACCTTGGCCTGCTCAGTAATCTCCTCCCAGTTCACATCCCACTCGCGCACCGCACCGAGCGCATCCAACGGCAAGTCGCTCCACGCATGCACCGCCACGAGCTCAGCGTTGTGCCGCGTCGCGTAGTCATACGCGAAATCCACAGCGCCGATGCTGGTCTTCGAACCGTCCACGCCGACCACGACTTTCCGGTTTGCCGCTGGGTGGTCCGTTCCGCGAACCACCACGACCGGCGCGTTGGCGTGCCGGACAAGCTCCGCGGACGTTGATCCCAGCAGAACCTGGTGCACCGTGCCGCGCCCGGACGAGCCGAGTACAAGCAGGTTCGCATTCGTGGCCATACGCTCAAGCACGTCGACCGGCTCACCGGTGATCACGACGCCACGCACCTCGAGTTCACCCATCAACGGCCGGCATTCCTCGACCAGAGCGTCGACCATCTTCTGGTACTCGTCACGGAAGGGGTCCTCGGAGAGGACCACAACCTCGGTGCGCAACTGGGTGAGTTCAGTGAGCGGCCATCGGAACGCGTGCACGATCACCAACCGTCGGCGCCGGGTCACGGCTTCCCGCACGGCCCAGTGCGCTGCCTGCCGTGCGGCCTGCGAACCGTCGTAACCGACGACGACCGCGTCATGAGCGGAATCGGACATGCCGTCCTCCCTCAGTTGCCGGTACCACCACTCTGCTCCCCGGTGGGCCGCCGCGCATCGTGGGACAGTTGCGCAGTGACGCTGACCTTGGCCGCGCTCGTTCGCCAGCGGGTATTCGGCTTGCGTGTGCTGGCCGGTGACACGGCGCTGAACCGGTCCGTCGGCTGGGTTCACGTCAGCGAACTCGCCGATCCGACGCCGTTCCTCCGGCCGGAGACGCTGCTGCTGACCACTGGTCTCCAACTGGGGCCACCCAGCGACTACGTGGCGCGACTGGTCTCGGCAGGTGCCGTCGGCGTGGGTTTCGGTGTCGGTTTGTCGCACGCCTCAGCGCCAGCTCCGCTCATCGCAGCATGTGAGGACGCTGGCTTGCCGTTGCTCGAGGTCCCTTTGGCGACCCGGTTCGCGGACATCAACAGATTCGTCGCCGACGACATGGCCCGCACCGCGGTCCGGGCTGCCCGGTCCACATCGGACGTCGAACACGCGTTGATCCGCTCCCTGGCCGCGCCGGACGTCGCCGGCGAGATCGTCCAGCGTCTCTCCCGGTGGCTCCATGGCTGGGCCATGGTCCTTGACCAGGACATCCGCGCCGTGGCGGCGGCCCCCGCGCGTGCGAGGCGAGAGCTGCGAGCGGTCCGGGCAGAGCTGGAGCGGGTCACGCCGGCCGGGCGGTTCTCAATGTCGTGGTCCGCTGGCGGAGCCCAGGTGTCCGTCCATCCGATCGAGCACCGCGGTGGCTACCTCGTGGTCGGCACACCCGGGCTGGGCGCCGACGGTCACGGCGTCATCAGCGTCGCGCTCAGCTTGCTCGCGTTCCAGGCCGAACAGGCGACGACGGTGTGGCGCGCAAAAAGAGCCTTGCGCGACGCGACCGCGCGCCTCCTTATCAATGGGTTGCCGGACGACGCCGCGCATACAGGCATCGATCTGCCT
The DNA here is from genome assembly GCF_017876405.1 of Kibdelosporangium banguiense. Lineage (GTDB taxonomy): Bacteria > Actinomycetota > Actinomycetes > Mycobacteriales > Pseudonocardiaceae > Kibdelosporangium > Kibdelosporangium banguiense. The sequence continues at coordinate 530,554 of NZ_JAGINW010000001.1, read as the reverse complement.
CGGACCCCTGTGTGCGCCGCCGTTATCCGCGGCGTCGACGTGCGTGGCGTCGAGGCGGAGTTGCCGCAGGCACTGTGCATTGAGGACGGCGACGATCTGCTGTGCGTTCTTGAAGAAGCCGACGTCGACGCACTGGCTCATTTCTTGGACCAGCGTGGCCGCGCTGCGGTCGGCGACCCCGTGACCTTGGAGAAACTCCCTGCCGGGGTGGCCCAAGCGCGGCGTCTCGCCGACGCCTTGACTGCTCCAGGGCCGGTTGTGGTGACCAGCGCCGAGGTTCGCGGAACGGGCCTGCTGGCGCATGTGGACACCCCAGCGGTCCGGGCGTACGCGAGCGCGTTGCTGGCGCCGCTTAAAGGGTCCACCTTGGACCTGATCGGCACGCTGCGGGTGTTCCTGGCTTGTGACGGCAACTGGTCCGACGCGAGCGCCACCTTGGAGATCCACCGGCACACGTTGCGGTATCGGATCCGCAAGATCGAGGAACTGCTCGGCCGGCGCATCGAGGACACCGGGGCAAGAGCCGAACTGTGGCTGGCACTCCAGTTGGACAACTAGTCATCTGTTTGGACAGCTGACTTACGCGGCGACGCGCCTTCTAATGCCCATATGACCATCGAGACCACGCAACCGCACGGCGTGCGCATCGAGCAGCGCCGTGTTCTGCGGACCGAGGTTCCCGGCCCGCGATCCCGTGAGCTGCACGCCCGGAAGACCGCTGCGGTCGCGTCCGGTGTCGGAACCACCCTGCCGGCCTACATCGCCAGGGCAGCCGGTGGCATCGCCGTCGACGTCGACGGCAACCAGTTGATCGACTTCGGTTCGGGCATCGCGGTAACGAGCGTGGGCAACTCCGCGCCACGCGTCGTCGAAGCAGTGCAGGCACAGGTCGAAGACTTCACGCATACCTGTTTCATGATCACGCCGTATGAGCAGTATGTGGCTGTTGCCGAGCGGCTCAACGAGCTCACACCCGGCGACCATGCCAAGCGCTCCGCCCTGTTCAACTCCGGCGCCGAAGCCGTAGAGAACGCGGTCAAAATCGCGCGCCACTACACGGGCCGCACCGCGATCGTCGCGTTCGACCACGCGTATCACGGCCGGACAAACCTGACGATGGCGTTGACCGCGAAAAACATGCCGTACAAGCACAAGTTCGGGCCATTCGCGGGCGAGATCCACCGCGCCCCGATGGCGTACCCGTACAGGTGGCCCACTGGGCGAGCCACTTGTGCCGACGAGGCTTTCGAGGCGTTCACCACGACGGTTCGTGTCCAGGTCGGCGCCGAGAACGTGGCCGCCGTCATCGTCGAGCCGATCCAGGGTGAGGGCGGTTTTGTCGTGCCGGCCCCAGGCTTCCTGCGCAAGGTCGCCGAGTGGTGCGCGGCCGAGGGCATCCTGTTGATCGCCGACGAGATCCAGACAGGCTTCTGCCGTACCGGCGACTGGTTCGCCTCAACCCATGAAGGCATCGTCCCGGACCTGATCACCACGGCGAAGGGCCTCGCGGGAGGCCTGCCCCTCGCTGCGGTCACCGGCCGCGCCGAGGTCATGGACGCGGTGCACACAGGGGGCCTCGGCGGGACCTACGGCGGCAACCCGATCGCGTGCGCTGCGGCACTCGCGGCAATCGACACCATGCAGGCCGACGACCTGTGCGCCGCCGCCCGCCGGATCGAGTCGATCATGCGGCCACGACTCGACGCACTGGCCGCCAAGTACGACCAGGTCGGCGACGTTCGAGGCCGAGGCGCGATGCTCGCCATCGAGTTCGCCGAGCCCAGCTCCGCCCTGGCCTCAGCGGTCGCCGCGGCGTGCCACCGGGCCGGGCTGATCGTGCTGACCGCCGGGACTTTCGGCAACGTGCTGCGGTTCCTGCCGCCACTGGTGATCGGGGAGGATCTGCTCAGCGAAGGCCTGGACGTTCTCGAGGCGGCCATGGGAGAGGTGCTGTGAAGACGGATCTGTTCATCAACGGCCAATGGATGGCGGGCTCGCAGGGCACTTTCCCGGTGATCGACCCATCGACGGCCGAGCCGATCATTTCAGTCGCACGGGCTGGACTCGACGACCTGGATCACGCGATCGGCGCAGCTCACGCGGCATGGCCCTCTTGGGCAGCCACCTCACCGCGTCAGCGCAGTGAGGTCCTACGTCGCGCGTTCGAGGCGATGATCGCCCGCCGGGAGGAGATCGCGGCGCTGATCCACCAAGAGATGGGCAAGTCCCTGGCCGACGCCACCGCCGAGGTGACCTACGCGGCCGAGTTCTTCCGATGGTTCGCTGAGGAAGCCGTCCGGATCGACGGCGAGTTGCGCACCGCGCCCGGCGGGACCAACCGGATCCTGACGTTCCGCAAGCCGGTTGGGGTGGCTCTGCTGCTGACCCCCTGGAACTTCCCGGCGGCCATGGCCACCCGCAAGATCGGTCCCGCGCTCGCGGCCGGGTGCACGGTTGTGCTGAAACCGGCCGAGGACACTCCGTTGACCGCGTTGCTGCTGGCGGATCTGCTCGCAGAGGCAGGCCTGCCGGAGGGCGTCCTGAACGTCCTGACGACCGATCAGCCAGCGGCCTTTGTAGAAAAAGCGCTCTCCGACAGCCGGATTCGTAAGCTGTCCTTCACAGGCTCGACCCGCGTCGGCCAGCTCCTGCTGGCGCAAGCCGCGAACCATGTCGTCAACTGCTCCATGGAGCTTGGCGGGAACGCGCCATTCCTGGTTCTCGACGACGCCGATCTGGACGCGGCCGTCGAGGGCGCGCTGGTGGCCAAAATGCGCAACCATGGCCAGGCCTGCACTGCCGCGAATCGATTCCTGGTGCAGGAATCCGTGGCCGAGGAGTTCACCTCGAAGCTGGTTTCCGCGATGGCCGCACTGCCGTCCGCGCCGCTGGTGAACGAGCGTGCCCTGGTAAACCTCGGGTCCAAGGTGGATTTCTCCGGCGGTCGTGTCCTGCTGGGCGGAAAGCGGACAACCAGCCCAGGATTCCACTATCCGCCGACCGTCGTAACCGACGTTCCGCGCGACTCGGTACTCGCCCGCGAGGAGATTTTCGGGCCGGTCGCGCCGATCATCACGGTCCGGGACGACGAGGACGCCATCGCCGTGGCCAACGCGACCGACATGGGCCTCGTCGGCTACATCTACACAGCTGACCTGGCTCGAGGATTGCGCCTGGCTGAGCGGCTGGAAGCCGGCATGGTGGGCCTCAACCGGGGCCTGGTGTCCGATCCGGCGGCGCCCTTCGGTGGCGTCAAACAGTCCGGGCTCGGCCGGGAAGGCGGCTACGAAGGCATAACCGAATATCTGGAAACCACGTATGTGGCAACATCCTGGTAACACAACCTGCTGAAGATCCGAAGAAAGTTGGTTGACCGCCCGGATTCCGCTCTGGTGTAGTCGGATTCGTTCCACATCCCTGCATCTTCTGTGGATTTCGGAAGGAATGATCCGTTGAGCACCAATACGTGGTTCAGCGCGCTCAAAAAATCCGCTGTGGCGATTGCCGGCGCCGTGACGATCGTCGGACTGGCCTCGCCGGCCGCCGCGGCCCCGCCGCCCTCCTCGGACGGCGTGCAGCCCCAGGTCGTCGGCGGCACGCGGGCGGCGCAAGGCGAGTTCCCGTGGATGGTCCGGCTTTCGATGGGCTGTGGTGGCGCCCTGTACACGCCACAGATCGTCCTGACCGCGGCGCACTGCGTTTCCAGGACCGGCGCCAACACGAGCATCACCGCCACGCTGGGCGTGGTGGACCTGCAGAGCTCCAGCGCGATCAAGATCAAGTCGACCTACGTCCACCGGTCGCCGACGTACGACACGTCCACTGGCGGTGACTGGGCACTGATCAAGCTCGCCAGCCCGGCCACCGGCATCCCGACGCTGAAGATCGCGACCACGAAGGCGTACGACAACGGCACGTTCGACATCGCCGGCTGGGGTGGCGCGCGTGAAGGTGGCGCCCAGCAGCGCTACCTGCTCAAGGCCCAGGTGCCGTTCGTCAGCGACGCGTCGTGCAAGGCGTCTGGCGGCAGCTACAGCGGCCTCATCTCGTCCGCCGAGATCTGCGCCGGATTCCCGCAGGGTGGCGTGGACACCTGCCAGGGCGACTCCGGTGGCCCGATGTTCCGCAAGGACAACAACGGCGAGTGGGTCGAGGTCGGCATCGTCAGCTGGGGCGAGGGTTGCGCTCGCGCCGGCAAGCCTGGCGTCTACACCGAGGTGAGCACGTTCGCGACCGCCATCGCGGCCGCTGCCGCCCGACTCTAGGCCCTCAACTGCTCTTCGTGGGTGGCTCGCAGGCTGGGCCACCCACGAAGGGGAGGACTGGACTACCTGGGGTCCATCCATTGGGTCGAGCACTCGCTGACCGAGATCGTCTTCGTGGTGTCGGCGGCGGCATCGGTTGCCGCACTCGCGGCGACTCCCGCGGCCAGGAGCGCCGAACCTACAAGCGCGACAATGACGGCAGCTCGGCGTAGGTAGTTGATCACCTCCGGATTCTTACCAGTCCGCATAGGCGCACTGAGAGTCGGGGTAGCTCGATTGGCCTACTGGCTAGTAGGCCGAATATGGTTGAACATTCACCCTTTCGGGGGTATATCGAATGTGGGCTGTGACTGTTTGTCACTCCTCTGCGGTGGAGCGGATTGTGTGCCACCACGCGCATTTGTCAGGCGGTCCTGGATGTCGGCCGACTTTGGACTGTCCAAATCAGTCAGGATCTCGAGTTCCTCGGTCCACGCGACGCGTGCTGCCTGGTGATCACCGATGATGTCCAGTGCGCGGCCGAGAATGTCGAGTGCACGCGCGCGAGCCTGTGAGCTGATGATCTCGTCAGTTGAGATCTCGGTCGCCTGGCGGGCCAAGTCGATCGTCTCGTCGAAAGCGCCGGAAGCGTGCTGCACTTCGGCCAGGGTGATCAGTGCTTCGCACGTCATCGATTGGTCCATGGTCGAGAGGAGTGCGGTCAGTGCTCGGCGGCCATGATCGCGCGCCGTGTCGAGTTCTTCTAAACCCAGATACACGCGTGCCAGAGCGGTGCGAGTGGCGCCTTCGCCGCGTTTATGTCCTATTTGGACTCTTATGGTCAGTGCGCGTGTCAGGTGCCTGAGTGCTTCGTCGTCCTTCTCCATTTGATGGTGTGCGAGCCCGAGGCGGTGCAGGCTGAACGCTTCGCCATTGAATTCACGAATATCGTGATACGCCTTCCGGGCGAGCTGGAAATGACGTATGGCTGTGCCGATGCTGCCGAGTTCACTGTGGACGTTGCCGAGATTCTGCAGGCAGACTGCCTGTCCCTCGCGATGTCCGGCCTCCTGGGCAAGCCGGAGACCTTCCTGGAAGTAGTTCTTGGCATCCTGGAGGGCACCGATGTCGAGGCAGGTGGCGCCGAGATTGTTCAAAGTGCCAATCTGGCCTTCGTAGTCACCGATGGCCTGTGCTGAACTGAGGCCGATCTCATTGCTTCGCAGGATGTCCTCCTGCGGTCCATAGCGCTCGAAGACCTCATGCATCGCACCGGGTAGCTGCCAAGAGATCTTGTGGAATCCGTATTTGGCCGCGCACTGAGGCATCGCGGTGAGGTTCTGCCGTTCCAGTTCGCACCATGCCATCGCTGCCGCGTCCGTGCTGAAATCGATCGGCCTGAAGCCGTCTGGTTTCGGCAGTCCTGGCACGGGACTTCGTTGTGGGGCCAGCCGATGTGCGGCATTCGTGCCGGTGAGCAAATAGAACGTGAGCATTCGGTGGACCGCCGCGCTACGCTCCTCGTCGCTATCGTCCAATTCGGACCGCGCTGCGGCGAACATGTGGAGCAGGTCGTGCATTCGATATCTCTGCGCTGTGTCGTGCTCGATCAAATGCAGGCGGATGAGCTTGTCCAAGTGTCGTTCCGGGCGTTCTCCGAAGAGAGCGCCGGCGACTTCGGCGCTGACCCCATGGCCCGGATGCAAGCCGAGTAATCGGAACAACCGGGCAGTGGTCGCCGGAAGGTCCTCATAGGACCACGAGAACACTGTATGCAGTGTGCTTTCTTCTTCGTCGTCGTCCGGCTCGCGCAACAATTGTGCGCGTAACTGGTCGGGCAGTTCGTCCAGGTTCGCGAGTGGTCGTTCAGCGATGTGCTGGCCCATGATCCAAAGCGCCAACGGCAAACCGCTCGACAATCTGGCGAGCGAAGTCACCGCGGACGGCGCTTCCGCGGCTCGACGCGCGCCGATCAGCGTTCGCAGCAATGTGACCGACTCGGCGGTCGACAACGTCGGGACCGGAATACTGCGGAAGCCGTCGCGCACGGTAAGGCCTTTGAGCCGGTCACGACTGGTTATCAGGACAAGGCTCGCCGACAGTGCCGACAGCAGTGGCCGGAGGTGATCCGCGTTTCGGACGTTGTCAAGGACGATCAATACTCGGCGATCTGCCAGCAGTTGGCCCAAGCGCGCTCGACGGCTCTCACCGGCAGCTGGAATACGATCGACAGGGAGTCCTAGAGCATGTAGGAATCGGGCGAGCACTTCGTCAGGCGGGATCGGACGGCCGGACCCATAGCCGTTCATGTTGATGTAGAGCTCACCGTCCGGAAATCGATCACGTCGATGGTGTGCCCAGTGTGTCACCAAGGTCGTCTTGCCGATGCCCGGCATCCCGGTCAACGCGACACCGGCCGGTGATCCCGGTTCGTCGATCATCGCGTCGAGTTCGGCGATCAGGTCCGCGTGTCCGGTGAATTCCCGGGTGTCCCTGAGAAGCTGTCGTGGCGGAACGAATTCGGCCCGTGTTTCACGGATCTCCTGGTTGCCGAGCACCCGGCGGTAAGCGGCCTGTAACTCGTCCAACTGCTCTTCGCCGGTGTCGTCGAGCCGCTGGCGCAGGCGGTTGTACTGGCGTGTCACGTCGTGTCGCCTACCGGTCGCGGCCAGTGCCACAATCCATTGTTTGGCGAGCACCTCGTCGTAGGGGTGCTTTTCGAGCAGCGGCGCCAACTGGCTCAGCACCTCACGGTGCTGTCCGAGCGCCAGGAGGCTGTCGAACAGCAGGTGGTACGCGGGCAGCAAGCCCCACACGTTGATCATCAGCTCTCTGATCTGCTCTGCATCCGCGGACTTGAGCTCCTCGAGGGGCGCGCCGGTCCACCAGTCGACCGCCTCCTGCAGCGCGTCGACCACCGCGCTGTGATCCCCTTTCGCGGCCGCGGCCCGTGCGCTTTTCATCCGGCCGACGAAACGGTTGTAGTCGATCAATTCCGGATCGGTCGTCAAACTGTATGCATCTCCGACTCGGATCAGCTTCGCGGACACACCTGACTCGGCGAAAGCCCTACGAATACGGCTGACCGGCGAGTACAGCGATTGCCGTAATTTCTGTGCCGCCTGAGCGGGCCAGAGCTGGCTTCCGATCACCTCGACCGGCACCGGCTTGTTGACGTTGTACAACAGCAATGCGAGCAGCCCGCGTTGCTTGGCGGGGCCGAGATCGATCTGCCTGCCCTCGACGATCAATCTGGTCGGACCCAGGATCATGAATTCCACCTGCGTCACCCCTCGACAGACGCGGCGCCCTTTGCAATGGATTCTGTACCAGTTCGCCACCGGCCGCTGGTAAATCGATGAAGTCGTTAGAAAGCTACGCCAACCGAGTGGCAAGTGTGCTGGCAAGCCCGCTGGCAACCGGTGGCTGGATCCTTTCCACTCATCGGGGGCGATTCGACGTTGGATCGGGGTGGGGAATGATCTCTCAAGAATGGGTACATGTACCCGTTGGTATCAACGCCGAGTGGCTGGTGACTCGTGGTGACTGCCGGACTGTCCTGGTCGTGGTGCACACGGTGACCAGCGGTCAGCCATTGCTGGACGTGGTCGCGCAGATCGAGAGCGACCGTCGGATACAGGTGGTCTTCACGCATGTGCAGGGTGCCTTCAGCAACGGTGTGGCTGAATTGCTTGAACGGTCCGGTGGGGTGGTGATTCCATGGCATCAGGCCGTGCGTGAACGTTTTGACCTGGCGTTGGCCGCCGCTTACACCGGGTTGTCCGACCTGCACGCGCCCACATTCGTGATCGGACATGGTGCGGCGTTCGGCAAGCACGTATCGCCGGTTGGCGATTCGGGTGTGCCGGTTGCCGAACCTTCGGTGTACGGCTTGGACGCGCAGCGCCTGACCAGGGACGGGCGCGTCGTCGTCTCGGCGCTGGCGCTGTCGCATCACAACCAGCTCGAGGTCCTGCGCAGGCAGTGCCCGGACGCCCTACGGGTCGCTGTCGTCGCCGGTGATCCGTCCTACGACAGGCTGGTCGCGAGCATGTGCGAACGGCCCGCTTATCGAGCCACTCTTGGTGTGGGCGCCGAACAGGAGCTGGTCGTTGTCAGTTCGACCTGGGGCCAGGACGGGTTGTTCGGGCAGCATGGCGAACTGCTGTCGCGGCTGATGAACGAACTTCCAGCGGACCGTTATCGCGTGGCCGCGCTGCTTCATCCGGCGGTATGGGCATGTCACGGGCACCGACAGGTCAAGGCGTGGCTCAGTGACTGTGTCGACGCCGGACTGATGTTGTTCGAGCCGCACGACGACTGGCGGCCGGCAGTCATCGCGGCCGACCACGTGATCGGTGACCACGGTTCCGTCACGGTCTATGCCGCCGCTATAGGCCGCCCGGTGCTATGTGTCGACCGTCCGTCAGGCTGGGTGACCTCCGGCGGATCGCCCCATGAGCTTGTCGGTCACACCGCGCCGGTGCTCGATCCGGGCCAGCCGCTGCTGGGTCAGTTGGACAGCCATGTGACGGTCCCGCGGGAGGACGTGGCGCGGCTGCTGACCTCGTGCCCTGGCCGTGCTGATGGTGTTCTGCGGCGGACGATGTATCGGTTGATCGGGATCGCGGAGCCCGGCAGGCACCGACAGGCCCAGCCGTTGCTGGCGCCGAGCAGGTGGGCGCGATGAGCGAGCCCGTCATCGCGGAAGGCTGGCACGACAGGATCGCCACTGCTGACGTTCTCGTTCTTTCCGCAGGCCACGAAGGGTGGCTCGACATCTGCGCCGCAGCCTTCGCACAGTGGCCAGGTCTGGCGATGGTGATATTCAGTCCGGCCGGTGGACCGGTCGCGATCGGTACGCGCGATGGCGTCCGGCTGACCGCGCACGCCGAGCTGACCACGGGCGCGGTGAAGATCATCTATGCCCTGTGGTCACTCTCCGGTCAGCTCGCGCAGCCGGGCCCGGACGGGATCCGCCCGGGCGGAGAAGGCTGAATCGAAGATCTCCAACGCGAGCCGGAGATGGTCCGCTGCCGTAGCCAGGTCCCCCTGGCTGGCCGCGATCTCGGCAAGCACTTCGTGTACTTCGGCTTGACCGAAGTCGGAGCCAAGTTCGGTCATGGCGCGCGCCGCTCTGGTGGCCCAGGCGCGCGCCTGGTCGGGCTGGCCGGCCTGCCGATACGCCTCGGCGAGGGCGGTCATCGCCCTGGCTCCGTTGAACGGATCCGTGCCCGCGAGCCTGGTGAAGATCTCGTGCGCTTCTGACAATCTCTCGATCGCCTCGTTGGCGCGTCGTTGCCTGGGCAGCACCAGGCCCAGGTTGATCAAGTCGAGGCCCACGTTGCGGTCGGCACCGAGCTCGCGATGGGTGACCAGCAAGTCCTCGAAGATCCTGGTGGCGTCGGCCAGCCGGTCGATCTCCAGGTACAGCAGCGCGAGGTACTCCCGCGCGGCCGACACGCCGAGACGGTCGTCCTGCTCGTCGAAAAGCTGTTCGGCGGCGTGCAGTTGCTCTTCGGCTTGGCCGTGCCGGCCCAGCACCGTCGACACTCGTCCGAGGCGCTTGAGCATCTCGGCTTCGGCCCATTTGTTGGACCACGCCCTGGCGGCCTGGACACCCCGGAAGTCGATGTCGAGGCGGTCCCGATAGTGCTTGCGGTACAGCAGCAAGGGCCACATCACGTCGCACAGGTGCCAGGCGAGCGTCGGCCATTGCCGGTCGAGCGCGGTTCGCCCGGCGGCGATGAGGTTGACCCGTTCGCTGTCCAGCCAGGACAACGCTTCGTCTCGGTCGGCGAAAGCCGACGGGCGCGGACGCCCTGACTGGAATTCGTACCGGAAGGGACGGCGGCGATAAGGGGTCAGAACCTGGTCCGCTGAGAGAGCCATCGCCAAATACCACTCGAGAATGTCGCGCAACGCCGCATCGCGCTCCTGCGGTGTGTCTTCGGCTGCGGCCCGCTGACGTGCGTGTAACCGCAGCAGGTCATGGAAGCGATAGCGATCCTCCTGGATCTCCTCGAGGAGGTTGTCCTCGATCAGGTTCTCCAGCGCGCGATCCTCATCGTCCGGAGTCACGGCGGCAGCCACCCCAGGCCCGAAATCCTGGCCAGGGTGCAGGCCCAACCGCCGATAGAGGGTCGCCACTGGCGCCTCCAGCGACTTGTAGGAGACGTCGAACGCTGCTTGGACCGACAGTCCGTGCGCCGACAACCCGGCTAGGCGGCGACGTTCGTCGGCGAGTTCCGCCGCGACGCGCCCGACTGAGAGCCTAGGCCTCGTGGCAAGCCTGGCGGCCGCCACGCACACTGCGATCGGCAGGCCACCGCACATGTCGACGAGTTGCTCGGCACGCTCCCGTTCCTGGGTCACTCTGGCCCGGCCGACCGTGCTGGCCAGCAACTGCACCGCGTCAGGAGTCGGCAACGGTCCGACTTCGACAAGCTGGCCACCATGAGGGACCAGGCCGATGAGACGGCTACGGCTTGTGACTATCACCGCGCTGTCTGGCGGAGCGGGTAGTAGCGCTCGCACCTGGGCTGCCGAATAGGCGTTGTCCAGCAATACAAGTAGGGACCGGCCCGCGGTCAACGACCTGTACAGCGCAGCCTGTTCGGCCAGTCCGACTGGCACGTTGTCCGGCGTTATGCCAAGCGCGCGAAGAAAAAGACCAAGCGCGTCGCCAGGAGCGACCGGCGCCGTTTCACTGAAACCGGCCAGATCGACGTAGAGCTGGCCGTCCGGGAATCGGGTGCTTATCCGGTGCGCCCACTGCAACGCCAACGCTGTTTTTCCAACGCCGCCTGGTCCACTGAGGACGATCAGTGCCGGTGATCCGGTGGTGAGAATCTCATCCAGAACGCCGAGTTCGTGATTCCGGCTGGTGAAATGAGCTGGTGGTGCGAGCAACTGCCGCGGTACCGGAAGTCTGTTCGCCGTTTCCTGATGGAAATGCACGCCGCCGCTGATACTGCCTGCCTGCACTGCCGGCCCGACTACGGAGCCGGAAATCTTGTTGCCGACATCCTGAGGTCTGCCGCCATCGTCCATTGCTCTCCCCCCGACTGGGACAACAATCCGACCGTACGGTGTGGATGGGGGAAATAGCCATGAAGTCGCCCCTTAGTGGGTCCTTTGTCCCAGTGGCAACTGGCTCGATCGGGCTAATGCCTGGGATGTAGTTCGTCAAGGATGAACATCGTGTGTGTGGCCATCACTTCGGGCATCGCCTGCAGACGGTCCAGCACCACGTCCCGCAGCGCGTCGCTGTCGGTGGTACGCACCAGCAGCAAGCCGTCGTACCCGCCGGACACCATCGCGGCGTGCTCCACCTCAGGCATGTCCGCCAGACGCTCCGTGAACTCGCGCCACGAGCGCTGGCGCAGTTTCACAGCCAGATACGCCGACACCGTGTAGCCGTACCGGTGCGGGTCGATCGTCGCGTGGTACCCGGTGATCACGCCAGATGAGGTCAGCCGCTCGATCCGGGCGTACGCGTTGGCGCGCGAGACATTGACCTGCTCGGCCAGCTTGCGCACAGAGATCCGGCCGTCCGCCCGGAGCAGTTCCACGATCCGCCGGTCGACCTCGTCCAGCGCGGGCGCCATCCGTCCATCGGTCTCCCGTTGGCCGGACATCTGATGGGACATCCGGACCTCCCGTCGCGTTCCCACCGGCAACTCGTCTCGGGGTCCGTCACCGGCGTGGACAACTGTCACGATACCAACTGACCATTCGGTCATGAAGTCGATCGAGGCGAGCCACGAGCTGACCCTGCCGAGCCGGGAACCGATCCAGCTGGTCGACGAGAGCGGGGCGGCCACCGGTGCCCTGCCCGACGAGCGGGTGCTGCGATCCTTGCACCGCGGGATGATCCTGGGCAGGCGGTTCAACCGGCAAGCCACCGCGTTGACCAAACAAGGCCGCCTGGCTGTCTATCCGTCCTCGGTCGGCCAGGAGGCCTGCCAGGTCGGCGCGACTCTGGCGCTGGAAGCCGATGACTGGTTGTTCCCGACCTACCGCGACACCGTCGCTGTTGTCACACGCGGTGTCCCCGCAGTCGAGACGCTGACGTTGTTGCGTGGCAACTGGCACTCGGGTTGGGACCCGTACGCGCATCGCGTGGCTCCGTTGTGCACGCCGCTCTCTACGAACGCGCCACACGCGGTTGGACTGGCTCACGCCGCGCGCCTGCACGGTGACTCGGTCGCAGTGCTCGTCTTCATGGGCGATGGTGCGACGAGCGAGGGCGACGCGCACGAAGCGTTCAACTTCGCCGCCGTGTTCAACGCACCTGTCGTGTTCTTCATCCAGAACAACCAGTGGGCCATCAGCGTGCCCCTCGACAAACAATCGAAGGCTCCCACACTGGCCCACAAGGCAATCGGCTACGGGATGTCCGGCTACCACGTGGACGGCAACGACGCCGCAGCCGTGTACACGGTCACCTCAGAGGCCCTCGCGAAGGCCCGGGCCGGCGGCGGGCCCTCCATCGTGGAAGGCCTGACCTACCGGCTCGACCCGCATACCAACTCCGACGACACCAGCCGTTACCGCGACGCCAGCGACGCCGACCCATGGCGCGCCAGCGACCCCATCGTGCGCTTCAACCGTCTGCTCGCTGCGGACGAGAACGCGTACGCCGAGGAAGCCGACCGGATGATGGCGGACCTACGCGCCGAGATGAACAAGGACGCGCACGTCGACCCGGACGAACTGTTCGAGCACGTCTATGCGGTTCCGACACCTCGCCTGCGTGCCCAGGCCGCGGCTCTGCGTGCCGAACTGGCGGCGGACCAGGGGGAGGCGTGATGGCTCAGCTCAACATGGCTCAAGCTTTGAACCGTGCCCTGCGCGACGCGATGACCGACGACCCGAACGTTGTCGTGTTCGGCGAGGATGTCGGTCCGTACGGCGGCGTTTTCACCGTTACTGAAGGGCTCACCGCGCAGTTCGGTGAGGACAGGTGCTTCGACTCGCCGTTAGCCGAGTCGGGAATCGTCGGCACCGCCGTGGGCATGGCGATGTACGGCATGCGGCCTGTCGTTGAGATGCAGTTCGACGCGTTCGCGTATCCGGCGTTCGAGCAGATCACGTCGCATGTGGCCAAAATGCGGAACCGGACTCGCGGCAAGGTCGCCTTGCCGATGGTCATCCGCATCCCGTACGGCGGTGGTATCGGCGGCGTCGAGCACCATGGCGACTCGTCTGAGGCGTACTACACGCACACACCTGGACTTACCGTGATCACGCCGGGCACGACGGCCGACGCGTACTCGATGCTGCGCGCGGCGATCGAGAGCCCGGACCCAGTGATCTTCATGGAGCCGAAGTCCCGCTACTGGACCAAGGCCGAGTTCGACCTCTCCACCAGGACAAGCCCGATGAACCGCGCGGTGGTCCGCCGGGAGGGCCAGGACGTCACGCTGATCGCCTACGGCTCGACGGTTCAGACCGCACTGGAGACAGCGGACGCGGCGACAGAAGAGGGGTGGGACGTGGAGGTCATAGACCTGCGCTCGCTCACGCCCCTCGACGAAGAGACGGTCTGCGCGTCGGTCCGCAAAACGGGCCGTGCCGTCGTCGTCCATGAGTCCTCAGTGTTCGGTGGCTACGGCGCTGAGGTCGTCGCGACGGTCACCGAGCGGTGCTTCCATTGGCTGGAGGCGCCTGTGCTGCGGGTAGGTGGCTTCGACGTGCCGTACCCGCCGAAGGATCTCGAGGAGCACCAGTTGCCGCACCCCGACCGGATCCTGGACGCGATCGCCCGCCTGCAGTGGGAGGAGAAGTGAACGTGCGGGAGTTCGCCCTGCCGGATCTCGGTGAGGGCCTGGTCGACGCCGAGATCGTCCGCTGGCTGGTCTCGGTCGGCGACGCGGTGGAGATCGACCAGCCGGTCGTCGAGGTCGAGACCGCGAAGGCGGCGATCGAAGTGCCGGTTCCGTATGCCGGCGTAGTCACCGCTCTGCACGGTGAGACTGGCTCAACGGTCAACGTGGGCGCACCGCTTTTGTCGGTCGCGTCGGCCGGGTTGTCGGAGCCCGGTGTTGAGACGAGTCCGAATCTGGTGGGGTCCGGCGTCACCAAACGGGCTCGCCGGCAGGGTCGGCGCAGGCCACTGGCCCCGGTCGTGCCTCAGGCTCGTTCCGAGGACCAGGCGTTGCCCGCCAGCAAGCCGCCGGTGAAGACGGCTCCCGCGCGGAGCCACAACGCCCGGATACCGGTGGTATCTCCAGTGGTCCGCAAGCTGGCCCGCGAGAACGACGTGAATCTCCACGCCCTGACCGGCAGCGGGCCGGACGGCCTGGTGATGCGCCAGGACGTGGTGGCTGCGATCGAGGGCCACCAGGCGACGAGGATTCCATTGCGTGGTGTCCGCGGCATGGTCGCCGAGCGGCTGACCAGGTCTCGCCGTGAGATCCCGGAGGCGACGGTCTGGGTCGATGTCGACGCCACCGGTCTGCTGGCGGCTCGCAAGGAGATCAACGCGGCCGACCCTGCTCGCCCAGTGAGCCTGCTCGCGCTCGTCGCCAAATTCTGTGTGCTCGGACTGGCGCGGTACCCGGCGTTGAACTCGACGGTCGACACCGCCCGCAACGAGATCGTCCTGTCGGACGCAGTGCACCTCGGATTCGCCGCACAGACCTCGCGTGGCTTGGTCGTCCCTGTGGTCAAGGACGCCCAGAACCGCAGCACCAGGGACCTGGCCGCAGAATTGAGCCACCTCACTGAAGCCGCGCGCAGCGGCTCACTGCAACCGGCGCAGCTGACCGGGGGCACGTTCACGGTGAACAACTACGGCGTATTCGGCGTCGACGGATCGGCCGCGATCATCAACCACCCGGAAGCCGCGATCGTCGGCATCGGCCGGATCATCGACCGGCCGTGGGTTGTGGACGGTCAGCTCGTGGTCCGCAAGGTGACCCAGTTGACGCTCGCTTTCGACCACCGGGTCTGCGACGGCGAGGCCGCCGGTGGCTTCCTGCGGTTCGTGGCGGACTGTGTCGAGCGGCCGATGGCCCTGCTGGGTGACCTCTGACGGCGCACCAGTTGAGCCACAGGCGCTGACCTGCGGGTTCAGCTTGGGTAAGTGTGGGTCTCGGTGGCCTTGACAGAGACCCACACCTGCTGGCCGGGCGACAACAAGAGTTCGGCGACGGCCGCCGTCGTGACGTCCGCGAGCAAGTCGGGAGTGCCCGTCAGCCGTACACGCATGGTGTCGGCGTGCTGCTCGATGCCGGTCACTTCAGCGAGCCATGTATTCCGAGGGCTGCCCTCAGACCTCGTGCGGTGCAGGCTCACCGCGGTCGGAGGAAACGCGACGAACACCGCGCCTGTCGTCGCGTGCGCGGTCGTGATCACGCCACCTTCGTCGAGCTTGACGGTCGCTCCGTCAGCGACACCGCGATACAGATTCAGTCCGACGAGCGCCGCGATGTAGTCAGTACGCGGTCGGCGAGCGATCTCGACAGGCGTGCCTTCCTGCACCACGGAGCCGTTCTCGACGACGAGCAGACGGTCCGCGAGCACCATGGCGTCGAGCGGGTCGTGCGTTACGAGCACGGTCGCCCCTTCGTAGTCGTCAAGGTGCTTACGCAACTGTGCCCGTATCTGGATTCGTGTTGCCGCGTCCAGGGCCGCGAGGGGCTCGTCGAGCAACAACAGGTCCGGCCGGATGGCCAGGGCACGTGCGAGAGCCACCCGTTGAGCCTGGCCGCCCGACAACTGCCGGGGCTTGTGGCGCGCCTGTGGAGCCAGACCCACGCGATCGAGCCAAGCAGCGGCCTCGACTTGCGCGTCCCGCTTGCGCTGCCCCCGGGCCCGCAGTCCAAAAGCCACGTTGTCCACAGCGGACAGATGGCCGAACAGGAGGTAGTCCTGGAACACCACCCCGACCGATCGACGCTCAGGCGGCACGAACAGATCTTGACCGGGCTCGTCCAGCATGCGCCCGTTCAAGGTGATGGCGCCGCCGCTCATCGGACGCAGGCCAGCAAGCGCGCGCAAGGCGGTGCTCTTACCAGCGCCGTTCGGGCCAAGCAACGCGAGCGTGGTTCCTGGCTCCACATCGAAGCCGGCGTTCAGAGCGAACGATCCGATCTGAACCGAAAGGTCCGCGTGCAGTGTCATGCGCGCGGTCCGATCCAGCGGTCCCGCAAACTGACCAGGATCACGATCGACACCGCCAGCAGCACCAGGCTCAGCACGGCCGCACTGTCCGGGTCCCTTTCGAGAGCCAGGTACACCGCGAGCGGCATCGTCTGCGTGGTCCCCGGATAATTGCCGGCAAATGTGATCGTCGCGCCGAACTCACCGAGCGCACGCGCCCAGCACAGCACGGCGCCTGCTGCGATGCCGGGAGCAACGGTCGGCAGCGTGACCCGTCGGAAAGCCATCCAACGCGAAGCGCCGAGAGTCGCCGCCGCTTCCTCAAACCGCGGGTCCGCACCTCGCAGCGCACCCTCAACGGCGATGACGAGGAACGGCATCGCGACGAACGCCTCGGCGACAACGACCCCTGCGGTGGTGAACGGCAACGAGACGCCGAACCACGAATCCAGATACTGGCCGACCACGCCGCGCCGCCCGAAAACCAGCAGCAGCGCGACGCCACCGACCACCGGCGGCAGCACCAACGGCACGGTGACGAACGCTCGCGCGATCCGTCTGCCCGGAAAGGTGGTCCGTGCGAGGAGCCACGCCAGCGGCACGCCCAGCACCAGGCAGATCACCGTCGCGGATGTGGCGCAGACAAGGGACAACCGGAGGGCGTCGCCGACCTCGGCCGTGCTCAGCTGGTCGATCAATGTCGACCACGGCGACCTGATCACCAACCCGATCAACGGAAGCACCAGGAACGCCAGGCCGACCAGCGCCGGAATCACCAATACCGGCGGTATCCGAGTCCGTACCACCCGCCGAGCAGTCGTCATGGTGCAAGTGTGGGCGCTGGCCGCGTCACGGGGCGTCGAACCCTGCCTTGGCCAGCACCTGACGGCCCTTGTCGGACAGCACGAAGTCCATGAACGCCTTGCCACCGGCGGAGTTCGGCGCCTTGGGCAGCGTCACGATCGGGTAGTCGTTGATCGCCTGCGCGGCCTCCGGGAAGTCCACGCCGTCCACATCCTTGGCCGCGGCGGCGACGTCTGTCCGGTAAACCAGCGCGGCGTCGACCTCGCCGAGCTTGACCTTCGTCAGCGTCGCCTTGACGTCCTGCTCCAGCGTGACCGGCTTGGGCGTCAGCTTGGCCGCCTCGAACGCCTTCTTCGCCGCCGCGCCACACGGGACCTGCTCCGCGCAGAGCGCCAGCTTCACCTCCGGCTTGATCACATCGGCCAGCGTTGCGATCTTCAGCGGGTTGCCCTTGCCTACCGCGATCTGCAGTTTGTTGCGCACGAACGTGACCGCACCGGTCTCCGTGACCTGCTTCATGTTCGTCGGGCTGGCCGACGCGAACACGTCTGCGGGCGCGCCCTGGTTGATCTGCTGAGCCAGTGCCGAGCTGCCGCCGAAGTTGAACTTGACCTTCGCGCCCGGGTTGGCGGCCTCGAAGTCTTTGCCGAGCTGGGTGAACGTCTCGGTCAACGACGCCGCGGCGAACACCGTGATCTCGCCGGTGACGTTCTGGCCCGAGGTGGCCGGACCAGTGGCTGCGGGCTGCTGTTGACCAGTGCTGCCACACCCGGCCAGTGCGATCGACGCCACGAGCAGCGCCACCAGTCTCTTCACGGCAAACCTCCGTATCTGCGGAACTGTACGCAATCTACGTCAGCATTCGCGGAGGTCCAATATTCGTTTGCGGATGTTGTTAGCGTTGTAATCACCATGAAGATCTGACATCGCCACCCGTCCGCGCCCGAGGCTGCTCGCCCGGCGGATGTCCACCCATGAGCTTTCACGGCGGTGTGCGATGTCTAAATCCCCCTATCTGCTTGCCCGCGATCTCGGCAAGGTCTACGAAGACCGGCGCGTGCTCGACGGCGTGTCCCTGACCGCGTCTCCCGGCCAGCGCCTGGGCCTGGTTGGCGAGAACGGTGCGGGCAAGTCCACGTTGCTCCGGCTCCTCGCGGGAGCCGAGGAACCCGACAACGGCGAGATCATCCGACCGCCGGACTACGGATTCCTGACGCAGGAGTCGCCTTACGGTCTGGGCCAGTCGGTTCAGGACGTCATCGACGACGCGTTGGCGGAGATCCGCGTGGCGGAGCAACGGCTGGCTCATCTCAGTGGCCAGCTCGACGATCCTGAAGCGTTGTCGGAGTACGGCGACGTTCTGGAGTGGGCGCAGGCGCACGACATCTGGGATGCCGACAGGCGTGCGGCACTCGTGCTTGAAGGCCTCGGCCTCGCCGGTATCGGCACTGACCGATTGCTCGGCTCGCTGTCGGGTGGTCAACGGTCCCGGCTCGGCCTGGCCGCGTTGCTGATCAGGCAACCGCAGGCGTTGCTGCTGGATGAGCCGACGAACCACCTGGATGACGACGCCATGGTCTTCCTGGAGAGCCGGCTCAATCGGCTGCCCGGGGTGGTCGTCGTGGCGTCCCATGACCGGGTCTTCCTCGACGCTGTCTGCACGGCCATCATCGACCTGGATCCGACACGCGACGGGACCACGCTGTACGGCGGCGCCTACAAGGACTATCTCGACGCGAAGCGCGCGGAACGCGCGCGGTGGGAGCAGCAGTACGAGACCGAGCAGAGCGAGCTCAAACAGCTCAAGCACGCGGTGGCCGTCACGGCGCGCGGTGTCGCGCATAACCGTGCACCACGCGACAACGACAAGATGAGCTACGACTTCTTCGGTGGTCGCGTTCAGAAACAGATCTCCCGGCGCGTCCGCAACGCGCAACACCGGCTCGATGAGCTGACCCGTACACAGGTCCGCAAGCCACCGAAGCCCTTACGGTTCTCGGCGGACCTGACGACGGCTCCGTCGACCGACAAGCTGGCTCTCTCGTTGCGCCACATCCGGGTCGACAGCCGTCTCGACATCGGGAATCTCGACGTCGAGATGGGGGATCGGCTCATGATCACTGGCTCGAACGGCGCCGGGAAGTCGACCCTGTTGCAGGTGCTCGCCGGTCGGCTCGCACCCGACGACGGCGAGGTGCGCCAGGCGCACGGCGTCCGGATCGGTTTGCTGGAACAGGACGTCGTCTTCGCCGAACCGACCAAGACCGCGCGGCAGCTTTACTCCGGTTCGGTCCCGCTGTCCGACCTGGGACTGGTCGCGCCGCATGACCTGGACCGCCCAGTGAGCCACCTGTCGGTCGGGCAGCGGCGCAGGCTGGCTTTGGCCATGCTGATCGGCAACCCACCGGACGTGCTGTTGCTCGACGAGCCCACCAACCACCTGTCGCTCAGTCTCGTCGAGGAGCTGGAGGAGGCGCTGCGGTCCGCTCCGGGAGCCGTCGTGATCGCGTCGCACGACCGGTGGCTGCGTCGCAGTTGGGACGGCGCCGAACTGGTCCTCCGGGAGGGCCAGGTGAAGTGAGAGAACGAAGTGGAACCTCGACCGGTCGATAGACGTCTAGTGGGTACTTTCGATCGTCTGCTGAAGACATGAGGAGCGCGGCGAGTTGCCCCTTTGGCTACCCACAGGTGCGACGTCGCTACGTTCGGGAGCTTCGTACGTAGAAGCTCGACAGGATGTGCGTAATTACCACGAAGCGCTGATCTTTGCCGTGGGCCACCATTGTCCGGGGTAGGGGACCTCCTGGGGAGAGAGTCGAGGAAGCAATGACGGGGACTGCTCATTACAAGCGCCTTGTGCTGGAGCTGTGCCGGGCGTTCAACGACGGGAAGATCTCGAAGATCGACGACTATCTGACGCCCGACTTCGCTGATCTCGGTGTGTCGGCTGGACCGGACTGGTTCAAAAGCTCCGTCCAGGCGTTGCGGCGATCGTTCAGCGAAGCGCGGTGGGACGTGCTGGGATTGGTAGCCGAAGGCACCACGATCGTGGTGCGGTTGAGGTTCTCAGGCGTGCACATAGGTGAGTACCTCGGCGTCGCACCAACTCGGTGCACGGTCAGCGTGGAACAGGTGCACATCTACGAGGGCCGTGACGGCCGGCTCGCGACGCACTACTGCGTGCGTGACGACCTGGAACTGCTTGACCAACTGGGCGTCCGCCCGGACACCACGATGGTCGGGGAGACCAAGCCCATGCGCAAGAAGAAGATCACGGTCGCCGCGGCTCAGGCATCCTGAGCGGGCTAGGACGACTGACCAGCACGGATGACCGCTGCGGCGAGCGCGGCCCTGGATGTCACATCCAGTTTCGCCCGGATGTTGGAGACATGTGTCTCGACGGTGCGTCTGCTGAGCCGTAGCCGCTGCATGATCTCCTTGTTGGTCAGACCGTCCGCAACCAGCTGGGCGACCTCTGTCTCACGAACGGTCAGGTGCGGAAGGGTGGCTCCCGCCGTGGACCTCCCGGCATTCGACCTCCTGCAGGACATGGTCGATCCCGCCGAACGCCAGAGCCGCTTTGCTCGCCCATTCGATGGCTTGTGTCGGCTCTTCGTCGGCCATATGCACGGTTGCACGGCTCAACGCGATGTGGCCCTCCCGGTTGGCCGGCACGTCACCGCCCCGGCTTTCGGCCACGGACTGCTCCATCAAGCTGATCCACTGCCACGCCTGGTCCAGCCGGCCGCGCGACAACTCCGCAGGCACCAGGCCCTGAGCGAAGACCGGGCGATGCAACGGGCCAGCAGCGGTAGCCCCGGACCGCCGGACAGGCGCAGCAGATCAGCCACCGTCAGCGCGGCCGATCAAGGTCATGAGTGGAAGTATCACAGGGATCTGCCCCGCTCTTGACAAAGCGTTGCACCGCAGGCGAAGTTGTATAACTGACTGGCCAGTTAATTTTCGGAGGAGTCATGGCACGCCCAGTTCGTGACGCGATCCAGTTGACTGCCGAGCAGCGCCAGTTCCTCGAACTGGCAACGGACTTCGCAGAGCGCGACATCAGGCCTGTGGCCCGTGCGGTGGACGACGCGCAGGTCGAATCCCCGCTGGACCTGTGGCGTGCGGCGGCGAAAATCGGGCTGACGGCTTTCATGCTGCCCGCGGATGCCGGTGGCGGCGGTGTCACGGATCTGCTGACCCAGGTCAGGGTCCAGGAAGAGCTGTGCCGCGGCGACATCGGGATCGGCAATCTGATCACCTCCAATGGTTTCTACGCCGCGCCGATCCTGGAGCTCGGTTCCGCTGAGCAACGTGCACGTTGGCTGGAACCGCTGTGCGGAGTCGACCCGCCTTTGACAGCGCTCGCAGTCACCGAGCCCGATGTCGGCTCCGACGCGGCCTCCCTGCGCACCACGGCGGCCCGGCGAGGGGACCACTACGTCCTCAACGGACAGAAGACCTGGATCTCCAACGCGCCCTACGCGCAGTCGTTCGTGATCTTCGCGACGGTGAATCCAGGATCGCGCAGCAAAGGGGTGACCGCATTCGTCGTCGATCGCGAGTCCAAGGGCCTCACAGTGGGCAAGCCGATGCGAAAACTGGGCCAACGCGCGATCGTCAACGCCGAGGTGTTCCTGGACAACGTCCAGGTCCCTGTGGTGAACCGGCTCGGTGAGGAGGGCCAGGGTTTCTACGGTCTGATGCGTACGTTCGACGCCTCCCGGATTCTCATCGGTGCCGCCACCACCGGTCTGTCCCGCGCCGCGCTGGACCTGGCTACGGACTACGCGAAGCAGCGCCAGCAGTTCGGCGTACCGATCATCGAGCATCAGGCGGTCGCGTTCCGGCTCGCCGATATGGCCACCAAGGTGGATATTTCACGGCTGTTGACAACGCGCGCAGCCCAGCTTTTCGACGCGGGCGAGGACGTCACCCCGGAAGCCGCGATGGCCAAGCTCGTCAGCTCGGAGAACGCGATGTGGTGCACCTGGGCCGCCGTCCAGACACTCGGCGGCTGGGGGTACTCCCAGGAGTTCCTCGCCGAGAAATGGATGCGCGACGCCAAACTGGAGGAGATCGAAGAGGGCACCTCCGACATCCAACGGCTGGTCATCTCCCGTCGGCTGGCCCGGCCATGACCCTAGCGGTCTTCCGTGACCCCGCATCCGTGGCAGTCGTCGGCGCCAGTGACCACCCCGCGAAATGGGGTAACTGGCTCGCGCGTGGTGCCATCTCCGCCGTACACCGCCGAGCGGTGTACCTCGTCAACGCCACGGCTTCCATTGTGCTTGATCGGCCGTCGTATCGCCGTCTCAGCGACTTGCCAGAGGTCCCAGAACTCGTTGTTCTGACGATTCCGGCATCGACGGCCGGCGTAGTCGTTGACGAGGCGCTCGAACTCGGCGTTCGCGGATTGATCGTCATCTCGGCTGGTGGTTTCGAAGAGGATCTGGGCAAGCGGGTCCAGGCGGCCAGTGCCCGGATGATCGGCCCCAACTGCCTGGGTCTCTACGACGCCGCGGCCGAACTGCGGCTCGCGTGGGGGAGCTTTACGGCCGGTTCGCTGGGAATCGTCTCCCAAAGCGGACAGCTCGGCGTTGAGATCGCCAACCTCGCGGCGGCCCAGGGCATCGGCGTGTCCCGGTTCGTGTCGGTCGGCAACCAGACGGACGTCACGATCCGGGATGTTCTGGAAGACCTCGTGGACCACGAGCCGACACGGATGGTCGCGCTGTACGCCGAGGACTTCGGCGATGGTCGCGTCCTGGTGCGTACCGTCGCACGGCTTCGGGAGGCTGGTAAACCGACGGTCCTCCTCACAGTCGGTGGAAGCGACGCGAGCCGAGAAGCAGCGCGTTCGCACACCGGCGCTCTGACGGCGCCATTGGACGTCGTCGATGCCGCGTGCCGCGCTGCGGGCGCGATCCGTGTCCGCACTCCTGCCGAGGCAGCCGCTGTGGCTCAGCTTTTGCTCCGGACAAATCCGGCGGGAGATCGGCTCGCGATTCTTGCCGACAGCGGCGGTCAGGGCGCGATCGCGGCTGACCTCGCGATCGCTGCCGGGCTGCGGGTCCCCAGACTTTCGGACGCACTGTCCGCGCAGCTCGCGCAGTGGCTTCCGGAGGGGGCCACCACCCGTAACCCGGTCGATCTCGCTGGTGCGGGCGAACAGGACCTCGGGGTCTACAGCCGCGTCGCAGGCATGCTCACGTCAAGCGAAGAAGTCGACACCGTGCTGCTGACCGGGTATTTCGGCAGCTACGGCGTGGACACGGCAACCCTGCAGGGCCGTGAGCTGGAAGTGGTCGCTGAACTCGGCCCGGCTACTGTGGTCCACAGCATGTCTGAGTCGTGTTCCACAGTGGATGCACTGCGGAACCAGGGCATCCCGGTGTATCGGGACGTCGACTCCGCGCTGACCGCACTCGGCGGGGGAGTGCGGTCACCGCGGGCCGTGCCGCGAGCCATGTCCCGAGTCGGTCGACTGACGGGCACTGTGGGCTCCGGCTATCTGGCTGCCCGGGAGCTCCTCAGCGCGATTGGGGTCCGGTTCCCGGCGTATGCCGAGGTCAACGGGGTGGTCCAGTTGGAGAGCCTGCGCGCGCCGTACGTTCTGAAGGCGGACTGGCTGTCGCACAAGAGCGAAGCCGGCGGTGTGGTGCTCGGGCTGACAGACAGGAACGAAGTCGTCGCCGCCCATGCGGACCTGGTCGCGCGGATTGGGCCAGGCCGATACGTCGTCGAAGAGATGGACACCCGGCCGCACGTGGTCGAAATGATCGTAGGCGCTCGCCGAGACCCGTCCTTCGGACCAGTGGTCATGGTCGGCGCCGGGGGCATCGAGGTAGAACTCCGTCGCGACACGACAGTCGAACTTGCGCCAGTCGACTCACAACAGGCTCTGGAAATGCTCCATCGGCTGCGCTGCGCACCCCTGCTCGACGGATGGCGTGGCCGGTCCGCAGTGGACAAACGGGGCCTGGCCGATTTGATCGCCGCGGTCTCCGAGCTGATCACAGCACGTCCGGATATCGCCGAAGTCGAGCTTAATCCGGTGCGCGTCACTGTGGACGGTCCTCTTGCCGTGGACGCGCTTGTCGTAGAGGTCTCGTAGTGCCCAGGATGACTGGCGGCGCCGCGCTGGTGGAATCCCTCGCGGCCCACGAGGTGGAAGTAGTGTTCGGCATTTCCGGAACCCACAACCTCGGGATCTACGCACACCTGGGCATCCAGCACATCTCACCTCGACACGAACAAGGCGCTGGATTCGCTGCCGACGGATATGCCCGTGCCACAGGCAAGCCAGGTGTCTGCATCATCACCAGTGGGCCCGGGATCCTGAACGCGGCGACGGCCGCTGCACAGGCCTACTCGGATTCTGTGCCCATACTGTTGATCTCGCCGGGCCCACCCGCCGACCACCCCGGCCGCGGGCCCGGGATGTTGCACGAAGTACGAGACCAGACCGGCGCGATGGAGACGGTCACCGCAGGGAGCCACCGGGTTCTGAGTGTCGGCGAGATCTCTTTGGCTGTTGCGCAAGCGTTTGCCGAGATGACGTCCGGTCGCCGACGCCCTCGCCACCTGGAGATTCCGTTCGACCTGCTCGACGCGGTGGCGGACATCAGAATCATCGACCCAGTCGCGATCACCGGACGACGGCGGACCCAGTCGTCGCGGCGGTAGCTCTGCGATCCGCGCACAGGCCAGGGATCATTGTTGGCGGCGGTGCAGGCGCCGCCGCTGCCGAGGTGGCCCAACTCGCGACCCGTCTGGCGGCGCCGGTTGTCTCGACTGCTAACGGTAAAGGCATCCTGCCGGAAGACCACGCTTACAGCCTCGGAGCCGGACTTCATCCCCCTTCCACGGCCGAGTTCGTGGCCGATTGCGACGTGGTGCTGGCCGTCGGCACTGAATTGGCGCCGTCCGATCTATGGAACGGCCCGCTCACTTTCAACGGTGAGCTGATCCGGATCGACATCGACCCCGTCCAGATCGTGACCAACGCGCTGCCGGACATAACGCTGGTCGGCGACGCCGCACAAACACTCGCCGCCTTGCTGCCGTTGGTGGAGTCCCGCTCTGACCCGGAACGCGCCTACAAGTGGCGCGCCAGGATCGCCACCGAAGCTGAGGTGGAGGCGGTGCGTGGTTGTCCATCGTGGGCGCGTTGACCGACGTGCTCTGCCGGGACGGAATCCTGGCCGGTGACAGTGCGATGGCCTGCTACTACGGTGCCGCGATATGTGCCCGGCCCGTTTCTGTATCCAACGGGTCTCGGCCTGCCCGCGGCCATCGGTGCGAAACTCGGCCGCCAGTTCGCCAGAGTGGCCGCGCTGCACGGCCATGGCGGCTTCATGTTCACCGCACCCGAGCTTGCGACAGCGGCGGCGCTGCGTATGCCGCTCCCGGTCATCGTCGTCGACAACGGTGGATACGGCGAGATCAAACGAGAGATGCAGGCGCGCGGCGACAACCCGATCGCCGTCGACCTGCCGTCACCTGATTTCGCGGCTCTCGCGCGTTCCTTCGGGTGCCATGGCATCACTGAACCGGATGACCTTGCGGGCGCGCTGAGGGAGGCGTTCGAAGCCGACCGGCCGACGCTGATTCACGTCGTCGAGCCCTGACGGAGGTCCTCCACGTAAGCCAGGCACGTGGCCTTCATGCGCTGGACGGTCATGTTCTGTGACCCGAGCAGCACCTGGAAAGCCATTCCGTCGATCATCGCGACCAGCATGTTGGCGAACTGCACCGGGTCGCCGCCGCGAATCTGACCGCCGTCCTGGCCGTCCCGGATGATGCCGGCGACCAGACGGCGCCAGGCGCCGTACATCCGCTCGTTGAGCTCTTGCAGGTTCGGCTCCCGCAGCCCTTCGGCCCACAACGCCGCCCAGACTCGCCACGCCTCAATGGTTTCCTCATCCAGCGGCAGATAGGAATCGATCACGAACCGCAGCCTGGAGACGGGATCGTCCGGAGAATCAAGGATCCACCTGCGGCGCTCCAGCGAGCGCGCAAAGTTGTACTCGAAAGCGGCGTGTACGAGGTCGCGTTTGCTGTCGAAGTAATAGTGGACGGTGCCGCCGCTGACTCCCGCCTGTTTGGCCACATCGGACACACGTAGGTTGACGTAGCCTTGTTCGGCGATGACCTGGCAGGTCGCTCGCAGGATCTGGTCCTTGCGTTCGGCTTCGACGCTGGGGCGGGGCATGGCTCACACCGTACTTGCCGCCGCAGGCCCGAATCGCCGCGAGATCAACTCGGACGCGTCCGCTGCGAGTGTGGCCGCCGCGGCTCGCGGGGTGGTTTTGTCTGCTGAAGCCCGATCAAGAACGCTGGCAACAAGTCGGCGCATGGTGTCCCGGATCTTGCCGAACGCCGCGTCGGCGTTGGCGTCGATGTCGCCGAACAACGTCCACCACCACCATGAATTGGTCGCCGAATTGGCCACCACGTCCGGGACGACAAGCACGCCGCGGTCGGTCAAACCTGCCTCGGCCTCGACCGTCACTGGCAAGTTCGCGGCCTCGACGATCAGTTTCGCGTGTACTGCGTCGGCGTTGTCGATCGCGTACGAGACAGCTGCCGGAATCAGAACCGAGGCCTCAATATCGAGCCATGCGGACCGCGGCAGCTCACGATCACTGTCACGCAACTGCTCACGCGCAATCGTCCCGAACTCGTCGCGAGTGAGCAGCAGCCGCTCAACATCCAGGCCGCCCGAGTTGGCCACGACGCCGGCCGCGTCCGCGATACCGACCACGGGAACACCGGCTCTCGCGAGGAACCTCGCGGTGGCGCCACCCATCGAGCCGAAACCCTGGACGAACGCACGCGGTTGCTCGAGATCAAGCCGTTCGATGCCGACCAACGCGGCCTCCGCGACACCGCAGCCACCGACCAGTTCGTCCAGCCCGATCCCGTCCACCGAGATCGCGAACGCGTCCGCGAGCCGTTGGCGCGCCTTGGTTTCATCGTCGAGCAGCGGATAGACCGCCTGGATCGACGACTGCATGCCCAGCTCCGCCAGCACCTCGTCGATGGTGTCCTGGTGCAGCCCGAGGTCCTCGCCCATCGTCCAGAACCGCTCGATGTAGGGGCGAACCGCGATCAGGTACCGGCGCAGGACATCCTTGGCGCCCGGGTCGCGAGGATCGAAGTCGATGCCGCCTTTCGCGCCACCCAGCGGAATGTAGCGCCCATCCGGGTGGTAGTTGAGCGCCTCTTTCGCTGTCATACCGGCAGCGAGGCCGGCGACTTCAGCGAGCGTGCAACCGGCGCGCATCCGCAGGCCTCCGCTGCACACGCCGCGCACGAGCCTGTCGATGACCAGGAAGCCCGGTCGCCCGGTGACCGGATCGTGCCATGTCACCTGAAGATAAGGCGACTTAACTTGATTGATCACTCAGTCAGTATCCCTGGCCGCTTGCCAGTGTCAAGCAGGCACTTTGCTGACAAGCCTTGACACAATTGGGTGACCCTGGTCACCGTATGCGAAATAACTGACTGACGAACCAGTTATGGAGGTCGTCATGGCGGACGCACTCGGCGCCGGCTGGGACAAGCAGCGTTCGCGGTTACGGCAGTCCTTGCGCCGGGTGGACGTCGTGTTCTTCCTGCTGTGCACCCTGGTCGGCCTCGACACCATCGGAAGTGTCGCGGCCAAAGGCCCGGAAGGCCTGACGTGGATGGTCATCCTGGCCATCGTCTTCTTCTTTCCCTACGGACTGCTGGTAGCTGAACTGGGCACCGCGTTTCCGGTCGAGGGCGGACCGTACGTGTGGACCAAACTCGCGTTCGGCCGTCGGATCGCCGGTGTCAATCAGGTGCTCTACTGGCTGACCAACCCTGTGTGGGTCGGTGGCAGCCTGACTGTCATCGCACTCACCACGTTCGAGACATTCTTCGTGGATCTAGGCGAAACCGGCACGTACATCGCCGGTCTGGTCTTCATCTGGCTCGGCGTGCTCGCTGTGGCCACCTCGATTCGGATCGGCAAATGGGTGCCGACGGCCGGCGCGATCGCCCGTATCGTGCTTTTGGGCTTCTTCACCGTGTCGGTGGTCGTCTACGGGTTCCAGCACGGTGTCCAGCCGCTGTCGCCAGGCAGTTTCACCCCGACCTACGTCGGATTCATCGCGTTGGTGCCGTTCGTGATCTACAACTTCGTCGGCTTCGAACTGCCCTCCACGGCAACGGAGGAGATGCGAGACCCGCAACGCACCGTCCCGTTCGCGATCCTGCGATCCGGTATCGCGTCCTTTCTGCTCTACGGTGGCCCAATCCTGGGGATCCTGCTGGTCGTCCCGGCGGACCGGATCGGGAGCCTGGCCGGCTTCATAGACGCGTGCAAAACAGTCCTGACCGTCTACGGCGGCTCCGTCGACGCGGCGGGCAACGTCACTCTCACCGGCGCGGGCCAGGTCTTCGGCACCATCTGCGCGGCCGGGTTGATCATCGGTCTGCTCACCAGTGGCGTCAGCTGGGCTATCGGTGCTCACCGCGCACAAGCGGTTGCCTGCGGACGGTGCCGGACCACGCTGGTTGGGAGAGATCTCGGCGAAACGAGGCACACCAATCCGTGTGAACGTGCTGTCCGGGATCCTCGCTTCGATCACGATGGCGCTCGCGTTGAGCCTCACGAGCGGATCAGCCGAGAAGTATTTCGCAGCCGGGCTCGGTCTGACGATCTCGATGACCTTCATGACCTACGTCGTCACGTTCCCGTCATTGCTGGTGCTGCGCAAGAAGATGCCTGACGTGCCGCGGCCGTTCCGGATTCCTGGAGGATGGGGCACCGCGTGGGTCGTTACGCTGCTACCTACCCTGCTGGTGGCGTTCACCGTCGCGACCCTGATCTGGCCTGGGCTCGGCGTTGGATGGTTCGACACAGACGGCAATCCTGACGACTCACTGCCATCGGCCTTCGCCGGCCAACGGCTGTCATACACGCTCAGCCAACTGATTCCGCTGGGTGCGTCAGTGCTGGTGGGTGTTCTGTTCGTGCTTTGGGGACAGCGGCAGACCCACACAGACCAGTTCGTCGAGGTGCCTCAACCAGTTCGGTAGACGTCAGTGGCTCCCTCGAAGTCCAACCGCCCGGCACAACGGTGGTAGCGCGAGCAAGCTTGTCCCAATACGGTTGTCCTGGTAGACCGACTGGGGAGGGGAGCATGATGATCGTTCTGGCGCACTTGAGCGACATCCACATCGACAACGACGAGCGAAGCATCGAGCGCGCGACCAGCGTCCTGAACTATCTCAATGACCTGACCGGGACCATCGATGCGGTCATCGTCAGCGGCGATCTCGCCGACCACGGGCTGCATGAGGAATATGAACAGGTCGCGAAACTGTTCGCAGGACCTCACACGCTGCTGCACTGCCCGGGTAACCACGATGCCCGTGGGCCATACCGGGAGGTGTTGCTGGGTGAAGAGGCCAGCAACGAGCCCATCAACCGAGTGCACCACGTCGGCGGCGCGGTGTTCGCCATGTGCGATTCGAGCATTCCAGGGCGGTCAGAGGGATTCCTTGCCGATGGAACGTTGACATGGCTGGAATCTGTACTCATCGAGGCCGGGGACGCGCCTGTTTTCGTGTGCTTCCACCACCCTCCTGTGCTGCTGTACCAGCCGTACATCGACAACATCAAGCAACACGGCGAGGACCGGCTCGCTGCTCTGATCACGCGGTATTCCAATGTCGTCGCTGTGCTGTGCGGGCACGCGCACACTGCCGCGGCGAGCACCTTCGCAGACCGCCCACTGCTTGTCGCGCCAGGTGTCGTGTCCACGCTGATACTGCCATGGGAGTCCGACAAGATCGTCGATCTGGAGGTGCCGCCCGCCATCGCCTTCCACATCTTGGATGACGAACGCAGGCTGACCACGCATTACCGGGTCATGTCACCAGGGCTTAAGCGGTAGCACGGCTTCGACGTTTCCGCCGTCCGGCCCTGGCCGCGCCTCGCAGCGGCCCCCGACCTCGGCGGCACGCTCGGACATCGATGCCAGCCCAACGCCAGGAAGCCAACCGTCAGGGCCGGGCGTGCCATTGTCACGGACCTGGATGTGCAGCTCGTCGCCCACTGTGATGCGCACGCGGACATTCTCAGCGCCAGAATGCTTCGCCGCGTTGTTCAACGCTTCTGCGCTGATCCGGTACGCCGCAACCTCTATCGCCGCAGGCAATTCCGGCATGTCCGGGGGAGCGTCCACGCTCACGGTCAAAGGACGTCCACCATCCTGGTAGGACAATCGCTCGGCTTCCCTATGCAGCGCGCCGACCAGGCCCAGCTCGTCCAAAGCTGGCGGCCGCAGGCCTTCGACCAGCCTTCGGATCTCGACGATCGCGTCACCGATATCGCCGCGCAGGCGCATCAGAAGGTCCACCGCCGTGTCGGGGTCCGAACGCGCAAGGTTTCGCACGGCGTCAGTGGCATAGGCGACTCCGCTCAATGTCGGTCCCAGCCCGTCGTGCAGGTCGCGCCGCAACCGCCGCCGTTCCTCCTCTCGTGCGGCGACAATCCGCTCCCTCGACTGTTGCAACTCCTCGGACAGCATCGTCGCACGGAGCGCCACGCCAAGCGGGATCGCGAGCACCGACAACACGTGTACATCCTGGCTGCCAAGCCGGCTCTGGCCAGGGCGCACGCCGATGACCATTTCGCCGCTCGCCGTACCGGATGCAGCCAGGGGAATGATCTCCAGAACCCCTGCGGCTGAGCCGGAGGCGGCGACCTCCCGCCCTCTGAGCCTGAACGCGACGTAGGGGAGTTGCAGCGCATCCCTGACCGCCGTCAGCAGATCGTCCAACGAGCCCATCTCAGCGTCGAGTCGCGCACTGAGGTGGCTCAATGCGCGGACCGGGTCGCGCCGATGTCCATAGAGCGTGCGATCAAGAACTCGTTGCAGTCGAGTCCTGACCGGGTTGAAAAGGACAGCCACTGCAACCGCTGACAGAGCGGCCACACCAAGGTGCGTCTCGAGGTTCAATGCCCGGCCGATTACGAGAACAACTCCGGAGTACAGCGCGATCACACCAACGGTCAGCAGCAGGTACAACAATGCTCGCGACACCACGAGCCTGATGTCGAGCAGCCGATAACGCAGCAAGGCGATGGTGATCGCGGCCGGTACGAGAACCGGCGTGATCAACAGGGGAATCGGTCCGAGCCGCATGAGCCACGGCAAGAAGGCCAGAGCATTGCCGATCAACGCGAGCACGGGCCACAACAGTTGCCGCCTCAGTACCTCGTCGCCACGCAGATACCGCACAACAAGGGAAGCGAGTACAGCCGCCGCCAGGACAGACTCCACTACCCGGGCTGGCATCCAGTCGATGACGACCATGGGGGTTGCTACCAACAGGGCCCACACGAGCATCTGCCACGACGGCCCGGGCAATCGACCCGTGGGGAACAGCAACAGTGCCAGTGGAAGCAGCAAGGCAAGTGACAGCACCCAAGCGTGCAGGCCAGGCGCGTAGTTCAACGGAAGCGCCACTGCTGTGACTGCGTGGGCCAGCCCACCAACGAGCAGCAGCCACCCGATGGGATTACGGGACCGCCGAGTGGCCAACAGGGCACCGCACACGGCCAGCGCTGCGCTCATCGCCACATTCGCAAGGGCATACCACCAGTGCCTGCCGTTGACCGCGGTCAGCACGACGGAAACGGTCGCCACGGAGACAGCGACCGTGAGCAAAACCCAGGTCAGCCAGGTCGTCAACCGATGAGCGGAGTGCGGCACTCGGTAATGGTCCGTCCTGCCGGCCGATTTGTCCTGGGATCGAGGTCCCAATCTCGTCCGGACAGTTTCCCGTCCTTTCCCTGCCACAGCCCCTGCCGCTCGGGTATTTCGTTGATCCAGAGTTGCTGATGCCAGATCAGGGTAGAAGCAACCAGGGGGCCAAGGGCCAGATGCGTACTCGACTCGGTGTACTGACAGTAGTCGCCGTATCCGTGCTGGCTCTCGCGGGCTGCCAGCAGGCTGCGGTCTCAGGCAGCCCACAGCCGGGCAACGGCTCGGCAGGTGCAGATGCACAACCACCTGCCAAACCCGACAGTCAGCCCAGTGCGGATCCCAAAGCTCTGATATCCAACGCCGCAAAGACTACTCGTGAGTCCACTTCGTGCAAGTTCGAATGGAAGGCCGAGGCCAAAGCGGGCGGCGACACTGGTGTCGGTTTCTGGACGAGCACCGGAGCGATGGACTTCAAGAACAACCGCTCCACCATCGAGTCTGTTATGGACATGGGCGGGCCGAAGATGAAACTGGCCATCATCTCCGATGGCACCACCATCTATGTGCGAACTGTCGCCGACGGAGCTCCGCCATCCGCCTGGAAGAAGATGGACATCGGGGAGCTTGAGCAGTCGCTTGGCCAGTTGGGCGGCGACGGAGGAGCTGCTGGCGGCGGCCGGTCACCGGGGCGGGATCCGATGTCGTTCATTGACGAGATCAAGGAAGTCGCGACAGTGACACCGGACGGATCTGACACAGTTCGTGGCGTACCAACGACTCGTTACATCGTCACTGTCGATCCGGCCAAATCTCCGCTCGGCGCGGGCGAGCCGGGGTCGGTGAAGCTGTGGACTGACGCCAAGAACAGGCTTGCTCGCTTCCAGGTGGGGATCTCCGGAGACGGGACGATCATCGCAGACTTCTTCGCGTACGACGAGCCAGTCAAGATCGATGTTCCAGCCGCAGACGAGGTCGAGGGCGGAAACTGAACCCAGGCCCCGATTGCCGTCCCCCAGCCGGTGATCGGTCAGGAGATCACCTCGTCCACGACTATGGACGGGGTGATTTTTCTCGGTGCTGAGCAGGCAACTCCGTGCGGACGGCCCATTCGCACGGACAAGTCCCGCCCAAAACCCCACAAACCCACTCCGAATGGCTACGGTCGAACCCATGACCAACAACCTCACCGAACCCCAAGTCCTCAAGATGATCGTCCTGGCAGAACGGATGCAGTCCTACTGGAGCGCTGTCCAAATCAGAGCTCTGTCGACGTTCGCCGAGTACCGGCCGCCAGGCCGGGCCGGTATCAAACTGGCCGATGGCGCGTACGAAGAGATCGCCGCAGTGCTCAGTCTTTCCATTGCTGCTGCGACAAACCGGCTCATCGAAGCCGAAGAAATGGTCCGCCGCCTGCCCGCAACCGTCACTGCCTTGGAGGAAGGCATTATCGACATGCCGCGGGCAAAAGCCACCGTGCAGGTGACAAAGCCACTGTGCAACGAGGATGCCTCTAAGGTTGAGCAAGCTGTGCTGCGCCACGGCCGTCACACGAGCTGCAAGGAGTACCGGCGTGCACTACGCCGCCAAGCGATGAAGGTCGACCCTGAAGCCGCTGAACGAAAACGAAAGCAGGTACTGGAGGACCGCGATGTCGTGACCCGCAAGGCAGAGGACGGCTCCATGAAGCTCGTCGCGAAGTTCCCGGCGCATGAGACGCAGGCGACCTATAACATGCTGGACAATCTCGCTCATCTGGCAAAGACCGCCGATGACACAAGGACTTTGGCTCAGCGCAGGGCTGACGTACTGCGAGACCTGGTTCTGGGCAAGGACATGGAACGTGTCCGCGTCAATGTGAACGTCACCGTTCCCCTGACAACGTTGATCGGCTTGAACAGGCATCCTGGTGAACTGTCCGAGTACGGCCCGATCACAGCCGAGCAGTGTCGTGAGTTGGCTGGGAACGCCACGTTCCGCCGGCTCGTGACAGACGAATTCGGCCATCTGCTGGAGGTCGACCGAGACAGCCATCCCGCTACTGGCTTCGGTGACGTCATCCGGGTACGAGACAGGACTTGCCGCCAGCCGGGGTGCGCTGTCCCTGCCCGGAAGTGCGACGTCGTCCATGTATCCCGGTGCAAGTCCGACCCCTCGACCTGCGCTCGCGACTGCGGACTGCTGTGCAAGCGACATCGTCTGATGCGTATGCGTACCAACGGTTGGTTGACCACTCAGCCTGTGCCTGGGTACTTCGTCTTCGTGACACCGAGTGGATGCGTCCGGCAAGTGCCAGTCGAGCGACTTGAGGAGCCGGCTGCTTAACGACCTAGCCCCGTTTTCCGCACTGTTGGGCGGCTGCGCCTGTCAGGTTCGAAGGGTTAGTTGGTCTTTTCGGGCCAGGGCAGGGGGATGTCGAGGTGAGCGAGGATGGCGCGTTGGGGAGGGGTGAGGCGGTCGAGGTGTGGGCCGGTGGGGGTGTAGGTCAGGTGCAGGCCGTGGAAGGCGGTGAGGACGGCTCGGCTGGTGGGGATCGCGGCTCGGTGTTCGGGCAGCAGGCCGGGTAGTGGGGTGTCGGGGCCGAGGGCGTGGCGGAGTTCGGCTTCGATGAGCCCGTAGATGAGCAGCGCGATCCCGATGATCGCGATGAGGGCTTCGATCCGGTCGTCGTTGTGCAGGAAGATGGGGCGGACTTTGAGTGTTTGCTTGAGGTCGCGGTGGCGTTGTTCCACGATCCACTGGTCTTTGTAGACGGTGAGCACGTCCAGTGCAGTCAGTTCACGGTTGGGTGGGTCGGGCAGGTTGGTGGCCAGGGCGTAGAGCCCGTCCAGTTGGGCGGCGGCGGTGATGGCGTCGTGGTTGCGCTGCCAGTGGATGCTGGGTTTGCCGTGACGGGCGGGTCCGGTGGTGACGGTGATCAGGTCGGCGATGTGCGGTCCGATGATCTTCGCAACACGGGTGTCGACCTGCGTCTTCGTCTTGTAGTAGCGGCCACCGAGCCCGTTGCGGATCCTGGTCAGCGCGGTTTCGGCGTGGGTCAGGGTGCGTTCGCGTGCCTCGGTAACGGAGGCGGCTTCTTCGCTGGAGTGGATGTAGGCCACGCGCAGCCGGTGCTGCCCGGTCTGGCGGTCGGTGACTGTGAACGGCCGTAGTAGTCCCTTGTAGACGGTTCGACGGTCCGGGGGAAGGTGTTGTTCGCGCTGGGAGCGGTAATCGAGCTCGGCCAGGGCATCGAGGGTGCCTGCGTCGGCGCGGAAGCGCTGGGCCCAGCCGGTGTCGGCGCGTAACGGGACCACGAACCGGGTTGCCGCAGTATCGAGCGCGCACAGGGTGGTCAGGTAGCCCAGGCCGGAGTCGGCGACCGCGACCAGCCCGGCTGGCAGACAGGCGCGCAGTGCGTCCAGGGCCGCGGTGAACGCGGGCAGTTCGTTGGCGGAGCCTTTGTGCGGCCGGAAGTACAGCGATACTCCGGTTGTCGTGGTTGCTTGCAGGGTTTTGACCTGCCGGCCGAAACTGCGATCGGCGGCCCATCCCTTGGCCACCAGCGCCGAATCGGTGTGCCGGCCGGCGAACCGGACCGCGGTCAGATCCAGGTGCAGCCGGGAGGCGTCGGCCACCGCGAAGGTCTCGATCGCGCGGAGGAGTAGTTGGCAGCGGACCTGTTCGGCCACCGGTGCCAGCGCTTCCAGCGCCCGGCCGAGCCGGTCGTCGTTGAGCAGCAACGCCGGGACGCCGATCAGTTCGGCTACCGCTGCGGAGGTGGCCCATCCGGCCACGTCGTAGAGCGGCGCCGGCCCGCACAGCCGGTTGGCGACCAGCGCGGCGATGATCTCCCCGTGGGTGGCCGAGGCCCGTCCCCGCATCGGGGCGGTGTCATCGACGATCTCGGTCAGTCCCAGCCGGTTCAGGTAGTGCGTGACCAGTAGCAGCGGGCCGACCTCGCGGCGGGTGCCGACCGGGGGTGAGTCCAGCCGGGCCAGGCCTGCTACCAGCTGCTCCAACCGGCCCGTGGCGGTCAGCTCGTCCAACCGGCCCAGTTTTGCCACAACGCGCTGCCGCACCTGGCCGTCGACCCGGTGGCCTTCCACCAGTTCCAGGTACTCATACACGCGGTCGCCGCGGCGAACCCGCTTTACCTTCGGGTACATGTTGTCACAACGCTAGCGTAGTTGGCGCCGGAATCGGCTTGCGACACGCCGTATCCGGGTGGCCTCATACATCAAGTTTGTCACAACAGTCCGACTCTCTCGTCGAGACCGCTCCGGGCCCAAACCCGCAGCCTGGAGCCATCCCAGCAACAGGCAGCCACCCCGCTATCCGGTCACGATGCGGAAAACGGGCCTAGCCCAGCTTCACGTGCACGCACAATCGCAGCTGCTCGGTCAACGACCCTCAGTTTGGCGAAGAGCGCCGAGATGTGATTGCTGACTGTCTTCGGCGCGAGGTGTAGTTGCCGCGCGATCACGGCATTGCCGAGTCCTGCGGCGACCAGATCCAGCACCTCTCGCTCACGGCTGGTCAGATCCGGGAATGGTTCTGCGGTGCGTGGGGTGGCAAGCAGGTCCAGCACTCGGTGCGCGACGCTCTGTCCGAAGATCGCTTCACCCGCGGCGACTCCTCGGACCGCGCGCACGATGTCCTCTTGGCCAGCGCCTTTGAGGATGTACCCCCGCGCTCCGGCGCGCATCGCCGACACCACAGACTCGTCGTCGTGGAACATCGTCAAGACCAGCACCGCGACCTCAGGCGCGGACTGCAGCACCTCGCGGGTGGCCGCGATTCCGTTCAAGTCAGGCATCTGGAGGTCCACAAGCAAGACATCCGGCCGGTGCTTCACCGTTTCGTCTACTGCCTCGCGGCCGTTGGTCGCCTCGGCGACAACAGTGATTCCTTCCACAGAGGACAGCAGCGCCCTCAGCCCGCCACGGACGACCGGGTGGTCGTCTGCAAGGACCACCGTCAGGTCCTTCTCCTGAGACAGCGATGTCATGCGCCCTCCGTCCGCGTCGACGGGATCCTGTTTGGCACCCAGTGTGGAACGGACTGACATGGCTTGCATCTATGGATCATCGCGTCAAGCAGCTCCTAGGAACCAGGGGCCTGCCACCCAGATCAACCGGGAAGCCTTCCTGATCGGATCGCCCATGGCGGGCGAACAGGGAACGAGTTGATTGTGCGGTCGTCTTGAAGGATGGCCACTTGGTCGTTCCGCCCCTCGCCTCGGCAGCGGTCCAGTGTATCCCGGCCTCCTGTCGATGATCACTGTGACAGGGAGCCATGGGCAGGAGATCGGAGCCGAGCTACGTGGGTTGCGACGTTGCTAGCCTGCGAAACGAGCCATAGTGGCGAATTTTGTGGCGGTTGGCTTGGGATCGTGGGGCAGTCTGGGGTTCACGATCAAGGTGAGGTCGGACCGCACGCCGAGTTGGTCGAGCAGAGCGAGGTCGTTGCGGATGTAGTGGTGGGTGGCCAGCCGGCCGTCGCGGCCCTCGTAGAAGTGGATCTGCTCGACGTTGACCTGGCGCCGTGTGGGAGCCACGCCAACGATTTCGCCGATGTGTACGCCGGTCAGCCGGACCCTGAGTACCACTGTTGATCCTTCGGCGACGAGGCCGAGTACCTCGGAGCGGGGCTCGTCCAGTGCGGCCCGCAGCCTTCGGACCGCCGTTTTGTAGCCCTCCGGGCCGGGAGGCATGTCCCGTTCGGCGAAGTCTGGCGTGAGCAGCTCGTCCACGCCGGACAGGTCTCCTGTGTTGAAGGCGTGGTTGAGGGCGAGGACGAGGTTCTTGTAGCGCGGGTTGGCCCCAGACCGATCGCTCATGCTGGAAATCCTGCTCCGAGTGCGCCATTCGGCGTATCCGTGGCACTACGGAACTGGCTACGTAGTCTGCGTACTGAAGGAGATTCTGGTTGTGCGCGCAACTTTATGCGGGGACTTGCGTGAGATTGGTGAAGACTGGTTTTCCCTCGGCTTCGGCCTGGGCGACCATCTCGTCTGCGCCTGAGGAGGGGCCGCCGATTCGTAGGACGGCGTCGCAGCGGGACAGCAGTTGGCGGGCGATGGGGTGGAAGATCTCGTCGAACGCTGGGTCACCGATCTCTGTTGAGCCGGCCAATTGGATCAATGGGAGAGCCAGGGACTCGCCGGTTACCGGGAGGTGGCCCGCACGGAACAACTCAAGGGCGGCTTTGTTCATCGCGGCGACGTTGGCGGCCAGTTTGGCTGGATCGTCGTCGGTGCCGGATCGGTATGGGCCCGCGACCAGGATCATCAGGGACATCAAGGCTCCTTGTCAGACGAGTAGTACGTCGACACCGGCGTCGCGGATATCGTTCAGGGTTTCCTGGCCTGAGCCCGGTTCTGGATCGTTGGTCACGAGCTTGTCGACCTCGGCGAGGCCGGCTACGCGGGCGAACGCCCGGACGCCGAGCTTGGTTGAGTCGGCGACCACGATGGTCTGGTCCGCGCGGCACAGGGCTTGTTGCTTGACTGTCGCGTCCTCCATGGAGAACTCTGACCAGCCGAGTTCCTGGTGTACGGCACCGATCGACATGAGGAAGCAGTCGAACCAGAGTTCCTGCAGCATGCGCAGCGTCAGATGGCCGACCAGGCTGCGCTCGCCTGGCCGTGATTCTCCGCCCATGATCAGCAGCCTGATGCCTGGTTTGTCGGCGAGCCGCTCCGCTGCTTGTAGGCTGAGCACTGCGACGGTCAGAGGTGCTCGGGCGGCCAGGCTTCCCGCGAGGGCCACTGCGGTGGTTCCCGCGTCCAGCAAGATTGTCTGACCTGGCTGGATGAGGTCGGCTGCAGCTGCGCCTATCCGTTGCTTTGTGGCCGCTTGCCAGGGTTCGCGCGCTGTGAATCCGGCTTCCTCGGCTGGAGTGGCCAGGGAGACTGCACCACCGCGGACCCGTTGGACCAAGCCTTGTGCCTGGAGTTCGTCCAAGTCGCGGCGGACCGTCATCAGTGAGACGCCCAGCCGGTCGGCCAGCTCGTTCAGCGATATCCGGTCTGCTCCGCGCACCAGGCGCAACGTGAGGTCGAGCCGGTCGGCTATAGCCATGGCTCATTTCTATCATCGCGATGTGAACTTTGATAGATCTTTGTTTGATAGGCGAGGCTGGATGCCGGTGCCTGTTGCTTTGGGTGGACCTCGATTTGGGCTCCGTCCTGGGAAGGGACGGCTTGGCGGCTTGATGTCGCCGTCGTGGCCGAGGGTGCGGTGACTTAATCACCAGCGTCACTAGGATGAGCGGGTGAGAGTGGCGAGCAGAGGCGGCCAGAGGCTGCTGGCGTGTCTGCGAGGGTGTCCGCTGCATGGTGGCGGACAGGTTCGCTGCCCATGACAGGACCGGCGGAACGGGAACTCAACCGGCTTGGGCTGTTCTATGCCGTTGTCATCCGTACCGTCGTTATCGCGTTGTCGAGTCTGACTTCTCTGTTCACTGCCGAGCCGCGTGAACCTGTGCTCGCGGGCCTGGTTGTTCTGGGGTTCAACGCCTGGAACGTGATCTTCGCTGTTCTCATGGTCCGTCGGCGGAGCCACTTGCTTCTGGCCGCGGACCTGGTTGTGGTCGTGGGTGTCTGTCTGGCTCAGGTGTGGACCGCGGCGCCGGAGATGCGGGTCGATCGGGTGAGCTGGGCGCTTGTTGCCGCCTCGATCATCGTGGTCGCGTACCAGTTCTATGCGTCCGCCTTGATCGGTGCTGTGGCTACTGTGGTGATCTTGGCCGCGTATCTCACCGGCGGTGTGGTTGCGAACCTGCAGGACTGGACCTTCGTAGTGCCCATCGGGTCGTGGATCGCAGTCGAGGCGGCTCTCGGCAGGGGCCTCTATCTGTTGGTGCGGCACGGTGGGCGGACTGCTGACCGTCAGTTTGCGCGTGGTGAGCACGTTCGGCGTGAGGCTGCGGTGGCGACGGCGCGGCGGGCGGACGAGCGGGAGTACTTGGCGGCGTTGCATGACACCGCGTCGGCCACGTTGCTGATGGTCGGAGCCGGGGTTGCGAGTCGTCCTGAGACATGGCTCGCTGAGCAGGCCACCCGTGACCTCGAGGTCATTAGCGGGCACACCGACCCGGCCGACGGCGAAGTCGATCTGGTCCCGATGCTGCGCCATGTTGTCGAGCATGTCCCGCTGCGGATCGGTTGGGACCTGCCTGGGGCGGTGACGATGCCCGCCGTCGTGGCTGTGGCGTTGTGCCGTGGTGCACGTGAGGCGTTGACCAACGTGGTGAGGCACGCGGGTGTGGACGCTGCAGACGTCGCGGTGTGTCGTGATGAGGGCCTGGTCGTGGTGCGTGTCCGAGACCAGGGCAAGGGGTTCGATCCGGCGCTGACTGCGGGGCATGGGTACGGCGTGACTGGCTCGCTTGTTGAGCGGATGGGCCGGATGGGTGGTCGTGCTGTGGTGAAGAGCGCCCCTGGGCTGGGTACCGAGATTGTTCTGGAGTGGCCCGATGAACGCGCCTGAGTATGGCGTCGGCCACGCCGAGAACGTCGCGATGAAGTACATGCACGGGCTGCGGTGGAGCTCGGCGGTGATCAGTCTCGTGGTCCTGTATGGACTTGAGCTGCCGAAGCTGCTGGCCAATTGGGATTCCTACCGGCCGGTCCAGGTTCAGGTGCTGGTGATGGCCGTGCTCACTATCGTCCCGGTGCTGGGGGCGTTCGACCGGGTGCTGCGGCATTGGCGTTGGCCGCTGATCGCTATTGTGCTTGTTGCCTCCGTTGTGGCGACGCTGACTGTTGCTCCGGTCGATCGCTTGGGGACGGCGCATTGGTCGGGTGGTGTCGTTGGGTGGCCGTTGGTTCTGCTGGCGCTGGATCGTCACGCGAGCCTGTTCGCTGGGCTACTGGCGGCGCACTACCTGCCTGCGTTCGCTCTCGCGATCTTTGATGGGCCGGCTGATGTCACGTTCGCTGGCGCGGTGAACACCACGGTCATCACCTCGGCTTTCCAGGTGGCGGTCATTTTGTTCGCCAATGCGTTGCGGCGGGTGGCTCTCTTCGTGGCCCAAGTGGCTCGTGAGGAGGAGCAGGTGCGGACCGGTGAGGCAGTCGCGGACCAACTGCACGCCGACCGCAAGGATCGGTACGCCGCGCTGGGTGAGACAACGGCGCCTCTGTTGGCTGGGTTGGCGTCTGGTGCGCTCGATCCGGGTGACGAGTCGGTGCGGCGGGTGTGTGCGATTGAGGCTGCGCGGATGCGGAGGCTCTTCGGGGACGCCTCCGTGGGGCCTGATCCGTTGGTGGACGAACTGATGGCGTGTGTCGGCCTGGCTGAGCGAAACGGGGTCTCGGTACGGTTCTCGGAGCGGGGCGATCGGCCGTCTGTGCCCATGGCGATGCGCCGGCTGCTCACCGAGCCTGCTGTCGCGGTGCTCGCCACGGCTCGTGGTGATGTCCGGCTCACTGTTGTGGGCGCGGGCGAAGAGGTGACCGTGAGCGTTGTCGCTGAGGCCGTGCCGTATGCCGTACCGACGGTGGACAACGAAGAGATCACCACTTCCACCGTGGTGACTGGGGATCGGTTGTGGGTGCAGGCGACCTGGAGGGGCCGCGGATGACGAGCATCGTGGTGGTGGACGACCATCCTGCTGTGGTCGCGGGGGTACGGGCGTGGTGCCAGGCCGCCGAACCGCCGATCGAGGTGCTGGACTCAGGGGCGAGCGTGTCCGTGGCGTGGCTGGATCCGGGCGATCGGGCCGATGTCGTCGTGCTCGACTTACAGCTGGACATCACCGGTCCGGCGTACGGCGATCTCAAGCGGCTGGTCGACGCCGGACGCCAGGTGGTCGTCTACACGATGCGGGAGGACCGTGAGACGGCACTGACCTGCCTGGATATCGGGGCCTTCACGTATCTCACGAAGGCCGAAGGCGAGGACCACCTCGTCGCGGCGATCCAGGCCGCCGCGAGCAACACCCCGTACACGCCGCCGGCTCTGTCCGGGGCGCTTGGCACGGATACGCGTGCGAACCGGCCGAAGCTCACGCAGCGGCAGATCGACGTACTCCTTGAATGGTTCCACTGTGAGTCCAAGGAGATGGTGGCTCAGAAACTGAACCTCACCGTGAGCACTGTCAACGGCTACCTCGACCGGGTCCGGGTGAAGTACGCCAACGTCGGCCGGGAGGCGCCGACGAAGGCCGCGTTGGTCGCGCGGGCGATCCAGGACGGGATTGTCCGAGTCGACGAGCTGTGACCCCTGGCACCGCCGGTGAGCCATGAGGGGCGATTGACTGTCAACCTCTCCTCGGCAGACGGCCTACCCTGCAGGTCAGCGATCCAATGGGGAGGAGATCCATGGCCGCCAGCGGGATCCCGGTCGGCGTGATCGAGGACCATCCGTTGTACCGTGCAGCGGTCGCGCAGCTGCTGGCGGACGAGCCGGATCTTGAGCTGGACGCGGTCGCGGGGTCGGTCGCTCAGTTCGCGGCCCACCGCCAGAGCCAGTCCGGGGTCGTCGTGCTTGACCTGCGGCTTCCTGGGGTGCAAGGCGCGTCCGCAGTCGTCGAGGTGGTCAGCATGGGGTACCGGGTTCTGGTGCTCTCAGCGTACTCCGGGCGGACCGAGGTGCTGGGTGCCATGGCTGCTGGGGCGAGCGGATACATGTCGAAGGATTCCGACGGCTCCGAGATAGTGCACGCGGTGCGGCGAATCGCGGGTGGCAACAGTTATGTCAGCCCGATGCTGGCTGCGCACGTTCTGGACGCTCTCCCGGGCCGGGACAACGGCCTGGCGATCGAGCTGTCCATGCGTGAGCGGCAGGTGCTCTCGTTGGTCGCGGCCGGGGAGCGGGACCAGGACATCGCGGAGGCCTTGGACATCAGCATCCGGACGGTCCGCTCGTATCTGGACCGGATCCGGGACAAGACAGGGCAGCGGAGGCGCCCTGAGCTGACCAGGTACGCGATTGAGAAGGGCGTTGCGTACGTGCACCCGGTCGCGCAGACCATGCCGGTGTGAGCGATGGAGATCCTGGTCGCGGTGCTGTCAGCCGGGTTTGTCGGCGTTGTCGCCTATATGACCGGCGTGCGGCGTGGTCGTGTGGCGGAGCGTCGGGAGCTCAACCGGTACATCCACGACACCGTCCTGCAAGCGCTGGAAGCCATGGCGATGCGTACGCCCTCGGATTCGATCGACGCGAAGGCGAAACTCGCGGAGTTCCGGAACATCGCCAGGGCCCAGGCCGCCGCGTTGCGCCGTGGTTTTGACGAGCAGGCGGGTGGGCGGCTCATTGACGAGCTCGCCGCCATGGCCACGGATATGGCGCGCGACGGGCTGAGGGCTCAGCTCGTGATGGCGGATATCGACGACGGGTTGTCTGACGCGAGGCGCAAGGCCGTCCGTGAGGCGACCAGGGAGGCCCTGCGCAACACGTTGAAGCATGGGCAGACCACGCAGGTGACGGTCCGGGTGGAGGAGCGCGATGGTGGGATCGCGGTGACTACGAGGGACCACGGGGTGGGCTTCGATATGAGCCAGCAGACGCGGGGCTTCGGGATCAAGGAGTCCATCATCGGCCGGCTCGGGCAGGTCGGCGGCCATGCCGACATCGTTTCCCGGCCCGGTGGCGGTACCCGGGTGACTCTGTGGGTGCCCAGATAGTTCAGGGGCTGGCGAGTTTGCGCAGCCGCAGGCCGAGCGCGATCAGGACCACGCCGT
The DNA here is from genome assembly GCF_017876405.1 of Kibdelosporangium banguiense. GTDB lineage: Bacteria > Actinomycetota > Actinomycetes > Mycobacteriales > Pseudonocardiaceae > Kibdelosporangium > Kibdelosporangium banguiense. The sequence continues at coordinate 486,974 of NZ_JAGINW010000001.1, read as the reverse complement.
AGATCAGCGAGAACACCCCGATGAACGACGCGATCGCGGCGGCTCCCAGGGCGGGCCACAGCAGCACCAGGACGCCGAAGACCGCCGAGAGCAGGCCGGCCAGGCCGAGTAGGAGCTCGCCCTGGATCTGCTTGCGCAGGCGGATCGCGGCGGCGATTTCGGCGATGCCGGTGACCAGGGCCCAGGCTCCGACCAGGATCGCGAGCGCCGCGGCGGTGATGCCGGGCCACACGATCGCGATGAGGCCCGCTGCGATGCCGAGGACTCCGCCGAAGACGCGCATGCCTCGGTTGGACTTGTCCGGGTTGCGGAAGGCGTCCATCAGCAGGCCGACGCCGTCGACCAGTACGTAGACACCGAAGACCAGGGCGAGTGCCACGGCGGTGATGCCTGGCCACACCAGGGCGAACACACCGAACAACACCGCCAGGCTCCCGCGGAGGACCACCACGCCCCACGCTCGCCGCAGGTCGATGACGAGCATCGAAGGGTTCGGATCAACGCTGCTCATGGTCGCACCTCCTGGTGATTTGCGGACATTGTCACCCCACGTGACCGGGTATGCACAGTGGCTCGGCGGTAAAAATCCGCCGGCGGCTCTCTGACGGCGCCTATTCAGTGGACAAGCGGAATCATGGGTCCGTATAGTTTTAGCGGAGGGATGATTCCGGTTGTGAGGAGTGATGGAGTGACCAGTCCGCGGGAAGTGGTCGAGAAGTTGATCAAAGGGCTCTCTGGCGGAGCCTGGGATGAGTTGGCCCAGCTGTATGCCGAGGATGCGGTGGTCGAGCATCCGTACGCGGAGTCAGGGCCTTCGCGTATTGAGGGGCGCGCGGTGCTTCATGAACGGTTCATGGGTGCGTACGTGCGGCCGTTCGAGCTGAGCGCACACAATCTGGTGATCCGTCAGACCGACGACCCTGAAGTTGTGGTCGTCGAATATGACTACGAGGTCCGGATGCCCAAGACTGGCAAGGGCTTCCGGACGGCCAACATCCTGGTGGTCCGTGTGCGGGACGGCCTGATCGTGCACTCGCGGGACTTTCACGACCATCGAGCGTTCGCGGCGGCGGTTGAAGCGGCCTAGTGGGTCTGCGGATTCCGTTGGGTGGCAAGGCGTCTGGGCACGCGACAACTAGGTTGGCGATGCAGGAGCCTTGGGGCAGCTGACTTTGACCGGGCAGTCGCTCGGCGGGCTCACAGCGTGTGGGCCTGCCGAGCCTGGCGAAAGTGGTTGTGGCGCATGGGCCGGCTGCCGGGTAAGTGATCTTGGGCGGCCGTCGGCCCCCTGACATCCAGCCTACTGATGGGGTCTGACAGGAATGGGGTGTTGAGGGTGGGAGCGCTCGATCGGGTGAGGGGGAAGGGTTTAGTGGGCTGGTGGGGTGGTTGGTGCGCTCACTGATGGGTCATGAGGGGGTCTGGCCGTCGCGCCAGGTTGCGTTGTAGCGCTGTTTCTCCGCTTCCTTCAGGGCGTGGCGGACTTGGGAGGCGTATTCGTCGGGGAATCCGTGGCGGGTCACCCGGCTGTCCACGCTGTGGGTGCTGAAGATCAGGGAGTAGTAGACGCCCGCGTAGACGCCCAGCGCCAGGCCGAGCAGAACTATGGTCGGGGAGAAGTCCAGGATCACGGCCAGCAGCACGTAGAGCGCCGCCAGGATCGGCAGCATGAACACCAGGCGTCTGATGACGTGCCGGACCAGCCAAGTGGGCGCTGTGGCGTCGTGCAGTACCCATTCGCGGTAGCGGTCGGGCAGTTTGCCGCCCACCGCGTACCAGAGCCATAGCAAAGGGTTCGGCCGTTTCACAGCCATGGGGTACCACCTCCGTGCCGGGGCGACACGTCCTAGTAAACAGCGTCGCCTGGCTCTAGTGTGCGCCTACGCTGCTTGCGACCTGCGTCACGGTGATCATGTTGGTGTCAAAGGGATGGAAAGCCGGACAATGAACGTTGCCTGCCTGCAAGCCGTAGTCGTGCGACGTCCTGCCGATTCCGTCAGTCGAAATTGTTCCGCTTGTGGAAAGCTCCAAGTAATCTGTCAGTACCGGTGGGCCAGGCCAAAAGGTAACGTTGCGGCAACGCTACCCGGCTGCAGGGCTGCCCGGCCGTCGAATGACCTTCGTCACGGGCCCGCAACGGCCGGCTGTTCGGCGACGCGGCTCGGATTTCCGACACCGAGTCAGGTCGTAACACGCCGGCCGCCGGGCGTGTACGAAGTGGCCGAAATCGTCGGCCGCCCAGGACAAAGAGGCGTCGCCGGTGGCGGTCACCCCGGTGTTATTCGCCGACCTGCCCGTCGGCGAACTCGCGGAGTACGTCAAGGTGTCCCACATGCCGGGCGGTCTCCTGGACGACGTGCGTCAATATCCAGCGAACCGTGCGGTCCTGATCCCGGAACTTCAGTTTCGCTTTGTCGGAAGCGGTCATTCCGGTCAGCGCCGAGGCCGACAGGGCCCATTCCCGCTGATATGCCGAGACCACGCTCGCCGGTGTTGCGTCTGGCGCGACCTCGAAGTCCGAGTCCGGTGCGCCACCGTCGTCCCACCACAGCGTGGGCAGGTCGGACCCGCCTCCGACCTTGGAGATCCACCATCGTTCCACCGCGGTCAAGTGCTGGATGACGCCCAGGATGCTCATCTTCGGAGATGTCGGCCACGGTGTTCGGACCGCTTTGGACCGGTCCAATCCGGCCGCCTTGTTCACGACTGTGACACGCAGGAAAGTCAGAAACTCGAACAGCAGCTGAAGTTCGTCTACGGCGTCTTCCGACGGCCAGGAACGTTTCTGCACTTCAACGGATTCTCTCGAACTGGTGTTCGCCACGGGGATAGCCTACGGCACGCCCAAAAGGGCGATTGACGCTCCCCCTGGCAACAGCGACTCTTTTTCTTAGGCGGTCGTCGCCGGTGCCGGTTCGCGGGGAGCCCACCGTGCGCGCCCAGAGGGAGGCTCGCATGAAGAGTCTGGGATGGGAAGCGTCGATACCGCCTTTGCCGGATCACCCGGAATTGAGTCATTCACTCGCATAGCTAGAACCCCTTTTCCCTTTTCGTGACCTGGGACCGGTCGCCCCACAAGGGCGACGGCCCTGGGTTACGCACACCCCAAATGAAAGGGGGAGGCGATGAAACAGACGGCACCCGTCAGCACTGCGATCGTCTTCGTGCTGGCCCTCAACCTCAGACCCGCCGTGACCAGTCTCGGAGCCGCCCTCGAGGACGTCTCGCTGGCACCTGGAATGACCGCGGCGGTAGGTGCGGTTCTTGTCGCATTGCCTTTGTGGGCCAGCGGATTCGGAGGATGGATAACTCCCTGGTTGAGAGCCCGGATCGGCATCCACCGCGCGGTCTCGTGGGCCTTGGTGATTCTCGGGATTTCCCTGATCGTCCGGGTGCAAAGCGGTCCTGACGTGCTGCTGGCCGGCACCGCGATGGCCTGCCTGGCGATCGCCGTGGTCGGAACAGTCCTTCCTGTCCTGGTGCAGCCGGCATCCTCGCGTACCAAAGCGAGTTTCACGCTGGCGCTCGGCACGGGCAGCACGATAGGTGCGCTGGTCACGCCCACTTTGGTCGCCGCGTTCTCGTGGCAGTTCGCCTTGGCGGGCTGGGCATTGCTCGCCTTGGTGACCCTCCAGGTGTGGCAGCGCGCGCCGCGGTCCAGCATGGTCATCATGGCCCGTGCGTTGAGCCCGCGGCAGCTGTTTCATTCCCGTGTGGCCTGGCACCTGACCCTCTATTTCGGACTGGTCTCCACCCTGACGTTCCTGATCATGGGCTGGCTGCCTGCGATTTTGCGGGATGCCGGGATCTCGGCGGGGTACGCCGGATTCTGCCTGGCGCTCTCGATGGCGATGGGCCTGCCGATGATGTGGCTGGTTCCGTTCGGTGTCCACAGGATGCGCAGACCAGGCATTTTGGTCGTTCTGCTGGCGGCGCTGAACGGGGTTGGCGTAGTCGGCCTGCTGGTCGCGCCTGCGGTCATGCCGTGGCTGTGGTCGACCGGGCTCGGCCTTGGCATGGGCGGTCTCGCGATGGCGCTGACCACGATTTCCGCTCGGGCGGCCGGGAATCCGGATATCACGACCGCACTGTCCGGGATGGTCCAGGGACTGGGCTACTTCCTCGCCGGGGCGGGTGCGCTGGCCTGCGGCCTGGTGCACAGTGCCACCGGCAGCTGGGAACTACCGCTGATCATGGCTTTGGTTGTCCTCTGTGGACAAGTCTGGTCCGGCGTGCGGGCGGCCAGGCCGATTGTGGTGGCACCGAGGCCGCTGGCCGAGCTGGAGCCGGCCAAGCCGAAGCCCGACTTGACGCACCTGAACAACGGGGTTCGCGTTACCGCACAAGCCAAGCCGGAACCCTTGAACAACGGCGTACGGGTTACCGCGAACGGCGATTGGGAGTCGGTCAGGCCGGAACCGGCGCATCCGACGAACGGTGTACGGGTCACGGCGCACCTCGAGGCCCAGCCGACGAATGGCTTCCGGGTCAAGGCAATGCCTGATCCTGACGTGACCCAGCCGGTCAGCGGTGTCTGGGTCGCCGCGGTGGACGACCTGGAATCGATCAAGTCGGAGCTGGTCCAGCTGACGAATGGCGTGCGGGTCACGGCGACGGATGAGCCGGAGCCGGACTTGAGTCCTGTGTCGAATGGTGTGCGGGCAGCTGTCACGGGTGAGTCGGAGTCGGGTCGGGCGCATCTGTCCGATGGGGCAGGGGATTCAGAGGTCACGGAGCCGGATCTGTCCAATGGGGTACGGGTTACGCCATCGGCTGACACGGGGCCGGAGTCGGACTTGGTGCCTGCGACGAACGGGGTGCGGGTCACCGGTGAGATGGAGCCTGTTCAGTTGGAGCTGGATCTGATTCTTCTGGCCAATGGGGTCCGCATCACCGGGATGGATGAGACTGAGCCGGAGTCCGACTTCGTGCCTCTGGCCAATGGGGTGCGGGTCACCGCGGTGGTCGATGCCTCGATTCCGTTGCCGCGCCAACCTATGGTGGGGCCGGTGCGTCCGGTTGCCCTGCCTGCTGAAACGGCCAATCAGGAGGGTTGAGATCGGTCAGTCGGCGGCGCGGCGGTAGTCACCGCTGCGGCCGCCGGACTTGGCCTCCAGTCTGATGTCGCCGATGGTCATTTCCTTGTCGGCGGCCTTGCACATGTCGTAGACCGTCAGGGCTGCGACGCTTACCGCGGTCAGGGCTTCCATCTCGACGCCGGTTTTGCCTGTCACCGAGGCTGTGGCGGTGATTGTCAGGGTGCCTGGGCCGGTGGGGTCCAGGTTGACCTCGACGCTGTCGAGGCCGAGGGGATGGCAGAGGGGGATCAGTTCGCCGGTCTTCTTGGCGGCCATGATCCCGGCGATCCGGGCGGCGGCGAGGACGTCGCCTTTGGCGATGCCGCCGGACGTGATCAGCGCCAGCGTTTCCGGCTTCATGACCACGGCACCGGAAGCGACCGCGCGCCGGGCGGTCACCGGCTTGCCGCCCACGTCGACCATTCGCGCCCGGCCCGCTGAGTCAAGGTGGGTCAGCGACATTTCATCCTCCGCGGGTGTGCATTTCCAGGTGTGGGTCGCGTTTCAGGCTTTCCAGGCTCACGAACACCTGCCCGTTGGCACGTTCGGACACCCTTTCCACGGCGCCGCGGTCACGTCGCTGCTGCCAGACCCCGGTGATCAGATCGCGCAGTTCGTCGTGGGACGCACCCGACCGCAGCGGGGTCCGCAGATCTGTTCCGGTCATCGCGTACAGGCAACGCAGCCACATCCCGTCGGCGGTCAGCCGGCTGCGGTCACAAGTCGCGCAAAACGGCTGAGTGGTCGACGAGATGATGCCGAAAACAGTTCCGTCCGGCAACCGGAAACGATCCGCGGGTGCCGTATCGTTCTTGCGAAGTTCTTCACAGGAACCGTATTCCTGCGAAAGGGTTTCCAGAATTTCCGCCCGGGAGAAGACTTTTTCCGGTGTCCATCCGGTGGCGCCGCCGACGTCCATATACTCGATGAACCGGACCTCCGCCGACACCGACTTGCCGAACTCGATCAACTCGGCCAGTTCGTCGGAGTTGAAGCCGCGCAGCACCACGGTGTCGATCTTCAGGTCGGTCAGCCCGGTGGCCACGGCCGCGTTGATCCCGGCCAGCACCTCGCCGTGCGTGCCGCGCCTGGTCATCGAGGTGAACCGGTCCGGCCGCAGGGTGTCCAGGCTGATGGTCAGGCGGTGCAGCCCGGCCTCGCGTAGTGACTCGGCGTGCCGCGCGAGCAGGACGCCGTTGGTCGTCATCGCGAGGTCCTTGACGCCCGGCAGGCCCGACAGCCGCCGGACGAGTTCCGGCACGTCCCGCCGCAGCAGTGGTTCGCCGCCGGTGAGCCGGACCTTGTCGGCGCCCAGTGAGACGAAGACCTCGGTGAGCTGCTCGATCTCCTCGAACGTCAGCAGGTCCTGCCGCGGTAACCAGGCGTACTCCTCCTCAGGCATGCAGTACCGGCACCGCAGGTTGCACCTGTCGGTGAGCGATATCCGCAGCGCGCCCATCGGGCGGCCGAACACATCGACTGGAGAGCCGTCCACACCCGAGGCTAACACTCCCGCGCGGCCGTGAGCGCGATCATTCATTTGTCTAGACCACTCAATTAAGGCATGTCCGGCGTTCCCGGTTGCCGATTGACAAGCAGCGCTGGCAGGTGGTGTGATCCTGCTTACTGTTAGGAAACTTTCCTATTCATTTACCGGCAGACAACCTACCCAGCAGACGCCGCCGCCCCCAAACCCTGCAGGAGGCACAAGTGGCACGATCAAGATGGGTCGCAGCGGCCCTCAGCCCGGCGCTGATAACGACAGCGATAGCCGGGGCCGTGTTCAGCGTTCCGCAGACCGCGTCCGCCGCGCCGGTGACGTACCAGTCGGAGAACGCGACGATCTCCCAAGGCGTGGTCGAGTCCAACCACGCGGGCTTCACCGGCACCGGGTTCGTCAACTTCGACAACGTGACCGGCAGCTACGTCGAATACACGGTCAACGCCGCACAAGCGGGCACGCACTCGCTGACGTTCCGGTACGCCAACGGAACCACGGCGAACCGGCCGGTGAACGTCACCATCAACGGCAATCCAGGGGTCTCGAACCTGGCCTTCCCCGGCACCGGCGCCTGGACGAGCTGGCAGTCCGTCACCACCAACGTGACGCTCGCCGCCGGCGACAACGTGATCCGCACGACCGCGACCACCGCCAACGGCGGGCCGAACGCGGACTCGCTGACGGTCGACTCCACCACCGGAAACCCGCCTCCGACCGGCACTCCGGTGGAGATCAACGGCCAGCTGCATGTCTGCGGCACCAAACTCTGCAACGAGCGCAACCAGCCGATCCAGCTGCGCGGCATGAGCACGCACGGAATCCAGTGGTACGCCCAGTGCATCAAGACCGCTTCGCTGGACGCGCTGGCCAACGACTGGAACGCCGACATCTTCCGGATCTCGATGTACATCCAGGAAGGCGGCTATCAGACCAACCCGCGCAAGTTCACCGACCTGGTGCACGGCTACATCGAGGAAGCCACCAAGCGCGGCATGTACGCCCTGGTCGACTGGCACCAGCTGTCGCCGGGCGACCCGAACTACAACACCGCGCGGGCCAAGACGTTCTTCACCGAGATCGCCCAGCGGCACAAGGACAAGAAGAACATCATCTACGACATCGCCAACGAGCCCAACGGGGTCAGCTGGGCCAATGTCAAGCGCTACGCCGAGGAAATGATCCCGGTGATCCGCGCGCAGGATCCTGACGGTGTGGTGTTCGTCGGCACGCACGGCTGGTCGACCTTCGGTATCTCCGACGGCAAGAGCGAGACCGAGGTCTTCAACAACCCGATCAACGCCACCAACTTCATGTACACGTTCCACTTCTACGCGGCCTCGCACAAGGACAGCTATCTCAACGCGTTGTCCCGGATCGCCGACCGCGTCCCGGTTTTCGTGACCGAGTTCGGCACGCAGACCTCCAGTGGTGACGGCGGCAACGACTTCACCATGTCGCAGCGGTACATCGACCTGATGGCCAGCAAGAAGATCGGCTGGACGAACTGGAACTTCTCCGACGACGAGCGCTCCGGCGCGGTGTTCAAGGAGGGAACCTGCTCCGGCAACAACTTCACCGGCACAGGCCCGCTCAAGCCCGCTGGTGTGTGGGTGCGCGACCGCGTCCGTAGCCCGGACAACTTCCCAAGCTGACTGGCGCACCCCTCCGAAGCCCCGTGAGCGCCACCACGCTCACGGGGCTTCCCCTTAGGGGCAATGATTCAGGAATTCAGGGGCAGGTCATACCTGAGTCGGTAGCCGTGCACGGCGCGTGTTGGCAGGGTCGGTTGCCTCCAACAGGATTGGGAGGGACAACTCTTGCAAGCGATCACGCGCGCGTTCGGGGTTGCGCTCGTCAGCGGTGCTCTGGTGCTCAGTGCCGGGCTGACAAGCGCTCAAGCAGCGGAGATCGAGGCTGTTCAAGTCGCGGCCATCGACTGGAAACCATGTCCTGAGGACGCTACTGCCGACTGCGGCACACTGCGTCTGCCGATCGACCACCGCAAGCCGTCAGGGGAGAAGTTCGACCTCGCAGTGGCTCGCCGCAAGGCGACCGATCCGGCCAAGCGAGCCGGGATCATGCTGATCAACCCGGGTGGACCGGGTGGATCTGGCGTCAATTTCGCCCTTTCGGCCAAGAACTACTTCAGCGCCGACATCCAGTCGCGCTTCGACATCATCGGCTGGGACCCGCGTGGTGTCGCGCGCAGCCAGCCGGTGAAGTGCTCGCTGGAGCTGCTGAACAAGGCTCCGACCACCTATCCGGCCAACCAGGCCGAATTCGACGCGATGACCAAGTTCAACCGGGAGCTGCGCGACGACTGCCGCAAGCGCAGCGGCCCGATCGCCGACCACGCCGACACCGGCGCGACCATCCAGGACATGGACGCGATCCGGCGTTCCCTGGGCGAGAAGAAGATCAACTATTACGGCGTGTCGTACGGCACGCTGATGGGCCAGCAGTACGCCGAGCGGTACGGCGACAAGATCCGGGCGATGGTCATCGACAGCAACATGGACCACAGCCTGGGCACATGGGGTTTCGCCACGACCGAGGCGGCCTCCGCGGAGAGCTCGTTCAACGAGTGGGTGAAGTGGTGTGACCGCACGGTTTCCTGTGCGCTGCACGGCAAGGACGTCGCCAAGGTATGGGATGGCCTGCTCGCCAAGGCAGATCGCGGTGAGGTGACCGATCCCAGCGACCCGACGGTCAAGGTGACCGCTCGCGACATCATCAACCAGGCGTTCGGCGCGTTCTACGGCCCGGACTTCAAGCCGCTGACCGATTTCGTGGTCGCGCTCGACTCCCAGAAGCCGGTCGGAAAGCCGGCCTTCGCCGCCGATCAGGAAGTCGGGTTCGTGTTCCAGGCGGCGTTCTGTGGCGACTGGAGCCTGCCGATCCGCAGCTTCGGCGAGTACAAGGCGTTGGAGGCCACCGAGAACGCGCTGGCACCGCACATGCGGGGCGGTTCGTTGGGCCACACCGCGATCACCGCGTGCACCGGCCTGCCGGAGAAGGTCAACAACCCGCAGCACCGGCTGGACATCGACAACGCGCCGGAGATCCTGATGCTGAACTCGTTGTACGACCCGGCGACGGCGTACGCGTGGGCTGTCAACGCACACCGGCAGTCCAGGGACACCACTGTGCTGCTGACCTACGAAGGCTGGGGTCACGGCGTGTACGGCCGCAGCGAGTGCACCACGGTCCAGATCGACAACTACCTGGCCACGCTCAAGGCGCCCAAGGACGGCGCCCGGTGCGAGGCCGTGGAACCGCCTGCGACCGCGGCTCTCAGCGCTGAGCAGACCCAGCGTCCGGCTGGGCCCAAGCCAGGCATTCCGGGCTGGGCTCGTTAGTCGAGATAGCAACACGTGACTCGGCGGGGTCGCCTGCCCGCCGAGTCACGTGCGTGGTCCTTACAGCCAGCCGATCCGGTCGGCGAGCGCGTTCTCCATCCGCTGCGCGGTTTTCGCTGTCGAGCCGCGCGAGCTTACCCGGTCAAGTACCGACGCCCATTCCAGGATGATCGTGGCAACGGTTTCGGCTTCCCGTTCCTGCTCGGTGTCGTACGACGATCGCCGCAGCGCACGGCGCACAGCGTCGGGCGAAAGGTCCGGATACTGCGCGCGCAACGCCTCCGGGGCGACGTCCGGATACAGCTCGCCGAGCAGGGCATCGTCTTCTTCATCGCTGTGGTGACCGGCCAGAACATGGCCCAGCTCGTGCAGGATGATGTGGTCCTGGTGGGATTTCGAGGTCTGCAGCTGGTACAGGATGTAGTCGGCGCGGTCGGTGGCGATCCAGACGCCGAACGGCCCGGGAACCGGAATCGGGTGCGCCACCAGGTTGATCGGCCGACCGCGTTGCGCGCCGACCCGGCGGCACAGCTCGGCGACCTCCAGCGGCGGGCGGATGTCCAGCTGCCGCAACATGTCGCGGCAGCGTTTGCGCAGCTCGCGTTCCCGCATCACTGGTCCCTCGGCTGGCGTTTGGTCTGTTCCAGCTGGTAGACCACGTCCAGCAGATCCATCACCTGCTTGCGGCCCTTGGCCGAGAGCTCGCCCGCGCGCATCGCCATCAGCTGGACGTCGGTACTGCCCGCGATCCTGGTCAGCCGGTCCTGCTCGGCCTTGAGCGCCGAGAGCTGCCGGTTGACGCGGTCGGTGACGTCGTCGTCGAAGAAGTACGCGGCAGGCACGCCGAAGAAGTCCGACAGTGCCTGCAGATGGCGCAGTGTCGGGTTGTCCTTCTTGGCTTTGCGCAGCTGCCAGATGTAGCTCTGCGAGATGGTCACACCATTCGCCGAGATGGCCGCGGCCACCTGCTCGTTGCTGTACTCGTGGCCGGCGTGCGGCCGGACCGTTTCGAACAGGTGGTTCAGTTTCTCGGCCAACCGGTTGCTCACCTGGTCAGACATCCGAGGTACTCCTAAAGCGGCGAGGGTGACTGCTGTGAAAGCCTAGGGGCCGAAGCCGTCTGACACCAGTCTGTGGACAGGTCATGACATGATCGCCTTCATGCTCCGGATCGGAATTCTCGGCGCGGCGAGGATCGCACCGGCCGCGTTGATCAGCCCGGCGAAGACTTCGCCGGAGGTCCAGGTTACGGCCGTGGCGGCGCGTGACACTGCCAAAGCACATGAATTCGCTGCCAAACACGACATTCCGACCGTGCACGACGGGTACGACGAACTGATCGCCGACCCGTCGATCGACGCGGTGTACAACCCGTTGCCCAACGGTCTGCACGGCCGCTGGACGATGGCCGCACTGGCCGCGGGGAAACACGTGTTGTGCGAGAAACCCTTCACTGCCAACGTGGTCGAAGCGCAGGCGGTCGCCGATGCGGCCGAGAGCAGCGGCCTGGTCGTGATGGAGGCGTTCCATTACCGGTACCACCCGATGGTCAAACGGGCGGTCGAGATCATGCGCAGCGGCGAACTCGGGACGATAGAACGGATCGACGCCGCGCTGGCGTTCCCCCTGCCGAAATTCTCCGACATCCGGTACAACCTCAGTCTCGCCGGTGGCGCACAGATGGACGCCGGATGTTATCCCGTCCACCTCGTGCGGTCACTGGCCGGCAGTGAACCCGAGGTGATGTCGGCGAAAGCCAAGCTGCACAAGCCGAATGTGGACCGCGCGATGCAGGCCGAGCTGGTGTTCGACGGCACATACCCGGCAAACGTGTCATGTTCGATGTGGTCCAGTTCGCTTTTGCGTGTGTCTGCGTCTGTTTACGGCTCGGCCGGGCTGCTGAGTCTCACAAATCCGATCGCGCCTCAGGTCTGGCACCGGCTGACGGTCGTGACCGACGGGCACAAACGGGTCGAACGGTTCGACAAACGGCCCACTTACGCATACCAGTTGGACGCGTTCGCGGCGGCGGTGTTGCGGGACGAACCGACGCTGACGCCGCCCGCTGATTCCGTCGCGAACATGGCGGTCATCGACAAGATCTACATCGCCGCAGGTCTCAAACCCCGGTCACCCACTGAATAGTCCGGCCGGAATCATGGTGCCAGTGCGAACAACCGGGTCGCGTTGCCGCCGAACAGGGCTTCCAGCGCGGGATCGGGCAGGCCGGAGGCACGCCATTCGGCCAGGGCCCGTCGCGGGGCCATGACCGGCCAGTCCGTGCCGTACAGCACCTGGTCTTTCAGGACGTTGGGCATCATCGTGAACAACGTGTCCCAGCCGGTGCCCGGCCTGGCGACGTACTTCGGCGCCAGGCCACCGAATTCCAGATACACGGTGGGGTGACGACGGGCCACCGCGCAGAATTCCGTGACCCACGGCCAGCCCGCGTGACAGGCGATCAGCTTCAGATCGGGGAAGTCGCACGCGACCTGGTCGAGCAGTTCAGGGCGTTCGTGGCGGATCGGATGCATTCTGGAATAGGTGACTCCGGTGTGCAGTGCGACCACCAGGCCGAGTTCCTCGGCGCGGGCATAGACCGGATACAGCAGGCGATCGTCGATATCGAGGCCGATGAACGCCGGCTGCAGGCTGACACCGCGTAGCCCGAGGTTCGCGATGCCGGCGACCTGGCGGGCCATCACACTGGGGCGCAACGGTTTTGTGTCGACTGTGCCGATACCGGTGAACCTGTTCGGGTGATCGGCGATGACTTTGACGAGTGACTCGTTGAGTCGTCCGGCGGGCTCGGCGGTCTCCGTCTCGGCGTGCATCACCGCGTGGGCGATGTTCTCGGCCCGCATTGTCTCCAGCAGATTCGGGAGTGTGCCGGCGTTGACCTTGTCGCTGAGTTGCAGGACCCGGTCGTACTGCTCGGTCTGGAGCGCGGGGGAGTCGTAACTCTGTTGCGGGCGCAGGTGCTGTGGCAGGCGGACACGGGCATCGACGATCCTCATGCGTCCTCCTCGGGTTCGGACTCCAGGCGTGGAACGACCACTCCCGGCTCGTACTCCGTGCGGTCCACCGGGCGGGAGCCCACCATCCGGCACGCCAGTTCGGCGAACCGGTCCTGTAAACCGGCCACCGTCAACCGGCCGCCCGGCCGGTACCAGTTCGCGACGCCATTGCACATCTCCATCACGGCAAGCCTGGTGATGGACAAGTCGGTGATGTGGAACTGCTGCTTCGCGCCGCGCCGCAACACATCCCGGAACAGGCCTTCGTACTCGTGGCGGATCGCGAGGATCTCGGTGTGGTTGTCACCGGTGAGGGAGTGCACTTCCCGGTCGGTGACCTTCGCGGTCAACGGATTGATCGCCTCGACCGCGACATGCGCACGCACCAGCCGCACCAGTTGGACAGCAGGATCCTCGGTCGGTGCAAGCGCTTCCCTTCCCGCGCGGAGAATCTCGTGCAGGCAGTCGCGCATCACCGTGACCAGCAGTTCTTCCTTGCCGCCCGCGTAGTGGTAGAGCGTCGCCGAGTTCAGGCCCGCGCCGCGGCTGATCTCCCGGATACCGGTGGCCGCGAAACCATGGTCCGCGAACAGCCGTACGGCGGTCCGCTGGATCCTGCCGAGACTCGACACTCGCGCTCCTCCATCGACCCGATGTGCCTCGAATCAGGGTAACCCACCAGTCAATCGATCGATTGATAGAAGGATTGCCGCGCCTCGCCCAAGCGGTGGTGAGGGCACACGGAAAGGTTCTGTCGGGAAAGGACGGTTAGGGTGGGCCGGTGCGTTCCGAGCTTCCGGTGGTGGCCGCTGTCTCGTTGGGCGGCGGTCTGGGCACGCTTGCCCGGTATGGGGCCGGTCTACTGCTGCCGACTGTTCCGGGTCGTTTTCCGTGGGGGACTTTCGGTATCAACGTGCTCGGCTGCTTTCTGATCGGCGTGCTCATGGTGCTGGCCACCGAGGTGATGCGGGCACATCGGCTGATCCGGCCGTTTCTGGGGGTCGGCGTGCTGGGCGGGTTCACGACTTTCTCCACCTACGCGGTGGAGAGCGTGGAGCTGTTTCCCAGCGTCACGGCTTTCGTGTATCTGGCGGGGACGTTGATCGCGGCCGTGCCGGCCGCGGCGGCCGGAGTGTGGCTGGTCAGGCGCCTGGCGAGGCGGCCATGACAGCGGTCCTGGTGTTCGTGGGGGCGATGGTCGGCGCGCCGCTGCGGTATCTGGTGAGCCGGGCGTTTCCGATGCCGTGGGGCACGTTCGTGGTCAACATCGCGGGGTCTTTCATCCTCGGTGTGCTGGCCGGCGCGGCGTCGGGCAGTCCGGCGTACGCCTTGGCAGGAACCGGATTCTGCGGCGCGCTGACGACATACAGCACGTTCAGCTACGAAACGCTCCAGCTCATCGAGCGCAAGAACTACATGCGCGCGGCGTTGAACCTTGTACTGAGTGTGGTGCTGGGGCTTGGCGCGGCGGCGCTGGGGTTCTGGGTGGGTTAGTCCAGAGTGGATTCCCGGAACAGGTCTTAGTATGCGGGCATGGACCTGCCCGTGATGCCACCGGTGAAACCGATGCTGGCCAAGGCTGTGCACGTGGTGCCGCGCACGCCGGGCCTGAGTTTCGAGCCGAAATGGGACGGGTTCCGGTGCATCGTGTTCCGGGACGGCGACGAGATCGAGCTGGGTTCACGCAACGACCGGCCACTGACCCGGTACTTCCCGGAACTGGCCGAGTTGCTGCGCGAAGCCTTGCCGCAACGGTGCGTAGTGGACGGTGAGATCGTGATCGTCAGCGAGACCGGGCTGGATTTCGAGGCGCTGCAGCTGCGGTTGCACCCGGCAGCGTCGCGCGTGCGCAAGCTGGCTGAGGAGACCCCGGCCAGCTTTGTCGCGTTCGATCTGCTCGCGCTCGGTGACCGATCGCTGATGGATGAGCCGTTCAGTGAGCGCAGGCGCTTGCTGGAAAGCGTGCTGGACGACGCGCTCGCGCGAGTGCATCTCACGCCGGTGACAACCGATCCGGACGTCGCCGAGGACTGGTTCACCCGGTTCGAAGGCGCCGGATTCGACGGGGTGATGGCCAAGCCGACCGACCAGCCGTACGAACCTGACAAGCGTGTGATGTGGAAGGTCAAGCACGAGCGCACGGCCGACTGCGTGGTCGCTGGGTTCCGATGGCACAAAGACGGCGAGACTGTGGGTTCTTTGCTCCTAGGACTGCACGATGAGGCAGGGGTCCTGCATCACGTGGGCGTGGCCACCAGTTTCACCGCCGCGCGTCGTCGCGAACTGGTCACCGAGTTGGCGCCGCTGCGTGAGAACGCACTCGAGGGGCATCCGTGGCAGAAATGGGCCGAAGCGCACGCTGAGCAGCGGATTCCCGGTGCGTACAGCCGATGGGCGGTGGGCAAGGACCTGTCTTGGGAACCGCTGCGGATCGAGTGGGTCGCCGAGGTGCGCTACGAGCACGTGCAGGGCCGACGGTTCCGGCACGGCAGCAGGCTGGTGCGGTTCCGGCCCGACCGGACGCCCGAATCGTGCACATACGCCCAGCTTGACCAGGTCGCCCCGGCCGAGCTCAGGACTTTGTTCGATTAGATTGAGATCATGGGGTCTGCGCTGGTTCCGCGTTACGGCGCGGGTTCGTTGTCCGATGTCGTCCCGTCGATCATGGCGGGCCTTGGCGTGCCGGGGATGAGCGCGACTTTGCCGCTGCCGGAGGCGCGCAAGGTCTGCCTGCTGCTCGTCGACGGCCTCGGCTGGCATTTGCTGCGTGAGTACGCCGAAGACGCGCCGTTCCTGGCCGGACTGGCGGGCCACGAGATCACGGCCGGGTTCCCGGCCACCACCGCGACCAGCCTGACGACCGTCGGCACAGGCGTGCCGCCCGGGCAGCACGGCATCGTCGGCTACTCCTTCGCTGCCTCGGACGACGAGCTGATCAACGCACTGAGCTGGGGCCTGCACGCCGGCGGCAAGAACGTCGACTTCCGCGACCGGTACGTGCCCGAGGACTTCCAGCCGGTGACCACGGCTTTCCAACGGGCGATGGACGCGGGCGTGCACGTCCGGCTGGCCACGCACCGCTCGTTCGAGGGAAGTGGCTTGACCAGAGCAGCCTTTGAAGGCGCGGAGTTCGAGGCCGTGCTCGCACTCGGCGACCTGGCCAGCAAGGCGACCGCCGCACTGCGCGCCGCCGACCGCGTGTTCTGCTACGCCTACCACTCGGACCTGGACCTGCTGGGCCATGTGTTCGGGCCGGGCACCAAGGCATGGCGATTCCAGCTGCGCCAGGTCGACCAGCTGGCCGCCACGATCGCCGAGGAGCTGCCGTCCGACGGGATGCTCGTGGTCACCGCGGATCACGGCATGGTGCACGTCGGCGAGGACGACCGGATCGACTTCGACACCTTGCCATCGCTCAAGCAAGGCGTCCGGATGCTCGGCGGCGAGGCCAGGGCCAGGCATGTCTACGTTGACGCGGGCGCGTTGACCGATGTCGCCCAGACCTGGCGTCTGGTGCTCGGCGACCGGGCATGGGTGCTGACCAGGGACGAAGCGGTCGACGCCGGATGGTTCGGGCCGCTGGTGGCCGATTCGGTCCGCACCCGGATCGGTGACCTGGTGGTGGCGGCCCGTGGCGGCTCGGCGATAACCCGGTCGAAGGCCGAGCCGCGGATGTCGTTGCTGACCGGGCAGCATGGTTCGCTCACTCCGGAGGATCAGCTGATCCCGTTGCTGGTGAAGCCGGGCGCGGCAGAGTAGCGATGAGACGGTCCTTTTTGGATAGACCAGATGGACCTGCTAGGCCGCGAGCGTCCGGTGTGCGATGTCGAGAGTGGCCTCACGCAGGTCGCGTAGGTCGTGATCGATCAGCAGTCCGTCCCGCTTGACGATCCGGCCGTTGATCAGGACCGTGTGGACGTCCGAGTTGCCGGCGCTGGTCACCACACCGCCTGCGACCGTTTCCGGGCCTTCGCCGAACAGGTGCTCCAAACCGGCGAGCAGCACGATGTCCGCGCGCTTGCCCACTTCCAGCGAACCGACTTCGTCGCCCATGCCGATGGCGTGGGCACTGTTGATCGTCGCGGCCCGCAGCATGTCACCGGCTGCGGGCCGGCTGTCGCGGCGGGCGCGTTCGTGCAGCAGTGCGGTGCGCATTTCGCTGAACATGTCCGGTGTGTTGTTGATGACGACGTCCACACCCAGTGCTGGAGCGCCGCCGGCCTCGGTGAAGCGTTTGTACGCCAGGTCGCCGTGTCCCATCATCAGTTCGACCACCGGGGTGACGGTCAGGCTCGCGCCGCTGTCGGCGATCATCCTGACCTCGTCGTCACTGATCATGTTGGCGTGCACGAAGTTCAGGTCAGGACCCAGTAGGCCTTCCTTGTGCAGCCGGGTGATCGACTGGGCTTTGGCGCCGTTCCGGCCGCCGCCGACGTGCAACGTGGCGATGACGCCCAGATCGCGGGCCAGCCGGATGTGCCTGGTGGTGTCCTCGATGCAGAGGTAGTCCGGGCCCAGCGGTGCCAGTGCGATCTTGACCTGGTCGGCCCTTGTGCGGACGTCTGCCTCGTCGTCCGGGTTGCTGTGTCCGAAGAGGACACGCAGGCCGGTCTCCTGATGCGTCTCGACCGCAGCGTCGACCTGTGCGGGATCCGAGAACCCGCTCCAGTCCAGAACCGTGGTCACGCCCGCGTCGATCGCCTCGGCCGCGGCGAGCCGAAGGCTGTTGCGCACGTCGTCGATGTCCTGTCGCGCCCCGATTCTGGCGACGACATTGGCCAGGTAGTACTCGAGCGTCATGTCCGCGGCGAAACCCCGCAGCGGCGACTGCGCCATGTGCCGGTGGGTGTCGACGAATCCGGGGATCACCACCTTGCCGCTCGCGTTGAGGACAGTCGCACCTTGCGCGGGCAGATTCGGTCCGATCTCGGCGATGCTCCCGCCGTCGACCAGGACGTCCGCGCCCGGCTCGGACAGGACGTATCCACCTTTGAGCAGTACCTTCACCAGTTACCTCCATGGAAAGCTTTTTGTAAAGCTATCTCGAAAGCTTTCTGGTTGCAAGGTATTCTTCCCGGCATGGAGGACCTGGTTGACGGCGTTGTCGCGGCCTGGAACCGGGAGCTGCCCGAAATCGCCGGGCTGGAACTGGAACTGGGCAAGCGCGCCGGGCTCCTGCACGTCCTGCTCAACGAGGCCGCAGCCAGGGCGCTGGTGAAGTTCAAGCTCACCAAAGCGGAGTACGACGTCCTCGCCGTGCTCCGCGCGACGGGCAAGCCCTACCGGCTCAAGCCGACCGAGCTGGCCGGGCGTTTGTGGCTTTCTTCGGGTGGCACGAGCAATGTGCTCAAACGGCTCACCGATGCCGGCCTGATCCGCCGTGAGCAGGACGCTGGTGACGCTCGCAGCTCATGGGTTCAGCTGACTGCACAGGGCGTGCGGACGGCAGAAGCCGCCGTCCGCGCGGCCTCCGAGGAGCAACGCCGGCTGCTGAAGCCGGTGCCTGAGGAGACCGCCCGAGCGGCGGCTGACGCACTTCGTGAAGTGCTACTCGCGCTGCAGGATCGCGACTAGCTGGCGAGCTGGTAGCCCGCCTCGGTGACCGCGGCGCGGACGTCGTCCTCACTCAGGTCCCGGTCGCTGGTCACGGTCACCAGACCGCTGGCCAGGTCGACGTCGACCTGCTGGACCCCGTCGATCGATCCGACTTCCTCGGTCACCGAGCTGACGCAGTGACCGCAGGTCATGCCCTGGACTGTGTACGTCGACTGGGACATTGCTCTTCCTTTCCGATGTCCGGTGGTGGGTCAGGAGCGCACGAGCCGGGCGATCGCGTCGCTGGCCTCCGTGATCTTCGCGTCGGCCGCGGCGCCTCCCTCGTTGATGGCCTCGGTCACGCAGTGCCGGAGGTGCTCGTCGAGCAATGCCACCGACACCGCCTGCAGGGCGCGGGTCGCGGCCGAGATCTGCGTCAGGATGTCGATGCAGTACTCGTCGTTGTCGACCATCCGCTGCAGACCCCGGGCCTGGCCCTCGATCCGGCGCAGCCGCCGGAGGTGGTCTTGTTTGTTTCCCGTGTAGCCGGCCATGCGCGTCGCTCCTTGTACTCCGGCCCGTCGCGCGGCCGGCCAGGTGAGCCGGGGGAACGACGAGCGCCTACCCGATTTATACCCATAGGGGGTAGGGGATAGGCAACGTGGCCTCGGTCACGCGGCGTAGACGTGCTCCGGCAGCTGCCGCCGGGACCTGACCCCGAGCTTGTGGTAGACGCGCGCCAGATGGCACTCCACCGTCCGCACGGAGATCACCAGCCGGCGGGAGATCGCCAGATTCGACAACCCCGCCGCGGCCAGCGCGGCGATCTGGCCCTCCCGGGTGGTCAGGCCCGGCAGCGCCGCCGGCGGCGACAGGTCGAACGTGTCCCGCAGCAGCCCGGCGAGTTCCGGATCCACTGTCTGTACCGCCGCGCAGGCGCGCAGCAGCAGGTCTACCCGTTTTTCGGCAAGCATGTGCTAACCCCCTTTGTCCCAGCGCCGATTAGTGTGTGTCGCTGCCGGGCCCGCCCGCACCGACTTTCCGGGACAACGGAAAGGTCCGTGCCCAAAAGGGAGGGGGAACGATGTTACGGATTCACTGCACGGAAAGAGATCTGCTGCGCTGCCGTTTCGCCGGGAGCCCCTCGCCGATGACCGAGCTCGTCAACGCGCTGATGATGTTGCAGCGCCGGGACAATCCCCTCTACGGCCCGTGGCGCCGCACGGTCTGGTCACGGTTTCCCAACGAGGCCAGGCCGTTGCTGGACCTCGTGCTGCCCGACACAGCACCTGACTACCTCGACTCGTTGAGCCCGTCCTTCGACGAAGGCCTGGACGAGGTCATGTCGGCCGATCATGCGCTGCAATGGTCGGCGTTCGGGGCGGTGACACGGGAGCCGACGCTGCTGGCAACGCGGCTCGCGGACGGCGACCGGGAGGCGCGTGACGTCCTGGCGACGTCGGTCACCGCGGCGCACCAAGCGATCTTCGGTCCACTGTGGTCACGAGTGGCCGCGACGCACCACGACGACCTTGCGACCCGGCTGCCCACACTGCTCACTGAAGGAATCGGGACAGCGCTGGCGGATCTGTTCCCGGACGCCGCGTGGAACGGTCTGGTGCTGGAAATCCCGGGACGATCCGGCCGGGACGTCAAACTGGACGGGTACGGCATCATGCTGGCGCCGTCCACATTCTGGACCGGCCCGCCGCTGGTGGGCCGTGGCGTGCCCGGACAGCCGTTGCTGATCGTTTACCAGGCCCGGATTCCGTTGCCGCTCATCGACGCCCCCGACGAGCCGGGCCGCAAACTGGGGCCGCTGCTTGGGCGGACACGGGCCGCGGTGCTCGAAGCGATCGTGCTCAACCCGGCCGTCACCACGAGCGCGCTGGCCCACCGGCTGGGCATCTCGCCTGGACGTGCTCACGAACATGCCGCTGTGCTGCGGGAAGCCGGGCTGATCACCAGCCACCGGCACCGCAACACCGTGCTGCACATGGCGACTACGCTGGGCACCGAGCTCAACCCGTTCTGAATCAGTCGGAGACGGTCCTCCCGGGAGTCGTTGTGGACGATGTGCTGGCCCATACCAGGAACGTGCTGTCGCTCTACGACATGTCGGTGTTCCACGCGGCGATGCCGGTGGTCTGGCGGTGCCCGGTCAAGCACGTCCAGGGCCTGTACGACGCGAGTGTCGGCGCGCAGCACCTGGAGATGGGTGTCGCGACGGGACATCTGCTCGCGAACGCCGGGTTCCCGGTACGGGATCCGCAGATCACGCTGCTGGACCTCAATCCGGCACCGCTGGCGTACACCGCTCAGCGGCTGGCCCGGTACGACGTCACCCAGGTGCGGGCCAATGTGCTGGAGCCGTTGCCCCTGGACGATCTGTACGACTCGGTGAGCCTGAATTTCCTGCTGCACTGTGTGCCCGGCAGCATCAAGGAGAAAGGCTCGGTGCTCAAGAACGCCGCGGCCGTGGTCCGGCCGGGTGGCATTGTGTTCGGCAGCACGATCCTGTCGGCGGGTGTCGCGGTGGCGCCGCAGGCACGCCTGCTGATGAAGTACCTCAACGCGCGCGGGATCTTCCACAACGACCGGGACACCCTGGATGACCTGCGGGAAGTGTTAGCCGGGCTGGGCCGCTACCAGCTGGTGGTGCGAGGCAGCGTCGCGTTGTTTCGCGCGCGCCTCGAGCCGTGAGCGGACGAACAGGATCACTGCGACCGCGGCCATGGTGCCGACCAGATAGGGGAACGTCTGTGCCAGCAGTGCGGCGCCGTCGAGGATCGACGCACCGCCCAGGAACACCGATCCTGTCACCACAATCGCGGTGATCAACGGCGGCTGCACGGCCACGGCGAAGAACGCGGGCCGGTGCACCAACAGCGCGGCGGCCACACAGCTGACCGCGATCGAGATCGGGAAGACGGCTCCGCCGAGCGCCAGGCCGCCGATGACGATCGCGGCCGGGCCGAGCACGGCCAGCCAGCCAGGGATCTCGAATCTAGTCGACACAGGGGATCGCCCCGGCGTTGATGGGTTCGACGTTGGCAATCCTCTGCACCCTCTCCTGATTGACGATGATCTTTCCTGCCGCGTCGGCGTCCGGTTGTCGCTGCACGGGTGGCGCGGCCGGTGGGTCGAGCAGGTTCTGTACGAAGGCACGGACCTGGTTGGGATTGACCTCGACCGCGCTGCCGTCCGACGGGGTGGCCAGGTTGATCCGGCCGGTCGGGATCGTGGTGAACTGGATCTTGTCACCGGTCAGGTCGCCCAGCTGCTGGGCGAACGACATCAGGTCCCAGCCCTTGTCGAGCACCACGGCCTTGGTCAGCGCGCTGACCAGGTCGCTGATCCTGCTCGGGTCGGTGAGCGTGCCCGCGCTGAACATCCGGTTGGCCAGCCCGGCCAGGAACGCCTGTTGGCGCCGGACCCGGTCGAGGTCACCATTGGTCAGGCCGTGCCGCTGACGGACGAACTTCAGCGCGTCGATGCCCTGCAGGGTCTGCGGCCCGGCCGGGAAGTTCGCGCCGGAGTAAGAGTCCTTCACGGGATTGTTCAGGCAGACCGGAACGCCGCCGACGGCGTTGGTGATCTCGCTGAACCCGAACAGGTTGATCTCGGCGTAGTGGTCGATGTGCAGGCCGGTCAGCTGGTTGATCGTGGCGATCAGGTTGCGCCTGCCCGCGGTGGTGGACTCCTTTTCCCCCTGGCCGGCGGCGGCGTTCTTGGCCCTGGCGTACGCGGAGTTCAGCTTGTGCTTGCCGAACCCGCCCGCGATGTCCACATAGGAGTCACGCGGCAACGAGATGGCGAACGCCTTCTTGGTGGGATCGGCGGGCACGTGGATCACCATCATGGTGTCGGTGTTCTGCTCGCCGGTGGAGTTCCCGGCCTGCAACGCGTCAAGCACGTTGCGCGGCAACGGGTTTCCCTGCGCGTCGGTGCGGCTGTCCAAGCCGACCAGGAGGATCGTGGTGTCCTGCGGCGGTTTGCGCACCGGAGTGGGGCTGTCGCCGGTGCTGGCCTGCGGTGCGTCCGGCGTCTCCGGGACGATCACGTCGTCGGTGGCGAGGTTGGTCGTGGCCGTCCGGTAGGTCCACCAGCCGCCGGCCGTGACCGCGAGCACAGCCAGCGAAACCACCGCGATCAGGCTTTTTGTCGTGATCCTGGCGATCTTCTTGGCGTTCATCGCAGGTAGTCCGTGAGTAGAGCGGGTGTCAGGCCGTTGGTGCGGGCCTGGGCGACGAATGCGTTGACGTCGGCCTCGAAGCCGGGCCCGAAGTGCATCAGCACGATCGAGCCGGGCCGGAACTCACGCGGCCCGCTGAAGTGCACCTTGCCGTTGCGGATCTCCGAACCCCAGTTGACCACGTACTTCGCGCCCGCCTCACCGGCGGCCTGCAGCGTGATGTCATCGCTGTTGCCGAAGGGCGCACGGAACAAAGTCGGGCGCTTGCCGAACGTGGCGGCGTAGTCGTCGGACACCGGGCCGATCTCGGCGGCCTGCTGGTCGGCGGGGCGGCCCTTGAGGTTGGCGTGGGTGGCGCTGTGGTTCTCGATGGCCGAGCCGGTGTCGTCCCGCAACTGCCGGAAGAAGGCCGGGTCCTGGCGGGCGTACTTCTGGGTGACGAACATCGTGGCTTTGACCCCGTTCCGGTTGAGGACGCCGGCCATCGCCGGGTCCCGGTATCCGCCGTCGTCGATGGTCAGGAACGCCACCGGGTCCTTCGTCTCGACCTTGTAGACCAGCGTGGCCGGGCCGATCTTCGGCGCGGGCCGCAGATCGGCCGGCTGGGACGGCTTGACCACAGGCAGCGGTTGCGACGAGGCTCGCTGGGTGGGCTGCTGGGTGTCCGGGCCGGCGAAGATGGCGGCCAGCAGCAGTGCGAACACCGCCGCGGCCACGGCCCTGAACGGCTTGAGACGTTCCAGCATCCGTGCGACTCCCCGATAACCTTGAGATTCCCTCCGATCTCGAAGCTAGGGATGCTTTCCGGCGGAACGCCGTCGGTCGTGTAACAGCCCGCCTGCAGCTGGCCCGCATCCGTGTAACAGAAGACGGGGGCCGACTGGCCGGGTGGGCCTGACCAGGCACAATGGCGGACGTAGAGGAGGCTGGATGCGGAGCGCCTGGATGGCGATACTGTGCGTGATCACGCTGGCGGTGATGTCGCTTTCCGCGTGTGGCCCGGCGAACGGTGGCGTGCAGGTGGAGGGCCGGGCGAGCCAGGTCACGCCGCCGCCCAGCACCCCGCCGCCGCCCAGTGACGAGACGCCGTCCTTCGACGCGGTGGCGCTGCTGCGGGCCGATCCCAAGGTCAGCGACAAGATCAAGAGCACCCTCACGCCGTGTGTGCAGGGCCGCTACCCGGTGGACGCCCGGTACGCCGACGTCACCGAAGACGGCACCGCCGACCTGATCGTGACCGTCGTCCCCTGCGACTCGAAGGCGATCGTGGACGCCCCCGACTACTTGCGCGGCGGTGGCGTGCTGGCCAACTACATCTACGACCTGAAGCCGAAACCGCCGGTGGACGTGTTCGCCTCGGAGGATCCGGGCCAGCTCGTCGAGCAGCGCAACGGCATCCTGCAGGTCATCCGCTGGGAGTACCGCACCAACGACCGCTCCTGCTGCCCGAGCCTGCAGACCTCGGTGTTGTACAAGTGGTCGGGTACCGCTTTCGAGCTGTTCAAGAAATGAGCCCGATGCACGTATTGCTGGTCGAGGATGACGCCGTGATCCGCGAGGCCACCCAGCTGGCGCTTGAGCGTGACGGCTTCGAGGTCACGGTCGCCGAGGACGGCATCAGCGGGCTGGCCCGCTACCGCGAGCAACTGCCGGACGTGGCCCTGCTCGACCTGATGCTGCCCGGGATGAACGGCGTCAGCCTGTGCCGGCAGATCCGGGAGGAGAGCTCGACCCCGGTGATCATGATGTCGGCCCGCGCGGACCCCATTGACGTCGTGCTCGGCCTGGAGGCGGGCGCGGACGACTACGTGACGAAACCGTTCGACAGTACTGTTCTGGTGGCCCGGATCCGTGCCGTGGTCCGCCGGATGAACCGGGCCGAGGCGTCCACCGGCGAGCAACCCCTGCGTTTCGGGGATCTCGAGGTGCACCGCAACGGCCTGGAAGTCCGGGTTGCCGGCCAGCCGGTCGAGCTGACACCCACCGAGTTGCGGTTGCTGCTGTGCTTTGTGGACTCTCCAGGCAGCGTGCTCACCCGTGACGTCCTGCTCGAACAGGTGTGGGATTACCAGTGGGGCGGCGACTCGCGCGTGGTCGACGTGCACGTCCAACGGCTGCGCGCCAAGGTCGGTCAGGATCGCATCGAGACCGTGCGCGGGTTCGGGTACAAACTCAAGAGTTCGCCGTGAAGTTGTTGCCTGCTTCGCTCCGTTGGCGGCTCAGTGCGGCGATCGCTGTGGTCAGTGCATTGGTCGCGGTTGCACTGAGCCTGCTGGTGCGCACCGAGTTCTCCCAGACGCAGCTCGCCGATGCGCGCCAGCTGCAGGACGAACGCATTCAGCTGGTGGTCCGGGACTACGCACTGACCGGGCAGGCCGCTCTGGGCAGTGAGCTGAACTCGTCCGCTGTGCCACCGGAGCTGTTGTCCGCGGTTCGTGGCGGGCAGCGGGCGACCTACCTGGAACGCGCCCCGAACGGGTCGTGGATCTGGGCGGCCGCCGAGACCGACGGCAAAGTCCTTTCGTTGCGTAGCCCCTATTCCGACCGTGATGACGCACTGAGCCGTCTGGACCAGGTGCTGCTGATCGGCTCGGTCGGAGTGGTCGTGCTCAGTTCCGTGGTCGGAGTGTTGCTGGTCAGCCGCTTGTCCCGGCGCTTGCGCCTCGCCGCAGGGGCCGCGCGCCGAGTCGCCGACGGAGATATGACCGCCCGGGTGCGTGACGTGATCCGGGACCGGCCCCGGGATGAGGCCGCCGAACTGGCTCAAGCCATCGACGGGATGGCCGATGCTTTGCAGGAACGTCTTGTTGCCGAGCAACGCGTCACCGCCGACATCGCTCACGAACTGCGCACGCCGGTGACGGGGCTCGTCACTGCCGCCGAGTTGCTTCCTCCTTCGCGCCCCGCCGAGCTTGTCCGCGACCGCGTGCGTGTCCTGCGAGTCCTGGTCGAGGACATCCTCGAGGTCGCCCGCCTGGACACCGCCGCCGAACGCGCCGAGCTGGCAGAACTACAACTGGGAGAGTTCGTCCGCCGCCGGGTCGCGGGTGTCGCACCGGACGCACAGGTCTCAGTGCTTTCCGAGGTCCCCGTCCGCACCGACCCCCGCCGCCTGGAACGAGTCCTGGTCAACCTCCTGGTCAACGCCGGCAAGCACGGAAAACCCCCGATCGAGGTCGAAGTGGACGGTCTCACCCTGCGAATCCGTGACCACGGCCCAGGTTTCTCCGACGAACTGCTGCGTGACGGTCCCAGCCGCTTCCGCACCGGCAGCAGCGACCGAAGCAGCGGCCACGGCCTAGGCCTGACCATCGCCGTCGCCCAAGTCAAAGTCCTCGGCGGAACCCTGACCTTCACCAACCCCGAACCCCAGGGCGCCCTGGCAACCCTGGTCCTACCCGACAGCCCTGTTTAGCCAGGAGTACCAGGCTTGCATGCCGTCGCCCTTGGTGGCGGAGACTTGGCGGACTTCGGCGTGGGGGTTTACCTGGTGGACATGGGTGGTGAAATGCTCGGGCGGGAAGTCGAGGTGGGGCAGGAGGTCGATCTTGTTGAGCAGGACGAGGTCGGCGGTGCGGAACATGTGGGGGTATTTCAGAGGTTTGTCGGGGCCCTCGGTGACGGATGTGATGACGACGCGGGTGGTTTCGCCTAGGTCGAAGAGAGCTGGGCAGACCAGGTTGCCGACGTTTTCGATGAAGAGGGTCGAGCGGTTGGGTGGGTTGAGTTCCTCCAGGGCGGTGGCGAGCATCGATGCGTCGAGGTGACAGCCTGCACCTGTGTTGATTTGGATGACGGGGCAGCCGGTGGCGCGGATTCGGTTGGCGTCGAACGCTGTCTCCTGGTCGCCCTCGATCACTGACACCGTGAGGTCCGGCAGGTCCTGGATGGTGCGTTCGAGCAGGGTGGTCTTTCCCGATCCGGGCGAGCTCATCAGGTTGACCGCCAGGATTTCCCTTTCGGACAGCCATTTTCTGTTCTGCTCGGCCAGGTCGTCGTTGCGGGCCAGGATCTTGTGTTCGAGTGTGACTACTTCGGTGGTTGAGCAGCCGCAGGTGCCGCACATGTGATCACCTCCACGGATTTGATCCGCAGCTCGCGACCGGCCAGCACGGTCACCTCGGAGGTGCCGCAGTCCGGGCACAGCACGATCGGATCGGACGTCTCGAACTGGATCTGGCAGGACGGGCAACGCACTTGCCCGAGCGGTTCGTGCACGACGAGTTCGGCGCCTTCGAGTGTCGTTCCCTCTGCCACCAGGTCGAAGCAGAACCGGATCGAGTCGACCACCACCCCGGAGAGCCGGCCGATCAGAAGGGTCACCTTTGTCACCCGCGTGTCACCCAGCTTCTCGGCGATATCCGAGACGATCGACTGGGTGATCGACAGCTCGTGCATCTCAGCAGATCCGGGGCAGGGGATCGCCGACGAGCAGGTCACAGATCCTGGTTCCGCCGAACACTGTGTTCAGCAGTACTAGTCCCGGTGGGTCGGCCTTGATCCGGCCGACCACGGCGGCTTGCTCTCCCAGGGGGTGTGCGCGCATCGCTGCCAGCGCGGCATCGGCGGCAGATCCGTCCACAATAGCCACGATTCGGCCTTCGCAGGCGACGTACAGCGGGTCGATGCCCAGCAACTCCGATGCGCCACGGACTTCATGGCCGACCGGGACCGCAGCCTCGTCGACCACCACCGCAACGTCAGCGGCCTTGGCGACCTCGTTGAGGATCGTCGCCACGCCACCGCGCGTCGCGTCCCGCATCACCCGCACGCCCGGAACAGCGAGCAGCGAGGCGACCAACTCATGCACCGGTGCGGTATCCGACTCCAGATCGGCCTCGATGTCCAGTTCACCGCGGGCAAGCATCACGGTCACGCCGTGCTCACCGATCGGCCCGGAAACCAGAACGGCGTCGCCCGGCTGGACCTCGGACATGCCGAGCCTGCCGGGATACGAGATCACGCCGACTCCGGCGGTGTTGATGTAACAGCCGTCGGCTTTGCCGCGCTGGACCACCTTCGTATCGCCGGTCACGATCTGGACGCCCGCCGCCTGCGCGGCCGCCTTCATCGAGCTGACGATCCTGACCAGGTCCGCGACTGGAAAACCTTCCTCCAGAATGAAACCCGCGGTCAGGTACAACGGCTTCGCGCCGGACACGGCCAGGTCGTTCACGGTCCCGTTGACCGCCAGGTCACCGATGTCGCCACCGGGGAAGAACAATGGCGAGACGACGAACGAGTCTGTGGTCAGTGCCAGCCGCGAGCCGTTGACCGAGAAGGATGCCGCGTCGTCGAGCTGGTCGAGCATCGGATTGCTGAACGCGTCAAGGAAAACGGCTTCGATCAACGTCTGGGTGGCCTTGCCGCCGGAGCCGTGCGCCAGCGTGATCCGATCCTGCGTGACCTTCGGCCGACGCCGTCTGGCACGCTCGATCCGGTCAAGGACCTGTTGCTCCCTGGTGGACACTTCGGTCATGACAGGCTCGCCTCACGCACTCGGGTCCGGGTGAACCGCCCGAAGTTGTAGTAGGCCGCGCACGCGCCTTCGGGCGAGACCATGCATGTGCCGATCGGTGTCTCCGGTGTGCAGGCGGTCCCGAAGACCTTGCATTCCCAGGGTTTCAGCACTCCCTTGAGGACTTCGCCGCACTGGCAGGCTTTCGGGTCGGCCACGCGCACACCCGGGACCTCGTAAGCGAGTTCGGCGTCGAACTTCGCGTACTGCGAGCGGACTTGCAGCGCCGAGTGCGAGATGAATCCGAGGCCACGCCATTCGAAGTACGGCCGCAGCTGCATCGTCTCGCCGATCGCCCGCAGCGCGGTGATATTGCCGTCCCACGGCACCACCCGGGAGTACTGGTTCTCCACTTCGGAGCGACCTTCTTTGAGCTGCAGCATCAGCATGTAGATCGACTGCAGGATGTCCAGCGGCTCGAACCCGGCCACCACGATCGGCTTGTTGTACTGGCCCGCGATGAACTCGTACGGCCGGCAACCGATCACAGTGGACACGTGCCCCGGCCCGATGAACCCGTCCAGCCGTAGATCGGGCGAGTCCAGAATGGCCTTGATGGCCGGGATGATGGTGATGTGGTTGCAGAACACCGAGAAGTTCTCGATGCCTTCCTTGGCCGCACGCAGGATCGTCATCGCGGTGGACGGGGCGGTGGTCTCGAAGCCGATCGCCATGAACACGACCTGCTGGTCCGGGTTCTGCCGGGCGATCTTGAGCGAGTCCAGCGGTGAGTAGACCATCCGGATGTTGGTGCCCTCGGCGTTGGAGTCGAAGAAGTTCCCGTCACTGCCGGGAACCCGCATCATGTCGCCGAACGAGGTCATCAGCACACCGGGCTGGCGCGCGATGTGGATCGCGTCGTCGATGCGGCCCATCGGGATGACGCACACCGGGCAGCCCGGGCCGTGCACAAGCGTGATGTTCTCCGGCAGGTAGTCCTCAAGGCCGTGTTTGTAGATCGTGTGCGTGTGACCGCCGCACACCTCCATGAACTTGTACTCACGGCCGGGCTCGCACAGCCGGGCGATCTTCGCGGCCAACGCCCGTGCGGTGTCGGCGTCACGGAACTCGTCGACGAAACGCATGACACACCCCTTAGATGATCTGGGAATCCCGTAGTGCGGCCATCTCGTCCTCGTAGGCCTTGCCGATGCTCTCCAGGAACTCCATCGCGGCCCTGGCCTCCGCCTCGTCGATCTTCGACAGCGCGAAGCCGACATGGATCAGCACCCAGTCGCCGGGGCCGACCTCCTCCTCGGCCAGCAGCCCGATGTTGATCGCCCGCTTCACCCCGATGACGTCCACTTTGGCCAGATCGGGCCGGTCGGCGATGATCTCGATCACCTCTCCGGGGATGCCAAGGCACATGTCAGCTCCTTCTCCTGCTTGGTGATCAGGGCCCGTACCGTGTCGGTGGCCGGGCTGACGGCGGCGGCCACCGCCGGGCTCAGCCCCATGTGCTCGGCCAGCGAACCGGGCTCGCACCCGACCAGCAGGACGCGTCCGTGCCGTCCGCCCAGCAGGCTGACGATCCGCATCACCGCGTCAGGTTCCATGCCGTGCCCGTCGAGCAGACCAGCATCCGGGTCGCCAGAGGTGTCCAGCTCGATCACCGAGATGGTGCCGGGCGGGTCGTGCAGGGACACCGCGTCCACGATGATCGTCAGGTCGTACCCGGTGTTGGCCAGGTCGTGGGCCAGGTGCATGCCGCGGATGCCGTAGTCGGCTACCCGGACCCACTCCGGCATGTCCTGCTCGCACAGCTTGCGGGCGACTTCGACGCCGAACCCGTCGTCGCCAAGGAAGATGTTGCCGACACCCGCGATCAGTGCCTGGAAACTCATAACGGTTCCACCTCGTCCGGCGTGAAATACCGGTACCGGCCGTGCGCCGCGTACAGCTCGGCACCGGGGTCGTCCTTGAGTGTCACTGCCAGGTGGCAGCCGTCGTCGACGTCCGTCAGCACCGCTTCGACGACAGCCACTCGCCCGGCGAGGAACATGTCATGCGCGTCAGCACGTTTGCGGCCCGGCCGCAGTACTACCCGTGAACCTTTGGTCACGGCGACTCCGGCGACCGTGACGCTGTCGGTCTCCGGTGACACCGATTCGTCGGCGCCGGGATCCCACCACGGAGTGCTGGGCTCGGTCGTGGCTTTGACGTACCGGAGTGTGCCGTGCAGACGTTCGACGAGCTCTGCAGGCAAGTGGTCGACACGGTCGATCACCTCGGCCGCGCGCTCGTCGGTCGCGCGGGCCTCGCGCTTCTCCTCGTCGGTCAAC
This sequence comes from Kibdelosporangium banguiense, assembly GCF_017876405.1. Taxonomy (GTDB): domain Bacteria; phylum Actinomycetota; class Actinomycetes; order Mycobacteriales; family Pseudonocardiaceae; genus Kibdelosporangium; species Kibdelosporangium banguiense. The sequence goes on along the minus strand of NZ_JAGINW010000001.1, from coordinate 456,489 downwards.
GTCATCGTGCGCAACGTCAGGATCTCGTCGATCTCGGTGCCGTCGAACAGGTTCCCGGCGCTTTCCGGCGCGATCTCGGGCTGGTCGTAGAGGATGATCGGCGAACACAACACTGTGTCGTTCCCGCCGACGAGCACCGGCCATATGCCGTCGTTGACGCACTCGTTCGTCGCCACCGAGGCCCACTCCGGCGGGTCGAGCTGCGACAGGAAGTGCCCATCGGTGATCGACAGCAGCAGGTGTGCCGCGATCATCGCGTGCCGTAACGCCTCCGGCCGCGTGTCGTCGACCTCGTCGGATGTGTTGACGACTTTGACGGTGATCTTGGTGCCGCCGAACGGCCCGGGTAGCGGCATCGCCTTCAGGACGATCTTGCCGTTCAAGGGAAAGCGTTTGCGGACGAGCCGGCCGCCGTCGAGCGGCTCGATGTCCTCGCCCGCGTCGATCGTGAACGGAACGGTCGCTCCGGCAGCCAGATCGGCCACCGGGACGACCGCATCCACCTCGCGCTCGACGGCTTCGTCCCAGGTGGTGAACTCGGTGTCGCCGATCATGACCGACGGCACGTCCCGGAATCCGTCGCCCTCGGCGATCTGCACGACACGGGCCTGCAGCTGCAGGAAGCGCAGACGCACATGCACCGCGGCATCGTCGGCGGGTTCGGCGAGGAGTTCGCTCTGTGCCTGGAAACGCTCGCCGGTGCCACCCGAGGCGAATGCGAGCGGCATCAGCACGCCCCACTGCCAGCGGACCTTGTTCTTGGCGGCGGAGGCCCGGTAGGGATACAGCAGATACCCCTCGTAGAGGACAGCGTCCGCGATCGCCCGGGCCTGATCAGTCATGACTTGGTCTCTCGGCGAGCAATTCGACGGTCAGCTCCCAGAGGGCGTGGTACATCGTGGTCTGTGCTTCCTGGATCCGGTGCACTGACGGTGAGGGAACAACGAACAGGTAGTCGATACTGTCCAGTTCGGACATCCTGCCGCCGTTGTAGCCGGCGATGCCCACGGTGAACATGCCCCGGCGGGCGGCCTCGTCGAAGGCGCGCAGCAGGTTCGTGGAGTCCCCGCTGGTGGACAGGCCCACCGCGATGTCCTTGGCCCGGCCGAACGCGGCGATCTGCCGGGCGAACACCACGTCGAAGCCGACGTCGTTGCACAGTGCGGTGATCACCGCGATGTCGTTGGTCAGCCCGAAGGCGGGCAACGGGCGCGCGTCGCCCGCCGGGCTGAGGAACAGGCTCGCCAGATCCTGGGCATCAGTCGAGCTGCCGCCGTTGCCGAAGGCCATCAGCCGGCCTCCGTCGGCGAACCGTTCGGCCATCTTGCCGGCGCACTCCAGCAGCCGGTCGGCGTCACGTTCCAGCACGCTGGCCCGCAAGTCGATGATCTCCCTGGCCTTGTCCACTGTGGACTGCCGGACGAGTTCCAGTACAGCGTCCATGTTGGATGTATCCGCGTACAGGAACGGGTACAGCGACTCGATGTCGTGGTTCACGACCGGTCACCTACCAGCGCGATCGCCTCACCGGCGTGTACCAGGACGGTATCGCCGACCTGGGCCCGCACCAGCGCCACACTGACTTCCTCCTGGCCCGCGGCCGTCTGGACGATCGCCAGTTCGTCGTCCAGCAAACGAACCACGGTCACCTGGACCGCCGTGTCGGAGCAGGTGATACAGACGTCGCCGTGACACGGCTCAGACATCGAGGACTCCGGGTTGTTCGAAGAAGACGTGCACCAGCTCCCACAGGATGTGGTACATCGTCACGTGCACCTCTTTGATCACACGGGGATCGGTGGACGCCGCGATGAGCACGTGGTCGGCCACCTTGCTCGCGGCGATCTGCCCGCCGTCCCCGCCGACCAGCGCCACCCGCAGCATTCCCATGTCACGCGCGGCTTCCAGGCCGCGCAGCACGTTCTCGCACTGGCCGTCGGCGGACAGGCCCAGTGCGATGTCCGTGGGCTCGGCCAGGAATCTGACCTGGTGGGCGAATGTCTCCGACAGCCCGGCCCGGTTGGCCACGGCGGTCAGCGTCGCCACGTCGGAGGTCAGCGAAATGGCTGGCAGCGCGCGCTTTCCCACGATCACCGGGTGTACGAACTCCACGGCGACGTGCTGTGCGTCGGTGCTCGGACCGCCGTTGCCGAAGACGACCAGCTTGCCCCCGCGATGAAACCGTACGGCCATCGCATGACAGGTCCTTGCCACGTCGGTCGCGTGATCGGCGAGGTCGTTCAACGGCGCGGTCCGGCGTCGCACGAGATCGCCGACCCGCCCGGACGGTGACACCCTTGTCACGTCCACACTTCCTCTGGTGTCGTCGGGCCAGCTCTGTGGTGGGAGAGCAGTCAGTGTTGTGGTGGGACTGACTTTTCTACTGCCTCTTGCGTGCCCATGTGGCGGGCACGTCAGGGCCCAGGATCCCGGACCCCTGGATCGATACCTCTCGCGGTGCGGGTAGTTGCCGTACGGTTGTCGCGTCGACGCCCTTGGTATCCGCGGGATCCCAGGCCGCCGGGTTGGCGGTCAGGCCCAGCAGATAGGTGACTGTGCAGTGCAAGGCTTCCGCGAGCTCCGGCAGCAGGCCCAGATCCAGGCCGCGGCCGTTCTCCATCGAGCTCAGCCCGCGGTTGGTGGTCGAGTTGCCACGCCGTCCGAGCCGGGCCACGACCTCGCGCTGGGTCAGCCCCAGTGCCAGCCTGCGTTCACGTATCCGTTGCGCACACACCCAATGGCGTTCGCGCGCGGGGTTCATGTGTGTGGCCGTCACCTTCGAGGTCGTGTTCGAAACAGTCACCGGACACCTCTGTCCGCCGGGGAGCGACACAAGTGTCCGCTCGTGGAGCGCCCGCGTCAAACACCGCGGGAAAGAATCATGGATTCAACGGATCCGGCATCTCGGCAAGCGGATGAATCTTGTAACGCGCGAAGTTGTACACCGGTGACATCGCGAGCAGCCGCTCGAGTTCCTCATTGGACGCCACTTCGTAGATCCACGCACCACCGTGCTGGCCGACGAGGTGATAACGCGCGATGACCTTGCCGCTCTGTTCCAAAGGGCCTGCGTACTTGGGCATCCGGGCCACCGCCGCGGCCATCTCGGCCGACAGCAGCGACAGTTCCATCCGCCACAGCACGAGGAACTTCACCGCTGGATCCCGGCCAGTTCGACCTCAGCTTCGACAGTCACCGAATCAGTCAGCTTCAGCGCGCCGAGCATCGCGGTGTAGGGCCGGATCCCGTATTCCGACTGGTTGACCGTCCCGGTCGCACGAAAGATTTTTTCACTCGGATGGTGGACAGTCAGATGGAATGGGCGGTCCTGTCCGCGCACGGTCAGTGTGCCGTCCACGGCACCGCTTTCGTCGTTTCCGGTGACCTTGGTGGAGGTGAACGTCGCCTGCGGCTGCCGGTCGGTGTCCAGCAGCCGGCGCGCGGTCAGCCCGATCTCTCGTTTGTCCCGTTCGGACAGTGGCTTGAGCCCGCCGGTGCCTTCCAGCACCCGCAACGAGCCTGTCTCGACAGTCACATGGAGCGTGCTCTCAGTGAGCACGTCGGCGAGCACCAATTCACCCGACCATCGGGTCATCTCGATCGTCAGGTCGTGACCTGCCTGTGCGGCAACGCCTTGCCGCCCGGTGCGGAGCAGCAGCCGGCCGTGCTCCGGTCCGATACGCACACTTGTCGACATGTACGCACGGTAGGACTCCCGGCACTCGTCACGCCAGAGGCAGGTCCCCGAACCGTTCCTGCAGCCTGCGCAGGTCACGCATCCTGGGCTCGGTCTCGCCGCCGACCCACCTGCTCACCGTGCGTACCGAGACGCCCAGTTGCTTGGCGACGTCCTGCGGCGTCAGGCCTTCGCGGCGCAGGACCTCGGTCATCCATTCGGCGAAATTGTTGCTGTCAGCGGTGCGCTGGCCGTTGCCGTCGGTGGTCGGGTCCCTTGGCAGGCCCGAATGCGAGTGCAGGACGTCGATCTCGACATGCTCGGGAAAGATCCGGAACGAGATCTGAATCGTGCCCACCGGGCCGGCCGCGTCCAGCAGCGCGCGAAACACCGTTTGCGTGACTTCGCGGTTGCCTTCTTCGGTCAGCGGTGACTCGTTCAAACTGCCGCGGACGAATTCCTGGATTTCTGGAATCGACGACGGCCGGGCGGGAAATGTTTTGGACACGACAACGAGGGGGAGCACCTCAACCGTCGGTCGGATGGGCTCGGTCAAGTGCATCAACCCCTTTCAAGCTGAGGTAAGACTATGTCTTGCTGCCGCACCCGGCCAGGGCTAACGTTTGTCCGGTCAGCTGGAATTTCTCCCCGGACGCATTTCTGGAGCTCATGATGAGCGGCGACGCGGAAGAACCTGTGGTCCATATCCTGTGGATGAACGGTGGATTGGGATGTGATGGCGATTCGGTCGCACTGACCGCCGCGACCCAGCCGAGCATCGAGGAGATCGTACTCGGCGCGCTGCCCGGACTGCCGAAGGTCGCGGTGCACTGGCCGCTGATCGACTTCGAGTGCGGCCCGGAACAGGGCGCGGACACGTTCATCGAGTGGTGGCACAAGGCCGACCGCGACGAGCTCGATCCGTTCGTCCTGGTGGTGGAGGGTTCGATCCCCAACGAGGAGATCAAGGACGAGGGCTACTGGTGCGGGTTCGGCAACAACCCGGAGACCGGCCAACCGATGACCACCAACGAGTGGCTGGACCGGTTGGCGCCCAAGGCGTTGGCGATTCTCGCGGTGGGCACGTGCGCGACGTACGGTGGCATCCACGCGATGGCCGGCAACCCGACCGGTGCGATGGGCGTGCCCGACTACCTGGGCTGGGACTGGCAGTCCAAGGCAGGTATCCCCATCGTGTGCGTACCCGGCTGCCCGACGCACCCGGACAATCTCTCCGAGACGATCCTGTACCTGCTCTTCCAGGCGGCAGGCCAGGCACCGATGATCCCGTTGGACGAGGCGTTGCGTCCACAGTGGCTGTTCGCGGCGACCGTGCACGAGGGCTGCGACCGCGCCGGCTACTACGAGCAAGGTGAGTTCGCCAAGGAGTACGGTTCGCAGAAGTGCCTGGTCAAACTCGGCTGCTGGGGGCCGGTGGTCAAGTGCAACGTGCCCAAGCGCGGCTGGATCAACGGTGTCGGCGGCTGTCCCAACGTCGGCGGCATCTGCATCGCCTGCACCATGCCGGGATTCCCGGACAAGTTCATGCCGTTCATGGACGAGCCGCTCGGCGCAAGGGTTTCCGCCGCGGCCAGCAGCATGTACGGCACGGTCATCCGCGCGCTGCGCAACTTCACGATGAAAACGGTGGACGAGGAGCCCAAGTGGCGCCAGAAGGGGCAGCAATTGCTGACCGGATACAAAAGCACCTGGTGAGAGGAAGCCATGACCAGCACCAAACGCCAGGAGACCGATCCGACCGAAGGCCGCGAACTCACCGAGATGGCGTGGGACCCGGTCACCAGGATCGTGGGCAGCCTGGGCATCTACACGAAGATCGACTTCAAGGCGAAGGAAGTCGTGGAGTGCCACAGCACCTCGTCGATCTTCCGTGGCTACAGCATCTTCATGAAGGGCAAGGACCCGCGCGACGCGCACTTCATCACCAGCCGGATCTGCGGGATCTGCGGTGACAACCACGCGACGTGCTCGGTCTACAACCAGAACATGGCCTACGGCGTGCGCCCGCCGCACCTCGGCGAGTGGATCATCAACCTCGGTGAGGCCGCCGAGTACATGTTCGACCACAACATCTTCCAGGAGAACCTGGTCGGCGTCGACTACTGCGAGAAGATGGTCGCCGAGACCAATCCCGGTGTGCTGGAACTGGCCAACCGCACCGAGGCCCCGCACGCGGGCGAGCACGGTTTCCGGACGATCGGCGACATCATGCGGTCGCTCAACCCGCTGGAAGGCGAGTTCTACCGCGAGGCACTGCACGTCAGCCGGTACACCCGGGAGATGTTCTGCCTGATGGAAGGCAGGCACGTCCATCCGTCCACTTTGTACCCCGGCGGTGTCGGCACGGTCGCGACCGTCCAGCTGTTCACCGACTACCTGACCAGGCTGATGCGGTACGTGGAGTTCATGAAGCGGGTCGTGCCGATGCACGACGACCTCTTCGACTTCTTCTACGAGGCCCTGCCCGGCTACGAGAAGGTCGGCCAGCGCCGCATCCTGCTGGGCTGCTGGGGCAGTCTCAACAACCCGGAGTACTGCGACTTCACCTACGAGAACATGCAGGCGTGGGGCCGCAAGATGTTCGTCACGCCCGGTGTGGTCGTCGACGGCAAACTCGTGACCACCAGCCTCGTGGACATCAACCTGGGCATCCGGATCCTGTTGGGGCACTCGTTCTACGAGGACTGGGAAGACCAGGAGATGTTCGTGACCCGCGACCCGCTGGGCAACCAGGTGGACCGCAGGCACCCGTGGAACCAGCACACCATCCCGCGGCCGGCCAAGCGCGACTTCGACGACAAGTACTCGTGGACGATGTCGCCGCGCTGGTTCGACGGCAAGGATTACCTGCCGCTGGACACCGGTGGCGGCCCGATCGCGCGCCTGTGGACGACCGCGCTGGCCGGCCTGGTGGACACGCCGAACGTCAAGGCGACCGGCCACAGTGTACTGATCAACCTGCCGCGCACGGCCACCAAGCCGGAAGTGACCTTCGAGTGGAAGATCCCGCAATGGAGCAACGCGCTCGAGCGCAACCGTGCGCGGACGTACTTCCAGGCGTACTCGGCTGCACTGGCATTGCACTTCTGTCAGCAAGCACTCAGTGAGATCCGTGGTGGCAACACCAAGACCTGGGAGCAGTTCAAGGTTCCTGACGAGTCGGTCAGTTGTGGCTTCACCGAGGCGGTCCGCGGTGTGCTGTCGCACCACATGGTGATCCGTGGCGGCAAGATCGCCAACTATCACCCGTACCCGCCGACGCCGTGGAACGGCAGCGTCCGCGATGTCTACGGAACACCAGGGCCGTACGAGGACGCGGTGCAGAACACCCCGATCTTCGAGGAGAACACCCCGGAGAACTTCAAAGGCATCGACATCATGCGGGCTGTGCGCAGCTTCGACCCGTGTCTGCCCTGCGGTGTGCACATGTCCCTCGGAACCGGAAAGGTGCTCAAGAAGCTGCACACACCGCACGCCTTCAACGGCGAGTACGAGTAAGCCATGGCGACCAACCCGCAAGGTGTCGGTGATCAGATCGAGCATCTGCTCGAGTCGTTGCGGCCCGGCAAGGACAAGGAGATCGCCGAGGAACTGGTCCGTCTGCTCGTGCAGATGTATGGCGAAGGGCTGACCAGGATCGCCGGGATGATCTCCGACGAGAAGGACCTGATGGCCAGGCTCGTCAAGGACGACCTGGTGGAGAGTCTGTTCTTGCTGCACGATCTGCATCCGGTCGACGTGGACACCCGGATCCAGCAGGCACTGGACGGCGTGCGGCCGTTTCTCGGTTCGCACGCCGGCGGTGTGGAGTTCCTCGGTGTGGACGACGAAGGCATCGCTCAGCTTCGGCTGGAAGGAAGCTGCGAGGGATGCCCGTCGTCCACGTTGACCGTCAAGACGGCCATCGAGACCGCGATCAGGCAGGCGGCGCCGGATCTCAACGGCATCGAGGTGGCCGGTGCGGTTTCTGATGAGCCGGGCCTGTTGCAGGTACGGATGGGCCCGCCGCCGGACTGGCACGCACCAGGAGTCGTGTGTCCCGCTACCAAGGCAGAGGTGTCGTGACGTCCCGTCTGCGGAGATTCGTCGGCGCTCAGCCTGCTGCGGCTGAACCCGTTGCGGTTCAGCAACAGGTTGAGCGCTGTGAGATGTGCACGGCGCAGGTCGCACCCGAGCACGGGCATGTGGTCGACGTCGAGCACAGGTCCCTGATGTGCGCCTGCCGCCCTTGCTATCTGCTGTTCGTCAAGGGCGACAACGGAAGATACCGTGCTGTGCCTGACCGGTATCTCGTCGGACCAGGCCTGACACCGCAGGAATGGCAGGGCCTCGGCCTGCCGATCAGTACGGCTTTCTTTCTGCGCGGCGATTCCGGGCTCGGAGTGTTCTACCCGAGCCCGGCCGGGGCCACCGAGTGCCTGCTGGACCTGGATGTGTGGAGCGGGCTCACGCGGGCACACCCGATGCTGGGCCAAGCCCGGCCGGAAGTGGAGGCGATCCTGATCCGCCAGGTCGAGTCTGATGTGGAGTGCTACTTGGTCCCGATCGACGCGTGTTATCAACTGGTCGGCACGGTCCGGCTGTACTGGAAGGGATTTGACGGCGGCGAGGAGGCGCGGGAGCGGATAGACGCCTTCTTCGCCGATATCCGGTCCAAGGCGAAGCCGTTCGGACTGGAGGCGTGACGTGACTGATCTGGTCTTCGACTGCGTCGGCGCGCGCGTCGAGCGGTATTCCGCATCGCCCTCGATGACGTTGGAACTGCGTATCACCGAGACCGAGGGCCAGCGCGTGGAAGCGATCGCGTTGCGCTGCCAGATCAGGATCGAGCCGAACCGCAGGCGCTATTCGGCGCAAGAGGCGGAGAATCTCAACGACCTGTTCGGCGAGACGGCCCGCTGGGCGGACACGTTGAAGCCGTTGCAGCTGGCCAACCTGTCGCTGATGGTGCCGGGCTTCTCCGGGAGCACCACGGTCGATCTCCCGCTGCCGGTGACCTACGACCTGGAGATAGCGTCCACAAAGTACTTTCACGGTCTGCAGGACGGCGTTGTCCCGATGCTGTTGCTGTTCAGTGGCACGGTGTTCGGCACGACGGACGGCAAACTCCAGGTGCAACAAGTGCCGTGGCACAAGGAGACGTCGTATCCGCTGCCGGCGAAGGTGTGGCGGGAGACGATCGACGTGCACTTCCCGAACGCGGCCTGGCTTCTGGTGCACCGGGAGACCATGGACGATCTGCGCCGGTTCAAGACCCGCAACGCCTTGCCCACATGGGAAAGCGCTCTTACCGAGCTGCTGAAACGGGCAGGAGAGGACGTGAAGGAGGAGTAAATGGTCATTCGAATGGTCAAGGCAGTCGCGATCGCCATGCTGGTGGCCGCTGTCGTCCAGTCACTGCCGGACATCAAGCGATACCTCGAGATCCGCGAGATGTGACATGGAGACCGTGATCGGGTTCGCGATCGGATTCGTGGTGGGCACGCAACAGGGCCGTGACGGCCTGGCGAAGCTGCGTGACTCATGGAACGCTGTCAGCACCTCCCCAGAAGTCCGTCAGGCGGTCTCTGTCGGGGTGTCGATGGCCGGCAAGGCCGCCCGTCAGCTGATGAACGGCGGTGCCGGGAAAGTACTGAGCGGTGTCTTCGACCGGATCGCCGCGCAGCAGGAACAACAGGCAGCCTGAGAACTCATTTGACGGTGGCGGCGATTACGGCCTGACCGAGACTGATGCCGCCATCGTTGGTGGGTACCCTGGAATGCGTCAGAACCCGGAAACCCTTGCGTGTCAGCAGGTCTACCGCGCGGTCGCGTAGCAGCATGTTCTGGAACACCCCGCCGGACAAGGCCACCGTCGACACGTCGTGCTCGTCACGTGCTCGTGCACACGACTCGGCGATAATTCTGGCGACGGAGTTGTGGAACCTTCCTGCGATCACCGCGGGTGGAACATCGGCGAGCAAATCCTCGGCCACTGACCGGATGATGTCCACACCGGACACCACGCCGTCGAGAATCGCAGCCTGATAGGCCCCTTGTTCTCCCGGGTCTGCGAGCTGTTCGAACTCGATCGCGGCCTGTCCTTCGTAGTTCACCGTGTCCCGGACGCCGACCAGTGCCGCCGCCGCGTCGAACAGCCGCCCCGCACTTGACGTGAGTGGCGAGTTTATTCCGCTGCGGGCCAACGAGATCATCTGTTGTGAGTCCGGGCCCATGAGCCTCTCCGGCGGATTGCCGGAGTACGCGGCATCCAGGTAGGCGGCTGCCATTCGCCAGGGCTGTTTGATCGCCGCTGTCCCGCCGGGCATCGGAATCGGTGCCAGATGCCCGATGCGCTGGAACGAAGTCCGGTCGGCGAGCAGGAACTCACCGCCCCAGATCGTGCCGTCGGTCCCGTAACCCAGGCCGTCGAAGGCGACTCCGATGACAGTTGTGTCAATCCCGTTGTCCGCCAGGCAGGAAACGATATGCGCGTGGTGGTGCTGGACGCCGATCAGATCCACGCCGATGAGCTCCAGCGCGTACTTGGTCGAGAGATACTCCGGATGCAGGTCATGGGCGACCACTTGCGGCCGGATGTCGAACAGCCGGGAGAAGTGCTCGATCCCGCTGGTGAACGACCGGAGTGTCTCGTAGTTCTCCAGATCCCCGATGTGGTGCGACACGAACGCGTGCTGCTCTTTCAACAGGCAGAACGTGTTCTTCAGCTCGGCCCCGCACGCCAGCACCGAACGGTCGGCACGCCAGGGCAGGCTCACTGGCTCTGGCGCGAACCCACGGGACCGCCGGACCACACCCGACGGCCGGATCACGGAGTCGTCGGTACGGATGTGGATCGCCCGGTCGTGGGTCAGGAACGCGTCCGCGATGCCTGCCAATCGGTCGAAGGCGTCGTCGTCCTCGTAGGCGATCGGTTCGTCGGAGACGTTCCCGCTCGTGAGCACGATCGGTGCGGCCACGGCTTCGAGCAGCAGGTGATGCAGCGGGGTGTACGCGAGCATGATCCCGAGATGGCGGTTGCCGGGTGCGACGGCGGCCGCTAGCTCGGTTCGCTTGGGCAGCAGGACAATCGGCCGGGCCCGCTGGGTGAGCAACGCGGGATCGTCCACCTCGCACAGTCGGCGAGCCTCATCCACACTGGACACCATCACCGCGAAAGGCTTGTCCTCACGGTGTTTACGCCGTCTCAACTCGGCTGTCGCGGTCTCGTCGGTGGCCAGTGCGGACAGGTGGTAGCCGCCGAGACCTTTGATCGCCACGATCTTCCCGGCTAGGAGCAACTCGGCGCAGCCGGTGATCGGATCGCCGTTTCGCGGCACCAGGCTCAGCTGTGGACCGCATGCGGGACAACAGGTCGGCTGTGCGTGGAACCGGCGATTGCCGGGGTCGTGGTACTCCTCGGCGCACGCGGCGCACATCTCGAACCCGGCCATTGTCGTGAATGGACGGTCGTAGGGGACGTCCTGGATGATCGTGAACCGGGGGCCGCAGTTGGTGCAGTTGATGAACGCGTACCCGAATCGCCGGTCGCTGGGATCATGTAGTTCCCGTAAGCAGTCAGCGCAGGTCGCGGTGTCCGCGGAGACCAGGGTCCGGCGAACTCCGCCCGCCTCGCTGGGTGCGATCGTGAATCCGGCGGTGCCGCTGACCTCGGCCGTCGCCACTGTGATCCGTTCGATCTCGGCCAGTGGCGGCGCGTCGCGGCGCAGGGCGACCAGGAACGCGTCCACCTGCGGACCGGGGCCCTCGATCTCCACGAACACGCCGTCGACGTCGTTGCCGACCCGTCCGGCCAGGCCGAGACCGGTGGCAAGCGAGTAGACGAACGGCCGGAAGCCGACGCCCTGCACCACGCCTTCGACACGCACATCCCGCCGGATCTGCCGGGTCATCCCCACAGTCTCCTCCGTGGGGCAAGAGGTGGTAACTTGACGCTGACAAGTTGTCGGTGTCAAGGTAGGTCATGGGCAACTTCAAAGAGGCCACGGCCATCCACGCGGCCGGGCCGGGGGAGTTCACGATCGCGCTGGACGCTCAGTGGAGCATCGGCACGAAACTTCACGGCGGCTACCTGCTCGCAGTCGTTGCCCGTGCCGCCGCCGAGCTGGCCGGCCACCCGCACCTGACGGCGATCAGTGCGAGCTTCCCGGCCGCGCCTGAACCGGGTCCGGCGACGCTGCAGGTCGAGGCGCTCAAGGCGGGCCGCAGCATGACCCAGCTGCGCAGCCGGTTGACGCAGAACGGCGTGGTCTGTGTGGAGTCCCTGGTCACGCAGGGAACGCTGACCGAGGACGACGCGTGGTGGACCGGCCCTGCGCACGCGCCACTGCCGCGCGAGGAGGACTGCCTGCGTGTGCCGGTCGAGGCGCCGGGCTTCAAGGTGCCGCTGATGGAGGTGGTCGACAACCGGATCGATCCGGCGGTGGTCGGCTTCACCGTCGCCCAGCCGTCCAGGCAAGGTGCCATCGCGACCTGGCAGCGACTGGCCGACGGCTCCGACTGGGATCCGTTGAGCCTGCTCGTGGCACTGGACCCGGCCCCGCCGGTGAGCTTCGACCTCGGTGTGCCGGGCTGGGCGCCGACCCTGCAGATGTCCGCCTACATCCGCAGGCTGCCCATGCCGGGCTCAGTCGCTGTGCGGATGCACGCCAACGAGCTCGGTGGTGACCGCATGGACGAGACCGCGTTCGCATGGGACAGCAGCGGGCGGCTCGTCGCACAGGCCACCCAGTTCGCTGCCGTCCGCCTTCCCCGGGGCTGATTCTTCCCTGGTCTAGCGGCCGATGTTGATGCCGCCGGTGATGGTCTGAGTCTGGATGACGGGGCCCGAGGCGGTGCCTGACACGGAGTTGATGGTCGTGTTGGTGCTGTGGTCGACGTTCTGCACGGAAGCCCAGCGTTCCCGCAGCTCGGTGCCGAACTCGGGGTCCTCGGCCACGATGGTGGCCAGTTCGCCCGCCAGCGCCTGGACCTCGGGCGACTCCTTGGCCTTGCCGTCGGCCGCCTCCAGCGCGGCCACGGCCTGACGGCGTCCGCTGATCTTGTTGCGGACGAAGTCGTAGAACGATGTGACCGCCTTGCCGGCGAGTGCGGCGGAGATGGCGACCAGGACCGGCTCAGGCATTCGATGTCCCCTTGGGCTGGAAACTGCGACCTCTCGCCATCCTTGTCGCAGGGCTGTTCACGGTCTATTGACAAAATAGATTTGTACGTACAAACTCATTTTTGCGATGAGAGACGTGATCTTCTTGGACCAGGTCGAGCAGGCCGAGACCCTGCTCAAGCCGCAGCGCATCGACGTCCTGCGGCAACTGGCGGAGCCCAGGTCGTGCACCGAGGTGGCCAAAGTGCTGGACCAGACCCCGCAGCGGGTCTACTACCACGTGAAACGCCTGGTGGAAGCCGGTCTGGTGACGCAGGTGAGCGAGCGCAGGGTGCGTGGCATCAACGAAGGCGTCTACCAGGCGAGCGCCCGCTCGTACTGGTTCTCGCCGGGTGTTGTCGGTCGCATCGGGCTGCGCAGGCACACCGACGAGCTGAGCCTCGGCTACCTGCTCGACCTGATGGAGGAGGTACAGGCGGACGTCGCCGCGCTGGACCGGACCCGGCCCGAGCTGCCGTCGATCGGGGTGTCGGGCGAGATCCGGGTCCCGCCGGAGCGCCGCGCGGATTTCATCGCCGACCTCAGGACCGCGTTGCAGGACCTCTTCACCCGCTATGGCGGTGCCGAAGGTGATGCCTTCAAGCTCGCTGTGGCGTGTTACCCGAAAGACATCCCAGGAGCGTAGATGTCAAGCGGCAAGCGACTCGATGTGATGAGACCAGGCGGTTGTTTCGTCGTAGAGGGTGCCGGTTTTGAGGCAGCCGTGGAGGATGCCGACGAGTCGGTTGGCGAGTTGGCGCAGGGCGGCGTTGTGCTCGCAGCCACGGGCTCGTTGCCGGTCGTAGTAGGCGCGGGCGCCGGGAGAGTGTCTCAGTGCGCTGAAGGCTTGGGTCATGAGAGCGTCGATGAGCCGGTCGTTGTGGATGAAGCGGGCCAGGGCGACCTTCTTTTTGCCGGACGCGCGGGTGATCGGGGAGGTGCCGGCGTAGTTCTTGCGGGCTTTGGCGGTGGTGTAGCGGTGCGGGTCGTCGCCGAACTCTGCGAGCACCCGGGCGCCGAGCACCTGTCCCAGGCCGGGCTGGGAGGTGATGATCTCAACGGCCGGGTGCTGGCCAAAATAGGCCTCGACCTGCCCTTGCATGGCGTTGATCTGGGTGTTGAGTACGGTCAGGACCGCGATCAGTGCCTGGACGGAGGCGGCGTAGGCGGCGGTGACGACCTCGGGCTGGCCGAGGTGCTCAGCGCGCAGCGCGGCCTGGATCGCGGCTGCTTTGTCGGCGATGTTCTTGCGGCGGGCGCGTGTGAGCGCGGCGCTGATCTGCGCGGTGGTCAGCCGGGCGGCCTGCGCCGGGGTCGGGGCCTTGGCCAGCAACTGCAGGGTGTCGGCGGCGTCCAAGTCGGTGAACGCGACCAGCGCGGCCGGGAAATAGTCGCGCAACGCGTGACGCAGACGCTGGGTGTGCCGGGTCCGTTCCCAGATCAGGGTTTTGTGGGTGCGGGTCACGACTTTGACGGCCTCGCCCTGCGCGGTGTCCCCGGCGATCGGCCGCAGCTCGTGGGCGTGGGTGCGGACCATGTCGGCCAGCACGTGTGCGTCCCCCGGGTCGCTTTTGGCTCCGGAGACCCCGAGCCGGTCACGAAACCTGGCCGCCTGCAGCGGGTTGACCGCCAGCACGGTGTATCCGGCGGCCACCAGCGCCCGCACCCAGGGGCCGCGGTCGGTCTCGATGCCCACCAGCACCTCGACCTCGTCGGCCTCGTCTCCGGCCAGCCCGCCCAGGATGGTGTGCAGCCGGGCCATTCCCGCCACGCCCTCGGGCAGCCGGGCTTTGGCCAGCCGGCGGCCGGAACTGTCCATCACCTCCACATCGTGATGATCCTCAGCCCAGTCATCACCTACGAACAACCTCAACAAGCTCTCCCGTCTCCACACTGTCGATCACCCGGTGCAGCCTGCGAGAGAACCATCAGCGACCTAATCAAGCAGTGCTCACGCCAACCAGCAGCAGGCACGACATCCCATCAGCGATCAACTCTCTCGGCCATCCGGCAGGGGCACGATCTTTCGTCAGGACTCATACGTCCAGGAGCACAAAGTGCTCACCTGCCGGCGGCTACCACCAGGAGTCTGCCGGATGGCAACTCCCAGAACTGATTAGGAACTCCCGATGACCGAGCCGATGCAGCTGCGAGCGGCGCGGATAGCCGCCACAGCTGACACCGTATGGAATGCACTGACCGATCCCCAGGCATTGCACGTCTGGTTCGCAGAACACGTCGACGTGCACTTGCCGGAGCAATACCAGTTCTGGGGCCGCTACACGATCGAAGGCACCGAGCCGCGGCAACGGCTGTTGCACGCCGACGACCACCTGCTGCGATTCGAATGGCTGGACACCACGGTCGAGATCGAGGTGACCGAGCAGGCGGGGACGGCGTCGGTCACCGTGCGGCAGACAAACCTGCCCAGCATGGCGGACATGCTCGCGCAGGATCACCCGTTGGCGCTGATGCACACCTTCTGGGCGCTGGCCGTGGCCAACCTCGTCGACTACGCCGAAGGCCGCGAGATCGCCTGCCGGGTCGACTACACCGCCACTGACCTGCGTCAGGAGCTGGTGATCGAGGACTCGCCGCAAGCGGTCTTCCACTCGCTGACCGACGAGGACGCGCTGGCCCGATGGTTCGGCGCCAAGATCCAGATGGACCACCACGCCGGCGGGCGCTGGGCGATGGGCGGCTTCGAGGCGGACTCCGCGCCAGCGGAGATCATCACGCTGGAACCTGGTCGTGAGCTGGCCATCAAGTGGCCCGACGGGATCGTCAACACGTGGGAACTCGCAGGCAGCCAGGGCAAGACCCGGTTGACGTTCGTGCAGAGCGGGTTCATGGCCAACGGCGAACGCGGCTACGGCTCGTGGGCCGGCTGGCTGGCCGGATTCGTCGAGCTGTGCCGGATGCACGAAGTCACGGGCTGGCGACCGATGTGGACCCAGGTGCATGTGGACGGCCTGGATCACGACCTGCTGCGGATCGAGAAGCAGGAGGCCTGACCGGCCGGGGGCATCGGCCGGTCAGGCGGGCAGCCACACCAGGGACAAGCCCTAACGTGGCACGACCAGGCAGGACGAGCCGGACTTCTCGATCCGGCGGGCGATCGCCCTGGCGTAGCGGTCCTGGAACGGCACGACCACCGCGTGCACGTCCGTGGTGGCCACGGCTTCCAGCAGGGCCGACATCCCCGGCCCGAAGCCGGGATGCTCGTCGTGGAACACCTTGCTGAGCAACCACCCCTGTTCCCAGGTCCAGCTGGTCAGCAGATCCTGGTGATCGCTCTGGGTGGGACCCCACACGTATCCGTAGACACGGAGTTTGCCGGGGTTCTTGATGGCGCTGGAGAGGACATGAACCCGCAAAGTCTGCCCGACGGGAACAACACGGTCACGGATGGTCACGGGGACTCCAGTACTAGCACTGACAGTGTTGTGGTGACGTCGCGGTCGCGGGCTCATGACGCTGGTCACAAGAAATTTGCACACCGGGATTTGAAGGGGTCGGACGAGCGGCCCGGCTAAGGTTGTGGGTCGTGCCGGTTGTCGGGGAGGTCACGCGGTGAGCATGGGATTCGTCGGGGTGAGTACCGCCGAGTCGTCGATCATGCGGATCTTCCCGCGCTGGGCTGAGATCCTCGGCCTGCCGGCCCGCTCGCTGACCGGCTTCGACCTGCCGCTGGACGCTCGCGCCGAGGACTACCGGCACGTGATCGGGCGGATCGCCGCCGACGAGGACATCCGCGGGGCGTTGATCACCACCCACAAGATCGGCGTCTACCAGGCGGCTGCCGACATGTTCGCCGAGCTGGACGACTTCTCCGCACTGTGCGGCGAGATCTCCTCACTGTCCAAAAGGGACGGCCGGCTGATCGGGCACGCGCTCGACCCGGTCACCGCGGGCCTGGCCATCGAGGAGTTCCTGCCGGACAACCACTTTTCGTCCACCGGCGGTGAGCTGCTGTGCCTGGGCGCGGGTGGCGCGGGGACCGCGATCGTCTGGTACCTCGCGCACCGGGCCGACTCGCCCAGGCGGATCTTCTGCACCGACATCTCCAAGAAACGCCTGACAGCTTTACGTTTCCTGCTGCGTAAGGGCAGCGTGCCCACGCACGTGGACACAGTGCAGGTGCTCGGCCCGGTCGACACCCTCATGTCGCAACTCCCGCCGGGCAGTGTCGTGGTCAACGCGACCGGTCTGGGCAAGGACAAACCCGGCTCGCCGGTTACCGAGGACGCTTGTTTCCCGCGCGGGGGCGTGGCGTGGGAGGTCAACTACCGGGGCAGGCTGGAATTCCTGGCCACCGCCGGTAAACGCCAGGCAGTCGACGACCTCACGGTCGTCGACGGCTGGCGGTATTTCATCCACGGCTGGTCCAAGGTGATCGCGACCGTGTACCGGATCGAGCTGACCCCGGCTCTGCTCGGCGAACTCTCCACGGCCGCCGACGAGTTCCGGCCGCGTCTTTGACCAGGTCACATGCATTGGGCGCACCCGGTGTGGACTCACTGTGCGTGATTTCGTAATCTTGCCGAGATCTTGGCCGCCCGTGTCCGGCCAGCTTGGTGTGCTCGATCGACGACGAAGGAGACACGCACGCCGTGTCGCACAGACTCAAGCGCGGGGCGCTGACCGCCTCCGCGGTGATCACGCTGCTGGCCGCACTCCTGCCGATGCCCGCCTCGGCGCAGCAGGAATCGCCGGCCCTGCAGAAATTCCGTGAACTCAACACGCAGGCCAAAGAGCTCAACGAGGACTTCCTGCAGGCCGAGGAGGACCGCAAGGCCCGCCAGGCCGAAATCGACAAGGCCGGCGTGGACATGGTCGCGGCCAACGCTTCCAAAGCCGAGGCGAAGGTCAAAGAGGACGCCTTCCGCGGCCAGGTGGAGCGGCTGTCGACCGCCGCCTTCCACGGCGCCCGCTTCGACAAGCTGTCGGCGCTGCTCACCGGCACCTCGCCGGAGGACTTCCTGGCCCGTTCGTCGGCCCTCAACGTCCTGGCCACGGACAACAACACAGCGCTGAAGGAACTCACCGGCGCGGTGAACCAGGCCGCGAGCGCGGAGAAGAACGCCTCCGACGCCCAGCGCCGCGCGACCGAAGCCCGTGACGCCGCGGTGAAACTGGGCGAGCAGATCAAGGCCAAGCGGGCCGAGCTGGACAAACAGATCAACGAGATCACGTCCTCGCTCGACAAGCTGTCCGCGGCCGACCGTGCCGCCCTGCAAGGCGAGATCGACAAGGGCGTCTACTTCCCCGGCAACAGCATCGCCGGCAAGGCCGTGACGTCAGCCCTCAGCCGCCGCGGCGACCGCTACGCCCTCGGTGGTACGAAACCGCCGGTCTTCGACTGCTCGGGCCTGATGATGTGGGCATACGCCCAGCACGGCTACAAACTGCCGCGCACAAGCCGTGAGCAGTACAAGGTGGGCCGTCCGGTCTCCAAGAGCGAACTGCAGCCCGGCGACCTGCTCTTCTACGGAAACAGCGCCGCAAGCATCCACCACGTCAGCATGTACATCGGCAACGGCATGATCGTGCACGCCTCGGACTACGGCATCCCGGTCCTGTCCGCGCCGATGGCCAAGGGCGGCAGCGACTTCTTCGGAGCCAAGCGCCCCATCGGCTGAGAACCAGCCCTCGAAAATCCGCACTGCGGACCAGTTCTGTGAACAGGCCCCGGCACCCGCCGGGGCCTGTTTTGTGTCTGCGCGGCCTCCGGCCCCCCGATTTCCACGCTACTCGGTGGGTCTGACAGTTCTGGGGGAGAAGCGTGCCTGTGGGGGTGGGTTGTCCACAGGCAGCCGGTTGTCCACAGCCGGGCGCTGGCTGCGGCGCTGCTGCTAGGGTGACTCTTTACGATGTAAGCTATTGAGGAGAGGCACATGGGGGACCACAAGGCGGATAGTCACGACGTGATCCAGGTTCGCGGTGCGCGGGAGAACAACCTGGCGAACGTGTCTGTCGACATTCCCAAGCGCAGGCTCAGTGTGTTCACCGGGGTGTCGGGCTCGGGCAAGTCGTCGCTTGTCTTCGGGACCATCGCTTCGGAGTCGCAGCGGCTGATCAACGAGACCTACACGGCATTCATCCAGTCGTTCATGCCGAGTCTCGGGCGGCCGGATGTGGACGCGTTGCACAACCTCAGTGCGGCGATCGTGGTCGATCAGGAGCGGATGGGCGCCAACTCGCGGTCCACGGTGGGGACCGCGACCGATGCGTACACAATGCTCCGGATTGTCTTCAGCCGGCTCGGTGAACCCCACGTGGGGACTTCCGGTGCATTCAGCTTCAATCTGCCTGAGGGCATGTGCCCGGAGTGTGAGGGGCTCGGCCGGGTCTCCGCGGTGGATGTGGACGAGCTTGTCGACCGGAACCTGACGTTGCGGGAGGGCGCCGTCACGGTTCCCGGGTTCAATGTGGATGGGTGGTACTGGCAGACGCTCGCGCTCGCCGGTTTTGCCGACCCGGACACCAAACTGAAGGACTTCACCCCGCAGCAGTGGCACGACTTCCTGTACAAACCGGCGACCAAGGTCAAGATCGGCACGATGAACACCACCTATGAGGGCCTGGTGGTGAAGGTGCAGCGGGTCTATCTGGCCAAGGACCGCGAGTCGATGCAGGCACACATTCGGTCCTTCGTGGACCGCGCAGTCACGTTCGACACCTGTGGACTGTGCGGCGGTACGCGGCTCACACAGGCGGCGCTGTCGTCCAAGATTGCCGGTCGGAACATCGCGGATTGCTCCTCGATGCAAATCAATGAGCTCGCTGAGTTCGTTCGGAGCATTACCGACGAGTCGGTGGCGCCCCTGCTCAGTACATTGCGCGAGACGCTGGACTCGCTGGTGGAGATCGGCCTGGGCTACCTGAGCCTGGACCGGGAGTCCGCGACCCTGTCCGGTGGGGAGGCGCAGCGCGTGAAGATGGTGCGGCATCTGGGATCCAGCCTCACCGACGTCACGTACGTCTTCGACGAGCCCACAGTCGGCCTGCACCCGCATGACATCCAGCGGATGAACGACCTGCTGATCCGTCTGCGCGACAAGGGGAACACCGTCCTGGTCGTCGAGCACAAGCCGGAGGTCATCGAGGTCGCCGACCACGTGGTCGACCTGGGTCCCGGCGCGGGCACGTCCGGCGGCACCATCTGTTACTCGGGCGACCTGGCCGGACTGCGCACTTCCGGCACACTGACCGGCCGATACCTGGACCACAAGGCAAAGCTGCGCGACACGGTACGCACGCCCACCGGCCAGCTGTCGATCACCGGCGCGAACCTGCACAACCTCAAGAACGTCGACGTGGACATCCCGCTCGGTGTGCTGACTGTGGTCACCGGCGTCGCCGGATCCGGCAAGAGTTCGCTTGTCCACGGATCGGTCTCGACGCGCAAAGACGTGAGTGTGGCCGATCAGTCCCCGATCCGGGGCTCACGTCGGAGCAATCCGGCGACATACACCGGATTGCTTGACCCGATTCGCACCGAGTTCGCCAAGGCCAACGGAGTCAAAGCGGCGCTTTTCAGCGCCAACTCCGAGGGCGCCTGCCCGAACTGCAAGGGGATCGGCCTGGTTTACACCGACCTCGCGATGATGGCGGGCGTCGCTTCGATCTGCGAGGAATGCGAAGGCAAGCGCTTCACCCCCAAGGTGCTGACATACAAGTTGCGCGGCAAGGACATCAGCGAGGTCCTGGCCATGTCGGTGACCGAGGCGCGGGAGTTCTTCCCGACCGGGCAGGCACGTTCGATCCTTGACCGTCTGGCCGACGTCGGCCTGGGCTACCTCGGCCTCGGCCAACCTCTCACGACCCTGTCGGGCGGCGAACGCCAACGCGTGAAACTCGCCATCTACATGGGGGAGAAGGCAAGCACGTACGTCCTGGACGAGCCCACCACGGGCCTGCACCTCGCCGATGTGGACCAGTTGCTCGGCCTGCTCGACCGGATTGTCGACGACGGCAACACAGTTATCGTGATCGAGCACCACCAGGCGGTGATGGCGCACGCCGACTGGATCATCGACCTCGGCCCTGGTGCCGGCCACGACGGCGGCGAGATCGTCTTCACCGGCACGCCCGCCGAGCTGGTCACCAAAAGCGAGTCACTGACCGCGCAGCACCTGAGGGCCTATGTAGGCTGAGGTCCGAGCGTTGGGACGTACATGACTGATCACTACACGCAGTGGCTCAAGTCCACTGGCCGGGTCGCAGCCGGCATCATGCTGATGCTCGTGGCCGGAATCGCGGTTTTCGGCACGAAACAGTGGGCCGGCCTGGTTTTTGTGGTGATCGGCGCGGTGAGCGTCGGGATGGGCGTCCGAGCAATCCGCCTACGCAGGCGAGACCTGCCCACGGACAGTAAGGGCGCGGACAAGCAAGGCGCGAACAGTCAGCCGGGTCCGTAGCGGGACCACTCGATGGCCGGGCAGCGATCCATCACCATGCGCAGCCCGGCCTCTCCTGCCCGGCCGAAGGCGGCCTCATCGATGACGTCGAGCTGGAACCAGACGGCTTTCGCGCCGATGGCGACTGCTTGGTCGGCGAATGGGCCGGCTTCGGCGGCGCGGCGGAAGACGTCCACACAGTCGACCTCGAAGGGGATGTCGGCGAGGGTGGCGTAGCCCTGCTCGCCCCAGACAGTCTCGGCCAGGGGATGCACCGGCACGATTCGTTTGCCGTGTTGTTTGAGGAACCGGGCCACGCCGTGCGCGGCGCGGCTGGGATTGTCGGCCAGACCGACGATGGCCCAGGTCTGGCAGTTCTCCAGGATCCACCGGATGTCGCCCGGCTCCGCCCACGATCGCATGACCCCGATCATGCCTCAGGACAGTTGTGCTGCGCGCGAGGTCAGGTAGCGTTGTTCGGGCTCGCTGAGTGTTCGGCGCGCGGCGAGTTCGTATTGCGTGCGCGCTGCGGCGGTGTCGCCGGAGATGTCAAGCAAATGTGCGCGGACCGCGTGCACACGGTGGTGACCGGCGAGTGCGGGGTCGGATTCGGCCGCGGACAATTGCGTCAGACCTGTCTCGGCGCCGTGCACCATTGCCACGGCCACAATTCGGTTCAATGCGACCATTGGCCCCGGTGCAATCCGGTGCAATACGTCGTAGAGCCCTAGGATCTGGGGCCAGTCGGTGTCCTCGGTGCACTGAGCCTCGTCGTGCACCGCGGCGATGGCGGCCTGCAGTTGATACGGCCCGATCGGAGCGGTCGGGAGTGTTGAGCTGATCAGTGCGATTCCATCGGCAATAGCCTGGTGGTCCCACAGATTCCGGTCCTGCTCGGCGAGCGGGACCAAAGCGCCGTCCGAACGGGTGCGCGCGGGACGGCGGGCGTCAGTCAACAGCATCAGTGCAAGCAGCCCGGTGACCTCACCATCGTCGGGCAATTGTGCGTGCAATTGATGCGTCAGCCGGATTGCCTCGCTGCTGAGCTCCACGCGATGCAGCGACGAACCGGAACTCGCGGTGTATCCCTCGTTGAACACGAGGTACAACACCTTCAGCACGGCGTCGAAGTCCGACGGCATCTGGAACTCCGCGCCACCGGCCTTGATCTTCTGCTTCGCCCGGCTGATGCGTTGCGCCACAGTCGCCTCCGGCACCAGGAACGCCCGGGCGATCTCCGCCGTCGTCAGCCCGCCAACAGCCCGCAACGTCAGCGCGACCTGCGATGACTCGGTCAGCGACGGGTGACAGCACAGCAAGAACAGGGTGAGCGTGTCGTCGACTCCGGTCACCAACTCGGGATCAGGCGGCGGCAGAGACGCGACGGTTTCCTCTCGCCGCAAGCGCGCTGTCTCGCTGCGCCAGACCTCGATCCGCCGTCGGGAGGCGACCGTGATCAGCCAGCTCTTGGGGTTGTCCGGCGTGCCCTCGACAGGCCATTGCACTGTGGCCGCGAGCAGCGCCTCCTGCACTGCGTCCTCACACGCGTCGAAGTCGCCGTAGCGCCGGACGAGCGCCGCGAGCACTTGCGGCGCGAGTTCCCTGAGCAGGGTGTTCACGTCAGGTCCAGCACCGGCCGCACCTCGATCAGACCATGCTCGGCCTCGGGCAGCCGGGCCGCGTGCTCGATCGCCCGGTCGATGTTCTCGCAGTCGACCAGGTAGAACCCGGCCAGGTACTCCTTGACCTCGGCGAACGGCCCGTCAGTGGTCATCACTGTGCCGTCCTTCACCGTGATCCGCTTGCTGAGCGACACATCGGCCAGTGCCTCGCCCACGATCAGCTCGCCGGACGCGGCCATGGCCTCCCGCACCACCCCATGCTCCTGATAGCCCGCCGCCTGCTCTTCAGCCGACATGCTGTCCCACATCTGCTTGGCCGTCGGGTTGATCTGGATCATGATCAAGTACTTCACGATGCCCCTCCCGGAAAAATTCTCACCGAAGATGTCGAGAACGCCGCACCGGTCTCTACGTCCCGGGTGCAAGGTACCCATCTTTCCGGAGGACAACATCATGACCAGTCAGGGCGAGACACGCATCCGCGAGATCATGGCCGCGAAGGCCGCGGCGATGATCGACGGCGACGCCAAGCGGATCGTCGCGCAGTACGCGCCGGACATCGTGAAGTACGACCTCGCCCCGCCGTTGCGCAACGTCGCACCCCTGGACGCCGAGGCCTTGGCGAGCTGGTTCGCGGCGTTCGACGGACCGGTCGACTACGAGATCCGGGACCTCGAGGTGTTCGCGGGCGAGGACCTGGCCTACTGCCACAGCCTCAACCGGCTCTCGGCAACACCGCACGGCAGCCCCGAGCAGTTCGACCTATGGTTTCGCGTGACGGTCTGCCTGCGCAAGATCGACGGCGACTGGCTGACCGCGCACGAGCACAGCTCCACGCCGTTCTACATGGACGGATCGTTCGGCGCCGCACTCGACCTTCAGCCGTGAAGGAGATGACCATGTTCGCGAACACCAAGGCATTCAGCGGGTTCTCGGTCGACGACATCCCAGCCGCCAAACAGTTCTACGGCGACACCCTGGGCATCCGGGTCTCCGAGGCGAACGGGATGCTCACTCTGCACCTAGCGGGCGACCGGGACACCCTGGTCTATCCCAAGAAGGACCACACACCCGCGACATTCACCATCCTCAACTTCCCAGTCGAGGACATCGACTCTGTTGTGGACGAACTGACCGCAAGGGGAGTCACCTTCGAGAAGTACCCGAACACGGACCCGAAGGGCATCTTCCGGGAAATGGGCCCGCCGATCGCATGGTTCACCGACCCAGCCGGAAACATCCTGTCAGTTCTGCAAAACTGAACAATTCTCGCCTCTTGCGGGCGACCGGTAGACGGTCGCTCACAAGAGGGGCAAGATCGGTCAGAAATGGACAGAGTTTCACTCTTTCGGGCAGATGATCACGCACTGGTGGGGTCGAAACTACTGACTGTGTAGCAAAAGCGCCTCGATAGAGCGGGTGAAGGCGACCCTTAGTGAAAGCGAGTCGTGGGAGGTCTGACAAGATCCTCCATATTCTCGAAGTGTCTCTCGCTAAGGAGGAAACCCGGCATGCGTGGTTTGTCCAAATGGAACCGCGTGGTTGTTCGTGTTGCTTGGGCGGTCGGCATTCTGTGGTATGGGATGACGGCCATGGCCGGAACCATTCCGGCGTAGCGGGGCCGGGGGAGGCGCGGTCGGGTCGCCTCCCTGCTAGTTCTCTTGTGTTGTAGGGATTTCTGCTTCGTCCGGCCGTGGGCCCGGGATGCCGCTCATGGCTCGCCGTAGGTTCTGGATACGAAGTTCGACATCCGCTGTGCGTGGATCACCGAGTGTGTCCAAGCTTCTGAGTGCGAGGTACCAGGTGTCGAGGGCGTTGCCGAGTTCGCCGACCGCCTCATAAGCAGAGGCCAGTACTGTCAACGCGTGCGTGTGCTCATAGGGATCGCTCAGCTCGCGATAGATGACCACGGCCGCGTTGGCTTGGGCGACGGCCTGGTGCGGTGATTGCCGGATGAGGGCGGAAGCCAATGTGCACAGTGCTTTCGCGGTATTGCCCTGATCGGCGGTCTGCCGGTGGATGTTCAGACTCGCCTGGCAGAAGTCCACGGCCGCGGCGATATTGTCCTGCTCCAGGTGCAATTGACCGAGCGCGGTCAGAGTGATCCCACGGCCGCGCTGGTCATTGATCGCGGTTCGCAGCGCCAGTGCCAGCTGGTAGGACTTGTCTGCTGCCGATGCATTGCGGAGATTGCGGTAGCAATCACCCAGGCGGTGATGCACATGCGCCTCGGACCAATCGTGCCCGATTTGGACGAACCGAGCCAATGCCTGTTGGTAGGCGTCAATTGCTCGGTGCGGGTCACCGCGTTCCAGGTAGACAGTGCCAAGATTGTGCCGGCAGACGGCCGCTCCGAAAACGTCGCCGACCTCTTCGAAGATGGGCAGTGCCAGGTCGAGGAATTGCTCCGCCTTGTCGTAGAGGTGCAACCGGATGAACGCCTTGCCCAGATTGTTCAGGCAGCCCGCTGTGGCCTGCCGGTTGTCCAGCCGGGCGGCGGCGTTCCAGCCTGACTGGTGGATCTGGACCTGTACGTGGGTGTCGCCTGACCGGTCCAGCAAGTCCCCGAGACACCCGGCGAACCGCCACACATGTTCATCCAGGCCGTGCTGTGCGGCGAGATGTGTCATGGCGGTCAGGTTCGCGCGTTCGGCCATGCACCACTGCAGAGCTTGGTTCTCCGAGGTGAAGGTCAAGGGGGTGGTGTCTGTCGCGGATGGCAGTTCAGGCACCGGGTGGTCGTCATGGACCAGCAGCTGGTGAGTGTTGCTCAGACTCCGCAGGTACCAGTCGGCCATGCGGGTGACCGCACCTGGTTCGTCGGCGAGGTCGGCGGCGAACGCGTGCAGGGTGTCGTGGATCGAGTACCGGTCAGCCTCATCTTGCTGAACCAGGTGCGCACCGATCAGGCCGTCGAGAGCATGGAGGGTGGCTTCGAGGCTGTACCCAGTGACTGCGGCCGCCGCATGTGAACTGAAGCGTGGTGTCGGGTGCAGGCCGAGTAATCGCAGTAGCCGGGCCTCACTCGGCGACAGAGCGCGGTAGGACCAGGAGAACACCGACCGGAGGCTGACCGTGAGGTCGTCGCCGAGCTGCCCTGCATCGAGCAGGCGAGAGGTCTGCCTGAGGTCGTTGACGAGGTGCGCGATGGGCACCGATGAACGAGCATGCACGTGCTCACCGACGATCAGCAACGCCATCGGAAGCCGGTCGCACAGTTCCGCCAGCTCCGCGATCGCCGCCTCCGGCCGGTCACCGATTCGCTTGCGCAGCAGGGTTTGGGCGTCATCGGCAGGCAGCACCGGGACAGTGATCCGTTCGGCGCCATGGCCGTACGTGAGCTTTGTCAGCTGACGGCGGCTGGTGACGATGACTGGGCAAGGGGAGACCGCGGGCAACAAGGGCAGGACATGCGCCGAGTCGAGAACGTTGTCCAGCACGACGAGCAGTTTCCGTTCGGTGAGCAATTGGCGCAGCGCTGCCGTTCGATGCTCGATGGTGTTCGGGATGTGCTCGGCCGATGTGCCGAGTGCGTTGAGGAATGTGTTCATGACAATCGTCGGCTCGGTCGGCGCGCCCACCGCGTATCCCTGGAGGTTCGCGTACAAAACGCCGTCCGGGAAACGATTTGCCCTGGTGCGTGCCCAATGCGTGACGAGTGCCGTCTTGCCGACGCCGGGATGGCCGTCGACCGTCACAACAGGCGTTCCGGCCAGTTTGGTCCAGCTGTGCCAGCAGATCTTCCCGGCCGGTGAAATAAGGCGTGTCGGCGGGCAGATCCCAGTTGCCGATCACCCGGGGCGCGGGCAGGCCGATGGTTTCCCGCCGGATGGTCAGCTCGTGGTAGAGCTGGACCAGTTCGTCTCTGGGCGGTGTACCGAGCTCGGCTTGCAGGCGGCGGGTGAAGTCCTTGAAGAACGAGTGGATCTCCGCTGACCGGTTCACCGCCGCCAGCGCGCGCATCCATTGCTGGGCAAGCGTCTCGTCATGGCTGTGTTCGCCGAGCAGGGAATGCAGCTTGGTCAGTACGAACTCGTGGTCGCCCAGCTCCAGCTTCGCCTCGAACAGCGTGCTCCACGCGGGTAACAGCTCCCGGGTCGTGAGGGTCTCACGCTGCCGCTCCGCCCAGGATGTCTTCAAGGTCGCCAACGGCGGCCGTCGCCAGAGATCGACTGCGGCCTCGAAGCATTCGGCAGCGCGGGCGTGCTCCGACTGGCTGGATGCCGCGTGGCCTGACCGCACGAGGTCGAGGAACCGGTGGTAGTCGATCGTCCCGGGGTCGACTTCGAGTCGGTAGCCGTCGTCCTCGGTGATCACTGTGGCCGGGTTGCCTGCCTTCTTGAGCACCAGGCGCAGCCTGGAGGCATAGACCTGCAGGGTGCTTTTGGGCACAGGTGGCGGCGCGTCGTCCCACAGTCCGTCCGACAGCAGGCCCGTGCCAACGACTTTGTTGGCCTTCAACAGCAGGATTCCCAGCAGGCCGCGCACCTTCACCGAGCGCAGGTCGACGGCACGGCCGTTGGCGCACATGCCAACCGGTCCGAGAATGTGGAACTCCACCAGCACCACCCCTGGCTGGTTCGGCTGCTCTACACCAGAAAAGTGTGGGCGCCCGGGACGGCGACTTTCGCCATGATCACTCACTGATGCCACATCGTTACCTGGAGTGTTCGCCAGGGTGCAAGCCGATTGCAAGCGAGATGTCCGGTGGGGCCGGGACTCTTCCAGCCGCGGGGGTGCTGTCGGCTGAGGGGAGTCAGGGACAGTGAAGGCATTGCCAATCGGTATCGACGCCGAGAAATGGATCACTCGAGCGGGTTGCCGCAACGTACTGGTCGCCGTGCACACGGTTGTCGCGGGACAGCGGCTGATGGACGTCGTCGACCTGGTCGAGTCCGACCCGAGGGTGCAGCTGGTCTACACCCAGGCACCGGACATGTTCACCCAGGGCGTCAGCGGGTTTCTGCGCTCGGCAGGAGCGCTGGAGATCCCGTGGGCCGACGCCCGGCGCGAACGCTTCGACCTCGCGCTGGCGGCGGCCTACGGCGGGCTCGACCAGTTACACGCGCCCGTGATCGTCATGCCACATGGGGCGGGATACGGAAAACGGGCAGCGGGCCGTGGCGGGGTGTACGGCCTCGATGCCCAGCGACTGATGAAGGACGGCCGGGTGCTGGCCGCCACAATCGTGCTGGCGCACGAATGGGAACGCGAAGTCCTGGCACTGCAATGTCCCGAAGCGCTTCCGGCGGCACTGGTGGCCGGAGATCCGTGTTTCGATCGAATGCTTGTCAGTCAACGGATGCGGGCGGCCTACCGGGAGGCGTTGGGCGTCCCTTCTGGACATCAGCTGCTTGTGGTCACGTCGACCTGGGGCCCGGCGTCCCTGTTCGGCAGGAACATCCAGTTCCTGCAGTCGTTGACCAACGAACTGCGGCGAAGCCAGGTGCACGTCGCGGCGCTGATCCATCCCCAGGTGTGGTGGTGCCACGGCCGGCGGCAGGTCCTGGCGTGGCTGACCGAGCCGAGGGCGGCCGGGATGATTCTGGCCGAACCGGAGATGGACTGGCGAGCGGCGGTGATCGCGGCGGACTTCGTGATCGGCGATCACGGATCGCTGTCGGTGTACGCGGCCGCCCTGGGAAAGCCGGTGGTGTGCACGGATTCCCCGATTGATCAGCTCAATGGCACGTCGGCGCAGGCATTGCTGGCAGCCGATGCACCGAGGTTGCACCGGGAAATGCCGGTATTGCCGCAGATTCGGGCTGCCGTCCCGGTGGATGACAAGGACATGGTGGATCGGCTGACGTCACGGCCGGGGCACGCGCATCGGCTGCTGCGGGCGGAGATCTACCGGCTGCTCAACCTGGACGTGCCGGGACGCCACCGCGCGCCGGAGCCGATCCCGGCACTCGCACCGCAATGGGGGTACCGATATGCGTGACGACACCATGCTGCAGATCGCGGATGTGATTGTGGCTGAACACGTTGACACGGCGGGTGCGGCGCAGTGGACGGCCCGGATCCTGGTGCAATACCCGGGATGTCTCGCGGCTGTGGCTGTCGCGGCCGATCACAGCTGGGTTCTGATCCGGATCCGAGGTGCGGCATGACCCGGGTGGTGGTCGCCGGCGTGGTGAACATTCGCAGCGCTCTTGCGGTGGAACGGTTCCCGGTATCCTTCGTGTCGAGCAGGCGACAGCCGGAGGCGATCAGTGTCCAGCTGTCGGGGTCGGGTTTCGGGGTCGCGCGGACCCTGAAGAACCTGGGCACCGATGTGTCGTTCGCGACCTATGTGGGCATGGATTCCTTGGGGCTGCTCGCAGTCAGCGGACTGCGGGAAGCCGGGATGTACGGGCCGGGTGTGCTCGTTGCCGGTACCCAGCCGCGTTCTGTTGTTCTGTACGACAAACAGGGAACCCGTGCGAACACGACCGATCTCCGGACCGTGCCGTCGTTACGATATCCGCCGGAGATCTTCGAAGGTCTCCTCGCCGGTGGGTGCGATCTGGCAGTACTCACGAACATCGGGTTCACCCGGCCGTTGATCTCGTCCGTTGTGGACAGAGGAATTCCCGTTGCCACCGATCTGCATGTCGTAGCCGACATGGCCAAGCCGCACAACCAGGACTGGATGCGGGTCGCGCACATCCTGGCCTGCTCGCACGAGGAACTTCCGGTGCCACCCGAGCAATGGGTGCGGATGCTCCACTCGGCATATGGCACCGAGTTGTGCCTGGTCGGATGTGGTCCGGCCGGTGCGGTGCTCGGAGTTCGCGGATCGGTCTGGCGGGTTCGCGCCGTTACTCCGCGAGGCGTTCGGTACACGAGTGGTGCGGGCGACACGCTGCTCGGATCGTTTGTGCACCACTACCTGTCGCTGGGTGATCCCGTCGCGGCGGTGCGGCACGCTGTGCTCACGGCGGGCTGGAAGGTCGGCCGCTCGCCGGACGATCCGGATGATCTGTCCAGTGCTGTGATCGCTGGACTGGTCGAAGGGCACGGCCTGCCGGAGATCAGTCGTCTTCGTTAGGTGACGGCGAACGGGTCAGCAATCGGGCGGCGCTGTCGCGGTGATTCTGTGCTTCGGCAGCGTTGCCCATGCTGGCGTGAAGCTCCGCGAGTGCCTGGTGGGTACGGCCCCGGTCGACGTCGAAACCGAGTTCGGTGAGTGCTTCGAGCGCGGTGTGCAGTTCCTGTTGCGCCCGTGTGTGATCGCCGAGATGGACATGGACCAGGCCGAGTGCGGTCGCGGCCCGTGCGGCGTTCAGCCGGTCCGATGTGGACGAATCGGCGAGCAGTCCGTGCGCCTCGCTGAGGTGACGCTCGGCTTCCTCCAGTCGACCGGCTTCCAGCAGTGCGGTACCGAGTTCGATCAGCATCAGGCCTTGTTCCCGGCTGGTTCCCAGCTCGCGCAGGATCTCCAGGGCCGGATGGAAGTACTCGACCGCCCGCTCGAAATGCCCGGTCCTCGCGTGCAGCATGGCCAGGCTCTTCAACCCGCTTGCCTCGGCCCGCCGGTTGCCGTTCGCGCGTGCGTTCTCGAGCACCGAGCTGATCTGCTGGTGTGCTTCCTCGACCCGGCCGAGCTGGATGTACGTGCGGGCCAGACTTTTGCGGACGCTGTTCTCGCCTGCCGGGTTCCCGGTCGCCCGCGCGGATCGCAGTCCGATCGTGCCGATCTCGATCGCGTCCTGATAGTTCTTGTACACCAGGAAAAGCGGCTGCAACGCGTCGGCGAGCAGGTAGGCCAGGTCCGGCCAGCCGTGTTCTTCGGCGGCCCGGACCGCGGCCAGCACATCGACCCGCTGGCGTTCCATCCAGCGCAGTGCCGTCTGCGGGTCGTCCAGCCCGGTGGTCGCGGTGGGTTCGGCGGACGGCTCGAAGGACAGGACGCGTCTGGCCGGTAGTACCGTTCTCCCGGCTGTTTGCATGGCCACCAGGTACCACTCGATCATTCGCCGCCGGATGACGGCCGGGTCGATCTGATCGCTTGTCCCGGCAAGAGTATTCGCGTGGGCTTGGACGAGATCTTGCAGACGGAAGTATCCGTCGCCGAGTTCGTCGACCAGGCTGGCGTCCAGGAGGTGGTCGCCGGCCTGACTTGCCTGGCTGACAGGGGTGTTCGTGGCCGCGGCGACCAGGTCGAGCCGGAACACGGCACCGTGGTGCAGGCCAAGCGCTTGGTACGTGACAGCGGCCGCGGGCGGAAGATCCCGGTACGACAGGTCGAATGTCGATCTCACGGACAGGTCCTCTTCCACCGAAAGCACTTCCAGCCTGCGCTCCTCGTTGACCAGTTCACGTGCCATCCAGGTCAGCGAACGTGTCGGCCGTGACACTGTGAGCGCGGCTGCCACACACAATGCCAACGGTAGGCCCCCGCACAACCGGGCAAGTTGTTGTGCCGGGCCTCGTTCCGTGGCGACGCGCTCGGCGCCGACGTGCCGTTCAAGCAGTTCGATCGCGCCCGCGTCGGTCAACGGGCTGACAGGAATGGTCGTCGCGCCTGCTGCCAGCAGACCGATCAACGGTCGACGGCTGGTGACGACCACGAGGCTGTCCGGAGAAGCAGGTACCAGAACCCGTACTTGTGCGGCAGTCACCGCGTTGTCCAGCAGGACAGCGAGTTTCCGCTCAGCGGTCATCGACCGGAACAGGGCGGTGCGCTCGGCCAGGCTGACCGGAACCTGGTTGGGCGCAATGCCCAGCGCGCGCAGGAACTGACCGAGAATCTCGTCCGGCGCAACGGGTTCGCCCGTTGGATGGCTGAGTTCCGCGTGCAGCTGGCCGTCGGGAAAGCGTTCACGCGCCTGGTCCAGCCAGCGCAAGGCAAGTGCGGTCTTGCCGACCCCGCCTTGCCCCTTGAGCAGCACCACTGCGGGCACGCGCCGATCGGATTGCGTTGCCGCGCTTTCCAGATCTGCCAGTTCCTGATGCCGGTTGGCGAAATGCGCGGGTGGTGCGACAAGCTGACGGGGGATCAGCGCGGCGAGGTCAGGCGAATGAAAGTGCACGTCACCGTGGACCGCACCGGCCTGGAAGACCGGTCCGGTCACAGCGGACGAGACCTCGTTGCGTGTGTCAGCCAACGGCTTCTCCGGATGTCACATAAAACGACCATACGGATTGCCGGCTGGCAAGAGTAGCCCCTGACCAGGGGCACTCACTATTTGTCCACTACATCTGGCTAGCGTCCGGCTAATGAGAGCCGAGGTGCAGCTGCTGGGGCCGGTCCGGATTCTGCGGGACGGCCGTGAGCAGGCGGTGGGATCTGCCCGGCAGCGGGCGGTTCTGGCGGTTCTGGCGATCAACGCGGGCCGGGTGGTCGGCAAGGACGAGTTGTTGTGGGCAGTGTGGGGACAGCCTCGGCCGGCGAGTGCGATGAGCAACTTGTACAGCTATATCGCGGGATTGCGGCGGGTGCTGGATGTGGAGACCGCGCCGGCCGGGTATGTGCTGGGGATTGAGCGGGCCCAGGTGGATGCCCGGCGGTTCGAGCAGTTGTACTGGCGGGGCCAAGTTGCCAAGGACGACCGTCAGGCTGAAGAAACGCTGGTACGGGCGTTGGAGTTGTGGCGGGGCGACGCGCTGTCGAAGGTGCCGGGGCCGTTTGCCGAGGGGGAACGGCCCCGGCTGGCCGAGCGGCGGCTGAAGACGATGGAGGAGCTTTCACGAGTCCGGCTGCGTCGTGGTGCGGCACCGGTTGCCGAGCTCGAGCACATGGTGACCTGCCATCCGCAGCGACCGGTTTTCCGGGAGCTGCTGATGAAGGCGTTGGCGTTGAGCGGCCGCCGCGCTGAGGCGTTGCGGCTGTTCCGCGACACGATGCATCCAGGCCCGGCGCTGCGCCGCATCCAGGCCCAGGTGCTTGCCGGAGAGGACGTCTACGACGAGTCGGCTTGAAGGGAGACAAGTGTGGGAGTCCGTGTGATCAACGGTGTGACGAGCGGAGAGGACAGCTGGCCGGAGTCAGTCGACGGGGACTGCGCCGCCGAGGGGGAGGCGGAGTTCTTCGAAGATGGTCCGGGCTGAGCGCCCGGGTGTCTTGAGTTTGGCGACGACCGCGCTCAGTGGGAAGTGCGGGTTTGCCGCGGCGCGTGCGGCGACGATGGCCAAAGCGAGCGGCAGACGGCGGCACAGCGCGATGATCTCCGCGACCGCGTCCGGCTCGGCGTCCACCTTTTCCTGGCCCAGCCTGCGAACCAGGATCTCCCGAGCGTCCGCATAGGACAGTGTGGTCAGGGTGACGTGGTGCGCGGTCAGGCCGGTCATCCGGTCGCGGCTGGTCACGACCACATGGCAGCCCGCCGTGTGAGGCAGCAAGGGCTGGACTGAAGCCGCATCCCGGACGTTGTCGATCAGTACCAGCACTTGGCGGCCGGACAGCAGACGCCGGTACAAGGCCACCTGATCATCCACAGTGGACGGTATCTGGCCCGGCTGGATGCCCAGTGCGTCAAGGAAACCACGCAATGCCTCGGCTGGTGAAATCTCGGAACCGCGCATGTTCACGTACAGCTGGCCGTCCGGGAACCGATCGGCCACCGAATGCGCCCAGTGCACCGCCAATGTCGTTTTGCCTGTGCCGGGCATCCCGTCGATCGCCACTGTGACCTGGCCTTCTGACGCCAGGGATTTCAGTTCCGCACGCCGTCCAGCGAACGTGGGCAAGTCCGGTGGCAGCTGTGCGGGCAGGACAGCGGGGTCCGGCGGTGCGAGGACCGTCTGGAACGCAGACGCCAGCTCAGGACCAGGAGCAATGCCGAGTTCGTCGGCCAGCCTGTCCCGGATCGTCTCGTAGGTCTTCAACGCCGCAGCCTGATTGCCCGATGCGGCCAGCGCCAGCATCAGCCGTGCCTGCATCGCCTCGTTGAGCTCGTCCATCGCGACGGCCTGACGTGCGTACGGCACCAGATCGGCGGCCAATCCGCAGGTCAGCGCCAGGTCCAAGGCCTCAAGGGTGACCTCGGCACCTTCGCGGTCGATATCGGTGAAAGCCGCTCGGGCGCGGGCAGGCGCGGCGACGCCCTCGACGACGCGACCCTGCCACAGCTGCAACCCGGTGACGTACACGCCGACCGCGCCGGCCGGCTCGCCCGAGCCGGCCAGCTTGCGGGCCTGACTTGTCAGTTCCCGGAATTCGGCCAGGTCACAAGACTGCGGCGGGACGGCCAGCCGGTACGCCCCGCCTTCGCCGAACAGCCACGATCCGGTTGCCCGGGCCGGCAGCGAAGGTTCGAAGATCCGGCGCAACGCCCCGACATACCGGCGCACGACATTGACCGCGCTGCTGGGCGGGTTGTCCTCCCAGAGGACGTCGACCAGCGTGTCCAGGCCGACCGGGCGTCCGGCCTGGGCCAGCAGGACCGCCAGCAGCAGGCGTTGCTGCGGCGGGCCCAGCTCCACCTCGGCCCCGTCACGCCATGCCCGCAAGGGCCCGAGCAGCGTGACCCGGACGGCTGGCCTCACCAGCGCTCTCCCTGCTCCCCAGCGGACGGCTCTGATTTGGCATCATCATGCCATCGAACCGTCCGCGAGCGAGCGTCAGGGAGTCGCGACCTGCGCCTGGGCGCGGCTGAAAGTGTTGCGCAGCACGGCAAGCAACGCGTCACGCACGGAAAGCTTCTCCCGGGCGTCGAACGTCACCAGCGGCACCTCGTCGGAGACCGCCAGCGCCCAGCGCACGTCGTTGAGATCGTGGCTGAGCATGCCGTCGAACTTGTTGACCGCCACCACGAACGGCACGCCCGCCTTCTCGAAGTAGTCGACCGCCGGGTAGCAGTCGTCGAGCCTGCGGGTGTCCACGATGACCAACGCGCCCAGCGCGCCGACCACCAGGTCGTGCCACATGAAGCCGAAGCGGTCCTGGCCGGGCGTGCCGAACAGGTACAGCTTGACGTCGTCGTCGATGGTGATGCAGCCGAAGTCCATCGCCACGGTGGTGGTGGTCTTGGCCGGGGTGTGGCCGGTGCGGTCGATCTCGGCACCGACCGAGGTGATCGCCGCCTCGGTGCGCAGCGGCGGGATCTCGGAGATGGACGCGACCGCGGTGGTCTTGCCGACTCCGAACCCGCCCGCGATGACGATCTTTACCGGTGTGGGCGGCTTCTTGGCACCCGGCTCAGCGGAGGGATTCGAGTCCACGGATGACCCTTTCGATCATGCGGAGGTCTTGGGGCAGTTCGGCTTCCGGACGGCGGATGACGACATAGCCGAGCGCGGCCAGGTCGGCCACCAGCACCCGGGCCACCCCGATGTGCAGCTTGAGCATGGCGGCCACCTCGGCGACCGACATCGTCTTGCGGCACAACGAGATGATGTCGCGCCGCTCGAAGGTGAGATTCGGGTGTGAGGCCGCGCCAAGCTTGCTGGTCATGACCTGTGCCTCGATCTCGAGGGTGTGGTCGACCGGTTTGGTGCGGCCGGACGTCATGAGATATGGCCGCAACAGCGTGACGTCGGGATCGTCGCCTCTGCCGGACATCTCTCCTCCTCACTACCTACTGGCCGACAGAGTTCTTGAGTTCCTCGATCAGCTGCGGGGTCAGCACGGCGCTCGCCCGGTTGGCGAACATCGCCATCTCGTAGGCGATCGTGCCGAGGCTGGCCTGCTTGGAGGCCAGCACACCCAGCGAGCAGCCGATGCTGATCGTGCAGACGAGCAGGTAGCCGCGCTCCAGCTCGATGATGATCTTGTCGGGCTGGCCGAGCGGGTGCGTGTCGGACACACCGTTGGCCAGCCCCAGCATCGCCGAGGAGATCGCCGCCAGCCGGTCCGCGTTCTGCCTGGCCAGATCCGACGACATCGCGATCAGCAGTCCGTCGGCGGACACCGCGATCGCCGCGATCGCACCGGCGGTGCCCTGGGCGAAGCGGCTCACGAGCCAGTTGAAGTTCTGGGCCTCCGTGCTGACTCCGGGGGGCGACATCATGCTCTGCTCTCTTTCATCGGATCAGTGTCAACGGCTTCCTCCGGGACGAGGGCGCGCGCCAGCCCGGTTGCGAACGCGTCGAGGGAAGCCCGTTCGGCTTCCGGGTCGCGCGCCTTGTACTTCTTGGGCGCGGACCTCAGCAGCGGCGGACTCGACGACTTGGTGTTGCGCAGGCCGGGAGCGAGGTTGGCGCCCGGGACCCGCCGGGTCAGGCCGTCTCGCGACAGGGGCGCTGGCAGGGACCCGGAAACCGAAGTAGTGACCGGTTGGGCCGGCTTGGGTGCTGGTTGCTGTGCCTGTGGCTGCTGTACGGCTGGTGGCGCGTCCGGCAGTGGCGGCGGAGGTGTCGCCGACGCCTTGGCGAAGGCACTCTGGAAGCCGTCCATCGCCGCACGGGCCGCAGCCGCGTCGTGCTTCGGTGGGGCAGCCGGTGGCGGAGGCGGAGCCACCGGCCGGGGAGTGACAGCCGCGGGCACACCGAGCTTGTTGGGCGGTGGAATGGAAGCGCCACCCGGAAGCTGAGCACCGGCCACGCGTCGCTTGAGCCCGGCCCGGCTTTCGGATGCGACCTCAGGCGCGGCAGCGGCCTGGGCCGGAGCGGGCTCCTGGACCGGCGGCGGAGTAGGCGCCGGGGGAGCCGGAGCCGGTGTCTCGGTGATCGGAGCGTCCGAACTCGCCACCGCGGCCAGATCATCGGGGAACCAGGAGAATCCCGCGTTGTGCTGGGCCGGCGGGATGCGCATCTCCGGCATGCCGGGCATCTGGACCCGGGGCTGCGCCTGGGCCTGTGCCTGGACCGGTGCCTGTGGCTGGGCCACGGGCCGGGCCGCAGGCGGCGGTACGGCCGGCATCGGACGGCTGAACAGCGCGGGCGGGATCGCCAGCCGCGCGGTGATTCCGCCGCCGTGGGTCGGGATCAGGTCGACGCCGAGCGAGTGCCTGCGGGCCAGGCGGCCGACCACGAACAGACCGAGCACGCTGGTCGGTGCGACGTCCAGGCGTTCACGGTCGACCAGACGCCGGTTCTCCTCAAGCAGCTGCGCGGGTTTCATCCCGATGCCGTGGTCGACGATGCTGACCACGCACGCGCCCTCGTTGGTGAACGTGGTGCTGACTTCGACGAACGAGTCCGGCGGGGAGAACGACGTGGCGTTCTCCATCAGCTCGGCGAACACCAGGATCAGATCCGAGCCGAGCGAGGACGGCAGCGTGACCTCGGGCATGTCGCCCAGCCGGACTCGTTGGTAGTCCTCGATCTCCGCCAGTGCCGACCGCATCGCGTTGGCCAGCAGGGACGGCCCGCCCAGACCCGCGTCGGTCCGGGTACCGGAGACCACCAGCAGGTTGTCGGCGTTACGGCGCAGGCGGGTGGAGAGGTGGTCGAGCTGGTAGAGCCGTTCCAGCAGGCGCGAGTCCTGCTCGTTGCGCTCCAGCTCGTCGACCAGGGCGAGCTGCCGGCCGACCAGGTTCTGCGTGCGCTGGGCGACGTTGGCGAACATCAGACTGACGTTGTGCCGGGTGACGGCCTGACGTTCGACCAGCCGCGCCGCGGTGGACTGCACCTGGTTGAACGCGACCGCCAGCTGGCCGATCTCGTCGCTGGAGGTCACGTTGATCTCGGTCAGTCGTGGCACCTGCTGCTCGACGACCTCGGTGTCGCTGACTCGGACCAGTTCGGACTCGGCCAGCTGGGCGACGTCCGTCGCGGCTTCGGTCAGCTTCTTCAGCGGGTTGGCGATCGAGCGGCTCACGACCACGGTCAGCGCGGCGACCAGAGCGAACAGCGCGGCCGCACCGCCACCGACCAGCCACGCCACACTCTGCGCGCTGTCGGCACGAGCCGTTGCGGCGTCGGTGATCTGGCTGGTGACCCGGTCCTGGACTGTGCGCCGCAGGCCCGACTGGGCACCGACGGTGTTGAGGGCCTCGTTGGCGAACGACTCGACCGCGGTGGTGTTGCGTGAATCGGTGGGCATCTTGGCCGAGAGTGCCTCCACCGCGAGCGCCGACGGGCCTTCAGCCACCTGCACGACCAGACCGGCGTGCTCGAGGTCTGCCTGCTGCACGAAACGCTCGGTGAACATCTTGGCTTGCTGGGTGGCGTCCTCCAGCACGATCTGGCCGGTCGTGCGGTTGACTGCCGTGGCGATCAGGGCCATGCCCTCGAGCTCGCCGTACTCGTTGGACAGCAGCAGCGCCTCGAGAGCGGTCAGCTGCCGGGTGCCCTCGGCGTCACTCGTGAGCTGCGGCACGAGCCGCAGCGAGTCGATGACCGCTTCGACCACGGCGTGATACGTACGCGCCACGGAGTCCACGGAAACGCCTCGTGCCAGGGCACCTTGCCGTAACTCGTTCAGCGAACCGACCCGGACCAGCGCGGACGCCAGTTCCTCGGTCAGGTCGTCACCGAGCGAGGACCGGACCTGGCTGACGGTGTCGTCCACCTTGCGCTGCTGGCGTTCCATCGCCTGGCTGTCGCTGCGCGGGGACGCGAGATAGGCCGCGGTGAGCAGCCGTTCCCGCTGCAGCTCCCAGACCAGGCCACCGACTTCCCTCGTGTAGCGGGCGGAGTCCGCGGTCGATCCCGCGGACGCCGCGCTGTTGGCCTGCACCACCACGAACGGTGTCGCGACCAGCAGCACCGCTGCGAGCGGAAGCAGGAGGAGCAGGTTCAGCTTGCCCCGGATGCCCAGCCGGCCAAGCAGTTTGGTGTTCTTCTTGCCTCGTCTCGACGGCGTCTTCAGGTGCTTCATGCCACCTCCTCCTGCGGGCTTGGCTCAGCTCACTTTTTGGTGCTGGGCGCGGACGAGATCTTCGATGGTCGCGCGCAGCGACAGGAAACCGGGGGTGCGTTTGACCCCGAGGTCGCGCTGCCGGGGCAGATCGACCGTGATGTCGGCGGCCACCCGGCCGGGGTCGCTGGCCAGCACGATGACCCGTTGGCCGAGGAACACCGCTTCCTCCACGTCGTGAGTGACCATCAGCACCGTGGTGCCGGTGTCCTGCCAGACCTGCCTGATCAGCACCTGCATGTCCTCTTTGGTCTGCACGTCCAGCGCGCCGAACGGCTCGTCGAGCAGCAACAGCTCGGGCTCGCACGCCAGGGCCCGGGCGATGGCCACGCGTTGCTGCTGGCCGCCGGAAAGCTGCCGTGGCAGTGACTTGCGGAATCCCGACAGCCCGGTCTCGGCCAGATACCAGTCGACCCGCCTGGCCCGTTCGGCCGAGCTCACCGGCAGCAGCTCTAGTCCAAACGCGACATTGCGCTCGACCGTTCGCCACGGGTACAGGCTGCCCGCCTGCGGGACGAGCCCGCGGTCGGGACCCGGGCCGGTGACCGGCGTGCCGTCGAGCACGACCTCGCCCTCGCTGGGGGTGGCCAGACCGGCCACCAACGAAAGCAGCGTCGACTTGCCCGACCCGCTCGCCCCGCACACGCAGACGAAGTCCCCGCGCGAAACCTTCAGGTCGATCCCGTCGAGTGCACGGACTTCCCGTCCGTGCACCGAGAATGTCTTGCCCACGCCGTGCAGTTCCAGCACGCCGGTCATCCTGTCCACCGCCCGACCTGGTTGCGCAGCAGCCGCAGCAGAAGATCGATCAGCACGCCGATGACCCCGATCAGGATCAGGATCGCGAAGATCCGGTCTGTCTGCAGGAACCGTTGCGCCTGAACGATTCGGCGGCCCAGACCGGTGGTCGAGACCACCAGTTCCGCGACCACCACGAAGTTCCACGCCGCGGCGACGTTGACCCGGGCCGCGTCCACGATGCCCGGCAACGAATGCGGCACGATCACCTTGCGCAGCACCTCGCCACGCCGGGCGCCGAGCGTGTACGACACGTTGATCAACGGCATCGGCACGGAACGGACCACATCGGCGGTCATCATAGTGTTGAAGAAGACCGTGCCGATGAACAACAAGAGGATCTTGGTCCACTCGTCGAGTCCGACCCAGATGATCAGCAGCGGGATGAACGCCGGGGCCGGCAGGTACCGCACAGCACTGATCAGCGGGCCGAACAAGGAGTTCGCGGCCGAGAACGTGCCCATCAGGATACCCAGCGGCACCGACACCAGCACCGCGAGGCCGAATCCGTAGAGGATCCGCTGAACGGTGTCCCACATGTCGGTGAACAGCTCACCGGACTTGGCCATCTCCACCCCGGCGGACCATGTGGCCGCCGGGGAGGGCAGGAACGTCGGTTCGACCACGCCGGCCGCGCTGACGATGAACCAGGCGGCCAGCGGGACGGCGAACGACATCACGATCAGCGTGGTGCGTGCGCCCCGCGAGATCGGAGTCCTGATGCTCAGCAACGACGACGGACGCCCGGGTCTGGAGCGCTGCGGGAGCGCTTGCCAATCCCGTCTGTCCTGCCGTGCGCTCGGTGTGTCCTCAGTCATCGTGCCACCCGTGCTGTCGTGGTCGACAGCGAGCGGTTTCACTCCGGCACCGCCTTGACGAACTGGTCGTTGAACAGGCTGTCGAGCGAAGGCTTTTCCTTGGCCAGCCCGGTGCCGGTGATGAAGTCGACGATCAGCCGCGCCTGGTGGTTGAGGTGCTGCGGCGTGGTACCCGGCGTGAAGGCGTCGAGGTTCTGCTGGCGGGTGAAGATCGTGGTGCCCGCGTCGTAGGACTTGTAGTCGTCAGGAGTCACCGCTCCGCGCTTGGCCATGATGCCGATCGCGGCGTCCTTGTTGTCCTTGATCCACTTCTGCGTGGCGAACCAGGTGTTCACCAGGCCCTGCACCACCTGCGGGCGGTCCTTGACCAGATCCGCCTTGACCACCAGGTGGTCGGGGATGGCGCCGGGGAACTCCGCGGAGGTCGCGATCGCGCGGCTGCCCGGCCGGGTGAGCGCGGTGGTGGTGAACGGTGCGAACGCGGCGACCGCGTCGACCTGCCCGCCGACGAACGCGGCAGCGGCGGCGTCGGTCAGCATCGGGACAAGCTGAATGTCCTTTTCGGTCAGGTTGGCTTCCTTGAGCGCCAGCAGCAGCAGGTAGTGATCCACCGCACCCTGCTCGACCGCGACCTTCTTGCCCTTGAGGTCGGCGACGCTGGTGACGCCCTCCCGCGCGATGATCTTGTCATTGCCGGTGGAGTTGTCGTTGACCAGCACGATGGTCTGCTTGGCGCCACCACTGACCGAGGCCAGTGTGTCGTTGAGCGTCTGGCTGTTGGCGTCGATCGCGCCGGTCGACAGCGCGTTGAGGCTGTCGGTGTAGCTGTCGAAGTACTTCAGCTCGACCTCGACACCGTTCTTGGCGAACAGGCCTTGCTCCTGGGCCACCTGCCAGGGAAACCAGCCGGGCCAGGCCGAGAAGCCGAGGGTGACCTTGGTGGATGTCGACGCGGGGGCTTCGGTACACGCCGAAAGCCCGGCAACGCCAAGCATCCCCACGGCGCACAAGGCCGCGGTCAGTAGACGGGTGAGGGGACGGGATCGCACAACGAACTCCAGGGGGACGGGGTGGGGAGTTCCAATCGAGTTGCAGGCCTACTCAAGCGGCGCCAGGCGATTGGAGATGCGCGTGGCGCATAAAGCGGGAATCGTACGGCCGTGTACGTCCTCAGCGAACGGTGCTTTGAGGAACGCGTTGGTGTGGACGGAGTCCGATGACACGCAGCCCGGCGACGCCGGAACACGGTTGTCCTTGATGGACACCGCCGTCACCGCTGTCGCGGTTCTGGACACGCGCGGCAAGCCACCACAGACCGTAGGCCCGTGGCCGACCTGCAACGGAGCGTCACCAGCCCCGGTCGTCATGAACTACCCTCCACGCCACTTACTGCCGCTGGCGAACGTAGAGGACTCATTGCAACGTACCGGCCGCTCCCTCGTTGATACCTAGCGAACCGTGCGCAGAGCCCGACGCCCTTCGCCTCCCGGCCGATAGCCTAGCGACCAGCGCAAGTGCCTGATCACCCGCTGTCAGACGGATTTGGCCCGGACAGCCGGATTCCCTTCCGGGTGCATTATTGCGACCGGCCGGGCGGCACACCACTCGGCGGACGTCTCACCTGCGACGATGGTGAAATGAGCGACGCGTTCACACTGGCTTTCGATGGCAAAGGAACCGATCTTGTAACAGTAGGCGCAAAAGCCGAGTCGCTGGCCACACTTATGCGTGCGGGGCTACCTGTGCCGGCTGGTTTTTCGGTCACCACCAGGGCGTATGGAGATTTCGTGTCGAATGGCCCGGCAGCTGAGATCACCGCCGCGCTGGCCGGACTGGACTATACCGATCCGGCCGCTGTGGACGTCGCCGCCACGCGGATTGCGCGCTGCTTCAACCGGTTTCCCATACCTACGGCGGTGGCCGATGCCGTCCGTTCGGAGTATTCCGCACTGGACAGTCCGGTCGCAGTGCGTTCGTCTGCGACGGCCGAGGACCTGCCGGACGCGTCATTCGCCGGTCAGTACGACACTTTTCTGAATGTTCAAGGGGTGGGCGCCGTTCTGGCCGCCGTGAAACGGTGCTGGGCCTCGTTGTGGACATCTCGTGCGATGAGTTATCGAGCGCTCAACGGTATTTCTCCGGACGACGTCGCGCTGGCGGTGATCGTGCAGCGATTGGTGCCCGCGACAGCGGCAGGCGTGATGTTCACCGCCGACCCGTTGACAGGTACTCGGAACACAATCGTGATCAACGCGGCGTGGGGACTCGGCGAATCAGTCGTCAGCGGGCAGGTCACGCCGGATACATATGTGTTTGTTAATGGGAAGTTGCGCAGTCAGGTCAATGACAAGACAGTGATGACCATTCGCACCGCGGACGGCGTCGCGCAAGCACCGGTTGCCGAATCGTTGCGGACAGTGCCTGTGTTGTCCGACACGCAGGCGGTGACACTGGCGGAGCTGGGACGGCGAATCGAAGATCTCCACGGCGCGCCGATGGACGTCGAGTGGGCCATCCACGATGGACAGTTCGCGATCCTGCAGGCCCGGCCGATCGCGAACCTGCCGGCCGAGCGCGAGGCCTGGAACGACAGTCTTGGCGGCGACTACTTGTGGACCTGTGCGAACCTGCGCGAAGCGGTGCCCAGTGTGATGACACCCGTCACGTGGTCGCTGGCCCAGGCGCTGGCGATGCCGGACATCGCCGGGCATCCGACGTCCGGCAACATCGGCGGCCGGTTCTATTTGAACATCAGTACTGCCATGGCAGCGCTGACCGCGTTGGGGCTCGGCAGGTTCGCGCTGCGTGCCGGTCGCCAGATCTTCGGCAGGATGCCCGACGGCATGACGATCCCGCCGCTGCCCGTGTCCCGGTTCGCCGTGCTGCGTTCGGTTCTGGCCATGGGCAACCAGGTTCTGCGGGAGTCCAGGCAGTACCGCCGGAACCTGGATGACCTTCTCATCGCGAACCCCGCCCGATGCGCGGATCTGCGCAGGCGGATCGAGTCCACGGCCACAGCCGCCGAGCTGGCCCGGCTATGGCGGTCCGATGTGGACGATCTGTTGACCGGGAGCTGCCGGATCTTCAACGCCGGTGCCCGGCAGGGCGGTGCCGCGAAGTTCGCCTCCGACCTGGCCGGACTTGTGGGGCAGGCGGACGCGAACTCGCTGCTGACCGGGCTGCACAGTGATTCCGGCGTGCTGGAAAGCCTTGGCCCGATGCTCGGTCTCGCGCGGCTGCGGCGTGGTGAGATCACCACCGAGGCGTATGCGGCTGCCTGGGGTCACAGGTCGCATGACGAGTTCGAGATCTCCACACCACGACCTGGCGAGGACCCGTCGTGGATCAGCCGGCTCGACGTCGATGACCCAGCGGAACTGCTTGACCGGCAAGCAAAAGAACGTGCTGCGGCGTGGGAACGACTGCGCACGCGTCATCCGCGCAAGGCCGCGTCCCTCGAACGCCGGCTGGCGAAGGCCGCTGTGGCAGCGCGGACACGAGAGCAGGCTCGCTCTGAGTTCGCCCGTTGTTTCTGGGTTTTCCGGACGTTTGTGCAGCGAGCCGCGGAGCTGACCGGTCAGGACATGTTCTTTCTTCCGGTGTCCGGAATTCTCGCTGTCCTGGACGGGGATTCCGCACCACTGGCGGCGATTCCGGCCCGCCATGCGGCGTACGAGCACTACAGCGCCTTGCCCGCGTACCCGACTTTGATCCGAGGCGCGTTCGAGCCGGAGTCCTGGGCGGCGTCCACATCACGGCGGTCGGACGTTTTCGACGCGACGACCTCGTACGCGCCCCTCGGTGACGCGATCACAGGTTTTCCGGGCGTGCCGGGTGTGGTGGAGGGCATCGCCAGGGTTGTGTCCACAGTGGAGGAAGCGGCGGACCTTCAGCCGGGGGAGATCCTCGTGACCACGGTGACCAACATCGGCTGGACTCCGTTGTTCCCACGCGCTGCGGCCGTGGTCACGGACATCGGGGCACCGCTGTCGCACGCCGCCATCGTCGCCCGCGAACTTGGCATCCCTGCTGTCGTCGGCTGCGGCAACGCGACGGCACGCCTCAAGACCGGTCAGCGGATCCAGGTCGACGGCAGCCGAGGCACTGTCACGATTTTTCCCCGTGAACCAGTTGACTAGTGTCTTAGTTAACTAGAACAATCTCACCCGTGGAGTTCAAGGTTGACCGCGGCGGGGGCCTGCCCGCGTACCTGCAGCTGGTTCGGCAGGTACGCGAGGCGGTCCGGCTGGGATGGCTGGGTCCGGGCGATCGGTTGCCGACTGTGCGCGAGGTCGTGCGCACGAGTGGGGTCAACGCGAACACGGTGCTCAAGGCATATCGGGAACTGGAACTGTCCGGCTTGGTGGAGGCACGCCAGGGATCGGGCACGTACGTCAAGACAGCGTTGGGGTCGGCGAGTGCGGAGAACCTGACCGAGCTGCGCGCGAAGCTGGCGGACTGGGTGACCGAGGCGCGTTCGGCCGGGCTGGAAGACGAGGACATCGACGCGCTCGTCCGCGCGGTGCTCGCGGAAGGGGAGAAATGACAACCGTGACAGGCCTGGGCAAACGGTACCGGGCCAACTGGGCGCTCAGAGACTGCGGGTTCGAGCTCAAACGTGGCCGGGTGACCGCCCTGGTCGGGGCGAACGGCGCGGGCAAGACGACATTGCTGACCTTGCTCGCCGGGCTGATGCCGCCCGACG
This sequence comes from Kibdelosporangium banguiense, assembly GCF_017876405.1. Taxonomy (GTDB): domain Bacteria; phylum Actinomycetota; class Actinomycetes; order Mycobacteriales; family Pseudonocardiaceae; genus Kibdelosporangium; species Kibdelosporangium banguiense. The sequence continues at coordinate 411,578 of NZ_JAGINW010000001.1, read as the reverse complement.
AGGGCACTGTCCACAGCGAAGGCCGCGTGCGGTTCGTCGCGCAGGACAAGCCGTTGTACAAGCGGTTCACGGTGGCGGAGATGCTCATGCAGGCCGAGCAGCTCAACAACGTCTGGGACCAGCGGAAGGCCGAACGCTGGCTCAGGATGTTCAACGTCCCGCTCGATCGGCAGTGCGGCAGGCTTTCGTCCGGTCAGCACGCCCAGGTCGCGTTCGCCGCGGCCCTTGGTGCCGTGCCCGACGTCTTGCTGCTCGACGAGCCGCTGGCCAACCTGGACCCGTTGGTACGCAAGAAGGTCATGGCCGAACTGCTCGACGAGGTGGCCGACGGCAAGATGTCGCTGGTGCTCTCGACCCACGTGGTCGGCGAGCTCAGCGGGGTCGCCGACGAGATCCTCCTGCTGTCGCGCGGCCACCTGGTACTCGATGGCGAGCTCGACGAGTTGATGACGCAGCACCTGTACTACGTCGGCCCGCGGTCGGACGAGCCGCCCAGCGGTGAGGTCGTCCAAGCCAGGCACCGCCAGCAACAGTCGACTTTCCTCGTGCGTGACCAGAGTGCCGCCGACCTGGACGGTCCGTGGATCACCCGGCCGGTCTCCGTGGAGGACCTTGTGCTCGCCTATCTCGACCGTGAGGACGCCAAATGATCGCGATGACCTTACGCCAGCACAGGTATTCCATCGGCGCGCTGGCGGTGTCCGTCGCGCTGATCACGGTGGTGATCGCGCTGGCGGCTGGTACCGACGAGCCTGTCTGGTGGGAGTCGGCCACCTGGTACCTGCTGCACACGCCCTTGGTGCTGGGCGGTGTTTTCGCGGTGTTCTGGGCGGCTCCCTTGGTCAGCCGTGAATACGAGAACCGCACCCACCTGTTCGCCTGGGGACAGGATGTCAGCCCGGCTCGCTGGCTGGCGGGCAAAGTCGTCGTCCTGGCGGGGATCGCGGCGGGACTCTCGGGGATCCTGGGCGCCTTCGCCCACGCCGCCATGCTCAATCCGAGCGTCCAGGCAGCGGGGTTCGAGCCGTTCGCGCCGCAGGCCTTTGACGCCAGCCCGCAGCTGATGGCCGCTCATGCCCTGTTCGGGTTCGGTCTCGGCCTGCTGGCCAGCGTGGCCATCAGGCTGACGTTGCCCGCGATGGGCCTGACGTTGTTCTTGTTCGCCGGTGTCAGGGTGCTGGTGATGGACTACTTCAGGCCGTACTACCTCACCCCCGTTCGTGCGTTCGAGGACTGGTCGGGGCCTGTCGGCCAGCAGGTGCCGCGCCCGCCGGGAAGCATGTTCGTCGATGGTGGAATCGTCGACGCCACCGGAAACCTGATGGAGGCGCCGAAGGAATGCATCGGGGTGAGCGGCGCCATCGAGTGCGGGCGAGCCCACGGCGTGGCCGGGCTGGTCGAGCGATACCAGCCCGCGGACCGGGTTGCGGCGTTCCAGTGGATCGAGAGCGGGATATACCTGGGTTCGGCCGCGATCCTGTTCGTGATCGCTTTCGTCTGGATCCGGCGCAGGCGCCAGGTTTAAAGGCGTAGCAAAGCCTGTTTCGCCGCCGTGAACTCCTCGTCGGTGAGCACGCCCGAGCGGTGCAGTTCGCCCAGTTCACGCAGTCGCCGCAGCATGGCGTCGGGGTCACCGGCGTCTTGTTGCGGCGACGGCTGCTTCGGCTCGACTGGAGTCGCGAACGGATGCGGCATCCGCGCGACCACGGCCGAGGCGAGCAACACTGTGGTGCCACCCTCTCGTTGGACACCCCAGGCGAGGCAGTTCCGGTCGACCTCCGGGGCCGGTGTGTTGCCGGGGTTCTTGGGCTGGAAACGCAGGTAGCCGTGGCTGAAACCGCTTTGCGGCTGCCACTGCACCGTGGCGATGTCGCCCAGCGCGATCTGTGTCGGCCCGACCGCGGTCTTGCTTTCCTTGGCCATCCAGTTCCACTCCAGCCGCACGTTCTCGCCGTCGAAGTGCGCGGTCCCGTCCCCGGCCGTGGCCGAGATCGGTACGCCAGGCGCGGGGAGCAGGTAGTGGTCGGTGGCGGTCGACGGCACTTGCTGCACAAGCAACGTCGTGCGGACCGATTCGGCGAAGTACTGGCTGGTCGCGGTCTGCTCGGCGGTGATCGCCAACGTGTACGGGTCGACGTTGTCACCGAGCTTGCTCGCAGTGGCCTGCGTCAACGGATCCGCGCCTTCACGCAGGCGCAGGCGTAGCCGGCCGCCCTTGCGCCCAGGCTCGAAGGACATGCCCGCGATGGCCTCCAGCGGGACGGTCACCTCACCGATGGCCTGCCGCAACTTGTGCACACCACGACCGTGGCCGGGGATCAGGCGCACGGCCGCAAGGTCGAAAGTCCACGTCCCGTCTCGCCCCAGAACCTCGTCCATGGTGGAAACACTGCCATGGCCCGGTCCTGGCGCGCACGTGCGGGGGCCGTGTCAGCAGGCTCGCGGACCAGTTGGTCCCTGGTGACGGTGCGTGACCCGGCTCCGGGAAAGGTCTGGTCCAATTCCGCCGAACGCCGGGTTGCCTCCGGGCCGCGGGGGACTTTAGCGTGAAAGGACCCTGCAGATCAGATTCTGGCGGCGCGAACCGGCTCTGACGCTGGTTGCCAGGCTGTGCCCCAGAAGGGAGCCATGATGGCTCGACGATCGCGTCTGCTCGGACTCACCCTGGCAGTTGTGCTGGCAGTTCCCCTTGCTGTGACCACATCCGAGGCCTCGGTACAGGCCGAGGTGTGCGCGGTGAAATCCCGGCCGTCCGGCAAAGTGCTCCAGGGATACTGGGAGAACTGGGACGGCGCGGCCAACGGCGTGCACCCGCCGCTGGGCTGGATTCCCATCACCGACGCCCGGATCCGCAACGCCGGCTACAACGTGATCAACGCGGCGTTCCCGGTCATCCGGTCGGACGGCACGGTGTTGTGGGAGGACGGCATGGACTCGACCGTCAAGGTCGCCACGCCGTCGGAGATGTGCGCGGCGAAGGCCGCCGGTGCGACGATCCTGCTGTCGATCGGCGGCGCCACCGCCGGTATCGACCTCAGTTCGGCCACGGTGGCCAACAAGTTCGTCGCCACGGTCGTGCCGATCCTCAAGAAGTACAACTTCGACGGGATCGACATCGACATCGAGACCGGCCTGGTCGGCAGCGGCAACATCAACTCTCTGTCGCCGTCGCAGGCCAACCTGATCCGGATCATCGACGGCGTGCTCGCCCGGATGCCGTCGAACTTCGGCCTGACCATGGCGCCGGAGACGGCGTACGTCACCGGGGGCAGCATCGTCTACGGCTCGATCTGGGGCGCGTACCTGCCGATCATCAAGAAGTACGCGGACAACGGCCGGCTCTGGTGGCTGAACATGCAGTACTACAACGGAAGCATGTACGGCTGCTCTGGCGACTCGTACCAGGCCGGTACCGTGCAAGGGTTCCGTGCGCAGACCGACTGCCTCAACCGTGGTCTGGTCATCCAGGGCACCACGATCCGGGTGCCTTACGACAAGCAGGCTCCTGGACTGCCCGCGCAGCCCGGCGCCGGTGGCGGTCACATGTCCACCAGCCTGGTCGCGCAGGCCTGGAACGCGTACTCAGGCGGATTGAAGGGCCTGATGACGTGGTCGATCAACTGGGACGGCTCCCGCAACTGGACCTTCGGCAACAACGTGAAGGCCTTGCAGCGCCGGTGAGAAAAGACGTCAGGGTGCCTCGCGCGGCGGTGGGGCACCCTGACCCCGGCGCAGCAGATACGTGTCCATGATCCAGCCTTTGCGTTCGCGCGCCTCGGCACGGGCGGACACGATCTGATCGGCCACTTCGGACAGTCGGCCGCTGATCAGGATCTCGTCGGGGGTTCCGATGTACGCGCCCCAGTAGATCTCCGCGTCCTTCTCGACGTGATTGGCGAACGCCGTCCGGGCGTCCAGCATGACCACCACGTCGTCCACATCGGACGGCCACTCGGCGGCCAGGCGCCTGCCGGTGGTGATCTGTACCGCCCGGCCGACCTGGTTGAGCGAAACCTGGTGGCGCGCGACCAAAGCGGACACGCTGCTGATCCCGGGGATCACCTCGGTCTCGAACTCGAAGCCACGAGAGGCGATGTCGCCGAGGATCGCGAGCGTGCTGTCGTACAGCGTCGGATCGCCCCAGACCAGGAACGCGCCAGTCTGGTCCTCGCCCAGGTTGGCCGTGATCATCTCCTGGCAGACGTCCGCCCGTCGCCTGCGCCAGTCGTCCACGGCCTCGACGTAGGCCTCGGTCGTGCGGTCGCGTTCCGGGTCCTGGCCGTGCACCACCCGGTGGTCGGGCACGTACCGGTCGAGGATCTCCTGGCGCAGGTCCACCAGCTCCTGCTTGACCTCGCCCTTGTCCAGCACGAAGAACACGTCGACCCGGCGTAGCGCGTTGACGGCCTGCATGGTGATGTGGTCCGGGTCACCCGCGCCGATGCCGATAACGATGATCTTCCGCATGCCCTCCATCCTCGCTCATGCCAGATGGTGACGTTGCGCGTACTGCGCGGCCGCGACGCGGTCCCGCGATCCGGTCTTGGCGAAGACGCGGTTGATGTGCGTTTTCACCGTGTTGGTGCTCAGGAAGAGCTCGCTCGCGATCTCCGCGTTCGTCTTGCCGTGCGCGATCAACGTGAGGATCTCGGCTTCCCGGCGGGTCAGGCCGTCGGGAAGCGTCTCCGGTGGTGGCGGCTTCGTGGGGGACGTGGCCGCGAGGAGCGTGGCCTGGACGCTTGGGTCGAGCACAGACAGCCCAGCGACGGCGGCGTGCAGCGTGCGGGCGATGTCCATGCGGTCCGCGTCTTTGGTGAGGTAGCTGCGTGCGCCTGCTCTGAGCGTCGTGAGGATCGAGGTGTCGTCGGCGTACGTGGTGAGGATGACGATCGCGACGTCAGGGTGCTCGGCCGTGAGCCTCCGGGTCGTCTCGATGCCGTCGAGAACCGGCATGTGCAGGTCGAGCAGGATCGCGTCCGGCTGCATCGCCGCGACGAGATCCAGCGCCTGCTTGCCGTCCGCCGCCGCGCCGACCACTTCGATGTCCGGCAGCAGGTCGAGCATCAATGCCAGGCCTTCCCGGACGCTTGCCTGGTCATCGGCGACGACGATGCGCAGAGGACTGGTCATACCGGCACCCGCGCATGCAGTGTCCAACGGCCGTCGTCCGCACCTGCGGTGAGCGTGCCGCGCAGAAGCAGGAGTCGTTCCCGCATGCCGGTCAGGCCGTAGCCGGTGTCGGCCGTGGAGAACTCGCTCGACGTGCCAAGCGGGTTGCTGATGGTCACCTGGACATCATGATCGTCGTACCGCAAGGTGACGTCGACGGGTTGCTGTGTGGCGTGTTTGGCGGCGTTGACCAGCGCTTCTTGCACCGCGCGGACGAGCGCGAGGGCTGTGTCCGGCGGTAGATCGACCGGGTCGCCCAGGACACTCAACGTGACCGGTGTGTGGTGCTGCGCTCGGTGGGTCTCGACAATTGTGGCGAGCTGCTCGTTGAGTGGAGCAGGGTCGACGCGTAGCGCGTGCACGGCACGTCTGGTCTCGTTCAGCCCGTCAGTAGCCATTCGCTGTGCGGTGGACAGGATCGTGAGCGCGCGTTCCGTGTCGCCGTGATCGGTCAGCACCGCTCGTGCCGCCTGGATCTGGATGCCCAGCGCGCCAAGGGAATGCGCGAGCACGTCGTGAATCTCCCTGGCGATCCGGGCCCGCTCGTCGAGGATGGCCACCTGGTTGCGCTGCTCGGCCTCGACCCGGCGGGCGCGCCGGTTCTGCCCGGCGAGCATGCCCGCGAACAGCAGCAACGGGTAGCCCAGCAGCGTGCTGAGGGTGGTACCGGACACCAGGCCGCCGACCTCCACGGCCAGGATGCTGCCGCCGGACACCACCCAGCTGGTCTTCGTGCTGGTCACGTTGCTGGCGTCGAGGACCGCGATCAGGGCCAGGCCGACGAACGAACTCGCGTGTTCGGACGTGCACAGCGCACCCGTCAGGATCGCCAGCGCGACCAGTGAAATGGCCTGCAACCTGGGCAACGACCGGAACTCGGCCACGGCCCAGAGCACCATCAGGGCGCCACTGAGCGCGAATCCGGCGATCTGGGCGGTCAGCAGCCCGCCGGTGACCGGCGAGCCGAGAAAGATACCGAAGCCGATCAGGCCGAACGCGCCGAACCGGGCCAGCCACGACAGCACACGCAGCACAGACGCATCCTAACCGGCTCTCATCTGCGGAACATGTCCCGCAGATCCCCCTTCGCCAGCTTGCTGTGGTCCTGCTCGGAACTTGTCAGTCCACTGAGGAACGACTTGCCGTCCTCCTCCGGGGCGAACGGCACCCCGGCGGCGAACGCCCTCGGCGCGATCACGGCGGCCTGGGCAAGGCGGTTGATGCCCAGCGTCACCAGCAGCGGTGCGGTCGAGGCCGCGACATGCGCGCCGAACCCGTTGGCGACCAGGTTCAGGGCTATCCGGGCCACGATGAAACCCGCCCACAGCCACAGGCTACGGGCCGGCATCTGTCCCCATAGGACACCTTCGCGCGACTCCAGCCGCATCATCGTGCCCTGCCAGACACCGACACCGGCGGCGAGCACCGCGCTGGCCGCGATGAACGCGATATCCACTCCGGCCAGGTGTTGTGTGCTCTTGCCCAGGTCGACGATCCCGATCACGGTGAGTACTGCGGGCATCAGGATCAGCCGTTTGCCCCGCAGTGGTTCGCCGAGCAGCTGGCGGGCGATCACATAGCCGATGATCGCGATGACAGCGACGATTTTCAGCACATCCATGGCAGGGACGGTAGGCAGCGTGCCTGCTCACGGCGTCAACCCGCGCGGTGACTTCCGGGGTGAGACCCGGTACTACCCCTCACCCAGCAGCCTGCCGAGTTTCTGGGGCGCGAGCACGCGATAGCTCTCGGTCAGCAGCTCGGCGACCTCGGCCCAGTCGACGTCGTCCTCGATCGCCATCCCGATCATGTCCGGCGGCCACACAGTCTTGAAGAACGGATGGCCACCGTTGCTCAAGGCGTGCAGCTCCTCTGGTGGCGAGCGGAATGTGAGGATCGTGCCCTCTGCGGTCGCGACTTTGGCGTAGTACTCCGGATGCCCGTCCTCGATGACGAACGTATGCGCGAAGGTCTTCTTACGGATCCGCCAGCGTGTGCCGATCCATGCTTGTTCCTCGTATGTCTCGGGTAGTCCGAGGCACAGTTCCCGCAGGCGCGTGAGGACATCAGCGGGGACAGTCACGGCAGAATCCTGCCGGAAACCTCCAGTCACCGGAAGGGGACACACAGTGCAGCAGGCGATCGTGCTGATCACCGGAATCCAGGCTGCAGGCAAGTCGACCGTCGCGCAACTGCTGGCCGAGCGGCTGCCGCGGTCGGTGCACGTCCGAGGGGACATGTTCCGGCGCATGATCGTCAACGACCGGGCTGACATGTCGCCCGCACCGTCCGACGAGGCACGGCGGCAGTTACGGATGCGCTACCGGATCACCGCGGCGGTCTGCGACGAGTACTTCCAGGAAGGCTTCACGGTCGTCGCCCAGGACGTCATCCTCGGCCCGGCCCTGGCGGACGTCGTGCAGATGATCAAACACCGGCCGCTGCTGGTCGTGGTCCTGGCACCTCGGCCGGAGGCCGTCCACGCTCGTGAACAGGGTCGTGGAAAGGACGCCTACGACGAGTGGACGGTCACCATGCTCGACGACGGGCTGCGCAACGACACACCCCGGCTCGGGCTGTGGCTGGACACCTCAGACCTCAGTCCGGAGCAGACCGTGCAGGAGATCCTCCGCCGAGCCTGGCCGGAGGCCGCCGTCTGACTCAGACTGCGGTCCGAGCCACCTGGGACCCTGGTCGGATGCGCTCCGTGACTCCGCCGTTTACCGTTGCGAGCGTGACCACAGGGGACTCTCGCGTCTGGGTCGCGGACTTGCTGCTGGCAGGGGCCGTGGCCGTGATCAGCGTGGGCTTCGCTCTCACGGACTGGGTGGCGTCGCTGCTGGCGCTTGCGTTGAGTGCTTCGCTGGCGTTCCGCCGGACCTATCCCGTGGTCGCTCTCGTGTGGGCGACCACCGCTGCGGTCGCGCACGCGTTGCTGTTGACCAACCTGACGTTGTCCGTCGTCGTGGTCCCGATGCTTGTCCATGGCCTTGCCCGCTGGTCAGGACGTGGTCTGGCACTGACCGCGTTGGGGATCGGGCTCGCCGGAGCGGTCGCGGGGCCGTTGTGGTCGCTGTCCTGGCGCGCCGAGGCCAAGCTGAGCGACATGCTGGTGCCGGTCGCGGCGTGCGCCGGTGTTGTCATTGCCGCCCATGTCTTCGGGCAACGCGAACGTGAGCGGGCTGACACACTGCTGGTCCGCAGACGCCTTGAGCGCATCGAACACGACCGCGCCGTCCAGGAGGCGGCCGCCGAGGAACGTACCCAGATCGCCCGCGAAGTCCACGACATAGTCGCGCATTCACTCTCCATGATCGCAGTCCAGGCCGAGGGCGGCCGCGCACTCGTGACCCGTGATCCCAGCCGTGCTCCCGAGGTCCTCACCGTGATCGCGGAGGAATCCCGCACGGCGCTCAACGAGATCCGCGACATGGTCAGCCTGCTCCGCGGCGACGCGGCTTACCGGCCCGCGCCCGGTTTGATGGACATCAAGGACCTTGTCGACCGCCTTGGCGACCGTGCCCACCTGGACATCGCCGGCCGCCCGCCGGTCATCGGCCCGGTGCTGACCCTCACCATCTACCGCGTGATCCAGGAATCCCTGACCAACTTCCTCCGCCACGCCGGTCCGAAGGCGAAAGCCGCGATCACCATCACCACGGCCGAGACCTCGACCTCGGTCACCATCCGCGACAACGGCCGCGGCTCAACGGCCCCGACCGACGGAAAAGGCCACGGCCTCAGAACGATGCACGAACGAGTCACCGCCAGCGGCGGCACGATGTCGGCCGGCGCGGTCCCCGATGGCGGCTTCGAGGTCCACGCAGTCTTCCCGTTGGAACGCGTCTCATGACCCTGTCGGTATTCCTGGTGGATGACCAGCGCCTGGTGCGCAACGGGTTCCGGATGATGATCGAGGCCGACGACGGGCTCACGGTCGTCGGTGAGGCCGGTGACGGCGCGGCTGCTTTGCAGGCGCTGCAGTCCGTTGAGGCCGATGTGGTGCTGATGGACATCCGGATGCCCGTGCTGGACGGGGTTTCCGCGACCCGGGAGCTGACCAGGCTCCGTCACCCGGCCAAGGTGCTGATCCTGACCACGTTCGACCTCGACGAGTACGTGTTCGCGGCCCTCAAGGCCGGGGCAGCCGGATTTCTGCTGAAGGACGCCCGGCAGGAGGAGTTGCTGTCCGCCATCCGCGACGTCGCCGACGGTGGCTCGGTCGTCGCGCCCACCGCCACCCGGCGGCTGCTGGCCCACGTCGTGCGTTCGTTGCCCGGCCCGCCCGACCCCCGCCTGGAGTCGCTCACCACACGAGAGCTCGACGTCCTACGCGAGATCGCGGGCGGCGCCAACAACAAGGAGATCTCCGAACGCCTGTTCATGGCCGACGGAACAGTGAAGACCCACATCGGCAACCTCTTGTCCAAACTGGAGTGCCGCGACCGGGTCGGCCTCGTGCTCTTCGCCTTCGAGACCGGGGTCGTCGCCAACTAGGACCCTGCTCCTAGATCAACCGCCTGAAGTTCGGACCGCGGGCCGATCATTTGATCTTGCTCGATCCGTAGCGTCGTCGGCATGCGATTGGCATGTGCGGCAGAGGAATTGAAGAAGACGTACGGTTCGGGGGATACCGCCGTGCCCGCGTTGCGGGGTGTCTCCGCCGGGTTCGAGCGGGGGACATTCACCGCGGTCATGGGGCCGTCCGGGTCCGGCAAGTCGACGCTCATGCACTGTCTCGCCGGGCTCGACCGGGTCGACAGTGGACAGGTCCTCCTGGGTGGCGTGGTGATCTCCGGGCTGGCCGACCGGGCGTTGACCAAGGTCCGGCGCGACCGGGTCGGGTTCGTCTTCCAGTCCTTCAACCTCGTCCCGACTCTCACCGCCCTGCAGAACATCCTGCTGCCGCTGGACCTGGCCGGCCGACGGCCGGATCGGGACCGCCTGGACCTGGTGGTCCAGGCGCTGCGGATCGGGGATCGGCTGGAGCATCGGCCCAGCGAGCTGTCGGGCGGGCAACAGCAGCGGGTTGCCGTCGCGCGCGCGTTGATCACCGAGCCTGACGTGTTGTTCGCCGATGAGCCGACAGGAGCGCTCGATTCGACGACGGCGACGACGCTGCTGTCCTTCTTGCGGAGGTCGTGCCGTGAACTGGGGCAGACGATCGTCATGGTGACGCACGATCCGATGGCGGCGTCGTTCGCCGATCGGGCGTTGCTGCTCAGCGACGGGCTGATCGTGCAGGAGATCCACCAACCGACCCCGGACCTGGTCCTCAATGCCATGCGAGGTTTGGCGGCATGAGCTTTCCCATGGTGCGCAACGCCTTCGCCGAGGTGCGCCGGAATCCGAGGCGAATCGTCGCGGTGGTGGTCGCGATCATGATCAGCGTCGGCTATCTCACGGCGTCGGTCACGGTTCTGGCCAGCGAGAGCGCGACGATGGAGAAGAGCGTCATCGCGCGGACGTCGAAGGCCGATGTTGTTGTCACGCTGACGGATGGCGACAGCGGACTGGTGGAGAGGATTCGGCGGATCGAAGGGGTCACGTCCGCCGACCTCAGCTTCCTGTCCCACGGGAGGGTGACCGGCTCATCGGAATGGGTTCAGCAGCAGTCGGTTCCTGCCAATCCCGCGTTGCGGTGGACCGACATCGCCGAGGGCGCATGGCCCGCCGGGCCAGACGAGATCGCGCTCGGCACGATCACCGCCAAGCAGCTCAACCTGCGCATCGGCGACCAGATCACGATCAACGACGCGAACTCCTCGGCCACTCTCCAGGTCACCGGGCTGACCCACGAGGGCAACTCGCTGCTGTCCGGGCTGGCGCAGAGTTCCTTTGTCGCGCCTGAGTTCTACACCGGGCCGGCGTCGATCAGGCAGTCGCTGCAGACCGAGATCCTGGTGATCGGAACGGCCGATCCGCAGCGGCTCGCCGAGCGGATCAGAGCCGTCGCGGGCACCAACAGCGTCGAGACGTCCGCTGCCTTCGCCCAGCGCAAGATGAAGGACCAAGCCGGTGGGATCTTTGTCTTCCAGCTTCTGCTGCTGGTCTTCGGGGCGATCGCACTGCTGGTCGGCGGAATCATGATCGTCAACACGTTCCTGATCCTGGTCGCACAGCGGCGACGGCAGATCGGGCTGCTGCGAGCCGTCGGGGCCAGTTCCGCGCAGATCCGGCGAAGTCTGCTGGCCGAGGCGCTCGCCATCGGTGTCATCGGCTCGGTGCTGGGCGTGCTGCTGGGCATTGCGGTCTCGGCATTGGTAGCACAGGGAATCGGCGAGGACCTCGTGCTGCCGATGGGACAGATCGGCCTGGTCGTCGCGGTCGGGGTGATCGTCGCGGTCCTGTCTGTCCTGGTTCCCGCCAGACGGGCCACTCGCATCTCGCCGTTGGAGGCGCTCCGGCCGGTCGCCGATCAGCGGACTGAGCGGCGGTCGTCGAGAGTCCGGCTGGTCCTGGCCGGTGTGTTGATGCTCGTCGGCCTGGTGGCGATCTGGCAGGGCTTCGGCGAATCGCCGTACGCGTTGCTGCTGTCGGTCGGCGGGGAGTTCGTGTTCGCGGTCGGGCTGTTGGCCGCGACAGGCATCTATCTGCCGGTCATGCTCCGGACGTCGGGGGCGTTGCTGGGAAGAATGGGGCCGACCGCACGGCTGGCCGCCGCCAATACGATCCGCAATCCAGGGCGCGCCGCCGCGACTTGTGCCGCGTTGATCCTCGCCGTCGGGATCGTGGTCACGCTGCAAGTGGGCGCGGCCAGCATGAAGGCGACAGTGAGCGACAACCTCGAAACCCGCTTCCCAGTCGACGTCACAGTCTCGATGTTCGACGGCCCACTTCCCGCACGCGCCAGAGACGATATTGCCGCGATCACCGGCATAGCCGACGCCACAGCGGTGAAGTCCACCAGGGCGTCAGTCCAGTTGGGATCATCAACAAAGGACCTGCGCGTCCTCGGCCCGGCTGCCGTATCCGACAACGAGGTACTGGCCGACCCCTACCTGCTGCTCGACCCGACAATCACCGAAGTAGGCATCACAGGCAAATCCGGAGCCGTCAGGCTCCCGGTCAAGCCGAACTACCTCGCCCCAGCCGACACCTTGATCGTCTCGCCTGCAGTACTGGCCAAGCTGGACCCCGAAGCAGTCATCGGCACAATCTGGGCAAAAGCCTTGCCAGGAGCCGACATCACAGCGCTGCGGTCACAGCTGCGAGCCGTGGTCGCACCGATCACCGGCGCCGAAGTAGGCGGCGGCCTGTCCGCCAAAGCAAGCTACAACGAGTTCCTCGACCGACTCCTGCTTGTCACAACAATGCTTCTCGCCGTCGCCGTACTCATCGCACTCATCGGCGTGGGCAACACACTAGGTCTGTCCGTCCTGGAACGAACCCGCGAATCCGCACTGCTACGCGCCTTAGGCCTGCAAAGCAGAAACCTCAGAGCCATGCTCGCCATAGAAGCCGTCCTGCTCAGCCTGTCAGCCACAGCAGTAGGCATCCTGTCCGGCATATTCTTCGGCTGGATAGGCACCCACGCAATCAGCGGAGAACTCAACTTCTCCACCGTAACCTTCGCACTATCCATACCGCAGACACTCATCGTGGCCGCCATCGCAACAATCTCCGGAATAGCCGCCTCCATCGTCCCCGGCCAACGCGCCGCAAAATCAGCCCCAGTCAACGCCCTCACCGAGGACTAAAACCCCGTCCCAAGACACGCGATGCGGCCCATCATGATGGCTAACCTGTGCAACACGCTGCGAACCCGTGCTGGCCTGCTCGGCTTGCCGCCCGACCGCCACTGCGCAGTGCACGCCGGGCCCGGCTCAACAAGGTCGAAGTCGCCGAACATCCGCATCAGCTCCGCGAGCGTGTGCGGGAAGATCGAGTCTCGGCTCTTCTTGAAGACGTCAATCCCCGCGCTCATCCCTTCCAGGCCGTTGTCCCAGATGAACGCCGGCAACGCGAAAACGTGACATCGCGGACCTGGACGCGACTGTTGTGGCCGCGAACGAGCCGCTCGACCACAACACCCTGCACTGCCCAAACCTGACGAAGATCCCTGCTGAACCTGGGCCGGACTGCTGAGCATCCGGCGTGACTGCGGCGCGGATGACATCAACTGCGCCGTGGCCCTTGTTCGAGAGGTCATCGCGATCACCGACGCAGATCGTTCAATGAGTCCGCAATACCGTTACACCACAAGCAAAATCCTTCATGATGGGAGGAACCCAGGCATCCCGCGCGGCCAGCCTTCCCGCTCCGCGCTGGCATAACCCGACTATCCCCTTGTGCTGCGGGCAGCCGGAATTGGGTCGAATACAGGTGACCAGGCTGTTGCCTCCCGCAGCTCCTCGATCATGTGCCGTGGCGACCTCTTGGGGAGTCCTCATGGGTGATCTTGTGGTGACCGGGGTCGACACCCAGCGGTACTTCCGCAGCGGAAGCCGTGATGGACGTTTCAGCGGCGCCGCTTGGCTGTCCCGAACAGGCCTCGGGTTATCTCTCGGCCGATCGCGCTGGCCGCCGAGCGCAGGAAGGACTTCACGGGCGCGCTGGACAGGACCTTCTCCAGGGCACCTGGCTCGTCCTTCTCATGTGGAGGCTCCTGTGGGGGAGGGGCGGGAGCGTCCGATGGAGGCGCCATCTTTGCGGCGAGCTTCTCGTATGCCGACTCGCGGTCGATCGTCTCGGCGTATTTGCCGTGCAGGTCGCTGGCGTTCGCGGCTTCCCGGATGGCGTCCACTCCGATGGTGCCCATCAACGAACGTGGGGCTCGCAGCCGTGTCCACGCGACGGGAGTGGGTGCGCCACGCTCGCTCAGCACTGTGACAATCGCCTCACCTGTGCCGAGTGAGGTGAGTGCCTTGTCCAGTTCGTAGTGCTCGGTCGTTGGATATGTCTTCACCGTCTGCGTCAGTGCTTTCTGATCATCCGGCGTGAATGCTCGCAGCGCGTGCTGAATTCGGGCGCCTAGCTGCGACAACACCGCGTTCGGGATGTCGGTGGGCAACTGGGTGCAGAAGAACACCCCGACGCCTTTCGACCGGATCAACTTGACCGTCTGCTCGATCTGTTCAAGGAAGGCCTTGGACGCGTCACTGAACAACAAATGGGCCTCGTCCAGCACGAACACCAGCTTCGGCGCGTCCAGGTCACCGGCCTCCGGCAACTCCTGGAACAGCTCCGCCAGCAGCCACATCAAGAACGTCGAGAACAACGCCGGCTTGTTCCGCAGCTCGCCGACCTCGAGAAGGCTCACCTGACCGGTACGCAGCAGGTCGGCGACCGCCAGCTCAGGTTCGCCGAAGAATTCGTCGCCGCCCTGAGCCTCCAGATTCGACAACGAGCGCAGGATCACACCGGCCGTGCTCGCCGAGACCCCGCCCAGCTGCTTCAGGTCGGCCTTGCCCTCCTCACTGGTCAGATGCCCGATCACCGCCCGCAGGTCCTTGGTGTCCAGCAGCGCCAGGCCCCGCGAGTCAGCCCAGTGGAAGATCAGCCCAAGTGTCGACTCTTGCGTGTCGTTCAACCCCAGCACCTTCGACAACAGGATCGGGCCGAAACTCGTGATCGTCGCCCGCACCGGCACCCCCGGCCCGCCCGTGCCCAGCGACAACGACTGCACCGGGAACGCCGCCGGCTGCCAGTCATCCCCGGTGTCCCTCGCCCGCGCCGCGACCTTCTCGGTGCTCTCACCAGCCCTGGCCAGACCCGACAAATCACCCTTGATGTCCGCGAGCAGCACCGGCACACCCGCCGCCGAACACTGCTCGGCGATCAGCTGCAACGTCTTGGTCTTACCCGTCCCGGTCGCCCCCGCGATCAGGCCGTGCCGGTTCAACGTGGCCATCGGCAGCCGGATCACCGCCGAGGTGTCCACCTGGCCATCGACCACCACTGTGCCCAACTGCACCGCCTGGCCCTCAGTCACATAACCGGCGGCGATCTCCTGCGCGGGACTGGTCACCGAGCCCTCCTTCCGGGGTTCCTACAGCACGGTAGGACCGGGACACGATCGGCGCAGCTCGGCGCGAGGTCACCAGGGCAGCGCAGCTCTCGGGATAGGCTCGGCCGGGTGAGTGACCATCTGGTGTGGATCGACTGTGAGATGACCGGGCTGGACTTAGTCAACGACGCCCTGATCGAAATCGCCGCTCTGGTGACCGACGCCGAGCTCAACATCCTCGGTGACGGCGTCGACGTGGTGATCCACGCAGACGACGACGTCCTGGCCAACATGCCCGACGTCGTCCGCGAAATGCACGCCCGCTCCGGCCTCACCGAGGAAGTCCGCCAATCCACGGTCACCCTCGCCGACGCCGAACGCATGGTCCTCGACTACGTACGCACCCACGTACCCGAAGCCCGCACCGCCCCGCTGGCCGGCAACTCCATCGCCACCGACCGCGGCTTCATCGCCCGCGACATGCAGGAACTCGACGCCCACCTGCACTACCGCATGGTCGACGTCAGCTCCATCAAAGAACTCTGCCGCCGCTGGTACCCCCGCATCTACTACGCACAGCCCGGCAAAGGCCTCGCCCACCGCGCCCTCGCCGACATCCACGAGTCCATCAAAGAGCTCGCCTACTACCGCAACACAGCCTTCGTCCCCCAGCCCGGACCAACCAGCGAAGAGGCCAGAGCAGCCGCCGAACGTGTCCTCAACCCCGACACCTGACCCGAATACCAGCTGCCAAAAAAGGCACGCTAAGCTAACCTCGCTTCCATCAAGAAGCATGGTGGGTGTAGCTCAGTTGGTAGAGCACCTGGTTGTGGTCCAGGAAGTCGCGGGTTCGAGTCCCGTCACTCACCCCATGGGTGAACCCTGCTCGGTGCTTCGCACCTTCGCGGGTGGGGTTCGTCATTAGTTTGGGGGGCCGAGCCCCCCAAACCCCCCACGGTGCCAGCTCCTGTCGAACCAGCGCTGGTCATTTTGGGTTTTCACCAGCGCCTGGGCGCGCTGCGCGCGCCTGGCGCCTTCGGCGCGGGGCTCACACTTTGGGGCTTCGCCACTCATAGGCGCCTCAGTGCTTCGCCAGTCACAGGTGCTTAAGTGCTGGGCCAGTCGCAGGCTTTGAGGGTTCGTGGTTTGGGCTTGGGCGGGGTCAGGGAGAGGGCCGGTTGGCGCCCCCGGGCGGCGCGTGGGACCGGTTGCCGAAGATGAAGGTGCTGGCGGGCGTGGTCAGCGCCCCCGAGCGCGAAAGAGCCTCGGTTGGCGACAACGAGGGGACCCGACGCAACCCACCCGTCCCACAACGGCGATCCCCCACCCCTCCTCCTGGCGGTCTGCCCGCCGGCGAGGCAAACAATCACCAGCAAATACCCAAGGTGAAGCACCCCAGCAGAAACCCGACATGAAGACTGCAGCAACCGGGTTATTGTGGCGGGGTGGCGGTGGAGTTGGTGGTGCTGTCTACTGTGGCGTATCGGGGGCGGGTGGTTACTGCTCCGAGGCTTCGGGCCTTGTTGGTGTTGCTGGCGGGGGATCTGAAGAACGGGTGCGGGGTGCACCGGCTGGTCGAAGGGCTCTGGCCGGACGAGCGGCCTGAGAATCCGGGTAAAGCGGTTCATGTCCTGGTGTCCCGGGTGCGGACGCAACTGGGAGCGGACCTCATTGCCAGTACGCCAACTGGGTACCGGCTGGCGCTGGAGCAGGAGCAGCTTGATGCGACAGCTATCCGGCTGAACGCGAACGCGGCGGACAAGGCAACCCGATCAGGTGATCATGTTGAGGCGTTGGCCTGTGCGGAGGCAGGGCTGCGGATCTGGGATGGGACCGGGGGCGGGGACAGCGATCCGGTCGCGGAGTTCCGCAAAGACCATGTACCGGTCTGGCGGTCCCTCAATCGGGCGAAAGCGTTGGCGTTGGGACGGTTGGGAAGGCATGCCGAAGCAGTAGGGCTACTCGAAGAGTTAGCCGGGCGAGCGGCCTCGTGACGAGGAGTTGTTGGTTGAGCTGCTGCGGGCGCAGGCGGCGACCACGAGCTCAGCAGAGGCCTTGAGCAGGTACGACGCGTACAGGCGGTCGCTAAGGGATGAGCTGGGGACGGACCCTGGAGCCGCGCTTCAAGCGGTGTACCAGGAGCTGCTGCGAGGCGAGACAGCCAAGAGGGGAGTGCTGCACGAGCCAAATGCCTTGCTAGGGCGGGACAACGACGTCTCAGCGGTGCTGGACCTGCTGCGGACGTCGAGAGTTGTCTCGATCACGGGGCCTGGTGGGCTTGGGAAAACGAGGCTTGCGCATGCCGTCGGCAGGGAGATCACAGGCCACAACGTGTACTTCGTCGCGCTGGCAGGAGCCAGTGCAGATGAGGATGTCGCAGGCGAGGTCGCGTCTGTGCTTGGCGCCAGTGGACAGGACCTGGTCAGAGTTGTCGGCGGTATACCCGCAGTGATCGTGCTCGACAACTGTGAGCATGTGCTCGATGGGGCCGCTGAGCTCGCCCGGACGCTGATATCGATGACCAAGGATTTGAGGATTCTCACTACGAGCAGGGCGCCGCTCGGGCTGTCGTCGGAGTCGGTCCATCAGCTTGGGGCGTTGCCGCTCGACATTGCTGTCGAACTGTTCGAGCAGCGGGCGAAGGCCGCTCGTCCGGCGGTGGATCTGCCGATCGGGACTGTTACTGAGGTCTGCGGGCACTTGGATGGGCTTCCGCTGGCGATCGAGCTGGCGGCGGCGCGTGTGCGGGTGATGTCCGTCGCCGAGATCGCGAAGCGGCTTGACGACCGATTCTCCTTGCTGCGCGGTGGATCGAGGGATTCGCCGGAACGGCACCGGACGCTGCACGCCGTGGTGGACTGGAGCTGGAACCTGCTCGGTGAGACCCAGCGAGCGGCGATGGCGACGTTGTCGATCTTCCCCGGCGGGTTCACGGCTGAGGCCGCTGAGCACGTTCTGGGCGCCGAAGCGCTGGGAATCCTGGAGCACCTTGCCGATCATTCGCTGCTGCAGGTGGCCGACACGTCCGCCGGGGCCCGGTTTCGGATGCTGGAGACCGTCCGCGAGTTCAGCGCGAAGCACCGGGACCACGACCAGGCAGTCACGCTTCTGCTGGCGTGGGCCCGGCATTTCGGCCTGGGTAACCACGATCAGGTTCTGGGGCCGGCCGCGTTGCCCGCCACCCAGCGGGTCCTGGCTGAGCAGGACAACCTCGTCCAGGCGGTGAGGTACGCGATCGACCGTGCGGACAGCGCCACAGTCGCCGCAACTGGAGCCGTCCTGGTGGGAGTGTGGCTGGTGGGGTCGAACTACACGCCGATCGCCGCCCTGGCCGACGACTGCGCCTGGGTGCTGACGCATTTCCCGCCCACCCCAGCGTATGTCGAAGTCACGCGGACGATCGCGGCCGTCTGTGCCGTCCACACGTTCATGATCAACGGCCCGCGGGCCGTCAGGTCGCTGGTGATTCTGCGCCGCCTGCCTCCGGCGCCGCCGGACACGTTGCCCCGCGCCGCCGCTGTCCTGCTGACCACGCTCGCCCAACGTCCAGGTATGTCCACTGTGTACGAACTGACACACAGTCAGTACTTGTTGCTGGCAGCGCTGGCCAACTTCGTTGCCAGCTACTTCGAGGAGAGCAGCCTCGACCCGCACGCCGCGCTCGAGTCCGTCCGACAGGTCCCGGATCTGGTGGGTGACCAGGGAAATCCGTGGTTCCGGCAGGCCGTTCACCTGCGGATCGGCGAGCTGGCCATGCATGTCGGCGAGTCCGGGCTCGCATTACGCCACCTGCACGAGGCCCTTGGCATCGTCGAGCCGGACGTGACCGGGATCGGCTACTCGCTCGCCATGGTGAGCCTGACCAAGGGGGACCTTGAATCGGCCGGGAAATGGCTCGAACAGGTCCACGAACCTGGCGGCTACCAGAGTGGTCATCCCTTGCGCCTTGGCATCCAGGCCGAGATCATGCTGGCGCGCGGCGAGATCGACGCGGGTCTGCAGACCTGGCGACGCGCCCTGGCGTATCTCAATCCCAGTGCCGGCACCGAATACCGGGTCGAGCCGCTAGGCATGGATCCTTGGCTCGACGCGATCCGCGCCGTCACGGTCGTCGCGCACGCCCAGCACGACCGGCTGGAAATGGTCGCGGATCTCGTGGCGCTGCTCCCCGCCCGGCTCGTGTGGCTGCTGGAACATCCCACCCCGAACCCTTCGCCATTCCTGATGGAATCCCCGGTCTGGGGCGCGTTGTTGCTGGCAGTCGGGATGACACAGCGGCATCGTGCGCCGGGGTCTGCGGTGCGCATGATCGCCCTGGCAGAGCGTTTTCGGTACGTCCGGGCCTTTCAGCCGACGATGTCGGAGCAACGTGCCCTGGATTACGCCAGGCAGACTGACGGACCGGCGTACGCCGACGCGGTGTCGGAGTACGCCGGCCTTGATCGGGACGAGTTGCGGCTGGCTGCTCTGGCGGTGCTGGCCGACGACCAGTCAGCGGGTTGACATGCGGTGGAAAGCCCGGCGTGCCCAGAGGTAGCCAACGATCGTGATTCCCGTGCACCAGGCGACCGCGAGCCACGCGTTGGTGCCGACCGGCGTGCCCATCAGCAGGCCGCGGAGGGTTTCGTTGATCGGTGTGAACGGCTGGTTCGCGGCGAACCAGCCCAGCGTGTCCGGCATGGAATCCGTTGGTACGAACCCACTTCCGAGCATCGGCAGGAAGGTCATCGGCAACGGCATGTTGCTCGCGCTCTCTGGGCCCTTCGCGACCAGCCCGATCGCGGCGGCCATCCAGGTCAGTGCGAATGCCGTGAGCGCAAGGAAACCTGTGATCGCGAGCCAGTCAACGGCTGTGGCCGACGGCCGGAAACCCATCAGTACCGCCACACCGATCACCAGTGCGACGCTGATGAGCGTCTGGATCACGCCGCCCAGCACATGCCCGGTCATCACCGCCGCGCGGGAGATCGCCATGGTGCGGAAGCGGTTCATGATGCCTTCGCCCTTGTCGATGCTTACGCTCACCGCGGTGCCGATGGTGGCTGTGGTCACCGACATCAGAGTGATTCCCGGTGCGACGTAGTTGATGTAGTCCAGGCCGCCGAGGCCCGGCGACAGCGCACCGCCGAACACACCGACGAACAGCAGCAGCATCACAACCGGCACGGCCACGTTGCTGATCACCAGCGACGGATACCGCAACGAGTGCTTTAGGTTGCGCCGCAACATGGTTCCCGAGTCACGCAAAGCATAGGTGCTCACGCCCGCACCCCCTGACCGGTAAGCGCGAGGAAGACGTCATCAAGATCAGGCGTGTGCACGGTCAGGGTCTCCACCTCGACAGCCGCCTGGTCGAGCCGGTCGAGAACGGCCCGTAACGAATGAACGCTGCCGTCGCTGGGCACCTGGAGAGTGAGTGCGTCGTCGTCACGAACCACCCGATCCAGGGCCCGCGCAGCCATGTCGAGCGTGCCCGTGTCGGCGAACCGCAGTCTGATATGGCCGCCGGGGACCTGGCTCTTGAGCTGGTCGGCGGTGCCCTGCGCGACGATCCTGCCGTGGTCCAGCACGGCGATCCGGTCGGCCAGCTGGTCGGCTTCCTCCAGGTACTGGGTGGTCAGCAGGATGGTCACGCCGTTGGCGACCAGGTCGCGGATGATCTGCCACATCGTGCGCCGGCTGCGTGGGTCCAGCCCGGTCGTCGGCTCGTCCAGGAAGATCAGCCGGGGGTCGCCGACCAGCGTCATCGCCAGGTCGAGCCGGCGGCGCATGCCACCGGAGTACGTCGCCGGCAGCTTGCGCGCCGCGTCTTCCAGGTCGAACTTCGCGAGCAGTTCCGCGGTGAGCTGACGGCCACGTTGCTTGGGCAGGTGCCGCAGATCGGCCATCAGCCGCAGGTTCTCCTCACCGGTCAGCATGTTGTCGATCGCCGCGAACTGCCCGGTGACAGCGATCTTGCCGCGCACGGAGCCGACGTCGTCGTTCAGGTCGTGCCCGGCGACCACGGCCAGCCCTGCGTCCGCCCTGATCAGCGTGGAAAGGATCTCCACAGTGGTCGTCTTGCCCGCGCCGTTGGGTCCCAGCAGGGCGAAGACCGTCCCGGCCGGGACGTCCAGGTCGATGCCGTCGAGCACGACCTTCCCGCCATACGACTTCCGTAAACCGGTAGCCGTCACCATGTTCGTCATGACGACGAGCTTGCGAGAGGGCGGACTTAACCGGGTTTCAACGCGGTTTCAGCCGCTGAAACCGGGTCAGCTGGTGACGTCCTTGGTGGCGAAGTTCGCCCACGCCGCGGCGAAGAACAGGCCGATGTACACCAGTTGGAGCTGGACCCCGCTGTCGATGTTGCGCCAGAGGATCGGGTCGCGGAAGAAGTCGATCCAGGACAACCAGTAGTGCGTCGGCAGATACGGCTTGATCACGGTCGCGGCTTCCAGCGCCTCCAGTACCGAACTGGTCACCAGGACCGAGATCGCGCCCAGTGCCGCGCCGAGGGCGGATTCGGTGAGTGTGGACAGGAACAGTGCGATGGCACCGAATCCGAGCATCGACAGCACGATGTACCCGACCGCGCCGGACAGCCGCAGGACTACGTCCATCGGACCGAGCGACGCACCGGACAACGAAGTCACCGCCGCCCCTGGCTGGCCGCCGACAGCCTCGGCACCGGAGCCGAACAGAGTCGT
This sequence comes from Kibdelosporangium banguiense, assembly GCF_017876405.1. Lineage (GTDB taxonomy): Bacteria > Actinomycetota > Actinomycetes > Mycobacteriales > Pseudonocardiaceae > Kibdelosporangium > Kibdelosporangium banguiense. The sequence continues at coordinate 389,771 of NZ_JAGINW010000001.1, read as the reverse complement.
CCCGATCACCAACGAGGTCAGCACGACGAGCAACACCGCGCCCAGCACGAACACGGCCAGCGCGATCAGCTTGGCGAGCAACAACTTCGTCCGTCCCACCGGCCGGACAAGCAGATACCGCAACGTTCCGGTCGACGCCTCACCCGCGATCGAGTCACCCGCGATGACAGCCACCGCGAGCGGCAGGAAAATCGGGAGTACCAAAGCCAATGCTGCCGCTGGGAACAGCGAACCATTGGTCAGCACAGCTGACAGGAACACGGCGCCTTGCCCCGGCGGCGGCGCGATGTCTGTGGTCGCAAGGAAAACCGCGACGATCGCGGGCAGCGCGCACAACAGTGCCACGCTCAGCCAGACTCGGGGACGCAGCACCAGTTTGTGCAGCTCGACTGTGATCACGACGCGTCCCCGTCGATCCGGTCTGCTCCTGGTCCGGTCGCCGCGAGCACAACCTGCTCGAGCGACAGCCGTTCGGCCGTGATCGACGAGATCCGCAGCCCTTCGCCGACCAGCCACGCGTTCAGCTCAGCCGCGTCGGTGTGCTTGATGAACAGCTGGTCACCGGCACGGTCGGACAGTTGCCCATTGAGCAGTTCGGCGATCTTGTCCGAGTCCGGGCTCTCCACCACGACCCGGCCGGTGGGAGCGCGCAGTGCCGTCAAATCGTCCTCCAGCACGAGGTTGCCACGGTCGACGATGCCGACCCTGGTACAGAGCTGTTCGATCTCCGAGAGCAGGTGGCTGGACAGGAACACCGTTGTGCCTGCTTGGTTCAACGCGATCAGCAGGTCCCTCATCTCGTGGATGCCTTGTGGGTCAAGGCCGTTGGTCGGTTCGTCGAGGATCAGCAGCCGCGGTTTGCGCAGCAGTGCCCCAGCGATGCCCAGCCGTTGACGCATGCCGAGCGAGTACGCCTTCACCGGACGCGCGTCCAGACCGGCGAGCCCGACCTGCTCCAGGACTTCCTCTATCCGCGCCCGACGGGCTTTACGGCTGTCGCGCGACCCGGCGGCGTCCATGAGCGCGAGGTTGCGGCGGCCGGACAGGTACGGATACGCCGCCGGGCCCTCGATCAGCGACCCCACCTGCGGCAGGACACGGGCCGCCCGGCTCGGGATCTTCTCGCCCAGCACCGTGATCTCGCCGCTGGTCGGGTAGACCAGCCCGAGCAGCATCCGCACGAGCGTGGTCTTGCCGGACCCGTTCGGGCCGAGGAATCCATAACGGTCGCCCTCCGCGACCTGCAGATCGACCGCGTTCACCGCGACGATCGAGCCGTAACGCTTGGTCAGCGCCCTGGTGGTGATCATCGCGGGCTCCTTCTGAGTGCGGCCAGTTCCGCGCCTGCCTGATCGAGCACCTTCGTGGCGACCAGGCCCGCGAGCAGGAATGTGCGCCGGCCGGTGGCCGACCGGACTACAGCCAGGGACAAGGGCGGGACCTGCAAAGTCACCGTGTTGCCTACTTGCTTCGCCCCGGCTTTCTTTGCCGCGTCGAAGGCCGATTCGGCGACGTCCCGCGGCAGCTGCACCACCACGAACGACGACAACCCGGTCCCGTACACAGCGGCGATCCCGGCCAGATCCTCGATCCGCAGGTCCCGCCCGGCGAGCCGGTCAGGCGGCGCGACCAGCCCGAACCGGCCGAGCGCCTCGGCGATGTCGGACGCTTCGAGCATGCCGACGCCGACATCGGGGGAGAGGTCGGACGACAGCACGTCGTCGGCTGGCGGGGTCAGGCTGAAGTCGAGAAACCGGGTGATCAGCATCGGGTCCTCGGTGTTCTTCGCGGTCAGCTCCACCCGCAGCGGCACCCCGCTGACCGGATCGGCCCACACGTCGACGTGCCCGATCGTGGTGTCCGGGTCGGTCGGCCGCAGCCGCAGCCCGGCGGCGGAGATACCGGCGATCCGCTGCGCCGGGATGCTGCTGAGGGCGTCACCCGGGGCGGCGTTGAGAATCCGGCGGGCCAGCTCGGGCGGCAGCAGGTCACCTGCGCGGGGCAGACGCATCGGCAGCGTGCCGAACAGGTCGGTGACCTTGTTCTCACCGGACTCGTAGGTCTGCTCGCCGTCGGCCGACCGGTACACATCCGTCTCGCCAGTGGTCGTCACCACGTCGAAGCGTTCGCGGGACGGCGAGGAATACCAGGTCCTGATCCGGGTGGTGCCGGTCAGCAACGAGGTCACGCTCGCGAGTTTGGGCAGCTCAGGCACTGGAAGCCGGCCGCTGCTCTCGGCGTATCCCTGGTGCGGCACATTCGCCGAATGCATGATCAGGTCCCGTAATCGCGCCGGATCGACCGTGCCGGTGCTCACCGGCAGCACGTTCGGGACGAACGGAACCGCGACCGCGACGACTGTCAGCGCCGCGACCACCAGCCAGCGTCCATGTTTTGGCAGTCGCACCCCTCCTACGATCCACGAGCGACGAACAATCGACGTAAAGCGGCATGATGTGGTGTGGACGCACGACAGTGGTGGCGAGGATTAAGCGGTCGACGGCGCACACTGCTTGCCGGTGTCGCAGCGCTTGTCGTCATCGCCGTCGCGGCCGTCGTGATCCCGCGCCTGACTGAGACCCCCGTCACGGTTGACCGCTCCCGGCTGGGCACTGTCCTGCTGATTCCTGGATACGGCGGAAACCAAGGCTCCTTGCAGGAACTGGCCGGCCAGATCCGGGCGACCGGGCGAGAAGCCGTCGTCGTGTCGTTGCCCGGTGATGGCACCGGTGATCTGCTCGAACAGGTTTCCGTGCTGGATCGTGCGGTCTCGCAGGCGTATGAGCGTGGTGCGCCTTCGGTGGACCTGGTCGGCTACTCGGCCGGCGGAGTTGTTGCGCGGCTTTGGGTGTCTCGCAGCTCGTTGGAGGCACGGCGAATCGTCACCCTCGGCTCGCCGTTGCACGGTACGCGTTTGGCGACCGGTGGTAACGCGTTGTTGCCGGACGCGTGCCCCACGGCGTGCCGTCAGCTCGCGACTGGGAGTTCACTGCTGCAGTCCATCGTCAGCGAACCGGTGTCCGTGCCGTGGATGACGATCTGGACGGAACTCGACCAGACCGTCATTCCCCCGGACTCGGCCAGATTGGACGGTGCGGTCAACGTTGCGCTGCAGTCGGTCTGCCCAGCCTCCCGCGTGTCACACTCCCAGCTTCCCTCGGATCCCGTGGTCACCCGGATCGTGTTGCGGGCACTCGGATTGCAGCCGTTGACACAGCCGAGTGCCGCGGATTGCCAGTGACCTCAGATCGGGGTCGCCAGCGTGCTGATGATCCGGTCGATCTCGGTGCGGGCGAACAGGGCGAGTTGTTGTTGGTCGGCTTCGGCGTCGGGGTCGGTTTCCTCGAGGTCGCCAAGGATGACGATGTTCTCGTCGTTGAGGGTCGTGGCCGGCGCGGTGTAGTTGAAGCTGCCGGCGATGACGATGCGGTCGTCGATCGTCATGAGCTTGTGGTGGATCTTGCGGACGCCGGTCCCCGGCTTGTTGTCGAACAGTTCGACGCCTGCCGCGCGCAACATCGGGGTGGCGGCCCATTTCTGGGTGCCCTGGCCGTGGTCGAGCACGCCCCGGATGGGCAACTGGGGGCTGACAAGCCGGACCATGGTGTCGTCGATGCCACTGGACTGGGCGAAGGTGAACATCGCGAAATCGATGCGCCGGGTGGCCTTCAGCATCTGTTTCATGATTTCCATCTCCGGCCCGTGGCGGGGCGCGAAGAGCGGTTTGACCCGGATGTTGCCGATCCGGAACTCGCGTGGCTTGGGCTCGACCCGTTCGTGTAGATCGCCGAATGTGCCGGAACGTAACCGGGTGAACTCGGTGAGATACTGATCGGTGATCTTTTTGCCGTGCAGGACGACGACGTGGTTGAGATTGTTGCCGGCCTGCACGGTGTTTCCGGCCGGATTCGTGCCGGTGTCGGTACGGGTGAAGTTGGCCGATCCGGTCAGCACCGCGGCGTTGTCCGTGCCCGCGTCACGGACCATGAACTTCTGGTGGAAGATCTCGGGATTCAGATCGGTGATGACGTCGACTCCGGCGCGTAACAGCGCGGCGTGCAGAGTGCGGTTGGTCTCGTTGTCGCCGCCTGGCGCGAACGGGTCGGCCAGCGGTTTGTCCTCGGTGAGATAGTTGCCTTCGAGGATCACCTGGACCCGGACCCGGCTTTTGGTCGCCGTCACCGGGACCTTCGGCCGGGCCGCGGCCGCGAGAACGGCCTGCGCGATCGGCAGTGAATCCAGTTCCTGGACCGCCACCAGAACGGATTGTTTCGCGCCACCGATGAAATCCCGGATCACCGCGTCCAGGTCATCGGGACCGCCCAGAACCGGCGGTCCGGCATATAACTCGATCCCGCCCACTCGAATGGCCATGACCCGTCTCCCTCCTCTTTCCCAGCCTGTCGGGCGAGCGGGAGACCGCATTATCGGCCGTGACCGGATCGTGTCCGCAATGGACATGAACATCCGGTGTCAGGGCGCGTAGAGCTCGACCACTTTCGCGATCCGGTCGTCACCATCGACCTGGATGCTGGCGAAGGGGGCGACCGAGTCGTTCAGCTTGCGTACCAATTGGTCCTTGGTGCATGGCTTGTTCGCCTGGCCGCGGCTGTCGGCGGTGAGGCCGTCCGAGCAGATGCTGCTCACGCTGAGGATCTGGGGCGACTTCGTCAACGGCAGGCGGTGCGTGCCCGGGTCTTCGGGGAGAGGCTCGTAGTGGCCGTTGTCCGCGCCACCGCGAACGTACTTCACCAGCTTGAACTCGGCCATGTCCAGCTTGGTGTCGTAGCCGGTCAGCTCGACGGTCAGCGTCTTGCCTGCGAACTTCTTGCCGGTGGAATCGGAATGTCCAGTGTGGAAGGACAGGCCGTCCTTGTCACAGCCGACCGCGCCGCTGCCCTGCGCGCCGGTGTCGGCCATACATTTCCAGCCCCGGACAGTCAAAACGTGGGCGGTACCCTCGGATTTGCTTGGGGCATCGCGATAGTACTCGGTGATCACGGTGAAAGCCTCTGTGCAGCCGATAGTGCCGGCCTTGCCGGCTACGGCGATCAGGTCGGCCTGCTTGCCGCCGACCGGCCCGACCTGGCCGGCGCCGGTCGCGCTGCAGTTGACATCCCCGGCCTTGTCCTGTCCGGCATGAATCTGCTGCTTGGCCTGGTTCTGCTGCTGGGCCTGGTTCTTCGTGGCCGCATCCACTGTGGACGGCGATGTGGTGTTCTGTCCGGAACAGGCCGAAAGCAATGCCATTGCGGCGACTGCGACACCGACGGCCACTGGCTTGAAGGAGCTGAGCCCCATCTTGTTTCCCCCTGCACGTCGTTGGTTGATCTCTGTTCACCAAGACGCGTGGTGCCGTCACGGGTTGCATCGCTGCCCGACGTTCTATGCGCGGACTGTTGGACTCACGGTGACGCCGGCTACCTGTCCGGTGCGGAGGGACTCGTTGGCCGCGACGCCCACGCCCGCGCTGAGCAGGCCGTCGACGACTCCGGCACGACGGCCTAACGGATCTTCGGCGAGCCCTGGCCGGAACACGTCTTCGAGCAGTTGGCTGTCCCCGCCGCCGTGTGCGCCGTCGCCCTCCGGGATCGGGATCTCCTCAGCCACTTCCCAATGCTTTTGCAGCAGCAGCCGTTCGCCTGCGGGCCGCGGGTTCTGCCCGCCTGGCCGATCGGGGGAGACGCTCGGATCGATGGCGCCGGCAGGCAGGACGTGACCGCGTTCCACCACTTCGAGTTCGATCCGGCCCGCCGTGCCGTTCACCGCGACGCGGTACCCCTCCCAGGGCGAATGCGCGTTGAGCGAGTAGCTCATCGTCGCCCCCGAGCGGTAGCCCACGAGCACCGAAAGATTGTCCTCGGTGGTGATCCCGGCGCTGAAGACGTCCAGATCACGCACGTATCCATTGTCCGGCTCGGCTTCCAGATACAACCGGCGCAATTTGTCGTCAGCGGACAGATCAAGAGCGAACGGGTCGGCGGCGGCGCCAGGAGCACCAGTGGATCGCTCCGGACGTGCACCGAGGCCCCGCTCGGCAGCGTTGTCGGCGCCGTAGAAACGCAAACCGCCCAAAGCGAACACAGTCACCGGGACATCGGCCAGCCACCAGTTGACCAAGTCGAAGTGATGACTGGACTTGTGCACAAGCAGGCCCCCAGAGTTGGCCTTGTCCCGATGCCAGCGGCGGAAGTAGTCCGCGCCATGCACGGTGTCGAGCACCCACTCAAAATGCACCGAGGTAACCCTGCCGATCGCACCGTCGGCAATCAGCCTGCGCACCTCACTATTGCGCGGCGAGTACCGATAGTTGAACGTGACGACCAGATCACCGCTCGACTCCCGAACAGCATCGGCAATCGCCTGGGCACCCTCAGCCGTAGTGGTCAGGGGCTTTTCCACCACGACGTCACATCCCGCCCGCAAGGCCGCGACCACATAGTGATGGTGGGTGGCATCCGGCGAAGTCACGACCACAACGTCAGGCCGTTGCTCCCGCAGAAGATCGTCAAACCGGTCAGGCGAGTACCGCGCAGGCGCACGCCCCAGAACCTCGTCGTAGTAGGACATCCGAGTCGGACTCGGATCACACCACGCCACCACCGTCCCAGCGTCCGCGTACTCCGAGGCCAACGCCCCGACATACATGTCAGCCCGGTTCCCCACCCCGACGATCGCGTAACGCCGCACTCCGTGCCCCCTCGCCAGTGACGGGAAACCGCTTTCCCTTCGATTAAAAGGTTTCAACCCGGCGAAGTCAATCAACCCCTGAGACCCAGATCGCCCAGACCAGGCCGATGTCACATCCAGCGAAGGTGTCCCGCCGTGCCCCGGAATGCTCGCCGAAGCCGGCCACCCATCAGAGCCGCCCAGCCCGCGCCGGAACATGGCAGAGGCTTTCCCGGGTCAGCGGGAACCGTCATAGACAGCGAAATAAGTGCCGCGAATACCAAAAAGGGCAGGTCAACTTGGATGTTGACCTGCCCTTTGGGGGTGCGCCGCCAGGGACTCGAACCCCGAACCCGCTGGTTAAGAGCCAGCTGCTCTGCCAGTTGAGCTAGCGGCGCTCGCTCGGTCTCCCGTGCGAACGAGGAAAACCTTAGCATGGGGTGCGGGGTGCCTCGAAATCGGACCCCCGATGATCGACTCGTGCAGCTAGAGGGCACAATCAGGGGGAAACCCCGCAGGTGGGTTCGGGCACGCTGGGGCGCGCGGGGAGTGCACTACAGCATCAGCAGCAGAATCGGGCGGCGACGTATGGGTGGGGTCTTGATGCGACGGTCGGTTGTGGCGATCGCCACGGGGTTGGTCGCGTTGACTGTGGCGAGTTGTTCTTCTGGGGAGCCTTCCGCGCAGCAGCCGACGTCCTCGCAGCCGTCCAGCGGCGGCCAGCAGACGTCCGGCAACAACAGCCCCAGTCCGCAGCCGAAGGCTGTCGCGCTCGCGGTCACTCCCGCGGACAAGGCGGGTGATGTGCCGCCGGGTGACCCGATCACTGTCACGGCCGCCGACGGCAAGCTGACGCAGGTCGCGGTGACCAATCAGGACGGTAAGCCGGTCACCGGCGCGATCTCGCCGGACGGCCTGAAGTGGGAGTCCGCCGAGCCGCTCGGCTACAGCAAGACGTACACCGTGAACGCGTCCGGCCAGGGCACTGACGGCAAGCCGGCCTCGCTCACGTCCAGCTTCAGCACGGTCAAGCCTGGCCGGCAGATCTCGGTCTCGGTCAACCCGACCGACGGCCAGACGGTCGGGGTCGGGCAGCCGTTGGCGTTCTACTTCTCGTCCAACGTGCCGGACAAGGCCGCTGCCGAGAAGGCTCTGAAGATCACCACCGAGCCCAAGGTCGAGGGCGCCTTCTACTGGTTCCGGGACAACGAGGTGCACTGGCGCCCCAAGGACTACTGGAAGTCCGGTACCAAGGTCACGGTCGACGCAGCCGTCTACGGCAAGGCGCTGGGCCCGAATCTGTACGGCAAGGAGGACCGCAAGGCCTCGGTCACGATCGGCAAGAAGGTCGTGGCGGTCGCCGACGGTGCCACGAAGCAAATGACCGTTTCGGTCGACGACCAGGTCGTCAAGACCGTGCCGATCTCGATGGGCAAGCGTGCGCACGAGACGCCGAACGGCACGTACGTCGTGATGACCGAGCAGCAGGACTACACAATGGACTCCGGCACGTACGGCGTCCCCGCCGACTCGCCCGGCGGTTACCGCACCAAGGTCGCGGTCGCCAGCCGCCTGTCCAACAGCGGCATCTTCTACCACTCCGCACCGTGGTCGCTCCGCCAGCAGGGCAACAGCAACGTCAGCCACGGCTGCATCAACATGTCCACCGAGAACGCCCGCTGGATGCAGGAGATCGGCAGCAAGGGCGACATCTTCGTGGTGCAGAACAGCGGCGGCAAGCCGTTGCAGTCCTGGGACGGCCTCGGCGACTGGCAGGTGCCCTGGGAAGAGTGGGTCAAGGGCGGCAAGAAGTAGGCTCTCAGCACCACGAAAGGCCGCGCGGACCGCGCGGCCTTTCGTATATGAAGATCTTCTCATCGGGGTCTCACCCGGCCCTCGGCCCCGCTGCCGAGAGCGGTCGGGGTGGCGGCATTCACCATCATCGTTTTCGCGGTTGCGATCATCCTGTGGCTGTCGCGCGTGATCGAGGACACATATGTGGCTCGCCGTCACGCCGCCGAAGGATCTGGGCGACGCAGTGCAGTCCGTGCCGTGGAATCTCCTGCTGTTCATGGCCGCGACAACGGCGATGGCGACCGCGTTGGTCACGACCGGAGCCGCCAACTGGTTGGCCATAACAGCGTTCGCACCGATTCGGGCCACGGCGCCGTGGGTGTTCCTGCGGTGGTTGTCGTCAGTACGCTGGCGCACTTGGTGATCCAGTCCCGTTCGGCGCGGTCTTCGGTCCTGGTGCCGCTGTGGGTCTGGCCGCTAGTCCAATAGCGATTTAGTTCTTAGGGTGTGCCAATGGACTACAGCGAGTACCGGCGGTTCGATGCGCTCGGCTTGGCTGAGCTGGTGGCGAGGGGCGAGGTGTCGCCCGTGGAGCTGCTGGACGTGGCGATCGGACGGGCCGAGCAGGTCAACGGCCGGCTGAACGCGATCGTGCAGCCGATGAACGAGCTGGCCCGCAAGCGCGCGGCGACTGAGCTGAAAGGGCCGTTCGCCGGTGTGCCGTTCCTGATCAAAGATCTTGGGCAGGACTACGAAGGACTGTCGACCGGCGGCGGTTCGCGGGCGTTGCGTAACCATGTTGCCGCCAGCCACAGCATGGTGGTGGAGCGCTGGCTGGACGCCGGGCTGGTGATCTTCGGCAAGACCAGCACACCCGAGCTGGGCACCAAGGCCGTCACAGAACCGCTGGCGACCGGCCATACCCGCAATCCGTGGGACCTCGACCACACTCCCGGTGGTTCCTCGGGTGGTTCGGCGGCCGCGGTGGCCGCCGGGATCGTGCCGGTGGCGGGCGCCAGCGACGGCGGCGGCTCGATCCGGATTCCGGCCGCGTGCTGCGGGCTTGTCGGGCTCAAGCCGGGCCGCGGACTGCTGCCGACCGGGCCACGCAACGGCGAGCATCTGCAGGGCGCGGCGACCGACGGCGTGATCTCGCGGACCGTCCGGGACACCGCCGCGATGCTGGATGTGCTGACCTCGCAACCAGATCTCGGTGGTCCGTACGTGTCGGTCCGGCCTGATGCCTCCTATGCCGAGCTGGCAAAGCGTGAGCCCGGAAAGCTACGAGTCGGGTACATTGTCGACTCTCCTATCGGGACTGACGTAAGCCGTGAAGCCGTTGCTGCGGTTGAGAACACGGCCACGCTTCTTGCCAAGCTCGGCCATGAGGTGGAACAGGCCGAGCTTGGTGTCGACGGCAGGCAGCTGGCGCAGGACTTCCTGACGATGTGGTCCGCGCAGATCTCCGCCACCATCACCGAGATCCAGAGCCTCACCGGAGCCGGCGCCAAAGAGTTCGAAGTGGACAACCGCCTGTTCGCTGCGGCCGCGCGGTCCATGCCGGCACCCGAGTACATCGCGGCCAACCGCAGGTGGAACGAGCACACGCGTGCTTTGGCCGCGTTCCACGAGAAATACGACCTGCTGCTGACACCGACACTGGCCGGACCGCCGGTGAAGATCGGCGAGCTGGATCCGCCGCGCTGGTTGCTGATGTTCGGCGAGCTGGTGCTCAAGCTCGGGCTCGCGGGCCGGCTGGCCAAGACGAAGATGTGGACGGACACCGTGCTGATGAACCTGGCGCCGGTGCCGTTCACCCAGCTCGCCAACCTCACCGGCCGCCCGGCGATCTCCCTGCCGTTGCACTGGACCGCGCAGAAACTGCCGCTGGGTGTGCAGTTCGTCGCCGGCCTCGGCGGTGAGCCGACGCTGCTCGCGCTGGCCACCCAGCTCGAGGCCGAGGTGAACTGGGCCGGCGACGAACCCTCGCTGTAGTCAGAGTTTGCGCCAGACCAGACGTGTCAGCGTCGCCGCCACCGTGGCCAACGGTGGCTGGCGGCGCGTCCGGGCCTCCGGCGCGGTCTCGGGCATCATCCGGTAGAGCAGGTTCGCCACTCGCCGGGACGTTCGCGGCGCGGCCAGTCTTGCCAGCTCCATCGCGACGCCCTCTGGCCGGCTCTCCACCTCGGGCCGGTCGACCAGCGCGTCGACCACCATCTGAGCGGCCCGCTTCGGGCTCATCGCAGGCATTTCACGATAGGCGTTGGTCGTCTCGATCATGGGTGTCCGGACCAAGGGCATCCGGACGGACGTGAACGTGATGCCGTCGGCCAGCGTCTCACGGCCCGCCACGCGGCCGAATTCCTCAATGGCGGCCTTGGACGCCAGGTACGCCGAGAACCGCGGTGTATCGCTTTGCAGGCCCATCGTGGTCACTGTGACGATGTGACCGAAACGGCGTTCTCGCATATGTGGCAACAGTCCGAGCGTGAGGCGCAAGGGAGCGAAGTAGTTCAGCGCCATCGTGCGCTCGAAGTCGTGCATCCGGTCGACCGACAGGTACACCGAGCGCCGGATCGATCGCCCCGCATTGTTGACGAGCATGTCGACAGCATTGTGGTCGGCCAGAACCTGTTTGATCAGTGCATTCACCGAGGCGCTGTCGGTCAGATCGCACGGATACACCGAGGCCGAGCCGCCGGCGGCCATGATCTCGCGGCGGACGTCGTTGAGCTCGTCCTCACGCCGCGCCACAAGCAGGACTTGAGCACCACGCGTGGCCACCGCGAGTGCCGTTGCCCGGCCGATTCCCGAGGACGCGCCAGTGATCAGGATTCGTCGCCCTGCCAACGGGTCCGCGCGGTCGATACGACGACGGACGCGATACGGGTCCAGATGCTCCGACCAGTACCTGAGCAGGCGCGGCGCGTACGCCGCCAGATCCGGCGCCTCGATCCCGTTTGCTGCCAACGCCTCCTGGGTCGCGGTGGTGTCGAACTTGGGCTCCATCGCCAGATGCGGCAGGACCTGTGGCGGGATTCCGAGTTCGGTGAGCACGGCATCGCGTGCTTCCCGGCCACCAGGAAGCCGGTCGATCGCCTGGCTCGCCAGGTGGCCGGCCATACGGCCACCGCGGACCACGCCCGCAAGCCGCGGGCTGGCAACGATCTTGGGTGCGCCCGCTGGACCGGCGAAGGCGTTGTAGACGTCGGTCAATGTCTGGTTGCGGGGCGCGCCGAGGTGGTAGGTCGCGCCGGATTCGGCCGGCGCGTGGATCAGGTGCGCCATCGCGTCCACGACGTAGTCGACCGGGACGATGTTGGTGGAGCCGAGCTGGGGCACGATGAGAGGAAGGCGCGCGGGCAGCCGGGACAATCGGGTTATCGCGGGCAGGAAGTAGTACGGGCCGTCGATCTTGTCCATCTGCCCGGTCCGGGAATCGCCGACCACGGCGGCGGGCCGGTAGACGCGCCAGGGCACGGTTCGCTGTTCCCGGATGAGTTTCTCGGCAGCGAACTTTGTCGCGTGATAGGGCGACGGCAACTGCTGGCCAAGATCGAAATCGCGTTCGGTGAACCGGCCGTGATGGTCACCGGCCACGGCCACCGAGGAGACGTGATGCAACCAATCCGCGTGCACCTGGCCGGCAAAGTCGATCACGTTCCGGGTACCGGTCACATTGACTTCGCGATTGCTCTGCTCCGATGCGGTGAAATCGTAAATCGCACCGAGGTGCACGACATGATCGATGTCCCCGGGAATGCTCGAAACACCGAGTCCTGGCTCGGTGAGATCACCGATCACCGGGATGGCCCGGTTGGTGTCCCACTGCCGGGCGAGCGCGTCGAACCTCGCCAGCGAACCCGCCCGGACAAGCACGTACACCGCTTGGCAATCGGGCTGTGCCACCAGCCGGGAAATCAGCGCGCGCCCGAGGAATCCGGTCCCGCCCGTCAGGAAATACCTGCTCATCCGCACCTCCTCGGTACGGAACGGGACCATACCTACTCAGTAGTAGGAATGAAAGCTCATGTCTCTGGGATCACCGACGCGTCCACCACGGCGTCCCGGAGCGCCGCGCGCAACCTGCCCACGTCGAGTGGAGTCAGCACGGCGGTCTCCCCTGGTGGTGAGACGAGCACTATCCGTCCACCGCTGACGAACACCGTCAGGTCACGCCGCCGTCCCGCGATGTCCCGGCACGTCACTGACCATTCCTTGCGGGTGTTCACCTCTGTCTGGCCTCCCCGGTCGTCTTGCCAACGCCTTCCCTAACCGTCACGGAGACGGTTTTCGCCCGACGCTATGACGCGTCTACGAAGGGATTTCGCACTTTGGCCTACCGAGCTCGTTTCGTCCAGTAGTTGTCGATCTTGAGCTGACGAGCAGGCAAGTGAGACGTCCGATGAGGGGAACAGTTTGGTATATCCATCATTGCGGACTCGACCAATCGGGTGACGCACTACGATCGATCGTGTTATGTAGTGATCGTCAGTGGCATCCTGTTCCGGTGTTTCACCCTCCCGACTTACAGGGCTCACCAATTGACGGTGCAACCATCGCATATTCGTCGCGCCGGGTGAGACCGCCGGAAGCGAAGCGGTGACCGGCAGGGCACCGAGCCAACCCACGCATCTCCGGTTAGCCGACGAGTTCTTCCTGGTCGCGCACAACCATGACGCGGACACAATTGTGCCGCGGCTGCACGACACCGGGATGGACCTCGGTCTGGCCGGAGCGCTGCTGGCCGAACTCGTGCTTGAACGAAGGCTGGAGATCGCCGACGGCCGGGTGATCGTCTTCGACCCGACTCCGCCGAACGACTCCCTGGCCGCGAGCCTGTTGCGGGAGATCGTGAGCGAGCCTCCGCACAGCATCCGGATCTGGCTGGAATACCTGAGCCAGGACGCGCGCGACAAAGTCGGCAGCAGGCTGCACATCGCCGGCCACCTCGCCCAGGTGCGGCTGCGAAAATGGTGGGGCGGGCCAACTGTGCAGTATCGCGCGGTCAGCGCCGAACGTGCGCTGATCCCCGAGGTCCGGCTGCACGACCTGCTGGCCCGTCCGCACCCCGGACTCGGCCGTACCCGGATAAGTCAAGACCACAAACTGATGCAGGACGCCACCTTGGCCGCGCTCGCGCACTCGACCGGTCTGCTCAGCGCCCTGCTCTGGTTCCACGGCCCGCACCGCGCAAGATCGCAACTGGACGAGCTGCGTCGTGCGTTGCCCGCTCCACTGCTCGAACTGGCCAAGCAGACCGAGGCCGCAGTAGGCGACGCAGTCCTCGGCCGCCGCAGATAGCTGTCGTTGCAAGCGCCCACAAGGTGTCAACGAAGGAGCATGCGTTGGTGGACAACAGGTTAGGTGCACCAGGCACGGCGCTCGTACCCACTGGACCGAGCCGGGTCTCCCGGGCCCTGGCCCGCAACAGGCTCGGCGTCTCATCGGTCGTGTTCTTCATAGTCTCGGCGGCAGCACCCCTGACCGTCATCGGCAGCGGCGCCGTGCTCACGTTCGCCAACACCAAGACCATCGGAATCCCGGTGGCGTACGCGGCGATCGCCATCGTGCTGGGCCTGTTCGCAGTCGGATATGTCGCGATGTCACGACACATCACCAATGCGGGTGCTTTTTATACCTATGTGGCGCAAGGGCTTGGGCGTGTGCCTGGTGTCGGTGCATCCTTTGTTGCTGTTGTGGCGTACAACGCGATGCAGATCGGGCTGTACGGCGGGTTCGGCGCGATCCTGGCGACGCATCTGAAGACATGGTTCGGGTGGAACGTGCAGTGGTGGGTGCTCGCGCTGCTGGCCTGGGTCGTGATCGCGGTTCTGGGCGTGTTGCGGATCGACTTCAACAGCAAGGTGCTCGCTGTCCTGCTGACGGCCGAGTGCCTGATCATGCTGGTGTTCAACGCGGTGGAGCTGACGCATCCGGCTGGTGGTGAGATCGGCTTCGCCGCCCTGTCTCCGTCCAACCTGGTCGCAGCGGGCGTCGGTGCTTTGCTCGTCACAGCGGTGACCGGTTTCGTCGGGTTCGAAGGAGGCGCGGTCTACGCCGAGGAGACCCGCGATCCTAAACGGACAGTCGCGCAGGCCACTTACATTGCTGTCGCCTTTGTCGGTGTGCTGTACGCGGTCTCGTCCTGGGCTCTGACGGTCTACACCGGTCCCGACAAGATCGTCGCGGTAGCGACCGAGCAGCAGGCGGATCTGATCTTCAACATCAACGCGAACTTCCTGGGCGCCTGGATCGTCGACATCGGACGGATTCTGATCGTGACGAGCCTCTTCGCGGCCTTGGTGAGTTTCCACAACACGGTGGCGCGGTATCTTTTCGCTCTGGGGCGTGAGCAGGTTCTGCCCGGCAGGCTCGGTGCGACGCACCGGAAGACCGGATCGCCTTACGTCGGCTCACTGGTCCAGACCGGGCTGGCACTCGTCGTGATCGTGTTGTTCGTGCTGTTCGGGTTGGACCCGTTGATCGACCTCATGTACATCGGAACCACGTTCGGCGGACTCGGCGTGGTGATCCTGATGGCGATCACATCCATCTCGGTGATCGGCTACTTCGCGCGCCGCAAGGTCGCGGAGGAGAACCTTTGGCGGCGCTTGGTTTCGCCCGCCATCGCTGCCGTGTTGTTGCTTGTTGTGCTGGGGCTGACGCTGAATCAGTACTCGGCTTTGCTGGGACTGCCGTCCAGCCATCCGGCTGTGTGGATCCTGCCTTCGGTGTTCGCGGTGGCCGGTCTCGCCGGAATCTGCTGGGGCGTTCACCTGAAGTCGCAACGCCCGGACGTCTACGCCGCGATCGGCTTGGGCGCCAACAGCGTCATCGGCCGTGCGTCCCGGGATCTGCCGGAAGTCAGTTCCGGCTCGATCGCCGGGCTCGTGCCGGAGTCCTCGGATGAGAATGTCGCCGACCGGGACCGTTACGACGTTTTCCGCGTGGGCGGAGATCATCCTGTTGCCCCCGTGAGCAAAGTGCTCAGCGACGCGTTCCTGATCGGGGAGATCGCGGAATGGCTCGTCCCGGACCTGGCGGAACGCCGGCGGATCTACCCGCAATATTGGGCCATGGCTGTGGAGCACGCTTTGGGGGCAGGCGACGTCTTCGCCGGTGGGGAACTTTCGGGGGTGTCTGTCTGGTATCCGGCGGTTTTCGGCCCACCGCACGCGGAACCCAGTGACGTGGAGCGCCGGCTGCGGGCAATCTGCGGGCCTTACGCTTCGCGGTTCCTCGCTTTGCGCCAGGTGATGAGCGAAGCCCACCCGGTCATGCCGCATCACTACCTGGCTTTTGTCGGAGTCCGGCCAGAACAGCAGGGAATGGGCATCGGCACAACCCTGATACAGCACCGTTTGCGCGAACTGGACGAAACCGGAACGCCCACCTACCTGGAGGCCACGAACCGCCGCAACCTGGCGCTGTACGTCCACCTCGGCTTCCAGCCCACCGGCAACCCGATAACCTTGCCGGACGACGGCCCCAGACTATACCCCATGTGGCGCCCAGCCTCAGTCCACAGAGGACTTTGACGTCCGGCCGTGCGGTGCTTGACCTGCCGCTGGGCCACCGGAGTGAATCCCGAGCGAACGGCCCATTCGCGCCGACTCGCCTCTTGAAACCCCCCGATGATCATGCTCCCCCGGTAGACTGGACCAGGGACGCCCCCCGGGTTGGGCGGGGGACTGTCTATGTGGGTATGGGCGGCAGGGTTTCTGTCGAAGGTGATCATTGGTTTGGGTGGAGCCACCGCCCGTGCGAAGAAGAGTTCGCACGGGCGGCAAGCCTTGAGTCAGTTGTTGGTTACGAAGGTATTGGCGCGGCCTTCGCCTACCGTGGTGGCGGCGGAGTTGGATTCGATGGGGGAGACCTTGGAGTTCTTGAAGCAGATGTAGGTCACGGGCCCGTCTGTACCGCCGTTTTCTGGGTCTGGGTTGATGCCTAGGTCGCGGGCGGTCGAGTAGGAGGCCTCGCCGATTATGTCGGTGGGGCCTGTGTCTCCTATGGATGCGTAGAGGACCTTGTTGTTGTAGATCACGGCGCAGGAGCCTGCGCCGGCGAGGCCTGAGGATGAGTAGCGCCAGGTGTTGCTGGGGCTGGGAACCACCACGTAATGCGTCACGTCTGAGATCAGGGGTTTGCCGTCGGAGCGGTGGAAGGCTGTGTCGGGCTGGAACCAGGGGTCTGTGTCCTCGTTGCAGCGGGCGGTGCGTTGCCCGTCGCAGTCGATGTCCATGTCGGCGCGCCACCAGACTGCGCCGTTGGCGTCGCAGACCGGGATTGTGCGGCCGAGTTCGCTGTCGGTCTTGTATTTGCCGCTGGAGATCTGCTTGCAGGACTGGGTTTTCGCCAGGAGCTGGGCGGCTGTGGGCCCGGCGAGTGGAGCGGGGCTCGCGGCCGCGGTCGGGACCAGGGTTCCGGCCGCCAGCAGGGTTGCCGCGAGGAGCAGAAGCTTCCGCATCGGGTCTCCTTTATTAGGAAACTTTCCATACATATTTGGCGGCAGGTCCCACTATGTCTCGCACCGGGGGACAACTCAAGGGCTCGCCCGAAACTTCCGTAATTGTCCGGTTACCGGGTGTGAGGGTGAAAATCGGTTGCAGGCCCGTGGCAGCATCTTGGGTATGACTACGAGCCCGCTTCGAAAGTGTCCTGTCGCGACGGCGACTGGGGCGCGTCGACAGCAGGGCGTGCGGCCGGGGAGGTCCGACCTCACGCCGTCATGAGCGGCGCGTTCTTCGCGGGGGTTGTGGCTGGTTACGGCGTTGCGATCCCCGTGGGGGCGATCGGTGCGTTGATCATCAGCCTGACCGCGCGGACTTCCCTCAAGATCGGTGCTGCCGCGGCGCTCGGCGTCGCGACCGCCGACGGCCTCTACGCATTGGTCGCTGTCCTCAGCGGCGCGGCGCTGGCAAGGCTGATCGAGCCGGTCGCGACCCAGATGCGTTGGGCCGCGGCGATTGTGCTTGTTGTACTGGCCATCAGGACGGCGGTCGCGGCGTTCCGGGAGAGCAAGGCCAGGCAGGAGAAGCCGACCACGGTCCGCGGCGCCTACTTCGGACTGCTCGGCCTGACTGTCCTCAACCCGGCAACCATTGTCTACTTCGGAGCGCTGGTTGTCGGGATGCAGGCGGACACGACGCCAGACCTGTTGTCCGGCATAGTGTTCGTGCTGGGCGCTTGGCTGGCGTCAGCAAGCTGGCAATTGCTGCTCGCCGGTGGCGGCAGTCTCGTCGGCCGGGTGCTGTCCGGTCCGCGTGGCCGGCTGGGCACCGCCCTGGTCTCCAGTGGAGTGATCATCTTTCTGGCGGTCGGCCTTGTCACGGGTTAGCACCGCGTACGTGAGGGTCGAGAGCACGCTCAGAGCGGCCATCACGATCGCCATGGGCAGCGCGCCGCTGCCGGCCCCGACCAGCGGCGCGCTGATCCCGCCGACCAGGAACTGAGTGATGCCGATCAGGGCGGACGCCGCCCCCGCGTTGTCCGCCTGGTCGGCCAGGCCCAGCGCGGTCGCGTTCGGCATGACGATCCCGATACTGGACACGATCAGGAACAACGGCACCAGGATCGCGATCAGCCCGAGCCCAGCCACCGTCATGGCGACCAGTCCGGCGCCGCCGACCAGCGCGATCACCAGGCCGATGGTCACCAGCCGCCGCGATGAGAACCGGCCGACGAGCCAGCCGCTGAGTTGCCCGGCGATCATGATCCCGACCGCGTTGGCCCCGAAGACCAGGCTGAACTGCTGCGGCGTCAGTCCGTAGACCTCCTGCAGCACGAACGTCGACCCCGAGATGTATGCGAACAACGCTGCGAACAGCAGCGCGGCAGTCATGGCGTAGCCGACGAAAACCCGGTCGCGCAGCAGCGATCCGTACGACCGCAGCACGCCGCCGACCCGGGCGGGCTGCCGTCGGGTGGCTGGCAGTGTCTCCGGTAGACCGAGCAGGGTGCTCAGCAGCAGGACAACCCCGAAAACGCTCAGCACCACGAATATCCCGCGCCACGAGGTGAACCGAAGCAGTTCCCCGCCCAGGACCGGGGCCAGAATCGGAGCCAGCCCGGCGACCAGCATCAACCGCGAGAAGAATCGGGCCATCGCGATTCCGGAGAACAAATCGCGTACCACCGCCCGGGCGATTACGATCCCGGCCGCCGCGCCGAGCCCTTGCAGGAAACGAAGCACGACCAATACGTAGGCCGAAGGCGCGAAAGCGCAGGCCACGGAAGCCACCGCGTAAAGAACCAAACCCGCGACCAGCGGCCTGCGCCGGCCGAAACTGTCCGACAACGGCCCGGCGATGGCCTGCCCGATGGCGAGGCTTACCACGAACGTGGTCAGTGTCAGCTGGATTTCCGACGCGGTGGCCGAGAGCTGACCTGTCATTGCCGGAAATGCCGGCAGATACATGTCGATCGACAGTGGTGCGAACGCGGAAAGCGCGCCGAGAATCAAAGCCGCCCGTACTTTGCCCGGTGCGGTCACATGCACGTGCCCTCGACCGGGCCCATCGGGATGAGCCTGCGCAGCATGTCCCGTAACTGGTCCTGCTCGTCCAGGCTCAGCGGCGAGAGCATCCGCTCCTCGACCGACTTGAGCTGCCGATACAGCTTGGCCTGCAACTCGCGGCCGGCCTCGGTGGGCACCGGGATACGGGCCCGCCTGTCGGTGGGGTCGGGCGTGCGCACGACCAGGCCTTGACGCTCGAGTTTGTCGAGCAACGCGGTCATGGTGGTCTTGTCCACGCCCAGCGCGTGGCCGAGCGCCAGCTGGCTGTACGGCCGTGCGCCAGGGCCGTCGTTCTGGACCAGGGCGGTCAGGACGATCTGGCCGCGGATGGTCGTCCCGTGCGCGATCGCTTCGGCGTCCATCGCCTCACGCAGGCCGTGCGCGGCCCGGTTGATCAGCCAGTTCACGTCAAAATGCTGCAGGCACCGCTGGGCCTGCACACCCTCGGTCTTGACGCTTTCGTCCACATGTTCAGTCTACGTGATGGCCCTTACGCCGAACGTTCTTGACTCGGAACATCTCGATTCGTATCTTCTCGGTTATGACGAACTTGCTGCACATCGACTCGAGCATCAACGGCGAACGCTCGCACTCCCGGCCGTTGACGGCCGCTTTCGCGCAGGCGTGGAAGGTCGCCAACCCGGATGGCGGCTACACGTACCGTGACCTGGCCGTCGAGCAGATCCCGCACTTGTCAGGGGAGTACTTCGCGGGCGCCACCATGCCTGCCGACCTGCGGACTCCGGAGCAGACCGCGGCTTATGAGTCGTTCAAGCCGTGGCGCGACGAGCTCGTCGCGGCGGACGTGGTGGTGCTGGGGGTGCCTATGTACAACTTCACGCTGCCGTCGTCGCTCAAGGCGTGGATGGATCACGTCATCGTCCCTGAGATGCTGGTCAACGAGGAGACCGGCGAAGGCCCGCTCGCGCACAAGAAGGTGTTCGTGGTGACCGCGCGAGGCGGTTCGTACGCGCCAGGTACGCCGCGCGAGGGCTGGGACTTCCAGGAGCCGCTGCTGCGCGCGAACTTCAGCAAGGTCGGCCTGGACCAGGACATCACCTTCATCCACAGCGAGATGACGCTGGCCTACGTGAGGGAGCACCTCAAACAGTTCCAGCACATCGCGGACGCCTCCAAGGAAAGTGCGCTCAAGGCGGTCCAGGAGCTCGCAGCTGTCGCATAACGGCTTCTTTACGACAAAAGTAGGCTGACACTCGCATCCGTCTGTGTGAATCTGCACTGTATCGAGCTCAAATGTGCAGATTTGCGCAGGAGGTGTCATGAGCGATCAGGTCTCCCGGCGGGCGTTGCTTCGAACGGGTGCGGCAGCCGGTGCTGCCCTTGGCGTGGGCGCCGGAGCCGAGGCCCAGGCTGCGGAGCAGTGGCCGCGCCGGCAGGGCCGGAGCATGATCAACGTGCCGTTCGAGCGGCATGAAACCGTCCGCGTCGCGATCATCGGTCTGGGTAACCGGGGCGGCGGTATGACCGGTTCTTTCCTCGCCGTGCCTGGCGTGAGGATCACCGCGCTGTGCGACGTGAACGCGACTGCCGCTGCCCGGGCGGCAAAACTGGTCACCGACGCCGGTCAGCCCGCGCCCGCGGTCTTCGCCAAGGGCGTCCACGATTTCGAGAACATGCTGCGCCGCGACGACATCGACTTCGTCTACGTCGCCACGCCCTGGGAATGGCACGTGCCGATGGCGCTCGCGGCATTGCGTGCGGGCAAGCACGTCGGCGTGGAGACCCCGTTCGCGACCACCGTCGATGAGCTGTGGCAGTTGGTCGACGCCTCCGAGCGCTACCAGCGGCACTGCATGCAGCTGGAGAACTGCTGCTACGGCCAGAACGAGATGCGCCTGCTGCGCATGGTGCACGCGGGACTCTTCGGGGAGTTGTTGCATGGCGCGGGTGCGTACATCCACGACTTACGAGAGCTCTTGTTCTCGGACACGTACTACGCCGGTGAATGGCGGCGCGCCTGGCACACGAAGTCGCGGCTGAAGGGCGACTTGTATCCCACGCATGGACTCGGCCCGGTCGCCGGCTACATGGACATCAACCGCGGCGACCGGATCGTGCGCATCTCAGCGATGGGCACGCCCGCGCTCGGCCTGGCCGAGTACCGCAAAGCCCACGAGCAACCCGATGACTCCTCCTGGGGCGAACGCTATGTCGAGTCGGACACGACAATCAGCCTGCTGCAGACCGCCAAAGGTCGGGTGATCCGGCTCCAGCACGATGTGTCCACACCGCACCCTTACAGCCGGCTGAACCACATCGCCGGTACCAAAGGGGTGTTCGAGGACTATCCACCCCGGATCTACCTGGAACCCCGCAACACCAACGATCAGTGGGCGGACTTCGACGAGTACAAATCCTATGACCACTGGTTGTGGACAGACGTCCCACCCGGGCCCGGCGGCCACGGCGGGATGGACTACTACATGGTGTACCGGACCATGCAAACGTTGCGTCTCGGGCTGGTGCCGGACATGGACGTCTACGACGGCGCGGTGTGGAGCGCACCCGTGCCGCTGAGTTCGAGATCCATCGACATGGGCGGCGTGGCAGTGCCGATTCCTGATTTCACCAGGGGAATGTGGCGCGACACGCGGCCCGGAGTGGACTCGCCGAAACCGGTGTAGCACCGGGAGTGCAAGACTGGTCCATCCGCAGACCCGATGCAGGGAGTCAGGATGGGCGAGCCGATCGCGGTCGCGTTACGTCGCGCGGCCGACCTGACCGCCGCCGGAAACCCCGACGCGGCGATCAACTTGTTGCGTGGGGTGCTGGACGAGCACCCCACGCACCCTGAGGCGTGGTGCCAGCTCGGCGCCGCGTACCTGGACGTGGGCGAAGCAGAGTCCTCCCTGGACGCCGCCAAGGAGGCGATCCGGCTCGGCGAGCGCTCGTGGGGCTTCCGTCTGGCGAGCGTCGCGCTGGTGGAACTGGACCGGCGCGACGAGGCCGTAGTGTCCGCGCGTGAGGCGGTGCGCCGTGACCCGGCTGACTGGCGCGGCCATGTCGCGCTCGCCGAAGCCCTGGGCGGCGACAACCCGCAGGAGTCGTTCGCCGCGGCGTGTCGCGGGATCCAGTTGGCCAACAACGAAGCCCGGCCGTTCGAAGTCCTCGGCGACGCGGCATTGCGTGTGCACGACAAGGAAACCGCGAAGCGCGCCTACTTCGAGGCACTCAAGATCGACCCGGCCAACCAGCACGCCCGGGCGAACCTCGTCCGGCTCGGCAGACCGGCGCTGGACACGACCAAGACGCCGGCCACCAACGAGCCGGTGGCGCAGTACACCCATCTCGGCCGGATCGAGGAACTCGGGCTGTGGCTGGCTTTGCGGCGCGCCTCGGTCGCCATCGCGATCGGCAGCCTGGTGCTGCTGCTGATCGGGATCGACACCGCGGGCCGGGTGCTCGGCTGGTTCGGCTTGGTGCTGCTGGTGTTCTCGGGGGTCGTGCTGGGCATGGGGTGGTTCCAGTTCGCGCGGGGAGTGCCGTTGAAAGAGACCATGCGAGGGCACCCCCTGCTCACCGCGGCGACCGGCTTGGTCGGGGTGTCACTGCTTCTGCTCACTGTCTGGACCGTATTGGTCGCGCTTGGTGTACAGACCTTGAGCCCGCTTTCTCTCGTTCTGACAACAAGTGCTCTCGCTGGGGGAATTGTCTTTTTCGCCCTCTGGCGCCGTAACCACCCGAAGCGTTAGGTTGTCCGCCCAGTCGAAGAAGTACCAGGGGGACCAGGTGGGGATTCGGTGCGTGGCACCCATGGTTCGCCAGGGCATTCCGGGAGGGGCACTGTGCGTGCGTTCGGTGGGTTTCTGATTTTCGCGGGGTTCGTCTCCGCGATTCTGCATTACACCGATTTCCAGTTACGGATCCTGATGTGGTCCGAGTCGATGCAGCCGGTGCTGGGAATCGGTCTGGGTGTGGTCGGCTGCGCCATCGTCGGCGCGAGTGTGGCGCTGCAGAAGAACAAGGAGGCCAAGGCGGTTCAGGCCCTTCCGCCGCCTCCGGGATACGGCGCGGCGCCCTATCAGCAGCAGCCATATCAGCAGCAACCCCAGCAGCAGATGCCGTACCCGCCGCAGGCTCAGCCTCCGCAGTACGGACAGCCTCAGCCGGGCCAGCAGCCGTACGGGCAGCAGGGATACGGGCAGCAAGGATTCGGCGAGCGCTGACCTTGCGGCGTTAGAGTGCAGCCGTGAACCAACCTCTCGGCGGCTACCAGAACGAGATCTACCTGCAGGGCCTGGCTGACCAGGTGCCCGCGTTCACCACGGATCCGACCAGGCTGGCGGATTCGGCGCGGGAGATCCTGGCGCCGGGCCCGTTCTGGTACGTGGAGGGCGGTGCGGGTTCCGGGGCGACGGTGCGCGCGAACCGGGCGGCGTTCGACCGCTGGCAGATCGTGCCGCGGATGCTGCGCGACGCGACCGCCCGGGAGACCAGGACGACCGTTCTGGGGACGCCGATGCCCGCTCCGGTGCTGCTCGCGCCGGTCGGCGTGCAGTCGATAGTGCACCCGGACGCCGAGCTGGCGACCGCGCGTGCCGCGAGTGCGCTGGGCGTTCCGATGATCCTGTCCGCCGCTTCGTCGAACACGATCGAAGACGTGGCCGAGGCCAGTGGCGACGGTCCACGCTGGTTCCAGCTCTACTGGCCCAACGACCCGGATGTGTGTATCAGCATCCTCAACCGGGCCGCCAAGGCGGGCTACACGACGCTCGTGGTCACCCTGGACACGTGGACGCTGGCTTGGCGGTCGCGTGACCTGGACAATTCCTATCTGCCGTTCATCCGCGGCACCGGTACCGCGATCCCGTTCTCCGATCCGGTGTTCCGGTCCGGTCTGGCCCAGCCGCCGGAAGAGGACATCGCGGCGGCGGTGCTGAAGTGGGTCCCGATGTTCACCGGCACCGACCGCAGCTGGGACGCGTTGCCGTTCCTGCGGGAACACTGGGACGGACCCATTGTGCTGAAAGGAATCCAGCACGTCGACGACGCCCGCAGGGCCGCCGACGCGGGGATGGACGGCATTGTCGTGTCCAATCACGGCGGCCGTCAGGTGGATGGCGCGATCGCCTCGCTGGATGCCTTGCCCGCCATCGCCAACGCCGTCGGGGACCGGCTCGACGTCCTGTTCGACTCCGGCATCCGTACCGGCGCCGACGTGCTCAAAGCGATCGCGCTGGGTGCCAAGGCGGTTCTGCTTGGCCGCCCGTACGTCTGGGGCCTCGCGCACGACGGCGAGGCAGGTGTCCGGCACGTGGTCCGCAGTGTGCTCGCCGACTTCGACCTCACGTTGGCGCTGTCCGGACATCGCAGCCTCGCCGAGGCCACCCCCGACTCGCTCGTTCGCGTATAGAGGCTCTGGCAATTGAGCGTTTGGGCGAGATCGGGCCCAGGCGGCGCCTCGCTGCCCGGCGGACCGGACCTGGACGGTCCAGTCCAGGCCCGGCCCGCCGGACAGCGATGCATCCACCTGGAACCCGGCTCGCTATTCCAAGACTCAATTGCCAGAGCCTCTTTGGACATTGCGGATATCCGCTTTCATCTCATGGGCGGGCACGTCCTGACGGTCCACACCGAAACTGATGATCCGTTCCGGGTGGATCCGGATGATCGCGCCATCGAGCGGCCCGTCCGGGTTCTCGGCGTCGGGAATCGCCTCGGCGCGGCCCCGGATCTCCAGGCAGCGAACCCGCCATGGATCAACGGAATAGATGTCGTCCACCACAAACGCGACCGGGCTGCCGGCCAGCACGTTGCGGTACTTCCGGCTCTTGGCCATGCCGAAGCCGCGTACGTCGATCGTCTTCGTCGTGGGGTTGTAAGTGAACCCGACCGGGTTGTTCTGCAGCGTGCCACCGGGTTGCGCGGTGGCCAGCCGGCCGAGCTGCTGGCTCGCCAGATAGTCCAGTTCAGCTTGTGTGAAGGGCATGGTTGAGAGCCTGCAATCTCAACCATGGTTGAGGTCAATCGATCGGAGACCTTGACCTTACGTTCATTGGCGGCTACCGGCTCTGCGGCGTTGTAGGCTTCCAGTGGTTGATCACTCTCTCCCCAACAGGAGTGGAAGTGGAAGTCAGTGCCGAGCAGCTGCGCAGCTGGGTCGAGTCATGGTCCTGGCGTATTCCGCGCGGTCCTCAGCACGGCGGAATGTCCGGCGACGTCCGGGAATGGTGGAGCCTGACGATCTGGCGCCGCAACGATCACGCCGAGCTGCAGCTGGATGTCAACCGGCTGCGCCCGACCCGCGGTTCGGAGGTCCAGACCTTCACGCGCACAGTGACCCATCAGGATCTGCGGCCGGCACCGGACTACCGGATGCTGGTCAACCGGCTGAACCTGGAGCTGGGGGAGTTGTTCATCCAGGCCGGGATCAAGCCGCCGCGGCTGCCGGACGGTTCACTGTCCGGTGACGTCCACGATCTGTAGGTTCATGTCGCGTTCGGCCTGAATTCGCTTCCGGCCCGTAGTTTCCGGCCGTGTCAAGCAGACGTTCGTTCCTCCTCAACGCGGGGCTGCTCGGTGCGGCGACCGCCGTGTCCACACCCGTACTGGCCACGCCCGCACTGGCCACCCAGGACTGGCGGCCGGACAGCACCAACCCGCGGTTCACCCTCGCGGTCATCCCGGACACGCAGTACCTGTACGACCGTGACCGTGGTGACTCAGCGCCATTGGAAGCGTCGCTGCGTTACATTGTGGACAGTGCACGTGAGCACAACACGGTTTTCGTGGCGCACCTCGGCGACATCACCGAGAACGGGCTGGCCGACGAGTTCGACAAGGCTAGTCGCACATTCCGGATTCTGGACCGGTTTCCGTACAGTGTGCTGGCCGGCAACCACGACATCGACTCCCGCAAGGACGACCAGCGCGGCCCCAGTCCCTATCTGGACGCGTTCGGGCCGCGCAGATTCCGTAACAGCCCGACCTTCCGTGGTGCGACTCCGGACGGCTACAACACGTATCACGTATTCCGGGCAGCCGGCCGGGAATGGCTTGTGCTGGCACTGGACTGGCGTCCGTCGGCGGGCAGCGTCCAGTGGGCGAAGGACATTCTGCGCAAGCACCCGAAGAGCCCGGTCATCCTGACCACACACGAGTTCGTCCACGCCGACAGTGGTGACGGAAACGCGCAGTTGTCCGATTTCGGACAACGGTTGTGGAATGACCTGGTGAAGGGCAGCGACCAGATCTTCCTGACGCTGAACGGCCATTTCTGGCCACCTGGCAGGGTCGTGTTGCGCAACGACGCGGGCCACGACGTGCACGCGCACATCACGAACTACCAAGACCGTTATTACGGCGGCAGTGCCATGATCCGGCTGTACCACTTCGATCTGGCGCGCAACACGATCGACGTCGAGACCATCTCGCCGTGGCTGCTCGGCCAGTCGGCTGCACGGCTGAACCTGTTGTCCCGTGAGGAGATCGAACGAACCGGCCCGGCCGACTACTTCAGCGTGCCGATCGATTTCGAGCAGCGGTTCTCCGGCTTTGATCCGCATCCCGAGCCGCAGCCGCGTCCCGCTCGCGAACTCGTGATTCCCGGAACCGTGGCGTACTGGCGGTTCGACAAGCAGGAGACACGTGACCTTTCCGGCAACGGAAACCACCTCGTCGCCGAGAAAACTCCGAAGTGGTCAGCCGAGCACCACCGTGGACAGCCCGCGCACGGAAGCGTTTTCCTTGATGGCGCCTACTTGCGAACTGTGCCCGGAGCGCCGATGAACAGGGCGACCTTCCAGCGTGGCTACACCATCGAGGCGTTCTTCAAGCTGCCCAAGGACTTCAGCGGCGCCAACGCCTGGAGCGCCCTGCTGTCGCGCCTCGGCACCGGCCGTGACGCGGGCAAAACCGGCGACGACCCCAGCGAGCCGGTCGCCACGCTCAGCATCTCCGACGGGCACGGGTTGCAATGGGCGACGTTCCCGTTGAACCAGAACGGGATCTCCACCAACTGGGGCCACGAGCTGCCCCTGGACAAGTGGTGGCATGTGGCGGTGGTCAACGACGGCCGGAACACCACGCTCTACGTCGACGGCTCCAAACTGCTGCGCAACCCGTCCACTCCGGCGGTCGGCATCTCGACCGCCGACGACGTATGGCTGCTGGGCGCGTACACCTACGACCGCAAGATCGACAAGACCTTCTACGGGTGGATCGGCGACGTCCGTGTGGTCGACCGCCCGCTCCCGGGCGCCCAGTTCATGGTGCGACCATGAGGGTATGCGCAAATGGCTTCCGATCGTGCTGGGCGTCCTGCTGATCCTCATCGGCGGAGTATGGACAGGTCAAGGGCTCGGCTACATCACCGGCAGCTTCATGACCGGTGAGCGGCTGTGGACCAGCATCGGGCTGCTGTGTGTCGTCGGCGGCCTGGTGCTGATCGTCCTCGGCCTGCGCCGCCGCACTCCCCGCAGCTAGCCCCTCCGACCTCTCAAGGTCCCGGCTTTGCCTCCAATGCCACATTGGTGGCATCCAACGCTACCAACGCCACATTGGGGGCAAAACTGTTAGATTGAGGCGGCGTCAAAGGTCCGATCTTTTCCTCCGCCGTGGACCTGTACGAGCGGATCCGGCAGGAGCGTCCAACCTGGACACTGAGTAACAACAACGAGGACACCCCGATCATGGACATGGTCAGCCATGAACAGAAAGTCGGGATGACGCCGGCCTACGACTACCCGCAGGCCGTGCTCACGCCTCAGCCGCGTCTGACCGAAGGCGAGTGGAAGCTGCCGACAAGAGGCGCGTGGTGGTACGACGGCACCGACGCGCCGGTCGACTATCCGGTCACACTCGGCCGGATCATCAGCAACGCGGGCTCGTCGGTGAAATCGCTGATGGCCGAGACCGCGATGATCAACGGCCGGTTCCCGCCACAACAGGAGGTCTTCAACAACTACGCAGCCCAGTACCTTGCCCCGATCTGGGAATCGATCCACGGTGTGGAAGGCGGTGGCTACCTCTACGGCGGCCTCACACCGGGATTCTGGAACGATGGCGCACACGGCGTGATCACGATGAACCGTGACAACCCGGACCTGCAATACGTGCACGTCCTCACCAAACCTGCGACAGCAAGCTCGATCACCCTACGGGACAACGGGTACCGAGTCCGTAGTGTGCGCGACCTCCGTACCGGCGAGGCCAAGCCGTTCGGCCAGGCGAACGGCTCGCTGACCATCAGTGGGGTCACGGCCTGGGACACCTACGACACGGTGTTCAAGCGCGGATCAAGGATTACACCGTGGAAGCCAGCCAGGATGCGGTGACCTGGACCTCGGTGCAATCCGGTGTCATGCCGAGTGCGCGTGCGGTGCAATTCGTGGACTTTCCTGCGGTCAATGCCCGGTATCTCCGGCTCAATGTCACGAGCACCTGGAGTGCGGCCAATGCACCGAACTACTACAAGAAGCTGCGCATTGACGAGGTCTGGACCGGCGGTGAGTACGCCAGGAGTGCCAACACCGAAGGCGTCTCCTACGAAGCCGAAGCAGGCCTGTTGCCGGACGGGGCAAAGCGCGTCCGGTGTGACAACTGTTCCGGAGGCTTGAAGGTCCAGTTCCCAGGACGGGTCCTGCTGCCGGTTGTCGCGCCACTCGGCGGCGAACGGGTGATCACTGTTGTGGGAACAGCGGAAGGCACGAAGTCCTTTGATGTCAACGTTGTGAACAGCCGCACCACCGAGCGGATCATGCTGACCGGCTGGAGTTCCTCGGCCCCGCTGATCGGCCGCGCCGTCACGGCGAAGCTCAACCCAGGCCTCAACCTGGTCAGCATCACCGGGACGGCGGACCTCGACCGGATAGTGATCAACTAACGCGAGTAGAGCAGCACCTTGGCGGAGCCGTGGAGCTTCAGCACGGTTCCGCCAAAGGCTCCTTGCTTCACCGTCCAGCCCACGCTCCGGCCCTTGAGCTGCGCGGGGGTCGACTGGGGGACAGGCCTGCCGTCGATCAGCACGAACGTCGGGGCGTCGCCAGGGATGGTGACCTGGGTTTCGCGAGCCGAGCCGGTCACATTGAGCTGAAGGAACTTGCCGGTCCGCTGGGTGGTCAGCTCGCCGCCGGTGTGGTTCTTGATGTGCACGCCCGCGTCCGGCGAGACCAGCCAGCCGGTCCGATCCTTCGGGTCGATGTCGTTGAGACCCCACGGCGTCGGCCAGATGCCGGGATCCCGCTGGTTGAAAGCGATACCGCCGCCCATCCGCAGATACAGCGGGAACTCGTCCAGTGTGGACTCCCGGATCACGTGCCTGCCACCGTCGAGGACCTGTCCGTTGTGCAGGTCGATCCATTTGCCCGCAGGCAGGTAGACGTCCACAGGAGTCGGCCTTCCCGCCGCACCGTCGGCTTCGGCGCGGTCGGCTGTCACCGGTGCGGCGAGCAGATCCGGACCGATCATCAGTTGCTGGTCTGCCTGCCACGCCTCTTCGTCCTGCGGATAGGAGAAGGCCATCGCCCTGGTGATCGGAACTCCCGTGACCGACGCCTCCTGCGCCAGCCGGTACAGATAGGGGAACAACTCGTAGTGCAGGATCGCTGACCTGCGGAACCGGTCCACGGTCGCATCGTCGTACACCCAGGGTGTCGCGTTGCGGCCCGGCCCACCGACCTGGAACACCGGCGAGATCGCCGAGAGCTGGGCCCAGCGGGTGAACAGGCTGGCGGAAGGCGAGTCGTCGGCGACCTTGCGGTAGCCGCCGGTGTCCGAGCCCCAGACCGGCTGCCCGGTGAAGGAGTTGTTCACGCCTCGCCGCAACGTGAGCCGCAACCCGTCGAAACTCATGTCCGCGTCGGCCATCCAGGCGCCGCGCAGGATCCTGGGCATCCCGTCGTAGCCGGCCCGGAACAGCGTGGCGAAGTCCTCGCCGTGCACCTTGCGCAGCATGTTGGTGACGGATTCCGCGTACAGCAACGGATACCGGTTGTGGATCAGAGTGCCCGGCCCGCCCGCGAACGTGGACTCCTCGAAGTTGTGCTCCTCGCCGCGGTCACCCTTGACCAGCGAGACACCCATCCGGAAGAGCTTCTCCAGCTTGGCCTCGTAGTGGGCGCGGGCCACGGGGTTGGTGAGGTCGATGTCCCACACGTTCGTCCGGTCGGACTGCACGAACGAACCCGGCGGATAGTCGTGCGGGCACGGCTTGCCGTCGGACTGTTTGCTCAGGAACGGTGCCACCCAGGTGCCGAGGCTGACCCCACCTGCCTTCAGCTGGGCGATCATCCCCTGTGGATCGGGGAACTGCTGGTTGTCGAACGTCAGTGCACCGATGCACGCGTACGTCACGCGACCACCGGCCGGACCCTGCTCCCACGGGTTGTCGATCCAGATCGAGTCCAGCGGGATTCCCCGTTTCTGCAACTCGACCATGTCCTCGATGACCTCGCTCTGCGAGGAGACCTTGTCGCGCCACTTGGTCATCGCGAACTGCCGCGGCGGTGGCAGGACCGGCATGCCGACGCGCTGGAAGTACGACTGGGTCACCGCTGCGGGATCACCGCGGTAGACCTCGTAGTCAAGCCTGTTCGTCTTGAAGCACAACTGGATGCGATCAGGCTTGTTGTACTCCACCGGACACGGGGCCGGAGCGTCGTTGCAGTGCGTGTCCGGTGCGGCGTCGGGGAAAGCAAGACGGCCGATCGCGGTGGTGTCGGGGTAGATACCGTAACCGGCCGAGCTGATGAAAAACGGCGTCGGTGCGCCGTTCTTGTTGCACTTGCCGAAGTTGCTCGCGCCCACGAACACAGCCTTGTTGAGCAATGTCTTGCGGCGCAGGTCGATGAACATCGTGTGCGCACCGCCGCCGAGGAAGTGCTCGTCCAACGAGCCCACGAGGTTCTCGGACACCTGGACGACGTCGGCAGCGGGCTGCAACGTCAGGGAGACACGCAGTCCGCGGCTGGTCCGCTCGACCCGGACGGTCGCTGTGCGGTCAGCTTCGTCGGTGTTGACGGTGTACGTTCCGGCGCTGTGGGTGCGAAGCGTTGTCAGCTGGTGGGAAGAGCCGTCCGTCAGCCGGTACCCCATGCTGCTGGGTGTCTGGGCGGTCAGCTGTCTGCCGTCGTCGGTGTAGACGAGCCGGAACGGTGCCTGTTCCACTCGCCATGACAGCCCTGGATCGGCGGAAGCCGTGTACCCGGGTGACGCACCACCTGAATACACGGCCAGTACCGCCGCGGCCATCGACACTGCGAGAAGCCGCCGCCGCATATGATCAACCCCCGGTTCGCGTCAACTGCTCGTTCATGATCAGGAACGCACCCAGCCCGTGGAAGTCGTTGGTGTTGCGTTTGCGGCCGAAGTAGTAGCTCAGGTTGCCGACGTTCGTGCCCTCGGAGATGTCGCGCAGGTTGGTCCGGTTGTCCGACCCGAGCGAGATCTTGGCCAGCACACCCTGGTATCCCTTGCTGGCAACGGCTTTGTACGCCGGGTCGAGATACCCGCGCTCGACGCCACGCGACAGCATGAACGTGTACATCGCCGACGCCGAGGTCTCCAGCCAGTTGCCCGAGGTCGTACCCCGGTCGACCACCTGCCACCAGCGGCCGGTCGCCGGGTCCTGGAAGCGCTGATAGCCGGTTGCCAGGTGCTTGATGATGTCGATCAGGGCCTGGCGCCGGGGGTGATCGGCCGGCAGCACCTCCAGGATGTCACAGGCGGCCATGCCGAACCAGCCGATCGCCCGCGCCCAGTGATAGGCCGAGTGGCGGTCCGGGTCCGGGGCCCAGGACTCGGACCCGTCCGCGTCGTAGGCGTGGTACAGCAGGCCATTGGTCGCCTTCAGATGCGTGAAGTAGGCGACCATGTTGCGAGTGGACTCGTCGAATCCGTATGTCTGATTGTACTGCTTGGCATAGTCGGCGATGAACGGCTGCGCCATGTAGACGCCGTCGGCCCACAGTTGCCCGACTTTGCTTGTGGCATGGAACATTCCACCGTCGGAAGTACGGGGATAGCTGTTGAACCGGTTGCGCAGCTTGTCTGCTGCCGTTTTGTAACGTTGCTGGCCCGTCTCCCTGTGCAGGATCGGCAGCAGCTGGGCTGACCGCATCGAGTCCAGGTTGTTGAAGCTGTTGCTGATGTTCCCGCTGCCGTCGACGAACCTGTCCACCCAGGACTTGATGTAGGTGAAGTACGACTGGTTACCAGTCCGCTTGAACACCAGGTACTGCCCGTAGAGGTACAGTCCACGCGTATAACCCCAACCGCCTAAAGAGGACGACGTGTACCGGGCCATTGTGGACCGGACGACCTCGACCGACCAGTCGGGCGCGGCCCATGCCGGGCTTGCCGCCGCGTTGACGCCGATTGCTGCCGCGGCGCTGCCGAGCAGGACAGACCTACGGTTCAGACGGGACATTTCCTGACCCCTTCAGTGCAGGGAAAGGCGGCGGTCAGCTAATCCTGGACGGTGCCGTTGACACGGACATTGCGCAGCACGATGTCGTCGGTGTTGCGGATGGTGTTCGGTTCCGCGATGCCGGCGAACTCGCTGTTCGCGATCGTCACGCCGCGGATGTGGCTTTCGGGGAACCCTTCAAAATGGATGGCCTTGCGGCCGCCGGCGATCGTCATGCCGTCGACCGTGACATTGTTGATCTGCGGGAAATGACTGCCCGATCCGCCGCCGCTGTAGTACATGCTGACGAACAGGATCTCGCGTTCGACGTTGCTGCCCTTGATGTTTCGCAGGTGGACGCCGTCGATGACCCCGCCGCGGTCCTTGTTCGTCTTGATGTAGAGCGCATGCTTGATCGGGTAGCGCCCGGGGAAGTCGGGCGCGTTGATCTCGCAGTTGCGGCAGAACGCGTTGCGCACTCCGCCGGACATCTCCGAACCGATGGTGATCCCACCCCACCGGCCGGAGAACTTGCAGCGTTCGACCACCACGTTGGAGGTCGGGATGCCGATCCGCCGCCCGTCGGCATCCCGACCAGATTTGAGGACGACACAGTCGTCATTCGTGTTGAACCGCGAGTTGATGACGTGCGCGTAGCTCGTCGAGTCGAGATCGACGCCGTCGCCCTGCGAGTTCGTGCTGTAGATGTGGACATTGCGCACGGTCACGTTGGTGCAGAAGACCGGGTGCAGTGTCCACATTGCGGGGTTGCGTAGGAACACATCCTGGACCAACAGGTTCCGGCAGTCAATGAACTGAATCATGTTGGGGCGCATGCGTTTGCCCTCGCCCATGATCCGCTGTTCGACCGGGATGCCGTCCTCGCCCATCTTGCGCAGCTCCGGCGTGGACCCGGCGCCCCAGCCCGGCCACGGCCCGTTGGGGGCGTCGCCGTCTATGGTGCCGGAGCCTGTGATCGCCATGTCGCGTTGCTGATAGGCGTAGATGAACGCCTGGTAGTTATAGCAGAGCGTGCCCTCCCAGCGCACCAGCACAAGAGGGAGAAAGTCCTTGGGATCGTTGCTGAACTTGAGCGTGGCGCCTTCGGCCACATGCAGGTCGACTCCGCTGAGCATGCGGATGCCGCCTGTCAGGTAGGTGCCCGCAGGCACGAGTACGCGCCCGCCGCCTGTTCGGCTGCAGTCGTGGATCGCAGCATTTATTGCCGCGGTATTTTTCGTCCGGCCGTCGCCTATGGCGCCGTAGGTCGTGATGTCGAAGACCCGCGCCGGGAAGGTGGGCGGGATGATCCTGGCCAGGATCCGAGGCACCAGTCTCCACTGGTCCGGCGGCATGACTTCGGCAGAAGCCGGTGTCGCGAAACCCGTCCCGGCGAGCAGCCCACCGGCGACGGCGCCGACGCCGCGAAGGACGTCCCGTCGGCTGTGTCGGCTGTTCACCACTGAAAGCTCCCTCGACTGGCACTGGCGAAGGCTTGACTACCCTGCTGCAATGTAACCAAGCGAAAACGGTTACATACGTAGGGTCTACTCCATCTGAGGCGGCCTCGTCAAGCAACAGATCCGACCTTTTGTCATATCTGAACCCATAAAGCGGCATTTGTACCTGTGAGTGGGAACAGACCTCGGAGGGGAAGACTCTTGACGGTCTGCCCGCAAAGGAGTAGACCAATCGCCGGGACCCCGCCGCGCCCAGGCACTGCCATCTGCCCATCGGAGGACCCCGTGTCGCGCAAAGGGATCTTGGCACTACTGACGTCGATCATCGCGGTGGCGGGCCTCGTCACGGCGCCTGTCGCGTCCGCCGAACTGCAACATCCACGTCAGGACTGGCTTCGCGACGCGCAGGCCGGGCTCTTCCTGCACTGGGGGATGCGCACATCGCCCGGTTACACCAGCTGCAGTGCCTGGGAGTCGGCCGTCACCAACGGCGGCTGGACACCGCAGTACTGGGTCAACGAGGCCAAGAAGCTGCATTCGCAGTATCTGGTGTTCGCCTCCTTCCACAGCCGTCTGGGCTACGCGCGGGCGTATCCGTCCAAGATCCCGGGCAGTTGCGCGACCAAGCGTGACTTCCTCGGCGAGCTGATCAAGGCGGCAGGCGAGGGCGGCGTCAAGGTTCTCGTCTATATGACCGACGACCCGCAGTGGCACGACGAAGGCGGCCACGAGTGGCTCGACTCGTCGGGCTACTCCAGCTACAAGGGCCGCAGCATCAGCCTGCAGGGCCGCGACGGGTTCGGCGAGTTCAGCTACGACAACTTCGTCGAAGTCATGCAGCGCTACCCGAAGGCGGACTATCCGGCGCTGTCCGGGTTCTGGATCGACAACGACAACGCCTACTGGGAACGAAACGGGCTTTACGAGAAAATCCGTCAGGACCGGCCGGAGTTCCTGCTCAGCAACAACAACGAAGACACGCCGATCATGGACACGATCAGCAACGAGCAGAAGACCGGCATGTCGCCGAGCTATGACTATCCGCAGGCCGCCTACACCGCCGCGCCGCGTCTGATCGAGGCCTGCTACAAGCTGCCGAGCGGCGGCGCCTGGTGGTACAGCGGTTCGAACTCCAGTGTGGACTACAAGCTCAACATCGGCCGGTACATCACCAACTCGGGCTCGTCGATGAAGTCGAACATGGCCGAGACCGCGATGGTCAACGGCAAGTTCCCGTCCAATCAGGAGGCCTACAACACCTTCCTCAACGGCTACCTCGGCCAGATCTGGGAGTCGATCGACGGCACCGAGGGCGGCGGTTACATGTACGGCGGCCTCAAACCTGGCTTCTTCAACGACGGCGCGCACGGCGTGACCACGATCAAGAAGAACAACCCCAACCTGCACTACATCCACGTCCTGACCCGTCCGTCGGGCAGCACGCTTCGCGTTCGTGACAACGGATACAAGGTCAGCCGGGTCACCAACCTCCGAACCGGCGCCGCGGTCTCGTTCACCCAGAGCGGCGGCAATATCACGTTGACCGGCGTGTCCACCTGGGACCAATACGACACTGTGTTCAAGGTGGAGACCGCCGGACGTGAAGGAATTCTGAGCGGTGCCACGCTGAGTGCAAGCGCCTCGACAAGCGACCATGCGGCCTCGGCGGCAGGCGACGGCAACTATCTGACCTATTGGGACAGCAACAAGACCACGCCGGTGTCCCTGCGATTCGATCTCGGCTCGGCCAAACGGATCCAGTACATCGGCATCAACCAGCGCGAGGACTCGGTGAGCTATGCGCGCTCGTCGACCGAGCAGTCGGCCAGGATCCGGGACTATCGCGTGTTCGTGAGCAGCGACGGGACGAACTGGGGGTCGGCGATCAAGACCGGGACGCTGCCCAGTCATCGCGGTGTGCAGTTCATCGACGTACCGGCGACCACCGCGCGGTACGTTCGCGTGGAAGTCGTGAACACGCACGCGGCGTCGAGCGACAGCACGCGGTACAAGCGTTTGCGCATCGACGAGGCCTGGATTGGCACCGCCTACGCGGGTTCTGATGGCGACCCCGGCCCGCAGCCGACCCGGTACGAGGCCGAGAACGCGACGATCTCCAACGGTGTGGTCGAATCCAACCACACCGGCTTCAGCGGAACCGGTTTTGTCAACTACACCAACGCCGTCGGCGGTTATGTCGAATGGACAGTGACCGCAACCGTAGCGGGTCCTGCGACCCTGCGATTCGGCTACGCCAACGGTACGGCTGACAACCGCCCCGTGAACCTGGCAGTGAACGGGGCGGCTGTCGGCGATGTCGACTTCCCAGGCACAGGCGCGTGGACAAGCTATGCGGGAGTCACAACAACGGTGAACCTCAACGCAGGCACGAACACCGTCCGCGCGACGGCCACAACGGCCAATGGCGGACCGAACGCCGACTACCTTGACGTGGGCTGACTTCGGCTAGCAGTAGGGGGCTGTCCAATTGGATGGCCCCCTTTTCGCATGCCCGGGAACCGGCCGTCCATGCGGTACGTCACACGACAACAGCTATCGAAAGCTACTTGCAGTGAATTACTTTTCCGATCATTGCTCCGTTGTGTCAGTATTAGGCCGTTCGCGGTTTGAGGGAACCGTCGAACCGGGACTCACAGCAACACCCGAGTCCCCGTCTGGCGTAGAGGCGATCAATAGGGGAGGTAGATCAACTTGTCGACGACCACCGAGACCGAGTTCACCGGCGAGGACGACCACACCACGGATGTGGCCACCGGCCTGGCCACCGACGCGGCCACCACTACCCCGGTCATCGAGCCGCCGGTGCAGCCGGAGGAGCCCGAGCACCCGGAAACCACGCACACCCACGAAGACGGCACCACGCACTTCGGCCCGATGTGCAGTGGCGGGTGCCCGAAGTAGTCCTTGCCCGTGTACCGCGCGTGATCGTCCGCCTATCGGGTTCTCCCCGGTAGGCGGGCCCCATTCGGCTACGGACTGTGTTGTCATAGAAGAGTGCCTGTGACGAAGTCCGGTCTGTCCGACATCCTGCGAAAGGCGAGCGAGCTGCACCGCGCCGGCCTGGACGCCGCGTGTTCGTCACGCCAGCGCGAAGGCTCCCGGATACTGCGTCGCGGGATGAACCTGCTGGACTCGGTGCACCCGGTCAGCGGCGAGCACTACGACCAGTGGATGCGTATCCGCATCAGACTGGCCAGTTCACTGGCCTTCGTGGACTCCGAGCTGCGGGGCGCCGCGGAGGGCCTGGCCCGGCTGGACGACGTCCGGCTGCTGATTCAGAGCATCCCGGACAGTGCTGTGCGCGCCGAGCTGATCGAGCCGGTGGACCACAACTACGGACTGCTGCTGATGGGCGCGGGGCGTAACGAGGACAGCATCGCCTACTTCGACGCCTCCATCGCCTATCAGGAGGAGTGCCTGGCCGGCGCCGCCGATCCCAGGCCCCTGGTGGAGTCGTTCCTCAACACCCTGTCCACCCGAGGGCTGGCCTACACCCGTCTGGGTGATGTGCGCCGAGCCCGGGAGGATCTCTCGAGGGCGGTCGAGCTCGCCGAGCGCCACGAGCTGCCGACTCCGGCAGCGGACATCCGACGGCCACTGGGAACGCTGGAGCTGCGGATCGGCGACGTCCCGGCAGCGCTGCACTCCTATCAGGAAAGCGA
This sequence comes from Kibdelosporangium banguiense, assembly GCF_017876405.1. GTDB lineage: Bacteria > Actinomycetota > Actinomycetes > Mycobacteriales > Pseudonocardiaceae > Kibdelosporangium > Kibdelosporangium banguiense. The sequence continues at coordinate 352,280 of NZ_JAGINW010000001.1, read as the reverse complement.
ACAGATCTACCGCGGCATCGGCACCGAGGTGCCCGCCCTGTTGCGGCTCAACCAGGCCCAGGCCCTGCTCACCGCGGGGCTCGCCGACGAGGCCGGCAGCCACCTCGACGAGGTCCTGCCGAGAATGCGCGAACAGCAAAGCGGTTCGCGCGATCTGGCCGACGTGGAGATGTATCGGGCCGCTGCCGCTTTGATGAACGACGAACTCGATCTGGCCCGGGAACTGGCTACTGTGGCCCGGCGGCGGATGCTGAGGTTCGGGTGCGAGACGTGCGTGGCGAACGCCGCGCTCATCGGGCTGCGGGCCGACGTGCGGGATGCCTTGCGCTCGCCTGAGATCCCGGCCGCGTTGCCGGCGCGGGCGTTGCGTATAGCGCGAACGATGTCCGCGCCGCGGCTTGCCGATCAGGCGACTGTGGCCCGGATGCTGGCCGCCCGGCTGGAGATCCGGCGCGGCAAGCTCACCCGGGCGGCTGAACTGGTCGACCAGATTCCGCGGCCCAGGCAGCTCACGCCGATCGACCACCGGATGCTGCGCAGGTTGTGCCGGGCCGAGCTCGCGGCCGCGCAAGGTCACCCCGCCAAGGCGTTGAGCGAGATCAAGACCGGGCTGGCCGAACTGGACGAGGTCCGTGACCGGATGGGTGGCCTGGAGCTGGTCTCGGGCACGGCCGCGCACGGCCAGGAGCTGGGTGACCTGGCGGTACGGCTGGTACTGCGTGGTGCGAACCCGAAACGTCTGTTCGAGTGGCTTGAGCGCACACGAGCGCAGACCTATCGGTACGAGCCGATGGCCGGTGGCGACGATCCGGAGCTGGCCGAGCGAGTTGCCGAGGTCCGAAGCCTGACTCAGTCGATCCACCAGGCACAACACGACGGCCACCCCACTGCCGCACTGACCGCCCGCCGCAACGAACGGCTTCGCGAAGCCCATCGGCTGGGCTGGCACACCGGCCGGTGGGGCAAGCCCCGGCCGGTCGCGGGCCTGGCCGATGTGGGTGAGCAGCTCAACGGCCGGGTGCTGGTGAGCTTCGCGGCGTCCGAGGACGAGCTTGTCGCCGTGGTCCTGGTCGACGGTGACGTTCGGCTGGTGCGTCTGGGATCGGCCACGCGGGCGGCCGAGCAGGCGCGGATGCTGAACGCCGACCTCAACGCACTGGCGCCGGACCATCTGCCGGCGGCCTTGGTACAGGTGGTCTCTGCCTCTGCGCGCAAACAGGCAGACCTGATCGACGAGCAGATCGTGCGGCCGTTGAGGCAGTCGATCGGTGATCGCGACCTCGTGATCGTGCCAACTGGATCGCTCTACGCGGTGCCTTGGGGTGTGCTTCCTTCGTTGCTGTCGCGTCCGACGGTGGTCGCGCCTTCGGCAACGGCATGGCTGGCGGCCGAGCAGGCAGGCACTCGAAGGGGAGGCCGGACAGTCCTTGTCCGGGCGCCGGGACTGCCCGCGGCGGTGGGCGAGATCGACAAACTGGGCGCGCACCACAACACGGCCAAACTGATCTCCGGCCAGCAGGCCACCGTCGCGGCTGTGCTGAAAGCCTTGGACGGAGCCAAGTTGGCGCACATCGCGGCGCACGGCGCACACGAGCCGGAGAACGCGTTGTTCTCCAAGCTGGAGATGGCTGACGGCGCGCTGTTCGCCCACGAGATGGCGGGATTGTCCAAGCCGCCAAGGCAAGTCGTGCTGGCCGCATGCGAGCTGGCGCTCAACCGGATCCGGCCGGGCGACGAGGCTCTGGGCTTCGCAAGTGCTTTGCTGGCCAGCGGATCCCAGACGGTCATCGCGCCGTTGAGCCGTGTCGGCGACCAGGCCGCTGCGGCCGCGATGGACGACTACCACCGCGGCCTCGCCGCGGGCGCGAAACCCGCTGTGGCACTGGCCGACGCGATCGCGATCGATCCGTTGCGCCGCCCGTTCGTCTGTTTGGGAAGCTCGAACTAGCTCGGTCACTTGGCGTCGGCGTAGGTGTCCACTGTGGAGGTCTCGAGCGGGAACTGGACTTCTGTGGAGCCGAAGACGAGGTGGGTGGCCTCGGTGGCCGAAGCGGCGAGTTCGGCGGTGACGAGCGGGGCGGTTTCGGTGGGACAGTGGACCATGAATTCGTCGTGCTGGTAGAAGACGATCTCGGCCTTGGGGGCGAGGTCGGCGAGGCGGCGGCGCAGGACCACGAGCAGGACCAGGGCCCAGTCGGCGGCACTGGCCTGGACGACGAAGTTTCTGGTGAAGCGGCCCCAGTCGCGGGCGGCCTGGCGGGATTTGCGCATGTCCTCTTCGGAGCCCTCGGTCCGCTCCATCAGGGTGCGCCAGCGTTCGGAGGGCAGGGGTGAGGTGCGGCCCAGACGGGAACGGACCATGCGGCCGAGTTCGCCGGCCTGGGCGGCCTGTTCGACGTGGCCCACCGCCTTGGGGAAACGTTTGCGCAGCAGGGCGAGCAGGGGACCGGCGCCGCCCGATGTGCCGCCGTACATCGCGGAGAGCATGGCGATCTTCGCTTTGGCGCGGTCACCGTCGAAAGTGTCCTTCGCCAGGCCTGCGTAGAGGTCGACATCGGCGGAGAACTCGGCGAGCCGTTGATCCGCCGACAACGCGGCGAGCACGCGTGGCTCGAGTTGCGCGGCATCGGCCACGACCAGGGACCAGCCCGGCAAGGCGCGTACGGCTGTCCGCAATGCCTTGGGCAGCTGCAAAGCCGCGCCACCACGCGTGGCCCATCGGCCGGAGACGACCCCGCCGACCACATACTCCGGGCGGAACCGGCCGTCATGTACCCACGACTCAAGCCATGACCAGCCGTGCGCCGTCCACATCCGGGCGAGTTCCTTGTATTCGAGCAACGGCTCCACGGCCGGGTGATCGATCTCCCGCAGGACCCACGCACGAGTCGACGGGATGTCGATCCCGTCCCGGGCGAAGGCCTTCACCACACTCGGTGGGCTGTCCGGGTTCAGCGACCGGCCGTCGAACGCCTCGATGATGCGGTCGGCGAGCTCGGCCAGTTTCAACGGCCGCGCGCCGGGAGCGGGCTTGGGGCCGAGCATGGACGAGAGCAGCTCGCGGTGCACATCCTCGCTCCACGGCAACCCGTGGTGGCTCATCTCCGCGGCCGCCAGCGCGCCGGCGGACTCGGAGGCGACGAGCAGCCGCATCCGGTCTGGATGGGCGGTCGCCATGATCCGGCGTTGCTGCTCGGCGTACACCTCGGCGAGCTGGTCGAGTGTGAAGAACCGCTCGTCGAGCTCGAACAGCGCGGGCTGGGCGTCACGCGCGGGCGGCGGCTTGTCCGGTGGTTCGATCTGGTTGTGCAGCCGGGCCCACGCGGCGCCCGGGTTGCGGTGCGTGCCGTGCCTGCCTTCGTGTGCGAGCAGAAGGCCTTCGGCGAGCGTCAAGTCGTGGCAACGTGACAACCGGATTCCGGCTTTCAGCAGGGCGGGATAGAACTCGTCGACGGCCGGCAGCACCCAGCGGGGTTGTTGTTCGAGCTCGAAGCGGGTCATCCACGAAATCAGGTCGGCACTGATATGGTCAGCTATCGTTTCATATGTGGTGACGTCCATCACCCGGACGCGACCTGCGCCATCGGATTCGGGGGACACCATTGCCAGCACATGGTGATTGTGCACCGGGGGTACGACAGTTACGGTCCAACTTAACTCGCCAGTAGCTTCCTCGCCGTGGAGGTGCCGTGCCCCTGCCGACAGTGCTGACTGGGCTGAATGTGCTGACCAGGATCCCCGAGATGGTGCAGAGCGTCCGGATCCTGCGCCGGGCGGGCCTGGTGCCACTGCCCAGAATCGACGAGGGCATCCGATCGCTGCGTTACGTCAAGCAGATCGGCCCGATCGCGGGCGCGGTGCGCATGTCGGCGCGGCGGGACTCCCGCAAGCTCGGCCTGGTGGACGAGCGCGGCCCGCTGACGTTCCTGCAGCTCGATCGCCGTTCGAACGCCCTGGCGCGAGCCTGGGCCCAGCGAGGGCTGGGCGAGGACTCGGTGATCGGCGTGCTGTGCCGTGACCACCGCGGTCTCGTCGAGGCCATGCTCGCCGCGGGCAAACTCGGCGCGCGGTTACTGCTGATGAACACCGGGTTCGCCAAACCCCAGTTCGTGGACGTGGCAAAGCGCGAGAAGGTCTCCGCGCTGGTCTACGACGAGGAGTTCACCGGCCTGCTGTCCGCGATCGACAGCTCGATCCCGCGTTACCTGGCCTGGGTCGACGACGAATCGACCGGCGGTGAAATCCCCACCCTGGAAGAGATCATCACCAGCGCGGACGACCGGCCGGCTGCCAACCCGTCCAGTCCTGGTGGCATCGTGCTGCTGACCAGCGGCACGACCGGAACGCCCAAGGGTGCGCCCCGGCAGGTCAAGTCGGGCCTGTCGGCGGCCCAGTTCCTCGACCGGATCCCGTTGCGCACCAACGAATGCACCGTGCTCGGGGCGCCGTTGTTCCACGCCACCGGGCTGTCGCAGTTCATCCTGTCGTTCGCGCTGGGCTGCACAGTGGTGCTGCGCCGCAGGTTCGACCCCGAGATGACGCTGAAAGCGGTCCAGGACAACAAGGCGACCGAGCTCGTGCTGGTGCCGACCATGCTGCAGCGCATCGTCGACCTCGGTGAGGACGTGCTGGGCCGCTACGACACCTCGTCGCTGCGGATCATCTTCTGCGCGGGGTCGGCGCTCTCGCCCGAACTCGGCAACCGGGCCACGAAGATCTTCGGTGACGTCATCTACAACCTTTACGGCTCAACAGAAGTATCGGTTGCCACGGTCGCGACGCCGGAGGACTGGCGGGCCGCGCCGGGCACCGTGGGCAAGGTGCCGTGCGGCTGCCGCGTCCGGCTGTACGACGAGCACGGCGCCCGGGTGACCGAGCCTGGCACGATCGGACGGGTGTTCGTCGGCAGCGACCTGGCGTTCGGCGGCTACACCGACGGCCGCAACAAGGAGATCATCGACGGGCTGCTGTCCAGCGGCGACGTCGGCCACTTCGACGCCGAGGGCCGGCTGTTCATCGACGGCCGGGACGACGAGATGATCGTCTCCGGCGGCGAGAACGTCTTCCCGGTCGAGGTGGAGAACCTGCTGGCCGAGCACCCGGGCGTGGTCGAGGCCGCGGTGATCGGGGTGCCGGACGCGGACTTCGGCCAGCGGCTGCGGGCGTTCGTGGTCCGCCGGGAGGGCGCCGAACTGGACGAGGGTGCGCTGAAGGACCACGTCAAGGCCAACCTGGCGCGCTACAAGGTGCCCCGCGACATCCGCTTCCTCGACGTCCTGCCCCGCAACGCCACCGGCAAGCTGCTGCGCAACGAACTGGCCGGGCTGGACTGAACGAAGCCTCTTATTCCCATTCGATCCCGAATAGGCCGGGTCCGAAATCTATCGCCACGGCGTGCACACTTCGGCATGCGTCAAGGGTGAGGTTTCGCATCCGGGGGTGTTTCTGACCGGCCGGTCTGGCGAACTGCTGGCACCGGCCCGGAACGGTCGCGGAATTGAAGTGAATCTCGAGCAGATACTCGCGAATCGGACGGCGGAACTCCCGCCAGTGCGTCCGGTTGCACGTCGGATACGGCGGTCCGGCATTTTCCAGTTCGTACTCGATGAGGTATGTCTCGCCTCGCCTGATCGGCTGGTCGAACATGAGCTCGGCGACCATCAGGCCATTCGCGGTGTCCACCTGATGGCGGCCCAGATGGCAGTTGCGCACGGTGGTCAGCTCGGGCGGCCCGGCCGATGGATCGTCGGAGTTGTAGATCAGCAGCCACCGGTCCTGGCCGTCGGTGCGGGCCTCGAAGACCGCCCGGGTGGTGATCGAGCGCTGGCCGCCGTCCGCGCCGAGCTGGCAGCGATCGTGCAGGCCGACCAGGGTGAGCTGTTGTTCCTGATCAAGGGCCTCGGGTGCGCCGAGCGCGGCGAGCAGGCTCAGTAGCGTGTCGCGTTCGAAACGGACGGTCTCGGTCACCGGCTGGACCGCGGCGGCCTGTTTGCCACGCGGGCGGGGCGGCGGCAGAAGCGCGAGCAGTGAGCCGGCCGGCAGTTTCAGGATGGTTTCCAGTTCACCGAGCGCGGTGAGCGAGTCGGTGCGCTCCGGCTGACGCTTACCGGACTGCCAATAACTGAGCGCGGCAATACTCACCGGGGTACCCCGGGCGCGTAAGCGCGCTTGTATTCGGTCGAGACTCAAGCCGCTGGACCGAATGGCCGAGCGGAGCGCTTCGGCGAACTGACCCTCGCCGCGCGCGTTTTCGATATTGCCCCGTGCTGAGTTCCCCGACATGTGTGACCGACCGGCTAGTGCGAAGCTTTCTGACCCCTGAGTAGACCCGAAAGAGACTATCAGTAGTCATCGGCGTGTCGGCAGGTTCACAACGACCATAATTCGCCGCCATTCAGATGGCGGTCGTTACGCCGAATGGTCCAACACTGTTAAGTTAGTGGGATAGGTTGGGCCGATGCCACTGGTGTATCTGATCCGGCACGGTCAGGCCTCGTTCGGGGCTGACGACTACGACGTGCTGTCCGCGACTGGACATCTGCAGGGCAAGCACGTGGGCGCTGAGCTGCGCCGACGTGGTGTTGTGCCTGACCAGGTGTGGAGTGGCACGCTGCGACGGCAGCGGGAGACGGCGCTGGCCGCCGGGTTCGACGCGCCGCTGCAGGAGGATTCGCGCTGGAACGAGTTCGATCATCTCGGTCTGGTACGGGAAATCGGCGAGCCCGTCACGCCCCGGGATTTTCAGCTGGCGTTGGACAAGGCGTTGCGGGGCTGGATCGGCTCGGACGGCTGGCGGAAGTTCAGTGAAGAGGTCACCACGGCCCTGACCGATCTGCTGGCGAGCCTGGAAGGGACCGCGGTCGTGTTCACGTCCGGCGGCGTGATCGCGGCGGTCTGCGCCAAGCTGTGGGGCCTGGACGGTGAGGGGTTCGTGGCGGTCAACCGGGTCGCGGTCAACGGCGGCATGACCAAGCTCGTGCACGGCCGGTCAGGCACCAGCCTCGTGTCCTACAACGACCACGCCCACTTCGAGGGCGAGCACCGGGAGCTGCTCACTTATCGCTGATCTCGGCGGCCGAGATCAGCATGTCCACGATCTTCACGGCCTTGTCGGTCTCCGGCGGTGCGCCGGTGATCATGTCGCTCCACACGAACGACTCGCAGACCCGCACGATCACGTACGCCAGGTCGGTGACGTCGATGTCGGGCCGCAGGCCGACCTCGGTGCGCAGGAAGTCCGCGGTCCACTCGATCAGCCGGGCCTGCACGACACTCTGCTTGGACGTGATGATCCGCAGCGCGTACTCGGCGTCCTCGGCCACGAACTGCCGCAGCGCCGGGAAGTCGCGGATCTGGGCAAGGGAACGCTGTAGCGTCCTGGTGAACAGCACCCGGCCGGTGCCGCGGGTCTTGGCCCTGGTCTCGCCCAGCGAGCGCTCGTTGATCGACCAGATCACCTCGCCGATCAGCAGCTCACGGCTGCCGCACCAGCGGTACAGGGTCGCCCGGCTGACCCCGAGCTCGGCGGCCAGTTGCTGCATGTCGACCCGCTTGCCGTCCAGGAACCACTTGCGGGCCATGCGGAAGGCGTCGATGGGCGCCGATCGCGGCGCGGGCGACGGTCCGCGCAGGGCCCGGGTGAGCGGTGTGGTCGACATGGGCCCAACCCTACCCGCCGTCACATCGAAGAGACATCTGAAGCAGTTGACCTGTTCTGAGGCAAAGTGCAAACATGTCTCATGGACTTCCGTGACACCGCTGCGGAGGCGTCGTTCCGCGCGCAGCTGCGCGAGTGGTACCAGGCGAACTTCGATCCCTCGTCGGTACCCGCCGCAGGCCGGCCGGACGCAGATCACCTGCGCGCCTGGAGCCGCACGCTGTTCGACGCCGGCTACGTCGGCCTGACCTGGCCGAAAGAGTACGGCGGAAGCGGGCTCTCGCCCAGCTACCAGGCCATCTACTTCGAGGAGATGGTCCGGGCGCAGGCGCCCGAGCACATCGGGATCATCGGCCTGAACATGGCCGGCCCGACCATCATCGCGTGGGGCACCGACGCGCAGAAGGCGCGTTACCTGCCCAAACTGCTGTCCGGTGAGGAGATCTGGTGCCAGGGCTTCTCCGAGCCCGGCAGCGGCTCGGACCTCGCGGGCGCACGCACCCGGGCCGTGCTGGACGGCGACCACTGGGTGGTCAACGGCCAGAAGGTGTGGTCGTCGTACGCGCACCTCGCGGACTGGTGCATCCTCGTGGTGCGCACGGACCCTGACGCGGGCAAGCACGCCGGCCTGTCGTACCTGCTGGTCGACATGCACGCGCCGGGCGTGGAGGTCCGTCCGCTCAAGCAGATCACCGGCGACCCGGAGTTCAACGAGATCTTCTTCACCGACGTCCGCGTGCCCAAGGACTCGATCCTCGGCAAGCCGGGCGACGGCTGGAAAGTCGCCATGACGACTCTGTTGCACGAGCGTGGCACGATGGCGTTCGCCCTGGTCGCGCAGCTGCGGCAGCACTTCACGCGGCTGGTCGAGCTGTCGAGGCAGCCGGCGCCCGACGGCAGCATTCCCGCCGACGACCCGGTCGTCCGTGACGCGATCGCCCGCGAGTGGATCGAGCTGCAGTCGTTGGCGTTCACCAACTACCGCACGCTGACCACCTTGCTCACCAAGGGACAGCCCGGTCCGGAGAGCTCGGTGGTCAAACTCGTGTGGAGCGAGGCGAACCAGCGGCTGACCAAGCTCGCCCGCAGCCTGCAGGGCCTGTCCGGGATGCTGGACGACAAGGGCGGCGTGTGGGACGGCTACTGGCAGTACCGCCAGCTCCGCAGCCGCGGCAACACCATCGAGGCGGGGACTTCCGAGATCCTGCGCAACATTGTCGCCGAGCGCGTTCTCGGACTTCCTAGGAGCCGATGATGGATTTCGCATTCTCCGCCGAACAGGACATGCTGCGTGCGGCCGCACGCGAGTTCCTCGCCGAGCAGCACCCGCTCGAAGGTGTCCCGGCGATCGTCGACGGCGAGCCGGGCTGGCAGCCCGAAAGCTGGAAGCAGCTGGCCGATCTGGGCTGGACGGACGACGACCTGGACCTGCTGGACCACGTCGTGCTGTTCGAGGAGACCGGGGCGGCGCTGCTGCCCGCGCCGCTGTTCAGCACGCTCGCGCTGGCCGTGCCCGCCGTCCGGCACGACAAGGAGCTGCTCGCGTCGGTCGCCTCGGGTGATCTCCGGCTTTCCCTGGCCTGGGCCGAATCCAGTCGTCCGCAGGGCATCACCGACACCGATCTGGCCACGACAGTCGACGCCGACGGCCGGGTGACCGGTCGCAAGGTGCTCGTACCGGACGCGGCGAACACCGATGCGCTCGTCGTGACTGTGGCAGGTCCGCAGCTTCGCTTGGTGCGTACGGCCGACGCGACCGTGACGCCTGTGTCTACTTCGGACCAATCACGCCGGTTGTACGAAGTGGAGTTCGCCGGTGCGCCGTCCCGCGCGCTGGGCGACGGTTCCGTGCTCGCCGAGATCGAGACGCGGGCGTTCGTGCTGGCTGCTGCCGAGGCGCTTGGTGTGGGCAGGCGCGCGGTCGAGGAAGGTGTCGCGCACGCGTCGACCCGTGAGCAGTTCGGCCGCGTGATCGGCATGTATCAGTCCGTGTCCAACCAGCTTGTGGACTCCTACGCGGCGCTTGAGCTCGCCAGGTCACTGACGTACTGGGCGGCGTGGGCCGTGCAGGAGGGCGACGAGCAGGCTGAGGTGGCCGTCGCCGCTGCCAAGTCGGCCGCTGCCGAAGCCGCGGTCAACGCCTGTGAGCATGTGATCCAGGTGCTCGGCGGCGTGGGCATGACCTGGGAGCACATTTTGCACCGGCTTTACAAGCGGGCTCAGTGGCTGGAGGCGTTCGGCGCCGGGGGGCGTGCCCTGCGTGCCCGGATCGCCGACCGTGTGATCGGCTGATAACTACCCGTCGGAAGTGGGTCTGACCAGGCGAAACATGCTCTTGTCGGCGATGGTGTGAACGAAGCGGGTGATTTACCGGCGGGCGGGCTGTCATCATGATGGCGATGTCATGATGATTCGCAAGGAGAATAAAGTGCGGCGCCGGCGATGCTCGATCCGATAGCCGAGGCGCGCAGGCGCCTCGGCTTGGCCCGCCGGTTCTACGACGAGGGACGGGCCGGGGACGCCGTCGCGGTCGCCGAAACCGCTCTCGCGGTCGTCGAACAGGCCGGCGGCCCGAACCACCCTGCCATCGCGGGCGCGTGCGTCGAGCTGAGCCTGTTGCACGAGCGGCTGTCGCAGTTCCAGAAGGCCGAGAAGTACGCCAGGCGTTCCATTGTGATCACCGAGGAGTACTCCCGCAACGACGAGACCCTGGTCCGGCTGCGGGTCAAGGCGCTGGGCTGCCTGGCCTTGGTGGAACGCGTCTACAACCGGTTCGGCGCGGCGGAGGTGCTTTACCGCTCGGCGTTGGACCTCGCCGAGAACGGCACCTGGCCGCAGCCGCAGGAACTGGCCGAGCTGATGTGCGGGCTCGGCGCGGTGTACCTGTTCTCCAGCCGGTTCGGCGAGGCCGAAACGCTCTACCGGGAGGCGTTGACGCTGGTCGGCGCCGATCATCCGGGCGCGGCCGTGGTCTGGCACCACATGGCCGAGCTCGACCTGATGCTCAGCCGGTTCATCACTGGCGAGTCGTACGCGCGCCGCGCGTTGGCCCTGCGTGAGCGTCAGTACGGCGAGTACCACCCGACGGTCGCCAACGCGCGTGCCATGCTCGCCGCGGTACTCGCCCGGCAGGGCAACCTGGAGATGTCGGAGAAGCTGTACCGCAAGGCCATCTCGACCTTCGAGCGCGTACTGCCGGAGCACCACTACGACCTGGCAGTGGCGTGTGCGGACTTCGGGATGCTGATGGCCGCGAAGGGCAATATGGCCGCTGCGGGCCGGCTCGCCCAGCGTGCACTGGACATCAAGCGACGCATCCTCGGCCGTAACCACCCTGAGGTCATACAGGCCATCGAGGACCTGGCCCAGTACAACTGAGATCAGCTGAAAACGAGGCTGGTCTGCTCGACGCCACGCAGTTCGCCGATCCGGTCCGCCTCCTGCGCCAGCACGGTTCGCGCGTCCTGTTCGATCGGGGTGAACTCGGTGATCCGGATTTCCAGCTTCTTGCGGCCGGATGCCCTGGTGCGCCACACCCCGGCCACGTCACCGTCCACGAGCACCGCGCCAGGCTGGCCGATCACCGGCCACATCACCTTGTGATACGCCTTGTCCGGCAACACGAAGGGCTTGTTGCGGTCCTGCAGAAAGGGATCGGACGTCGGCAGCAGGAGGGCCCGGGGCGGCTCCGGCGGATCAAGCAAAAGGTCTATTTCAGACTCCGGCAGCCAGGTGGCCCGGCCGTCGACGTCCACTTCGGCCAGCCCGGCCGGCCAGATCTGTTTGACCTCGGTCTGGGTGGTGGTCAGCCAGGCGGCCACATCGCCGATGCTCGCCGGGCCGACGAACCGCAGATACGTCCTGATCAGCTCGTCTGCGCCGGCCTGCTCGCCGGGGATCCCCGGCCAGTCGTCGATGGGGACCAGCAGCGGCGGCGACTGGTCGAGATCCAGCCGCAGTCCGCCGGGCAGGGCCGCCAGCCGGAACAGTGACTCGAACACGTGCTCGGCCTGGCAGCCACGGCAAAAACTGACCAGCGCCTTCGGCACTACTTTGGACACCGCCGCGCTCGCCACGCCTTTCACCGTGGGGCTCGTGATGCACTCGCGCATCGCCTCGGCGGTGTAGCGCAGCGCCTGCGTGGCCGTGATCCCGCTCTTCTGCATCACCGACCGCTGCCACGCCACTTTGCCGAGCGCGTCGCGTTCACTGTGTGGCCACAGTGCCGCGGCGAGCTTGGGCAGGTCCTGCGGGTGGTGCAGGAACGGCGACGCTCGCAGCGTCCATGCCCGCACCAGACCGTGGTCCGTCAAGCTGGCGTCGGTGCGTACGCCCAACGCCAGCCTGGCCGCGCCGGGCGGAGTGTCCTGAATGCCCAGATCCACTACGTCGAGCTCGCCGGGGGGTGTGTTCGTGCGGTGCAGGCCCTGGCGGGCGATCCGGTACGCCAGCACCTGTGCACGGTCGACGCTCGTCACCGGTCGATCCTGGCACCGTAAGACTGACACCGCCTGACAGGTACCCCGAGAGTGGACCGCTTTTTGCAGCCCGCCTGGTGCCGTCTGGGTGAAGCGGCTCGCACGGTCCGGGCCTCGGAGGTACTTTCGAGAGAACTGGGGGAGTCCGTCACTACCCACTACCCAATACGGGGGTGCGTGGGCGCGAATGTGGGGATTCGATACCCATGTGACGCGGCGTGCCCGCTGCCAGCCTGTTTCCCGTGAGCCAAGCGATTTCGCACCGGGACAACGGGATCAACTCCGGACCATGGTGGACGGGCGCGCTGACCGCCGCCGAGCGCCGCTGGACGGTCCAGGGCCGCCCGCGTTGGGCGGAGTTGATCGACGAGGCAGTGGCCACCGGCCCGGTCAGCGCCGAGGGGGCTGTGCCGTGCGACTGGCCTGACGCGTTCGCGTGGGTCTTCCGTCCACTGCTCCGGCTTGTGCGAGACCGTGTCGCCACCGCGGCAGGCCGGGGCAAGGTCGATGCCGAGTCGGTCGCGGACGCGTTCGACCGGCAGCTTGGCCGCCGTCTGGCCGGCCTGGCCGCCCGCACACTCGTGCTCGAGCTCAACGTCGAGCGCGTCTCCGGGCGGCTCGCTGGCCAGACCGCCGAGCAGCGCTTCGCCGACTTCATCCGGTCGCAGGCCGGCACCGAGCGGCTGACCGCGCTGTTCGCCGAGTACCCAGTGCTCGCCAGGCTGCTGGGCCAGGCAAGCCAGTACGCCGCCGACGCGCACGTGGAGCTGCTCGAGCGGTTCGCCGCCGACCGCCAGCTGATCGTGATGCGGCTGCTGGGCGGTGTCGACCCCGGTGACCTCATGGAGATCCAGACCGGTGGTGGCGACTCGCACCAGCGGGGCCGTTCCGTAGCGATCCTGTCTTTCGCCAACGGCCGCAAGGTCGTCTACAAGCCACGGTCGCTGGACCTGCACCGCCACTTCGGCGGGCTGGTGAGTTGGCTCAACACCAAGGTTCTCGGCCTCGGCCTGCGTACCGTCGAGTCGCTGACCCGGCCCGGCTACGGCTGGCTGGAGTTCGTCGAGCACCGCGCATGCACCCAGGTCGCCGAAGTGGACCGCTTCTACCGCAGGCAAGGCGCGCTGCTGGCGCTGCTGTACGCGGTGGACGGTGCGGACATCCACTACGAGAACCTGATCGCCTGCGGCGACCAGCCGGTGCTCGTCGACGTGGAGACCCTGTTCCACCCCATGATGGAACAGCCCACCGCGACCGGGCCCGACCCCGCGGCGCGCGTGCTGGCGTCCTCTGTGCACCGAATGGCCTTGCTGCCCCAGATGCTGCTCGGCGAGCACGGCGCGGTCGACGTGTCCGGGCTCGGCGGCGACAAGGGCGTGCAGTACCCGAGCGACACCGTGGCGTGGGACGGCGTCGGCACCGACGCGATGCGGCTTGTCCGTCGGCGCGGAGAGTTCCGCGGCGCGGTGAACCGGCCTCGCCTGGGCGCCAGGGATGTCGAGCCGGCGGACTACCGCGCGGCCATGCTGGGCGGCTTCCGCGAGGGCTACGACGCGATCGTGCGGCACCGCTCCGAGCTGATCGGCCTGCTGACCGCGTGCACCAACGACGAGATCCGTATTGTGGCGCGTCCCAGCCAGGTCTACGCGACCCTGCTGGACGAGTCCACGCACCCGGACGTGCTGCGTGACGCCGTGCAGCGCGAGCGCGTGTTCGACGCATTGACCATCGACTCCGCCTGCGACCTGGCGCGTCAGCGGCTGATCCCCAGCGAGCTGACCGACCTGTGGGCCGGCGACCTGCCGATGTTCACCAGCAAGCCCGGCTCCCGCGACCTGTGGGCCGCCGACGGCGAGTGCCTGCCGGACCTGCTGGAAGGCCCCGGCCTGGCCACCGTGGTGCTCAAGATCGCCGCGATGGACGAGGTCGACCGTTACGACCAGGAATGGCTCATCTCCGCGGCGCTGGCCACCCGCGCCCGGCCGTTGGAGCACCGCACCGGCGAGACCCGGCCGCGGGCAAGCACTTCGGCCATCCCCGACCCGCAGCGCCTGCTGTCGGCGGCATGCGGGATAGCCGACGAGATCGGCGCCCGCGCGATGCACGGAGACGGCCGTGCGAACTGGCTCGGCCTCGAGCCGATCATCGACAAGCACTGGGCGGTTCTTCCGATGGGCGCCGGCCTCGCCCACGGATATTGCGGAGTGGCGCTTTTCCTGGCGCAGCTCGCCGACCTGACCGGCGTGCAGCGCTATGCCGAGCTCGCACGCGACGCAGTCCGCCCAGTGCCCCGTCTCATCGACCAGCTGATCACCGAACCCGAACTCGGCGTGACCATCGGCTGCGGCGGCCCGCACGGCCTCGGCGGGATCAGCTACGCGCTGGCCCGCCTGGGCAACCTGCTCGACGACCCGGAGATCCGCAGCTGGCTGCCCGCCGTGGTCGACCTGACCCGCGCGGCCACCGACGACGAGCTCGCCTGCTTCGCCGCGGGCAGCGCAGGCGGCCTCGCCGCAATGCTGGCCGTGCATACCGAAACAGGCCTCCCATCCGCGGGCAGGCTCGCCTGGGACTTTGCCGACCGGCTGCTGGAGCAGGTGCACACCGTGCCCTGCACCTGCCTGGACATCCCCAGCGCGGGCTTTGCCCACGGCCACACCGGAATCGGCTGGGCCCTGCAACGATTCGCCGCCACCGGCGCAGGCGAGCCCTACGCCGAGGCAGGCCAGGCAATCCTGGACGCCGAAGTACCCGACGGCTCAGATCTTTCCTGGTGCGGCGGCCTTTCCGGCTTCGCCATGGCCCGCGGCGACGCACCCGACGAGTGGGCCCGCACCCTCGCCGACCACGCCCCGCTCCGCGACATGAGCCTGTGCCACGGCGAACTGGGCGTCACCGAGGCCCTGATGGTCCTGGGTGAGCGCGGTCACTTCGAGGCAGCCGCGGCCGCCACCCGCCACGCCGGCCTCCTGCTCGGCGCCATCGACCGCGGCGGAGTCCGTTGTGGAACCCCCCAGGGCGTCGTCTCCGCCGGCCTGCTCAACGGCCTCGCCGGCATCGGCTACGGCCTGCTCCGCCTGGGATTCGCCAGCCGAGTCCCCTCAGTCCTCCTGCTCGAACCCTCCCCCTGAGAAACCCCACTGCAAAACCCCACCGCTCAAAAGAAGGACCTCTGTCATGACCACTCTGACTATCCCTGTGCTCGGACCGCTGGCGATCAGGTCGTTCGAAGGCGGTGGCCAGATGCATCGCGAAGTAGCCGGCGCAAGGGCGTTGGCGCTGGCGGGGCACCGGAACTGGTCGAGTTTCTCGGCATGCGTCACAGTCATCACCAGGGTGGAATCGCGTGAGTTGGGTCACTGATCACTAGTGGTGTGATGATTGGGCCAGGTTCGTCTCCCATTTGGTCTTCAATCAAACGAGGGGTACTAGGTACTGTCCGGCCATGTGGTCCCGCTCCCCGCTTGTCATCGGCCGCGACCGCGAGGTGGCCGAGCTGACGAGGGCGATCGCCGCCGCCCGCGCTTCGCGCGGCGGTGCGGTCTTCCTCGTCGGCGAACCGGGGATCGGAAAGTCGAGACTCGCGGCTGAAGCCGCGGGAATAGCCTTTGCAGCCGGAGTTCGTGTGCTGCGTGGGCGGGGCAGCACGATCGGCCCGATCGTTCCGTTCCGTCCACTCACCGAAGCCCTGTTGTCCTTGTATCGGACAGGTTCCCCGCCGGACGATCCGGCATTAGGCCCGTACCGGGCGATTCTGGGTCGGCTGATTCCCGATCTTCAGCAGGATGCCCAGCCCAGCGTGGGTGACTCACTCGTGGTGCTCGGCGAGGCAGTGCTTCGCCTGCTGACCGTCAGCGGCCGAGATGGCGGTTGCCTGCTCGTGCTGGAGGACCTGCAGCACGCCGACGCGGAAACGCTGGCGATCGTCGAATACCTGACCGACAATCTGGCAGATCTGCCGATCTTGCTGCTGGGAACCAGCCGCGACGAGCAGTGCGCCGCACTGGATCTCGCCCGGTCTGCGGCACAACGCAGGTCTGCGTCGGTCGTCCGTCTCGACCGGCTGGCTCATGTGGACATCGCGTTGTTTGCTGCCTCCTGTCTGGAGACCACGACAGAGGAACTGCCCGCCGAGATCACCGGACGGCTGGCGGAATACAGCGCGGGCATCCCCTTCGTCCTGGAGGAGTTGCTCCACCAGCTCGTCCATGACGGGGTCATCACGCGGGGAATCGACGGATGGCGGGTCACCGGCGAAATACGCGCGGAAGTACCCGAAACCGTCACCCGTGGTGTGATCAACCGCGCTGAGCAACTGGGTCCGCAGGGCAGCATGCTGATATCGGTGGCCGCCGTGCTCGGTGACAGATTCCCGCTGTCGGTAGTCGGCCGCGTGACTGACCTCGACGACCGCACCATGCTGGCCCACCTGCGAGCCGGTGTCGCCGCCCAACTCGTGATCCCTGATGAGGCTTCGCCTGATTGGTACGCGTTCCGGCACCCGCTCACAGCGGAAGCGCTGAGATCGGCGCTCAACCCCGCCGACCGTGCCGAGTACTCCCGCCGCGCGGTGGAGGCGGTACAGGAGCTGCACCCAGGTTTGCCTGGTGAGTGGTGTCAGCTTGTCGCGACGATGCAGCTTGACGCTGGTGAGACGGTCAGCGCAGTCGGGCTGTTCGCTGAGGCCGGCCGCCGGGCCCTGGCCGATGGTGCTGCGGGTTCAGCCGTGATGCTGCTGGACCGGGCAAACAAATTGGCCGCCGACACGAGCGCCGAGGTCAAGGCCGAAGTACTTGAGGCCCTGCTGTACGCGCTGGCCGAGGCAGGAGAGCTCGAACGCGCCCGAGCTCTGGTGAACACTCTCGACGAGCTCGGCGGACAGGGCCTGGGACCGGTACAGCGTTCTGCCTTGCACTGCCGGCTCGCATGGGTGGCGTACCTCGCGGGGCAGGGGGGCGAGGGGATGAATCAACTGCAGGCGGCGAGAGCCGCACTGGGGCCCGATGCGCGTGAGGAGCACATTGCCCCGATCGATGCGATCGACGCGAACATCACCTTCTACAGCGGACATGACCAAGGCGCCGCGGCGGAGCGCCTGGCCAGACGTGCCCTACAAGCTGCGGAGCGCGCTGGCTTGCCGATGGTCGCCTGCGACTCGCTGCAGATCCTGGGCGTGATCGTGCGCGAGCGTGACCTCGCTGAGTCGAGCACTTATCTGGAGCGAGCCCGCTCACTCGCCGAACAGCACCGGTCGCCTATCTTGCGCGTGTACGCCTTGGTCCGCTTGGCTGGCAACCACTGGTTGTCGACAGCCGATCCGACGCTGCTCGAACAGGCTGCTGAAGAGGCTCGGCGTGTCGGCGCGGTCAGCGTCGGGTACAACATCGATGCGAACCTCGCGATCCACACCGTGCTGAGTGGTGATTTCGCCAGCGCGGTGCCGATGATCGAGCGGTGTCAGCGTGACGTGGTCAGGCTGAAACTGACGCCGTTGGTGCGATACATGTTGATGGTCGAGGCGACCCTCGCAGCGCACCAGGGCAAGCGCACCGACATGGAACAGATCCTGGCCGAGTTCGTGCGGTGGGACGGCGAGCAGTCTCAGGAGATGCCGCTGGTACTGGGGTTCTCGCGAACCTTCTGTGCCCTTCTGGACGAGGACCGATCGTCGGCACGCGGCGAGCTGCGGAACCTTCTCGACCTCGTCTCGGATTTGCCCCCCATGTTCCACCTTGCCGGCCAGCACGGCATGAACTTGCTGCTCTCCGTGCTGGACGGGGACGCGGGCTGGCCGGATTACGAGCGTGTCGCTGCCACGGTGCCCAGCAAGATGCGCTGGAACCGCCAGTTCGTCGAATGGTCGCGGGCCATCCTGCTCGGCCGTGACGGCGATACCGAAGGTGCGATGGCCGCTGCCGAATCCGCTCTGGATTCGGCCAGTGCGTACGACATGGCCTGCCATCTCGGTCAGCGGCTGGTTGCGGAAGCTGCCATTGAGGACGGCTGGGGCGATCCGGTCGCCTGGCTGCGAACCGCCGAAGAATACTTCCATCAGCTCTCGGTACCGCCAGTGGCGAGTGCTTGCCGGTCACTGCTCCGGCAGATCGGTGCTCCGGTCAAGCAACGGCGGCACGGTATGGACCAGGTTCCCGACGACCTGCGCGCGATCGGTGTGACCGTCCGGGAACACGAGGTACTCCAGTTGCTGGTCGACCGGCTGACGAACAAGGCGATCGCGAACCGGCTGCATATCTCCCCGCGGACGGTCGAGAAGCACGTCGCGAGCCTGATCCTCAAGGCAGAAGTCGCAGATCGCGTCGAGCTGAGCAACTTCGCCGCGTCCGCCTATTCCCAAAGCGGCTAAGCTCTCCCCGTTTGCCGGTCGAACTTCCGGGGGGAAGGTTGGACTTTCGGATTCTGGGGCCGCTCGAGGTCTGCGCGGACGGACAGCGCGTTCACGTCGGGTCTAGGCGGCAGCGTGCGCTGCTCGCAATGCTTCTGTTACGTGCCAACAAGTTTGTTGCCTTCGATGACCTGGTCGAGGTGATCTGGGGTGATTCGACACCGGTTCATCCGCGGGCTGCCGTGCATACGTGCGTGACCCGCCTGCGCAATGCCCTTGATGGTGTGGTGATCGAGGGCGGTGCGGACGGCTACCGGATTGTGCTGGATGAACAGGCTGTCGATCTCTGCCGGTTCGACTCCGCGTTGGCCGCCGCGCGGGCGGCTGGTGATCGTGAGGCTGAGGTTCTTGGCCAGGCCTTGAGCTTGTGGCGTGGTGAGCCGTTGGCGGGTGTTGCGTCGGACTATTTGCAGCGTCATGAGGTTTCGCGGCTGACTGAGCTGCGGTTGCGGGTTCTTGAACGCAAGCTTGAGCTTGATTTGGCTGCGGGTGGGCATGACGTCGTGGTGCCGCAGTTGCAGGTGTTGACTGCGGAACATCCTTTGCGGGAACGGTTCTGGGCGTTGTTGGTCACTGCGTTGTATCGGTGTGGTCGGCAGGCGGACGCGTTGGCGGCGTACGCGACTGTGCGGCAGCACCTCGTTGACGAGTTGGGAGTCGAACCTGGTCAGGAGTTGCGCCAGGCGCACCAACGGGTGCTTGCTGGTGAGGAGGCAAGCGGTTGGCAGGTCGAGTGCCAGCTGCCGATCGACGTCTCGGATTTCACCAATCGGGACGACGAGCTCAGCCAGGTGATCGAGGTGTTGCGGCCGGGTGACGGGGTGCCGATTGTGGCGGTCACGGGTCCGCCTGGGATGGGCAAGTCCGCCTTGGCGGTTCGCGCCGCGCATCGGTTGATTGCGGATTATCCGGATGGGCAATGGTTTCTGCGACTCGATGGGGCCGGTGCGGCACGTGATCCGGGGAATCTGCTGACTGAGGCGCTCAGAAACGCCGGGGTTGATCGTGCGGCGGTTCCGGACCGGGTGGATGAGCGTTCGACGCTCCTGCGGTCGCGGCTTGCCGGCCGGAAAGTGTTGCTGGTACTGGATGACGCGGGTAGTGCCGAGCAGGTAGCGCCACTGCTGCCGGGACGTCCCGGCAGCGCCGTCCTGGTGACCAGCAGGTCCGACCTTGTCGGGCTTTCTGCTTTGTATGGGGCCAACAGGCTTTCGCTCCAGCCGCTCTCGGCTCGGCATGCCCGTGATCTTGTCGCCCGCATCGCTGGTTCTGAGCGCTGTGAACAGGATGAGGCCGCGTCGGTCGAACTGACTGAGCTTTGTGGACGATTGCCTTTAGCGTTGCGGATCGCTGCGGCCAACCTTGCGAGTCGGCCGGGACTGCGGATCAGTCACTATGCGGCTGATCTGCGCACAGGTGACCGGCTCGGCAAACTCAGCACACGCGGCGACAGCGGGATCGCGGTCCGGGCGGCGTTCGATGTCTCGTTCGCCGCGTTGTGGCAAACCGATCAGCGTGCCTTCAGTCTGCTTGGGGTTGTTCCTGGGGCAGACTTCAGTTCCGCCGGTGCCGCCGCCCTGTTCGGCTGTCCGATCGAGGACGCGGTCGGCATCCTGGACCGGTTGGTTGCGGCCAACCTGCTGGAATCACCGGGCACCGACCGGTTCCGCTTCCATGACCTGATCCGTGTCTACGCCGCCGATCGGGCCCAGGAGTACGACAGCGCTGAGGCATTCGAGCGATTGGCCGAGTGGTACCTGCACACCACGCACGCGGCTGTCACCAAAAGCGTGGCTACGCTCTATATCTCGCGGCTCGGCCCGCCGCCTGGCATCGTTCCGCTTGTCTTCCAGGACGATGACGTGGCCGTGAGCTGGCTGGAGACCGAGCGGCTGAACTACCTGGCCGTGATCGAGTACGCGGCTGTGCACGGGCCTGTGCGTTTCACCTGGCAGCTGACCGACGCGGCTCGCCCGGACCTGCAGCATCAGTACCATCAGGCCGAACTGGAGCATGCGGCGGAATTGGGATTGTCGTGTGCCCGGACCACAGGCGACCGCCGGGGCGAGGCCATGATGTTGCTCGCGCTCGGTGCCCTGAAGGCGATCACGGCCCGGTTCGACGGCTCGGTCACCGACTTGAAGGAGTGCCGCCGGATAGCCGTCGAGCTGTCCGAAACGGGAATCCAGGCCACGGCGTTGCTCAGCCTCGCCACGGCGTTGGGTGCGTGGGGGTTCCCACTTGAGTCCGCAAGTGCCGCCGAGGAAGGCCTCGAACTCGTCGAGAACGGCGCCGAGCAGGGCGAGGGGCGCAGGCTGGCCGCCTTGCACATCCTGGGCAATGCCTACGTTGACATGGGCAGGATCGCCGAGACGGTCCGGTCGTTGCGGGCGGCGATACAACAGCTCCCGGACACCGCGCCGATGATGTCGAGAATGGTGATCCACATCGACCTCGGTCGGGCGTTGCGGGAAGCCGGCGAGTACGACGAGGCCATAGTCCATTTCCAGTCGGTGCTCACGTCCGCGATGGCGCCGCTTGTCGCAGTCGACGAGTGTCGCATCGGCCTTGCCGGTGTGTACATCGAGAAGGGCGAGCTGGAGCCGGCACTGCAGTACGCGACCGCAGGTCATGAAAGTGCCAAGAAGCGCGGCTATCCGAGGCACGAGGCCACTTCGAGTGTCACGATCGGCCGGATCCACCTTGCCACCGGTCAGGCCGCGCTGGCGCTGGAGCACTTTCGGCACAGCTATCGGATTGCCCAAGGGAAGAACCCCTTCGTCGAGGTCGAAGCCCTGGCGGGAATTGCGGTGTGCAGCGGCACTGTGGAGCCGGCGGCCGAAGCCGTCGACCTGGCCCGGCGCCGGGGAATGCGGCTGTATGAGGCGAAAGCACTGACCGCGCTGGCTCAGGTCTTGCTCGGCCAGGGCCGGTTGCGGGACGCACGGGAGACCGTCGGCCAAGCCATCGAGATGCACCGGCAATTCGGCTGCGTGCCAGGTCAGAAGCAGGCTTTCGCGGTGGTCGCGCCGATGAAAGGCAAATGAAAGGCCCTCTCGATACGGTTCACCGGCGTTACCTGGAAGGCACGCTCAACTTCCGTGGTGTGGGTGTCGTCGTGGGGTCGGCACCGCTTCTGCATCCGGTGGGAGGGGCGCTTATCTCGGTCACGCCGGAGAATCCCCCGGCTTTCCGGCGTGACTGAGGCCTTTAGCGCATGAGCCAGGCGCGGCAGGCCAGTTGCAGGGCGAGGCGCTGTTCTGGGTCGGCGAGGTCGACGCCGAGCTGTTTGGTGATCTTGTTGAGGCGGTAGTGGACGGTTTGGCGGTGGACGCGCAGGACTTCGGCGGCGCGGGCGGGGGAGTTCTGGTGGTCCAGGTAGGCCTGCAGGGTTCTGATGGCCTCTTCGGCTGCTGCTGGGCCGAGTTCGACGAGGGGGGCGAGCAGGTCGTCGACCGAGGCACGGGTGTTGTCGGAGGCATACCATTCGACGAGCATTCGGTTGAGGCCCAAGGCGTCGATGGCCACGATGTCGCGTTGTGGGCGGGCCTGGCGGGTTACTGCGAGGGCGGCCTTGGCGTCGGTCGCGGATGTTCGCAGGCCTTCTGCCTGACGGTGCACGGCTCCGATTCCGCATCGGACAACGATTCCGGGGAAGCGTTTGCGGGCGGCGGCGAGTGCGGTTGTCGCTGCGAATTGGGCGGTGCGGGCGGAGGAGGGGCCTGGGTCGGCGTCGACGCTGTGTACCAGAAGGGGCTCGCCGCCGATTCGGGTGCTGTGCCACTTGGCGTCTGTCTCGGCGCGCACCGCGTGCAGCATCGATACGCTGATGGCGTCGACCTGATCTGCGCTTACTGTGCTGGCGGAGTCCAAAGAGGACGAAAGTTCGAAGCGGAGCACCTGGTGCCAGCCGTCCACCGGCAGGCCGACTGTCCGGGCGTGCGAGACGAGCTGGACTCGCTCGGAGTCGGGGGCCAGCAACAGTTCGCCGAGCAGCCGGCCCCGGTCGGCAAGCGGCGCCAGTTCGGTGCGGCGCTCGTCTGCGATCACCCGGGCGTATGCGTCCGCGGTCAGGGTGGTCACGATTCGGGCGGCCACCACCCAGGAGCCGCGTGCGTCGGGAAAAACCTCCGCGGTGACGAAAGTATCGACCGAGCCGTCGACCAGGACGGGCGCCGCGGGCTCGCCGTGCGCGGGCTGGCGGGCCATCACGGGTGCGCCCAACGCGTCCGAGGCGGCGAGCAGGATCGCGGCTTTGCGGTCGTGGCTACGCATTTCGGCCGCGGTGATCAACCGGCGGGCCGCGTCGATCCTGGCCAACGCGGCTGTCGCGTCGCCTGCCAGGGCCTGCGACACCGCGACGATCAACCGGGTCGGCTCCAGGCGCACCGGAGCCAGCAACAACGACACGGCGTGACGATTCGCGATCCGGACCGCCGTGGATTCCACCGCAGTCGCGTCGATGCCGTTCAGCACGATCGCGCCGACGCCGCTGGCTGTCGCGTCCCGCATGGCGATGTCGAACAGGTGCCCGCGGGCCTGGGTGGAGGCCGACGCCAGCACCACCACGAAACTGTCGCGGGGCACCGATCGCAGGTCTGTCAGCTTGTCGACGACCCGGATGGAGCTGACTGTGCGATGCGGCGAGGACGTCAGCACGGTGAGCGTGTTCAGATCGGGCCCGGCGAGCAGGTCTCGCAGCGGAACGTGGCTCACGACTCTCCTCGGACTGGACGGACTGTGCGGCGGGGATAGCCGGGGCTTGGATTCTATTGGGCAAGGACAAATACTCAGAGTGGCTGTCTTACTACCATTCACTCGTGCGACTTAACGGGGGTTGCCTGGCCGAGTTCGCCCATGGCTGTGACGTGCTCGCCGCCGGCGGAGGCGGTTACGCAGCCGCGACCGTACCGTTGGCGCAGGTCGCACTCGACACCGTGGGGCCGGTGGAGATCATCGGCTTGATGGACCTTCCGCCGGATGGCCTAGTCATGCCGTGCGCCTATCTCGGTTCGCCGGCTGTCTGGACCGAGCGGATCGGCACCGGCCGGGAAAGCGTCGCGATCCGCCGTCAGGTCGAGGCGCATTTCGGTGCCGAGGTCGTGGCGATGATGTGCACGGAGATCGGCGGCAGCAACGGCCCGGCGTCCGTCGCGCTCGCCGCCTACGCTGACCTGCCCTTGGCCGACGCCGACGGGATGGGCCGGGCGTTCCCGGGGATCGAGCAGGTGGCCATGCAGGTCGCCGGAGTGCACCCCGGCCCGTCGGTGCTCGCCGACGACCATGATCATGTTGTCCTTGTGCAGGCCGATACCGGGGAGTGGCTGGAGCGTCTCGCGCGTAGTGCGGTGACGGCGTTCGGTGACGTCGGCGTGAGCGCCGAGTACGTGATGACGGTCGAACAGGCCAGGCAGAGCGTGGTTTCAGGCTCGGTGAGCCGGGCGTTGCGGATCGGCAAGGTGCTCGCCGAGTACGCCGGTGCGCCGACTTCGGCCGCGGTACGCGGGATCGCGGCGGAGTTCGGCGGCATGTGCCTGATGGAGGGCAAAGTCAGCATGGTGTCGCCGGTCGAGGTCAGGGCTGCCTCGACTTTTGCCGCGAACCTGCGGAGCACCGCGTTGCTGGACGGCATCAACAACGACAGCGGCCGTTGTCTGCGAGTGGAAGTCGGGCACGAGTACCTGGCGATTCTCGAGGACGGCGAAGTCCGCGCCACGACACCGGACATCATCACGTTGTTCGACGTCTACAGCGGCAACCCGGTCACCACGGACTCGTTGCGCTACGGGCAACGTGTGGTCGTGCTGGCGATGCCGTGCCCGGATGTGTGGCGTCAACCGGCCGGGCTGGAGCTGGTGGGACCGAGAGCGTTCGGCCTTGATCTCGACTACCACCCGTTGGGCGCGTGATGACGGGATACAGGCTTGGTGTCGCCCTTCCCGGAAATCGGGCGTCCGCGGCGGTTCTCGATCCTGATGGCCGGTTGGTCGTGGCGCTTGAGCGTGAGATCGACAAGCTCGGCGAGTTTCTCGACGCGGTGCTCGCGGCGGCCGTACCGCACGGCATCACGCCGGCCATGATCGAGCATGTGATCTTCGCGGTCACGGATCTGAGTGTGCTCGACGATCTGGCGGCCGAGACGGGTTCCTGGCGCGGGTGGCCGGGCCGGCTCGCCCGGGTGGCCGCGGTCCGTCTTGGTGCCGCGACCACGTCCATTCCGCCGCTGGCGTTGTGGCCGCAGGATTTGCGTGAGCGGGTCGCTGTCGCGTCCACCTGCCTGTCCGGTGGGGCGATGCTGGACGGCAGCGACTACGAACCGCTTGACATCGAAGGACTTCTGGCGTTTGCCCGGCGGATCTCCGGCACGGTCGGCGCGGTCGCGATCACCGGCGTGTTCTCGTCAGTCACCCCGCGGCACGAGCTCGCGGCCGCGGATGTGCTGCGGGAAGAGCTGGGCCCGGCCACCGCGATCCTGCTGTCGCACGAGTTCGGCGGCATCGGCCTGATCGAGCGGGAGAACGCGACCGTACTGCAAGCGGCCTTGACGTCGCCGACCGCTGAGGAAGCGACCAAGCTGCTGGCCGCGGTGAGCCGGCGCGGAATGGGGTACGCCGAAGTTTTCCTGGCCCGCGGCGACGGCACCATCGCCACGCTCGACAATGCGGTCACGCACCCGTTGTCGCTGCTTGGCGCGACCGACACGACCACCGCGATCGGGGCTTCGGTACTGGCCGGACATCGGGACGCACTCGTCGGTATGACCAATGTGGACGGAACTCTCCGGGCGGTGTGCGCCCTGACTGACGGTGTGCCGAGGATGACCGTCGGGCACACCAAGGTGGCCGGTGTGGCAACGGGTCTGAGCGTGCCCGCGCTGGTCCCGATCTTCGGTGAGATCGAGGACGGCATCGACCGGGCCAAGGACGCTCCCGGTGACCTGCCGTTGGTGCTGGTCGGACCCGGTGCGCGGGACTTCGCGCAGTCGTTGCGGCACAATTTGGCCGGGACGCTCGCGGTCACCTGCCCGTCCGGCGCCGAGGCCGCCGCCGCGGTCGGCGCCGCGGCCGCGCCGGTGGGTGGCGAGGCGCGCCGGATCGTGCCGCTGAACAGCCCACGGCTGGCGGAGATCCGTTCCGCGGTCCGGGAAGCCGCAAGGGCTTCCGCGATGCGTGCGGGCGCGGACCCGCAACGGGTCACGGTCGTGTCCGTGGACGAACAACCACTTGCTTATCTGTCCGAGCCGACCGTTGTCATGCGGGTCCGGGCCTGCGGGCCGCCGCGAGTCGGCTGGATGACCGCCAAGACCAAGGTCGTCGCGACCACCCGAGAGGAAAACCGGTGACTCCCCAAGCCGACGACTACGCCCTGCGCCGGGTTCCGGCCGAAGCCCGCTACGGCTGGTGGTCGGTGGCGTTACAGCAGTTCGGCCAGCTCTCGGACCTGATCACGTTCTCCACCGGGGTGGCGCTGGGCCTCGGGCTGTCGTTCTGGGGCGCGTTCTGGGCCCTGACGCTCGGCTCGGTGGTGCTTGAGCTGGTGGCGGTGTTCGTGGGGATCGCAGGAGTCCGGGAAGGACTGTCCACTTCGGTCTTGGCGCGCTGGGCCGGTTTCGGCCGTTACGGCTCGGCGCTGCTCGGCCTGATCATCTCGATCAGCCTGATCGGCTGGTTCGGCATCCAGAACGGCGTGTTCGCGCTGGGGATGAACTCGCTGGTGCCGCAACTGCCGACGTGGCTGTGGTCGGTGCTGACCGGGTGCGCGATCACCGTGCTGGTGATGTACGGATTCCGGTCCATGCGGTGGATCGCGTTCGTCGCGGTGCCTGCTTTCCAGATCGTCATCGCCTACTCGGTGATCACGGAGTTCGCCAAGGTCGACCTGGGTGAGCTGTTCTCGTCCGGCCCGCTCGGCGAGCCGATGACGATCGCGGCCGGGGCGACGCTCGTGGCCGGCTCCTACATGGCCGGCGCCGTGATCATGCCCGACATGACCAGGTTCAACCGCTCGGCACGGGACGTGATCAAGCAGAGCGTCGTCTCGATCACGTTGGGGCAGTATGTGATGGGCCTGATCGGTGTCCTGCTCGCCTACGCGGTCAAAGGCGCGGACGCCGTCTCGATCCTGACCACCACTGTCGGAGTGGTCGGCGTGATCACGCTCGTCGCCGCGGTCGTGAAGATCAACGACTGGAACCTGTACAGCTCCTCGCTCGGCATCGTGAACTCGATCGCGACGCTGACCGGGATCAAGGTCAACCGCGTCTGGGCCACGCTGGCGATCGGTGTCGCCGGAACCGCGTTGTCCGCGGTGGGCATTCTCGAACGGTTCACCGACTTCCTGATGCTTCTCGGGGTCGCGCTGCCGTCGATCGCAGGGATCTTGGTCGCGGAGTACTACCTGGTCCGCAAGTGGCGGGGACAGCTGGACGAGTCGCGGACGCGTGGTGAACTGCCTGCCACCGAGCCGACGATCGTGCCGGTGACGCTGGTCATCTGGGCGGGTTCGGCGGTGTTCGGCTGGTGGAGCGACAAGGCCGCGCTGGGCATCGGATCGCTGAACTCCTTGCTGCTGGCCGGAATCCTGTACCTGATCGCCGGAAAGCTGGGCCTGGTCAAGGGCCTTCGCGACGTGCCGGTCGAGGAAGGAAAGGAGCAGGCGTGCGAATCGGTATCGACGTAGGCGGCACCAACACCGACGCCGTCCTGCTTTCCGGTGACAATCAACTCCTGGCCTCGGTGAAAACGCCCACAACGCCGGATGTCACCGACGGTGTCGCCTGGGCGGTGACGGACCTGCTCGCCGCGGCGGCCGCTTCCGGTGTGCTGCGACGTATCGGCGACCTGACCGCGGTCATGATCGGCACCACGCACTTCACCAACGCGATCGTCCAGCGCCGGGGCCTGACGCCCACCGCCGTGGTCCGCCTGGCGCTGCCCGCGACCGGAGCGCTGCCGCCGTTGTCCGGCTGGCCGTGGGATCTGCGCAAAACCATTGGCACAGAGCAT
Organism: Kibdelosporangium banguiense; assembly: GCF_017876405.1. Lineage (GTDB taxonomy): Bacteria > Actinomycetota > Actinomycetes > Mycobacteriales > Pseudonocardiaceae > Kibdelosporangium > Kibdelosporangium banguiense. The sequence continues at coordinate 324,737 of NZ_JAGINW010000001.1, read as the reverse complement.
TATCTGGTGCATGGCGGCTACGAGTACGACGGCACCGAGCTGGCCGCGATGGACCCGGACGAGATCAAACGTGTCGCGGCCGACGTCGCCGAGCGGGGCCTGCGCTCGGTCGCGATCTCGTCGGTGTTCGCCCCGGTCAACAGCGAGATGGAGCTGCGCGCGGCGGAGATCCTGCGAGCGGAGGTGCCCGGCCTGCAGATCTCGTGCTCGCACGAGTTCGGCCGGATCGGCCTGCTGGAACGGGAGAACGCCACCGTCCTGAACGCCTCGCTGACCGACCTGGCCGCCCAGATCGCTGACGCGCTCACCGCGGCGCTCACCGGCGCGGGGATCACGGCTCCGCTGCTGCTCAGCCAGAACGACGGCACCGTGATGGACCTCGAATACGCCCGCCGGTTCCCGGTCGCGACCTTCGCCTCCGGTCCGACGAACTCCATGCGCGGGGCGGCGTTCCTGGCCGGTCTCGGCGACTGCGCGGTGGTCGACGTCGGCGGGACCACTGCTGACATCGGCGTTGTCACCGGCGGATTCCCGCGTGAGGCCGGGGCGGTCACCGAACTGGGCTTCGTACGCACGAACTTCCGGATGCCCGATCTGCTGTCGCTGGGCATCGGCGGTGGAAGTCTCGTACGCGGCAGCGAGTTCGGCCCGGACAGCGTCGGCTACGAGCTGACCGAACGAGCACTTGTTTTCGGCGGGACCGATCTGACGCTCACCGACCTCGCGGTAGCCGCCGGGCTGATCGATCTGGGCAGCCCGGAGCTGGTGGTGGATCTCGACCAGAGCCAGGTCGCGGGCGTGCTGGCGGCGGTGGGGGAGCGGATCGGCGAGGCAGTGGACCGTATGCGCACCTCGTCCGAGCCGCTCCCGGTGGTCGTGGTCGGCGGCGGCAGCGTGCTCGTCCCCGACGTTCTGCCTGGTCTGGACGACATCCGCCGGCCGGAGAACTATGCGGTGGCCAACGCCGTCGGCGCGGCGATCGCCGAGGTCGGCGGCGAGGTGGACCGGGTCGCGCGGATCGGTTCAGGCCGTCGCGAACGGGTACTCGAAGAGGTAAAACAAGAGGCTGTCGAGCGGGCCGAAGCGGCAGGCGCCCGCCCGGACACTGTCCGGGTGGTCGAGGTCGAGGAAGTGCCGCTCGCCTACGTGCCAGGGGGCGCGGTGCGGGTCCGGGTGAAGGCGGTCGGCCAGCTGGATGTCGTTCGGCTGGGGGCGGCCGATGCGTGAGGTCCGGTTGTCCGATGTGGACGATATCGCCCGGGGTGCCGCGATTCTCGGGACCGGCGGCGGTGGGGACCCGTACGTGGGAAAGCTGCTGGCCGAGGCGGCGGTCGAGAAGCACGGCCCGGTGCCGGTCGTGAACATCGCCGATGTCCCGCCGGACGCGGTTGTCGTGCCGATCTCGTCGATGGGCGCCCCGACTGTCGGCACCGAGAAACTCCCCTCCGGCCGCGAGGCGGTCACCGCGCTGCGCGCGCTTGAACGAGTGATGGGCACCAGGGCGACACACCTGGTGCCCATCGAGATCGGCGGCGTCAACTCGGTGATCCCGATCGCCGCGGCTGCCGAGACAGGACTGCCACTGGTCGACGGCGACGCCATGGGCAGGGCATTCCCGGAGGCGCACATGGTGCTGCCGACGCTGATCGGCGTGAGCTGCACGCCCATGGTCATCGTCGACGACAAGGGCAACACCATGGTGCTCGACACGGTCACCAACCAGTACGCCGAACGCTTCGCCCGAGCGGTCTGCACCGAGGCAGGCTGCTCGGTCGTCACGGCCGACACTGTTCTTATAGGCAAGCAACTGCGGGACGGCCTTGTCGACGGGACGTTGAGCCTGGCTCGCAAACTCGGCCGCACAGTCCGCCTGGCCGACGAGCCGGTCGCCAGTGCGGCCGCCCTGCTCGACGGCCGGCTGCTGATCACAGGCAAGGTCACGGACGTGGATCGGGCCACCACCGGCGGTTTCGCTCGTGGGCAAGCCAGAATCGAGGGCATCGGCGCGTACCGCGGCGTGCGGATGCGGTTGTCGTTTCAGAACGAACACCTGCTCGCCGAACGCGACGGCGAGGTCGTGACCAGCACTCCGGACCTGATCTGCGTGCTGGACAACGAAACTGGGGAGCCGGTCACCACCGAGGGGATGCGTTACGGGAACCGGGTCGCTGTCCTGGGCGTCCCATGTGACAGCCGATGGACGACTCCGGAGGGACTGCGGCTGACCGGACCGCGTGCCTTTGGCTACGACCACGACTACGTACCGATAACTGGGGGTACGAAATGACCACCGCGCCAAGCGCATGGAGCATGTCCGGGGAGAAGGCACCGCTGATCCCGTTGCCCAGCCGCAAGAACAGCGGCCTGCAACCCGCGGGTCTGGACCGTTCCAGCCGGGACCAGATCGAGGGAACCCGTTGTGGCACATGCGGTCAGCCGATCGGGTACTGGGCGGTGGACCGGCTCACCGGGCTGCTGGACCGTTGGGGCTGGGACACGTACGCGCCGGAAACCTTGCAACGCGCATACGACCGCCGTCAGCCGCTTGCCTTGCTGCTGCTGGATCTTGACCACTTCAAGGAGATCAACGACCGTTACGGGCACGTTGCCGGCGACATGGTGCTGCACGCCGTCGCCGAAGTGCTGCGGGACTGCTGTCGTGAGAACGACGTGGTCGGCCGGTACGGGGGCCACGGTGGTGACGAGTTCCTTGTCCTGCTGCCTACTACGAACCGTGACCGCGCCATGGCCGTCGCTGAGCGTGTTCTGGACGGCGTGAAGGCACTGCAAGTGGGTGTTCCGGACGTCGATCGGGGTACCCGCACGACGCTGACGGGACTGAGCGTGTCGATAGGCGTGGCGCTTTATGTCCCAGCCCGTGGAATGGAGCCGGCATTGCCGGACCTCGTCCTGGAGGCGGACGCCGCCCTGCTTGTCGCCAAGCGGGAAGGCCGCGACACCGTGCGGATGGGCCGGCCCCGCTGAGGGTGTCGCGGAAATTCGTAGGATAATCAAATACCTGCAGCCGTCCCATCATCCGTTCCCAGTTTTCCCGGCGATCATGGTTGATGTCTTACTCCGTTCAGCGGGTTTTGAACTGTGATAGTCGCGATACGGTTGGTCACCGCCGCGAGTCGTGTGTGGCGCATTTGGAGGTACCTTATGCTTCATATGGTGGCTGCTGTCGGTGTCGCTTTATCGATCGTCGGACAGCCTGTTTCCGTTGCCAGTTGGCCATCCACACCGCCACCTGACAAGATTATTATCGATGTGGCCACGATCAATGGTTCGGGGTGCCGGCCGGGTTCCGCCGCAGTGGCGGTCTCGGCGGACAACGAAGCATTCACCGTGACTTACAGCGAGTTCCTCGCTCAGGTCGGTCTCGGTTCCCAGCCGACCGACTTCCGTAAGAACTGCCAGATCAGCCTGAAGGTGCACGTTCCATCAGGCTTCACCTATGCGATCGCACAGGCGGATTACCGCGGTTTCGCCAGCCTGGCCCGGGGTGCGAACGGGCTTGAGCGCGCGAACTACTACTTCCAGGGGCAGTCGCCTACTGCTTTTGTGAACCATCCGTTCAATGGTCCGCTCGAGGACAACTGGCAGACAACCGATACCACCGATATTTCGGCACTGGTTTACCACCCCTGTGGTGAACTACGCAATTTCAATATCAACACCGAATTGCGGGTCGGTGTGGGTACCTCGGACCCGAAGAAGACGACGAGTTTCATGGCGATGGACTCGACCGACGGAAGCATTAAGACGACCTATCATTTCCACTGGAAGACCTGTCCCCGATAAATTGAACTAACGACTCGCGGCAAATGGCGTGCCGAACGTGGTTTTCAGGCTGCCCTCGCTCTTGAAACCCACGTTCGGTGCGTGACGCAACCCTCACCGCGAGCCGGAATCACCGCGTGCCCACCACGTGTTCTCCCCGATATGCGGGAAACCGACGTGGTGGTGATCGGTGCTGGCCAGGCGGGCCTGTCCAGTGCGTACTACCTGCAGTACTACGGCATGGACGACTACGTCCTGCTCGACGCCGCCGAAGGCCCTGGCGGCGCCTGGCGTCATCGCTGGCCGTCACTGCGGCTGGGCAAAGTCAACGGGATCTACCCGCTGCCCGGGTTCCCGCCGATCGACGAGGACGCCGATCGGCCCGCCTCCGAGGTCGTCACCGAGTACTTCGGCGCATACGAGCGGCAGTACGGCCTGCACATCCAACGGCCGGTCAACGTTGTCTCTGTGAGCGAAGGGCCCAGCGACAGGTTCGTGGTGGCCACTGATGCCGGTGACTGGTCAACGCGTGCGCTCGTCAACGCCACAGGGACGTGGACGCGGCCGTTCTGGCCGTACTACCCCGGGATGGGCAGTTTCCAGGGCAGGCACCTGCACACAGCGGACTTCCGGGATGTCGAGGAGCTACGCGGCCGACGTGTCATCGTTGTCGGCGCGGGATCGTCGGCGACGGGACTCCTGCTGGAGCTGGCGGCCCTCGCCGACGTCACCTGGGTCACGCGCAGGCCACCGGTGATCCGGGACGTCGAGTGGAGCGAGAACATCGGCCGGGAGGTCGTCGCGAAGGTGGACCGTCGCGTCCGGGCCGGACTGCCGCCGGAGAGCGTCGTCAGCGCCACCGGGCTGTGGGTGCCGCCAGGGGCACGCGCTGAGCTGGAAGCCTTGCCCTGGCGGCCGATCTTCAAGGAGGTCACGCCGGACGGCGTCCGCTGGGCGGACGGGACAGAACTGAAAGCGGACGTCATCCTGTGGGCGACCGGGTTCCGTGCGGCACTGGATCACCTTGCGCCGCTGGGACTGCGTGCGCCGGGCGGCGGGATCGTGATGGACGGCACGAGAGTCGTGGCCGAGCCACGGCTGCACCTCGTCGGATACGGACCGTCGGCCAGCACAGTGGGCGCAAACCGTGCCGGCCGACAGGCCGCGCGTGAGCTGCACGCGCTGCTCAGCTCGAAGGAACTTGTTAGCTCTTAGCGGTTTGCGGTGTCGTATACGTCAGAACCGACCGTGCCATTGGCGGTGCCACGGCGAGCGAACAAGGAGTTCACCCGAGCTGCCTCTTGGGCGTTCGGATTCGGGTTGCGGCACGATGTTCCGGCGCTGCCTCCGGACATCAGGTACGAGCAGATGCCGTTGTAGTTGTCAGGCAGGCCGAGCCCGTGCCCGATTTCGTGGGCCACGATCCGCAGGGACGAATGCCCGGCGGCGACGTCGCGCGAGTCGATGTAGATCGTGGCGCAGCCGAGCCCGCACGGGTACGCGCGTGACCCGCCACCCGTGGTGCCGTAGATCCGGATCGTCGCGTTGCCGCCACGGACCATCCGGACATTGGGCGCCCGGGAACTCCAGATCTGGGCGGCTTGGTCCGCCTCGCTGGAGTAGGCAGAGGCGCTGTAGTACACCGTCCTGGCGAGGACGGATGTGTCTGCTGACGCCGGCGCGGCGGTCGCCGTCATGGCGAGCGTGACGGACGCCGCTGCGACCAGCGCAGCACTGAACTTACGCAGGGACACTCGAAATCTCCTTGCGTTGCAGGGGTTGTGCAGGGACTTCGAGTGTATGTACCTATGTGTGGCACGCCATATCAACGACTGTCATAAGGCGGGCTTATCGCCTGCGGCGGATCCCGATGATCAACGCCGCGCCGCTGCCGAGCACCACGATCGTGCCGAGAATGGCCACCCACGTGGGAATCCCGCTTCCATCCGGAGTGGACCCTTGGGCGTGCCCCTCGTGGTTCACCGCTGTCTGCGGCTGTTGTTGCGGCGCCGCGTTTCCCTCGGGCGCGGCACCAGGCTGGCCAAACGCCGCGGTGATGTCGAACTGGACGTCACCGACGATCAGGTGGTTGTCCTGGCCGGTGACCCGGTAGTTGATCGTGTACTTGCCTGCGGGACCTTGCTTGGCGTCGGTGGGGACGGTCACGGTCTTCAGGTCCAACGTCGGCTTGCCCATCGCCCACTGCGTGCCGTTCGGGTCGGTCACTGTGATCGCAGGCGGGTTGCGCAGTGACTCGTCGAACGTCAGCTGGATCGACTGTGGCGGGGTGGCCATGGCCTGGCCTGCTTCCGGGTTGCTGGCCAGGAGCCGGACATGTGCCGCCGCCGGGGCAGCCGTGCCGATCATCACAGCGCCGATCATCGCGACCAGGACCAGCAGCAGGGTCCGCAGGGAAGTCATATGTCCATCTTGCCCGTTCACGCGCCGTGAGCGAAGGACGCGGCACCCGGGCGTTGCTGGCCCCTCAGCGTGGGCAGGAGCCGTTTCAGGTCGGCGACCAGGGCCTCGGCCAGATCGAGGCTGAAGCCGTTGCGCACCACGATCCGCAGGACCGCCAGGTCGGTCCGGTTGGCCGGGAACGTGTACGCCGGCACGAGCCAGCCCTGCGTGCGCAGGGCCGTGGACACGTCGAACACCGAGAACGGCTGGTCACCGGCCACGGTGAAGGCGAACACCGGCAGTTGCGCACCCTTGGTGAGCAGCTGGAACGGGCCCAGCTCGGCGATCTGCCCGGACAGCGTCGTGGCCACGTCCCGGCAGGACTGCTGGACGCGCCGGTAGCCGTCGAAGCCCAGCCGGAGGAAGTTGTAGTACTGCGTCACGACCTGCGATCCCGGCCGGGAGAAGTTCAGCGCGAACGTCGGCATGTCCCCGCCGAGGTAGTTCACCCGGAAGACCAGGTCCTCGGGCAGCGCGGCCGCGTCCCGCCAGACCACCCAGCCGACACCCGGGTACACCAGTCCGTACTTGTGCCCGGAGGTGTTGATCGAGGCGACCCGGGCCAGCCGGAAATCCCACCGCAGCCCGGGATCGCAGAAGGGCGCGATCATCGCGCCGGACGCACCGTCCACATGCACCGGAATGTCCAGGCCGGTGCGCTGCTGCAACTCGTCCAAAGCCGCGCAGATCTGTTCGACCGGCTCGTAGGAACCGTCGAATGTGGACCCCAGGATGGCGACGACCCCGATGGTGTTCTCGTCGCACAGCGCGACGGCCTCCTCGGGCGACAGGTGGAACCGGTCACCCTCCATCGGCACCAGCCTGGCCTCGACATCCCAGTAGTTCGCGAACTTCTCCCAGCAGATCTGGACATTGATGCCCATCACCATGTTCGGCTTGCCAGTGCCGCCCTTGTGCTGCCAGCGGCGTTTGAGCGCGAGCCCGGCCAGCATGCAGGCCTCGCTCGACCCGGTTGTGGAACACCCCGGCGCCTCGGCGACGCTCGGCGCGTTCCACAACCCGGCGAGCATCCGCACACACCGGGCCTCCAGCTCGGCCGTGCGCGGATACTCGTCCTTGTCGATCATGTTCTTGTCGAAGCACTCGGCCATCAGCTTGTCGGCCGTCGGCTCCATCCACGTGGTCACGAACGTGGCCAGGTTCAGCCGCGCGTTGCCGTCCAGCATCAGCTCGTCATGCACCAGCTGATACGCCAGATCCGGGTCCAGGCCGCGGGCGGGCAGCTCGTTTTTCGGGATATGCATGGGAACCCGGGTGTAGAGCGGGTTGATCGAAAGCTCTGCCCGGCCCGGCTCGGGCTGCCTGGAAGGATGCGCTAGCGCCATAGGACCAAGCTAGGCCTTGTTCTGCGCCAACGCAGCCCGAGCATCCATCAGGGCGAATCCCAGCAGGTTCCGGCCCCGCCACCGAGCCGGATCCAGTGCTCGCGGGTTGTCCTTACCCAGCCCGATGCCCCAGATGACATCCCTCGGCGCCGCCTCGACCAGCACTTTCTCCCCGGTCGCGAGCAGAAACGCCCGGTACTCCCCGACTTGGCCGAACTTCGCGACATTCCCACGCACCACGATGTCGTACCGCTGCTTTTCCCAGATGCCCTGATCAAAGCCCCGCACAGCACGGCCCAGTTTCTTGGCGTCCGCCGGAGTCGCGCTGTCCAGGATGCGCTCCCGCATCTCGTCATCACTGAACAACCGGGCCTTCTCGGCCATCATGAAGTGCTCAGCACTCCGGTAGACCTGCCCGTCGACGGTGAAATCCCGCATCAGCCACTGGCTGAGCACCCACCTGCCGACTGTCTGCCCAGGCGCCGGCGTGTGCCCCCAGAAGAACAGGAAGTCCGGCTCCCACCCGGCCGCCATCCGCTCGATCAACTCAGCTCTGTCCATGCCGCGGACCATAGCCGTGACCTCCGACAGTATTGATGGTCCTCGCTCCGCTCGGACGGGCTTTGTCGCCAAAGCCGGTCATTTCCACCCCGCCCCACGCAACCGACAACTTCGCTGTGGGCTCCCGCCCAGCCTGGCTGGGGCGATGTCGGGCGCGTTGCGGCGCGTAAATGACCAGCGCGACAAAGCCGGTGCACCGCAGTTGACCTTCGTCAGGAACTCAGAATCGCTGCGATCAACCCGGGGCCGTAGCGTCGAGGGCGTGACATCGATGACTTCGGCGAAGCAGCGGCCGGTGGGTGAGCTGCTGCGGCAATGGCGTGAGCAGCGCAGACTCAGCCAGCTCGACCTCTCCATCCAGGCGGACATCTCCACCAGGCACCTGAGTTTCGTGGAGACGGGACGGTCCGCGCCGAGCCGGGAGATGGTGTTGCACTTGGCTGAGGAACTGGAGGTGCCGTTGCGGGAGCGTAACCGCCTGTTGCTGGCAGCCGGGTTCGCGCCGGTCTACGGCGAGACGTCGATGGACGCGCCGGAGATGACGGCGGTACGGACCGCGGTACGCCAGATCCTGGCCGGGCACGAGCCGTATCCGGCGGCTGTGGTCGACCGCCGGTGGAACATGGTCGACAGCAACGCCAGCATCGCCCTGTTCACCGCCGGGATCCCGCCGGAGCTGCTGACACCGCCGGTGAACGTGCTGAGGCTGAGCCTGCACCCCGACGGGCTGGCGCCGCGGATCGTCAACCTGGGGGAGTGGCGGGCGCATCTGCTGGGCCGTCTGCGCCGGGAGATCGCGGTGACGGCCGATCAGGGACTGCGGGATCTGTACGAGGAACTCGTTGCGTATCCGTGCTCTGACCCAGAGCCACACCTTGAGAACGAGGTGGTGGTCCCGTTGCGCATCATGCACAACGGGACTGAACTGAAGTTCCTGAGTATGGTCGCGACATTCGGCACGCCCGCCGACATCACGGTCGCCGAGCTGTCGATCGAGTCCTTCTTCCCAGCTGACGCCGTGACCGCCGATTTCCTCCGGGGGATAGGTCTCGACAGATGATCGGGAAAAAGGTCTACTCGGTTCTTGCAGTCGCAACGAGGTGAAGTCGGAGGTCAACGTGGCTGAGGTCCGTGGAGTCGTCGCACGCGCCAAGGGTGAGCCGGTCGAGGTGACGACGATCATCGTCCCCGATCCAGGCCCGGGCGAGGCCGTGGTGAAGGTGCAGGCCTGCGGTGTGTGCCACACGGACTTGCACTACCGCGAGGGCGGCATCAACGACGAGTTCCCGTTCCTGCTGGGCCACGAGGCCGCAGGTGTGGTCGAGTCGGTCGGCGAGGGCGTGACCGGCCTGGAGCCGGGTGACTTCGTGGTGCTCAACTGGCGCGCGGTCTGCGGTGAATGCCGTGCCTGCAAGCGTGGTCGTCCCTGGTACTGCTTCAAGACGCACAACGCCACGCAGAAGATGACGTTGGCGGACGGCACGCCGTTGTCGCCCGCGTTGGGAATCGGTGCGTTCGCCGAGAAGACGCTTGTGCACGCTGGACAGTGCACGAAGGTCGATCCGTCCGCCCGCGCTGCTGCGGTCGGTCTGCTCGGCTGTGGCGTGATGGCAGGTATCGGCGCCGCGATCAACACGGGCAACGTGGGCCGTGGTGACTCCGTGGCCGTCATCGGCTGCGGTGGGGTCGGCAGCGGCGCTGTCGCGGGTGCCCGTCTGGCCGGTGCCGCGAAGATCATCGCGGTGGACATGGACCCGCGCAAACTCGAATGGGCCCGTGGTTTCGGCGCCACAGACGCGGTGAACGCCCGTGAGGTCGACGACGTGGTGACCGCGATCCAGGACCTGACCGACGGTTTCGGCGCCGACGTGGTGATCGACGCGGTCGGCCGCCCGGAGACCTGGAAGCAGGCGTTCTACGCCCGTGACCTGGCCGGCACGGTCGTGCTCGTCGGTGTGCCCACCCCGGAGATGCAGCTGGAGATGCCGCTGATCGACTTCTTCAGCCGGGGCGGGTCGCTGAAGTCGAGCTGGTACGGCGACTGCCTGCCCACCCGCGACTTCCCCCTGCTGGTCGACCTCTACCAGCAGGGCCGCCTCGACCTGGACGCGTTCGTCACCGAGGAGATCGCCCTCGACGGCGTGGAATCGGCGTTCCACAAGATGCACACCGGTGACGTGCTCAGGTCAGTGGTGATGTTCTGACTCGTGGTCCTGGACGCGCCCGGCGAAACTCGCCGGGCGCGTCGGGTGTCGCTAGTCCTCTTCCGGTTCTGCCAGGGCCATCAGCTCGTCGGCGAAGTCGGGATCGGCCACGGCCTGGCGGGCCACCAGGTCCACCAGCTGGTCGAACGTCAGTGACGCGGCGAGTTCGGCGAACCGTTCCTCGTCGTCGTCCTCGTCCTGCTCTGTCACGGATGTGAACGGGATGCCGTCTTCCAAGGCGGCGAGGGTCACCGCGACGGCGTGACTGCAGAGTGGGGCGTCGTCCTCGTCGCAGTCGCATTCGCCGGTGAGGGCGCCGTTGACGACACCGACCCACACGTCGAACTCCTTGCGGGCGGAGTCCAGCACGATCGCCACCACCCCGCCGTCGTCGGTCCCGAGTTCGAAAACCCGGCCCTGATCGAGGTGTTCCCGCCCGATCCGGGCGAGGTCTGGTCCGACCAACGAAGAGACGATGTCGGCATCAAGTCTTACGGCCACCGAGCCATCCAACACTACTGCGCAACCCCCTGTGCGCACGATTTGCTCACAGGGGGCTGAGCTGCGGTTTCACTTGACAACAACGGTATACATGCTGCTCGAGGAGCTGCCGTTCGGGCCGAGCGTGACCGCTCCGGCCGGAACCGGTTTCTGATAGACCTGGAACCTGCGCGCGGTGCCCTCGCTGTTGACCAGCGAGGTCGCGGTGTCGGTCCAGCCGGAGTCCATCCAGGACGGTTTGCCGATCCGGGTGTCCACCGCCACGAAGACCGTGGCAGCGCGGTTGACGGTGAATGTCACCAGCGGGTTCGCCGACGCGGACTTGGAGTCGTTGGCCGTACGGATCCATTGGGAACCAGCAAGAGCAGCGGGGACTCCTGTGAATGTGAACGCCCGGTCGCCGTACTGCGTCGAGCCTGCGGCGAGATTTCTCTGCAGGGACCAGTCGCCGGCGTTGGCGGAGTCGGCGACCGACAGACCGGACAGCACCAGTTCGTCGCTGCCGCCCGTGATGGTGAGCTCGACCGGCACGTTGCGGACCACACCTGCGGCGGTCCCAGTGACCGTGATGTTCGATGTCCCATTTGGACTCGTTGAGGCCGTTGTCACGGTCATCGTCGAGTCCGTTCCGGGTGCGACAGGGTTGGGGCTGAACGAAACCGAGGTTCCCGCAGGCTGGCCGGACGCGCTCAGGGTGACGTCGCCGGGCGAACCGGAGACCGCGGTCGGGCGGACTGTGTAGGTCGCGCTGGACCCCGCGGTCACGGATTGGCTAGGCGGTTGCGCGGCCAGCGAGAAGTCGGCCGACGGACCGCACGGGGGCGGTGTCGATGTGCTGTAGCGCAACGGATTGTTGTTGGTATCGCGGACATTCGTGGCGCAGATCCCGGTCGAGGACTGGATTCCGATGTCATGCGGGCTGTTGCTGCCGCGCTGGGCCACGAAGTTCTCGAACGTCAGCGGTCCCGCGTTGTTGGCGATGATCGCGGGTCTGCCGTCGCCTGCACTGAAGCGAACCGAGCTGTTGAGGAACTTGATGTTGTTGGCGTATCGGATGTACCAGCCGTACGCCGGGCGCGTGCCGATGCTGTTGGGGTTGTAGTTGCTGGGATCGTTGCTCGGCGGGTTCGTCGACATGGTGCCGTTTCCGCCCGGCACGCGGATGTTGACGTTGTCGAACGTGACATCGCTGATCCGGCCGCCGGACTCGCCCCACAGCGTCGGGCTGAACGAAGGTGACGCGCCGGTCGCGGTGATGTTGGTGTAGGTGATGTTGCTGATCGACCCGACGCCGGGATTGTTGCCACACCGCCGTCTTGTGCCGACCTTCTGCATGATCGGCGACCGCACGCCGGTCATCGTGATGTCCCGGTAATGAACGTCGGAGATCTTGGCGCCGTCCATCGACACCAGGCCGAGACCGGACTTGTCGGATCCGTTGATGGTGATCCGGCTGAAGTTGTACCCGGTGAAGTCACCGCAGGTCTCCGAGCCGAACATCAGGGCGTTGCAGCACTCGGCGGACAGCTTGGCGTCCTCGACGGTCACGTTCCCGTTGGGCAGCTTGGCACCCAGCGCGTAGTCGCTCTTGAACGCCAGCGCGTCGTCGTTGGCGGAGATGTCGGCATTGGTGATCTTCACGTTGGTGGTGCTGATGATGTTCCAGCCGTCCCGGTCGCTCGCGGTGTCGATCCGCAGCCGGTCGGAGACGACGTTTTTGCAGCCGTTGATCAGCATCGCGAAGTGCCCGCCGCGGCGCAGGGTGATGCCGCTGACGGTCAGCCCGTCGCACCGGGTCAGCGAAATGATCTTGTCTGCCTGCCCGGAATCCGGGTTGCCGGTGATCAGATGGTCGCCGCCGTCGATCGTGCCGGAGCCCACGAACGCGATGTTGGTCAGCCGGTCGCCCCAGATCATCGCGTTGTGGAAGTGGCTGTGCCCGTAGTCCTGGTAGTCGTCCCACTGGTTGGATTCGGGCGGGTCGTAGTCGTCGGCGTCCGACCCCATGATCGTCGATCCGGCGTCGAGCTGGATGGTGACGTTGCTCTTCATGTGGATCGAGTTGTTCGACCGGTACGTTCCCGGCGGGAACTGGACGATCCCGCCGCCCGCCGAGTTCGCGGCGGTGATCGCGTTGTTGATGGCGGACGTGTCATTGCTCGAGCCGTTGCCCGTCGCCCCGTAGCTCTTGACGTTGAAAACGGCCTGAACAGCCAGAACCGGCTCCCCACCGGCGGTGAGCAACCCCAGCACGGCGGCAGCGGCGAGCCACGCCCTTCTCGAACTTGAGAATCTCAAGGTGACCACCTTATTGTAAACGTTTACATTGCGGCGGCAAGGTCAGCGTAGGAGCGCGCGGCAAACCCGTCAATGCCACTGGATCGGGTGAACTTGGCCGTGTTGGGCTGCGATGGGCTGGCTGTGGCGGTAGCCAGGCGGTAGGAAGTGCGGCCATGTCGAGGTTTCCCCGCTGGTGGTTCTGGGCCGCGGTGCTGGTGCCTGCGTTGATCACCGTGGTGGGGCTGACGCTGCAGGCCGGGAGCATCGAGCGGCAGGTGCAGGCCGAGGCACACAAGGTGCTGCCGGGCGCCGAGCTCGTGGTCAGCGGCCGGGACGTTGTGGTCAGCGGGATTCCGGTCGAGCAGATCACCGCGACCGAGAGCCGGCTGGAAGCCGCGACCGGTGTCCGCAGCGTGTCCGTTGTGGACCCTGAACTCACGTCGATGAGCATGGTGTTCCGCACCGGCGAAGTCGTTGTCACAGGGACGACAGAGCAGCAGTCCTGGCGCGAGCAGTTCATCCGGAAACTGACGCAGCACACCCATGGCCGCGCACTCGTCGACGAGACGAAAACCCAGCGCGGCACCGACTTCCCGATCAAGACCAAGGCCGCCGAGGCCCTGGTCGCGTTGATCACTCAACAGCCCGAGGACATGACCGTCACCATCGAGGCCCGCAAGGTCACGATCGCCGGTGTCGTGCCGGACGACAACCGGCGCAAAGCGATCGTGGCCCTGATGAAACGCCTCTTCGGTGACACAACCGTGGTCGATCAGACAAAAACCAAGGAGTGAACGCAACGTGGCGTGGCTAGCTGGTCAGATCTTCCTGCTGTGCCTGGTGTCCTTCCTCACCGGCGCCGCGATCACCACCCTCGCCCTCCGGCTCAAACCAACGGCCGGCGATGCCCCCAATGCCCCCAATGCCACATTGGGGGCATCCAACGTCCCCAATGTGGCATTGGGGACACAAGAACCACCGGTTGCCGAGCAAGAGATCGTTGAAGAACCCGAAGCAGGCGAGCCCCTGATCGTCAAGGCGTCCAAGAAGTCCATGCGCTACCACACCCCGGACTCGCCGTACTACAACCGCGTGAAGGGCGAGTTGACATTCCCCTCCATCGAGGAAGCCGAACTCGCCGGCTACACGGCTTGGAACAAGACCGTGGTGAAGAGCTGACCGCTCGGCGCAGGCGTGCTACCCCAACGTGAAGAGCTTCGACATCCCTGGCTACCTCGACCCGACCGTCACGATCGAACCTGTGCGTGCGGACCGACGGAGCCGACGTCGTCGCCGAGGCGCACATCTCATGTCGCCAGTGACCGCACGAGATCCTCGTCGACCTCGACGCCGAGTCCTGGCCCCGTGGGCACTGCGGCGGCGCCATTGGCCACCTTGACCGTGTTCCCAGTGGCGTAAACGGAGTCGATGAACTGACGCCCGTTGAGATCGACTGGCGTGGAAATGCCGAATGCGGAGAACAGGTGCAAGGAAGCGGCCAGGCCGAGATCGGAGTCGGTCAGGCCGGAGCCCATCAGGCGGACTCCGCTGTCCTCGGCGAGCTGGCACAAGCGGCGTGACAACGTGAGGCCGCCGCTGCGCTGGACCTTGGCGATCGCCACGTCGACGGCGCCCAACCGGACGAACGTCGCCATGTCGGTGGGGTGGCGCAGGCTTTCATCCAGGGCGACAGGCACCGCGGACAAGTCGCGCAACCGCTGCAACCCGGCGACATCGTTGGCGGGCAAAGGCTGTTCGAAGGCCGTGACGCCTAAACCGTCCAACGCCTTCGAGATGCGTACGGCCTCCGCGACCGAGTAGGCCTGGTTCGCGTCCACCCACAGCGGTGCATCCGGCGCGGCCTTACGCACGGCGGCCACGATGGCCAAGTCCTCGGCTTCGCTGTGCAACCCGATCTTGACCTTGAAAGCCTGATATCCCAACGACTGGCCCTCTGCGACCGCTGCGGCGACCTCGTCGGGGCCTTGGCCGGACACCACCCAGCCGAGCTGGATCTCCTCCAGCCGGCGCTGGCCCCACAACACGCCGAGCGACACGCCCAAAGCGCGTCCCAGCAGATCGTGCAACGCCATGTCGACTGCGCACTTGGCCAGGGGAGCGCCGATGCTGAAGCCGCGGTTGATGGCGCGGTCGAATACTGAGGTGACGCCGTCGAGATCCCAGGCGGGTCTGCCGATGATCGCGGGCGCCAGGTAGCCGTCGATTGTGCTGACGATCGACTCGCGGGTCTCGTAGGTCCACGCGGGGATCGGAGTCGCCTCGCCCCAGCCGAAGTGGTCCCCGGCTGTGACCTTCACCAGGATGCGGATGCTCGGTTTGCCCACGACGGCGATGCTTCCGCCGGCTACGCCGAACGCGCGCAGCGTCGGCAGCGGAACGGCGAATGTCTCGACCCTGTCGATGGTCAGGCCGGCCAACGTCACGACGGCACCCTTCCTGTGCTCTCGCGGATGACGACCTCACCGGCCATCCGCAGGATTCGGCTACGCCGCCCGGAGTTCTCCCGCAGTGCGAGTTCCATCGCCCGTTCGCCCAGTTGCTCCAACGGCAACGCCACCGTGGTGAGCGGTGGCGTCAGGTCGCGGACAATAGGTATGTCGTCGAACCCCGCCATGGATACGTCACCCGGCACCGACAAGCCTTTGTCCCGCAACGCCGTCAAGGCGCCGATCGCCATCACGTCGGTCACCGCGAACACGCAGGTCGCGCGCAGACCGCGGTCGATCAACCGGTTCATCGCGTCGTAGCCGCCGTCGCGGGTGAACCCGCCTTCGACGATGTCCTCTTCAGAAATGTGAACACCGGCGGCCGAAAGCGACTCGCGGAAGCCCGCGATCCGGTCGGACACAGTGGTCAGTCCGCGCGGCCCGGCCAGAACGGCGAATCGGCGATGGCCCATTTCCAGCAACGCGTTGGCCAAAGCGGCGGCACCGGCCCGGTTTTCCGGCAGCACACTGTCCACGCGCAGACTCCGGTGCCGTGACACAACCGCAACCCGGCCGCCGCCACGCAGATAAGGATCCAGTTCGGCGGCCAGGGAACGCTCCCAGGCCTTGTCCTCGAACCCTGATCCGATCAGGAGAATCGCCGGTGCACGCTGGGCGCGGAGCATGGATACGTAGGCGACTTCGCGGTCGGCGTCACGGAAAGTGCTGGCTAGCATGACAAGCAGGCCGTTGTCACCGGCCACACGCATGATTCCTCTTGCGATCACAGCGAAATACGGGTCGCTGACGTCGTGGCAGATCACGCCGACCGTCCGGCGGGACGCGCCCGCGAGCGCCTGTGCGTGCGCATTGGGTGCGTAGGCAAGCCTTCCGGCCGCGTCCTGCACGCGTTCGCGCAGGTCGTCGCGGACTTTGGCGCTTCCGTTGAGCACCCGGGACGCGGTCGCGGGTGACACACTGGCGGCCCGGGCGACGTCCTGCAACGTCACGTGCGTGCGTTCAGGCATCGGTTCTCCACTTCTTGACCGGCCGCGCCGGGCCTGTCTACTCTAGCGCAGAAAGCGCTTTCTGAAAGCGCTTTCTGCAGTACGTGACAAGCGGTACTAGCTGCGAGTAAGCGCTTTCACGTACGAGGATTCCCTGACGGGAAGGCGGAGGGGCATGGCGGTAGAGAGCGCGCAGGTGGCGCCGGCGGGGGTGGCCGAGCGCGACCGCCCCAGCACAGCTGAGCGGGCACTCAAGATCATCCATCAGGCCTGGCGGCCGGTCGCGCTGCTGGCGCTGTTGTTCGTGGCCTGGTGGGTGGTCACCGCGACCGAACTGGTCGAGCCCTATCTGGTCGCCTCGCCCGGCGACACCTTCGCCGTCATCGCCGAGAAGTCCGATTACTTCTGGGACAACACACTTGTCACCGCGTGGGAGACCATCGCGGGCTTCGTGATCTCGATCGTGATCGGTGTGCTGACCGCGGTGATCATGGTGTACTCGACGACCATCGAGCGCACGCTGTATCCGTTGCTGTTGTTCGCACAGGTGATTCCCAAGATCGCGATCGCGCCGCTGTTCGTGGTGTGGCTGGGCACCGACCTCGCGCCCAAGATCGTCGTCGCGGTGCTGATGGCGTTCTTCCCCATTGTGATCTCGATGGTGACCGGACTGAAGTCGGTCGACCCGGAGATGCTGCAGCTGTCGGCGACCATGGGGGCCGGTCCGGCCAAGACCTTCTACAAGATCCGGCTGCCGGCATCGCTGCCGCATCTGTTCTCCGGCTTGAAGATCGGTGCGACGCTCGCGGTCACCGGCGCGGTGGTCGGCGAGTTCGTCGGCGCCAACGAGGGCCTGGGTTACGTGATCCAACAGGCCAACGGCAACTTCGACACGCCGGTGCTGTTCGCCGGCCTGATCATCATGTCGCTGCTCGGCGTTGTGCTGTTCGCACTGGTCGAGCTGCTCGAGTACTTCGTCCTCCCGTGGCACGCCAGCCGCCGTATCGACGCCGCTACGACCAGCCTGTGAAGAGGGAGTTCCCATGAGGTTCCGTACGCTCCTCGCCGCCGCCTTAGTGCCGGTGCTGGCACTGGCCGGCTGCGGTGACGGCGGGGGCAGCACCACGACCAATCCCGAGGGCAAGCAGCTCGACAAGGCGACCCTCACGCTGAACTGGTACCCGTACGGGGAACACGCGCCGTTCTACTACGGCAAGGCGCAGAAGATCTTCGAGAAGCACGGCATCGACCTGACCATCCAGGCCGGACAGGGCTCGCAGAAGACCATCCAGGCCACGGCGGCCGGGCAGACCGACTTCGGCTGGGCGGACACGCCCGCCCTGCTGGCCGGTGTCGGGCAGGGCATGAAGGTCAAGAGCGTCGGTGTCTTCCTGCAGACCACGCCGTCGGCGGTGCAGTTCTTCTCGGAGAAGAACATCAAGACGCCGGCGGACCTCAAGGGCAAGACCATCGCGAGCACCGCCGGTGACGCGCTGAGCAAGACGTTCCCCGCCTTCCTCAAAGTCAACGGCCTCACGCCGGAGGACGTGAAGCTGCAGAACCTCGACGCGGCCGGAAAGATGTCCGCGGTGCTGTCCGGCCAGACCGACGCGCTGCTGGGCTTCGCCACCGACCAGGGCCCGACCATCCAGGAGAAGGGCCGCAAGCCGGTCTCCTACCTGAAGTTCGCCGACCACGGCCTGAGCTTCTTCTCCAACGGCCTGCTCACCTCGCAGAAGAACCTGGCCGAGAAGAAGGACCTTGTCACCCGGATGGTCGCCGCCACGAGCGAGGCATGGACTGCGGCACAAGGCAATGCGACCGCTGCGGTGCAGGCGATGAAGGGCGCGTCCGAGCAGCTTCCCTCTGAGGCTGTGCTGACCGAGCAGTTCAACGCGACGGTCAAGCTGCTGCACACCGACGCGACAACAGGCAAAGCACCCGGCGTCAACGACGAAGCCGACTGGAAGAAGACCATCCAGGTGTTCGCCGATGCCGGTGTGATCACCAACGCCCAGGAGCCTTCGGCATACTGGGACGTCAGTTTCGCGCCGAAGGGATAACAATGGCCGCGAGCAGCACTGCACTGGCGAAGACCGATATGGACACCACAGTAGAGATCGAAGACGTCGCGGTTCGCTTTCGTACCAAGAAGAAGGACGTCGCGGCGCTGCATGACGTCTCGCTGAGCGTCGCCTCGGGTGAGTTCGTCGCCATCGTCGGACCGTCGGGCTGTGGTAAGTCCACTTTGCTCAAGCTGGTGTCCGGGCTGCTGAAGCCGTCCTCCGGCCGGGTGCGGCTGCTCGGCGAGGACGTGCGTGGGCCACGGCGTGACATCGGATATGTGTTCCAACGGGCCGCATTGCTGGAATGGCGGTCGGCCCGCCGCAACATCCTGCTGCAGGCCGAGATGCGCAAGATGCCGGCCGCGCAGGCACGCGAACGTACGGACGAGCTGATCGCGATGACCGGTCTGACCGGCTTCGAGGACGCCTATCCGCACGAACTCTCCGGCGGTATGCAACAGCGTGTGGCGCTTTGCCGCGCGCTGCTGCACAAACCGCCGGTGCTGTTGATGGACGAGCCGTTCGGTGCGCTGGACGCGCTCACCCGTGAGCAGATGAACATCGAACTGCGCCGTATCTGGCGTGAGACGAGCACAACCGTGCTCCTTGTCACCCACTCGATCCCGGAGGCTGTCTATCTGGCCGATCGAGTGGTGGTCATGTCGCCTCGTCCGGGCACTGTGGACGAACTGATCGCGGTCGACCTCCCGGTGGACCGCGATTACGGCAAGACCATGGCCGCGCCTGAGTTCGCCCGGGCCACCGGCCGTATCCGGGATCTGCTGGGCGCCGCCACCAGTGCTGACTGAATTGCCGATAGAACCCGTCGACTGAGCACAAAGCATCTGGAGGAATTCCATGAAGGCTCGTTCCGTTCTGGCCGTCGCGGCCGTTGTGGCTTCGGCGTCCGTCGCCGTCGCGATGCCGGCGAGCGCAGGCTTGACGACCTACTGTGAGGGGGAAGCTGGGGCGGTGAACGTCCCGGGTGACTTAAGAGTCGCCGCGGCCAAGTCCTGTGTCCTGGACGGGACGACCGTGTCCGGAACCGTGACCGTCGAGGCGGGCGCGAACCTGGTGATCACGGGTGGCGCGTTCACCGGTGCGGTCACCGTGCTGGACGACGGTTTCTTCGACGCCAAGGGAACTCAGCTCAAGAGCACGCTGACCGCGACCGACGGTTACGGCTTCTTCCTGTCCGGCACCACTTCCGGTGCAATCCGGGTGACGTCCAGCCAGCACCCGGAGCGTGGGACGTACGCGTACCTCAGCGGCGCGACGGTCAACGGTGACCTGACTTCCGGTGTGGGCGAGGTCTTCGCGCAGGACTCCAAGCTCAACGGGAACGTCAGCGGCACCGGTGTGTCCTATGTGGACCTGGTGAACTCCGTTGTGGACAAGAACCTCTCGGTGTCCGGCGCCGCGCTCGGCTCGGTGTTCTGCGCCAGTGAGGTCTACGGCAACGCCACGTACACCGGCAACCAGGGCTCGCTGCAGCTTGGTGGCAACGGCCCGGTTGTGGGCTGTGACCAGGCCTCCTACTGGAACGGCAACCTGACTGTGTCGGGCAACCACGCCGACGTCCAGGTCAGCAACAACATCGTCCGTGGCAACCTCGGTGGTGTGGACAACGACCCGGCGCCGACCGGGACCAACAACCGCGTCCGGGGAACCACTTCCGGCCAGTTCGTCAACCTCGCGGCTCCTGCCGCCGCACGGTCGGCTGCCGGCGGTGCACACGACCGGGCCGACGTGGACTCGCGTCGCTCCGAGGCGAAGGCTGAGGCCAAGGCCGCAGGACCGGCAGCTCTCTAGGCCAGGTCATGTCAACCGCCGCGCGCCTGCGGGCACTGCTCGTCGCTGTCCTTCTTCTGGTCGGGGCCTTCGGGGTGCCGGCAGCCGCGGCGGCGCCGCGGTTCTCTGTCCTGGTGTTCTCCAAGACGACCAACTTCCGGCACGAGTCGATCGAGGCGGGCAACGCCGCGATCAAGAAGCTGGGCGAGCAGAACAACTTCGCGGTGGAGGCGACCGAGGACGCGGCCGCCTTCACCGACACCAACCTCGCCCGGTTCGCCGCGATCATCTTCAACAACACCAACTCCACGCCGCAGTCCGGCGATCTGCTCAACGCCGAGCAGCGTGCGGCGTTCCAGCGCTACATCCAGCGCGGCGGCGGGTGGACCGGCATCCACGCGGCCACCGCGAGCGAGCGGGACTGGAAGTGGTTCGAGGGCCTGGCGGGCGCGATCTTCGACTTCCACCCGGTGATCCAGCCGGGCCGGGTCAAGGTGCTCGACCACGCCCACCCCTCCACCCAGGCACTGCCGGACCTGTGGGAGCTGGAGGGCGAGGAGTGGTACAACTGGAAGATCAACCCGACCGGGAAGGTGCACACGCTCGCGCAGATCAAACTGCGTGACGGCATCGAAGGTCTCAACCAGGGCGTGGACCATCCGGTCACGTGGTGCCAGAACTACGACGGCGGCCGGTCCTGGTACACCACGATCGGGCACGGCATCCCGCGGTACTCCGACCCGGCGTACCTCAAGCACATCCTCGGTGGGATCGAGTGGTCCGCAGGCGCCAAGCAGGGCGATTGCTCGGCCACCAAGGACAATATGTTCCAGAAGGTCCCGCTGATCACCGAGGGCCTGGCCGACCCGTTCGAGCTCGCGGTCGCGCCGGACCGGCGGGTGTTCTACATCCAGCGCACCGGTGCGCTCAAGATCCTCGACCAGCGCACGCTCAAGATCTCCACCGCGCTGGACTTCGCCTACACCCCGCAGATGACCAGCCAGTCCGACGGCCTGCTGGGCCTGGCGCTGGACAACAACTTCGCCCAGAACAACTGGATCTACCTGCTGTACTCCGACAAGGTGGAGAAACGCCAGAACCTCTCGCGGTTCACCGTTGTCGGCGACAAGGTCGACATGGCCAGCGAGAAGCGGTTGCTGGAGGTTCCGACCTTCCGTGACGAGTTCCGCGCGAACTCGCACATGGGTGGCTCGATCCAGTTCGACAAGCACGGCAACCTCTACATCGCCACCGGTGACAACACCGACCCGTTCAACTCCGACGGCTATGCGCCGATCGACGAACGGCCGGGCCGTCGCGCGTTGGACGCCCAGGGAACCGCGGGCAACACCAACGACTTCCGCGGCAAGGTCCTGCGGATCACTCCGCAGCCCAACGGGACCTACACGATCCCGCCGGGCAACCTGTTCCCGCCCGGCACCGAGAAGACCAAGCCCGAGATCTACGTGATGGGTATGCGCAACCCGTTCCGGATCACCGTCGATCCGGCCACGGACGCGCTGATGGTCGCCGACTACGGCCCGGACGCCCGCTCGGCGAACCCGAACAGGGGGCCGGAAGGGACAGTCGAGTTCGCCCGGATCCCCAAGGCGAGCAACCAGGGCTGGCCGTACTGTATCGGCAACAACACGCCGTTCAACGACTACGACTTCGCGACCGGCACCTCCGGGCCGAAGTTCGACTGCGCCAACCTGGTCAACGACTCGCCGAACAACACGGGTCTGCGCAACCTGCCGAAGGCCGACCCGCCGACGATCTGGTACGCGTACTCCGCGTCGGCCGAGTTCCCTGAGCTCGGAACCGGTGGTGGCGGTCCGATGTCCGGCCCGGTCTACTCCTACGACCCGGCCAACCCGCTGGTGACGAAGTTCCCGGAGTACTACGACGGCAAGTGGTTCGGTTTCGAGCTGACCCGTGGGTACTTCAAGGCCTTCTCGCTGCAACGGCAGGACCAGGCCTTCAACAACCCGAGGTTCCCCGCGGTCAGGCAGGGCGACCTGCAGTCGATCAACAAGGTGTTCACCAACACCAGCTGGACCCAGGCGTTCTCGGCGCACATGGGGCCGGACGGCTCGATGTACGTGATCGACTTCGGTTCCGGCAGCGGGACCGGCCGGGGTGGCACCAACGACGGCTCCGGCATCTACCGGATCGACTACGTCGCCAACGGCCGCAGGCCGATCGCCAAGCTGCGGACCGATGTGGACTCCGGGCGTTATCCGCTGACGGTCAAGTTCTCCAGCGCGGGTTCGGCGGGTGGCGACGGCGAACCGATCGACTACTCCTGGGACTTCGACGGCAACGGGACCATCGACTCGACCGAGGCGAACCCGACGCACACTTACGAGACCCCAGGGCAGTTCGACGCCAGGCTGTCGGTCAAGAGCCGCAAGAACAACCTGGACGGCATCGCGGCCACCGTGATCACCGCGGGCAACACCAGGCCCGAGGTGAAGATCGTGACGCCGCAGAACGGCGGGTTCTTCGAGTGGGGTGACACCATCCCGTTCGAGATCCGGGTGACCGACCGCGAGGACGGCCGGATCGACTGCACGAAGGTCGTTGTGCAGTCCCAGTTGGGACACGACGCGCACCTGCACCCGATGGACAACGTGACGGGCTGCCGGGGTGAGTTCAAGACCGACCAGGGCGCGAGCCACGGTCCGGGGCAGAACCTTTACGTCGGAATGGCCGTGCAGTACGCCGACGGTGGTGGCGCGCGCAGTGTGCCGTCGTTGACCGGTTCCGCACGGCTTGTCCTTGAGCCCAAGCGCAAGGAAGCCGAGCACTACGAGGAGATCGGCGGTGCGCAGGGCGGTCCGGTCGTGATCAGCAACACCGGTGCGTCGGCGGGCAAGCGGCTCGGCGAGATCGAACACGGCGACTGGGTGGCGTACGACCCGGTGAACCTGACGAAGATCAACTCGGTCACGGTCGGGGCCGCGTCCGGCGGGCTCGGCGGCAAGATCGAGTTCCGCGCCGACTCACCGACCGGCCAGTTGCTCGGGTCGGTCACGATCCCGGACACAGGTGGCTTCGGCAACGTCATCTCGCCGACCGTGCCGCTGGCAAACCCTGGGCGGACCGTGAAGCTGTACGCCGTGTTCACGAATCCCGCCTGGTCGCCGGACAAGGCCGACCTGTTGTCGCTGGACTGGTTGCAGTTCAACGGCGAGGGGATGACCAAACCCGGAACCTCTGCCGGGATCGTGATCACAGCGACACCGGCCACCGGTACGGCTCCGCTCAACGTGTCGCTCAGCTCGGCGGTGACGCCACCGCCAGGCCGCACGATCACTGGATATTCATGGGATTTCGGTGACAACACGGCTGCGGGAACGGGTGCGTCGGTCACGCATCAGTACGCCAGGAAGGGCGTTTACACCGCCCGGCTGACCACAACGGACAGTGCAGGCGTGCACAGCACGAACACGGTGTCCATCACTGCTGACTAGGGGTATCGACGATGACTACCTCTCGACGCGGATTCCTCAGGTTCGCCATGGGATCCACGGTTGTGGCGGGTGGTCTGCAGGTCGCGGGTGCGGCGGCTCATGCCGAGCCGCTGCACTCCGTCCCGCCGGACCACATCGGGATCCAGCTGTACACGGTCCGCAACATCATGGCGACCGATCCACAAGGGACACTCGGTGCACTCGGTGACATCGGGTACGCGACTGTCGGGGTGAGCGGTCTTTACGGCCACACGCCGGAGAAGTTCCGGGAAATGATGGACATCGGCGGTGTGCGGGCGGTGCTGACGCACACGAGCTGGGACGCGATGAACGCCAACGTCCAGCGGGAGCTGGAGATCGCCCGAATCCTGGGCGTTCGCTATGTCGTGGTGCCCTCGTTGCCCGGTTCACTGAGGACTGTCGCCGGCTACACGCACGCGGCGGCGAAGTTCCAGGAGTGGGGCATCAAGTGCCGCAGTGCCGGCATGAAGTTCTTGTTCCACAACCATGACGTCGACTTCGTGAAGGCCGACGGCAAGGTGCTGTACGACATCCTTCTCGAGCAGACCGATGCCAGGTTCGTGAACTTCGAGCTGGACCTGTACTGGATCACCAAGCCCGGGTACGACCCGGTGGCGTACTTCGAGCGTCATCCGGGCCGGTTCCCGGTGTTCCACGTCAAGGACATGGCCGCCAACGGGTCCTTTGAGGATCTGGGTTACGGCACGATCGACTTCCCGCGGATCTTCGCCCGGTATGCCCAATCCGGCATCCGGGAGTACGTGGTGGAGCATGATACGCCGAAAGTCGCGTTGGTGACGGCCGCCCGCGGCCACGACTACCTGATGAAGGTCAGGTTCTGATCTCGTCCGCTTGTGGGTGCTCTAGTGTCGTGCTGGGCACCCACAAGGGACGGAGACGGTACGTGAAGATCAACACCTTGGACGGCACGGCCACCACGCTCGAAGAGCTGACCGGTGGAAAGGTCGCGCTGGTTGTCAATGTCGCCTCGAAGTGCGGGCTGACGCCGCAGTACACCGCCCTGGAGCAGCTCCAGCAGCAGTACGGATCGCGTGGGTTCACCGTGATCGGCGTGCCGTGCAACCAGTTCGCCGGCCAGGAGCCCGGGACTGCCGATGACATCCAGACCTTCTGCTCCACCACGTACGGCGTGACCTTTCCGATGACCGAGAAGCTGGAGGTCAACGGTCCGGGCAAGCACCCGCTTTACGCGGAGCTGACAGAGTTCGCCGACGCCGAGGGCAACGCCGGTGACGTGCAGTGGAACTTCGAGAAGTTCCTGCTGTCGGCCAAGGGCGAGGTCGTGGCCCGGTTCCGGCCGACCGTCGAGCCGGCCGACGAGAAGATCACCTCGGCCATCGAGTCGCAGCTGAATGCCTGATCCGGCCGCCACCCGGGTCTACTCGATCCCGATGCGCACCAGGTTTCGCGGGATCACGGTGCGCGAGGGCATGCTGATCGAGGGCCCGGCCGGGTGGGGCGAATTCTGCCCGTTCACCGAATACTCCGACGCGGAGTCGGCAGCCTGGCTGGCCACCGCGATCGAGCAGGCCACCACAGGCTGGCCGGCGCCGGTCCGCACCCGCATCCCGGTCAACTGCACGATTGCGGCCATCGGGCCGGAACGTGCCCACGACATCGCGGTGCGGTCCGGCTGCCAGACCGCGAAGGTCAAGGTCGCCGATCACCCCACCTCCCTGTCCGATGACCTCGACCGGGTGGAGGCGGTCCGGCATGCGCTGGGTCCCAACGGAAAGATCCGGGTCGACGCGAACGCCGCGTGGGACGTGGACACCGCGGTGACCAACATCAGGGCGTTGGCGCAGGCAGCGGGCGGTTTGGAGTACGTCGAACAGCCGTGCCGCACGATCGAGGAACTCGCGCAGGTCCGCCGCCGGGTCGACGTGCCGATCGCGGCCGACGAATCGATCCGCCGCGCCGAGGATCCGCTGAAGGTCGCGGTCGCCGAAGCGGCCGATATCGCCGTCATCAAATGCACTCCGCTCGGCGGTGTGCGGCGTGCACTGCAGGTGGCCGAGGCCTGTGGACTGCCGTGTGTGGTCTCGTCCGCGCTGGAAACAAGCATTGGCTTGGCCGCTCAGGTCGCGCTGGCCGCGGCCCTGCCCGAGCTCGACTTCGCCTGTGGCCTGGGCACATTGACGCTGCTGGCGGGCGATGTGGTCGCCGAGCCGCTGCTCCCGGTCGACGGCTACCTGACTGTGCGCGAGCCAGGGCCGCCCATAGAGGGCTTCGAGGCGTCAGAGGAGCGCTCAGAGTGGTGGCACGACCGCCTCGCCCGGGTAACCCGCCTGCTGAAGTGACTGTTGTGCCCCCAATGTGGCATTGGTGGCATGGGATGTCCCCAATGTGGCATTGGGGGCACACCCGCCACCCGGTGTGAGGCGGGTGTTAACCCGGAGAGGGTTGCGCTGTTCGTGGCAGGCGCAGTCGGCCGATCGGCGGTACCGTCCTTGCGACCGTAAGGAGGAGCCGTGGCCAAGGTGAGTGTTTCCACCTCTATGCCCGTCAACCCGGCCAAAGCCTGGGCGACCGCGTCGGACCTGACCAGGTTCGGTGAGTGGCTCGCGCTGCACGAGGGCTGGCGTTCAGATGTGCCCAGCGAGATCAGGCCGGGCACAGTGCTGACATCAGTCGTGTCGGTCAAAGGCCTGCGCAACCGGATTACCTGGTCGGTCACCTCCTACGACCCGCCGAACGGGATCACGTTGTCCGGCGAGGGCAAGGCAGGTGTGAAGGCCATGCTGGAGTTGAAGTTGCGGCCGGAGGGTGAGGGTGCGACCGGTGAGCTGGACGTGGAGTTCACCGGCCCGGGCATGTTCGGGCCGATCTCCGCGGCGGTCGGCCGGACCCTGCAGGGCGACCTGAGACGCTCGTTGGACAAACTGGTCGAACTAATCGACTGAGATGTCCCGCTGAGCGGTGACAGCGGCCGGCTTGGGCCGGCGGATCACGATCAGCAGCCCGGCCGCGCCGATCACCGCGCACACCGCGGAGATGATCAGGCCGGTCGGGTTGCTGAATCCGGTGAGGGTGTCGCCGATGAGCACGGCGGCGGTCGTGCCCGGAACACTGCCCACCACGGTGCCGAGCAGGAACGGCCACAGCCGCACGGATGAGACCCCGCAGCAGTAGTTCATGGGCGTGAACGGGATCAGCGGGATCATCCGCAGAGACGCGACCGAAAGCCAGCCACCGTCTGCGAGCCGTTCGTCAACGGTCTTTACTGCCGCCTTGTCCAAGTGACGAGCCATCAGCCCGCGACCGACCCACCGTGCGAGCGCGAACCCGAGCACAGCGCTCAACGCCGTCGCGCTCATCGCCACGAGCACACCGACCACCGGGCCGAGCAGAAGTCCTGACGCCAGCGAGAAGACAGTGCGCGGCACGGGCGCGATCGTCGCGACGACATACATCACGAACATCAATAGCGGCGCCGCGGCACCAGCGCTGAGCGCCCACGTCCGCACGTCGCTCGGGCCTGGGATCGGCAGCACGAACGCGGCGGCAACCAACACCGCGAGCAGGCCGAGCGCCAGCGCGGTACGAACTCGCGGCATGCCGCCAGGGTATCCCACCGCCGTTCGGGCGACTGTCGCACTCTGCCGGGTATAGCCGGAACTTATCGGTAACAATTCCTAGATCAGTGCGATGGGGTGACCGAAAGTGTCGATCAGCCGCCCTATGCCCGGGGTTCGCACCTTTCAAACGCGGCCAGACGAGCCATGTTGGATGTTCCTACCACTGCGTACCGCAGCCGGACGTACAGCCTTTTGATGTAATTCACTACTTTCGAAAACAACGAGACCACTGATGGCGGTATGGCGGCGATTGTTTCCACGGGCAAAGTGATAAGCGCGTTGGGAGTCGTGAGCAGGCCGGCCGGGGTGGAATCCGGCGGGCGGGGAACTGTTCGACGGAGTGGACGAAAGGTAAATTCGGGGTGTTATCGGCATCGGGGGATAGCGGGGGTTTAATCGGAGTGGCCGGCGGAATCGCAGAAGCCGAACTCTCCGATCTTCTGGTGGCGCTTGCGCACGCCCATCACGTGCCCGGCGCGCAGTTTGCTCTGTGTCACGACGGCCAGCGGGTCGCCGTGGCGACTGGTGAGGCGGAGTACGGCACTGGCAGGCCGGTCACCGCGGACCTGGCCTTCCCGATCGGGTCCATTACCAAGGCATTCACCGCCACGCTGGCGATGATCCTGGTGGCGGACGGCGATCTGGAGCTGGACGTGCCGATCGGCGAGCTCGTGCCCGAGGTGCGCGGCGGACCGGCCGCGGTGATCACCTTGCGGCAGTTGCTCAGCCACACCGGCGGCCTCGACTCCGGGTCGGCCGGCGCCGGCTCGGTGCGCAAGCTGATCACGCAGGCCCGGCTGATCCTGCCGCCTGGGCAGGCCTTCTCCTATTCGAACACCGGGTACGTGCTGGCCGGACGGCTGATCGAGACCGTCACCGGGATGTCGTGGTGGCAGGCGATCGAATCGATCCTGTTGCGCCCGCTGGGAATCCCGCCCGCGTTCGTGAGCTCGCCGGAGCCTGCCGAGCGGGTGGTCGCGGCCGGTCACTCGGTGAACGCCGACGGCCGCACCAGGCCGGTCGTGCAGGACATCACCCTCGCCGAAGCGTTTGCGGGAGCGCTCGCGGTCAGCGCCACCGACCTCGTCACGTTCGGGTTGATGCACGTGAACGGCTCGCCGGTGCTGCCGGCCGAGTACGTCCGCGAGATGCGCGAGCAGGTCGTCGACGTGTTCGGGCTGGCCGACGGCTGGGGCCTCGGCCTCGCCCGCTACGACGGCTGGGCCGGGCACGACGGCACCGGTGACGGAACCTGGTGCCACCTGCGGTTCGATCCCGGATCGGGCACAGTGGCGGCGCTGACGAGCAACGGCAGCACGGGCGCCGGCCTGTGGAACGACCTGGTCCACGAGCTGGGCCGCCGGGGTTTGCCCATCCCGAGCGGTGCACTCATGGACGTCCCCGAGCAAACCGAGCCGTATCCCCCCGGCTGTGTCGGTCGTTACCTTAGTGGTGACACCGAGTACTCGATCGACGCACGGCTGCGGCTGTCGATCGACGGTGAACCGGTGGCGACGATCGCTTTTCACGAGGGTTTGACATTCTCGCTCCGGGATACCCGGACCGGGCAAACCCTGTATGCCGGCCGATGTCTTGCCTCCCCGGAAACGGGAGCCATCGACCGGATTCAGATCAACGGCAGGCTGGCCCGCCGCACCTGATCTGAACAGCACTCGCACACCGTTTTCGTTGCCCGATTTTCGGCGTGCGGTGAAACACGCGCATGAAAGGTGCCCCTGATCATGCTGATCGACACTGCTTTTTTTGGCGTGGGCGAAAACGTCCCGGTGCCGCTGCGGACTTTTCCGCGGATATTCGAGCACCAGGCCGCGCTCACGCCCGTGTTACCGGCGATCCGGCACGACGACTCCACTGTGAGATTCGCGGAGCTCGACGCGCGGGCCAACCGGCTCGCCCATCTGCTCATCGCCCGTGGCGCTGGCCCGGAGCGCATCGTCGCACTGAAACTGCCGCGTTCGGCCGACATCGTCGTCGCCCAGCTGGCCGTGTTGAAGGCCGGTGCCGCGTTCCTGCCGGTCGACCCGGACTACCCGGCCGACCGGATCGCCATGATGCTGGACGACGCCAAGCCAGTGCTCACCATCACGCAGAAGGTGATGCACGACCCGGCCGTCGCCGCCTTGCTGAACACCATGCCGACCACGCCACCCGAGGTCGAGCTGCGGCTCGACCATCCGGCGTACGTGATCTACACGTCGGGCTCGACAGGCACGCCCAAGGGAGTTGTCGTCACCCATCGAGGGCTGGCCAGCTTCTCTGCCGCTGAGATCGACCGCTTCCAGGTCGAGCCCGGTGACCGGGTCCTGCAGTTCTCGTCACCCAGCTTCGACGCGTCCGTACTCGAGCTGTGCATGTCGCTTCCGGCTGGAGCGTCGCTGGTGGTCCCGCCACCCGGTCCCCTGCTGGGGGAGCAGCTTGCCTCGGTGCTCGGCAGCCAGCGGGTGACGCACGCGCTGATCCCGCCGGTCGCGCTGGCGACCGTGCCTCCCGCGCAGGCCAGGGCCCTGCCGGACTTCAAATGCCTGATCGTCGGCGGTGACGCCTGTGACGCCGAGATGGTCAGGCACTGGGCACCGGGCCGGCGGATGATCAACGCCTACGGCCCGACCGAGTGCACGGTCGTGTCCACGTGGAGTGAACCGCTTGTGCCCGGCCCCAAGCCGCCGCCCATCGGCCGGCCGATCTGGAACATGACCACACACGTGCTGGACTCGTCGATGCGTCCGGTCGCCGCCGGTGTCGCCGGGGAGCTGTACGTATCCGGGATCGGGCTGGCCAGGGGTTATCTCGACCGGCCCGGGCTGACCGCGTCCAGGTTCGTGGCGAACCCGTCCGTGCCGGGCGAGCGGATGTACCGGACCGGAGACGTGGTCCGCTGGAACGCTCGCGGTGAGATCGAGTTCGTCGGCCGGGCGGACCACCAGGTCAAGATCCGCGGGTTCCGGATCGAGCCCGGCGAGATCGAAGCCGCACTGCGCACGCACCCGGAGGTCGACGGGGCCGTCGTGGTCGCCCGCGAGGACCAGGGACTCAAGCGGCTGGTGGCGTACGTGACCTCCGCAGGCGAGCCGAAGCTGCGCGAATGGGTCGCGGCGGTGCTGCCCGAACACATGGTGCCGTCGGCTTTCGTTGTGCTCCGGGAATTCCCGTTGAGCCCCAACGGAAAGCTCGACAGGTCCGCGCTGCCCGCGCCGGTTGTGGCCGGGCCGTCGCATGTCGAGCCGCGGACTCCGGTGGAACGCACGGTGGCCGGGATCTGGGCGGACGTCCTGGGTGTCGATTCGGTGGGTGCCGAGGACGATTTCGGTTCGCTGGGCGGAGACTCGATTCTCAGCAGCCGCGTGCTTTCGCGGATCCGCACCGAACTCGGCGTCGAGCTGCCCGCCCGCGCGGTGTTCGACGCACGGACCGTGGCTGAGCTTGCCCGTCTGGTGCCTGACGCCGAGTCCGCGAAGGCGGTCGAACGCGTTCAGCGAGGAATCGGCTATCCGCTTTCCCCTGCGCAGCAACGTCTCTGGGTGCAGGACGAACTGATCGGCGCCGCCAACAACACCGCCGTCGGCCTCCGGCTGTCCGGACGGCTCGACGTGGACGCGCTGCGATCCGCAGCGGACCAGTTGGCGGCACGCCACGAAGCCCTGCGAACCACCTTCGACATCGCCGGCGATCAACCAGTGCAGATCGTGGCCGGGCAGGGCGAGATTCCGATCCGTCTGGCCGACGACGAAGCCTCCATTGAGGACGAACTGACGCGACCGTTCGACCTGCGACGAGGACCGCTGTCCAAGATCGTCCTCGTACGGCTCGCGCTGGAGGACCACGTACTGGTGCTCTGCCAGCACCACATCGTCACGGACGGCTGGTCGGTACGTGTGCTGCTGGACGAGCTGTGGACCTTGTACTCAGGTGGGCCAGAACTGCCTGAGCTTCCCGTGCAGTACGTGGATTTCGCGGCATGGCAACGTGATCGTGACATCAGCGCACAGCTGGACTACTGGCGGGAGAAGCTGGCCGGTCTGCATCCGCTGCGGCTGCCCACGGATCATCCCCGCTCGGCTCGCCCCGGGACATCGGGCGCCGTGTACCGCAACATGCTGGACGCCGATCTGGTGCAGCGGCTGACGCAGCTGGGGCAGGCGCATGGCGGGACGCTGTTCACCACACTCACGGCCGCCGTCAACGTCCTGCTGTCGAGCTGGACCGGGCAACGCGATGTCGCGCTCGGCAGCGTCAGCTCAGGCCGGACACGGGCGGAGCTGGACGGCGTGGCCGGGTTCTTCGTCAACACCCTGGCCCTGAGGTCCGATGTGGACCCTGGGCTCGGGTTCTCCGACTTCCTGTCCGATGTCCGCGAGACCGTGCTCGGGGCGTTCGCCAATCAGGAGGTTCCGTTCGACCAGCTGGACACCGAGCGGCTGCCGGCCATGGTGGTGCTGCACCACGAGATGGTGCCGGCGCGGGAGGTAGCGGGGCTGAGCATTCGCGAGTACGACCTGCCCCGGCCGTTCGCGCGGTTCGATCTGGTGATCGAGTTCTGGCCGCGCGACGGCGGGCTCATGCTGACCGTCGAGTACGACGCCGACCTGTTCGAACTCGGCACAATCGAATGGCTTTCCCATGCGCTGCACGAACTCCTGACCGCTGTCGTGTGCGACCCGGACCGGCTGATCGCCGAGCTGGGCCCGTGCCCGGCACCCCAGGCCGAAGTGGCACCGCATGCCCACATCCGGCGATCCAGCAGCTACCTCGCGGCGCGCACGCCCACCGAGGCCACCCTGGCCGAGATCTTCGCCGACGTCCTCGGCCTGCCGAAAGTCGGGGTCCGGGACAACTTCTTCGAGCTGGGCGGCGACTCCATCCTCGCCATCCGGGTGGTGACCCGGGCCAAGCAGGACGGCATGTCGTTCACTGCCAAGGACATCTTCGACCGCCAGACGATCGCGTCACTGGCCCCGGTCGTGACCGAGATCCAGACCACCTCCGTGGCCGGACAGGGACCGGTGACCGGGGTGGCACCGCTGACCCCGATCCAGCGCTGGTTCTTCGACAACCACCCCGAGCGGCCCGAGGACTTCACCCAGTCGCTGATCGTGGAACTGGTCGACGACTACGACAGCGCGGCGCTCGAACAGGCCGCGGCTGCGGTGATCGAGCACCACGACGCGCTGCGGATGCGGTTCGAGGTGGCCGACGGGGAGTGGCGTCAGCGCAATGCCGGGACCGAGGAGCGGATCCTGGTCGGCCGCGGGATCGACCTGGCCGAAGGCCCGCTGGTGAAAGCCGTGCTGGTCGACCGGACGACAGTGCTGATCGCGATCCACCACCTCGTGGTCGACGGCGTGTCCTGGCGGATCCTGCTCGAGGACCTGAACACCGCCTACCAGCAGGCCGTCCGCGGCGAGCCGATCGACCTCGGCCCCCGGACCACGTCGTTCCTGGACTGGTCGCACCTGCTCGACGGCCAGGACTTCCGGCAGGACCTCTCCCACTGGAACAGCCTGCCGGGCACCGGGAACGTCCCGGTGGACGGCACGGGACCGAACACCGTGGCCACCACCCGGTCGGTCACCACGAAGCTCACCGAGGCCGAGACCGACACCCTGCTGCGGGAACTGCCCAAGCTGTACCGCACACACGCCAACGACGTGCTGCTCAGCGCGCTCGGCCGCGTGCTGTCCCGGTGGACCGGCCGGGACGAGGTGCTCATCGACCTGGAAGGCCACGGCCGCGAGGAGTTCGGCGGCGCCGACCTGTCCCGGACGGTCGGCTGGTTCACCACGATGTTCCCGGTCGCGCTTCAGGTGCCGGACCGGAGCTGGGGCGACACGCTCAAATCAGTCAAGGAGCAGATGCGGGCCGTGCCGCACAAGGGGTTGTCGTACGGCGTGCTCGGCGACCGGGTCAGCCGGATCCACCCGGAGGTCAGCTTCAACTACCTCGGCAGGCTGGACTGGCCCGGCGGCGGGCTGTACCGCGGAGTCGGCGGCCTGGACCTGGCCGCCAGCCCCACGCACCGCCGGTTCCACATGATCGACCTGGTCGGCAAGGTGGAGCACGGCTGCCTCGAACTCACCTGGTACTACTCGTCGAACGTGCACCGCACGGCGACGATCAGGACGCTGGCCGACGAGCTGGCCCTGGCGCTGCGGCAGATCATCCGCCGGCCCGGCGCGGGCGGTCGGACTCCGTCGGACTTCCCGCTCGCCCGGCTCACCCAGGACCAGATCGACCGTCTCGGCCGCCGGGTCGAGGACGCCTATCCGCTGACGCCGATGCAGGCGGGCATGGTCTTCCACGACCTGTCCGAACCGGACGAGGGCACCTACTTCCAGCAGACCACGTTCGTGCTCGGCGGTGTGTCCGACCCGATGCGGCTGGCCAGAGCGTGGCAGCACGTGGTCGCCCAGACTCCGGTGCTACGCAGCCGCGTGCTGTGGCAGGGAGTCGAGGAGCCGCTGCAAGTCGTTCACGACCGCGTGGTCCTGCCGGTCCACATACTCGACTGGAGCCAGCACTCCACGGTCCGGCGCGACCACGCACTGCGGGCCCTGCTCGCCCGGGACCGGGCTCAGGGGATCGACCTCGGGGCCCCGCCACTGATGCGCGTGACGCTCGCCAGACTGCCGGGCGACGACGTCCGGGTGCTGTGGACGTTCCACCACGTCCTGCTGGACGGTTGGAGCATCTTCCAGGTCCTCAACGACGTGTTCGCCCGGTACGCGGGTAAGGAGATCCCGGACCGCCCGCCGTTCCGGCACTACGTCGAATGGCTGCAGTCGCGTGAGGACACCGCGGCCGAGGAGTACTGGCGTCGCGAACTCGCCGGCTTCACCACACCCACTTCTCTGCCGTACGACCGGGTTTCCGCACGATCGCCCCGCTCGGCGGCGCAGGTTCCATTCGAGTTCGACGAGGACGCGACTGCTCGGCTCTACGAGTTCGCCAAGCACCACAGGCTCACCCTTAACACAGTGATCCAGGGCGTGTGGGCCGTGATGCTGTCGCGTTACAGCGGACAGCGTGATGTCTGTTTCGGTGCAACGGTTTCCGGACGTCCCGTCGACCTGCCGGACGGGATCACCGGCATCATGATCAACACGCTGCCGGTCCGGTCGGAGGTGGACTCGGCCGCGGGCGTGGCCGACTGGCTGCAGGCGCTGCAGGTCGCGCAGACCGTGTCCCGGCAGTTCGAGCACGTGCCTCTGGCCAAGCTGCAGGCGTTCAGCGGAGTGCCAGGTGGGACAGGCCTGTTCGACAGCATCGTGGTGTTCGAGAACTACCCCGTCGAATCGTTGTACGGGCTGCGGATCACCGACCTGACGGCGATCGAGGCCACCAACTACTCGCTGAGCGCGACTGTCTACCCGGGGCCGCGGTTGAAGATCGTGCTCGGCTACGAGCCGGACCGCTTCGACGAGAGCACGATCCAGCGGATGGCCGGGTATCTGAAACTGCTCCTCGACCAGCTTGTCGAAGACCCGAACCGGCTGGTCGGAGGCTTGTCGACGCTGACCGCCGCTGAACACGACCAGTTGCTCGCCTGGAACGAAACAGCAATCGCGATTCCCGAGACCACGCTGCCGGACATGTTCGAGGCGCAGGTCAAGCGAACTCCGGACGCCGTGGCAGTGCACAGCGCGGATGGAAACCTCAGCTACAGCGAGCTGAACGCGCGGGCGAACCGGCTTGCGCGAAGGCTGATCGCCCAAGGTGTTGGTCCTGAAAGGACAGTCGCACTGTCGCTGCCGCGGTCGTCTGACATCGTCATCGCGGCGCTGGCAGTGCTCAAGGCTGGCGGTGGGTACGTGCCGGTCGACCCCGCGTACCCACCCGACCGTCAAGCCCTGATGCTGGACGACGTCCAGCCGGTCTGCGTACTCACCGAGTCCTCTATAGACGATCAACTGTCGGCTGCCGATCAGCCGCCGTCGCACGACGTGACCGATGACGAGCGGATCGAGCCGCTGAGGCCCGGACACCTGGCGTACGTGATCTACACGTCGGGGTCGACAGGGCGGCCCAAGGGCGTCGGCGTCACGCATCGCGGGCTGGCCAGTTTCTCGGCCGCTGAGATCGATCGGTTCGGGGTCCAGTCCAGTGACCGGGTGCTGCAGTACTCCTCGCCCAGTTTCGACGCGTCGGTTCTGGAGCTGTGTATGTCCCTGCCGGCCGGTGCCTCGTTGGTGGTTCCGCCGCCAGGCCCCTTGCTGGGTGAGCAACTCGCGTCGGTACTCGGCGAATGGCGGGTGACCCATGCGCTGATCCCGCCGGTCGCGCTGGCGACGGTGCCCGACGCGTCGGTCAGTTCTTTGCCGGATTTCAAGTGCTTGATCGTGGGCGGGGATGCGTGTGATGCGGAGCTGGTCAGGCGTTGGGCGCCGGGCAGGCGGATGATCAACGCTTATGGCCCGACCGAGTCCACAGTCGTGTCGACGTGGAGTGAGCCACTCGTTCCTGGTTCGCAGCCGCCGCCGATCGGCCGGCCGATCTGGAACACCACAGCGCACGTTCTGGATTCGTCGCTCCAGCTGGTGCCGATCGGTACTGCCGGCGAGCTCTACGTTTCCGGGATCGGCCTGGCTCGTGGTTACCTCAACCAGCCTGGGCTGACCGCCTCGCGGTTCGTGGCGAACCCGTTCAAGCCGGGCGAGCGGATGTATCGGACCGGGGACGTGGTCCGCTGGACCCCAACCGGTGACCTGGAGTTCGTCGGCCGCGCGGACCAGCAGGTCAAGATCCGCGGATTCCGGGTCGAGCTCGGTGAGATCGAAGCCTTGCTCGCCGACCATCCCGGCGTCGGCCAGCTCGTAGTCGTCGCCCGTGAGGACGAGCCTGGTCACAAACGTCTGGTCGCGTACATCGTGCCTGCCGACTGCGATCAGGTGCCGGAGGCACCGGAACTCCGCCGCTTCGCCGCGCAGGCGCTGCCCGACTACATGGTGCCGTCAGCCTTCCTGATACTGGACTCCTTTCCGTTGAGTGCCAACGGAAAGCTGGATCGTGCCGCGCTGCCCGATCCGGGCGTGGCGCCGCCGAAGCAGTATGTGGCACCTCGGACGGACACCGAGAAAGTCCTCGCCGAGATCTGGGCCGAGGCGCTCGACCAGGACCGTGTGGGTGCGCAGGACAACTTCTTCGATCTCGGTGGCGACTCACTGCGCAGCCTGCTCATCACCTCTCGAGCAAAGGCGGCGTTCGATGTCGCTCTCACGCCACGAGACGTGCTGACCACTATCACCGTCGCCGCGTTGGCGGAGTTGGTGGAGGAGAAGGTCCTGCTTGAACTCGAACGAGTTGCCGTCGGTGACGGCAACATTGATCAACTCTGAGGGAGGGACCGACCATGCCGTCATCGCGTGAGAGCCGTATCTCCGCCTTGCCCGGGCATCTGCAGGAGCTGATGCGCCGCAGGCTGGCTGGCCAGGCCGAGGAGTCCGGCGACTCCGACAGGATCCCGCCGGCCGATCGTGATCACCCGTTGCCGCTGTCCTTTCCGCAGCAGCGGCTGTGGTTCCTCAACGATTTCCAGCCCGGCGGCTCGGCTTACAACAGCGCACTGGCGTTGCGCCTGACTGGGCAGCTCGATGTACCCGCGCTGACTGCCGCGTTGCAGGAGTTGCACGCTCGGCACGAGTCGCTGCGGACCACATTCGACGAGGTCGACGGCAAAGGCGTGCAGGTCGTACACCCGACGCATGAACTACTGGTCGCGATCGTCCACTTGAACCGGCCGGACGAACTGGACGGTGTGCTGTTTGACGAGTACTCACGGCCCTTCGATCTGAGACAAGGACCGTTGGCGCGGGCGCTGATGGTCCGCGTCGCCGCTGACGAACACGTGCTGCTGCTCACGGCCCATCACATCGTCACTGATGGGTGGTCCATGGGCGTGCTGACGGATGAGCTGAGCACGCTTTACGGTGCGGCAGTGCGGCACGAGGACATATCGTTGCCGCCGGTTGCCTTGCAGTACGCGGACTTCGCGGCCTGGCAGCGAAACCGGCTTGCCGGTGACGCACTGGCTGACCAGCTCGGCTACTGGAAACAGCGACTCGCTGGCATCAGCCCGCTCGACCTGCCCACGGACCGTCCTCGGCCCCCGGTCCGTACCTCGGCCGGAGCCATCCACCAGTGCACCCTCACTGCCGAGCTCACGGGGAAACTCAACGAGCTTGCCCGGTCGGTGAACACGACCCTGTTCACGGTTCTGACAGCGGCATTTCAGGCGTTGCTGGCCCGCTACACCGGCAAAGACGACATCGCTGTCGGTACTGTCAGCTCAGGCCGGAATCGCCCCGAGCTGAACCGGCTGGTCGGCTTCTTCGTGAACACGGTGGTTCTGCGCTCCAGAGTAGACAAAAGCCGGTCGTTCGCCGATCTTCTCCATCAGGTCAAGCACACTGTGCTGGACGCCTTTGCCTATGACGAGGTGCCGTTCGAGCAACTCGTCAACGCGATACAGCCCGATCGCGACGCAAGCCGTAACCCGCTGTTCGACGTCATGGTGTTGCTACAGAACACCCAGCGGAAACTCCCTGAGTTCGACGGCCTGGAGGTCGAGCCGGTCGGCGTGGCGAGGCAGACCGCCATTTTCGACCTCACTGCCGAATTCCAGGAGTACGGCACAGTCTTGACGGGCTCCTTCGAGTACAACACGGATTTGTTCGACGCGGCCACGATCCAGCGCTTGTCCGATCATCTGGCGGTGCTGTTGGATGCAGTCGCTCATGATCCAGATCAGCGGATCGCCGAGTTGCCGATACTCACGCAAGCCGAGCGCCGGCAGTTGGAGGCGTGGAACGATACCGACCGGGACATCGCGCCGACGACGTTTTCGGAACTGGTGGAAGCGCAAGTCGCCAGAACACCCGATGCTCCAGCCTTGTTGTTCGACGGCGCATCGATCAGCTACGCGGAGCTGAATGCCCGGGCCAATCGGTTGGCGCGCAAGCTGGTCGAACGCGGGGCGGGGCCGGAACGGATCGTCGCGGTCGTGCTCCCGCGCTCGATCGAGATCATCGTCGCGGAGCTGGCCGTTGCCAAGTCTGGTGCGGCATTCCTGCCTGTGGATCCCGCCTACCCACAGGCCCGGATTGACTTCATGCTGTCCGATGCAGATCCGGTGATCGTACTGACCACCGATGACGCAATCGATGTGGATGGTGACGACACCAACCTGGCTGTGGACAGGTGCCCACAACACCCGGCGTACGTCATCTACACGTCCGGCTCGACCGGGCAGCCCAAGGGAGTCGTAGTCACCCACGCGGGCCTGGCGAGTTTCTCCGCCGCCGAGTGTGCGCACTTCGACGTCAGTCCGGGCGACCGGGTGCTCGAGTTCTCGTCGCCCAGCTTCGACGCCTCGGTCCTGGAGCTGTGCATGTCGTTGCCGGTCGGGGCCAGTCTGGTCGTGCCACCACCAGGGCCGCTGCTGGGCGATCAGCTGGTCCAGGTCCTTGTGGACAACAAGGTGACGCACGCGCTGATCCCGCCCGCGGCGATGGCCACGGTTCCGGACGTGTCGCTGCCGGACTTCCGATGTCTGATCGTCGGCGGCGATGCCTGCTCCGCGGAGCTGGTCACCAGGTGGTCCCAGGGCCGGCGGATGATCAACGCCTACGGCCCGACCGAGTCCACGGTGGTCTCCACTTGGAGTGACGCACTGTCGCCCGACGGGACACCGCCGATCGGCCGGCCGATCTGGAACACACGGGCGCACGTACTCGACGGTCACCTGCGGCCAGTGCCGGTCGGCGTGGTGGGAGAGCTTTACGTCTCCGGCGGCGGGCTGGCCCGTGGATACCTGAACCGGCCTGGGCTGACTGCTTCCCGCTTCGTCGCCAACCCGTTCGGCGGCGACACGCGGATGTACCGGACCGGCGACCTGGTCAAGTGGACGACACGCGGCGAACTGGAGTTCCTCGGCCGCGTGGATGAACAGGTCAAGATCCGCGGATTCCGGATCGAGCTCGGTGAAGTCGAGGCCGCGCTGCGGGCCCATCCGACGGTCGATGACGCCGTCGCCATCGTACGGACCGACAACGGCCACAAGCGGCTGGTGGCCTACACAGTCCCGGCCGTGCCCGGGGATATCCGTGACTTCCTGGTCAAGAGCGTGCCCGAGTACATGATCCCGGCCGTCTTCATGGCCTTGGACGCTTTGCCGGTCAGCCCGAACGGCAAAGTCGACCGGCGCCAGTTGCCCGCCCCCGAAGCCAGTCGCGAGACCGGGTTTGTGGCGCCGGAAGGCCCGATCGAGACCGCGCTCGCCAAGATCTGGGCGGACGTGCTGGGCCTGCCCGAAGTCGGCGTTCAGGACAGCTTCTTCGAACTGGGCGGCGATTCGATCCTGAGCATCCAGGTCGTCGCCAAGGCCCGGCAGGCCGGACTGCGGCTGACTTCCCGCGACATCTTCCTGCATCAGACCATCGCCGAACTCGCCCCCAGTGTCCAGGCGGCTCACCTGCCCGAGCCTGAGTTGGAGCAAGTGACCGGCCCCGCGCCGTTGACGCCGATCCAGGAGTGGTTCTTCAGCACGCAGTCCGGCGGCAACCCACATCACTTCACCATGGCGACCCTCGTGGAGCTGGCCGCGAACGTCGATGAGCGAGCCATGGGGACTGCACTCGACGCGATGATGGCGCACCACGAAACATTGCGAATGCGGTTCTCCCGCGACCAGGACCGATGGACACAGGAAGTCGATGCCGTCCCGCCGACCGACGTTCTCGAGACAGCGACGTTTCCATCCACAGTAGACGAGCAGGCTGTGATCGATAGGCTGGCGCTGGCCGCGCAGTCTGGTTTGGATCTGGGCGAAGGGCCGCTGATCCGCGCGGTGCTGGTTCGTATAGGCCAGAAGGCGCGGCTGTTCATGGCCGTCCACCATCTCGTGATGGACGGTGTGTCCTGGCGGATTCTGCTCGGCGACCTCGAAACGGCCTATCATCAGGCTGTCGCCGGGAAACCGGTTGAGCTTCAGCCCGTCGCGACTACCTTCGCCAACTGGGCCCATCGGCTGGCTGAGCATGTGCGAGCCGGTGGTTTCGACGATGATCTGACGTACTGGCAAGGGACGACGGCTCCTGAGGGTCTGCCGGTGGACCTGGCCGGAGACAACACCGTCGAATCGGTCCGGTCGGTTTCCGTACGGCTGGACCACTCGGAGACAGATGCCTTGCTGCACCAGGTACCGGGGGCCTATCGCACCCAGGTCAACGACGTGTTGCTCAGCGCGCTCGGCCGGGCGCTGTCGACGTGGACCGGACATGACAGTGTGCTGATCGACATGGAGGGCCACGGGCGGGAAGAAGTCCTTGGCAATCTTGACATATCCCGTACGGTCGGCTGGTTCACCAGTCAGTTCCCGTTCGCGCTGAGCATGCCTGGCGGTAGCCCAGGCTGGGGCGAGGTCATCAAGTCCGTCAAGGAACAACTACGCGCAGTGCCAAACAAAGGCATGAGCTACGGCGCTTTGCGTTATCTGAGTACTCGTGACCTGAGTGGGTCTGCTGAACCTCAGATCAGCTTCAACTACCATGGCCAGTGGGAGGTGGCGCAGGCCCAGGACGGGTTGTACCGGGCTCGGCACGCTGGGGTTGGCCAGGACATGGATCCACGCAACTCCCGTACCCACTTGCTGGATGTCGTCGGCGTGGTGCAGAACGGAGAGCTGGAGCTCACCTGGCTTTACTCGAGCCAGGTGCATGAGGAGGCCACGGTTCGCCGGCTCGCCGAAGACACGGCCAAAGCGCTCCGTGAGATCGTCACGCATTGCGCCATGCCAGGAGCGGGCGGGCGCACGCCGTCCGACTTCCCCCTCGCCCGGCTCGATCAGGCCATAGTAGACAGTGTCGCAGGCGACGGAACCACGGTCGACGACATAGTTCCGCTGACCGGGCTGCAAGCGGGCATGGTGTTCCACAGTCTGATGGACAAGTCCTTCGGCGCCTACTTCGACCAGGTGCGGCTCCGGCTGTCGGGAGTGTCCGATCCGCTGGCGCTCGGTGCCGCCTGGCAGCGGGTTGTGGATCGAACCCCGGCGCTGCGCAGCTCGTTGATCTGGGAAGGTGTCGCGGAACCCCTGCAGGTCATCCATTCCCGGGTCACTGTGCCGATCGCCTACCACGACTGGCGCCTTCTGTCCGAAAAGGAACAGCAGCTGGAGCTTCCAGGACTCAGCCACACCGCGCTGGATCTGGCCGTGCCCCCGCTGACCCGGATCGCCATCGCGCAACTGCCTGGCGACGATGTGCTGCTCGTTTGGAGCTTCCATCACGTCGTGGTGGACGGCTGGAGTCTCAGCCAAGTTTTCGCTGAAGTGTGTGAACAGTACACCGCCATCACAGATGGGCGGCATCCAGAACTGGTGCCCCGGCGACCCTTCCGCGACTATCTCCTATGGCTGCACAACCAGGACGAGCGCGAGGCCGAGGAGCACTGGCGAACGGTACTGGCAGGTTTCGAGTCGCCCACTCCGCTGCCCTATGACCGTCAACCCATGCAGGCGCATGGCACCGAGTCGTCCAAAACCGTGCACCTCGCGCTGTCGTCCGGGCAATCCGATCAGCTACGCCGGGTTGCCCAGGACAACGGGTTGACTGCGAACACGATTGTGCAAGGTGCGTGGGCGTTGCTGCTGTCCCGGTACAGCGGTGAACACGATGTCGTGTTCGGCACGACAGTCTCCGGTCGGCCCGCGGAGTTGCCCGGCGTGGAGTCGATGATCGGCATGTTCATCAACACTCTGCCCACCCGGGCACGGATGCTTCACGACCAAGACACTCTGTCCTGGCTTCGTGAGCTGCAGACCGCGCAGACGGAGTCGCGCCGGTTCGATTTCGTATCGCTGTCGCAGCTGCGGTCCTGGAGCGACCTGCCTGCGACGAGCAGCTTCTTTGACAGCGCGGTGGTTTTCGAAAACTACCCGCTCAGCGACGTGACGGCGGTCAGCGGCATCCGGGTGACCGAGATCCAGGCCAAGGACACCACCAACTTCCCGCTCACCCTGAGCGCGTACCTCGACGACCGGCTACACCTAGACCTCGCCTACGACCCGGAGCTCTTTGAGCCAGGGACGGCCGAGCAGATCGTGAACCGGCTGCACCTGGTGCTGACGGCCATGATCACGGAACCAGACCGTCCTTTATGGCAGGTTTCATGGCTGTCGCAACAGGAGCGGCAGCAGCTGACGGTGGACTGGAACAACACTGCCGCGGAGCTTCCGCCGGTGACTTTCGCGGAGCTGTTCGAGCAACAGGTCCGGCTGACGCCGGCGGAAACCGCCCTGGTCTTCCGGGACCAAGCGCTGAGCTTCGCCGAGCTGAACTCGCGGGCCAACCAGCTGGCACATCACCTGATCACCCTCGGCGTCGGTCCAGAGCGGTTGGTGGCGCTGGCGTTGCCACGGTCCGCTGAAATGATCGTCGCGATGCTTGCGGTCTTCAAGGCCGGCGGCGTCTACCTGCCGGTCGATCTGAACCAGCCCAGTGACCGGATCGAGTTCCTCCTCGGCGACGCCGATCCAGTGATCCTTGTCGGCATGGCCGGCTTTGCCGTGCCTGGCCGGGCGGTTCTGCTGATCGACGACCCTGAGACCAGCGCCGCGATCGAAGCGTGTGCGGACACCGATCCAGCCGATGCGGACCGGATCGATCCGCTGCGGCCGGCGAACTCGGCATACGTGATCTACACATCCGGGTCCACGGGCAAGCCCAAGGGCGTCGTGGTAGAGCACCGGAGCCTGGTGAACCTGGCCCTCAGCCACCGGGACGATTTCGTCGCGGGAACCGGAGCCGGGCGGTTGCGGGCGGCCCTGAGTGCGGTGTTCTCGTTCGACACGTCGTTGGAAGGCCCGGTGCTGATGGCCGGCGGTCACGAGCTGCACGTGATCGACGAGGATGTTCGCCTCGACCCGGCCGCGCTGGCGGAGTACGTGTCGGCGCAGCGGATCGACTTCCTCGACCTGACGCCCTCCTACGCCCAGCAGTTGATCCCGGCTGGTCTGCTCGACGACGAACGCCATCGGCCACGGATCCTGATGCTCGGTGGTGAGGCGCTCGGAGAGTCGCTCTGGCAGGAGCTGGCCGCGGCCGAAGACACCGCCTGCTACAACTTCTACGGCCCTACCGAGTGCACTGTGGACGCTGTGTCATGCCGGGTCGATGGCGCGCGCCCAGTTATCGGCACTCCACTGCGCAATGTTCGTTCCTATGTTCTGGACGACATGCTGTGCCCGGTGCCGGTAGGTGTGCCGGGAGAGCTGTGCCTGGCAGGTGCCCAGGTGGCCCGTGGCTACCTGAACCGGCCAGGCCTGACAGCCGGACGGTTCGTGGCCGATCCTTTCGGTTCTCCGGGCGCGAGGATGTATCGGACCGGCGACCGGGTTCGCCTGCTTGCAGACGGTCGGCTGGAGTATCTGGGGCGTCAGGACGATCAGGTCAAGATCCGTGGGTTCCGGATCGAGCCCGGCGAGGTCGAGGCGGCGTTGCTGCGCCATTCCGCTGTGGCTGAAGCGGTCGTGGTGGCGCGGGAGGACAGCGGTCACCGTCGGCTCGTTGGCTATGTCGTC
Organism: Kibdelosporangium banguiense; assembly: GCF_017876405.1. Taxonomy (GTDB): domain Bacteria; phylum Actinomycetota; class Actinomycetes; order Mycobacteriales; family Pseudonocardiaceae; genus Kibdelosporangium; species Kibdelosporangium banguiense. The sequence continues at coordinate 280,604 of NZ_JAGINW010000001.1, read as the reverse complement.
CCTGCTGGCGACGCGCCAGGTCAGTCGGAGCTGCGCACCTGGCTGCAACGGGATCTGCCGGAGTACATGGTCCCTTCGGTATTCGTCACACTGGACGCGCTGCCGTTGACCGTCAGCGGCAAGACCGATCGCAGTGCCCTTCCCGCACCGGAGTGGACCGCGAGCCGTGAGCATGTCGAGCCCCGTGACGATATCGAGTGCGCGATCGCGGAGATCTGGACTGAAGTCCTTGGCGTGCCCCGGGTAGGGGCCGAGGACAACTTCTTCGAACTGGGTGGTGATTCCATTCTGAGTATCCGGGTGATATCGCGGGTGCGGGCCGCGTTCGGGGTGGTTCTTTCACCGCGGGTGGTGTTCAGTGCTCCTACGGTTGCCGGGCTGGCCAAGGCGGTCTCTGTGAACGCCGAGCCGGACCAGTCCGTCATCCCGGCCGTGCCGCGGACCGGCGTGTCACCGGTTTCGTTCCCGCTGTCGTTCGCTCAGCAGCGGTTGTGGTTCCTCAACGAGTTCGAACCGGACAGTACGGAGTACGTGTCCCGGTTGGTGGTGCGGCTTCGCGGTGACCTGGATCTTGATGCGTTGAATGGCGCGTTGACTGCACTGGTTGCTCGACATGAGTCGCTGCGTACCACGTTCCGGACCGTGGATGGCCATGGGGAACAGCTTGTGCACGAGCCGTATGCGGTCCGGATATCAGTCACGGACGTGCCGGAGTCAGAGCTGGCGCGAGTATTGGAGCACGAATGTCGGTGCCCGTTTGACCTGGGCCGGGGACCGCTGATGCGACCACGGCTGCTCCGGCTGGCCGAGGACGATCATGTGTTGCTGCTGATGATGCATCACATCATCACCGACGGCTGGTCGACGAGTGTCCTTGCCGAGGACCTGAGCGCGCTGTACAACGGCCGGTCGCTGCCCGACCTTCCAGTCCAGTACGCGGATTTCTCGGCTTGGCAGCGCGAGCGTCTGTCCGAACCGGTCTTGGCCGGTCAGCTCGACTACTGGCGGCGGCAGCTGTCCAGGCAGGAACCGCTGGAGCTGCCGACCGACCGGCCGCGGCCTCCGGTCTTGACTTCGGCCGGTGCGATGCACGAGTTCACCGTGCCTGCGGCGGTCACCGCGCGGCTCAAGGATGTCGCGCGAAATCGGGACAGCACGCTGTTCATGACCCTGATCGCCGCGTGCCAGGTGTTGTTCGCCCGTTACTCCGGTCAAGCCGACGTTTCCGTCGGCACAGTTGCTTCCGGCCGTGAGCGAGCCGAACTGGAACGACTGGTCGGGTTCTTCGTCAACACGCTGGTCATCAGGTCCACAGTGGATCTCGGCCGGACGTTCGACGATCTACTGGCCGAGGTACGGGCGACCGTGCTGGCGGCCTTCGTCAACCAGGAAGTGCCGTTCGAGCGTGTCGTCGACGCCGTCCAGCCCGAGCGCGACACCAGCCGGAACCCGCTGTTCGACGTCATGGTGCTGCTGCAGAACACTCCTGACGAGCTGCCGGAGCTGAGCGGCCTGCGGGCGGCGGAAGTCGCGGTGCCGGTGGTCACGGCTTCGTGTGACCTTACCTTCGAGTTCCAGGAGCGCGAGAACATCCTGCTCGGCGCGGTCGAGTACAACACGGATCTGTTCGACGCCACGACCATTGAGCGGATGGTCGGTCACCTGCTGGACCTGCTGGACGGGATTGCAGCGGACCGCAGACTGGCCGACCTGATGACGGCCGACGATCAGATCCCAGCGACCACACTTCAGGTTCCGGACACGACATATCCCAAGCTGTTCGAGGCCCAGGTGGCTCGGACGCCTGACGACACAGCCCTGGTGTTCCAGGACGAGACGCTGACGTTCGCGGAGCTGAACGCACGGGCGAACGCACTGGCACATTACCTGATCGAGCAGGGTGCCGGCCCGGAGCAGGTCATCGCGTTGGCCTTGCCGAGAACGGCCGATGTGATCGTGGCCATCCTCGCGGTGTTCAAAGCTGGTGCGGCCTATCTGCCGCTTGACCCGGATCTGCCGGCCGATCGCAGGGAATTCGTGCTGCGAGACGCCAACCCCCTGCTGGTGCTGGACCAGGTGCCGGACGGGGGTGAGCCGGCCGATCCGAACACGTCGCCGGAAAGCGACCACGCCGCGTACATCATCTACACGTCCGGTTCGACGGGCCGGCCCAAGGGCGTGGTCGTCGAGCACCGGCATCTGACCAATCTCTTCTTCAATCACCGCAACACCTTCCCGGCGCGCATGCGGGTGGCGTTGACGGCGGCGTTCTCGTTCGACACGTCGCTGGAAGGCCTGGTGCTGCTGGCCGACGGCGGTGAGCTGCACCTGATCGACGATGACGTTCGCCGGGACCCTGAGGCTCTGGTCAGCTATGTGGCCGAGCGGAGGATTGACTTCCTCGACCTGACGCCGTCCTACTTGCGGCAGCTGATCCCAGCGGGCCTGCTGGAGCACGTTCGGGTGCTGATGCTCGGTGGCGAGGCGCTGGACCTGTTGCTGTGGCAGCAGTTGAGTCAAGTCGAGGCCTATAACTTCTACGGGCCGACGGAATGTACGATCGATGCCTTGTCGTGCCGGGTCGGCGGCGACCGGCCGGTGATCGGCCTGCCGCTGCACAACCTGCGGGCGTACATCCTGGACGACTTCCTGTGTCCAGTGCCCGCTGGTGTCCCGGGTGAGCTTTACCTTGCCGGAAAACAGGTTGCTCGTGGATATCTGAACCGGCCAGGGCTGACGGCGGCTCGGTTCATCGCGAATCCGTTTGAGCCGGGCCGGATGTACCGGACGGGCGACCGGGTGCGGTGGACCGACGCGGGCGTGGAGTTTCTGGGCCGCACCGACGACCAGGTGAAGATCCGCGGGTTCCGGATCGAGCCTGGCGAGGTCGAGGCGTGCCTGCTGCGGCACGAAAGCGTCGATGCCGTTGCCGTGATCGCCCGTGACAACCGGTTGGTCGCGTACGTGGTCGGGCCGGTGACCGGGCTGCGGGAGTACCTGAGCGAGACGTTGCCCGACTACCTGGTTCCGTCAGTGTTCATGTCGCTCGACCAGTTGCCCCTGACCATCAGCGGGAAGATCGACCGGAAGGCACTGCCTGATCCAGAGATCAATCCGGAGACCGGCCAGGTGCCGCCGCGAAACCCGGTTGAGGCTCTGCTGGCGAAGATCTGGGCCGAAGTGCTCGGAGTCGCCCGCGTCGGGGTCGAGGACAACTTCTTCGGCCTCGGCGGTGACTCGATTCTCAGCATCCAGGTGGTCTCCCGAGCCCGGCAGGCCGGCCTGAAGCTGACGTCCAAGGACGTCTTCCTGCGCCAGACCATCGCTCGCCTGGCCACGGTGATCACCGCCGTGTCCGAGCAGACGGCCGAGGTGATCAGCGGTCCAGCACCGCTGACTCCGATCCAGCACTGGTTCTTCGAACACGGTGCGCCCAGGCACTTCACGATGTCGATGTTCGTCGAGCTCACCGAGGACCTCGACGAAACGGCACTGCGCCAAGCGATTGCCGCGGTCATGGATCACCACGACGCCCTACGGGCCCGGTTCTCCTCGGCCGACGGTGAGTGGCGCCAGGATGTCGTCCCCGCAGTTGATGTCTTTGGCCACGCCGGGGCGGGGACGTGGGACGACATCGCGCTGAAAGCCCAGAGTAGCTTGGATTTCGAGCAGGGCCAGATGGTGCGCGCGATCCTGTTCCCTGGGCCGAGGCTGTTCCTCGCGGTCCATCACTTGGCGATCGATGGCGTGTCATGGCGGATCCTGCTGGCGGATCTGGAGACCGCCTATCACCAGATCCGTGCGGGACAACCGGCGGATCTCGGGCCGAAGGGCGTCGCGTTCCAGCAGTGGGCGCACCGGCTGGCCGGCCATGTCCGGTCCGGCGGTTTCCGGGAAGATGTCCCGTACTGGATGTCGGCGACCGGAAACCAGGAACTTCCCGTTGACCAAGCCGGATCCAACACGATCGCGTCGGCCCGGAACGTGCGTGTCCGGCTTGGCCGCGATGAGACGGCAGCGTTGCTGCATGACGTTCCAGGCGTATATCGGACCCAGGTCAACGACGTGCTGCTGAGCGCGCTCGGCCGAGTGCTGGCCAGGTGGACCGGGCAGGACGATGTGACGGTGACTCTGGAGGGGCATGGCCGCGAGGAAATCTTCGAGGACATCGACCTGTCCCAGACTGTCGGCTGGTTCACCACGCAGTTCCCGGTGGCGCTGCATGTGTCAGGGCAGGAGTGGGGCCAGATCCTCAAGTCTGTCAAGGAACAGCTGCGCGCGGTACCTAACCGCGGCCTGAGCTATGAAGCCCTGAAGTATCTCGGTGGCCATCCGTTCACGCGCCTGCCGCAGGTGTGCTTCAACTACCACGGTCAGTGGGACATCTCCGAGGCGCGCGGGCTCTTGCGCCGTCTCTGCCCGCGAATCGGATCGGACATGGCGCCCGATCACGACCGGGATTTCCTGCTGGACATCACGGGTGCGATCGAGGATGGCGAGCTGTGCCTCGACTGGGAGTACTCCGAGCAGGTTCATGACGAAAGCACGGTTCGCCGCCTCGCCGAGGACGTCCTCGAGGCGTTGCGCGAGATCATCAACCACTGTGGACAGTCTGCTGGCGGGCGGACGCCGTCCGACTTCCCGCTCGCCCGCCTCGATCAGGATCAGGTGGACGAGATCGTCGGTGACGGGCAGTCGGTGACGGACGTCTACCCGTTGACTCCGCTGCAGACTGGCATGCTGTTCCACTCCTTGGTGGACAGTGATTCCACCGCGTATTTCGACCAGTTGCAGCTGAGGCTTTCGGGTGTGTCCGATCCGCGCGCGCTGGGCGAGGCCTGTCAACGAGTTGTGGACAGAACGCCCGTCTTGCGGAGCAGCCTGGTGTGGGAAGGCCTGGACGAGGTGTTGCAGGTGGTGCATCGTCATGGGCATGTGTGCACGGTGTATCACGACTGGCGCCGGCTATCCGAACAGGACAAGGAAGCCGCGCTCGACCGGCTGATCGCGGCGGACACAGCCGCGGGGATGGACCTGACCAAGCCCTCGCTGATGCGGCTGGCCATCGCCAGGTTGTCCGATGACGAGGTGATGCTGGTCTGGACCGCGCACCACGTGATCCTGGACGGCTGGAGTCTGGCTCAGGTGCTCGCGGAGATGTGCGAGCAGTACACCGCCATCGTCGTGGGCCGGCAGCCGGAGCTGGCGTCCCGGCGCCCGTTCCGGGACTACCTGCAGTGGTTGAGCGACCAGGACAAAGCTGCCGCCGAAAAGCACTGGCGGCGAGTGCTCGACGGTTTTGCCACGCCGACTCCGCTGCCGTACGACAGGCTGCCGGCGGAAGTGCACCGAGCCGAGTCGAGCGAGTCGGTTGTTCTCGAGCTGTCTGCCGAGCAGTCCGCCCGGCTGCACCAGATGGCCAGGCACGGCGGGCTGACCGTGAACACGGTCGTGCAGGGAACCTGGGCGTTGTTGCTTTCCGGTTACAGCTGTGAGAGTGATGTCGCCTTCGGCACCACGGTCTCCGGGCGGCCCGCGGACCTGCCAGGCGTGGAGTCAATGGTCGGGATGTTCATCAACACCGTGCCCGCCCGCGTGAAGGTCCGCAGTGGACTGGACGCATTGTCCTGGTTGCGCTTGCTGCAGAACGAGCAGGCCGAATCGCGGCGGTTCGACTTCGTCTCACTGACCCAGCTGCGCTCCTGGAGCGGTCTGCCCGCGGGGACCAGCATGTTCGACAGCGCTGTGGTCTTCGAGAACTATCCCGTTGACGAACTGGTGAACGCCACCGAGCAGGGGATCCGGGTCCAGGACGTCCAGGGCAGGGACACCACGAACTTCGCCCTCACCCTGACCGCTCACATCAGCGACCGGCTCCGCCTGGAGCTGGACTACGACCCCAAGCTGTTCGATGCGACGACGATCGAACGCATGGTGGGACACCTTCAAGTACTTCTCGCAGGCATCGCGGACAACCCCGGGCGTCCGCTGAGGGACCTGCCGAGGATGACCACGGACGAGTTGCATCGTGTGCTGGTCGAGTGGAACGACACTGTGCTCGACGTGCCGTCGTTGACGTTTCCTGAGGTGTTTCAGGCGCAAGTGGCACGTACACCGCACGAGACCGCGCTCGTGGCCGGCGACACGAGGTTCGACTTCGACGAACTCAACCAGCGTGCGAACCGGCTGGCACGCTATCTGGTATCACGTGGCGCGGGGCCAGAGCGGGTGGTCGCACTCATGTTGCCGCGCTGCGCGGACATGATCGTCGCCATGCTCGCGGTGTTCAAAGCAGGTGCGGTCTACCTGCCAGTCGATCCGGACCTGCCCGCCGGCCGGGTCGAGTTCGTGTTGCGTGACGCGGATCCAGTGCTGGTACTGACCGCTGCCGAGCTTGAGCTGGCCGATGTGGCGGATCTGGCGGCGAGCGATCTGACTGTCCCGTTTGGTCCTGGCAACTCCGCGTACGTGATCTACACATCGGGGTCGACCGGCAGGCCGAAGGGCGTGGTGGTCGAACACCGGAGCCTGGTGAACCTGTTGTTCAACCACCGCAACGACTTCGTGGCCGATGCCGGAAGCAGGCGGTTGCGTGCCGGTCTGTCGGCGGTGTTCTCCTTCGACACTTCGTTGGAGGCGCTGGTGCTGATGGCCGACGGCCACGAGTTGCACCTGCTCGATGACGACACCCGCCTTGACCCCGTCGCGTTCGCCGGTTATGTCGCACAGCGTGAGATCGATTTCCTCGACCTCACGCCGTCCTACGCGCACCAACTGCTCAACGCGGGCCTGCTCGATGCCGGACGTCATCGGCCCGGCCTGCTCATGCTCGGCGGCGAGGCGATCGACGATTCCCTGTGGCGGCGGTTGACCGCGGTCCCGGATGTCGCTAGCTACAACTTCTACGGCCCTACCGAGTGCACTGTGGACGCTGTGTCCTGCAGGTTGACGCATGGCGACCGCCCGGCGATCGGCCGGCCGCTGCGCAATGTCCGGGCGTACGTGCTGGACGACGAGACGCGGCCGGTGCCGGTCGGCGTCGCTGGTGAGCTGTACCTGGCCGGCGACCAGGTGGCCCGTGGTTATCTGAACCGTCCGGGCCTGACGGCTGTCCGGTTCGTCGCGGATCCGTTCGGTGAGCCCGGTTCCCGGATGTACCGGACAGGGGACCGGGTGCGGCTGCGGGCAGACTCGTACCTGGAGTACCTGGGACGCACCGATGAGCAGGTGAAGATCCGGGGGTTCCGGATCGAACCGGGGGAGATCGAGGCCGCGCTGCTGAGCCATTCGGATGTGGCGGAAGCAGTCGTTGTGGCAAGGCAGGACGATGGTCATCGGCGGCTGGTGGCCTATGTGGTGGCAGCGGGCGTGGGTCAGTCGGAGCTGCGATCCCGGTTGCGGCAGAGCCTGCCGGACTACATGGTTCCTTCGGCGTTCGTGATGCTGGAGAAGTTGCCGCTGACCGCGAACGGCAAGGTCGACCGGAAGGCATTGCCCGCACCTGATGCCCAGCCGGACCTGGGCGCGGCGTACGTGGCGCCACATACGCCGGCCGAGAAACGGTTGTGCGAGATTTGGTCTGAGGTGCTTGGTGTGCCGCAGGTGGGAATCGAGGACAACTTCTTCGAACTGGGTGGTGATTCCATCCTGAGCATCCGGGTGATATCGCGGGTACGGGTCGTGTTCGGGATCACCCTCTCGCCCCGGGCGGTGTTCAGCGCTCCCACGGTTGCCGGGCTGGCCAAGGCGGTCTCTGTGAACGCCGAGCCGGACCAGTCCGTCATCCCGGCCGTGCCGCGGACCGGCGTGTCACCGGTTTCGTTCCCGCTGTCGTTCGCTCAGCAGCGGTTGTGGTTCCTCAACGAGTTCGAACCGGACAGTACGGAGTACGTGTCCCCGTTTGTGACCCGGCTTCGTGGTGATTTAGATCTTGATGCGTTGAATGGCGCGTTGACTGCGCTGGTTGCCCGGCATGAGTCGCTGCGTACCACGTTCCTGACGGTGGATGGCCACGGAGAGCAGCTTGTGCATGAGCCGTATGCGGTTCGTATGTCAGTGACGGACGTGTCGGAGTCAGAGTTGGCGCGAGTGTTGGAAGACGAATGTCTGCGGCCGTTCGACCTGGGCCGGGGACCGCTGATGCGACCGCGATTGCTCCGGCTGGCCGAGGACGATCATGTGTTGCTGCTGATGATGCATCACATCATCACCGACGGCTGGTCCGGTGCGGTGCTCGCCGATGAGCTCGGCGTGCTTTACCGCGCCGCACTGTCCGGTATGGATGCTGAACTGCCGAGCCTTCCTGTTCAGTACGCCGATTTCGCGGTGTGGCAACGGAAGTACCTGACTGGGGCCGTGTTGGAGGAGCAACTGGGTTACTGGCACAGTCAGCTCGACGGCGTGCCGGAGCTGGATTTGCCGACCGACCGGTCACGGCCGGCGGTCCGCACGAACCATGGCGCCGAGCACGGGTTCGAGATACCCAACGATGTCGTCGCCCGGCTCAAAGCCCTTGCCCGGCACCAGGACGGCACGTTGTTCATGGCGTTGGTCGCGGCCTGCCAAGCATTGTTCGCGCGTTGGTCGGGACAGGACGACATCGCCGTCGGCACGGTCGTGTCCGGCCGGGAACGTGCCGAGCTGGAGGGCCTGATCGGGTTCTTCGTGAACACGCTGGTGCTGCGTTCCAGTGTGCGCGGCACGTTCCGGGAGTTTCTGACAGCGGTACGCGACACTGCGCTGGACGCGTTCACACACCAGAACGTTCCATTCGAGCGGGTGGTGGACGAGTTGCACCCGGTGCGGGACACCAGCCGGACACCGTTGTTCCAGGTCATGGTGGTACTGCAGAACACCCCGAATGAGGCCATCCAGCTGCCTGGACTGACAGCTGGGGAGGTCGACCTGCCATTCGTGACCGCGAGCTTCGACATCACCATGGAGTTCCTGGAGTCGGACGGCGGCCTGCAGGGGCTCATCACCTACAGCACTGACCTGTTCGACGCGGCCACGATCGAGCGGCTGGCCGAGCATCTGGTGTTGGTGTTCGAAGCTGTCACTGACGACCCGGACCGTCCGCTGACTGGGCTGGCGTTGATGTCGGAGGTTGAGCGGGATCGGGTGCTTGTCGAGTGGAATGGCACTGATTCTGAGATCCCGGGTGGTACGTTGCCGGGTTTGTTCGCTGAGCAGGTCCGGCGGTCTCCTCATGAGACCGCTGTCGCGGCTGATGGTGTGGCCGTCAGTTACGAGGAGCTGGATCGGCGGGCGAATCAGTTTGCGCAGCGGTTGGTGAAGTTGGGTGTGCGGGCCGGGCAGCCGGTGGGGTTGTTGATGGATCGTTCGGTGGAGTTGGTTGTTGCGGTTCTTGGGATTGTCAAGGCGGGGGGTGCGTATGTGCCTTTGGACGTGCGCGCGCCACGCGAGCGGATGAGGTTGGTGCTGGCGGAGGCGGACGCGCAGGTGCTGATTGCCGACGAGGCATGGCAGAGCGTGGCCAGTGATATCCATAATGGACAGATAGTTGTCAGCGCTGCTCTGACGGGTGGGCCGGCGAGTCCGCCGGAGATCGCTCTTCATCCGGACGATCTTGCTTATGTGATGTATACGTCGGGTTCGACTGGGGTGCCGAAGGGTGTGGCGGTTCGGCATTGTGATGTTGTGGGGTTGGCTTTTGATCGCCGGTTCGCTTCTGGTGCGCATGAGCGTGTGTTGTTGCATTCTCCTCAGGCTTTTGATGCGTCGACCTACGAGATGTGGGTTCCGTTGCTCAACGGTGGTGCTGTTGTCGTGGCGCCGGTGGGTGATGTGGACGCGGGCGTGTTGCGCGAAGTGATCGCGGAGCATGGCGTGACGGGACTGTGGTTGACCGCGGGGTTGTTCCGGGTGTTCGTTCAGGATTCGCCGGACTGTCTCACCGGGTTGCGTGAGGTGTGGACCGGTGGTGATGTGGTTCCTGCGGCCGCGGTTCGCCGAGCGTTGGAGGCGTGCCCGGGTTTGACGGTCGTGGATGGTTACGGGCCAACTGAAACCACGACGTTCGCTACCTCGTATCGAATGTCTGATGTGAGGTCGGTTCCGGATGTGGTGCCGATCGGCGGCCCGTTGGACAATATGCGGGTTTATGTTCTTGATGAGTCGTGTGCGCCGGTGCCCATCGGTGTGGCGGGGGAGCTGTTCATCGCCGGGGCTGGTGTGGCTCGCGGTTACCTGGGGCAGCCGGGTCTGACTGCGCGGTGTTTCGTTGCGAATCCGTTTGGGCGACCTGGTGAGCGGATGTATCGCACTGGGGATGTCGTGCGGTGGCGTGCCGGCGGAGTGGTCGAGTTCGTCGGGCGGGCTGATGATCAGGTCAAGATCCGTGGGTTCCGGATTGAGCCGGGTGAGGTCGATGCGGCGCTGACTCGCCATGAGGATGTGGCGCAGGCGGTGACTGTTGTCAGGGCTGGTGATGACGGTCGTAAGCGTTTGCTGGCATACGTCGTGCCTTCCGGTCAAGTCTCGTCGGCTGAGCTACGCACCTGGCTGAAGCATGATCTGCCGGACTACATGGTTCCTTCGGCGATCGTCATGCTGGAAGAGATGCCGCTGACTGCCAACGGCAAGGTGGATCGGCAGGCACTGCCCGCGCCACAAGAACCGGAGTCCCAATCGCGGTATGTGGCCCCGCGCACGCCGATCGAGACCGCGCTCGCGAAGATCTGGGCGGACGTGCTGGGCCTGCCCGAAGTCGGCGTTCAGGACAGCTTCTTCGAGCTCGGCGGCGACTCGATTCTGAGCATCCAGGTCGTGGCCAAGGCTCGGCAGGCGGGCCTGCGAATGGTGACCAAGCACGTGTTCTCCCACCACACGATCGCAGCATTGGCGCCGTTGGTAACAGAGATCGCCGAGGATGTGGACAACCGCGCGCCCGTGACCGGGGACGTCGAATTGGCCCCGATCCAGCGCTGGTTCTTCACCGAACGCCAGGTCAACCCGCACCACTTCAACCAGTCGCATCTGGTCGAGCTGCACCCGGACGTCGACCACGACGCATTGCGCCAGGCATTCGGCGCATTGCTCGTGCACCACGACGCGCTGCGCATGCGGTTCACATTCACTGATGGCCTGTGGATACAGCACAACGCGCCAGCCGAACCTGTGGATGTGCTTCAGGTGCTGGCTGGGGCCGACATGCAAGCCGTCGCCGATGAGGTGCACGCGAGTTTCGATCTGGATCGAGGACCGTTGATCAAGGCTGTGCTGTTCGACGGGCCGGCACCGCATCTGTTCGTGGTGGCCCATCATCTGGTTGTAGACGGTGTGTCGTGGCGGATCCTGCTCGACGACCTCGACACGGCGTATCACCAAGCGCGACAAGGGAAGGCGATCGATCTCAGCTCGAAGACCACGTCGTTCCGGGACTGGTCGGCCCGGCTCAGCTCGCACGCGCGGAGCGGAGGGTTCGACCACGAGCTGGAGTTCTGGACCCACGCGGCGGTGACCGAACTCCCGGTCGCGCACCAGGCAACCGGCCCGGCCGAGTCGGTCTCGTTCCTCCTCGACGCGGCCGACACGGACGCGTTGCTGAGGGGAGCCCCGGCCACGTATCGAACCGGCATCAACGACGTCCTGCTCGCCGCATGCGCGTGGACGCTGTCGCAGTGGTCAAGCGGTGAGCGGGTGTCGATCGACCTGGAAGGGCACGGCCGCGCGGACGTATTCGACGATGTCGATCTTTCCAGGACGGTCGGCTGGTTCACCACGATGTTCCCGGTCTCGCTGGATGTCCCGGCGGGAAGCTGGCGAGATATCGTGAAGTCCGTCCGGCGCCAGCTGAGGTCGATCCCGGGTGACGGACTCGGCTACGGTGCGCTGAGATATTTGACCGACCGGCTACCGTCTGGCCCACGGCCACAGGTGTCGTTCAACTACCTCGGCCAATTCAATTCCGCCAGTGCCATGGAGTCCGGACTGTACCGGGCGGTGCGCACGTCGATCGGACGCGAGCAGGACGAGTCGGCTCCGCCGGAGCACCTGATCGACATCGTCGGTGAGGCAGGCTACGGCAAGCTTGGCTTCTCCTGGTACTTTCCCGGTGATCTCAGGTCGATAGTGGAGGATTTGGCTGATCGGTTCGCCGGGGCGCTGCGGGCAATTGCCGGGGAGTGCCGATGACTGTTCCGTTGAGGCGTAACCGGAACTACACGCTGCTGTGGGCAGGCCAGGCGGTCTCCGAGGTCGGTTTCAGCACGACGATGATCGCCTTTCCGTTGCTGGTCCTGGGGATCACCGGCTCCCCGGCGGCGTCCGGCCTGGTCCTCGGCGCCGACGCCGCGGCTCAGTTGATCGCCGGACTGCCGGCCGGGGCCCTGGTGGATCGCTGGGACCGCAAGCGGATCATGCTGTGGTGCGAGGCTGTGCTGGCGATCGCGGTCGGTAGCCTCGCGCTCGCCTTGTGGTGGAACACCGCCACTTTGGGGCACATGGTCGCCGTCGCAGTGATCATGGGAATCTGCCGAGCGTTGTTCGAACCGGCTGAGGACGCGTCCTTGGTACGGCTGGTCTCTGATGAGCAACTCGCGACAGCGATCTCGCTGAACACCGCCAGATCCTCGATCGGGCAGATGGCAGGTACCGCTCTTGGCGGTGTGCTGTTTGCGATCGGCCGGATGGTTCCGTTCGTTGTGGACATGATCACGCACCTGATCTCGTTGGTGACGCTGGCTTTTCTCCGGATACCGGCTCGAGAGGTCAAGCCCGGGCCGATCGGGAACATCGGCAGGGAGATGGCCGCTGGGTTACGATGGGTGTGGGGTCACCGGCATGTCCGTGTGACAGCGTTGTGTGCGGTCAGCCTGAATTTCTTCTTCAACGCGTTCTATATCGTGATCATTGTGCTGGCCGACAGCCGGGGAGTGCCTGCTGGGCAGATCGGCCTGATGGCGGCCATGCTCGGGGTTGGTGGGGTGCTTGGCGCGTTGATCGCACCGACATTGCACCGAGTGCTCAACCCTTGGGTGTCGATCATGGCGGTCTTCTGGATGGTCACCCTGCTCACCCCGATCACGATCTTCGCGCCCAACGGCTACGTCCTCGGAGCATTGTTCGCGGGTATGGCCTTCCTTGCTCCGACAGCGAATACCACGATCAACACCCACCAGCTGCTGCTGACCCCGGACCATCTGCGTGGCCGGCTCAGCGGCGTGATGAATGTCTTCGTCGGCGCTGCGGCGGCCGCCGGCCCGGCGCTGGGCGGCGTGCTGGTCGAGTTCGTTTCCGGTGACGCCGCGGTGCTTTGGTGCACCGCGGGCATGGCGGCGATCTCGCTGCTGGTCACCTTCAGTCCCGTACTCCGCAACTATCCCATTGAGTCTGGAAAGGACGTATCCGATGGACGAGAACGCCCAGTACCAGGTCCTGCGCAACGATGAGGACCAGTACTCACTCTGGCTGGCCGACCTGGCGATCCCGGCTGGCTGGCACGCGACCGGCAAGCAGGGCAGCAAGCAGGAATGCACCGACTATGTAGACGAGGTGTGGACGGACATGCGGCCGCGCAGTCTCAGGTCCTGACAGCGGCGTTGACCCGCCAGTCCCAGGCGGACTGGTGGGTCACGCTGACCGGGCAACCCCCGGGCCTAGCGCAGCAGGCTGCGGACCTGGTCGTCACTGACCTGCGTGAAGTCCTTGTACGCCCGGCCGACCGCGCTGAACGGCTCCGGTGTCACCAGGCATGCGATCTCGTCGACGATCATCGCGAACTCGCGACGAGTTGACCTCGGTGCAATCGGTACGGCGACCACGATTTTCTTCGGATTGCGCGGACGCAATGCCTGCACTGCGGCACGCATGCTCGCACCGGTCGCGAGCCCGTCATCCACAACGATGACAATCCGGCCTTCGATCTCGGCGACAGGCCGGCCCGAGCGATAGGCCGCGTCACGGCGCCGCAGCTCGGAGGACTCGCGGCGGATCACAGCCGCCACATCGTCCTGCGGGATGTGCCGGACCACGTCCTCATTGAGCACCACATCGCCACCGGCGATCGCGCCCATCGCGAGCTCCTCCTGGCCAGGCATCCCCAGCTTGCGGACAAGAAGGACGTCCATCGGCACGCTCAGGGCCTGGGCCACCTCGTACCCGACCGGCACCCCGCCCCGCGGCAGAGCGAGCACAATCACGTCCGGGTGACCCCGATAGTGTCTGAGCAGGTCAGCCAGACACCGTCCGGCATCCCTGCGGTCACGGAACCGCATGCCATGAGGTACCCAATCCGCCCGGCTTGTGAACAATGAGGGCGTGCACGAGATCGAACTGCCCGGACCGGTCGGGTTCGTACTGGGTGGCGGCGGCAGCCTCGGAGCAGGCCAGGTCGGCATGCTGCGGGCGCTGCGGGACCGGGAGATCAGGCCTGACCTGGTGGTCGGGACGTCGGTCGGCTCGGTCAACGGGGCCCTGCTGGCACTGAACCCCGACGAGGCGACAACCCGGCTGGAGGACATCTGGCACCGAATGACCCGGACGAGGGTCTTCCCGGGTGGACCCATCGCCCAGCTGCGCACGCTGCGTCAGCACCGCAACCATCTCTTCCCGAACACAGGCCTGGCCGAGATCCTGCGGACCGAGCTCGAGGGCGTGGACGACTTCGCGAACCTGAGACTGCCCTTCGGCACGGTCGCCGTCGACGCGGTCACCGGCGAGGCAGTGCTGATGACATCCGGCCCGTTGACACCGGCGATCCTGGCCAGCAGCGCGATCCCAGGCATCTACCCACCGGTCTACCACGACGGCCACGTGCTCTACGACGGTGGCGTGATCGCCAACGTGCCGATCCGCCAGGCACTCGCCCTGGGCGCGAAATCACTGGTGATCCTGGACTGCGCGTTCCCCGGACATTTGCCCCGCGTCCCGGAGACCCTCGCCGACGCTGTCCTTTTCTGGGCCACACTCGGAATGCGAAACCAGGCGGTACTCGAATCCGAACGCGCGTCGGCCGAAGTCCCCATCCTCTATCTGCCAGGCGCCCCGGTCCAGGCGGTCACGCCCCTGGACTTCACCCACACCGACGACCTGATCGCGCACGCCTACACCAGCTCAAGCGAGTTCCTGGCCGGTGTGACGATCAACGGCCCGGGCCTTTACGGAAAGCCCTGAAATCAGTCGGCCGACCGGGTGAGCCGAGGTATCCCAGCCGGGTTTTCCGCCCACCGCAACAATCCCGCGATATCAATCGCATACGGCGGATTGACCTCATAAGGCCAGATATTCTGGGCGCCCCGCTCGATCAAAGCTGCGGCTCCGGTCTCGTTACCCCTCGCAGCATGCGTCATCCCCACTGCGAGCTGTGCCAACCCTCGCCACAACGCCCGCTCCGGCTCATCTGAGGCCTTCCACGCGTCCTCAAGCACCTCATGCGCGTGAAACGGCTTCCCCTCGTCCAGCAACTGCTGCGCCTCGGCCAACGCCTGCTCAGGCGTCCTCGGTACGCCTTCCGGCTGCCGCTCGACCCCTGCCTGCCCATATGGCAACGGCCGCCCCAGCCCATCCCGTGGCCTGGCATTACGCGCCCGCCCAGCGACGTCCCGATCCCGATCCATGTCTTGGATCTTCCCACCAGCGGGATCGTGACGCAGGTCCCTCACCGTTCCGGTCTCGGCTCCTCGCAGCCTGCCGAATATCTTGTCGGACCAAAGTGGACGGGATTGACCTGCCGGGAAAACGGCATCGTGGTCAGGGTGCCGCACGGAAAATGCATCTGTTCCCGCTCGGCTAGGTCACCACGGCCTGTGGTGGGAATCTGCTGGCATGGATGGAAACGCGCGTCGGGAGCACGCGTCGGACCGGAGCCACGCACCAGGTCATGAAGAGGCTGGTCCGGTGGATCCCGGGCCGGATTCGTCCGGTCTCCGGCATCCCGGCGCGGCGTCGCTCCTGGCCTTGCAACGCACTGCGGGAAACGCGGCAGTGAACCGCCTCATGCGGACCCGGTCAGTGCAACGCCTGGTCGAGGAGGTGCCGGACGGCTCGTCGGCACCGACCGGCAAGACGGCCATCACCGCGGAGATCCACTTCAGGAGCGGTGTGACCACGCTTTCCCTGATGTGCGATGCCGGCGACACCGTCGCGAACCTGATCGAGTTCGTGCGCCCGCGGTTGGCAAAGGCCTTTTTCCCTGCTTTCGAGGTGCGCGGCCAGGACGGTGTCCTGCGGACGGATGACGCACTGGGCACTGGCACCTATCGAGTCATGGTCACGTCTCGCGATTGGGCCGACATTTCCGACAGCGACAACGACAGCGAAGACGAACAGCCGGTCCAAGTGCGGAATCCCAGGTTCACGCTGAGGTTGCCGACCGGATTCACCTTCGACGTGACCTGCGACTCCGGGAACGACGTCGCCGCCCTGAAACAGTTCATCGCGGCGCAGACGCTCGCGGATCCGTCGACTGTTCAGGTGTTCATCGGTAGCGCGCCCCTCGGTGACGAGACCGAGCTCGCCGATGGGGCTGCGTATCGCACCGCCTACACCAATCTCAACTGGGCGGATGTGGCCGAGGAAGAGGATCTCCAGCGCGAGCGCGATCGTCTGAGAGCGGAATTCCGTCTCCCGGAGACGGTGGAACAGGTACTCGCCCACGCCCACTATGTCGACCAGGACAATCCTGAGCTGGCCGAGGTTCTCGGCGAGGAAAGCTCCGGCCTCTACTTCATCGGGCGCGAACTGGCCTACACGTACAACCTGAAGACCTGTACTGCGATCACGCTCTACTGTGGTCAGAGTGAGCTGGCGTTTCTCGACCATATCGACGCCAGCGCGGACGTCGATCGGATCGCCGGCCAGATCGGCGAGTTCCTGACGAAGCTGAAGCAGGAGCGCGAAGCGGACGACCAGACGATAATGAACGACCTGACGGTACGGATCTACCATGCGATCGGCGAGTACGAGCAAGAAGGCTCCTACACGAACGCCGTGGAGAGCCTCCGGAAGGCCGGTGTCACCGCCGATGTGGTTCCTGTCGAGGTGAGCGGGACGGAGTTGGTCGTCGTGGGCGGTGGCGAACAGCCCGAGAGTTTCGAGACGGGCGATGTCCATCTGCATGACCGAATAGCGTTACGCGCCTATATCAACGGCGACTACGGCTATCACGTCCTTGGCAAGCCCCTCTATGAGTATCTCAACCGCAATTGGAGTTATGCCCAGCGCTACCGCGAACTCCACTCGCTGCTCGATGTGGCCATCGACGTGGCGGAATCCCGCCAGGACCGCGAGCTCGCCGAGGTCTTCTTCCTCGGGCTGCCCGAGCCCACTGGCGTTCGCCTGATCGGTGGCGGATGAACCGGCCTACCTGGGCTCGGATGTGGCAGTGGCCTGCTCGATGATCTCCAGGGCGGCGATGGCGGACTCAGGGGAGACGGGCACGGGCGCGCCGTCGCGCAGGACGGACACCATGGAGTTGTAGAAGTACTGGTAGCAGCCGTGTTTGGTGGGTACGGAGGCGTCGCCGAGCAGGCCCCAGGAGGACTCGGGTTCCTCGCCGAAGCCGGGATCGCCGGGCCGCAGGCCGGACTTGAGCTGGGATTCCTGCACGTCCAGGCCGTATTTCGTGTAGGCCGTCGTGGTGCCGAGCACACGGAAGCGCGGGGCCGGGTGGGCGGCGAGTGTGCTCGAGCCGAGGTGCGACACAAAGCCGGACTCATGCGTCAGTGCAAGGAAGAAGTCATCGTCGACTTGCACTCCGTCGCGGTGCCGATTGACCTCGGAATGCACCGAGCGCACAGGTCCGAACAATTGGAGCGCCTGGTCGATCACATGCGAGCCGAGGTCGAAGAGCACTCCGCCGGCCTCGCCGCGGCCGGGCTGTTCCTTCCACGTGTCCTTGGGCACCGGGCGCCACCGGTCGAAGTGGGACTCGAACCGCACGACCCGGCCGAGCGGACCTGTCCTGATCAGCTCCTTCACCGTCAGGAAGTCGCCATCCCACCGGCGGTTCTGGAACACCGTCAGTGCCAGATCCCGTTCCGCGGCGAGAGCGGTCAGCGCACGAGCCTCAGCCACGCTCGGAGCAAAGGGCTTGTCGACGACCACAGGCAGACCGGCGTGCAAAGCCTCGGTGGCCAGCGGCACATGGGTCCTGTTCGGGGTGGCCACCACAACCAGGTCGTGGTCCTCCCACAACTGGTCAGGCCGATCCAGGCGCTGCACCCCGGACGGCACCTCCCGCGAGGTGACCACAGACTGCAATGTCATGCCCGGGGTCGTGGCAATCAGTGGTGCGTGGAACACCGCTCCCGCGGTGCCATAACCGATCAACCCGACACGCAGACTCATACCCGCCAACCTACCCCCGCTCGAGTCGCGGCCTCGCCGGATCGGACCTACTGTCCACTTGGGAGGCACCATGGCTGAGCCGGAGACAGTGGGCCGCGGCGCCCGGAAATGCTTGCCGCGTCCGGTGTTCCGCTCACATATGCCCAAGCCTGGATGCTCGTCGCCGTCTTCAAGCACAGCATGGACGACGGCGGCGCGACCCTGCACGAAGTGGCCGAGGGCACGAAGGTCCCCGCCGGAATCTTCGAACCCGTTGCCCGCCAACTGGTCGACGCCCGCTACCTCACCGAGGCCGAGTGCCACTACCGGTTCACACCCAAGGGCGCAGAGGCCTTCAGCAGACTGATCGGCGCCTGCCGGGCCTGGCTGCTGGCCAGGCTCGCCGACTGGCACGAAGGCGACAACCACCAGTTCGCCAAGGCGGTCGACCGGCTCGCCGAAGAGATGATCTCCAGCAGCCGCGACCTCGGTGCAGGCCGCCACGCTGCCAACGTTTAGCTGCCCGGGCGGGACGGCGGGCCCGCCCGGACAAGACTGACAACGTTGTCACGACCGGCGGGTAAGTTTAGGCGCTGGACTAAAACAGGGTCAAGGAAAGTTCAAGGCGTGTACTAAGGCATGGTCACGAGCGGTACAACTCGCTGGCGATGATTGTGCGCTGGATCTCAGACGCGCCTTCGTAGATGCGAGGCGCCCGCACCTCGCGGTAAAGGTGTTCCAACAGGTGGCCGCGTTGCAGCGCGCGGGCACCATGGATTTGGACGGCGGCGTCGACCACGAACTGTGCTGTCTCGGTCGCGAAGAGTTTGGCCATCGCCGAGCGCCCAGCGATCTTCGTTGCGCCAGAGTCGTATGCATCCGCTGCCGAATACACGAGCAGGCGGGCCGCCTCGATCCGTGTGGCCATCTCGGCGAGCGTGTGCGAAACGGTCTGCTGATCCTTCAGCGGCCCCCCGAACGCGATTCGGCTTCCGGCATGCGAAACGGTGGCGTCCAATGCGGCCTGTGCCATGCCGACCGCGAAGGCGCCGACGCTGGGCCGGAACAAGTCGAGCGTCCGCATCGCCACGCGGAAACCCTGGTTCTCGACGCCGAGCAGTTCGTCTCGGTGCACCGGAACGCCGTCGAACACCAGCCGGCCGATCGGATGCGGGCTGACCATGTCCAAATGCTCGCCGGAGAGCCCGGTTCGGTCACCGGGCACCACGAAAGCACTCACACCGCGCGATCCCGCGTCGGAAGTCCGGGCGAACACGGTGTAGAAGTCGGCTTCGGGCGCGTTGGAGATCCAGATCTTCTCGCCTGAAAGCCGCCATCCTTCGCCGTCACGCTCGGCGGCCAGTTGCAGGGCGGCTGCGTCGGACCCGGCGGATGGCTCGGTGAGAGCGAAGGCGGCGACCGCGTCACCGGCCGCCACGGCGGGCAACCAGCGCTCGACCTGAGAGTCCACACCGGACTGTAGGATCGGATAACTTCCGAGGCCTTGCAAGGCAAGCGCGGTCTCAGTCTCGGTGCTCTGCGTGGCAAGCGCCTCACGCAACAGACACAAATCCATTGCCGCGGCGTCCCGCGACGGCTTGCCGGACTCGACGCCGGGGAAAAGTCGCGCCAGCAGGCCGAGTTCGCCCATGGCCTTGATCAGCTCGCGGTTGACCGCACCCGGCTTGCCCGCCTCGGCGATCGGCACCAGCCAGTCCGCCGCGAGTGCTTTGACCTCGTCGGCGAAGTCGCGCTGTCCGGGGCTCAGCATGATCATCCCCTCCATCGCGCGTGCGCGGTCTGCTGTTCGCCGGACCGGATCAGCTCCAGCCTCGGTTTCGGTCCGTCGGTGCGGCCGCTTTGCGGTTTGCGGCTTCCCGCTGCGAACTGCTTGGGCCACGCAATCCCGGTATAGCCTTGTTCCGCGGCGGCATGCAATGTCCAGTGTGGATCGTAGAGATGCGTGCGGCCCAGAGCGCAAAGATCGGCCCGGCCGGCGAGCAGGATTGAATTCACGTCGTCATAGGACGAAACCGCGCCGACCGCGATGACGGCCACACCGTACTTCCGGCCGATCTCATTGCGAATGCGGTCTGCGTAAGGAGTCTGATAGCTGCGTCCGTACGCGGGTTTCTCGGTGCTCACCACCTGCCCGGTCGAGACGTCGATCCCGTCGGTGCCGTGCTCGGCGAAAGCACGTGCGATCTCAACGGATTCCGAGGCGTCGATACCGCCCTCGCACCAGTCGGTCGCCGAGATCCGGACGGTCAGCGGGTCACGCCATACGGCTCGGACCGCGTCGAAGACCTCAAGCGGATACCGCAACCGGTTCTCCAGCGAACCGCCGTACTCGTCCGTGCGCCGGTTGGTCAGCGGGGAAAGGAAAGACGACAGCAGATACCCGTGTGCGCAGTGCAGCTCAAGCAGATCGAACCCGGAGCGGGCGGCGGCTTCGGCGGCGGCCACGAACTGGGCCTTGATCGTGGCCATTTCCCCTGCGGTCAGTTCGCGCGGAGTCTGGTTGGCTGCGGAATACGGGATCGCGGAGGGTCCGCACACTTCCCAGTTGTCCGACGGCAACGGCTCGTCGATGCCGTCCCACATCAGTTTTGTCGAGCCTTTCCGGCCGGAGTGCCCGATCTGGATACCGAGTTTCGCGCCGGACTGGGCGTGCACGAAATCGACGATCCGTTTCCAGGCTGTCTCGTGCTCAGCGGTGTACATCCCGGTGCACCCCGGAGTGATCCGGCCGGTGCCGGACACGCACACCATTTCGGTCATCACCAGCCCGGCGCCGCCGAGCGCTTTGCTGCCGAGGTGCACCAGATGGAAGTCGTTCGGCACGCCGTCCTGTGCGCTGTACATGTCCATCGGGGACACGATCACCCGGTTGGCGAGTTCCAGATCGCCGATCCGGTAAGGCTGGAACATCGGCGGCCGGACTTCTTCGTGATCACGGGCGAACCACGTGTCCAATTCGGCCACGAATTCCGGGTCACGCAGCCGCAGATTGTCGTAAGTGACGCGGCGGCTGCGCGTGACGATGTTGAACGCGAACTGGTGCGGGTCCTGGCCGGCGTACTGGCCGATGTTCTCGAACCACTCCAGGCTGGCCTGCGCGGCACGCTGGGTCGACGTCACGACCGGGCGTCGCTCGGTTTCGTAGGCCGACAACGCGGAGTCCACATCGGACTTCTCGTGTAAACACGCGGCAAGTGCGAGTGCGTCCTCCATCGCGAGCTTGGTGCCTGAGCCGATCGAGAAATGCGCTGTGTGTGCGGCGTCGCCGATCAGGACAACGTTTTCGTGCCGCCAGGTGGCGCACCGGACAGTGCCGAAGTTGACCCATTTCGAGTTGTTGCCGACGATCGCTTGCCCGCCCAGAACATCGGCGCACAGCGACCGGATCATCTCGATCGACTTCTCGTCGTTCTGGCCGGGCGCCAGCCCTTCCGGCGCGGTGAACCCGGCCCGTTCCCAGACGTCGTCGTGCATTTCCAGGATGAACGTGCTCGCGTTGCGGCTGTACGGGTACCCGTGGATCTGCATGATCCCGGCGGGGGTGTCGAGGATGTGGAACTTGAAGGCGTCGAAGACCAGGTCTGTACCCAGCCAGATGTACTTGCACCGCCGGGTTTCCACGCTCGGCTTGAACGTCTCGGCGTACCGCGTGCGGACGGCGGAGTTCGCGCCGTCCGCGGCGACAATGAGGTCGTAGGAGGCCAGATCCGGTGCCTCGGCCTGGAAATTGATCACCACTCCGAGGTCGAGACAGCGTTGCTGCAGGATGTTGAGCAACCGGCGCCGGCTCATCGCGGCGAACCCGTGGCCGCCGGAGGTGAACGTGGTGCCGCGGTAGTGCACGTCGATGTCGTCCCATTGCGCGAACTCCTCGCGCATCGCGGCGAAGATCGCGGTGTCCGCGTGCTCGATGCCGCCGAGCGTCTCGTCGGAGAACACCACGCCGAAGCCGAACGTGTCGTCCGGGGCGTTGCGCTCCCACACGGTGATCTCGTGGCCGGGGCTCAGGGCTTTGGTCAGAGCGGCGAAGTAGAGCCCGCCGGGGCCGCCGCCGGCTACCGCGATTCGCACGTCGCTCACCTCTTCTGTTGCCACCCGTACGACCGTCAAGAGTACAACATATAGCGTTCTGTTGACGATCGTAATGAACATTTGGCACGCTGAACCGGTGTCGATAAGAAACTGCCTGGTCACGGGTGCTAGCCGGGGGATAGGCAGCGTGATCGCAGCCAGGTTGTCCGCAGCAGGTCACCGGGTCGCGCTCACCGCGCGCAGCGCTGACCAGCTCACCGAGGTGGCCGGGAAGCTGTCCGGCCCATCGCTGAGCCTCCCCGCCGACGTGACCGACCCCGACGCCACCAACTCCGTGTTCGACAAGATCGAAGAGGCGTGGGGACCGGTGGAAGTGCTGGTCCTCAACGCGGGCGCGGCGGTGGCCAAGCCGCTCACCAAGGTGACCGACGAGGAGTGGCAGAGTCAGCTCGAGCTCAATCTGACCGCTCCCTTCAGAGCAATGCGCCGGGCAATCCCGGCAATGGTCGAGCGCGGTTGGGGGCGCATTGTCGTGATTGCCTCGACTGCGGGCAAGATCGGCGAACCGAACGTTGGTGCATACACAGCGAGCAAGCACGGTGCAATCGGGCTTGTCCGCACCGCATCGGCCGAGCTGGCGAGGACGGGTGTCACTGTCAATGCGGTGTGCCCGGGCTACGTGGACACCCCGATGACCGACGGCTGGGTCACCAGGATCGCCGCGCGCACGGGCAAACCGGAGGCCGACATCAGGCAGTCGCTGGCGGACAAACAGCCGATCCGCCGGCTGATCGCCCCCGATGAGGTGGCCGACGCGGTGGAGCTCTGCGTGCTCAGTGCGGCGATCACAGGCCAGGCAATCAATGTCGACGGTGGGACGGTCCAGTCATGATCGAACGAGTCAATCCGCCGGAGCTCGGCAAGCCGTCCGGCTACTCGCACGCGGTGGCCGTCGACAAGGCCGACCGGATCGTGTTCCTGGCCGGGCAGACTGCGCTCAACCAGGACAACAAGATCGTCGGCGAGACCGTGGTGGAGCAATTCGAGCAGGCACTGGGCAATCTGCTCACAGCATTGCGCGCGGCAGGCGGACAGCCGAAGGACCTGGTCAGCATCACGATCTACATCGTCGACATGGACGACTACAAGGCGCACGCCCGTGAGATCGGTGCAATCTGGCGCAGGCTCGTGGGAACCGAATACCCGGCGACCGCGGGGATTGGGGTCAGCCGCCTCTGGGACATCGAAGCGCTTGTGGAAGTGCAAGGACACGCCGTGATCTCCACGCAGTGACAGCTACGAGGAACCGAAGCACACGAACGGCATCATCGGCTGGGCAGCGGTGGCATCGGCCAGTGCGTGAGCCGGGCGCAGCCCGTTGACCAGCCCACGGTGGTACGCCGCCATCACACCGACGGCGGCGTCGTCATCCACAGAGGCCACACTGGACACCACAGTCCGGGTGCCGCTGTACAGCAACGCGGCAGTGAACCCCAGGATCTCGTCGCCGTTGCGAACCACGGTCTGGCCGACATCGCACGACGAAAGCACAACATGTGCGGGCGCCGACCGAAGCTGGTGGATGTCGTACGCCATCAGCGGCCCATCACTGAGATCAAGCCGGGAGAACAGCACATTCTCCCGTTCGTGGTGCCCGTGCGTGGCGAAGTGCGCTGTGGTGCAACCGTCGAGCGCCTCGAGGGTCGACTGCACGGTGGCATCCGGGCCGAGCAGGACCGCACCGTCGCCGTACACCTTGGCGAGTTGAAGCACCTCGTCATTGGCGTGCGCCAGATCCGGACCGGCCACAAGCAACCACCGTGACGGCGTCGCCAATCCGGTGTCACTACCAGTCAGCCACGTCGAGGCGCTCGGTGACACTGTGACCGGTCGTCCGGTCATGTCCGGGAGCAATCCCCAGGGAACAGCGGACAATGCGCCA
The DNA here is from genome assembly GCF_017876405.1 of Kibdelosporangium banguiense. Taxonomy (GTDB): domain Bacteria; phylum Actinomycetota; class Actinomycetes; order Mycobacteriales; family Pseudonocardiaceae; genus Kibdelosporangium; species Kibdelosporangium banguiense. The sequence goes on along the minus strand of NZ_JAGINW010000001.1, from coordinate 256,321 downwards.
GTAGGGACGATAACGACGTCATTGTCTGCGAGCATTGGCCGGACAGGCTCGAGCAATCCGGCGGTGAGTGCATCGAGCTGACGCCGGATCGATGCCTTGATCACGTTGTCCAGTGCCGCGGGCAATTGCCGGCCGCAGGACGCGTCCAGATCGCTGTGCAACTTGGCCAATGACTCGGAAACCGTTGCCAGATCGGCCAACTCGACCAGCCGGGTCCGGCGCCGAGTGATCACCAGCGCCCACAGCCTGCCGTCGCTCGCCGCGTAACTGATCATGGTGGTGCCGGCGAGCGCGGCCCGGACCTGGGCGAAAGTCGCTTCGGCCCGGTGCTCGCCGACTCCCTCGGCGTGCCAGCCGCGGGCCCGGATCGCCCGTTCCAGCTGGCCGCACCGGCGCCGGGCCTCCTGGTCGGGGTTCCCAGCCAGTTCGGCTGCCCGAACCTGGTGGGCGAGCTGGCGCAGCTCGGCCACGGCCTCGATGGTGGTGTCGTCATCCGGCGGCCGGACCGGCTGGAACCGGAAGGCCTGTGCCCGCGAGCGTTCCATCCAGCCGAACACCACAGGCGCGGCGCCGTGCGCGAGCGCGGCCGCCAGCCCGGTCCTAGCCAGCTCCCGGCCCAATGAAGTGGTGCTCGTCCGCAGGTCAAGGCTGCCGACCCGGCTGCGATGGTCCCGCAACAGCGCCAGCCCTGCCCGTGCATGTGTGAAGGTCGCCCGCCGGTCCCCGGTCGTCGACCCGAGTTCGGCCAGTGCGAGCCGGCGCATCAACCGGGTTTCGAGCAAGGATCTGCTGCCACTGCGTGGCCGGATGTGCTGCCGCGCCTCGTCGGTCCGGCCGCGCGCGATGTACGCACGGGCGGCGACAAGACCAGCGGCTTCAGCGTCGTTGTCCAGTCCCAGCGATGCCAGCCGGTCAGCGAGTGAGGATGCGTGCGCCGCGACGGCTCCCAGCCGTGTGCGGGTCTTGAACTCCGCGCGCAGCCTGGTCGCGGCGGCCACCGCCGCCCAGGTCTCGTTGCCACGTCTTCGAAACCGGCTTTCCGCCCGGCTGGCCCATGTCTTGGCTGTGGTCAGGTCCCCGGCCGCGAGTGCGACCTGGGCCCGGGTCAGCTGTGCCTCGGCGTGCTCCTGGTCCATCCGGATACGCGGGAACTCCCTGAGCGCGAAGTCGAGTTCGGTGGCCGCGTCGCTGTGCAGCCCCGCGGCCAGCAATGCCCTGGCTCGCTCCACAGCGACGACTGCGAGCATTCCGTCCGCATGGGATTGATACACCGAGCGTGCACTGTCGAAATCTCGGAGCGCTGCGGGGATATTGCCGGTCAATAACTGACATGAGCCACGACCGTGCACCGCTTTGGCCACCAGCCGGGGCAGACCGAGGTCCTGCGCCAGCCGTTCGCACCGATCCAGGTCCGCCAGCGCGGGCGTCACCCGTCCCGCGATCTGGTGCAGCATCGCCCGGTTGAGCAAGGTCCGCGCCAGCACGGTCTGTTCCCGGCGCAGCAACGGAATCGCCTGATCGAGGCACGCGAGTGCGTCGTCCATCCGGCCGACGAGCACGAGCAGCAGGCCGCGCTGCTGCAGCAGTAGACCCTTTGTGTCCGCTGTGGCCAGCGCATCGGCCCGATCGAGCAGTGCGAAGCCCTGCTCGGTGTCGCCCAGTGCCGCTTCGGCCGCGGCCAGGCTGTTGAGCAGCCGGACGTCATCCGGCGCGATCCGCAGCCCGGCCCGGAACGCCCGCGCGCCCAGCAGCGGCCTGCCCCGGTTGAGCGCGTTGAGGCCACGCTGGTGCAGCTCGCGTACCCGGCCGGAGTCTTGGGACACCCGCCAAGTATGGACTTGATCTACAGCGAGATCGATGGCGTCGTGACCGTCCGGCTGCTGCCGGTCGGCCGGACGATCAGCTGGGCGAGTCCTGGCTGGATCGTGTCCAGTACGAACCGGCCGTCCTCATCGGACACCGTCGTTGTCTCAGTGGCTGTTCCGCGGTCGGCCGAACGTAGCTCGATCGGGTGACGGCCGGCCGGCGTGAGCCAGCCGTCCACCCGGATCGTGCCGTCCGGATTGGGCCTGATGCTGACCATGATCGTGACCGACTCGCTGTCGAACGTGATCAGCCGCGACTGCTCGTCGCCGCGGGCGGCCGCGGGCTGCACCTCGGTCAGCCGCAGCACCTCGAGGTCCACGTTCTCCAGCTCGATCGCGAACTTGACCCGGTCGAGCAGGCCGGCCGGCATCGGGTCGGCCGCGGTCCACAGATCCTTGACGCCGGCCAGGATCGTGCGGTCGTGCTCGTCGAGCGGCTCGTCCGGGGAGGTCATCTCAGCTCCCTTCAGCGAAATCAGGCGACAGGGTGTCGCGGAGTTTGGCCAGGCACCGGCCACGGGTCGGGCCGATGCTGCCGCGCGGCATGTCGAGCGCGGCACTGACCTCGTCGTAGTCGGGGCGGCGGGTGAAGGCAATGATTCGGAGCAATTGCTGGCATCGCTCGGACAATTGACCGACCGCGGTCCACAGCTGGCGGCGCCGCTCGGTCTCGACGCGCTGTTCCTCCGGCGTCGGCCCGAGGTCGGGCAGTTCGGCGAACAGCACGTCCCGCGCGGGCAGCTCCATCCGGCCAGTGTTGCGCACCTTCCATGCCTCGCGCCGGGTGACCGTGATCAGCCAGCTGGTCAGTGCCATCGGGCTGCGGATGTCCTGCAGTGATCCGAGCAGCTTCAGCCAGGCCGTCTGCACGATGTCACTGCTGGTGTCCCGGTCGAGGCCCTGCGCCCGTGCGACCTGCCAGAGCAATGGTGTGAGCTCGTCGACCAGATCACCGAGGCTGCCCTGATCACCGGCCTGCGCGGCCTGCAGCAGGTCGGCCATCCGGGCGTGGTGCAACGACGTGTCAGGCATTGTGGGCAGCCTTCTTCAGCGCCGCCCAGGCACGTTTGAGCGCCACCGCCTTGTCCACGGACTTCAGCGCGATCGTCGAGTCCGCCGCCGCACATTTGATCATCGCGGTGGTGACCTCGGCCGCGGCCAGCGGCGCGGCGAACGACGTGCCGTCCCAGACCGCGAACCCGGACCGGAAGTTGTCCAGGTCGAGCGCGGCGCGGTCGGCCGCGGGAACGAAGCCCGCCGCCATCGAGCCCTGGGCGTCGATCGGGAACGTGCTCACCACACCGGCGCCGGTCGCCCACGCTCGCACCCATGGTGCCTCGTTGCTGAACAACGCCCTGGTGTCGTTCGGGTTCAGGGCACCGACACTGATCACCTGCGGACCGATTCCCGGCGCCAGCTCCGCGAACGCGGCCGGGTAGAACCGGCGGCTGGTCGCGTCGTTGCCCGCGGCGGCGAACACCAGCACACCGAGCTCGCGCAGCCGGTTGAGCACCGTGAGCAGATGCCCGGTGAAATCACTCGGTGTACCGGCCTCGTCGAAATACCCGAGGGACAACGAGACCACGTCGACCATGTCGTCGGCATTGCCACCCTGCTGCGCCTGCTCGACACGATCGACCAGGCCCCACAACGCAAGCAGCACGTCAGCCTCGTACGCCACGCCGTCGCCGTGCATCACCCGGATGGCGAGGACATCCGCCTCGGGCGCGGACTGGTGCACGACTCCGGCGATGAACGTGCCGTGCCCGGTGTCCCGGTCCAGTACACCGATCAACGGGTTGTCGGTGACCGGCGCGTCCCAGAAGTCCTGCAGCACACGCGTGGGCGACGTCAGCGCGGCTTCCTCGTCCTGGATCCGGATGGCGTCCTGCAGAGCCGGGAACACCTTGATGAAACTGCTCGCGGGCGGCGGCGCGGACCGGTTGAGGAAACCGAACCACGGGTGCGGGCCGATCCCGGTGTCCAGCACGGCGACCACGGGACGGCGGTCCGGGTTGCCGCGCGGGGGAGGGGGCACCGCGAGGGCGACCGGAATCCGGCCACCGGAGTGCCCGCGGACGTAGCCCCCGCCGCCGCTGGCCTCCCAAGGCGCGCCACCGATGCCGCCGCTGGCCTCCCAGGGCGACCCTCCGATGTCGACAGTGCCGAACAGCAGGTGCTCGACGGTGACGCGGTCGACGATGTCCTTGCGTAGCCGGGCGGCGTTGGCGGCCACACGCAGTGTCTGCAGTGCCAGCCACGAGTCGACCTGGGCCGGTACCGGCGTTTTGGCCGCGGGCCGCAGCTGGACCGGGCGTGGCAGGCGGGCCAACCGCTCGCCGTACTCGTTGCGCCTGGGCGGAACCAGCTCCATGTAGACACGGGCGAGTTCCCGGTTGATCGCGGCGAGGACGTCCTTGTCGCGCAGGATGTCGTTCGGGATCAGCAGCGAGCCCGTCCGGTACACCGTGGACCGTGGCGCCGGGTACGGCTCGCCGGCCACCAGCGCGTCGGCTGGATCCAGCACGCGGGCGCCGTGCCTCTCCAGCAGTTGCTGCGGCACTTCCGGCACGCGACTGCGGTCGTCCTCGCCGAACGGCTTGCCTGGATCTGGGACGAACGTGACCACCATTTAGCTCTCCCTGCGTCGGGTCGCCCTGGTAGGAACAGGTGCGCGGACCTGCGTGCCAGATACGTCCCAGCCGGTCACGAAGACGTTACGGCGTGCCTCTCGGCGGGGAGCTCCAGTTGGGCCTGAAGAGTGAAGAAGAGTTCCGCGGCGCGGATTCCGGACCAGTTCTCCGGCAGCAGCTCGGCGGGCAGACCCGGGTCGAGGTAAGGCAATCGCCGCCAGTCGGTCAGTGCACGGACGTAGTCGCCGAAGGCAGCCCGGTCGGTGTGCTCTCGGTGCAATGCGGGGCTGTGCACTCGCACGAACTCCTCATAGAGCTGCTCGAGCTGGTCGAGATCCCACCATTGACGGACTTTGCCGGCCAGGTCGCCGAAAGCCAGGTGCCTGCCGTGGAACAAATCGGCGTAACCATTCAAATCCAGGCGCCGCAACATGTCCTCGGTGGCTTGGGACAAGTGCGCCGGCGCGATCCACACGCCGGGTGCGGTCGTACCGAAGCCCAGCCGGGTGAGCTGGGTGCGCAGGGTGTGTCGTTTGTTGCGTTCGGACTCCGGGACCGAGAACACCGCCAGCAGCCAGCCGTCCTGCAGCGTGGCCCGTTCACGCCGGAAGATCCGATGATCCCCCTCTCTGAGGATGGCTAAGCCCTCTTCGGACAGTTCGTAGCCGGCCGCGCCGTTCTTCCTGCTGGCCCGCAACAGCCCGCGCCGCTTGAGCCTGGAGATCGACGAGCGCACCGCGGCCTGATCGACGCCGAGGTCGGCGAGCAACGTGATCAGCTTCGCGACGGACATCCAGCCGCCCGCGTCGCGGGCGTACAACCCGTAGACGGTCACAATGAGGTGCCGCGGCTGGGCTGTCTCCATTACGACCGTCACCCGCAGACAATAACTCTCATCGGGGGATCGGAATGGTCGGATCTCTGTCCCGTGGGTAGTCGATGATGCTGGCGAGGTCGGCGGGCAGTGACTCGTGGTCGATGTCGACCCGCAGCAGCAGCTCCCTGACCTGGCGGGGTTTCGTGCGGGCGAGGATGTCCAAAATGCCCGCACGCAGCCGGCCGAGCCGTCGCACGAACTGCTGCACATCCAGCTCGCGGCCCGACCGCAGGGCCACCCAGCTTTCCTTGTAGGCGCGGGCCCACGTGGTCAGCTGGACAAGATCGAGCAGGGTCGTGCCGGCGCTTTCCCGTTTGATGTCCACGAACTCACTGCCGTCGAGCACCGGGTGTGGCCACTTCAAGTGGTAGTCCGCGCCCGATCTGGTGCTGTAGGCCCAGATGAAGACCGTCGTCTCGTCGGCCATCGTGCGCACCACGATCGAGTCGGCCGCCAGCCCGTACGCCTCGGTGATCTTCGGCACGGCCTCCACGACCATGCCCGCACGCTGATCGGCGGCCAGTTGCACGTGGCCGCACCAGCCTTGCGGCGTCACCAGCGGATCGAGGGCCGAACCGGGCAGCGGCCCGTCCTCGCCGGCGACCGCGTTCTCCCACACTGTTCGCAGGGCCGCGCAATCCCGCCGGTACGCACTGTCATCCACACCCCAATTATGGCCACGAGCTGGGTGTGGCTGCTCCGAGGCCGGGTGTCGCCGTAGCACGGCCACCGTGGCCAATAGCGGACAGGTCCTGGCCTCAATCGGATCCGGATGGTAGACACTGTCTACAACAACGTGAACCCTAGGTTACCGGGATCTGAATGACATACCAACGCTTCGTCGCCCTCGGCGACAGCTGCACCGAGGGCCTGGACGATCCGTATCCCGGTGGCGCGGTCTACCGGGGCTGGGCCGATCTGGTCGCGGACCGGCTCGCGCGGGAGAACGCCGGCTTCCGGTACGCCAACCTCGGCGTCCGGGGACGACGGCTGGATCAGATCATCGTCGAGCAGATCCCGGCCGCCACCAGCCTGCGTCCTGATCTGATCGCGCTCTTCGGCGGCGGCAACGACATCATGTCGCATGGTTACGACGAACGGACGGTCGCCCGCCGAGTCGATCACGCGGTCCAGGCGCTGACCGAACTGTCGCCGCACGTGGTGGTCTTCACGCTCAGCGACATTTCCCGCCGGATGCCATTCGGCTGGCGCATGGGACCCCGCATCGAGGCATTGAACGCGGCAATCCGCGAAGCCGCGGTGAGCTACGGTGCGATCCTGGTCGACCTCTGGGGCGATCACGCCGCGAATGACTCCCGATACTTCGGTCCGGATCGCCTGCACCTCGCCGAGGCGGGCCACCGCCGCCTCGCCGCGCACATGCTCGCCAGCCTCAAGATCCCCCACGAGGAAAGCTGGCTCGCACCTCTGCTGGGCACTCCCGCCCGGCCGAGCGCGCTCGCCAACGCCCGCTGGCTCTGCAACCAGGTCTGGCCATTGGTCCGTGGCCGAATCCGCAACCGTCTGATCGGCCGCCAGCCCGGCGACGGCATCCAGCCGAAACGGCCGGACCTCCTCCCGGTGACCGAATGGCGACCAGTACGCGAAAGCGCCTGATCGGCTGTGAATCCGGCATGGTTCGGTGGGCGGGTTGTGCCGGCCGGTTGGCGACGGTGGGCTGACTGTGGCTGGTGATCACGTTGTGGTCAGTACTCGCAGGCGCCTCATTTCCTGTGCGCTTGAAGTGCTTGCGAGTGAAGGTGTTGATGCGGTCACTGTCCGGAGGGTCGCGAGGGCCGCGGGGATTTCGCACGGCGCGCCCTTGCGGCATTTCCCCAGCCGGGCTGCGCTTCTGGGCGCGGTCGCGGGGGCCGGGTTCGGGCAGTTGTCGGCACGGTTTGCTGCTTTGCCTGGTGGGACTGCGAACGAGCGGGTGATTGCCGCGTGTGAGTCCTATGTGGAGTTCGCTCGGAGCAATCCCGCATTGTTCGAGTTGATGTTCCGGGCCGAGCTGGCGGCCATGGGACAGGAGGTGTTCGAGCAGTTCCGGGTTCTGGTCACGGCGCTGCCGGCGTCCGACTTGGTGGCCACCTCGTTGTGGGCGGCATTGCGCGGACTGGCGTTGTTGCCGGATGTGGACGCCGTGCTGGCCGTGACCCTGGATGCCTACGTGCGGTAGACCTGGAATGCACCGAAGCTCTGCGCGACCGGCATCAGTTCAATGAGGTTGACATTGACGTGCGCCGGCTGGGTCGCGGCCCAATGCACCGACTCGGCGATGTCCTCCGGGGTCAGTGCCTGCATTCCGGCGTACACCGCGTCTGCCTTGTCCTCGTCGCCGGCGAACCTGACCTTGGAGAACTCGGTCCCGCCGACCATGCCGGGTTCGACACAGGTCACGCGTACGCCCGTGCCGTGCAGGTCGCTGCGCAGGTTCAGGCTGAACTGGTGCACGAACGCCTTGGTGGCGCCGTAGACATTGCCGCCTGGATATGGATATGTCCCCGCGACCGAACCGATGTTGATCACATGCCCCGATCCGCGGGAGACCATGCCGGGCAGGATCGCCCGCGTGCAGGTCACCAGCCCCTTGCAGTTGGTGTCGATCATGCGGTCCCATTCGTCCTGGTCGGCGCGGTGCGCGGGTTCCAGGCCCAGGGCCAGGCCGGCGTTGTTGACCAGCACGTCGATGTTCGCGAACCGCGCGGGCAGGCCCTCGACCGCCGCGTACACGGCGTCCCGGTCCTGCACGTCCAGCTCCAACGGCAACACCTGGTCGCCGAGTTCGTCCGCCAGCTCCTTGAGCTTGTCGGCGCGCCGGGCCGACGCGATGACGTGGGCGCCCTCCGCCGCGAACCGCCGGGTGATCGCGGCACCGAACCCGGTGCTCGCCCCCGTCACGAACGCGATCTTGTCTTTGCTCATGCTCCCACCGTATTCAGTAGCCGCTGGAACGCCTTGTTGAACTCCGCGGGCCGCTCCAGGTTCGGCATGTGAGCGGCGCCCTCGATCACCGCCAAGGTGGAGCCGGGGATCAATGAGTGCATTCGCTCCGCCTCAGCGACCGGTGTGTACTCATCATCGCTCCCCACCGCTATGAGCGTTGGCACTGAGATATCTCGGAGCAATTCGGTGTAGTCGCGGCGCTCTGCGCGGCCGCGAAGTGCCGCCGCCGCGCCCTGGTGCGGAGCGCTCTTCATCATCCGAAGCACATGCTCGGCAGCCTCGGGATTGCCCGGCGCGACCATCTTCCACAGCACCTCTTCGGCGTACGGGCCCATGCCCTCGCGCAGCAGCCGGTCGGCCATGTCGTTGCGGGCCACGCGGCCCACCGGCGTCTCCGCGCCGGGGAAAGTGTCCGCGAGCAGCAAAGCAAGCAGACGCTCCGGGAACTGCCGAGCGAACTCCATCACGATTTGGCCTCCCATTGACAGCCCGCCCAACACGATCAGGTCAATCTCGAGGTGGTCCATCAGGTCGGCGATATCCTTGGCGAACACGTCCAATGTGGTCTTGTCAGACGCAGGCGTGTTCGCGCCGTAGCCCCGCAGGTCGGGAGCGATCACACGGTGGCTCCGGCTGAAGTGCTCGACCTGGGGCCGCCACATCGATCGATCGAACGGGTGACCGTGCACGAGGACGACCGGGAGACCTGAACCCGTGTCGTCGAAGTTGTCGTCAAGTTCAAAGAGCATGCACTCACGCTATCGAGGGCAATATCTCGGTGCAATAGAAACAATGCTCTCAGTACAATATGGTGGTGTAGTGGACGAATATCGATGGATAGCCGACGCCCTGGCCGGGGAGATCGCGGCCGGTCGGCTGCAGCCGGGGGATCAGCTCCCGCCGCAGCGGGAGTTCGCGCGCCGTAACGGCATCGCGAACTCGACAGCGGCTCGCGTGTACAAAGAGCTGGTACGACGTGGCTTGGCTGTCGGTGAGGTCGGCCGGGGGACTTTCATCCGCACGGCCGACCGGCCGATCGAGCCCGCACTGGCGGAGCCGGGCAACGCCAAGATCGACCTGGAGCTGAACTTCTGCATCCTGCCTGGTCAAGCGGCGTTGCTCGCCGAAAGCACCGGCAAACTGCTCCGGTCGGATGTGATGAGCGCGGCACTGCGCCCGGTCGGCGTGTCCGGCACGCCCGGTATCCGGGCCGCGGCGGCGGAGATGATGGCGCGCGAGAAGTGGCGGCCGAATCCTGACGAGATCCTGTGCACAGGCAACGGAAGGCAAGCGATCGCGGCGGCCATCGCCGCGTTGGTCCCGGTGGGTGGACGCCTGGGAGTGGAGGCACTGACGTACCCGGTTGTCAAGGCAATCGCCACCCGCCTGGGGATAACTCTTGTCCCACTGCAGATGGACGACGCCGGAGTGATCCCGGAAGCCCTGAGCGCGGCTCGCGTGCGCACGGTTTATCTGCAGCCCACGCTGCACAATCCGCTCGGCGTGACCATGCCGCTCAGCCGGCGCGACCAGATCAACGAAGTCCTTTGTCAGCAGGAGATGTACGCGATCGAGGACAACATCTACGGGTTCCTCGGCGACGATCTGCCGCCGTTGGCGCCCGGCCGGACGATCATTGTGGACAGTCTGTCCAAACGCCTGGCGCCCGGCCTGACAGTGGGATTCGCGGCCGTGCCACCGCTGTTGCTCGAGCAGGTCGCCTCCGCGGTGCGCTCCGGCGGCTGGACAGCGCAGCACTTCGCGATCGAGGCCGCCACCCGCTGGCTGACCGACGGTACCGCGGCGCAGATCGAGGCCGCCAAGCGTGAAGACGCTTTCCTGCGCCAGAAGATCGCCGACGAACATCTCGGTGTCGTGGCCGGCGAACGTCGGGCGTACCACCGCTGGTGGACATTGCCCGAACCGTGGCGCGCCGAGACTTTCGTCGCCGCCGCTGCCCGCCACGGCATCGCGATCACACCGGCCGCGGCGTTCGCCGTCGGCCCCGGTCATGCACCGAACGCGGTCCGGATCGCACTGTCCGCACCGCACTTGGACACGCTGGCACTTGCACTTGACACCCTCGCTCAAATCGCTCGGAGCGATCCCTACGAAGGCTGGGACATGTGAAGTACCTCGTACCGGTCAGGACCCGTATCCGACCACAGCGTGAAATGCACGAGCTCCCAACGGTGCGGATCGATGGCCAGCGCGGTGGCGCAGACCTCGTCCACCTCCGAGAGCTCCGCCAGGGGTTTGGTCATGTCCTGGACGAACTCGGTCAAATCCACGTCAACGGGTACCGGCGTGACGGTCCGAGTCGCTGAGCGCGCTTTCGAACCCGGCCCGTCCAGTACGGTCACGCCCGTCCAGTGCCGCACCGCAGGACGCCCGAAATCCCGCACGATGCCCTGGAATCCGCCGCCACCCCACAGGAACCGGCCCATCCCGTCGGGCGAGTCCCATACATAGAACGGCGCGTACTCGTTGACCGGTGAACCCGCGGCCTTCTCCCGGATCAGAAAGGCCTTGAACCGCAGGCCGGCGAAGGAATCCATCAGGTGCCCGCGGGTGGCGACCCGAGTCCGGATGATCTCCATGTCGTAGTCGGCGGGCAGCGTGATCTCGTACTGCATGGCGTACACGCGGTCAAAAATAGCGGCTGTCGCCCGGCCTGACCGGGCGACAGCCGCCGAAATGGCAGGTTAGTTGGGATTATTGGCGTGTGTGAGGGTGGGCCAGGCCACAAACAGGTTGTTGGCGCCATGTGGACGCCGCGACTCGGTCCAGGCCTTGGTGTTCGGCATGGTGATGCCGAGCCTGGTGCTGAAATGGTTGAAACCGACCTCGGTGACCGGCCCCAGGCCGCGTTTGACACTGCCGCCGCACAGCCACGCCGGCGGGCCTTCGAGTTCGTACCGGGTATGGAAACCGAGCGCGGTGCGCAGCCGGCCGCCGATCTCCGGATAAAGATCCTGGCCCTGGATCCGGGTCGTCTCGGCGAAAGAGGCGATCGACGCGAGGCCGTATCCGGTGTGTGTGAAGTCGCGGCACGTCTCCTGGCTGAGGCCTTCGGCAAAGGTGCTCTGGCCGTGCCAGTAGTCGACGATCTCCTGGCGGGTGTCGATTCCACTTCCGGGTGGGGTCCGCGGCAGCGCGCCATCGGCTGGCAGATAGATGTAAGCGGGCACCCGGGTACGAAAGATGGACACCGCTTTGTCGTAGACGGCACGGTCCTCAAGGAACACGGCGATTCCCAGGGACGCCTCCATCATGGTCAGCTCCCAGTTCCCATTGGTGCTCTTGCTGCCGTTGACGATCTTGGGCAGGTACACGCCGCGGAGCATGGTGGCGAACCGGGTCGTGTTGGGCCAGCTCGAGTACGTGTACCGGATGATCTCGGCGGCCTTGGCCCAGGACGCCGCCGACCATGCGGTCTGCAGTGGCGCGTTGGAGTTGGTGTGATCGCGGATCGTGTTCGACCACGCGTCCATGATCTGGATGGATTTGGTGGCGTACTGCGAATTCCGCGTGATGTACCACATCAGGGCCAAGGTATACGCGGCAATCGCGTCCTGCCGCTCTTCGGTACATCCGAGATTCGGGTTGGAATACGGCCCGCACTCGACGACCGCGCGGGGCTTGGGCGTGCGGGACAATGACCCGTACGCGCTGCCGGCCATTTGGTTGTAGGCGTTTCGCCATGGCTGGGCGTTGGCATTCACGCGGTCCCGGATGAAGTCGAGCTGGGACCGGCTGACCATAACTCCCGGATGGGTGAAGGCCGCAGGGGCGGCACTTGCCGGGACAGCCGGAACGGCGAATGCGATCAGCAGGGTGAGAGCGGCTGGGAACAGCCTGCTACGGCGACCGGATGCAGGGCGCATCGTTCTCCTTTGAACGTCCGGTGGCGGCGGGGCGCTCACCGTCAGTGTCAGTGGTCTGGACCACATACGTCAATAGCCACCTCCACAGCGAGCTCACAGGTTGCTTACAGCCGGCGTTGTGGCACGGGTGGTCTGGTGGTGGAAAGCCCCGTGAGAGGAGAGCGGCAAAGTGCTGACCCGCCCGAAGATCGTGCTGATCGCCACCGGGATTGTGCTGATCGCACTGGCGGTGCGACTGCCGTGGCTGGACTTCCAATCCCGGGACTATCAGGCCTTTGTCGCGCAGTGGTACGACTTCATCAAGGCCAACGGCGGATTCGCGGCGCTGCGCTACCAGTTCGCCAACTACAACGTGCCGTATCTCTATCTGCTCGCGATCCTGACCTATCTGCCGGTTCCCGTGCTGGCGGGCGTGAAGATGATCTCGGTGTTGTTCGACCTGCTGCTGGCGTTCTACGCGTTCAAGCTCGTCGCGCTGAAATATCCCCGTGGCTGGCAGCCGATTCTCGCGGCCGTCGTGGTCGTGCTACTGCCGACAGTGGTGGTCAACAGTTCGCTGTGGGCTCAGTGCGATTCGATCTACGCCGCGTTCGGGCTGGGCGGCGTGTACTACGCGGTGCGATCCCGGCCGTGGCTCGCGTGCGTGTTCTTCGGCCTGTCGCTGGCATTCAAGATGCAGATCGTGTTCGTTCTGCCGCTGCTGGCGATCCTTGTCCTGCTGCGCAAGGTGCCTTGGCCGGCATTGCTCGTGGTGCCCGGCGTCGTGTTGCTGCTGGACGGCCCGGCCCTGCTGGCCGGCGCCGATCCCGGCGCGCTGCTCTCGGTCTACACCGACCAGGTCGGTGAGTACACGCAGCTGACATTGAACGCGCCCAACATCTATCAATTCCTCGACATCACCACGGCAGCGGACGCATGGCGCACCGGGGGAGTGCTCTTCACAGGTGCCCTCGTGCTGGGGATCATTCTCGTGGCAATCGCCAGGCGCACTCCCATCACAATCGGCCGGGTGATCCTGCTGGCGACCCTGTTCGCGATCATGGTGCCGTTCTTCCTGCCGGCGATGCACGAGCGCTACTTCTACATGGCGGACGTGCTTTCCGTGGTCGCCGCGTTCTACTTCCCGCGCAGGCTCTGGCCGGTGCCGGTGCTCGTCCAGTTCGCGTCGTTCTTCTCGTATCTGCCGTTCCTGTTCGGCGGCCGCGGCGACGACGGGATCATGGTGGACTTCCCGTGGCTGGCGGCGGCGATGCTTGTCGCGCTCCTGCTTGCCGGCTGGGAGACGGCGGTGCGACTCAAACCGGCGAGCGCACCGGCTCCTGCCTTGGTCGCTCTAAAGCAGTGAGCTCGGGTCGGCGGGGACGTCGACGGCGTTCTCCTGCAAAGCCTCCAGTGGCACGACTTCCAGGGCGCGGGCATGCGTCGCGGCGAGCACGACCGGAGCCGCGACGCCGGCCTCATAGGACTGCACCCAGCGTGACGCGCATACGCACCAGCGGTCGCCGGGACGCAGGCCAGCGAATCCCATCTCCGGCCGCGGGGTCGCCAGGTCGTTGCCGATTTCCCGCTGGTGCTGCAGGAACTCGCCCGTCATCACCGCGCACACGGTGTGGTTGGCCACGTCTTCGGGGCCGGTGTTGCAGCAGCCGTCTCGGTAGAAGCCGGTCACCGGGTCAGTGCCGCATTCCTCGAGTGCGCCGCCGAGTACGTTCCGGTCGTCGCTCATGCTGACTAGGGTCGCACAATCACCCGATCATCCGGGAGATGTAGATCTGCCCGAGCCACCCGCGTACGGTGTACAAACCAACTAGTGCGCTGGAGGGACGGGTGCCGGCTGAGCCGCCGTATCTGCGGATCGCCGCGGAGATCAAGGACCGGATCGCCCGGGGAGAGCTGCGGGCCGGCCAGAGGATCCCGTCCACCCGGCGGATCACCCAGGAGTGGGGCGTGGCGATGGCCACCGCCACCAAGGTGATCGCCGCCCTGCGTGACGACGGCATCGTGGACACGAAACCGGGCGCGGGCACCGTCGTCCGATCGTCGCAAGTGGCGCGGGCCGGCAAGCCACCGCCGGAACCGGATCTCAGCCGCGACCGGATCGTGCGGGCCGCGATCGCCGTCGCGGACGCCGAAGGCCTGCCGATGGTCTCGATGCGCCGGGTGGCCACAGACCTCGGCGTCGCCACGATGTCGTTGTACCGCCATGTGTCCAGCAAGGACGACCTGGTGCTCTACATGGCCGACAAGGTGTTCGGCGAGCACCCGTTCCCGCCGGAGAAACCACCCGGCTGGCGCGAGTGCCTCGAACTGGCCCCGCGTCTGATGTGGACTGTGTGCCGCCGTCATCCGTGGACGGCGGAGGCATTGTCGATGACCCGTCCCCGGGTGTCACCGAACCTGCTGGCGTACACCGAATGGGTGCTTGCCGTGCTGCGCCGGTTCGACTTGTCGATGGACGAGATCATGTACACCCATTTGAACCTTTTCGGGCACGTCCGCGGCCTGGCGATCAGCCTGCAGGCGGAAACGCAGGCCCGCCAGGACACCGGTGTGACTCACGAGGAGTGGATCTCGACCGAACAACCGGCCCTGGCGACTCTGCTGGCCACCGGCCGGTACCCGGCCATGGCAGATCTGGTCGGCCGGGACTTCGACTACGACCTGGACAAAGTGTTCGACTATGGCCTGCGATTGCTGCTCGACGGGATTGAGCGGCGATTGCGCGGCCGCAATTACACTGATCAGCCCGCGGACAGAGCAAGGCAGGGCTGATGACCACCCGGGCGGAACGAACCATCCCGATCTCGCCCATGCGGTCAATCGCCGGAGCCGCCGAGGCTGTCGTCGATGATCCCGGATGCCAGCACGTCGGCGGGTGTCAGTGCGGTCGTCGATCGCCGGTTGCGGAGATCGATCACCGTCTCCTGGGCCGCTGTGGACATCACTCCGCTGGGGATGAGTCCTTCCGTGGTGTCCATGAGTGTCGCCAGGTAGCGCGCACTCGCGTTTGCGTCGAGATCGAGACGGTATTGCGCTGCGTCGAGTGCCAGATCGCGGTGCTCGCCGTTGACCAGTTCGGCTGCCGTTGTCAGCAGAACTCCGATCAGGCTGCTCAGCATCTCCCTGTCATGTTCGACGGTTTCGCCCCGAGCTGCCAGCACGGTTCCCACGTACGGCCCGAGTGCGGTCACGCTGGCAATCCGGTGCGCTCCGGCGGCTTCGGCTCGTAGATCGTTGCCGGCATTGAGCACCGTGACCGCGCATTGCCCCGAGAGCAATGCCTCAGTGCGTCGGGGCGTCGAGCCCATTGCTTCGACTGAGAAGTCCGATATCCCCAACTGCTCAAGCAGTGCATAGGCGACGAACGCGAAACCGGATGTCGGGACATCCACACCGAGCAGGCCGCCGTGCAATTCGTCCACAGCCTCGTGGCGGCTGAACAACGACAGGCCAAGCCCGCCGTCGACAGCCGCCAGGATCCGCACGTCCGCCGTCCGGTTCAGCGGGTTGTCCGGCAGACAGCGGTAAGCGACTACGTTGTCCGGGTTCGTCAGCACCGCGTCCAACTCGCCGTCAAGTAAATGGGAGAACTGCGCTGGTGAGGAGGTGGCGGGCATCTCTCGCACGGTCAACCCGGCCGTGGCCAGTGCGCCTGTTCTCGCGGCGACCTCGACGAGGACGGAAGGGCTGAAAGTTCCAAGGTTGACCGTACGCACGTCGCAATCGTTAGCAGATGGGTAGCCCAGGTCAAGCACTTGACGATGGTCGGTACGCCGGGCATCGTGAATGCGAACGATTGCAATCACTGGGAGCGAGGTAATGATGGCGGCGATTCCCGCGGACCGTCCCCGGATCGGCTGGATCGGTGTCGGCCGGATGGGTGCGGCCCTCGCCAAGCGTTTGCTTCGTGCGGGATACGAGGTCGCCGTCTACAACCGCACCCGGGCCAAGGCCGAGACGCTCGTCGAAGCCGGTGCGACCGTGGTCGACCGGCCGGTGGACCTCGCCGACCGGGAGATCGTGTTCAGTATGGTGGCCGCGTCGGTGGACCTGGAGGAAGTGACCTCGGGCAAGGACGGCCTGCTGACCAACCCCGACATCGCCCCCAAGGTGCTCATCGACTCGTCCACGGTTTCCGCCGAGTCATCAGCCGGTGTACGGGTGGCCGCACTCAAACGCGGCACGGAGTTGCTGGCAGCTCCGGTCAGCGGGAATCCGAAGGTGGTCAAGGCAGGCCGGGTGACGCTCGCGGTGTCCGGGCCGCGGGCGGTCTTCGAACAGGTCGAGCCGGTGCTCAACGCGTTGGGCAAGGCGGTCACGTACGTCGGTGAGGACGAGGTCGCCAGGCTGGTCAAGATCTGTCACAACGTTTTCCTCGGCGTGGTGATCCAGTCGCTGGCCGAGATCACCGTGCTGGCCGAGAAAGGGGGCGTGAGCAGGGCATCGTTCCTGGAGTTTCTCAACCAGTCGGTGATGGGCTCGGCCTTCAGCCAGTACAAGACGCCCGCGCTGGTCCGCCTGGACTTCACGCCCACGTTCACGATGCCGTTGCTGCGCAAGGACTTCGACCTGGGGCTGGAGGCCGCGCGGGCGATGGAGGCGCCGATGCCGCTGGCCTCGGCGGCCGCGCAGATCGTCTGCTCGGCGGTCGGTGCCGGGTTCGTCGAGCAGGATTTCGCGGTCCTCGTGCAGGAACAGGCGCGCCGGGCCGGGGTGACGCTGCAGCCGGAGAACGCTGACGTGACCGACGGTCTGGAGGAAGACGATGTTCGGTAGCCGGCCCGTCCCGGCACCGGCCATGGCGCCGTCGACTTCGAGCAGCGTGTCGACTTCGACCGGCTGCGCGACTACCGGATCGAGCGAGCCCGCGCCGCGCTCGACTCCAGTGAGTGCGGTGCGTTCCTGCTCTTCGACTTCTACAACATTCGCTATGTCACGCAGACGTGGATCGGTGGCGCACTCGGCGACAAGATGACTCGCTACGCGCTGCTTACGCGCAATGGCGAGCCGATACTCTGGGACTTCGGGTCGGCGGCGCGGCACCATCAACGCGGTGTCCGGCGAGCGCTGTAACCCGCATCCGCACAATTTCTCCGACCGATTGATCCGACCCGGTGACCAGGCCTTCTTCGACATCATCCAGTCGTACAACGGATATCGCACCTGCTACTACCGCACATTCGGCGTGGGCAGCGCCACCGGCGCACAGCGAGACGCCTACCGGCGCGCCCGCGAGTGGATGGACGCCGCGATCCAGCTTGTGAAGCCAGGCGTAGGCACCGACGAGATCGCGCTGGCCTGGCCGGCGGCAACCGAGTTCGGATTCGCCGACGAGATGGCCGCGTTCGGCCTGCAGTTCGGCCATGGCCTCGGGCTCGGCCTGCACGAACGGCCGATCATCTCGCGGCTCAACAGCCTGGCGCATCCGGTGCAGATCCAGGCCGGGATGGTGTTCGCGCTCGAGACCTACTGTCCTGCCTCGGATGGGTTCTCCGCGGCACGGATCGAGGAAGAGGTCGTGGTGACCGAGCGCGGCGCCGAAGTACTGACCAGGTTCCCGGCGCAGGACTTGTTCATCGCCAATCCGTATTGACACTGACCTATTCGTCGCACGCAAGTGCCGGTGCGTTCCGGATCTTTGTACTCGCCCCGGCAATCGGCTGAGAGATCACCGAAGTAGCCGGCGCAACGAGGGCGGCCCGACGTTCACCGAGGTACTGCCTTCGCGTGGAGGGTCCAATGAGGACTGCCGGGCAACGCTGACGCTTCGGGCAAAGTGGACTCATCGGTGGCTGACGCGGTGTACATCGCGTTGGCCCGGGCCACTCGGCCACTGCGAAATTCGGCGGAAACAGACCAAAGACACTGGTCGGCTGGTGACAGACCGCTAATGTGACCGCCGTGGAAAAACCACCAACCATCAAGGATGTCGCCAACCTGGCGAGGGTGCACGCGGCGACCGCCAGCCGGGCGCTGAACCCGTCGACCAGGGCCAAAGTCAGCACACGGACTGCCAACCGGGTGCTGGAGGCAGCGAAATCCCTGGGCTACGCCCCGAATTCGGCAGCTCGCAGCCTGCGGACCAAGACGTCCTCGGTGGCCGGGGTGATCATTCCAGACCTGCGGAATCCTGTATTTCCTCCTATCGTCCGAGGAATCGAGGATGCTCTGCGCGAAGCCGGCTACATGGCCCTGATGGGCAATACCGACGGCGACGAGGAGCGCGAACGCGAGTTGTTGCTGGCCATGCGCGGTCGGCAGACCGATGGCTTCATCCTCGCGACCGGCCGCCGCAACGATCCGCAGCCCGAAGACCGCGTACCGACGGTGCTTGTGAACAGGCGCACCGACAGCAGCGAAATCCCTTCTGTCACCAACGACAACAACGCAGGTGTGCACGCCACAGTCCAGATGCTTGCCGAACTGGGGCACGAACGAATCGCCCATGTCGCAGGGCCTCAGGCGCTGTCCACCGGCTGGGAGCGTTATCGGGCCTACCTCGATGCAATGGCCGCACATGGTCTGGCGGTAGACCCCGAATGGGTGACGTATTCGGAGGCATTCACCGAGGAAGCCGGGTACGAGGCGGCCAAGCGCTTGCAGGGCGGCGTCACCGCGATTGTCGCGGGCAATGACTTGATTGCACTGGGCTGCTACTCCGCACTGGAGGAGCGCGGCCTGGAGTGCCCCACGGACGTGTCCGTGGTCGGGTTCAACGACATGCCGTTCGCCAACCGGCAACGGCCCGCGCTGACCACGGTCCGGATCCCGCACTACGAAATGGGTCTGGAGGCCGCCCGGCTGTTGCTGGAGCGCATCGCCGACCCGACCGCACCGGCCAAACGGGTGATCCTCCCGGTCGAGTTGATCCGCCGCGCTTCGGTCGCTGCAATCAAGTCAGTGCATTGACAATGTTCTCCGATGTCAGCGGCAGAGCACGGACTCGGACACCGATGGCATTGCTCAGAGCATTCGCGATTGCCGCCGCCGTAGGTCCCTGCGCCGCCTCACCCGCTCCGAGGTACGGCTCGCCGGGTTGATCGAGCAGGGTGATGTCGACCTCGGGTACCTCGGAGAACCGCAGGATCGGATAGCTTTCCCAGCTGGCGCTGGTGACGTGGGTCCGGTCGAAGCGCACTTGTTCCTTCAGTGTCCAGCTGGTGCTTTGGATCGCGCCGCCTTCGATCTGATTGCGTAGTCCGTCCGGGTTCACGATCTGCCCGGCGTCCACGGCGATCGTCAGCCGTTCGACCCGGACTTCGCTCTCCGCCTGGACTTCCGCGACGACCGCGCAGTACGCGCCATGATGACTGTACCGGGCGAACCCGAACCCGAAGCCGTGGTTCTCAGCTGGTTCCCGTTCCCACCAACCGGCCTGGTCGGCCGCGGCCAGCACAGTCATGCGCGCTCGATCGTCCCGGAGATATCGCAGCCGGAACTCGACCGGGTCCACCTCACCGGCCAATTCGTCCATAAAGGACTCGATGGCGAAGACATTGATGAACGCTCCCAGCCCGCGCAACGCGGATGTGCGCAGCGGCATGGTCAGCAGCCGTGACTTGATCACTTTGTGGTGCGCAAACCGGTACAGCGGAACACTGTTGCGTTGCGCCCCACCGCCGCGAGCGGTCGGCGGATCCACGGACACCGGGATGGGCCGGGGAGCCGATATGTACGCCGCCGACAACAAAGAAGGCTCATTGGCGGTGCCTGGCCGCGAAATGTGACCATTGCCGAAGGTTTCGTGCTGCCACGCGACGATACTGCCGTCCTCGGCCAGGCTGGCGGACATCCGGACTGCCATCGCGGTGCCGAACGGCGCCCAGCTCAGCTCGTCCGCACGTGACCACACCACTTGCACCGGCTGGCCAGGGACCGCGCGAGCCAGGAGCACGGCGTCGAAAGCCGCATCGTCCGCGCCATTGTGCCCATAGCAACCAGCGCTTTCGACGTGGTGTACGACCAATTGCTCCTCGGGCAACGTCAGAGCAATCGAGATTGCGTGCCGGAGATTGTAGGCGCCCTGGGTGTGGCTCCAGACTTCGAGATTCGCACCGTCCCAGCGCGCGATTCCGCACGAGGGTGCGATTGACGCGTGCGCGAGATACGGCCGGGAGTAGGTCGCCGTGGCAGTCCGGCCGGGACCGGGAGTGCCGGACTCATCGATGACCATTGTGTCGAACGGCCCGGTGGTCAGGAACTCGTCGAGTGACTCCGGCAACTGCGCGTGCTCGTCCCATTTGGCGTGGGACCGCAACAACTCGGCGCCTGCGATCGCCGTTTCCTCCTGCGTGGCGACCACTCCCAGGAAGCTGCCGTCCTGCACGATCTCGACGACGCCGACCAGGTCCTTCGCCGCTGGCATGTCCAGCTCGCACAAGGTCGCGCCAGGGGAGGGCGGCCGTACGATCCGTCCGTACAGCATGCCGGGCAGGTCGAGGTCGTGGATGTATCTGGGCTTCCCGCTGATCTTGTCCGGTAGGTCCAGGCGCTTGGCCGGGCTCCCGACGACGCGGTATTCGCTTGGTGCCTTGGGCTTTGACTCGCCCGTGGCGTTGATGTCCAGGCTGACGAGGTCGGCGAGCTCCCAGTAGCTGGTGCTGCCGTTGGCCGACGTGATCACGCCGTCGTCGATGGCGAGGTCGGGGCTGCCGAGCCGATCAGCGGCGGCAGCCAGGAAGCAGGCCCGGACCTCGGCGCCGACCTGGCGCAACGCTGTGCCGGAGTCCTCAAGGGAACGGCTGCCCGCGGTGAGGTTCTCGTCCGGGGTGATCGGCGTGATCATCGGGATCATGCGGATCCGGTGCAGCGCCACGTCCAGTTCTTCGGCGACGATCTGCGCGAGCGTGGTGTGGATGTCTTGTCCCAGCTCGACTTTGCCGGACCGGACGCTGACGGTCCCATCTCGGTGCACGGTGACCCATCGGGAAAGCATCGGTGTGGTCCGTAGATTGCCCGGGATCATTCGCTGGCTCGCAGCACTGCTCGCACCATCCGGTTGTGTGCACCGCATCGGCAGAGATTGCCGTCGAGTGCGGCGCGTACGGTCTTCTCGTCAGGCTGTGGATTGCTCTCCAGCAATGCAGTCGAGCTCATGACAATCCCGGAGACGCAATAGCCGCATTGCGCGGGCTTGTTCAGCGATGAACATCTGCTGGACCTTGTTGTCCCCCAGGCTTTCGATCGTGCGCACGCGCTCGCCTGCGATCGACCACAGTGGAGTGTTGCAGGATTGCACCGAGTGGCCGTCGATGATGACATTGCACGCGCCGCACAGTCCGAGACCGCAGCCGAACTTGGTGCCCTTGAGACCCAGGTGGTTTCGTAGCACGAACAGCAACGGGGTGTCGCGGTCGCAGGTCACCTCGACTGGCGTGCCGTTGACGGTCAGTTGGAAGGTCTCAGTCATACCCACCCGCTTGTTTTGCTAACGATTGCACATCGTAGTAAGAGCGCGTGACCAGGTCAATCCAGCAGGCTTGCGTGCAAACGATCTCAGGTAGTGGACCAGGTGTCGAGTAGATCCAGTAAGGTCTGCAGCGCGCGGCTTGGCGGCTTGCCCGCGAGTGTCGCGATGGTCATCAGCCAGGTCATTTCGGGCGCTACCAGCGGCAATCGGACCGTGCCCGGTTCCACGTCCGGGCGTACGTCCGGAATGACCGCGACCCCAAGCCCAGCCCGGACATACGCGGGGACCGAGCTCATGTCGGCGACCTCGACGCCGACGCGCCGGGGTGCGCCCATCGCGTCGAACGCGCGATCGACGCAGATCCGGTTGCCGAACCCGGCCGAAGTGTCCACAAACGACTCACCGGCCAGGTCACGCAGGGAGACCTTCGAACGCCGGGCCAGCTTGTGGCCCTCCGGGAGCAGGGCGACGTATCGCCAGCTGGCCAGCCCTCGCGTGGTCAGCCCGACCAGGTCGGACTCCGGCAGGCCGAGTAGTGCGACGTCCAGGCGGCCGCTGCGCACGTCGTCGGCCATTCCGGTGGATCCGGTCGTGGACACCGTGACATGGATGTCCACCAGCGGATAGCGCTTGTGGAACGCACCGAGCAGGCCGGGCAGGTCAATGACCGAAATGTTCGTCATTGTTCCGACCCGGATGCTGCCGCGCAGTCCGGTCGCGGCCTCCTGTGCGACGGCCATTGCCCGGTCGACGGCCTCGATTGCAGCCTTGGCCTCCGGCAGGAACGCGCTGCCCGCCGCCGACAATGCGACCTTTCTGGTCGAGCGATCGAACAGCGTTGTACCGAGTTCGGCTTCGAGGGACTTTATGGCGGCCGACACAGTGGACTGGACCGCGTACAACCGCTGGGCGGCCTTGGTGAAGCTCAGTTCCTCGGCCACCGCGACGAAGTACTCGAGCTGACGCGTCTCCATGCCCTGAATTATCGTCCAAGGCGATATATCTGGCCAAGATTCTTCGTTGGACTTGATGGTTGCTGCGAGTCACGGTGGAGACATGACATTCACCGCTGTTGCTCGTCCGCAGGTGCCGGCCGCAAGTCGGCGCGTCAGCCATGGTGGTGGCTTCTGGGTGATCGCCACCGCGTTCACCGTGTCGCTCGCGTTCTCTACGTTGCCGACGCCGCTGTACGGCCTCTACCAGCAGCGCGACGGGTTCCCGACCTGGGTGATCACAGTCATTTTCGCCGCGTACGCCGTCGGTGTCGTGGCCAGCCTGTACCTCGTCGGGCACGTGAGCGACTGGCTCGGCCGTCGCCGGGTGATCGTCGGTGCGACACTGGTCGAGGCGCTGTCCGCACTGGTCTTTCTGGCCTGGCCGGATGTGGCGGGATTGATCCTCGCCAGGCTGATCGGTGGTGCGGGGATCGGTGCGCTCGTGGCCACGGCGACCGCACATTTGTCGGAGTTGCGCCTTGTCGCCAAGCCGTCGGCTGACCCGGCCTCGTCGGGGCTGATCTCGAGCGTGGTCAACATGGGCGGGCTCGCCATCGGGCCGCTGATCGGTGGTCTGCTCGTGCAGTACGTGGCCGGGCCGTTGACTGTGCCGTACCTGATCTTCCTGGGGCTGCTGATCGCCAGTGCGATCGCGGTCAGCCTGGTGCCGGAAACCGTTGCGCGCCGGGAAGAGCGCCCGGCTTACCGGCCGCAGCGGATCTCATTGCCGCGCGCTGCCAAACCGCAGTTCTTCGGCGCCGCCACAGCTGCGTTCGCCGCGTTCGCGATCACCGGCTTGTTCACGGCGCTCGCGCCGACTCTGATGAACCTCGCGTTTCACGAGCCGTCCAAGCTTCTGGGCGGTACCGCCACTTTCGCTGTGCTCGCCGCCGCTGCCGTCGCTCAGATCCTGTTCGCCGGCCTGGATACCCGTCCGCAGCTCAAGCTCGGATTCCTGTTCATGGCTGTGGGGCTGGTCGTGCTTCCGGTTGCCGTGCTGACCTCCGGGCTGTGGTTGTTCTTCGCCGGTGCCGTGGTCGCCGGTGCGGGCATCGGACTGGGTTTCCGGGCCGCCGTGGCGACAGCTGCTTCCCTTGCGGAGCCTGCGTTTCGCGGTGAGGTCCTGGCTGCGTTGTTTCTCGGTGCGTACGCCGGGCTGGTGATTCCCGTGCTCGCGATCGGGGCCGCACTGGTGTGGGTGTCCAGTTCGGTGGCGGTGGTGCTGTTCTCCGCGCTGGAACTCGGTCTGCTTTATTGGGCCGCGCGCCGGATTCTGCCGCTGTAGGTTTCGGCAGAACCGATTCCTGAAGTCAATTGTTTTGGCGCAGGTAGCGATCGGTGTGCAATTGCTGAGAGCTACGCTTCAGGGGCTTCGGTGAGGCGGCTCCTTCGGGTATGAAGGCGCGTCCAGCAGGTCGTCGAGTTTGAAGGGGTTCTCGGTGCCTGCCGGGCGCCCCAAGGCCTCGGCCAATCCGCGGACCAGCGGTTCCAGTGATCCCGGTTCCGGCTTCGCCTCGCCGGTCTCCCATCGGGAGATCTGGAATCTCGACAGTCCGCACTTGTCCGCCAGTGCCTGCTGTGTCAATCCGGCCCGTTCCCGCCATATGCGCAGGCGGGCGCCGCTGAACGGTAGGGCGAGCGGACTCCTTGCCATGCCTGAACGCTAGCGCTAGCGAGCGCTTGCATCAAGTCGATTCGCCACACGTTCGGGTGTTGCGCTAGCGTGCGCTCATGAGCGCCCATGAATCCGGCCGTGAACGCCTGACAGCACACGTAAGGCGCTGCCAGGCGCTGCTCGAGGAACTGTGGGAAGTGACCGCCGAGCGCGGCAAGCTGTCCGAGCAGACACTCAGACGTCTTCGCAACCCGCGCTACTACGACAAGGAACTCACGCCGGCCAACAAGACCGGCATCGAGGACGCGTTGTACTGGAATGTGGGCGACGTCGACCGCGTCATGCAGGACCCGGACTTCGTGCCGGTCAGCCGCAAGGTCAATCGCCGGATCGATCTGGCGGCATCCGTCGAGGACATCGCGGGCTACCTGGACGACCTGCGCGCCGGGCGGCCGGCCGACTTCCAGCAAGCCCTGCACCGGCTGGACATCAAGTGGTCGCCGCCGGCCGGCGGATGAGGTCAAGGCCAGGTAGTTGGCTGTTGGCAGACATGAGATGCTCAAGCCCGCGCGAGCCGGCACTCCTCGAGAGGCGACAAGGGTGACCACCTGGACCGAAGTGATCAACTATGTCCGGACCCGGTACGAGGTCCTGGAGGAGACCGACAGCTGGCTGCGTTTCCGCCTTGACACAGCCGAGGACCGCACCCAGCAGGTCTCGGTCCACCACGTGCCCGACGCCCACGGCGCCTGGCTCGAGATCTCCTCGCCCGTCGGCTGGGCGGACAAGATCGACCTGCGTCGGTTCCTGGAGCTGGCCGGGACCTCCACAGTCGGCGGCGGCGCGGTCGTCGACAGAGTCGCGCTGCTCAAGCACACCGTGCCACTCGAAGACCTCAGCGTCCGCGAGGAGTTCGAGCGACCGCTGAAGTTCGTGGTGGCCCGCGCGGACGAGTTCGAGCAGGAACTGACCGACGGCGACCACTTCTGATCGCAGGTCAGTACCCTTTGCGCGTGAGTTCCAGGCGTCCCACGCTCGACACCGTGGCACGTGAGGTCGGCGTGTCGCGGGCGACGGTGTCGAACGCCTACAACCGGCCCGATCAGCTGTCCGAGCGGTTGCGCGAGGAGATCCTCAGCGTCGCGGCCCGCCTGGGCTACGCGGGACCGGACCCGGTCGCGCGGAGCCTGGCGACCCAGCGCGCCGGGGCGGTCGCGGTGATGCTGGACAAGGGATTGTCCGCGGCGTTCTCCGACCCGGCGCTCTCGATCATGCTGGACACGTTGGCGTCGACCGTCGACACCGGCGAACGGTCGCTCGTGCTGATGCCCGGTGGGCCGAACGGCGGAGGCCCCCTTCCGGCAGCTGTCGCACGCGTGCACGCGGATGTCGTGGTGGCGTACTCACTTCCGAACGACGCCCGGGCCATAGCGGCGGTCCAGCAACGAGGTCTGCCCCTCGTCGTAGTGGACCAGCCGGCTGACGCGCACACTGCGAGCGTGCGCGTCAACGACCGCGAAGGCGCCCAAATGGCCGCACACCACGTAGCCGAACTGGGGCATCGCGACATCGGCATCCTCAGCCTCGACCTGATCGCCGACGGCCATCGCGGCCCAGTCAGTCCACAGAGGATCGCCGCGGCCCAGTTCCACGTCACGATCGAGCGCCTGGCGGGCTACCGGGCGCACCCGGCGAAAAATCCACCCATCTGGGAAGCATCGGAAAGCGTGCGCGAATTCGGCCGCGAAGGCGCCCATTGGCTCTTGGCTCAATCTCCTCGGCCAACCGCACTACTCTGCATGTCCGACGAACTGGCAATCGGCGCAATCCGCGCCGCACGTGAGATAGGTCTCGTCGTCCCCGACGACCTCACAATCGTCGGTTTCGACGACACACCGGCCGCCGCCTGGTCCGACCCGCCCCTGACCACAGTCCGCCAAGATCTTCTCCAGAAGGGCAGACAAGCCGGTGAGCTGGTACTTCGCCTTCTGGAAGGCCTCGGCCCAGGCGAACCGGTGATCATCGGCGCCACGCTCGTCACCCGCACCTCCAGCGCCGCGGCCAGACAGAGACGCCTACCCCGGTGATCTTGTTCACCCGGACTGGTGCGATTCAGAAACACCAGAGCACTTCCGAACGATCACACCTCATGAGGCGGCTAACCTGCACCCATCCGACAGGCCTGCCGCCCTCGGCCCCCGTAGCTCAGCGGATAGAGCGAGTGACTTCTAATCACTTGGTCGCAGGTTCGAGTCCTGCCGGGGGCACTCGCTCTGGGTGACCTGTGTTCGCGGAGAGCGCGAGCCGGGTCGCTCGTCGTGTCTTCTGGGGGGCGACCCCCAGACCCCGCGCCCCGGCGCGTCCGCTTGGTTGCATGGGCGCTGTGGGGCGCGCCGGGGGCCACTTGCGCCGGGTTGGTGTGGATGTGGTCGGGGCTTGAATTCTGGTGTTGGAATCTGGCGCTTGCACATTTGGTGCTCGTTCTGTTTCTTGTGCGAAGAGCTGATCTTTGTTGGCGTGGTTGGGTGTCTTTGAGAATCATGTGACAGTGTTTGGCCGGCAATGTGGGGCTTTGGCATTTGGCATGCGGTTGCGGGTCGTGCTGGGCTGCTTGGGTCTGGGGGAGGGGTGCGTCACGGGGCTGGCGGGACGGGGGTTTGCCAAGACTGGGTGCTGAGACGGGTGTGGCGAGGTCAGGGGCTTGGTGGTGAGGGCTGGGTAACGGGGTCTTGCGTCGGGACCATAATGGCGGGCGGGGTGAAGCCGGCATGCGATTTCGGGTCCTGGGTCCGGTTCGGGTCTGGCACGCCGGGGAATGGGTGACCATCCGGGCGGCGCAGCCGAGGGTTGTGCTTGCGATCCTGCTTATCGAGGCTGGGCGGGTGGTCAGTGCGGATCGGCTCGTCGATGAGCTTTGGGGGGATCATCCGCCGCGGACCGCTCTCAACACCGTGCAGGGGTATATCGCGCGGCTACGGAAACTTCTTGGGGATGGTTCGCAGACGCGGCTGCTGACGCGGGGACGGGGTTATGTCCTTGAGGTGGCCGACGGCGAGCTGGATTCGTGGGTGTTCGACCGGCTTGTCGAGGCTGGGCAGCGGGAGCTTGCTGGTGGGCGGCTTTCTGCCGGGGTTGAGCAGCTTGTTGAGGCCTTGGCGTTGTGGCAGGGGGCGGCCATGCACGATGTGCTGGCGTCGCCCATGGTTGCGGCTGAGGCGAATCGGCTTGAGCAGCGTCGGCTGACTGCGCTTGAGGCGCGGCTTGGTGCGGAGTTGGCGCTGGGGCGGCACGTTGAGACTGTTGATGAGCTTGCTCGTCTTGTTGAGGAGTATCCGCTTCGGGAGAAGTTGCGGTGCCACTTGATGCTGGCGATGTACCGGTGTGGCCGGCGGGCTGAGGCGTTGGATGTTTACCGCAACGGGCGGGCTGTGCTGGTGGCCGAGCTCGGGATGGAGCCTGGCCCGGAGCTGAGTGAGCTTGAGCGGGCGATTCTTGCCGACGACCGGACGCTGGCCGGTGGCGGCGTCGCTGTGCGGGTCACTCCGGCGCAGGTACCGGCCGGCGTCGCGGGTTTCACCGGGCGGCATGGGTTTCTGCGTCAGCTTGATGGGTTGCCGCCGGCCGTCGGGATCGTTGTGGTGGCCGGGACTCCTGGTGTCGGCAAGACCGCGCTCGCTGTGCATTGGGCGCATCGCGTGCGGGATCGGTTCAGCGACGGGCAGCTTTACGTGAATCTGCGTGGTTACGCTTCAGGCCCGCCGGTTGAACCGATCGACGCGCTGGCAAGGTTTCTGCACGCGCTCGGGGTGGCGGCTGAGCAGGTGCCGACAGATGTTGACGAGGCTGCTGCGTTGTATCGCAGCCTGTTGGCTGATCGGCGCATGCTTGTCCTGTTGGACAACGCGCATCACCCGGATCAGGTAAGGCCGCTGCTGCCGGGTGCGCCTGGCTGCATGGTGGTGGTGACCAGCCGCGACGCGTTGACTGGGCTCATTGCGAGAGACGGCGCACGCGGGCTCAGGCTTGACGTGCTGACCGTGGGCGAGGCGAAGACATTGCTTGCCTACCTGCTGGGGGAGCAGCGGGTGCACGCGGAAGCCTTGGCGGTGAGCGAGTTGGCCGAGTTGTGTGCGTATCTGCCGCTGGCGCTTCGCATCACGGCGGCCAACCTTGGAGCGCACACCGTC
Organism: Kibdelosporangium banguiense; assembly: GCF_017876405.1. Taxonomy (GTDB): domain Bacteria; phylum Actinomycetota; class Actinomycetes; order Mycobacteriales; family Pseudonocardiaceae; genus Kibdelosporangium; species Kibdelosporangium banguiense. The sequence continues at coordinate 227,907 of NZ_JAGINW010000001.1, read as the reverse complement.
ACCGAGTACTGCGAGCTGTTGCGCGCTGGCAATCGGTTGGCCAACCTCGAAGTCGAGGGTGACGAGCAGACGGCGGTACGAGCGGCGTTCGACTTGTCGTATGCCGTATTGCCTGAAGACGCGCGTCGGCTGTTCCGGCTGCTCGGCCTCGTGCCGGGTGCCGATGTGACGGTTGACGCGGCTGCCGCGCTCGCCGGTATCACCACGGATGCGGCGGCTCTGCTGTTGTCACGGCTCCATGCGGCACACTTGGTTGATCAGCACGCCGCCGATCGCTACGGCTGTCACGACTTGTTGCGCCTGTACGCGAGTGAGCGTGGAGAGCTGGAAGACTTGCCAGCAGCACGCCAAAATGCAGTGAATCGGTTGTACGACTGGTATCTGTACACCGTCGACGCCGCGGCAACACTGCTATATCCGCAAATGCGCCGACTTACGTTGCCGCCTGTCGATACCGAGCAGCTGTCAGGGACGTTCGCCGACAACACACAAGCGTTGGCGTGGCTGGACGCTGAGCGGCACAACCTCGTGGCAGCGATCCGCCACCAGTCGTTGCCGGTGATCGGACTGCTCGCTGACGCACTGCGTGGGTATTTCTGGCTGCGTATCTACATTGTGGACTGGCTCACCGTCGCGAGTGCGGGTCTCGCTGCGGCGGAGGCCTGTGACGATCTGACCGGGCAGACCGGTGCGTTGCTCAGCCTTGCCGACGTCAACTTCCGGCAGGGACAGTACCAACAGGCGATCGACTTCTCCGCTCGTGCGCTGACCACTGCCAAACGGGCGGGCTGGGCTGAGGGAGAGGCGGCTGCGCTCAACAATCTCGGCAATCTGCACAACATGTCGGGACGTCTGCGTGACGCCGTCGGCTTCTATCAGATCGCGCTGGCGCTCAACCAGCGATTGCAGCGGTTGCCCAACCAGGTCAACAACCTCACCAACCTTGGCATAGCCGCGCATCGTCTGGGCGACCTGCGCACAGCCCTGGCCAGGTACACCGATGCGCTGGAGATCAGCCGGAAGATCGGGTCCAGCCATGCCGAGGCCGTCAATCTCAGCAATTTCGGTGTGGCGCTGCGTGATCTCGGCCAGTACGACGAGGCACTCGACCATTTGCGGAACGCACGGGCCAAGCACCAGGAAGTCGGTGATCGCGGTTCGGAGGTCGAAACCGGCAACGAACTGGCCGCGTTGTTCCGTGACACAGGCGAATACAGTGCCGCGCTTGAGCACGCGCAGGCCGCGCTCACCATCGCCCGCGACGTCGTCTACCGGCATGGCGAGGTCGATGTGCTGAACACGTTGGGCTCCATTCATCTTCGCCTTGGACACCAGGCGATCGCGGTCGACCACCACAGGCAGGCGCTGGCTTTGGCTCGCGACACCGCACATCGGTACGGCGAAACCAGTGCGCTGATCGGGCTTGCGGTCACACAGCGAGATGCTGCACCGGCGCAGGAGGCCATCGAGCTGGCGAACACTGTTGGCTACCGGGTACTGGAGGGTCAGGCTCGTGTCGCGCTCGCGAGGATCCGTCTGGCCGAGGGCGTCGCGGATACCGATCTTGCTGAGCAAGCGCTTGCTTGTCATCGTGAGACCGGTTATCGATTGGGTGAGGCCGAGGCATTGCGTGTGCTTGGCGCGATCGCGGATCACGCTGGGAATGCTGATTTGGCCCGGGCCCTGCGGCGCGATGCGGGCGCGCTGTTGTCCGCTATCGGCGCCGCAGACCCGGACACCGCGTTCTCGTCAGGCCTAGGGGTGCCGTCGGCGAGTACCGCGTCGGTGTCACGTCATGGGGAGTAGTAGGCCAACGAGAACCAGTTGTCGGCCGGCGTGCCGTTTGCGTCGAAGCAGGTGATGTCGATCAGTCCGGCCGGTTGTGAACCCGGTTTCAGGGTCCAGCCGACGATGTTGCAGAACGCGCTCGTGTTGCCGTTCACCGTGAGGTGAACCGTGTTCGGTGCCTTCAGCGGACCGTAGATCTCCACCTGGTAGACGCCAGGGCCGGATCGGGTAATCCGGTGCAGGAGCCCGTTCGGAGCACGGTTGCGATCCGGATTCGGGGTGTAGGACGGCGATGTGGGCTGGTTTGCCTGCAGGTAGCCGAAGAAACCGTTCCGGTCGCCGACGATCGACCGCTCGTGCATGTACACGAGCGTCCATTGTGGAGGTCCAGCGGCCGCGGAGAGCGGATCGCAGCGCACCTGCGCGTCGGCACCCAACTCGTGCGGATACCACTGGAAGATCGCGCAGCGCGCCGGCGTCGGCCCGGCCGAGGACACCTGCACGCTGCCGGCGATGTTGATGAAGGCCTGGCCGAAGAACCGTGCGGTCCAGATACCCGCGGCCGGGTTGTAGTAGATCTCCACGTTCCCGCCGGTCGAGTTGTAGCGCAGCGGCGGATTCACGTAGGTCGTCAGCTTGGGCTCGTTGTTGTACACGTAGCCGTAGGCGCCGGGCGCCCCGCTGTCCGGCGGGGCCGAGTAGAAGAACGACAGTGTGAACTTGCTGTCCCTGGGCTGCATCCCGCTGTAGCAGTTGACCAGGACGTCTTCGGCAGTGCCGTTCTGGCCGAATCGAGTCAGCTGGCAGTGCACGCCGCTGCCGCCGACCGCGGTCACAATCGGCACACCAGGCGAGCCCGCGCCGGTGATGTTCACCCTGTAGGCGCCAGTGCTCGTCCTGGTCACGCTGGACCGGATGTCAGGCCTGCTGGCGGCCTGGTTGGCCGGCTGATAGGACGCTGTGGCCAGCCGGTCGGCATACAGGAAGGCCCACACCTGCGCCTCGACCGCCTTGGCGGGTAGGGCCGACATCAACGCCGTGGTCACGACCGTGATCACCATGACGACCAGAACTTGTGCCTTCACGTCCTCGCTCCCTTTGTCGCCTCCATGGCGCACCACTGTGGCGACACCCGCTGAGTTGGCGCTGAGTTGGCGGCGGCTCAACTGCGACTCAGAGATGACTCAGCGCCCGCACGGACGATGGGCACACCCGGACCAATCTCCACAGGGGGACAGCGCGCCGCCGCCTGGGGCGCAGCCGGCGGCGGCGCGCTGTTCGGCTACGGGTGGTTCAGCGTAATCGCGTGCTGACAGACAGGTGCGTCGAGCGCGATAACGAAGTTTCCTTTGCTGTGTATACCTGGCGTTCACTAACAGTTCATCAACCGATGCCCTGCCCGCTGCGTCAATTAAGTTGAACGAACTGCATGATCCAGGTGGGACATTCAGTGAGGGGAGGCGACCGCGCGTGAAGCGGCGGTTGTCGATCGTACTGGCGGCAGTGCTGCTCGTGGCGGTCGTCGTAGTGATCGTTCTTGACCGGCAAGGGGAGGACACGCCTGCGGGAAACGCCTTGGTGGTCCGTGGCGTGATCGGTTCGGAGAAGCTGGCGTTCTTCCATGACCAGCGCGTGGCCGACGCATTCGCCAAGCACGGTTTACGGGTCGAGGTCGACTCCGCGGGCTCGCGGCAGATCGCCACCACTGTCGATCTGAACAAATACGAGTTCGTTTTCCCGTCCAGTTCTCCGGCAGCGCAACGCGTCCAGCGTGATCGCAAGATCACGACCGGATACACGCCATTCCAGTCGCCGATGGCGGTGGCGACTTTCGACCCGATCGTGCAACTGCTGACCGTCAACGGGCTGGTACGCAAAGGGCCGGGCGGCGAGCCCGTCCTGGATGTCGGCAAATACCTCGAATCTGCCAAGGCCGGCACGCGCTGGGACCAGTTGCCCGGCAACACCGCTTTCCCGGCCCGCAAGAACATGCTGATCACCACGACCGATCCGCGGGATTCCAACTCCGCGTCGATGTACCTGGCGATCATGTCGTTCGTGGCCAACGGCAACGCGGTGGTGACCACCGAGGAGGCCGAGAACCGGCTGTTGCCGCAGTTGACGAAGCTGTTCCTGGATCAGGGATACACCCAGAACAGCACCGAGGGGCCGTTCGAGGACTACCTCGCCGCGGGGATGGGCAAGACACCGCTGGCGCTGATCTACGAATCGCAGTACCTCGACCGGCAGCTGCGCGGCGACGGCGGAATCCGCCCGGAAATGCGGATGCTCTACACCGCGCCGACCATTTTCTCCAAACACACCCTGGTCCCGTTGTCACCCAACGGAGATCGAGTCGGTCAGCTGCTGACCACCGATCCGGAACTGGGGCGGCTGGCGGCGACGTTCGGCTTCCGCACCAACGACGCCCGTTATTTCACCCAGGTCGTGACCGAGCACAAACTCGCTGTGCCAACCGACTTGGTCGACATCGTCGAACCACCGTCCTTCGAGACGCTGGAACGGCTGCTGGACGCGATAGGCAGGCAATACCGGTGACAGATGATCTGGTGCTGACTCCGCCCGACCCGGTCGAACCGATCCCGCCCGCGCGGGCCGCGGGGCTGATCACACTCGGCGAAGAGGTGATCGCGGATGTGAGTGGCCGCGCCGAGGAATTCACCGAACGGCTCACGGCTCTGGACCCGCGTTCTCCCGATTTCGGCAAAGTCCTGGACGAGCTGATGACCGTCGGTTCCGCTGACATGCGTGTCGCGGCAGGTATTGCCGGCGCGTTGCTGGACCGTTCGGCCAAGGCGCTGGCCGGGGCACGTGGCGAGAAAGCGTCGACACAGCAGGAGATCGCGTTGAGCCTGGCCGAATTACGCCGGACTGTGCGTGAACTCGATCCGACGAAGCTGCCGTTGACCGGACGCAAGATCCTGCGCCTGATCCCGGTGGCCAACGAGGCGAAGAAACTCTGGTCGCGTTACCAGGCTGCCAACGAACCGGTGAACGCGTTGGTAGTGCACCTCCGGATGCGTCAGGACCTGTTGCACCGCGACAACTCCGCCATCAAGGGCGAGCGCGAACGGTTGTGGCAGAACATGACCAAGCTGTCCGAGGCGGCGGCGTTCGCGGCTGCTGTCGACGAGGCGATCGACCGGCAGGCGAGCGTGCTGGATCTCGCCGATCCTGGCCTCGCCACAGCGTTACGCAGCGACGTGCTGCATCCGATTCGCCAGCGTCACCAGGACATCCTGACGCAGCTCGCGGTTTGCGCCCAGGGATATCTGGCGTTGGACCTGTTGCGGCGCAACAATGACGAGTTGATCAGGGGAGTGGAACGAGCCGTTTCCACGACTGTTTCCGCGTTGCGGATCGCCCTGGTGATCAGCGGCGCGCTGGCGCACCAACGGGACGTGCTCGAAGAGATCGACGCCTTGCAGTCCACAACAGAGGGCCTGATCAGGTCCAACGCGTCGTTGCTGATGTTGCAGTCCGAGGACATCCGCCGTGCCAGCAGCGATCCAGCGGTCGGTGTGCAGACCATCCAGGCTTCGTTCGACCAGATCTTCCAGGCGATCGACGCGATCGACGAGTTCAAGGCGGGGGCGGTGCACAACATGGCGTTGACCGTGAACGCGCTGTCCACCGAGCTGCACCGCGCGGAGGACTACCTCCGGCGTTCGCACACCGCGGAGAGGGCCGGATGAGAAAGCTCGTTGCTCTGGGGCTGGTTCTGGCGCTGGCGGGTTGCGACTCCAGCACCACTCCCGACCCGGCCCAGCCGCTCGGCCCGCCGAAACCAGGCACGTTACGCATCCTGGCGGGCAGCGAGCTGGCCGACATGAAACCGATCCTCGACCAGGCTGCCCAGGCGACCGGCGTGACGGCCACCTTCACCTTCAGCGGCACGCTCGAGGGTGCCGAACAGCTGGCCCGGGGTGACGCGGCCGGCAAGTTCGACGCGGTGTGGTTCTCCTCCAACCGGTATCTGCAGTCGTTGCCCGAGGCCAACAAGCGGCTGGGCAACCAAGTCAAGATCATGAACTCGCCGGTGCTGCTGGGCCTGTCGAGCACCGCGGTCCGTCGGCTCGGCTGGGAGAACAAGCGGGTCAGCTGGAGTGAGATCGCCGAAGCCGCAGGCAACAAGGCTTTCACATACGGCATGACAGACCCGTCTGCATCCAACTCCGGCTTCTCCGCGCTGGTCGGCGTCGCTTCGGCGTTGGCAGGCACCGGAAGCGCGGTCACGCCTGACCAGATCGCCAGTGTGTCCCCCGCTTTGACGAAGTTCTTCGCCGGCCAGGCGCTGTCCGCGGGCTCCTCGGGGTGGCTGTCGGAGGCGTACCAACGCCGTGCGACCGGCGCGGACGCCGGGCAGAAGGTCGACGGCCTGATCAACTACGAGTCGGTGCTGCTGTCGATGAACGCGGACGGCAAGCTGCCCGAACCGTTGTCGCTGGTCTATCCCAGCGACGGTGTCGTCAGTGCCGACTATCCGCTCACGCTGCTGTCCGACGCCAACAACGACGCCCGTGACGCACACCAGCGGCTATCGGACTATCTGCGCACTCCTGACGTGCAGCGCAAGATCATGGACACCACCCGGCGGCGCCCGGCGATCCCGGGAATTGGCGACTTCTCGCCGAAGGACCTTGTCGAACTGCCCTTCCCCGCGGGCAACGACGCGATCGACGCGCTGCTTTCGGCGTATTTCAACAAGATCAGGCGGCCGTCACGGACGCTGTACGTGCTGGACGTGTCCGGTTCGATGCAGGGTGAGCGGATCGAGTCGCTACGGTCGGCGCTGATCGCGTTGACCGGCGCGGACGGCTCACTCATAGGCAAATACCGGGGCTTCCGCGGCCGGGAGGAAGTCACGCTGCTGCCGTTCGCCAGCACTCCCGGCGCGCCGGAGACGTTCACTGTGCCGGAATCCGCGCCCCAGGCCGAGCTGGACAGAATCAAAGCCACGGCGAGCAATCTGAAGGCCAGCGGCGGCACGGCGATCTACGACAGCCTGCTGCGCGGCTACCAGCTGCTGGGGCAGCCCAGCCCGGACCGGTTCACCTCGATCGTGCTGATGACCGACGGCGAGAACCAGAATGGCTCCCCGCTCGGCGCCTTCGAGGCGGCTCAACCGCGGCTGGCGAAGATCCCTGTGTTCACCGTGCTGTTCGGCGAGGGCAGTCCGGACGAGATGAACCGGGTCGCGGCACTGACCGGCGGGCAGGTGTTCGACGCCCGCAACACCCCGCTGGCCAAGGTGTTCCAGGAAGTCCGTGGCTACCAATGATGAAGTACCTCGGGTCCACCAAGAACCTGGCCGGTTCGGCTTTGGGGCTGGTGGGCGTCCTGCTCTACGTGTTCGGCGGCGTCGGCGCGTACTGGCCTGTTGTGGTGATCGGCCTTTACGGCGTCGGCGCGTTGCTTGCGCCTGGTGAGCGGGTGCGGTTGATCGCGGCGAGCACGAGCACCGAGACCGAGCAGCTCCGCGCCGATCTGGCCGTCCTGGTCGAGCGGGCGGGCCAAGGGCGTTTGCCCGAGGGTGCGGGGGAGTTCGTGCACCGGATTCACCAGGTCCTCAGCGAGATGCTGGCGCGGCCCGCGGCGTTCAGCGCCGACCCGGACCTGCTTCACCGCGTGATCCGGGTGGCCAGAGTGGACCTGCCCACCTCGATCGAGGCGTACCTGAACATGCCGAAATGGCTGGCCCGCCGCGACGAGCTGCTCACCCAGCTCGACCTGATCGAGTTCGAGGCCCACCAGATCGCCGAACGCTTCTACGCCGACGACATCAACAGGCAGTCCGACCACACTCGCTACCTGCGTGAACGGGCGGGCCGTCCAGAGCACTGACACGGCCCGCACCAGCTCACCCCCGGGGTTTCTCGCCGGACTTTTCGGCGACTCCATATGTGAACACGTCGATGGATTTCTGGTTGTCGACGAAACGCCTGTACGCGATCAGCGAGCCGTCCTTGGGGTCGATGACGATGTCCTGCTGCGCGCCCCCGTTTGCTTTGGCGGGTAAGCCGACCGCGATCCCTGTGCGGCCGTCGATCGTGACCGACTCCTGTGTCACGGTGACGCCCGGCAGGTACTTCGTGGCGCGCAAGAGCGTGGCCCGCATGTCGGCAGGCAGCATAAAACCTCGGCTCACGAACAGGAGGAAGTTACCCAGTGAGGGGTTCGCCCGGGGGACGCTCGCGCTGAGCTTCCGGTACATGGCTTCCGGGTCGCGGGGCAGGCCGGCGGCGTGCTTCGGCTCGAGGATCTCCCACGCGGGTGGCGGGTTTGGGCGGGCCGTGGCGAACGCCCCGTGTTCGGCTGCCCGATCGGTTGTCCGGAAGTCGCACTTGACTTCGTCCCCGACCTTGCCACTGACCTGTCGTACTCCACTGAGTTGAAACCACTCGGCCGCCGGGTCGCGAGGGATCCAGGTCTGTTCGGCGTACATCGGCAAACTATCGCATTGCTTGGAAGAGGGCGGCGGCCTTTCGGAAGAGGGCGGCATTTCGTAATAGAGCGGCGGAGGGGAGGTGGACTCGAGACTCACGTAGCGAAACTGATTCTGCATGAGGTCCGGGTCCCGGACCAAGCTCGCCGCTCTGTCGAGAACCGATGCAGCGCTGGCGGTTTCCGCCAGTTCGGTGTCACTGGACGGAATGAACAGTGCCGTCGTCGCCACCAACGCGACACCTGCCGCCACGGAAGCGATTCTCAGCCACTGCCGGGGCTTGCGGCGTTGGGCGAGAACGCGTTCACGACCTGCCGCAAAACTTTCTTCGGTCATCCGCGGGGTGTCGGCGAGGACAGCCCGGACGATGCTGTCAACACCGTCAACCTCGGGATCGTCGACGTCAGGCATGGTTGTCCTCCTTCACGGTCAATGCCGTACGCAGTCGCGTACGGGCGCGATGCAGGCGTGAGCGCACCGTGGACACCGGCACATCGAGTACTGCTGAGATCTCGCTCGGGCTCAGGCCGGCCCACGCGACGAGCAGTAACGCGTCCCGTTCCTCGCTTCTGAGCTCGGCCAGGACAGCGGCTGCCTGTCCGGCGAGGATGCCCGCGTCGGCTGATTCGGCGACCCGTGCGCCGAAGTCGTCGACCGGCATGGCCCGGCCGCTTTCCCTGGCCCACGCGCGTAATCGCCGGTGTTCGCGCCGGACATGGTTACGCAGCAACGTTGTCGCGACGCCGTAGAGCCAGGCTTTCGGGCTCGCCCTGGCCGGGTCGTATCGGTCGCGGTGCTCCCATACGGCCAGGAACGCGTCCGCGACGAGGTCGTCCGCCGTCTGCGGGCCGACTCGCCTCGCGAGGTAGTAGTGCAGGTCGCGTGCGTGCGTGTCGTACAGCTCAGCGAGGTCGAGTGCGCTCACGGAACCTGTTTGGTCGCTAGAGCCAGCTGCGTCCCCCATGACGGATTCGATCGTAACCCCATCGCTTCTCTGAAGCGCTTCAGTTACCATCGGCGGGGAGACTCAGAGGGAGGTCACGTGCGTGCTGGAATAGCCGCTGTCCTGGGCGTTTTCGCCCTCAACGGCATTGTCTTCGGGTCATGGGCGCCGCGTGTGCCCGCGCTGGCTGCCCAGATCGGCGCGGCGGAAGGCACACTGGGGCTGTCCCTGCTCGGCGCCAGCACCGGCATGATCGCGGCCGCTCTGCTCAGCGGATCGCTGTGCGCGCGATATGGCGCCCGGATCATGGTCCTGATCACAGCGATCGCAGGATGCGCTGTCCTCCCTGTGCTGGGGATGACGCAATCGCCTCTGCAGCTTGGCTTGGTCCTCGTGGTGCTGGGAGTCGCGGTCGGTGGTCTGGACGTCGCGATGAACGTCGCCGCGGTGACGGCCATCCGGCAGTCCGGGCGCGCGATGATGCCCGTGTTCCACGCCGGTTTCAGTATCGGTGGTCTGCTTGGGGCGCTCGGTGCGGCCACAGCGGTGGCGTTCGAGCTGAGCCCGCTACGGCATTTGTCCATTGTGGCGGTTGCCGGTGCGGTGATCACGGTCTCGTTCTCCCGGTGGATTCCCGTTGAACAGCTGCGGCCTGAGGCGGAGAACATCGGTCCGAAGCGGTCGCTCGTCAAACGGCCGGTGCTGTGGTTACTCGGGTTCATCGCGTTGTGCTCGTCGGTCGCCGAGGGTGCGAGTGTCGACTGGTCGGCGTTCTTCGGCGTGCACCAGCGGGGGATAGGCGAAGCCGCGGCGGCGCTGGTCTACGCGGGGTTCTCCATCTCCATGGCCGTCGCGCGTTTGCTCGGCGAACGCATCGAGAGGCGTTGGGGCGCACAACGGATGCTCATCGGTGGCGCGACTCTTGGTGCGGCCGGTCTTTTCATCGCAGTGCTTGTGCCTGTGCCCGCGTTCACCTACATCGGTTTCGCGTTGGCAGGTATGGGGCTGGCTTACGGGTTCCCGGTCGCGCTGGAGTTGGCGGGTGCGGTCGGACGGCGTGAAGACGGCGGCGGCGGCGAACGCGAACTCGGATTTGTGACCACGATCGCGTACAGCGGATTCCTGCTTGGGCCGCCGCTGGTCGGTGGCATCGCGTCGGTCACGAATCTGGCCGTGGCGCTGGGCATCACCGGTGTGATCGCGTTGGCGATAGCGCCGCTGGCCCTGCTGGCGGCCCGCGCGCGGCGCCGTGAACAGCAAACCAGTCAACAGGCCGTCCAAGCGCTGCACACGAGGTGACTACTCTCAGGCCGTGACCTCCACAGAATCGCCCGCACAGCCGACCGGAACGGGGCGGGTCCGCGCTCGCATCGGCCCGCTGTTAGTGGTGGGCGGTGTGCTCGCGGTCGTCGTGGCCGCCGGGCTGTTCGGACTGCTCAGCGATCGGTACATCGAGGGCATTCCCAACCCAGGGGCGTTCACCGCGTACGGGATGATCACGCTGCGCGTGCTTGCCGAGGTGAGCAGCGTGCTGGTGATCGGTTCGCTGTTGTTCGCCGCGTTCATGACGCCGCCGCAGAAGTCCGGTGTGCTCGCGGCGGACGGTTACGCCGCTGTCCGTACGGCCGGCTGGGCTGCCATCGTCTGGTGCGTCTGTGCGCTTCTGTCCATTCCGTTCACTACGGCGGACACGTTCGGACGGCCTGTTGGCCAGCTGTTCGACATCCAGACACTCGTCGACCTGGCACCGAATTCGGAGCCCACGAACACCTGGCTGTTGACGGCAACGATCGCGTTCCTCGTCGCTGTCGGCACGCGGCTCGTACTGACGTGGGGCTGGACGACAGCACTGTTCTTTCTCGCGGTCGGTGGCCTGCTTCCGCTGGGTGTCAGCGGTCACTCGTCCAGCGGCGGACAGCACGATCTGGCGACCAACAGCCTGCTGCTGCACCTGATCGCGGCCGCGTTGTGGGTCGGTGGACTGGTCGCGCTGCTGGCGCACGGCCGTCGTAAAGGCGCTCACCTTGGGCTTGCCGCGAGCCGGTTCTCCAAAGTCGCGCTGGCCTGCTGGATCGTGATGGCGGCGTCCGGTGTGATCAACGCGCTGGTCCGGCTGCCGGTGGCGGACCTGTTCAGCACCAACTACGGGCTGCTGGCCCTCGCCAAGGTCGTCGCGCTGCTCACGCTCGGCGTTTTCGGGTACTTCCAGCGGGAACGCGGCGTCAAGACGGTGGTGGCGACCGGATCGGGCCGGGCTCTGGTGAAACTGGCCGGGCTCGAAGTGCTGATCATGATGATCACCATCGGCATCGCGGCCGCGCTGGCCCGGACGCCTCCGCCGCAGCAGTCGGTGACCGAGCCCGACAACGTCGAAGTGCGCATCGGCTATGCGCTCGACGGTGCGCCGACGTTCCTGAAGATGTTGGTGGACTGGCGGTTCGACCTGATCTACGGCACGTTGGCGATCGCGCTCGCCGTGCTGTATCTGCTTGGTGTGCGGCGGCTGCGGGCTCGTGGTGACGCGTGGCCGGTCGGCCGGACGATCGCATGGCTGTCGGGGTGCGCGGTCATCCTGCTCGCCACGTCGTCGGGAATCGGCCGGTACTCACCCGCGATGTTCAGCATTCACATGATCAGCCACATGATGCTGAATATGCTCGCGCCGATCTTGCTGGTGCTGGGCGGTGCCGTGACGCTGGCGCTGCGGGCGCTGCCCGCAGCAAGCAAGGACAACCCGCCTGGGCCACGGGAATGGCTCGTGGCATTCGTACATTCGCCGGTCGCGCGAGTGCTGACGCACCCGGTCGTCGCGCTGTTGCTGTTCGTCGGCTCCTACTACGTCCTGTACTTCTCGGGGCTGTTCGACAACGCGCTCGACCTGCACTGGGCGCACCTGGCGATGAACGCGCACTTCCTGCTGGCCGGATACGTCTTCTACTGGCCGGTGATCGGCATCGACCCGGCCCCGCGGCGGCTGCCGCCGGTCGGCAAGCTGGCGATGGTGTTCGCGTCCATGCCTTTCCACGCGTTCTTCGGCGTGGTGCTGATGGGCATGCAACAGATCATCGGCGACCGCTTCTACAGGTCGCTCTCGCTGCCGTGGGTCTCTGACGCCCTGTACGACCAGCGGCTCGGCGGCGGCATCGCGTGGGCGGCGGGAGAGGTCCCGTTGCTGGTCGTGGTGGTCGCCTTGCTCGTGCAATGGGCCAGGCAGGACGAGAAGGAAGCCCGCCGCCGGGACCGCCGTGCGGACTCCGACGGCGAGGCCGAACTGGCTGCCTACAACGCGATGCTGGGCCAGATGAACGGCAAGACGAACGCGGGACCTGAATCCACTCGCAAGCCCGACTAGCACACCCCACCGACACTTCCGAGCCGGGACAACCCCGTTTCAGCCGGGTTGTCCACATCCGGCGGTTGTCCACAGCCGAGCCCGTCCGCCCCTGCCGGACCCGCCCCGCCCGGCGGCAAGCTGGCAGCACGAACGCAACCGGCGTGGAGAACGAGGAGTGATCGTCATGGCGTGGAACGAGACCAGGATGACCCTGGTCGGCCGCATCTGCACCGACATCAGCACCCGCCTGACCAGTGACGGGCAGGCCATGGCCCTGTTCAGCGTGGCGGTCAACGAGCGCAAGTTCGACCGGGAGTTGGGCACGTGGGTCGCGGGCAACAGCCTCTTCATGAGGGTCACGTGCTTCAGCAAGCTGGCCGAGCAGGTGGCGGTCACATTCCGCAAAGGCGACCCGGTGATGGCGGCCGGGAAGATACATACCCACCGCTACGAGAAGGACGGCCAGCCCCGCTCCGAGATCGAGCTGACCGCCAACGCGATCGGCCCGGACCTCGCGCTATGCAGCATCGAGATGAACCGCGACGAGCTCGCCGACCGGCCGGTCGAGGCGGTCGCGGCATGACACGCATCGTCACACGTGCCCCATTCCCGGCAGTCGCGGTAATCGGCGTGTACCGGCCGCTCTACGATCGCGGGCATGGCGGAGTTCATCTACACCATGAAGAAGGTGCGCAAGGCGCACGGGGACAAGGTCATCCTGGACGACGCGACCATCCAGTTCTACCCAGGGGCCAAGATCGGCGTCGTCGGTCCGAACGGGGCCGGCAAGTCGACCGTCCTGCGGATCATGGCGGGGCTGGACCAGCCGAACAACGGCGAGGCGTTCCTGACGCCGGGCTACTCGGTGGGCATCCTGCAGCAGGAGCCCCCGCTCAACGAGGACAAGACCGTTCTCGGCAACGTCGAGGAGGGCCTCGGCGAGGTCAAGGTGCAGCTGGATCGCTTCAACCAGATCGCCGAGCAACTCGCCACGGACTACTCCGACGAGCTGATGGAGGAGATGGGCAAGCTGCAGGAGGCGCTGGACCACGCCGACGCGTGGGACCTCGACTCCCAGCTGGAGCAGGCGATGGACGCGCTGCGCTGCCCGCCGCCGGACGCGGACGTGAAGGTGCTGTCCGGTGGCGAGCGTCGCCGGGTCGCGCTCTGCAAGCTGCTGCTGTCCAAGCCCGACCTGCTGCTGCTCGACGAGCCCACCAACCACCTGGACGCCGAGAGCGTGCTCTGGCTCGAGCAGCACCTGTCCAGCTACGCGGGCGCTGTCCTGGCCGTGACCCACGACCGGTACTTCCTGGACAACGTGGCGCAGTGGATCCTCGAGCTGGACCGCGGCCGTACCCACCCCTATGAGGGCAACTACTCCACGTACCTGGAGAAGAAGGCCGAGCGCCTCGCGGTGCAGGGCAAGAAGGACCAGAAGCTGCAGAAGCGCCTGCGCGAGGAACTGGCGTGGGTCCGGTCCAACGCCAAGGCGCGGCAGACCAAGTCCAAGTCCAGGCTGGAACGCTACGAGCAGATGGCCGCCGAGGCCGAGAAGACCCGCAAGCTCGACTTCGAGGAGATCCAGATCCCGCCGGGCCCGCGTCTGGGCAACGTCGTGGTCCAGGTCGACAACCTGAAGAAGGGCTTCGGCGACCGTGTGCTGATCGACGGGCTCTCGTTCGACCTGCCGCGCAACGGCATCGTCGGCGTGATCGGCCCGAACGGCGTCGGCAAGACCACCCTGTTCAAGACCATCGTGGGCCTGGAGCAGGCCGACAGCGGTACCGTCAAGATCGGCGAGACCGTGAAACTGTCCTACGTGGACCAGAACCGCGCCGGTATCGACCCCAAGAAGAACGTCTGGGAGGTCGTTTCGGAGGGCCTGGACTACATCCACGTCGGCCAGGTGGAAATGCCGTCGCGCGCGTACGTCAGCGCCTTCGGGTTCAAGGGGGCAGACCAGCAGAAACCGGCCGGTGTGCTGTCCGGTGGCGAGCGCAACCGGCTCAACCTCGCCATGACCCTCAAGCAGGGTGGCAACCTGATCCTGCTCGACGAGCCGACGAACGACCTGGACGTGGAAACGCTGGGATCGCTGGAGAACGCGCTGGAGCAGTTCCCGGGCTGCGCCGTGGTCATCTCCCACGACCGGTGGTTCCTAGACCGCGTGGCCACCCACATCCTGGCGTGGGAGGGCACCGGCGACCAGCCCGCCAAGTGGTTCTGGTTCGAGGGCAACTTCGAGGGCTACGAGAAGAACAAGATCGACAGGCTGGGCGCCGAGGCGGCCCGGCCGCACCGGGTCACCTACCGCAAGCTGACCCGGGACTAGCCGCCGGTGACGGCGGGCACGAGGGGAACTTGGGCGGGCGGCGGTGAATCCGACGGCGAGCTACTCGTCGCGACCGCCGACCGGTTGAGATGGCGCGCTCCGGAGCTTGCCCTGGTATTCGCGCGGCACGCGGCAACGCGTGCCGACGCGGCCGGGGACCGGATGCTTGCGTTGCGCGCCAACGCCCTCGTGGTCGCCTCGTTGGTGCGGCTCGGCAAACACGCCGACGCCGTCGAACCGGCGGTGCTCACCTTGCGGGAGGCCGAATCGTCCGGCGAGCGCGAGCTCGCCGGGTCGGTCCGGGTCGACCTGGCCGCGAGCACACGTGCGATCGGCTTGGCCGGCAGTGCTTTTGTCCTGGTCCGCCCGATGCTGGAAGGCAGTGATGCGCGCCCCTCGGTGCGAGCGGGTGCCTTGGCGGAGATCGTGGCCGGCTTGGCCCAGGCCGGGCGGCGTGAGGTCATCGACGAGGTGCTCTCGGAAGCCGACCGGCTGTACGCCGCGGATGAGAGCCTTGCCGCAGATGTCCGGCGTGTGTTGCGGGCGCTGCTGTGTGCGCGGATCGCATCGTTCCGGCGGCGGTGGGGCAATCCCACTGGCGCGGTCGCGGCAGCCACAGAGGGCATGACCCTGCTCGACGGGCTCACCGAACCAGCGACGGACTCCGGGCAGGCCCGGGCCGAACTGGGTCTGGAGATGGTCAGCGCCCTGCTCGACGCAGGCGAGGACGCTGCGGCTCTCGGCCAGGCCGATCAGACGCTGACCCATCCGGTGCGCGCCACTTCGGCAGCGGCCATCGGCCGGCTGATGCTCATCCTGGCGACCCGGGTGCACATGCCTGCGGGCCGCGCCAAGCAGGCGCACACCATGCTGGCCGAGATCGTGCGAGTGGCCCGACGGCACGAGCTGGACGGCCTGCTGGCCGACGTCCTGACATCGCTGGCACACGCCCAGGAAACCGACGGCGATCTGACCGACGCACTGAACTCGCTGCGGTCCGCGCGGGCAGCCGAGCAACGCAGGCTGCGCGCCGACACCTTGGCGCGACTGATCGTGCTGGAGGAGTTGGGCGCAGGAACGAGGCTTCCCGACGACACCGAAGCATTGCTGCGGCGCGTTGTCCGGACTCCTGCCCGATCTCTTCCGGATACGTCAAGCCGAGAGAGCAATGGCCGTGAGGCGGCCAGCCGGGAGATGTCCGGCCGTGAACTCGGCGGGGAGGACATCGGCAGCCAGGACATCCTGGCCCGCGAGCTGACCGGCTGGGAGATGGTCGCCCGGGAACGCGCGGCGATGGAGGCAGGCACGAGCCGGGCTCTGTCCGAGCTGATCGAAGCCGACCACGCCGCTGTGGACTGGCCCTCGTCTGACCAGGTGGCATCGGCCTGGCCAAGTCACGACCGTGCCGAGGCGGCTGAGACCTCCTCGGACTGGTCCGCGGACACCGGTGTTGCCGCAGCCGCTTCGTCCGGTGGCGGGCGCCGCCGCGCACCTGTCGAGTGGTCCGCCGCCGACCGGGTGGCTGCCGACCGAGCCGTGTCCGAGCTGGCCTCTGCCAATACAGACAGCACAGCCGACGAGCCAGCCGTGTCGGCTGTGTCTGCGGACAGCTCGCAACCGCAATGGCCCGATCCGGGCGCGGCCGAGGAACGCGACGAGGAAACCGGCCTGCTCAACAGGCAGGGCCTGCGCCGCAGGCTGGCCGCAGCCCGTCGCCAAGCACGGCCGACCGCGCTCACTCTCGTCCGGCTCGAACAGAACGAGCCCGATCCACAACCAGAGCCGCGCAGAATCGAGTCCCGTGGCACCGACCCGGACAGCACCGACCGGTTCAGCGCCGCGTTGATCAAGGCCATCGACCGTGCCGGTCGCATGCCCGAGTTCGACCCGGACGTGCTCAACTCCCTGGCCGACCATGTCCGCGACATGGCCCCGGACGACGCCGAGCTGGTCCGTCCCGAGGAGGGTGAGCTGGCCGTGCTGCTGCCCGACACCACCCGCGACGAAGCCGAACAGTTCGCCGCCAGCCTGCGCGAAACAATGTCCACTTCAGACTGGGACCCCGCCGACCCGGCCAGGGGAGTCAGCGTGAGCACAGGCGTTGCCCAGTACCAGGAAGGCACCAGCGAGGACGCCCTGCTGACCGCCGCCCGTGAGGCCCTCACCGCCACCGAACAGGACAGCCACGACGAACAGCCGGACTGGCAGTCCATCGAGCCCGTCTACGACCTGCCCCCCGAGGACAGCGGCTACACCTACATGCAGGAGTACGCCCAGACCTCCCACGACGGCCCCGAACCGGCCGACCCCGAGATGGCCGAGTACCTGGCGGGATTCCCGTTACCCGAATACACCCAGTGGGCCCCCATCGAAGAGTCGCAGTGGCCGCCCACCGAAGAACCCGACATGCCACCGCACCACGACGCGGCCCCCGCATCCACCGACACATTGGCTGCCGTGTCGACCGACGCACCGACTGGCATGCCGGCTCCTGCGCCGACCGCATCGATGACAGACACCGCCGACACCGGCCGCTCAGTCCTGGACCGCCTGGACATAACCCGCGGCAGCGGCGGCCGCCGTCGCGCCCCGGATTCGTTCGCCCCAGATCAATCCACCGACTACACCCAACCCGGCCCAGCCACCCCGGACTCGCCCTACAACACGACATCAAGCGCGGGCTATGGCGAGCCTTCCAGGGGCGAGTCCGCGAGCTCGAAATACGCGAGCACAAGTGACGAAATCCTGGCCGCGGCCGAAGAGGCGTTGGCCCACCCGATCCCGCGCGCCTCGATCCCGCACATCCCGGACCCAGAAGAAATCCCAGTCCCCCCAGACACTCCCGACATCCCCCCGGTCCCCAACCCGGACACAGACCCCCAGCCGGGCCGCCGCCCAGACCCAGATCCGGACCCAGCCCCCAAACCGAGCCGCCGCGGCACCCCCGCACACCCGGACATCGACCCGCCGCCCAGCCACCCCGCATTCCCGACCAGCCCAGATCCGCAACGCGAGCCAGCCCGGCGTGATGTCCCAACGCACCCAGACATCGATCCGCCAGCCGGCTTTCTCGCCTTCCCAGCCGGCCCAGACCCAGACCGCGAGCCCAGCTTCCCCACGGACCTGGATCGTGATTTGGGTCGGCGGGATGTCTCGGCGTATTCGGATGTTGATCTGTCGGCCGGTTTTCCGGCCGGCCCGGATCGAGGCCATGAGCCTGTAGTCGCGGACGTCGGGCCGAGCGATCATGTCGACTTCGACAGCGATGCCGGCATTGAGTGGCCTGCGGCCCAGCCGGCTGCTGAGCCTGAGGCGAATCAGCGGCCGGGCCGTCGCCGGGCACTGGCGGATGATGATCTCGAGCCCTCGTCGGGTCCTGGCCGCGTCCCTGTTGAGCCGGTGAACGAGGCTGGGGAACGTGCCTGGCCTGCGGCTGAGGTGCCACAGGCTCCGGATTCCGCGCCTCCGACGGGACGTCGTCGCATGCCGGAGAACTTCGACGCCCCGGCTGCTGTCGACGGACAGCGACCCGGTCGCCGCCGCATGCCTGACCAGGATGAGCAGCCCGACGACTCCCAGCTCCCCACCGGCCGGCGCCGGATGCCGGAGCCCGAAGACTCGTCGGGCCGCCTGGAAGCTGAGCCGGTCCGCCGCGGTCCAGGGCGTCCGGATGTACCGGGTGAATCTTGGTCGGGGTGGGGCCGGGTGCTGCAGCCCGAAGGCCAGTCGGCCGGCTCGGACTCCGAAGGCGGCCGCCGCCGGATGCCGGAGCCGCCGGATGCACCGGCTGAATTTCCATCGAGGGCCAGCCGGGTACTGGAGCCTGAGCAGCCCAGCCCCGCGCCTGAACGGCGGCCGAGTCCCAGGCCGAGGCCCCAGCCCGAGTCACAGGCACAGCCCCAGCCCCAGCCTCAGCAACAGCAACAGCCCCAGCCGGAACCGAAGCCACAGGATCCGCAGGAGGCGCGGCGGCGGCGCTGGGCTTCGGTTCTTGATGGGCAGGAGCGGGCCGGGCTTCCGCCGGAGCCCGCTGAGCCGCGGGATCCGCCTGCCGGGCCGGAGAGTTCACCTGAAAGTGCGGGGCGGCCCAGCCGGATGCGGCGGCGGGAGAAGACCGACGTCAAGCTGGCCGATCTGCTCGCCGAGGCGCTTGTGGCTTACCAAGCGTCAACGTCGGAGCATCCGGATGAAGACGTTCTGTCGGCATACGACGACGCGGCCGGCCGGGTCGCCGACGAGAACCCCCGCCGTGAGGCGTGAGACAGGCTATTAAAGCCCCCTAAATGATTCTCAAGTCCCGCCGGTGGCTACTTGGCTGCTCCGTCCGCCCAACTAGGGTTAGGCCGCAGCTGGCACAGCAAACAGGCACAACGACGTGCCGTACAGGGTGCCGACGAGCGTGGAGCCTGGAGAACATGACCTCGACTGGAGTCCAGTCCCATCCGGAAGCGACCGCGGCGAAGGCCTCTGCGGCCACCCCTGAGCAACTCAGGGACGAGCTGGTGGCCACCGCCGCGGGATCGGCCCCGGAGATTGCCGACCTGATCCGCCTCTACTACCGGTATGTCCCGCCGGAGGAGGTCATCGATTTCGCGCCCGCCGATCTGGTCGGCGCCGTGCGCACGCACCTTGACCTGGCCGGGCAACGGGTGCCGGGCCGGCCCGTGGTGCGGCCGGTGAACCCGACTGCGGAGGTCGACGGTTGGACGACCTCGGCGACAGTCGTGCAGGTCGTGACCGATGACATGCCTTACCTGGTCGAATCGGTATCCGCCGAACTTGTCCGCAGCGGCGTTCAGGTCCAACGTGTGGTGCACCCCATCGTTGTGGTGCGCAGGGATGTGGCTGGTGCGCTCCGGGAGGTCCTGCCGACCGCCGATCCGGGCGACCCACCCGCGGACGCACTGGTGGAGTCCTGGATGTACATCGAGATCGACCTGATCACCGACCCGGACCGGGGCCGGGAGATCTCCACGGGTCTGTACTCGGTACTCAACGACGTCCGCGAGGTCGTCGAGGACGCGGCCAAGATGTGCAGCCAGGCCAACGCCCTGGCCGATGCGCTGGAAGCCACACCGCCTCCGCTGCCGGACACTGAGGTCGAGGACGGCGCCGCGCTGTTGCGCTGGCTTGCCGACGGGCACTTCACGTTCCTCGGATACCGGCAGTACGAACTGGTCGGCCAGAACGGCGACGACCCCGCGTTGAAGGCCGTGCTCGCGAGCGGCCTGGGTGTCCTGCGGCAGGACAGTCTCGCCGCGCGCAGCCTCACTGCCGGGCCGGACTCGGTAGTCGCGTCGGCGTTGGCGCCGAAGCTCCTTGTACTCACCGAAGCGAGCGCACCGTCCACTGTGCACCGTTCGGTGTACCCGTACTACGTCGGCGTGAAGACGTTCGACCAGGACGGCAACGTCACCGGCGAGCACAGGTTCCTCGGCGTGTTCACCACGACTGCGTTGCACGAGAACGTGCTGGACATCCCCGTCGTGGAACGCCGGGTGCGTGAGGTCATCCACGAGGCAGGATTCCCGCTGGAGTCGTACTCCGGCCAGCGGATGCTCGAGGTGATCCAGAACTGGCCGCGGGCCGAGCTGTTCTCGTCCACCGCGGAGTCGTTGTACGCCACCGCGACCGGCGTGATCGCGCTCGCCGACAGGCGCAGGCTGCGGCTGTTCCTTCGCCGCGACCCGTACGGCCGCTTCTACTCGTGCTTCGTGTTCCTGCCGCGTGACCGGTACACCACGACCACGCGCCTGGCGATGCAGGAAGTGCTGATCGACGAGCTGGGCGGCTCGAACCTGGAGTACAACGCCCGGATCGGCGAGTTCTCCCTGGCCCAGGTGTATTTCACCGTGCACACCGATCCGGCACAGCAGATCGAGCCGGACGTCGCCCGCATCCAGGAGCGGCTCGCCGCGGCCATCCGCAGCTGGGAAGACCGGATGGCCGAGGCCGTCGACGCCGAGCAGCGTGAGAAGGCCGCGGGCGGCGCGAGCATCGGTACCGAGTCCGCGACGCAGCAGGGCCAGCGCCTGGCCTACGTCTTCCCGGAGGCCTACAAGGAGGACTTCTCGGCTGTCGTGGCGTTGCAGGATCTGCGCCGCCTGCAGGCCCTGGGCAACGTCGGCGACATGGACATCCAGTTCTATGTCCCGGCCGACGCCGCGCCGGGGGAGCGCCGGTTCAAGCTGTTCCTGTGCGGCGACGGCATCACGCTTTCGCAGGTGCTACCGGTGCTGTCGCACATGGGCGTCGAGGTGATCGACGAGCGCCCGTACCAACTGCGCAACGAAGGTGGCGCCGACTGGTGGATCTACGACTTCGGCCTGCGGATCGACGCGAAGGTCCTCGAGCAGCGCTCGGACGAGGAACTGGCCCTGGTCCGCACCCAGTTCCAGGACGCGTTCACCGCCGCCTGGCGCGGTGACGCCGAGGTCGACCGGTTCAACGCCCTTGTCCTGCGCGCGGGCATCAGCTGGCGGCAGGCCACCATCCTGCGCGCGTACTCCCGGTACCTGCGTCAGGCGAGTACGCCGTTCAGTCAGGAGTACATCGAGGACACCGTGCTGCGGCACACCGTCGTGGCCACGGCGCTGGTGAAGCTGTTCGAGACGCGGTTCGACGTCAACAGCGACCAGGACACCCGGGAAGCTGCGATCAAGGCCCAGGTCGACGAGATCACGTTGATGATCGACGAGGTCACCAGCCTCGACCAGGACCGGATCCTGCGCAGCCTGCTCACGTTGATCAACGCGACGCTGCGCACGAACTACCGGGTCCGTGACGAGAACGGCAACCCGCGTCCGTACCTGGCGTTGAAGCTCAACCCGCAGGCGATCCCGGATCTGCCGCAGCCCCGGCCGCGGTTCGAGATCTTCGTGTACTCGCCGCGTGTGGAAGGCGTGCACTTGCGGTTCGGCTCGGTCGCACGTGGCGGGTTGCGCTGGTCCGACCGCCGCGAGGACTTCCGCACCGAGGTGCTCGGCCTGGTCAAGGCACAGGCGGTGAAGAACGCCGTGATCGTGCCGGTCGGCGCGAAGGGCGGCTTCGTGGTCAAGCGGCCCCCGGCGGTGACCGGTGACCCCGGCCTGGACCGTCAGGCGCAGATGAACGAGGGCATCGCCTGCTACCGCATGTTCATCTCGGGGTTGCTGGATGTGACCGACAACCTCGAAGCGGGCAAGACGATCCCGGCGCCGGACGTCGTGCGCTACGACGGTGACGACAGCTACCTCGTGGTCGCCGCGGACAAGGGCACCGCGACGTTCTCCGACATCGCCAACGAAGTCGCCAAGGGCTACGGCTTCTGGCTCGGTGACGCGTTCGCGTCGGGTGGCTCGGTCGGCTACGACCACAAGGCCATGGGCATCACCGCGAAGGGCGCGTGGGAGAGCGTCAAGCGCAACTTCCGCGAGCTCGGCGTGGACACCCAGACCCAGGACTTCACGGTCGTCGGCGTCGGTGACATGTCCGGTGACGTCTTCGGCAACGGAATGCTCCTCTCGGAGCACATCCGGCTGGTCGCCGCGTTCGACCACCGGCACATCTTCATCGATCCCAACCCGGACGCGGCGTCGTCGTTCGCCGAGCGCAGGCGGATGTTCGACCTGCCGCGGTCCTCGTGGGACGACTACGACCGCTCGCTGATCAGTGCGGGTGGCGGTGTCTGGCCGCGTTCGGCCAAGGCGATTCCGCTGAGCCCGGAGACCGTCGAGGTGCTGCGGCTGCCCGAGGGCACGGTGAAGCTGTCGCCATTCGAGCTGATGAAGGCGATCCTGCTGGCACCGGTCGACCTGCTGTGGAACGGCGGTATCGGCACGTACGTCAAGGCGTCCACCGAGTCGCACGCCGAAGTCGGTGACAAGGCCAACGACGCGATCCGTGTCAACGGCGAGGACCTGCGGGTCAAGGTGGTCGGCGAGGGCGGCAACCTCGGCCTGACCCAGCGCGGCCGGATGGAGTTCGCCCGGACCGGCGGCAAGGTGAACACCGACGCGCTGGACAACTCCGCGGGTGTGGACTGCTCCGACCACGAGGTCAACATCAAGATCCTGCTCGACCACCTGGTGGCCGCGGGCGATCTGACCGGGCAGCAGCGCAACGAGCTGCTGGCGGAGATGACCGACGAGGTCGGCGACCTGGTGCTGATGGACAACTACCGGCAGAACGCCGTGATGGGTGTCAGCCGGGCGCACGCCGGGCCGATGCTGTCGGTGCACGCGCGTCTCGTCACCGAGCTCGAGCAGAACAGCGGCCTCAACCGTGAGCTCGAGGCGTTGCCGTCGGTGCAGAAGTTCAAGGAGATGGAGAAGGCCGGCCAGGGCCTGACCTCGCCGGAGCTGGCGTCGCTGCTGGCGCACGTGAAGCTGGGCCTCAAGGAGGACCTGCTCGCCAGCGACCTGCCCAGCGCGAGCGTGTTCGCCGCCCGGCTGCCGGAGTACTTCCCCAGCCAGCTGCGGGACCGTTTCCCGGACGCCATCTCCGCGCACCCGCTCAGCCGCGAGATCACCACCACGTTGCTGGCCAACGAGGTGATCGACGGCGCCGGGATCACGTACCCGTTCCGGCTGGCCGAGGAGATCAACGCCTCGGCCACCGACTCGGTGCGTGCCTTCGCGATCGTGACCAGGGTGTACGACCTGCCGGAGATCTGGCGGCAGATCGACGAGCTGGACAACAAGGTGCCCACCGAGATCGCCGACAAGATGGTGCTGGAGACCCGGCGTCTGCTGGACCGGGCCTCGCGCTGGCTGCTGTCCAACCGGCCCCAGCCGCTGGCGGTCGGTGCGGAGATCAACCGGTTCTCCAAGGTGGTCAAGCAGATCGCGCCGACGGTCTCGGACCTGCTGCACGGCGAGGCCAAGCAAGCCGTCGTCCGCGACACGCAGGAACTGGTGTCCAACGGCGTGCCGGAGCAGCTGGCCACCCGGGTCAGCGGCCTGCTGGACGCCTATGGCCTGCTGGACGTGATCGAGGTGGCCGAGCTCGCCGATCGCGAGAACGGCGGCATGGACATGGAGCGCAGCCCGGTCGAGACCGCGGAGCTGTACTACGCCCTGGCCGACCACCTGAACGTCGACCAGGTGCTGACGTTCATCAGCGGGCTGGAGCGCGGCAACCGCTGGCACGCGCTGGCCCGGCTGGCGTTGCGGGACGACGTCTATTCGTCGCTGCGGTCGATCACGCTGGATGCCCTGCAGCACAGCGATCCGGGCCAGACGGCCAAGCAGAAGATCGAGAACTGGGAGAAGGCGAACGCGTCCCGGCTCGGCCGCGCGCGGGCGGCACTCGACGAGCTGGCCGGTGCGGCCAGCCGGATGGACCTCGCGATGCTGTCGGTCGCGGCACGCCAGATTCGCAGCATGATCCGCTGACATACGGAGGTACGCGTTGGGTGTCTACTACGCCTCGGTCTGGCCCCGCTGGTCCGATATGGACGCATACCGGCACGTCAACCACGCGCAAACGGTGACGCTGCTGGAGGAAGCCCGGTTGCAACTGATCTACGGCGAAGGCGCGCGGCACGGCGCCGGCATGGTCGACGGTGGCCTCGTCGTGGCAAAGCTGGAAGTGGTCTACAACGCGCCACTGTTCGTCAACGGCGAGCCGTTCCGGGTGGGTCTGACCATCACCCGGATGCGGGTCGCGGATTTCACCATCCACCAAGAGGTCCACTGTGGACCTTCAGAGAACGACAAGATCGGCGTGGTCGCGGATGTCACGCTGGCGCCCTACGATCTGGTGAACGAGCGGCCGCGCCGGCTGACCGAGGCGGAGCGCGACTTCCTGGCCGGGTGGCGCTCGGGGAGCGAAGAGAGTGTCTGAACTGACCTTTGCCGACCCGCACGAGCGGGACGACCTGGGCGCGTTCGTCGCCCGGGCCGTCCGGCTGGAGGGCGACTCTGTCGTCCGTCTGCGGGCCCGTCGTGGTTTGAACAACGACAGCACTGACCTGATCGACGCCTGGGTGGCCACGCCGTTCGACGTGCTGGCCACCCGGACCGTCCGTGGCTCTATGCGCCCGGACGACGTGACGGTCTCCGGCAACGAGCTGCTCGCCGCGCTCGCGATCGTGCGCGGCGAGACGGTCGATCCCGGTCTGCCACGGGATCTGATGTGGCGTTCCGCGTTGCCGCCGGGGCAGGGCTGGCAGGTGATCGACCAGCTGCCGGCCGAGGTCGTGTCGTCGCTGGCCGACAAGGGCCTGTCGGTGGCGCGGGAGAACGTCGGCCCGCACGGCACGCCGCCCGCGTCGTTGCTGGATCAGACCGTGCTGACGGTCAGCAGCGAGGGCATGGAGATCAAAGTGCCGTTGCGCTGCTTGTTCGCCATGTCGGGCATGGGGTTCATCGGCAACGAAGGCCCGGACGAGCGTGTGCGGGTGACAGCAACCGACTCGTGGCTACGCATCGACGCCCGGTTCGGCGCGGTCGTAAGGCGTAGGCACGCGCTGCTTCCTCTGCTCGTTTGACTCTTGTAGAGGTCATGAGGGCACCGGAGGGTGCATTGTGGGGGCATGAGCGACACACCTGCCAAGCCGGAGGAAGATCCGGCCAAGGACTGGCTCGCTGAGACGTTCCCCGAGCCTGAGCCATGGCCGGAGCCGCGCCCGCCCGCTCCTCAGCCGCAAGAGGTGCAGCAGCTGCGCCACACCCGTCTCGGTGACGGTCTGCGCGGCGCCGCCGCACTCGCTGCGGGCCTGTACGTCTATGACGCCGTCACAGATGACTCAGACACGGTCGACACCGGCGGGATGGACATGGGCTCAGGAAGCTCCTAGGCCGACGGCAGGTGCACGTCCAGGCGCAGACCTCCGTCCTCGCCAGGTTTCGCCGAGATCGCGCCCTGGTGGGCCGCGACGATGGACCGGACGATCGACAGGCCGAGCCCGGCGCCGTCGCGGTGGTTCGTGCGTTCCGCGGTCAGCCGCCGGAACGGCTCGAACAGCGAGGAGACCGCTTCGGCGGGCACGGCCTGGCCGCTGTTGTGCACCGAGATCGCCGGCTGCCCGGCCACCACGACCTCGATCCAGCCGCCGGGGTCGTTGTACTTGATCGCGTTGTGCAGCAGGTTGCTGATCATCCGTTCCAGGAGCACCGGATCGCCCTGCACGGTGCGTTCGACCATGCCCCGGCGAACGGTCAGCCCGCGTTCCGCGGCCAGTTCGCTGTAGGAGTCGAGCACCTCGCTCGCGAGCTGGTCGAGCCGGACGGGCACGGTCCCCGGCAGCCCTCGATCGCTTTCCGCGAGCACGAGCAGGCCTTCGATCAGGCGCTCGTTGCGTTCGTTGACCAGCAGCAGTTGCGCGCCGAGCCGGTTGATCTCCTGGTCGTCGCCACCGGTCACCATCGCCACCTCGACCAGTGTGCGCTGCACCGCCAGCGGCGTACGCAGCTCGTGGGAGGCGTTGGACGCGAACCGTCGCTGCCCCTCGAAACCGACGACCACCCGGTCGAGCATCTCGTCGACCGAATCGGAGAGGACACGCAACTCGTCGTTCGCGCCGCCCCGCCGGATCCGCTGGCCCAGGTTCTGCGGGCCCAGTTGCCGCACAGTGCTCGTCATCGTGTGCAGCGGACGCAGCGACCGGCTCGCGCAGAACCGCAGGAACCAGACGATCAGCGCGATCACTACGACAAAAGCGACGATCACCCACGTCCTGGCGGTCCCGTCATAGGGAATAGGGCATGGGTCCCAGTACTCCGGCGCCGAGCACTGACGCGTGAACGAGATCATCAGAGTGCGCAGGACAGTGAACCCGGGATGAGCCAGGACGCACCCGAGTACGAACGCGACGGCACACGCGATGGCGACGCGGCCACGCAACGAGATCGGGCCCCCGGTCAGGAACCGAAGCGGTATCCGGCGCTCTGCACGGTGTGGATCACCGGTGGCTCGCCGAGCTTGCGGCGCAGCGTCATGATGGTCACCCGCACCGTGTTCGTGAACGGATCCGCGTTCTCGTCCCATGCCTTCTCCAGGAGCTCTTCCGGGCTGACAACCGTTCCGTCGGCGGCACGCATGAGTACGTCGAGCACGGCGAATTCCTTGGGGGACAGCGACAACGGCCGGCCGTCGCGGGAGGCGTACCGGCGAGCCGGATCAAGCTGGACACCGGAGTGCTCCAGCACGGGCGGCAACGCGCGTTGGGTCCGCCGGCTCAGCGCCTGCACACGCGCGACGAGTTCGGCGAACGCGAACGGTTTGGTGAGGTAGTCGTCGGCGCCGAGCCCCAAACCGTCGACACGGTCACGAATGCTCGCCGCGGCGGTCAGCATCAGCACACGGGTCTCGCCACCAGTCGACACGATCTGCCGGCAGATCTCGTCACCGTGCACCTTCGGCAGATCGCGGTCGAGAACGACCACGTCGTAACGGTGCATGACGACGCGTTCCATGGCCGCGTCACCGTCGTAACAGACGTCGACGGCCATGTGCATGTGCCGGAGACCTGCGGCGATGGCGTCGGCGAGTATCTCCTCGTCCTCGACGACAAGCACCCGCATGGACGGGTCCCCCTTTCCCCATGCGACCAGTATGTACAGGCGGTGCGATAAATTCCACATAAAGGTCCCGCTTATCGCCGTGCTATCGTCGACCCGGTAGATATGGTCCATGCGAGTTCTCACGGCCGTGGCCGTCTTGTGCTGCGTGGCCTGGTTCGTGCTGGTGGCCGACATCTACCGGCTGGACCTGGACGTCTACCGAATCGGTATGCAGACGTGGCTGGCCGGCGGTGACCTGTACGGAGAACTCCCGGACACCGCGATCGGTGTTTCCCTGCCGTTCATTTATCCGCCGATAGCGGCGGTAATGATGACGCCTTTGGCAGTGGTTTCCTTTCCGGTGGCCAGTATCGCGCTGACAGTGCTGACAGTCGCACTGGTGGTGGTGACGCTCTCGATCGTGCTCGATTCCCTCGGGCTGTCCCGCCGCTGGCTCGCGCTCGTCCCGCTGGCGTTTGTGGCCGAGCCGGTGTGGTCCACCCTGGACTACGGCCAGATCAATGTCATTCTGATGGCATTGGTCGTCGCCGATTGCCTGGTTCCCAAGCCCCGCTGGCCCAGGGGTGTGCTGGTCGGACTGGCCGCGGCGGTGAAACTGACCCCGGCCGCCTTCGTGCTGTTCTTCCTGCTCAGGCGTGACAATCGAGCGGCGTTGACCGCCGCGGGGGCATTCCTGGCCGCCACGGTGCTCGGTTTTCTCGTGGCCCCCAAGGAGTCGATCGGCTTCTGGACGAACGAGGTGTTGCACACGGGGGAGAAAGTCGGCGTCGATTTCGTGGCGAATCAGTCGATCATGGGTGTGCTCACCCGAATGGACGGCGCTCAGTTATGGCCGCTGTTCGCGGCGATGGTCGTGGTGCTGGCGGTAATCGGAATGCGAGGTGAACCGGCGTTGGCGCTGGCGGTCAACTCCCTCGCAATGCTGTTGGTCTCGCCGATCTCATGGTCGCACCACTGGGTCTGGTGCGTACTGATCGTGCCGGCATTCGCCATGAACGGCATGCGCCTGCTCGCGGTGACCGGCGCTGCGCTGTTCGTGATCGCGCCCCACTGGTGGGCCTGGGAAGAAGCCTGGACGGTCAATGCATACGCCGTATATGCAGTGATCGCCTTGGCCGCCACCGCCGTGAAAAACCTCCGCACCACGTCACTCGACCCAGCCCCGGGGCGATACGCGTTGCGTCGCGCCTAGACGAGCCAGACGGCCGCGTCCGGTGGCAGCTGGCCGTCCACCAGCGGGTGGCTCGTGAGCAGGACCTCACCCGGCGGGATCGGAACCGGTGCCGCCGACGTGTTCAGCGCGCAGATCAGGCCACCGCCCTTGCGGCGGAAGGCGAAGCATCCGGCAGGCGCGCCGTACCACTCGACCTCGGTGCCGGAGAAAGCCGCGTGTGTCTTTCGCAGTTCGAGGGCGTGCCGGTAGAGCGAGAGCATCGAGTCCTCGTCCTCCAGCTGGGCCTCCACCGTGAAGCGCGCCCATTCCAGTGGCATCGGCAGCCATGTGCTCGATGTCCCGGAGAAGCCGTACGACGGCTCGTCGCCTTCCCAGGGAACAGGAATCCGGCTGCCGTCGCGGCCGCGCTCGGTGTGCCCTGAGCGTTCCCATATCGGGTCCTGCAGGGCCCATTCGGGCAGTTCGACCGTGGGCAGGCCTAACTCCTCGCCGTTGTACAGGTAGACCGTGCCCGGCAGGGCCAGCTCCACCAACGTCATCGCCCGCGCGCGTCGCTCGCCTAGTTCGCCGTCGCCGTAACGGGTCACGTGCCGGACCACGTCGTGGTTGGACAGCGTCCAAGTGGGCGTCCCGCCTGCCATGTTGACCGCGTGCAGGGAGCTGTCGATCGCCGTGCGTACCGCGTCGGCGTCGAAATCCGCCGCCACGAGCCGGAAGTTGAAGCCGAGGTGCAGCTCGTCGGGCCGGATGTACCGGGCGAACCGCTCGTCGTCCTTCACCCAGATCTCGCCGACCGCCATGGTCTCCGGGTAGGCGTCCAGGACCTTGCGGATCATCCGGTGGACTTCGTGGACCTCGTCGTTGTCGAAACGCGGGTCGATGGCGTTGTCGTGCAGGATGCCCGCGCCCTCGGGGACCGAAATGTCCATATCCGGCAAGGATTCGGGCTTGGCCATGCCGTGCGCCACGTCGATGCGGAACCCGTCCACACCGCGGTCGAGCCAGAACCGCAGGGTCCGTTCCAGATCCGCGACCACGTCCGGGTTCGCCCAGTTCAGATCCGGCTGCTCGGGCGCGAACAGGTGCAGATACCAGTCGCCGTCGGGCAGCTGGCTCCACGCGGAGCCGCCGAAGACGCTGGTCCAGTTGTTGGGCGGGTAGGCACCCGGACGGAAGAAGTACCGGTCGCGCTCCGGCGAGCCCGGCCCGGCCTCGATCGCGGCGGTGAACCACGGGTGCTGGTCGCTGGTGTGGTTGGGCACCAGGTCGATCGTCACCCGGATCCCGCGCTCGTGCGCCTCGGCCACGAGTTGGTCGAATGTGGCCAGATCGCCGAAAACCGGGTCCACGTCCCGCGGATCGGCCACGTCGTAGCCGTGGTCGGCCATCGGGGAGGTGAAGAACGGGGTCAGCCAGAGCGCGTCGATGCCGAGCAGTTCCAGATAGCCCAGCCGGGAACGGATTCCGTCGAGGTCACCGACACCGTCGGCATCCGAGTCGGCGAACGATCTGACGTAGACCTGATAGAAAACGGCGTGCTGCCACCATTTCCCGTCGGCATTTCTTTGCACGGTGGGACATCCTGCCATCGCGGAGGGCCGGTTTGGTGCTGGACGAGAAGAGAGTTCAGACCCAGCTGTTGACCAGGCTGTTGGCTGCCATCTCCAAGTAGTTCCACAGTTGCGCACGGTGCTCTTCGGACAGTCCCGCCTCGTCCACCGCGACGCGCATGCACCGCAGCCACGCGTCGCGCTGGATCGGGCCGACCTGGAACGGCGCGTGCCGCATCCGCAGCCGGGGGTGGCCGCGGTTGTCGGAGTAGGTGTGCGGCCCGCCCCAGTACTGGATCAGAAACAGCCGCAGCCGTTCCTCGGCGGGACCGAGGTCCTGTTCCGGGTACATCGGCCGGAGGATCTCGTCGGCCGCCACTTCGGCGTAGAACCGCGCGACGATCCGGCGGAAGGTCTCCTCGCCACCTACGGCCTGGTAGAAGCTCTGCGCCTGCGTCACGTCACCATTGTCCTACTTCTGGCCGTAGAGACGGCCTAGGGGCGGCTCGATACCGGCTTCCTCGAGCGCCGGGATGATCCGTGCGCGCAGGGCCCGCTGTACTGCCCACTGCCTGCCCGCACGGACTTTCACAGTCAGCCGGACGGTGATGCTCTCCGGTGTGACTTTGTCCACACCGAGGACCTCGGGTGGCTCCAGCACGTCCTCGGACACCGGCTCGGTACCGGTCTCGTCGGTCACGATCCGCTTGATGACCTCGGTCGCGGCCTCGATGTCGGCGCTGTAGCCCAGCGGGACGTCCACTACGGCCACGGCGAAGCCCTGGCTGGAGTTGCCCACACGCAGGATCTCGCCGTTGCGGACGTACCAGACCGTGCCGTTGACGTCACGCAGCGTGGTGACGCGTAAACCGACGGATTCGATCGTGCCGGTCGCCGGGCCGACGTCGACGATGTCACCGACGCCGTACTGGTCCTCAAGCATCATGAACACACCGGACAGGAAGTCCTTGACCAGGTTCTGCGCACCGAAACCCAGCGCCACACCCACGATGCCGGCCGAGGCGATGATCGGCCCCAGGTTGATCCCGATCTCGCCGAGGATCAGCATGAACGCCAGTCCCCACACCAGAAACGAGACCAGCGACTTCATCACCGAGCCGATGGTCTGGGCGCGCTGCTGACGGCGCTCGGAGACCAGCGCGCCGATCGTCTGCGGGGCCCGCTCCTTGAGCGGCCGCAGGATGCGCGGGGTCTTGCCGTTGCTCGCGCCACGGGCCAGCCGGTCGATCGTGCGGCGTACGACGAATCGCACCACGAACGCCACGACCAGGATGATCAGGATTCGTAACGGGGCGTTGGCCAGCCAGCCGACCGCTCCGGACAGCCAGGCGTTCCCGGTCATCTCGAACACCGTACGGCAGAGCGTGCCGATGTCGTTCACGCAGGTGGGAGGCTCAGACAGGAGGGGGTTCATCGATCCGATCTTCGGGCGGGGGACCAGGGCACCAGCCAGGCTAGGCCTGGGCGGTCAATCCGGCGTTCACCGGGGTTTCGTCAACCGGAGACGTGACACGTATGTCAACACACGTGCGCGAGAGGTGTGTTGTGTGGTCGACTATGCCTTGCACCCCGGTGGAGGTGGTCGCGTGCTCGACCGAAAACCGACTCCGATCAGCGGCGCGAAACTCGGTGCAACCGGCACCGGGAACGCGGCGCTGGCGGCGCTGTCTCCGCAACCGCCAATTGCGGACCAACGCCCGGCGTCGACTGGCCTGTCCGTGGTCCCTTGGGGCCGCCGCAGGGTCCTGTTACTCAACGCCACGTTCGAGCCGCTGACGGCGCTGCCGTTGCGGCGAGCTGTCGTTCTGGTGGTCTGCGGCAAGGCCGAGGTCGTGCACGGAGATCCGACTGGGATGGTCATGCATTCGGCCACGTCCAGTGTGGAGATTCCGTCGGTGATCAGGCTCAGCAGCTACGTACGCGTGCCGTACCGCGGCCGCGTGCCGTTGACGCGTGCTGGCTTGATGCACCGCGACCGCTACAGATGCGCTTACTGCGGCGGTCGTGCGGAGACTATCGATCATGTCGTGCCGCGCAGTCGTGGGGGTCCCCACACATGGCAGAACTGCGTCGCCAGCTGCGCGAGATGCAATCACAAGAAGGCGGACAAGCTGCTGTCCGAGCTGGGCTGGCGGCTGCGGGTGGTTCCCGCGGCGCCACGTGGCCCGCACTGGCGACTGCTCGCCGGTGTGGCCGACGCCGATCCGCTCTGGCTGCCTTACCTGGGCGAACCCGCGGCGTAGCTATCAGGTGACTCGGGTGCCCGCGGTGACACGCGTCCCGCGGGTGACTCGCGTACCGCGGGTGACTCGCGTACCGCGAGTGACGCGAGTGCCTGCCGTGACGCGGGTGCCTTCGCGAGTGACGCGAGTTCCACGGGTCACACGGGTGCCTGCCGTGACGCGAGTGCCCTCACGGGTCACACGAGTGCCCCGGGTCACGCGAGTGCCGGCAGTGACCCGAGTACCTTCACTGCATGCCGTGACGCGGGTACCCCGCGTGACACGAGTGCCGCGAGTGACTCGCGTGCCTGCGGTAACCCTGGTTCCCTCGGCTTGCCCATCACACAGAGCAGCTACTAGGGCCGTGAAGGTCGCCTGATCGGCGGTCGGCATCGTGGTCATGTCGGGGCCTCCTCGTGACTCAAACGTGAGAAGAGTGGTGTGAGCGGGTTTCGCAAGGTCCGTACAGGTGAATTGTGAAGAGGGTTGCGGGTAAGTCGCAAGCCGTCAAGTCGGTCCAACCGCCCGGTTGCCGGCCGATGGGGCCGTTCGCCACCTGGCGATGCGCCGCGCGCGGGACAACTGCGGCCAGCACATGGCGCATATGGGTTACCAAGACCGCAGGACATGCGACTGTCCGGGGTCGGAGCGCTCCCAGTGACTGGGACGACCGGAGGCTGGATGGGGTCAGCGCTCCGATGTGGAGTGGTGTCGGCTACCTTTAGCGGGTGAGCTTGGTCGAGACAGTTCTCGTCTTCGTGGTGATTCCGGGGGCCATCTATGGCCTTGTGGCGCTGCTGACGCTGCGCGAACGCGCGTCCAAGACGCCCCGCTACCGCCCGGGTCAGGACTGGGACTACCCGCCTGTCTGGTGGACCGCGAACCCGGCCGGCACGCAGCAGCCGGCTCCGGTGCAGGAAGGTTCCGCGCAGCATGCGCGGACCGCATGGGGAGGTGCCCGTGGCAGCTGGTGAGGTCGTCAAAGCCGGACCTGTGATCGACGAGTCGCAGTTGCCGGAAGGCACAGTCGTCACGTCGACCGGCCGCCTGTCGGTCGCCCGTCCCTACGAGCTGGCAACGCCCGCGCTGCCGTTCACCCCGGTGCAGCTGTCCCGGTTGGACGAAGCCCTGACGCTGGCGAGCCGGTCCGCGGGACTGTCCTTCAGCATCTATCTCGGCGAGCTCGGTTCGGACACCCACGGTGAAGCCCAGCAGCTGCACGCGGGTTCCGGCGGCGACGTGAGCCATTCCGTGCTGATCGCTGTCTCACCCGCACAGCGCGTGGTCGAGATCGTCACGGGCGAGGAGGCGGCGCGCCGTCTGCCCGACCGCGGCCTCAAGCTGGCCGTGATGAGCATGGTCGCGTCCTTCAAGGAGGGCGACCTGATCGGCGGCCTGGTGAGCGGTCTGCGCATGCTGTGCGACCAGGCAGGCACGCCGGCTCACTGACAGTACTGAAAAGAGACCCCGTGGGGAGTGGATCGCCACTCCCCACGGGGTTTTCTCATGCCTGCTGGTCGAATTCGCGTGCGGCCAAGGCACGCACGATCCCGGCACGGCCTTCGAGCACCAGACGCCGCAACGCCGGCGGACGCTCCTCGGCCAGCCACGTGTCCGACGCCTCGACGGTGCTGTGGTCCACACGCCACGCCGGGAACAGTCCGAACACGACGGACTGGGCGCGCTCGCTGGACCGCCGCTCCCACACCCCGGCGACGTCCTCGAAGTAGCGCTCCGCATAGGACGCGATCAGCTGCTTCTGGCCCGGGTGCGAGAAACCGGCGATGATCGACTCGTTGATGGCGTTCGGCAGATCGTCGTCGTGCACTGCCCGCTGCCACGCCTCGGCCTTGGCCTCCGCGGTCGGCCGCAGCGCCAGGGCCCGCTCCGCGTGCCGCTTGCCGGTCGCCGTCGAGTCGCGCTCAAGCTCCGCGGCGATCTCGTCCGCACCGGCCGCGCCGTGGGCGACCAAAGTGGTCAGCAGCCGCCACCGCTGGTCGGTGTCCACGACCAGGCCGGGCAACGGCGCCGAGCCGTCGAACCAGCCACGGACCAGCGCGACCTTGTCCTCGTCCAGCACCGACGATGCCAGTGAGGACACGAACGCGAGCTGGTGGTCCGAGCCGGGCTCGGCAGCCAGCACGAGCTCGACCAAGCGCTCGGTCAGCGTCCGCCAGCCCTCCGGCGCCCACGCCGGGTCCGCATAGGACGACAACGCGGTCTGCGCCTGCAGCAGAAGCCGCTGCACCACACCGAGTTCGGTCTCCGCCGCGACGCCGCTGATGACCAGTGCGACGAAGTCCCGCGCCTTCAGCTCGGCCTCACGCGTCATCTCCCACGCGGCCGACCAGCACAGCGTGCGTGGCAGCGGCTCGGCGATGTCGGCGATCCGGTCGATCAGGGTCTCCAGTGAGGTGGCGTCCAGCCGCATCGTGCAGTAGCTCAGGTCGTCGTCGTTGACCAGCACGAGCTTGCCGCGCGGGACACCGGCAAGCTCAGGGATCTCGGTGCGCTGACCGTCTACATCGACCTCGACCCGGTGCGTGCGGACGATCTTTCCGTCCACATCGTCGTACACACCGACCGCGACACGGTGGGTCCGCAGCTCGCCCGCGCCGGGCTTCGCACCGCCCTGCGTGACGGCGAACTCGGTGAACTTGCCGTCCGCACCGACCTTGAACGACGGGCTGAGCGAGTTCAGGCCGGTCGTCTCCAGCCACTGCGCGCTCCACCAGGACAGGTCCCGGCCGGACGCCTCCTCCAGCGCGCCGAGCAGATCGGCCAGCGTGGCGTTGCCCCAGGCGTGCTTGGCGAAGTAGACCCGCAGGCCGGAGAGGAAGTTGTCCTTGCCGACGTAGGCCACGAGCTGCTTGAGCACGCTCGCGCCCTTGGCGTACGTGATGCCGTCGAAGTTGACCTCGACCGCCTGCAGGTCGTCGATGTCGGCGGCGACCGGGTGGGTCGACGGCAGCTGGTCCTGGCGGTAGGCCCAGGACTTCTCGATGTTGGCGAAGCTGGTCCACGCGTGCTTGTACTCGGTCGCGTCGGCCTGCGCGAGCACGCTGGCGAACGTGGCGAACGACTCGTTCAGCCACAGGTCGTCCCACCAGCGCATGGTCACGAGGTCGCCGAACCACATGTGCGCCATCTCGTGCAGCAGCGTCTCGTTGCGACGCTCGTAGAGGTAGCGCGTGACACGGCTGCGGAAGACGTAGTCCTCAAGGAATGTGACGGCGCCCGCGTTCTCCATGGCACCGGCGTTGAACTCCGGCACGAACAGCTGGTCGTACTTGCCGAAGGGGTAGTGCACGCCGAAGTTCTTGTGGTAGAAGGCGAAACCCTGCTTGGTCTCGGTGAACAGGCGCTCGTGGTCGAGGTGCTCACCCAGTGACGCGCGGCAGTAGATGCCCAGCGGGATGTCGTCCTCGCCCGGTGCGCTGTAGGTGTCCTTCCACTCCGCGTACGGGCCCGCGATGAGCGCCACCAGGTAGGTCGACATCCGCTTGGTGGTCTCGAACACGTGCGTGACAGCGCCCTGGTCACCGGTGCTGCTGGATTCGATCGCCGAGTTGGAGACGACCTTCCAGCTCTGCGGCGCGGTCACTGTGAGCGTGTAGACGGCTTTGAGGTCGGGCTGGTCGAAGCACGTGAACACGCGCTTGGCGTCGGCGGTCTCGAACTGCGTGTAGAGGTACACGCTGTCGTCGACCGGGTCGACGAACCGGTGCAGGCCCTCGCCGGTGTTCATGTACCGGCACTGCGCCTCGACGACGAGTTCGTTGACGTCGGCCAGGCCGGTCAGCGTGATGCCGTCGTCCTCGCGGTAGTCCGACACGTCGAGCTCGACGCCGTTGAGCGTGGCCCGCTCGACCGACGCGGCGACGATGTCGATCCACGAGTCCGCGCCCGTCTCGTGGCTGCGGAACTTGACGGTCGTGCGGGAGGCGAACGTGCCCTCTCCTGGCCGGCCGGCACCGTCGGTCAGGTCCACGACTATGTCGTACGACTCGACTTCGAGCAGCTCGGCGCGCTGCTGGGCTTGGGCACGGGTCAGGTTGGGGGCGGCCACTGATCACCTCAGGTTCAGCTGGAAGTTGACAACGGTATCCAATCACGCCGGTCGGGAAGATGTTGACGGCCGATCCGGTTGTGCCTGGCATGAGCGCACCTGACAAGACAACAGTCGACTTCTATTTCGACCCCGCGTGCCCGTTCGCGTGGATCTCGTCCAGATGGATCCTCGAGGTGGAGAAGCATCGCGACATCGAACTGCGGTTCCGGGTGATGAGCCTCGCAGTTCTCAACGAAGGCCGGGACCTCCCGCCGGAGTACCGCGAGCTGCTCGACAAGGCCTGGGGGCCGGTCCGTGTGGCGATCGCCGCCGCGCAGGCCAAGGGCGAGGAAGTGCTGCGCGACCTGTACACCGCGTTGGGTACGAAGATCCACAACGAGGGTCGTAAGGACTACGACCAGGTCATTCTCGACGCGCTCGCCGAGGTCGGCCTGCCTGCCGAGCTCGCGGCGGCCGCGAACAGCACCGAGTACGACGAGGCGCTGCGCAAGAGCCACCACGAAGGCATGGACCCGGTTGGCATGGACGTGGGCACGCCCACCATCCACATCAACGGTGTGGCCTTCTTCGGCCCGGTGCTCACCAGCATCCCGCGTGGCCAGGACGCGCTCGACATCTTCGACGGCTCGCGCCTGCTGGCCGGGTACAAGGACTTCTTCGAGCTCAAGCGCACCCGCACAGGTGAGCTCAACTTCACCTGAGCCTGATCGGTCCAGTCGCTCTATCGTCGAGGGGTGGAGGTGCTCCCAGAGTGGCGTCGGACGCTCCCGACGCCACTCTGGGAGCCAATAGTCGAGCGTTGAGGGAGTACCAATGGCGGCCCCTGTCACTTCTCGTACCGGCCATGTGATCGACGGCCAGCAGATCGAGGGCGGGGGCGAGACCATTGACGTCGTCAACCCGGCCACGGACACGGTGATAGCCGCTGTCCCGGCCGGTACGGCGGCCGATGTCGAGGTGGCCGTGCGCGCGGCGAACAAGGCGTTCGTCTCGTGGTCGCAGACGTCAGTGGACGAGCGCGTCGCCGTGATCCGGCGGATCTCCGCCGAACTGGCGGCCCGGCGCGACGAGATGGCCGCGACGATCACCGCCGAGATGGGCTCGCCGATCTCGTTCTCGCTCAACGTTCAGGCGTCGCTGCCGGTCGCCGTCGCCAACGGCGTCGCCGACCTGCTGGAAGGCGAGTTCTCGTTCAGCGAGGAGATCGGCAACTCGCTCGTGCTGCGGGAGCCGATCGGTGTCGTCGGCTGCATCACGCCGTGGAACTACCCGCTGCACCAGATCGTGGCGAAGGTAGTGCCCGCGCTGGCCGCCGGTAACACCGTTGTGCTCAAGCCGAGCGAGATCAGCCCGTTGACGGCCGGGTTGTTCATGGCCGTGATCGAGGCAGCGGGTGTGCCCGCGGGTGTGGTGAACCTGGTACACGGCACGGGCCCGGTTGTCGGCGAGGCGTTGTCGGCGCATCCGGGCGTCGACATGGTCTCGTTCACGGGTTCGACGCGTGCGGGCAAGCTCGTGACCGCGTCCGCCGCGAACACCGTCAAGCGCGTCGCGTTGGAACTGGGCGGTAAGTCCGCCAACGTCATACTCGACGACGCCGACTTCACCGCAGCGGTGAAGAAGGGCGTCGCGAACACATACATCAACGGCGGCCAGACGTGCACCGCGTGGACACGCATGATCGTGCCCGCCGACAAGCACGACGAGATTGTCGAGATGGCAGCCGCAGCCGCTGCCAAGTACACGGTCGGCGACCCGACCGATGAGGCGACACGGATCGGTCCTATGTCCTCGTCGGCGCAACGCAACCGCGTCCTCGGCTACATCAACAAGGGCATCGACGAGGGCGCCACAGTCGCGTATGGCGGCGCCGACACCGCGGGGCTGCCCACGCCGGGCGCCTACGTGCAGCCGACAGTTTTCGCGAACGTCCGGCCGGAGATGACCATCGCCCAGGAGGAGATCTTCGGGCCGGTGCTGTCGATCTTGCCGTACCAGAACGAGGACGAGGCCGTGGAGATCGCCAACGCGACCATCTACGGCCTGTCCGGCTCGGTGTTCTCCGGCGACCCGGACCGCGGATTGGCTGTGGCCAAGCGGATGCGCACCGGTCAGGTCAGCATCAACGGCGGCTCGTTCAACCCGCTCGCGCCGTTCGGCGGCTACAAGCAGTCCGGCAACGGCCGTGAACTGGGCAAGTTCGGCATCGAGGAGTTCACCGAGGTGAAGTCCATCCAGCGATGAGGATCTCCCGTTGCGCGGCAACGAAATCCTTGTCCACCGGGGAGCCGTGACCGGGGACGACGACACGTGGATCCAGGGCCAGCAGCGCCTGCAGCGCGGCCGGCCACTGGGTCACGTCGCCGTCCCCGAACGACTCCGCGATGAACCCGGGCTCTTCGACAAGGTCCCCGGCGAATACCACCCGTGCATCCGGCACGTGCACAACCGTGTCGCTGAACGAGTGTGCCGGCCCGAAGTGTTGCAGCACAACGGTTCTCCTGCCGACTGAGAGCTCTTTTGTCTTGTCGAAGGTGTTCGTGGGCGCGACCAGTGCGGTGTCGCGGATGGCCTCGGCGATCTCCGGCTTGCCGTCCTCGCGGTATTTGGCCACCCACTTGGCTTGCTCATCGGCGTCGAAGCGGAACGCTTGGTGCGCCCATACATCGCACGGCATGAACGCGCTTGTGCCGTAGTAATGGTCGAAATGCGCGTGCGTGTAGACGACTTGCCACGGGTTGGACGTGATCTCCCGGATTGCCTTGGCGAGCGCGGAACCTTGGACATGGTCGCCCGCCGTATCGACCACCAGGCAGCTGTCTTCGCCCACGATGAGGCCGGTCGTGAGATCCAGTTCCTCGTGCCGGATGGCGTAGACGCCTGCGGCGACCTCGATCACCTTCACTGGAACACGCCGTCGGTCAGCAGCGGTGCGGCCTTGCTCACGTTCACCTGGCCCGCGATCGCGATGTCCTCCGACAGGCCTTTCGACCCCAGCTCGAGCCCCGACCCGCAACCGCCAAGCAGTTCGGCCAGATAGGGCTCAGCGGTGCGATACGAGGTGGCAGCCAGCGCGGCCTCGGGCGACGCCGGGCTGTACCCCTCAGCCAGCAGCGCCGAGATGATCGCGCCCGCGCCCAGGTAGTCCTCGATGGCGGGACGCAACCGGCCGGGCGTGCCCCGCTCGTTCAGGTTGACGCCCCATTGCTCACCTGCCGCGATGACGCCGATCGGCCCACGGTCGGCCACATCGATGGCCTTGTCCGCGACCGCGTTGGCGTTGCGCAGGCACCCGGCCATCACTCGGGTGACCTTGGCGGCCTGCCGAGCCAGTTCACCGCCGTTCGGCGAGCTCATCGCGATGTCCGTGCCTGCTTGGACGGACTTCAGCGCACTTGGACGTCGCGGTCCGTACTGCTCACCGGTCCACGGGTCCAGCTTGACGCGCGCACCCTGGCCGACGATCAGGTCGACCGA
Organism: Kibdelosporangium banguiense; assembly: GCF_017876405.1. Taxonomy (GTDB): domain Bacteria; phylum Actinomycetota; class Actinomycetes; order Mycobacteriales; family Pseudonocardiaceae; genus Kibdelosporangium; species Kibdelosporangium banguiense. The sequence goes on along the minus strand of NZ_JAGINW010000001.1, from coordinate 188,019 downwards.
GGTGGAGAAGCTCAACACGTCGACAATGATCACCGCTGTGCAGTGCGGGGAGAGGGCGTCCAGGCCGTCCTTGCCCCACTCGAGCCGTACGCCGAAGCTGTCCTGAGTGAACATGCCTCCAGCCTGCCAGCCCCGTCCATGGCACACTTCGGCGCGTGCGTGTGTATCTGGGAAGTGACCATGCTGGTTACGAGCTGAAGAACGACCTCGCCGAGCACCTCAAGGGCGCCGGCCACGAAGTCATCGACGTGGGGCCGCACGTCTACGACGCGCTGGACGACTACCCGCCGTTCTGCATCGAGGCCGCGTCGCTCGTGGTCGCCAACGAGGGCAGCCGCGGTGTGGTCATCGGCGGCTCCGGCAACGGCGAGCAGATCTCCGCCAACAAGGTGCCTGGCTGCCGCGCCGCGCTCGCCTACAACGTCGAGACGGCCCAGCTGGCTCGTAAGCACAACAACGCCCAGGTCGTCGCCATCGGTGCGCGCATGCACACCTCCAAGGAGGCGGCCGAGATCGTGGACGCGTTCCTGGTGACGGAGTTCGAGGGCGGCCGGCACCAGCGGCGGATCGACCTGGTCTCCGAGTACGAGAAGACCGGGACACCGCCGCCACTGCCGGAGTAGACTGAACGGCAAATGCCTGAAGGTCACACGCTGCACCGGCATGCCCGGATGCACCACCGTCGTTACGCCGGTCACCCGGTCGCGGTCTCCAGCCCGCAAGGGCGGTTCGCCGCCCAAGCGTCCCTTTTGGACGGCCGGAAGCTGGCGCGTGCCGAAGCCCATGGAAAGCATCTCTTCCATGTCTACGGCCCGGACGCGATCGTGCACATCCACCTGGGCCTGGCCGGGATCTTCGACGAGCGCAAGCTGCCCCTGCTGGCCCCGGTCGGCCAGGTCCGGATGCGGGTGGCCGGTCGTACACATTGGACGGACCTGAGAGGTCCGAACGCCTGTGAGCTCTGGACCTCGGACGACGTGGCCAGGCTGCAGGCCCGCCTCGGTCCAGACCCGCTGCGCAAGGACGCCGACCCCGAAAAGGCCTGGACACGCATCTCCAAGTCCCGCGTGTCCCTGGCGGCTCTGCTGATGGACCAGGCAGTGTTGGCCGGGGTCGGCAACGTCTACCGGGCCGAGATCCTGTTCCGGCACGGCGTCGCGCCGATGACCACGGGCCGTGAGCTGGACCAGATCGTCTTCAAGGAGATGTGGGACGACCTGGTCGAGCTGATGAACTACGGCGTGAAAGCCGGTCAGATAGATACGGTCCGCCCGGAACACATGCCCGAGGTCATGGGCCGGGAACCCCGCAAGGACGCCCACGGCGGCGAGGTCTACGTCTACCGGCGCCACGGCCTGCCCTGCTACATCTGCGGAACAGAAGTGGCGAAGGCAGAACTGGCCGGCCGCAACCTCTTCTGGTGCCCAACCTGCCAACCGGAGTAACAAACTTGGGCTGATCAGCCTCGTTCGCCCGGTGTCGAACCGGGGTACCTGCTTTCCATGATCCGAGTGATCCTGGTCGCTCTCTTCCTGTTATCGGGCTGCGCGGGCTTCCCCGGAGGCTCAGGCCCAACCACAAGCCGCGCAGTGCCCGCGGTCGACCACGTCCCCACAGGAACCCCGGACGCGGCGACAGCCCGCACGAAGCTGGCGGCCCTCGTGGTCGCCGCCCCCGTCAAAGCCGACGGCTACGTCCGCGACTGCGACAAGGGCGCAGCCTGCGTCTTCGGCCAGCCATGGGCAGACGTCGACGGCGACGGCTGCGACCAACGCAGCCAAGTCCTGGCCCGGGACCTAACCGACGTGGTCAGAAAGAAAGGCCGCTGTGCGATCCAATCCGGCCGGCTCCAGGACCCCTACACCGGCGAAACGATCACCAACGTCTCCAAAATCCAGATAGACCACGTAGTCCCCCTCGCGGAGATGTGGCGATCCGGAGCCTCGACCTGGACCCTCGAACGCCGAACCCAGGCAGCCAACGACCTACGAAACCTGGTAGCCGTCAAAGGAACAGTAAACCAATCCAAAAGCGACAAAACCCCAGACGAATGGATGCCCCCCAACGCGGCCTACACATGCCCATACGCCCGCATCTACACAGGAATCAAAGCCGACTACGCCCTCACAGTAACCCCCGCCGAACAAGCAGCCCTGCAAAAAGCCCTCACCACTTGCGGATGACCACCAACCCAACGCCAACCCACCCGTGCGCAATCTGCCCAGCTGTGAGGGGGCCATCCCGGCTGTGACCAAACCCCCGGCCGCGAACAACCCGCCCCCAGCCCTGACCAGCCCCAATCAGTGCGAACGGCCCACTCACAAATCCAGTTGTCCACACCCCGCCGAAAACCCCCTTCCACCCCACTGACCTCGATAAACTGGACCAGGGACGCCCCCCCCGGAGGTGGGCGGGGCTGTCTTGTCCGGGAAGGAAGGGCGCCAGGAAGTCGGGGTGGCAGAGGTCGGGGCTTCTGGGGTGTTCGAACGCAAAACGGGTGGCCCGGAAACCGGACCACCCGCTGATGGGTGACGGGTCAGAAGTCGCCGAAGTCGCCGCCGCCGAAGTCGCCCCAGCCGCCGCCGTCTCCGCCCATGTCTCCGCCGAAGTCGCCGCCGGTGTCACCGCCTGCGTCGCCACCAGCATCGGCGTCGGCCATGGCGTCGGCTTGGCCGGCGTCGTAGCCGGATTCCCAGGCGGCTGCGTCCGGAATTCCGGCCATGCCGGAGAACATGGCGTCGAACAACAGGAATGTGCCGACGCCCCAGGCGCCTGCGACGAGTGCGGGCTTCCACCATGGTTCGCTGTACCAGCCCTGGGGGACTGGCCGGCCTGCGACGCGGCCGCCGGGATAGTAGTGCGGTGTGTTCGCGCCGGGGCGCGGGGATGCTTCGTAGTCGTGGCCCTCGACGCTGACGCGGCGGTCGTCGGTTACGCGGCCGGCTTCGCGCTGGTCGCGGTCCTCGGGCAGGTCGGGCCCGGGGTCCATGCCCATCGCCGAGCGGGCCGCACGGATGTAGTACAGCCCTTCGAGCGCCGTTTTGGTCACGAGTCTTGCCTGTTCGGCGGTCTGTACCTGATCCATCTGCGAGCCGGCCGCGGTGTAGCGCTCGGCCGCGTCGGCCAGTGCCTGCTTGGAGGCCTCGTCGGTGCCGGTCAGGCTCATGACCTGACCGCCAAGCCGCTCGACCCAGCGGCGAGCGTCCGCCTTGGCGTTCTCCAGCTCGTTGCGCCGGGCTGTGGCCCGCCTGTTGGCGGCGGCGAAGAACAGCCCGCCGAGCACGACAATCAGTACAACCACCACGACGAACGTGGTCACGACGCCTCCACTTGAGCGTTCGAAAGTCCTCGAATCGGACAACGTCGAACGCTACCTCCACAGTTCCCGGCGTGCGTCAGAACACTTCCGGGCAATAAGGCGCGTGATCGCCCGTAAACGCCCGCGAAGCGGGTATAAGCGCGCCTGGCGTCAGCTCGCGTACGCGCCCGGCGCCGGCGAGTTCGGTCAGCCGCGTGCCGCCGAGGAAAACCGCGCCGAGGTCGGTCGCGTCGAGTACGAGATCGGCGTCGCGGGTTGTGCGCTCGACCGTCGCAGTGCCGGACGAGTCCACGGTCAGACACCAACGTCCCTGATTCCACGGGCAGAACACGTCGGTCACTTCGAGCACGGTGTCCAGCGGCGCGGAGTACTTGCGTTGTACGAGCGCACGGTCGACGTCGACGAGCCGGATCCACAGCGCGTCGCTCTGTCGGCGCACGGCTTGGCGCGGGTCGTTGAGCATCATCGTGAGCGGAGCGTCGTGCGGTATCGGCACAACGATCTCAGCGACGTGGTCGTAGTCGAGCAGGTATCGGTACAGCGCGGCGGCACCGACAGGGCTCGTGGCTGCGAGCTCTTCGACGCTCAGTTCGGCTTCCGGCCCGCGGTCGCCCCACTTTCGCCTGGTCCGGTAAATCACGTACCCGTCCGGGTGAACCGCGAAGCGGAGCGCGGACGCGCCTTCCCGCCGGTCCGGGGTGTCCCACAGATGCAGGGTCCATGACTTCTCGCTACGGCTGAGCCAGCCGGTCCGCAGCGGCGCGAGCTGGTCATACATCGCCGTGATGATCGGCATCGCCTCGTCACGCGTCAGCTCGCGGACACGGTCTTTGCCGACAGCGACGCCAGACCGGAACGCCGTGCCCTTCGGGACGACAGCGCGGTAGTACTGCGAAGCGAGTCCATAACCGAACCGGCCGTAGATCCCGCCTTCTGACGCCCACAGCGCCGCGAACGGTTCACCACCTTGCTCGTGCAGGCCGTGCAACTGCGCGTGCATCATCCGCGTCATCGCGCCGCGCCTTCGGTGACCAGCCTTGACCGCGACGGACGTGACTCCGGCGAAGGGCACCTGTCCGGCGCCCGGCACCGTCATGTTCCTTGTCAGAATGGCCGCCGTACCGATGAGCTCGTCACCGTCGAAGACGCCGTGCATCCGTGCCGGGTCGAACTCGTTGCGGAACCAGTCGTGGTCGTGGTCGGCGATCTCGTTGAGGAACGCCGACATGAACAGGGTCAGGACGTCGGTGAACTCGTCCTCGGTCACATTGCGTACGGTCAGCTCTGACACGCGCTCTTCCTAACCGATGTCGCGGCGCGTTGCCACTGAGTTTCCTCTGGACGTATGGTGTGCCCACTTCTTCTGGCCCTGGGCGATTTGCTGGGAGGGGATCCATTGCGCGTGGACACCCTGACGCTGGTGCGCGAGGCGCACGCGGAAGACGCTGCGGCGATCGGCGAGGTGCACGCCGAGGCGTGGCGCGTGGCCTACCGCGACCTGTTCGAGTCGGCGTTCCTGTCCGGGCAACTGGGAACCCGTCGTGCGCAATGGACCGAAATGATGTCCGATTCGCAATTCCCGGGAACCGTACTGGTCGCTGAACGTGGTCACCGGATCGTGGCATTCGTGCATTTCGGCCCGGCTGAGGAAGGTGACCGGTACGGCGAGATCTTCTCCTGTTACGCCAGGCCGACCGCGTGGGGCACGGGCGTGTCGGCGACGTTGTTGCAACACGGGCTGGAGACGCTCGCGGACGCCCGGCACCGTGATGTCCGGGCGTGGACCCTGTCCGGTGCCAACCGGGCACGGCATTTCTACCGCAAGGTTGGTTTCCGTGAGTCCGGCAGGCGACGGGAATGGGACTACGGGGACGGCAGGCCGGTAGGAGAGCGTGAGTACGTCCGAAGCATCAGGCACCTGCACCGGTGGTCGTAAGGGTTTCGTTGCGGTGAGATCGCGGCGGCTGGGGTAGAATTAGTTCTCCGGTACTGGGGATTCTCTCGGGGGAGAGAGAAAGGGCCTGAAGTCCTTGGTGAGAGTCAGGACGTTCACCGATCGCCTGACGGTGTTCGACGGCGCGGATCAGATCGTCGAACTGGTGCGTGAGCTGGTGACCCGGCCGCGCTTCGGAGAGGCGCCGGATCGTAAACGGGACAAGGAGAAATGGCGTCGCGGCAGTCGTAAAGGCATCCCGATGGTGTGCCTTGTCCGCGATACACGTGAGCGGGAACTGCTGGCCGAGCTGGGAAAGCGCCTCGCACAGGCCCGGCCCCGGCCGATTCCGCACGCCCGGCATGTCTATGTCAACCGGACCGCGAGCTGGCCGGAGTCCGGCGAACGCGACCTGAAACCCGCGCACTCCAGCGATATCGAGCCGATCTGTGAGGTGCTGGCCGAACTGGCCACGGATTTGGCCAGCCGGGACAAGCACCTGCGATTCCCGCGATTCCGGCTCGTGCGGTGGCTGACGCAGCAGTCCTTGCAGGAGGCGGTGACCGACTCCGACATCGAGCTGCTCAGGCGCCTGCGCACGCGGGATCTGGCGCGGCGCCGTCGTTTCGAGACGCAGCAGGACGCGGAGGCCGATCTCAAGGACGCGGTACCGTCGTGGGCCCGCGCATTGTTGCTTTTTGTGCCGCCGCTCTGGTTTCGTGCGAGGATTTCCGGCCTGGGCGCGGAATACCGCTGGTTGTTGCGGCAGCCTTATCTGGCCCCGAGGGACCCTGGCACATTCGTCGGTTTCGCCGAGCGGCTGACTGCCGACAAACGCGACAAGGAAGATCCGGAACAGCTGCTTCGACTGCTGGTCAACGCTTTTCTGGCCGATTTGCGGCGGGAGTACCGGCGCCGGCTGTGGCGGCCCCGGGCCGCCCGGCGGACGGTGTATCCGGTCGTTCTGCTCGATGGAGTGACCCGGGCCAATGGCGGTTACCGTCTGTTGAACCTGATCAATGAGGTACGCAATGACACCGGCGCCTTCGACCCGGTGTTGTTCATCAGCGGCAGCGAGAAAGTCCCGCCATTCGCGATAAAATCAGAAGCCGGCACGACCGTGCCGGTCGCGCACAATGCCCTGGCGGCATACCGGAAATGGTCCGAAAGGTTCAATACCGCCAGTCGCGCACGTAATCCGACCGCCTGGTATTTGCCGATCAAAGTGCCGCCGGGGCCGACCGAGGAAAGCGACCGGTACGACGAGGCCCGGGAACAGCTGCTCGACACCCCGGCACTGGGAGTCGCGCCCCCGCCGCTGTGGTCGCGGCGATGGATCCTGGCTGTGGTCGCGTTCGCTCTCATCGGCGGCGTCGCGACGCTGGAGGAGGAGCAGCGGATCGGGCACTGCGGCAAGTTCTTCCTGGCCGCCGAGGCGTCCACCCTGGTCAGGGCCGGCACTGGGGAATGTATCGGTGTCACCGAGAAGGGATTTGCGTTTCAGCCTTCCGATACCGCGATGAGTGACGTTCAGGCGAAGGTCGGAGAACTCAACCAGCGGGCCGCGCAAGCCCATCGGGACAATCCGAATCGCCCGTACGTGTCACTGGTGTTCATCGCCGCGCTGACGTCGCCGAATCAGTCGCCGGTCCTGGCCTCGGAACGCGAAAGCCTGGCCGGGATCGCGGTGGTGCAGGACCGGCAATTGGCCAAGACCGGCAACAACGAACCATTGTTGCGAATTCTCATCGCCAACGCGGGTTCGGAGATGCGGTACGGCTCGCAGCTCGCGGGCCTGCTGCGGGACATGGTCGGCGCGGATCCCTCGATCGTCGGCGCGGTCGGCTTCGACCAGAGCCGCCAGCCGGCACTGGAGACGATCCTGGAGCTGTCCAAGATCGGCCTGCCGATGGTCGCGTCCACCCTGTCGGCCGACCAGATTCCCGGGAAAAGCCCGTTGTACTACCAGGTTTCGCCGCAGAACAAGCGTGAGGCGGCGGTCGCTGCGAAGTACGCCGAGTCCGTCCTCAACGGACCCCGCCGAGTACTGATCGTTTCCCCCGACGACCCCGGCGACACGTACAGCAACAACCTGCGTGAAGACGCGATCGCGACCTTCCGGGGCGTGGGATTCGAAGTCGAATCCGACGGTTATTACACATTGACGCCGGGTACGGCGAACACGCAACTGCCAGGTTCCCGTCAGCTCGGCCAGAAACGCGTCTGCGGATATCCGGGTGTGGTGTTCTTCACCGGCCGGATCGAGGACTTCGAACCGATGCTGGACGGCATAGACGGAACGTGCAAAGGGAGCGCGCCGAAGATCATCGGCGGCGACGACGTCTCCCGGTATGTGGCCGACCGCACGCTGCGCGGCCGTTATCCCTCGGTTCCGTTCGACTACCTGACCTTCGCGATAGGCGAAGGCGGCTGCGACGAGAAAAACGACCTCTACCACCGAATGCGCCGGCTTTTCCCGCAGGAATGCCAGAGCGACCGAGACATCGCACTGGACGAGTACGCCCCATTGGCCTACGACGCCACGCTCGCGTATGTCAAAGCCGTGGAACGAATCCGCGAGGAACCCGGCAACATCCCGCTGGACAGATCCTCGGTATGGCACCACCTGGCCAGAATCAGCGGCTCTGCCGTGATCGAAGGCGAAAGCGGCACCATCGATTTCGGCGGCCGCGCGGACCAGCAGGTGCCGTTGGACAAATTCATCGCCGTGATGCGTGTCGAAGGCCCAGGACCACCTCTGAAGCAGGGTTCCTGCGGCCGGCACCGGTCCCACCTGCCTAGCCCATGGTGCCCGCCAGCCGGCTGACCGGGAACGGCGTCTGCTTGGACTCCCGCATCAGCTGGATGTGGAACTCGTACAGCACGCTTGCGGCTTCGGCGTTCCGGTCGATGATCCCAGCGATCTCCGCCGGGACGTCGCCGGGCCGTTGCCCGGTCAGCCACGCACGAAGAAAGTCCTCGTGCTTTCCTTCAGCACCAATGCGATTCTGCAGGTGCCGCAAGAGATTGCTCATCGCGTGACACTGGTCGTAGCCGCGGTGGTCTGCCAGGAACCCGGATTCGGCCGGCGAAAGATCGAAGGCTGTACTCGACGCCAGCCCGAAGTCCGCGAAGAACAGCTGCTTCCCGTCGGTGAGGATGTTGTTGAAATGAGTGTCGAAGTGCACGAGCCCGCGTGCGCTCATGAACTCGGTGCCCTGCTTGAGTTGCTGCTCAACCCACCCCACGTTCGGGTGATCGCGGAGCCATCTGCCGAGTGTGCAGGGCACATACTCAAGGCAGATGACGAGGCTCGAAGTCGACCGGCCGATGGCTTCCAACCGGCGCCGCACCGCGGGTGAGCCTTCCCAATGGGCGACCGTGCCGTCGATTCCCCCGAAGTCGTCGGCGAATCCCACAGGCGGGGTGTCAGGCAGGACTCGCCAGTGGTACATCACCGGGAAGCCTCGATACTCGCCTGAACGCACCCATTTCGTGGTCATGAGGTGGGTCGCCAGTTCGCGCCACGCGCCGAACCCGGTCGAGCCCAGGCCGTACTGGTAGAACGTGGGCAGGTCGAAGAGATTCGCTGTCGAATGCGGATTGCTGAGCTCGATGTCGGTGATGGGTACTCGTTTGACGAAGACCCGCGTTCCGGCGATGTCGAGTTCGCCCTTCTTGCCCCCGATCCCGGTGCGCCGCACAGTCTCGGCGTCCACGAGGTCGCCCAATCGGCTGTCGCTCAGCTGCGAAAGGTAGGCCGAGACGCTCAACGGCTCAGCCCCGCGCGGACGTAGTCCGGGATCGGTTTCTTCTGGTGTGTGGCCGCGTCCACGAAAACATGCCGGATCTCACCCTCAGTGATGATCTCACCGTCGACCCTGAACACCGGCCGCACGATCATGCTCGTCGTACCGAGGCGGTGGATGTCCATCTCGATGTCGATCAGCTCGTCGAACCGGGCGGCCCTGAGGTAACGCAGTCGTGACTCGGCCACCATGACATCGTCGCCCTTGTCGGTCATTTCCTGGTACGAACACACCCGTGCGCGCCACAACTCAGTGATCGCGTCGTCGTAGTAGAACAGGTAATGCGCGTTGAACACGACGCCCTGTTGGTCGCACTCGCTGTATCTGACCCTGATCCGGTGGACGAACATGGCACATTGTCCCCCATGGCCGATCCGATTTCGCAGCTGCGCGCACTCTGCCTCGCCCTGCCCGAGACAACCGAACGCGTCAGCCACGGCGAACCGACCTGGTTCGTCCGCGACAAGAAGACCTTTGTTTCGTCCGCTGCCTACCATCACGACGACCGCCTCGCTTTCTGGTGCGCGGCCCCGCCCGGCGCCCAGGAGGCGTTCATCGCGGCCGATCCCGGCAAGTTCTTCCGGCCGCCCTATGTGGGGCACCGCGGCTGGCTGGGCGTGTACCTGGACGTGGAAGAGGTGGACTGGTCGGAAATCGAGGAGATCGTGATCGACGCCTACCGCATGGTCGCGCCCAAACGCCTGATCCAACTGCTGGAAGCGCAATGAGCATTCCGGACGGCTGATCGTCGAGCTGTCCCGGGCGATGGGCGCTCAGATGATCGCGTAAGCCCGTACTGGGAAGGTGGACATGCCTTCCACTTTCGGGGGAGCGGCGTGGAATCGGAAACCGTGCGGCGGCAGTTTGCCGAGCCCGGTCATGTGCTCCACCACAGGGATTCCCGCGCTCAGCAATGCGGTGTGTGCAGGCCTGGTCCCATCGGTTGTGTCGTCCACATTCATCGAGTCGATCCCGATCAGAGTGGCGCCCTGCTCGACAAGCCATTCCGCCGCGTCCTTGGTCAGGAACGGATGCTGTCCACTGATGTAGCCGTCAGTGCCCCAACGCTGGTCCCAATCCGTGTTGATGAGCACCGCCTTGCCCTGGACTTCGTATGCCAGCAACAACTTCCGGTCGATGCGGCGTTCGCCGGCCCGCACCACGACGCCGGCCAGATCCACCAGCTTGTCGAGGCCGACCTGGGAAGAGTCGTGCCCGTCCCGGAACCGGTGCCCCGGGCTGTCCACATAGGTCCCGGTATTGCCGACCGTGGAGATCTTCCCGATCTGGAACTCCGTGCCGGGCGCGTACTTCGATTCCTCGAACGACAGCCAGGTCCCGATCTCCGGGCCCGGCAGACCGGTATGCGTCGTCATCCCGTGCTTGATGACGTGACTCAGCTCGACAATCCGGCGCTGCCTTGGTCCACTCTCGACACCACGGGAGCCCTTATGGGGCTCCTCGATGAACGTCTTGTTGGCGATTCGCACCGAGCCGGCCATCAACAACCCGAGGTGCCGGACGAACAGCTCGCCGAGTTCTACGTCACCGATGTCGTCGCCCGGGATGTCCAGCCGGAACTCCTGCGCCTGCAGCGCACCCCCATTGCTGAAAGTCACCTCGGCATCGAACTGAACCCGCCACTCACTCATGGTTCATCCCTATCCTGACCCGATGACGGAGACAACAACCCGCGTCCGGTGTGTCCGAACAGGCGCCCCAGATGGCATTGCCGGGACTGCGGCGCAGTCCGTCCGTCTACCGGAACCGGCCGCCCGCGGCCTGATCTTCGCCGACTGAACAGGACAGGCACCGATGAGTACCGAGGCGATTTTCAGTTGCCGTCCGAACCTGCTGGTCGCCGACCTGCAGGCCAGCCTCCGGTTCTACGCGGAATCACTCGGCTTCCGCGTGGGCTGGCGATGGTCCGACCGGCAGAACCGTTTCCTGGCAGAGGAAGAACACCTCGACCCCGGCGAACCAGGCACAGCCCTGGTGGGACGCGACCGAGCCCAGATCATCCTCACCCAGGTCGCTGGTCCCCACTCGACCAGGCTCCACTTCGACGTCCACACGTCCATACAGGTGGACGCCCTCTTTGAGGAGTGGCGCGCCAACGGAGCGGCCATCGCCGAACCCCCGAAGCTCCGCCCATGGGGAATGTACGAAATGCGGCTGCACGACCCCGACGGGCACATGCTGCGCGTAAGCGCCCCACCGTGACCTTTTGGCGCGCGTCATCCGTACGCCCCCGCAGGAACTCTGTCGACCTGAACGGCCCACGGTCGCCCAGGCGTGGTGGGATGGCGGCCTTGTTCCGGGAACACCTTGGGGAGCGGGAATGCCAACCGAGCACTGGCCGCTGCGGCAGGATCCGGATTCGCCGGTCATCTTCGCCCGATCGTTGTTCGAGGACAGCACCAGGCTGGCCTTCGCGATGCTGGACGACGAAGACTGCTGGCTGATCAGCGACGGCTGTGAGTTCTCCGACGACATGGCTGCCGGTAACGCCATGTTCGCCTCGGTCTGCCTGCGGGACGCGCTCGGCATGGTCCCGGAGATCCAGGCACTCGCCGGCCTGCCGGCGGGAATGGCCGCGGACTGGGACCGTGAACAGCGAACCTGGCTGCTCAGCTCGCCGTCGGAGTCGGACGACGAGGAAGAGAACCAGGACATCGAAGCGGCTCGCCTCGCGGCCTGGAAACACCCCGGCTCTCCACTCGACGAAGTGGAAGTCAGCATCGAACTGGCCGAGATCTCCACCGACCCGTCGGCGCCCCGCTCCGCTGTGCGCCAAGCCGGCCGCGACGAGGGCGGAACCTGGCTGTTCGTCAGCTTCGACACACCCGAGACAGAAGAGTTCGAGACCACCGCACTGGACATGGACCACTTCATCGCCCTCTACCCAGATGTCGCACCGACTCTCACAGCAGCTCCGGGAGAAGTCTGGGATCGCGTGTCCGCCGACAGCGACTGGGAACGCATCGACGACGGCGCCTAGCCAGGAACGACAAAACCCCAGGCCTGCAGTAGAAGTACTGTGACCTGGGGTTTCGCTGGGAGAGCGGGTGACGGGAATCGAACCCGCATGACCAGCTTGGAAGGCTGGGGCTCTGCCATTGAGCTACACCCGCGTACTGCCCCGAGGGGGCGGTGCGGAATAAGAGTAGCGGGTACCGATAAGCTCATGTCCACCGGGATGTAGCGCAGCTTGGTAGCGCATCCGCTTTGGGAGCGGAGGGTCGCAGGTTCAAATCCTGTCATCCCGACTCGACTTGGGCATGCCCTGCCTGCGGAGAGCGCAGGCGGGGCGTCTCGAATCACTTTGGGGGCCGAGCCCCCAGACCCCCACGGTGCGAGCTTCCCGCCATCCAGCGCTGGGCGCGGCTCGCTTGACCAGCTTCAAAGAGCAATGTGTGGTGTCGGTCACTGGTAGGTGGTCTGGTTGGGGGTGGCTTCATCTTGGGGGTACTGACCCCGGCCCGTGGTCTGTGGGGCTGCCTCGCCTAGACTTCCCTGGTAACCCTGGTCTCTTGTTGGCCGGGTGTTCCCACATGCCATTTCGCACGAGGAGTCCTACGTTGAAGAGCACCGTCGAGCACCTGAGCCCCACGCGGGTCCGGATCAACGTCGAGGTGCCGTTCGACGAGCTCAAGCCGAACTTCGACCGCGCTTACCGCAAGCTGGCCTCGCAGGTGCGCATTCCTGGTTTCCGTCCGGGCAAGGCGCCCGCCCGGGTTCTGGAGAACCGGCTCGGTCGCGGTGTAGTGCTGGACGAGGTCGTCAACGAAGCCATCCCGGCCAAGTACATGGAGGCCGTCAACGCCGGTGAGGTCCGCACGCTGGGCCGCCCCGACATCGAGGTCACCAAGATCGAGGACGGTGACCACCTCGCTTTCACCGTCGAGGTCGATGTCCGCCCCGAGATCACTGTCCCCGCCTTCGGCGAACTGTCGGTGTCGGTCGACGACGTCGAGATCGCCGATGAGGAGGTCGACCGCCAGCTTGACGAGCTGCGCGCCCGGTTCGGCACCCTCGTGGGGGCCGGCCGTCCCGCTGAGGACGGCGACTTCGTCTCCATCGACCTGTCGGCCACCGTCGACGGCGAGGAGGTGGCTGAGGCCGCCACCACCGGGCTGTCCTACCAGGTCGGCTCCGGTGAGCTGATCGAGGGCATCGACGAGGCCATCATCGGGTCCGAAGCCGGCGAGTCGAAGACGTTCGTGTCCAAGCTGGTCGCCGGCGATTTCGCCGGCCGGGACGCCGACATCACCGTCACTGTCCAGTCGGTCAAGGTCCGGGAACTGCCCGAGCCCGACGACGACTTCGCCCAGATGGCCAGCGAGTTCGACACCATCGACGAGCTGCGCGACAGCCTGCGTGAGCGGGTCGGCATGGCCAAGAAGATGCAGCAGGGCGTCCAGGCCCGGGACAAGATCCTCGAGGCCCTCCTGGAGACCACCGAGGTCCCGCTGCCGTCGACCGTTGTCGACGCCGAGATCGAGATGCGTGCCCACGACGCGGTGCACGCGTTCGACCACGACGACGCCAAGTTCAACGAGTTTCTCGAGTCGCAGGGCCAGACCCGCGAGCAGTTCGACGCCGACGTGCGGACCGAGTCCGAGAAGGCCGTCAAGACTCAGCTTGTGCTCGACTCGATCGCCGACGCCGAGTCGGTCACGGTCTCCGACCAGGAGCTGACCGAGCGGATCATCTACCAGGCGCAGCGGTTCGGCGTCAGCCCTGACGAGTACGTCAAGCGGGCCCAGGAGTCCGGCCAGCTCGGTGCGATCTTCGCCGACGTGCGCCGCGGCAAGGCGCTGGCCTCGATTGTGCGCCAGGCCACTGTCACCGACGCCAGCGGCAACGCCATCGACTTCGACGCGCTGTTCGGGCCGGTCGCCCCGGCTGAGCAAGACGCACCGGAGGTCGTGGAGGGCGAGACGGCCGAGGTCAAGTAGTGACGCTCTGAGCGAACGTGGGCGGTGTCGGGCAGTCGGCGCCGCCCGCCTTCGTTAATGTCGTTTGCGAGAGAGTTTCTTTTCAAGAAGGCAGGCAGACGTGACGCAGCACCCCTTGCCCCAGATGCGGTCGGGGACCGCTGGGCTGACCTTGAACGACTCGGTGTACGAGCGGCTGCTCCGCGAGCGGATCGTCTTCCTCGGCTCCGAGGTGGACGACGAGATCGCCAACCGGATCACGGCGCAGCTGCTGCTGCTCGAGGCCGAGGACCCGAAGCGGGACATCGTCTTCTACATCAACTCGCCCGGTGGCTCGGTGACCGCCGGCATGGCGATCTACGACACGATGCAGCTCATCGAGCCGGACGTGCAGACCTGGGCGATGGGCCTGGCCGCCTCCATGGGCCAGTTCCTGCTGTCCTCCGGCACGCCTGGCAAGCGCTACGCGCTGCCCCACGCGCGCATCATGATGCACCAGCCGTCGGCCGGTGTCGGTGGTACGGCCTCCGACATCGCCATCCGGGCTGAGGTCTTCGGCAAGTGGAAGCGCGAGATGGCGCAGATCACCGCCGACCAGACCGGCCAGTCCGTCGAGAAGATCACTGCGGACGCCGACCGGGACCGCTGGTTCACGGCCGAGGAAGCCCGCGACTACGGCTTCGTCGACCAGGTTGCCACCCGCGGTTCGTCCGCGCGCAACTGACCGGCGACTTGAGAGAAAACCAGGAGTAGCAGTGAGTGACTTCCAGCTCCCACAGTCCCGGTATGTGTTGCCCTCCTTCGTGGAGCGCACCAGCTACGGGGTCAAGGAGTCCAACCCGTACAACAAGCTCTTCGAAGAGCGGATCATCTTCCTCGGCGTGCAGATCGACGACGCCTCGGCCAACGACGTGATGGCCCAGCTGCTGTACCTGGAGTCGGTGGACCCGGACCGGGACATCGAGATGTACATCAACTCGCCGGGTGGGTCGTTCACCTCGCTGATGGCCATCTACGACACGATGCAGTACGTGCGCCCGGACGTGCGCACCACCTGCCTCGGTCAGGCCGCCTCGGCCGCGGCCGTGCTGCTCGCCGCCGGTACGCCCGGCAAGCGGATGGCCCTGCCCAACGCACGGATCCTGATCCACCAGCCGTCGCTGGAAGGCGTCTACGGCCAGGTCTCCGACCTGGAGATCCAGGCCAACGAGATCCAGCGGCTGCGCCGCCAGATGGAGATCACGCTGGCGCACCACACCCGCAAGCAGCCCGATGACATCAAGGCCGACATCGAGCGCGACAAGATCCTGACCGCCGAGGACGCCAAGGCGTACGGGATCATCGACGAAGTTCTGCCGTACCGCAAACTTTCTGCGGTCAGTTGATACTCGGTGAATGAAGGGGATCCTGATTCGTCCATGCCGGATATCGCGACTTGTCCGACACGCGCGGGCCTTATGGCCTACGGTCGGTTGACGAGGGTTGTCAGCGGTATTCGGCAACGGACGGGTCAGGTTCTCCCGCTTTGCGGTACTTGGCACGTACAGTCGAGGGGTGTGCGGGCCCGGCCCGCCGCCCGGACACCCCGACTGGTGTTGAAGTCGAAACACCCGAACGGGCGAAACGCTCGAGACACAGCCAGGCGTACCCCCAGTACGCCGGAGGGGACAGAGGTCAGCGGTCATGGCACGTATCGGTGACGGCGGAGACCTGCTCAAGTGCTCCTTCTGCGGGAAGAGCCAGAAGCAGGTGAAGAAGCTAATCGCCGGTCCCGGCGTGTACATCTGCGACGAGTGCATCGACCTGTGCAACGAGATCATCGAAGAGGAGCTGGCCGAGGCCGGCGACGTCAAGCTCGACGAGCTGCCGAAGCCCGCCGAGATCCACGACTTCCTCGACCAGTACGTGATCGGGCAGGACGACGCGAAACGCAGCCTCGCCGTAGCGGTGTACAACCACTACAAGCGCATTCAGTCAGGTGACCGGGTCCGCGAGGGACGGGACTCCCGTGAGGAGACCGTCGAGCTGGCCAAGTCCAACATCCTGATGCTCGGCCCGACCGGTTGCGGCAAGACATACCTGGCGCAGACCCTGGCCAAGCTGCTCAACGTCCCGTTCGCCATCGCGGACGCCACGGCGTTGACCGAGGCGGGATATGTCGGCGAGGACGTCGAGAACATCCTGCTCAAGCTGATCCAGGCTGCCGACTACGACGTCAAGCGCGCCGAGACCGGCATCATCTACATCGACGAGGTGGACAAGATCGCTCGCAAGAGCGAGAACCCCTCGATCACCCGTGACGTTTCCGGTGAAGGTGTGCAGCAGGCGCTGCTGAAGATCCTGGAGGGCACTACCGCTTCGGTGCCGCCGCAGGGTGGCCGCAAGCACCCGCACCAGGAGTTCATCCAGATCGACACGACGAATGTGCTGTTCATCGTGGCCGGCGCGTTCGCCGGGCTGGAGAAGATCGTGCAGGACCGGGTCGGCCGCCGTGGCCTCGGCTTCGGTGCCGAGATCCGCACCGCCGCCGAGATCGACAAGAGCGACATCTTCGGTGACACCATGCCGGAGGACCTGATCAAGTTCGGTCTGATCCCGGAGTTCATCGGCCGGCTGCCGATCGTGGCGAGCGTGCGTAACCTGGACAAGAAGTCCCTGGTGACGATCCTGACCACGCCGCGCAACGCGCTGGTCAAGCAGTACCAGAAGCTGTTCGAGATGGACGGCGTGGAGCTGGAGTTCACCGACACCGCCCTGGAAGCCGTCGCCGACCAGGCGATTCTCCGTGGCACCGGTGCCCGTGGGCTGCGCGCGATCATGGAAGAGGTCCTGCAGCCGGTGATGTACGACATCCCCAGCCGCACCGACGTCGCCAAGGTCGTGATCACCGAGCAGACCGTGCGGGAGAACGTGAACCCGACGATCGTCGCCCGGCAGCCGACCCGCCGCGAGCGCCGCGAGAAGTCGGCCTGACGCAGTAGCCGAACCGCGGCCAACCGCGGTCGGACACACACTTGGACGCCCTTCGCTCCTGATATGGAGCGGAGGGCGTCAGGTGTTATGCGGCGCGTGCTTACCGAGAAACGCCAATACATCCGGCGCGATCCGGCGGTAGAACGAGTCGCCGTGAGTGCCCGGACCGGTGTACGCGACTTCCGGTTTGGCGAGTTTGATGAATTTCCGGGCGCCTTCGATGAAGTGGTCCTCGGTGCCGCACCAGATCCCGACCGGGACCTGGCCGAGTTTGTCCACGTTGCGCAGCGGGTCCAACGACGCCCATTCGGCGGTGTCCTTGAAGGCCTTTCGGGTGCTCATCTCACGCCAGGACGTGAGCAGTCCGGGGGAGATGGCCGCGATCGCCTGGGCTGGGTGGCCGCGTTCATTGCGGCGCCGCCCGTACAGCAGGGCCCCGAATCCGCCCATCGAGATGCCGGCGCAGGCGAACGGGACGCCGTTGGCGTCGCCCAGTCCGCGCTCCTTCATCCACCGCGGGACCTCGTCGAGCAGCATCGCCATGGAGTTGTCGCCGCGCTGGTTCTCGTGCCAGTAGTTGTCCCCGCCGTCCAGTGCGACGAACGCGAACGGCGGGAGCTGCTTGGCGCTGACGCTCTCGACAAGCGTGCGGGCCAGGCCGGTCGGCGCGCTTCGCCTGGCGTTGCCATGCAGGCCGTGCAACAACAGGCAGACGGGCAACTGCCTGATGCGGGCGCTGCTCGGCAGGATCGTGACCATGTCGACCTGGCGTTTGCGGCGCTCGGAGTAGACGCGCTCGTATCTGATGATCGTCCCGTCAGGACCGGGGGGCGGCGGTGGGGACGTGCCCAGGACGTTGCCGACCATGTCGGCCATCGGGAGGACACCGGTCGCGCTGGTGAGCACGAGGCCGGCTGTGGCCAGGCCGGCGGTGCCGGCCACGAGAACCGAGCGACGGCTCATCCGCCGCGGCTCTGTCTCCTCGCGCTCTGTTGCCACCCCATGATCCTTCCCCGACGGCGACACATGCTCTTTACCATTCAGACGCATCTGAGCGATCATGCGTTGCTTGCTGTAGCACCCATCGGGTGAAAGACGCCGGATGTTTCGCGGTAGGTAGTTACGTGGCGTACTCGACCAGTCGCTCGATTCCGGTGTAGACGTTCATCTCCTCGCCGCGCAGGAACCCGATGAGGGTCATCCCGCTCTCATCCGCCAGCTCCACGGCCAGAGACGACGGCGCGGAGACCGCAGCGAGCATCGGCACACCGGCCATGGCCGCCTTCTGGACCAGCTCGAAGGAGGCTCGTCCTGAGACCAACAACACTGTCCCGGTCAGCGGGACACGGCCTTCGAGCAAGGCCCAGCCCATGACCTTGTCGACCGCGTTGTGCCGGCCGATGTCCTCCCGGACGACGAGCATCGTGCCGTCCGCTTGGAACAGTCCGGCCGCGTGCAGGCCGCCGGTCGACTCGAATACGCGCTGCGCCTCCCGTAGCGCATCCGGCAGGGTCGTCAGGACGGTCGGAGAGACGCGGACTGGGTCGGCGGCAGGGGAGTAGCGGGTTCGCAGCCGTACGGCATCCAGAGCGGCCTTTCCGCACACGCCACACGACGATGTGGTGTAAAAGTTTCTCTCCACCCCGGTGTCGGGCGGTGGCACGCCCTCGGCGAGCGCGAGATCGAGGACGTTGTAGGTGTTGCGGCCGGTGTCGTCGACGCTGTCGCAGTAACGCGCCGTGGAAATGTCCTCTTTGTCACCGATGACGCCTTCGGTGAGCAGAAACCCATGTGCCAGTTCGACATCGTGGCCGGGCGTCCGCATGGTCACGGCCAGCGCCTTGCCGTTGACGCGAATCTCCAGCGGCTCCTCCGCCGCGAGCGCGTCCGGCCGGCGTCGTTGCCCGCTTGGCGAAAACTTGACTACCGGTCGGCGCACCGTTACCCGTCCCATGGCGACTCCTTCTTGCTGCCGTAGGTTCAGACCATTAGTTTGCCTACTCAACAACCCAGCGTACGGAGGTCAACAACGATGGCCCTCGGTTTCCTGGACCGCTCCCGTATCGTCGCGCCGGCAGGCTGGAGCCGCTGGCTGATCCCGCCTGCCGCCTTGTCGGTGCACCTGGCGATCGGGCAGGCCTATGCCTGGAGCGTGTTCAAGCCGCCGCTGGAGAAGTATCTCTCATTAAGCGGCACGCAGAGCGCTTTGCCCTTCCAGTTGGGCATTGTCATGCTCGGGTTGTCGGCGGCGCTGTTCGGTACGAGGGTCGAGCGCAACGGCCCGCGGTGGGCGATGTTCGTGTCGCTCTGCTGCTTCTGCGGTGGCTTCCTGATCGCCGCACTGGGCGTCTCGATGCAGCAGTACTGGCTCGTGGTGCTCGGGTACGGCGGTCTCGGCGGTATCGGACTCGGGATTGGCTACATCTCGCCGGTGTCGACTCTGATCAAGTGGTTCCCGGACCGGCCGGGGATGGCCACCGGCATCGCCATCATGGGTTTCGGTGGCGGCGCACTGATCGCGACGCCATGGTCCACCGCGATGCTCGACGCGTTCGGCGTCACCTACAACGCGACGGGCCAGGTGACCGCAGTCGGCGACGGTGCGATCGCGTTGGCATTCCTGGTGCACGGTCTGGCGTACGCGGTCTTCATGTCGCTGGGCGTGCTGATGATCCGTGTACCGGCCGACGACTGGAAACCCGCCGGGTATGACGCGGCGAACGACAAGGCGCACGCCTTGATCACCACGGCGAACGTCTCGGCGAAGAACGCCATCAGGACACCGCAGTTCTGGTGTCTGTGGATCGTGTTGTGCTTCAACGTGACCGCGGGTATCGGCATTCTGGAGAAGGCCGCTCCGATGATCGGCGACTTCTTCCGGCAGACGCCGATGCCGGTCACCGCGACCGCGGCGGCCGGGTTCGTGGCGTTGCTCTCGCTGTCCAACATGATCGGCCGGTTCGTCTGGTCGTCCACATCGGACATCATCGGCCGCAAGAACATCTACCGGCTCTACTTGGGACTCGGTGCGCTGCTGTACCTGACGATCGCGCTGTTCACCAACGAGTCGAAGACCCTGTTCGTGATCTGCGCGATGCTGATCCTGTCGTTCTACGGCGCCGGTTTCGCCACGATCCCGGCGTACCTGAAGGACCTGTTCGGCACCTACCAGGTCGGCGCGATCCATGGCCGGCTGCTGACCGCGTGGTCGGTCGCGGGTGTGCTGGGCCCACTGATCATCAACTGGATCGCCGACGCGCAGAAGGCCGCGGGCAAGAGCGGTCCGGCGCTGTACACGACCTCGCTGTTCATCGTGATCGGGCTGCTGGTGATCGGCTTCATCGCCAATGAGCTGGTCCGTCCGGTCAACGCGAGGTTCCACGAGCAGACCGAGCAGAAGGTGGCCTCGTCATGAACCGCAAACCGCTGCTGATTCTCATGTGGGCCTGGGTGGGCATCCCGTTCGCCTACGGCGTCTACGAGTTGTTCCTCAAGGTGACTCAGCTGTTCAAGGGCTGAGCGCCACGACGAGGGCCCTCGCCGATGTGTCCCCGGCGAGGGTCGGCTCACTCTGAATAATGTTGACATTCGGACATTGAGCGGTCAGGGTGGAGTCATGAAACCCGGATTCCACCTGGCCATACCCGTTGACGACCTCGCCAAGGCCCGCGCGTTCTACGGAGACGTGCTCAAGCTTGAAGAGGGCCGCTCCGCCGATGCCTGGGTCGACTGGAACTTCTACGGCCACCAGGTCGTCACCCACGTCGTTCCCGGCGCGCATGGTGACTCCGGTCGCAACCCGGTCGACGGTCACGACGTGCCCGTGCCGCACTTCGGTCTGATCCTGCCGATTCCGGAGTTCCACGTCCTGGCCGACCGGCTGCGGGCAGCCGGGACAGAGTTCGTGATCGAGCCCTACCTGCGGTTCGAAGGTGAGCCGGGCGAGCAGTGGACGATGTTCTTCCGGGATCCGGCCGGAAATGCCCTGGAGTTCAAGGCTTTCAAGGACGAGTCGCAGGTGTTCGCCAAGTGAGCCGTGGTGTTCTGGTCACCGGTGGCTCACGCGGGATCGGTGCGGCCATCGCCTCGGCCTTCCGTGAGCTCGGTGACAATGTGGTCGCGTTGTCCTCCTCGGATGCTGATCTCGCTGATCCGGCCGCGATCGCCTCAGCTGTCTCCTCGGCGATCGAAACCCTTGGCGCCATCGATGTCCTGGTGAACAACGCCGGGCTGGTCGAGCTGGGCTCGCTGCCGGAGAAGTCCTATGAGGACTGGCAGTCGCTCTGGCGCCGGACCTTCGAAGTCAACGTCTTCGGCGCCGCCAACATGTCCTACTGCGTTGCGCAGCACATGATGCAGCGAGGCTCCGGCCGGGTTGTCAACGTCGGCTCGCGAGGGGCGTTCCGTGGCGAGCCCGGCATGCCCGCGTACGGCGCGAGCAAGGCGGCGTTGCACTCGCTCGGCCAGTCCCTGGCTGTTTCCCTAGCGCCGTACGGAATCTCGGTGGCATCAGTGGCGCCAGGCTTTGTCGAGACCGACCGGGTCTCCGACATGGTGACCGACGAAGTCCTGGCCCAGAGCCCGTTCGGGCGGGTCGCCAAGCCAGAGGAGGTCGCGGCGGCTGTGGTCTACCTCGCCTCGCCGGCCGCGCAATGGGCCTCCGGGGCCGTACTGGATCTCAACGGCGCCTCCTATCTGCGGACCTGAGGGACTGTGCCAATACAGCGATACTGATCCACATGACGAGAGAGCCGCGCCTGGAGATCGAGTACTGCACGCAATGCCGATGGCTGCTCCGTGCCGGGTGGACCGCCCAGGAACTGCTGACCACATTCACCACCGAACTCGGTGAGGTCGCACTGATCCCGGGTACCGGCGGCGTGTTCGACATCCGGCTCGACGGTGAAACCATCTGGTCGCGCAAGCAGCAGGACGGCTTCCCGGACCTGTCGGCTCTCAAGCAGTTGGTCCGCGATCGCATCGCACCTGACCGCGACCTCGGTCACGTCGACCGCCGCCAGCGTCCCAGCTGAGCCGAACCTGCGGCAGGATCGCACAATCGCATGCGATGGTGCTGCGGGCTCTGCGCATGTTCCAGGATCATGATGTGGCGATTGCGGTGAGGATGTTGATGCGGGAGGCGCGGCGGGCGGGCCAGAGGGCGGCGAGGACGCCGACGATGAGCATGCCGATGAGGGCCGTGGCGATGACTGGGTAGGGCACGGAGATCTCCCAGAGGGACTGGCCGAACATGGCGTGTTGCATGACGGCGCCGAAGGCTATGCCGACGAGGATGCCGAGTAGGCCGCCGTAGGTGCAGATGACGACGCTTTCCAGGCGGATGGCGCGGCGGATCAAGGGTCTGCCGGCGCCGACGGCGCGCAGGACGCCGATCTCGCGGGTTCGTTCCATCACCGACAGGGCGAGGGTGTTGACCACACCGAAGGCCGCGATCACGATGGCGGC
The DNA here is from genome assembly GCF_017876405.1 of Kibdelosporangium banguiense. Classification (GTDB taxonomy): domain Bacteria; phylum Actinomycetota; class Actinomycetes; order Mycobacteriales; family Pseudonocardiaceae; genus Kibdelosporangium; species Kibdelosporangium banguiense. The sequence continues at coordinate 165,579 of NZ_JAGINW010000001.1, read as the reverse complement.
GCCGAATAAGGCGTACATCAGGGTAAGGATGAGCTGGAAGCTGGTTGTGGCCGACTCGATGACGCCCTCGCGGTCGGTCACGATGACGTCCGGCCGGTCGGCGAAGGCCGCTTCGATGCTGGAACGGACCGCAGAGGCATCAGGGCCGGTGGCGTAGACGGTGGTTACGCGAGTGTCGCGGTACTTGGCGGGAATGGCGGCCACGTCGATGTAGAACAGTGGCCTGCCCTCGGTTCCCCGGTGCAGTCCGACAACTGTTGTGGTGACTGAGGAGACGGGGTCCAGTTGCAGGGTGACCTGGTCGCCGATACCTACCCCGATCATGGCCGCCTCGTTCTCGCCCACGACAGCGCCCTGGCGCACATCCGCGGTGCCCGAGATGACTTCTGGCTTGATCACGCCGTCGGGTTCGATCGCCGAGAGGCTGGTCGACGAGGTCGAGCCGTTGTGGGTGACCTTGACGGACCCGTACCGATCGGCGGAAGCGTTGCCGACCCCCGGCAATGCCCGCACCTTGTCCAGGACGTCTGTGCCGAGCGGGGTTCCACTCGTCGGTGACTCGACTACCGTCGCCGACGCCGGAATGATGCCGCGGATTGCCGAACTGAGCATGGAGACGGTCGATTCGCCGAGTGTGGCGAACGCGCACACCAACGCGAGACCGACCATCAAGGCTGATGTTGTGGCTGCGGTACGCCGGGAGTCGCGGATGGAGTTGCGAACCCCCAGACGCATCGCAGCCCCGCCCCAGCGGCTGAGCAGCCGCCCCGCCGGGCGCAGGACGAGGTCCGCGAGTACTGGCGCGAGCAACAGAACACCGATCCAGGCAACGATGCCGCCACCCATGGCGACAAGCCGCTCCGTTGTGGACAGGTTATTGGCCAGCGTCAGGACGACCGCGAGGACGCCACCGGCCAACAATGTCAGGCCAAGGACCGTCCGTGTGACAAGAGACCGGCGTTCGAACGAAGCATCCGTGCGGAGCGCGGCCATCGGTGACACGGCAGCGGCCCGGCGCGCGGAGCTGTACGCGGCGACCATGGTGACCACCACGCCGACTGCGTACCCGACAAGAATGCTTGTGGGGGACACGGAGAACGAGGTGGGCTGGCCCTCGGGCCGCATGAGCCACAAACCGAGCAGACAGATCCCTATCCCGAGCGCGATCCCCAAGGTTGCCCCGATCAAGCCGAGCACCCCGGCCTCGATCAGCACCGCGCGGCGAACCTGGCGGCGACTGGCCCCGACGGCCCGCAGCAATGCCAGCTGCCGCGTCCGCTGCGTCACGAGCATCGAGAACGTGTTGGCGATGACGAATATCCCCGCGAGCAACGCCACGGCCACGAAGCCGAGCAGCGATTCCCGGACGGACTGGGCCGAGGCGTCGGCGCGTGTCTGTGCCTCTGCGACGAGCTGCGGCCCAGTGGCGACCTTCCGCAACGCGGGATCGACCAGGCCACGTGCTGCGGACGCGATCGCGTCGACGTTCGCCCCGGGTTTCGCGGTCAGCTCGACCCGCGTGAAGCGATCGCCGAGCACACCCGGATCGCCGAACGCCACACCCGGCGACGGCTCGTCGAACGGCCGGTACACGAACTCACCGGCCACGGTGGCCTCCAGCGATCGCCCGTCGGCGAGCAGGACCCGGGTCTTGTCGCCGACCTGGCGCCCGGCCTGCCGGGCCTGCTGCTCGCCCAGCGCCACCTCGCCCGGCACCGGCGCGCGGCCGTCCACCAGATCGAACCGGGCTGAGGAATCCCAGCCGGTGCCGGCCTGGTCGGGCCGGGACGAGATCAGCTTGCCGTCCGATCCGATCAGCCCCGCGTGGCCGAACACCACGCCGGAAGCGTTTGCCACCCCCGGGATGCGCCCCAACCGATCGAGGTCCGCCGGTGTCAGCTCGGGACCGCGGTCGGCGATCTGGACGGACACACCGACATCGTCGCGCAGGTCCGCTCCGGCCAGGCTCTTGGCGGTCGAGTCCGAGACCACCCACGTGGCCACCACGAACCCGACGCCGAGCACGATCGCGACGAGCGTCATCGCGATCCGGCCTTTGTGTGCGCGCAGATCCCGCAACATTGCGCGAAGCATCAGGCAGTCACTTTCTCGAGGTGCTTCATCTGGTCCAACACGCCGTCGGCGGTCGGCTCGGTCAGTTCGCCGACCACACGGCCATCGGCGAAGTACAACACGCGGTCGGCATACGCGGCCGCTGTCGGCTCATGCGTCACCATCACGACGGTCTGGCCTAATTCGTCGACACTGCGCCGGAGAAACCCGAGCACATCGGCAGACGACCGCGAATCCAGCGCGCCGGTCGGCTCGTCGGCGAAGACCACCTCAGGCTGGGTGATCAGCGCGCGGGCACACGCCACGCGCTGCTGCTGTCCGCCCGACAGCTGGCTGGGCCGGTGCCCGAGGCGGTGCCGCAGGCCGATGCCGTCGATGATCGCGTCGGCGAACGCCTGGTCCGGCCGCCGACCGGCCAGGTCCAGCGGCAGAACGATGTTCTCCCACGCGGTCAGCGTCGGCAGCAGGTTGAATGCCTGGAACACGAATCCGACACGGTCACGCCTTGACGCCGTCAGCTTCGCGTCGGACAACGACGACGTCTCAGTGCCGCCGAGCAGCACTGTGCCCGTGGTCGGCCGGTCGAGCCCGGCGAGGCAGTGCATGAGCGTGGACTTGCCGGAGCCGGACGGCCCCATGATCGCGGTGAACCGCTGTGGCGGGAGCTGGACAGTGACGTGGTCGAGTGCGACGACCTTGGCATCGCCCGATCCGTACACTTTGGACAGATCGGTGGCCTGGACTGCTGGCGGTGGATTCACGCGTCCAACGGTCCCGGATCCGGGGACGGAAAACGTCTGCCTGCAGACAGATCTTGCTTCTCTGTCTGCAGAGGGAGGCGGGCCGCGCGGGTCCGCCTCAGGGATGACGGAACTCAGTCACATGTGCTGCTGGCGGGCAGTTCGCTGCTCGGATCGAAGTACGCACCGCGGTTGCTCGGCGTGCTCGACGCGGCGTTCGCGCGACGCTCGCTGTACGCGGGCGCCAGGAAACCGGCGCGCAACGCCTCGCACCCCATCGAGTACGTGAATCCCTGCAGCCTGCTGGGCCAGAGTCCCTGGCTGCTCGGCGTGTACTTGCCGGTCAGCACCGAGTAGTCCACGTCCCACCGGTCGACCACGATGATGTCCATCGCGTCGGCGAGCTTGTCGGGAGAGTCGTAGTTGAACGCGTACGCGAACACGTAGTTGGTGCGTACCACCAGTTCGCCTGGCCGCGTGCCCTGCTCGACCCACATCTTGCCGTGCACCTTCGGTGCCGCGGGCAGCAATGTGAAGCCGTCGGCGAGCCGTGTGGCGTACACGTGCGCTTCGCTCGGGTCCTTGCTGAACAGCGGCCGGACGCTCTTCTGCGAGTCCTTGGCCAGCAGCGACACGTAGCGCTCGATGTCGTGCTTCTCGAGCACGTCCCGGTCCAGCCGGGAGGTGATGACCGCCTGGCGCACCTTGGTGAGCGCGTCGCCGACCTGCTGGGCGCTGAACGGGCCGATGGCCGTGGCCTGCGGGGCGACGATTCCCGTCTCGCCGTCCGGCCAGTCCGCGGCGGGTGTGCCGGTGAACGGCCGGGTGAGGTCTACTTGAACCGTCGGCGCCGCCGCAGTAACGTCGACAGTCCTTGGTTCGGCGGTACCGCGTACCTCGTTGAACGTCACGACTCCGGCCACGACCGCGACGCCCACGCCGAGCGTGGCGACCTTGGCGCGATAGCGCTTGAGGAACGAGCGTGGCGAAGTGGCTGTATCGTTCACTGGGTCCTCGGGCATGTCTCCCTCGCGCGCGTGATCGGCGAGCCCGGCAGCCCCGTGGTGTCGTTCCACACCGGACCGGCCGAGCCTAGCCTGACCACGTTGCGTAAAACCAGTGGTTACGCGTAGTGTGCCGGGTGCGCTGAGTCACAATGCGTGGTGATTGGGTGCGATGCCTTTCCGGATTACACCCGATCGTATGAGTAGGTAATGCGGGTGAAAGCGCTCCGGCGTAGTTCGTAAACTCTGTAACCGTGACAGAGACAGCCACCCCCCAGCCCACCGTTGATCTTCCGGCCGCATTCCAGCCGGAAGCGGTAGAGGGACGGCTGTACCGGCGCTGGGTAGAGGCAGGCTACTTCCAGGCCGACGCCTCCTCGGACAAGCCGCCGTTCACGATTGTGCTGCCGCCGCCGAACGTCACGGGCGACCTGCACATGGGCCATGCGCTCAACCACACCGTGATGGACGCGCTGACCAGGCGCCGCCGGATGCAGGGCTACGAGGTGCTCTGGCTGCCCGGTATGGACCACGCCGGTATCGCGACCCAGAACGTGGTGGAGCGTGCCCTGGCCGAGAAAGAAGGCCTTTCCCGGCACGACCTGGGCCGCGATGAGTTCGTCTCGCGCGTCTGGGAGTGGAAGGACGAGTACGGCGGCCGGATCCTCGGTCAGATGCGCCGCCTGGGTGACGGCGTCGACTGGAGCCGTGAGCGCTTCACCATGGACGAGGGCCTGTCCAAGGCGGTGCAGACGGTCTTCAAGAAGCTCTACGACGACGGCCTGATCTACCGCGCCGAGCGGATCATCAACTGGTGCCCGCGGTGCCGCACGGCGCTGTCGGACATCGAGGTGGAGCACTCCGAGGACGAGGGCGAGCTCGTCTCGATCTGTTATGGCGACGGCGACAGCTCGATCGTCGTGGCGACCACGCGCGCGGAGACCATGCTCGGCGACACCGCCGTGGCCGTGCACCCGGACGACGAGCGCTACAAGCACCTGGTCGGTAAGGAGATCCAGCTGCCGCTGACCGGCCGGACGATCCCGGTCGTGGCCGACGAGCACGTCGACCTGGAGTTCGGCACCGGCGCGGTCAAGGTGACGCCCGCGCACGACCCGAACGACTTCGAGATCGGCCAGCGGCACAACCTGCCGAACATCACGATGATGAACGAGCTCGCCGTGATCACGGTGAAGGGCCCGTTCGAGGGTCTCGACCGGTTCGAGGCCCGGCCCGCCGTGGTGGCCGCGCTGCGTGAGCAGGGCCGGATCGTGGCGGAGAAGCGCCCGTACCTGCACGCGGTCGGGCACTGCTCGCGTTGCGACACGGTCGTGGAGCCGCGCTTGTCGATGCAGTGGTGGGTGAAGGTCGAGCCGCTCGCACGGGCCGCGGGCGACGCCGTGCGCGACGGCCGCACCAAGATCCACCCGCCGGAGCTGGCCAAGCGCTACTTCGACTGGGTCGACAACATGCACGACTGGACCATCTCCCGCCAGCTGTGGTGGGGGCACCGGATTCCGGTCTACTACGGCCCCGACGGCGAGATCGTGTGCGTCGGCCCGGACGAGCAGCCGCCGGCCGGCGAGGGCTGGACGCAGGACCCGGACGTGCTCGACACGTGGTTCTCCTCGGGCCTGTGGCCGATCTCCACGCTGGGTTGGCCGGAGAACACCGCTGATCTGAAGAAGTTCTATCCGACCAGCGTGCTGTCCACCGGCTACGACATCCTGTTCTTCTGGGTCGCCCGGATGATGATGTTCGGCCTGTACGCGATGGACGGCGTCCAGCCGTTCGACCACGTGTACCTGCACGGCCTGATCCGGGACCAGTTCGGCAAGAAGATGTCCAAGTCCCGCGGCAACGTGATCGACCCGATCGTGTGGCTGGAGCGCTACGGCGCCGACGCGCTGCGGTTCACCCTGGCCCGTGGCGCGAACCCGGGCAACGACATGGCTTTGGCCGAGGAATGGGCCTCCGGCTCGCGTAGCTTCGTCACGAAGCTGTGGAATGCCAGCCGGTTCGCGCTGATGAACGGTGCCACGACCGCGCTGCCGGTGCCGCCGCGCGCCGAACTGACCGACGCCGACCGCTGGATCCTCGACCGCGCCGACGCACTCGTGTCCGAAGTGGACGGCCTGTTCGAGTCGTTCCAGTTCGCCAAGCTGTGCGACGCGCTGTACCACTTCACCTGGGACGAGTTCTGCGACTGGTACCTGGAGTTGGCCAAGGTGCAGATCGCCGAGGGCCGTGGGGACGCCACCCGCGCGGTGCTCGGCCATGTGCTCGACGTCGTGCTGCGCCTGCTGCACCCGGTGACGCCGTTCGTCACCGAGGAGCTGTGGAAGGCGTTGACCGGCGGTGAGTCGCTGGTGATCACCGACTGGCCGACGGCGACCGGTTCGGCCGTGGACACGGGCGCGGCGCAGCGCATCGAGGACGTGCAGAAGCTCATCACCGAGATCCGCCGGTTCCGGGACGGACAGGGCCTCAAGCCGGGCCAGAAGGTCAGCGCCCGGCTGTCCGGTGTGGACTCGGCGGGACTGTCGGCGCACTCCGGTGCGGTCGCCACCCTGGCCCGGCTGACCGAGCCGGACGAGTCGTTCTCGGCGAGTGCCTCGCTGGAGGTGTCGCTGGCCGGCTCGCACGTCATGGTCGAACTGGACCTTTCGGGCGCGGTGGACGTCGAGGCCGAGCGCAAGCGCCTGGCCAAGAACCTCGCCGCGGCGCAGAAGGAACTCGCGCAGTGCGAGGGCAAGCTCGGCAACCCGAAGTTCACCGAGAAGGCCCCGGCGGACGTGGTCGACAAGATCAAGGTCCGGCGGGACGCGGCCCTGGCGGATATCGACCGGATCAACGCCCGGATCGGCGCCTTGCCGAGTGCATGATGGATGTCACGCTGGCGGACGGCCGTCTGCTCCAGGTCAATGACACTGGTGGCGGCGGGCTGACGGTGCTCTGGCACCAAGGCTCGCCGCACACCGGGATCCTGTACACGCCGTTGGTCGAAGCAGCTCAGGAGCGCGGCATCCGGCTGGTGACGTATGCGCGGCCCAGCTATGGCGAGTCGAGCCCATATCGCGGCCGGGACGTGACCTCTGCCGCCGATGACGTCCGGCAGATCATGGACGAGCTGGGCATCGAGCAGTTCGCGACGATGGGTTATTCCGGCGGCGGACCGCACGCGCTCGCTTGTGCCGCGCTGTTGCCTGAACGTGTGACGAGCATGGTGACCTTGGCAAGCGTCGCGCCGTTCAACGACAGCTACGACTGGTACGCGGGTATGTTCGACGACAGTGGTCTTCGTGCAGCCGCTGAGGGCGTCGAGGCGCGGACACGGTTCGCCGAGACGGAAGAGTTCAAGCCCGAGAGTTTCACCGCGACCGACTGGGCTGCCTTGCAAAGTGACTGGTCCTCGGTAGGCGATGACGCGGTCCGCGCGACGCAGGCCGGGCCCGAGGGCAGCATCGACGACGACGTCGCGTTCGCCAAGCCCTGGGGCTTCGACCTCGCGCAGGTCGAAGCCCCAGTCCTGGTTGTGCAGGGCGGCGAGGACCGAGTGATCCCGCCGTCCCACGGTGACTGGCTCACCCGCCACTGCTCGATGTCAGAGCTCTGGCTGCGGCCCAGGGACGGTCACGTCTCGGTGCTCCGCGCCTGTCCGGTCGCGATGGACTGGCTGCGCGCGCTCTGATTCCGGGTTCAGCGAGATGATGAAGGTCGTCCGGCCGGGCTGACTGGACAGGTTCACCGTCCCGCCGTGCGCGGTGATGATCGAGTGCACGATCGACAGGCCCAGGCCGGTGCCGCCGATGTTGCGGCTGCGCGAGTCGTCGATCCGGTAGAACCGGTCGAAGATCCGGGCCTGGTGCTCGGGCGGGATACCCGGGCCGGTGTCGGTGACGATCATGACCGCGCCGCCCGTGACCTCCAGCTGGACGGAAGTCCCTCGCGGGGTGTGCCGGGCGATGTTGGTGAGCAGGTTGTCCAGTACCTGCCGCAACCGCATGGGATCGCCGTGCACGATGACGCGGCTGGGCGCCTCGAAGTCCAATGGGTACTGCGGATGGGCCGCGACAAACGCTTGCGCGGCCGCCGAGGCTACGTCGACCAGGTCGATCTCCTCCAGTCGCAGCGGGGTCTCCGAGTCGAGCCGGGCCAGCAGCAACAGGTCGTCGACGAGTACGCTCATCCGCTCGGTCTCCTCGCGGATCTTGGCTAGATGCGCCTCGCGTTCCGCGGGCTCGTTGGCGGCCGCGTACCGGAACAGGTCCGCGTAGCCACGGATCGACGTCAGCGGCGTACGCAACTCGTGCGACGCGTCAGCGATGAAGCGGCGTAGCCGTTGCTCGGCAGCGGTCCTGGCGGCCAGTGAGGAGTCGATATGGTCGAGCATCACGTTGAGCGCTGTGCGAAGCTCCTCGACCTCAGGTCCTCCGCCCTTGCCGTCGGCGCGGACCGGGAGGTTGCTGGAGTCGGTGAGGTCGTGCGACGCGATGTCGTGCGCTGTGTGGGCCATGTCGCTGAGTGGGCGGAGACCCCGGCGCAGCACCAGCCGGCCGGCGACCACCAGCACGACCAACGCGGCACCGAACGCCGAGATCGACACGATCAGCAGCCACCGCATCGTGCTGTTGAGATCGCCCAGCGGGGCCGCGCTGATCAGAACCACCTGCTGGTTGCCGATCTCGATCTGGCAGGCCCTTGCCTGGAACGTGCCCTCGCCGTGGATGGAGATCGTCCGGTATTCCTCCGGCTTGCCGGCCATGTCCTTGGCCAGGCGGGTGAGGTCCTCGACGCCGTCCTCTGAGGGCAGCGGGTTGCCCGGGATCGGTGAGACGGTGCCGGTCGCCGGGTCGTAGGTGATCTGTTTCCAGTCCTGCGGCGCCTTCCACTTGGACTGGTAGGCGGATATCTGCTTGTTGAGATACATCGCCTGGTCGTACTGGGTCTTGGTGATCTGCTGGTTGAGCTGGCGCTCCAGGAAGTCGCGGGTACTGGTGACCAGCACGGTCCCGACGATCCCGAACACCACCAACGACAAAACGCCCAGCGCGAGGGCCAGGCGGGTGCCGAGTGGGGTGCGCTGCCAGCGATTCATCCTTGTGGCCGCCGCACGACGTAGCCCACGCCGCGGACGGTGTGGATCAACGGTTCACGCCCGTCGTCGATCTTGCGGCGCAAATGTGACACGACCAATTCGACCACATTGGATCGGCCGCCGAAGTCGTACTCCCAGACGTGGTCCAGGATCTGTGCCTTGGTCAGCACCGCGGGGGAGCGGCGCATCAGGTAGCGCAACAGCTCGAACTCGGTCGGTGTCAGGCTGATCAGCTCGTCGGCGCGACGGACTTCGCGAGTGTCCTCGTCCATCGTCAGGTCCGAGACTTCGAGCACAGACCGTTTCCACGCGGGCCCGTTGCTGCGGCGCAGCACGGCACGCAGCCGGGCCATCAACTCCTCCACCGAGAACGGCTTGACCAGGTAGTCGTCACCGCCACGGGTCAGTCCGGCGATGCGGTCCGCGGTGCCGTCCTTCGCGGTGAGGAACACCACCGGCACCATCGCACCCGTCGCCCGCAGGCCGTCGAGCACCGTGAACCCGTCCACGTCCGGCAGCATCAGGTCCAGCACCACGATGTCCGGGCTGAAACTGCTCGCCTGGCGCAGCGCCTCCTCGCCGGTCCCGGCCGTGACCGCGTGCCAGCCTTCGTACCGGGCGACCGTCGCGACCAGGTCGGCGATGTGCGGCTCGTCGTCCACAACGAGCAGCCGCACCGGGCTTTTCTTGTTCACATCCTCATGGTGCGTCACACGCGCGCGAGGAGCGAGGCGGGCGGGCTGCCGATAGAAACTCGACAGGTTGGTGACAGGAACGGCACAGGTTCGGTCTACAGGCTCGTTGACATGACGACCCTGCAACTCACACGGCCGCGGGTACTGGCACGCGCCGGCCTGTACGTCGTACTGGGCGCCAACGTCGGCATCGTGACGGCGTTGTTCGCCGATGCCGGCCCGTCGGCGGACCCGTTGATCACGATCGCGCGGCTGATGGGGCTGTACGCGGCGCTGCTGATGGCGTTCCAGCTGTTGCTGGTCGCCCGGCTGCCCTGGCTGGACCGCAGACTCGGGATGGACCGGCTGACCAGCCTGCACCGCTGGACCGGGTTCGGTCTGCTGTGGATGTTGCTGGGGCACGTGGTGTTCGTGGTCTTCGGCTACGCCGGCCTGTCGGGCACCGGCCCGGTGGCCGAACTGGTCACGCTTGCCGAGACCACCGAGGGGATCCTGCGCGCGATCGCCGCCTTCGCGCTGATCCTGTTCGTGGGCGTGGCGTCAGCGCGGTTCGCACGGCGCCGGCTTGCTTACGAGACCTGGCACTTCATCCACCTGTACACCTATCTCGCGGTGGTCTTGGCGTTCACGCACGAGATCGCGGTCGGGGCGTCGTTCGTGGGCTCCGACTTCGCCCGCGCCTACTGGTGGACGTTGTGGGGCGTGGCGCTGGGCGCGGTGCTGCTTGGCCGTGTAATCCTGCCGCTGTGGCGTAACTTCCGGCACCAGTTGCGGGTCACCGCGGTCGTGCCCGAGTCGCCGAACGTCGTGTCGGTGTACATCACCGGCTGCAAGCTGGATCAGTTGCCCGCCAAGGCAGGGCAGTTCTTCATCTGGCGGTTTCTCACCAAGGGCCGGTGGTGGGCGGCGAACCCGTTCTCCCTGTCGGCCGCGCCGGACGGGAAGTCGTTGCGGCTCACGGCAAAAGCGCTTGGCGATGGCAGTGCTTCCTTGCGTGACATCAAGCCTGGTACGCGTGTGTTCGCCGAGGGGCCGTACGGCGCGTTCACCACGATGCACCAACGCAAGCAGAACGCGTTGTTGATCGCTGGAGGCGTCGGCATCACCCCGATCCGCGCTCTGCTTGAGGACATCCGTGGCCACGTCGTGGTGATTTACCGTGTCAACAAACAAGATGACGCTGTTCTTCTACACGAGTTGGCCGAGCTGGCACGTTCGCGTGGCGCGTTGCTGCATGTGCTGGCCGGGCCCGCGAACGCGGTGGATGAGAACGGCAGTCCGCTGCTAGGTGCGCAGAACCTGGCCGGGCTTGTCCGTGATGTGTGGGACCGGGACGTCTTCGTCTGCGGCCCGCCGCCGATGACCGACGTCGTTGTCAAAGGCCTGCGAGAACTGGGCGTTGCCCGTGATCAGATCCACGCCGAGCGTTTCAGCCTGGCGAGTTGAGAGGATTTCTTGATGCGTAAGGCGATTCCCGCCATCCTGCTGAGCGCCGCCGGTTTCGTGCTGGTGTGGCAGTACCAGCCGAGCGTCTCCTCGGAGCCGGTCGCGCTGCCCTCGCCGACCACGATCCCGAGCCTGCCCCAGACCAGTACGTCTTCCAGCGCCGGTACGACGACGGCCGAGACCAAGACCGTCGCCGGCTCCGCGGAACGAAACAGCCACGGCACCGTGCAGGTGCAGGTCACGTTCACCGGCAACCAGATCAGCAACGTGACGTTCCTGCAGCTGCCCAACACCGGTCCGTCCAAAATGGCCGGTCCGAAGCTGGTGCAGGAAACCCTGCAGGCGCAGAGCGCGACTGTGGACACGGTGTCCGGCGCGACCCAGACCAGCGAGTCCTACATCGCCTCCCTGCAGGCCGCGATCGACGCGAAGGGCGCCTGATGGCAGTCGTGCGGCAGCTGATGGGGCTGCCGATCTCGGTCGACATCCGGGACGGCGAACTCCGCCACGCCGAGCAGGTGTTCCAGTGGCTGCACGAGGTCGACCTGCGGTTCAGCCCGTTCCGGGAGGACAGCGAGGTCACCAGGCTCGGCCGCGGTGAGCTGCGTGCCAACGAGATCAGCGGCGACCTCCGGCACGTCCTCTCGCTGTGCGAGACGTACGAGCAACGGTCCGGCGGCGCGTTCAAAGCGCGGCTGCCGGGCCGTCATCTCGACCCGAACGCGATCGTGAAGGGCTGGGCCGTGCAACGAGCCTCCTCGATGCTGCGGGAGATGGGGCTGCGGCGGTTCTGCATCAACGCGGGCGGTGACGTGGTGACGGCCGGTGAACCGACTGACGGGCAACCGTGGCGGGTTGGCATCCGTCACCCCGACAACGGCACGCAGCTCACGGCTGTGCTCGGGGTCCGCGACGGCGCAGTCGCCACCTCAGCGGCGTATGAGCGTGGTCACCACATCATCGACGGCCGGACCGGTCTGCCCGCGCTCGGCCTGCTCAGCATGACCGTCTACGCGGCCGACCTGACCACGGCGGACGCGACGGCGACCGCGGCCTTCGCGATGGGCGCCGACGGACCCGAATGGGCCGCCGCCCAGCCCGGGTGCATGGTGCACGCGGTCGACTCCCGGTACCGCGTGTTCGTGTCCCCGGAGCTGCCGGTTCTCGGGTGACTAGACTCGGTTGGCGTGACCGATCCCGATGCGTTGCAGGCTCTCCGCGAAGTCGAGGCCGAGCTGGACACCCGCTGGCCGGAGACCCAGATCGCGCCGTCGCTCGATCGCATCCGGGCCCTGATGGACGTGCTGGGCAACCCCCAGAACTCCTTCCCGGTCCTGCACGTGACCGGCACGAACGGCAAGACCTCCACCACCCGCATGATCGACGCGCTGCTGACCAGGATCGGCCTGCGGGTCGGCCGGTTCACCAGCCCGCACCTGCAGCTGGTGACCGAGCGCATCGCACTGGACGGCGCGCCGATCAGCGCTGAGCGCTACGTGCAGACCTATCAGGAGATCGCGCCGTACGTGTCCATGGTGGACAACGCGAACGACATCCGGATGACCAAGTTCGAGGTGCTCGCCGGGATGGGGTACGCGGCGTTCGCCGAGGCCCCGGTCGAGGCCGCGGTGGTCGAGGTCGGCCTCGGTGGCGGCTGGGACGCCACCAACGTGGTGAACGCGGAGATCGCGGTGGTCGGCCCGGTCGCCATCGACCACGTCGACTACCTGGGTTCCGACATCACCGGGATCGCCCGGGAGAAGGCCGGGATCATCAAGCCGGAGTCGATCGCGCTGGTCGCCGAGCAGCGACCCGAGGTGATGCAGGTCATCCTCGAGCGCGTGGCCGAAGTGGACGCCATTGTGGCCCGGCAGGGCTCGGAGTTCACGGTCCTGGAGCGCAACGTCGCGGTCGGCGGCCAAGTTCTCACGCTGCAAGGGCTTGGCGGCGTGTACGACGAGATCTTCCTGCCGCTGCACGGTGCTCACCAGGCTGACAACGCCGTCCGCGCGCTGGCGGCCGTCGAGGCCTTCTTCGGCGCGGGCGCCGACCGCCAGCTCGACATCGAGGCGGTCCGGGAGGGCTTCGCCTCGGTTGTCGTACCCGGCCGGCTCGAGCGGATGCGGTCCGCGCCAAGCGTTTTCATCGACGCCGCGCACAATCCCCATGGCGCGAGCGCGTTGGCCGCCGCACTGGAGGAGGAATTCGCGTTCCGGCGCCTGATCCCGGTCGTCGGGATGATGGCCGACAAGGACGCCAAGGGCATCCTGGAGGCCCTCGAACCGGTGTCCACCGAGATCATCCTGACCCGCAACACCTCGCCACGCGCGATGGACGTGGAGGAGCTGGCGAGCATCGCGCAGGACATCTTCGGCGACGAGCGGATCGTGGTGGAGCCCCGGCTCGACTCGGCCATCGAAACCGCGGTGCGGCTCGTGGAAGAGGCAGGCGAAGCGAACGAACCCCTGGCCGGCGGCGGAATCGTGGTCACCGGGTCCGTCGTCACCGCGGGCGAGGCCCGCACACTGTTCGGGAAGGTGCCCGCATGACCGATCCGATGAAGGGCTTCCGCGGTGTGATGGCCGGGACCCTGCTGATCGAGGCGATCGTCGTCGCGCTTTCGCTGCTCGTGGTGCACAGGACCGAAGGCGGTCTGGGGTCCTGGAAAGGGCTGCTCGTCGGTGTGATCATCGTCGGCCTGATCGCCGCCTGCGGGCTGCTGCGGCACAAGTGGAGCATGTGGCTGGTGATCGCCTTGCAGGTCGCGCTGCTGGCGGGCGTGTTGGCGTTCGTCGAGCTCGGTGTGCTCGGGGCGATCTTCGGTCTGGTGTGGACGTACCTGTTCTGGCTGCGGCATGACGTGGCCAAACGCATGGCGGAAGGTCGGCTTCCCAGCCAGCAGGAGCGTTAACCCGGTCGCAAAGCTGTGTTCGTGTCGCCGGGGTAGAACGCCAGTCATGTCCCCGAACAGACGAACACTGCTGCGAGCCGGCGCGCTGGGTGCCGGTGCGCTTGTCGCAGGCGCTATGCCTGCTGGCGCCAACGTTCTGCGCCGAGACCGTCCTGTGCTCACCCACGGTGTGCAGACAGGCGACGTCACCACAGACGGCGCGCTTGTGTGGACAAGGGCCGACCGTCCATCGCGGATGCTCGTCGAGGTCTCTTCCGACCCTTCGTTCCGTCACGCGCGGCGACTCCGCGGCCCTGTGCTGACTCCCGCTACGGACGGCACCGGCAAGCTGCGTGTGTGTGGCCTGGCTCCCGATTGTGAGACCTACTACCGCGTACGCGCTGAGGACCTGGACGGTCGTACCACCAGCGAGCCGTTGACCGGCAGCTTCCGTACCGCGCCTCTTGGTTATTCGGATGTCCGGTTCGCGTGGTCCGGCGACGTGGCCGGCCAGGGCTGGGGCATCAACCCGGATATGGGCGGGATGACCGGATTCGCGGCCATCGCGGCTCGTAAACCGGACTTCTTCCTGCACAGTGGCGACACCGTGTACGCCGACGGGCCGCTTTCGGAAACCGTGACGCTGCCCGACGGGCGCATCTGGCGCAACATCGTGACCGCGGAGAAAAGCAAGGTCGCCGAGACGCTCGCGGAGTACCGCGGGCAGTTCGCGTACAACCTGCTGGACGCCAACGTCCGTTCGCTGGCCGCGTCGGTGCCTTCGATCGTGCAGTGGGACGACCACGAGGTGATCAACAACTGGTACCCGGGCGAGATCCTCGACCTGCCGCAGTACACCGAGAAGCGTGTCGACGTGCTCGCCCAGCGTGCGTTCCAGGCGTTCCACGAATGGCAGCCCGTCGACCCCGCGCGGGCCGTCGACGGCCGGGTCTACCGAAGCTTCTCCTTCGGCCGCCGGGTCGACCTGTTCGTACTCGACATGCGGACCTACAAGGACGCGAACACCTCACCCAAGGACGGCATCGGCCGGATCCTGGGCGCCAAGCAGGCGCGATGGCTGGTGGACTCCCTGGCGCGCTCGACAGCCACCTGGAAGATCATCGCCGCGGACCTGCCGATCGGCCTGATCGTGCCGGACGGCAACGACATCGAAGGCGTCGCCAACAGCCTGCCCGGCGCGCCCAGCGGCCGTGAGCACGAAATCGCGTGGGTGCTTCGCGAGCTGTCCCGGCGTCGGGTGCGCAACGTCGTATGGCTGACGGCGGACGTGCACTACACGGCTGCCCACCACTACTCACCGACCCGGGCAGCGGTGGGCGACTTCGACCCTTTCTGGGAATTCGTGTCCGGGCCACTGCACGCAGGCGCGTTCGGCCCGAACGTGCTGGACCCGACTTTCGGTCCGTCCGCGGAGTTCGTGCACGCCCCACCGGCCGCGAACACGTCACCACTGCTGGGTTTCCAGCATTTCGGTGAGGTCTCCGTGGACGGGCGTTCCGGCTCGTTGACCGTGTGGCTGCGCGACGGCCACGGCACTTCGCTGTGGTCCAAGACATTGGAGCCTGAGCGGTCCCGTTAGTCTCTTGCCGTATTTGCCATTCCCTACGAAGGAGTACGGACCGCCGTGAGCGAGCGCACTCTTGTCCTGGTCAAGCCCGACGGTGTGAGCCGCGGCCTGGTCGGCGAGGTCATCTCCCGCATCGAGCGCAAGGGCCTGTCCCTGGTCGCGTTGGAACTGAAGCACGTCTCGCGTGAGCTGGCCGAACAGCACTACGCCGAACACGCAGAGCGGCCCTTCTTCGGCTCGCTCGTCGAGTTCATCACCGGCGGTCCCGTCGTCGCCATCGTCGTCGAGGGCGTCCGCGCCATCGCTGCCTTCCGCCAGCTCGCTGGCGGCACCGACCCGGTCGAGAAGGCCGTCCCGGGCAGCATCCGCGGCGACTTCGGCACCGAGGTCCAGTACAACCTCGTGCACGGCTCGGACTCCCCCGACTCAGCCAAGCGCGAGATCGACCTCTGGTTCCCGAACCTCTGAGGTTTCCTGTTCCCCAATGTCCCGTTGGTTGCGTCACATGCAACCAACGGGACATCGGGGGAACCACCACCGCGAAAACCAGCGGCTTTTGTCGGTGGCGCCCGTTATGGTGCCGGGCGTGGCTGTTGATCCTCTGGTCCTGGCTGAAGGGCTGACCAAAAGGTTCGGGGACTTCGAGGCGGTCGGGGGCATCGATCTTGAGGTGCGCCGCGGCGAGGCCTTCGGGTTCCTGGGGCCTAATGGGGCCGGCAAGTCGTCGACGATGCGCATGATCGCGTGTGTTTCTCCGCGGTCGGGCGGCAAGCTGAGTGTCCTGGGGATGGATCCGGATGTCGATGGTCCGAAGGTCCGGGCGCGGCTTGGGGTTGTGCCGCAGCAGGACAATCTCGACAACGAGCTCACGGTTCGGCAGAACCTGCAGGTGTATGGGCGGTTCTTTGGGCTGAGCCGGGCTCATGTCCGGCAGAAGGCTGTTGAGCTGCTGGATTTCGCGCAGTTGGCGGACCGGGCTGATGACGATGTCGAGCCGCTCTCGGGCGGGATGAAGCGACGGCTCACGATCGCGCGCTCGCTGGTGAATGATCCGGAGCTGCTTCTGCTTGACGAGCCGACGACCGGGCTGGATCCGCAGGCGAGGCATCTGCTGTGGGACAGGTTGTTCCGGCTCAAGCAGCAGGGTGTCACGCTGATCATCACCACCCACTACATGGATGAGGCCGAGCAGCTTTGCGACCGGCTTGTCGTCATGGACGGCGGCAAGATCGCGGCCGAAGGGAGTCCCGCCCAGCTTATCGACCAGTACTCCACCAAGGAGGTTCTTGAGCTGCGGTTCCCGCCTGGCGAGCAGGACCCGGAGCCGGTCACGGATCTGGGCGAGCGGATCGAGGTGCTGCCGGACCGCATCCTGATCTACACCACCGATGGCGAGGCCGCGCTGGCCGCGGCGCACAACCGGGGTGTCATGCCCGTGTCGAGCCTGGTTCGCCGTTCCACCCTTGAGGACGTCTTCCTCAGGCTCACGGGCCGGACGTTGGTGGACTGATGCTCAGTCCGTTGCAGGCTCGGATGCTGGTGGTCGAGGCCAGCTGGACCTGGTATCGGCGCAACTGGCGCGCGAGTGTCGTGTCGACTGTCCTCAACCCGGTGTTCTTCCTGGTCGCGATGGGGTTCGGGCTTGGCTCCCAGATTCAGCCGGGAACAGTCACCAGCGGTCACAGTTACGCGGTCTATCTGATGCCGGCGTTGCTGGCGAGCGCCGCTGTGCAGAACGCGACGGGGGAGTCGACGTTCCCTGTTCTGTCCGGCTTCAAGTGGAGCCGCGTCTACTGGGCGATGACGGCCACGCCTATCACGCCTGGGCAGGTCGCGACCGGCCATCTGATGTGGGTGACGAGCAAGTTGACGTTCGCCGGCCTGGTGTTCACGGTCGTCGGGACCGTGTTGGGGGTGGTGACCGGTCCCGGCATCGTCCTGTCGTTGCTGTTCGCGGTGCTGACGGGGATGGCGTTCGCCGCGCCGGTCGTCGCGTTCGCGGCGACGGTGCAGGGGGAGGGCACGGCGTTCAACCCGCTGTTCCGGTTCATCCTGTTGCCGATGACGTTGCTTGCGGGCACGTTCTTCCCAGTCACCGAGCTTCCGGTCTATGTGCAGCCGTTGGCTTGGATCACGCCCTTGTGGCATGGCGTGGAGCTCACGCGCGGTGCGGCGTTCTGGAATCTCGAGTTCTGGCCCACGGTTGGGCACGTGGCGTATCTGCTGGCCATGTTCACGGTCGGCGCCTTGCTCGCGGCGAGGCATTTCCGGCGCAGGTTGGAGGTCTAGCGGTGAGTGTCGGACTGGTCTGGCGGGTTGTCCCGCCCGGGATGTACGCGCGCCGCGCACGTACGGTCGTGGAGCGCTCGTTCCTGGTGAACAGGCGCGCCTGGATGACGATTTTCTCCGGCTTCTTCGAGTCGTTCTTCTACCTGTTCGCCATGGGTGTCGGCTTCGGACGGCTCGTGGGCGAGGTGACGGGCCCAGGCGGGCAGCCGATGAGCTACGCCGCTTTCGTCGCGCCCGCGCTGCTTGCCGCGTCGGCGATGAACGGCGCGGTCTACGACGCCACGTTCAACATCTTCTTCAAGTTCAAGTACGCCAAGGTCTACGACGGCATGCTCGCCACTCCGCTCGGCCCGTTCGACGTGGCGATCGGCGAGATCTCGTGGGCGCTGATCCGGGGCGCCATCTACGCCACCGGCTTCCTGACCGTCATCTCGATTCTCGGGCTGGTCACGTCGCCGTGGACGATTCTGGCGCTGCCGGTCGTCCTGCTCGTGGCGCTGGCGTTCGCGGCCGTCGGCATGGCATGTACGACCTTCATGCGGTCCTGGCAGGACTTTGATCTCGTCCAGCTCGCGTTGATGCCGATGTTCCTGTTCTCGGCGACCTTCTACCCGCTCGAGGTGTACCCCGAGGGTCTGCAGGTCATTGTGCAGATCTCGCCGCTGTATCACGCCGTGGAGCTGATGCGCGGGCTCACGGCGGGCGTGCTGCAGTGGTCGATGCTCGGCAATCTGGCGTACTTCGTGGTCATGGCCGTGGCGGGGCTGATCGTCGCCGGTCGTCGCCTGGGCAAACTGCTGCTGAGCTAGTCTGGTTTGCTGTGAGCGTCGAGTCCGTTTTCCCCCGGTTGGAATCGCTGCTGCCCAAGGTCGCCAAGCCGGTGCAGTACGTCGGTGGCGAGCTCAACGCGACGGTGAAGGACTGGGACGCCACCACCGTGCGCTGGGCTTTGATGTACCCCGACGCGTACGAGGTCGGCCTGCCCAACCAGGGCGTCATGATCCTGTACGAGATCCTCAACGAGCAGCCCGACGTACTTGCCGAGCGCACGTACTCGGTGTGGCCGGATCTCGAGAAGCTGATGCGCGAGCACGATGTGCCGCAGTTCACAGTCGACGGTCACCGGCCGGTCGGCGCGTTCGACATGCTGGGCGTGAGCTTCGCGACCGAACTCGGCTACACGAACCTGCTCACCGCGCTGGACCTGGCCGGGATCCCGATCCACGCGGCCGACCGGACCGATGAGCACCCCGTCGTGCTCGCCGGCGGGCACTCGGCGTTCAACCCCGAGCCGATGGCGGACTTCATCGACGCCGTGGTGCTGGGGGACGGCGAGGAAGCCGTCCTGGAGATCACGGACATCATCCGCGCGTGGAAGGCCGAAGGGTCGCCGGGCGGCCGGATCGAGCTGCTGACTCGGATGGCCGAGACCGGCAACATCTACATTCCACGCTTCTACGACGTCGACTACACCGAAGACCGCGAACTCGCGTATGTGAAGCCCAACCGTGAGCGAGTGCCGGAGCGTGTGTCGAAGCGGACCACCATGGACCTCGACGCGTGGCCGTACCCCAAACAGCCGTTGGTGCCGCTCGCCGAGAGCGTGCACGAGCGGATGAGCGTGGAGATCTTCCGTGGCTGCACCCGTGGCTGCCGGTTCTGCCAGGCGGGCATGATCACCCGGCCGGTCCGGGAGCGCTCGATCGAGGGCATCGGCGATATGGTCCACAAAGGACTGGAAGCGAGCGGCTTCGAAGAGGTCGGCCTGCTGTCGTTGTCCAGCGCGGACCACTCGGAGATCGCGCAGATCACCAAGGGGCTCGCGGACCGCTACGAGGGGACCAACACCGGCCTTTCGCTGCCGAGCACGCGGGTCGACGCGTTCAACGTCGACCTCGCCAACGAGTTGTCCCGCAACGGAAGGCGCTCCGGCCTGACGTTCGCGCCGGAAGGCGGCAGTGAGCGGATCCGCCGTGTGATCAACAAGATGGTGTCCGAGGAGGACCTCATCCGCACGGTCTCCGCCGCGTTCGCCAACGGCTGGCGGCAGGTCAAGCTGTACTTCATGTGCGGCCTGCCGACCGAGACCGACGAGGACGTGCTGCAGATCGCCCACATGGCCAAGGAGGTCATCCGGGCCGGCCGGAAAGCCGCGGGCCGCAACGACATCCGTTGCACCATCTCGATCGGCGGGTTCGTTCCCAAGCCGCACACGCCGTTCCAGTGGGCCGCGCAGTGTGATCCGGACACTGTGGACAGCCGGCTGCGCAAGCTGCGTGCGGAGATCAACGCCGACCGCGGGCTGGCCAAGAACATCGGAATGCGTTACCACGACGGCAAACCGAGTCTGATCGAAGGACTTCTGTCGCGTGGTGACCGCCGTGTCGGCCGGGTCATCGAGCGGGTCTGGCGCGACGGCGGCCGGTTCGACGGCTGGGGCGAGCACTTCTCCTTCGACCGGTGGGTCAACGCCGCCGCGGCCGAGCTCGAGCCGCTGGGCGTGAGCCTGGACTGGTTCACCACGCGTGAGCGGGGCGAGCAGGAGGTCCTGCCCTGGGATCACCTGGATTCGGGCCTGGACCGGCAGTGGCTGTGGGACGACTGGCAGGACTCACTGGACGAGCAGGAGCTCGACGACTGCCGGTGGACGCCATGCTTCGACTGCGGTGTCTGCCCGACGATGGGCACCGCGATCGAGGTGGGCCCGACCGGCCGGAAACTCCTGCCGCTCAGCCCGGTCTAGTTTTCCACCGCCGCCAGGGCGTTGACCAGGCCGTGGCCGTAGAAGCCGTTGTAGGGCGCGTATCCGGAGCAATACGCGTCCTGCGTGCCGTTGCCACTGAGGTCGTAGTCGGCCGGGCACGGGACGCTCTCGGACTGGTTGTTCAGCAGACGGGTCAACGTCGCCGGTGACGCTTTCGGGTGCGTCGACGCGAGCAGCGCCAGCACGCCGGAAACATGCGGTGCGGCCATGGAAGTACCGCAGTACCGCGCGTATCCGCCTGGCACGGTGGACAAAACGCATCCGTTGTCAGGGTCGTCCTTGCCGCGCAAGCGTTCCCCGCCCGGAGCGGTCACGTCGACCACGCCGAGCCCGTACGCGCTGTACCCGGCTTTGACCTTGTCCTGCCCGACCGACGACACCGCGAGGACATCGCGTAGACCCGCCGGCAGCACACGGCAGCTCGGCTCGGGCGGATTCGCCATGTCGACGTTCTCGTTCGTAGCTGCGGCGACGTTCACGACCCCCTGCGCCGCCGCATACGCGACCGTGCGCATTAACGCCTCGCGTACGACCCGTTGGCCCGACTTCGAGCAGGTGAACAACCACGGGTCGACGAAGTAGCTGCTGTTGGTGATCGTCATGTGCTGCTGCGCGGCCCACATGAAGCCGCAGATCGCGTACTCGGGGTAGATGCGCCCCTCGTCGTCGACCACGCGCACTGACGCGAGCCGTACGCCCGGCGCGACACCCGTGATGCCCTTGCCGTCGTCAGCTGCGGCGATAGTGCCCGCGACGTGCGTCCCGTGCGGTGACGACTTCGGCGCCCAGGCTGCTGGGCTGGTGTCCGGGCTACCCGTCGTGCAGCCCGCGGAGAGTTTGGGGTCGACGGCGGCGCGCAGGTCCGGGTGGGTGGCGTCGATGCCGGAGTCCAGCACGCCGACGACCACGTCCCGGCTGCCGGTGGTGATCTCGTGGGCGGCCGGCGCGTCGATCATCGCCATGTCCCATTGCTCGGCGGTCCGGTCGGCCGCCGACACGGACCGGGTGGGGGACGCGGCCGTCTCTTCGGACTTGGACTTGCGCGGGGCGGCGGTCTGGGCGCTGAACGCGCGGTCGCGTCCTAGCCGGTCGTCGAATTTCGGATCGGCGGACGTGGCAACCGCGACGCCGGTCGGCGCGTAATAGATGGTAGTGACGCCGCAGGCCCCGGTGATCTCAGCCTGTGCCTCGGCTGGGGGCATGTTCCGGTCGAACAGCACGACGTAGCGCAACGCGGCGCCGGTCGTGACGCACGTGGCGTCGCTGGCGTCGGCTGCAGACGGCAGGGTGCACGTCGTCACGAGCACTGCCGTGAACACCGCTGCCGCCCTTGCGCGGCGGAGCAGAGGCACGGAAAGGACCTCCATCGCTGGGTCGGCCGGCTCGGGGGTACCGGCTGTCCACGTTGCGGGACGGTAGCCACGCCGCGTCGGACAGACAAGTTCATCGGGTGAATTGCGCCTCCCGGTACGGTGCCAGCCGACAGCAGGTGTGCACCAGCGGAGCCGCCGCAGTCCACCAGAAGGAGTAACGCTGAGCCGTCAAGACCAGCCCAATCCGTCGCCACCAGGGGTTCAGAAGCTCCGGCTGCGTTACGCCAAACGCGGCCGGCTGCGTTTCACATCACACCGCGACATCGCCAGGGCCTTCGAACGCGCCCTGCGCCGGGCCCACGTACCCATGGCGTTCTCCCAGGGCTTCAACCCGCACCCGAAGATCTCCTGGATCGGCGCGGCGCCCACCGGTGCGGCCAGCGAGGCCGAGTACGTGGAGATCCAGCTCATCGAGGTGGTCGACCCGGCTGGGCTGGTGGCGGAGCTGGATCGGGCCATGCCACCTGGCCTGGACCTGCTGGAAGCGGTGGCGGCCGAGTCCGGCTCGCTCGCCGACCGGATCGACGCCAGCCGCTGGCAGATCGAGGTGCCCGGAGTTGCGCCGGGTGACCTGGCCGCCGCGGTGGACGCGCTGATGGCCCTCGAAGTGGCCGAAGTGGAGCGGCTGACCAAGAACGGCATGCGGACAATCAATGTCCGACCTGCGGTTGTAGGGGCGCTGACCCGTGAAGTGTCAGCGGACGGCGAACCGTATGGGATACTTGACGTAGTTGTACGGCAGACGACACCTGCCGTACGGCCGGACGACGTGCTGAGCGCGCTCCGTGTCGTCGCCGCTCTGGAACCGCCGGTGCCCGCGAAGGCGACCCGGATGGCCCAGGGACGGCTCGACGATGGCGGTGGCATCGCCGACCCGCTGGCCCCTGACCGGGGCCCGGAGCCGCCGCGGGACGACGTCCACAGCTGACCTGTGCCACCCGCGGGTGGCGTGAGGCGAGGATTCCCGCCGTTCGCGCGGCGGACCAGCAGGACTGAATGAGACGGGCTGCGCCAGGGGAAGGCGGCGCACTCCGGGAGGACACAAACGTCCGCCGCCTCGCGCGGCGGAACCGAACACGAGAGGCCCCTGCGCGGCCGCGTCCCTCTATGGACGCGCCCGGGGGCGGAGGAGCTACATGTCGGACACGACTACGCCCGCCGGTGAGGACGCCACCGAGCGGGACCTGATCGACCTGCCGCCGAAGATCAGGGTGCACGCCCTGGCGAAGCTGCTCGGGGCGAGCAGCCGCGAGGTGCTCAACGCACTGGCGGACCTGAACCAGGAAGTGCGCAGCGCGCAGTCCAGCGTCAGCCGTGAGGTGGCGCAGCGCGTGGTCGACGCGCTGGCCCCGCAGGACGACGAGGCCGAGCTCGAGCCGGTCGGCGAACCCGAGCCGGAGGCCGAGGCAGTCGCCGAGCCTGAACCCGAGCGCCGGGCCCGGCCGCCCAAGCAGCCGCTGTTCGCCTCCGCGTCGCCGCTGTTCCTGCCCCCCGAGGCGACCAAGGCCCGGCCGGTCAAGCCGGAGCCGGTGGCCGTCGAGGAGCCGGTGACCGAGGTCACGGAGCCCGAAGACGCCGACGGAGCCGAAGACGCCGAGGCGGGCGACGAGGACGGCGCGACGCGTCGTCGTCGCCGCCGTGGTCGTCGCGGCCGTGGCCGTGGCAAGGGCGGCCAGGCTGAGGACGGCTCCGAGGACCAGGACGAAGAGGAGACCCCGGCAGCCGCCGCGGAGGAGCCCGAAGCCGCCGAGCCCGAGGGAGAGGAGCCGGAGGACGCTGCCGAGGACGGCGTGAGCCGTCGGCGCCGTCGGCGTCGTCGCCGCAAGGGCTCGGACGGCGAGGAGGCCTCGGCCAACGAGGACGACCCGCCGAACACCGTTGTGCACGTCCGGGAAGCGCGGGACGAAAAGCCTAAAGCGGATAAACCGGACCGTGACGAGGTTCGCAGCGTCCGGGGCTCGACCCGCCTGGAGGCCAAGCGCCAGCGCCGTCGTGACGGCCGTGAGGCCGGTCGCCGCCGCGCGCCGATCCTGTCCGAGGCGGAGTTCCTGACCCGGCGTGAGTCGGTCGACCGCAAGATGGTCGTGCGTGAGCAGACCGACCGCACCCAGATCGGCGTGCTCGAGGACGGCGTGCTCGTCGAGCACTTCGTCACCGCGTCCGGCTCGGGTTCGCTGGTCGGAAATGTCTACCTCGGCCGCGTGCAGAACGTGCTGCCCAGCATGGAGGCGGCGTTCGTCGACATCGGGCGTGGCCGCAACGCGGTGCTGTACGCCGGTGAGGTCGACTGGGACGCCGCCGGTCTGGAAGGCAAGGCCCGTCGTATCGAGCAGGCGCTGTCCACCGGTGACAGCGTGCTCGTGCAGGTCACCAAGGACCCGGTCGGCCACAAGGGCGCCCGGCTGACCACCCAGATCAGCCTGCCCGGCCGCTTCCTGGTCTACGTGCCCGGCGGCGGCGCCACCGGGATCAGCCGCAAGCTGCCGGAGAACGAGCGGCGCAGGCTCAAGGACATCCTCAAGCGGATCGTTCCCGAGGACGCCGGTGTGATCATCCGCACTGCCTCGGAAGGCATCGCCGAGGACGAGCTGGCTCGCGACGTACGCCGGCTGCAGGCGCAGTGGCAGGTCATCAAGGACAAGGCCGAAGGCACCGACGACGTCAAGAAGGCCACCGCGCCGACGCTGCTCTACGAGGAGCCGGACCTGCTGGTCAAGGTCGTGCGCGACCTGTTCACCGAGGACTTCTCCGCGCTGGTCGTGCAGGGCGACGACGCCTGGGACACCATCGACGCCTACGTCCGGCACGTCGCGCCCGACCTGCAGGACCGGCTGCAGCGGCACGTCGGCACGACGGACGTCTTCACCGAGTTCCGCATCGACGAGCAGCTGCTGAAGGCGCTGGACCGCAAGGTCTGGCTGCCCTCCGGCGGCTACCTGGTCATCGACCGCACCGAGGCGATGACCGTGATCGACGTGAACACCGGCAAGTTCACCGGATCGGGCGGCAACCTCGAGGAGACGGTCACCCGCAACAACCTGGAGTCGGCCGAGGAGATCGTCCGCCAGCTGCGGCTGCGCGACATCGGCGGCATCATCGTGATCGACTTCATCGACATGGTGCTGGAATCCAACCGGGATCTGGTGCTGCGCCGGCTGACGGAGTGCCTGGGCCGCGACCGCACCCGCCACCAGGTCGCCGAGGTCACCTCCCTGGGCCTCGTGCAGATGACGCGCAAGCGCGTCGGCACGGGCCTGCTGGAGGCGTTCAGCGCCACCTGTGAGCACTGCCGTGGGCGTGGCGTGATCGTGTCCACCGAGCCGGTCGTGAAGACCAACGGCTCGAACGGCGGCAACGGCCACCAGCACGCGCAGCCGGCCAAGCCCGCCAAGGTCGAGGAGAAGCAGCCGGAGCGGACGCGTGAGCGCCCGACCCGGGCGGAGCGCCGGGCCAAGGCCGAGCGCGCCCGCGCCGAGGCAGCAGAAGCCGCTGAGGCGGCTGAGGCAGTGGAGGCTGTCGAGTCTTCGGAGACGACGGCTGAAGCCGCCGAGGTCGCTGCGGAAGAGGTGCCGGAGGCTGTCGAGGCAGCTGCTGAGGCCGCGGACGTGGCTGAGGTTGCCGAGCAGGAGACTGCCGAGGTGTCTGAGCCGGCGGAGCCCGTCGCGACTGAGACTTCGGTCGCATCGCAGGAGCCTGTCGAGCAGGAGCCTGCAGCCGGGGAACCGGCTGAGCCCATCCACGAGCCGGGCAGCAACGGGCACGTGGCGGCTGTGACTGCTGCGCCTGCTGTGTCTTCGGAGGTGCCTCAGGGCGTGGACGACGACGTCGTGTTCGCCCCGCCGCGCCGTCAGCGGCGGCGTTCGGCGTCGCGGCCGGCCGGTCCGCCGGTCAACGCAGCTCAGGAGAGCTAGAGGTCCGGGCGCACCCCCTCTGGCCCTGCCGATCAGTCAGTGTTGTAACCTAGTACGTGGCCCACCGTCCAGTGGGTCACGTCGTGTGCAGCCCGGTCTGTGTGTCAAGGACAGATCAGGGCGCGCGTGGCCCCCATCACCAACGAGTAATGCAGGAGACTTCCGTGTCCGCGTACGCGATCGTCAAGACCGGCGGCAAGCAGTACAAGGTCGCCGTGGGCGACGTCGTCGAGGTCGAGAAGCTCGAGGGCGAGCCGGGCACCGAGCTCAGCTTCCCGGCAGTGCTCGTGGTCGATGGCAGCGACGTCACCACCGATGCCGACGCGCTGGCCAAGGTGTCGGTGACCGGCAAGGTCGTCGCCCAGACCAAGGGCCCCAAGATCCGCATCCACAAGTTCAAGAACAAGACCGGATACCACAAGCGCCAGGGTCACCGTCAGAAGCTGACCCGCGTCGAGGTCACCGGCATCACCAAGTAAGGACCTGACCAGCCATGGCACACAAAAAGGGCGCATCGAGCTCCCGCAACGGCCGTGACTCCAACCCGCAGTACCTGGGAGTCAAGCGGTTCGGCGGTCAGGTCGTGAAAGCCGGCGAGATCCTGATCCGCCAGCGCGGCACCAAGTTCCACCCCGGTGTGAACGTCGGCCGCGGCAAGGACGACACGCTGTTCGCACTGGCCCCGGGCGCGGTGCAGTTCGGCGCGAAGCGCGGCCGCAAGACCGTCAACATCGTTCCGGTCGAGGCCTCTGCCTGAGTAACCGGAGTTTTCTACAAGGGGCGGGCCTAGTCGGGCCCGCCCCTTCGTGCTTTCAAGAGAGGAAACCGCCGTGTCCCGATTCGTCGACCGTGTGGTGATCCATGTCGCCGCCGGTGACGGCGGCAACGGGGTTGCCTCCGTCCACCGCGAGAAGTTCAAGCCCCTCGGCGGCCCCGACGGTGGCAACGGTGGCAACGGCGGGGACGTCATCCTCGTCGTCGACCCCGGCGTGCATACCCTGCTCGACTTCCACTTCCGGCCGAACGCGACCGGGGGCAACGGCAAGCAGGGCGCGGGAGCCAACCGGGACGGCGCGAACGGTGCGCCGCTGGAGCTGAAGGTCCCGGACGGCACCGTCGTGATGACCGAGTCCGGTGAGGTGCTCGCCGACCTCGTCGGTGTCGGCACGCGCTTCGTGGCCGCTGCGGGTGGCCGTGGCGGGCTCGGCAACGCTGCCCTGGCATCAAGGGCCCGCCGGGCGCCGGGGTTCGCCCTGCTGGGCGAGCCGGGGGAGCGGCTTGACCTGGTGCTCGAGCTGCGGTCGGTCGCCGATGTCGGCCTGGTCGGGTTCCCCTCGGCTGGCAAGTCGTCGCTGATCGCCGTGCTGTCCGCGGCCCGCCCCAAGATCGCCGACTACCCGTTCACCACGCTGGTGCCGAACCTCGGTGTGATCACCAGCGGGGACCACGTCTTCACCATGGCCGACGTGCCGGGCCTCATCCCCGGTGCCAGCGAGGGCAAGGGTCTCGGCCTGGACTTCCTGCGGCACATCGAGCGGTGTGCGGTGCTCGTGCACGTCGTGGACTGCGCGACCTATGAGCCCGGCCGCGACCCGATGTCCGATGTGGACGCGCTGGAGGACGAACTGGCCCGCTACACCCCGGCGCTGGGCGGGGATCTGGCCGAGCGGCCCAGGGTCGTGGTGCTCAACAAGATCGACATCCCGGACGCACGCGACCTCGCCGAGATCGTCAAACCGGACTTCGAGGCACGCGGCTGGCCCGTCTTCGAGATCTCGACCGCGACCAGGGAAGGCCTGCGGGAGCTGACTTTCGCGCTGGCCGAAGTGGTCGAGCAGTACCGTGCGTCGCAGCCGGTGGTCGAGTCGACGCGGGTGATCCTGCGGCCGACCGCGGTGGACGACAAGGGCTTCGACATCATCCACGATCCCGAGGACGAGACCGGCTTCATCGTGACGGGTGAGCGCCCGCTGCGGTGGGTCCGGCAGACCAACTTCGACAACGACGAGGCCGTCGGCTACCTCGCCGACCGGCTGAACCGTCTCGGCGTCGAGGACAAGCTGGCATCCATGGGTGCGCAGCCCGGGTGCCCGGTCACCATCGGCGACTGGACCTTCAGCTGGGAGCCGTCCACGCCTGCCGGTATCGCCGCCGTGATGACGGGGCGTGGCACGGACATCCGGCTTGAGCAGACCGAACGCGTCGGTGCGGCGGAGCGCAAGCTGGCGCGCAAGCTGCGCCGTGGCCAGTCGATCGAGGATGAAGACGAGTGACGACGTCGCCGACCCGCAAGGCCCTGGTCGCCGCCAATCGGATCGTGGTCAAGGTCGGTTCGTCCTCGTTGACCACGGCCGAAGGCGGCCTCGACCCAGCCCGGTTGGACGCCTTGGTCGACGCTCTGGCCGCCCGGCGCGCTGCGGGCAGCCAGGTGGTGCTGGTGTCCTCGGGCGCTATTGCCGCGGGTCTTGCGCCGTTGGGTATCGCGCGTCGCCCTCGTGACCTGGCGACGCAGCAGGCCGCTGCTTCCGTTGGGCAGCTTGCGTTGGCGCACGCGTATGCGGCGTCTTTCGCGCGGTATTCGTTGACAGTCGGGCAGGTTCTGCTGACTGCCGACGATGTCGTGCGCCGCTCGCACTATCGCAACGCCCAGCGCACGTTCTCCAAGCTGCTCGCGCTGGACACTGTGCCTGTTGTGAACGAGAACGACACCGTTGCCACCGAGGAGATCCGCTTCGGTGACAACGATCGTCTCGCCGCCTTGGTCGCCCATCTCGTCGGCGCGGACGGGCTCTTCCTGCTGTCTGATGTAGACGGTCTCTACTCCGGTGATCCTCGGGTGGGCGCGGACGCCCGGCTGATCGAGGAAGTCACCGGTGATTCCGATGTGGACGGTGTCCGGGCGGGCGCCATCGGCGCCTCGGGCCTCGGCACCGGTGGGATGGCCTCGAAGCTGGCCGCCGCCAGACTTGCCTCCTCAGCGGGAATTCCCGTCCTGCTGGCCGCCGCTGCCCAAGTCCCACAAGCACTTGCTGGTGCGGACGTCGGCACAGCCTTTGCCGCCACCGGAACCCGGCTGTCGGCTCGTCGCTTCTGGCTCGGCCACGCGGCCGGTGCCACAGGCAAGCTGCGCCTCGACGACGGCGCCGTCGCGGCGGTCGTACACCGTCGCCGCTCCCTGCTCAGCGCCGGGATAACCGCGGTGGAAGGCGAATTCGACGCCGGAGACGTGGTCGAACTCGTCGATCTGGCCGGCAATGTCGTCGCGCGTGGTGTCGTGGCCTTCGACGCGGCCGAGCTTCCCGCTTTGATCGGCCGCTCGACCCACGAGTTGCCCGCCGAACAACGCCGTGAAGTCGTGCACGCCGATGATCTGGTGCCCATTCGTACCTTTTGAGCTGTCCTGCCCGGCATCCGGGACCCGGGGGTTGGCGTTCTGCGGGAGATGGCTCAAGATGTCGCGCGTGCAGAGTGCCGCCGCGTTCGGTGATGGTCGTGACGTTCCCGTAAGACGGGGCCGTGCGGCTGTGCGATCCACCGAAGACCATTCCCCGTCCAGGCCTGTCGAGGATTTGGCCATCGCCTTGACCGCGGCGCAGGGTGGCGACGAGGACGCTTTCCGGCTGCTTTACCGCTCGACCCAACCGGCGTTGCTGAGGTACTTACGGGTGCTGGTGGGCCGTGAGGAAGCCGAGGATGTGGCATCGGATGCATGGCTGCACATCGCTCGTGACCTGACGAAGTTCCGCGGCGATCTGGACGGTTTCCGTGGCTGGGCCACCACGATCGCCCGCAACCGGGCCATGGACCACCTGCGCCGCCAGCGTCGGCGACCAGTGGTGGACGCGCAGGTCGACGATCTGCCCGAGCAGCCGGCACCTGAGGACACCGCCGCGTCCGCAGTGGACGCGCTGGCCACCGACGCGGCGCTTGCGTTCATCGCGAAGCTGCCCCGGGACCAAGCCGAGGCGGTGATGCTGCGCGTGGTCATGGGCTTGGACGTGGCATCGGCCGCCCGGGTGCTCGGCAAGCGTCCCGGCGCTGTGCGAACCGCCGCCCACCGCGGTCTGCGCAAGCTCGCCGAACTCCTCGAGAACCCCGGATGACCAGCATGAACGCGGGCAGAGTGACAGAAATGAAGGCTTCGACGCTGAAGGACATGAGATGAGCGCGCACCGTTTCCGCCGGGTGAACCGGCGCACCGCCGAGCAGATGCTCGACGGTGCGCCGGATCGGGTGCGAACCGACGGATCGGACGCGCTCAACGGTCTCCTCGCGGCAGCGTCCGCCCCAGCGCGCCTGGGCGAACTCGCCGGTGAGGAAGCCGCGGTGGCCGCGTTCCGCGCCGCTCGTCTCGCCGATGCCGGTCAGCCACGGAGACAATCGATGCTCAAGGTCGCGCTAGCCAAAATGCTCACCGTGAAGATCGCTGCCACAGTCGTGGCGACCCTGGCCGTGGGCGGCGTCGCAGTTGCCGCCGTGACCGGCAGCCTGCCCAACCAGGACCCCACGCCCGCGCCCCCGGTCCCGCCGTCCACATGGACCGACACCGTGCCCGGAAACTCCTCGGGCGGTGTCCCTGGCGGCGCACCGAATGCGACCGGCAAGAACGACAAGGACAAGAACACCCAGCCTGACAAGCCGAACGGTGACCAGAACCCGGCGCCGTCGCCCTCGTTCGACGGACTGTGCAACGCGCTTACCGCGGGCAACAAGGCAGATCACGGCAAGGCACTGGAAAACCCGGCGTTCACCGAACTGATCAAGCAGGCAGGCGGCAAGGACAAGGTGCTCGCGTTCTGCGTCGATCTGAACGACAAGCAGCGTGGGAAGTCCGGCAACGCCCCTGGCAACGGTGGGGCCAATCCCGGCAACAACGGCAACGGGCCCGACAAGAACCCGAAAGAGCCCAACGGTAATCAGCCGGCTGAGCGACCCAACCGCTGACTCAGCCCCTCACACCAGTGGCGGCCGTTCATTCCCCGGAACGCTGTCGCCGCTCTAGGGCGGGTGGTGGTCTACCCCCGGGCCACCGCCCGCCCACCTAGGCTCAAGCGGAGGAAGCACGATGATCCATTCCTGCCCCTACACAGTCACCGCCGGCAGTTTCGTGCTCGGAGTCCTCAGCGCACGGGAAAGAAACCAGTTCCACCAGCACACCGAAGAGTGCCTCCACTGCCGCAGCGAGGTCCTCGAACTGGCCCCGGTGGCCGAGCTGCTGGCCCCGCTCAAGGCCGAGGCCCGGTTCCGGTTCACCGGGTAGTTATTTCAGCTGCATGCCTTTGGTCTCGGGCAGTGTCCAGATGGCGGCGAACGCGACAGCGGCGCCCGCGGCGACGTACCAGAAGAAGATGTTGGCGTTCCCGGCTTCCGACAGCGCGGTGTTCACAAGTGGCGCGGTGCCACCGAATGTCGCGACAGTCAGGTTGTACCAGGCGCCGATGCCGAGAGCGCGGACCTCGGTCGGGAACATCTCGCTCATGATCGCCGGTGCGATCGAGGTCATCGCCGTGTACAGGCCGAGGCCCACGCAGAACACCACGACCAGGTTCCACGGATTCGGTGTGATCAAAGTGGACAGCGGGACGATGAGCACGGCCGTGGCCGCCGCCCAGGCCAGCAGCTGGGGTTTTCGCCCATAACGGTCCGACAGCATGCCCATGGGGTACTGCAGGGCGATGAACAGCGCTGTGCCGATCGACAACGCCAGGAAGACGTCGTCCGCCGAAGCCTTCCGTGAGTTGATCGCGAACGGCGTCAGGGTGCTGAAGAACGTGTAGTAGCAGAGCGTGGACAGCATCGTGTAGCCGATCAGCTGGCCGACCGCCTTGGGGTGCCTGCGCAGCGTGAGCAGCAACGGGTTCTTGACGTGCCGCGCCTTGTCCTTGTTCTTCTCGAAATGCTCGGTCTCGTCGATGGTGCGGCGCAGCCACAACCCGACGATGCCCAGCACACCACCGACGATGAATGGGATCCGCCAGCCGAAACTGGCCATGTCGGCCTTGTCGAGGATCCGCACCAGGAAGTACCCGAGCAGCGACGCGATCAGCACCGCACCGCCTGTCGAGATGTAGAAGAACGCCGAATAACGGCCGCGATGCGGCGAAGGTGCGATCTCACCCAGATACGCCGACGCGTTCGACACCTCGCCACCCAGCGAGATGCCTTGCGCGATACGGGCGAGCAAAAGCAGAACCGGCGCGAGCCAGCCGACCGCGGCGAACGTCGGCAACAGGCCGTGTGATACACCCCTGAGCACCAAAGGACCCCCTCACAGGTACCACCGGTGAGGGGGTCTCATGGCAAGAACAGCCACGGCGTCCGCCGTTCCGATGCTGGACCACATGGTCACCTCCCTTGGTTCGAGGTGCACCACGCTGGCGGACGCCGAACGGGGCAATCAACAGGCAAGTGCTTGGGCTGTGGATAACCCGGGTACCTGTGGACAACCCTGCTGCGCGCACACATTCGCGACGGACTTACGGCCGGTCGTCTTTTCCTGTGCGACCATCCTTCTGAACTGACGAGGGCGCGGGTTTGTGTCGCTGCTGCTGGACCTGCTTTCGCTTCTGCGGCTTGGCCCGCCCACCGAGATCGATCTTCATCCCCAGGATTGAGATTTGCGCCTTCTCGCCTGGCTGTCTCTTGTTCAGGACGAGACGCGTGACCACGATCCAGGACACGGCTAACACGATCAGGATGATGATCAGCAGCCCAGGGTTAGGCGCCAATGCGGTGAGGAACCGCTCTATTGACTGTTGTGACACGGTGTACACACCCGTTCCGACGGCGCCGCCTCCGGGTGCGACACTGCCAGTAGGGGCCTGTACGCGGGTGGTGAGCTAGGGCTCCTCGGGTGACCGTCCCCCCGGAGGTGGACGAGTCTAAAATTTCGAAAGTCACAAAAATCAATTAATGTATTTTCGAAAACCCAGAGAGAGTTCTAGTTCAAAATTTACGTCTTTAGGTATTTACGTTTTAAGTATTTACGTCTTTAAGTCAAAAGTTTTAAATTAATCCACAAGCCGCGTATATGTCCCTATTCACCACCGCGCCCGTGAACGGCTGGGGTGAACACCAGTCCGTCGCACGCCTAGTGTCCCGAGTCGTTAATTCGTAGGCAGTAGGCTGCTAGTGTTTCGAGGATCTCGTCGGCGGTCTTGGTCCACACGAATGGTTTCGGGTCTTTGTTCCATTCGTTGATCCAGACGCGAACATCGCGTTCGAGCTCGACGACGCTGCGATGAGCGGAGCGGCGCAGCTTGCGCCTGGTCAGCTCGGCGAACCAGCGTTCCACCAAGTTCAGCCAGGACCCGCTGGTGGGGGTGAAGTGCAGTTGGAACCGTGGGTGGCGCAGCAGCCACTTCTGGACCTCAGGGGTCTTGTGGGTGCCGTAGTTGTCGCAGACCAGGTGCAGATCCAGCTCGGCCGGCACGGCTTTGTCGATCGTTTTCAGGAAGCGCAGGAACTCTTGGTGGCGATGGCGGCGGTGGTGCTCGGCGATCACCGAGCCGCTGTCCAGGTCCAGCGCGGCGAACAAGCTGGTAGTGCCGTGCCGGACATAGTCGTGGGTCATCCGCGCCGGGGTGGTGGGCATGATCGGCAGGATCGGTGCGGTGCGATCCAGCGCCTGCATCTGGGATTTCTCATCGACACAGAGCACCAGCGCGTTCGTCGGCGGGTCCAGATACAACCCGACGATATCCCGGACCTTCTCGATGAACTGCGGATCGGTGGACAGCTTCCACGTCTGCACCAGGTGCGGCTTCAAGCCGAAAGCCCGCCAGATCCGCGAGATCGCCGACTGCGACATGTCCGTGGCCGCCGCCATCGACCGCGTCGACCAATGCGTGTCATTGCGCGGTGGCTTCTGCTCCAGCGTCGCGGTGATCACCCGCTCGACCTGCTCGTCAGTGATCGTGCGCGGCGCCCCCGGCCGCGGCTCATCGGTCAACCCCTCCAACCGATCCCGCACAAACCGCGCCCGCCACTTACGGACCGTCTCCCGCGACACCCCCAGAATCTCGGCAATCTCGCTGTTCGACCGATCTTTCGCACACTCCAGCACAATCCGCGACCGCAACGCCAACGCCTGCGCGGTCATACGACGACGCGTCCAGCCCGTCAGAACCCGACGCTCCTCATCGGACAGTTCCAGCGGCACAGGCTTCGGACTCGGCATCCACCCAGTCTAGTCAACTGCCTAGAAACTTACGACTCGACACACTAGCGGGTGTCTGCCGTCAAGCATACAGGAAGCCGTCGCTGCGAAAGGCGCGCCCCTCGTGTGCCCCGCGTCTCCCCGCTCTGCTGCGGAGGGCAATCCACATGATCAGAGCGCGCCCGCATCCTTTGTGCCCGAACCGTTGGTGTGCGCACCACAAAACCGGTACTAGTCGCTGTCCTCTTTGGTACCGGCCGCATCTTGGGTGCGGGCAGGCTCGGCAGTACCACGGTCGGCAGATGGTACGGGGGTGCAGTGTCGGCACCCGGGACAACCGGAACCGGACACAGAGAACGTGCAACGAGGTAGATTAGTCACCGGTACTGCCCCCGCCGGTACCGCCGGTTCCTACGCCACAGGTACAGCCGTGTGCCCCAACGGGTCTCACGCAGTACCAAGCCCCCGATCGCGACCCACACCAGGACCGCGAACCCGCCAAGCCCCCACGTGAACCAAGGCATCACGCCACCCCCGTAGTCGGCGGTTGGTGACGCGGCGGAATGCGCATTGAGTACCGCTCGGCCGCGAACGGCTCGGCGAGGGCCGCAATCGTCGGTGGCATCGGATGCGCCCGGTTCGGCGCGTTGGGAGCGTCCGGCGAAAGCAACTCAACCGCCGAGCGGGTCACAAACCACGCCGCACCCTCTACCGACCAGAACAGCACCCCCGGGAGGAATGGGTTGCCGTGACGGCCGCACCGGACGCGGTACGCGGCGGCAATGTCCGCGTCTCGGATGATCACAACGTCGACCATCCCCGATGGCCACCGTCGAAGTCCGCCGAGGTATTCCGGCGCGGCACTGTCCGGCCAGTAGACGTACCTGAACCCTGCCGAGGGCATGGCCTTCAGCCAGTGGTCAAGGTGTCGTGTGGTGTCCACGGGAAGCCTCCAAACGGGTTACGCAGGCCAGCAGGCGAACCGGGGGAGAGGTCGACACCGCACCAGGCCGTCGGGGGCCGCCCCGGTGCAGGAAACCGGCCCGCCTGCTGGCTCTTTGAGAGTACGTCTGCGACGCAAATGGCGACGCGTCCAGTAGAGTGAATTTGCGACGCAAACAGCGACGCAGGGTGAGTAACCCGATCAGAGTCTGGCGGGGGGTGGGGCAGAATCACCGGTATGGATCACCCGGACCCCGGCCCTGTGGTGCAACGACTCATCCACGGCGCGCAAGCGCGCACCTACCGCCGAGCGGCGGGCCTGGACCTTGCCGACGCTGCCCGGGAACTCCAGATGACTAAGGACAAGCTCAGCAAGGTTGAGAACGGGCAGCTTGCGACCACGCCTAACGAGACAGAGCGCATGATCACCCGCTACGGCATCCTGGGTGAGGCGGCCGTGGAGTTCCGTAACCTCGGCAGGGACGCCCGACGCCGAGCGGCCCCGGAGCGGGTAGTTGAGCACGGACGGCAGTACGTTGCCCTTGAACGGGCCGCGACCGAATTGCGCATGGTCTACGCCGAGGTGCCCGGCGCGTTCCAAACCACCGAGTACGCCCTTGCCCAACTCAGGCGATCCCCGGTTGTCCTACCCTCGCACGCCGAGGGCATGGCAGAAGCCCGAGAAGAACGCGGGGACTACCTCAAAGCAAACCCGGACCGCCGTGTCTGGGCCATCCTCGGCGAGGAATCGCTACACCGTGAGGTGGGCGGCCGGGACGTCTTGCGGCGGCAACTCGAACGCGTCCATGCGTTCGCCGAGCTGGATCATGTGAGCGTCCGCGTGTTCCCATTCTCGGCCGGTGCGGCACCCGCGCTTTCGTGCCCGTTCACGCTGCTGTGGATCGAACCGGCAAACGCGAGAATCGCCTACGCCGAGACGCTCACCGGATCGGACTACTTCAAGACGACCGGTGCGTTTGTAGCCGCGTTCGAGCAAGCAGAAGGACGCGCGTTGTCCGAGGACGACACCCGTTCACTACTGGAAAGACGGATCAATGACCTCTAAGGAATTCACCGGCACGTGGCGTAAGCCCTCGCGGTCCGGTGGCGGCGGCGCACAGTGCGTAGAAGCGCGGTGCACCTCGGCGACCGCCCGTGAGGTCCGAGACAGCAAGGCTCCCTTGGCGGGGTCGCTAGCGTTCGGCGGCTCGGCGTGGGCCGCGTTCCTGACAGAAGTCCGACGCGGATAGCCCTCGCCAGCGAAACAGCCTCGTTCGGTACACACCGGGCGGGGCTGTTGTCTTATTCGGCCCTGATCGGCTTAGCGCTGGAGCAGATAGGCTGACTGGGTGAAGCTGTTGATATCCAGTCACGACGAGGATTTGCGCGTGATATTCGAGCCGGCGGGTACGGAGGTCATGCTTCCCGTGGGCAAGCACATCATCGTGGAGTTCACGGGCGATGACATGGGCGAGATCGGTCATGAACCCGGTTGCATGCTCATCTGGAGCGGTTTGGATGGCAATCTGCGCGCATGGTGGTCGGAGGGCCGGAAGCATCGTGGCGAGGAGATCATGACGTTCTGCTGATTCCCATCACGGCGTCCTGCTGGAGGGCGCCTGCGCTTTAGTGATGCCTTTTGCAAGCTCAAGCGTTGCCGTCCGTAGACGCGTGGGCAACGCGCCCTTGCGGATCTCGTCTGCGCTCAACCACATCAGTTCCGCTACCAAGTACGCGGTGTCCGGCGCTAAGACGGTGAGGTACCGGGCGGTTGTCGGCGCCCAAACTCCGGTCACGACCGCGATTTCCTCGGCGTTGCGTGCAAGGAGCCGGGTCGTGCCGTGTTCGCCCGGTACGGCGCTCCATATCCCTGGTGCTGCTTTGCGTGCCAACGCCCGGAAGTCGTCAGACGCGGTCTTGATGTAGTTGGCCGCCAGCCTGCTCTCATGCTCGAACACGCGTTCGAGCGTCGGCTGCTGACGAGGTGCTGGCAAGGGGGGCTACACCCGATCGAGCGCGTAGCAAAAATGTCCAGTCATACCACTTGATCGCGTTGCCAATGCTGGCCGCGACCAGCTTACGAACCGGCAACTGGTGCCCGATCACCTGTTCCGACATGCGAACGACATAACCACAGCGCGGCCCGGATTGGTAGATCTCCAACCAGATGAGAGTCCAGTCCGTGGTATGCCGGCAGCCTGTCGCTCGGCTGACTCTCTGTGACACCTCCTTCTAACTTGTTGTCGCCAAAGCGAACGGGAGTACTGAGTGTGCTCCCGCGTCGCGCAGTAGTTTGCTTGCCACAGCCATGGTCCAGCCGGTGTCGATCTGGTCGTCGACGACCAGCACGGGCCCGCCTGCCGACTGCAGCCTGCCTGTCAGCTCGGCGGGAATCTGCATGGCGTGCCACAGACCGGCCAGGCGTTGCGCGCTGTTGCCTCTGCGGTCTGTGCCGGGCCCGATCTCCACTTCGCCGAGGTACTCCAGCCGTCCGATACTCGCCAGCCGCTCGCCCAGACTGCGGATGAGCTTCGGCCGCCGGCTTGAGGAGAGCGTCACCACGGCGACTGGACGGTTCTCCCATTTCCACGTGGACAGCACTTTCACGCACGCGTCGAACACGTCGTCGGGCACGGGCTCGTCCGGTGCCGATGTGCCCAGCAGGACTCGCAAACGGTTGCCCCACCCGATGTCCGTCAACCGGCCGAGCGCTCGCCCGGGCTCGGACCGCTCGCCGGGCGCGATCTTGCCTGACAGCGGAACACCGAGCCCGGCCATGCCCGGCGGCCACTGCCTTCGCGGCATCACCTCGACACCCGGACGACGAAGGCGGTCGCGGGCCTGCGCTGCCGCCGCGTCGGACACCGAGGAATCCCACCTTTGCCCAGTGCAGTTGTCGCACCGTCCACACGCGGTCGCGTGTGGATCGTCCAGCTGACGCAGCAGGAACTCCATCCGGCACATGTCTGTGGCCTGGTAGTCGAGCATCGCCTGTTGCTCGGCCACACGTGCCTCGGCCACGTGCGCGTACCTGTCAGCGTCGTACGCCCAGCTGTCACTCACAAGCACCCAACCGCCGCGTTCCCGCCGCACAGCACCGTCCACATCGAGCACTTTGAGCACCACTTCGAGCCTCGACCGCGACAGATCCACCCGAGGTTCGAGCGCCGGCAACGACATTGGCCCGCCCGCGTCCGCCAACGCGTCGAGCACCTGCCGTACGACGGGCTCTGGCGGGAACGCCAACGACGCGAAGTACGCCCAGATGTCGCGGTCCTCCGGGCCCGGCAGCAGCAACACCTGGGCCTTGTCCACGCCACGCCCGGCACGGCCGATCTGCTGGTAGTACGCGATCGGTGACTGTGGCGCGCCCAGATGCACCACGAACCCGAGGTCCGGTTTGTCGAACCCCATACCGAGCGCGGACGTCGCCACCAACGCCTTGACCCGGTTGGCCAACAGATCTTCCTCAGCCCGCAACCGTTCGGCCTGTTCGGTCTTGCCCGAGTAGGACCGCGCCTCGAAACCACGTTCCCGCAGGTATGACGCGACTTCCTCAGCCGCGGCCACGGTCAGTGTGTAGATGATCCCGGAGCCCGGCAGTTGCGCGAGCCGCTCGGCCAGCCATGCCAGCCGCGTGGCCGCGTTGGGCATCCGCACCACCGCCAGGTGCAGACTTTCCCGGTCCAGCGCGCCACGCAGCACCAATGTGTCCATTGCGGACGGTCCCAGCCCCAGCTGCTGGGCGACGTCCCGCACCACCCGGTCGTTGGCGGTCGCAGTGGTCGCCAGCACCGGGACGCCTGCCGGCAACTCGGTGAGCAACGTGCGCAGCCGCCGGTAGTCGGGGCGGAAATCGTGACCCCAGTCGGAAATGCAGTGTGCCTCGTCCACGACGAGCATCCCTGCGGACGCCGTCAGAGATGGCAGCACTGTGTCGCGGAAATCCGGGTTGTTCAACCGTTCCGGGCTGACCAGCAGCACGTCCACCTCGCCCGCGGTGACCGCGCCCTGGACTTCCTGCCATTGCTCGAAATTGGCCGAGTTGATGGTGGCGGCGTGCACTCCTGCCCGCGCCGCTGCCTCAACCTGGTTACGCATCAACGCCAACAGCGGTGACACGATCACTGTCGGACCTGCACCCCGTGCCCGCAACAGGGCTGTCGCGACAAAGTAGACCGCCGACTTTCCCCAGCCAGTACGCTGGACCACAAGCGCACGCCGGTGCCCGGCGACCAGCGCCTCGATCGCGGTCCACTGGTCGTCCCGCAATCTGGCGCCGTCGCCGGCAAGCGCCCTCAGGTGGCATTCTGCCTCTTGGCGGAGGTCGTTCGGCGGCAGTTCGTTGTTCACACGTCCACGTCTACCGCATGCGCGTCCAGAGCACAGCAACGAGTCCGCGCGAACGGGACCGTTCGCACGGACTCGCGGAGCGTGCAGGGGACGTTTCGTCCGAATGGGACACAAAGCGCAACGGTTCGTTGACGGACTGTGATCACGTGAGTACGTTCGAAACTGTAAGCGGGCGCTTATGAACCGTGGAGGGGAGAAGTTCGGTGACCACCACACAGCAGCCGATCGACTACCCGTTCGGCGACTACGACCGGCTCAACCTGGCTGGCGAAACCGCTGGTCTCGCCGACGGGGAACCACTGGTCAGGGTGCGTCTGCCGTACGGCGGTGACGCGTGGCTGGCGCGCCGCTACGAGGACGCCAAGGTGGTACTTGCGGACCCGCGCTTCAGCCGCGAGGCGGCGTTCGGCAAGGACGTGCCCAGGCCGATGGAGTTCATCAACGACAAAAAGGGCCTGCTGGACATGGACCCGCCGGACCACACCCGGCTGCGCAGGCTGGCGGCCAAGGCGTTCACCGCCAAGCGCGTCGAACTGCTCAGGCCACGTGCCCAGGAGATCGTCGACGGACTGCTCGACGCGATGATCGCCGCCGGCCCCCCTGCCGACCTGATGGAATCGCTGTCCTGGCCGCTGCCGATCACCGTGATCTGCGAGATGCTCGGTGTTCCCTATGCCGACCGGGAGACGTTCCGCGGCTGGACCGACGCCTCGATGGCGCTCACCGCGTACGAGCCGGACGAGATCCAGCGGGCGCAGGAGAATCTGAGGGACTACATGGCCGGTCTGCTCGGCCAGCGCCGCGAGCACCCGGCCGACGACCTGCTCACCGCGTTGATACAGGCCAGGGACAACGACGACCGGCTCAACGAGGACGAGGTCGTTCAACTGGCCGTCGGCCTGCTGGTCGGCGGGCACGAGACGACCGCCAATCAGTTCGGCAACTTCGTCTACAACCTGTTCACACACCCGGATGAGCTGGCGAAACTCCGGGCCGACCACGATTTGGTCAAACCGGCGGTCGAGGAATTGATGCGGCACACTCCGCTGGGAGCCGCGACGAGCCTCGTCCGTATCGCCATGGAGGACGTCGAAGTCGGCGGCATGACGGTCCGCGCAGGTGAAGGCGTATTCATCGACGGGCATACGGCCAACCGTGACCCGCGAGTTTTCGACAACCCACACGAGTTACGCGTCGATCGTGCGGTCAGCCAGCACATCGGTTTCGGGCACGGCGTGCACCACTGCCTGGGCGCGCAACTGGCCAGGATGGAACTGCAGGTCGCCCTGGGTACGTTCATCCGGCGTCTGCCTGACATCCGGCTCGCCGTGGACGCCGCGCAGGTGCCGTGGAAACATGGCCGCCTGGTACGTGGCCTGCAGGAGTTGCCGGTCACCTGGTCGGAGGTACGCGCGTGAGCGATTCCCAGTGGCGGCTTGAGGTTGACCGGCACACATGCATCTCGTCGGGGATGTGCGCCGGCATCGCACCCGACCACTTCGAGCTCGAAGGCGACGGTTCGCACCCCCTGGCCGATGTGGTCGACCAGGACGAGAGCGTGATCGACGCCGCCGAGTCCTGCCCGGTCGAGGCGATCAAGGTGTTCGCCGTGGCCAACGGTGACCTTGTGGCTCCCAAGGACTGAGGTCAGGCCCGGACGATGACCTGGTCCAGCGATTTGCGGACCAGGTCGGGCACCATCGCGTCGGCCGCCGGGTAGCCGGTCGGGATCACGGCGAACGCCTTCTCGTTGCGAGGCCTGCCCAGCACCTCGGACAGGAACCTCATCGGGCTGGGCGTGTGCATGAGCGCGGCGAGCCCGGACAGGTGCAGGGCGGTCAGCAGCATGCCCACAGCGATTCCGACCGACTCGTCGACGTAGTAGTGCTTGTGGCTTTCACCCTGCTCATCGAGGTAGAAACGCTGCTCGAACACCACGATCAGGTAGGGCGCGTCGGTCAGGTGCGGCTTGGACGCGTCCGTGCCCAACGGCTCCAACGCCGAAAGCCACTCCTCGCCGAGCCTGCCGGTGTAGGACCGCTGCTCTTCCTGCTCGGCCGCGCACCTGATGGCGGCGCGGATCTCCGGATCGGTGACCAGTACGAAGGTCCACGGCTGCTGATGAGCGCCGGACGGCGCGGTGGCGGCCACCGCGATCGCGTCGAGCACCACCTGTTCGGGTACGGGATCTGCCGAGAACGCCCGGACTGTGCGCCGCTCGCCCATCCGTCGCCGCAGATCCGCGGCCACGGCCAGCGATGCCTTCGCCGACATTCGGCTGGGCCGGTAGGGCGTGGGCTGGTACGGCTGGCCGTGCATGGGTGTCCAAGTCCTCATGGACCTCATCCTGCCGTCTTGAGCAGCCACTATGTGGATCGGAGAAGCAAGAAGGCGAAGTTATGACCAGGCTGCGGGCGGCGTCGCCGCGTACGCTCTCGAGCTATGCCGGATCACTGTCGCATTGGGATCATGGGTGGCACCTTTGATCCCGTGCACCATGGGCACCTCGTCGCGGCCAGCGAGGTGCAGGCACGGTTCGACCTGGACGAGGTGATCTTCGTTCCGACCGGCGAGCCGTGGCAGAAAGGTGCGCGCGAGGTCAGCCCGGCAGAGGACCGGTACCTGATGACGGTCATCGCGACCGCGTCCAACCCGCGCTTCTCGGTGAGCCGGGCCGACATCGATCGCGACGGGCCGACGTACACCGTCGACACCCTGCAGGACCTGCGGGCTTCGCGGCCGGACGCGGAACTGTTCTTCATCACCGGAGCGGACGCCCTCGCCCAGATCCTGTCGTGGCGGGACGCGGAGAAACTGTTCGGCCTGGCGCACTTCATCGGCGTCACCAGGCCCGGTTACACGCTCGACGACCACCATCTGCCCGACGGCTCGGTCAGCCTCGTGGAGGTGCCCGCGCTGGCGATCTCGTCGACCGCCTGCCGCGACCGGGTCGCGCTGGGCGAGCCCGTCTGGTATCTCGTGCCCGACGGCGTTGTCCAGTACATCCAGAAGCGGAACCTGTACGCCGACCGGACGATCGGCTGCCGCTCGGAATAGGCGCGCGCCAGGGCGGCTGCTGCCGGGTACTCTCAGTACCTCATCTGCAAGGCCGTACCAAGGAGAGATGTGGCTGCTACGCCCGACGCACGCAGGTTGGCGCTGGTGGCGGCCAACGCGGCCGCCGACAAACTGGCCAGTGACGTGATCGTGCTCGACGTGTCCGCGCAACTGGTCATCACGGACTGCTTCGTGATCGCGTCGGCGCCCAACGAACGCCAGGTCGGCGCCATCGTGGACAACGTCGAAGAGAAGATGCGGGAGGCGGGCACCAAGCCGGTGCGCAGGGAGGGCGCCCGGGAGGGACGCTGGGTCCTGCTCGACTTCGTCGACGTGGTCGTGCACGTCCAGCACACCGAGGAACGCTCGTTCTACTCGCTCGAGCGGCTCTGGAAGGACTGCCCGCGGATCGAGTTCGACCCGAACGGGCCGGAGACGTGACGCTTCGCCGCCTCGTGCTGTGGCGGCACGGGGAGACGGACTACAACGCCTCCAGCCGGATGCAGGGCCATCTCGACTCGGCCCTGACCGAGGTCGGCTGGAACCAGGCACGCTTCGCCGTGCCGGCGCTCGCCCGGTTCTCCCCGGATCTGGTTGTCGCGTCCGACCTGCGCCGGGCGACCGACACCGCGACTGTGTTCGTGACTGCGACCGGGGTTCCCATGCGGATCGACAAGCGGTTGCGCGAAACGAACCTGGGCAACTGGCAGGGCATGACGGGCGCCGAGGTCGACGAGATCTCACCGGGCGCGCGTGCCGAGTGGCAGAACGACGCGACCTGGGCGCCGCCCGGTGGCGAATCACGTGTCGAGGTCGCCGCACGTGCCGCCGAGGTGGTCGCCGCGCTTGACGAAGGTGACGCGGAGACGGTCATCCTCGGCACGCACGGCGGTTTGATCACCGCGCTCACCGGGAAACTGCTTGGCCTGCCTGTGGACACGTGGCCGATGCTCGGTGGCATCGGCAACTGTCACTGGACGGTGCTCGCGCGGCGGCAGAGCACCGGTCTGGCCTGGCGTCTGATCGCGTACAACGCCGGCATCACCGGATGACAAAGCTGCTGTTCTTCGGCGATTCGCTGAGCTTTCACGGACCGGGCGGGCCGATGCCCGCCGACGACCCACGGCTGTGGCCCAACATCGCGGCGGCGCAGCTGGGCGGGCAGACCGAGCTGGTCGCCGGGTTCGGCTGGACGGCCCGGGACGCGTACTGGTCGCTGGTCGGCGACCCTCGCGTCTGGACGCTGCTGCCCAAGGCCGACGTGCTCGTGCTCGGTGTGGGCAGCATGGACACGCTTCCCTCGCCGTTGCCGACGTACCTGCGGCAAGGGCTGCGGTACCTGCGGCCGGACGGGCTTCGGCGCTGGGCTCG
The DNA here is from genome assembly GCF_017876405.1 of Kibdelosporangium banguiense. Classification (GTDB taxonomy): domain Bacteria; phylum Actinomycetota; class Actinomycetes; order Mycobacteriales; family Pseudonocardiaceae; genus Kibdelosporangium; species Kibdelosporangium banguiense. The sequence goes on along the minus strand of NZ_JAGINW010000001.1, from coordinate 121,827 downwards.
TACCCGGTATCTCGCTGCTCAGCCGTGGCTTGCTCGGGCGACCGGCGGGCGGCCTGTCGCTCTGCCGCCCGCGTTGACCGTGCACTATCTGGATCTGATCGTGACGTCCATCCGTGCGCTTCGTCCTACGCTGCCCGCGGTCGCCGTACTGCCACCTGTACACCGGTCTCCGCTGTACAGCAGCATGCACACAGGGCGTGTTCCTGGCGCCGCGGCGATCTCCCGGTGGGGTGCGTCGACGGGTGTTCCGCTGCTTGATCTGGCCGCCCTGGTCGGCGACCACGTGCTCGGCGGCCACGGCAACATCGACGGGATGCACTGGGGCTGGGACGGGCACAAAGTAGTCGGGCACGCATTGGCCGAGTTGATAACGTCGGCCGGCGCCGAACAGACGTAGGCTCGGCGATCATGGCGGTCGTCGTAGTCACAGACTCCACGGCGCACCTGCCGGAGGGATTCGCCGTCCGGCACTCGGTGCGCGTGGTGCCGCTGCACGTCGTCATGGACGACAAGACGGGGCTGGACGGTATCGACATCGGCCCGCTGCAGCTGGCGACCGCGCTGTCACAACGCCGGATCGTGACCACGTCCCGGCCTTCACCGCACGAGTTCGTCAAGGTCTTCCAGGCCGAACTGGACGCGGGCGCGTCCGCGGTCGTCTCGGTGCACCTGTCCCGGCATCTGTCGGGGACGTGGGACTCGGCCCGGCTCGCGGCCGAGGAAGTCGATCCTGACCGGGTCAAAGTCGTCGACTCGCGGACAACAGGCATGGGCCTCGGGTTCGCCGCACTGCGCGCCGCGGCCGCGGCTGCCGAAGGCGCGAGCGCTCTGGATGTCGAGGCCGCGGCAGTCACCGCCGCTGCTCGTACCACGACGTATTTCATGGTCGAGACGCTGGAGTACCTGCGCCGCGGCGGCCGGATCGGAGCGGCTGCCGCCCTGGTGGGGACGGCATTGGCGGTCAAGCCGGTGCTGCATGTGGCCGACGGGCGAATCGTGCCGCTGGAAAAAGTCCGGACGGCTGGCCGCGCGCTCGCCCGGCTGGTGGAACTGGGTGTCCAAGCGGCCGGCGACGGGCCGGTTTCCCTTGCGGTGCACCATCTTGCCGCGCCGGAGCGAGCCGCCGAGCTGGCCACCCGGCTGGAGGAGCGACTGCCGCGCTCATCGGGCTGCGTGGTGTCCGAACTGGGTGCGGTCATCGGCGCTCACACAGGTCCAGGCGTCCTCGGGGTCGTGGTGTTGCCGGACATGACCCGCTAGCACAACCCACCGACATTCCCGCCCGGTCCACCCACCCGCAACCCCGACTTGTCCACAGCGGCCAGTTGTCCACAACCGCCGCCCCGCAACCCGGACACCCACCCACCACCCGGCCTAACGTCGAAGACATGTTCGACTCCCTGCGGCGCCAATCCGCCGAACAACGCACTGCGAGCGCCCGGCTGAAGCAGCTCGCAGCCACCAGGCAACCCCAGGAGGAATGGATAGACGAGACCCCATCCGAACCCCAGAAGCCGGTCCGCCCACGTCTTCTCGGCCGCCGCGTGCCCGTCGTGGCGACAGCCGTCGTGGTCGTCGCTGCCATCACAGTCGTCGGACTTCTGGCTGCCCGCCCGGAGAAGGAGATGCCGCCGCCACTTCCGGCAGCGGCCGTGGCAGCCACAACATCCGCAGGAGCATCCGGCTCGATAGTGGTGAGCGTGGTCGGCAAAGTGGCCCGGCCAGGGCTCGTGACCTTACCCGAAGGCGCTCGTGTGGCCGACGCCGTCAAAGCGGCAGGCGGAGCGTCCGATGTGGACATGCTCGCCCTCAACGTCGCCCGCAGGCTGGCCGACGGCGAACAGGTCTACGTCGGCATCCCGCCCCAGGCCGACGCCGGCCCGATGGCCGCCAAACCAGCCAAACTCAACCTCAACACCGCGACCCTCGCCCAACTCGACGACCTGCCGGGCGTCGGCGCCGTCACAGCCCAGCGAATCCTCGACTACCGCGCCGAACGCGGCCACTTCACCGCCCTCGAACAACTCCGCCAGATAGACGGCATCGGCGAAACCCGCTACAGCAAACTGAAGGACCTGGTGACAATCCGATGAAAACCCTCATCCACCCTCAGCCCTGGCTCCTGTACTGGCTCCGCTCCCTGCTCGGAATCCCGCCCGTTGCGGATTCCGCTGGTTTCTGCTCCCGGTTCGGCTTCACCTGAACCGGGCCACGCCGAAGGCGTTTCTCTTTGCCCTGGCGGACTTTCATCTCCTGTGCCCGCCAGTCGGACTGATGCGTGTTCGTGGATGACTGCCAGGCTTGATCTCGTGACCGGTCTCCGCGGGTCAACCGGGACTCTGCCTTCGTCGCGGTAACCGGCTTGGGCTTGGTCGGTTCGGCTTCACGTCGGCGATTGCCGTTGGTTTCTGAGGACTGGGTGGACTTTGTGACTGTTCGCTTGCTTGATCCGACTCGCGCGCGGGATTGGCGGTTGGTGCCGGCGGCCGCGGCGGTGTGGAGTGCCGCCTTCCTCGGGTTGATGGTGACCTGGTGGTGCGCTGTCGTCGTCGGAGTGCTGGCCGGTGCTTTGGGCGTGATCGTCCTGAGGCGGCGGTTTCCCTCCTTAGACCTGGAAGGGGATACGCGTGGCCTGTGGATGCGGCGCGGTATCGGCTGGTCCTTGTTGGTGTGTGGGGCTTTCTCTGTTGCGCCGACCTCTTTTCGGTTGCGTGGCTGGGAAATCGACCCATTGAGGGTGCACGCTGCCCGAGGGGAGGAGGCAAGACTGACCGTTGTGTTGTCTGATCGGCCGAAAGCTGTTTTCTCTGCTGGGTTCGCAGGCAAGCAGGCTGGAGCGCACTCCGCGGTCGTCACTGGTGAGGTTCGGCATGCGAGGGCCGGCGGATCGCAGGTGTCGTCCACTGGTTCGGTTCTGCTTCTGGTCCCGGCCAACGGATGGGCGGATCTGTTGCCGGGTCAGGAAGTTCAGGCTGAAGGGCAGCTGGCGCCGGGAGACACCGCTGTTGCTGTGCTGCGGGTGCGTGGGCCGCCGGAGGGAGTGACGCCGGCGCCGGTGTGGCAGCAGGTGGCCGAGTCGATGCGGGCTGGTTTGCGTCGGGCTGCGGCTGACGTGCTGGGGCCGGAGTCTGCTGGACTGTTGCCGGCGTTGGTCGTCGGGGACACGAGTGCCTTGCCTCATCGTGTGGTCGAGGAGTTCCGCACGGCGGGCATGTCGCATCTGCTGGCTGTCAGTGGGGCGAACCTGGCGATTGTCGGTGTCGCGACCTTGCTTCTGTTGCGGGCCTTGCGGGTTGGGCCGAGGTGGTGCGCAGCAGGTTCGGGGGTGATGCTAGTCGGGTTCGTCGTTCTGGCAGGGCCTGAGCCGAGTGTGCTGCGGGCGGCCGTGATGGGCGGCGTCGGGTTGCTGGCGTTGATCATTGGGCGTGAGCGGTCAGCGCTGCCCGCGCTGGCGGCTTCGGTCATTGTGCTGGTGCTGCACGACCCGGCGATGTCGATGAACATCGGGTTCGTCCTGTCGGTGCTGGCGACAGGCGCGCTGGTCCTGGTCGCGGCGAAGTGGTCGCGTTGCTTGACCGGCAGGGGAATGCCGAGGCTGATTGCCGAGGCTCTCGCCGTGCCTGCGGCGGCACATCTCGCGACAGCTCCGGTTGTCGCTGGGATGAGTGGGAAGGTCAGCCTGGTCGCGATCGGTGCCAACTTGCTGGCCGCACCAGTGGTCGCTCCGGCCACTGTGCTCGGCCTGCTGGCGGCCTTGGCGGCAGGAGGCGTGCCCTGGCTGGCTGAATGGTTCGTGTGGTCGGCGGGGCCAGAGCTGTACTGGATGGTCACGGTCGGCCGGCATGCCGCGGCAATTCCGGGCGCGGCGATGGATTGGCCCGCGGGCTGGTGGGGAGGGATGCTGCTGGCGGTGGTCCTGGTGGCCGCTGTGCTCGTGCTGCGCCGGAGACGTTGGCGGGTGCTCGTTCTGGCGATGATCGCCGGACTGCTGGTTGTGCTCGTCCCGGTGAAGGTTCTGGCGCCGGGATGGCCGCCATCGGGCTGGTCCTCGGTGGCATGCGATGTCGGACAAGGTGACGCGGTCGTGCTGGCCACCGACGAGCCGGGGAGGGCGATCCTCGTGGACACCGGACCGGATCCCGGTGCCGTCGCCGGATGCCTGGACCGGCTCGGGGTGGACCGGATCCCACTGGTGATCCTGAGTCATCTGCACGCGGATCATGTCGGCGGACTGTCGGCTGTGCTGGCCGAACATTCGGTCGGCGCGGTGGCGGTCGGCTCAGGGCGACTGCCGGTATGGGCCTGGCGGCAGGTGAGATCGGAGGCGGAACGAACCCAGGTGCCGGTGCTCTGGCTGACCGTGGGCCAGCGGCTGGACTGGCCGGGGCTGACTGTGGAAGTCCTCGGCCCTGGTCACGTGGACACAAGACAGGAAGGTGAAGCAAGCGGAACAGAGATCAACAACGCGTCAGTCGTACTGCGCGCGACGACTCGCAGCGGCCGTGTACTGCTGACCGGCGACGTCGAAATCAGCGCCCAGACCGACCTGCTCGACGCCGGAGCCGACCTGAAGGCCGACATACTCAAGGTGCCGCACCACGGAAGCCGTTACATAGTCCCGGAATTCCTCGACGCAGTCCGGCCGCGCATCGCCCTGATCAGCGTGGGCGCCGGAAACCGTTACGGCCACCCAAACCCAGGCACCCTCAGCCGCCTGGCCTCGAAGGGAGCGACAGTACTACGCACCGACCAGGACGGCGATGTAGCCGTAGTCGGCGAGCTGCTGGTCGTCCGCCGCGGCGAACCGCGTGGGCCACCCAAGTGAACTGAGGCCTTCGCCGAACCTGAACAGGTCCGGCGAAGGGCCCGTCAGGCTTCAGAAGCCGAGTGCTTTGTGGACGGCCGCGGTCGTCGGCGGGACGGTGGCGCGTGGGCCGACGTGGTTCTCGATCGCGTCGAGGGTCTTCAGGCCGTCGCCGGTGATCAGCAGTACGGTCTCGGCCTCGGGGTCGAGCTTGCCGGTCTCGATCAGCTTCTTCGCCGTCGCGACCGTCACGCCGCCTGCGGTCTCGGTGAAGATGCCTTCGGTACGGGCGAGCAGGCGGATGCCTTCGACGACCTCTTCGTCGCTGACGTCCTCGATCGCGCCCTTGGTGCGGTTGACGACGTCGAGGACGTACGGGCCGTCAGCGGGGGCGCCGATGGCCAGCGAGCGGGCGATGGTGTCCGGGCGGACGGGCTGGACGACGTCGTGGCCGGCCTTGTACGCGGCCGACACCGGCGAGCAGCCGGTCGCCTGGGCGCCGAACACCCGGTACGGCGTCTGCTCGACCAGGCCGAGTTCACCGAGCTCGCGGAAACCCTTGTCCACCTTGGTCAACTGGGCGCCGGAGGCGATCGGCACGACCACCTGGTCCGGCACTCGCCAGCCGAGCTGCTCGGCGATCTCGTACGCCAGGGTCTTGGAGCCCTCGGCGTAATAAGGCCGGACGTTGACGTTCACGAACGCCCAGTCCTCGTGCTCGGCCGCGAGTTCGGTGGCCAGACGGTTGACGTCGTCGTAATTGCCTTCCACGGCAATGAGAGCACCGTCGTACACGGCTGTCGTGAGGATCTTCGCCCGTTCGAGCGACGAAGGGATCAGCACAACCGACTCCCAGCCCGCACGCGCCGCGGCTGCGGCTGTGGCGTTGGCCAGGTTGCCGGTGGAGGGGCAGGCCAGGACGCGGAAACCGAGCTGGCGCGCGGCGGCGAGCGCCACAGCGACCACACGGTCCTTGAACGAGTGCGTCGGGTTGCCGGTGTCGTCCTTGACCCACAGGCTTTTCACGCCGAGGGCGGCGGCCAGGCGGTCCGCCTTCACCAGCCTGGTCAGGCCCGGCTGGGTGTTCGGGTGGCTGTCCACATCGGACGGTACGGGCAACAGGTCCCGGTAGCGCCAGATCGACTTGGGACCCGCTTCGATGTCGGCTCGCCGGATCCGGCCGAACGAGTAGGCGACTTCGAGCGGGCCGAAACACTCCGCACAGGCGAATTCCGGGGCCAGCGGGATCTGGTGGCCGCACTCACGGCAGGACAGTGCGCGTGCGGGGCCGAGGTCGTAGGTGGTCGGCGCGCCGACTGTGGTTGTCATCTCGAGGTATCTCCTCATCTTTCCGGCTTTCGCCGGTCGGAATTGGCACCGTGATCGCCACCTGAACGGTGGTCGCCGGTTGCCGGGGCTTCTTCGGGCCGATCCCTCTGCCCCTCTGGATGAGCAATATTCAGTTGTGGGCCTATCGACAGGACACGTTACGGCACGCCGGTTACTCCATGCCACCCGTGGCGCCCACTATCCGGGAGCCGCGCGCGTGGCAGGATGCGGGGTGTGAACGCCCCGGCTGTGACGCCCGAGCCGCTGCAACTGGTAGTGGGCGAGGAAGAGCTACTGGTAGACCGTGCGGTCCGGGCCGCGTTGGAGGCCGCCCGGCTGGCGGACCCAACTGCGGACCTGACCAGGGTCCGCGTGGCTGATCTCACAACACCGCAGCTCACCGAACTGGTCTCGCCCTCGCTGTTCGCCGAGGCCCGCGTGGTCGTACTCGAGGCAGCGCACGAGGCCACCCAGGAGATCTCCGACGCGATCGTGGCGTACGGCAAGAATCCGGCCGACGGCGTCGTGCTCGTGGTGCTGCATTCCGGTGGCGGGCGAAGCAAAGTGGCCAAAGCCCTTCCGGCAGCACTGAAGAAGGCCGGTGCGAAGGTCGTCGAGTGCCCGAAGCTGACCAAACCGGCCGAACGCGAGGAGTTCGTCCGCCACGAGATCCGTGTCGCCGGCGGCCGGACCGACGCGGCCGCGGTCTCGGCATTGATCGAAACCGTCGGCTCGGACCTCCGGGAGCTCGCCTCAGCCGCCGCCCAACTGGTCGCTGACGCCGACGGCAAAGTCGACGAGAACGCCGTCCGCCGCTACCACAACGGCCGCGCCGAGGTGAACGGCTTCGCCGTCGCCGAGAAGGCCGTCGTCGGAGACCTGCCCGGCGCCCTCGAAGCACTCCGCTGGGCAATGCAGCTCGGCGTACCCCACGTCCTCGTCGCCGACGCGCTCGCCGACGCCGTCCGCACCGTCGCCCGCATCGCCCCACTCGGCCGGGTCGACCCCTTCAAATCAGCCGGCGAACTGGGCATGCCACCCTGGAAGATCCGCAAAGCCATGGGCCAGACCCGCGGCTGGCACCCCGCCGGCCTCGCAGACGCCATGCAGATAGTCGCCGAGTTGAACGCCGACGTGAAAGGCGTGGCCGCCGACGCGAGCTACGCCCTCGAACGCGCCATCATCCGCATCGCCCGAGCCCACCGCCGCGCCTGAGGCAGGCTGGACTTCGAAAAAGGGCTTGAGCAGCGAAAAGGCCCCCGCCGGCGGGCGGGGGCCTTTTCGGGGGCCTGAATCAGATGGCGTTGGCGCGCTTGGCCATGGCCGACTTCTTGTTGGCGGCCTGGTTGGCGTGGATGACGCCCTTGCTGGCGGCCTTGTCCAGCTGGCGGCTGGCGGCCTGCAGCAGCTCGATGGCCTTGTCCTTCTCACCGGCGTCCGCGGCCTCGCGGAACTTGCGGATCGCGGTCTTCACCGAGGACTTCACGGACTTGTTGCGCAGGCGAGCGGCCTCGTTGGTCTTGATGCGCTTGATCTGGGACTTGATGTTGGCCACGCGAGTACTCCTCAGTGTTCGCTATCCGGATTGCCGTATCGCGATACTCGATGGCCCCGCGAGTGCGGGTTTCCTCCAGGGCGGAACGCCACACGATACGACTCGCACAGGGTAACAACCCGTCACCTCGATCGGCGAATCCGCCCCCCGGGAAATTCGGTAACACCTGTTGACCTGCGTGTACCAGGGTGGGTCGGGTGAATCCTGTCGCGATCGGACTCGTGTTGGTGGCTGCGCTCGCTCACGCGGCGTGGAACTTCTCAGCGAAGCGTGCGAGCACCGGCGGGGCATTGTTCGTCTGGCTCTACCAGGCCACGTCGGCTGTCATCTGCCTGCCTGTCGCGGTGGGCGCGCTGGCCCTCAGCGGCGCGACTCCACAGTGGAGCTGGTTGCTTGCGGCGGGTGTGAGCGCGGTGCTGCATGTCGCGTACGGGTTGGTGCTGCAGCAGGGCTACGCGGTGGGCGACATGTCGGTCGTGTATCCAGTCGCGCGGGGGAGCGGTCCTCTTCTCTCGGTCATAGCGGCTGTCGCGTTTCTCGGTGAGCGTCCTGGGGCGTTGGCGCTTGTGGGTGCGGCCTGCGTTGTGGCGGGCGTGCTCGTGGTCGGGCTTGGAGGGAAAACGCTGCAGCTGGGGCCGAGCGTGTTCTACGGCGCACTGACCGGTCTGACGATCGCGGCCTACACCCTTTGGGACGCGCACTCGGTCAACGGGTTCGCCGTCCCGCCGCTCATCTATTTCTGCACCGGCGCCGTCATCCAGAGTCTGATCCTGGCGCCGCACGCTGTCCGCAGCCGGCGCCGAGTGGCCGTGCTGTGGCGGGAACACCGGGTAGATGTGCTGGTCATCGCCGTCTTGTCGCCGCTGGCGTACATCTGCGTTCTGTATGCGATGCGCATCGCGCCGGTCAGCATGGTCGCGCCTGCCCGGGAGCTCTCGATTGTGTTCGGCAGCGTGATCGCGTGGCGGTTCCTGCGCGAACCTGACCCGGTCCGGCGGCTCACCGGAGCGGTGATCGTGCTCGCCGGAGTGGCCGCGATCGCGGCCGCGTGACGTTTCCGGAACGTAACAGCGTGGGACATTGGCCGGACAGAGTAGTGCGCACAGGCGTTGACCTGGGTCAAGATGTCGACCATGAGCCGGCGAACCACATCACGGGCCAGGGCGGAGTCCAACGGGCACGCTGCGCTGTTCGACGGCTATCTCGATCCGGCCCGCCCGCACGCGGGCGCCTACGACGAGATGTTCGCCGAACCGGCCAGCGTCCGCTCGGCCTACCGTACGCTGTACGATTCGCTCGCGCCCTCCGAAGTCTCCGATCTTGCCGCGCGTGCGGAGGCGCTGGGCCGGGCGTTCGTCGACCAGGGCATCACGTTCTCGCTGTCCGGCCAGGAACGGCCGTTTCCGCTGGATCTGATTCCCCGCGTGATCACCGCGTCGGAGTGGTCCAAGCTCGAACGCGGCATCGTCCAGCGCGTCCGGGCCTTGGAGCTGTTCCTCGCCGACATCTACGGCGACGCGCAGATCGTCCGGGACGGCGTGCTGCCGCGCAGACTGATCACCTCGTGTGCGCACTTCCATCGTGAGGCGGCCGGGATCTCGCCGCCCAACGGCGTACGCATCCACGTCGCGGGTGTCGACCTAGTGCGTGACGAACAGGGCGTGTTCCGCGTTCTGGAGGACAACCTGCGCTGCCCATCCGGCGTTTCCTACGTGATGGAGAACCGCCGCTCGATGGCGCGTGTGTTCCCGGACCTGTTCGCGCGTCACCGCGTACGGGCGGTTGGCGACTACGCGGGCCATCTGTTGCGTGCATTGCGCGCGTCGGCCGCCGCGAACGTCGCGGATCCGAACGTCGTGGTGCTCACGCCAGGTGTGCACAACTCCGCGTACTTCGAGCATTCGTTGCTGGCTCGGCAGATGGGCGTCGAGCTCGTCGAAGGCCGTGACCTTTTCTGCCGTGACAACATCGTCTACATCCGCACGACCGAGGGCGAGCGGATGGTCGACGTGATCTACCGGCGGATCGACGACGACTTCCTCGATCCGGTGCAGTTCCACCCGGATTCCGTGCTCGGCGTCGCCGGCCTGGTCAACGCCGCCCGTGCGGGCAACGTCGTGATCGCCAACGCGGTCGGCAACGGCGTTGCCGACGACAAGCTCGTGTACACCTACCTGCCCGAGATCGTGCAGTACTACCTCGGCGAGAAGCCGTTGCTGCCCAACGTGGACACGTTCCGCTGCTGGCTCCCCGACGAGCGCACGCATGTCCTGGACAGCCTGGACGAGCTGGTGATCAAGCCGGTCGAGGGCTCCGGCGGCTACGGCATCGTGTTCGGTGCCGAGGCCAGCGCGCAGGAGCTGAACCGGTTGCGGCGCAAGATCAGGGGCAACCCGCGTGGCTGGATCGCCCAGCCAGTGGTGCAACTGTCGACCGTCCCGACGAAGGTCGGCGACAAGCTCGTGCCGCGGCACGTCGACCTGAGGCCGTTCGCGGTCAACGACGGCAACTTCGTCTTCGTCCTGCCCGGCGGGCTGACCAGGGTCGCGCTGCCGGAGGGCAGCCTGATCGTGAACTCGTCGCAGGGCGGCGGCTCCAAGGACACCTGGGTGCTCGCGGCCCGCTCGTCCACTGTGGAACGCGAGCTGGCCGAGCCGAGCCTGGCCACGGTGGCGCTGGACTCCACGGCCGCCGACCAGGGGCCTGAGCTGTCCACCTCCCAGCAACAACAGCAGCAACAACAGTGACAGTGACAGGGAGGCACGATGCTTGCGCGTAACGCCGAGTCGCTGTACTGGATCGGACGCTATGTGGAACGAGCCGACGACACGGCCCGGATCCTCGATGTGTCCGTGCATCAGCTGCTCGAGGACGCCACGGTCAACCCGGACGCGACCAGCCGTGAGCTGCTCGCGGTCCTGGGGATCCAGCCGCCGAACGGCGACACACTGGACGTGTGGTCGCTGACCGAGCTTGTCGCGTACTCCGAGGATCACGCGGGATCGATCGTCTCGTCGGTCACCAGCGCCCGCGAGAACACCCGAGGTGCGCGTGAAGTGGTCTCCACAGAGATGTGGGAGTGCCTCAACGCGATGTACAACGCGGTGCCGGAGCGGCAGCGTTACGCGCGTCAGGTCGGCCCGCACGCGTTCTTCTCGTTCGTCGAGGACCGCGCGGCGATGTTCGCCGGGCTCGCGGACTCCACGATGAGCCGTGACGACGGCTGGCGGTTCCTGGTGCTCGGCCGTTCGGTCGAGCGCGTGGACATGATCGTGCGGCTGCTGATGTCCCGTGTCGGTGACAAGGCTTCTTCTCCTGGGTGGGTGACCGTGCTGCGCTCAGCAGGCGCACACGACACGTACCTACGGACATACCGCGGCGCGCTCGACGCCGCGCGGGTCGTGCAGTTCATGCTGCTGGACAGGTTGTTCCCGCGTTCGGTGTTCTACTCGCTCCGGCAGGCCGAATCGTGTCTGGAGCAGCTCGACCACCAGCCGGACGTCCGGGTCGGTGCCCGTGCTGAGGCGCTGCGGCTGCTCGGCAAGGCCCGCAGCGACTTGGAGTTCCTGCGTCCGGCGGATCTGCTCGGGGACCTCCCGCGAATGCTGCGCCGCCTGCAGGAGACCGTTCGCGAGGTCGGTGAAGCCGTGTCCCAGCAGTACTTCCACACCGCGCCCTGGGTCGCGTGGACCAACGCGGAGGTGTCGTCGTGAGTTGGCGTGTACGGGTTGTCCACACGACGGGTTACCGATACCGGTCGCCGGTTGTCCAGTCCTACAACGAAGTCCGCGTGACCCCAAGGGCGGACCGCAAGCAAAGCGTTGTGGTCAGCCGAGTCGAGACCACACCGGCCACCCGGCAGTACCGGTACATGGACTACTGGGGGACCGCGGTCACCAGCTTCGACCTGCACGCCCCGCACACCCAGCTCAAGATCGTCGGCTCCTCGGTGGTGGAGACCAGCGGGGAGGTCTCGCCGATCCGCTCGGGCACCTGGGCCGACCTGCGCGAGGAGAACCTCGTCGACCGGTACACCGAGCTGCTGGAACCCACGGCCTACACGCCGAAGGACCGTGAACTGGCAGCCGTGGCGAGGACGTTGCGTAAGGGCAAGACCCCGGCCGAGGCCGTTCTCGACGCCTCGCAATGGGTCCATGACCAGCTGAAGTACCAGGCGGGTACGACCGGCGTGCACACCTCGGCGGTGGACGCCTACAAGGCCAAGGAAGGCGTCTGCCAGGACTTCGCGCATGTGACGCTGGTGTTGTTGCGCGCCATGGGTATCCCGGCGCGGTACGTATCCGGCTACCTGCACACCAAGCCGGACGGCGAGCCCAAGGAGACCGTCCGCGGCGAGAGCCACGCCTGGATCGAGGCGTGGACGGGCGGCTGGTGGGGTTACGACCCCACCAACGCGATCCCAGTCGGCCCACGGCACATCTGGGTGGCATTGGGCCGTGACTACGGCGATGTGGCCCCGCTCAAGGGGATCTACTCCGGCGGCGACGCCACGGCGCTAGAGGTCACCGTCGACATCACGCGGCTTGCTTAGTGCGAGTTCCTCGTACAGCTGGCGTTGCAACTCGGTCAGCGTGTGCTTCGGGTCGGTCAGCAGGTCCCACGCCGGACGGTCGTCCGTTGGCTGAGGGGCGTCCTCGGCCAATGTGTCCAGGGTGGCCAGCCGGACCCGGGTCGGCGGGTGGGTGTCGAACAGCGGCTTGGGCTGCTTGTCCAACAGCCGATCGCTGACCGTGGCCAACTGACGGCGGCCTTCCTCGCCAGCCAGGTACCGGTGGAACCGTTCGACGAGGTCCGGTGTGCGGTACTCGTACGACTGGGACGCGGACCGTTCGCGAAAACGTGCCCAGATGACCGACAACGCCAGCAGCTTCGCCAACGCGGATCGGGTCGCGTCCTTGCCTGCCGCACGGACCGAGGCCGCGTCGGCGTCGACTTCCCGCGCCCGGCTCTGCGCCCTCGTGACCAACAGATACAGCTGCGCGTACGGCACGAACACAGCGCGGAGCAGACCGTGACTGCGCTCAGCCGACGCGGTCGCGCGGCGTTCGAACGACGACGCCTGCGCATGTCCAGTGCTGAAGTGAGCAAGCTCATGGCCGACCACCGCACGTAGCTCGCTGACGGTCAGCCCGCCCAGCATCGGCAGCCCGATGATCAAGGTGCGGAACTTGGCCTGTTCCTGGACCACGGCGCTGAAGTCGGGGCCGATGCGGATCTCGTCGGGCGAGCGCGTGTCCGCCGTGGTGGCCAGCTCCTCCACGACCTGCCACAGCTGGGGGTGCCGTTTCCGGTTGATCCACGTTCCCGGCGGCTCCGTTTTGGCCCGGTGGGTGAACACCGCCCTGGCGAGCAGCAACAGCACGACGACGATGCCGGCCAGCACGGCCCATCCCGGGCCCACGGCGATGCCGAGGGCGGCGAGCAGCAGGCCGACGAGCACCATCGGCAGCACGAAGTATCCGATGAGCAGCAGCCGGCCCGCCATGGCTCAGCGCCTTGTGCGAGCGGCGATCGCGGTGGCGACCCGTTCGAACCGGTCCGGCTCGAGCACCGCGCCTTCCCGGCGGATGTCGTCCTCCTCCAGTTCGTACATCCGGGTCAGCAGGACGAACGACTCCCGGCCGTCCCGGTCCCACGAACCGCTGCCCAGCCCGACCCAGCCGCGCTGGCCCTCCCGGTCCTTGCTGGACAACATCACAGCGAGCAGACGGCGCCCGTTTCGTCCGATGACGAGCAACGGCCTATCCTTGCCACGGTCGGGGTCCTCTTCATAAGGCACCCAGGCCCAGACGATCTCGCCTGGATCGGCCAGGCCGTCCAGGTCGGGGGAGTAGTCCAGCACCGAGCCGGGCTCGATGACATGCACCTGCCGGACGACGCCGTGGGCAGGCTTGGGGTCTTCGCCGGGATCACGCACGCGGCGAGCGTACTGGTCATGGGACTATTGGGCAGTCAGGCATGCAAACAGCGAGGGAATCAGTGGCCACGTTCGCCGATACGACGTTCACGCCGCCGGAGCGCATCCGGAACTTCTGCATCATCGCGCACATCGACCACGGCAAGTCCACCCTGGCCGACCGGATGCTGCAGCTCACCGGCGTGGTCGAGGAACGCGCCATGCGGGCTCAGTATCTCGACCGGATGGACATCGAGCGCGAACGCGGCATCACGATCAAGGCGCAGAACGTCCGGCTGCCGTGGGTGGTCGACGGCGAGGAAATCGTCCTGCACATGATCGACACCCCCGGGCACGTCGACTTCACCTATGAGGTCTCGCGTGCGCTGGAGGCCTGTGAGGGCGCGATCCTGCTGGTCGACGCCGCACAGGGGATCGAGGCGCAGACGCTGGCCAACCTGTACCTGGCGCTGGAGAACAACCTGGCGATCATCCCGGTGCTCAACAAGATCGACCTGCCGGCCGCCGACCCGGAGAAGTACTCCCGCGAGCTCGCACACATCATCGGCTGCGAGCCGGAGGACGTGCTGAGGGTCTCCGCGAAGACCGGCGTGGGCGTGCGCGAGCTGCTCGACGAGGTCGTGAGCAAGGTGCCGCCGCCCGTCGGCAAGGACGACGCCCCGGCCCGGGCGATGATCTTCGACTCCGTCTACGACACCTACCGCGGTGTCGTGACCTACATCAGGGTCGTGGACGGCCGGATCACCCCGCGTGAACGCATCCGGATGATGTCCACCGGCGCGGTGCACGAGCTGCTCGAGGTCGGCATCATCTCCCCGGAGCCGAAGCCGAGCGCCGGTCTCGGCGTCGGCGAGGTGGGCTACCTGATCACCGGCGTGAAGGACGTCCGCCAGTCCAAGGTCGGCGACACCGTGACCTCGGAGCGCAAGGGCGCGACCGAGCCGCTGGCCGGCTACCGCGAACCGCGGCCGATGGTCTACTCAGGTCTGTACCCATTGGACGGCTCGGACTACCCGGACCTGCGTGAGGCCCTGGACAAGCTGCGCCTCAACGACGCCGCGCTGACCTACGAGCCGGAAACCTCGGCGGCGCTGGGCTTCGGCTTCCGCTGCGGCTTCCTCGGCCTGCTGCACCTGGAGATCACCCGCGACCGGCTGGAGCGCGAGTTCGGCCTCGAGCTGATCTCGACCGCGCCGAACGTGGTCTACCGCGTGGTGACCGACGACGGCACCGAGACGACCGTGACCAACCCGTCCGACTGGGTCGACGGCAAGATCATGGAGGTCTACGAGCCGATCGTGAAGACGACCGTGATCTGCCCCAGCGAGTTCATCGGCACGGTGATGGAGCTCTGCCAGGCCAGGCGCGGCCAGCTCGGCGGCATGGACTATCTCTCGGAGGACCGCGTCGAACTGCGCTACACCATGCCGTTGGCGGAGATCATCTTCGACTTCTTCGACTCCCTGAAGTCCAGGACCCGCGGCTACGCCTCCCTGGACTACGAGGAAGCCGGCGAGCAGACCGCGAACCTGGTCAAGGTCGACATCCTCCTGCAGGGCGAACCAGTCGACGCCTTCAGCGCCATCGTCCACCGCGACGCCGCCTACGGCTACGGCACCCGAATGGCGACAAAACTACGCGAGCTCATTCCCAGGCAACAGTTCGAGGTCCCCATCCAGGCCGCGATCGGCTCCCGCGTGATCGCCCGGGAAACAATCCGCGCCATGCGCAAGGACGTCCTCGCCAAATGCTACGGCGGCGACATCACCCGTAAACGCAAACTCCTGGAAAAGCAGAAGGAAGGCAAGAAACGAATGAAGATGGTGGGCCGCGTCGAGGTCCCTCAGGAAGCATTCGTGGCAGCATTGTCGACCGACGAAGCAGGCGACAAACCCAAGGGCAAGAAGTAAGTTCGCCCCATCGGGATGCGCTTGTGGACCGTGCTCGCGGATCTGCTCGTCAAACTGTGGCCTGGCTAGGCAGTCAGCTCGTTCAGGACTCGGATCGCCTCCGCGTATTTCTCGCGGAGGCGATTCTGTGTTTCCTGATCCAACGCCGCCATTCGGACCGGGTCTGAGTTGTCGGCGATATCGGCCCGTTTGACCATGATCGCGACCGAGTCCGCGGACACGCGCCGGAGATAGGAAAGCATCGCCTCGCCAGGCGCCTTGCTGAGCGCGACGACACTGACGATCACAGGCTCGGGGCAGCCCGCCGCCCGTAGATCCTCAGCCGTGACGTCCGTGTCCTCGATGACGTCATGCAGCACCGCGGCCATCTGCGCATGCGCACCTTTCACCCGGGCCATGACCCGCAACGGGTGGTAGATGTACAGGTTCCCGCTCTTGTCGACCTGGTCGCCGTGTGCCTCCCGGGCGATCCGGATGGCGTCCTCGAGTACGAACTCGCTCATGAGGCGATTGTGACCTCGTGGTCGGCGAAATCCACGACGATCTTCAACGCCCCGCCGAGTGCGGTGACATATCGGCGGATCGTGTCGACTTCGAGCTGGTGGGCGTCGCCGTGTTCGAGCTGGCTGATCCGTGCCTGGCTCACACCCATGATGCGTGCGATGTCCGTCTGCGTGAGCCCGGCTTGTTGGCGGAGTTCCGCAAGCCGGTAGCCGACCATGCGTTCCGCGGTGCGCCTGTGGGCTTCTGCGCGGGCGGCGGCAACGTCACGGCCGGCGGCACGGTCGATGACTTCCTTCTCGGCCTTGACTTCCTCCCATGACCGCACCATCACTCAGCCTCCTCGAGCGCCAGATCACGCAGGTACGCCTCGTAACGAGCCTCCGCGACCGGAATGTTCTTCTCGTACCAGCTTCGCCAGTTGCCTGCTTTGTCGCCGGCGACGAGCAGGATCGCGTGCCGGCCCAGTGCCGGTCCTGCTCCGGCGAGCAGATCGATGGCCGCTTCGACCTGGTCGGCCGACTCCGGTTCGTCCTTGGCCAGCTGGATGAATCAGGCCGCGACCGAGTCGTCCAGTTCGATCTCCCACACCCATTGAATATAACCCTAGCCTTTTACCCGGCTGCTGTCGAGGGTCGGTTTGGCGGCCGTGGGGGGTTGACAGGATCTATTGGTCTAGTCCACTTTAGTGGTGTAGACCACAAACCGGGCGCGGGTGTGGAGAAAAGAACATGGTCAGCAAGACCAGGCGGCTGTTCGCGGCCGCCGTCACTGCCATTGCCGCCCTCGCCCTGATGCCGGCCGGACAGGCCGTCGCCGCCAATATCGTGAGCAACCCGGGCTTCGAGACGGGTTCCACGAGCGGTTGGAACTGCACGGGCGCCACAGTCGTAAGCAGCCCAGTCCGCAGCGGTACCCGAGCTTTAGCCGGCACGCCTGCGGGGCAGGACTTCGCGCAGTGCACCCAGCAGATCGCGGTGCAGCCCAACACCGCCTACCGGCTCACGGCCTGGGTCAACGGCAGCTATGTGTACCTCGGTGCCAGTGGACCGGGCCTGCCTGACCGCAACACGTGGTCGCCGTCGACGGGCTGGAACCAGCTCGGCCTTGACTTCACGACCGCGGCCTCGACCACGAGCGTGACGATCTACATCCATGGCTGGTACGGCCAGCCGACGTACTACGCCGACGATGTCTCCCTCGACGGACCCGGTGGTACGCCAACGATTCCGGCCGCGCCGACCGGCCTCAACGGCAGCGCGGCGAGCCCGACATCCATAAATCTGTCCTGGAACGGCCCGTCCAACGCGACGAGCTTCCGTGTGTACCGCAACAACACGTTGATCGCGTCACCGACCGCGAGTTCCTACAGTGACACGGGTTTGACGGCGCAGACGACCTACAGCTACCAAGTCAGCGCGGTCAACTCCGTGGGCGAGTCACCAAGGACAACAGCGGTGTCCGTGACAACTCCGCCGACCGGTGGTAACCCAGGCGGGCCGCTGCCGAAGCACGTACTGACCGGCTATTGGCAGAACTTCTACAACGGTGCCCGCGCGCTGCGCCTGGCTGACGTGCCCACGACGTACGACATCATCGCCGTGTCCTTCGTGGACGCCGTAGCCGGACGCCCCGGCGGCGTCAGCTTCACGCTCGACTCAGGCCTGAGTGCACAACTAGGCGGGTACACCGACGCGCAGTTCCGTCAGGACATCAAGACCGTTCAAACACGCGGCCAGAAGGTGATCATCTCGGTCGGCGGTCAGAACGGCACTGTCACGGTCAATGACTCGACCTCGGCGAACAACTTCGCCAACGACATCAAGGGCCTGATCAACACCTACGGTTTCAACGGCGTGGACATCGACCTGGAGAACGGCATCAACGCCGGGCCGATGGCAACCGCGTTGCGCAGTATCCACGCCGGTGGCGGCACGATCATCACGATGGCGCCGCAGACCATCGACATGCAGAACACCGGCGCCGGGTACTTCCAGCTGGCCCTCAACATCAAGGACATCCTGACCATCGTCAACATGCAGTACTACAACTCCGGCACCATGCTGGGCTGTGACCAGGGTGTCCACGGTCAGGGCACGGTCAACTTCCTCACCGCGCTGGCCTGCATCCAACTGCAGAACGGCCTGCGGCCCGACCAGGTCGGACTCGGCCTGCCCGCGTCGCCGAGCGGTGCGGGTGGCGGCTACCAGTCGCCGGGCAACGTCAACAACGCCCTGAACTGCCTGGCGCGCGGGACCAACTGCGGCAGTTTCAAGCCTGCCACCACCTGGCCGGGCATCCGTGGCGCGATGACCTGGTCGATCAACTGGGACGCCGCCAACGGCTACCAGTTCGCGAACACTGTCGCACCGCACCTCGACACCCTGCCTTGAGGTGCGACCGGGAGTGGCTCTCGCCTCAGCTCACGGGTGAGAGCCACTCCCGAGTCTATTGTCGGACCTATGTTCCCCAGGCTCATCGTCGCGCCCATGGCCGGTGGTTTCAGCACGCCCGCTCTCGTCGCCGGTGCCGTGAACTCCGGTGCGTTCGGCTTCCTCGCGTCCGGCTACATCAAAGCCGCCGCGCTCGCCGGGCAGATCGCCGATACGCGGCGGCTCACCAGCGAACCGTTCGGGGTCAACGTGTTCGTGCCGGGCCCGGAATCCACAATGGATCTCACCGGATACCGTGAGATCGTCGCGCAAGAGGCCGCGAGGTACGGCGTCGAGCCCGGTGAGCCGAAGTGGACGGACGACGACTACCCGGCCAAGATCGACCTTCTGGTGGCCGATCCGGTCGACACCGTGTCCTTCACTTTCGGCCTGCCGTCGCAGCAGGACGTCCAGCGGCTCAAAGCCGCAGGCAGCAAGATCGTCATCACCGTCACGAACCCGGAAGAGGCAAGGCAGGCGGCTCCATTTGCCGATGCGTTGTGCGTCCAGGGTTTCGAAGCCGGAGCACATCGCGGGATCTTCGCGGACGACGGCTCACCGGCAGGTGGCCCGACATACGGCTTGCTGGCCGCGTTGAGGCTGGTCGGAGCGGAAGCGGATCTCCCGTTGATCGCCACCGGCGGCCTGGTGCACGGCGCGGACGTCGCCGCGGTCCTGACAGCGGGCGCGGTGGCCGCCCAGCTCGGCACCGCGTTCCTCGGCTGCCCGGAAGCCGGAACCCAGCCCGCACAACGGGAAGCGCTCACCCAGGACCGGCAGACCACGTTCACCAGGGCGTTCAGCGGCCGGCCCGCCCGGGGGATGGTCAACCGGTTCCTCGACGCCAACCCCCAGGCCCCCGCGGCTTATCCCCAGGTCAACGCCATGACAAGGCCGATGCGTACCGCCGCGGCCAAGGCCGGTGACCCCGAGGCGATGTCGCTGTGGGCAGGCCAGACCTACCCGCTCGCGCCCCAGGGACCGGTGGCCGAAGTGATCCACAGGCTGCAGGCCGAGCTCCGGCAGGCGATCACAGCCGCATCGACAGCACTTGGCCAGGCCAGTCCTGAATCGAGGTGAATGTCCCGGCTCGCTGGAAACCGTTGCGTTCGTAGTAACGGACCAGCTCGCCGGCGCCACCGGCGAAACAGTCCACCCGCATCAGCGACACGCCCTTGGCGACGGCCTCCGACCTGGCCTTGGCCAGCAGTTGCTCGCCGATGCGCTTGCCGGCGTGCCGCCGGGACGTCACCAGCATCCGCACGTACAGCTCGGGTTCGTCCACCGGCTTGACATACGGCATCGGCTGGTCGCTGACGATCATGGCGCCGACCGGGGCGCCGTCCAGCTCGGTGATCCACAGTTCACCCGTGGTGATCAGCTCACGGGTGCGGTCCACCTTCTTCGGCTGGTCCGACCACGGTTCGGTACCCCACTGCCTGGTGTTGCCGCGCGAGACCATCCACGCGGTCGCCTCGTCGAGCAGGGCCAGCACAGCCGTCAGGTCGGACTCGTCACCAGTGCGAATTCGCATGCGTCCTGTCTACCTCAACAGGCAGGATGGGGTCGTGATCATTCAGCTCGCCGACGAGTTGCTGGACGTCATCGCCCAAGAGGATCCGCTCAACGAATTCCTCGACGGCTATCCGGGCTTCGAGGACCGCCTGCCGGACCCGTCGCAAGACGCCGAAGCCGAGCTGGTGGGCCGGGCTCGGCGGATCGCGGAGCAGGCTCAGGACCTTGAGCCCGGCGTGACCAGGGGAGTGCTGCTGCAGCAGGCGGAAGCATTGGTCACGCGGGTGGAGTCGCGGCTGGTCGAGCACACGATGTGGGACTTCGTGGTGTCCCCGATCGCCAAGCTGTTCAGTGCTTTGCCCATCATCAGCGGTGACTACCTGGCCAGACTCGCGGCCATTCCGGAGTACCTGGCCAAGTCGGCGCAGCGGCACGAGATGGGAGCCGCGGCGGGCCGGCTGCCCGTCGCCTATCGGGCGAAAGCCGCGGTCGGCCGGATCGACGCCTACCTCGCCAACGAGAGTGAGCTGCGCAAGGGCCCGGAGACCGACGCACTTCTGGCCCGGATCCGTCCCGCGTTCATCGCCTACCGGGACGTCCTGGACGACCTGCCGGGACGGCCGGAGGACCAGCCGGGCCTGTGCTGGCTGCCCGACGGCGAAGCAACTTATGCGGCGCTGGCGCGGATGCACACCACGACCGCGCAGACTCCTGAGCAACTGCACCAGGCCGGTTTGGCCGCGATGGCCCGTCTGGACGAGGAATTCGCCGAGATCGGCAAGGCGCCCGCGGCCGAGATCCGTAGCCGGATCCGCAACGACCCCGCGATGCGATACCGCAGCGAAGACGAGGTCCTTGCGATTCCCCGGGCCGCGATCGCCCGTGCGGAACAGATCGCGCCGCAGTACTTCGGCCTCAGGCCTGCCAGGCAATGCGAGGTCCGGCCCACGCCTGCCGAGCTGGCCCCCAACCAGTCTGTGGCCTCGTATTCACCGATCGAGGCCGTCTACCACGCGAACACCTACCGCTGGGAACAGCGGGACAGGTGTATCGCCGAAGCAAACGCTTTCCATGAAGGCGTTCCAGGTCATCATTTCCAGATCAGCCTGGCCAAGGAGCTGACCGGCCTGCCGCGGCTGCGGCAGGCCGCGTGGATCAACGCCTACCTCGAAGGCTGGGGCCTGTACGCCGAGCGTCTGGCCGACGAGCTGGGGTTGTACTCCTCGGACGAGGCCCGGCTGGGCATGCTCGTGCTGGAGTCGGTCCGGGCCGCGCGGCTGGTCGTGGACACCGGGCTGCACGCGTTCGGCTGGACCCGCCAGCAGGTCGTGGACTACCTGAGGGCCGGCACCGCGATGAACGAAGTCGAGATCCAGCAGGAGACCGACCGCTACATCGAGCTGCCCGGACAGGGATTGTCGTACCTGTGTGGCAGGTTGGAACTCGACCGGATCCGGACCAAGGCCCAGACCGCGATGGGGCCGGGGTTCGACCTGAAGGCGTTCCATGATGTGGTGTTGGGCGCCGGCCCGGTGCCGATGGGCGTACTGGACGAGATTGTGACCGACTGGATGGGGGAGCGATGACCCGGATCGAACAGCTCGCGGACGAGGTGCTCGACCTGCTGATCGAGGAAGACCCGTTGGCCGAGACGATCCAGGGCCTGCCAGGGGTGGACAGCAGGCTGAGCGATCTCGACGAGGCGGCTGAGGCCGATCTGAGGTCACGCGCGCTTGCCGCTGCCAAGGCGGCCGAAGAACTGAGCACAGAGGACTGGGTCACCAAAGCCGTAGTGGTCAACCAGGCCGAAGCGATCGCGGCCCGGATCGAGTCGCGCCTGATCGAGCACGCGGTGGCGGACCTGATCATCTCGCCGATGACCAGGCTGCTGAACCTGTTGCCGCTGGTGCGTCCGAAGGGGACTGAGGCCGAGCAGAACTTCTTCACCCGTCTGCGCACGATTCCGGAGTACATCGACAAGGCCATCACGCGGCACCGCACGGGCACCGCGGCCGGACGGTCCCCGGTTGGGTCGCGCGTCGCGTATGCGGTCTCGTACCTCGACAACTACCTCGCCAACCCCGCGGACGACCCGTTGCGCCGCGTGTCTCTGAGCAACACGGCTGAGCGGGACCGTTTGCTGGACGAGTTGGTGCGCCCTGCGTTCGCGACGTACCGCCAGGTGCTCGCGGACGAGATCGCCCCACAGAGCCGTCCCGACGACAAGCCCGGGTTGTGCTGGTTGCCTGACGGTGAGGCCGCGTACGCCGCGCTCGCGCGTGTGCACACCACGACCGACCGGACGGCGAAAGACCTGCATCAGGTCGGGCTCGATCTGATCGCGGCACTGGCGGAGGAGTACGTCGAGATCGGCTCGAAGGTCTTCGGTGTGCACACCGTCGCCGAGGTGCACCACCGTTTACGCACCGACCCGGCGCTGAAGTGGGGCAGTGCCGAGGAGATGCTGGCCGGTGCGCGTGCGGCGATGGACCGTGCCGAGCAGGCGGCGCCACAGTGGTTCGGTGTGACGCCCTCGCAGGCATGTGAGCTGCAGGCCGTGCCGGAGGCCGACGCGCCGCACGAGGCTGGGGCGTACTACTACCCACCGGCGCTCGACGGCAGCAAGCCGGGCATCTACTACGCCAACACGTACAAGGCGACCGAGCGGGACCGGTACATCTCGGAGGCCATCGCCTTCCACGAAGCCGTGCCAGGGCACCACTTCCAGCTGACCATCGCGCAGGAGCTGACCGGGCTGCCGAAGCTGCGCCGGTACGCGCTGATCAACTCCTACAGCGAGGGCTGGGGCCTGTACTGCGAGCGGCTGGCCGACGAGATGGGGCTGTACTCCGACGACGTGTCCCGCCTGGGCATGCTCGCGACGGACTCGATGCGCGCGGCGCGGCTCGTCGTCGACACAGGGCTGCACGCCCTGGGCTGGTCGCGGCAGCGCACAGTGGACTACTTGCGGGAGAACACTGTGATGTCCGAGGTCGAGATCCAGTCGGAGACCGACCGGTACATCGAGATGCCCGGCCAGGCATTGTCCTATATGGTCGGCCGGCTGGAGATCCAGCGACTGCGCGCCAGGGCGGCCGAGCGGCTCGGCGCAGAGTTCGATGTCAAGGCGTTCCACGATCTGGTGCTGTCCAGCGGGCCGCTGCCGATGGCCGTGCTCGACGACGTCGTAGCCGAATGGACGAGTGCTCGCACATGACGATCAACGAAGTCGCCGACCGGCTGCTCGACCTGATCGGCACGGAGGATCCCCTGGAGGCCAGCCTGGCCGGGATCCCCGGGCACGACCATGAGCTGCGGGATCTCAGCCCGGACGCGGACGCCGAGTTCAAGTCCAGGGCGATCGCGATCGCGGCGGCGGCCGAGCTGGAAGAACCCTGCGTGACCCGCAGTGTCGTGCTGCAGCAGGCGGCCGCGTTGGTCGACAAGATCAACGCGGGCGTCGCCGACCATGTGCTCGCCGACTTCCTGAGCGCACCGGCGATCAGGCTGGCCACGTACATCCCGCGTGTCGTGCCGACCACTGAGGACGCCGAACGTGCCTTGCTGGAACGGCTTGCCAGGATTCCCGGCTACCTCGCGGCGGCCGCGGACCGCAACAGGGCGGCGATCGCGGCCGAACGTTTCCCGGTCGCCCGGATGGCCAGGACGGCGATCGCGCACATCGACCGATACCTCGGCGAGAACCCGGATGCGTTCGCCCAGAACGCGATGACCGATGGCCGGACCGCCGAGCGCGACCGGTTGCTGTCAGATGCCGTGCGGCCGGCGTTCGCGCAGTACCGTGACGTGCTCGACAAGGAGATCGCGCCGCATGGACGCCCGGACGAGAAGCCTGGTCTGTGTTGGCTGCCGGGAGGTGACGACGCGTACGACGCGATGGTCCGCGTGCACACGACCACGTCCCGTACACCCGAGCAGCTACACCAGGTCGGGCTGGATCTGATCGCCGGGCTGGCCGAGGAGTACGCCGAGATCGGCGGGCGCGTGTTCGGACTGAGCACCGCGGCGCAGGTGCAGGAGCGGCTACGCACCGACCCGGCGCTGAAGTGGAACAACGCGCAGGAAGTCATCTCGCATGCCCGAGCGACCATCGAACGTGCGGAAAGCGTTGCGCCGGAATGGTTCCTGCGCATGCCGGCCAAACGCTGTGTGGTGCAGCCAGTGCCGGACGCCGAGGCACCGAACGCCGCTGGCGCGTACTACACGGCGCCTGCGCTCGACGGTTCGCGCGACGGGACGTACTGGGCGAACACGTACAAGGCGAATGAACGCGACCGGTACAACTTCGAGTCGATCGCGTACCACGAAGCCGTGCCAGGGCACCATTTCCAGATCGCGCTCGCGCAGGAGCTGACCGAGCTGCACCTGTTGCGGCGGCTCGCGTCGATCACCGCGTACGCCGAGGGCTGGGCGCTGTACGCCGAGCGGCTGGCCGACGAGATGGGCCTGTTCACCGACGATCTGGCCAGGCTGGGCATGCTCGCCGAGGACTCCATGCGGGCCGCGCGCCTGGTGGTGGACACCGGCCTGCACGCGATGGGCTGGACGCGGGAGCAGACCGTGGACTACCTGCGGGCCAACACCGTGATGTCCGAAGTGGACATCCAGTCGGAGACCGACCGCTACATCGAGGTTCCCGGCCAGGCGCTGTCGTACATGGTCGGCCGTCTGGAGATCCAGCGGGTCCGGGCACGGGCCGAACACGACCTCTCCGACGCCTTCGACATCAAGGCGTTCCACGAGGTCGTGCTCGGTGGCGGGGCGTTGCCCATGCCGGTGCTCGACGAGGTCGTCGCCGAGTGGGTCAGGCGGGCTTTACCGGGCCGTCCTTGAACGTGACGGTGAAACCGAGCGCCTGCAGCATCCCGGTCAGCATCGACTTGGTGTTCTCCTTGGCGCGGTCGGGAAGGCCGGACTTGTGGGCGGCCTCGGCGATCTTCTGTTCGGCGGTGACGTAGAACTGTTGTTGCTGCTGAGGCTCGGCCACCAGGGCGCTGAGCTTGTCCAGCAGCCCGCGTTCCTGGCTGTAGACGTAGCTGCGTTCGTGGTTGAGGTTCGGCTTGGCCAGCTGTGCGTTGGGCAGCCAGATCTCCACGGACTTCCGGTCCTGCGACACGATCATGTTGTTCTCGGCGAAGTGGCCGAAGTCGATGTACGCGTCGACCGAACCGGCGGCGACGAACAGTGTTCGTTCCCCGGCGATGACCGACGGCACCCAGGACACGTCATGCTCGATGTCCACCACGACCTGGTAGTCGCCGGCCGCGGCGTGATACTGGCTCAGGTCGCGCACCGCCTGCAGCACCGCAGGCTGTGAGCGGTCTATTGTGGACGTACCGAATCGGGGGATCAGACCGGCGATCTGCAGCACGGCCGCGATGACCAAGGCCGCGGCCAGGCCAAGCGCGCCGTACCGGACCCAGCGAGTTTTCACTGTTCAGCACCGCCTCTCACGTCGCTGATATGGGGTACCCGCAACGTGAGAGGCTGATACTCGGCTATTCGGACGAGCGGTTGAGTACCGACTTGTGACGGCTGTACAGGAAGTAGATCAGCATGCCGACCACGAACCACGCGCCGAACCGCAGCCAGGTCTCCGGCTGCAGGAACGTGATCAGCCAGATCGAGAAGATCACACCGATCGCCGGCACCACCGGCATACCCGGCGTACGGAACGTACGTGGCAGGTCTGGCCTGCGGTAACGCAGCACGATCACGGCGATGCACACCACCACGAACGCCAGCAGGATGCCGATGTTCGTCAGCTCCGCGACCTCGATGATCGGCAACAGCCCGGCCAGCACAGCCGAGATGACACCCGCGATCCACGCCACCCGCACAGGCACCCTGCGCACCGGGTGCGTCTTGGCGAACCACTGCGGCAACAGACCGTCACGGCTCATCGCGAACCACACTCGGGTAACCCCGAGCATGAACGTGAACATGACGGTGAGAATCCCGATGATGGCGCCTGCCGCGATCACCGTGCCCAGCCCGCCGAGGCCGACCGACGCGAACGCCGTCGAGAACCCGCTCGCCGGGTCGATCTGTGTGTAGTCCTGCATTCCCGTCAGTACCAGACAAGCCAGTACATACAGGATCATCGAGATCAGCAGCGAGTACACAATCGCCTTGGGCATGTGCCGCTGCGCGTCTTTCGACTCCTCCGCCGCGGTCGACATGGCGTCGTAACCGAACACAGCGAAGAACACCAATGCGGCGCCACTCATCGCCCCGCCGAGCCCGTCCGGCGCGAACGGCGTCAGGTTGCCGGTCTCGATGTAGAAGAACCCGACCACGATCACCACGAGCACGACCGCCACCTTGATGGCGACCACGATCGTCTCGAACCGGGCGGCCGATCTGATACCCCGCGTCAGCAGGAACGCGATGAGCAGGCACAGAATCACCGCGATCAGGTTGATTTTGTAACTGCCCGGTGGCACTCCATCCGGTTCCGTGCCGGGCGCGCCGAGCATCCACGCCGGCAGGTCGATGCCGATCTGGTCGACCAGGAAGTTGAAGTACCCGGAAATACCGATCGCGACCACGGCCACAATCGCGGTGTACTCCAACAGGAGATCCCAGCCGATGAACCAGCCCACGATCTCGCCGAGCACCGCGTACCCGTAGGTGTAGGCCGACCCGGCCTTCGGAATCAGCCCTGCGAACTCCGCGTACGAGAACGCGGCAGCCGCACTGGCGATCCCCGCGATCAGAAACGAGATCAGAACAGCCGGACCGACCCCGGCCACCCCGTTGGCCGGGTCGCCGTGCGCCACACTGCCGGCCAGGCTGAAGATCCCGGCACCGATGATGCCGCCCACGCCGATGGCCGTGAGCTGCCACAGGCCCAGTGTCTTCTGCAGGCCTTCGCCACTGGAGGTGTCCTCGATCTGCTCGATGGGCTTGCGGCGGAAAATCCCCGACCCGCCACCGAGTCCACTGCGTACGTCAGACATCCACTGAACATAACCCCGCGCCCGGCACTCGGCTGGACGAAAAATTCCCAGTCGGCAGGCAGGCCCGCTCAGTGGGTGAAGACGATTTTTCCGGCGGTTTCACCGGCGAGCATGGCTTTGAAGCCTTCTTCGGCTTGCCTCATCGGGAGTTCCGTGCCGATTTTGGGGCGGACTCCGGTTATGGCACAGAATTTCAGGAGGTCGGCCAGTTCGTCGCGGGTGCCCATGGTCGAGCCGACCACTCGTAGTTGCAGGAAGAACAGGCGCTGCAGTTCGGCGTTCGCGTCGGGACCGCTTGTCGAACCGGAGACCACGATGACACCGCCCGGCTTGAGCGACTTCATCGAGTGGGACCAGGTTGCCTTGCCGACTGTTTCGAAGACGCCGTCGACCCGTTCGGGCAGACGTGCACCGGATTCGAATGTCGCGTGCGCGCCCAGCTCGCTTGCCAGCGCTCGCTTCTCTTCTGAGCGGCCGGTTGCCCAGACGCGGAAGCCGGCGGCACGGCCGAGTTGGATCAGGGCTGTGGCGACGCCGCCGGACGAGCCCTGCACCAGGATCGTCTGGCCGGGCCTGAGCTCGGACTTCACGAACAGCATCCGGTAGGCCGTCAGCCATGCGGTGCCCATGCAGGCGCCTTCGGCGAAGGACAGGCCTTCGGGTTTGGGCAGGGCGTTGCGGGCGGGAACGACCACTGTGTCGGCGAACGTGCCTTGGTGGCGTTCGGTCAGCAGGGTGCGCTTCGGGTCCAGGGTTTCGTCGCCGCTCCATGACGGGGCGCCGATCACCGAGTGCAGGACGACCTCGGTGCCGTCGTCGAGCACGCCCGCGCCGTCGCAGCCCAGGATCATCGGGAACTGGTCGGGTTTGATGCCGACGCCGCGCAACGTCCACAGGTCGTGCATGTTCAGGCTCGCGGCCTTCACCGACACGCGCACCCAGCCGTCCGGGACCGTGGGGTCCGGCCGGGTGCCGACGGTCAACGCGGCAAGCGGGTCATCCGGCTGAGGCGACGCTGCATAGACGGCGAACATGCCTTGCAACTTACCCATTGCCCCATTCGACTGCTTGTGGGCTCGGCCACGGCGTAGTGTCGCAGGTGTGTCGTGGTTGTCGGATTGGTGGAACGCCGTCGAGCTGTGGATCACCCAGCTGCCGTTCCCGGCCCAGTTCGCGGTGGTGATCGCCGTGCTGCTGCCGGTCTGCGCGGGCGGCGCGTGGCTGATCGACCGGACGGTCGATTTCGTCGCGAGCAAGGTGAGCCCGTCGCGGGCCCCGGAACCCCCGATCGGGGACTGCGATTAGGGTGCAAGCCCATGGGGTCGCGTAAACGCATCACGTTCGCCCTGATCGGACTGGTCGTGCTCGTTGTGGCCGGCTGGTTCGTCCGGGAGGCCGCCACGGACTCGGCCCTGCCAGGTGACGACTCGGGCCTGCAGGTCAAAGCGCTGTCGACGCTGCCGCGCGAGGCGACCGACACGTGGCGGCTGATCGAGAAGGGCGGCCCGTTCAAGTCCAACCGGGACGGTGTGGTCTTCGAGAACCGGGAGAAGCGCCTGCCGGCCAAACCGGGCAGCTACTACCGCGAGTACACCGTGCCGACACCTGGCAGCAATGACCGTGGCGCCCGCCGGTTGGTCTACGGCCAGGAACGCGAGCTGTACTACACCGGAGACCATTACGTCTCGTTCGTCCTAGTGGATCCGGGGAAGTAGCAGATGCGGCGCGTGCTGGACGGCAGCAAGATCGCGACCAAGGCGGCGATGCTCGACGCCCTGGCCAGGACCCTGGACTTCCCGGACTATTTCGGGCACAACCTGGACGCGCTCAACGATCTGGTGAACGACCTGCCGCCGGGTGAGCACATCCTCGTCTGGCAGTCCCCGGACGCGTTGCGCAACGGTGACCCGGATGCCTACGAACAGATCCTCGACATTCTCAGCAACGCCGACCGGCTGACGCTGGAACTTGCGTAAGCACGTCGTTTACTGGACCAATCAACGTTTTCCGCCGGCGTACCGGCTCGGGGCGTTGTTGGAGGGGGCTAATAGTCCTGCGGCGTGTTGTCGAATGCGCACCACCGCGCAGGCGAAGTCTTCCACTGTGGGTAGCTCTGTGAATACTCTGGGAAAGGTCGATCGTTGAAACGTGAGTTACCCTCGGGTATTAACTGCCTTGAGGGATTAGACCACACAGGAGGCATCGATGAAGCTGACTCCCCGCCGGTTGGCCACAGTCGCCGCGTTCGCACTCGTCCCGGTCCTCGCTCTCGGCCAGACGGCGTCGGCTGCCAACCAGACGATCAACTACAAGGTCCGCGCCTCGGCCTTCGGCCAGACCGCGGAGCTCGCACTCGCCCAGGACATCAGCGCGACCGGACCGGCGACCGTCGCGCCCGGTGGCGCGGTGCAAATCGTCATCGACCCAGCCGTCAACCAGGTACCCGCTGAGGGCGGCGGCTACACCGTCCGGGAGCTGAAGAATCTGGTCCTCAAGCTCCCCGTACCGGCGAACTCGACGTTCGTGTCGGCCACGACGGCAGGCGGTTCACACCCGTCGACCGTCGCCCTGGAAGGCAAAGACGTCGTACTGCGTGTCCCCGGCCCACTCGCCGGTGGCAAGTCCTTCGAACTGCCGACCGTGACGATCAACCTGACTGCCGGATCCTCCGGCACGATCGCGACCAAGCTCGGCGGAACGAGCTATAACGCCCCGGGCCTGACCTTCACCGTGGTGATCGTCGCGTTCGGCATCCCGATCGACGCGCCCGCGACCGCCTACCCAGACCCAAGCCCAGTCCTGACCAGCACAACCATCGGCTGACAGCGGACGTGTGTTGAGGGCCACCCGGCGCGGGGTGGCCCTCAAGGCATTATGGCCCCATGGCTGACGAACTGGTCCACATCGCGGTCGACCGTGGCGTCGCGACGATCACCCTCGACTCGCCGCACAACCGCAACGCACTGTCACGGCAGTTGCGCGGAGAACTCCGCGATCACCTGACCAAGGCGATCGACGACGACGATGTCCGAGTGATCGTGCTCGACCACACCGGCTCAGTCTTCTGCTCAGGCATGGACCTCAAGGAAGCCGCAGGAACCAACGCAGGCGCCCAGGGCGTGACCGAGTTCCCGCAGATCCTCGACCAGATCCGCACCAGCCCCAAGCCAGTAGTCGCCAAACTGGCCGGCCCAGCCCGCGCAGGCGGCGTCGGCATCGTCGCAGCCGCGGACATAGCCGTAGCCGCAACGACCGCGACCTTCGCTTTCACCGAAGTCCGCATCGGCGTCGTCCCCGCAGTCATCTCAGTGACCGTGCTGCCGCGACTGGCCCCTCGCGCCGCCCACGAACTCTTCCTGACCGGCGAAACATTCGACGCCACCCGCGCGGTGACCATCGGCCTCATCAACTCCGCGGTGGCCCCCGAATCCCTCGACGCCGAAGTCAACCGCTACACCGACATGCTGATCCTCGGCGGCCCAGTAGCTCTGGCCGCAACCAAGGCCCTGCTGCGCACCGAACCCAGGGACTTCCCGACAATGCTGGAGCTCTCAGCCAAATTCTTCGCCAGCGAAGAAGGCCAGGAAGGAATCGCGGCCTTCGCCCAGAAACGCAAGCCGAACTGGATCCCCTAGCAAGCCTTTGCCCACCATGAGAAAAAGCAGTCCCCCACCCAACCCAGGGGGGCGACCCCGCTGCCATTCTATCGGGAATGGGGGCGGGGCAAGGCTTTTCGGGGGATGAACCCGTGCGAATGGGCCGTTCGCACGGGATTCACCTGGTTGGGGTAACTGTCAGCCGGTGTGTTCCAGCGAGGCGCGGAGGGCTTCGTCGTAGCGGTGCAGGATCAGTTCGGCGACGTCTGGGTCTGGGCCCAGGGGGTCGGCGATGATGGCGTCTGGGTCCAGGGACTGGGCTGCGTCGTAGATGCGGTCGGGCAGTAGACCTGGGGCGAGGAACCAGGAGGCGACGGCGATCCGGGTGGCGCCGCGAGCCCGCAGGGTTGCGACAGCCTGGGGGACATCGGGTTTGGCGGCTGCGGCGAACGCTTCGACTGCGCCTGCCCAGCCTGCTTGGACGCGCCAGCGGCGGGCGATTGCGGCGACGGTGGCGTTGGCGCGGGCGTCGGAAGAGCCTGCCCCGGCAAGGATTACGCCCAGGGATGGGTCGTTGAACTGCGCGCCGGCCGTGGTCAGTCTGCGCAGGGCTGCGGACTCCAGGCGGGGGTCTGGGCCCAGGACGTCGGAGACTGTCACCGACAGCCGAGGCGAGCGCTGGCAGGCCTCATGGATCAGCGCTGGGACGTCGACCTTCGCGTGGTACGCCCGGCCTAGGAGCAACGGCACGACGACGACCTCGCCGCGCAGCCCGGCCAGGACGTCGCCCAGCCGGGGTGCCGAGAGGTCCAAAAAGGACACGCGGGCGTCCAGGCCTGGCCGCAGGGCCCGGACGACGTCGACCAGCGATGAGATTGTGGCGGCGGAGCGGGGGTCGCGGCTGCCGTGGGCGACAGCGACGAGTGGGATCACGTCAGGGCTCCAGTCAATCCCCGTGCCCTCAGCACGGCTCGTTCGATCGGCCGGAAGACGAGCAGTTCGATGCCTATCCCGACGAGCAGGATCAGGAAAATCGCCGCCAGCACGGTCGGCATGTCGTTGAAGCTGGAGCCTTCGTTCAGGTAGGCACCCAGACCCAGGCCCAAATCCGGGCTTTGGGCGATCAGTTCCGCGGCCATCAGTGAACGCCATGAGAATGCCCAGCCCTGTTTCAGGCCGGCGAGGTAGCCGGGCAGGGCCGCGGGCAACAGGATGTGCCGAGCCGCGGCGAGACGGCTTGCTCCGAGGGTTTTGCCGACGCGGGGCAGGATCGGGGGGATCTGGTCGATGCCGGCCACGAGTCCGTTGGCGATCGACGGCACGGAACCAAGCAGCACGACGAAGTAGATCGACGCGTCGTTCAGGCCGAACCACAGGATCGCCGCGGGAACCCAGGCCACGGACGGCAACGACTGCAGGCCGCTCAACAGCGGTCCGATGGCCGCACGGACCACGCGGACCTTCGCCACCAGCAGACCCAGCGGTGTCGCGATCACCAGGGCCGCGAGGAAACCCAGGACCGCGCGGTGGATCGAGGTCCACAGCACTTGGAAGATCCGGCCGGTTTCGAACAGTTCCTCGAAGCGGGACCACACCGCGAGCGGGGCGGGCAGCTGGAACTCCGGCCAGATGGCCGCCGCCCACAATGCCTGCCACAGCGCGACGAGCAGGACCAGGGCGACGACCGGCGGCAGGGCAGCGCGCAGGAAACGCCGCCAGCCTGCTTCGGCCTGCCCGGCGGCCGGTGTGTCCAGTGCGTCGAGGCCGGCCTCGACCTTTGACAGGTCCTGGACTTCAGGACTTGGCATGGGTGCTGATCACCTCTCGCAGCCGGGCCGTGATCTCCTCGGTGAGGGTCTCGGCGCCATCCTCTGCGGTGGACCATTCCTGCACGACCCGGCCGGGCCGGGACGACAGCAGGACCACACGTTGCCCGAGCCGGACTGCTTCACGGACATCGTGGGTGACGAACAGGACCGCGGTCGAAGTGCGTTCGTACACGCGCAGAAGCTCGCCCTGCAGAACGTCCCGAGTGATCGCGTCCAGAGCCGCGAACGGCTCGTCCATCAGCAGCAACGGCGGCGCGTCCGTGCCCTGGACCCGCTGGGTCGCGGCCAGCGAACGTGCCAAGGCGACGCGTTGGCGCATGCCGCCGGACAGCTCGTGCGGACGCTTGTGCCCGGCGCCGCCCAGCCGCACCAGATCCAGCAGCTCGCTTGCCTTCGCCTGCCGGTCGGCCTTGCCGAAACCGGCCAGCCGCAACGGAAGCTCGATGTTGCGGCTGGCGGTCAGCCACGGCATCAGCGCGGCCTCCTGGAACATCACCGCCGGGCGGGACGTGTTGAGCGTGATCTCGCCGGTGGTCGGCGCGTCCAGGCCCGCGACGAGGTTGAGCAGCGTGGTCTTGCCGCAGCCGGACGCGCCCAGCAGGCAGACGAACTCGCCGGGCGCGACCTTCAGGTCGACACCGTCCAACGCCGCCACAGCCTGCCGGCCCCGGCCGAAGACCTTGCTCACCCCCGCGAGCTGCACCGCGATGCCGGACTGCACGTGCTCGGAAGTGCTGAGTGTGGCGGTCATAACCCCTCGCTCCTACTTCTTGTCCAGCCCGGCGGCGTCCACCGCGGGTTTGCCGGTCGCCTTCAATGCCTCGTTGAGCGCGCTCAGGTCGGCGAAGCCCTTGAGGTCCGCCGTCTGCTTGACGATGCCCGCGGTGACGGAGTCCTTGGCCAGCTGGGGGAAGGTCGACGCGATCGGGTCGGTGGTCAGCTCGATCGCCTTGAACGCGCTGTCGAGCACCGGCTGGCTCAGCGAGCTGCCCGCCAGCTCCTTGAGCGTCGCGTTGACCACGGTCTTGGCCTCGGCCTCGTTGGACTTGGCCCACTCGATCGCGTTGACGTGGCCACGCAGGATCGCCTGCACGGTCTGCGGGTACTGCTGCAGGAACTGCTTGCGCACGATGATCACCGTGGTCGGGAACCGGCCGTCGGGCCACAGGGTCTTCTCGTCCAGCAGCACCTTCGCGCCCGCGTCGAGCACCAGCCGCGACGACCACGGCTCAGGCAGCCAGGCGCCGTCGAGCTCGCCCTTGCGGAACGCGTCCAGTGTCTTCGGGTTGTCCAGGTTGGTGATCTTGACGTCTTTGATGTTCTTGTCGTGGATCAGCTTCTTGAGCGCCACGTCCTGGGTGTTGCCCAGCGACGGGGTGGCGATGTTCTTGCCCGCCAGCTGATCCACCGACGTGATGTCCGCTTTGGTGACCAGCTGCGCACCGCCCGAGACCGCGCCGGAGATCAGCTGGATCTCGCCCTCGGACTTGGTGAACGCGTTGATCGCCGGGCCCGAGCCGATGAAGCCGATGTCCAGCGACTTGCCCAGCAGCGCGTTGACCTCCTCGGGACCGGCGTTGAAGTTGGTCACCGCGAGCTTGGTGGAGCCGAGTTCCTTGGCGTAGAACTCCTTTTTCTGGCCGATGATCGCCGGCGCGTGGGTGACGTTCGGGAAGTAACCGAGCCGCACTTCGGCCGGTCCCTGGGCCTGCGCCTGGACCGGTGTGTCGCTACCACTGCCGGCACGCGAGCACCCCGCTGCGAGGGCCAGCGCCGCGGTCACCGCGGCGAGTAAGCGAAGTGTGCGACTGGTGCTCACGATGGGTTCCTTTCGGGGCAGGAAAAGGGAAATCAGGGGCCAGGGGAAACAGCGTCTTTGACCGGCAACGGCGCGCCGACCAGACCGGCGGCCAGGGTGGTTCCGTCGCCCGCGTCGACGACCAGGAAGGCTCCGGTCCGGCGGTTGACTGTGTAGTCGTCGATCGGCAGCGGTTCGGCGGTGCGAAGCCTGACTTGGCCGATCTCGTTCAATCGCAAGGACTCTGGCAATTCCACACTGGACAGCTTCTGCTCGTCGAAACGCGAGACGAGCTCGCCGATGACGGCCTGCGTGGTCTTCGTCCCGTGCTTGACGAGAACCCGGGCGTTCGGCCGTAAATCCTTGTCCGCCAACCAGCACAGCGTCGCTTCGAACTCGTCGGCCAGTCGTGGGGGAGTGCTCGCCACGGAGATCAGGTCCCCGCGGGAGATGTCCAGATCATGGGACAAGATCAGCGTGACCGACTGGCCTGCCGTGGCCTCGGCCAGTTCACCGTCCGGTGTGTCGATCCGCGTGACCACACTGCGGGAGCCCGATGGCAGGACGACGATCTCCTCGCCGGGCGTGATGGTACCTGCGGCGACCTGTCCGGCGTAGCCGCGGTAGTCCGGGAACTCGGGTGTGCGCGGCCGGATCACGTACTGCACCGGGAACCGGAACGGAACGTGGTGCGGGTCGGGCTCGACCGGCACGGTCTCCAGGTAGTCCAGCAAAGTCGGGCCGGTGTACCAGGGCGTGTTCGCCGAGCGTTCCACAACGTTGTCACCGACGAGCGCCGAGACCGGGATGGTCTGGACGTCGGCCTCCGCGTAGCCGAGCGCGACGGCGTGGCTGGTGAACTCCTTGGCCGTCAACGCGAAGTTCGACTCGTCGTAACCGACCAGGTCGATCTTGTTGACGGCCAGGACGAGCCGGGGGACGCCGAGCAACGCGAGAACCGCGGCGTGCCGTCTGGTCTGCTCGATCACGCCCTTGCGCGCGTCCACAAGCAGGATGCCCAGCTGAGCTGTCGAGGCGCCGGTGACGGTGTTTCGGGTGTACTGAACGTGCCCTGGCGTGTCGGCGAGCACGAACGAGCGCTTGGGCGTGGCGAAGTACCGGTACGCCACATCGATGGTGATGCCCTGCTCGCGCTCCGAGCGCAAACCGTCCACCAGCAACGACAGGTCCGGTGTCGCCAGTCCGCGGTCCGCGCTGGCGCGGTGCACCGCGTCGAGCTGGTCGGCCAGGACCGACTTGGTGTCGTAGAGCAACCGGCCGACCAAAGTGGACTTCCCGTCGTCCACGCTGCCGGCGGTCGCCAGCCTGAGCAGATCGCTCATCAGAAGTATCCCTCCCGCTTGCGATCCTCCATGGCAGCCTCGGACAACCGGTCGTCGGCGCGGGTCGCGCCACGCTCGGTCAGCCGCGACGCGGCGACTTCGGCGATGACGTCCTCAATGGTCGCCGCGTCCGAGTCGACCGCTCCGGTGCACGACCCGTCACCGACTGTGCGATACCGAATCGTCCGACGTTCCAACGTTTCTCCGGCCCGAGGTCCGCCCCACGGGCCTTCCGCGAGCCACATCCCGTCACGCAGGTAGACCTCGCGCTCGTGGGCGTAGTAGATCGGCGGCAGCTCGATGTTCTCGCGCGCGATGTAGTTCCAGACGTCCAGCTCCGTCCAGTTCGACAAGGGGAACACGCGCACATGTTCTCCCGGACGGTGCCTTCCGTTGTAGAGGTTCCACAATTCGGGACGCTGCCGCTTGGGCTCCCACTGGCCGAAGGAGTTGCGCAGGCTGAAGATGCGCTCCTTGGCCCGGGCCCGCTCCTCGTCACGGCGTCCGCCGCCGAACACCGCGTCGAACTTGTGCTCGGTGATGGAGTCCAGCAACGGCACTGTCTGCAACGGGTTGCGGGTGCCGTCGGGACGCTCGGTGAGCCTGCCGTCGTCGATCCAGTCCTGCACGTGCGCGACCAGCAGACGCAGCCCGTGCTGGGCCACGACCTTCTCCCGGAAGTCGATGACCTCGGAGAAGTTGTGCCCGGTGTCCACATGCAACAGCGCGAACGGCACCGGTGCCGGCCAGAAGGCCTTCAGCGCCAGGTGCACCAGGACCGTCGAGTCCTTGCCGCCGGAGAACAGGATCACCGGCCGGTCGAACTCCCCGGCCACTTCCCGGAAGATGTGGATCGCCTCGGATTCCAGGGCGTCCAGGTTCCCGGTCTTGCGGTCGATGGCGAGCGTCACCGTTATTTCCCCCTTAACCGTGTAGTCCGCATTCGACTTTGTTCTTGCCGGCCCAGCGGCCGCTGCGCGGGTCGGCGCCGAGCTCGACCTTCGCGGTGCAGGGTGCGCAGCCGATGGACAGATATCCGTCGGCCACCAGGAGGTTCTCGAGGATCCCGTGCTGGTCGATGTACTCGCGGAACTGCTCGTCGGTCCACGGCGCGATCGGGTTGATCTTCACCAGGCCGTTGCGGTCGTCCCACTGCACGATCGGAGTGCCGGCCCGGGTCGGCGCGTCCACCCGGCGCACACCGGTGACCCATGCGTCGTAGTTGGCCAGGGTTCGCCTGAGCGGAACCACTTTGCGCATCGCGCAGCAGCGGTCCGGCTCACGCTCGTAGAGCCGCGGCCCTTCTTCGGCGTCCTGCTCGGCGACGGTCTTGTCCGGCAGGGCGTTGATGATGTTCAGGCCCGAGTAGGTCGCCGCGACCGCGTCCCGCAGGCCGATGGTCTCCGGGAAGTGGTACCCGGTTTCCAGGAACAACACGTCGAAGTCCGGCTTGGCCTTGACGGCCAGGTCGATCAGTACCGCGTCCTGCATGTTGGATGCGAGAATCCAGTTGTCGCCGAACGTCTTCGCCGTCCAGGCCAACGCCTCGGTCGCGGTCGCGTCGGCCAGTTGCGCCGACGCCGCTTCAGCGAGCTCCTTCAATTCCTGGGTTGCTGTTGTCACTTGCTGGACACCTGCCCCATAGAGATCCCAACGAACTTCACGGTGAACACGCGGCGGCATGCCGTGCACAGCCAGGCCGCGTGTGGCTCCTCCTGCGGGCGAAGGTCCTCGTCACCGCAGTAGGGGCAATAGAACGGAGTAGCCCTCTCACTCATTTGAGGTCGTCCTCGTCAGCGCGCTGTACCCACTGGGGGAACCGCTCGCCCTCGGACCGGCCCTTGACGTAGTTGCGCACGATCCGCTCGACGTAGCCGGAGAGCTCCGTGGCGGTCACCTTGTGGCCACGCAGTTTCCGGCCGAATCCGGCGTCCAGGCCGAGCCCGCCGCCGAGATGCACCTGGAAGCCCTCGACCTGGTTGCCGTCCGCGTCGGTGACGATCTGGCCCTTGAGGCCGATGTCCGCGGTCTGGATCCGGGCGCACGAGTTGGGGCAGCCGTTGATGTGCACGGTCACCGGGTGCTCGACGCCTGCCTGGATGTCGGCCAGACGTTCCTCCAGTACCGAGACCAGCTCGGCCGCACGGGCCTTGGTCTCGACGATGGCCAGCTTGCAGAACTCGATGCCGGTGCACGCCATCACCCCGCGACGCCACGGCGACGGGTTGGTCTGCAGGCCGAGCTTGGCCAGTTCCGCCGACAGCGCGGGAACTTCCGCCTCGGGCACGTCCAGCACCACGAGCTTCTGCAGCGGGGTGAACCGGACCCGGTTGGAGCCCGCCCGCTCGGCGGCCTTGGCGACCTCCATGAGAACGGAACCCGAGACACGGCCGGCGATCGGCGCGGCGCCGACGTAGAACTTGCCGTCCTTCTGCCTGTGCACGCCGACGTGGTCGACCGGGCGCTCCGGCACTTCGGGTGCCGGGCCGTCGATCATCTTGCGCCCCAGGTACTTCTCTTCCATGATCTCGCGGAATTTCTCGGGGCCCCAGTCGGCCACCAGGAACTTGATCCGCGCACGGTGGCGCAACCGGCGGTAGCCGTAGTCACGGAAGACACTGATGACCGCTTCCCAGACCGAGGGAACCTCGTCGAGCGGGACCCATGCGCCGAGCCGCTTGCCGATCATCGGGTTGGTCGACAGGCCGCCGCCGACCCAGACGTCGAAACCCGGGCCGTGCTCGGGGTGCATCACGCCGACGAACGCGACGTCGTGGATCTCGTGCGCGACGTCCTGCAGGCCGGAGATCGCGGTCTTGAACTTGCGCGGCAGGTTGGAGAACGCCTTGTCGCCGACGTAGGTGTTCTTGATCGCCTCGATCGCGGGCGTGCCGTCGATGATCTCGTCCTCGGAGATGCCCGCCACCGGCGAGCCGAGGATCACACGCGGGCTGTCGCCGCACGCCTCCATCGTGGTCATCCCGGCGGCCTCGAGCTTCTGCCAGATCACCGGCATGTCCTCGACGCGGATCCAGTGGTACTGGATGTTCTGCCGGTCGGTGATGTCGGCGGTGTCGCGTGCGTAGGTCTGCGAGATCTCACCGATGACGTTGAGCTGCTCGGTGGTCACCGCTCCGCCGTCGATACGGATCCGGAGCATGAAGTACTCGTCGTCGAGCTCCTCGGGCTCGAGCGTGGCCGTACGGCCGCCGTCGATGCCGGGCTTGCGCTGGGTGTACAGGCCGTACCAGCGGAAACGTCCACGCAGGTCGGCCGGGTCAATCGAGTCGAAGCCGCCGTGCGCGTAGATGTTCTCGATGCGGTCCCGGACGTTGAGCGGGTTGTCGTCTTTCTTGCTCCGCTCGTTGGGGTTGAGCGGTTCGCGATAGCCGAGTGCCCACTGTCCCTCGCCCCGGCGTTGCTTCGCCCGCTTGGGGGTGGTGGTTGGCGGAGCCATGTGGCGTCCTTCGGGAGTCTGGGCGCTCGCACACGCCAGCTCCGCCCGCCTCAGGGCATGGAAAACCGGCGTATCCGACGCCGGCGGAAGAAACAGCTATCCGGCGAACGGGTCAACGCCGGCACAAGTCACTGTTGACGCGCAGGAAATCGACGTGACGACGAGCCACGAGGATGACCTGCACGACAGCTGACATGACTTCAGCGTGCCACGCGTCCATCAGGTGGTCTACTGCCATCCGCATGCTGGGACGAGGGTCACGCGTACTGGACAAACCCGCGAAGTGCGAGAATTGAACCGTGGCCTCCAC
This sequence comes from Kibdelosporangium banguiense, assembly GCF_017876405.1. Taxonomy (GTDB): domain Bacteria; phylum Actinomycetota; class Actinomycetes; order Mycobacteriales; family Pseudonocardiaceae; genus Kibdelosporangium; species Kibdelosporangium banguiense. The sequence goes on along the minus strand of NZ_JAGINW010000001.1, from coordinate 82,527 downwards.
GCTCCCCCCTGGTGATCCCGCGCCTGCCGACGGCTCCCTGTCGCCCGGGGCGCTGACCGGGCTGGGCACGCGACCGTTCAGTGTGTACGTACACGTCCCGTTCTGCGCGACGCGTTGCGGTTACTGCGACTTCAACACCTACACAGCCGGTGAGCTGGGAACCTCAGCCTCGCCGGAGTCCTGGCTGGAGGGCCTGCGGCGTGAGCTGGATCTCGCCGCCCACGTTCTGGGAGACGCGCCACCCGCCGACACAGTGTTCGTAGGCGGCGGCACGCCCTCGTTGCTCGGTGCGTCCGGGCTTGCGGACGTGCTCGACGCCATCCGAGCGTCATTCGGCCTGGCCTCGGCGGCCGAGGTCACCACCGAGGCCAATCCGGAATCCACCTCGCCCGGGTTCTTCGCCGGGATCCTGCGAGCGGGCTACAACCGAGTGTCGCTGGGAGCCCAGTCGGTCGCCCCTCATGTGCTGCAGATCCTGGACCGCAAGCACACGCCCGGCCGTCCGGTCGCCGCGGCGGCTGAGGCCCGCGCCGCCGGGTTCGAACACCTCAACCTGGATCTGATCTACGGCACGCCGGGGGAGCGGCCGGACGATCTGCAGGCGTCCTTGGACGCGGTGCTGGACGCGGGCGTCGACCACGTCTCGGCGTACGCGTTGATCGTCGAGGAGGGCACGGCCCTGGCGCGGAGGATTCGCAGGGGAGAGCTGCCGCCGCCGGACGACGACGTGCTCGCCGAGCGGTACGAGCAGGTCGACTCGGTGCTCTCGACCAGTGGTTTCCGGTGGTACGAGGTGTCCAACTGGGCCGCGTCGGTGGCCGCGCGCTGCCAGCACAATCTCAACTACTGGCGCGGCGGCGACTGGTGGGGCGCCGGACCAGGCGCGCACAGCCATGTCGGCGGCGTGCGCTGGTGGAACGTCAAACACCCCGCCCGCTACGCCGCCGTTCTGTCGGAAGGCAAGTCGCCCGCCGCTGCTCGTGAGGTCCTTTCTGAGGAAGACCGGCGGATCGAGCGGGTGTTGCTGGAGTTGCGTCTGCTCGAAGGTGTGCCGCTGGCCATCCTCGACGAGCCGGGCGTGGCCGAGGCGAAGGTCGCGGTGTCGGACGGCCTGCTCAGCCAGGCCGCGTTCGACTCGGGCCGGGCGGTGCTGACCGACGAAGGCCGTCTGCTCGCCGACGGCATCGTCCGCCGCCTGCTGCCTTAGGACTTTTTCAACGCGTCCAGACCGGCGATGAACGTGTCGATGGCGAACTCGAATCGTTCGTGGGCAGTCTCGCCGGAGAACAGCGACCCGGCTGCCAGCAGGTTCGGAAACGTCCCGGCCGGAAGTGACTGCATGTACTCCGTCATCTGGCGGGCGCGTTCAGCCATTTCGCTCGGGTCGAGGTCGCCGGACTTCCAAGTGGACACTTCGGCCGCGTAAGCCTTGCCGTACAAACCAAGCGCGTCGAACGCCCACGCCGCCTGCCGGTCGTCCAGGCCGCCCGCGCGCAGGATTGCCAGCATGCCTTCGCCGTGCCGCAACGCGTTCGGCCCGATCGGGATCATGGCGTTCATGACGACTGTCGCGATCCCGGGATACGCGGTCATCGCCCTGACCTGAGCGAAACACAACTGCTTGAGCTGCTCCCGCCAGTGCGCGGGATCCGCATCCGGCACCTCGACTTCGCCGAGAATCCGGTCGAACATCAGCTCGCACAGCTCATCGCGGTTGCGCACATGCGCGTACAGCGAGGCAGGGCCGGTGCTCAGCGCCTGGGCGACCCGCCGCATCGACAACGCCTCCAGGCCTTCCTTCTCCAGCAGGCCAAGGGCGGTGTCCACGATCTTCTCCCGGCTCAGCGGCTGCCGCGCGGGCTTGCGGCCGGCTGAGCGCCACGGCGGTTCCGGTAGGTCCACGGGAGCACTCTACTTGACACGAACACCGTTCGTAAGTAGAACGGTGTTCGTCAATACGAACACCGTTCGAAACGGAGTCCTCATGCGAGTCCTGATTGCCGGCGCGGGTCTGTCCGGGCTGTCCACGGCGATGTTCCTCGGCCTGCACGGCGTGCCGTCGCTGGTCGTCGAACGGCACGCCACCACGTCGTTGCATCCGAAGGCCCGCGGCCAGTTCCCGCACACCATGGAGGCCTTACGGCTGGCCGGTGTCGATCGGCGCGTGCTGGCGGCCTCGCCACCGGATTTCCAGTTCCGGATCGTGATCGCGCGCAGTGCCGCGGGCCCGGTGTTCAACGAGATCCTGGTGGACGACGCCGGGCCGGATCTGACGGCGTTCTCCACCGCGGGCTGGGCCAATGCCAGCCAGGAACGGGTCGAGCCGATCCTGGCCGAGCGGGCCCGTGAACTCGGTGCGCGGATCAGGTTCTCGACCGAACTCGAGTCGTTCACGCAGGATGCCGACGGCGTCACAGCCGTGCTGCACGACCTGGCCACGGGGGAGAGGGAGACCGTCCGTGCCGACTACCTCGTCGGAGCGGACGGTCATCGAAGCCCGATCCGCGAGGCGCTGGGCATTGGTCAGGCCGGCCGAGGCGTGCTCGGCACCGGCTCAGGCGCGATCTTCGAAGCCGACCTGTCGGCCGTGCTGCCGCCCAATGCCTTGGTATACCTGCAGAATCCCGAGCTACCCGGTGGCAGTGGCGCGCTCGTGAGCACGGACGAACCCAGCCGGTACGCGATCGGGGTGGGCCTCGGCGAGTACTCCGACGAGCGCTGGATCGAGCTGGTCCGGATCGCGGCGGGCATCCCGGACCTCGCGGTGACGCTGCTGCAGACAGGCACCAGCACCGACACCAAGCACTGGGTCGCCGACACGTTCAGCTCAGGCCGTGTGCATCTCGTCGGTGACGCCGTGCGCGTGATGCCGCCGACCGGGGCGTTCGGCGGGAACACCGCGATCCTCGACGGCTTCTACCTGGCGTGGAAGCTGGCGATGGTGGTGAAAGGCGAGGCCGGTCCCGCGTTGCTGGACAGTCACACGCCTGAACGACGGCCTTATTCGGAGTTCATCGCCGAGCAGCAGTACACCTTCTTCGTCCAGCGGATGCGCCCGGATCTCGCCGACGCCGCGCTCACACCGCTGGTGGAGCCGTTCTCCATGCCCTTCTTCGGCTACCGGCATCTCAGCGACGCCGTCGTCCTGGAGCCGGGAGACGACCGGGCGCTCTTGGAACCTGAGCCCACCGGCAGGCCTGGATCCCGGGCGCCGCACGTGCTCGTGCGAGTCGACGGCCGTGAAGTCTCCACGATCGAACTGTTCGGCCGTGGCTTCGTGGTCCTGACCGGCGCGCAGCACTGGGTCGACGAGGCTTCGGCGTTGGGCCTGACCGCTCATCTGCTGGACGGCCCTGAGTGGGCCAAGGCCTACGGCATCACCGAGTCCGGCGCGGTGCTGGTCCGGCCGGACTTCTTCGTGGCGTGGCGGACCCCGGACGCGACTGGAGACCTGCCCGGCGCTTTGAAGTCGGTCACCGCGTCGGCCTCGTAGCGGTAGGTCGGGGCACTCGGCTGGCGAACTCGCACGGATCCGGCACGTCAGCGGACGCGTAGGTGCTCCTCAGCTCAGAGAGCACCGCGCTGCGGCTGAGCGACCCGTCCACCGAGAACATGATCGATGCCGGGAGTGTCTCCGGCTTGGCGAGCGCGACCAGCTCAGGCTGATCTTTGAAGATCTTTTTGAACCGCTCGTAGCCTTGGGCCTTGGTCTCCTGCACGGTGTTGTAGAACCGCCCGTCACCCTCCACGCGCGAGGCCGCCCGTGTCATGGCCTCGTCGGTCTTGAAGTACATCGTCACGATGTTCGGGCATTCCGGCCCGCTCATGGAGTCCTTGGGATAGCTCGAGTCGTACTGGGTCAGGGGTCTTTGCGGCGGCTGGTTGGCAGCCAGGACGATCACCGCCGCACCCGCGATGACCAGCGCGGCGACGGCGATCACCGTGAGCAGCAGGCGAGGTTTCACACCTCGACGGTATCCAGTTTCACCGCGTCGGGATCATCCAGGTCAGGACTTCGGCCTGGAGCAGGGAGATCACCCCGACCACGGCGGTCAGCACCAGCGACCACAGGAATGTCTGCCGCAGCAGCGTGGACTCCTCGCCGGACCTGTCGATCGCGGTGGCCCCGATCGACAGGTTCTGCGGCGAGATCATCTTGCCCATCACGCCGCCGGACGTGTTCGTGGCGCCGGCCAGCGTCGGATCGACACCCAGCTGCTGCGCCGAGATCACCTGCATCGGCCCGAACAGGCTGTTGGTCGACGCGTCCGACCCGGTCAGGAACACCCCGAGCCAGCCGATGTACGCGGAGAACAACGGGAACAGCACACCGGTCGTGGCCAGCGCGAGCCCCAGCGTCTGCGTGGCGCCGGAGTAGTTCATCACGAACGCGATGCCGAGGATCATCATGATCGTGGCCAGCGCCCACCGCATCTGCACGATCGTCCGCAGATAGACCTGGGCCAGCTTCTTCACACCCGCGCCCATGGTCAGGCCCGCGATGATCGCGGCGATCAACGCCATGCTGCCCGCGGAGTACAGCCAGTCGATCGTGAACGACGCCGGATACGGCTGGTTCTTCGTGGTGATGGGTGGCGTCTGGATGACCTGGTTGTGCAGGCCCGGCCACGTGAACATGATGTTGGGCTTCTGCAGCGCGGCCGTGAGGTTCAAGCCCGACGGCATGGACTTCCAGATCGTGCCGATCCGCGACAGCAGGATGACCACGATGAGAATGATGTACGGCGCCCAGCCGTAAAGCGCGCCATGAGGCCTGGCCGTGGTGCCGACTCCTTCCGCCTTCCGGACGGTCTCGCCGTCGAAACCCCAGAGCTGTTTCGGCTGCCAGAACCTCGTCAGCACCCAGAGCGCGACCATCGCGGCGAGCGCGGCGAGCACGTCCACCAGACTCGGGCTGACATAGTTGGACACCAGGAACTGGACCACAGCAAAGGAAAGCCCCGCGGTGAGCACGGCGGGCAACACCTGCGTCATCTTCTTCCACCCGGCCAGCACCACCACCAGGAACCCCGGAATGATCAGTGCCAGCAACGGAAGCTGCCGCCCGACCATGGCGGAGAACAGATTCGTGGCCTCCTCCTGGCTGATGCCCAGCATCGGCCCGGTCAGCCGGCCGAGAATGATCAGTGGATTGCCCAGCCCGCCGAACGCGACCGGAGCAGTGTTGGCCAGCAACGCCAGCACAACAGCCTTGACCGGCGGAAAACCCAGCGCGAACAGCATGGCCCCGGTGATGGCCACCGGAGCCCCGCCGCCCGCGATCCCCTCCAGCAACGCCCCGAACGCGAACGCGATCAGCAAAGCCTGCAGCCTGCGATCCGGACTGAACCCGGCCAGCACACTCTTGACAGTGTCGAACCGTCCGGTCGCGACAGTGACATTGTGAAAATAGACCGCGTGGAAAGCGATCCAGATGACGTTCCACACCCCGAACGCGATCCCCATGGCCGCCGCGTCGAACGCCAGCCCCACCGGCATAGGATAAACAAAGATCGCCACCAGCAAGGCCGTCGCCAGCGCCAGCGCCGCCGACAGATGCGCCGAACGGCGCGCCACCCCCAGAACCACAAGCAGCACAATGACCGGTAGCGCGGCCACAATCGCCGACAGCCACAGCGGACCCGCAGGCTGATAATCCTGGATCACGGCAAACCCCTTCGTCGATGAAGGTCCCTACACAATGGACACCCATAACCCATCGGAGTGAACCCCGACCGAACGGCCCACTCGCACCGTCCCACCCCCCAAATCCGCCCCAAACCCCTTTCCCCCCAACTAGAATTGAAGCCGGGGAGCCCCCTCCCCCTTAGGGAGGGTGGGGGCTGTCATTTTTGGGAAGGGGTGGGAGAAAAGGGTTTTGGGGTGGGTGGCGCGGGTTGTTGGGGTGGTTGATGGGCGCTGGGGTTTGCGGCGGCGCCTTGGGGCGGGGGTGCGTCCGCTCGGGGCGGAGGTTGACGAGCGCGGGTGGGAATCTCGGCGGGTGTGGCTAAGGCAGGTGGCCGAGTCGGCGGGACAGGGTGGACGCTGCGTCGGCGACCAGGGTGCCCAGTTCGTCGGTTCGCAGCAGGACTCGGCCGGCTGGGCCGGCGATGCTGATGGCGGCGACTGGTTGGCCTGTGCGGTCGCGGACCGCGGCGGCGACGCAGCCGACGTCTGGTTCGTTCTCGATGTTGTCGACGGCCCAGCCGCGTTTGCTGATTCGGTCCAGTTCTTCGAGCAGGTGGGATCGGTCGACGATTGTGTTGGGTGTCAGGCGGTCGAGTCGCATCCGGGTGACGCGTTCGACGCGTTCGGCCGGGGTGAGGGCGGCGAGCCATGCTTTGCCGAGGGAGGACGCGTGTTGTGGGCGTCGGGTTCCGAGTTGGCAATGCAGCGTCACCGCGTTCGCGCCGCGGTCTTTGCCGACGTAGACCATTGCGTCGCCGTCCGGTACGGCGAGAAAAATCGTTTCGCCGGTGCGGGTGGCCAGGCCGGAGAGGAACTGCGGTGAGGCTTTGTGCAAGTCGGTCGACGACATGGCCTGCACGCCGAGTTCGACCAGGCGTGCGCCCAGCCGGACACGGCCGGTCACGTGGTCGGCCTCGAGGTAGTCGAGTTCCTTGAGGGTGTGCACGATCCGGTAGACCGCGCTGCGCGACAGTCCTAACTGGGTGGCGATGGCGTTGGTCGAGATCTCCTGCCGCATGCCGACGTGTTCGAGCACTGCCAGGCCACGTTCCAGCGTGCCGGTCTGCGGCTTTCTGCCGGGCATCTCCTTGCGTGTGCCGTTGACCGTTGCCCCGTTGATGGGCACAACGTCCCGGTATGTGTTCTCAGCGAGCGAGCCAGCCACCATCCACCGCCAATACATGTCCGGTTACGTAGTCAGAGGCCGAACTGGCCAGGAACACCGCCGCGCCGGCGAGATCGCCGGGCGAGCCCCAGCGGCCAGCCGGGATGCGTCCGAGGATCTCGGCGTAGCGCTTCTCATCCGCGCGCAGCGCCGCGGTGTTGTCCGTCGCGAAATAGCCTGGGGCTATCGCGTTGACCTGCACATTGCCTGGCGCCCATTCGTTGGACAGCGTCCTGGTCAGCCCGGCCACCGCGTGTTTGCTCGCGGTGTACGCGGCCACCCTGATGCCGCCCTGGAAACTGAGCAGCGAGGCAATGTTGATGATCTTGCCGGTCCGGCGCCGGAGCATCGGGCCGGCAATCGTCTTGGTGAGTTCGAACATCGAGTCCAGGTTGACCGACATGACCGCACGCCAGTCCGCGAAGGAGTGCTCGTGCGCGTCCGATCGCCGGATGATTCCCGCGTTGTTGACCAGGATGTCGATCTGGTGTGTGCGCAGGATGTCCTCGGCCTGTGCGGCGACTTCTTGCGCAGCCGAGAGGTCCACTTTGACCACATGCGCGGCCCGGCCGTGCTGCCGGATCTCCTCCTGCACGGGACCGAAATCGCCACCGTGGCCAAGCAGGACGACATCAGCGCCGGCACCCGCCAGACCGACGGCGACTGCCCGGCCCAGGCCGGTTCGTGCGCCGGTCACCAGTGCTGTGCGGCCTTCCAGTGAGAAGAGTTCGCTGAGGTACCTCATCTCAGGTCCGCCATGGCGATGTGGTCCATGTCGTCGAACCGGTAGTTCTCACCGGCCATGAACCAGATGAACGAGTAGCTGCCGGTCGCCGCTCCGGAGTGGACAGACCAGGCCGGCGAGATCACGGCCTGCTCGTTGCGCACGATCAGATGCCGGGTCTCGTCCGGCTCACCGAGGATGTGCACGAGTCGCGCGTCCTCGTCGAGGTCGAAGTAGAAATAGCATTCGGTGCGGCGTAAGTGCGTGTGCGCGGGCATCGTGTTCCACACGCTTCCCGGTGCGAGCTGGGTCCAGCCCATCATCAGCTGACAGCTCTGGACGAGGGTTCCGTCGATGTACCGCCGGATCGTGCGCGCGTTGGCCGACTCGGTGGCACCGAGCTCGATCGGGGTCACGTCACCGGCTTTGACCAGCGTGGTCGGCAACTCCCGGTGCGCCGGCGCGGAAGCGAGGTAGAACCGGGCGCTGCCGTCGTCGCTATGGAAGCTGACTTCGCGCGTGCCACGCCCGACGTAAACAAGGTCTCCCCGTTCGACCGGATAGGCGTTACCGTCGCAGTTCACTGCTCCGCGACCGCCGACGCAGAAAGCCGCCAGCTCGCGACGTTCGCAGAAGTGGTCCGTACGCAGGGCGTCATCCGGCTCCAGGCGTAGCGGTCCGGCGCCAGGCATGGCGCCACCCAGTACGACCCGGTCCTCGTGGCTGTAGGTCAGGCGTAGTTCGCCCGGGACGAACACGTTCTCGACCAGGTAGTGCCGGCGCAGCTGTGCAGTGTCGTAGCCGCGTGCTTCCGCCGGATTGGTCGAGTACCTGACGTCCACGGTTGCTCCATGTACCGATGAAGGGGACATTGAACCGATAACCGGGAGGAACGTTAACACTCTTGCCGAACTCGGGGAAGGTTTAGACCACTGCGCCATCTGGGTGGTCATCACGACTGCTCAACGTAAGCGTCCGGCCGAAGTTGTTGCAGCGGGAACGACTATCCGGCACCGTGAATCAGTCGCAACCGTGGTCGTGCGTCGGCTGATCCGATCAGGGCACGCAGCCGGGGGAGTCCTATGTGGAGCCTTTCGGCGAGCCGCCGGAGCGGTAGACCACTGGCGGCCGCGAGGTCGACCGCGAGCCGCAGCAACTCGGGCTGTTCGCCGGGGTATCCAGAGTGGACGGGTTCGTGCGTGCGCCAGCCGAGGCGGGTCAGCGTCGCGATGGTCCGGCGTAGCGTGGATTCGCTGTAGGCGCCAAGGTCTTTGCCTCGGTAGGCCAACGCGGACGTGGAGACGCCGTACTTGTCCGCGAGCTGTTTGAGTGCCGGAATGTCCGCCGCGGACGGCAGCTGGTCGCGGATCTCCTTGGCCGGCATGAGGAATTCGGCCGCGAACACATTGGCTTCGCGTTCGTTGCCCGGATTGCCCGGCGCGGGCTCGGGGTGCAGCAGCAGATGGCCGAGCTCATGCGCGACCGAGAAACGTTGCCGCATCGGGTTTCCCTTGTGCGTCAACGCGATCATCGGGCGGCCGTGCAACGCGGACGAGAACGCGTCGATGGTCTCGCTGTCGACCGCGGGGATGTACGTGATCACGATCCCGCGGGCTTCCAGGTTGCGCACCAGGTGCACGGCCGGCCCGGTCGGCATGTTCCACGCCTTTCGCACCATCCGGGCAGTGTCGACCGGACCGCCGTGCGGGATGTCGAGCGGCAGGCCGAGTTCCACCGGGGGCAGCTCGATCACTTGGTCGAGATGCTCGGTGACCTCCCAGAGCAGTTCGACGTGCGCGAGCGCCTGTTCACGCTGGGCGGCCGTGGTGCTCCGCAGCGACCGGAAATGTGCGTGCGCCGTGTCCAGATGCAGTTGAGGGCGGCCGACCGTGAAGAACGAGACCGGCACCTCCAGTACGCGTGCGCACCGCGTCAACGTCTCCGCGCTCGGCCGTGACTGCCCCAGCTCGTACTGCGAGACCGCCGCGGCCGTGCGGTCGATCGCCTCGGCCAGCTCCCGCTTACGCAGGCCCGCGAGTTCGCGTGCCATGGTCAGCCGGGCGGGGGCGAATGCCTGCGCGGCGGCGGAGGCATCCGTAGTCACAGTTGAGCTCCTGTCGATCATGTACCGGCCGGATCACATCGTGGTCCAGCACGCAGAGTCGCGCGAATCCGGGGCACGCCCCCGGGGGAGATCCGGTCAGCCGGCCGAACCGCGCCTTCCGGCGCCGTGCTGCCCGGACCTGGGGCGCAGCGGAATCGGCGGCGGAAGCTGCTCGAACAACGTCGGCCCAGCCAGGAACGACACAGCCGCCGCAGACGCGGCCAGAGTCGGACGACTCTCCTCGGCGATGTCCTGCAGGCGCACGACCCACTCCCACACGATGTGGTTGTCGGCCAGGGTGCCCTGGCCTGTCCAGGCGTCGGTGAGCCCGCCCTCCTCCGTGCCCGCCCACGGCAACAGCAGTAACTCCCGCCCGTCCAGCCACGCGTCCCGACGGCCGAACAGTGATCCATCCTCGCCTGGCGCCAGCAGCTCACGCCGCAGATCACTGCTGTCGCCCAGCGATCCGTGTAAGCCCGCCGGTGCGTTGAACTGATAGATCCCGACCCGCTCCAGCTTCAGCAGTACCGACTGGAAGGCCGCGTCCGCCTCCAGGCCCGGCATGTCCACGTTCAGCGACTGAGCCGTGTTCAGCAGGAACTGGTACCGGTCGGTGCCGAAACTGGTGTTGTTGTTCCAGTTGCCCCGGTGGTTGTTCTTGCGCAACGGCTGCAGCTCGGCCGCGGCCTCGTGCGCCTCCTGCAGCCAGCGGCACACATGGGTCACGAAGTCGAGCAGTTCCACCGGCCGTAGCAAGGCGGCCAGCCGGTCGACGTGCCCAGGGTCGTTGCCGGTCACAGCACCCTCCTTACTTGAGATCCAGCCGGTCACACCGCGTCCGCACTTGATTTTTCCACACGAACATGTCGCCGGCCGGTAACGGGGTACCCGGCGTGTCGGGGCGGGTCCGGGCGCAGCGGGAATGCACTGGTACCAAGTGGTGGCATCGGGTTGCCGGAAGGCTCCGTAAACTTGACGGGGTACGGGTGAAACGTCCAGGCGGGGAGGGGTCGTGGTGAACGCCGACGAGCGTCGGTTCGAAGTGCTGCGCGCGATCGTCGCCGACTATGTGTCCAACCATGAGCCGGTGGCCTCGAAGGCCATCGTCGACCGGCACAACCTGGGCGTTTCCAGCGCGACGGTCCGCAACGACATGGCGTCGCTGGAAGAGGACGGCTACATCACGCAGCCGCACACCAGCGCGGGCCGGATCCCGACCGACAAGGGCTACCGCCTGTTCGTCGACCGGTTGTCCGAGGTCAAGCCGTTGTCGTCGGCCGAGCGCCGGGCGATCGGCACGTTCCTGGACGGCGCGGTCGACCTGGACGACGTACTGCGCCGCAGCGTCCGGCTGCTGGCCCAGCTGACCAGGCAGGTCGCGGTCGTGCAGTACCCGACGCTGGCCCGCTCCACGGTCCGGCACATCGAGCTGGTCCTGATCACGCCTGCGCGCGCGATGCTCGTGATGATCACCGACACCGGCCGGGTCGACCAGCGGATGATCGATCTCGGCGACGTGGTCACCGAGGACTGCCTGGCCCGGATCCGGTCGATGATCAACGCCGCGCTGGCCGGCCACCGGATGGTCGAGGCCGCCGCGAAGGTGGCCGAACTGGTCGAGGCCGCGCCGTCGGACCTGCGCGATCTGATGATCCGGATCGGCTCGGTGCTGGTCGAGTCGCTGGTCGAGCACCCCGAGGAGCGGCTCGTGCTCGGCGGCACGGCCAACCTGACCAGGAACGTCTCGGACTTCCCAGGCTCACTGCGCCAGGTGCTCGAAGCGCTTGAGGAACAGGTCGTCATCCTCAAGCTGCTCGCGTCCGCGCGTGACCCTGGCACGCTCACTGTGCACATCGGCGGCGAGAACGAGGCCGAAGAGATGCGCAGCACCTCTGTAGTCTCGATCGGTTACGGCGGCGCGGAGCTGCTCGGCGGCATGGGTGTCGTCGGACCGACGCGGATGGACTACCCGGGAACTATCGCGGCCGTCCGGGCGGTTGCGAACTATGTCGGAGAGATTCTGACGGCTCGATGAACCACAGCTCGACGAACTACGGGGCAGAGCCGGGTGCGGTGGCACACCGCGAACCGCACTGCGGCAGGAGGACATGACCAAGGTGGCCAGGGACTATTACGGCATCCTCGGCGTACGCCGGGACGCCGGCGCCGACGAGATCAAGCGCGCCTACCGCAAACTGGCGCGTGAGCTGCACCCGGACGTCAATCCGGATGAGGCGGCGCAGCAGCGGTTCAAGGAAGTGACGGCGGCCTACGAGGTGCTGTCGGACCCGCAGAAGCGCAAGATCGTCGACATGGGCGGCGACCCGCTGGAGAACGCCGCCTCAGGCGGCGGGATGCGCGACCCGTTCTCGGGGTTCGGCCTCGGCGACATCATGGACGCGTTCTTCGGCGCTGCCGCGGGTGGAGCGCGCGGGCCGCGTAGCCGCGTGCAGCCAGGCGCGGACGCGTTGATCCGGCTGCAGCTCTCGCTCGAAGAGTGCTTCTCCGGTGTGAGCCGTGAACTGACGGTCGACACCGCGATCCTGTGCGAGCTGTGCCGTGGTTCGGGTTGTGCTGACGGCACGTCGCCTGAGGTATGTGAGACCTGTGGCGGGCGTGGCGAGATCCAGGCCGTGCAGCGTTCGTTCCTCGGTCAGGTCGTCACCGCGCGGCCTTGCCCGGTATGCCGTGGGCTTGGCGAGGTCATTCCTGACCCGTGCCGGCAGTGCGCGGGCGATGGCCGTGTGCGTTCGCGGCGCACGATCGTCGCGAAGGTGCCGCCGGGCGTCGCGGACGGTATGCGCGTCCGGTTGTCCGGGCAGGGCGAGGTCGGTCCTGGCGGCGGCCCCGCAGGCGACCTGTACGTCGAGGTGGAGGAGCAGCCGCACGCCACGTTCGAACGTGCGGGTGCGGATCTGCACTGCACGCTTCGCGTCCCGATGACCACGGCCGCGCTCGGCGCGGTGCTGCCTCTCGAGACGCTCGACGGCGTGGAAGAGCTGGAACTTGAGGCCGGAACGCAGCACGGGACCGAGCTCGTGATGGGCGGCCGCGGCATGCCGAAGCTGCGTCAGTCCGGCCGCGTCGACGGCCGTGGCGACCTGCACGTGCACGTCGATGTCGAAGTACCGACCAGGCTCGATGCCCGGCAGACGGAACTGTTGCGAGAGCTGGCGACCCTGCGGGGGGAAGACGAGGGCGGCCTCGCCACGACAAACGGTAAGGGCGGCGGGCTGTTCTCCCGTCTCCGCTCGCACCGCCGGTGAGCACGCCCCCGCTCTTTCTCGTCGACGCACTACCGACCGGGCCGCAAACGATTCTCGACGGCCCGGAAGGCAGGCACGCGGCAACGGTCAAACGCCTGCGCGCCGGGGAAACGCTGACATTGTCCGACGGTGCCGGCGGCCTCGCGACCTGTGTCGTCGAAGCCCCGGTGGGCAAGGATTCCTTGCAACTGCGGGTGATCGAGCGAGCCGACGTGCCCGCGCCGCAGCCGCGGGTGATCGTCGCGCAGGCCTTGGTCAAAGGCGATCGCGGTGAACTCGCGGTCGAACTGGCGACCGAAGCCGGTGCCGACGCGATCGTCCCGTGGCGCGCCGCCCGGTGCGTGGTCAAGTGGGACGACGGTCCGCGCGCGGAAAAAGCCTTGGCACGCCTGCGGAACACCGTGCGTGAAGCCGCCAAACAAGCCCGCCGCGCGTGGGTGCCCGAGGTCCTGGAACCCGTGACCACCAAGGGTTTGCTCGACATCGTCGACGGGAAGACGGGGCTGGTGCTGGAGGGCTCGGCCGGACTCCGGCTGGCCGATGTCTCCCTGCCCAAGCAAGGGGACATCGTTCTCGTCGTCGGACCCGAAGGTGGCGTCAGCGACGAAGAGATTGCCGCGCTTGAAGGTGCGGGCGCGCAGGCCGTCCGATTGGGATCGACCGTCCTGCGCGCCTCCACCGCGGCCGCCGTGGCTCTGGGAGCCCTCGGCGCCCTCACTACTCGTTGGTGATCAGCCGAACGGGTTCGCGTCCAGCGTGCAGACCTTGCCCGGCGCCGGGAACGCCCCGGAGATCAGGTAGTCCCGCTTGACCTGCTCGGTGCACGTGCTCGGCGCGAGCATCGAGGAGTGGCCGTAGCCCTCGGTGACGAACACCCTGGCCCTGGCCAGTTCCGCCGCGCCGTCCCGGGCACCGTGCAACGGGGTCGACGGGTCGTACCGGTTGTTGATGATTAGGATCTCCGCGGAGGTACGGCGGTTCCACGGCCCGGTGTACCGGTCCTTGTCCTTCGGCTGCCAGAACGCGCAGCTCATCATGTCGAACACGCTCAGCCGTCCGAAGTACGGGATCCGCTTGTCCTCCGACACCGCGTACCGGCTGTAGGCCGCCGTGTCGGTAGGAAAGTTGCTGTCGGAGCACTGGATGGCGTTGAACGCGTCACTGCGGTTCGCCGTGTACGGCTCGCCCTTCACCGGGTTCACCGACCGAGCGGTGGAACGCTGGGCCGTGGTGTCGCGGGCGTCGTACAGGCGCTGGAACAACTTGGCGATGTCCGGCCACGAGCTGACCGACGCCAGATCCCAGGTGATGTTGAGAATGCCCGAATAGGTCCACGTCTCCGGACCCTTGTCACCCTGGATCGTGATCGGGCCCTGCTGCGCGCGGGTGGCGATCGCGGCCCACTTGGCCTTCAGGTCACCCGACGAGAACGCGCATTTCGGCCCGGACTGCGCGCACACCTTCAGGAACTGCTCGAAGGTCTCCGAGACACCCCGGGACACGTCCTGCCGGGTGTCCAGCGGGACCTTGAACCCGGTGTCGCCGTGCCCGGTGGCATTGCCCTTGAAGTCCATCGACCCGTCGAACACCATCGCCCGGATGTTGTTCGGGAACAGATTGGCGTAGACCGCACCGAGGTGTGTGCCGTACGAAATGCCGTGATAGGTCAGCTTGCTGTCACCGACCGCACGCCGCAGCACATCGAGGTCACGCGCGGTGTTCGCCGTGGACGCGTGCTCGAGGATGCGACCGGCCTTCTGCGCACAGCGGTCGGCGTACTCCTTCGACTTGGCGTAGAACGGTGCCTCACCGGCCGGATCCACTGGCATCTCCGGAATCGAGGCGAGGAACGCCTCCTGCTCGGCGAGCGAGTCGAAACAGTTCACCGGAGCGCTGTGCCCGATCCCTCGAGGATCCCATGAGACCAGATCGAACCGGGACCGAAGTTCATCGGAGAACAGATAAGGCCATTTGGCACGCTGCCGCAGCCGCTGCAGCCCGGACCCGCCCGGGCCGCCGAAGTTCACGAACAACGTGCCGATCTTGCGAGCCTGATCGGGCGCGGGCAGTTTGATCAACGCGAGGTCGATCTTGGTGCCGTTGGGCTGGTCGTAGTCCAGCGGCACCTTCGCGGTGCTGCACACGAACCCGTCCTGGCAATCGGCCCAGGTCAGCCTTGGTGTGGCCACTTCCGCAGCGGCCGCGCCCACTGCGGGAACCGCAGTGAACACCGTCGCGGCAGCCACCGTCAGAACGGTGAGCCTGGCCGCGACACCCCCAGATTTCACACGCACGTACGAGATCCTTCCATTTGGTGTGCAAGCCGGAGCGAACGCTCCAAAGGTGATGACGCGCGTACACTGAAGGAGGTTGCCGCCCATTGGGAAAGATCAATTTGCCCCACCTGGTGGCGCACCCGGTTATGGACGGTCTACGCTCTGCCTCGAAGGCCGAGGTCATTGCACTCACAAGAGTGCACCTGAACTTGGCGCCCTGAGAGGGCGTCAGTAAAGCCGCCGGACACCTCCCCCCTCGGTCCGGCGGAGCTCCGCTGCGGCGGGCCTATGCCCAGCCGCAGCGGAGCGTCCAAACCTTCGCGCTTCGCGCTTCTGTTTCTTGCTCCGCTGCGGTGCGGTGGGCCGGTCAGCTTCGCCAATTTTTGGGGGGCCGAGCCCCCAAACCCCCACGGTGCGTGCTCCTTTTGAACCAGCGCTGGGCGCTTTTCGCTTGGACCAGCGCCAGCGATTCGGTATACCAAGTTTCGGGGCTGGGAGTGTTCGTCGGTGGGTGCGTTCGGTTCAGCGGACTGCCATTAGTCTTCGCGCATGAGCTCTGAGTGCTTGTTCTGCCGGATCGTTGCCGGGGAACTGCCTTCGACTGTTGTGCACGAGACTGAGACCACGTTTGCGTTTCGGGACCTGCATCCGCAGGCTGCGACTCATATTTTGATTGTTCCGCGGGCCCACTACCGGGATGCGGTCGATCTGGCCGGCAACCAGCCGGAGTTGCTCGGGGATCTCACGCTGGCCGCTGGGCGGATCGCTGAGCAGGAGGGGCTCGCCGAGCCTGGGTACCGGCTGGTGTTCAACACCGGCGCGCATGCCGGGCAGACCGTGTTCCATGTGCACATGCACCTGCTCGGCGGGGAACAGTTGGGTCTCTTCGGGCGCCCCTGATCGGGTATTCGCTGCGACTTGCCGCCCGGTCCGGCTAGCATCAGAAGTGACAGTGACCAACAACGAGCAGGGCGCTTCAGCGCAGAAAGCAGGCCAGAGGCCTCGTGGCCGGTACCGCACAGGGTGGAGCCGCCCGACCATCCGAGACTCCCCTCAACGGGAAGAACGGCTCATCTCAGGTGGATCCGTCGGAGTCCGCCACTCAGTCCGCCTCCCAGGCAGCGCCCGCGCAGTCCAGGTTCTCCGTGCCCGACTCGGCCCTGCTGTCGCTGCTGGGTTCGCGTGACGAGAACCTCCGCATCGTCGAAGAGCTCATCGCCGCGGACGTGCATGTCCGTGGCAACGAGATCACGCTGTCGGGCACGCCCGCCGACGTGGCCTTCGCCGAGCGTGTCTTCGCTGAGCTGGCGACGCTCGCCGGCCGTGGCCAGCAGTTGGGCGCGGACGCCGTGCGGCGCACGATCGCGATGCTCTCGGCCGGCACGGCCGAGTCTCCCGCCGAGGTGCTGAGCCTCGACATCCTTTCGCGCCGTGGCCGTACGATCCGGCCGAAGACGCTCAACCAGAAGCACTACGTCGACGCGATCGACAAGCACACCGTCGTGTTCGGCATCGGCCCCGCCGGTACCGGCAAGACGTACCTGGCGATGGCCAAGGCCGTGCAGGCGTTGCAGGCCAAGCAGGTCAACCGGATCATCCTGACCCGGCCTGCGGTCGAGGCGGGCGAGCGGCTGGGCTACCTGCCGGGCACGCTGTACGAGAAGATCGACCCGTACCTGCGGCCGTTGTACGACGCGCTGCACGACATGGTCGACCCGGAGTCGATCCCGCGGCTCACGCAGGCGGGCACGATCGAGGTCGCACCACTGGCGTACATGCGTGGCCGCACGCTCAACGACGCGTTCATCATCCTCGACGAGGCGCAGAACACCACGCCGGAACAGATGAAGATGTTCCTGACCCGGCTGGGTTTCTCGTCCAAGATCGTGGTCACCGGTGACGTCACCCAGGTCGACCTGCCCGGCGGGCAGCGCAGCGGCCTCAAGGTGGTCCGGGAGATCCTCGACGGCGTGGAAGACGTCCACTTCTCGACGCTGACCAGTGCCGACGTCGTGCGGCACAAGCTCGTCGCGGACATCGTGGACGCGTACGAGCGCTGGCAGGCGACCGAGGACGAGGTCGAAGTACGCAAGCCTCGTACGGGCAGTGACCGCCGGGGCCGATGAGGATCTTCAGTTGAGCATCGAGATAGCAAATGAATCCGGGGTGGCGGTCGACGACGCCTCGATCGTCGCCGCCGCCCGGTTCGCCCTCGACCGGATGAGCGTCAGCCGGCTCGCCGAGCTGTCCGTGCTGCTCGTCGAGCTGGACGTGATGGCCGACCTGCACGAGCGGTGGATGGACCTGCCCGGTCCCACCGACGTGATGGCCTTCCCGATGGACGAGCTGGACTCCGCACGCCGTCCGGACGCCTCAGAGGCCGGTCCGGCCCTTCTGGGCGACATCGTGCTGTGTCCGGCCTTCGCCAAGGAACAGGCCCGCAAAGCCGGTCACAGCCTGCTGGACGAGCTGCATCTGCTGACCGTGCACGGCGTGCTGCACCTGCTGGGCTACGACCACGCCGAGCCGGCCGAGGAACGCGAGATGTTCTCGCTGCAGAACCGTATCCTCGCCGACTTCCGGGTCGCGCGGGCGGAAGCCAAACGTCTGGCGGTGCAGCGCAGCGCCGACGACAAGGTGCTGGGCGCCGTGGGACTCGACGAGCCGAAACGCCCTCAGGACTGAGCGAGGCCCGCGGTGACGAACTCCGCTACTTTGCTGGTGGTCGCGGTGCTGCTGGTGCTTGTCGCGGGATTGTTCGCCGCCGCGGACGCCGCGCTGAGCGCCGTATCCCGGGCCCGTGTCGAAGGCCTGGCACGGGCCGGCCGAGCCGGTGCGCGCCAGCTGCTTGTCGTTGTCGCCGACCGGCCGCGGCACGTGAACCTGTTGCTGCTGCTCAGGTTGACGTGTGAACTCGTGGCCACGGTGCTGTTCACCGTGGCGTGCCTGAACTTGATCCAGCCCGACGGTCTGGCCGTGCTCATCGCGGGCGTCGGCATGGTCGTCGTTTCGTACGTGCTGGTCGGTGTCGGTCCTCGAACGCTGGGCCGTCAGCACCCCTACGCCGTCGGCCTGGTCGCCGCTGGGCCGGTGCGTGTGCTGGGCATGGTGCTGGGGCCGTTGAGCCGGTTGCTGATCGTCATCGGTAACGCGATCACGCCCGGCCGTGGTTTCCGGGAAGGCCCGTTCTCTTCCGAGGTGGAGCTGCGCGAACTCGTCGACCTGGCGGGGGAGCGCGGTGTGGTGGACGAGGACGAGCGGGAGATGATCCACTCGGTCTTCGAGCTGCGGGCGACCATCGCGCGTGAGGTGATGGTGCCGCGTACCGAGATCATCTGGATCGAACAGTCCAAATCGGTCCGCCAGGCGCTTGCGCTTTCGTTGCGTACCGGGTTCACCCGGCTGCCGGTGATCGGTGAGAGCGTGGACGACATCGTCGGTGTGGTGAACCTCAAGGACCTGGTCCGGGGTGTGCTGGAGGACGCGGAGGTCAGCAGGCCGGTCACCGAGCTGATGCGGCCCGCGGAGTTCGTGCCCGACACCAAGCGGCTGGACGATCTGCTCAAGGAGATGCAGTTGTCCCGCAACCACATGGCGATCGCGGTCGACGAGTACGGCGGCACAGCCGGGCTGCTGACCATTGAGGACATCATCGAGGAGATCGTCGGCGAGATCACCGACGAGTCCGACACCGACGACCGGCCGCCGATCGAGCATCTCGACGACGACGCGGTCCGTGTCAGTTCCAGGTTGCCGGTGGAGGACCTGGGCGAGCTGTTCGGCGCCGAATTCGAGGACCTGGACGTCGAGACAGTGGGTGGCCTGCTCGCGCAGCGCCTCGGCCGCGTGCCGTTGCCCGGGGCCGAGGCGGAGATCGCCGGGCTCCGGTTGCGTGCGGAGGGCGGCAAGGACAGCCGCGGCCGGATGCGGATCACCACAGTCGTCGTCTGCCGCGCCGCCAAATCGCTGGACGAGGTACCCGTGACGGAAGGAAGTGCCGAGCGTGGCTGAGCTCGACCCGGAGGACAGCAAGATCATCACGTTGGCACGGTCGGCACGGGCCCGTACTGGCGCACCCGAGGGCGCCGCTGTACGCGACACCATGGGGCGTACGTACTCCGCCTGCACGGTCGCGTTGCCGTCGTTGAAACTGACCGCGTTGCAGGCAGCCGTGGCCGCTGCTGTGGCCAGCGGAGCGGACGGTCTGGAGGCCGCAGCAGTGGTCACGGACGCTGACGCCGTCGACGCTGATTCGCTGGCTGCCGTGCACGACCTGGCGCCCACGGCCCCAGTCTTGCGAGCCAACGCGGCAGGCGAGCTCGTATAGGCGAGAATGGGCAAGTGAACATCCCCGACGGCCACAGGTCAGGTTTCGCGTGCTTCGTGGGCAGGCCCAACGCGGGCAAATCCACACTGACCAATGCGCTGGTCGGTACCAAGGTCGCGATCACCTCCAGCAAACCGCAGACCACCCGGCACGCCATCCGCGGCATCGTGCACCGGCCGGACGCCCAGCTGGTCATTGTGGACACCCCCGGCCTGCACCGGCCCCGCACCCTGCTCGGCCAGCGCCTCAACGACCTGGTCATGTCCACCTGGTCCGAAGTGGACGTGATCGGCTTCTGCGTGCCCGCCGACCAGCGCACCGGGCCGGGTGACCGGTTCATCGCCCAGCAGCTGGCCAAGGTCTCCCGGCGCACGCCGGTGATCGCGGTGATCACCAAGACCGACCTGGCAACGCCCGCGCAGATCGCCGAGCAGCTGGTGGCGGTGCAGGGCCTGATGGAGTTCGCCGACATCATCCCGGTCTCGGCGGTCGACGGCTTCCAGGTCGGGCAGCTGTCGGACCTGCTGGTCGCCCAGTTGCCCGACGGGCCGCCGCTGTATCCCGAAGGGGAACTCACCGACGAGCCCGAGGTGACTCTCGTCGCGGAACTCGTGCGAGAGGCCGCGCTTGAGGGCGTACGGGACGAGCTGCCGCACTCGATCGCCGTGGTGGTCGAGGAAATGGAGTTCCGCGAAGGCCGCGACGACCTGATCGACGTGCGCGCCGAGTTGTATGTGGAGCGTCCCTCCCAGAAGGGAATCATCCTGGGGCACAAGGGCGAACGGCTCAAGAGCGTCGGCACCGCCGCGCGTACCCAGATCGAGGCGTTGCTGGGCACGAAGGTCTACCTGGATCTGCACGTGAAGGTCGCCAAGGACTGGCAGCGCGACCCGAAGCAGTTGCGCCGGCTGGGTTTCTGATGCCCGCCCGCCATCGGTCCGATCAGGAGTTCACGCGGGTCGGATCCTTGGGCACGGTGCCACTCGCGACACTGGGCAGCAGGCTGGCCGCCCGGCTGATCGACCTGCTCATCCTGTTCATACCGACCTATGTGGCAGTCGCGGTCGCCGTCGAGGGTGGCCTTTGGGGCACATTGTTGCTATCGCTACTCGAAATGGTGGTCTACGACGCACTATTGACGGCGAACACCGGTGCCACACCGGGAAAACGCATGCTTCGCATCAAGGTCGTCCGGGTCGGCACGGGCGCCCCGGCAGGTTGGACGGCTTCGTTTCTCCGGGCGCTGGCCATCGGTGTCCCCAGCTGGTTGGTGACTGCTGTGGTGGTGCTGCTCGACGAGCGCACTCACCGCGGACAGCATGACCTTCTGGCTGGCACCGTCGTCATCGCAGTGTGAGGGGACTCGTCATGTCACAGCCATATGGGCAGCCGCATGCCCAATACGCCCCGCAACAACAGGGGAACGTCACAGCGCCGCCCAACTATCTGGTGTGGTCGATCGTCTCGATCTTCTTGTTCTGGCCGTTGGCCATCGCGGCGATCATCAAGTCCACCTCGGTCGACCGGCTGTGGGCCGAGGGCCGGCCGGAGGAGGCCCAGCAGGCGTCCAAGACAGCCAAGACGCTCAACGTCGTCGCGCTCGTCCTCGGCATCTTGGCCATCGTGCTGGCCGTGGTGCTGGTGATCACGACCGCCGCGACTGTCTCGCAGCTGCCGAACGTGGACTTCGACGTCAAGTAGTCCGGCCTTCAAGAGGGTGCGCGCCGAAATCTCAATGCGGCGCGCACCCCTTTCTGTCATGCTGTTCCGTTGGGCTACGCGGTGAGGGGGAGTCATGACCGAGCAGCAACGACCGCAGGACCCGGTTCCACCGGATCCCGGGGCGCCGCCGTACCAGGCATATCAGCCCTATCCGGCCGGGTATCCGTCGTATCCGCCGCCTTACCCGGGTTATGCCGGCTATCCGGGATACCCGCCGCCAGGTCTGGCGCCGCCGAGCCACCTCGGCTGGGCGATCGCCGCGCTCGTGGTGTTCTGGCCGATCGGCATCCCCGCGATCATCAAGTCCACCCAGGTGGACCGCTACTGGATGACAGGCCAGCCTGTCCTGGCCGAGCAGGCCTCGCGGACCGCCAAGACGCTGGGCGTGGTCGCCGTGGCCGTCGCCGGGGCCTTGGTCGTGATCTGGCTGGTGATGTTCTTCGTCTTCTTCACCACGTTCGCCGACTACGTGCCGCCGCCGCGCTGACGAGTGGAAGAATGCCCTGGTGACTCTGTATCGCGACACCGGTGTTGTGTTGCGCGTGCAGAAACTCGGGGAAGCCGACCGCATCATCACCCTGATCACGCGCCGCAACGGCAAGCTGCGCGCGGTGGCCAAAGGCGTACGCCGGACGACCTCGCGATTCGGCGCGCGCCTTGAACCGTTCTGCCACGTCGACGTGCAGTGCTACACCGGCCGCACCCTGGACGTGATCACTCAGGTCGAGACGGTCGACGCGTTCGCGCCACGGCTCGTTGACGACTACCAGCGCTACACCGCCGGGTGCGCGGTGCTCGAAACAGCGGAACGCCTCTCCGCCGAGGAAGGCGAGCCGGTCATGCGGCTCTACATGCTCGTGGCGGGCTGTCTGCGGGCGTTGTCAGCCGGGGAACGTGACCCGTCGCTGCTGCTGGACGCGTTCCTTATGCGTGCGATGGCGTTTGCCGGCTGGGCGCCCGCGGTGTTCGAATGCGCGAAATGCGGTGTCCCCGGGCCGCACCAGTCGTTCAGCGTCCCGGCCGGTGGCGCGGTCTGCGGGACATGCCGCCCACCAGGCTCGGCCAGTCCGGCGCGCGACACGTTTGTGCTGATGGACGCCCTGATGCATGGCGTGTGGGAGACCGCGGACATCGCGTCGCCCGCCGCGCGCCGGGAGGCCAGCGGCCTGGTCGCGGCGCATCTGCAGTGGCATCTGGAGCGTCAGCTGAGATCGCTGCCGCTGGTGGAACGCCGTTCACAGTGACCACCGCCTGCAGTCGGCTCTGGCGAGGCACCCGGCCAGGGTTGAGTACGTTGTTGGGTGCCCGAGTAGTCCCCCGAGAAGGAGCAGTCGAAGGTGCTTCGCCGACGTCGTGATCGTGAGCGGCCCGAGTTCCGCCCACCGGACCCGCACCCGTCCGGCGCGCGGCCGCCCGTGCTCGACCAGGTGCCCAAGCACGTCGCCATCGTGATGGACGGCAACGGGCGCTGGGCCAACCAGCGTGGCCTGCCCCGCACCGAAGGCCACAAGCGTGGCGAGGAAGTCGTGCTCGACGTGGTCAAAGGCTGCATCGAGATCGGCGTGAAGTGGCTGTCGGTCTACGCGTTCTCCACCGAGAACTGGAAGCGCAGCCCCGATGAGGTGAAGTTCCTGATGAACTTCAACCGCGACGTCATCCACCGCCGAGTCCACGAGCTGGACGCGCTCGGTGTGCACGTCCGCTGGGCCGGCCGGCTGCCGAAGCTGTGGCGCAGCGTGGTGAACGAGCTCAAGATCGCCGACGAGCGCACCAAGGACAACGACGTGCTCAACCTCACCATGTGCGTCAACTACGGCGGCCGGGCCGAAGTCGCGGACGCGGCACGGGAGATCGCCCGGCTGGTCGCGGCCGGCAAGCTCAATCCCGAACGGGTGGACGAGCGCACCATCGCGAAGTTCCTCTACCAGCCCGAAATGCCCGACGTCGACCTGTTCATCCGGCCGTCCGGCGAGCAGCGCACCTCGAACTTCATGCTCTGGCAGGCCGCCTACGCGGAGATGGTCTTCCAGGACATCCTCTGGCCCGACTTCGACCGCCGGGACCTCTGGCGGGCCTGTGAGGCCTTCGCCAACCGCGACCGCCGCTTCGGCGGCGCCATCGACGCGGCGGGCGACAAGGAGACTGCTGTCAAGGAGAGCACGTGACCAGCGAGGCAGCCCGTACGGCCGCATTGATGAGCAAGGCGCGTGAAGCGCTTGAGATGTACCACGAGGTCTTCGTCGATGACGACGGCACGCTGACGTTCCGCCACGCCGAAGTGCCCTGCGCCGTGCAGGCCATGCAGCTCGCGGAAGGCCTCAACGTCCTGAGTGTGCAGTCCGTTGTGGCGTGGGACCTGCCTGATTCCCCGGAAACGGTGGCCGCGGTGGCGGATCGGGGCGGCGAGGCTCTGTTCGGGACGGCCGCGGTCGTGCACACTGACAACGGCATCGATGTGACTCTGCGCTACACGTTCCCGGCGGAGGGGCTCGACGCCAACGCGCTCGGCACCCTGTTCATGCTTGTGGTGTCCGGTGCGTCCCAGCTTCGCCTCGACCTACTGGCAGGTTCCCAGCGTTGACGACAGTCGTGGTCCGACCCGGGGCCACGACCTGTCCGGCCGGAACCTTGGCCACATTCGCATATGTCGATGGCTTAGGGCATCACGAGGCTGTGTGCCGCAGGTCAATCCGAAGGCAGGTGGTGGCTTTGGCCACCGGCATGTCTGATGGCTCGCGGATATTCGGTGTTTCCCGGTTTGGCCTGACGGTAGGAGTGTGGCGTTGACGGCTGTTGTCACTGAGCCCAAGCCGAAACCGAAGCGGCGGTTGCCGATCACCTCACTGGAGATCCTCTGCGCGCTGCTTGTGATCGCGGTGGTGTTCCAGGACTCGCTGGCGAGTCTGCTGAGTTCCGAGCAGATCCGTACCGGTGCGACGGTGTTCGTGGCCGTTTCGGCGCAGGCGATCCCCTTCCTGGTGCTCGGAGTTGTCCTCAGTGGTGCGATCGCGGCTTTTGTCCCGGCGAGTGCTTTGCGAAAGGCGTTGCCGCGCAAGGAAGTGCTGGCGGTTCCGGTCGCGGGTGTCGCCGGAGTCGCGCTGCCTGGCTGCGAATGTGCTTCCGTGCCTGTGTCCCGGCGGTTGATGCAGCAGGGCGTGGCGCCGTCGGTGGCGTTGGCGTTCCTGCTCGCCGCGCCCGCGGTGAATCCGATCGTTCTCGTGTCCACCGCGGTGGCCTTCCCGGGCAATCCGGAAATGGTGCTCGCACGGTTCATCGGGTCGCTGGCCACCGCGATCGGGATGGGCTGGTTGTGGGCGCGGTTCGGCAAGCTCGAATGGATGGCCGAGCGGGCCCTGCGCAAGCTGCCCGAGCAGACCGGCCGTTCGCGCTGGGTGACCTTTGTGGAGACCGCGCGGCACGATCTGGTTGATTCAGGCGGGTTCCTGGTGATCGGCGGTCTCACCGCGGCCGTGCTGAACGTGGTCGTGCCCGAGGAATGGCTGACCTCGCTGAGCGGTCAGGTCGTGCTCGGGGTGATCGTGATGGCGCTGCTCGCGGTGATCCTCGCCATCTGCAGTGAGGCCGACGCCTTCGTGGCCGCCTCGCTGTCGATGCTGCCGTTGCTGCCCCGCCTGGTGTTCCTGGTCGTCGGGCCCGCGGTGGACGTCAAGCTGGTCGCCCTGCAGGCCGGCACGTTCGGCAAGTCGTTCGCGTTCCGGTTCGCGCCCGCCACATTCCTGGTGGCGATCGTCTGCGGGGTCGCGGCCGGGCTACTGGTCCTCGGGGGTGCGCGGTGAAACGGGAGACCCAGAACATCCTGCTCGTCCTGCTGGGCGGGGCGTTGCTCAAGATCGCTCTCAACGGCACATATCTGCGTTACGTCAAGCCGGGCCAACAAGCCTGGCTGATCGGCGCGGGTGCGGTGATGGTGATCATCGCGTTCGTCTCGATCGGCCGCGACATCGTGGCTTCCCGCCGCCCCGAACCGGTCACCGGCGAGATCCACGACCACGACCACCGTTCACACAGCACATGGCTGTTGATCCTGCCTGTGCTGGCGGTGTTCCTGGCCCCGCCCGCGCTCGGCGAGGACGCGGTCAACCGTGCGTTCGGCCGTACCCCGGCGCCGCCGTCCAGTCAGGACTTCGGGTTCCCGCCGCTGCCCGCCGGTGATGTCATCGATCAACGGGTGAAGGATTTCGTCGAACGTGCGGCCTGGGACAAGTCGGGTTCACTCAACGACCGGACCGTGCGGCTCACCGGCTTCATCGTGCATCGCGACAACGAGACCTTCATGGCTCGGCTGGCGATCGGGTGTTGTGCGGCCGACGCGTTCCCGGTGAAGGTGAGACTCGTCGGCGATGGCCTGGACAGCCTGGTCGGCGACGCCTGGCATCGCGCGACCGTGCGCTACCAGGCAGGCTCTTCCACGAAGGAGTCCAGGTACGTCCCGACGGTGAAGATCACTGCCATCGAGCCGATCGCCGAACCACCGGACCCGTACGAGTACTAGCCGACCGGTGAGCGCTGGCGCCTGCCAGTGCTCACCGTTGGTCCCCAGCCTGATCATCCAGCCGGGGCCGAGAGCTACTGCTTGGGGCAGCTCGCGCAGGTGCCGAAGATCTCGACGGTGTGGCTGACCTCGGAGAACCCGTTCTCCTCGGCCACCCGGTCCGCCCACTTCTCGACAGCCGGGCCTTCGACCTCGACCGTTCGCCCGCACACCCGGCACACCAGGTGGTGATGGTGGTGACTGGAGCAACGGCGGTAGATCGCTTCGCCGCTGTCGG
Source organism: Kibdelosporangium banguiense (assembly GCF_017876405.1). Taxonomy (GTDB): domain Bacteria; phylum Actinomycetota; class Actinomycetes; order Mycobacteriales; family Pseudonocardiaceae; genus Kibdelosporangium; species Kibdelosporangium banguiense. The sequence continues at coordinate 56,465 of NZ_JAGINW010000001.1, read as the reverse complement.
TACGCAGCACATCCACTTCGCCCGCGTCGGCCAGCGACTGCAGGGTCCGGTAGACCGTGGTCAGGCCGATGCCCTCGCCGCGCTTGCGGAGTTCCTCGTGCAGGTCCTGGGCCGACCGGAAGTCGTCAAGGTCGTTGAGCAGCTCCGCGACTGCCGCGCGCTGCTTGGTCGAACGCCTGGCAGTGGGGGATGGGGTCCGGTTGATGGTCATCAAGCGTGAGCCTCCTCCACATGCGTGACCGCGTCCACCACGATATGCGAGAGATGCTCGTCCACCAGGCGGTAAACGACCTCCCGGCCGTGCCGTTCGCCGTAGACGACGCCCGCCGACTTGAGCACCCGCAGGTGCTGGCTGATCAACGGCTGGGCGACACCCAGCGCGTCGACCAGTTCGTGCACACACCTGTCCGACTCACGCAGTTGCAGCACGATCGAGATCCGCACCGGCGCCGCCAGTGCTCGCAGCAGGTCACCCGCTGCGGTGAGTGTCGCGGGCGGCCGTGCCGGGGCTGGTTCGTTCCCCGTCCGGGCAGGCGAATGCTCCTGCTGGACCGCCGGGTCAGTCGCTGGATCCACGGCGGGATCAGTGCTCACGCCCGCTGCCGACTCTTCGAGCATCAGCCACCTCACTCGCTAGGTTCGCCTGCCGGACCCAAGTCTAGTCGCTAATGATTTCCGTAGTCGTGTTCACCGCAGCTGCAAGATCGCCACAGCGGCCAGAACAGCCAGGACAACCAGCCGGACCACCCGTTCGGTTGGTGCCAGAACCCGCCATGTCGTCGCCAGGAGAATCCCGACCCCCACCGCGAGCAGGCCGAGCAGCAGCGCGCCGATCACACCGCTGACCAGCACTCCGGTCAGGAACAGCCCGATCACCACGACGAACGCCACGATCGGCCGCGCCCTGGCCAGCGGACCGTCGCCGGGCAGCAGCTGCGCCCGCATGTTCCTTCTGCCTCCCACGGCGTGTCTCCTCGGCTCGGCGATACCGTGTCGTCGCATCGTAGTGTCGGCGAGAGAGGCGCAAGCGCGTGCTGCTGGTCTGCGGGTTCACCGTGCCCGATCCGGAGTCTTCCGAGTTCTCGGCCCTCGCCACCCGGGCGATCGAGTTGCTGACCGCCCAGCGGGGCTGTGTCCGTGCAGTCCTTGGGCGATCCGCCGACTCACCCACCCAGTGGTCGCTGACCGTCGAATTCACTGATGTCGTCGCCTACCGCCGTGCCATGTCTCCCTTCGAGGTCCGTGAACATGTGATCCCGTTCCTGTCGCGTGGCGAGGCCTCCGCCTACGAAATCCTCGCCACAGCCACCGACGGTCAAGCTGAACAACGTGTGAGCGTCGTCGCCGCCGACGCGGCGACCATTCGCCCCAGCGACGCCGCCGGACCCGCCTCACCGCGTACCTGATCAGGCGGGTCCACGCTCCGAGCTAGGCCGCGTGTTCGCAGGTCGGGCACGTGCAGTCATCGCACATGCAGTTCGCACACAAGTCGGCGCAGCCGGCACATGAACAGGTGGCGTGATTGCAGGTTGGGCAACTGCAGTCGGTGCACGAACAGACCGCGCATGAGTCTGAGCAGTGCGGGCACGTGCACGCGTCGCACTCGTCGTAGTGCACCCCGCTGTCTGTCACGTGTTCGCGGTGTACGTGGCCGCCGTGCAGGTAGTCGACGTGATCGGCATGCACGATCGCGTCGTGTCCGCAGCCCGGGCCATGGGTGTGGCGGTGGGTCTCGGCCTGGTGGTGCTGGACAGTGGTCATCGGTTGATCCCTTCGGCGGTATCCTCTCTGCTGAATGGTCGGATGCGTATCCGTGCATCACAACTCGGATCCGTGACGATCAAGCCAATGGGGTGATAGGGGAATCCCCTCGTGGTGGCTGGTGACTGGCGGCTACGCTGGCATCTCCCCGAGCTGTTCCCCGTGGACCGTATGGAGTGTTCGTGCCCGCCGATCGGATTGATACCGTCGTCAGCCTTTGTAAGCGCCGTGGCTTTGTCTACCCGTCGGGGGAGATCTACGGCGGTACACGGTCGGCTTGGGATTACGGGCCCCTCGGTGTCGAACTCAAGGACAACATCAAGCGCCAGTGGTGGAAGGCCGTGGTGCAGGGCCGTGAGGACGTCGTCGGCCTCGACTCCTCGGTGATCCTGCCCCGTGAGGTGTGGGTCGCCTCCGGCCACGAGAAGGTCTTCACCGACCCGCTGGTGGAGTGCCTGAGCTGCCACAAGCGGTTCCGTGCCGACCAGCTCGCCGAGGAGTACGAGCAGCGTTCCGGCAAGCCGACCGACGAGACGGATCTCTCGGACGTGCCGTGCCCGAACTGCGGCACCCGCGGCCAGTACACCGAGCCCCGCGCGTTCAACATGATGCTCAAGACCCACCTCGGCCCGGTGGAGACCGCCGAGGGCATGGCGTACCTGCGCCCCGAGACCGCGCAGGGCATCTTCGTCAACTACCTGAACGTGCAGACCACCTCCCGTCGTAAGCCGCCGTTCGGCATCGGCCAGATCGGCAAGTCGTTCCGCAACGAGATCACGCCGGGCAACTTCATCTTCCGCACCCGCGAGTTCGAGCAGATGGAGATGGAGTTCTTCGTCGAGCCCGGCACCGACGAGCAGTGGCACCAGACCTGGATCGACGAGCGCATGCGCTGGTACACCGACTTGGGTATCAATTCCGACAACCTCCGTCTCTACGAACACCCCAAGGAGAAGTTGTCGCACTACTCCAAGCGGACTGTGGACATCGAGTACCGCTACGGCCTGGCCAGTGGCGAGTGGGGCGAGCTGGAGGGCATCGCCAACCGCACCGACTTCGACCTGACCACCCACTCCAACCACTCCGGGGTGGACCTGTCCTACTTCGACCAGACCACGGACTCCCGCTACCGGCCGTACGTCATCGAGCCCGCCGCGGGTGTCGGCCGCTCGATGATGGCCTTCATGCTCGACGCCTACTACGAGGACGAAGCCCCCAACGCCAAGGGCGGCGTGGACAAGCGTGTGGTGCTTCGCTTCGACCGCAGGCTCGCGCCCATCAAGGTCGCAGTGCTTCCCCTTTCCCGTAACGCGGACCTCTCTCCGAAGGCCCGGGATGTCGCCGCGGCGTTGCGCCGCAACTGGAACACCGACTTCGACGACGCCGGCGCGATCGGCCGCCGGTACCGCCGCCAGGACGAGATCGGCACTCCCTTCTGTGTCACAGTCGACTTCGACTCGCTCAACGACCAGGCGGTCACGGTCCGCGAACGCGACACCATGACCCAGGAGCGGGTCTCGATCGACAAACTCGAGTCCTACCTCGCCGCCCAGCTGCCAGGCTGCTGACTCTGGGCTGCTGACCGGCATCGGTCTGGTTTTCCCGCCCCTCGTGAGTACTCCGGGGTCGTGTGAGTACTCACGAGGGGTGTGCGGGGAGGGCACGAGCCGGCTGCGCATTCGGCTCGTCAAACCTCACCCTCGGTGATGGAGGCCTGCAGTGCCTCAGGTTCTTGGGCATCAAGGGTTTCTTGGGCATCACGGTGTGCGGCGGTTGTTGTCCGGCGATGCCGGGGTGTCAGGCGGTCCGGGCGAGGGCCTGGTCGAGCATTGCTCGCAGCTCGGCGATCACCCCTTTCGGGTTGGACTGGATCTGGGTGGCCGGTGTGTGCAGGACGAGGTGCCCGCTGGCCGCGAGCCGGGAGCCTCGTTTCAACGCGATCGGATAGCTGGCCGGGGCCGGATCGAAGTCGAAGGCGTGCACGTCCCAGGCCACTTTGATGTCTTCCCAGCTGCCGGTGACGGTGCCAAGGGGGTTGCCCATGGCGTCGTCGACCGGCACGTTCCACCGCGGCGGGGGTAAACCGGCGCGGACGATGAGCTCACGGGCGGAAGTCGCGACCGCCGCCCGGATCCGGGTACCGATCTCATGCAGCACCTGCCTGGGCAGGCCCGCCCCACGCCGCCCGCCGACGACGATCTCGGCGTTCAGTTCGTCGAGCCGGACACCGCCCTGGAACACGACTTCGGAGAACAACGCGCTCACCATTGCGCGCGTCTGCATCCGCCTGGCCGAGTCGACGGCTGCCCGGGCGAGCGGGGCCGTCAGCAATCCGTGCCTGAGCACGGGACGAGGCGGAGCCGGCGTCCGTTCCACGAGGATGTCCGCTCCACTCCGGATGGTCTGGGAGCCGGGGACCAGCAGGTGTACGCGTCCACGCGGGTATGCCGCGAGGACACCGTGAAGTGCGAGCGCGTCCTGGCCGGTGACAACGGCGTCTTTGCCGGCGTACCGCAGCGCGGCCTGCACCAACTGCCGACGCGTCGGGGCTGTGTCGGTCAGCAGCACCACGCCGGGCAGGAGGGTGCGCCATGGCCCGCCCGGCGAGCATCTTCGTTTCACAGAGGCGCCTGTGAGGCCTAGGTCTATCAAGTCGGCCGTGCGGGCGACCTGGTGCGGGAAGAGGGCGGACAGTGCGTTGAGTTCGATGTGGTCGTTTGCCATGCGTCCAGCTTCGCCGGGCTGCCAGGCCGCGGGGAGAGGGCTTCCGGTCCGCCTGTGGACAACTGCCCTTTGTGGATAACCACCGCCCGGATGATCTTCAACGGCATGGATTGTCGGGTTCGTGGTGTATAGGCCACGACAGATGTCATGGACCGAAGGGTGACGGGCGACCTGCGCAGGTCAGGGCCGCAAAAGGCACCGTTGACAGGGTGAGAGAACAAGGAGCCGCGGTCTTCACCGCGGGACTGACGAAGCACTACGGCGAGGTTCGAGCCGTCAACGGCATCGATCTGGTGATCGCGCCGGGCGAGGTGGTCGCCTTGCTCGGCCCGAACGGTGCCGGAAAGTCCACCACCGTGGACATGCTGATCGGGCTGACCAAACCGGACGCCGGCGAGGTGCGGGTGTTCGGGCGCGAGCCGCGCAAGGCGGTCGAGGAAGGCGCGATCGGCGCGATGCTGCAGAACGGCACCCTCCTGGACGACGCGACTGTGGCCGAGACCGTCGGCATGATCGCGTCCCTGCATCGCAAACCCATGCCGGTCGCCGAGGCGATGCGCCGGGCAGGCGTCGAGGATCTCAAGGATCGCCGCTGTACCAAGCTTTCCGGCGGGCAGAAGCAGCGCGTCAGGTTCGCCGTCGCGCTTGTCGCGAACCCGGATCTGCTCGTGCTCGACGAACCGACTGCCGCGATGGACGTGGGCACGCGCCGCGAGTTCTGGGGTTCGATGCGCGAGTTCACCGACGCCGGCCGGACTGTTCTGTTCGCCACCCACTACCTCGACGAGGCCGAGGAGTTCGCCGACCGGGTGGTTCTCATGCGAGAAGGGCGGATCGTCGCCGACGGCAGCGTCGCCAAGGTCCGGGAGATGGCGTCCGGCCGCACCATCAGCGCCGTTCTTGCGCATGTCTCGACCGACGAACTGAGCCTGCTGCCCGGTGTGCTCACCGCGACCCGCCGTGCCGACCGGATCCAGCTGGCCTGCGCGGATTCGGACTCGGCGCTGCGGGCCCTGCTGAAGTACCCGGACGTGCACGATATCGAGATCAGCGCGGCCGGCCTCGAAGAAGCCTTCCTCACCTTGACCGCCAAGGAGAACGCCTGATGAGCACCGGTTATCTGCTGCTGGAGATCAAACGCGCGCTGCGCGCGGGCCGGTTTCTGATCTTCACTGTCGCCTTCCCGATCCTGATGTTCGTCTTCCTGGCCGGTGTGTACGGCGAGAACGGGCAGGTACGCACCGCGCTGATGATCAACATGATCACCTGGGGAGCGTTCGCCGCGGCACTGTTCGCGGGCGCCCGAGTGGCCATCGAGCGGGACGCCGGCTGGCAGCGGCAGCTTCGCCTGACCCCGCTGACCGGCTCCGGTTATCTGGCCGGCAAGGCGATCGTCGGCATGGTCGTCGCGCTGCCCGCGGTCATTCTCGTGCCGCTCGTCGGCATGCTGGGCGAGGGCGTGCGGCTGGACACCGGGCAATGGCTGCACGTCACGCTCGGGGTGTGGCTGGCCGCGATTCCGTTCGCCCTGCTGGGCCTGTTGCTCGGTCAGTACGGCACCGCGGACAGCATGCAGTCGATCACCGGTGTGCTGATGATGCTGCTGGCCATGTTCGGCGGGCTCTGGGTGCCGCTGGACAGCCTGCCCAGCCTGTTCAGCGGGATCGCCAAGGTACTGCCGAGCTACTGGATGAACCAGGTCGGCAACACGGCGATCGGATCCGGTGAGAGCCTGACGACCTGTGTGCTGGTGCTCGCCGGCTGGGGCGTGGTGCTGGCGGGGCTGGTGATCCGTCGCTACCGTTTGGACAGTGCGCGCAGTTGACCACACATTCCGGGGACGCGTCGTACGGTGATGCTGTGAACGCACTTGGGGAATGGCCTGAATCGCAGGGACGTGGGCGCAGACCACTGATGATGGCGCTGTTCCCTTCGGTGTTCCTGTTCTTCCTGACCCAGGTGGTCGTGGATGCGTTCAGCGAAACGCACTCCATGTGGGTACGGGTGAGCGTGATCGTCACCGTGACGCTGTACGCCGTGACATATGTCGTCGCCTTGTGGCGCGGCCCATGCTCATCGCGCCGCGTTCGCGTCATCTATGTCTTGGTATGCACGGTTTATCCCATCGTGCTCGCGCTGATCATGGACGCGGACGAGCTCACATATCTGACGTATGCGGTCGTGGTCTCGCTGATCCTCCTGCCGGCATTGGTCGGCCTGGCCTACGGCATAGCCAGCACCGCGGCGGTGCTGATCGCCACCGCGGTCCAGCACGGCCTGCCGGACTTCCAGTCCGGCGCGATCCTGATGGTGCTGACCGTCGCGATCTTCGCTTCGCGGGGGTTCGCTCGCAAAACGGACGAGCTGGAACTGGCCCGTGACGAGATCCGGACCCTCGCGGTGGCCGAGGAACGCGCCAGGGTCGCCCGTGACCTGCACGACGTCCTCGGGCACAGCCTCACCACGATCACCCTGAAGGCCGGTCTGGCGCGGCGGATCCTGGAGAGCTCACCGGACGTGGACCGGGCCATCGCCGAGGTCCACGACGTGGAGCGGCTGTCGCGGCTGGCGCTGACCGAGATCAGGGCGACCGTCTCGGGCTACCGCAAGATGTCGCTGCCCGCGGAGATCGCGAACGCCAGGGCGGCGCTGCTGGCCGCCGGGATCGACGCGGACCTGCCGCAGGCGGTCGACGACGTGCCCGGCGAGTTGCAGGAGCCATTCGGTTACGTGCTCAGGGAAGCGGTGACGAACGTGATCCGGCACAGTGGTGCGAGCCGGTGTGAGATCCGGCTCGGCGACTCGTGGATCGAGGTGGCCGACAACGGGGCTGGACTGTCGGCAGTGGACAGTAGGGACGGCAACGGGCTGGCCGGGCTGCGGGAGCGGCTGGCCAAGGTCGACGGCAGCCTGACGGCCGAGCCACGTGGAGAGGGCGGGTTCCTGGTGCGGGCGGATGTGGCGACATGATCAGGGTTCTGCTGGCCGACGATCAGTCGCTTGTGCGTGGCGCGCTCGCGGCGATGCTCGGTCTGGAAGCCGACATCGAAGTGGTCGCCGAAGTGGGGACAGGCGATGACGTGCTGCCTGCGGCGCGGCGTACGAACCCCGACATCGCGCTGTTGGACGTGCAGATGCCGGGCAAGGACGGGCTGACCGCCGCGGCGGAGCTCAGGGCTGCGTTGCCCGCTTGCAAGGTGGTCATGTGCACGACCTTTGGCCGTCCCGGATATCTGAGCAGGGCCCTGGCCGCTGGTGCCGCGGGATTCGTGGTCAAGGACGCGCCTCCCGAACAGCTCGTGGACGCGGTCCGCCGGGTGCACGCGGGATTGCGTGTGGTCGATCCGTCGCTGGCAGCGGAGTCGCTGGCCACCGGGCAGAGCCCGCTGACCATCCGGGAACGTGAGGTGCTCGCGGAGTCCAGCGACGGCGGCACGATCGCCGACATCGCCAAGTCCCTGCACCTGTCAGAAGGCACCGTACGCAATCACCTGTCGGCCGCGATCGGCAAGACCGGGGCCCGGACCAGGGCCGAAGCAGCGCGCCTGGCCGAGGAAAGAGGCTGGCTGTAGCGGCTGCGGAGAATTGTCGGAGGGGTCTGCCATGATGCTGGGGTGAACGCCGACCCCCGGATTCCTGCACCTAGGCCACAGCTCAGGCACTGGCTCAGGCGTGGTCTGATCGGCCTCGTCCTGATGCTGGCGCTGGTCGTCGGCGGGACCGGGTTCCGGGTCTGGCAGGAGGCCCGGCAGGACGACCGCGCGAAGGCGGACGCGGTGGTCGTGCTGGGGGCGGCGCAGTACGCGGGCCGCCCGTCGCCCATCCTGCTGGCCAGGCTGCAGCACGCGAAGAACTTGTACGACAAGGGCGTGGCCGGGTACATCATCACCGGCGGTGGCCGCCGGGCCGGCGACCAGTACACCGAGGCTGAGGCCGGTGAGCGGTGGCTGACCACGCATGGCGTGCCGGACGACAAGGTGATCGCCGTCGGCGAGGGCAACGACACCTTGGGCACCATCAACGCCGTGGCCGAGACGGCACTGCAGCGAGGCTGGAGCTCCGCAGTGATCGTCAGCGACCCATGGCACTCATTACGCGCCCGCACGATGGCGCATGACGCCGGCCTGTCGGCGTGGACATCGCCGACGCACACCGGCCCGGTCGTGCAGACCAGGGAGATCCAGGCGAAGTACATCCTCAGGGAAACGGGCGCCCTGCTGTACTACCGGATCTTCAACGCCCCGGCCGACGACATCGGTGTGGATCTCGGGTGAGCTACACCGGGCACGACACCGCGCGCATGCTCGCGGAGCCACAGAAAGGAGGTGTGCTGCCAGGTTCGTCGCGACCGAGACGCAGCCCGTTCTCACGGGACCGCGCCCGGGTGTTGCATTCGGCGGCGCTACGACGGCTGGCGGGCAAGACTCAGGTTGTGGGGCCTGGTGAGGGCACTGAGGTCTACGGTGTGCCGCGCACCCGGCTGACACATTCGCTGGAGGTCGCCCAGATCGGCCGTGAGATCGCCGAGGAGCTGGGGTGTGACCCGGATGTGGTGGACACCGCTGGTCTGGCACACGACATCGGCCACCCGCCGTTCGGGCACAACGGTGAGACCGCACTGGACATGGCCGCCCGTGCACACGGCGGTTTCGAGGGCAACGCACAGACTTTGCGGATCCTGACCAGGCTCGAGCCGAAGGCGGACGGCGTCGGGCTGAACCTGACCAGGGCGGTGCTGGACGCTTCGGTCAAGTACCCGTGGCCGCGCAGGCCGGGTAAGCGCAAGTTCGGCGTGTATGAGGACGACCGGCCGGTGTTCGACTGGATCCGTCAGGGGGCACCGGATCGGCGGTGCTGCCTGGAGGCCCAGGTGATGGACTGGTCCGACGACGTGGCGTACTCGGTGCATGACGTCGAGGACGGCGTCCGGGCCGGCCGGATCTCACTGGCGGTACTGGCCGGCTCGCAGGAGCGTGCGGCCATCGCGGAGCTGGCGGCCAAGCACTTCTCCGACGAACCGCTGTCGGAGCTGGAGGCGGCAGCCGCGCATCTGCTGGATCTGCCCGCCCTGGCCGCGGCGGTGGGGTACGACGGATCAGTGGGCGCGCAGGTCGCGTTGAAGCGTCTGACCAGTGAGCTGGTCGGCCGGTTCGCGTCGGCTGCGGTCACCGAGACCAGGCGGGTGCACGGCGAGGGTGCCCTGACCCGGTACAGCGCAGATCTTGTGGTGCCGCGTCAGGCCGCGGTGGAGGTCGCGTTGCTGAAGTCGTTGGCGTTGCGATACGTGATGAGCGATCCGGCGCGGTTGGCGATGCAGGAGTACCAGCGACAACTGCTGACCGAATTGCTTGGGGCGTTGGGCGAGCGCGCGCCTGACGCGCTGGAGCCTGCCTTCCAGCCTGCGTGGCGAGACGCGGGTGATGACGGGCAGCGCTTCCGGGTCCTGATCGACCAGGTCGCGTCGTTGACCGACGCACAGGCCGTGGCCTGGCACGAGCGGCTCGTTCGCTCGAAGTGAACTGCCCTGCCGGGTGACCGGTGGCACACTCGGGGTATGGCCAACGCACTTACGCGCACGATTCGCTCGGTGCTCCGGCGGCTGCTGCGCCGCCGGGTGCCTGCCGGCGCCGGACGGGGACGTCCAGGCGAGACCGGTGGTTCGGCCGGAGTCCGGGAACCGCGCCGGCCGAAACCGAACGGCCCGCGATCGGCCGCGGGCGCCAAACCCGATCCCCAGGAGGGCCAGACGATCACGCTTGAGGACCCGCGCCGGTGACCGTACGAGAACATCTCGAGTTCACCCTCACGCTGCAGGACACGTTGGCACCACAGGGAAATGTGGTCTGGTCGCCGTTCTCGGTGGCCAGTGCGCTGGCGTTGCTGGCCCGTGGCGCCGGCGGCACGACCAAGGACGAGCTCGTCTCGCTTCTGCTGGGAGACAAAGGCGCTCAGGTCGAAGCCCTGATCGGGTTGCTGGACCGCGCCGAGCGTCTGGCCGAGCCGCGTGAGGACCAGGACCCGCCGGTGATCGAGGTGGCCAACACGCTCTGGTCGGACGAACGGATCACCATCCGGCCCGAATTCGCCGACGCGCTGGCGAAGATGCCGAGCGGATCGGTGCGACCGGCACCGTTCCGCAAGGACCCCGACGGCGCCCGGCAGTCGATCAACAGCGACGTCGCCGAGACCACGCACAACCTGATCCCCGAGCTGCTACCGGTCGGCACGATCAAGCAGGACACCGTTGCCGCACTGGTCAACGCGCTGTACCTGAAGGTCGGCTGGCGGCACGAGTTCGAGGAGTCCGCGACCGAACCGAGGCCGTTCCACACGCCGGCCGGTGTGGTGCGGGTACCGACCATGTGGCTCAGCGAAAGCCTTGGCTACGCGCACATTTCCGGCTGGCAGGTGGTGAGTCTGCCGGCGATCGGTGGTGTGCGGGCGGTTGTGCTGCTGCCGGACGGCGAGCTGTCCGAGGTCGACGCGAGCACACTGCACCAGTTTGTGGACGCGCCGAAGCGGCAGAAGGTGTCCCTGCGGATGCCGAAGCTGCACCTCAAACTGCAGGCCGAGCTGACCAGCGTGCTTACCAGACTGGGTGTGCGCACGGTCTTCACCGACGACGCGGACCTCAGCGGCATCAGCGAAGACCCGCTGGCAGTCCAGGCGGTGATCCACGAAACGGTTCTGAAGATCGACGAGCAGGGATTGGAGGGCGCCGCGGCGACCGCGGTGATGATGCGGGCGCTGTCGATGGACATGACGCCACCGGTCGAGGTCACCGTCGACCGGCCGTTCTTGTTGCTGGTGCAGCACGAAGCCAGTGGCGCGGTGTACTTCTCGGCAAGGGTGACCGACCCGTCATAGGCTGGCGCGATGCCAACAGTGCGAGTCGAGCGGTCGGGTCCAGTGTGGACGGTTGTGTTGTCGAGGCCGGAGGCGCGTAACGCGGTCAACGGACCGACAGCGCAAGCGTTGGCGGATGCTTTCCGTGAGTTCGATGCCGCCGAAGACGCCGCTGTCGCGGTGCTTTGGGGTGAGGGCGGGACGTTCTGCGCGGGTGCGGACCTGAAGGCCCTCGGCACGCCCGACAGCAACAGTGTCACCGAGGACGGCGACGGCCCGATGGGGCCGACCCGGATGCGCCTGGGCAAGCCGGTGATCGCGGCGGTGTCGGGATACGCCGTGGCCGGCGGGCTGGAGCTCGCCGTCTGGTGTGACCTGCGGGTCGCCGCCGAGGACGCGGTCTTCGGCGTGTTCTGCCGGCGCTGGGGCGTGCCGCTGATCGACGGCGGCACGATCAGGCTGCCCCGGTTGATCGGTCAGAGCCGGGCGATGGACATGATCCTCACCGGCCGCCCCGTCGGTGCCGAGGAAGCTCTGCAGATGGGCCTGGTGAACAGGATCGTTCCGGCTGGTGAGGAGCGTGCCGCGGCCGAGCAGCTCGCGGCGGAACTCGCCCGGCTTCCACAGACCTGCATGCGTCAGGACCGGCTTTCCGCACTTGAACAGTGGGGCCTGGACGAAGGCGCCGCGCTGGCAGTCGAACTCCAGCACGGCTACAAGTCGCTGGCCGACGCCGACGGCACGCTGGCTGGCGCGGCACGGTTCGCCGCGGGTGCCGGGCGTCACGGCGAGCAGTTGTCACAAGCCCGGGAGGCGCCTCGTCTGGACGGGTGATCAGGCCGGCAGCCGGGTGAGCTTCGCCGGGTTGGCGATGTCGTAGACACCGATGATCTTGCCGTCCCGCACGGCGAACGCGGACACCCGGCGAGTGAGGTCGAAGTGCCCCTTGTCGCCGGGCATGTCCGGCAGCAGCAGTCCAAGATCGCCGTTGACCAGCACTGGCACGCCGACCTCGGCGAGCTGCACGTAGCCGTAGCGCTCCATCAGGCCGACGATGAAACGGCCGACCTTGTCCTGGCCCGCGATGACCCTGCGGGTCGTACGGGCCTTGCCGTCCGCGTCGCCGATCAGGGCGACGTCCGGATGCAACAGCTCCACGACCGCCTGCAGGTCGCCGGTGGCCAGCGCACCGACGAAGCGCTCAAGAACGCCCCGCTGCTCCTCGAGAGACGCACGCGGCGGGGGATCAGCGTCCGCCAGGGCCTTCCGCCCGCGTGACGCGTGCTGGCGCGCTGAGGCCTGCGAACAGCCGAGGGTGTCGGCTATCTCACCGAACGGCACGCTGAACGCGTCGTGCAGCACGAACGCGACGCGCTGCTCAGGCGTGAGTTTGTCGAGTACGACGAGCGCGGCCATCCGTACGCCGTCGTCACGCACGATGGCGTCCAACGGGTCTTCATTCTGGGTGCCGAACGGCGTCACGACCGGCTCAGGCAGCCATGACCCGGTGTAGCGCTCCCGTTGCACGGCGGCGGATCGCAGCCGGTCCAGGCAGATCCGGCCGACCACCGTGGTCAGCCAGGCCTTGAGGTCGCGGATCTCCGCCCGCCCCGGCTCCTCCAAAGTGGACAGTCGTAGCCAGGCCTCCTGGACGGCGTCCTCGGCGTCGGCCAAGGTGCTCGTGAGCCGGTAGGCAACCCCGAGCAGATGGGTCCGGTACTCCGAGAAGTCCGCAGCTAGGGCGTCCAGGCTGACCGTCACGAAATCCATGCTAGGCCGCACCGCATAGACTTGCTCTCGTGGCAGGACGGATCCGGGAGAGCGACATCGCCCTCGTGCGTGAGCGCAACCAGATCGACGACGTGATCGGCGAGTACGTGGCCTTGCGCCAGGTCGGTGGGGGAGCGGTCAAGGGCCTGTGCCCGTTCCACGACGAGAAGACACCGTCGTTCAACGTGCGCCCGACCCATGGCACATTCCACTGCTTCGGCTGTGGTGAGGGCGGCGACGTGATCGCCTTCCTGTGCAAGATCGATCACCTGAGCTTTGTCGAGGCCGTCGAACGGCTGGCCGAGCGGGTCGGCATCACGCTGACCTACGAAGGCGGCGGGACCAGCGTCCAGCGTGACCGCGGCACCCGCAGCAGGCTTGTCGACGCCCATCGTGCGGCGGCCGAGTTCTACGCCGAGCAGCTGCGTACCCCCGAGGCGCAGCCTGCCCGGGAATTTCTCGCCCAGCGCGGGTTCGACCAGGCCGCGGCGGCGATGTTCGGCTGCGGGTTCGCCCCCGGCGGCTGGGACGTGCTGACAAAGCACCTGCTCGGCCGCGGGTTCGAGCTGCCGGAGCTGGAGAAGGCGGGGCTGTCCAAGAAGGGCAACCGCGGCCCGATCGACCAGTTCCACCGGCGCCTGCTGTGGCCGATCAAGGACCTCGGCGGCGACGTCGTGGGCTTCGGTGCCCGCCGGATCTTCGACGACGACAAGATCCAGGCCAAGTACCTCAACACCCGCGACAGCCCGATCTACCACAAGTCCCAGGTGCTGTTCGGCCTGGACATGGCCAAGCGCGAGATCTCCAAGCGGCACCAGGTCGTCGTGGTCGAGGGCTACACCGACGTGATGGCGATGCACCTGTCCGGTGTGCCGACCGCGGTCGCGTCCTGTGGCACGGCGTTCGGCACCGAGCACATCTCGGTGCTGCGACGACTGCTGATGGACGACAAGTACTTCCGTGGCGAGGTCATCTACACCTTCGACGGTGACGAGGCCGGCAAGAAGGCCGCGATGAAGGCGTTCGACGAGGACCAGCGGTTCGCCGCACAGACGTTCATCGCGGTCGCGCCGGACGGCATGGATCCGTGCGAACTTCGCCAGGCCAAGGGCGATACGGCAGTACGTGACCTGGTCGCCCGCAGGCAGCGGCTGATCGAGTTCTGGATCCGGGCCGAGCTCGCCGACTACGACCTCGACTCGGCTGAGGGCCGGGTCCAGGCGTTGCGCCGGACCGTGCCGCTGGCGGCCCAGATCAAGGACATGTCGTTGCGGGACGAGTACGCCCGTCAGCTGGCCGGCTGGGTCGGCTGGGACGACATCCAGAGCGTGGTGCGCCGGGTCCGCGAGACCTCCAACGGCAAGGCGGCGCCCGCTCGTAAGGCCCCGCCTGTCAACCAGAACCAAGGCTCGTTGGCCATCGAGGTCGAAGGCCCGCGACGGCCCAAACCCAACGACCCCGAGCTGCACCTGCAGCGTGAGGCGCTCAAGGCCGCCTTGCAGGCTCCGCACCTGGCCGGGCCACATTTCGACAGCCTGCCCGGTGACGCGTTCACCGAGCCCGCGTATCTCGAGCTGCACCAAGGCCTGCAGGAGGCGGGCGGCGCGTCGTGCGGGCTCGCCGGCCCCGGGCTCGTGGACGCGGTCAAGCAGAACTGCAAGCACCAGGTCGTCCAGTCGCTGGTCACGGAGTTGTCCGTCGAGCCCATGCACGCCCGTACCGAGCCCGACCTGCGTTACGTGGAAAGCCTGATCGCCGCGCTGAACAAGAGCGTGGTCGCGCGGCAGATCGCGGACATCAAGTCGAGGCTGCAGCGGCTGAGCCCACTGGAGAACGCCGACGACTACCGGGCGCTGTTCGGTGACCTCGTGGCGATGGAGCAGTACCACAAAGCGTTGGGGGAGCAGGCTTCCGGGAGCCTAGCGTGAGCCTTCGCAAGATGATCGGACGGCTCACCGGCCGTGGCGATCTGCCGGACGATTTCGAGGGCACGCTGGAGGAAGGCGAATACGTCCTGGCGTCCTCGCCGGTGAAGTCCGGCGGGCACCTGGTGGCGACGTCGCACGGCCTATGGCTGCCCGGGTCCCGCCGGGTCGGCTGGCACCTGATCAGCAAGGCGACCTGGGGCGGCGGTGCCTTGGTGCTGATCGAGGCCACCGAAGCGGCGCATGCCGGTGACGCCGTTGTCCTCAACGACATGCCGCCCGTCAAGTTCGTGCTCACCGGCGTGGGCAAACTGCCGGACATCGTGCACACCCGGGTGACGAAGTCGATCAGCTCCCGGCACCGCCAGGAGCTGCCGGGCGGCGGCGCGTGGTTCGTCCAGCGCAGAATCCCTGGTCAGGACGGAATCACACTGCAGGTCCGGCCTGATCCGGGAACCGACGAGCAAGCCGTGCACCGGGTCGCGTCCGAAGTCGCCGCGAAGTTGCGGGCGGCCTCGCCGGACTCGGAGCAGCCGGACTGACAGTCACGCTTTGTCGCGTAGCACTGGAACTCCGTCGCCTTCGAGTTCGTCGCAGTACGCCTTGCGGCCGGTCATCGCCATTGTCAGCGCCAAAGTCGTGCCGGACACGAGTGCGCCGTCGCCGGTCGCGAAGGGGCCGTCGGTCGCTTTGAGCCGTAGGCCACCGATTCGGCCCTTCGCCAGGACGACCATGTCCGAGCTCGCGTAGTACCCGGCCAGCCGCGTGATCGTCTCAAGTGGATAGTCGCGGCGAATTCCCAAGGGGCGCCGGATGTCCTCTCCATGCACGATCGTCTCCCCGAGCATCGCCACGACCGGAAGAGGCGGTTTGGTCGTGCTCGTGACGACATCGCGGAACCTTGCGAGGGTCCCGGCCGGACTCGTGCCCAGGTGCTCGGCCAGCCGCATGGCGACCTGCTTGTCGAAGTCGAACCGGCAACGGATCACTCCCACCATCCACCGCACAGGATTGAGAGTCGCCGCCGCGGTGATGTGCGCCAGAACTTCACGCACCGAGAATTCGGTACACAGCGACGTCGTGGCCCACTGTTCGTCGGTCAGGTCCTTGAGGTCGGCTGCCAGGGCGGCTCGCTCGGCATGGACAGGCTGCCAGAGTGCGTCAGTCATGCCAGTGAGACTCCCGGGGCACCGCGGAATCGTCGCGGAACCAGCAACCCTTCGAGAATGGTTGTGCGCGGCCCGTCGAAGCCATACAATCCGTACGTACGGTTTGCTGGAGGTGGCTATGTGGGATCCCGACAAGTACCTGACGTTCGCCGATCACCGGGCGCGGCCGTTCTACGAGCTGATCGGCCGTATCCAGGCGAAATCACCCCGTCGTGTGGTCGACCTGGGCTGCGGTCCCGGCAACCTCACCACGGTCCTGGCATCCCGCTGGCCGGACGCGGCGCTCGAAGCCTTCGACTCCTCCCCGGAGATGGTCGAAGCCGCCCGCGACCGCGGAATCGACGCCCATGTGGGTGACGTCGCGACCTGGCGGCCACAACCGGACACAGACGTGATCGTCACCAACGCCGTCCTGCAATGGGTGCCGGACCATGCGGAGATCCTGCGCCGATGGGTGACCGAACTGCCCTCCGGAGCCTGGATCGCCCTGCAGGTCCCAGGCAACTTCGACGGGCCGTCCCACCGTCTGGTCCGCGAACTGGCCGCCGGCGCCTGGAAATCGCGGCTCGCCGACGTCGACCTACGCCCCGAGGACGCGGTGCTCACCCCAACGGGCTACGCGGAGCTCTTCGACGGCTGCGCGACCGACACCTGGGAAACGACCTACACACAGGTCCTGACCGGCGAAGACCCAGTCCTCGAATGGATCACCGGCACAGCCCTGCGACCGGTCAAAGCCACCCTGTCGGATGAAGAATGGGCAGCCTTCCGCGCCGACCTCGCACCCAAACTCCGCGAGGCCTACCCGCGCCGGGCGGACGGCCGTACCTGGTTCCCGTTCCGCCGCGTCTTCGCCGTCGCCCAGCTCAGCTGACAGTCTGCTTGGCCTTGCCCAGCTTCTCGCCGATCTTCGCCCTGGCCACCCCGGCCGCACTCTGCACAGCCGGGTGCTCAAGCAGCGTGTGGTACGCCCGCATGATCTGGTCGTACCGCTCACGGCCCGCCTTCGCCCCCAGCACGTAGCCAATGGCAACCCCAGCCAGGAACACCTTCATGGTCTCTGCCTCCCGTGCCTCGACTACGTCCGTCCATCTTCCCTCAGGATCGACCCCCCTGCCGCCCGCCCCAGGGGCCGTACGCTAGAGTTACCCCCTGTCAGGCAAGCACAACCCAGCCTGGCGCCAAGCAGTCCTCCATAGCTCAATTGGCAGAGCATTCGACTGTTAATCGAAGGGTTGCTGGTTCGAGTCCAGCTGGAGGAGCAAAACCCCAGGTAGCTTTACCTGGGGTTCATTCGTTTCCAGGGGCCGGTAGCTCAGTTGGTCAGAGCAGGGGACTCATAATCCCTTGGCCGTGGGTTCGAGCCCCACCCGGCCCACGTCGTCAGGGGACCTGTGTCCGCGGAAAGCGCGGACCGGGTCCTCCGTCATTATTTTGGGGGGCCGAGCCCTCCAAGCCCCTGCGGTGCGGTTGGTGCTGAACCAGCGCTGGGCGCGTTTGCTTTCTCTGGGGCGGGCTTCGTCCTGGAGCTCAAGAGGTGGTTGCTGTCTGCGGTGGGGTCAGGTGGGTTAGGTAGGCGCGGAGCATGGTTTTGAGGTTGTCGAGGAGGGTGGGGTCGCCGGTTGGGGCTGTGCGGAATGCTTCCTGGATGATGGCGTCGGCTGCGAGGAATGCGGTGCGACAGGCGGTTGCGGCTGAGTCGTCGTCGGGGAGCAGGTGCTGGTTGACGAGGATTCGGTGTACGCCGGTGACCATTGTGTGCTTGTGGGCGCGGTCGGCTTCTTGTGTTGCTTCGGTGAGGCCTCGGCCGAACCAGAGGGCGCGGAAGCCGGGTTCGGTGCGGTAGAGGCCGGCGAAGGCGTCGACGAGCAGGCCGACTGGGTCTGGCCAGGTTTCCTGGGCCGCGCGGGTGGCGAATGAGTCCATGAGGTCTTCCAGGCGGGCGAGGTATACGTCGGCCAGGGCCTCAGTGATGGCGTCCCGGTCCGGCAGGTACTGGTAGAGCGCGCCCACGGAGACTCCGGCCTCGGCAGCGACACGGGTGGTGGTCAGTGCCTCGACGCCTTCGGCCGTGAGCAGGCGGTCCGCGGCCGCGAGTACCTGGGCGAGCTTCTGCTTCGACCGTGCCTGACGCGGTACCCGGCGCAGGGTCATGTCGCTCCCAAAACCTGAACGTGACTTTGGTTCAGGTTTATTCTAGCCTCGGCCCATGGATTCCGACGAGGCGCGGCGGGCAGTGGCCCAGGCCTGTCATGGTCTTGCCCGTGAGGGGCTGCTGATCGGCACGGCGGGCAACGTGAGCGTCCGGGTTGGCGAGCATGTGGCGGTTACCGCGACTGGGGTTGTGCTGGGGCGGGCCACGCCGGAGCAGGTGACGGTCGCCGATCTGGATGGTGGCGTGGTCGCCGGGGAGTTTGCTCCGACGTCGGAGTTGGAGCTGCATCTGGGGATCTACCGGGACTTTCATGCGGGTGCGGTGGTGCACACCCACTCGCCGCAGGCCACTGCGGTTTCCCTGGTGCTCGACGAGCTTCCCTGCGTGCACTACCAAATGCTTGCGCTGGGCGGCTCGATTCGTGTCGCGCCGTTCGCTGTGTTCGGTTCCGCGGAACTGGCTGTGGGGACTCTTGCGGCGCTTGAAGGTAAATCGGCGGCGCTGCTGGCCAACCATGGCGCGATCGCTTACGGCTCGACGCTGGAGGCCGCGGTGGACAACGCCCTCCTGCTCGAGTGGGCCTGCGGCTTGTATTTGCGCGCCGCGACGCTTGGTGTGCCGCGGGTGCTGGATCCGGAACAACAGGCCGCTGTCGTGGCCGCAGCCGTGCGGCGCGGTTACGGCCGTCCCCGGCGGATCGAGGAGGAACGATGACGCAGACGGTTGTCACGCTGGGTGCGCACGTTTTCGACGTGCAGGTCCGGCCGGTCGAGGCCATCCCGGAAGGCCAGGGCGCGGTCCTGGTGGAGCAGATCCGGTTCGGGCCGGCGGGCACGGCCGCGGGCACGTCGGTCACTCTGGCCAAGCTTGGCGCGACGGTCCGTACTGCGGGCGCGGTCGGCGCCGACCCGGTGGGCGACATGCTGCTGACGATGCTCGCCGGTTACGGCGTGGACACTTCCCTGGTGCTGCGCCGTGACGGAGTGCAGACCTCGGCGTCGGTGCTGCCGATCAGGCCGGACGGCAGCCGGCCTGCTTTTCACGTGCCGGGCGCGAACCTCACCTACGGACCCGAGGACGCCCCACACGGCGAGATCGCCCGCGCGACCCACCTGCACCTGGGCGGGCCGGAGTTGATGGGCGGCGAGAATGCAGCGAAGATCCTTGCCCCGGCAAGATCGGCCGGCGTCGTGACGTCTGCCGACCTGCTCGCGCCAGGCGATCCCGGCGTGCTCGCGTGGCTCGCGCCCGCCCTGCCGCACCTGGATTACTTGCTGCCCAACGAAGAACAGGTACTTGGGCTGACAGGCGCCGCCACGCTCGAGGACGGCGCCCGCGCGCTGCTCAGCCAGGGCGTCGGCTGCGTCGCGGTCACGAGAGAAGCCCGCGGTGCCCTGGTGGTGACGGCGGACGAGATGATCGCTGTGCCCGCGTTCGCCGTCACGGTGGTTGACACCACCGGTTGTGGCGACGCGTTCTCGGCCGGATTCCTGCGCGGTATCGGCCTCGGTCGTCCACTGCGGGAGGCTGCCGTGCTCGGCTGCGCGGCCGCGGCTCTTGTGGCTCAAGGACTCGGCAGCGATCATGGCGCCTTCGACCTCGCCACGGCCGACGCCTTCGCCGTCGCCACGCCGGTCCTTGACGGGCGAACGCACATGGAGGGCTTTCACGGATGATGGGATAGGAGGAGACTTGTGACATGCAGCCGCCACTTGTCCGGTATGAACTGACCGACGGGATCGCGTCGATCACCATGGACGATGGCGCGCGGAACACGTTGTCGCCGCAGATGATCGGCAGTCTGAACGCCGCGCTGGACCAGGCGCAGGCAGACAGGGCCGTCGTTCTGCTGACTGGGCGTGATGGGCTGTTCTCCGACGGTTTTGATTCCGCGATCCTGCGTGAGGGTGGGCCGCGGTCGGTCGCTTTGGTGCGGTCCGGGTTCAAACTCGCTGCGCGGCTGCTCGCGTTTCCCCGGCCGGTGGTCGTCAAGTGCACTGGGCATGCCGCCGAGATGGGGGCGTTGCTGGTGCTGTCCGGGGATTTCCGGGTCGGTGCGGCCGGCTATCAGATCTCCGCGGACGGCCTGCAGATGTGGCTCACCGCCACGGAGATCATCCGCCGGTCGGTGGTCTTCCTCGATCTTGTGGTGCCTGAGGCCCGGCTGGCGCATGCCGCACGCGACATGGCCATCGCCGCCATCGGTATGGACATGCACAAACTTCGGGCCAGGCAAGGGATTCTGGCCGCGATCCGCAACGCCATCGACGTGGATTTCACCGAAGGGCAGCCCGTGGCCTCCGGGTGCGGTTGACCAGCCCGGCGCCCGGCCGGCGACAGGACTACGGTGGATCGGGTGCGGATCGCGACCTGGAATGTGAACTCGGTCAAGCAGCGGGTGCCGCGGTTGCTGCCGTGGCTGGACCAGCGGAAACCCGATGTGGTGTGCCTGCAGGAGACCAAGCTGGCCGACGAGGCGTTCACGAAACTGCTGGAATCCGAGCTGACCAGCCGTGGCTACGAGTTCGCCCTGAACGGCGAGGTGCAGTGGAACGGCGTCGCGATCCTGTCGCGCGTCGGTCTCGAGGACGTCGAAGCAGGCTTGCCCGGTGCGCCCGGCTTCCCGCACGCCGAGGCCCGTGCGGTGTCCGCGACCTGCGACGGCGTGCGCGTCCATTCGGTTTACGTGCCCAACGGCCGGACCCCGGATTCCGACCACTACCAGTACAAACTCGCGTGGCTGGCGGCCTTGCGGGCGGTGGTCGAGGCCGGCCCCGAGGCGGTGGTGGTCTGCGGTGACATGAACATCGCGCCCGCCGACGCTGACCTGTTCGACCCGGACGCCTACGTCGGCCAGACCCATGTGACCCCGCCGGAGCGGGCCGCTTTGGCCGCGCTGCAGGATCTCGGGCTGCGTGACGTGATGCGGGACCGGTGGCCCGGCAACCGGATCTTCACGTACTGGGACTACCGGGCCGGCATGTTCCACCAGGACCTCGGCATGCGGATCGACCTCATTCTCGCCAGTGCCCCAGTCGCCGTCCGCGCGCAGGCGTCCTGGGTGGATCGCCAGGCCCGCAAGGGAACGGGCCCCAGCGACCACGCCCCGGTCATGCTCGACCTCGACACCGCACCGGACGGCGACATCGGTCCGGTTGTGCCCCCGCCGTCGGCTCCTGCGGTCAAACGCGGATCAAAGAAGCTGCCCCAGGCGAAGTGACGTGACGGTCCCGTGTGCGAGCAGGCCCGCACACGGGATCACATTTCACAGGGCCAGCAGGGCGCGTTCCGGCAGCCGGTTGTCGAACGGACGCAACGCGATCCGCAGCAGTACCAAGGCGTTGTCGTCGCCCGCGACGCGGTTGGCGCTGAGCTCGTCACAGGCCAGACAGCTGTGGATGATCATCCACTCGCCGTCCGGCCGGACCGACAGGCTCAGCGGCACCATCCGGCCGTGGCAGCCGGCCCGCCGGTCGCCGGGGATCCGGCTGTCGACGTGCAGGCTGGTGAGACAGTTCGGGCAATGGTTGCGGTGGGCCGTGCCAGGCGCCACGAAGGACACGTCGAGCCGGCATCCGGCACACCGGAACGACTCGCCCGGGTTGTCCCGCCGTTTCTGCTTGGTGCGTTGTGGCCTGCCCTGACGAGGGTTGTGCCGTCTGGGCATGTCACATCCCGCCGAAGGCTTCGAGCGGGAACGGCGGCTGGGCCAGCGGCCGGACCGCCATCCGCACCAGGATCAGCTGGTTGTCGTCGGTGCTGATCGGATTGGAGGTGAGCTCGTCGCAGCGCGTGCAGCGGTGGATGATCATCCAGTCGCTGTTGCGCAGCACCGCGATCGAGATCGGGATCATCCGCGCCTGGCACTCCGGATCGGCTGTGTGCCGCGAATGCAGACAGCTCGGGCAGTGGTTGCGCAGCCGTTCACCAGGCGCTTGCGTGAGTTTGGAAACTGTCAGTCCACACCGGATGCAGGTGAACGTGTCAGTGCTGAGATAAGGGTTCTTGATGGACACCTATGGGCTCCTAGCCGGGAATACCGATGATTTCCGGGAGGAGGGCGCCGAAGGACCTGGCTCAGCGCGGGGTGGCTCCGCGGCCGGATGGGCAGGAGCTACCAAGGCGCGAGCGGGCGCCCTCGGCGCGGCGGGTCATAGGTCAACTACTTTCTAGGGCTGTGCTGGCCCGGGTCGGGGTGGCTCGCAACCTAGCAAGGGCCGCAACGGCCTCGCCACCGAATTTCCGGCACGCAAGACGATCGCCTGGGTACGGTTGATGGATGTCGATCAATCGGTTGGGCGCTGACCGGCTGGCGGACTGCCTGGCGCTTGCGGAGAGCCGCGAGTGGCTGCGGCAGGAACACCTGTGGCGGCTGCTGTTCGAAATCGGTGACGTTTACGGCATCGACGATGCGGACGGCGGCCTGGCTGGAGTTGTCGTGTCCACGCAGTACGGCAATGAGGTCGCGGCTATCGGCATGATGCTTGTCGCCCCGTCGTACGCACGGCAGGGCCTCGGTACCCGCCTGATGACCCATGCCTTGCAAGCAGCCGGAACGGCGTCGGCCTGGCTGGTCGCGACCGAGTACGGCAGGCCGGTCTACGAGCGTCTCGCCTTCCGGGCCGTCGGCGAGAAATCCCAGTTCATCGGCGACTTCGGCACATCCGCCAGCGGTGTGTCCCGGCCTGCGTCCACAGAGGACATGCCGGAGATCGCCCGGCTGGACGCGGAGATCTTCGGCATGTCCAGGCCGAAGGTGCTGGCACAGCTGCCCACGTTCTGCACGAGCCTGCGTGTGATCGACGGCCCCGCAGGCCTGCGCGGCTACGCGGGCAGCTGGCCGAACGTGGGCAACACGGTGATCGGTCCCGTGCTGGCCGAGAACCCACAGCTCGCCCAAGCGCTCATCGAGGACCTGGCCGCGGAGATCGACGGCCCGATTCGCCTCGATCTCACCCTGGAGCAGCAGGGGCTGGTCGATTGGGTGGAGAGCCTCGGCGTGCAGCGCGGTGCGACGACCACTGTCATGGTGCGCGGCGAGCCGTTGCCTGGCGACCGGAAACGCCTGTTCACGGGGCTTACGTCCGCGTCGGGCTAGGCGGCCGTGTGCAAAGAGTGTTCTTGCTCTTGCCAAGAGTAGTGTGCCTCACATGGCCAGCGGCACGCGCGAACGAATCATGGACGTGGCGTTGCAGCTTTTTGCCGAACGTGGTGTGGCTGCGACGCCGGTCACCGCGATCGAGGCCGCCGCGGGACTGTCGGCAGGCAGTGGAAGTTTCTACCGGCACTTCAAGGACAAGCAGGCGTTGCTCGCGGCCGTTGTGGAACGTGAGATCGCGTTGGTACGCAAGGATCCTGCCGTGCCGGCCGCTGGAACGCTGGCCGGGCAGCTGTTATCCGACCTGGACTTTCTCGGCCGGCTTCGTCCGCTGATGACAATCCTGATGTGGGAACGCAATCGTGCTCCCGAGGTCGCCGAGCACGTCCAGCAGGTGATGGCCGACCGGGGTGTCGAGCTGGGGACGGCCGAGGAGCTGGCGGTGGCGCCGGTCGAGGCCGTGCGGGCCGATCCGCAGGCCGCGGCCGCCGTGATGATGTCGGCGATGACCGGGTACTTTCTGACGACCGAGTACTTCGGTCGCCGGCCGGCCGGTATCGATCCGCAGCGGTTCGCATCCACGCTTGCCAGGCTGCTGACCGGGTAATCCTCCGGGCACAACCAGCCACGGAGCCCGACTCGAGCCCCAGTATTCGAACAGATGTCGGAGGTTGCAGATACCCTTCGGTACCGTGGCGCAGATTTGCCGCCGCAAGCTTGTGTGAGCCAGTACCGATTTGGGGAGAGAGACCCTGTGACAGCCGAGACCATCTACGGGGCTGACGACCTAACGCACCTCGAAGGGCTCGAGGCCGTCCGCAAACGACCCGGCATGTACATCGGGTCCACCGACAGCCGTGGCATCAATCACCTGTTCACCGAGATCGTCGACAACTCGACCGACGAGGGCATAGCCGGGCTGGCCACCCGGGTCGTTGTGACTTTGCACGCAGACGGCAGCGTCCAGGTGGACGACGACGGCCGCGGCATTCCGACCGGTGTGCACGCGAAGTCCGGTCTGTCCGGTGTCGAGCTCGTGCTCACCCGGCTGCACGCGGGTGGAAAGTTCGGTGGCTCGGGCTACAAGACCTCAGGTGGCCTGCACGGTGTGGGTGCCTCCGCGGTGAACGCGTTGTCCCACCGTTTCGACGTCACGGTGAAACGTGAGGGCAAGGTCCACCAGATGTCGTTCGCCCAGGGCACGCCCGCGGTGTTCGACGGGCCGGGCCCGAAGGCGAAGTTCGTCAAGCAGTCCGGCCTGCAGGTCATGGGCAAGATGAAGCGTGGCGAACCAACCGGCACCTCGATCCGCTACTGGTACGACTCGCGGTACTTCGAGAACGGCGCCGCGCTGGACGTCGAGGCCGTGCGCGCCAAGCTGCGTAACACCGCCTTCCTCGTTCCGGGCGTCACATATGTATTGCGTGACGCCACCCAAGGGGCGATCGAAGAGGAGACGTTCCACTTCCCCAACGGGCTGTCGGACATGGTCGACTTCCTGTCCCCGGATGGTGAGAAAGCGGTCACCGGAACGCTGTTGATCAACGGCACCGGTACGTACACCGAGAACGCCGCCGACGAGAACGGCGTCATGCGGTCCAAAGTAGAGCGTCAGGTCGAGGTCGAGGTCGCGTTCCGCTGGGGCACCGGGTACGACCGGATCGTGGAGTGCTTCACCAACACCATCCGCAACGTGCACGGCGGCACGCACCGCAAGGGCTTCGAGCGGGCCGCGCTGAAGTCGTTGCAGGAGGCCATTTCCAAGACCCGCGGGCTGCTCAAGCCCAAAGAGGACCCGCCGCAGCTCGACGACGTGCTCGAAGGCATGACCGCGGTGATCCACGTGCGCGTGCCAGAGCCGCAGTTCACCTCGCAGACCAAGGACGAGCTGTCCACCGCGGGCGTCACCAAGGTGATCCAGGGCATCGTCGAACGCAACGTCAAGGCGTGGACCGAGGACCGCAAGACCAAGGCCGAGGCCAAGATCGTCCTGCAGAAGGTCGTCGACGCGGCGCGCGTGCGGCTGACCCAGAAGCAGCAGAAGGACGCCGCCCGCCGCAAGACCGCCCTCGAAGGCGCGGCCATGCCGCCCAAGCTGGTGGACTGCCGCACGACAGGCGTGGCCCGCAGCGAGCTGTTCCTCGTGGAGGGTGACAGCGCCCTCGGTTCGGCGCGTATGGCGCGGGTTTCGGAGTACCAGGCCCTGCTGCCGTTGCGCGGCAAGATCCTCAACGTCCAGAAGGCAAGCCTGGCCGACACCCTGCGCAACGCCGAGATCGCCTCGATCGTGCAGGTCCTGGGCGCAGGTTCGGGCCGTACGTTCGACCTGGCCACGATGCGTTACGGCCGTGTGATCCTGATGGCCGACGCCGACGTCGACGGCTCGCACATCCGGACCCTGCTGATCACCTTGTTCGCCAAGTACATGCGGCCCGTGATCGAGGACGGTCGGCTCTACGCGGCCATGCCGCCGCTGCACAAGGTCGTCACCAAGGGCCGCAACTCCGAGACTCGCTTCACCTTCACCCAGCGCGAGATGGAGACGACTGTCGCCGCGCTGCAGAAGGCCGGCAAACAGATCGTCATGCCGGTGCCCCGGTTCAAGGGTCTCGGCGAGATGGACGCGGACGAACTGTGGGAGACCACGATGAACCCGGTGACCCGCTCGGTGCGCCGGATCACCCTCGACGACGCCGACGCCGCCGAGGAGGCCCTCGAACTGCTGATGGGCGAGAAAGTCGAGCCGCGGCGCAACTGGCTGGTCGAGTCGTCCAGCCGGGTGGACCGCGAGGCGATCGACGTCTGACGGGTTTTCGAAGGACAGAGAGAGTACTGATCAATGGCACGCCGCAAGGGCACCACGACCACCCGGGTTGATCCCAGCGCGTTCGACAGCGCGGGCGCCAACGTCATCGACAACTCGTTGAAGACCGAGATCGAGGACTCCTACCTGGAGTACGCCTACTCGGTCATCCACTCCCGCGCCCTGCCCGACGCGCGTGACGGCCTCAAGCCCGTACACCGCCGCATCCTGTTCTCGATGCAGCAGAATGGTCAGCGTCCAGATTCTCCGTATGTGAAGTCGTCACGCGTCGTCGGTGACGTGATGGGCCGCTACCACCCGCACGGTGACTCGGCGATTTACGACTCCATGGTCCGGATGGCGCAGGACTTTTCGCTGAACTCGCCGTTGATCGACGGGCATGGCAACTTCGGCTCGCCGGATGACGGGCCGGCCGCGTCCAGGTACACCGAGGCACGGATGTCGCCGGAGGCCATGCTTCTGGTCGGGGAACTGGGCGAGGACACGGTCGACTTCCGGCCGAACTATGACGGTTCGCTTCAGGAGCCGACGGTTCTGCCTGCGGCTTTCCCGAACCTGTTGGTGAACGGGACTTCGGGGATCGCGGTCGGTATGGCCACGAACATGATTCCGCACAATCTCGGTGAGGTTGTGGCGGCCGCGCGGTGGTTGATCAGTCACCCGGATGCGACGCTCGACAAGCTGATGGAGTTTGTGCCGGGGCCGGATCTGCCTACCGGCGGGATGTTGCTGGGGCTGGATGAGGTTCGTAAGGCCTACGAGACGGGCCGTGGTGTGGTCCGGATGCGGGCGCGCGCCGAGACCGGTCCGCTGGAGGGCAGCCGTGGGCGGCAGGCGATCACTGTCACCGAGTTGCCCTACGGCGTCGGTACTGAGCGGATCATCGAGAAGATCACCGATGAGGTGAACAAGTCCAAGCGGCTCACCGGGATCGCGGACGTCAAGGACCTCACCGACCGGGAGAACGGCACCCGCCTGGTCATCGAGTGCAAGGTCGGTGTCAACCCGCAGGCCCTGCTCGCCGACCTGTACCGGCTGACGCCGATGGAGCAGTCGTTCGGCATCAACAACCTGGTGCTTGTGGACGGTCAGCCGCAGACGCTGGGGCTCAAGGCTTTGCTGGAGGTCTTCCTCAAGCACCGCGCCGAGGTCGTCACCCGGCGCACGCGGTATCGCCGCCGCAAGCGGGAAGAGCGCCTGCACCTGGTCGAGGGCCTGCTCAAGGCCCTGATCAACATCGACAAGGTGATCCGGCTGATCCGCAACAGCGAGAACGCCGCGGCGGCCAAAGACGGCCTGATGACGCAGTTCAAGCTCTCCGAGATCCAGGCGCAGTACATTTTGGACACCCCGCTGCGCAGGCTGACCAAGTTCGACCGCATCGAGCTGGAGTCCGAGCAGGACCAGCTCAACGCCGAGATCGCCGAGCTGTCCAAGATCCTGGACGATCCGGCCGTGCTGCGTAAGGTGGTCTCCTCCGAGCTGGCCAAGGTCGCCAAGGACCTGGCAGGGGAGCGCCGGACCGCGCTGATCGACGGTGACCTCAAGGAGGTGCTGGCCGCGTCCAAGCCGGCCGGTCCGCTGGAGGTCGCCGACGATCCGTGCCAGGTGATCCTGTCCGCGACCGGCCTGGTCGCCCGGACTGCCGCCGAGTCCGAGGAATCGAGCGAGGCCCGGCGCCGAAACGGCCGTGCGAAACACGACACGGTCGCGGCAGTCGTGCATTCGACCGCACGCGGCCAGATTCTGCTGGTCACCAACCAGGGGCGGGCGTTCAAGACCGACGTGCTGCCGCTCCCGGTGCTGCCTGACCAGAGCGGGACTGTCTCGCTCGGCGGCGGGATGGCCGCGCGTGAGCTGGTTGCATTGGAGAAGGGCGAAAAGGTCGTCGGCATAGCGCCGCTCGGTGAGCAGGGAGCCGGATCACCAGGCCTCGCGCTGGGTACGCGTCAGGGCGTGGTGAAGATCTGTGCGCCGGAGTGGCCGGTCCGGTCGGACGAGTTCGAAGTGATCAGTCTCAAGGACGGCGACGAGATCATCGGCGCGACCTGGCTGACCGACGGAACCGAGACCATGACGTTCCTGTCGTCGGATTCCTCGCTGCTGCGCTTCGCTGCTTCCCTTGTCCGCCCGCAAGGTCTGAAGGGTGGCGGCATGGCAGGTATCAACCTCGGCAAAGAAGCCCATGCGGTGTTCTTCGGTGCGGTCCGCACTGATGACGACGAACACGGCGAGCCGATGGTCGTGACGTCGACAGGCTTGAGCGTGAAGGTAACGCCGTTCTCGCAGTACCCGGCCAAGGGCCGGGCCACCGGCGGTGTGCGGACGCATCGCTTCCTCAAGGGCGAGACCCAGCTGGTGCTGGCCTGGGTCGGCCCACGACCGGCGGGTGCGTCCAGCACCGGCTCGGCCGTGGAACTGCCCGAGGTGGACATGCGCCGGGACGGTTCCGGCCACGCCCACCCAGGCCCGGACGTGGTCGGTCACATCATCGAACGTGACTAGCAGACTTGCTGCTGCAACTCGGTGACCCAGCGGTCGAACTCGCCCGGCGGGCACTCCAGGTTGACCTCACGGGGGTAGCCCATCGGGCGGTAGCCGTTCTGCTCGATCCAGGCGGCCAGCGCCTGCTCGGCCGGAAGCATGTCCGACATGGCGCCGTGGTGCACGATCGTCGCGGCCTTCTCCAGAGGCTTCAGGTCGACGACCGTGAACCCGGCGTCGTCGGTGCCGAGCGGGCGGTCCACCGGCACTGTCGCGTGCACGACGACCTTGCCGCCGCTGTTCGGCACCTCCTCGTACCAGGCCACCCCGGGCGCCACTCCTGTCACGCCGGCCCTGTCCATCCGCTCGCACAGATCCTGGTACAGCGGTCCGATGACTGGTCCGATGTCTTCCTGTTCCCAGCTCGCCGCGACCGCGGTCAGCTCGGCGACCCGTTGCGCCGCAACTTCCTTGAGCACGACATCCGCGACTGCCATGTGACCCTCACTTTCGATCAGCCGGAGCCTCGCCTCGACCTGCCGGAGCCGGTCGGTCTCCGCAGCGATCCGCGCCTGCACCTCGGCGTGCCTGAGCTGCAGCATTCCCCGCATCCGTTCGCCGCTGACCTGCTCGTCGAGCAGCCCGGCGACCTGCCCGAGGGTGAACCCCAGGCCTTTGAGGGCGATGATCCGGTTGAGCCGGGCCAGCTGGGTGGCGTGGTAGAAGCGATAGCCGGTGGCCGGGTCGACATGCGCGGGCCGCAGGAGGCCGAGTGCGTCGTAGTGGCGCAGCATCCGCACCGACACCTGGCCGTACCTGGCGAAATCTCCGATGGTGAACATGATGGGTCAGTTCTATGAGCTGACACGGTGTCAGAGTCAACACGGGGTCAGGGGGCGAGTGGCCCCACGTCGGTCTTGGCGAGCGGTTTGCGGGAGCCGCCGAGTTCGTCGGCGCCGACGTCGAGCTTGCCCGACCGGGCCTGCGGCGGGTCGAGGTCGGTGGTGACGTAGGAGTACGTGCCGGCTGACGAGTCGATGGCCGGGCTGCTGTCCGACAGCCGGGACAGGCCGTTGGCGTCGCGGACCAGCTTGGGATCGACGGACCGGTAACCGCCGGACGGCATGCCGGCCGAGCCGCCCCAGGCGATGTTGCCCTCGTAACGCACGGTGGAACCACTGACCATGTCGACGAGGGTGCCAGACGTGCCGACGATGATGTTGTTGGCCAGTACGCAGTCCTTGGGTTTGAAATCGCCGCCGTCGCTGTCGATCACCGCGTTGGTGCCCTGCACGGTGTTGAAGGCGACGGTCACCCGGTCTGGCCGGTCGTGCCCGGTGCTGGTCGGGCCGCTGTCGGCCTCGGAGCCGCTGCCGAAGACGATGGCACGGCCGCCCGACGCGGCCACGTAGTTGTTGATGATCTTGTGGTCGTTGCCGTGGAACCGGATACCGGACGCACCGAAGATCAGGTTGCCGTCCACCACACTCCGGTTGCCGTGCCGCAACACGATGTAACCGCGACTGTCGCGGATCGTGTTGTAGCGCACGATGTTGTCCGACGACTTCACCGAGATCGCCTCGGAATCGCCGTTGGCCTTCTCGAACAGGTTGTACTCCACGACCGCGTTGGCCGAATAGGACTGTTTGTGGCTGTAGCCAAGACGGATCGACTCACCGCCGTTGGATCCGCTGAAAGTGTGGTTGTAGAAATAGTTGTGATGGATCCGGGTCCGTTTGGCGACATTGTCGCCCGGCCCGGAGATCTGCAGGAAAACCCCTTCGGAACTGCGGTTCTGGAAGGAGTTGCGGTCGATTTCGACGTCGTTGCCGTTCACCGTGACCCAGTTGCCGCCGCCGCTGAGCTGCACGGTGTTGCGGGAGATCCGGATGTGGTGGGCGTTGGCCGGCACCGACAGCGAACCGCCGTGACGCAGGTTGAAGCCTTGCAGCACAACGTTGTTCACGCCGCTGGCGAACGAGAAACCCGTGGAGCCGCGGATCTCGGCCTTGCCCACGTTCGCCGCGGTCACGGTGATCGGCGCGGAGGATGTGCCGGAACGCCGGATCGTGATCGCGCCACTCGCGGTGTACGTGCCGTCGGCCAGTTCGATCCGGTCACCGGTGTTCGCCGAATCGAGCGCGTTCTGCAGCGCGGACAAGCTGGTCACCCGGACTGTTGCCGCGGATGCCTGGCCCGGCACAACCACCAGGCCGGCGAGCAGGGAAAGAAACACGGCACTGTGTCGTATCATCGCCAACTCTCCAATGTCGTTGGCGGCGGACACAAAACACGTTAGCGGATCAGGTCAAGAATGGGCCCCCGGTCCCAGCGAGCGGAACAAGGGGCCGGTGAGAACGTTCTTCACTACGAGCAGCTCGAGCAACAACCACAGCCCGGACCGCTGCAGGAGCCGCAACATCCGCATGTACCCTTCATCGCTCCTCCTTTTCGAGGCCGCACCCGGGTTTCACGGTAGCCACGGCATTTTCACGCACGTACCGCTACGTGAGTGACGTGCTGCTCAGGGCGCACGCCACCGCAGCGATTCGCCCCGGCCGCTTTTTGTGCACACCAGCGGCTGACCCGTTCGGGTTATTCCGATCGCGCCTTCGGGGGAACACCTTCCGCCTTCTTTGGCAAACGGGACGCCCGGCAGCGTCGGGATGGTGACGATCGGAGGTCTGGTCGGCGGCGGTGTTCTCGTGGCAGGCGGGGGCTTGGGCGGCGTGGTGCCGCTGGGCTTGATCACCGGGGCGACTGTGGGCAGGCTCGCCTCCCACGTCGGCGTCCACTCCGGGGTGGGCGGCGTCGTGGGCGGCGCCGTGACGTCCGGAGTGTCCTCGAATGTGGGGATTCTGACGGTCTTACCCTCGGTCGGCGCCTGTGTGCAGGCGGTCAACGCGAACGCGGCCAGTAGGCCACACCCTCCGACCTTTACCCGGCGGGAGGCTAGAC
Source organism: Kibdelosporangium banguiense (assembly GCF_017876405.1). GTDB lineage: Bacteria > Actinomycetota > Actinomycetes > Mycobacteriales > Pseudonocardiaceae > Kibdelosporangium > Kibdelosporangium banguiense. Next base: position 24,751 of record NZ_JAGINW010000001.1, on the reverse strand, counting down.
CTAGCACTGATGAAAGCGTATACATCGGATGTCTGGTCCGTTCTGGTGCCTTGGGGAGTGCAACGATGCCAACTCCGGCGACACGCTGGGCTGTCACCATTTCCGCGCTCGTGGCAGGCCTGGTCACGGTCTTGCCGGCGAACGCGGACGATCGGAGTGGGTACCGCGGCCCGGTCGCCGACGTCACACTCGACGGCGACGGCCGGATCTCCTTAGCGGTGAGCAAGGCCGGGCAGTCGATCCTGTTACCCAGCCCGGTGGGGATCACCACTGAGCAGATGGACTTGTCAAAGGGGTTGAAGCTGCTCCGGCGGTCGGGCAAACCGGTGTTCGAACACTACAACACCAAGTCCGGCAAGCAAGGTTCTCGGACAGTGGCGCAAATGGAGCAGCGTTACACGTTCGAAGCCGCTGGTGGCGCGCGGTTTGATCTGCTTGTGCGGACCTCGCATGACGGGGTCGCGTACCGCTATTCGCTGCCGCGCTCGTATGGCGCGATCCTTAATGAGGCGTCCGCATACAAAGTTCCCCCGGGCAGTGCCGCCTGGCTGGCGAAATACCGGCGGGACTACGAGAACCCGTTCCTGCAGACCACGTCGGACGGTGCCGAGGCGACGGAGTACATGCATCCGGCACTGTTCGACGTCGGCGGCACGTACCTGCACATCACGGAATCCGATGTGGACGGACGGCATTCCGGTGCGCGCCTGGTGCATGAGGGCGGCGGGCTGTACCGGATCAAGTACTGGGACGAGAAGGTCGAGACCGGCGGCCCGGTGCAGACCGCCTGGCGCACGATGATCATCGGCGACCTCGCCACCGTGGCGCAGTCGACTCTGGTCGACGACCTGGCGACGCCGTCGAAACTGCGGGACACGTCGTGGATCAAGCCCGGCAAGGTGTTCTGGAGCTGGCTGGCCGGCGGGCGTGAGGCCGGGCAGAGCTTGTCGATGCAGAAGGCGTACGTCGACTACGCCGCAGCGCACGGCTGGCCATATGTGCTGGTGGATGCGGGTTGGTACTTCGATCCGAACTGGGATTACGACCCGTCGTGGGAGACCACGAGCTGGATTCCGCAGCTGGTGGACTACGCCAGGGCGCGCGGTGTGCAGATCCAGACGTGGGTGCACTACGACGAGCTGGACACGGTCGAGGAGCAGACCCGCAGGCTGGCGTTGTTCGAGCGCTGGGGTGTGGCCGGGCTGAAGATCGACTTCATGGACTCCGACTCGCAGCAGCGGTTTCGCTGGTACGACCAGATCCTGCCTGCCGCCGCCCGGCACCACCTGATGATCAATTTCCATGGATCGACACTGCCGCACGGCATCCAGCGCACCTGGCCGAACGTGATGACCATGGAAGCGGTGCACGGCGGGGAGAAGTCCAGCAACCTCAACACGACTCATTTGACCGCTTTGCCCTTTACGCGCAACGTATCCGGTTCGATGGACTACACACCGATGGCCTGGCACCGGCCCAGCCGTCCCACATCCGACGCCCACGAACTGGCACTGGCGGTGGTGTTCGAGTCGGGATTCCAGAACTTCGCCGGTCAGATCGAGGGCTACCAGGCCCGGCCGGAGGCGGAGCGATTCCTCGACCAGGTCCCCACGGCCTGGGACGAAACCCGGTTGCTGGCCGGGCGGCCTGCCGAGAGTGCCGTGTTCGCGCGCCGGAGCGGTGAGAGATGGTTCATCGGCGGCGGTTTCTCGGGCGCAGCGCGGACAGTCAGCGTGCCGTTGAACATTCCGGCGGGTAAGTGGCTCGTCGACATGGTGCGGGACGGTCTGGTGCGTGAACAGCGCGTGCTGCGGTCAGGTGAGAACCTCACGGTCGATGTCGTCAAGGACGGTGGATTCGCTGCCATCGCGTGCCGTTGGCGGCCAGGTATCCGTACATGCGACGAGCCGGTTCGTACGGTTCCGGACACGACGGTCACCGCGACCAGCAACGGATTCGAGGTATCCGGCAAGTTCAGCGCCACGACAGTGGTCAACGACGTGACCTTCGCGCCACGGGTACCGGCCGGGTGGACGGTCACCGGTCCGGCGATCAAGGCGGACCGGCTGCGCCCAGGCCAGGAAATATCCGGAAAGTGGACGCTCAAGCCGCCTGCCGAGTACGGCTACTTCGACATTCCCGTTGTCGCCGCGTTCCGTTCCGGTGCCAGGCGGTTGGAGGACGAGCAGACCACGCGGATACACGTCTGGAAACCGTTGCCGGCGGGCTGGTCGTACCTCAGCGACCTGGCGTTCACCGGATCCAGCGGCGACGGCCCGGTTGAGCTCGACCTGGCCAACGGCGGCCCGGCGGCGCGCGACGGCCGGCCGATCGCGATCCGGCGGCAGAACTACGGCAAAGGCCTGGGAACGCACGCCAACGCCGCGATCAGTTTCGCGTTGGACGGCCGGTGCACGCAATTCGTGGCCGATGTCGGTGTGGACGACGAAGCCGGGCTGGACGTCGCACGGCAACGCGTTGGCGGGACAGTGAGTTTCGGTGTCTCCGGTGACGGTTCTTCCCTTGTGGATACTGAGGTGCTGGGTGTCCGGTCGCCGGTGAAGTCGTTGCAGATCAACGTCACCGGTGTCCGGACGTTGACACTGCGCGTGGCCGACGGCGGTGACGGGACCCAGAACGACCACGCGTCGTGGGCGGATGCCCGGGTGCGGTGCTCGTGATTATTCGCCTTGCTTGACCACCCCCGAGTGGGGTACTCACTGTCCATGGCCGAATCGGTAGACGCGGTGGTGATCGGGTCCGGCCCGAACGGCCTGGTCGCGGCGAACGTGCTGGCGGACGCGGGCTGGTCGGTGCTGGTCCTGGAGAACGCGGACGAACCCGGCGGCGCGGTCCGCACAGCGGAGATCACCGCGCCCGGTTTCCGCAACGACCTGTGCAGCGCGTTCTACCCGCTCGGCATCGCGTCGCCCGTGATCGCCGAGCTTGGGCTGGAGCAGTACGGACTGCGTTGGCGACACGCGCCTGAGGTGCTGGCGCACGTGTTCCCGGACGACCGGGCGGTGCTGTTGTCGCGTGATCTCGACACGACCGTGCGTTCACTGGAGACGTTCGCCCCCGAGGACGGCGACGCGTGGCGCGCGGAATACGCGAAGTGGCAACGTATCCGCGACCATTTGCTGAACGCAGTGACACGGCCGTTCCCGCCCGTCCGTGCCGCTACAGGGCTCGTGCGAACTTTGGGGACCGCGGAAATGCTGCGGTTCGTGCGGATGGCCACGCTGCCTGTGCGCAGGCTCGGGGTTGAGACGTTCGCCGGGGAAGGCGCTCGAGTGTTGCTCGCGGGCAATGCGATGCACACAGATCTGGGCCCGGATTCGTCCGGGAGCGCGGTGTTCGGCTGGTTGCTGTCCATGCTCGGCCAGGATGTCGGTTTTCCGGTGCCGGAAGGCGGCGCGAGCAGCCTGATCGACGCGCTGATCGCCCGTCTGAAGGCTCGCGGCGGTCACGTGGAGTGCGGCAGGCTCGTGACGAAAGTGCTTCTCGCCGATGGCCGGGCGATGGGCGTGCAGGACAGACAGGGCGGGCGTGTCAGGGCCACCCGCGCGGTACTTGCCAGCGTTCCTGCTCCTATGCTGTACCGGGAACTCGTTGGCGTAGAGCATCTTCCCGCCCGGCTTGTGTCTGATTTGGACAAGTTCGAATGGGACGACGCGACGGTCAAAGTGGACTGGGCGTTGTCCGGCCCGATCCCGTGGACCGCGCCGGAGGCCAGGCAGGCCGGCACCGTCCACCTCGGCGCCGACGTCGACGGGCTGGCCGGAATCAGCAACGACCTCGCGTGCGGACGTGTGCCGCGTAACCCGTTCCTCCTACTGGGCCAGATGACCACCGCGGATCCTTCCCGATCACCGGCAGGCACTGAGGCCGCGTGGGCGTACACGCATGTTCCCCGCGGCAAGCTGCTGACCGACGGCAGTCTGCGCCGCCGGGCCGACCGGATAGAGCAGGCAATCGAGAAACACGCGCCCGGATTCACCAGCCTGATCCAGGCACGGGCCATCACCGGCCCGCACGACCTGGCAGAACTCAACTTCAGCCTGAACGGCGGCGCCATCAACCAGGGCACGGCGGCCATCCACCAGGAGCTGATCTTCCGGCCGATTCCCGGAATGGCCCGCGCCGACACCCCGATCGACAGGCTGTTCCTGGCAGGAGCGTCCGCCCATCCCGGCGGCGCCGTACACGGAGCCGCCGGCGCGAACGCGGCACGAGCGGCGTTGGCTCGGGAAAAGTGGACCGGCGGCGCCTACCGTGCGATGACACACTCGATCAACCGCCTGCTGTACGGCTCCGATTAGTCCGGTGGTTCCTGTTTGTCATCGTCCACCTCGGCCTCGGCCCTGCGCTGGATCTTCTTGACATCGACATCGAGATCCGGCGGATCCGGAGTCCCCGGTGGCTGCGGCGGGTCGGGAGTTATCGGTTCGTTCTCCTGGCTGGTCATGGCATCCGGGTAGCCGTGACCGCATGCCGTGAAACCGGTGCAGCGTTTGCGCCTGGTGTGACGGAGGCTTACGGTTGAAGGACTATCCCCCGAAGTGGGTGCGGTTTGGGTTGAAAGGGCAGCCTCGGCTCATCTGCCTCGTGCGCTGAGAGGAAGCGCCGATGGTCCCGTCGATGCTAGACCCGAACGAACACATCACCGTAACGCGCAGTGACCTCGGCCCAGTGGCCGTCGTGCACGTATCCGGCGAGGTGGACATCTCCACCATCGACACAATGTCCGAGTACGTACTCGACCACCTCGCCCAAACGCCGCCCGCCCTGGTGATCGACCTGTCCGGAGTCGTCTTCATGGGCTCAGCCGGCCTCGGCCTGCTGATAGAGGCCCACCAACAAGCGGACCGGACCGCCACAACGCTGCGCATCGTCGCAACATCCCCGCCAGTCCTGCGACCGTTGGAGATCAGCGGCCTGCTGGACCTGCTCCCAGTTCGCCGCACCCTGACCGAAGCCCTCGAGGGCCTGCCAAAGGGCTCATCTCTTCCCCGGTGAGAGCTTCGGCAAGGCCGTGGACTTCCGGCCACGGTGGGGCGTGGTGCCGGGGTGGGCGGGCGGAGGGAGCAATCAGTTCAGTAGGTAAACGAATTCTGGCGCCGGGCGGTTAGGATGGCCGAATGGCGTTGGTCGCGGGCGTGGATTCGTCTACCCAGTCCACAAAAGTGGTTGTGTGTGACGCGGAGACCGGGCAGGTCCTGCGGGAGGGCCGCGCGGCTCATCCGGACGGTACTGAGGTTCACCCGGATGAGTGGTGGCGGGCGTTTCAGGAGGCCACGGCCGATGGGTTGCTTGACGGTGTCGCGTCGATCGGGGTTGGTGGCCAGCAGCATGGGCTGGTGACGCTCGACGCTGATGGTGAGGTTGTCCGGCCTGCTTTGCTGTGGAATGACACGCGGTCGGCGGGTGCTGCTGAGGACCTGATCAAGGAGCTGGGTGGGCCGCAGGAGTGGGCCAACGCTGTCGGCTCTGTGCCGGTTGCCAGTTTCACGGTCACCAAGCTGCGGTGGATGGCCGAACATGAGCCTGAGCTCGCCCAAAAAGTCGCGACTGTTCTGCTGCCGCATGACTGGCTGACGTGGAAGCTGACCGGGGCGTTGGTCACCGACCGTGGCGACGCGTCGGGTACTGGTTATTTCTCCGCGGCTGACGGCAAGTATCGCGAGGATCTGCTGGTCAAGGCGTTCGGGCGGGTGCCTGAGCTGCCGCGGGTGCTCAGTCCGGATGACTCCGCGGGCCGCACGCCGGACGGCATTCTTGTGTCGGCTGGGACTGGTGACAACATGGCTGCCGCGTTGGGGCTTGGGCTTGAGGCCGGTGATGTTGTCGTATCCATCGGGACCAGTGGCACTGTGTTCGGGGTTGCCGACAAGATCACGCCTGACAGCACGGGTGCTGTTGCCGGTTTTGCCGATGCCACCGGTCGGTTCCTGCCGTTGGTGTGCACGTTGAATGCGGCGCGGGTGCTTACTGCCACCGCGACGATGCTTGGTGTGCAGCTGTCGGAGTTGGACGAACTCGCGTTGTCGGTCGCCGACTCCGGTGGGCTGCAGTTCGTGCCCTATCTGGACGGCGAACGCACTCCGAACCTGCCTGATGCGACTGGGTCGTTGCTTGGCATGCGCCGGGACAACATGACTCCGGCGAACGTGGCGCGGGCGGCCGTGGCGGGAATGCTCGGAGGACTCAGCGCTGGGCTTGAGGCGTTGCGTGCGGTCGGGCTTGTGGAGCGGCGGATTCTGCTGATCGGGGGCGGTGCCCGGTCTGCCGCGGTGCAGGCCATCGCGCGTGAGCTTTTCGCTGTGCCTGTGGAGGTTCCGGCTGCCGCGGAGTATGTGGCGCTCGGTGCCGCCCGGCAGGCCGCGTGGACTCTCACGGGACAACCTCCGGTCTGGTGACTTGATGTCCGATTTTCGCCAGCCGGTGGACACTGCCTGCGCCAGACTATGAGCTGTGTACGAGAAGAACTGTCATACGGTGATGGACAGCCCGTGCGGTCCGCTCACTCTGGTGGCGACTGACGGTGTGCTCAGCGGTCTGTACATGGATCTGCAGCGGTACCGTCCGGCGGACGAGTTGTTCGGCGTGCCGGATCCCGAGCCGTTCCCTGAGGTGATCCGGCAGCTCGACGAGTACTTCGCCGGCGGGCGGACCGACTTCGATCTGCCGATTCACCTCGGCGGCACGCAGTTCCAGCGCTCGGTGTGGACTGCGCTGTGCGAAATCCCTTACGGCGAAACGGTTACCTACGGCCAGCTTGCGGAACAGCTCGGCCGGCCCACCGCGTCCCGGGCGGTCGGACTGGCCAACGGCAAGAATCCGATCAGCGTCATCGTGCCGTGCCACCGCGTGATCGGCTCCACCGGCGACCTCACCGGTTACGGCGGAGGCATTGAGCGCAAACGGTTCCTGCTCGACTTCGAGAGTGGTGCACTGGTCCTCAGCTGAACAGGGCCGCTGAGCCGAAAGCGACGTTGAATCGGTCGCACCAGATCACCGCGCTGCGCAGGCCGTCGAGCGAAGTGCCCGCAGGTATGGCGTAGTTCTGGTTGCCGTGCGTGGCCTTGAGTTTGCCGAGTTTCACCTGGCGGCCGTCGTCGTACTTGAACCAGTCGCCGCCCGCGGTGGCGTCGGTGAGCCAGACATGCAGGTCCGGACCGTCCGAAGAGGCCAGTCCGGTCAGCCGGAGCACCCGGGAGCCGTCTGGCAGTTCGAGCACGGCGGCCCGGCCGGATGTCTTGTGCTCCTGGGAAACGAAGTCACCCGCGGCCAGCTCCTTCGGCACCGCGGGAGCGGCCGAAGTGGACGGAGCGGGCGCGGTACTGGCCGGAGTGCTGGACACAGGCGTTTCGACGGCGACGGGCTGAGCGAGGGGGAGCGCCTCGTCGAGTGTGCTGCTGGTGAACAGGCGCCAAGGCTGGAACGCCCACATGGCGAACGCTCCCGCGACGGCGAGAACGGCCAGGACTGCCCAGGTGACTTTCCTCCGCAACAGTGCACGCATGGCAGTTATTACACACGCTGTCCGGGCAAAAATGCGGCGAACCGCCCTTACCGGATCCTTACGACTGATGGCGGTGGCCTGCTCGCAGCGCATCGGGTAGCTTCCGCCAGCATGAGGTGGATCGGTGCGTTATCGGCAATTGCCCTGCTCATGGCGGGTGCGACACCCGCGGTCGCGGACCAGGACAGGGGCGGCGGCCCGTCGTGGCAGCTGACCCCGACCGGCAGCGAGGCCCGGCTGCGTGGACTGTCTGTTGTGGACGGCCGGACGGCGTGGGCGAGCGGCAGCCTCGGCACGGTGCTGCGGACCACCAACGGCGGCCGGACGTGGGACAGCGTCGGCCCGCCGGACACCGCGGCCCTGCAGTTCCGCGACATCGAGGCGTTCGACGCGGACAACGCTGTGGCGATGTCGATCGGCAACGGCCCGGACTCCCGGATCTACATCACTTCCAATGGTGGAAAGACCTGGACCGAGACTTTCCGCAATCCGGACCAACCGGCCTTCTACGACTGCATGTCGTTCTTCGACCGCCGCAACGGCCTGGCGCTGAGTGACCCGGTCGACGGCAAGTTCCGCATCCTGTCCACCAGTGACGGCGGCAAGAGCTGGAAGGTGCTGCCGAACACGGGCATGCCCGCCGCACAGCCCGCCGAGTTCGCGTTCGCCGCGAGCGGCCAGTGCCTGGTCACCGCCGGCCACAAGGACGCATGGATCGCCTCCGGCGGCGACGCCAAAGCCCGCGTCTACCACTCGAAGGACCGCGGCCTGACCTGGACGGTCAGCGACACCCCGATCCAGAGCGGACCGAGTGCGGGCGTGTTCACGGTCGCGATGCGGGACACAAGGACCGGTGTCGCGATCGGCGGCGACTTCGACGCGACGAAACCGACCAAGGACGCCGTGGCCAAGACCCGGGACGGCGGCAAGAGCTGGGTCAAGCCACCGCAGGCGCCCAAGGATTACCGCTCGGGCGCGACCTACATCCCGTACCTGCCGATCGGGATCCTGGCCGTCGGGCCGACCGGCAGCGACATCAGCCTGGACGGCGGCAACCATTGGCGCCAGTTCGACTCCGGCAGCTTCGACACCGTCGACTGTGGCTGGGACGGCGCGTGCTGGGCCGCCGGCGAGAAGGGACGCGTCGCCAAGTTCCGCTGGTAGTAAATACATTTGGAGAGGGACTGTGGCCGCGCTACAGTCCCTCTCGTGTTCCGGATGCGCGACTTGGCGACGCTCGCAGGCCTGTGCCTGCTGAGCGTGCTGTCGGCATCGCTGGATAGCTGACCCTCTCCCTTTCCGCCTCCTCTCGCGGAACCCACGGGGGAGGGTCGTGCAGCTGCGGGTTCCGCATGTCCAGCTTCGCAGAGAGAACACACGAAATGAGCAAGCAGCAGTACGTGCGCACCAAGCCGCACGTCAACATCGGCACGATGGGCCACGTCGACCACGGCAAGACCACCCTCACCGCGGCGATCACCAAAGTCCTTGCCGCGCAGGGCAACGGCACGAAGTTCACGGCGTTCGACAAGATCGACCGCGCGCCCGAGGAGATCGAGCGCGGCATCACGATCAACATCTCGCACGTCGAGTACGAGACGCCGACCAGGCACTACGCCCACGTCGACATGCCTGGCCACGCCGACTACGTCAAGAACATGATCACCGGCGCGGCTCAGCTCGACGGCGCGATCCTCGTTGTGTCCGCTGAGGACGGTTCGATGCCGCAGACGCGGGAACACGTTGTGCTCGCGCGCCGAATAGGTGTCGAGCACATCGTTGTCGCACTGAACAAGGTGGACATGGTGGCCGACGGCGACCTGCTCGACCTCGTCGAGCTGGAGATCCGGGAGCTGCTGTCGCGCTACGGGTTCGACGGCGACACCGTTGCGGTCGTGCGCGTGTCCGGGCTGAAGGCGATCGAGGGCGACCCGGTCTGGGAGCAGAAGATCGTGGAGCTGCTCGCTGCCGTGGACGAGCACGTGCCGGTTCCGGTGCGGCGGCTCGACCTGCCGTTCCTGATGCCGGTGGAGAACACCATGACCATCACCGGCCGTGGCACGGTGGTCACCGGCGCGGTGGAGCAGGGCTCGATCAAGCTCGGCGACACCGTGGAGATCGTCGGCCTGGAGCCGACTTTCACCAGTGTGGTCACCGGGCTGGAGATGTTCGGCAAGTCGCTGGAGCGGGCCGAGGCGGGTGACAACGCCGCGATTCTGCTGCGTGGCGTGAAGCGTGACCAGATCAGGCGGGGCCAGGTGCTCAGCCTGCCTGGCAGCGTCATGCCGCACCGGCGGTTCCGTGCGGACGTGTACGTGCTCAAGGCGGAGGAAGGCGGACGGCGGACGCCGATTCACGACAACTACCGCCCGCAGTTCCACTTCCGGACCAGTGACGTGCCGGGTTCGCTGACACTCGAGTCCGCGATGGTGCTGCCGGGTGACAGCACCGAGTTCGTCGTGGAACTCGGCAAGCCGATCGCGATGACCAAGGGCCAGGGTTTCGCCATCCGTGAGGGCCGCCTGACCGTGGCCGCCGGCACGGTCGCCGAAGTGCTGGACTGAACCTTGCAGGTCACCTTTGGGGCATGAAGCGCCCCAAAGGTGACCTCAAGAGCAGTCACTGACCGATCTGAGCTCCGGCGGCGTCCAGCGCCTCGGTCACCGGCTGGAAGAACGTCACGCCACCGGTCCGGCAGTCGCCGGAACCGCCTGAGGTCAGGCCGAGCGCGGAGCCGTCCTGTGTGAACAGCGGTCCGCCGCTGTCACCGCCTTCGGCGCACACCGTGGTCTGGATGAGCCCGGTGACCCTGCCCTCCGGATAGTTCACTGTGGCGTTCAGCGCGGTCACCCGCCCGTTGCGCAGCCCAGTTGTGCTGCCCATCCGTTGGACGTTCTGGTTCACACGCGCGTCCGCGGCCTGCCTTATCTGGACCGTCCTGCCGTTGCCTGTGTCCACAACGCTTGGTGCTTGGGTGTTGCGGTCGTTGTAGGACAACACGGCGAAGTCGCCGTTGCCGGGGAACGTCGACTGCTGCACGGTGGCGACAGGCCGACCGCCTTGGTTGACCGACCACTGCTGTGCGGCCGCCGTGCAGTGACCGGCGGTGAGCAGGCCGGGGTCGCCGTTGTTCAACTTGATGTTGAATCCCAGCGAGCACCGGGCCCCGCCACCGAAGATCGCGTCGCCGCCCTCGGCGAACAAGGTGAACCGGCCAGGCGCCCGTTCCAACCGCACTTTGTCCCCGCCCGCGGCCTGCAGGCTGTTCCACTGGTCGTCGGTGACGGTGCTGTCGGCGGTGATCAGGGTCTGATCGGTGTCCGGGTCGACCGCCCACGCCGTGCCGGGGATGGTCCGTAACGCCTCCAGCGACGGTCCGGCGGCCGGCTGCGAATCTGTGGCGCTGGCCTGGGGAATCGCGAACGCCGCCGTGGCGGCGACAGCGATCCCCGCGGCCGTGAGGACGACCTTCTTCCTGGTGATCTTCTTGTGTGCGCTACGCAATGGCGATGCCTCCCAATAGTTAGGCTCAATACCCATACGGGCGAACAGCGCGTGGCGGTTCAGATCGTTTCCGTCACCGCCTTCTGATCACGAGGTGCGCGGAGTCCACGCGAGGGGCGGGACGAAAGCAGTTCGCCGGTATCCGCCTCGCCACTCGCATCTCGTATTTCCGGGCCCATGCGGCGGTCTCTTTGGACTGTGCGGCAACAACTCGCCGCGCGAAGCCCCACTCGACCACGATGTCCGCGCCGACGAGAGCGCGTCGTGGCCTGGAAAGCAGCCGTCGCAGGAGCACTGTGGACAGTGCGTAGGGAATGCTTGCGACAACAGAGAAATCCCTACTGGGCAAGGGAACTGTCCGCAGGTCCGCGTGGACGACCTTGACCAGTGGCTGGTCGGCGAACCGGCGGCTGAGTTTGCGGACGAAGGCCTCGTCGCGTTCGACCGCCAGGACGCGTGCGCCCGTCGCGGCCAGTGGAGCGGTGAGTGTGCCCGGGCCGGCGCCGAAGTCGATCACCAGATCGCCGGGACCGGCCCCGGACGAACGGATCAACTGGCGGATGACGGCGTGCGCGGACAGGAAATGGACACCAGAGGAGGTGTGGGGAAGCAAGGTCGTCTCCAGCACGGAACAAGAGCGGGATGAGAGTGCTGTTGTTCTGAGGCGACAACGACCCGCCGAGCCCGAAGAACCGGGCTCAGCTGAAGATCAGCAGGTCAAGGGGGTCGCGCGCCTCAGCGGCGGCGCAACCTGATCAAAGTGAAGAAACATCCCACGCCGTCGACGTTAGCAACCGGGCACAACCGGTTTTTCCGCCGAAGCACTAGAGTTACCGGCGGGTATGAAGGGAGCGTCCATGACGGACATCAAGACGACGCTGTCTGACGTCGTCGGTGCTGAGCATCTGCTCACTGGGGACGCGATCGGCGAGGACTATGCCCATGACGAGGCGTTGAGCCGGGAGCCCGTGAAGCCGGCCTACGTGGCCCGGCCGGAGAACGCCGAACAGGTGGCGCTGCTGCTCAAGGCCGCCGCCGAGCAGGGGATTCCGGTGACCGCGCGAGGTTCTGGCTCAGGTTTGTCCGGTGCTTCGGCGCCGCGGGAGAACGGCCTGCTGATCTCGTTCGAGCGGATGAACGCCATCCTGGAGATCGACACCGAGAACCACGTCGCCGTGGTGCAGCCGGGCGTCACGCTGCAGGAACTGGACGACAAACTGGCCGAAGCGGGCCTGGTCTATCCCGTGTACCCGGGTGAGCTCAGCGCGAGCATCGGCGGCAACGTCGGCACGAACGCGGGCGGCATGCGTGCCATCAAGTACGGCGTGACCAGGCACAACGTCCTGGGGCTGGAGGCCGCGCTGCCGACCGGCGAAGTGATCCGGACCGGTGGCAAGTTCGTCAAGGCGAGCACGGGTTACGACCTCACCCAGCTGATCATCGGCTCCGAAGGCACGCTCGCGCTCGTCACCGAGGCAGTGTTGAAGGTGCAGCCGCGGCTACAGCACCAGGGCACGGTGCTCGCGCCGTTCGTCGATCTCGACGAGGTCGCCCGTGCGGTCCCGAAGGTGGTCGGCAGCGGCCTCGGCCCGCTGATCCTGGAGTACATCGACGGCCTGACCATGGGCGCGATCACCTACAGCGCGCAGTTGCAGCTCGGCATCCCCGACGAGGTCCGGGAGACCTCGCAGGCGTATCTCGTGGTGATGCTGGAGAACCGCAGCGCCGACCGGCTTGACGAGGACATCGAGGAGCTCGGCGAACTGCTGTCCGGTCTGGGTGCCAAGGACGTCTACGTCTTGCCCGGACCGTCGGCCCGCAAACTGATCGACGCGCGCGAGAAGGCGTTCTTCACAGCCAAAGCCGCGGGTGCCGACGACATCATCGACACCGTGATCCCGCGTGCCGCGCTGCCCCAGTTCATGGCGCGCGTCCGCGAGATCGCGCAGGAGAACAACACGTTCGTGATCGGCTGCGGGCACGCCGGCGACGGAAACGTGCACCTGGCGGTGCTGCAGAAGGACGCCGAGGTCCGCGAGCGGGTGCTGCGCGGGCTGTTCGAGGCGGGTATCGATCTCGGCGGCGCGATCTCCGGCGAGCACGGCATCGGCCAGAAGCACGTCAAGAGCTTCCTGGCGCTGACCGATCCGGCCAAAGTGGACCTCATGCGGCGGATCAAGGTCGCGTTCGACCCGGCCGGTGTCCTCAACCCCGGCGTTCTTTTCGACTGAGTGGGAGCATTTCGACGATGAACGGCGCACAGGCCCTGATCCGCACGCTCGTCGACGCGGGCGTGAACGTCTGCTTCGGCAACCCGGGCACCTCGGAGATGCATTTCGTCGCCGCACTGGATTCGGTGCCGGAGATGCGGGGCATCCTCGGGCTCTACGAGGGTGTGGTGACCGGCGCGGCCGACGGCTACGCACGGATGGCCGACAAGCCGGCGGCGACGCTGCTGCACCTCGGCCCGGGTCTGGCCAACGGCTTGGCGAACCTGCACAACGCGCGCCGCGCGCGGACCGGGATCGTGAACGTCGTCGGCGACCACGCGACGTACCACAAGCAGTACGACGCGCCGCTCGAGTCGGACATCGAGGCGCTGTCAGGCACCGTCGGCTGGTCCAGGACAAGCACCTCGACCGAGTCGCTTGCCGCGGATGCCGCCGAAGCCGTCGCGATCGCGCAGTCCGGGCAGGTCGCAACGCTGATCCTGCCCGCCGACGTGTCGTGGACCGAAGGTGGCGTGCCGTCCGCGTCGCTCGCACAGCCGGTGCGTGCGACCGTCTCTGAGAACGTCGTGCAGGCAGTCGTCGACGTGTTGCGCTCAGGCGAATCGACGGTCATTTTGCTGGGCAACGTCGGTACGCGTGAGCGCGCGCTGCGTGCGGCGAGCCGGATTTCGCAGGCCACGGGCGTGAAGCTGTTCGCCGAGACGTTTCCGACGCGGATGGAGCGCGGTGCGGGCGTGCCTGCCGTCGAGCGGCTCGGCTACCTGGCCGAGCAGGTCACGTACCAGCTGACGGACGTGCGCAACATCGTCCTCGCGGGCGCGAAGTCGCCTGTGTCGTTCTTCGCCTACCCAGGCAAGGCAAGCGACCTCGTGCCGGACGGCTGCAAGGTCCACGCCCTGGCCGAGCCCGGTGACGACATCGCGGCCGCCTTGGAGGCGATCGCCGACATCGTCGCCGCGGACGTGGAACCGTTGCTGCAGGAGGCAAGGCGGCCCAGCCTGCCGACCGGCGACCTGACCCCGCAGAACTGGGTCGACGTCATCGGCGCGCTGCTGCCGGAGAACGCGATCATCGTCGACGAGTCGAACACGTCCGGCCTGTTGCTGCCGATGGCGACGGCAGGCGCACCCAAGCACGACGTGCTCACGTTGACCGGTGGCTCGATCGGCTACGGCATGCCCGCCGCGACCGGCGCCGCAGTCGCGTGCCCCGACCGCCCGGTGATCAACCTGCAGGCCGACGGCAGCGCGATGTACACAGCCTCGGCGTTGTGGACGCAGGCTCGCGAAGAGCTGAACGTCACCACAGTCGTGCTCTCGAACCGTTCGTACGCGATCCTGAAGCTGGAGCTGCAGCGAGTCGGCGCGGAGAGCACCGGGCCGAAGGCACTGGATCTGCTCGACCTGTCCCGCCCGGACCTCGACTTCGTCGCGCTGGCCAAGGCCATGGGCGTACCCGGGACCCGGGCAGGCACAGCGGAGGAACTGGCCGAGCAGTTCCGCGAGGCCCAGTCCAAGCCAGGCCCGCACGTGATCGAGGCCATGGTCCCGACCCTTTTCTAGACGATTGATGCGGTAAAGATCATGTGAAGCCGGGCTAGTGTCCGGGCATAGGAGGAGGTGTGACTGAGCGCTTCATTTGGCCAGTTGAGCGTGCCAGTTTGCCGCTTGAGCACCAGAATCAGCCACAGCCTTGCGCCCAGCGGCTACTTGAGTCGAGCGGGATCGCCGGTGTGTGAGGGGCGATACCGCTGCTGATCGTCTGGTGGTTGTGGGTGGTGGGTGATCCGTGCGGCGAGTTGGGTGCGGTCGGTGAGGTCGAGTTTGGCCTGATGCGGTGGTGGCTGTCGGCGGCGCGTGGGGCGATGGCCGGGAGGGCGGTGATGTCCTGGGTGGCCAGGATCCGCAGCCCCGGCGCGGCGGCCAACAGATCACCGGCCAGCACCGCGCACGCGTCCACCAGATGCTCGCAGTTGTCCACCACCAGCAGCGACTGTTTGTCGGCCAGGTGGTCCGCCAGCATCTCCGTGGCGGCCGCGGCCCCTGCTGATCGTGGACGCCCAGGACATCGGCGACCGTTTGGGCCAGCAGCTTCTCGTCGGTCAGCGCGGCCAGCTCGACCAGCCACACCCCGCCCGGGAACGGCCCGCGCACCTGGGCGGCCACTCGCAGGGCCAGTCGGGTCTCGCCGACCCCGGCCACCCCGGTCAGCGTGACCAGCCGCACCCGCCGCAGCAGCCGCGCGGCAAGGGTGATCTCCCGCCGGCGACCGACAAAACTGGTCACCTCGCCCGGCAGATTCCCCACCGGTCGAGGTGATCCCACGCCGGCCATCACCGGTCCCGGCCTTCGCGTTGTTCGATGACCCACGCGGCCAGCTGGGTACGCTTGGTAAAACCGAGTTTGGTCAGGATGTGCTCGACGTGGCCTTCGGCGGTGCGCTGGGCGATCACCAACCGCGCCCCGATGTCCTTGTTGGACAGCCCCTCGGCCACCAGGTCGGCGACCTGCCGCTCCCGGCGGGTCAACGACGTGCCCGCGGTATCGGTCGCGGTGGTGGCCGGGGCGGCGGGCGCGGGTTTCTCCCCGAGGGCGTAGGCGACGGCTTGGTCGAGGTCGAGTGCTGCGCCGTGGCCGAACGCGGTCTGGAACGCGCGGTCACCCAGGGCGCGGCGGGCCTGCCGCTCGCACGCCTCATGCGCGGCAAGGTGATGCGGGGCGCCCAACAGAGGCTGGCCACCGAGCAGGGGCCAGATCGTGCTGGCCGCGCCGAGCAGCACCGCGGCCGGCTCATCCTCGCCGGCCGCCCCAACGATCCACGCCAGATGCTCGACCAGCAACGCCATGCCAAAGGCGTCGTGGAGGGCGCGCATGACCCGCAGACCCTCCCGGGCGTGCGCGCTCGCCAGCGCCACCTCGCCCCGGGCCCATTCGGCGAGGGTGAGAGTGCAGAGCGTGTAGGCCCGCGCCCATTGCTCGCCGTGCCGCTCACCGAGCGCAAGGCCCTGCTGGCAGAGCTCGCCGGCGCGGGCGAGATCATCCTGGAGCAGGGCCACCGCGGCCAGCACGGCATAGGCGATGATCACGATGTCGTTCAGTTCACCGAGGGCCTCGAAGCGCGCCAGGACATCCTCAAACAGGGCCTGCGCGCGCCGGAGGTCGCCGCTGAGCCATGCGACGGTTCCCAGGATGAACAGGGCATATGCCAGCAGGTTGTCCGCGCCGCGCGGCAGGGCCCAATCTCGACACTGCTCCGCCATGGCCGCGGCGGCGGAGGCATCCCCCTGCAGGACAGCGAGGTGGGCGTTGATCCACAGGGCGGTGGCCCGCGCCCTGCTCGGCTCGGTGTCCTGGGCCAGTGCCCGGTCCAGCCAGTGCCGGCCCTCGGACAGGAAGCCGCAGTGCCAGTAGAAGCGCAGGGCCGTGGCCAGCCGCAACCCGGTCTCGGATTCGCCGGGCATGGCCAGGCAGAACTCCAGCGCGAGGCGCAGGTTAGCGTGCTCACACCGGGTGCGGGCGAGCACCTCCAGCTGGGTGGGGCCGAACCACTCAGTGTTGCCTCGTTCGGCCAGCCCCAGGTAGTAGTCCCGATGCCGTCGGAGCAGCACCGCCTCCTGCCCGGCCGCCTTCAAGGCGTCGAGCCCATAGTGGGCGATGATGTCCAGCAACCGGTACCGCACCCGGGGGCCGTGATCCTGGTCCTCCCGGATGAGGATCGACTTGTCCACCAACTCCGCCACCAGATCCAGCACCCGATCCCGGGCGATGCCCTCCCCAGCACACACCGCCTCGGCCGCCTCCAGGTCGAACCCGCCGGCGAACACCGACACCCGCGCCCACAGCATCTGCTCCAGCGGCGAGCACAGCTGGTAGCTCCAGTCGACCACTGCCCGCAGCGTCCGGTGACGGGGCAGCACCGTCCGGCTGCCTGCGCGTAGGAGGCGGAAGCGGTCGTCCAGCCGAGCCAGGATCTGCTCCGGCGAGAGCACCCGCAGCCGCGCCGCGGCCAGCTCGATCGCCAGCGGCAGCCCGTCCAGCCGGTGGCAGATCCGGGCAATCGTCGTGTGATTGCCGGCGGTGATCGCGAAGTCGGGCCGCACCGCCGTCGCGCGCTCCGTGAACAGGCGGATCGCCTCGTTGTGGAGCAGTTTTCCAGGCTGCGGTGGGCGTTCGGGGTCCGGCACCGGCAGGGGCGGCACCGCCAGGATATGTTCGCCCGGTGTGGACAGCGCGTGCCGGCTGGTGGCCAGGATCCGCAGCGCCGGCGCCGCCGTAAGCAGGTCGGTCGCCAGCCCCGCGCAGCGGTCCGCCAGATGTTCGCAGTTGTCCAACACCAACAGCAGCTGTTTGTCCCGCAGGTAGTCCACCACGACCTCCCGCGGCGACCGCGCGGACCGATCACGAATCCCCACCGCGTCCGCGACCGTCTGCTCCAGCAGCGTCCGGTCCTGCAGCGCGGCCAGCTCCACCAGCCGCGCCCCGTCGGCGAACGCCCGCCGCACCCCGGCCGCCACCCGCAACGCCAGCCGGGTCTTGCCCACCCCGCCGACCCCGGTCAACGTCAACAGCCGGCCGGCGGACAGCAGCCGTTTCGCCTCGGAGACCTCCCTGCGCCGGCCCACGAAACTGGTGACCTCGGCGGGAAGATTGCCCCCATGCTGCCGCGACCTGGTGCCCGACATCACGGGTCGCACGTTCGGTGGTCTCATCCCGGTCGCGTGCCGGACTCGTTCAGCGAGGCCCCCAGCAGCCGTGATGCCTTCACTGCGACGTTCCGCAGGGCACTTCACAAACCTCCGCACCGAAAGAAGCGCACCGAAAGAAGACCCGGCACAGCCGACAACTCCAGCGGCAAGAATGCGGCAGCAACCCGGCATGGTGGAACGGCAGGAGTAGACGCAGTCTCGACAATGGCCACCAAACGCCAGTGAGCCTCTCTGTGTCACCGGAGGGTGAGGCTGGGCAGCGGTGACTCAGGTAGCCGATGACCTAGACCGTCATCCAAATCCAAGCCGCCTGAGCGCCCCGGTGGCCAACTACCGGACAGCGCTCAGTCACAGGAGGGCGTCCAAGATCAATGTGTGACGAAAAACCTGAACACCCTCCTGACCGCACTCTACGTGCTGGTCGATGACCACGTCGTCCCAGCCCGCACCGGCCGTGGCCACCGGCCCGACCTCACCGACAGTGAACTGATCTGCCTCGCGGTGGCCCAGATCATGCTGGGCTACCGCAACGAACGCCGCTGGGTCCGCCACGTCCACGCCACCCCCGAACTGATCGGCATGTTCCCCTACATGCTGTCCCAATCCGGCTACCACCGACGCCTCAAGACCGCGCAACCCTTGCTGTGCAAGACGATCATCACCCTGGCCGCCTGCTGCCCGTCCTGGTTTGACGATATGTGGATCACCGACGCCACCCCGGTGCCCTGCGGCATGTCCCGCGAGACGGTGAAACGGTCTGACCTGGCCGGACACGCCAACTACGGTTACTGCGCGTCACACTCCCGGTGGTACTGGGGTCTGAAGCTGTACCTGGTCTGTGCCGGGGACGGGATGCCGATCATGTGGTGCCTGGCCGACCCCAAGATCGGCGAACGGGAGGTGCTGGCGGCCTTGCTCGACAACAATCACCACCTCATCCGCGAGAGTCAGATCCTGGTGGCCGACAAGGGTTTCTCCGGTAAGCCCTTCAAGAAACTCACCGAGTCGATGGGCATACGGCTGCTGCGTCCGGACCGCAAGGACGAGACCTACCGCAATGGCAGCCTCGGCGGTGTCCGCCAACGGATCGAATCAGTCAATCAGACCCTCAAAGGGCAGCTCGACCTGGAACGGCACGGTGGACGCACCCCGCTGGGGGTCTTCACCCGTGTCGCCCAGCGCCTGCTGGCCATGGCCGCCGGCATCTGGCACAACTGGATGACCGGCCTGACCAGCAAAAGGTCGCTCACAGCCTTCGATCACTAACATCAACTTCACCGCATCAATCGTCTAGATGGTGGGACCTGTCTGACACGTCAAGTAGCGTCGATGGCATGTCCAGCCTGGAAGTCCGGCATGTCGCCATGACCGATCCGGTCGTGCGGCCGCTGCTTGAAGACCTCGTGCAGGAGTACGCCAGCCGCTACGGCTCGGTGTACGAAGACCTGATCGCCTACCCGGCAGCCAGGTTCGCCCCACCGGACGGCGCCTTCCTTGTTCTCATCGAGAACGAGCAGGCGATCGCCGGTGGGGCGTTCCAGCGCTATGACCCGGACACCGCGGAGGTCAAACGGGTCTGGACCCACCGTGACCACCGGCGTCGTGGTCTCGCCGCCCGCATCATGGCCGAACTGGAAAAGGAAGCCGCCGGCCGCGGCTACACCCGGATATATCTGATGACCGGCCCGAACCAGCCCGAAGCCGTCAACCTCTACCTGGCCAACGGTTACACCGCGCTGTTCGACCTGGCATCCCCGCCCACCTCCGGCCCGCTGCCCTTCGAAAAGGCACTGATCGGCGCGTAACGTTGAGGAGTGACCTCGCTACCGGTTCAGGCGACCACGGATGACCCGGCTGTGCTTGCGGCATATCGCACCGACCGGGCCTCGTTCTGTCCCAGTGGAACGCCGAAAGCGCTGGTCCGGGCGAGGTCGCTGCAGGATGTCGTGCAAACCCTCCAGTGGGCCAGCGAAAACAACGTCCCGGTAGTGCCGCAGGGTGCGCGTACCGGGCTTTCCGGCGGAGCGAACGCACTCGATGGATGCGTTCTGCTCAACGTCGAGAAACTCGACCGGATTCTGGACATCGACGTCGAAGAGCAGATAGCCGTGGTCGAGCCGGGCGTCATCAACGCCACACTCGCCGCCGCGGTGGCCGAGAAGGGGCTCTACTACCCGCCTGATCCGGGTTCCAAGGACATCTCGTCGATCGGCGGCAATGTGGCGACCAACGCTGGCGGCATGTGCTGCCTGAAATACGGCGTCACCGGTGATTTCGTCCGGGCCTTGCAGGTCGTCCTGGCCGATGGTCGCGTCATGCGGACCGGCCGCCGCACTGCCAAGGGAGTCGCGGGTTACGACCTGACCCGGTTGTTCGTCGGCTCAGAAGGAACGCTCGGCGTCGTGACCGAGGTGACCGTCGCGCTCAGGCCCGCTGCCGCGAGGCCGCTGGCGGCAGTCGCGTTCTTCGACACAACGGCGGACGCGTGCCGTGCGGTCGCCGACCACCTGGGCGGCGGGTTCCGGCCTGCGGCGTTGGAGCTCATGGACGCCGCGACGATCGAAGCCGTCGCCAAACTGCAGGACCTCGGGTTCCCGCCTGGGGTCGGCGCCGTACTCATCGCGCAGTCAGACGCGGGCACCAAGGCGCCGGAGGAACTGGCTGCTTTCGAGTTGTCGGCACGCAAGTGCGCCGCGACCGAAGTGATCGTCTCCGAGGACCCGGCCGAAGCCGACCTGCTCATGCAGGGCCGCAGGCTGGTCGGCCTGGCATTCGAGGAGTACCCGGCCTCCCTGGTCGACGACGTGTGCGTGCCCCGCAGGCACCTGGCCGAACTTGTCGACGGCATCGAACGGATCGCCAAGCAGTACGACGTCTTCATCGCCACATGCGGTCACGCGGGCGACGGCAACATGCACCCCGCGGTGCTGTTCGACCACGCCCAGGCTGAGGCAGCGCAGCAGGCGTTCGACGCGGTCATGCAGCTGGGCCTCGATCTCGGCGGAACCATCACCGGCGAGCACGGCGTGGGCTTGCTCAAACGTGACTGGCTGGCGCGGGAGCTGGACGAAGCCGCGCTGTGGTCGCACCAGCAGATCAAGAACGCACTGGATCCGCGCGGGATCCTCAACCCCGGTCGAGTGATCGACTCGCGGGCGACTGGACGCGCGGCAGTCGATCAAAGATCATCTTAAGCGGGAGAGGTGCCGGCGAGGGAGTGTTCGAATGCGTACCTTGCGGCGGGAGTTGGCCAGGATCTGGGCCTGTGTGACCGACCGGTCACGCGGGCAGCTGGTACTGGCGTGTGTGGTCTCGGTATGGACGTTCGCGTGGGTGCTCGGGCAGGCGGTGGCTCCGCCGATGGCACCCCTGGACGTTCCCCGGGGCTTGCTCGGCTGGGCGGGCGTGCCGGTCGGGTGGCTGGACGCGGTCTCGCAGTGGGCGCGTGACCCGTCCAGAGGCTGGGTGTTCGCCGTGGTGGCCGTGGCCGGCGGCCTGCTCTGGGCTGCCACGACCGAACGTGCCCAGCTCACGGCCGTGTCCGGCTGGCTGGCCGTGCTGGTTGCCGCGGAGGGGATCGGCTATCACCCCGCTGTGTTCCGTGCGGTCATCGCGATGGTCGGCTTCATCGCGGTTCTCGTGCTGCTGGCGTTGCCGGGCAAGGTCTCGGTGATGAACAGCCGCGTGACCCTGATTCCCAGGGACGTGGCGCGCGCGGGGGCGACCGCCGCGGCGATGGCGGCGATGGTCCCGTTACTGGCAGCGGGTCTGGCGATCATCCGCCTGGTCCGGCCCTACGTAACCCGGCCGCCCAAGGTGGTCGTGCCGCGCGCCCGTGACGCGGAGGACCACAAGACCCTCGTTCGTGACTGATTGCCACAAAGCCGTCGTTGGAGGGTGTGGTGCGGACCACACCGGTGGTACAACAGAAGACGTACGTTCTGTTTCCATGGGGAGGGTCTCCAATGGCGGATACCCAGAACATCGCGGTCGGTGTGCCGCGCGAGTCGGTCCCTGGAGAACGACGGGTCGCACTTGTCCCGAAGGTTGTGGGACGCCTGCGGTCCGCGGGGCTGAACATCGTGGTCGAGCCCGGCGCCGGTGGTGGGGCGTTGATGTCGGACTGGCTCTACGAGGAGGCCGGGGCGACCCTCGGCGATCCGTGGGCCTGCGACGTGGTCGTGAAGGTGGCGGCCCCGACCGACGAGGAGATCGGACGTCTGAAACCCGGCAGCGTGCTGATCGGGTTCCTCGGCACCGATCAGGCGCAGGCGCTGGCCACGGCGGACGTGCACGGCCTGGCCATGGAGGCCATCCCGCGGATCTCCCGCGCACAGTCGATGGACGCCCTCTCCTCGCAGAGCAGCGTCGCCGGGTATCTTGCTGCTTTGCTTGGCGCACAACACTTGACGCGTTTCTACCCGATGCTGACCACGGCCGCGGGAACCGTTCCGCCCGCCAAGACCCTGGTCCTCGGCGCGGGTGTCGCCGGGCTGCAGGCGCTGGCCACGGCACGGCGGTTAGGCGCGCAGACCACGGGTTACGACGTCCGGCCTGAAGTCGCCGAGCAGGTGCGTTCGGTCGGCGCCAAGTGGCTCGACCTCGGCATCGAGGCTCGCGGCGAGGGTGGTTACGCGCGGGCGCTCACCGATGAGGAACGCGCCGAACAGCTGAAGCGGCTCAACGAAGCCGTGATCGGGTACGACGTCGTGATCACCACGGCCCAGGTGCCCGGCAGGCGGGCGCCGGTCCTGGTCACCGAGGACTCCGTGACCGCGATGCGCGCGGGCAGTGTGGTCGTCGACCTGGCCGGCGAATCCGGCGGGAACTGTGAGCTGAGCGTGCCCGGTGAGGTCGTGGTCCGCCATGACGTGACGATCGTGGCCCCGCTCAACCTGCCGGCGAGCATGCCGGAGTCGGCCAGCGAGCTGTACGCCCGCAATGTCCAGGCCCTGCTGGAACTGCTGGTCACCGACGGCCGGCTGAACCTGGACTTCGACGACGAGATCGTCGCGTCCGCGTGCGTCACCAGGAAGGAGTCCTGATGCTGGTACAGAACCTGGCCATCCTGGTGCTCGCGGGCTTCGTCGGTTTCGCGGTGATCTCCAAGGTGCCCAACACGTTGCACACGCCGTTGATGTCCGGCACCAACGCCATCCACGGCATCGTCCTGCTCGGCGCGCTCATCGTGCTGGGTCTCGGCGCGACCGGCACGCTCGACCAGATCCTGCTCGTGGTCGCGATCGCCTTCGGCACGATCAACGTCGTCGGCGGTTTCCTTGTGACAGACCGAATGCTGGGGATGTTCAAGAGCAAGGGGCCGCGGGAATGAGCTGGCTCCAGGATCCCGTCACGATCCAGTGCCTCTACATCGTGGCGTTCGCGCTCTTCATCTACGGCCTGATGGGCCTGACAGGCCCCCGGACTGCCGTGCGCGGCAACATGTTGGCCGCTGTCGGCATGGCGATCGCCGTACTGGCAACGGCTTTGACGCCGGGCATGGGCAACTGGTGGCTCATCCTGCTGGGCGTCGCGATCGGTACCGCGGTCGGCATTCCGGCTGCGCGCAAGGTGAAGATGACCGCGATGCCACAGATGGTCGCGCTGTTCAACGGCGTCGGCGGTGGCGCGGTCGCCATCGTCGCCTGGGTCGAGTTCCGCCAGTCACACGGCTTCGCGGAGGAGCCTGCGCACGTCGCGATCGCGACATTGTTCGCAGCCCTGATCGGTTCGATCTCGTTCTGGGGCTCGAACGTGGCCTTCGGCAAACTCCAGGAGATCCTGCCGGGCAGGCCCATCTCGGTGGGCAGGCTCCAGCAGCCGCTGAACCTCCTGCTCCTGCTCATCGGCGTGGCCTGCGGCGTCGCAGTGGTGGCAGGCGCCACCTCGGAGTGGCTGATGATCGGGGTACTCCTGTCGTCGGCCCTGCTCGGACTGATGGTCGTGCTCCCGATCGGCGGCGCCGACATGCCCGTCGTGATCTCCCTGCTGAACGCACTGACCGGCCTGAGCGCGGCGGCGACGGGGATCGCGCTCGACAACACCGCCCTGATCGTGGCGGGAATGATCGTCGGCGCGTCCGGCACCATCCTGACGAACCTGATGGCCAAGGCCATGAACAGGTCGATCCCGGCCATCGTCGCCGGCGGCTTCGGCGGCGAGGCGATATCCGGCGGCTCAGGTCCGGCCGACAAGACAGTCCGCCGGACCAGCGCCTCCGACGCGGCCATCCAGATGAGCTACGCCCGCCAGGTGGTCGTCGTGCCCGGATACGGCATGGCCGTGGCCCAGGCCCAGCACGCCGTCCGGGAGATGGCCAAGGAGTTGGAGAGCAAGGGCGTGTCGGTCTACTACGCGATCCACCCGGTCGCCGGCCGCATGCCAGGACACATGAACGTCCTGCTCGCGGAGGCCGACGTCCCCTACGAGCACCTCAAGGAGATGGAGGAGATCAACGGCGAGTTCGCCAGAACGGACGTCGCCCTGGTCATCGGCGCGAACGACGTGACCAACCCCGCCGCCGACACCGACCCGGGCTCACCCATCTACGGGATGCCGATCCTCAAGGTCAACGAGAGCCGCTCAGTCATCGTCCTGAAGCGTTCGATGAGCCCAGGCTTCGCCGGAGTCGACAACGACCTCTACTACGACCCCCGCACCGCCATGCTCTTCGGCGACGCCAAGAAGTCCGTCAGCGAGGTGGTGGAGGAGCTACGAGCCCTCTAGAGGGCCTCTGACCTGCGGCGATGCAGTTAAGGGGACCCCCCTGAAACGGCCCGTTTGGCA